>NZ_CP150206.1:6707500-7405831 GCF_037969755.1 Paenibacillus sp. FSL W8-0187 | reverse complement strand
AACTGTCACTCCTTTAAATCTTCCAAATGTGGCTAGAGCCATGTGTGGAATTGTCGAAAGAAAATGAATGATGTCTAATTATCCCCAGAACTAACTCCTGTGGAAACAAAAAAATATGGATAAATTGAAATTGTTCACAACTTTATCCACAGCCTGTTGATAATATTATAGCTTCATTCACATATTCACAACCAAAAGTAATATCATCATAGCAAAAGAAGGCCTTATTTTCAATGTATGTCGCTAATTTATCCACAAATTCAATACGTTGTGCATAATTTTTATTCACACCACTATATATTGTTTATAATTTGTTTAGCCTTCGACATCATTGGCCTCAAAACGCAAAAAATTATTCACAGGTTGTCCGATTCACAAGCAGAATTTTCTTCTCTCACCATCTGTTCATAACTTATGGTTGAATGTTCTAGCAGCCAATCAATCGACCAAAGGTGAAAAATGGCTGTGGATAGTCTTCAAATGGAATCGCTAGATTTCCATTTGAGGGCTTTTTTTATAGAAAAATCTTGCTTAATCTGTACTCGTGAGCCTTTGAAAGGCCCCTTATTTAAGGTTTAAATCGCGATGGGTATCGTATAACGGCAGTTTATTAGGGACTTAAGTTGGCAATAGGCAATCCTTTGGCTTTTGAAACCTTTTTTGTGAAGGGACCGTATGATTAGAAAAAATCGGAACGGGGAGTCAAGGATGCGGACGGAAGGGAAGGCCTTGAATTGGAGAAGAATAGGGTTATTACTCGCTCTGGCGGCCGCATTGGTTCTAATTACCGTGTGGGCCCAGGGCTATTATTCGAAGAAAGTGTTTCATATGGAAGGACTAAAGTACGCCAAATATGCCGATTTGGGAAGCGGGAGCATCGTATATAGGGCATCATTTGGCCGCGGCGAGCCGATTTATGTTCATACTTATGAAGATGAGAAACGGGTTGAGATTGCGGGCGAGGTATATGAAATCCGGGCATATGAAAAGGAATCAGGCCATTCTGCATCATACGAAGTGAGTTATCCTGACGGTAAGACCTACCTCGTGAAACCTTTTGGAGACCGGAGCTTTCTTGCTTACAACGAGGAAGGGGAGATGGTGGTACCCGGCATCAGGTTCATGGTCGGCAGCCAAGTTCACCGTTCCGATCCGGAAGAGCCACGCTACTTCCCCACGGAGCTTGCAAAGGCTGCCGACGAGCAGTTTCATGACCCTAACGGCAGCGTAGGATTCTTCATATTGGCGCTCGTGATGCTGATCTATGCCTGGTGCGGATTCCGTTATGAAGCCTTTCAACGCTTTATGTTTCATATGTCGCCCTCGAATTGGATGGTTGATAATCCGGAGCCAAGCGATTTCTACTTCTTTATGTGTAAGGCAGGGGGAATTTTCGGTATGGGATTCTCACTGTGGATATTTTTCACACAGGCATTATGACAAAA
This sequence comes from Paenibacillus sp. FSL W8-0187, assembly GCF_037969755.1. Taxonomy (NCBI): domain Bacteria; kingdom Bacillati; phylum Bacillota; class Bacilli; order Caryophanales; family Paenibacillaceae; genus Paenibacillus; species Paenibacillus sp. FSL W8-0187. The sequence continues at coordinate 7,404,386 of NZ_CP150206.1, read as the reverse complement.
AAAGCCCGTTTTCGCCATGGATCGGATCCATCGAAAACGGGCTTTTATTTCAGATAAAGTATAAACTTCGAAACTTGGCCTACCTGATATTGCAAGAAAAACAACATCTAATCGCCGGTCTGTTTTCTCTAGAATGTACGTAGATAGACGTTTTCCTTACTATAGTAAGCTTACGATTGCTCGAATCGGCGCTGAAATTGGCTGATGGCTTCATAATCTTCTTCCAGTTTCCGCGAAATGCGGATGAAGATTGGCAGCAGAGCCTTATAAACATCAGAACTTTCCTTCACAGGCTGGTGTTCATGGGTGCCGCCAACCATCGTCTCTACAATGTCGAGTGAATCGGCTCTTCCTGTAGCGTACAGACCAAGGACTACGGCGCCAAGGCAAGAGCTCTCGTAGCTCTCCGGCACGATCACCTGCTGGTCAAAAATATCCGCCATCATCTGCCGCCAGATCGGTGAACGGGCGAAACCGCCGGTGGCATGGATTTTGGCCGGCCGGCCGATTTGTTCCTCCATCGCCAGCAGAACGGTATACATATTAAAGATCACGCCCTCCAGCACGGAGCGGATCATATGCTCTTTTTTATGATTCAGGGTTAAACCAAAGAACGACCCACGGGCATTCGGATCCCATAATGGCGCACGTTCTCCGGTCAGGTACGGGTGGAATAGCAGGCCGTTCGAGCCTGGCGGAATACGGTCCGCGATTTTGGTGAGTACATCATACGAATTAATGCCGAGCCGCTTGGCCGTTTCAACCTCGGAGGCGGCAAATTCATCGCGAACCCAGCGGAAAATCATGCCGCCGTTGTTGACCGCACCCCCGATGACCCAGTGCTTCTCCGTTAATGCGTAGCAGAAAATCCGTCCCTTCGGATCGGTCATCGGCTTGTCAACAACCGTACGGATGGCACCGCTCGTACCGATGGTAGCGGCAACGACTCCCGGCTTGATGGCATTCACGCCGAGGTTCGACAGCACGCCGTCGGCAGCTCCAAGCACGAAGGGAGTGGAAGTGGAGAGCCCCATGGCTGCGGCATACTCGCTTTTTAGGCCTTCTATAATATGTGTCGTCGGTACTATCGCAGATAAATGGTCCTCCGTGATGCCAGCGAGCTCGAGCGCCTGCTGGTCCCATGCCAGTGCCTCAAGGTTCATCATTCCGGTACTGGAGGCAATGGAGTGGTCTACAATATATTGGCCAAATAGTTTGAAATAAACATATTCTTTAATCGAAATGAATTTGGCTGTTTGATGAAAGATGGAAGGTAGCTCATGGCGCATCCACATCAGCTTGGTCACAGGCGACATCGGATGAATCGGAGTTCCGGTTCTAAGATACAGCTCCATGCCGCCGAGTTCTTTTTTGAGCTTTGCAGACCAGGCAGCACTGCGGTTGTCGGCCCAAGTAATGCAGCGAGTCAAAGGGGTACCTTGGCTATCTACGGCAATGACGCTGTGCATGGCCGCACTGAAAGAAACGAACAGAACTTGAGCCGGATCAATCCCGCTCTGCGACATGACCCCTTGGACAGAGGAAATGACGGTCTGAAAGATTTGCTCCGGATCTTGTTCCGCCGTAGAGGGAGTAGGGGTGAGCAGCGGATATTCGCCGCCGGCTTTGGCTACAACCTCACCATTCTCCTTGAAAAGCACGGCTTTGGTGCTGGTTGTTCCGATATCGACACCGATCATATAGTTCTGAGTACTCAAGAGACATACCTTCTTTCTACGTAAGGGCACCCGGTTCGCTGTCAAAATATCAGCATTCCGGGAGCCCCCATGTGACTTATTGCTTCATTATACAATTACATTGAGAACCAGAGCCAACACCAGTCCGGTCAGGGACAGAATTGTCTCCATCACGGTCCAGGATTTCAGCGTCTGGGCTACCGTCATGTTAAAGAATTCTTTTACCATCCAGAAGCCGGCATCGTTCACGTGAGACAGTACGATGGAGCCTGCCCCGGTAGCAAGCACCACAAGCTCTACGTTAGCCCCAGGCGTCATGGCAAGCACAGGAGCGACAATCCCAGCGGCAGTCGTCATGGCTACAGTGGCGGAACCGGTTGCAACTCGAATGAGTGCGGCTACAAGCCACGCGAACAGGATGATATTGATATTTGCACCGGTTGCAATTTCGGCAATGGCATTGCCGACGCCGCTGTTGATCAGAACCTGCTTGAATGCACCGCCCGCACCGATGATCAGAATGATCGTAGCGATCGGAGCGAGACATTCGCTGGTGAAGCGGGACAGATCATGTTTATTAAAGCCGCGTGCGAATCCCAGCGAGAAGAAGGAGAAGACTGCAGCGATGAGCAGTGCAATGACTTCATGACCGATAAATTTGCAGAACACGGCTATAAAGCTGGTGGACTCCGGATCGATAATATCGGCTGCGGAACCGATAAGCATCAGAATGACCGGCAGCAAGATTGTAAACAAAGTGATGCCGAAGCCGGGTAATCCGCGTTCAGCTTTGCTTGAGAACTGCTCGGCAAGTTCCTCGGGTGGTTCGGTTCGGATCCGTTTGCCGATGAATTTGCCGAACACCGGACCGGCCAGTATCGCTGCAGGGATCCCGACCAGGAGCGAGTAGAGGATCGTCATGCCAAGGTTCGCATCATAAGCTTCAATAGCAATCATTGGAGCGGGATGCGGAGGCACCAAACCGTGAACGGTGGACAATCCGGCGAGAATCGGAATGCCGATGTGCAGCAGAGACATTTTCGTTTTGCGTGCAACCGTGAAGACAATAGGAATCAACAGGATAACGCCCACCTCGAAAAATACGGGAATACCGACGATAAAGCCGACAATCATCATGGACCAATGGACCCGCTTTTCGCCGAAGCGATCAACGAGGGTGGTCGCGATTTGCTCGGCGCCTCCGGATTCAGCCATCATTTTTCCGAGCATGGTACCAAGGGCGATAACGATGGCAATCGTTCCAAGCGTTCCCCCCAGGCCGCCTGTGATCGAAGTAATAACATCCGCAGGCTGCATGCCCGTCAATAGACCAAGGATCAGAGCGGAGATCAGTAGGGTCACGAAAGGGTTCCATTTATATTTGGAAATCAGCACGATCAGGAAGACGATCGTCAGCAGCGTCCAGATCATTAATGTAGCATTATGACTGAGACCGAATAGTGAGTTCATATCTTGCTTCCTCCTATAGATTACCCATTTTGAATTGGGAAATGGTTCATATCGAGCTGTTCTGCGGTAGTATACCCAAAACAAAGCTGAATTCTATTGTATACTTGTCGACAACTTAGAGCGCATGCAGTGTTTCGTAAGACGGAGGAAGGGAGGATTAAGCTAACCCTCCGGAAAACTAAGATGAAGCGTTTGACGGGAATCATCGAAATAATGTTGAACCGCCGTTTGGATCCGTGCCGGATCCAGGGATTCCATCTCTGCAATAAGCTGAAGATGCTTGTCCATGACATACCGAATCTTGGTGCCTCCGCCACCGAACACCTGACGGGTCGTAATTAACATGACTGTGATCACGATAGGGCGAATGCTCTTCCACAGATGAAGAATCCGTTTATGGTTTGCTTCCGTAATGATCCGTTCATGAAAAGCCAAATCCTGATAGGAGAATTCAACCGGGTCCTGATGTTTCGCTGCAAGCTCCATCCGATCAACGATTTGTTTTAAATGTTGGATTAATTTCGGCTGGGGATTCGCAAACACTTGGCCTTGAACAAAGCTCTCAATAAGAAAACGGACATCGTATAATTCTTCTACTTCCTTAAGCGATAAGCCCATGACAACGGCGCCCATGCGCTCCAATTGTATCAATCCTTCGCTGGACAGCGTTTTCATTGCTTCCCGCACAGGAGATCGGCTGGTGCCGAATTCACCTGCAATCCGGTTCTCGGACAGGATTTCTCCGCGCTTGATGGTACCACTAATAATCTGTAATCTCAGTTCACTGGCGATGGCCTCTCCGAGAGAGGCTCCTTGAAGCCACGTTGAGGGAAATTTCATAGCATAATTCTCCAATCCGGTACTGATTCTAATTTTCTCTAGTGGTAATGATACCACATCGAAAGGAAAAGGGACCATAAAGAGACTATGACATGATGCCCTTAAGAAACAGCAGGTTATAGAAGAGAATTAATGCTATTCCGATTTTTCAACCGCATGGCCACCGAATTCATTACGCAGTGCTGCAACGACTTTGCCGTGGAACGTATCTTGGTCAAGGGAGCGATATCGCATGAACAGCGACATGGCAATGACTGGAGCGCTGGCTTGAACCTCAAGTGCCGTTTCAACGGTCCATCTTCCTTCACCGGATGATTTCATGACGCCTTTGATGCCATCCAGCTTCGGATCCTTGGAAAATGCGTTTTGCGTCAGCTCCATGAGCCAGCTCCGAATGACGGAACCATTGGACCATACCCGCGCGACATCCTCATAGTTGAAGTCGAACGCGCTTTTTTCCAACACTTCAAAGCCTTCCGCAATGGATTGCATCATGCCGTATTCGATTCCGTTATGGACCATTTTCAGAAAATGACCGCTGCCGCTTTCCCCGGCATACAAGTAACCGTTCTCAACAGCCATATCCTTAAATAGGGGTTCAATGCTGTTGAATACGTCGCGGTTGCCCCCAATCATAAAGCAGCCACCGTTATGAGCGCCTTCCATACCGCCGGAAGTGCCGGCATCAAAATAATAAATGCCTTGATCCGCCAGCCGCGCTGCACGGGCTTTGGAATCTTTATAATGTGAATTGCCACCGTCAATCAGAATATCACCGGACTCGAGGAGTGGGGTGAGGGAATCGATGACGGAATCCACGATATCTCCAGCTGGTACCATCATCCAAACGATGCGGGGTTTATCCAGTTTGGCAACAAGCAATTCAGTTGATGCTGCGGCCTCGGCACCACACTGGGCAGCTTGATCGACCAATTCCTTATTTAAGTCGTAAGCTACGACCTGATGCTGATGATGAATTAGATTCTGAACCAGATTGAGCCCCATTTTCCCCAGACCGATCATGCCTATTTTCATAAAACAAAGCAGCTCCTTCTTCGGTGTATACTTGTATACAACTTAAATTCAATTATTTATACTACTCTTTTATAGCGCATGTGTAAATAAGGGACATTTTAGGGATGAAAGGCGTTATATGGATCGAAAAATGACATCCACAACCTATTTAAATAGGTTATCCCCATGTGGATAATTCAAAACTAGCAATAATGACTACTTGTGGAAAACTTAAGTGCTTGCTGAAGTTAACTAAGGTTTGACTTTTGGGCCTGAACGTGATTAAATGTATAAAGGCATTTTCTGTGAAGATGAGAACATTATCCGCTACCATTTAGCGGTCTGTTTACAAGAGATACGTCCATAGACGTCGGTTCAACAAATCGCGGTCTATTCTTCCGTGAAAGTGCGTCGATTGACGTTATGATCTTAAAATATGGGTACGACATATTCCTGTAAGGGGGTGCATTAATTCATGAGACCGACTTTCAAACCGAATGTAAGCAAACGTAAAAAGGTACACGGCTTCCGTAAAAGAATGAGCACGAAGAACGGACGCAAAGTATTGGCTAACCGCCGTCAAAAAGGCAGAAAAGTACTGAGCGCTTAATATTGTGCCACGAAGACCACCGAGGTGGTCTTTTTTTCGTAATATCTCCTGCAGTGTGAGGAGTTTCCTTTTGAAATCGGCAGGATATAGGCTATAGTTTGTCTTAAAGTATTCCAAGTGAGTGTTTATAGCGGTTTTGGCATGACTATACTATTATAATAGAAGAGATGCCAAAGAAACGTTTGATTCTTGAACTTGATTAACGGCAGGGCGGGAGAAACTTGTGCATAGAAAACTTCGTTTACGGAACCGCGCTGATTTCAGCCGGGTATATCGACACGGAAAGTCCTTCGCCAATCATCAATTTGTTGTATATTGGTCACGCAAAAAAGAGGTAGAGCAGTTTCGCGTTGGCGTTTCATGCAGCAAAAAGATCGGCAATGCGGTTGTCCGCAACCGGATGAGACGGCTGGTTAAAGAGATTGTCAGGCACCATCAGCATCAGATTATCGAGCATATTGACCTGATCTTTATCGTTCGAAAGGGAGCACTCGATAAGTCATATCAGGAGCTGGAAAAAAGCGTGCTTCATGTATTGAGGAAATCGTCCCTTCTGAAAGCGAAGAGGGGCTGAACCATGTGTTTATTTGTCCATATAAATATGTTATGATTTACCGTGGAATGGAATGGCGAAGAGAGGGGTTTTGAAGTGTCGTTCATGAAGACAAGACGAGGGAAATGGTTCCTCCTCACCGCTGTAATACTTGCAGTGGCCGTTATATCAGGTTGTGCGCCTGGTGGAGCTGACCAAACGCGTACCATTGAAGATTTGAAAAATGGAGGCTTTTGGCAGAGCAACGTTGTTTATTACTTTACATGGGCACTTGATACGTTTGCTACATGGTTTAACGGTGAATACGGATTGTCCGTACTCGTGATGGTGCTTATCGTCCGTACTTTGATTTTACCGCTGACTCTGAAACAGGTCAGAAGCTCGAAGGCAATGCAGGCCATTCAGCCTGAAATTCAGAAAATTCGCGAGAAATATAAAGATCAACCTGAAAAAGTTCAAATGGAAACGATGAAGCTCTTCCAGGAGAATAAGGTTAATCCGATGGCGGGATGTTTGCCGCTGATCGTACAAATGCCGATATTTATCGCACTCTATCATTCGATTTACTATAACAATCTCCTTCGTGATCACGAATTCCTGTGGCTGCAATTAGGTCAACCGGACAAGCTGTTTATTTTGCCGGTGCTTGCCGCTGTAACTACGTTTTTCCAAACGAAAATGATGATGAAGATGAACCCGTCTCAGCAAATGGGAATGATGCAGTTCATGCTGTTTGTTTATCCGATTCTGATCTTTGTAATGTCCTTCCAGTTCCCTTCGGCACTTCCGTTGTACTGGTTCTACAGTAACCTCTACACGATCGTGCAGAACTACTTCTTGTACCGCAACAATGACAAGGCTGCTATCGTGGCAAGCGTTGCCAGCGCAACCGACGGTCAGAAGAGCAATAAGAGCGGTAACAAGGGCGGGAAAAAGAGTGGCAGCAAAGGTGGGAAAAAAGGTTCGAAGGGAGCCAAGAAGTCGAGATGAGTAAAATCGTCGCAACAGGAAAAACCATTGAAGATGCTGTCGCACAAGGGCTGGCCCGATGGGGTGTAAGTCAAGACCGTGTATCGGTTCAAGTATTGAGTCAGCCATCAAGAGGATTCCTGGGCCTGTTCGGGGTCAAGGAAGCGAAAGTCGAACTAACGCTCCTGCCTGACGGTGCTGGCGGCGATTCATCTGTGAAGGAAGTACCACCTACGAACGCGCAAGCTGTTCCAGCCAAAGTGGTTCAGGTCTCTAATACCTCTGTAATGACGCAGGAACCTGCTGTCAGCATGGATACAGAGAGCCCTGACACAGCTTCGCTTGCAGGCAAGGATCCTTACCAGGAGGCCATCACCTTTCTGATTGAAACCGGACAAGCCATGGGGCTTGATATTTCGGTTGACGTCGAGAAGGGGAAAGACTTTACCACGCTTCAAATTTCCGGCGCCGGACTTGGACTGATGATCGGGCGCAGAGGTCAGACTCTGGATGCCCTTCAGTATCTGGCGAATATCGTAGCTAATCGTTACTCCGACAGTTATCTTCGCATCGTACTGGATGCTGAGAACTTCCGTGACCGTCGCAAGAAGACGCTGGAGGATCTGGCGGATCGGTTAGCGGGACGGGTTCTGAAGACCCGTAAAGAGATTGTGCTTGAGCCTATGCCTGCTGCTGAGCGGAAAGTGATTCACGCCAAACTCCAGTCGCATGGAGCCGTGAAGACGTACAGCAAGGGCGAAGAGCCGAACCGGCGGGTTGTCATTACACCCAAGTCGTCCTAAATGAGTTGAAGAGTATATATAAACAATGACTCCTTAAGCTTCAAGAGGGAGTCATTGTTTTTTAAAAAGACCTATACAGGAAGACTCCAGCAGGAGGTTTTCTTTAACGTTGATAGATGTAGCAGCCGGATTATATATGATATGGCTGTAATTCTGATGTTTTTAACGAAAGAAAGAGGTGAAGGAAACGATGTTTAGTGATACGATTGCAGCTATTTCAACAGCTGTCGGTGAAGGCGGCATTGCGATTATTCGCGTTAGCGGGCCGGATTCCGTTCAGGAAGTGGAGCGTATATTCAAAAGTAAAAACAAGTTAACGGAAGTGGACTCCCATACCGTTCATTACGGTCATATTGTAGATCCGAAAACGGGAGAAAACCTCGAAGAGGTGCTCGTGACGGTGATGCGTGCTCCTCGATCGTTCACGACCGAGGATGTCGTCGAGATCAGTGCCCATGGTGGGGTCATCTCCGTCAAGCGGGTGATGGATTTGTTGCTTCAATTAAACATCCGTTTGGCGGAACCGGGTGAATTTACGAAGCGGGCTTTCTTAAACGGGCGGATCGATCTATCCCAGGCGGAAGCCGTTATCGACCTGATTCGTTCGAAATCCGATCGCGCCTTTTCCGTTGCCCTCAAGCAGGTTGAAGGAACGTTATCCCGTAAGATTAACGAGCTTCGTCATACCTTGGTCGAAACGCTGGCCCATATTGAAGTGAATATCGATTATCCTGAGCATGACGTGGAGTCGCTTACTTCAGAATTCATTAAAGAGAAAAGCCAGCTTGTCATGGGTGAAATTGATAAGCTGCTGAAGACTGCGCAAGAAGGGAAAATCCTACGTGAAGGGATTACGACAGCTATTATCGGTCGCCCTAATGTGGGCAAATCTTCGCTTCTAAACACGCTGGCCCAGGATAATCGGGCGATTGTCACGGATATACCGGGGACGACTCGCGATGTGATTGAGGAATTTGTGACTATTAACAATATTCCGTTGAAGCTGCTCGACACTGCGGGCATCCGGGAAACGATGGATGTGGTCGAGCAGATCGGCGTTGAACGATCCAAGCATGCGGTAAACGAAGCGGATCTCATTCTGCTCGTGCTGAATGCCAGTGAATCGCTGCATCAGGACGAATTGGAATTGATGGAACAAATACGCGGTAGACAATGTATTGTCATTATGAATAAAATGGACTTACCGTCTAATCTCGATCTGGACATTCTGCATCGGTACTACCCCGATGAATTGATTGTTCCGATGTCGATGAAGGCACAAGAGGGAATTGACCGGTTGGAAGAGGCTATATCCAACTTGTTCTTCAGCGGCCAGATTGAAGGCGGAGATCTGACGTATGTAAGCAATGTGCGACATATCGCTTTGCTGAAGAAATCCAAGCAGTCGCTGCAGGATGCTTACGATGCGGCTGAACAGTTCATCCCGATTGATATGATCCAAATCGATGTGAGAATGGCTTGGGAGCAGTTAAGTGAGATATTGGGCGAAGCGGTTGGCGATTCGCTCATTGATCAGATTTTTTCACAGTTTTGCTTGGGTAAATAAGCCCCAAGGATTACTATATATAGTAGGAACGGCTCAGCAATTTCAGGGATATCCGAGGTGGATGCCCTTTGATTACGTATATAACACAATTAGAACAGGATGGTGAGCTATGAGCTATATGGGTGGCACTTATGACGTGATTGTAGTCGGTGCAGGACATGCCGGCTGCGAGGCTGCACTTGCATCTGCACGAATGGGTGCTGAAACGTTGATGGTTACCATCAACTTGGATATGGTTGCTTTTATGCCGTGTAACCCGTCCATTGGAGGGCCTGCCAAAGGCCATGTCGTGCGCGAAATCGACGCACTGGGTGGAGAAATGGGACGCAATATTGATAAAACCTTCATTCAAATGCGAATGTTGAATACAGGTAAAGGTCCGGCTGTCCATGCGCTGCGTGCTCAAGCCGATAAGTTTTCTTATCAGCATACCATGAAAGAGACGATGGAGAAGGAAGAGAAGCTTACCCTTCGTCAGGGTATGGTGGATCAGCTCATCGTAGAAGATGGTGTGTGCGTGGGGATCATAACGCAGACGGGTACGGAATATCGTGCGAAAGCCGTTGTGCTGACAACCGGTACGTATTTGCGCGGTAAAGTTATTATGGGTGAATTGATGTATGAGAGCGGTCCGAACAATCAACAGCCGTCGGTAAAACTTGCGCATAACCTGCGCGAGCTTGGATTTGACCTTGTTCGCTTCAAGACAGGTACACCCCCGCGAGTGCATAAGGATACGATTGATTTCTCTAAGACCGAAATTCAGCCTGGGGATGAGAAGCCTAAGTTCTTCTCTTATGAAACAAAGTCCTCCGACAATGAGCAGCTTCCTTGCTGGTTGACGTATACGTCGGTGGATACGCATCAGATCATCAATGACAACCTTCACCGCGCACCAATGTTCTCCGGCGTTATTGAAGGTACTGGGCCACGTTATTGCCCATCCATCGAGGACAAGATCGTTCGTTTTGCCGACAAACCGAAACATCAAATTTTCCTTGAGCCTGAAGGTAAAAATACGAAAGAATACTACGTGCAAGGGCTATCCACCAGCATGCCTGAGGATGTTCAGCTTGCGGTTCTTCGTTCCATCCCCGGAATGGAGAAGGTAGAAATGATGCGTAACGGATATGCTATCGAGTATGATGCAATGGTGCCAACACAGCTGTGGCCGTCTTTGGAAACGAAAAAACTGCCGGGTCTGTTCACAGCCGGACAGATCAATGGAACCTCGGGCTATGAAGAGGCAGCAGGACAAGGCATTATGGCGGGAATCAATGCAGCACGTAAAGTGCAGGGCAAAGAGCCAGTGATATTGGATCGTTCCCAGGGTTATATTGGAGTGCTGATCGATGATCTGGTGACTAAAGGGACAAATGAGCCTTATCGTTTGCTCACCTCCCGTGCAGAATATCGTTTGCTGCTTCGTCATGATAATGCCGATTTGCGTCTTACTGAAATCGGTCACGAAATCGGCCTCATTTCGGAAGAGCGTTATGCTAAATTCATTCAGAAGAAGCAACTGGTTGAGCAAGAGATCGAACGTCTTCGTCAAACGAAGGTGAAGCCCGTTGAAGTGAATGCGATGCTGGAAGCGGCCGGTTCTGCACCAATTGTGGATGGAAGCAATATGCTGACGATCCTGCGTCGTCCGGAAATCACGTTTGCGATGATTGAGTCGCTCTCACCGTCTCCTTACGAACTGGATGAGGAAATGAAGGAGCAAGTCGAAATTCAAATCAAATATGCGGGTTATATTGAGAAACAGCTGGGTCATGTGGAAAAGCTGCAGAAGATGGAGAAAAAACGCATTCCCGAAGATATCGTTTATGACGAAATCAACGGACTGGCCATGGAAGCTCGGCAGAAGCTGAACAAGATCCGTCCGATCTCCATCGGTCAGGCATCACGCATTGCAGGTGTAACGCCAGCGGATATTTCGATACTTCTCGTTTACCTGGAGCATTATAACCGGGTAACCGCAGCGAAAGGATAAGGAATGGACGACATTCAGAAGGCTTTTGTTGACCGGCTCGGTGAGCACGGGATTACGATCGATGAGATACAGCTTCACCAGTTCGAGATGTATTACGAAATACTGGTAGAGTGGAACGAGAAAATGAATTTAACCGGAATTACCGAACGGGAGCAAGTTTATACGAAGCATTTTTACGACTCGATTACACTCGCCTTTTACGTGGATATGACTCAAATCGGCAATCTGGCGGATATCGGATCAGGCGCTGGCTTCCCAGGTATTCCTCTGAAAATATGTTTCCCGCATGTGAAACTGACGATTGTGGATTCGCTTAACAAACGAATTAACTTTCTGAAGCATGTTGTGGATACGATTGGCCTGAATGGGGTTGAACTGATTCACGGGCGTGCGGAAGAGGTTGCTCGTAAGCAGGGGTACCGTGACGGGTTCGACCTGGTCACCGCAAGAGCGGTTGCTCGCATGGCTGTGTTGAACGAGTTCTGTCTACCTTTCACCAAGGTAGGGGGGCGATTCGCCGCTATGAAGGGCAGTGACCCTACGGAAGAGGTGAAGGAGGCGGCTCGCAGCTTGAAGGAGCTGAGAGGGGCTTTGAACAAGGTTCATTCGTTCTCCTTACCCGTAGAGGAATCTGGCCGGCATATCGTGGTAATCGATAAAAAGGGAGCCACGCCTTCCAAGTACCCCCGCAAGGCGGGTACGGCCAGCAAGACGCCGATTGTGTAAGTATCTTGCAACTCCGATCTAAGGCACTATCAATGACTCCCTTGCAGAAGCAAGCTTGGCAAGGAGACAAGTAAACTAATCAAAGAGAAGGACTCTATGGAGTTCTTCTCTTTTTTAATTGGCTGTGTAAGATTTGTTGAGCGGGCAGATCGGTCGTTAATATCTTTTTCTATTCACATATGCAATACATAGAGACCGTTGTTTATTTTAATTTCGTTGGTTAAGTCCATCCGTACGTTTATCTATTCTATAGATTGGGACGTGGGGTGAAATCACATAAGGAATTCGACTTGGATCACCGAGTGGGAGGAAGTCTATGAAGCATCTTTAGGTTTTGATCACGCGTTCACCCTTTGCGTGGATTTTATTAAACAGAACCAAGGCTGGCTTCTAAAGGGAGATTTTTAAGTTCAAGCTGAGCTTATAGATAAGAATGAAATCAACACTGTGGATGCACCTGATAAATTTGCAATGTTTCACGTGAAACATTAGAAGTAAGTTGTCGGATATAAATAGACATCCCTTTGGAAGTGTTATTTCTTGTCAGATTATTTTGATATCAACTATGTTATCTAACTTGGATATTGAAGGATAGACCCCCCAAGGAAAGGAAGTTTGAAGGTATCATAATCTGCGCCGGAGAACGCTAAGTGCGCAAAGGGAGCAGTGACGCACGATGTTACATAATTCGTATTCATTCATCTACTAGCTTTTGAGATTCAGCTCGTCTTTGACTTGGATGATATTGGTCGTTTGAAAGATCTAATCTATTGGCAAATCCCACAATTATTCTGAATGCTAGGATCGTTAGAAAGGCTGCAGGATAGATAAATGTGGCCTATTAACATGATATCGACGCAAAAACTTTGGAACTGTGCACAAATCATGTATAAAGCAAGCGAGAAATGAAGGAAAAAAGGTGATATTGGAGAATAGAGTTATAGGACAAAAAGTGGTAGAATAGAATCGTAGTATCCATTTGGACAGAAGGGCCGGTTTGCCCGTTCTTTAATAGGATGAAAGAGTATAAATCCTGGTTTGGTCACTTTTCCATCCTTGCTTCGTGCAGTCAACAACCTTGATCGTTGTGGCTGCTGTTTTTTGGAAAGTGCCGTGCGATCCCAAGGGGATCATGGCCTTATGCGAAGTAGAAAACATATATACCACTTGTGAGATATCGATTGATAGTAAGCATCATGATAAAACCTCCTGTTATATCTCTCAAGAAGAAACCGCTTCATGCAGCGGTTTGGATCAGAGTAATACGTCTATGATCACCACAGGCGTCTTTTCTCTGATCAGCATGAAATCTGTTTTTGCAGGGAAATGCCTGGCACCACAGTGGATTCTAGCGCCAATGGATGGTGGAATCATCTGTGTATGGCTCCATATTGTGGTTGTCCAATCGTTTAACCGATTCCGGGATATTCGGAGGCTTATCCGTGCTATCATGAAATTAGGTGGTAATATACGGAATGAAAGAACAATTTTCGAGATTGTTTGGCTTAGCGGCAGAGCGGAACCAAGGGGATGAAGTGAAACAAATCCCGGTAAACGAGATTGTCAGCAGCCCATACCAGCCACGGACGATTTTTGATGATGAGAAGATTGATGAACTGCTCCAGACGATTAAAACTCATGGAGTCATTCAACCTATCGTTGTTCGCGTCCGTAATGGCATGTATGAGATCATTGCAGGGGAACGCCGCTGGCGTGCGGTTAAGAAGCTGGGTCTGGACACGATTCCGGCCATTGTTCGGGAGTTCAACGATTCACAGGCGGCATCGATTGCGTTAATCGAAAATTTGCAGCGTGAAGGACTGACGTCCATTGAAGAGGCTGTTGCTTATCAGAAGCTGATTGATCTTCATCAACTGACACAAGAGAGCTTGGCACAGCGTTTAGGAAAAAGCCAGTCTACGATTGCAAACAAGATTCGCTTGCTGCAGCTGCCAGAAGCAGTCAAAGTGGCTTTGATGGAACGTAAAGTGACGGAACGCCATGCTCGTGCGCTGCTTTCTTTAGATAATGAAGAAACCCAGCTCAAGGTGCTGGACGAGATCATTACCAAGGAACTGAATGTGAAGCAGACGGAGGCACGAATCGCCTTTTATAAAGAAGTAACAACGATGAAGAAGTCTAAGCGTATATCTTATAGTAAGGATGTTCGCCTGGCTTTGAACACGATTCGTCAATCGATTGATATGGTATCCGGTTCCGGGATGGCAATTAAAACAACAGAGAATGATCATGAAGATCACTATGAAATCGTTATAAAAATACCTAAACGTTAAGATATGGTGTGAAGCGGTATGCATCGTACCGCTTTTTCTGTTGATCAAGAGATAGTGCTCTACACCAGACTGTATCGATTAACGAAGGGGTTAGGTTTGTTGTTACAGATGAGAACCATGTAATTTATTATTACTCATTTTCATCCGCTATATCCTGGGCATCCTGGAGTTACCGGGAACGTTCGCTTAATACACATATACAGCCTATCGCTGTATATCATCTATTGCGACTACTTAGAAGAGTCTTCCTACATTGAGGTGAAATGAGTGTCAAAGATAATTGCCATAGCAAATCAAAAGGGCGGTGTCGGCAAAACGACGACTTCCGTCAATCTGGGAGCTGGATTGGCTTCGCTAGGCAAACGGGTGCTTTTGGTGGATATAGACCCCCAAGGAAATACAACGAGTGGGGTTGGCATTAATAAAGCCGATGTTGCAAATTGCATATATGATATTATCATCAATGAAGTACACCCGAAGGACGCCATCTGTGGGACTAACATAGAAGGATTGGACATCATTCCGGCAACCATTCAATTGGCTGGTGCTGAGATTGAGCTTGTCCCTACGATTTCTCGTGAGGTACGATTGAAGAAATCACTACAATTAATCAAGCCTCAGTACGATTATATTTTGATTGATTGTCCTCCATCGCTTGGCATTTTAACGATCAATTCATTGACCGCGGCCGATTCAGTAATTATCCCGATTCAATGTGAGTATTACGCACTGGAGGGTCTGAGTCAGCTGCTGAATACGGTTCGCCTTGTTCAGAAACACCTGAATACCTCTCTCAAGATTGAAGGCGTATTGCTGACGATGCTGGATGCGCGCACGAACCTGGGCATTCAAGTGATTGAAGAAGTGAAAAAGTATTTTCAGGAAAAAGTGTACAGAACGATTATTCCTAGAAACATTCGTTTGAGTGAGGCACCTTCTCATGGACAGTCGATCATTACATATGATCCTCGTTCTAAGGGAGCGGAAGTATACTTGGAGCTGGCAAAGGAAGTGATCTCGTATGAGTAAACGATTGGGAAAAGGGCTGGATGCGCTTATTCCATCTTTGTCTATTCATGATGATGACAAGGTAGTGGAAATTCCGCTCAGTCAATTGCGAGCGAATCCGTATCAGCCGCGCAAGACATTTAACGATGAGGCAATCCAGGAATTGGCGGAATCGATCCGTCAGCATGGAGTTATACAACCGATTATCGTCCGCAGTGTGCTGAAAGGGTATGAGATTATTGCCGGGGAGCGCAGATTCCGGGCATCCCAATATTGCGGAAAAGCTACGATTCCGGCGGTGGTTCGATCTTTTAGCGATCAACAGGTTATGGAAATTGCCCTGATTGAGAACCTTCAGCGCGAGAACCTGAACGCCATGGAGATTGCTGTAGCTTATCAAGGTTTAATGGAACAATTTTCCTTAACCCAAGAAGAGCTTTCATTGAAGGTAGGTAAGTCTCGTTCTCACATCGCTAACTTTTTGCGGTTGCTTTCCCTACCAGAAGAAGTGAAGGATAATGTTTCACGTGGAACATTGTCCATGGGACATGCCCGAGCGATCGTTGGAATAAAGGATCCAATTCTTGTTAAGCAGTTGGCAAAACAGTGTGTTGAGCAAGAGTGGAGTGTTCGTGAACTAGAGGAAGCTGTTAAGAATCTGGATCGTAAACCAACGGATAAAGCGAAGCCTAAGGTTAAGAATAGAGATCCTTATATCGATCATTTGGAAGAGGATCTGAGAGAACGGTTTAAAACAACTGTCAAAATTAAGCACAATAAGGATAAAGGGAAGATTGAGCTTAATTACTATAGCAGACAGGACCTGGAGCGGTTGTTGGAACTTCTTCAATAAAGAGTCGTAGTTTTGTTGAAGAAGATACTATTGTGAGTGACGGGTTGAACAACAAATGGTCGAACAGCAAATGAGTGTGATTAAAAACCAAAGACATGTCGACGTTCCTGTAAGGGAATGAGATATGTCTTTATTTAACTAAACGTGAAGCCATAGCCTTGATGCTGGATTAAAGAGGTTTTTGGACATATCCTGTTAAGAGACACCAATACGGTAAAGATGAAGGGGAAACATCATGGACCCGATCGTTTATCTGGATCATGCAGCCACTTCGTGGCCAAAGCCTCCTGAAGTATTTGAGGCGATGAGAAAGGCGATGGAGGAGGAGGCTGCAAACCCGGGACGTGGGAGTCACCGGATGGCGGTGAAAGCTTCTCGTGTACTCTACGGAACGCGAAAGACGCTCGCGGATTTGTTTGGGGTGAAAAATCCTAATGATATTGCGCTGACATCGAATACAACAGAAGCGTTGAATTTAGCAATCAAAGGCTATTTGCGTGAAGGCGACCATGTGATTGCCACTATGATTGAACATAACTCAGTGCGAAGACCGTTAGAGTTTTTGAAACGCACCCGAGGGATACAAGTGGACTACGTTCCTGTCGATGAGGAAGGCCAGCTTGATGTGCAACTAATGGAGGGCGCTTTTCGTTCTAATACTAGGCTTGTTGTATGTAGTCACAGTTCCAACCTTCTTGGTTCGATTATTCCTCTCGTTGAAATAGGAGAACTGGTGAAGAGGAAAGGGGCCGTACTGCTCGTAGATGCTGCCCAGAGTGCCGGTATGCTGGATGTTCACGTGGAGGAGATGCATGTAGGCATGTTGGCTTTTCCGGGGCATAAAGGGCTTCTGGGGCCGCAGGGGACAGGCGGGTTGTATATCTCGCCTGATATTGATCTGGAACCATTACTGCACGGAGGCACAGGGAGTCAATCGGAGGCTATTGAACAGCCAACGGTACGTCCGGATCGATATGAGGCAGGGACGCCTAACACGATTGGATATGCGGGATTGCAAGCGGGTGTGAAGAAGGTGCTTGAATGGACACCCCAGCATATTTACCGGCATGAATGGGAGTTAACGCAATATATGATGGAGGGTCTACAAGAGGTAGGAGGCCTTCGAATACTAGGTCCTGCTCTTGGACAGGCGAGGACAGGTATTGTTGCATTTGTGTCGGAGCGATTCAGTGCGTCTGAATTGGCTTTCCGACTGGACCGGGAATATGGAATTGCTGTGCGTGCCGGTTATCATTGTACACCGCTTGCCCATATGGTATCAGGCACGGAACAGACGGGTGCAATCAGAGCAAGCGTGGGGATATCTACTAGCCGTGACGAGGTAGAGTTCATGCGAAAAGCGATTGCAGAGATTCATAGTTAATCGAATAGATCAAGATGGAGAAGAGGAAGGAAGAAAGCATGTCTGAATTAAATGAATTGATCATGGAACAGCTTCATTGGTTTGTCGTCGGAATGGTCATGATCATCTTGATCTTATGGGTAACTTTAATTGTACAAGGGACAAAACTGCGTAAAATGAGGCGACGTTATGATGCGATGATGGAAGGCAGTGGGGTAGAAGACATCGAATCGCTGTTGGTCCAATTGAAAATCCAAATGGATGAGATTGAAGAGGGACATGCCCATCATCAAAAAATGCTGGATACGATCAGCGGCAGTTTGAAAGGGATGAAGTCCAAGGTTGGTATCGTACGATACAATGCGTTTGGCGAGCGGGGAAACGAAATGAGCTTCTCCCTGGCTATTCTCAGCGAACAAGAGGAAGGGATCGTGCTGACCGGTCTGCATAACCGGGAGAGCTCTTTTGTGTATGCTAAACCACTGAAGGATGGGCAGTCCAAATATCCATTGTCTCCGGAAGAAAAAGAGGCCGTCACTCTTGCGCTGCAAGAAGGGTAGAACGGTTCCACTCTTTGATGCCTGCAAATAGGCAGGTTGCAATAATATCAGACAACCGCATGACCAAGCTTAAGCGAGTGTTCTGCAATACGAAGTATTCCATAAAGCCGCCGACATTGACGATACCCGTTACATGGATATCGCCGACCGGCGGTAATTCTTTATGTACGCCGGCTCCAGGCTTTAGAGGACCATCGGATATCTGAATAGAGCCTACACTTGATGATTGCCCTAAACAAGCATCAATTCCGATTACAAAAGGGTTGTCGAATTTTTCGTATATGGCCGTTAGCGTATCCTTCAGATTCATGGCGTGGACAGGCTCGTCCAGCGTACCGTAGAGATGAAACATGGAACTGTTGTAGCGTGCAAGTGAGGTGCCGACAAGCGGCCCCAGGCAGTCGCCGGTAGACCGGTCGGTACCGATGCAGACAATGACAAGCGGACGATGCTGAATACGGGCGTCAGAGAGATGGAAGAGCAAGCGATGTATAATAGCAGAATGGATATTAGGGTCCGTGTGTGGTATTTTTAAGCTGGAAGCCTCCGGGCGAGACGTGATTTTAGATAGACGGTTCATAGAATCTTCCTTTCGTCTGCATTTGGTAGTATCAGTATATGGATGAAAGACTGTTTTTATACTTTGGGATTCGCTTAAAATGTGATTTATATTCATGTCAGACAGAAGTATGCTCTTAGAAAGAGGGTATGACCTGGACTGCATGAGGTATATGAATATGTTGATCTATGAAAAGGTTTATATAAAACTCTTAATCATTGGAAATGATGAAGAGAAGAACATACATACAAAATGATAGGAATGATGGAGGGGGACGGGGCAGTGGAAGGCGCGATGTTGATCGCATTCGATTCCACCCAGCAGGCACTGCGTGCGGAAATGCTGTTGGAGTACGCGGATATCGAAATTGATCTTTTTCCTACACCAAAAGAGATTACAGCAGGCTGTGCATTATCGATTCAATTCCCACCTGATGCGTTAAAAGATGTTCAAGAGATCATTCAGCAGGAGCATGTGGAGATCCGAGGCATCTTTGCGCTGGATAACAACAAGAGGTATATCAACATCGAAGAGTAAGGGGAGGACATCAGGATGAGGGGCTTTGGTTACTTATCAGCGGAAACGGATGACGGTGTAGATTTAAAAACTATAGCTGAGGAGGCTGAGGGCTTGAAAGATAAAGTCTGGGGATGGTTAACGAATGAAGAGATGTGGATGCATATCCTGTCATCCGGCATTCGGGTTATCATCATTTTTATTCTGACGCGTCTTGTGATACGGGTTGTGTATAAAATGATTGATCAGTTTCTCCTTAGGCAGGAGAAGAGTCGAATACAAGTGAACTCAAGACGTTTTGTCACGGTAGGGGAGTTGTTAAAAAATGTAACCTCCGTTGTATGCAACTTTGTCATGATTTTGATCATTCTCTCGGAGTTCCACTTCGAGTTAGGACCGCTGTTAGCCGGTGCCGGAGTCCTTGGTCTTGCTATAGGTTTTGGTGCACAGAGTTTAGTGAAGGACGTTATTACTGGATTTTTCATTATATTCGAGGATCAGTTTGCGGTAGGTGACGTAATCAAAAGTGGTGAGTACCGGGGAACTGTCGAAATGATCGGGCTTCGCACCTCGCGTGTAAAGGGATTGAATGGGGAGACCTATATCATTCCGAATGGGATGATTACCAGCGTCACGAATTACTCCCTTTCCAACTCATTAGCCATTGTAGATCTACCGGTAAAGAACGACCAGCAGGTGAAGGACACGATTACACTGATTCAAGCGGCCCTTACGGGAATCATGGACCGTCGCCCAGAGGTACAGCGGATACCGGATGTATTAGGAATCCAGTCATTGAATACTTCCGAATATGTTGTTCGTATTGTGGCGGAATGCAATCCGAATGCAAGGGAAGATGTGGAGCGTCAGATTTTTACGGATATCAAACAGGCGATTGAAGCACGGGATTTGGGACAAGAACGCGTGCAGGGTTGATCTAATCGGTTAACCAATGATATATAATAGATAGAAGAAGTGATAGAAGTAAAAGGGAGCGGTAGCCATGGAGCGCAAGGTATTTCAGTTAGGGGATATCGTTCAGATGAAGAAGCCGCATCCTTGTGGGAATAATGAGATGGAGATTATTCGCATGGGGATGGATATTCGGATCAAATGTACAAAATGTCAGCATAGTGTGTTGATCCCCCGTTTAAAGTTTGAGAAGAATATGAAGAAGGTTTTGCGTTCGGCTCAAGAGACGGAAGGGGCAGGGGATACACCGTAATATCTCCTCCCCGAAGCGTTAAGACAAGCTATTGACCATATAATGTTTCCATGATATAATCAATCTTGCTGTGGAAAGGTACCCAAGAGGCCCAAGGGGGCTGACTCGAAATCAGCTAGGCGTCGCAAGGCGTGCGTGGGTTCGAATCCCACCCTTTCCGCCACCAATCGTTTAAAGTTCCGCTGTTATGGTTATAAACGATGTTGATACATAAGTTAGGCGTTAAGCTGTAAAGCGCCTTTGAATAAAATACCCTCATGCAGACGACCTGCAGAGGGTGTTTTTCGTTGGAACAAACTTGAGTTTTTGGTCCCGAGTATTTTTGCACAAAAAAGAAGGGCCCGATTGGGCCCTTCCTTCTGGGTAGGCGGTGCTTGTGAATTGGAATCATTTTATCAGCACTTCTGCGAACCTTGTCAATAGCTTCACTTGTCCAAGAGGTCAAGCATTCGGCTCATTTCCTCAGCTTGCAATCCGTGTGACGATCAGAAACCTCATGCGTCGTTCTGCTGCAACGTTCAACGGAACCACACCTCTCTCATGCACCGCCTGATTATAATGTGCGCATAAAGGTGTCTTTGTATACACACAAAATTCACCGGATAAAAATTCCAATATCAAATGTTTAGATTGCATGGCTTGGTCAACAGTGATTTAAGCCATGACCTGACTTCGTACCGTGCGCAAAGGACGAGGTAAGCATAATGTAAAAACTCCAGGCTGATGTCTTCAGGTGGTTACTTAGGCTGCACTCTGCGCTTGTTTAACCATACACGATCGTCATTTTGGGTTTCAGGAAACGTATCACCTTTGTTCATTTGGATTTGACGAGGATTTTCGATCCCCATGATATGGTCTCTGACGCCCACTTCCATATAAATGCCGTTGTTTGGGGCTTTGTCACCTGCACGAAATTCGGACTGTTCTCCCATTGTGGAATTCCTCCTCATTATGATGGATGGACTGCATGTATTATCATGCGCCATTGGATTCTAAATCATCGCAGGGAAAGTGAGAAAAGCGCGGTAATAAAGGGAAGAGAGCATATTCAGCATTGAAAAGAAACTTGCATCCGATCACCCGTTCTGATATAGTATTATGGTGCGAGTTAGACTCGCTCCTTGCTCTCAACAGAGATTGAGGGCCGAAGTCCATAAGGAGGTGAAACATATGCGCAAATATGAAGTGATGTACATTATTCGTCCTGACATTGAACAAGAAGCTGTTCAAGCTGCAGTCGATAAATTCCAAGGCATCATCTCCAACGGCGGAGAAATTACAAAGCATGACGTAATGGGTAAACGCCGTCTTGCGTATGAGATCAAGAAATTCCGTGATGGCGTATTCGTTCTGGTAAACTTCAATGCAACACCTGAAGTTGTAGCTGAACTTGAGCGTCTCATGAAGATTTCTGACGAAGTTATTCGTTATCTCATCACGAACGACGTTGCTTAATACGTAAAAAAACTTTGTAATTGATTTCGTTCTAAGGAGGGGATTGGATTGTTGAACCGTGTCATTTTGATTGGCCGACTGACTAAGGATCCCGAGCTGCGATATACTCCTTCAGGTGTTGCTGTAACGCAATTTACACTTGCTGTTGATCGTCCGTTTACTGGACAAGGCGGGGAGCGCGAAGCGGATTTCATTCCGGTCGTGACCTGGAGACAGCTTGCGGAGACTTGTGCAAACTATCTGCGTAAAGGCCGTCTGACGGCTGTAGAAGGGCGCATTCAAGTGCGGAATTACGAGAATAACGAAGGTAAGCGTGTATACGTCACCGAAGTCATTGCCGATAATGTTCGCTTCTTGGAGTCAAACCGTGAAACAAGCGGTGGCGGAGGAAATCGTGAGGAATCATCGTTTAGCGGAGGAAGCAACAGCAATAGCAGTGGCGGAAACCGTGGGAACAATAACAACTCACGAAACAACAATCAGGATCCTTTTTCCGATGAAGGAAAACCGATCGATATTTCGGATGATGATTTGCCATTTTAATACGGAAAGGACTGACAACACATGGCTTTTAAACAAAGAGAAGGCGGAGACAACGACAAAAGACCGGCACGCCGTGGCGGCCGCAACAAGCGTCGTAAAGTATGTTTCTTCACTGTGAACAAAATTACTCACATTGACTATAAAGATACAGACCTGCTCAAGAAATTCATCAGCGAGCGCGGAAAAATCTTGCCTCGTCGTGTAACAGGTACTAGCGCTAAATATCAGCGTGCCCTGACGATTGCGATCAAACGCTCCCGTCAAATCGCATTGCTTCCATACACAACTGAGTAATCATTTGTGTCAGAGCGGTCCAGCCTAACTTATAGGCTGGGCCGCTTTTTATTATGGAAGAGTACAGGCTGGTTTCGAGGAGGGATGTGATGAGAGTTGTTAAAGACGAGAGTCTTACAAGTTACAATCCAAGCTTACCTCACAGGTGTGAAAGCTCAGCACGTGATGCGGAAATTATTGATTTTGGGATGAATCAGGGTTATCCAAATGTTGGGGTGTATAATGTCTCCACAGAAGAACCGTGTCTCCCCAGAGTGTACACTAAGAAGGAAAAGCAGCTACCGAGAAACACAAGCCTAGTGTAAAGCTTTCCAGTTTTAAAGCCCTGAAACCATGTCTGCTTTAAATGGACAGTGTCTATTGTAAGCAATACATTTTATAAGATAACTGGAGTACTCTTGTAAGAATTAAAAATACGATTATGAAGGCGAAAAAAAGAAATCTGAAAAAATTCCTTCTATTATATATAGGTATGTATCGGCTCATCAAATGAGAGCTGGGAAGATCACAAAATTGAAAATAAAGTACCATCAAAACGGTGCCTCACCAAAGAGAGGATTATAGGTAGATCCCAAGCTTACCTGATCGAAGATGATGTCTATCGTATACAAACATGATATCAGAACATTGGTACGACAGAGCGCTAAAGAAAATTTAATAATGTGATTACATAAAACTTGCAGAAACCTTTCAATTATATAATGTCCACTCCAGGGATACAAGCGTACAAGTAGTGGAAGCTCCATGTTGTTAGTCTTATTATGCATATTCCGCCTCTATTATCCAAACGATAAAGGAAAAAGGAGGTAGTTGTATGTGCAGACGATTCTCGCTGTCCGCAGGGATCGATGAAGTGAATCAACGCTTTGGCATCAATCGGGTAATGTATTACTACAAAAGCCGATACAACATTAGCCCTACTCAAACCATGCCGGTCATTGTACAGGAACAGGGAGAGCGAGTGCTCGACGAGTATCGGTGGGGGCTAGTGCCCTATTGGGGTAAAGATGCGGTCAATGCGGATATTACAACGGTTGATCAAAATCCCACTTACCGTAGAGCGATTGATACAAGACGCTGTGTGATCCCTTGTAACGGTTTATATTACTGGAGAACGGTTGGCAAACGGAGTTATGCGGTACGGACCGTTATCGGAGATCATGAAATATTTGGTATGGCCGGTCTATACGAGACATGGCGAGATGCAAGAGGAAATGAAATGAGAACATGTACGGTTCTAATGACAGAGGCCAATGAAGCGATTCGAGAGTTCGAAACCCGAATGCCGGCGATTTTGTCTGAGGAAAATATGGCAAAGTGGCTGGATCCGGAAATCCAAGGAAGACATGCGGTTCATCCGCTGCTTCATACGTACCGCGGACAGATGCGAATGTATCCGGTCACGCCGTTAGTGGCTGATGATACACATGATCACCAGCAGTGCATTGAAGAGATGGATTTAAAACTCGCTTGGGTAAAGAATCTGTAGTTCACAAGTATGAAAGAGCAAGGTTGATTTATCTGACATGAAATTCAACGTGAAAGCAATCCGGATCACAGTCCCGGATTGCTTTTTTAAGCTTTAACGCAGTAGGAGCCTAAACTATGAAAAAGTAGAACCATAAATCTGCGTCATCTAATAACGAATTGAAGCATATCGTAAGGATAATATATTACATAAAAATGGTTCCTAGTTGTATTCAGGGAAGACCAACTCAAGTTATGTTAAATTAAATAACATACACATTACCTAATAGACCGAAAAATTAATAAATAGATTTTAATTCCGAAATATATGTAATTTAATATTACATGAACACTGCAAAACCATGAACGAATATAGTTATAAATTGTAAATAAATCTTGATATTACATACATTTTCAGTAAACTAAGGATATCCAACGGAGATAAACTTAATTATTAACCTCGAAAATGACGTTAAAAACATGATTTTTGAGAAAAATGAAAAAAAGTAATTGACGTTACCTAAATTTACACGTATCATAACATTAATTTTATAGGCAAGAAGATTTTGCTAGAGACTTTGGCACTAATTGACCAATGGTATATTTTCTGTAAAACTTTCAATTTATTTCACATTATGCAATGACATCCTAGAGAACTTCAATACCGAAATTATTTAAGGATGATTTCAATATTCGTCCTGATAATTTATATTGCAACAACATTTTTTAAGAGGAGGATTCGCATGAAGAAAAGAATGTCACTCCTGCTTGCAATCATGCTTTTGGCCATGACGGTATTGGCAGCATGTGGAGGCGGAGGAACAGCAGAACAGCCAAGTCAAGGGGAGCAAACGGAGCAAACACCACCAGCTGAAGGCGACAAAGATACTACAGAACCGCCTGCTGAAACTGGAGACGAAAGCCAAGGTTATTTCGAAGCAACTGATCCATCTAAGAATCCAACAGCTGCTAAAAATCGTAAAGATACACTGATCGTTGGTATGACTTCACCAAAAGGTGTTTTCAACCCGTTCTTCTGGCAAACAGCATATGATAAATATGTTGTAGAAGCAATTTTCGATTCTTTCTTCACGTTGAACGGTGATGGAACGTATTCGAACCGTTTGGCAGAAAGCGTTGAAGTTTCCGAGGATAAATTAAAATATACGTTTAAATTGAAACAGGGTGTAACTTATTCAGATGGCACACCTGTAACAGTAAAAGATTATGCATTTGCGATGAAAGTTCTTCATGATGCTAGCTATGACGGTCAATCTGATATCTTCTCGACACATGTAAAAGGTGGTCAAGAGTATCATGATGGTAAAGCAACGGACATCTCTGGTGTTAAAGTTATCGATGACCACACCATTGAGATTGAAGTAACTGAAGCAAACGCTATGACGAAGGATTCTCTAGGAGACATTTCTTTCGTACCAGAAGCATACTACGGTAAAGATTATAAACAAGGCAACCTGGAGTACATGAAGAACCTGCATACTAAACCAATCGGTAGTGGTCAGTATGTACTGAAGAGCTTCGCTCCTGGTCAAGAGGTTGTATTGGAAGCTAACCCGAACTACTTCCTGGGGGCTCCGAAAATCAAAAACGTAATTTACAAAACAACTACTGATGAAACTAAATTGGCCATGTTCCAATCCGGTGAAATCGATATGGATATGGTTACCGTTAACGAAGATACCGTAGAAGAGTTGAAATCCATGGGCTTCTTGGACATCAACATCTTCCCAACCAATGGGTATGGTTACGTTGCCATGAACCATAAAAATCCTAAGTTCCAAGATCCGAAAGTTCGTCAAGCATTATTATACGGTTTGAACCGTGCAGAAATCGTTGAAATTATCTATGGTCCTTATGCTAACGTAATCAACATTCCACAATCGAATGTATCGTGGGCATATACTACTGAAGGTATCGACACACATGATTTCGACATCGAGAAAGCGAAGCAGCTTCTTGATGAAGCAGGCTGGGTTCCAGGTGCTGACGGCATCCGCGAGAAAGACGGCAAGAAATTTGAGCTTCACTTCTCTGCAACAGCTGATAATCCGGTTGTAGATGCTTTGATTCCGGTAATGAATCAGAACTACCAAGAGCTTGGCATTAAGATCATTGCAGAAACATTAGACTTCAATGCGATCATGGATAAGAAGGATAAAGGCGATTTCGAAATGTTCTTTGCTGCATGGGGCTTGACTCCAGATCCAGAATCTACTGTATACCGTACGGATGGACAGCAAAATGATATCGGATACTCCAATCCTGCTTATGATGCAGCAATGGATAAAGGTCTGAAAGCCTTCGATCTTGAAGAGCGTAAAGCAGCATATGCAGAAGCATATCAAGTGCTGAATCAAGACGTTCCGGATCTCCCGATTTACCAAAGACGTGATATGTGGGGTATCAACAGCCGAGTTAAAGGCATGGAAATCACTCCATACAAAAACTTCGTGCTTGATCTTTACAAAGTCGAACTTGAACAATAACAGCAGGAAACATATGCTCAGCTCGCAAGAGCTGGGCATATCCACTTATAAGCCGGGAGGAATATTATGAAGCAGTACATTATCCGGAGGCTGCTGCAGATTATCCCGACAATGATCGGGATCTCGATTCTCATATTTGCAATATCAGCAATGGTGCCAGGTGATTATATCACTGCAATGGATAACCCGACGATGACTGCTGAGAAAGCAGCTCAGCTTCGGGAAATTTATGGTTTGGATAAGCCGCCGGTGGAGCGTTACTTCACATGGGCTGGCAATATGTTAAAGGGCAATCTCGGAGATTCCCTTCAGCACAAACAACCGGTTACCACCGTTATGGGTAACTATGTATGGAACTCTGTTTTTATTGCTGTTTTTTCGTTGATATTTAGCTGGATAATCGCTATCTTTGCAGGGGTATTCTCGGCTAAATTTCAGTATTCATTGTTTGATAAGATCGTAACCTTATTTATCTTTTTGTGTATGTCACTGCCTTCTTTCTTTATCGGACTCCTTCTCATCAAGATTTTTGCCTTGGATTTAGGATGGTTTCCGGTTGGTGGTATGAAAACTTCAGGCTTGAATGGAAACACATGGCAGCAACTGATTGACATCGCATGGCATATGTTCTTGCCAGTGACTGTACTTACAATGCTAAGCACAGGCAGCTTGACACGGTATTTCCGTACAAGCATGCTGGAAGTTATCCGTCAGGATTATATCCGCACAGCCCGTGCAAAAGGATTGAAGGAACGTACGGTTATTTTCAAGCATGCTTTGCGTAATGCAATGCTTCCTGCGATCACTTTGATGGGTTTCGAGTTGCCAGGCTTATTTGGTGGAGCCATCATTTTGGAAAAGATATTCATTTGGCCTGGGGTTGGCCAGGTATATCTGGAATCGATCAATATGCGGGACTACCCGTTTATGCTCGGCTTCACGGTATTTATTTCCGTATTGACATTGCTAGGTAACTTGTTATCTGATGTCCTGTATGGCGCCGCTGACCCAAGAATTCGCTTAAAGTAGGAGGAGATTCATTTGTCCGCAGAGGCTGCACCATTAAAAACGAATCTACCAGTATCGAAGAAGCAGCCGGATTCTCCATGGAGAATGGCCATTCGCCGTTTTTCCAGAAACCGTCTTGCTGTCATCGGACTTTTCATAATTGTATTTATGTTTTTGCTGTGTTTTATGGGCCCGATATTTTCACCATATTCCCTATTTGATTACAGTGTGGCTGATAAGAATTTGCCTCCAAGCTCAAAGTATTGGTTAGGAACCGATAAACTGGGGCGCGATATTCTCCTGCGCATGATGCTTGCAGGCAGGATTTCCCTCACAGTTGGACTGGTAGCGACAGGTATTTCCATTATTATCGGTTCTACCCTTGGAGCTTTGGCAGGGTTTTACCGTAAATGGGTAGATACGCTGATTATGCGTATGGCCGACATCTTTATGGCATTGCCTACGCTCCCAATCCTCATCATCTTGGGTGCGGTATTGTCTGATTTGAAGGTAGATCCTTCCAAACGCATCTATTTCTTGATGCTTATCATTGGTATATTGGGTTGGAGCAGTATTTCCCGTCTCGTACGTGGTCAAATATTGGGGCTCCGTGAACAGGAATTTATGCAAGCAACGGAAGCCTTGGGACTTAAGGATCGCCGAAAAATCTTCCGCCATCTGCTTCCTAATACGATTCCAATCATAATTGTATCTGCAACGCTTGGTGTAGCGGGAGCTATCCTGTTTGAATCGGCACTGAGTTTCCTAGGAGTCGGGGTTGTTCCGCCAACACCATCCTGGGGAAATATGATTTCTGCCGCCAACAATCTCATCGACTTCCGCAAGCGACCATGGTTATGGATACCGCCAGGCATGTGTATTCTTGTGACCGTTGTTGCGATTAACTTGATCGGTGACGGGCTTCGCGACGCACTTGACCCGAAAATGAAGAAGTAGGAGATGCGAATATGGCAAAAGAATTAGTTGAATTCCGCAATTTAAAAACGCATTTTCAAACCTCCGCAGGTACTGTAAAAGCCGTCGACGATGTCAGCTTCAAAATCCGTGAAGGTGAAACACTGTGCGTGGTGGGCGAGTCGGGCTGTGGTAAAAGCGTAACAGCCATGTCTCTTATGCGTTTAATCGATACACCTCCAGTAGGAGGAGAAATTCTGTATGAAGGCAAGGACCTGCTGAAGATGAGCAAGCGCGAGATGAGCTTGATTCGCGGCAACGATATCGCCATGATCTTCCAGGAGCCAATGACCTCACTGAACCCGGTATTAACGATCGGGGAGCAGATTGTAGAGCCAATTGTGTTACACCAGCTCGTAAACCGTAAAGAGGCTAAACAACGTGCCATCGAACTCATCAATCTGGTAGGAATACCGCGTGCGGAGAAGATTTTCGACTCCTATCCGCATGAGCTCAGCGGTGGTATGCGCCAGCGGATTATGATCGCGATTGCACTTAGCTGTAATCCCAAACTCCTAATTGCAGATGAGCCAACAACTGCGCTGGACGTTACGATCCAGGCCCAGATTTTGGATCTGATGCGCGACATCAAAGGGAAAATGAATACATCCATTATGCTGATTACGCATGACCTGGGTGTCGTAGCCGAAATGGCTGATTACGTTGTTGTTATGTATGCAGGAAAAGTCATTGAAGAAGCTCCGGTAATCGAGCTCTTCAAGCAGCCGAAGCATCCATATACCAAAGGGCTTTTGAAAGCTAAGCCCATCATTAACCAGACCCAAGAACGTCTGTATTCGATTCCGGGACAGGTACCCAATCCGGTAGATCTTGGAGATAACTGTCATTTCCATGATCGCTGTGAATCATGCATGCAGATTTGTAGAGAGAAGACACCTCCGCTCGGTACGGATCCTAACGGCCATAAGGTCGCTTGCTGGTTGTATGAAGAGGAGGGGAAAGCGTAATGAGTCAAGCATTGATCGAAATTGATGGTTTGAAGAAATACTTTCCCATCACCGGCGGCATACTGCAGCGGACGGTGGGTAATGTAAGAGCAGTTGACGGAGTCAGCTTCACCATCAACAAAGGGGAATCCTTTGGGCTTGTAGGTGAATCCGGCTGCGGCAAAAGCACCATTGGCCGAACCATTCTCCGTTTGTTGGAGAAAACGGAAGGTAAAGTTATCTTTAATGGTCAAGATATCCATACATTGTCCAAAGAGAAGATGCGTGCACTCCGTCCGAAAATGCAGATCGTGTTCCAGGATCCATTCAGTTCCCTGAACCCAAGAATCAAGGTTGGCGAAGCGATCGGCGAAGCACTCATTGACCATGGTTTAGTTAACCGTAGGGACCTTAAAGATCGCGTGATTGAAACACTTGAGATTTGCGGCCTTGCTGCCTATCATTATGATCGTTATCCGCATGAATTCTCCGGTGGACAGCGTCAACGGATCGGGATTGCCCGCGCGTTGATTCTGAATCCAGACTTTATCGTAGCGGATGAGCCGGTATCTGCACTGGACGTATCGATTCAAGCGCAAATCATCAACTTGCTTAGTGACTTGCAGCGCGAGAAACAGTTGACCTACTTGTTCATTTCTCATGATCTCAGTGTTGTAGAGCATCTGTGCAACCGAATTGGGGTAATGTATCTGGGATCGATGGTAGAAATGGCTAGCAAGGAAGAACTGTTCCGCAATCCTCTGCACCCTTATACGAAGGCATTGTTGTCGGCAGTTCCGGTACCGGATCCAACGCTGAAGCGCGAGCGGATTGTACTGCAAGGCGACATTCCGAGCCCGGCCAATCCGCCATCAGGCTGCAAGTTCCATACTCGCTGTCCACTGGCTTCAGAACTATGCAAGCAGGAGATTCCAGAGTATCGTGATATGGGTAATAACCACTTCGTTGCTTGTCACTACGCTTAATATGACTCTTCATATCTAAGTTTTCTGACAGCAATTAGAACATGTATTAGAAAATAAATAGATTCATAGGGAGACTTCCTCCGTCTGCGGACGGAAGGGGGTCTCTCTTTTATTTTCGAGTGACTAATCGACTGCATTTACAAAAATTTCTAAATAAAATTTCTGGAAAAAAGCAGACCAAAAGAGCCTTTCAACCGTCTATAACTATGGAGGGCTAATTCTATGAGAAAACGGTGGCTTTGGTTCGTCATGATGTTGTTAATTATCGTCCCGATTGGGGCGGTTGTCATAGGAAATATAGAACGAGCGGGGTTTAAACCGAAGGTGGACGCGCGAGCGGTTGTCTTGATGGATTTAAACACCGGGCGTATTTTGCTCAGCAAAAATGGCGATGTACCTTTACCGCCTGCAAGCATGTCCAAGTTGATGACCGAGTTGGTTATTCTTGATGATATCAAAACCGGGAACAGATCCTGGGACGATGAAGTCAAAATAAGCGATCTCGCAACGGACGTCAGAGGAGTTAAGATTGCCCTGAAATCGGGTGAAATTCTGACGGTGCGCGAATTGTTCCAGAGCATAACGGTTTATTCGGCGAATGATGCCGCCGTAGCACTTGCCGAGCATTTTGCGGGTTCTGAGGAAGCGTTTGTCCGAAAAATGAATGCCAAAGCAAAAGAGATTGGTTTATCCAGCGCGACACGATTCGTGAACGCGTCAGGAGTCGAGCGAGACACAGCCAGCGATCAAGCCTGGCCATTGAATGGAGAAACAGTGATGACCGCAGAGGATACGGCCAAACTGGCAGCGCATTTGATTCGCAGCCACCCGGATATTCTTAGCACCTCCAGCAAGACCCAAACCAAGATCAGTGGACGCAATTTATATTTAAGCAACACCAATTGGATGCTGCCATCGGTAGGAGGCCCTTATTCCTATGAAGGCACGGACGGCTTAAAAACAGGGTACACGGTCAATGCAGGATACTGCTTCACGGGCACCGCGGAGAAACAAGGCAGTCGGCTTGTTGCCGTTGTCATGGGTACCGAGTCTAAAGAAGCAAGATTCGAAGAGACACGCAAGCTGTTTGACTACGGATTTGCTAAAACGTTAACATGGAGAGAGCGACTGGATGACTGGTTTCAATATTCAGGAGTCACAGCCGCTCTTACGTATGATAAGAGACCCGTTTAGCGGATCGTTGAAGAGTTGGTAGATTTATAGAACTGCCCGTGAAGGGTTCACATTTGACAATAATCTGGTTTACAATAGATGATGTGTTGGAACTGACCTACTGATATGAAGTGAGTCAACGGGAAGAGTTCCCGTTTAATAAGGAGAGGAGGGTGAGCCAAGTAGCTTGGGGTGCAAGCAAGGACCTTTAACGATCTGACTTATCCATTAAATTATTTTATAATAAAGAAGGAATCGAACTCATGAAGAGGAAATCAATATATATTACTCTCGCTTTGGTCATACTGCTGGGCTCCACCGCGTTTCTGTTCAGAACGCAGCTTGCGGTTGTAGCATTTGATCTGTTTATGGCAAAAGATGTAGAGGAATCATTGCAGAAATCGTATAAACCGCTCCAGAGCGACAAGACCCCTGAACCTGTAGTACTCCAGAGCGAACCGTTCTCCGTTATGCTGCTTGGGAGTGACCAGCGGGAGGATGAACCTGCGCGTTCGGATACGTTGATCTATGCGGTTGTGCGTCCCATGGAGTCCAAAGTGCTCTTAATATCGGTTCCAAGGGACACGTATGTCGATATTATCGGTAAGGACAAGAAAGACAAGATTAACCACGCGTTTGCATTTGGCGGACATCAAATGGCCAAAGATACAATGGAGGCATTTTTCGAGGAAGAACTTAATTATTATGCTTCCATTAATTTTAAGGGCTTGAAGAATGTTGTTGATGCCATCGGGGGCGTGGAGCTGCCGATCGGCAAGGATATCGTCAATAAAGGCAGAGACCATGAGAAATTCACGATTGAAGCCAACAAACCGATTTATAACGGCGAGGAAGCTTTGAATTATGTCCGATATCGGGAAGATAGCGACTTTAATCGTGCGAAGAGACAACAAGTGTTTTTGGACGTAGCGGCCAAGCGGGTGATGAAGCTTGATCAGATCGGCAAGGTGCCTGAACTTATCGAGATCATGGGAGATAATTTCCAGACCGATATGCAGCCTAAATTCATTATTGACCTGGCGAAGCAGATGCTGACCGGGGGTAAAGTGGATATGACCAGCTTTACAATCATGGGGGAAGGCATGAAAATTGGCGGCGTCTATTACAACGAGCCCGACATGGATGATGTGCAGGAAGCTCGGGATTTAATTGACAACTGGATGAATCCGGATACACCGGCTGACCAGCTGCTGCAGCCCAAAGATGCAGAGAAGCAAAAGTTGAAATAAATATACACCGGTATACCCGGATGAATGTCATAGTACGTTGCTTCATCTCAATCAGCAGTCGGATGGCTGCTGATTTTGTGCCCTATACAAGGAATCAGAACGACGAAGTTA
Source organism: Paenibacillus sp. FSL W8-0187 (assembly GCF_037969755.1). Taxonomy (NCBI): domain Bacteria; kingdom Bacillati; phylum Bacillota; class Bacilli; order Caryophanales; family Paenibacillaceae; genus Paenibacillus; species Paenibacillus sp. FSL W8-0187. The sequence continues at coordinate 7,371,047 of NZ_CP150206.1, read as the reverse complement.
ACGTATGTATGAGTATGGATAGGGGAAGGAGTAACCTGCATACCTAGGCTTTAAATCAGGAAGGTTACTTAACATGACTTCAGAAGTTGGAGTCATAAGGAGGATAATGCATTATGAATATCGCTTTTTTTCTATTACCGAAGCAGGAAGTGATCTGTTTAACACTGGATTCTACGCTCAGGCAGACGCTGGAACGGATGGAGTTTCACCGATACACGGCTGTGCCCGTACTGGATAAGAACGGACAGTACGCAGGGACTGTAACGGAAGGTGATCTGTTGTGGCATATGAAAAATTCGGATGGCAAAATCACCTTTGAGAATGCTTCGAAATTTTTATTGAAGGATGTTCCTTTTCGTATGGATATTAAACCGGTGTCGATTGACGCCCGGATGGAGGATCTGATTAATCTGGCCAAGGTGCAGAACTTTGTGCCTGTGGTGGACGATATGAACCGCTTTATCGGCATTGTACGCAGAAGCCTTATCATTGAGTATTGTGAACGGTTTGTCTCCAAGGAGACGATGGAGTCTCACGGGGCATCATAATCAAGTAGATTTGTGAATAAACAAGGGCGTGGGACCACGATGACAATGTGGGTAACACGTCCTATTTTTATAGAAGCGAGGCAGCAGTGAAAGAGCGGGGAGGAATAACCGGGGCCCGATTGGAGTACAAAGAGAAGGTAGCTTATCTCTATCCGCTGGTTCTAAGGATGGACAGGGTGCATGGGCCTTTGTGTGGGCGGCTTTTTTTTATGCTATAATGGAGAATAAAGCTGTTTTCAGGGAGAGATGGATATGCCAAATATGCCGAAGGACTTGGATGTAGCTAAACGCGCCAAAGTGATTGAATGGCTCAAAACCGAAGTAATTGACAATGTATCCCGGTTATTCAAAGCTCTATGGGAAGGCAGCACTACAAAGGTTGGAGACAGTTTGGCAAGCCTGATGATGAGCTCATACATACTGGGCCGAAGGCTCGGCTTGACCTATCGGGATTTGGACGATCTCTTGTTAGAGAAATTGAAAAAGCATAAGCAGGAAGGACATCAACTGGAAGATTGGTACCAGGATATTTCCGCGCTCGAAGAACATTTACGTAAGAGGTGAACATATTGAAACTGCGCTGGACTACGGCGGTATGGAGCGTTATTTATTTGCTTCTGCTGCTATCACTACTCACACCCTTTTCGATCGTAACGGCTTTCTTGTTAGTTCTGCCGGTTGCGATTCTGTTTACGGCTTTGAATACAAAATCATTTATCATGCATGTGGTGCCCGTGTGGCTGATCGCGCTTCTGATTCATCCCATATATGTGTTATTCGCGATCTATTTTGCCATTCCGGGGATCGTCATGGGGTATTTGTACCGGAAGCGGAAGGCTGCCATGCAGGTATTGAAGTATGGCATGGCTGTCATGCTGGTGGAAATGCTCGTTCTGCTCATGATCAGCACGGCCTTCTTCCAATTAAATCTGTCGGAGTACGTGGATGAGATTGTGAAGATGACGACCGCTCCGCTCACTGAGATGGGTGTAGAAGGCGGCCTAGGCGGACAGTTCCTTGGCACAGAACTCGATACACAGTTCATTAAAGATCAAACGATGCGCTTGGTTCCATTTGCGATGATTATCAGCTCGTTCCTCATGACGGTGGTAACCCATGCTTTGGCTCGTCCTACACTGGGCAGCATGGGCTTGTCCGTGCCGCGGCTGAAGCCGGCTAGAGAATGGATGCTGCCGCGTTCCCTGATCTGGTACTACTTGCTCATTTTCTTCATCAACATAGCAACCGTCGATTCGGACAATACCTTCATGAAGATGATTGTGGCTAACGCTACACCTTTGCTGCAGATCTGCTTCATGATCCAAGCGCTGGGGTTCTTCTACTATCTCGCTCACGAACGGAAGTGGCATCCGATTGTGCCGCTTTTGACGGCTTTACCGATTGTGCTGTTCCCGCCGGCTATGATTATCGGAATCCTGGACTTGGCGTTCCCACTTCGTCAGGCGTTTAGTAAAACCAAAAGATAGGGTGATGAGTCATGCCTAAATTTCTGCAGAAGCGCTGGCACGGCTATCATACCGTCTGGGCGTTTGCGCTGGTGCTTCTGCTTGTTATTTTTCTGTCGTTCTACAATACCATTCTGGGGCTGGTCGGATTGCTGCTTGCGGTGGTAGGCGGCTATGCGATGCTGAAGACGGAGATGCGATTCCGCCGCGAGCTGGTGGATTATATTGGGGATCTGTCATTTCGGATTCAGCGGGTCGAGGGCGAAGCGGTAAGCGTACTGCCATTTGGCATTGTGCTGTACAGCGAAGACAAGACAGTGGAGTGGCATAACCAATTCGTAGTCAATATGTTTCCGCATCAATCGTTGGTCGGGGTATCCTTGCAGGAGTTGTTTCCTCAGCTGGTTAACGCGATGAAGGAAGCCCAAGAGAAGAAGGATAACAAGGAGAAGCTGCCGAAAGAAATTCGTCTGGAGATCTCCCACGAGGATAAGTTCTATGGAGCAACCGTCATTCCGGATGAGCGACTCATTTATCTGGATGAGATTACCGAGCTGGCCGTGCTAAGGCAGCGGTATGAGGATGAGCGATTGGCTTTGGGCATTATCATGATGGATAACATCGATGAGGCCTCGCAGGGGATGGATGATCAACAGCGTACGGCATTGATTGCGAAGGTAACCAGTGAGATCACCGATTGGGCGCGTGAATTTAACGTCTATTTGCGGAGACTTTCCTCGGACCGCTATTTGATGATGCTCAACCACCGGTCGCTGGATGCGCTGGAGAACAGCCGTTTTCTCATCTTGGATGAAGTCCGGGAGATGACCGCCGATCTGAAGGTACCGCTGACGCTAAGCGTTGGCCTTGCCTTCGGTTCAGAGGACATTACGGAGCTAGGGCAGCTGGCACAATCCAGTTTGGATATGGCGCTGGGCCGCGGCGGAGATCAAGCTGCCGTCAAAGCGGGTCAAAGGCTTTCCTTCTATGGCGGTAAATCCAATGCAGTGGAGAAACGGACGCGCGTAAGGGCACGTGTCATCTCGCATGCGCTGCGTGATTTGATGCAGGAGAGCGACAAAGTGATCATCATGGGCCATAAGCTGCCGGATATGGACGTGGTCGGCGCTGCAATCGGCATACTGAAAGCAGCCCAGATGTATAAAGTGGAGGCTTATATCGTGATGGAGGGAATGAATCCGTCGATTTCGAGGCTTATGGAAGAGGTCCGCAAGGACGAGGCCTTGATGAACCGCTTCGTCTCCACCGAACAAGCGATGCAGATGATGACAGAGCATACATTGCTCGTTGTGGTTGATACGCATAAAGCCTCAATGACGATGGAGCCGCGGCTGGTTCATCGCGCAAGCCGGGTTGTGGTGATGGATCATCACCGGCGCGGAGAAGAGTTTATTAATGATGCAGTGCTGATCTATCTTGAACCGTATGCCTCCTCGACCTGTGAGCTGGTTACCGAGGTACTGCAATATATTCACGAGCGGGTATCCCTTACTCCGGTTGAGGCGACGGCCCTATTGGCGGGGATCACGGTAGATACCAAGCATTTTGCCCTCCACACGGGATCGAGAACGTTCGAGGCTGCCGGTTTCCTACGGCGTCACGGAGCTGATACGATGATGATTCAGCGGGTGCTCAAGGAAGATCTGACAGAATTTATAGCGAAGGCAGAAATCGTGAAACATGCTAAAATGGTATATGACCATATCGCCATTGCGGTATCGACGAGCGGGGAGCCTATGCCGCAGCTGCTGATCGCTCAAGTAGCGGATATGCTGCTGAATATGACGGATGTGCAGGCATCGTTTGTCATTAGCGAACGCACAGACGGCAAGATTGGCATTAGCGCCCGCTCCATGGGCAAGATGAATGTTCAGATGATTATGGAACGTCTCGGGGGAGGCGGACATTTAACGAACGCCGCAGTACAACTGGATACGACGCCTGAGAAAGCCGAGGAGAAGTTGATGGAGGTACTGAAGGACATCGAAGCGAAAGAGGGGTTATTTGAATGAAAGTCATTTTCATAAAAGATATGAAGGGTCAAGGCAAGAAAGGTGAAGTGAAGGAAGTTTCGGAAGGGTACGCAACAAACTTCCTGATTCCGCGGGGAGTCGCTCGTCCGGCAACCGACGGCAACATGAAGACGCTGGAGCAGCAGCAGGCTTCCGAGGAGAAGCGCAAAGCCCAGGAGAAGGAAGAGGCGCAGGCGCTCGGCAAGAAGCTGGAAGAGATGACGGTTATCCTGAAAGCTAAAGCTGGAGAGGGCGGCCGTTTGTTCGGTGCCATTACCAGCAAACAAATTGCTGAAGCTCTGGCAGGACAGAAGATCAAAATCGACAAACGCAAAATTGAACTTAGCGATCCGATCCGCAGTCTGGGTGTTACCCAGATTCCGGTGAAGCTGCACCCTGACGTCAAGGCGACGCTCAAGGTTCAAATTACGGAGGAGTAATATGGGAGGAGAACTCTATTTCGATCGGGTCCCCCCGCAGAACCTTGAGGCAGAGCAGGCGGTGCTGGGTGCCATTCTGCTGCAAAGTGAAGCGCTGATTACAGCGATGGAGCGGGTGCAGGCCGAGGACTTCTACGACAAAACGCATCAGATGATCTATGAAGTTATGGTGCAGCTCGGGGAAGGCAATCAACCGATCGATCTGGTGACCCTTACATCTCTCCTGCAAGATAAAGGGCAGCTGGAAGAGGTCGGAGGCGTCAGCTATTTAGCCAAGCTGGCACATGCGGTTCCGACGGCTGCAAACGTGGATTATTACGCCCAGATCATCGAAGAGAAATCGATGCTGCGGCGGTTGATTCGAACCGCAACACAGATTGTCAGTGAAGGATATACCGGAGGAGAAGATGTATCCGGTATGCTCAGCGAGGCGGAGCGTCGCATTCTCGAGATCTCCAATCGACGCACAGGCAGCGGGTTTATTGCGATCCGCGATGTGCTGATGGAAGTATTCGAGAAGGTGGAGGTTCTCCATCAGAACCGGGGAAATACAACGGGAATTCCATCCGGCTTCGTGGACTTGGACAAAATGACAAGCGGATTCCAGCGCAACGACTTGATCATCGTAGCTGCCCGTCCTTCCGTAGGTAAAACCGCATTTGCCTTGAATATCGCCCAGAATGTGGCGATTCGTGCCAAGGAAACCGTAGCGATCTTCAGTCTGGAGATGTCAGCGCCGCAGCTCGTACAGCGTATGATCTGTGCGGAGGCTAACCTGGACGCCGGGGTCATGCGTAACGGTGATTTCAAGGGTGATGAGGATTGGTCCAAACTCACGATGGGCATTGCAGCTCTGTCGGAAGCCGAGATCTACATTGATGATACACCGGGCGTTACGGTTGCCGATATACGTGCGAAGTGCCGCCGTCTGAAGAAGGAGAAGGGGCTCGGCATGATCCTGATCGATTACCTCCAACTCATTCATGGACGCGGCAAGGCCGGGGAGAACCGGCAGCAGGAGGTATCCGAGATCTCGCGTACGCTTAAACAAATCGCCCGTGAGCTCGAAGTGCCGGTTATTGCTCTGTCACAGCTCAGCCGGGGAGTGGAGCAGCGTCAGGATAAGCGTCCGATGATGAGTGACCTTCGGGAATCCGGTTCGATTGAGCAGGATGCCGATATCGTTGCGTTCTTGTACCGGGATGATTATTACAATCAGGAGACGGAGAAGAAGAACATCATCGAGATCATCATTGCCAAACAGCGTAATGGTCCTGTAGGCACGGTGGAACTGGTCTTCCTGAAGAACTTTAATAAATTCGTCAATTACGAGCGAACCCATGCCGATGCCTTCGCCGCCGGATAACGGCGGTATTCAACCTTAGTCTAGCCAGACAGATACCTGCCACTGGCTGTAAGTTAGGGGCATTTCTTAAGATATCAAGTATAAACTTCGAAGCTTGGGCCTTCCTGATATCGCAAGAAAAACTTCCTCTAACCGCGGTCTGTCTTCAGAGAAAGTACGTCGACAGTCGTTTTTCTTATGGTGGTTCCCCGAATAATGCGGCAATCATTGTATAATCTCGTCCTAATTCCGAACAATCGTACACACTGATGTGCGATTGTTCGTTTTTGTATTTGACTTTAAAAATGGGGACTGTTACACTGGTATTGCTGCTTTAGTGCAGTGAGGTTGAATTTTAATCATCATGTAGAGGTTATTTCTTCAGTGTTACGTGAAATATTAAGGGTGTAACAGCCCGGGCGGAGGAATGAATATGTCAACGGTAGTCGTTGTGGGAACACAATGGGGAGATGAAGGGAAAGGGAAAATCACGGATTATTTGGCGGAAAGCGCTGACGTGGTAGCCCGTTACCAAGGCGGCAACAATGCCGGCCACACCATTCTGATTGACGGTAAAAAATTCAAGCTTAGCTTGATTCCATCCGGAGTATTCTATAAAGATAAAACCTGTGTGATCGGAAACGGTATGGTCGTTAACCCGGCTGCACTTATTGAAGAGATTAATTATATTCATGATAACGGGTTTAGCACGGATAATCTGGTAATCAGTGATCGTGCTCATGTTATCATGCCTTATCATATGGTATTGGATGCTCTGGAAGAGGACCGAAAAGGTCCGAACAAAATCGGTACGACCCGCAAGGGAATCGGCCCTTGCTACATGGATAAAGCGGCACGTAACGGCATCCGGATCGCAGATTTGATGGATGCGGAAGAGTTCGAGCTGAAGCTTCGCCATCTGGTGAAGGAGAAGAATCAAGTCATTACCCAGGTGTATGGCGGGGAAGAACTCAATGTCGAAGAGATTCTGACGCAATACCTGGAATACGCCGAAATCATTCGTAAATATGTGCGTGATACTTCCGTCATCCTGAATGATGCAATCGATGCGAATCAAAAAGTATTGTTCGAAGGCGCGCAAGGCGTTATGCTGGACATCGACCAAGGCACGTACCCGTTCGTTACGTCTTCGAATCCTTCTGCCGGCGGTGTATGTATCGGCTCCGGTGTAGGGCCATCGAAGATTCAACAGGTGATCGGTGTGGCTAAATCCTATACGACGCGTGTAGGGGATGGACCTTTCCCAACGGAGCTGGACAATGAGATCGGTGAGTACATTCGTGAAAAAGGACATGAATACGGCACGGTGACCGGACGTGCTCGCCGCGTAGGCTGGTTCGATAGCGTAGTTGTACGCCATGCCCGCCGTGTGAGCGGAATTACCGGCTTGTCCCTGAACTCGCTTGATGTGCTGAGTGGTCTGGAGACCGTTAAGATCTGTACAGCATATAAATTCCGCGGTGAAGAAATTACACACTATCCAGCAAGCCTGAAAATGCTTGCTGAATGCGAAGCAATCTATGAAGAGCTGCCAGGCTGGAACGAAGACATTACCGGAGCAAAAACGCTGGAGGATCTGCCGGAGAACACCCGTCGCTATGTCGAGCGCGTATCCGAGCTGACCGGCATTCCGATTGCTATCTTCTCCGTTGGCCGCAACCGGGAGCAGACGAATCAAGTGCTTCCGATTTACGAGAAATAATCTAGCGTTGGACCAAGAATAGAGAGACTAGAAGTTCAACTTCAACAATAAGATAGGTCCATGATCCTGCCGATGATATTGTCGGCGGGTTTTTCTTTTGGGCAATGAAGTGAAATCAAGAAACACCTTTGAGATAACATTGATACCCAAAATGTGGAAGAATTTGTCCCTTCATTTGAATAATATTATCCCTTAGTCGGTTGTCCATCCACCCTATAATGGAGAGAGACATAGAGGACAGCACGCTGATAATTTGGAATTGGGGCTAAAGGCAGCGGGTATATGCAGTCAGAACAATGTAGGGGGGACAGAAGCCATACGAATTCAATGAGGCGTATGGCCTTCTTGAGAGCTGGACAAGGTACACGATCCAGCATAATAAAAACCGGATTCATCTACTAGGTTACTAGGGATGAATCCGGTTTTTTCATACTATAGCAGAGTGGGCGGTCGCTGTTCGGTTAACTTGCCGTCCTCGATATAGACGATTCGGTCACATAGATCGAGCATGCGCTTGTCATGCGTGACCATGACGGCGGCTTTCTGGCGCAACTTGACCTCATCGGCGAGCATCTGAACAACGGTTCGACCGCGCTCCGAATCCAGGCTTGCAGTCGGCTCGTCTGCAAGAATGAGCTCCGGATTGTTCATCCATGCCCGGGCAATGGCAACGCGCTGCCGTTCGCCGCCGGATAAGCTCTCAGGGTAATGAAACTTACGGTGCGATAAACCCAGCCGATGAAGCAGCTCATCCGCCCGCTGCTGCGGCTCCTGGCCGTGCTGACCTGCCAGCTTGGCAATCAGGAGGAGCTGATCGCGAACAGTTAGATAAGGAATCAGATTGGAGGATTGAAAGACAAATCCGATATGGTTCAGCCGCAGCTGATTCATTTTTTTTGCAGATAGCCTTGTAACCTCCTGATCGCCCATCCATATTCGTCCCCGGGTAGGGGACAGCAGTGCCCCTGCAATGGAGAGAAAGGTACTTTTGCCGGAGCCGGAAGGCCCAACAACCGCGACAAATTCCCCGCTTTTGATGTCCAGTGATATGTTGTTAAGTACGTTAACTGTGGTATCCCCATCGCCGAATTGTTTGCTCACCTGATCCAATAACAGTTTGGATGATTTCATTATGCAGCCCTCCCGATAGCTTCGATGGCATCGATCTTGATGACGCGATACAGCGACAATAGCGATCCCATCAGGGATACCGCGAGGAATAGCAACGAACAGAGCAGGACGACCGAAGGGGGTAATGAAAACGGTACGATGCCGGACAGTAGGAGCGATACTCCATAAGTCAGGCCAATGCTGATCGCAAGACTGACGATGGTAAGGGTCAGGACTTGAAAAATGAGATTCCTCACCAGATAGCCGGTTCCAGCTCCAATGGCCTTCAGGACGCCGAACTGATTCATTTTCTGAATCGTGATGACGTAAAAGAACACAGCCAGGACAAAAGCCGCGATCACAAACAAGAATACAATCATCATGATAAGAGAGCCTTGCTCCTCCTTAAATCCGGGGATGCCCTGCAGCGCTTCGTCTTTCGTCATGATCTCAATGCCGGATATGTCCCGCGCTAGGGTTTCCTTTTGTTCCGGACTGCCATTCAAAACAATTGCACTATAGATGGGTTCTTGCTTCGCACTCCTTGGCTGAAGAGCCTTCCACCCTTCAAAATTCATATGAATAACCGGAGCATGGCTGTAGGACTGTCCTTCAGTAAACGCCGCAATGGTATATGTGGCGCCTGTAGCCTGATCAACGATCCGGTCACCTAACTGGTATCCGTCATCTTTCAAGGAGCGGTCAGCCATGACATGGTCCGCATCCGTATTGTTAATCATGGTACCTTCAACAACCTTGGGAGCTAACATGCTCTCCACGTCGATGGCAAAAAAAGCTGCATCGAATTTAGCTGTAGAGCCTTCCTTAGTCAGCGTATTCATGTGTACCCCCAGCGGGGTGGCCTTGTTTCCACCTGGGTGGCTCCGTACTTCGGTCCAGAGCTCCTCGGTAAGGATGGAGCGATTGATCCGATGATCGGACTCTTCCTGAAGGACCAGATAGTCGGCTTTCATATTTTGTATGGAAGAGGCGTTATCAGAGGAGAGTCCCTGGGCCAATCCGGTCACGAACAGGACGAGCCAGGCAATCAGCACCATAATGAAGCCAATCAGCAGATAGCGCAGCTTCGCATGTCGAAGTTCGCGCAGTGCAAGAAACATGTTTCTCATCTCCATTCCTGTAATTGAGTAGCGCATCATCCCTTTTTATCGATCTCTGAGGGATATGCCTCAAGTATAGGAATGGAATATGAACGGAGCATGAACTCACGATAAGGCTGCATTACACGATGGAGAGAATGACGGTGAAGGTGGTTCCTTTTCCAGGCTCACTCGTTACTTCAATACGCCCGCCATGGAGCTCAACAATCTTCTGAGTAATGGATAAGCCCAATCCGCTGCTGCCCTCGGAACGATCCCGAGCCTCATCCACACGGTAGAACCTGTTAAAGATGTGGGGGAGATGCTCTTGCGGAATGCCAATGCCCGTATCCGAGATCTCGATGCTGCATTGTTTGTTGTTTTGTTCGGTGACACGCAGCGAGATGACGCCCTCTGGAGCCGTAAATTTAATGCTGTTGGTGATGAGGTTGGTCCATACTTGATGCAGCAGGTGTTGATCACCATAGATATAGGTTGAAGGCAGCGACATATCGATGGTCAAGTCCTTGCTGCGCCAGCTCCATTCGGTGTGAAACAATACCTGCCTGATTTGCTCGGCAACGTCGAAGGTGGATTTCTCCAGAATGTTCTCTTCCTTATCCAAGGAAGCCAGCATAAGCAGCTGTTTGCTAAGTTGGGATATTCGGCGGCTCTCCGCTTCAATGATCGACAAGTAACGCTGCCGCTGTTCTTCGGACAAACGCTTGGTTTGCAGCGTCTGCGAAAAGCCCTGAATGGAGGCAAGCGGTGACTGGATTTCATGCGATACATTGGATACAAACTCCTGACGCATCTGCTCCAGCTGCGCCAAACCTTTGGCCATCTGGGAAAAATGATTTGCGAGCTGTCCCAGCTCATCCCGCCGGGTGACATTCAGCTCAATGTTATATTGGCCCTGCGCCACGCTCTGGGTAGCCTCAGTTAACTTCACAATCGGTTTCACGATATATCGCGTAATGATGCCTACAAGCAGAATGCTCAGCAGGATGGCGATGGCCATAATGATCGAGAAGAAGATCCGCATTTCCCCGAATTGAACGGTAATATCGGGCCTGATGAAGAGCGCGTGAGACCTGCCGTCAACCTGTAATGGAATGCCGATAGAATTGCTTAGGACATTGTCGAAAAAACCGGTAATGAACAGTTCAGATGGGAACTCCCCGATGCCATGGTACACCTTCCCGTTCAGTACCCGCTGCACCGTTTCGGTCGAGAGATCGCGTTCACGGAATAAGCCGCCATAGAACCACTCTTTGCCTTGATTGTTCACCAGATAGAATTGATAGCCGAGCTGTCCGATGTGGTGGAGATATTCATGAATATCAATCTCCGGGTGGCTGTCATAGAAATCGCCGATATCCTTGGCCATGGTGGTGACCTTCTGATCATTAAATGGCTTGAGATTGTACTGGTAGTAGAGATTGGACAGCACAAAAGCAATCAAGCTGCTGATAACCATAATGGCGATGGTAGTGAGGACGATTCGCGAATAGAGGGTTTTCACTGCGGCATCGCCTCCAATTTATACCCCACACCCCGAATGGTCCGTATTTGGAAATCTCCGCTTCGGTCCGCGAAGCGTTCCCGCAGCCGTTTGATATGGACGTCAACGGTCCGGTCATCTCCGTCAAAATCCGTTCCCCAGATGAGCTGAATCAATTCCTCGCGCGAGAACGTCCGGTCCGGGTAGCTCGCAAGCTGGGAGAGAAGTTCAAATTCCTTCATCGGCAGCATCAGTACCTTCCCGTGCCCCTGGACTTCATAGCTTTTGCGGTCGATGATGGTTTCGTTCAGATGGATCTTATCCGCGCTGACCATCTGATACCGCCGCAAAAGCGCCTTGATTCGAAACAGCAGCTCCCTTGGTTCAAATGGTTTGGTTAAGTAGTCATCCGTTCCAACAGCAAAGCCTTTCTCCTTATCCACGAGCTGATCCTTGGCCGTCAGCAGAATAACGGGAAAATCATAATAACGCCGAATTTCTTCGCAGAGCTGATAACCGTCCTTGTTCGGCATCATGACATCCACAACAGCCAGGTGAACCTGTTCCTCCGCTAAGCAAGCAGAAGCTTCCTCCCCATCAGCAGCAGTAAAGACCGTGTACCCTTCGGATTGAAGATGATATTGCAGCAGTTCCCGAATATGCGCGTCGTCATCCGCGATTAATATATGAATCATTACTAGAATGAACCTCCTTCATGTGTAGTTCCGATGACTATATATGTATCATAAATACCCCTGTGCGGTCGATTGCAGCCTTCATAGCACGGAAGTAGTGTGGCCTAAAATCACCTGAATCATGAAATATATCAAATGGAAGTAGAAAAAATGGATGATATGGGATTGAAGCGATACCGAGCCGTCAATACTGGAAAAAGAAAGCAATCATTGTCATGTCATTTCAGAGCATGCATGAGCGAAGGAGGAGTACGGATGAAGTGGATGAAATGGCTGCTGAAAGTCAGCCTGACCGCCATCCTGGTGAGCACGCTCACAATTGTGACAACAGGCATCGTGGTCAATGCCTATATTCAATCGGTGTTATCCAGCTTTAATATTCAGCTGGAGACAGAGTCGATGGGGGTTGGAGGTATTATGAAGTCGATGCTGGGCATGGGCTCCGGCACAAAGTCGGATGTTGGCAGCGTCAACGCCGTGAAGGATAACGAATCGGCAGAAGATAAAGGTACCGAGTCCAACGAACCGGCATCAGGAGCCGGATCAGAGACGAAAGGTGAGGCAAAAGAGGACGAGGAGACCAGTTCGGACCCATCGGGGACGACGGGTGAGCCGCCAGCAGATGAAGAGGCACCGGATAATTCTTTGCCAGTGATGGGCACGAACACGACAGAGCAGCCTGATGATTCCTCGCTGGAAGATCAGGAGATTGTAATGACACCGGGGGAAATTGTGGATCGGAAGGACAGTCTGCCAACAGAGGAGAAGGAAGAGATTTTTACCATGCTGATGAATAAGCTGCCTCAATCGGAAATGCAGAAGATCTCCGAGGCGATGGAGGATGGTCTGACCGCAGCGGAACTTGCGGACATCGAACAGGGCATATCCAAATATTTGAATGCAGAGGAATTCGATAAACTGATTACCATGCTCAAAGAATAACGGTATGACGGCGTTCAGGCCTGTTCTGTCACTGTTTTGTCACTGACTTGCTAAGGATATATATTAGGAAAAATGAGGAAACCCGCGCTGGGCGCGGGTTTTTCGCTGTTTTCGTAAACTTGAAATGATTGTAAAGGCTATGTTAAAGTATACGAAGATCGAAAAGGTTAAAATTTTGATACCTTTTGACAGGTTGTGTCACATTCAATGCTAAGTCAGCATGTTCAGATGAATGGATTCTTACATATGAACAAGGCTTAAAGGAGAGAGACATGAAAGGTTCTAAGGGGAAACGGTGGATAGACAGCCTCTTGCGTAAGCAAGCAGCCGATCATTCTGCCCACAACAACAACTCGAATCGTGAGCCCTCGGAGCCGTCAAATCCACAAAAACGGGGATGGACCTCACCGCGCAGGTGGATTTGGATTTCGGCAGGGGCAATGCTCATAGCAGGATCGATATATACGGGCGGAAAAGCGTATGTGAACGCGAATACGGTTCCGTTCTATCATGTGTATGTAGATGGAAAAGCAATCGGTACCATTCAAGATGATGCCCAGCTTAACCAGCTGATTAAAGAGAAGCAGAAGGAATATCAGGAAGAGTACCCAGATGTACTTATGGTGCTCAATACCAACGGCATTACAACCAAAGCCGACCGTTCTTATAAACCAGAGGTGAACAGCGAGGAGACACTCCATAAGCTGGATAACATCCTGAAGGCATATGCCCGCGGCGTGGAGCTGAAGGTGAACGGCAAGACCGTGGCGATCGTGAAGGATCAGCAGACGGCCAAAGCTGCCGTCGAAGCAGCCAAGCTGAAGTTCGCGCCGGCGGCTGCCCAGAAAGAGAAGACGCAGAAGGTCGCTTTCACGAAGACGTCCGCATCGGCATCGGGCAAGAAGAGTGGTGACGGAAGCGGGCTCCAATCGGTTGACATTAAAGAAAAAATCTCGCTGGCCAACACGAAGGCTGATCCGAACAAGGTGCTGGACGTGGAAGAAGCGGTCAAGGTGCTGACCGGCACGAAGGACAAGCCGGTGGTGTACACGGTGAAAGAGGGGGATACGATCTCCTCAATTGCACAGCATTTCGGTATGAAGTCTGCGGACGTCATGGCGCTGAATCCCGGACTGGAGGAGAAATATGTTCAGATCGGGGCCGAGCTGCAGGTGACGAAGCCGGAAGCGCCGCTGACGGTAAGAACGGTGGAGACGGTGTCGTTGAAGCAGCCAAGCAAACCGGAAACGATTGTCCGCAAGAGCAGTGAGCTTCCACTTGGGAAACGAAAGGTCGTCCGTCCCGGGCGGGATGGCGTCAAAACCGTGGATTACATCGTGACCAAAGAGAACGGGAAGGTTATCTCCAAGCAATGGACGGGTCAACAGGTGGTTCAGGAATCGCTGCCGGAAGTTGTGTACAAAGGCACCAAGGTGGCGCCTAAGAAAAAAGCAGTAACGGTGACCCAGAAATCCGACGGCAGCATGTTCGCATGGCCGGTCAGCAGCGCGCGTATTACGAGCCCCTACGGTCATCGCTGGGGAAGAAGCCATGAGGGTGTCGATATGGTTGGCGGAAGCACGATTATGGCAGCCGCCTCGGGAACCGTGGTCTTCGCTGGTCAGCAGAGCGGTTACGGCAATGTCGTCATTGTCGATCATGGCAATGGATACCGCACCCTATATGGGCATATGAGCAGGATTTCCGTGAGCAGCGGACAATCCGTTGGACAAGGCACCAAGCTGGGCGTCATGGGCAATACGGGCCGTTCTACTGGAACTCATCTCCATTTCGAAGTGCAAAAAAATGGAGTTGCCCAAAATCCGATGAATTATCTGTAGTTCTGTGTTATACTAGGTAAACCAATGCGACATAAGCCATTATTGGTTCATATATCATAATAGTGAAGATGGCCGCTCCTTAACGGGGGCGGCCATCTTTGCGTCTTGCCAGTCGGAGTGGGGATGTGGGGTAGAACGGGAAATATCTTTCCAGCCGCTGTTGTCCGCCCTTTGTCTGAATTGAATTTTATGAGGGGACAAAGGACTCCCAAAGGCGTCTTCCAAGATATTTTCCCTTATCTGTCGAATCCATCCCCGTGCCTTCCTGCTAAGCTGCGAAGCTGGTGGCCGCTCCCTGAATCGGGGCGGCCGTAGGGAGGCGGTGTGGGTGGGGTAGAACGGGAAATATCTTTCCAGCCGCTGTTGTCCGCCCTTTGTCTGAATTGAATTTTATGAGGCGACAAAGGGCTCCCAAAGGCGTCTTCCAAGATATTTTCCCTTATCTGTCGAATCCATCCCCGTACATTCCGGCTAAGCTGCGAAGCGGGTGGCCGCCCCCTGAATCGGGGCGGCCGTAGGGAGGCGGTGTGGGTGGGGCAGAACGGGAAATATCTTTCCAGCCGCTGTTGTCCGCCCTTTGTCTGAATTGAATTTTATGAGGGGACAAAGGGCTCCCAAAGGCGTCTTCCAAGATATTTTCCCTTATCTGTCGAATCCATCCCCGTATTTCGGCCAGGCTGCGAAGCGGGTGGCCGCCCCCTGAATCGGGGCGGCCGTAGGGAGGCGGTGTGGGTGGGGTAGAACGGGAAATATCTTTCCAGCCGCTGTTGTCCGCCCTTTGTCTGAATTGAATTTTATGAGGGGACAAAGGACTCCCAAAGGCGTCTTCCAAGATATTTTCCCTTATCTGTCGAATCCATCCCCGTATTTCGGCCAGGCTGCGAAGCTGGTGGCCGCTCCCTAAAATCGAGCGGCCGTAGGGAGGCGGTGTGGGCGGGGCAGAACGGGAAATATCTTTCCAGCCGCTGTTGTCCGCCCTTTGTCTGAATTGAATTTTATGAGGGGACAAAGGACTCCCAAAGGCGTCTTCCAAGATATTTTCCCTTATCTGTCGAATCCATCCCCGTGCCTTCCGGCTAAGCTGCGAAGCTGGTGGCCGCTCCCTAAATCGAGCGGCCGTAGGGAGGCGGTGTGAGTGGGGACAGAACGGGAAAGTGTCTGCAGTGGGGGCGCAAGTGGTGTCCCTCGATAAGAATTATTCTCTTTTGTAGGCGTAGACTAGGAGATTAGCCAACGATAGTATCACCACTGCAATTAACATCATAAAGGAAACAGCGTCGCCGCTGGTTCCTAATTCATCTGCAAGGTAACCTATTTGATAGGTCAGATGAGCGGATACTGCCAAACTAATAAGGGTAATTATTGCGATTGTAAAGCCATTGATTATTTTATGGCGATTCCGAAAAATCATGATGAACAATGAGATGATCAGAATGAGGATAAACAGAATATATATGGGTCTAAAATGAGTAACTATATTTGTACTTTCCATTTATATAACTCCTTCCTGTATTTATAGATTGAGCTCTCATTCTTAACTTAAATAAAACGGATGAAACTCCCTTAAAGGATGATTCCATCATAATCCAGAAAAGTTATGAATTTCAACTATCGAGACGGTTTTACAAGAGCACGATCTTCATCATTTTAATCCGCGCACTCATAAAGCGAAAGGAGTCCTCTTCTCTTACGCCTGATCTGTTATTCATTCAAGATCATCATTAAAGTAGCCGCCCCCTGAATCAGGTGAGCTGTTAGGAGCTGTGGGTGTGTAGCGGCGGCAGGTGTGGTAAAATGGGAGGAAGACCGTTTAAGTGGTGAGTTCAAAAAGTCAAACTTTCAGCACCGAGAAGGTTGGATGAAGCTAGGGATTAGGAGCGGAGCGTACGTTTTGGGTACGTGAGCACCGGAAAGCCCGGCTGAATTCAAGATTCGATGTCGAGTGGGCTACTGGTGCTGCTTCGTGATCAAAGGGGGCTTTTTTGAACGTCCACTTTAAGTGAAGGTATGAGGTGAACAGGACAATGCAGGGAACCATTCTGGTGGTGGATGACGAACAACCCATCGCCGATATTTTAAAGTTTAACTTGGAAAAAGAGGGCTATGAGGTCATCTGCGCTTTTGATGGCATTAGCGCGGTAGAGATTGCACTCACGAAGCGGCCGGATTTAATGCTGCTTGATTTGATGCTGCCCGGAAAAGACGGAATGGATGTGTGCCGCGAGGTACGTGCCGCGAACCTGCAGATCCCGATTATCATGCTGACGGCGAAGGACGGGGAGATCGACAAGGTGCTTGGACTTGAGCTTGGCGCGGATGATTACGTGACGAAGCCGTTCAGCACCAGAGAAATACTGGCACGCGTGAAGGCGCATCTGCGCCGTCAGCAGAAGCCGGACAACTCAGCAGATAACTCAGGCGGCACAAGTGCAGGCGGACAAGGCCTGCGGCTGTTTGAGCTGTTTATTGATACCGATATGTACATGGTATACAAAAGCGGGGAAGCGCTTGATCTGACGCACCGCGAATATGAATTGGTGTATTATTTGGCCCGTAATGCCGGCAAAGTGATGACTCGTGAACATTTGCTGCAGGCGGTATGGGGTTTTGAATACTTTGGCGATGTGCGGACTGTGGATGTTACCATTCGCCGACTTCGCGAGAAGATTGAAGAGAATCCGAGCAAGCCGGAATATATCCTGACTCGGCGCGGACTAGGCTACCTGATGCGCAGCGCTAAAAACGGAGGCCTGTAATGAAGTGGTTGTCCTTCTTCCGCACCATTCAGGCGAAGGTCATCATCATCTATGTCCTTCTCATTCTGATCGCGATGCAGCTGATCGGGGTATATTTTGTTAGTGCGATGAAGAACTCGCTGACCAGCAACTTCACGAAGGATTTGCAGGAGCGCGCAGAGCTGATGTCGGTTCTGGCAGCCAAAACTCTTGGTGGCGAGAATGATACGGAGGAGGACCCGTATGAGAGCCTGCGTGTCATGGTGAACAATTTGTTCAATCTGAACGGAGCCGAGATCCAGGTGCTGGATCCCACCGGGCGGGTACTGACGACCTCGCTGCCCTCCCACGCTGATTATGTGAACACCAAGAACACGCAGACGGTTGTCAGCCGGGCCTTGCAGGGAATACAGGATAATGAAGAGTATATCATCGATGATGATAATATCCGCAAAAAAGTGGTGGCCAAGCCCGTCATGTACAACGAGAAAATCGTCGGTGCGATTTATATCGTAGCCAGCATGAGCGAGTTGTACAGCACGATGCAGCGGATCAACAATATTTTTATATCGGGCATTCTCTTGGCCCTTGGTTTGACGGCGGTGCTTGGCGTAATCCTGTCACATACGATTACCCATCCGATCAAGGAGCTGACCAAGCATGCCCGGGCTGTCGCAGATGGCCGGTTTACCGAGAAAACGCCAGTGTTCGGCAGCGATGAGATCGGCCAGCTCAGCCAGGCGTTCAACTATATGACCAGCCGTCTGCGCGAAGCCCTCTCGCAGAACGAAGAAGAGAAAGAGAAGCTTGCTTCGATTCTGACCAATATGAGCGACGGTGTTATCGCAACCGATGAAGCGGGACGCGTCATTCTAATGAACCGGCGCGCCGGCGAAATGCTGGGCGTGGAGGGGGAAAAGCTGGCAGGACACGATATCGTGTCCCTACTGGGTCTTGAGGAGTCCGAGTCAGAGGCGCTGGCGCTCAGCGAAGGTCATGATTCCAAACTGCTGGAGATTGTGCCGCACGAGGGCAGCGAACCGTTCATGATGCGTGTGACCTTTACTCCGATTCACCGGCGGGAGATTGGCATCACCGGTACGATTGCGGTGCTGCAAGACGTTACAGAGCAAGAAAAATTGGAAGCATCCCGGCGGGAGTTCGTGGCGAATGTATCCCATGAGCTGCGCACGCCGCTGACAACCATCAAGAGTTATACCGAGGCGCTCGAGGATGGGGCGCTGGAGGATAAACAGATGGGGCCGCGATTTGTCGGCGTCATTCAGAATGAGACCGGCCGGATGATCCGGCTGGTAACGGACCTGCTGCATCTGTCACGGCTTGATTCCAAGGAGGCTGCGCTGCATAAGGAGCCAACGGACATTGTGGAGATGCTGGAGGACGTAGAGGACCGTTTCTCTTTCCAAATGAAGCAAAAGCATATCCGTACCATTATTGAGGTGAAACCGGGCGTATCGACAGCTATGCTGGACCGGGATGGCATTGATCAGGTTCTCGACAACCTGATATCTAATGCTCTTAAATATACGCCAGACGGAGGCACAATCACCATGGATGCAAGCATTACGGAGGAAGGCATGCTGTCCTTATCAGTAAAGGATACCGGGATCGGCATTCCGAAGAAGGATCTTGATCGGATCTTCGAGCGCTTCTACCGGGTAGATAAGGCCCGGACTCGCAATTTAGGCGGAACGGGGCTCGGTCTATCCATTGCCCGGGAAATTGTCAGGGCACATGGAGGTTTTATTACGCTTCATTCCGAGCTGGAGAAAGGCACCACGGTGACCTTCACCTTGCCCCTGGATTATGAGGGGAGGGCGTTAACGTGAAGGAACGATTAAAGACCATTCTGTTGGTTGTGTTGGTCGTTGGCAGTTTGCTGCAGAGTTACGTTTTGATTTTCCGCTTTCCGGGCAGTGATTCGGTTGTGCAATCTAAGAACGCCTATATCCGAACCGAGGAAATGGGCCCGGAGGAAAAGGCTGAGAATCTGCTCTTTCCCGACAAGATGATTATTCATCTGGGCGAAGACCAACATACGGTGTTCTATCCGAATGATACTTTCTACAATCTCGTATATAACCGGCTTAAAGGCCGAACCTTTGATAATTTCCAGCGACGGATGGTCAGTAACATCGATTGGGCCAAGGTTCGCTCCGAGAATCGGGGCATTGAGCTGAGCTTTGATTCCGGCATTCCGGTTACCCTGCTCCAGAGAGTGATGCAGATCGTTCCGGATTCCCTGTTTGAAGGGGAGAGCATCAATAAAATATGGCTGTACAGTGTGGAAGGCGAAGCGAAGATTCATGTGATGTTTTTCAGTACGAAGGGCGATGTCGTTTATGAAGCTGCGCAGGCGGATTTGACCGTACAGGACGTGGATCAACTGGTGGACTTCGGGCTGAGCTGGACACCGTATAAGATGGTGAATGGCCGGTATTATACCCCGGAGAAGGAACTGAATATGGTCAGCATTGAACTGCCGATTGGCGAATATACGGTAGAGCAGATGCAGCGAAGTCTGTTCTTTGACCCTAGTATCACCCGCAACATCCGGGAAAAAGACGGGTCCGAGATTTATACGGACAGTAAGAGGAGCCTACAGGTAGATCAGGGGCAGAAATGGATCAGTTATACCGATCCGGCTGCGCCGCCATCCGGTGAGAGCAGCCCCGGCAAGGACGTGCTGTCCGCCATCGATTTCGTGAATCAGCACGGGGGCTGGAATGGCACGTACAGGCTGGCTAAGGCGGGTGAATCCGAGGATCGGACGCTGGTCAAATTCCAGCAGTACTATGGCGGATACCCGATCCTGAATACACCAGGCTTTCAGTATGGCGTCATGGAATTGGATTTACAGCAGGGAACAGTCACCTCGTATGAGCGCTCGCTCTTATATCTTGAGTCTGCTGCCTTGAAGAAGCAGATGGTGAAGCTGACAGGAGGCGAGGCCTTGGAAGCGAAGCTGAAGCCTTATATCGAGGAGAAAAATATGGTTATCGGTCTGGATCCTGCCTATTTACCGGTGCGTAGGGGAGAAGGGCTGCTGCTAAAGCCTGTATGGGCCTTAGAGCTCCAGAACGGGTCGGTTATCACACTCGAATAAATGATTTAGATATAATTGAATCACAAGGAGGGAAAATCATGGATTGGGGCCGTGCAAAAAATGTATTGATTTACGCGTTTTTGCTGCTGAATCTGGTGCTGGGCTATCAGCTCTGGATGGATTACCGCGAGCAGGTAGGCTCCAATCTGGATTTTACCTCGCTTTCCGACAGTACCCAACAGGTGATGGAGGAGAATGGGATTCAATTGCTGAGCCCGATTCCAACAGAAACGCCGCAGCTGCCCAAGATTAATTATATCTACAGCGCGGAAGCCCAGGGAGGGCCGGTAGGGCTGGAGCAGCCGGTGGATACCAAGCTGATTTATGCCGATGAGAAGGAATTGCGGAATGCGCTGGAAGGCAAGATCGCGGATCTTGGGAACTATCGCCATGATGAGCCATCGGATAAGGAGAACGTCTTCGTATTCCGACCGTTGGTGCAGAAGGAATGGCCCCTGTTTAATGTGGAATTGGAGTTCATCCATGAATCCCAGAAGATCCATGCGTTTCGCGTACCCGTGTTTGCGATTCTGCCAAGCAGCGATATGGTGGAGCAGAAGGTTCTGCCCGCATCGAAGGCATTGGAGACACTTATTGAACGTAATTTCATCCCGCCTGATTCGGCGGTAAGGGACATTCAGCTTGGCTATTATGGACAGTTGTTTAATACGGAGGATCAGTTAGCAGCACCAACCTGGCGGTTTACATTGGATCATGGCGAGATGATCTATGTACAAGGCATCAGCGGGGACGTGCTGACGCCAAAAAGCGATACGACAAAGGAGTAACAAGACTATGGGGATTTCATTTTCCGTGCTGTCGAGCGGCTCAACGGGCAATGCGACCATTGTCCGCAATGAGGATACGACACTGCTGATTGATGCGGGCTTAAGTGCAAAGCGCATTGATGAGCTGTTGAAGGAACGCGAAATGATGGGAGAAGAAATCGACGGGATCCTGGTCACGCATGAGCATTCGGATCATATCCGTGGGCTTGGCGCAGTGGCACGCAAATACAATCTGCCGATCTATGCGAATGAGAAGACGTGGGAAGCGATGAGCAAGTCGCTGGGCAAGATTGCGGAAGAGAACCGGATTGTGCTGGAGAGTCATGAGGTCAAGGATTTTGGCACGCTTCGGGTGGAGCCGTTTGAAATATCCCATGACGCTGCGGCACCGGTCGGTTATTGCTTCTATGACGGCGAGGAGAAGCTGGGCGTCGCTACGGACCTCGGTTATGTCAGTGATAAGGTGAAGAAAGCGCTGGATGGATCGGATGTCCTGGTCCTGGAAGCCAATCACGATATTGAGATGCTCCGGATGGGACGCTATCCGTGGAATACCAAACGCCGGATTCTCGGCGACATGGGGCATTTATCGAATAATTCGGCAGGCGATGCCTTAAGCGAGCTGCTGACGGGAGATACCAAACGTACATATCTTGCTCATCTCAGTCTCGATCATAACATGATGGAGCTGGCGAGAATGACCGTACGCGATACGATGGAGGACCGCGGCTGCTTCTTTAAGGATAGCGAGTTTAAATTGTGCGATACGTATTATGACCGTCCGACCCCTTGGGATAAGGTGGGAGAATAGGTTTCGGCAACGACAGGTTTACCGTAGGAAATTTATTTTCGAAGCCATCATATATTATTTATCATTATACAGGCATTACAAAAACAGCCCCACCGTCATAGGGATCTATGATATGGAGCTGTTTTTTCTGTTTAAGGAATACCATATTCCGAGAAACAAGGCTCGTTCTAGCGCTTGCTGAGGCTCTCTTGCGCCATACGAACCATCTCCCGGACCATGGAACCGCCAATCGCACCGCCGACTTTACCGGCCTGCTCGGTGGTCAAATCTCTGTTGTCGCCCGGTTTAAGGGGTACACCAAGTGACTTGGCGACCTCATATTTGACGTCCTGCTGTCTCTGCGGGTCTACTTGATAGCCTTCCTCCCGCATGACGTTGGTCATGAACTGCTGCATTTCGGGACTCCGGCGCCGCCTTGATCTTCTAGCCATTCCATAACCCCTCCTTACAGTATGGTTTCCCCTTCATAACATTCCCTGCAGGTCACCTACAGATGAATGGATAACCTAACCAGTTCAACTATGGGAAGAGCTGAAGAAAATGGGGTCGTGGGAGAGGTGGAAAATTCTGCACATAAGACAGAATCAGAGCATCGCTTGCATTCATTATCTGACGAAATCTTACCCACCATATAAACATAGAGGTATACCTTTAGATGTACTTCGTATTAGAGGCTGGGTTGTTTACGGAAGGTCATCGGGGTAACCCCGGTTTCCCGCTTAAATACAGCACAGAACTGGGAGTCCTTGACGAATCCCGAATCGTTAGCCACTTGCGAGATGGTCATTTCCGTGTGCAGAAGCAGGGACTTGGCATGATCCAGCCGTTTGCGCAGCAAATAGTGCTGGGGAGAGACGCCTGTTGTTTCCTTAAACAAATGGCGGAAGCGCTCGTAACTGTACCCGGACATGCTGGCTAATGATTCGCCGGAAATTTTTTGCTGAAAATGCTCGTCCATATAATTGATGGCGTATTTAAGCCGTCCTTCAACCGGCTGGAGATGTTTGTTCAGACCTACCAGACGCTTAATTTGCGTGGTCAACTCGCTGACGAGCAGATTGAGCATCTCATAATATCCCTCCTGCTGGGAGGTAAACTCATATTCCATCCTCAGAATCAACTGCTGGATCGTATGTTTATCGTCATCCTCAATGACTTTGTTCAAATTGCGGATGACCTCTTCCTGTTCGCAGAGAAAGCCGATAAAGAGCAGCTCCGAATCGGAGGTATGCTTCTCATCGTGCAGGGTATGCGGAGAGACGAGGGCGAAGGTATGCGGTTTGAAGGTGAAATTGGTCGTTCCGATCCGCGTATTTCCGCTTCCGCCAAAGTAATAAACAAGTTCATAGCATTTATGCTGATGCAGCTGAATGTAGGTGTCTTTTTTATGGTGAGTATGGAAAAGAAACAGCAACCGGTTCATAATTCCCCTCCTTGTGGCTAAATATTAGCCGATTATTATAAAAAGATGACCGAATTCGGGTGATATCCCGCTTGTTTTATTGTTATTATCCTATCAGTTAGTTCCTATTATGACAATTCGACAAGGCGTGTCATCTTATGCTTTAGGGGGACGTTTCTATTCTATTGTCGGTATTTTTGTTATTTTCGTTACAGGTTATGGGTTAGGAACCAACAAACTATAGAGAAAAACGGGGGAGTCGGCTTATCATGGTATTTTCTAAAAAGAGAAGTTTTACAATGTTAGCGGCATTACTCATGGTTTCACTATTGCTCTCCGCATGTTCCGGGTCTGGAGCTGGAAGCAGTACGGCTGGATCGGGGGAGAAATCAGGTTCGAAGACCCTGACGATTATGGCGGAAACCAGTTCCCATGCGGATGCGTTCAAGAGCATCATCCCTGACTTCGAGGAAAAGTACGGCGTGAAAGTGAATGTCGTGGAACTTCCTTACGACCAGTATCAACAACAGCTTAAATTAAAATTTGTATCCGAACAGGTCGATTTCGATTTGGCGTACATCCCGATCGGCTGGGTGCCTGAATTCCAACTGGCGAACTATATCGTTCCGATTGCCACGGAGCAGGCCAAACTGGACGAGCTGGAATTGGATGATTTTCCGGGAATCGACAACGCTTATTTCGGTGCCGACAAACAGCTGTATTTCCTTCCTTATATGAATGAAACGCACGGTATTCTGTATCGGACCGACCTGTTCGAAGATGCGGCCGAGAAGAAAGCGTTTCAGGACAAGTATGGCTATGAGCTTCAGCCGCCGCAGACGATGCAGCAGTACAAGGATATCGCGGCATTCTTCAACCGTCCGGACGAGAACCTGTACGGTGTGACTCTGATGGGCGAGAATAGCATTCTGTCCGGTTTTGCGTTCTATAACCGTCTGTTTAACTACGGCGGCGACTTATACGACGACAATTATAAACAGCAATTTAACAATGAAGCGGGTATCAAAGCGCTGAATGACTTCAAGGAATTGTTCCAGTATGCTTCTCCTGCGGCCAGACAGTATGGTTGGTCGGATGCTTCCTCCGAGTTCCTGCAAGGACGCAGCGCGATGGCGGAGATGGCCACTACGGTAGCGCAAATGGCACAGGATCCGAATCAATCCACTATTGCCGGTAAGGTTGGCTTCACTGCAATTCCGGCAAATGACGACAATACGAGCGACATTAAACGCTTCTATCTGCCATACGGCTTTGTCATGACCAAGCATTCCGACAATCAGGAGGCCGCTTTCCAATGGATGGAGTTCGCAACCAGCCAAGAAATGATGGAGAAGGCAGCGCCGGTAGGAAACATTCCTGCCCGTACTTCGGCGCTTACCGGAAGTTTGGCTTCGGAATATAGCTTCTATGAGCCGCATGCGGACATCATGAATTCCTTCCGCTTGGAGACGCTGCCGCTCATTCCGGAAGGTTCGACGATTACAGGCGAAATTCTGCCGAATGCCGTCGTGAAATATTTGTTCGGCGAACGAGCTGCCGAGGATGCCCTGAAAGAGGCGGAAACCGAATTCAATGAATTGATGAAATCGCGAGGATACTAAGGATCATACAGGAATGACAGCAGTTCGCTGCTAAGAGAAAGGAAGGGGCACCCTTCCTTTCTCTATATTCTCTAACGTAAGGCGGTTAATGAACAATGCCATCTCAACCACGTGAAAGACTATGGTTCGTTTTGCCGGGCATTCTGATCATCGTTCTGGTTCTGCTGATTCCGATTCTGGCAGCACTGGGACTCAGTTTTTTCTCCTACCCGCTACAGCGACCGGATTTGGGCATCCAATTTATTGGACTCGATAATTTCAAAAGGCTTCTGGCGGACACCACCTTCATGAATTCATTATGGAGAAGTGTCCAGTTCACGGTAGGTGCCGTTGCCGCGGAAATAATCGTGGGAACGATGCTGGCCCTGCTGCTGAAGGGTCATGTGTGGGGGAAGTCATTCTTCAAAGTTGCCTTTATGGTCCCTATGATGATGGTTCCGGTTGTTGTCGGGGTAGCCTGGAGGCTGTTCCTGCTTCCGGAATTTACGCCGCTAGGTCCCATCTTTAAATTTCTGCATATTCCCTTCGATACATCGAAGCTGCTGACCGATCCGGGCTGGGCGATGTTCTCGGTCATTCTGGCGGACGTGTGGCAGTGGAGTCCGTTTGTCATGATTATGGTACTCGCTAACCTTCAAGGGATCCCGGACGATGTGTACGAGGCCGCCCAGATGGACGGGGCTTCCAGATGGAAGACCTTCTGGTCGATGACCCTGCCATTGGTTGCCCCGGCTTTGCTGTCCGTAGCCGTGCTGCGGGCGATGGACGCCGTCCGGACCTTCGACTTGGTCTACATTCTAACCAGTGGCGGACCGGGCACGGCAACCGAGCTGGTGTCGGTATACAACTATAAAATCGCATTTAGCCGCTATGACATGGGATATGCGTCGGCTGTCTCCACTGCCGTGATGATTCTGCTGGCCGTTGTCATATTTGGTGCGCTTTATATGCTTAGCCGGGGAGGGAAGAAGCAATGAACAGCCGAAGACGGAAACGCCATCTGTTTACAGGAATCAAAACAGGAATACTTCTCCTGTTCTTCCTCTTCTTCATGCTGCCGATTGTATGGGTGGCGCTGACATCGATTAAACGCCCTGTTGACCAGATGGCCATTCCGCCGGTCTGGTTCCCGGAGCAGCCGGTCTTTGACAGTTACCTGACCCTGTTTCAGAATCCGGATTTTGTGACAAGCCTGGTGAACAGCCTGCTGATTTCCGGCATTGCCACGTTGATCACCGTGGTTATCGGTGCGATTGCGGCTTATTCGATTGAACGCTTCCGTACCGGGGGCCCGCTGCTGCCGAATCTGCTCTTGATGACGCGGATGATTCCGCCCGTTGTCGTGATTGTGCCGATCTTCCTGCTGGCTTACCGCGTAAATCTGCTGGATACGTATGTTCTTTTAATCATTACCTATTCTGCGCTGAATATGGCGCTAATCATATGGCTGCTCCGTTCCTTCTTCGCCCAGCTGCCCGTGGAGATGGAGGAGGCGGCGATGATTGACGGCTGTTCCCGCATCGGATTGTTCTTCCGCATCGTGCTGCCGGTGGTCATGCCGGGCATTGCGGCAGCGGGGCTGATCTGCTTCATCTTCTGCTGGAATGAGTTCCTGTTCGCGGTGACACTGTCGGGCGCCCATACGAAGACGATGCCGGTTCTGACCAGCACCTTCGTGAGCGAACGCGGACTGGACCGGGGGCTGATGTCGGCCAGCGGCTTGATATCTAGCCTGCCTGTTATTGTACTAACGATTGTGTTCCAGCGCTATTTGGTGAGCGGTCTCACCCAGGGAAGTGTAAAGTAATATTTTTCGTATGGAGAGAGGAAGAATTCAATGAAAAAGGTAATTATTGACTGTGATCCGGGGATGGACGATTCCCTGGCCCTGATCTTGGCGATCAAATCCCCTGCCCTTCAGGTAGAGGCCGTTACGACGGTAGCCGGTAACTATCCGATCGATGTGACTAGCACGAATGCCCTGAAAGTCATGGAGCTGCTTGGGAAGATCGATATCCCTGTAGCTAAAGGCATGGGGAAACCGCTGGTGCGGGCACTGGCTTCCGATCCGTTCAGTCATGGTTCGGACGGACAAGCTGAATATCATCTGCCGGCGCCGAAGCTGGAGCTGTCAAGCCTGCATGGCGCTGACATGATTATAGAGATGGTCAAGAAGAATGAGGGAGATATTCATATTCTGGCGCTGGGTCCCCTGACCAATGTGGCGCTGGCCATGATGATTGCACCGGAGATCAAACCGATGATCAGCTCGATCACGGCGATTGCCGGTTCCTATGGTCTTAATAGATATGCAACAGCTAACGCTACCGGCGATAATCCGCAGAGTGAGTGGAATGTGTACGTGGATCCGGAAGCTGCAGAGATCGTATTTAACTCAGGCGTGCCGCTGTATGCCATCGGATTGGACGTTGCTACTCATTTTGACGTGAACTTTACGGAGAGTGAGCTTGCCGAGCTGAAGCAGTCTCAAAACCGCGAGGCGGATTTCCTGCATAACATGATTCAATTCGTGCTGGGACGCGGCTTTGAATCGTATTGCGTGCTCATCGATTCGATGGCTGTCGCCGCAGTAATCGAGCCTTCCTTGATTCAATACGTGAAGGGCAAGGTCGGGATCGAGACGAAGGGGGAATTAACCCTGGGCATGACGATTTTGGATACGCGCCATCACCACACTTGGGAACATTTGCCCGAGATCAATGTGGCCTATGAAGCAGACTACCGCCGTTTCTTACGAATGGTGATGGATGCCGTGCTCGCTTAATTGCGGGGAGAGTTTATTATCTTGTCAGTAGTGGGCGCATAAGCTAGATTCATCTTCAACCAGAAACCCTACCATATGTGATAGGGTTTCTGGTTTTTTTAATAGGGAAACAGGACAAGCCGATCTTGTCTACAGGGGTCAAGCGGAGGGGAGCAGGAAGAATTTTTCCAAGGGGTGGCTTAGGAAGAATAAGTTGCGGGGAATCCAAATAGGAATGATGTGTGGGTCGCCGAAGTCCCCTTCAACGTTGTGTTCTGGGACTGGATCGATTTGTCATGAGAGACTGATAATATTGCCATTTTCTTTACATAATTGTCCGGTATCCTGTTTAAGGGGGGAATGCGCGAATGAGGGTTGTAGGCTGCTAGGAATAGCGGATATGCCGGAAGAGAAGAGTTGGATTGAAGAAAATCCCTGCATAATGGAACCATTTGGTTGTCTGTACGTATACAAGGGTAATAGGTTCATTCGGGCAATTCGTTGTTATGAAATGAAGAATCTCTCATTGTACTGACTCTCAAAATTGCCATCAATTTGGCATTTGTTTTTATTAAAGAAAGCTGACGTGAACCTCTGTTCGTGTGGTACAATAGAAACCTAGAAGGTCTGAATGCTTCTGTTAAGCACTTGCATCGAATAAGTACCAGGGAGTTTGCATTTCTAAAATGCGGCCAGCCCAGGTTTTCCCATCTTTTTTTAGAAAAAACAGATGTTTTGCGCTTAAGTCGCCCTGTTTGTGGTAATAGAAGAATACAGGGTTTTTTTTGAACTGTTGGGTGGCAATACATACCTTTTTTGGAACTACATTTCAGGCTATGGATTGAAATATTCAATGTAAAGCCATATTTCGATAAAAGTTCAAGCAGAATGCTCAAAAATGCAACTTTTTTAGCCGCTGAAGAGTCTTTACAATAGAGAGATATTTAACAGGTGGTACGCTGCCGATTTCATAGGAAACTAGATACACTCGGTACAGGGCAGGTTGTTATGACGACAAGATGATTTCATAGGTCAGTCGGTAATGGCGGAGGGTCTGAAGCTGGTAAAGTATCTTGACGCGTAGCAACCAAGGGGAGAGAGGGATCGCAATGGGATTATTTGACGATGATTTCTATTCAACTAAAATTTCCAGACGGAGCAAAAATACCAGCGAGGACCGACCTGAGCGAACGAAGTGGCGGACGACCCGCCGTAAAAAGGGTTTATCGACATTCCAGATTTCCGCGATCAGTTCGGTGTGCAGTGCTCTGATTGCGGTGATGCTGTTCAGCTTCATAACGGGCCATCCTGCAACCTCTTCACCGATTACCCTGATTAATGGCAGCCATCAGCTGTCCACGTCCGATGGGGATCCCTATGAACGGATTATTAGCGTTGCTCAGAAGGTGCGACCGGTTGTTGTCAGTGTGCTGACACATAAAGAGAGCGCGGTGCCTGAAGAGGAAGGCCCTGAGGGAGAAGGGTTGGAAGAGGATTTCGGTACCCTGCCAGAGGAAGAGGGAGACTTTGAGCTTCCGGAGGGATTCGACTTCGGTGAGGATTTTGATTTCGGAAATGATTTCGGCAGTTCACAGGAAGACACCCTGGGCTCTGGCGTTATCTTCAAGAAACTTGAAGGCAAAGCCTTCGTGATTACGAATAACCATGTGGTTCAAGGTGCCGTTTCCCTTGAGGTTGTGCTGGTAGGCGGCGAGAAGAAGAAGGCGACGTTGGTCGGAACAGACAAAGTTAGCGATATTGCTGTTCTGTCGATTGACAGTAAAGGCATCGGAGAAGTCGCAGAGTTTGGGGATTCCTCCAAGCTTCGACTCGGCGAAACGGTCATCGCTATCGGCAACCCGCTGGGCCTGGGCGACACGCTCACATCCGGGATTGTCAGCTACACGAACCGTGTGATACCGGTATCCCTGAACCAGGATGGCATCTACGATTGGGAGCAGGCGGTCATTCAGACCGACGCTGCCATTAATGAGGGGAATAGCGGGGGCGCTTTGGTGGATTTGAACGGTAAAGTTATCGGCATCAACACGATGAAAATTGCGGACACCGGCGTAGAAGGGCTTGGGTTTGCAATTCCGGTCAATGAGATTACGGAGGTTGTAACCGAGTTAATGCTGAAGGGGCATATTGCACGCCCTTATCTTGGCGTATACACCGTGGACTTGGGTAACCCGTATGCTCCACTAAGCAAGAAGGAGAAGGAGAACCTCAAGCTGCCGAAGACGGTAACCGAAGGCGTGGTCGTGCTGGATGCGCTTGGACCTGCGCTGGATGCCGGCCTGCAGCTGAACGACGTGATCATCAAACTGGACGGCAAACCGATCACGACAACGCTGGAGCTGCGTAAGCATCTCTACCTTAACACGAAAGTGGGCAAAGACCTGGACGTGACCTTCTATCGTGACGGCAAGCTGCAGTCGCTGAAGGTGATGCTGGAAGAGAAGCCTGGAGAATAATGCAGGCTGGATTGGTTGACTTGGTTGGCCCAAGTCACTGCAGATTTTTTGGAGTAAATGTGCTTATCCATTGTTTAATGCAGTAGGTTCATGGGTATATATTATGGTTAGCGTTGAATAATATCCAATATAGAGAGATTGAAAAAGGTTAGATACGAGCCGTGAAACGGCCGCGAAGAAGAGCGTGGATTACGCTCTTTTTTTGCTGTCTGCATCGAAATAATGGTGGGTATAAGGACTTTGGATGTGAAATCCATGGATAGATAGGAAGCTTTTGTGGATTGAAAAACGGCCGGGATGAGCAAATGGGCTAAAAACATTTCTTTTTCTCGTAGAGTGTGGTAGAACAGAAGAGTGGCTATACTGGTTTGAAGAAAAACACAACATGAGGCGAAAGATAGAAAGGATGCATAGAATGTACGTCGTATGCAAGGAACATGTGGAACTAGCGATCGAAAATTTCGTGGATGAATATGAGGATGCCCCGGATATTGTTGATCTGAAGGAGACCGAGTTTTCGGACTGGGACCCACCGGTGAAGTGCGCGGAGTGCGAGAAGCATGCTGAGTTTTTAGTTGTGTAACGTGAATATTTAAATTAAATAAATAATCCAAATGAGAAAGCGTGATGAATTCACGCTTTTTTTGTTTAAAGAGATGTTGAAGTGAATAGAAGAAACAAAGCTTCGATGGACAGTCCTCCGTAGTGTATGATGGATGTATAGATTACACGGAGGCGCGGGTAACCTAGCGTGAATGGAGACGATCAGAAATGGGTGACTACAGAAGATCATGGGAAGACGAGATCAATCGGGCAGCCGATGAGGCCTATGAGAAGGAAATGGATGACATCAACCGACAGCTGAAGGAGGAAATTCTCATCGCTCTGATTGGTGATGTGAATACAGGCAAGTCCTCCACCATGAACCGGATCGTCGGTGAAGAGGTCGCTGGTGTCGGGGCAGAGCCTGGAGAAACGACGGAAATTAAACCGCATAAGTACAAGGAGCATATTTACTTCATGGATACACCCGGGTTGAATGATGTGAACACGGCGAACTCGGAGATCACCTTGAAATACTATAAACAAGCGGATATCGTTCTATTCTTCCTGAACGCTGCGGGTACGGTCTTCTCCGAGGCGGAGAAGAAATCCTTCGAGAAGATTCAGGACGTGAACTCCAACATCTTGATCGTGCTGAACAAAATAGACGCTGCAGATGAAATCGACCGCCTGGTAGCACGGATTAAGAAGGAGACCGGTGGGCATTATGAGGTTGCGCCGGTATCTTCACGGACGGGAGAGAACATTGACCGGCTGCGGAGCAGCATTCTGGAGATGCTTAAAAAAAAGTCTAAAGACATTCTCTTTGCCAAAAGTATCAAGGAGAAGTCAGCGACTGCCAACGGATGGATCATCGGAGCCTCGATCTCGGCAGGAGCGGTAGGCGCATCACCCATTCCGGGGTCGGATATCATTCCGATCACCGGCATTCAGGTGAGTCTGCTCACCAGGCTTGCGGTGCTGTACAATAGGCCGATCAGTAAGGAGACGGCGAAGGAGCTGGTCATTGCCACGATATTCGGGAATATCGGCAAGAGTATTTTTCGGCAGATTGTGAAGGTTTTCCCTGGAGCGGGGTCGGTCGCCGGAGCAACGGTAGCGGGTGCCACTACCCTGGCGCTGGGATATGCGGTGAAATACGCTTACGAGCACAACATCGAGATCAATACGGCGAATATTACGAAGCTCTACAAGAGGTTCAGGGAGAAGGCGGAGACGGAAACCGAATCGGAATCGGAATCCAAGTCCGAGTCGAAGTAAGGAAGACGATGTCGAATGCATTCCACATCTAACGGATGGAAATAGAAAAAGGGGCCAACGGCCCCTGATCATAGCTGCGTCATTGCAGCGACATTATCATGATTTACTTAATGGCCGCAGCGTGATCGGCTTTTGCCTGCTCCAGCATCGATTTCCAATCTGGGAAATCGGTTTCTCTTGAAACATGACGGTCAAACAGTTCATCCGGAATGTTATCGATATCTTCGTGCGTTTCCACTTGGAAGTTACCTTTTACCACAAAATCTCCAAAACTGCTGTGCGATGAATGTTTACGCATAAACGATTCATTGAACAGTTTTTCCAGAGAGATGTTATCCGGATCCTCCTGTACCGATTTTTGGCCTTGTAATTCCTTCAACAGATCATCAAACGACATGGGCTTTTGCTTTCTCAGAGTACCACTCCTATAACTAATATTTGTGTTCAGTATAACATAACCGGATTTCTCATATACAGAGTCAGCTCCGGAAGGCTTGACGCCTTGTTATCTTCTTAATAATGAAGACCAAGTCTGTTCCAGCCAGTGATCAAAGTCATCGCCCTTGTCACCTTCGTACGTATCGTAGATGTCGATTCTCATCTTTTTTAATTTCTCTTTGAAGTCTTCATACGTGTGGTCACGGGGAAGGCTTTTTTTAATGCGGAGCAACACCTTCGAAACGTCCTTCATCAGTTCGCCTTTGGGTCTTTCCGGCATCTGCACGTCCTCACCAAAGGCCAGGAGTTTACGATAGGCTGCCTCTCGCACTTGATAAACCGCATCCGTATTTAGTCTATGCAGCAAAATATCAATGGATTTCTGATTTTTCCAATTTCCCAACGCTTCCACCGCGTCTAACCGTTCTCTCCAATTGGCATTCCGGTTGGCGGAGCTTTTGAGCTCCTCGTAATTCTCGGGCATGTCCGTTATTAATTCTTGATTGTCCAAGCTCTTCATCTCCTTCAATATGATGTATCAGGTCGATCTGTACCATATGTTCATTTCGGGGTACCTTTATGATTCTCGGCTTCCGATGTACCGTCTGCCTGCTTGGCCCCTTTACTGGTATAAGGTTTGGGTTTACTCTTCGCTCTTCTCGCACTTGCATCCCAGCGGCTCCAGCCCTTCTTGCCTGTGCCTCTGCCTGTTCCGCCCTTGCCCTTGGATTTACTCAACCCATCACTCCGTTACGGTATATTCTTGTCCCTATATGCTGATTGTTTACCAGCACTGTTGAAATATACACTGTATTGGGCCATATGTATAGGATACCACGGAAATCAACATAAGAATCGAATTATATGGAGATTGAGATTTCGGTATAAGTAGGGGCATGTCTTCGGTTGACTAATTTTTGCCAGCATGGTATTTTATTTTTGAACTGACCAGTCAGAATAAGAACGGTGATCTGAAATTTAGTTGTGAAAGGGCCGATTCGATTGTGAGCAAAGATAAAATTATCCAAGCAGCCATTGAAGTATTCTCCGAGAACGGATATCACCGCGCAAGCATGGACGAGATTGCCGCCCGCGCACAGGTTGCCAAGGGGACTCTGTACTATAACTTCCCGGGCAAATCCCAGCTCTTCAAGACGGTGGTGAAGCAGGGCTTCGAAGATATTATGCAGCGGACGGAGGCAGATCTGAATTCCTCCCTGCCAATGAAGGAGAAGATTGAGCGCACGATTCGCCATCATCTGGATCTGTTTCTCGAATCCCGCCATTTCTCGCACATCGTATTTAATGAGATTTCGAACGGCATCGAGCAGGATGTTCTGGACGAGTTGAAGGAGCTGAAACGGAAGTATTTAAGCTTCCTGGCAAGCATCATCGAGGAAGGTCAGTGCGAAGAGAACCTGTGCCGTGCCGTTGATCCTAATCTGGCCGCTGCCAGTATTGTCGGAACGCTGGAGAGCACATGTAATTATTACCTGAATCATCAGGGTACGTATTCACGCGAGGATCTGGAGCGGTTTGCCTTCACGATGATTACCCAAGGCCTGTTTATATCGCTTGAATAAGCAAGGCCTTCTTTTTTTAAGCATGTATAACTGACCAGTCAGTTCAAATTAGCGATGGAAAGCGAAGGTGTTAAGCATGGAATGGAATAAGAACGGTTTACTTCCGCTGGAATGGTTCCGCCAGATGCGGACGGAATCTCCGGTGGAGGCAATTGAGGGTAATGGAGGCTGGAACGTTTATAAATACGTGGATGTTAAAGCCGTCTTCACGAATTACGAATTGTTCTCTTCTCAAGGGTCCTCTTCTTCCGATGATCCGATTGAATCCAGCATCTTGCGGCAGGATCCGCCGAAGCACCGTCAGCTGCGTAAGCTGGTATCCCATGCTTTTACGCCTCGTATCATAGAATCGCTTGCCCCCAAGATCCAGGAGATCACGACATCCCTGCTGGACGAAGCGGAGAAGAAGGGGAAGATGGATATCGTTGCCGATCTCGCAAGTCCGCTGCCGATCACGGTGATTGCCGAGATGCTCGGCGTATCGATGGAGGACCGGGAGCGATTTAAGGCGTGGTCGGACGCCCTGGTAGGTAACAATGAGGATGCTTATTATCAGTGTCAGCGTGAGATGAGCGAATACTTCTCCGAAATCGCGGAGAATCGCCGTCGTCATCCCCAGGACGATCTGATTACGAAACTGGTGGAGGCGCGCATTGACAATGAACATCTCACCGACCTGGAGATTATCGGATTCTGTATTCTCCTTCTCGTAGCGGGTAATGAAACGACAACTAATCTGATCTCATCGGCGGTGCTTGCCTTTGATAGCCTGCCTGAGGTCCGTGCAGAGGTACTTGGAGATTCAACGATGCTTCCAGGGGCAATCGAAGAAGTCTTCCGTTACTTCTCACCTGTTCAATTGATGTTCCGCAGCGTGAAGCAGGACACGGTGCTGCGCGGGCAGGAGCTGAAGCAGGGACAGTTCGTTTATATCTGGATGGCTTCGGCCAGTCATGACGAGGATGTGTTCGAGCAGCCGGACGTATTCAACATCCACCGGAATCTGAACCCGCATTTGGGCCTCGGAAGCGGCATCCACTACTGTATGGGCTCACAGCTGGCGCGGATGGAGTCCCGGATTGCCCTCCAGACCCTGTTGGATCGTTACCCCGAATTTCGCCGTGATCGCTCCGTAGAGCTGGAACGGATGGATAGCACGATGATGTTTGCGCTGAAGGAGCTGCCGGTCTTTTTAAAATAGACACGAAGAGAAGAGTCACTCTCAGAGAGCGGCTCTTTTTTTTCGATAATCGCTGTAAGTTGGTCAAACACAGTCGAACAAGCTTAGAAGTAAATGAGTTGGCAATCTCAAACTCTAATGCTCTGCTGGCTTTTGCGTTGACAAGGAAATGAGGGAGCTTGCTGTAGGAAGGCGGGGCGGGTCTGGGTATGTCCTTTAATTGGTGGCGGTACAATGTTAGAATGAACGACATAACAGCAGAGTTTAAGGAGCGAAAAACGCTATGAATATACAGATGGTATGCGTAGGCAAGTTGAAGGAGAAGTACCTGGTGCAGGGCATTGCGGAGTACAGTAAGCGTCTTGCGCCTTACGTGCGCTTGTCCGTGCACGAGGTGCCGGATGAGAAGGCCCCGGAGAACATGAGCGAAGCGGAGATGCGCCAAGTGCAGGAGAAGGAGGGCGTCGGTATTCTCAGCCACATCAAGCCGGACACGCACGTCATTGCTCTCGCGATCGGCGGCCAGCTGTGGTCCAGCGAGGACCTGGCGGCCCACATCGACAAGCTGGGGACGTACGGCACCAGTAACGTCGCCTTTGTCATTGGCGGCTCTAACGGCCTCTCCGAGGACGTACTGAAGCGCGCCCAAACGAAGCTCAGCTTCGGGCGGATGACCCTGCCGCACCAGCTGATGCGGCTGGTGCTGGTAGAGCAGATTTATCGGGCGGTGAAGATTAATCGGGGGGAACCGTATCATAAATAACGAAAAGCCCTAAACAAGCTCCCCTTTAAGTAGACAGGATTAATAAATAAACCGGCTACTTCAGAGGAGCATATCAGTTGCCGTGGATGTCGAATTCTTTGGTATCCTTTAAAATTGTTTTACCACATCATCTGAATCAGTGGAGTAAGCCAGCTCTTTCTGTGCTTCAAGAGCCGCCAGTCTGTCCAGCAGGGCTGCCCGGATTTGCTCATAGGCGTCACTGCCCAACGCCATACGTATCGGACCCTCTCCCTGGTCGACACGACGGATAATCTGCTGCGCCATTTTATCCGGATCGCCGACAACCATTTGATTGAACATGCTCATATCTATACCAGGCAGTTCTCCCTTCATCAGGCTAACGAATTGGCCCGCCTCCGTATCCCGGTATTCGTCCATCCGCTCGCCGAATACGGCGTTGCTTGTAATGAAATTCGTTCGGATTCCTCCGGGCTCCACCATAGTGGTCTTAATATTGAACGGAGCCACTTCCTTAGCTAGCGCTTCAAAGGCTCCTTCGACCGCCCATTTCGAAGAGCAATACAGTCCCATACCCGGAATAGAATAATGACCCGCCATACTCGAAATCTGTACCATGTGACCGCCGCCCTGCTTACGGAAAAAGGGCAGGACTGCACGCGCTGCACGTAGGGAGCCAAGCACATTGGTCATAAACTGATGCTCAATTTGCCTGTCGCTTGCTTCTTCCACTGCGCCATACAAGCCATAGGCTGCATTATTGACAAACACATCGATCGTGCCCAGTTCTAAAAATGCACGTTCCACCACTTCAGCAATTTGCTGAGAGTTTGTCAGATCTAAATTAGCCTGCCAAAGTTGTGAGCCATACTGTGCCTGCAGTTCATCCAGCACCCCCGGCTTGCGTACCGTTGCGGCTACACGGTCCCCCCTATCAAGCAACCGGCGAGTTATACGTGAAGCCAAGCCTCCTGACGCTCCTGTAATGAACCATGTTTGCATACTAAATACCCTCCAATCGTTGTCTTCCACTGAATCATACAAGCAACTGGAGGGTGCTAGCCACAGCACGTCTATTCTATTAACAGGAGTAACAGTCTACGGTAGCTGCCTGTCCTGCTCAAGTAAACGCAATAATCTCTCCTCCGTGCCTGAACCGGGCACCGGAACAAAGAAACACCAGTGCAGTCCCGGGTCATTATCGATTCCAGCCGCGGAATGGAGCTCGAACTCCATCTCCTGTGCGTCAGGAACACGGAATAAAGCGGTGGCTACGCGTTTTTGTTTGATTTCATATAGCTCCCAGAAATGTACGAACTCCACGCTTTCCCGCGTCAAGCGTTCAAACCGTTCCATATATAACGGGTTGTTCTTGTAAAGATCGAAGCCTGCCCGCAGAACGGCTACAGAGTAACGGGCAGCGCCTTCCCAATTCACCAGTCTGTTGCGGTAATCCGGCTTTAAAAACATAATGTCCATCATATTCCGTTCGTTGTCCGGCAGTCTGCCGAAATCGGCTACGATCAGTTCAGCCGCCCGATTCCAGGCGATAACATCCGTACCTTCGTCTGTGATAAAAGAAGGATAATGCAATTGATTTACGATTTTCTGCAGAACTCCCATATCCGGCCCACCGTTATTTGGCACTGTGACGACGCTCGCCACATCTACATTGGCCAGATCGAATAGATGCTTCTGCTCGTCTTCGTCAAGCTGAAGCGCTTTGCTGATACTTAGCAGCACTTCCGGCGAAGGATTAACCTCCTTGCCTTGCTCCAGCCAGGCATAGTAAGTCACGCTTATATTGGCAAGATAAGAGACTTCTTCTCTTCGAAGTCCTGGAGTGCGTCTTCGTCCGGGCAGCGGCTGGATCCCTGCCTCTGAAGGCTGCAAGCGTTCTCTGCGCGATTTTATGAACTCACCCAATGCGGATGAGAAACGATTTGTTTTCAAGCAGCTCACCTCTAATTACTTATATGGAAGAATACGTATCGTAATTAACCAAATAGACTCAAAGCACTTCGTATACGATCATTATAATCTCTATTAAGGTTTCGTTGCCACAAAAGAGAACCATAACGAGTACCGTTGCTGTTACTCTCGTTAATAATATAGACATTCTGTGGCTAACCCCTCCTACCGATAGTACGATTAAGATAATTTACATCAGTGCAGTGCTATCGATAGAGGCTTTGTATCTTGAATAAGTATGCATATAGAAACAAGCTGGCTGTAGTCACCGGTGCTTCATCCGGAATCGGGAAAGCGTATGCCAAAGAACTGGCGGCACGAGGCTGTCATGTCGTTCTGGCAGCGCGCTCCAAGGACAAACTGGATGCAATGGCAAGGGAAATCAACCGCCAGTACGGCG
Organism: Paenibacillus sp. FSL W8-0187; assembly: GCF_037969755.1. Classification (NCBI taxonomy): domain Bacteria; kingdom Bacillati; phylum Bacillota; class Bacilli; order Caryophanales; family Paenibacillaceae; genus Paenibacillus; species Paenibacillus sp. FSL W8-0187. The sequence goes on along the minus strand of NZ_CP150206.1, from coordinate 7,332,436 downwards.
TACAGGCTTATGCGCTCGCTTGCGATTTGTCCAAAGTGAATGCCCCGCGTCAACTGGCCGAACAAATATCCGAACTGGGCTTGTCGGTCGATATTCTCATCAACAACGCAGGCGTTGGCACTTATGGCCGTTTCGAGGAAATAGACCCGGAGCGCGAGCAGGAGGAGATTCTGTTGAATACGGCTGCGTTAGTCGATCTTACGCATCGGCTGCTGCCCGATATGCTGAGGAGAAAGGATGGAGTCATCGTTAACGTGGCTTCGATGGCTGCGTTCATGCCTTGTGCATATTCTGCAGTTTATGGGGGTACCAAAGCATTTGTATTGTCCTTCTCTGAGGCGCTATGGGCGGAGACGCGCGGGCGTGGTGTTCGCGTGCTCGCACTGTGCCCGGGTGCAACAGAGACGGGATTTTTCGATGCGGTCGGCAGCGAGGAGATGGGAGCAGGTCAGAAGCTCTCGACCCCGGAAAAGGTTGTACAGGCCGGATTCCGCGGAATTGACCAGGGACGCAGCTATATCATCGATGGCCGTAGCAATTACTTTATGGCTCTAATGATCCGACTTTTCAGCAGGCGGAGGGTGGCTTTGATTATGGAACGTATGTCAAAACCAAAGAGGCACTGATAGCGGGGTCCGGTTCTTGACTTAGAGTCTCGATGCACTTGAAGATCACCAACAGTAAATCATATAGACATCATTTAACAATAAAACTCTTCATGGAGACTGGTCTTTCCAAGAAGAGTTTTTCGCCGTTAGACCCGTTAAGCTGAACTGTACCATAAGTAGGGCGAAATTTTTATGTGACGAAGCCATACAGGGATTGGGTTTGGTTAGATGGCGGTGCTCGCATGCGCTGGTTAGTGTGAAAACAAGGGAAATGATAAAGATGCTGCGGTTGATCAATTCTATAGACTAAGCGTTCGATGAAGCATAAAATACAGAGTATGTATACTATATGATTTTACATCCATAACAAACATGAGGTGACTTTTTATGGAAGCTGTCGAGGTTAAAATGAATCTAAAATTATTAGTTGAATCAAACGAATACATCAAGAATAACTTATTCTCTGCAAGTGAGGAAATACTAGCCGCTTTATTTGAAGATTCTATTTATTTGGTTAGTTACCTTTCAAAACTTGATTTTAATATGAGCATCAATTTATTACTTACGGATGCTAAAAGTTCATTAAACGACTGTTTGGACTTTTTTCAATCCAATAGTAATACTATCAAGATCTACAATATATTAAATAACCAATACAGCTCAATATTGGAAAATCTCATTAAAGAAACGGAAAGTTTTTTTCAAGCTAATTCTAAAAAGAATAAAGTCGGAATTTATGGAATCGATAATTCCCTATCAAAGATCTTGCCCCTACTAATGGATCTAGTTTCTAATGAAGTTGTCTGTTATGTGGAAGATAAACCAACCATCACATCATATGAGAATAAGCCATTAATAGCTTTAGCTGATTTGTCCCATACGACATGTGACTACTTAATCATTACTAAAAATATTTCAAATGAATTGTTGTGGACAATAGAATCCGGAATAATTGATATAAAGAACATTTTTGATTTACAGACTTTCCTGACTTTTTTCTGGAATAAAATATATGATTATGAAATGTTTACAAATTACAAGGAATACTATAGTACAAATGAGTTGGAGGGAATCATAACAGGTATTTCTTATCACTTGGTAGGAATCAATCCCGATTTCTTATCTAAAAAGATGGTCAATCTCGCTGTTTCCAGCCAAGATCTATTTTTCAATTACTGTACGGCAAAAAACGTTATTGAAAGCTATGCTGTCAATAAAACCATTAAACACTGCATAATTGGGTTAAGTTATTATAGCTTTCAATATGATTTATCACAATCTATATACAAATCGAAAACATATAACCACTATCCCTTTTTCAGAAATTTACATAATTTAGGTGATAATAAAGAAGCTGACTGGTTTAAGCAGCAATATCATAGATTTGAACCGATTACCCAAAAGTTATTATCAAAAAATTATATGTTTTTGCTGCACGAGTTGAGGAAAGAATCCTTTGATAAAGAGAGACTTGCATTGGTTTCAGGCTCAATTGACGAAGAAAAAAAGAAGTACGGTAAAATGTTAGCTGAACACGATAGCAATAGGAAATTCCCTCTTACAGTTGAAGAGAATATTGGTATCCTAAAAAATTATTTAGAGTTATTACATTCAAATAATATTAAGCCGATAATTCTAATTTGCCCGAAGACCAGATACTATAAGGAATATTTTTCGGAACACCGTATTGATGAATTTTATGGAATAATAAATAAATTTAGGGGGAATTATAAAATGGAAGTCATTGATTTGTATGATTCTGATATGTTTGATGATAACGATTATTATGATGCTATTCATCTTAATGCAAGAGGGGCAGAAAAATTAACCCGACATCTTGACGAATACTTAGGCTTCTCATAATAGTTTGACAAGCACTATACATACTTTGAAAAACCAACACTTAAAACATCACTTGACTACAAAATCTGATTCACGGCACGTGGAATCCCTTGGTTTGCGATGTAGCGGGTATGAATCACGCTTTCGAGCCTTTGGTGAATGTGCCGATACTTGGAGCAATTCCTAAAAAGAATAACGATGAGAATCTTAATAAAGGATTTATACTAGTTTTGGGTATCCTAGAGGATGCCCTTTTTTGCCGTTATGGAATATAGGGGGAACCGTATCATAAGTAGCGCAAGTTTTTTGGTGGTGATCTGGAAGCACCTTAACCGACGACGACTTGGGAGCGAACATCACGGTCCACTTTCAATTGCCTTCCTCAGTTCATTAGGATCGACATTGTTTAATTCCGCCAGTTTTGTAATTTCTGAACTGGTAAATTGAGTTGTCTTTCCGTCCAATGTTACAGAGACATCGGACGTTCCCTCCGTTCCCTGACTCACTGGTTGAGCAAATGCACTGGAAGAAAGAGCTAGTAACATTACGGAGGATAAAGCCATTCCTGATATGACTCTGAATAGATTCATTTGTTCGATCCTCTTTTCTATTTATTTTGATGTTTCTCCAAAAAAACTTTAATTTGTTTAATTATGGAAGCATCTAGATTTATAGTACTTCTATTCCACCGCTTAGTAAACAGGGATATTTTCCCAAGAATATTCTATCGATCGCATAACACAGTTGAACGACGCCGTTGCCGAGATGCTTGCAGTCCATCCCATTAGCATATGATATATGTACCGAAATTTCCCTGAAACGGCGACTGGTGTTGGTGGAGCAGGTGTACGGGCGGTGAAGATTAATCGGGGAGAACCGTACCATAAGTAACGGCGAAAAATTGGGGTGAAACGTCTCCTTAGTAACATATCAAATCTTCCTAGCAACAATGAAATATTCCTGAGAGCTTTTCTTCAAGCAATCCGATTCGACAATTGAAAAACTCCCTTTCTCAATTGTATCGATTAAATTTCGTATTTTAAATGATCTTATATTCGGCGTTAGACAACTCTACCTGCAATGAATAACAAGCTGCTTAGAAATTTCTTTTCTCCCATGCATGGTATTGCAGAAATCAATAATCCTCCCGGTTTCAACAGTTCATTCATTCGTTGCAGAACGATATGTTCATCTTCCAACAAATGCAGAACATGGAAGGCCATGATGGCATCAAATGAGCCTTTCTTATACCTTTCATCGAAAATGGTCGCATGAGCGTAGTTTATATTTGCGATGTTTCGCTCTTTTGCCTTTTTTTCTGCAATTGCGATCATATTCGAAGATATATTTAATCGCATGAATCCCTTTCACATATTTGGCAATTTCATTTGCTATCAACCCAGTGCCACAGCCGAAATCCAAAACAATGCTGCTTATTTTAAGATGCGTTTTCGTTCTTTTTATTATATTGATGTAAGTCTGTTCATCCTTCATGTCGATTTGATCATATTGACTTGCTGTTTTGTCCCAGAAACGTTCTGATGCATTCATTTCCGTTACACCTTCTTTTCTAGAGCATCCGCCCGGTTGAATCCTTTAAGGATTAGCCATATAGCCGGAAAGTTTGAACTGAACCGGAATGAAGTCGTCAAGGTCAAGCCCGTAAAGCCCTATTTCGACGGGAAGGTGGCCATCTTGATCAACAGCAGAACCGGAAGCTCAGGAGAAGGGATGCCTCTTGTTCTAAAAGGCGTACCCAATGTCAAAATCGTAGGGTTCACCTCAACGGCCGGTTCGTTCGGACTTATGAGCAGCCCGATCGAGATCAAGATGCCGGAAGGCTACGTCATCCAGTTCCCCGATGGAAGGTCGCTCAATCAGAACAAGAAGGTCCAGGGAGACGCCGACCAAACCGGAGTGGGGGGCGCGGTTCCCGATATCAAAATCCCCCTAAATGAAGAAACGTTCAAAGCAAGCATGATGGACGGGCAAGACGTCGAGTTGGAGTATGCAATCGAAGCGATGAAGAAATAAATAGACGACCGGTTTGGTTGGCCTTGCCCGTTAGAGATACCGCTTCAAACCTTTTGTCTCCATTTTTATTATTGTATCACTGTATCCCATTTGAGGGCTGGGATCAAAAAAAAACCATCTTTCACCCGATATTCATGTAAATCACCATTTAAGCTATATTGCTTCCAATGAAGATAGGTTTCAGTGACTATTTTAATCAAATCATTCTCAAATTCAGTAAACTTGTTTTGGGCTTGAATACTTCTCTTCTTTTAATAAAATCAAAAAAGAATGAAGTGATTCAACAATTCGATGTGCAGTTACTTGCTGTGCATGAATTGTTCGTGATAGTTTCCAAACCGCATCAATGTAAATAAAAATAAATCAAATGATCAGATATTTCTTGTATTCGGTGAAATTTTTGGCTTCACCGTATATAAAAAAGGCAGGGGGTGCCCTTATCCTCCCTTCTTGCGTGTTTTAGGTTTCTACTGTACTAAACTATCAAAATCCGGCTGCAATTTGTTCCGTAAAACATACAGCATGATGGCACCGACAAGGAATGCGACGGCATCCGCAATGACGAGCGACCAGACCACCCCGTGGAAGCCGTTCATCCGATTGGCGATATAGAGCACAGGAATCAGAGTAACTCCTTGAATAACGGACATAATAAACGCGGCCGTTCCTTGCGCTGTTGCTTGGAAGATCCCCGTAAACAACGTGGTCATTCCTGTAATGAACAAGGATAAGAACGTCACATGCAAAATGTAGCTGCCCATTTCTATTAATTGCGGGTCATTCGTAAATAAACCGATTAAGTGATCGGAAATCAGATAGACGATGACACCGAACACGACGGCTAACGCCACAATCGCTTTGATCGTAAATCCAATAGTTTGCTTCATTCGTAATTTATTAGCTGTAAAGGAAAAGGCAATGAGCGGCACGACTCCCTCACACAAGCCCATCAGAATAAACTCAGGAAATTGCAATAAACGTGATGAAATTCCGTAAGCCGCTACGGCCGGCTCTCCATATTCAACAAGAAAAAGATTTAAGATAAGCGACATTGCACCCAAAAAGATACTCATAATAAAGACGGGAACTCCGATTTTGAATACATTGCTCAGAATCTCCTTGGAAGCTTTGAACCATTTTACGGAGACGGTTAAGAATTGGCTCTTGTATCTAATATGGAAGGCGTAGAATGCACTCGCAACCAAGTTGGAAATGACCGTAGCAGACGCAACGCCGATCACATCCCAATGGAACATGAAGATGACGAACGCATCGAGAATAATATTGACGACCACACTGAGAATCATACCGATCATCGATGTGATGGCTGCACCCTCCGAGCGCACGATATTCTCCAGCGTGAAGAATAATACGACGATTGGTGAACCGATAAGCATAATCGTGACATAGTCCTTCGTGAATCCGAAGGAGTCAGGCGTTGCCCCCAGGCCATAAACGATGGGATCGATCAACGGGAGACCGACGGCCATCACAATCAGACCGAGAACCAAACTGCTGTAAAAAGCGAATGACGATACTTGCTTTACGTCATCATATTTTTTCTCTCCCAGCAATCGAGAGATGAATGTACCGCTACCCATGCCAATCAAGTTGCCTAGCGCCATAATAATTGCGAATAACGGCAAGGTTAGCGCGAGTGCGGTTAACATGGCGGTATTGTGAAGTGTACCAAGGAAATAGGCATTCAAGATGGAATAGATGACACTCATTGACGTGCCTAGCATCATAGGTACAGCGAAGTGAGCTACGGCTTTTCCGACCGGGGCTTTTTCAAAGTAATGGAGGTTTTCTGCATCCATGCGGGTCACTACTTTCTTTATTTATTTTGAGTTCAATCTTACAGTGTTAGTTTGAACCTTACAGTGTTAGATGATATCATGAACCTATGAACCTGTAAAGTATAAACTTACACTGTTAGATAAAAGGGCGGATAACGATGAAAAAACAGCAACCTCAGATTTCGGAGGATAGGATTTTGGAAGCCTCGTGGGAGTTACTTGGTGAGGAGGGGATCGAGAAATTCAGCATGAGACGATTGGCCGTTAGGCTTGGGATTCAGGCTCCCTCTATATACTGGTACTTTAAGAGCAAGCAGAATCTCTACCAGCGTCTGGCCAACCAGGTATCGAAAATCATTCTGGAGGAGTACCACTCCGATGGGGACTGGAAGGAGCAGCTAAAGGGGCTTGCGGTAACGGTCCGAAGCGTGCTCAGCCGGTATCCTTGCTCCACGCAGCTCATGATGTCGACGCTGCCCCACGAACCGGACATCATCCGGTTCACCAACCGTATGCTGCTTTGCGTGGAATCGACGCCGCTTGAGCAAGAGCAAAAAATACAAGCGGTTCTTACGATTATGAATTATGTCTTCAACTTCGTTCTGGACGATTATGAGCACCAGCGCAATGTCTCCGCGATTCTTAAGGACCATGGAGCGGGAGCGCTTCCGGGTGAGGAAATGACTCGCCTTCTGGATTCCATGAGCGAGACGGATGCGGGACTGTTCCGGAGAATGTTCGCGAACGGGCTGTTCGAACTGATGGGGACCGACAAGGCGTTCGAGTTCGGCTTGAAGCTGATTCTGCTCGGGATTGAGCAGGTGATAAAGGAGCAGGAGAAGTAGGAAGTAAGAACCGCCAATCCGGTGATCGGATGGGCGGTTTCGAAAGGCTTACCGTTTAGTCGCACCAAAATTCGCCCTATAGATGATACGGGGAACCGTATCATCTATAGGGCGAATTTTGAATGCAATCGGTCACCGTAATTAAATATATCTCTACACGACACACGTTATAGTGTGTCTCGCATCTACGAGAAAACGGCGATTGTACACGCAGATAAGAGAGATGTATTCATGAATAAAGGGAGAGCACTTCGTTGCAGTCCCATACGCACAGTCGTTTTGGAGAAGGCCATAGGAGAAGTGGAAGCCGATTCAATTTCAAACGGGACTTAGCTTGCATTAGACTGCTGAGCCCCGTCAGAAATAGAATGCTTTTGGGTTGTATCTTTATTTTGAAAGCTGAATGGAGTTGATCAGTTCATTCAATTCAGACTGTAATTGCAGATGGAGTTTCTCTACGATCGAATAATCTGTGGCTGCAACATAGTAGGCCTTAATTTGAGAATCGATGGCTTCGGCTTCCGCCAGATGGGAGGTGGCCTCTTTCATTTTTGCCGAATAGCGCGCTTTGATACCGGCTATTTCGGCAGCATGAGCTTCATCTGTTCCAGGTGCTACAGTCCGTGTATACATATCTAGGATCTCATCCCCGTCCCGATCCGGAAAGTATTCATGTGGAGCGGTACTGTCGAAGATAGCTGTTCGAAGCTTCGGGAATATCAACATATCCAAACTGTTCGGATCAAAGCCGCAATGAAACACTTGAACTTCGATTCCTTTCTGTTCGGCAGCGGAGGCAAGCTTTTTCAGCAACGTCGATTTGCCAGAACCCGCCCTTCCCTTGATGAAAATCCGTCTTTCCAGCTGAGCGGTCAAGCTTTGAATAAAATCGAATGCCCCCCTCGGAGTCGCAGCTCCGAAAAATAAGTGACGTGAAGCGGTTGGCGTATCGCTTTCATGACCGACGTATAATTCTTGAATCAAATCCTGCGCAATCTGGTCGGCCTTCGAGAAATCCATATTTTCGATATAATATTTTTCCCACTCGTCATGAATCTGCAATGCCATTGCGAACGTTTCATACGCTTTTGAATAGGCGCTCTCAAGCTTGCCTCTAAGATCTTCTATCGTTATGAAGTGTTCCGGTAAAATAAGGCTGTTATCAAACGCTTCCTCGAAGTGGATAAAGACGATTTCACCGGCCCCGCTATCCGAAATCCCCTTACAGACTCGCCCGTCGACAATACCAACCTTCAATTCCGTTAAAATGATGCCATCCAGTTCGTCGGGACGGAGAGGGGAGTGGAAGCATTGCACATGCAAGTCTTTATCCAGCAGGCTATCCGCCAAGCTTTGAATGACCGTCGATTTCCCCGTACCTTGGGGCCCCGTAAGGACAAATATCTTGTTTAGCCCATCAAATGCGGATGTATACAAGAAATGAGCTCCGTGCGCAGTGTTGCCGTGGGCAAAATAGTGAGATGATTTTACTACCAACTTGAAACACTCCTTTGTGCCTATTCCGATTAGCAAAGTTTACAGAATAAGCATGATTGGGATAAGTGCCTATTCATTTGTATATTCCGCATTGTAAAAAATGGTGTTCGTCCGATCCCATGTTTTTCGCTATTTGTTGACGGGGCTACAGAAGGTCCAGTTTCACCCGACTGCTTTGATAGGCGTAAGGCAGAGATGGGATTTCGGATTTGGGAAAGGCTGTAACCCCCTAGATCCGACTTTGGAATCAATTTCCTGGCCGGACTTGCGTGAACCGTGCGGCAATCTCTATAGTAGAAGGGAACGACATACGAACGGAGTGGTAGGGTAGAATGGAGAGCGGACGCGTGCTTCAGCAAGATTTGGATGAAAAAAGTGAGTTTCAGCGGTTATTTCAAATGTATCTGCTGTTTGAGGAGAAAGTGGAACGGCCGAATGCGGAAGCCGTCCGGAATGCGTTAGAAACCCGATGCGGGAAAACGGATACCGTGTCGGCAGATGGCGCATTGTCGTCGTTTGCCGTAGAGGCTTATAAAGTAGCCTACCAGGAGGGGAACTTGCCAGCTCAGGTGATGATGGCAGACGTTACTCCTTTTCAACCGGAGACGATTACCGACTTGGAGCGCACCCAGTTTTGGACGATGCCGGACGCCGAGGACGTTCTGGAAAAATGCCGCTATAAGCTGCTGATCAGCGACTTCATGGCGGCGGGGCTGGACTATAAATCGCGCAGCGCCTTATTGGCGGATTGGCTGGAGGCTGCCGTAAGTCTATTCCCCACCTGCAAAGCGATCTGGATTCCATCAAGCGGGAAATTGCTGCATACGGCCGAAATTGCGGATAATCCGTACGAAGGAGCTGCCCGGTTCTTGCAGTTCGGCATGAATATCCGCTATTTTACCATTCATGGGACCGAAGACAGCTTGATCGATTCACTCGGTCTCTTTGCGCTCGGCCTTCCGGATGTCCAGTACCACTTTCATACATTGGATCCGAATGACGTGTCACGGCATGCATTCAATGTCGCAGCCTACTTGTTTGAAGCGGATGTGCCGGTGAGCGAAGGTGAAACGATCGCTGGCTTGCTGAATGGGGAGATGGCGCCGGACGTGTATTGGCCCTGCAGGTTCGAAATGTCGCTGATCCAGCCTTCCAGAGAAGTGATGGACGTCAGTCCGGGCGAATATGCGGCAGGAGAACGGGAATAAGTCCGGCCGACGTATGACCGAGCACCTCGCGCCGAGAGTCGCGTGAGGTGTCCCGATCAGCCGACTGAATCGTCATGTAAGGAAGCTTTTCGTACAAACAAAACAGAGAGAGCAACACGTAGTGGCAGTCACTCGTGTTGCTCTCTTTTCTAATTACTAGGCTTCTTAACGACGGGAATTCAAACTTCCATTTTAGTACATGCAGTCGCCATGATCATTTAGACCAGAGATCTCTGCTCTTATTCGTGTTCGACGACCTGTTTGCTCTTAAATTTATCTGCTGCTATTTCAAATTTCCATGGCCCCTTCATATCAATAATCGGTTTGGATACAGTAACATCCAGTTTCGTCGAGTTAGGATCATATTTCATCGAGAAAAATTCCATCACGCCAGTTGTTGGATCATATGCCTTAGATGCTCCAAAATTAATATCTGTGTAAGCATCGAAGCCTATTAAAGAATGGCTTAGCTGCAGCGGATTTGGCATCTCTACATATATCTCTATGTAGTCTTCGTTATCCTTCGATTTGAATTTTTTAAATTTAGTTAGTTCTACGGGGTAACCTGCTATGTCGAAGGATTGGTTTAATGGACCTTCTTCTCCGTCAGGAATGTTGATCGATAATTTGACTTCTTCTCGCCCGACAATCATCAATTGCGGAATGGTTAACGTGTATTGCTTAACATCTGAGTCTCCCAAGTTGAAATAAATGTCTTTAAAAGGAATCCATGTGCCCTTGTTATCTATCGGATAGTCATTACCAAGTTCATCCGTAACAATGATATTTTCATTCAATATAATAAGATCACCTTTCTCAGCAGAACTACTATAAAAATCTTCAGAATACCTGAATGGATTCGAGTGTTCCGTACTTAAAAATATTCTGCCCTTATGACCCGCAGGAGTTGGAATAGCCGTAATCTTTAGATCATGGACTTCCACGGATCCTCCGATCGAGTTTAGGCTGTCAATGCTATCCACCTTGCTAAGTGGAATGGTAAAGACTTCATTGGGTCTATCTAAAAAAAACAATTGTGCATGATCTTTAGCATCAACCTGACTAGCGAACTTTAATGTGATATGTGAGCCGTAAGCATGAGAAGATGAAGCTTTGTGGACCTTACCAGATTCGTCCTTGATTCTAATATCGTAAGAATAGTTTGGATATACGTTCATTTCAATTGTAGTCAAATCCTTTTGAACCAACATAGCAGTTACGGTAGCGCCGGTCTGATTGCTATTTTTAATATCAATGGGTTCTGTCAGCATATAAGAGTCTGTGCTACTCTCTTGAACCACACCGATTCCTGGAATGAATTGCAGAGCCCTTTGAATGGCCGCTGAAAGATGGGGATTGAATGTAACGGCTGCGCTAATGGAGAGTACGCCGATCAAGGAAGCAGCAACAACTCGATTCATAACCCGCTTCCTCTTTTTTGGAGCAGCTAATGCCGCATCCCATTCTTCTTTCGCTTGATGAATGCCCATTAAACTTCGTTCATGAAGCATTGCAGGAATAGGGATTTCCTCAATGGCTTGTTTTATATTATTGCTCATATACAGACTCCTCCTTAACTACCTTCCTTAGCTTATGCAAGGCGCGGTATAGTATCGTTTTGCTAGTACCGAGAGGGATTTGCAGGACTTTGGCAATCTCCTTGATCGTGAAATCATGATAGAATCTCAGCAGGACTACGCTTCGTTCATCCTCATCTAACTGTTCAATTAATTGTTTTAATGAAATCGAAAGCGGCACATCGTAATCCTCATTACTGACAGCGAAATCGATGTGTTCGGGCTTTAGATGAACGACTTCTTTCCGCTTACGAAGCAGATCGATTGCACAAGTTATACAAATTCGGATTAACCACGTTTTAAAATATTTTGGTTCCCTCAGGGTCGCAATTAGCTTGAATGAGCGATAGGCAGTTTCCTGGATGACATCCAAAGCGTCCTGTTGATTGTTCACGTACACGAAGGCTGTTCGATACAATTGCTGCTCATATTGTTGAAATAGCGTGATGTACGCATGGTGATCACCTGATCGTGCTTTATGTACGAGATTTTCTATTTTCCTCACCCACTTTTTAGACCATATATCTAATTAGACGTGCCAAAGCTAGGAATGGCTTTATTATCCAAAAATTAATTCGGGGAAATGGTTCAGTGGTACGGGGATTAAATTACCTCCCCCGATAGCGGAGAAGGATGGAACTGCTTGTCCAGCAAGTTCTGAGGGGTTTCGGAGACAGAGAGTGTGTTAGTTGGAATAGTTCATTTTGCCATAGATTCGCCCTGTTCCTAACTGTGGAGTTTAGGGAGATTTGTAGGGGGATAGTCCAAATAAACAAAAACGGCTTCACCGTCCCAATAGGACGGCAAAGCCGTTTTTTTATGCTGCAAAAGTGGACTTCATTCTTTATTGTACAACCTGCCAAACATCTAATTTACTAGGCACATTGCCTTGCGTCCACCACTTGGCTTGGTACGTAACTCCTTCATATATGACGCGATCTCCGCCATTGTAAGCTTTGCTCGCATTCCATACTGGCGTTTTGCTGCTGTTCAATAGCTTCCATGCATCAGAAGTATCCGGCTGATCGCCTTGCGTCCACCACTTCGCTTCATATTCTATGCCTTGAAACAGAACGCGGTTTCCGCTTGTATACACCTTGGCTGATTCCCACTCTGGTAATTGTCCGGTTGGCTGTTCTTTTGTTTTCACTGTAATAGAGTTGCTCGCATCCGATATATTGCCTGCTGCATCAACCGCCTTCACAAAGTACGTGTACTCTGTGTTTGGCTGCAAGCCGCTGTCCGTTGCCATTGTACCTGTTACCGTCTGTACTTTAACGCCATTACGATAGACTTCATAATGCTTCACCCCTACGTTATCCGTAGATTCGTTCCACATTAGATTGATCGTCGAGGTCGTCTGTCCCATAGTGTGCAAGGATGTCGGTGCCGTTGGAGCAGTTGTATCATCAACCGGGATTGGCTTCGTTGTCACTGTAATCGCAGCACTTTCCTTGGAAACATTGCCTGCCGCATCCACAGCCTTTACTGTATATGTGTAGGATGTATTTGCTTCCAAACCTGTATCGACAACCGATGTGCCTGTTACCGTCTGTACCTTCACACCATTACGGTATAAGTCATAATGACTAACTCCTACGTTATCGGAAGCCGCATTCCAGCGTAATTCAACAGTGTTCGTCGTTTGTACAGGAGATGCCACAGCAGTAGGCGCCGTTGGTGCCGTTGTGTCCTCTGGGTTTGGATTCCCGTTATCATCGTTAATCAAATTCACATCCATTACCTGATAAAAAGCATTCACCGTATCTGCAATTTCCCATACACCCAGAATCACATGATAGCCGCTGCGATCTGTCGGCACGTTAATTTGGTGTACAACCGTTGTTGGCGGCTTGGCTCCACCATCGTTAAACGTCTCGATAGGCTCCAAATCAGCACGAGCTAACGGTTTGTCGGGGTTCCAATCTTTCTTGGTGATGTAATATTTCCATTCTCTCGTAGCGTGTGGTGCAGTTAATGTCCACTTAATGGTATTCTTGCCGCCATTCATCGTTACTTTACTCCAGCGACTAGCTGTCTGCTCGTCAAGCTGTGGGAACACACCAGCACCAGCAATTTGGCCATCAGCAGGCCCTTTAGCCGGGAAAGTCCCTAATCCTTCCACGCTTTGCGGCTCGTATTGCACGGGACCGCAGTTTTTGTTCGTCAGATCCTTGCACAGAGCAGCACGACTAGAGTGAATATAACCATGAGCAGATACTTGATCCGCAAATATAATTGATCCAATGACTCCACATACGAGCAGCGGTGCTATTTGCAGCACCTTTTTCCTCCAAGAATTATTCCTTACCTCTCCATTTCGGTTTAACCGCTTAAACTTTTTACTAATCATCGTCTCGCTCCTTTAAATTAATTGCTGTCTCTAATGAGATACCAATAATTATCGGATAATGTGGCAGATTATGTATAGAAATCTGGTGAAATAATTCCAATGGCGCATCTGCTAGTCCTACTCCTTCGTACGAATACATTTTCTCTAAGTTAATTGAACTAGATAGAATTGTGCAACCCCTCTTTATTCGCTAATAGGCAGTCTACTCATCTCCAATACCTCATACTCCCTTCACTCTTCCGGCAGCAGACTCCTGTACATAGCTTGCAAGTACCGATCATCGACTAGCATCAGAATGCCGCTCTCCTGTTCTGAGCGAATTAATCTGCCGCCTGCTTGCAATACTTCTTTCACGGGGTACACGTAGGCGTAGTCATTGCCATTCTTACCTGTGCTACTAAAGTAATGCTCCCCTTTACTTTTGAATGGCTTGGTGCTAATATTGATTTCGATAGTTATAGAACTGCAGAAGGGATACGGGGAGGTGATTATCATGGGAGAAAATCAGGAAGATATCGGGCAAGCGGTTAAAGTGTATAAAGCTTTGGGGGAACCAACCCGGCTGAAAATCGCTCTACTGCTCGCGAAAGAGAGCAATTTATGCTTTACTGCCGTCGGTGAAAGGCTTGAGTCGGTTGCAGGCTCGACGCTATCGCATCATTTGAAGCAATTGACGGACTCTGGCTTGATTGATTCTCGCAAGAATGGATCGTATATTCACTATAACGTCAATCGAGAAATAGCAGAAAAATTTGCGCCCTTTTTGCTGGCGTAATTTTTTCCAAAATCACTTCGATATGTTTAGAACAATAGAAATGGTAAGAATTATACTTGAATGAAGTTTTAGCGAACGAATCGATTAAGAAGGAGAGAATGACTATGAGCGATCAAACGAATACGATGGAGATTGGAATGAGCACTTTCCTCCATGCAATCCCCCGAAATGGCGGTGTCTCACATGCCGAGAGGCTGCGCCAAGCGATCGAAGAGATGCAATTAGCAGATCAAGTTGGCCTCGACGTCTATGCCGTCGGCGAGCACCATCGGATCGACTATACAAGCTCGTCGCCAGCTGTCATTCTGGCCGCCGCTGCCGCTACAACGAAGCGGATCCGGCTCTCGAGCGCAGTGACGGTGCTATCTTCGGATGATCCGGTGCGGGTGTACCAGGACTTTGCAACGCTGGACGGTCTATCGAACGGGCGAGCGGAGATCATGGCCGGACGGGGATCGTTCATCGAATCGTTTCCGCTATTCGGTTATGACCTAAGAGATTACGAGGAATTGTTTGAAGATAAACTGGAACTGCTGTTAAAGATTCGGGCCTCCGAAAAGGTGACCTGGCGCGGCGGTCATCGCCCGGCGATTGACAACATGGGCGTCTATCCTCGTGCACAGCAGGAGCCTTTGCCTGTCTGGATCGGCACAGGGGGCAACCCGGAATCAGCTGTTCGGGCCGGTTTGCTGGGACTTCCGATTGCCTTCTCTATCCTGGGAGGGGAGCCGCAAAGATTCGCACCCTTGGTTGAGCTTTATAAAGAGGCCGCCGTGAAAGCCGGTCACGATCCGAATAAGCTGCAAATTGCTACGCATTCGCATGGCTTTATTTCGGATACGACAATAGAGGCAGCTAAGCGGTATTATCCTGTCATGGCCGAGCAAATGAACCAAATTGGTCGGGAACGAGGCTGGTCTCCCTATACACGTGACTCGTACGATTCAGCCCGCAGCCTGCACGGCGCTCTTTATGTCGGAGATCCCGAATATGTCGCAGAGAAGATCGTGCTGCTGCATAAGAACCTAGGCTTGACTCGATTCATGATGTACAATGATTTCAGTTCATTGCCGCATCGCGACTTGCTGCGGACGATTGAGCTTCTCGGCACCAAAGTAGCGCCGATTGTCCGTAAGGAGCTCGCCCGTCAGACGTAAGGCTATAACGCTTAAAGCAGAGTACGAATGCTTGGAACGAGGAGGCTTGATTGAGCCGAGAAATGAAGTCGGCGAATTGAGCATTATTTTTTAAATATGACTTCTATAGATTTAGATCTGTTGAAATGGAAAGAGGAGAAATAGATGGGGAATTCATGGAAAATTTATATTCTGGCCATTGTCAGCTTTTTAGTCGGAACTTCGGAATTTGTGATTGCTGGCATTTTGGATATGCTTGCAAGTGATATTGGAGTGTCGGTAGCGGCGGCCGGGCAGTTGATTACGGTCTACTCGCTTGCTTATGCCATCGGCACCCCGATTCTTATTGCACTCACGGCAAAAATGGATCGAAGAAAGCTTATGCTATCGGCTTTGGGATTATTTTTCGTAGGGAATTTGATCACTGTCACAACGACAGGCTACGGCATGCTGCTCGGAGCAAGAATTATTTTGGCGATTAGCACGGGGGTATTTATGGTCGTCGCCCTGACGGTTGCCGCCAAAATATCTCATCCTGGAAAACAGGGCAGCGCTATCGCCACGGTTCTGGTGGGCTTTAACCTCGCACTTATTCTAGGGGTCCCGCTTGGGAGGATCATTGCGGGCTCACATGATTGGAAAATCATCTTCACGGGAGTCGGAGCCCTGAGCTTGGTCGCGATGTTGGTCCTTTTGCTGACAATTCCGAAATCGGAAGGAGAGGCTCCCGTTCCTATTCGGGAACAGCTCGCCTTATTAAAAAGCCCCCGAATCACTGTCGCGCTTTCCATCAGTTTTTTCTGGATATTAGGCTACACGATGCTGTACACCTATATAACGCCGTTTCTTCTGGACATTACAGGAATGAGCGAAGGGATGGTAAACGTCGGGCTGTTTGCGTTTGGGCTGGCCAGTCTCATAGGCTCCCAAGTTGGCGGCTACGGTGCAGATAAATGGGGTATCCCCCGTACGATGATTGGAGGCTTGCTCTTTCACTCCGGAATATTATTGTTGCTGACGGCGTTCTCCCACTCGTCCATGTTCGTGTTGCCTTTGCTTATGTTATGGTCCTTTTTCGCTTGGTCGACGGGGCCGGTTCAACAAGTTTATTTAATCGGCATGGCTCCTCAGGCTTCGGGGATCATCCTGAGTTTGAACAATTCTATCGTGCAGTTGGGAATGGCCGTAGGGGCTGTAATTGGGGGTATCGTTGTAGACAGCATCTCTCTTGCAGCAGTTGGTTGGTTTGGGGGAGTCGGCGTCGCAATTGGACTCATCCCGGCTATTATTTCTTTATCCATGCGTCGCCGGTCTTCACGAAGTGGAGCGTAACCGACAAAACGGAGGTTTGAAAACCAAGTCTCTATATAATCACCGACAGATCAGGCCGCCGATTTCTTCGGTGGCCTTCTGTGCATGTTAACTTGATTATAGCTTCTGGATAGGGTAATAAAAAGGGAGATAGAGGACATCTAAGTTATAATTCGCCACACTTTGACCCCTGGTTTCGAGCAGCTAAATCAACAATAATTTACTTTTTGAGCAGTAGCATAAACAGCACTCTAAATTTTATGGTGCTTAAATTCACACTGGACGTTAAAATCAGCATGATAATGAAGATTGAAAAACTTGTGGACTACTTTATGGTTGAGAGGACGGTCTTTGTGTGGCAAAAAAGAAAACAGTGAAAAGAATCAATAAGATTCTCCTGACTTCGATCGGCGGAATTGCACTTACTTTGGGTGTTTTGGCGGGTTATGTTTATTTCTTCATACTTGAAAAGCCTGCTGAACCGGATAAATGGGCTGCTGCGGAGCGCTATGTCTGGAATAAAATCAAGTTTGACCAGGATGCACAAGTAATTTCTGCCGACGGTTCGGAATATTATTTACTTGCCAATAAGGGAGCAGCTGCAGAAGATAAATTGATCATTTATTTTTCTGGGGGCGGTGTGGCCTGGGATGCGGTGACTGCCGCGCAGCCGATTAATCTGAGTAATGTCATGAAGAACGGTGAGATCAAATATTATTTTCCGAACATTCCATTCTTTAAAGTAAGTACGCTTGGCGGCCTGTTGAAAAATAATAACCCCGACAATCCGTTCAAGGATTGGAATATTGTATATATCCCTTATTCTACTGGTGATCTGCATATCGGGAATGCATCCAAGGAATATACGGATGCCAAAGGCAAGCCGTTTACAATGCGTTACAACGGTCAAGCCAATACGCGCGCAGCATTGGAATGGATTGCAAACCATTTCGCTGCGCCGGAAAAGATCCTCATCGCGGGAGAAAGCGCCGGAGGATTCGGAGCTGCGTTCTGGGCGCCTGAGATCGCGAAACGCTACCCGGATGCCCGCATTTATCAATATTCGGACGGCTCCTACTTAAATGCCAACCGCTGGCCGGATATTATCGATAACGAATGGAAGGTCAACTTTGCAGAAACCTTTGGTTATGAAGTCAACGGAGATTTGATTTCGTCCGTATTCGCGGCGAACCGCAAGCTGCTCCCGGACAATGCGGTACTTTTGCAGTCCAATACGCTTTATGATGAGCTGCTGTTCGACTTTGAGAAGGATCTGAATGGTGACGTTTTGGATGATGGCGAATATGTGCATCGCTGGTCGGCCCGCATGCTGCAATCTGCCGGAGAGCTAACTAAAGGATTGCCAGGCTACTATTATTACATCACGGATTACGGTCTTAACGAGAAGACGGGCAGGACACCACATACACTCTCCCCATTAAATCATTTTTACACAGCCGAACAGGACGGAGTAAAGCTGATGAAGTGGCTGGACGATGCCGTGAATAAGGATGAATATTACTCCGTGGGTCGGCATTTTGTAGAGAAAGAGGGCTGACACTGTCGGTTATAAGGCTTATCCACCGAAATGTACGATCTAAAGTTATATCGATGGTAAAAAGTAAAAACGGCTCATCCTAAGTCAGAGATGAACCGTTCCGGTATGGTTTAACCCGTCGTATTAAAGAGATAAGGTATCCAGCGGTATTTCAAATGCACGTTTAATAACTAACCCGGCAGCAAGCTTTGTTTCATCCGGTTTGTTATGAAGGTGGATCAATTGTACGTTATTAACTGTCACAGGTAACTGGTGCATCACTCTAGCTTTAATCTCGTTGAACATTTCGGGACTGATGGTGGGAATGACTCGTCCAGTCATAAGCAAACTGTCTGGATTTATAAATGTAATGATATTGGTAACGGCGGTTGCGATGCCATCAACAATTTTTTCGTATAAACTAAGGAACTTAGGATCTCCAGTTCTTATGCCTTCTGCGAACTCCTCTAGTGTGCATTTGATGGATACACTCAGTCCGCTGCTGGAAGCCAGCGTCGTTAAGCATCCGGATCTGCCGCAATGGCATGGATAGGCATCTTCTCCATAGAAGCCTTTATAATGCCCGAATTCACCTGCAACAAAGCTAGATCCTGCCATAATTTGTTTATTGTGGACGATTGCGCCGCCTGTACCATAATCAAACTTAATGGTGATATTGTTATTGGATTCCTTCAAGGAGCCGTTCATATTCTCGTTGACAGAGAGAAGATTGACATCGTTCTCGATATACACGGGGATGTTATATTTGTCTTCAAGCAGCTGCTTGAGTGGCAAGCGATGAACGCCTATGCCGGGGGTCCGCAGAACGATGCCATGCTGAGAATCTACCAGTCCCTGCATACTGATTCCGATCCCTTTTACTTTGGAGGTGTTGGGTACCTGGGTGAGCAGCTCATCAATAACTTCATGCAACAGCTGCATCAGCACATCTATAGAACCATATTTATTGCTCGTGCGTTCTGCTGATGCGACAGCCTCTTGACGCAGGTTGTATACTTTTCCGCGAATGTATTTGCCGGCGAGCTCAAGCCCGATGGCATAAAAGTGGCCGCTGTTGATATGAAGGCCGACTCTTTTCCTTCCGCTGCCTACCTCCAAGTCGATAAGCTCCCCTGTCACGATTATTTTTTCCTTCAACAGGCGATTAACGATATTGGTTACCGTTTGTCTGCTTAGTCCAGTCTTTTCAGCAAGCTCTACGCGAGAGATCGGCCCTTCTGAATAAATGAGAAAAAGAACCTTCTGCTGATTAATTGATTTTAATAACATATGACTAGTTGGTTTGACCGAATCGCTCACGATATGCATCCTCTTTCCAACAACGTTTTATATAATATAGATTCAAAACATTTGACAAATTAGGAACATACTTTGCTTCAAGTGTAGCATTAATACGAGATGAATAAAAGTTGCAAGTTAGTTAAATTCAACTAACATTCCTTATAAATTTTCAAAAAGACGACGATAGATGGCGGTTCTATGCAGTATAATGCAGCCCATACGAAAGCTCTTAATCCAAAAATACTAAAAAAACGAAACGGATTGTATTGACATTGTGATAAAAAAAGATATTATATTTGTAAACTGATTTGATTAAACATAACAAATTAACGCCTAGAGGAGCAAATAATGGCATGGATTGGATGGATAGTTGCAATAGCGGCGATGGCGGTGCTGACTTACATATGCTGGCTGCATGCAGTTAAGTTGAAACCTGGTAAGGCAGATGCACTTATTGTACTTGGCTATGTATCTAAAGACGGCCGAATACACCCTTTGCTTAAGGAAAGACTGGATGAGGCTTACAAACTATTTCGGCAGTATGGGCACAAATATATCATTGTATCGGGGGGAGCGGTTGGTTCACGTCACTCGGAAGCGGAGCTGATGAAGAAGTACCTGGTTGAGAAGGGCGTTCCGGCAAAAAGACTATTAAAAGAAGACGAGTCATACAACACCGTTCAAAATTTAATCTTTAGCAAGCAATTGATGGAGCAATACCAGCTAAAATCGTTTATTATCATAACAAATTTATTTCATATCCGCCGCACGAAGTATATTATGCATCGTCTTGGCATAAAAGGCGGTTTCTGTGCTAATCGAAGTCTTAGAAGCATTGTGGGATTTCAGATGAAATTATCATTTTTGGAAATTCGGGCATTCCGATTAACCCTCCCAATTATAAATAGGGTAATTAATGATCAAAACAATTGATAAAAGGGTTGACAACGGGCCAATTAGTAATTAATATGTAAGCGTTTACAGTGCATATAGGAGGTGAGGCTCCAGAGGTTATATCCAGTATCTATTTACAAATTATTTACCCTGATTTGATTGCTGATTAACAAAACATAGTTATGCTTAAATAGTTAATCCAATTTATTTATTAATTAATGGGGGAGCGAAATAATGTTTAATGGAAAAATGAAACGATTCATGAGCACGGGTGTTGCAGCGCTATTATCTTTAACAATGCTGGCTGGTTGCGGTGGTAACAGCGGAAAGAACGAGGCTAGCCCAAGTACAACTCCTGCTGGTTCGGATAAGGCGGGTGTATCTGCTGAAGCAGATGTTTATGAGAATGGATTGCCGAAGAATGAGGAAGTAACGCTAAAGGTAGGCTTCTTTGTAGGAGGATATGGCCGGGAGTGGTTCGATTATGCAGTTGAATCGTTCACAGCTAAGTATCCCAATGTCAAAATAGACATCACGGCTTCAGCTGATATGAAGACGATTCTTTCTACAAAAATCTCGGCAGGCAATGATAATGACATGTTTGATCTATTCAATACAGAGCCGTCTGGAGGTATTATTGGACTCGCTGAAGCCGGCAAGCTTGAACCAATGGATGACATCTGGGAGTTCCCTCTTCCAGACGTACCAGATAAAAAGGTCAAGGATCTTATGATGCCTGGCATGTACGAGTCAACGCCGCTGATCAATGGGAAAAGGTATGAATTTACTACGGCGAGCAGCTTTGGCGGGTTGTTTTTTAACAAAAAGCTATTCGAAGAGCATGGCTGGAACCAAAACCCGAACACATGGGACGAATTTAAAGCGCTTCTAGCAGACATTAAAGCGGACGGCATTGCTCCAATTACGTTCCCAGGCATTCATCCAAGCTACCATAACTGGGCTTTCGGAACAGCCAAAAATTTTGAGTTGGCTGATATCAATAGCCATGTCGATGAATTTATCGAAGATTATAGAACTTATGGTCTGCCGCAATACACAAATCCAGAGACGGTTGAAACCTGGACGCGCTTCTATGAGCTTGGCAAGCTGGGATATTTTGCAGAAGGACTTCCGGCATTGAACCATACGCAATCGCAAATGCAGGTTATTCAGGGGCAAGCCGCTATGGTATCGACTGGGACACATGTCGAGAATGAGATGAAGGAAGCAACGCCTGCGGATTTCGATTGGGGTTTCATGGCTGTTCCTTTCAGAGATAACACCAATCAAACGCTTTGGATTCGAAGCGGAACTTCAAACTTCAACTATATCTGGGCAGCTAAGCCGGAATTAAACAAAAAGTGGGCTAAAGAACTGATCGCATGGCTGGTTACGCTTGAAAATCAACAATTTGCTGCCGAAAAGGCAGGCGCTTTGCCAATGCGCAAGGATTTGACGGAAGATCCTGCCAGAGCGGCTAACCTTTCCAGCTCTGCTCAATCTGTTCTGAAGTACATTGCAGATAATAATGCTCAGACTTTTAAAGCAAGCCGGTCTATCAACATTTCCGATCCGAATCTTGCTCAAGCAGAAAAATTGATGAATGAGAATATTGTGAAATTTGCTATGGGTATGCAGGATCCGAAACCGATTCTGGAGCAAGCTGAAGAGCTGCTGAAGAAAGCTCTAGAGGCTGAAAAGAAATAAAAAGACGTGATGGAGCGGGGTGGATTCATCTCCGCTCTTCCGTTTTAACTTCTGAGACCCTATAGGCTTCACACTGAAAAAGATTTATAAACGTCCAGTAAGATAGGAGTTGACCTCTTGTGTCTGATTCAACCGTTGTGAAGACACCAAAGACCGCTATGCGCAAGCTTATGGGTCTAGATAAAGCGAATACGCAGAAGTGGATATTTCTGTTCATAGCCATCGTGCCTCCCTTTGGCGGCTATTTGCTGTTTACGTTGTTCCCGAACATTCTATCCGTTTATTATGCGCTGCTCAATTGGGACGGGTTTACGGATGCAACGTTTGTCGGGCTGTCCAATTTCGTCACCGCATTCCAAGATAAATATGTATGGCGCGCACTTACCCACAACTTGATTCTTATGATAACAGTGCCTTTCTTTGTTATTATCATCTCCCTGCTCCTTGCCTATTTAATTACCAATAAATCGTATAAAGAAAATAAATTTTTGAAGGTATTGTTTTTCTTCCCGAACGTTTTATCTACGGTCGTAGTCGCTCTCCTCTGGGCTTTCATTTATGACGGATCGTACGGTTTGCTGAATGGGATTCTAAAGTTCGTCGGAATTGATACCGGAAATTTCTATTGGCTGGGCAATGAAAGCACAGCGCTTGCATCCATTATCCCGGCATGGGTTTGGGGCGGCGTCGGCCTGTACGTTATTATCTTTGCCAATGCGATGCTGGGGATTCCAAAGTCATTGTACGAGGCGGCGATTCTTGAAGGCGCCGGACATATGACACGTTTGTTTAAAATTACAATGCCGCTTGTTACGCCCATTATCCGCGTCAGCGCTTTGTTCCTTGTCGTCGGCACAATGAAGGGCTTCGAAATCATCCTCATTATGACGAATGGGGGGCCATTCGGGTCGACGGACGTCATCGGCCTCTACATGTTTAACTTAGCTTTTGGCGTAGAGTATCGGAATTACGGCTACGCTTCCGCAGTCGGTATGATTCTATTCGTCATATTAGTAACGGCAAAGCTGTTAATCGATAAATTTGTGCCGAACAAAGGCTACGAGTATTAGTTTCCAAATGAAGGTTCGGAGGGGATATGTTTGAAGGAAAAACGAACGTTAATGGACATTGTGTGGCGTTTGGTGCTGTATGCCTGGTCGCTGACTATAATATTTCCTTTAATCTGGGTTATTTATGAATCGTTAAAAAGCAATCCTGAGTTTTTTAAAGATATATGGGCGCTGCCTTCGGAACTAAGATTGCAGAATTATTCGAAGGCTTGGAATCAATACGGTTTTGGGCAATCACTCTTAAATACCCTTTATTATGTTGGCGGAAGTCTGGTGCTTGGGCTTTTCTTTACAACACTTAACGCCTATGCGCTTACTCGAATGAGCTTCAAAGGAAGAAAATTGATTTGGGGTTTGATTATGTTGTCCCTGTTCCTGCCTGGCATCAATGCACTTGTACCCCAGTATGTCATTATGCGGGAACTGAGTTTGACCAATAGCTTGACCGGATTAATTCTCCTGTCTAGTTTGGGTGAAAGTGTGTTCTACCTTATGCTGCTCGGAGGGTTTATGAGCTCTCTACCGATGGAGCTTGAGGAGAGCGCAACGATGGATGGCGCTACATTATTCCAAAAGTTTTGGCGTGTTATTGTTCCTTTGTCTACACCGGGAATTGTAACCGTTGGCGTATTCAAGTTCCTAGGGTTCTATAACAATTTCTTAGCGCCGTTCATCTATTTGAGCGATCCAAAGAAATATCCCATTGCGGTGCAAATGTATTCTGCGAACAAGCAAATGGAGTTTACTGCGGATTGGGTAACTTTGTTTGCCGGTGTAACCATTGCGATGGTACCGTCCATTATTATTTATATCCTATTCCAAAAACTTCTTATGGAAGGTGCGACAATGGGGGCTGTGAAGGGATGAATGTCATGCATCAGGTAAAAGCGAAGTATAAGCTGATTGCATTGGATCTGGACGGGACTCTTCTGACGGATGAAAAGAAAATTACGGAAGAGACCAAAAAGTGGCTTCAATATGCAGTAGATCACGGTGTGAAAGTAATATTCTCCACCGGAAGAGGTTTGCAAACTACCAAGGGCTTCTGGGACGAGCTTGGGCTCGATTCCCCGATGGTGCTGCTCAATGGCGCAGAAGTTTGGGAGGGACCGGGCAGGCTTAATCAACGCGTCTTTATTCCTCGGGACACGATCCGCCGCATTCACGCCATTGCTGCCGAGCGGGGCGAGTGGTATTGGGGCTACAGCGTGGAAAGCCTGACGGGCGACAAGGATTGGACGTCTGAGATGTTCGAACGGGATTGGATGAAATTCGGCATCGGCAGCAATGATCAACAGAAGCTCGCGGAAATTAAGGAAGAGCTGCTCAGTTGGGGGACGCTTGAAGTTACCCGTTCGGCCCTTAGTAATATGGAGATTTCAGTTAAAGGCATTACAAAGGAAAGCGGAGTACGCGAGGTTTGTCAGATGCTTGGCTTCTCTATGTCCGATGTAATTGCTATGGGAGACAGTGATAATGACGCGAAGCTATTGAAGGCGGCAGGTCTCGGTGTGGCGATGGCCAACGGTGAAGATTATATCAAGTCAATAGCGGACGTAATCACGGTTACCAACAATGAGGACGGCGTTGCTCAGGCGATTCGGAAATATGTATTCCAAATGGAGTAAACCCATCAAAGGTATTGTAATAGTGCCAGTTCAAAAAGTAGGATTTTCAGCACCGAGAAGGTTGGATGAAGATAGGGAGTGAGGAGCGGAGCGTACGTTTTGGGTACGTGAGCACCGGAAGGACCGGCTGAATTCAAGATTCGATGCCGAGTTACTTCTTGGCTCACTTCGTGATCAAAAGGCGACTTTTTGAACAACCTCTAGTAAATATAGTGAGGGAGTAGATATAGATGGCCGTACAATCGAAAGAGATAAACTTAGATCAACTGGGCGGAACTATATACCCGGAGACAACAAATGGGGAACAGTTAAAATGGCATTCTCCGCTTGAAGCGCCCTTTCACATCGCGGGCTTCCCTTGGCTTGCGCAGGATGGGATTTACAGACGCCTGCCTTTGGCTTCCGGGGCTGTCTTGCCGCCCGCGGTTGATACGCTTGCTTATTGTACGGCAGGCGGGCAAATTCGCTTTCGCACCAATTCCTCAAGGCTGGTCATAAGGATGCGTCTTGCCGGACCGGCCAATATGTATCATATGCCGCCTACCGGGCAGTGCGGGGTTGACTGCTATCTTGGAGAGCCGGGAGAGCAGAGCTTTATCACCACGGCTAAATTCAAGCCAACGGAAAGTGAATATGAATCACAGTTTTATCAGTGGGATACAAAAAAAGATGTGGCCGTCACCTTAAACATGCCGCTCTACCAAGGGGTAGAGGAGGTGTGGATCGGTGTAGATAAGGATGCTGTCATAAGCGATGCACCTGCCTATGCAAGCAGTAGACCCGTCATTATATATGGAACTTCGATTACGCAAGGGGGATGTGCCTCCCGGCCGGGTATGGCTTATTCTAATATTCTCAGCCGTATGATTCCGGTGGAGTTCGTAAATCTTGGCTTCTCGGGGAATGGAAAGGGCGAGCCGGAGCTCGCGCATATCATGTCGGAAATCGATGATCCGGGGCTATTCATTCTTGATTATGAAGGGAATACGGGCGAGGCCGGAAACATCGCACGAACGCTGCCTGCCTTCATCCAAATTTTGAGAGAGCGGCATCCCGAAGTTCCTATATTAGTAGTCTCAAGGATTAGCACTGCCGAAGATCAGTTCTATACGGAGAGAAGGAAGCTTAATGATCGCCGCAGGCTGATTCAGATCGAGAACGTTGAACAGAGGCGGACAGAAGGAGACCGTAATCTCCATTTCGTTGACGGCTTTAAGCTGCTAGGCGATGATTTCGTCAATGATTGTACGGTTGACGGAACACATCCAACGGACCTCGGATTTTTGCGCATGGCACAGTCGCTTGCACCTATCATAAAGCGATTGTTGCGACTGTGATGAACAAGATAGATGATATGAACAGCCTTCAGACGCATTTTTTAGTTTAGGGGCTGTTTGTTTTTCTAATACCTGTATTATCATTTTAAGCCGAAAAAGGAGAGGATTTTAATTGAAGTCCCAAAGAAGAAGTCTGCCTTTTATTGTGATGGCTTGTTTCATTGTGGGGGTTGTTAGTCTTTGTTACGGCATTAATGTATTCGCGGCGTCTTTAGAAGATGGTGTTTCTAAAAAAGATAGAGCTAAGTACTTAGGAGCTTCACTGTTCAAAGGTCACATGCATACCCACACATCTCTCAGTGATGGTATATTGTTGCCTAATGATGCTTACAATTTTGTGAAAGCTAATACAGACTTTGATTTTTATGCAGTGACTGAACACGACGTGACTTATGACATCAGTACGGGCAGTGATTTTATTACGGATGTTCAAGACTCTTATTCAGAAGAATACAAGTTGCTGCATGAGCAATCAGATGCTCACAATCGTGATCACGAATTTATTACGCTGCCTGGTACGGAAGTGACTTGGTATGATGAAGCGGGCCATATCAACTTATTTAATGCCCCATGGTTTGCAAGAACACATGGAGTAGGTGCGGATGGCACTTGGGGCTGGAGCGACATAAAATATGATTTGCCAACCTTTTACGCAAGACTTGCCCAAGATCCCAATGCGATTGCTCAATTTAATCATCCACGCTCGTCAGGAAATTGGAGTTTCAATGAATTTAAACATTATAACCGGGATGTTGACAGAAACCTTAATCTGATGGAATACAAATCCTCCAATGATTTTGCAATCTATACCAAGGCGTTAGATCAAGGCTGGCATGTTTCACCTGTGTTTGGCGGAGACGAGCACAAAGGAAATTGGGGAATGGTCCAGCCCCATGTGACCGGTATGTGGGGGGATAATCTAACAAGAGAAGGTCTTTACGAGGCGATGCGAAACCACCGCACCTATGTATCATTTGATCGTAACTTAGAAATGGCGGTTTCAGCAAAAGGTCAGATGATGGGGGCGATCCTTCCAGCCAAAACAAAAGAAATTGAACTTAAAGTACGGATAAATGATCCTGATGCTAACGATGATTTGGATAAAGTTGTTATTTACAAAAACAGCGGTGAAATTCTCAAGGAGTATCGCAGTATTGCCAGTAATCAATTTGAAAAGGAAGTAACCTTAGCAACAAAAGATGGGGATTATTTCCTCGTTAGAGCATTCCAAGCAGACGGTGAAGAAGCTATAAGTGCTCCAATTTGGATTGGTGATGAAACGAGGGGCACGGTGCACGCGCCTGAAATTACGGTACATGGACAATATCCGGACACGATTAAGCTTGGGGATCAAGTGGAGGTGCTGGGCGCTTCGGCGACGGATAATCGCGGTCAATCTTTATCGGTGGAAGCCATCGTTTTAAATGATAAAGGAGAAGTAGCCGTAGCAAATCAGCATTTCAAGGTCGACATGTATGGAGAACATTTCATTAAGTATGTAGCAACCGACTCTCAAGGAAATACGCGTGTTGAACTTATTCGATTACTTGTTGATCAACAAAAGCTAGATGCGGATAAAATTTTAAATGAATTTCAACCCATTGTTAATGTAGGTGGGAATGAACGTGAAGTAGGAATAAATTTGGTGACGGATAAGGCGTTAGAAACGTCGTATGTTCAATATAAACCGGAGTCCGAGACGACGTGGGACCATGCTGAAGTGGTACAGGCGGAAGTCTCTTATTTTCAAGTCGCCTATGGTGATACGTTTGCGAAGAGTAATTATCGGGTGCTTGCAGCTCATGAAGCGAATTTAACAGATCTCGACTTAGGGGCTAAGTATGACTATCGGTATGGAATGTCACCGACTGGACCTTGGAGCGGCAGTTATAGCTTTAGGACCGCGCCAGCTTCAGAGGAAGCCGTATTGTATGTGATGGGGGATCTTGAAGTTCCAGATCGAAATCCGGAAAGTTTCCGACTGTTTAAAAATATGCTGGATGTTCTGCAGGAGAAAAATTCAAACGGACAGACTGTGATTCAAGTCGGAGACTTGGTCGAGAACGGCGGCAATATGTATGCATGGGATGATGTGTTTAGCAACATTTACAACAATGATATGGGTCTCGTTTCTGCTCACATTGTCGGGGACCGTGAACGTGCGACGGAGCGGAAAATCGGGCCGTTCTCCGGGTTTTTCAACCTGCCGAAGAACGGTGAAGGCAGTTACCGGGAAACGAATTATTCGTTTGATTATGGCGATATGCACATTGCTGTTCTGAATTCTGTGCTGGATTTCGACAAGCAGCTGTCATGGCTGGAGAAAGATATGCGGGCGACCGACAAGAAGTGGAAAATCGTGATGGGGCATTATCCTTATTATGGCGGTCAATCTGGCGATGAGACCGGTATGGACATGATGAGAGTGAAATTGTCTCAAGCATTTGAACGGCTTGGCGTTAGTATGTATATTGGCGGTCATGATCATGTGTATAAACGGGCAACCATACGAAACGGTGTAAAAGATATATCGGAAGAAGCGATGAATTTAGGAACAACTTTTGTGACAGTTGGGTCATCAGGTCCAACGTTCTTTGATAACAAATCATTTGACTGGGATCATATCGTGTATGATGAAAATAAGCAGACGGGTGTTATTTTAGAATCAAACGATCAATCTCTCACGTTGAAAGCTTACAACAGCGACGGAGTTGAAATGGATTCATTTACGATTAACCAACCTGAAAATTATATGAGCTTAACGAGCGCAATTGTAGAAAATAACGTCTTGAAGGGCGTTGGGGTTTTGAATTACCCGAGCTCGCTTGAACGTGTCACCGTTATCGGGGAAAAGCGTGATCATACAGGTGAACAGCTGTTGGAAACGGTGATTCAAGAAGCAACACTAGAACATCTCGGACGTGAACAGATCATCTTATTTGATAACCCTCTTTCATTTGGCGATGAACATACGATCATCGTAAGAGTGGTTAATAATCCAATCGATCAAGAGCCGTTAACGGACCCGTTAATAGCTAAAGAAGGAATGCTGGGCGATGGTTCGGAAGGCAACCCATATCAAATCAAAAGTGCCAGTGGACTCTATAAAATGCATGAGTTCCCGGATAAACATTTTATTTTAACCCAGGATATTGATGGTAATGGCATGTATTTTGAAGCCATTGGCGCGAATGACACTCCATTTACGGGTACGTTCGATGGGCAAGGGCATACGATTACAGGTGTTATTGTCTCCTCGGGCGGAGCGGGACTCTTTGCCATTAATGAAGGGACGATTCGGAATGTAGGAATAATCCATGCTGAAATTGATGTGCGCCGAAGTAATGTTGGGATCCTGGTTGATCAGAATGATGGGATCGTGGAATATGCCTACAGTACCGGATCTATTCGAGGCAATTCTACCGTTGGCGGTCTTGTGGGCTACTCGAACGGTATCGTTAGAAACAGTTATTCAACAGCTCGGGTCCATGCACGAGGCAAGCAAGCCGGCGGCATGATCGGGATTACGAATCGGGGGAGTATAACAGAACAGGTCTATGCCATGGGAGCCGTAATAGCAGAAGAATCAAATGCTGGCGGCATCAGCGGATACGGATATAACAATACGGTCATTCGAAATAGTATGGCATTAAATCCATCCGTTGTTACAGGTACTGCATCAAATCGAATTGTCGGCAGAGTTTTAGCTGGCGAGACGGCAACTTTAGTCAATAATTACGCCGATGAAAATATGTTTGTTAGCAGTGAGAATGTTACAGTGAATGATCCGAACAATGAGAAAGGACAGGGGGTCAGTACCGAAACATTTACGAAGTCATCATTTTTCACAGAAACCCTCGGTTGGGATTTTGATTCGATCTGGATCTGGAATGAAGATGCCAAACGTTCATTACTGCAAAGTAATTTGGAGCAAATTGACGAAGATCATATTCAAAAGCCGAAGCTTGATCAGAACGAAGATGGGTACTACATCATCCGTTCGATTAGCGAATTAAAGACCATTTCAGAATTTCCAAATGAAAATTATATATTGGAAAACGATCTTGATTTTGAAGGGCAGCTTTTTGATCCTTTATTTAAGGGGACGCCTTTCCTTGGCATATTGGATGGAAATAATAAATCCTTAGCCAATTTAAAATCAGAAAACGGCGGCTTATTCCACCTTAATGGCGGAACGATTAAAAACATAGCTGTGGTAGATGCAAGTGTCACTGGCGGGAGTAATATAGGCATACTCGTTAACACGAACAACGGAACGGTAGAGAATAGTTATGTAACGGGCACAATCGAAGGCTCCAGCACGGTGGGCGGTCTAGCGGGCTATTCCAATGGCATCGTGAGAAACAGCTATTCTACTGCAGATGTAACGGCCCAGCTGAACCAAGCTGGCGGCCTGATCGGAATTACAAACGCAGGCAGTTTAACGGAAAACGTGTATGCATCTGGAGCTGTTCAGGCGCTTAGAAGTAATGCAGGCGGAGTGACTGGCTACGCCTATAATGAGACGGTTGTTAAAAACGTTATTGCTCTCGGTCCTTCCGTCGTGACGCCGACGATGGCAAACCGTGTGGTGGGGCGAGTTCTTGCCGGGCATACCGCAACGCTTGAGAATAATTATGCGTTTGATGGCATGATTGTGGATGTAGAAGGTGAAAGTATTGCCGCTGCTGACAACAGAAAAGGCTTAGGGCTATCCCAGCAACAGGTTGAAGATTCCAATACGTATATCAATATATTGAAATGGGATTTTGAATCGGTTTGGATGTGGAATGATGCTTTAAAGCGTCCGGTATTGAACAGTAATCCTGAAGAGGCAAGCGAGCCTGTCGTGCCTTTGGAAAGGAACGAAGCAGGTTATTACAAAATCAAATTCATTGCTGATTTGAACGTTATGGAAAACTTCCCGGCAGAAAAGTATATTTTGGACAATGATTTGGATTACGCCGGACAACCGGCTGAGTCACTTTTTAAAGAAGTTTCGTTCACCGGTGTACTGGATGGCGGCGGGAAGAAAATAGTTAACTTTAATTCTTCGAGCGGCGGCTTATTCCATCTAAATGCCGGAGTGATTAAAAATATAGCCATGATCAATGCCAGCGTCACTGGCGGGAGCAGAATAGGCATACTCGTCAACACGAACAATGGCGAGGTAGAGAATAGTCTTTCAACAGGCTCAATTACAGGCTCCAGCACAGTTGGCGGTCTAGTAGGCTATTCCAATGGTATTGTCAGAAACAGCTATTCTACCGCGGATGTAACCGCTCAGGTAAGTCAGGCCGGCGGCCTAATCGGAATTACGAACTCGGGCAGCCTAACAGAAAACGTGTATGCGTCTGGAACCGTTCGGGCGATGACGAGCAATGCGGGCGGAGTGACTGGATACGGATACAATGATACGGTCGTCAGAAATGTCATTGCCCTGGGCCCTTCGGTTACGGCGCCAACGATGGCGAACCGGGTGATGGGACGAGTTCTTGCGGGGCACACCGCCACGCTCGAAAATAATTATGCATTTGACGGCTTGATTGTTGATAAAGAAGGTGTCGCTGAGGGAGCATTAACAACCCTTAAAGGATTAGGCCTATCTGAAACTGAAATAGAGACTCCATCCACCTATACAGACAGGTTAGGGTGGGACTTTAACGCGATTTGGAGATGGGACGGTATTGGTAAACGACCTGTTTTACAATCGGTATCAGAAGGCAACGAAGAAGAGCCAGTTAGCCTGATTGGACTTGAGCTCGAGGGCCTGATTACCCTGGCCGTTGGAGAAAGTGATCAAACGGTGACTACTGCAGTATACAGTGATGGAAGCCGTGAAAAGGTAGAGATAAACGTCACCTATACAAGCAGTGATCCAAGTAAAGCGGAGATCAGCGCTAGCGGTGTAGTCACGGCGAAGTCGGAAGGAACCGTACTCATCACGGCAGAGTATGATGGCTTGACTTCATCCTATGAGCTAACAATCTTGACTCCGAAGCAGGTCGATATGGAGGGGGTCAACCAAGGCATGGATGCGGAAGCCACGCTCCCGTTCACTTCTTCGGTCTTAGTCGGAACGGGGGAGTGGTGGATAGCGAACCGGATGCCGCACCCTCCTGCCTTCATGGCGGAGAAAGCTATGAGACCGCTTGAACGGCACGACATTTATTATGCCGGCAAAGGTAAATAAAAGATCCCGGTTAAAGGAATCCCAGGTATTGGGCAGTTTAATGAAATGAGTCTGGTAGTTATACCGGGCTCATTTTCATTTATGTCCGCAAGTGATTTATTTTGGTCAATAAAGCTTTTCGATTTCAAAAGTATTTATCTGGGTGACTACATATTTAATTCATTTCTATAGCAATGTGCATACTTCCGATCTATTGGAGAGCTTGTTCGTTTTATTATTAAGCTTAGCTGGTCTCCAGAAAAGGTATATAGTTTCAACAAGGATTTCCATTTTCATAGTATGATAATGTTGAGAAAAGATGGAATATGTGGAAAGGTGAGAGACAATGAACGAATTGCAAAAAGAAGCCTTGGAAGAGATGAAAACGGCCATTCATAAATGGTTTGACGAACAGGAGAATCGAACGAACGTAGAGGAAGTGGTCTTACGCAACATGCTGCAAGTAGGGATCTTTGACTTTGTCATGCTGGATTATCGGCCGGGGAGGACTGGGGTTGACAGTTCGAAATCTATGGGGAGCGCCGCTGGCAAAAAGTCGATGAAAGTTTCGCCCTTTACACGGGAGCAGATATTGCATGAGGTTCAGCCCCTGCTGGTGGAAATCGTACGGGAGAGGCTGGACAAGTTGGAAACGTCGCCGCTGATCAATTACCAGTTTACCTTTCAAGGAACCTTCGCGACGACAGACGGGCTTGTGGAATTAACGGTGCTGGAAACGGTATATGAAGCGAAAAAGCGACAGCTTTTGGAGCGAATTCAGTCCTATATCGAGAAAAAACTGGAGAAGGGCTCTTACCCGACAAAGCCGCTGGAAACCTTCTTTTTGGCGCGTCATCTGCTGGATCCGTATTTGTTCCCCGAACCGGAAGCTGCAAAGACGATCGCTTTATTTGACCGGATTCAGGAGTTGAATAAAGAACGGGCCCAGGCTCTCGCGGAGCATCGAAGAGATATTATTAGGGCTTTGACGGACTGGGCCGAGGATGTATTCCTGCCACGTTACTATGACGTCACCCGTTCCGAATACAGGTCCAACGAATATGTGCTCAAGCCGGATGCTGTTCTTGAGAATAAGGATGAGCCGAATCAACCTATTGACCTTCTGTTATACGGCGCCGTAATGATTATTCGTTATGAGCCGAACTACAGCAAATCTAGGGGGCAGACTTTCCTGGAGCTGGCGGAGCAGCTTGGCAGTGGCAAAGCCTCACGTATGTTGAAGGAGGGCAGCGACAGCTTCTCGCACGATGAAGTGAATATGCGCCATGAGTTGGTTGAATGCAAGGCTAACGATGTTTTTTCCCTCTTCACCATCACGATTCGCAAGGAAGAAGCCGGGGCGTATGAGCGGGCGATTTCGTTTATTCTCTCCCTGCTTCGAAAGGGCTTCCCAAAAAGCTACAAAATCAAGTTAAAATCCAGTGTAAGAGAGTATTTGCCCATCAAGGGGCTAGCCAAATCAGACACGCACCGTTTGTTTGCGAATGCGCTGGCTTATTCCGAGCTGCATCCGTTATTGGAGGAATATGCTCGTGAGGCGATGGTAGAATTTGAATGGTATGAAGATACGGAGGACGAAAAAAGCGTCATGCCGGGCAGTTATGCTGTGTTCGGGCTGGGGCTTTCGTCCGAGCGTTATTTTCCGCTTGTTGAAGCTTACATGGACCTTGTGGATGATGAGCATCAACTGGTGCATGACAAGTTCACAGCCGTTTTTGCCGAAACCTATGGCATAACGGAACGCTCGATTCCTACCTTGATCGTCTGCCTGCTGCGATCCCACGATTCGCTAAAGCTGAAGATTCAGTCGGAGCTGGAAAGCGAAGACAAGCTGTTGCTATTAATGCAGCAAATAGAGACTCTGTCGGATGATGAGGCTGAGCGGGTACTGTACCCGATCTGGGGCAAGTTGGAGAAGCTGGCTGCATTGGCTCGCAAGGCGCAGGAACCGCGCAAGGAGCTGCTGCTTCGTCTGCTAAAGGCAGCGGGCATAGACTGATGATGGCTCGGTGAACGCGGCATTGATAAGTATGATTTTGAGGGATTAAGCGTAGTTAAAGCCAATGACCCCTTATATAATGAAACGATCTTATTTGGATAATTACAATGCTTAAAAGAAAGTGGGAGAAGAACATGTACATAAGCAAATGGTGGGGAGATTTAATTGGCGGTTCAGATGATTCGCTGGCATTAATAGACTATTTGGAACAATTGGACTCAACGGATGTGACGCTCAATCAGATTTTAGAGGACTTGGGTTTCGATGTTCTGCTTTCTGAGGGGGACTTGGTAAACGGCGGAAGTATTGGGTTTGATATGAAAAATGCTAATGGCACGTTTCGAGCAGAACTTGATATTGCCAGCTCAGTTCTAATGGATCTTTCAGCCATCGTGTTGGAGTCTTATAAATCAGGCTATGTCGATTTGCATGATTTGGATGAGGCTAGGCAGCCGTGCAAGCTTTATATAGATGCCTCCGAAGAAAAGAGGAACCTGCTTCGGGACGAATTGTACAAATTTTCCCGTAATCCGCTGACTTACGAATTAGCCGAGCTTGTTCCGGCCGATGATATGAGAGAGCTTGCGGAAAAGGCAAAAATGATCGCGGATGAGCTGGTATAAAGTGCATACGTTTGTGATAAAGATCCTTCGAACATGGTTATGGATCATTACAAATAAAGATGGTTGGCGTTTAATTTCCGTGGTGAATTTTTCGCCGATTGCCCCGTTAAGCTGAACCTTATCATAAGTAGTGCGAAATATAAGATTTGGTGCCATCTACCGTTGAGCTGGACATCAGCGCGATGGAAATCGAAGATACGCGCTTCGTGAAAGACCCAATCCTACCGCCTGAAATGACGGTCATCTCTGGGGATAACGAGCTTCTCGTATCCGTGTCGAAGCCTTAATGATATAAATGCTGTTTCATCTGTGAAGTGACTCTAAAAAGCCAGACATCATATATATTAGGCAGTTTATATGAAATGAGTCCGGTAATTATACTGGGCTCATTTTTATTTATGTTCGCAAGTGATTTATATTGGTCGATAAAGCTCTTCGATTTCGCGTTATAGATGATACGGTGGAACCGTACCACAATTATTTCGGTGGCCTTCTGTGCATGTTATGTAAACTTGATTATAGCCACTGGATCGGGTTTTAAAAGGTAAGCAGCTTTGTAGTAGTGTCCATGAGATTGGACTAATAGCTTGTGTTTATAATTAGGACGTAAAAAATATACTGGGAGAGCGTCACGATTTCGCTTGCACCTTACGTAACGTAATGTTTTACAATAGAGCTACCGGTACATAGCTAGCGCCAAAGAGTGGAGATGGTTCATGAAGAGACATTGGAAGGTCGGTGATCTTGCCAAGCTGACGGGGCTTACCGTACGAACCTTGCGGTTTTATGATCAAATCGGGTTGTTCTCTCCGTCAGGACAAACGGAATCCGGCCACAGGCTTTACAATGAATTGGACTTGTCACGATTACACCAGATATTATCGCTTAAGGAGCTGGGGTTATCTCTCGTGGAGATTAAGTCGGCCTTAACTGGCGGGCAGATCAGTCCGCTTGAGATCGTGGGCCTGCAGATAAATCAAATCCAAGAACAGATCAAGCAGCAACAGAAACTATTGGAGCAGCTCAGACATGTATCCAAGCTTATGCAGGGCAAATCTGAATTAACGGTTGAAGATTTCACGAGCCTTCTGCAAGCGATGAAGAACGGATTTGAGAAACCGGTCATTGAGCGGCAAACCAGTTGGGGGCGACATTTGGACCTTTTGGGAGACTTTCTTGCCGAGGAGAGCGGAAATCCGGAACATAAGGAGGAAAATCAATGAACGAACGATTCGTCAAGCATGGAACCTTTGTCGTGGAGCGGACTTATGCCGCTTCGCCGGAGAGGGTTTATCACGCATGGGCTGATCCGATTGCCAAAGCCAAGTGGTTTTCGAAGCCAGACATCTTTGATTTCCGGGTTGGAGGGCGCGAGTACAGCAGCGGCGGGCCGCCCGAAGGGCCGATCTTTACCTTCGACGCCTGCTACCAGGAGCTTGTTCCAGAGCAGCGCATTGTCTATACGTACACACTGGATTCGGGCGGCGTACGCTTCTCCGTGTCGATCACAACGGTCGAGCTTATCAAGGTGGAGGGCGGTACGAATTTGATTTTCACAGAGCAAGGTGCATTCTTTGACGGACATGATACGCCAGAAATACGAGAACACGGTACAAACATCATGTTGGACACACTGGGCAAGGTAGTAGAAGGGGAGGTAGGAACATGACTATAGGTGAGAATGAACTTATTGCTTCGCGCGAGTACGATGTCCCACGGGAGCTTGTATTTCAGGCATGGACGACCCCTGGTTTATTGGCAAAGTGGTGGGGGCCGCAAGGCTTCACGAATACGTTTCACGAATGCGATATGAGGCCGGGAGGTACGTGGAAGTTCACCATGCACGGACCGGATGGCGTGGATTATCCTAACCATAACGTCTTTGTTGAGATTGTGCCGACGGAGCGGGTCGTGATTGATCATCTAAACGTTCATGAATTTCGGGTAACGGCTACCTTCGAGGGCTTCGATGGCCGCACCAGGGTCACCTTCCGTCAACTTTTCAAGAAAAAAGAGGAGTTTGAACAAGCTAAGCCCATCTGCATAGAAGCTAATGAACAGCAGCTTGACCGACTTGGCAAGGTGCTGGCGGAATTGGCCGATAGCCCTGTTAAACTGAACTAGACCAAAAAGCCTTAACCCTTATTGCAGGGCTAAGGCTTTGGTTATTCATTACGCTAGTCTCATCTTAAAATCCTGATAGCCGAACTCGCGTACGACGCGGCAATTGCCGTCTTTCTCCTGCACGGCGATGGCCGGCAGCGGCATGCCGTTGAAGGTGTTGGTTTTGACCATGGAGTAGATCGCCATATCTTCAAACACTAATCTGTCACCGTTCTTAAGGGGCTGATCGAAGGAATAGTCTCCGATGACATCGCCCGTCAGGCAGGTCGGACCACCAAGCCGATAGGTGTATGGTTTCTCCCCGGCTTCGCCCGAATCGACGAGTGGCGGACGATAAGGCATTTCCAGAACATCGGGCATATGGCAAGTAGCGGACGTGTCCACGATCGCGATTTCAATGCCGTTTCGATGGATATCCAGCACGGAGGTGACCATATAGCCCGCATTAAGTGCGATGGCTTCTCCGGGTTCGAGGTAGACTTCCAAACCGTATTTCTCCTGCATCCTCTTAATGCAAGCTTCGAGTCTCGGGATATCATAGTCGTCTCTCGTGATATGGTGACCGCCGCCGAAATTGATCCATTCCATCTGCGGCAGCCATTGCCCGAACTTGTCTTCGACCGCATTCAGCGTGGTCTCCAAATCATCCGAGTTCTGCTGGCAAAGGGTATGGAAGTGTAGTCCTGAAATGCCTTCGAGCAGTTCCGGCCGGAAATCCTCTCGTTTCACGCCAAATCTGGACCCCGGCGAACAGGGGTCATAGATTTCATGTCCCTCTTGCGTCGAACATTCCGGATTGATGCGAAGGCCTACTTTTCTACCTGCAGCAAGAGCTTTCGTTTTATACTTTTCCAACTGGGAGAAGGAATTGAAGACAATATGGTCGCAAATGGAAATAATTTCGTCGATTTCATCTTCACGATAGGCAGGCGAAAAGACGTGATTTTCTTTACCCATTTCCTCGTGACCCAGCCGCGCTTCGAATAAACCGCTCGCAGTCGTGCCGCTTAAGTATTGTCCGATGAGGGGATACATGGCGGTCATGGAAAAAGCTTTTTGCGCCAGCACAATCTTGGTTCCCGTACGCTGCATAACTCCGTTCAAAATGTTCAGGTTTTTTTCGATGAGTGCTTCATCGACGACGAAACAGGGTGTCGGTAATTCCTCGAATCGCATATTAGCGAACGAGCTCCGGCTGTTTCGCTTCTTCAGGCAATGCGTCAACAAGGACCGGATTGAAGTCTTCTACCCATGGAAGTCCCCATTTGTTCAGTTCTTCCATGAATGGATCCGGATCAAACTCTTCGATATTGAATACGCCCGGTTTATTCCATTTGCCCGTCATGACCATCGCCGCGCCAATCATGGCAGGCACGCCAGTTGTATAGGAGATGGCTTGGGAGCCCACTTCTTTGTAGCACTCTTGATGGTCGCAAACATTGTAGACGTAGTACGTCTTGTCTTGGCCGTCTTTTTTTCCTTTAAAGATACAGCCGATGTTCGTCTTGCCCACTGTCCGAGGTCCCAGGGAAGCCGGGTCCGGGAGTACGGCTTTCAGGAATTGAAGCGGAATGATTTGTTTTCCTTCGTATTCGATCGGTTCGATGGAAGTCATTCCTACGTTCTCAAGCGCCTTTAAGTGCATGAGATAGCTTTGACCGAAAGTCATGAAGAAACGGATGCGTTTCAGTCCAGGCATGTTTTGCGCAAGGGATTCAAGCTCTTCATGGTAGAGCAGATACATATCCTTCTGGCCGACTTCAGCGAAGTTATATTCACGCTTAATTTCCATCGGCTTCGTTTCGATCCATTTCCCGTTTTCCCAGTAGCGTCCGTTAGCGGACACTTCACGGATGTTGATTTCAGGGTTGAAGTTGGTTGCGAAAGGATAGCCGTGATCCCCGCCGTTGCAATCCAGAATGTCGATATACTCGATTTCGTCAAAATAGTGTTTCAGCGCATAAGCGGAGAATACGCCAGTTACGCCTGGATCGAATCCGCTGCCCAAAAGAGCTGTAATTCCTGCTTTTTCAAAGCGTTCGCGGTAATCCCATTGCCATTTGTATTCGAATTTCGCCGTATCTTCCGGCTCATAGTTTGCCGTATCCATATAGTGCGTTTTGGTGGCCAGGCAAGCATCCATGATCGTCAAATCTTGGTAAGGCAGAGCCAGGTTCATGACGATATCCGGTTTGACTTCGTTTATCAGAGCGATCAGCTCATCTACGTTGTTTGCATCGACCTGTGCGGTCGTAATTTTGGTTTTGCCACCCTCCAATTTTGCTTTCAGCTCATCGCATTTGGATTTCGTACGGCTGGCGATACAGATTTCTTCGAAAACCTCGCTGTTTTGAACGCATTTATGAATGGCTACAGATGCTACGCCGCCGGCGCCAATGATTAGTGCTTTTCCCATTCTTCGATCTCCTATCTCAAATGAATTTTTTTAATGTAAAACGGCAACAAAAAAGCAAGCGAAACACGCACCATGCGCATCACACTTGCTTTGATATAGTCAAATAATAAGATAGTCCCAATAAGCATGACCTGACAAACCTCTTGCGTTGCTCGTCAGTCAGCCAGAAAACTCAACGTTTTATGGAAAGGCGCTTAATATTCGAATATATCATGTTAGGATCAGAGTCTATATAGCAAATAATTACTTTTACCACTCTTATTGACCGTTTCACAAGTTGTGTGCATATGCACTGGTTGTAAAGTAACCAACTTATAAAATTTGAGCTTTTAACTCAATCAATAAGGCAACGAAAGTTGCCAATCGGCATTTGACCCGGCTGTCCGTATGGCCTTAACTTCTTAAATGGAAGTGGTCAAAGATTATCTGCTTGGAAAGATCCTAAATAAATATTGAATATTCGCTTTCCAAAAATCACGCTATTTCATAATATCAGGATAAGGATTATTGAACAAGGAAAATTTTAAAACAAACGCATTTTTTGCGGCGTTGAAAACAAAATGAGGCATCGTATTCAAGGCATTCAACACGAATAGAGCCTGCCGGACGTGCTGGATTAGAGCTCACTATAGGTGGCAATTGATCTCCTGGTAGAAGGATAATGTATTAGTTGGATTGATGCATTTTATTGGAAAGATTAATGCCCAATTATTCATAATAAGTGGTATTCTCTTATTAATCCAAGTTTTAACACCTGAATAATGATGGTTAATGATTCGGCGGTGATCGGACTCTCACTTCCTTGGTGAGAAGCTCGTCGCTTGCGTTGTTCTGCGGGACGGTGGTAGCTTGGACCTGGCACAGCTGCAGGCGTTTTGCGAACCGAGTCTCGCAAGGAATAAATTTCCAACTCAACTGTTCATCCTAGATACTTTGCCTCGAACGGTCGTGGATAAGGTGGACAAAAAGAAGCTACGCAAGCAATTATCCAATCTGATTCCGAAGAGCTAAGCTAAAGGAATAGTTTAAGTAAACGTGACTAAAAGATAGGGCCATCCCGGAAAGGATGGCCTTAAAACATGTACATTTAATATAAATAAAATGAACAAATAAGTAAAAAAGTAACTGTCGATAAGGGCGAAATATATGGATAAAATGAAAAGAACCCTCCGAATCTGGAGAGTTCTTTTCATGAGTACCGGTCCACATTCTCTTCATGAATAACATCAAAAACGCAGTCACGTTGGCGGGGCTTCACAAGACGCTGAAGACCCTGTTTTTGTCCTTTCCGCCAGCCTAGTAATCGACTCAATGTCTTGATCCGTTAATTGATCAAGGAAATGTTTGCGTATTGCCATGGAGACTATGGGACGGGCATCATCCAATGCTGATTTTCCAGCGGAAGTGATGACGACTTGAACACCCCGATCAGTGTCTAATGGTTTCCTCATCACAAGTCTGCGTTTTTCCATCCGCGTCAGATGATGTGATAATCGACTCTTATCCCAGTCCATCGAATCGGCCAATTCCTGTTGGCGAAGGCTACCGTTCCCCAAAAGGTCTAACCGATCCAATACCCCATAATCACCCTCTGATAGTCCTGTGTGCTCCGACATCTCTTTTATTACGCGACCGAAGATGCTCTGAAAGGAGCCTTTCCACATATGCCATATTCGCATTTCCTCTTTGTTTAGTTCGTTCTTATCCATAGGAACATAATAGCATGGTTGACGCGTCAACCACAATGTGTTATCGTTGGTTGAGGTTGATACATCAACCTAAGGCTATATGCAAAGGTCGCACATCGAAGTAAAAAGGGGAATGTTTCTATGCGGGCCGCACGTGAGCCCGTGCGCTTTGCGCTCCTCGAAGCGAACGGTCCGATGGGCAAGTTGTCGAACGAGGGCGGCCCGCTCCCCTGGTTATGTAGTTTCGAGCGCGTGATCGAAGAGTACCGGTATTTCAGGAACCTGCTTGACCGCTTCCTCCCAGAAACGGTTTGGCTAATCTTTTTCCAAGAAAGGG
This sequence comes from Paenibacillus sp. FSL W8-0187, assembly GCF_037969755.1. NCBI lineage: Bacteria > Bacillati > Bacillota > Bacilli > Caryophanales > Paenibacillaceae > Paenibacillus > Paenibacillus sp. FSL W8-0187. The sequence goes on along the minus strand of NZ_CP150206.1, from coordinate 7,290,596 downwards.
AACACTTATTATGAAAATCAACGTTAGTGCGCCTACTCCAGTCGTCTCGGTGAAGCCGGTCATGCTATCAGCCCCGGACCGTGGTGAGGATCTGCAAGTGCGAGTGTCTGCGCCCGCGATTGGGAGTGAATTGCCTATTATTGTTTTCTCGCACGGCTATGGCTGGTCGTTGGACGGCTACGGCCCGTTGGCCGACTTCTGGGCTGCTCACGGCTTCGTCGTCATTCAACCCACCCATCTCGACTCGAGAACACTGAACCTTCCTCCTGATGATCCCCGTACACCACGGATCTGGCGTTTCCGAGTCGAGGACCTGAAGCGCATCCTCGACCAGCTTGATCGTATTGAAGCTTCCGTTCCCGGTCTCAGTGGGCGCCTCGATCGAAGCCGCATCGCCGCAGCCGGACACTCCTGGGGAGGCCAAACGGTGAGCATGCTGCTCGGCGCGCGAGTCCTCGATAACCACGGCGAGCCGGGAGAGGACATGTCCGACTCGCGGATCAAGGCGGGTGTGCTGCTTGCCACGACTGGCAAGGGTGGAGCTGACTTGAGTCCGTTCGCGGCAGAGCACTTCCCCTTCATGAACCCGAGCTTTGCGGAGATGAGCACCCCGACCCTCGTGGTAGCGGGGGACCATGACCAGTCTCAACTGTCCACTCGGGGGCCGGACTGGTTCACGGACCCGTACTTCCTGAGCTCGGGCAGCAAGAGCCTGCTCACTCTCTTCGGGGCAGAGCACTCGCTCGGCGGGATTCCCGGTTACAGCGTCGCGGAGACGACGGACGAGAGCCCCGAACGAGTCGCCCTCATTCAGCAGCTCACGTTGGCCTACCTTCGAAATGCGCTCGACCTCGACGATTCCAGCTGGCCGACAGCTCGTGCGGCTCTGGAAAATAGCGCCATCCCGTTGGGTCGTATTGAGTCCAAGTAAAGGCCTGACGGGCGGTGTCGACCCGACAGCCACGACAGTGCATACTCGAGGCGGCAATACGTAATGCTCGTTGATGTAGGGGGAATGTCAGATACTTTACGATAGATCGGGCTCTTGCTGCTGCAATCCATTAGTGCACTGGGGGTAGTAGTGGGCTGAAGCCACGTATTAAATTAAGCTGCAAGCGAATTTAAAATGTTGGCAGAAGGAAGCCGTTACCAGATAGGTTAGCTCAATATTTCAATGAAAATAACGAAGGAGCTGCCGCGGCAGCTCCTCTCGCAATTTTAGCCGATAGTGCCGTTAAGATGAACCGTACCACAAGTAGCGGCAGGTTTTTTCAGAAGATCCCTCAGCAGGCTTGAAAAGACGTTTTGTTGGGCATGGGGTGGGGACTAAATTCGCTGGTATATCTAATTGCTGGGCTCGTTGGATTTCATCGCTGCGAAAAAACTGCCATGAAGAAAGGTCTTCTGGGACAATACTAACACTCTCGTATAATTGTCAGACAATCGTACAAATAGAGATGATGATCTATATAAATAGTTGATGTAGGATTAAATATTGTAAGACGGATTCTATATATTCATGCGAAACTAAATAGCCAGTCGCTGATAGATATCACCGACTGGCTATTTAAAACTAAACTGGAATCACTTCATAGGCTAACTTCATGATGACATCTTTATGCTGTGGGTATTTAGCAAAGAGCTCGTCCTGTGTAAATAACTCAAAGTCCCGAAACTCAAAACCAGGTGAAACCATGCACCCTACTAATGAGAAGGTATCTTGATCCTTAACAGATGAACCAAAGATACAATTTTTTGGGACTAACACTTGCGGGACTTCTCCTTTATCCAAGTTTATTCCTAATTTAAACTCCTTATATTCTCCATTCTCATCAATAACATGTACTGTTAATGGACCTCCCGCGTGATAATACCATAGTTCATCGGATTTCAAACGATGGAAATGGGAGAGGTCATTTGAGCCTAATAAAAAGTAGATGCTTGTATAAAGCAATCTTGTTCCTTCAAAGGAAACGGACAATTCTTGATCTGAAGTTTTTTCCTCAGATTCAAACGTTCTTTTGTAATATCCGCCCTCTGGATGGGGTTCAAGCCCAAGCTTGGATATATAATACTCTGCATCATGATTACTCATACATGTATACCTCCGGTTATGTGTGTACTATGCTGCAATGAAATTACTAAGCAGTAACCAGCCATGAAGTTGTACCGTAAGTTATGGTTAACTCCTTCATCATTGATTTAAGCATAATCTCATTATTACTTATGATTCATCAATATTTCAATTAATAAAAGCAACTCATCCTTGGGTGAGAATGAAGGCGACACGGGGAAAAAGGCGTTGGCGCAGCGAGGAGGGCTTATGTGCATGCTGCATTCGCACAAGCAGGCAGTCCGCCCCTAGCGTACAATGAACCATAACCAGTGAGCGAGGTGAACTTCCATGGAACAATCCAAAGAGGTGCTCGCACGGGTCAAGCGGCTGCAGGGTCGGCCGGTATGTATCACCCTGCACAGCGGAAAGACCTACGTCGGCTACATTACCGACGCCAACAGCAGTGGCTTGACGCTGGCCAGCACCGGAGCTCAGCCGCGCACCTCATCCGGTAAGCAAGGCTCCCGGCCTAAGCAGCGCAGAGCGGGCTCCCATGCTTCGGGCAGCCGTTCCGGGAGCCGGCGAAGCGGCGCGCGCAAGCCTTCCGTCCGTTCCCGCTCCCGCAAGCCCGACGTCCAGGTATCGGCCTTTCTGCCGATGATAGGCTCGCTGTTCGGGGGATTAGGCGGCATTGGCGGGCTTGGCGGCGCTGCTGCGGGATCGCTCGGCGGTGCGTTAGGCGGCGGCATGCGTCTGTTCGGCATGATCCAAAGATTTGTCCCGGTCGTGAGGATGGGATACGGCATGATCAAGTCCATACGCCCGTTTCTCGGCGCCGTTCAAGGCTTGATGAAGCCACCCGGAGCTGCTGCGGCAGAAAGCGAATCACCGTAACCGAAGAAGAAAGGAACAGCCCTTTTGGAAGACCCAAGGGGGCTATTCGTGATCGGCGGCGAGCTGCTCTTAACGTCCTTATTTTTCAGCCGATCCTTTCCTTATCCAGCCGCTGAGCACGCCTCATTATTTCTTGCTCCACATCGTTACATTAAGGTGAAAGAAGGCCCAACCAGTTTAGGTTGGGGTCTTCTTAATCTTATTATTATACGAGGTATTAGCGCTAACCTGCTCACGATATTTTGTCGGGGTCATACCAGTTGCCCGCTTGAACATACTGCAAAATTGTGCATCGTTGACAAACCCAGAGTCTAGGGCAATTTCAGAGATCAGTGCTTTCCGATTTTTTAGAAGACATGTTTTTGCATATTCTATTCTATTTGATCGGCTCGTCACTGATGGAATTTTTTCGATTAACGAGCTGCAGCAAACGCTGGAACACCGATACTGCATATATAATCGCGGCATTGCCGGCTACGTGACGGCGGAATTGATAGCGTCGCTGGAGACATGCATTTTCGAACTGGAGCCTTCTCAAATTTTTATCAACATCGGTACCAACGATATCAGCGCGCCTGATTATATATTGGAAAACTTACTGGCAAACTATGACGAAATTTTGACTCGAATTGCTGAAAGGCTACCGGATTGCAAGGTGTACGTCATGGCGTATTATCCCGTAAATGCCGAGGCTGAATTTCCTTTCGTGCCCAGAGCTTCGATGGATGAGGTGTTCCAGAATCGGACGAATGAGGCCATCCGGAAAGCCAACCAAGCGGTTGAGCAGCTTGCGGTGAAGCACGGATATACATTTATTGACGTAAACGAAGGACTGACGGATAGCGAGGGTAACTTAAAAAAGGAATACGCCATCGACGGGATCCATATGTTTGCTAACGGATATGCCGTCATTTTAAACAACCTGCTGAAATACCTTTAAGCCTGCCAATTGGTAGAAGCGTTTAGTTATATTGAAACTTCGATGGCCTTCTATACATGTTGTTTCCGCTTAAAAACGACTGATCGCAACAAGCACTGTTAACGCGAAGAAGACAATGTTCACGCCGATTTCTCTATATTCTTTACGTGAAACATGGTATAAGGCGCCGAAAAGAACGACTACGGCAAGTCCGGTTGCAGCAATTGGCGTCAATACAGGTGCAATATTCAACGCTTGGGGCAGAATGATTCCAAGTGCCCCGAACAATTCTGCTAGCCCGATAAAGACGACGAACTCTTTTGAAACGTCTTTTACCCAAACCCAAGACTCTTTGGCTTTTTCATACTGAAATGCCTTCAACCACCCTGAGTAGACAAAACCTAGTGCTGCAAGCCCTTGAATGATCCATATTGCGATATTCATGAATGGTGCCAACCTCCTGACTACTTTATCAACATCCTCTAAAGGTATAATAGACTTTGGTATTCGATTTAAGGAAGTAGGCACTTTATCTAAACATAGTAAACAAAAAGTTACCTAACCAGGCAAAGGGAAATGGGGAAGTTCAATGAAAGAGTATTGTAAATTTGAATCAGCCTTGGATATCTTAGTGGGAAAATGGAAATCAGTCATTCTGCTTCAGCTTATTTCGAACGGCACAATGAGATTCAGCGAGCTTCAAAAAGCAATACCAGATATAAACAAAAAGATGCTTACTCAACAATTAAGAGAACTTGAGTATAACGATATCGTACATCGTGAGGTTTATAACCAAATCCCTCCGAAAGTAGAATACTCGATTTCGGATTACGGCAAAGGTTTAAGTACGGTGTTACAGGCATTGAATGATTGGGGTGCGGCCCATATTGAGCACATGAATGTGCTATACGGAGTAGACCGTTCAGGGAATGAATCTGGGACCTTATCATAAGTGACGGCGAAAAATAATGTTGTGGAAAGTTGGAGAGTGTTGCAGAGGGATGTGGAGCCGTTCAAGGTCATTTCCAAAATTCAGGTGAAAAGTAGGTAGACTCTGGACAAACGATCTCTATAATGGAAATAAGAGACGTACATTGAGATGTCCGAGCATCTTTCCAAGATGAACGTAGATGATGGAATTTTTGAAGCTATGGAGGAAGCAGGGAATAAGCCTTATTTTAGTGAACCGTGGACGAGAAGTGAATACGGACTCCAAGAAGAGCGGCTTCATGATGACTACCTGCGAGTAGCGTTGGATATTCAAAGTGGAGATTTCGAAGACTTCATAAGGATTACGAGTCCGGAACAAGCCGTAGATAAGCTGTCGGAACTCATAAGCATGTCTTTATGGAGTGATTCGGAGTGGATCCCACACGAGGATGATCTCAGAAATCGATTTGAGAAATTTGAATTTCATTTTGAAACACAAGAACTGTATAGGTATGGCTTTCCGCTTTAGATGGAAATTATAAAGAGTGGTAGCGAACCAGGAATGGCAGAGGACGCCTGGGATAATATGAAGCGAGGGGAAAAGGTGCTTTGAAAGCGAATCGGATGGAAGCATTCAGCGATGGCGTGCTGGCCATTATTATTACGATCATGGTGCTGGAATTCAAAGTGCCGGAAGGCCATGACTGGCATGCGCTAGTTGAACTTGGTCCAAAAATTATTAGTTATATTTTCAGTTTCGTATATGTCGGCATCTATTGGAACAATCATCATCACCTGCTGCATATGGTTCGAACGATGAACGGGCGGTTGATGTGGCTCAACTTGCTGCTCTTATTCTGGCTATCCCTTGTGCCGTTCACGACAGCTTGGATGGGGGAAAGCCATTTTGCACCCACTCCAACGGCGCTGTACGGGATAATTTTATTGCTAGCGGCGTTCTCGTACTGGCTGCTTCAGCGCATGATTATGAACCAGCATTCCGGCGATTCCCCATTCGTCGGAGCGATAGGTAAAGATTGGAAGGGAAAACTGTCTCCTTTACTCTACTTGACTGCAGCCTTGACCGCTTATGTGAGTGTTTGGATATCCGGCTTCTTTTTCGTACTTGTTGCCGTAATCTGGTTCATGCCGGATAAGCGAATCGAGCACGCCTTGAGAAGCCACTAACGACTATGGTTTGCTTAGGGTGATCGTTGTGAGTGATTTGATGAAGATAGTAGGGGAAGGCATTCGGCACTTCCGAAAACTACGTGGACTAAGCCAGGAGGAACTTGCAAGCAAGGCAGAGGTACACGAAACCTATATTGGTAAGCTGGAGCGTTCTGAAAAAGTATGTTCCGTTGTGGTACTGGATAAAATTACGAAAGCGCTCAATCTTTCGATGGTGGAGTTTTTTAATTATATCCAGCCTGTGAGCGGAGAGGCCAGCGAGTCTACACTCGCAGAAATTGTGAACAGGCTCCGAAGCAGAAGTGAAAGTGAGCAAAAGAGGATACTGAAAGTCATTGACGCTATGTTGGACGATCAGTTGAAGTGAACGGGAGAATCATCAGCACACTGAAATTTGGATTAAGTCTTTGAGGGACGGTTTTTTATTATTAATCAAAATAAGCATCAAGTTGAAAAATAAAATGTGATGAGTAAGAAAGGAGCTGCTGCGGCATGCTCCTTTCTTATTTTTTTCCAATCACACTGTTTCATCTTCAAGCCCTGACCTGTACAGTTTTTGTACAGAATTGAATGATACAATTCGCGAGGGGGTGAGAACCAAGTTCTTCAAAATCTTCTTGTTTTTCTAATTTCCTTCCTTTTATCCATGGGGACATATAAAAGGGCCTTCCTTGGTTTAAAGTCCATAACGTTCCGGAATTGCTCGTTAGCCATTTAGGCATATAGCTAAAGCCGCTATTTATCAAGAGTTGCATATAGTCTGCAGTTGTTTTTATTTGCTGAATTGTATTCGAGCGGAGGAGCAAACTTCGAAAAAAAGGCTTTAGAGCATAGGTTCCACTTTCCGTTTGTACCTGGATGACAGCGTTTTTTCGGTAAAGGGACCCAATCGAGTCTGAACTCAACGGGATCAGGCCAAAGCGGCGGGTAATTTTGCGGATTTGGGTTTTAGTATAGGAATTTACCATGGCAACCTCGATTCATTCAAGATGGGAGAAAGAAGAATATCGAGAGTAGATCTATTCGCTAGGTTATTCATTGAGGGGGAAGTGTGTATGGTCTAACGCCATGAAGGCAATTAAAAACTTGCCGATACAGACAGCGCGGTGAACCTTACCATAAGTAAAGCAAGTTTTGATATAATGGGCCGGAGGAGGGGAAGGAACATGCACACGATGGAAAGCTTAATGAAGCAATTAGAGCAGCTGGGTATTGACAGCAAAGGGACGTTGTTGGTCCATTCTTCGATGAAGAGTATGGGACCGGTCGAGGGTGGTGCGGACACAGTTCTGGATGCGTTGACAGCCTATATGAAAGATGGGCTGCTGGTGTTACCCACTCATACGTGGTCTTACATCAATGCAGATAATCCGAAATTTTACGTAGATCAGTCATCTTCCTGTGTCGGGATATTGCCTGAACTTTTTCGCAAACGGCCTGGTGTGGTGCGTTCGCTGCACCCTACTCATTCGGTGGCGGCATTAGGCCAGGATTCTATAGCGTTTACAAATGACGATCATCGTTTCGATACGCCATGCGCTAGAGGTTCTGCCTGGGGGAAGCTGCTCGACCGAAGGGCGACCATCTTGTTAGTTGGGGTCGATTTAAAGCGCAACACCTTTATTCATGGAGTCGAAGAGTGGGTGGACATACCGGGCAGGTTAACGGATGGCCATGAGAAGCTGTACACGGTTTTACCGGATGGAACGGAAATCCCAGTGCCTTCCCGCAGACATTGCGGATTGTCGTGGTCGGAGCATTTTTGGAAGGTCGATGAGGTCCTGGAAAGTCGGGGCGCGATGCATAAGGGGCATTTTGGCGATGCGGTTGTCCGGGTATGCGATGCGGCCGCGGTGGCGGATGTCATAACGGAAATGCTCAAGGACAATCCGGATTTGTTCTCGGATAATCATCCCTTGTATCATTCAGTCAACAACGATTGATCGAAAAGACCGCAGGGATTGGGTGAGAATGGGTAAAGTGTAGGGTATAAGCATTTCATACATAAGTGCAAAAGGCGAAATGGGCTGGTAACTGCTAGCTCATTTCGCTTTTTTTTCGCTGATAGGCCCGTCCTCCTGACTCCATACATCACACAGGCAAGTTGTAGACCAACGATCAACGACACGCAGTTAGGTCAAGGCATTACGGACAAGATGAAATGGGAATTTACTCAAAATAGTTATTACATTTGTCAAAAAAAAGATGTAAAAGTATTAATTGGTAAAAAAGGGTGATTTATTCAGCGCCCTCCCCATATTTATGATGTTAAGAAGGGGGGATCAAGGAAAACGAGGAAATCAAGAAAAATAGCCAAAAAAAGGAGCTGTGATACATTTGCATTTTTTCAAATGCACTTTCCTAGCATCATGACAAACTCCAACTCATCGTGTAAGCAAGAAACCAGACGACTGGCTCATATTTGTTCCTTGGAGGGGATTTTAATGATGAGGAAGTATGCAATTTCGATTTTAGTCGCCATTTTTTTAGTGGCAGGCCTCTTTACAGGGGTATCGTTTGGAAGCTCCGCTCAGGGTCACTCGACGGATTATATTGAAGGTCAACTCGTCGTGTCGATTGCGGAACCGCCCGATGTAAATTCGATTCAAAGCGCAGATCATACATTGATGAAATCGGGTTCCCTTACGAAGAGCGGTTTTACTATTGCCGATTCACTGTTCGGACAGGATATGGGCACCTTCTCGGTGCAGCAGCTAGATAACGATGTCAGGGCTGCGGCGATAGAACAAATGGGATTGGTATATTTGGTTGAGTACTCTGTAAATGACTACAAGTCCATCGATTCCGCCAAAGAAGCATTGCAGACAACGTTGGATGACCTCGGTCTCGAAGTTCGGTATATCTCTGAAAATCGCAAAGTGTACGCGCTTGAAACCGCAGCTCTGGAAGATGTTTCAGTTCAAGCGATTCACAACAATCAGCGTTGGCATTATGACATGATTAGGGTTCAGCAAGCCTGGGGGATTACGACCGGGTCTAGCTCAGTTCGAATTGGCGTGCTTGACACGGGAATTGACAGCAACCATGCGAGCTTGAGTAATCTGGTGAACACCAGCCTGGGTCGGAGCTTTGTAGACAGTACCACAATCGATCGTCATGGGCACGGCACGCATGTTGCGGGAACGATCGCCAGCTATGGATCGGTGTCAGGCGTCATGCAGAACGCGACTTTGGTTCCGGTTAAAGTTCTTAGCGACAGCGGCTCAGGTTCGATGTATGGCATTCAACAAGGTATTCTTCACGCCGCGAATATTAGAGCTGATGTCATCAACATGTCGCTGGGCGGCGGTGGCTATGATCGCGGGATGGATGAGGCGATCCAAACAGCGGTTGGTCTTGGCACAATCGTAGTGGCAGCTACCGGTAATGATGGACTTCCAAGCATCTCTTATCCGGCAGCTTACAGCGGCTCAATTGCGGTGGGTTCCGTTACATCAAGCAGAACGCGTTCGAGCTTCTCGAATTATGGAACGGGTCTTGATGTGATGGCTCCGGGATCGAACATATACAGCACATATCCAAACGGTCAATATACAACCATGTCCGGCACCTCGATGGCAACCCCTCATGTGGCAGGCGTACTAGGATTAATGAGATCGGTCAATCCGAGTCTTACTCCTGCTGCGGCCAGAGATATTCTCAGGAATACGGCGCAGCCTGCCGGAAGCACGAATCAGTATGGGTATGGCATTGTTGATGCCCACGCTGCTGTGCTAGCGGCAGGTGGTGGCGGCGGTAGCGATACGCAAGCCCCGAGCGCACCTAGCAATGTAACGACCACAGGTAAAACTGGCACAAGCGTATCGCTTAGCTGGGGTGCTTCTACTGACAATGTAGGCGTAACAGCTTATGAAGTATACCAAGGAAGCTCGTTAGCGGTCACCGTCACGAATACTTCGGCAACGATCACCGGCTTGACACCCAATACCACCTATACGTTCACAGTTAAAGCGACAGACGCCGCAGGTAATCGGTCTGCAGCAAGCAATGCTGTAACGGTAACTACGGATTCCGATTCGTCACAGCCGTCGGCTTGGGCCCCGGGTGTATCGTATAAGATCGGGGACGAAGTGACTTACGGCGGGGCAGCATATCAGTGCCTTCAGGCACATACCTCGATGGTGGGCTGGGAGCCAACGAACGTACCGGCATTATGGTTGAAGAAATAATATAGTTTAATATCGATCCGAGTAAATGTTCAGAAGCGCCTTCGCAGATCGGTCTGCAAGGCGCTTTTATTTATTCGGTGGTTGGAGAGATACAACGTCCCATTCTGAAATTCTTCCCCAATATAGAAACTGATAAAAGCACCGATGATTGCCTTACCGGGGGATGGGGGCACCATTACTGGACCATCCTTCGGTGAAAGGAATTCGGTGAAAGGAATAATGAGATGGATGGTAGTCTTAAAAAACAACGGCTTTGACGTATCATACGCGACGGCAAGTTTTTACTTGGGGTGGGCATAATGGAACCATTGCATGCGACAGAAAGGAAGGAATGGTATGTCTACGGAAACGAATCATCCCTGCGTCATCTTGCCAGAAGAGCGAGCGCCCGAAGATATGCAGCATTGTGAACGCTGCGAATTGTGCAAACAGCGGAATCGTGTCATCTGGGGGGAAGGTAATCCGCAAGGCTCGCTGATGATGATCCTGGATAATCCGGGAGCCCGGGAGGACAGGGAAGGAAACGAGTTCCTGTGCGGGACCAGGGAAACCCTCCAACTCGGCATGAGGGAAGCGGGTATCGATATCCACTCAGTTTACGTCACCTATTTGCTGAAGCGACGGCCAATCCGCGCTTACGATAAGCCTGCAACCCGAGCGGCATGTCTTCCGCATTTGCAGGCGCAGCTCCTTCAGAAGCAGCCGCTCGTACTATTTGGCTTTGGCAATGTCGTAGTCGAAGGATTGTTCCCGCAGAAGGAGAACGCCACCGTCAAGGAGCTGCGGGGGAGTTGGCATGAATTCCAGGGCACACCGATGGGCTTTACCTATCATCCACTGGCGGTAAGAAGAAGGCCCAATTTGCTAAGGTTCTTTATCGAGGATTTGAAGGGTTTGAGGGCGAAGTGGGAGGAAAGAGCAGCGAGGGAACATAAAGAGGAGCGAACGCACCCGGCGTTCACTCCTAATGCCGCAGCTTATCTCATCAAGGTCTCCATAAAATGTTCCTGAAACCGCTTGGCGTCGACGCCGATGCAGACGTTAACGTTCGGCTGGTCGGTACAACGCGGACGCAGATCGGCAATGGTTCTGCCATAGGAGTGGATGCCTTCCAGATCCACCTGGAGCACCATCGGCTGAACCTCGACCAGGCTCGGGTCGATGGCGACGGCTACTGCAAGCGGATCATGCAGGGCACAGCCTGTCCGGTCACCATAGGCTTCCCGGTAGCCTCCGATATAGTAGGAAGTCATGTCGGCCAAGAAGCGGGTCAGGTCCGAATCCAGGTCTCTCCAGCGCTGAATATCCTCCAGACTGAGCTCCGTCTGCATGGTCACATCCAGTCCGACCAGCGTAATCGGAGCTCCGGATTGGAAAACGAGCTGGGCCGCTTCCGGGTCGGAGTATACATTCGCTTCGGCATGCATCCGGCGGTTGCCCGCCACGCCCACCGCTCCGCCCATCACGATAATCTGACGGACCAGCGACGATATCTCCGGCGCCTGCAGAATGGCCGCAGCCAGATTGGTCAACGGGCCGACGCAGATCAGTGTTACCTGCTTCGGATATCGCCGGATCTGATCCACCATAAAGGCAGCGGCCGACGTTGAGACCGGCTTAGCTGCCGGATCGGGGAATGCCAAGTTGCCGAGTCCATTCTCGCCATGAAACTGGACGGGATACGACTTCATCGAGGGATGGAACAAGGGGGCGGCTTCCCCCATGGCGACAGGAATCCCGGTTGCACCAAGCCGTTCCAATACATGGAGCGTATTTCGTGTCGCATCCTCCACCGGTACGTTTCCGAAACAGGTCGTTATCCCTAGAATATCGAGAGCCGAGGATAGGACAGCGTAGGCAATCGCCAAAGCGTCGTCAACGCCCGTATCCACATCCAATACGATTCGATGCATCAATCATGTTCCTCCTTTCTCTGACGGTTATGAAAGCACCGTTCGGATATAATGCTGCAAGAATGCCTCTTCACGGACCTGTATGCAGACAGAGGCATTGGTCCGTGATTGTGGACGTCTGAAGTCGACCAGCGTTGCGCCGGAAGATATCTGTCCTTTTGTCTCAATATATACGTAATAATCCTCCGTCTCCACAAGGGAAGCATCCTCAACGACAGCCAGTGCCAGCGGATCATGCATCAGCCGGTATCTGCCCTCGTTCAAACGGTCGCTTGCCTCAAAGCTGAAGGTGAATATATGCTGCATGAAAGCTTTTAACTCTGCCTGTTCATCCGTGAAGCCGCTCATGAGCTGTTGATAATGAGCCTCGCCGAACTTGGCATTTCCGGTCACGTCCAGGCCCACCATCGTAATCGGAATCCCGGACTCGAACACCCGGTGCGCCGCTTCGGGATCGCCGTGAATGTTGGCTTCAGATACAGGCGTTATATTGCCCGGCACCTTGATGGCGCCTCCCATCAGCACCAGCTTGGCTTTCTGCGCGATCGACGGGTCCTTGGCGAGTGCCACCGCCAAATTGGTCAGCCTGCCGGTGAAGACCAGCGTAATGTCATGCGCCTGTTCCCGCACCTTCCGCACGATGAAATCGGATGCTCTCTCGTTCACCGGCGATTGCCGAGCCTCCGGCAGTTCATATCCGGCCAGGCCGTTTGCTCCATGAATGGCGGTTACGTTCTCCCGGCGAGGGCGAAACAAAGGGGCATCCGCTCCCATGGCAACGGGAATTTCGTACCGGGGCTGCGCCAATTCCAGCACCTGGAGCGTATTCTTCGTCGCCTGCTTTACGTCCACATTGCCGAATACCGTTGTAATGCCTTCTATATGCAGCTGATTGGACTTCACGGCAAAGATGAGCGCCAGGGCATCATCCACGCCGGTATCCACATCCAAGAGGATGTGTTTAACTTGCTCCTGCTCCATATCGTTGTCACTCCCTTATTCCCTCATCTATGCTTGGCAAGCTCGTCCGCAAGCTCCGGTATCGCCAGAATGTTATGGCCGATATCCAGGGAGTGGCTGAGCCTGCTGATATGCGGCTGCTTCAGCATCGCCTGCTCCAGCACATTCAGATTCCAGAAGATGGCCCGCTTGTCGTCATCCGCAATGACCTGACGGTTCGCCATGACGATAACCCGCTCGAAGTTGTTCACGACAAATTCCATATCATGCGTGATGGTGATGATGGTTTTTCCTTCCTGATTTAAAGCCTCGATCAGATGGGCGAGCCGCGCCATAGCCGGAAGATCCTGACCTGCCGTCGGCTCATCCAGAATGATGACGCTGGAATCCATCGCAATGACGGAGGCAATCGTTACGAATTTACGCATGGAATAGGGCAAATTGTACGGATTGTCCTTAAGAAACGGAACGACGCCTGCCAGCTCCGCCGCTTTCATGACATTCGCTTTGACCTGTTCCTCCGTAAGCCCGAGCTTGCGGGGGCCGAATTCAATCTCGCTGTACACATCGTTATGAAAGATCTGGTCGTCCGGGTTCTGGAACACATAGCCTACCTTCCGCGATATTTGCGCGGTGGTATAATCCCGCGTATTCCAGCCGTCGATGACGACATCCCCCTCGGAAGGCTTGAGCAGCCCGTTCATCATCTTGACAGTGGTCGTTTTACCTGCCCCGTTCTGGCCGACAATGGCAACGGATTCCCCCTTTCGGAAGGACATGTTGACGCCATCCACCGCTTTGTAGCCGTTCGGATAGGCAAAGGAAACATTCGTCAAAGTCAGAAAGCTCATGCGTTAACCCCCTTCTTCATCCATGTCTTCACGGCCTCGAGAGCTTCTTTTTCCGTTAAGGGTATGCTCCCGAGATCCATCCCCCGTTTGCGCATGTCCAGGCCGAACAGCGAATATTGGGGAAGCGCGGCTCCGAATGCCAGGGCACGCTCATCGGTAAGAATCTCCTGCGAGCTGCCTTGCATAGCTACTTCACCCTCGCTCAGCAGGATAACATCATCGGCATATTCGGCAATCAGCTCAATTTTATGTTCTACGAGTATGATGGTTTTCCCCTTTTTCTTCATCAGCTCGATAATCTTGAACACTTCTTCCGTTCCCTTCGGATCAAGCTGCGAGGTCGGCTCGTCAATGACCAGCACATCCGGCTCCATGACGATGATGGAGGCGAGCGCAACCCGCTGCTTCTGGCCGCCGGAGAGCTCGAACGGGTTTTTGTCCCGCAAATAATCGATCTCCAGCATGTTGATGACCTGATCCACCTTCTCCCGGATAAGTGCGGGCTCCATGCCCAGATTTTCAAGGCCAAATGCAATCTCTTCAAACACGTTATCCTTCACGCCGCTGATCTGTGTAAAAGGATTCTGGAACACATAGCCGATTTTTTGGGAGAGCTCGCCCATTTCCCATTCGCGGATATCCTTGCCTTCAATCAGCACCTCGCCGCGCAGATCTCCCTTATAAAAGTGGGGGATAAACCCGCGAATGACGTTGCACAGGGTCGTTTTTCCGCCTCCGTTGGCCCCAATCAGCGCATACAGCTTGCCTCTTTCGATCGTCACATTCACGTTCTTTAGTGCATCGGACTCGCTGATCGGATATTGGTAGGACAGATTCTTGATCGTAATGATACTCATAGCGCAACTCTCCAGACGATTAAGATAGCAAGCAGTACGACCAGCAGAATTCGAACCAGCCAGTCATGCTTTGTTTTCTCCAGTTTGTAGATGCTGCTTTTTTTGACATTGGCCGAGAAGGCTCTCGACTCCAGCGTCAGTACCCGTTCTTCCGTGCTAGCCACGGATCCGAGAATGAGCGGACTAAGGGTCGGCAGGAAGGCCTTCATGCGGACAAGCAGCTTCCCTTCGGTTTCAACGCCTCTTGTTTTTTGGGCATCCATGATGACGTGGGTCAGCTTTTTCATCTCCGGAATGAGCTGCAAGGTGGACAAGATGACATAGGTTACTTTGGATGGCAGGCCGATCTGTTCCAGGGAATGGACCAAATCCTTGACCTTGGTGATGCGGAAGAACAGAATGAAGGCTGATGCCACCGCCACGATTTTGGATGTTAGGAACAGGGCGAACTCAAGTCCTTCCCGCTTGATGGAGAAGATGCTCCAGCTCCACAGAATATCGTTGCCGGGATAGAAGAAGCTCTGCAGGATAAAGATGAACACAACAATCATCAGCAGAGCCTTGATCGCCAGATTGGAAAACTCCTTAAAGCTGCCGGCGAAGTAGGCCAGCACCATGCAAATCGGTAGAACGGCGTAGCTGAACCCGTAGCCGGGCACGATAAATGCGGCCAAACATAAAGCGATGGTAATCATAAACTTGGTTGTTGGATAGAGACGGCTCAACAAGGACCGTTCGTTATTCACAAGAACTCCTCCTTTATGAAAGCGTATCCATTATGGACTACACGTCATTTCTTTTTGATAAAAGCTGCACCGTAATTGAGCTTGGACAAGTATCTTGGGGACATCTTCATCACGATGACAAAGGCAATGACGTTGCTGATGATTTTGTCGACGCTTTCTACCAGGATTTTGGTTGAGAATACCGCTGTCCAGATCTGCTGACCGGAGGCCAGGAATGTAGCAACCACGGCATCCGAAGAGTTGCCGGTCGCTCCGCCGAACATCAACACCTGGATCGGAGAGGCCACGATAAGAACGGTCAGTACGACAGCGAATGAAGACAAGATCACTTTCCACAGCTTCGTATACATGCCTCTCATGGAGAGCAGGCCGACCACCAGACCGACGGCCATTTGTACAGGCGTAAATGCGAACGAGACCGGGTTCGTTATGCCGACAACAAGATTGGTGCTGGCCCCCGTAATCATACCGACCCAAGGACCGGCGATCATGGCCGTCAGAATCGTCCCGATGGTGTTCAGGTAAATCGGCAGCTTGAGCAGCAGGATGATTTGCGCACCGACAAAATTGATGGCGATCCCGATCGGGATCAACAAAATGGCCAACAACGAAAAATCATATTTAAATCCGCGTTTGATTCCCATTGATTTTTCCCCCTAGAGCATAGTTTGTTTTCAAGCAATCCCTATTCGTCCGCCAAGATGGTATGGAGCGCGATCTCGACCATGTCGTGGAAGGACTTCTCGCTGTCTTGATGGGACGAACGTTCATTGGTCAGCAGATGGCTGCCTACCGTCAATATGGACAGGGCCCTGACGCCGTATTTAGCAGCCAACGTGTACAGGGCGGCACTCTCCATCTCGACCGCGAGCACACCGAAGTCCATGAATTTATGAAGACGGTCCAAAGTTTCCCTATAAAATTCATCGGAATTATAAATATTGCCGACAAAGACATTCACCTGTTTCTCCTGAGCCAGTTGATGCGCTTTGCTTAACATGCCGTAATCGGCGGTTGGCGCGTAATTGCAGCCATGAAATATTTTTTCCATCAGATTGCTGTCCGAGGATACGGCTTGGGCCAGTACGATGTCGCGGACCTGAAGCTCTTTTTGCATGGCGCCGCACGTACCGATGCGGATCAGCTTTTTGACTCCGTAATCCTGAATCAGCTCCGTCGCATATATGCTCATGGTCGGGTTGCCCATTCCCGTACCTTGGACAGAAACGGAAACTCCTTGATAAAGGCCGGTGTACCCGTACATGCCTCTCACTTCGTTGTAACAATATACCTCCTCCAAAAAGTGCTCTGCCACAAACTTCGCCCGCAGCGGATCGCCGGGCAGCAGCACGCGTTCTGCGATATCTCCCTGTTGTGCTCCCAAATGTATGCTCATCTTGCTCCTCCTGCTTACTGGCCTCCCTCTTAAGAAAGCGCTTTATTCTTGATCTGTCTTCATCATAGTCAGAATCGGAGGGATAACCAAGACCAGAATATTACGGAGCTTAACGGAAAAATGCAACCATGAGTCTCATGGTTGCATTAATTCCTTGCGGATATTTTCCAAATCCCGTTTGGTCGGTATCGTTGAAATAATGACCACGGGCACCGTATGCAGCTCGACGGGAAACGTGCTGATCACGAAATCGATGCCGTGCTTCTGAATCATTTCATCGGTAAGCCCCTCCATAATGGAGGTGTTGATGATCAGCTCGTCACCGATTTCATTCTTGATGAGCTTGGCGACGTAATGGCGGATGGAGAATTCCTCGCCAATCAGCAGGAAAGCCTTTTTGCTGTTATAGCGCAGGCTGGAGCTGATCAACAGCGTCAGCTTTGTCAGATGGTAGTCGTTATACTGAATACCCGGGTAGCGCTGGCTCCATTCCTGCATGCAGCTCTTTACGATCTGGTACATGGGCCGGCAATCCCTTTGGACGTATTCCGTCAGGCCGCTTGCCGAGATGGCGATCAGATCGGGAAGCGCATTTTCCAGCCGGAGCTTCTCAAAGAAATCTCCGATTTCCCAGATAAACCGGTCGTTCATATCGATCGCAGGGAACGCGGCAAGCGCCAGCATGAGAAAATGATTGATGATTTGATATTTTTCCTCTTCGACTTGCACGAGATTCGCTTTCTCCCTCGATATCATCGCGCTGACTTTCGCATCATCATAATAATTGTATTGGCCCAAGCTGAACATGGCCTGCAGAAACCGGATTTCGTCCAGCGGCAGATGAATGGCGTACCGCTGCTCCAGCGCTCTGGCCAATGCGGCAACAGAGGAGTGAAGCATGCTGCTCTCCCAGTCATATTGTCCTCTGGGAACATCCGCATATTTGCCCTGCAGCACTCGGGTGATCATGATCGCCGCCAGAAAAGACAGGCTTCGCTTGGCGTTGAGAAAATACACGATGTCATTCTCCGACTCGATCGCCGTAATGTATTCATGGATCTGACCTTGGTCTATGTCGGCAAATGGCCAGCCTGAGAATTCATAGGCATCGTAAAACAATTTCCAGTAGAAATAACGAATACTGATTTCACTGCCTTTGACCTCTGGCATGGAATACGCAATGCGCAAATGGTATCGCTTCAATTCATGGTTGTTCAGCCGGATGATCAGCTTTTTCAGCGAGGAAGAGCTCATATACAGCTTGTCGGCCAGCTCATCCAGCGAGTAGCGCCCTCCCTCGGCAAAAAGCACATCGAGCAGCTGGTAGAAGGTTCTCTGCCTGTACATGGAAGAGATGACCTCGCCAATCGCGACATTTCGTTTATCGTAATGGAGAATGACGCCTTTTCCCCGCGAGATTTCAAAATGAATCGAAGGAGGAAGCTCCTGCTTGGCTTCATCGATAATTTTACGGATCGTTTTGTCCGATACGCCAAGCTGCTCTTCAATCTCGGCAAGGGTGAACCAGCGATATTCAGAATCGAGTAGAGTCAACAGCTTATGTGTCAGTATGAATTCCTTTTCCATGCGTCTGTTCTCCCCCTTACGGAACGAGTTGGTTAGAGGTTGATCCTCTCACCGTTGATAGACCTAAGTATGGGACGTAATGTACGTATTTATAAATAGCCGCGTCAAACGTTCAGAAGGCTTCCTGTTCTACGCGGTATACAGTCCATGTGCTTTTTCTATTTTGAGGATAGCTATGTCTCTCAGGACAAGTATCTTATAAGTAATCGTAATGGGCTATGGGGTTTTAATCAATCGGCATATCGGAAATTGAACGGCATGTTGGTGTAAAACGCTTGATGACCGAATGATCAGCGAGGCGAGAATGTTCACAAAATGTTCACTTATGAAGAAGCTCCTAAATCGCTAAAATAACACGGTGAACCATTTATATGAAGGGGTGATGATAGGGAATGGCAAACCAGAAGTACGTAGAGACAAGACTGCCTAGAAACGGAAAAGAGGGTATATTATTTTTATTGATCATATCGATTATTTCAGTAAACACGATCGCGCCGATTATTATGGGATTGGAACGCGGCTTTAGTAAAGAAGTTTACATGGATGGTCTAAAAGTGATTCCTATTATGTGGGTCATCGTCGTGTTATGCGTAAAGCTGATCGCAGGCCCGCTCGTTGGTAAGGTGATGCCCAAATTTGTGGGACAGACCGATGGATTCAATGCAAGAGTATTATTAAATATCGTTCTAAATGTAACGGTATTATCTCTGTTGCTCTCCATTATTGGCCCGATGGTTGGCACCAAACACATAAGTCTGGATCCGTTAAAAAATTTCCTCCATACCTGGCCTCGGAACTTTGGCGTAGCGTTCTGGATTGAAATGTTGGTCGCACAGCCTATAGCAAGATACGCCATGAAAATCTTGCATTCCAGACAGGCGAGTAAAGCAGCGAGTGTACAGTCGTAATATTGAAGCGACATGCAAAAAATATTAAAACCATTGATTCAGCTAAAGGAGAATCAACGATAGCTGATCCACTGAAGCAAGGCCGTCGATGATGTCGACGGCCTTCTGTTTGCCCTGATTTATTTCACATTGCACTCTTGCAACCCGGAGCAGGCATCGGTATATCGGCAGAGACATGTCTGTCCAAGTTTCCCCGGTTACTCCGGTGTTCCTTGCGTTACCCCATGAACATACGTCTGCCAAGGCGTGTCCAGTGCTCCTTGCCCCGGGTTATAGGTAAAGAAGTACTCGACGGTATCCCCATGCTTCAGGTTGTTGACAGGGTAGGTATAGTTACCATTCCCCGTTTGAGTCATGGCTACGTTTAACTGCCCGCCATTATTGATCTTATAATGTAAATCGGCAAAGGTTGCACCATTGACATAGAACAGCAAGTCATCGCCGATCTTCTTCAGGCCCTTCACCTCATCGCCGATGACGATCACGGTGGATGATGCCGGTACAACGGTGATCGTGGCGTTGGCTGCTTTATTGCCGTCAGCGGTCTTCGCCGTGACGGTTGTTGTACCCTGAGCGAGTCCGGTCACGAGACCGCTTGGACTCACGGATGCGATGCCGCCGCTCGCAACGGACCATGTGACTTGCTTATTCGTTGCATTGGACGGTGCCACGCTGGCATTTAATTGAACACGCTGCCCGACTTCGACCTGTGTCGTGGTCGGACTCACTGTTACGCCAGTAACCGGCACGTTTCCAGGATTCTGGCCGCCGCCTTCCCCTTCTTTATACACACGCACATAGTCTACCTGCATCGTTGCAGGGATATCGGACGGATCCGGGGTCCGGCCGCCATCAAAGGTCCCGCCGATCGCCAGATTCATAATGAGGTAGAACGGCTGATCGAAAGGCGCATTAGGATTGTTCGGTGCCGCTGCGGAATACCATTGATCCCGGGTCACTTTAAAGAAGAACTTGCCATCCACATACCATTTAATGTTGTCCTCTTCCCAGACTACGGAATAAACATGATAGTCATTGGCAAAGGTTTGCCCTTCAGGGAAGTGATATTCACCGGAAAGATACCGGTTCGTCGGCCATTGTCCCCCAAAGTGTACGGCGCCGCTCGTCGAGCCTGGCAAGCGTCCTTTTGCCTCCATCACATCGATTTCACCGGATGATGCCCATGTTCCATACACATTATCCTGGGGAAGCATCCAGAGCGCAGGCCAGATGCCGTTGCCTGTAGGCAGCTTTGCCCGGAAGTCCACTCGGCCGTACTTGAGGGAAAAATGATCTTTGGTGTTAATCTTGCCAGAGGAGTATTGTGCATATCGACTTGGATCCTGCGGAAAGGATTTTGGCTCGTTCAAGGCCTTGATATTAAGTTTTCCGTCCTGTACAAAAACATTTTGTGCATGATCGGTATAATGCTGCAGCTCCGAATTGCCCCAACCCCAGGTATTGGGATCGTCATTGAGATAGTAACCTGTTTCATAATTCCATTTGCTCTGATCGAGCGCGGTTCCATTAAATTCATCTTGCCAGATGAGATTCATACCCTCGATGGCTGGGTCGTTTGGCGTTCCGATCGGAATATCCTCCTGATCGGTTACATCCGGACGAGGAGCATCTGGGTTGCCAATCAGGGTATAGTTGACGAAATTGCTGCCCACACTTCCACCTGCCTGTCCATTTAGTGGATAGCCGATACGGATCTGCATATCCACCTGGATCGGCTGGAACCACAGGCCATAGATATGGTCGGCCCAATATCCCCACTGGTTGGCATCGGACATGTTATTGTAGCCATTAGCGGAGTAAACGAATCCGCTCTGACTTGAGTTATCCAGATCCACCCATTGCCCGTTGATGTTAATCTGGTATACGAAATTGCCAAGCTCCGTACCGATTGGTGCACCCCCATCAATCTTAGGCAGCGGGATGCCGATAGCGCCGCTCGCATCGGCTGTAAAGGTCGTTCCTTCATAAGGCGTAAGGACATAAGAGTTTCTTACGGGCTCATTAAAGGTGATGGTATAGACGATGTTAGTCGAAGAGGTCTTTGATTCTAACTTGACGTTAATCGATTCCGTTACGTTAAACCAGTAGCCGCCTCCTCCGTCAGTGAATTGGCCAAAATTTTGATCATAGATCCAGCCGCTGGCCGCATTGTTGTCGATATCGATCCATTGGCTGCTGTTTATAGGTTTCACATACACTTTCAAATCGTCCGCTACCGCAGCATAGGTTATAGCCGGATCATTGTTAAATATCGGATAGGTAAAGCCGGCACCGCCCGTAAAACCAGCCGTAATTTGCGGTCCTTGCGTCGGGGTCATCGCCGTGATGGTTGTTTTGTTGATGTTTTTAAAAACGAGTGAATATTCAAGCGTGACTCCATTGGCTTTGGAGTACAGCTGAATTTCGGTTGTTGCGGAGAGCGTGAACCAATAACCGGTAAAGCCGCCGTCGTTCCAGTGCCCCCAGTTCTGGTTATAGACAAAGCTGCCGACACTGTCGATATCGACCCAACTGCCATTTACTTTCACCTTTACTCCCAGGTCCTGGGCAACATCATTCCAGGTGGCAGAGCCTCCGTTGAATATCGGCATGACAAAACCGTAGCTTGCCTGGCCAACCCCTGATTTGGTGATGACAGGCCCGTCTGCAGTTGAAAAGTAAGACATCGAGGTTATGGTGGTTCCAGCAGTCTCAGCAGCCTGAACCTTCGAAGTCGGCAATAGGCCGAAACTAGCCAGCATCACGACCGCCAAAAATAAGCTCAATACCCTTTGCCTATACCGCTTTTCCGAAGTTTGTGATCGCTTCATAAATACCCTCCCTTAAGATAAATGAATTCCCCAGCATATGCGAATAAAGGAAAACGCTTACAATGGAGACATCTTAATTCTATCGAATTTCATAATCAGAAGGATAGGTACCATTTTTTTGGTTGGGCCCCATTATTTCGGGTTTATATGAATGAGCGCAACGGTCATCAAGATCCAGTTGGGATGAAGGCGATGCATTAGGCCATTCCTTGCGGGATGGCCGTGCATCGGCTTACAGATAAATCCTCCGGGCTTCCTCATTGAAGAATTCGATCACGTTCGGATACTTGGTTATATCGATCTGGTTCTGCCTCATCATCTTCTGAATAAAGATGGCATCAGTAAAAATGTAATTGATGATCGCTTCGCACCATACCGGAGTGCCTTTAAAGTAATCGACCAGATCATCAATTTCATCAAACTTAAAATAAAGGATATAACAAACGTAATTCTGGAGCAGCATACGGAAACAATGCTGTCTATAGGGGTTTAGGCGATTGTCCGAGAGAAAGTCTTTCATAATACCGAATAACGTTGTTTTATTCTCGGCGTTCATATGAATCAAATCATCAACGTTATTGATCAGCTGTAATAGTACGTCTAAACCCTCTTCGGAAGGCATGATTAGCTTGGGTGATTTACCCTCGATGGACCTTAACAGCTCCAGTGTGAGATCCTTGCAGACATGAATTTCATGAGGAGCGATGAACAGTTCGTCTCTATGCTTGTCGAGATTCTCGCTATAGTAATCGTGATATACAGTAAAATAATGCTCCATAAGGATATTGGTTTTCGTATGAATCAAATCTTGCCCGTTGAATGAAAAGGCGTTGAGCGTCTCCTCATTAACCGGGTGAGCATACAGGTAGAAAAAGAAAAAGAAGTCCCTTAATTGCTGCCTCTGCTCCTCGTTCAACCCGGAGGCATCCGTCAACTGAGCCAACTGAAAAAAGCAGTAGTTCTTCATAAAATCATTCATGGAAAGGAACGGATGGGTCCTTACGATGGACGTCGTCGTGTTGATCGTAAATAACAGGTAATAGAGCACGAGTTCATCGTAGATGTCCAGATGGTTAAAAAAAGCCGAGAGCACAGGTTTCCAGTCCGGGCTCACAACATAATGGGGATCTCGGGGCTGTAATTCGTACGTCCATTCAACAAAGGCCTCATCTTTACGTTCGACAAAGAATAATTCAGCGCCATCTTCCTCAAGAAGTCCATATTCAAAGCCGTCAAACGGAACGGACGGCAATCCTCTATTGAATTTTAGATTCAGATATTCATGATATAGTAATTGAAGTTTCATCCTTCATATCCTCGGTTTCATTTATAATTTAGGTCCATATACATATTCAACATATAGAAGGGCATTCCTCTGCTCGTCGATATCATAAATGTATTGTGCTGACTTGTCCCATTCCGTTCCATTCCATTCCAAATCATAGTTTGGCATTTCCATTCACGCGTTCGGTCAGGTCGAACGGATGTCATTTCCCGTTCCCTGCACCGCCCGCCATGCCTCGCTAGGAAAACATTGATTCACTGTCCGGTTGTATGGACGGAGTTCAGGATTGGAGGGCTTCGGAAAGGGCGCGATTTATTTCTTTGAGCTTCATAACGATGCAAATTTCAATTGCCGGGTTTACGGAAAGGGTGTACACTGGGTGCCGAAGTGACCATTATAGAACAGGGTGTGTTTCATATTTTCAAACTGCGCCAATTCTATTTAAATCATCTAAAGCGAAAAATGTTCAACAAAATCGTTGTGCTGTATTCAACCGTCATGATCGTGCTGTTCGCGATTGCGGCAACTCTGGTTTATCAATACCAGACGCAGCGCATACTCCGTGAACAGACCGATGCGAATCTCAAATCCGCGCATGTTCTGAATATTTATTTGAGTCGGCAGTATGAGGGGATACAGAATATATTTCAGCAGATTTACGGAGATGCCACGCTGAGCGATGAGCTGATCTATTTTTTGAACCATGAATATGAGAGTTACCTGAAATACCGGCTGGATTTGTACACAAGGACAGGGGAGCAGCGTTTACGGTCTTTCAATACCTTGCTGAAAAATTATCTGGAGCAGGAATCAAGCGCCAGAAGTGTGTCAATCTACAGTTATCCGAACAATTTTTACATGCATATCAGCCGGACCAACCAGCAGTTGAACAATGAAGCGGGTTCCAAGAACAAGTGGGAGACCTGGTTCGCCCGCCGAGAGCAGCACAGCTGGGATACCATGCCTCAAAACGAGTCCTCGGGTTCGTCCGGAGGTTCCAGTCCAAGATCGTATTCCTATTCGAGAGAGCTGAAGGACCCGTGGACCCTGAATCGGGTGGGGATGATGAATGTGGAGTTCGACGCTCGGCAAATTTCATCCTGGCTGGAGAGCCGTGCTTCGGTAAAAGGCCGGATTTTGGTATTGAACGCACAGGGAACCGTGATTTACGATTCGGAGGATGAGTACTACGGCCAAACCTATCCCTACCACCTGGAGCAGGAAAAAGCCGGGGACTGGGTGGAGCTGGATGAACCCTCCAAAGTAAACATATTAAATGTCGGCAATGCGGGCCTGTCGGTGGTGGGAATTGTGTCGCAATCCCTGATCGAAGAGAGCACGGAGAGTTTAAGAACCGGACTGATCCTGGTCACCCTTGTGTTTATGGCGGCCAGTTTTGCGATTACGTTTACGATCGTTCGCAAGTTCTCCAAAAAAGTGCAGCGGATTATCCGCTCGATGAACCGGATCGGCGAAGGGGATCTGTCGACGCGCATTCAGATGTCCGGCGAAGATGAGCTTCAGCAGATTTCCCGCCGGTTTAACGACATGGGCGACCGTTTGGAGCAATATATCGATAAAATGTATACCTCGGAAATCAAGCAAAAAAACGCGGAGCTGGTTGCCCTGCAATCCCAGATCAACCCCCATTTTCTATACAATACGCTCGAATCCATTCGCATGAAGGCGTATTTCGTGGGGGCGAAGGAAGTGGGTCAAATGATATACAGCTTGTCGGTCATGTTCAAGAACATGGTTAAAAAAAGCACGGTGGTTACCGTTGAAGAGGAAATGGACATGTGTTCTGTTTATCTCGACTTGTTCCGCATTCGCTATGACGGACGGCTGGAGACGGAAATCGAGGTGGATCCGGAGATCCAAAATGTCAGCATTATCAAGCTGCTGGTCCAGCCGATCGTGGAGAACTATATCGTTCACGGATTTCGTCCGCTGGAAGACAACAATAAAATTTCAGTCCGAGCTCATGGGGCAGGGGACCGGGTCGTGATCATCGTATCGGACAATGGAACGGGCATACCGGAGGAAAAGCTGACCCAAATCCGCGGTACGCTGGACAAGGTCCTCCAGCCTCCCGACAAGGGTTACCGTTCGATCGGGCTGATGAACGTGCATGAACGAATCGTGCTGAATTACGGACATGATTACGGAGTGACCATAAACAGCACGGAAGGACAGGGAACCGAGGTCCGCATGGAAATACCGATGCTTCGTAAGGGGGAGACGACATGAGGAAGGTATTTTTTGTTGATGACGAGCCTTTGATTGCTCAGGGCTTGGCCACCATTGTGGATTGGCAGAATTACGACCTGCACGTAACAGGTTCGGCCAACGATGGGTTACAAGCGCTTGAGCGGTTGAGGGAAGAGCCGGTGGATTTGCTGATCACGGATATTATGATGCCAAGAATGAACGGGCTCGAGCTTATCAAGAAGGTTAAAGAAATGCATCCCCGCACCAAATTTATTGTGCTGAGCGGGTACGAAGAATTTGAATATGTGAAGGTGGGGATCACGCTCGGCATTCAGAATTACATTTTGAAGCCGATTAACATCGAGGAGCTGGAAGCCACCATTAAGCATATCCGCGGCGATTGGGAGCGCGAGGAGTTGAAACGGTTTCGCTCCGAGGAGGATTGGAAGATCCTTCGAAGCAATATTTTGCAGCGATGGGTCAACGGCGAAATTAAAAGCTCGGAATTAAAACAAAGAGCCGAACTTCTCGGCATTCCGCTGAATTATGTGTCTTACCAGGTTTATGTTTTGCGGCTCATATCCGACGAACGCCCGGTATCCCAGCTTTATCGCTTAACCAGCCTAGCCGATGAATATTGCCGGGCTTTTTCGGAAGAGCTTGGGGGAGATCATGAGGTAATTTGCTTCCCCGATGCGGATGACGACATCGTCGTGATGTCGGTCGCGATGAATGAACGGAGAGATGCAGCACGGGAGGGCATGAGAAATGCCATGGCTAAGCTGCGAGAGCTGACTGGCTTGCGCATGTGGTGCTCCGAAGGGAATGCGGGACTCAATGATTTCAAAGATATTCAGGAGAGCTACAGGAAAGCGAAGGGCCATTTCAACGCCTGCCTGATTGCCGGAGATGACATGACCCTTTACAGTCCGCCTGCGGAACCGGAGACCGTTCAGGCTTCTTCGCCGTCCGCTCGTCCCGACACGTTCGCAAAGCTGCTGATCGAAGGAGACGTTCCCTCCTTGCAGGCTTATATCGAGTCCGTTCTCGGCGATGGCAGTGGGGAGCAGACGGTACCCCGGGGAACCTGCTTGAATGCGGCAGTCCAACTGATGATCGCGGCGAAGGATATGGAGAAGAACCCCGATTACAGCGAGATATTTACCCCAATGCACCGGATTAATACGCTCCAGGGTCTCCGAAATCATGTATGGCGTATCGTCGAGCGCAGTCTCGCGCGCCTGCAGGAAGCGGATCAGGGCTATAGCCTGCATGTCTCGTTTCTTGTGGAACAGGTGCAGCATCATTATCCGGAAGAGCTTTCTCTGAAGACGCTCAGTCAGCGGCTGCAGATGCATCCGAATTATTTGGGGCAGCTTTTTCAACAGGAGGTCGGCGCAAGCTTCTCGGATTATTTGAACCAGTACCGCATCGAGAAAGCAACGCAGCTTCTCTTACATACGGATCAGAAGACGGCGGATATTGCGTTCAGCGTAGGTTATACGGACAGCTCGTACTTTTACAGGCAGTTCAAAAAATATACGGGCGTATCTCCAACCGAAATGAGGTCCATGTATCGGATCTAAATGAACAGTAAACCATTAGCGACAGGCTCAGGGTGGATAACCTTTTGGCCTGTTCTTTGCTGTTTTTGGGGGATTCTTTAATTTATCCATCCCGTTCTAGTATTTTTCAACTTGAGCGCGATAGCGCTTACTTGGCACAATGATAGTAGTTAAAGGGCGAGTGATAGAATAGCCGCATCGACAAAGATCATGGGGGATCTTCTACAACAGTCGCATCACTTGTATTTAACAGGGAAGAGGAGGAGTGCTCATGTCGGGGTTCATCAAAAAGGTAATACGCAACCGGTTTATGCTGCTGATGATACTGCCCGGAACCATCTGGTTTCTTATCTTTGCTTACTTGCCTATGTTCGGCACCGTTCTCGCTTTTAAGGACTTCCGTATAAGTCCGGACGGCTTTTTCGCCAGCGTGTTCAACAGCGAATGGGTAGGGTTCAAAAACTTCGAGTATCTGTTTACAACCAATGATGCCTATATCATTACGAGGAATACAATCCTATACAACCTGGCTTTTATCATCCTGGGTCTGGTCTTTGCAGTGGGCTTTGCGATCATGCTAAGCGAGCTTGTCAACAAGCGGACGGCCAAGGTATATCAAACAGGCATGTTTTTGCCGCATTTTTTGTCGTGGGTTATTATCAGTTATTTTGCGTTCACCTTCCTGAGTGTGGACAAAGGGACGCTGAATCAGATCATTACCTATTTCGGAGGAGATCCGATCAGTTGGTATTCGGAAGCGAAGTATTGGCCCTTCATTCTCGTTTTTGTCGGCATCTGGAAAGGCGTGGGCTACAACAGCGTGATTTACCTGGCCGCTATTACAGGGATCGACAAGTCTTATTATGAAGCGGCTGTCATCGACGGAGCCACCAAGTGGAAGCAGGTGCGATACATAACGATTCCGCTGTTGAAACCGCTGATGATCATACTGACCATATTGGCAATCGGGGGCATCTTCCGTTCCGATTTCGGATTGTTCTATCAGCTTCCGAAGGATTCGGGCGCCTTGTATCCGGTCACGAATGTTATCGATACCTTCGTTTACCGTGGACTCATCAATATGGGAGATATCGGAATGAGTACGGCGGCGGGCTTGTACCAATCACTTGTAGGATTGATTCTGATTCTGGTCGCTAACTATATCGTTCGTAAAATTGAAAAAGATCATGCGATCTTCTAATCCGAGGGAGGTGTACCTATAATGCCGCAGCTATCCACGCAAACCGCGAATCCGCCGGCAAAGCGTTCAAAGAAGAGAGACTACAACGCCATCTCCCCATTGTGGAATACGATTTTCAATATCGTGATCGGCATTTTCTCGTTTTCCTGTATCTTTCCGTTTCTATTTGTTATTATTATTTCCCTGACGGACGAACAGACGCTGGTCTTGGAAGGTTTTAGGCTGCTGCCGAGTCAGTTCAGTACGGCAGCGTATGAATATATTTTCGAAACGGGAGGCGAATTGCTATCCTCATTCAGCTTAACGCTCCTGGTCACGGTACTGGGGACGCTGGTAAGTCTGGCTTTGGTTACGACTTATGCCTATGCATTGTCCCGTCGAAACTTTGAATTTAGAGGCTTTTTCAGCTTCCTTGCATTCTTTACCATGCTGTTCTCAGGTGGTATGGTACCTGGTTATATCGTGATGACCCAGTTTCTGCATCTGCAAAACACAATCTGGGCGTTGATATTTCCTTTATCCTTGAGTGCGTTCTCCATCATTGTCATGAGGACCTTTTTCCAAACGACGATTCCGGATGAAATTATTGAGTCCGCCAAAATCGATGGCGCCGGCGAATTTCTGACCTTTATCCGAATCGTGATGCCGGTCTCGCTGCCGGGGATTGCCACAATTGGTTTGTTCAGCTCTTTAGGGTACTGGAACGACTGGTTTAACGCTTTGCTGTATTATAACAATCCGCAGGCAACGCCTCCGCTGCAGTTCATGCTCATGAAGATCGAGAAGAACATGGACTTTCTGACGCAGAATGCGCAAAATATCGGTTCATTCGATGCAGCAGCTGGCCTGCCGACAGAGACGGTGAGGATGGCGATGGTCGTATTGGCGACACTGCCGATTGTTATGGCGTATCCGTTCTTCCAACGATATTTTGTCCAGGGCCTGACCGTAGGTTCGGTTAAAGGATAATTTCAAGCATAATTTCATAAGGTTGTACCCGCATCGCACACTGCCGGAGAAATCCGGCTTTGATGTCTCATGTGTGTAAGCGGTGTCAATATAGCATTAACCATTAAGTGACACAGGGGGAAAAAACACATGTTTAAGAAAAAGGTCTCTATACTGTCCCTTGCTCTCGTGCTTCTGCTGACGGTCGTATTGTCGGCTTGCGGCAGTAAGGAAGGCGCTAAGTCTGGCGAACCTTCGAAAGAAGGGGCAGCCGTTCAAAGCGACGGTACGGTCGATGTATCCAAGCTGGATCCGGTCAAACTGAAAATGTACATGATCGGGCCTAACCAGAAGGATCTTCCCGTGGTTCAAGAGGAAATCAATAAATATTTGACGGAAAAAATCAATGCAACGATCGAGATCAGTATGATCGACTGGGGCGATTACAGCCAGCGGATGCAGGTTATTACAAGCTCCGGTGAGAATTACGACATCGCCTTCACTAGCTCATGGGCGTTCGATTATCTCCCAAATGCAGCCAAGGGCGCGTTTAAGCCGCTGAATGATCTGCTTGATCAATATGGAAAAGGCATTAAGGAAACGCTGGATCCTCGTTTCTTGGAAGGAACGAAGGTCAATGGCGTGAACTATGGCATCCCGGCCAACAAGGAATTGGCACAACAGTTTGTATGGCGCTTCAATAAGAAGTATCTGGATAAGTACAACCTGGACATTTCCAATGTAACGACGCTTGAGGATCTCGAGCCGCTTCTGAAAACGATTAAAGAGAGCGAGCCTGCAGATATTACACCGCTTGCTGTACCGAAAGGCTTTAAGCCGTACTTGCCGGTTGATTTCCCGCTAGGTGATGAAATTCCGATCGGTATGTACCTTGACACCAAAGACTTTAAATTTGTGAACCTGTTGGATTCACCTGAACTGAAATCGGCTCTGACCACGATGCGCAAATACTATAAAGCGGGTTATGTGCGCGAGGACGTAGCGACGCTGGATGGCATTGATAACATCAAAACCGGCAAATGGCTCGTGGACCGCGAGATTACCCAGCCATACGCAGAGCTCGGCTGGTCCAGAAACGCGAAATATGACATTGTGACGAGACCGATGCATGATCCTGTCATTTACACCAGCTCCGCAGCAGGCTCAATGATGGCGATTTCTTCTTACTCCAAAAATCCGGAGCGGGCGATGATGTTCTTGAACCTGCTTAACACAGATGTGAAACTCCGGAATATGATTCAATACGGTTTGGAAGGAACGCACTACAAGAAGCTTGAAGGGCCGTACATCGAGGATATGCCTGCTATGCAAGAGAGTTATGCTATGCCTGGATTTGCGCTCGGCAATATGTTCCTGACGTACCTTCATGAAGGTGAGCCTAAGGACAAGTGGGAAGCATTCGAGAAATTTAACAGCTCCGCTGTAGTAGCTCCTACGTTCGGCTTTAACTTTGATACGGCTCCTGTAAAAACGGAAGTTGCGGCTATCACGAACGTAGCGAAGGAATTTATTCCTGCACTGTATACCGGCTCCATCGATCCTGAAGAATACTTGCCAAAAGCAAAACAAAAGTTCCAGGATGCTGGAATTGACAAAGTTATCGCTGAAGCTCAAAAGCAGTTTGATGAGTGGAAAGCTCAAAACAAGTAATCCATAAAAAGGGTATGAGGGGTAGAAACGGCTGATCTTCACGGCCGTTTCTCTCTGTCATATCTAGAAATCATATACATAGGAGGTTGTTCCATTGAAACGAATCAAACCGGATTATTTAACGAAAGCCCAGTGGAAACGCAGAATGACGGTATGGATGAGCACGGCAGTGCTGGCCGCGTCCCTGACGGGTTTTGCTGGAGAAGCCGAAGCAGCACAGCCTCACTCGTCATACTGGTATCCGAACACGCTGCTGGAATGGTCGCCGTCTAAGGATAAGGATGCGCTTTTTAACCGGGGAACGGTGAAGCTGGAAGATCAGCGTATCCAGGGCAATAAGGTAAACCGCAATGCCAAGGAAGAAGTGAAGGTTTTATCGATTGCTTCCATGTATCCAAGCACAAGCGGAGCTCCTTCCCAAGGCTCGGAGAAGTTCCATACCTATACGTTCAGTAACTGGCAGTATATCGACAAGCTGGTGATGTGGGGCGGCTCGGCAGGCGAAGGATTGATCGTTCCACCAAGCGCCGATGTGATCGATGCGGCTCACAAGAATGGCGTACCTGTTTTTGGAACCGTTTTCTTACCGCAAACCGAGCATGGAGGCAAGATACAATGGCTGCATGATCTGTTAAAGCAGCGGGAGGACGGATCCTTCCCTGTGGCAGACAAACTGATTGAGGTTGCAACGTATTACGGATTTGACGGCTGGTTTATCAATCAGGAAACTCAGGGAGGAACGCCAGAGGATGCCGCCAAGATGGCTGAATTTTTAACGTATCTTCAGCAGAAAAAAGCGCCGGGCATGGAAGTGATCTGGTACGATTCCATGATCAAGGAGGGACCGGTGAAGTGGCAGGGGGCCTTGACGGAGAAGAACGAGATGTTCTTCCAGGCGGGAAATCAGCGGGTTTCCGACAATACGTTTATCGATTTCCGCTGGCAGTACAAGGATGAGAAGAACGGCAAATACGATTACATCACGCCGTTCTTAAATTCCCCGGCTAAAGCGGCGGAGCTTGGTCGCAGCCCGTATGATCTATATGCTGGCATCGATGTGGAGGCGAACGGCTACGAGGGCAAATTCAATTGGCCGGTTGTGTTCCCGGAAGGCAAGAAAGCGACAACCTCCCTTGGCATTTACCGTCCGGATTGGGCGTTTAACAGCTCCGGAACCCATGAGGAGTATATGAAAAAGGAGCAGATTTTCTGGGTGGGACCTGGAATGAATCCAGCTAATACCTCGCAGCCTGAAGGGACCGATCCGCTTGGCTGGAGAGGGATTGCGAATGATGTGATTGCCAAAACCGTGCTCACCGATTCCGAATTTGTCACCCATTTCAATACGGGCAACGGGCATATGTTTGCGGTGGACGGCAAAGTGATGCGAAGCAGCGACTGGAGCAACCGGAGCCTGCAGGATATTTTGCCGACCTGGCGCTGGATCACGGAACTAAGCGGCAAAGGCGAGGCCCTCAAGCCTGGATTTGATTTCACCAAATCCTACTATGGAGGCAGCTCGCTTCAGGTGACGGGTGCCGTAAGCAAAGGCTCCTCCACCCATGTCAAGCTGTATAAGGCAAATATCCCGGTAGAAGCGACGACAGAAGTATCGCTTGTCTATGCGGACAATGCGAAGGACGCCAAGGTAAAGATCGGTTTGGCATTCTCCGATGCGCCGGATAAGTATGAATTTTTCGAGCCTAGCAAGTGGACCGCCACGGGCGCGGATCAGGATTGGAAGCAGGGAAGCGTCAAGCTGAACAAGTATAAAGACCGCACGATCGTGGGAATCTCGCTTCAATTCGAATCTGCCGCGGACATAGCGGATTATCGGGCCAATATCGGCAAACTGGCCGTTACGCAGGTGAATGATAAGGCGAAGAAACCGCACCAGGTGACCGATCTTCAGGTGATCGAGAACGACTTCCGGGACGGAATATATGGGGATGCGCGGTTGTCTTGGAAGGCACCGAAACAGGCTGAGGACGTGATGTACTACCAGGTGTACCGGGTTCATCCGGACGGCAAGTACGAGTTGATGGGCATGACGGGGAATACCGTGTATTACGTGCCGGAAATGAAGCGGCTGCTGAAAGAGCAGGCAACCAAGATGGTCGTGATTCCGGTGAACCGTCATTATGAACAAGGAAAAGCATCGTCGATAAGCTTTGACTGGCCGGAATATCCGAAGCCGGTTGCAGCCTTCAAAGCGGATAAAACGCTGATCGCACCAGGAGAAACGGTGCAATTCACGGATATTTCCTCGGAAGTAACGGAGTCCTGGAGCTGGAGCTTCCCAGGTGGACAGCCAGCGTCCAGCACGGAGCAGAATCCTAAAGTGACATATCCGGAGGAAGGAACGTACGAAGTGACGCTAACTGCTAAGAATAGCGTTGGCGAGGACTTGGTTCGGAAGAAGCTCATCACGGTTACACGGGAAGCGGAGAATGGCGTTGGCAACCTTGCCCTTGGCAAGAAAACGTCAGCATCCAGCTTCGTGAATGAGAAGGAAGCACCTCAATTTGCGGTGGACGGTAATACGGCTACCAAATGGTGTGCTGTCGGAGACGGGCCTCACTCGATGACGGTGGACTTGGGAGCCGAGTTTAAGATCAGCGAATTCGTGATCAAGCATGCGGAAGCCGGAGGCGAGCCGGCCGCGTTCAATACGCGGGCATTCTCCATTCAGGTAAGCTCGGACGGCAAGGAATGGAAGGATGCGGTATCGGTCAAAGACAATACGAAAGCGGTCAGCAGCCATGCCATCGAACTGACTTCCGCACAGTATGTGCGTATTCAAGTAGAGAAGGCGACACAAGGCGGGGATACGGCAGCGCGGATTTATGATTTTGAGGTACTGGGCTTGAAATAATTCGGATTACGAGAAAGAGCGTTTCCCTTGAGTGGGGGAACGCTCTTTTTTGGTTGTCTATACAGTTTGGCTTCTTTCATAGAATCGCCGTTAAGGCTCTAGGCCAGCGTGTATAGATTTTGTATAGATAGGGTTGTTAACCTGATGTAGGACACGATTTGGATGTTGCGCAATTGACGCGGGCCGTAAGAGCACTGATTGCAAGGCTGCTGAGATTGACCATCTTGGTCGATATATAATGAAGCAACGCAAACAACCATTGATGGCATTGAAGTCGTCAATGGTTGTTCTTTCATATCTATTTGGAACCGTAAATGATGGAGCAGTGCCTATATTAGAATGGATTAGGAGAGGAATACTTCTTGGCAAACGACTCACCAAAATACCAAATGAAAAAGAGTCATATGATCTTGTTAATAGGGATATTGTTAGTCATTCTATCGAGCCTGCGCATGTTGTGGATGGAATTGTTGCCTCATCAAGAGCAGGTGTCCATTACGAATGGGCAATTGGATTTGCGTGATTGGAATGCTGAAAATGGCGGCATTCTCTTGCTTGATGGTCAGTGGGAGTTTTATCCCTCGCACTGGTTGCTGGATGATAGCGGGCAGGATGTATCAGGGGAGCTGGAGCCCAGACTGATTTCGGTTCCGGGAGGATGGAATGAGGCTCTGCATGGTGAAGAGTCAACTTCCTATGGATTTGGGACCTATCGACTGCGTATTCTTGTAAATCCGGAGAACGACATGAATTATAGTATTCGTGTATCCAACGTGCGTACTTCATCCGAAGTATACGTAAATGGCCGGTTGCTTGCCAAATCCGGTCGGGTAGCGGAAACGAAGGATGAATATACGGCGAAGAACCTGCCTTATTCTGCAAGCTTTACGGCAGACGACAACGGCGTCATCGAAATGGTGATTCAGGCGGCAAATTATGTGGATAGTCGGAGCGGCGGCATTGCCAGGTCCATTAAATTCGGTTCGGAAGCAGCCATTGGGAAAGAAATGAAACTCTCCGTTTCCATGCAGACGCTGGGAGCTATCCTATTTTTGATGCATTCGGTTTATGCGCTTATTTTATTTTTACTGGGAAATAGGGAAAAGAGGCTGCTTTATTTTTCTTTGCTGACCTTGTGCGTAACCCTTTCGAGTGTATTGAGTACGGATGAGAAGTTGTTCCATCAATTATTCTACATCGGCAGCGATTGGGATTTTCGGCTGTCCAATGCGGCGTTCATGATTGGATGCTATGCGTTGCTGGAATGTACCACTCATCGCGAACTCCCTTATTGGAGCAGGGTTTATCCTGTTTATAATGTGATGATTATTGGGACTGCCGGCTTGACCTTGTTCTTGGCTCCACCTCAGGTGATCATGCTCTTCCCAGTTTATTTTCTATTGGGCTTTACCACAGCAATCATCACGATCATTGCCATCGTAAAAAAGGTAATCAGGGGTATCAAAGACCATCTGTTACTACTTTTCTCCATGCTTGCGCTGGTCCATCATTTCCTTTGGGCGCTAATCTTGAGGGAAAGCGCTTTGAGCGTTGCCCATTATCCGTTTGATCTGATTTTTTCGATGGGATGCTTGGCCGCCGTATGGTTTAAGGGGTATTTCAACATGCATGCTAACACCAAGGAGATTGCCGCAACCTTGCAAAGAGTGAATGACCATAAAGATCAATTTTTGGCGAATACGTCTCATGAATTTAAAAATCCGCTTCATAGCATCCTTAACATGTCACAGTCCGTTTTGAACAGGGAAGGACATTTGTTACAGGATCGAAGTGTCAAGGAGCTCGAAACGGTACTATCCGTAGGACGTCGGCTAACACTTATATTAAATGATTTGATTGATGTGATGAGTCTGCGGGAAGGCAACCCACGTTTGCAGAAAAAAGTCATATCGATTCAGCCGATCATAACGGGAGTCATTGATATGCTGCAATTTAATGCAGAGGTGAAGTCTGTCAACATTGTAAATCAAATTCCTGAGGATTTTCCACCGGTCATTGCGGATGAGAACCGGGTGATTCAAATCGTTTTCAATTTGCTTCATAATGCCGTGAAGTATACGAATGAAGGTATCATTTCAATTCAGGCTCTGGCAGAGGACGGAAGAGCGTATGTTGTTATTGCTGATACCGGGATCGGCATGGATGAGGACATGCTGAAACGCTTATTCCTTCCGTACGAGCAAGCCAGGGCGAGTGAGACCATGATTGAAGGCGGCTTTGGGTTAGGCTTAAGTATAAGCAAGCAGCTCATTGAACTTCATCAAGGTACGTTAGAGGTGTCCTCTGTTTTAGGAGAAGGCTCGAAATTTACATTTTCGTTAAAGCTAGCGGGTTTGAATGCAGAGGAGGAAGAAGATGTTGCCGACTCATTCGAACCCATAACATTACAGGCAGTGTCGACTCAGGAAACAGCCTCAATTGTTCTGGAAAAAGAGGACATTCCGTCAGCGGAAAAACAAACAACCTTTATTGCAATGAATCGTGATCGTCCGCTCTTATTAATTGTGGATGATGATCCTGTTAATCTGCAAGTGCTCGAAGCCATACTCCAGCCTGACGATTATGATGTAACGATGGCAACGAGCGGTAAGGAAGCATTGGCTATGCTGGACACGAAGGAATGGGATCTGGTCATCACCGATATTATGATGCCGCAGATGTCGGGATATGAGCTGACACGAAGAATTCGAGAGCGGTATACACTTACCGAGCTCCCAGTGCTGCTCCTTACCGCAAGAAGCCAGCCGAAGGATATCCAAAGCGGTTTTGTCGCAGGAGCAAACGATTATGTGACAAAGCCGGTGGAAGCATTAGAAATCAGATCGCGGATTGAAGCGCTGACGACGATTAAACAAACGGTACGAGAACAATTGCGATTGGAGGCGGCATGGCTGCAAGCGCAAATCCAACCTCATTTCTTATTCAATGCATTAAGCGCCGTAACCGCTCTAAGTGACATTAATTTGGACAAGATGCGTCATTTGCTTGATGAGTTCAGCAATTTTTTGAGGTATAAATTTAGATTCCAAGATACGGATGGACTTGTTTCGATCAAAGAGGAGTTAAGTCTAGTGCGCTCGTATCTATACATCGAAAAGGTCCGGTTTGATGAGCGGCTACAGGTCGTTTGGGAGGTGGATGACTGCGAAGAGTTAAAAGTCCCTTTCCTCTCGATCCAGCCTTTG
This sequence comes from Paenibacillus sp. FSL W8-0187, assembly GCF_037969755.1. Classification (NCBI taxonomy): domain Bacteria; kingdom Bacillati; phylum Bacillota; class Bacilli; order Caryophanales; family Paenibacillaceae; genus Paenibacillus; species Paenibacillus sp. FSL W8-0187. The sequence goes on along the minus strand of NZ_CP150206.1, from coordinate 7,253,405 downwards.
GTTGAAAATGCCATAAGACATGGCATTATGAAGCGCACTCGCGGAGGGGAAATACATATTCGAATTTCTGTCCATGACACGCTTACAGAGATAACGGTTCAAGACAATGGGATCGGAATGGACGAAGTTCAATTGCAACGGATATTGGAAAGGAAAGCAGACCGTAGCTCAGGAGTCGGCCTGATCAATACGCATCAGCGCTTAAAGCGGCACTTCGGAACAGGGCTCCAAATAAAAAGCACATTAGGTAAGGGGACCAAGGTAACTTTTTACGTGCTCAGCGAAACGAAGTAAATGCATTTTTATATGCTAAAAAAAGCCGCAGCATTGAAGGTATTGAAGCTGCGGCTTTTTTTTCGTTACCGGGGTTTCTGCACCGGTGAACTTTATCTCAAATAGTGCCTACACGATATTCTCGGATCGCGCCATTTGTATGGCTTCTTCCCGGTTGTTGACACCTAGCTTGGAGTAGAGAATCGAGCAGTAGTTGCGGATCGTACCCTCCGATAAAAATAGCTTGGCGGCGATCGACTTGTAGCGCAGTCCGCTCGATAGATTCTCCAGAATCTCCATCTCGCGTTTCGTAAGCCCGTACGGGTAGTTTTCCTGACTTGAGCCGATTCGTTCCAGCTGCTCACGTTGACGCTTCATCTCTTCGAATACTTGTGCGGCGACCGATTGGTCGATCCAGGTTCCTCCGTTATAAATAAGTTTCAAGGCCTCCTTCATTTCCCGCGGATGAATCGACTTCAGGATGTAGCCTTCCGCCCCGTGCTCCAATGCAGTTGCTGCCTGCAAGGAATCCTCAAACGTTGTCATGAGCACAACCTTCATATTAGGCCATCGCTGTTTCATCTCAAGTAAAGCTTCAAGTCCGCCCATTCCCTGCATTCGAATATCCATTAACACGATATCCGGTTGGGTTCGCTCACAATGCTCCAATGCTTCCCGTCCGTCCCCAGCCTTACCCACGACGATAAACTCGGCATGCTGTTCCAAATTATGCTTTAAGCTGTCCGTGATGATCGCCTGGTCATCAACGATCAGCAGGCGGATCGTGTCATGTACAGGCTCTGTCTGCAGCGGAATATTACATATGACGATAGTTCCTTGCCCAGACCCGGAATGGACGGACAGCGTGCCGTTAAATAATTCAAGGCGTTCCTTCATCCCATGGAGCCCAAATCCGAATTGGATGTTATCCATTCCAATGCCGTTATCTTCGATCTGTAATCGAAGCTGCTGACTATCGAAATGCAGCTGAACGGTTATCACGCTCGCCTGGCCGTGCCGAACGGCGTTGGTTAGAGACTCTTGAAGGCAGCGATATAGACTAAAGTTTATTTTTTGTATAACGAGAGTCTCACTTCCGATCACACGGAAATGGACGGTTATGCCTGTCGATTTCATAAACGAATCGCTTAACTGCCAAAGCGATTCACTTAACGAATGGCTTAACGTGGTATGAGAGAGCTTGTGTAGATGCTTTCGGATATCCTCCAGACTGTGCTGTGCGATACCGACAAGCGAATCAATTCTCTCGATTTGCGAATCCGGTACGGATGATCGGAGTGATTCAACGCCGACGATGAGCGACGTAAGCGAATGGCCGATTGTGTCATGCAGCTCATGTGACAGCCGGCTGCGCTCCTCCATCAGCGTAAGCTCCTCGATCCGCTTAATATGCTGCTCCAGCAGCAGCTTCTGTTCTTGAATAATTCGGGATTGCTTATGGGACTGAATTAATATATTAAACGCGAAGCCGATGGCAAATCCAAGGCTGCAGTTAACGATAAACTCGTACGGGAGGCGATCAGCAATCCAACCGTTCAAGATCGGGAATATGATTCCACAGAGGATTCCTGTCCACACAGAGCTTTTTCGACTGCTCGTCAAGCTGATAATCATCACGAATAGAACGAAAGACCATAACAATTCCGGCGCTGCGTAGGCTAAATAGAGATGGAACAAGCCCGCTGTTGCGACTTCGACTGCAAGATACCGTTCTTCTTTTTTGTAGCGTACCGTTAGCGGAATGAGGTAAACGGCTAAAGCAAGCGAAAGTACAGCCCCAACCGGCGCATCGATCAATGACGGATTGACAAAAGCAGTGCTTACGATAATAACCAGCCACAGCGTTCGTAGGGCCACAAGTAACCCATCATACCAGAACCATTTTTTCATTATGGAGAACACGGATTATGCACACCTGCTTGTATATATTTGCAAACCAATTTCCAAATAATTCAGACCTATCATGCACCATAACATCTCGATCAGTCAAGCAATGGAGGAGGTTGATAGAACTTGGCTGCAGCCAGCACGTCACATGAACCGTTGACACTTTGTCATACGGGATATGTGACAGGTCCAAGTATGGTGTCATCCAAAGCTTGGCGGTTTTATCACTGTCCGATTTAACAACTTCGGAGGTAGGGTGAAGGAGTAAAGCAACACAACATTCCAAAATCATAGGAGCGATGCATTATGAAATCATTCACCACGCAAAAAGGAGCTGCGCTAACTTTAACTGCCATGTTGGCGGGTACACTGGTATTCCCCGCTTATGGAACTGTACATGCGGCAGTTAAGACACCAACCCAACAAGCAATCGATAAAGCTGCCAATGCCGACCATATTCCGGGCGTTATTGTTACCGTAAAGAAAGGAACGGCGAGCTGGTCTTATGCCTCCGGTGAAGCGAATATCGAAAGGAACCATAAGGTGGACGCCGACTCTGCTTTCCGGATTGGAAGTACAACGAAGACGTTTGTTGCTACGGTTGCCTTGCAGCTTGCTGGCGAAAAGAAGCTAAGCCTTGATGATACGGTGGAGAAATGGCTTCCGGGACTTCTACACGGCAATGGGTATGACGGAAGTAAGATTAAGATTCGCCAATTGTTGAATCATACAAGCGGACTTCCAGACTATTTGACTCCCGAGCTCAGGACTCAATTACTCGCAAATCCAGGCGAGAATTATACAGCCGAACAGTTAATTGATCTGGCCTTGAAGCAAAAGCCCGTAACAGGCTGGTCATATTCAAATACGAATACGGTTATTATGGGGCTCATTATCCAGAAGGTCACCGGGGAAACGTATACGGAGCAGATTAAGAAAAGAATTATTGAACCGCTTCAACTTAAAGAAACGTTCCTCCCCGGCAGTTCGGCGGATATTCCGAAAAAAAATGCTCGCGGCTACCTGGACACGGGAGATAAATTAGTAGATATTACGCTACTTAACCCATCGTTTACTAATGCCGCCGGGGAGATGATCTCGACAGGGGAAGATATGACGACGTTTTTCCGTGCCTTACTTGGCGGCAAGCTGTTGACACCGGAGATGAAGAAGGAGATGCTGACCAGCACAGCCGATTCTCCATTTGGGCCGTATGGACTTGGCATACATCAAACAAAGCTGCCTAACGGCACTGGCGTATGGGGACATGGCGGAGGTATTCCTGGATTTACCAACTTTGCTGGCGGAACGGAAGACGGTGAACATGTGATCTCGATTAATATTAATGTACTGGGAGACGTGGAGAAACATATCAACAATATTTTAGCGTCGGAATTCGCAGTAGAAGCCAAAAAAGAACTCACGGAAAAGGAAAAGAAAAGTAAACATAGGGAGGATGTCAAACGCGTCATGGACGAAGTGGTAACAAGTAAACGCGTCCCAAGTGTCGTGGCTGGTGGGCTGCAGGATGGGCAACGCTGGTCCTACGCTACAGGTACAGCCAGTTACGAAGTACCAAGCCGGGTAGAACCGGATTTTTCCTTCCGTATTGGAAGCATCACGAAGACGTTCACCGCTGCCGTTGTATTGCAGTTGGCTGAGGAGAAACAATTAAATTTGGATGATTCGGTAGAACAATGGCTACCGGGGGTCGTAAAGGGTAACGGGTATGACGGCAACCAAATTACGATTCGTCAGTTGTTGAACCATACAAGCGGAATTGCGAGCTATACAGATGATGATATGCGAGACATGACTTTGCCTCAAAATCCATTCCGTTATTATTCCGTTAACGAACTCCTCCACTTGGCACTTGCAAAGCCGCCTGTATATGCGCCAGGGAAAGGCTGGAACTATTCCAACACTAATACATTGCTAGCCGGTCAAATTATTCAGAAGGTCACCGGGGATACCTATGCGGAGCAGATCAGGAAACGGTTCATCGAACCGCTCGGGCTGACGGAGACATTCGTCATGGAAAACAGCTCCTATATTCCAGGTAAGCATGCCAGAGGATATAATATGGACAGATCGGGTCATATGTATGATTTGACTGAAATGAATCAATCATGGGCAAATGCTGCCGGTGACATGGTTTCAACAGTCAAGGATCTGACCACTTTCTTCAGTGCGCTGTTGGGCGGCGAGCTTCTGAATCAAGAGATGATGGACCAGATGTTCACGGCAGTAGATTCACCTATCGGTAAATTCGGCCTAGGGATTTATGAAGGAAAAACATCGGACGGGCAATCCTATTGGGGACATGCTGGCGGAACTTTCGGATTTGAGACGAGAGCCTTCGGACCTGTAGGAGGAAAGCATATTTTAGTAACAGCCATCAACTCGGTAGCCCCGGAAGTCGCGGAGGCTCACAATAAAATACTCGATAAGGAGTTTGGCCGTTAAGTTAAAAGCCGACATCGCGCCCATTATGGACCGGTGTCGGCTTTTGCCGTGTTGCCGTCTATTCATGGATTCGGGGATGCATGAAATGTGTCCCTTATAGTCAACGATGTTACGAGCTTCGCATATCAGATTATCGAAGGGAAAATGACCCGCAAGCGATCACTTTTTCCAAAAGTGCCTCATGCGGGTCATTGACTCATACTTATTGATTTAATCGATTAAATGGGTAACTTGCAGCAGACGCTGCATCAAGGCTACCGTTTCAGCCCGCGTCATCGTGGATTTCGGAGTTAATCCCTTATCTCCACTTCCTTGAACAATATCTGCTGACAGTAAGGTTGCTACGGAAGGTCGGGCCCATCTTGCTACTTGGGACGCATCTTCATACCCTGCAAGCAGTCTGCTAATTTCTGTTTCGCTAATTGCATGGCCTGGCTTGATCAATTGATAACCTCGGGCGATCATCGCCATTCCTTCTTCTCTTGTAATCGTCTGGTTACCACGGAACGCGCCGTCGTTATAACCGAGTACGATGCCGAATTCACTGGCAATCGAGATTGCATTGCGGTACCAGGCGGTTGCCGTAACGTCGTCAAATGTTGTTTTTGGCTCTTCCTGACGCATCAGTCCAAGACCCAATACAACAATCTCGGCAAATTCAGCCCGAGTTACATTTCGATTCGGAGCGAACGTATTGCCACCATTCCCTTGCAGGTCAAGGCGGGCAGAGATGTTGTTCACTTCCGTTTGAGCCCAGTGAGTTCTCACATCATCGAAATCCTGCGGATTCCAGATAACCGAGTACGAACCACTGCTGCGCAGATCATGAATCTGCGCGTAGTAACGATCCCCGATCTTCGTAACTACAGTAGGCAGATGATATACCGATCCATCCGGATTGACCACAACGCCTGTCGTAATTCGATTCGGATCGATGCCTTCCGGCAGAGCGATATATTTTGGAGCGTATCCGTTCAATTGTCCGGATTTTACAGTCTGACCATTTCGGCTAAAAGTCATTTCCAGGTCGACCGGATCAACCAGCAACTGGTAGCCTGCCGATGTTGCTTTGTTCTTGGCATTGTTTCTCAAAGTCTCCGAGGAGCGTTTAATGTCGATATGAACGGCGATATCGTTGAGCGCCGCATTTCCCAGCTGTCCGGACACTGCATTCAAGTCCAATTGCTTACTAGGGACCGGATAGATAGCTAACGGATTCCCGATGTCAAGGCTTGCTCCCTTATCAGCTAACAAACGAATGTCCGCAGCCGTTAAACCATCAACCTGCATATCTCCATCATTCGGAGATTGAATGGACAGCTTCTGACCTGTTCCATTCGATAATATGTCTCCGAGCTTATCTCTGTTTACCTGTACAGAAGTTTGCTTGTTACCTTCAGATGTGGTTGTCTTCCCTGTGGCAAACCCACCGTCGTTACCGTTCACGGACGTGTTCACACCAGGGTCCGCTGGGGGTGGAGTAGTCGCAGGCGGCGTAGAAGGAGGTGTAGAAGGTGTTGTACTGCCTCCGCCGTTGCCTCCATTATTATTATTGTCATTGGACCCTCTGGTGATGGTCAGCGTATATTCCGTCACATTTCCCTGGGAATCCGTTACCTTCACAACAATCGTATTGGTGCCAAATGCTAACGGCAATTCATCACTTGCAGAGCCGTTAGGAATTCCTTGCCATGCTCCGCCATTAAGCGAGATTTCGATTGTGGCGTTCGGATCATATGTCGCCAGCGTTACGGTTGTATTGTATACATCATGGGTCACGGAAGCCTGATAATTGGTTACTGCCCCGTTAAAAGCTGGAGAGATCGCAATCGGTGTTCCATCTCCACGCTTTAGTTCAAGGCCCGACAGCTGTGATTCGTCTGTTGCGTCTACCACAACGTTCTTGGTGTCCGTGGACACTTTGCCGTTTTTCTCTGCCGTTACATTGACTGTGTATCTACCGTCCGTTAAATCAGCGGACGGAGTGAAGCTCCAATTTCCATTGCTGTCTACGTCCACTTCGCGGGTCTCAACTACCTTACCGCTCTCATCTGTCAATTCAACGATGACCGTTGCATCCTTGTCAGCGACACCTTTAAACTCCGGTTTGGTCACATTGACTTTTTCACCGCTTGGTTCAGTAATCTGTACATTCGGTTTTGTGGTATCTACCGTCACATTTTTCTTGTCCGTGCTTGTCTTGCCGTCCTTTTCAGCAGTCACTTCAACCACATAGTCGCCATCAGGGAGTTCTTGGTCAAGTGCAAAACTCCATGTACCATCCGGATTCACTTTGACCTGAGGAGTACCGATAAGGTTGCCGGCTTTATCATAAACAGCTGCGGTGACGGTTGCATCTATAGTGGCTTTGCCCTCAAACTCAGGCTTGGCTACATATACCGTATCGCCGCTCGGCTCCGTGATTGTAACCCGGGGCTTCAGCTGCTCTTGCGCATCTTTCAGCGCTTCCAGGGCTGCGTCTACCTCGTCTTGGGTTTTACTTTGATTTTTAAGGACCGTATTGGCAGCTTCCAAAGCCTTTTCAAATTCACGCCATTCGGTCTCAGCATAGTCCTCTTCTTTTAATTGATCGGCTACCGCTTTTGCTTTTGTCAGCTCGGTAACATTCACAAAAGAAAGGGTCTTCTCGGCACTGATAACAACATTGTTGTCGTCTGGCATGCCGCCGTACTCTACAATGTATCCAGTTACTGAAGGATTGGTTGGAGAGTAATCGTTCCATTTACCAGCTTTATTTCCGGGTCCAAAAATATGGGCGACGAATTCTGTTCCACTATGGTCATTTGGCTCGCCAGCATCCCAGTTGGTATACAAAAGGTCTTTTCCGCTGCCTGTATAACCTTGATAGAATTTCATGCCTTGTCCGCCATTCTCCAAGCCTTCCGGCCCCGTTACCCAGCGCCAGTCACCATTTTTTTTAGGTGTGCTTGCATCCCGCTCAATATCTTTTGCACCAAGCCAACCGATACCTAATGTTTTTTCCTTTACAAAGGTATTTTCTTGATCGTTGGTTATAGTGACCAAATACCCTTCCCGTCCAAAATATTCGCTGCTCTCGGCATCAGCCTTTGCCACATCCCAAGTAATTGACGCTTTTTTATCAACATATTTATAAAAATGTCCGTTAGCTTCATAAGGAAGAGCATCACCGAGCGTAAACTGAATCGTTCTTGCTGTTGTCACGCTGGAGGTTGTCGAAAAGGTAACGCTAGACAATACCTTTTTATAGTCTTCAACCGAAGCTGCACCCTTTAATGTAAGGATACCATTGGTAGAATTGTAGTTACCTGTTATACCGCTTGATGGAGAAACCTCCAATTTATCCCCAGCTACAAAATTTTCAATAACCACTGTAGCGGCATTCAAGTTTTTCGTGTAGACGGATTCTTGAACCGTAACTGCTGAATCTACAATAACCGGGGGAGTGGTTGTCCCGTCAATCAGATCATAACTGGTGTTACCGTTAGATGTGGTGATTAAAGCCTCCTGTGGTTCAGCAGCACTCACTACATTCGGAGCTAATCCTGCTGGTAAACCACCAATGACCAGGATACTGCTCAGGAATAACGCTGCCTGTTTTTTCTTGAAAAGCTTGATCAAATTTCCCATCCTCTCTGTTCTGATCTCTAACCTATTAAAGGAATTAATAGTCTTTACTCGGTTGTTATTTCTCCTCAATATGGTAGGGTTCAATTTGATGGAATTGTATCACGCAAATCTCTACAAGAACTCTACATTGGCTGTTGTATTTTGCATGAATTGCTCACATAAATGAAAATTCGGACGAATGATGGGAGGGGAAGGCGGTTGTTTAAAAGCTAAACCCATAAAGAAACGCCCTCCGTTATACGAAGAGCGTTTCTCTTTCCGTTTATTCTCCTTGATAAACCGAGTTCGGATACTTCACTTCCGGGAAGTCCACATTAGGACCGGCCAGGAGCTTACTCTCGGTTCCGCGTAAATGCTGGTTAAAAAACTCCAAAAGATAACGATTGACGATTTCTGCCCCCCTTGCTCCATTAATGCTTCCTGTCATGCCGGTTAGTCCGATGAGCGGAGAGTACAGCTGAAGATCAGTGAAGTTATAATGTCCCGTTCCTTTGATATAAATGGTCCGTCCTTGTCCTTGTTGCGATAGGCGGTCCATCAGCTTCAGCTCCAATTCCCGATTCGCCAGAATGTTGTCGAATTGTTCACGTGTTAACCGGAGCTCCTTGAGCTCGGCATCCGTGGCTGGGGTTTTGCGGTACTTCGCCTGCTTCTCGTTTATATTTGTAAACTCTTCCGTTTTCATGAACATAAACGGTTTCTGCATGGCATCCCGGTTCTCCGTTATGAACAATGTACCGTCCATATTCACGCCGGCTTTGATTCGCGGGTTGGAATAAACGGCTTCAAAAGCTGCTGCCCCACCGAAGGAATGACCCATCATGCCGATGTTGTCCATATCCAGCATTCCCTTGAATTTGCTGGCGATGGCACCGGAATGCAGCTTCTCCAACTGATCCACAATAAATGCTGTATCCTTGTTCCATACATCTAAAATGGCGCGGCTGTCCTCAAATAATCGCTCCTGAGACTGCTCCGTAAGGAATCCGGTCATGCGCCCGTCCGGAAATGCGGTCATAACGGTACTGTAAGTATGATCGACGGCGAATACGATATAGCCGTGGCTGGCAAGATGTTCAGCCTGCGACGTATGCAAAATTCTGCCGACCCCCATGCCATGTGAGAGCAGCACTACCGGATACGGATTGTCCGCAGGATGCAAATTGGCATGGATAGATGCATTGGCCCGGCTGTATTTCCAGTAGTCTAGGGCAGGAGCGGGAAGGCCCAGATATCCGGAATAAGCTTGCATATAGGCTTGGAAGAGCCCTCTGTCCTTAGGGAACACCGCATTTTTCTCGGCGCTCCGGCCAGATTCCGCAGCGGGATACCATACCTGAACGATAAGCTCTCGCTTGTCGCCTTTTTGTTCGGTAAATGATTCTTCCCGGTCGGAATCGATAAAATGGAACGTTTCCGTCCCTACACTGAACTCACCTGAGGGCTTAGGTAAATGAAAGACGGGCAGCAGCACCGATAAGGCAACCGATACGCCCAGCAAAACAACGGATAGGGCCAATATCGTGTAACGCAGCGGATTCCCCACTTTTCTGCGTCTGAATAAGACGAAGGCGAGGAGCAAAGCGGCGACGCTATAGGCCGGAATCATCTGCCACCTATACTCCTCAAACAACAGTTGCGCGCCTAACAGCAAACCGCAAACGATGCCGGCTATAGCCCCTGTCTTACGGTTGATTGCGTTACGGAACACTAGGACCATCAGTACTAAAACGGAGGATGCCACCAACAATATTTCCAATAATCTCATACGTTCTCTCCCTTGATTCTCCCAATTCCTTCTATCGTAACGGATCAAGGTTAAAACAAATGGGCAGTTCCGTTTAAAAATCGTTTAAATAAAATATGGGATAGTCATTCGAGTAGAGGGAGAACGTTTCATACTAATTTAAGGGAATTCCCTCAATATAACAGCTGCCCCCCAAGAGGTTCACTTGGGGGGCAGCTGTTGTTATGCTATACTTTTCTTCTTCTCAACAAAAGTAATCCTGCAAGCAGGATGATGCATCCCGCTAACATGTAGCTATACATATTTGTAGCCGTATTCGGTAATTTATTTCCTTCAGGCTCATTCGTTGCCTGATCTCCAGATTGAGCCGGGTCTTGTGGAGCCGCATCCGATTCGCCTAATGTTGAATCGTTATGATCGTCTGGTGTTTGTGCCCCGGTGTTCGAATCCCCGTTGGAATCTTCATCCGAGTCTTCGTTCGAATTTCCGTTCGGGTCTTCATTCGAATCTCCGTCGGAATCTCCCGTTCCACCCGGGTTCGTATTGTTATCGCCCTCATCGTCCGAAACTACGATGGCATCCGACGGCTTCTCTGGTCTTGCCACGTTATCTCCCGTGACTTCACCGATGTTTTCGATCATTTTACCGGCTTGTCCCGCCTTGACGGTTGCCTTGAACTCGATCGTATGCCATTCGGTATCTGTAATCCGTCCGAAGTTCCCGCTGACTTTGCCGCCAACATATTGGCCTTTGTCTCCATCTGCGTTATCGGTGACGGAGACACCGTCCACCTTCAGGCTGCCTGCTACATACGCCAGCCCTTCCGGAAGGATGTCAGCAATTACGAGGTTTGATACATGGCTGCCGGAAATGGTATTCCGTGCGGAAATCGTATACTCCATCGTATCGCCGACCGCGATGCTTCTGCCATTGGTATCCTTCGACGTCTTCCGTGACTCGATGACTGGGGAAGGCGGAGTCGGTGGTGTTACAGGTGGTGTGACTGGTGGATCTGGATCTACCGGTGGATTCACTGGAGGCGTGACCGGCGGATCGACAGGTGGGTCCACCGGCGGAGTTCCACCGTTCTCAACCACAATCTCATCCGTTGGCCTGCTCGGCTGATCGATGTTATCCCCGGTAATCTCTCCCGTATTTCGGATCGACTCTCCGGCGTTTGCTACGATCTTCGCCCGGAACTCTAGCGTATGCCATTTCGTATCCCATACATCTCCAACGTGACCAACGACCTGACCGGAAGCATATTGGCCTTTGTCGCTATCCTTGTCATCGGTGACGGAAACGCCGTCTACCTTCAAGCTGCCCGGAATATATTCCAAGCCTGCCGGCAGCGTATCGGAGATGACCAGGTTGGCCATATACGTATCGCCTATTACCGTTCTTGTCCGTATCGAATAGATAGCGGTATCGCCGACTTCAAACGTATCCTTGCCCGCTTCGAGGTTCGTTGCGGACTTCTCCGAAACGATGACCGGTTTGCGCGGATAGACCTTAATTTCTTCTTCCGGCGTGCTCGGAACTTGGATATTGTCACCGCTGACCGATGCAATATTTCGTATGTCTTCGCCGGCTTGTCCGGTTTGGATAACGGCATTAAATTCAAGCTTATGCCAATCCATATCCCGGATGTCGCCAAATCCGCCGTAAACGGCGCCGGTTACGTAATGGCCGTTATCGTCGCCTTCATTATCGGTGACGGAAGTGCCGTCTACCTTTAAAGTTCCCGGTACGTATTCCAGCCCTTCCGGCAAGGTATCCGTAATCTTCAAATTCGATATATATGTGTCGCTTGTCACCGTTCTCGTCTGAATCGTGTAGGCAACCGTATCACCGACCTCGAACGTGGCCTTGCCAGCTTCGAGGTTCGTTGCGAACTTCTCTGATTCCAGAACCGGATGGCGTGGGTAGACCTGAACGACTTCCTCGGCTTGGCTCGGCGTGTTGACATTCTCGCCGCCAGCGACAGCGATGTTGCGGATATTTTTTCCGGCTTGTCCAGACTCGATAATCGCATCGAATTCAAGCGTGTGCCAAGCCGTATCCGTGATATCCCCCAATAGGCCGATTACCTGGCCATCGGTATAAAGACCGCCGTCAGCATCTCCTGCGGCATCCGTTACTGAAGAGCCGTCTACCTTCAAGCTGCCCGACACATATTGAAGCCCAGCCGGTATATCGTCTGAGATAACAAGACTGCTGACGAAGCTGTTATCGACCGTGTTCCGTGCCTGAATGGTGTACCGAAGCGTATCGCCGACTTCAGGATGGTCAGGGTCCGTGTTTCCGGCAGCCTTGGTTTGAAGGACGGCCGTTTTGTTGGACTCCAGAACAGGCGGATTGAAACGGACCGGTGTTGTGGTTTCGTTCGATTCCTTGTTTTCCGTATCGCCTGTTAGTAAGTTGTTATAGCTAATTTGTGCCTTGTTATTAATTTGCTGATTGGCGGAGCTCGCTAAAACCTTAACTTTAAATTGCACGGTCACGCCATTTGCCAATTGGCTCTTATTCGCGAGGTTTCCTAATTGAATGCTGACCTTGCTACCGTCGAAGTAACCTTCATCGGTATCGTCTGCATCCGTCAGGTCCTTAGTGGCCGAGCCTTGAATTAATTTCATGGAACCCGGAACGTATTCCGTGCTTTCCGGAATCAGATCCGTCACGCTTGCATCGGCGGCAATGTCTCCGCCTTCGTTCTTGATCTGAATCTCATAGGTTACTTCATCACCGGCATTGACTTCCTGCGGAGATGCAGTCTTGTTGGCCGTCACGCATGGCGTCGTTCCAAGGAAGATGTCATCGATGAAGTTGCCTGCTCCTATGTTTCCGCCAGCTGTACTAACGGCTTCAAAACCGAAGCGGGTTACCGTTTGTCCTGCCGGGACCGTGTAAGTGCCCGTATAGGTTCCCCAAGCGGTGTTTCCATCCGTGATTTGTTGTTGAACTTTGGTATCGTAAGGGTTAGCCGTTGCCGCACCGATGCGAAGCTGCATGGTGTCGACCCCGTACCGCCCCATATGGGATAAACGCCAATAGATGGTTTGTCCAGGCGTTGTCTTCACATCCTGGTACAGCATACCATTGTCAAAAGCATTTAATTCTGCCCACTTCCCCCCATCAGGTGGGGCTGGCCAGCTCTTGACATTTGAAGGAGCATTCCGTGCCCAATCCCATATCTCAATGACTGGATAACCGTTAGCATCATCCGTCGTCTTCCAGCCGGGCACTTCGGATTCATAATAGTAGAGTCCCGACCCATTAACAGCAGTTCCTTTGACAGCGCCTTCTTCAAAGCTGCCGTTAATCATGGCTACTGGAGCAGGACACACAGCTGGAGGAATTGACCCCGACGTAACCGTCGATACGACCTCATTGGATTTAACGGTTCCCGTCTCATTTGAAGACACGGTGGCCGTATTCGTGATCTTGGTGCCGGCAATCGCATCATCTTTTGCCTTCACCTGAAACGTCACAATGGCAGCCTCGTCCTCTCCAACAAATAAGGAACCATCTATGGCCGACCTGCCAGGAGACTTAACGAGCATCCCTTCATTGGCAAACAAAGGGCTCGTTCCGTTTAGATCCGCGACCTCTTCGGCATTCAACGTCGTGCTGTCCGGAATATACTCCGTACCCTCTGGGAGCACATCCTTCAATACGGTGCCGCTTGCGGAGACATTTCCGTTATTCGTCACTTTCAGCGTGTACGAAAAGGATTGCCCCGGATTGATCTCACTGCTTTTATCTGAACCGTCGATCGATTTTTCAACATTCAGCTTCGGTGCATATGTAGGATATGCTCCTGAAGCAAGATCCCAAAGCATATTAATTCCCGGGACCTGCCCCACCAAAGTCAGTAAATTGTTTTCCGGATTGCCTACATACAAAGTTCCGTAAGCATCCGAAATCAGTAATTTTCCATCCGACAGCATACTGATACCGCTTCCCCATGTAATGGGGTTGGAACCGTCCGCCAGTTGGAATTTACCAAGGACCTGATTCTCCGACGTTTCAGGATTCATTCTGACAAAGGCTTCGTCGCCGGCTCGAATATAATAGATAGATCCTTCCTGATCATATACGAGATCACGTATATCTGTATCTAAACTTGTAAGCGTAGATATATTCAATGTATTCAAATCCAGATTCCGAATCTCACGTTCGGTTACTCCCGAGACGGTTCTCTGAACATTGAACGTGAATTTCGTACCGTCAGGGCTTACTCCTCCAGCACCGACTACTATCCACCCGTTGTTCGTTGCGGCCAGGATACTCGTTCCATCGGGCATAATTTTATGGATTTCTCCGGTACTGGGCTTAAGACCATAAAAAACACCGTTTTTTCTATCCAAACCTATCCCGTCAAAAATGCCATTGATGGTGATGGATCCTGTTGGGTTACCCGATGGCGATTGTCCATCAAACTGATAAATGAACAGAGAGTTGTTACTATCTCTGACCGTCGCATAGGAGTCGGTATCATTGATGGTTATTCCTCCTGCAGCCTGAACCGGTATTGTCAAACCAGGCTGTAACCCGCCAAGGATAACCAAAAAGACGGAAAATTGAATGAAAAACTGTTTAAGTATGTTCTTTCTTGCTGCCGAGCGGATAGAATGCAATTTTGTCTCCCTCCAATCGTTATGTTTCGAATCACCGGAGCTTTAGTGCGATATGCTCATCTCCTGTTTCCGGCACCACTCCTTTTATCTCCAAATTTATACAATTTCCCGTCAAGTATAAGCTAGCAACCATTTATCGACAATATTCCCGGAGTACCATATATAACCAGCAAAAAATGGACGTTTGGCCCATACTTTATTCGACAAAAAACTACAAAGATGTCATGCTAAAACAGGCTGTCTTTATAGGTAGTTGGTCTCCGGACGGTTTCAATTGATAACGTTGGAATTACTTTGCCAGTGGGGGGCAGTGGTTGGTCTCAGCCTAAACCTAATATAGGCTCAGGTGAAGCAAATCCATAGAACAGAGGGGTGGATTACCACTAGGGGGATACATTACTTTTGGCTTATTATGTTGGAGAAGTATAGCCTTCAGCTGGATTTTAAGAATAAGAAACAGTAAGATATCATTGTAAAAATATAGTTAATCCAAAGAACTCTAGTTGGCTATTGTCTAACCGGCAGTCGCCGACTGACATATTAAAGCAGATTGGAAGGAGAGAACATGCGAAGAATAGCAGGTATACTCTTGCTGCTTGCCGGTATGGGGATCGTGACTTTCGCTGTCATTCAATATGTCGAACATCAGGCAAACTTAAAGGAAGCTATGGCGGAAGCCAATAAGCTGATTGGTCAGTCAGACACAACAGATTATTCGAATGAACAACGTGCGGATCCTGTATCCTATCAGGATCACTTAATAGACAAATCCAAGTTTGATCCGAAACCGAATGATGTGATCGGAATGCTTCAAATCCCCAAGCTGGAAGCAGAACTTCCGATCATCGAAGGTACGGATGAAGAGATGCTCGAGAGAGGCGTCGGACATTACAGCGGTACCGCTTTTCCGATGGATAATGAGCAGATCTTACTGTCTGGACATCGGGACACAGTATTTCGAAATTTCGACAAGTTGTCGGTAGGGGATCGTTTTATCGTAAAACTGCCTTATGGTACATTTGAATATGAGATTCAAAGCACGGATATCGTAGATAAAGACGATACATCGGTTATTCGTTCTATGGGAACCGAGGTGCTGGTCATTTCGACTTGCTATCCGTTTCGCTATGTGGGAAATGCGCCGGAGCGTTATATTTTCTATGCTTACCCGGTCGGTGATCATGGATAGATTGGGATACAAAAACAACGCAGCTTATGAGGCTGCGTTGTTTTAGCATCTAAAGAATGTATACTTTTCGACCCTTCGAGCTTTTCGCTGAACATGCACAACGCTACTCACCAGCACCTTCGGGTTCAAGCAGGAGCAGCAGCTCAGCAATGGCAGGAGCAAGCTTATCGTTACCGTTCATCATCGCGGTGAAAAGAGGCATCGCCTCCCTTAGCAGCACATAACTGAAGTAATAATAGCTGATAAAGACCTCCGACTCATAGCCAGGCGGCGTCTCTTCCTCCCATCGCGATTCATCTTCTTCCTCGTTCTCCGGCCATAAGTACCTTAAGTCCAGCAGCTTGTCCATCGTCTCCATCGTATGCTGCGATTCCATATACTCCACGGTTATAGCAGAGGCTACGGCCAAGTACAGCTCAACTTCCTCCGAGGAGACCTGAGCTGGTGTCCGCTTGGCAAGCTTCCGCAGGAGTATAAGCAAGGCCCACGGCGAGGGTCCCTTGGTGCTCGATCAGGTTGGCCAATTCCTCATACTTCCCGGTTTCCATGAGCCGCGGAATGTCCGTTCCTCTTCCATAGGCGGTCGTCAACCGCTACCATGGAATGCTGGTTGTCGTTTGGGCCAAAGCTTTCATTTCGATCTCCTCCTTAAAGTCATAAACAAGGGGCGCTGTGTCCGAGGATGTTTACAGCCATCCTTTATCCTCGGCGATTGCCACGGCCTGCTGCCGGGATTCGGCCGCAAGCTTCTGTATGGCTGAGGAGAGGTAGTTGCGAACAGTTCCTCTCGTCAGGAATAGGGCATTGCTGATCTCGCCGGTGGTCATGCCTTCCTTGGTTAAGCGAAGCATTTCGATTTCCCGTTCGCTGAGCGGATTCTCTTCCTTCATGAATAGTGCGGCCGCTAGATCGGTGCTCACAACCCGCTCGCCCTTCATGACCCGCCGGATGGCTGCGATCAAGAAATCGATCGGCTCGTCCTTTAACAGATAGCCCTCCACCTGCGCATCCATCGCTTTTTGCAAATAACCCGGGCGCGCGAAGGTCGTAACGATCATGATTTTGCAGGGCAGAGCTGCTTGACGTATGGACTCGGCCAATTCCAGGCCGCTGATATGAGGCATCTCGATATCGAGCAGGCACACGTCCGGCTGATGCTGCTGGATCGCGTCCCAGGCTTGCTGCCCGTCAGGCACCTCGGCCACGACCTCGATGTCATCTTCGAAATTAAGCAGTGAGGCGAATGCGCCGCGAAGCATTTTTTGATCTTCCGCAATGACGATTCGAATCATGAAGCGTCCTCCTTTTCATGTCGGCGAAGGGGGAGATTTAAGGATACCCTGGTGCCTCCCTCAGGCGAAGGGGCGATGGCGAAAGAGCCGCCCAGCGTCTTCATCCGCTCCATGATCGACGGGATGCCGTTTCCGTCGCTGTTCCCTGCCGGCCCCACGCCATCATCCGCGATGTAGATTCCGAAGGCATGTTCCTTCGTTTCCAGCCTAATGGTGCACCGCTTGGCCGGGCTATGCTTGATGATATTGGTCATGGCTTCCCGGACACAAAGCGCAAGCATCGTTTCCTCTACGCTGGATAACAGCGGGGGCTTCTCCGGATTCTCGATACTCAGCGAAATTCCCGCCGTATGCAGCAGCTTGGCCGCATGCTCCAGCTCGCTTGCCAGAGAGATGAACTTCATATCGGATACCAGCTCCCTCACTTGCTTCAGGGCGGTTCGGGTGGTATCCAGAATCTCGCTTAGCTCTCGCTTGGCTTGGGCAGCATCCTTATCCACCCATTTCTTCGCCAGCTCGCTCTTCATTTTGATCATCATGAGGGTCTGTCCCAAGGTATCGTGGAGATCCCTAGCGATTCGCTGTCGCTCCTCCTGCTGGATATACTTTGCGATCTGCTCGTTGGCTTCATCCAGCTCCCCCTGCAGGCTTTTCGCTTTCTCCTTAATGTAGATGACGATCGGATATACCGACTGAATGATCATGACCGGAAGGTAAATGGCATTGGACGTTTCGAGCAGCGGTTCCTTTCGGAAAACGAACACGAGCAGGAATGATAGGGCAATGGCTGCACAGCCGATGGCGATATGCACCTTGGACTTGGACCGGCCCAGCAAGTCGGCAAAAATGATCCCGAACAGCATGGTGCTCGGCCCCGTATACACCCCGAGTACGCCTACCGCGAACAGGCCCGTCAGCACGGCAGCCAGTAGCCAGCCGCCCCGGCGCCACAGCGCGACATAGAACGAAACAAGGAACAGCAGGAGCAGCAAAAGGCTGCCCCACAGTCCCAGCGCCGTATCCGAACGAAACACCCGGTAGCATAAGAATACGGTCAGTACGATATCGATGAGCAAATAACTTTTGATCTGATCCCTCGGGTACAACTTATAGAACATATCAAGCCCCCAACTTTGGCTATCTTGATTCGAAGAAACCTACCGCCTGTTTGCGGATGGTCTCCATGGGTCCCAGCTTGAAGCCGCGGAGCCATAGGGACGACATGCCCAGCAGAAATGCGGAGATTACCAGCCAGATGGCGATAATGGCCGCTGAATTCAGCTTGCCGGCAAGCCCCAACCCCCAGCCGTAAAAAACAGCGGATGCGAGGATGTTCTGGAGCACATAGCAGCTTAGCGACATTTTTCCGACGTTCTCCAGACGGCGCCATAGCCATTCCCATTTCGTATATTGTATCATTCTCGCCATGATTGCTATATACCCCATGGACATCAGCGGGGCGAATAAATAGCGCACCGGTAGATCGAAAGCGCCGCCGGGGATAAAAATGAGCAAGTTGAGCGGCACACCGACATATATCCCAAGCTTAAATAGTGTACTCCGCAGCTTTTTGCCGTTCTCATCCGGGGAGAATACCCCTGCCCGCATGAAGCGAACCCCCAGCAGGAACAGAAACACATTGGTCGGAATCACGAGGATGGCCTCCATTCGCAGCGGAAGGAAGTTCGCCAGCCGATATTGAACTTGCTCCACCCAAGTGCCTTCTTGATAGAGAGCAACGACATCGCCAAAACTGCCCAGCGATACGCTTGCGCCGCTTGCCAGCATCAGTGCCGCGAGGGCCAGAATTGCAATGGCGAAGACGCTGCCGATCACGTTCATCGTGCGGGCGATGAGCCGGTCGCCACCCTTTACGATGAAGGCTGCAATGATTGCGGTAACTCCATAGCTCATTAAGATGTCATACTCCATGACCAATATAAAATGCAGCAGGCCTTCGAGGACCAGAAACAGGACGGCCCATAAATAAACACCCGGCCACGGCTTTCCCTTGCGCTTGGCCTGCCGATACTTCATTTCCAAGCCGACACCAAACATGATTGTCAGCAGTCCGAGCAGCTTCCCATTCACCAGGAATAAGACGATCATTCGAAGTAAGTCATTCGCTCCCCACCAACCGGAATGATCAAATGTTGTAATGTAGTTGAGGTCCCCCGCATGTGCGAAGATCCAAATATTCGTCCCAAGCGTTCCCAGAATCGCAAAGCCCCGCAAAATGTCCAGCAGGCGGATTCTGTCTTTTCGTTGTTCCATCTCCGATTCCCTCTCTCCTTGTTGATTCTCTCGTGTTTTTATTGTAGATGCGATCCGTTTGATGCAACATTCACACCTGTAAAGAGATCCATATGACACGTGTCATAACATTTGGAAGAAGGGAGTTGGGCAAGCGACGATGGGGCTATCGTCACCACTTGAAAATTGTGGAATAATGGTTAGGAGTACTGCCAATTGAGGTTCGTAGACGGAAGTGAATCTACTCAAAAATAGGAGGAGTGATCATGTACATCGTATCTGAACCAAGACTTCTATCAGATGGTCAAAATCAGGAGTTTGTCAGGGAGGATGCCGCTGTTTATCCGCCTGGCTACCTGCGGTTTTTGCAGCGATTCGGCGAAGGGACTTACAGAGGGTGGATGAATGTCCAGTTACCGGATACGGAGGTACTTCAGCCTTTTGCCGAGTACGGGTTATGGGAGCACGATGAAGACAGCCCGATTACAGAGCAAGAGATTGCTGAGTGCATCTCTATAGGCACAACGGTGGACGGTGATTTTCTGGCGGTGCATCCGAAGGTGGCCGGGTTGTTATGGTTGCCCCGGCATGAGGAGCGTATAAAGGCGATTTCGCTGCAGGCACGGGAGCAGGACGATGAAAGGACGTACGCGGTGGTGCTGGATGAAATATTTCGTCAGGTGTATGGGCGCAGCCAAGAGGAAGCCGTTTATTATGAACCGTGGACGGGTACGCGGAGTCATCTCTTCTTACGCTTGCCTCCGGTGCAGGATGGGCTGTCATTACCTGAGTTGGCGGGAATGTGTCAAGCGGCCTTTCCTTCTGATCTGTCTATTGAAACGCCCTATGTTTGCCTTTTGTTCTACCGAGAACTGGGCGGATATGTACGATTCAATTATGCTTATCAGCAAGAGGTAGCCATCTTCTATGAACAGGATGGAGGGCAGGCGTTTGCCGTTATGGAGGCATGGCTCTTGTCGAAAGGGTGCGAAAGGATTTCATAACACATAGGCCGGAAAACATCCAGACGTTTTGATAGTAGGTATTATACGCTTGATTTGGATATCAGCCTAAGCTTTGAGCAGTATCAACGAATGTCCAAACACGAGCAGCGCGAGGCACTGGGTATTTATCTCTACGACTATCTGTCAGAATCCGTTGCTAAATATAAAAAGCATGCAGATGCGGCAAACCAGAATCTGCTGCTGGACCGGATGAAGGTATGGATGCTCGAAAACGGTTGGCTAAATGGAAAAATCTATCAGGCACGGGAGCTTCTATCACAAGACATCGACCTCTATGAGATCAGCCGAACGCTGCAAATATCGCTAGAAGAAGTGGAATATATGTATCTCCGCATGAATGGCCATGAACCTGCAGACGTTCATCCCGATAACATAGCAGCAGGAAAAGCCCCGCCATATCCTTTGTAAGCGCCTAAGGAGCTGTTCATGCGGTAGGAACTGATCAAGCGGCAAGCTAGAGCTGTCCCAAATCTCGAAGTACCGTCTCCAGGATCAGCCGCGTATCCTCCTTGAGCTTGTTGTTCAAATGTTCTCGGATGTAAGGGACAGCCGTTTCGCCGAGTTCGATCAACTGCTCATACGCTTCATAGTCGGTTTTCCAGAAGCTGTACGGGCTGCCCTTGCCGAACTCTCCCTGCTCGATGACGGTAACCCAGTGCATAACCTGCTCCCGGAGGGACTTTTGCTGTACCGCATTTATGGCCGCCCGAAAGGCTTCGTCTTTCTCTTTGACGTCAGGCATGGCCTTGTACAGCAGCTCTTCGCTGACACATCGCCGGAGCAGCTGACTGGTCGTCAGGGAATCTCCCCCGACGCGGTCCGCCGCCGAGACATAGGCGATGAAATCATCAGTCCGACGGAGCCGCTGAAAGTCGTGCTGCAGGCGATGGATCACATCGATGGCAATCAAGAATAGCTGCGAGTCGAAGAGCTCTTTCTCAAACAGATAACGCTACTCGATATCGAGATAGCCGGGCTCCTCCAACATGATGCAGGCATACATGCGAAGCCATGTCCCGAGCCGCTCCGGCAAGGTTTCGTACCTAAACGGATAGTCGGCTTCCGCGTATTTCAATTCATAATAAAGCTGCTCTCGGATCCGGTCATCCCCTCGTTCCGGATGCCGCTTCCGTTCATATTCGAGGGCAAGCTCCACGCTTTGGTCCAGACCTTCGAGATTGTTGATGTATATGACGTAACTGCCGTGATACGTATCGGTGTAAATGGAAAAAGCATAGATATCCTGGTTGTTCCCTTCTGAGACGTAGTTGTCCATAGCTGATTGGCAAAACTCGTACAGCGCATCCTCCAGGTCTTTGGAGCTTACTAGATTTACGTCATTCGTCTGGATGGAATCCAGCTCGACTATGGTCTTATCGGGGGTACAGAGTATGTAAAGCCCGCTGCCTTCCAAATCCCGTCGCCCACTGATTAGTTTGCCGATATGCATGTCGTACGCACTCATTGCTTTGAACAACTCCTTTGATTTGATCGTTTATGCCATATTCAACGCTTGCCGGAGGCATTCCTGCCTTACAATTCATGTGAAAAAAGGAAAATTCATTCCAATTATTGAATTAAGGAAGAAGCATACGTACACAGGATTTTCGCAGGGAGGAAAATAGAAGATCGTTCTGAAAGATATCGGTAAATTCGAAGAGCTGCCGGAAATAGCCATGCACATCTACAAAGGAAACATTCCGGCTTTGCAGGAAGAAATCGCCGCTGGATCGGTTACATCGGCCTCCGCTGGCTGGCCACCTCCCTGGTAGCTCGTCCGGATCCGCACGCAGCTGCTCGACCGGCCTGCAGCTCCGGAATCGCCACCGGTTACATCGGCCTCCGCCGGTTGGCCACCTTCCTGGTATCCCGTCCGGATCCGCACGGAGCTGCAGCTTACTGCACTGAGCATCAGATTAAGCCAAGAGACGTCCGAAATACACCGGAACATTTGGAGGCGCTGCAGCGGATTCTTGTGAATGCTGGCGTTGAGCTGAAGTGGCCATCCATTCATGCGGTTTAACCACGTCAGTCCGATCTATTTATCAAAAAAACCACTAAACGCTAGGTTAGTGGTTTTCTGCATGATTAATTAATTGAAACAGGGAATCCGATTTCCTCATCATCCTCATTGACCGGGACAAGCATGTACTTTTCTTTCCCTAGATCAATCGGGCCAAAACGGTTATAGGATTTTTCTTTAATATTGAAAGCATAACTTGCTCTAGATCTAACTTCCTCTCCACTAGCCGATAGTAGTTTGAAGAAGGTTTTTTCCGTGCCTTTCGTTAGATCATAATAAAGTAACGTCGAAACAGGAGAGACGATCATTTTATTAAGGTTTACCTTTTTTCCGTTATGAAGTGTTACGGTTTTGTTTAATTGAACGACTTTTGTATCCTTCTGGATATGGTTTGTTGATGCCTTTACATTGAATACCCATGGATTTTTAATTGTAACCTTCTTTTTGTTAAGGTTATAGAACGTGTCGTACGTTATTTTGATTTGAAGAGGTCCTTTATCCGGCAGCTCACTAAATTTTATATCTCCGTAAATCGTATATTTGTTGTTATTTACTTTAATCGTTTGAGACCCTCTTGTTTTTTGAAGGTCTTTCCCGTTGATCAGGACACGTGGAGTGAGTTGGGATTTTTCATCAAATTTAATCCCCTTGGCCGGCTCGTATGTTGAACTTATTATGAGTCCGTTCACATCGACCAGCACTTCATTTAAAGTCAGCTTGCCGTATTTATTCTGGACTGTTTTTCCAACCTGAGTTTTATAGGTTGATAAATCAAGTAGTTTATTTGGATCAACAAACTGTTCAACGGTGCCAATTGGTGCCTTTGCATGCGAGACCTCACCAAAAGGAACTGTGATGCCTGCTGCCAGAACAGAGGTAGCGATTATACCTGTGATCCATTTCTTCGTTTTGCTTTTTTTATTATTGGACATCGTCTAATACCTCATTTGTTGGAATTTTTTGCGGCCATGTGAAATCTTGATAACAACTGAATCGTTACTGGTTCGAACCTACTATGTAATACGAACGAAAAGGTATAAACCTATCAGCACAAGGGGATTTATATCAAAAAACCACTAAACGCTAGGTTTAGTGGTTTTCTGCATGATTAGTTAATTGGAACAGGAGATCCAATTTCCTTGTGACTATTAACATCTTGATTACTATTAATCTCGTGGCTAATAGGGACAAGAGAATACTTCCCTTTTTCTAAATCAATCGGGTCAAAACGGCTGTAAGACGTTTCTCCACGATCGTGAGCATATGTTACTCTAGCTTCCAATTCCTCACCGCTAGCTGAAACAAGTTTGAAGTGTGTATTTTCCGAGCCCTGTGTCAGATCATAATAAAGTACGGTTGAAACAGGGGAGGTAACCATTTTGTTAAGCTTAACTTTCTCTCCATTATGGAGTGTGATCGTTTTGTCTAATTGAACGGTTTTCGTATCTTTCATGATTTGGTCTGTTGATGCTTTGATGTCAAATACCCATGGATCTTCTATCGCCACATTATCTTTGAAACTCTTGCTGATCGTATCATAGGAAATTTTGATTTGAAGCGGACCTTCGGTTGGCAGCTCACTAAACTTAATATCCCCGTAAATGGTATACATATCATCATTCACTTCAATGGATTGTGTTCCCCTGGTTACCGTAAGATCTTGACCATTGATCAGGACTTTTGGATATAGATGTGTACGATGATCAAAAGAAACACCTTTGGCAGGCTCAAAAGTGGAGCTGATGAGGAGTCTGTCTGCATCGACCAGCACTTCATTTAAGGTCATCTTGCCGTATTTATTTTCGACTGTTTTCCCGATTACAGTTTTATAAGCCGAATAATCAAGCGGTTTGTTTTGATCAATAAACTGTTCGACCGTTCCCGCTGCAAATGGCTCTTTTGCATACGAAACTCCTCCGGAGGAAACCGTGATCCCTACTGCCAGAACGGATGCAGCGACTGCACCGACTAACCATTTTTTTGATTTGTTTTGTTTATTACTGGACATAGATGTACACCTCATTTTTTAGAATTGAATTATATCAACTGAATCTTTTTCATATCTGGTTGCTCTCTCTCTTTGTTGTATAACACGGTCTTTAGTGTGTATTGCTCATTCTACCCTCCCAAGCGTTATTGGTTCGAACCTATTAAGTAATACGAATGAAAAGGCATAAACCTATCAGAGTGTCTATAAAAAATAAGATCTATTTATCAAAAAACCACTAAACATTAAGGTTTAGTGGTTTTCTGCATGATCAGTTAATTGGAACGTGAGGTCCTACTTCCTCGTGATTACTATTAATAGGGACAAGTAGATACTTCTCTTTCTCTAAATCAATCGGATCAAAACGGCCGTAAGACGTTTCTCCGATATTGTGAGCATACGATACTCTAGCTCCAAACTCCTTACCACTAGCCGAAACGAGTTTGAAGTGTGTATTTTCCGATTCCTTTGTCAGATCATAATAAAGTACGGTCGAAACAGGCGAGGTGATTACTTTGTTAAGCTTTACTTTTTCTCCATTATAGAGTGTGATGGTTTTGTCTAATTGAACGGTTTTTGTATCTTTCATGATTTGATCCGTTGATGCCTTGATGTCAAATACCCACGGATCTTCAATTGCTTTTTCAGTTTTATTCTTATTGATCGTATCATACGTTATTTTGATTTGAAGCGGCCCCTCGGTTGGTAGTTCGCTAAATTTTATGTCCCCGTAAATGGTATACATATCGTCATTCACTTCAATCGACTGTGTGCCCCTGGTTACGGTAAGATTTTGCCCATTGACCAGGACAGTCGGAAATAAATGGGTCTGATAGTTGAAAGAGACATCCTTGGCCGGCTCAAATGTCGAGCTGATGAGGAGACTGTCTGTATCGACCAGCACTTCATTTAAAGTCATCTTGCCGTATTTATTCTCAGCCGTTTCTCCAATAGCCGTTTTGTAGGTTGAATAATCAAGAGAGTTGTTGTTATCAATAAAATGTTCGATGAGTCCTCCCACAAAAGGTACCTTAGCAAGGGAAACTCCTCCAAAAGGAACGCTCAAGCCTATTGCCAAGACGGAGGCAGCGACCGTACCCACGATCCATTTTTTTGATTTGCTTTTTTTACGTTTGTGAAGCTTTGTTTTTACACGTTTTTCCCACCGTTTTTGTTCAAGCTCTGTTAACTGCTCTTCCTCATACTTGGACACATCAAGCTGCATATCGTTTAATTTTTTATAGATGGACATGGATTTACACCTCGTTTTTAGAAATTACGATCTGTCTCAGCTTTTTACGCCCCCGCGAAAGTTTGTTATGAATCCAGGATTCCTTCACGTTCATTTGCTGCGCCATTTCGCTTGTTGAGACACCTTCTAAATAGTATTTTTCAAAAATAGTCCGATCTGTAGTAGAAAGATGGGCTAACACTTCTGTTACGTCTTGTTGTTGAGATTGAGGCTGCTTTCTGTACATATCATCCGTTATTTCAGCGTTTATATATTTCTGCTGTGTTTTGATTATTCTTCGCTGGTAGTCAATTGCACGATACTTTGCAATGGCGGCAATCCACTGCTTAAATGTATTCTTCTCTTCATCGAATGCATCGATATGCTGCCAAATGGCTAACAGCACATCATCTAGACATTCCTCGTATTCTTGCTGATTGTAGTGCACGTGGCGTTTAATGATCGCTGAGAGCAAGCCCCCGTATGTTTGAATGATGAATGCAATGGCCTTCTCATTGCGTTTTTTAATTTGTTGTACAACGTTGGCTTCTGTAATTCTCACAAACGCTGCCCTCCTTTACGCTTCTGTCTTAAATCTACTATGTAATACGAATGAAAAGGCATAAACCTATCAGTGTGAAAAACGGCCATAAAAAACATGGAACACCTTGGATTTGCGTTCTCATGGGTTTATCTATATCATTCAGCCATAATGATTTTTTCGGGATTCGCCAGGCAAAACAGGGCGAGCATAAGCTGATGCTGATTCATTTTATTGAAATTATCATTTGTGGAGCGACCTTTTTTATATGGCTCATGCTCTTGTTCATTGCATTCTTCACAAGTTATTAACAATCAATTTAAATGATTACACGAGTCCAATACAGAAGGGTGACCTCAGCACATTGCTAAGATCACCCTTGTTATGTCAAATTCAACTTTTTATTTATTCCCTTTGCGCACCTTTAGCAGTTTGCCTTTGACCGTCGTGTTTTGCATCATTTCAAGCACAAGCGGTCCTTTGCCGTTCAGAATCTCAACATCGGTCACAAAATCGAGGATCGTAATAATCCCAATATCGTCTGCAGTTACCCCTTCAAGCTTAGCAATCGTCCCAACAAAGTCTACGGCTCTTAGCTTTTTCTTCTTGCCGCCATTGAAGTTAAGCTTCATAATTTGCTTGTTTAATTGCTCGCGCTTATCTTTTTTCGGTTCAGGCTTAAACTTTAGTTTCTGTTCAAAATCTTCCCTATGGCGATCCACTTCCTGTTCGGAGGGAGCTTTTATTTTCCGAATCGCGAATCCAATATACGCTTCAATGTCGGCTAATCTCCTGTCGTCCCTCGGTGTGACGAAGGTAATCGCTTTTCCCGTCTTGCCTGCGCGTCCTGTACGCCCTGTACGGTGAACATAACTTTCCTTCTCAAGCGGGATATCGTAATTAATAACATGGGTGATATTCGTGATATCGATACCTCTGGCGGCTACATCCGTCGCTATCAAGTAACGGAATTGTCCTCTTCTGAATGCATTCATGACCTCGAAACGCTCTTCCTGCTCCATCCCACCATGAATACGATCACATGAGTAACCGAGATTAGCCATTTCTCTGAATAGGTTGTCCACATGCTCCTGTGTACGGCAGAAAACAATGCAGCTGTCAGGACTCTCAACAATGAGTAGATCCTGAAGCAATGCCAGCTTGTTCGTCTCCATCACCTGAATGAGCGCGTGTTCTATCGTGGCAGTTGTTATACCACTGGCTTGAATCTCAATGTGGGCAGGCTGGTTCATATATTTGTGGGCCAAATTGGCCACATCCTCAGGAAACGTAGCAGAGAATAACATGGTGACCCTGTCACGAGGCAGCTTTTGAATAATCGACTGAACCTGCTCAATAAAGCCCATATTCAGCATCTCATCTGCTTCGTCGATGACGAGATAGGCAATCCGCTCCAGCGAGAGCGATCCGCGTTCAATATGGTCCAGCACACGTCCCGGCGTACCCACAACCATGTGCGTTCTTTGCTTTAACTCGGCCTTTTGGATATGAAAAGGATGCTTCCCAAAAAGAGGGGTCGCCTTGATCCGCTTAAAGCGCCCAATATTCGTAATGTCTTCGTTGACTTGTAACGCAAGTTCGCGGGTTGGCGCTAAGATTAATACCTGCGGCTTATTCTCGTTCCAATCCACTAGCTCGCAGAGCGGAATTCCATAGGCAGCTGTTTTGCCGCTGCCGGTTTGCGATTTAACAACAAGATCCTTCTTCTTAAGCACAACAGGAATGACTTTTGTCTGAACCTCTGTTGGTGTCTCATAGCCCAAACTATGGAGCGCTCTCACAATCTCTTCACTTAAAGGATAATCTGTAAAATGCTTCTCACTCATCTTTAACCTCTTCTACGTTATATTCGAATATCTATATATACAGACTTCCACCGTACATCTATCATATACTCATCCATTATAATCTGAATCCAATGATATGGATCGGTACATTCATGAACGAAAAAGCCCTTAGATAACTATAACCGTAAATCGGTTGATGAATACACAACGTATAAAAGATTCGGTCTTCATATCGGGTGATCGCTTAACCACTTCCGCCAATCCTGCCAAGTCTGCACATGTACCGTTTTATCGATTACTATGTTTTTGGGTCACCCCCGGCTTCTTGAATTCACTATCTCTAAATAATGAGCATTGTACATAATTCCCAGCACGTTGCCGAATGGATCCGTGACAGATGCCGTGATGAATCCTTCTCCCCGGTGTACGAGAGGTTCGTACTCTACAGCACCCATGGATTTTAATTGGCTGAGGGTGGCTTCTATATCATCGACATGCCAGTACATGATCGCTCCGCCGGGGCCGGACGTTGGTTGCGCAGGGGCAAAACGGCGATCGATGAGACCCAACTCGTGCTGGTAGTCTCCAATCCGAAATTCAGCATAGGCCAGTTGACCATCGGGCCCCGAACGTTCGAAATAAGGTGTTATACCCAGCAGATCCGAATACCAAGCCTTTGCCGCGTCCATATCATCCGCCCAGTAACTGATGGTCGCAAATCCTCGCAATGTTGGGTGTGTGCTCATCATTTATTTTCCTCCTATAACCCGTTATGGTTGGTTTTATAGCTATTATGAACTGCGATGACTGACGGCATTATGTCAGTGTTTTGGTTTTTTCTGGGCAGAAGGATTATTCGGGATGCAGATAAGGAACCGTATCACATTCTCCTACATAATTCCCTTAAAACCTCTTCTGTTCTTTTTATCAGCCGATCCATATCTTCTTCCTTCACGACCTCTAAACTCTCTTGATCCTCATAAATTATAAAATTTAACTTGCCAACAAACACCACGATTTCAAGCCCGGGGTTATAGTTCGTATGTAATAGTTGCAAGAGATCAACCAGTGTCAGCTCTGAGCTGGGTAGTGTTTTGTTCTCATAAATAAATAGAGCTCGGATCATGGCCATGAGAGCAGAATGACAAAGGATGAGGGACGTCATGAACCGATTGTGATTTCTCATGATATGAGCTAATTTCATATGATATTTAGCAAGTTGACAATAATCTTTTATTATATGATGCAAACTATTCTCCATAACGGCCGCCTCCTAACGGAAAAAGGGGAGTGTTATATACATTTTAATACCTATGGATATTAATTTTAACAATAATATTTATTGTTTGGTGTTTGCCTCGATGAAACTTGTCTACACTTTTGACATGAAGAGGTGAATGCCGTGATAGATAAGGAAATATTAAAGCTTGTAGGAACCCGGATACGTGCTCTACGCAAGGAGAAGGGCTTGTCGCAAGAAGCGCTTGGTGAGAAGGGTGGATTTCATTTTTCATATATAGGACAGATTGAACGTGGTGAAAAGAATGTATCGTTATTAAATTTGTATAAGATTGCTGGGGCTCTTGATGTCAGTTTGATTCAGCTATTCGCATATGTGGATGAAGAGTTCTTGGTTACCTCTACGGAGAGCGATATTCAAGATATTGTTGGATTACTTCATGAAGCCAATGATGAGAAGCTGCGTTTGGCTAAAAATGTGCTGAGGGAAATTTTAAGAGGTAACGCATCTACATAGATTATTTGTCGACTCCATGCTAGCGGTTAATGTTGGCTGAACTATTATAATGCGTACTCTTCCCGTAACACTGCCCTTGAACAAATTCCTAAGCATCATGAAGTTTATCTGCATTACAAGTGCTCCAGTCTTCCATGCTGGAGAGGGCCATGCTGGAATGGTATAATTTCAGAAAGGATGATTAGAGTGGGAGGCATGAATGATGAGTGAGGAGCTTTTGGAGCAGCTGGAAGAGTGGCACGAAGAGGATGAGTTCGAAGAAATCGTAGATGCGATTATGGAAATCCCTGAGGAAGAGCGGGATTATGAGCTGATCAGCCATTTGGGCAGAGCGTTGAATAATCTTGAACGTTATGAAGAGGCGGTTGAGCAATTCCTATCCATTCAAGAAGAGGGCAAGGATGATCCCTTGTGGCATTACCGCATAGGCCTTGCTTATTACTATTTGGAGCGGTATGAAGATGCGCGGAAAGCATTTGAAGTGGCAGATCACCTGGAACCCGGCGATGAGGATACGTTAGAGTTTCTGGAGTGGATTCGGAACAAAACAGCTCCGAAACCTGCTAAGGAGTCCACTACGGTGACTTATACGGACCCCGATGTGCTGAATTTCTGGGATGATGGTGCCCTTGAGGCAGACCAATACGTCTCGGCTCCGCCTACGGATGAATTGATTGAATCCGTGGAGGAAGCACTGGTCTTCAAGCTTCCCGCATCGTATATTCAAGCAATGAAATTACATAATGGCGGGATTCCCCGGAACCGGAAGTTCCCTATCGGGGATGGAGCGCAGGATTATATTGAAATCACCGGTATTTTGGGCATTGGACGAGACAAGAAAAAATCATTGTGCGGGAGCCTGGGCAGCCGCTATATGATCGAGAATGGTGGATACCCTGAGATTGGCGTGGTCATTTGCGATTGTCCTTCCCAGTCCGAGGTCGTGATGCTGGATTACCGCTCATCCGGAAATGACGGGGAGCCAGAGGTTATCCATGTGGACAAGGCTAATGATTACAAAACAACCCGACTTGCTTCGAACTTTGAGGCTTTCATTGGCGGCTTGGAAAAATAATATAAGCAAGAGTTATCTATATTTCGCAGTCCTAAAAGATTCGTAAAACGAATAAAGCATCTCCTGAGTGGGAGATGCTTTTTCTTTGTATATGTAAGATGGGGGTGATATTAGTTCTCCCGATGATCCATAGTATCCACGATGTCTTTAAGTACACGAAAGAGCAGCTTACTTTCAGATAATGTACGAGAATAAAGCAGCGAGCTGATGGATTCTAGGACCTCTGCCTTCTCACTTGCGGTATCCAGACTCTCTGTCTCGTGGAACTGGAACATAGCTGCTGACGATACTCCTAGTCCCTCGATGATTTTTTCCAGTGTTTCAATGGATATATTTCGTTCCCCGCGTTCTACCGTTCCTATGTAAGAGGCGTTTATCCCAGCCTTTTCTGCTAGTTCCTCCTGTGTCATTCCCTGTTTTTTTCTAAGCTGCTTGATTCGTTCACCTATCATTTTCAGGAGCATCTTTAACCACCTCTATTCCAGATTAAAGAAGTAGTATGGGAACAAACAGAATATAATATTCGATATTTAATTGAAAATAGTGCTTATATACACTAAAATGAAGTTATACATCCAAGTGTCTCCAACTTTAACTTTAGCTAAAGGATAAGGTGCACAAAGAATGCAATATCTGAATGTTTTATTAG
Source organism: Paenibacillus sp. FSL W8-0187 (assembly GCF_037969755.1). Classification (NCBI taxonomy): domain Bacteria; kingdom Bacillati; phylum Bacillota; class Bacilli; order Caryophanales; family Paenibacillaceae; genus Paenibacillus; species Paenibacillus sp. FSL W8-0187. The sequence continues at coordinate 7,221,912 of NZ_CP150206.1, read as the reverse complement.
AATCTTTGGATGATGAGAATCAGGCATACTTCTACGGGGAGCGCTTAGTAATCGATTATGTATTGCTTACAGCTATTCAGCGTGAAGTTGAGGAGGTCAATAAAAGGCTTCGTGAGGAGATTTATCGTCTGATGAATAACATCGTTGGGAGCCTTCATGTCAATTTGTTTATTGTTAAAGTAAATTATCTGGTGGATGAAGCCATCCTTGCATTCATGGATGTTTGTGGGAACAAAAAGGAAGGTCGATGTGTAGCACAAAAAAGACTAATGGTGTGGATTGCAGAAGAAGATCGTCATGACTTTCAGATTTATGGATATTATCGGCTTCATCAATAGAGCTTCCCATTGAATTAGTCCCATTTCCAATTCATCCGTGATGCAATATTTTTTGCATCCTAAAATATTCCAACCTGTGCTAAAATGGATACAAAAAAGAAAGTTAGGGAGGCATTTAATTGATAGGGCGCAGTGGGAATCCGACACTAAACGAAGAAACATTTGAGAGAAGTGGGTATTATAACGGCCAGGAAACGATGACGATTGGCGGAACGGTGAACAAATCGTTCATGCTGCTCGCGCTGCTGATCGGGGCGGCGGTCATTTCATGGGTGATGTATTTTAACGGGTATGATGTATTGCCGTTGTTGATCGGGGGAGCAATAGGCGGCCTCGTTCTTGCGCTGATCATCAGCTTTGTGCCGAAGGCAGCACCTTATTTGGCGCCGATCTACGCGATTGTGGAAGGATTCGTCCTCGGTGCATTATCCGCTCATTACGAAGATTTGTATTACGGAATCACTTTGCAAGCGGCTTTACTGACGATGTGCATATTCCTCGGTATGCTGCTCGCTTATAAAACAGGTCTGATCCGGGCAACCGCAGGCTTCAAAAAGGGGATCATTGCAGCAACCATCGGCGTTGCGCTTGTATACCTGTTTAGCTTCGTTCTGGGCATGTTCGGTGTGGCGGTGCCTTACCTGCATGACAGCACCCCGATCGGCATCGGAATTTCGGTTGTCATCATCATCATTGCTGCCCTGAATTTCATACTCGATTTCAACTTTATCGAAGAGGGAGCACAGCAAGGTGCACCCAAATATATGGAATGGTACGGCTCTTTCGGTTTGTTGGTTACGCTCGTATGGTTGTACATCGAAATTATCCGGTTGCTGGCGAAGCTGGCGAACCGGGATTAATATCTGGATTGGTATGGTCAACATCGCTGTCGAGGCATTATCGACAGCGATTTTTTTAAGATATCAGAAAGTATAAACTTCGGAGGATCTGCTGCCTGATATCGCAAGAAAAACTACCGCAAAACGCAGTCCTTCTGCTTTGAGAGTACGTCGATAGACGTTTTACTTATGGTATGAAACGTAGCTTTAAACCAGCAGAATAATAAATTTCCTTCAGTAAACCCTACAAAGAGCGACTTGTGTTTAAATAATAAGTAGATACTGTCATCATCAACCTGCTTAAAGAAGGAGATCCCATGACTAATAAGAAAGCCATGATTGATATAGGATGGAATTTTGACAATAGTTATGCCGAACTGCCGGAGTCCTTTTTTACCAAACAAGATCCCACCCCTGTACGCTCACCGGAGCTGGTAATCCTCAATGAGCCGTTGGCGGCATCTTTAGGTTTAAATGCCAAGGCCCTGCAAAGCGCAGAGGGCGTGGCGATGCTCGCGGGCAACGAGATACCTGAGGGGGCATCACCACTCGCACAGGCTTATGCCGGGCACCAATTCGGGTATTTTACGATGCTGGGCGACGGCCGTGCGATCCTGTTGGGTGAACAAATCACGCCGCAAGGTGAGCGTATGGATATTCAGCTTAAGGGCTCGGGCCGGACGCCGTACTCCCGTGGAGGCGATGGTCGGGCGGCTCTGGGTCCGATGCTGCGCGAATATATCATCAGCGAGGCCATGCATGCGTTGGGGATTCCGACCACCCGCAGCCTGGCGGTGATATCCACCGGTCAGCCGGTCACACGGGAGAGGGAGCTGCCGGGTGCGATTCTGACCCGCGTGGCCTCGAGTCATATGAGAGTGGGGACGTTTCAATACGTAAGGGGAGCGGGCACAACCGAGGATCTGCGGATTCTGGCAGACTACACCCTGCAGCGGCATTACCCGGAGGCTGACTTTAGTGGCGGCGCCAACCGTTATCTGGTCTTGCTTCAGGAGGTCATCAAGCGTCAGGCCGCTCTAATCGCCAAGTGGCAGCTCGTCGGTTTTATCCATGGTGTGATGAATACCGATAATATGACCCTCAGCGGCGAAACAATTGATTATGGCCCTTGTGCCTTCATGGATACCTTTGACCCGAATACGGTATTCAGCTCCATCGATTCTCAAGGCCGCTATGCTTATGGCAACCAGCCGTATATTGCGGCTTGGAATCTCGCAAGATTGGCCGAATCCCTGCTGCCTCTGCTGCATGAAGAAGAGGAGCAGGCCGTCAATCTGGCCGAGGGTGCGATCGGAACCTTTACCGATCTGTATCACGAGCAGTGGCTTGCAGGCATGAGAGCCAAGCTGGGAATCTTCCATGAAGAGGAGGATGACGAATCCCTGATCGAAGATCTCCTTAAGATGATGAAAGATCATCAGGCGGACTATACCAATACCTTCCGTGCGTTAACGTTTGACAAGCTGGAGGATACACCTCTAAACGGCACGCCGGAATTGGCTTCCTGGTATGAGCGCTGGCAGGCGAGACTTGGCAGCCAGCAGGAATCGAAGGAACAATCCCATCACTTAATGCGCAGCAGCAATCCGGCGGTCATTCCGCGGAACCATCGGGTGGAGGAAGCGCTGGAAGCAGCGGAGCTGGAAGGGGACTATAGTGTTATGGAGCAGCTGCTCCATGCGCTGTCCAATCCATACGCGCATACTCCGGAACAGGCGGAATATGCTATCGTTCCCGAGCTGTCCCGTCCATACCGAACCTTTTGCGGGACGTAAGGGTACGGGAATGCTCCGAGAACCTCAACGGGGCCAAGCAAGAATTACCTTGCTTGGCCTTTTTCATCATTCATGAGTCGAGAAGCATCAAAAAAGCCCCTGGACCGGTGTCCAAGGGCTATAAATCGTATGGCTATTTTTTTCGAGACCTTATTCAACATCATAGCAGAACGGAAAGAAACAGTCTATATTTTTGCACGGAAATGCCATAGAGTGGGGGAGCCGGCAAAAACAAATGAAATGGAGCGTGGTTTCATGAGTTGGACTTGTCACCTCAATGAAACAGATGTACAGGAGTATGTCGGGAAGGTTTTGGGTACCGGTTATGTTGTGGCGGATGTCACGAGGATGCATGGCGGGGCGCAAAAGGTCGTCTATAAGATCCAGTGCCAAAATGGATTCTCATGCGTGATGTATGTGTGGGATTTGACGAAGAATTATTTTCAGGAAGAAATAGCAAACGAGAGTGTGCATGAACGATCCTTTGGCGGCCATTCGTTCAACATCAATAACAGATGGTTAAGGGATCATGGTATTTCTACGCCTGCTCTATATGATCTTCACACGGAACGGGAGCGATACCCGTTTGACTATGCATTAGTCGAATATATTGAGGGACAGAAGGCGGAGGCCTACTTTCAGCACCCGGATCAACGGGTTCGGGATGAGGTCTTTGAACGGGTGGGTAACATGATCGAACGCATGCATGCAAACCACAGACAGAACTATGGCAAGCCTGATCAAAGCGGGAATCAACGGGAGCGATGCCATCTTGTGCAGTTGGAAAATGCTAAGGAACAACTGTCCTACATCGTCCTGCATAACAAGAGTATCCGGAAGAATCACGACAGGCTGCTCGCTATATTGCATGAGCTTGAGTCCAGGATAGATTCCCGTCAGCGGTATGGATTTATCCACGGTGAGTTGGGCCCTGACCATATCCTGGTTACAGACCGTTTAGAGCCTTATCTGATTGATATTGAAGGTGCGCAATTCTTTGATATCGAGCATGAGCATACGTTTCTTGAGCTACGATTCGGGAAGCATTACCGGTATTTGCAACAAAACGGGCTTGATCTGAATCGGATGTTGTTTTACCGTCTGCATCACTATATCTCATTAACCTCGGGCGGCCTGAAGCTGCTTCACCGTGGATTCCCGGATCAAGCATTTGCTTCAAATTTGGCTGATTACCACGCTCGAAACACCCTCCGTTTCATCGAGGAATGGTAACTGACCAGATAACAGGCCTTTATAGGTTGGGCTGAAAACATCATCAACTCTGCTGCATGGGGTTAAGATATGGCTGCAAACTCCTGCTTATAGATCCGCTCTATCGTACTAAGCACCTCCGTACTTTGGCTCGGAAATTTCAAAGGCGTTGCTTTACCCTTGTTGAGAAAGACTCCCGTCGATTGTGGGGAACTGCCTAGCGCTGCTTCATACAGACGCGAAGCTCCTTCACTGGGATGGGAGAAGAAGAGGTTACGGATCGGGATCATCAATCTTGGCATCCCCGCGTTTTTAGTAATGGTTGTTTTATTTGCTCCCGGACAGACACTCCGGATCATAATGCCATCTTTCTGTATGGCAGTGGCGATCTCCTGAGTCCACAACGATAGGGCTAATTTACTCGCGGCATAAGGTCCAACCAGCTTTTTGAACACGGTAGGGGAAGCCAATGCATTGTAATCAAACTGTTTGAGATACAACAACGCATTGGAGGATGTATTAATTACCGTCTTAAGGTTGCCCTTCTCTAGAAGCTCTTTCATTTCCATCAAGATGATATAAGGCACCACGGAGTTTACTTCAAAATGCATCTCGCGCCCTTGTTTGGAGTAGGATAATTCGCCAAAGGAGACACCTGCGTTATTAAACAGCAGGTCGATATGATCCTCGTGTTTCTTGATCTGATCCAGCGAGGTTTGGAGATCCGTGAAATCCGACAAATCGGCCGTGTATACTCTCAGCTGCTGTGATCTAAGGCCCTCTTGTACAAGGGAATCGTCGGATGGAAAGGCAGAACGGATCAAAGCGAGGACCTGCCAGCCTTCGGATAACAATCGCTTGGTTAGCTCCAAGCCAATGCCAGAGCTTGCGCCCGTGATCAAGGCGACTCGATTATTTCTTTTATGTGTCATGTGTAATTCTCCTATACTTAAGATTCTTCGCTGGTCGTCCTATCGGGATTAAGCAGGGACTGATTATGGATCAACTTGTCATCGATGAACCGCAGAATGCGCTGCAGGTCCGAAATTTGAACGGTAATTTTCTGACGGTAATTCTGGAGCATGGCGTTCAGCTCCGGAACGGACTGAATATTTTCCTTAAAGGGAAGATGCACATAGGCTTTCATATCCTCCAGCGACATTCCTGTCTTCTTCAGGCATATGATCAATTCCATAGTCTCGGCATCCTCCAGGTGATAGACACGATGGCCGTTATCTTTCCTTTCGGGAGGAGGGAGGAGCCCGATTTTTTCGTAATAGCGAATGGCATCCTCGGTCAATCCGGTTCGTTCAGACACTTGTTTGATGGAGAATGTGTCTCCCATAAGTTCACCTCTTTTCAACAGGGAATCCGTTGCCATAATATCGTACAACTTGGTGTTAACACCAAGTCAATATCGATTTTTATTCATATGGAATGGATGGAAAGGGAGCTGAGGGATTATGAATTTTGATATCAAGGAAGCCGTTGAGATTCTGGTGCGGATTGCGCATTCCCCGGAACAGGCTTAATATGCTATAGTGCCTGAGCTGTCCTATATCTACTGGGCAGTCTCCATGATCTCATCTTTAGGCTCATGGGCAACAGAATAAGCTCTGTTATCATTAACGCGTATGGTTTTCCTATGGTACGCATTGTTTCGTACAAGGGCAAAGATAATGAGCAGCGTTCCATAAAATTCATAATTGCTGATTTGGTAGCCTTGAAGAGCCATAATAACGAATGTGGTAATGGGAACAAAATTAATAAATAATATGCCGTTAACCGGCGATAACCATTTGATCCCTTGATTCCAGCAGAGCAAGGCTGCTAGCCCGGGCAATAAAATCATGAAAGACATTTCATATTTAATCGAGAGAATCGTGTTCCATGTTGGAACAGGAATCAAATCAAAGACGGACCCAAGCGTAACGATAACGAAGGACATAGCGCTTCCTAGCAAGCAGGTTAGTGTAGAATAACGCAGGATCGACCAATTCTTGAATCGGCTTCCACCCATCGAATACACCACCCATCCCAATACCCCAACAAAAATCAGAAATAAAGGAACAAGATGTTGTCCAGCCATTTTAAAAAAGGTAAGTTTCCCGTTGGTGATAACGAGTACAGCACCGACAAACGCGATAGCTACACTTCTAAGCATGTATTTATTCGGCGTTTTTCTGGACGTGATCCACAAGATCATAATGGATATCATCGGCATGAGCGACTCCATAATGGAGGCTGCGACAGCACCTGCCTCACCCATGAGCTGCTGTCCAAGGAAAATGCACATATTGTAGACCGTAAATGCCATCGTTCCCAAGAACAACAATGTCTTGCCTCTTCCCTCCAGACGAAAGGAGGCTCTCCCCTCTTTCATCCACAGCAACACGCTGAGGATGACGGCAACGACGAAATAACGGATAAACGAAAAATAGAATGGATCAATTTGCTGCAGCGCGATGTGTGCAACAGGAAACATAGCCCCCCATGACATACTTGCGATCAGGCATAGCATGGACCCGATGACGATTTGTTTCTTTAGCATGTAATGTCTCTCTCCCTGCCAACTCTTTGTTTGTGTATAACTCATCATAGGAGGGCGAAAGGCTTTAGTAAAATGATTGAAAATAAAGTTTATGATCATTTATAATGATACTTCGCAGGTGTGAATACGTACCAGAGAGCAGGGGGGTTAGATTGGAGTTTAATGATTTGAAAATTTTTCAGGCTGTTGCTACGTATGGAAGTGTCAGTAAAGCCGCATTGGAGCTAAACTACGTTCAATCCAATGTGACGGCCAGAATTAAGCTGCTTGAGAAAGAGCTTCGGACGCCATTGTTCTATCGGCATAAGCGAGGGATGATCTTAAACCCGGAAGGAAAGCGGTTGTTAGAACAATCGAGGGCGATCTTGTCCGGAATGGAAGAACTGAAACGTACGTTTCAAGATACATCGAACCCCTCCGGTATCCTGGAAATTGGTATTGTGGAGACAGTGATGGCTCTTCCGGATATTCTATCCTCTTATCATAGTAAGTACCCCCATGTTGAATTATCGTTAAAAGCGGGGGTTACCGATTTTTTGTTACAACAGGTGATTGATATGAAGCTGGACGGAGCCTTTGTCACAGGGCCCATTAGGCATCCATTAATTGAACAGGTTGAAGTTATTCAGGAAAAGTTAGTGCTTGTAACCAAAGGAAAAACCTTTTCTATGGAGGAAATAACAAAAAGGCCTCTATTGCTATACAATAAAGGTTGCGGATATCGTGAAAGACTGGAAAGCTGGATGAAGGTGGAGGGAATCATCCCTAAACAGATCATGGAGTTTGGAACGTTCGGGACGATTATAGGCAGCGTAGCTGCAGGAATAGGAATCACGATTATCCCGGAATCATCCATTACCGATCTGGTTGCCAATGGTGCCGTATTCTGCCATAGCTTACCTGAACCTTACCATGAAATCACAACTATTTTTATTCGGCGAAAAGATTCATACGTAACGAGCACATTACAATGCTTTATGGATGAAATTGTTGCTCGAACTAAATAGGACCCGCTCCCACTCTGCAACACTAGGAGGGAGGGCCGGGTGCATATGGAAATAAAGAATTTAGGAAGCCCATGGATTTCAACCCATGGGCTTTCATCGTATGGTTAGAGACCTTACCCAACATCTATAACAGAGCAGAAAGAGACGGTCTATTATTGTTTTACTGGGATGACGGATCATTATTTGGGAAGAATATAGTGATTGAAATTCATTCAAATTTCCTGTTATTATATTCCTCGGCTTGTTTATTAGAAAGGGAGAATGAAATGCAAGCATATGTATTGCCTATTTTCGTTGCGATAGCCATTTGTTTTTTATTAGCTTTCATTTTGACGCTTCCATGGGCCGTTTATCAGTACCGTAAACATGGGTACTTTAGCTTTTGGAGAACATTACTTATCTTAAGCTTTATCTTTTATGGATTAAGTGCATTCTTCTTAGTGATTTTTCCAATACCCAGTGCTCGGAATAATTGTGCTTCGATTGATCCCGGCGCGATTTTTATTCAAAATCGTCCTTTTCAATTTATACGGGATATTCAACGTGAAAGCGGATTTCATTGGGCGGTGCCTTCAAGTTATATCGACTTGTTAACGACGCGGGCCTTTTATCAAATGTTTTTTAATGTTTTGCTTTTGTTTCCTTTAGGTGTCTTTCTGAGGTACTTTATTAAGGGGAAAGCTAAATGGTTTCATGCTGCTCTTATTGGATTTAGTGTTTCGCTTTTCTTTGAAATAACCCAACGAACCGCTTTGTTTGGCTTTTTTGAATGCCCCTATCGTATATTTGATGTAGATGACTTGATGACAAATACGGTGGGGACTGTACTAGGCTTTATACTCGCTCCCATGTTTTTGGTGTTAATTCCATCGAGGGAAACCCTTAGTGAGCAAAGCCACTTCTTTAACAATCAGAGAAAAGCAACTTTTGGTGCCCAACTCATGGAGGTTCTTCTAAATATTATTATTGCCAGAGTGATAACCAGCTTTATATTCGGGTTGCTGAAGAGACCAGGAGTACTTGTTGACGAGATCATCTTTGCCATTGTTTTCTTTGTGGTTATGGTAGTTATCCCTGTGATTTGGAAAGGACATACGGTGGGTTCTAAGATCGTTCGCATGAGATTACTTCCGGAAAAGGGGAACTGGTTAGGAAGCTTGAGCCGACGCTACATCATTGTTTATATGCCTTTATTGCTCTCATCATTATCGAAGATATTTTCTAATCAAATGGGTGAAGATCTTCTAGCCAACCTATTTGTAATTGGAGTGGTTTTTCTTACAGCTCTGTTATGGTTCTTTCTCTTCTGTCATATCGTGATCAGATGGATCAAAAAGGACAAAGATCTTTATTTTAATCGTTATAGTCACATAGAGGCTGTAAGAATCACTGGTGAAATGTGATAAACGAAAATATAGAATATTGATGAATCGGCCGCAACAAGCACATGCAGGGGCTGACAGAATATAAAAAGCCGATGACCCGCACTCGACTGTGAGGATCATCGGCTTTTTTTGAGAAAAGGTACTGTATGCCTTATATTATCGTTTGGCGGCTTGCTGCCTCTCATTCAAATGCTCCGTCAGATACTTCACGATGCCGTCCTCTGCGTCCTGGGAGTACTGCCAGACCATCGCGCCTCCAAGATTCTTACTCTGGATGTACGCCACCTTCTCCTTCAAGGCTTCTTTATCCTCGTAACTGATGAAGGTATTGCCGTTATAGAGGTAGGCGGCCTTGGCTTTGTTGTCGTAATAACGCTTGAAGCCATTTTTGTTCAGGTAGGCTTTCTCGATCTGCTTATAATTGAGGTTCACCTTGTCGATATCGATGGGCGTCCCGGGAGCGAAGAGGCCGTCTTTGGCACCCTTGGCCTCTTTCACGTTTTTCCAGCCGTACGAATAAGCGGGCACGCCGAGCAGCAGTTTCTTGCTGTCGATATCATGGTCCAGATACATCGAGATAATTCCATCAATGGAGTGTTTGGATTTCCCTTGGCTGTCCACATACAGATTGGAGTTAAAGCCTGTGGTGTCAGACCACTTGCCTGTCAGGTCATAGGACATGACGTTGATGTAATCCACGTATTTCTCCACTTTTTTGACCTCGACATTTTGGAAATACCAGTCCTGGGTTCCAGAGGCGAACGTCAGCAGATAGTTCTTGTTCTTGTGAGGCAGCCTGTACAGCTTCTCCCGTAGTTCCTTCATCAGGCTGGTGAAATTCTTCGTATCTTCCGGGCGGGCCTTCTGCGTGTTCCAGGCATGGAACGCCGGATACTCCCAGTCGATATCCACGCCGTCTAAATCCAGTTCCTTGACCAGGTTGATGATGCTCTCGGTGAAGAGGTACCGGTTGCCGTCCAGCGAAGCGTCGGAGAAGCCATCTGCACCGTAACCACCTACGGCCAGCACCATTTGGGTCTTCGGATTGGCTGCCTTCAACTGCTTGATGTTTTCTTTGATCTGGTTGTTGGTCGTGCTGTCTTCATGGAAATAGAGATCCGTTCCTTTGATCTTGGCAAAAGCGATGAACGCGATGTCCACGCCTTTCTCCGATAGCTTGATGTTTCGGTAATCCTGCCAGGCCTCCACGTATACCGCCGTGATTTTCCGCTCTTGCGCCGCGGAGATCTGATAGAAATAGAGACCCATGCCCGCAAGCAGCACAACAATGAATATTTTCGTATATATCGTGATTCTCATCGTCCTTTAACCCCGCCCGCCGAATAGAATGTAGGTTGCCGTTTTGCTTAGGTTCAGTACCTTGACGGTGATGTAGCTGATGGCGAAGATGATGGAGATATTCACGATCAGACTGAGGGAGGCCTCCAGAAACGTGGCCTCGACCTCGGTTCGGCCGGATAACATCATTTCGACCAGCAGGTGAATCAGATAGATGCTGAAGCTGGCCCGGGAGACCGAGCTGATCAATTTCTGGATTTTATGGTTCACTTGATCGCTGATCTTGGCCTCCTTCTCCTTAAAGAAGATAAACAACCCGACAGCCATGAAGAAGGTGGTGACGGAATAGTTGCCGTAGAACATCTCATCCAGGACACCGCTGCGCAGCGAGACAAAATAGGTGGCTACCGGCGTGATAAAAAACGAGATGATGCCCAGATTGTATAGTATGTTTTTTGCCTTGAGCGGTAGTTCAAAATGGAATAGATAGTACCCCAGGATAAAATAGCCGAGAAAGCCCATGAAGAATGGGATGTTCATGATCGGAATGTTGATGTATTGATCCGTTGCACGGAATACGGCATCCGAGATGAAGCGATAGGCAATACTGACGATGAACCAGAGGAGCAGATAATACCGCAGATCCTTCTCACTGCAGGATTTGATGAATTTGCTCATCAGCGGCACCGTCATATAGATGGCTATAATGGCGTACAGGAACCACAGATGCACATAATTCCGGTCGGTCAGCAGCCGATACCCGAAGTCAACAACGAACTCATAGGCATTCAGCTTGCTTCGCATCAGATAGTATTGATTGTACAAGCCATAGATAAGCGACCAGGTCAGGAGGGGAATGAGCAGCGGTACGACGCGCTTGGTATAGAACTCCCGGTAGGATGTAATCTTCGTGCGCAGGATCATCGCTCCGCTGATCATGAAGAAGACCGGTACGGCGAAGCGGGATATGGAGTTGAACCCGTTGCTGATCCACCAGGAGGAGGAATTAAAATCGTTGGTGCTGGTCAGCACCTCCGCTGTGTAGTGCAGAATAATGACGGCAACAATGGATAGAATTCTTAGAATATCGACATAGATAATTCTTTTATTGGGAACCATGCTGTTTCAGGCAGCCTCCTTCACCATAAGTTAATTCGATCCTGCAGCAATGTTCTGGCTGATGGCGGCCACGCCTTTACGCTCCACGAAGCCCCAGCCCTCATCATTGTCAAAATATTTGAATGTCCCCGCAATGTTAATGTACAGCAGCAAATTCCGATAGGTTAACAGCTCCGCTTGGCTGAACAAGAACATCTTCACATAATCGGAGAACGTATACGTACTGCCATATTTGCGGCATAAGTACAGGGCGATGATGATCTGTGCGGCATTCAGCAGCACGCTCATCAGCAGGAAGATGATCGCATGCAGGATGTTCCCGCCAACGATCAGCGTCTGCCCCAGATAAAATATCGTCGTAAACGCCGAGAGCGTCCCCAGCATAAACCCGTCTATCGCAAAGAACAGGCTCACGCTGACACTGAATTTCCGGGACAGTCTGGACCAATAGATGAGGATGCAGTCAATAAACGCCTTCTGCCAGCGAATGCGCTGCTTATAGAAGTTGGGGAGATTCTCCGGGCATTCGGTGTAGCATACCGCTTCAGGGGCGTAGACGAGTTTTTTCTTCAATTGATTGGCTTTGATGTACTCGTGGATTTTCAGCGTAATGTCGATATCCTCCCCCACCGTGCTGCGGAAGCCGTTAACATGAACGAGAACGTCTTTATAGAAGGCACCAAAAGCGCCTGAAATCACTACGATCGAATTAAAATACGATTGCGTGAGTTTGCGGACGTAGAAGCCGTGCGTATAATTGATGATCTGGCTCTTGATGAGCCCTTTTCCGCGAAACTTCTCAATGATGGCACCGTTCTTATCCCGCACGGCACCCTGTACAATTTTGACGGTACCGCCCAGCGCAATGATCTCGTCATCGTGAAAGTATTGATTCACGTACTTGAGCGAGTCGGCTTCCAGCATGCTGTCCGCATCCAGGGTGATCACGATATCGGAAGCGGCATAATCGATGCCTGCATTCAGCGAGTCCGCTTTTCCGCCATTCACCTTGTCGATAACATAAATATGGCGGTATCGATGCGAGCGATAGAATCCTTTTATCGGCTTATAAGTCAGTTTACTGTCTGCCATCCTGCCATCCGGCTCCAAATCCAGGAGTTCGTCAAGCGCGGATAACGTCCCATCCTTGGAGCCATCGTTGATGATCATGATTTCATAGTTGCTGTAATGCAAGCCGGCCATGGCATCGATGCAATTCCGAATCGTCAGCTCCTCATTGTAAGCGGGGACGAGCACAGAGATTGATTTTTCGGCGAGACCAGGATTCAGCTTCTTCACCTTGCTGCATAGCAGCGGGATGAACGTATACAAGGTTTGAAACACAAGGAATACGCTGGCTAATCCATAAAAAAAGTACTGCAAACTCCTCACTCCTCTCTTCTCTGTCTCTCTTTGTGAAGACCAGTATGGTGCGCCTACTCTATGGGACTCGGATTAGGTATGCGCTTTTTCTATAGCAAGCAATGTCAAGGGACAAAATCCAGGTATAAAGGGATAATATCATCTCCATTTAAAACCTTTCATTCCATATAAACCCATATGACACCCTATGTAATAAACTATCGTAATTGGCTCCTAAATGTAAAACCGCTCTATGGAGCAAGAAAACGAATACATAGATGCTTTTCAAGAGCAGTCTCTGTTTTGGTTCAACTTTCTATATTTTAGGAGGTTAAAGCGATTTGGCACGGAAATCTATATCTGACAAAAGCCATAACCAAGTTGAGCCTAAGCTCGCATGGTTATGGCTTGTATACCTGTGGTTATCTGAGGTACTACATAAAGTCATAGAAGTAACGGATGAAATGAAAAAAAATCGGTGAGGTATAGGTCAGGCTGTCGACCCGGCTCAGATAGCTTTTCTTCAAGGCATCGAACCGCCCGTCATCTCCGATTAACAAATCGCGCTTCAGCACCGAAACCGTCAAGCTGCCGAAGAAGCCGCCGAGGCTGATGAGCATGCCGGACAGAAGGCCAAACGTCGGGCTGAGCGGCGTCAGATACGGATAGATAAGATATGAGCTTACGGTGGTAATGATAAACGCGCAGGCAAAGCCTTCCCAAGTCAGATTTGGGTTGGAGGTAGGCACAATTCTTCGTCTGCCAAAATAGAGGGAGGCGAGCGTGTGCACCACATCGTTCAGCTGCGTTAAAACGACGAGAAACAGCACGAGCCCTGCTCCATACTGGGGCGTGGCAAACTGGAAATAGGCCAGGTGGCTGAGACCGAACACCATGAGCATCAGGCCCCATTGGGTCGAGCTGACGCTGCGCATGAATCCGACGGTGCCTTTGTTGATCAGCCGCGGAAGCGGCAGCACCAGGAATACATAGATCGGAATAAACACGATAAACATCCCGTACCACTCGATATAGATCCAATAGAATTGAACGGGTATGGTTAAATACGCCCACAGAAATAAACGACGATCGGCTTTTCGTGTTTTGATCATCGAGAAATATTCTTTGAGTGTAAAGAAGGTTAGCACCATGAGGGATAGCAGGGAAACCACGGGATTCAGAAGTGTCGCCAAGCAGAAGATGACCAGCATGCCCCACCAGGTTTTGATGCGAAATCCGACTTCGGTATAGTCGATATTCGGCTGCGTCTTGCTCATCACGTAATAGAGGAGCTGGATGACCGATAAGACGGAGAATATCAGGATTAAGGTTAAAAGCGAGCTGTCCATATGCCTATCATCACCAACTTGTCACGGGTATCATTCTTGTTCTACTAAAGGAATCATATGTTATTATGAAGGAATAATTCAATACGGATAAGGGGAAATTTCGTAAATGGTAGATGATCGCTCGGTCTTTATACTGCTTACCAATACCGGCACGCTCTTTACGAAAGTCATTCAGGGCTACACGAGAGCACCTTACAACCACGCTTCGATATCCTTTAACCGGGAGTTGTCGGAGTTATATAGCTTCGGGAGGAAGAATCCGAACAATCCTCTGAACGGCGGATTCGTGAAGGAGGATTTGAAGACGGGAACGTTCAGCAAATATCCCAACACGACGTGCGTCATCTATGAGCTTCAGGTGTCGGAACGCGACATCGCGAAAATGAAGCGGGTCCTGCAGGCTTTTATCCGAAAGGACAAAAAGTATTTTTATAATATATTGGGCGTCCTGGGCATCGCGCTAAAGGAACCGATCGAATTCAGCAATTCCTACTTTTGTTCGCAATTCGTGGCGGAGATTCTGCAGCGGTCCGGAGTCAGGCTATGGGATAAGCTGCCCGCCTTGGTGACGCCGGACGATTTTCGCCAAAGCGAGCGCCTGCAGCTGATCTATGAGGGGAAGCTGAGCGAGTATGAGCCCTAGATACAACTTCGCGTCAGGTTTCGTCAGCCTGTTTGCTGTAACATATTTTGCAGGTGGCGGCGACGACAATCACGACTCAGCTCGACAGGCAGTCCGTTCTAATTGAATCCCAAATAACCCCGGTTCACCTGTCCAGGCGAATGCGGGGTTTTCTGTATTGTAAGTGCTCAAAATGAGGCACCCGCCGATCTGGTTAGGTGTTAGGCAATAAATGCTGGCTAATTAGCGAGCGTTGCTATAAAATGGAGTTGAAAAATGAAATTAAGTTTCATCTAATGAAACTACAATCGTCGTTGTCTGGATTTCGCTTATATCTTGATGGGAGCGTGGTTAGGATGAACAGCAAGGAACGGTTTTCGAATCGCGTCGATTCGTACACGAAGTATCGCCCGAGTTATCCGCAAGAGGTCATGGATTATTTGTATGATACGGTAGGATTGGACGGCGAGATTGCCGACATTGGGGCCGGGACGGGGATCTTCACGAAGCTGCTGTTGAAGCGGGGGAGCCGAGTGACTGCCGTGGAACCCAATCAGGCGATGCGGGAAGCTGCCGAGTCGGACCTTGGAGGCGAGCCCGGCTTTCGGATGGTTACGGGTTCAGCCGAAGTGACGGGACTACCTGATCAATCCGTGGATCATATCGTGAGCGCCCAGGCTTTTCATTGGTTTGACCGTGATGCCGCCCAATCGGAATTCCGGCGGATCCTGAGACCGGGCGGGAAGGTTGCCCTGATCTGGAATTCCAGGCTCACGCAGGGAACGCCGTTTCTGGAAGCGTATGAGCAGCTGCTCCTTACCTATGGCACCGATTATAAAGTAGTGGATCAGAAGAATATTGCGCACGAAACGCTGGCTGTTTTTTTCCAGGCGGGGGACATGAAGGAGGCGAAATTCTTCAATCGGCAGACGTTTGATTATGAGGGATTATGCGGCCGTTTGCACTCGTCCTCTTACGCTCCGCTGTCAGGGCATCCGAACTACGAGCCGATGATGAACGAACTGCGGACGATATATGAACGGAATGAGCAGGCTGGCTGCGTGTTTTTTGATTATGAGACGAAGGTGTACTGGGGAGAGGTTTAAGCTAATCTTCTTGACTGGTTTCGCTGTTTGCAGAATAATAGAGCACCGGCTTTAATAATGGAACGGGAGGTACAGCAGCATGAACAAGACAGACCGGATGCTGGCTATCGTGCTTGAGCTGCAGCAGCGAAAGGTTGTGCGGGCCGAAGATTTGGCATCCATATTCGAGACGAGCGTCCGGACCATCTACCGGGATATTCAGGCCCTTAGCGAAGCGGGCGTACCCGTGATGGGAGCTCCCGGGCAAGGGTATTCGTTAATGGCGGGGTATTTTCTGCCACCGGTCATGTTCACGGCGGAGGAAGCCGTGGCGCTGCTCATTGGAACGGATTTCATCGAACAACGCTTTGACAAAGGATATGGTTTGAAGGCTCAGGCTTCCCGCAAAAAGATAGAGTCTATTCTGCCGGAGCCTGTCCGCGCCGATGCTTCGCGTGTTCGGAAGACCATGCGGCTGATTACTCCCGGTAACAAGACAACTTCAGAAGAAGAGAAGGACTATGTTGAAGTGGTTCGCCGAGCCATACTGGAAGGGCGTAAGATAGAATTCCATTATATGAAGAAGATGCCCGACTCCCAAGGCGACAGAAAGAGCTTTCGCTCTGCAGCTCCTTACGGACTGGCATTTCTTCAAGGTTCATGGACATTAGTTGCCCGGTGTGACCTCCGGCAAGGCATCCGCCATTTTCGGCTGTCCCGCATGAAGGATCTGACGGTCCTTGACGAGCGTTTTGAGATGCCGCCGGATTTTAACTTGGAGGACTATCGACCTCCGGATGACCGTAACCTGCGGGTGCGGGTTCTGGCAAGTCCCGATATTGCGGATCGAGTTAAGGAATCAGGTAATTATTACATGGAGACATTGGAAGAATGCGAGGACGGGTTGCTTATGAGCTTCCGCGTTCGCCGGCCGGAGGAGATTATGCAGTGGGTGCTCGGCTGGGGATCGAACGTCGTTGTCCTTGAGCCGGAATCCCTCCGTGACCGGATCCGCGACGAGGCGGAAAAGATGTTAAAACGCTACTGACATGACGTTGTCAGTAGCGTTTTTGTATATTCGGTACAAAGACGATTCATGGGAGTGGTAGATATGAATACAACGGAAGCATTGCAGCGGTTTGAAGAGACGGTGCAGGTGTATCTACAGGAGCTGGATGGTTTCAGCATGGAGGAATTAAAGTACAGACAAGCAGAGGACGAGTGGTCGATCGGGCAAATGTATCAGCACTTGATTCAATCCGCGTTATCCATGCATCTGCGAAATATTGAGTTATGTTTAAACCCGATTGAGGATGCAGCAGTCTCTTCAGCGGGAAAAACGGAAGTAGGTATGGCAATATTCGGACAGGGCAGTTTCCCTCCCATCCGTATTCAGGTTCCGCCGTCTCCCCAATATACCCCGGAGCAGCCTGCAACGAAAGAGCAGTTGATTCAAGGTTTGGATACTGTCGTCCAACGAATGAGACAAACCGAGCCAATGCTTGGAGAGGCATCCCTGCAGCATACCGTCCCCCATCCGAGTTTCGGAGGATTGCATGCCCAAGAGTGGTTTTTGCTCATCGAGATGCATTATCGGCATCATGTCCGGCAGCTAGACCGGTTGAAACAAGCCTTGGAGCAGCAGCGTGTATGATGGAACGTCAGATCGTGGACTATCAGGATGTGTTGGAGCAATTAGAAGAGCGGACCCGTTATTGGATTGGAGTGGTATCCGAATCGCATGTGAAATTGGGGATGGAAGGGGGATTCGCCCAACTATGTCACGGTAAATCGGCTTCACTACGGCGTATGCGCGAAGGAGATTGGCTGATCTATTATTCCCCGCGCACCGAATTGAGGTCTGGGGAGGCACTCCAAGCTTTTACAGCCATGGGCCAGGTTGTGAATGATCGAGTTTACGAGTATCAAATGACGGCATCATTCGTCCCCTTGCGCCGGGATATCCGGTATATTCCCGGTCAGGAAGTCAAAATAGCCTGCCTATTGGACCAGCTTAGCTTTACGCGAGGGAAGCGAAATTGGGGCTATGCCTTTCGTTATGGGCATTTGGAAATCAAACGAGAGGATTTCCTGATGATTGCGGAGGCCATGATGGGCGGCTCGGACATGATACCACAAAGAACGGTTAACTCGCTTTGACCGTTCTCCATAACATTTATTTTGGACAACTCGGTTTGAAAACGGCTCGTCCCGGGTACTGGTACTACGAGTGCATCAATGAGTTGAAAGGAGCGGATGACCGTGGAGGTACATGTCCGATCATTTTTCGTGAAGGATGATGGAGAGGTTCCGAATAATCCCGATCTGCCGGTCATTGTATACAATGGAGTATTCGCGGATGACCCGAGCGGCTTGGAGGCTGCCTTCAACCGGCATCACTGGAGCGGAAGCTGGGCAGGCGGCGTATACGATTACCATCATTATCACAGCAACACACATGAGGTCCTGGGTGTACGGTCTGGAAGCGCGACCGTTCTTGTGGGCGGCGATGCAGGAGAACGGCTAGAGCTTGCTACCGGTGATGTGATTGTTTTGCCGGCGGGCACTGCACATATGAAGCTCACCAGCACCCCTGATTTTGAAGTGGTTGGTGCCTATCCCGAAGGGAATACGCCAAATATGAGGGAGCGGAACCCGACGGATCGCGCGCAGGCGATCAACGAAATCCGAAGCGTGCCTGTTCCGGATACGGATCCTGTCTTTGGAGAGGAAGGGCCGCTTCTGGATAAATGGGTGAAATAACATAAGGATAGCGATTAGAAGAAACTCAAGAGGCTCATTGTCTGTAACAACAGATGGGGAGCCTCTTTTTGTCGGCGTATGTACAGAAGCCTAGGGGGCTGTATTCATATTCAACCGTACCGCTATTTAAAAATAAGGATAACAGACAACACCAGCATGAGCATTGCATTCAGGGCCATGATGGGTTTATGCTTGGCTCGCACCAGATGGGCATGAATAGCTCCTACCATTAGAACCGTAAATAGAGAAGCAGCATAGATCTTGTTCTCCGGCACCCAGAATGCTGATATCATTAGGACGATCCCTGCTGTTTCCAGACCGGCAATAGCGAACATACCCCAAGAGGGATACCGGTATTCGGTCCAGTGTGCTACCATCGAACGGGTACGTAGAAACTTAAACGATGCGGAAAGGGTAAACATTCCGATCAATATACATTGAAGCAAAATGATCCATAGCGGCTCCATTTGAACATCACTCCTTTGTTTTCTCTGGCGGCTGATTCCGCTTCAGGGTTAGTTTACACGCCAAGAAATGCTGGAGTATGTAGTCCAGAATACAAAGGGAAAGGGGGAAGCGGTATGGAGATGGTAAAGTACTTATCCAGAATGGATCTGTTTAACGGGCTTAGCGAGGAAGAGCTGGTGCAGTTGAATCATGTAACGCCGCTTGAAACTCGAAACAAGGGTACCGTGGTGGCCTCTCCTCATATGGAGCCAAAAGTGCTGTACATCGTAAAATCAGGAAAGGTGCGTCTCTACAAGCTGACGGAAGAAGGGAAGGAGCTGACGCTTGATATTTTGGGCGCGGGGCATCTGTTTGGGGAGATGACATCCTTTCATGCGGGCGCGGCCATGTTTGCTGTCACGATGGAAGACTCCGTCATTTGTGAAATGGAGGGCTGGCAATTCCGAAAGATCATCAGTGAAAAGCCGGACCTTGCCTTAAAGTACATTGAGCTCGTAACGACCAGGTTGAAGGAAGTTGAAGAACTGCTGGGGTATATGGCTTACGGGAGCGTGCGGCAGCGGCTGCTTTTCTTGTTCCGTAAGCTGGTCGCCAAATTCCCGTCGGGTACGCAGCGTATGCAAGATTGGATACCTCTAGAGATTGAACTGACCCATCAGGAGCTGGCAAGCATGGCAGGGAGTATCCGGGAAACCGTAACGCCGATCATTAATCAACTGGTGTCTGAAGGCGTATTGCGTAAAGAAGGGGCACGAAAACCTTACTCGATACATAAGGGCCGTTTGGAGGCTGCATTAGCGGACTGTAAATAAACAGCTTCCCGGTTTACTTCATTGCTTCCTGCTCCACCCTCTGCAGAAAATCCTGTACGGATTGATTGTTGCTTTTCTGGCTGCCGAGCTTCAACATGGCCCTGCCGACAAAATTAACCCCTAAATTCTGGCCTTCATAAATGAATTGGGTGTGTGCAGGGTCCAGCTTGTGCAAGGTGAAGCTAAGCGTGACTTCAAAAGCATTCCCCAGCACAAAGCGGATCTTTTTTCGCTTCTTGTCTTGAAGATCCTCGTAAACTAACGTTTCCACGATATAAGTTTCCGCTCGCTTGCCTTCGCGATAGGTTTGCCGGTGCTTAGCCCCGGCTTCCGTTTCGTTTTTTTCAATCAGCGTGTGTTCTTCCACTTTAGGCATAATTCGCCGGATATGCTGATCTGAAAATAATTCCCATACCTTATCGATATGAGCTGCAATCGTGATATCTTCTTTCCATTGAATCATCGCTTCTGCTCCTTACCCGATGCAAGGAATTCGTCGATCTCCTCAGTCTGTTGAAGTAGATCGTCGATTTGCATCTGTATCTTTTTTCGTTTCTGCTGTAACAAATCTTCCAAATGCTCGAACGATTCATCCTCCATAACAGCTATCATTTCCTGAATCGTAAACCCGAACCGCCTTAATTTCACCAAAAGCATGGCTAGAAAGTAGCTCCCATCATCGTAATAGCGATAGTTGTTTGATGGTTCAATATAAGCGGGCTCCAGAAGCTTCACTTCTGCATAATAACGTAACGTTTCTTTGCTTAATCCGGTAATCTGAGAGAACTCACTGATTCTGTACATGCTTCTCCTCCCTGATGTCATCATAAACCGTGGGGTGCACCACAGGGTCAACTCTTTTTGGAAATTGTAATGGCAACCGTGCCCATGCTATCGTAAAGGATAGAAGGTCAAAGTTGCAGGTCTTCTCATTATTGCTAGCGGAGGTGCAGTTTATGAAAGCGTTGTTTATTGGAGGAACCGGAACGATCAGCTCGGCGATTACGAAGCAGCTGCTGGAACAGGGAAACGAGTTATACCTGCTCAACCGAGGGAACCGAAACGACACATTGCCCGAGGGCGCACATATTTTGCAGGCCGATATTCATGACGAAGACCG
Source organism: Paenibacillus sp. FSL W8-0187 (assembly GCF_037969755.1). Classification (NCBI taxonomy): domain Bacteria; kingdom Bacillati; phylum Bacillota; class Bacilli; order Caryophanales; family Paenibacillaceae; genus Paenibacillus; species Paenibacillus sp. FSL W8-0187. The sequence goes on along the minus strand of NZ_CP150206.1, from coordinate 7,200,785 downwards.
AGTAGCGAAACTTATTGAGCATCTCGATTTTGATATTGTGGCCGACTTTATAGCATTCGAACCGGCCCACTTGGAGAGAGATTATCGTCTATTCAACGGAAAAACCAAGCAGTTCATCTTTATCAGCTCCGCTTCCGCCTATCAGACGCCATTATCCGATTATCGCATTACGGAAGGTACGCCTTTATCCAATCCGTACTGGGAGTATTCCCGTAATAAAATAGCTTGCGAAGACTATCTGATGAAGCAGTATCGGGAACATGGCTTCCCGGTAACCATCGTAAGGCCTAGCCATACGTATGATGAGCGGTCCATTCCACTCGGCGTGCACGGCAGCCAGGGAAGCTGGCAGGTCGTGAAGCGGATGCTGGAGAATAAACCGGTCATTATTCATGGGGACGGGACGTCTCTGTGGACGTTGACGCACAACAGCGATTTTGCAAAAGGATTCATCGGTCTGATGGGCAACATTCATGCCATCGGGGAGTCGGTGCATATTACCTCTGACGAGTCGCTCACCTGGAATCAGATCTACCAAATCATTGCGGATGCACTGGGCGTACAGCTGAATGCGGTGCACGTGTCTTCGGAATTCTTGGATGCAACCAGCACGCAGGACTTTAGAGGTTCTTTGTTGGGGGACAAAGCGAATACGGTTGTGTTCGATAACGCCAAGCTCAAGCGGCTTGTCCCTGAATTCGTGGCACTTACCCGGGCTGATCAAGGAATCAGGCAAACGGTGAACTATATCCTATCCCATCCGGAGCATCAACGGGAAGATGAAGAGTTTGATGTGTGGTGTGACAAGGTTGTTTCAGCGTTGGAGAAGGCGAAGTCGATCATAACGGGGTAGGTGGGTTTTGGGAGAGAACGAATGGAATAAATAAGAGAGGGCACCCAATCCGGGTGCCCTCTATGTTTACTTAGCTAACAACATGAATGAATTACAGCGGCAAATCTCGTTTTCGAAATAACACGACGGCCAGACCAAATGCAATCAGACCGATGGCGGCCAGCACTAGGGAGGTTGTCATGAATTCCCCAGTCCCCTTAACAATTTCACCGGGCCGATAGAGAGAGAAGAGGGTAAGGTTGCGCAGCCATTCGATTTTCTCGCTGAATTTACTGATCAAATCCAGACTGAAGAACCCAAACGTAATCAACCCGGAAATGCTTCGTGCCTTCTTCTCATCATTACACAGCGAGGACACGAGAAAACAGACGCTGGAGATGGCAAAAAAGAGCAGGAAAGCCGCTACGTTCATCTGGATGAATCGGGCGGTATCGAATTCGTAGGAATCCCCCAGCAGCCAAGCGCTTCCGGCGAAGCCGGCCAACGTCGTAACAGCTAAGATAAGGAAGAGCCCGCTTGTCGTAACCATCACTTGCGTGAGCGCCACTTTCCCTCTTGTTGTCGGGGCGGATAGCAGATAGGCCATCGAGCCCTGATCGACCAATTTGGCCATAAGCTGGGTCGTCAGCTGCACGCAGACGATAGCCAGGATGAGAACCAGAATTAATCCGTAATATTCCCCGGAGATGAAAGCTTCTGCTGTACCGAAACCATTAAGCCCGAAGGCTTTTCCGACGCCCTCCGGCATCGATGCAACTAAATCATCAATGGCTTTTGTGTTCTTGGCGATGCTGGGATATAACCAGAACATCAGGAGGATATAGAAAGCGGAACCGAACGCGTAGTTCATCAAGCTTTTCATATTTACTTTCATCATCTGTTTGTATAAGGTGACATTCATTTCGATATCCCCTTCCGATCATAATAATTCATGAAGATATCCTCGAGGTTCTGGGTGAAGACATCGATACTCCGCACGGGGTATTTCCCCGTCTCTTGGATAAACTGATCGTAATTGCCCTGGACGGCTACTCTCACCCGATTGCCTTCATAAGATTCGATAAGCAGCCCCGAGCTCCGGAAGGCCTCGGCATCGCTTGGATGCACGAAGTTAACCTCGAACAGCTTCCGCTGCATGGATTGCAGTTCGTGGATGTCCTTGACGGCAATGATGATCCCGTCCTTGATAATGGCGGCTCGGTCACAGGTTCTCTCGATTTCCTGAAAGCTGTGGGATGACATCAAGAATGTCGTACCGCGGGCTTTCTCCTCCAGAACGATCTCAATAAACACCTTCTGCATCAGTGGATCGAGTCCCGAAGTGGGCTCATCCAGAATAATGACTTTGGGATCATGCATGAAGGCAGCGACGATCCCAACCTTTTGTTTCATTCCTTTGGACATTTTACGAATCGGGGTCTGAACATCGAATTGTAGACGATCGATTAATCGATCCCGCTTGGACAAGTCATGAATTCCCTGCATGTCGGCCATGAAATCCAGAAAGGCCTTTCCGGTCATCCCTTCGATAAAGGAAATTTCTCCTGGCAGATACCCTACATCCGATTGAAACTTCCCTTGTTCCCTCCAGGTATCCAGCCCATTTACCTTTACGTGTCCCTGATCCGGCTTCATAAAACCCATGATGTGCCGGATCGTCGTTGATTTTCCGGCGCCATTCGGCCCTAAAAAACCAAAAACCTCACCCGGATCCACCGAAAAAGATACATCGAAGATGCCCCTCCCGTTGGAAAATGTCTTCGTCAAATGTTGAACGGTTAACATACCGCCACCTCCGGAAAATTGAAGAAATGAAATATTATAGATCGGATATTTCATATGTTATAATATACCTGGCTTGTGGTATCGTCAATGATTTTATGAAATTAATTTATGTTTAAATTTCACTAATTACATAACTAATCTTAGGAGTAAGGATGAAGGGATATGAACGGTTTTGAGAAAAGAGCGAATCTGATCAAAGAGAAGATTATGAGAACCACCTTGGAACTGGTGCGAACCTCGGAGCTGAAGCGGATTCGAATTGCCGATATATCCAAGGCAGCCAAGGTATCGCAGGTGACGATTTATAATTACTTTGGCAGCAAGGAGGAGCTGCTGCGTGAGGTTTTTCGCAACTATTTTGATAAGGCGATCCGGGATTTCGAGGAATATATGAGCGAAGGTCATTCCTTGAAGGAGAAGATCGAACACATTATTTTTCTGGAGAAGGAGTCCTACAATGATTTCCCGCCCGGTTTGATCAAAGAGTTGTTAATCGATGACGAAGAATTGGCCCGTTATATGGACGAACAGTACAGGAACAAAGCTATTCCGCTTACGATTCAGATTATTGAGGAGGGTAAGGACAGCGGCGAAATTTCACCGGAGGTATCGACGGAACACGTCCTGGCTTTTATCCAGCTATTCATGAATCAATATGAATCGATTCTGGCTATGGCCCAGCAAAGTGATGATATGGACGGCTTCCTGGAGGGAATCGTTCATATGTTCTTCTACGGTGTCTGCGGAAAGGCTTAATCCTCAGTAACAAAAGTATTGGTATTGGCCAGCATAGGTTTCTAATATAGGGTATAGTTAGTATAAAACGAATGGAGAATACGAAACGATGTCTTCTTTGCCAAATTGCCCGAAATGTAATTCTGAATATACATATGAGGATGGGAACCTCCTGGTTTGCCCGGAATGCGCTCATGAATGGACCCTGGAGTCCGAAGCGGAGCATGATGAAGATACAAAGATCATTAAAGACGCGAACGGCAATGTTTTGGCCGACGGCGATTCCGTAACGGTAATCAAAGATCTTAAAGTAAAAGGCAGCTCCTCTGTATTGAAAATAGGCACGAAAGTGAAAAATATACGCTTGGTCGATGGCGATCATGATATCGATTGCAAAATCGACGGATTCGGCGCAATGAAATTGAAATCGGAATTTGTTAAAAAGATATAAGATGTGTTATCCCATTTCATCGTGGATACACGGTAACAAAACCCTCCATTAGTGGAGGGTTTCTCTCATTTAACCATGGCACGCCGTATAGCATCTGGTGCGCAACATGCACAAATTGCATTTGTCGGGCTGTTGATCGGACAGCGTCTATTCAACGTCATTAACCAGCGCGTATTCCAGATATTCACCTATATCATTTTGATCTTTACGGGCGTGTATATGCTCATCGAGAGCCTGTAAAGACGCTAGAGGTCCCAGCGACGAGGATTACTTCCCAGTTGATTCTAACATCGTCTCCGCGAGCAGAGGAAACAGATTATCAAAAGCATGTGTATTCCCATCAAACACATACCCTCCCGGATAAGCAGGATCTTGGCCTCGGAATTGGATCATTCGATCATGCAGCTGCCGGGCCCAAGGGAGGTCATTCGTTTTTAGCGCCAGGATAATAGCCAGGCCGTAGACACCAGGCGACTCATATGTCGCGTCGGACTTTCGTGTCTTCCGGTTGTAGCGGCCCACCAGCTGCTGATTCTGCTGGAATTCTCCCTTGAGGAATTGTATGAGCTCCTTCGGCCGCTGATCCATCTCCGCCAGATGAATGCCAACGATCAGCTGGTCAATCAGATTGACCGATGCATCGTACTTATATTGACCGGAACTGATCTGATATGTTTTGGGATAGAAGACGCCGTCTGAAGGCATTTGGGAGAGCAGATCCTGATACTGTTCATACTCCTGGCGGGACAGGATTCCGTTATTCTGCATTTCGCGCAGTGCCGAAATGTCCGCGTAGACCAGGCTTAACATGGCTGCCGATTCATTACGTTCAAAATCATGATAATCCACGAAATATCCTTGGGTTTGAGCCGAGGCTTGCAATGTGGAGCCGATCTCCTTCGCCAATTGAAGGTATTCTTCGTCGCCCCAGCGCTTGAACGCCTTCAGCAAGGCATCGAGAATTCGAAAATCATCGCCCAGCGCATTGGTCGTTACCTCGGATTCACCGTCCGGCCTGAGCTTCCACCGGATATAGGGCTCCTGCTCCTGATGGAGAAAATAGGTGGTGAGAAGCTGGACGCTATCGTCGAACCGTGATCGATCATCAGATAAAACGGCGTACTGCATCCAAAGCCCAAGTGACTCGGATAACGCCTCTCTTCCGGCAACGTTGTCCGGGTGCTCGGAGGAAGCGGGCTTGAGATAGGTAGCGATGGTACCATTGTCGTTAATCATATGCTCTTCAATGAAAGCTGCTGTCACGTCGGGGTTCTCCTTGCTTTGGATGATAGCGTAGGCTATGAAGACAATGCCGGTTAGAGCAAGAGCGACGATGATAGCAAGAATGGTTTTCTTGCGAGTGGAAATCCAGGTTGTCATAGGTTCACCTCGAACATACTATTCTACGCTTGCGTTCCTAAAGCCTTTAAGAAGTCCCGGAGACGAATAAAGATAGCTTCTCGGATCCATCGTTCATTTATCCATAAAAAAGGCCGCACCCCGATGTCTGAAGTTACAGAACAACGGGGACGGCCTTTTCTTAAACTTCAGAGACTCACCATCTTTATCTCACAGAAAAACTTCCGCTAAATGCGGTCTGTCTACTGAGAAAGCACGTCGATAGACGTCGTCTTTCTTAAAGCCATAGTCTGGCTAGTTCAAACTGACGATAGTGAGCCCCTGATCCTGCAGGTGCTTAATAATCTTCGGCAAGGCGTCCACTACTGCTTGAGATTCATGCAGGAGTATAATGGAGCCGGAAGCTTCGATATGCTGGACATAATCGAGGATTTTATCCTCGTCGCGGGTCAGCCAATCCTCGGGATCCCGGTTCCAGAGCACCATTTTACTACCTTGCTGTTGGCTTAACGCCTCGGTCCGATCGTCAAAGGCACCGTAGGGCGGACGGAAGAGTACCAGCTTCTCGTCTGTAATAGGCTCGATAAGGTCGGCCACGCGGGTCAGCTCTGCCTGTTGCTGTTCATAGGTAAGGCTTGTCAGCTGGCTATGGGTCATGGAATGACTGCCGACGGAGTATCCGTTCGCATGGATGGCTCTGACATAGTCGGGATGTTTTTTCACATTGGTGCCAACAAAGAAGAACGTTCCGCCAACCTCGTGTTTTTTCAACACGTTCATAATATCGATGGAGTGCTTGGATGGCCCATCATCGAATGTAAGGGCTACATAGCCTTTGGGCAGGCCGAACGAGATGAACTCTTCCAGCTCCAGCTGTGGAACGGAGGCAGAGGGTTTGATATCCTTCGGTTTGCTCTCCGCTGAGACTGCCACGGTTTTCCCAATGAGTGCGCTCCGGTTCTCGGCAAACAATTGGATGACGGTCTCTGCTTCCGCCGTGGCCGTTGCTGCAGGGTGTGGCCGAATGTAACCGGGATACGAGTAATTAAATGAACTTAATAATACAACAAAAACCAAGCTCATCATGATTGCGCTTACCAGCTTAAGCGGAAGATGGCGTCGTTTCCTCGCGAAATGATAGGTCTTGATGTTCTGTTCGGCTTGCATCTCCTCGGACTGATCCGTTTCGGATCGATGTGTGGACAAGAAGGGCAGCGTATGCAAGTCATCTACAAGTCGGATCTTCTTTATGGACTCTAATTCATTCCTGAAAGGAACGGAGCAGGCAAATGAAAAGCGCTCACTATGATCACGATATGTACGCGTAATGGAACCTATGTATTGCTGTTTGTTAGCATCCCATGCGGTATGTAAGGATAGTCGGTATTTATGAACCCCGTCGAACTCTGCCACGGTTGCTATATTTGCTATGGTCTCGTTATCGGTTAACCATATTAGCTCCGCAGACTCTATAAGGGATAGCTTGATTCGTAGACCGAATGCTTCGGTATCCCTCTCGATCGCCAGCAGTTCTATGATTTTCCCATAGGATTGTGACATGATGGCCCCCCTTTCTCTAGCTGTTTATGCGGGTATGATTATTCCGGTGGTGTATTGGAAGCCGTGGTTTTCGGTGAGAAGGAGAAGGACATCTTCTCGGTAAAATCATTGATGGTCTGCATCAGCTTGGCTTTATCATCCAGGATATTTTGGTATTGCTCTGCGTACTTCTGATTGGCAATCTCCAGCTCACGAACCTTCTCTTCAAGCGAGTTGATCTTGAGCATGCTCTGATATTGCGTATTGTTAGACTCCTCATAGAGCTTGTTGTACTTGGCGGTTTCGGTTTCCAACTGGTTGGAGAGCTTCTCGTACGCCAGGTTCGATGTTAGCTGGTATTCCTTGTAATCCTCGAGCAGCTGGTCGTAGGTCATCTGTTTATTGGTCAGCACGTTCTCGAGTTCGCGGATTTCCTTGTTCTTCTCCTGAACCAGCTGATCTCTCTTAATCTGCTCATGCTTATACCGGTTAATCGTTTCGTTGGCGGTAAAGAGCTGATCCTCCAGGCCCCTATTCTTATAGGTCAGCAGCTGCCGTTCCTTCAGCATGTTCTCGATCGAAACAATGACATCGAGGCCGATCTTGTCCTGGTTATCCTTGGAGAATAGCTGTTTGTTTCCTTCTGCAGCGGGCAGTTCAGGCTCCGCGGAGTAAGCTGCCACTTCTTCTGCCGTTACGTCAAGATCCTCTTGTTCGGCAATGTTCTTCTCGGGCTGGTTTTGACTTGAGCGGGCACTCTTAAACCACGCCATTCCTTTTTTCTCTGTTTCCCTGGCCAAAATATCAACTCCTATATATTTCAATGATTCTAGTTATGAAATTAGGCTAAAAGACCCCTATTAATAGTAATCGGTAAAATCGTCCCAAAAACTTTGCCCTACACCCCGTGAAAATAAAAAAAAGCCCCCGCGATCGGGCAGGGGCTTTTTAGTGGGCTAATTTTCCGGTTTATGCGGGTTTGCAACTCGCGCATATTCATGAATTGAACGAACATGATGCTTCAACTCATTCATTCTTCTTCAAGGTCAGTTCCGGGGCGATCACGTCGACCCGATTCGTCCAAATCCCGCCGCTGTAGTCCTCTGGCAGTCGTTCCAAATCCGCTACGGAGTCAAAGCCCTCCGACCATCCGCCGTCCCCGGCGACGAGGATGACGCGCGTATTTATGCTGTCCATTCGGTTCAGGAATTTATCCGGCCATCCCCACAAGTAACGGGCGTATTTTTCCGGTATATGAAGCTGGGTGTTGCGGCAAACCGATGGAAGGTAGCCGCTCCAGCCGGCTCCGGCGTAGGATACGAGACAGCTCTTCAGCGTACCCCTTGACATGACGCGCAGGGATGGAAGCTGCGATTTTAATGCCCGGATCGGCTCATCGTCTCCGTAAACGGTCAGCTGGCTGAGACGCTTCACCGGCAGTCCGGACAAGTACTCTGCCAGGAGTTTCCCCTCTTCAGTGTCGGTGCTTTTGATATGGATCAGGAATGAGCCGTCAGGGAATGCCTCTAGTACCTCGGCTAACGACGGAATCAGCCCGACGCCCTTTCCCCGAAAAGGATAAGTCGCTCCCTGATCGGCCGTATAGCCATACCCGATGTCTATGTTTTTTAGCTGCTCCATGGTATAATCCTTGACCGAGCCCTCCACGTTAGTGCGGCATTCCAGGGTCCAATCATGGAACACGGCGAACTGGCCATCCTTGGTTGGTTTGATATCCAGTTCCACGATATCGGCGCCTGCTTCGAATGCGGCTTTCATGGACGGAATGGTGTTCTCAAGGTAAGCATGTTCCGGCACATAGATGCGGGAGGCGGTGCAAGTATCGGCTTGAATGCCTTCCATCGAGAAGGTCTGGCCAAGCCCCCGATGCGCCAGCAGCAGCGGCTCTACGTCACGGTCTTTGGTGAACAGGGTTGTATTATTTACAAACAGAAACACAAACAACAAGAGAACAAACAGTATGATGTTCTTCCATCTTTTTAGTTTTCGCATGATCCAATCCCCCAAAATCGTATACAATATGCAGTAGTAGATTTATATTTATCTCTATTTCTATCTCTATCTAAGTTCTCTATTTATTAATCCTTCTTTCATACATCTTAGTGATTTTGGGCGCATACTCAATAGCTGGACCATAACAATTGCATAATAGCGAACTGATAAACACAATGAGCAGCATAATAAGAACAGGAGGGAGCATGATGGATAAATCCTCCTTTTTGATGGTGGAGCGGGGGAACCCCTATGAGCGTGGAGACGTTATAGCTTTGACCAAACCCATAACGGTGCTTGGCCGCAAGGGCCAGCATTTTGATCCGGATATCGCGTTTGATAACATTTTTGTGTCCCGGCAGCATGCAGCGCTGCTGTATAGAAACGGGAAATTCAGCATTAAGGATTTGAACAGCAAACATGGAACTTTCGTCAATCAGGAACGGCTGGCTCCCCATGATGAAATTTCCCTTCAGCACGGAGATACCATAGTACTCGCTGGAGATCTGATCGTGTTGTCCTTCTCCATCCTCAGCATGGATGAGACGATGGACATTACACCGCTTATCAAACAGCTGGCAGCGGTCGAGGCTTCAGGCGGACTTAGGCTGAATCCTTTCAAGCAGGAGCTGGTATATGGCGAGGATGTGTGTGCTTTTTCGGAAAAAGAGTACAAATGCATGGAGCTGCTAGTCAACCACCAAGGCCAGTTCGTGTCCAAAGATCAGCTCAAGGTATACATTTGGCCCGAGCGGAGCTATGGAACGGATGAAGTGCCCGATGTGAGCTCCGAGGAGCTGAATGCGCTGATCTACCGGGTGCGCAAGAAGACGCGAGGCATTCTGGACATTGAAAGCATCCGGGGAAAAGGTTATATTTTGCAGACACAAGAAGAATAAGAATGAATGAACAAGCACTTCCGGACCCGGGAGGGCTTGTTTTGTTAAGATAGCGAATCGACAATCAGAAAGAAAGGGATGAGTATAGAATAGCGGATGCTGTATACGAGGATACACACCGCGCTTTATTGAAAGCGCTTTACTCCTTCGCTGCGGGCAGGCTTGCTCTACGAAAGAAACCACGTCAGGACTGCATTTTCAAAATTATGACATGATCCATTTAAAAGTTGTCAACAATATTCTTGACGAAACCCGCTTTTCCTTTCATTGAGCCTTTTGCCGGGCTGACTTAACATAGAGGTGTCAGATGAAAGCGACACTACAACATACAGCTTTATTTTCAAATATGACTAGGAGGTCAGTACGATGTCCAACGAGACAAATACAAACGCTTCCAAAGGCATTCGCGTAAGGGTTCAGCAGCTCGGCCGGCTCCTTAGCGGCATGGTGATGCCGAATATCGGCGCGTTTATCGCTTGGGGCCTGATTACGGCTCTGTTCATCCCGACCGGCTGGTTCCCGAATGAGAAGCTGGGAGCGCTGGTTGGCCCGATGATCACTTACCTGCTTCCGCTCTTGATCGGTTATACGGGCGGACAGATGATCCACGGCAAACGGGGTGCGGTTATCGGTGCGGTTGCCACGGTCGGTGTTATCGTCGGAGCAGAGATACCGATGTTCCTCGGTGCCATGATTGTCGGCCCTCTAGCAGCATGGGTATTGAAGCAGTTCGATAAGCTGATTGACGGCAAAATCAAATCGGGCTTCGAAATGCTGGTAAACAACTTCTCGCTCGGCATCATCGGTGGTGCCCTGACATTGGTGGCCTACACCGGAATCGGCCCGCTTGTGCAGGGGATTACCAAAGCGCTGTCAGCAGGTGTTGACGTATTGGTCAATGCCAACCTGCTGCCGCTGGTCAACATTATCATTGAACCGGCGAAGGTCTTGTTCCTCAACAATGCGATCAACCACGGAATATTCAGTCCGATCGCCACAGAGGAATCGGCACGGATCGGCCAATCCGTCCTGTATATGCTGGAATCGAATCCCGGTCCCGGGCTGGGTATACTTCTCGCCTATTGGTTCTTCGGTCGCGGTTCTGCCAAATCCTCCGCACCGGGCGCGGTCGTGATTCATTTCCTGGGCGGTATTCATGAGATCTATTTCCCATATATTCTGATGAAGCCGGTTCTGATCCTGGCTGCTATTGCAGGTGGTGTTGCCGGCACCTTCACCTTCCAGATTCTTGGAGCCGGACTGGTGGGTCCAGCATCACCGGGAAGCATCTTTGCTTTCATCGCCATGGCGCCTAAGGGCGGTCTGATTGCGGTCCTAGCCGGTGTTATTGTTGCAACGGTGGTCTCCTTTGCTGTAGCGGCATTACTGCTCAAAACAGGCAAACAGACTGAAGAAGAGCCGAATCTTGAAGAAGCATCGGCCAAGATGAAGGAAATGAAAACCGGCGGCATGAATGACCAAGTCGCCCCAGCTTCAGCGGCTGTAGCTAATCTAGACAAAGAGAATGTGAACAAAATCGTGTTTGCTTGCGATGCCGGTATGGGCTCCAGCGCAATGGGCGCCTCGGTATTAAGAAAGAAACTGCAGCAAGCGGGCGTCGACATTACGGTTGTGAACTCGGCGGTAAGTGAAATACCGGATGACGCGGATATCGTCATTACCCAGAAGACACTCACCGAGCGGGCCATCGCGAAGAATCCGAATGCGGAGCATATCTCCATTGACAACTTCTTGAAGAGTCCGAGATATGATGAGCTGGTGGAACGACTCAAAGACTAACATAAGCCTAAAACCATATGACACGCTGGCGTAGTAACGCCGGCGTTGTCTTTCATTTCATGAAGAAGGGGGCCATGCGTCTGGGACACATCACTGCCCGCCAGCGACAAATCCTTCTGCTCCTGATGAGCAGGAACGAGGGCATGACGGCTGCAGAAATAGCCGCTGAGGTCGGGGTCAGCGTCAGGACGGTTCACCGGGAAATGGAGGAGATTGAGAAGGAATTGCAGGGTACGGGCGTTCTGCTTCATAAAAAGTCAGGAACGGGTATCCGGCTGGAAGAGGAGACGCCTGGGGAGATGGCTCAGCTGCGGAAGCGCCTGCTTTCAGGAAAGCCGGCTGATTACTCCGTGGAAGAGCGCAAAATCCTCATGCTATGCGCCCTGCTTGAGGAGAATGAGCCCATCAAACTGTTTGCTTTGGCCCATAGTTTAAAGGTAACCGTACCGACCATCAGTAATGACCTGGATGAGCTGGAGCCATTAATGAAGCGGTTTAACCTTAACCTAATTCGCCGCAGAGGCTATGGTATCGAGATTGAAGGCTCGGAAGTCGTAAGGCGATCGGCGATTTGTCGGCTTGTCGAGGAATATTTGGATTATTCGGATCTTGTCGGGGATGGATATCGTGATCAAAGCGAGCCGGTGACCGCCCGTTTGCTGTCCATGATTGATAAACCGGTGCTGCTGGATGTAGAGAAATGTTTATGGGATATGAACTGGGATTGGACGGAGAGTCTTAACGAAGGTGCATATACTTCGATGGTCATAGCGTTATCGGTTTCCGTAAACAGGATCAAGCAGGGGCGGAGCATAGAGACAGCGGATATGACGGGATATGGTAAATCCTTAGCGTCAGTGGAGGAGGCAAAGGATTTCGCAAGTCGCCTAGGCCAAACCTTGAAGATTGATTTTAATGATCCTGAAATGAAATATATAGCTCAATTATTCGAATCAGCGAAGGACATGTCCGAGGTCAGCCAACTGGCTCACACGGATGTGGAGATGGTGGAGATCGCCCAGCGTTTGATCGAACGGGTTCAGGGGCGCACCGGCATTCCGTTCCAGGAAGACCGCACGCTGCGGGCAGGTCTGGTGGAGCACATCGGGGCTGCCATGAAACGGATTCGGGAAGGGACCCGGATCCGGAATCCCTTGCTGAGCCCGATTCGGAAGGATTATGAGGAGCTGTTCGGAATCGTCCGTCGTTCGGTCGATGAAATGAAGCTGGACATAACCGTCCCGGATGAAGAAATCGGGTTTCTGGTTATGCATTTCGGTGCATCCAGCGAACGGTTGAACCAGCTGGGACATCATCTGAAAGCCATTCTGGTATGTTCCAGCGGCCTTAGCTCCTCGAGGCTTCTCGGGACACGACTGAATAAGGAGATGCCGCAGATTGAGGTGCTCGGCAACGTCTCGTGGTATGAAGCGGCCCGGATGCCGAAGGAGCAATATGATCTCATCATATCGACCATTGATCTTCCGCTGTCGAAGGATCGGTATGTGAGATTAAGTCCGCTGCTCACGGCGGATGATAAAGAGGCATTGCTGCAATTCATCCAGAGCACATCCTTGAAACCGGCCGCAGGCATGGCTGCCGATAAGCGATTCGAGGAAGAACGTAAGGTCGCATCATTCGAGCGTCTGCGCATGCAGGCTGCCCTGATGAATGAGATTGTATCGCTTCTGGATGGCTTTCATGTGTACTACCTGGATAATCGGCAGGATGATTTGCAGGGCACATTGAACGAAGCCTTGGCTAAGGTGGTTGAGCGCGGGGCTGCTCGTGATGCGGAGAAGGTGAAGGAGCGTTTGCTTGAGCGGGAACGGATGGGCACCCAGCTCATTCCGGATACGACGCTGGCCTTATTCCATACGCGCAGCCGCTATATTACCTGGCCGTCTCTAACCTTGTTTCGGCTGGCGCATGCAGCGCCGCTGGAGGACGGGGCGGAGGCGGGTGTCATACTGCTGATGCTGGCGCCGAAGCAGCTTCCGAAGGAGAGCTTGGAGGTGCTCAGTGAAATCAGCGCCATGCTGCTTCACTCCGAGCTGATTGAGCTGATGGAGCGGGGCAGCGAGGAAGAAATCCGCTCCTATTTGGCGGAAGAGCTTCAGCATTTTTTCAATCACAGACCATAGAAAGAGGGAGACCAACATGAGTAACATACTGTCCAAAGATAAAGTCGTACTGAACGCAAAGGCTGATAGCAAGAGCGAAGCCATCCGCATGGCGGGGAATCTGCTTGTGCAGGCAGGCCATGTATCCGAGGATTACGTGGATAAAATGCTGGAACGCGAAGAGATTGCGTCCACTTATATGGGCGGAGGACTCGCGATTCCCCACGGCACCAAAGAGGCTAAAGGCATGGTGATTTCCACGGGATTGTCCATCGTCCGCTTCCCGGAAGGCGTAGATTTCGGAGGAGATGAGCCAGCGTTTATAGTCATTGGTATCGCGGCTGCCGGTGGTGACCACATGGAGATTCTGACGAATGTGGCCATGATCTTTACGGATGACGAGAGCATTGAGAAGGTAATGAACGCTTCCAGCGAACAGGAGATTCTGGCGATCTTCGAAGGAGGAATGGGGGCATGAAAGCAGTCCACTTCGGAGCAGGCAACATCGGGCGCGGATTTATAGGTCTCTTGCTGTCACAAGCCGGTTATGAGGTTTGCTTTATCGACGTGAACGAAGAGTTAGTATCGGAGCTGAAAGCACGCGGGGAGTATCCCGTAACCTTGGCCAGCGAAGGACAGGAGACCACGATCGTTAAAGGCATCACGGCACTCAACAGCGCCTCGGAGCCTGAAGCTGCCGCACGTGCAGTAGCGGAAGCGGATCTCGTGACAACAGCGGTAGGCGTGAACATTCTGAAGTTCATCGCCGGCACCATTGCCGAGGGGCTGAAGCTTCGGCTGCAAGCGGAGTCTGCTGCACCGCTTCATATTATTGCATGCGAGAATGCCATCGGTGGCAGCACGCAGCTGAAAGAGCATGTCTACGGGAAGCTTGATGACGAGACGAAGCAGAAGGCCGACCAGCGGGTTGCTTTCCCGGATGCGGCCGTAGACCGGATTGTGCCGCTGCAGCAGCATGAGGACCGTCTGAAGGTTGTGGTGGAGCCGTTCTATGAGTGGGCGGTGGACCGCTCGCAGATGTTTAAGGACTATGTCCCTGTGGAAGGCATTCACTATGTGGATCGCCTGGAGCCGTATATTGAACGCAAGTTGTTCACGGTGAACACCGGACACTGCTCGGCAGCATATGTAGGCTTTCTGAAAGGCTACGAGACCATCCAGGACGCCATGAAGGATGAAGAGGTAGCGAGTCATGTCCGCGCTGTGCTAGAGGAGACGGGAGCTGCGCTTGTGCATAAACATTGCTTCAATCCTACCGAGCATGGAGCCTATATCGATACCATCCTGGAGCGGTTCCGCAATCCGGCGCTGACCGATGAGGTGTCCCGCGTAGGCCGCTCGCCGATTCGGAAGCTGTCCCCGGGCGACCGCCTGGTGTCGCCAGCCATGCTGGCATTCGAAAGCGGGCTTGCGTATAAGAGCTTGGCGAAATCCATGGCAGCGGCACTGTTGTTCGATGTTCCGGAAGATCCGGAAAGTGTGGAGCTCCAAGCATCGGTCCGGGATATCGGTGCAAGCGACACGGCATCCCAATATACCGGCATTGCCGGTGAGCATCCGATCATGGGTGAGCTGATGGAGCAGTATGAAGCATTGAAGGCTGATGTCGAAGCGAGTTCGTAAGGTATTGGAAGTGAACCCAATAGCAGGCGGATGTACGTCCCGATAGGCCATGGCATCCCATCATCTTATATAGCCCCTGGTTCTCTTTGCGGAGAAATCAGGGGCTATATGCATAAGCAGGAGATAGGACTCTTTTATTCCGTGTTCTTCAGAATATGGTTCGCTTCCTCTAGGGTGGTTGCCGGAGCAGCGATGTAGATTTTCTTTTCGGCTTGATTTATCTCGGGGTATATAACGATCCTGATTTGTTCAAAATAATCGTTCATGTATAGCTGTCCAAGTGGTTCAATCTGGGTAGCGGCAACGCCGTCATTGTCATTAAATACCAAATATTCCATCCATCGATTTTCAGAAAGTTTTCGCTTATTTTCGAAATAAAGAGTACACTAGAAGTAAGAAATTAAAAAGTGGATGTGATGAACATGGCAGAAGAACTGATCTTGACCCAGGAGGGCTATGATAAACTCCAGGAAGAACTTGATGACCTCAAGTATGTAAAACGCAAAGAGTTAGCGGAACGGATCAAGCTCGCGATCAGCTATGGTGACTTGAAGGAGAACAGCGAGTACCACTCGGCCAAGAACGACCAAGCGTTTATGGAAACGCGCATCATCATCCTGGAAAAAACACTCAACAACGCCCGGATTGTCGACGCCAAGCATGTAAGCTCGAAAACGGTGAATGTTGGTTCGAATGTCGTCCTGAACGACATCGAGTTTGCAGAGAAGCTTGAATATCAGGTCGTAGGACCGGCAGAAGCCGACGTATTGAACAATAAAGTCTCCTACGAAAGTCCGCTTGGCAAAGCACTGATGGGCAAAGCGGTTGGCGATCAAGTCAACGTGGAAGCGCCGATGGGTATCGTCAAGTATGAGCTGCTGGAGATCAAAGCTCTGTAATCGCTGATGGATCAACGAATATATAAATAGAAGGCGTAACCGGAAGCACGATGTCCGGTTACGCCTTTTCTAATGATTCAACCCCGTATGGCAGGCTAGAGTTACATACCTAATGGAGCAGATTAAGCATTAGCCGTTACGGCCTTGCGCTCATACATATAGCAGGCTGCGCCCAGAATGAAGGCAAGTCCCACCAGTCCAGCGCCCACCCAAGGCAGGGCTGTTAAGCTTAGATGCGTAATGACCAACCCTCCGATAAAGGCCCCCGCTGCATTTCCGAGATTGCCCGCAGAATGGGTTGCCGTGGAGGCTAGCGCTGGAGCGGACTGGGCCAGACTCATCACGCGTACCTGCATACCCGGCATAACGGCGAAAGAGGCAGCTCCCCACAGCACGATGGTCAGCACGGCTGTGACCGGGTTATGGATGGTCACGGTGAGGATGGTAAGAATGACGGCCGTCGCAAAGTAAACGCCCAGAATGGAGGGAAGCAGCTTCCAGTCGGCCAGCCTTCCGCCCACGATATTACCGGCGGTTACGCCGATACCGAACAGGATCAGAATCCAGGTGACGCTTGGTTCGGCAAAGCCGGTGATCTCAATCAGCAGCGGCGCAATATAAGTGAAGACGGCGAACAGGCCAGCGTTGCCAAGCGCCCCGATCAGCAGGAAGAGAAGGAGTTGTGGTCTAATGAGTGCTGTGATTTGCTGAACGATGCTTGAAGCTTGTTCCTGCCGTAGCTTCGGAATGAAGATCAGGATGCCGATCAATGCCAACACCCCCATAACGGCAATCGCGGCGAATGAAGCACGCCAGCCCATCGTCTGGCCGATGAAGGTGCCAATCGGAACCCCGATGATATTGGCTATCGTTAATCCGGCCATCATGATGGATACCGCCCCAGCACGCTTGTCCGGTCGCACCAGGTTCGAAGCGATGACGGCTCCCACACCGAAGAAAGTACCGTGCGTCAGCGCGGTCAGCATGCGGGCACCCATCAAAACGGCATAGCTCGGAGCGAAGACCGAAATGCCGTTACCCAGAATAAACAGGCCCATGAGCAGCAGAAGCAGCTTTTTTTGTGGAATATGGTGGGTTAGAACGGTTAGAATAGGTGCCCCTACGGCTACCCCGAGGGCGTACATCGTAATCAGCTGCCCGGCCGATGCAATGCTGACATTCAGATCATCCGCGACATTAGGGAGTATTCCCATGATGACGAACTCCGTCATGCCAATAGCAAAAGCACCAACGGTGAGAGACAGTATAGAGATGGGAAATGGCTCTTTGGCGCCTTTTTTCCCAGTGGCGTGTTGCGATATATCCATGGTGTTCAAGTCAACCTTTCTACTGTGTTTGTTAAAGATATAATCCCAATCACCATTATCGGTTTTAAAGAGGGACTGTTACATATTATTTAATGTTGTCGGAGGATAATCAAGAACTTTATTTTTTGGGGAAAATGGATACCCTGAATAGGGAAGCCCCTACTAAGGAAAGCTTGTCCAGTATGCAAGAACTCGAGAGTACCGCAGGGGCACTCTCTTGATGAGCGGGCGGATCATCGAGGCCATTTATCGAGCCTGCTGATCCATACTTTGAATATAAGGGTTTTAGAAACAGGTGAACGACTCGATACTTCTTAAGTCGAGCCCTGAATATACCCACATCCATCCCGTCCAGCGGAAACCAGCAACCGAGGTGCGGCCAACAAAAGTCGGGTAAAACCAGAAGCCGGGTCCACGTGTCGGCCAAATATAGGTATTTCTGAACAAACAGCCCCTAATCGCTCCAGGATCAACTGCGAAGGTACTGGCCATAGGCTGTTGGGGGACAGATGTTGGAGGCGGGGAAGTGGGCCCTTGCATCGGTCCCTGGGGTCCTTGCGGCGGCATAAATGCCATAATGGATTCACTCCTTAATCGGGTTATTAGGTTGGGAAGTACGCGGCAGGCTGCCGAATAACAATGTAAGCCCTTCTTCTAGATGTAAAGCAAGGTGATGACAAGCAATTCGAAGAGGACAAGTGGCAGAATTACATTGTTATAATAACTGGGGCCGAAGCCGCGCTGGTTTCCGTATCCGGGCATGCTCAAGTACAGAATCCCTTTTTCGCAATGCATGATGGTCCCTTCAAAAACATCACCGTCGAGCGTTTCGACGCGAACCAGCTGATTCGCATGCTGCTTACATAGATGGTGAATATGATCGCGAACCGATTTGATGTTGTGCCTCATGTTGGGTTCAGCTTGATACAAGGTTTGTTCCTGGTGTCCGGGATATTGAATGCTCATATTGTAAAAGACCCCCATCGTTATTAGTCATACCTAGTTTCCATCCTATGCGGATGCCTAGAGAGGGGTGCTTTTGAATTTCCCGCATGGGCAAATAAGCAGATTAGTGATACGATTTAGATCAATATATGAGTTGAGGAAGTGAGCGTTAGTCGTGATCAATATAACCATTCCCAAGGTAGACGTCACCATTACCAAGCAGGCAGCTCCGGAATTGAGCCACATTTACGGATTTACAGATTTTCACCTGATTCCAAGAGATCGGGGCGGGATTTTCATGTTCTACAACAGCAAGGAGGAACTCCTGTTTGTTGGCAAAGCAAGAAAGTTAAGACCGCGGATTAAGAAGCATTTTGAAGATAGCGTTTCTCCAATCAAGGAGCATCGGGATGAGGTTACACGAATCGAGGTCTGTATCATTGAAGACGCCGTTCATAGAGAGATCTATGAAACCTATATCATTAATGAATTCAAGGCCAAATATAATGTAGACAAGGTGTTCTTTAAGTAAGGAATACGAAGGATAAAGTGACAAGAAGCAATAGACGTGGCCCGAGTAAAGCCCCGCGTTTATTGCTTTTTTGTGTTGTGATAAAGGAAATCAAAAATTTCGTTTTAATATTCCTTTACAGGAATATTCCTATCGTGGTATATTGTGATTAGGAAGTACGGCACACCATTAAATCAGCAAAAAGAGGTGATGATGGTGACGTGGACAGAGAGAACAGACAATCACCGTAAACGCTACAGCAGCGGGTCTGTACCAGTCATCACAACAATATGGAACTAACCACATTTAACGCTTTAGCCGAACCGAGCCGTTTTCGTATTGTGGATCTCCTGCTGAAAGGGCCTTTAACGGTAGGGGAAATCGCTGAACGTCTTGACATTCGGCAGCCACAAGCGTCTAAGCATCTGAAGGTGCTGCTGGATGCCGGGCTGGTGGAAGTAAGGGCGGAGGCGAACCGTCGGAACTACATGCTGCGGTCGGAACCGTTTGTAGAACTGGACCATTGGCTCCATAATTACCGAAGCATATGGAACGAGCGCTTCGACAACTTGGATAACTACTTAGAGAAACTGCAATCGGAAGGAACAGGTAAGAAACAGGATTAACACCTAATATGAGGAGGAATTGATAATGACAAACCAAATGATTACGCGGGTTGAAGGGCAAGTACTTGTATTGGAACGTGTGTTTAATGCACCTAGGGAGCTGGTATTCAAGGTATTTACGGATGGAGAGCATCTGAAGCAGTGGTGGGGACCTCGCGGATGGGAGGTAACCGTATCCAAGATGGATTTCCGTCCGGGCGGCTCGTGGCATTACTGCATGAAGTGTTTGGATAAGAATCAGGGGGATTTCTTCGGCATGGAATCCTGGGGCAAATCGGTCTACCAAGAAATTGAGGAGCCTGAGAAAATTGTCTACATCGACTATTTCTCGGATGCAGAAGGCAATATTGCGGAGGGAATGCCCGCAACAACGGTCACAATGTCATTCGAAGAGCAGGATGGAAAGACCAAGCTGATCAGCCGGGCAGTGTACGAATCTCCGGAGGCTCTCAAAACCGTGCTGGACATGGGAATGGAAGAAGGCATTACCCAAACCTGGGATCGCCTGGAGGAATACTTGGCAGCAAAGCAATAAGCCAAGCTCAAATACAGGGTTAAAAGGTAAAATGAAATGGCCGGAATCCGCATGGATGCCGGCCATTTTTGAATTCATTATGCATCGAATCCACAGAATCCACGTTATCAGTTAACTTGTAACTTGAAAAATCCGAGCTAAAAGTTCAATATAAAGATAATTGAATGCTAGATAACGATGTTGAATGCTCTTAGGCGGGAAGCAACGATAATCTTTGCCTACGGTTCTGCCCCACGGCAAAGCATAATAGGAGGAAATCATGATGGAGATTGGAGTTAGCTCGTTCGTAGAGACTTGGCCAGATGTGAAGACAGGCGAAGTGATGAGCCATGCGCAGCGGCTGCGTGAGGTTGTTGAGGAAATCGTACTGGCTGATCAGGTGGGATTGGATGTGTATGGGGTAGGCGAGCATCACCGTAAGGATTATGCGGCATCTTCGCCTGCGGTTGTGCTCGCTGCGGCTGCGTCGCAGACGAAGTGGATTCGGCTGACCAGTGCGGTGACGGTGCTGTCCTCCGCTGATCCGGTGCGGGTGTTTCAGGATTTCGCCACCTTGGATGCCATCTCGAACGGCCGTGCCGAGATTATGGCAGGCAGAGGTTCGTTCATCGAATCGTTCCCGTTATTCGGCTATGATCTGAGCCATTATGATGAGCTGTTCGACGAGAAGCTGGAGCTGCTGCTCAAAATCCGCGAGTCGGAAAAAGTAACCTGGCAGGGCGTGCATCGCCCTGCGATTCATAACTTAGGCGTCTACCCACGCCCGGTTCAGAATCCGCTGCCGGTGTGGATTGGCAGCGGAGGCAATTCGGAATCGGTCGTGCGGGCAGGCTTGCTCGGTTTGCCGCTGGTACTGGCGATTATCGGCGGAAGTCCCCTGCAGTTCGCGCCGCTGGTTAAGCTGTATAAAGAAGCCGCTGCGCATGCGGGACATGATGTATCGAAGCTGCCGATCGGCTCGCATTCCCATGGATTTATTGCGGAGGATACGGAGATGGCAGCGGACAAGTTCTTCCCATCCACCCAAGCCAGCATGAATGTATTGGGACGGGAGCGGGGCTGGGGATACTACGACCGCGCAAGATTCGATGCGGCTCGGAGCTTCGAAGGAGCGCTCTATGTGGGGGACCCGGAGACGGTCGCCCAAAAAATCATTCACCTGCGCAAGCATGTGGGCATTACCCGCTTCATGCTGCACGTGCCGGTGGGAACGATGCCTCATGATGAAGTCATGCGAGCCATTGAACTGCTGGGAACCGAAGTCGCCCCTCGGGTGCGCAAGGAAATCGACCGCTGGGAAGCGGCTGGTGAACCTGCGGAGTAAGCTGACAGCATTTTTTATTGAGATGAAATGGAATTAAACGTAACCTTTTTTCGGACCATACCGTTTATGACATAAACGGACAAGGTGGTGTACATCTTGCGGGTTGCCAGATATTTTCTGCTGTGGTTCGTATTTATATGGATGTTTACCGGTGCGATCGTAGGCTTGGAGTATATCGAAGGATATAAGATTGCAACGACGGAATATTATGGCCTTCGTAATATGGGTCTGGTGTTGGTGATCATCCCGATCTTCTTATCCTCGATCCTATATCCGGTGATCGTGCTCCCGTTATCGTGGCTAATCGGCATGATTCGATGGGTTAGAGCTTCCCTCATCCTGTATGCTCTGCTGTATGCCGTGATGTGGGCCGGGGCTGGGGCTTTCCTGTTCTATGAATCCTATGAGGTTCGATTCATACAGGAATATGAGCTCTATGTCAGCACCGCGATTATTCTGTTCGGGGTGGTCGGCTTGGTCTACGCTTGGATCGAGTGGAGATTATTGTTTAGACCCGTTACGACAGTTTGAGGTTCAACAAGAGAACGCTCGGGGCCTAATGGGCTACTCTGGCGGTCTCTTGTTTTCATTCTCATCACTCTTAAACTGCAACTCGACGGACTTGCTTGCCGCAGGCAGCTCCATACCTTGTTCCCAGATCAGAATTCGGTCATCGGGCGTTCCCAGGTAGAGGGCCTTGATTTGAACACCATCGCCAAAGCTCTTCTCATAGGCATTTCGCTCTTTAATATCATTGGAATAATACATGTTGGATAATCCCATATCCGCGAACTTTTTGGACTTGATGATGGGGCGCTGGGGTGTCAAATACAGGTTTCCGTTGGCATCCAAGTGACCTTTAGCTTGATTGACGTTGTAGCCGTCAGTCATCTTCACATGATAGACAATGCGCCCATCCTTCAGCTGGCTGATATCGGATACTTGTATAACACGGGTAGGCACGCTGGTAATGTTCCATTTGAACAGGCCCACATACACCAGGAACAGGAGTCCAACTGCTAGGCAAGTGATCCATAAACCTTTAATAAACGAATTCCACTTGGTCCGCGACCACTGGGCGGCAACTTGCTGTAAACCGGCACTCTCCTGTTTGTTTTGCTCGATTGTTTGGGCAGGCAAGGACATAGAGGAACTCATATGGCTCAGCACCTCCCGGCAATCCGGGCAATCTGCAAGATGCTCGTCTACCAGGGCCTTCGTGTCTGTGCTGCACACATCATCATAGTACAAGGGCAGCAAATCCTGAATAATATCACATGAAACTCGGCTGACGGTCGGTTCTCCTCCTCGTACAGGCTTTGAATTTTTTGCTTGGCTCGAAAGAATGTGACTCTTGCCCAGCTCTCAGTTTTTTCGAACAGCTGACTGATTTCGCCAAAAGACAACTCCCCGAACACCCGCAGCGTAAACACCTCTTTATATGGCTCGTCCATCAAGTGCAGAATCTGGTGGATTCGGAAAGCCTCAGCTTTATCGACGGTTTGCCATGCGATATCCAGACCGCTGCTGTGCTCGACTTGTGGGGCCGGCTCATATCGCTTTTGCTTATCTAGGTAGGAGAAGTATGTATGTTTAGCGATTTGGCAGAGCCAAACGCTAAGCTTGCACGTACCTTGAAACGAATCGATATGCTTCAGCGCTTTAAAAAACGTCTCCTGTGTAAGTTCTTCCGCAACATGCTCATCTCTGCTAAGCGACAGCAGGAACCGATACACATCTTGAAAGTACTGATGATAGATCTGGTGCAAATCCGTCACCTGTTCACCTCCTTGCCTATATGACCGGCCCATGGCCGATTCGTTACAAGAACTTGAGAAAAAAGTTTCGGCCGGGCGATCTACTCATAGCGAATCCCATTCGATGCCACCTCTATGGCGTTCCAGTCCAGAATACGGATGGTCTGTCCGTTCCGCTCCAGGACCCCCTTTTGGGCGAAGGCAAACATCACCCGGTTCAAATGTCGGTGCGTGGTACCAAGCAAGCTGGCAATCTCCCCGATATGGTCGGTCTTCAGCTCCATCCCAAAGGAAGGATTGGACCCCGGAGACAGGGTGGACATGAGGTAGCTGGCAAACCGGTTCTCCACCGATGCCAACAGATTGACGCGGGAAGCGGTCGTGCACGTCTGAAGCTTGTAGCTCAGGTGATCCAGCAAGGTGGACGTAAAGCGAGCGTTCGTTATTTCATGTTGCTTAATATAGTCAAAGGACAGCCCGATGAACAGGCATTCGTTAACGGCTTCAATCTGGGATTGGACCGGGACGCTTCGAATCAATTCAATATCCCCGATGATGGAAAAAGGATGGCCAAAGCGCAGAAGAAGCGATTTACCGGTTTCGATGCTGGAGGTCACCTTGATCTTTCCTTGTACGAGGAACAAAAGGGAATTCATGGTGAAGCCTTCATGCAGAATGATCTCGCCAGGCTCGTATTGCTGCAATGTAAAAGGCACTGGCTTGCTCAGATCCAGCATGCTCTCGAATTGAAATTGCTCCAGCTTGGCTCTCAGCAAGGGTGCATCATGAAGTAGTTTCATGGGTCTTTGGGTTGCTCCTTTCTCTTCTGGACAAATGTCCTTCTCATTATACGATCAACTGCTATGATAAGAGCAATGAGAAGATACAGGAGGGCAAGGGCATGAAATTTGTATTCGATCTGGACGGAACGATCTGTTTTAAAGGGCAGCCGGTTTCGAACGAGTTGTTGAAGGCATTGGAGGAGCTGGTGGTGCAAGGGCATGAGGTTATTTTTGCTTCCGCCCGGCCGATTCGCGACTTGCTTCCCGTCCTTCATGAGCGTGTTCATCACTACCCGATGATCGGAGGCAACGGTTCGATGGTGGCGGCAGGGGGAAAGCGGATCTCCACGGCGGGCTTTGACAGCGAGGTGCTTCCGAGCCTTCTTCAGCTGTTAACAACGTATAACGTGAGCTATTTGATTGATGGAGAATGGGACTATGCCTATACCGGTCCTGTGGATCATCCGATTCTGCTAAATTTGGATCCGCACAAGCTGGCTAAGAACGTGGCGCTCCAGGAGCTGACTTCGGTTGTGAAAATATTGATGCTGACCTCGGACCATATGGCGGAAGTAGAGGAGAGGCTGGGACAACTGGATGTCGTTGTTCACGTGCATGGTGGGGAAAATGTGCTGGATATCAGCCCTAAGGGGATACATAAATGGAGCGGGCTTCAGCAGTTGGGCGTGAAAGAGGGCGAGTATGTTGCCTTTGGCAACGATGCCAATGATATCACGATGTTTCAGCATGCGCTGCACGCGGTAATGATTGGTGATCATCCGCTGCTGGCACCCTACGCCTCGGAACAACTGCCGCTGGATCGCGATATCGAGCATACGATTGCTGAACGGATGCAGGCGCTCGGTCGTCAATATGCTGCGACAAGTGTGTAGGGCCGGTAGGCTCCTTCGGGATGTATAGAGTTTCAACATACTTCACGGTTCAAGAAACGTAAGACGCACTATATTTCCTATACGATAAATTCGTCCAGCCAACCACCGGCTGGGCTTTGTTTTTATTTACGTGGATGGTGGTGTGCGGAAGGATAATCCGCTGCCTTCGAGAATATCATGTGGCATAGGCGTAAGGGGAAACGGGAAGGTGTTGATAGAGGGATGTCGACATACGAGTACTATAAAGAGATATTCGCGGAAATCCCGAGGCCGTTTGCCTTGGTGGATCTGGACATGCTGGATGACAATGCACGAGCGATTGCGCGGGCTGCAGGAGGCAAGAAGGTACGGCTGGCTAGCAAGTCGATCCGCTCCGTGGATGTGATGCATCGTATCCTGAATTCGGATTCCATTTTCCAAGGGATCATGTGTTATACCGCAGCGGAAGCCGTATTTCTGGCAGAACAGGGCTTCGATGATTTGCTGCTTGGCTATCCGCAGTGGCAGCCGGAAGCGGTTCGGTCCATCGTGAATCTGGTTAGCGAAGGCCGCTCGATTACCTTCATGGTGGACAGTGTGGAGCATGTCGAGCACATCGAACAGTTCGCCAAACAACAGAGTACCGTGATGCCGCTATGCATTGATCTGGATATGTCGGTACATTATCCCGGCCTCCACTTCGGTGTGTGGCGATCGCCCGTCCATTCGTGGGAGGGCATGTATCCGATAGTGGAGCAGATCATTCGCTCCCCTTGGCTTCGCTTGGACGGCATCATGGGTTACGAGGCGCAGGTGGCAGGCGTCGGGGATAACGCATCGGGCAAGCATATAAAGAATACGATGGTCCGGTGGCTGAAGAGCCGCTCCATCGTTGAGGCCGCCAAGCGGAGGCAGGAAGCCGTGGAGCGGCTTAACGCCATGGATATCCGGCTCCGCTTCGTCAATGCAGGGGGAACCGGAAGTTTGGACAGCTCCCGGAAGGAAGCGTGGGTAACCGAGATCACCGCCGGATCGGGCTTCTATGCGCCGGGGCTGTTCGACCATTTTGCGTCATTCCGTTATAAGCCGGCAGCAGCTTATGCCATAGAGGTGGTGCGGATACCGAAGGCAGGGATCGTGACCTGTATGGGCGGGGGATACACAGCATCGGGGGCAGCGGATAAGGATAAGCTGGCGAAGCCCTATTTGCCTGAGGGTTTGGAGCTGTTCCCGCTGGAGGGCGTCGGTGAGGTTCAAACGCCGCTGCGCTTGCCTGCCCATGTGAAGCTCGGCCTGGGAGATCCGGTGTTCTTCCGTCATGCGAAGGCCGGAGAACTGTGCGAACGATTCAAGGTGCTGTATGCGGTCTCGCAAGGCCGTATCGTGGGCGAATATGCCACCTACCGTGGAATGGGGGAGTGTTTTCTATGAAGCAGGTCCAATGGTCCAATTGGTCGGGATCGGTGCGAGCCAATCCAAGAACGGTGCTGTATCCTGCATCCATTTCGGAAGTGGTGAAGATGGTCCAGATGTGCCGGCAGGAGGGCAGACGGCTGCGAGTGGTCGGCTCAGGACATTCTTTTACTCCCATTGCTGCATCCGAGGACTGCCTGGTCTCCCTGGACGCCATGCAGGGACTGGTCCATGTCGACGTTGAAGCCAGGACAGCTACCGTGTGGGCGGGGACGAAGCTGAAGCTGCTAGGCGAGCTGCTGTTCCAGCATGGGCTGGCACAGGAGAACCTCGGCGATATTGATGTGCAATCCATTGCGGGGGCCATTAGTACGGGGACGCACGGTACGGGCCGGGAATTCGGGAATATATCAACGCAGGTTGTCGGATTGACGGTGGTCACCGGCACAGGCGAGGTGCTGGAGTGCAGTAGGGAGTCGCATCCCGATGAGTTCAAGGCGCTGCAGGTTTCCTTGGGTACACTCGGCATTATCGTGCAAGTGACGTTGAGGCTGGAGCCAGCGTACAAAATCGAATATGAAAGCCGGAGAGTACCGCTGGACGAATGCTTGAAGCAGCAGGCTCAATTAGCGGAAGAGAACCGTCATTTCGAATTTTATTGGTTCCCTTATGCGGAGCCGTGCCAGATCAAGCTGATGAATAAGACGGATCAAGTAGTGACAGGACATCGGATCAGGGATTATGTCAGTGAAGTGTTGGTGGAGAACACCCTCTTTGGTCTAATCTCGGAGCTGTGCCGCAAGGTGCCAAAGGCAAGTCCGTATGTCAGCCGTTTCTCGGCGTCACAGGTTCCACTGGGTCGTAAAGTGAATTACAGCCATCGTTTGTTTGCGACCCAGCGGCTCGTTCGTTTCAACGAGATGGAGTATAACATTCCGGTAGAGTCGATGAATGCGGTTATTGAAGACATGCGTACAGAGCTGTCGCGAGGCAAGTTTCAAGTGCATTTCCCTGTGGAATGCCGCTATGCCAAGGGCGATGATATATGGTTAAGCCCCGCTTATGGCCGGGATTCCGCTTATATTGCGATTCATATGTATAAAGGCATGCCGTATGAAGATTACTTCCATGCGATGGAGCGCATTTTCCTCCGGTATGGCGGCCGGCCGCATTGGGGAAAAATGCATAATCTTGAGGCTGCTCAATTGAAGGAGCTCTATCCGATGTGGGAAGCATTCCGTGCGGTTCGGGAAGAGCTGGACCCGGATGGCATCCTGCTGAGTGATTATATGGGCAGGCTGTTCGATGTATCTGGGCCCATCTCCGATTCGATCAGTGATATTGGCTAGACCACGATCAAACATCTCAAATAAAATCGCCCTTAGATGGCTGTCTTATCTTCCATCGCCCAAGGGCGGTTTTTTTGTTGCCCGATGTTCGCTCACGGAAGGGGCAAGAAGCGAATAGATCATTTCAGAAACAGGGAGAATAAGCGTCGTTATGCTGATTGGAAAGCCGCTAGCGTTTGTAATTGGAAATCAATTGGGATGGACAATGCAAAGGATCTTCTTTATAATCAATAAATAGTTACCCAAGGTAACTATTTTGGATGGAGGTATCAAATGGACGCCCACAGACATTTTTTCCATAAATACTTTACACTGCATCGCCCTTTCGTCAATGAGCTGAACCGTAAGCTTGAAGACTATAACCTGTATTATGCCCAGTGGTCCATTATGTACTATCTGGATGTTTATGAGTCGATGACCTTGGTGGAGCTATCCAAAATGCTGTACGTGGAGAAGCCCACGGTAACCCGAACCGTGAACGCGCTGATTAAGCTCGACTACGTGGAGCAAATTCCGGTGCGTGATAAACGGGAGAAGCGCATTCAGCTATCCAAGACGGGAGTTGGCGTTGTCCAGCAAGTCCGTAAGGTGTTCGACCAATATGAACAGGAGATTATGGAAGGTGTCTCTGCTGAGGAACAGGCCACGGTTATTCGTGTGATGGAGACGGTCAGAGACAACATTATTAGAAAAGGTGATTAACTTGGAGCAAGCAGACTCGCGAGATCGATTGTGGAGCAAGGATTTTTTGATTGTGTTTGGCGTCAATTTCCTGCTCTTTTTATGTTTTTATTTATTAGTGGTCATTATGTCCTCATATGCGAAGAATGAATTTCATGCATCAACAGGAATGGCTGGCTTGGCTTCCAGCATTTTTGTCGTGGGCGCTTTGATTGGACGGTTGATCGGAGGCAGCATCATTGAGAGGGTCGGGCGCAAAAAACTTCTTTTTACCGGTCTGATCGCCTTCAGCGTTCTTATCGGGTTATATTTCATTGTGAACAGCCTGAGCGTGCTGCTCATTGTCCGGTTCTTCCACGGCATAGCCTTCGCACTCGCTTCAACGGCAACAGGCACGATTGCAGCCAGCCTGATTCCGAACTCCAGAAGGGGTGAAGGTACGGGTTATTATGGCGTGAGTATCATTATCGCTTCGGCCATTGGCCCTTTTATTGGTCTGATGATTAACGAACATGCTTCGATGATGGCCAACTTCACGCTGTGCGGGGTACTGGGTGTTCTCTCTTTGTTGTCCGCATTTTTTATGAACATACCGAAGCTGGTGCTGACCGCTGAGCAAGAGAAGGATCTGCAAGGATTGAAACTATCCAATTTTATTGAACCGAAAGCATTACCGATTTCACTGGTTAGCTTCGTCATGGGTTTCGGATATTCCAGCGTTTTAACGTACCTCATGATCTTTGCCGGACAGATCAGTTTGACCGAAATAGCCAGTTATTTCTTTATTGTCTACGCTATTGTGGTCATTTTGTCGAGACCGTTCACGGGTCGGTGGTTTGACCAAAGAGGGGCCAACGTGGTGATGTATCCTGCAATACTTTCATTTGCGATCGGCATGGTGCTGCTCAGTCAAGCCCACCACGGTCTGACCTTGCTGCTCTCGGCCGTATTTGTCGGTCTGGGCTACGGTACGACGCAGTCCAGCTCCCAGGCCCTTGCCATCAAGCGTTCACCGGCTCACCGGATTGGACTTGCGACGTCGACCTTTTATATATTTGTGGACGTGGGCATCGGGTTCGGGCCCTTTATACTTGGTTTCCTGACACCGCTTGTCGGCTTCCGGGGCATGTACATTGCAATGGCAGTCCTGCTCGCTGCGGGAATCGTCCTCTATCACTTCTTAGTTGGGAAAAAGGAAAGAGACGGGAACGACGGGCATGCTGTCGTGCATTCATCAAAGATTTAAAGTCATGTAAGACTGCCACTGAGGCAGTCTTTTTTGGCATGCATGAACGAAAATGCAAGGAGGATTATATAGGCTTCCAATAGGAAACCCTAGCAGAAAAACGAAAAAGGTGAATGCACGTGAAGCCCAAATTAACCTTCTGTCTGCTGCTTCTAAGCGGCCTCCTTATCTTCGGCCCGGTAAGAAGCGCAGCCTACGCACGGCCACAAGAGAAGTCAAGAGAGCAGCAGCTCGAGAAGGCCATGCTGCAGCAGCTATACCCGGTTATCCGATCGTCACTTCAGGATATATACCATGAGACCTATCCTTCTTTTGGCTGCGAACAGATTCTATCGATCAACGAGCGGTCAACGATGACGGAGGAAGACCATCATGCAAGTCCTGTTGATGCGATGCACGGGGCAAGCTATTTTGAGATTACGGTGGGCCTGTGCAAGGGAAGCGGGGAGAAAATCGAGCTGCGTTTCAAGAATGATACGCCAACGGCGCAGTATGATTTGGACTTGTTCCATGTAAGGTAGATTCTATGCGGGCATGATTAGCCGAGAAAGAATAATTTTAATCATTTTCTGCGAATCACAGGACTTCATCCTATAGTAAAATTAGTCATGATTTGTGATGCTGCTCATTACCGGGCGCATGAAGGAGTGAATGACCCATGGCGCATGCAAATGATGTTCTAATGAATCAACTGTTGGCGAATGCGAATGATCCCAGCTGGCATATCCCGTTCCAGCAATCTGTGGAACATTTGACCGAGGATGAAGCGTTCTGGACACCTGCCAACGAGAGTCACAGCATTGTTGAGATCATACAGCACCTGCTGTATTGGAATGAAACGTGGCAGTCCAGGTACCGTGAATCGCGGATAGATGCCGTGCCCTCTATTGGGGGCAATCATTTAAGCTTCATCATTCCGGATCACGCGACCTTTGCAGAGTTGAGAGACCGATTGATAGCGGTCTTATTGCAGTGGCAGGAACTGCTGTCAGAGACCAAGCTTGAGCAGGAAGTGAACGGATTTCCGGGGCCGGCTAAGTGGTGGGAGATCATAAGCAATGCCACCCTGCACAATGCCTATCATATCGGCCAGATTGTGTATATTCGGAAGCTGCAGAAGAGCTGCAGAGCGCTGGAATGGTAATCCGCGGTTTTTCACACCTTAAGGTGTCACGATTGGAATGTTTCGAAGTTGCTTTCTCCCGGGTCTCTAGAGATCTCCCTACTAAAAAAAGAAAAAATGCATGGATGGAACCCGAATCATTCCTGGGCCCAACCATGCACCTCGTTTACAACGCTTCTTTAATTACCCGTTTATAGAACATTACGGATAACAACCCGAATATGGAATACAGCGCCGTATATAACAGCATAACCATGACCATAGGCAGCCACAACTCGGTTCCGAAGAAGAACCAGCCGGATTTAACGGCAAAGTAACTGTGGGACAACCCGACGACCAGCGGAATGCCGAAATTAAACAGCTGCTTGATCTGAATTCCCTTCAGCAGGTTTCCTTGAGTAAAGCCCAGTTTCCGGAGAATGGTATAATTCGGCTTCTCCTCTTCACCTTCATCCATCTGCTTAAAGTACAGGATGCATCCTGAAGTAATCAGGAAGGTAAGTCCCAGGAATCCCACGATGAACATCATCAAGCCCATATTGCTTTTCTGGTTGAAGGCCATTTCCGTCTGAGAGAGGTTCCCTGTTTCCTCGCTAATGCCGAGGCTATTAAAGATTTGATTGGCTTGATCAATGGCGATTGGATCCACAATATCGATGCCGTGATAGACATTGGTCTTCTTCTGGATCTTCGGATCCAGATCCTGAACCAGCTTATCAAATACGGTCTGATCCACAATCGCCGTCGGCAGCCCGCCGCTTGCGTAATAGTAGGATACGTAGGCTTCTTTGTCCAAGCCGATTAGCTCCTGCTTAATGCTTTGTTTAGGGCTTATGAATTCAATTTCACCTGTAGTCTGAATCGCCATAAATTGCTGGATCGCGTCACTGTATCCCGTGAACAGCGTCTCCTCGGGGGAAACATCAATGCCCTCTACACTGGCATCACTGATGACCGGGATGATCATGGAACTGGAATCCACTTGCCCAGATACCTCCAGGCTGGCCCCGATAATGTTGGATAGATCCGCATTCACCTGGATTACGTCCCGTTCGGTCTGCATAAATTCGATATCTTCATCCGTAAGTGCCTGGATAAAGGCGGAAAAATCCTTCTGGTCCGCAACCGCAAAGTGATTGGGCACGCTCTGCTCGGCTGATTTCTCTGCAGAATAGTATGAGATATAACTGAGAGACAATAGTCCGATCGCGAGTGCGGATACGGTCGTAATGATGGTCAGCAGCAGCGCATTCGATTTCATGCGGAACATGATGGAGGAGAGGGACAGCACTTCATTCAGGGACAAGTAACCGCCCTTGCTCTTTCGAATTACGTTGAATAGAAAGCTGACCGACCCTTTATAGAATAGATAAGTCCCGATGATAACCGATCCCAAGATCAGGATCATAGCCATGAACAGCTCGTTCATGGTGGTGAAATCACCACTGAACAGCTTGGTCGACACATAATAACCGAGAAGAATGAGTCCGATGCCGAGGAATCCGAACAACATTTCGGCGAAGGACATTTTCTTAATTTGGTTCTCGGTTGTCGATACCGCGCGGAAGAGGGACAGAATGCTCTGTCTTTTGATGAACGTATAATTCATGATCATAATCAGCACGTAGATGACGGCAAACACAATGACAGTTTGGATCATCGCCTCGCTGGAGAAGGATAGAGCCGCCTTGGTATCAACGCCGGTGACCTTGAACAGAATCATCAAGATTAAGCGTGAAGCCGCGAAGCCGGCAAAGATGCCGATGACCATCGAGCCGAAATACAGAATCAAGTTCTCTGCACTTAGGATCCGGAATATCTTGCCTTTGGTCAGTCCGATAAGCTGAAACAGTCCGATCTCTTTACTGCGCCGCTTAATGAAAATCGTGTTGGCATACAGTAGGAATATCGCCACGATGGCTACTAACAGCACGGAGGCGGCGCCAAGCGCAGCCGCTCCCTTAACGGAGCCTTTCGCTTCATCCATCGCCGGATCATATTGCAGTGTGACAAACGCGAAGTACAGACCCACGCTGAAGATGAGCGCAAATACATACAGATAATAATTCTTGATATTCTTCTTCAAATTCCGGTAGATCAGATAATTAATGTTCATTCTGAACACCGCCTAGCACGCCCTGAGTCTTAATGATGTCATTGAAGAAGGCCTGCTGGGATTGCTCGCCCTTGTTCAGCTGGGTGTAGATCTGTCCGTCCTTAATGAAGACCACCCGGGTGCAATAGCTGGCGGCCACGGGATCATGGGTAACCATGATGATCGTGGAGTCGATCTTCTGATTTAATTCGCTTAGCTTGTTCAACAGATCGGAAGCGGACTTCGAGTCCAGCGCCCCTGTCGGCTCATCGGCAAAAATAATGCTCGGATCGTGGATGAACGCCCGGGCGGCAGAGGTCCGCTGTTTCTGTCCCCCAGAGATTTGGTTCGGATATTTATCCTTGAGTTCGTAGATGCCAAGCTCGGTCGCGATTCTTTGGAACTTCTGATCGGCTTCCTTTTTGGATACCTTCTTAATGGAGAGCGGCAGCAGCACGTTTTCTTTGACGGTCAAGGTATCCAGCAGATTGTACTCCTGAAAAATAAATCCCAGATGGTGCTTCCGGAACTCCGCCAGCTCCTTCTCCTTGAGACCCGTAAACTCTTTGCCCTCGATTTTGATGCTGCCTAGGCTTACTTTATCGATCGAGGAGAGCACGTTCAGCAGCGTGGTTTTCCCTGAGCCCGATGCGCCCATAATGCTGACGAACTCGCCTTTATCTACGCGGATATCGATGCCCTTCAGCACTTCCTGTTTATTGAATTTGTTGCCGTAGCTTTTATGAATTTGGTTTGCTTCAAGAATTGCCAATTTCACTCACTCCTTCGTTATCTGTCCTTATCATAAAGGAGTCGCAGCGCCTTTTCCTTCGATTCGCCGAACAAAGCGCAAAAGCATGTGACATTGTTGTCACATGCCGGTAACGCTAACGAAATCATTCCGTTTCGGAAAGATCAAGGTAAAGGTGGTGCCGATGCCCGGCTTTGATTCCACCTGAATGCGGATCAACAGGGCATCGGCTACTTTTTGCGTCAGATAGAGCCCCATGCCGGTTGCGGCACTGTCCTGATGCGAGGTGGTTGAGGTGAAGCCTTTGTCGAAAATCCGGGGCATGTCCTTCGGATCAATGCCGCGTCCGGAATCCCGGATGGTGAGTCTGACATGATCATCCATGAGCTCGCTCTCGACGATAATGTCCGAAGCGCTGCTGTATTTGACCGCGTTGGTCAGCAGTTGGCGGATGATAAAGCCTAGCCATTTCGCATCACTAAGCACTTCCGTTACCTCAAGGGAAACGTCAAATCCGATGCCTTTCTGCATGCACCAGGACTTGAGCGCACGTATTTCCTGGAAGATGATCGGCTCAAGCGCGGATACCTCGATCAACAGATCATTCTGGATAAAGGGGATGCGCTTCTGGTGCAGCTGCTGGTCAAGCAGCAGGTGGATGCGGAGCCACTCATACTGGAGCTGAGCTTTTAACGTCTCGTCTTCCATGCGCTCGATCATCAGCTGCATGGTGGTGAGCGGCGTTTTTACCTCGTGAATCCAGGATAACAGCTCGTCCCTCTCCCCTTGTATCTCCATTAGACGCATGGAGGATTCCTTCTTGAAGCGCTCGGTCTGGAGGGAGAGGATGTCCATGGCAATCGCCTCAAAGGGGTGCTCCGGCTCGCTGATGGCGGCTAAATCGTAAGTGTCATCCCACGCCTGGAGGCTTTTGTAGAACTTGGTTTCCCGATTGTACCTCACAAACAGAAACACCATGAAGAACAGCGTCGATAGAAACACGATATAAAGGATGGGCAAGAACGGGATCTGGGAGTCCACGGCGGCTATGAACAGAAACAGCAGCTGCAGAAACAGGAAGAACAGAATCCAGCTTAGTCGTTCCCGAATATAGACCATCATCATGCATGGGCCTCTTCCGTGGCGATATAACCTTGTCCCACCTTGGTTTCGATGTAAGGGTCAAGACCGAGGGGCTCCAGCTTCTTGCGCAGCCGATTGACGTTGACCGTTAAGGTATTATCGCTGACAAAATGCTCGTTATCCCATAAGCTCTTAATCAGATCCTCCCGGCTGACGATCTGATTCTTCCGCTCCATGAGGATTTTCAGAATGAACATTTCATTCTTTGTCAGTTCCGCGGTGCCTTGGGGGCTGCTAATGGTATTTTTGCCGAATTCGATGGTGGCTCCGCGCCATGTTCTCAGCTCGGCCCGTTCGGTGTTGTAATTGTATACCCGGCGCAGAGTGGCCTGGATTTTGGCAATCAGGACATCAAAGTGGAACGGCTTCTGAATGAAATCGTCCGCTCCAAGCTGCATGGACATCACCATATCGGTCGGATGATCGCGGGAAGACAAGAAGATAATCGGCACGTTCGAGTGGGACCGAATCATTCGGCACCAATGGAACCCGTCAAACTTCGGCAGCTGAATGTCGATAATGACCAGGTCGGGCTGAACCGCTGTAAATTCCTGAAGTACGGCGCTGAAATCGTGGACGCCATAAACGTCATACGACCATTGCGAAAGGCGCTCCTGCACTTCATGGAATAGGGTCACGTCGTCTTCGATTAACATAATTTTAAACAAGAGATTCACCACGCTTTATAGGGTTGTTCAAAAGCCCCTTTGCAAACCTTCCCGGTGCTAAAAAAGTTGACTGTTGAACTTGCACTTTAACATCCATATTTCATTCCCAGTGTATAGCAAAATGTCGATATGTGCCATCTGTAGGCAGCCATCTGCGTGTGCGCATGTGACGAGGCTAAAATACCTATTTACAAACATTTCCTCACTTCCCATAATAGAAATGAGCCTATGACTTGGGAGGGGAAAACTATCGTTATGTATAAGAAGTTCAAATGGTTGACTGTACTCGTTGCAGCTGTGCTGGTCGTGATGACAGGATGTCAGGCTGTCGGGGGACTGGATATCAACAAGGCGTTGCTTACCAGTCTCGATGTTAAATCCAGCGAATCCAAGGCAAGTATTCGATTCGAGGTGGTGCCATCAGACAAGGCCCTATCGACTGAAGATAAACAAGCGATTGATCTCATTAATTCGTTATCCTTGAATTTGGACCATGCCATCGTGCAGGATAGCAAAACCGTGTCCATTCAGGGCAGTGTCCAATATTCGGACAAGAAGATTCCGCTTCATATATCCATGGATTCCAAAGGAATGGCGATTCAATTGGAAGGCGCCAAGCAGCCGTTCTATCTATCGATGGATACGACCGTTCCCGGATTACCGGATACCAGTCAGTATGAGCAGGCGATTCAAGATGTCGTGAAGAAGGCGGCAGGGCTTGTGCTGAAGCATTTCCCGAATCCATCGACAATCGCGGTGAAGTCCGCTCAGGAGAAGGTGAACGGGGAAAGCTTGAACCTGACGCATCTCCATATGGAGCTGACAGGCGAAGAGATCCTGAACATGGTTAAGCCTTTCGCCGAAAGTCTGCTTAAAGATGAAGCCGGCTTGAAGCAAGTGATCGGCGATGCTTATGATGCCATTTATCCGATGATGACCAGCATCGGCGAGGCCTATGGCGAAGAGGTTGAACTCCTGCCACAGGAATCCAAGGAGGAGGTCGTCGCGTCGCTCTACGAGATCGTGCATGGCGCACTGATCGAATTCATGGAGAACTATGATGAACAGAAGAAACAGTTATTGGAGGAGCTTCCGGGATCCGAAACCGTCTTCGGCAAGGATACGGTCCTCAAGCTGGATTATTATTTCGATGAGCAGCTGAATACGCGCAAGAATGCGTTGGAGCTGACCGTCGCGCTTCCGGCTTCCGAGGACCTGCCATTGAAGGCATTCAAGGTGTATTCCGAAGGTGAAGTCTGGAATATCGGCGGCGAAGTCAAGGTCAATAAGGTAGACACGTCCAAAGGCGTGCTGGACGTCCTGAACGGGACAGTGACGCCAGGCCAAGTGCTGCGGAACTTTGAAAAGGATTCCCTCATCTACAACGTGTTGAAGGATGATCTGAAGATCACGCATAAATCGATGTTTCTTAGTCCCGTAATCGATGATTATGGATATGGTGTAATCAAGAAGAACAATCAGAGCTTCGTTCCGCTTCGTTACCTTACAGACCAGTTGGATGCCGAAGTGAAGTGGACCAAAGGCTCGAAGAAAATTAAAGTCATCAATGATCTGACAGGGGAAGAAATCGTATTGACCGTAGGCTCCAAAACAGCCAGCGTCGGCGGTGAAAACGTGACGCTGCAGGAAGCTCCATTCGTGCATAGCAATGGTTCAACCTATGTTCCGCTTCGGTTTATGGCCGAAGCGCTCGGCGCAACGCTTCATCAGGAGGGCGACGGCTGGATTTCGGTTAAACGTGATTAACGAGTATTGTTATTGATAACGGGGCAGGCCTATACCTGTTATGAAACGTTAGGATTTAAAGTATAGCGGGGCTGTTTCCTATCATCTTGGGGTGATGGGAAACAGCCCTCTTTGTCATTACTTCCTCCATCGCGCCAACTGTACCGGTACAGTTGGCGTTATTTCAAATCGTCAGGAAGTCCTTCCTACCGTAAGATAAGTAGCAAATGTACCAACCTCCTCTGGTTGGACTCAAATAGAGAAGATGAAGGAGAATACTTATTATGAATACACCGAATACAAGCCGTGCTTATGCCGCCGCGTTGGGATATACAGGCATCATTGGTTTTTCCTTTATGTTTGTGAAGCTGGCGCTGATCGTTGCTAACCCGCTGGATACATTGGCACACCGGTTCACCATTTCGTTCATTGTCGCATCGCTTGCGCTCCTCATGGCCCGTAGAAAGGTCAAGCTGGATCTGAAACGGCTGCTGACCATCGTGCCGCTGGCCATATTCTATCCATTCCTGTTCTTTACGCTGCAAACCTTCGGTTTGGTCTACACCTCTTCAGCCGAGGCCGGGATCATCCACGCTACCGTACCGATCTTTACGTTGCTCTTGGCGTCACTGTTTTTGAAGGAACGCTCCAGCTGGGCACAAAAGCTATTTACCGTGTTGTCAGTGGCAGGGATCGTCTCTATATTCGTGCTGAAGGGCGTTTCCTTCGAGACATCAAGTACGCTCGGGATTGTACTCATTCTGCTGTCGGCGCTTTCCAACGCGATATACAGCGTGATGGCCCGCAAGTTGACGCAGAAGCAGTCGGTACTGGATATAACGTTCATCATGTCGATGATCGGATTCGTGCTGTTTAACCTGATGTCGGCCGCTCAACATGCTGCGCAGGGGACGCTCGTACATTATTTTGACCCGTTTCTGCATCCGTCCTTCGTATGGGCCGTTCTGTATCTTGGCGTTTTGTCCTCCCTTGGAACATCGCTACTGTCAAATTATGCATTATCCCAGATGGAGGCATCCCGGATGGGCATCTTTAACAATCTGGCCACCGTGGTCACGATCTTTGGAGGTGTCGCTTTCTTGAATGAAGAGCTGGCTTATTATCATGTTATCGGGGCAGCGCTCGTCATTATCGGCGTGATCGGGACCAGCATTGCAGGGAGGTCTGCCAGTTCTAAGAGGAAACCGCGTAGGCGGAACGAATCCAAACATGCTTAATTAAGTTTGTAGTTGTGAACTCATTCGGTTAGATCCCTAAAAAAGGCTTGAGATATTAGGTAACACCTAATAAAATAAGGTGTGAGCTAATATTTGAATGGAACGGGAGGGGGACCCTTTGCTCGAATGGATGCTACGTAATGTGATGGCGGAGAGAGGGATATGGTCGGGAGCGGCTTTGGCGCGGCTGATGAAAGAGAAGGCGAATTACAGCCTGTCAGCTGCTTCCATTAGTGCTTTGCTGACGAACCAGCCCAGGCAGATGAAGGCAGAGACGTTAGATGCCCTTTGCACAACCTTAGAGTGTACTCCAGGTGACTTATGGGTGCATACACCTCCTTCTAGAACTAAGGGGGCTTAAGTGAATGACGGTTAAAGCTATTGTGCCATTCGGTGATCCGATCTTGCGAAAGATCGCCCGGCCAGTCGATACCGTAAATGCCAGAGCATTGAAGATTCTGGATGATATGGCAGAGACGCTGTATGACAGCGAAGGGCGCGCTGGTCTTGCCGCACCACAAATCGGTATATTACGAAGACTTATTGTCATGGACTGCGGAGAAGGATTGATTGAGCTGATTAATCCAGAAATCGTAGAGATGGACGGGGAACAGCTGGGCCCTGAAGCGTGTCTCTCTTATCCAGGGTATTACGGATATGTGAAGAGAGCCAATAAAGTTAAGGTAAAGACATTGAATCGCCAAGGCGAGATGGTAATTCTGGATGGCGAAGATTATCTGGCCAGATGTATGCAGCATGAGATTGATCACCTGAACGGCATATTGTTTGTGGACCATGTTCGGGATGGATGGTTGTATCACGAGGAGACCCATCAACGCATCGAGCTGTTTCCTGTTATTGGGTTATCCAATACAGGCGCATAACGGACATGGAGAGTCTTTCTCTTATGAGGAAAGAAATAGAAAGAACGGCTGGATGTCTTATGTCCGGCCGTTTTTTGTATATCATGCACGGCTAAAATAAGATTTTGAATGTAGAAGGTTGACGGAACAGAATTCTCGTGATATTATTATCTTAAATTAAAGATGTTTTAAATAAAAATAATAATTTATGAAGGTTGCGCCAACACTTTCTAAATATAAGAGATGGAGGAATTTAATCATGAACGGATTAAAAGGAATTCACCATGTAACAGCCATTACGAGCAGTGCCGAGAAGAACTACGAGTTCTTCACCTATGTGCTCGGCATGCGGCTTGTGAAGAAGACGGTTAATCAGGACGATATTCAGACATACCACCTGTTCTTTGCAGATGACAAGGGCAGTGCCGGCACAGATATGACCTTCTTCGATTTTCCAGGGATCCCGCAGGGCAGACATGGTACAGACGAGATTTACAAAACCTCGTTCCGTGTCCCTAACGATGCAGCGCTCGAATATTGGGTCAAGCGATTTGACCGAATGGATGTGAAGCATCAAGGCATTCAAGAGTTGTTTGGCAAAAAGACACTCGCCTTTGTTGATTTTGACGATCAGCAGTATCAGCTCATCTCCGATGAGAGCAACGAAGGTGTGGTTTCAGGAACTCCTTGGCAGAAGGGACCAATTCCGCTGGAGCATGCAATTACAGGACTCGGCCCGGTGTTTGTACGGGTGTCCAACTTCAATTATTTCAAGGAAATGATGGAGAAAGTGCTCGAATTCAAGGAAATCGGCAAGGAAGGTTCGCTTCATCTGTTTGAGGTTGGTGAAGGCGGCAATGGCGCTCAAGTGGTTGTTGAGTACAACGCCGTGCTTCCAAGAGCTCAGCAAGGCTTCGGCACCGTACACCATGCGGCCTTCCGGGTCGAGGACCGCTCAGTGCTGGAACATTGGATCAAGCGTCTGGACGACTTCCAGTTCCATACATCGGGCTTTGTTGACCGCTATTTCTTCCAGTCCCTGTATGCGCGTGTTGCACCGCAAATTCTGTTTGAGTTCGCAACCGACGGTCCAGGCTTCATGGGTGACGAGCCATATGAAACGCTGGGCGAGAAGTTGTCCCTGCCTCCATTCCTGGAGCCAAAGCGCGAACAGATCGAGCGTATGGTTCGTCCAATCGATACGGTGCGCAGCACGAAGGAATTCGTCAAGGAATAATGTAATGAATCTTAAGAAGCAATCCGCTTATTTACGACAAGGGCGGATTGCTTTTTTTGTATCGCTGAAATAATGGATCTTACTATTCATTCCACTTCATCCGAACCAAACGGATGGTCCACGATGTACAGCCAGCTTCCGTCAGGTTGCTGTCTCACGATTTCGGAGGTATAACCTTGAAGCAGAAGAGGTTGGCCATCCCTGTCCG
The DNA here is from genome assembly GCF_037969755.1 of Paenibacillus sp. FSL W8-0187. Taxonomy (NCBI): domain Bacteria; kingdom Bacillati; phylum Bacillota; class Bacilli; order Caryophanales; family Paenibacillaceae; genus Paenibacillus; species Paenibacillus sp. FSL W8-0187. Next base: position 7,160,244 of record NZ_CP150206.1, on the reverse strand, counting down.
AGGTACGCAAGGTAAAATGGGCACGCAGCATAGCAATATTTTCAAATGGGATGCAGTATAGATTGGTGGAGACCATCTTGCCTTGAAGCAGCAGCAGTTCCTCGAGCGTATGGTGGAAAGAATGAATTCCGATCTCCAAGCTTCCATTGCGGTGGACATGAATACTGTTCGGTTCATACAATGCCAGCACCTGATCGATATCCCCTGAGTTATACGCGTTAGCAAATGCAGCATTCATATCCTCGGGCTTCCAGACTCGGCTTGCGGGAGTGGATGGTTTCATTGAATCTCCTCTTTCTGTATGATGATAGCAATAGCCTATCTGAAAATGAAAGCTGTGATAAGTACGCACAATTTTATGACATAGTCATCTATTTATGACCAATGACCAAGGGGGTTCAGTAATACATATGCCATATCAGGATGAGAAATATGGGTGCCCGGCTGAAGTGGGCTTGCACATGATTAGTGGGAAGTGGAAGCCCCGAGTCCTGTATGAGCTGTTTCAGGAAACCCTGCGTTTTGGTGAGCTGCATCGGAGAATACCTGAAGTATCAAGGCATGTGCTTACCGTGCAATTGCGGGAGTTAGAGGAGAGCGGAATCGTGAAACGGACGGTGTATCAAGAGGTACCTCCCAAGGTGGAGTACTCGGTAACGGAATTTGGCCGGAAATTTGAAGCGTTGCTTGAGCAGATGGTTATTTTGGGTCAATTGTATATCGATTCTCAAGAGGTCCCTAACGAATAGCACTTCAAGATAGCCTCGATCAGAAGAAATATCCTTTGCTGCACACATTCACCGATTAAGTACATCAATTCTGGTTTAAATACAAATACTGTATAGGAATGGATGACTTAATAGCCTGAGGTGGAGCATATGAAAGGGAGTTTATTCAAGAACATCGTGTTTACGGTTTCGGCCGTCATCATTGCCATTCTTGCTATTCTCGGGGCTGCTATGCCTGGAGCTTTCGGGGAAGTGGCAGGGTATTTGTACAGATTTACGACGAATACGTTCGGCTGGTTCTATCTGCTCTCGATCTTTGTAATTATTATATTTCTGATCTGGGTGGCAACCAGTAAATACGGCACGATTCGTCTTGGTGGAGATAAGGAGAAGCCCGAGTATCCGTTCTTCACCTGGATCGGAATGCTGTTCTCTGCGGGATTTGGTGTAGGGCTGGTGTTTTGGGGTGTGGCTGAACCTATGAGCCATTTTTTTAAGACACCCTTCGGCGGTGTTGAAGCACAAGGTGTAGACGCGGCACGTGTGGCTATGGGCTATTCTTTTTTTCATTGGGGGGTTAGCCAATGGTCCGTGTTTGCTCTTGTCGGACTTGTGATCGCGTTTCTTCAGTACCGTAAGCAGAAGGATGGGCTGGTATCTACAGCGCTGGAGCCTGTCACCGGCTCAAAGCGTGGTGTGAAGAATACGATTGATATCCTCGCGGTGATTGCAACGGTCATGGGCATCGCGACTTCCATTGGACTTGGCGTTCTGCAGATGAGCGGTGGTTTGAACACGATTATGGGAGTGAACAATGGTGTCGGGTTGCAGCTAATGATGTTGGGGCTTATTTTTGTCGCTTATATGATCTCGTCCACAACGGGATTGGATAAAGGGATTAAATACCTAAGCAACCTGAACCTCGCGTTGGCGCTCATTTTTTTATTGTTTGTGTTTGTTAGTGGTCCCACGGTGTTCATCTTGGAGACCTTTACCTTGGCGCTGGGAGATTATATTACGAATTTCGTATCGTACAGCCTGCGGCTTCAACCCTACGCAGAGGGCACGTGGGTACGGGAATGGACGATCTTTTACTGGGCTTGGGCGATTGCTTGGTCCCCGTATGTCGGAGCTTTCGTGGCTAGGGTGTCCAAGGGAAGAACGATTCGTGAATTCATTGTGGGTGTGATGGTCGTGCCGCCGGTCATTGCCTGTCTGTGGATCGCGGTATTCGGCGGGACGGCGATCTGGTTTGATCTGCACGAGAGCACCGGGATTGCCGCAGCCGTTAATGCGGATGTGACATCGGCCCTGTTCCAGCTCTTTAACCAATTGCCTCTCTCCATGGTCATGAATGTGCTGGCGATTTTACTCATTCTGACGTTCCTGGTGACATCAGCCGACTCAGCAACCTATATATTGGCCAGTATGACCACCTACGGCAGCCTGAACCCTCCTCAAATGGCAAAAATCGTGTGGGGCACGCTCATGGCAGCCATTGCTGGCGTCCTGCTGTATGCGGGCGGACTGGAAGCCTTACAGACAGCGTCGTTGATTGCGGCCTTGCCGTTCACAGTACTGCTGTTGATGATGATCATTGCCGTGGTGAAGCTGCTGCGGCGCGAGCCGATTCCGATTCGGAAGGCTGATCTGAAACGGTTCCGCCGTCTGGAGGAGGCGGCCAACCGGGGGAAGAAGTAAAGGCAAATGTTTGGCGGAACGAGGTTTTATATTACCTGCGCGATAAAGAGGGCATCCATGCGGGGCCCCTCTTTATTTTGTGAGGAGATAAGCTCGGAAATGACGGCTACCATAGCCAAACCAATACAAGCATAGTAATGACATGTGTAAGTAGTAGGCATACCAGGAAGACAGCCCAAGGGATCGAAATAATCCATGAATCCAATTAAAACATAGGATGTTTAGGATCACAAAGAGGTATACGGGGAACTGAAGGAGGATTCGTTTCTTGAAGGATCCGGACTTCATGTCGTCACCCGGGGTATAGGATTGCTTTCTATCTACATACGTTCGATCCAGATAGACATACAGCTCACCGACAAAATAACCTGTGAGGTACATTCCAACGATAGCGATGTTGATCCAGCTTGCATCCTGTCGAGGCAGCCCGAGGTTCATCAAGAGGTCAAATATCCAGAACATGCATAGTGAACTGATCGTCACGATGATCCATAGAGGAAATGTTGACATCCGTCGCTTTGCAGCTGAATCGACCGCTTCCTTTGATTTTGCCATAATACCTCCTTTTTGTTTACCGAGATAATTATCCTTATATTACCTTATTTATGAACTCTATGTATGAATGAAGCGATTCACCGCATACAAAATAGCCCTTATTACACCTCTGAAAGAGTGCAATAGGGGCTATTAGGTGTTCAGTTGAAAAGAGAATAACCATTATTTTTTCTTAAGCAGCAAATACACAAAATACGGCGCGCCGATGATAGCAACCATAATGCCTGCAGCGATACCGTCGGGATCCACAATGTTGCGTCCGATCGTATCTGCGAGCAGCAGCAGCCAGCCCCCGATCAATATAGCAATCGGAATGTACATCTGATTCCGCGGGCCAACCAGCGCTTTGGCAATATGAGGGCCCATGAGTCCGATGAACGTAATGCCGCCCGTAACCGACACCGCGGATGCTGCAAGCGCGACGGCGGCCAGAAGCAGCACAATGCGTTCCTTCTCAATCGAGACGCCGACACCGATCCCTACAGGATCGCTTAATCCCAGCAGATTCATGCGCTGCGCTTTGTACAGGGTGAACGGAATCAGGATGATCAGCCAGGGCAGCAGCGCCACAATGAAGGGCCAATCGGTGCCCCATATCCCGCCCGCCAGCCACTTGGCGATAAAATCGACCTTGGTCCGCTCGGCAGACGACGTGAGCACAATCATGACGCCCGAGAGTGCCATGGAGAACCCGACACCGGTAAGCACCAATTTAACGGGCTGCAGACCTTCGCCTTTCCGGAATGAGAACAGGTAGATGCCCACGGCCGTTAGCACAGCCCCGATAAATGCCGCCAAGGGCAGCATGTAGATAAAGGAGCCGGCTTCGATCGGGAAGAACAGGAAAAATACGGCCACGCCGACCCCGGCCCCCGAGTTTATTCCGATAATGCCTGGATCCGCGAGATCATTTCGGGTGATGCTCTGCAGAATGGCACCCGATAAGGCGAGCGCCATTCCGGCCAGCAAAGTAATGAGCATGCGCGGCAGGCGTACATCGAATATAATGAATTTCTCTTTGAAGCTGCCTTGGCCCAGCAGGGTTGGAATAATCCGGTCATAGCTAACGGACGAATAACCGAGACCCAAACCAACGAGGACAGTAACCACTGTAAGGATCAACAATACTAGAAACGTAATTCTTTGTTTTCTTAATAACGATGGATGAATCATGACATTCCCCGCCCTCCTTTGCGTACGATAAACAGGAAGAAGGGCAATCCCATGATGGCGATCAGAGCCGCTACGGGTGTTTCGTAAGGAGCATGCAGCGTTCGTCCGACCGTGTCGGCAAACAGCATGAAGATAGCTCCCACCAGGGCAGACATCGGGATGACATGGCGGTAGTCGGTTCCGACGATCCCGCGGACGATATGGGGAATCATCAGGCCGAGGAAGGCCAAATTCCCCACCAATGCCACAGAGGTTCCTGCAAGGAGGACAATCACGACAAACAGGACGCCTTTGATAGCAGCAATGTTTTGTCCCAAACCGACGGCGACTTCTTCACTCAGGCTAAGGATGGTCAGCTGTCTTGATAGCACGATGGCGATCATAATTCCAATGAGAATAAACGGAAATATCGTCTGCAGCTGCCCCCATGATGTGCCGATCACACCGCCAGCCGTCCACATGGACACATCCTTGGATATTTTGAAATAAATCCCGATTCCTTCAGCGATGGCGTACAGGAATGCGGATACGGCTGATCCAGCCAGCACCATCTGTAAGGGAGAGAAGCCGCCTTTTCGCATGGCTCCAATGCCGAAGACCACCACGGCACCGACTGCTGCTCCGATGAAGCAGGCCACCATAATACCAAAATAATTGGCAGACGGCAGGAAAGCCAGTGTGAAGGCCAGCGCCGCATTCGCCCCGCTGGTAAGGCCGAGCAGGCCGGGATCCGCCAGCGGATTGCGGGTAATGCCCTGCATGATGGCACCGGAGACCGCCAGCGCGGCTCCGACCAGAATGGCGGCAACCTCACGGGGCAGCCGAATTTCGCGAAGGAGGGATAATTTCTCGCCCTCCATCGAGGTGGTGAGGGCAAACCATACATCCTTGATGCTGGTTTCAGCTGCGCCGAACACCATCGCAACGACAAACGTGCCGATAAATACGATGAAACCCGCAATCAATTGGATTGAAAAAGGAATGGACCGTTTCGTAGGCTTTGTCATGGAATCATCTTTTCATCTTAAAGTTGGAATATTCAATCTAAATAAGTCTGAGCAAGGGCAGCCTATATCCTATTTGCCCAGAAAATGTTCCGTAATGAACTCCAGCTGGTACTCCAGCGTGGTTGCATCATTAAAATAAATCCGGTTTCCGTCCGCTTCGAATACGCGGCCATTCTTCACCGCCGGGATTTGCTTATACGTCTCGGTTTGCTGGAAGGACGTATCGGCATCGGCAAATTTGCTCAGAATGACATAATCGCCGGCATACTCCGGCAGCACTTCCGCGGAAAGAGCATAATACCCATCCTTCAATGCCATTTCTTTCACTTTTTCAGGCATTTTCAGCTTCATTTCCTGATACAGGATTTCGGTACCGCGGCCCCAATTATCGCCGTATACATAAAGCTGTTTATCAAAGCTCTCGATAACAGATACGGTTGCGTCTTCTCCGATTTTGGCACGGATGTCCTCGCCTGCTTTTTGCGCCCGTTGTTTGAAATCGTCGATCCAGGCCTGGGCTTCTTTTTCTTTGTTCACCAGCTTGCCGATTTCAAGATGCTGCGTCAGATAATCGACTTTCCCATAGGTGAAGGTAACGGTTGGGGCAATCTCTTTCAGCTTATCGACGTTTTTGATATTGGACAGGCCGATGATGAGGTCGGGATCCAGTTCGATGATTTTTTCCAGGCTTTCATCCGTCACTTCTTCGGCATCCTTGATTTTGTCCGCAAATGCGGGATTGGCCTTGGACCAGGAATCCACGCCCACCATGTTGACGCCGAGTGCAAGCAGGTCGCCTACGTAGGAGGACAACACAATGACGCGCTGCGGATTGGCAGGCACCTCAACGGGTCCGTTCTCGGACTCGTATGTAATGGTCCCGGATGGGGCTTCGCTTTGTTCCGTTTTAGGTGTTTCGGCCGTTCCTGTATGGTTGCTGCTTGTCTCCGCAGGCTTGCTGCTGCAAGCACTAAGAATGAGCAGCAGCGCTATAAACGGGATGAGTAGTTTCTTCGTAGGTGTCGTTTTGCTGTGTTTTGAGTACATCCTCTTTTTCCCCTTTTAAAAGATTGTATGTGATACAGATCGGTTTTGCCGTGCGTGGATCGCGGCCGATCTCTGCATCGATATGGAATACTTTCTTTAATACGTCATGTGAGATGACGGCTTCCGGATCTCCGGCCTGAATGATATCTCCATCCTTCATCGCGATAATGTAATCCGCGAATCTGGCGGCTTGGTTTAAATCATGCAGAACCATAACAATGGTACGCTCCTGCTCGATATTTAGCCTCTCCAGCAGTTCCAGGATTTCAAGCTGATGCGCCATGTCCAGATATGTGGTCGGTTCGTCGAGGAAGATCATTTCGGTCTCCTGAGCAAGTGCCATCGCAATCCACACCCGCTGTCTTTGTCCGCCGGACAGAGCATCCACTGAGCGATATTTGTAATCCTGGGTTCCGGTAACCTCCAGCGCCCAGTCAATCACTTCCATATCCTGCTTGGTCAAGCGGCCAAAACCTCGCTGGTGAGGATATCGGCCATAGGAGACAAGCTCGCCCACTGTCAATCCGCCCGGTCCTTCTGGGGTCTGGGGCAGAATGGCCAGCTTTTTCGCCAGCAGCTTGGTGTTCATCTTGGCGATTTCTTCTCCATCCAGAATGGCAGCACCGGACTGGTAAGGAATAATGCGGGTAACAGCCTTCAAAAGAGTGGATTTGCCGCAGCCGTTAGGCCCAATAATGGTTGTGATTCTTTTATCGGGAATATCTACATTAAGACGATTCAATATCAGATTCTCGCCGTAACCGACGCTTATTCGATCTGTACTTAGGCGAATCATCATTTCACCTCCAGAGTAGTTAGCTATCAAACGATAATGATTCTCAATTTCATCCATAAATATAATGTGGGGCCGCGTCGTTGTCAATAAATATCTTAATGGAAATTTTAAATAATATTCATGTTTCATCCGAATAATATCCATATATAGATTGGCAGGGTGTTACATGCCTATATATAGGCGAAATTGTGACAATATGAATTTTTTCTAAATGATTGATTGTAAAACGGTGAAAGGCAACGTATACTAATTGATAATGATAATCATTTACGTTACAAGGTGATCACAAACAGCCTTTTAATCTATAGACCGGGAGTGAAATGCATGAGTGGGAAAGGGATATTTGATGTAACGGTTATTGGTGGAGGACCAGCAGGATTATATTCTGCTTTTTATAGTGGACTGCGCGGCATGAAGACCAAGATTATAGAATATCAACCCATGCTTGGCGGGAAGGTTCACGTCTATCCGGAGAAAATGATATGGGATGTCGGCGGACTGACGCCTGTTCCGGGCGCGAAGCTGATCGAACAGATGGTCCAGCAAGGCTTGACGTTTAATCCCGAAGTGCTGTTAAACGAGAAGGTTGAATCGATCGCCCGCAATGAGGAAGGACTGTTCGAATTACATACGGCGAATTCCGGCGTGCATTTGTCCAAAACGGTTATTGTGGCGGTCGGAGGAGGCATCCTGAATCCGCAGAAGCTGGAGATTGAAGGAGCCGAGCGGTTTGAGGTGTCAAATCTGAACTATACGGTGAAGTCTCTGCAGCACTTCAAGGGCAAAACGGTGATTGTGTCCGGCGGAGGAAACTCGGCCGTGGATTGGGCGAACGAGCTGGAGCCTGTAGCGAAGAAGGTTTACCTGGCCTACCGCAAGGATGAATTGTCAGGCCATGAAGCGCAGGTCGAGCAGCTGATGAACAGCAGGGCCACTTGCCATCTCAATACATCGATTACGAAGCTCATTGCTTCAGATAATCATGAGGTGATTGAACGGGTAGAATTGACCAATAATGCGACAGGGGAAGTTTCCTATTTGGCGGTAGACGAAGTTATTATTAACCATGGCTATGAACGGGATATGTCGCTGCTGGAGAACAGCAAGCTCGATATTCATCGGGTGGATGATTACTATATCGCGGGCAACGCAAGCTGTAACTCTTCCATTCCGGGGCTGTATGCTGCCGGCGATATCCTGCATTTTGACGGGAAGCTGCACCTCATTGCCGGTGCCTTCCAGGATGCCGCGAACGCGGTGAACAGCGCGAAGCAGTTCATTGAGCCGGATGCCAAAAAATTCGCGATGGTCTCTTCGCACAACGATGTGTTCAAGGAGCGCAATCGCGAATTAGTGAAGCAATTGATCAATTAGAACCTCGGTGCTGGAGAAGGGGAGCCTTTCCGACAAAAGAAAGTCGATGACCGCTTCTTAATAGAATAGGCTGGCGAATGGGCAGTGTGGGGTGTGTACCCGCACTGCTTTTTTTACTTTGCTTAAGCAGGTTGGTCTATATCGGTCGGGTGATCATGGCAAAAGTGTTTAGCATCGTGACGATCAACCTTTATTCAGGTGAATAAAATACTATCGTTCTTCAAGATGGCAGCCTGTATAATCCTGAATAAGGGAGTGTGAGCGTAAGTTGAAGATTAAAGTGATCATAGCGGACGATAACTCTTTTATTAGGGAAGGCATGAAAATCATTCTGGCTACGTTTGATGAGTTCGACGTGGTAGCGACGGTTGAAGACGGCCAGGAAGCGGTCGCCTATTGCGAAGCGCATGAAGTGGATGTGGCACTGATGGACGTCCGGATGCCGAATCTGAACGGGGTTGAGGCCACGAAACAGCTTACGGAGCGCACCAAAACCAGGACGCTGATCTTGACGACCTTCGACGACGATGAATATATTACCGACGCGATCCTGAACGGCGCCAAGGGTTATCTGCTTAAGAATAACGACCCGGAAAGGATTCGCGATGCGATCAAAACCGTGTACCACGGCCATCATGTGCTGCAGGACGTCGTACTGGATAAAATCAAATCCGGGCTGAAGCCGGACAAGGAAGACACCGGTGCCAAGTTCGACCGGAGTCTATTCACCGAACGGGAACTGGATATTATGGCGCTCATCGCCAAAGGGCTGGCCAACAAGGAAATCTCGAAGAAGCTGTTTATTTCCGAAGGCACGATTGCCAATCACATCACTTCGGTTCTCAGCAAGACAGGTCTTGAGCATCGAACCCAGATCGCGATTTTTTATTTGACGGGGGAAGTGAATAAGTGAGCGAACGTCGAAATTATGCCGAATTGTGGGTCATCGGCTTTCAAACGATTCTGTTCCTGTATGTGATCGGCCAGTCTTATGTCTCTGATCTTGCGATAACGCCGTGGTATATCCTTGTCATTCTTCTCTACCTGTCCGTGAACGTATCCGTCTATATTTTCAAGAGCCGGAATGCACAGCCGTGCCTCATGGTATTGGCTATTCTTATTGTCGGGGTCTCCTCATTCTACATACATCCGCTGTTGTTCCTGCTGCTTCCCGCGAATCTGTATGAACTGCTGTTTTTATACCTTCGCAGGAGCTGGGTGATCCTGATCCTCCTATTGCTTCCAGCGCTTATGGTGCCTCACGAGCTTGTCATTACGTATGTTTTTATATCCGTTCTATCCTATATCTATCTTACGATGCTAAGAACTTTTGTAAGCCGAGTCGCATCCTACCAGGAGCAGAGTGAGCATATGCACCTTGAACTGGATCGGTTGACCCAGCGGTTGAGTGAGAATAATGAGTACATCCGGCAGTTTGAATACATGTTCAAGCTGGAAGAGCGAAATCGGCTGTCGCAGGAGATTCATGATAAGATCGGGCATTCCATGACAGGGGCATTGATTCAGATGGAAGCGGCCAAGCGCTTGATGACAGCGAATCCGGACAAGTCCGCCGAGCTGCTCCAGAATGCCATATCGATCTCCAAAGAAGGCATTGAGAGTATCAGGCTGGTCCTGAAGAATGTGAAGCCGCCTACGGAACAGCTCGGCATCAACCGGATGCGTTTATTTCTGGAGGAGTTCTCGGCTCAGCATCCAATCAAGACCGTATTGACGCATGAGGGCAATGTGGACCGGATCACGCCGCTGCAATGGAAAATTATTCAGGATAACACCCAGGAAGCGTTAACCAACACGATGAAGTATGCCAACGCAACGGCAGTCTCGTTACATATTGAGGTTCTGGGCACCATGATCAAGGCCAAGGTCAGCGACAATGGCAAGGGCATGCAGAAGGTCATCAAGGGTCTTGGGATCGTAGGCATGGAGGAGCGTGCCGCGGTCGTGAATGGAACCGTGATCGTGGATGGCTCCACCGGCTTCTCGGTGACCACTTTGATTCCTTATAGCTAACACCCGGTAAGTTTGATTTGGTGAATTAGGGAGATCGGTCATAGGGGACTTCCTTTCCCCCGAAGGGTGAAGATTTGGGTCCTCAACAACATGAAGATTCTCATGGGTAAGGATGAACTTGTGCACTATCGCAAGGGCATCCTTTTTTCGTACGATACATACAGATCAAGTCCACCGGTTGATGCGTGGATGGAATATGGAGGCGAAACGCGTATGAACGTGCTGGAGATCAAAGGGCTCACGAAAAAGTTTGGGGATTTCATAGCGGTAGATCAGTTGTCGTTGAACATACGGGAAGGCGAGATCTTCGGCTTCCTTGGCGCGAATGGAGCTGGCAAGAGCACAACCATCAACATCATATCGTCGCTCATGCCCATGACCAAGGGAGAGGTTCATATCCTGGGCAAGAATCTGGTGAGGCATCGAAAGTTCGCGAAGCAGCAGATCGGCATGGTTCCGCAAGAGGTTGCGATTTATGAGGATCTGACCGCCTATGAGAATGTTCATTTTTTTGCCGGATTGTATGGATTGAGAGGATCGGAGCTGAAGAGCAGGGCAGAGGAGGCCCTCGCCTTCGTCGGACTTAGCGACAAACATAAGATATACCCGAAGAGTTTCTCGGGGGGCATGAAGAGACGACTGAATATCGCCTGCGCCATTGCTCACAGACCAAAGCTGATCATCATGGATGAGCCGACCGTCGGCATCGATCCTCAATCGAGGAATTATATCCTGAATTCGGTCAGGAAGCTGAACGAGATGGGCAGCACGATCCTGTACACGAGCCATTATATGGAGGAAGTGGAGGAGCTCTGCACCCGGATTGCCATTATCGACCACGGCAAGATCATAGCGGAGGGCACGAAGGCACAGCTGAAGGCCATCATCACGGATCAGAAGGATATCGGAATTGAAGTACAATCGGCCGCCCATCTCGAAGTGAGCAAGTTGGAGGACATTGCAGGCGTCAAAGCGGTTGAAGTGAAGGAAAATATCGTGCACATCAGCTCCGATGCAGAGGTCAATAACTTGAATAAAATCATTCAACAATTCACGGCGCAGGGCATCGAGATTCGTTCTGTTCAAGCCTCCGAGCCGAATTTGGAAACGGTGTTCCTGACGCTGACCGGCAGGAGCCTCCGGGATTAACAGACAAGGGTAGAGGGGGTGGAAGAATATGAACGTACTGAGAATCGCACTGAAGGAGATGAAGATCGTCCGGGAGGTACGGATGCTAGTATTCATGCTGGCAACGCCGGTGTTGCTCATTCTGATCCTAGGGACGGCGCTTTCGAATGCTTTTAACGGCAGTACCACGATTGGAGACATCCGGGTGTTATACCATGACAGCGGAACGGAACCCGCGCTTACGGAGCAATGGCAGGCATTTATGCAGGAGGCGGAGCGCTCATCGGGTATCGTCTTTGAGCAAGTCAGGGAAGGCATGGATGGAGGGCAGGAAGTGAGAAACAACCGGTACACCGGTTACGTGGAAATGGACGGCCAAGGGATCCGATATGATGGAAACAGCCGCAACAGTATGGAGAACGGGATTGTGCAGGGGATGCTGTCCGCATTTACCGACCGGTACCGGCTGTCAGCCGAAGCCTCGAAGATCGATCCGGAATATGAGAGCAAACCGCTTGTTGATGATGGAGGGAGCTATGTGCTGGAGTCTTCCATTCAGGGAGCGAGGCAGCCGGGCTCACTCGATTATTTTTCCATTGCGGTCACCACGATGATCATCCTGTACAGCGCCTTGACGGCAGGCGGATTAATCGATAGTGAGCGAAAGCGAAATACCGCGCAGCGCCTATTGGCCTCACCGGTGACGAAAGCCGAGATTTTTGCCGGAAAAATAACGGGCACGCTCGCAATCAATGCCGTATTTGTCATCATCGTTGTGCTGATCAGCAAATATATGTTCAATGCCTATTGGGGGGAGAACCCCATCATGGTGTTCCTGGTATTGTTCACCGAGATCCTGTTTGCGCTCAGCCTCGGGCTCGGCATCAGTTACGTGCTGAAGGGTAATGCAGCCGGAGCTGTCATCATGGTCATTATTCAACTGGCTGCGTTCTTTGGGGGAGGATATACGCCGGTTGCAAGCACAACGGGATTCATGAGAGAGGCCGCAACATACTCTCCCCTGCATTGGTCCAATGAAGCTCTGCTGCAGCTCATTTATTCAGGCAGCGGGTCAGCAGCCATGCATGCGATGATGCTGAATATTGGATTTTCCATCCTGCTGCTGGCCGTAGCCATGATTTCGATGCGAAGAAGGGAGGGACTATAATGTTGAAGGATATGCTCTGGCTCATTCGAAAGACGGTATTGACCTCGTTGAAGGATTATAAAAATCTGCTGCTCGTTATTGCGCTTCCCATTGTCGGTATTCTGCTATCCACCTTAATCTACAAGGGTGCCGGAGAGACTTCTGTTACCATTGGCATCGTGAATCACGATATCGAACAGAAAGTCACGCAAGATACGATCGATTTTGTTGCTCAATTGGAGCATACCGAGGCATCGGTCATTAGGGAATCGGAAGCGGATGACTTGGTTGTGTCGGGTGAGCTGGATGCGGTGCTGATCTTCCCCGAGGGGTTTGCGAAAGGCGTAATTCAGGGGACACCCGAGCCGGTCCGGATCGAATCGATTAAGGGAGCTCAGGTTACCGGTTATGTCAAATCGTATCTGAACGCGTACGTCCAGAATATTTCATCCATGGGGGTTATAGCGGATGGCGATGCCGCTGCGTTTAACGAATTATACAGCGGTTATCGGAGTTCAACGTTTCAATTGTCCACGACTACGGTTGCGGATCAATCGGCTAATCATGATATGACCAACCGGACGATCGGTTACTTGGTTGTGTTCATGTTATTCTCTGCCGTGAATCTATCGGCATTGACAATCCGGGATCGTGAGAACCGTACGTACTATAGACTCTTATCGTCGCCTATTACTGCCCGCAGTTACGTCTTCTCGAATGCTATCGTGAACATCGTTCTGATGATGATCCAGATTGCCGCCACCTTGTTTGTTATGACCCGATTCTTTCACATCGAGCCAGGCATTCCGTTATGGCAGATGTTCCTGATTCTCTCGCTGTTCGCTCTGGTCGCGGTCAGTTTATCGCAGGTCATTGTCGCGTTCTCTGACAGCACCATGATGGCTAACGGAATCCAGACGATGGTGATCATGCCGACTTCGCTGCTGGCAGGGTGCGTATTCCCGCTCTCCGTGATGCCGGAAGCGATTCAGCGAATCGCCGATTTCCTGCCGCAGTATTGGCTGCTCGATACGTTTGGCAAGCTTCAGCAAGGAAGCAAGCTGAATGACATCATGCTAAATGTGGCGATTCTGCTGGCTTTTGCCTTGGCCTTATCGCTGATTGCTACCTACAAGTTTGGGAGAAATAGAGATACACAGAGCTATATTTAAATTTAATGGTGGGGTCACCTTGTACTGCACATAGGATCGCCGACTATAAGCGATCAGGCGCTTGCTTAACCAGCACAGCTCCTTTTTTCATTAGTCTAAAACCCGTTCTTCCGGCGAAAAATCTATTGGGAAAAAATGAACAAAGCTATTTCATCTGGAGTTACTCCATGGTTTACAATGAGTTCAGGATACAGGATCTGGTTGAAACGTTGAACGATCGGGGGATGGTAAATGTTAGGTAAAGCGCGTAGTGCCTTGCGGCAAGCCTTTCGCTTCACTGCTACCGGACTGACTCTAGGGGAGAAATGGCGTCTGGCTCTTCCTGGTCCGATCCTGTCAGTCGGAGGAGTGCTCATCCACAATGTGTTCTTGAAGTATTACACGGATATCATCGGTCTCAGTCCGAAGTATGTCGCTTGGGTGTACATTATCTATAACATCTGGAACGCGATTAACGACCCGGTGCTTGGCGTATGGATCGACAGAATGAGGCATCGCGTGCAGCGTGGGAAATACGTCTATATCATGAGGGTGACGGTGCCGTTCATGATCGTTGCCTCCTTCCTCATGATGCTGTCTAATCCGGCATGGAATCAGTGTTGATCTTTCTGCTGTATACCGGGTTGTTATTCATTTACGACACAGCTGCAACCGCTTACAGTATAGCCTATCAATCGTTTATGCTGATCGCAGCTCCAACCAAGGAGGAACGCATCGATGTTGGTGTGATCCAGAACTACTTATCCCAAGCGATGTCATTTCTGATCACCTTGATTCCGACGCTGCTGCTCGTTGGGGACGGAAAGCAGGAGGTTATCATCCCGATCTTCTCTGCCGTAATCGTGGCAGAAGCGATATTCTTCACCTGGGCCCTGAGGGGACTGAGAGAAGATGCGCAAATGTACGAATCACTGGATAAGCAGCATATCGATACAAAAGAGGTTTACAAAGAAGCCTGGCAGATCATCAAATCAAGGCCTTTCCTTACCTTTATTATATTTACCATCGTCACCGGCCCCGTGTTTTTCTACTTTACACCGTTTCTTTACTACATGGACAGCGTCGTGCAGTCAACGGGTATCGAAGCTACCGTCGTCGATGTGAGTACGCATGTGATCGCACTTCTGTTCTTGCCGGTCATGGGATCTATCGTCAAGAAAAACGGAACGAAGAAGAGTGTATATCTGGGGACCATCTTTGTGGTGCTCGGATACGGCGGGATCTTTTTTGCCGAGAGCATATGGACCACGGCGGCATCCTACGTTCTGATCGTCTTTGCTGTGAACTATCTTCGAACGGCAATATCTCCAGTCGGGGCACTGCTCATCGACGAGAATGAGCGGACGACCGGCGTGCGGAAAACCGGGCTGTTCAACGGATTGTTCTCCTTATTCACGGTCGCCTTCTCCAGCCTGCAAACGGTTATCTTTATTAATGTGATCGGGGCATACGGATATGACGGTCTTTTGGCGAGACAGTCCGAGTCCGCCATGCTCGGCATTCGGGTAGCAACCGGCTTGATTCCGCTGGCCGCTTTTCTCCTCGGATTAATTCCGCTGGCGTTGTACCCTTTTGATAAGAAGAAAGAGGATGACATCTCCGCGTTCAGCAATAACGCCAGAAGAGGGGGGGTGAAGATGTGAAGGAATCGGCGTTAAATTTGAATTTTACGATTGGCGAAGTGTCCAAAATTCTGGATATCCCGATCGATACCTTGCGTTATTACGATAAGATCGGACTGCTTCATTCCCGCAATCGGGACGCGAA
This sequence comes from Paenibacillus sp. FSL W8-0187, assembly GCF_037969755.1. NCBI lineage: Bacteria > Bacillati > Bacillota > Bacilli > Caryophanales > Paenibacillaceae > Paenibacillus > Paenibacillus sp. FSL W8-0187. The sequence goes on along the minus strand of NZ_CP150206.1, from coordinate 7,144,615 downwards.
CAAGTACCGCTATTATGATCTTGAGCAGTTCGATTCACTCATCACGATTCGAATGCTGCGGGCCATGGATGTGTCGATCGAGCGAATCCAAGCACTGCTTCGGGACAACAGCCTAGACGCTATTCGCATGCTGCTCTCTGACAAGCGGCAAGACATTGACCGCCAGCGGACTTATTTGAAACATTTGTCTCACAAGCTGGACGTGTTGGATGTTCAGCTTCAACGGTTCGATAACACGGAGGTCATTGAGCTTGTACTAAGCCACCCGAGCTGGGTGCTGCTTACCGATTCCATCATGGAGAGCGGTGATCATGGACTCGGGACCAAAGTGCAGCAACAGGTACGAAGAATCAATGCCAGGGAATGGCTTGCATTCTGCCATACCATATCGATTGTGTCGCAAGAAAACCTTATTGCAGGCCGTTATCACAATTACCTGTACAATGGCATTCTGTCCACCTTCCCGATGGAGGGTGACTCTTCCGTCTTTCAGAAACTTGAGCCTCGCTACTGTGCCAGAAAATGCGTGGTGATCGGCAGGGACAACTATGCCAAGATGGACGATCACTACGATCAGATGAAAGCTTTCATTCGCAATCGCGGACTAAAGATCGCGGGTCATTCTCTCGAAGTCAATCTCTATAACCAGTACGACAATCATTACATTGAAATTTACATTCCGGTAGAAGAACGATAGGGGGAAGCGGACATGAAAAAATTAGTGATCGACGGACAACGATTCTTGAATGAAGACGGCGCTCAAGTGATCCTGAACGGCATCAATCTCGTATGCAAGGACAAGGCAAAAGGATATGTTGAGCCCTGTGATGCAGCTCTGTTCGCCTGGTTCCGCGAACAAGGATTTAACGTTGTCCGTCTAGGTTTAATATGGGATGGCGTCGAGCCGGAGCCTGGGGTCTACGACGATGCGTATCTGAGCAGAATCAAGCAGCAAGTTGTATGGGCTGAGCAGAATGATCTCTATGTTTTTTTGGATATGCATCAGGATTTGTACAGCTTGCTCTACGGCGACGGGGCTCCCGCATGGGCCACCATCTCCGATGATCTTCCTCATGTTACCGGACATATTTGGAGTGACGCCTACCTGGAAAGTCCGGCTGTGAACCGCGCTCTGGATCACTTCTGGCGGAATACGTCCGCTTCCGACGGGATCGGCCTGCAGGATCACTATGCAGCGATGTGGAAGCATGCGGCACAGTTTATGGCTGATTGTCCGAATATCATCGGTTATGACATGATGAACGAGCCGTACCCCGGAACAAGCGGACAGGAGGTGCTTGGCACCATCATTGCCGCATATGCGGGGCATGTGATGGGAATAGCCGACCCGAACATGGAACAGCTTGCCGGACTCTGGTTTGACGAGGAAAAGAGGCTAGAGGTTCTTGCCGGGATGGCGGAGATGGATACGTACCGCATACTCGTCGACAGCGCCAGAGAAGTCTCGCAAATCTTCGAACGGGAAGTTCTCGCGCCCTTTTTCAACAAGACAGCGGCAGCCATTCGCTCCGTTTCCCCGGACGGATTTTTGATGCTGGAAACGAGCTATTTCTCGAACTTGGGGATCGAGTCCGGCTTGCAGCTAGTGCAGGATCCAGCTGGTCAAACCTTACACCATCAGGTGTTTGCACCGCACGGCTATGATCTGGTGGTCGATACGGAGCATTATGACATTTACAATCAGGATCGCGTCCAGCTGATTTTTGCTACCCATCGCAAGGTGCAGGAACGATTGAACGTGCCGGTCCTGGTCGGGGAATGGGGGGCCTTCTCCCAACATCCGGCAACCTTTCAGCTTTCCAAGCAGATCATTGCGATATTTGAGCGGTATCTTTGGAGCAATACATACTGGTGTTGGTGTGACGGCTTCAAGGAAGCACCATATGTCAAAGCGTTGAATCGCGCGTATCCGCAAGCGACAGCCGGCGTGCTCTCAGCATACCGTTATGATCATGATAACGGCAGTTTAAGTATAGATTTCGTTTCATCCGTTGGAGAGACGTTGATTTACCATCCCCATCTGGAATCGATATCAAGGAGCGACGTGGCGGTTGCCGGTACGGACGCCTATCAACTCGAGCTGCGCCCTTTCCTGGATTCGAAGAGTGGCATCTTGGCGATCACTGTTCCTGATCAAGGGAACAAGATTACGGTTACGATAGGGAGATGATGTCAAGGGGGCTGGAACGACATAGCAGGCATTTCAATAAATAAGGCGAGAATAAGAAGAACCATGGGGTTAAAGCGAGGCGGGACAGACTAAAGCGGCGTAGATACTTGTGTACAATGTAAAAAGGCATGCCAACAAAATAAGCAGGGCGTCCCTTGTTCTGATTCCCGATAAGGAAACAGTCATCAAGGGGACGCCCTCTCGGTTCTTTCAGAACGTGACCAATCCCATCGCTTTCTTGGCGGCAAGCAGTGTTGGGCCTGCGGTTTCGGAAGCCCGCTTCGCTCCGTCCATCAAAATGCGATCAAGCTCGGAGGAATTCACGATTTGATGGAACTTCTCCTGGATCGGCTGAAGTTTTTCGATGACCACCTCGGCCAATTCTTTCTTGAACGTGCCGTATCCTTGGCCCTCATACCGTTTCTCGATGACGGAGATGGCCTCCTCGGAGAATACGGAATAAATCTCGATCAGATTGCTGACCGCCGGTTTCTGCTCCCAGTCATGCCGGACCTGGCCATCGGAGTCGGTAACGGCTTTGGAGAATTTCTTGCGGATATCCTCCGGCGTATCCATCATGTGGACGCAGCTATTTTTATTCGGATTGCTCTTGCTCATCTTTTTGGACGGATCGTCAAGGCCCATGACACGGGAGCCAATATCCTGAATGATCGGCTCAGGCACCGTAAACGTGCGGCCGTACCGGTTATTGAAGCGCTCGGCCAGATCGCGTGTCAATTCAAGATGCTGCTTCTGGTCGTCACCGACAGGCACATGCGTTGCCTGGTAGAGCAGCACATCGGCAGCCATCAGGACCGGATACGTAAACAACGCGGAGCTTACGGTATCTTTTCCGTCCGATTTCTCCTTGAATTGGGTCATCCGCTTTAATTCCCCGAAATGCGCCTGCGTCTCCAACAACCACCCGAGCTCCACATGCGCAGGGACCTGGGATTGCAGAAAGATCGTCGCTTTATCGGGGTCAATGCCCGACGCAATGTACAGCGCGGCAATGTCCCGCGTGCGCTGGTGCAGCTCCATGGGATCCTGATAGACCGTGATCGCATGCAGATCCGGCACGAAGAAATAGGACTCATACTCATGCTGCAGCTTCAGATACTGACGGAGAGCACCCCCGTATCCGCCAATATTCAAATCTCCACTCGGCTTAATTCCTGACAATAATCGTTTCATAACACACCTCCTGATTGTTTGCGAACAACACAAAAACACCTCATCCCTCCATGGGACGAAGTGTAACTTTCGCGGTACCACCCAAATTCGACTGTACGGTCGCTCTTAAGCATGACGTGGAAATGGGGAAAATGCACCATTATTCCTGTCATATCTCCCAAAATAACGGTGGAGAGCCGTCAAGGCCTACTGCTCCGGCACAGATCGGAGGTTCGGGTTGAAGCGAGAAGATCCATTCACTTATTTCGGGGTACCGGGCCTCGCACCATTCGCCGGTTCGCTTGGACCTCGAGAGATAAGCTACTATTTCTTCTCATAGCCGTGTGGTATGTTGTTCTTAAGTTCATCTGCGCAGCTCTTTTCGAATCTGAAGAGAGAACAAGATGAGTTGAAGAGTATCATTACATAGGTGTTAAGTGAATGTCAAGAGGGATTATCGTCGGATAAACGGCCACCACGCGGCGTTGGGGAAGGCAATGAAGAGCTTCCACGATCAGTTTTTCTTCATACAAGAACTGAAAATATTTTAATGTGAGGTAACCTTTTTTATACGAATCGGCACTTAAGTGTTAGAGACACCGGGAAGGGAGGTTTAAGTGAACGTGTTCCAGTGGATTGAGGCAGCCCGGCGGGGCAGTGCGGAGGCCCAGGAAAGCTTGGTTCAGCATTTTACCGGCATGGCGCTGGCCGTGGCCTACGATAAATTGCAGGATCAACATTTAGCGGAAGATGCCGTGCAGGAGGCATTTACGGAGGCCTTTGCGAATCTGCATAAGCTGCAGGATCCCCGGCGTTTTCCCGGATGGTTCAAAGTGATCGTTGAGCGGCAGTGTTACAGGGACGTGCGCCGCAAGCAATTTCAGACGTTACCGCTGCATGAGATGGAATTGCCGGTGGGAGATCAGCGAAGCTTGGAGTCGGTTGTGGAAAAGAGAGAGCTGATCGGTCAGCTGCATGCCACGATCGCAGATTTGCCACCCGGCATGCGGATTGCGGTCCAGCTCTATTATTTTCAAGGCTACAGCCTGCGGGAGATCTCGCAATATTTGGATATATCCCTGCCGGCTTTGAAGAAGCGACTCTTTGATGCCCGGCGGAAGCTGAAGAACACGCTGCACGTAGCCGACTTTGTATCGGTGTTCACCGATCTGTATGAGGGAGGAAGACGTATGCTGCATATCGTTAATGGGGATTCGGTAGGAGATAAGCTGAAGCAAGGGAACATTCAAGGGGACATTCTGGTGTGGCGAGAGCTTTATTCTTTTGGTCCGGTCTTCACGAAGATGGACGTGCCGGATCATCGGAGAACAAGAGCTCAGTATCTGGAGCAAACGCTGGGGATTCCGCAGAAGGAATATATCGGGACCTGCGAGGCGCAGGAGAGGAAGCTTCAGGATTTTCAGCAATATGATGAAATCGTGCTCTGGTTTGAGCATGATCTGTTTGACCAGACGATGCTGTCTTATTTGCTGCATTGGTTTAAGGAGCAGTCACTGGGAAATACGAAGCTGAGTCTGCTGTGCATTGGCGCATACCCGGGCATCGAGCTTTTTCGTGGGTTGGGGCAGCTCAGCACGGAGCAGCTCGAGACTTTATCGGGCACATGGCACACGATTGGAGAACAAGAGCTCATGCTGGGCAGTATGTTGTGGGAAGCCTATACTTCGGATCTGCCGGAGAAACATCAGCGCATGTTGGAGGTTGATTCCTCGGCACTGCCTTTTGCTAGGGCTGCATTCGCAGCCCATCTGGCACGGCTGCCCTCCGTGAACAATGGACTTGGGATCATTGAGCAGACCACGTTAGAGGCTGTAGCGGGCGGAATCCATAAGCCTCATGAGTTATTCCGAAAGGTAGGTGACCAGCTCCATTCACTGGGAATGGGAGATCTGGAGTTCTGGTATTACCTGGCGAAGCTGACAGAGGGACCGGATTCCTTGCTCGTAATCGATGGTACAGCACCTTTTCCCGACTTCAAACTAGCTGTACCCCATTTCCAAGATCGGGTGTTGCAAGTGACGAGTCTGGGGCGGGAGGTATTAGCCGGGAAGTCCGACTATGCCCCCTACACAGGAACGACCGATAAATGGGTAGGAGGTCTGCTTGTGCGGGGTAAGGCTCCGTCATGGCGCTGGAACCCGGAGCGGAAGTCGATTGTGCGGATGGGCGAATCTGATTAACAACAGGTACAGGAAAAAGCGATCTTGAGTAGATTGGCGGATCCGATTACCAGCAGAATATAGCATAAGAGCTATCCTTGCTTGGCGTTAATGCCAAGCAAGGATAGCTCTTTTTAAGATATCAGAAAGTATAAACTTCGGAGGGGTCTGCTGCCTGATATCGCAAGAAAAACTACCGCTAAACGCGGTCTGTCTTCTTTGAGAGTGCGTCGATAGACGTTGTTATTATAGTTACAGATGTGAACCGCCGGTTGCGTCAACCATTTGTCCTGTTACCCAGCGTCCGTCGCTGGATGCGAGAAACGCGACGACATCTGCAATATCGGACGGCTGGCCGATTCGGCCAAGCGCGGACATCTCCGCGGCATGCAACTGCCCTTCCGGTGTATGCAGCCATGCAGCATTCACATCCGTATCCACGATACCTGGTAGAACCGCATTCACCGTGATCCCACGTGGACCCAGCAGCTTCGCGAGATGCAAGGTGAACGTATTGATGGCTCCCTTGGTTATGTTGTAAGCCATAATATGCGGATAGGCGATACGCGTAACACCGGAGGAGATGTTGACGATGCGTCCGCCGTCACGAAGGAGCGGCAACGCCTGTTGGACCAGGAAGAACGGTGCTTTTACATTGACGGCAAGCAGCTCATCGAAGCTTTCCTCGGTCGTCTCTTCAAAGGTGTTGGAGGTTCCGATGCCTGCGTTATTCACCAGAATATCGAAACGGTTGTCCCCCGTTACGCGAAGAAGTTCCTCCTCCAGCGAATGAATGAGTCCTTTTGCTCCGTCTACCGATTCCAGTTTGGCGCCTAGGGCGATAGCTCGCCCACCCTGATCTTGTATGGTCTGGACAACCTGATCCGCAGCATCCCGGCGGGTTCCGTAATGCACAACGACCAGAGCCCCTTCTTCTGCCAGCCGAAGCCCAATTCCTTTGCCGATTCCCCGGCTTCCGCCTGTAACTAATGCAATTTTGCCTTCCAATCGTTTCATAAACCCCCACTCCTCTTGTTCGATTTAACGTTACTGTACACTCTCCTGTTAAGGGGAGAGTCAAGAGGGTGATTTAGAATTTTTCTAGAGTTTTTTCATGAACATAAAAGTCATGCCAGATTACTGCTGCTGTAAGTACGGATGGAGGCTGGGTCGAGGTTCGTTTTCGGTAGCCTATCACGGCAAGGAAGGGTTACTCCGCGTTACCTTGTAAGGGGATAAGCAATTCCACAGGGCGCTTCTTGCCGTAGATATCTTTATCCGAGGTGAGATAAATTTCGCGGATCGGCTCCCGGTCCGATTGAACGAGGCCTTGGGACGAAATCCATGCCTTGAGCTCGGGTACGGCGGGACAGCTATAGCCGTACGGATCACAACGATGGACAAGAGATGCGGCAGATTGCAGCTCTGGTAGGAAGTCTACACGCACCCGACCATTAGCAGGTATGTCCCTAGTTATGGGGACTGCGACTTCGATGTCGGCAACGTCGGCAATCCCGCTGCCGTCATCATGCCAAAGGATGATGAGTTGACTGACCTCGGGTTCTCCATAAGAGGTCGCGTATGTCGTAATCTCATCAAGCAAGAGACATAGCTGGCTGCGGGGGACTTGGTCGCGAATGGAAGCGGCGAGCTGGGATGGGACTTCCCGGATACGGATGAGGCCTGCCGGATCACCGGCTTCGGATGGTTCCAGGCGCGACATCCTGCTGTTCACCTCATCCAGCTGCAGCTGGAGGGTCTGCATCGCATGCTGAAGCTCCGTCATTTTATCCACAAGTTTGTTCTTTACGACATCGGTTCCTATATCCTCTTCAAAAAAAGGCTTGAGCTGTTCCAAGGTAAACCCCTGTTCCTTGTAAGCGGCAATCCGCTTTACGGTCAGAAGCTGCTCCTCGGAATAGTAACGGTATCCGCTTTGTTCATCAACATGGGCCGGCTTCAATAGGCCCAGCTCATCATAATATCGCAATGTCTTGATGGAAATGCCGCTGACCTTGGCAAAAGCGCTGATCTTCATCATGCCGATGGCAACCTCCTTTACGATTCGGTCTGCGTGGATAACGATATCATATCTCGCGCTCCTGCGTACGTAAAGAACTTAGCTCGCCGGTTCTGAAGGAACAACTCGGTCCCAAGACCGAGTCGGTTTTCATCCTGGAGTGGGAATTCAAAAACGGCCGGATTATCATACAATGGGTTCAAAGAAGATTCAGCGATCCCGCTTAAGAGCAAGAAAGGAATGGAGATGAGGCTGATGAACGGAACGTACGAGGATCGCCAGGCGATCCAAACGTTATTCGATTCGCTGTCCAAGGCGTGGGGAGAAGGGAATGGCCGGGCTTATGCGGAATGCTTTACGGATGATGCGGATTACGTCACGTTTAGCGGACAGCACTTGAAGGGCCGCCAAGAGATCGATGAGGTCCATCAGGAGCTGTGGAACGGGGTTCTGCGAGATTCCAAGCTGGTGGCGGGAGCCACCCCAACGGAACTGCGTTTCCTGACCCCGGAGCTTGCGATAGCCCACGCAACAGGAGCGGTACAGCTAAGATTTCATAAGAAGCCGCCCACCAGCCGATTCTCGATTAATACCAACGTGCTCATCAAACAGAACGGGGAATGGAAGATATCCGCATTTCACAACTGCCGGATTCAGAAGCCAGGCTGGATTCAGCGGTTGATGATGCGTTCGAAATCAAAATCCAGCTGACGTAGGAAGCGGAGGAAATGCTTTGAAGAAGGGTACACAGATTGGAAGAGGCAGGAGCGCAGAGGTGTATGAATGGGGAGAGTCTCAGGCTTTAAAGCTGTATTATGAAGGGTACCCCCCGGAATGGGTGACATATGAGGCGGAGATGGGCCGCATCGTTGCGGAAGCGGGCGTGCCTGCCCCTGCCGTCTTTGACATGGTGGATATCGAGGGACGAACGGGGCTGGTGTATGAACGGGTGACAGGACCGTCGATGCTGCATCAGGTTCAATCGTCACCGCGCAAGCTCATGAAGTGCGCCCGTGAGATGGCACGGCTCCAACATGCGATGCATGGCTGCACGACAACCTTGCTGCCGCCGCAAAAAGAAAGGCTGGAGCATGCAATTCTAGATGCAAGCGGCATCCTGCAGGGAAAGGCGCAGGCCATATGCAAGGTACTGGACTCTTTTCCTGAGGGGGACTCCATCTGTCATGGCGACTTCCACCCGGACAATGTGATCGTGGCGGAGAGCGGATACCGGGCGATCGATTGGAATAACGCCACGATTGGTGACCCTCTATGCGACATTGCCAGGACATCCCTGATGTTTCAATCTCCTTTTCATCCCCTCGAACAGTCGAGCCTTATGGTGATTCCGCTTCGGATGGCCCGAATGCTGTGGAATAAAATATACCTGAATGAATATCGTCGATTATCTCATGCAAAGATGGAGGAGATCGACCGCTGGATGCTGCCGGTAGCGGCAGCCAGGCTGAGAGAGGATGTCCCTGGAGAAAGAGCATGGCTGCTGGGTCTAATTGATGATCGGCTGCGTGTTTATGCTTAATGGAGATTAGGCTTTTATGAACCCGCCAGGCTCCTCGGAATAGGGAAAGTGGGCCCATTTCGGGGAGCCTTTTTCGGAATTTATACGCCTGTCTTGGCATGATAGACCGAGGATGAGTTTCCCGTCTGGTAATACGGGTAGCTCATATCCGATTTCACCCGTTCCGCGGTGGCTGCATCGGTTAACCTCTCCAGCACGTACAGGCCAAGATCGATGGATGAAGAGACCCCGCTGCCCGTAAAGAGGTAGCCATCCTGTACAATGCGTGCATGAACGACTTCCTTGCAGTAGGGTGCCAAAAGCTCGTAAGCCGAACCATTGGAGGTAGCCCGCTTGCCCTCCAGCAACCCGGCCGCGCCAAGCAGCAGCGATCCGGTGCACACGGATGCGAGATATTTTGCTTCCCGGGCTGTCCGCAGCCAAGCCAGTACGCCCGGGTCGAATCTCAACTCCCTCGTAGTAAAGCCGCCGGGCACGAAGACCAGGTCATATTCCGACAGATTCGGTCTTACCTTGGATATGACAAACTCCAGTCCGCGATCATCCGTAATTTGCGGGCTCATCGCGCAGTAATCCCAGGAGATTTCCGAGTCGGGACGGATGCGGGAGAGCCTGGTCATCACGTCGGTGAAGCCGATAAGGTCCAGGGATGTCATCCCATGGAACAGAATAAAAGCCATTTTCATTAAGAACACCTGCCTATAGGGTTTATTAAGCCTCGGCTGACGACTGACCCGGGACGGAACGTCTTCGATTCGACGTACGATGAAGATGATAGTAGCCCATAGCCGACAAGGCGCTGAACATCAGGTTGAGGCCGATCAACCATTGGTAGCTGTTCGTGAGGTCAAACAGGAATCCGCCGGAAAAAGAACCGAGAACAGCTCCCGCTTGATGGAAAATAAGCAGCGTTCCTGTCTGCAATCCAACGGAGCGATTGCCCATAGCTTCGCTAGCCACCAATATGCCACCGGGGATGGCCCCTAAATAACTGGCTCCGAAGATGACCGAGAAGACGATCGGAGAAATGCTGAAGTGCAGAAACAGCATCGTAAAGGCCAGAATTCGGAATGCATACAGGAAGGACAGTGCCAAACTTCTGGACATCCGATCCAGGAGCAAGGCAAACAGCAGCCCGCCTGCCAACTCAAGCAGACCGAGAATGCTCAGTGAGGATGTGAACATTACCGAGCCGACATGATCATGCCGGTGGATGGCCATCAGGTGCATTTCAACCGTTCCCATGCTGAAGCCGCAAGTGAACAAGGCAAAGACCACCAGGAGTACCGTCCGGTTGGTTACCATCTCCCTGGCGATCGAGAGGAACGGCAGTCGTCCCGTTGATGGGGGTGAATCCGAAACAGCGGGTTTCTCTCTGTGCTGACCCGGTTGGCGTTCCTTCATGATAAGGAAAGTGAGCGGTATGGAAATGAGCGTAATCCACAAGGTGATGGTGAATGCCGTTGTCCAGTCAAGCCAATCCCGATTGCTGACAAATAGAGGCGTCAGTATGGCCAGGCCGAGGGAGCTTGCGCTGGTCATGATCATGAGCGCTTTCGCCTTATGCCGGCTGAACCAGCTTGTAACCACGACATATCCTGTACTCGCGGCCATGCCGGAGAGGCCGGAGAGCAGTCCGAGTCCTATGAAAAATCCCGCCGGATGATGAAGCGTAAGCACGGTCAGCATGGACAGTACACCAAACAGGGCGTTCAGGAGCATCATTTTTTTGGGGCCGTATTTATCGGTTAACCATCCGCCGAGGGGAGAACAGATAGCGGCGACGGCAATGTTGAAGGACCATGTGAAGCTAATAAAGGTCAGGTCCACGTCCAAATCCCGTGCCATTTCGTGCTGGTAATAAGACATAACAAACCGGCTGATTGCCGCTGCAAAACCAAGTGTCCATAGATACAGTAGTATGATCCACGCATAACCCCGATCTTTTTTCATCGCTGACCCGTCAGCTCCTTTCCTATGTCTTTACTTCCGCTATGTCATGGAATAAGCTAATTCTAATCATGGAGCAGAAAATGAACAGGACAATTTAGATCAACTGTATCAATACAGGGGGATGAGTGGGATGGACACGAAGCACGAGCAAATTGTTGCGTATATGATCCGGGAAGTGGAAGGGGGGCATATCCGGTCAGGCCATAAGCTGCCTTCGGTCCGGGCCGTGGCCAAAATGTTCTCCTGTAGTCCCAACACGGTCGTTCGTGCATATCAGACCTTGGAGCGCGATGATGTCATCTACCCGGTAGCCAAGAGCGGATACTACCTTGTAGAAGGGAAGAACCGCACCTCGGCGCGAACGGAAAGCGAGCCGATTGATTTCGCCTCAACGACACCCCGGGGCGATTTTTTGCCGTTCCAGGAGATGGAGCACTGCTTACGGAAGGCGATTTCCGTGTATAAGGAGGAGCTGTTCGGTTACACCGATCCGCAGGGGATCTTCTCTTTAAGGAACGAGCTGAGCAGGTATTTCTATGGGCAGCAGATCTTTGCGAAACCCGATCACATCGCTGTGGTCACTGGAGCGCAGCAAGCCTTCTCGATCCTGACGCGCATGCCTTTTCCGGGTAAGGGAGAGGCGGTGCTGGTAGAACAGCCGACGTATTTCGGTTTCTTGGCGGCAGCCCGCGTTGCAGGCTGTCCGGTGATCGGAATCCAGCGCGATGAGCGGGGTATCGACATGGAGGTGTTGGAGTCTCATTTTCGCAGTGGACAGATCAAATTCTTCTATACGGTACCGAGATTCCTTAACCCGCTAGGCACCTCGTATTCGCTGGAGCAGAAGCTGCGTATCGCGGAGCTTGCCCGGCAGTATGATGTCTATATCGTGGAAGACGATTATCTGGCGGATCTGGAGGAGGATGCGAAGGCAGACCCCTTGTACGCACTGGATCAGTCAAACCATGTCATCTATGTCAAAAGCTTCTCGAAAACGATTCTGCCGGGCATTCGAATGGGTGCCGTTATTCTTCCCGAGCTCTTGCTGGATTTGTTCATAACGTATAAGAACGCTGCGGACGTTTCATCTCCGATTCTCTCTCAAGGCGCCCTTGAAATTTATATCAAGAGTGGAATGTACAGGCGCCATACCGCCAGAATTCGGGCGCATTACCGGGAGAAGATGCGATATGCCACCGAGGTGTGTGCCCGTGTCTTCGGCAGCGGCATTTCCTATACTTGCCCTTCCTCCGGCGTGTTCATCACCCTCCGCCTCCCGAAATACGTAAAGGCATCTGTACTGCAGGAGCGCCTGATGCAAAGAGGGGTTTCGGTTACGAACGTGGATTTGCACCTGCTGCCTGAGAATCAGCAAAATGACCGGATTCGGTTATGTATAATCGGGGTGGAGAAACCCCGGATTGAGGCGGGATTGACGGTCATCGAGCAGGAGATCAGGCGCCTGGAGCGGAGGATGAGATAGCGGGAGGGACACTGATATGGGGAGTTTATCTGGCCACTCGGCAATAACAAACCCCAAAAAAACAGGAACCTATAGGGCTCCTGTTTTTTTGCGAATCGGCACGATGGACCCATAGGTACCACATCGCCACAACCATTCGAGAGGTCCGAATTGGAACCAACGCATCCACAGATTGCTGGCTATGATCTGGAAGGCCACAATCCCTAGGGAAACGAGTGTCGATACAACATACGTGGTGGGCGAGGCGTCTAGGATCAAACGCTGAATCCCTACCAGAAAGACGGTCTGTCCAATGTAGTTGGTAAGCGCCATTCGCCCATATGCTTGCAACGGATACAGCATTTTCGCACCTATGCGGGTACGCTGAAGCATTAAGAGTGAGCTTAGATAAAATACGGACACGAGAGGGCCCGTCGCTATCCCGATATGTGCCAAAGTGAAGGCCGCTTCCATGGTTGGAGATGGTGATTCGCCTTCTATCTTGAATAGAAACGGTGACATCGATTCGGGAGGTGCTGCCCACCACATAGCCCCGATGGCAATGACGGTTCCAAATAACGACAGCAGCCAAACCATGCGCAGCTTGCTTAACCGTAATCCCTCGCTGATGATGTCCATTAATCGATATTGGCCTGCGGCCAGCCCTAACAGGATCAGGAACGGGATGGTCAGCAGTTTGATACCCATGATCGCCGCAAATGTAAACCCCGCCAATCCAATGCCAAGATTAACCCTCCGCGGTGCCCAATAGAGTGGAACCGCAAGCAGACCGACAATCGCATAATGAAACAAGGCCTCCCCGGATTGATACTGCTGATGTATGAACCCGATCAGCACCAGAATCGCTAACCGGCGAATATACAGCCGAAGTCTCGGCTTACCTCCCGATGAAGCGCTTCGGGATAGAAACATGTAGAACCCAAGTCCGAACAGGAACGTGAAGATGGTGTAGAATCGGGCTTCTACGAAAAAGTTAAGCCCTCGCTGCAGCCAAAAATCCGCTGAGGTTTCCGGCGTGGCGATGAGCCAGATTGCCAATACGTTAACAAACGGCAGACCAAGGAGGGCAAACCCCCTGAACTGGTCTAAAAAATGTAATCGCCCCTTTCCGGTAGCAGGCCGATGCTGAGTCACTGTGTCTTTTTGTTCTATATGCATTCACACCATCATTCCATTCACGGATTTAATATAACGGGCTCTGGCGATCAAGAAATAGATCGTTTGGGCGACCAGGAATGCCGATGAGGCAACCAACACAGGACCGCTTACATACGGAACATCCAGATATCCGAGAATCGGACCGAGCACAACCAGGGACTGCAGGGCTGCAACCAGGATGGGGATAAAGAATAGTACGGCAATCTGAATCGTTGCGGAGATGTTCATCTCCCGCGCACTGAGTCCAATCTTGGACAGAGAACGATACATCGCTTGATCAGCTGAAAGCTCCGTATGCAGTTTGAAATACAAGAAACTTGCCGATGAGATTGAGAATATCAAGGCAACAAACACCCCGATAAAGCTGAATAACGAAAATCCTTGTTTATTGGTGTAATAGTTCTCCGCCCTGGATTGAACATACCCTTCATGAATGGCATCCCGGTTCCATTCCGACAGCTCAAGGCCGAGCTTGGTTTCAGGGTCATCCTTTTGAGGGAGCCCTTGGGAATCGGGAAGAATAAACGGATACGTATGACTCACACTGATTCCATCTGCTTTGTTCTCTCCCCTTAGCTCTTCAAACATGGTGTCCGTAACGACCAGCAATCTGCCGCTATATACCACAGCCGCAATCCGGTCTGTCCGGTTCTCCAAGCTGAAAGAGTAGGGCTGACCGGATAAATCGATATCCGCTTCCGTTAGTTTCCCCTTACTCTTCTTCGCTGCATTCGGGGTTTCCGTCAATAAGGCTTCATTCTCGCCGAGTGTCCCAGCCGGCTTGGTATTCATCATGGCAGCCAAACGGTCGTATTGGGATTGCGGCATGATGTGCAAGGAGTCCTCCCCATTCGCTGACAAGCGATAGTAGATGGTCTCGACCTCCGCCCGTTTATACTCAAGCCCTTCTGATTGGAGTCGCTTTTCAATCAGGGCCAACTCATCCTGCACCTTAGTCTCGTCGGCATCGCTATAGTAGGTGTAGCTAAGCGCGTACGGGTTATCCAAATACACTGATTTGATCGATTGCTGCATGGCCAGTACGAAACCCGTGCTCATGGAAGCCAGGGCCACCACAACCGTGACCAGAAACAGCATGCGGGCATTGTCCTTGATCTTGTAACTCATTTCGGAAATCCACAGCAGGTTTGTGCCTTTCCAGGTAGTCGCGCGATTTCGCTGCAGCATGCGGACAACCCACACCGATAGCTGGGAGTAGAAGAAATACGTGCCTATAATTCCGGTTACCGCGGCGATCATCAATCCCGTAGGATCTAACACTTTGACGCGAAGAACGGTAAAGCCGATGGTAAGCAGCACCACGCCCAAGAGGGCCAAGAACAGATTGGATTTTGGTTCGGTTTTCGGTTTGCTGGTGCCTTTGAGAAGCTCCAGGACCTGATTCTTCCGGATAAATAACAAGGTAAAGAGCGAAATGACGAGAAACAGCGCGGCGAACGCACCGGCGGTCAGCAGCATCGCTTTGACCGGCCAATAGAACGGCAACTCGTCCATATCAATTACTTTGGTGCTGATGAGCAGGAATACCTTGGATAACAGCATTCCGCTGGTGATGCCCGTTACGATGGCAATGGCGCCAATCAGAATGTTCTCCAGGAAGATCAGCCAATTGATCTGTTTGGCTTCGGCTCCGAGGATCGTAAGAATGCCGAACTCCCGGTTCCGCGACTTCAGGAAGACGCTGATCGAATATAGCACGAATAAGAACGCAAACACGTAGACGATGACCGTGGCAATCGTCATTCCCGTACGTGTCATGGTACCCATAGGCGAATTCTCGATAGCCGGATGATAGATGAATACCGCATACGTAAAGAAGATCATGACCATGAACGAGCTGCTAAGCAGGTAAGCGAAATACTGACGCGCGTTACGCCGGACGTTGTTAAACGCGAATTGAGGAAAGCTCACTTGTATTCCCTCCCCAGAACGATAGCGTATCGATGATTTTTTGGAAAAAGGCCTGCCGGTTCTCTCCGCGGTGAATTTCGGCGGCAAGCTTGCCGTCTTTAATAAAGACGATGCGGTTGCAATAGCTTGCGGCCAAAGGATCATGCGTAACTAGCATCAATGTGGTACGATCCCGCTCGTTAATCTCAGCTAACGACTCCATCACGATGCGTGAGGAGTTGGAATCGAGCGCTCCTGTAGGCTCATCCGCAAGCAATAACAGAGGTGCGCCGATGATAGCCCTGGCAATCGCGGTGCGCTGTCGTTGCCCTCCCGAAATTTCGTACACGCGTTTATTCAGAATTTCGCGGATGCCAAGCCGTGAAGCGGTTTGCTGCAGCAGCGACTCCATGTCCTTGAGCGGACGGCGGTCCAGCGTAAGCGGAAGCACGATATTCTCGGCAACCGTTAACGTATCAAGCAGATTGAAATCTTGAAACACAAAGCCGAGCTGTCTGCGACGGAAGTGGGCAAGTTCGCTTTTTTTCATAGTATAAGGATTTTTGCCCCCGATCTTGACCTCGCCCGAGCTTGGACGATCGATGGTGGACACCATGTTCAGCAGGGTGGTTTTGCCGCTGCCAGAAGGGCCCATGATGCCGACGAATTCCCCTTCTTGGATGGTGAGATGAATATCGGTAAGAGCTTGTGTCGCCACTTTGCCCGCATATACTTTGTTTAATGCTTTTACTTCAAGAATATCCATAAACCCAGAAGCTCCTTTCTGTATACCTCATTAGTGTGCGAGTTCAAAAAGTCGGATTTTCAACACCGAGAAGGTTGGATGAAGCTAGGGAGTGAGGAGCGGAGCGTACGTTTTGGGTACGTGAGCACCGGAAGGCCCGGCTGAATTCAAGATTCGATGCCGAGTTACTTCTTGACTCCCTTCGTGATCAAAAGACGACTTTTTGAACAACCTCATTAGTGTAACCTAACTCTATCGTATACTGACCTGACCGTGCTATGGATTTAGGTGAAACGGAGCTTACATCTCCCATAAGGTTATGTTCGTATTTTTTGTTCGTATTCTGAGATGATCGATATGAAATTAGCCTCTGTCCAATGCAAAGAAGACACACCTAAGAATGAGATGTGTCTTCTTTTACTGCTTTCTGCAGCGTCAAGGTAACGGTGGTTCCTTCACCCAGCGTGGATTCCAGTTGGACGGTGTGATTCTGCTTATGGGCAATTTCACGGACAAGATACAGGCCCATACCGGTGGATTCATGATATTGCCGACCGCGCTCTCCGGTGAAGTAGGGATGGAACACCCGATTGATGTCCTCGGGCGCAATGCCGATACCCTCATCGCGTATATGAAGTTTGATGTGTTTCCCCGCTTCTTCTGCGGTTAATTGAATCTTCTTGCCGGGGCTGCCGGAGTAGTTCACAGCGTTCGTCAGAATCTGACCCAGCATAAATCGAAACCACTTGGCATCCGTATAGACGGAGATCTGATCATCGATTTGGAACACCGGCGTAATCCCCTTACGAATGAAGAGCTTCCGGTTCTCGACGACGGACTCGCTTACCGCGGCACGAAGGCCGATGGCTTCTACCGCGAAATCCTGCTCGAACCGGTCCAGGCGTGCGGTATACAGCACCATTTCGAGGCCTTTGCGAATGCGCTCAAGCTCTTCCCGAATATGTTCGGCGGGTGCTTCTTCGACTTCATCGAGCGTTAGCTGAATCACCGACAGCGGGGTCTTCATCTGATGTACCCAGCGGTTGACGAAAGCCAGATGCTGGTCGGTTTGACTCTGATGTCGATGCAGCTGTTCGCGGTATAAGCGTTCATAATGGCTGATCCGCTCGTGTATCGCTTCCGGCAGAGGCGCTTCACCCAGGGGAGGGCTTAAGAATTCCTTCTCCGAAAGCTCCTCGGAAGAAAGCTCTTGATACATTGTGCGATGGGAAAGATACCGGTATGCAAGATAGAGGAGCAGCACGACACTGCTCAACAGCACCCCATATAGCACGACAGTAAAAGGTCTGCCTTCACCGGTAAGCCAGTACAGCAGGGGGATGAGCAGCATTTGAACGGTAAAAAACAATATGAGCGGGAGATGCTCCCGCAGGAAGAGTCTCATTGAGGCTCCCTGCCTGTCATGAACCGGTAGCCTGCTCCCCGGACTGTTTCGATAAGATCTCCGGCGCCCAGCTCACGAAGCTTGCGGCGAACCCTTGTAATATAAACATTTAACGTGTTGTCATCAATGAAATGCTGATCTTCCCACATCAGGTCCAGCAGCCGCTCACGGCTGACCACACGGCCGTCTTTTTCCATCAGCATCGTAAGCAGGGCGGCTTCCTTCTGGGTAAGCTCAGCTGACTCGTCTCCATAAGTCACGACGAATCGCTCCGGATAGATGATGAGACCGGCGCTTTCGACGGTATGCTCATCCTCCTGACCGGAGGCATAGGCACCGACTGCACGGCGCAGGTGGCTGCGGATCTTCGCCAGAACAAGCTCCATGTCAAACGGCTTCGTTATATAATCATCCGCCCCGTTTTCCAGTGCCATAATCTGATCCATGCCGCTGTCGCGCGCCGAGATGAAGATGATCGGGCAGTGCGATTGGGTACGGATTTGCCTGCACCAATAGAAACCGTCGAATTTCGGCAGATTGACGTCCAGCAGAACCAGATCCGGCTTCGTGTCCGCAAAAATGTCCATGACACGGCTGAAGTCTTCAGTGATCCGTACGTTAAAATCATATTTGGAAATAGCCGACTTTAATTTATCCGCGATGCGTTCATCATCTTCTACAATCAGGATGGTATACACGGTTCCAACTCCTTTTAACTCCAAACTACATCATGTACTACTATACCGAATTGGAGAAGACGTTGGAAATCCAGTGGTCTATGATTCTGAATTGGAGGTAATCTATGAGAACTGCGAGGAGAATGAACCCGATGCTGGCAACCAAAGTAAGCAATATCGCTGATTTCAGCTGTAGATGGAATCTGCTGCGGATGGCCGCTCGAAACCAAAACCATAACGCAGCAATGGAGATGATAATCAAGAGTATAGGTTTCCAAAAGAATTGCGCGTTGATATCAATGTCGGACACTCGCATGGCAACACCTGTTGACATGAAGATGGAAAATATGAATGTAACATATAGTCCCACTGTTGCCGACCATCCCCATGTCTTTTGTGCCCATGCCCCTAACGAAGCGGCAATGAACAGGAGAAATATAACGAGAGATAATAGAATGTAGGCCCCTTGAGACTGCCCAATCGAGTTGTGAATCATGGCGCGATCCCGAATTAACCTTTGCCCAGGCCCATGCATAAGATGTAGTCACATCAAACCTGCTGCCTGAGAAAGGGCGTGACTTCATATGGGGATCTATTTAACCGCGATTCACTGGGTGTACCTGGCGTTTATCGTCTTGATCATGACGCTGTTGATTCGGCGGCGCGATACGTCGCTTATTTGTATTACCGGAATATTTGCGCTTGGCCTTCTGGCTACGGAAACGCTAAGCGGCTCGGTCTCCGGCGTTTTTCATTCATTCATCTATGCGACCAAAGAGCTGATGGGCACCATCATGATTATATCCATCATCGTGGCGATGAGCCGAGTCTTGATCAAGACGGGGATCAACGAGACGATGGTGGCCCCGCTAACCCGGTTTCTACGTACTCCCGCGATGGCTTACTGGGGCATCGGAATCATTATGATGGTCACGTCCTTCTTCTTCTGGCCGTCACCGGCAGTTGCGTTAATTGGTGCGGTCCTGCTGCCTGTGGCCATCCGTGTGGGTTTGCCGGCCCTCGGTGCGGCGGTGGCGATGAATCTGTTCGGTCACGGCATTGCGCTATCGGGAGATTATATTATCCAGGGTGCGCCTAAATTAACCGCGGATGCAGCCGGTTTGCCTGTATCCAGCGTTATGGCTGCCAGTGTGCCGCTCGTGATCGTCATGGGACTTGTGACAACCGTAACGGCATTCTGGATGATGCGCAGAGATCAGCGGAACGGCAGCTGGAGAGATGGACTGGTAACCATTAAAAGCACGGGAGACGCGCTTACCACGCGTACCGAAGAGGATAATGCTGTTTCGGCGATATCGCCGGTTATGAAAAAATGGTTGGCTATCATCATTCTGCTGTTGTTCGCGGCAGACGTTGTCACCATGTTCATCCTAAAGCTGCAGGGCGGAGATGCAACGGCCTTGGTCGGCGGCACAGCCGTCCTTATCCTCAGTGTCATTGCCTTGCTGGCTCACCGCAACCGGGGATTAGAGAAGGTCACCTCGTATTTGATCGAGGGATTCATGTTTGGATTCAAAGTATTCGGTCCCGTCATTCCTATTGCGGCGTTCTTCTATCTGGGGGATGCAGCATTTACCGAATTGTTCGGTAAAGTGCTCCCGGAAGCATCTCATGGGATCGTGAACGATCTGGGGGTTGCCCTCGCGAATGCGGTGCCGCTGAACGGTGCGGTGGGTTCGGTAACATTGACGATCACCGGCGCGATTACAGGGCTTGACGGTTCGGGCTTCTCGGGTATATCGCTTGCCGGCTCGATCGCGCAGCTGTTCGCTACGGCCATTGGCTCGGGCGCGGCTACCCTGACGGCGCTTGGGCAGGTTGCCGCAATCTGGGTAGGTGGCGGTACGCTCATTCCCTGGGCGTTGATCCCGGCTGCAGCCATCTGCGGAGTCAGCCCGTTCGAGCTTGCCAGACGAAATTTGAAGCCGGTGCTGCTAGGTCTGACCGTGACTACCGTCGTGGCGATGTTTCTGGTGTAAGCCATGGCAAACATAAATAGCGCTGACAGTATTCGTCAGCGCTCGTTTAGTCTGTTGAGGAACCGAAGTCTGTTATGTTCATCTTGACTTCATACGTAATAGGGGCATGGCTAAAGGTTTCATCCCAATTCTCCTTCACCTTCTTCCACAATTTTGGATGTTTGATGCGGACCTGATCACCAAAGCCCCCAACGTCCACATGATAGACATGCTGCATTTTGTTCAGCACCTGCTCGATCTGTTTGCGTGCTTCTTCTTCAAACTGTTGCTCCAACTCGTTGATGTATTGCCCGGATGAGGGGATTTCCGGGAAACTCCAGTCTTCAATTAATCTGCCTTCTGATTCGATCTTGATATGAAATGAAATCTCGTCTCCTTGAACTTTAGGAATGATGGTGCTATGGGAATTCTTGGGTTCGTAGGTTACGGTATGCCCGGTTTTTGGCGCATATGTCTTCAGTGACCCTCCCTTCACATCTTCCATGACCCATAACAAGCCTTCCAGGTCATATTGGCTTAACTCTCCGATCCATTTCTTGGTGCTGCCTTTAAAAATGGCAGCTCCCGAAAATTTATGCTCGCCTTGGGCGGTAACGGCATTCTGTAACAGGAAGCTTTCCCCCGATTGCATGGTGCTGTCGAGTTTAATAAGGCTCATGGGAGGGATGATTTTGTTGGAACGATAGCGGTTATCCACGAGTCCCATTAAGTAGAGAGCGGGGATCTCACCGGGTTCATTGGAGCTCAACGCTTCAAGTGCACTGCGGTGGCTTACCACCACCAGGCAGCTGGGGCGGATATCGTTATCGCGGAGAATAAAGTCAAATATCTGTTCCAAGCTATACCTTCTGGCTAATTCGCTTGAAACCACGATGACCTTCAGATGGTGGGCAACAAGCGGACGGTCTCTGCGTAAAGAAAATTGACGGAAGATTTGGAAGACGGAATCTCCCGTTAATTGTTCATTCAGGTAGGCCTTGCTTGGCGATGACGAACTGCCCCCGCTTTTTTTCTCATTTTTTCCTGTAATCGGGGGTACAATCTGAACCGTTGCCGTCAACACTTTCTTTTTGGGGTAGGATGCTCCCTGTTGATTAATGTCCCGTTCAAACCTGGACTCATTCGCTGTATCCAGTCCCAAACCTACAATGACGCTGACATCCTCGATCTCGTTGCTGCTCCAGCAGCCGGTAGTCAGAAAAAGCAGCAAACTTGCCGACAATACGGACGCATATCTTATGTATCTGTTCATTTAGGCTTCACACCTTTCTTGCGGGCGATGCTGATCAGTAATAGAATGAGCGGAAGCCCACCGAATAAATAGATTGACATGTTGCCAACCGTATCTCCCAGCTTGAATGTTTCCGATACGTCCTTCGGAATCATCGCGATGAGGAAGATGACAGGAAGCAGAATAAAGAGAAAGGAGCGTATGTTCTTCTTAAGCAGTTGGGACCAGCCGAGAGAAGCTGCGTAATGCGTAATCGTAAAGGTCGAGAATATTTGCATGATCCAGATGACAAGCAGTAGGGACTCAAAACGCTCGAATATCAGTCCCTGCATTTCAAAACTCCGCATTAAGTCCAGTGTTGGCCATGTTCTTGTCTCAACTCCGTTTATGGAGAGCCCGCCAATAACCATAATGACGGTGATTAAATAGATGACCAGGGGAACCGTAATGCCAACGAGCATGGCTTTGGTGCCTTTTTTGGGAGACTTCATAAACGCCATGGCAACGAACATGATCTCGTAACCCGTTAAAGATAGCAAAGATGGTTTTAACCCCCGAATCACAGGCATAAACCCTGAGCCGAGTACCGGCCTTAAATTTTTGATATCAAAAATATTGCTGCTCAATAGGATCGCTACGAGGAAAAAAACCAGCGTAATCGGCAGAATGATCTCGCAGATTCTGGCGATACTGTTGATCCCCCCGGTGGTCAAATACAGACCGATCCACATAAAGGTCATCACGATGGCCCAAACGGGCGTGCCTTCCAGCAGATATAACCCCGTTACCTCCGCCATTATCCGGATCTCAAAAGCGGAAATGGTAATGAAATAACCAATAAACAGCAGACTTAAAACAAAAGCCAGCCATTTCCCGGTGATCTCAGGTACAAATTGAAACCACGTTTTCCCTTGAAATCTTCGGCATAACGACACGACGATCATTCCTGACAACAGGATGATCAACCCGGAGATGAGAATCGAGATCCACACATCCGGCGTTTTGGCGGCCTCCACCGTCGTTCTGGGGAGCGTCAGGATACCGGCACCCAGCATGTAGTTAATGATCATGACGGCAGCTTGAGATGTGGTAATCTGGTCATGGGTGCTGTTATTTGTGCTGCTCATGGTCTTAGCCTCATTTCGTGCATAGGATGATTAATTTCTGCGGTCAGGGTCCTTCGGGTTTAACATTTGAGGTCTTTTCTTCATCACTTTCAGCGGGAACCGAATGAGGAAGTCCTTCAAGTCACTGATGCCGTAAGGCACCATTGGACTTGCATAAGGTACGCCGAAGCTCTTCAGTATGACCAAATGACTGCAGAGAAGCAGAAAAAACATAACGACTCCAAACAGTCCAAGTACGGCGGCAAAGAACATCGCGGTAAACCGGAGAACGCGCAGTGTAATGCCGGCACTGTAGACCGGGATCGTGAAGGAAGAGATGGCGGTCACGGCCACGACAATAACGAGAAACGGACTGACAATTCCGGCATTTACGGCAGCATCGCCAATAATCAGACCGCCTACGATACCCATGGCAGGTCCGATTGGTTTAGGTAATCTAATACCGGCCTCCCGTAATATTTCTATGGCAACTTCCATGATGAGCGCTTCAATAAGCGAGGGAAAAGGCACACCTTGCCTGGATTCAATAATTGTTAACGCTAGCTTGGTCGGAATTAGACCGGGGTGAAACGAAATAAACGAAATGTACAGTGCCGGAGCCAGAAGTGCCAGCAGGGCGGAGAGAACACGCAATAAGCGGACAAAGGATCCCGAGATCCATCTCTCGTAATAATCCTCCGGCGACTGCAGCAGCATACTGAACGTGACAGGCACGATTAGAGCATACGGTGTGCCGTCAAGCAGGATAGCTACCCGCCCTTCGAGTAAAGCCCCGATCACCCTATCGGGTCTTTCCGTGTTTTGCACTTGCTGAAAAGGACTCATGACATTTTCCTCAATCAACTGCTCGATGTATCCCGATTCAAGAGGGTCATCGATTTCGATTTTCTGAATTCGCGTAACGACCTCATCGACCAGCTTCGGGTCGGCAATATCTTTCATATAGGCGATGACCAGATCTTTTTTCACACGGTTCCCAACTTCAAATCTGGTGAGCAGGAGGCTTTCGTTTTTTCCGTGAAGCCGCAGCAATCCTGTATTGTCTGCCAATCTCTCAGTAAACCCGACACGCGGGCCCCGAAGAAGTGCTTCGGATAAAGGTTCTTCTATATTTCGGCTCTTCCCCTTGGCAGAACCAACCAGGAAGGCGCCTTGCATTCCATCTACCAATAAACTGGTTGTGCCCGCAAGAACAGATTGTACGAGTTCCAATAATCTATCGGTATGTTTAATTTCGCTTACAGGAAGCATCTGGCTGCTGATATAGGCTTTGATCGTATCGCTTGAACGATTGAAGTGTTCCTGCTCCGCTTCCGGAATTCCCACCAACATGAGGGGCCTTATGAGATGAGTGTCCATAAGATCGTTGTCCATCAATCCGTCGACAAAAACGATGGCTGCCCGCGTTCCCGTTCCCCGGATCGTAAATTCTCTGAATTCCACGTCCCCATTGTTACCGATTGCTTTACGGACGGATGTTAAATCCGCATCGTAAAGCCCTGTCATGAGAGCCTGCGGCGAAACACTGTCCTCCCTCTCGGGGGGAGAGGGCTTGTTCGGTTTGAGGGAGTAACTCGAATTAATAGATTTCCGAAACCAATTGGTTAATGCCAGCATGAGGATGGGTACCAGTACGAGTAGTAAAGCTTGAACCCAAATCGTCCACTTCGGAATATAGGATACAATGACTGACCACAATGAAAATCACCCCGCAATTTCTTAGCAATAGATCATAATGTGAATCAAGTGTATTGTTACCCGAGGTGATCTTGAAAATTCCTGTTATTTCAATATCAGGAAGAAGACCCTGCGCCGTTGAACTTATATAATCAATTGCTGAAAAACGGGATAACAAAAAGGGGCATCCCCAGGCCGCTGTCCTGATGGGATGCCCCTTTCTTATATGAGCATAGTTGTAACAGCTACTTCTTCGATATCGAGAACGGCAACTCATCGGAGCTGTAAGAACGATAGTTTGGAGCCAGTCCGAGACGGAAATCAAGGGACTTGCCTGCCAGTATATCCTCATGCGTAATGTACAGTTTGGTATAATCTTGTCCCTCTAATTGAACGTTCGCAACGAAATTGGACTGCGGATTATTGTTGTCGGTATGAATCAACATCTGCTTACCGTTTGGCAGCTCAATGCTCACGCTGTCGAATAACGGGATACCGAGGACGTATTCATTGCTGCCTGGACATACCGGGTAGAAGCCCATGGAGCTGAATACATACCATCCGGACATGCTTCCATTGTCCTCATCACCCGGGAAGCCGTTAAAGCCGCTGTTGAACAGGTTCGACATCAGCTGCTTAATGACAACCTGGGAAGAAGCCGGCTGCCCTACATAGTTGAACAGATAAGGAATATGGAAGCTTGGCTGGTTGGAAATGGCCAGCTGGCCATAGTCGATGGCAGCCATCTCACTCATCTCATGAATTTCAAAGCCGTAGCCCCGCACGTCGAAGTCCGGTGCTTTGTTACACAATTCGGTTATTTTGTCGAAAAATCGTTCCTTCGAACCGTATTCCTCAATCAAACCCTGGAAATCCTGGAACACTGCAAAGCTGGTCTGCCAGGCGCTTCCTTCGGCATAATCGAGCCCCCAGCTCGTATCACTGAAATCCGGTCGGAACTGGCCGTTAGGATCCTTTGCCCGCATGAACCCGGTTTCCGTATCGAAGATATTCTTATAGTTGAGCGCGCTCTGTCTATATTGATCCGCTACATCTGATCGGCCCAAGACATCGGCCACGCGGCTGATGCAGTAGTCGCTGTATGCGTAATCCAGCGTGTGGTTCACGCTCTCGTGATAGGTGTTTGGTACGTAACCGTACTGTATGTAGTCCATCGTTCCTTGACGTCCATAACAGTCCTTTCCGCTCTGCGTGGTAGCGGCAGTCAGCATGGCTTCCAGCAGCTCCGGCATCAGGTGCGGAGCCAATCCTTTAGCCGCGGCATCCGCAATGACGGCATCAATAAGCGTACCTGGCATCAGTCCGCGCTCATCCGGAGACAGCCATTTCGGCAGGAAGCCGGTTTCGCGGTAGGAATTCAGGAAACCTTCCAGCATTTCTTCATATTCTTTCGGTGCGATGATGGAATAGAGCGGATATACGGTTCTGTAAGTATCCCAGAAGCCGTTGTTGGTATAGAGAATCCCTTTCTTGACGGATCGGGCCGTTGTATCGTAATGTACCGGCTCCATGTTGGCATCCAGCTCATAGAACTTCTGCGGGAACAGGAACATGCGGTAAAGACAAGTATAGAAAGTCCGCATATATTCTTCGTTCGGGTGAGTGACCCGGATTTTGTTCAGGTAATGATTCCAAGCTTGCGCAGCCAATTCCTTCCGCTCATCCAGGGATGTGTTCAGCTCGCGCGCAAGGTTAAGCTCTGCTTGCTCCAGGCTAATAAACGACGTTGCCAGTTTAACCTCCAGCACGTCCCTTTCACAGTCTTTGAAACGAATGACGGCATGCTGGTCGACACCGCCAAAAGCAATCTCAGGGAAGAACTGGCCTTCCTCTTTGTAATAACCTGTTGTTGCGAGATCTATGTCCTTGCTAAAGCTCATGGCTACGTACATACGGAACCCGTCATCGTGACAGCCTGCGAAGTTGCTGACATAGCCCGTTAGTCTGCGCTGGGCTGCATCCAGTCGGAATTCGCTTATGTTATTAACGTTTAGGACAAAGCCTGCCTGCTGCCCGGAATTGTATTTCATGCGCATTGCCGCACCGTAGGTGCTGGGAACCAGCTCCGTGGTGATGTTATAACGCTGCTGCTTCACTTTGAGATAGTGGGGCTTGAATATCGCTTCTTCGGGCCGGTAGGAACTTTGACAGGTGAAGACGGACCCTCTGATTTTGTCGTCCGCAATCGGCGTCATCAGGAAGTGGGCGAAGTCGCCCATCCATGGACTTGGCTGGTGCGTCAGGCGTATGCCTTGGAAGACGCGGTCATTGGGGTTGAAGAACCAGCTTCCTTCATTTTTGGTTTGGACAACAAAGTGGTTCATACCGAAAGGTACACCCGTATAAGGGAGCGCATTCCCGTTGGAATAAGTGTACTGATTGTTGGTGCCTTGCCTTGTATCGATATAGTTTAGCATGTAAAAGTCTCCTTTGATTTTAGAAATAGCGTGTTACAGCTTCTTTACGGTCTGACGTTCAATGAGACGAACGGGAACTACGACATTCTCATTCGGTTGATCCAGGGAATTCTCGATCAGGGTGATAAGGCTTTGTGCAGCTTGATATCCCATCTGTCCAAAGTCCTGGGATATGGTGGTCAGCTTGGGTTCAACGAAGCTTGCGAGATGAATGTTGTCAAAGCCCACGATGGAGAAATCATCCGGTACCGACAGACCCAGCTCTTTGGCAATCTGAATGATCTCGATCGCAATCAGGTCATTCTCGGCAACAATCCCCGTAATTCCCTGTGTCACAACGGATTGGATAAACTGAATATAGTATTCTCTGCCGTTGTCGTTGTCGTGGGTCAAGTACCGGTCGGTCAAGTCACTGACGCTGTAATCGATCAGGCTGTAATCATACAGAGCCTTCAAATAACCGAAATACCGCTCTCGGATCGAGGAAGAGTTCTCTACCTTCAAGGAGGAGATAAAGGCGATTTTCTTATGATTATTCTCGATCAGATGTTTGGAGGCCAGGTATCCGCCGCCGAAGTTGTCGGAGACAACGGACTGGAATGGAATGCCTTCAATGCATTTATCCATCGTCACAAGCGGGTACTTTGCCAGGTGATACTGATACAGAATGCCAAGATCCGAGATGCTGCTTATCGGGTAGAGAATCAATCCCGAATTGGCGCTTTGTAGCGCGGCCTCCAGCAGCTTCCGCTGTCCGACAATCGTATTGGACTGAATGTTCAGGGTATAGTCGGTCGTTGCGAGAAATTCGTTGATGCCTTTTTCATAATCTCCAAGCCCCGGGTTATGAGTGAACGGTAGAATCAGCAGAATCTCCTTGTTCGTTTTGCCCAGGGGCCTGTGTGGGGCCCTGTCTGTGCTCACGAAACTTCCCTTACCTTGGATCCGGTAGATCAGCTTGGCATTCTCCAGCTCGGTCAGCGCCCTCTTCGAGGTGATCCGGCTGACGTTGTATTCTTTCGAAATCTCAGCTTCGGTCGGTAGCTGATCTCCAGCCTGGAGCTCCCCGGATTCAATCTGGGCTGTTAGAGCATTTACGATGTATTGGTATAGTGGAATTTGTTCCAAAGCGGATCTCCTCCCTGAATTTGATATATCATTTTATGGCGTTTATGTCAAAGTCTAATTGATACTTTTGATAAAAAGTTACAGTTGTTATGTTGGAATGTACAAAATGAATACACTGCTCATTGTGCATGTAGTTCAAAAATTCTAAGTCCATAATATCGTTTCCGCGTTTATATTTCAAGATTAGGCGCTCTCAGCACCGATAAATTGGAGAGAATTAATTGGTATATATAATAAACGAATAATACTACTAGTTGATATATCAAATATTCAAAGAGCGGCGGGCGTTGATTTGACAGTTTTTCACTTGAGTGATAAATTGACTGTGATTAAGGGAGGGGAGGTGTAGGGAGTCAATGAAACAATTGGGATTTCATCAAGAGAACCGATTAGCCATTCTGTCTTGGATTCGGATTACCCGTTTTCAACAGATTGGCAACCACCTCTCGAATGAGTTCTTACAGCCGTTTTGCATCACGGTTGCCCAATTCGACGTTTTGATTCAGGTCTTTGCACACCAACCTTTATCACAGCAGGAGCTGGCCGAATATCTTTCCATTAGTGGCGGCGGTGTTTCGCATATGGTGAAACGACTGGAGAAGCTGGGCCTGATTGTCCGCAAGCAGGATTGGAAGGTAAAGTATATCTCACTGACGGATAAGGGGCAGGCCCTACTAGAAGAGATTATCCCGCTGCTGTCAGATTTCCAAACTTCTATGTTCGACATTCTGGATGAACAGGAGTTGCAGCAGCTTTACAAGACCATGAGGAAACTTCATCAGTATAATGTAAAGAAAAAGTCGGCAACCCCGGGGGTTATCGTCGAGGAGGAGTAGCTAAAAGTTGCCTTGGCTGCTTTTTATCGGCTTTACGATGGGGAGCTGAAGAAGAGGAAAAAGGAGTCCTAAGAGAGGGATTCCTTTTTTTGCTGGGTGGACGTAAATTTTTAGAGTTTTACAGGAGGCCTACGACCGTAGACATCCGATGAATAAAAACTATATGACTCCATCATACTAATGCCGTACTCAATCTTTGGATACGGCTTTTATATGGTGAGGTGTGTTTAGTGGAATGGAACCAACATTATGACCCATTAAATAATATCTGGTTATCGGCAATTGTTGCTACAATACCCATATTATTTTTTGTTATCGTTTTGTCAGTATTCAAAGTTAAAGGCTACATAGCAGGAGTTTTGAGTGTTGTTATTGCGGCGTTGACTGCAATGGTTGCTTACGGAATGCCTTTTTCTAAAGTATTGGGAACTGGAATATATGGGGCATTAACAGGAGTTTGGCCAGTGGCAGCAATTGTATTAGCTGCAATATTTCTTTATAAGTTAACGGTTAAAACCGGAAAATTTGAAATCATCAAAGAAAGTATAACCTCAATAACTCCCGACAAACGCATCCAAGTGTTACTGATTGCCTATTGCTTTGGGGCATTTTTAGAAGGTGCTGCCGGGTTTGGAGCCCCGGTCGCAATAACAGCGATAATCCTCGTTGGATTGGGTTTCAAACCAATCAATGCCGCCGGTATATGCTTAGTTGCTAATATTGCAGGAGGGTCATACGGTGCAATGGGCATACCAGTAACTACTCCGGCCCAATTGACCGATTTATCTCCATTAGATGTGGCAAGCTATACATCTTATATTATTCCGATTGTCAGCTTCATTGTTGCATTCTTAGTTGTATTTCTGGTTGATGGAATGAAAGGCATTCGTGAGACTTGGTTATCGATCGTTGTTTGTGGAGGATCCTTCGCCTTAGTACAATTTGCAGTACTAAATACGATTGGTGCAGTTCTCGTTGATATTTTGGCTGCAAGTTTGAGTTTGATCGCTCTCACGATATTTACTTTGTGGCGTGAAAAAACCAAATACAAAAGTGATTTTAGACAAGTTACAGTCGCATGGCTACCATTCATCATGCTCACCGTATTTGTAATTTTGTTTTCACAAGTCACATTTGACGATCTCATGTTAAAGATACCAATCCAAGGTGTTCATAACGAAATTATCAAGCATCCACCAATAACAACCGAACCTAGTCCGTATGCGGCGATTTTCAACGTGGATCTGTTATCTTCAACCGTTACCGCGATCGTACTAGCAGGATTGTTGACTATTTTGATTTACCGTATTAAATGGTCAACGGTAAAAAGTTCAATAAAAGATACTTTTAAAGAACTGCTATTCCCAATCATAACGATATGCAGTGTTTTAGCCTTTGCTTATATTTGTAATTATTCCGGAATGTCGTCTACGTTAGGGTTAGCATTCGCTTCGACTGGAGGGTTATTTCCATTATTCTCTCCAGTGTTGGGTTGGATCGGTGTATTCCTAACTGGATCAGTGGTCAACAGTGGGTCATTATTTGCACCACTTCAAGCCGTAACGTCTAGCCAAATCGGAATTGATCCCGGGTCAATGGTTGCAGCCAACGTGATTGGTGGCGACATGGCTAAAATGATCAGCCCACAATCGATAGCCGTAGCGGCAGCATCAGTAGGTTTAAGTGGACAGGAAAATCTATTGTTTAAATTTACAATCAAAATAAGTCTAATATTCCTTGTTGCCATTGGGATAATAAACCTATTACTATACTAGGAGGATTTATGAAGAACAAAATTAGCCGAGTGGTATTAGTGGGTACAGGAGCGGTAGGCTGTAGTTATGCCTACGCCTTGATCAATCAAGGCGTTGTTGAAGAATTAACACTAATTGACATTAATGAAAAGCGAGCAGAAGGTGAAGCAATGGATTTACAACACGGTATGGCATTTGCTTCAACCACTACTCGTGTAACTTCTGGTACGTATGCCGCCTGCGAGATAGCCGATCTCGTGGTTATTACCGCAGGTGCTCCCCAAAAGGACAAAAATGAAACACGTCTTGAGTTGGTTGGTAAGAATGCGGAGATTATTCGAAGTATTACCAGAGATATTATGGCGAGCGGATTTAATGGTATCATCTTAGTTGCAAGTAACCCTGTTGATATTATGACTTATGTTGCTTGGAAAGAGAGTGGTTTATCAAAAGAGCGTGTAATCGGATCAGGAACGACTTTAGATAGTGCTCGCTTTCGTTTCATGTTGGGTGAATATCTTGGAGTCGATCCACGTAATGTTCATGCTGCAATTATTGGGGAGCATGGAGATAGCGAAGTTCCGGTTTGGTCTCAAGCAGCTATTGGGATTGAAGGTTTAGAGAAAGTATTGGCTAGACGTAACAACCCAGGAGATAAAGCTGCATTACGGAGTATTTTCGAAAATACACGAGATGCCGCGTACCACATCATTGATCGAAAAGGTGCTACCTATTATGGCATTGGTATGTGTTTGGTACGGATCACTAAAGCAATATTCGCAGATGAAAATAGTATTCTTCCGGTGTCATGTTTGATGGAAGGACAATATGGGCAAAGCGATTTGTATTTAAGTACACCTGCTGTGGTAAATCGTACTGGAATTAAGGAAGTTATTGAAATTGATTTGAATGAAACCGAAAGACAGATGCTTGAAAAATCAGCAGCTGTTATGAGAGAAACTATCCATGGACTTAATAAATGAGCATTTCTTTATCCACGATGGCCCCGTCCTGCTTCACGGTGACTTCCTCTATTCTAAGTTAGGGTGAAGTCCTTTTTTATGCTTGGAACTCCTTGTGTATCAAGGACTCAGGTTACTGCAAAATGCTCATATACATAGCAGGAACGTTCGTTCTATAATAAAGTCGAGGAGTAAATGGATCGTACAGGAGGGTGTTATAGTTGAAGAAGAGTGCGCTATTGGTCATTGATGTGCAGAATGAGATGTTTCAAGTGAATGATCCGGTGTTTGAAGGAGATCGATTGCTCCACAATCTCAAGCAGCTGATCGCAATAGCTAGAAGCGGCGGCATTCCTGTCTTTTACATACAACATAATGACGAAAGTTTGAAGGCAGGGTCGGAGGCGTGGAAGGTTAACCCTGAGATTGCGCCTGCGATGTCGGATACGATCATTCAGAAGACCAGACCGGATTCATTCTATAACACAACGCTTGAGGAAGAACTGAAACGAAAGGGTGTCCAACATGTCATTCTTGCGGGTATGCAGAGTGAGTTATGTGTAGATACCACATGCAGGAGAGCATTCAGTTTGGGCTATGATGTCACGCTGGTATCAGATGCTCACAGCACCTGGAACAATTCGGTGTTAACCGCGCAGCAGATCATAGATCATGTGAACGCTACCCTGAAATGGTTTGCGGACCTAAAAACAACAGAAGAGATCGTCTTAACGACAGAAGCCGGCGTGTAATCGCCGGCTTTTTTCATATTGAATAGGTAAGAGAAAGTGATTCATCAATTGGAACGTGCTTCCCCCTAACTCGAATTTCCGGATTAGAATATTCCTTCAGGTACCTTTCCTTCCCAGCAATCCGGTGCGTGCAGCCCCAGCACATGACCGATGACGGCGGCCGTGTCCATGATGCTGATCGGTGCATCGAGAAGGCCGGGTTTAATGCCCGGACCTGTAATCCCCCAGGTGATGGTCATATCCATCGGGTGATCACTGCCGTGGTCATTAGGATGAGCGCCTCCGCCGCCGTGATCCGTGACCGTGATGATCCAGGTGTCTTCCAGCAGCTGCTGATCATCCAGTGCCTTGACAATCATGTCTACGTACTTATCCGTAACGGCAATCTGCTCCAGCTGCTTATCGGTACCGAATCCGTACTTGTGGCCCGCACCGTCGGGGTGATCCAACTGAATGAACATCAGTTTGAAATTGGGCTTCTGATGAATATAATCGACGATGGCTTCCGTCAGCTCGGGGTCCGGTTTGGATTCCATATGAACGTTGATCGTATTCTCAATGATTCCTGTATTGATCGGTTCCCAGCAGCTGAATGCAGACAGAGGAGCATCCGGCCATTGCTGGCGGGCCAGCTTGAATAGTGAAGCATAGGGGAAACTCTCCGGAATTTGCTGGTGAATTGCCCGGTCATTATCAAGACCATGTTGGTCCGGTCCTACGCCATATAACAGCGAGCCCCAACACTCAGCACTGATGCTGGGAAATACGGTCTGAGCATCGTACGAGTATGCTCCTGCTTGCAGCAGGGCGTGAAGATGCGGTGCGTCCGCTTCTTGAACGAACCTGCCTGCTCCATCAATTCCAAGAATAACGACACGTTTAGCCATCGATAAACTCCTCCTCGGTAAGAACAATTTGATCTTTAAGCATTGAAGTTGAATAAGACATTATGCAAAATGTGTAAAGGATTGCTAACTTGCGATGACGATTGCTACCCCCATAAGGCAATGGTCACGATACCTAGCGTGATGAGCACGGACGTAATGATTCGCCGCCAGCCTTGCTGCTCACGCAGAACGATGATGCCGAGTATGGTGCCAAATACCGTGCTCATTTCACGGACCGGCGCGATGTGTGCAAGCGGGGTGAGCCGCATGGCGAACAGGAACAGCAGGTAAGATCCCGGTGCCAGGATGGAGCCCAGCAGGATCGTGCGCCAGTTCACCGACCATTCCTGTTTTAGCCCTCTTGACAGCATCACGGGAACGATCAGAGCGATGAAATAACTGATATTGGATAACTGGATTAGCGCGATAGGGGAGACCCCCGCATCCAGAACGGCCTTGTCGGTCAGGGTATACCCTGAAATGCAAAGCCCGACCAGGCAAGCATAGCTTAAGGCTTTGGGGTTCAGGCTGGAAGGGCCTTTGAATCTCAAACCCGATAAAGCAAACAGCGAAAAGATGATGATACTCAGGCCCATATAACCCGCTGCGCTTAGATGCTCATGGAACAACACGAGGCTGCACAGCGAAGTCAGCATAGCGCCAAGCCCTCGCATAAACGGGTATACCTGGGACATATCGCCATGAGTATAGGCTTTGGAGAGCAGCGTGATATAGAAGCCTTGAATGGTCATGGACAGAAGCATAAGTCCGTAAATGTGCGGTTCCAGCTTCAGCCCTGACATCTCCATGAGAAAAGAAGGCATCAGGAGGATTAAGGTGACAGAATGGATGCACCACAGAAACACCGATTTATGAATGCTTCGCTTCGTGAACAGATTCCAAAGGGCATGGGTTAAACCGGAAGACAGCACCAGCAGCAGTGATAGCAGTTCCATCAGAAATGTCCGATAAGGACTTCAATGCTGCGAGCGGACAGGTTATCCACCCATTCCTGTGAACAGCCTGGATCCGTGATAACCATGGAGATGTCCTCCAGTTTGGCGAGCTTCGAGAACGTGGTTACCCCGAGTTTCGTATGATCGGCAAGGACGATGCCTTCCTCGGAACGCTCCAGCATTTTTCGTGATATGTAGGCTTCATCCAGATCATAATCGGTAATGCCATCGGTTAATGAGATGCCGCCGGCCGAGATAAACGCTTTATTGACCTTGAACTGTTCCAGCAGCATTTCGGTCAGAGGACCTGTTGCCGCCTGTTTAGTCCGGTCCATATCCCCGCCGATATAAATAATCTTTCCCTGGAAAATCTCCATCGCCAGATTCAGGACTGGCAGCGAGTGGGTGATGACCGTGACATCAGACCGGTCCTTAAGATAACGCATGACTTCAATCGTGGTTGTTCCGTTATCGAGCAGAACGGTCTCCCCTTCCTTAATTAGGGAAGCTGCGAGTCTACCAATCGCGGCCTTTTCCTCTGCGCATGTTTGGGAACGACTCGTGAAGGAAGGCTCAATATGCCCGGAACGGGATTTGACGGCGCCGCCGTAAACTTTGCGCAGCTGGCCTTCCTTCTCTAACCGATCCAAATCCCTTCGGATCGTTTCTGCGGATACCTCCAGCTGCTCCGCAAGGGCGTGGACTTTCACCTTGCCCTCAAGCTCCAATTGATTTAAGATCTTCCCCCTGCGTTCCTCATAGGTTACAGACATAAATTCATTCACCTCAATATTGTATGTGACTGATGTTGACCGAAGATGTGGATTCGATCTTATATTAGGCTGGTAAAACGAGATTGTCAACGAAAAATCATTGACTTTTCGTCGTTACCTCCACTAAAATACACATAAAACCACAAGAATTCATTAAAAAACCACATGTCCATGTAAAGGAGACGGTTATGTTGAAGCCAACTCTTCGATTCGGAGACGATCATACCTTCAAGATTGTGCAGTTCACAGATATTCATTGGAAGAATGGGGAACCTGAGGATCAGATGAGCCGGCGCTGTATGGAAACGGTACTGGACCTGGAGCAGCCGGATCTGGTGGTATTTACGGGCGATCTCATTTATTCCGGAGAAGCCGATCCCGGCTGGAAAAAGTGCCAGGATCCGGTGCAGGCCTTCAAGGATGTTGTCAAGACGGTGGAGTCACGCGGAATCCGCTGGGCTTTCGTATTCGGGAATCATGATACGGAGGGGGATGTCACGCGTGAAGAACTTATGAATGCAGCTCTGCAGCACACCTACAACTGTGCAGAGCATGGCTCGCCAGAAGTTCACGGCGTTGGTAATTATACGATTCCGTTGTACGACAGTCATGGGAAAGACACGGCGGCCGTTCTGTATTTCTTCGATTCAGGGAGAGAGTCTGAACATCCTGCTGTTCCGGGGTACGATTGGATTCGGCGCGATCAGATCCGCTGGTATGAGATGGCGTCCTTGGCTTACAGCGCCAAGCATCAAGGAAATCCGCTGCCCGCATTGGCTTTTTTCCATATCCCTCTACCGGAGTATCATGAAGTCTGGGAGCGGAAAACGTGCTACGGGAGCAAGTTCGAGAGAGTGTGCTGTCCCGAAGTGAATACCGGTCTGTTCGCGGCCATGCTGGAGCGGGGCGATGTGATGGGCACGTTTGCCGGACATGATCATATCAATGATTACTGGGGGGAATTGCACGGCATCCGTCTCTGTTACGGCAGAGCTACCGGTTATGGTACATATGGCCGGGAAGGCATGCTCCGTGGTGCGAGGGTTATTTGCCTGCATGAAGGACAGCGGCAGTTCGACACTTGGATTACGCTGAGCGACGGCTCGCAAATACGGGAGCAGGAGAAGCATGAACCCGGGGCGCCCCTCTAATACGACAATAGAGGTTGTTCAAAAAAGCATAAGCTTCGGTGCTGAAAATCGACCTTTTTGAACACACACCAATAGTAAAAACACACCTCTTATGAAATGTACGGAAATAATCCGGGTGGTTTCATGGGAGGTGT
This sequence comes from Paenibacillus sp. FSL W8-0187, assembly GCF_037969755.1. Classification (NCBI taxonomy): domain Bacteria; kingdom Bacillati; phylum Bacillota; class Bacilli; order Caryophanales; family Paenibacillaceae; genus Paenibacillus; species Paenibacillus sp. FSL W8-0187. Next base: position 7,108,373 of record NZ_CP150206.1, on the reverse strand, counting down.
GTTTGGTTTGTGTTAAAGGTATTTATTGGATATGTCAATCCTATTTACGTACAAGAAGCGTGAATTGCCTATAACTCCCCTTGTGTTCGCTTCGGAATTTTGGGACAATAAGGAGTGGACTATGAATAGAAAGAGGACCAATCAATGAACAAACCATCCATTTATGGATTAACATTAGATCAGTTGACAGCTTGGCTTGGCGAGCGTGGACATAAAAAGTTTCGGGCAACACAGGTATGGGAGTGGCTGTATCGGAAGCGGGTCACCGCTTTTTCCGATATGACGGATGTGCATCCGGAGTGCTTGCAACTGCTTGCGGAGCATTATACGATTCTGACCTTGGAGGAGCATACCAAGCAGGAATCTCTGGACGGAACGGTTAAGTTCCTGTTCAAGCTGGTGGACGGCAACCTGATTGAGACTGTATTGATGCGGCATAAATTCGGTTTATCGGTCTGTGTAACCACCCAGGTCGGCTGCAACATCGGCTGCAGCTTCTGCGCCAGCGGTCTGCTGAAGAAAAGCCGAGATTTATCCGCAGCGGAAATTGTGGAACAGGTCATGCAGGTTCAGCTTCACTTGGATCAAAAAGGCAAAAGCGAGCGGGTCAGCCACCTCGTAGTGATGGGGATCGGGGAGCCGTTTGATAATTATGAGAACATGTCGGATTTCATTCGCGTGATCAAGGAACATAAGGGGCTTGCCATCGGTCCCCGTCATATTACGGTATCGACCAGCGGACTGGCTAACAAAATCATCGAGTTCGCGGACAGCGATCTGGGCGTAAATCTGGCCATCTCCCTGCATGCGCCGAATGACGAGATCCGGACCCTCATTATGAAGATTAACAAGGCGATTCCGATCGAGAAGCTGATGGCAGCGATTGATTATTATCTGGAAAAAACGAATCGTCGCATCACGCTGGAGTACATTCTGTTGAAGGATGTAAACGATCAGCCTGAGCATGCGCTCGAGCTGGCAGAGCTTGTTGGCAAGCGACGCAATCTGGCGAATGTGAACCTCATTCCGTACAACCCAGTAGATGAGCACAGCCAGTATCAGCGCAGCACGAAAGAATCGATCACCTCTTTTTATGATACCTTAAAAAAACAAGGCATTAGCTGCAGCGTTCGCCTGGAGCATGGAACCGACATCGATGCGGCCTGCGGGCAGCTGCGAAGCAAGCAGATTAAGAAAGCGCAGTAACAAGAATAACGTGCAATCTCAGGTGGATTTTTCCGCCATATGGATTGGCCAGTTGAAAGGGCGTACCCACTCATATGGGTATGCTCTTCTTAATAAGGTGTCCGAAGTGCTTTATATTACAATCGAATCGAGAGGAATGAACTTAAACATGCTGGAGACACATCCAACCGTCAAAAAGCTGCAATTCAAAGACCTCGGCCAGCCGGTTCTGATGCTAAACGCGCCGCAGGCCTATCATGAGGTCATCAACTCCCTGCAAGGGGATGTTCATACCGAGCCTAGACAAGTGCCTTACGATTTTGTGCAAGCATTCGGGACAAGCAATGACGAATTGCAGCGGTTTGCCAAGATCGCAGCCAGCTCCGTGACTGACAACGGCCTGCTGTGGCTGTGTTATCCCAAGAAATCATCCAAGACCTACAAGAACTCCGATTGCAGCCGGGAGAGCATTACGGGCATTCTTGCTGACGAAGGCTATGAGCCCGTTCGGCAAATCGCTATCGATGAGGATTGGTCGGCCATGCGCTACCGTAAAGTGGAGTTGATCAAGTCCATGACCAGATCGTTTGCAGCAACCGCGAAGGGGAAAGAACGGACGGGTCAAGAGGACGATAAATGAAGGTCGGCTTGCATACGGTAGCTCGGGTATATTGATATTGGCTGCCCGGCCCAAAAATGCGCTGTTGTGTATAATGAATAGAGTGATAGAAAGGATGGGAATATGCTGACAATCAAAGAATACAGCGTTGAATTGGTGAAGGATCCCTTTGGAATCCTGACAGGCAAACGCTTTGAGTTTGTATGTGATTTGGACGTGCCGGAGGACGATGAGCTTTATTCGGAGCATGGCGTCTATTTGAGAGTGATTTACCTGGATGATGAGGAGCGTTCGCGCATTGTAAAGTACGACTTCTATGAGCGGACAACGGACCAGTATCTGGACTTCGATATGGAGCCCGAGGAAGAGGAAGAACTCATGACTTTTTGCAAAGAGCATTTGCAGGAAGCGTAAATAGAGCCGGAAGATGAGAAACAAGCACTTGCGGGTTGACTTGGTCATGCTGTGCTGAATCATTACGGATTGCAGCTTCTTCCATGGAAAGTGGAAATATTGCCGTAACAGGTCTTGCAGACTATTGATGGTTTTGGTAAAGTTAAACACAACTTATGATGAACGGAGGGTTACGTATGTTGGATTATTCCCGATTGAGATCTTTTCGCGGCTAATGAAATAGCGCTAAAGAGACCTGCACAGATGCAGGGTAATCGGGATGGGTCCGTCTTTTTTACGTAACCCATTTTTATGATATGTCTATAGAAATACACGTCTATTCATTTGTGGGATAACGGTGTTTTCACCTTCCTGTTTTATTTGGATGTGTATTTAGATTAGGCATTCCAGGAACGGTGGACAGCTATAGAACCCGTTCCGGTTACCCAGCACAGGCAGCTCGATGCCTGTGCTTTTTTTGTTGTTATGACGGCGATGATGCAATGAAATATGGAAGGGGATTGATTCCTTATGACAATAGCAAAACACAATGATGAGTATACACAAGTTATACAAGAGATGCTGGAGATTACCGGAAAACACGGGGTGAATTTGAATCCGGAGGGAATTGAAATGAATGAATCCGGCATGGATTTCCTTGTTGGATTCGCAGAGGAAGCAGGGACCGGAGCACGGTGGATTCTGCGTAAACCGAGACGATCGGATGTGCTGGAAAGGGCTGATAACGAAGCCCGGGTCCTGAAGCTGATCCCATCCTATCTTCCGGTTGATGTACCAGATTGGCGGATTTATACGCCGGAGCTCATCGCCTACCCGCTGCTTAGTGGGGAGCCTGCCGCTTCCGTCAGCTCCGAAGGCTATGCATGGAATATGGATCATGAGAATCCGGGTGACGGATTTGTCCGCTCATTGGCTGAGACGCTGGTTTCCTTGCATGGCATCGATCATGATGCGGCGCGAGCAGCAGGTCTGCGGGTGAAGAGTCCCCAAGAGGTTCGTGAAGAGACGGCGCGAAATATGGAAGACATCAAGAGCAGTCTGGGCGTCTCCGATACGCTGTGGGAAAGATGGCAGAACTGGCTGGAAGAGGATTCCTATTGGCCAACGCATTCTGCCCTCATCCATGGCGATCTTCATCCCCCGCATATCCTGATTGATGAGCGCGTGCAGGTTACCGGGCTCTTGGATTGGACGGAGTCGGAGGTGGCAAGTCCCGCCAAAGACTTCGTGTTATACTACGCCATTTATGGCGAGCATAATCTCCGCGTCCTGTTGGACCGGTATGAACAAGCTGGAGGGAGGGTGTGGCCGCGCATGTTTGATCATATTGTCGAGCAGCATGCCGCCTATCCCGTGCTGATTGCCCAGTTCGCTCTCCTGACAGGTCAGGAGGAGTATATGACGATGGCGCGGAATGCCCTAGGATTGACGGAGGAGGCTTCCTCGACGAACTAGGAGAGTGGCTGCAAAGGGATTTTATGCTGTTTGGTGAGACTGCAAACCCACTGGATACAGCTCTCTAGAAAACTACAAGCCAACCGATGCATACATTCGGTTGGCTCTTTGCATGATATAAATTAACAGAATTCAACATTATTTTGGATGAGCTGTAGGACATATAATGAAATCATGGTGAAATAAGAAGTAAGGTTAACAGATTTTTACTACATTCGTAACGCAATTTACATACCTGTAAACCTCTTGGAAGAGTAAATATGTTATCCTAGACATACTAAACTTACATACATCATTCATTTAGGGAGGGGATTGACCGTGAATATTGAGGTACGTTTATGCCCGAAGGAACAGTCATTTATTCTGCATAACATCTATCCACTGTACTTGCATGACATTGCTGAGATATGGGGGGTCCGTCCTAACCGGTTCGGTGTATTTGAAAAAGAGGATGTGCCGACCTTAAGCGAACAGAGCAAGCAGCTCGATATGTGGTGGGAGCAGCCATCGGTTCTTTTTCCTTATCTGATCTCTGTAGATGGTATCGCGGCAGGGTTGGCCCTGGTGGCGACCACCCCGTACATTCCATCGCCGAATATTCAGTACTACTTGAATGATTTTTTTGTGCTTCGGACTTTTCGAAGACAAGGTGTAGCCCAACGAGCGGCTGAGCTTGTGTTCGATCAGTTCCAAGGTGCATGGGAGCTGCAAACGAATCCGACCGAGCGCAATATGAGTACCCAGATTTTTTGGCGCAAGACGTTGAACACGTACACGGGCGGAAGATATACGGAGCATGAAGGCGTCCATCCGGAAAAAGGGGATATGCTGGTCTTCCGTTTTAATAACAAATAAGCATTTCTTCATATGTGGAATCGGGCTTGACAGCTGGATGCTGCTGGGAGTAAACTGAGTTAAATTTTTCGAAAATGCTAGGATGAGGACGCCAGGGTCGCAAGTGGAAGCTGAATCAGAGAACTGCTGGGTGGTGCGAAGCAGTCAGCGGCGATGTATGGCCATCACCTCGGAGCAGATCCGCCGATCGTTTATAACTTGAGGCGTGTCCGGTATTCCCTGCCGTTACCATGGGGCATCATTGATGGATGATGACGAGAGTGCGTACCGGCTTGACCGGTGCGAATCAGGGTGGTAACGCGGAGACAAGGCTCCGTCCCTACAAGGGACGGGGCTTTTTTGTGTTCATTTAGACCATGGAAAAGAGAGGAGTGTACGTATGCTTGCGAAATTGATGCCTCAGGACGAGGTGCTGTACCAGGAAGATTTTATTCAGGATGAGGTGTCATACAATCTGATTCATCTCCTTGCTGGGTCACCGCAGAACATGGGGCTGAAATCGCCGGATGGACGGATGATCTTTGCGCAGTCTCCCCGGGGAAACGCGTGGTTATGGATTTCCCAGGAGGTTTCCGGGGATAAGCGGCAGCACCTGCTCCAAGAGCTAGTAAGCGAGCTTGAAGCGGTGACCCTGCCTGGGGTGACCGGGGAGCCGGGTGTGGCAGAGCAGTTTGCACGTTGTTATGCAGAGGAGCGTCAAGGGACCTACCGTCATCATATGACGATGGAGTCTTACCATGCCCCCGCTGTGGAGCCTCCTCATTTTGTCGAGGGCGCGATCAGGCAGGCCGCTGAAGAAGATACGCAGCAGGTGGCCCGGTTTCTGGTTGGATTTTCGGAGGATGCTTATGGGGTCCGCGCGAATGCGGCAAGCCAAGTCGAGACAGCGCAGCGACTCATTCAGCAGGGCGGGTTGTATTTATGGATAGCTGGCGACAAAGCGGTCTCGATGGCTAATCTTGCACACCGTTCGCCAAGGCACGGTCGCATAAACGCAGTATACACGCCGAGGGCTGAACGGAAAAAAGGGTATGCCAGCGCCCTGGTTGCAGACCTTGGACTTCGTCTGCTGCAGGACGGTTTGGTACCCATGCTGTATGCCGATCAGGTCAACCCGGACTCCAATCGATTGTACCAAAATATCGGGTTTCTCCGGTGCGGAACGATTCGCGACTTCAAGTTTGTTAACAATGAATAGTGAATCCATAAAGTGGCACGGCTTGGACAAAGCCGGGGAAGACGAGGGGCATCAACAAATGTTATTCTATAAAGGTAGCTAAGAAATGCCGGGCCCGATTGGATAGTACATGATCCCTCAGCCAGACAATGCCCACGTCGGACTGGAAATCAGCGCTCGTAATGGACAGTGTCCGGATGTTGGGAATCGCAAATGAGGACATCACCGACTCGGGTAAAATGGTGGCACCGATGCCTTCAGCTACCAGAGCAACGATAATGGCAACGCTGGAGCATTCGCAAATGACATGCGGTTCAAGTTCGCCGCGCTTAAATTCTTGGATGACCCGCTCATGCATCCCGATCGTCTGATCGGTTTTTAAGGATAAGAACGGATATTCCGCCAGCTCGCGCATCGAGATTTCCGAATGGGAGGATACACTTTCCCAGCTGCTTGGAAGGACCGCGACGAACGGGTCGGAGGGCAGAGGCCGAACGGCATAACGCTCAGGCCCGAAGCTGGATTCGAAAGGGAGCCGGGTCACTGCCAGCTCAATATTACGCTTGTCGAGTTGATCCGCCAGCAGGGAGTGATCGCCTTCCCGAATCTTGAAGGTGACCTCGGGATATTGCTGCCGGAAGATCTGGATGCGCTGGGGCAAGAGCGAAATACAGGAGACGACGGCGCCGATGGAGAGCATGCCGCGGATTCCAGCGTGGATCTCCTTCACCTCGGTTAGCGTTTCATTGAACTGGTTCAGCAGGGATGCGGCTCGGTTCTGCAGCAGCTCGCCTGCGTGTGTGAGCTGAAGCTGCTTGCCGCTGCGTTCAAACAGCAGAACGCCGAGCTCTTCCTCCATCAGTTTCAGCTGACGGCTTAATGGAGGCTGCTCCATATTGAGCTGTTTTGCTGCACGCGTGATCTGTCCTTCCTGCGCAATCGTCAGGAAATATCGTAGCTGTCGAATGTCCATCTTCATACCCCCTCTCCATACCTTTAAGGTATGGTATCCCTATAAATCAGATATTTTTAATATAGGGTATCGATTGATATGATTCAACTAATAACGTTTACAAAATAAGGAGATGTGTGCACATGACTTACGCGATACCCGTGGAGTTAACGACCACCCCGAAGACAAAGCCGAGCCACTACAAACAGGCTTTCGGCACGGTATTTACGGACCACATGTTTATTCTCGATTATGATGCTAGTCAAGGCTGGCACGATCCGCGCGTCGTTCCGTATCAGCCGATCGAACTGGACCCTGCCGCCAAGGTATTTCACTACGGGCAGACCGTATTTGAAGGCCTGAAGGCTTACTTGACGGAAGATGAGCGGATTCTCATGTTCCGCCCGAGCAAAAATATTCAGCGGCTGAACCTGTCCAATCAGCGCCTGAGCATTCCGGCATTGGACGAGGAACTTGTTATGGAAGCGCTCAAGCAGCTGGTGCTCGTGGACCGCGACTGGATTCCTTCAGAGCCGGGCACATCGCTCTATATCCGTCCGTTTGTGATCGCAACCGAGCCCGTGCTTGGCGTAGCGCCATCACTGCAATACAAGTTCATGATTATCCTGTCGGTGGTCGGTTCGTATTATGCAGAAGGCATCAATCCGGTCAGCATTTATGTGGAGCCGAAATACGTGCGTGCCGTAGCCGGCGGCGTGGGCAATGCCAAGACGGCTGGCAACTACGCGGCAGGTTTGAAGGCGCAGGATGAAGCAACGCTTAAGGGATACTCGCAGGTGCTGTGGCTTGATGGCGTACATCGCAAATATATCGAGGAAGTCGGCAGCATGAACGTGTTCTTCAAGCTGGGCGATACGGTCGTAACCCCGGCGCTGAATGGCAGCATCCTGGATGGCGTTACCCGGAACTCGGTTATCCAACTGCTTCAGCATTGGAATATCCCGGTAGAAGAACGGGCCATCTCCATTGATGAAATCGTGGAGGCCCACCGCAGCGGCTTGTTGACCGAAGCTTTTGGTACCGGTACGGCAGCGGTAATTTCACCGATTGGATCCCTGGAATGGCAGGATGAGCAATTGAAGATTGGTGAGGGAGCAACGGGCGAACTCTCTAAACGCGTATATGATGCCATCACAGGCATCCAGCTCGGAACGGTTGAGGATCCGTTCGGCTGGACGGTTGAGCTTACGTTATCTTAATGAACCTATAAGGACCCTGCCGCAGGCATACTGAGGCAGGGTCCTTTTTTTGTTCATCACAGCTCTCTCTGTGATCCAACTCTTAATTGGCCTTCGGGCTCTTCGTTATATGCGGTTTGTCTTCTGAGAAGATACGTCGATAAACGTTTTTCTTATGTTAAGCGCCATGTTACGATGAGGGTAAATTGTTGACACGTTGACGTACGAAGGCATGGAGGTGCTTTTTTAGTGAATCGTCCGCAGAGTGTCGTTCCTGATGCTATTGATTTTACGAACGCTGCTTTTCCTTTTACAGCGTCGACCACGCACGGCATATTTGCCGGAGCCCAGCGCCTGCATTGGCATCATGCTTTGGAGCTCAACTATATTCAGAGCGGGACCGGATTTATTCTGATCAACGGGATGAAGCTCCAGTTTCAGCAGGGGGATATCATTTTCATCAACAGCAATGATCTTCACCGGGCGTATGAGACCGAGAATCTGGTGATGGATGTCATTATGTTCGAGCCTTCGCTATTATCCATTGACCTCAAGTTCGATCCGGATCTGATGGCTCCCTTCCGTTCGCTTGGAAACATGGAGAGGCAGTCCCCCGTACACGATGAATTGGCTCACCTGCTGGGGCGCATGATGGAAGAGTATCAATCCCGAGGTACCGCTTATATGAGCCTGATCCGTTCGGATCTCATTCGTTTCCTGAGTTTGGCGAACCGCCATCTGTCGACTCCGATTCAAGCGAACAGGCCGATCAAGGGTAGGGGAATGCATGCGTTAAAAGAAGTCCTGCGTACGATGGAGCTTGATCTGGACTACAGCTGGACGCTGCAGGAGCTGTCGGATTTAACGCATCTGAGCCCTTCCCGGTTCAGCGCTCTGTTCCAGCAGGCGGTCGGCACTTCACCGCACCATTATCTGATTCAGCTGCGCTTGACGCATGCCGTGCACTTGCTAGAGACGACGGACCAGAAGATTATCGAGATTGCGGAATCCTGCGGGTTTCGGAATCTGTCTAATTTCAATCGTCTGTTCAAGCAGCATGTCGGTGCATCGCCAAGCGAAATTCGGGAGCGTGCTTATGCAGGCAGTCCCGTGATCCCTTCCACTACAAAAACCAAGAAACAGTAAGATAGTATCACTCCTTGATCGTATAACAGTAGATGGATGTCAGTGGAAGCGGTATCTTAAATATATACCACCACATGACGCCGCTGTATGGCGGGTAGGAGTGAAGTGCATGAGTTTGTATCTGGGTGTAGATGCCGGCGGTAGTAAGACACACGCCGTGATCTGCGATGAGCAAGGGAACATTCTTGGCAAGGGAGCGTCTGGGAACGGCAATCACCAGATTCACCGTGAACATGCGGCCCGTAACATTGAGGAAGCCTGTAATGCGGCTCTTCAAGAGGCTGGAGTTGCCAAAGAAAATATCAGTTATGCTTATTTTGGCTTGGCCGGAGCAGATCGGGAAGCCGATTACGAGATCCTGCGTCCGATGATCGGGGCTCTCGGTTATTCCAAGCATGATATCGCATGCGATACCATTATCGGGATGAGGGCTGGAACCAGCCGTTCGTATGGCGCCGCACTGATCTGCGGTACAGGCTTCAACAGCGCAGCCCGCAACCGTGCGGGAGAAGAGCTGCAGTATGGCGGATTCGGCTTCTTGTATGGAGATGGATACGCGGGCGGTTTCGGATTTGCCACGCTGGCTTTCCGGGCAGTCATTCGGGCCTGGGATGAGCGGGGCCCGGCAACCTTATTGACATCGCTCGTACTGGAGCAGATGGGATACACGTCCGTAGAACCGATGTATGAGGATGTCCTCTACGGTAAGACAAAGGTTCCGCCAAGCCTGGTGAAGACGCTGTTCCAGGCAGCTGAAGCAGGTGACGAGGTGGCAACCCGAATTCTTGAGAATGAAGGCGAAGAGCTGGCTAATGCGGTATGTACGCTGATCCGGCGGCTGGACATGACGGATGAAGCATTTGACATTGTTTATATCGGCAGTGTGCTGAACAGGCCGAATAGCTCGATCCTGACGGATGCGATCGAACGGATTGTTGCGGTCCGGGCACCACATGCGAGCTGTGTAAGACTGACTTCCGATCCGGTTTCCGGCGCGCTTCTCTGCGCGATGGATGCCGATGGCCATGCCATTGATGCACAGGCGGAGGCCAAACTAAAAGCATTTACGTTTGAGCAGGTAACCACAGCCTGATCAGTTTATCGTTTTAAATAGAACCTGATAAATACGGATTGATATCATACCTTGGAGGCGATTAATGTGGCAGCAGGATTGAAGATAGCGGTCATCGGGGGAGGTTCCTCCTATACCCCGGAAATTGTTGAAGGTTTCATTCGCAATTATGAGCAAATGCCGATTCGCGAATTATGGTTCGTTGATATTGAAGAGGGCAAGCATAAGCTGGAGATTGTAGGCAATCTAGCGAAACGCATGGTGAAAGAATCGGGCCTGCCGATAGAGGTTCACCTGACACTGGATCGCAGACAAGCGATTGCAGGTGCCGATTTTGTGACGACCCAGATGCGTGTCGGCTTGCTTGCGGCACGTAAACAGGATGAGCATATTCCGATTATGCACGGCGTCATTGGGCAGGAGACGACGGGCCCGGGCGGCATGCTGAAGGCGCTGCGCACGGTTCCGGTGATTCTGGACATTTGCCGTGATATCGAGGAACTGGCACCGAATGCATGGATGCTGAACTTCACGAATCCGGCGGGCATTGTTACCGAGGCGGTTGCAAAGCATAGTAAGGTGAAATCCGTTGGTCTGTGCAACTCGCCAATTAACTTTCAGAAGTTCCTTGCGGCCGAGTACGGCGTGTCGGAGAAGGACGTTCTGGCCGAGTTTGTCGGGATCAACCATCTTCACTGGGTGACGTCGGCGATCGTCAACGGGGAAGAGAAGATGCCGGAGCTGCTGGACGGCGGCAAATCGTATACGGCGAAGAACGTGCCGACCTTCGGATGGGATGCAGACTTTATCCGTTCGCTTGGAGCGATTCCGACATATTATCTTAAATATTTCTACATGACCGATACCATGTTCGCGGATATGAAGGCATCGCTGGAGAAGGACGGAACCCGAGCGGATGTTGTCAGCCGGGTAGAGCAGGAGCTGTTTGAGCTCTACAAGGATGAGAATTTGGCCGTGAAACCGAAGCAGTTGGAGCAGCGGGGCGGCGCTTATTACTCCGAAGCGGCAGTCAACCTGATGACGTCCATCTACAATGACCGCCATGATATCCAGACATTGAATGTCGCAAACGGCAATATCTATGACTTCCTGCCTGCGGATGCCAGCATCGAGATCAACTGCGTGGTAACAGGCCAAGGGCCGATTCCACTTACACCGCAAAACGTTCCTTCCCATGTTAAAGGACTGATGCATGCGGTGAAAGTGTATGAACAATTGACGATTGAAGCGGCCATTACCGGTGATCGCGGAATTGCGCTGCAAGCGCTGGTTCACCATCCGCTGGTGCCTTCCGTAAGTGTAGCGAAGCAGCTGCTGGGTGAAATGCTGGAGGCGAACAAAAAGTACTTGCCTGCTTTTTTTAAGCCGGAGACCGTGCAGTAAACCGAAATGAATCTCAAACGTGAGGTTATGATATAGAGCCATGCAAGCCCCTCTTCGTATTGAAGAGGGGCTTTATGGTAGGAGTTGCCGAAATCATGAACTGATATAAATTTTCGGATTAGATCTTCATTCCTGTCACATCTGGGTATCCTCGCCCGTCATACCCGTATAAAACCGAAAGGGTGATGACGGATGCTAAAATATGATGTAGCCATTGTAGGTGGAGGTGTAGCCGGTTTAACAGCCGCAATCTATGCGGCAAGAGCCGGGAAGCAAACGATAATCGTTGAGAAGCAGGAACGTTTAGGTGGTCGGGCCATGACCCATAAGAAGAAGGGAGCCTACTTCAATCTGGGCGGGCATGCCTTATACCATGGAGATGCCCTTTCAACCTTTCGCGAATTAGGGCTCCAATTGGCGGGAGGCCAACCTTCAATTGACGGGTACGGGATATGGAAAGGGAAACTAAGTCCGTTACCCATGGGCGTGAAATCCCTATTCACTACCCCACTATTAACCTGGAAGGGCAAGATGGAACTCGGTGCCTGGCTTGCGAAATTAGGTAAACTGGATACGCAGCTGTACGACAACATGAGTTTGCGCGAATGGATTGAAGGTAACGTGCAGGATCCCATGGTACGAAATTTATTTTATTCGCTATTGCGTACAGCGAGTTATGTGGTAGCCCCTGACCTGCAGGCCGCCGGTCCCGTACTGCAGCAGCTTAAGCACGCGCTGAAGGGGGTGCTGTATCTGGATCGGGGCTGGGGAGCCATGGTCGATGAATTAAAACAAAAGGCTCTCGAGCAGGGAGTTCAAATCGTAACGAAGAATAAAGTAATTTCAGTTGATCATCACGAGGGAAGGGTACGGCATGTCCTATGCGGGGATGGCATGAAAATAGAAGCAAACCATATTATTCTTACCACACCGCCAGCTGTTGCTCACGAACTGGTGCCTCATGCAGAAGAAACTGCCCTTCATACTTGGAAGGAGCAGGCGGTCGAAGTGACAGCGGCTTGCTTGGATGTAGCCCTGCGTCGTCTTCCGGAACCGAAGCAGCAGTTTGTGTACGGCCTCGATCAAACCGTCTTTCTCTCGAATCAATCCCGAGCGGCTTACCTCAGTGAAGATGGCGCACAAGTCATAACCTTGCTGAAGTATCAGGGCAAGGAGAAGGATGCAAGAAGGGATTTGCAGGAATTAGAAGAAACCTTAGACTTGGTGCAGCCGGGTTGGCGCAACGAGCTCGTTGAGAAACAATACCTTCCCAACATCACGGTCTGCCACGATTTTATGCATGTGAACCGCCAAGAGAACCCGGGTCCAGCGGTCCCGGAAATCATCGGGTTATATGTAGCGGGAGAATGGGCAGCGCATGGCGAACTCTTGGTTGATGCTGCAACCGCAAGCGCCAAACGGGCTGTACAGCATATACTCTCGCTTGAAAGTGAGGCAAGGATCCCGAATGATGAGCACAGAGTCATTGTATAAAACCTATCGATCCGCTCTTTTCTCGTTGGCTTACCGAATGCTGGGAAGTGTGATGGATGCGGAAGATATCGTGCAGGAGGCTTTCATCAGTTATAACCAATTGCCCCACCCGGAGGATATTCGCAATGAGAGAGCGTTTCTGTACAAAATCGTAACGAATCGTTGTTTGGATCTGCTGCGCTCTTCTGCCAAAAAACGTGAACTGTACGTCGGCCCTTGGCTGCCAGAACCCCTGATCGAGAATATGGCGTCAGAGACGGACCCATCTCATATCGTAGAGCAGCAAGAGTCCATCTCTACAGCGTACCTGCTGCTCCTTCAGCAGCTCAACGCGGTGGAAAGAGCCGTGTTCCTTCTTCGTGAGATTTTCCATTATTCCTATGATGAAATAGCTGAAATTCTGGGAAAAAGCAGCACCAATTGTCGTCAAATCTTCCGCCGTGCTAAGGGCAGCATTCATTTTGTTCCTGATCAGAGTCCATCGATCTCGGTGGCGGAGGAGCAAATCAAGGAATTTGTAGACTCCCTTTTACAGGGGAACACGAATAAGCTGCTGTTGCTGTTAAACGAGAATGTTGTGTTCTACTCGGATGGCGGCGGTAAAGTCAGAGCGGCGCAAATTCCTGTGGTTGGAGACCATAAAGTGATCCAATTGCATTTGAACCTGCTTAAAATGTATGAAGGGAAATATGTATACTCTTATCTTACCGTCAATGGTCTGCCGGGAATGCGGATCCAGTTGGATAACGGAGTCCAATTTATTTATTCTTTTGCTTTTAAAAACAATCGGATCGAAGCGATATATACCGTGGCAAATCCAGATAAACTCAGGCATATACAGTTGCCGTGATATAAAAAACAGGGCCGGTTTTAAGATCATAGGATCTTAAAACCGGCCCTGCTGCTGTATCAGGTTAAGGAAATAATCCGTTATACCCCGGAATAAGCCATGAAGCCGCCGTCTACGGGAATCACCGTTCCGGTGACGAACCCGGAGGTCTGATCATCCACAAGCCAGAGCAGGGTGCCGAGCAGATCCTCCGGCACGCCAAACCGTCTCATGGGGGTATGGGAGATGATTTTATGAGAGCGCTCGGTTAATGAACCGTCACTATGGGTCAGCAGATTGCGGTTCTGCTCGGTCAGGAAGAAGCCTGGCGCAATCGCGTTCACGCGAATGCCGGATTCCGCGAGATGAACGGACAGCCACTGCGTAAAGTTGTTAATGGCCGCTTTGGCTGCGCTATACGCCGGAACCTTGGTCATCGGGCTCGGTGCGCTCATGGACGAGATATTCAGCACGACGGCCCCGGGACGCCCCAGCATCCCTTCCGCAAAAATTTGCGTCGGTATGAGCGTGCCGATGAAGTTCAAATCGAATACGCTGCGGAAGCCAGGCACACTTAGCCCGAAGAAGGTTGTCAGATCCGGCTGCCCCACATCCTCCGGACGGAGTATCTCGTTGGTTGTATTCGCGTCTTTCCGGTTGCCGCCGGCTCCGTTAATAAGGATATCGCAGGGTCCGAAAGACTCGCGCACAGCCTTCTCGGCTTGCCGGACGCTTTCCACATCCGTTACATCGCAGGGAACGGCAATCGCTGTACCGCCGGCAGCCGTAATTTCGTCCGCTACCTGCTGCCCTTTCTCGGCCGTACGATTCAAGACGGCGACCTTGGCGCCTTGCCGGCCCAGCTCCAGAGCCATTGCTCGGCACAGCACCCCGGAGCCGCCCGTAATGACAACCATCTTCCCGTTTAATGATGGATGGATAGGAAGGGCTGGCGTCACTTGCGGCGTGGATGCATAGGAAGCGCCGCTTGATCCGGATTCAGAGGTATCTGTTGTATGCTTATTTACCTCACTCATTGAACGGCCTCCTTCAGCTGAGCTGCGCTGCCAGCGCGCTCCCGGCTGTAAGCGTCCCACAACCCCCAGAGATACATAATGCCCAAGGCGCGGTCATATAGACCGTAACCCGGACGGCACTGCTCACCCCAAATATGCCGCCCGTGATCGGGCCTTACATATCCAGTGAAACCGTTATCATGATAAGCCTGCACGATGCCGGAAATATCGACGGTACCGTCTTCGGTGCGGTGGGACGTTTCGATGAAATCGCCATTCTCATAGACGCGCACATTCCGGATGTGTGCGAAAGGAATCCGGTCGTGGAACTCATGGATCATGGAGACGATGTCATTGTCCGGATTGGCGCCGAGCGATCCACTGCACAGGGTCAAGCTGTTCGCCGGGCTATCATATAGCTTGAGGAATCTCCGCAGATTGTCCTGGCTGGTAATGACCCTCGGCAGACCGAAGATCGGCCAAGGCGGATCATCCGGGTGAATGGCCATTCGAATACCGTTCTTCTCGGCAGCCGGGATGACGGAGCTTAAGAAATATTCGAGGTTGCGCCACAGATCGTCCTCGGTAACGCCGCGGTATGCTTCGAACAGGGAGGTTAGATGGGCCAAACGTTCCGGCTCCCAGCCAGGCATCGTAAGCGTGCTGTTTCGGTTGATCGTCTGAACCAGCTCCATCGGATCAGTGCCGTGGATTTTGGCTTTCTCAAAGAAGAGAGCCGTCGATCCATCGGCAGACTGCTTATGAAGATCGGTTCTAGCCCAGTCAAATACCGGCATGAAATTATAGCAGATGACTTTGACGCCGACCTGGCCCAATTTCTCAATCGTCCGGATGTAGTTGGCTATGTACTGATCCCGTGAGGGGAGCCCAAGCTTGATATCTTCATGCACATTCACGCTTTCCACGACGTCAATATGAAGGCCGTACGCTTTCGCCTGGCCCACGACTTCTTCAATCCGCTCCATCGGCCATTCCTCGCCGACAGGAATATCGTGAAGTGCCCATACGATGCCCTCCACGCCGGGGATTTGTCTAATCTGATCCAGTGAGACCGTATCGTTGCCCTCACCAAACCACCTGAATACCATGCGCATTTTCTTCACCGCCTTTACAAGTTTAAGGAGTTAACGCAAAGCTGCTGGGAATTTTGCAAGTTACGAGTGCACTGCCAAGATGGAAGCCTGCGAGTCGGTTAAAGTCTATCCACTGGCATAGGCTTATTTAAAATAATCGGGATGCTTCTCTTTCAGCACGGCCAGATTGGAGATGATCAGGCTCAGATGCGCCTGCATTTCTCGTTCGGCATGATCGGCGTCATGGCGTGCAATCGCCTCCGCGATCTCCCGATGCTGCTCGTACAGGTTGGTCCAATTCGGATCGGCGGACAGCCATAACATCCGGCTCCGGTTTAGATGAGCGTTCATCTGCTGCAGCACGTTCCATGTGCCGACCTTACGGCAGCCTTCGAACAAAATACGGTGAAAGGCCTCATCCAGCTCAAACATGTGCTTGCCGTCATGCTTCTCGATGCTCTCGCTTTGCTCGGACAGATTTTGCTCCAACTCGGCGAGTTTATCCTCGGGAAAGCTTTCGCAGGCAAGCCGGACCACGGCTTTCTCCAGCTGTTCGCGCATGAAACGCGCTTCCTCGACCAGCTCCGAATCGATGAGCGAAACGCGTGTGCCGCGCTGGGGAAGCACAACCACAAGGTCCTCCTGGGCCAAACGGACAAAGCTTTCCCGAACTGGCGTCCGGCTGACCTCGAAGGAAAGGGAAACCTCCTTCTCGGATAGAGCCGTTCCCGGCGGCAGCTCTAGACTGACAATCTGCTGTTTAAGCCGGGAGTACACGATATTTCCGGCCGATCCTGGCTGTAATCGCAAAGATTCTACCACTGCATCACCTCCTAATGTATTCCATACTACCATACTTGTATGGTAGTATGGAACTGAAAATCGAAATAAGAATCGGAGGCGATCACATGAGCCGTTTGGACACGGAAAATCTGCTCCTAAACAGCAACAGCGCGAAGAAACTCTTTTATGATTATGCGGAAGGGATGCCGATATTCGATTACCACAACCATTTAAGTCCGAAGGATATTGCCATTAACCGGCAGTTTGATAACCTGACGGAGCTATGGCTGGATGGGGATCATTACAAGTGGAGGGCGATGCGCTGGCTCGGCGTCGACGAAGAGCTGATTACCGGCAGCGCAAGCGCCGAAGCGAAGTTTATGGCTTGGGCGGAATGTGTTCCGCGATTGGTGGGCAATCCGCTCTATCACTGGACCCATCTGGAACTGACCCGCTATTTCGGGATTCAAGAGCGGTTGACTGCGGATAATGCCAAGGAGATCTGGGGAGCTTGCAATGAGCAGTTGAAGGCCCCTGCCTTGCGGGCAGGCGGAATTCTGGAGAAATTCAAGGTCAAAGTGGCCTGCACGACAGATGATCCCGTCGATTCGTTGGAGTTTCATCGCGCCATTCGCAATCATGGGGAGCTGTCCACCGTCGTTGCCCCTGCATTCCGTCCGGATCGGGTCCTGGATCTCACGCACCCCGACTTCACTTCCTATGTCGAGACTATAGGAACGACGGCCAGTTTAGCTGTGGATACTTATCAAGGGTTGCTGGATGCACTGCAAGAACGGATTCAATATTTCCACGATCATGGCTGCCGCCTGTCGGATCACGGCTTCGGCGCGTTTCCTTGTGAACAAGTCGATGAACAAGAGGTTGCGGACATTTACAGCAAAGCGATTAGTGGGGGCAGCATCACACCGCTTGAGGAACGGAAATATCGCACCTACACCCTGCTCAAGCTTGGGGAAATGTATCACGCCAAGGGCTGGACCATGCAGCTGCACATTGGAGCGATTCGGAACAATAATGCGCGCATGTTCGCGAAGATCGGCAAGGACAGCGGGTATGACTCGATTCTTGATTTCCATCTGGCGGAAAGCCTGAACGGATTTCTGAGCAGGCTCGATAGGAACGATCAGCTGCCGAAAACCATTGTGTACAGCCTATATTCTTCTCATTACGAAATGATTGCCACCACGATCGGGAATTTCCAGTCGGCTGGCGTTGAGGGCAAGCTTCAGCTTGGTTCCGCTTGGTGGTTTCACGATCAGAAGGAAGGGATGCTGAAGCAGCTCACCGCGTTGTCTTCCATGGGGCTGATCAGCACCTTTGTGGGCATGCTGACCGATTCCAGGAGCTTTATGTCGTTCCCGAGGCATGAATATTTCCGCAGAGTGCTGTGCCGCCTGTTCGGGGACTGGATCAGGGAAGGGGAATTGCCCGCCGATTATGAATATATCGGTGCCATTATCCAGGATATTTGCTACCGCAATGCTGAGCGCTATTTTCAAATCCATTGACAATTCCGTACGGAGCATGAACAATGGACTTACTATATGAAAGCGTTTGCTGTTAGCGGATAGAAGATATGTAACAGGAAGATGTGCATGAACAGGTGAGGGGGACATACCGTGCAATGGAACCGGGCGATATTGGTGGATGACGAGGTGTTTACGCGCAAAGGGTTTCTGAAGCTGATTGATTGGGAAGCCTGCGACTTCCAAATTGTGGATGAGGCAGACAACGGGGAAGATGCGCTGGAACTGATTGAACGGCTACAGCCGGATGTGGTCATCACCGATATCCGCATGCCGGTGCTGGATGGACTCGAGCTGATCAGGCATGTCGTCATGAAGGACATCGTGAAGCCGTATTTCATTATTGTAAGCGGATACGATGATTTCAACTATGCACAGCAGGCTGTCCGCTATGGTGTGCATGATTTCATTCTGAAACCGATTGACGAGACGGAGTTCAGCCATGCGCTGGTTCGGCTCAGCGAACGGCTGGAGTTAGACCGCGAGGCCCGCATGAGAGAAGAGAGGCTGATGTCCGGAGCCTTGATGGAATCACTCATTATAGGGGAAGCCGATGAGGCGCTGCTGCAGGAATGGGAGCAACGCCTTGAGCTCCAGCCGGAGGGTCATCTGTTCTACGTCTTTGTCGAGCGGAATGACCACCCGCTGGCTTCGAGGGCGAACGACAATGACGGTGGCAGAGCAGAATTCAAGGACAGGGTGGAAGCGGCTCTCCTTGCGATCTCGAGTGGAGAACAGCCCTTCTACCTGCATGAGCACCGCAGTCGAATCGGCATCATCGTCCCGGGCAGCATCCTGCACTCGTTCCAAGGGTGTCAGCGGGGATTTGCCAGACGCATTCAGCAATCGCTTGCCGACTCGGGCGACGAACGAGTCTTTGTTTACTTTGGTCAACCGGTTATGCAACTGTCCCACATTCAGAAGGCTTACGAAACTGCCAAAGAATCACTCCTGTACAAGTACATGTATGATGAGAGTGGCATTGTGATCCATGAGGAGGCCTCCCAGCATGCCCTTCACTACATCGGGCTGGAAGAGGGGCTTTACCAGCAGCTTCTGGAGCAGATCGAGGAGCTGCACTTCGAGAAGCTGGAAGTGACGATTCGTTTGCTGTTCGAATCCTTCCGGGAGAAGCTGTACGCTCCCGAAGCGGTGAAGACGGCAATCAACCAATGCGTGCTAGGCGTGGTCCGGGTGCTTAGCAGTATGGATGGGGATCAGAATCAAATATCCAGCCTAGAACCGATGACAGAGTGGCACGACCGTAACGTGTCGCTTCAGGGGCTGATGCGGCTGTTTATGGATTTTGCGATTGAGAGCGCAAACTATATTGCTCGTCTTCGCAAGGAGCAGCACAAGGGCGGAATTCAGAAGATTAAGGCGTATATCGAAACCCATTATCATGAGAATATCAGCCTGAAGGGCATCGCAGGGAAGTTCTATATGAACCCTGTTTATCTGGGACAACTCTTCAAAAAAGCATATGGCATGTACTTTAATGATTTCCTGCTGCAGCTGCGCGTGAACGAAGCAAAGCGATTGCTGCGCCAGACGGATCTGCGCATCTATGAGGTGGCGGAACGGGTCGGCTTCGGCAACCCGGACTATTTCGTTACGCAATTCGAGAAGTCGGAGCGAATGACGCCAAGCGAGTACCGGAGCCGCTTGATGAAGGAGGCTGCGTCCGAAGGGACGGATCGATGAAACCAAGCCTCAATAACGTCCGTCTGCGGGACAAGATGCTGCTAATGTATTTCCTGGCCGTATTTTTGCCCATCCTGGTCACCAATCTCATCTTCTACAACGTGACATCCGGCAGCGTGAGGGAGCAGCGGATCCAGGATATAACGGTGGCGCTTGAGCAGATGAAGAATGAGTTCCGTCGTGAAGTCGAGGACGCGCTGGAGATATCCTCCGTCTTCTACACGGACATTCAATTGAACGAGATCGTGGAGACGGTATACGATCATCCGGCTGATTATATCGAGGCCTATGATACCTATCTCCGCCGCATTTTGAATTCAGGCAGTGCTGTGTACAATTCGGTGAGCGAGATTACGGTTTATGTGGATAATCCAACCTTGCTGTATTCCGGAGGCATTAATTATATCGATGACCAGGTGAAGGAAGAAGCTTGGTACAAGGCGATCGCGGGCAAGAATGTAACCCAGCCGATCGTGATGCGTACGGGCAAGAACGGTCAATTGGACAGCTTCAGCATCATCCGGAGCATGAATTATTTTAGCTCCCAGGATGACCATGCCAAGTATCTCAAGATCGATATGCGGATGCCCTCGATCCGGCAGATCATGAGCAATCTGAATGTACAGGGCAAAGTGTACCTGCTGAGCAGCGGCGGAAAGATTGAATACACCACGGATCCGCAAGTCGATGTCATACAGGGTTCCGTACCGTACAGCGGCATCGTGCATGGCGACAACTTTCTGGAGTTTCATACCGATACGTTCACGACCAACAATCTGAACTCTTGGACGATCATGGCCGTGACGCCGGAGGATGTGGTGCTGCGCGACGTGCATCAGTCCCTGCGGTTCGTCATTGTGCTGACCTGCCTGAATTTTCTGCTCCCGACCCTCGTGATTGTCTGGATTAGCCGTTCTCTGAACGTACGTCTGGTACGGATACTCAAGCATATGAAGAAGGTCAAGAACCAACATTACGACACGATCCAAGAGGCTGAGGCACGTGACGAGATCGGTCAGCTGACGGGTGAATTCAACCGGATGACCCTGCAGCTCAAGAGCTTGATTAACGACGTGTATGTGGCGGATATCCAGAAGAAGAATTTGGAGCTGCAGCGGCGGCACGCGCAATTGAACGCCCTTCAGAGCCAGATTAATCCGCACTTTCTCTTTAACGCCCTGGAGACCATCCGCATGCGCAGCCTGATGAAGGATGAGGATGAGACGGCAAAAATCATTCATAATATGGCCAAGATCTTCCGCAATTCTTTAGTTTGGAAAAAAGACATGGTGACGCTCAAGGAAGAAGTTGAGTTTATCCATTGTTTCCTTGAGATCCAGAAATACCGGTTTGGCGACAAAATCGATTATTCGGTCCATGCGCCAGCCGAAGAGGGACACCTGCAAATACCGAAGATGGCCATCGTTACTTTTGTGGAGAATGCCAGCATTCATGGCATTGAGCCGCTCAAGCACGGGGGGCGCATTGAGGTTCATATTGCACGCGAGGGACAAACTCTTATCTGTAACATTCAGGATAACGGGGCGGGCATGTCCGCAGAGCAATTAGAACGCATCTATCGCTACCTGGATACGGAGGACGAGATGGGCGAGCGGATCGGCATTCAGAACGTGATCTACCGGCTGAAGCTGTACTACGGAAGCCGGTTCCAGTTTGAAATCGACAGCTCGCTTGGACAAGGTACCCGGGTAAGGCTGTCTATCCCCATCGAAACATAACGTCGGCAAATCCTGCTTGGCACTCCGGTTCGGAGTGACTATAAGCAGGATTTGTTCGTTAATCGGCAGGGGTGCAGTTGAGAAGGCTACCGATCTGCCATTTTTCACGACAAAAGATACGGTTCTATAGTTTTCTAAGTATCACCTAAAGATTGACGGGTGAAAATCGCTCCAGAGCTCTCTTATAATGAAAGTGCTTACAAATAAACGAGACCGAAAGGGGTAGGTCAAGAGCATGAACAAGAAATTTTGGCTGAGCTGTCTGACCGTGGTTATGATGGTATCGCTTCTGACAGCTTGCGGCGGCGGTAAAGAGGCAGCGGATGACACACCGGCAGCCGGCGGCGAAGGCGAGAAGAAAGAAGAGAAGGTCACCTTCACCTACTTTAACTCAGCAGCAGGTAAAGACAAAAATACGAACGAGACCACCATCGGTAAAATTTTTGAGGACCAAACCGGCGTGAATTTTAAAATGGAACATCTGGTAGGGGACGAGAACACCAAGGTGGGAACCTTCATTGCCAGTAACGATTATCCCGATGTGATTGTACCGGGGAGCTCGATCGACAAGCTGGTCGGGGCTGGCGCCTTCATTCCGCTCAATGACCTGATCGATAAGTACGGCCCCAACATCAAGCGCGTGTACGAGCCGTATTACAACCTCATGAAGGCTGAGGACGGCAACATTTACTTCCTGCCGCTAAGCGCGGTTGTAGGCGAGTACACGTCGGCTCCCAATATCGAGCAAGGAGCATTCTGGATTCAACGCCGCGTCCTGAAGGAAGCAGGTTACCCGAAGATCAAGACGTTCGATGAGTACCTGGGCCTGATTCGCGACTACGTGAAGAAACATCCGGAGGAAGGCTTGACCGGATATCTGGCACTGACGACGCAGGATAAATTTTTTGCCTTGACCAATGCCCCAATGCACTTGGCCGGCTATCCGAACGATGGCGGGATCATCATTGACATGGAAACCCATGTAGCGAACGATTACGCGGACGATGACATTACGAAGCGTTACCTGCAAGAGCTGAACAAGCTGAATGCGGAAGGCCTGTTCGATAAATCCTCTTTCGTGGACAACTATGATCAATACCTTGCCAAACTGACTTCCGGTAAGGTTCTCGGCTTCTTCGACTATAGATGGCAGGTAGGCCAAGCGATGAACAACCTGCGCGAAACAGCCAATAAATCGGGTGACGACGATCTCGAATATATGGCGTTGCCGATTGTATACGATGAGAATACCAAGGATCAATATCTGGATCCACCATCCTTTGTTAACAACCGCGGTGTAGGGATCTCCGTCAGCGCGAAGGATCCCGAGCGCATTGTGAAGTATTTCAACAACCTGCTTACGGACGAGAACCAGATTCTGTCGAACTGGGGCATTAAGGACGAGACTTATTCCGTCGATGAGAATGGACGCTTCTACCGTACGGAAGAGCAGATTGCACAGACCAATACGGAAGCCTTCCGCGAGTCGTTCGGCTTCAAGTACTTTGAATACAACTGGCCTCGTTACGGCAACGGTTCTACGCTTCCTGACGGTAATTCCGTGGGTGCAGGACGCCAGCCTGAGGTTGCCAAAATGTCCTACTCCGAACCGGACAAGAAATTGCTGGAAGCATACGACATCGATTCCTTCTCGCAATTGTTTGCCGCACCGGACGACCGTCCATGGTACCCGGCTTGGAGCATTCCGATTGACCAGGGCTCACCGGCCCAAATCTTCACGCAGAAGAAAAGCGATTTACAGCGTAAATACTTCCCGAAACTGGTTCTTGCAAACCCTGCCCAGTTTGACGGCATCTGGAATGAATACGTGGGCGAGTTCAGCAGGCTGGATGTGAAGGGATACGAGGATCTGATCACCGAGGAAGTAGCTAAGAAAATCGCAAATGTCCAGGGACAATAATAGATGAAGGAGAGGTGATCAGGGGCGGACCACACAAAATGGTTGTATCCGTCCCTCCTCTTCTATAACAGCATAATTGATTGGCTGGATAGGAAGGAGAAGAAACCGTGGATAAGGCGAACCCGATTGGACCTGCAGAGACGACGGCGTTGCGCGAAACGCCGGCGGTATCGAAAGGTTTCTTCAATAAACAACGGAAAAACGATACTGAATTAAACAATAAACCGCCAACAGGCGAAAAAGGCTTTTTCCAGAAGCTGCTGCAACAGAAGGCGCTGGTCTTCATGTCGATTCCTTTTTTGATATGGTTGTTTGTCTTTAAGTACATGCCTTTATGGGGCTGGACAATCGCGTTTCAGGATTTTAAACCGGCCAAGAAGATTTTCGATCAGCAATGGGTAGGCTTGCAGCATTTTACCTTCCTGTTTCAGGACGAACACTTCCTCCGGGTCATGCGCAACACGCTTGCCATGAGTTTTATCAACCTCGTCTTAGGTTTTGTGACGGCAATTGTGTTAGCGATTCTGCTCAATGAGCTGCGTAATTTGATGTTCAAACGAGTCGTGCAGACGATCAGTTATTTGCCCCATTTCATCTCTTGGGTTGTGGCTGCGAGCATTATTTCGACGGCCCTGTCCGCAGACGGCGGGATTATCAATGAACTCCTCATGTGGTTCGGGATGATTAAGGAACCGATCCTATGGCTTGGGGAAGGGGAATATTTCTGGGGAATACTCGGTGTTTCGGAAGTATGGAAGAATGTCGGCTGGAACACCATTATATATTTGGCTGCCATGACGATGATCGATCCCTCGCAGTACGAGGCGGCGGAAATCGATGGCGCCGGACGCTTTCAACGGATCTGGAAC
This sequence comes from Paenibacillus sp. FSL W8-0187, assembly GCF_037969755.1. NCBI lineage: Bacteria > Bacillati > Bacillota > Bacilli > Caryophanales > Paenibacillaceae > Paenibacillus > Paenibacillus sp. FSL W8-0187. The sequence goes on along the minus strand of NZ_CP150206.1, from coordinate 7,083,899 downwards.
ATCACCTTGCCGGGTCTGAAACCAGTATTCATCATCCTGTTGATTATGAATATCGGCAACCTGCTCGAATCCGGTTTTGAACCGCAATATTTGCTTGGCAATGGCATGAACGTGGATTATTCCGAGAACCTGGATATTTTCGTGCTGAAATACGGTATTCAGATGGGCAACTTCTCGCTCTCGATTGCAGCCGGTATGTTCAAGACGGTCGTCAGCTTCATACTCTTGTTCACGGCCAACCATATCGCGAAGAGACTGGGCGAAGATCGATTGTTCTAAGCGAAAGCTTGCGAGGACCGTTCTCTATCAGAAAACGTACAGGAGGATTCATATGGCGAAGATGTCAGATTCACCACGAGTTCATGCCCGGTTCAAGTCTCCTGCGGACCGGTTATTCGATACCTTTAACATGGTGTTTATGATCTGTCTCATGATTATCACGTTATACCCGTTCATCAATACGCTCGCGGTATCCTTCAACAATGCGACGGATTCGGTGAAAGGCGGCATTTATTTATGGTCGCGGGATTTCACGTGGGAGAATTATAAATATGTATTTAACGAAGCAACGATATTTCACGCTACCTTCATCTCGGTTCTGCGTACGGTGATCGGAACGATTACCTCGGTATTCTGCTGTGCCATGGTCGCCTATACGATCAGCCGTCCGGAATATGTGCTGCGTAAATTCGTATCGATTGCTTTCATCTTAACGATGTATTTCAGCGGCGGTTTGATTCCGAACTTCCTGCTGATTCGCGAATTGGGCATGCTGGGCACCTTCTCGGTGTACATCATTCCAGGCCTGATCGGCGTGTTTAACGTGATCGTCATCCGTTCCTTTATTGAAGGACTACCTGAGGGAATTCTGGAATCGGCCCGGATCGACGGCGCCGGCGAATTCACGACTTTCATGAAAATCGTGCTTCCGCTATGCGTGCCCGTGCTTGCTACGGTATCGCTGTTTACGGCGGTATCCCAGTGGAATTCCTGGTTTGACGTATTCTTGTACAACTCTTCATACAGTGAGCTTAGCACCCTGCAGTATGAACTGATGAAAATACTCCAGAATTCGAACTCCTCGCTGAACTCGGGCAACGACTATGCAAGCCAGTTTGCAAGCTCCGAGAGCGGTGCGAATCAGGTTACGCCGACCTCCATTCGGGCAACGATGACCATTGTGGCCAGCGTGCCGATCATTCTGGTATATCCGTTCCTGCAAAAATACTTCGTACAAGGGATGACTCTGGGCGGCGTGAAAGGCTGAGCTCCGGGAGCCGCTAATTTAAGTACATCGTGCGAACTACTCCCTATGCGCACGGTGCGTGGTTCGGGGCATGAATGGATGGCTGTCGACCAACCGATGCCTGTGGCATCACGATCATAACCAATCTTGCTATTATCTATAATTTAAGGAGGGACTGGATGTGTCCAACACGCAGCGAAATGAACCGAGGCTTAAGGAATGGTTCGCGAATGACTTTCTCATTGGAGCGGCCGTGAGCCCGCGGACGATCGAAACGCAAGAGGAATTGCTATCCTATCATTTCAACAGCATCACAGCGGAAAATGAAATGAAGTTTGTCAGCGTGCATCCGGCGGAGGATAGATATACGTTCAAGGATGCGGACCAGCTCGTCACCTTCGCCCGCAAGCATGGGATGAAGATGCGCGGCCATACGCTGGTGTGGCATAACCAAACAACCGACTGGCTGTTCGTAGACAAAAACGGGGACTTGGTGGATAAAGCCACGCTTTTTGAACGGTTGAAATCGCATACCGATACGGTCGTAAAGCGGTACAAGGATGATATTTACGCCTGGGACGTCGTCAACGAGGTCATTGCCGATGAAGGCGTCGAGCTGCTTCGTCCATCCAAGTGGTTGGACATTGCCGGTCCGGAGTTTATCTCCAAGGCATTTGAGTATGCTCATGAAGCCGACTCGTCCGCGCTGTTATTCTATAACGATTACAATGAGTCCCATCCGAACAAGCGGGACAAAATCCATACACTGGTCAAGTCGCTGCTGGATCAAGGAACGCCGATCCATGGCATAGGATTGCAGGCACACTGGAATCTGTACGACCCGGGTCTTGACGATATCCGGGCGGCGATCGAGAAGTACGCGTCGCTCGGCCTGCAGCTCCAGCTTACGGAGCTCGATGTGTCGATGTTCCGGTTTGACGACAAGCGGAAGGATCTGACCGAAGCGCCGGAAGAACTTCTGGAGGCTCAGGCTAAGCGGTATGAGGCGATGTTCGGCATTCTGAAGGAGTACCGGGAACATATTACGTCCGTCACCTTCTGGGGCGCAGCCGACGATTACACTTGGCTGGACGATTTCCCGGTACGGGGACGGAAGAATTGGCCTTTCCTGTTCGATGAGCGGCATCAGCCGAAACCGGCGTTTCACCGGTTGGTGGAGCATACGATTAAGGTGTAAGGATACTGGGGCTTAAGCTATCATTTTATATAACAATAGCGATAATACAGGCGGCTGGAGACGCCATCAGTTGGTCATGATACCGGTCCTTGTGGCCGGCGTCTGCATGTTCGAGCTTAAGGAAGCAGGCGTTGAAAACAGTGAGATGCTGGAGAGAAACGTTGACCTTGGACAAAAAGGGGAGTTTACATTGAACAGCACTTTATATAAAGCGTGGCTGCAGTATGCGCCCATCAAGGACCGGGAGCTTGCCTCCGGATACAGCAGGCTGCTCGGCACGATTGTAGCGGACCTGCAGCAGTCGCGGGTTGCGAACGCTGCCATTGAGGAACTGAAGCGTGCGTGCCAATCCATGCTGGGGATTGTACCGGTCATCACGGTCGAGGCCCCGGCTTCATCTTATCTCGAGGTACGCATTCTTGCGGTAGCTGAAGCAGACAAGGGAGAAATGGATGGGGTCGGCTCAGGCGGGGACAGATCAGGTCGAGATAGGGGCCGGATGGCAGCCCAGCTAGGCGCAGAAGGTTTTCAGCTGGAGTATTCAATCCAAGGGCAGCAGGAGAAGTTGGTATTGATCGGTGGATCCGGTAAAGGCGTATTATATGGGGTGTTTCATTTATTGAGATTGCTGGCCTCTGACCAACCGTTAACTGGACTGAACGTGACCGAGCAGCCAGCGAACGGACTGCGGATGATCAATCAATGGGATAATGCCGACGGCTCGGTGGAACGCGGGTACTCGGGCAACTCGATTTTTTACGAAAACGGACGGTTTGCCGAAAATCTGGATCGCGTGAGAGATTACGCTCGTCTGTTGGTTTCCGTGAGTATGAATGCCATCTCCATTAATAACGTCAATGTGCACGAGATCGAGACGAAATTCATTACCGCGGAATATTTGCCGACGATTGCGAAGATCGCGGATATCTTCCGGGAATATGGGATTACATTGTACTTGAGCATTAACTTTGCGGCTCCGCTGCATATCGGCGGCGTATCGACCTCCGATCCGCTGAACGAAGAGGTTCGGCAGTGGTGGAAGGACACGGCGAATGAGATTTACGATTATATTCCGGACTTTGGCGGCTTCCTGGTGAAGGCGGATTCGGAGCATCGCCCCGGCCCGTTTGCCTATGGCAGGGACCATGCCGATGGCGCCAATATGCTGGCTGAAGCCTTGGAGCCGCATGGCGGGCTCGTCATCTGGCGCTGCTTCGTCTACAACTGCATGCAGGATTGGCGCGACCGCAGCACAGACCGCGCACGGGCGGCCTATGATCATTTTACCCCGCTGGACGGCAGGTTTAAGGACAATGTGCTGCTGCAGATTAAGAACGGGCCCATGGACTTTCAAGTGCGGGAACCGGTATCGCCGCTGTTTGGCAGCTTGAAAGAGACCAATCAAGTGCTCGAGTTCCAGGCCGCCCAGGAATATACCGGACAGCAGCGTCACGTATGCTATCTGGTGCCGCAATGGAAAGAGGTGCTGGATTTCGATACCTATGCGAATGGGGCGGGGTCCGAGGTGAGGAAGATCGTGAATGGTTCCCTGCACGGCATGAAATACAGCGGAATCGCTGCCGTTTCCAACATTGGAAATGATGAGAACTGGACGGGTCACACCTTGGCACAGGCGAATCTGTATGGCTTTGGACGTCTGGTCTGGGATCCGGAATTGTCCTCCGAGGAAATCGCGGAAGAATGGACGAGGTTAACCTTCGGTAATGACGACATGGTGGTCAACACGGTATGCGACATGCTTATGCAATCGTGGCCGATCTATGAAAGCTACACCTCTCCGCTCGGGGTGGGCTGGATGATTACGCCGCATACGCATTACGGACCGGATGTGGACGGCTATGAATATTCAAGGTGGGGTACGTACCATTTCGCGGATCGGGACGGAATGGGCGTCGACCGCACGGTGGCGTCGGGCACAGGCTATACCGCACAGTACTTCGAACCGAATAGGGCTCGATATGATTCGCTGACGGATTGCCCTGACGAGCTGCTGCTGTTCTTCCATCATGTGCCGTATTCCCATGTGTTGAAATCCGGTAAATCGGTGATTCAGCATATCTATGACTCACATTTTGCCGGGGCGCAAGCAGCTGCTGGATTGCTTGAGGCATGGACCTCGCTGGAAGGAATGGTCGATCCGGAGCGTTTCGCTCAGGTGACGGACCGGCTGACTGATCAAGCCGAGCATGCGAAGCATTGGCGGGATGTAATCAACACATATTTCTTCCGTAAATCCGGCGTGCCGGATGAGCAGGGGCGGACGATTTATTAAGATCATTTATAACTGGACGTGGAAATTAGGGTGCCCCCATCAGATGTTGGATCTGGTGGGACATCTTTTTTTTTGGCTGGATACTTTTCGAATGCCGAACCTTTTTGTGAGCATGTACTTTTGATGCACGCCCAGGTAGAATAGTGCCCTTTGTAAAGCATTATATGGTAAAATCTTGGAAAAAACTCTAGAGGAGGAGGATTACATGGTTAGATACTTCTGCTTGTTGATAGTATTGATCCTGGTCTTAGGAGGCTGTAGCGGCAGCGGTGAGCCAACGGAGAAGTTTACCAAAGAAGACATGGGGATCGTGCGCATAGATAATGGCCAAAAGGTACACTACGGCATGAATCGTGCGGATGCTGAAAAAGTGCTTGGCACGGGACAAGAGCATGCCAGGGGTGTATTTGACTACGATTTCGGGATCGCGGTGTTCTACAGAGATGATGCCGTTGTTGCGATCAGGATGGAGGAAGAATCGAAAGGTCATTATCAAACAACGCGCGGTGCTGAAATAGGAATGCAAATTGGCGAGATCAAGAAACGATATGGAGAATACGATCCATCACCATCCGATGACATCCTGGAGTATTTCTATGACAATAAGAAGGGGAAGTTCCTCGAGAAGAGTCCGCCTAAAACAGAATCGTCGGATATTTTTATCTTTTCATCCATGTATAATTCCGATGGGCACGCGGACACCCTTTTGTTTCTAGATATTCAATATGCGTCCTCCGGCAAATGATTCAGGACATGGCGAAGCTAGTCTGGTATTCCAGAGAAAGGTACGCACCGATCTGGAGGTTCGGGTTTGTAGAATAGGATAAAATGGTTTGAGTAAAAAGAGCGATTCGTTATGTTAAATAGCCTGCTTCCTATTCTTTGGTCCCCAGTCGTATGTTCTTAAGGTTAGGGGAAACTATTTAAAAAAGAAGTAGGCTATTTCTAAAATTTTTCTTAAATAAATGAATCGCCCTTGGGCAAACGCACCTCGAAGAGTGTGCGGATCATGCTGCTCTGTGCGGAAATGGTTCCACCATGCTGCTCCACGATGTTTTTGGTAATGAAGAGCCCGAGTCCCGTGCTTCCCGTTTGATGGCTTCGTGCCCGATCGCCGGTGTAAAACATATCGAAAATATGCGGAAGCTCCTCAGGTTCAATACAATCGCCATAGTTGATGATTTGAACGACAACCTCATCGGCATCCACATATGCGTGAATGTCTATGAATTGGCCATCATTCCCATACCGGATCGCATTGGTGAGGAGATTCTCAAATACGCGAGCCAGTAAATCTCCATCTCCGCCTATAATCAGCTGCTCTGCAATGTTCATTCTGGAGGTAAGGCCGTTTTTTTCAAATATAGGATATAATTCCTCGTTCAGTTGGTTAAGCAGCTCATCGAGATCGATCATGTTCTTCTCAAGCTGGACCTTGCCGTAGTTCATTCGGGTGATTTCAAATAACTCATCGATAAGTTTCTCCAAGTGTTGAGACTTGGTGTAAGCGATATGGGCATAGTGCCTGGACTGCTCCGGAGTCAGCTGATTGTCTTTAAGAATGAAATCCAGATACCCGATAACGGAGGTCAGCGGTGTGCGCAAGTCATGGGCCAGGTTTAGAACCAGCTGATCCTTGCTGCTCTCAGCAGAGTCGCCCCGTTCTACGGCTTCCCGCAGGTTATCCATGGCTAAATTAATATCTCGCCCAATCGTACCGAACTCATCTTTGGACGTAATATGGACCCGATCAATGAAATTGCCGGCTGCGAGCTGATGGATCCCCTTGGAGATTTCTTTGAAGTATTTAGCATAAGGCTTGGTGAACAAGAAGAAAAACATGATGGCAAGCGGTACAAAAATAATTAAAAACGAGTTCACATCTCCAATTTCGTACCTCATGAAATATCGAATTCGAGTTAACGGATTCTCAAACAAAACTTCAGAACGATAGTACAGTTGGAGAGCTTTATAGATCCCAAAGGTAATACCGCCGGATGCAAGCATACTGGCCATGAGCAGCAGAATCATTTTAGTCCGAAAGCTAAATATCATGTTAGACATGGATGGTATAACCTACTCCCCATACCGTCTTGATCAGTTTATGCTTGTTGGTATCTTCCCCGAGCTTTTTCCGCAGCGTACGAATATGTACCATCACCGTGTTTCTGCCTTCATAGTAGTCTTCGCCCCATACCTGCTGAAATATATGTTCGGCACTATGGACTTTTTTGGGATGCCTGGCGAGCAGATACAAGATATCAAATTCTTTGGGCGTCAATTCAATGGGCTTACCGTAGAGCTCGACCACTCGCTGATCCGGATAAATGACGACGCCCCCGATCTCCACGATAGGTTTATTCACTTCCGCTGCCGACTGACTCAACTGCTTGGTACGCCTGAGATGGGCGTTCACGCGAGCTACTAATTCCATGGGGTTGAACGGCTTGGTCATATAATCATCCGCCCCTCGCACCAACCCCTCGATCTTATCAAGGTCCGAGATTTTGGCACTGAGAAAAATAATAGGCAGTAAAAACTTTTCGCGAATTTGCCGGGTTACCTCATAGCCGTCGAGCTTGGGCATCATAATATCCAAGATGGCCAGATCAATCGGATACGTTTGAACCGCATGAATGGCATCCTGGCCATTGCGCGCTTTAATGCAGTGGTAACCTTCTTTTTTTAAATGCAACTCAATCAGATCCGCAATCTCGGATTCGTCATCCGCGATCAGTATGGTGATACGGCTCATTTTATTCACTCCCGTAAAATGATGATTACCTTTTGACCATGTTATATGAATCGTTCTAAAATCTCAATAAATGAATCGATCCTGATGTAAATCCGGATATAGTCGGGTTATATATTCCATAAGCTGGGCTTTATAGGGTGGGGGGCTATATGATATACTGATAATAGGGTTAGAATAAGATGAAGTAATGTGATCAAGGGGGGAATGGGTATGACAGTCGAGAAACATGTACATGATGCATGCGCAGTAACCAGTGAACGGAAGAGCCATCATTCCGACAAAACGAAAAGCAATCTCGTCAGCCGGTTGAACCGGATTGAAGGACAGATTCGCGGTGTAAAGGGCTTAATTGAGAAGGATACGTACTGTGATGATGTATTAAACCAGATCTCCTCGATCCAGTCGGCCTTGAACGGCGTCAGCAAATTGCTGCTTGAGCATCATATGAAGAGCTGTGTGGTGGAACGCCTGCAGGAAGGTGACGACGATGTTATTACCGAGCTGTTAACAACCATGAACAAGTTAATGAAATAATGGAATTCCTGGCTGGAGACGGTCTGGTTATGATGAGTTTCCATGGAGCTGCCACCTTCTAAAGGTGGCAGTAATTGTTTATTCAGGGTGAAGAATAGCGCATGGTTATGCGGTTAATTCATAGCGAGGACATATTTTTTTAAAAAAATGAGAAAACCCATTGACTATATATAGGGTAGGGGGGTATACTAACATCAAGAAACGAGAACAACCAGTTCAAAACTTATTCCGGGCACGCTTTTAGAAGGGCTGCTCAAAATAAATTCATAACCCAAAGGAGAGATTGAACATGGAACAGGTAACAATAAAAGTAGAAGGTATGTCTTGCATGCATTGCGTGAATTCCATTGAGGGAGCTTTAAAGAATGAGAACATCGAGGGTCATGTGGATTTGAAGGCAGGCACGGTCTCCGTCAATTATGACGCAGGCAAAGTCAATTTGGATAAAATCAAAGAAATTATCGAGGAACAAGGATATAACGTAGTTTAACCAAACGGCACGAGGATGAAGAGGGGTGAGGAGAAGATGGGAGCAGGAACAGCATTGGAACAGAAGAAAACGTCGCTGCAGTTAACGGGTATGACATGTGCCGCCTGTGCGAATCGGATTGAGAAGGGCCTAAATAAAATGGAAGGCGTCCAGGAAGCGAATGTGAATTTTGCGCTGGAAAAAGCGTCGGTTACATTTGATCCGAATGTGGTTACCGTCCAGCAGATGGAAGAGAAAATTGAAAAGCTGGGTTACGGAACAGCAAAGGAAACAGTGGACCTGCAGCTGATTGGCATGTACTGCGCCGCTTGTGCTTCGAAAATCGAGAAAGTGGTAAGCAAGATGCCAGGTGTTAATCAGGCCAACGTCAATTTTGCACTGGAGACGGCCCGGGTGGAATTCAATCCCGCAGAGGTAAGCCTTAGCGATATTCAACAGCGTGTGGAGAAGCTCGGGTATCAGGCGGTTTCCAAACAGGAGACGCTTGATCAGGAAGGTCACCGCAAGGAGGCCATCACCAAGCAAAAGCGGAAGCTACTCCTGTCGGCGATACTGTCGCTGCCGCTGCTCTGGGCCATGGTGAGCCATTTCTCCTTCACCTCCTGGATCTGGATGCCGGATCTGTTCATGAACCCTTGGTTTCAGCTGATCCTGGCAACGCCGGTACAGTTTTTTATCGGAAAACAGTTCTACGTGGGAGCCTATAAGGCTCTTCGCAACAAAAGCGCCAATATGGACGTTCTGGTCGCACTCGGTACCTCGGCAGCCTATTTCTACAGTCTGTATTTAACGATCGATTGGGCCGCTGCCGGAGCAAATGTACACCATGGGCCCGAAATGTACTATGAAACGAGTGCGGTGCTGATCACGCTGGTCATTATGGGGAAACTGTTCGAATCCCTGGCCAAAGGCCGTACATCGGAGGCTATCAAAACCCTGATGGGGCTTCAAGCCAAAACAGCGCTGGTCGTTCGTGACGGTCAGGAGATGACCATCCCGGTGGAACAGGTCCTGGTGGGTGATCTTGTATTAGTGAAGCCGGGTGAGAAAATCCCGGTGGACGGTAAAGTCGTGGAGGGCACGTCGGCGGTAGATGAGTCGATGCTGACAGGTGAAAGCATTCCGGTTGAGAAAAAAGCGGGCGACGCCGTCATCGGCGCCACCATAAACAAGAACGGGCGCTTGACGCTTGAAGCGACGAAAGTGGGTAAAGAGACCGCTCTAGCCCAAATTATCAAGGTGGTTGAGGAAGCACAAGGCTCCAAAGCTCCGATTCAGCGGGTCGCTGATGTCATCTCCGGCATCTTCGTTCCGATCGTGGTCGGCATAGCGATTGTTGCCTTCCTCGTATGGTACTTCTGGATAGCGCCTGGTAATTTCGCGCAATCGTTAGAAATTGCCATTGCGATTCTGGTTATTGCTTGTCCGTGTGCGCTGGGTCTGGCTACACCGACCTCGATCATGGCGGGTTCGGGCCGTGCTGCAGAACTGGGCGTCCTGTTCAAGGGCGGGGAGCATTTGGAGTCTACCCATAAAATCAATACGATTATTCTGGATAAAACAGGAACAGTCACGAAAGGTAAACCCGAGTTGACCGATGTGGAAGTGAATAACTTAGATCAAGAGCTGTTCCTTCGTCTGGTCGGATCTGCTGAGAAGAGCTCCGAGCATCCGCTTGCTGAAGCGATTGTGGCCGGGATTGAGGAAAAAGGTACGCAGCTTCCGGCTGCCGAGCATTTTGAAGCCATTCCAGGTTACGGCATCCGTGCCAGCGTGGAAGGGCATGAGGTGCTGGTAGGCACACGCAAGCTGATGGCACAGCATAACGTACCGATTGATTCGATCCTCGGCAGAATGTCAGAGCTTGAAACCGAGGGTAAGACTGCCATGCTGACAGCGGTAGACGGCCAATATGCGGGTCTTGTGGCTGTGGCGGATACGATCAAGGAGACGTCCCGTGCTGCTGTAGCGAGATTGAAAGAAATGGGCATCGAGGTCATCATGATTACCGGTGACAATGAACGCACGGCACAGGCCATCGCGAAGCAGGTTGGCATCGACCATGTGCGTGCTGAGGTGCTGCCCGAAGGCAAGGCAGATGAAGTGAAGAAGCTCCAGCAGCAAGGTAAGAAGGTCGCCATGGTTGGCGACGGCATTAACGATGCGCCGGCACTTGCGGTTGCCGACATTGGAATGGCTATCGGAACAGGTACGGATGTGGCGATGGAAGCTGCTGACGTGACGCTGATGAAGGGCGACCTGAACAGCATTCCGGATGCCATCTACATGAGCCGCAAGACGATGAGCAACATCCGTCAGAACCTGTTCTGGGCGCTGGGCTATAACTCGCTTGGCATTCCGATTGCCGCCATCGGGCTTTTGGCACCTTGGGTGGCCGGGGCCGCCATGGCACTGAGCTCTGTATCGGTCGTGCTGAATGCCCTTCGCCTGCAGCGAATGAAGGTATAACGAAAGCAGACTGACCGTTCATATATAGTGTATGAAGCAACCTAGCAAGGATATGATTATTAGGGCGACTTGATGGGGGTGTAGACATTGGCAACGCAAAAATTCGCAGTGACACCCGGTTTTGAAGTGGGCGGAACGCTGTTCCGCCCGGATCAGCTGTCCGTATTGGGCTCCATCGTGGGTGAGGATGCCCGCATTGAGATGACTACCTTTAAACAGCTCTACGTGGAGATGGACGCAGAGCGGGTGGAAGAAGCAAAGGCTAAGCTGGAAGCCGCCGGACTTCAGGTTCATCCTGCCGGTTTTGTCTCCAAGAGCCTGATCACCTGCAACTTCTGCCGGGGGGCGGAGGATTCGGGACTGGATGTTGCGAAGATGCTGGATGAAGCGATCGCCGATCATCCTGTACCTAATCCGCTAAAGATCGGTTACGCTGGCTGCGCGCTCGGCACCAGTGAACCGCTGCTGAAGGATATTGCCGTTATTAAGATGAGAAATACCTATGATATCTATGTAGGTGGAGAGCCGAAAGGGTTGAAGGCTGCTCTGGCAAAGCCGCTGCATAAGGATTTAGCGCCGGAGCAGCTGGCCCCGATCATCCTGAAGCTGATCGTCGTCTATCAGGAGAACGGCAAGAAGAAAGAGAAGTTCTCGCGCTTCGTAGATCGCATGACACTCGATCAGCTGCGTCAACTCACGCTGGATGCGCGGATGGATACGGCAGGGTAACAAAAGGCTTGGAAGGCATCACCTTAGGGTGGTGCCTTTTTTTGTTAGCGGACGCCGCGTATTAGGGATCTCCTATTTCGTGCGACTTCATCAATTAGCTGCCCTCGTCTCGTCGGATCGGAATGGCGGATTTACCGAAGCGGTGATCTCACTCTTCGCCACTGGGAATGGCATAGAAAGCGCGGCTCGCGCCTACTATGAATACCGGCTATTTCTCGTAACGGATACGCCGAAACGAGGATGGATATACTCTCAAGAGCACCTGAGGGTGCTCTTTTTTTCTATAGATTAGAACGCGATATCCACTAAAATCCTTGCTTGGTTCGATCAAGCGAGATTCACTTTGAGCGCATTTCGTCTTCTCTACTTGCGACGATGGGAATAACAACCAGATTGGGCATTTTATCGTGGTTGACGAGCGATATGAAAGGGTATACAATTTAGATTGTTAAAAGCTTTTAACTATTTAAATTTGTAATATATTTGTAAGTACTTCGTTGTGCATCGAGGTGATGAAACTGGATAAGAGGGAACAATTATCTAACATGGTGGCTCGTCAGATGATGACGCTTGTGGCGAACTATGCCAAGATTCTGGACAATGATTTGACCGGCCCCCAGTACTACGTGCTTCAGACTTTGGTGTATGAGGGGCAGCAGACCAGCTCGTATTTTGCCAATGCCTTGAATGTTACGCTGTCGGCTGTGACCAACTTGAGCAACAAGCTGGTCAGCAAGGGTTATATTGAACGGGTGGCGTCAATCGAGGACAGACGCCAGGTCTATCTTAAGATTACGGAGCAGGGCCGTGAAGTTGAAGCCCGGATGATTGCGAAGTACCGTGAATTGAATGAAGGCTTATGGTCGGATTTCTCGGATCAGGAGATGGATGTGTTGATCGCTTCATACGAGAAGATGATTGAGCATCTGCAGCTTAAGATCGGACAGTCCAATGAAGATAGCCAAACTAACGACTAATATATCAGGAGGTATTCTCATGGGGAGATTAGACAATAAAGTAGCAATCATTACGGGTGCAGCAGGTGGTATGGGTAAAGCTGACGCTCTTTTGTTTGCGCAAGAGGGAGCTAAGGTTGCGATTACGGACCTTCAGGAAGACAAGATCAAAGACGTCGTAGCCGAGATTGAAGCGCTTGGCGGCAAAGCGATCGGATTCAAGCATAACGTAGCTTCTGAGGAAGATTGGGTTCGTGTTGTAGACGAAACGGTTCAAAAATTCGGCAAAGTCGATATTCTGGTGAACAATGCCGGTGTCTCCAATGCAACGCCGTTCATGGATTTGACGGTGGAAGGCTGGGAGAAGACGATGTCGATTAACGTTACGAGCATATTCCTCGGTCAGAAATATGTCATTCCACACATGATCGAAGCCGGCGGTGGTTCCATCGTCAACATCTCCTCCATTGCCGGCCTGACAGGCGGCAGCGGCGCCGGTCCTTACACGGCAAGCAAAGGCGCGGTACGCATGCTGACCAAAGCCACGGCCGTTGACTTTGCGAAGCATAACATCCGCTGTAATTCAGTTCACCCTGGCTATATCGAAACGCCAATGACCGTGGACCTCTTCAAGGATGAGCAAATGATGCAGTGGTTCCAATCCCAGACTCCGCTTCCACGCTTGGGCAAAGCGGAAGATATCGCTCGCGGCGTATTGTTCCTTGCTTCGGATGAGTCTTCTTATATTACAGGCGTTGAGCTGCCGATTGATGGCGGATATTTTGCGAAGTAAGTCATTCTTCCATTGGCTTGTCTATAGGCTATAGACGGCAGAAATGTTCGTGATACTACTCGGTCAGACCTAATTTATCTTATCATCAAGGGGAGTGTTATTTCATGTCCGATAACAAACAGATCGCTGTCATTACCGGCGCAGCCAGCGGGATCGGCAGAGCCAGCAGCTTGAAATTGGCAGAGAACGGTGCAAAGGTAGTGCTCGTTGACTTCAACAAGGAAGCCGGCGAAGAAACGCTGCGTTTGATCAAGGAACAGGGCGGAGAGGGAATCTTCGTGCAAGCGGATGTAACAAAAACCGAGGATGTTCAGAACTATGTGAACAAGGCGGTTGAAGCTTACGGCAGAATCGATTTCTTCTTCAACAATGCAGGCATCGTGCAGAAGTTCTCGATGCTGGACGACATCGACGAGAATGAATTTGACCGTCAAATGTCTGTGAACGTCAAGGGCGCTTTCCTTGGCATGAAATATGTGTTGAAAGTCATGAAAGAGCAAGGCAGCGGACATATCGTCAATACCGCTTCCACGGCAGGTATCCGCAGTGAGCACAGTGCAGCCGCTTATTCGGCAAGCAAACATGCGGTGGTAGGCTTGACGAAGGGAGCAGCGCTGGAATACGTGAAGCAGGGCATTCGCGTGAACGCGATTTGTCCGGGCGGCGTTCAGACGCCGCTTACGGCAGCGGTGGCCAAGTCCTTCATGGAAGGCGGCTACGTGCCTGAGGAAGTGGGCAACATGCGGATGGGACGTCCGGCTGAGGCGGATGAAATCGCGAACGTGGTTGCCTTCCTGGCTTCCCCGGGCTCCAGCTACATGACAGGCTCGCTGGTTACGATTGATGGCGGATTGACGCTGTAATTATAAAGAAAAAAAGACCAGTCAAGCACCGGAATACCGGGTTTGGCTGGTCTTTTTGGTATAGCATTTATTTGATACCGACGACATCCGCCAGCAGCTCATATGAACGCAGGCGTGCCTCATGATCGTAGATGGCGGCTGCGACAATAATCTCGTCTGCGTTCGTCGACTGCTGGAACTCCTCCAACTGCGCACGTACGGTTGCAGGGCTGCCGATGGCGGAGAAGCTGAGCTGGCGCTTCACGATGGCCTGCTCCTGCAGGTTCCACAGATCATCCATGCTGTCCACCGGCGGGCTCAGCTGGCCGGTACGGCCGCGGATGATGTTCAGGAACTGCTGATACGGCGAGGTAGCCAGACGCTGCGCTTCCTCGTCCGTGTCGGCACAGATTACGTTCACGCCGATCATGGCATACGGCTTGCTCAGCTCGGATGAAGGGCGGAAGCTGGTACGGTACAGATCGAGCGCGGCCATAAGATAATCCGGAGCAAAGTGGCTTGCAAAAGAGAACGGAAGCCCCAGCTGGCCTGCCAGCTGCGCACTGAAACCGCTGGAGCCGAGCAGCCAGATGGGTACATGCAGGCCTTCACCGGGAATCGCCCGGATACGCATGGACGAGCCTGAGGTGGGCTGGAAGTAATTCCGCAGCTCGCCGAGGCGATCCGGGAAATCCTGCCCGTCGCTGCCCGGACCGCGGCGGAGTGCCCGGGATGTGAGCTGATCCGATCCCGGCGCACGGCCAAGACCGAGATCAATCCGGCCGGGATACAACGATTCGAGGGTCCCGAACTGCTCGGCTATGACCAGGGGAGCGTGGTTCGGCAGCATAATGCCGCCGGATCCGACGCGGATCTTGCTCGTGCCCCCGGCGACATGGCCAATGACGACCGAAGTGGCCGAGCTGGCGATCCCCGGCATATTGTGGTGTTCGGCAAGCCAGTAGCGGTTATACCCCCACTTCTCGGCATGCTGGGCCAGATCGAGTGTATTCCGCAGCGACTGTGCAGCGGTGCTGCCCGCTGTAATCGGGGCGAGATCCAGGATGGAAATCGGGATATCGCGAAGCGTTTTGGGCGCTGTATGATCAAGATGGGGTTCTGTCATATGGGTTGACCTCCTTATTCGTGCGCGGCACGGTAAGTTTTTATATAGGGAGAAGACATCCGTCTGGATGCTGGAAAATATGAAATCTACTATCGATAGTTGATATCCCTATATAACGAACATTATATACCTACTTAATCCATAAGAAAAATGTACATCGACGTATCTTCACAGAAGCCAGACCGCATTTAGAGGAACCTTTTCTTGTGTTATATAACTGCTCCATATAATATATGCTTTTATTCTGATCTAATTATCGGTGAATCCCATTCGGTGTATTTATGACGGAGCTTTGGCAAGCTTTTTGTTAAGAAGGTAATAATAGCACAACAACGCAGCCTTGACGGCTGCGCTGTGGGATGTTCAGATTATGTTGGTTTTGTTCATTTTGTTTCACTTGGAGGCTCAATCCGCTCCATCCCGTTCATGTAAGGTCTGAGCGCCTTTGGAATGAGGATCGAACCGTCGGCCTGCTGATGGTTCTCCAGTAGCGGGATGAGAATTCGCGGCGAAGCGACGGCTGTGTTGTTCAGGGTGTGGCAGTAGCGCAGCTTGCCTTCTGCGTCCCGATAGCGGATGTTCGAGCGACGCGCCTGAAAGTCGAGCAGATTCGACGACGAGTGAGTCTCCCCATAAGCCCCGCGGCTTGGCATCCATGTCTCGATGTCGTATTGCTTGTACGTTTTCTGCGACATATCCCCGGTACAGACGGCAACGACACGGTAAGGCAGTTCGAGCTTCTGTAGCAGCTCCTCGGCATTGGCTGTGATCTCTTGCAGAAGCTGCTCCGAGGCTTCCGCGCTGGCTTCGCAGAGAACGACCTGTTCCACCTTCGCGAACTGATGCACCCGATACAGGCCCTGGACGTCCCGGCCGCCCGAGCCGACCTCGCTCCGGAAGCACAGCGATGCTGCTGCCAGGCGAATCGGCTGCGTCACATCGACGACTTCACCACTATAGAACGATACCAACGGCACTTCCGACGTACCGACGAGCCACTTATCTTGCTCCATAATTTGAAAAGCCTGATCTTGACCAAGCGGGAAGAAGGCTGTGTTCTCCATGGCCTCCGTCCTAACGGTTAACGGTACGTCCATAAGGGTAAAACCCTTGGCGACCAGCATATCCACTGCAAGCTGCTGGACGGCCCGATGCAGCATGGCGCCGATGCTGGTCAGGTAGTAGCTGCGTGTGCCGGCGGTTTTGACGCCGCGGGGAATGTCGATCATCCGGTGCAGCTCGCCGAGCGTGACATGATCCCTGTATTCATAATCAAACACGGGGGGCTCGCCAACCCGTCTGATCTCTACATTGTCCAAATCCGAAGCTCCGACTGGCGTATCCGGCGAAACGATATTCGGTACAAGGATGAGCAGCTTGTTGTAGGCGTCGTCAACCTCCCGGTATAACGCTTCCTGCTTGCCCAACTGATCGTTGATGTCCTTGACCTGTTGTTTCGTCCGCTCGGCTTCTTCCTGTTTACCTTGTCGCACGAGCGTGCTGATCTCCTGCGAGATGGCATTGCGCTGCTGCCGCAATCTCTCCACGGCCAGCAGCAGTGTCCGGCGCTGGTCATCCAGCCGGACAAGTTCGGCAACCGACAGGGCGATGCCTTTCTGGTCAGCCACTTGCTGCAGTTCTTCCTGATTTTCTGTGCTCTCTCTGATCCATTTCATATCTAGCATAATCACCGCGCTCCTTCTTCTGAAAAAAATAAAAAAGCGTCCTAGTCCATATGGGACGAGGGACGCTTATGCGCTCGCGGTGCCACCCAAATTGATTGAACCGTAACCTAATCACGAAACAGGTTGGTCCGTGTTCAATCCACTTTGATTCCGCGGTAACGGGCGGGTCCGGTTAACTTAGGGAGATGTCTGATCGATTATAGGATCAGATCCCCTTGACGAGAACGCCTCGGAGTTGGAAGCTCTTCATCGGCCTGATGTTAATATTGTTGTTCAGTATACCGCATGAGGTGTCTTTTATACAAGGGGCTCATTGGATTTTTGTACGCTGTTACATCGACGCCGCTTTCTTCGCAGCTGCCCGCTTCCATCCGGCAGGCTGCTCCGGCATCCCAGCGGAAGGTCCATGCGGCTGCGCCGAGGATAAGGACCGTGAAGCACGCAAGAATCATGAGGGGCATCCAGATGCCAGAGATATCGCCTTGCGGAAAACGGCAATGGACATGCCGTTCGGCCCGATGATCGCAAGCACTTCACCTTCTCGTATATCTAGAGCCACATCATGTACGACCGTTCGCTGACCATAGGTTTTTCTTAAACCTTTCGCTTGAATGAGAGTAGGTAACATCATCTCGTATTCACGCTCCTTATTAACCAATGTTATATATCCAATATTGGATATTGACCGGAAATGAAAGCCGCAGCTGATGCTGAGGCTTATTCTTGAACGAGTGTTATGATCTTGTTGAGAAAGGCGATGTCTTGTTCCAGGCTTGAGATCGCATTATCGAAGGTAGCAAGAGCGATCTTCGATAAGCCGTACTGTCCCTTAATTTCTTTACCTGAACGCCATTGTGCCAGCGATTCTTCCACTTGCTTGAGGTTTTGCTGCAGCAATTCCACCGCTTCCTGCTTGGGAATGTTCTCGATCCAGACCAATCCAAGAGAGAAGTCGGATTTGACGGTATGGGGAGGAAGCGTCAAGGTTTCGCGGATCATCTTCTGGAATAACTTCTCGCCTTCATCCGTAATACTGTAAATTTTGCGAAGTCTCGCACCGGTCCGCTCTTCAGCGGTGGCTGCAATCAGACCGTCGCTTTCCATCTTGTTAAGTGCATAATAGATGGAGCCGGACAGAATATTCGTCCATAGGTCCATGCGGCTGGCCTGAATAAGCTGCTGAATTTCATAGCCGTGCATCGGGCGCTGGCGCAGGAATGAGAGCAGGATGAGGTTGGTCATGTTGGGTCACTTCCTTAGGATGTGTAGGTGAAGAATAATTTCATAACTGGATATCCAACGTTGGATATCTAATGATTGTAATTATAAGTACGATGGAATGATTTGTCAACAACCTGCGGAAAATAGGTAAATGTCATATATGGATTGAATGAAAGCGATTTAAGGTTAAATTTACGGAGAACACCACCTTCAGCGAAGGGGATCACCGGAATTTCAATGCGAACGGGGAGCAGTTTAACGTGGGTGAAACCTTTGCCGGCCTCCGGTTCGAAAAAGGAGTTGAGCTCGCCAGAGAGCTCGCTTGGATTGCCGAGGGCCGAGGCGACATGGCTCGTGCATCCATGCGCTGGATCCTGGACTGCCCCGAGGTCAGCGCTGTCATTCCCGGCTTCCGCAGCGTCCGTCAGATTGAAGATAATCTGGGCACGCTGGAAGTGCCCTCATTCACCATGGAGGAAAAGGTACGCCTGGCCCGCTTCTATCAGGAGCGGGTAGCGGAGCACATCCGCGGTGCCTATTAGGCTGCATTCCGAGGATAAATAGTAAGAAGCCTCCCGATCATTCGGGGGGCTTTTTGTGTAGGAGGATGACTTTGTTCAGAACGATTGCAGCTGCTGCAGTGCTGCTTTAAAGCATATCCTATGCTTAATCATGGTAATGATACTATAATATAGGCAAAGATTCTGAATCGGAATGTGTTCAGCAGGAGGATTGTCGTTTTGAATGACTTGTTGAAGCGGGAGCATGACATCATCAAGGTCTGCTTGTTAGCAGGAAAAATCATGTTGCAAAGCGGTGCCGAGACCTATCGGGTCGAGGATACGATGATGCGGATCGCCGCGGCTTTCGGCGTGGAGAACAGCCACAGCTATATGACTCCGACCGGGATTATCTTCTCGGTGGAGGAGCCTCAGCATATTACGCGGCTTATTCGTATTTCGGATCGGACAACCAATCTCGATAAGATCGATCAGGTCAACAGCGTGTCTCGGAGCATAAGCCTCGGTGAGCTGACGATTGAAGAGGCTCATAGGGCGCTTGAGAAAATCGAGCATGAGCAGGCGATATATCCGACATGGCTGCTGATTCTCCTGTCAGCGATCGCAAGCGGCTGCTTCCTCATTATGTTTCGCGGCGTCTGGCCGGATTTCGTACCGGCGGCCATTGCGGGCGGTCTTGGCTTCTCCTGCTTTCTATTCATGCATCGGGTCATACCGGTGCGATTCTTCGCCGAATTCTCGGGAGCGCTGGTCATCGGCATAACCTCCGTATGGATGGTCAAATACGGATTCGGCCATCAGTTGGATACGATCATTATCAGTTCCGTGATGCCGCTGGTACCGGGCTTGCTGATCACGAATGCCATCCGCGATTTAATGGCGGGGCATCTGATATCCGGCTTGTCCAAAGGCGCGGAGGCTTTTGTTACGTCCTTTGCCATCGGAGCGGGAATTGCGTTTACGTTGTCATTCTAAGAGATGTGTGAGTGGAGGTGAAGATGGTGGCAACCTTTTATATACAGCAGCTCATCACGAGTTTTGTTGCTTCGGCGGCCTTCGGGATCATATTCAACGTACCCAAAAAAGCACTGCTGCAGTGCGGGTTTGCCGGCATGGTGGGCTGGCTGCTCTACATTATGCTGCAGAACATGATGGTTGAGCCGGTGACGGCCACTGTGTTTGCGGCTTTTTGCGTGACAATCATCAGCCATTTTTTCGCCAAAAAATACAAGACGCCCATTATCGTGTTCAGCGTGTCGGGGATTATTCCGCTCGTACCGGGCGGAGTCGCCTACAATGCCCTTCGGCATGTCGCCCAGAATCAATTTGATCAGGCTGTTCAGTTGGGAGCTCAGGCCTTCATGATTTCAGGTGCCATCGCGCTGGGTTTGCTGCTATCGGAGGTGACCAATCAGATCATTCGGAAGTGGTCGATATCCCGGAGAAGAGCTGGAAAACCCAATTCGACCGGCTCGTAAGCTCTCGCGATTCCAAAGAGACCTAACAGATCAGGACGAGGAACAAGTTCGGATATTTTGGCCTTGCAGCTGCTTACTGGCCGTATCTTTCGCTTAACTGCGGGGGATACGGTTTTTTTGAGTGCACTGAAGGGTATATCCCCTTCGTGAATATTTTTACATAAGTTTCATATTATTCCTTTTTATTGTCCAAATCCTCGCTGTACTATATAATCTTTACTGCATGAAATGAAACCGCATTCACATCTATCCTATCTGTTGTTACCGTCTACTGACGACAGTTGAAGATTCCTAGTCTACCAAAGAAGAGGGATGTCCATGCAGGAGTTGACGCTGCATCTGTTCGAACGGATGGGCATGCTGCTCATCCTGACGTTTATACTGACGAGAATTCCGTTGTTCCGCCAATTGCTGGACCGCAAAGAGATGTCTGGCACGCGAATGTTCATCTATTCCTGTCTGTTTGGCCTCTTCGGTATCCTCGGGGTGTATGCAGGCGTTGTGGTGGAGAATGGCGAGTCGAGCTCCTCCTTCTGGCTGATGCAGCTGACGGAGGAGCAGGCCCTGGCCCATTCCGCTCTGGTCGGCGTTGTCATTGGCGGGCTGATCGGCGGGCCCCGCGTTGGCATCGGGGGCGGGCTTTTGGCGGGAGCCCATCTGCTGTATATCGGGGGCTACACGGGGCTGGCAGGAGCTATCGCCGTACCGCTTACGGGTGCCCTGGCCGGGGGCGTGGCCCGATTCTTCTCGCAGGAGCGGGTTATCTCGCCGGCAAAAGCGTTATTCGTGGGGATGTTCGCCCCGATCTTGCACATGGGGGTTATTTTGATCTGTTCAGATGAGCCGGACCGCGCGGTTGAGCTGGTCAACCTGATCGGTCTGCCGATGGTGCTGACCAACAGCATTTCCATTGCGATCTTCACGACGATGCTGCGGGTTGCGCTCACCGAGGAAGAGCGGGCAGCCGCTTACGAGACGGAGAAGGCATTCCATATCGCGGAAGCGGCGCTGCCGCATCTGAAGCAGGGCTTGACGTACCGTACGGCACAGGCCGTGGCCACCTTGCTACTGCGCGAGCTGAAAACAACGGCAGTCGCCATTACGGATACGGAGCGGTTCCTGGCCCATGCCGGTGCCGCCAGCCGTACCATTGATCCCGGAGAAGAGATCACATCCGACTTGACCAAGAATGTCATTGCGACCGGCGAGCTTCGGATCATAGAGAATGCGGAAGATATTCAGCCCCGTCATTCGGCGCTCGGCGCCGCCATTCTTGTCCCGATGATCGAGGGTCACGAGATTGTAGGCGTCATTCATTTCTACTTCAAGCGACCGCAGGATATTCGGCGCGTTGAGCTGGTCATGGCTCAAGGGCTTGGACAGCTGATTTCTTACCAGCTCGGGGCCACGGCCCACGAGAAGATGAGCCATTTAATGAAAGAGGCGGAGCTTAAGCTTCTGCAGGCGCAGATCAATCCGCATTTTCTATTCAATACGCTCAATGCGATCCATTCGTTGATCCGGAGTGATCCGCTGTTGGCAAGACATGCCACGATGCAACTGGGGGCGTTCATGCGCTTGAACGTCAAGGTCATGGCCTCCCGCAGAACGACCATTCGTGAGGAAATGGAGCTGTTGAATGCCTATTTGGACATTATTCAAATCCGGTTTGAGGATCAGTTCACGTTTGAATGCCAGCTGGATCCGGTGCTGGGCGAGCTTATGATTCCGCCTGCAACGCTGCAAATGCTGGTGGAGAACAGCATTAAGCACGGCTTGCGCGATAAAGCGAGCGGGGGCATCATCCAGTTGACCCTAAAGCGGGCGGGCGATATGGCGGTTGTACAGCTGCGGGACAACGGGGCAGGTATCTCCCCTGAGGTGCTGGACAGCCTCGGCGAACAACCGATCATCGGCAGCGAGGGTACGGGGAACGGCATTTACAATATCAACCAGCGTTTAATCAGCATGTTTGGCAAGGAAGCCAGACTCATCGTAGACAATCTTGCAGAGGGCGGATGCAGCATATCCTTCAGCATCCCCTGCAGTCTATCGGAAGGGAGCCGGTACCGTGAAGCGAATTAAAACGATGATAGCGGAAGACGAACGATTGGCAAGGGAGGAGCTGGCTTACCTGTTGGAACAGGAGCCTGATATCGAGCTGCTTCCTTACGCCACGAACGGCCGGGAGCTGCTCGAGCTGGTTCCCTTACGGCAGCCGGATGTCGTCTTTCTCGACGTTCATATGCCGGAGCTGGAAGGATTGCAGGCTGCGCGGATGCTGAAGGCCTCCCCGATCTCGCCCTTGATTGTCTTTACGACAGCCTATGACGAGTATGCTGTCGAGGCGTTTGGTCTGAATGCGATTGATTATCTGCTGAAGCCTTACAGCCATATGCGATTAAAGGAAACCCTGCAGCGAATTCGCAGCAGGGTTCATGAAGGGCAAGTCTCCCCAAAGCAGGAAGCTTATGATGTCGCCACCCAGATAGCTCCGTATCCATCCACTGAGGCTGCTGCCCGCAGTATGCGTGGCAAGCTGCTATTCGATGATGGGGACAAGCATGTGCTCGTCGATCCCGAGGCGATACTGTACGCGGTGCGCGAGGAGCGGGTCATCCGCATATGGACGGCGGAAGGCCAGCGGATTACGAGCAAAAGCACGCTGCAGGAGCTGGAGGAGAAGCTGGCGGGTTACTCGTTCTTTCGTCCTCATCGCAGTTACCTGGTTAACGTGAACCGGATTGCGGAGCTGTCCCCTTGGCAGAACGGTGCTTACAATATTGTGCTAAACGATGAGCAGCGGACGATGATTCCCTTGTCGCGGGAAGCCGCCCGGGATTTGTTCCGGTTGCTTAGAGAGGCGTAGGGAGAAGCGCGTGAGGACGGTGGTTGTCTCCCGGTTCAGGCGGCATATCCGCCTTTTCGCGCACCCTATCGGACGTTTCGCGCAGGAGCTGTGGTCGCAGACAATCCTCCTGTATATAATCATTCTAAAGCGCTTTCATATATGGGAGACGCAATAGAATCCTTGATCGTTAATGGAGGGAAAGGCAATGGAAGAAAAAAGCTATACCGAAGTATGGCATTCTGAAAAATTCAAAACGCTGCTCTCCCGCAAGAAACGGTTCATTATTCCGATGACCGTCTTTTTTCTTCTGTTTTACTTTGCACTGCCGATTCTTACTTCGTACACCGACGTGTTGAACCACCCGGCGATTGGCCCGATCACGTGGGCATGGGTATTTGCATTCGCGCAGTTCATCATGACATGGGTCTTGGGCATCCTGTACTCCCGCAAGGCGGCCCAGTTTGACCGTATGGTAGACGATATTAAAAAGGATATGGGGGCGTAATCGACTATGGCTATCGCGTTGTTTTGCGGAATTGTATTTCTCACGCTGATCATAACGTATTACGCTGCCAAGAAAACAACCAACACCAGCGACTTCTATACGGCAGGCGGAGGGCTCAAGGGCTGGCAGAATGGAACAGCCATTGCCGGCGACTATATGTCTGCTGCCTCCTTCCTTGGCATCGCAGGCTCGATCGCGTTAGTTGGCTTTGACGGCTTCTTCTATAGCATCGGTTTTCTCGTGGCTTACCTGGTGGTGCTGTACCTTGTTGCCGAGCCGCTTCGGAATCTCGGGAAGTATACGGTGGCGGATATGATTGCCGCTCGTTTCTCCGACAAGAAAGTGCGCGGCGTTGCAGCGCTGAACACGATTTCCATCTCCATCTTCTACATGATCGCACAACTGGTTGGAGCAGGCGCGCTGATTAAGCTTTTGCTGGGACTGGACTATGTTACGTCCGTGCTGATTGTCGGCGTGCTCATGACCATCTATGTTGTCTTCGGCGGCATGCACGCCACGAGCTGGGTTCAAATCTCGAAAGCTATACTGCTCATGGCCGGCACGTTCATCATCTCGCTGATCGTATTCGCCAAATTCGATTTCAGCCTGACCCACATGTTCCACCATATGAAGACGGCCACCCCGCTGCAGGAGGCATTCCTGAACCCGGGGAATAAATACAAAATCCCGCTGGAGACGCTGTCGCTCAACCTTGCCCTAGTACTGGGCACGGCAGGTCTGCCGCATATTTTGACCCGTTTCTTTACCGTTAAGGATGCTAAGACGGCACGCAGCTCCGTGGTATACGCTACCTGGATTATCGGCATCTTCTATGTCATGACGATCTTTCTCGGTTTCGGGGCTGCCGCTTTCGTAGGCGCGGCGGATATTACCGCGGTCGATAAAGCCGGCAACATGGCTGCGCCGCTCCTGGCCAAAGCGATTGGTGGCGACTTCCTCTTCGCGCTCATCTCGGCGGTTGCGTTCGCGACGATCCTCGCGGTGGTGACGGGGCTTGTGCTATCCGCCGCATCGGCCTTCGCCCATGATTTCTACGGCCAAATCGTGCGCCGCGGCGAATCGTCGGAGAAGGAGCAGCTGAAGATGGCACGGTACGCATCGATTGGCGTATCCATTGTCTCCATTCTGCTCGCATTGTTCGCCCAGAAGATGAACGTGGCATTCCTTGTCTCGCTCGCCTTCGCCGTTGCGGCCAGCGCGAATTTGCCGGTCATCCTGTTCACGGTGTTCTGGAAGAGGTTTAATACGACAGGCGCGGTTACCGGGATGCTGACAGGATTGATCAGCACGGTGATTCTTGTGGCGCTTAGTCCGAATATATGGGATCCGGCCGGCAAAGCGATTTTGATTGGCGATCCGATCTTCCCGATGAGCAACCCGGGCATTATCTCCATTCCGCTTGGCTTCGTGGCAGCTTATATCGGGACGCTGTTATCCTCTTCCAAGGATGAAGCGAAGTATGCCGAAGTGCTGGTCAAGGCCAATACGGGCGCGTAATCCGGATTTAATTCATTGACCAAAAAGGGTGTATCCAGCTGCTTAGCAGCACAGGGGATCGCCCTTTTTTTGTCATTTTATCGTAAAATAAAGGAGTGACAGGACAGGACTTTGAGGCTGAAGCGGAAGGAGGCATGCAAATGAACATATCCGGCATCGTTTTTTTTCTGGCGATTGTGGTCGGCACGTTAATGATCACGTATTATGCCGCCAAGCGGACAACAAGCACGAATGATTTCTATGCAGCGGGCAATCGCCTGAGCGGGCTGCAAAACGGTTTGGCCATTTCCGGTGACTATATGAGCGCGGCGTCCTTTCTTGGCATCGCGGGCTCTATTGCTGTGTACGGCTTCGACGGCTTTTTCTATTCGATCGGCTTCCTCGCCTCCTATGTGATCGTGCAGTACATCATAGCCGAACCGCTTCATAACCTGGGCAGGTACACGATGGCGGATGCGGTGGCGGTTCGGTTCAGCGAGAAACGGCTGCGCGGATGTATCGCCGTCAACAACATGATGATCACCGTCTTCTACATGATTGCCCAGCTCGTTGGTGCCGGGTGGCTCGTCCATTTGCTGTTCGGGCTGGAAACGTCGCTAGCCATCGTGCTGGTCGGAGGCTTAATGACCGTCTACGTCACGTTCGGCGGCATGCTCGCGACTTCCTGGGTACAGATCGTCAAGTCTATTTTGCTGGTCAGCAGCACTTTTATCGTGAGTCTTATCGTACTGGCAAGGTTCGATTGGGATCTGCTCGGCTTATTCGAATCCATGAAGCTGGCGACTCCATTGCAGGAGCGGTTTCTGATGGCGGGTAATATGTTCGACCATCCGCTGGACATGCTGTCGTTTAATATGGCGCTGGTGTTAGGGACAGCGGGACTTCCGCATATTATTGCGCGTTTCTACACGGTAAGAGACCCGCGTACGGTCCGTTCTTCGGTAAAAATGGCAACGTTTACGATCGGCATTTTTTATGCCATGACCATATTTCTTGGTTTTGGGGCGGCTGCCTTCGTCGATTGGTCCGTTTTGTCAGAGCGGGTTGAGCTGGCGGCGCCGCTGCTCGCAAGCGCATTGGGTGGCGAATTCTTAATGGCCTTTGTATCGGCTGTTGCCTTCGCAACCATATTGGCCGTGATCTCGGGGCTTGTGCTGACGGCATCTTCCGCATTTGCTCATGACGTCTACAGCAGCATTTTCCGTAGAGGACGGGCGACCGAGGCACAGCAGATGAGAGTGGCTAAGCTTTCGGCCATCGTGGTTGGCACCGCTTCGATTGTGCTCGCCCTCGGCGCGCAGAAGCTAAACGTGGCATTCCTCGTTTCGTTTGCGTTCGCGGTAGCGGCCTCGGCTAATCTGCCGGTGCTGCTGTTCACGCTATTTTGGCGGAGATTTAATACGTATGGGGCCATGTCGAGCATTGCGGCCGGATTGGTATCCTCCTTGCTGCTCATGGCCGTGGGGCCTAACGTGATGGATCCCGGGGCCGGCTGGATCCGGGCGGAAGCGATCTTCCCGCTCAAGCATCCGGGCATCGTGTCCATACCGATTGGTTTCGCGGGCGGCATCCTCGGTACTCTGCTATCCGGTAAAGTCGGCTCAAGTGGCCAATTCGAGACGATGCAGGCCATTGCCCATGTGGCCCCTAATGAGATTCGTACCCGCGAGCCGGGATGACAGAGCATACATACAAATGATGAAGGAGAGGCAGGGGATAACAGTGAAGCAGGATGGTGTAATTGTACTCGCGCCCGATTCAATTAAGGAGAGCATGACCGCCAAAGAAGTCTGTGAGGCGATGGAATGCGGCATCAAGAAGGGGAATCCAAAGGTAACCTGTATCCATGTGCCCATGATGGACGGCGGTGACGGAATCGAGGTGCTGTACGATCAAGGGACGGACGCTATTTTTGGCATCGTGCCAGGGACTGTTACGCTAGCCGGAGGCACTGGCCATCGGACAGCAGAACGTGGAGAGAATGTCGGAGAATATCGTCCGTCTCATGATTTCCTTATACAAGTAATCATTCATAAAGGAAATAGACGAGGGAGGCGTTGACCTATTCGCTAATGAAAAAGGCGTGCTGAGGTGGTTCGGTGAACCTCAAACCTCTCAGCCACGCCGGTTATACTTCATATCCCTTCCCCAGCTGATGCGCGAGGACTTCGGGATTATCCCTTTCGATCTTCTTGCTTTATTTAATGCCAAGCCGCATGCGGTAGCTGAGCATCACGGGAAGTGTCCGCCCTTGGAAGTGCTCCTCGACCAGCGCATGGAACTGTGCGATTTTATCGTTCAATTCAGTCTGTTTCAGCTTGAACACGGTCTGAATACCGCCTTGACTGACGGCAAGGCCGGTATATCGTTCGGCGGTGAACGGCTCCATATGATGGAATACGATCTCTTTGGAGAACCGGAACACCCCGCTCTCCCGGATATGCTTCAGATGCTCGTTCTTATTCCCTTTATAGGCCTTCTCCTGTGCCTCCACATGGCGGTCAATGATGTCCTCTGCCCATTCGATCAGCTCATGGTAGGATTGCTCGACCTTCCAGGTCAGGCTCGGCGGCCAATCGCAATCATATACTGCGAATATCCCTTCCTCACGCAGTACGCGGGAAACCTCCTTCAACGTACTGGCCGGGTCCATCCAGTGAAAGGATTGGGAACAGGTGATGATGTCCGCGGACTGATCCGGAAGCGCCAATTGGTTCGAATAGCCGGAGACGAACTTGATGTCGGCAAGCTGCACATCGTGGCTGGCGTCAGCCTCTTGCTGCAGCGATTGCAGTTTGGCCATGGCCTTGCTCCGCATATCGTCATTCGGCTCGACACCGATGACTTGGTCCGCTGCGTCTCTCCATGCAAACGAGGACAGGCCCGTCCCGCATCCCAAGTCGACAACAAGAGAGGGCTTGCGCTCCAAATATCCTGTCAGCAAGGCGACAACCTCCTGGGGTGCTTCGGGGCGATGCTGATCATAGGTATCCTCAAAGCCGGTGAAACGGTCCACGTTGCTGGCACGGTTGCCCTCGGGAACGAAATCCTTACTCCACACGTCGGTCATATTCTTGGTCATCATTAGTCATCTCCTTATCCGGATACATGAATCGGGCATTGCAATTGGCGCTTTCCTGGCTTCCGAGAGTACGGATGAAGGCTCCCATTGCCGTTTTCTGCCGCTTTACTGCCATCATATCATAGGAAAGGAACTTATTAACAGATAGGCTTGACCCGGGGAGTGCCGATGAGGGTACAATAGAGAGATCGAATGAGGAAGAGGGATGCGTATGAAGACACCAATATCACCGAAGGGGATCTTCTTCGATGTGGATGATACATTGTATGACCATCTGGCGCCTTTTCGCGATGCCGTTCAGGAGGTTGCCCGGCCTGATGGTGCGTTTCCTTATGAAGCCGCCTATCACCGGATGCGCTATTACAGCGATAAGCTGTCCGTAGAGCTCGGAGGGGCTGGCACGGCAGCTTATGGGGAAGCGGTTGAGGATATGCGCAGGCGTCGTTTTCAATACGCGTTGGCCGAATTCGGCATACAGCTGACCCTCGAGGAGGCTGAGGCGGTACAGCAGACCTACCTGGACCGACAGTATACCATCACGATGTTTGAAGGCGCCTGGGAGCTTCTTAAGAAATTGGCGGATGCCGGGCATATCGTTGGCTTGATTACCAATGGTCCGGCGGAACACCAGATGAATAAAATCGCAGCTATGCAGCTGGGTGACCTCATACCGGAGGAGCGTCTGTTCGTATCCGGAGCCGTGGGCTGGGACAAACCCGATCCGCGGATCTTCCACCATGTGAATCGGCTGACCGGAACGGTGCCGGAGGGCTCCTATTACATCGGGGATTCGTGGCGCAATGATGTGGTTGGCGCCCTGGCTGCGGGCTGGCATGTGATTTGGTTCAATCACCGGAGGGTTGGGCCGGAATCGGAGCATCAACCGCAGCATACCGTGACGAGTTATGGCGAGCTGGAGCGGCTGCTTGATGAGGTTATCGGATAAAAAATGTTGTGGCGAGCGTAAAGTGCTGCCGTGGCAGGATCGAGTAAAAGATTTATCGTGGCCAGACCCTTTAAATGGAGGGCTTGGCTTTTTTTGTTGCCCAATAGTCAACCAATTGGTTGACTTTATGGGATTCATCTATTATAGTTAACCATATGGTTGAACAAAATAACGAAGAACAACTGGATCACATCTTCCACGCACTGGCTGACCCGACCCGAAGAGAGATGGTGCGTATGATCGCGGCGCAGGAGCGGACCGTATCCGAGCTGGCCGAGCCGTTTGACATGTCGCTTGCGGCAGCCTCCAAGCATATTAAGGTGCTGGAGCGCTCCGGCCTGCTGGATCGATCCATTCAGGGACGGACACATACCTGTCGTCTCAATCCGGGCGTCATGTCCAGGGCGATGGAATGGCTGCAATTCTACGAACGATTCTGGACCCGGCAATTTGATGCATTGGAACGTGAGCTGAACAAAGCGAAGAAGGAGGAGCATTAACAGGAATACGGCTGAACATCCTGGACAACGATGAGAACTAGGGGAAACAGACGGAATACACTTTTAATAAGAGAAGGATGATTTACATTGGAGAAAGCCTCTACAACTACACTGGTCATGAAACGCTTGTTTGAGGTAGCGCCGGAACGAGTGTTTGATGCTTGGTTAAACCCCGACATGATGCGCAAATGGTTGTTTACGATGGAAACGACGAACAAGATCGCCCGTAATGATCCTCGCGTGGGCGGAACCTGGGAGATTGTTGACGTTCGGGAAGGCAAGGAGTACCGGGCCATTGGGGAGTATCTTGTAATCGACCGGCCTCACAAGCTGGTGCTTACCTTCAGGATGCCCCAGTTCAGCGAAACCGTGGACCAAATAACGGTTGAGTTCAAAGCCGTGGACGCAGGATGTGACATGACATTCACGCAAGAGATTGTTGTTCCTCACGAGGAAGATTGGACCGCAGAGGATATCGAGAAGGCGCTCACGGAGTATCATACCCAAACCGAACATGGATGGGGTTATATGTTTGAGGGCTTGAAGCAGCTGCTCGAGACAGGAAATATTAACTACCCATCCTAATCAGATGAACAAGGAGGGTGTATTGTCCATGAAGAGTGTTACCCCGTTTTTAATGTTCCAAGGTAATGCCGAAGAAGCCATGAACCATTACGTTTCCATTATTGAGGATTCCGAAATAACCAGTATTGCCCGTTATGGCCCCAATCAGCCGGGAACCGAGGGAAGCGTTATGCATGCCGCCTTTTCGTTGAAGGGGCAAACGTTCATGTGCATCGACAGCAATGTGAAGCATGATTTTACGTTCACGCCTTCCTTCTCCATCTATCTGACTTGCGAGTCGGAAGCGGAGATCGAGAAGGTGTACGGGGCATTAATTGATGGCGGAGGTGCGATGATGCCGCTGGACAACTATGGATTTAGCCAAAAATTCGGCTGGATCGCGGACAAGTTCGGCGTATCATGGCAGCTTAATCTGCCGAATGAAGCGTAACGTTACGTTACGCAATCGATTCATTAGAGACGGGCCCTAGAGGGGTCCGTCTCTTTTTGCTGCTGATAATTGCATCGCCAGCTCGTTGCTCTGCGATCAAGGCCCCGCCGATCCCCATTGCCAACCGAATGGCAGAGTGTAGGGTGTCTCGAAGCTGGCCCCATCTTCGCTTCTTACTCCGTATACTGCTTTCGGAATTGCAGAGGCGATAGGCCGAAACGTGCGGAGAAGCGGCGGGAGAAATAAGGCGGGTATTGAAACCCCACATGCTCCGCAATCCGCGCCATCGACCACTGGGTGGTTAACAGCAGCCGCTTCGCCTGGTCCAGGCGGTATTGCAGCAGGTATTCCGTTGGCGTCACGCCGTGCGATTCTTTCATGCAGCGCGTCAAGTAATTGTAGTGGAAATGCAGGTCGGACGATAAACGTGCGTTGCTGATGGGCTCACGGTAATGCATTTTGATATAGGACTCTACCTGCTCCGCTATTTTGCGTACCCGTGATTGCTCCTGATCCGATCTTGACGGGTCCAGCAGCTCCAGCAGCTGGATAAACAGCGTTTGTTCCCGCCAAAATGCCGTGGACCTCGGTTCCGTTGCCAGCAGGTGCAGGGAATCGAACAGTTGATAGGCTTGCTCCGGATAAGGGATAGGGCCATGCCTCGGCAGCTTTATGTTGTGTGAGATCGAATCATCATCGGCTGCACTTGATGCCGCGGACTGAAAATGCAGCCAATAAAAGGAGGTTTCCTCTTGGCACCCCTGCACGGCGTAATGGTACGCATCCGGCAATAATACAACGGAGTCCCCTGGGCCAAGCGCCCACTGCATATCCTCCTCGCCCAGGAACAAGCAGCCACGTTGAACCAGGATGAGATCGAAAACGCCAAGGTTTCTCCGGTTGGGATGCGACTCGCCCGGCATATAATGTGTTTTTCCTGATTCAAGAAAGTAGGGGAGCGGCGGCGAAGGAAAGGAAAGAACACTCCGTTCCGTCATGGTAACACCTCCAGGGAAGTGTGAAATCGTATAAGAAATTAGGTCGATTATGTTATCGTTTTCATCCTATCATAGAACGTAGAATGGGAAGTGTCGAGGCTTTATCTTATGAATTCCAAAGGAGTGTATATCCAAGATGATTACTCTTACTTCGCGTTCAGCCGCCGTCCCCCTTAAGCAAGTGAAACTGACGGATCCTTTCTGGTCCCGTTACATAGAACTGGTAAGGGAAGTGGTGATCCCATACCAATATGAAGCTCTCCATGATCGAATTCCGGGTGTGGAACCGAGTTATGGCGTGTCCAATTTTCAAATTGCTGCCGGCAGGGAGGAGGGTGAATACGGCGGCATGGTGTTTCAGGACAGCGATGTCGCCAAATGGCTTGAGGCTGCGGCTTATTCGCTTGCCATTCATCCGGATCCGAAGCTGGAGGAGCAGGTGGATGAGCTGATCGATCTTGTAGCCGCTGCCCAGCAGCCGGATGGCTATCTGAATATGTACTTTACGGTGAAGGAGCCGGAGAAGCGCTGGACCAATCTGACGGATTGCCATGAGCTGTATTGCGCCGGCCATATGATTGAAGCCGGGGTTGCGCATTACCGGGCGACGGGCAAGCGAAAGCTGCTGGATGTGGTGTGCCGATTGGCGGATTATATCGATACCGTCTTTGGACCCGAGGATGGCAAAATCCATGGGTTCGATGGCCATCAGGAGATTGAGCTGGCACTGGTCAAATTGTACGAGGTGACTCAGGAACCGAGATATTTGAGTCTGAGTCAATATTTTATAGATGAGCGCGGGACAGAACCCCACTTCTTCCTTCAGGAGTGGGAACAGCGAGGGAAGAAGTCCTTCTACCCCTCAGTACTGCACCCGCCGCATTTGGCTTATCATCAGAGCCACCTGCCGGTCAGGGAACAGAAGGAGGCGGTTGGGCATTCGGTCCGTGCTGTTTATATGTATACGGCGATGGCGGATTTAGCCGCCAGAACGAAAGACCCTGCTCTGCTTGAGGCTTGCGTTAATCTGTGGCATAACATAGTCCGCAAACAGATGTACATTACCGGGGGGATCGGCTCCACTCATCACGGCGAGGCGTTTACGACGGATTACGATCTGCCGAACGATACCGTATATTCCGAGACCTGCGCATCCATCGGGTTGATCTTTTTTGCCCAGCGCATGCTGCAGCTGTCACCAAAATCGGAGTATGCGGACGTAATGGAGCGTGCGCTGTTCAACACGGTCATTGGCAGCATGGCTCAGGACGGACGGCATTTCTTCTATGTGAATCCGCTTGAGGTATGGCCTACAGCCTGCCGTCATAATCCGGGCAAGTTCCATGTGAAGCCGGTTCGGCCGGGATGGTTCGCCTGCGCTTGCTGCCCGCCAAACGTGGCGAGATTGCTGTCGTCGCTGGGTGAATACGTGTATACGATGAATGACGACACGCTGTATACCCATCTGTACATCGGCGGCGAAGCGGAGGTCCGGTTTGGGGACGTGCCGGTGAAGGTAACCCAGACCAGCGCGCTGCCGTGGGACGGGAATGTTATGCTTACGATTCAGCCTGAGCAGGCAGTCGAGTGGACCGTCGCTCTCCGCATTCCGGATTGGTCGCAGGGCAAAGCCGTTATGCGGGTGAACGGGCAAAAGGTGATCGTGGAGGATATTACCGAAGACGGCTATGCCTACGTGAAGAGAGAGTGGGCGCCGGGGGACACGGTGGAA
This sequence comes from Paenibacillus sp. FSL W8-0187, assembly GCF_037969755.1. Classification (NCBI taxonomy): domain Bacteria; kingdom Bacillati; phylum Bacillota; class Bacilli; order Caryophanales; family Paenibacillaceae; genus Paenibacillus; species Paenibacillus sp. FSL W8-0187. The sequence continues at coordinate 7,050,416 of NZ_CP150206.1, read as the reverse complement.
CTGGCATTCTCCATGGAGATTCATCAAGTAAGAGCTAATCCCAATATACGGGAGAATGCCGGCAGGGCCTCGATTCAGCGGGGACCGCTAGTATACTGCCTGGAGAGCGTCGATCATGGAGCGCCGGTATCCTCGCTGTCGCTCGCAGGCGATCCGAAGCTTCATTCCCGATTCGACCCGGATTTTCTCGGCGGTGCCGTTATCATTGAAGGGGATGGATGGCTTGAAGAGTCTGATGATTGGGGCGATGAACTGTATCGTTCCTCTCCGAAAAAGAGGCTTCCTGCGGCATTAAAGGCCATTCCGTACTATTTATGGGGCAACCGCGGCGAGAATGAAATGGCCGTCTGGGTGCGCGAACTGCCGCACACCGTATAAAGATCGTAAAGACGGATCTCCCGAATAGGGAGCTGACAGAACACCAGCATACAGAGGATGCAATGGCAAAGTATTGACGATGCCGGTCGCATAACATGAAGGGCTTGCCCAAGGTCGATGGACCTCGGGCAAGCCCTTTTTTATCCGAATCGGCTGCCTGCTTTTATAACAGCTTCTTGATATCCTCTTCTATTTTCTCCGGAGTATCGGTTGGCGCAAAGCGCTTGACAACTCTGCCGCTGCGGTCCACAAGGAACTTGGTGAAGTTCCATTTAATCGCTTTAATGCCCAACGCGCCGGGAGCTTCGCTCGTCAAATGCCGGTAGAGCGGATGAGCGTTCGTGCCATTCACATCAATTTTGGAGAACAACGGGAAGGTGACGCCATGATTGAGCTTGCAGGCCTCCTCGATCGCGGAGTCCTCCTCCAGCTCTTGATTCATGAACTGACTGCTGGGGAAACCGAGAACGGCCAATCCTTGGTCGCGGTAAGTTTGGTGCAGCTTCTCCAGACCGTCGAATTGAGGGGCAAAGCCGCATTTGGTCGCTGTATTGACAATGAGCATGACGTCGCCTTCATAAGATTTGAGCGTTTGGGACTCGCCGCGTATCGTTTTTACTTCATATTCATAGATGGACATCGCCGTAGAACCTCCTCCAATGAGATGTATATACAATCAGAGTATATTCTTTCGCCATGGATTGCAATTTGCTAGAAACGGCAGCGGCAATTATATGCTATATGCATGACAAAAGCTGGAATGCAATACATGATGCGGAAATATAGAGAGTAAAATTTTGTGTTTTCATCTGGACTAATTTAGGAGATATATGGTAGTAGTAGAATAAGTATTTAAGCAGATGAAACAAGAGGGTACTGCTGAAACTATGTGTGGGAGGACTTTATGAGATTAAAAACACAAATGCTCAAAACGACGGTAACCAGCCTGCTCGCTTTTATGTTCATCGTCCTCATTGTCCTGGTTCCGAGGGATTTGAATCTGTCGCTGGACAGCAATTTGTGGGTGACGAATTATTCCTTTGATCTGGGTGAGTATGTTACGTATATTCGCGATTATTTTGCAAATGCCATTCAGAACGGGACGCTGGGGGAATCGCAGTATACCGGCCAGTCTTCGGAAGCCGCCGCTTTTGGAGCCGTCGGTAAAAGCCTGCTCGTTATTGTATCCGCTTTAATCATTGGATTCGTGTTCGGCATTCTGAAGGGAGTCCTTGACTACAAATTGTCCAAGACCAAATTCAATGTGCTGGGACACTGGACCACATGGCTGTTCCAATCCATTCCGGATTTTTTTCTGATGCTGATCGCCCAGTGGGTGCTCATTAAGTATGTTCCGGCTATCCGCTATTTTGCGGTTGATGGCTGGGAGGCTTTCGTGCTGCCTTCGCTGCTCGTGTCGATTTACCCGATTTTCTTCATTGCTCGAATCACTTCGGCTTCTCTGCTTGCACAGGAGGGAAAGTTATACATACTGCTGGCTAAAGCCAAGGGGCTTAGTGACCGGAAGGTCGTATACAAACATATGCTGCGCAACGGCATCGCGACCATCCTGACCCATCTTCCGGGCCTGCTCGTCTTCATATTGTCCAACCTGCTCGTCGTGGAATATTACCGCAACTATCCGGGAGCGGCATGGAGACTGTTTCAGGCGCTGGACTTCAACACGTTCAGCGGCACCGGGTCCAATTATGAGCCGGGGGTCATTATTTATATCACGTTTTCTTTCATGGTGCTGTTCATGATCGTTCAATGGATCAGTCAATCAGCACGCAAATACTTTGATCCACGATAAGAAATGAGGTGAGTCGACTTGAAGAATGTCCCTTTATGGATTGGCGGCACGCTGCTGGCCTTCTTTGTTTTTGTTATGCTGGCGGGGCCGTATATGCCCTTTATCGATAAAGAGTTGAAACAGGAAACCTCCAGATGGGTGATGAAGGACGGGAAGCAGAAGCTGACGCTTCCGCCCTTTAAACCTTCTTCGAAGAACTGGCTGGGATCGGATAAGAAGGGGGTCGATAACCTGAGCAAGCTCGTAGTGACCGCCAAGGATACGATCCTGCTTGTGCTGGGGATTACGGCTGTTCGATATGCGATAGGTGTGCCCCTGGGATTGATCGCTCGTAAGAAAAAAGGTTTCACCCACCGGTTCATTACCTTCTGGAACCAGCTGTGCTCCTATTTGCCGCCGGTCTTCGCCTCGGCCTTGCTGCTTGCGCTTCCGTTCTTTCTCTTCTCCCAGCAGCGGATGGGCTGGGCCATTCTAATTCTGGCCAGCGTTGAAGCCGGACGTGTTGCGATAACGATACAGCAGCAGGCCCACAAAATGGCAAGCGAGCCTTACATGGAGGCCGGAACCGCGTTAGGACTTCGCACGAGGACATTGACCAAGAATTATTATATTCCGGTCATGTTCCCCGAGGTGATCGTCAACTTCTGTTTGGATATGGGAAAGGTCATGCTGCTGCTTGGCCAACTTGCGATCGTGAACATCTTTCTTGGTCATGAGTGGAAGGAAGTTAATTATTATGTCATGGAATTTGTGGAGACCGGGTATAACTGGGCGACGATTCTGTCCAAGAATCGAGCGGATATATGGTTAGGAAAGTTCCAATTCGTTGTCTATCCCGCATTTGCGATGATGCTGCTAATCATCACGTTCAACCTGTTAGGCGAGGGCCTGCGCCGTCGTTATCAGGTTAAAGGCTGATCGGTACGTAGCCGTTAACGCGAAAAACCGGAAGGATGAGGACTTGCGCCAGATGTTTTCCTACACATTAGGAGTGCTGGCGAAACCCATCGTTCCGGTCTTTTTTTGTTCAAATGCTGCTGCTTACCCTTTTACGGGAATATCCGGATGAGCCCAGACAGATACACTGCCGCCATTCACCGGAAAAAGAGCGAAACCATCCTTGCCGATCGTTATGCGATCCTTCCGGGTGCGGGTCAGATCCACCCATACCTCTCCGGCTCGATGCTCGCCGACAAACATCCGCTTATCCCCGGCTTCGCCATTGGCAATGACCACAGCGCAGCCGGAGAACTCGATTTCCTGGATGCCGCGGCGAACCCAGCCTATCGTATTCGGATGGTCAAAATAATCATCCTGCTCGCCATACGCCCGATTCGCTCTGGCATAGAGCAGCGGGTCAATCGCTTCCCTTTTGCCGGGAATGGGCTTCTCGCCGCCGATTCCGTAATAATCGCCATAGAAGACGGAAGGATAACCGTCCTTTCGCAGCAGGATCAACGCATAAGCGCTCTGCTTGAACCAATCCTCCACCCAGGATTCCAGTGATTCCTGCGGCTGTGAGTCGTGGTTGTCCACAAACGTGACAGCATTCATCGGGTGCGATTGAACAAGCGTATCGTCAAAGATCGTCCGCAGGTCAAAGGAACGGCCGGCTTTGGAAGCTGCTTGGAGTTTATAGTGAAGAGACACGTCAAACAGATCGATCCTGTAATCCACCGTATCCAGAAAGTTTCGGCAGTCTTGAAGCTCGGGATTCCAGAACTCGCCCACGATGTAAAAATCATCTCCACGCTTTTTCTTCATGGCGGTGGCAAATTCTTTAATGAAGTCATGGTTAATATGCTTGATCGCATCCAGCCGGAAACCACTGCATTGCAGCGTATCCACCAGCCACTTGCCCCATGCCACCATTTCCTGGCGTACATCCGGATGACCGTAATCAATGTTGGCAAACATCAGGTAGTCGTAATTGCCGAATTCATTGTCAACGTTATCGCTCCATGACTTATTCTCGCCGACGATCCGGTAAATGCCTGAACGCTTGCTGATATCGTCGTAATCGGTACCGTTAAAATGCGTGAAATTCCATTGAAACGAGGAGTATTGATCCCCTCGGCCAGGGAAGGTGAATTTGGTCCAGCCTTCAATCTCGAATGGCTTGGATATATCCTTGGTCCGATCCATCTCGTCGACCTGCACAACCCGAAACCGCTCGGTTTCATCTGCGCCCGCCTTATGGTTCATGACCAGATCCACATAGACGGCAATCCCGTTCTTGTGGCAGGCCGCAATGGCATCGATCAATTCCTGTTTGGTTCCATACTTCGTGCGAACCGTTCCCTTCTGGTCGAACTCTCCCAGATCATACAGGTCGTATACGCCATAACCATTGTCCTCAGCGGACGATGCCTTCGTCACCGGAGGAATCCATACCGCATCGATCCCTGCCTTGCTCAGCTCCGGGGCTGCGTTCTTGAGTCGGTTCCAGTGCGAGCCATCGGCAGCAACATGCCATTCGAAGAATTGCATAATCGTATGATTTCGTTGCATACATCCATCTCCTCTATCATGATAGCTCTGCATGAATACTGCATACTAAGCTCAAATACCCAAGAAAGCAGGGGAGCTAAACCTTCCACCTGGAATAGGCGGATCGCCTACATTTAGTTTTACCCTAAAATGGAAAGAAAAAGACGGGGGTTCCTTGGGAGACTTGGAGAATCTGCGTCGCGGGTTTTTGATTTGGGGGAGGATCGTAAGCTCTACACATTGGGAGACTTGTTCATAGGGAGTCTTTGGCATGAGGGTGTTCATCAAGGAGTGATTGATAGCCTTAGAAGATCCATCTAATGTGTGAAGAGGCAAATCAAAGCGGATACCTTCATGCCGCCTGGATAAGCTCCGGTAATAAGGAAGCAAGGGGAGGAAGATCCCGAAACCGGCGGCAACACACGCCCCCCAGGCTGATCATGTACGAAAAAAACACCATCCCCTGCGCAAAAGTTCAACGCTAGGGATGGTGTTCGTTCCTTACACACTGGCTGCCTTCCGCTTACTTATGCCATGGCATAAGTAAGCAGGATCAGCAGCACGGTGGTGATGGACATGGCCAGCAGCGGCCGCCAGGCACCGCGTATATCCTTCAAGTGGACATTCAGGCCAAGTCCCACCATGGCCATGGCAAGAATGAAGGAGGCTGCCTGAGAGATCCAATCCTTGATTGGCAGGGGAATGATCGGTTGTCCGGTAAATTCCCAGCTTCCCAGTACACTCGCTGCCATGAAGCCCAGCAGGAACCAGGGAAACTCCATCCGTGTTTGACTCTGTAAACGCCCGGTGCGCTTCATCCAGACCATGAGTGCGATACTGAGTGGTACAAGCAAAAATACGCGTCCCAGCTTGGCAAGCAGACTAATCGCAAGGGCGTCCTCACCTGCCGGAGCAGCTGCCAGTGCCACATGGGCGATTTCATGAAGACTTACGCCAGACCACACGCCGTATTGAGTGTCTGTTAAAGGAAGCAGCGGCTGGACAAGGGTATATCCGATGGCAACGATGGTTCCAAGAAAGGCGATAAGCCCTGCTCCAAGCGCGGTGTCCTTCTCCTTCGCCTTGAGAATCGGGGATACGGCAGCAATAGCCGCCGCACCGCATACCCCGGTTCCAATGCCGAGCAGGAGGGACAGGGACATATCGGCCCTCAGCCATTTGGCAATCAGCAGGGTAAGCGCAATGGCAAATACAACGCTGATGACATCCCTCATCATTAAACCAAGGCCTTGCTGGAACACGATGCCGATATTCAGCTTTAAGCCATATAGTATGATCGCTACACGCAGCAGCCGCTTGGCCGTGAATTGGATTCCAATGCGAAGTCTCTCCGGGTAACCGCGCAACTGCCGGTATATCGCGGCGATGAGAATCGCCCATGCGAGCTGGCCAAGGTAGCCAAGGCCTGGCACGCTTGCTAATGCGTAACCGATGAGGGCGATGACAAAGGTAAAGGCAATGCCGCCTGCGGCTGCGGGCAGCGTATGCTGTGTCCATCGAACCAGGCGATGGACGTGTTCTTGTGATTTGGAATAAGCTGGCTCTGTCATAAGATGTAACCTCCGATTCGTTCGGTTGGTCTGAACCCATCGTATCTCATTCCACTGGATAAGAAAAATAAATCATTATGATGATCATCATAAGTGATAAGTTATGGTAATATAACTCATAACCATTTGTGGATATTGCAAACGAAGGAGGCCCAAAGGTGGATCCAACATTGGAGGTATTCGTTACGGTGGTAGAGAAGGGGAATTTTACCCGTGCGGCCGAGGAACTGCTGATGACACAGCCCGCGGTAAGCCAATATATCCAATCGCTCGAGCGGTCAGTTGGCACCAAGCTGCTGGAGCGAACCAATAAATATGTCCGGCTGACGAAAGCCGGAGAGATCGTGTATCACCATGCGAGGGACATTCTGGGTCTGTACACCCGCATGAACACGCTTGTGGACGATTTGATGCATCGGGCAAGCGGCAATTTGTCCATTGGCTCCAGTTACACCTTTGGGGAATATATGCTGCCGCATTTGATCGCTTATATGAGGGAACATTATCCCTTGATCCGCCCATCGATTATGATCGGGAACACCACGGAGGTGGGGGAGATGATACTGCGCCATGAGGCGGATATCGGCATCGTGGAGGGGGATTATCAGGATGATAAGCTGCATATCGAGGCCTTTGCCGAGGATGAGATGGTGGTGATGGTTCCCCGGGGCGGGCGGTATGACCATCTGCAAGAGATATCGCTCTCCGAACTTGCAGATGAGACCTGGATTGTCAGAGAAGCTGGATCAGGCACCCGCGCGGCAACGGAGCGGATGTTCTCACGGTATCATATTCACCCTCAGCATATCGTGGAGTTTGGAAGCACCCAGCTGATCAAGGAATCCGTGGAGGCAGGCCTTGGCGTCACGCTGCTGTCGCGATGGGCGGTGCGCAAGGAGGTTCAGCTCGGAACGCTGCATATGCTGCTACCGAACGGCAAGCCGGTGGCCCGGCAGTTCTCATGGATTACACAGAAGACACCTTATCATACCAAGGCGGTTGAGGTATTTCTCGAGCTTCTGCATCATAAACGCGGTTTCCCCAAGGGAGTCTAAAGGAAGAGAACGATCTCGGTGCAAGAACATCCCGGTCTTAGGGAATGTTTTTTTGTTCGGGCATGATTACAAACGCCGTAAATGGTTAAAAATAGATACTAAAATCCTTAGAATAACAAACCATGTAACGAATGATGTGAAAATCGGACGCAAGGGGGTGTTAAGCGATGAGAACATTTAATACAATTGCTTTGCTGTTATTGATTATTGGGGGCATTAACTGGCTTTTGGTCGGCCTGTTTCAATACGACCTGGTAGCTGCATTATTTGGAGGACAGAGCTCCGCAGGGTCCCGTATTATCTATACGATTGTCGGTCTGTGTGCATTGTACTCGATCCGCTTCTTTGGTGATGTTACGAATGACGACCGAAAGACAGTTAGATGAGTTACATTTAATGACATATAAATGACATAAATAAAGAGAGATATCGATTCTCTCCTAGATGAAAAAAGCCGTTCCGTGTTCAGGAATGGCTTTTTTTGTGTGCAAATTCCAAGATGGTCAGTGAATTGTAAACCTCATGTAAGGTGCAAGATCAACATATGCAGTATGAAATTTCCAGTGTTTATGAGGCTTTGTATGCTCTATAGTTAAAGATAAAAACGACATATTTACGGAGTTCGGAAGGAACTCCTAGAATAAAGCCAAGCCATTGCAGCGCAATAATCGGAAGTTAACAACATGGCAGAAAACATTACATTTTATCTGTCGTTAGCCTCTTTTTTTGCGTAAGCAGTGAAAAAGGACTCATTCACGATAAGGAAAGAGTCCGGAACGAATAGCGAAATAAAGACACACTGAAGGGGAGTGAGGCTGTTAGGCTCAGGCAAGTTTCTGCTTCCTTTAGGAGTGGAATGCTTTGTACATTGCATCCAGCAGGCTGTGTGTCGCATCACAGCTGTATTCCCAGAACATAATACCAGCCAAGCCTTGATCTTGTATATATTTGCATTTATGAGTCAGGGATTCGGCATCATCGTAAGTGATGAAGCTGCTGCCGTCGAATAAATAGGGAGCTTTGGCTTCATCGTCCCAGTACCGCTTATATGAAGAATTGTTAAAATACTCGGCTGCGAGCTGGGTATAGGTCGGACCGTAACCGCCAGAAGATGGAGCTACCTGGAGGTAACCGTTGTTGACATCCGGCACATCCTTCCACTTCCTGGAGTAGAATGCGGCGCCGATCACGATTTTTTCGCGCGGCACACCGGCTAGGGTGAACAGGCGGACGGAAGCATCGACACTGATTCGGAACAGATCGCCGGTGGAGGTGTACAGGTTGGTGTGATGGCCCGTCATCGTCTGGAATCCGCCGCGCATGTCGTACGTCATCAGCTGAATGAAGTCGAGATAGGGGTGGATGTTATGGATCTCGGTGCCATCGATATAATATTGATCGGCTCCGGCCGCGATCGTGAGCAGATAGTGCTTCTTGCCCCGCCCGTACTGATCCAGTGTTTCCCGGAGCTCCTTCAGGAGCAGTGTGAAGTTCTCCTTGTCACTTGGCGATGCCACCGTTCCGGCTATCGAGTAGCATGGATACTCCCAGTCCAGGTCAATGCCGTCGAATGGAAACTCTTGCAGCAGCTTGATCGCCGATTCGCACACGCTTTGTCTTCCTTCGGGCGTGGCTGCAGCTTCCGAGAATCCGTCGGAGCCCCAGCCGCCAACGGACAACAGTATGGTTAATTCGGGATTGACGGCTTTCAAGCGTTGGATCTCGTGAATGGTGTTCGTATCGGTATACGTAATCTTGTCTTCTTGGATATGGGCGAAAGCGATATTCAAGTGAGTGAGCCGCTTGGCATCTTCGGTCGTGATCGTGGATAAGACCTTGCGCCCTGCGTAGCCGGCTAAAATCCAGGAGGATGGCAACATGCGTAATACCTCATTTCTTTTAGAATATGTCAGTTTTGCTTTTGCGGTTTATTTTTCCAACTTACGGTCAGATATGACATCTGTCAAGGATCATTCCATTGACCTGGATGACAATTTACCAGAAGGGAAGGGTCAAAAACCACATGTTTTCCTACCCGAAAACGACAATGACAAGAGTGGAAAGGACGTAAAAAGCCCGTCATACCAAGGCATGAAGCCGTTTTCATTAGACCATTGAAAATGACATATTTACGGATAGTGCCGCGGTCCATACACTTGGTGTGTAAGCGTTAACATTTCTGAAGCGGGCGAAAAGCCGCACGCTAAGGAGTGGTCAGGAAGGCTCTTTCTTTTACATTAAACAGGGGTGCTTTTCCGAAAAAAATGGCTGGATTTTCATTAGAAAAGGAGGGGGCAACCTATGCAGCAAGATGGTCAATCCGCCCTGTCGCAAAGCTTATCGGTTAACACGATGCCGAATCGTAAGAAAAATACATTGTGGAGGAGGATGATTCGAAACTGGGAGTTGTATTTGTTTATAGCTCCGGCATTTCTGTATTTTGTCATTTTCCATTACGGCCCGATGTACGGGATCCAAATCGCCTTCAAAAACTTCATCCCGACGTTGGGAATAACGGGAAGCCCGTGGGTCGGATTCGACCACTTCGAACGCTTCTTTAACTCTTATTACTTCTGGGACTTGCTCTGGAATACCTTGAGCATCAGCTTGTATGAGCTGGCTATCGGGTTTCCGCTGCCCATCATTCTGGCACTGGCCTTCAATGAAGTGAAGGATTCGTTCTTTAAACGTACCGTACAGACCGTCACGTATGCACCGCATTTTATTTCGGTCGTTGTCATGTCCGGTATGATCATCACCTTCTTGTCGCCTTCGTCCGGCATGATTGTTAACTTTGTCGAAATGCTTGGCTTTCAGGCGCCTCAATTCCTGACGGACCCTGCATGGTTCAAGACGGTGTATGTGCTGTCCGGCGTCTGGCAGAGTGCAGGCTGGGGTACCATTATATATCTCGCAGCCTTATCGGGTGTCGATCCTCAGCTGCATGAAGCAGCTGTGGTGGACGGAGCAAGCCGGTTCAAACGGATTCTGCACATCAACATTCCGGCGATTGTACCTACGATCACCATCCTGTTGATTTTGAACATGGGCAGCATTTTGGGCGTCGGATTCGAGAAAATCCTGCTGCTGCAGAACCCGCTGAATATGAGCTCTTCCGATGTCATCTCGACTTTTGTTTATCGTTCCGGTCTGGTTGACGCACAGTACAGCTTCTCTACCGCCGTCGGATTGTTCAATTCGGTCATTAATGCGATTCTGCTGATTGCGGTGAACCAAATCGCTCGTCGCACCAGCGAAAACAGCCTGTGGTAGAAGGGGGAATAACATATGTCATCCACGGTAAGGGAAAGCAAAGGGGATAAATTATTCCTGCTATGCAACTACATCTATCTGACGATTGCGCTTGTCATCGTACTGTACCCGCTGCTGTACATTGTCAGCGCCTCCATCAGTGATCCGAAGTACGTAAGCTCAGGTGAAATGTGGTTGATTCCGAAAGGGATAACTTTTGATGGATATGCCCGAGTGTTTGAGAACGCCAACATTTGGATTGGCTACAAGAACACAATTATTTATACAGTGATCGGTACGATCGTGAATCTGATTGTCACGCTGCCTGCAGCCTATGCGCTCAGCCGTTCTGATTTTGTGGGCAGAGGATTTTTTATGGCGGTGTTCCTGGTTACGATGTTTTTCGGCGGGGGACTGATTCCGAGTTACCTGCTCGTTAAAGATCTTGGCATGGTCAACAGCATGTGGGCTCTTATTCTGCCTGGAGCTGCGTCCATCTGGAACATTATCGTGTCCCGGACGTTCTTCCAATCGACCATACCGAAGGAGCTTCAGGAAGCGGCCCATATCGACGGCTGTACGAACTTCCGGTTATTCATCAAAATCGTACTGCCGCTCTCGATGCCGATTATTGCTGTCATGGCACTCTTCTACGGAGTCGGTCACTGGAACAGCTATTTCAGTGCCATGATTTATCTGAATGATGCCGCGAAGTACCCGCTGCAGCTCTTCCTTCGTCAAATCCTGGTCCTTCAGGAGATGGCGGCACAGGGCGGCGGGGCGATTGACGCCTCATCCGCAGCAGCGATGAATTCCAAAGCGGAAATTGCTGCACTGGTCAAATATGCGGTCATTATCGTTGCGACACTTCCGGTTATTGCGGTTTACCCGTTCCTTCAACGTTACTTTGTGCAGGGTGTTATGATTGGTTCCGTTAAGGGCTGATCTTATACCATAAATCCACACCAAAAAAAGGGGAGTTGTTGTCATGAAAAAGCTTCGCAAGGCATCATCTATTTTACTCTGCCTCACCCTCTCAGCAACAATGCTTGCAGCCTGTGGTTCACCCAAAGGAGACGGCGCTGCTACGGCACCGTCCGGGACGACCAGTACGGAAGGGGTAAAAAAGGAAGGTTTCCCGATTGTGGATGAGCCGATCACGCTGACGGTCATGTCACAGGATGCCGGTGTAGCCGATTGGAATACGATGCCCGTACTACAAGAGATGGAGAAATTGTCAGGCATCAAGCTGGAATATCAGCTTTCTCCGATTGACAGCTTTGAAACAAAAAAGAATCTGGTGTTCGCCAGCGGTGATTTGCCCGATATGTTTTACGCGGCCGACCTGAAGCCGGCTGAGCAGGTGACCTATGGTACCCAAGGAATCCTCATTCCGCTGGAGAAGTACATTGACGAGGGCTATGCACCGAACATCAAAAAGATATTTGATGAGAACCCGGATGTTCGCAAATCCTTTACGACACCGGACGGACATATCTATGCCTTGCCATTCGTCGACAAGGCCGCCGTATGGTACAGAGGCCCGATGTGGTATAACGGCAAGTTCTTAAAAGCGCTCAACGTGTCCGAACCTAAGACAACAGAGGAACTATATACATTCTTGAAACGCGTTAAAGAAGAAGATCCTAACGGAAATGGAAAGAAAGACGAGATTCCGCTGACTTCGGTCAAGCTGGATGACCTGCGTATGTACTTCTTCGGCTTCTGGGGCATGTACAACGAAGGGATTTATTCCGACAAGGACGGAAAAGTGCACTATCCTTACCAGGAAGAAGGCTACAAAGGCTATCTGACGTTCATGAACCGTCTGTGGAAGGAAGAACTGCTGGATCATGAAACCTTCTCGCAAACAGGCGATCAGAAAAAAGCCAAGGGAGAAAACAATCAGCTGGCTCTGTTTAACGACTACCATGCGTACTTCACGCTCGGTGGCGAACCTAGCAGCGAGCATCCGCTCATGACGCCGGTGAAGAGTGAAATCGTCGATTCTCCTGTATACGGCATGCACCCTGGTATGTCGGCAAGAGGCACATTCGCCATTTCGAGCAGCAACCCGGCTCCGGAAGCTACCATGCGCTGGATCGATTATATGTACAGCTATGAAGGCGCTACACTGTTTAACCAAGGGCCTGAAGGCACGTTGTGGAAATTCAAGGATGAGGCAAACCGCGTGAAAGAATGGCTCCCGGTGCCAGGCGGTGGAGATCGTGAGGAGTATCGCGGCAAAATCACGCCGAACTACGGTATTTTGACACCAGGCGTCAATGATCCGGATGTTGCAAAAGGTCTTCGTACCGAATTCGATGAGTGGATCGATCAGCAGAATCAAGAGAAGCTGGTGCCAATCGGCAAATCGCCATTCCCTAACGTCTATTTGACGAATGAAGAGCAGAGCGAGGCAACTTCGCTGTTGTCCGATTTGGAAACGTATGTGAAACAGATGGAAGCGAAATTCGTAACAGGCCAAGAGCCGCTTGAAAATTGGGATAAATACGTTGCACAAGTTAAGAAAATGGGCAGCGACCGTCTCGTGGAGCTTTATCAAGGGGCATACGATCGCTGGAACGCCGAGCAATAATCAGATGCATAGATGAAAAACAAAGAGCCAACGTATCCCGGTCGATCCATGACCGGGGGTTGGCTATTGTTTTTAAGGGGCAGGCAAGCCTGTTCCAAGCGGTCTTCAAACCTATCGTTATCAACAAATGACTATTGGAGGTACACCATGTCGGAGAACAAGCTGGTAGAGGAAGAGCAAGCAGTAGTGGAGCAGGGCGTGCACAATTTCAGCAGTGAGGACAAATGGGTCAAGCCGGAGGATCCGCTGCTCTTGGAGCGCCTGGAATGGTTCAAGGACCAGAAGCTGGGCCTGATGATGCATTGGGGACCGTATTCCCAGTTGGGTCTTGTTGAATCATGGGCACTGAGCGATAAAGACGCGGATTGGTCACGTGACGGCATTGACTGGGATATCGATGCGGAGGAGCTTAAGCGGCAGTATTTTGATCTGAACAAGACCTTCAACCCGCTTCGCTTTCAGCCTGATCTGTGGGCTGACCTGGCAGCCGATAACGGCTTCAAATATTTAAACTTTACAACCAAGCATCATGACGGGTTCTGCATGTGGGACACGCATACGACCGACTACCGTGTCACGGGTCCAGACTGTCCGTTCCATATGCATAAACACGCCGATATCACGAAGGAGCTGTTCGAGGCATTTCGTGCCAAAGGGCTCGGCATCTCCGCCTATTTCTCGAAGGCCGATTGGCATACGCCATACTACTGGGCGCCGGGAATGGAGGCTGGAAGCTTTACGTCACGCGGTCCTAGCTATGACCCGAAGAAATACCCGTGGCTGTGGGAACAGTTTGTCCAGTTTACCCATGAGCAGATCATGGAGCTGATGACCCGTTACGGCCGCATTGATGTACTGTGGCTGGATGCAGGCTGGGTGAACGATTATCGTGATCAGAATATCCGCCTGGGTGAAGTGGTAGAGAAAGCGCGTGAGATTCAGCCTTGGCTCCTCTCGGCGGACCGCACGGTCGGCGGGCCTTATGAGAATCTGATTACGCCGGAGCAGACCCTCCCTGAGCGTGCCCTGCATGTGCCTTGGGAAAGCTGTATCACGATGGGAACTTCCTTCTCTTTCCGCTACGAGGATCGTTATAAAACGGTACGTCAGCTCATTCACCTGCTGGTCGAGATCGTGGCCAAAGGAGGGAATCTGGCGCTCAATGTAGGCCCGCAGCCGGACGGAAGGCTGCCTGAGACAGCTATTTCACGAATGAAGGGCATGGGGGCATGGCTGAAAGTCTATGGAGAGGCGATCTATGGCACGCGTATCTGCGAGCCGTATTCCTCCGGGGCCGTCCAGTTTACCCAAAAAGACGATACGACCTATGCCATCTATCTGTATCGAAATGAACAAGATGCTGTTCCTGAAGAGCTGCACATTCCGATTCAGACGGCGTTCAGCCGCATTGATCTCGTCGGGGGTCAGGAGGCGCTCGATTATCGCCGCACGGACGATGGCGTTGCGGTCCGTCTTCCGGATCAGGAACGTCAGGGATCGGCACCGATTGCGCATGTATTGCGGTTTCGTTAAGAGACGGGTTGTATAAACGTATTTTTCACTTACAACGACTTCAAGAAGAGGTGTGGACAGATATGCAGAAATGGTTCGAAGAAGCCAAGCTGGGCATCTTCATTCACTATGGCATTTATGCCGTGGACGGAGTCTCGGAATCCTGGTCCTTCTACAATGGGAGGATCACTTACGACGAGTACATGAAGCAGCTGGACGGTTTTACGGCATCGAAATTCAATGCGGAGAAATGGGCGGATTTGATCGAGAAATCCGGTGCCCGGTATGCCGTGCTGACAACAAAGCATCATGATGGTGTTGCGCTGTGGGATACGCAGTACAGCGATCTCAACGTGGTCAAGCGGACTCCGGCCAATCGAGACATCGTGCGGGAGTATGCCGAAGCGATCAGGGAGAAGGGGATTCACCTGGGCATGTACTTCTCTCTGATTGATTGGTCGCATCCGGATTATCCGAGCGTGTTCGAAGGAGGCAAGGTGCCGGAGGATCTCAGCAGCATCAACCCGCACAGCAGTCCCGTGGACGGTGTTCAGGATCAGGAGAAATGGCAGAAATTTTTGGAGTTTAATAACAACCAACTGCGGGAGATCCTGACGAATTACGGGAAAGTGGATCTGCTGTGGTTCGATGGCGATTGGGAGCGAAGTGCCGAGCAGTGGAATCTGCCGGAGTTCAAGCATTACCTGCAATCCTTCAATCCGGATATCATCATCAACTCACGGCTGCAGGGCCACGGTGATTATAAAACGCCAGAGCAGGGCATTCCGATCACGAGACCGGAGGGACCGTGGGAATTCTGCACAACGATCAACAGCTCGTGGGGCTACGTGCCGACCGATCATAAATACAAATCCTTGAACCAGATCATTCGGATGTTCTGCGACTGCATCTCGATGGGCGGCAATATGCTGCTGGATATCGGTCCGCGCGAAGACGGCACCATCGATCAAAGGCAGGAGGACATCCTGCTTGGGCTGGGAGCATGGATCCGGACCCATGAAGAGGCTGTATTCGGAACGGGTGAAGGCATTATGACCCGCTATTATCTGGGGGGAAGCACGATTTCCGAGGACAGAAAGACGCTGTACCTGTTTGTCTATGACGCTCCGAAAGAGAATGTGTGCATTAAGGGGCTGTGCAACCCGATCAAGAAGATTACCGTGCTGCATTCGGGCAAGGAGCTTACCCACGAGATTCATGGGGGCGTGCCTTGGTTCAACATCCCGGGGACGACGTGGATCAAGATGACTCCTGAAGACGCGCATGAGCAGGTGACGGTTCTTAAGCTGGAGTTTGACGAGGAGCTGGAGATGTACGGCGGCTCGGGAGCTGTTGTCACGCATAACTAACCATCACGGGGAGGGACGCGCTAGATAAGTGCTTAGCCTCCCTCATGAAGCGGAGAGAATGACATGAACAGAAGTGGAGTGCCGGAGCCGAGGATTGAGTATGCTCCTAAGCATTATTTATGCAAGCGTGCGGGGCAGCCGCTCGTGCTGGATGGCCGCGTGGATAAGGCATTCTGGGATGCGGCGGAGTGGACCGACGATTTCGTTGATATCGAAGGGGATCTTCGTCCGAAGCCGGGGAAACGGACCCGGGTCAAAATGCTGTGGGACGACGATTATTTTTATTTTGCCGCCGAGCTGATCGAGGATCAGATATGGGCGACATTGACTGAACGCGATTCGGTTATTTTCTATGATAATGACTTTGAAATATTCATTGATCCGGACGGAGACAGCCATCAATATTATGAATTCGAAATTAATGCCTTGAACACGGTGTGGGACTTGCTGCTCGTGAAACCGTACCGGGATGGCGGACCTCCGGTCAACGGCTGGGATATCAGCGGTCTTAAGACGGCGGTATTTATCGATGGGGAGCTGAACCGTCCTGGCGCCGACAACCGGAAATGGAGCGTGGAGGTGGCGATTCCTTGGACCAGTCTCAAGGAATGTGCCGAAGGTGGCCGCCGCCCTGCGCCAGGTGAGTTCTGGCGCGTCAACTTCTCGCGCGTGGAATGGCAGACCGAGGTACAAGACGGCGAGTACCGTAAGGTGCTGAATCCGGAGACAGGCAAGCCTTATCCGGAGGACAATTGGGTATGGTCGCCTATGGGCATCATCAATATGCATTACCCGGAGCTGTGGGGTTACGTTGTGTTCGTGGGTGGCGAGGAGCAACAGCCGTTTACGCTTCCGGAAGACGAACGGATCAAATGGGAGCTGCGCAGACTCTATTACCGGCAGCGTAATTACTATGAAGCCCATGGTGAATTTACGCAGGACACGAAGCAGCTCATGGGCGAGGATGCATGGAGCATCCAGCCTGTGATTGAAACGACTCGCAGCCTGTTCCAGATTAGCGCGCCTTCATCGGACGGCACGGCTCTAATCTGCATTCGGGAAGACGGAAAGCTATGGAGGGAGTGAACGCTAGGATGACCAGCCAAACCACGGTGTTCTCGCTGGATTCGCAGACACGGGAGCGGATCGAGCAAAAGTTTCAGGAGAAGATCATCTTTGCGGAAGCGCGCAAAGATAAGCTATTTCATGTTTTGGAGCAGGAGCTGACCGATGAAGAGATTTGGGCCCTGAAATATTTGTTTGCTTACATGCCGGTGAACGACATGGCCGACTATGATGGAGAATTGTTCTTGAATCATGTGCGCCAAGCCCTGGACATCCGTAAGCGCGTGCCTTGGGGCGAGCGCGTGCCAGATCATCTGTTCCTGCATTTTGTGCTTCCTTACCGGGTTAATACGGAGAATATTGAGGATTACCGCGGTATTCTCTACAACGAATTGGCCGAACGGACGGCGAAGTTATCGATGGCGGATGCCATTCTGGAAACCAATTATTGGTGCCATGAGAAGGCGACCTACATCGGCAGCGATCTGCGAACCATTTCGCCGCTGACGATGGTCCGGAACGCACGCGGACGCTGTGGCGAGGAGTCCACGCTGGCGGTGGCCGCGCTTCGTAGCATCGGCATCCCCGCGCGTCAGGTCTATACGCCGCGCTGGGCTCATTGCGACAGCAACCATGCCTGGGTGGAAGCATGGGCGGACGGCCAGTGGTATTACCTCGGGGCATGCGAACCAGAAGCCCGCTTGAATCAAGGCTGGTTCAGTCCGCCGGCACGCAGGGCGATGCTGATCAATACGCGAATTTTTGCCGATTACCCCGGTCCGGAGGATATTACCCTATGCGAAAAGGGGTTTACGGAGATTAATTTGCTGGAGAACTATGCACCGGCTCGCACCCTTTACGTGAGCGTGAAGGATAAGCAGGGAGAGGCTGTATCCGGCGCAAGCATTCGATTTGAGCTGTATAATATGGCTGAATTTTATCCGATTGCCGAAATCAAGACCGATGAGCAAGGGAAGGCTTCCTTTAAGACCGGTTATGGCGACCTCTTGGTTCGTGCGGTCAGCGGCGGCAAGTGGAGTGAAGTCCTGTTCAAGGCCCAGGACGGCGGACATATCGAACTTGTGCTTGATTCATCCGAACAGCCGTCAGGGATCGTGGATTTCGATATGGTTCCTCCACCGGAAGGAGAAGGGGACGCCGCGACGGCGTTATCCGAGGAGAAGACCCAGGCTCATAACCACCGTCTGGAGGAAGGGACGAAGGTCCGGACCGAATATGAGGGTACATTCCTGAGCGAAGAAGAGGCAACTGCACTGGCCCAGTCATTAGGACTGCCTCCGGAGCGGGTGTGGGACGTCCTTCGAAAAGCCAGAGGCAACAGCAAGGAAATCGCAGCGTTCCTGGAGGAGCATTCCGGCGATTACGGCGAGTGGCCGCTGCGGCTGCTGGAATCGCTGAACGAAAAGGATTTGATTGATACCTTCCGGCAAACGCTGGATGATCATCTGATGGGTGCCCTCTCACAGCGTGGACAGTGGGATGAGGATACCTTCGTGAAGTACATCCTGTGTCCGCGGGTTTCTTATGAAATGCTGGTCCCGTATCGCCGTGTATTCGTTGATGCCTTTACGGCGGCGGAGACTGCGGCATTCAGGAAGGATCCTTCTACGCTTGCCGGGCATTTGGAGCAGGGCTATGCCTATGCTGAGGACCTTCCCAACCTGAAGGGTAAGGGAAATCCGGCAGGCACGTACAGTCTCATGAAGGGAGACGAGCAGTCGCTGGACATTCTGTTTGTGGCTGTATGCCGTAGTCTGGGGATTCCCGCCCGACTGCATCCGAGCGAGCAGAAGCCGCAGTACTTACGTGATGGAAGTTGGGAAGATGCAGCCTTCCGTCTGGACTCCCCCCGGAATCAGGAGAGCTCAAGCTGGGGGATGCTGCAGCTCCTCAGGGATCCGAAAGGCTCGCAGGATACGCCGGCCGCATCCTATGCCGAGAACTTTACCTTCGCCCGCCTGGAAGACGGCGTGTACAAAACGCTGGTGTATCCTTATGGCAGCACCGATGTTTACGACGAGCCGTATGAGGTTGAGCCGGGTTCGTACCGTCTGACATCGGGCATCCGGCTGAAGGACGGAACGGTAAGAGTGCGCTTCACGTACTTTACCATTCGTGCCGGAGACACCGCGCGCGTGGCGCTGACCTATCGTGAGACGGCGGTCGACATTCCGGTGCTGGGCAAACTGGCGCCGGGCAGTACGCTTACCCGATTAGACGGAACGAGAGCGGATCTTAAGGATCTTCTGGGAACCGAGGGCGCTATCGCTGCCTGGATCGAACCGGAGCGGGAGCCGACCAAGCATCTGCTCCGCGAGCTCAGCGAGCTGGCCGAGCCGCTGGATAAGCTGGACTTGCCGATTGTGCTGGTGATCGGGGATGCGGAATGGACGGCTTCCTTTGATCCGGCAAGCTATCCGAAGCTGCCGGCCCGCACCATTTTTGTACGGGATTCCAGTTATGCTTCCTTATCGGGTTTCATCCCGAATCCTGCAGCCCATGAAGCCGGTTATCCTCATCTGTTCGTCCTGGATCGTCAGGATCAAATCCGTTATGCGGCTTCTGGATACAAGATCGGCACCGGGAAGGAAGCCCTGCAGATTGCAACCGCGATATTACAACCCTAGAAGGGATCGGAGTGAAGAGTAATGACGAAGTATATTGTGGCGGGTTACGCCGTCGATTCGGTTCTTCCCGACATGACGCATGAGGATCTGCTGAAATTAACGCATCTGAACGTAGCCTTCGGTCATGTCAAGAACGATGAGATCACCACCGAGCATTTGAAGAATGGCGAGGTGGTCCGGAACATCAAGCGGGATCACCCGACTCTTACGGTACTTCTGTCTGTTGGCGGCTGGAGCGCTGGTGGTTTTTCCGAAGCCGCTTCAACCGAGGGCGGAAGGGACCGCATGGCCGCATCCGCCATACGGGTGCTGGAGGAATATCCTTTTGACGGTATCGATCTGGACTGGGAGTATCCATGTTACGGTGAAGCCGACATAGGGTCGAGTCCGGATGATAAACGGAATTTCACCCTGCTGCTGAAGACGATCCGGGAGGCGCTGGATGCTAAGGGCTCCCGGGATGGCCGGCATTACCTGCTCACGATTGCGGCAGGGGCTGACCAATACTATGTAGACGGCACGGAGATGGCCGAGGTACAGCAGTACCTGGATTTTGTCCAGTTGATGACCTATGATATGCGAGGCGGGTTTCAGGTCCTGACCGGACATCATACGAATCTGTACACGTCAACTGGAGATCTGTTCCGAATCAGCACGGATGCTTCCGTGAACCTGTTCGTTCGCGCCGGCGTCCCGAAGGAGAAGATAGTCATCGGTGCCGCATTTTACTCCCGTGTATGGAACGAGGTGCCGGATCGAAACCATGGCCTTCACCAAATGGCTGGCAGCACAGGCGGCTATGGTCCGGCCTTTGCCGAGCTGGCTGCGGAGTACATCAACAAGAACGGCTACATTCGTTATTGGGACGAGGAAGCCTGTGCGCCGTACCTTTTTAACGGCTCCAGCTTGATTTCTTATGACGATGAGGAATCGATTCAGTGCAAATGCAATTATGTGAAAGAACAAGGCTTGGCCGGGATCATGTTCTGGGAATATGGATGCGACCCGACCCATCGCCTGCTGGGCGCTATGCATCAAGGACTTCAAAGCATCTCGGCCGGGAAATAGGAACAGCTGGCGGTCGCGGTGGATCTGATAACTCGGATGAGTTTAAAACATACGAAAACCTCCCCTGAACGGTACGGTTCAGGGGAGGTTTCTATTTTTGCGGCAAAACTGGTACCGACTCACTATTCTTCGCCATCATCCGAATTCGTTATCCGGTGTACTCTTCGTCATCCTCATCCGGCGAATCAGCAGCGCCGTTGCTGCTGTGCATTTTGCGGTATTGACCGGGCGTGTACCCCGTCTCTTTCTTGAATTTGCGGATGAAGTTCGGCGTGTCCAGGTAACCGACCCGGGTGATGATATCCTTTAATGGATCGGTTGTGTGCAGCAGCAGCCGGATCACCTCATCCATTCGTTTCTGCCAGATGTATTGGGTAAAGTTCATCCCGATCTTCTCCTTGAAGGAGCGGCTGAAATATGATGAAGAGATGGAGAATTTAGACGAGATCGTGCCTAGGCTGAGGTCATAGTCCGTAAAATTGGCATCGATAAAGGCAACGATTTCGTCCATCAGGGAGCTCTCTTCGGTCTCGCTCTTCGCCTCGACATGGGCGCAGATTTCCGCGGCCAGGCCTGCCAGCTTCTTCTCCAAATCCTCCAGCGAGTCATAAGAGGTGACCCGTGGAAGCTGATTGACCACATGATGGATGCCAAGCTCGGACGCGGTCTTCAGCATCGTATTCAGAATATCGAAGCAGATACAGCGCAGCAGCGGTACGGACGGCATTTCCGTCTTCAGGTTATTCAATGCGGTGGATACCATCTGAACCGCTACATCATAACTGCCCTGTTTCAAGCTTTGAACCAGCTTCAGCAGCACATCCTTAGGGACCCAGAAGGATGAATCCTGTGCGCCGGAACCGGAAAGAGCGTTAAAGAAGGTGCTGCTGCCCTGTCCGTGCAGCATGGAAGCCTCCAAAGCGGTTGATGCTTCAATGAAGGATTGATTCAGCTGCTCCGGATAGCTGTAGCGGTTGCCTACCCCGATCGCAGGAGAGACACCCGTGTGCTCTCCCGCCATCGATTGCAGGGCCAGGGCGATCGGCTCCATACGGGCGTTAAGGCTCGCATCATGTCCGGTTTCGGCATCAAATCCTACAATGAGGGCCAACTGATCGGGCTGTGGCAGCTCCACTCCATAGGCATAGGCGGAAAACGCCGGCAGCTCCACATCGTTCATTAACTGCATGACGGGCCGCCGCTCCGAATTGTCGCCAATGGGCAGGGCGTGCGACTCCCAGCCCATGGTCACGACAAAATAATGGGATTGGCTGAAGCGGATGCCTAGCTTCTCGGTGAACTCGGAAGGGAATTCACCAGTATGGCCATGCTTTAGCAGCATGAGCAGAATATGATTCCGTGCATAAGGCTCTTGAAGATCGACGCGCTGGCTGTAGTCGTGCAGCGTTTTCTTGATCCATTCCAGCTCGTTGCTGGATGTGGACGTTTCCGGGTCATTCTTCAAGCGGATGAACTCCATCAAGTCTGAAATCGGATGGTATTGCCTGCGAGCCAGCATAATGGCAAGAATGGTGCCCATCACTACGACGAAGGAGAATACCAGAATTACAAAGGTACGAATATGAACGATACGGCTGAAAAATTGGTTGCTTGGCATTGCGGTGACATAAGTCCAGCCCGCATCGGATTTGACGGATACAACCGAATGCGGTTCTTGGTTCAAGGAAAGGCTGTGCGTTCCAGGCTCAAGTGCGAACAGGGCGTGGACTTCCTGCTCGGTAATGGTTTCGCCTTGGTGATTGGCGGCCAGCACTTGTCCGTAATTATCGAATATATATGTCATTCCATGATAGTCGCTGAGGATGGATTCGATCAATCCGGTCAGATTGGACTCATGGATCAGGTACATGACGGTGCCGTGGGCGGGCGTATTGTTAGGTGCGATCGGCACAAGGTATGCCAGCATGGAATTTTGGATTTTGGTCCCCTGAACCACTTGCTCCGCCGGACGCATGGTCGGAATCGGGACAGAGTTTAAATCACGGACCATCTCCGTTTCGTTCCAGCTGTTGAATTTGTAGCGGTCGGTGAAGACATTCAGATTCTCAAAGCCCTGTGACGAATAAATGCTGTTATCTCCGCGGAAGAACAGGAACAATTCATCAATAATGGAGCTGGTGGCTTTGTATTTGACCAAGGCCCCGATGGATTCCCGGCTGTAGTAAGGATGGTGAGTCCAATAACGGGTCAGCTGCTCATCGTAGGCGATGCGAAAGGCGATGTCCTGCAATTCTTTCATGCGCTCATCGATGACAGTTTTGGCCTGGGTCAATTGATTGACATTGGTCTGCTCGATCTCGGAACGGAGCGTATTCACGGCATTGTGATAAATAATGATGGTTAATATAACAAGAGGTATCAGGAAAATGGAGATGTAGGACAGTGTGTATTTAAGCAGAAGCTTGGACTTGAAGTGATTCCATTTCATATCTGCAACCTCCCGTTTTTTTTACGATTTTAGATTATTAAGTTTTTAGCCGGAACTAATTCATTCTACACACCGAGACGGTTTTTAAATAGCAATTTATGTTTTCACGTTACGCCATTTGATAGCGCTATCATAAATGCTGCCGAGGCAGTAGCATCATGACGAATAGATACCCTATTAAAAATACTAGGAGAACTTGACTAATAAATCAATGGATCATTTCGAATATACAATGGAATCACGTAAAAAGTCTCAGATGAGGGGGGGTATAACGAAACAATCGGTTCGAAATAAGCGGGGGATACGTGTTGAAGCGAAGATATCGGTAAAGGGGAGGATTGCAAAAAAAAGAACCCGTAGGTCAGACAACCTGCATGTTGAGGCTGTCCAGTTCACGGGTTCTATAAAGTTCCGTCCAATTTCGGGGGAAACGGACATGTACATAGGTTGAACGAAATTTCGTTCTAATTTCCTATAAGGATCCCTTCGTACTCGTATTTGCACGATTTTTCATGCAAATCTCGTAAAACAGCTGGCACTAGCCTTCATGTTGTGCGATTTTTCGTACAACACCCTGAGTCGATAGCTCTTATCCATTCAGTTTGTGCGATTTCTCGTACAAATCTCGTAAAACAGCTGGCATTAGCCTTCCTGTTGTGCGATTTTTCGTACAACATCCTGAGTCGATAGCTTTTATCCATTCAGTTTGTGCGATTTCTCGTACAAATCTCGTAAAACAGCTGGCATTAGCCTTCATGTTGTGCGATTTTTCGTACAACACCCTGAGTCGATAGCTCTTATCCATTCAGTTTGTGCGATTTCTCGTACAAATCTCGTAAAACAGCTGGCATTAGCCTTCCTGTTGTGCGATTTTTCGTACAACATCCTGAGTCGATAGCTTTTATCCATTTTGTTTGTATGGTTATTCGTACAAATCTCGTAAAAAGCATGCACCGGACCACGCAACGTGCGCACAGGGAGCAGTGCACACATTGAAATTGGTTCCTTACTAGGTTGCGCTGCCCTCCACTTGAGAGAGCTGCAACTGCTTGCGATAGATGAATCTGGAGATCGATACGCTGATTTCGTACAGCAGGAACAGCGGAACGATCACAATCAAATCGGACATGATATCCGGTGGCGTGATGGTGACGGCCACGATACATAGCAGAAAGTAGGCTGATTTGCGCATCTTGGCCAGCCGATGCGGATTCACGATGCCGAGCTTCGTCAGAAAAACGACGATGGCGGGCATTTCGAACAGGAATCCGAAAGGAACGGTCATATGGATCATGAACGTGAAGTATTTTTGCGCGGTATACATCGTTTGGAATGCGCCTTCGGCCATACGCTGCATGAACTGCAGCACCATCGGGAACAGCACGAAGTATCCGAAGCAGATGCCGGCAATGAATAATACGCTGATCACGGGAATGAGCAGCACGGCCGAGCGGTGAGTCCCATCCGGCAGCGCCGGCTGCACGAACCGCCATATTTGATAGGCGGCAATGGGAAGCGTGACGGTTACGGCCACAACGCCTGCAATGATCATATATACCCACATGACTTCGGAGGGACCGAGCAGAACGAGCTGTTTGTCCATGCCTCGTACCAGCCAGTGGTAGATCTTCTCGACGTAGATGAAGGCAGCCACCATTGCGACGAGAAATGCAATCAGGGTGCGGATCAGGCGCTTCCGCATTTCTTCCAGATGCTCGATCGCGCTCTGGTCGTTCGGGTTAGCTGTGCTGCTTATCGACCGCTGCAGCAGTTTGCGGAGCATCGTCTTTTTTTCCATTCTCGTCGTCTCCGTTCATCAAGCCACGGGTTGCGCCCTTGAATTCGCTTAAGGTCCGCCCGAAAGCGCGACCGAGCTCAGGAAGCTTGGATGGACCGAATATGATGAGTGCGATAATCAAAATAAGAATTAAACCACCGATTCCGATGTTGCCAAACGGCATGATCCTCGCTCCTTTCGATTGGTATTACTCCAGTTTGAAGCCGCTAATGGCCACGACGGCGCAACGCGCCATGTTTTCACCGGAGCGGTGAGGCCATGTGCTGGTTGGTTTGCTGAGGTCCTCCGTATTCTCGCCCGGGTGTTGAACGGATAGGAAGAGCGTCTGCTCATCGGGTGTGAAGAAAGGACCCGTAAGCTCGGATTCCACCGGACCGGAGGCGAATTGCAGCGCGACCCCTTGATCCGGCCCGCTTGTTGGAATCACAAACAGTCCGTTGTTCATAAAGGATTTGTGAACGCCTTTGTTCTGGCTGCTGCTGGAGATGTCCGTTACGACCCACAGATCGCCGTTCGAGTCGAACGCGAGGTTGTCCGGCGAGCTGAATCCGGATTGGCGTCCTCCCGCAGCAAAAATTTCAAAGTCAAACTCCATGGCTGCCAGATCGTTGCCCGCTTCAAAAATGCGCGTTATATGACCATGGATGTTGCCGTGATTATCGTTGTTCGTATGGCAGATAAACACGGTGTTATCGAACGGCGAGATTTCGATATCCTCCGGACGGTCCGTTGGTGTTCCGCCGACAAGACGCGCAGCTTCCTGGCAGTAAGTGACAACATCGCCTTGGGACTTGAATTTGGCTTGGGCCTCTTTATCCTCTGCGGCGGCCTTGGTTACGGCCTCCAGGGTGACCGGCTGCCATTTGCCCGACTTCAGGTTGGCCACGTACAGGGTTCCGTCTTCCAGAAGCGCGGAGTTAGCGCGGCCTTTGCTTTTATCATATTTGCTTTTGCTAATGAATTTATAGACGCAGGCATCCTTCTTGTCGTCGCCCATATAGACAACGATCCGGCCGTCTGCGGCAAGGCCCATCGCGGTATTCTCATGATTAAATCTGCCGAGGGAGGTGTGCTTCTTCAGGAAGGATTTATCGAACGGATCGACCTCAACGACCCAGCCGTAATGCGTATCCGGCAGGTTAGAGACTGCCGCGGTGTCCTCGAAGTTCTCCTCGCAAGATAAGACTGTGTTCCAAAGCGTCACCCCGCCGGAGCAGTTGGCAAACGTGCCGGTAGCTGTCGTTGCGCCTTTCAGGGCAGGGATGCCTTTGGCCGGACCGGTGATATCGAATTTGCTGAAGCCGTTGATGCGGCGGGCATGGGTGGAGGTGGTGTCCATTTTCCATACACCCTTCTCGTCACGGTATACTTCGATAACAGACATGCCTTGGTAATACAGGTTTTTATGGATTTGATCCGCCGTCATCTTCCCATCCTTTACAGGACCGATGGAGAAGATGGTGGAGTATTCATGATTGTTGACCAGAAGGCCGCGGACATTGGAGCCCTTAAGCGGGAAAAATGCGTTGTAATCACAGCCGGAACCGAATTTTTCGCCAGCCGGATTGATCACGTCATCAAAAGCCGCAATGACATCATATTTAAAGTTTTTAGGCAGGACGAGCTGGTCTGCTTTGGTTGGTTCAATTGGTTCGAAGTAACCGCTGACCCGATTCGTTTTGAATCCGAACAGATGATTTGCGGTTCCGGACATGGCCGAAGCTTTCCCTTCCAATACACCTAAGCCTGCGGAAGCGGCTGCCAATGCGGTTGCGCCAGTACCCAGATAAGACAGAAACGTTTTGCGATCCATCGTTTTACTCAAGCTTATCCACCCCTAATGTATAAATTGCCATCAGGACAAGTTTATAGGGGAAATGTTAAGGGAATATCATCGGTGAATGGTAGAATTGTAAAAATAAAGTGATATTGGAGGGGGCGTCTAGCGGCGCCCCTGTACATGGCTGGACTTGCGGAGGATATGCATAATCATATGGAGTTGCCCTTGTAGCGCTGACGCATCTGTTCGGCCATGACACGAATTTCCTCAGTGCCCGGCATCGTAAACCTGGAAGCGGCTTCTGTCAGCTCCTTGCCTGACTGCCAGCTGCGGATGACCTCTTTTACAGCAACAATAAACGGGTGGACGGGGTTTTGACTGGTGCCGATGTTCGTAAGCTCTTCAAGACTGGCGGTGCTGTTAGCCTCTACTAGAGGATATTGCTTGGGGTCTGCACCCGCAGCGGCAATATCATAGAAGGAACGAACCAGCCGGGCGCGCTCGCTGCCTGAACCTTCGGCGATGATAAAAGCCTGGATAATGAAGGCTTTACGTTGCCGCCGCTGGGCAATGCCGCAAAATTTAAGGCCACCTATGCTTAGATCGAACGTTCCGGGACAGAAGGCGCCAGCAATTTCGCCGGTATCTACGTTCTGTCCGGTGCCGCGGAGGGCCTCCCGGATCAGTTCCACCATGATCTCAAAGTCCTGATGAAAGTCAGGCGCCGGTCCCGTAGAGGAAAAGGGGAGGATGAGGGACAGGTTCACCACGCCAGCGTCTAAGGGAACCGCAGCACCGCCCGAATGGCGGACGGCGGTGTCATAGCCGAGGGAACGAAGCATGGCTACCCCTTGCGGTGCATGGGGGAGGCGGCTGTCGCGCACACCCATGACAAAAGCGCGCGGATGCCGCCACAGATGGCAGACGGCCGGCCCGCCATCTCCGGTCAGCCTGCATAGGAGCTCGTCCAGCGCAAAATGGTACAGCACGTCCTGATGCGACAAATCATGGGTCCGGTCGAGCAGCAGAACAGGTTGATCTTCAGGTAGTGACAGCGGAATATTCACGCTTTCTTGCGCCTCCTCTTATATGTGGATCGTGCATAGACCATGGAAGGGTTTGTCTTCCAAGGGGGAGCCCGATCGTTATTTTCTTTGAACAGCATACCATAAATTCATACTGAAGCGGCGAGCCTCGCCTTATGAGTCGGGAACCTTCAACGTTTTTGTTTAGATATCAGAAAGTATAAACTTCGAGGCTCGTGACCTCCTGATATCGCAAAGAAAAACTTCTTCTAACTGCGGTCCGTCTTCTGATGTACGTTGATCGACATTTTTGTTATAATCCGAGTAAGTTTATTGTCTTTGTGAGTAATTTGGTTTAGTGGAGAATGATTTCACTTCCTATATAAAGGAGAGCATCAACATCATGGAGATTTATAATAGTGTAGTTGATATGATCGGTCAGACGCCAATGGTGAAACTTCAACGGCTAGTGCCTGAAGGGTCTGCTGATGTCTATGTAAAGCTTGAGAGATTCAATCCTTCCGGCAGCGTGAAGGATCGTGCGGCGTACAATCTGATTCATACCGCAGAGGAACAAGGATTACTCCAACCAGGCGGTACCATTATTGAGCCAACGAGCGGGAACACGGGCATTGGCCTGGCGATGATAGCAGCAGCCAAGGGTTACCGCGCTATCCTGATTATGCCGGACAACATGTCCAAGGAACGGATAAATATATTGAAGGCGTACGGCGCGGAGGTCGTGCTGACACCGAGCAGCGAGCGCATGCCGGGTTCCATTGCCAAAGCGCTTGAGCTCAGGGAGCAGATTCCCGGCAGCTTCATTCCGCAGCAGTTTGAGAATGCGGCCAACCCAGACATTCACAGGTTGACGACAGCGCCGGAAATTTTGGGGCAGATGGAAGGGCGGCTGGATGCCTTCGTGGCAACGGCGGGAACGGGCGGCACCGTAACCGGTACCGGGGAAGAGCTGAGGAAGTCCCTGCCGAATCTGCATATCGCGGTAGTCGAGCCGAAGGGCTCGCCTGTGCTCTCCGGCGGACAGCCTGGACCGCACAAGCTAGTGGGCACGAGCCCGGGTTTTGTACCGAAGATTCTGAATACGAGCGTATATGACGAGATCATCCAGATCGCCGACGAGGATGCGTTGCAAACGGTGCGGGATTTGGCTCGCAGGGAAGGAATTCTGGTGGGGCCGTCCTCCGGCGCATCGGTATTCGCTGCTCTTCACGTAGCGAAGCGGCTGGGGGAAGGAAAGCGGGTTATCTGTATTGCTCCGGATACGGGAGAGCGGTATTTGAGCATGGATATTTTCTAAGTGAGAAGGACCTCCGGTTAACCGGAGGTCCCTTCTTGGTGTTCTATGGAATCCACTGCTTAAGCTGCTGCATGAGTTGTCGATGACTCTTCACGACGATCACTTTGCCGGGATAATCTTCGAGCGTATCCTGAATCTGATATCTGCCTTCCCGCTGAAACGCGGCGCTCCATTCGAACATCTTTTTGAACATGCCCCAGCTGGGTGTATAATGCGCCTGTTCAAGTCGCAGTCGCTGCTTGATGAACCTTGTAATGATCCGGTAGGTTATTGTGGAGTAGGACGGGTTCAGGAATATGATAAGATCTGCAAGGCGGAAGCTGGGGCTGACCCATTTAAGGTGAGCGCCTTCGATGATCCAGCATTTCGTGTTGATGATGCTTATTAACATCGCATTCCGGTCCGCATCGCTCCTCCGAATATCATCCGGCTCGGCTCGCTCCCACACCACATTGTCGAGCTCGTAATAAGGAATGTGGAACTGGGCGGACAGGGTCCTGGCGAGTGTCGTTTTTCCGCTTCCGACGGAGCCGATAATATGGATCCGGTTCGGAATGTTAGTTACCATAGGAGATCACCGCATTCATGAGAAATGGTAGCTACTTATTTCGGTACCGATGCGGTGATCTCCTGTCCTATTATTCGTAAAATTACACAACATCCTGCGGCTAATCGCGGAGCAACTTGAAGAAAGCCATGATTTGCTCAGCAATCCAGGCCGGTTGTTCTGCTGCAATGAAGTGCCCGCCCGCATTCAGATCCTTCCAGTGGATCACATTCGGGAAGATCCGTTCTACATATGATCGGGGCGGACGCTCGTTCCGCTGAGCACTTAAGGTGACACCATGCGGTACAGGTGAACTTTCTGTGGGCCCCGGCCACCTCGTATGCTTGCCTTCATAATAATAGCGGTTCGAGGCGTTGATGCTCTGGGTCAGCCAGTAGATGGAGACGTTGGCCATGAGCTGCGCCTTGTTGAAATGCTGCAACACATCGCCATCCTCGGGAGATGTCCAGTAGTGCCATTTTTCCAGAATGAACGCGGCCAGCGCTACGGGTGAATCATGCAATCCATAAGCTGCCGTCTGCGGCCGCGTGCCCAGAATATGGGCGTAAGCGCCCTCCTCGCGCCCCCATTGCTTCTGATAGTCGAGGAACTCGGCCTCCTCGGCTGAAAGCGTTGAGTTCGAATCCAGATATGGACTGGGATTGCCTGGCGACGTGGTGTGATAGCCGATGAACCGGTCGGGATGGTCGAGACACATGAGCCCCAGAATGCTGGCTCCGATATCATAGCCGTGTGCACCGAATCGTTCATAACCGAGCTCCGTCATGAGTTTCATGAGCAGTTCCCCCGCCTGGCGATCTTCAAAGCCCGGGCGCAGTTCGATACCTGAGAATCCATGGCCCGGGATCGATGGAATGACAACGTCGAAGGAAGTTTCCGTATGGCCGCCAAATTGCTCAGGATTCGTGAGGTAAGGGATAAGCTCCAGCATTTCATAGAAGGAGCTGGGCCAACCGTGGGCGATGAGGAGCGGGATGGGGTGTTCACCCCTGCCTTTAATATGTATGAAGTGAATGTCCACTCCATTGATTTCAGCGATATAATTCGGATAGGCCTGAATGGAGCGCTGGAAGGCTTCCCAATCGAACTCATGCCTCCAGTAGGCGGTCATTTCTTTCATGAAATCCAGGGGGATTCCATAATCCCATTGTCCGCCGGGGATTTCGTCAGGCCATCGGGTCATGTCCAGGCGCTGATATAAATCATCGATGGCAGCGGGCTCGATTTGAAAAGAAAACGGTTGGATCTTCATTCGCTTCACCTCTTGGAAAGAATGGGAGTCTGGTATACTGATAACAACAAGCTTGCGGTAGATAGGTAAATGAAGCCATAGGGCACTCTTTATATTGTTGCTAGTGACCGTTAAAAATATATAACTGGTTAGCTAACCGATAAATACACTTTACTGGTTTATTATGGAGAAATCAATAGGAGGTTTGTTTTGTTGTGGGACAGGAATTTGATCAACTCGAAATCATCGCGGATTTTATCAACACCCATGATAAACGCATGAGATATGATGGGGATCCGGGTGTGGAGCTGCTTCGGGCCGCGGAGGATCTGCGCATGTGGCTGTTAAAAAACGGCTTTATTCTGGAACAGGACAACGTATCTGAAGAGGATCTGGCTTTGGCCCGCGAGCTGCGGGGTGGCTTAAGAGCAGCCATTCCGAATAATATACATGATCATCAGGAAGCTGGCTTCCAAGCGTTAAACCGTGTAACTGGCCAGTACCGCTTCTCCTACCGTTTCGGTGAAACTTCAGATGCAATCGAGCCAGTGGATGCCCAGGGAAAGGGGGGCATGGCCCGGCTGTTGATTCTGGTATTTCGGCTTCGTGAAAAGAATATGTGGGGCAGATTGAGAGTGTGTACGGCCGAAGATTGTCAGTGGGTATTTGTTGACCGGTCGAGGCCGGGAACGGGGAAATGGTGCTCGATGAAAGCCTGCGGCAATCGGGCGAAGAATAAAACATATCGGGAGCGAAGCAAGTCCATGGCATGAATCGCAGCCATGGGACCAGGTTTGAATCAGGTCCAACTCCAAAGACCCATCAAGCGTTTGACTTGGTTGGTCTTTTTTTATGGAGCCGAATCATTCCAACAGGAATAAACGATTCAGTAACGAAATGATTGTAACCTATAATTTTTTGAAAAATGTTGATGTCTTTGTCGATTAGAACATTTTCTATTCGTTGATTAAGCATAGAACGAAAATTCAAGATAGTCTCGAGAACCGGGAGGGAATAAGAATGAGATTTATGATGATTGTAAGGGCAACCGAGGATTCCGAGGCAGGTGTATTGCCAAGCGCAGAGCAGTTGGATGCCATGATGAGGTACAACATGGAGCTGGCCAGAGCGGGCGTGCTGCTTGCCGCCGATGGGCTCCATCCAAGTTCGGGCGCTATCCGGATATCTTATCCGGAGCCGGGGGGCAAGCCGAAAATTACCGATGGTCCCTTTACGGAAGCGAAGGAACTGATCGCGGGGTATACCTTGATCGAAGTGAAGACGAGGGAAGAGGCGATCGAGTGGGCTAAACGCATGCCGGATCCACACGGCTTCGGTGCGGGCCAGATCGAGCTCCGTCAGGTGTTTGAACCGACTGACTTAACGCAGGACCCGGAGGCGCAGGCTAAACAATACGAAATGCGTGAACACATCCAAAGGCAGAATCCGTAATGTCAGGAGCAGATACCCATCGTACGATCGATGCCATCTGGAGAATCGAATCCTCCAAAATCATTGCCTACCTGACTCGCATGGTTCGTGACGTCGGTATCGCCGAGGATCTTGCTCAGGATGCGCTTATCGCTGCGCTGGAACGCTGGCCGATAGACGGCATACCGGATAATCCCGGTGGATGGCTCATGACCGCTGCGAAGCGCAAAGCGCTGGACCTGCTGCGCCGGAATAAGGTACGCGATCAGAAGTATGAGCTGTTGGGACGTGAAATGGATTCCCGGATGGATTCGGATATTGAGGTACCGGAGCCTGGGGAAGTGAACGACGATCTTCTGCGGCTGATCTTCATGACCTGCCATCCGGTTCTATCCCCTGAAGCGCGGGTGGCTCTTACGCTGCGCTTGCTTGGCGGATTAACGACGGCGGAGATTGCCCACGCCTATCTTGTGCCTGAACCGACGATCGCGCAGCGAATCGTTCGTGCCAAACGGACGCTGTCGGCGACCCGGGTGGCATTCGAGATTCCTCAGGGAGCCGAGCTTAAACCGCGATTGTCATCGGTTCTTGAGGTCATCTATCTCATGTTTAATGAGGGGTATGCAGCTTCATCCGGCAGCCAGTGGATTCGCCCGCTGCTTTGTCAGGAAGCGCTTCGGATTGGGCGGGTGCTGGCAGAGATCGCCCCGGCGGAGGCCGAGGTGCATGGTTTGGTTGCGTTAATGGAATTTCAATCCTCTAGGTTCAAGTCCCGGGTCAACGCGGAGGGGGAGCCTGTCCTGCTCATGGATCAGAATCGGGCCTTGTGGGATTATTTATTGATTCGGCGCGGTTTTGCCGCTCTGGATCGGATCGAGCGGTTGGGTGGAATGACCGGGCCTTATGCTATCCAGGCAGCCATCTCCGCATGTCATGCCGGAGCGCCCAGTGCCGCAGAGACCGACTGGATTCGAATCTCCGCGCTGTATGAGGCATTGGCACAGGTTTCTCCTTCTCCCATCGTGGAATTGAACCGGGCCGTGGCCCTCTCCATGGCTTTTGGTCCGGAGATCGGGCTTGAGATCGTGGACATTTTACGCTGCGAGCCTGCCTTGAAGGGATACCATCTCCTCCCGAGCGTAAGGGGAGACCTGCTCTTTAAGCTGGGACGCCTGGACGAAGCCTGCGCCGAGTTCAAGCTGGCCGCATCGCTGACGGATAACCTGAGGGAACGGGCTCTGCTGCTTGACCGTGCGGCAGAATGCCTGCCAGCGGAGTCCTAAAACAAGCTGGAGAAACATTTTTAAAAAAATTTCAAAAAAAATATGAAGCTGTGTCGATTACATAAAATCTCGTTCGTCATTTAGATATAAAACTAAAAAATGAACCGAGAGGAAGATGAACATGCAAGCACAAATGGTACCTTTTATTATTTCGGAGGATGCAAGAGCTCAGGCGGATTTTTACATGCAAGCGTTGGGTGGAGAGATCGGTTTGTTGACTACCTTCAAGGACATGCCGGGCATACCGGAAGCTCATCAGGATAAGATTATGCACATGTCGTTAACGCTGGCTGGCTGCAATAAGCTCATCCTCACCGATGCTTTTCAGGAAACCGGCAAGAGCACGAGCATGGGTCTGGCCATCACGTTTGATAACGAGGACGACGCCAGGGCCGCCTATCGCCATCTTAGCCATGGGGGTACCGAGAAATATCCGTTTGCCCTGCAGCCTTGGGGAGCCTATTACGGTGAAGTGGTGGACCGGTACGGCATGACCTGGCAGATGGTTCATCAGGGCTGAGCTGAAAAAATACCATACTATGATACAGAGGGAGCCAATAAAATGAATCAAGAAGTGACGGATTACATTGCAGCCATCAGTGATAATTGGAAAGTGGAGGTCAGCGAGCGGCTTCGAGAGCTCGTGCACAGTACGATCCCGGACGTTTCGGAACGGCTTCAATATAAAAAGCCCCATTTTCTGAAGAATGGAAAATATGCGGCGGTAATCAGCGTCGCGAAGAGCGCCGTGAGCTTTACGATTTTCAATGCGGATGGCCTGGATTGGCCTGAAGCGTTGTTTGAAGGACCGCCTGAACGAAAGACCATCAAAGTCACGTCCGAGCAGCAGGTCGATTATGATGCACTTGGATCCCTGCTGAAGCAGGCATCCGATGGACTGTAAATCATATGTAATAGGGAAGCGCGGATAACCGGTGTTCGAAGCGTTCCTGATATAATAGCCGCGATCCTATGAGGATCGCGGTATGTGTCATTCTACTTCTTGGTGCCGTGCTGCTTGGTCGGCAGCTTGTCGCTTGGCGTTCCTTTGCCGTGATTCTCTTTGTTGCGACGGGCCTTCTCCGCATTCTCGTTCATTTTTTCCACAAAATCGTGCGTGCTTTCCATATGACGTAAGCTCCTTTTGCTCAGAATGTATGGCCTTGCCTGATCGTGCTTAATATAACCATTTCGTCGTGATCATATTTGGTGACTTTGGAATGGATATGGAATGGGTGAGCAGGAGGTTCGCGTGGCGAACGAGTTTGAGGTGGATGGACAATCGTATGTACTGGCGGGTCCCGAGTTGAACGACCTGAACACGTACATGGTCGAGCTGGGGCGCCCCACAACCCTGATTTGCTGCCGGGGTACAGGATAAACGATCAGGGGCCCTGAGGTATGTCTCTTTTGGTTTCATAGGGATCGCGAACGATATGGAGAAGGTATCTGTCATATCACGGCAAAAAAAATACCCTGCCACAGGCAAACGCCCGGGCGGGGTATTTATGGTGTTATGATTACTTCTTATGACTGATCAACAGCTCATATTTGTTCAAGGAAGCGCCCAAAATATTCTCGTTGCGGCCCTGACCGTGGGATTGCCGGAATGATTCGCTGGAAGTCCAGCGTTTGAATGCCTCCTCGTCTTCCCATACCGTAGAGACCTTCAGTTCCTCAGCCTCTGCGCCTTCTTTGGCTTCGTGCCATACTTCCATCCTCACGAATCCCTCAATGTCCTGCACACCTTTTGCTTCAGCGAATCGCTGCGCAATTTCTTGTCCGAAGCCCGGTTTAACCTTAATCGAGTTTGTAACAACCAGCATGCTTGATTCCTCCTTCGGTGATGACCGGATACATTCCAATAATGTCTAGCCCCTTGCATGTATGTCCATTATACATGAACGAGCATTCTGATTTCATCTTGGGAGGAACTGTGCTTTATGCCGAAAAAAGCATGGAATACTCAGGTCGCTGGAGGACCTTCTGCCGGAAACTCTGCGGTAGGGGTGGCGGCAGCTGGCGTCATGGCTTTGGGTTTCGCCCTGCCGCTCCACGACCAGTAGGTGCCGATGCGCAGCAGCCGTTCAATTGGGCCGCCGTGGAATCGTTTCAACCAGAGCAGGCTGCCCGTTGCCAGTACAGCATAGATCAGGATCGCCAGCAGCGCTCCTTGCAGCACACCGAGCTTGCCGAACATGCCCAGCCCGAATCCGTAGAATATCAATACGCATACAACGCTTTGCGTCAGATAGTTGGTTAGCGACATCCGTCCAACCGCTTCAAACGCCCGGATGATAACCGATTGTTTAGACGAGAAGGCGTATAGGGAGGCGAATAGATGGATATAGCCCAGCGCGAGCAAAGGTCCGCCAATCATCGTGAAGACGCCGCTCCAGTTGTCGGTCGACCCGAGCATAACCCCGGCGGTCTTTAGACCAAGCCCGACCGGAACGAGTAGAGACCATCTTAGATACAGCTTGATCTCCTTGGAAGGATGAAGGAAGCGCCCGCGCTTGGCTGCGACCATACCAAACAGGAACATCGGCGCGCTCATCAGTGGGGCAATCAGAATGACCAGCAGCATCAACCAGTCCGGAAGGTCGATGGGCATTTCCTCAGTTGAACGAAAGTTTACGATCTCGCTGAACGTGCCGTTGCCGTAGACCTCAATAGATTGTTTCACATAATTCTCCATGCGCTCTGTTTCACCTGTCCCAGGCTCCATGGAGCCATATCCGAAGATGGCAAACAGCGTGAGGAAGAGGATGCCCCAGATCAAGATCGTTTTGGCCTTCCGTTTCACAAATAGTAACAGGAAAAGCCCGATCGCTCCGTAAAACAACAGAATATCGCCTTCCCAGATGAATGTGGAATGCAGCCAGCCGAGAATGATCAGCAGCACGGACCTGCGGAAGAAGCTGCGGCCATATTTGAGCCCTTTGCCGATTAGGCTTTCCTGCATCTTGATCATGCTGTAACCGAACAGGAACGTAAAGATCGGCATGAAGCTGCCCTCTACGAATACTTTCAGCATGTCATGGCTAATCAGATCCAGTGTGGATGGCTGGAAGAAATGCAGCTCGTCTTTGCCGAACATGCCGTATTGAAAAATAAGCATATTGGCCATCAGGATGCCGAGCAAGCTCAAGCCGCGAATCGCATCCACGGCCGTAGAACGTTTATTTGAATTCATGTTAATCACCTCTGACACCAAGTATAAAGCTCGAAATGAAATAACTCGGAAACGGCATCCTAACTTTTTCTTAACTCTTCCAGCATTTGTTTAACTCCTGTTAAGGTTGTTGTGCTAGCATAAATCTCGGGTGAGATAAAATGGATCAAACACGAATTTTAATTGTAGATGACGAACCTTCCATTGTGAAAATGCTGCAGATGGTGCTGCGCAAGGAAGGCTTTAACCACATATTCACAGCTTCCAGCTGTAAGGAGGCGCTTAGCGAAATTGCTGCACACGGAGCGGATATCGTGCTGCTGGATGTCATGCTGCCGGACGGCACGGGATTTGATCTCTGTCCGCAGATCCGTTCCTATGGCAGTCCGCACATCCTGTTTCTGACGGCCAAAGCATCGGATCTGGATGTGTTGACCGGTTTTGCGATGGGCGGAGACGATTATGTCACCAAGCCCTTTAATCCGCTGGAGATTGCCGCAAGAATCAAGGCGCGTCTGCGCCGTGGTGGCATCGGGACGACCGTGTCGTCTGAGCAGCCGGTGATCCAGCGTGCATGGGATTTCGGCCGGTTTAAGGTCGATGAATCCGCCGGGGAGCTTACGGTGCTGGGAGAGCCTGTGCCTTGTCCGGCGCAGGTCTTTCAGCTGCTGCTTTATTTTTGCAAGCACCCGGGGGTGGTATTCTCCAAGTCGCAGCTGTACGAAGCCGTATGGGGCATCGACGGCATGGGCGAGGACAACACCGTCATGGTGCATATCCGCCGTATCCGCGAGCGCATCGAGGAGGATCCGAGCAACCCGCAATATCTACTGACGGTCCGGGGGCTCGGCTACAAGCTGGTTAAGGAGAAAGTCCGATGAGACTGCGCAGACGGCTGGCCTTTCATTTTACGTACCAATTGATTGCGTTCTCGGCGTTTATGTTTTGCTTCCTGATTGTGCTCTTATTCTTCCTGATCAAACATATCAGCGACGATGAGATCAAACGCAACTTTTCGACAGGCGTCCTGAACAGCATCGTGACCGAGACGGTGACGGAGAATGGCGAGGTGCTGCTGCAGGAACAGTGGAAGCTCCTGCTTCAAGAGAAGGATATGTGGCTGCAAGTGGTGGATATGGAGGGAAACGTGATTCATTCCACCAATACGGCTCCGGATGTTCCGTCGGAGTACTCGGTAAGCACCTTGCTCGAGATCAAGGAGGAGCGTCGTCTCGGCGAGTATACGATGTATTGGCAGATGGATCTGACCTATGAAGAACCGCTGCTGTATCTGATCGGACGTATCGATGAGGGTTCGGACCATCTTCGGGTATGGTATACCCGTTATCAGGACGGCGGCAGGGTGAGGCCGGAGGATGAAGCGGGGCTCGGACGCGAATTAGCTGGTCTAGGCGGTTATTTGCATGTCATTGACCGGGAGGGCCGCGTTGTCCAAGCGATTGGAACAAATGCAGACAATAAGGTAAGCTACCACCCGCTGGAGATCATTACGATGCAGGAGCAGCCGGGCACGTATTCAACGCATATTGCGGTATACCGCGATACGGCCAGCGGCAACACCTGGGTATATCATACGCCGCAGGACGAGGCGCTGGAGAAAAGGCCAATGATGAATGAGCTGATCCGCGTGGCGCTATGGACGATGGTCTGCGTGCTTGCGTTGTCGCTTGGGGTGGCGATATGGCATGGATACCGGTACAGCCGGCCGCTGCTGCTGTTTACCGGGTGGTTTGAGCGGATGGGGAGCGGAGCCTACGAGGAAGTGCTGACACCGAAGGACCGGAAGCGGGTATTCCGCAAGAACGGAAAGCTGCGTACGCGCTTCAAGCTGTACAAGGAAGTGATTCATTCTTTTTACAAGATGGCGGAGCAGCTTGCCGAGGCCGAGAGAGAACGGGAGCGACTCGACCGTAATCGGGAAGAATGGATGTCCGGGATATCGCATGATTTGCGTACTCCGTTGTCTTCCATCCAGGGTTACGGCTATATGCTGGAGAGCGCTCCCCAGGATTGGAACCAGGAAGAGCTGCGGGAGATGGGAACCGTGATTCGTGAGAAGGGCGACTACATGTTGGAGCTTATCGATGATTTCTCGCTCGTCTTCCGTTTGAGGAGCGAAATCCGGCCGCAGGAGCTGACCCGGCTTGATCTGAACGAGCTGGTGCGTCGCTGCGTGCTGAAATACGTCAACGATGCCACGCTGGATGCGAATTTTAATTATATCGGTGGCGAAAAAGCACTACTCATTGACGGTAATGCCAAATGGCTGCAGCGGTTGATGGATAATCTGATCACGAATGCCGTGAAGCATAATCCGGAGGGCGTTAACATTGAAGTGCGTGTAGAGAGGCACCCTGCTGGCGCGGCGATCGTAGTAGCGGATCAAGGTGTAGGGATGGATGAAGAGACCCGCTGTAATCTGTTCGAGCGTTATTACCGGGGAACGAACACCGAAGAGAGTATGGATGGCTCGGGGCTCGGGATGAGTATCGCGAAGGCGATTGTCGAAGCACATCGGGGCCGGGTAAATGTGTGGTCTGAAGTAGGCCGGGGAACCACCATCACCGTTCTATTGCCTGAGGCTGCCGTACAAGAAGGCGAGGGGGCTGTTGAACGCGATTAAGGACTGACGTTTTCCTGGATTGTCATGTCCGGAATGAGCTCTAAAAATCCTTCAACATTCCTATCCTGCTGCCGGCCCGGTTGCGCTATAATGGCTAAGCAACGATTACATGAGGTCCGGAGGATATTATGGGTTCAACTTCGTTTCGGCAATTGACTGGCAATGCGCGGGGCTGTCTCGTCTATGAGCCGCTGTTTCTCATCCCTTACAGCATGTTCACGACGTACACCTCCATCTACATGTACCAACTTGGGGTAACCGAGACAGGAATCGGCTGGATTACCTCCATCGGTTTGCTTGTGCAGGTGCTTTCTTCGTTTCTCAGCGGGTATTTAACAGACCGTTTAGGCAGAAAAAAGGCGCTGCTATACTTCGACGTACTAAGCTGGACCGTGGCCACGCTGCTCTGGGCCATTTCACAGAACTTCTGGTTTTTTGTGATCGCGGCCGTGATCAACGGCTTTCAGAAGGTGCCGCATACCGCCTTTTACTGTCTGCTGGTGGAGGATACCGCACCGAAGGAGCGAACCTATGTCTTTACGCTGCTGCAGCTGATTAGCGTCGTGGGCGGCTTGTTTGCACCGATCGGCGGACTGCTGGTGTATCATTTCACGCTTGTGCCCGGGGTGCGCATCATGTTCGTGCTGGCCTGTATCCTGATGACAATCCAGTTCATTGGGCGCCATTATGCGACAAGGGAGACGGATATCGGATACCGCAAGATGAAGGAAACGAAGGCGATGAGCCTGCGGGAAGGGATGTCCGACTATGCCTTGGTGATGAAGAGCATGCTCGGAAATCCGCTGCTGCTGATGATCTTCGGCGTTTATATATTGTTCAATTTTCAGATGACGGTGAAGACGACCTACGTCTCCATCTTCATGGTGGAATATTTGCATTTGGGCAGCGGCCTGATCTCGGTCTTTCCGGCATTCTCCTCCGTCATTATGCTGATATTCATGCGGTGGATCATGCCACGGATCGGGGAACAGCATGTGCACCGAACGATGGTATGGGGATTCGTTATATCGGTATTGTCCAATGTCATACTGGTGTTTGCGCCGCGAGGGGATCTGCTGGTGCTGAGTTTGAGCACTGTCATTGCCGCCATCGGTACGATGATGACATATCCGTATCTGGAGACGGCGGTGGCCAATGCGATAGACGATGAGAACCGCGCCAAAATATTCGCGCTGCTCCAGGTGCTCATCCTTATTGTCATTTCGCCTTCCGGCATCATTGGCGGCTGGGCATATGGCATCGACCCGAGAATTCCGTTCTTGCTTGTTGCCGGCGCATTTGTGATCAGCATCCCGCTTATGCTGCTGTACGGCAAAAAAGTAAAGGCGTCGAAGCCGGAGTTTAGCTTGGGCATATGAATGAGTCCATGGCTAAAAGAGATTGAGCGTGCGCTTTTAAGCTGCGGGAAGCGAAAGAATATGAATGGAGAGGCACTCCGGGTAAGGGGTAGCCTCTTTTTTTGCGGTGGTTATTGCAATTTGGTTAGCGTTCACTTATGATATGAGCATGAAAAAGAAACCACATTTCGATAGCAAGAAGAAGGATATTTTGCAGGCTGCCATGAAACTCTTCGCCGAGAAGGGCGTGGATGGCGTATCGGTGAAGGAGATCGGCGCAGCGGCGGGTGTAACAGATGCAGCGATCTATAAGCATTTTACGAATAAGGATGCCGTGGCTGCGGAAGCATTCGAGGAATACTGCAGCAGTTATACGCGTCTGGTGGATGATTATGCTTCCCGGCCCGGCCTGTTTGCGGAGAGACTGTCGGCGCTCGTCATCCGGGTATTGGCGGCGTATGACGAGGATAAATACGGCTTGCTGCTCTTGTCCCAGCATCACGAACTGTTTACGGAGGTGCTCAAGAGCAGGGGACGTCAGCCGCTGGACGCCTTGCATGATCTGCTTGAGCAAGCGGTGTTGCAGGGGGATATTCCGCCGCAGAACACGCGATTAACCGCTGTGTTGATCATTGGTACATTCAGCCAGCTTGCAATCTCAACGATGCAAGGAGAGCTGAAGGAACCGTTGTCGCCGCTGGCACCTGAAGTGACGGCGCATCTATTGGCATTAACAGGTTTGGGAAAAGGTCGGGAGTGACCTTTTCTTTTTACCATTAGGTTAGTGATTGTTAACCAAATCAAGAGGGGGAAGAAACATATGAAAAAGGTTTTAATTATTCAAGGCAATCCCATTAAGAACAGTTATGGCAGTCAGCTGGCAGAGGTCTATGCAAGGGGGGCGGCCGAATCCGGGGCGGAGGTGCGGGAGCTGGTGCTTGCGGAGATGGAGTTTGACCTGAATCTGTCCGGTGGCTATAAGGGTAAACAACCGCTGGAGCCGGATCTGCAAAAAGCGCAAGAACTGATCTCTTGGGCGGATCACCTGGTGTTTGTGTACCCGAATTGGTGGGGCGGCATGCCGGCGCTGCTCAAAGGGTTCATCGACCGGGTTTTTCTGCCGGGCTTTGCGTTTAAGTACCGCCGGAACTCGCCTTTGCCGGAGCAGCTGCTCAAAGGGAAAACGGCCCGTTTGATCGTCACGATGGATTCGCCGTACGTCTACTATCGTTTCTACCTCGGCCAGCCGGGACATCAAATGATGAAGCATTCCATTCTGAAGTTCTGCGGCGTGAGCACGGTTCGTGCCACGAACATTACGCAGCTTCGCAAAATGCCTGAAGTGGCAAGAAAGCAATGGCTTGAGCGTGTGCAGAGAATGGGTCGGAAATTGGCTTGAGCTGGCAGGGCGTAAGATAAACAGTTCCTTCCAATGGCTTGACTTCTCGGGCAGGAGGATTATAATTCATACAACAAATGAAACGAAAAGAGAATGGAAGGGTAAGTTTAATCAAAATCAAATCTTGATGTATATGCCGGGGAATAGGGCCCAGGCGTTTCTACCAGGTTACCGTAAATGACTTGACTACATGAAGGTTGAAAATCCCCACCCAAAGCCCAGCTTCGCAATGATTGAAGCCGGGCTGGAGGATCATCTTGATTGGAATCCGGCAGGTTTTAACGGATGAGGTGATGTGCAGACTAGATAGCATACATTGCTGATGCACGGGATTTCTCTTCCTCTATGGATATAGTACAGGCACCCCGGGCAGATACGCTGCCCGGGGTGTTTGGCGTGTTATACAGCGGATCGATTTTGTGTTTTTACCGTTCATGATAAGAAAAACGTCTATCGACGCACTTTAACAGATGATAGACCGCAATTAGATGAAGTTTTTATTGCGATATCAGGAAGTTACAAGCTTCGAAGTGTATACTTTCTGATATCTAAAGAAAAAAGGGGAGCGTGCAATCATCATGAGTTCAAGCAAGAGACAGAAACGATACGAGGTTAGCCGGAAGCTGGGAAGGGTTGCCTTAGGACAGGAGCCTGCCGATCTGGTCATCAAGAACGGCACACTGGTGAATGTGTTTACAGGCGAGCTTCAGGAGCAGGTGGACGTGGCCATGGCATCCGGACGCATCGCTTATATCGGCAACGCGGATCATACGATCGGGGAAGGGACTCGGGTCATCGAAGCGAATGGCCGCTATATCTCGCCAGGCCTGCTCGACGGTCATATGCATGTGGAGAGCACGATGCTCAC
This sequence comes from Paenibacillus sp. FSL W8-0187, assembly GCF_037969755.1. Classification (NCBI taxonomy): domain Bacteria; kingdom Bacillati; phylum Bacillota; class Bacilli; order Caryophanales; family Paenibacillaceae; genus Paenibacillus; species Paenibacillus sp. FSL W8-0187. The sequence goes on along the minus strand of NZ_CP150206.1, from coordinate 7,007,268 downwards.
CGTGACCGAGTTTGCCAAGGCGGCTATCGTTAGTGGAACGACGGGGGTTTATATGGATCCCCATGAGATTGCCAACGTATTCGGCATGGAAGGTGTGCGCTGGATGCATGAGGAAGGGCAGCAGCTGCCGATGAAGGTGTTCACCACCGTTCCTTCGTGTGTACCGTCGACCTTTGATCTGGAGGATGCTGGGGCGCAGCTGGGCGTAGCCGACATTGAGGAAGGGCTGACATGGCCCGGTGTTGCCGGGCTTGGCGAAGTGATGAATTTCCCGGGCGTCGTGTATGGCGATCCGACCATGAGCGGGGAGATCGAAGCCACGCTGCGTGCGGGCAAGACGGTGACAGGACATTTTCCGGCAGAGGATGTCCGGATGCTGCAGGCATATATGGCAACCGGCGTAAGCTCCGACCATGAAACGGTAACCAGAGAGCAGGCCTTGGAGAAGGTTCGCCTCGGTATGCACCTGATGATCCGTGAGGGTTCAGCTTGGCAGGATGTGAAGGAAGTTGTTAAGGTTATAACGGAAGATAAGGTGCGAACAGACAATATTTCTCTGGTTACGGATGATGTATATCCGCAGACGCTGCTGAGACTCGGACACATGAACCATGTAGTCCGCCGCGCTATGGAAGAGGGCGTGGACCCGGTTACGGCGATCCAGCTGGGAACGATCAACGTGGCTCGTTATTTCGGCATGGACAATGAGCTTGGCAGCATTTCGCCAGGCAAAACGGCAGATATTTTGCTGATTGATGATCTGAAAAGCATGGTACCTTCCGTTGTGATCACGGATGGCGAAGTGGTTGCAGAGAACGGTCGACTCGTGAAGGCATTCCCGGTATATCAATATCCGGAAAAAGCGTTTAACTCGATCCGGCTGCAGCGTTCGCTTACCGCGGATGACTTCCTGCTCCGCAGCAAATTCGATGCCGCACGTACGGAAGTGAACGTGGTCCGCGTCATCGAGAACAGCGCCCGTACCGCCAAAATGACGGCGGTGCTCTCCGTGCAGCAAGGGGTAATCCAGCCAGATCTGGATCAGGACGTGGTTCAACTGGCGTGCATTGAGCGCCACGGCACGACGGGACAAATCTCGCTCGGTTTTGCGAGCGGCTTCGGACTCAAGTCCGGCGCGGTTGCGTCCACGGTAGCACACGACAGTCACAATCTGCTTGTGATGGGCACGAATGCCGAGGATATGGCACTCGCGGCAAATGAGCTGGCAGCGTGCGGAGGCGGCATGATCGTGGTACGGGATGGCAAGGTGCTGGCGAAGGTGGCGATGCCGATTGCCGGTTTGCTGGCGGACCGTCCGGTCGAGATTGTAGCGGAGGAAGTCGCTGCCTTAGAGGAGGCTTGGAAGGAGCTTGGATGCTATATCCATGCGCCGTTCATGACCTTCTCGCTGATTGCGCTGCCGGTGATTCCGGAAATCCGCATTACCAACCGCGGGATCGCAGACGTAACGGAATTCAAGCTCATCGAGACCGAGATTGGCGCGGTTCAATAAGATTGCAGATACACCGAAGCAGGTTGGCCTGAGGGCGAACCTGCTTTTTTGGTGCGTAAATACCGGGCTTGGCCTGTGAGTGGATGCCGCAAGCCATGTTCCAATTGATAATCGTCACATATTCCACCGCCTACTTAGTGATTTTCGTCACAAATTTATAACTTTTTGCCCCCGTTTCAGCCCTGATATTGTGATGTTTATCACAATCCTTTAGGGCGTGGTCTGCGACAATACAAAAAGAATCAAATTTGAAGTGATCACGTGAGCTAAAGAAAGGGGTATCTTAATATGGATCCGGTTATGCTGGCGCGAATTCAATTCGCATCGACAACCATTTTTCACTTTATTTTCGTACCGTTGTCCATCGGATTGGCGTTTCTGATTGCCATCATGGAGACGATGTATGTTGTCAAAGGCCAGGAAGTCTACAAGAAAATGGCCAAGTTCTGGGGAAAGCTGTTCCTGATTAACTTTGCGGTCGGGGTTGTGACAGGGATTCTGCAGGAATTCCAGTTCGGCATGAACTGGTCGGATTACTCGCGGTTTGTCGGGGACGTGTTTGGCGCACCACTTGCCATCGAAGCACTGCTGGCGTTTTTCCTCGAGTCGACGTTTATCGGACTATGGATATTCGGTTGGGATCGGTTATCGAAGAAGGTCCATCTGCTCAGTATCTGGCTGGTGTCCTTCGGCACCCTGATGTCCGCCTTTTGGATTCTGGCAGCGAATTCGTTCATGCAGCGTCCCGTTGGGTTCGAGATGAACAACGGGCGAGCGGAGATGAATGATTTCTTCGCACTGATTACGAACGGTCAGCTGTTGGTAGAGTTCCCGCATACAATCTTCGGGGCACTGGCAACCGGGGCGTTCCTCGTAGCGGGTGTGAGTGCCTACAAGCTAATGAAGAAGCAAGATTTGGATTTCTTTAAGAAATCATTCCATATCGCTATCGTGATTGGTCTCATCACCTCCATTCTGGTTGCGGTGTTCGGTCACCAGCAAGCACAGTATCTGGTGGATACGCAGCCGATGAAGATGGCTGCTGCGGAGAGCCTATGGGAAACGAGTGACGATCCTGCGCCTTGGACGGTCATTGCAGCCATCGATCCGGATAAGCAGGAGAACACGATGGAGTTTAAAATCCCGTATTTGCTCAGCTTTTTGTCCTATAGCAAGTTTTCCGGTGAAGTCATCGGGATGAAGGAGCTGCAGGCGCAATACGAACAGCAGTATGGACCTGGAGATTATATCCCTCCTGTGCGCACCACGTTCTGGAGCTTCCGGATTATGGTGGCCGCAGGCAGCATCATGATTCTGCTGGGGTTGTACGGAGCATGGCTCATGCTGCGCAAAAAGGTCGAGAAGGCCGGTAAATGGTTCCTCAAACTGATGCTGTTCGGTATTTCACTTCCGTTCATTGCCAACACGTCGGGGTGGATTATGACGGAGATCGGGCGGCAGCCGTGGACGGTATTCGGACTGATCACCACGGAGAACAGTGTTTCACCGAACGTCAGCGCAGGCTCGATTCTGTTCTCGCTGATCATGTTTACCGCCATTTATGCAGTGCTGGCAGCCGTCATGGCGTATCTATTTATTAAAGTCATTAAGAAAGGACCGTATGCGGCGGAGGAAGATGACCACCACGCAAGCGATCCATTTAATAAGGAGGGCTACAATGCTGTCTCTTAACGAACTGTGGTTTGTGCTCGTTGCCGTATTGTTTATCGGGTTCTTCTTTTTGGAGGGCTTCGACTTCGGGGTCGGGATGTCCACGCAGCTGCTGGCCAAAAATGATACCCAGCGCCGGGTGCTGATCAACTCGATCGGCCCGTTCTGGGATGCTAACGAGGTCTGGTTGCTGACAGCGGGCGGCGCGATGTTCGCCGCCTTCCCGAACTGGTATGCTACGCTGTTCAGCGGCTTCTACATTCCGCTTGTCTTTCTTCTGCTGGCCTTGATCGGACGCGGGGTGGCCTTTGAATTCCGCGGCAAAGTGGGCGATGTTCGCTGGAAACGGGTGTGGGACGGTGCAATCTTCACCGGCAGCGTACTTCCGCCATTCCTGCTTGGCGTTGTTTTTGCCTGCCTGATCCAGGGGCTCCCGATTAACGAAGAGATGCAGCTGCATGCCGGATTGTTTGATGTTGTGAATGGCTATACTGTGGTTGGCGGGCTGACGATGGTGATGCTCTGCCTGCTGCATGGTTTAATGTTCACAACACTGCGCACGATGGGGGATCTTCAGGAACGGGCACGCCGTATGGCCCGGAAACTCCTGCTTCCCGTAGCAGCCCTGTTCGTGGCATTCGGGGTGATGACGTATTTCATGACCGATGTCTTCGAGAAGCGTGGCGTGGTGTTAACCGTGCTGCTGGTGCTGGCTCTGCTCGCATTCTTACTGGGCGGATATTTCATGAACATCAAGCGGGACGGCTGGGCTTTCGGGATGACCGGGGCGGTTATCGCTCTGCTGGTAACGTCCGTGTTCGTGGGCTTGTTCCCGCGCGTGATGGTCAGTTCCATCAATTCGGCATTTGACCTGACTATTTATAATGCGGCCTCCGGACCGTATTCTCTCAAGATTATGACGATTGTGGCGGTAACGCTGCTGCCATTCGTATTGGGCTATCAAATTTGGAGTTACTTCGTTTTCCACAAACGGGTACATGAGAAGGAGCATCTGGAGTACTGATGGGAAAAGATCTGCTGGGATACAAAGGCGCCAAGACGGTATTCTTCCTTGTCGCCGTATGTACCCTGGCACAGAGCATGGCCATCCTCCTGCAAGCCAAATGGCTGGCGGAAGCCATATCCGCCTTGTTTGCCGGATCAACGCTGCAGGAGCAGGGGGAGACCATTGCCTTGTTCCTGCTTGCATTTCTGGCACGCCACGGCATCTCAGCCGTGCAGCAAGGAATCGCACAGCGCTTTGCCGAGGAGACGGGCACGAGCCTGAGGAAGCAGCTGCTGGATGAGCTGTTTCGGAAGGGGCCGTCCTTTGTCCGGTCGGAAGGAACAGGCAATGTGGTTACGCTTGTGCTGGAGGGCATCGGCAAGTTCCGTAAATATGCGGAGCTGACCATACCGCGCATGATGGGGGCGAGCATTACCCCGGCTCTGGTATGGCTGTACGTGTTCATGACGGACCGGATTTCGGGCATTATTCTGCTGGTGACCATGCCGATCCTGATCGTATTTCTCATCCTCGTGGGGCTTGCCGCGAGAAAGCAGACCGAGCGGCAGCTGGATTCTTACCGGATGCTGTCTAATCATTTTGTAGATTCGCTGAGAGGTCTGACTACCCTGAAGTTTCTGGGACAGAGCCGCAAGCATAGCGAGAGCATACAGCAAGTCAGCGAGGGATATCGAGCAGCTACTATGCGGACGCTGCGCGTGGCGTTTCTGTCGTCCTTCGCGCTGGATTTCTTTACGATGCTGTCCGTGGCATCTGTTGCGGTAAACTTAGGCTTACGCCTCATTAACGGCAGCCTGGAGCTGCTGCCCGCGCTGCTTATCCTGATCCTGGCACCGGAGTATTTCCTGCCGGTGCGCATGGTCGGGGCGGACTTTCATGCCACGCTGGACGGTAAGCAGGCAGGGGAAGCGATGCAATCCATGATTCAGGAGGCCCGGAAAGGGCGTTCTTGCGATATAACATTTAAAATTAAAGATAATTTGTCTGAGCCCAATTCGCCGCAGCCGCAATTCCAGTGGGATAATCACAGCGTCCTGGAGCTGTCCGGTATCGGCCTCAGGCACGAAGAGTTGGGGCCGGCTTCCTTGGAGAATGTCAGCTTCCGGATACCGGGTCAGCGCAAGATCGGCATCGTCGGGGAGAGCGGGGCCGGCAAATCCACGCTCATCGAGCTATTAGGGGGATTCTTGGCACCAACGTCCGGCGTGATGGAGCTGAACGGCGTGAAGCTGGAGGACAGGAACCGGCAGGCATGGCGGACCGAGGTCACCTATATGCCGCAGCAGCCGTATTTATTCGGTGCTACCTTGGCGGATAATGTGCGCTTCTATGCACCGGAGGCATCAATAGCGCAAGTCGAAGCCGCAGTGGAAGCGGCGGGTCTATCGGATCTGGTGAAGAGCTTGCCGGGCGGACTTGCGGAGATGATCGGCGGCGGTGGACGCACTTTAAGCGGTGGCCAGGCCCAGCGTGTAGCCTTAGCCAGAGCGCTGCTCGGCGGCCGGCGGGTTCTGCTGCTGGATGAGCCGACGGCTCATTTGGATATCGAGACGGAATACGAGCTGAAGGAGACAATGCTGTCCCTTTTTCAAGATAAGTGGGTATTCCTCGCGACGCACAGACTGCACTGGATGCAGGATATGGATTACATCCTCGTTCTGCATCAGGGGCGGGTGGTGGAGACGGGAACCCATGAGGAGCTTATCGCTCGGCAAGGTGTCTATTATGGATTAATTACATCGCAGATGGAGGGAGTACGATGAAGCAGGAATCGTGGTTTCGGCCTTACGTAACGGCAAACTTCTGGCGCTTTTTGCTGATTGTGATGCTTGGCGTGCTCACGATCCTGCTCGCAGGGATGCTGATGTTCACATCCGGGTATTTGATCTCCAAGTCTGCCCTGCGACCGGAAAACATCCTGATGGTATACGTGCCGACCGTAGGGGTTCGGACCTTCGGCATCGGACGCGCGGTCATCCATTACGTGGAGCGCCTTGTGGGACATGACACGATTCTTCGTATCCTGTCCCAGATGCGTCTGCGGCTGTACCGCATTTTGGAACCGCAAGCCCTTCGTTTGTCCTCCCGGTACCGCACCGGGGATCTGCTAGGCGTGCTCTCTGATGATATCGAGTATTTGCAGGACGTCTATATTCGAACGGTATTTCCATCGATTGTAGCGCTTGTGTTATACGCCGGGGTTATTCTGGCTGTCGGCCTGTTTGACCCGGCATTTGCCCTTCTGCTCGCGTTATATGTAGCGGTGCTGATTCTGGTGCTGCCGCTGGTTTCCCTGCTGCTCACCAAACGGAAGAACCGGGAGATGAAGCAGGCCCGCAGCAACCTCTACCAGAAGCTAACCGACGCGGTACTGGGTATTCATGAATGGTATGTCAGCGGCCGGCAGACGGAGTTCCTGACCGGTTATGAGGCGGATGAAGCCGAGGTCGACCGGACCGACCGCTCCCTTAAGCGCTGGTCGCGTCTTCGGGCTTTTATCGGTCAATGCGTGGTTGCCGTGACGGTGGTATCAATGGTGTATTGGTCAGGACGACAGTATGCGGACGGCTCGATCGATGTTACGCTGATCGCGGCTTTGGTTCTGGTTGTATTCCCGTTAATGGACGCATTCCTGCCGGTATCCGAAGCCGTGGAGCGGATTCCGCAGTACGGCCAATCGGTCGCGAGACTTCAGGCGATAGAAAGCGCAGAAACATCTGAAGGGGAGCAGAACGGGGAGCAACAGCTGAATAAGAGAGAGATCCAATCCGTCATAAGCAGCGGTGTCCATGTGAAGGCGGATGGCGTCAGCTTCCGTTATGATCAGGCAGCAGGCGGCGAATCCGGGCTGGAACGATCCGGTGCGAATAGGGAAGGCTCTACATTAACGGATGTATCCCTGGATATTCCTCCTGGGGCCAAGGTAGCCATTATAGGGCGTTCCGGTGCCGGTAAATCCACCCTGCTGCAGCTGATTCAGGGTGTGCTGGCACCTTCGGGGGGAAGTCTTACCCTAGGCGGAGTGGATGCTGCGCGGTTTGGCGATGAGATATCTTCTGTTATTTCGGTATTGAATCAGAGTCCGCACTTGTTCGATACGACGCTAGCAAACAACATCCGGCTCGGACAGCCGGATGCTACGGAAGCGGAAATACGGGACGCGGCTGCTTTGGCGCGGCTAGAACCGTTGGTGGCCTCCCTTCCGGAGGGTCTCCGCACCCGTATGCAGGAAGCCGGACAGCGTTTCTCCGGGGGAGAGCGCCAGCGCGTGGCTTTGGCCCGAATCCTGCTGCAGAAGACGCCTGTTGTCATTCTGGATGAACCGACGGTCGGGCTGGATCCCAAAACCGAGCGGGAACTGTTATCCACCATGTTCGCCAGTCTACAGGACCGGACGCTGATCTGGGTAACGCATCATCTGGTGGGCGTTGAGCGCATGGATGAAATCCTATTCATGGAAGACGGCCAAATCGTTATGCGGGGTACCCACGATGAGCTGATGGAGCGCTACCCGCGGTATCGGAACTTGTATCTATTAGATCGTCCGGCAGTCTAGACAACAACAGCATCCTTAGTAGAAGAACCGCCCTTTTGAAATGCCCCTAATTGTTAGACATGACCTAACGATTGGGGTGCAGTTCATTTAGGATCGGTTCTTTTTTTGTCTCCATCTTATTTTTCTTAATGAGCCTGATAAAAGATCCAAATCCACGCGCATCTTGGAAAGATGTAACATTAGCCTTAAGCAAGATAAAGGTTAATTACAATTTTAGGGGTGTGATGTAAGGTGGCTCATAAACGGATGGTCAACGTGTTTCGTCATTTTGCTGAGCGGGAATGTCCGGGCTCCAGTGTGTTCTATGAGTATTTGTCGCGCCATATAGCCGATGATGAAGAGGTGCTGCAAGTCGCAACGTTTGTTCCTGCAGGCCAGCCTGTACCCAATATGCTGTTTGGGGCAGTTCAATATTTGCTGCTCCAGGGTGAGGGACCAGAGCTGAGGGTGTATTACCCCGGCCTTGTGGAACATCCGAAGGAAATGAGCTCTTGTTATCCCCATTTTCGTTCATTTGTACTGAAGCATCAGGCAGACATTATCGGGATACTGGAGAGTAAACGGGTACAAACGAACGAAGTCCGCCGCTGTGCGTATTTGTATCCGGTGTTCTGCTCGATCTATGACAAGGTCCGTAAGCCGCTTGCCTTGGTGGAGCTTGGAACTAGTGCCGGATTGCAGCTGCTGTGGGATCAATACAGCTATTCCTATGGGGACGCGGAGAGTTACGGCTTTGCGGGGGCAAAGGTTCATATCACATCGGAGATCAGGGGGAGCCGCACGCCGTTCCTGCTGGCTTCCAGTCCCCCGGTCGTCTATCGGATGGGGATCGATCTGCATGTGAATGACGTGCGAAACCCGGAGCATTTGTTGTGGCTCCGGTCTTTAATCTGGCCGGGTAATCACGACAGGGTATCCATGCTGGAGCATGCGGCGGAGGTATTGAAGCAACAGACCGGGATACAGTTCCGGGAAGGGGATGGGACCGCGCTGCTTCCCGAAATCGTGAGGGGCATCCCGGAGGAGGCCGTCATTTGCGTATTTCATACGCATGTGGCTAATCAGATTCCGGAGGCGTCCAAGCAAAAACTGCTGCATCACTTAAATGAAATCGGAAGCGTCCGCGATATCGTGCATGTCTACAACAATATGGAGGATGAGCATCTCCATGCCGATTATATTCTCGGAGGTGTGCCGAGCCAGTTTACGGTGGCACGGACGGATGGGCATGCGCGCTGGTTTGAGTGGCTGTTGTAAGGCGGGAATATTACCGTTAGCGTGTGATTGAAGAAGCGGTAGCGAATTGTTCGGCAACCGCGTTGTTTCATATGAGGTGACGGTGAGTAAGCGAGCCAAGAAGGCAGCCGAGCCAGCGCTTTAAGCCAGGAAGACAAAGCCGTTCATCCCGTCTGTTTTTTTCTTGGGCAAGTCTATGTCATAATAGGGGAGATGGAATATTAAGCGCTTAAATTCAAGGAAGCCAAAGGAGGAAGTTGGGATGGATTATCGTATTGAGAAGGATACCCTGGGTGAGGTTAAAGTGCCTGCGGATAAGCTATGGGCAGCGCAGACACAGCGCAGTTCCGAGAATTTCCGGATTGGAACCGAAACGATGCCGAAGGAAATCATTCGGGCATTTGCGATATTGAAGAAGAGCGCGGCCATTGTGAATGGCAAGCTCGGTAAGCTGGATGCAGACAAAGTGGATGCGATTACGACCGCCGCCGACGAGATTGTGGCCGGCAAGTGGGATGAGCACTTTCCGTTGGTGGTTTGGCAGACCGGCAGCGGCACACAGTCCAATATGAACGTGAACGAAGTCATTGCGAACCGTGCGAATCAACTGCTTGAGCAAAAAGACAGCGCCCTGCGCGTTCATCCCAACGACGACGTTAACAAATCCCAAAGCTCTAACGATACGTTTCCGACAGCGATGCACATGGCCGCGGTCGTGGCTGTTGAAGATCATGTGCTGCCGGCACTGCGCCGCTTAAAGAAAACGCTGGAGAAGAAAAGCGATGAATATAAGGACCTGATCAAAATCGGCCGCACGCATCTTCAGGATGCAACGCCGCTGACCCTCGGACAGGAAATCAGCGGCTGGCATCGGATGCTGGAGAAGTGTGAATTGATGCTGGCTTCCGCCGTAGAACCGCTGCGTGAGCTGGCTATTGGCGGTACTGCCGTCGGGACCGGCATTAACGCGCATCCGAAATTCGGAGAAATGACGGCTGCCGAAATCAGCATGCAGATCGGAAAAAGCTACACGTCCGCTAGCAACAAGTTCCATTCGCTGACCAGCCATGACGAGATTGTATTTGCCCATGGGGCGCTAAAGGCGCTGGCTGCTGATCTGATGAAAATCGCCAACGACGTTCGCTGGCTGGCAAGCGGTCCCCGTTCCGGGATTGGCGAGATCTCGATCCCTGCTAACGAACCGGGAAGCTCCATCATGCCGGGGAAAGTGAACCCAACCCAGAGCGAGGCACTGACGATGGTAGTCTGCCAAGTGATGGGCAACGATGCAACGATCGGTTTTGCAGCAAGCCAGGGAAATTTTGAGCTAAACGTTTTCAAACCGGTCATCATCTATAACTTCCTGCAGTCCGTACGCCTGCTGTCGGATGCCATGGATTCGTTCGACCAGAATTGCGCGGTCGGCATCGAAGCCAACCTTGACGTTCTCCGTGCGAACATGGAGCGGTCGCTGATGCTGGTGACGGCGCTGAACCCGCATATCGGATATGAGAATGCCGCGGCCATCGCGAAAAAAGCGCATAAAGAAGGGACAACACTTCGTGAAGCGGCTCTGGCAAGCGGTTTGCTCACCGGAGAGGATTTTGACCGGATCGTTCGTCCGGAAGAAATGATCCATCCGAAGGAGTAGGGTCTGATGTTTAGAGCTTGATCGGAAAACAGACCTCGGTTGAACCTCCAGCCCATTTCACCACCGTGAAATGGGTTTTGGTTTTTAGATGATTGAATGATCAGGTTTCAGCGAACCTAAACCATATTTGATCATCGCAAGGGCACCTTTCTATACGCGGCTAGCCTTCTGTGAGAGCATATCGATCGAAAATTATCTTTTTCCAAGCTCCACAGCGGTTATAATAGGGTGTGTCAGGATCTGACCATGATTTACAAACCATTTGCATGAAGGACGGATGATAACTTGAAGAAACATCAATGGATTGCCACGCTGCTCTCTCTGATCTGCACTGGACTCGGGATGTTTTATATCGGGACGCCGGGCATGATTATAGGCGGAACGCTGCTTATAGCGCTTCAGGGAGCGGCTTTGTTTATTTTTTTCATGACATTAGGATTTTTGGGCCTGATTCTGGGTCCGCTCGCCATTGGGATTCATATTATAGGTCTGATTATACCGGTTATTTACTTCAACTATCGATCACCCAAGAAACCGATGTTCGATGAGAAGCGGAGGCGCCAACTCTCCTCTCCGTGGAAAATCGTCGTGCGGACGGTGATCGGACTTGCCCTGTTCGCCGGGTCCATACACGCGGGGTATACTTGGGGATCTGCTCCGTTTATGAAGACGGCCGCCGAGAAACGAGAGGTCCAGGAAGCGACAGAGGCCTATTTGGAACAGAAGTACAACGAACCCTTTAAAGTAACGGACGTGAACTATACCTGGGCCATCGGCACATACAATCTGAGAGCCCATCCGGTACAGTCCCCTGAACTGGAATTCACGATTAGCAGCAATGATGCCAGCCCTCCAGTCATATCGGATGATACATATTTGAATTTGCTTTGGGGACAACAGCTGAGAGACCAGTTGAAACCTCTGCTGGCTGAGCTTTATCCGGACCAGGCGTTTGCGGATGCTTATGTCAACTCGGATTTAGACACGGTTGAGCGTGATTATAACCAACTCGCAAATGCCGACGGAAATGTCAGTCAGAATATCAGTTTAATCGTGTTCGCGGATTTGACGGCAAACAATCAGGCGCAAGAGAAGGAACGGGTGCTGGAGCTGATTCGGCGGCTGCCATCGGTGACGGTACAGGGGGAGACGGACCTTCACATTGAATATTATGGGGCGGATTTGAAGACGCCGGACCGTGTGAAAAAGATCGAGCAGGATTTTGATATGAATGGGAAAGAGAGCACCCATAGTTTCAGAGAGTTTGATATTTCGAAAATCACGTCCGCGGATGACATAGAGATCAGAGAACTGGAATGAAGAATTTGAAGGCTGGATTGCCTCTATTCGATTAAAAGCCAGGCAGAGTTTGTGACTCTGCCTGGCTTTTTTTAAGTAGTATTCGTTAGGGGAGCAGATGAATGGGAGCTTTAACGCTTGGACAGATGAATGCTGCGCCCTTTCTGGGTTTGCGTCACGGTCAGCTTCAGATTCAAGGCTGTGGCCATGTCTCGGACAGGTACGTAGAGGGTTTTCTTTATGAAGAGGGGTCCTTCGTACTTACGTTCATCGAGCTTGCAATGGTCCGATTCTTCAGGGCATAGCTTGGCTGGCTTGTAAATGTCGATATCGTTTACGCTCATCTCTTGCGTTGCCCGCCGAACGATCGTATATCCCCACTTGTCGTTGCCCCATATCGATACCGCGGGACTGTTCGCAGCCTTTAAGTCATATTGATGAAAGTTGTCCAACTCCTGCTTCAGCGTATAGGAAATCTCATACCCCATTGCATCGGCTAAGGACTTGAGCGGAACGTACGCTTTGCCTTTGTGAACAAGAACGTCCGTTATGGGCGTGCCTGCCGCCATCACGGAGTAGTCTTCCGCATCGTTAGCGGCTGCTTGTTCGCTGTTCCAGATTAGCGAAGCGGCTAGCAGGACACTTGTCAGCGCAAACAGCGATAGGCTTCTGAATTTCACGATTTTGATAACCTCCTTCCGCTTTTCGATTGTGCATAGGCATCTAACTAGGAACCTATCTATTATATAAACTCCTTTTGAGACTAAATGGTTAGCTAAAATCCTGCATATTGTAATTGACCATATACTACAAACTCACTACATACTCATAGTGTTCTTCGCATCCCGATAACCGGATAGTTTGTTTACGAAGAACGTAATAAGGAAAGAACAGAGCATGCTTGCTGCCATGGAGATCAGGAAGCCAATGGTGTTATTTGATGTGATGGGACCGATGAAGGAAGGCACGTAGGCAGTTCCCCGAACGCCGAATAAACCGACGAGCATGCCGCCAAGACCTGCGGAAGCAATTGCCCCAGCAAACACAAGTTTGTTCGAAAACATGAAGGGATAGGCAGCTTCAACGAAAGTGCCAAAACCCATATTGATGGCAAACCCGGGAGCCGCTACGGCCGCTTCTCCCTTATCCCGTGGGGCGATAATGTTGGCCAGCGTGATTCCTGCGGACACCATCACCAGACCGACCATATCGACCGCGCCGAGGAAGCTGTTGCTTGTCGTCTCCATCTCCAGCAGTACTATCGGCAGGATGGCCGCATGATAGACGCCGCCAATGATCGCGGGCCAGATCAGCAGGCCTGCAATCAATCCGGCTATGGCCGGGCTCCAGGAGACAAGGGTTTCGATCAGGAAGCGAATGCCTTGCCCTGCACTCAGCGCAATCGGCGCAATGAGGAAGTAAACCAGCAACCCGGCAATCAGACCCGATATACCGCCTGCTACAATGTTGACCGTGGTTGCAGGGAAACGCCATTCCACGCATTGACGGAATATGTAATGGACGATGATACCTGCGCCAAGTCCGCCAAGGATGCCTCCGATAATGCCCCCTTCGACGGAAAGGACACCTGCCACGATGCCTGCCACGATGGATACCTCGTCCAGTTCGGATACCTGTTTGGCTGCAATGACAGCGACGATGACAGGCAGCGCCTTGATCAATAGATCAAACACCTCGGTCAGCGAGGATAACCCCGGGATCTTGCTGACCGCGAGGATCAGGGCCATGCCGATGAAACCGGGGAGGGATGCCATCATAATGCCGCGAATATTGATGCGCCGCCATGGCGACGAGCTCCCGGAAGTCCCGTGAAGATTCGCGGTTGCATTTCCGATGACCGGCCGGTACGTAAGCCGCCAATGCTTGCTGAGGGAAGTGACGAAGGTGACCGCACGGGTTCGGTTGGTGGTCCCGGTTGTACCCGAGGCGGCGATGACATGCGCGCCTTTGGTTTGTATGATGGCCATGGAAGTTCCGCCGGTACCGGTCACTGGAAGACGGAACTTGGCAGCAGCCTCAATGGCGTTCCGGTTGCTGCCCTCAGGGTCGGCACTCATAACGATGATGCCGTCGATTTCGCCGAGTTCAATCTGCTCTGCAATCTCTAGGTCCAGACGTTCAGCCGCTTGATTGACCTGCTGTAGCGTACCCTCGGCGATAACGACCGGCTCCCCTTGAGAGATGCTCCAGCTGTAAAGAATGGCAGGCGTTGTATCCTTGGCTGCATCCATGGAGACCTGGGCAGCAATAAACTGCAGTGCCCCACAGGATAGGCCTGCGCTCTCCAGCTGCATCAATATTTCATCCAGCAGCTTGAGCGGGTCTTTGCCGCCGAGATTGTACAGATTGCCGCCGCTGCTTCCGATAATAGCGATTTGACGATTCATGGCTTGCTGCCCCCTATATGTATGGAATTAGATTATTCTATATTACAGCAGAGTTATAACTTGTTAAAGTGCTAAAATATCATTCCCGCATATAAAAAACCGCCATGCATAACCCGGTAATGGCTGCATGGCGGCTTGGCTATCTATTGTCTATTCGTTGTTTTCGCTTGCAGCCGCGACGGCAGCTGCTTCTTCCGCTGCTGATTCGGCCGTTTCTTTAACGATTTGCAGCTTCGTGTAGCGGTGAGTCTTCTTCTCGATGACGGTAAACGTCAAGTCACTGTAACTCCATGTATCACCTTTGGCAAGCTCGGAGTTATGTCCGTACAGCCAGCCGCCGATTGTATCCAGGTCATCGGTGCTCAAATCGGTGTGAAGCAGGTCGTTGATCCGGTTAATGGATACCTTGCCATCCGCAATGATACGGTTCGGCTCAGGCTGGGTCAGCTCGCGTTCTTCATCCTCGTCAAATTCGTCGCGGATCTCGCCGACGATCTCCTCCAGAATATCTTCAATGGTGATCATCCCGGAAGTGCCGCCATATTCATCGATCAGGATGGCCATATGCGTGCCTTCCTGCTGCATTTTCCGCAGCAGCTTCTTGATCGGAATCGCTTCGGATACTGTCATGGCCGGATGAATCAGCTTGGTCAAGTCGATGTTGGAATTGTCATCGAACTCCAGGAAGAACTGCTTGGTGTTTACCATACCGACGATCTGGTCCTTGTCACCGCGTACAACCGGAAAACGGGTGTACTGCTCGCGCTTGATGATTTGCAGATTGGCGGCAAGCGGCTTATCCACATACAGGCAGATCATATCGGTACGAGGTACCATAATCTCCTTGGCAAGCATATCATCAAAAGCAAAAATCCGGCTTACATAACCGTATTCGGCTTGGTTGATCTTTCCGCTCTCATAGCTGTCGCTCAGAATCATGCGGAGTTCTTCTTCCGAGTGAGCTTCTTCGTGCTCACTGGCGGGATGCATGCCGAACAGACGAACGATCTTGTTGGCGGATCCGTTCAGCAACCAGATGAACGGGTACATGATCCGGTTAAACCAGATAATAGGTGTCGCACAGATGAACGACACGGCTTCCGCTTTATTAATAGCAATCGTCTTCGGCGCAAGTTCACCGATAACGACGTGAATATAAGTCATGATAATAAATGCAAGCAAAAATGAGATTAGCGATGCGATAGCAGCAGGAATGGAAAAGCTATCAAACACCGGGTGAAGAATTTTCTCGATGGTCGGTTCCCCGAGCCAACCAAGACCGAGTGCCGTGATGGTAATTCCCAGCTGACACGCAGACAGGTATCCATCCAGATTCGAAGTTACCTTTTTGACGGCAAGCGCGCCTTTACGCCCTTCCATTACCAATTGGTCTACTCGGCTGGGACGAAGTCTTATGATAGCAAATTCCGTCATAACGAAAAAAGCGGTAGCTGCGATAAGCACAGCGACTAAGAATAAATTTAAGCCTATACTGTCATCCAAACAAAACACATCCTTTTTTATCTGATCCGAATTAGTTTTTTAATAACCATCACTTACTATGCATGGCTGTCAACATAATTCGACCGGAATTTTAAAGGGTCTAGCATCATGTGCTTGAGGAGCAGAAACATATCGGTATCCGTGGTACGGGATGTAACGTTATGCAAGGAAAGCAGATACACATGGCGTTTTGACTCCAGCATCAACCGAACAGGTTCCGGACTCTTGAGTACCGGCGTTGGCGATGGAAGAGTTCCTTCAGACGCTTCCAATCCCTGCGTAGCGGCAGCGGAATCGGTGATGTCCACCAGGGGAACATGCGTAACGGAAGCAATCAGAAGAAGGCCAAGTGTTGAACATATAATTCTGTTTGTCCTTCGTATGGGGTCCAAGTCGGATCGTCACTCCTACAATTCATAATCGATTTGTTCATGAAAAATATATGGCTTAATGGTCAGCGTATGAGTATGAGTCATTTAAGTTGTTGTACGTAATTTCACCACGAATGCAGTGTTCAAAACAAGGTATATTGCTATTAATAATAAGAAAAAGTAAGCCACTATGTCAAATAACCGTTGCTTTCGGCTGTATAAACCCTTATATATCAAGGATTTCCGGCATTCTCTGCCAAGCAAAAAAAGGACAACCCTCCGATTATCCGAAAGAGTTGTCCTATTAAGCAACGAACTATTTATGGTATGGCAGCTGTCTGATATAGCTGTCCGACAGATGGAGCAACTGCAGCGAGCGTTCGAATTCTTCTTTGGTAGCTTGGGTCTTCTTCTCGTCCGAGTTCGAAAGCGGATGCTTGGTTCCATCCTCGAAGCCGATTCCCGGAATGTATAGGGTCGTATTGTTGATAAATGTACCGGAAGGAAGGTAGTATCGTTCCGGCAGCAAGTTATTATCAGTGTTGTTTAACAGATCCTGACCGAAATGAAGCTGATTGTCCATCGATACGCCGAGCAGGTTGGCCACCGTCGGCAGGAGGTCGATCTGCCCGCCGATTTGCTCCTTCACTTCCGGCTTAAGGCCTTCTCCATGGATCATAAGCGGGATATTGATCATATCTGCGGAGTTATAATCACGGCCGTAAATTTCATGCATCAGTTCTTTATCCTTGTTGTCCAAGGAATATATAGGAAGTCCAAGGTGGTCGCCGTAGAGAACAACCAGGCTGTTTTCCCACACGCCGTCTTTCTTCAGCTGCTCAATGAACTTACCCAGCGCATCATCGGCGTAATTCTGCGAGCGGATGTAGTCGCCGACAAAGGTGCCTTCATATCGCTCCGGCAGCGTCATCCGATATTTATCTTCGGGAATCGTGAACGGATGGTGAGCCGACATGGAGATGACTTGGGAATAGAACGGTTTATCGGCATCGTCCATTTTCTTCAGCTCGGCCGATGTTTTGGAGTACAGGGCATCATCCGAGGCACCGAAGAACAGTTTATCTTCATCACCGAAGAACGCTTTATCGTAATAACGGTTGAACCCGAGGGCCTTGTACAGCTCTCCGCGGTTCCAGAATTCCACCACATTGGTGTGGAAAGTGGCTGTATCATAACCTTCCCCTTGCAGCAACCTCGGCAGGCTGGGTAGAACCCTGTCCGCATAATGCTGCGTTGCCGCTCCCCGCGGCGGAATGTAGAAGGACGTATTCACCACAAACTCGGCATCCGAGGTATTTCCTTGACCGACATTCTGGTAGAAGTTCGGGAAATATAAGCTCTCTTTAGCGAGTTTGTTCAAGTTTGGCGTAATTTCCTTGCCATCAATGTTCAAACCGAGCAGGAAATTCTGGAAGGACTCCATCTGAATGATGATCAAGTTCTTCCCTTTGGCTGCGCCCGAGAGCACAGCTTCCTGATCAGACGCCCTGACACCCTTCAATTCGTTGACTCTATCCTGCGTGATGGCCTTGGCATCCACGAGCTCTTTGTTCTCCTGTTGGAAAATCGTATAAGCCTCATAATTAAGAATGCCCATCTCCTGCGCCTTCACGATTTCGTTCATGCTTGCGCGGTTCGGCATAATCTGGAATAGGCACAGCATTAAAGAGACGACAAAAACAATAGGAATGATTTTGCGCTTTTCTTTCTTGGCATGCCGAATCTTCCATTTTTTAACGCGATCACTGCGCCATAATAGAAAAAACATACCGATGATATCCGTAAAGATCAACAGATAGTAAGGGTCCATCAAGGAGAATACGCTATTGCTTACCGCGGTTACCTGGTTGACCTGCTCCAGCGCGTGATAAGTAACAATAACACCGTAATATTTATAATACATAATGGCCGCAAAGAATATGGCGGTTAGCAATAAGTTAACACTCATATAGGCAGCGAGCTTTCGCTTGGAAGCGAACCATTCGATTAAGCTGAACACAAGCCAAATAAAAGGGATTTCCGTAATGAGCGGTTTCCATGGCATAACATCATCAAAAATGACCATCCAGGCCAGGTAGCTTTTGAGCATCATAATGACAGAGAAAAATATAAAAGGCTTCGTAATCGTTAACCGAAACCGCGAGGAGGAGAACACCTGTATCGCCTTCCTTTCAATGCCGCCGTAACCCTATTTTCGAAAACTCCAGCGGCCACTCGTTATTTAAGAATCGATAGACGTTATTCTTACTGTTGATATACATTCTGTATACCATTTATTTTACAAAATGAATGAACAGAACTAATTATGACCTCTTCGGAGGAGGTTGTCAAAGAGTTAAAGTAAGTCCATAAGCTTCTTATAACAACACGAAAAAGACAACGAAAAAACCGGCCATCACCGGTTTTGTCAGGGGCTTAGCAAATATTAATAAAGAAAAGACATGATCAGCGGTGCGGTTCCGAGGGTGAAGAGAGCAGCGACGATCATCGAAATGCTGGAGATCGTTCCCGAAAGGGAGCTGAATTCGAATGCCTTGGAGGTGCCGGTTCCATGGGCGCTGGTCCCAAACAGCACACCTCGTGCAATATCGCCCCGAATCCGGAAGATTCGCATGACCGCCGGTCCGATCATCGAGCCTAGAATCCCGGTCATAATAACGAAGACGGCGGTCATGTTCGGCACGCCCCCGATGACCTCGGAGACGTTCATGGCAATGGGCGTTGTTATGGAGCGCGGGACGAGACTGGTGGCCAGCGAGCTGTTCAGGTGCATCCATTTAGCAAGAACTGCAGAGGATAACATGGCCAGTACCGATCCGGTCAGCACGCTGAGCATAATTTCGGCCGCATGCTTTTTAAGAGTCTGGAAGTTTTTGTACAAAGGCACGGCAAAAGCGATGGTAGCCGGTCCAAGCAGCTTGCTGATCCACTGCGCTCCTTCATTGTATGATTCATAGGATACCCCTGTTTGTGTCAATATCACAACAATCAGTACCGGGGTGATCAGGAGCGGCGATAAATAGACCTTTGGCAGGCGGAGATACAGTCTTTTGGTCCCCCCATAAATTCCGATCGTCAATAATAAGCCGAGAATGACGGTCAGCAGGATGTTCATGGTGTTTTACGCTCCTTTCTGGATGAGATGAAGCCGGCAGTCAGTCCAGAGCTGACCATCACAATGACGGTGCTGAACAAAACCACGGCCAGAATCTGGAGTCCTTCGGCCTCCAGCATCGGGAAATATTTCATAATGCCGACCGCTGCAGGGATGAAGAACAGCAGCAATTCGGCGAGCAGCCAATTGGCGCCAAGCTCAATCCACTCCAGGCGGAGGACTTTGGTTTCGAGAAGTATAAACAACACAACGATTCCGAGAATGCTGCCCGGAATCCCTATATTCAGCCAAGCGGCCAGTTGATCCATCCCTAAGGAAAGAAGCATGAAACCGGCCACTTGGAGTGTTCCTTTCAACATGTTGATCATGACCGGACTCCTTTATTTTCATTGTTAATGAAATTTTACAACGATAATTTTCATAGGTAAAATGCATATATCGAATGAGATGCATTCCATTTATCTATACATAGAAGAAACCGGAGGGAATATCGGATGGACATACGGCACCTGGAGTATTTTCTTGAGGTAGCGAGGAACCAAAGCTTCACCAAAGCCGCCGAGAAGCTGTATATTACGCAGCCAACGATTAGCAAAACGATTCGCAACATGGAGGACGAGTGGGGCGTAACCTTGTTCTACCGGCAGGGCAAGCGGATTGAGCTGACGGATGCGGGTCATATCATGTATCAGCAGGCGCAGCAGATGGTGGATTCCTTTCAGCGGGTATCGGCCGAGCTGGAGGATCTCATGAACCTAAAGCGCGGCCATCTCCGGATCGGGCTTCCACCTATGGTAGGCTCAAGCTTTTTCCCTGAGGTGATCGGGCAGTTCCACCGGGACTATCCGAAGATTACCATTCAGTTGATTGAGGATGGCGCCAAGAAGGTCGAAGCGGATGTGGAAAGCGGTCAGACCGATATCGGAGTCGCGGTGCTGCCTGTCAATGAAGATGTATTTCACTATTATTCCTTTGTGAAAGAGAAGCTGAATCTGCTGGTCCATCCGTCCCATCGGCTGGCAGGCAGAGATCATGTACACCTGAACGAGCTAGCCGACGAGGCATTTGTATTGTTTCGAGAGGACTTTACGCTGCATGACCGGATCATCCGCGAATGCGTCAGCGCGGGCTTCGAGCCAAGGGTGGTCTATGAAAGCTCGCAGTGGGACCTCATCAGTGGCATGGTGGCCGCCAATTTGGGCATCGCTCTGCTCCCAGAGACAATCTGTAAGGAAATCGATTCCTCGCGCGTGACGATACTGCCGCTGGACAACCCGTCCATTCCCTGGCAGCTCGGAATGATCTGGAGGAAGGACCGGTATCTGTCCTTTGCCGTCAGGGAATGGATCAGCTTTACCCGCGCCCTATTGGGTGAGCAGGATTAAGTTTGTTTCAAAATTAAGGGGCATTTCATACATTTTCACGCCTTGGACATAATATCCATAATAAGAGAACCATTTTACAAGCCTTATATCCAAGGAGGAATGACATTCGTGAGTGGCCAGGAACATGATGGTAATAATGGAACGAACCCAGGTCGGGAAGGCTTTGCCCAGAACCGCGGCGAGACGGAGCGGGAGGATACGCTAACTAATCGTCAGGGACATCCTATTTCGGATAATCAGAATGTGAGAACGGTTGGGAATCGGGGTCCGATGACCCTGGAAAATTATCATTATCTGGAGAAGATCACGCACTTTGACCGGGAACGCATTCCGGAGCGCGTCGTGCATGCACGGGGTGCTGGAGCTCACGGTTACTTCGAAGCATACGGGAAAGTAGGCGATGAGCCTGTTTCGAAGTATACTCGGGCCAAGCTGTTTCAGGTTGAAGGCAAGCGTACACCGGTGTTTGTCCGGTTCTCAACCGTTATTCATGGTTCCGGCTCACCTGAAACGCTTCGGGATCCGCGCGGGTTTGCCGTGAAATTCTACACCGAAGAGGGCAACTGGGATTTGGTTGGCAATAACCTGAAAATATTTTTTATCCGCGATCCGCTCAAGTTTCCGGACATGGTTCATGCGTTCAAGCCGGATCCAGTATCCAACGTTCCGGGTCCAGTCGGCATGTTCGACTTTGTATCCCGTTCCCCGGAAGCGACGCATATGATCACATTTGTCTTCTCCCCATGGGGCATTCCGGCTAACTACCGCCAAATGCAGGGCTCAGGTGTGAATACATACAAATGGGTCAATGCAGATGGCCATAGTGTGCTGATCAAATACCATTGGGAGCCGCTCAAGCAAGGCATTAAGAACCTCACGCAGGAAGAAGCAAGCAAGATCCAGGCCATGAATGACAGCCACGCAACACAGGATTTATATGAGGCCATTGAACGCGGGGATTATCCGGAATGGGAGCTATGCGTTCAGATTATGAGCGATGATGAGCATCCGGAGCTGGAATTCGATCCACTTGATGCAACCAAGCTGTGGCCGGCAGATCAATTTCCGTTCCTGAAGGTGGGCAAAATGGTGCTGGACCGCAATCCGGAGAACTACTATAACGAAGTGGAGCAAGCGGCCTTTGGCACGGGCGTGCTGGTGGATGGACTCGATTTCTCGGACGACAAGATGCTCCAAGGTCGCACATTTTCTTACTCGGATACCCAGCGTCATCGGGTGGGCACCAACTATCTGCAGCTGCCGATCAACGCGCCGAAGAAGCGGGTCGCTACCAACCAGCGCGGCGGGCAGATGTCTTATTACGTGGATAAGGCACCAGGGCAAAGCCCGCATGTGGATTACGAGCCTTCCATGACCGATGGTCTGGTGGAAGCCTCGCAGACGGCGAAGCCTCATCAGCCCCATTATGATGCCAACCTCGTCCGGCAGAAGCTGGACCGTACGCTGGACTTCAAGCAGGCCGGGGATACGTACAGAGCCTTTGAAGATTGGGAGCGAAACGACTTGATTAGCAATCTGGTGGGTGCGCTCATCCAATGTGATATCCGGATTCAAGACAAGATGGTGGAATATTTTACGAATGCGGATGAGGAATATGGACGCCGCGTACGAGAAGGACTCGAGCAGGCCAGAAAGGGCCCGAACGAGCCCGACCGGGAGCAGGCGGTTGAGGATGCTAACCGCATGGGCCATGAGGCGGATCCTTACTAAAATCTCCTAAGCCGGAAGAGGTCTTCAGGTTATCTTTGCAATGGCAATTGAGCAGCCGCCTGCACAGTGATAAATGTGCAGGCGGCTGTATTATTTGAGGTTGTAAAATATTTGCGGAATGTTAAGATGTTGCAAGGAATCAAAGCGATACATATCGAATCAACATAGAACCATGGGAAGAGGAGGCGTGCTTTATGGCAATACAAGCGGGAATCATCGGCTACGGCCTGTCCGGGTCGGTGTTTCATGCACCTATCCTGAGAAGCGTGCCGGATTACATAGTCCACACGGTTGTGTCATCAGATCCGGACAAGGTTTACAAGGATTTGCCTGATACGGCGGTTGTCGATAGTGTGGATGAGCTTTTGTCTAATCCGGATATTGATGTTGTTATCATTACGAGTCCGAATGCAACGCATTACGAATATACCCGGTTAGCCATCGAGGCCGGTAAGCATGTGGTCGTCGAGAAGCCGTTTACCGTAACATCCGCAGAAGCGGACCAGTTGATTGATCTGGCCAAACAGAAGGGAGTTCTGCTGACGGTATATCACAACCGCCGCTGGGACAATGACTTTCTGACTGTCCGCAACCTGCTGGAGACGGGAGCGCTCGGGAAGCTATCCATTTATCAGTCGCAGTTCAGCCGTTACCGTCCGGAAGTGCAATCGGAGCGGTGGAGGGAACAGGGGATTCCCGGGTCCGGCATCCTGTACGATTTGGGTTCGCATCTGCTTGATCAGGCGCTGTTCCTGTTCGGTCTGCCGGAGACGCTGTGGGCGGATTTGAGAACGGAGCGCAACGGGTCCAAAACCCATGATTATTTTCATCTGGTGCTGGGTTACAAAACGTTTCGCGTTATTCTGCATTCCGGCTCGCTGGTCCGGCAAGCCGGCCCGAAATTCGAGCTGCACGGGGATAAAGGAAGCTTCCTGAAATATGGAACAGACCCTCAGGAAAGCCAGCTGAAGCAGGGAATGCACCCGGGGGATGCGGGCTGGGGTGAAGACCAGCCGGACCAGTACGGGGAGCTTGCTACTGAGCTGAGCGGACTGGCGGTTCAGGGTGAGATTGAGACGCTGCCGGGACGTTATCAGGCCTTTTATCAGGGTTTGGCTGAAGCGATTCTTAAGGAGGGCCCGTTACCCGTTCAGCCTGAAGAAGCCCGTAATGTCATCCGTATGATTGAGTATGCACTGCAAAGTCATCAGAAAGGCCGATTGATCAAGATCACGTGAAACTCTGCTATATCCGGTGACAGGGTCCTCTTTGGCTAGCACATAGTTTGCTCCGATTTGTGGGATATTAGGTGATGCAACCCTTGTACGTCTTTCATGAGGGGAATCAATCCATATCACAACAAAGAAGGAGAGAACGGATATGAAGAAACGCGATATCCTTCGGCCGGCCTTTGCGCTTCTGATGAGTTTGGCGGTGATGCTGTCCATATCGGGAGCGGCTTTGGCAGTAGGAAGCGGTCCGTTTCATTTTGGATTCAAAAAAAGCGTCAATGGGCAGCTGCCTTCCATCAATGAGGAGGGTTTTAAGGAGCTTCTGCAAAAATACGGCGCGATCTTCATGGGCGATGCCGAGCAGAAGGAGCTTTATCTTACGTTTGATAATGGATACGAGAACGGATATACCTCCCGTATCCTGGATACGCTCAAAGAGAAGAAGGTGCCTGCCACCTTTTTCGTGACCGGACACTACGTAAAGACACAGGAAGATCTGCTGAAGCGGATGACGGCTGAGGGACACATTATCGGCAACCATTCCTGGAACCATCCGGATGTGACCACGATCTCGGCAGAGAAGCTGACCGAGGAACTGGAGCGGGTGAAGAAGGAGGTTATGCGCATAACCGGCCAGCCGGATATGAAATATTTGCGTACACCTCGCGGCATTTTCGATGAGCGGTCGCTGGCGACCAGCAAGCAGCTGGGTTATACCAATGTCTTCTGGTCGCTCGCGTATATGGATTGGGACGTGAAGTCCCAGCGCGGTGCGCAGTATGCTTATGATAAGGTAACCGCGCAGCTCCACCCGGGCGCTGTGATTCTGCTGCACTCGATCTCCAAGGACAACACCGAGGCGCTTGGGCGGATCATTGACGAAGCCAGGAACCGGGGGTACGAGTTCAAGAGTTTGGATCAGATGCAGAAGAAAGCCCCGTAAATATTTGTTGCATACAGCGTGCAGAACGCAATCCTGTCAGGATGCCGTCTGCACGCTTTTTGTTTGCGAATGAAGATGGATGCTTCGCTTTCAGGAACGAATGTTTGGTATAATACCCTTCATAGAACATGAACGAAGGAGACCATCATGCCTCATACTATCCAAATATCTGTCAGGCCGCTGGTGGAATATGTCTTTCGCAGCGGCAGCATTACCTCGGGTTTTCGCACGGCGACATCCCTTACCGAGGGGACCCGTGCGCATCAAAAGGTACAGCGCGACTATGGTGAGAACGATCAGAAGGAAGTTCAGCTTGAAGTGGAGATTCCTTACGAGGATCTTCTGTTTGTGGTGGAAGGCCGCTGCGACGGTCTGATTCAAGAGGAAGAGCGGATGATGATTGACGAGATTAAGTCGACCTCCGGCGATTTAGGCGAGATTACGGAGCACACGTACCCGGTTCATTGGGCGCAGGCCCAAATGTATGCCTATATGTACGCGAAGCAGCATGAGATTCCGAAGATGGCAGTGCGATTAACCTACTTCCAAGTCCCGAGTGGAGAGCGTAAGCAGTTCGTACAGGAATGGAGCTGTGCACAGTTGGAATCCTTCGTATTGGAGGTCGTGGCGGCTTATGCGCCTTATGCCAACCTGCTGCGGGAGCATGGCGAGCGGAGGGATCGAAGCATCCGCGAATTGAAGTTTCCGTTTCCCGCCTACCGCGAGGGACAGCGAAAGTTGGCCGGGGCTGTTTATAAGAGCATCGGGGAAGGACGGAAATTGTTTGCCAAAGCGCCAACGGGCATAGGGAAAACGATATCCACGCTGTTTCCTTCGGTTAAAGCGATCGGTGAAGGCCTGTTGTCGCGGATTTTTTATCTGACAGCCAAGACGATCACCCGAACGACCGCGGAGGAAGCCATGGCGCGCATGGAGCGTCAAGGACTCTGCATGCACACGGTCACGCTGACGGCGAAGGACAAGATTTGTTTCCGTGAAGCTGAGGGCTGCGGGCAGATGGGCTGTGTGTTCTCGGAGGGCTACTATGACCGGATTAATGGCGCCATACTGGATTTGCTCTCGAATGAAACGTTGATCACGAGGCCTGTTATTGAAGAGTACGCCCGGAAGCATACGGTGTGTCCGTTTGAGTTCTCGCTGGATGCCGCGTATGCAGCTGATGCCGTCATCTGCGATTACAACTATGTGTTTGACCCGCGTGTATCCTTCAAGCGGATGCCGGAGGACGTGAAGAAGCGCAGTGTGCTGCTCATTGATGAGGCACACAATCTGGTAGACCGGGCGCGGGGAATGTTCTCGGCCGAGCTGAATAAATCGGCTTTTCTGGAACTGCAACGGGCTTACAAAGAGAGCAATCCCGCGCTTTACAACGCCGCGAAGCGGGTGAATAACCGATTTAAAGTGCTGCGCAAGGTTAGTAGGGAGGAAGAGCGGATTGTTGGGTCCCAGCAGCCGGAGATGATGGTGGAGCTGCTGGAGGATTTTTCGCTCCAGGCAGAGGCCGAACTGATGACTGGCAAGAGCGGGGATGAGGCGGATGCGCTCCTGGAGTGCTATTTTGCCGTGCAGGGGTATCTGCGCATCTCCAAGCTGTATGACGACCGCTTTGTCACGTATGCGGAGATGAGTCAGAGCGAGGTGTTTCTCAAGCTGTTTTGTCTGGACCCCTCTTATTTGCTCCAGCAAGCGGGAAAAAACTACCGCTCTAGCGTATTTTTCTCGGCAACCCTTATGCCGCTCGGGTATTACCGCGATATGCTGGGAGCAGAGGAAGAGGACTACAGCCTCTCGATTCCCTCTCCCTTCTCTTCCGAGCAATTGGATGTTCGAATTTTGCCGTTATCGACGCGCTTCAAGGATCGGGAGCGAAATAGCGAAGCCATCGTCCGGATGCTGAGTGCGCTGGTTCAGGAAAAGCCGGTGAATACCCTGATCTTCCTGCCGTCCTATCCCTACATGCAGGATATCCATGAGGCGTTTGCCAGAATGAACCCGGGAGCGCGTACCTTGCTTCAGGGGCATGGGATGAGTGAGGAGGAGCGGGAGGCATTCCTGGATGCCTTCCAGGCGGATGCGGAGGATCCGCTGATCGGCTTTGCCGTAATGGGCGGTATTTTCTCCGAGGGCATTGATTTGAAGGGAGAACGGCTGTCGAGTGTCGTGGTCATCGGCGTAGGATTGCCGCAGCTATCATTCGAGAATGATATCATCAAGGATTATTTCGATCGTACCGGCAAGCGGGGATACGACTATGCCTACGTGTACCCGGGCATGAACAAAGTGCTGCAGGCCGGAGGACGCTTGATCCGCTCAGAGCAGGACAGCGGGACACTGACGCTGGTGGATGACCGCTTTTTGAATCGCCAGTACGGGATGCTGCTGCCTGAGGAGTGGAGGCACTACAGGCGAATCTAATTTTTGCATGAGATGTTGACACCTGGAAATATGACCCCTATAATACGGATATATTAATTTAGCTGAAGGAGGCTGATGTTAAATGGTTATGATGCATAGTGGATGGGTCGCATTGACGTTGGTCTCTTTGGACGGGAAATTCTAATGGTATAGGGGTATAAGGCATGTAAACATACTTGTCTTTTACTCTATACTCAAGAACCCGCAGGAGACCGTGCTTGGTATCCTGCGGGTTTTTTGTGTCTATTTAAGGGCTTGGTATGACCTTTAACGGCTTGACTGTAGGCTGTATGGGGGTTGATGCCTTCTTCTTGCATAGATTCAGATCAGCCGCGGATACAAATCTGCGGTTTTTTTTGTGTTTGATAACAACCAATCCAATAACGATAAGGGGATATCACGAATTTGACTAAACAAGACATGACTACGCTACAAGTATATGGATGGAATGAACATTGGGCTTTGCTGGCTGAGCAGATCCCGCAGCAGGATAAAGCGCTGGCACCGGCACGCATCACAGCCCAATTCTCGAAGCAATACCGCATTATCACGCAAGAGGGAGAGCAGTCCGCGATTGTTACGGGCAAATACGAATACGAGGCAGCCAGCAAAAGCGATTTTCCCGCTGTTGGCGATTGGGTCATGGTGGAACTGCTGCAAGGGGAATCTCGTGCCGTCATTCATAAGCTGCTCCCCCGCCAATCTGCTGTGACGCGCAAGGAAGCAGGAAGCGTGCCGGATGAGCAGATCATTGCCGCGAACATGGATACCGTGTTTATCATTAACGCACTCAACAAGGATTTTAGTGTTCGCCGGATTGAACGCTACCTGATTGCGGTCTGGGAGAGCGGAGCCACACCGGTTGTGCTGCTTACCAAGGCGGATCTATGTGAATCGCCGGAAGATTATGTCGCACAGGTAGAGGCTGTTGCACCGGGCGTGCCGGTTCATGCGGTGAGCTCCTTGAAGGATCAAGGAAAGAAGCAGCTGCAGCCTTATCTGATACAGGGGAAGACGATTGCCATTACGGGTACCTCGGGGGCCGGTAAATCCACCCTCCTGAACTGGCTGTCCGGCCAGGAGCTGCAGCGGGTTCAGGGGATACGCGAGGAGGACGCAAGGGGACGGCATACCACGACGCACCGGGAGCTTTTCGTGCTGCCGGGAGGCGCGATTATGGTGGATACGCCAGGCATGCGGGAGCTGCAGCTGTGGGATTCGGAAGAAGGGTTCGAGGCAACCTTTGCGGATGTTTCGGCGCT
The DNA here is from genome assembly GCF_037969755.1 of Paenibacillus sp. FSL W8-0187. Taxonomy (NCBI): domain Bacteria; kingdom Bacillati; phylum Bacillota; class Bacilli; order Caryophanales; family Paenibacillaceae; genus Paenibacillus; species Paenibacillus sp. FSL W8-0187. The sequence continues at coordinate 6,978,908 of NZ_CP150206.1, read as the reverse complement.
GGTGCAGCAGTGCCGGTTCCAGGATTGCCGCCATGAGACGGAGGCCGGCTGTGCGGTTCAGGAAGCGCTGCAGGACGGAACGCTGGATGCGAAACGATATGCGAACTACAAGAAGACGGAGCGGGAGCTCGCCTATATTGCCAGTAAAGAGAGGGTCAGCACCCGCCGCCAGAATAAGAGCTCAGGCAAGTCCTCGCGGAAGAGCGAGAGAGACCGCAAAGGGAACTACCAGCAGCTTTTGTACGATGACGAATAATGGAGTTATTGAGAGGTCCGGAGTCGATTTGACTTCGGCCTTCTTCGGGTATATAGTTAGGAAACCAAATAAATTGGCAGACTATCTATTTGCTTAAGTAGTTGCAGAAAAGAGGTGGACCATGGAAGAGAATATACATCCAGATTTACCTAAAGAGAACAACGGGAAAGAGGAAAAAGATTCGCGGGAAGGGCTGTGCATGAAGGCTGGCCGGCGAGAAGATAGCGTAGCCGGCAGGCTCTTGTACAGCATTCGCATGTTCCATAAGCAGGAATGGGATCGGCATTTGATTTCCGGCTATACGCCCGGCGAGATTCGCGTTCTGATGGGACTTAAACATCATATCGTGCCTGACGGTCCTGGCATGAAAGTGTCCGAAATCAGCAGCATGATGAATGTTACGTCACCGACGATCACTCAATTTATTAACGCTCTGGAGAGCAAAGGTCTGGTGGAGCGGGTGATGGATGTACAGGATCGACGTGCGGTGCGTGTGCAGCTTACCGAGGAAGGGAATCGCGTGGTCCAAGAAACCTATCAGAACGTCAGAAACAACTTTAACGAGCTGGTGGAATTTCTAGGAGAAGAGGACAGCGTCAAACTGACGGAGCTGTTAACGAAGGTGTATCATTTTCACGAGCAAAAGCACAAAACGAACGAAACGACTTCAGACAATGAGTAGGGGTGGGGAATTTGTTAAAACTGTTTCACTATTTGAAACCGTACCGGACAGCGGTCATTTTTGTCCTGCTGTTCACATTTTTCCAGTGTCTGTCTGATCTTTACCTGCCAACCTTGATGGCGGACATCGTGGATATCGGCATCGTGAAGGGAGATGTGCCTTACATTTGGCGTGTGGGCGGCTTTATGCTCCTGGTAGCAGCTGGGGGCATGTTGTGCTCCATTGCCGCGAGTTATTTGGCATCCAAATCAGCTACGGGATTCGGGAAAATTGTTCGGGGACGCGTCTTCTCCCATGTCGAGAATTTCACGCTGCAGGAATTTGACAAGATCGGTACGGCATCCCTGATTACCCGTACAACGAACGACATTACGCAGGTGCAGCAGGTCACGATCATGATCCTTCGCATGATGGCGCTTGCGCCGATGATGTGTATCGGGGGCATTATAATGGCCGTATCGAGAGACCCTGGATTGACCACGGTACTTCTCATCGTCCTGCCGATTCTGGCCCTGGCTATTTTCCTCATCGCCAAAAAGGGGATTCCGCTCTTTAAAGCGATTCAGGTGAAGATCGATACACTGAGCCGCGTGCTAAGGGAGAATCTGACCGGAATCCGGGTCATTCGTTCATTTAACCGGATGAATCATGAAACCGTCCGTTTTAATGATGCGAATGAGGATTTGACAGCCACCTCCATCAAAGTGAATAAAATCATGGGTGCGATGATGCCTGTCATGATGCTGGTCATGAACTTTGCAACACTGGCGATTGTTTGGTTCGGGGGGCTGCGAATCGATAGTGGCCACATGAAGGTCGGTGACCTTATGGCATTTCTCCAATATGCGATGATGATCATGTTCTCTCTCATCATGCTATCCGTCATGTTTGTCATGATTCCGCGTGCACAGGCATCGGCGGTCCGGATCAATGAGGTATTGAACATGATGCCGGAGATCCATGATCCGAAGCAGCCGCGCAATACCGGCGTGCAGCAGGGATCGATTGAATTCCAGGATGTGACCTTCTATTATCCGGGTGCAGAGGAGCCCGCCATATCCGATATTTCCTTCCATGCCGGGCCGGGTGAAATCACCGCCATTATCGGCGGAACCGGTTCGGGTAAATCGACGCTGATCAGCTTAATCCCTCGTTTCTATGACGTGACCTCGGGGCGGATCCTCGTCAATGGTACGGATATCCGGGAAATGATGCAGGAGAACCTGCGGAACCGGATCGGATTCGTGCCGCAGAAGGCGCTGCTCTTCACCGGAACTATCGCGGAGAATATCCGCTATGGTAAAGAAGATGCGACGGACGAGGAAATCCGGCATGCTGCGAAGGTTGCTCAGGCGGCCGATTTCATCTCATCCATGGAAGGCGGGTACGATGCCGAGATTTCGCAAGGCGGCAGCAACGTATCCGGAGGTCAGAAGCAGCGGCTCTCGATTGCAAGGGCGCTGGTTCGGAGACCCGAGATTTATGTGTTTGACGACAGCTTCTCGGCGCTGGATTTCAAGACGGATGCCAATCTTCGCGCAGCGCTCCGCGAGGAAACGACGGAAGCTACCGTTCTGATTGTTGCTCAGCGGGTAAGCACCGTCATGGACGCTGACCGTATTATTGTGCTGGATGAGGGACGCATAGCCGGAATCGGCACGCATGAGGAGCTTATGGCTTCCAGCGATGTGTACCGCGAAATCGTTACCTCGCAGCTGTCAGAGGAGGAGATCGCATGAGTGAGAAGAAACGGGGAGGACATCCTCGGGGACCGGGCGGTCCCTTTGGCGGCGGCCCGCACGGACCTGGAATGGCGGGGGAGAAAGCCAAGGATTTCAAAGGCACTTTTCGCCGGTTAACGCGATATCTCAAACCGCATACCGGCAAGCTGATGATCGTCTTGATCGCAGCTATTCTCAGTACGATATTCAGCATCGTGAGCCCGAAAATATTGGGGGATGCAACCACGATCCTGTTCAAAGGCTTCATGGCTAAGATGCAAGGCGTGCCGGGGGCCGGGATCGATTTTGACGCGATTCGGACGATCATGCTCTGGCTTGCAGGCTTGTATCTCTTAAGCTCACTGTTTGCTTACATTCAGCAATATGTTATGGCTGGTGTGGCCCAGCGGACCGTGTATGATTTGCGTAAGGATGTTTACAACAAACTCGGTCGTTTGCCGCTTAAATATTTCGACGCTCGGACACATGGGGAAACGCTGAGCCGGGTGACCAACGATATGGACAATATCAGCAGTACGCTTCAGCAGAGCTTGACGCAGATGATTACCTCGATAGTCACGCTGGTTGGCGTCATCGTGATGATGCTCACGATCAGCCCGCTGTTGACATTAGTAGTTATTCTGACCCTACCGCTTAGTGTGGTGGTTACAATTGTGGTTGCCAAACGCTCGCAGAAGCATTTTGTGGCTCAGCAGAAGCATTTGGGTGAGCTGAACGGGCATGTGGAAGAAATGTACACAGGCCATAAAGTGGTGAAGGCCTTTGGCCGGGAACGACAGTCCATGGAGCAATTTAATGAGGTCAACGATAAGCTCTATGATGCCGGGTGGAGAGCCCAGTTTATATCGGGTACCATTATGCCGCTGATGGGTTTTGTCGGCAATATCGGTTATGTGATCGTCAGTGTTGTCGGCGGCGTGCTCGTTACCCGCAGAGCGATTGAGATCGGGGATATTCAAGCATTCATCCAATATTCACGCCAATTCACGCAGCCGATCACCCAACTTGCGAATATCGCGAACGTCATTCAATCTACCATAGCATCGGCAGAGCGCGTATTTGAAGTGCTGGATGAGGAAGAAGAAGTGTCAGAGCATACAGCTCCGGCAGCACTCACGCAGCCACTTGGCGACGTGTCTTTCGAGAACGTGAGTTTCGGCTATAAAGCAGACCAGCTTCTGATCGAGGATATGAATGTGGACGTAAGGCACGGGCAAACGGTCGCCATCGTCGGCCCGACCGGTGCAGGCAAGACTACGCTTATTAATCTGCTGATGCGGTTCTATGAGCTGAATAAGGGCAAGATTACGATAGACGGCACAGATATTACGGCTCTTCGACGCGGTGAACTCCGCAGCCTGTTCGGAATGGTGCTGCAGGATACATGGCTCTTTAACGGGACAATCCGGGACAATATCGGATATGGACGCGAAGGCGCCACGGAACAAGAGATCATCCGAGCGGCGGAAGCGGCTCACGCGGATCACTTCATCCGGACACTGCCGGACGGCTACGATACCGTTCTGAACGAGGAGGCCTCCAACATATCGCAAGGGCAGAAGCAGCTTCTTACCATTGCGCGTGCCATTCTGGCCAATCCATCGATTCTGATCCTCGACGAGGCCACCAGCAGCGTGGATACGCGGACAGAGCTCTATATCCAGAAAGCGATGAATGAGCTGATGAAGGACCGAACCAGCTTTGTCATTGCGCATCGGCTGTCCACGATCCGGGATGCGGACCTGATTCTGGTCATGAATAAGGGCAGCATTATCGAGCAAGGAACCCATGAAGAGCTGCTGTCTCAAGGCGGCTTCTATGCGGACCTGTATAACAGTCAATTCAGCGACCAGCATGAGGCTGGATAGCGAGGCGAGGATTACCAATCATAAGAAGACCCATTGGAGTGCGAGTGGGTCTTCTTTTTTTGGCTTAATTAAAGGTTTTTGGTAGGTTTAGAGTAAGCTGGCAGGCATATTTGTTATTGCAATTTCATATGGTTCTTTTATAATGATGTTTATGTTTATATCTTTAAAGGGAGCCATGATCATTATTGAATAAGTCCGAACTGAACCGAATTACGCAAGAGCTTCTACGTCGGTCGGGCAGCAGTGTCACCGTGGAGATGGAGGCGTATTTCCCTGGGGGCCGGTTAATCGGCGGGAAATATGTTATGAATTCGCACAGCGTGACGATGTATACCGAAGTCATACGCCAGCAGTGTCTGCAGCTGTTTGGGACACTTGAGCTGTTTCATGCCTATTTTGCGGTAGTATTCGCACATGAGCTGGGCCATTCGATGGACCTGATGCTGACAGAACTCTGTGACCGGATGGATCGAACGGTGGATGAATGGGAGCAGAATCAGATCGCGCTTCAAATCGAGGAAAATGCTTGGAATAACGCCATGCCATGGATTCAGGATATGGATCCGGATTTTATACAGGTCATCGTGGACCGGTCGCTTGAGGCCTACCGCGAGGAGCCGGCACCAGAAATCGCTTAGGCTGGTTTACTAGGTTAATCCAGGCCAGGTCGTAACATGAAAAAGGCACCCTGACGGGTGCCTTTTTGGACTTGCAAGAAAGTATAAACTTCAGAGACTTACCACCTTGGAAGCATGGGGAAGGGCTTCTAATATCGTATGTTATACAAGATAAAACCAAAGATGGCAGCCACCACAATGAAGGCACCTGCAGCAGCAAGGGTCATTAAAAAATCACTAAGCAGGCTTTGTTGCCGGATACCGCGCAGCTTCTCCTTTGCCTTAATCTCCGAGACGTCCTCTTTAATTCGATCCAAATACTCAGGGCCTAGAACCATAGCTGTCCCTCCCGTAACGATTTGTAAGCTTATTATACCAGAAATATGTTATTTTTGGTTGAATTTAGGCCACTCCGGTGTGAAGTCCCCTGTTATAAAAAAAGAAGTGAAGCTCGCATGGGCTTCACTTCTTTTAGGTTAGAGTCCTTGAGGGAGCGCAGCGTCCGCTTAGCTCTCCGGGTCCAACTGCTTCAACGGCTCAATGGCCGGCCCTTCAATCACTTCGCCATTATAACGGTAGCGTGATCCGTGACAAGGGCAATCCCATGAGCGTTCGCCCTCATTCCATTCCACTTCGCAGCCGAGATGGGTACATGTCGTATCCACGAGATGGAGATTCCCCTTATCATCCTTGTAAGCCCCGGCGCGCTGACCGTTATGGCGGACGATGGCGCCTTCGCCTGCCTTCAGCTCGGTAATATCAGCATGGGACATTTCGAACTTGCCGGAAACGAAATCTTTCGCAACCATAGCATTTTGTGCAACAAATGTTTTGATGCTTGGATCTGCGATAAATCGGGACGGGTTGAAGACGTCGGCGTAACGGTTATCCTTCTCCAAGATTTGATCACAGATGATATTCGCGGCCAGTGTTCCTGTTGTCATGCCCCATTTCCGGAAGCCTGTCGCGACAAAGATCCGGTCCTGATTGGATGTGATCGGCCCGATGTAAGGCATGTTGTCCAGGGTAATCAGGTCCTGGGCCGACCAGCGATAAGGAATCGCGGAAGCGCCCAGCAGCTTTCCTGCAAACAGCTCCAGGTTTTCGTAATGCTGATGGGTGCAGATGCTGCGGCCAGTCGGATGATTCTCGCCTCCAACGATAACCAAATCCTCACCGCCATAAGAAGCGGACCGCAGGGAACGGGTCGGTTGATCCACGCTTAAATACATCCCGCCCGGATAAGCGGTTTCAGGTTTGACTGCAATGGCATAGGAGCGTCCCACATGCAGGCGCGTGAAGAACAGTCCTTTCCCGTCAATGAACGGAAAATGAGAGGCCGATACTGCGTAATTGCAAGTAATCCGGTGACCGCCCCGTTTGGTCAGGAGTGTGATCGGTCCATCGGTTTCGGCCTTTTCATCCATGGTCGTGTTCTCGTAGATCCGTCCTCCTAGCTTCAGGAATTGTTCGGTCAGATGCTTAAGATATTGCAAAGGGTGGAATCGATATTGTCCGGGCATCTTAATGGCTCCCCGAATCGGCATAGGCAGGGGAAGGCTATCCTGCCATTCTCCCGGAATGCCGAGCTTTTCATAGGCTTTGATTTCATCCTCCAGCTTCGAGAGATACTTGTCCTCCTGTTGAGCGTAGATATAGGCATCCTCCAGCTTCAGCCCGAATTTCCCTTCGTCTCCGCCAATAATATCCCGAATGAATTCAATCGCTTCCCGATTGCCTTCGTAATAGAGTCTTGTCTTCTCCTCCCCAAAATGATGCATAAATTCATGATAGATCAGCCCATGCTGTGCCGTAACCTTAGCTGTTGTATGACCGGTGGTCCCGTTCAGGATTTGCCCTGCTTCGATCAGCACGACATCTTTGCCTGCCTTGGCAAGCAGATAAGCGGTTGTAATGCCGGTTATGCCGGCTCCGACAATGGCAACATCCGTCTCAATATCTTCGGCCAAGCGGGGGAAGGTGGGCAGTTTCGTTGTCGCTCTCCACAGCGACTCCGGATATTGCGGCAGTTCTTGATGCGATGAATTGGATGGGTTCATTCACGATTCCTCCTCAGTTTCTATGGGCATTGCCCTTAAACTCCGACTCTTGTCTTCATTATTACCACATGGGAATGATTAGAAACTAGGTGATTTCGATTCACAGTCTTCCTAGGTTTTTCTGGATGATTGTAAATAATTTGGGACATTTGTGCAGAACCTAAAGAACAGCGGGAGAACCGGAATTTAGTGAATGAGGGGTGGTATCATGACCAGCGAACAATATCTAAATGCGGAGGAAGCCAGACAATGCCTGCAAGAACATCTTCGTAATGTCGGGGATATCGAGCAGCGTGAGCTGAAGAATGAAGGTGAGCATGCGTTATTGATTTATCTTAAGAGCATGTGCGACCCCGCTATGATTAACGATAATTTGATTAACCGTTTCTATGAGCTGAATTCCTTGGAGTTATACGACCAATTCATCCGATCCTTTCCCTCAAGTGTGGAGCCGAAAGATAAACAGGAGTTGCTCCGTAATATACTAAGGGGCTGCGTAGCCATATTCATTCGGGACAGCGTGCTCCTGTTTGACGCCGTATTGGTTAATGCAGGCTTCATCCAACCCGCCAGTACGGAGAACGTCATTCAGGGTCCCAATGATTCGTTTACGGAAAATATCGAGGTGAACTTGAATCTGATTCGCCACCGTTACCAAACTGAAAATTTGAAGACGGAATTTATGACCCTTGGCAAGATATCACAGACTCGAATCATTATTATGTATGATGCATACAAAGTGGAAGAAACGGTATTAGAGGAGCTTAGGAAGCGATTGTCCGAGATCAAGGCGGATATTGTGCAATCGGCCTCCGAAATCGAGAGACATACAATGCATCCTAAATTCCGTCTGTATCCGACGCTCATGCTGACCGAACGCCCTGACCGGACCGTATTGAATATATCTCAAGGAAAGATCGCTGTGTTGATGGATTCAACGGGGTATGCTCTTCTACTGCCGGCTATATTCAATGATTTCTTTACGGCGATGGATGACAAAATACAGCTTCCTCCGATCGGCTGGTTTCTCAAGGGAATCCGGTATATCGCATTGTTTGTCACCGTGCTGATGCCAAGCCTTTATGTGGCCTTCACCTCCTATAATCCGGAAATATTGAGGATGCAGGTTACGCTGCTTATTGCGGGAAGCAGGGCTACGGTGCCGTATCCGTCTTTCTTTGAAGTGATCTTCATGCTGCTGGCGATGGAGTTTCTGACGGAGGCGAGTGTTCGGCTGCCCAAAGCGATTGGTCAGACCGCTACCACGGTAGGGGGTCTCATTTTGGGAACCGCTGCTACGGAGGCGGGATTGGTTAGTAACATCATGATCATTCTGGTTTCCGCGGTTGCAATAACAAATTTCGTGATCCCGATCACGATGATGAGTTCGGGCATCCGTGTCACGAAGTATTTGTTCATTGTCCTGGCCACCTTCTTCGGCTTGGTCGGTATCGTTTTGGGCATGGTGGCCATGATCATGTACCTTACGAGTCTCAGGTCCTTTGGCAAACCCTACTTGAAGATGTTTGCTGTGGATTGGAACAAGAAAGGAGACCAGCGAAGTGGTTAGAAATAAATATTTTTATTACCTCTTCCTGCTCAATGCAACCATCAACCTAATTATTTTTGTCCCCCGCATCTTAATTACGGATCGTTTTGACGGTGCGCTGATGTCGATCCTGGTGTCCATTCCAATTGGTGTCTTTGTGATGTTTACTTTCGTAAAACTGATCCAACAATTCCCGGGACAGGGGTTGCCGGAGATTTTTCATTCGGTTATGCCCAAGTGGATATCTGGTATCCTCCTTGTTTTATACGGACTCGGGTGGTATTTCTCCAGCGTGATAACCTTGGTCAGTTTCGTTGATATTACCTCCCGATACATCAGTCCGGATGTATCACCCTATATCGTTCTGATGGGATTTCTGGTGGTGGTTGCACTTAGTGCCAGGCTGGATTCCGAGTCGATTCTCTATGGCCTGGAGATGATTCTGTACATCACCGTGCCCATCATTGCTTATATGTCATGGCGTATCTTCAGCAATCCATATTTCAGTTGGGATGCCGTAAGGCAGATCATTACTTATGCATGGAACATGCCCAATTACGAGACGGTGGCCGCGGCTACCTATATATTTACGGGCTACGTGAACATGGTGGTATTTAATCGGATCTTTCACCGATTCAGAGTGCGGCATATTTGGGCGATTGTGGTGGTTAGTATTCTTACCCTTCTGGTATCGATCTTTGCATCCATCGGCATATTGGGAGCCGCGGGCGCCGGAGGACACGTGTATCCTGCCTTCTCGACGGTGGACTCGCTTCGGATTCGTTATTTCATCATAGAACGGATGATTTATGTCTTCTACGTGGTGTATATGTGCCTCTCCCTCGTGAATTCCATCGTTCATTGGCATGTGGGCAAGGAGTTGATTCTGGGAGGTTTCGGATTAAAGGTCGATAAGGGGGAAGCGATGTCTAAAAGGAGGAAATTCGAATGGTGGGTGCTTCTCCTCTTTTCCCTGATTATCTTCGGCACGTCGTTTATCGTTAATCAATACATATTAAATGATATGGCGATTGTCTTTTTGGACGTCCGGTTCGCTGGGGAATTCCTGCTCATTGCCCTATTATTCTATGCGGTATGGAGGAAAAGGAGGAAGAAGGCATGAAAGACCTGAAACGATGGCTGGTCTGGCTCATGTGCTGCTCTTTTTTATTTGTGTCGGGATGTGATTTTAGGGATATCGATCTCAGACTTTTTGTCGTGTCCATTGGTATTGACGTCTCTGAGAAAAACCCCGATATGAACCGATTTACCTTCAAAATGGCGATTCCTTCAGGAGACCCTAAGATTGGGGATAAGAAGTCTTTCCTTATTACACAAGAATCAACAAGTATTGCGGAAGCGATCAGGGAGGTCAAATCCAAAGTAGATAAGGAACTTGACTTTGGTCATTGCAAGGGGGTCATGTACGGCGAAGCCTATGCTCGAAAAAATATCAGCAAAATCCAGGACTGGACCGTTCGGAGGCGGGATATGCAGCTCTTAATGTATCCAGCCGTCGCCATTCCTTCGGCAGAAGCCGTATTAAAGACGGATCCTCCAACGGAGCGGATTGCCGGGAACGCAATATTTCTGGCGCTCAGCGAGGATGGGACGGAATCTCCCTTCATTACTAGGACATACTCCTTCGATTTGTCCCGCCGAATGTTAGAGGAAGGGGAAGATCCGGTCATGCCCGTTGTGGAAACTACCACTGACAAGATCCTGAATATCGAGAGAGTAGCCTTGATGGATAAGGACAAGGTGAAGGTGATTCTGACGCCGGATGAAACCAGGCTGTTTAACCTGTTGGATCGTCGTAATCTAAGCACGAATTTCGGGACGATAATGGACGGCAAATTGCTTGAAGTCAACACGGATAGAACCCGAGCAAGATACAAGATCGTAACGGATAAACCAGGGGAAGAAACGATTGATTTCAATATTCGGATAACGGCGATTTTGGAAGAGAAAGAGGATCCAACGCAACTGAATCAGAAGGGTCTGCATAAGATCGAAGAGCAGTTTAGCAAGGAACTATCCCAAGCGGTGAAAAGCTTGTTGGAGAAAATTCAGAAAACGGGTCTGGACCCGCTGGGTTTCGGCCTCCGGTATGGAGGGACGCACTGGAACAACAAGACGGAGATGGATGAATGGGACGCCATGTATCCCCATGTCAAGTTTAATGTATCGGTCAAGGTGAAAATAAAGTCGACCGGTTATAAACGTTAGACAGGGCACATCTGTCTATCGTACAGGAAGATGTTACAATAAAGAATAAGCATCTATCTTGTATGAAGGAGGTTTCACATATGGAATTTAGAAGATTGGGCGGAAGCGGATTGAAGGTTAGCGATATCAGTCTGGGGAGCTGGCTGACGTACGGGGGATATGTGGAACGGGAGAATGCCGTGAAGTCGATTCAGACTGCATATGGACTTGGCGTTAATTTTTTTGATACAGCGAATGTGTATGCCCAGGGAGCGGCTGAAGTGGTTGTCGGGGAAACCTTGAGAGCATTCCCAAGGGAATCCTATGTCCTGGCCACGAAGGTATTCGGCAAGATGGGGGACGGACCGAATGATCAGGGGCTTTCCCGCAAACATATTAGAGAGCAGTGCGATGCGAGTCTGAAGCGGCTGGGTACCGATTATGTCGACATCTATTACTGCCATCGTTATCATGAAGAAACACCGATAGAGGAAACGCTGCGGGCGCTGGATGACCTTGTCCGGCAAGGCAAGGTGCTCTATGTAGGAGTCAGTATGTGGACCGCTGCCCAGATGGAAGCGGCATTGGCCGTGGCGGACCGCTATTTGCTGGATCGCATCGTGGTGAATCAGCCGCTGTACAACATGTTCGAGCGCAAGATCGAGGAAGAGATCATCCCGTTAGGCGAGAAGAAGGGCATTGGTCAAGTGGTCTATTCTCCTCTTGCGCAAGGGCTGCTGACGGGCAAGTACGCCTCCAAGCAAGCCGTGCCGGAGAACAGCCGCGCATCGAAGATTGGAGCCGACCGGCTTAAAATGAGTGAAGACCGCATTCAGAAGGTGCAGGCCCTGGGAGTCATTGCAAGCGAGCTGGGTATGACCGTCGGCCAGTTGGCTTTGGCCTGGATTCTGCGTCAGAACAACGTAGCTAGTGCACTGGTGGGGGCCAGCCGTCCGGAGCAGGTGGAAGAGAATGTGAAGGCTTCCGGTATTAAGCTCTCTTCAGATACGCTGACTGCCATTGAAGAAATACTGAAGGCGGATTCGAATTAAGAAAGAATCAGATCATGGATTTCGGGAGGGGAACATACGCGGTTGCGTCCGCTGTCCTTGGCGCGGTACAGCTCGCGGTCTGCTTGCTGGAGCAGCTCCTTGGCATTTTTCGACCGGATCGTATCGGGATGTACGGCAGCCCCAATCGACACGGTGATCTGGATCTTGGTTCCGTTTTCCAGGACAAAGATATGATCCGCTACGGCGGCCCGGATTCGTTCTGCAATAGCGGCCGTCTCGTCAATGGTCGCTTCCGGGACCAGCACCGAGAATTCTTCCCCGCCGTTGCGGGACACTTCATCAAAAGAACGGGAATGCTCCCTCAGCACTTTGCTGAGCTGCTGCAAAACGGCATCTCCGGCCGCATGGCCGTAGGTGTCGTTTATTTTTTTGAAATGATCAATGTCCACGACAAGAACACCCAGCCGTTCGCTGAAATGCTGGGCTTCGAGAAAACGTTCCGACAACAGCTGCTCGAACTGGCGCAAATTGTGAAGACTGGTCAGGTGATCCGTTTCCGCATTTTTCTTCATCTGCAGAAATAGTTGATTGGACGTGTTGATATACTCCGTCAACATGTAGATGACAACCGTGGCGAGGACGGATATGATAAGGTGCTGCGTGAAGACAGTATATACCTTATGGTGGTCCTGGATATTCATCCACATAATGCCTAGGAGCACCAGCATGCTCGATACGCTCATGAGCAGCATTTTGTTTAAACGATTCCAATGGATACGAGATACCGTCCCGCATATGATGCCGATCAGTAGCATGCCGGCGCCCGCAATGGCAGAGGAAGCGGACATGCCGAACAGAATCAATCGCCCGAGCGCAATGAGCACGCCGGCAATCAGGGATGGAAGCCAACCCAAGTAGCTGGCGATCACTACAATGGCCAAATGCCGCAAATCCGCGAAAAACCGGGGGTCAATCGGGAAAGAATAGTACATCAAGATGATCCCGTAAATGCCAAAGAGCAGTCCAGCGTTGATCTTAACGCTGATGGACGGTATCACAACGCCTGCTACATATTTTTTGGACAGCAGTCCGGACAAGTATAAGAAAGTCACAAATATACAAAAGTTGGTAAATAGTATATTAGTCATGGGGGATCATTCCTTTCATGTACCTTGCACAAGGGCGGCAAGGCGATGAAGACATTCACCCCCTATTTTATCGGAAAATGGAATTGTATGTCGAATATTAAATGTTTTATTTTGTTAATTTTCAGGAGTCTCCAAAGGTAGGAGAACTTCAAACATCGTCCGTTCCGTATTACTAGTCACCTGAATCGTGCCATGATGGGCATCCACGATGGTCTTTACGATAGCCAAGCCAAGTCCGGAGCCGCCGGTTTGATCGGTGCGCGATTCATCCGCCCGGTAGAACCGCTCGAACAGATAGGGGATCGCATATTGAGGGATCGGGGGGCCGTAATTGATGACCTGTACGATGGCAAACTTCGAATCACTTGATACCTTCAAATCCACCACCCCGGCTTCCCGTCCGTGCCGTACCGCATTGGACAGCAGATTCTCGAAGGTGCGCATCAGTTTATCCCCGTCCGAGGAGATCATGATTTTCTCAGTTTCAGGCGTGAAGTTGACCTGTACGCCTTCCTGCTGCCCGGTTAGTGAAAAGTCCACGGCCAATTGTGCGAGCAGCTCCACCAAATTAATGTCAACACGGTTCATCGGGGAGTACCCCATTCGTGTATATTCAAACAAATCGTTCACGAGTCCGCCCAGGCGCAGCGACTTATCATACGCGATATCGGTATAATACCGGAGCTCGACTTCATCCTTGTAATGGTCTTCATTGACCAGCCGCAAGTACCCGATGATGGAGGTGAGGGGGGTGCGCAGATCATGCGATACGTTGCTGATCAGCTCGTTCTTGGACTGGACCGCCATTCGTTCCTCTTCCAGCGATAGCTTGAGCTGCTTGGCCATTTGATTGATGTGCGTTGCCATCTGGCCCAGTTCGTCATTCGAGTTAACGATAATCTCTTCATCCAATTCGCCCTTCGCCAAACGCTGTGTACCCTCCATTAAGTGGTTGATTTGACGAATGGTGCTCTGACTCAGCAGCAATACCATGCAGATAAATAGCATGATGCCGATGATCGTCGGGATGATGGGGAAACCGAAGAAATCCTCCAAAGTACGATCAACTCTGAAAAGGGTGTTTACCCAAGGCTCCTTCCAGTATTCCCGACCGATCATTCGGATGATCTGCTGCGCGATGAACAGGATGGACAGGGTCAGGGCTCCACCGACAAAAAACAGCGTGATGATCTTCCATTGCAGTTTACGCATGGATTTTGTACCCGACACCCCATACCGTTTGAATGAGCTTGTAACCCAGCTCCTTCTCGAGCTTGTCCCGCAAGTTGCTGATGTGAACCATGACGGTATTATTGGATACGTAATATTTCTCCTTCCAGACCTGCTGGAAGATATCCTCGGCGCTAAAGATTCTCCCCGGTTGGCGGGCAAGCAAATACAGAATCTCGAATTCTCTCGCCGTCAGAGAGATCGCTTTGCCGTTGGCCGTTACTTCATGCGTACTCCGGTTAATGTCGAGCCCATCAATCTCGATCCGCTCGCTGTCCTCCCGATGCAGCTCCGCATTGTACAGAGTGGAGCGCCGCAGCAGTGTTTTGACGCGAGTCGTCAGCTCCAGCGGATTGAACGGTTTAATCATATAATCATCCGCGCCGGTCATCAGCCCCAGTATTTTATCCATATCCTCACTCTTGGCGCTCAGCATCAGGATGGGAATGGACGAGGTTTCGCGGATTCTGCGGCAGGTATCAATCCCGTTCAGCTTAGGCATCATGACATCCAGGATCACGAGATCCACCCCCCCGTTATTGCTGGTCATGGCCAGAAGCGCTTCCTCCCCGTCATGGGCTTGGATTACGCGGTAACCCTCATTCTCCAGATAGATAGAGATCAGCCCGGAAATTTCTTTATCATCATCTACGATTAATATACTTCTCATTAAGATATCCTCCAGTAAATCGCCCCATTGGAAACGATGATTCCTTACGAACAGTGTACCCTAAATCGACCCCATAGAGTGCAGCTTGACCTTCAAAATCGTGAGTTCTTCTATGACAACAATTAAAAAAGGGCGGATAGGAGATTCGAAAGAATGCCTTGCCGTTCGAATCCGTAATCCATCAGCTTCCGGGTTTCCGTAAACCGCTGATCGGCATCCCCGGTTCCCATCACGACGGAAATCAGCCGGTTTCCACCCCGCGACGCAGTTCCGGTAAAGCAATAACCGGCGGAGCGGGTGTATCCGGTCTTAAATCCGTCATTACCTTCGTAAGAATGCGGCTCGCCAGGCAGCATAAGATTGGTGGTATGCAGGGAAAGCTTCTTCTGCGGAACAGGCAAATCGCGCTGGCTGGTTACCTCGAGCAAATCCGGATGTTTGTTAAGCAGCCATCGGGCCAGCATGGCCGAATCCCTGGCCGTCATGACGGTATCGCGTTCGGTGGCCGCTTCGGCAAAGGGAGCGAGGTCAGCAGCAGGCAAACCGGAAGCATTGGCGAAGACGGTGCGATCAGAGAGGCCGATTTGTTTCGCCCGGGCATTCATGCTCTCCACGAATCGGGACTCCGACCCGCCGAGATGCTCCGCAATAGCTACGGCCGCATCATTGGCCGAATGGATGATGAGCGCTTCGAACAGCTGCTTCAACGTATAACGTTCGCCTTTATGCATGCCGATGCCTGAACCGGGCACCTCTGCGGCATATCGGCTGACCGGTACATTCTCGTCCCAAGCATGCTGCCCGGAACGAACAGCATCCAGCACCAGCAGTTCGGTCATCATTTTGGACATGCTCGCGGGAGGAAGGGGAAGATCGGCATGCATAGCATAGAGCACGCGGCCGGTATCTGCATGAATCAAGATGGCCGAACTGGCTTTGATGGGAGGAGGAATAAACACGCGCGCTATGAACACGGCCATCAGAATGACGCTAAACAATAGCAGGAGCAAGCTTAATCTTGTGCGTCCCTTGCGGGGCTTCGCAGGTTTATGCCGAATCGTGCCGGCTTGCCGCCGGGATCGTTCAGGGGATGACGGTACATGACGGGGATGCTTGGCTATGGATTCCATGGCGATCGATCGCCTCCTTTGGCGGGCTATATATGTTTCATCGTTTTATGTATGTTCTAATTCTAACCACACAAGCTAAAGGAATTTTTAATTGAATCTAAAGAAATCTTAAAGATTACCAGCGGAAATTCTGGCACGGGATGTTGACCTTGAAGAGAATAGGATTTATACTTGATCTAAAAATAAATTAAAAGGGTGAATACCTTGAAATCTTTAAATCTGACGACGCAACGCCAAGCGGTGTACGATGTCCTTCGGGAATCGCATGATCATCCGACTGCTGCGGATATCATGAACCGGCTGGTGGAGAAAGGATATAATTTAGCGTACGGAACGGTTTATAATTCCCTGCGTTATTTGACGGATAAGCAGCTGATCCGTGAATTGAAGCTGGGCGAGAGCGCGAGCCGGTACGATGCCCGTATGGACGATCATCAACATATTATTTGTGAAGTATGCGGTAAAGTGGACGAGGTCATGACGGAGGTGCCAGAGGATTGGGCTGCTACGGTAGCCGGTGAAACCAATTACGTCATCCATCATGCTCACGTCGTATTCGGGGGGGTGTGTCCAGAATGTCAAACCAAACAGAAGAAATGACGGAACTGGGAACGGTCTATTCATTTCCTGATTTCCAGTCCGGCAATCTGTATGTTCGTCCGACAACGCCGATCGCGATGGCGATAGGGGATGCTTGTCCCACAACCCTGCGGGCTGCGTTATTAAGCCGTTCCCCCGGACGGGTGAATGAAATGTTCATTACCTTGACCGAGAACTGCTTCGAGGTGATGATGTTCCGCAAATGGGAACCGCGTCTTCAGTCGGCATTGAATACAGGACTGATTATTGCCGATATGACGGGCTGCCGGAATATGGCGGCGTTCAACAAGGAGAAGGAACTCCTGCTGCCCGAACATTCCTCTATTCCGATTCTGTACCTTGTAGGGGAAGAATTAATGAGCAATGCAGGCTCAAGCCTGTTGAACGAAGAACTCATGGTATGGCCTGCACGTTCCAAAGATACGATGATGTATCAGGTGCAGCGGACCATCCGATTGTTCTCTCCGGCTGCCGGATTGTCGGGAGGAGAAGAGGTCATGCGCGGCCTCATCTATAAAGACTTATCCATTGATCGGGATAAAATGACCATCCACCGGGGCAGCACTCCGATCCATTTGACCAAGACAGAGTATCATTTGCTGATGCTCCTGCTGGACAGCGAAGGAGCCGTCTGCACGCGTGAGGACCTGATGTGCAAAATTTGGGATACGGATTTTATGGGCGGCAGCAATGTGGTCGACGTCCATATCAAAAGCTTGCGTAAAAAGCTGAGCGACAACGCGGGAGCCCCGCGCTATATTGCAACGGTAAGAGGAGTGGGATACCGCCTGGCGGACTAATCCCCCTCCCTTTTTTTGTTCATTTTGCGGTACTCAAAATGAATTCATCCGACCTTCATATAACGATCATAGAAGGGTCATATAACACTCATGCGACAATCATGATCCAATGGATTCTCCAGTGATACAATCAAATCATAAATTTAGATTCAGTCTAAAATCAATTATAGAACTGATGGAGGGTTCATATATGGATAGAATGACAACCAATCAAGGGGCTCCAGTCGGAGATAACCAAAACTCCAAAACGGCAGGACGCCGCGGACCGACACTGCTTGAGGATTATCATCTGATCGAAAAAATTGCCCACTTCGACCGTGAACGGATTCCGGAGCGTGTCGTTCATGCCCGCGGGGCAGGAGCACACGGCACATTTGTTGTGGAGCACGACATGAAGCCTTATACGAGAGCTGCATTCCTGCAGGAAATTGGTCAGGAAACTCCTGTGTTCGTTCGCTTCTCCACGGTTATTCATGGAACAGGGTCACCCGAAACGGCACGCGACCCACGCGGATTTGCCGTGAAGTTCTATACGGAGGAAGGCAACTATGACATTGTAGGGAATCATATTCCGGTCTTCTTTATTCGCGACGCGATCAAATTCCCTGATATGGTGCATTCTTTGAAACCTTCGCCGGAGACCAACATCCAGGAGCCTGGCCGGTACTGGGACTTCATGACGCTGTCCCCGGAATCCACGCAAATGATGACCTGGGTGTTCTCGGATCATGGCACACCAGCGAACTATCGCGAGATGGATGGCTTCAGTGTCCACGCCTTCAAGTGGGTGAATAGCGAAGGCAAAGTGACTTACATTAAATACAAATGGGAATCCGTACAAGGCGTGAATACGCTGAATGCCGATGAAGTGGTCGAAGTGCAGGGCAAGGACTTCAATCACGCCACCCGTGATCTTCATGAGCACATCGCAAACGGGAATTTCCCGAAATGGCGCCTGCAGGTACAGCTGATGTCCCCGGAAGAGATGGTTGAATTGTCCTTTGATCCGCTGGATGCTACAAAGACCTGGCCGGAGGATCGCTTCCCGTTCGAAACGGTCGGCACCATGACCTTGAATCGCAATCCGCAGAACTTCTTCGCCGAAGTTGAGCAGGTCGCTTTCTCCCCAAGTGCTCTGGTGCCTGGCATCGAGCCGTCGGAGGATAAACTGCTGCAAGGCCGGCTATTCTCTTACCCGGATACGCAGCGTCATCGACTCGGTGCGAATTATTTGCAGATCCCGATTAACTGCCCGTATGCTCCTGTGCGTAATCATCAACGTGATGGCTTGATGAACGTGAATCAAGATCCGTCCCCGGTGAACTATGAGCCGAACAGCTATACAACAGGTCCTGTGGAAGACCCTACTGTAAATGAAAGCGAAGCACCGCTCATCGGGCATGTCGTTCGCCAGCGTATTGAAAAAACAGATGATTTCACCCAAGCCGGAGAATTGTACCGTTCGTTTACGGAACAGGAGAAGGATCATTTGATCCGCAATCTGGTTGATGACCTCAGTCAGGTCAAATCTGATATCCAGCTCCGTGCCGTATGCAATTTCTACCGTGCGGACGCCGAATATGGTGCAAGACTCGCTGCCGGACTTGGCGTAGACCTGAGCGGATTCATACCTTCCAATCAGCCGAAGTAACGTAGTTTGATCTTATAAGAGCCAGCCATCTTTGTTTTTCGCTGTGCAGGATGGATGGCCTTTATATAGAGGTGGTCTATGACCGCCGCCAAGAGGGGTACCCGTATAACATGGGTACCCCTCTCTTAGTGGAAATAATTACCTATATATACTACATAATGAATGGTCTTAGAGATGCCGATAAGTTGAAAGGAGTATTTTTTTATAGAAGACAGGTGAGATTCACT
Organism: Paenibacillus sp. FSL W8-0187; assembly: GCF_037969755.1. Taxonomy (NCBI): domain Bacteria; kingdom Bacillati; phylum Bacillota; class Bacilli; order Caryophanales; family Paenibacillaceae; genus Paenibacillus; species Paenibacillus sp. FSL W8-0187. The sequence goes on along the minus strand of NZ_CP150206.1, from coordinate 6,959,457 downwards.
GCAGTTTAGAAAGGAAAGAAACCAATGAAGAAAAAAAGAGCTAATCGTATTAGAAGAAACCTGATTCTCACATTTCTGCTCGTGCTTCTTGTGCCAAGCTGCGCTATCGGTATTATCACTTACCGTGACGCCAAGGGAACTGTCGAGGAAGAAATTCTGCGCAGTGCATCGCTGAGCGTCGAGACGGCGAATGAGATCATTAATCACACGCTGCAATCCAAGTTCGATGACCTGAATTATTTAAGCGTGGCGATGAAGTCCACTGGAATTGACAAGGAACTCGAAGCGAAAGCGGGTTCAACTATCAATGCACTGAAGCAGTACCTGGGACTTCATCCGGAGACGGTGGACGTATTTATCGGTACGGCACAGGCTGGCATTATCAAGGCATCAGGGGAAAAGCTGCCGTCCGACTATGATCCTAGACAAACGGAATGGTTCCAGCAGGCAATGAATGCATCGGGCCAACCGATTATTACAGCCCCCTATACTTCGAACACGGGCTCCTTGATTGTAGTAACGCTAGCTCAGATGCTGCCTGACGGCAAAGGTGTCGTGGGCATTGACCTCAACCTTCATAGCATCCGGAGTCTGGTCCAAGTGCAGGTAGGTAAAGAAGGCTATACGATGGTGCTGGATCAAAATCACAAATATCTGTTTCACCCCGATTATGACGCAGGGACGGACGCGTTGGCTAAGGAAGCTTGGGTCTCCAAGATGTATGAGCAGCCAACCGGTCATTTTCACTATGATCATGACGGCATCGAGCAACAATTGAACTACATTACGAATGAACGAACCGGATGGAAAATTGCCGGGACCATGTTTGTTAAGGAGGTTGACGACTCCGTTAATGGCATCCGCCAAACGATGATTGTGGTTATGAGCGTTTCGCTGCTAGCCGCCTTAATCATGGTGACTTGGAATGTAAGCTCTGTGATCAAACCGATCCGCCGTATGCGCCAAGCGACGGAAGTCATTAGCGAGGGGGATCTGACGCTTCGCATGAATGGTTTCAAGCGTGACGAGATTGGCGAGTTGGCCGATCACTTTCAGCAGATGGTGGATAGTCTCAGGGACATGGTTCACGGGGTCAAAGCCATGACGGAGAATGTTTCCGCATCTTCAGAGCAATTGTCCGCAAGCGCCCTGCAAAATACAAGCGCCGTCGAGCATGTTACGTCTTCCATTCAGGAGGTTGCCGCCGGCAGTGAACGTCAGTTGAACGCCGCGGAGGAGATTCTGAAGGGTATTCTTCAAGTATCCCGGCATGCTGATGACATTGCGGATGTATTGGAGAAGGTTACTGCAGCCATGAACCAGACGGAGGAATTGGCCCAGGAAGGGAACCAGACGGTGATTACCGCAGCAGCGACGATGCAGGATATTGATCATGCGATGAATGATCTGAATGGGGTTATCCATCAGCTGTCTGAGCGGACCGAGGAGATCGGCGGTATCGCTTCCGCCATTACCGACATTGCCAAGGAGACGAGTTTATTATCGCTGAATGCCTCTATCGAAGCTGCGAGAGCCGGGGAGCAGGGCAAAGGATTTGCGGTTGTAGCCGCGGAAATCCGTAAGCTTGCTCAAAGGTCGGAAAGCTCAGCGGATTACATATCGGGGCTGATTACAGGAATACTGGCAGAGGTGGAACGAACCATGGAAATGACGGAAGCCGCCAGGCAGAAGGTATCGGACGGCGTTGACGCAGCGGATCTGACCGGACGCTCCTTCTCCCGTATCAAAAAGGCAGTGAACACGGTGTCCGGCCAGGTAAGAACCACTTCGAAATCGGCTAAGGAATTGGCTCAAGATACAGCTTCCACGAAAAAGTCCGTTGAAGATATCCGTGGGGTGTCAGAGCAAACGTCAAGCCAGACCCAGACCATATCGGCAGCCTCTCAGGAACAGCTTGCTTCCATGGAAGAGGTCAGCGCATCTGCTGCGGATTTAAGCCGTTTAGCTGAAGAACTGCAGGAGATGGTGAAACGCTTTAAGATTTAAGAGATTCAAGGGCGCTGTAATATGCCCCGAATATTTCGTGTTGAAGCAGTAAAGGAGCTTATATTCCTTTGCTGCTTTTTTGTTTGTGGCAGGAAAGGGGGGCTTTATGAAAGAATAAGACCAAAGTGGCTTTATCTCTAGGAGCGGGGCCTTTATACTGGAGTCAACTGCTTGAAGCTGTAAGACTGACGGATGCACAAGCTAGAAAATGATGAGAGTGGGGCATATAACATGGCACAGCATATGAAAGATCGGATCGTCGCTTTAGCTGGTCCGCGCAAGGCAGCAGACATGGCCAAGCTGGTGGAGAAGATGGGTGGCACCGCGCTGCTTCGTCCGGCCCAGGGAACCGTATTTTTGGATGATGAAGTACTGCGCCGTTCGATCGAAGCTTGGCTCAAGGCGCCTGCACCGTGGGCGATATTTACGACGGGAATCGGCCTGGAGGCCATTTATGATACAGCAGAACAGATGGGCCTTTTGGATACATTGAATGAAACGCTGCAGAGCACCTCGATTGCGGCAAGAGGGTACAAAACGGCCAATGCGCTGAAAAAGCGCGGGCTGGCACCGGTCGTCAGAGATGATGACGGCAGTACGTCGGGGCTGATCCGGTCTTTGGAGCCGCATGACCTATCGGACAAGCGTGTCATTCTTCAGCTGCATGGCGAGTCTGCTCCGAAGCTGGTGGATTGGCTGGAAAGTCGTGGGGCGGTAGTAGAGCAGATCCTGCCTTATAAGCACATTCCGCCGCTGGAGGAGGATGTTTCGCAACTCGTTGATGAAATCGTGGGCGGCAAGGTTCACGCGGTTGCTTTTACAAGCGCCCCCCAGTTTCGTTTTCTTGCGGATTATGCACGTGCCCATGGCAAGCTGGAGGCTGTGCTGGAGGCGTTCCGCGGACCGGTCGTGGCAGCGGCTGTCGGCAAGGTTACGGCCCAGGGGCTTCGTGAGGAAGGCATTGAACGCATGGTGGTTCCCGAGGAAGAGCGAATGGGCAGCATGATGGTGGCGCTTGGCCGCTACTTTGCTCAAAACCAAGAATAATGTCATGATATAACGTAATGAAGTTGGGGAGATTTCAGTCCATGCCAGCTTCTTCATGCATGTTCCTAAGGATCATGTGAAATATTGAGTAGTAAATAGGAGGATGACCGATGGATAAGAGAAAAGCATTGCTGCTTGGCAGCTATACCCACCCGAAGTTTCATCCGCTGCAAGGCATCGATAAACAAATGACACACCTGCTGAACGACATGTTCACCGTGCAGTGCACGGAAAATCATAAAATGCTGCATGAAAGCAATCTCTACCCTTACGAGCTCTGCATCGCCTACAGCGACCTATGGGACGAGCGCGTTTCGCCCCGTCAGACCGCAGGTCTGCTGTCCTATGTAAGCGGAGGCGGCGGCTTGCTTGTGATTCATAACGGCGTTACGCTGGCCAATCGTTATGAGCTGGCGCAGCTGATCGGCGCCCGTTTTGACGGACACCCGCCCATGGAGAAGCTGTACTTCGTTCCGGGAGAGACCGATCATGATATTACGGAAGGCGTAGAGCCTTTTGTGCTGGACGAGGAGCCTTACCGGTTCATATTCAGTCCGTTTACGGAAAAAACCGTGCTGCTGCATTATGAATTCGAAGGCAAGCAGTGGCCTGCTGCCTGGTGCCATACGTATGGCATCGGACGCGTTGTCTTCTTGATGCCGGGTCATCACGAGCCGTCCTTTCTCCAGCCTCAGCTGCGTTTAATGATTACGCAAGCGGCCAAGTGGGCTGCACGCGTTCCGGGTTAAGAAGCCATTTCGATACGATCGGTAGGAGGGACGCGCTTGAGCGGGAAGATACTAATTGTTGAGGATGAAGCGAAAATATCCCGTTTGCTTGAAATCGAGCTGGAGAGTGAAGGATATCAGGTCACCAAGGCGGATAACGGGCTGGATGCGCTGGAGGCATACCGCAGTCAGGACGTCGATTTAATTCTGCTGGACGTTATGCTCCCCGGTTTGAGCGGGATTGAGCTGCTGCGGCGGATTCGTGCCCATGATTCCCACACAGCCGTACTGCTGCTGACAGCCAAGAGTTCCGTGGAGGATAAAGTATCGGGGCTTGATCTTGGAGCCAATGATTATATTACGAAGCCGTTTCAGATCGAAGAGCTGCTGGCGCGGATTCGTGCTGCGCTGCGGCTCCAAGGCAAGCAGGAGCCGGAAGAGCAGGTGGCAGGAGAGTGGCTTACAGCGGCGGATTTGAAATTGAACGAAGGTACACGGGAAGTCATTCGCGATGGCAGAAGGATCGATCTGACGCCGCGTGAATTTGACTTGCTCGTATACTTACTGAAGAACAAACGGCAGGTGCTGAACCGCGAGCAGATTCTCGCTGCCGTATGGGGATACGATTATTACGGCGACACCAACGTCGTCGATGTATATATACGTTATGTCCGCAAGAAAATCGATCATGACAGCACATCCGAGCTCATTCACACCGTCCGCGGTGTCGGCTATGTGTTGAAAGAGACCCCATGAAGCTGAGCAGTAAAATCCACCTCTATTCATCGGTGCTGATGGCGGCCATTCTGATTGTCATGAACTTATCCGTATACTATGTGTTCAGCAAAATGACGGTGGACAGCCAGTTGGAGCAAGCGGAAGCCGAGGACTCCAGAATATCGAGGGAAATGGCCAAGGCTGCGGATACGATTCCGGTGGGCGAATTGCTTCGGAGCTATGTGCCGCTGGACGGGAAGATCCAATTGCTCGGACCCAATGAACGGTATCCATCGACTTGGGTGACTTCCTCCGGGGAGGATATGGATGAGCTCAAGCTGCCTTACGATACGAAGAGGCAGGTGAAGGTCGTCGAGTATGAAAATATCCGCTACACGATGGTTTCCCTGCCCCTCATCTGGAGAGACGGGGTCGTGGTCAATATCCAGGTCGCCCGCAGTCTTGCCGCTACGATGGAGACGCTCCAAGTGCTGCGAATCGTGCTGGTCGCCGTAACCGCAATTGCCTTAGTTCCGGTCATCATCTCGACGCGGATATTGGGGCGTTTAATCGTGCAGCCGATTACGGCTTTGATCCAAACGATGCGGGAGATCCGGCAAAGCGGGCGGTTTCGGCGAATCGAGCTGAAGGAGAAGTCGAAGGATGAATTGGTGGAGATGGGGGCTGCATTCAACGATATGATTACGCTGCTGGAGAGCAATCATGCAAGGCAGGAGCAATTCGTGTCCAATGCTTCCCATGAGTTAAAGACACCGCTTACCATCATCGAGAGTTACGCCAGTTTGTTGAAGCGGCGAGGTCTGGACCGGCCCGAGCTATTCATGGAATCCGTTGAAGCGATCCATTCGGAAGCGATCCGGATGAAGGAGCTGACGGAGCAGCTGCTGCTGCTTGCCCGCAATCAGGATCAATGGCAGGTCGAAATGGAGCAGGTGGATCTGGTGACATTATCGGAGTCTTCCGCGCGCGCATTTCGCGATGCCTATAACCGCACGGTGGAGGTTGAAGCCGATGGCGGGGTTCTCGGCTGGACGGACAGCCGCAGGCTGAAGCAGCTCTTGTTCATTCTGCTGGATAATGCGCGCAAATACAGCGATGAGCATATCGTCATCCAGGTCGGCAGGAAGCCAGCGGAAGTTTATATCCGGGTCATCGACCGCGGAATCGGCATTGCCAAAGATGAGCTGGAGCACGTCTTCGACCGTTTCTACCGGGTGGACGAGGCTCGTACCCGCCGGGGTGGGGGCGCCGGCCTTGGTCTGTCCTTGGCAAAGGATATCGCAGAGGCCATCTCGGCTTCGATAGAGCTGGATAGCCTGCCAGGTGTGGGTACAACCGCCACGATTCGGCTTCAAGCAACGAAATAAAAAGGCTGCCAACTTCCCTTTTTCTCATCGTATTCTAACCATACTGCGCTATACTGACGGTAAAGACAGATTGTATCCGAGGTGATTCGATGCGTAAAAAAGTCAGTCTGCTGCTGGGTGTCGTGATGCTGGTAGCGGTTTTGATTATTGTGAATGCGGTATGGAATCCTTTTAGCCCTTCAACTTCCGCCATGTCAACGGATGAAGTGGTGGAGGAGGTGCTCTCCCAATATCCTGGCGGCGAAATAACGAAGACCACGCTGGATGGCGGGGTGTATCGATTGGAGCTACAGTCGGCTACCGGAACGTATGAGATGACGGTGGATTCCCGCCAGGGCGACATCGTGTCCATCCAGCAGCTGAATGAGAGGGCTTCGCAGCCGCCCACCGAACCGGTTGAGCCCACGGAGCCGGATCCAGATACTCCTCCTTCCGAGCCAGCGGATCACGGTGACAAGGAAGCAACAGGGGGAACGACGGGCGGGGAAAGTGGAAATGGAAGCGGCACTTCGGGACCGCCTGCAACGATGATTACCAAAGAATATGCGATCAAGCTTTCTTTAGAGAAGGTACCGGGAACGGTGGAAGACGTGGAATATCGCGAGAACAAGAGCAGTCGTTACTACCTGGTGGAGATCGAGCGGGAAGACGGACGTGAAGCGACCATTCAAGTCCATGCGATTACCGGCAAGATCATGACGGTGACTTGGGATGATGAGGACGATTGATGAATAGATGAGAGGTCTTGTCCGTGTTTTCTCATCGTTTTCTAATCTTTCTCTCTGAAAGCTCTCATGTTGAGAGAGTATATTGGGTTTGTAGAGATCAACAGGAGAGAATCATGAGGAGGCGTAAGATGATGAAGAAGAAAATATGGTGGGCAGGCGCACTGTCCATAGCCATCGCGGCAAGTGGAGTATACGGCTATAACGCTGTACAGGCGGCAGGATCCGGACAGACGACTGCAGTGGGAACTCAGGCAGCAGCGAAGCAGCAGCTAATCGGAATGGAGAAAGCAGAACAATTGGCACTGGCTGCTGCCAATGGCAAAGTGGAGAGCATGGATATAGACCGGAAAAAGGGCAAACTGGTGTACGATGTGGAGATCCAGCAGAATAACCGGGATGTGGATGTATGGATTGATGCCTATACCGGCAAATCCCTTGGCGTAAGAGTGGACCGGGATGACGATGATGATCTTGACAACCTTCCAGGCAATCTGATCGGTGCCGGCAAGGCATCCGCTATCGCCGTTAAACACGTTAAGGGCGGGACGGCTGTGGAAGTGGATCTGGACCAAGATGACGGCAGATGGGTGTATGATGTCGAAGTGAAGACAGCAAACGGATCATCCGACGTAGAAGTCCATGCGGTCAGCGGTAAAGTGATCAAGGCAGAGTATGAGAAATACGACGACCATGATGACGATGATGTCCATGATGACCATCACGATTGGGATCATGATGATCACGACGATCATGATGGGGATGACGACTAAGTCATTCTCTATCTATATGGGATAGCATTAATAAGCGAACAGGCGGATCATTTTCTTCCCGCCTGTTCGCTTTTTACATTGTATTTTACATAATAAGCATGGCTGGAATGCAATTTCTTGTTATCCGAATGTGGATTGCCCTCATATTTCATGTGAATTCAGGGGAAATTGATAAGGCAGCTTCTCTATACTTATGAAAGCAAGTCCAAGGATAGATGTTTTTACCAGCGTTAAAGGTTATAATGGAACCAGACAACGACCGGGAGGGATATACCGTGAGTGATCTTTTTAAGAAAGCAATCTCGTTAGGATTGGGCCTTACCGTGGTCAGCAAGGAAAAAGTTGAGAAAATCGTGGATGATCTGGTCAAACGCGGGGAGCTTGCTCCTGCGGAGTCCAAAGCGCTTGTAAACCGTCTCGTCGAACGCGGCGAAGAGGAGCAGTCGCAGATCAAGACCTATATTTATGAACAGGTGCAGCGTGTATTGTCCGATCTGGATGTTCCCAAAGAGAGTGATGTCGCCAGCCTGGAACAGCGCATTGCTACTCTGGAGAAGAAGGTTGTAGAACTGGAAGGATCGCGGCAGGAATAGATGGCGGTCCGAATCCGACATGCCGGACGTTACCGGGAAATCGCCATGGCGCTCATGCGTCATGGCTTTGGCTATATGGTGGAAGAGATGGGACTGTTTCATGTTCTGTCGCTGCCTGTTCGCTGGAGTTCCAGGGAACAGCCGGAGACGATTACGCTCGGGGAACGCATACGGCGAGTGCTTGAGGATCTTGGCCCCGCCTTCGTAAAGCTCGGACAGTTGGCGAGTACAAGATCGGATCTGCTGCCGGACCATATTATCCAGGAATTGGTGAAGCTGCAGGAGCGGGTGCCTCCTTTTTCTTCCGCGAGCGCACGGGAGCTGATTGAGCAAGAGTGGGGTATGCCGATCGATGAAGTGTTGAGTGAGTTTGAAGACAAACCGCTGGCCGCGGCCTCGATTGGGCAGGTCCATGCGGGGAAGCTGAAGTCCGGAGAGCATGTAGCGATCAAGGTTCAGCGGCCCGGGGTAGCCCGAATGATCGGTCGTGACTTGGAGATATTGCGGGATTTAATCTCGATTGCCGAGCGCCACTGGGAATGGGTGAAGCAGTACCGTGTGGACCGGATTGTTGACGAATTTGCCAGAGCGATGATGGCAGAGCTGGATTACAGCCATGAAGCCCGAAACGCAGAGAAGATAGCCTCCCAGATGTCGGAGCATGAATTTATCCGCATTCCGCGGATTTATTGGGAGTACACGTCTTCCAAAGTGCTGATGATGGAGTATGTCGATGGCCTAACGTTAAGCCGGAGGCAGGAGATCGTGGACAAGGGACATGATCTGAAGGCGATCGCTGAACATTTGATCGATGGCATGCTGCAGCAGATCTTTATTGAGGGATTTTTTCATGCCGACCCTCATCCGGGGAATTTGCTTGTCAGGGAGGACGGCAAGCTGGTCTTTCTGGATTTTGGGCTGGTGGGTCACCTCAGCGAAGATATGAAGGACCATCTGTCCGGACTCATTATTGCCTTGATGCGGCGGAATTCGGAAGGGATGATCCGGGCGATTTCCAAAATGGGATTGATCCCGGACGATTGCGATATGGATTCGCTCCGGTCGGATATGGACCGGCTGCGTGGAGAGTATTATGATGTGCCGTTCGCTCAAGTGCGCATCGGCAAAGCATTGACAGATCTCTTTGCCGTTGCCCAGCGCCACCGGATTATGCTGCCGCCGGATATGACGCTGCTCGGCAAATCATTGCTGACGTTGGAAGGGGTCATCGAGATGCTGGACCCGAACCTGAGCATTATCGATATGGCGGAGCCTTTTGGCCGAAAGCTATTGAAGAAGCGGTATAACACCCGCCGGATCAGCAGGAAGGTGCTGGATGGGGTGAGCGGACTTGCAGAGAGTTTGCTTGATCTGCCCGGACAGGCCAGGCAGCTGTCGGCTCTGATCAGCAAGGGGAAGTTGCGGGTGGAGATCAGTGTTCCGGAACTGCAAACCCTGATGCGCAAGCTGGATCAGATCAGTAACCGGCTGTCCTTCAGCATAGTGCTTCTGGCTTTCAGCATCATCATGGTGGGTCTGATTATCGGCTCGTCGCTGAGCCGGGAGCCGATGATGCTGTGGAGTTTCCCCGTGATTGAAGTCGGGTTCATTGTAGCCTTGCTCATGGTTGCATGGCTGCTGTATGCCATTTTCAAATCCGGCAGGTTCTAGCCAGTAGACTCAGATCTTGCCCGCTTGCGCTGCTGCACCCAAGTTTGGACTCCGATGAGGATCCACTCTATGAGGTGAAAGAATAGGGCAATGAGAAGTGCTTGCAGCCAGCCGCCGACAGGCATGCCGGGCACAATCAGAGACACAATGTACAGCAGAACCGTGTCGGTCACAACTGTGACCGCCTGTTTGATATAGATGGAGGTATCCATGCGAAGCAGCAGCCTTAGCAGGGTGATAACTAAAGGATGAATGATACCTTCGAAGATCAGGAGTCCAATCAGGATCGTGAGCGAGAAACCGAGCCATATGCCTTGAGCGTCGTATGCCAGGACTTCACCTGACCCCGATGGATCCGACATGGGGAACCACCGGGCATATAACATCGCAAAGAATTCTAACGGTATAATGATAAAGGCCGAAATCAGCGGGATAAGCCACAGCTTCTTCCGGAAGGGGACGACAGGCTCCCCGTCGCGTCGTGAAATATAATTCATCATCAGATTGATAAGGCCGAACAGGATCATCAGGATGAGTGCTGACAGGATGATCTGCAGGGTATGCATATCGGGGACACCTCCTCGCTGGTGCAAACTGGATATCTATATCATTGACATTACCAAAGTCAGGGTCTTTTGTCAGTTGAAAAGAAATACAACGAAAACGTTCCGGTCTACTTAGAACGAATTCGATCGACATTTTGTTGGGACTTATATGTAAGTATGTTTGTTTGCTATATCCAATCGACCTGACGCAAGCAGATGCTAAATAATTTAAATGAGGTGGAACGTTTGCCGAACTTTCAACAGCTGGGCATTGACGAACAAAGAGTACGGAAACTGAAGGAGCAGGGAATTGCGGTGCCGACTCCGGTACAGCAAGAGAGTATCCCGCCGCTGCTGCAAGGAAAGGACGTTATCGCCCGGGCGAAGACGGGCACTGGCAAAACGCTGGCTTTCATGCTGCCGATATTGCAGCATATCGATCCCAAGCGGGCGTACCCGCAGGCGCTCATTATTGCGCCGACACGGGAATTGGCATTGCAGATTACGGAAGAAGCCAAGAAGCTGACAGCCGGCGAGCCGGACGGGATCAAAATCCTGGCGGTCTATGGTGGTCAGGACGTGGAGAAGCAACTCCGAAAGCTCGAAGGCGGACGACATTTGATCATCGGAACACCGGGCCGATTGCTGGATCATTTACGCCGGGGCACGCTTGAGCTGGGCGGTGTGAAGCAGCTGGTGCTGGACGAAGCCGACCAGATGCTGCACATGGGTTTTCTGGATGAGGTCGAGACACTGATCCATGCACTTCCGTATCGGCGCCAGACGATGCTCTTCTCGGCCACGATGCCTGCCGGCGTGAAGCAGCTTGCCGGCAGCTATATGAAGGAACCTGTCGATATCGTCATTAAGGGGGCTTCCCCGATCCCGCTGGAGCAGATCCAGCAGGTTGTGGTCGAGTGTACGGACCGCTCCAAGCAGGATGCGCTTCGTGCCATGCTCGAGGAGCATAACCCTTTTCTCGCGATTATCTTCTGCCGGACGAAGCGCAGAGCAACTATATTGAATGAGGCGCTGCTGGCCCATGGGTATCAATCGGACGAGCTTCATGGCGACCTGTCTCAGGCGAAACGGGAAGCGGTGATGAAGCGATTCCGGGATGCCAAGCTGCAGCTGCTGGTAGCAACGGACGTTGCCGCGAGGGGGCTTGACGTCGAAGGCGTGACCCATGTCTTTAACTACGATATGCCTCATGATGTTGATAGTTACATCCATCGTATCGGACGGACCGGACGGGCCGGTGGGAACGGAATGGCTATCACGTTCGCTGCCGGTAAGGATCTTAACGATCTACAGCGTATCGAGGAAGGAATCTCCCTTCGCTTGAAGCGTGTGCGCTATGATTCCAGTGCTGGAGGCCTTCGGGAAAGCACGGGCGGCTCAGGCAGGGATACGGGCAGACCGGGAAAAGCAAGAAATATCTCTTCGCTTGAATCTGATCAAGAACGTGGTCAAGGCAGAAGCCGGGCAGATCGCGGTACGGGTTCCGGGCGGAGCCGCGGTAGCGAGCAGGGTAGAGGAAGAGCCGGATCGTCACGCAGAGATGAGCGTGGCTCCGGACGGGCTGGAAGCCGCGACGGTCGTCCAGGCGAGGGACGCGGACCATCGTCGGCTGGAGGTCGCAGCAGCGGCAGTCGTGACGGCGGGCGTGCAGGCGAAGGCCGTGGACAGTCACAGGCCGGAACACGTGGCAACAGCAGCCGTGGACAGTCCAGAACCGAGGGTCGGGGAAATCAAGGCAGTCGCGGTGGACAAGGCGGTACACGATCTTCCGAAGGCCGCGGTGCAAGAGGCCAGAGTGGTGGACGGCGCGGTGGCCGCAGCCGCTAGCAGGTACAGGAGATTTTTGGAAGGCATCTGTTTCAAGCCGGAAAATCCCGTTTAAGTAGAGAGCGTTACCCAGTCAATGACAAGGAGGCGTTACCATGTCTGAACATAATCATGTAGTGAACAAGAACGGTGAACTGGATGTGAGTAAGGTCAGTGACGCGATGGACCGGATTGATGATGGGGAGAAGGAGAGGATCCTGGCCGATTTTGATGCCTTCCAATCCTATTTGAACAAGCGAATTCAGCTTGCCGAGAGTATTGGGTTGAATGAAGAGCAGCTGGCGCAGGCAGCAGAGAAGGTAGCTGGCTATCTGGCTGCCAATGAGGAGCCCCGGAATTCCGAAGAGAAGCTTCTTCAGGAGTTATGGAAGGTTGGAACCCAAGCGGAGCAGCATCAACTGGCTCATCTGCTTGTGAAGCTGGCTCAGAAACGTACGGCTCCATAAGGCAAAGTATGAGATGGAGATCCTTCCCGGCCAACTTGCCGTGGAAGGATTTTTGGGTTCAAGAGTAGTAATTAACATACTTATAGGGATGTAGGGATGTAGGGATGTAGGGATGTATATTAATTTCTATACATAATATGATGCATGCAAGCTAGAGCTGCTTGTCCGCCCCCTGGCTTCGGTATCCGGGTGAGGTGCATCGAAGAGGTATCTAGGTGCAACGAAAAAAACCAGGTGCATCGAAAAGGTATCTAGGTGCAACGAAAAAAACCAGGTGCATCGAAAAGGTATCTAGGTGCAACGAAAAAAACCAGGTGCAACGAAGAGGTATCTAAGTGCAACGAAATCGCAGTAACGATGGCCAGAACCCCGCCGAACGCCGAGGCTAACGGACATCAGATACGTTATTTTCCTGTTATGAGGTCAATTTATCGTAATTACGGACACCACAGCCGTTATTTAGCGTGGAAACAGCCAAAATATCATCTTTTTAGATGAATAACGGATCTCCTGTCCGTTTGTTTCGCTAAAAACCCCATTTTCTACGAAATAAGGTCTCCTGAGTCCGCTAGACTTTAGTGAACGCAGGACGCAGCTCCATCGCTCGGCAAGATTTACAATTACCGCTCTTCTGTCGCACTGCCGGCGCACGCTCTACCGTTGGCCTAACATACTATTTGGTACATCGTGCGAACTGCTGCCTATATGATCTACAATGTCTTCATTTCATGTGAGTTTTAGAAACAACGAAGAATATGAGGGGGAGTTGCTTGAATGTCTCTGGTGATTCATGAGCAGAGAAAGCCCAAAATGCAGCCTTTTTATTGGGTGATTACATTTGAAATGCACGTGCTGGGCATACTGCTTGGCCTGGCCCTGACACTGGGTCCTTTGATGTTACTGTACCTCTGGACCAATGTCTGGACCTGGATGAGTCTGGCGGCTATACCCGCCGGTATCTTCATGATGATTCGTCTGTCCAGAAGCCTGAAAGGGCATATCTGGAACAATACGCATCTGGACGAGTACTTGTTATTCGAAGATCATATTGAGTACGAGAGATGGGACCCGGAAACGAAAGACTCCCTGAAGGGGAGCCTTAGGATCGGTGACATCAAGGAAATATACTATGGGCGATACATCTTTCAATTCAGCTATGCTTATAAGAAAAGCAAAATGACCGAATCCGTGCCTAGTGCGGAGTTAATGCCCATTATGTACCTCGTCGCGGGAGAAGGTCAGACGGAACGGGCGGTTGCCATTCCATTCACGGATCCAATGGAGGCGAATCGTTGGCTAGAGGTTATCGGCAGAAGGGACATTCCCTTATATCTGACGTCCATCATCATTCAAGATCTGGGGGATGAATCGGTTGCGTCTTTGCTTCGCGAGGATGAGGATTTAGAGCGTTCCGAATTTGATGGCAATATGGAGCGGCAATTCCGGCCTTACCTGGACCGTCTGGTGCAGGAGAACGAGGAGGAAGACCGGGAATTGACAGAGGAGGAGCTTAATCAGCTGGAATACGAGATGAAGCTCCTCGAATACGAAGAGGCGCTGCAAAAGCGAAGATCGGCTTTCCGTGGAACCGGTTTGCTTGCGTGGCTGATTTTTCCGGTTCAGTTCGCCATCGGTTTTTGGCTGACGCGTCAGGCAGAGCTGGGGAACGCGGACCCGGAACAGCGGCTATACCCTATTCTGCTTGTTGCACTCTCCGCGATCCTGTTCTTCTTCCTGGTGAAATGGATGCGCTGGCTCCAGATCATCATGTTCTCATTGGTTACCTTTATATCGTTTATGTTCTTGGACTTTTCCGAGATCGAAACGGATCCCTCGTACCAAATGTCCAGCATGCTCCTTGCTATAGCTATGCTGTCACTGCCTGTGGTTGGTCTTTTCTATTTGGGTATCCGGTATATCCGCAAAGGAAGGGATGCGAAGAATCTGCCGCCGATGCCGGGGCCGTATCAGCCTCTCCCTGATAAAGATAAGGTGGGGATCCAGTCCGGAGACCATCTGTCAACTTAATACAAAAGCGAGAAAAACGCGCCCTTCACATTTGAGGGTGCGTTTCGTATCGGTACCTGTAGGTTTCCATAGGCTGGCTGGTAAAGGTGGTGTCGAGCTTCTTCTTCTCGCCGGGGGCAAGGGTTACGTTCTTGTACATCTCGGTGAAAACTTCCTCATCGTTCTGATCATATACGAACAAGGTAATGTGACCACGAAATGTTTGGCTCTCGTGGTAGTTGCCGGCATAGATCACAATGTCCGCATCATCCTCATTTTTATAGGCTCCAGCGTGGACCAAGATGTAGTCTTTAAAGCTTTGCAGCTCGGAACTAATCTTCTTGTCCTCAAAATTCTGATCCAAATCGGTCAGCATCGTTTCTTCTTTGTAAAGGGATTCCTGGGTGATCAGGCCAATGGGGATCGTCAGTATAAAATAAAAGGCCAGCGTCGATAGCCCAGTGCTGCGCAGCACGGTCTTCCGGTCATACCCCCCTTTGATTAAGCCGATGAAGGCAATCAGGGCCAGGACAATGACAATGAGATGCCATGGGGATATAAACATTTCGGGATACAGTTTCATTTCTTTTCCTCGCTTACCGTTGTTGAAATACGGAATCGTGCAATATTTTTCCAAACCTTAAATCATTACCCTGCTTACTTGCTGATTAAACAGCTGTTATTAGTCTATGTAAATCTTGTTTAAAGAGGTTATACATTCATCATAATGGATTTGCGGGCGACGGGGTAGAGGTCTTGGAACTGAAATTTGGTTTAGGGCCATTTATTCGATATGATGGAGGGAGATTGGCTAGGCTGTTGCGCTTGAAAAGCATGCCATCCATTCAAAACAAGCCGGGAGGAGATTCGAAGATGTCAGTTTATGAATATCATGCAACCAATACCAAAGGTCAGGAAGTCTCGCTTGATCAGTATTCAGGCAAGGTTCTGATTATTGCAAATACGGCAAGCCAGTGCGGACTTACGCCGCAATACGGAGAGCTTCAGCAGCTGTATGACCAATACAGCCAGCAAGGGCTGCAGGTTCTTGGCTTCCCGTGCAATCAGTTTGGCGGACAGGAGCCGGGTACAAGTGAAGAGGCCGAATCGTTCTGTCAATTGAATTATGGTGTGAATTTCCCAATCTTTGCGAAGATTGACGTCAATGGGGAAGAAACGCATCCGTTATTTCAATATTTGAAATCCGAGCAACCAGGACCGAATGAAGGCGGAGAGATCGCTTGGAATTTCACCAAGTTTCTGGTAGACCGCGAGGGTAAGGTGGTTCAGCGGTTCGAACCGAGGGATACGCCGGAATCGATGAAGAGTGCCATTGAATCTCTGCTTGGTTAGTAGCAGGAAGTAACGATTACATAACAGGGCTGTTTTCTTTGGGGGATTTCCCTCTGAGGAGAACAGTCCTGTTTTTCTTGGACACCACTTCGGTTAACCGGATTAATTGACAGTATCTTAGAAAACACTGAGCGTAAGTATCATTCCGTTAGATCAGGAGAAGCAAGATCCTTCAAGGCAGCACGTACTAGGATAGATGATTCTTGAATCAACTTCATGAGGCGGGCACTTATAGCTTACCCTGATACCGAACCCGTATTCTTGGTCAACTTCTTTTATCATTATAACCATGTGAAATTATGAACAATATGTGAATAACGCGATTGCCTATTGAACTGTGAAATTAATCACATTATAATAAGAGCATGAAGTGAAAACATTCACAAATAATATTACCAGTCACCACATTCATGCTCAACAAGCGTTACCAAGCATGAATCCAGGCAAAAGAGCTCATCTTAATCAAATATAAAGCTTCATACTTGGAGGAGGAAAAACCATGAAAGTAGCAGTTATCGGTTGTACCCATGCAGGAACGGCCGCCATCGTGAATACCGCTAAACTTTACCCAGAAGCCCAGATCACCGTTTATGAACGCAATGATAACATCTCATTCTTGTCTTGCGGCATCGCACTTTACGTTGGAGGCATTGTAAAAGACCCTGACGGTTTGTTCTACTCTTCACCTCAGAAGCTCGACGAGCTGGGTGTCGAAACCAAGATGAAGCATGAGATTATCTCGGTGGATACGGATAAGAAAAGCTTGAAAGTTCGGAACCTGGTTACAGAAGAAATTTTTGATGATACCTATGACAAATTGATTATTACAACCGGATCATGGCCTATCGTGCCGAAACTTGAAGGCATCGATCTCAATAATATTTTGCTCTGCAAAAACTACAATCATTCCAATGCGATCATTGAAAAAGCGCAGGAAGCGAAACACATTACGGTTGTCGGAGCCGGTTATATCGGCGTGGAGCTTGTTGAAGCCTTCCAGCAGAACGGCAAGCAGGTTACGCTGATTGATAGTGCCGACCGCATTCTAAACAAATATCTGGACCCTGAATTTAGCGGCAAGATCGAGGAATCCTTCCGTGAAAAAGGGATTGAGATGGCTCTCGGTCAGACCGTGACTTCTTTCCAAGGCGAGAATGGCAAGGTGAACAAGGTCATTACCGATAAAGGTGAGATCGACACGGATCTGGTGATCCTTTGCATCGGCTTCCGTCCAAATACGGAGCTGCTGAAGGGGCAAGTGGATATGCTGAAAAACGGTGCCATCGTCGTGGATCAATATATGCAAAGCAGCAAGCAGGATGTATATGCAGCAGGCGATTGCTGCTCCGTACACTATAACCCGACGGGTAAAATGATGTACATTCCACTGGCAACTAACGCCGTCCGGATGGGTACGCTCGTTGCACGCAATCTTGTGCAGCCGACAACCCCATATATGGGAACGCAAGGTACGTCGGGATTGAAAATATACGAACACAACATTGCCTCGACGGGATTGACCGAAGGAGCCGCCAAGGACGAAGGCTTGAAAGTGGAGACGGTCACCATTACGGATCATTACCGTCCGGAATTCATGCCTACCTTCGAAGAGGTTACGCTGAAGGTGGTATATGAGCAAGACAGCCGCCGGATGCTTGGTGCACAGGTCATTTCCAAAGTGGATATGACGCAATCCATTAACACGCTGTCGGTATGCATACAGAATCGGATGACGATTGATCAATTGGCATTCATCGACTTCTTCTTCCAGCCGCATTACAACAAACCGTGGAATTTCCTTAACACGGCTGGACTGCAGGCATTGCCGGCGATCGAAACGAAAACACCGGTGCATTCGTAATCCTATTTACTTGCGAGACCCCTGATTTGGGGGTCTTTTTCGTGTTTTTGAAGGAAAATGGATTTTGACAGCGAATTGGAAAATATCCGGACATGTAGATATCGACTTTCAGGAGGTAGGATAAAGTATGAATAAAAAAGTAATGTTGGCTTCGGCTGTGTTGTTCTCCATGCTGCTGACGGCTGCTTGTTCCAATGATCAGGCTGATCCTCCCGCAGAAACTCCGCCGGCTGTTGTGGATAGCGAGGGGACAGGTCAGACGGACACATCTGAAGAGCAGCCGCCTGCAGAACCAACCCAAGAGGAGGACCAACCGTCCGACAACGCAGAGGTGAAGCCGATCGGCGAATCTGCCGCGGTGGGCGATACGGTGGATTATCACGGCACGGTCATTACGCTGAACAGCGTGCGCGAATCCGAAGGGGACGAGTACTTAAAGCCCCAGCCGGGTCATACGTTTAAAGTGGTTGACATTACCGTGAAGAACAATGGCCAGGCGCCGCTGGTCATCTCTTCCGCGTTATCTTTTTCCCTGACGGATTCGAGCGATCTTAACTATACGGTTCCCATTACGGATGATGTGAAGATGCTGGACGGCACCATTGCCCCAGGCGGTGAACTGACAGGAGAAATTCCGTACGAAGTGAAACAGGGGGTTACGGGGCTGCAGCTGAGTTATGGCGATCCGATGAAAGAAGGAAGAGCCATTTGGGCAGTGGAATAAAAAAATATTATATTTGTTTCGGGATGTACGAGTGATGAGAGGATTTTGCTTAGGCAATGTCCTTTTTTCTATGTCATTGTCAAGCCGTCGCTTTACATGGGGGAATGTTTTCAGTATGATTAAACCGTACAGTCGGTTTTTTATTTGGAATGGTGTTTATTGATTTTAAATTCATTTTGATTACAAGAAACAGATTTCTGCTTACTGATTGCGGACTATTATTTCCAAGCAAGGAGTGCTTACACCGATGTCTTCAGAAAAAGCGCAGCGAAAGCGGGATTTGATTCTGGATAAAGCGAAGGAGCTGTTCATCCAGCGCGGGTATGCGGCAACATCCATGGATGAACTGGTCAAGTATACGGGTGCCAGTAAGGGAAGTATCTACTATCACTTTGAGAGCAAGGAAGATTTGTTCGTCAAGCTGCTGGCGAAGCAGAATCAGGAATGGATGGAAGCCTGGAACGATAAAAAAGTCCGTTACGCCAGCTTCGAGGAGAAGCTGTACGGCATTGCCGATCATATGGTCGATGACTTCCAGAATCCGCTAACCAAGATCGCGGAGGAGTTCTATATCAATCAGCCGGAGAATAAGACGATTGTGGGCGAGATGCTGGCGATTCTGCAAGGACCGCGTACGCTATACCGCGAGATTTTGGCGGAGGGAGCGGATGAGGGACGGATACCGGCAGAAGATGTCGAGGAGATATCCGTCATTTTTGGCGCGCTTCTGGATGGAATGTCGATTTCGTACTATGAACGTTCTCAGAAGGAATCGAGACTGCTGTACCGTAAGGGAGTAACTTACTTTTTAAACGGTGTGTTATCGAGTCAAGGTTCGTAATGTATTGAAGGATTTATCGGAAACGCTTCTGTCGGTTTGAACGCAGGGTGGGCGTTTTCGCACATATTATTAAACCGAATAGTCGGTTTTACTGGGGGATGGAATATGAGGCATTTGTTTGGCAACCGCGCGTTCGTGCTGCTGATGGTTTCGGATTTTATGCAAAATATCGGGATCTGGATCCGCAACATGGCGCTGTTGTTCTTTATTATGGAGAAGAGCAACCATGACCCGGTCGCCGTATCGCTGCTTACCGTGATTGAATACGCGCCCATCTTTGTGATCTCCATGATTGGCGGCGTGCTGGCTGACCGTTGGCGTCCCAAGCGAACGATGATCTGGGGAGACATTTTAAGCTTTTTATCCATACTGCTTATCCTGTTTGTTGTGTATGCGGGATATTGGCAGGCCGTGTTTGCGGTGACCCTGGTCTCGGCCGTTGTATCCCAATTCTCGCAGCCTTCGTCCATGAAGATCATCAAGCGCTGCTTACCGGATGAGCATGTGCCCGCGGCCACGGCTTTGTCCCAGACCTCGATGTCGCTGTTCATCATTTTGGGACCGATGGTCGGCACGACGATCTATCAAGCTTTTGGATTGCAGGCTTCTTTAATCAGCTTGTTGGTTCTATTCGGCGCTTCGGGGATCGTGCTGGCGTTTCTCCCTTCCAGTGTGGATGAACCATCTAAAAATTCAGAATCGACCGGTTCTTTTATGAAGGACTTGAAGGCAGGCTTCACTTACATCGGTTCCAGTCGGCTGCTGAAGGTGCTGTTGGTGGTCTACGTTTTATTGGCGCTCGGCAGCGGACTTGTTCAGCCGCTCGATATTTTTGTCATCACGGAGCGTCTACAGCTGGCAATGTCCAGCGTTCAGTGGTTCACCGCGCTAGAGGGTCTTGGCATGTTGATTGGCGGCGTGCTGGCCGCCGTGATTGCAGGGAGAGTGAAAGGCTCCTACCTGCTGTTTGCCGGGCTTGCCTTCCTCGGCCTTTCGACCTTTGTCGAGGTGCTGTCCCAATGGCCGATCCTGACCGGCGCGATGCGCTTCGTAACCGGGGTGCTGATGGCGATGGCGCAGACGGTATTGATGGCCGTGATGATGCAGCAGGTGGAAGAGAAATTCATTGGTCGGCTTAATGGCGTGATGACGCCGATTTTTACCGGCATGCTGCTTATCGGCTCCGGGTTTACGGGATGGTATATGTCGGCGACCTCCATTGTGGTCGTGTATTTCACGGCAGGTGCGCTCTTCCTGCTGTCGTCCTTCATTAGCATGAAACTTCCGATCTCGAACGTTCCGGTTCAGGAAAAGGAAACGCCTGTTAGGATAGAGACTGCCGCCGAGGCATAGGCTGCTGGTTTAACATGATGGTGGTATAAAGGCATAGGCTTGCCGGGTTAGAACATGATGGTTGGTAATTGCATCAACCAAGCGGTGTCGCGATCCTCTCCGACACCGCTATTTTACATGTACCGCTCGCTCCGATCGAGCGAATGAGTCAGGGCAAATCAAGAGCAGCCAGGACAGAGGCTGTCTTGTCTCCTCTGACGCACGCGATCGTGATATAATTCACGTTCTTGCTATGGAGGCTGCGGTACAATATGGGTAACTGTAAACAGAAATATCAGACGCTGCATTCGAGAGATTTCAGGACGGAATGCGGGAGAAATGGGGGAGCGGCCATGGCCTATTACAAACCTGATCGCATTGCGGAGATCACCTTGGAGAACGGGGTGAAAAAAGCACATAACTCCGCCATGAACGTGATGATATTAGGATTTTTGGCGGGTGCTTTTATTGCGCTCGGCTTTTTGCTGGATATTCGCGTAATTGCCGGAGCATCGGAGGCTTGGGGAGGCATTGCCGGTTTTATAGGCGCGGCGATATTCCCTGTCGGACTGATTCTTGTATTGCTAGCGGGCGGAGAGCTGCTGACAGGCAACATGATGGCCGTGTCCCTGGCCAGATTCAAGAAGCGGATTTCCACGAAAGAAATGGTACGAAATTTAGCTCTTGTCACGGTAAGCAATATGGCAGGGGCGTTGTTCGTCGCTTATTTCTTTGGTCATGTGACGGGTCTGACAGGCAGCGGCGTTTATCTGGAGAAGCTGGTGGACATGGCAGGTCATAAGATCGACGACAGCTTCCTGCAGGCCTTCTTGTCGGGCATCGGGTGCAACTGGCTCGTGGCGCTCGCCGTGTGGCTGTCCTACGGATCGGATCAGATGAGTGGCAAAATTCTCGGGATCTGGTTTCCGACGATGGCGTTTGTAGCCATTGGCTTTCAGCACGTGGTGGCCAATATGTTCCTCATTCCGGCAGCGATATTTGAAGGATATTACAGCTGGGGCGAGTATCTGGTGAACTTCATTCCGGTATGGCTTGGCAATTTCGTCGGAGGCGCGCTGTTTGTGGGAGCTGCCTACGGGACCGTATATTTGAAGAAGGATGATAAGGTTGAGGTCATGCTTCGCGGCGAACAAGACGCCGCACTGCCGTCTGCGCCAACTACCGGCACTGCTCAACAGGTTCATTCTGCGCAGAATGTTTCTTAATATCCCGAAGCCTGGTAAGCGTCTAGGCGGAGGAAAAAAAGCTGCGATTGACCCCTCCCTTAAGAATAGGGATCGGATGATCGCAGCTTTTTTAGTGTTGTTGGCGGAGTGGATTCCTTGTATAAGTCGCAGCGGAACAAGCCCGCTATTTTTTTAAATGGTAAGGTACTGTGGTGATAATCACATCTCTCCGATACAGTAAATGTGCGCGAATGAGCAAGCTGGACTGATTGTGCAGGAAGTTATGCCAGCCCTTCTTGGGGATGAACTGCGGTATGACAACGGTAACCTGGTAGTGCGATTCGCTTGCCTTTCGCTGCACGGTATCGATGAATTTGGTCAGCGGCTGAATGATGCTCCGATAAGGCGAGTGCAGCGTCACCAGCCGGATGTCCGGCTGCCACTTCTTCCATTTTTCCTGGAAGGCCGCCTCGTCCTCCCGCTCGAACGGCACGTACACCGCGATAATTTGTCCTGCTCCCAGTGATTTGGCATAATTCAGCGAGTTCTCCACCACATGCGTGATTCCAGCCACAGGAAGAATAATAACATTTCCCTCAATCGGCTTAACCGGCTCACAGGTCGTAATTCGCAGCTGGTCTGCTACGGCCTCATAATGTTTGTGGATTCGTGTGAAGATCCAAATGATCAGCGGCAGGAAAATCAAGACGGTCCACACTTGGGCGAATTTCGTGAAAAAGAAGATCATCGTCACGATAAAGCTAATGCATGCGCCGGTGGTATTAATGATCAGCTTGACGATCCATCCTTCGGGCTTTTCGCGAATCCACTTCACCATCATCCCTGTTTGGGAGAGGGTAAAAGGGATAAACACGCCGACGGCATACAGAGGAATCAGATGCTCGGTTTTGCCTTCGAAAGTCAGCAGCAACAGAATGGAGAAGAACCCAAGTATGATAATCCCGTTTGAATATCCCAGACGGTCCCCCCGGACGGTGAACATTCGGGGAATAAATTTATCCTTCGCCAGATTAACGGCAAGCAGCGGGAAGGCGGAATATCCCGTGTTGGCGGCCAGGATCAGAATGAGAGCCGTTGTTCCTTGGATAAAGTAATAAAAAACGTTTCGTCCAAAGGTATGCTCGGCAATCTGGGAAACGACAGTGACTTGCTCGCTGGGGCTAACCCCATAGTAATAGGCCAGGAATACGATGCCCGAAAATAACATTGCCAGCAAGGATCCCATCGCGACCAAGGTTTTGGCCGCATTATTCGGAGCGGGATCCTTGAAGTTCGGGATGGCGTTAGAAATGGCTTCAACGCCGGTCAGGGCAGAGCTGCCCGAGGCAAATGCCCGCAGGAGCAGGAACAAGCTGAGACCGGCGACAGGCGTGCCGATCGGCGTGTGAAGCTCTGGTGACGCATGGCCTGTAGCTATGTTGAATATTCCGACGCCAATCAGGATAAAAAGCGCCAGTACAAACAAGTAAACCGGATAAGCCAATATGGTGGCCGACTCCGTAACCCCTCTTAAATTGAGTACGGTCAAACATAGAACGAACACGATGGAGATGGGCAGATTGTAGGCATGCAGTTCCGGAAAAGCAGACGTGATCGCGTCCGTCCCCGCCGATACGCTGACCGCAACCGTCAGGATGTAGTCGACCAGCAGGGAGCCGCCAGCGACCAATCCTGGATACATGCCTAAATTCCGTTTGGAAACCATGTAGGCTCCGCCGCCATGCGGATATGAGAAAATAATTTGTCTATATGATAGGATAAGTGCCAGCAATAAGACCAGGACCCCGACGGCAATCGGTATGGAATACCAATAGGCAGCCGCGCCAACGGTCATCAAGACGATCAGAATTTGTTCAGGTCCATAGGCCACGGACGACAAGGCGTCGGATGAAAGGATGGCCAGCGCTTTGGTTTTGTTCAGCTTTTGCTCGCCCAATTCCGTTGATTTAAGGGGTCTTCCGATGAGGAATCGTTTGATAGAAGATAACATGTTTTTCACCGCCGATTAAGAATAGGTACATGATGGGAACTGCTTGAAGTGAGTTCAATCGGTGTGCCTCATGTGCTGGACATATGGGCTATCTCCATTCCAATATTGATTTTTTGCCAAACAAAAAACACAGGTTAGAACCCTGTGTTTGATCACAAGTTCACAACCCTCTCCATCAACGCTGACGAGGTTAGCTGTCGGATTCGGGCGGTGAGAGTCGCCCTACCTGATAATAGTCGCGGCGTAAGTACGCGCTGCATCAGGATTCACCCCATAGTATGGTTGACAGATCCTATTGGTATCCATCCATACGTGTGGTTCCCCCGCTTTCCCAATTGGAAATTAAGCGAATGTCATGTGAATATGAAGAATGATTTCGAAGCTGAATAGTATATTACGCCTGCTCAAATCTTTTGTAAAACACCCTCCAACGAAGAATAAAGCAGAATTATTTATAAAAAATGACAGATAAGCGCTTACATAAATATGTGGCTTTGACAGGCTTTGTTTTTTGCATGTTTGCTATAGAAAGCATGATTTTCTATGATGCGTAAGGGCAAGTAGCTCAGATGTGATGCGATAGACGCCGGATACAAACAAATTCGCCATGCCGGTCTCGGGGGAGGAGACATGGGCATGGCGAATTTTTTGGGAGTGGTCCATGATTTGGCAAGGAAGAGAAAGGGTCTGGGTTCCTCTTCGTTGCTCTTGATAGGAATATACCCGGAAGGAAGTAGAGTGAAACACCCGCTCAGAAAAAAATGTAAGACTTTACTGGAGCCCTGATTTTCTTTTAAGATAAGGGGATATGATTCAGCGTGTACAAGGGGGAATGGACGAAATGACTCAAGCGATGATTCATCAGGAGAATGGTGTGTTTCCGGCGGTATGTCCGTTGGATTGTCCCGATACTTGCGGTTTGCTGCTGCATAAAGAGAATGGAAAAATCGTGAAGGTTACCGGCAATCCGGATCATCCGATGACGCAGGGAGCCATCTGTAATAAAGTCCGCAATATGGCACATCGGGTGTATCATCCCGAGCGCGTGCTTTATCCGCTGCGGAGGGTAGGGCCCAAGGGTGAGGGGGCTTTCGAGCGGATCAGCTGGGATGAAGCGATTCAGGAGATTACCGGGCGCTACAAGAAGCTGATCAAGGAATATGGCTCCGAGAGCATTCTACCATACAGCTTTTACGGCAATATGGGGATATTGAGCGTGGACGGTATGGATCGGAGATTCTTCAACAGGCTGGGCGCCAGCCGCCTGAAGCAGTCGATCTGTAATTCCGCAGGCACTGCGGGCTGGAAATCCGTGATGGGGTTTAATGGAGGCACCGTCCCGGAGGAAACCGTTCATGCCGATGTCATCATTGTCTGGGGCGGTAATATCGTCAGCACCAATATGCACCAAGTAGTGCTGGCAGAGAAAGCACGCAAGGCCGGTGCCAAGGTCATTGTGATTGATGTTCATAAGAACCAGACCGGGCAATGGTCGGATTGGTTCATTCCGCTGTTTCCGGGCACGGATGCGGCACTGGCGGTCGGCCTCATGCACATCATGTTCCGAGATGGCATGGTGAATGAGGAATTCCTCCGGCAGTATACGCTCGGGCATGAAGCCTTGCGTGAGCATGTCAAAGACTATACGCCGGAGCATGTATCCTCCATTACCGGCATTCCGGTAGAGGATATCGAGAAGCTGGCCGAGCTGTATGGCCGGGCCGGTACTTCTTATATTCATATTGGTAACGGTCTTCAGCATCACGACAATGGAGGCTTGACGGTGCGCAGCATCGCGGCGCTTCCGGCCTTGACCGGACAATGGCTGAAGCGGGGCGGAGGGGCTGCCAAGTCGAATGGTGGCTACAACAGCATGGACAGCGATGCACTGGAGCGTCCGGATCTCCGGCCGAATCCGGATGCCAGGACCATTAACATGAACCGGATCGGCGAGGCGCTTGCCATGACCGAACAGCCGATTAAGTCGGTCTTTGTCTATTGCAGCAACCCGCTGGTTGTCGCTCCTGACACCGGGCGGGTGCGCGAAGGGTTTGCAAGGGAGGATCTGTTTACCGTCGTACACGATTTGTTCATGACGGATACAGCCAAGTATGCGGACATCGTGCTTCCGGCAACCTCCTCATTTGAGAATACAGACCTGTTCGCATCCTACTGGCATCAGTATATCCAGCTGCAGGAGCCGGTCATTCCGGCGCTCGGGGAGAGCAAGAGCAACGTGGAGCTGTTCTCCTTGCTGGGCCGGGCCATGGGGTTCACCGACCCGGCCTTCCATGAGACCGAAGAGGAGATGATGGCAAGAGCGCTCGACTTCCCGGACAACCCTTATCTGAACGGCGTCACGATGGACAAGCTAAAGGAACACCGCTATGTGAAGCTTGACATGACGCCGCTTGAAACATATCTGGATCGTTTGCCGACGCCTTCGGGCCGGATCGAGCTTTACTCCGCGAAGTTGGAGGAAGCAGGTCTTCCGCCTCTTCCGACTTACGTGCCCTTGAAGGAAGGATATGACGGTGTAAGGCGCGGCCGCGGGAACAGATACCCGCTTATGTTCATTTCGCCGCCGAACCACAACTTCCTGAATTCGACCTTTGCGAATGTGGAGAAGCATCAGAAGTTGGAGAAGGAGCCTGCCCTGCAGATTCATCCGGCGGATGCAGAGGAACGCGGTATAGTGGACGGAGACATGGTTACGGTGTACAACGACCGTGGAACCTACGAAGTCCGAGCCAAGGTGACGGATAAAATGCTGCCGGGCACCGTAGTCAGCCAAGGCTTGTGGTGGGAAGGCGAAGGCAGGAAGCAGCGCGCCAATGCCCTTACACCCGACAGGTTGTCGGATATGGGCGAAGGGGCTACCTTCTTCTCAACGGTGGTGGAGGTCAGGACTACAATAACCGGTGCTTAAAGATGAATACAAAGACTGTCTTGAAGGTCTATATGACCTGAAGGCAGTCTTTTTTTAGAGATAAGAAAGTATAAACATCCGAGGGCTTAACATCCATATATTGCAAGAAAAACTTCCACTAAATGCGGTCTGTCTGCTGAGAAAGTAAGTCGATCGACGTTTTTTATTGGCTGGAAAGGATAAAACATTCCGGTAGAAGTGTAAAAAATCGGGGTTTTATTATATAGATTCAAAATATTCCCAAAGTTAGAATGATACTAAGTCAATTGCAAGCGGTTTCGGAATGGTCGATATTCAGAGACCTGGCATGCTTTTACATCATTTCGTAACAGGAGGATCTATATGCCGCAAGTTACTACAGAACAGCAACCATCACCCATTTCCCGGCAGCCAAAAGTCCATAACAAAAGTTTCCTTAGGCGCTTAATGAAGCAATGGGATGTTCAACTCATGGTATTACCCGGCGTGATTCTGGTATTCATTTTTGCCTATCTGCCTATGTATGGCGTGATCACCGGTTTTATGGATTATAACCTGTTCACCGGCTCAAGGATTTGGGATAACCCGTGGGTTGGTTTTAAGCATTTTGAAGCCTTTTTTGCCGCCCCCGAGTTTGAAAGAATTTTGCGCAACACGATTGTGATCAGTCTGTTGAAATTCTTTATCGGATTTCCAGCACCGATTCTACTGGCCCTCTTATTGAATGAAGTTCGCCATATGTTATTCAAAAGAGTCATCCAGACGATTACATATCTGCCTCATTTCTTATCATGGGTTATTGTGGCAGGCTTCACCACTGCCCTGCTGTCAACGGAAAACGGAAGCATCAATATTCTGCTCGAGAGCATCGGGGCCATTGATGAACCGATCAATTTCCTCTCATTGAAGGAATATTTTTGGACGATCCTGATTTCGGCCAACGTATGGAAGGAGATCGGATTTAACTCGATTGTATTCCTTGCTGCAATTGCGAGTATCGATCCGGCGCTGTACGAGGCTGCAGACATTGACGGGGCTAGCAAGACCAAGCAGATCTATCTGATTACGCTTCCTTCGATTATGCCGGTTGTCATCATCTTCATGATTCTTGCTATCGGCAACTTGCTCAATGCAGGCTTTGAGGACATCTTGCTCCTGGCATCCAATCCGGTGCTGAGGCCGGTTTCCGATGTTATTGATACGTATGTCTATCGAGTGGGCCTTGGGTCACACCGTTATTCTTATGCGGTTGCTATCGGATTGTTTAAGGCGATTATCAGTGTAGGACTGCTAACGATCGCGAACTATTTGGCTCGAAGATCTGGTAATAGCTTATGGTAAGAATCAGCAGCCCTCAGGAGGTACGGCATGTTAAAAAGAATTAGCTTCAGTGACAAGGTTACGCTTATCGTGATTTACGTCTTTCTCAGTTTACTAGCCTTCTCGGCGCTCTATCCGTTCTGGAATGCAATTGCTGTTTCCTTCAACGTAGGTGTGGACACCGCAAAAGGCGGAATCACCTTCTGGCCAAGAGAGTTCACAACCGAAAATTACAATATCATACTCCAAGATGATCGACTGCTTAACGGATTCTTTATATCCGTAAGCCGTACCATAGTCGGAACTGCAACCTCCATATTCATGACAGCGCTCCTGGCATTCGGGATGACCCGTTCGTATCTGATCGGACGCAAATATTACACATTGTTCTTTATATTTACCCTCTATTTTGGCGGAGGATTGATTCCAACGTATCTCCTGATCCGTTCCTTGGGATTGATGGATAGCTTTCTAGTATTTATTATTCCATCCCTCATCAGCGTGTGGAACATGATCATATTCCGAACCTTCTTTAAAGGCCTTCCCGTTGGCTTGGAAGAATCGGCCAATATCGACGGTTGCAGCAATTGGGGCACTTTCTTTCGGATTATCCTCCCCTTGTCCGGACCGGTTATCGCTACGCTGGCTTTGTTGACTGCCGTTGGACACTGGAACGACTGGTTCCTGCCAAGCATTTACATCACCAACGATAATTTGCTCCCGATTCAGACAATTCTTCGACAAACCTTGAATGCCAATATTGTATCCGGTTCAAGCTCCGTACTCGATAGTGCTTCGACGGCGCTGCTGGAGAATGCGAGACAGATTACTTCCAAGTCGCTCACGATGGCGATGATGATCGTTGTGACTCTACCGATCATTCTGGTCTATCCTTTTGTGCAAAAATATTTTGTCAAAGGCGTGCTGGTAGGCTCGCTGAAAGAGTAGGCTCAGGAACGGTTTAAGGCGAACAGCTTTGAACATATATATTTTTGTAAATGAGAGGGGTTTAGTGAATGAGAAAGACAAGAAAGTCGTTGCTGTTGATGATATCTTTGCTTTTGGTACTGATCACAGCTCTAGCCGGTTGCGGAAAATCGGCGGATCCAACCCCAACACCACCGGCAGCGAACAATGATGGCGAGAAGAAAACCGATCCGCCGGCGGAGGGTGGTCGTGATGGCAAATGGGTACTCGGGGAGAAACCGCTTGAATTTTCAGCTTATGCTCACTATGAGAACTCGGACTTCCCTAAATGGGAAAGTACACCTATCGGTAAATATTTGAGTGAAGAGAAGCAAGTGAAAATCAATATGATTGCGGCTGCTGGAGCACATACCCAAAAGCTGAGTGCGATGATGGCTTCGGATGATCTTCCGGATATGATCTGGACAGATCGTAACCATCCGGACATGGAGAGACTTCGTAAAGAGGGGAAATTGGTAGCTTACGATGATTACCTCGATAAATATCCTAATCTGAAAACATGGATGGGCGATCTGAACATGCTTCGTTCCGATGACGGCAAGCTGTATATGTTCCCGAACTGGTATTCATCCAATCCGTACGGTAACGCGGGCTATGTAGTTAACAAGAAGATCTACAAAGAGCTAGGCGAGCCGCCGCTTGAAACAACAGATGATTTATATAACTACTTGGTAAAGGTTAAAGAGAAGTATGGTAGCGAAATTGTTCCGTTCGAACCGCACCGTGCGCAGGAAAGACAGGGGCTCGGCGTGCTGTACACCGCATTCGGAGAAGGTGCGAGCTACACTAACCTTAACGCTAGTTTGCTTGCAGTTCCAAAGGACGGGAAGCTGACGCCTCTGCTAACGGATCCGGTATTCCGTGAGGCACAGAAATATATTGCTAAGCTTTACAGAGAGAAGCTTATTTCTCAAGATGCCTTCAGCCAAACCGAGGACCAGATTTTGGAGAAAGTCATGACAGGACGAGTGGCTGTATTTGCAGGAGCTAGTCCAACTACGATGGCGGGCGAGGCGCAGCCTGAATTGACCAAGAATGATCCGGATAGCGGATATTTTATGATCTGGCCGATTCATAAGCCAGGTTTGGATAAAAATAAAATCTATCCAGGTACTTACACGAGTTTCGGATGGAATGCTGCTTATATTACAACAGCTGCCGAAGACCCTGAGGCGATCTTCGCATTCCTTGACTGGTATACAGGTCCTGAAGGAATGAATATCCAATACTTCGGACCAGAGGGCAAGAACTGGGATGGATTCGATGAGGAAGGCAAGCCGAACTTTACAGAAAACTATGACCCGGCTGAAGTAGCAGAAATCCAATCCAAGAATGAGCCTGTTATGTTCGTTGGTAATACGAGTTATATTGACCCTGCCAAATACAAGTACATGGAGAAGCTTCCTTTCGAAGAGCAGGATTGGAGAACGCGTTACCAACAGACGATTACATGGCCTACGCAGTTAAACGTCACGGAATTTGTTAACCTGAATCCGGCTCCAGATTCAGATGAAGGGATTATCAAAACATCGGTAGACGAATTGTTCCTCGAAATCTATGCAAAATCGGTTATGGCGAAGAGCGATGAAGAAGTTGACAAAATTCTTGATCAAGGCCATAAAGATTTGATGGATCTGGGCTACGATCAGCTATTAGAATGGCGTACAGCCAAATGGCAGGAGAACGTAGCTAAGCTGAACGGCAACTAATTTAAACAAAGATGTCGCAGGTGAATTTCCCAAAGAACCCTCCAGGTTCTTTGGGAGATCTCTTTTTTATTATGCATGTTTATTTCTTGCTTTTGCTAAATGCCTGTTTTAGATCGATTATAATATGTAAATATGGAATTTTTTACAATCGCCTGGAGGGATTCTCGTGTACAAGGTGCTGCTAGTGGATGATGAAGAGCTGGATCTCGAAGGAATGAAAAGATTCATTCCTTGGCCTGATCTGGGTATGAAAGTAGTGGGGAGCGTCAATAATGCGTTGTCGGCCTGTGAAATTATAAAGAGCGAAGATGTTGATATTTTAGTTAGTGACGTCAATATGCCTTATATGTCCGGGCTCGAGCTGGCACGGATTGCGCTTGAACATAAACCTAACATGCGAATCATTTTTGTCAGTGGATATCAGGAGTTTAGCTATGTCCAGCAAGCACTCTTATTGAAGGCGTATAGTTATGTTCTCAAGCCGATGAACGATAGAGAACTGGTTGCTTCCTTAATCAAGGTAAAGCGGGATCTAGATGAAGAAACCAAGCAGCGCGAGGTGGAGATGGCTTATCAGGAGATGATCCCCATTGTCAAAAGCGATTTTCTTATACGTCTGCTTGAGCGGGAAGAATCAGAAGAATTACTGACAAAGGTGAGTATCTCTTATGAATTCGACCAGTTGAAGTGGCCGGTTCGCGTCGCAGTTATGGAGCTCGATAATGTATCATGGCGCCAAGCGGGGAGCCTTTCTTCACAGAGGGAATTGGCGAGAATATTTCTGCAACGTATTCAAGAGGCGATTACGGATAGTGGGAGGGGCATGCTTCCTTACTGTAAGCTGTCCTCGCAACGAATAGCGATACTGCTGGAGGACAGTAACGCTACTCCAACGATAATCACACTGATGGATAGCGTTCAGCAGCATTTGACGACATCCATGACAACGGGCATTGGTGAACCCGTGCGCGCCTTGGATCAACTTCACCTGTCTTATAGGCAAGCTGTTGAAGCTGTGGAAGGCAAGATGTTTCTGGGCAAGGGAAGTATTATCAAGTACGAAGACGTCAGTGCCGAGCCGGGAATGCTGGATGCAAGGATGCTTGATGAACGCATGAACGTCCTCTTGAAGGCGATGGAGGAATACGAGCTGGTCCAAATCTGTGATGAGTTGGAGAAATTATTCGGTTCTATAAGGAGTCTGCGCTCCCGATTTACCGTGCATAATATGTCGAACTATATTATCTGGAAGCTCGAACAATATTTAAGCAGCCGAAATGAAGACTTGTTTGATCTGTTAGGCATGGAGATACATCATCTGGATATTTTGATGCAGTTCGAAACCGTCAGTGATATTCGTTCTTGGTTCATTCAGCATATATTCGAAATTTCCGAAAGATTATATGAGAAATCCAATTCAAAGGATAGTAAATTCATCCGCAGTGTTATCCAAACGATGAAAGAACGAATGAGTGAGAATATAACGATAAAGGATATTGCCCAGCATTTTTCTTTTTCGCCGAGTCATATCGGATTTTTGATTAAAGAGAGGTCAGGAAATACGTTTAATGAACTGCTAGTACAACTGCGTATGGAAAAAGCATGTGAATTGCTAAAACAGCCTGGCCTCAAAGTCTATGAGGTCGCCGATCAGGTAGGGTACCGTTACCTTCCTTATTTCAGCCGACAATTCAAAGAAAAATTTGCGATGACACCCATGGAGTATCGAAAGAGAGAATTGGGATGAACAATCACGGGGTTCCATTATCCGGAACAAACGGCAAGAAGCTGGGGTATATACCCATCGGTTATAAACTCATGCTGACCTTTACGCTATTTATTTTGCTATTGGTTTCTGTAAACTTTTATATTTCGCATTCGATGTATGATGAGACTATGCGCGAACAGACCCGCGTGAACATCCAGGGGACGCTTCAGCAGATTCGAGATAACGTTGCCTATAAGGTGGATGATATCGTCCAGACATCGGCGACATTGTATGATGATCCTACATTCATTCAGAGCGTCCGCCGGAATTTATCCGGTGCAGAGAATCATGTCCGCATGAACAATGTGATTCTCCCAAAGCTAGAGAGCGCTGCAAAGGCGGTTGGCCTTAATTTAAGGCTATCCGTCTATTTTCATAATCAAACGGTGTACGAGAAGTATAAAAATTGGAATAACGAAAACAATCAAGATTTCAACGAACAAACCTATGATATTTACCATATGACCCGAATTTCCGATGAGTTTTGGTATTTCACACTGCCGGAAGAGAAATACAATGCAACAATGATCTGGAGGCAGGTAGAAGAGGATGAGCGGGACGGACG
This sequence comes from Paenibacillus sp. FSL W8-0187, assembly GCF_037969755.1. Classification (NCBI taxonomy): domain Bacteria; kingdom Bacillati; phylum Bacillota; class Bacilli; order Caryophanales; family Paenibacillaceae; genus Paenibacillus; species Paenibacillus sp. FSL W8-0187. The sequence continues at coordinate 6,926,396 of NZ_CP150206.1, read as the reverse complement.
GATCTCGATGATTCGACGGATGGTGGATATGAACAATCCGCTGCAAATCAAAGAAGTGGGAATCATGCGTTTCAGTGTTCGCTTGTCGCAACTGTTCGATAGCGTGGATTACACGAAGCTTGGGGACGGAAGTATGCTATCGGTGCTGGATCCCTTCGGGAATGTGGTGTTTACCTCTGGTCCATCTGTTGAAGACAATAACGACACCCTTGTCAAGGTAAATGAGTCTACAGCGTTGGCAGAACATGATCAGAAGAATTATTTGGTCATCGAAGAAAATTTACCACAGAAGAATTGGAAGATCGTTGCGCAAGTTCCACTTAACATTATTGAACAGGAAGCGAAGAGAGTACGGGCCGTTTTGATTGTTATTTGTATCCTCTGCGTCGTGTTGTTTACATTTATGGGGTATGTTATTTCCCAATCCTTCTCTAAGCGAATCCTGAAGATTGTAGGGGTACTCAATGCATTTCGGGAAGGGGATCTGCATAAACGGATCGCTTATCGGGGCAAAGGAGAGTTTCCTCAAATTGCGAATGCCTTGAATGCGATGGGCGAGGATATCGAAGCGTTAATAAAAAAAGTGTATTTAACCCAACTCCAAAAGAAGGAAGCGGAGCTTGAAATGCTGCAAACGCAGATCAATCCTCATTTTTTATACAATACGCTATCATCCATTAATCAACTTGCGAAATTCGGGGAGACGGAGAAACTTCAGAATATGGTTGTGCAGCTGGCGCAATTTTATCGACTTACGTTAAACTCAGGCAGAGTATTAATACCCGTAGCATTAGAGATTGAGCAGGCCAATGCGTATCTGGACATCCAAAAGGTGAAATACGGTCAGCGCATGGAAGTCACTTACGACATTGATGCTGACGTATGGCCTTACGAGACTATTAAACTGATTTTGCAGCCCTTCATTGAGAATGTACTGAAGCATGCTTGGAGCGGGGACCGGATTCATATTCGGATCGTGGTCCAAAAGGAAGGTGATGATATCTTGTACCGAATCATAGATGATGGTCTGGGTATGAAGCAGGAGCGAATCCAAGAGATATTTGATCCCAAGGATCATACTCACATGGGCTGCGGGATTCAAAACATTGACCAGCGGGTGAAGCTGCATTACGGGAGCGAATATGGCGTGTCCATCTTCAGCAAAGTTGGAATCGGCACTTCGGTTCAAATACGCATTCCTGCAAGATCAAGAGATTCAAACCCCGATTAGAAGGCGTCGGGATAGATGGGGGGCTCCGAACCAAGGGGTTATTTGAGAATTGGGGATCCGCTATTTAGTGTCCTGTTCACTGTTATGGTAAAGCGTCAATGAGTGTGCTTGCTAAAAATGGATCTCTCAAGCGATACTAGGATTTGGGCGATAAGAAATGACAAGCAATGTTCATTCTTACAGGATTATAGGAGCATCATAAAGATGGCGTTCGCCTCTTTCTTCAAGAAGAATTATAAAAGCCCGCATGGGCTTTTTTTAGGTTAAATACGTAATTATACTGCTGCGAGGCTGCTGGGAGATTATAAACATGAAATGGTTGGAGCAGTACCCTAAGGAAGTAAAAGGTTTTCTTGTTGCAAGTCTCGTTGCCTCTGCAGGCGGGTCCTTGATGTGGCCGCTGACAACGATGTATGTATTTGATGAACTGGGACGCAGCATGAAGGATGCAGGCTTTGTCATCCTGATTCAATCTATGGGGGGAATCGTCGGTCAACTCCTTGGCGGCGCGCTGTACCACCGGGTCGGGGTGAAAAAGCTCATTGTAGGCTCGCTGCTGCTAAATGCCCTCGGGTTGTTCACCCTTCCGTTCATTAATGGATTATGGGGCTTGTTCATCGCGATGATGGGTTTCATCGGATTCTGTAACGCGGTATCGATGCCGGCTATTCAGGCATTTATCGGCTTTCGGTTTGCCGATCGGCGGGGAGAATTGTTTAATGTCATTTATGTCGCGAATAATATAGGCGTAGCCTTGGGAACGGCCATGAGCGGTTTCCTGGCGGAGATTTCCTATCATTTAAGCTTTGTCTTAAACGGTGTCACGTCCTTCGGATTTGCGATTTTCTTCCTGTCCTACCTGACGAAGCTGGGTGGAACAGACGTATCGCAAGGGGCCCATCATCCGCAGCCTAAGAATCCGCTGCCGGCAGGCCCCGGGGCTTGGGCATTGCTCGGGAACACCCGAATCTATCTCTTTATGGGATTGGGTTCCCTGTTCTTGTGGTTCGGGAATTCCATCTGGAATACAGGGGTGTCTCCATTCATCATCTCGGAGGGAATGTCCAAGACAGCTTATGGCTATTTATGGACGCTGAACGGGATTCTGATTTTTGCCGCGCAGCCGCTCACGAATGCCATCAAGCGCTGGGCGGCCCGTACGGAGAGCAGTCAGATGACGGCAAGTGCGTTGTTCTATCTGGCAGCTTATGTCGTTATCGTGACGGTGCACAGTTATCCGGGCATGATCTTCGCGATGGTGCTGGCTACATTGGGTGAAATGCTGATTTCGCCTGCAATCCCGGCTTTTATCTCGGAGCGTGCAGGACAAGCCGCACCGTTCTATATCGGCGTGACAGGCGGCATGGGTGCCGCAGGCCGGGTGATTGGGCCTTATGCGATGGGAACGATGTATGACGGCGGCGGGCTGACGCCGGTGGCATGGTTGGCAGCAGGTGTTGCCGTGCTGTCAATCCTGTCATTTGCGGTACATGGCCGGCTTAGTAAGGGCATCCCGCTGCATCATGACGGTCATGACAAGAATGCAGGTCACCTTAACGCCTAGCCCAGGTTTTAAAAGTTGAAATAATTGCAAGATATAGGATTAAGCAGCAGGCCTACTTCGGAGCTTGCTGCTTTTTTGTCTACGGTTCAAGGCTTACACCACTTGTCAAAGAAACGCCTTACAAAAAAAATAAAAAGGATATTGAAATCGCTCTCAGGGGGAGCTATAATGAACTTGTCGAAACGTTTCAAAAGGGAATGCGTTTTTTGAAGTTATCAAGTAAGCAATCTATTTATTATGAATACGCAAGAGCATGGTTATCCCAATGATAACCATGAAAAGGTGCTTTATAGGGGGAATGAAGAGACAGTAGGATTATAGAAATAACCTTTATCCGGCGTCTTTATTTTTTCGAATAAAATCGAAACGTTTCGAAGTAAGTGCTTTCAATTAGGTTTTGTATTACGTTTCGCATGGTGGTAAACATTAAAAACGGGGTGAATGTAGAATGAGAAAAAAATCAATATTGTGGACGTTGGCAGCATTGCTGATGTTCTCCGTCGTATTAGCCGGATGCTCGGGCGGGTCTGAGAAAGCAGACGGAGGTAGCAAAGGCGGCGAGGGCAAGAAAGAGCTGAAAGTTTGGTTGATGGGTGACACAACAGACGAAACTCTGATTAAGGCATATGAAGAGAAGAACCCAGGCGTTAAAGTAAGCGTTCAATTGATTCCTTGGGGCAGCGCGCATGACAAGCTGCTAACAGCCGTTGCATCCAAAAGCGGCCCTGACGTTGTGCAAATGGGAACAACCTGGATTCCGGAATTTGCTCAGGCTGGAGCTTTGCTCGATCTGACGCCTTATCTGGAGCAGTATCCAAACTTGAAGCAAGAAAACTATTTTGACGGTGCTGTGCAAACCATGAGTTATGATGACAAGGTTGTCAGCATCCCATGGTATGTGGAAACGCGCGTACTGTTCTACCGTACGGACATTCTGGCTGAGGTAGGCTATCCGGAAGGTCCTAAGACTTGGGATGAAATGAAGGATGCCGGTAAGAAACTGGCAGCTAGAGGGGACGGCAATTACGCAATCACCATTGATGCGAAAGATATGAACTATCTGTCCATGTTTGCTTGGCAGAATGGAAGCGATATGATCGATGCGAACCGGGCACCTCATTTTAACGAGCCGGAATTCATGGGAGCCATGGAATACCTGAAGAGCTTCTACGACACGGGTATGACGCCGCTTACCAGTGATTTGGATCTGTTTGCCGCATTTAAAGACGGACAATTCCCGATGTTTATCAGCGGTCCTTGGATGATTCAAGGCGTTAAAGACAAGGCGCCTGAAATTGAAGGTAAATGGGCTACGACAACACTTCCAGCTAAAGAAAACAATGCATCGTTCCTAGGCGGAGCGAACATGTCGGTATTCAATACAACCGAAAATGCAGATGAAGCCGTTAAATTCATCTCCTTCATGAGTGAAAAAGAATCACAGCTGACCAATTATGATGTGGCCAAAAACCTGCCTGCTGTTAAGAGTGCATGGGAAGACCAACGCTTTGAAGATCCGATTTTTGCTACCTTTGGTAAACAGCTCGAAAGCGCTAAACCTGTTCCGTTCATTAAGGAGTGGGATGCTGTCTCCCAAGAAGCCATTGCCGCTTTTGAGAAAATTACCCTTGGCGGAGCTGACATCAAAGCAGAAATGGATCTTCTGAATCAGAAAGCTACTGAAATTCTAAACAAAAAATAAGAGTGCGTCTTCACGCAGCCCGGCTTGTTTCTTCGAAGGATGAAACAAGCCTGACTGCTTCCAAAGGGCGTTATTCTTTCATTGAGAAACCCACACTTGCAGGAGGTGAATGACATTGCAGAACTTTATCAAGCGCTTTAACCAATATAAGTATCCTTATATGTTTATTGCGCCCGCACTGGTGCTGCTTCTGACGTTCTCAATCATTCCGATCATCATTGCGCTTGTCATCAGCTTCACGGATATTGACCTTGCTGGTCTCGCTAATTATTCAAACATTGAAGGCGTTGGCTTCGATAATTTTATGAATGTATTTAAAGATCCGGTCTTTCTGAAATCCATGTTTAACACCATGTTCTATGTTATTATCGGAGTTCCGCTTGTCGTAATGCTTGCCATGGGCGCTGCATTGCTGCTTAACTACGGCACGGGATTGTTGTTTAAAACATTCCGCGTCGTGTATTATATGCCTTCCATTACGAATATTGTGGCGGTCGCGGTTGTTTGGGGTTACTTGTATAACAGCCATTACGGCCTCTTTAACCATATATTGTCCTGGTTCGGAGTTCCGGCTCAGCAGTGGCTGACAGATCCGGCACTAGCCAAGCTATCGCTGATTCTGCTGGCCGTATGGAAATCCATCGGACTCAACATGATCATTTTCCTGGCTGCGCTGCAGGGCATTCCACGCTCCTATTATGAAGCTGCGGAAATTGATGGAGCGAGCAAATGGAAGAAGCTTCTATATATTACAGTACCGCTCCTTAGCTTTGCGACCTTCTTTGTCACCATAACGACATTGATCGGCTGGATTCAGTTCTTCGAAGAGCCGCTGGTTATGACCAAGGGCGGCCCGCTCAATTCAACGATGTCGATGGCTCTCTTTATTTATAACAATGGCTTCCAGCTTAGCAATTTTGGTTATGCGGCTGCAGGATCGTTTGTGCTCTTCATCATCATTATCGCTGTAACGGTCGTACAATTCGCAGTCAAGAGAAAAGATGTCGAATATTAAGGTTCAGGTTCAAGCGATGTTCCTTATCGTAACTGAAGGAGGCTCAGGGTATGGCAGCTAAAAGAATTGAGAAAACAGTCATGACGGTGCTGCTCATTGCAGGGGGACTGCTGATGATGATTCCATTTATCTGGATGATCACGTCCTCATTCAAGCCGGAAAATGAATTTACGGCGGTTCCGCCAACGTTATTACCGAAAGAATTTACGGTTAAAAATTATGTTGATTTATTTACGAAGCTGGACTTTATCGTATACCTGAAAAATACGCTTATCATTGTGTTCTGGTCTTTTGTCGGTCTATTCCTCAATGCGCTTGCAGGATATGCATTCGCTAAATACGAGTTCCCTGGCAATAAGAAGCTTTTCTATCTCGTGCTGGCAACGATGATGATTCCGGGACAGGTTACTATGATTCCAGTCTACCTGCTGATTAATGCCATGGGATTGACTAACACGATGGCGGGTATTGTGCTGCCTGGCCTGGTCGGAGCATTCGGTATTTTCCTCTTCCGTCAGTTTATGTCCACAATCCCGTCGGATCTGATTGAAGCATCAAGGCTGGATGGAGCGGGAGAGCTGCGGATTTTCTTCCAGTTGATCGTTCCGATCACGAAGCCCGTATTTGCTGTACAGGGAATCTTAGCGTTCATTGGCGCCTGGAACAGCTTCTTGTGGCCTCTCATTATGGCAAACGATCAAAAGCTTTATACGCTTTCGGTGGGTCTGCAGCTTCTGAAAGGACAGCATGGATCTGATTTCGGCCTCCAGATGGCAGGCGCTGCATTTATGGTTGTTCCGATTATTATCGTATTTTCTTTCTTCCAAAAACATATTATTGAAGGATATACGATCTCTGGCATGAAATAAAATAGATAGAGTTTCTTAAGTAGTAGAAGGGGCGTAAGGAAATGGCAACGATAAAGGATGTGGCAAAGCTCGCTGGAGTCGCCTTGTCAACGGCTTCATACGCGTTAAGCGGCGACAGCAGAGTGAGTTCCAAGACAAGATCAAAGGTGCTCGATGCAGCAAGGCAGTTGAATTATCGGAAGAACGGATTTGCCATGGATTTGAAGCGGAGCCGCACCAAGACAATCGCTCTTATTCTGACGGATCTATCCGGCCCTTATTATTCCGAGCTGATCCGAAGTGTGCAGGAAGTCGCTTTAACCAATGGATATGATCTGATCGCCTGCAGCTCGATAGGGGGCAGAGATTCAACGGCGGTTAAATTTTTGAGAGAGAAAAGGGCGGATGGTGCCATCATACTTGCACCTAATATTCGGGATGAAGTTCTGATCGAGACCTCCGGTCCCCAATTTCCGATCGTCGTGATGGATCGTCCATTGTGCAGTGAATACCTGGTGAATGTGCTGGTTGATGGAGAGCAAGGAGGGTATACGGCTACCCGTTATCTGCTTGAGAACGGTCATCGGCATGTGGCGTACATCAGCGGTTCATCGGATTCGTACGATAATCATTTGCGTTATCAGGGGTATTTACGGGCACTTGCCGAGGCGGGGCTGGAGGAACAGTCGAAATGGCGTCTCAGTGGCAACTTCGTGCGCGAGGGTGGTTACAATGCGACCAAGATGATGATCATGCAGGGGTCGCTCCCGTCGGCCATATTCTACGGCAACGACGAGATGGCCATCGGAGGATTGAAGGCTTTTGAGGAGAGTGGCATATCGGTGCCTGATGATGTATCCGTCATCGGATATGACGATATTCAATTAGCCGAATACGTGAATCCGCCGCTAACCACCATCAAGCAGCCCAAGAGCGAGGCGGGATCGCTTGCAGCCCATTTGCTGTTTCAGATATTGGGCGGCGAATCCGTGAAGCAGTCTTATATGCTGACGACTGAAATGATGGAACGGGCATCTGCAGGGAAGAGCAAAGTAGAGAATTAATAGACCGGATTGGAGATGAGGAACTTGGCATGGATCACGTGTGATTTTTATTCCGAAACACTGAAACTGTCTACCGGCATCGAGGTTTTTATACCGCAAGCCGCTTTGATGCCGTACGGTTCTTCTTCGAAACTGCCGGTGCTTTATTTGCTTCACGGCCGAGGAGCGGATGAGACCGAATGGATGCGCAGATCGTCCATCGAACGATACGCCGAGAATAAAGGCATCGCGCTCGTGATGCCGGGCGTCGGACGAAGCTATTATATGGACATGGCAAACGGCTTGCCTTACTTTACCTTCCTGAGCGAGGAGCTTCCAGAGCTCGTTCCATCGTTTTTTCCGGTGTCCGGACGAAGGGAAGATACCTTTGTCGCCGGAATTTCGATGGGGGGTTACGGAGCGTTCAAGCTGGCCATGAGTTATCCGGATCGATATGCGGCGGGCGCAAGCCTGTCGGGTGGGCTGGATCTTGTCAGTCGTGCTGCAGGGCTGGGCTTTCAAGAGCAAGAAATTCGAACCCTCTTTGGCCGTGTCGATAGATTACGGGGGAGCCGGGACGATTTGTTGTTTTTGGCCACGGAATTCGCGGCATATACAGGCGACAAACCGATGTTATATCAGTGTTGTGGGACCGAAGACTTTTTGTACAACGATAACCAAACCTTTAGACAATATGCGGACAGCCTGGGGCTTCACATCACCTATGAGGAAGAACCTGGTGGTCATGAATGGGGATATTGGGACCGTAAAATTCAGCGTGTGCTGGATTGGCTGCCCCTGCCCTGATTTTTTTTCGTTCGCATGTATAGAAACGTTTCGATTATATGCGCAGATAAGCGCTGATTCCCTTGTTTTTTAGAAAGTTAATTTTCAAGTAAAAATGCTTATAAAATATATGGTTTTCGGGAAAACATGGATCGCTTCGGGAGAAATCAAAACGTTTCGAATTGACTATGAAGTGAACGGCAACAACAAAGGAGGATGGGAAATGGCAGACCAACAACTACTTTCTCTGGTAGAGCAGATGACGCTGGAGGAAAAAATTGCGCAGCTTATACAACTGGCCGTCCCTTTTTTCGAAGGCGCTCAAGAATCGGGGCAGATTACAGGACCGATGGAGTCGCTTGGCATCACCGATGAGATCGTAAGCAATGCCGGCTCTGTGCTGGGTTTGGCGGGTGCGGAGGAAGTGATAGCCGTCCAAGAAGCGCATTTGCGCAAGAATCGATTGAAAATTCCGCTGCTCATCATGGCCGATATCGTTCACGGCTTTAAAACAATCTTCCCGGTGCCGCTTGCCATGGGGAGCTCTTGGGACCCTAGCCTAGCGGAGCGGAGTGCGGAAATCGCCGCCCGTGAAGCGTCGGTATCCGGCCTGCATGTGACATTTGCGCCGATGGTAGACCTGGTGCGCGATCCCCGCTGGGGACGCGTGATGGAGGCGACTGGTGAAGACCCTTATTTAAACAGTGAATTTGCCAGAGCCTTTGTCAGAGGTTTCCAAGGGAATGACCTGAGCGGCGATCTCAACCGGCTGGCCGCTTGCGTGAAGCACTTTGCCGCATACGGAGCAGGCGAAGGCGGCCGCGATTACAACACGGTGGACATGTCCGAGCGTCAGCTGCGGGAATATTACCTGCCTGCGTACAAGGCTGCGCTGGATGAGGGTGTCGAGATGGTCATGACCGCCTTTAATACCGTGGATGGCATACCAGCTACGGGCAATAAGCGGTTGATGCGTGATGTGCTGCGCCGCGAATGGGGTTTTGACGGCGTACTGATCTCCGACTGGGGTGCGGTCAAAGAGCTGATTCCTCACGGGGTAGCGGAGGACGAGGCAGAGGCCGCGTTAAGAGCCATCGAAGCGGGCGTGGACATCGAGATGATGACTTCCAGCTATGTACATCATTTACCGGACATGGTACGCGAAGGCCTGGTAGACGAGAGTCTGATCGATGAAGCGGTGCTGCGTATTCTGTCATTGAAAAAGCGTCTCGGTCTGTTCGAGCGCCCTGTGCGGGGAGCCGATCCGCAGGCGGAACGGGAGATTGTGTTCTGCGAAGAGCACCGTCAGGCGGCCCGGGAGGCTGCGGCTAAATCCTGCGTGCTCCTGAAGAACGATTCCTTGCTACCGCTGCGCGGTGAGCAGCGTGTGGCTTTGATCGGCCCGTTCGGTGCCAGCGGCGATATTCTTGGGCCATGGTCCTGGACGGGCTCGAAGGAAGATGCGGTGACCCTGGAACAGGGACTGCGCTCCAAGCTATCTTCCGGTGCCCTCACGGTAGCCGAGGGCTGTAACGTGAACGTCATGACCGGGCAGCAGTTGGATGAGGCGATGAAGGCGGCGAAGGAAGCCGACGTGATCGTGCTTGCGCTGGGCGAGGATTCCGAGATGAGTGGCGAAGCCGGCAGCCGTGCGTTCATAACTCTGCCGGAGCCGCAGCTCGAGCTGATTCGGCATTTGAAAACGCTGGAGAAGCCGATGGTTGCCGTATTGTTCAACGGTCGTCCGCTGGATCTGCACGGCGTGCTGGATGAGGCCGATGCCGTACTGGAAGCCTGGTTCCCAGGAAGTGAAGGCGGAGCGGCCGTAGCTGCCCTGCTTATGGGCGAAGCGAATCCTTCTGGCCGGCTCAGCATGTCGTTCCCTTATTCCGTTGGGCAGGTGCCGGTATACTATAACCATTTTAATACCGGCCGTCCGAAGGATGCGCCCGATGCGCAGGTACGCTATGTATCGCAATATTTGGACATTCCGAATGAGCCGCTGCTTCCGTTTGGATTCGGCCTCAGTTATACGGATTTCCTCTATGGGAGCATGAACTTGTCGGCGGAAGAAATGTCCCCGGATCAACCTCTTGAAGTTACGGTTTCGGTAACGAATGCCGGCGATATGGCCGGTGAAGAAGTCGTCCAGCTGTACGTCCGGGACCGATCCGGTGAGGTCGTTAGACCCGTCAAGGAGCTGAAAGCCTTCCGCAAGGTGCTGCTGCAGCCGGGCGAACGCCAGGAAATCACCTTTACGCTGACTGAAGAACAGCTGCGGTATCATCATTCGGATCTGTCCTTTACCAGCGATGCGGGTGAGTTCGACGTCATGGTCGGAAAGAACAGCCGGGATACGGAGACAAGACGTTTTCGGCTTCGGAAATAACACGACTAACATCATTTATGCAGAATAGGAAGTGAAACTTGTGACAGCCAATCAAGTAATGCACGATGCAAAAGTTGTACTCCAGGCAGGAGAATTGACGTTTTCCTTTTTGCCTAGCGGTGATCTTTATCAAGCCACTTACGGCACGACGATGATTAATCAACTGCTCTCCAATTCGATTGATGGCGCCCTCAATAATTTGTTTCTGAGAATCCATACGGAAAGCGGCATTGAGGCCGTTCCTATGCTCGGAGTACACTCCAACAGCGTGGTCACTCATGCGGATAACCGGATGATGTGGGAAGGCAGCGTCAAGGGAGTAGATTATAAGGTTCTGTTTACCCCAACGGATACCGGCGCGTGGTTCTGGGACATTCAGCTTCAGGGGGAAGGAATTCTAGCCGACGTCGTGTATGGACAGGATATCGGCATCGCCCATCCGGGAGCCGTTCGAACCAATGAAGCATATTTGTCCCAATACATCGACCATGCTGTATTCGAGCAGGAAGGTCTGGGGTATGTCGTGTGCTCCCGTCAAAATCAGCCGCAGGGAGGCGTATTCCCCTATCTTCAACAGGGAGCGCTGACTTCTGCGGTCGGATATGCAACGGATGGCTTTCAGTTTTTTGGCCTTTCCTATAAAGAGACAAATCAGGCGGAGGCTTTATCCAAGGAGAGCCTGCCGAATGAGGTATATCAATACGAGTTTGCCTATACGGCCCTGCAGTCCCCTCGTGTACCGCTTAGTGGCACAACCCGGTTCGTATTTTACGGCTTGTTTAAAGAGAATCATCCGGATGCAGTCACAACACTGGAATTCCAGGATGAGCTTCAGGCTGCATGGCAGCAGGTTGAAGCGTCCCGCTTGACGGAGACGGGCAATCGGCTGCCTCGGATCGAGCGATCCGAGCGTTTCGGGGAGCCTCTGCGCACATTGCCGCTGACGGAAGACGAGCTGAACAATTTGTACCCTGTACGCCGCCAAGAGGAGCGTGACGGGGAAGAACTGCTCTCGTTCTTCACGGATACTTATGAACATATCGTCATGAAGGAGAAGGAGCTTCGCGTAGAGCGTCCACATGGCCATATCTTGATGAGCGGCAACAATGTGAAACTGGGCAGTCCTGTCATTACGACAACCTCTTACATGTATGGTGTGTTTAATTCCCAGCTGGTGACGGGGAACACGAACTTCAACAAAATGATGAGTCATGCGCGGAATGCACTGAACGTGCCTAAGACATCCGGTCAGCGGATTTATGTGGAAATGGACGGCGAGTATCGTCTTCTGACGATGCCATCCGTGTTCGAGATCGGCTTTAACTATGTGCGGTGGTACTATAAGACCGAAAGCGACATGCTGATCATCACCAACTTCACGTCTGCTGCGGCATCGGAGGTTACGCTTCAAGTCCGTTCCGAGAGCGGAAGGGCTTATCGTTATCTGGTCACTATGCAGATCACGATGGATGTCAACGAATACGAAGTGCCTTATCATATGGTTCAGGAAGACGGTATTCTGACGTTCCGTGCCGATACGTCTTCACTCAGTGCTTCTGTGTACACAGATTTGCATTATCGTCTTCGCGTGACGGGAGCCGATATGCAGGTTAAGGACGAAACTTGTCTGGCAAGCAACACCGCGTCTGGCAGTGCTTCCTTAACAGTACTTGAGCTTGGCGAGAGTGCGGAATGGACCATGACCGTACAAGGCAGCCTTGATGCAGCGAACGCTCCGCTTGCGGCGCGGGAAGCCGATGAAGAGATTGCAAGCTACCGCTCATTCTATGCGTCCGTCATGAACGGGTTCCATCTGAGTCTGAAGAATGGACAGGAAGGAGGCTTGTTCAAGGTGAATGCGCTCGCCTGGTGGTATACGCATAACATGCTCGTTCACTATTCGGTACCGCACGGCCTGGAACAATACGGCGGCGCTGCGTGGGGAACGCGCGATGTGTGCCAAGGGCCTGTTGAATATTTCATGGCTACGCATAAATATGAGCAGGTACGCGATATCCTGCTAGAGGTGTATTCCCACCAGTATGAGGATGACGGAAATTGGCCGCAGTGGTTCATGTTTGATCAATATGCCCATATTCAGCAGGAAGAGAGCCACGGCGATATTATCGTATGGCCGCTTAAGGTGCTGGGCGATTACTTGGCTGTCACACATGATTACGACATATTGGATTCGGTTGTTCCTTACACCAGAAAGCACAGCTTCGATTTTACGGAGCAGACGTACACCGTGCTTGAGCATGTGAAGAAGCAAATGGCCTATATTCAAAATCATTTCCTTCATGACACTTATCTGTCTTCTTATGGAGACGGGGACTGGGATGATACGCTACAGCCGGCGAACGCGCAGCTGAAGCAGTTCATGGTCAGCAGCTGGACGGTAGCTTTGACCTATCAGACCTTGAACCAGTTCTCCCGCGTTATGGAGCGTGTGGACCAAGCGATGTCCGGTGCGATAGGGGACCTCGCGGAAGGAATCCAGCAGGATTTCAATACGTATATTCTGAATTCTGAAGTGATTCCCGGCTTTGTCTATATGGAGAGCAAAGAGCAGAGCAAATTCCTGCTGCATCCGTCCGATCAGGAAACGGGAATCCAGTACCGCCTTCTTCCGATGACGCGCAGCATGATTAGCGAGCTGCTGACGCCGGAGCAGGCAGCAAGCCATTATGAGATCATCCGTGAGCAGCTGTTCTGTCCGGACGGCGTGAGATTGATGAACCGTCCAGCCGTATATGCCGGGGGCGTTAGCACGCACTTTAAGCGGGCGGAGCAGGCGGCGAATTTTGGCCGGGAGGTTGGTCTTCAATATGTGCATGCGCACATCCGTTATGTAGAGGCGATGGCAAAGCTCGGCAAGAGCAGTGAGGTTTGGAGTGGGCTTGAGCGTATTAACCCGATCGGCATTACCGAGGTTGTGCCAAATGCGGAGCTGCGTCAGAGCAATGCGTATTTCAGCAGCTCGGACGGGAAGTTCAACACGCGCTATGAAGCGCAGGAATCGTTTGATGCACTGCGGAGCGGACGCGTGCCTGTCAAAGGCGGATGGCGGATTTATTCCAGCGGCCCGGGGATCTACATGAACCAGTTGATTTCCAATGCGCTTGGCATTCGCGAAGCGGGAGGAGACCTGGTGATTGATCCGGTCCTGCCGAAGACGCTGGATGGCCTGGAGTTCCAATTCAATTATGCGGGGAAGGCGGTAACGTTCATTTATCACGTGGATCGCGCCGAGCGGACCCGTATCACGATTAACGGGCAGGATGTGGCAGCGGATGCTATCCGGAACCGATACCGTACAGGCGGCGTTCGTATTGCAGGTGCGGATTTCAAACGATTGGCCGGAGAGGGCGACACCGGCTGTGTCGTGGATATTTACGCCTCTATTCATGAACAATAAATCTTGACCCGTGAAACTCGTCTGCAAGAAGGCTAACTGGTCTGATATAATAGAGGGAATGGTTATCAAAGCGAGGGATGGCGATGAAGACCCGGCAAGAGACATTGACCATCCGGTTCTCCGAGATGAAAGATGCTGCTGCACTCATGGAACTCGACGAACTGGTATGGGATCGCAACACGGCCCCTGCCCCATTGGAGTGGACCTCAAGAGAACATTATCTTCTGCATTGTCCGCCAGGCACACAGCTCGTGGCGCTGCATGAGGAAGAACTGTGCGGTTACATCGGATTCCGGTCGCCCACAAGTCTTCACAGCAATCGTCATGTACTGGAGCTGAACATAGCGGTTCACCCTGCTTATCAACGACAGGGCATCGGACAGCGGCTGATCGAGGCCGTGAAGGATATGGCGCGCGTGGAAGGCATTTCGAAGCTGAGGCTGCGGGTGCTGTCCAGCAATCCGGGCGCACTCTCTTTTTACAGGAACTGCGGGTTTCAGGAAGAGGGCAGACTGATTCAGGAGTTCTACGTGGATGGACGTTACGTCGATGATATCTTAATGTGTTGCTTCTTATCATGATCACATCATGATATCCCTCTAGGCCGGTTAACGGGCAGCAGAGAGATGGAGTTATAGGTTTGAACAGTCCGGCAGCTTGCCGGGCTGTTTCGTATGTTAAGGTCAATCAGGGATTTCTGGTTGGCCTTATGTTATTTGGCCCGCCGCTTAAATGGCTTCTGGACAAGGGCACAGGCTATTGCATATAGTAGATGAAAAGAAAAGAAGGCGGAGGTTATTTTCCATGACCATGGGCATTGTATCGCTGAATGTGGGAAAGCCTGTAACGGTTGATTACCTGGGAAAGGACCTGTCTACGGGGATTTATAAGCAGCCTGCGGAAGGCCCCTTGTTCCTAAGTTCATTGAATTTCGAAGGGGATGGTCAGGCCGATCTCGTCAATCACGGCGGCGTGGATAAGGCGGTGTGCGCGTACCCCTCTGAGCATTATCCTTATTGGGAACGCTCTTTGGGCAAGCAGATGGAGTATGCTGCATTTGGCGAAAACCTGACGCTGCGGGAGATGCTGGAGGATCGGGTCTGCATTGGGGATGTATACCGGATAGGCGACGCGGTGGTGCAGGTCAGCCAGCCCCGGTATCCATGCTTTAAGCTGTCACAAAAGCATGGCGTTAAAGATATGCCGGCAAGAGTATTGAATACGGGTTACAGCGGGTTTTACTTTCGAGTCCTGGAGGAAGGGAATGTCCGCGCCGATTCAGCGGTCGCTCAGCTTGAGTCTCATGCTTCCGGCATAACGGTGCTGGACGTGCTCCAGATGATGAAGGATGGACGGAAGGATGAACGCGGGTTGTTCCGCATGCTGGAGATCGATGTGCTGTCAGCCAGCTTGAAGGAGCAATTCGGCAAATGGCTGAAGACCCTGCGGGACAACCAGGAGTGAGACGTGGGCTCCCAGCCAAGCCAGGCCCTTGCCTTGAACATATAGACAACAAAAACCGGCTTGTGTCCTTATCGTAGGATACAAGCCGATTTTATTTCGGATTAAGGGTTACCTCATCCGCTTCCATTCGCTCTGAATCATGCCGTAGACCGCGTGGTTGACATATCCTTGAGGCAGCTTCTCGGCTTCCCTTATGACTCCCTCCAGCACAAATCCCAGCCGTTCCGGAATGGCCCGGCTGCGATGGTTCGCCGTTGCACAGCGGATCTCCACTCGGTTCAGGCCCATGCGCATCAGCGCGTGATCCGTGAACGCCCGGCATGCGCTTGTCATCAGGCCTTGCCCCGTAAAATGCTGATCCAGCCAGTATCCGATGCTGACGGAGCGGTTGCTCCAATCAATCTCATGGAACGAGATGGTGCCCGCCAGTTCCTCGCGGACCCAGATGCCGGCCGAGAAGCCGCCATTCTCAGCCGCTTGCTTCATGGCCCCTTTGATATAATTGACGGTATCGTTGACCTCGGTGACGGCATCCACCCATGGGAGCCACTTGCGGAGACGGTCCCGAGACCGGTCGGTAATCTCGAACATCGCCCGTGCATGCTCTATGGCAAGGGGGCGTAATTCAACATGGTCATCTAATGTGTATCCAAACATACGGTATCTCCTTTGTTCTCCATCGTGAAGAGTATGTAGCTTTAACGAGTCCGCTTCACTTTTTGCTCTAATGCGTAAATATCTTCTTCAAGGGAAATCATACGCTGATTGACCACCGTTCTGCAGTCGCTTAGCGCTTGATTGTATAGATGCGGCCCTAAGGTCTCCATGAAAAAATCAAGAATCCCTTCCGCAGCCAGATGGCCGAGGGTTTCGCCGCGCTCTGTTTCAAAGTATTCCTGAACCCGTTCAACCAGGTGTTCGCGTTGTTCTTTGGGGAATTTGCTAGGTTTCATAAGATGATTGCAGGCCTCCTTCCATCGTTGTTTTTCTCTCCATGCTACCCTATTGAAAAGCCCCCGTCAAAACGATTCTCACCGGCATTTTCGGCTGTGGGAGGATCTCTGTATGCAGGTTAGATGCTGGGAGCAGGCTGATCGCTGGAATCCTCATCCCAAGTCGGCAACTTGCGGCACGGAAGTGCCGAATTCCTTGAACAATCACGGCATTACAGGTATATTTAAGGGAAACACGTTTATACAGGAGATAGACAGAAATTACAGGACGAAAGGTTGATCAACGTGGAGAACCATCGGGGCACCCCCTCCAATTTCATAAAAAATGTTATTACCGAAGACCTGAAGTCCGGTAAAGTCAAGGAAATCGTTACCCGCTTTCCGCCGGAGCCGAACGGCTACTTGCATATTGGACATGCCAAGGCCATATGGATCAATTTCACGCTGGCCGATGAATTCGGCGGACGGACGCATTTGCGGTTCGATGATACGAACCCGGTGAAAGAAGACATTGAGTATGTTAACTCCATCAAGGAGGACGTGAAGTGGCTCGGATTCGATTGGGAAGAGCTGCGGTACGCGTCCGATTATTTTGAAGAGATGTACAATCGCGCAGTGCTGCTGATTAAGAAAGGGAAAGCTTACGTGGATGACCAATCCGCTGACCAAATTCGCGAAAAGCGCGGAACCCTGACCGAGCCTGGGCAAAATAGCCCGTACCGGGATCGCAGCGTGGAAGAAAATCTGGATCTGTTCGAGCGGATGCGCAAAGGGGAATTTGCCAACGGCGAGCGCGTGCTGCGCGCCAAGATCGATATGGCTTCGCCGAACATCAATTTGCGGGATCCGGTCATCTACCGTATCTCCCACGCGCATCATCATAATACAGGCGACAAGTGGTGCATCTATCCGATGTACGCTTTTGCCCATCCGCTGGAGGATGCCATTGAAGGGGTTACGCATTCCCTGTGTTCTCTTGAGTTTGAAGATCAGCGCCCCTTCTATGATTGGGTTGTGGCGGAATGCGAGATGGACAGCACACCGCATCAGTACGAATTCGGGCGTCTGAACGTGGCGCAGACGGTTACGAGCAAACGGAAACTGAAGCAGCTCGTAGACGAGAATGTGGTGGACGGCTGGGATGATCCGCGCATGCCTACGATCTCTGGACTTCGCCGTCTGGGATACACGCCTGAAGCCATTCGCAACTTCGTGTTTGAGACGGGAATTTCGAAGGCGTACGGCACGGTGGACCGCCAAGTGATGGAACACTTTATCCGTGAGGACCTGAAGCTGAAGGCGCCGCGCACGATGGCTGTGCTGGACCCGCTGAAGGTGGTCATTACGAACTATCCTGAAGGCCAGACGGAGTGGCTGGATGCCGAGAACAATACGGAGAATCCGCAGATGGGCGTCCGCCAGATTCCGTTCTCGCGCGAGATCTATATCGAACAAGAGGATTTCATGGAGGATCCGCCGAGCAAATATTTCCGCTTGTTCCCTGGCAATGAGGTGCGTTTGAAGCATGCGTATTTCATTAAGTGCAATGATGTGATCAAAGACGAGAACGGCAAGGTCGTTGAGATCCACTGCACGTATGATCCGGAGACGAAGAGCGGTAGCGGCTTTACCGGACGCAAGGTGAAGGGAACGATTCACTGGGTGGAGGCCACGCAGGCCGTACCAGCCGAATTCCGCCTGTTCGAACCACTGTTCAAGGACGAAGAGGAAGAAGCCGAATTGGTACCAGAGGTTGCAGGCGAAGCGGAAGAAGCAGCTGCCGAGAAGTCCTTCCTGGACGACATCAATCCGAACTCGCTGCAAATCGTGCAAGGATTCGTGGAACCGAATATGAAGGATGCTGCACCGCAGGACAAGTTCCAGTTCTTCCGCCACGGATATTTCAACGTCGACTCGAAGTATTCGCAGCCAGGGCGTCCGGTATTTAACCGCGTAGTCTCCCTGAAGAGCTCCTTCCAGCTTCCGAAGAGCTAATCAAGATTGCAAATAGAAATGGAGGCATTGAAGGGGAGAAGAGTCTCCCGTGCCTCCCTATAACGTAAACAAGACTCGAAGATTCCGTTACAGGATTCATTCGAGTCTTGTTATATTTACGGTGATACCATCTTGTCATTTGAATGGCTTCTCCTACGGACCACGTTCTAACTCGCAGCATACTCCTCGATCTCGTCGCCTTCGGGATCGTCCGGATGCAGCGGCTGGTACCCGTGCTTGCGAAGGTTGTACCACATCCAGCCAAAGCCGATAGCACCCACAATGGCAAGCATCGTACCGGTCCGGTACATGATCTGCGCCCCGAAGTTCTGGAACATCCAGCCGCCGGCGAGACCGCCGATGACGCCGGATATGCCGCTCCAGCTCAAGGTATAGAGTGCTTGTCCGGAAGCGCGATACGGCGTGGGCACAAATAGCATCGTCAACTGAACGCCAACATAGAAATAGCCGCCGAAGGTTACGCAGTGCAGCAGCTGGATGAAGGCCACCTCCAGCGCGCTGTTGGCTTCCGCCATCAGCAGCCAGCGGAGGGCGAAGAGCAGGCTGACAATCGTCAGGCAGCCGACCAGGACATTGATTTTCCGTTTCAGGAAGCGGTCAAACAGAATGAAGATCACCACTTCAAATATCGACGAGAAGAAGATGGCAAGGCCCACCATCTGCTTGGTACCGCCAAGCTCCAGAATGTATAGGGACATAAAGGTGTTATTGGCTGTGTTCGGGATGGATACCATGATGCCTAACAGAATGAACCAGACAAAATAGGGATTCAGGAACAGCCTGCTGAGTCCTTTAAGGTTAACCGATGCCGAGGCCGTTGTTTTCTGGATGGAGGGCAATGTGAACATGAACAACGCCGCCACCAGGAGCATGACCGAGAACACGATAGAGATGCGTCCCGATCCGAGCCGGTCGATGACAGGTCCTGCAGCAATTGCCGTCAGCGCCCATCCCAGCGATCCCCATAGCCGGAACGAGCCGAATTTTTGCTGCGTCCCCTCAATATAGGTTAGAATCAGCGAATTTGTCTGCGAGAACATCGGAGTCTGGAAGAAATAAAAGAAAATCATCGTCATGTATATCATTGCATAGGTATTCGCCTGAAATACAAGCTGGACCAGCAGCAGCGTACCGGTCATCATGATCAGCAGCACGCGTTTGATGTTGGCCGCCCGGTCACCCCAGAATCCCCAGAACGGATTTGCGAAGATGGACACAAATGGCGCGATTGCCATCAGGCTGCCGATTTCGATTTTGCTCATGCCGATGTCTTGCAAATATAACTGGAAAAAACCGGTGAAGATGACCATGGTTCCGTAAATGAAGAAGTTGAACAGCTTGAGCGATGTCAGCGAAGGTTGAGCATTGTCCATATTCCGCAAGTAGGTCATTCCTTTCAAACCGAATACAATCCAAAATCGCGGCGACATAGGAAGCCGCTTTCCTTTCAATGTATCATGCATTGAAAAGGGATACAAACCATCTTTTAAATGATTTTCCATTATTCTGGTTATTAATCTGTAAACTGAATCAACTTTTTTTACAACGTGTAAGAAAGGCGGGAAGAACATATGAGCGATCACTCCCTAGATGTTGGCCTTTCGCCGGATCAGGTGACAGGTATCGTGCTTGCAGGTGGAGCCTCCCGGAGAATGGGGAGAAACAAGGCGCTGTTGCCTATGGAGGGAATTAGTTTGATCGAGCGAACGGTCCAGGTGCTTGACAAAGTTAGCGGACGGGTAATCCTATCCACGAATGTCCCGGCCGCTTATCAATTTCTTGAATTGGAGTGCATTCCCGATCTCTATGTCGGGCAAGGACCGATGGCGGGACTTCATGCAGCGCTCAAGTCATCCCAAAGCACATGGAATATGGTTGCTGCGTGTGACATGCCTTATATCCATGAGCGTTTCCTTCGGGGACTGCTGGATCTGGCGAACAAGCAGTACGCAGCCGACGCTGTAATCCCCGTGGTAGAGGGCAGGATGCATCCGCTGCTGGCGGCATATCGCAAAGAAACCGTAGAAGGCCTTGAGCACAGGCTGATCAAGGGACAACTGCGCATGGTGGAATGGGTGCAGGAGCTGAATGCCGTCTTTGTGCATGAGGAGCAATTAGAGGCAATGACGGGCCTTGATCCGCGCAGGATTTTATTTAATATGAACACACCTGGGGAATATGAGGCAGCAGGCGGCCTGCTGAATTCCGACTTGTCTGAGGATAGATAGTAGAGTTTTATAGCGGCATCAAGGTGCAAAGCCCGTTGAAACCGGTACTCATCCTAAAAAATAACCCCGCCAACTAAATGCTTGGCGGGGAATTTTAATATATAACTGCGGGCTAGCGATAATAAATCTGCCATCGGCAGTATACGCGCAGCAGACGGGTTTATCCGCCGATCTGCGACATGCGCCGGACGGTGGGAGTATGGTTTTGTGTCTTTTTCTCGAGCGCGAGCGCCATTTCATGATTCAGCGGTTTATCGCCCAGCGCTTTGCGGAACAGGTTCGCCACCGCGGAAGGATCATCGACGACACGGCGCACGTTAAATTCATCGGACCAGTATAGACAAGCCTTGATGTGGCCGTCCGCCGTCAGCCTGAGGCGGTTGCAGGAATCGCAGAAATGATCGCTGACCGGATGGATCAGACCGAAGGTTCCTGTAGCTCCAACCACTTTCATGTTGCGTGAAGGCCCATTGCCGGATGGTCCCTGCTCTTCTTGAATGGTCCACCCCGCCTCCTGGCACACTTCGGATACCCGGCTCAGCGGCAGATACGAATCTCGCCAGGCATCGGATGCTTGGCCGATCGGCATATATTCAATAAAGCGGACATGGAGGGGACGATCGAGCGTTAGAGCGATAAAGTCGCGAATTTCGTCTTCGTTGAAGCCCTTCATTAACACCATGTTCAGTTTGATCGGATCCAGGCCAGCTTCATAAGCGGCTTCAATGCCTTCCAGCACTTTATGCACCCGTCCGCCGCGCGTAATGCGCGCGTAACGCTCCTCATGAAGCGAATCCAGGCTGATGTTGATACGAGTGAGTCCCGCTTCCTTAAGCAGACGAGCTTTGGATGGGAGCATGATCCCGTTGGTGGTAAGTGATATATCTTGAATTCCTTCAATGGAAGCAATCATATGGACCAAGGATTCCAGATCCTTGCGCACCAGCGGTTCCCCGCCGGTAAGGCGTACTTTGGAGACGCCCATAGGGGCAAGGACGCGCACGATCGCTGCGATCTCTTCATAGCTCATAATCTGATCATGAGGCTGGAATTCCATTCCTTCTTCCGGCATACAATAGACACAACGAAGATTGCATCGATCCGTCACCGAGATGCGAATATAATCATGGACCCGACCGAAAGAATCTTTAAGCGGTTCGATCATGGAAATCCCCCTTTATAGCATGCATGGTCACATTGTAGCCATTCCCCGAACGGGAGTCAATGCGCCGTTTGGGTCATGACGGAGGACAAGCAGCGGCAAAATGGCCATTCTTTTGTGAGAAGAATCACAGTAAACGCTTTCGGGATCCATTATATTGAAGCTGTGAACAAAAGCTTTCTCCCCTTGAAAGCGAGTAGTGACATTCTAGATTTCCGAAAGTTTCCTGATTTTTCCGAAATTTTCGGAAATCATTTCTATCTGCTTTCATTAGGCGTTCATCTAAGATATACTGTCAAGGATATCACATCCAACAAGAAAGGTTACCAATAGGAGGTTCGATATGGCGATATCACCTGTTCAAACTTTGGAGGTGCCTGACGTCTGTCACAGATGGCTTGAAAACCGGGGGACGGTCTACGAGCTGCTGATTGATTTTTTGGGCAATTGGCCCAGCTTGTCTATGATTGCGGAATGGAGCCGCGGAAGTGGAATTAGCAAGGCTGCGGAGTGTTCGAAGGCCGGTACGGAACTGATGACATATTTATGTGGACGCTCACCTGAGGAATTGGTTCGGATTTGCGAATATGAAGGGGCGGAATACCGCCGATTGCTTCAGCAGTCCAAACAGCGTCAGGCAGCAGAGTCTCATTATACGAAGGATGGATGCGCTCAGGATTTAGCCGATTGTTACGCATCCGTCGGTATTGCCTTTAATAAACTGCACGGGGAAGCGGACGATCATATAGCCATTGAACTGGAATTTATGACACTGCTTCATGACCGTATGCTGAACAATACGTATTGTGAACATAGCATGCTGCAATTGATGGAGGTTCAAGAGAAGTTTCTGGAGGAGCATCTGTTGTCATGGGTGCCGTCCCTCTGCAAGGATCTGAAAGGATCCACGGAAAGTCCGCTTTATCAGTCGTTATTCAGTCTGCTGGAGGATTTCCTCGCACAGGATCTGAGCATGCTGAAGACGTGGAAGCATTCCAGGGAGGCTGTGCTGGTACATTAGCAAGCAAGACAACATCATAGTCGTCAACATCATAGTCATCAAAAAAGCCCCGATCTCCTATTATAGGAAACCGGGGCTTTGCTGTTCTACTTAATCTTCGATTCTTTTCTTGCTGAACTTCATCAGGAACTCATACACGATAGGTACCACCACGAGCGTGAGCAGCGTCGAACTGATCAGACCGCCGATAACCGTAATGCCGAGACCTTTCGAGATGATGCCTGCACTGCTCTCCCAACCGAATACGAGAGGCAGAAGAGCGCCGATCGTTGCGAGTGCCGTCATCAGGATTGGACGAAGACGGGTAGCGCCGGCTTCAAGCAGGGCTTCGCGTGTGCTCATTCCTTCGCGCTCCATATGGATTACGCGGTCGATCAATACAATCGCATTGGTCACGACGATACCGATCAGCATAAGTACGCCCATGAGTGCAGACACATTCAGTGTCTCGCCTGTGACGAGCAAGCCGATAATGGCTCCGATGACAATGAACGGCAGCGAGAACAGGATGGCGAACGGTGCGAGACCGCCACCGAATGTAACCACAAGCACAAAGTATACAATCGCGATGGCTGCCAGCATGGCGAGTCCAAGCTGTCCGAAGGTTTCGTTGATTTGCTCGGTGACGCCTCCGAATTGGACGGATACGCCGTCTGGAAGCTCAAGCTTATTCACTTCAGTCTCCAGGTTGGTGGAGGCCGATCCTACATCGCTGGACAGGATGTCGGCTGTGACGGTCACAACCATTTTCCCGTCGATGCGCATAATGGAGTCTGGAGTCGTTCCTTTTTCCACCTTGGCCACATCCTTGATCGGTACTTCGATACCGAGTGGGGAGGTGACGGTTTCGTTCTCGATTTCCTTTATACTCTTATAGGTTTTGCTGTCCGTCTCAATGTAAACATTGTAGGTCTTGTCCTCAATTTTGACTTCGGTCAAGACTGGACGTTCCCGTACCGGAGACAGCTTCATTGCCAATTGTCCGGCTGTCAGGCCAAGGGAGCTCAGCTTCTCTTGGTCGGCAACCAGCGTATACTGCTCGAACGCTTCGGACAAGCTGGTCTTTGCATTGTCGAAGGTAGCGGTATCCTTGTTTGCGAGTTCTGCGATTTGATCAGCCACCGGCTTGATCTGCTCCAGAGAGTCGCCAAAGACGTTAACCGTTAACTGGCTGCCGCCAAAGCCGCCGGCCGCCATGTCCATATTGGACCAAGTGCCATCCGGTACTTCCTTGGCAAGATCCTCGACAAGCGCTTTTTTGACATCTTCAAAGTTTTTCGTGTCCGGGTCATACATAATATAGAATAATCCGGAATTCGCTGATCCCATACCAAGCGGATTGCTTCCGCCGATGGAGTATTGCATCGTTTGCACTCCAGGCTGATCCAGGATCAATTTCTCCGCTTTTAATGCGCGTTCCTCTACATCCTCCAGCATGACGCCAGGTTCAGGAGAATAAGTGACCATGGCATATTTGTCTTCCTGTTCAGGAATAAAGCTAACTCCAAGGTACTTCGTCAGGAACAAGCTTCCTGCCAATAACACGATGGCTGCCAGGAATGTAATGGCTTTGTGATTCAGCGTCCATTTCAGAATGGAACGATACCCGCGGGCCATTGCGCCAGGTTTCTCTGCATGATCATGTTTGTTCTTTAAGCCTTTGCGGAACAGGCTGTGCGCCATAGCGGGTACGAGTGTGACCGCCACGACCAGGGAAGCGAGCAGTGCAATGACCATCGTCAATGCAAATGGCATGAACAGCTCTCCGACCATACCGCTAACCAGGGTAAGCGGCAGGAATACCGCGATGGTTACGATGGTGGAGGACATGATCGGTACAAACATTTCACGTGTAGCGGCACTAATAAGCTCTCGGCCTGTCAGCTTCTCGGTCGAGAGGGACATGCGCCGGTAGATATTCTCGATAACGACGATCGAATCATCGACAACCCGGCCGATAGCAACGGTCATGGCACCGAGCGACATCATATTCAAGGTGATATCCATTTGTCTCAGGCACAGAACCGCAATCAGCAAGGACAATGGGATTGAAATGATCGATATAATCGTCGAACGGATGTTGCGCAGGAAGATCATAATGATCAGAACGGCGAACAGTGCGCCGAATAATGCCTTGGAGAGCATCGTATGAACAGAGTCTTCAATCGGCTTGCCTTGGTCCAGCATGATTGTCAGATCCATGCCAGGATAGAGGCCTCTCAATTCTTCGGCCTTGTCTTTCACCTGATTGACAACATCAACCGTATTGGCGTCGTTGGCTTTCACGATTTGGATACCGATCGATTCCTTCCCGTTGGTGCGGGAGATGGATTCCGAGGTTCCGATAACTTCAATCTTGGCAATCTCACTGAGTTTCACAGTTGGAATGCCGGTCGGAACGGCAGGAGCACCGCTTGGTCCACCAGCAGCCGCACCGGCTCCAGGAGCGCCTTGTTGGCCTGCCCCAGCTGCATTACCGGAAGGCTGCTGCGATGGTTGTTGACCTGTCCCGGCATTCGGAGCACCAGCTCCGGCAGATGCATCTGCACCGCCGCCACCCGGAATAACCGGAATGGCGATATTCTTCAGATCGTCAATGCCGATGATGCCGCCATCAATAGCAACGGCCTTCTGCGATTTTTCCATTTCGAACATGCCGAGCGGAACGTACAGCGCTGAACCCTGCACGATTCCTTTGACGGTATCCTCCGTCAGGCCAAGCTCGTTCAATTTGTCCTGATTAAACTTTAGCTGTACCTCGTTCACGAATTGTCCGGCTACCTGGATGGAAGCAACTCCGTCCAAATCCTCCAGCTCCGGAACGATGTCTTTCTCTGTGATGCGTGTCAATTCATCCAATGCCATATTGTCTTTGTTCGCAATACTTAGGGAGACAACCGGCATGGAGCTCATGCTGAATTTGGATATGGTAGGTTTCTGGGCGTCATCAGGCAGCTTTACCTCGTTAATGGCTTCACGAACAGCAGCCGTAGCGTTGTCCAGATCACTACCATAATCAAACTCAACCATGACATTGGCTGCATTTTCCATGGAAGTGGAGGTTACGGTTTTGACGCCGTCAATATTGCGGAGTCTCGTCTCAAGCGGTTTGGTAACATCCTCCACAACACCTTCAGGGGCTGCACCCGGATAGATCGCGGTGACACTTAAGAACGGGACGTTAATATCCGGAATGGTTTCTTGCTTCATCGTCAGTCCGCTGTATAACCCTCCGAAGCTGACGATGATGGTCAGCAGCCAGATCGCAAACTTATTGCGCAGCGAGAAATTGATAATTCCTTTCATTAGGCGATTCTCTCTCCTCTCCAAAACTCTATGTCTGTAACTTGGACTAATTCCCCTTCATCATCATTCCACCGGGTGTAAGATAGCTTTCGAGTACAGTCACAATGGTGCCCTTGAGCTCCGTAAACAATGCTTCAAGGTCCTCGATCCCCTCCAAGTTGGCAAGCATTCCTTTCAGAACGGCCCGGCTGGGCTGAAGGGCAAGCAGCTCCTTCTCCATAATATTGAGCGACTCCATCGCATCTTCCCGGACATCCGGCTCCACCTGGATCCTCTTAAGCTCATTCTTCATCGTCTTAATAACAATGAGAGGGTGACGCTGCGTGCGCATGTCGGTTTGGCATAATTGACCCAATTGCCCAACCGCCTCCATCGGGATCAGGGGTTCGGGCCGTCTGCGCAGAATACTGGCTACAATATCATCCAGCAGCTGGATCTGATGATCAGCGATGATTCCTACATTCAAATGAAATCCCGGCATGAACAGGAAACGGATATAAGAACCGAGCATACTGCCCATAAACATGCCGATCTCCATCGTATACGGCTCTACGTCCGGTCCATAAATGGTTTTCAGCTTATTGTTAAACCACTGCAATGTAGCCAGCATTTCCTGCCGCATGTTTTCCTTGTCAAAAGGCGGTTTCCCCGGAGGCATCTGATCATGGAACTGCTTCAGGAGAAATTCCCGGATCTCCAGAAAATGGACCAGAAGCACTTCCGTCTGCTTGCGCAGCTGCTCCTTTGGTGCAAGCAGTGGATCGTGGTCGACCCGGAGAATCTCATCTTTAATGCGGCTTGCGATAAGCTCGTAAATGCTCTTTTCCAGTTCCTCTTTGGATTTGAAATGAAGATAGAGGCTGCCTTTCGACATCCCGCATACTTCGGCAATTTCCTGCATGGAGGTAACCGAAGAGCCCTTCGCGGAAAACAGCTGCATCGCAGTGATGAGTATTTGCTGTCGTTTTTCTGCCGTTTTATCAGTCAATCAATAGTTCACCTCGCTTGAGAACTTTGCGGTTCTTAGATTGACCATAAGGTCAAGAATTATTATATATGAAAAAGAACGACCGTTTCAACTTTACTACGGTCGTCCCTTTTCATGGGTTCTGAAAATATATGAAATTTGTTGAAATTATTTAACTGATCAATTTCAGACCGACAGCCGAGCACAGAATCATGGCAATAAACAGCACCCGCCGCCACTCCTTGGGTTCCCCGAACAGGAACATCCCGGTGATCGCGCCGCCCGCCGTTCCGATTCCCGTCCAGATGGCATAAGCGGTACCCATAGGCAGTACGGTCATGGCGTAGGAGAGGAGGGAGAAGCTGGCGGCAAAAGATAATGCCAAAATCAGTACATAGCGCCATCCCTTACGTTCCGACACGCCTTTGATACCGATAACGCCGCCGATTTCAAATAATCCGGCAAATACAAGAGCAACCCAGGCCATTACTTGCTCACCTCCGGTTCTGCATGATCGCTGGTAATCAGTTTAAGTCCGACCACACCTGCCAGCAGCACGCAGATCAGAAGCACCTTGAGCACTTTAAACGGTTCTCCGAAGAACAGCATTTCGGAAGCCACTGTTCCGGCTGTGCCGATTCCCGTGAAGACGGCATACACCGTTCCGACCGGCAGCCGTTTGGCCGCCTCGATAATAAGATAAAAGCTCGCTGTAATGGCGGCCACGGTTCCAAGCCATTCCCATGTGTTAGAGGAATGCTTCAAACCCATCACCCATATGATTTCAACCAATCCAGCAAGCAGCACATAAAGCCAGTTGCGATTCATTATAATTGTCACTCCTTTATGAAAATAACAGTAACCCCTCACTTACCGATTCCTATTCTCCTTAAGCCCCTTTAGCATGCGTAGAATAGGAGACATTAACTCTCGTGGTTATATCCCTGTTTCTTTACCCCTAACCAATACACGGGCCAAGCGGCCACAACCCGTCTTAGGGCCCGTTCTTCTCCGCCGTATACGGTTTCCAGATGAATTCCGTCCAGCAAGGTCATGTAGGCAATGGCGGCTTTACGCGGATAACGAATAATGCGTCCGTGAACCGGGCAGCCTGCGGCAAGCAGTTTGGACAGGTTCTCCTCCTGCTGGTCCAGCAATGGATATACCATCCCCATCACTTCGTCGTACAGCGAGCTTGGCGGGAAGAAGGCCATCCGCAAGAAGAACCGGACTTCATCATCCATACGATAAGCTTGGAGACGGCTTTCAAGAAATCCGTGTAGCTGCTGCTCCAGCGGCCAATCCGCATGGTCGAGAAAATAGCCTACCATTAAGTCCTCTTGGCGCTGGAATACGTCCTGAAGCACCTGCAGAAACAAATCTTTTTTGCTGGAAAAATGGGCATAAATCGACGGTTTTTTGATTCCGCAGTCGTCAGCAATATGTTTTAACGATGCCCCTTCGTAACCGTTTTTGGCAAAGTGGGCAAGGGCGGATTGTTTAATGTCGACGGCACTCATAAGATTCCTCCTAACTAACGATCGTTAGTTATATTTTTAACAAATGGCGTTCGCATTGTCAATATTTTATTTTTGGGTATCAGGCCTTGTCGGCTCAAGGAGAACAGTCTTTAGTTCCTGGGGGAGATCATGTAGAATATGGTGTGACCAGCATCGTACATACATAGAGACAGAAACGATGTAGAACAAGGGGTAAACGATATGAGAAAGGGAATAGAGGCTGTACTGATTACCGCGCTTTTGTTCGCGTTTTATTATTTTGGCATGGATTATTTCGGGAAGACGACAGGGACCATTATCGGGATATTCTCTACGCTAACCGTAGTATCCATCGGATTCATGATTTTTATGGAGAATCGTCATCCCACCAGCACGTTGGCCTGGATTCTGCTTTTGGCGCTTGTCCCTATCGTAGGGCTTGTCTTTTATTTTTTGTTCGGACAGAACTATTTCAAGCGGAGAAAATACGATAAAAAAGCGCGGAAGGACGTGCTGGTATATACCAGCGAAGTGCTCCGGAAGAACACCCCAGACATCTCCTGCTTTAAGCCCGAAGTGCAGCAGCTCCTTCAGCTGTCTACCCGCCTTGCACGCACGCCGATTTCCTTCTCGAGCGATACCAAGGTGCTGACCGACGGGGAAGAGACTTTTGCGGCCTTGATTGCGGAGCTGGAACAAGCGGCGCATCACATTCATATGGAATATTACATTTACCGTCCGGATGCGATCGGAACGCAGATCCAGGAAATTTTGATACGGAAGGCGAAAGAGGGGGTGGCCGTTCGGTTTATGGTGGACGCCGTTGGCAGCTTGCAGCTGCCGCCTTCCTTTTTGCAAGAGATGCGAGATGCGGGTGTACAGGTCGCCGTATTCGGCAGTCCCAAAACGATATTTTTCACGAGCCGCGTGAATTACCGCAATCATCGCAAAATCGTTGTTATTGACGGGAGTGTCGGATTCGTTGGTGGATTGAATGTAGGGGATGAGTATTTAAGCCGCAGCAAGGCATTTGGTTTCTGGCGCGATACCCACATGCTTGTCCGTGGAGAGGCTGTCAGAACGCTCCAAGTTATCTTTCTCCAGGATTGGCAGTACATGACAGGTGAGCAGCCGAGTGAACCCATCTATTATTCACCGGATTTGCTGGAGAACCGTGCCGGTGCCGTCCAGATTATCGCAAGCGGACCGGACAATGAGCGAAGAGCCCTGAAGAACATCTTCTTCTCCATGATTGTGTCGGCTCGTAAGTCGGTATGGCTGGCTACGCCTTATTTTATACCGGATGAAGACATATTCACCGCGCTCAGGGTTGCTGCCTTGTCCGGTCTTGATGTACGGATTCTGTTTCCGTCGAAACCGGACAAATGGCTTCCCTTCCTGGCTTCTCATTCCTATTTTCCGGCTCTGCTGGATGCCGGGGTAAGGGTGTATGAATATGAAAAAGGGTTTATGCACTCGAAGCTGCTAATCGTTGACGGCGAGGTCGCAACCATTGGTACGGCTAACATGGACATGCGGAGCTTCCACCTTAATTTTGAGGTTAATGCTTTACTCGTTCATACGGAAAGCGTAGGCAGGCTGGTATCCGACTTCGAGCAGGACCAGGAATCCGCTATCCTGTACGACCGCAATCATACCCGTAAAAAAAGAATCATGACCCGGCTGCTGGAGTCGGCCGCCCGGCTAATGTCACCTCTGCTGTAATGCGGTGGAGGTGGGGAACTCGTGGTACATACGGGCACTTCATGTGCGTACATACATCATATTGAAAGAACTTTAAAAGGTAGTGAAACCGAGCCATTTTTGCAGTTTAAACAGGATGTCCTTCATCCATGTCGTTTTTCCTTGGTAAGCCTCAACTTCGAGACTAAAGGCTGCGCCTTCGTTGAGCCATATTCGATGAAAGTAACGGTCCAGATCCCGGGTAAGCGGATGATCCTTAGGTGCGGCTATCCACAAGTTGTTTTCCAAATTGAGATCAGCCAGATTCCGCTGGGTGAAGTTGGTTGACCCACCGGTAATCACAGACTTGCCTGTCGGTTTGGCAATGTACATGAGCTTGGTATGATACTGCTCTGTACCGGTGTTGTACCAGCGAACAGAGATGTTGCCCTTGGATTTTTGGATGAGCTCAGCGGCAGCCGGACGGTTAGGGATGCCGATCTTGTCCCGGCCGAAGGCATTCTGGTTCGGATCCAGGATGAGGCGGATATCAACGCCGCGGTCCGAGGCCTTAAGAAGCTGGTCCATGACTTTGCTGTCGGCTAGATAGAACATCCCCATCCAGAGCGTGTCCCCAGGCTGTGATTGCTCTATGGCTTTCAGAACATATTTATAGATTTTTCCTTCCGTCAGATAACGAACATCGACATCGTTTGCTTGACCAGAAGGTTGCATGTGTGGCTTGGAGTCTGGCTCATATTCCGGCAGTTTGATTCGGCTTGTAAGGTTAACGGCAGCTTGTTCAGCTGCAAGCATATCCCCGATGATGTCCCCACTCGTTTCGAAGGCAATGTTTGAATGGAACGCGCTGGCGTCATGGATGTTGGCCGAAGTGACCAGCGCAGTGTTCTCGCTGATGACGATTTTACGGTGATTGGCCTTCACATTCAGCAGCTTCAGATAGGAGCGGACCGTAATATCGGGTGCTTCGCTTGCCATCAGATTGGGGAGTGTCCCTCTGCCCGACTGGCCAAACCACTGGAAGAACGTTCGCCATACAGCGGAATAGATGGGCGTGGAATCTCGAAGCCGGTTGACATCGGTTATAATTACATGAATCCCGGCTGCTTTCATGGCCTCGAATTCCGGCAGCGAATAGGAGCCATATCCGGTATTGACTTCATCGGAAATAAAGAAGATATCCATGTCGGGATATTTCTTCTTATGGACAACCAGAAGATGAGTGAGTTCTTCGCTGACTTCAGGGAATATCTGACCTTTATGGGTGTAGCCATTGAACAGAAACATATCGATCACCAGGAACTTCCGGGATTCATCGATAATTTGACTGATGCGTGGTCCGATTTCGCGATCATGTATCGGTTGACCGTCCGGTCCGGGATAGGTCAGGTCCATCCACATTTTAACGTCGCTCTGGTAAAGCGGGCTTTCATAAGAGATCCCCTTCGGCAGCGGCTTATGCGTCTGATAAATCATCACGCCGATAAGCCAGAGAATGAGAAGGGCCAGGCCGATCAAAATCGTGTTTCGTATGCGGAAGCCTCTGGAAGGTTTCCCTGGTACAAGCTTTGTACCTTCACGAGGTGTATTTTGATTTTCTGAAGTGCGCGTATGAAATAATTGGCGGAAACCCAAGATAGCCCATCCTCCTATCGCTACTGTTGTATAACGTTAATTAACATGAATGACCTGTCCTGACGCACTCCATGTTTTGCAGTTCGGATCGTATTCGATTTCGGGTTGTTCCTAAGATCTCAGGGTAGAATGATGGTCGAGAGGTTTGTTAGTTCAATACATGCGTAAGAATGGGTGAACACCGAGTTTATATTTTAGCTTGTAGAGGTACATATCATGTAGAGCTGGGACAATCTGTGGTGCCAATGATATGCTTATATATAGTTATTTAAGGGATGAGTGAAGTGGATAAGGAGGCACGGGATGAATTCAGAACATAAAGAAACTGCGGATAAACCTGCTGAAACCATTTCAGGCAGAGGATCGGAAAAACTTGAGGGCAGGCTGATGCCGGAAGTGCCCACGGGCGAGCGGAAAATAGAGCATGTACGCTTATGCTTGAATGAGGAAGTAGGCTCTGTGGGAGTAACCACCGGTTTTGAACGTTACCGCTTCCGTCACTCCGCACTGCCGGAAATTGACTTTGACGATATTAAGCTGGACACAACATTTCTTAATTTTTCTGTACGCACACCATTTCTAATCAGCTCCATGACTGGCGGAAGCAAGGCTACCGGAGAGATCAATAGACGTTTAGCTGAAGCAGCGCAGCGGCGCGGCTGGGCACTTGGGGTAGGCTCCGTTCGGGCCGCGGTGGAGAAGGAAGAGCTTGCTTCTACTTTCCGTGTCCGGGAGAGTGCGCCGAGCGTGCCGGTTATCGCTAACCTTGGAGCGGTGCAGCTGAACTATGGCTTTGGCCTTAACGATTGTCAGCGGGCGGTAGATATCGCGGGTGCGGACATGCTGGTTCTCCATTTAAACGGACTTCAAGAGGTGTTTCAGCCGGAAGGGAATACCCGGTTTGGCTGTTTGCTTGGGCGAATTGAGGATCTGTGCCGTACACTTTCGGTACCGGTTGGCATTAAAGAAGTTGGCTGGGGAATCGATGGTGAAACGGCGCGGAGCCTGCTGAATATCGGGGCGGCCTTCATCGACGTGGCAGGTGCGGGCGGTACTTCATGGAGTCAGGTTGAAAAATTTCGCAGCCCGGATCCGGTTCGCCGCGCAGCGGCTGAGGCTTTCGCCGGTTGGGGCAATCCTACCGCGGAATGTATCGTGGAGGTGCGCGAAGCTGCGCCAACCTGTGCGATTATTGGCAGCGGTGGGCTGCAGAGCGGCGTCGATGCGGCTAAAGCGCTCTCGCTTGGCGCCGATCTGGCAGGCTTCGGGCGTGGACTCCTGGGCTCGGCGGTCGAATCCGTGGAAGCGCTGGATCAGCGGCTTGCCCAGGTGGAGTTGGAGCTGCGGACGGCGATGTTCGGAATCGGCGCAGGGAATATCGATGCGCTGAAGTCTACCAACCGGCTGATTCGTGTATAAATGGCCGGAGTGATGGGCCCGGATCACATTCAACGATGGCAGTATATTCGTGTTGAAGTCTATCGGGTATCTGCTATAATTAATAAGATTGTTTAGCTGGCGATTCGTAGCTTCGGCGATAAGAACCAAAGCTGTGTAATACTTATAAATAAAGAAGTAAACCTAATAAGGAGTTGTCACATAAATGGCTTTAAAAGCAGGAATCGTCGGTTTGCCAAACGTCGGCAAATCAACATTGTTTAATGCGATCACGCAAGCAGGCGCCGAATCGGCCAACTATCCGTTCTGTACGATTGATCCTAACGTCGGTGTTGTGGAAGTGCCGGATGAGCGCCTCAACAAACTGACCGAACTGGTTCAGCCGAACAAAACGGTACCGACCGCTTTTGAATTCGTGGACAT
Organism: Paenibacillus sp. FSL W8-0187; assembly: GCF_037969755.1. Taxonomy (NCBI): domain Bacteria; kingdom Bacillati; phylum Bacillota; class Bacilli; order Caryophanales; family Paenibacillaceae; genus Paenibacillus; species Paenibacillus sp. FSL W8-0187. Next base: position 6,892,624 of record NZ_CP150206.1, on the reverse strand, counting down.
CGCGGGCTTGGTTCGCGGGGCGAGCAAAGGGGAAGGCCTTGGGAACAAGTTTCTTGCCCATATTCGTGAAGTGGATGCCATCGTTCATGTTGTTCGCTGCTTTGAGGACGAGAACATTACCCACGTTGACGGTAAAGTGAACCCGGTCAGCGATATCCAGACGATTAATCTGGAGCTGATCCTAGCGGATCTCGACAGCGTGGAGAAGCGGATCGATCGCGCGAAGAAGAACATGAAGGGCGGCAATAAGCAGTATGCTCAGGAAGTAGAACTGCTGGAGCGCCTGAAGGAAGCCCTTTACAACGATCAACCGGCACGCAGCGTGGAACTGAGCGACGATGAGAAGCTGATTGTTCGTGATTTGCACCTGCTGACATTGAAGCCGGTGCTATACGCGGCTAACCTGAGCGAAGACGGCGTTACGGAAGCCGACAGCAATCCTTTTGTACAGCAGGTTCGTGATTTCGCGGCTGCGGAGAACGCACTCGTGGTTCCGATCAGCGCGAAGGTTGAAGCCGAGATTGCCGAGCTTGAGGGCGAGGATAAAGCGATGTTCCTTGAGGAGCTGGGGCTGGAGGAATCCGGTTTGAACCGTCTGATCAAGGCGGCTTACAGTCTTCTGGGATTGTACACCTACTTTACGGCAGGCGTGCAGGAAGTACGTGCCTGGACGATCCGCAAAGGAACGAAGGCTCCGCAAGCGGCTGGCGTGATTCATACCGACTTCGAACGCGGCTTTATCCGTGCTGAGGTCGTAGCTTACGATGATCTGGTTGCGGCCGGATCGATGAACGGCGCGAAGGAACGCGGACAGCTTCGCCTGGAAGGCAAAGAGTACGTTGTGAATGACGGCGATGTGATGCACTTCCGTTTCAATGTGTAGGAATTGAAGTATTCAAAGGCCATGGCTCCATGTCACTTTGTGCATGGGACCGTGGTTTTTTTGAAGATATCATAGTGATGAGCTGAGGAGTGCTGGACCCTCCCTGCACAGGTGGATCACCCTCTGAATGGGAGCCAAACTTGAAGGGAGAGATCCTTTCAGTCCGGTCAACTGCCTGCTAGTCAAATACGTCGTTTCATGGTAAAATAAAAAGTCGTTTACACTTCATTGTTGATGCGAAATGGAGTGCAAAAGGGCATATCTTCAGGAATATATCTTAGAGAGGTGAATTCCTTTGTTGGACCGATTACAATCCCTTGCGGACCGTTACGAGAAGTTAAGTGAGCTGTTGTGCGACCCCGATGTCGCTAATGACTCCAAGAAGCTCAGGGATTATTCCAAAGAACAATCCGATTTACAGCCTGCTTATGAGGCTTATGTTGAATATAAAAATGTAATTGAAGAGCTCGAAGCTGCCAAAACCATGCAGGGCGAAAAGTTGGATGACGACATGCGCGAAATGGTGAAAATGGAGATCGAAGAGCTTACCCAGCGTGAGCGCGAGCTGGCGGAGAAGATTCGGATTTTGCTGCTGCCGAAGGACCCGAATGATGATAAGAACGTCATCATCGAGATTCGTGGCGCAGCCGGCGGCGACGAGGCGGCACTGTTTGCTTCCGACCTGTACCGGATGTATACCCGTTATGCGGATACCCAGGGCTGGAAGGTTGAACTGATGGACGTCAACACGAACGATCTGGGTGGCTTCAAGGAAGTCATCTTCATGATTAATGGTCGCGGCGCTTACAGCAAAATGAAATTTGAGAGCGGCGCGCACCGTGTGCAGCGTATTCCGGCTACGGAATCCGGAGGTCGTATCCATACATCCACCTCTACGGTGGCGGTCATGCCAGAGGCGGAAGAAGTGGATATCGAAATCCATGACAAGGATATCCGCGTGGATACCTTCTGCTCCAGTGGTGCAGGCGGTCAGTCCGTTAACACCACCAAGTCGGCGGTACGCGTAACGCATATCCCGACGGGGATTGTGGCTACGTGCCAAGACGGCAAATCGCAGAACTCCAATAAGGATAAGGCACTGCAGGTGCTTCGTGCCCGTATCTTTGATATGATGCGCCAAGAGGAAGAAGCGAAGTATGCCGGTGAGCGGAAGAGCAAAGTGGGTACAGGTGACCGCAGTGAGCGGATCCGTACGTACAACTTCCCGCAAAGCCGTGTAACCGATCACCGGATCGGACTTACCGTTCACAAGCTGGATCAAGTGATGAACGGGGAGATTGAAGAGATCGTTTCGGCGCTGACCCTTGCGGAGCAGGCTGAACTGATGGAAAAAGGAGTATAACGCTTTGAAGCGGACGATATTTGAATTGACGCCGCAGCGCAGCATAAGAGAAGCCTTTGTGGAGGCTTCTTCTTTTTTAGACGGCTTGCGGGTAATGGAACCGCAGCGGAATGCGCAGCTGCTGCTGGAGCATGTGCTGAGATTGTCGGGAACCTCATATTATATGGCACTCGCGGATCCGTTTCCGGCGGACCGCCGCTACGCCCTGGAAGAAGCGATCAATCGCAAAGCCCAAGGCGTTCCTGCGCAGTATATTATCGGCGAACAGGAATTTTACGGCAGACCGTTTGAAGTTACGCCGGCGGTTCTCATTCCGCGTCCGGAAACGGAGCTGCTCGTGGAAGCGGTGCTGAAGTATGGACGGGAGCTTACTTCGCGATCGTATGAAAGGCTACAGGCCATTGATATCGGCACGGGTAGCGGGGCCATCGCCATTACGTTGGCATTGCAGGAGCCGGCATGGGATTTGCTGGCGAGCGATATTTCGCCGGATGCGCTGGAGGTAGCTGCTCGTAATGCGAAGCAGCTGAACGCCTGTGTCGAGTTTCGGCAGGGGAACCTGTTGGAGCCATTCGCCGGCATGGCCCCGGACATCCTTGTCTCCAACCCGCCGTACATTCCGGCGGAGGATATTGAGGGACTTCAGCCCGAAGTCCGTGATTATGAGCCGCGAACGGCACTGGATGGCGGGCCGGACGGATTGAATCCGTACCGGATCATGATGGCGCAGCTGCCCTTGCTGTCAGCTCCGCCGCGGCTGATCGCCTTTGAGCTGGGTATGGGCCAAGCCGAGGATGTGGCAGAGCTTCTGCGGAGTGCAGGGCACTGGAAGGAAATCGTCACGGTGCCGGATTTGGCGGGGATTGACAGGCATGTTCTGGGAATTTTCCGTTAATTGTGTTCTGGGTGGATTTCTTTTAAAATAGATGATGGGCTGAGCCGATTAAATGTTTGCTGTCGTACAGATTGTTACCTTACCTCAATTGGCAAATCAGTGTGTACAGCTCCGGGCACAGGGGGACCAAAGCATGCTTCAGAAATTCAAGAAAATTGATTTTGTTATCGTTTTTGTACTGTTGATGCTGATGGTTGTCAGTATTACATCGATATATAGTGCCACGCTCGACAACACCGGATTCGAAAGACACCATATCAAGATGGGGATATTTTATATCCTCGGATTTGCAGCCTTTTTTGGGCTCAGTTTGATTGATTATCGGTTATGGAATAAATACGCAATGCATATATACATCGGCGGGTTATTAGCCCTTCTGCTGCCTTCCTTCATCGGCCAGACCAAAAATAATGCCACAGGTTGGATTAATCTGGGTATCGTGGATTTTCAACCTGCGGAATTGTTCAAGCTGGTGCTGATCATATTTATCACCTATGTTCTTATCCGTAAGAATAAAACGAAGTTGTCCTTTTGGCGGGACATTGTACCGATTGGGCTCTTGACGTTTATCCCGTTTGCCGTTGTCATGGTTCAGAATGACTTGGGTAATGGACTGAGCTATATTGTCATCTTGCTTGGGTTGTTATGGATCGGGAATGTGAAGTTTTCGCACGCTCTTATCGGGCTGCTGCTTGTAGCAGGCATCGCTTTCGGTGGAGCACAGGCCTATATCCACTATCATGATGAAATCAAAGAATCGAAAATCATGGAGAGCCGCGGCCACTGGATGGAACGGATTGACCCATGGCTGATACCAGAAAAAGCAACGCCGAAAGCGAGTTATCATACGAACAATGCGAAGCTGGCCATTGCTTCAGGCGGTATGAGCGGAGAAGGGTATTTACAAGGAAGCTCCGTACAATCCTCGCGTGTACCTTATACGTATTCGGATTCAATTTTTGTGCAAATTGCAGAGGAATACGGCTTCATCGGTTCTTCCATTCTGTTGTTGTTATATTTCATACTCATTCACAGAATGATTTTGATTTCATTGGAAAGCCGGGACAAAGCGGGTCCATTTCTAATCATCGGCATTGTTGCCATGCTGCTGTATCAAATCTTTGAGAATATTGGCATGTTTATTGGGTTGATGCCTTTGACAGGGATTACGCTACCCTTCATCAGTTATGGTGGAACATCACTCATCATTAACATGGCATGCCTCGGGGTTGTCATGAGTGTGAAGCTGCATGGACAGGAAGTGGAGGAGGATATGCCTAATCCTCAAACGTACCGCTCTGTACCCCCAAAACAGGCTTGATTTACGCTTATCGGATTTAGAATCAAAAGAGATGCTATCGAAAGCAGCATCTCTTTTGTATTTTTTGTTGGTATCCACAGAAGGGTCCGTGAATTGTATTAGTGGAGGAAATCTTTTAGAATATTTCATTAGGGGCTAAGCACGGCCTGCTCCTTGAAACGCTCCATTGTAATGTCGCCTTTAGACTTTTTTTTAACGGATATTATTTGGATCAACGATAAGCAGCGTTAAACTTTCTTTTCGAATAATCGTTATATGCCTGTATAGGCAAACCGGGGGGTTGGGGTTAACAGCTCCGGGCACAGGGGGACCGTAAAGAATGCTTCAGAAATTTAAGAAGATGGATTACGTTATTGTTTTTGTACTGGTTTTGATGATGGGCATCAGCATTACGTCGATATACAGCACAACTGTTGACACCAAATTCGAAGGCTCTCATCTCCGCATGATTGCCTTTTACATTGTCGGTTTCATTGCTTTTTTCGGAATCAGTCTGCTGGATTACCGGTTGTTGATTAAATATGCTAAATATATTTACTTGGGTGGATTAGCTGTTTTGGTCCTCGTTATGTTTATCGGTAAGGATATCAACGGGGCCCAAGGCTGGATTTACATTGGCGGACTCAGTATACAGCCTGCTGAATTGTTCAAGCTGATCCTGATTATTTTCCTTTCTTTCGTATTGGTGCGCAAAAACAAACCGCTGCTGTCTTTCTGGAAGGACGTTGTCCCGATCGGACTTTTGGCATTCGTGCCTTTTGCGCTCGTTATGGCCCAGAATGATTTGGGTAACGCGCTCAGTTATGTCGTGATTTTGCTGGGGTTGCTCTGGATCGGGAATGTCAAGTTCTCCCATGCGCTCATTGGGCTTGCGCTTGTGGCAGGCTTAGCCTTCGGTGGGGCTCAGGCCTATATTCATTATCATGATGAATTGTTGGAATCGAAGATTTTGAAGCCGCACTGGGTGGAACGGATTGATCCGTGGCTCTATCCGGAGAAGGCAACTGCCAAGGCAAGCTACCATACGACGAATGCGAAGCTTGCCATCGCCTCGGGTGGCATGAGCGGCGAGGGCTACATGCAGGGATCGTCGATCCAGTCGGGCAGAGTGCCATATGCGTATTCTGATTCCATATTTGTGCAGATTGCCGAGGAATTCGGTTTTATCGGATCTTCCGTTCTGCTTCTGTTATATTTTATCCTGATCCATCGGCTAATCCTGATCTCCCTGGAATCCCGAGAGCGTGCGGGGCCGTTTCTTATTATAGGAGTCGTGGCGATGTTCTTATATCAGATCTTCGAGAACATCGGCATGTTTATCGGCTTAATGCCGCTGACCGGGATCACGCTGCCCTTCATCAGTTACGGGGGAACTTCCCTTGTGATCAGTATGGCCAGTCTGGGTGTCGCCATGAGCGTGAAGCTGCATGGACAGGAAGTGGAGGAAGATATGCCGGATCCGCATGCCTATCGCCCGGCCGCTTCGAAGCAGGCGTAACTTGCGGGAAGCTCAATAATTGCCCTATCTCCAGCGGAAAAGTGTGGGGCACGGCAATTAGATGAACTGAATAACCGATCTTGGCGAAGATGCGATTCCCGTGGGAGTCGCATCTTTTTTGGTTCGTGCTGCATCAATCTATGATTTTTATATCAAATTGCTAGATTCTACGTTTATATCTTTGTCCGGCGGACATACTGATAGCATCATAGAGATGTTCATAGAGAGGCGGCTGGCAAGATGAAAAATTATAGTGAAACCCTCCGTATTATCGTGAAGAAAATGGTTGTGCTCTTATCCTGTATGTTTATGGTCATTATGGCTTGGGAAGGACAGCAGATTGATGCTTCTGTTGTTGGCGGTCCGATCCCCGAGGAATCGATACGACTTCGCATTCTGGCGAATTCCGATAGCCCGTCCGATCAGCTGGTCAAACGAGAGATCCGTGATTCGGTCGTTGAGCAAATGCAGCTCTGGGTCCTGCAGCTGGAGAACCCGCAAAGCCTGGAAGACGCCAAAGAATTAACCCGGCAGCATCTTCCGGAAATCCGCCAATTGGTGGGTGAAGAGTTGAAGAAAAGGGGAATTACGTACAATTACACCGTAGAGCTTGGCGTCGTGCCGTTCCCGACGAAGTTATACGGGGGCACGGTGTATCCGGCCGGCGATTACGATGCGCTGCGGATTTCTTTAGGAGAAGGTCAAGGGCAGAACTGGTGGTGTGTCCTGTTCCCGCCGCTTTGTTTCATCGATGGTGGCAGCGGGGATGCGGCGGCGCAGCCTGTTGACACAGGTATCCAAACGGTTTCTGCTGAGGCTGGCGAAACTTCCCAAGAGGAAGCTCCGAAGAACGCAGGCGATAGCGAACCGGAGGTCCGCTTCTTCTTGTGGGATATGTTCCGTGGCATTTGGAACTGGGTGGTAAGCTTGTTCTAGGATTATGAGTAAGCTGATTTTCAATCCTGACCCGGTATGATAAACTTTGAAGTAGAAGTGCGAGTTCAAAAAGTCGGATTTTCAGCACCGAGAAGGTTGGATGAAGCTAGGGAGTGAGGAGCGGAGCGTACGTTTTGGGTACGTGAGCACCGGAAGGCCCGGCTGAATTCAAGATTCGATGCCGAGCTGCTTCCTGATTCGCTTCGTGATCAAAAGCGGACTTTTTGAACAACCTCTAGAAGAGTGCTTTCTCTTTGGCGCGACTGGTTTGAATGAGAACCGGCCCGGGACTGAAGAACGAAAAGCGCTTTTTATTTTGGGGCATAGGCAAAACTCGCACGGGAGTTTATATATTTCATATACAGAAAGTTTGGGATAGGAATGGAACAGAACGGGAACGGCATGGAACCTAACCAGCAGCGGGATAACGGCTTCCGCCAGGTTGGTGCAAAATCAACCCAAGTGTGGCACGTCTCGAACTCGCTCTCTAGGGAGAGCTTAAGTTTGGAGAATGAGGCAAAGCAGGCGCTTGGGGAAGCGGGGCAGGTGCTTGAGCTCGGCGGAACGGTGGCCTTTCCGACGGAAACGGTCTACGGGCTTGGCGCGGACGCCGGCAATACAGAAGCGGTCGAGCGCGTCTTTGCCGCGAAAGGCCGGCCGTCGGACAATCCATTGATTGTGCATATTTCAGAGCTAGCTCAGCTTGACGGTTTGGTCCTTCATGTAAATGAGACGGAACGGGCGCTGATGGCAATGTTCTGGCCTGGGCCGCTATCGCTGGTACTGCCCGTTAAACCAGGTGCTGTCTCCCCTCGCGTGACGGCAGGCCTCGATACCGTTGCCGTACGGATGCCGGATCACAATGTGGCGCTGGCTTTGATCAGCGCCGCCGGGCGTCCACTGGCTGCGCCGAGCGCGAACCGTTCCGGTCGGCCAAGCCCGACGCTGGCCAGCCATGTCCTGGAGGATCTGGCGGGAGCGATCGACGGCGTCCTCGACGGCGGCCCGGCCGGGGTGGGCGTCGAGTCGACGGTGGTGCAAGTCGGCGAAGACGGGGCCGTCACGGTGCTCCGCCCGGGCGGCGTCACGGCGGAGCAGCTTGCCACGGTTGCGGCAAGCGTGCGCATGGACCCGGCGCTGCATCGCGCCGCCGGGGAGGCGGAGAGCCCGACGCCGCGATCGCCGGGCATGAAGTACACGCACTACGCACCGAAGGGTGCGATGTGCGTGGTGCAGGGCCCGCGTGCCATTGCCGTGTCGGCACGCATCGCGGCCGAGCTTGAGGCGGCCGCCCGGCGCGGGGAGGTGACCGGCGTGCTGTCATTCGACGAGCACATCGGTCACTACCACGCGGACGTTGTCGTCTCGCTCGGCAGCCTGGCCGCGCCGGAGGAAGCGGCCCGCCGGCTGTACGCCGGCCTGCGCCGATTCGATGACGAAGGCGCGACCTTCATTCTGGCCGAAGCGTGCCCGGAGCAAGGTCTCGGGGCAGCCGTCATGAACCGGCTGTTGAAGGCCGCGGGACACCACATCATCGATGTGAATTGAGCTGCTGAATGAACACTTTTGGCATCATTTACCCCTTGTCCGCATATGGTGTACAAGACCATGGGACTTGGGGGAATGGGCATGCTGGAGGCGTCTGTCCAATCGGGACAGCTTGCGGCGATTCTGCTGATGGCGGTTGCACTCGGGCTAGACGCATTTTCGCTTGGAGTCGGAGTCGGAATGAGAAGCGGTATGCGCTTAGGCCATATGTTGGGCATCAGCTTCATGATCGCGTTGTTTCATATGTTGATGCCGCTGCTGGGCTTATTTGCCGGCCGCTATGTAGGCATGTTACTGGGTCACGTCACAGGACTTGCGGCCGGCGGACTGCTGCTTCTTCTCGGCGGGCATATGATGTATAACGCCTGGCGGGGCGGAGAAGGACAGCGAATACATCCTACCGCATTTTTAGGCATGCTGCTGTTTTCACTTAGCGTCAGCATCGATTCCTTCTCGGTAGGCGTTTCACTCGGGATGTTTGTGGATGATGTACTGTTGATCGTGATCTCCTTCGGGATCGTGGGCGGTTTGCTGTCCATTCTCGGTTTGCTGCTTGGCCGTCAGGTAAGCAATAAACTGGGGGAGTACGGTGAAATGCTGGGCGGGCTCATTTTGGTTATATTTGGTGTCATGTTTATCTTTTGACGTTATATTTGTTACAATAACCCCAAAGAACCTACTAACGGGAGGAACGGGACCGTGAAAAATATACTGTTTGTCTGCACGGGAAATACCTGCCGCAGTCCAATGGCTGAAGGCATGCTGCGCAAGCTTGCCAAACAACGGGGCATCCCGCTGGAAACGAAGTCCGCCGGTGTCTCGGCCGTGGATGGAATGCCGGTGTCCCATCATGCGGAGTCCATACTACGAGACCAGGATATCCAAGAACGCTTGGTGTCCAAACCGTTGACTGCGAATCTGGTGGAGTGGTCAGATTTGATCCTGACGTTGACCCAGTCGCATAAGCAGTATGCTATAAGGCAGTTCCCGCACGCCGCAGACAAGATGCATACGCTGAAAGAGTTTGTTGAGGATGACCGACAGGTGCTGGATGATCTGCGGGAGCAGGATAGTCTGTATGCGGCGCTTGAGCTGGCCAGATCGCTGGGCCGCGACGTCAGCGACCGTGACCGGGAGCGTCTGATCGAGCTGCGCCAGCGCATTCCGAGCTTCGATATCTCCGATCCTTTTGGAGGCTCGCGGGAGGAATATGAAGCGACGGCTGCAGAGATTCGGACGGCGTTGTTCCGTCTCTTGGACAAGCTGGAGGCGGATCGGCATAACTAAGCCTTGCTTTGAACGATATGAAGCCTACCATTGGGCTAAAAAGCCACTTGCCTTTCACATGGTATTGCTTTAAGATGGAGTTGAAAAACAATGATCCGGTGTAACTGGCGACGAAGTGGATGAAACCACGATGGAGCATCGGAATATACGGCCGGTCGCCTGGGCAAAGAGCATTTGGAGCACAATACGTGCGCCGACTGCTCTTTTTTCGTCTTTTGCGCCTGATTTGGGTTATAATGAAACAAGCTAAAACGCAAAAGCGAACATACGAGGGGGTTTTTCATAGATGAAAATTGCATTGGGTACGGATCATGCCGGCATTCGTCTGAAAGAGGAGATCGTGGAAGTCATTCGGGGTCTTGGACACGAGGTGGAGGATCTGGGCTGCGGCTGTTCCGATTCCGTGGATTATCCCGATTATGCCCTTCCTGTGTGCGAGAAGGTAGTCTCGGGTGAAGCGGATCGCGGCATTCTGATCTGCGGTACGGGGATCGGCATGAGCATTGCGGCCAATAAGGTGCCGGGCATTCGCTGCGCGCTGACACATGATGTGTTCTCGGCCAAAGCGACGCGTGAGCATAACGACAGCAACGTGATTGCGTTGGGTGAGCGTGTCGTCGGTCCCGGACTTGCTGCTGAAATCGTCAGCGCATGGCTGACAACGGATTTCAGTCATGGCGAGCGCCATATCGGCCGTGTGAACAAGATCAAGGCCATCGAGGAGCGTTACCTGAAGAATGAGTCGCGATAAGTGAACGCGTAATTTACGGCTGCGGCTATCGTGATATGGGATTGAAGCATCTTCTGTGAAAAAAATCATCGGGAGGACTGTGACATGACGGATATCTCCAAGGTTTCCTTGAACGAACAGACAGCGCGTATGGTCCGCGAACTGGCCGAAGCGGCCGTGTTAGGACCCGGTAAAGTGCTGGTCATCGGAGCCAGCACCAGTGAAGTGGTCGGACGCCGGATCGGCACAGGCGGCGCTCTTGAAACGGCGCAGCAGCTCCTTCAGGGCATTGCCGAGGTTCAAGCGGAATTCGGTTTCGCGGTGGCTTATCAATGCTGTGAGCATCTGAACCGTGCGCTTGTCATGGAACGCGAGCTGCTCGAGCGGCTGGGCTTGACGGAAGTGGCGGCTGTTCCCATTCCGGGAGCGGGAGGGTCGATGGCCTCCGCGGCTTACCGCAGCATGAAGGAGCCTTGTCTTGCGGAATCGATTGAAGCACATGCCGGAGTTGATATCGGCGAGACGCTGATCGGCATGCATTTGCGGCGAGTGGCGGTTCCGTTCAGACCGACCGAGCGTTATATCGGCGAGGCGCGCGTAACCGCGGCTTATACCCGTCCGAAGCTGATTGGCGGAGAACGCGCGGTGTACCAGTTCGAGCAGAGGGATGATTCCACACTATGCGATTGATTCAAATGAGAACTCGCTTTTTTAATTATGACAACTTGTAGTATTGACTTTGCAAGAAAAAATAACGATTGATTATGGGAGGATATGAACATGATGGAACATTTGCGGAAGAGTGACCCGGCTGTATTGGAAGCGATGGATTTGGAGCTGAAGCGTCAGCGCAGCAACATTGAGCTGATTGCCTCTGAGAATATTGTTAGCGAAGCGGTTATGGAAGCAATGGGGACGGTGCTGACGAATAAATATGCGGAAGGCTACCCTGGCAAACGCTATTACGGTGGCTGTGAGCGTGTGGATATCGTGGAAGATATCGCCCGTGACCGTGCCAAAGAACTGTTCGGAGCCGAGCATGCCAACGTTCAGCCGCACTCCGGTGCCCAAGCGAACATGGCGGTATATTTGGCAGCCCTGAAGCCTGGAGATACCGTGCTCGGCATGAACCTGGCTCATGGCGGTCATTTGACTCACGGAAGCCCGGTTAACGCTTCCGGCCTTCTGTACAACTTTGTTGCCTACGGCGTGCAAGAAGATACGTTCCTGATCGATTACGACGAAGTTCGCAAAGCGGCATTCAAGCATCGCCCTCGTCTGATCGTAGCGGGTGCAAGTGCCTATCCTCGCATCATTGATTTTGAACGGCTTGCTGCCATCGCGAACGACGTTGGCGCGTTGTTCATGGTTGATATGGCTCATATTGCCGGTCTTGTTGCGGCAGGTCTTCATCCGAATCCGGTTCCGCATGCCCATTTTGTAACGACAACGACGCATAAGACGCTTCGCGGACCTCGCGGCGGTATGATTCTGTGCAAAAAGGCTTGGGCGCAAGCGATCGATAAAGCGGTATTCCCCGGCTCCCAAGGCGGCCCGCTCATGCATGTTATTGCTTCCAAGGCCGTTGCGCTTGGCGAAGCATTGGATCCGTCCTTCAAGACGTATGCAGAGAATGTCGTGAAGAACGCGAAAGTGCTGGCAGATACTCTGATCGAGGAAGGCTTGAATATCGTATCCGGCGGAACCGATAACCACCTGATGCTGGTGGATACCCGCAATCTGGACATCACCGGTAAAGACGCGGAGAAAGTTCTGGACTCCATCGGGATTACCGTGAACAAGAATGCCATCCCGTTTGATCCAACCAGCCCGTTCGTAACGAGCGGTATCCGTATCGGTACCCCTGCGGTTACTTCCCGCGGTATGGATGAGCAGGCGATGGTGAAAATCGCGAAAATTATTGCCATGACATTGAAGCAGCCGAAAGACGAGGCAACGCTTGAAAACGCAGGTCGTTTGGTGGCTGAGCTTACAGATCAATACCCTCTCTATGCTGAAATGAAATATTAATCACAGTCTCCTCCGAAGAAGAAGCCTATGATAAGAGGACCCCGCCTGATGCAGGTGGGGTCCTTTTAGGAGCTATAAACATTCTGGCCAGATTGCTATGCTCTCATTTTCCCAGTCAGGTAGCTTCGCGGTTAGCATCAATATAGGCGAAAATGGAAAACCTAGGTTCAGGGCAGAAGGAGATCCGGTTTAGTTATAAGGTCAAAAACTCATGGAATAAAACATGACCCGTGCAGGTGTCAATTGACTAGAGGGAATGATATAATAGACAGGATTTATGGAGCTCACAAATATTTTACGCCCATATTGAAATAACATTTGTACTCAAACCGGAGGGACCAGACATGGGAAAATTGGTGATTTGTGATCACCCGTTGATTCAACACAAACTTACATTTATCCGCGATATGCGGACTAACACAAAAGACTTTCGCGAATTGGTAGACGAAGTCGCGACTTTGATGGCTTATGAAATTACGCGGGAGGTTTCTCTTGAATCCATATCCGTGCAGACGCCGGTAGCTGAAACCCAAGGCAAAGTCATTTCCGGCCGCATGCTCGGCTTGATTCCGATCCTGCGCGCCGGTCTCGGCATGCTGGATGGAGTTGTCAAGCTGCTTCCTGCAGCAAAGGTAGGGCATGTCGGATTGTTCCGTGACCCCGAAACGCTTCAGCCTGTTGAATATTATACGAAGCTTCCAACGGACGTTACGGAACGGGAATTGATCGTCATTGATCCGATGCTCGCGACGGGCGGATCCGCCATCGCTGCTATCGACGTGCTGAAGAAACGCGGCTGTACCCAGATCAAGATGATGAACCTCGTGGCTGCACCGGAAGGTGTGAAGGCTGTCCATGATGCCCATCCGGACGTGGATATTTATGTTGCTGCTCTCGATGAGGGCCTTAACGACCATGGCTACATCGTACCGGGCCTTGGGGATGCAGGGGATCGGCTGTACGGCACGAAATAAGTGCCAGTCATTCGTACGTCTTGAATATTTGAAAACAAGCAAAGAGGGGTATTTCAAACATGTCAAAAGTGAAAGTGATGACGATATTTGGGGTCCGCCCCGAAGCAATCAAGATGGCGCCGCTTATTCTGGAGCTTCAACGTCACCCCGAGCATATTGAATCGGTCGTTTGTGTTACTGCGCAGCATCGGCAAATGCTGGATCAGGTGCTGGATGTGTTCAAGATTGTTCCCGACTATGATTTGGATGTCATGAAGGACCGTCAGACGCTCAACGAGATCACCGTGCGCGTTCTGGAGGGTCTTGAGCCTGTTCTTCGTGAGGCTAAACCGGATATCGTTCTGGTGCACGGCGATACGCTGACAACGTTCCTGGCCAGCTATGCAGCCTTTCTGCAGCAGATTCAGGTTGGCCATGTAGAGGCGGGTCTGCGGACATGGAACAAGCTGAATCCTTATCCGGAGGAGATGAACCGTCAGTTGACCGGTGTGCTTGCTGATCTTCACTTTGCGCCGACGAACTGGTCCGCCGAGAATCTCCGCAAGGAGAACAAGCCGGAATCCCGCATTTATGTTACGGGTAACACGGCTACGGACGTGTTCCAGTACACGGTGCGTGAAGGTTATACCCATCCGGTTCTGGACTGGGCGAAGGGCAAACGCTTGATCCTGATGACGGCACATCGCCGCGAATCCCAAGGGGAGCCGCATCGTCAAATATTTGAAGCGGTAAAGCGCATTGCCGATGAATTTGAGGATATCGCCATCGTATATCCTGTACATCCGAGCCCTGCCGTTAAAGAGCCGGCTCATCGCATTCTGGGAGATCACCCGCGCATCAAGCTGATTGATCCGCTGGATGTTGTGGATATGAACAATATCTACACCCATACGCATTTCATTATTACGGATTCCGGCGGCATGCAAGAGGAAGCTCCGTCATTCGGCGTGCCGACCCTGGTGCTTCGGGATACGACCGAACGTCCGGAGGGCATTGAGGCCGGTACCCTGGAGCTGGTAGGCACCCAGGAGGAGAATGTGTATGAACGGATTAAGGTTCTTCTGACTGATCAGGAGCTCTACGACAAGATGAGCAAAGCGGCTAATCCGTATGGTGATGGACAAGCTTCACAGCGAATTGTCAATGCGATTTTGCACCATTTCGGCATCCGAAAAGAGCGTCCTGAAGAATTTCACAGAATGTTCACAAAGGTATAGTTTACCGTATTCTGATGGGCAAGGAGACAGCATACAGTTGAACTGTACGGTTACCGCGGCGTTTTGTGCAATTTAGACTGCTCAAAACGCCGATTTTACACGGTAAATCCATCAAATCGATTCATTGACAAACTCTTGTAATATTCAGTAAAATGAGTTGGGATTAGAGGTTCATATGAAAAATCCGAAAAGTCAAGATAACCCTTGGTTGATAGCGCTATACATTAGCGGGGCTGGCGGTTTGCTTGCCGCTTACATTCTCATCGGTTTTTTTACCGGGCGATGGCTCATGAATCATTTGGACGGGCCCAGAGTGTGGCTTGCCATTGGTACGCTTTCGGGGCTCTTTGTAGGGATTTTGAATATCGCTCTTCTCATTAAAAAGTTTTTGGGGGCGCAGGCGTGAATGATTTGACTTCCATTGTGAACGCTGTATTTAGAGTATCATTACTCTTATTGTCTGCCTTGTTTCTCGGATGGGCTCTCTATCCGGAATTTCGCCCGATTTTTATGGGGTTGATCATGGGCATGGCGGCGGGATTGTTTAATGTACGCTTCCTCTCCATGAAAGTGCAGCAGCTGGCGCAATTGGCTGTCGATCCGGAACCGAAAAAGTACAACTTCGGCTTTATTACGAGATTGTGCATCGGATTTCTGATTGTTATCTTCGCCGCTAAACTCGAGCAGGTATCACTCGGCGGTGCAATTGCCGGTCTGTTCATACCCCAATTGTTGACCATTCCTGTCAGCATTGTGTTCAGTTTGAGAAACAATCATTGATCAGCGCTAACTTGGAAAGGGGTGAAAACAATTTTATGCATGATTCACCGATTATCAAACTTGGCGGATTGAATATTGATCTTTCAGCGGTACTAATGCTGTTCGTCACCTGTTTGGTGGTGTTCGTATTATGTCGACTGGCTGTACGTAATCTATCCGTCGAAAACCCTTCCAAACTGCAAAACTTCATGGAATGGGTAGTGGAATTTGTGCAAGGCGTCGTAGCGAGTGCGATGGATCTGAAGAAAGGGAAAGCTTACATATCATTGGGGCTTACTCTCATCCTGTTCATCTTTGTAGCGAACTTGCTGGGCCTGCCGTTCTCAATTATCACCGACTTGCCGGAGAACTTCAAAGTCTTTGGTCAGCCAATTCTGGCTACGCTCGGACTTGAACATGGCCACTACGCCCACGTATTGTGGTGGAAGTCGCCAACAGCGGACATTTCCGTTACGGCCGGTCTTGCGATCGTTGTGTTCGTGCTCATGAACTACCTGGGCTTGAAGCAGAATCGCAAGCATTACCTGAAGCATTACATCGAACCGTTCCCGATCTTCTTGCCACTCAATATCATTGAGAACCTGGCAAAACCTATCGCTCTGGCAATCCGGCTTTATGCCAACATTTTTGCCGGCGAGGTACTGATCACGGTGATTCTGAAAACCGGCTTCTGGGGCATTCCATTTATGGCCGCATGGCAAGGTTTCAGTATCTTCATTGGTGCATTGCAGGCGTTTATCTTTACGATTTTGACCATGGTATACATCTCGCAAACAACGATTCACGAAGAGCATTGATCAACTCGGACGAATCCGCCGTAACAGCGGTGTTTTTCGAAAGAGATATTTTCTATAGTTTCACCAAATTTCAATTTTGAAACAATTTTAAGGAGGATATTTAACAATGGAATTTTTGGCAGCAGCTATTGCAGTAGGTCTGGGCGCTCTTGGCGCAGGTTTGGGTAACGGTATGATCGTAAGCAGAACAGTTGAGTCTATCGCTCGTCAACCAGAAGCACGTGGTCAATTGCAAACAACGATGTTTATCGGTGTTGGTATCGTAGAGGTTATTCCTTTGGCGGCTACTGTTATCGCGTTCTTGATCATGTTCTCTTAATAACAATACAACGGTTTGGCGGGGAGGGCCGATGCCATCCGCGCCTTCGTTTTGTTAGGCACCGCACTTCGTGTTGATGGAAAGGAGTGACCTCAATGAATATTCTATGGGAAAATATGGTAATCACTATTATCGCGTTTATTATTCTTTACCTTTTGCTTCAAAAGTTTGCGTTCAGTAAATTGTTCGGCATCATGGAGCAGCGTCGTGAACTGGTAATGAGCCAGATGAACGAAGCGGCACAGACCCGTCAGCAGGCAACTGCTTATGTAGAAGAGCAGAAGAAGGCACTGGAGCAAGCGCGTCAAGATGCTCACGAAATCATCGAGCGTTCCAGACAAACTAGCAACAAACAAGCAGAGCAAATTATGGAGCAAGCTAAGGAAGAGGCGGTTCGCCTGAAATCCGAGGCTGTTCGTGATATCGACAATGAGAAGAAGAAAGCTGTCGAAGAGCTTCGCAATGAAATCGGCAGTGTTTCCGTGAAAATCGCTACCAAGCTGATTGAACGGGAAGTGAAGAATGACAAAGCTCAAGAAGAACTGGTGGATCAATACCTTAAAGAGGTAGGAGGCAGACCATGAGCCAAAATACAGTAGCAGCCAAGCGGTATGCGCGGGCGCTGTTCGAAGTGGCGGCTCAGCAGCAGAAGGGTCTGGAAGTGGAAGAAGAATTACGCGCTGTTGTGCAAGCCATCGAAGGCGATGCCGACATCCAGAAATTCATCTCCACGCCGAATGTTCCCCAGTCCGTGAAGATGAACGTAATCAGCCAGGCGTTGGCAGGGAAGGTATCGCAGCCTGTATTGAACACGATCGAATTGCTTCTCGACAGAGGGCGTACAGAAATGTTCGCTGAACTGCTGAACAGTTATGTGAAGATACAAGGTGCGAGCTTAGGATTGGCGGACGCCACTGTGTACTCCACCTACCCGCTTAGCGATCAGGAAAAAGAACAGGTAGCTTCGGAATTCGGACAGTTAGCCCATCAGAATATCCGGGTGACCAATGTTGTGGACGAGAGTTTGCTCGGCGGCCTGAAAGTTGCCATTGGCGACAAGCTTTATGACGGAAGCCTTGCCGGGAAGCTGGAACGTCTTGAAAAGTCTTTTAATAGACGAGCATAGTAGATAGGGGTGAAAACGTTGAGTATCAGACCTGAAGAAATCAGTACTTTAATCAAAAGTCAAATTGAAGAATATAAATCCGATATCACTGTCTCTGAAGTAGGTACGGTAATTCAAGTAAGTGACGGTATTGCTCGCGTGTACGGCCTGGAGAACGCGATGTCCGGGGAACTTTTGGAGTTCCAGAACGGCGTGTTCGGTCTGGCGCTGAACCTTGAGGAGAGCAATGTCGGTGTCGTTATCCTGGGACCTTACTCCGAAATCAAGGAAGGCGATCAGGTTAAGCGTACAGGACGTATCATGGAGGTTCCTGTAGGTGAAGCTCTGCTTGGACGCGTTGTCAATCCGCTGGGTCAACCGCTTGACGGCAAAGGCCCGATCGAAGCGACAGCTTATCGTCCGGTTGAGAGCAGCGCACCAGGCGTTATCGAACGTAAATCCGTTCATGAGCCTATGCAGACAGGTATTAAAGCGATCGACGCGATGGTACCTATCGGCCGCGGACAGCGCGAGTTGATTATCGGTGACCGTCAAACGGGTAAAACCACCGTTGCGATCGATACCATCCTGAACCAAAAAGGCAGTGGCGTTAAATGTATCTATGTAGCCATTGGCCAAAAACAATCCACTGTAGCACAGGTTGTTGAAACACTTCGCCGTCATGGCGCACTGGAGTACACGATTGTTGTTACGGCTTCGGCTTCTGAGCCGGCTCCATTGCAGTACATCGCTCCATACGCAGGCTGCGCTATGGGTGAGTACTTCATGTACAAGGGCGAGCATGCACTCATCATTTATGATGACTTGTCGAAACAAGCGGCAGCATACCGTGAGTTGTCCTTGCTCCTCCGTCGTCCTCCGGGTCGGGAAGCTTATCCGGGTGACGTTTTCTACTTGCACTCCCGTTTGCTGGAACGTGCAGCGAAGCTCAACGATGAGCTTGGTGGTGGTTCATTAACCGCACTGCCATTTATTGAAACACAGGCTTCTGACGTATCTGCTTACATTCCAACCAACGTAATTTCGATTACGGATGGACAGATCTTCCTGGAGTCTGAGTTGTTCTACTCCGGTCAACGTCCAGCGATTAACGTCGGTATTTCGGTATCCCGTGTCGGTGGTTCCGCGCAGATCAAAGCGATGAAAAAGGTTGCGGGCGGCATGAAGCTGGATCTTGCGCAATATCGTGAGCTCCAGGCGTTCTCCCAGTTCGGATCTGATCTGGACAAATCAACCTTGGCTCGTTTGAACCGTGGTGCAAGATTGATGGAAATCCTGAAGCAGGGTGTAAACCAGCCGTTGTCCGTTGAACAACAGGTGGTTAGCTTGTACGCAGCCGTTAAAGGATATATCGATGATATCGAGGTTGCTGACGTGCGTCGTTTCGAGAGCGAGTTCCTTACGTTTATTGAAAGCAATAAACCGGAAATTCTTCAATCCATTACGGATACGAAGGACTTGACGTCCGACAACGAAAACGCATTGAAAGCGGCAATCGATCAATTTAAGAAGGGCTTTGCCGCTTCGGTTTAAGCTCCTCAGGTAAGCAATAGGAGGGGAGCCGGGGTAAGCCCGGCATCCTCTTTCATCATATGGAATGTAGCTTTGGCTGTGACCAAAGTGATTTTTACAAAAGGTACGGCTTTGGTCCTAGCCAAAGCTTAGTCTACGCGTACGAAGTTGGCTTTGGCTTCGCCAAAGCTAGGCTTGTGCTTACGAAGTAACTTTGGCTCCGCCAAAGTTAGGTGATTGCTTTCGAAGTTAGCTTTGGCTTCGCCAGAGCTAGGCTGATGCTTACGAAGTAACTTTGGCTCCGCCAAAGTTTTAAGGTGGTGAAAACATGGCAAGAGGATTACGTGATATTAAGCGGCAGATCAAGAGTGTTCAGAACACAAGGCAGATCACCAAGGCGATGGAAATGGTTGCTGCCGCGAAGCTGAGAAGAGCCCAAGAGAAAGCAACCTCCGCGCTTCCATACTCTGAGAAGCTGAAAGAAGTGGTTGGCAGCATTGCTGCTGGAACCAAGGGAATCAGCCATCCGATGCTGGAAAAGCGTGAAGTGAAGAAAACCGGTTATCTGGTGATCACTTCAGACCGCGGTCTTGCTGGTGCATCGAACTCCAACATTTTGCGAAAAGTATCGAACTTTATCGCAGAACGCCATCAGTCCAAGGACGAGTATTGCCTGTTTGTGATCGGACGTAAAGGACGGGATTATTTCCGCCGTCGTGGACTTCCGGTTGTTGAGGAGCTCACCGATTTATCCGATAGTCCGACCTACGCAGATATTAAGGCCATCGCTAACGCGGCGGTTCATCAATATGAGCTGGGTCAGATTGATGAGTTATACGTGTGCTATAACCAATTCGTGAATGCTTTGACTCAGCTTCAGGAGATCTCTAAGCTTCTGCCGATGGAGAACATTGGTAGCGCCGAGAACCTGACGGGTTATGAGTACGAACCATCTCCTGAAGGCGTACTCGAGGTTCTGCTTCCGAAATATGCGGAAACATTGATTTTCAGTGCGATGCTGAATGCGAAGGCAAGTGAGTTGGGTGCGAAGATGACTGCTATGGGAGCTGCAACGAAGAATGCAAGCAAGATGATCAACGAGTTGAACCTTACTTACAACCGTGCTCGTCAGGCTGCCATTACGCAGGAAATTTCCGAGATTGTGGGCGGAGCAAACGCTCAGCAATAATGCACGGCTCCGAATTCTTAACTTAGTATTTAACGGATATGCGGCCATGTCATGAATAAGCCGCTTTTACGATCATCGTTCACCGCTAGAGGTGAGCGGGTAGGAGGGAAAACGAATCAATGAAAAAAGGACGCGTTGTCAGCATTACAGGTGCTGTAGTTGACATTGAATTTGAGCGCGGTCATCTTCCCGAGATTTTTAATGCTGTCAAGATTGAAGCAACGCTGGAAGGCGGCCGCTCGGTTGATTTGACTTTGGAAGTATCCAATCATTTGGGTGATAATCTGGTTCGTTGTATCGCGATGTCATCCACGGATGGTCTTGTTCGCGGTATCGAAGCCGTGGATTTGGGCAGACCGATTACGGTTCCTGTAGGTTCCGCTACACTTGGCCGTGTATTTAACGTATTGGGTGAGCCGATCGATAATGCAGGTGCCGTAGTATCCGAAATTAATAACCCGATCCACCGTGAGGCTCCTGCTTATGATGAGCTTTCCACGCAAGCAGAAATGCTTGAAACGGGAATTAAAGTCATCGACTTGCTTGCTCCATACCAAAAAGGCGGTAAGATCGGTCTCTTTGGTGGTGCCGGCGTAGGTAAAACCGTTGCTATCCAGGAATTGATCAACAACATCGCCCAAGAACACGGCGGTATTTCCGTATTTGCCGGCGTAGGTGAGCGTACTCGTGAAGGTAATGACCTTTACCACGAGATGAGTGATTCCGGTGTTATCAACAAAACCGCGATGGTATTCGGTCAAATGAACGAGCCTCCGGGTGCCCGTCTTCGCGTAGCATTGACTGGTTTGACGATGGCGGAATATTTCCGTGACCAAGAAGGTAAAGACGTACTTCTCTTTATCGATAACATCTTCCGCTTTACTCAAGCGGGTTCCGAAGTATCCGCCCTCCTGGGTCGTATGCCTTCCGCGGTAGGTTACCAGCCAACGCTGGCATCCGAAATGGGACGCTTGCAGGAGCGGATTACCTCTACCAAGAAAGGTTCCGTTACATCCATCCAGGCTATCTATGTACCGGCGGATGACTATACGGATCCGGCTCCGGCTACAACGTTTGCTCACTTGGATGCAACGACAAACCTGGAGCGTAAGATTTCCGAGATGGGTATCTATCCTGCGGTAGATCCGCTTGCATCCAGTTCCCGTATCTTGGCTCCGGAAATCGTGGGCGAAGAGCACTATAATGTTGCTCAAGGCGTTAAGAAAATTTTGGCTCGCTATAACGAGCTTCAAGATATCATCGCGATTCTCGGTATGGATGAGCTGAGCGAGGAAGATAAAGCGATTGTTGGACGTGCTCGTCGTGTTCAACGTTTCCTTTCCCAAGCTTTCCACGTTGCCGAGCAGTTTAACGGCATCCCGGGTAAATATGTACCGGTTAAAGAAACTGTACGCAGCTTTAAAGAGATCTTGGAAGGCAAGCACGACCACCTTCCGGAAGCGGCTTTCCTGTTCGTAGGTACGATTGAAGAGGCAGTTGAAAAAGCAAAAACATTGTAAGCTGACGCTCCGTGATCAGCAGACCGGAACAGTGCTTCTAGTGAGACTGTGAGGTCTGCTGCGCGAGTTTTCTGCGGAAAACGGTGAGGAGGGATGGAAGTGAGCACCATTTTGTTGGAAATCGTAACGCCGGACCGCCTGGTCTACTCTGAGCAGGTGAACAGTGTTACGGTACGTGGGGTCGAGGGAGAGCTGGGCATTTTGCCAGGTCATATTTCCTTCGTTACGCCGCTTCAGATAGCGCCAGTTTATGTGAAGATTGGCAACCAGAGAACCCCGTTTGCGGTACAAGGCGGTTTCGTCGAAGTCCGTAAAGATAAGATTGTCATCCTGGCGGAAAGCGCAGAGAAAGCGGAAGAAATCGATCTGGAGCGTGCGGAAGCCGCGAAGGAAAGAGCTGAGACCCGTCTGCATGCGAAGGGAAGACAAGATGAAGTTGACCATCGTCGCGCGGAAATGGCTCTGCAAAGAGCGATGAACCGGATTAAAGTGACGCGGAACTAATAAGGTAACGAAGACAGCTTGCTGTAATTTTCAGCCAAGCTGTCTTTTTGTGTTCTATTTCTATTAGTAGCCAATGATACTGGTTATAAAAGCACTCGTTTAAGGTGTAGAGCATTCATAGATTGCAGGTATAACCAAGCATGAAAGGGAGAAAGAGGTAAACTTTTATGGTTATCTCACTGTCTGAACCGCATATCTTGGTGGGGATCTAGTTGGCCCATGGAGCCAATGGCATATACAATTTGGTGGATGACGTAAATGGGTCCATAGCCATCAATTACTCTTAGAAAGGACCTGAGGCATGGATTGTTTTGATACATAAATATTCTTCTTTTTGTGATAACGTCATCTCAGCTATACACGGTCTGTGAATATCATTAATTTCATAGATGGGTATTTTTTTGTTAAACCGTCGGTATAAATAGAAGTTCGAGATATAAAACTACACTATATGATTGGCTGTTGGATGTTTTTTGGAGTGAAATTAATGGGAATTCTAACTTCTCCTAATAGCGTATAAATGATCGTTTTGGGAGGTTGTCGAGAAACTTTATTATTTCCGAGGAAATGTCGAATAGAAAGTGCTGGATTCTTAGCCGCCAGCCAAGTATTATAGAAGAGTCGGTCCTGAACAGGGCAGGATAATTTATGAAGGAGGAGGGAGTATGAACCAGGATTTATCTAATTCAATCAGTGCTGTTGGTGTTAACGGATTCTTGTCTATTGTCGTTTCGCTGATCTGTATCGCACTGGCTTGGTGGGCATTACAACAAGTAAAGCTGGATTTGGTTGTCCGTCATCCAAAAGGGCCGCAGGGAAAGCTGTTGCATTTGCTGCTGGCAGTGGTGCTTGGACGATTCGTGGCTGAATTCCTAATTGACTATATTACATGGAGTCAAATGATCCGATATATGTTTTAGAACGGAAATGAGCGTCATACATAACACAAGGTGCTGCAGTTAGTAATGAAACATTTGTTGCACGAGGTTATGGTCTTGCCAATATTTTACTTGTCTGTTTTAATTGCGGCATGAATGGTTATATCTCTGTTAGGTTGCTAGGGGAGAATGTCGAATAAACGCATTTTATTATGTTAACACTTAAAATAAGAATTTGATCGGGCGGACGGTATGACTTCCGGACTATAGAGTTCACCCGGTAATTGTTATGCATTGACAAGTGCTGGTCGGTCATGGTACCTTTCGAAGGTCCATACTGCGGATAACAGATGCTTCATAAGGTGGCATCATGGATTTCTGATACCTGATGTAGACACCGAATCAGATGTCATAAATAGTTCGAAAATCGCTTGTTTAGCGGAAATCACTAATGTTAAGATGAAAGTTAGGGAATTAGCAACAACTAATCACTAACACACGCAATCAGGAAAATTATGGACGCGGAGGGAAACCATGATGAGCAAATTTATCGTCCGCGGTGGCAAAAGACTGACCGGAAGCGTCAAAGTCAGCGGAGCAAAAAATTCAGTTCTTCCGATCATCGCTGCCTCTCTACTAGGGGAAGTTGGGGAAAGTGTTATTATTGACGCGCCTCCTCTTGACGATGTAATTACAATCAGTAAAGTATTGGAGTCGCTTGGTGCGGGCATTACATATCAGGATGAAGTGATACGTGTAAATGCAGAGCACATAACGACATGTGAAGCACCTTATGAATGGGTGCGGAAGATGCGGGCGTCTTTTCTGGTCATGGGACCTTTATTGGCACGTTGTGGACGAACCCGGATTTCGCTTCCCGGGGGGTGTGCTATCGGCACAAGACCCATTGATCAACACCTAAAAGGATTTGAAGCTCTCGGGGCTGAGATTAGCCTCGGACAAGGATATATTGAAGCTAAAAGCAATGGCAGATTGCGTGGGGCGAAGGTCTATTTGGACGTAGCCAGCGTGGGTGCTACTGAAAATATTATGATGGCTGCTACATTGGCTGAAGGGATTACGGTAATCGAAAATGCGGCGAAAGAGCCGGAAATTGTCGATTTAGCGAATTACCTGAATGCAATGGGCGCCAAAGTTCGCGGTGCGGGCACGGGTGTGATTCGTATCGAGGGCGTTGAGAAGATGCATGGCGTTAAGCATAACGTAATTCCTGACCGAATTGAAGCAGGCACCTTTATGGCTGCGGCTGCAATCACGGGCGGTGATGTGTATGTCGAAGGAGCCATTGCAGACCACCTTGGACCGGTTATTTCCAAGATGGAAGAGATGGGGATTACCATTGAACCGGACGAGAATGGAATTCGCGTTATCGCTGACAAACCATTAAAGTCGGTTGATGTGAAAACCTTGCCTTATCCTGGGTTCCCAACCGATATGCAGTCCCAGATGATGGCTCTTTTGCTGGTTTCCGAAGGTACAAGTGTTGTTACGGAAACGGTATTTGAAAACCGCTTTATGCATGTGGACGAATTTCAGCTGATGAATGCAGAGATCAAAGTTGAAGGACGTTCTGCCATCGTTACGGGCGGCGCTAAGCTTAAAGGTGCCAAAGTAACGGCAACGGATCTGCGTGCAGGGGCTGCCTTGATATTAGCCGGGCTTGTATCGGAGGGGACTACCGAAGTTGGCGGCGTACAGCATATCGATCGCGGCTATGTTCATTTAGCGGAGAAGCTGTCTGGACTTGGCGCGGATATCTGGCGTATTTCGACGGAGGACCAGAGCTCGGAGAAAGTTTCGAAAAAAGTGGCAAGTGAAACAGAAGACGCAAAAGTTTTCAAAGTTCAACCTACCTGGGTGTAACAATCAAGATTGACCTTGATGATCCAGGATAGACCACAATAGAGTGTAGAAGAAGGGGCTTTGCCGATAAGGGCGAAGCTCCTTCTCTTTTGTATATAAACATAATTCCGGCTATCATTGATTCTCTTACGTTGATACCGGATGAGTAGGAGACTCTCTCTTTGCTAGCTTGCTTGCAGTCAGTGTCAGCGTTTCTTCATCCATGTGACTTTTTCCTTTCTCTTAGAATAGTTCTATCAAATGCCCGTATCTCATAAGTATAAGTAGAGCCTGATGGAGCATAAGCCAGAGGTATATTCCAGGGGAAAAGGCACAGGAGGGAAATGCAATGAAAGATTCGAAGGTTCGGGTAAATCTGAGCACAGCAGGAAAAAAACGAGCGATCGATCCAAAAGATGTTCTGAGAGAAGAAAATCCTCAATCATACCAGGTGCCATCCGAAGGATCGGCTGCTCCCGTATTGAAGTGGGATTTTCCCGGTGAACTTGAGAAAAAAGCCGGATCAACTGAAGAACATAGTTATGAATCGAAACAGGATAAAAAGGATATAGAGGAAGGGCCTCACGGGCACGGCAGCCCGGGGAGAGCGCCGGACGCCTTCGGCGAGTCCGGCCACGGCCCGCGGGCGGCCCATACGCCGCCGCCCGGCCGCCCCGCTGGCGTGCCTGCGCACAGCGCCACGCCAGACCCCGGCGGGCCAGCGGCGATGCCGCAGGGCCCGCATCCCGCGGCCGAGCCGCAGCGCTTCGCGCAGGCGGCAACGGGCCGCGTGCCGCGCGGCGGCCGCACGTTCCGTGTGCGGCCTGCGCGCTGGGGGCGCCGCGGCTTTGCCGCGCGGCGCCCGGCCACCGGAAGGCGGCGGGTGCGGGTGCACCCCGCCGTCTGGGCCGTGGCGGTGCTACTGGCCTTGGCGCTGGCGCTGCCTCTGCTGGTGGTTGCCCCCGGCAACAACGCACCAGAGCCGCTGCCGCCCGGGCCGGCCCCGCTGCCTTCCGCCGAGCCGCAGGCGGCGGAAGAGCCCACGGTATCCGTCTATGTAACCAAGACGGATACCGTGGAGGAGCTGCCGCTGGAACAATATCTCGTCGGCGTCCTGGCCGCCGAGATGCCGGCCGAGTTCCAGCTGGAGGCACTTAAGGCCCAGGCCATTGCGGCACGGACCTATATCGTGCAGCGGCTTGCGTCCAGGGACCGCAGCGGCGTGCCGGACGGCAAGGCCGTGGTGACCGATACGGTCAGTCACCAGGCTTATATTGCCCAAGACGAACTTACGAAGGAATGGCAGCGGCTAGGGAAAGAAACAGAGCTGGCGAAGCTCCAGCAAGCGGTGAAGGAAACGGCAGGAGTGGTGATGACGTATGAGGGTCAACCGATTACAGCTTCTTTTTTCTCCACCAGTAACGGGTATACCGAAAATTCAGAGGATTATTGGAAGAACGAG
The DNA here is from genome assembly GCF_037969755.1 of Paenibacillus sp. FSL W8-0187. Classification (NCBI taxonomy): domain Bacteria; kingdom Bacillati; phylum Bacillota; class Bacilli; order Caryophanales; family Paenibacillaceae; genus Paenibacillus; species Paenibacillus sp. FSL W8-0187. The sequence continues at coordinate 6,865,991 of NZ_CP150206.1, read as the reverse complement.
ATTCCCTATCTGCGAAGTGTGGAGAGTCCATGGGATAAACAGATTTCACCGAAGTACAAGACAACAATCACGATGCCCCGTTCGGAATTCATAGGAAAGCTCGGCCTGACGGATGGAGCCGTACCGGTATCGGCAGGCGGGGATGGGGGGGCTTCTTTTTTGAAAGTACTCTCGTATACGCAAGGTCATCGAATTGAGAGCGTACGGGTTGGCGGCAAGAAGTTCACCGGTCGCGAGGTGAGAGAGAAGCTGGGGCTTCGGTCCAGCCAATTCACCCTTCATATGAAAGACGGCGAGATGGAGATAACGACCTACGGCAATGGCCACGGCGTGGGCATGAGCCAATACGGAGCAGAGGGCATGGCCCGCGAAGGATATGAAGCGAAAGAGATTCTGGAGCACTATTATACGAATATTTCTTTTGACAAAACTTCAAATCTTCTCTCTTTTAATACAAGTTCAAAAAATCGGTCTTTCAGCACCGAGAAGGTTGAATAAAGCTAGGGACTGAGAAGCGGAGCGTACGTTTTAGGTACGTGAGCATTGGAAGGACCGGCTGAATTCAAGATTCGATGCCGAGTTGCCCCTTGATTCACTCCGTGATCAAAAGACGACTTTTGGAACAACCTCTCAAAAAAATAATAGTGAGATAACGTATAAAAGAGTTGACCCCGGTAACAATGGTTACTGAGGTGATTGCAAATGAATGAACAGAACAAAAATAGTAAACCCCACGAAGAAACTCCTAAAACTGTGCAAGGAGATTCGGCGGTACCGTCATCTTCGTGGAAGAAAGCATTATCCAAACGGTGGGTGTTCCCGGCAGCATACTTAGCAGCAGCGGCAATTATACTAACCCTCGTGTGGGTCTACCAGGACGCCAGCCAAAAAACGCTGAAGCCACAAGGGGAAGAAACAAGTGTATCGGGATCGGTACAAGGATCAGAGAAACCTGCTGCAACGGAAGGCAATGATGGAGAAGCTGTAGAAGTGACGGCCAATGCGCAATCAATGATCTGGCCGGTAGCCGATGACGTGGCAGTCAGCATCGTCAAGCCTTACTTTGATGAGACGAACCCAGAAACGCATCAAGAGGCGATGGTGCAATACAATGACACCTTCACGCCGAATCTGGGAATCGACTTGGCCGCTGCAGATGACACGATGTTTGAAGTTCGTGCCGCACTGACAGGTAAAGTGACCCGGGTTGAGAATCATCCAGTTAACGGCAACGTCGTGGAGATTACGTCGGGTGATACGAAAACCGTGTACCAAAGCTTGAACGAAGTGAAAGTGAAGGAAGGCGCTGAAGTGAAGCAGGGCGATTCCATCGCGACTGCAGGACGCAGTGAGCTTGAGAAGGATCTCGGCAACCATGTGCACTTCGAAGTGTACGAGGGCGGGAAACTGGTCAACCCTGTGAGCGTGCTTCCGCAAAAATAATTTCATTTCTTTGTAGCCATGCGCCCACCGCGCACTTGAAGAGGGCAGGATCTTGTGATCCTGTCTTTTTTTTGTTGCGGGTTTGGACGGCAAGTCCAACCCTTGCTGCGCCTTGTTTTGTGGACATTTTAGACTTGTCCGTCACGGGCATGTCCAGAAAATAAATGAGTCCAAGTAAGCTTGTCAGCCCTTGAAACCGCGAATATCCCGTCATGCCCCTCATATAATGTACCAAACTATCCACACAGTAGGGAGGCGGGAGCGTGCACGATTACATCAAAGAGCGGACCATTAAGATCGGACGCTGTATCGTGGAAACGAGGCATACGGTTCGAACTATAGCCAAAGAATTTGGCGTGTCGAAGAGCACGGTGCATAAGGACTTAACCGAACGTCTGCCGGAGATCAACCCGGACCTGGCGGATCAGGTGAAGCACATTCTCGAATACCACAAATCCATCCGCCATTTGAGAGGCGGAGAAGCTACCAAGATCAAGTACAAAAAAACCGGCAGCAACCGTGAACCGGTGGCCACGGCGAAATCCTGATTTTTTAGGGCTTTGGTCGCTAGATTGGCGTTGAATCCCTCCCCTAAAGTATGATATGTTAAAAGCTGGTATAGGATCGAAATATGGGACCTGTTTTGCCGAAGATCATCATCGCTTGCTAGATTATGTCGAAGGATGGTTCGGTACAGAGAACAGACTCTTTTACCATAAAATAACACTTTGGGGGCTTTTCATGATGTTGAGCAAGGATATTGGAATCGATCTCGGAACGGCGAACGTGCTCATTCACGTAAAGGGGAAGGGGGTAGTGTTAGACGAACCTTCCGTTGTCACTATTGAGACCGACGCCAAACGAGTCCTTGCCGTCGGTGAGGAAGCACGGCGCATGATCGGGCGCACTCCCGGCAACATTATTGCGATCCGCCCGCTGAGGGACGGGGTCATCGCCGACTTCGAAATAACGGAAGCAATGCTGAAGTACTTTATTGATCGCGTGGGCGCGCGCAGTTGGCACAGCCGGCCCCGAATCCTCATCTGTGCTCCGACGAACATTACTTCGGTAGAGCAGAAGGCGATCCGGGAAGCGGCTGAGCGCAGCGGCGCAAGGGATGTGTTCCTGGAAGAAGAACCGAAGGCAGCGGCAATTGGCGCAGGGATGGATATTTTCCAACCGAGCGGTAACATGGTTGTGGACATCGGGGGCGGCACCACGGATGTGGCCGTCCTGTCCATGGGCGATGTCGTCACCGCTTCTTCGATTAAAATGGCAGGGGACAAGTTCGACGAGGCGATTATAAAGTACGTGAAGCAAAAATATAAATTACTGATCGGGGAACGGACGGCAGAAGATTTGAAGATGGCGATCGGAACAGTTCGTCCAGGCGGTAGACAAGCTGAGATGGATATTCGCGGACGCGATATGGTATCGGGACTTCCGTTTACCGTAACGGTGTCCTCAGCCGAAGTGCAGGAAGCCCTGTGGGATCCGGTGTCATCGATCGTACTCGCAGCCAAATCCGTATTGGAGCGGACGCCGCCGGAGCTGTCGGCGGACATTATCGATCGCGGCGTCATATTGACCGGCGGTGGCGCACTGCTTCATGGTTTGGACGAGCTGTTGACCGACGAACTGCGGGTGCCGGTGCTTGTTGCGGAGGATCCGATGCACTGTGTGGTTAAGGGAACGGGAATTATGCTGGATAATTTGGACAAGGTCGTAAAGAAAAAGTTCTAACCTTCCGATATAGATGATAGGAACGTGATATTTGATTTTAAATCTGTATCCATACGATGCAGCTACATAAGTCTGCAGTATACAATGGTCATGCGCAGCAGCAGCGAAGAGGACGGAATTGTATTGGAAAAACGGAGTGGTCGCCTTTGATTTCGGATTTCAACATTTTGAGAAGTTCTAACGAGAAATCCGAAAACAACAGCGATTGGAAATACAATCCGTCAGCGAAGCGGCCATTCACGGATCTATTTTGGAAGGGAAGTGCCTTCATTGTTAAGAGGTCTATATACAGCAGCTTCGGGGATGATGACCCAGGAGCAGCGACATAATACGGTGACGCAGAACATTGCCAACGTCAACACGACAGGCTACAAGGCAACGAACAGCGTACAGCGTTCATTCCCCGAAGTGCTTGTCTCCATGATCGGCGGCAATGATTCGGCGAATGCGGGACGGAAGCTGGGCAAGTTCAACACTGGTGTTTACGCTGAGGAGAGCATATCGCTTTATACCGAAGGCGCGCTCCGGGAAACGGGCAAGACAACAGACTTTGCGCTGGTGTCCTCTTTTACGGTACAGAATCCGGCAACAGGCCAAGCTTATCCGTTTGATGCTTCCGGCAGATACGTGGATGAGAACGGCGAGGTGATTTACCGGCCGGAAGGTTTTTTCACTGTTCAGAATGAGAGCGGAGATATCCGTTACACCCGTAACGGCAGCTTCCGGGTTAGCCCGAATGGCAGCCTCTTGAGCGATGGTGGCTATCAGGTTCTGGATAACAATAACAGACCGATTGTATTGACAGGCTCGGCGAGTAACTTTACAGTGAATGAGCAAGGAGAAATCATGGACGCAGAAGGCAATGGGACAGGCATCATTCTCGGAGTCAGCATCGTGAGCGAGCCTCATGGACTGATTCGTGAAGGTCACGGCGTGTTCCGTATGGCCGATCCGGACGGGGAAGTGCGTTTTATGGCACGCGGTGATAACGGAGTCATCCGTCAGGGATTTATTGAGGGGTCCAACGTGGACCCAACGCAATCGATGGTAGAATTGACAGCTGCGCTGCGCGCGTATGAAACGAACCAAAAAATTGTTCAGTATTACGACAGAACGCTGGAGAAGGCGGTCAATGAGATCGGCCGAGTCTAAGCTTGTCTGTAAGTAAGCAGGCAGCACGCTGCTGTATGAAAATGTGAGCCCACGGGAGGTAAGTGATGAACAACTCGATGATTAGCGCCATGGTGTCGATGAATGCCCTTCAGCAGCGGTTGGATGTCATTGCGGACAATATAGCAAACGTCAATACGGCTGGTTATAAAAAAAAGGAGGCTTCCTTTGAAGATGTGCTGACACAGGTTCAGCGGCATCACAAGGATTTCGACCGGACAGGCCGTGCGACACCGCTTGGCTATACACTCGGGTATGGCATGAGACTATCTTCCGTTGTGCAGAACATGGAGCAGGGAGCCATGAAGGAAACCGGAAGTCCGTTTGATCTGATGATTGATGGACAAGCCATGTTTGCCGTTCAGGGAGATGGCGAGATTGGATATACCCGCGAAGGCGGATTCCATGTATCTCCGGATGCCCGTAACCCTAACAACCTGCTGCTGGTCAATTCACAAGGCTATCCTGTACTTGACGTGAACAATAAGCCAATCTCGCTTCCGGCCAAAGGGAAAGTTGCCATTAACGAGAAAGGGCAGATTATCGTGGAGACCCCCACAGGTCGTACGGCTCCTTATGCAACCTTGAAGCTGGTCGAGCTTGAGCGTCCGGAAGGTTTGGTCGCTGTCGGCGATAACCTGTTTGTCGTAGGAAACGGTTTGGCGGAAGGCGATGTGTTCGATTTGACACCGGCGGCTCCAGGCGAGCCTCTTAAATCGAAGGTACTGTCCGGATTTATGGAACAATCGAATGTCAATTTGACCGACGAGATGACCAAGATGATGGAAGTTCAGCGGGCCTACCAGCTGACAGCACGTGCGCTTAGTTCAAGCGATACCATGATGAACCTTGCCAACACAATGCGAGGGTAGGTGGGCATCATGAGTGAAGCAAAAGCCAATAAACGTTCCAAGACATCCGGATGGAAAATCGCTGTCCGTATCATGATTCCTGTATTGCTCGTATTGGCATTATTCGGAGGCATGGTCTTCGGATATGTTGTCCTCGGCGATCAGGAGCTCAGTGAAGTGTTTGAATGGGGCACATGGAAGCATGTTTTTGATTTGATTTTCGCACCGTGACGAGAGGTCAGGGTGAACACCATGTCTTGAGATTAGATGCCAAACTCCCTTTAAGGGAGTTTTCTTTTTTTGGGGTTAAACGGTATAATGGGGTGGGACTTGCGTATTAACTTTGTCATTTCATGACAATGGACGGATGTATATAAAATAACCCCACAAAGTAGAGCCTATGCTGCGATGCTTATTCCAAATACTTTGCGGGGACCCCAAAAAACTTATAAAAGGGCCCTCTCCTCGTACACAAGTGTCCGATTGGAGAAAGCCCCTTATCTAAAACCTTCACTTCTGCAGCGGTGAAGGATATCCATCATTTTTTCCGCAGATCCTTCTTTTTATGCATATGATCTGAAATTCGTTAAGAAAACCTCAAGAGAAAGCATGATACAACCGCAAATAATACCTCCCGCGGCTTGAGAAAGCGGCACAGCGGCAGCAAATGGAACGAACACCCCTTTTCAAACGCTATGCTTGGCGGGTACGTACATAAGGAGGATTTTAATACTATGTTAAACATCAAACAGATTCAAGAAATTATTCCCCATCGCCCCCCATTTTTGCTGGTCGATAAGATTGTGGAGATTGAGGACGGCAAACGAGCGGTTGGCATTAAGAATGTGACGATCAATGAACCTTTTTTTGTCGGGCATTTCCCTGAATATGCGGTTATGCCGGGAGTCCTGATTGTAGAAGCTTTGGCGCAAGTCGGCGCTGTCGCGATTCTCAATGTAGAGAGCAACCGGGGAAAGCTTGGCTTCTTGGCGGGCATTGACGGTTTCCGTTTCCGTGGGCAAGTAGTACCGGGAGATACGCTGCGGCTGGAAGTCGAGATCACTCGCTTGAAGGGCATGATTGGTAAAGGGAAAGCAACCGCGACGGTGGATGGACGTGTAGTTGCCGAGGGAGAGATTATGTTTGCTCTCGCGGATAAGGAGTAATTTTCAGACTATTCTTGTTTGGATGAGGAAGGGAGACTTTTTTTCATGTCAGAGATGAGTCAGAGAACAATCGATACGCTGCAACGTTGGCTGAATGATCCTTATGTAGATGAGGAGACGAAACAGGAACTGCGTTCACTCGAGCACGATACCAAAGAGCTGGAGGAACGGTTTTATCGTGATCTGGAATTTGGAACGGGTGGTCTGCGCGGCGTCATTGGTGCAGGCAGCAACCGGATTAATAAATATACGGTAGGTCGCGCAACACAAGGCTTTGCCCAATATATTTTGGAGGCTCATGGCACAGCGGAGGGAAAGCCTTCTGTTGTCATTGCCCATGATTCCCGGCATTTCTCACCGGAATTCGCGTTAGAGGCTGCTTTGGTTCTGGCCGGAAACGGGATTGTAGCGAAGCTGTATCCTTCCTTGCGTTCAACGCCGCAATTGTCATTCAGCGTGCGTCACTTGGGTGCTACCGGAGGGATTGTTATCACGGCAAGCCATAATCCGCCGGAATACAATGGTTATAAGGTGTACAACCGTGAAGGCGGCCAGTTGGTACCGCACGAAGCAGAGAACGTGATTGCCCGGATACAGGAGGTCGATTCCTTCTCCGCGGTCAAGAGGCTGTCTCAGGCTGATGCAGAGGCTCAAGGTCTGCTGGTTTGGCTGGGCGAAGCGGAGGACCAGGCTTTTGTGGATACGGTGACGAATGTCAGCGTGAATCGGGAACTTATCGCATCCAAGCTTGGCGAGGATTTCAAAATCGTATTTACGCCGCTCCATGGAACAGGGCAAGCACCCGTAGAGCGTGTGCTTAAAAGCATCGGCTTTAAGCATATTCATGTTGTTCCGGAGCAAGCCGAGCCGGATGGAAACTTCTCCACCGTTAAATCTCCAAATCCTGAGGAGCGGGAAGCTTTCACACTGGCGATGAAGCTTGGTGAGGAAGTCGGAGCTGACATTTTGATCGGGACGGATCCGGATGCGGATCGCATGGGGGCTGTCGTGAAGAATAGCCAGGGCGAATACGTCGTGCTGACAGGCAATCAATCCGGCGCAATTATGATCCACTATTTGCTGGGTCAATTGAAGGAAGCGGGTAAGCTGCCTAATAATGGTGCGGTTATCAAGACGATCGTAACGAGTGAGATGGGAGCGGCGATTGCCGAGCATTATGGTGCCACCGTCTTGAATACATTGACGGGCTTCAAATACATTGGTGAGAAAATGACCCAGTTCGAGGAGTCTGGCAGTCATACGTATCTGTTTGGTTATGAGGAGAGTTACGGCTATTTGGCTGGAAAGTATGCCCGCGACAAGGATGCGGTATTGGCCTCGATGCTGATATGCGAAGCAGCCGCCTATTATAAAGCACAAGGCAAGACCTTGTACGATGTGCTGCAGGAGCTGTATGAGCAATTCGGTTATTTCCTCGAGACACTGGAATCCCGGACGCTCAAGGGTAAGGATGGCGTCGCCCAGATTCAAGCGAAGATGTCTGATTGGCGCGACAATCCACCTGGGGAAGTCGGAGACGTGTCGGTTAAGCAGGTGCTTGATTATGCGGAAGGCCTGGGCGGATTGCCAAAGGAAAATGTGTTGAAGTATTTGCTTGAAGACGGATCTTGGTTCTGCCTGAGACCTTCCGGTACCGAGCCGAAGATCAAAGTGTATTTTGCCGTGCGCGGCGAATCCCTCGCCGATGCGAAGCGCAAAATTCAATCGCTCTCGGATCAAGTCATGGCCCGGGTAGACGCTTAAACATAGATACATTTAATGAGAGAAGAGAACGAGGGGAATTTACGATGGTTGCTGCAAGGCCCAAGAGGACTGTTGCCCTCCATCGTAAATTTCCATAGGTTCGATGAGGAGGTACTTTCGTGGTTCAGAATTGGAAACGCTGGAACACAGCAGCCCGCAAGTGGCTGTGGATTCTGGTTGTTCTTGGCGTTGCAGCGGCCCTGCCGGTAGGTTATGACCGACTGCAAACAGAATCAACATCAAAGAACGTCGAGTTGGTGTTTGATTATCGGGATTTGTTGGATGTCGCGGTATATCAATCTAAGCCGCAGGATTTTGTATCCGAGCAGCTGGATCGCCTGAAAGACGCTGGCGTAATCAGTATGGCGCTATATGAAAGCACGCTGGACGAGCTGGTGAAATCGCGGCGAATATCGGTATATGACGGGCAGCAGGTCGCCGATCTGACAGGTACGACGGTCTCGCCGAACGAGAATTTTACGTACGTTTCGTTCCTGAACGAGGAAAGCGCGACTTTAATTAAACCCATTATCGAAGAAGCCTACACAAGGTTGGGCATTCCGGTAAGATCTTGGCAGTTCGAGCGTGGAGTGGATGGATTGGTGTTGGAAACTCCGCGATCCAATGCGGTCATCAAACCGTTGTCTCCAGACCCGATTACCATTGGCATGCTGCGAGAGAAGGGCTTTAACATTGTGCCGCGTCTGTCGGACAGTCTTCCCTATGACCAGGCCTATATGGAGAAGCTGATGTCCTACTTCGCGGAAAACGGTGTAAAACGAATTTTGTTTGAAGGTGATTCCGCCAAAGGCTTCAACGATAATGCCGACATGAAAAGCTTGGATTCCTTTGGTGAACTTTTGAACCAACATGGTATTGGCCTCGTGGCGATTGAGAATATCAAGCGCCCGCAAAAAGGATTTACGAAGCTAGCCTATTTAACAGATTACAATGTAACCCGTATTTATTCCTTAAGTGAGCGGGATGCTAATCTGGAGCCTGAGGTTATTGGAGACCGTTTTGCTCTGGCTTCCAAAGACCGTAACATTCGAATGTTCTATTTAAACGCAGAGCCAAGCCGGGATATGACCAAAGCGTCTGTTACCCACCCGCTGGATAATCTGATTGACAGTTTGACAGGTTCGGGTCAGGCCATTAAGCAGATAGAGGACAATGGTTTCACCATGGGTCCAGCAGAGCCGTTTAAGGTAACCGACTCTTCCTTGCAGCGTTACTTCAAGCTTGGGGCTGTCGTCGGAGCTGTAGCTCTGATTGCGCTCATGATTTCCTATTACATTCCGTTCCTTACGATTGCCGCTTTCCTGATCGGGCTTTTGGGCAGTGCGGGATTATATGTTCTGAAACCGACATTACTTGAACAGGCCTTAGCTCTATTAGCTGCAATCAGTGCTCCAACGGTTGCCGTCATTCTGGCCATTCGCAAAGTCAATGAAACGCAGCAGAGCATACCGGACATGAGTTCTGGCAGAAGAGTGACCCATTCGATCGTATTATTGGTAAAGACTACGATCTTGTCGCTCGCAGCTGTACCGATCGTTGTAGCGTTATTGAATAATGTGACCTATATGCTCGTTCTGGACCAGTTCCGCGGCGTGAATTTGCTGGCTGCGGCACCGATTGGGCTCATTGCAATCTACGTAGTACTGTACCGCGGTGGATCGACTTATAACTCAATCCTGAAATTGCTTAAAACACCGATCTCACTGACATGGGTCATCGCAGCCGGTATTGTAGCTATCGTTGGTTGGTACTATCTCACACGTACAGGTAATGCAGGCAATGTGTCCTCGATCGAAATGACATTCCGTACATTCCTGGAAAATACGTTTGGCGTACGTCCGCGTAACAAGGAGTTCTTGCTGGCCCATCCAATGATGGTGCTTGGCGTCTTCCTGTCATTTAAATACCGTCATGCCGTTTACCTGCTCATTATTGGTGTGATGGGGCAGTTGTCGATGGTCGGAACATTTACGCATATTCACACGCCACTCTATATTTCGGCTATTCGCGTTGTACTGGGTCTTGGACTCGGCTTAATTATCGGATTGATCGCGATATTGGTATGGCAAGTGGCAGAAAGGATCTGGAAACGATGGTCTCCACTTCTAAAACAATAGTCATTTCCGGATACTACGGATTCAAAAATAGCGGTGACGAAGCGGTCCTGAAATCCATCCTGACCGCATTGGAGCAGGAAGGAAAGGCGGCGGGAGTTAATATTAATCCCGTTGTACTTTCCATTGACCCGGAATGGACCTCAGCGGTATATGGGGTGAAGTCCGTACACCGGATGAAGCTGGGTGAAGTTCGACAGGCAATCAAGGAAAGTGACGGCTTGATCAGCGGCGGAGGAAGTTTGCTGCAGGATGCTACCAGTCCGAAAACGATCCCGTATTACCTGGGCGTCCTCAAGATCGCACAGTGGCTTGGTAAACCGACGTTTATTTATGCCCAGGGCGTAGGTCCGGTCAACCGTAAGCTGTTTTATCCGATGATTCGCTCGATCTTCCGTAAATGCACGTATATCTCGGTGCGTGACATGCAGTCCGGCGAACTGCTTCAGTCCATGGGAATATCAGGGGAAGCCATTCACGTCGTACCCGATCCGGTGATGGGATTGCCGCTGCCAGAGGGCGAGGTTGTTCATCAGAGTGATTCCAACCCGGGATCGACTCTGGAAGAGAACGGTGCTGCATCAGTTTCTTCTATAGAAGAAGAACATCGTGAATCATTCGAAGAACCTTTTGTGCAGTCCTCATTATCAAATCGTGAGATGGAAGGAGAAGGTTCTCTGCCAGTTATCGGTATTTCGGTTCGATATTGGCATCCGGAACGCAAAGAGCTGAAGGCTATTGCGGAAGGGTTAAAGGCATTAGCCGCACAGCGTCCGGTACATTTTCGTTTTCTCCCTTTTTATCAGCCGGAAGATCTTGAGGCTTCGCAGTTTATTGCTAGCGGCATTGGCGATATTTCCAAGAATGGTTCGAAAATCAGTTTCTATTGTGATGAGAAGCAGCCGCAGGACATGCTGCGAGAGGTTAGCCGTTGTGATATGATATTGGGCATGCGCCTGCATAGCCTGATCTATGCCGCGAATCAGAGCGTGCCGCTGCTCGGAATTTCCTATGACCCGAAAATCAATCACTTTTTGAAGCGGCTGGGCAGCGAGCCTGTGGGAAGCAGCGAGTCCCTTGACGCGGATACGTTAAAGGATCAGATGCTGAGGCTGCTGGACGATGCAGCGGCATGGAAGGCGGAGCACGGCGAGCAGATTACCGCATTGAAACAACAGGCTGCTCTGCCTGCACGCCACATTGCCCAATATTTACGCCATAGAGGATGATAAACATGAAACAGACCTATCCATTTCCTACCGTATCGGTGTTCGAGATTCCTTTTTCTAAACTCAGTATGAAAGATACGGTGAAATACCTGACAGAGGCTGTGCAGTCGGGGCAGCCCCACCATGTGATCACGGCGAATCCGATCATGGTGATGACCGCCGTCAACCATCCGGAATATAAACAGATGATGCAAAGTGCTGAAATCATCGTTCCGGATGGCACGGGGATTGTTTGGGCTGCCAGTGTAGGGGGCGAACCGCTGGAGGGGCGCGTTACCGGCTTCGAGCTGTTACATGAATTGTTGAAGGTCGGGGAAACCTATAGATGGAAGTTCTTTCTGCTGGGAACCACCGCCGAAGTGATTCAGGAAGCGGCCGAAAGGTTACAAATGCAATATCCGGCTGCCATTATATGCGGCTATCGGGACGGTTTTTTTGGACCAGATGAAGATGCTGCCGTCATTGAACAGATTCGGGCAGCTTCACCGGATATTTTGTTTGTTGCCCGTGGTGCGGACACTCAAGAGCCTTGGATTGCCCAGCATAAACAAGCGCTTCAAGTTCCGGTTGTTATGGGGGTCGGAGGATCTTTTGATATTATCTCCGGCAAACTGAAGCGAGCACCGAAGGTATTCCAAAAGCTGCGTCTCGAATGGTTTTACCGTCTTCTGAAGGAGCCTACACGTTACAAAAGAATGCTTGCGCTGCCGAGATTCGTAGTGAAAGTGCTGCGCGAGAAAGAAAACGTAACGAAAACGAGCTAAATGGCTCATTTCTGTGGGTAAAATCCGGGATTTCACCGGAAATTGGTATTGGTTTTCGGACCCGAAGGGAGTATAATTCAACCGGTAGACAATATTGGGGGTCGAATGATTACATGTTAATGATATACATCATCGGGTTTATCATATCGCTGACGCTCGCTCTGCTCTTAACGCCGCTTGTGAAGAAGTTTGCCGTTAAGATTGGTGCCGTTGACGTTCCAAATGCCCGCAAGGTTCATACCCGGATCATGCCCCGACTCGGGGGACTCGGCATCTATCTGGCTTTTATTATTGGACTGATTGCAGTTCTTCCTTTTCTTCCAGATAGCCTGTCCCCTCGCGATGCCAACTTTATGAAGGCATTTCTAATCGGCGGTTCCATGATCGTATTGATCGGAGCCTTGGATGATCGATTTGAACTTTCGGCCAAAGTGAAGTTTTTGGCTCAAATTGCAGCTGCTTGCGTAGTTGTATTCGGATTTAATATTACCGTGGACTTTGTAAATATACCGTTCCAGGACCGGTACTCTATGCTGGAGAGCTGGGTATCGATTCCACTGACAATCTTCTGGATTGTCGGCGTAACCAACGCGATTAATCTCATTGACGGACTGGATGGACTTGCAGCCGGTGTATCGGGCATTGCGATCGGTACGATTCTGGTCATGGCGGTCCTGATGGGCAATACCACTGTTGCTTTGCTCTGTCTGCTTCTCCTCGGCAGCATTATCGGGTTTCTATTCTTCAACTTTCACCCGGCCAAGATTTTCATGGGGGATACGGGCTCATTATTCCTTGGATTTTGTTTGGCCATGCTATCCCTGCTTGGATTCAAACAGATTGCCATTGTATCCTTCATTACGCCGCTGATTATTATCGGTGTTCCGTTGTCTGATACGTTTTTCGCTATCATCCGTCGTAAAATCCAGAAGAAACCGATCTTCGCTCCAGACAAAGGACATCTGCATCACTGTCTGCGCGAGCTAGGATTCAGTCACCGTCAGACGGTGTTGATCATTTATGTGATTGCTGCATTTTTCGGCGTACTGGCTGTCATTCAATCTTCGGCGGCCATGTATGAAGCAAACTGGGTAACCTTCGTCGTTATCTGCGTTATGATGTGTTTCATGCAGATCGGTGCTGAAATTATCGGACTGGTCGGCAAGACCAAACGGCCGATTCTTGGATTGATCAACCGTATGCGAATGAAGGCAAATCCCGAAAGTCGCTCCAAGTAGAACTTATTCTTTTTCATGATGCGTCCGGATCGGACATGCCAGCCTCACCCAAAAAGGGTGAGGCTTTTTTGTGATTTTTGCTAAATAATAGGACACTCGTTTCCGATATATGAACTATGCGATAGAACCAATCTGTTAGTGAAAGCGAGGGGACCCAGTGAACGACGTAACACCCAAAACGGACTCCAACGTCCGAATGATCAAGGAGGCACAACCGTTGAAGAAAAATTTCCGTACAATAGCAAGCCTGTTATTGGCCATTGCTATGTTCTTTTCCCTAATTCCGGCTTTACCGGCTTCAGCTGCAAATGGAGCCTTGTATTTTCACTTTTCAAATCTAAGTACGGATCCAAATTCCCCAACACCGGAGAACCGGAATTCTATTTCGGTTTCGGGTACCTACAACGGCATTAACCCGAATACCATCTCGTATGAGATTAAACGCTTTGATGACACAACCACAGGCGGAACAGGTGTTAAGCCGATTCTGGACGAAGCAGCGAATACGTTCGAGTTCCTGAATGTGCAGTTGAATCAGGGCGTGAACAAAATCATCGTATCCGGTATGAGTACGCAAGGCCAGCAGATGAGTGCGACGGCTTATGTGAAATTTTCCGACGTACCGGCTGTGTACGAAGTAGCGCTCAGTGATGGACGTGTCCTGGAAGAGAATGCTTCCAAGCCGGTTGTCGTTACCACGCAGACCGTTAGCATCTCGGTAAAAGCAACCAATGGCTCCAAAGGTGTGACCGTTAACGGCATGGCCATGTATCCTGGCGGCGGTGATACGTATTACTCCGCAGGGATCCAATTGCAAAAGGGTGTAAACGATCTGGTGATCGTCGTTAACTCGGAATCGAAAACACAGACCATTAATAGACAGGTCGTATATCATCCGACAGGCTCCTTGACGGTCAATCAACTGCAGATTGGTAACACCAAGATCGATGGGCAGGCCGTTGTAACCGGTACGGTTAACGGCGTCATCTCCGGTTATGTTATCATGGATGCTCCTCCGGCTGGTACGCCTGCGGTACCGCCAACTCTTGAAGTATCCGTATTTCCGACAGGATCCACAGTGCCAATCATGACCTCAAATGCTACCGTAGGTGCAGCAAGCCTCCTGGGAAACAGCTTGATGTATCCTTTTACATCCACTGGCTCGGTTGACATCACACAGAGCGGGGAATACTTTGTTTATACTAAGGACACTAGCACTGGTTTCGATGTGAAAAATCCTTTTACTTATCGTGATATCAATGCACCTACAATCAAACAGGTGCATCAACTATACGGTGTAACAGAGAGTGGCGGAACGGTAACATTTACCTCTCAGTCCATTTTTCCAAGCAGTAACAATACTGTCCTTAACGAATTGCCGATCTACTTAATGGTGGAACAAGTGAACGCAGGCGACGTTGAGATTGAATCCAGCAAGGGCGGCGGCACGATTGCCCAGAAACTTACCTATAATGGCAGCACGGTTTTCAAAATTACGAATCTGCCTTCAGGACAACAAAATCTGATCATTAAGGTCAGCAATGCATCGGGCGTCTCCGATACCAAGGTGATCCCGGTAACGTTCCTGTCCTCCACTTATATTGATATTTATCATTTGTATAACAATCAGGTCTTTAAGAATAGTACAGATTTTAATCAAGTAACGGGTCGGATTGTGAACTACACGGGAACATCAGGACTTACGATTTCCTTGAATGGTAACACTCGCGATCTGCCAGTGAGCGGAAATGGCGAGTTCAGCTTTACAGATACGACGTTCCTGCAGCTGATCCCAGGTCCGAATACTTTGGTGGTCGCTGACAAGAGCGGGAAAATCTCGACGAAACTAACTCTGCTGTATTTTAGCGATACTCGTTCGGTTATCAAAAACATGATTCCATTCCCGGTTGGTTCCGCAACGGAATCCGATCCGGATGGGTTGTTCAGAGAAACCGCCGAGAATGCCTATAACACATATGAAAAGGCTTTGGGTCTTCGCTTTGAGGTGGAATACACCGATGAGATCACGGTGAATCTTAGCCATCCTACGCCATCCATCTTTGCAGTGTTTACAAAAGACAACGCAGGAACCTGGCGTCTTACAGGGGGGACCCTGAAGACACAATTAGATCCCATTGATCCGAAGGAGCACGACCGATACTTTACCATTGTCAATGGAGCAAACTCCAGCTCTGCCCGCGTTGTATTTAAAGAACTCGCGCTTCCAGAGGTTGGATTGCAGGCAATCAGCATCGGTTCGCGTTATCAGTCGGTTACAACCACAGATACCATTGAAATTACTCGTGAGCGTGCGCCTTATGAAGTTCTTTCTCCTAGGCTCCCTAACGAAGGCGTATTGAAACAGAACTTTGTAGAGGTAAGCATCAAGGCTGAAGGAGCTACTTCCATTCTGATTGGCAAAACGCCAATGGTGAAATCCGAAATCAGCGACATTTTCCGTCTTGAGGTCAAGAACCTGAAAAACGGTAAAAATACGATTAAGTTCACGATCGAACAAGGTACCAAAAAGACAAGCGGGCAATTCGTTGTAACGTACACCGATGATGCAACAGAAGGCTCTCAGTTTAAAACAAATATTTCGAAGTCAGGTAAGGTTAAAGTATTTAAGGGTGATTTGTCTCTATCCTTGCCGAAAGGCACGGTGCTTCAACAGGCAAAATCAAGTCCGAATGCAGAAGTGCCTACGATCAATTTGCTTGGCGAGCATGACATCCTGTTTGGTATTGCCAACCAGATCGATGGGCGGACCGTTAAAGCTTACAATCGAATTGGTGAAATCGAGAACGGTGTAGAAATGGATGGACGCCTGTCCCTCATTCCAGGGGATAACAACAATGCGTTCCGTTTCACTCCGGCAGCCCATTACGGTTATTCATCCCCTCTTTACTGGCTGGATGCGGGTTCGCTTAATGCATACAGCAGCAACGTAGAGGACTTTAATGTGAAAGCAGCAGCGCATCCGTACGCAAAAGGGAACGAATTCCATCAACGCTTGATTCCCCAGAACTGGATGGAGTTGTCGCAAAAAGGTACGATTACCTTGAAATATGATTCTGCACTGGTGAACTCAGCTTCAAGCAACTTGGGCATTTGGTGGTATAACCCGTCCCAAGGAACTTGGATCAACATCGGCGGGAAAGTAGATGCTAAGAAGAAAACTGTTACGGCTCCATTTAAGGGATTTGGTTATTACGCAGTTAAATCCTTGCGTTATAGCTACTCCGATGCGATCTCGCATAAGACGGCCCGTAACGATATTGAATTGATGCTGGCCAGAGGATACATGAAGGCGTCCAAGACGGATGCATTCGGCGTGTATGATCCAATGACACGCGGTGAATTAGCTACTATTATAGTGAAGCTGCTGGATATTCCGTTGGATTATGATACCGATAAGAACAAGCTCACTTTTGATGACATTTATCAGGAAAGTGTTGTCAATAGCATGCAGTGGGATTACCGTTATATTGAGACAGCTGCCAGAAAAGGAATCATTCGCGGCATTGCGCCACGAAGCTTTGCTCCTAATATGGAACTGACTCGTGAAGAAGCGGCCAACATGATTGCACGTGCGCTCAACCTGAAGATGGGTGAAATCGAAAAAGATAAAGCAGCACTTCAGAAGCAGTTCGAAGATGTCGGCAAAATCAAATCGAATTACTCTTATCCAGCCATTCTTGCTGTAAGTAAGGCGGGCATCATCACTGGTGTTGCCAACAGCTTGAAGGAAGGCGAGAAGAAACCGACGTATAACTTCAACCCGGATGCTGTTCTGAATCGTGCAGATACGGCGACGATCGTGAAACGCATGATGAACAAACTTAAAATGATGTAGGTTATATTATAAGAAGAAACTGTAGGACAAAAGGAACGAGAGCAGACGCCTAACTACTGATGGCTGTGCTCTCGTTTTCTTATGTGCAAATTATGATGGATAAGGTTATATATAACATAATTAACAAGATCTTAAGGATGATACTATGGACCAAGAAACCGTTTACCAATATCTAATGTTTTGTAATTTCATGTAGAATACGCTACAATAGCGGAAGCACATACTATTTTTAGAGGGTGAAGATGAATTTATGAAGCCGATATTATCAAAAGCGCAGCTCGACTACATGAAGGCGAAGACCAAGTTCGAGGAAAAAGCCAAAGTGATGGAGAAGAAGATTGAGCTGGCTCGTGCCGCTCATGATGAGATAACTCAGGAAGTCATGGAGGGACTCGTTGTTGAGACAGGCTTTCATGATTCATTTAACGAAATGACAGCGGCTGAGAATGCGTTGATCCAATGGTCTCATACAACAATAAAACATGACAAATCATATCGTACGAATAAAGCAGAGATTGATCAGATGTACAGCACGCTGCACAGCAATCCGGAGATGCGTGCACGAATTATCCAGCTTGCTATGAAGATTCGATAGTATTCTACAAAGGGCGCCCACAGGGCGTCTTTTTTGTTGTCATATTATGTAATTGACCCAATGTTATGGGAATCGGAAATGGTTTTGAAAATATTTTTAAAAAAACTTTGTAACAACCGCAACTTTTTGAGAAATCAAACGTTTATAATGTAGAACGCAATGAGGAACCCAAGATTATCCGATGCAAGAAGATTGTCTATTAATTAGAAAAATGTTCTTTACGGAGTATGGGACTCGTTGTATAATACCTAGGTAGGATTAGGAAATCTATTCTAGTTTGTAGTGTTCTCTCGTTAACAAGATTCTGTGATATCGTCACAGACATCATTTATGATTTATGCTCAACTCGGGAAAGGAGGTGCAGGACAATGAGTGATAAGAGCTACCAAATTAAAGAAAACAATCAAGTGTCGATTCAAGGAGGAGAAAAAAAGGTTATGAAGAAAATTTTATCCGTAGCACTGTCTACAGCAATGGCATTCTCGATGTTTGCTTCTGTTGCATTCGGTGACGATGCGCTTAACACACAACAGAAATTTGATGTATTGAAAGAAAAAGGTATCTTCACTGGCTATCCAGATAACACTGCTGGTCTTGATAAAGAAATGACTCGCGCTGAGTTCGCGAAAGTTTTGGTAGGCATCATGGGTCTTGAGCCAATCCAAGGCAAAGCATCTTTCAAAGACAAAAACTACAAAGCTGACAAATGGCCAGCTCCTTATGTAGAAGCAGTATACGCTGCAGGCATCATGGAAGGTAAAAACACAACGAAAATGATCTTCGACTTCAACGGTAAAATCACCGTTCAAGAAATGGCGAAGGTTCTCGTTACTGCTCAAAAGCTTGAAGTTCCAACAGAAACGAACAACAACGCTTCTGACTGGGCTAAAGGTTATGTTCAAGCAGCAATCAACGCTGGTTTGGTAGATGCTAAAACAAACCCTAAAGCTAACGCTTCCCGTTCCCAATTGGTTGAAGTTGCTTACACAATCTACTTGTCGCAACAAAAACCAAAAGTGGTTTCTTATGATGTAACTGAGAGCGGTAAAGTTGTAACTTTCAAACTTGCTAACAACGAAGAAGTGAAAGTTGAACTGGAAACTCCACTGAAAGCTAACACAGCTACTGAAGTGAAGTTCAAACATAACAACTACGAGTACACTGAAAGTGTAACTTGGAAGGTAACTTCTGCTACTAAAGTTGAATCCGCAACTTCCACTAACTTGAAAGAAGTTGAAGTTGTATTTGACGGTAAAGTTGACAAAGCGTCTGCTACTGACAAAAACAACTATGTCATCGATTCCAACTCTAAAGGAATCAAATCCATTTCCGTACTGGAAGATGGTAAATCTGTACGTATCCTGTTGAACGAATCCAGCAAATTCGTACAAGGAACAACATACAAGATTGTTGTGAAGAATGTTAAAGGTGATCAAGGCGCTGCAATCCCACAAGGTGAAGTGTCCTTCTCATCGTCCGACAACACGCTGCCAACAGTTTCCGAAGTAAAAGCTCTTGGAACTAAAGTTATTAAGGTAACTTTCTCCGAGCCTGTTATCGCTCCATCCAGCAGCAACTTCCAACTGGATGACAAAGCGTTCACTGGTTCCGTAACGCAAGGTGCAAACCAAAGAGAAGTTATCTTGAGAGACTACACAGGTGGAATTTCCGTCGGTGCTCACAAATTGACAACTTCCCTGGTTGAGGACTACGCAGGTCTAAAATCTTTGGCTGATACCAAAGAATTCACAGTTGCAGTTGATACTGAAGGTCCGAAGGTTACTGAAATTTCTGCTACTCTGGAAAAAGTAACAGTAACATTCGATGAAGAAATCGATCCTGCTTCCGTAACAGAAGATAGCTTCTACTGGAAGTCTGGCGACAGCAAGAAAAAAGGTAAAGCAACTCAAATCGCAGCAAACGTTTATGAAGTTGATTTCTCTGCTAACCGTTTGCCAGGATATGAAACTAACCTGTTCGTTGAGGTTAAAGACTACTCCGGTAACGTGAATCCTGTGAAGGAACATAAAGTAACAGCAAGTATTGACTTGGTTCAACCTCGTGTACTTGAAACTACATTCGGTAATGACAGAGCAAACACGTTGACAGTTCGTTTTGACAAAGCAGTAGATGCTGCTGACAAAAAGTACTTCACTGTTAAAAAAGGTAGCGATGTTATTCCTGTGAACAATGTAGTGGCTGCAGATGCATCGAACAAAATCTTCTACGTTAGTTTCTTCAGCACTCTTGAAGGTACTTACGACCTGAAGGTTAAAGATGTAAAAGACAGAACAGCATTGCAAAACACTATGGTTGAGTACGATGGTACATTTGTAGCGGCTGATGTTACTAACCCAGACGTTTCTAATGTGGATTACAACGATTCAACTCGTAAATTAGCATTGCATTTTGGAAGAGAAATGGATGTTTCGACTCTTCAAAACAAAGGCAGCTACTATATCGATTTCCAAAAGAACGGTGCTAACACACAAAGAATTGCTATCCCTGCTGAAGTTAGAGTGGATGTAGTAAATGGTGCTAAATCCGTAGTGCTTCAGTTCCCAGAGTTCATTAACGGAACAAAAGTTTCGTTTGGAACGAACGGTTCTGTTAAAGGAGTCCATGCAATTGGTCTCAAATCTAAAACAGGACAATCGGTTTCCTGGACTAGCGCGGGCTTAGGAGAGGCAAAACAAAGTAAACTCGAATGGACAAAAGCTGTTCAAAAGGATGCTAAAACCTTTGAACTTGAGTTCAATCAAGTAATTGCTTATGCTAGCGCTAGTGATTTCACTGTTAACGGTACTTACCCATCAGAAGTGAAAATTGATGGAGCTAAAGTAACATTGAAAACAAGCAATGAGCATTTAAATGGTGGAACAATCACTTTGTTTGCTAACAACTCCATCGAAACTTATTCCAACAACAGACTTAACCTTAATGGTAATGCTGTGATGAATATTCAAAACACTGTAGCACCTAAAGCTACTGGTGTTACTAAGAGAGAAGACGCGTCGTTTACTGTTACCTTCTCTACTTATGTAGATTCCAAAAACGGTAAAGTTGAAGATCTGAGAAATGACTTCATTCTTAAAGATCTTTCCAAGGATAATACTCCAGTTATCCCTGCAACTGACTATACTACTTCCTTCACTACTGATGGAAAGGGTAATGTTGTAGTGACACTTACTAACCCTGAGCTGCTTAAAGCAAATCCTCCGATCTCTGTGCAAGTTCGTAAGGATGCTCAGTATATGGTTGCAAGAGGAACAGATGTTAAAGCCGTTGAATCCGATGTATTTACTGTCGAGGCTCCTACTGCACCAGCTGTCGCACCAGTAACCGTACAATCTACAACTTATGACACAGCGACTTCTACACTGACTGTTAATGTAGATAAGAACATTAAAGGCATCGTTAATGGTAAAGTTTCGATTGCTACTAATAAAGGAACAACTCTTTATGATGCAGAATTGCCTGCTGTTGGAAAAACCTTCAAAGTAGTAGTTGGTAAAGAAGATACCATTAATGGCGGAGAGTTGAAAGCTAGTGTTGTTCTGGAAGATAATACAACAGTTGATTTGAAAGGTACTATCAAGTACTAAAATCGACATACCAAAATAAAGCTTAGCATCTAAGCTTTGACACACCGGAGAACATTATGTTCTCCGGTGTGTTTTTTAATTTTCCAAAGAAAACAATCCTTAGCTTACCTAAGTAGGGTTGTTCAGTTCTGGTTTTTTCTTTATAGTTAAATAGTATAGATTACCTTAGGAGGAACAGATTAAATGAAACCTTATTTAAAGGTTGGCTTGGCGGCTCTGACGATTGGAGCTGGCATCTGGATTGGTGCAACTTACAACAACACCGCCACCGGCGCTGGCACCACCCCAGGTACTACTGACGACCCGGTCGTCACCAAAAGCTACGTTGACCAACAAATTCAGCACGCGCTGAATGGCGGTAGTGGAGGGTCTACGAATCCAACAAATCCTACAAATCCAACTCAGCCATCCCAAGGTGCTGATGAGGTTAAGAACGTTGCGCTGAAACCAGGCAAGATTCTGATTGCCGATGCAGGAACGGAGTTCATTGTTCGCTCAGGTAATGCTGTGATTTACACAGAAGTCGCTAGCGGCGTTGCAGACCTTACGGACGGTAAAGACCTCTTAAATGGTGAAACTGCGCCTAAGAACCATCTGCTTTCTTTCCCCCGTGAAGGTCGGGGCATCCAGGTGAAAGAAGGGCAGACAAGCAATCTGATTGTCATGGTCCGTGGCGGGTTCACCATTAAGTAGGAATCCACTAGGATCCGTTTAACTCCTGCTAATACTTGCTCTAACCTGCTTAGAGGCATGGCAACATTTTATCGGTATAATCCTCTTATAATTATTGCCAGTAGTGACAACGTTTTATACGTGTGGGTGCTTTGAAATCAACAAATAATACTTCTGTAAAAACAAATACAGGAGGTGTATTTTCATGGCACGCAGCAGTCGTAACCGTCAAGTGGTACCGGAGAGTCGTGAAATGCTGAAGCAAATGAAATACGAAATTGCAGCAGAGTTTGGATTACCCGTGGGATATGGCAGCGGTTCCAATGGAGCCGATACGGAATTTGGCTCTGAGTTAGGAATCATCGGTGGTGGATCTTCCAGCCGTCGTCCTGGGTGGGGGCATCTAACATCCCGTGAGAATGGATCGGTTGGTGGAGAGATCACTAAACGTTTGGTTCGAAACGCTGAACAAAGTCTCTTCGGTAAATTGTAGTTGTTTTTCAGTTAAAAGCGGAACTTATCCTTGACTAAATCCGATTGAGAAACCCAAGAAAATCCTTGGAAAGCAGCTTACTTACTGGATTGACACCTAGTAACAAATAAGTTAATATGCATGTTGAGGATTGTACATTTCAAACCTTTTCCTGTCGGAAAAGGTTCATTTTTTGTGTAGGACCTTTTGATATATCACATACTATTCATATGGGAGGTTGATCTCATGTCTTTAACAGGGCGACGTTTATTTACATCTGAGTCCGTAACTGAAGGACATCCGGATAAAATCTGTGACCAGATTTCTGATGCGGTACTCGATGCTTTTTTGGCTAACGATCCGAACGCACGCGTAGCTTGTGAAGTTTCCGTTGCGACTGGTCTTGTTTTGGTCATTGGTGAAATTAGCACTAAATCTGAATACGTGGATATTCCATCCATTGTACGCAATACTGTGAAGGAAATCGGGTATACCCGTGCAAAGTACGGTTTTGATTACAATACATGCGCGGTGTTAACATCGCTGAATGAGCAATCTGCCGATATTGCACAGGGGGTAAACGCTGCACTGGAGAATCGTGATCCTTCCCAAATGGACAAGGAAACCGAGAACATAGGTGCTGGTGACCAAGGTCTGATGTTTGGTTTTGCAACCAACGAGACGCCAGAATTGATGCCTCTTCCGATTGCATTGTCTCACCGTATCGCTCGTCGTTTGTCCGAGGTTCGTAAAGACGGTACGCTGGACTACCTGCGTCCGGACGGTAAAACCCAGGTAACGGTTGAGTATGACGGCAATACACCGGTCCGTGTGGATACGATCGTGGTATCAACTCAACATGCCGAAGAAGCAACGCTGGAGCAAATCCAGAAAGATATTAAAGAACAAGTCATTCTTCCTGTCGTGCCAGCTGAATTGCTGGACGCAGAAACTAAATATTTCATTAACCCTACCGGACGTTTTGTTATCGGCGGTCCTCAAGGGGATGCTGGCCTGACAGGCCGCAAAATTATCGTGGACACCTATGGCGGCTACGCTCGTCATGGTGGCGGTGCATTTTCCGGTAAGGATCCTACAAAGGTTGACCGTTCCGCTGCTTACGCGGCTCGCTACGTGGCTAAAAACCTAGTTGCCGCAGGACTTGCGGACAAGTGTGAAATTCAATTGGCTTACGCTATCGGTGTCGCTAACCCAGTGTCGATTAGTGTTGATACTTACGGAACTGGTAAAGTGAGCGAAGAGAAGCTGGTTGAGCTTGTGCGTAACAACTTCGACCTGCGTCCGGCTGGAATCATCCGCATGCTGGATCTTCGTCGCCCGATCTACAAGCAAACCGCTGCTTACGGACACTTTGGACGTACAGATCTGGATTTGCCTTGGGAACGCGTAGACAAAGCGGAAGCACTGAAAGAACAAGCTGGCGTAAACTAAGGTAATCTTAAGATATGTTCCAGATATAAAGTTTAGGCATGTGCTGATTTAATTTTTCTTCTGAAAAAAATCGGCACATGCCTTTTTTCTGCTTCTTAATTCTCATAGTGAGTAGAGATTCAACTCAGTTGGATATGAAAATATGACAAAAATGAAATAATTAAAAAGTTGATTACCCACTATGGTTATCAGCTTTTTTAATGAATAAATGGAAAACGAGGAATAAACTTTATGACAAACTAGTTACTTTTACATGAAAATATAGTAACATAGGATTGATTTACATAGACTCCTAAAAAATTCCGCTATAAATTTTACAAGACTTGTTGTACGATACGCGAAAGTGTTTTTTTATAACAAATTCGTAACTTTTCCGCAAAAATGAAGTCTATTAATTAGAGACTTTATATGTTCGGCATCCGTGTTGAACGATAGATGGGAGAGTTACGATTACATGGTTAGTCAGGGGAAAACACTGAAGTCTACAACATCAGGTGTAGGCAAGAAATGGTTGATTATTACATTGGCAGGAGTCATCTGGGTGGGTCCTGTGCTGAGCAGCGGAATACCAGTGATAGGGAACCTATCAACATCCTCGGTAGCTTATGCGGCATCAACATCGGCTAAGAAGCTTGGCGAGGAAATCATTACTTCCGGTGCGGTTTTGATGAAGTATCAGTATATCAACAGTACAGGCGCAAAATCGCTGGCGAATGTCGTTCGGGTGGATCTGAACAACAAATATGTGAAGCTGGATGTCATGACAGGCCAAGGGAATAAATTTACAACGAGACAAAGCACGGGAGGAATGGCTAAGGAGAACGGCGCGGTAGCTGCTATTAACGGTGACTTTTTTAATACCGGCAGCGAAGGGGCTCCGATGGGTGCTCAAGTATCGAATGGTCTGTTGATGTCAACGCCTTCGGATCTGAAAGGCATGTATGCTTTTGGAGTAACGAACAATGGAACGCCAATTCTGGATGAGTTTGCATTCTCGGGGAGTATTACAGCTGAGAATGGAGCCTCATTCCCGCTCGCGGGTATGAACAAAACATCCTATGCGCCAGAAGGCACCGGATCAACGTATAGCCATGCCAATACAGCTTATATCTACACAAGCGCATGGAAGGCTGTTGAGCGTCCTAAGAACAGCTCGACAACGCCAACGGAGGTTATGGTAACGGATGGGGTCATAACCGATATTTCAGTAATGGCAGGATTGCCAACAGCGATACCGGAGGGAAGCTACATTTTGCGAACCCATGGGGCTGCGGCAGAGTTCGTGAAAAAAAATCTGGCTGTCGGTCAAAAGCTGGAAGCGAATTATGCTCTGGTGTCCAAAAAATCAGGTAAAGAACTGGACCCGTCTACACTCCAAATGATGATTGGCGGCCATACGATTCTGGTGGATAACGGCAAGGCAACATCATTCTCTCGAAACGTGAATTCGATTGGAGGGAGCAGGGCACGTACAGCCGTAGGTTACTCCAAAGACGGACGATACGCCTACCTGATTGCTACGGAGAGCAACGATAACAGTAAAGGCATGACGCTGCAGCAGCTTCAGGATTTCATGACAAAGGTTGGCGTATGGAAGGGGATGAACCTCGACGGCGGCGGATCGACAACGATGGTAAACCGTCCACTAGCTGAGATGAATACCCAGTTGACCTTTAACACGGAATACGGCACCACGCAGCGCAGCATTGTTAACTCACTTGGCGTGTTCTCCACAGCACCTCAGGGCAGCTTGAAGGGCTTAAAAGTAAGTGGCAGCAACACGCTCCTGATCGGTCAAATGGGCACCTATGAACTAAAAGGCTATGATACCTACTATAACCCAATTGAAGCAGGTTCGATTAAACCGACTTGGAAGTCCAGCAACGGCAATCTAGCGGTCAACGGACAAAGCATTAAAGCGACGAAGCCGGGTACATCGACACTGACAGCAGTAAGCGGCAGCACGAAAGCTACGATGCAAGTCAAGGTGCTGGGCGCTGATGATCTTGTTGCGTTGACTACAGGCGTATCAAGCGCACCGCTGCAGGCTGGAACGAGTGTTTCCGTGCCGGTGACGGCCGTAACAAGCAACGGCCAGAGCTTGGAGGTTCCGAGCAGCGCGCTGAAATGGGAGTTTATCGGATTTAAAGGCAGCGTCAAAGACGGCCGCCTGACCGTATCCTCCGTGAACAGCAATACAAAAGTCGGTTATGCCATCGCACGCTATGACGGCTTTAGCACGGTCGTTATTTTGTCGGCAGCGGGCGAAAGCACGTGGGAGAACTTCGAGAATGTGAATTACCCGGTGAAGTTCACGACCAATGTGCCGACAGTTACCGGGACTGCAGCGATCAAAAATGGCAGCGGAGCAAAGGCATCGTCCAAAGTCTTGAACTTGACCTATGATATGACAAGCGGATTAGGGCAAAAAATGTACGCTTACGCCGAGTTGAATGGTACAACTGGCAAAGTGATTCCTGCACAGGCTACGGCCATGACCATTGATGTGGAGGGAGATAACAGCCTGAACTGGCTGCGCGCTGAACTCCAAGACAATAATGGAAAAACCGTATACGTCGACTTGGCAAAAGCAATTGATTGGAGCGGTTGGAAGACGCTGAGCCTCGATCTCAGCGGATACAACATTGCATTCCCGGCACAGATGAAGCGGCTGTATGTGGTGAACGTGGAAGAAGGCCAGGACGAGCGTGCATTGACAGGAGCTGTATCTTTTGACGATATCCGCTTCACAATGCCGTCTCTATCAGGGAATGAAGGACTTCCAACCGGCAAAGCGGTCATGACCATTGGGCAAAAATCTCTTATGCTGAATGGTTCGAAAGTGGCAATAGATTCGGCGCCAATTCTGAAAAATGGGACGACCTACGTTCCGATTAAACACGTGCTCGACGCGTTCGGCGGGCATGCAACCTGGAACCAATCTGCTCAGCGGGTAGGCGTCCTGAGAGGCGGCATGTTCATGGAATTAACGGTCGGCAAGAAGGAATTCATTCTAAACGGTAAGCGCAGTTCGGCGGCTGTATCACCTATGGTCCAAGGCGGTAGGACTTTGGTCCCTCTTCGTCTCGTTTCCGAGCAATTAGGCCTTAAAGTAAAATGGGACAAGAACACGAAGACCGTTACGATCGAATCGTGATATGGTATGATATGTATATGAAACGTTAGAAATGGAGTAGAGTGCGTGGATTATCAAGCCGATGCCATCGACCGTGTCATAAAAAATGCCATCAAAGTGATGGAGGACAGCAAATACCAAATGTTCGAAATATTGGAGGCGTCGCGGCAAGAGCTTACGTCTCTCAATCATGAACTGCAGCGGACATTAAAAGAAACGACGGAAACCTTAGAGAAGGTAGATCAGCTGGAGCTGAACTACCGCCGTTCCCGGATCCGGCTGACCGAGGTCAGCCGGGATTTTGTCCGGTACAAGGAAGAGGACATCAAGCAGGCGTATGAGAAAGCAACCCAGCTACAGCTTGACCTCATGATCTACCGGGAGAAGGAAATGTATCTGAAGGCAAGACGAGATGAGCTGCAGAAGCGGGTTCGTAATGTCGAGAACTCCGTGGAGCGTGCAGAATCGATCGGATCTCAGATGGGCGTGGTATTGGAATACTTGTCCGGAGAGCTGGGTCAGGTATCCCGAATCATCGAATCTGCCAAAAACAGACAGGTCATTGGTCTCAAAATTATTTTGGCGCAGGAAGAAGAACGGAAGCGCATATCCAGGGAGATTCATGATGGACCTGCACAATTGCTGGCGAATCTGGTTCTTAGGACGGAAATTGTAGAAAGAATGCTCGCAAAGCAGGAATTTAAGATGGTGCAGGACGAAATAGTAGATTTGAAGGGCCAGGTTCGATCGAGCTTGGAGGAAATGCGAAAAGTCATTTTCAATCTGCGTCCAATGGCACTCGATGATCTAGGATTAATCCCCACATTGCGTAAATACGTGCATGATTATGAAGAGAAATCGAAAATCCGCACGATCTTCGAGACACGGGGAAAAGAGCATCGTCTCTCTTCTGCGATGGAGGCGGCCATCTACCGGTTGGTGCAGGAAGCACTTTCGAATGCTGCAAAACATGCTTACCCGACTTATGTGCTTGTTGAAATCACGTACCAGGCGCAATTGGTCAAAATCGTTGTACAGGACAATGGCCTGGGATTCAATGTCGATTTGCTGGAGCAGAAAAGCAAGGACCACTTTGGGTTAATTGGCATGCGGGAGAGGGTTGAGCTGCTCGAAGGGAGAATGGAGATCGATTCAGCTGAGAATCAAGGAACGAAGATCGTGATTCATATCCCGACGAACGTAGAAAAGAGAAAGGAGTAATCGGATGGAACATTTGGAGAAAGAGAACGCGATTATTAAAGTATTATTAGCGGATGACCACCAGCTGTTTAGGGAGGGTCTGAAGCGTATACTGAATATGGAGGACGACATTGACGTTATCGGAGAATGCGGCGATGGAATTCAAGTGCTTGAGTTCTGTAACGAAGTGAAGCCGGATATCGTGCTGATGGATATCAACATGCCCACCGAAAATGGCGTTCAAGCAACTGAGAAACTACGTGAAATGTTTCCTGAGATCAAAGTTATCATTCTGTCGATTCATGACGATGAAAGTTATGTGTTTGAAACGCTCCGTAAGGGAGCAAACGGTTACCTCCTGAAGGATATGGAAGCCGAGTCACTGATTAATGCGATTCGTTCGGTACATGAGGGATATGCATTTATCCATCCGAAAGTTACGGGTAAGCTCATTCAACAGCTCCGCCGAATGACTTATGTAAACGAAGCAGGCGCTATGGCTGAGGGCGGTTCGCGTGAGGCTGGAGTCAAGTTTGTGGCAGGCGAGAATAACCCATTGACAAGGCGCGAAGCGGAAGTGCTTAGACTAATGGCCGAAGGCAAGAGCAACAAGATGATAGGGGAATACCTGTTCATTAGTGAAAAAACTGTAAAAAACCACGTCAGCAGCATTTTGCAGAAGATGGAAGTGGACGACCGTACACAAGCGGTTATCAACTCGATCAAATATGGCTGGGTGACGTTGTAATCGCCGATCCGAATGCACGGACGCGTCTTACATAGGGAGGGAACTGCCAAGGGCGGTTCCTTTTTGTTATGATGATTTATAGGTTTTCAGCGAAGCTGAACAAATTCGATAATCGCAAGAAGACATACTTCAAAAGGCGGTCTGTCTTCCGTGAAGGTTCGCCCCAAAAGATGTTGTTCTTATGGTGTTTGAGCCGTTCCCATTAAGTTCTGTGTGGGCTCTGATTACATAGCTGTCACCGTACCCTCCTGACCAGCATATATTGTTGATAAGAGAAGGAGGTGAGTCTCATGGTTGCCCAATTGCTGTGGATACTCGCGGTGTACGGGATTGCTGTTGCTCTGATTCATATCGTGCATGCCCGTCATCTTAGAAGAGCCGGTGAAGGCACGGGGCGGCGCAGGCATTATGTGCTGATCACGTCCAACCATGAGCGGCAGGTGGAATGGTATTTGAGAGCCCTTTCATGGTATGCCCTGCTGAGCGGGACGCGCGTGCGTGTCACCGTCCTTGATGATCAGTCGTACGATGATACGCTGAAGATTGTCCAGAGATTGACTCATTTGTCCGGAATTGAACTGGTATATGGGACTTGGAAGTCCGATGACTCGGCATCACGGGAAATGGGTGCCGGTCCGAATGAAGAAGAAGTGATACGGATCGATCTAAGAAACCCGATGGAGGCTGTTCGGATTCCATATGTACAGGGTTAAACATCAGCAAGTTGTTTTGGTTACCAGGTTGGTATTCATATTGTTAAAGGCGTGAAGCACACTCCAAGCGTAAGCGAAGGGTGTGTTTTTTGTGTTTCTTGGAGGGAGAGTGGCTATCTAATATCAAAATGTGCTTGTTCTTATTTTGTCTACAGCTGAACCTCGCTGAACCTCCTGCATTCAACTCCGTTCTTGTTTCCATGTGATTCTCTGTCTCTCATAGCGGTACTTGTACCCGACTAGGAGAAGTGGGAATAGAGCGGTTAAATTAGGGGTGTGACAGATTTCGACATAGGGCATCGTGAGAAGGATCTATTTCATAATGTAATGGTCTCAGCATGGAACTGGTAAGCCGTAGATATGAAATCTTGCTTAATAACGTACCAGCACTCGGCATTTTACCAGCTTATATGTCTCATTATTGGAGTTGATGTCATGCAGATTGCCATATATGCCATTCGAACATCAGAGAAATGGAAGTGTTTTCTCTCGCTGGATATGCGGGTGGATCTTCAATGGTGGTATGGAGTGAAACGATGGACGGATGAGAAAACCAGCGTACGCTCATTGGTGCTGTTATCAACACAAGTTCCATTAGGGTGGGCCGTTGTCATTCAAGAGAGATTTCGATCCAACCAAGACATGGATCAATGGGGGAAATCGGAATGGCAGAAATATTTGTACCAGAGCTTAAGTTCGTTTTTACTACAAGAGCCTGAAGGAAACAAATCACAATGGAGTCTTTTGTTTACGGAGATTCAGCTATTGGACGGATCGTATGTAAATTCCGTTATCGAAAAAAGGAATGTGGTTGAGGATTGGACTTTGTTGGTACAGCAGGCGGAGCTGCTGATTCAGTGCATGGCAGGACGAGCCTTGCTTGCCGGCGAGGTCGAGGCTTTGTTGGCGGAGGTCGCCTGGGACACCAGCGACTGGCGCTCCGCGGCCCAGCTCGGCGTCCTGCTGGGCCGCCTGCGTTTGGAAGCGGGGCTGGCACAGCCCGCCCCGCAGGGTGCGCCCGGCTGGCTGCGCCGCCGGGCCGTGGCGCTCCGCTGCCGGCGATGCGGCAGCGAGGCCAGGGGCCGCACGGCATGCGCCGCGTGCGGCTCGGCGGCTTGCGCCTATTGCGAGGCCTGCCTCGCGATGGGGCGCAGCCGCGCCTGTGCCCTGCTGCTGCATGGCGCAGCAGGGTCGGCCGTGCGGGGCCCGGCCGGGGGTTCCCCCACCGCGGCCTTGGGCCGGTGGGGGCTTAGCGCAGCGCAAAGCGCCGCCGCTAGCGCTGCGCTGCGGTTTTTGGCGGAGCCGCCCGCAGGGGGCTCCGCGGGGCCCGCCCGGTTTCTCATCTGGGCGGTGACCGGTGCCGGAAAGACTGAAATGATCTTTCCGCTGCTGCATTCTATTCTGGATGCGGGTGGGCGCGTGCTGGTTGCCGCGCCAAGACGGGACGTGGTGCTGGAGCTGGCACCACGCTTATCTAAGGCTTTTCCGGAACAGACAGTGGTCACGTTATACGGGGGAAGTCCGGACAGATGGAAGCAAGGGAGCATCACACTGGCAACGACGCATCAGCTGCTGCGTTTCAGGGGAGCTTTTGACCTGGTCGTGATCGATGAGATTGATGCGTTCCCTTATCATAATGATCCGATGCTGGATTACGCGGCCAAAGGTGCTTGCAAATCAGGGGGGAAGTATATCTATCTGTCAGCCACTCCACCAACGTCTTTACAGCGTGAGGCAGCTGCAGGCCGATTGCCGCATGCCAAAGTCCCCGCACGCTTCCACGGTCATCCATTACCCGTACCGCAAAAGCTGAAAATCTCGACGGTGAACCGCTGTCTACAGGAAAAAAAGCTTCCCCCACCTTTGGTCCGTAGTCTGAGTGCATCTCTTTCCCGTGGTGCTCAAGTGTTCCTGTTCGTTTCCCGCATCAAGCATATTGATCCGATGCTGGAGCTGCTTCGCAAGGCCATTGCCAATATGCCGATTGAAGGAACTTCATCCATCGATCCGGAACGGGCAAGCAAAGTGATGGCCTTTCGTAACCGTGAGATTCGCTTGCTTGTGACAACGACCATTCTTGAACGAGGGGTAACGGTTCCGAAAAGTGACGTGTTTATTTTAGATGCGGACAGTGAGCTTTTTGACGAAGCTGCATTGGTTCAAATGGCCGGCCGCGCGGGCCGATCCAAGGATGATCCGGCAGGACGGGTGGTATTTGCTGCGCCTCAATGGACTCGGAGCCAAAGCTCGGCAGTCCGGCAAATCAAGGCGATGAACCGAATCGCACGTAAAGGCGGGTATTTATGGTCTGTTCAGGAATTGTCGAATGACTAGGGGATTGAGTTAAACATGATATTTAGTGTTAGCTTTCATAGACTCTCATAGCTCTCATTTACTCCCATGGCTCTCATAGCTCATAGTTCATGAAACCTCATGGATCCTCATGGATCCTCATAATTCTTCATATAACTCATCTTTAACAAACGATTGATAGATATGATAGAAGGAACAGTGGTAAGTCAGGAAAATGTAGTAATGGAATTGGAAATCAACTGGATGCTCAGCTTTGAGAGTTTTGGGTGATTGGGTTTCATCGGGACATGAGTTTCTATCTAAGACGTATGTATTATTCAATCAGGAATCATTTTAACACTTTCAATTTAGTTGAGGAAAATACTATCAGGCATATATCGGCAATCGCGGCAATGGGTGTGGCGATATGCACGCGCTGTTAGCTGTGTACTTTTTTTATCTGGTTTATTGGTGTTCTTTATTCTATCTCTCTTAGAAAGGAAGGAGCATATTTGATATCAAATGTCTTTAGCCATTTGCTCGGGCATATGCATCGTTTGCTCAAACCGATTGACGAAACCTGCCTCACTTGTGGAAAAACAGGTTCATTCAACCGGGAACTTCCGGGAATATGCCGTGCCTGTTATCGGATTATCCCCTGGATCATGAAACCCAAATGTTGGCGATGCGGGCGGGGAATCGGCTGTCCCGATTGTATTCGATCAGGCATGAACGAGCGGAGCTTTATTTTGAATCGGAGTGCGGTAACCTATGATACGCAGATGAGAGAGTGGTTGGCCCAGTATAAATATAGGGGGAATGAGCGTTACGCTCCTCTTTTGATAGAAATGATGTTACGGGTATACACGCTGCTCCATCGGGAAGCGAACATCCATTTGGGCAATAAGGGGTCACGGAATTCTGGCAACATACCATGGAGTATACATGCCGTCACTTCGGTTCCGGTCAGTGAGGAAAGGCTTCAGGAAAGGGGGTTCAATCAAGCGGAGGTGCTCGCACAAGGGCTTGCGCTTAGAATAAAGGCGCCTTGTGTTCGGCTGCTGGAACGTAGACGTCACACGAATAAACAGAGTTTCAAGAGCCGGATGGATCGGCTAAAGGATATGGAGGGTGTTTTTGGTGCGTTGCAGGATGCACCTGATGTACTGTGGTCCATAAGCAGGCAGGTAGTAGAGCATAATCGATCTCAAGTGCGGACATCACGGATCAAAGGACCTTTCCGTATATTATTGGTAGATGATATATACACAACCGGGAGTACGATTAACGCTTGTGCTCAGGTTTTGCGGAGATATGAATCCATTGTAGAAATGCCCATCGAGATCTATAGTTTAACCTGGGCTCGTTCGTAAATGATTAAATATAGGAAAAATGTGTGGATTCTGTTACCGAATGATAGACGTAAGGCCTAAGATAATGTAATCTAGGGGTATTAAAGGTTCTATGTGGCATGGAGGTTGTTGAGCATGAATCTGGGGAATTGCCCTCGGTGCGGCAAGTTATATACGGTTAATATTCGGGAATTATGTCCTGATTGCATGAAGGTTATTGAGAAGGAATATGAAAAATGCGCAACCTTCCTTCGTGAGCAAAAAGGTGCAACTATTCATGAGGTATCTGAGGCTACGGAAGTATCTGTGCGGCAAATTACGAAGTTTATCAAGGAAGGCCGGATCTCGATTGCGAACGCGCCAAACCTGGCGTATCCTTGCGAAGTTTGCGGAACGTTGATTCGTGAGAGCAATATGTGCGAGTCCTGCCGGACGCGCTTAACGAGGGAGCTAAGGCAGGCTGCTGCTGGCGACCAGGAAAATCAGCCTGGGTCCAGAAAAGACAGAGAGACTTACAGTGCAGTCGATAAACTGCGCAAATACTAACTTTTGAACTATTAACAATGTTTCATATCCGACCGATAAACTTAGTAAAGCTTATCGGTCTTTTATTTTAAGTGAGGTGAATAGGGCGTGAAGATTAACGAATCGGGACGTGTGAACGGCATCAATTCGTATCAACGGAATATTGAATCTCGGGAGATGCAGCATATCGATAAGAAGAAGCGCCGCAAGGATGAAGTATCAATCTCCTCGGAGGCGATGGAACTGAGTGCACAGAGTAAAGTACAGGATCCGGAACGCGCGGAGAAAATTCAGCGTTTGAAGGAATCTGTAGCTAATGGTACTTATGAAGTGCCAGTCGACCGTTTAGCAGACAAATTGCTCCCGTATTTTCAATCCTACAATAAATCAGGTGAGTCCAAGTGAGTGCTAGGTCCATAATCGAATATATGAAGCGTCAGGATGAGCTGCATCAGCAGCTCATAGAGGCAGGGAAAGATAAAAGGCAAGCCATTCTGGATAATGATGTGGAACGTCTTACAGCGGTCATGACCAAGGAGAACCGCCTGCTGAAGCAGGTGGCGGAAACGGAAGCGCTGCGTCAAGGTGCCGCAGATGATTTTTTACGTGAGAAGGGCATCCGCTCCCAGCTTCAGCTGACGGTTACTGAAATGACTCGTCTTGTATTTAACCCGGAGGAAAAAACAGAGCTGCAGGATGTGCAGCAGCAATTAATGGACAGGCTCATGGAACTCAAAGAGCTGAATGCGATTAACCGGGAGCTAATTGAGCAATCACTAGCGTTCATAGATTACAGTTTAAATTTGTTAGTCAGTCGTCCGGAGGATGATTTGCTTTATCAGCATCCGAAGCATCAGAATCCTGCCGGCAAGGGCCGAAGCATGTTTGATACCAGGGCATAAGCAGAAAGGAAAATGTAGATGAGATCCACATTTCATTTGCTCGAAATCGGAAAGAGGGGCTTGATTGCCCAGCAAGCTGCAATTAACACAGCTGGTCATAACGTTACGAACGCCAATACGCCAGGATACTCTCGCCAGACTACTCGCCTTGTTGCAGCCAACCCCATTGCTTTCCCGGGACTGCAGCGTTCCCAAGCGGCCGGTCAGCTCGGGATGGGTGTAGAAGCGGAAAGTATTCAGCGGGTACGGGACTTTTTATTGGATATCGAATATCGCAATCAGAATACGAATTTGTCGACATGGAGCGTTCAGCAAGAGACGCTTTCGAATATTGAGGGGATTTTTAATGAGCCTTCGGACAGCAGCTTGAGTGCAAGTATTTCTGAATTCTGGACGGCTTGGCAGACGCTGAGCAAGAATCCGAGCGACACCGACTTGTCCGCCCGTATGGCGGTTCAGCAGAAAGCGATCGCTTTGACGGAAACGTTTAACCATATTTACTCACAATTGGATACCCTCAGCAATAACCTGACTTCTCGTATTGACACTAAGGTTGCTGAAGCTAACAACTATATCGACCAAGTTGCAGAGTTAACCCAGAGTATTAAACGGATTGAGGGTCTTGGTGACAACGCGAATGATCTGCGTGATAAGCGGGATCTGCTCATCGATCAGCTCTCCTTGCTCGGGAACGTGAATGTAACCGAGACAGGGGACGTCTATCAAGTGACGTTCGGAAATCAAGTTGTGGTGGATGATATGACTTCTACTCCGATTACGAACGCCATCGCCGGCGCATTGACCGGTGGGGAGATCGCTGGTTATGTGACCTCTCGTGATGTGCATGTTCAAGGATATATCACCCAGCTGAACATTATGGCCAACACACTGGCTACAGGCAAAGTGGAAGTGACCATACCGGCTGGAACAATTCTTCCTCCGGGCGTGAGTATCCCGAAAGCGGTTATGGATGCGAATAATCCTCGCAAGCTTGCTCAGGATGTGAAGCATACGGTTGATGGCCTTAACGGATTACATAAATTGGGTTATACCCTTAATGAGCCGGCCACAACAGGGGGCGACTTCTTTGTATCTGCTAACGGCGGGCCAATTACCGCTGGGAATATGAGATTAAGCCAGACGATCCAATCCGATCTGAAGAATATCGGCGCTTCCCTGCGGACAGAAATGAAGACTGATCCGGATAACGGTACGACCTCTGAGGTGGTTCTGAAAGGGAACGGCGGCATGGCGCTTCTGATTGCGCAACTGTCAGAACGTACGTTTAATTTCAATCCGAATAACAACAGTGGTTCAGTAACGGACATCACGAATTTTGAAGGATATCTGCAGTCAGTTATCTCCAAATTGGGTACGGACAGCAGCAATGCCAAAAAGATGGTGGAGAACGGCACGTTGTTGGTGGAGCATGCCGATACACTCCGTCTATCGATTAGCAGTGTATCACTTGATGAAGAGATGTCGGATCTGATCCGCTTCCAGCATGCTTACAGCGCCTCATCACGTGTGGTTACTACCATTGATGAGATGCTGGACAAATTAATCAACGGTACCGGCGTCGTCGGCAGATAGGAGGAATAATTTATGCGCATAACCCAATCCATGATGACTAGCTCCATGATGAGCGGTTTGCAAGGTAACTATCGCAGACTGGACAAATATCAGGAGCAAATGATGACCCAGCGCCGGATTAACCGTCCTTCCGACGATCCGGTGGGTGTAGCCAGTGCGCTCCAATACCGTGGTCAAATCACTGCTACAACGCAGTTTGAGCAAAATGCGGAGGATGCAGATGCGTGGCTAAAGTATGGAGACACAGTAATGACCGAAGTTACACAGATTGTTCAAAAACTTTCAGAACTGGCGGTGCAGGGTGGAACTGATACAGTACCGAAAGATGCTAGAGTAAATATTGCGGCAGAGGTAGATCAGTTATATCAACAGCTGATTTCTTTGGGTAACTCACAATTCAAAGGGAAGTACATTTTTAATGGTGAGAGAACCGACGAGAAGCCATTCCCTGATGATCCAACCCAAACCGCATATGAATTGGATAATGGCGAAGTGAGATATCAAGTTGGAGCGGGAATTACTGTTTCTGTGAACACTTTGGGAGGGAAAGTGTTTGGAGCGTTTGGAGACGCCACGGGAATATTTGCTGTGGTAGATAATCTTAAGAAGGCGCTGTTGGCAGACGATACAGCAGGCATCCAAAGTGCCATTCCTTCACTACAGAAGAATCTCGAGACGACAATAACCGCTCAGTCGGAGATGGGTGGAAAGCAAAATCGTCTTGAATTTACTCTTAGTAGGCTGGGTGATTTAAATATAAACTACATGGATCTACAATCAAAAGTTGAAGATGCAGATATATCAAAAGTAATAATTGATCTCAAAACCTCTGAGAGTGTTTATCAGGCTTCTTTAGACACCATGGCTCGCATTATTCGTCCAAGTTTGTTGGATTTCTTAAGGTAGGGGGATTTCAATGATTATCCCCCGAATACAGATTCAGCAAGGGTACTCACAGATTGGTCTACAGACTACAAAGGGTCAGCTGAGTATTGAACAACCCAGGCCGACTCTCGACATGAGACAGCAGCGTGGTGTCGTGGAGATGGAACAAACTAAGGCGAGCTTGGAGATCGACTCGAGAAAGGCTTGGTCTGCACTAGGAAAGCCGCGAATTGAAGAACTGACGGACCGTATTGCCCAGTCTTCGTTACAAATATCAATGCAAAACATTGCAGAGATCGCTCAGAACGGAGATCGTATGATGGCAATTCAAGAAGGCGGGAACGTGTTTGCCGAGATTGCTAGGGAAAATGTGTTTAAGGACCGGCCAAGAGTTGAGGTGATGGGTGAACCGGGATATGATAATGTGGAGATTACCTTCATCCCCGGACAGGTCAATACTACTTATATTCCAGGTGGGGTCACTTTTAATCCTGAAACTCATAAACCGGTAATTGATTACCAGCCTGGTAAGGTCAGTACTTATTTAACACAAAAAAATTATATAAATATATCTGTAATAGGAAATCAACTGGATACAGTTGTCTAACTACAGGTTTACAATAGCTATAATGGACAAATGTCATTATAGCTATTGTTGTTAGAAAGGGAGGAATATAAACCATGATTGTCAATACAAAGAGATTTGGTCCAATAGAGATTATGAATGATCAAGTTATTACCTTTGTGCGCCCAATATTTGGATTCGAAGAATTATCGAAATATTTTGTTGTTCAGTCAGAAGAGGACCGTCGTCCTTTTGAGTTTTTACAATCCATTGAAGATGAAGATTTAACCTTTATCGTAACAGACCCTTTTGCCTTTTTTAAGAATTATGAATTTCAATTAGATTCTCATTGGATAGAAGCTTTAGGTGTAGAAAGTGAAAAGGATGTACAAGTGATGGTAGTCGTTACTGTTCGTTCTGCTGAAGATATTTCTTGCAATTTAAGGGCTCCTATTGTACTCAATAGAGCTAGAAATGTTGCTGCTCAAATTGTTTTGGACAATGGAGGTTACTCGACAAAGATATCGCTGTCAGAGAGGAAGAAAGGAGAGGATTTTGATGCTGATTCTGTCAAGAAATAAAGGGCAGAAGATCATGATTAACGATAATGTTGTGCTTTCTGTAATTGAAGTGAATGGCGATCAGGTCAGAATTGGTATCGAAGCTCCTCCCAATGTAACCATTTATCGTGAAGAGATATATGAAGCAATTAAACAACAGAATCAAGATGCTATCCAGTTTAATGAAGATATTCAACAAATTTTGAAACAAGTGATGGATCCGTCTAAGGCATAAAAATTTTTATGGAAAATTGATAAACTGCTATAAACAATCCTAGGATGCAGCCGATAAATATAATATGGGTCGAAAGACATGGCAGTAACGGCCGTATGCTAATGTCTCGATCACAATAGGGTGAAGCAAGGATGCTAATCACCAACACATTCCAAGGAGGAATTATATCATGCGTATTAATCACAATATCAGCTCTTACAACACTCAGCGTCAATTGACCGCTAATAACAATGCTCAAAGCAAATCTTTAGAGAAATTGTCTTCTGGTTATAGAATTAACCGTGCAGCTGACGATGCTGCTGGTTTGGCTATTTCCGAAAAAATGCGTAACCAGATCCGTGGATTGGAGCAAGCTAACAAAAATGCTCTCGATGGTATCTCTTTGATTCAAACTGCAGAAGGTGCATTGAATGAAACTCATTCCATGCTGCAACGTATGGGTGAATTGTTTACTCAAGCAGCTAACGAAGTGTTGACTTCTGCTGACACTGCTAAAATTGATGCCGAGATCGGCCAATTGACTGAGCAAATTGATGCTATTGCTTCTCAAACAAGCTTTAACACGAAAAACTTGTTGGGTGATTCCGCTCCTGCGAGCCTCGTGCTTCAAGTGGGTGCTAACAAAGGTGAAACAATTACTCTTTCCCTCACTAAAGCCACTACAACTGAGCTTAAAATTAATGGCTTGGCTGCCCTTGACGGAACTAATGCTAAAGCAACTGAAAACCTTGAAAAAATCCAAAGTGCAATCGATCTCGTTTCTGAGAATCGTGCTAGCTTGGGTGCCGTTCAAAATCGTTTGGAGCACACTATTAACAACTTGGGTACAACTTCTGAAAACCTCCAAGCTGCAGAATCTCGTATCCGTGATGTAGATATGGCAAAAGAAATGAGCGAATCCACGAAAACGAATATTCTGCAACAAGCAGCTACTGCTATGTTGGCTCAAGCGAACCAACAACCTCAAGCTGTTCTGCAATTGCTCCGTTAATCAATGGTTTAATGCAGGAGCCGGCCGGATTATCCGGTCGGCTTTTTTAAATAAATTTAAAACTATATAAGGAGCTGTTTTAAGTGCGAGTTGATTCGTTCTCTGACAGGCCGATACAAAAGGCTAATATCATCAGCGAAGATGCTTCTACTATCAACAGCCAGCAAGAAACTGCAACGAGTAAAGTTGATTCGCTCGTAACTGAGCAAAGATTAAACGATTTGATTGATAGAGGAAACAAGGTCCTTCTCAGAATGGATACACACTTACAGTGGTCAGTTCACAAGAGTAGTCATCAAATGATCGTAAAAGTAGTGGACACGAAAACTAATGAGACCTTAAGAGAGATTCCACCGGAGAAGTATCTGGACTTGGTGCAAAACTTATGTGAACAGGTTGGCCTTTTTCTTGATGAACGCAAATAAAGTAACAGGAGGTGCATTTACTTGTCCTCACCTATTAGATTGAGTGGTTATGCTTCCGGACTCGATACGGATAGTATGATTAAGCAATTAATGCAGGTAGAACGAGCTCCTTTAAACAAACTGAATCAACAAAAGCAGAAGATTGCCTGGAAACGTGATGCATATCGAGAAATGAATACACATCTGACCACAATCAGAAACTTAACAGATAAAATGCGGTTCTCTAGCGCTTATAATAAGCAAACCGCAGTAAGCAGTGACACTAGTGTAGTAACAGCCACAACTTCATCAACTGCAACCAGTGGAGGATATACGATCAAAGTAAATAGCCTGGCCACCAGCGCACTAGTTACCGGAAACAATGTTTCTGTAGATCTAAAGGCCAAGGTAAACAGTTCCGAAATAGTTGGAGACGGTAAATTCGAAGTTGTTGGAAAAGACGGGAAAAGTATAGAGGTTACAGTAACGGCTGATTCTACATATGAATCTGTACTAAAACAGGTTAATAGCGCTAATATAGGTGTTTCCATGAGCTATGACAGCATAAACAAGCGATTTATGCTTAGCTCAACATCGACGGGTGCTAGTGCTTCTGTAATGATTAATGACACCAGCGGAACCGCAGCTTCATTATTGAAACTTAGTACACCTGCTACAGTAACCGGTACAAATGCAACGGTCGAGCTGAATGGTAAAGAGATGATCTTGGAAACCAACTCATTTGAATTTAATGGGGTTCGATTCGACCTGAAGGGAGTATCAACAACGACTGCTTCAGTCTCAGTTTCTCGGGACACTACCGGCATTGTAGACCAGATAAAGGGTTTTGTTGAGCAATATAACTCGCTGGTTGATAAAGTCAACTCCTTGGTCAAAACTGTACCGAACCGTAATTATGCCCCTTTGTCTGATGAAGAAAAGGAAGCAATGACTGACAAACAAATCGACCTTTGGGAAACGAAAGCCAAGTCAGGAGTGCTATATCGCGATAGTATTTTACAAGATACACTGTCATTATTGCGCTCCTCGTTGATTTCTAATGTAAAAGGCCTTGATAAAAATATGGATTCCTTGTCTGATATAGGGATCACATTCAAGGGATATACACAAGGATTAACGAGTGAGTTAGGAAAGCTTACGATAGACGAGAACAAACTCAAAGAAGCCGTGAGTAACAATCCAGACGGAGTTATGGACTTGTTTTCTAAATCAAGCAGTTTAGACCCTAAGGATAAAAACTATCAAAGTGAAATAGGCTACGCCGAGAGACTGTATAATAATTTGTCGACACAAATCAATAAAATTATTAAACAGATTGGAAGTGGCACTGTTTCTGATGTGGAGGATAACAGTCAATTAGGTAAACAAATCGGTGATATTAACGATAAGATCAACACAGTTAATAATCGTTTACAGACTGTTGAAAGTCGTTATTACAAGCAGTTTACTGCTATGGAACTGGCGATCCAAAAGTTAAACAGTCGAGGTTCTTGGCTAGGCGCCCAATTAGGACAGTAGGTGGCACTAACAACTTCGTTATATTCGAAGTCAATTTTAATTAAAGGGAGAGGTACATTGATGATTACTTCCAATTACCAACAACAATATTTGAGAACAAAAGTGGAAACGGCTAGTCCGGGTGATCTGACTCTTCTTTTATATGAAGAATTGTATCGAAAATTGAACATGGCGAAGATGCTTTTAGACAAAAATCAGCATGCAGATATGCTCACACCCATTCATGGTGCACGCTCTATATTATATGAATTGTTAAGTACATTGAATTTCGAATATCAAATTTCTTATGAATTGCGTGATTTGTACCAGTTTTACTTATCACAGCTCAGTGAATTCATAATTAAAAAAGAACTTCAATTATTGGACAATGTTATAGAATTTGCGCGGGAATTGGTAGATACATGGAAGCAGGCAGTACTTCTCGTCAAAAGTGGAAAAGGGAACTAGCATGGAAAGATACGATATAATGTGCAGATTAAAGTATATTTATGAGGAAATAGTAAGGTCATGCGATGCAAAGCAATTGCTTAGTAAAGAAACAGAAATTGACGAACTCTATCATGCTTTGAATTTGATGGAGAGTGAAGCATACAGCCAACAAGAGGTTGTATTGTTGAAAGAATTGTCTGATTTAAACAAAGCGATACAAACTTTAATGACAAATGCTATGAATCAGATGCAGAGGGTTCATAATATGTCCCCGAGAGTACAGAAACAATATGATAACAACTCATATGCTGATTCTTACTTTGTTGATCAGAAATACTAATAGGAGGTTAAGTATGGTAAAGGGTAAGCGGTTATTAACGATGCTCCTAGTAATATTAATTAGCATCGGTATCTTCCCCAATTTACAAACTAATGCTGCCGTTAATTATGTCACGGCATCGCAAACGGTCAATCCATCAAGTATTTTGGTCGGTGGGGAGACTGAGGTGACTCTCAACTTAAAGGGCACACCTCCAGTGAACGTT
Organism: Paenibacillus sp. FSL W8-0187; assembly: GCF_037969755.1. Lineage (NCBI taxonomy): Bacteria > Bacillati > Bacillota > Bacilli > Caryophanales > Paenibacillaceae > Paenibacillus > Paenibacillus sp. FSL W8-0187. The sequence goes on along the minus strand of NZ_CP150206.1, from coordinate 6,823,222 downwards.
GTTCGTCCTAATGATGTTATTCTTATTATTGACAGGTCTGGGAGTATGGGTTCTGAGAAAATGAATAACGCTAAGGAAGCAGCTAAAGGTTTCATCGATTTGATGGACCTGTCACAGCACCAAGTTGGTATCCTTGACTATTCTTCCAATGCCTTTGCAGGCCTTCCACTTACAACAGATGGCTCCGCAGCCAAGAATTATATTGATAAAATAGTGGCTAGCGGGGGGACGAATACTGCTGAGGCTATTACAAAAGCTCAGGAAATGTTGGCAAATCACCGTTCAGAGGCTCAACCAGTTATTGTGTTATTAACAGATGGTGATGCTACGGTAGGCGGCGATGGCCTTAACGCTTATGATTACACCTTGAAAAAGGCCCGGGAAGCGAAAGAGGCAGGAGTTGTATTCTATACAATTGCATTGCTGGATGTAAATACTGATCCTGCAACTAGTGGACCGAACAAGTTGTTGAAAGATATGGCCACAACATCACATCATCATCATTTTGTCCTCGGTTCTACAGGGTTGTCTGAAATTTATGCAGCTATCGTTAGAGAAATCGGATTAGCGAGTGCTTATGATGTAGTTGTAACTGAAACTGTTGCGGACGGATTTGAAATCGTCGAAGGATCCTACGAGAATAACATTCCAAAGCCGACGGTTTCGGGAAATACATTAACTTGGAATTTCCTTGAGTTAAAACAGGATACGCTTTCGTTCACGTATAAGATTCGTCAAAAGTCCGACGGCAAGAATGGGATATTTCCGATTACAAATTCAAGCTCCAATGTGAAATACAAGGACTATACGGGGGCAAATCGTACTTATTATATACCTCCTGTTAATTTGGAGGTGAAAAATCCGGCCCCGGTAATTACGAACGTAACCCCAAATAAAGATGTAATTACTGGCGGACAAAAAGTGGTGATTGAAGGACAGAATTTTCTTCCGAATCCTAGAGTGAAATTTGGCGGGGTATTTTCTACCTCCGTTAATTTCATTAGTGATCAACAACTGGAAGTGATTGTTCCTCCAGGTAACCAGGGTAACACAACAGTTACATTAATCAATACTGATAATCAAACGGCTATAGCGGATTTTGCATATTATGCTCAACCAGAAGTTAGTAGCATAACACCTCCGTCCGGACCAATGGCTGGTGGGACGAAATTGGCTATTTCTGGGAAAAACTTTATGAATGGTGTAAAGGTTAAGATCGGTGAGAATTATGCAACTTCAGTAACCTTTAATTCCTCCATATATTTGTTTGCGATTACTCCTCCTGCAGACCAAGCAGGCACTGTAGATGTAACCATAGAGAATTCTGACGGTACTACAATAACTGTTCCGGGTGCATTTACATACGAAGTACCACCTAAAATGGAACTTATCAGCATTGCGCCTTCTGAAGGTTATACTACAGGCGATGAAGTAGTTACATTAAACGGTAAGATGTTTGAGAAAACCAGTCAGGTTTACTTTGGTGATACTTTGGCTTCAGGAGTCGTCTATTACAGCCAGGAGAAAATAACTGCAAGGACACCTGCGTGGACACAGGAAGATACGGTCGACGTGAAAGTAGTCAATGCAGATGGAACGATTTCTTTACTTCAGCAGGCATACAAATATATAAACCCACCAGGACCTAAACCACCGACAATCACTTCTGTAAGTCCAACGAATGGTCCTTTAGAGGGTGGTACAGCAGTTTATATTGATGGTAGTGATTTCGTTTCAGGATCTAAAGTAATTTGGGGTGGAACTGAACTTAAGGCGACATTGGTAAATACTTCGAGATTGAAAATAGTGACTCCAACCTGGCCTAAACCAGAGAAGGTCTCTCTTTCTGTCGTTAATCCTGATCAGCAATTAGCAACGGTTGCCGATGCATTTACGTATGACGCGCCTCCACCAAAGCCAGCACCAACGTTAAGAGCTGTTTCTCCGGCTAACGGACCTTTAGCAGGAGGTACAGTGATCTATGTAGATGGAGCAAATATTGATCCTAAGGCTAAATTATATTTTGTAACCGGTGGTCAAGAAATAGACCTCCGAGCAACATATGTGAACGCTACTCGTATGAAGGTTACCACTCCAGCGGGTGCGGCACCAGGACCTGTTGATCTTAAAGTTATTAATCCAGATGAGCAAAGTGCTGATCTAGCTGGTGGATTTACTTACGATGCACCACCAGTTTATCCGGCTCCAGTTATTACAAGCCTTACTCCAAACTTAGGCAATATGAGAGGCGGTTATATTGTAGATATCTTTGGAACTGATTTCCAAAAGGACGCAACTGTGATTTTTGGAAATACTCCATTGACCTTGGCAGCCTACATGAGCCCAACTAATGTCAGAGTTAGAGTGCCTGTATCGGCGATTGCCGGATCTGTTGATGTTACATTGACAAATCCGGATGGAAAGTCTTCGAATTTGGTTAATGCATTTACCTATCAAGAGGATATTCCTTCTATTTCTGCATTGACACCGAATAAAGGACCATTAGCTGGTGGAACAACCGTATATATTGATGGAAGTTACTTCGCTTCTGGGTTAACTGTTAGCATGAATAACTCTAATATAAGTTACACTTATGTCAGCTCTTCCAGAATAAGAATAACAACCCCTGCTTCTGGAGTTGCTGGCCCGGTTGAGATCAAAATTACGAATCCATCAGGCCTGTCAGCTGTGGCCACATTTACTTACGAAGCGCCACCACCGTTGCCAGCTCCAGTGATTACTGCAGTGTCTCCTGCGTCAGGACCGATTAATGGAGGAACTACAATTTATATTGACGGTAGAAACTTGACCTCTGGAGCGAAAATTAACTTTAATGGCGTTGAATATAACGCATCATATGTGAACACCACGCGAGTTAAATTTCAGGTTCCGGCGGCAGCATCTGCAGGAATAGTGTCTTTCTATCTGATTAATTCAGATGGCCAGAGTAGCGGGACATTGAATTTTGAATATAAATAAACGGTAGTATGCTTCTTGGGGGGCCATATGTGGCCCCCTTTTCTAATTATTTTATTTTACACAGGGGTGATATTCTTGCAGCATGAAGTTCTTATCCCAACCTATATGAAAACTTTTAATTGTATCGGGTCTGCTTGTGAAGATAGCTGTTGCGTTGGATGGAAGGTTACTTTAGATAAGGACACATACAAGAAATATAAGAATATAAAGGAACCTGTACTTACTGCAAAATTAAAGAATTCTATGAAGCGAAATAAAGATGTTGAGGCAGGAGATAATTATTACGCTAGTTTCGTTATGGGCGAAAAAGGTCGTTGCCCAATGCTGGAGGAAAGTGGATTGTGTGCAATTCAAGCCTCAGTGGGCGAGGAGATGCTTTCTAGAACTTGCAGTACTTATCCTAGAGTCATTAACAAGGTAGGAGATTCATTGGAAATGTCTGCAAAGCTCTCTTGCCCGGAGATTGCTAGGCTGGCTCTCTTGAATTCCGAGGGTATTGATTTTGAGTATACAAATATAGCATTTAAAAACAATTGGGGACAGATGGGGTGGATGAATACATCTGAATCTGCCAATGGGGAATATTTGTTTTGGGATTTACGAATGTTTGCTATTGAAATATTGCAAAATAGAAATCTGCATTTAAATGATCGTATGATTCTACTTGGTCTAATTATCGATAAAGTTCAGCAGGCAATAGATCGAAATGATTACGATGATATCCCCTCAATAATTAAAGCGTATAAAAACAAAATGCAGGATGAATCATTTACATCCAGTCTTTCACGGATTCAAGTTAATCATGAATTACAATTAAAGCTTATCATTGAGATTATTGAAAAACGTAATGCGGTAGGTGGAGAAATTCCAAGATACATGGAATGCTATCATGAAATGCTACAAGGTTTGAATATTCAGGGAGAAATGATTGAATTAAATGATTTGGTTAAATCTTATGAATTGAATCACAAAAGTTATTACACTCCGTTCATGATGCAACAAGGATATATTTTAGAAAATTATTTAGTTAATTATGTTTATGAAACTCTGTTCCCCAATGTTAAGGGAAATATATTTACCCAATTTGCAAGGATGTCCATTTTATATTCTCTCTTAAGAATTCATTTGGTAGGTGTATCAGGGTTTTATAAAGGATTATCTTCTGAAATAGTTATTAAGATAATCCAATCTTACACTCGAGTGTTTGAGCATAACGCCTCTTTTATGAATATGATTTCAGAACTTTTTCGTCAAAATAAGCTGGAGTCGCTTCCGCACATTGTTACATTGTTAAAGGAGTAAATCAGGAGGGGACTATGAACGATCTGCTACCGATATCAGCTTGTATTCTTGTTAGAGATGAAGAAAAGGTCATAGATCGATGTATTGTTTCTCTAATAAATGTTGTTCGTGAGATTATTGTGGTAGACACGGGCTCAACTGATGACACAGTCAATCTAGTACAGAAATATCCGGTGAAATTGCTTTCTTTTCAGTGGGCAAATAACTTTTCTGATGCCAGAAACTTCGCTATTCAGCATGCTAAACAGCCTTTTGTCTTTATGATTGATGCAGACGAAGTTTTGGGCGAAGAATCGATCTGCTCTCTACGAGAGTTTATTAAGAAGAAGCCTACAGTGCCTGCAACAGTGACTATAAGCAGTATTATCAATGAACAGAAATCTGTAAGCTCCAATATCACAAGGATTTTCCCGAATAATGCCTGCTATCGTTATCGTGGAGCTATTCATGAACAACTCTGTTTTCAAGGGAGAGCACTAGAAACTACGAGGTATAGTAATGTAAAACTATTACATGATGGATACCAAAAAGCTAAAATACAAAATAAATCAAAGATAGAACGGAATATAATGCTGCTTCAAGAACAATTGAAGATAGAACCTGATTCTGTGTACTTTAGGTTTCAAATTGGTCAAACATTGTTTGTAGATCAAAAATATAAAGAAGCAGTCCTCTATTTTGATGATGCGCTAAGAATGCTATCTAAGGAACATTCTATCCCTAAATATATTTCTACGTTGTTTTTATCATATGGTTATTGTTTGTTTTATAATGCTGAATTTGATTCCTTGGACTTACTTCTTCAAGATGCCATCGATTTCTTCCCGAATTATACGGATCTATACTTTTTATATGGACTTTCTTTAATACAAAGAAAGGAAGTTAGTGATCTGGTTCAAATCAAGGAAGTATTTGAATATTGTATGCAGCTGGGGGAAATTACGGATGGATCTTACGAATCGGTAGAAGGCGTTGGTTCTTACAGGGCTTTATATAATTTGGGTGTTTATTATGAGGTGACTAATCAGCAAGCCGAGGCGAAAAAATGTTATTCCAAAAGCGCTGAAGCAGGTTTTGTACCTGCAGTCGAAGGTTTGGAACGGGTAAAGACAGTGAAAGCTTAAGGAGTTGTACTATGAAATTTCAAACTATTTCATTATGTATGATCGTAAAAGATGAAGAGCGAACATTGGAAAGATGTCTCGAGAGTGTAAAAGGGATCGTCGATGAGATCGTTATAGTAGACACTGGATCTACGGATAGAACAGTTGAAATTGCTTCCCAATATACTACAAAAATATTCAGCTTTGAGTGGAATGACGATTTTTCTGATGCACGAAATTTTGCTGCACAATTCGCTACAGGTGACTATATTCTGACTCTGGATGCTGATGAATACCTGGATTCTGCGAGTAAACATTTACTACTCGAACCTTTAACTGCCGACTATTATTTTTTAAGAATTCGAAATATTATCAGAAACGGTATTGTCGACACTCATTCATTTATTCGAATGTACTCTAGATTTCAAGGATTTATTTACCAAGGAGCAATTCATGAACAGATTAATTTCATAGACTTTCCGAAGACTTCTCCGGGTGCCTTGTCTGTATACATTATTCATGATGGATACGAAAAATCCATTATTGAAAATAAAAATAAGCATGGCAGAAACATGAGAATTATTGAAGAAGAGCTACGTCGGAAACCAACAGCTTTTGGATACTTCAATCTGGGGAATCAATATAAATCTATTGGTGAAATGGATAAAGCCGTTATAGCATACAGCACATCCTACGGACTTGATCCGAATATGTCTTTTGGACCTAAACTGATTGTGTATTTGACGCAATCGTTAATGAGTTTGAAGCGATATGATGAATCACTACGAATTCTTGGAGATTTCATTCAACTTCACCCGACATATACGGATTTATATTATGAACAGGGTGTTTTATATACAGAAATTGAATATTTTAAAGATGCAGAGGCTGCATTTCTTAAATGTCTGGAGTTGGGTGACGTTACCAGTCATCTGTATTCATCTATGGAAGGTGTTGGGTCATATTTAGCACACGCTCAGCTAGCTGAAATGTATATGAAATGGAACAATTATGAATCTGCTCGCGAACATATTTTTCAAAGCCTCACCCAGAATAAAATGCATGCAGCATCGCTGAGAATACTTCTGGAATCATATATAAACTTAAATCCAAAGGATACTTTGGAGAAGCTGGCTTCAATTTATACTTTGGAATCAGTAGAAGAAGCGAGCCTTCTATTGCAAGTGCTGTATCTTCTTAGAAATCCTGCCTTCACCATAATCTCAGCATCATTCAAACAGGATTTGAATGACGCAATGACAGCATGGACTTATCAAGTTGAAGGAGAATATGAAAGGGCTAAGCAGGTCCTTTTAAAAAATAAGAGAGTAATTGATGGTACCCATCGAGATATTTTGTATCTTGCAGTTGTAACTCGAGATACTTATTTTTTTAATAAATTTAAACATGAATTCAGTATATGTAATAAGGATAAAGGGATCCTGTTGAAAATTATCAATAGAGAAGGTGTACAAGAGGCTGAAGTTAGTCCTCAATTAGTTTCGTTGATGGAAGATTTGTTTTACGATTTATTGATGTTGCGTCAATATGAAGTTATAGAGTATTTTATGAATCATGTTAATGCTACAATGATTCGTTATGAATTAGCCAGGATGCTATACAAATTTCAGTTTACTGAATTATCATTACAGGCACTGACAGATTCTGAAGAATCGACTGATAAAGCAAAAGTGTACGAATTAGCAGGGGATATTCTCAATCAAATGGAAATGTACGGTGATGCTTATCAATACTACAACCAATATCTGAAACTGAGTAGTTCTTATGATTTTGCTGTTGTATACAAAATTCACGAATTGTCATTAAAAGTAGGGGATGAAAACGTTCAGAAGGATGCTTTAAAGCGAATGAAAGAAATGGTTCCAAGGTCAGAATGGGCAGGATCATTATAGGAGGGCTTTTATGATCTCAAAACTAAGGCAAAGAGAATATTCTGATCGTAACAAACGTTTGTATCTAGCACAATCTCAAAAGGTCACTCCTAAACAACAGGAAAAAGAAAACTTGAAAATTGTTTATGTAATGACCCATGTGAGTGTGTGCGGAGGGGTAAAAGTAATTTTTGAACATTCTAATAGATTAATGAAAAAAGGATGGGAGGTTTGTATAGTATCGCATTTCCCAAAGCCAGACTGGTATCCAATCTATGCCGAATACAAGCAAGTTCCCTTCGGGATTGAACTGGCACAAGGGATTCCCTTATGTGACGTTATAGTCGCAACCTATTGGGATCATATACAAGCATGTATCGAGACAGGGATAGCACCAGTTGTTTATTTTGAGCAAGGTGATGAGCATTTATTTCATATCGAACGTCTATCCGAAGATGTACAATCCTATGTTAAGACACAAATGCAACTTCCCGCATTTATCATGACGGTATCGCACAAGGCATCTTATTCATTAAAGAAGAATTTTGAAAGAGATTCCGTAATCATTCCAAATGCAATAGATCATGATGTTTTTACAACCATTATCAAGAGTAATATTAACAAATATAATGAACCATACATTCTCATAATGGGAAATGAGAATATTACGTTTAAGGGAATACCCCGAATTATTAATGTTGTTCAGAGAGTAAAAGAGTTATATCCAGTAGTTAAACTCTATTGGATTAATCCCAAGAATCCTGGCGATTCCTGGGCAGATGCAGCTGACCGAGTGTATGTAAATCCTCCGCAGAATGAGATAGCAGAGCTTTTCCAGCATGCAATTATGTTTGTTTCTGCTTCCGAATTTGAATCCTTTTCACTTCCTGTGATTGAAGCGATGGCTACCGGCTGTCCTGTTGTATCAACAAATAATGATGGGGTAATGGAATACGGTATCGATGGAGAAAACATTCTCATAGCTGAAATCGGTAACGAAGACGACCTTTATTGTAGAATAATGAATTTGCTGGAAGATGGGGAACTACGCCGAAAAACCTCGGAAAATGGACTGATAACTGCCAAGAAATACAACTGGGAAGATAGTGTATCAATACTTATGGAATATTTATTCTATGTATCAGCGCATTCAATTGAGAGCTTGAATCAGGTCGAGGATTGGGACATTACAATAGATGAGTCACTCTTTAAAAATAAGGAGGATCAGATTAAATTTAGAAGGAATTTGTATCATGTGATGGATGATACGGTATACATTCCAGTAGTTTATGATTGGATACAGGATCACCCGATCGCGAGGTGGGAGATTGCTGCAACAAGAAAAAGTGGCAGTAACAACAGTTCAACCCGAATCTTCACCCCTATAGATAACCCGAAATATCTAACAGAATCAGTTGTGTTTTGGGCTGGAATCCAGCATGTAATGGATGAAAAATATTTAGAGGCGTTAGAGTATTTTATTGGACAGTATAATCATTCAAGCGACGAATGGAAACCAGTTTGTAGTAAATGGATTATCCTGTGTTTGATTGAATTGGAAAGAGACCATGATGCGTTACAAGTAATTCAAGACCTATTGCACGTGTCTGAATGTTTCACTGATGCATACTATTTGTATTACTTGTTACTCTGTATCCATAGATCCGAAACGCAGGCCCAAGAAGTTCTCAAGACAATTCAATTAGTTGGGGATAGTATGAATGAGAAAGAATGGTTTTTTGATGTAGCAGGCCGATTATAAGATAATTATTGAAAACAAAGGAGATATTTATGAACGGAACCTATATAGGTAATGATAAAATGCTAGTCAAGCTTGCTTACAATGCTTTCTTAACTATTTCTTCCAAGGATTTAAGTCTTATGCCTACTTTGGTTCTGACAGGAATGTTTGAAGTTCCATTAACTAAGTATTTCTTAAATCATGTCAAACCTGGCCAAACAGTGATAGACGTAGGAACGAATGTAGGTTATTTTACATTATTGGCTTCTAAACTAGTAGGTGCTAATGGGAAAGTAATTGGCTATGAGGCGAATCCTGAATTAGTCCTGAACGTAAAAGATAATCTTGCTATGAATTGGACTACTGAAAATACAAAGATAATCAATAAAGCTATATACTCAAAGAATACTATACTAAACTTTCTTACTTCCGAAAGATTTCATGGTTATTCTTCTATTCACGAGAAACCAAAAGATGAAAACCTGATAGACACTTATATCTCAACTGAAATAAATGCTGTATCGTTAGATTCAGAGTTGCAAGATATAGAATTCATTGACCTTATAAAGATTGACATCGAAGGCGGGGAATACCATGCTTTTTTAGGCATGATGGGACTGATTGAAAATAAAAAAATAAAAAGAATATCATTCGAATGGAATAGACCGATGTTAGGAGAAGACGTACAGCCTTTCCTCCTCTTAATCAGTGATCTACTAAATCGGTTAGGAGGGCGTCTATTTTTTCTTGATGCTGAGGGCAACCCGGTTCCAACCACATTAAAGGAAATCTCAAGTACGGAATTTTACCCTTTTGCACTGCTAGAATTTTAATGATACGGGGACAAGTATTCCGGAAACCCCACCCTATGATCCGGGTGCCCATTAAGACGACTAATTTATGCTCTTGGCGATGCAGATGGCGTTGCCAAGAGTTTTTTGTATGGCTTCATTTTGGCTACTTGAGAATCTGTTCATTTGTATCATTTAAGTAGATTTTTTTCTAAAGGAACATGGTTCATGACATTTATTATAGGGTAAATAACCATAAACCTATTTTGTCCGCAAACTATTTTCGCCCGCCAATTCAGTCCTGAAGCCAAGTCGACATTTTTCCGGTTTTTTTGCAAAAGAAAACCTTTTCTTTGGTAATTGACAGTGGATAAGGTGGGTGCTATAGTCGGAAATGTGGACAATTAGTGTCACACTTTATTTGACAATGAAGGGAATGTTAGTGCATGCAAGGTAAAGTGAAATGGTTCAACGCAGAGAAAGGTTATGGCTTCATCGAGACTGAGGACGGCGGCGACGTATTTGTACACTTTTCCGCGATCCAATCCGAGGGCTTCAAGACTCTGGAAGAAGGACAATCCGTAGAATTCGAGATCGTTGAAGGCGCTCGTGGCCCGCAAGCAGCTAACGTAATCAAATTATAATCATCCCGGCACAGCCGACCTACATAAACGGTATAGATGGTTAACAATTCGAGATTCGCTAGCCCAAGACTCCGGTTTGTCCGGAGTCTTTTTCTGTGCGCCGTTCCCTGAAAAATATTGTGCTAAAATTCACAATTCTGACTTTTTACATAGCCTTAACAAAATGCTATAATGAAGGTGCAAAGGAGGAGTGCCCAATGCAATTCACTATCCGAGGTCAACAAATTGAAGTGACCGATGCTTTGAAGGACTATGTTGACAAGAAGCTCAGCAGGCTAGATAAGTATTTTGATGCACCCCCCACCTCTGAAGGATATGTCACACTGAATGTCATTCGAGGATTGCACACAGTGGAAGTGACCATTCCGCTCACAGGCGTGGTACTGCGTGCGGAAGACCGAAGCGACGATATGTACGCTTCCATTGACGCTGTTGTGGACAAGTTGGAACGTCAGATTCGCAAGCACAAAACCAAGCTGAACCGTAAGATCAGACAAGAGGGCGGATTGAAAACGCTCATTGCGACGAACGGAGCAGCGGCAACCAGTCAGATGGAGGCAGAGCAAGTCGAGTATGACGATGACAGTTACGAAGTTGTCCGTACGAAACGTTTTACCATGAAGCCGATGGACGTGGAAGAAGCGATCCTGCAGATGAACATGGTAGGCCATAATTTCTTCGTATTTTCCAACATTGACACACAGGAAGTAAATGTCGTTTACAAGCGTGATGACGGCAAGTACGGATTGATCGAGCGGGATTAAGCTTAAGCGGCATTCCAAGCGGAATGCAGAAGTAGCTGGACCTGATTCGAATTTTAAAATGGTGAAATGAAATTGAAATGTAAGATGAGCCTTCATCCGTGTAAGCGGGTGGGGCTCTTTATTTGGATATATACGTTTTTGATGCGGTAGGCATCGTAAAGATGGTGGTATTTGATGGTAAACCATCAGAGTATGCTGAATAGTGCAACCATTATTTTAATGAGACGACTTATAGGGGACTTCAGGGCCGTTTCTTAAACAGCTCCAGTATAACGTCTTAAGGACTTCCTTTATAAGAGGATTCGCGTTCGGTTAGCCATGATTGAACAGCATCACCGGGGCGGAGTCTTTGTTATTTCTGGACAATGGGAGATGAATATTTCACACTTATTTAGATGTGGTGTTTTGTTTGTGAAATGAATATAATTCCATTGTTTAAAGCTGGGTAAATGCTCGACGCAACTTTTTTGAGCCTCCCCGCGTCTCATAGAGTAGGGCTTCACGTAACAGACATCTCTTGTGATAGCACATATTGTTGCGGCATCCCTTACAAACTGTTACAATTTATGCAAACCCTCATTTTATGGGACGGGCTTTTTAGCCTGCATCAAATGGGACCATCATAAGGAATCAATGAATCGATTTCATCATTTAACCCTTTGGCATTTAATGAAGTTGATTCTATCACTTGTTTTGCACGAAAGGGGTTAACCATGCTAGGACTTGTCAAAAAGATTTTCGGCGACACCAACGAGCGTGATGTCAAACGTCTCATGAAGACGGTCGATGTGATCAACAAACTGGAACCGGATTTTGAGAAGCTCTCCGATGAGCAGCTGCAAGCCAAAACCGAAGAGTTCCGTGCACGAATCGAGAAAGGTGAGACGCTGGAGGAATTGCTTCCTGAAGCGTTTGCGACAGTTCGTGAAGCTTCCAGACGGACACTTGGCAAGCGTCACTATGACGTGCAGCTGATTGGAGGAATGGCCCTCCACGAAGGCAGAATTGCAGAGATGAAGACCGGTGAAGGTAAGACCCTTGTAGGTACGCTGCCGGTTTACTTAAATGCCCTGCTTGGCAAAGGTGTTCACGTTGTAACGGTCAATGATTATCTGGCGCAGCGTGACAGCCAAGAGATGGCGCAAATATATAATTTCCTGGGAATGACGGTCGGGGTTAACCTGAGCGGTATGGAACACCCGGATAAACAGCAGGCGTATGCTTGCGATATTACGTATGGTACGAACAATGAGTTCGGCTTTGACTATCTGCGGGACAACATGGTCCTCTACAAAGAGCAGATGGTTCAGCGTCCGCTCTATTTCTGTATCATTGATGAAGTGGACTCCATCCTGGTTGACGAAGCGCGTACGCCGCTCATCATCTCGGGACAAGCTCAGAAATCGACCGAGCTGTATTTTGCAGCCGACCGCTTTGTGAAGCGTCTGACTGCGGAAGAGGATTATACGGTAGACATTAAGGTCAAATCCGTGGCCCTAACCGAAAAAGGCGTGGCACTAGCGGAGCGTTCTTTCGGTATCGACAACCTGTATGACCATAACCACGTAACATTGAACCACCACATTGTACAAGCGCTGAAAGCGAACGTGATCATGCGCCGCGATGTGGATTACGTTGTTACCGACGACGAAGTGGTTATCGTTGACGAATTCACGGGACGTCTGATGGCTGGACGCCGTTATAGCGACGGTCTCCACCAGGCGATTGAAGCGAAGGAAGGCATCGAGGTGCAGAACGAGAGTATGACCCTTGCAACGATCACCTTCCAGAACTACTTCCGGATGTATCGCAAGCTGGCAGGTATGACTGGTACGGCGAAAACCGAGGAAGAAGAATTCAAGAAGATTTATGGTCTTGAAGTGCTGCAAATTCCTACGAACAAACCGAATCAGCGTGTCGACATGCCGGATGTGGTTTACAAGAGCGAAGAGGGCAAGTTTAAGGCGGTTGTAGCGGAGATCGTAGAACGTCACAAAAAGAACCAACCAATTCTGGTAGGTACAGTTTCCATTGAGAACTCCGAGCGTTTATCGGAGCTGCTGAAGCGCAAAGGCGTCCAGCATAAAGTTCTGAATGCGAAGTACCATGCGGAGGAAGCGGAAATCATCTCACGCGCCGGTCAGCCGGGATCGGTAACGATCGCGACGAATATGGCGGGACGCGGTACGGATATTTTGCTTGGTGAAGGCGTACAGGATATTGGCGGACTTCACATTATCGGTACAGAACGTCACGAATCGCGCCGGATCGATAACCAGTTGCGTGGTCGTGCCGGTCGTCAGGGTGACCCGGGGTCAACTCAGTTCTACCTGTCCCTCGGTGATGAGCTGATGAAACGTTTTGGTACAGACAACGTGCTGAATATGATGGATCGTCTTGGTTTTGAAGAAGATCAGCCGATCGAGAGCAAAATGATTACCCGTGCGGTTGAATCCGCGCAGAAGCGGGTAGAAGGCAACAACTTCGACATGCGTAAAGTCGTTCTGCAATATGATGACGTCATGAACCAACAGCGTGAGATCATCTACAAACAGCGCCGCGAGATCTTGGAGTCCCAAGACATTAAGCAAATCGTTGTAGAGATGATTAAGCCGGTCATTGATCGTGTTGTGCAGGCTCACTGCAGCGATGATATTCCGGAGAACTGGGAACTGCAAGAAGTGGCAGACTACGTCAACAGCAAGCTGCTGGACGAAGGTTCCGTCACTCGCGAAGATCTGTGGGGCAAAGAAGCCGAAGAGATTACCGAGTATATCTTCGAGCGCGTGATGAAGAAGTACGAAGAGCGTGAGCAAGCCATCGGCGAAGAAATGGTACGCGAGTTCGAAAAAGTTATCGTGCTGCGTTCGGTGGACAGCAAGTGGATGGATCATATCGATGCGATGGACCAGTTGCGTCAAGGTATCCACCTCCGTGCATACGGCGGTACCGATCCGCTTCGCGAATACCAATTCGAAGGCTTCGAGATGTTTAATGCCATGATTGCAACAATCCAAGAAGAAGTGGCGACGTACATCATGAAGGCCCAAATCGCGACAAACCAGGAGCGTCAAGCCGTTGTGGACGAAAATAAAGTCTCCACGAACAGCAGCAGCGAACCTGCGGAGAAGCGCCCGGTCCAGGTGGCTGAACAGATCGGCCGGAATGATGCATGTCCTTGCGGCAGCGGCAAGAAGTATAAGCACTGCCATGGACAGAACGCTTAAGCAATCTAGCCAAGTGGTGATGAATATAAGAAAAATGTCCATCGATGTGTGCTTTCACAGAAGCAAGACCGCGTTTAGAGGATATTTTTCTTGCGATGATTGAAATTGATCAGCATTATTGTAAACTTCGATCATCCTTATATAGCCCGTCCAGGTTATGGGCGCGAACTTTTCAACTCCCTTAAGAGCGGCAGATGAACCGGGTGACTGTGGACTATTCCACCGTGATCCGAAATCACTGCTGCGTTTAAGGGAGTTTATCTGAATAAACAGCGAAATATTTTGTGAAGCGATGTGATGTGGATTTTCTCTTAAATGGAACGTTTTCCATGCAGGAGAGGGTATACTGAAATTATTACATGTAGATAAGAAAGGACGAGGACTCATGATCGATCCAAGTGTGAAGCAGGACCTGCGTGAAATTAGCAAGAAACTAACCAATCTTAGGGGGTCTCTTTGACTTAAGTTTAAAGCAGGAGATGATTGAGAACTTTGAGGAGAAGATGGCAGCCCCGGATTTCTGGGATGACAATGAGAAGGCTCAGGCGCTTATTACCGAGATGAATGCCGTGAAGTCATCGGTGGATCACTATCAGAAGCTGCAGGTGGATTACGATGATGCCGTCGTGATGATCGAGCTGGCGGATGAAGAAGGCGATGACTCCCTTGCAGGAGAAATTGGAGAAACGATCAAGGACCTGGTTGGGCGTGTAGAAGAGTTTGAACTCCAACTGCTGTTGAACCAGCCTTACGATAAAATGAATGCCATCCTTGAGCTGCATCCGGGCGCGGGGGGAACCGAGTCTCAGGACTGGGGCCAAATGCTGCATCGCATGTATACGCGTTGGGCGGAGAAACGCGGCTTCAAGGTGGAGACACTGGATTACCTGCCCGGGGATGAAGCGGGAATTAAGAGCGTGACACTGCTCATTAAGGGCTACAATGCTTATGGGTATTTGAAGGCCGAAAAAGGGGTGCATCGCCTGGTTCGCATCTCCCCGTTCGATTCTTCCGGCCGTCGCCATACCTCATTTGTGTCCTGTGACGTCGTTCCTGAGATTAACGATGAGATTGAACTGGACATCCGCACGGAGGACCTGAAGATTGATACTTACCGTGCGAGCGGTGCCGGTGGTCAGCATATCAATACGACGGACTCGGCCGTACGGATCACTCACTTGCCAACAGGAGTGGTTGTAACCTGTCAGAATGAGCGGTCCCAGATCAAGAACCGTGAGCGTGCGATGACCATGCTTCGTTCCAAGCTCTATGAGCGCAAGATCGAAGAGCAGCAGAGGGAATTGGCGGAAATTCGCGGCGAGCAGTCCGACATCGCATGGGGCAGCCAGATCCGTTCGTATGTATTCCATCCGTACAGCATGGTGAAAGACCATCGTACACAGGTGGAGACCGGTAATATAGGAGCCGTCATGGACGGGGATCTGGATGCTTTTATCGATGGATATTTGCGCAGTCAGATCAAGCTGGAAGTCGAGTAGGACGTTGAGGAGAGATTTGAAGAGCTATGGCGCAATCCGCTGGTAATCCATCGATTAACAAAAGAAAAAGAGAACCCCTGATTCCGATCAACGGTCCCCTTCGACAGACGGTGGACACCGTTTTTATCATCATCGGCTCCTTTATTATGGCGCTGTCATTTAACCTGTTTTTCCTGCCCAACCACATCGCCTCTGGCGGTGTGTCCGGATTGTCCGTTCTTGCGCAAGCATGGCTCGGCATTGAACCGGCATTTACGCAGTGGGCGCTGAATATCCCCTTGTTTGTGCTTGGCTTCTGGCTCCTTGGACGCGATTACGGCATCCGTTCCTTGCTGGGAAGCGTGATTTTGCCGTTGTTCGTCTTTTTGACCAAGGACTGGCCGATTCCAACCTCCAATCCGCTCTTGGCTTCCATCTATGGCGGGATCGGCGTCGGTATCGGCATGGGGCTGGTCTATCGCGGCAGGGGTTCAACTGGTGGATTGACCATCGTGGCTCAGCTTTTGCAAAAATACAGCGGCCTCAGCTTTTCCGTCTGCGTCGTGCTCTTGGATGCGATTGTGATCTCCTCGGCAGCCCTCGTGCTGTCACTGGAGCAGGCATTGTATGCTCTCATTGGACTGTACGTGACAGGCAAAGTGATTGATGCCATTGAGCTGGGCTTTAGCTTCACGAAGGTGGCTTACATTATATCCGATCATACGGAGCCGATAACGAAGGCCATTCTCGAGGATCTTGACCGTGGACTAACCAAGCTGACCGCAGAGGGAGGCTATACGGGTGAACACCGGACAGTTCTGATGGTCGTAGTCGGACAAAGTGAAATTCCCCGTCTGAAAACGGTGGTGCAATCGGTGGACCCGAATGCGTTTGTCATCATTAGCAATGCCCATGAGGTATTGGGTGAAGGCTTCCGCAATATTAAGGCGTAACATCAGGGCTCGTCAGCATACTCTAAAAAAAGAAGTAACACGTCGGTCAGATTTGCTATCTGAACATGTGTTACTTCTTTTTTTATATGATGTAATCGTTACCGGCTAATTTGCACAAGCGTAATTTCAGCCTTTCGTGTTTCCGCCATGAAGGAGATACGAACCTTGTCGAAGGTATAAACCATCTCGTATTCCTCTTCCATGTCGTTGTAATACATTTCGTAGGCGCTGCCCAAATGTTTTTTGACGTCCGCAAAGGTTTTATTCGGGAATGCCTCTTTGCCTATTAACAAACACCACATGCCGTTAGAGCCTGTATAGGGGTTCTCGAAATTAAATCCGGCATATGAAATGTTTTTGAATATCCAAAACTCACCGCCGTAGTGGTAGAATGAACTCACAGGTTTTCCCAATTTGGAGGCAATCTGTTTCTTGGTCATATCGAATTTAATGCCACCAAAGCCTGGAATGACTCCCTTTTTTAAATAAGTCGCCGTGTTTTTGTTAAGGATTAACGAGTGCGCCGGATTGGTTGTTGCTTTGGTGGACGTATCGGCAGCGAAACCCGGTAGAGGGGCCTGCCACGTTAGGTTAATCAGTAAGAGAAGACATAAGAGGGCTGTTGTTCTTTTGAATATCATTGTTTACCTCCAGGAATCTAAGTTGTAGGAACATATTTCCTAAAGTGGATTATATCAAAGTGCAGTTTAGGTCGATAGTCATATTTATTAGGTTAATAGTAATAGGGGGCGTGAAGTCTTAGTTTATAGCACAGTAAAGGGGGACTTACGAATGGAAATCGAACAGATCTTTGCTAATTTGCCGGTGCTGGAAACCGAGCGCCTGCGGCTTCGCAGAATATCGATGCAGGATGCGGATCAGATGTATGCCTATGCCTCTGATGATGAGGTTGCCAAGTACGTAACATGGGAAACCCATCGCTCGATCGATGACAGTAAGAAATTCATCCAGTTTATACTAGTCCAGTATGCCAAGCATGATATTGCCCCTTGGGGGATCGAGCTGAAGGAGAGCGGGCGTTTGGTGGGGACGGTGGATTTTGTGTGGTGGAAGCCTGAACAGCAGAGTGCGGAGATCGGTTACGTACTCGCGCGGGATTGTTGGGGACAAGGTCTTATGACGGAAGCAGCCTCCGCGTTACTGAAACTCGGATTTGGCGAAATGGATCTTGTACGCATCCAAGCTCGTTGCATAGAAGGGAACATCGGCTCTCAGCGTGTCATGGAGAAGATCGGCATGTCCTATGAGGGGACGTTGAGGAAGGGGATCAAGATCAAGGGTCAGCATTGGGACCTCAAATTGTATTCCATTCTAAAAGAGGAATATGAATCGACTCTTTAGACATTGAAGGCGATTGGTATTCATTTGCAAATGGGGACCAAATTTGAATAATCCATTGTATTTATATGAATACAGTCGTATAATAATACATATTTATGAGACGGATAAAGTCAAAGAATACCTATGACGAAAGCGTCGTTTTAATGCAGGAGACAGAATACTTCCGAACAAGATCATCACTAGCCTGACTGTTTTTACGATGGAAAACCATATCAAGAGCATCAGCAGTCACTTGATTTCTATGGCTTACCACGTCAAGGGCAGAGCTCAGGGGGCAATGTGAATCGATCGGAGGATGGAAACGGATGGGCATGACGTAGAGATGAAGGGAATGGATGAATGGGACCTTGCATAAGGTCCTTCAGCTGTTCCTTGGGGAGAGGGATGAGGATAAATGACGGACACAAACACAGTAAAAGTTGCTATTGTTGGATCTACCGGTTACGGTGGCGTGGAACTGATCCGGTTGCTGCAAGCACACCCGCGCGTTGAGATTACATCGGTAATCTCTTCATCGACTGCAGGCGTACCGATATCGGACGGTTTTCCACATTTGACGAATATCATGACCCGGAACCTGGATGGTGTTAATCCAGCGGAAATCGCGGAGGTGGCGGACTTGGTGTTCGCGGCCACACCTTCGGGCGTCAGTGCCAAGCTGGTGCCAGAGCTGCTGGATGCGGGCCTGAAGGTCATTGATCTCTCGGGAGATTTTCGCTTGAAGGACGGAGCAGTGTATGAACAGTGGTATAAGCACACGGCTCCGAGTGCGGAACTTTTGGAGAAGGCTGTATATGGCCTATGCGAAGTGTTTGGCGAGGAGGTCCGCGATGTGGATTTCATCTCCAATCCGGGCTGTTATCCGACAGCGACGCTGCTCGGGCTGATTCCGGCAATTACTGCGGGGTGGATTGATGCCTCTTCTCTTATTATCGATGCCAAATCCGGCGTGTCCGGTGCAGGCCGGGGAACGAGTTTGATGACGCATTATGCCGAGATCAACGAGGACTTTAAAGCTTATAAGGTGAATAAGCATCAGCATATTCCCGAGGTTGAGCAGGTATTGACTCAGGTTGCGGGCGAACCGATCACCGTTACCTTTACGACCCATCTGGTCCCGATGACGCGGGGAATCATGAGCACGATGTATGCCACGCTCAAGGGTCCTTATACGGAAGAGGATTTTATTGAGCTGTATCGCCAGTATTACAAGGACCGCCGGTTTGTGAGAATCCGTGATTTGGGCGTATGGCCTGCGACAAAAGAAGTCAGCGGCTCCAACTACTGCGATATCGGATTTGCGGTGGATGCGCGTACGAACAGAGTGACCATTATATCGGTCATAGATAACGTGGTGAAGGGTGCGGCCGGGCAAGCGATCCAGAACCTGAATTTGATGATGGGATGGGAGGAGAGCCTCGGACTTACGTTTACGCCGATTTATCCGTAAGCGGCTGGGGATACAGACATGGGAGAGAATATGTTTGCGATTATTGATGGGGGCAGCATCGTAACACCACAAGGGTTTAAAGCTGCTGGACTCCACTGTGGACTTAAGAAAACCGATCGTAATGATCTGGGCGTCATCGTATGTGACGTGCCTGCTGTGGCGGCTGCTGTATATACGACAAACCTCATTCAAGCGGCACCACTGAAGGTGACACGTGAAAGCCTGCAGGACGGCAAGCTTCGCGCGATCGTTGTCAATAGCGGGAATGCCAATGCCTGTACAGGTAAGCAGGGTGAAGAGGATGCTTATACGATGCGAGCTAGCACGGCAGCACAATTCGGTCTGGAAGAGAACGATGTGGCTGTCGCCTCAACGGGAGTCATCGGGGAACTGCTGAAGATGGACCGCGTTTCCTCGGGTATCACCGGCCTGCCTGCACGACTCAGCGGCGGAAGCGAGGGGGCTGAAAGCTTCAGCCAGGCGATTTTGACAACCGATCTCGTGAAAAAGGAAGCCTGCGTCACCGTACAAGTTAACGGTACGAAGGTGACTATCGCCGGAACGGCGAAGGGGTCGGGGATGATTCATCCAAACATGGCGACCATGCTCGGATTCATGACGACGGATGCGGTCATTGGTCAGGAAGCGCTGCAGCTGCTGCTGCGCCAAACGACCAACCTGACCTTTAATATGATTACGGTGGATGGGGATACAAGCACCAACGATATGCTGGTTGCGATGGCCAGCGGCCTGGTAGGGCATGACGTGCTATCGCCGGAGCATCCGGATTGGGATGCATTTGCAGCCGGCTTCCATTATGTGTGCCAGCAGCTGGCGAAGGCGATTGCACGTGACGGAGAGGGAGCTTCCCGCCTGATCGAAGTTCGCGTGAACGGCGCCGAAAGCGACGATGACGCGCAAGCCATCGCCAAGACGATCATTGGTTCCAGCCTGGTCAAATCTGCGGTGTTCGGCGCAGATGCTAACTGGGGACGCATTATTGCGGCTGTCGGCCGTGCGGGCCGTCCGGTCAATCCGGAGACGGTGGATATTGCCATCGGTCCGATTTCGGTGCTGGAGCAGTCAAGGCCCGTTGCTTTTGACGAAGATGCGGCTCTGGTTTACCTCCAGGGTGATACCGTGGATATTGACGTGAAGCTGCATATCGGAAATGGCTCGGCTACGGCCTGGGGCTGTGATTTAACTTATGACTATGTCCGCATTAATGCGGCTTATCGTACGTAGATAAATATTCAGTAGGACGGAGGAGACGGATATGAAGAGCACGATCGATCAGAAGGATACGTTGCCGGTCCAAACAGCAGGGGCAGATGCGTTTGTCATGAAATGCGGCGGCAGCACGCTCGCTGCGCTTCCTGACAGCTTCTTCGAGGATTTGAAGGATCTGCAGCAAAAGGGAGTCAACCCCGTTATCGTGCATGGCGGCGGACCCGCGATCTCCGGCAATCTGGAGAAACTCGGCATTGAGACCGAGTTTGTGAATGGGCTGCGCAAGACGACGGAGGATGTGCTGGACGTCGTGGAGATGGTCCTTGCGGGCACCATCAATAAACAGATCGTAAGGCGGATTCAAAGCGTGGGCGGCTCTGCCATCGGCTTATCCGGCTCGGACGGCGGGCTGATCGAGGCCAAACCGGTAATGAACCACGCGGAGGTTGGCTGGGTCGGCGATGTGACATTTGTGAAGTCGTCAATTCTGAGCGGCGTGCTGGAAATGGGCTATATGCCTGTGGTTGCACCGATCGGGGTGGATCCATCCGGTCAGCGCTACAACATTAATGCCGATACAGCGGCTGGTGCCGTTGCCTCCCATCTGGGGGTACACCGGATGATCGTTGTCACCGACGTACCCGGGATCATGAAGGGAGCAGGCGGCGAGAAGCGGGTGCTTCCGACCGTGACGGTGCAGGAGATCGAGGACATGATCGGGACAGGCGAAATCTACGGCGGCATGATACCGAAGGTCAGAGCGGCCATCAGCTGCATTCACGGCAAAGTGAGCGAAGTCGTCATCGTGGACGGAAGCGAGCCGAATGTACTGAGCCGAGTGTTGGGTGGAGAAGTGCTGGGAACGCGCATCGTGCGGATGTAATAAGGAATGAACAGGTTACGGCTTGATATTCAAACCGAAAAACTTCAACGGAGAAGGCGGAATCATTCCGTAGAAGCGAAGCGGGCCCCTTTGTCCACGGAATTTATCCTAACTTATATCATTCAATAAAATTCTGTGGGCAACAGGGATCGGAGGAATGATCCGAATTCGCAGTGCTGGGTAAGCATAGTAGATGTCTCTTATCGCAGACGTTTCAAACCTGAAACATGAAGCAATGCCATATGCAAAGGAGTGTGTGAAGGTCATGGGAAAAGAAACAGCAGCAGGCGGTGTTAAAGCAGCGAATGAAAGCTCATTGTTCCAAACGTATGCCAGATATCCAATCGCCTTGGTCAAAGGCGAAGGCAGCTGGTTATGGGACGATCAAGGCAACAAATATCTTGATTTTATGGCGGGTTTGGCGGTAACGAATCTTGGCCATACTCCGGTGAAAGTAAAAGAGAAGCTGAAAGCCCAGCTGGATGAATTGTGGCATGTCTCGAACCTGTTCCACATTCCCGGTCAGGAAAAAGCAGCTGAGCTGCTGACAGCCAACACCTGCGCTGACGCCGTTTTTTTCTGCAACAGCGGAGCGGAAGCGAACGAAGCGGCCATTAAGCTGGCGCGCCGCTACCATCAGAAGGTGAAGGGAACGGGACGGTACGAGGTCATTACGTTTACGCAGTCCTTCCATGGACGGACGTTGGCTACGCTGACGGCAACCGGCCAGGATAAGGTAAAGGAAGGCTTCCTTCCGCTTCCGGCAGGCTTCAAAAGCGTTCCGCTGCATGACCTTCCGGCACTGGAAGCGGCTATTAACGACAACACCGCCGCCATCATGATCGAAATGGTGCAGGCGGAGGGCGGCGTGCATCCGGTGGAGCCGGAATTTCTTCAAGCCGTTACTGAGCTGTGCAAGAAGCACGGACTGCTGCTGATTGTCGACGAGGTGCAGACGGGCATGGGCCGAACCGGCAAGCTGTTTGCGCACGAACATTACGGCATCGAGCCGGACATTTTCACCGTGGCCAAAGGGCTCGGTTCCGGGTTCCCGGTTGGCGCGATGCTGGGCAAAGCTTACTTGCGCGAAGCCTTTACGGCAGGAAGCCATGCGACGACGTTTGGCGGCACGCCGATTGCGAGCGCCGTCATCCAGGCCACCATCGAGACAATGCTCGAGGACAACGTGCCGCAGCGCGCGGCCGAAGCTGGAGAATATTTGATGACCAAGCTGAATGAGAGCCTGGGCAGTCATCCTTTTGTGAAGGCGATCCGGGGTAAAGGCTTGCTGATCGGCATCGAATGCGCTGAACCGGTTGGCGAGCTGGTACTAAAAGGACAGAGCCGCGGGCTGCTGTTCGTAACGGCAGGACCGAATGTGATCCGGCTGCTTCCGAATCTGTACGTCACCAAACAAGAGATCGACCAGGCGGTATCGATTGTTACGGAACTTATACATGAGCATACGGCGGTTAGCCAAGCATAGAAGAATCGTGCAGCAGCATTTTGGACAATAACAGCATGGTTAAGGAGGACTGAAGGAGTATGGCCGCAAGCGGACAAGTGAAAGAATTGAGCCTGAAAGGGCGGGATATGATCGAGCTGGACGAATACTCGACGGAAGAGATTCAGTTCTTGCTCGATTCGGCAATTGAGATCAAGCGCAAGCAGAAGAACGGCGAAGTCTATCAGCCGCTGAAGGGCAAGACGATTGGTTTGATTTTTGAGAAGTCGTCCACGCGGACGCGGGTGTCGTTCGAGGCTGGCATGTTCCAGCTGGGCGGACATGCACTCTTTTTAAGCAAAAACGATATTCAGCTCGGACGCGGCGAGCCGATCAGCGATACGGCGCAGGTGATGTCCCGTTATCTGGACGGCTTGATGATCCGTACTTTCGGGCACGACAACGTGGTCAACCTGGCGAAATATGCCTCCATTCCGGTTATCAACGGCCTGAGCGACATGGCGCATCCATGTCAGGTGCTGGCTGATTTGCAGACCGTGCTGGAGCACAAAGGCAAGCTAAAAGGCCTCAAAATGGCCTTTATCGGCGATGGCAACAATATGGCGCATTCACTCCTGATTGGCGGAGCCAAGATGGGCATGCATGTGGCTGTGGCCAGTCCCAAGGGCTACGAGGCGGATGCCAGCATCGTGAAGCTGAGCGAGGAGATCGCAGCGCAAACGGGCGGCAAAATCACGATCACCCAAGACCCGATCGAAGCCGCGAAGGATGCGGACGTGATCTATACGGATGTATGGGCAAGCATGGGCTTTGAAGAGGAGCAGGCACAGCGGGAAGCCGCGTTTGCGGACTACCAGGTGAATGAGGAGCTGGTGAAGGTGGCGAAGCCGGATTACCTGTTCCTGCATTGTCTTCCGGCCCACCGTGGCGAAGAGGTTAGCGAAGGCGTGATCGACGGTGCCAATTCCGTTATTTTCGATCAGGCTGAGAACCGTCTCCATGCTCAAAAGGCTTTGATGGTTGCTTTGATGGCTTAGAGCCATTCAATTACAACGAACATTCTCTATGAAAATGCGTTAATGGACGTTATCTTTAGTATAATGAACGACAGGGTTGTTAGTAACAAAGAGAGGGAGTTTAACCATGGCAAAACAAAAAATCGTACTGGCGTATTCCGGTGGCCTGGATACGTCCGTTATTCTGAAGTGGCTGAAAGAAACCTACGATGCGGAGATCATTGCTTTCACGGCCGATATCGGCCAGAAGGAAGAGCTGGACGGACTTGAGGAAAAAGCGCTGGCGACAGGCGCCTCCAAAGTATACATCGACGATCTGCGCGACGAATTTGCAACAGATTTCATCTATCCGATGTTCCAGGCGGGTGCCATGTACGAAGGGCAGTACCTGCTCGGGACTAGCATCGCGCGTCCATTGATTGCTAAACGCATGGTGGATATCGCACGTGCGGAAGGCGCGACGGCGATTGCGCACGGCGCTACGGGTAAAGGGAACGATCAGGTTCGCTTTGAGCTGGGCGTTGCCGGCTTGGCACCGGACATTGAAGTAATCGCTCCTTGGCGCATCGAGGAGTTCCGTAACTCCTTCCCGGGACGTGCGGAGATGATCGCATACGCGGAAGCGCACGGCATTCCGGTAACGGCATCGGCAGCCAAATCCTACTCCATGGACCGCAACCTGCTCCATATCAGTTACGAGAGCGGCGTGCTGGAGGATCCTTGGTTCGATGCAAGCGCAGAGGACAGCAAGGATATGTACCTGCTCAGCGTATCGCCTGAGGATGCGCCGGATGAAGCAGAATACCTCGAGCTTACGTTCGAGCAAGGGAATGTCGTTGCGCTGAACGGCGAATCGATGAGTCCGCTGCAAGTAATGGAGAAGCTCAACGAGCTGGGTGGCAAACACGGCATCGGTCGCGTGGATATGGTAGAGAACCGCTTCGTTGGCATGAAGAGCCGCGGTGTCTACGAGACACCAGGCGGAACCATCCTGTTCACCGCTCATCGCAAAATGGAATCCATCACGATGGACCGTGAAGTGATGAATCTGCGCGACAGCCTGATTACCCGCTATAGTACCTTGGTTTATAACGGTTTCTGGTTTGCGCCGGAGCGTCTGGCACTGCAAGCGCTGGTAACGGAGAGCCAGAAGAACGTATCCGGTACGGTGCGCGTGAAGCTGTACAAAGGCAACATTATCGGCGCAGGTGTGAAGAGTCCGGTCAGTCTGTACAACCCGGATATCGCAACGATGGAGGCCGATCCGACGCAAGCTTATGATCAGGGCGATGCGACCGGCTTTATCCGCTTGAATGCACTGCGTTTGAAAGTGGCAACCGGCGTGAACCAGAATCAATAAGTTTACAATAATGAACAGGCTGAAGGCCGTTTCATGCTAGGGAGCTCCGCTGATTCTCGCGTAACCGGGATGAAAGGGACTTCTTAAGCGGGAAGCGGCCCTCTGCCTTAAACAGAGAGGGGCAAGTGTTGTGAGCAAGTTATGGGGCGGACGCTTTACGAAGCAGACCAACGCATTGGTAGAGGAATATACGGCATCCATCGGTTTTGACAAGCAGCTGGCCGAAGAGGATATCCAGGGAAGCCTTGCGCATGTGTCTATGCTGGGCAAATGCGGCATCGTGCCGGCCGAAGACGTGGAGACGATCAAGGCTGGCTTGAACAAGGTGTTGGAGCGCATCCGTGAGGGCAGCATCGAGTTCTCCGTATCGGATGAGGATATTCATATGAACATCGAGAAGAATCTGATTGAGGAAATCGGACCTGTCGGCGGCAAGCTCCACACAGGCCGCAGCCGTAACGATCAAGTGGCTACGGACATGCATCTGTATTTACGTAACCGCGTGGTGGCGCTGACTGGCATGCTGCATGAGCTGCAAACCGCATTGATCGGACAAGCCAGGGATAACCTGGATACGATTATTCCAGGGTATACGCATCTGCAGCGTGCACAGCCGATTCTGTTCGCACATCATCTGATGGCGTACGTGTCCATGTTTCAGCGGGATATCGACCGTCTGATCGACAGCTATAAGCGTATTAACGTGTTGCCGCTCGGGGCAGGCGCGCTTGCGGGTACAACGTTCCCGATCGACCGCCATTTCGTGGCAGAGCAGCTTGGGTTTGATGGTGTTTACGAGAACAGTCTGGATGCGGTCAGCGACCGCGACTTCATCCTGGAATTCCTCTCGGATGCTTCCATCATCATGATGCACTTGTCCCGCTTAAGCGAGGAGCTGGTGCTTTGGAGCAGCACGGAGTTCAACTTTATCGAGCTGGACGATGCGTTCTGCACGGGCAGCAGCATTATGCCGCAGAAGAAGAACCCGGATGTGCCTGAGCTTGTTCGCGGCAAAACCGGACGGGTATATGGCAATCTAATGGGTCTTCTCACCGTGCTGAAGTCCCTGCCGCTTGCTTATAACAAGGACATGCAGGAAGATAAAGAGGGCATGTTCGATACGGTCGCTACGCTGGAAGGCGCATTGCAACTGTTCGCGCCGATGATTGCCACGATGAAGGTCAACAAAGGCCGCATGCGCGAAGCGGTGAATACCGACTTCTCGAACGCAACCGACATCGCGGACTTCCTGGTGGGCAAAGGACTTCCTTTCCGTCAGGCGCACGAAGTGATCGGCAAGACTGTATTGTACTGTATCCAGAACAACAAGTATTTGCTGGACCTGACGCTGGATGAGTTCAAGCAGTTCTCGGAGCTGTTCGACGACTCCATTTATGGCGTCCTTCAACCGGAGACGGTGGTCAATGCGCGTAACGTATACGGCGGCACGGCAACCGAGCAAGTGAAGGCGGCCATTGATCGCAGCGTGCAGACCCTTCAGGTCACGGAGGAATGGTTGGGTCTCCGCCAAGGGAATGTTGAGTAACAGCATATTACGGTAAAAAAATAGAGGTGGATCGGCAAACGGTAAGTTTGCTGATCCACCTCTTTTATGATATCAGAAATGCACCCCATAGAACCGAAAACGAACCGCTGGCATGTCATGTGTGCCTATAGGTTCATCAGGCCTTCAACGGTAGCCACTTCAGCACATCCTGAATGTGGGTATCCCAATATCCCCAATCATGATCGCCTGGACCTTCCTGATAGGTGAGTTCGAGGGAGGTTTCTTCGCAGACTTTGCGGAACGCTTGATTGTCTTCATAGAGGAAGTCTTCGGTTCCGCAGCATTGATACAGCAGCGGCTTAGGCCCTTCGGATCGTTCGACTTCCTGAAGCAGCCACAGCAAGTCGTTGTCGGTACCGGTAATATCTTGATCTCCGTAGACTAATTGATGTTCAAACAAGGCCTCATTCCTCCGAATATGACCCGCCATATCGAGCGCGCCCGACAAGCTGGCAGCCGCGGCAAAGGCTTCGGGGCAACGAAGGGCCAGCTTGAATGCTCCGTATCCGCCCATGGACAAGCCGGCGACGAAGTTATCTTCCCTCGCGTGGGATAACGGGAAGAAGGAACGGGCAATGGCCGGCAGCTCCTGACTGATGAAGGTCCAGTATTTGCCACCGTATTCCATGTCGGTATAGAAGCTGCGGTGAACTTGCGGCATCACGACGGCAATGCCCATCTCGGCCACATAGCGTTCAATGGAGGTTCTGCGCAGCCAGATGGAATCGTCGTCGGACAGGCCGTGCAGCAGGAAGAGCGTCGGATGCAGACCGCTTTTGGCATGATTGGTCATACCGATCTGCGAAGAGGTTTGCTGAGGGAGAATGACGGTCATGGACGTACTGAGACCCAGTACCTCCGAGTAAAAGCGACATTGCATAAGAGCCATGATGATGTATCCCCTTTCACTTTAATAAATGAGAGATCAATGACGAGCCTATTTGAATCATATCACAATCAATCTCCCTTGCTCCAAGCAAATCCGAACCATCATTTGCAGGAAAAGACGAGATAAAGTGCCTGAGAACGCCTCGGTCTTGGGACCGAGGTGAAGTTCAGCCAACGGGCTGTTCTATGAATAGCGGAGGTGTGGTATCTTAGAGGGAGATTATGACTCCACCTGGTGGAGGACGGACATGTATTGTAGAAATAACTGTTGTGATGAAGAAGTAAAGATATAGATAGTGATTACTTTGTAAATCTGGAGGAGGATACTCATGATACCACATGACGATAAGCTGTCCGATCTGAAGATTACGGGAACCGGAAGTTCAAGCGGCGGCCAATACGATAAGGTGCGCATTGACGGTGCCGGGCAGGTGAATGGAGATCTGGATTGCCGAGAATTAATAGGTAATGGAAATATGAGTGTTAGTGGCGCCGTAGCTGCCCGTACGATTCGCGTGAACGGATCGGGAACCATTAAGGGGGCTGTGGAGTCTGAGGAGCTGCATGTAGCCGGCAGTTTGAGTTTGAAGGATGGATTGCGCTGTCGCTCCATCTTTATCGGGGGGCATTGCAGCATTCACGGAGATTCCGAATCGAAAAAGCTTGAGGTCACCGGAAACCTGAGAAGCCGTGGTGACGTGCGGAGTGAATCCGCCACGTTGCAAGGGGGATTTAAGATCGATGGCCGCCTGCATGTTGGAACAGCGGATATCCGAGTATTGGGCCGCTGCCTTGCACAGGAAATCGTTGGAGACCGGATAACGGTCCGCAAAAAAGGGAAGCGGCTCTGGGAAATGCTGTCCTTGCCTTTACGGGGAACACGGCTGGAGGCTCGTATTATTGAAGGCGATGTCCTTGATCTCGAGTATGTTGAAGCCGATATCGTCCGCGGTAACCGGGTGATCTTAGGCAAAGGGTGCGAGATTCGGCAAGTGGAGTACAGAGATGAACTGTCACAACATCCGGAAGCCGAGGTCAGAGCATCTCGGCGGTTTTAAGGATAACAACGATGCCCTTCCGGATGGGACATCTGAATGCCGAGCTGATTGAAGGCGAGGATATCCGTCTGGTGAATACGAGAGCTGCTATAAAGTCGATACATTACATTGAAATAACGGCAAGGCAAACAGCCCGGATTCGCGGTTCTATCGCGAATCCGGGCTGTTCCATGTTGTCTTCAGGTTTACGGGGCACTGATACCGTCCTCAACCACTTCCTCTTTCGGGGTATCATTCGCTTCAGGCAGTTGGACATCGTTCGTCGGATTAATGGCAACGATGCTGTTCTGGGGGCGGTAGGTATCCTTGGATATTTTGACGTTCTCCACAACTTTGCCGTTTACTTTCTTGGCTCGGTAGGTTTCAACCACATAGCCTGGCTTCCCGTTCTGAACCACCTGCTTGAGTCCTGGAGGAAGCGAGTTATTGTGAAAGATTTTCTCTGGTGACGGCAAGGTTTCAACGGTGGTGGACACAAGCTCATATTCCGTATTTTCCGGGAAGGTGCCAAACATCTTTAGTGTTAAATTATCGTGCAATACCTCCGATAAAATAAGCAGATGCTTGCCTGTATTGTTCCGAAAGCGAAAATTGATCGCCCCTTCAGCAAAGGTGGCATCCTGCCCCTTGGGCAGGTAGCTGACCGGAAGGGAATGATTGCGCCGTTCGGTGATTTCCAGCCCGACGAGCAAAGCGGCATGATAGACCGTGCTGGATACCTGGCAGATCCCGCCGCCGATCCCGGGCACCAGCTTGCCGTTCACGATAACGGGGGCTTCTTCAAAGCCGTACTCCTTCTTCGCGGCATCAATAATATGAGCATAATTGAATTCATCGCCGGGCTTCAGAATCATGCCGTCTACGGCTTTGGCAGCGGCCGTCACGTTATGAATGCGTCCAGGCCCGCTGGATCCGAGACTGGTAGAGAATTCGACGATTTTGCGCTCAATCCCCTCATCCTGCAGCGATTTTACGGTAACGGGGGGCTTTTGACGGATGACAGGCAGTTGGACCGTAATGATCTCATCCAATTTCGGCTCGGTGAAGTGGGACTCATTCGGAAGCGCAGCGCCGAACCCTTCATAGAATGTCGGCCAATCGATGCGGTATGCCGTTTTCTCCGGGGTGTACCGGACAACGTCATCTTCGGATATGCTCCGCACCGCATTGATGGGTTCGCCAAAGCGTTCCTTTTGCCAGTCTTCGCTCAATCGCTCTTTTAACACATTGCGATCCCAGTCTGTGGATATATGCCACTCCAGCTGAAAGTTACGCCGGTAAAGAACCTGATCCCATAATGATCCTTCGGACAACCTGGCGATAGCTTCCCGAAAATCGGCAGCGCTGAATTGAACTCCGGCTTCCCGGAGAGTGAAGCTTTCCGTGTGCCCTTTCAGAGTGCCCGATTGCAGCTCCACCTTCAATGCTGTCATCGCCTGCAGCCGTTGATCCAGCTCTGACAGCACCTCGTCTGCGGGTGTACCGCCTACCTGCCAACCGGAGAGAACGACCCCCTTCGGGAGTTCCTTCTGGTTCACGTACATCGTCAATAGACCGAAGCCGACGGAGAGGAGAAGACCGAAACTGATGACAATGATGAGACCAAGATGAATTTTTTTCAATTGAACCACCTTCTTAACTTCGTATTGGCCGCAGTTCATGCACTTTTTCATGTATATGTCACGGTGGGCTTAAACTTTCGGGTACTCAAAAGGTAACAAATTTGTTACAATAGACGATGTCGTGAGGATTTTTCATGGATTTTAAAGGAATTCGATGGAAACTGTCGAAAAGTATAATGGCTAATTAAGGATTGGGAAGTGATGAAGTGATCGAAATGCAGGACGTATGGAAGACTTATCCGAACGGCGCTCATGCGCTTCAAGGAGTTTCCGTCAAAATCAATCGAAATGAATTCGTCTATGTTGTCGGACCGTCAGGTGCAGGCAAATCGACGTTTATGAAACTTATCTATAGAGAAGAAGTGCCTACGAAGGGGCAAATTTCTGTTAATGGATTTAATATCGGGAAGCTGAAGCAGCGCAAAATTCCCTATGTTCGCCGAAATATCGGGGTTATTTTTCAGGACTATCGTCTGCTGCCCAAGCTGACTGCTTACGAAAATGTAGCTTTTGCCATGGAGGTTATTGAAGCGCCGCAGCGTCTCATCAAGAGACGGGTCATGGAGGTGCTGGAGCTTGTGGGCCTGAGAGCCAAGGCGAACCGCGAACCTTCCCAACTCTCCGGGGGTGAGCAGCAGCGGATCGCAATCGCCAGAGCGATTGTGAATAACCCCTCCGTCATTATTGCGGACGAGCCTACAGGTAACCTGGATCCGGAAACCTCGTGGGGCATCATGCAGCTGCTGGATGAAATCAATTTCAGGGGAACCACCATCGTAATGGCTACCCACAACAGGGATATCGTGAACACCATGCGTAAACGCGTTCTTGCGATTGAGCATGGACAGATCGTCCGTGACCAGCAGAGAGGAGATTACGGGTATGAATTTTAGAACCTTCTTGCGGCACTTGCGGGAAGGGGCGAAGAGCGTTTTCCGGAATGGATGGATGTCGGTCGCATCGGTTACTTCCATCGTAGTGTCTTTGTTTATACTGGGCGTTTTCATGCTATTAGTCATGAATGTTAACGCTTTAGCCGATAAAGCAGATAGCAATGTGCAAATCAATACGTACTTAAATCTTAATGTGGATAAGAAGCTGCGCGAAACCATCAAGAGTGAAATCGAGGCAATGCCTGAGGTCGGCGGCATCAAGTTCGTGTCCAAGGAAGAGGGCATGAAGGAGCTTGAAGAAAGCCTGGGCTCCGAATGGGTGGAAGGCTTCAGCGAGGCGGACCAGAATCCGCTTCCTGATGCATTCGAGGTTTCCGTTATTGAACCGACCACGGTCGGTTTTGTTGCCGACAAGATTACCGCTCTGAACCAGAAGTATACGGAGGAGCCGATCCTGCGAGTCAAGTATGGGGAAGGCACGGTCGAAACTCTGTTCAAGATTACGAAGACGGTGCGGAATATCGGCTTTATTTTCGTAGCGGGACTCGGTTTGATGTCTATGTTCCTGATCTCGAACACCATTCGAGTTACTATTTTGGCCCGTCGCCGCGAGATCGGCATTATGAAGCTTGTCGGCGCGACCAACAACTTCATTCGCTGGCCGTTTTTCGTGGAAGGTGCCATGATCGGCCTGATGGGCTCCATTGTGACGGTCACGCTGTTGTTTGTAGGCTACAATCGTCTGTACGCTGCGTCGCAAACCGATCTGACGCTGGCAAAGAGCTTAATCCCGCTGGGAGATTTGTGGCTGCAGCTCGGCATCATTATCGTTGGGCTGGGCATGGTCATTGGCATCTGGGGCAGCACCATGTCGATACGTAAATTTTTGAAAGTATAAAACAAGGTAAAGGATGGGGAGCGAAACTTGAAGAAAATCGCCGCAGGAGTAGCAGCCTTATTACTGGCCACTGTTATGATCCAACCGACCGTCGGACAAGCCGAGAAGAAGACTTCAGCCGATGTAGATCGAGAGCTGAGCGTGCTTCAGGAGCAGGTCAAGAAAGCACGGGCACAGAAGAACAAAGCAGCGGAAAATAAACAAGAAGCTCAGCATTACAAGAAAAAAACAACGAAGAATTTGAAATATGTGATGGAGCAGATCAGCATCGTCAGCAATGAATTGACCAAAATCTCCATGAAGATCGAGGAGACAGAGGATCTGCTGAGAAAAACGACCAAAGAACTTGAAGCGGCGGAGGAGCGTATCGCCTCCCGTGAGAAGCTGTTGGAATCCCGGATTCGCCTCATCTATATGGATGGGCAAGTATCTTATCTGGATGTGCTGCTCTCCTCGACCAGCTTCAGCGATTTTATTGAGCGTGCGGATTCTTTGAAGACGATCGTTAACCAGGACCAGGATTTGCTGGTGGAGCATAAGCAGGACAAGCTGCTGGTCATCGACAAGAAGAAGGAGCTTGAAGGACAGTATGCAACCGCCAAGGACCTGTATGGCCAAATGGAGGACCGCAAGAGTATCCTGAACGAGAAGGAACAGGAGAAGCGCGTACTACTGGCCCAGTATGATCAGGATATCGAGGATGCGGAAATCTTGACCGAAGAGCAGGATAAAATGTTGGTTGCCCTGGCAAGCAAACGTTCGGATCTGCAGAAGGAAAAGAATAAGCTTGCGGCTGAGGAAGCTGCCCGTAAAGCAGCGGCTGCCAAAGCGGCTGCGGCGAAAAGAGCCAAGGCGACCACCCTCGGTGGAAGTAAAGGTGGCGGCGGATACACAGGTAACGGCGGACCATTCGCGATCCCAGTTTCCGGTGCCAGACTTTCATCGGGTTATGGGCCTCGAGTTCATCCGGTAACGGGCCAGGCTGGCAAGATGCATACAGGCCAGGATTTCGCGGTACCACAGGGGACTGAGATCCGGGCAGCTGAGAGCGGCACGGTCATATTGGCCGAGTGGTGGAGCGGTTACGGAAACTGTGTTATTGTTGATCATGGGGGCGGCGTATGGACCTTGTATGGACATATCCGCAATGGCGGCATTAAAGTCAGCGAAGGCGACAAGGTGTCCAGAGGGCAGAAGATTGCCGAAGTGGGTTCCACGGGTCAGAGCACAGGACCGCATCTTCATTTTGAGGTTCGGATCAATGGATCGCCGGTCAATCCTTCGCCTTATCTGTAACAAACTTTTAGGACTTATACCATATAACCTTCAGACCGCTGTATAAATATTCCCGGCAAGCCAATCATATACTAGGTGGACGGGATTCCCCATGTGTAGCAGTTGAAACGTACAAAGGCGGTGAAGTACTTGCTGAAAAAACGAACGGCTGTCTTTCTGGTCATAGCTGCCATGCTGTGCGGCGTGCTGTTAACGATGGCTTTGACCCAGCTGCCCGCTCCTAGCCAGACCGGAGACGGTGAGGGGCTGCTGGCCAGTATAGCAAACAGGAATGGACTGGAGCAGTCTGAAGCGAAAAAACTGGGGACAGCGATTGACCTCATCGAAAGCAATTATTACAAGGATATCGATCGGTCGAAACTGATCGACGGCGCCATCAACGGGATGATGGAAGCGCTGGAAGATCCATATTCCAACTATATGGGAAAAGAAACGGCAGCCCAGTTTGAAGAGAGCATTGAGGGCTCCTTCTCAGGGATTGGTGCGGAGGTATCCTCTGTAGATGGCAGTGTCGTTGTTGTATCCCCGATCAAGGGATCTCCTGCGGATAAAGCCGGGATTCGGGCAAAGGATACCATCCTCTCAGTTAATGGGGAATCTTTGCAGGGTCTGGAGTTGAACGCGGCAGTCAACAAGATTCGCGGTCCGAAAGGTTCCAAGGCCGTCCTTCAGATTAAGCGTGCAGGCTCTGAGCAGCCTGTCGAGTATGTTATCGTTCGTGATGACGTCGATCTGGAAACCGTGTCGGCACGGATGGAGAAGGGCGGAATCGGTGTTATTGAGATCTCCCAATTCTCGCTGAATACAGGCGAACGCTTTAAGGAAGAACTCAAGAAACTGGAAAGCCAAGGCATGAAGGGACTGCTGATCGACGTCCGGAACAATCCAGGCGGCGTGCTGTCCGTTGTCATTGACATTGCAGAGCAGTTCGTACCTAAAGGCGAGTTGATCGTTCAGGTAGAGGATAAGAATAAGAAGCGGGAGAAGCATCCTTCGGGCGGTGAGGCCAAATCCTATCCGATAACGGTGCTGATGAACAAGGGCAGCGCCAGCGCTTCCGAAATTTTGGCAGGCGCACTGCAGCAGTCGGCAGGAGCTACCTTGATGGGAGAGCATTCCTTCGGAAAAGGTACCGTGCAAACGAGCTTTGATAAGCAGTTTGGCGATGGAAGCCTGCTGAAAGTAACGATTGCCAAGTGGTTGACGCCAAACGGTACCTGGATCCATGAGAAGGGAATTGAGCCGGATATTCAGGTGTCACAGCCAGAATACTTTACCGTTGCACCGATCGATAAGAAGAAAACTTATACGTACGACACGAATAGCACGGATGTGAAGAATGCACAGATCATGCTTGAAGCGGTTGGTTATAAGATTGGGCGTACGGATGGCTATTTCGACCGGAATACAGAGAAGGCCGTTAAGAGTTTCCAGAGCAAGCACAAGCTGAAAGCGGACGGTATCCTTAACGGCGCTACAGCCGAGGCATTGGAAGCCGCATTGATTGAGAAGATTCAGGATCCGAAAGAGGATAATCAAATGAATCGCGGAATTGCCGAGGTCCGGAAGGAAATCGCCGCCAAGGCGTCGAACAAGTAAGAAGGCTGAACGTTAGCCTTCTTTTTTTCTTTTAAGATATCTGAAAGTGTAGACTTCGAAGCATCTTGAAGCTGAAAGGAGCGTGGCAAGCTGTTGGAGACATTGAAACAACTGCTGATGTATGGGATAGATGCAGGCATACAACTGCTGACGCAGCCCTTTTATTATATTTCGATTTTGTTTGTCATGCTGTTTTACCGAAGGCAGGTGTTGGTGGAGCGTAAGCTGTTCCATGTGAAGCTGCATTCCTGGGGATTGCAGACATGGCGAACGTTTCTGGGCGGGCTGCTGGCAGGAATCGGCGTGTCCATCGTAGTAGCCTTCCTGGGAATATCCTTAAGCCTGGAAGCCATCATATGCATATGGGTGACTTCCCTGATTCTGATGCTGTTTCATATCCGGTACTTATGCTTCGCCTATTCCATCGGTCTTCTCGGGATCATTCAGTTTGGATTAGGCTGGTTTCCGAATTGGCAGCCGGATGGCTGGGTCAGTCACATAACGACAACGATTCATGGATTGGACATTCCTGCGCTGCTGGCTTTATCCGCCGTTCTGCATTTTGCAGAAGCCTTGCTTGTCAGGATACAGGGTTCGGGTTTTGCTACACCGCTGTTCCTTGAGGGCAAGCGTGGCAAGCTTGTTGGCGGCTATCACATGCAGAGCTTCTGGCCTTTACCCTTGTTCTTGCTTGTTCCGGCGGTAAGCGGAGGCAGCGTGCTGCCATGGACGCCATTCTTCGGTGGTGATGCCTGGAGTACAGGTTTTACGATGATGGCACTCCCGGTCGTGATTGGTTTCGGGGAAATGACGCAGAGCATGCTCCCGCTGGAGAAGGCAAGCATCACATCGAAGCGGCTCATATTTTACGGAGCCATTGTGCTGGCATTGAGCCTGTTGGCCGAGTGGTGGACACCACTCACGATCGTGGCTGCATTAGCGGCATTACTGCTGCATGAGGGCTTGGTGTGGTACAGCCGTTATGAAGAACAGCAGCGCAGTCCGATCTTTGTGCATCCGATTCGTGGACTACGCGTTCTCGCAGTGCTTCCGAATAGTCCGGCAAGCGAACTTGGCATTCTGGCAGGAGAGACGATCCTGAAGGTGAACGGTAAACTGATTCACAGTAAGGAACAGCTGCATAGCGCGCTTCGTCAGAATTCGGCCTTCTGTAAGCTGGAGGTTCAGAACCATCAGGGGGAGAGTAAATTCCTGCAGCGTGCAATCTACGCGGGGGATCATCATCAATTGGGAGCTATCGTTGCCCCCGACCCGAGGGATGGCATAGCGGTCGGGTTGAAGCCGGTAAGCTTGATCACCCTGCTGGCGAATAAACTTCATATTCGCAGCAAGCGGGGT
The DNA here is from genome assembly GCF_037969755.1 of Paenibacillus sp. FSL W8-0187. Taxonomy (NCBI): domain Bacteria; kingdom Bacillati; phylum Bacillota; class Bacilli; order Caryophanales; family Paenibacillaceae; genus Paenibacillus; species Paenibacillus sp. FSL W8-0187. The sequence continues at coordinate 6,786,402 of NZ_CP150206.1, read as the reverse complement.
TCTTCCGGTAGTAAGACGACCGGCGGCTCCGAAGAAGCCGGGTTCCATTCATCATAAATACTGAAAGGAGCTGTCCCATAAGTAGGTTTGCTCACTTGACGGGCGGTTCGTCAGATAAAAAATGTGTCAAATGAAGAAATGGCGGTGCTCAGGATGTTATCCTTGCACCGCCATTTCTTGCTTTTCGGTCTTTGTCGCTTGCTTGAGTAGATTATGGGCAAGCGAAAGCCATCCGACCTAGGCTCACTTTCGTCAGTCCTCGAAGCAGAAATACAAATAATAGTGTTCCCGTTTGACGTAGGAACGAAAACGATTGATGGTACGGAAGTCCGGGAGCTGGCGATCTGACGAGAAAAATAGATTCGCTGTGTGTAGGCGTAAATGATGACTTTGGTGAGCATCTTGGGATGGTAGCTGTCTCGTTCGCCACCGGGATAGGTGGCCGAAAAGATGCGGTCATCCAAGCAGTTAACCGCTTCATGCATGATGCGAACAAGATGATGAGGTGGAATGTCGTCCTCCAAATCCAGTTTCTTTTCGTATGTCTAATTAAAGTGAGGGATCTGCACAACTTAGCGGAGAGGACGAATCGATTCCGGACAAGCGTCAGCGCTCGCCTCCCTCCTTATGATTCAATTTTCTTGCGCTAGCTCGCTAATTCGCAGGATTTCATTCGTTATGAAAACAAATGTGACAACGAAGGCGACAAAAGGGGGGACCGTATGGCGAATGTGGGCATAACGAAATAAGGGGAAGTGCGAAATTCCCATAGTTTTCCTTTATTCGCATGCTCCATCTTCGTCCTTGAGGTTTGCCCTCCCATGTCTCAACGGGTCTATGCCCTTTCATTCCTTCGTTACACCTATCAAGGAGATGGAGTCCGTTACTGCTTTGTCCACGGGTCTGAGCCCTTTAGGCGAGCGTATCGGTTCTTCATGCTTCTTGTGAATCCTGCGAATGAGCCAGTAGGCAAGTGGTCGGTTATTAAGCGGCGACCGTTACTTTGTTGATGTCGTAAACGGAATGCTTCTTCGCCATAGCTACAAGCATACGAGCAAGCTTCCCGCACAGCTTCATGATCGACTTCATACCTTTCATGTTCTTCACTTGTTTGTTGTACTGATGCAGCGCCCGAAATTCTGGATTAATGGAAACCATATGAAAGACCGTCATGAAAAGAAGTTTTCGCAGTCCAGGTCGCCCTCGCTTCGTGATTTTCACTTCGCCCTTGTAGGTACCTGAGCTGTTTTCGGACAGATGTAAGCCAGCTAACCGAAGGACTTGGTTACCATGAGTAAAGCCGCCCAAATCACCCGCTTCACTGTATAACGTAGCCAGCGTAATATCATTCATGCCTTTAATGGTACGAAGGAGCTTTGCTGTGGGAATGCTTCGAAGGAGTTGACTCATCTTTTCTTCCAGTTGATTCAATTGGTCGTTATACATCTGCAGTTGTTGCAGCAGTAACGATATACTAAGTTTTGCTTCCTCTACACAATTCGGAATGGCAGCTGTCCGTTGCGCCGCATGGATGAGGGCAGCGGATACCTTACGGCTGCCTGCGCGCTTCAGTCGTTTTCTCCACCCGGCGATAACGTCTTCAACCGTTAAGTGGCGAAGATCGGATGGATGCGCAAATTCGGCCAACGTTGCGAGTGCCGTCTTCGAGGTGATGTCCTTAAATACCTGCTGAAACTCAGGGAAGTACATGTCAGTCCACCGATACATCTGGTTGACGACACTGGAGACTTGCTTGGTCACAAAGTCTCTGGTGCCCACAAGCTGCCTAAGCGCCCGATACGGCTCGGCGTGAATATGAGTTTCAGAATAGTATCCATTCTTCACCATGTCGGCAATGACCAAGGCATCTTTGACATCGTTTTTAGTTGGAGAGTTGTCCCGGTTTTCTTTGTTACGCTTCACTTGAAACGGGTTAACGAGAACGAGCTCGAGCAGCCTCTCTTTAAGCCAGAACGCTAGGTTGAACCAGTAGTGACCGGTTGGCTCAACGCCGAAGATGACATCGGTCTTGTTAAACTGAAGCATTAGAGCTTGCATCCACTGATATAACTTTTCATATCCTTCGAGATCGTTAGAGAACACAAGGTAGGAACCTCGTTCAATGCCACGATAGTCTGTCGCACGTGCGACATGTTTAAATTTTGCAATGTCGATGCCAATGATGAGATGATGGTTGGTTATACGTTCAATTCGTTGATTTTGTTTAACTGATTGTTTAAACTTCATAATAAGAGCACCTTCCTTATGATGTTGTGGTTGTCGTAGTGGACACCTTTCATCATAAGGAGGTGCTCGTTCAATTTCAAAGCCGAAATTTAAGAGCATACAGGAATGCTATGCCCCCACATTTCGTCCTTGCTCAGAACCAATCCAAGAAATGTGGGGGCAACAGTTATCATGAACGAGACAGACTCCCCGTAATTGCAACATCTTAGGTTAATTTTGGGAATAATGGTGTAGTAGAAGCTAAACCAAAACCAAAATCAGAGCTAAATTGCAAAGGAGAGTCTGTACTATGAAGGATACCATAAAATACGTAGGCTTAGACGTGTCGAAGGAAAATATTGCTGTATCTGTAGCTGATCCAGGAAGAGAAGGCGCTCGGTATTTGGGCACGATTCCTCATACCGAGTATCACATCTTGAAAGTATTGAGGAAGTTAGGCCAACCCAATGAATTAAGCGTTTGTTACGAGGCAGGTCCAACAGGATATCCTTTAGTTCGTTTGCTAACTGCACATGGATATGACTGCATTGTTATCGCCCCATCACTTATGCCTAGTCGTCCAGGAGAACGGGTAAAAACGGATCGTAGGGATTCGATGCGTCTGGCACAATTACTTCGAGCAGGTGAATTAACACGTGTGCATGTACCTACTCCAGAGGAAGAAGCGCTTCGTGATTTGGTACGAATGCGTGAAGATGTTAAGGAAGATCGAGCTCGAATCCGGCAGCGGATCGGGAAGTTTCTCCTTCGTCATCAGATTGCACCTAAAGAGCCACTTCGCCGTTGGACGGCTAAATACCGGTTATGGTTAGGACGTATTCCATTCGAGTCCGCTTCTCAACGTTTGGTTCTGCAGGAAATGCTGCATCAGATGGATGAAAATGAAGAACGTCTGAAGCGTATGGAAGCAGCCATTCACGAAGAAGCCACGGAAGGGCACCACGCCCCCTTAATACAAGCCCTTCAAACCTTACGTGGAGTAGCTGAAACGACAGCAACAGGAATCGTAGCGGAAGTGTGTTCATTTACCCGGTTTGGTAATGCGAAGGCTTTCATGGGGTACACAGGTTTGGTGCCGAGGGAATACTCAAGTGGCCAAAGCCGATGGCAGGGAAACATTACGAAATCGGGGAATACCCACCTTCGTCGTTTATTGGTCGAATCCGCTTGGAGTTACCGCTATAAACCTGCGCTACAAGGAGAGTTAAAGAAACGTCAACAAGGAAAATCTCCTGAAATTCAGGCCATATCCTGGAAGGCACAGCATCGACTACATCGAAAATACACGAAAATGCTGTCAAAGGGTAAGCCTAGTGGCAAAGCAGTTGTGGCCGTGGCGCGTGAACTAAGTGGATTTATTTGGTCGATTGCCCGAGAACTTGAAGAGAAAGGGATAAATAGGTGATCACCATTCCTATTGGAATCTAGTCGTATTGTGAGAATGGTTGATTCAAGGTGATCCCGTTCCCCCAAAAACAGGTGGAAGATGAAAAACTGAGTTAGAAGGCAAAGGGAAAAGCCGTAAGAGAGAATCCACGTCCATCGCTATGTGCCATCCCTCCAAAGGAAACGACGCACGACAACAGTTCGTGGTGCACTCTCTGCAGACGGAGAGAAAACATGCGGTATACAAAACCCGCGGATATCAGACTGCTCACCGTTGATAGCTTTTGCCTTCTAGTTCAGTTTTTACACCCTCTCTTGTATAAAGGGGATTGGGAAAACAAGGGAGTTACAAACTGCTATTTGACAGGTCTCGTTCATATCAGCGATGGGAGGAACGATTCGTACATGGAGCGTCTTCTAACAGCAAGAAGGGGCCTCCCGCAAGATCTAAGATCTTTTGGGACAGCCCGCTTTTTTGGATGCATATGCTCGGACCAGTTTAACGAAGAATGTTAACCCTGCAACTTTTTAAGATAAAAAATGGCGATTTGCGTCCGGTCCCGAAGATTCAGTTTTCCCAGGATTTCGGTGACATAGTTTTTGACGGTGCCTTCGCTTAAGAAAAGCTGTCCGGCAATTTCCTTATTGGACAAGCCGTCCGCAATAAGGACGACGACTTTCTTCTCGGCCGGGGTCAGCCCGAATTGTTCCAGCTCAGCAGCTTTAGGGACGGGCTGCGATGTTGGACGAAGCATGCCAGTCAGCTTGCGGGCGATATCGGGATGAATCAGCATATTACCGTCATGCACCGTTTTGATTCCCTGGATGATGCGGTCCGGCGGAATGTTCTTCAGCAGATAACCGCTAGCCCCGTTCCGCAGAGCCTCCACGATATAATCATCATCATCGAAGGTAGTCAGCATAAGCACTCGCACATCCGAATGTCGTTCACGAATCCGCCGCGTTCCTTCCACACCGTCACATACAGGCATCCGAATGTCCATGAGCACAACATCGACAGGAAGTCCCTCCTCCAACAAAGCCAGCGCTTCCTCGCCGTGCTCCGCGACAGCCGATACTTCGATATCCGGGTCCATCCCCACCAGTAATTTCAAGCTTTCCCGAATGAACGGGTCATCATCTACAATTAAAACGGATATCATGGATGGCCACGACCTTTTCTATAAAATAAGATACTGCGTCTTGTCTTGTTAAATTACATAATCTCACGCTTCTGGTAGACAGGCAGCCGGGTGATGACAGTAAAAGGTACGGTTCTCCGTACCTCCAGCGTCCCACCCACCACTTGGGTTCGTTCGAGCATGCTGCTCATTCCGATACCTTGATGGTCTGGTGCAGCTTCGTGGCCAGCTGGCTCCTGGACTGTGCCATCGTTGGAAACCTCCATCCGGACGTCCTGATCTCCGTAATGCAGGATGATTTGGATTCGTTTAGCCTCGCCATGGCGGATGGCGTTTGTGATAGCTTCACGGGCATTTTTGTACAGCACCACCTGTTGACTGGGATAGAGCGGATAGGGGATGCCCTGCAATATAAGGTCGGTCTCGATCCCGGTCTCCCGGCCGGTCTCTTCCAGGAGCCGATCCAGGGAATAGTCGTCCGTAATCCGCCGGACCGGGTTCATTTGTTTTACGGCCGATCGCATCTGCTCCATGCTCTCTCCTAGCTGGTCACGGATTTGATGGAGCATATCCATGCCGCGGCCGGAATCTTGAGGCACGATATGGAGAGCTGCTTCCATCATCATTTTTATGCGAATCAGGCGGTGGCCGATATCGTCATGCAGCTGGCGGGAGATGCGGTTACGCTCCTCGGCCTGCGCTGCGCTCTCTACCTGATGGGCAAATTGCAGCAATTGTCTGCCTGCTTCATCCTGCTGGAAATGCAGCCTTTTCAGCTCGTCGTATAACTGAATATGATCCACTTGCTTCTGATGCATTTCATGGATGTGGTTGAACGTTACTGCCATGAACAGAAACAGAAGATTGGCTGTCGTCAGCAGCAGGGCATCGTAATCGGTTATGGCCATGTTGAGCAACAGAAGGTGACCGAGCGCCAGACATAGCCTACCTGGCCGCTGCAATAAGGGCAAATAGACGCATAGGGTGGAGATGGACAGGAACACCATCATGAAGCCGTATTGATGGCATAGCCACAGAGATAGTGGAATTTCCAGCAGAGCGGCTGCCTTCAGATAAGCAGGCGATGGCAAAAAGCGGCTTAGCACCGTAATCGCCAGAAACAGCAATATGTACACCATATATTCCCCGTAATCATCGAGCTGCTGCAAAAAGATGTCTGCGGCGGCCGGAAGAAGAATTAATCCATACCTTAGATAGGTGAGTGGGGATGTCACGTGCGATCAGACCCTTTTCCATAGTGAAATCAAAACGTTCAAACGATTGGCTTCATTATATCACAAGGATGTTTTGGGCAAGGAGATGACTTTCGTCACCCTATAAGGTGACTTCTTCTACCTTAATAATTCGGATATTCCAGGTAGAATGAAATCAACAAATGGTTACGAGAGATATGAGAAATGGAGATGGTGAATATGGCGGTCTTTCTGCAGATGAAGGATGTCGTGAAAAGATATGGAAACAAGCTGTCGGTGGATCATATGAACCTGGAAGTGAACGAAGGGGAAATCTTTGGACTTTTAGGACCGAACGGGGCCGGCAAAAGCACGTCTATCAGTATGATCTGTGGCCTTCTTCCCAAGGATCAGGGCAGCATTAAGGTGGACGGTATCTCGATTGATGAGCAGCCGCTGGAAGTGAAGCGGAGAATCGGGTTGGTGCCGCAGGATCTGGCTCTGTACGAAGAGATGTCGGCTTGGGATAATGTCGTTTTTTTTGCAAAATTGTACGGGCTGCGAGGCCACCAGTTGAAGGAACGGGTGCAAGAGGCGCTGGAGTTTGTCGGCTTGCAGGATCGGGCGAAGGAAAAGCCGTCCACCTTCTCCGGGGGGATGAAACGAAGATTGAATATTGCATGCTCAATCACGCACCGTCCGAAGCTGATCATTATGGATGAGCCTACGGTAGGGATTGATCCGCAGTCCCGAAATCACATCCTGGAATCCGTGAAGACGTTGAACCGCATGGGCTCTACCGTAATTTATACGAGTCATTATATGGAGGAAGTTGCTGCGATCAGTGATCGGGTGGCGATTATGGATCAAGGTCATGTTATCGCCTGCGGGACGCAGCAGGAGCTTCGGGCACGCGTGGCGCATGAGGAAAAAATCATACTTACGGCTGATGGGATCACACCGGAATTGGTGGAGGAGTTGACCATTCACCCGCGCGTTCGACGCGTCACGCAGAATGATAACCAGATTGAGGTCTATGTACCGTCGGCTCAGGAGGAGCTACAGGATATTCTGTTCATCTGCAGTAAGCAGCATACGACGCTTCGCTCTCTGGAGTGCGAGGAACCGGGGCTTGAAACGCTATTTCTCAGTCTGACCGGGCGGACGCTGCGTGATTGATCATAAGGGACATATGCAGAGGAATTCATGAAGGAGGAATACCCGAAGATGAATACGATGATTATTGCCTGGTTTGAGCTAAAGCGGATGGCTACCAGCCGATCGGTGCTGATTAACCAGTTTTTGCTGCCACTCCTCCTTATTTTTATATTGGGAAATGCACTCTCGGGCTGGTTTGGCAACGATCAGGAGTTTAAACAGCCATCGGTCAGAGTGGGATTTGTAGTGAATGCTGTGGACGGAGGCCAGCTGCCGGGGAGTGTTCAGGCTCTAACCGGCTCACCGGAGATACAGGACATTCTGGTTCAAGAGATGGCATCCAGCCGTGAAGAGGTTGAAGGAAAGCTGCGCAGGGGCGAGGTGGATTATGCGGTGATAATTCCCGCTTCCTTTGATGAACGAATGGGCCAGGGAGCGGACGTGAAGCTTGAATTGTTGCCCGGAAGAGACCGTAATCTTAACCTGGTAGCAGACACCATCTTCAAGACCTTTATCGCGGATGTCAATCACAAACAGGCGGAGGTTATCGTTATGGGCGGAGATAAAGTTCTTGCCGCTCAAACGGCAGCACCTGTTGAAACCTCGTCCGGATCGAACGTAACGATCGGGAAACTAAGCGAGAAAGGAGCCACGTATTCAGCAGCCCAATATTACGCAGCCTCCATGCTGATCATGTTTCTTTTGTATTCCGGTCAGATGGCAAGCAGCAGTCTGCTGGGAGAGCGGGAAAGCCGGACCCTGTATCGCCTGCAAAGCGCACCGGTCACACCCGGAACTGTATTTGCCGGTAAGATTATTGGCTGCAGTCTGATTACGCTTGTACAGGCAGCAGCCATTGTGCTGGGTTCCATGTGGCTGTACGGCGTGAAATGGGGGCCTCACCCTTTGCTGCTCATCATGGTCTGCGTTTTAATCACGCTATCGTCCATGACCATTGCCACGTTTATAACCCTAGTCTCCTCAACGGCGGCAGGAGCCAGGGGGCTGATGCAGGCGATCATTATCGCCATGACATTTGTCAGCGGGGGATTCATGCCGCTTCCCGTGGAATTTTTCCAAAAGATCGCTTCCTTCACCGTCAATCATTGGGCCATGCAGAGCATGCTGCGGATGATGCTGAACAGCGACGTGCAATTGATTCTCACTTGTCTGGGTATGCTAGCGGCTATTACCGCGGCCCTGTCGGCTGCAGCCATGATTACGTACAGAAAGGTGGGATACCATGCATAGCTTAACCATAGCCTGGCATATGGTAAGACGCACACTGGGGCGCAAAAGAGGCTGGATCGTCTTCCTGCTGGTTCCTTGCGTGGTTGTTACCTTGACGGTGTTTTTCTTGGGGCAGACCTCGGCTGCGAGCATTCTGGTCTCTTATGTGAATGAGGATGAGGGCCCGGCAGGCCAGTATCTGATGAACGAGCTGGAGCGCAGCGGCCAATACGTACTCAAGGAGTTCGAATCCGAGAACATGTTGAGAGAAGACCTGGTGGAGAATAAAAGCATGGTAGGCGTTTATATACCGGGGGGCTTCAGCGACGGATTGATTGAAGGACAGTGGCCGACGGTTCAGGTATATGAGGCTTCAACTTCGGAAGCTTCGGTGATGATACGAATGACGGCGGACTCTGCGGTTACGCGTCTGAGCGGCACGGCTGCTTTGATTCGGGAAACCTCGGAGCCGGCTGTTGACCGCATGTTGATGCTGCAAGAAGTGCTCAAGCAATCCGCGCTGAATCGGGTGGATACTGAGGTCACGGATTTGAATCTGTACGCCAAGCCGGGACTCTCGAACGTAACAGGCTTTACCCTGATGTTCATGATGACCCTCATCTCCAGCGTTGTGTCGATGATGATCGATGACCGCAGACAGCGAACGCTGTCTCGCATGTACACTGCACCGGTGCGTGCCTATCAGATCGCTTTAGGTAATTTTCTGGGCAGCTTGGTGGTCGGCTCGTTGCAGGTGATCATCGTGCTCGCGCTCAGCCGGTATGTGCTCCGTTACGATTACGGAATTCCGTTACTGCTGCATTTCCTTATTCTGATGGCCTTTATGATGGTATCGTTAGGGCTGGCAAGTACGGTTGCTGGGTTGATCCGAAACGGGCAAAATGCGGCTATGATCAATTCCATGATCGTCACGCCGACCTGCATGCTGGGCGGGTGTTTCTGGCCGCTTGCTATCATGCCGGAATTCATGCAGAAGATCGCCAACTTCATACCGCAAAAATGGGCCATTGAGGCGGTGGAGATCGCGGCTACAGGCGGCACGTTTTCCGATATCGCACTGCCGCTAGCCATCCTCAGTCTGATGGCGGTCATTCTGCTGGCCGTCGGTTCCGCTGTCCTGCGGCCAAGCGAGCGCGGGGCAGGGCAAGGCGCTTAGCTTAACAAGTATGTTGGAAACCTAATGTCTCTCAGGAACGTTGTTAGTAATCGAATCATTTTTTTTAAACGAAAGCGCCCGGTCAGATCTGAATGCATGGATTCAGTCTACCGGGCGCTTATTTCATATTGGGGACGATGGGGTGGCATTTTCTTCTAAGTCAAGGCGTGGAGTGGGTTGAGCCGCGTGGAGGCTATCTTCCTACTCCTTAAGCTGTCGTAACACGGTAATTTCGACCCGCCGGTTCTTCTGCTTGCCTTCAGCAGTCGCATTATCCGCGGCTGGCCTCGTATCGGCATAACCTGCATACTGGAAGCCTTCCGGATCCAGCTTGCTGCTCTCAAGGAAGAACCGCAGTACCGACATCGCCCGGGCACCGGAAAGCTCCCAGTTGTCCTTGTAGCTGGAATAGCGTCCGATTGGCACATTGTCCGTATGCCCCTCGATGCTCACGGTGGTGTTTAAATCACCGAACAGGCTCGCCAATTTGCCCAGAACGGGAGCGGCCCCGGGTTTAAGCTCGGCCTTGCCGACATCGAACAGAAAGCGGTCGCTTAACGTAATGGCAATCCCTTGCGGCTCGTCCGCGATAAAGATATCCTCTTCGAGCTGGTTGTCTTTCACGTATTGCTGAATAAGCCCCATAAAGTTCGCCAGTTCTTCCTCCTGGGCACGGAAAGCCAGCTCCCGTTCAGTTAGCGGTTCTGAACCAGCATCTTTATCCTCTTCTTCCTCATTGGCGGCAGGCTGCGGTGGAGGATTCTTATGGTTCTCCGTATCGGCTGTGCCGGTAATGCCCGAACCCATCTCCAGGATGCTGTCTCCGCTCTGGAAGGTGGCTTGCAGGGATTGGGTGACAAGTTTGTATTTTTCCGTATCGAGCCGGCTCATGGCATACATTACAACAAAAAAGATCAGGAGCAGCGTAATCAGGTCGGCATAGGTGATCATCCAGCGGTCGCGCTGTTCGCCTTCGGTCTGCTTGCGATGACGGCGCCGTCTATTCGGCTTTTTCATGCACAATCCCCCTTGAGGACGGAATGTCCGTGGTGCCAGCGGAAGCGAAGGAGGCTAGCTTTTTACGAACTAACAGCGGGTGCTCTCCGTTCTGAACAGCCATAATTCCTTCGAGCAGCAGCTCCATATTTGCAATTTCTTCTTCGGAACGTGCTTTAATCTTGGACGCAATGGGCAAAAAGATAATATTGGCACTTGCGACGCCGTATAAAGTAGCGGTGAACGCGACCGCGATCGAAGGTCCGAGATCGGTTGGGTCTTGCAGACTGCCCAGCACGTGGATCAATCCCATGACGGTACCGATGATCCCCATGGTAGGAGCATATCCCCCGGCGGACTCGAAAATCTTGGCATACCCTTCGTGCTTCTGCTCGGCGGCATTGATATCGAGCTCCAGGATTTGGCGCACCATCTCCGGATCGTTGCCGTCGACGACCATCTGCATGCCTTCCCGCAAGAACGGATCCTCGTGATCGGCGGAGATACGCTCCAGCGCCAGGACCCCGTCTCTTCTGGCCGTAACCGACATATCAACAATGGCGTCAATCAGCTCGTCCGTTGAACGGTTGCTGCGGCCGAAGGCCAGCTTGAGCGCAGCCGGGATGGTGCGGAGCCGGGTGGCCGGAAAACTGACGATGACGGCCGCGATGGTGCCGCCGAATACGATAAGCGCAGCCGCTCCTTGCAGCAGGCCGCTCAGATGCCCGCCTTCCCATAAAAACCCTCCGATCAACGCGGCCAGACCGGCGAGAATGCCAAAAATAATTGTAATATCCATAACGCTGTATCATCTCCTTAAGGAAGTTAATTGAAGACCATGGGTTCGCTTGAAGCTAGTCCGACATGTAATATGAAGGCTGTGGGGTCATACAAGTTGAAGCACGGAACATTCGCGCTGGAACTTATTGAAATTTTCATTAAACTATTTGCATCAAAAAAACGTAAAGGGTATAATGAGACGGGAACAAATATTCTTATTCTTTACGTAGACACCACTAATTTCCCATAGTATATCATCGGGAAGTTTCGACATATCTTTTAGCATGAATTTCATTTTAGAGTATGAGGGTGATGAAGGGCAATGAGCGATTTAGTTGTCAGTACCAAATCCTTTGAGATCCAGTCTGAATTCCAGCCGCAGGGCGATCAGCCCACGGCTATTGATGCGTTGGTCGAAGGACTCCGCCAAGGGAAAAAACATCAGACGCTGCTAGGTGCAACAGGAACGGGTAAGACGTTTACGATCGCGCAGACAATCGCCAAGGTAAACCGTCCCACACTCGTCATTGCGCATAACAAGACGCTGGCTGCACAGCTGGCCAGCGAGTTTAAAGAATTCTTTCCGAATAACTCGGTGGATTATTTCGTGAGTTATTACGATTACTATCAGCCGGAAGCTTATATCCCTTCCTCCGATACGTATATCGAGAAGGATTCCAGCATTAATGAAGAGATTGATAAGCTCCGCCACTCTGCAACGAGTTCGCTGTTCGAACGGCGCGATGTCATCATTGTGGCGAGCGTATCTTGCATATATGGCTTGGGTTCGCCGCATGAGTACGGAGAATTGCTGCTTTCGCTCAGGGTGGGCATGGAGAAGCCGCGCAATGAGATTTTGTCGCGGCTGGTTGATATCCAGTACCAGCGGAACGATATCAACTTCGTTCGCGGTACATTCCGCGTCCGTGGGGATGTGATCGAGATATTCCCTGCCTCCAAGGGGGAGCATGCCGTTCGCGTCGAGCTGTTCGGCGACGAGATCGAGCGGATCACGGAGATCGACGTCTTAACGGGCGAACTGGTTGGGGAACGCGAGCATATCGCCATCTTCCCGGCGTCTCACTTCGTTACCCGTGAAGAGACGATGCGGGTAGCAATCGTGAACATCGAGCGCGAATTGGAAGAACGCCTTGAACTGCTGCGCTCGGAAGGCAAGCTGCTGGAAGCGCAGCGCCTCGAGCAACGTACCCGTTACGACATCGAGATGATGAAGGAAGTCGGATTCTGCTCCGGCATCGAGAACTACTCCGGCCCTTTGACCTTCAGGGAGCCTGGTGCTACGCCATATACGCTCCTTGACTATTTCCCGGATGATATGTTGTTTGTCATTGATGAATCGCACGTTACGCTCCCGCAAATCCGCGCGATGTACAACGGTGACCGGGCACGGAAAACGGTGCTGGTTGATCACGGCTTCCGCCTGCCGTCCGCGCTGGATAACCGGCCGCTGAAGTTCGAGGAATTCGAGGAGAAAGTCAACCAGATCATCTACGTATCGGCCACGCCGGGTCCGTATGAGATGGAGCACTGCGATACGATGGTCGAACAGATCATCCGGCCGACAGGCCTGCTTGATCCGATCATTGATGTGCGCCCAACAGAAGGGCAGATCGATGACCTGATTAGCGAGATCCATGACCGGGTGGAACGTGACGAGCGTGTGCTCGTGACCACCCTCACGAAGAAGATGTCAGAGGACCTGACTGATTACCTGAAAGAAATTGGCATCAAGGTTCGTTACATGCACTCCGATATCAAGACATTGGAACGGATGCAGATTCTGCGCGATCTGCGGCTTGGTACATTCCACGTGCTGGTGGGTATTAACCTTCTACGGGAGGGTCTTGACCTGCCGGAGGTTTCCTTGGTTGCGATTCTGGATGCGGACAAGGAAGGTTTCCTCCGCTCGGACCGCGCTCTTATCCAGACGATTGGCCGGGCTGCCCGGAACTCGGAAGGTAAAGTGATCATGTATGGTGATAAGATCACAGACTCTATGGATCGGGCCATTAAGGAAACCGAGCGCCGCCGCAGCATCCAGATTGCATATAATGAGAAGCACGGTATTACACCGCAAACGATCCGTAAGAAGATCCGCGATGTCATCGAAGCAACAAAGGTTGCAGAGGGAAAAGCAGATTATCTGGTGGGAGAAGGACAGAAGATGTCGAAGAAAGAGCGTCAGAATCTGATCCAGCGTCTGGAATCCGAGATGAAGGAAGCGGCCAAGAATTTGCAATTCGAGCGTGCGGCAGAGCTTCGTGATGCGCTGCTGGAGCTGCAAGCCGAATAAATGTTGGAGAAACGAATGACAGGGGGGACGGCCTACGCTGTCGTTCTCTTTGTGAAAGTATAAGCATCACATGCATGCCATATGGAGTAGGAGATGATATCGTTTGGCCATTGAAAATCTTGTGATCAAAGGCGCTCGTGCACACAATCTGAAAAATATCGACGTCACGATACCGCGTGACAAGTTCGTCGTTCTTACGGGGCTTAGCGGCTCTGGCAAATCCTCTCTCGCATTCGATACGATTTATGCCGAGGGTCAGCGCCGTTACGTGGAATCCTTGTCCGCTTATGCACGCCAGTTCCTCGGACAGATGGAGAAACCGGATGTCGATTCCATTGAAGGCCTCTCGCCGGCGATATCGATTGACCAGAAAACGACGAGTCGCAACCCCCGCTCTACGGTAGGTACCGTCACGGAAATCTATGATTATTTGCGTCTCTTGTTCGCCCGGATCGGACACCCACACTGTCCGGAGCATGGCGTGGAGATTACCTCCCAGACGGTCGAGCAAATGGTAGACCGCATCATGCAGTATCCCGAGAAGACGAGACTGCAAATCCTCGCGCCGGTCATTTCCGGACGCAAGGGCGAGCATAAGAGCCTGTTCGCCGATATAGCGAAGCAGGGCTTCGTTCGGGTGCGCGTCGATGGAGAGCTGCGCGATCTGTCGGAAAGCATCGAACTCGAGAAGAACAAAAAACATACGATCGAGGTGGTTGTGGACCGGATCGTAGTTAAGGAAGATATAGAGGCACGTCTGGCCGATTCGATCGAGACGGCACTGAACCTATCAGGCGGTCAGCTCCTGGTTGATATCATGGGTCAGGAGGAGCTCAGGTTCAGCTCCAACTTTGCTTGCCCGATCTGCGGTTTTAGTATGGAAGAGCTGACGCCGAGAATGTTCTCCTTCAATACCCCTTTCGGTGCTTGTCCCGATTGTGACGGCTTGGGCGTCGAGATGATTGTGGATCCGGAGCTGCTTATACCGGATACGAGCAAAAGCGTGGAGGAAGGTGCCTTTGCCGCATGGAGCGGGGGCACATCCACTTATTATCCGCAGTTTCTGAAATCGGTCTGCGCGCATTTCGGCATTCCGCTGGACAAGCCGGTCAGTACTTTTAGCCAAGAACAGATGAATAAACTGTTGTACGGTACAGGCAATGAGAAGGTTCACTTCCGTTATGAGAATGACTTCGGTCAGCGCAAGGAAGCGTATGTAACCTTCGAGGGCATCATTCCGAACCTAGAACGTCGCTACCGCGATACGAATTCCGAGGGTATTCGCGAATACATCGAAGGTTATATGAGCAGCAAGCCATGCGATGTGTGTAAAGGTCATCGTCTCCGGAAGGAAAGCCTGGCCGTTACGGTCAATGACCGCAACATGGCCTATGTCACTAGCCTGTCGATCGGAGAGTCCCTGAAATTTTTCGATCATCTGGAGCTTAGCGAGAAAGAACAACAGATCGCAAATCTCATTCTGAAGGAGATTCACAGTCGTTTGGGCTTCCTTGTCAATGTGGGTCTGGATTACCTGAATCTCAGTCGTTCGGCGGGAACCCTGTCCGGTGGGGAAGCGCAGCGGATCCGGTTAGCCACGCAGATCGGATCAAGCCTGATGGGCGTGCTGTACATTCTGGACGAGCCCAGCATCGGGCTGCATCAACGGGATAATGACCGCCTGATCTCGACGCTGGAGCATATGCGGGATCTGGGCAATACGCTGATTGTGGTCGAGCATGACGAGGACACCATGATGGCTGCGGACTATATCATCGATATTGGTCCTGGCGCTGGTATTCATGGCGGCCAAGTCATCGCGGAGGGAACCCCGAAGGAGATTATGAACGACCCTAACTCTCTGACGGGCCAGTACCTGAGCGGCCGTAAGTTCATTCCGGTCAACAGCAAGCGGCGCAAGACCGATGGACGCTGGCTTGAGATTAAAGGCGCGAAAGAGAACAATCTGAAGAATATTAACGTGAAAATTCCGATTGGCGTCTTTACGGCGGTAACCGGTGTGTCCGGGTCAGGCAAGTCGACACTGGTCAACGAGATCCTCTACAAGACACTTGCTCGTGACTTGAACAGAGCCAAAGTACGTCCGGGGCAATACCGCGAGATGAAAGGTTTGGAGCATATCGAGAAGGTCATTGACATCGACCAGTCTCCGATTGGCCGTACGCCTCGCTCCAACCCGGCGACCTACACAGGCGTCTTCGACGATATCCGGGATATCTATTCCCAGACGAATGAAGCGAAGATTCGCGGATACAAGAAGGGCCGATTCAGCTTCAACGTGAAGGGTGGCCGCTGTGAGGCTTGCCGCGGGGACGGTATTATCAAGATTGAGATGCACTTCCTGCCGGATATCTACGTGCCTTGCGAAGTGTGTAAGGGCAAACGCTACAACCGCGAAACGCTCGAAGTCAAATATAAAGGCAAGAACATCGCTGAAGTACTGGAGATGACCGTTGAGAATGCAACGGATTTCTTCCAGAACATTCCGAAGATTCACCGGAAGATGCAGACGCTGATGGATGTCGGTCTGGGTTATATTACTTTGGGCCAGCCTGCCACCACGTTGTCCGGTGGTGAAGCCCAGCGCGTGAAGCTGGCTTCCGAGCTGTATCGCCGCAGCACAGGCAAAACGATGTATATTCTGGATGAACCGACTACCGGCCTGCATGTGGACGATATCGACCGTCTGCTCGTTGTGCTTCACCGCCTGGTGGATTCCGGGGAGTCCGTCCTTGTCATCGAGCACAATCTCGATGTCATTAAGACAGCGGACTATCTGATTGACCTAGGTCCGGAGGGCGGCAGCGGCGGTGGTACCATCATCGCTACCGGAACGCCAGAGGATTTAGTCAAGGTGTCCGAGTCTTATACAGGGAAGTACCTAAAACCCATCCTGGAACGCGATACGAAGCGAACCAAGGAATTGAACAAGGTGGAAGCGGCACGTTAATAGCTTCGAATCTGTTCCATGCTGGAAGGGAGCTGTGCAGCCCACAGCTTATTGCATTTCATATTTCAGCAGATTGAACAGGTTGGCGTCATAATGGAGTCCCCGTGTATGAATAGGGGCTCTTTTTTTTATTTTCATATCATCCTCCAATATCTTCGCATTCCAGGATATGGTATGATCTTGATAATTGCGACAAAATGGAGGGATTGTATGAAGAAAATCGCCTGTTCCGTTCTAATAGCTCTGGCAGCAAGTGCTTTATACATAAACTCATCCGATAACGTTCAAGCAAGTGCTGGTGTACCCGTTTCAGATATGATGGGCTTTAATGCGCAGGAAGCCATCCGGTTAACCGAAGGAGGACTCCATCCCGGTGACGGTGGTAGGGATATCCAGCCGAAAGCGGCCATCAGCAGGCAGGATTTTGTCATATTAATCGTCAATGCTTTGAATCTGGGCACAGGTGAACTTCCAGGAGGGGCTACCTTCAAGGATGTACCTAACGATCACTATGCTTTCTCCGCAATCGAAGCTGCGGTTCATGCAGGACTGGTGAAGGGGGTAGGGAACGGAAGATTTGGAGTTGGACAACCGCTGACACGTCAGGATATGGCCGTGCTGTATCAAAGAGCTCTGCAAGGGGTTACCAACAAGGAAACCACGGACGGGGAAGCCACGCAGCTGGAGTTACATGAAGGCTCCTTCAGCCATTATGCTAAGGAGGCTATCGTAATGGCCATGGAGCTAGGTCTCTTTCAGGAATCCACAGCAGATGCTTTGAATCCCAAGGGTATCGTTACTCAGGAAGAAGCGGCTTCGGTTACAGCGAAGTGGTTGAAAGCTGTGGAGCAAATCAACTTGGAAACTGCCGAAGACGGGGGAGAAACACCACCAGAAAGTCCGAACTCGGTAATCCATGGTGTAGTGACCTCATCATCGGGATCATCATCCACAACTCCTGCCGTTACCGGATCAGTACAGCCACATGGGGGGACAGAGTCCCTTGTATCTCAGTCGGGTTCGCCGACAACGATACCAACTGCTCCGATGGATCTGAAGTTCCAATATGTGAAGGGTCAGGTTCAATTAACCTGGACGAAGCAGCCAGGTGAAACCTACAATATCTATTACAGCGAGAAGTCCGGAACGGGTTATACATTGTTTGCTGACGGAGCGAATGTGAAATCAGGTGCCTACGTAACATCTGATGCGCGTTTTCAGGAGACCGTCTACTATGTGGTCGAGGCTGTGAACAGCTTCGGCAAGAGTAGCTATTCTAACGAAGTTTCGAGCCGTCCGAATAAAATATCCGGTCTTCAGGCCATCCTAAATGAGGAAGATGAATCCATTGGTTTAATCTGGACAGATACGCAGGAAGGCATAAACTATCATGTATATTACATAGGACCTGACGGAGTACTGTATCGTTTGAATGATGAACCTGTAGTGAGCCGTTCCTATCTTATTCCGAACCGCAATATGTTGGCAGGTCCGTCCGGCCGGTATACGATCCATGTGGTTGCTGTGAACAAATTGAATGTAAGCAGTGAACCGTCCAGTGAGGTTGCGCTGGATGTCAAGAAGGACCCTGAGGATCGGATTACGATCACAGATCCCTCTGTGGCATTGCCAAGTGAAGACTTAGAGGAGGAACCGGCAAAAGAGCAGAGACCGATTCCTGAGGAGTATGAGGAACAGGAGTGAACGTTTCTCGAATCCTGTTCGGAGTCACTTGAATATACGAAGCAGCCTATGCCTGACTCCATAACGCAACTTGATCTAGCTTCTGCCATGATGAAAGTCATGCTAATATCTGAAAATTTGGTTAAAAATGAGAAATTTTTATGACTTTTTTTCATTTTTAGGGGCGGAGGGCTTGCATCTGGACGGGCACATGGATAACATAGAAGAAGATATGTAAATTTGCCCGAGAAGAAACCCACGAGGAGGTACGTTTCATGATCCTTGCAGCAGCATCGGATGCGAGCGCGACATTTAAGACATTTGATATTTTTATGATCCTGTTTACGATTCTGATCTTTGTTGGTGTGGTTCGCTTGTTGATGGCCCGCCAAAAAAATAAATTCGCAATCGCTTTCGGTCTCGTCAGCTTATTTGTGTTCTTGTACTCTGACTATGCCATGATTACAGGATGGTTTAACAATTAGGTTGGCCTAGGCACCTTATTTTAAAGCGGCTTCATTTGACGAATGTAATGAAATACATACAAACAAGACGCCCGTCTGCTGTTGGCAGTGTGAAGGCGTCTTTTTGTTTCTTCGGGAAAAAGTTACAAGGTCCGCAGGAAAAACGTAAAAGAAATAGGTCTAGAAGCAATGGCTGCAAATGGAAAAACATGATAAATTGAGGAGTACAGGTTGGGTAGAGGATGGAACCGGGGGAGGAACAAACGAATTGAAGAATTTACAATGGCAAAAACGGTCGGCGGTTGCACTGTTAGGGGCCATCATGCTGGCAGGAAGCAGCGATGCGATTATGCATACAGACATAGCGGCTGCAGCAAGCGCTAAGTCCAAGAATACATATGAACAAAGTGCGGTGCCTCAGGTGATCAGCCGGATGTCGCCATCGGTTGTTGGCATTATCGGAAAGGCACCACAAGGAACCAGCGAAGTGGATGACAGATACAACCTGGCGCACGGTACGGGAGTGATCTGGAAGGCAGACGGGTGGATCGTTACTAACGCTCATGTGGTGGACGGGCTAACCGGAATCACGGTCGTGACGTCAGACGGCAAATCCTATAAAGCCAAGGGTGTATACAGCGATCCTATGAGTGATATTGCGTTGGTCAAAATTAACGCCAAGTCTCTGAAGCCGGCCAAATTTTCCGCATCCGCGCAAAATGCGCTGGTTGGAGAAACGGTGGTTGCCATAGGTACGCCAATCTCCTTCTCGTTACGAAACTCGGCATCCGTGGGTGTGGTAAGCGGCTTAAACCGGAGCGTAGACGGCTCTTATCGCCTGATTCAAACCGATACCGCCATTAACCCGGGCAACAGCGGAGGGCCGCTCGTCAATCTGAAAGGCGAGGTCATTGGCATCAACAGCAAGAAGTTTGCCGCCGTTGGCATTGAAAATATGGGCTTTTCCATTCCTGCGGAAACGGTCCATTATATTGTGGATCATTTGTTGGAATACGGCGAGGTTCGAAGAGCCGGTCTCGGGTTGGAACTGGAAGAAAGCTGGTCCGCCATCGTGGGTCTGCCTTCAGACGACCCATTGACCGTTACGAAGGTGCTGTCCGAGCAAGCCCGGAAAGCCGGAATCCAAGAGGATGATGTGTTATACGCCATTAACGGAAAGCGCATCTATTCCGTCGTTGATATCAACGAACGGTTAAAGCCTTTCATCCCAGGCCAGCAGGTTCAGCTATTGATGCAGCGGGATGGAGATATTGTAAATGTAAAACTGACGCTCAGCCAGGATGGTAATCGAGCTGCTTCGTCAAGCGTTGAGGAGGCTGAGTCATGGTGAAGAGAGAAAGAACGGAGTCAAGCCGACGTTTGCGGCAGATGACAGCCGGAACCTTATCGGCTTTGATGCTATTCACGTCGTTGTCACTTCCCGTATGGGGTGATGACGTTGTGCCGGATAAACGTATACTGACCGTGCAAAGCGGAAGCAGCACAGCTTCGGTTAATGGCACTTCGTATACGATTGCCAAGCCACAGCAGAAGCAGGGCGTATTGATGGTGCCGCTGGGCGTGTTTAAAAAAGCGTTTGGCAGCGAGATCAAGCTGGAGGGCGAGAATCGGGTTCGACTGCTGCAAGGACCGCATACGATTGTGCTCGTTATCGGCAACAAGACCGCATGGATTGACGGGAAAAAGGTACAGCTGCCGGTAGAACCGGCGATGGTGTCTGGAACACTGATGGTACCGCTGCGTCCGGTTGCCGCGGGGATTGGCGCCAAGGTAAGCTCCTCCCAAGGCAAGCTATCCATCAGCCTCATGGTTACGGATAAGGAAGAGAAGCATGACGAGGGCGAGATCAACAATACGACCGGGAAGACCCGAATCGGAAATAGTTATTATGAATGGAGTATGAATTATCCTTCTTGGATGATCGTTGGGAGAGGAACGGACGACGAGAGCGGTGCTGCTTTTAACGATGCTACGGGCCGCTACTATCTTGAGGTTCATGCCTCCTCCCAGAAAGTAAAGCTGAGTCCTGACGATTTGTTAGAACGGCTCCTGAAAGAACTGAGCGATTCTGGAGATGTTGTGCTTCACCAAGAGACGGTTGCAAGCGGAGGTCTGCCGTATGCCAGAGTAATCTCCCGCGATATCGACGGCGTCTTGTGGGAAGGTCGGCAGTACTATGCCAATGATCGCGTCTATGAGCTGTATTTTGCCGATGCAGAAGCGGTTCACTATAAGGATATGGACAAGCACGCGAGTTTGCTGGGTTCATTTAGAACGACCTATCAGGCTGGAGACAAAACATTAAAAGACGTCTCTTCCATCGTAGGTGGGCTCCGCGAAGCAGGAAATGAAGAATACGGCATATGGTTTGGCATTCCTGCAGGTTGGGAAATCAACAACAAGGATATGTTATACGGCAGCGAAGGGCAAGGTTATCTGTCCGTCTCGGTGACATCCGCTCCCTCAGGGGTTGATGGCACGCTCACAGCTTGGGGGCAGCGGCTTAAAGACTGGCTGTCGGAATCCTTCGTTCAAGATTCTTACGAATACGTCGGACTTACGCCTGTGGAGATATCCGGCGCCAAAGGGCAGATTCAAGAGGTTCGGTACAACTTCGGAGATAAATGGGTGACGGAATATGAAGTGATGATCCAGAAGAACGGCTACCGTTATTATCTGGAGTATGCGGTACCGGATGGCCAGGAACGGACGGCTTCCAACTGGAAGAAGGTACTGGAATCGATCGAGATTGATTATGATGTGGTACCTGAGAACTTCGGCCGCATTGGCGATGAAGGCTATCTGACCGATAAAACCAAGATGAGAAGCAAGAACTCCGAAACGTACCGCTACCATATCGATATTCCAAAGTACTGGGAACCGCTGAATGATCAATTCGAGCAGGGAACGGTGGAATATGGATTTGCCGGGGGCGGGTTTGAAATTAATGCTCAGAAGGATACCTCCGCAGAATTCATCGTCAGCAACCTGAAACGTTATTATAATGAAGCCAGCACGGCCTCAGGGACGACGTTGAAATTGCTTGGCGTGGATAACATTACGTTTGCCGGTGTGCCTGCCGTGTCGTTCAAGGTGCATCAGGTGAAGAACGGCGTTGGCTTTACGACGCAGGAGATTGTCTTTGAGAACAGAGATATCGTGTACACGATTACGACGACGTTGAATGATGCCAATGCAACGGAGATGCAGCAAGCCGCACTTAGGCGTGCGCTGTCCTCGTTTGAGCTGGTGAAGTAAATCCGAAGGATGGAATTATAAACGTATATCACACACTTAGTGGGAGTCATATTTTTGATAACGCTGATAGCTGTCCTGCTGCATCCATAGGGATGCGGGCGGGCAGCTATTTTGGTTTTATAAGGAGGATGGTCGATCCTCACCCAAAATTATAGAACATATGTACGCTCGTGGGATCTGATATGTTAAAATTAAATTGTGAGAGCAATGGATATGTAAATAAACCGGCTTGCAGAAGAGGGAATAAGCGGATGAAAAAAACGATAGGCATGTTCGCCCATGTGGATGCAGGCAAAACCACGTTGGCGGAGCAGTTGTTATATATGACCGATACGATTCAGGAACGCGGTCGCGTAGATCATCAGAGTGCTTTTCTTGATCGACATGACATTGAAAAAGAACGGGGTATCACCGTATTTGCCGATCAGGCCACCATGCATTTTAACGGCTGCACTTATTATTTAATCGATACGCCGGGTCACGTCGATTTCTCGCCGGAGATGGAGCGGGCCATTCAGGTCATGGATGCCGCCGTCGTCGTCATAAGTGCCGTGGAAGGTGTCGAAGGGCATACGGAGACGGTATGGCAGTTATTGCGTAAGCATGGCGTCCCTACGTTTTTGTTTATTAATAAAATCGACCGGGAAGGCGCGGATGTGACGCGTGTGTTTGCAGAGATTCGGAGTGAGCTTACTGAAGAGGTCTGCATGATCACGGAGGAGGATGTGCTGCACGAAGGCGTGATGCAGTCCTCGCTTATTGAGGCTATCGCGGAGCGGGACGAGAAGCTGCTGGGGCTCTATATGGAACAAGGATATGAGGTTTCTCAGTGGCTGGATACGATGACCGAGATGATAAGGAAAGGGCAGCTATTCCCCTGCTTCAGCGGATCAGCTCTGCAATACGTGGGCGTGTCCCATTTCTTGCATCAGCTGGATCTGCTGACAGTTACGGACTATGATGCCGGGGCTGATTTTGCCGGAAGGGTATATAAGATTCGTCATGATGAACAGGGAGCCAGGCTGACGTATATCAAAGCCATGGGTGGAACGCTGCGGGTGCGCGATGAGATGACTTATTTTGCTGGAACGGAGACGATCACGGAGAAGGTGACGCATATCCGTTTGATCAATGGGGGACGCGTGACGAATGTCGATCAGGTGCATGCGGGTGATCTGTTTGTCGTTACGGGTATTTCTTCAGCTGCGGCGGGCGACGGACTTGGGACTCTGAGTGGCCGGACGGTATATGAGCTTGTACCGACTCTGAAGTCGAAGGTGCAATTCGAATCCTCGATTCATCCCAAGGATATGCTGCGCGAATTCCGTCTGCTGGATGCGGAGGATCCTTCTCTGTCTGTGCAGTGGGATGAGTTCGCTCAGGCGATCCATATCCATGTGATGGGTATCATTCAGCTTGAAGTGCTGGAACGAATCGTGTTTGAGCGGTTTGGTTACCGGATCACCTTCGGTGAACCGGAGATTTTATATAAAGAAACCATAACGGAAGACGTTGTGGGCTGTGGTCATTTCGAACCGTTGAAGCATTACGCGGAGGTGCACCTCCGGCTGGAGCCTGGAGAGCGCAACAGCGGCATCATATTCGCCAATGCTTGCCATCCTGATGTGCTTCCGATCAATTATCAGCATCTGGTCGCCCAGCATGTTGGGGAGAGGGATCATCACGGGCTGCTTACTGGCTCTCCCATCACGGACATCCAGATTACCCTGCTAAAAGGACGGGCGCACAACAAGCATACGCATGGCGGGGATTTTAGGGAAGCCACCTACCGTGCATTACGCCAAGGGCTGGAGAAGACAACCAATATGCTCCTGGAGCCTTACTATCATTTCAAGGTGAAGGTGGATGCCGAGTATATCGGACGGTTAATGTCGGATCTGACCCAGGCGAAGGCAAGCTTCGAGCCGCCGGAAACAGCGGGAAACAAGGTGACGGTCACGGGATCGGCTCCCGTATCGACCATGATGAATTACAGCATGGAATTAGCCGCCTACACCAAGGGAAGAGGTACGATATCCCTGGTTTACGGGGGATATGGCCGGTGTCATAACGAGGCTGAAGTCATTGAACGTAAAGGATACGATAAAAATGCGGACCCGGAATACAGCTCCTCTTCGATATTCTGTGCGAAGGGAAGCGGTTATGCGGTGCCATGGGATGAAGCGGACCGTCATATGCATATCTAATGCTTGATGTTGCGGAAGCGATAGGTGGTTAGGCAAGATGTTTCGTGGTCGTGAGGGAGTCGTTGGATTTAACATCGTTGACAAGTGAATGGTGCAGCAATGAATTGAATGATGTGTAGCGAGGCAGTATGCTGTGAAGTCAATCATGCGTAACGAAGTGGTTATCAGCAGGATTAAATATCAATGACATTAACTATGTAATGAAGTACGTAGACAATCGAGCGATTATGAGTTAACGATGTTGAACTAAACAAGCCCCCCGATGATCCAGTTTATTTCCGTAATGAGTTACGCACGCGCGTTATGAAATCATCACGCGTGCGCACAGCTTAAAGCCATTATGACGAGAGGGATCCCTTTTCTACAGGCTGCAGGCGCGATGGCCGCATTGTCCAATAAGTAATGGCGGTCGTAATCAGCATTAAGACGCCAGTCATCAAGAATACCGAATGGATGTTAAAGATGCCGCTGATCATGCCGCCCGCGAGCGGCCCGGCCATCCCGCCGATTTGATTGGCTGTCTGGTTAAGGCTAAACGCACGTCCGCGGAATTCACTTGGCGTATGTTTGACGACAAGGCCGTTGAGAGCAGGGAATACGGCACAGAAGAACGCGCCGTAAGCAAAGCGGATGGCCGAGAATGCCCAAATGTTGCTGAACAGGATCTGGGCGAGCGATCCGATTCCGCCGGCGAGCAGACCGATCAGCAGCACCTTTTGAAACCCGATTTTATCAGCCAGGCGTCCCCAGCGGGCCGCAAACAGGATGCTGGCGATCCCGACGATGGAGAACACAAAGCCGGCAATCATCGAGGTATGTGATGAAGAACCGCCGATCTGAGCGATATACAGCGGTAGTACCGGCTCAATTGTCATGACGGAGAACTGCGTCAGCACCGTAAGCATAAGCACTGTCATCAGCGCTTTGTTATGTCCGGCGACCTTAAACGTGTTCATGACGGAGACACGCTCTTTGCTGGGTACGAATTTTTCCTCTTTGACCCAGAATATGACGAGCAGCGTGGCTGCGAAGCACAGCATCCCTGCCAATCCGAATGCCATTCGGTTGCTGAACAGGGAGGCCAGGGTGCCTCCGATCATCGGGCCCATGATGCCGCCGGTTGCGGTTGCCGTGGACATCATGGAGAGTGCGTAGCCGACTTTTTTCTCAGGGGTGTTGGTGCCTACAATCGCGATTGCACCCGGGATAAAGCCGGAGAGAAGGCCTTGCAGCAGGCGGAGAACCAACACCTGATACTCATTCGTGACGAATGCCATCAGAATATAGATGACAAAGAGCACCAGCCCCGCGCGGATAATCATCGGTTTGCGTCCATATTTATCGCCGACGGCACCCCAGAAGGGAGAGGACAAGGCACCCGCAAAAAAAGCGGAACTGAACAGCAGTCCCGACCACATTTCCGTATGCTTGGTAACGCCGAGCTCAATCAGAAAAAGCGGGAGAAATGGTATGACCATCGAGAAGCTTGATGAAACGATAAATGAGCCGAACCATAATATCCATAAGTTCTTTTTCCAACTTTCCATGTCTTCTTCATCTCCTGATGTGCGATTTGTTGTAATCCTTCGAGCTTCGCCTCCTGTCTTTTAAATGGGGTAATGATGTATGTATTACATTTTTTAGAGATAACAAAAGCATAAACTTCGAGGCTTACTGCCCTTATCTCGAAAGAAAAACTTTCTCTAAATGGGGTCTGTCATCTGTGAAAGTACGTCGATAGACGTTTTTCTTTAGAGATAAGAAAGTTGTTCATGGACTAACCCAACTATTCATCTTCAGGCATCCCAGCGTTGGGAGGTCGGATTTGGATAAAGCAAAACGCCCCCCATTTGGCAAACTGGAATCAACCAGACTACCGCACTAAAGCGAAAGGCGTGCAACTTCATCCTACACCACATGTTTTGGATTGGGAAGAGGCGGAAAGCGGGGTTATAGCGGTCGGCGGCTCTTTTGGAGATGGGTTGGAACCGCTAGGTTAACGCATGAATAAAGGGCTTTCAGGATTCCATTAGACGTGGATAAAATATCGTAAAAATTATTTTTTTGGGGAGATCTGTTATGAGAGAAACGCTGAAGGATCTATATTCAAATACGTTGTTCCAGCAAGTGACCGACCGGTTGAAGGAGACTTATCCGGCATTCGATGCGAACCGGTTCATGGAGCTGATTCATGATGAAGACTGGGCACAGGAGGAGTTCAAGCAGCGCATCCGGCATATTACGCTAGCCTTAACGGATACGCTGCCTGCTTCTTACCCGGAAGCCATTGGGATCCTGAAGCAGGTAGCCCCGCATTTTAGAGGCGTGGAATATGTGTTCTTTCCGGATTATGTAGAGGTTAATGGGATGGAGGATCTGGAGACATCGATGGAGGCTTTGGCGGTATTCACGCATTCTTCTACGGCGGAGTTTGCCGTTCGGCCGTTTATCATCCAGGATCAGGAACAGATGCTGACACAGATGATGACATGGGCACAGTCCGATGACGAGCATCTGCGCAGATTGGCGAGTGAAGGCTGCAGACCACGCTTGCCTTGGGCGCCGCAGCTGCCGGCCCTGATTAAGGATCCGCGTCCGGCTCTGCCGATCCTGGAGCAGTTGAAAGAGGATCCTTCCTTATACGTTAGAAAAAGCGTTGCCAATCACCTGAATGATATCTCTAAGGATCACCCGGACCTTGTGCTTGAGATTGCCGCCAAATGGTATGGCAAATATCCGTTAACGGATTGGATCGTGCGGCATGCGCTGCGTTCGCTGCTGCGGAAGGGAGATATTCGGGCACTGGCCATTTTCGGGTATGAGGAGCTTGAAGAGCTGGAAGGACTTGAGGTGCGTGAGCTGCGCATTAAACGTTCCGTGATTGCGATGGGGGACGATCTGGAGTTTGCCTTTCAAGTGGTTAACGAAACCGGCAATCCGATGACGCTCCGCATCGATTACGAGATCGATTATATGAAGGCAAACGGCAAGCTTGCGCCGAAACGTTATAAATGCTCGGACAAGATCTATGCGCCGGGAAGCTGGAAGGTGGAGAAGAAGCAATCGTTTAAACCAATCTCCACCCGCCGTTTCTACTCTGGCGATCATCGTCTTCACATTGTCGTGAATGGCAAGCGTTTAGCGAGCATGGATTTTGTGCTGGAGGGTGCGGAGTAGGAGTAGGACGCGTGGTGCAGGACGTGCACCGGCAAACCTGTGGTAAAGGAACCCTGGAACCAGTAGACGGATTGGGGCGGTTCCGTTCCCAAGTTTTGTACATCGTGCGCACTTGCTCCCAATGCGCACGGTGTGTGGTTCGGGGCATGCTTGGATGGCTGCCATCCGCTAAGATGTTAAGGAGGCTCTGACTAAAGGATTCGGAGATCGAAATGCAAATCCCTGGTAAAGGAAAGGGAAGGTAATCTCTTATATTAAGAAAAGAGATAAGCACACTGGCTGCGTATGGATGATCATCCACCGGTAGTATCCGCTGCGGATGATGTGTGGCAAGCCTTCCGATTGGGAGGGCTTGTTTTTGTTTCTACGAAACAGGGTGGTATGCGGATTATGGCAACACTATCAAAAGTGTGGAAATCAAGTTAGCAGGTAGAAGAGAAGCCGGACTTTTGGTAAACTAGATAAGTTGAAAAGCTTTCAAAGTATTTACAAAATCAATTGATATAGATGTCGGATGCCCTGTTCTATGAAAATAGAGTATGGCTTGCAGGTTTCAATGAAAGAATAGTAGTACACAGCACGCCGGCTTGAACCGGCCTGGGAGGATATAGATGGACACGAAAGCACTACGAAGAGAAGACGTGGAGTTGCTGGCCCCTGCAGGGGATTGGGATTGCATGCGGGCTGCGGTGGCTAACGGGGCGGATGCGATCTTTTTTGGGGTCGAGAAATTTAATGCGCGCGCACGAGCGAACAATTTCCGGATGGATGAGCTGTCCGAAATTATGGCCTTTTTGCACAGTTATGGGGTTAAGGGATTTCTGACCTTCAATATTCTGGTGTTCGAGAACGAGCTGGAGGATGCCAAGGAGCTGATTGATGCATGCGTGGATGCGGGCGTGGATGCGGTGATCGTGCAGGATTTGGGTCTGGTGAAAATGATTCGCGAGATTTCCCCGGACTTCCCGATCCACGGTTCTACGCAGATGACGATTACGTCGCCGGAGGCCGTTGAATTCACGAAGCCGTTTAATATGGAACGAGTCGTACTGGGACGCGAGAACAATCTGAAGCAAATCCAGAAGATCGGGGAGCAGGCGAAGCTTCCAATGGAAGTATTCGTGCATGGTGCATTGTGCGTATCCTACTCGGGCCAATGCCTGACTTCCGAAATGTGGGGCGGCCGCTCCGCCAACCGCGGAGAGTGCGCGCAGGCCTGCCGTCTGCCGTACGATCTGATCGTGGATGGCGAGCAGAAGCCGATGGGCGACGTCGCCTACTTGCTCTCGCCAAAAGATCTGGCCGCGATCGATTTGATGCCCGAGCTGATTGAAGCGGGTGTGACCTCGTTCAAAATTGAGGGCCGGTTGAAGAGTCCGGAATACGTGGCTAACGTCGTGAGCAAGTACCGGAAGGCGATCGACCGGTATTTTGACGGCGAAGATGCGAGACCGAGCAAGGAAGAGGTTCGTGAGCTGCAGCAGAGCTTCTCCCGCGGCTTCACCCATGGCTTCCTGGATGGAACGAACAATAAAAAGCTGGTCGAGGGTACGTTCCCGAAAAGCCGTGGCGTGTATCTCGGCCGGGTGGAACAGATTCTGCGCGATGGTGTCGTCTGCAAGCTGGATGCACCGCTGAAGCGCGGGGACGGTATCGTGTTCGATGCAGGCGACCCAACGAAAAAAGAAGAAGGCGGTCGCGTCTACGACGTCCGCCGCAAAGGCGTCAAGCTGGAGGGTGAAGCGCAAGAAGGCTGGATCGTCGATATCGTTCCCGGCCGGAGCGACGTGGACCTGCGCAAGCTGCACGTTGGCGACCGGATCTGGAAGACAAACGATCCAGCGCTGGATAAGCGCCTCCGTCAGACGTACGAGACGGAGAAGCCGTACCGGGTATTCCCGGTACATGTGCGTGTCAGCGGCCGCCCCGGACAGCCGCTGTCGACCTGGTGGACCGATGTGCAGAAGGGCACGACGGTCCAGGTGGATTCGGAGCTGGAACTAGAGATTGCCCAGAAGCGGCCGCTCAGCCAGGAGATCCTGGAGGAGCAGCTTGGCCGCCTGGGCGGAACGGTGTTCCAGCTTGAGGTACTTGACGTCGACCTGTACGGCGACGTCATCGTGCCGATTCGCGAGCTCAACAGCATCCGCCGCCGTGCGGTGGAGCTGCTCGCCGGCGAGCGGCCGAAGCCGCCCGTGTACGTGAAACGGGCGGTGTCGGTGTATGGCGATGCGGCTGTGCCCGCAGCGCCCGTGGCTCGCGGTGAGGCGAAGCTCACCGCGCTGTGCCGCAGCCTCCCGCAGGTTGAGGCTGCGCTTGAGGCCGGCGTCGAGATGATCTACGCCGACTTCGAGTTCATCAAGCAGTTCCCGGCAGCGGTGGAAGCCGTGCGTGCAGCCGGCAAGCAGATTGCGCTGGCAACGCCGCGCATTCACATGCCGGGCGAGAACGGCTACCACAACAACATCCTGCGCCTCCAGCCGGACGCCGTGCTGGTGCGCAACACCGGTGCGCTGTATTTCTACCTGCGCCACCGGATGGAGAACCCGGGGGCGAAGCATCCCCGGTTGATCGGCGACTTCTCCCTGAACATTGCCAACCACAAGGCGGTTGACCTGTTCGTCGAAGCCGGATGCGACACCGTCACGCCTTCCTATGACCTGAACATCCAGCAGATGGTGGATCTTCTCGGCAAGGCCGACACGTCCAAGATGGAGATCGTCATCCATCAGCATCTGCCGATGTTCCATACGGAGCACTGTGTGTACTGTACGTTCCTGAGCGAAGGAACGGACTTCACGAACTGCGGTCGTCCGTGCGAAGAGAGCCGTGTGTCCCTACAGGACCGGATTGGCATGTCCCATCCGGTTCGGGTCGACGAAGGCTGCCGTAACACCGTGTACAATGCCATCGAACAATCCGGCGCCGAGTACCTGGCGAACTTCATGGAGCTGGGCGTATCCAGCTACCGCGTGGAGTTCCTCGAGGAAACACCGGAACAAGTCCATGAGGTCATCGATCTCTACAACCGCGCCTTGCGCGGCGAGATCAGCGGAACCCAGGTGTGGAAGAAGCTGAAGGCTACTAACCAGCTTGGGGTTACGCGGGGGCAGTTGGTGAAGTAAGGATGCACGTGTATTGCGTATATACCGAGCGATTTAATTAATATGAAGGGGTGATGCCAGATTAGGCATCACTCCTTTTTGCATCGGAATGCTTCGATTCAACGCGTTCTTGGCGGTGCTTGGATCGATAATGGAATAGAAACCCGACGTTCGGCTCGACGATCCACCCGAAGCCGCGTTTGATCCAGGATGAGGATAGGAGCCAGGTCAAGAGGGCGCCGAACAGGATCAGCAGCAGCTTGCTTCCCGTGGACCAGAACGCTTCGAACCAGCTCAGATGCTGCATCGTTTTGACGATGAACCCGTGAAGCAAAAAGACGTACATGGTATTAACCCCACGGTCGGTGAAGGGCGTATCCCACCTCGGAATGAGGGAGAGGACGCATAGTCCCATGATGACGGTGAACGCGTAGGTGATCATACGGTAGAAGCCTGCATACCACGAGTCCAAACCGAACTCCAGGTAAGGCATCGCTCCGTAGAACCAGTTAGTTGGCAGGATCGGCGATATGACGTACAGCAAGACAAATCCGGCGAGGAGCAGGATGATCGATAGCAGTTGAAATGGCCGGGCCTTGATGGCATCCAGCCATTCCCTTTTGAAAATATATCCGATGAGAAAAAAAGGCAGGAAGTACAGCGTGCGTGAAATGCTCGCGTAATAGTCGACATCGATCGAGTACCCGAGCATGATGGACATCGCGAAACAGACAACTAGCGGGTATTTGAGCATCAGCAGATAC
Organism: Paenibacillus sp. FSL W8-0187; assembly: GCF_037969755.1. Classification (NCBI taxonomy): domain Bacteria; kingdom Bacillati; phylum Bacillota; class Bacilli; order Caryophanales; family Paenibacillaceae; genus Paenibacillus; species Paenibacillus sp. FSL W8-0187. The sequence goes on along the minus strand of NZ_CP150206.1, from coordinate 6,755,130 downwards.
GGCAGAAGCATTTTCCACAGCATCATGCTGAACAGGAACCACAGGATCCAGTTGGGGTAAAAGTACGTGAAATCGAGCCGATCCAAGTCTTGCATATAATAGTCGAACAGGGTATAGAGCGTCTCGAATATGAAATACGGCACGACCAGTCCCGACAGCAGGCCGACGTATTGTTTGGGGGATTGAATGCACTTGGCGAAATAACCGGCCGCAAAAATAAACAGCGGCATATGAAACGAGTAAATGAACTGATAGATCGCTCCCATCGCTGCTTCACCGTTAAACGGCTCGATGAGATGCCCTACAACCACCAACAGGATCAGTATGAATTTGAGGTTATCGAAATAGGCATCTCTCTCTTTCATCAGGTAACCAGCTCCTTTGGCTTTGTAGTCCATCGAAGTTTCGTACTAGTATATCTGAGGGGTCTTGTCGTTTCCATGGATAAAACTGGATTTAGTTATCTTGAGTTATCGGATTCGGCTTGTGAAAGCTGTGCCGGCAACCGATAAAAGACCGAGGGAGTCATTCTGAGTTGCTCGAAATACGACATAAGATTGGAGATATTTAGCATGACCACGACCATACAAAGGGGCATAGCTTTCCTGCTGCTGTGCTCCCTGCCGAGCGTTTTTACCGACTACAACGAATCATTCTCGGCCTTTACGCTGAAGCCGCCTGCCTTTGACAAAAACCGATTTTAATCGATGGGTTAGCCGGACTCATGATACAATGTCATCAATATGGGAGACCTACGGGAATGGAGAAGATAGGATGAACATTCGAAAAGCGATCATACCGGCCGCTGGACTTGGTACGCGGTTCCTGCCGGCCACGAAAGCGATGCCGAAAGAGATGCTACCTATTGTGGACAAGCCGACCATACAATACATCATCGAGGAAGCGGTCGCTTCCGGCATCGAGGACATTATCATTGTGACGGGTAAGGGAAAGCGGGCGATTGAGGATCATTTTGATTCATCATTTGAGCTGGAACATAACCTAGCTGAGAAAGGGAAATGGAACCTCCTTGAAGAAGTGCGTAAGCCCTCCAACATGGCAGATATCCATTATATCCGTCAAAAGGAGCCTAAGGGGCTGGGTCATGCCATTTGGTGCGCACGCAAATTCATCGGGGACGAGCCGTTTGCCGTGCTGCTAGGCGACGATATCGTGGAGTCGGAAGTCCCTTGCCTAAAACAGATGATGAAAGTCTACGACATCTACCGATCTGCCATAGTTGGCGTACAGCCAGTTGATTGGGACGAAGTGGACCGTTACGGGATCGTAGATGGACTTCAGAAATCAGAACGAATCTATGAAACATCAAGATTGGTAGAGAAGCCCTCCCGTGCCGAGGCGCCTTCCAACCTGGCCATCATGGGCCGCTATATTTTGCCGCCGGATATCTTCGATTTGCTGGAGAATCAGGAGGTTGGAAAGAACGGGGAGATCCAACTGACCGATGCGCTCTCCACCTTAGCTCATCGGAGCCCGATCCATGCGTATCATTTTGACGGGATGCGCCATGATGTCGGCGAGAAGTTAGGTTTTATTGAAACCAGCATTCATTATGCACTGCAGCGGGAAGATTTGAGAGATGATTTGATTGCTTATTTGAGTGGGGTTTTGGCAAAGGTGCAGTAGAGGCAATTTCATAACACATAAGAAAAACGGGACAGTTGGGTAGAGGTTGATTTATATTCAATCAAGTAAAAGAAAAGAGGAAATTAAATTACACGGCGACCTTTCCATAACTTTAACAGGAAACGGTCGCCGAGTTGTATTGAGAGTGGTCCTCATTGTGAAAAGAAATATTTAGAGTTGGTTATGTGGCTATTCAGGGTTATGAGGTCTTATTCCATACCTCTCTCATCCGGAATGACTCTGATCGGTTTTTCTACGTTAAAAGATTCATGTAACTTGGTTTGTATATCAAAGCTCTCTTTCGCCTTTTTAGTAGGCTTGTTCTAGTCGGTTATCATTCGCTGCCGTATGAGTGATGATGAACCCTTTCGTAATCCGGATCGTCCAATCAAAGCTCGGTGTATTCCTACAATCTCATATTAGCTAATGGTAATATATGCAGCCAAACTTATTTTAGACAATAACATAAGTTTACGATTACTAATTTCCAATAGTCTAACTATGCTGTAATTATCGCAAACACGAAATCTGAGTAATACTTCACCATTTATTTGATTATTTAATTCCAAAACATGCATACCTTCGTGGGTTACAGCAAAACTTGTTTGATGGATAATGTTACCTCCATAGACAATTTCCGAAAATATATTAGCACCGAGATTTGCGAATAGGAAATAATGAATCTTATTACCAACCCCGTATATAGAGTACTCTACATATTCATTGTAGGGAATAGTATTTGACACTCTTAGTATTGAGGTTTTCATATAACATTTATTTTGAAGTATAAGGCCATCCAAGAATTTAAGATGGTTTTTAGATAAAGCATTATATAGATCATGCCCTTTTCTAAATAACTTTTGGGTACCAAATTTGAAGGCAGGAGATTCCCTATCCTTCATTAATTCAAGAACTATTGAGGCTAAACTATTGTTTTCCAATGACATCTTGTGGAGTAACATTATTGTATCATCGTACTTTTGCTTAATATTATCAACTTCATCGACTTTGTTTTCCAGCTGATGTAGTTGCTTTTCTGATTGAATTATCAAGGTACTAATTTTTTCTATTTCATGCTTTTCAATTTGATGAACTTTCCCTTGTAACTCTCGTAACATTTCTGCTGTTTGAATTATCAAATTTTTAGTTTCTTTAACATCATCAAGAGCATCTTTCCTGTTGTCGTCAATTTTTTTTTCAAGCTTGGTATTCCATCTTTTTATATCTGATAGAATTGAAGTTCCCATATCGGGATTAATTTCTCTATTACGTACTTCCTTAATAATAGTGGGTTCATTTTCGTCTGCAAGTTTTTTTAATTCTTCAATTTCATCCAAAGTAAAGGGTGTACCTTCTTTATTAACTGCTAATATATAGTATATTTGATCACATACATTTTGGAGTGATCTACGTGCATTACGTTTTTCTTCTTCAGATAAGTCAATATAATCAGGAAAATAAAAGTATTCTATGCTAACGGTGTGTATGTTTATAGTTAGTTGGCTATTATCACTTGTGCCTAATCCCCAAATAAAAGCATGTGGATTATAATAATCCCTTTTATCTATCGAAGAGGTAGAATCCGGTGCTGCAAAAAAACGAAAAGTAGACTCATTAAATACCTGTTTATGATAGAAATTGGCAAAATTAACAGTTTCCATATGATAGGGTGCTAATACATAAATTAGAGACTTATGCTTACAAACACGGTGAATTTCCTCCGTAATAAAGTAAATATTATCAAAATGTTCTAATGCATGTGAACATAGCATAATATCAACCGAATTATCTTCAAGAGGGATCCCTTTATTCAAGTCTGCTACGATGTCAACTCCAGGAAGATCGAAACGATCTATCCCGAGATATCCTTCCGTTTTTCTGTGTCCACATCCTAAGTCGACTTTGACTAAATTTTCCATTCATTTACCCTCCAGCGTTTAGCTAAATCATTCTTTTAGGTCAATATAAAGCAAATCCACAATCGGTAAGTAAATATTTAGTCGGTTTAATAATTTGTATAAATAATTTCTTCTATGTTTGTTTTCAAATGTTCCAATACCTTTGTACTCGCATTTGAAAGATAGTTCGATCGTAAATTCATTTCCTAAACAATTTAAAAGAGGCTCAAACTTGAAATAATTCCAGTTGTTGAATCTGATAGTGCTAATATCTATTACGGAATCTCTCAATTTTCTTCCTTTCGAAAATAAAGCCATTTGAATTGTTCCAGCATAAGCTTTTTCGTTTAAAGTGCCGAAAATTATGCCAATTGCACTTAGTTGATTTAGAGTACAATTAAATTTGTACTTTTTCAATTTTGTAATTGGCCTAGAGAAACTAATGGAATTAACATCTATAATTCTTGGAGTAAGTGAATGATTAACCTCTTGTATAAGATCATAGTTTGTAGAGGAAGTATTGAAATTATACATATGTTTTGGTGTACTAGTTTTTAATATAAGATGTCCCAGTAGTTTACTTCTCACTACATCAAAGCTGTATGCTTTGTCAATCAAATCTTTTATATTATCTGATATTTCAAGCCAGTTTTCTTTATTTTCTATAGCCTTCTGAAGTGTTTCATATATATTCGTTGTGTCAAAATCTTTAGTCAAGTAACCAGTTACTCCATCAATTATGAACTCTGGAATCCCTCCTGCGGGACAAGCAACTGGAATCAATCCACCAGCGGCACATATTAACAAGGTTTGAGGAATACTTTCATCAACTGAAGTTGACAGTATAATATCATTATTGGAGACTATTTCATCCATGGGTACAAGCCCATGTAATCTGATTTTCTCGTTCAATTCATTATTTTCTATATAAGTTTGTATGTCTTCTACATACGAAGTAAGCATTTGAAGTTTATAACCGTATATATTGAGTTCTATGTTATATCCTTGTCTAATAAGTAAATGACATGCTTTCACAGCTTCTAATTGACGTTTCCTCTTTTGTAGTGTGCCACCTATTGCGATGGATATCGTTTGGGCATCTTTTTTAATTTTAACTAATGATTGATTATTGACTATAGTTGGGATTTTTATAGCTGTTAAGTCGAAAGCTTTATTGTAAAGTTTTGCTGCCCAGTCTGAATCAGAAATAATACAGCTTGCTGCATTTTTCAACTCCTTAATTTTCTCTGAACGATATCCCGTAGGTTGAAATAATGCAAAAACGGAATGTATATCCAACGTTGAAGCTACCGAAACGATATCATCAATGTAGCTGCTGCATACTATTAATCCGATCTCTTGAGTAGATACCCAATTAAGTAAGGATTCTAAATAAACATTATCTCTGTTTCTTGAATTGTATGGCGCCTTTATTATAGGCTTTAAACCCAGATCTTGAATGTATTTGTTTATGGTATCATCGTTTTCATCATCACCGTAGTTTTTTTCATCCGGAACGCAGATTTGAACATCGATGCCGACACTATGCAACATTTTTCCGATTTGCACACCATAAATTTCCGAACCAGAAATCATAGAGGAGTTTAAAAATATAAAACACCTTTTATTATTAATATTTTTTAGTAATTGGCCAGTTTGTATGATGTATTTGCTAAAATCGACTTCTTGTAATTGCAATTTTCTTGAGGTAGTTTTTATAAAGTTATCGTCACAATCTGAGAAGTTAACTACAAGATCTGATAAGTCCATTAGTTGTATAGCAGCTTGAAGCTGGGTGTCATTCCATGGAAGGCCCAGTTTAGGAAAGTACAAATCCTTTTTAAAGACATTTTGAACACATTCAAGTTGATTGTAGTCAAGTACATTCGTCAAGCTATTCCTTTGAAGTCCATACGAGATAAAATATAAAATAGGAACGTTTTGTTCCTGGTATTGGCGTATGAAGTCTGTCATAAAGAGGCCTGTGCAATCAACCATTATGAGAAAGTCTATATCGGTTGGTGAATATGATGATAGCTGCCATTCGCCACAAGTGATTACAATAGAGTTCGAATGTTGCAGTTGTAACAGATCTTTATACTTGGCAATTTTGTCGTTATATACATTACAAACTAAAAGAATCCTAAGTTTGCGGTGTAGACCTAATTCATTTTTAAACGGAGAAAGTTGATTGTTATCATTTACACTAAACAACCTGTTATTAAAAATATTTTCATTGCTATAATAGGTGTGGCCCTCAAAAAAAGGTTTATATACTATATTCTCTACATTTAGATACTCATCGTAGTTTTTCAAATAAGGCAATAATACGTTAAAATTAAAAACATCAAAATGATCGATTGTATTAGGCAACAGTTTTTTAGTTCTTTCGTAAATAACTTTTTCATCAGTCATATATGCATACGTCAGCTTATAATCCATTTTAACTGAAAGCCCGAGTGAAACTGGAGAGGAGGGACCAAGTTCAGTGCTAAGGATCTTGTTTACATAATTAAAGGAAGCCCCTAATAATTTTGCCCTAAACCATAGATCCCAATCACATAAACGTCGCATTCCAATATGAGGATCATATAATCCGTATTGTTCAAAGAAGGATCTTTTACATAGGACTGAGCCGTTAGGAATAGTATTCAAATGATACAAAATCTCAAATGTTAAAGGCCATTCACCGAGAAGGAAATGTTGATCTTCGTCAACTTTCATTTTTGTTATAGAATATTGAACATCGGCCGGATTTGAATGCATTTCATTTAATAGGGTTTCCAAAAAAAGGGGATCCCATATATTATCATCAAAAATGAAAGCGACATATTGGCCCCTTGCTTTCATAATGCCTTCATTTGTTCTAACAGCCGGCAAACCGCAATTTATATCATGACGAATATAAATTATTCTTTTATCCTTCTGCGCATACTGAATTATTAGTTCTTGGGAACCATCAGTTGAACCGTCGTCAACGATGATAAATTCGAAATTTGTATACGTTTGGATCAATACTGACTCTATACATCGTTTAAGAAAGCCTTCTGCCATTCTACAATAAGTCGGCATAACAATACTAACCAAGGGACTATTATTTTCATAACCGTTGTCAAATATCTTTTGGTCGTTAATAAATTCTTGAAATTTCATTGTAATTTTCCTTTTTTCTTTTAATAGTTTTTGTAATTCCTTCTTCAAGGCTAAATTTAGGCTGCCATGCACAATCTTTTATAATTTTTGATATATCTAGAACATTTTTACTAATCCCGCTATAATTATTATTACGAACAATTATTGCTTCCTTTTTCAATATTTTTTCAATTACTTCTATGATATCAGTCAATTTTTTGCCTTCGCCAGTACCAATATTGTAAATTCCATATTTCCTTCGATTTAACAGCGCGATTAATGCATCACAAAAGTCATCAATAAATATGTAATCCCTTATAGCATTTTCAGCACCGCTCCATATGGTAATGGGTTTATTGTCTAAAATATTTTGTATAAAAATATCTACAGCTCCTTGTTCTACTTTTCTATAGAACTGACATCCGTAAATATTTGAAATTCGGAGGATTAGATATTCGATATTGTGAACTCGACTATAAAATTTTATGATCTCTTCACTTAGTAGTTTACCTTGCCCATAAGAAGAGAACGGATTTAGTTCGGTCGACTCAGTTGCATTTTGATCTTCAACGTTACCGTATACTGTACCGCCAGATGATGGGAATACAATTTTCTTAACATTTAAATCCACCATTGTCTCCAGAACGTTATCTAATGCAATAAGTGAATTCTGCAGTTCATAGTTTAAATTACCGCGACTGGAACTCGGAAGCGAATGAGAAATAAAATAAAACACGACATCAACATCTCTAAGTGCCAATCTGAGTGTATCTTTATCTTGTACGTGTCCAACAATAGTTTTCACGCTTAACTCATTGAACTTACTATTTATATTTCGATCTAGTACCTTTACGTTCCAACCATCGTTAAATAATGACATAACTACATTAAAACCTATAAAGCCTTGTCCACCAATCACTAGAGCTCGGTTAGCCACTGTATCCCTCCATTATTCTTGGATGACCATCATATTTTCCCATTTTCCGATAATATAATATGTTTTCCGACAAAATAATACCTTGCAAATAAATTATATTGGATTAAATCTCCAAAAGTAAACGTAAAAAACTAAAATTGTCATTCAATCAAACTCCAATGAAAGCCAAAAAAAGAAAATTTAGTTGACAATATGATTTTAGGGTGAATAGACCGGACAGAACATTATTTTTATGTAATAGTACTGATAGAACTATGGGTAATTAGATCATTATGGTCTCATCGAACGGAATTGATCATATCTTTATATAGTAACAAATAACTAGAAAACATAAAGCATAAAAATTAGTATAAATTAAGGAGAATGGTGAAGGAATCATAGATGAAGAACTTAACCTTAAATCGCCAGCTATCTTTTGCGACTCTTTGTTTCATCTCAAATTTAAAAAATCCAACTCTTTCAGCGCCAACTTCATTGTGCTGTGTCCATCTACTCTATCTACGGGGGGAGTTGCAGCGAAATATTTGGGGAAATCGAATTATCAGAGTGTAAGAGGCGATGCGGAACTCGATGAGGGCCGGTTGGAAACTAAGACTGTAGGGAATGCGACTCCCCATTTCTAGGTGCAAAATGAAATTCCGGTGACGTTGAAAATTGTAATAACTTTCATCCTGCTGTAAATGGATCTTTATCGATATATTGAGTGTTTATGCGGTTTTGTTGTTTTTAACAAAAAAGGAGAGATGTCCGCATCTCTCCGCCGATTACGTTATTTTGATTTGTTAATGATCACTGGTGATTCTGTTTGTAACCGGATATATTTGTTGTCTTCAGTTACTGCATAAACGTCTATATTGTTTTCTCCATCATGAAAATGTTTTGACTTGGCAGTAAGTATAAACCCTGACATCATAACGGAATCCGATTTTAAAATATCTGCAAGAGCCTTTCTCTCATACCATTCTAACTCAGTTGGGACGATTTTATCTTCAGAAACCATAATCACACTTAAAGCTCTTGTTGTAAGAAAAGGATCAATTGCCCAGCCAGTTATTGAAATAGTTTGATTTTTCCATACATCTATATCCGATATAGTATCAACCCAGCCAGCATTTACCTTATCATCAAGCACTTGTGTGGCATCGAAAGTAGAGTCGAGAGTTACTGCGATCTCCTTAGGCTTCATGCTATTTACACGTTGAATGGAAACGGAAGAAATTAGCAGTATACAGACTGAAGCAGCTGCTATAATCTGTTTTCTCGTAATAGTTGGAGCCTTGAATTCTTTTAGTTTTTTGTGAAGCGTATATTCGAATTTTCCAAAATACCAGCTAACAAAGAGAGTAATAATCAATGCGAGACTACTCGCTAATTCGTTTACTGGAAATTGTCTACCCCATAAGGTAAGAACAATATATAAGGTTTGTGCGTGAATTAGATAGATACCATATGAGTAATTTCCACACTTTACAAAAAACGTTGACTTCTTTGCTTGTATATTAACGACAAAATATACTATAAAACCAAACAGAACGGCAAAGATTAGAAAATTAAACCTCATCAACAAGACGGAGTTTTTTAACACCACATAATAGAGCGTCAAAAGTGTGGACGTTGACAAAAAAATCATCGTATAGTTTATCTTTACAGAATTAATCTTTTTAAATTTAGATATATAGTAAACAATTGCTCCTATTATAAAGAAATAATTATATGTCGAAAACGGTATTAGTTTAATTGTTGTCAACTCGCTTGAGGGTGTTCCAAAGACATTATGCGCTATAGTAATTACAATTCCCCAAACAACCAAGAACAGTAGGAAGAATCTTTTGCAATGTTTCAATGTAAAGAGGGAACAAACGATATAAAAGAGCACTTCATATATCATGGTCCACTCTACATTTAGAGGGTATGTAGGTGTTGTTCCTAATGGCAATAAAGTTAAAGCGTGTATTAATTTGTTATAAGAACCATCACCTAGCAATGCAGCTTTTGCGAATATGACCAGAATCGCTGCAACTATGAACGGAGGGTAAATCCTAAGAAATCGTCTATATAAAAAATTCGGGTAGTTGCTTTCAATCAACATCGCCATCACAAAACCTGATATGCAAAAAAACAGGGGAGCACCTAACCCGAAAATCTGGGGGATATAATTGACTAAGGTATCCGGGTTATTTCCAACGATGTTGGTATAACCTTTTACATGATAGATCACTACCATCAGTGCTGCGATACCTCGAAGTATCTGTAATGAATAATTATAGTTTTGCACCTTTGGTCCTAGTGGTGAAGTAATCATAAATAGCCTCTTTTCTTTTTTCTATAAATGTTCGACCATAGGGTCATTGAATTTGCATTGGAATGTTTCTAATTGAGAATAGATGGGAGGCTTCGTTATTCAAATTCTCGATTTAAAACATTTGCGAAACAGTAATGACATGTGCTCTGTTAATTGACATAACAAGAATCCCCCCGACCGACAATGTTAAGTTTATTACGCTTCTCTCTTAACTGTCTATCGTGAGGGGATAGTATAAGTTTTTATATTGTAAGCTGTCCCTTACTTATTTAGAATTGAAGATCCGATAGCTGTTGAACATTTTGCTTCGCATTCGGATCAATTTGGGTTAGTTTCTCCATAAGGGCATCATCACTCATGTTTTGTTTTTGCAATGCTGCCAGATACCAACGTACAATCTCCTGTTGGGTTGTCTGCGAGAGATCTTCTTGTATGCCAAGCTTAAGCGCTTCTGATGCTTGTTCCGGTTGATTCATCATGAAGTACATTTTGCCTGCATGGAGGATCATGTCGGGTGTGTTCTCGAAGGGGTTACCTTGTAGTTGTCCTTCCGGTAACGTAGCTAAGTGCTTAATACCTTCTTGTACTTTAACAAAGGCCTCTGTTGCAAAATTAAAGTACTTCTCTTTTCCGGCAGTATCCCCTTCCCCTAAGGCTTTCATTCCCAGGTCATACCCTTTATAGATGATCTGTTCAAACCAGTTGATATCCCATTTGAATTTATAGGAATTATTTACAAGTATCTCATAAGCTTGTTCTGGTTGTTGGATCATTTCATAACTCTGTATTAATCGATTCAGCATGGATTTATTATAGGGCTCGTCTTCAAGTGCTTTATTCAAGAGAGTGGTAGATAGTTGGAAGAAGTCTTCATCCTGAGTCTGTTGGTAAACCGATTGATACAATGAGCTTAATAGAAGGACGGATTCCGAATGGCTAGGTCGAATGCTAAGATCTTTGTCCAGCGGTGCTTTAATTTCTTCAAACGATGTGCTAACCTGGACAATTCTGCGAGCCTCCATACCGGCTTCAGTAGCCTGTACATAGCGTATAGAAGTGATCAGTACAATAATAGAAGCAAGGCCTACAACAGCAGTGTAAATGTTTCTTGCTGTCGAGTCTTGCACATTCCATTTTTTCATTGGTTTGCTGTCCATTACGGATGCCATGCCACCGAGTCCAAGGAACACAAGGATCCCCATGAACACATAACTCATGTTAAAGTCCAAAATACTATGAATCAAAATGGAAAGGACGATGATGAGATAAAGGAAGTGGCTATTTCGTTCTTCTTCGCTGCCTTTGATATAACCTCGGATATACTTATAGAAAGTATACAGAATAAACGACATGAAGATCACGAATCCGACAATTCCGACCTCGATCAAGTACTGTAAAAAGAAGTTATGCGCTTGACGGCTTGTATACGGGTTGTTCTGGTATTGCTCATAGAGTGATGCCCATGCTCCCCCGCCGGCTCCGATGATAGGGTAGTCAGCCAGCACCTTCATGGCATCTTTATAGAATGTAAAACGTTCCAGAACACTGTGCTGATTAAAGTTAATATTTTCGAGTCGGACGCTTATGTTTTGTGGCAATACATTTTTCAGGTTGGTGCCGATAAACAGGAAGATCAGCAGGCCACCAATTATAACGGAACCTAGTGGAATCCATAAGTTGGAGGTTTTTTTCACCGACCAATGGCCTACAGCCTGTTCAAGTTTAGGAGCGATAAAACTTTGTATAACCCACCCGAGAAGTCCTACAACAGCGGAGGCACCAAGCAAAATTCCCCAGCCCTTAAGGGCACCACTGCTGCTGAAGGCTTCATTTAAACTCAATCCCAGCTCTGTTATCGGTTTAGAGATAATCAAAGAGGTCACACCTGCTATACCGCAGTACAGGATCCACAATAATTGTTTAGCCGGTTTCAGGAATAGGAGCAGCAGAACAAATACAACAGGTAGCATGACTAAACCGCCACGAGACAATGTTAACAGCAACGATACAATGATGGGTACCAGCATGAAGCTATGGAACGCTTGGCCATACCATTTTCTTGATGTCGTAACGAAAAAGACCGCAGCAAACAAGAAAGCCATGAGAAAAGCAGCATAAGTATTCGCGTATTGAAACACCGAAGTCAGACGAAGACCGTTAGAGTCAGTCATTACAGCATGAGTATATGTACCGTTTAAGACCGTGTTAGAAAACCATTTTGCAATGGCTCCAGCAGTCTGGCCTTGGCCAAACCAATGCAGGAGACCGAAACCAACAATAAGATATGCAACTGCCATAATTGTATTTTGAATGATTCGGTTCCCTAACTTGTCACGGAGTACGTACAAGCCAATGATGAACATAATGGCATAAATGCAATTTATGATGATCATATTCATGGCGAGACTATGAGAAGCAGCGCTGATGAGTGAGAGTATGTAAGTTAGAGGTAATAAAAGCACGCCCACAGCAAGCCAATCTCTTTCATCCTTGAGTTGGATACTTTTATAAAATTGTGCAATCCAAAGAAATAATAGTAGAGTTGCTAGTATAGCAGCCCAGAAGATTGGTTTCTCGAATTGAAGCTCTTGACCATTGAATAGACCTGTCTGAAAAGGTGTCCATGTCAGAAACAAGATGATACCTAATACTAAGACCCAAAACAAAGCCGGCTTCTTTCCTTCTATCCTCGACTCAGCGGCTTTTTTACCGTATACTGGATTCGACAACGTAATTAGCTCCTTTTCTTGTAGATACGACAATATTTTAGCATATATAGGGTGGGATAAAAACTTTAAAATAAATACCGTGGCGTAAGAAGTAGAATTATGTAGATACCTGTTTTCTCGACGGCATGCTTTTTTTTTCGTATACTGGATACGTTATGTGTTGCCTTTATCTTCAATCATTAATAGTTTGTTGATATGTTGGGCATCACGTGTATGCACATATAAATAATTGAATAAATTTACAATGATGAGAGGGATTAAAGTGGCAATTCAATTATTCACCCCTACATTTCAGGTTGAGGAATGCTTACAAGAAATTAGAGAGTGTCTTGAAAAGGGATGGACAGGACTGGGATTTAAAACAGTAGAATTCGAGAATAAATGGAAGGAATACACAGGTCTTCCGAATGCACATTTTCTTAATTCAGCTACAGTAGGTTTAAGTTTGGCGTTAAAAATACTGAAAATGGAAAATAACTGGAATGATAACGACGAAGTAATTACAACACCGTTAACTTTTATTTCAACTAACCACGCAATTGTATATGAGAATCTTACACCTGTTTTTGCAGATGTAGATGAGTACCTATGTCTAGATCCGATTGATGTCGAAAAGAAAATCACTCCTAAGACAAAGGCAATCATGTTTGTTGGTTTGGGAGGCAATACAGGAAAATATAAAGAAATCGTAGAATTATGCAAAAAGTATAATTTGAAACTTGTTTTAGATGCAGCTCATATGGCTGGAACAAGGGTGAATGGAGAGATACCTGGAAAAGAAGCGGATGTTGTCGTTTATTCCTTCCAGGCGGTAAAGAATCTTCCGACTGCGGATTCAGGAATGATATGTTTCCAAAGTTCAGAATTGGATGAATTGTGTCGTAAGTTGACTTGGTTAGGAATAAATAAAGATACATATGCCAGAGCAAACGATAAGGGTGCATATAAATGGAAATATGATGTTGAATATGTAGGTTATAAATATCACGGTAATTCTATAATGGCCGCAATAGGGCTTGTCCAATTGAAGTATTTAGACCGAGATAATTCCTATAGACGACAATTAGCAGAATGGTACGATCAAAACTTCAAAGGATTCTCATCAAAAATAAAACCAGTACCTGTTGCTATCGATTGTGAATCATCAAGACATTTGTATGTCATAGCGGTTGATAACAGAGATGAGTTATTGCTGGCACTAAATGAAAGTGGTATTTATCCAGGAGTTCATTACAGAGATAACACTGAATATTCTATGTACAAACACGCTTACGGTACTTGTCCGAATAGTCACAAATTGTCAGAACAAATAATTTCATTGCCTATGCATCTACAATTAACTAAGCAAGATGTAGATTTTATATGTGAGACAGTAATTAAGTACACTTAGTTTTTTGAGTTAATCTAAATTAAGTTTTAAATAAAATTTATAATAGTATCCAGGAGGCAGAAATGAAAGGGATTATATTAGCAGGTGGATCCGGGACTAGACTGTATCCAATAACGAAAGCAATGTCAAAACAAATGGTGCCAGTTTACGATAAACCTATGATCTACTATCCTCTTTCAACATTAATGCTGGCTGGCATACGTGAAATACTAATAATCTCCACTGAAAGAGATATATCTGCATTTACTGAACTTTTTGGAGATGGTGATGCATTAGGAATGAGCTTTCAATATGCTGTCCAGCCATCTCCCAATGGTCTTGCGGAAGCTTTCATTATTGGGGAAGAGTTCATAGCTGATCAACAAGTTGCGATGGTTCTCGGTGATAATATTTTTTGGGGACACGGTCTCACGGGTAGTCTAAAACAGGCAACAAATCTTGTTAATGGAGCAACGATCTTTGGATATTACGTGCAGAACCCTAAGGACTATGGAGTAGTGGAATTTGATCACATTGGAAAAGTGATTTCAATAGAAGAAAAGCCAGAGATTCCAAAGTCAAATTTTGCTGTTCCAGGTCTGTATTTTTATGATAAGTCGGTTACGGAAAAGGCTAAATCTTTAAAGCCATCTCGACGAGGGGAACTTGAAATCACGGACTTAAATCTCCTATACCTGGAAGAAGAGATGTTAAATGTAGAGTTACTAGGGAGAGGTATGGCGTGGTTAGATACGGGGACACATGATTCAATGCTTGATGCTTCGAATTTTGTAGCAGCTGTTCAAAAACGCCAGGGAAACTATGTAGCTTGTATTGAGGAAATTGCTTTCAGAAATAAATGGATCACCGCTGAACAATTGTTAAAATTAGCTCAACCCTTACTGAAGACCAACTATGGTATATATCTGAAAAATTTGCTTAATGAAGTAATTGTAGGGTCATAAGATGAGAATAATGGTAACTGGTGCACAAGGGCAATTAGGGCAAGAGGTTATTAGACAATTCCAACTCCAACATAAGATATATGGGTATAATTCCAAAGATTTAGATGTAACTGATATCGTGTCTGTATATGAATGCATGAATAGTATCAAACCTGATATTATCGTGAATTGCGCAGCATACAATTCTGTCGATGATGCTGAATTAAACCCGCATGTTGCTAAGAATGTGAACGTAATCGGCCCTAAAAACATAGCTGAAGTTTCGCAGCACCTAGATGCTGTCATGGTTCACTTTTCTTCTGATTTTGTATTTGATGGAGAGGCAAAAGTGCCTTATAAGGAAAATGACCCAACGAGACCAATAAATATATATGGACAAACAAAGTTAGACGGTGAACAGCACGTTAAACATCTTTGTGAGAAGCATATCATTATAAGGACTGCGTGGTTGTATGGAAGTCCAAGAAAAAACTTCTTCAATTCTATAATTGAGCAAGCAAGAAAACAAAAGACCATATCTGTTGTAGAGGATCAAGTAGGAAACCCGACTTACTTACCGGATTTAGTAATGCAGTTGGTGCGAATAATAGATCAAGAAGTGTATGGACTATACCATTGTTCCGGTAATGGTTATAGTTCTAAATATGAATTCGCAAAGCGAATTCTGAGCTTGATGAAGCTAAAAGCAGAAGCGATTCCAGTGCGAACTAATGATTATCCAATTAAGGCCAGAAGGCCAAAATTCTCAGCATTGAGCAACTCTTTGTTAGAATCATGTGTGAGTCATAAAATGCCTTACTGGGAAGACTCGTTATTCGATTATGTAAATAAAATTAATTGTTGAAATTTTTGAGGAGATTAAATGGATCATAATATTATTTTGAAAATACAGAAGATAACGTTGCGCCCAGTAGGACCAAATGATCTTGAAAAAATGAGAAAATGGAGAAATTCCGATAGCGCGAGATCCTTTTTTTTAAACAGTGATGTTATTTCTGAAGAGCAGCAAAAAGCTTGGTTTGAATCCTATCTCAGTAGGCCAGGTGACTACATGTTCATTATACAATTCAATAATGTTGATGTTGGAACTGTAGCGCTATATCATGTCGATTATGCCTTGGGTACCTCTGAATTTGGACGATTACTTCTTGCAGAAGATGTTGCAAAGGGAAAAAAAATCGGTGAAAAAGTTACAAAAGCCATAGTTGATTTTGCAATGAATGATTTGAATTTGAAAGAGGTGATATTAGAGGTCTTTACATCCAATCTTAAGGCTATTCATATCTATGAAAAAGTTGGATTCAAAATAATCGACAAATATATCATTCGAGATAGAGAGTTATATAAAATGATTAGATTAGGTGAACAGCATGCCTAGAACTAAGATCCTTGCTTTTTGCTTGCAAAAAATCCCATCCGCTATTGTAGGAGTTAGTTCTCCGCTTATATTATTACAGAGTAAAGGGACAGTGGAGTATAGATTTAAAGAGACTTTAAATGTAGATAAACAGGACATCGCATGGGCCGATGTTATTGTATGTATACGAGGATGCGAAAACCTGGAACTGGATATTATGAAAGAAGGTGGGAGGCTGAAAAAAAAGCTACTGTACTTTCTAGATGATGATCTTCTTAATGTTCCTCAAAATACAGCGTCAACTCTTTACTTTTCTATGCCGCATATTAGAAGTAATATTATTGAAATATTAAAATTATCGAATTATTTATGGACAACGAATAAAAATATAGCTAATAAATATGGACATTATTCTGAATCATCAGTCATTATAAATGCTCCTTCCGTTCTCCTGGAGAGTATATCGTCTCTACCGATGCAAAGTAATAACAATCAAATAGTAATAGGTTTTTCTGGAAGTATGGACCACGGTTTTTTTCTAAATGATTTTTTTCAAAAGGTTGCATTTAACATATTAGACCTTTTTCCAAATGTTAGTTTTGAATTTTTCGGAGCAAAGCCTGATTTTTGTGATCATGAACGCATTCATCATTTAACATATGCTGACAATTATGATGATTATATAGAAATTATGCGAACTAGAAAATGGGACATTGGATTAGCACCTTTACCATCAAGTGATTTTCATAAATGCAAGTACTTTAATAAATATTTGGAATATGGAGCTATAGGAGTTCCTGGTATATATTCTAATGTTGAACCTTATGTTTTTATTGTGGAAAATGGAAAAAACGGCGTGTTGGTGAACAATTCCACGAATGAATGGGTAAATGCTATAAAAAATCTAATTGAAAATAAAATGCTAAGACAAAAAATAATAGAAGAGAGCCGTACTCGGCTAGAGAGTCACTTTACCTTGGATAAGATAGCGGATGAGATCGTCTCTAGGTTACCAGTGTTAATAACATATCATGCTCCTCACTGTATTGAAAAAGATGTGAAGCTTAGAAAAAGGCCTCGAAATTTGTATATCTTTAAAACTATGCAAATTCTTAAAACCTCCGGTATCAAAGGAGTTTTTATCATTCTAAAAAAAATCTTTAAGAAAATATACTCAATGTAGCGAGGTATCTGATGTGAGCTTTTTTAAAAATGTATATTCAGCAAGGCATATATTATTAAGTCTTACGAGGCAGGATCTTAAAAATAAATACAGAAATTCATTAATGGGAGTTTTGTGGAATTTTTTGTCTCCATTAGGCATAGTTGTTATTATTGGTGCGGTCTATTCTGTGGTTTTTAGGACACCAATCGAGGAGCTTATTCCCTATTTATTCTCCGGACTATTACCATGGCTGTTTTTTACAGGTAGTGCAGAAGGAGGAGCCTTGTCCTTTTTAAGTTCCCAAGGCTACATTAAGCAAACGAAGGTTCCTGTCGAAATATTCCCTTTGAGAGCAGGCTTAGTTAACTTTGTGAATTTACTTATTTCTATAGTCGCTTTTTTTCTGATTTATGCTTTTATTAATCCCAACGCTTTTGGGCTGAAAATGTTACTAGTTGTTCCAGGTTTGATAATCTGGTTATTTTTTTGCTCTTCATGGGCAGTTATTTCTGGAATAGTCAATCTTTATGTTCGTGATTTTCAACCATTGCAGTCATTGGTGATTCAAGGTTTGTTTTATCTAAGTCCAATAATTTACAAACCGGAAATGATAAATCACAGCAATTTCCATTGGTTATATCTACTAAATCCATTTTACTATTTGTTAGAGATCATTAGAAGGCCGTTATTAGGTGAAGAGCCAGCGAGTTTGCAAAGTTGGGGGATTAGTATTATCTTAACAATAATATTGTGTGAGATAGCTGTTTTATTAATTAATAAAATCGGCAGGAAGATCACTTTTCGATTATAAGGGTGGCTATCAATGAGTTATATTAAAATGTCTGATATTAATTTGAATTATCATATATTTAATGATATGGGTCTCAAAGAAATGATTCTTCCTAAAAAATATAGAAACCCGCATTTAATAAAAAAAAGATCCATCCAGGCTTTAAAAAATATTAATCTCTCTCTAGAAGATGGAGATAGGTTAGCTATTATTGGCCACAATGGTGCTGGGAAAAGTTCGTTCCTAAAAGTTATAGCTGGAATTTTCCCCCCGGTTAGTGGAGAGCTTGAGGTAGATGGGAGAATCGCCAGTTTATTTGAACTTGCTACAGGTTTTGAGATGGAGGCTACTGGATGGGAAAATATTAAATTAAGAGGATTGATGCTAGGAGAAAGTCCGAAAGAACTTCAAAAAAAAATAAATGGAATAGCTGAATTTAGTGAACTAGGTGACCATTTGAATATCCCTGTGAAGTATTATTCCTCAGGGATGTTTATTCGACTAGCCTTTTCAATATCTACATCAATAGAACCCGACATACTCCTCTTAGATGAGGTCATAGCCGCTGGGGACGCACGATTTTTGAAAAAAGCGCAGAATAGGTTGAATGAGTTAGTTGATCGAGTCAAAATACTAGTATACGTCACACATAGCATGCAATCGGCATTTGAGTTTTGTAATAAATGTATATGGCTTGAAAATGGACAAATTAAAATGACAGGCACTCCTAAAGAGGTAGCTGAGGCATATTTAGAGCACTCAAGCAGCCCATTGAATTAGTAATAGAAGAGTTAATTAAATGAGGTATTGTTAATGAAAAGTAAATTTTTCAAGATAGCCTTTATAATATTTAATGCCCTACTTTTTGTCTGCTTGGTTTTTCTTGTGAAGTCTGAGTTCCAAAATGTAGAAAGCAAAAAAGAAGCTTCACAGGAGACTCAAAGCAAAGCTCCTAGCAATGCTCCTAGTGAAGTAGAAGAGGTTGACATTCTCTCACTTCTAAATAGTGAACATAGTGATTTATTTGCTGAAAGCTCACTTCAGGCAAGCTTTAAAGAAGGGAGCTTAGCTTCCTCAAAAGTTAGTAAAGACTCAAAAGTACTGGGCAATTTTGATGACATAACTAACTTGAATGGCAACTTGTTTGTAGCCTCAGGCTGGTTATTCTTAGAGAAGCTTGAAACGGATTATATTGTGTTTGTTGATAAGGATAACGTTGTTTTAGGGGCAGGTGTATTCGGTATTAATCGAGAGGGATTATCTGAGGCATTAGGCATAAAGAACGTTGATAACAATGGTTGGGTTGGATATCTAAAAATTGAGTCCAATGAAGCAAAAGTGTACGCATTAAGTAAACTCAGAGATAAAGATGAATATATTGAAGTAGGAAAATTTGATTATAGCAGGAAGGAATGAGTCAACGTTGAAAATAACTCCATTAAAGATTGATGGCCTTTATCTTGTAGAACCTGTTGTTCATCAGGATTCACGAGGATTCTTTTTAGAAAGCTATAACGAGGATGCTTTTTTGGAACATGGATTAGACTATCGATTTGTTCAAGATAACCATTCTCTTTCTTGTGAGGCAGGGGTAACAAGAGGCTTACATTATCAACTGAATCCCAAAGCACAGACTAAACTAGTAAGGGTGACTGCGGGAGCAATATATGATGTAGCAGTTGATATTAGAAAAGATTCTGAAACATTTGGGCAGTGGATAGGTGTTATTTTAAGTGAAGAAAACAAGCGGCAACTCCTTGTTCCTAAAGGATTTGCACACGGATTCTGCACGTTGATAACCAATACACAAGTAATGTATAAAGTTGATAATTATTATTCTCCCGAACATGATCGAGGAATAATCTGGAATGACAAAGATCTCAATATCGATTGGCCCGTCTCGAACCCCATTTTATCAGAAAAGGATAAAAACCATCCTGAATTTAGAAATTCGGAAATTAACTTTTAAAAGAAGAAAGAGTTGATATGAATTGAAAATATTAGTGACTGGTGGCGCTGGATTTATTGGTAGCAATTTTATCATTCACATGCTTAATAAGTATACAAACTATGAAATAGTTAATGTCGATAGCCTAACATATGCTGGTAATATTAACAATTTAAAAAGTGTGCAGGATAATCCTAAGTACTCTTTTATTCAAGCAGATATTGCAGATACAGAAGCTATCGAACGAATCCTATCCACGGGGATTGATTATGTTGTCAATTTCGCTGCGGAGTCTCACGTCGATCGAAGCATTGCTAACCCGGAGATATTTGTAAAGACTAACGTTCTAGGTACTCAGGTATTGCTTGAAGCCTCAAAAAAATTCGGTATAAGTAAATATGTTCAAGTATCCACAGACGAGGTTTATGGCAGCTTAGGTGCTGAGGGATTGTTTACAGAGTCTACTCCACTTTCCCCCAACAGCCCATATTCCGCAAGTAAGGCTGGGGGAGATATGTTAGCCAGAGCCTATTTTGAAACTTATCAATTTCCAGTATGTATAACTCGTTGTTCGAATAATTATGGTGCATATCAGTTTCCTGAAAAGTTAATCCCCCTTGTTTTCACTAAGGCATTAAAGGATGAAAAAATACCTGTTTATGGGGATGG
This sequence comes from Paenibacillus sp. FSL W8-0187, assembly GCF_037969755.1. Classification (NCBI taxonomy): domain Bacteria; kingdom Bacillati; phylum Bacillota; class Bacilli; order Caryophanales; family Paenibacillaceae; genus Paenibacillus; species Paenibacillus sp. FSL W8-0187. Next base: position 6,734,222 of record NZ_CP150206.1, on the reverse strand, counting down.
TTTAAATATACGAGATTGGTTGCATGTCGAGGATCATTGTAGTGCAATAGATTTAGTATTGCATGAAGGGAAGGCTGGGGAAGTTTACAACATTGGTGGAAATAATGAGAGGACAAATCTGCAAATTGTAAACACAATTCTAAAAGAACTTGGTAAATCCCAGGAGTTAATATCCTTTGTAACTGATAGACTTGGTCATGATAGACGGTACGCAATAGATGCAACAAAAATAAGAAAAGAACTTGGTTGGCAGCCAAAATATGTTTTTGAAACAGGTATAAAACAAACGGTACAATGGTATTTGTCTAATGAATCTTGGTTGGAGCAGTTGGAGAGTAGATAGAATTAATGTGATCTTAAGAAATTTAATAGGCTAAATACCTCTGTTACGTGGCACCAATTATAATTGAGACGCATATCTTATGTAGACTCAATAAATAAGTTGGCATGTTAATGGAGGTTTTTTCGTGAAACTTCTTATCACCGGCGGTGCCGGTTTTATAGGCAGTAACTTTGTTTCATATATGCTGCAGCTGCATCCGAATTATCAGATCGTGAATATGGACGCACTTACGTATGCAGGAAATCTAGAAAACTTAAAATCGATGGAGGGTCAGGCAAACTACTCGTTCGTCCAAGCAGATATTGCTGACAAAACAGCAGTAGATGCTATTTTCCAACAGGGCATCGACGTGGTGGTTAACTTTGCAGCAGAATCACACGTAGACCGAAGCATTTTGGAACCAGAAATCTTCGTGAACACCAATGTGCTGGGTACGCAGGTTCTTCTGGATGCAGCCAAGAAATATGGCGTGACCAAATTTATTCAAGTTTCCACGGATGAAGTGTACGGTTCTTTAGGTGAGACGGGGCTGTTTTCTGAAACGACACCACTTGCTCCGAACAGTCCTTATTCAGCCAGCAAGGCAGGTGGGGATCTGCTTGTAAGAGCTTATTATGAGACCTTTGGTCTACCGGTTAACATTACCCGTTGCTCAAACAATTACGGTCCATACCAATTTCCTGAGAAGCTGATTCCCCTTATTATTTCTCGGGCTCTAAATGATGAATCCCTGCCTGTATATGGCGACGGACTGAATATCCGTGATTGGCTCTATGTGGAGGATCATTGTAATGCGATCGATCTTGTTATCCATCAGGGGAAATTAGGCGAGGTCTATAACATTGGGGGCAACAACGAGCGGACCAATCTGCATATTGTGCAAACAATCCTGAGGGAGCTTGGCAAACCGGAGTCACTGATCACTTACGTGACAGATCGTCCAGGCCATGACCGTCGTTATGGCATTGATCCTACAAAAATCATGAATGAGCTTGGCTGGAAGTCAAAGCATAATTTCGAGACAGGCATTAAGGAAACGATTCAATGGTATTTGAACCATAAGGATTGGTGGACACGCATCCAGTCCGGTGCCTATCGGGAATATATGACTCAGCAGTACGGCAAGCGTTTGGGTGAAGTTGAATGAAGGTACTCGTAACCGGAGCAAACGGTCAGTTGGGGCGGGATGTAACGCATGTTTTTGGTGAAGCCGGACATGAGGTTATTGGCTGTGGGAGAGCAGAGCTGGAAATTACCAACATGGAGCAATGCGGTCAGGTTATTTCTGCTCATGATCCGGATATTATTATCCATTGTGCAGCTTATACGGCCGTGGATACAGCCGAAAGTGATCCGGATGGTGCTTATCTTGTGAATGCCATAGGTACAAGGAATATTGCTTTAGCCGCCGAAAAGATTGGTGCCACAGTAGTCTATATAAGCACGGATTATGTTTTTGGTGGTACTAGTGAGGCGCCTTATGTTGAATATGACGACACCGATCCGCAAACGATATATGGTCGATCCAAGTTGGAAGGCGAGAAAATGATTCGGAATTTCTCCACCAAGTGGTTTATCGTAAGAACTTCATGGTTGTTCGGCCTGCATGGCAACAACTTTGTAAAAACGATGCTTCGTCTAGGACAAGAAAAATCGCTGTTAAAGGTGGTTAACGACCAAAAAGGTTCGCCCACCTATACGGTAGATCTGGCGCGGTTCTTGATAAACTTAATTTCCACTGAAAAATACGGTATATATCATGCCTCCAACAGTGGTTCCTGTACTTGGTATGAGTTTACCAGCGCCATTTTTGAAGAGGCTCGTGAACAATTGGGATTTACCATAACCGCTGAATTGCAGCCTTGCACAACGGCAGAATTTCCACGGCCCGCCCCACGTCCGGCCAATTCAACGATGGATCACCTGGCTATCCGTCTAAACCAATTTGAGGATTTGCCACATTGGCGTGAAGGGCTGAAGCAGTTTATGCTGGATATGAAGCAGCACCCTGAACTATACTTAAAATGAATACAGCGATGTAAGAGACCTGATCTGTATGATCAGGTTTCTTTATTAGCCTATTCTCTTAAATCATCCAAAGATCTCTAATGAATTAGTATAAGCCAATGTGTTTTTCCGGAGGTTCCCGTATGAAAAAAGTGCAAGTATTGTTATCCGCCTATAACGGCGAACAATATATATCCGAGCAAATCCAGAGTATTCTGAATCAGACGCATGCCGCTGTCTCAATCCTGATAAGAGATGATGGATCGACTGATAAAACGATGGAGCTTCTCGACCAATGGGTGACAACACACCCAGATCAGATAAACCTTATCAAAGGAACGAATGTCGGCGTTGTGTCCAGTTTCTTTGAACTGCTGCGTGTTGCAGATGCTGAAGCTGATTACTACTGTTTTTGCGACCAGGATGACGTGTGGCTTGATCATAAGGTAGAACATGCTATAACGCGCTTGAATTCCTCTATACATACAGAAGTGCCGGCGATGGTATTTACATCGACCTACCTTACCGATGACGAGTTAAACCGGAAAGGTACATGGCCAAAGTCTCCTGCTCAGGAGCCTTCTTTCTTCAATGCATTATACGAGAATATCGCCATTGGCGCGACGATCACGATGAATCAATCAGCAAGAAACCTTTTTATGCATAGTAAATCGGTGGACAGTCAAAAGGTTCTTATGCATGATTGGTGGTTCTACTTGCTCGTATCCGCATTTGGAACCGTAATCTACGATAACACGCCGTCCATGTTATACCGTCAGCACAGTAACAATGTGGTAGGAGGCAGCAATTCCCTCGCGGGTAAGTTAAAGAGCAAATGGGCCAGTTTTAAAAGACATACGGGTAAAGACTTGTTGCATAAACAAGCGAGCGAGTTTAATCGAATCTATGGATCACGATTGACTGGCGTTCAGAAAGAGCAGCTGGATTTATTTCTTGCATCTCGCACAAGATTCGTAGACAGGCTACATTATACGCGTAAGAGCAAATTGTACAGACAATCCAAGGCAGAGAGTTTGTTATTCAAGTTCTTTATTTTGATCGGGTTTATATAAGATTGAATGAAACAGGGCAAAGCAAACTTATTCCTTGATATTCCTTCTTTCCCCACGAACTATGCTATAATGTCGATAGATTACTATATTTGTCAGGGGACGTTATGCAATGGATTTAAGCATTTTAATCGTGAACTATAATACCTGTCAGCTGACGGTGGACTGTTTGCGATCCGTGTTTGCATCAGAGACGGAGTATACATATGAAGTCATTTTGATAGATAACAACTCGAAGGACGAGTCGGTTCAGACCATCCGAGAGTTATTCCCGCAGGTCAAGCTGATCGAGAACACGGAGAATACCGGCTTTGCCAAAGCCAACAATCAGGGGTTGGAAGTTGCGGAAGGTCGCTATATGCTGCTGCTAAATTCCGACACGATTATCCAGCAGGATACGATTGAGACGATGGTCGCTTTTATGGACTATAATCCGATCATTGGTGCTTCTGGCTGTAAAATTGTCCTTCCGGACGGTTCGCTGGATAAGGCCTGCAAAAGAGGGTTCCCAACACCTTCAGCTTCTTTTTATTATGCTTTTGGGATCAGCAAGCTGTTCCCGAACAAGCCGGAGTTTAACCAGTATCAGCTGGGGTATTTGAATCCGGACGTAGAGTATCCGGTGGATTGTTTGGTTGGTGCGTTCATGCTAGTACGTCGCGAGACGATCGAGCAGGTTGGGGGATTGGATGAAACGTTTTTTATGTACGGGGAAGATATCGACTGGTGTTATCGAATCAAGCAGGCGGGATGGGGAATTCATTATTACCCTCGGACGACAATTATCCACTATAAAGGCGGTAGCGCCCGGCGCAGGCCGTTCAAAATCATTTATGAGTTTCATCGGGCGATGATTCTTTTTCATCGGAAGCATTACCGGCAGAAATACAACATATTCGTTAATGGAGCCGTCTATGCAGGCGTTGGTCTGAAATTGCTCCTATCCTTGCTTATGAACCGGCTTAAGCCTATTCGTCCAGCAACCATAACGCAATCTTCAGGTGGAGTGGAGGTGAAATCATGATCCGCCAGAATCAGGGGTTTTTGACCAAATTATATATGATTACCGATTTTGCTTTTATCCAGCTGGCATTCTTGTTTGCATGGTGGATCAAGTTTGAGAGCAGCTGGTTTCCGTACGAAGAGCCGCTCCCTCTTGAAACCTATACTTTGTGGAGTCTAGTTTATGGCGCAGTGGCCTTGGCTGTTGGCATCATGATTTCCTTATACTCACCAAAGCGGAAAAAGCGCTTTGCCGACGAATTCATGAAAATCTTTCAGGCTCATTTCATCGGTATGTTCGTCCTCTTGAGTATCATGTTCTTTGTTAAAGAGGTGAATATCTCCCGTTGGTATCTCGCCATCTACATGATTCTCAATGTTGCTTTCATTATCCTATACCGTTATTTCCTAAAGAAATCCCTCAAGCATTTTCGGGAAAAAGGCTACAATCGCCAATTCGTGCTCATCGTGGGTGCAGGTACTCTGGGCAAGCGCTTCTTCAAAAATCTGAAGCAATACCCGGAGCTCGGGTATGAAGTCATCGGTTTCCTGGATGATTACCAGCAGTGGGACGAGATCGAAGCTAGACGGCTTAAACCTATTCTCGGGTCGGTCAGCGATCTACATAAGGTGCTGAACGAAAATCTCGTCGATGAGGTCGTACTAGCACTTCCGCTAAATGCGCACCACAAGTACCCGGAGATCATTGCCGCTTGTGAAAAAGCCGGTGTGCGGACGCTGATTATCCCGGACTTTTTCGACTACCTCCCGGCACGGCCGGTGTTTGATAACTTTGCGGGGATGCCGATGATCAACGTGCGCGATATCCCGCTGGATCTAGCGGCAAACCGGCTGTTTAAGCGAGCGTTTGATATCGTATTCTCGTTAGTGGCGATTATCCTTACCTTGCCGGTGATGATCGGGATTTACCTAGGGATTCGTTTGACTTCCCGAGGCCCTGTCATTTTCAAGCAGGAGCGGGTCGGGCTGAACCGCAGAAACTTTTATATGTATAAATTTCGCTCTATGAAGCCGCTGCCGGAAGGGGCATCGGATACGGGCTGGACCGTGGAAAATGATCCGCGCCGCACCAAGTTCGGCTCTTTTCTTCGGAAGACCAGTCTGGATGAGCTGCCTCAGTTCTTCAATGTCCTGTTCGGTCATATGAGCGTGGTAGGCCCTAGGCCGGAGCGACCTTATTATGTTGAACAGTTCAAAGAGGAAATTCCAAAGTACATGGTGAAACACCATGTACGCCCGGGCATCACGGGATGGGCGCAGAGCAACGGCCTGCGTGGGGATACTTCGATTGAGGAACGGATCAAGCACGATATTTTCTACATTGAGAATTGGTCCATTCTGTTTGATATCAAAATCATTCTGCGCACGATCCGCAACGGATTCAAGAACGCATACTGATCATAATCGATGTTAACGTCATTTGGCATGAGTCAGATGGCGTTTTTTTGTTTGCGTACCTGTCCCAGACGCTTATATGCTTCCCAGGTCCCGACTCCCGGAGAAAGATATCGAATGCTGTCGCTTCTTGTAAGGCTGTGGCGTATCAGAGAAATAACTTCGGACATTTGATCCATTCATCAAGCCAGAGATATGCATGGGCATCACATCGGACAATAGTCAATCGGATAGATTTACAATATATAACTTTAATACTATTATAATGAAGTGCTAAACTCGTAAATGTCTACCCGAGTGGTCCAATGAGTATGATCGTTTGCACGCATGATCCAATTCTTGATTTTCTTTGTGGGCGCTAAGCTAATGTTTTTCAAATGACCTTGTCTTCATGTAGTCGCTTCATTTGCCAGATGGGAGTTAACATCCAATATGGGGAGGAATCGAAATGGAACACGCAAAGGTTCAGGATTTCATTGAAAGCAGTCAACAGCAATGGGACGAAGAGTACAGATCCAACATGTGGGATTATTTATCGGACATCACGGAATATGCCAGATACTCGGTAGTGTACGGTTACATAAGAAAGTTTATTGGGGACGAGGGCATCTTGGATATGGGATGCGGGGCCGGGATATTGTATGACATGCTCCTTGATGTTGAACAGTTGAATTACACGGGTGTCGACCTGTCCGAAGAAGCGATCAAAATCGCATCCAGCAAAACATCAAGGAACCTATTCCAGCGCGCGGACATCAACCACTATGTCCCTCATAAGCGTTACAACGTCATTGTGTTTAATGAGTCATTGCAGTACGTGCCAAACACCCCGAACAAACTGCTAGAATATGCGCGTTACCTGACCCCAGATGGAGTCATCATCTCTTCCCTTTATTCACATAAGAACACCCAAGATCCTGATTATCTCATGGTAGAACATAAGATTGGCGAGATTGAAAGCTGCGGATTATTTGATATCGTGGATAAAGTCAGCGTGTTTAACCACAATGCGGGTTTGAAATGGTATATTCATCTTTTGAAGGCCAAAAGCTAGTGATCAGCAGTATCCATAAAATCATTCCGTCATTTGGCAGCAGCCAAGTGGCGGTTTTTTGTTTGGCCGACCCTTCAACCGGGTATTTACCTAGCAACAGCGATGAACGATGCGAAGGGTGGGGATACCATGAAACGGATCGCAGCTGTCCTTCTATTATTTTCCGCCATTATGATACTGCTTCAGACTCATCTTGAGATGGATGAGGAAGAACCGCAAGGATTCGCGGCCTATCGCCTGATTGCGCACGCCATGGGGAGTATCGCTGAACAGCCCTATACGAACGCTTATGAAGCCATGGTCGTTAACTACGAGAAAGGCACTCGGGTATTCGAGATTGATTTGATGCTGACGGAGGACCGTAAAGTTGTGGCCAGGCATGAGTGGACGGAGAGCATGACACAGCAGCTGGGCCAGAAGGAAAAACTCCCGGACGATAAGCAGGCAGCCCGTCTGAGCCATGAGGAATTCATTAATACGCCGATTTTGGAGCAGTACCAACCGATGGATATTGAGGGGATTATGGATATGATGGAGCATCATCCCGATATCTACATCGTAACAGACACGAAGGAGCAGGAGGATCAGGATATTCAATACCTGTTCACGGAGATTGTAAACGCTGCTAATGAGCGGGACCCGGAACTTCTGGATCGGGTGGTCATTCAAATTTATAATGAGCCCATGCTCGATATGGTTCTGGACATCTATCCATTTGAGTCAATTATCTATACGCTGTATGCCACGCAGGATTCACCTGCCGAGATCACGGCTTTCGTGCAGGAGAACAACATTGACGCCGTTACCATGCCGGAGTACAAGGTCAGCCCGAATTTCGTAGCCAAGCTGAGGCAAGCGGGTGCCGTGACTTATGTCCACACCATTAATGACACCACGACCGTGAACAATTATGAAAAATGGGGCGTGTACGGCGTTTATTCAGACCTGCTGACAGAGCCGGAACTGGAGCAGAACAGTTTGAGATATACGATTAAAAAGTGACTGGCATAGGGGTGTTTTGCATGACTTGCCTCATGTTGCAACGCCCGTCTACGGAATAGGCTATTCTTCATATATAGTAATGCTGAACATCGAAGTCCGTTGTCTCCAAAAGAAGACGCGGGCTTTTTCATAATATGAGAAAGTACAAACTTCGAAACATGGCCTATCTTGATATTACATGGAAACCACCATCTAAATGTGGTCTGGGATTGTACGTCGTGCGGTTTGGGATTGTACGTCGGTAGACGCTTTTCTTAGCCGAGTATCAGCCCTAATCCCTTTTCAGTGGCGCGGTTCGGATATCGGCTGAACTGATAAACGACAATTACCAAAAAAATGTTCGTATTTTATGCGAACATAAATTGACTTGCTTACCGTGCTAGCATAGACTTATTTTAGTATAATAGTAACCCGTGAACGTGGAGGAATGACGCTTGAAAGAGATGATACAATCCTGGAGGCATGTGTTTAAGCTGGACCCCGACAAGGAGATCGATGACGAGACCCTTGATGTGGTATGTTTGTCAGGAACCGATGCCATTATGGTCGGAGGCTCAACCGGAGTCACTTATGAAAATACCGTGGACCTGCTGTCCCGAGTTCGACGTTACGAGCTGCCGTGCGTGCAGGAAGTATCCGATCTGGAAGCCGTTGTACCCGGATTTGATCTATATATGGTTCCGATGGTCATGAATACACAGGATCCAACCTGGATCATGGGCCGGCATCGCGAAGGAATCGAACGCTACGGGTATATGATACCGTGGGATCTGGTTGTAACCGAGGGGTATATCGTGTTGAATGAGAACGCTGCGGTGGCGAAGCTGACCGGAGCAGAGACTTCGATTGATGCGATCGGAGCCGCTGCTTATGCGCAGATTGCGGACAAGCTGATGAATCTTCCGATTGTGTATTTGGAATACAGCGGCGCCTTTGGGGATATGGAAACTGTCCGGACAGTGCGCAGATCGCTGGATAACGCCCGTTTGTTCTACGGTGGCGGAATAACGAACGCCCAGCAGGCGTCGGAGGCAGCAGCTATCTCGGATACGATCGTTGTTGGCAACGTTGTGTATGATCATCTGGAGCAGGCGCTCGGGACGGTCAAGGCCGTGAAGGACTGACTGGTCTCGGTTATATGATCCGCTAAAAAAATGTTGAGACGCGTTACGGTAACCTCAGGTTCTAATATTGTGTCTTTTCCATCTGCCTTGGGGCGGTTAAGCATGTATTTTGTATTTATTTCATTAAAATATTGTAATTCATCAAGTCAAGCAACGCAGAACTCACAGTGTATTAGATACAGATACGTCGGTAATCTATATTCATATTCATTCTCTTTAAATTTTATCTATCTGCCAGACCCTATCCCATTTTTTTCGCTTTTTATCTTTAACCAAGTTTCTCCCTTATCAAATCTACACCATTAGGAGGCAACACTATGCATTCCATTGATATACACGACGCCGTCAGCCGTCTGAATCCACAGCAGCGTCAAGCCGTTGAAGCAACCGACGGACCGCTGCTCATTATGGCGGGTGCCGGCTCCGGCAAGACGCGGGTGCTGACGCACCGGATCGGTTACTTGATCGCCACTCGCAAAGCTGCACCATGGAGCATCCTCGCGATTACATTTACGAATAAAGCAGCCCGCGAGATGCAGGAGCGGGTATCCAAGCTGGTTGGCCGCGAAGGCCAGGATATCTGGGTATCGACGTTCCACTCGATGTGCGTCCGGATTTTGCGTAGAGACATTGAAAGGATTGGTTTCACCTCGAATTTCAGTATTTTGGACTCGACGGATCAACTGTCAGTTATTCGGAACGTAATGAAGCATCACAATATCGATACGAAGAAATTCGAGCCGAAGGCGATTCAAGGGGCCATGAGCGCTGCCAAGAATGAGCTGATCTCCCCGCAGCAGTATGAACAGAAAGCCGGAGACTATTTTGAATCCCTTGTAGCCAAGGTCTACACAGAATATCAGAAGCGCTTGAAGAGTAACAATTCGCTTGATTTTGACGATCTGATCATGACCACGATTCAGCTGTTTAAGGAAGTGCCGGAGGTTCTCGATTTCTACCAGCGCAAATTCCAGTACATTCACGTGGATGAATATCAGGATACCAACCGGGCGCAGTACATGCTCTGCCGGATGCTGGCGGATAGCCATCACCGCATCTGCGTTGTCGGGGACAGCGATCAATCGATCTACCGCTGGCGTGGTGCGGATATTACGAACATCCTGAATTTTGAGCAGGATTACCCTGAGGCGCGGACGATTCTGCTCGAGCAGAATTACCGTTCTACAGCGAACATTTTGAACGCTGCCAACAATGTCATTGGCCTGAACACTGGCCGCAAGCCAAAGAATCTGTGGACCGAGCAAGGTGAAGGACCGAAGATTAAGGTGTTCCGTGGGGATACGGAGCATGATGAGGGGTATTTTGTTACCTCGGAAATTAGCAAGAGCATTAACGCCGGCAAGAGTTATCAGGACCACGCGATTCTGTATCGGACCAATGCGCAGTCCCGGGTTATCGAGGAAATTCTGATCAAGTCGGACATCCCGTACCAGATCGTCGGGGGCATCAAGTTCTACGATCGCAAAGAGATTAAGGACATGCTTGCTTACCTTCGCCTGATCTCCAACCCGGACGACGATATCAGTTTAACGCGGATCATTAATGTGCCAAAAAGAAGCATCGGCGACACAACCGTCGGGAAGCTGGCTGCTGCAGCCGCAGAGCGGGGCATCTCGATCTTCCGCGTGCTGGAAATCGTTGACGATCTCGGCTTTGCCGGACGGACGCGCAATGCGCTAGTGGGCTTCTACGACATGATTGCCGCGCTCAGCCGAATGGTTGAGTTTCTGTCGGTCACCGAGCTTACTGAAAAAATATTGGAAATGTCCGAATACCGCCTCGAGCTGCAAAACGAGAATACGATCGAATCCAGATCCCGCCTTGAGAACATCGACGAGTTCCTGTCGGTGACGCAGGAGTTCGAGAAGAACAACGAGGATAAGTCGCTCATCTCCTTCCTCACAGATCTTGCTTTGATTGCGGACATCGACTCGATGAACGATGACGAAGAAGATCGCGACGATGCTGTCGTGCTCATGACCATGCACAGTGCCAAAGGCTTGGAGTTCCCAGTCGTGTTCATCATCGGCATGGAGGAAGGGGTATTCCCGCACAGCCGTGCCTTTATGGATAACGAAGAGCTGGAAGAGGAGCGCCGACTTGCCTATGTCGGTATCACACGTGCAGAGAAGCAGCTGTTCCTATCGTGTGCGCGCATGCGTACGCTATTTGGCCGTACGACGGCGAACCCGCCATCGCGATTCTTGGAGGAAATCCCAGAAGAGCTGAAGGAAGACACCCAGATGGCGAATGACCGATACCGCCGCGGCGGCGGTAGTAATGTGGGCGGATCTTACGCTGGACGCGGCTTCGGCGGCGGTGGAGGAAGCAACTTCGGCGTTGGACGCAACGTGGACCTCTCCCTTAGCGGATCGACCGCTTCCGCCCAAGCCGCACCGAAGAGCCGGGTGACCATGACAACCGGTGCGCCATCCCGTTCGGCAGCTGCTTCGGACAACGGCGATTTTAAAGCTGGTGACAAAGTAGCCCATGGCAAATGGGGAACCGGTACGATTGTAGCGGTCAAAGGCAGCGGCAATGACATGGAATTGCAGATTGCATTCCCGGCGCCTGTGGGTGTGAAACGTCTGCTTGCCGGCTTCGCGCCGATTACGAAGGTGGAATAAGGGTTACAACTTATATTATTGAAGGAGGATTGCCCCTGCATGGATTTCAAGGAAAAGATGGAGAAGCTCATTGCGGAGCTGAACAATTACAATTACCATTACTACACGCTGGATCAACCGCTTGTAAGCGACAAGGAGTATGACGCCCTGTACGACCAGCTGGTAGCGTTGGAGGCGGAGGCCGGAGTGACGCTTCCGGATTCTCCGACCCAGCGGGTGGGCGGGGAGATTCTGAAAGGTTTTGCCCCGCACCGCCATTTGGCTCCGTTATGGAGCCTTGATAAGGCTCAGAACATCGAGCAGCTCCGTACCTGGCACGATCGCGTCGTCAGGCTGGTCAATGACTACAATACGAAGAATCCCGGCAATCCTCTCAAGGCGCCTTGTTATGCACTGGAGCTGAAGTTTGACGGGTTGACGCTGAATCTGACTTATCAGAACGGTAAACTGGTTCAAGCGTCGACAAGGGGCAACGGTGCGGTTGGCGAGGGCATTTTGGCTCAGGTGAAAACCATCAAATCGGTGCCGATGACGATCCCGTACACGGAAGGTACGATTGAAGTGCAGGGCGAAGGCATCATGAACCTGTCCGTGCTGGACAAATACAATCAAACCGCGGCCGAGCCGCTCAAGAACGCGCGTAATGCCGCCGCAGGGGCGCTCCGCAATCTTAATCCGAAGGTGACGGCCGAGCGTAAGCTGAACGCCTACTTCTATAATGTAGGTTATTCGGATGGAATCACCTTTGCCGATCACAAGGAAATGATGGATTTCCTGCGCGAGAACCGACTCAAGGTCAATCCGTACATTTTCTATTTTGAGCAGTTTGATGACGTGATGGAGCAATTGGCCGATATCGAGAAACGTCGTTCCGAGCTCGATTATCTCATTGATGGGGCGGTTGTGAAGGTGACCGACTTCCGTATTCGCGAAGCTCTTGGTTATACCGACAAGTTCCCGCGCTGGGCAGTCGCTTACAAATTCGAAGCGGAAGAAACCACGACCGTGCTGCAGTCGGTAACCTGGAATGTGGGACGGACCGGAAAAATTACGCCATTAGCACGTGTGGAGCCTGTTGAGCTTGCCGGAGTTACCGTACAAAATTGTACGCTGAACAATATCGGGGATATTGAGCGCAAGAACCTTAAGTTCGCGCTGGGCTCTCGAGTCTTTATTCGCCGTTCGAATGACGTCATTCCCGAGATCCTCGGCAAAGTAACGGAGGAGCAGGATGGGGAAGAGATATTGTTCCCGGATCAATGCCCATCCTGCGGTTTCCCGTTGGAGCAGCGCGGCGCTCATCTCTTCTGCAACAACAAGACCGGGTGCAAGCCGCAAATCGTGGCCCGCATCACGCATTTTGCTTCCAGGGATGCCATGGACATTGAAACGTTTAGCGACAAGACTGCGATCCAGTTATACGACGAACTGGGTGTGAGAGAACCGGCAGATCTTTATACGTTATCTTTTGATAGTTTGCTGAAGCTCGAGCGCTTCGGTGAGAAAAAAGCCCAGAATCTGCTGGATGCCATCGAGAAAAGCAAGGAGCGGGATCTTGCATCCTTCCTCTTTGCACTGGGTATTCCGAATACCGGCAAATCTACAACCAAAATGCTGGCCGATCACTACCGTGATCTGCACCGCGTGATGGCGGCAACCGCAGAAGAATTGGTCGAACTGCCGGACGTAGGCGGCATCGTGGCAGAAAGTATCGCTGGATACTTCGCGGATCCGTTTGCGCAAGCGAGCATTCAGAAGATGCTTGCGCTGGGTGTCCAGGCGAAAGCGCCGGAAGCACCGAAGCCAGTTAGCACCGATTCCTATTTCAGCGGCAAGACGGTCGTGCTGACAGGGACCCTCCATCTGCTGACCCGTGAAGAGGCAACGGAACGGTTGGAAGCGCTCGGTGCCAAAGTCACCGGCAGCGTGTCCAAGAAAACCGACCTCCTCATTGCAGGCGAAAAAGCCGGCAGCAAGCTGACTAAAGCCCAGCAGCTCGGCATCGACATCCTGGAGGATGAAGAAGAGTTTGTGCGGTTGCTGAACGAATCATAGGATTGACTGGATATATCTTGCAGAATCAGTTGCACCGCTTAGAAACCGAGGCTATTTCATAGTCTCGGTTTTTCTTTTTCCTCGATTTCATTTCTCCCCCCTTACCTCCTATATAAGCCTTAATTCCCTTTGAATTTATGATGTTTCCTGACATTCGTCAAAACCTCCTATACAATCGACTGGATTTAACAAAAACATACAGAAAAGGATGAAGGAATCTAATTTCAGATTCTCGAATAATTTACCACGGGTCAGTCTTATGCGGAAAGGAGTGGATACCATCGATAGGCAGCACAGTTATGCTGATGACATCCCAGACCCTGAATTGATTGAGAAATCTAATTTTTTGGGAGGGGCAAAGCCTTGAGTAAAAAGTTATGGTCCGCACTACTAAGTTTTATATTGATGCTATCATTGATTGCACCAGCGGCTGGGGCCGCTCCGGCAGAACGGCAGATCGAACTGGACAATCAGCTCAGTGCCGATGAAGCAAGGCAGTTAAAGGATATTCTAAAACAGAGAGCAAAGCTAGCGGAGTTTCCCAAGCTTGATCAAAGTCTACAGAAGTCTGCTGGGGGTCCAGCAAGAGTCATCGTAGAGTTATCTACTGAGCCAGTGGCTTTGGCAAAAGGCCTATCCTCCATTCAGGGCCAATCTTTTAGTTCTTCGGCAGAGGCGAAGGTCGAAGCCCAGGTACAATTGGAGCAGCAGACTTTTATTCGCAGTCTGGACACGAAGAATATATCACACGAAATTTCGAACCAATACAGTTACGCATTCAATGGGGTGTCCATGGAGATCGATGGCAGCAAGGTTGAAGCGCTGCTTGATATTCCAGGCGTTTTAGGCGTTTATCCCGATTTGGAGGTAACGGTTGGACCGAAGGGCGAAGTGAATCCATATATGAAAGATACGGGGCCATTCATCGGTGCTCCGGAAGTATGGGATCTCGGATATACAGGTAAAGGCATTAAAGTCGGCGTTATTGATACAGGAATTGATTATGTTCACCCTGTCCTGAAAGATGCTTATAAGGGCGGATATGACTTCGTTGACAATGATAATGATCCATATGAAACTACTCCAGTCGACTGGGAAAATGACCCTTCCAATCCCCCCGAGGTCGATGACAGGGGAAGTACGTATTGGACGGATCATGGAACGCACGTAGCGGGTACCATCGGAGCCCGCGATGTCGGCGAATATGGAGTCGTAGGCATTGCGCCGGGCGCGGATATCTATGCTTACCGCGTTCTTGGGCCCTACGGAAGCGGCTATTCCAGCTGGGTGCTTGGAGGTATTGACCGCTCCGTGCAGGATGGGATGGATGTAATTAACCTCTCGCTTGGTAATTCCCGCAATGACCCGGATTATGTAACATCCGTAGCACTCAACAATGCTGCGCTGGCTGGTGTCACGCCAGTCGTTGCAAGCGGAAATACAGGGCCAAACCGCTGGACGGTTGGATCACCGGGGGCGGCGGCTTTTCCGATAACGGTAGGAAACTCTACAGGTCCAAGTGACGAAATTGCGGCAACATCGCACTTTTTCACGGATGGGGAAATGCCAGAAGGCCCAACTAAAACCAATGAGGGCACGTTGGAACCTGGGGCGGAGCCAACACAACCCGTGACGCCTGAAGTGAAGGAGGATTTAGGAGCACAGGCAGACGAAGCAGTTAGATCAACATCGACTGAAGATGTTGCACCAATCGATAAATCTGCCCAGGCTGCATTGACTGATGACACGGCCGCTATGGATGGAACTGCAACTTCCGTCGATACGGAGCAGGATTCCAATCCAGTTCAATCGGGAGATGGTGCAGAAGAGGAGCCTGTCACTGATGAAGTGTCTGTTGAATCTGTCAAGGATGTAGAAGTGCCTCCGGCAGATGATGTCACTCCGATTACTGTGGTAGATGCAACGTATAAGCTTGAATTAATGGCTTGGAACCTGGCTGAGGACCCAGAATTCGTCCTTGATGGAGATTTTGAACTGGTTTATGGGGATCTGGGTAAGCCAGAGGATTTTGCAGATAAAGACGTAGCAGGTAAAATCGCTTTGATTAAACGCGGCGAACTCGCCTTTGTCGATAAAATTGCCAATGCGAAAGCAGCAGGCGCGACGGGTGTCATCGTATTCAACCAGAATCCTGGCCCAGTCGGCGTCTTGCTTGGGGACAGCTTCTCCTTCATTCCAACCTTTAGTATGAGTAAAGAAGACGGCGATTATATCAAATCGCTGCTCGATGCCAACCCGGATCTGAAAGTGAAGTTTTCGGATTTTATTAAAAACCGAACCGCAGGCGATGAGATTAATGATTCCAGCTCCAGAGGCCCGGCTAAAAAGACGCTGGACATCAAGCCTGACGTGGTAGCACCAGGAACAAGCATTTTGTCATCCGTTCCGGCATACGGGAAGGACATTCCAGAAGCAGATTACAGTCAATCCTATGATCGTTTAACAGGTACTAGTATGGCATCCCCGCATGTGGCAGGGCTTGCAGCTCTCATTTTGGAGAAACACAACGATTGGACTCCATTCGATGTCAAAGTCGCACTGATGAACAACGCCAAAGTACTGAATACCGAGTCTTACGACGTAACGGATCAAGGGGCCGGGCGCGTACAAGCACTCAATACGATCCAGGCAGAGGCTCTGGTGAAGGTTCTGGACAAAACTTCTTATCAGGAGAACGGAACAAGTAAAGAGCAGGATAATATTACGGGAAGCATTAACTTCGGTAATTTTACAGGAGCAGCCGCACAAACTGTTCAGAAGAAAATAAAAGTTGAGCAGATTGGTGACATTGGTGGTCAGTTTGAGGTTGAGGTTAGTACAACTCAATCTACCCCTGGAGTAGCTGTCACGGTGGATCAACCTTCTTTTGATTTAAGTGGCGAGAAAGAACTGGTTGTAACGCTTCAAGTTCCGGCAGGTGTATCCGGGGTTTCAGAGCAGCAGGGCTACATTATTTTCAAAAATGATACTCGTACTTACTCTGTACCCTATGTAGCTTACTTTAATCTGGAAATGACCGGTGTCAAATATACCAAGGTTTACAGTGAGACCGAGAACTATCTGGCGCACTTCCCTCTGAACGAACAAGGAGAACTGGGTGAACTGAGTGTAGGTTTTGAATTCTATAATCCTATGGGAATCGTCATCGTAGATTTGTATGATAGCCTTCACCCAGAATCAGGACCAGGTCAAGATGGAGTGATTGGGCAAATTTTTGGTGCGGATGAGTATCTCTTTAATGCTAATACGGAATATACACTCGACTGGGATGGGGAGTACCACAACTATTCATCCGAGGAAATCGAAGAGATTAAAGACGGCTTGTACTCGGTTGAGCTTCTCTCTCTCGGCACTAATGGGAATACTTATTCTGATTACGCCACAATTCCATTCTTCGTGAAGAGAACGGCACCAGAGATCAAAACCGAGCTTGATGTCAAAATCTCCGGTAAGAACAATCCCGCATTAACCGGCAAGGTCGATGACCTCTATGTAACGGCTGCCCCAGCAATGTGGGATGAATGGACAATTGATTTTGACGTCAGTGAATGGCTGGATGCCACTTATGT
This sequence comes from Paenibacillus sp. FSL W8-0187, assembly GCF_037969755.1. Classification (NCBI taxonomy): domain Bacteria; kingdom Bacillati; phylum Bacillota; class Bacilli; order Caryophanales; family Paenibacillaceae; genus Paenibacillus; species Paenibacillus sp. FSL W8-0187. The sequence continues at coordinate 6,716,911 of NZ_CP150206.1, read as the reverse complement.
TATTAAAAGAGCTAATAAAACGGTAGCGAAGGAAGGCGACTTTGATGTCGAGCAGGATGGTGCCTTTAACATTGCATTAGATGGATTGTCTTCTGGCAATTACACTGTCGAGCTTTCCGTCAAAGACCATCAAGGACTTCAAGGAAAAGCCTCCGTATCTTTGCAGCTGACGGGAGCGCCTGGACCAGGCAACCCGGATCCAGGTAACCCAGGCGGCGGATCCGGCGGCGGAGGTGGAGGAGGCTCGTCATCCGGTGGCGGTTCCACAGGAACTCCGTCCACTCCGGCACCCGAAGTATCAGGTGATGCCAAAGTAACCACGAAGAAAAATGCGGATGGTACTGAGTCTGCAACGGCTGCTCTGTCTGAAGCTGCTGTTGCAGCAGGAATTACCGGAGACGGCAAAGAAGTGAAGCTGGATGTATCAAAGCTGGATTTCAGCAAATATAGCGATGTAGCCCTTACCCTCGGTAAGGCTGCCGTGGATAAACTGAAAGCATCCGGCAAACCGCTTGTTATTGCAGGTAACGGCTTTTCCCTGATAGTTCCTGCTGATGCTTTGGATGATTTTACAACGAGCAGCGGATTCAGCTTAGCGGTTTCTGTAGCTGCAAGCAAAGGGGGAACCGCGGCGGGCAGCTTTAACGCTGTATCCCCGATCGTTTCGGTCAAACACGGGGATAAGTTTAAACATCCGCTTTTGCTGACATTGAACTATGACCCAACAAAAGTGAAGGATTCGCGTAAAGTAGGTGCCTACCTGCAGTCGGAAAAAGGAGACCTGCAATCCGCAGGATTGCTGCAATCGGCTGTGCGCGGATCGATCACGTTCCGTGTTAACGGTCCAGGATCTTATGTGGCAGCCGAGAATAACGTGACCTTTGACGACATCGTCAGCCACTGGGCTAAGGATGAGATCGAGGTTGCTGCCTCGCAGCATATTACAAACGGTACAGGTGCAGGACGCTTCTCTCCAAACAATGCGGTGACCCGTGCCGAATTTGCTACATTGCTTGATCGTATTTTCGAGACAGGCATTGATTGGGAAACACGCAGCAAAGAAGCGGGAGCGAAGAATCCGCTGACCCGTGAGGATATGGTAGTTATGATCGCGGAAGCGTTGAAGATTGATTCCGACGCAGGCTCCTTGTCATTCAACGATACGAATCTGATTTCGGAGGATGCGCGTGCGGCTGTGGCCTTTGCCGTAAACGAAGGTCTGGTGAAGGGAGTGAGCGGCAACCGCTTCGCACCGGGCGAGACTTCCACTCGGGCTCAGGTATCCGTGATTGTGTACCGTTTACTGGATTATCTGAATAAAATCTAATCAAGGATAGGCAGAGACAGAGCTTTAACGATGGAGGACTCGGCTGTTAGCAGCCGAGTCCTTTTTATTTAGGCTTTAGCCAGTTGAGTGCGTGAAACGCGCGAAACAAAAAACCACCCGCTATGCGGGTGGAGGGATCAAGGGTTTGACCAACAAGACCATCCCGATAGAATTGAGATGTTCAGGCTCAAATTGAAAGGAATGGTCTTAGATGGCAAACAAGAACTATAGTCTAGCTCACACGAAGTGGATGTGCAAATACCACATTGTGTTCACCCCGAAGTATAGACGGAAAGAGATCTATAATCAAGTGAGGAAAGACTTGATCGAAATCTTCAAACGTTTATGTAAATACAAGGGTGTGGAGATAATCGAAGGTCACATGATGCCCGATCATGTTCATATGTTAGTAGCAATTCCCCCAAAAATCTCAGTATCTTCATTTATGGGATACCTGAAGGGGAAAAGTGCACTGATGATATTCGAGCGACATGCAAATTTGAAGTATAAATATGGCAATCGAAAATTTTGGGCGGAAGGATACTACGTCAGTACAGTAGGCTTAAATGAGGCAACCGTCGCTAAATATATTCGTGAACAAGAAGCACATGACCAGGCAGTGGACAAACTGAGTGTGAAAGAGTATGAAGATCCATTTAGCAGAAACAGTAGCAAGAAAAAGTAAACCAGTTTAACTGGTAAGTGAAAGAGACAAATTACACTGAGCCTGAACAATTTATTGTCAGGCTAGCGTCTTTAGGCGCAGTTTGGCAACAGGGGGTTATACCCCAAGTGCAAACCACCCGTTGGACGGGTGGTCATGATTTTCTTGACAGCGTTCTGCATGAACGTTTGTAATATAAAGGAAATGGATGAGCAACCGGGAGGCGAACAAAGATAAAAACCCAAAAAGCCGTCATTTATTTTACCATAGCAATCGTACCTTTATTCATCATCTTCACCGTGTTAGGAAGTATTGCCGAAGGAACGGAAGGCGGTGCGATCCAGCGAATCGTCGAATGGTTAACGACCTATATTTTGCCATGGATCTTCTTGTATTGGTTTATTAAGCTGGTCCGCAAGATGAAGTAAACAAGGCCGTATGAAAGCTCAAGAAAGACTCGGGTGTTTACCCGAGTTTTTTTCGTTTTCGCCAAAGATCCCTCATACGGGGGATGTATATCTACCCAGTCAAAAGCTACTATTTTATCTGAGTATACGTTCCTATTTAACTGAATTGTATGCCTAACTAACTAGAAAAAGGAGGAAAATAACCATTAAACGCAGTGTAGCAAAAGCATTCATTGTGGTGGCCATGATCGTTCCGCTTCTATTAGGCAGCCTGGTCATTCCTGTGAAAGATCGGGCCTCTGCATTCAAGGTGCAGGCCGAGACGATTGGTACCATCGCTTATGATCCAAGAGGATTTGCCGGAGTCCACTCTATCTATAGCGATGGTACCACCGTCAGGGTTCTGGACGACTTTAATAAAGTCCCTTCTAACGCGCGCTGGGTCACGTTCATGCCGATCAATTTTGACGGGGTGGAGCTTTATTACAGCCGAGACGGGATTACAACCGAGAAGAAATTGATGAACCTTAGAGGGTTGAATGACCTGCCTGCCGATGTGAGGTGGCTGACGTTAAGTAACTTTGATGGAGCGTTCTTTGAGAATCAACCCATCGATAATCAGCAGTATACGTACAGTGTGGACGGTGTCAATATTTTAAGCGGTCCAGAGGTGCCGGCCAACGCGTTATGGGCCACAATAAGCTATTATACGACGACCTGGGCTGGCGAAAACAAATCGTTGAACTACAGCCGTTCCCGGGCGAGTTACAACCTGAATGCCGACCTCATCCGCAGCGTTTCTATTCAGTCCCATGCGGCAGATTCGAGTTATGCAAGGGCAGGCGATACGGTTACGTTGTCCTTTTCTTCGCTTCGAGCGCTCCAATCCCCGAGGGTCACACTGGCTGGACAGCAAATGCAAGCAATCGCTATACCGAACACGGTCGGAAACGATTGGAGGGCATCTATGACGCTGGATGCTAGCCATCCGGAAGGGGAGATCAATTTCAGCATTGCATACCAAGACGAAGGGATTCCTATGACCGTATCGGCGACCACGGATGGAAGCTCCGTATTTTTCGACAATAGCCCGCCATCGGTATCTCTGTCGCAATCTACGTCAGAATGGACACAGGGCAACGTTATTGTTAACGGACGAGCATATGATACGGGTAGCGGGGTCCAGATTGAGAAATGGGCGGAAGGCCGCCAACCGATGTCCTTTTTCCATAATAACGGCCATCTGCCGCAAGGCGGCAGCATGTTCACCGCGTTCAATAACGGATGGTATACCTGGTATGCAAAGGATCGTGCAGGAAATGAAATGGTGCAGTTCATTGAAATCGGGAACATTGATCGAGTATCACCTTCGCTTAGCCTGACGTCATCGCCGACGGGGTGGACAGCTGGGTCTGTCCAAATTACCGCATCAACCGTAGATGATCTCAGCGGGGTTAAGCTCACGAAGTGGGCTGCCGGCAACCAGCCGCTGGCATTTTTCAAGAATGGCACCGGAACCATGTTCAGCGATTCTTTTACAGTGACAAATAACGGGGTTTACACCGTCTATGCAGAGGATCAAGCGGGGAATCCGGTAACAGAGCAGATTACGATTCACAATCTGGACGACATCCCTCCTGCGATTTCGTTGACTCCATCCACGACAGAGCCGACGCAGACGGATATCGCTATTACTGTAGACGCCTCCGATCAGGAAAGCGGCATCGAGATCGTCAAATGGGCAGTGGGCAAGCAGCCGGCCTCCTATTTTGCGGCAGAGGGGAACACCTTGCAAGGGACAGGCTTTACGGTTTCAGAGAATGGTCTATACACAGTTTATGCCAAGGACAAGGCCGGGAACGAACAGATCGAGACTGTAGAAATCACCAATATTTATAAAAGCGGCCCAAACCTCCGGCTGTCACTCGACAACCCCGATTGGGCGAACAGCCCCGTTCGAATACAACTCGATGTAACGGACAACGGTAGCGGGATCGCGGTGCAGAAATGGGCTACCAGACATCATGATTCCGATTATTTCAAGAATGAAGGCACTCCGTTTACCGGTAGCAGCTTTACCGTTGACAGCAATGGAATGTATACCGTTTATATCAAAGACAATGCTGGTTACGAGGCCGTGGCCGTCATTGAGGTTACCCGAATGGATAACGAAAGACCGATAATATCGGAGCCCAAGCTAACGCCTAGTACGTGGACGAGTCAGGATGTCAAAGTGTGGGTATCCGGCATGGATAACTCCGGCGTGATCTCACTTATGAAATGGAGCGCCGGTGTGCAGGACGAAGTTTACTTCGAGCAAGGAAGGGGCATCGTGTTCCAAGATGTATTTACGGTGGATGCGAACGGAGAATACACGGTATATGCGAAAGACGCTGCCGGTAACGGGGATGTTAGATCCTTCCATGTAAGCAACATCGATAGGGAAGAACCGATCATCTACCTGCAGCCTTCTATCAAGGATCCGACAAACCAGAACGTGGCCGTGACGGCTGATGTTTACGGTACGTTAAGTCCGATTATGTCTACGAAGTGGGCGCCGGGGATCAAGTCGTTGTCCTATTTTGAAGCGGAAGGGAACGACTTTAACGGAACCTTCGAAGCGGAGTTGAATGGATGGTATAGCGTATACGCCGAGAGTGCTGCGGGCAACAAAACAATTGAGACCATTGAAGTCATGAACATTTTTAAAGAGGTGCCAGTCATTCAGGTTGCGGTGTCACCGTCTGTTCCGACGCAAACCGACGTCACGGTGACCGCCTCGGTCTATGCTCCGAATCCGTTGGTTGAGAGTAAGCTTGCCTTCGGGCAACAGGATGCTTTCTATTTCGCACACGGTGGTGGCGAGCCTTGGAGTGATAGGCTGGAGGTCCATGACAATGGCTGGATTACTTATTATGTCCGGGATCATGCAGGCAATGAGTCGGTGAAACTGGTGGAAATCACGAATATCGATCGTGAAAAGCCGGTAATTACCCTGCTTGGCGATTCTCGAATCTCATTGGTGCAAGGTTCTGACTATACGGATCCGGGCGCCATGGCCAATGACAATCTAGACGGAGATCTAACGGATCGCATCGAGGTTGAAGGTAAAGTCGATACTTCCAGACCGGGACAATACACGCTCCGTTATTCGGTAGCCGATCGTGCCGGCAATGAGGCGGAAGAGGTTGTTCGAACGGTTAACGTTACGCCTCGGCCAGATGGTGGAGATACAGGACCGACTGATCCTACACCGGGAAGTGGCGGGAGCGAGCCGAATCCTTCTTCAGTAGATAAGGGGGATAAGAACGAAGGACTTCCAGGATCGATTTCAACCCCAACGCCAACCCCAACAACACCAGCTCCAGGAAATGACGGCGGTTCGTCTGCTGCACAGCCGCCCCCTAGCAAACAGACTCCTGCCCTTACCGACATTACCGGACACTGGGCCGAGTCTGACATCCAGGCGCTATATGATCTGAAGCTGGTAAAAGGTTATCCTGACGGAAGCTACAAACCAGACCGTCCGGTGACCCGGGCCGAATTTGTCGCGCTGCTGATACGGAGCCTGGGATTAAAGGGTCAATACAGCGCTGCATTCCAGGATATTAAAAATCACTGGGCTGGCGACGCAATTCGTACTGCTCTAGCCCATGGAATTATTGGTGGGTACAGCAGCCGAGCTTTTGGCCCCGATGATCCGATCACACGTGAGCAAATGGCTGTCATGCTGGCCAACTCGAGCCAGCTTGTGAGTCTTTCCTCCAGCGTTTCCGGTACAAACTTAACTTCCTTCAAAGACCAAGGTTCCATATCCGCCTGGGCAAAGCAACAGGTATCCGACGTGGTTGAGAACGAGCTGATGAACGGGTACCCCGGAGGAAGCTTCTTGCCTCGAGGAGTGGCAACACGAGCAGAGATAGCAGCGGTTATACATCGTTTTATAAATGTAATTGAACAGAGCATATAAACGAAAAAGCTTACTTAAGGTCTCTTCCTTAAGTAAGCTTTTTAGATCTATTATAAGAGCATTCACATGCTTCCCAAGCATACTGATCGTGGAACAGAAGGGTAGAGGCGATGGAATTGCAGCTTATAGCTGGCGTTTAGTCCCTTCTGGAGATAGGGGCTACTCAGGAAAGGGATGGTCCTCGTGAAGCAAACCGAGCGTATTAGCGATGGCTGCGGCTTTTCCTCTTCGGTCAACCTTCAGTTTTTCGAAGATTTTCTTGATGTGGGTCTTTACTGTCTCATTGGTGATGGTAAGTGCCGCGGCGATTTCTTTATTCGAGAGCCCCTTCGAGATCAGGCGAAGCACTTCCTTCTCCCGTCCTGTTAAATCATGCACTCCTCCCGCACGCTTTTTTGCCGATTGGAGGCCATGATCGGAAAGCGGCAGCTCGGTATGGGAGCGGACTTTCGCATGAATGGCAAATAGAGCTTGGGAGGCAATGGTGCTCAACACATGAAAACGATCGGGGGCAAATGCTTTTGTGCTCATCTCATTTTGCAGAAACAATACTCCTAGCAATTGATCCTGAATAACGATAGGAAAATAAAGCACGGAACCTTCTGTCGAATGAGCGGAAGAAGTTGAGTTCAACTCAACCATCCCTGGTGTGGCAGTCGGCCCGTGAAGGGCAGCTTGGGATTCCGCTGTCTGAATAAGCAAACGCCGGCTGACTCCATGGGCATCCTCCAGGAGAGTTCGCTGAGAAGAAGCCGTCAATCGCCTGCCGTCCATCTTTGCCGCAGCTTCTACATACCATTTGCCGTCCTGCAACATTAGCATCAGACCGCGATGGGCGCCGGCGTTCATGACCAGGAGCTGCATGAAACGTTCAGCTACTCGCTCCGTTGCGATCTCCGAGTTAAAAATATGTGATGCCTGCATGATGGCGGCCAAATCCAACACTTGCGGATAGTTGACGATATGGCCCGAAAGCGACATGGAGGGGACGGTTTCCTGGAAGGACTTATCCCCCTCGTCCTTATCAGTGAGTGCTTCATGCTGCTGAAATGAATTGGAAGCGGAAGGATTTTGCCTGGTTTCATACCTGCAGCGCTTGGCATCCGTATCTGATTCAACAGCTAATCGATGCCGGGCTATTTTCTCAGCAATGCTCCGCATGTCGAGGTAACGGTCATCGGGGTCTTTTTCCAGCATGTTCAGGATAAGCTCTGATATCCATTGAGGCAGATGAATATCATGGAAGGGATCAGGCCTTATGGTAAGATGGGCGTGAGCCCAAGGAAGTGCACCGTTCGCGGTGAAGGGAAGTCTATGAGCGAATAGCTCGTAGAATGTCACGCCGAGTGAGTAGATATCGGCTCTGCCATCCAGGCGATGGCTCATTCTCCCGGTTTGTTCCGGAGACATATAGATTGGATTGGCTTCCAGACTGCCATGCCCCTGTAAATTCAATTGATCCCGGCGAACGGCGTATCCGAAGCCCGTTAAATAAACGTCCTGGGTGCTTTCCTGAACAAGAAGGGTATCTGGCCTGATGTTTAAATGCAGAACGTCGCGGGTATGCAGATCCTGCAGCCTGCGGGCAGCACGCTCAAGCATTGGAATTAATACCGAGGGTGAGGAGCCGTGGATTCGTACATATTCCCTTAAGGTTATAGCGTGAATGGGTTCAAACTCCAACACGATCATTGTCTTGAACGATAAGTAGGATACAGGCTTGAACAGCCCGTCCACATTCAAATCATTGAGGAAATGATATTCGTGGATGAGCTTCGCATTCTCGATCGTTGTACGGCTACCTTCTTTTACAATTTTCAGGAGCATCGTTCTCCGGGTTCGCTCGGAACGGGCATACGCCACCGTTATATATGAATCCTCATAGACGATGCCGGTGATCGTATATCCTGGGATTTTCAACATATCGCACATTCCTTTGGTCTAGCCTGTTCGTATGCTCGTATCTGGCATGGTCGTACTATGGCTTGTATTTTGTTTAGTATATCATGTCTATAGACTGGGATTATCAAAAACAAAAGCACTAAGAGGAATGAAAGGTTAGCGATACAGACGCAGATATCCGTTTTATGTAAATCTAAAAGACAGACGTCCAGTCGATCCGTACGGTGCGGATGATTTGGGCGTCTGTCTTATGAGGGCCAGAACTATGTTTAAAGCATACAAACAACCTGATCGGTTACAGAGACCTGGCGGAGACAGTTAATCCCTCGCCCACTGGTCCAGTTTGTCATCACCGGGAAGAAGCAGGGCAAGCAGACCAAGCAGCGGCAGGAAGCCGATGGCGATCATGACATTGCCGATTCCCCAAGCATCCCCGAGATTACCGAGCACAAGCGAACCGATCCCGCCCATGCCAAAAGCAAACCCGGTGATCAGCCCGGATACCGTACCGATATTGCCAGGATGCAGCAGTTGGGCATATACAACGGTAACCGAGAAACTGGATAATAGGACAAATCCGCCGATGAGCAGCAATACAGCCGCCCAAAATGGCGAGGCGAACGGCAGAATCAACGCAATGGGTGCCGTACCGATCATGGAGAGCATGATCATATTGCGGCGGCCAAAGCGGTCGGCCAGTGGACCGCCGAAGAAGGTGCCCACAGCTCCGGAAGCGAGAAACAGAAAAATATAGATCTGAGCATTATCAATCGTGATCTTGTATGCATCCATGAGGTAGAAGGCATAATAGCTGCTAATGGCAGCGCCATACCAGGAGCGGATAAACACGAGAATGACGAGCACCAGCGTTGCATTGCGTACGCTCTTGCGGCGGGCGGGATCGAGCATGCGCCCGGCAGCTTTCTTTTTAAATGTGTAACCAGCCTTCAGCATGCCGTGATACCAATGCGCAACATAGGATTGCACGATGATACCAGCCGCAGCAACGAAGGTGAAACCGATCGCGCCAAACTGTCCGAACGGTACGAAAATGTATCTTGTCAGGAGCGGAGCAAGTGACTGTCCGGCATTGCCCCCTACTTGAAAGATCGATTGGGATAACCCTTTTCGCATACCTGCA
>NZ_CP150206.1:6627500-6705000 GCF_037969755.1 Paenibacillus sp. FSL W8-0187 | reverse complement strand
TCTTCTGCAACGAAGACATTCAAATAACGATGACGCAAGTCATCGTACAGACTTCAATGGAGTCAACCACGACGTGTATTCATTTGTTCAGTTTTGATGGAATTTGAGGGGCTATAGCTCAGCTGGGAGAGCGCCTGCCTTGCACGCAGGAGGTCAGGGGTTCGATCCCCCTTGGCTCCACCAAATCAATTTCATCTATTAAGATATACAATTGATCCTTGAAAACTAGATAACGAAACGAATTTGCGCAATTAGAAATATCCTTTTAGCTGAACTTGTGTCAAACAAGTTTAATAAAATGGTAGCAGCGGAAGATTCGTGACAGTCGATCCTTTGGAAGTTTCGTTTCCACCTATTAACTCGTTTAGTAGATCAGGAAACAAACGGACAACAGAGCGAATGGCGCGAAACTGAAGCAATTGGTTAAGCTACTAAGAGCACACGGAGGATGCCTAGGCGCTAGGAGCCGAAGAAGGACGTGGCGAACAACGATACTGCCTCGGGGAGCTGTAAGCAAGCTTCGATCCGGGGATGTCCGAATGGGGAAACCCAGCTGATGTAATAGTCAGTTACCCGTATCTGAATACATAGGATACGAGGAGGCATACCCAGGGAACTGAAACATCTAAGTACCTGGAGGAAGAGAAAACAAGAGTGATTCCGTCAGTAGCGGCGAGCGAACGCGGAACAGCCTAAACCAGAGAGCTTGCTCTCTGGGGTTGTGGGACGTCTCACATGGAGTTACAAAGGAATTTATTAGGCGAAGAGGTCTGGAAAGGCCCGCTATAAGAGGTAAAAGCCCTGTAGCCGAAAGTATATTCCCTCCGAGACGGATCCCGAGTAGTGCGGGGCACGTGAAACCCCGTATGAATCCAGCAGGACCATCTGCTAAGGCTAAATACTCCCTAGCGACCGATAGTGAAACAGTACCGTGAGGGAAAGGTGAAAAGCACCCCGGAAGGGGAGTGAAATAGATCCTGAAACCGTGTGCTTACAAGAAGTCAGAGCCCTATTTATGGGTGATGGCGTGCCTTTTGTAGAATGAACCGGCGAGTTACGTTCCCATGCAAGGTTAAGGCGAGAAGCCGTAGCCGCAGCGAAAGCGAGTCTGAATAGGGCGAGTTAGTATGTGGACGTAGACCCGAAACCGTGTGATCTACCCCTGTCCAGGGTGAAGGTGCGGTAACACGCACTGGAGGCCCGAACCCACGTATGTTGAAAAATGCGGGGATGAGGTGGGGGTAGCGGAGAAATTCCAATCGAACTCGGAGATAGCTGGTTCTCCCCGAAATAGCTTTAGGGCTAGCCTCGGAATTGAGAGTCGTGGAGGTAGAGCACTGATTGGGTGCGGGGCCCGCAAGGGTTACCAAGCTCAGTCAAACTCCGAATGCCATAGACTTATATCCGGGAGTCAGACAGTGAGTGCTAAGATCCATTGTCAAAAGGGAAACAGCCCAGACCATCAGCTAAGGTCCCCAAGTGTGTGTTAAGTGGGAAAGGATGTGGAGTTGCACAGACAACCAGGATGTTGGCTTAGAAGCAGCCACCATTTAAAGAGTGCGTAATAGCTCACTGGTCGAGTGACTCTGCGCCGAAAATGTAACGGGGCTAAACACACCACCGAAGCTATGGCTTGATGCTTTGCATCAGGGGTAGGGGAGCGTTGTATGTAGGTTGAAGGTGTACCGTAAGGAGCGCTGGACAGCATACAAGTGAGAATGCCGGTATGAGTAACGAAAAGATCAGTGAGAATCTGATCCGCCGAAAGCCCAAGGTTTCCTGAGGAAGGCTCGTCCGCTCAGGGTAAGTCGGGACCTAAGGTGAGGCCGAAAGGCGTAATCGAAGGACAACAGGTTGAAATTCCTGTACCACCGTAAACCGTTATGAACGATGGGGTGACGCAGGAGGGTAGTGACGCGGACTGATGGATGTCCGTCCAAGCAGTGAGGCTGATGTGTAGGCAAATCCGCACATCGTAAGGCTGGGCTGTGATGGGGAGTGAAAATTATAGTAGCGAAGGTCATGATCTCACACTGCCAAGAAAAGCCTCTAGTCAGGTGAAGGTGCCCGTACCGCAAACCGACACAGGTAGGCGAGAAGAGAATTCTAAGGCGCGCGGAAGAACTCTCGTTAAGGAACTCGGCAAAATGACCCCGTAACTTCGGGAGAAGGGGTGCCTCGGTAGGGTGAATAGCCCGAGGGGGCCGCAGTGAAAAGGCCCAAGCGACTGTTTAGCAAAAACACAGGTCTGTGCGAAGCCGTAAGGCGAAGTATACGGGCTGACGCCTGCCCGGTGCTGGAAGGTTAAGGGGAGCGGTTAGGAGCAATCCGAAGCTGTGAACCGAAGCCCCAGTAAACGGCGGCCGTAACTATAACGGTCCTAAGGTAGCGAAATTCCTTGTCAGGTAAATTCTGACCCGCACGAATGGCGTAACGACTTGGGCGCTGTCTCAACGAGAGATCCGGTGAAATTTTAATACCTGTGAAGATGCAGGTTACCCGCGACAAGACGGAAAGACCCCATGGAGCTTTACTGCAGCTTGATATTGGATTTGGGTACGATCTGTACAGGATAGGTGGGAGCCTTTGAAGCATGAGCGCCAGCTTGTGTGGAGGCGACGTTGGGATACCACCCTGATCGTATCTAGGTTCTAACCTGGTACCGTAATCCGGTACGGGGACAGTGTCAGGCGGGCAGTTTGACTGGGGCGGTCGCCTCCTAAAGAGTAACGGAGGCGCCCCAAGGTTCCCTCAGAATGGTTGGAAATCATTCGAAGAGTGCAAAGGCATAAGGGAGCTTGACTGCGAGACCTACAAGTCGAGCAGGGACGAAAGTCGGGCTTAGTGATCCGGTGGTACCGCATGGAAGGGCCATCGCTCAACGGATAAAAGCTACCCTGGGGATAACAGGCTTATCTCCCCCAAGAGTCCACATCGACGGGGAGGTTTGGCACCTCGATGTCGGCTCATCGCATCCTGGGGCTGAAGTAGGTCCCAAGGGTTGGGCTGTTCGCCCATTAAAGCGGTACGCGAGCTGGGTTCAGAACGTCGTGAGACAGTTCGGTCCCTATCTGTCGTGGGCGTAGGAAATTTGAGAGGAGCTGTCCTTAGTACGAGAGGACCGGGATGGACGTACCGCTGGTGCACCAGTTGTTCCGCCAGGAGCATGGCTGGGTAGCTACGTACGGAAGGGATAAGCGCTGAAAGCATCTAAGCGTGAAGCCCCCCTCAAGATGAGATTTCCCAATTCGTAAGACCCCTTGAAGACCACGAGGTAGATAGGTTGGAGGTGGAAGTGCAGCAATGCATGGAGCTGACCAATACTAATCGGTCGAGGGCTTATCCAAAACATATTTCAATGTGCTGCAAATTCGTTTCGTATCTAGTTTTCAGGTGATCAAGCATCTGAACCGTTTGGTGGCGATAGCGGAAGGGTTCCACGCGTACCCATACCGAACACGACCGTTAAGCCTTCCAGCGCCGATGGTACTTGGACCGAAGGGTCCCGGGAGAGTAGGACGTCGCCAAGCGAACAACCATAAAGACCGTTATCGATTACTCGATAACGGTCTTTTCCTATATGCAGATAATTTGAACTACTTCATTACTTACTGCACTTCATGACTTATGCTTCAACCACGTTCCGCTGTCCATAAGGCAGCACCGTAAGTGTAACGCTGCTAGGTTTGCCATGTCGGATAAAACCGATGACAACCTGCTCGCCAGGCTTCATCGATGTGACATGATCTTCCAGCTCATCATAACTGCGAATGACCTGGCCAGCCGCACTCGTAATGATATCGCCTTCCTCTAAGACACCGTCTGCAGGTGTGTGGGCAAACACCTCAACGACTTTGACGCCCTCTATGCCGTCACGACGGTATGTATAATGATTCATGCCGATCCAGCTGGACCAGAAAGTGGATCGGATATCTTGGCCAGTCTCCAGCACGCTCTCCATATTCCGCATGAATCGGTATGTACCGAAGGCCATGTTATGCATCATCATATACTCCCGCTCATTGGACCATAATCCTGTATACTCGATCTGGACCAAGGTGCCTTCTGTATGTGGTTCAATGGTCCAAATGGTAAGCTCCTGGTCTTCTCCCTTGAGCGTGAGTTTGCGGTAAGGCGTAAGCTCCTCAATCGTGCCGCTATAGGATACGCCCCAGCCGTAATCAAGAGAGACTTGACCGCCGACCTTCAGATCGATCTCACAATGGCGAGTCTCCCATCGATTGCGTTCTTGCGGATCGGTCAGTGCTTTCCATACACGATCGGGTGTTGTACGGATGACAATCTCCCGCTTAACATGGTTAAAAATAGAGTCCATTCTTATGAGTCCTCCTCAAGATATTGTTTAAGTCTGCTTAACTTATTCTCCAGAATAGAGCCAAGCTCTTGTTGAAGTTCCGCATACCCTCGCTGAAAAGTCGGGGTATTCAATCGGTAGTAGCAATACTTGCCTTCTCTTCGCTCTAGTAATAGCTCCTCTTCCAGCAAGATAGCAAGATGCTTTTTTACGGCGGGCTGTGAGATATGGAATGCCTTCACGATCTCCAGCTGAGGGAGCTCTTGATGAGCGACCATATTTAGGATTTTCCTTCGGATGGGATCGGAAATGGCGCGGTACATATCACTCATGGTTGGAATCCCCCCATCTTTCCAAAATATAACCTTTTGGTTATATGAATGAGTTAAGTATAATTTTCCAACATCTGAAAGTCAATACGAATGATTAAACAAAAAAGGGCTTTACACAACCAAGACACTAGTGTACTATTTAACTATGACACCGATACAAAAAGGAGTGGAAGAAAAACCATGAACGGAAATGCATCCAATGAAGCAACAACAAATATAGAGAATGCCGCAACGGATTTAAAGAACGAAATACATGCTTCAGTTTCTACGGAGAGGAAGAATGCCAAGCAAGGTCCAGTCGTTCTGACCGTTGAACAGGTCACCAAAACGATCGGAAAGAAGAACATCGTCGATGGGCTATCCTTTGACATCCATCGCGGTGAAATCGTCGGTTTGCTTGGACCGAACGGCGCGGGCAAAACAACAACCATTCGAATGATTGTAGGGTTGATCGATATGAGCCAAGGCGATGTACTGGTAAAGGGGCACAGCATCAAGAAGGACTTCGTTCAAGCCGTTCGTCATATCGGGGGCATCATCGAAAATCCGGAATTTTACCCGTACATGAGCGGTTATGACAACTTGAGACAGTACCAGCGGATGTCCGAGGGAGTGACGATCACAAGAATCATGGAGGTCGTCAAGCTTGTCGGGCTGCAGGACGCCATCCACAAGAAGGTTCGTGCTTATTCCCTTGGTATGCGCCAACGATTAGGAATCGCACAGGCTCTGCTCCACAATCCGTCCATCCTGATTCTCGACGAGCCGACGAACGGCCTGGATCCTGCCGGCATTCGCGAAATGCGGGATTACTTGAAACAAATCGCCAGGGATGAGGGGATTGCGATTCTCGTATCCAGCCACTTGCTGTCGGAGATGGAACTGATGTGCAGCCGCGTGGTCGTTATCCAGGAAGGTAAATTTGTAACGGAGCGATCTATCGGGGGGACAGTCGTTAATGAAGAATTTACCACGGTAAGCTTCCGCGTGAATGACGTGGCCATGGCTGAACAAACGATTAGACACTTACAAAACATCACATTGCTCAACACTCAAATGGAAGAAGGAACCATTACCCTTCAACTTCATGAAGAAAATATTCCTGCGCTAATCCAGTCACTGTGTGATGCACGGGTACGGATTTACAGGGTAGAAGAGATCAAATCGTCACTTGAAGAAGAATTCTTAAAATGGACAGGAGGCAACCGCATTGCGTAGCTTTGGAAATCTCGTCTGGAATGAATGGCTCAAAATGTTTAAGAAACGCAGCTTCTTTCTGCCATATGCGCTTTTGGCCGGAATGGTGATCTTCATGGCGTTCTTGCTCTATAAGTTTTCCGGTGGGGGCAGTACCGGTTATGAATTTGCCGAGATAGCAGTAACAACCAAGGGAATGGGGCAAGTACTGACTTTGCTTGCCATTGTCGTGACGGCCGGAGCCGTAGCGAAGGAGCACAGCATGGGAACGATCAAATTGCTGCTTATACGTGCACAGAGCCGCACCAAGATTTTGGCATCGAAATATGTTGCCGTATTGATTTACATCTTAACACTGGTGGCCTTCATGTTTGCTGTAGCCGTGCTGACTGGTCAAATTACGTTCGGTATGGATGTCGGCTCCGTTACGCTTGGAGATGTGCTCGTTGGGGCAGTGAACAACCTGGTGTATACGATCGTTTATGTAACGCTAACCTTTATGGTAGGCATTCTAACGAGATCTACCGGTCCTGCAATCGGCATTGGCATGTTCATGGTCATAATGGAAAGTATGGTGGTACAGCTGCTTGCGCGTTACTCCTGGTCTAAATACCTGCTGTTCCTGAACGTGGATCTCTCCATGTACAGCGGAGGGGCAGGCTCCCCAATTCCAGGCATGAGTTTAACATTCTCAATGATGATGCTCGCTGTATATCTCCTCTTGTTTCTTGCGATAGGCTTTGTTACGTTTAAAAAACGGGATGTCGCATAAGGGACCTGAGTTCGAGGTAGAGCGGCGGAAAGGAGCAACCCGACAGTGAGTATAGAATTCGACAATAATCTGCCGATCTATTTACAGATCATGACGTATCTAAAGAAAGAAATCATCATCGGTAAACTGCAGCCCGGTGATAAAATCCCATCGGTTCGAGAATTAGCGAGTGAGCTTCAAATAAATCCAAACACGGTGCAGCGAACTTTTCAGGAATTGGAGCGTGAGGGTATTGTGGAGACACGGAGAGGATTGGGCCGATACGTGACAAGCGAGGAATCCAAAATTATGGAAATCAAAAAAGAAATGGCCGGCGATCTGCTGGAACGCTTTATTCGCGGTATGCAGGAGCTTGGCTTTAAAGATCAGGACATCATATCGATCGTGGAAGATGCTGTGAAGCAGCCATGATCCATAGTGGAGGTGAAATCACGGTGGAGAATCTGTTACAGGTAAGAAACGTGACCAAAACATATGCCGGTGGTCGCAGAGCGTTACAGGATGTCAATCTGGATATCAGCGGTGGGAAAATCATTGGTTTGCTGGGCACCAATGGCAGCGGAAAGAGTACGCTCATGAAGATTGCGGCTGGGTTGATGCAGCCGACAAAGGGCGGCGCTTACGTGAATGGCAAACCGGTCGGCTTGGAAACCAAAGCCATCGTTTCCTTTATGCCGGACCGGCCCGTGACGGAATCTTGGATGAAGGTATCGGATGCGGTGGCATATTTTAAAGATTTTTATGAGGACTTTAATGTGGAGAAGGCCCGCAACATGCTGGAATTCATGAATTTAAAGACCCAAGACCGCATCAGTTCCTTGTCCAAAGGAATGAATGAGCGCCTGCAGTTAACACTGGCCTTGTCCCGTGAAGCCCAGCTGTATATGCTGGATGAGCCGATTGGCGGAGTGGATCCGGTAGCCCGGGGCAAAATTTTGGATGCGATAGTTGAATTCTACAATGAGGATAGCAGCATTATCATTTCAACCCATTTGGTCCGGGATATTGAGCGGATATTTGATGAAGTGATCTTTATTCAGGGCGGCGAAGTAGTGATGCATGACGAAGTTGAGAACATCCGCCTAAAACACGGAAAAAGCGTGGATGAGATGTTTAAAGAGGTGTATGCGGAATGATGAAACTGTTCAAATACGACTGGAAGAGAAACTCGACCACGCTGCTCGGCGCCTTCGCGATCCTTCTCATCGTTCAGATAGCGATCACCGTAACGGGCTCTATAAAAGATTGGGAGCTTGGAGTAAAGTTGGGTTTAAGCATGCTGGCTTATGGCTCTGTGAGTGTCCTGCTTCTTGTAGTCACTGGCAAGAACTTCGGCTATAACATAAAGGCATATCACCGGCGTTTACTCCCCGTACGTTCCGTGTGGAATGTGGTTTCATCACTTTTACTTGCATGTGTAAGCTTGCTGACACTTGGCATATTGATGGCTCTGCATTTATGGTACTATTGGAGCTCAGCCGGCATTTGGGAAAATATCAATTTCGGCGATGTTCCCGTTTCGTATTATGTTGGGTTTGCCCTGATGATGATATGGAAATTCATCTACTTGATGATTGCGATATTTTTTGCAATTACCGTGTCCAGGAGCATCACGAAGAAGGGCAGTACTTGGATCGGCATTCTGGTTTTCTTCGTATTGCAATATGTTCTTGGCTGGCTTAGCCAAGTACTCTTCGGAGATGAGGCAGCGTGGGTCGGCCCTATGGCCAACATTTCATTTTTTGAGAAAGAAGCAGACATTACGGTGTCGACAATGCAATATACATTAGCATGGGGGGGACTTGCTTTTGAAGTGATCATGGCCGCCTTGATCTTGTATGCAACGGTTTACCTCATCGACCGGAAGGTTGAGGTTTAACAAAAAAAGAGTACTTGGAAATCCGGAAGATGAATGAAGAAGGTCTAGACTATAGAACGAACAAAGAGACTGCCTATCGAAGGCAGTTTTTTTGCATATGGAAGGAGATAACACGGGGAAAACAGAACTAGAACCATACCCATACCCGGTACTGAGCAAGAGCGCAACCCTTCATTGCATCATTCTAATAAATATAGAAATAGGACTTAAACATTATAACGTTATATTCACGTAATGCACGTTCTGTGCTATGCTATAATCACGACACTCAACTTATACAATGTAAACCGACGGGATAAGAGGATCTAAGGCTGATCCGGCAAGGCTGAAGGAGTGAAGTTATGAAGATATTGGAACAGCGTTTTATTATACGCAATGTAAAGACGGTGCATGAGGATAAACCTTTTGACATTGTCATGGAGAACGGGTTCATAACCGAAATAACGGATGCGAACATGGCACACGGTGCCAACAGTTTTGATGGTACGGGACTATATGTGTCCAGCGGCTGGATCGATATGCACGTCCATGCGGTCGCTAAGCTGGAGCCTTACGGAGATGCCATCGACGAGATAGGCGTAAAGCAAGGGGTTGCCACCATTATCGACGCAGGGAGCTGTGGCGCGGATACAATTGGAGAACTGGCAGCCGAGGTTGCAAGGTCCAAGACGAATGTGTTTGCTTTTTTGAATATTTCCCATATCGGTCTGCAGCGGGTCGACGAGTTGTCCAGTTTGGAATGGATCGATGCTGAGAAGGCAACAAAGTCGGTATGCACCTATCCAGATCTGATCATTGGACTCAAGGCCAGAATCAGCAAAAGCGTAGTCAAGGAGAATGGGGTTGAGCCGCTTCGTCTTGCAAGAAAAATATCAGGAAAAACGTCGTTGCCGCTAATGGTACATATCGGGTCCGGGCCACCGCCGATTGAGGAAGTATTGGAATTGCTTCAGAAGGATGACATTATCACTCATTATTTAAATGGGAAGGCCAACAATTTATTTGATTCCGACGGAAAGCCGATTCCTGCCCTGGTGGAGGCGATAGCTCGTGGTGTTCATCTGGATGTGGGCCATGGAACGGCAAGCTTCTCGTTCTTGGTGGCAGAGTATGCCAAGACCCAAGGGATTAAACCTGACACGATCAGCACTGATATCTATCGCGGGAATCGCATCAATGGCCCGGTGTACAGCCTGGCTAATGTCCTGACGAAGTTCCTTTATTTGGGATACAGCTTGCAGGAGGTGATCTCAGCGGTAACGGACCATGCAGCAGGATGGCTGCGCCGTCCGGAGCTTGGCCGAATCCAAGTCGGCGATGCCGCTCACCTGACGCTGTTTGCGCTGCAGCAGGGCGCTATGAGTTTAACGGATTCCGAAGGGGAGACCCGAATCGCTGATCGATATATCGAAGCCAGAGGAGTGGTAGTCAATGGATCATTCATTACATGCTAAATATGGGTTGAAGCGCGTAGTTAATGCCAGCGGGCGCATGAGTATTCTTGGCGTATCGGCACCGACGGATACCGTCATGGAAGCGATGCGGATCGGAGGGCAGAGTTACGTGGAAATCGCGGATCTGGTTGATAAAGCAGGCGATTACATGGCGCGAATTCTCGGTTCCGAGGCAGCGGTTGTTGTCAATTCCGCTTCCAGCGGTATCGCTCTTTCCGTGGCTGGAATCGTCACCGAAGGCAATCGCAGGCGCAGTGACCGATTACACCAGGAGCCAATCGCGAAGAACGAGATTATCATGTTTAAGGGACATAACGTGCAATATGGGGCACCTGTTGAAACGATGGTTTATCTCGGAGGCGGCAAGGTCGTTGAAGTCGGGTATGCCAACGAAGGGCGTAAGGAGCATATCGCGGAAGCGATAAATGAGCGTACTGCAGCCATTTTGTACGTGAAATCTCATCACTGCGTGCAGAAAAATATGATCTCGGTGGAAGAAGCGGCAGAAGTGGCTCAGGCGCATGGACTTCCGCTAATCATTGATGCTGCTGCTGAAGAGGATATCCAGAAATATGTGAAATACGGGGACCTGGCCATATACAGCGGATCCAAGGCAATTGAAGGCCCGACCTCCGGCATTGTCGGCGGCAAACGCCAATATGTGGAGTGGGTGAAAGCGCAGCTGCATGGTATTGGGCGCAGTATGAAGGTCGGCAAGGAAACAACGTTTGGATTGCTTCAGGCGCTGGACGAGTATACGGTGAAGGAAGATAAGAGTGAGCAGGAGAAAGCGGCGCTGGAGGAAATGAAGTCCTTATCGAAATTGCCGGGCATTGAGGTAACCATTGTGCAGGACGAAGCGGGAAGGGCGATCTTCCGGGGGCGCGTGAAAGTCGATGAACATGCAGCCGGGGTTAGTGCGAAGTCCATGAACGATCAGCTTCGCGAAGGCGATATTGCCGTATACACCAGGGATTACGGCGTTCGCCAGGGGTATTTTGATATCGATCCTCGCTCGCTTTCCGGGGATGATTTGCAAGTCATTATAACGAGAATACAACAGATTGCAGGGGGAAACTAAAATGGCAAATATGGAGAAACGTCTTTATAGAAATCGCGCGGCACTGAACGTACTTGCAGGCAGCATTCAGAATGCGAAGGAAATTTTCGAAGCTGCGGAAGGGCATGTGGTGGTCGGCGTATTGTCCAAAAATTATCCGAACGCGCAAGAGGCCGTTATTGCGATGAAGGAGTATGGCGCCGTTATCGAAGATGCGGTATCGATCGGATTGGGTGCTGGCGATAACCGTCAAGCTGCTGTGGTAGCTGAGATTGTGAAGAGCTACCCAGGCACGCATATCAATCAGGTGTTCCCGGCAGTTGGTGCTACACGTGCCAATCTGGATGGCAAAGAAAGCTGGATTAACAGCCTCGTGTCCCCTTCGGGTCAAGTAGGCTACGTGAATATCTCAACCGGACCGGTGAGCGCTGCCGGATCGGACAAAGCGATCGTACCTGTTAAAGCGGCCATTGCGCTTGTGCGCGATATGGGCGGTAACGCACTGAAGTACTTCCCGATGCAAGGCTTGGAGCTGGAGGATGAGTACCGCGCGGTAGCGAAGGCATGTGCGGAGGAAGGATTCGCGCTTGAACCAACAGGCGGGATTGATAAAGAGAATTTTGAAGCCATCGTGCGCATCGCATTCGAAGCGGGAGTGCAGCAGGTCATCCCGCACGTGTACTCTTCGATTATCGACTCGGCCAGTGGAGATACGATCATTAGCGATGTTCAAGAGCTGCATCTCAAGCTAAAAGCGCTGGTTGATCAATATGCCTAAGACGATTGCCGCATATGGCGAAGTGATGATGCGTCTTCAAGTACCGGGATATGCTTCCTTGGCTCAAGAGAGCCATCTGAATTACTCCTTTTCCGGCACGGGTGTAAACATCGCCTCGGCTGTGGCAAGGTTCGGTCATAACGGATATCTGGTCAGCACGCTGCCGGATAACCCGCTTGGCGAAGCGGCGATTTCCTACCTGCGCAAGCTTGGCATCGACACTGCGCTCATTAGCCGCGGAGGCAAATATGTCGGCATGTACTTTCTGGAGAATGGCTTTGGTGTAAGACCCGGACGTGTAACTTATACGGATCGACTGGGCAGCAGCTTTAATACGGCGGAGGATGCCATGTACGATTTCGGTGCGATTGCTGAAAAGATAGACATGGTCCATTTTTGCGGGATTACCCTTTCCATGAACGATACGGTACGGGGCCAAATGAAGACACTGGCTCGTGAAGTTAAAAAAAACGGCGGAACCGTTGTGTTCGATTGCAATTATCGTCCCACTTTATGGGGGGCGGACCGCTACGAGTTTGCCAAGCCGCACTATGAGGAAATGCTGTCTTTAGCGGATATCGTTTTTATGAATGAGAAAGATGCCATCTATATCCTTGGCATGGAGACGACCCGGGAGGATCAGAGCGAACAGCTGCAGGAGTTGATCCCGAAGGTGGCAGCGAAGTATAATATTACGGTTGCGTCGGGTACCCACCGCAAGATCAACGGGGATAACACTCATTCCCTGCAAGGCTATCTCTACACGGATGGAGCGTTTCACTTTTCCAAAACCTTGACGTTTTCCGTCCATGACCGTATCGGCGCAGGTGATGCCTACGCCAGTGGGGTGATTCACGGGATCTCGGAGGGATATGAACCGAATCGGACGGTTGATTTTGCCGCAGCTGCGGCGATGCTTGCCCATACCGTAACAGGGGATACGCCGACGGCGAGCGAACGCGAAGTGCTTCAGGCAATGAGTCATCATATGTCTGACGTGGAAAGGTAGGAGGAAGCATGTCGATCACGCGGAAGAACGGTCCGTTATACTTGCAAATCAAGAAGATCATAAAAGATCGGATTCTGCATGGGGAGTATCCACTTGGCTCCCATATTCCTTCCGAGCCGCAGCTGGAACAGGAATTTAACGTTAGCAAAATGACGGTCCGCAATGCGATCCAGGAGTTGTATCAGGAAGGGTATGTAGAGAAGCGGAGCGGGGTAGGAACGATTGTGACCCGGAACACTTCCTTCTCCAAGCTTTCCAAAGGCAAGCTGTTCACCGAGATTCTGGTCGAAGAAGGACACCAGATTCGGAAACGCCACCTGAAGACGGAATGGGTGCTCAATGAGCCGGATAGCGAATTGTTCTTAAAATTCGGAGAGCGGTGCCTGCTTATTGAACGTTTGTATTTACTGGACGGGAGCCCTTTCATTTACTACACCCACTATGTGTCATCCCAAGTGGATATGGGTGAAGAGTTCGGTTCCACCGAACTGCCGTCTCTGTATGACCGCATCGAGGAGAGTCAAATTACGCTGGAGAATTTCCGCGACCGTTTTCTGGCGACCGTGGCAAATGAGGAGATTGCCTCCTTGCTTGAAGTAAGTATAGGCGCGCCGTTACTGAAGCGGCTCAGATCCTCTTATGACGGGACAGGCAGTATCATTGAATACAGCATCGGTTATTACAACACGGAATTACAGCACTACTTGATCAGTTATGACGCTTGAAGATGTAGACGATACAGGAGCACGATATGGAGAAGTGGCCTTGAGACCGGTTTTCACCCGGCATGAAGGCTGCTTCTTTTTTGTTGCCCTTGAAATGAATTGTTCTTGGGAAAGAGGCTATAAGCGGTCAAAGAACTGGGTACAATAAGAATAACTGCTAACCGCGATAAATTGAGAAGAACCCTCTTGGCAAAATGAAAAAATGTGCTATAATGAGATCAAAGTCAAAGAAAGTCAAAGTCAACGAGAGGGTTCGCTGATTTTGATTATGGTTAAAATTAACGTATAAGCAAGGCTCTGTGCGGACGTGTAAGATCACTATCCGTCTTAACGTTTCAAACAGTGGAGGATGAACAGACTAATGCGTAATATCTCTGATATTATCGAACAATACCTGAAGAGCATACTGCAGGAAAGTCCGGAGGGTACCGTTGAAATTCAACGCAACGATCTGGCGGAGCAATTTTCTTGCGTTCCTTCCCAGATCAACTACGTGATCAGTACACGGTTCACGCTGGAGAAGGGCTTTCTTGTCGAGAGCAAGCGCGGCGGGGGCGGGTACATACGCATCCAGCGTATCGAGCTTCCCCAGCATACTGCACTCCAGCAGCATCTTCACCATACCATCGGCAGCATGATTGATCAGACGGTGGCTGAAGGATTGATTTACCAGCTGGAGGAATCCCGGTTTTTAACGAGGCGGGAGGCCAGCCTGATGCGGGCCGCCATTTCGAGGGAGTGCCTGAATGTGAAGCTTCCTTATCGGGATGAGCTGCGTGCAAGGATTATGAAGGCGATGCTTATTTCTTTATTAGGTAAGTGAGTCTGTGTAAGGAGGCATCGGATTATGTTATGCCAAGAATGCGGTAAACGGCCGGCGACACTTCATTTCACCAAAATTGTGAACGGGGAGAAAACGGAGTTTCATTTTTGTGAAACCTGTGCCCGTGAAAAAGGGGAATTGATCCCCGGCACGTCGAATGGTTTTTCTATACACAGTTTGCTGTCAGGTCTTCTGGATCTGGATCCTTCAGGCAAGGGCCAGAGCCCCGGTGCAAAAATGGCTCAGACGCTGCAATGTGAAGAATGCGGTATGACGTATTCCCAGTTCAGCAAGCTTGGCCGGTTCGGCTGCAGCTCGTGTTATAAATATTTCTCGGATCGATTGGATCCATTGTTTAAGCGAGTCCATGGGGGGACTTCCCATGTCGGCAAAGTGCCGAAGCGTACGGGTGGCCGGATTCAGATCAAACGCCAAATCGATGACCTTAAGAAGGAGCTTCAAATTCGGATCGTGCAGGAGGAGTTTGAAACGGCTGCCGAGATACGGGACCAAATCCGTGAGCTGGAGCGAAATATGGCTCAGGGATAAGATTGTAAGATTTTGCACTTTAGTAGGAGGAATGCGTGATGTCTAATCTCCGGTTTACCGATTCGGCGCTGAGCGAGTGGATGCGCGGGAACGGTCAGGATTCCGACATTGTCATCAGCACCCGTGTTAGGGTGGCGCGCAATCTGCAGCATCTTCCTTTCCCGCTGCTGGCAACGGATCAGCAGTCAGGAGAAGTGCTAGAGCGCCTGACGGATGTATTGAAGAATAAGGACGATTTGCAGGAATTCGGGGATTTGCATGTAATTAAATTAAGTGAGATTGATGAGCTGGATAAGAAGGTTCTTGTTGAGAAGCATCTAATCAGTCCCAATCTGGCGAATGAATCCCGAAACGGTGCAGTCATCCTTACTGAAGATGAATCCGTCAGCATTATGATCAATGAAGAGGATCACCTGCGCATCCAGTGTTTATATCCCGGATTTCAGGTTCGTGAGGCATGGGCACGTGCGACGGCGCTGGATGATGTTTTTGAATCCGAGATCGATTATGCGTTTGATGACAAGCGAGGTTATCTTACAAGCTGTCCGACGAATGTCGGCACCGGTCTTCGCGCATCCGTCATGATGCATTTGCCCGCTCTTGTTATGACACAGCAGATTAACCGGATTCTCTCGGCTGTATCGCAGGTAGGCTTGACGGTAAGAGGGATTTACGGTGAAGGCAGTGAAGCGTTAGGCAACCTGTTTCAAATCTCGAATCAGATTACGCTCGGTCAAACCGAGTCGGAGATCATTGAGAATCTTCACAGCGTCGCCCTGCAAATCATCGAGCATGAGAAGAATGCCAGAGCCCGGCTCTTGGGTGAATCCAAGCTTCGGATTACGGATCGGGTCATGCGCTCCTATGGCATACTGTCCTATGCGGCGGTGATGGATTCCAAGGAAGCAGCCCAGCGTTTATCCGATGTTCGGCTTGGTGTGGATCTCGGCCTCTTGGAAGGCCCGGAAATCCCGGTCATGAATGAATTGAATGTGAAGACACAGCCGGGCTTTCTGCAGAAGACCTATGGAGAAGGAATGACTCCTTCCGAACGCGACATGTACAGGGCTAAGCTCATCAGAGAAACACTGGGTACCCATTAAGGATCTATACTCGTTTTACAGTTGGATGACGGTGTAAGCGTCTTATAGCTGACGATACACCGAAATCCGCGAGGTTCAATATATTAATTGAAACGTGGAGGTGCAATACTATGATGTTTGGCAGATTTACGGAACGTGCACAAAAGGTGCTTGCATTGGCTCAGGAAGAAGCGGTACGTCTGGGTCACAACAATATCGGCACAGAACATATCCTGCTAGGACTTATTCGTGAAGGAGACGGCATTGCAGCCAAAGCGCTGATCGGACTTGGACTTGGTCTTGAGAAAATTCAGGATGAAGTCGAAACATTAATCGGACGCGGACAGGAGCAGCCTACCAACATTGCTTATACGCCTAGAGCGAAAAAAGTAATTGAGCTCTCCATGGACGAAGCTCGCAAGCTTGGTCATACCTACGTAGGTACTGAGCATATTCTGCTGGGGCTCATTCGTGAAGGCGAAGGGGTTGCGGCACGTGTGCTAAACAACCTGGGCATTAGCCTGAACAAAGCCCGCCAGCAAGTACTGCAGCTGCTTGGCAGCAGCGAAGCGGTATCGAGCCATCATGGCACGCCGCAAAACGTAAGCACGCCTACACTCGACAGTCTCGCTCGCGATCTGACCGCCATTGCCAAAGAAGGCAATCTGGATCCGGTCATCGGACGCAGCAAAGAAATCGAGCGCGTGATTCAGGTGCTGAGCCGCCGTACGAAGAACAACCCGGTGTTGATTGGTGAACCAGGGGTAGGTAAAACGGCGATTGCCGAAGGCCTGGCACAACGCATCATTAACAACGAAATTCCGGAGACACTGCGTGACAAACGCGTCATGACGCTGGATATGGGCTCGGTTGTTGCCGGAACCAAATACCGCGGCGAGTTTGAGGATCGCTTGAAAAAAATTATGGATGAGATTCGTCAAGCGGGTAACATTGTTCTGTTCATCGATGAGCTTCATACCTTGATCGGTGCAGGCGGTGCAGAAGGTGCGATTGACGCTTCCAATATTCTTAAGCCATCATTGGCTCGCGGAGAGCTTCAGTGCATCGGGGCAACCACCCTGGATGAATACCGCAAATATATTGAAAAAGACGCTGCTCTCGAGCGTCGTTTCCAACCGATTACGGTGGACCAACCGTCGCCGGAGGAAGCCATTCAGATTCTGTATGGACTGCGTGACCGTTACGAAGCGCATCACCGCGTGAAAATTACGGATGAAGCGATCGAGCAGGCTGTGAAATTGTCCGACCGCTACATTACGGACCGCTTCCTGCCGGATAAAGCGATTGACCTGATTGACGAGGCCGGTTCGAAAGTTCGCCTTCATACGTATACCATACCGCCAAATCTGAAAGATCAAGAAGCGCATCTGGAGGACATCCGCAAAGAGAAGGACGCAGCTGTCCAAAGCCAGGAATTCGAGAAAGCTGCAGCGCTGCGCGATACGGAGCAGAAGCTGCGTGAAGAGCTTGAAATTACGAAGAATCAATGGAAAGAAAAACAAGGACGTACCGATTCCGAGGTAACTCCGGAGGATATCGCAGACGTTGTAGCCAACTGGACTGGTATTCCTGTGAATAAACTGAAAGAAGAAGAGACCGAGCGTCTTCTGAATCTGGAAGAAATTCTGCACAGCCGGGTGATCGGTCAAGAGGAAGCGGTCAAAGCGGTCAGCCGTGCGGTTCGCCGGGCACGTGCAGGACTGAAAGATCCGAAGCGTCCAATGGGCTCCTTCATCTTCCTGGGTCCTACCGGAGTAGGTAAAACCGAGCTGGCACGCGCCCTTGCGGAAGCGATGTTTGGAGATGAGAATGCGGTTGTGCGGATCGATATGTCCGAGTACATGGAGAAGCATTCCACATCACGTCTCGTCGGAGCGCCTCCGGGATATGTCGGCTATGAAGAAGGCGGTCAGCTGACCGAGAAGGTACGCCGCAAACCATATTCTGTTGTGCTGCTCGATGAAATCGAGAAGGCACACCCTGAGGTATTCAACATCTTGCTTCAGGTGCTGGAAGACGGACGCTTGACCGACTCCAAGGGCCGCGTGGTGGACTTCCGCAACACCCTGATCATCCTGACCTCCAACGTGGGAGCGGAAGCCATCAAGAAGAACTCTACGCTTGGCTTTACTGCAGTGACGGATGCAGGTCGCGATTATAACAACATGAAAGGCAAAGTGATGGATGAGCTCAAGAAGAGCTTCCGTCCGGAGTTCTTGAACCGGATTGACGAGATCATCGTGTTCCACTCTCTGGAAGAGAAACACATTGCCCAAATCGTGACATTGATGTCCGACGAGCTGCGTAAACGTCTGAAGGAATTTGAGGTGCATTTCGAGCTCACAGACAAAGCGAAGGCTTTCATTGCGAAGGAAGGATACGATCCGGCCTTCGGTGCCCGCCCACTGCGCCGGGCTATCCAGAAGCACATCGAGGATCGCCTCTCCGAGGAGCTGCTGAAAGGTACTGTGGCCAAGGGTGACTCGCTCACCATTGATGAGGCAAATGGCGAGCTGGTTGTACACAAGAACGAGAGCGTCACTGCCGCATCAGCTGAAACGGAATAAGTGTAACTTCAACCCCCGTTGGATTAAAACCAGCGGGGGTTTTTGATTTTAGTTTGAAGGGAGGATGAAGGTTTATGGGCAGAAACATGGATGCTCAGAAGTTATGTGAATGAAATGACCGAGGCTGTTTCTATCGATAAAATAATTAGGCATATGGATGAATAGCGAATTAAGAAAACATACCCTCATGTATCAACCCAGCGATTGTAAGAACGATCCGGCAGCGAAGAGGACATGTATGGTTTAACGACCCTTCAAATTCGAAACATCTAGCGTAAAGTTTCCAATTAACCTTTACGCCCAATTATAAGAAATGGTAAACTTTGAGTAATGCCTGATTTTGCAGGGTTTTACGAAATCCGACAATTGATGTGCGACATAAAGGAGACTTACATGGCAAAAACTAAAACGAAATTTTTCTGTACCGAGTGCGGCTATGAAGCGCCTAAATGGTTCGGAAAATGTCCGGGCTGCCAATCATGGAACTCCATGGTAGAAGAGACCGAGACGGTAATCAAGACGCAGGGGATGAATTCCCCTCTTTTTCATAGTAAAGAAAAACCCCTTTCGATCATAAATATAGAAAGCGGTAAAGAACCCAGAATCCAGACGGGCATTGCGGAATTGAACCGTGTGCTCGGCGGCGGGCTTGTTCCGGGCTCGCTGGTGTTAGTCGGCGGTGACCCCGGCATCGGCAAATCCACGCTGCTGCTGCAAGCCTCCAATCGATTGGCCCAGAACGGTATTCGCGTTCTGTACATTTCCGGTGAGGAATCCGTACGCCAGACCAAACTGCGTGCAGATCGGCTCGGGGCGCTGTCTCCGGAGCTGTTTGTCCTGTGTGAAACCAATCTGGAATCGATTGAGGAAGCCATTGAGAACGTGCAACCTGGCTTTGTTGTCATTGACTCCATTCAGACGGTGTATTTGCCGGAGGTAACCAGTGCGCCAGGCAGCGTTTCCCAGGTGCGGGAGTGTACGGCACGCTTCATGCGATTGGCGAAGGTAAAGGGCATAGCGACCGTCCTGGTCGGTCATGTGACCAAGGAAGGCGCTATTGCAGGCCCAAGGATGCTGGAGCACATGGTGGACTGTGTGCTTTATTTTGAAGGAGAGCGTCACCATACTTACCGTTTGCTTCGTGCGGTAAAGAACCGTTTCGGTTCGACGAATGAGATTGGCATTTTTGAGATGGGTGAGGATGGACTTCGGGAAGTCGGGAATCCATCGGAACTGTTCTTATCTGAACGGCCCTTAGGGGTAGCGGGTTCGACCGTTGTTGCAAGCATGGAGGGAACTCGTCCGGTTCTGGTCGAGCTGCAGGCGCTCATCTCCACAACCCACTTCCCGTCCCCGCGCCGGATGGGCACAGGGGTGGACCACCACCGCATGAATCTGATCATTGCCGTGCTGGAGAAACGGATGGGCATGTACCTGCAAACGCAAGACGCCTATCTGAATGTTGCCGGCGGCGTGAAGCTCGATGAGCCAGCGGTGGATTTGGCCATAGCGGTTAGCATTGCATCCAGCTTCCGCGACATTCCGACCAAGCCGTATGATGTCATCTTTGGCGAGGTTGGTCTGACCGGCGAGGTTCGTGCCGTTTCCAGAGCGGAACAAAGGGTAAGGGAAGCCGAGAAGCTGGGCTTTAAGCGCGTACTCATGCCGGAGAAGAGTTTAAAGGGATGGAAGCATCCGAAAGGAATACAAATTATAGGAGTAAACACCGTTGCAGATGCATTAGCGGTTGCGTTAGATTAGGGGGCATACGAAGGTGAAAGAAACGAGCCAACTGGACAAAATGAATGATTTGCTAAAGCTGGTAGCACCGGGAACGCCGTTTCGCGACGGACTGGAGAACGTGCTGCGGGCAAAGACGGGCGCCCTGATCGTTGTGGGCTACAGCCCGGAAGTAATGGAAGTTGTCGACGGCGGCTTCTCCATTAACTGCGATTTTTCGCCAAACTATTTATACGAGCTGGCCAAGATGGACGGCGCCATCATCCTGAGTGAAGACTTGAAACGTATCTTATATGCCAATACCCAGCTGATTCCGGATTCTTCGATCTCTTCCATCGAGACGGGGATACGGCACAGAACAGCGGAGCGGGTAGCGAAACAGACAGGCAAGCTGGTTGTGTCCATCTCGCAGCGCCGAAACATTATTACGCTGTATCAAGGATCGCTGCGGTATGCATTGAAGGAAATCGGCGTAATCTTAACCAAGGCGAATCAGGCTATACAGACCTTGGAGCGATACCGAGTGGTGCTTAATCAATCGCTTACCAACCTCTCGGCATCTGAATTTGAAGAATTGGTCACCATTCCGGAAGTCGTGAATGTGATTCAGCGCGTCGAGATGGTGCTCCGCATCAAGAAGGAGATCAAGCGCTATATCAACGAGCTCGGCAACGAAGGTCGTTTGATCAGCATGCAGATGGATGAGCTTGTAAGCAACATAGAGGAAGAGGCTTGGCTGCTGTATGCGGACTATGCCCGGGAGTACAGCGAGGAGAAGATCCGCGAGATCATTCTTGCGTTGAAGCGTTCAACGGATGAGGAACTGCTGGACATTCATCATATTGTAAGGCTTCTTGGCTATCCGGCTTCCGCCGCTGCTTCAGAGGAAGAAATACTGCCGCGTGGTTACCGGATTTTGAACAAAATCCCGCGCCTTCCGAATGTGATCGTACGTAATCTGGTCGACCAGTTCCATGATTTATCCAGCATTATGATCGCTTCCATCCATGAACTTGATGAAGTGGACGGGATTGGTGAAGTTCGCGCACGGACCATTAAAGAAGGCCTGAAACGATTGCAAGAACAAGTATTTATTGACAGACAAATCTAAAAGACCTACAATCGATGTTCGTACGTAACATTAATGAGGTGAATAAAAAAAATGACGAAATCAATTCCGAATATGTTTACTTTAGGTAATCTGTTTCTCGGAATGATTGGTATCATCTTGGCGACGGAAGGTCGAACGAGTATGGCCGCCATAATGATTATCATTGCCATGCTTCTTGATGGACTGGACGGTCGGGTAGCTCGGGCATTGAATGCCCAAAGCGAGCTCGGCAAGGAACTTGACTCATTATCCGATGTAATATCATTTGGCGTAGCACCGGCACTCATTATGTATACCGTAGCGTTTACGGATATTAATACAGCACTGGCTTGGACAGTGACCGCCATATTTCCGATGTGCGGCGCATTGCGTCTTGCAAGATTTAATGTTCGTCCGGGCATACCGGGATATTTTATCGGCCTGCCGATCCCCGCTGCGGGAGGCGTGCTGGCAACCTTGGCGTTATTTCATGAAGAGATTACAGCAACTTATATGATTATTGCCGTACTTCTACTTTCTTACCTCATGGTTAGCGCAGTCAAGTATCCGAACTTCAAGAAGATTGGCATTCCGAAAACAGCGATTAAATTTACACCGCTCGTCATCATTGGCGCAGTCATGGTTGCCGTGTTCTTACCAGAGCAGACCTCCAAGCTGATATTCTTGCCATTGGTCCTGTACGCAGGTTATGGCTTGCAACAGAATTTCCGCAGGCTGAACCGCAAAAAACGTCGTAAAAAGGATGATCCCAAATCAGATGAGGCCTTTCAATCCTCTGACCGATAGGACAGATTTGTGACATAATCCAAATAAAAAGCATTTATTTCCCTGCTAGCGCAGCGAGATAAATGCTTTTTTTGTATGCATGGAGTACCTTGCCGTTACGAACCGTTTTCATGTTAGCGGCTTTACGACAGGTTGAAAATACCCAATGTGGAGCATTTCTGCGACTCCTTGTCAACAACCTCATCCAGTTGAATGTCCAGAAGATTCGCAAGAGCAGACATATAAAATAGGTTGCGGCCAAGCTCGGTGCTTACCGCTTCACGGCAATTCTCGCACAGATGGCCTTCGACGTGCGTGCCAGCTAATTCCCGGGCTGATTCGAGATCAGCGCCCATATCGAAGGATTGCTTCGTGGCGTGGAGCTCGATGCATCCGCATTCTGTGATGGCCTTGGTTACGGCCCGGTTGACTGAAGCATTGCTTTGACCATTTTTAGACAGAACATCCAAGAGACTGCGGTGACGGAGCAACAATTCGGAAACTTGGTCCTGAAAAGCCTGTAAACTAGGAGCGCTCATTTATACATCCACCTCGATATTATGAATTGAGTTCATTATATTCCACTACTTCAGGCGATTTCAACCAATTTCAGGTGTCCGAAGGCGGTCAATTCCATTTGTGAGGTTGATGTAAGTACACGTCAAAGCCTGATGGGGGTAGGCAAAACCGGTAGGATATGGGGATATGGAAATAGGATAAAAAAGCGTCAATAGGCGCACTTTTACAGAAGATAGACTGCATATTTGAGGATGTTTTTCTTACGATTATCCAATTCATTTGGATTCACTGAAAACTTTTATCTTAAAAAAGATGGGGCGGCACGATTACGACTTTATAAATTGGACCATACTGGAAAATAGAAGCAAAGATATTTATGTATAAAAAGGAGGTGTGCGGAAGCTCATGGTAAAAAAAGCTATTTTAGCATTTACAGTATTATGCGGAGCATGGGGCGGGTATACGTTATATCATACAATGGAACGGTCTTTCTTAGAGCTCTCGCCTATTTTTGGACAAGGTTTATTTGCAGCGGGAAGCGGAGCCTTCGCGGTGCTTGGAGGATTATTGTTTGGCATGATCGGCGTGCTGTCAGCGGATCGGGTAACGAGATGGCTGCACAGCCTGATCTCTTCGTTCTCCCGGATTCCGATGAATGAGCTGGCTGCGGGTACTGCCGGACTGTTGAGCGGCCTGCTGCTGTCTGTATTGCTGTCACCAGGGTTGTCCTTGCTCGGACAAGTAGGGCAGCTGCTCCAGGTTGGCATTACGCTGCTCGGTGGTTACATCGGGTTTCGCATTGGACTGGAAAAGAAGGATGAACTGGCTTCTCTATGGATGTCGGGCAAGTGGAGTCAAGCTGCTGAGCCTGAGGGCCGGCGCATAGAGGAACATAAAATTTTGGATACGAGTGTCATCATTGACGGGAGAATTGCAGATATTTGCAAGACCGGATTTATCGAAGGAACGATTGTCATACCTGAGTTTGTTCTGGAGGAGCTTCAGCATATTGCGGATTCCTCAGACCTTCTTAAGCGAAATCGCGGCCGGCGGGGTCTTGATATTTTGAACAAAATCCAGAAAGAGCTGGACGTCAAGGTGCTCATTTATGAAGGGGACTTTGAGGAAATATCCGAAGTCGACAGCAAGCTGGTGAAACTGGCCAAAGTGCTTCAAGGCAAAGTAGTTACGAATGATTTTAACTTAAATAAGGTTTGTGAGCTGCAGGGCGTGTCGGTGTTGAACATTAATGATCTCGCCAACGCGGTGAAACCGGTGGTTCTGCCAGGGGAGGAAATTCTGGTACAGATTATCAAGGACGGCAAGGAGCATGGTCAAGGCGTCGCTTATTTGGATGACGGCACGATGATCGTCGTGGAAGGCGGTCGCGAGTACATCGGCACGATGATGGAGGTGCTCGTTACCAGCGTACTGCAAACCTCAGCGGGCCGGATGATCTTCGCGAAACCAAAACTGTTGGAAAAAGCCCAGTAAAGGGGTATGATGGGGATATACATATCCGCTATTCGTCCGTTTGGGACGTGTTGGGTGAGACAGGAGTTTGGTGCTTGATGAGTAACTTCGGCGCTGTTATTGTAGCGGCGGGAAAAGGAACGAGGATGGGCACCCGGGAGAGCAAGCAGTACTTGGCTCTGAATGGAAAGCCCATTATCGTTCATACGCTTGAAGCATTCAGCCGGATACCATGGCTGCAGGAAATTGTGCTTGTGACGGGGATGGAGGATGTCCCTCGCTGCGAATCCTGGATTCAGGAATACAGTTTGAACAAGGTGTCCGCTGTAATCCCCGGGGGAAGCGAGAGGCAGCAGTCCGTATACCAGGGCATCAAGCAAATTTCTTCAGAGTGGGTAATGATACATGACGGCGTAAGGCCGTTTGTAACGCAAGAGGAAATTGAAGTCTGCCGCGATGCGGCAATCCGTGAGGGCGCCTCGGTACTTGGGGTCCCCGTGAAGGATACGATTAAACAGGTGAACGGTAAGGGGCTGATTACAGGCACCCCGGACCGTCAAAGTCTGTGGGCCGTCCAGACCCCACAGGCTTTTCGTCTTTCCGACCTGCTGTCTGCACATGAGGCTGCTGCGAAGGATGGGTTTACAGGCACTGACGATGCCATGCTGATGGAGCGAGCAGGACATCCGGTAACCGTGGTGGAGGGGAAATACAGCAATATTAAGATTACCACACCGGAGGATCTGGAATATGCAGCTTTTTTACAGAAACGTAAGGGAGAGGACATGGGATGATTCGAGTAGGACAGGGGTTTGACGTACATCAGCTCGTAGAAGGAAGGCCGTGCATCATAGGAGGCGTCACGATTCCTTATGACAAGGGACTTCTCGGGCACTCCGATGCCGACGTGCTGCTGCACGCCGTAACGGACGCGATTTTGGGAGCGCTTGGGCTTGGCGATATTGGTCGTCATTTTCCTGATAATGATCCTGCCTTTAAAGACGCCGACAGCCTGAAGCTTTTGGAGCAGGTATGGGTCATGGCGAAGGAACGCGGGTATAGACTTGGTAATATCGATTCTACAATTATTGCGCAGAAGCCGAAGATGGCGCCATATATTCCGCAAATGGCGGAAGTGATCGCCAAAGCGCTGGATGCCGAGGTGGATCAGGTTAATGTGAAGGCGACCACCACCGAGCAGCTCGGGTTTGCTGGCAGGGGCGAAGGTATCGCCGCGCAATCGGTTGTCTGCCTCGTAAAAGGTATGCTATCATCTTGAAGTATGTGTTCAATAAGGGAGTTTTTTGAGCGAGGAATCTTGAAAGAATAGGGAAGCGGAGGGGTTACAATGACCGGAGAAGTCCGCGTGCGCTATGCACCGAGTCCAACGGGACATTTACATATCGGCAATGCCAGAACGGCATTATTCAATTATTTATTTGCCCGCAAGAACAACGGGAAATTCATTATCCGCATCGAGGATACGGATGTGAAACGCAACGTAGAAGGCGGAGAGCAAAGCCAGCTGAAATACTTGAAGTGGCTGGGCATGGACTGGGATGAGAGCGTGGATGTCGGAGGCGAGTACGGACCTTATCGCCAGACCGAGCGTCTTGATATTTATAAAGAATATTGGCAGGACCTTCTGGATCGCGGGCTTGCTTACCGCTGCTATTGCACGGAGGAAGAGCTGGAGCAGGAGCGGGAAGAGCAGATGGCTCGCGGCGAAACACCGCGCTATTCCGGGAAGCACCGGGATTTGACGGAAGAGCAGCGTCAGGCACTTGAGGCTGAAGGTCGTGTGGCCAGCATCCGCTTCCGCGTTCCAGAAGATCGTATCTACACGTTCGATGATATGGTGAAGGGCACGATTTCGTTTAACAGCAAAGAGACGGGCGACTTCGTCATCGTTAAAAAAGACGGCATTCCTACCTACAATTTCGCTGTAGCTTTGGACGATCATCTGATGAAGATCAGCCATGTGCTCCGCGGGGAGGATCATATCTCCAATACGCCGCGTCAGCTGATGATCTATGAAGCCTTTGGCTGGGAGCCGCCTCAGTTCGGACATATGACCCTGATCGTGGGCGAGGATCATAAGAAGCTGAGCAAGCGTAATGAATCGATTATTCAGTTCATTGAGCAGTATGACCAGCTTGGCTATTTGCCTGAAGCGCTGTTCAACTTCATCTCGCTGCTTGGCTGGTCTCCGGAAGGGGAAGAGGAAGTGTTCTCCCAAGAGCAGTTGATCTCGATCTTTGATGAGCATCGATTATCCAAGAGCCCGGCGGTATTCGATACAAACAAGCTGGCTCATCTGAACAACACGTATATCAAGAATGCGGATCCGGATCGGATTGCCGATCTAGCCATTCCGCATTTGCAGAAAGCCAGTCGCTTGCCGTCCGAGCTTACGGCCGAGCAAGAGGAATGGGCACGCGCGCTCGTGGCGCTCTATCAGGAGCAGTTGACTGCTGCTTCGGATATCGTGGATCTGTCGGAAGTGTTCTTCCGCACACATCTGGAGCTGGATTCCGAAGGGATTGAAGTGATGGGCGGCGAGCAGGTGCCCGCCGTATTGTCGGCATTCCTTGCGAAGATCGAGCAGTCGGATGAGTTTAACGCTCCGAAGATTGCGGCACTGATCAAGGAAGTCCAGAAGGAGACCGGATTTAAGGGCAAACAGCTCTTTATGCCGATCCGCGTAGCCTTGACGGGACAAACTCATGGCCGGGACCTGAACCAGACGATTTGGCTGCTTGGTAAGGATCGTGTGCTTGACCGTTTGCGTTCTCAGATCAAGGGCGCATAATTCGGGCGCTTCTTCGAATAAACGTTCCTTGTCAGCCCGTATATCATCAGTTATAATTACACCAAACTATAAGTGAAATATTCTTTGATCTAGGTTAGGTAGCAACAACTCATACGGAGAAGCAGCGGAGAGGACGGAATTGTGCTGTAGAAGCGAAGCGTTCGCCTTTGTCTTCCGATTTCCACCTATGTGATATCGTTAAAGAAATCGGAAGGCAACAGCGATCGGAAGCACAATCCGTCAGCGCAGCGTTCTATAGAGCGTTGTTTCCTTCACATAGATCAACAAATATAAACGTACAAAAGCTACGATCAGGAGAAGTACGCGTAAAACAGGCACGTTCCAGAGAGGACAATCGGCAGAAGACAAGGACCACTTGAATTTGCCGGCTGAGAGTTGTCCCGTCGCCTGCAGCGGAAATGCACCTGTGAGCTGCATGGTTGAAGCGAACACAATCGTTAGATCATGCCGGTCGTCTGCCGTTAATGACATGAAGAGAATCGGTAGAATCCGTCCCTGACGAAGGGAGGAGGCTTGTGCCGGTTCTAAGCAGAGTGGAACCGCGGTCTAGCGCCTCTGCAGCGATAAGCTGCAGGGGCGTTTTTTATTTACAGGAATAACGATGGATGGCAAGTTGCATGCGCGATTGGAAGAGGGGAAAGAGGGAGCGTTCATGTTTAAACAGATGAAATCGGATATTCGGACAGTGTTCGAGAATGACCCGGCTGCCCGGGGACTTTTTGAAGTGGTATTCACCTACTCGGGGCTTCACGCACTGTGGGCGCACCGGGTAGCTCATGCATTATTTAAGCGGCGATGGTATACGCTGGCCCGGTTGATCTCCCAGTTCAGCCGGTTTATGACAGGGATTGAGATTCATCCGGGAGCCCGTATCGGGCATCGGCTGTTCATAGACCATGGGATGGGGGTTGTCATTGGAGAGACCTGTGAGATTGGGGATGACGTGGTGATCTACCAAGGGGTTACGCTTGGTGGAACCGGTAAGGAGAAAGGCAAGCGGCACCCGACCATCGGCAACAACGTGGTCATCGGATCGGGGGCGAAAGTGCTAGGTTCCTTTACGATTGGGGATAACTGTAACATTGGTTCCAATGCAGTCGTACTAAGACCAGTCCCCCAAAACAGCACCGTTGTCGGCAATCCGGGAAAAATTGTGAAACAGAACGGGGAGCGGGTGCGCGACCGGCTGGATCACACGAATCTGCCCGATCCGATTGTGGATATGCTGCGTTCAATGCAGAAGGAGATCGATCAGCTCCGGGCGGAGCTTCATGAGAGCAAACGAAACCAGCCTAAAGGCATGGTATCCGAGGTCGTTGTGTCTTCGGCCAAAGAAGAGTAAACCCGCAAGCCGTGAAGGAACAATAAGCGATGGAATGAAAGGATTGAGATGATACCTTATGGCACTTCAAATCTATAACACGTTAACCCGTATGAAAGAAACGTTTGTTGCTCAGGAACCTGGAAAGGTAAAGATCTACGTGTGCGGTCCTACCGTGTACGATTATATCCATATCGGGAATGCCCGTCCGATGATCTTTTTCGACGTGGTTCGAGCTTATTTTGAGAATCAGGGTAATGATGTGAATTACGTGGTGAACTTTACGGATGTAGATGACAAAATGATCCGGAAAGCGGAGCAAACCGGTACTACCGTTCCGGAGGTCGCGGATAAGTTTATTAACGCCTATTACGAAGATCTGGACGGTCTCGGTATACCGAGAGCGACATTAAATCCGCGGGTAACGGACAATATGGAGAGCATTATTGAATTTATCCAGGAGCTCATTGACCGCGACTTTGCTTATGAGAACGGGGGAGATGTCTTTTACCGGACCCGCAAATTTGACGATTACGGCAAGCTGTCCCAGCAAAATCTCGATGAGCTGCAATTTGGTATCCGGATTGAAGTGGATAAGCGGAAAGAAAACCCGGAGGACTTCGTGCTATGGAAAGCTGCGAAGCCCGGAGAGATCTACTGGAGCAGCCCTTGGGGCGACGGCCGCCCGGGCTGGCATATTGAGTGCTCCGCCATGGCCCGTCGTTATCTCGGGGATACGCTGGATATCCATGGCGGCGGTCAAGACCTCCAGTTTCCGCACCATGAATGCGAAGTGGCGCAGTCCGAGGCGCTGACAGGCAAACCGTTGGCGAACTATTGGATGCACAATGGTTATATCCGCATCAATAACGAGAAAATGTCGAAATCGCTAGGTAATGGTGTATTGGTTAAGGAACTTCGTGAACAATATACAAAAGAAGCTGTCCGCTATTTCATGTTGTCCACCCACTACCGCAACCCGCTGAATTATAGCGATGAGGTGATGGAGCAGGCACAGAACAGCGTGGAACGTCTGGCGAATGCGGCGGCTAATGTCGAGCATCGATTGAGTACCGCGATCGGTTCGAAGGACGATAACGTAAGCCAGGAAGTTGCGGATAAAATATCGGCCGTCCTTGTCGAATTCCACCAGAAAATGCAGGATGATTTCAACACGCCGGATGCCATCACCGCCATGTTCCAATGGGCCAGCGAGGCGAATCAGCTGCTGAAGGAAGCCTCGATTCCTGCGGCTGACCTGCATGAAGTGCTGCGTGCTTTCAACGAAATGAACGGCGTGCTGCGCATCGTAAATACAGGCACGGATGAATTGCTGGATGAGGAGATTGAAGCTCTGATTGCCGAACGTATCGAAGCCCGGAAGAATAAAAACTGGGCGCGAGCGGATGAAATCCGCGACAAGCTGGCGGACGAAGGCATCGTGCTTGAGGATACGGCGCAAGGTATGCGCTGGCGGCGTAAATGAGCGGGCCTGAGCATCATGATCCCGCGGTAGGCTGGTTCGATTTTCCGCCGTCGAAGCCGGCCCGGTTAATCCCGCCCATCGTGCTTGCCTATATCGGAGATGCCATTTATGAGGTGGCGGTGCGGCAGTTTTTGATATCAAGAGCGAATCTCCGCCCCCATCACTTGCACCGGACAGCAACAGGATTTGTGTCGGCGAAGGCACAGAGCCGAATATTGGCTTATCTGGATCCGGAGCTGACGGAAGAAGAACGCGATGTTGTGCGTCAAGGACGCAATGCCAAATCAGGCAGCATCCCCAAAAATGCCGACGTGCTCGAATATCGGCATGCAACGGCATTTGAGACGCTCGTTGGGTATTTATATTATACGGGGGAGCAGGATCGTCTCCGCGAGCTCATTGGGAAGAGCATCGAGTTTATTGAGGGGTCTGTTAAATAGACCGTCAGGCAATAGAGATCAACATTGAAACGATACAGCCGGTGTTTCTCAAAGGGGACGCCGGCTGATATGCAGGAGGAGACCTACATGTTGCAAGAAGAGGAAGTAGTAGCTGGTAAGCACTCCGTAACGGAAGCGCTCAAATCAGGACGTACGATCAATAAAATATGGATTGCCGAAAATGCGCAAAAACATCTGACCCTGCCGATCATCGCGGAAGCGAAGAAACTGGGCATTGTCATTCAGCATGTGGACAAACGCAAGCTGGATCAGATGGTTCCAGGGGTACAGCATCAAGGCGTGGTTGCCCAAGCGGCACCGTATGCCTATGTGGAAGTGGAAGATTTGCTGAAGGTTGCGGAGGAAAAGGGCGAACCGCCTTTCTTGCTGCTGCTTGACGAGATCGAGGATCCGCACAATCTGGGCTCGATTCTCCGTACGGCAGACTGCACGGGTGCTCATGGCGTCATACTGCCTAAGCGCAGATCCGCACAAGTAACGGCAACGGTATCCAAAACATCTGCTGGCGCAGTAGAGTATGTACCCGTAGCCAGAGTGACCAATCTGGGCCAAACCATCGATCAACTGAAGGAAATGGGCGTGTGGGTTGTCGGGACGGTCGTTGATGCTGTTCAGGAATTGTATGACACTGAGGTTTTTGACGGGCCGGTTGCTATCGTTATCGGTAATGAGAGTAAAGGAATGGGGCGTCTGATCCGTGAAAAATGTGATGTGCTTGTGAAACTGCCGATGGCCGGAAAAATCAACTCGCTTAACGCCTCGGTTGCCGCAGGTGTCGTTATGTACGAAGTGCTTCGCCGTCGCCGCCTTCAAGGTTAGCAATGATGGCCGATTGGCGGGATGTGCTGCTGGTCGACGGTTATAATATGATCGGCGGCTGGCCATATCTTGCGAAGCTCGCCAATAGCAGCATGCATGATGCGCGAGACCTGCTGCTGGAGAAATTAGCGGATTACCAGGCGTATTCCGGCCTCAGAGTCGTGGTGATTTTTGACGCATACCGGGTCCCTGGGCTGGGGAAATCCTACACGCAAGGCAAGGTTCAGGTGTTTTTTACTAAGGAAAAAGAAACCGCAGATGAGTGCATTGAACGACTAGTCGGAGAGTTCAGCCACCGCCGGCGAAAAATTTATGTGGCGACCAGCGATTTAATTGAGCAGCATGTGATTTTTGCTCGGGGAGCACTCAGGTTGTCCGCCCGGGAATTGCTAAACGAAGTGGAACAGAGCGAGCGCGAAGTGAAGCAGAAAATAACGAAAGAGCAGACCAAGAGCCGGAATACACTTGACGGGAAGCTGCCGCCGGATGTGAGACAGATGTTCGAGCGCTGGCGAAGGGAATAGAACTGTTTTACACAATAGGGACGAAAGGTCGGCTCATTTGGAGAATGAAAACGGTATATGAATCTACGAAAAAAGTTTACATTAAATGTTATTATCGGTCTATTTTAGGTAGAACGTAGTTGACGGTCTAGTAGACATCATATATACTTGTCATATATTTCAAGAGAGTGACGGGCTACCGTGCGTTCCGGGCCGGAGGGATTCTATTGAGTGTGGACCTCAAGGAAGTCATGTTGTCAGGGTATGATGTGATAAGTGATGAAGACATTGTCGAGGCGGTCCGCGAGGGTGATAGCGGGGCGCTGGAGTATTTGATCAATAAATACCGGAATTTTGTACGTGCTAAAGCCCGCTCCTATTTTCTGATTGGTGCTGACCGGGAAGATATTGTCCAGGAAGGCATGATCGGGCTGTACAAGGCAATTCGTGATTTTAAAGGGGATAAGCTGTCTTCGTTCAAGGCCTTTGCCGAGCTCTGCATTACTAGACAGATCATTACGGCAATTAAGACCGCTACGAGACAGAAGCATATTCCGCTCAATTCGTATGTCTCATTGGACAAGCCGATTTATGATGAGGATTCGGACCGTACACTGTTGGATGTCATTTGTGGCACTGCGGTAAGCGATCCGGAGGAACTGATTATTAATCAAGAGGAATTTGTCGGCCTGGAAGACAAGATGTCAGAAATCTTAAGCGATCTGGAACGGAAAGTCCTGATGCTCTATTTGGACGGTCGATCCTATCAAGAGATTGCGGTAGATTTAAGGCGTCATGTAAAATCGATTGACAATGCACTCCAGCGGGTAAAGCGCAAGCTTGAACGTTATCTGGAAGTCAGGGATAATTAATAGCAAGTGTCGGATAAGAAGCAGAAGGCTCAATCAGAGCCTTTTTTTAATTGCCTGATTGCTTTTTAAATCAGGATGGCCGGCGAAGGATCTCCGTGTACTTTGTCGCCATTATTTTTAGTTGGCAGACAGGATAGGACGATAATCAAGGA
Source organism: Paenibacillus sp. FSL W8-0187 (assembly GCF_037969755.1). Lineage (NCBI taxonomy): Bacteria > Bacillati > Bacillota > Bacilli > Caryophanales > Paenibacillaceae > Paenibacillus > Paenibacillus sp. FSL W8-0187. The sequence continues at coordinate 6,672,382 of NZ_CP150206.1, read as the reverse complement.
TGTCCATTTTCGCAAAAGCAAAATGTGTAATATTTGGTGTTTCATCTGTTGAAAGATTGAACATACTGGATATAGACTAAATGCTATGCAGGATGGACAAAGACTGTGAAACGCCACAGTTTTTTACAGCGAGGTGTTTACAATATTCCGGGGACGAATTCCCTGGTCTAGCTGGCAATGGCATTTATTGCAGCCCACAATCAGAGAGAAAAAGGCTTGAAATGGCGCTACCCTTGTGATAAAGTGTTTTAGGTAGGCCTAAATTCGCGTGTTTTATGAATGGATCGTTGTTACAGTTTTTGGAACAACGGTTTTATTCATCTCGCAGAAATAACCGAGTTTCGATGAGAACAAGGTTGTTTCTACTAGGATCAATATCGATTCTTCTGACAAAGAAGGACGTCTTCGGGAGGTGCACATCATGCGGGTAATTATCACTTTGGCTTGTACAAGCTGCAAACAAAGAAACTACACAACCACCAAAAACAAGCGAAATCACCCCGACCGCATGGAGATGAAGAAATTTTGCAAGTTCTGTAACGAGCAAACTCCTCATCGCGAAACCAGATAGTTTTCTTTTGGAGGTGTAGTCGGCGTGAAACGTGGTTTCAAGTCTCTGTTTTCCTTTTTCTCTGAAAGCTGGGCGGAACTTAAAAAAGTTCGCTGGCCCAATCGTAAAGAACTGACGAACTATACTTTAATTGTTCTCGGCACCATAGTGTTTGTCACGATTTATTTTTGGGTTGTAGACATCGGTATTTCCGCTGTGATCGAAGCGATAATTTAGAAGGGTCCCAGGTGGCTTGATATGGAAAAAAGATGGTACGTAGTTCATACCTACTCTGGGTATGAGAATAAAGTCAAAGCCAATTTGGAAAAACGTGTCGAGTCCATGGGCATGGAGGACAAAATATTCCGCGTTCTTGTTCCGATGGAAGAAGAAATCGTAAACAAAGACGGCAAGAAAAAAACCGTCATGCGTAAAGTTTACCCGGGATATGTCTTGGTCGAAATGATTCAGACCGATGATTCTTGGTATGTTGTCCGCAATACACCAGGAGTGACCGGTTTTGTTGGTTCGACAGGGTCCGGTTCTAAACCGACGCCTTTGCTTCCAGAAGAAGTAGAACAGATTCTGAAGCATATGGGCATGGAAGAGCCGAAACCGAAGATCGAATTCGACATCAAGGAATCCGTTCGTATCAAGGTTGGTCCTTTTGCGAATTTTGTGGGCTCCGTGGAAGAGATTTTGGCTGAAAAGAGCAAGTTGAAAGTTCACGTCAACATGTTTGGACGGGAAACCCCGCTGGAGTTGGATTATACTCAAGTGGAGAAGATTTAATTCTTCGGGTTTCTTGTGGGAGGGCGTGTCAAAGCGTCCGCTACCACTATTGATGCAAGGAGGTGTCAACCATGGCTAAGAAAGTTATCAAGATTGTGAAACTGCAGATTCCTGCAGGTAAAGCGAATCCGGCTCCTCCAGTAGGTCCTGCATTGGGTCAAGCGGGTGTCAACATCATGGCATTCTGTAAAGAATTCAACGCACGTACTGCTGATCAAGCTGGTCTGATCATTCCGGTTGAAATTTCGGTGTTTGAAGATCGTTCCTTTACATTCATCACTAAAACTCCACCGGCTGCTGTTCTGCTTCGCGTGGCTGCTAAGATCGAAAAAGGATCCGGCGAGCCTAACAAGAAGAAAGTGGCTACTGTTAAGCGTGACGCTGTTCGTCAAATCGCTGAAACAAAAATGCCTGACCTGAACGCTGCATCTGTTGAAGCTGCAATGAAGATGGTAGAAGGTACTGCCCGTAGTATGGGTATCACAATCGAAGACTAATTGTCTCTCGATTGAAACCGAACGAGGTTCGGATTATGTGGGAGGAATTTCCGCTAACACCACAAAGGAGGAAAACAAACATGGCTAAACACGGTAAGAAATACGTTGAAGCTGCGAAGCTGATTGACAGCGAAGCAACTTATGAGCCTTTGGAAGCTGTAGAGCTTGTGAAGAAGGCTGCAACTGCCAAATTCGACGAAACTGTTGAAGCGGCTGTACGTTTGGGTGTAGACCCACGTAAACAAGACCAGGCTGTTCGTGGTGTTGTTGTCTTGCCTCACGGCACAGGTAAAACACAACGCGTTCTGGTATTTGCAAAAGGTGAAAAAGCGAAAGAGGCAGAAGCGGCTGGCGCTGATTTTGTTGGCGATCAAGACATGATCAACAAAATTCAACAAGGCTGGTTCGAGTTTGATGTCTGCGTAGCTACACCTGATATGATGAGTGAAGTCGGTAAACTTGGCCGTCTGCTCGGTGGTAAAGGCCTGATGCCTAACCCTAAAGCTGGTACGGTTACATTCGATGTTGCTAAGGCTGTTCAAGAAATCAAAGCCGGTAAAATCGAGTACCGTCTGGACAAAGCAGGTCAAATTCACGCGCCAATCGGTAAAGTGTCTTTCGATGCAGCTCAATTGAATGAGAACCTCAAAGCTCTCATCGATGCATTGAATCGTGCGAAACCAGCTGCTGCTAAAGGTGTTTACCTGAAAGGTATCGCTGTTTCCTCGACTATGGGACCAAGCGCTCGCGTGAACACAACCGTTTACAGATAATATTACCATTGACTTTGGTCAATGAAGTTTGATATTATGTAACAGTTGTGAGTCTTTGAGACTGACCCTTAAAGTTGAATATGCTTACCGTAGACAGTAGGTGCCCTAAGCAGGCTTAATTTCCTACCGAGGTGTTATGATAGAACGTCAACAATTTGTCCGGTTACACCGGCCAAATGATGATTCATCAGGCCTTCGTGATTCTACGGAGGCTTTTTTAGTGCCCGTAGGAAGAGCGGAGAGCTTGGTGCTCTTACGCTACTAATACAACCAGGAGGTGTAATCATTGGCAAACGCAAAAGTGATCCAAGCGAAACAAGAAGCGGTTGATGTCGTTGCTGCTAAACTGCGCGAAAGCGTATCGACAGTAGTTGCTGACTATCGCGGACTGAACGTTGCGCAAGTAACTGAACTTCGTAAACAGCTTCGTGAAGCTGGCGTCGAGTTCCAAGTACTGAAAAACACACTGCTTCGCCGTGCAACTGCGGCAGCAGAGCTGTCTGATCTGGACGAAGTCCTGACTGGTCCAACAGCTGTTGCATTTGGTACCAATGACGCTGTCGCTCCAGCAAAAATCCTTAATGATTTTGCTAAGAAAAACGACGCGTTGAAATTGAAAGGCGGCGTAGTAGAAGGCCGTGTAATCGGAGAGAGCGAAATCAAAGCTCTGGCAGAACTTCCGTCCCGCGAAGGTCTCCTCTCCATGCTCCTCAGCGTGCTTCAAGCTCCAGTGCGCAACTTCGCGCTTGCAGTTAAAGCTGTTGCTGAGAAGGAAGAACAAGGCGCATAAGCTTTGTCTTGCTGAAGCTGTGTAACAACAACTATAAAATCTTAATAATAAATGGAGGTTCAACTTAAATGAGCAAAGAGCAAATCTTGGAAGCAATTAAAGGTATGTCTGTTCTGGAACTGAACGATCTTGTAAAAGCAATCGAAGAAGAATTTGGTGTAACTGCTGCAGCTCCAGTAGCTGTTGTAGGTGGCGCTGGTGCAGCTGCTGAAGCAGAGCAATCCGAATTCGACGTAATCCTGACTAGCGCAGGCGCGTCCAAAATCAACGTAATCAAAGTGGTTCGCGAAATCACAGGTCTTGGCTTGAAAGAAGCAAAAGAACTGGTTGACAACGCTCCAAAACCATTGAAAGAAAAAGTAGCTAAAGAAGAAGCAGAAGCTGTTAAAGCTAAATTGGAAGAAGCAGGCGCATCCGTAGAAGTTAAGTAATTAGCTTCTTGAGATTCACGTCAGCAAGAATCAAACCCCTTGAATATTTGTTCAAGGGGTTTGTTATTGTGGCGGGGAGACCACAAGGTACTGATTCTCCGCAACTAAGGTTATACTGAAATAAGAGCGCTTAAGAGTGAAATATCTTAGGCGGGTAGACTTTGATTCAAGACGGAGGAAATGATGCCGAATCAACATTATTACTCGAATCAGCCGGAAATTGCTCATGACCGTAAGGAGTTAAAGACGGAGCTTCGGGGGCAGACTTTCAACTTTATCAGTGACGCGGGCGTATTCTCTAAGAGTGGCGTGGATTATGGCAGCAAGGTATTAATAGAGGCTATGGATTTTAACCAGCATGTTGAAGTGTTGGATGTAGGCTGTGGATATGGTCCGATCGGTCTGTCGGCGGCAAGAATGGCTGCGCAAGGACATGTGACGATGATCGACATCAACAGTCGCGCTGTCGAATTAGCCAAGGAGAATGCGAAACGTAATGGTATATCCAATGTGACCATCTTGGAGAGCGATTTGTTTGCCGCGGTTCAGGATCAGCAATTTGACGTGGTTCTAACCAATCCGCCGATCCGTGCCGGGAAAGAGACGGTACATGCTATATTCGAAGAATCGTGGAAGCATTTGCGTGAGAATGGGCAACTGTGGGTTGTGATTCAGAAGAAGCAAGGCGCACCTTCAGCGAAAGCGAAACTGGAGAGTTTATTTCATCAGGTTGAGGAAGTAACGAAGGATAAAGGATACCGGATATTCAGAGCGACTAAATCTTCTTAAAATAGTTCGACTAGGCTGTTGACTTGGGTTTGCTGGTATGGTATTATTATAAAATGTCAGTATTAGGATGGTCTCTTTGTCTTTAGTTGGCTGAAATGTCAAGACTTAATGTGTGGAAAGATGCATAAAGTCGATCATATTGACGTATAATATGTACATTTTGGGCAAATCTACAGGATATGAGATGATTATCATAACCATGGATAAGCTGCTCTTTTTTCGAAAAGGTATTCGATAAGGGCTTTTCTCTATTTATGGGAGTGTCCTCTGTATGTTCCATTATAGTGTTACAAACAGAGGTTCGCAATGAAATTTTTAAAGTGAGTAGACATGAGGGGTGAGTTTAAGTTGGCAGGACATCTTGTTCAATATGGTCGACGCACTCGGCGGAGTTATGCTCGTATTAACGAGGTACTCGAAGTTCCGAACCTGATTGAAATCCAACAAAAATCTTATGAATGGTTTTTGGAGGAAGGACTCCGCGAAATGTTCCAGGACATCTCGCCGATTCAGGATTTCACAGGTAATTTGGTACTAGAGTTCATTGACTACAGCCTTGGAGAACCGAAATACACCGTCGATGACGCGAAAGAACGCGACGTTACTTATGCGGCGCCGCTCCGCGTGAAAGTCCGGCTCATTAACAAGGAGACCGGAGAGGTCAAGGAGCAGGAAGTGTTCATGGGAGACTTCCCGTTAATGACGGAAACCGGAACATTCATTATCAATGGTGCCGAACGGGTTATTGTCAGCCAGTTGGTTCGCTCTCCCAGCGTCTATTTCAGCACAAAAGTGGATAAAAACGGTAAGACGACGTACACTGCAACAGTTATCCCTAACCGCGGCGCTTGGCTTGAACTGGAGATGGACGCGAAGGACATTATCTATGTCCGGATCGACCGTACCCGTAAAATCCCTGTAACGGTACTTTTACGTGCACTTGGTTTTGGTACAGATGCCGAGATTCTGGATCTTCTGGGCAATGATGAATATATTCAAAATACGCTGGATAAAGACAACACCGACTCTACGGAAAAAGCGCTCATCGAAATCTATGAACGTCTTCGTCCGGGCGAGCCGCCAACACTGGAGAATGCGAAGAGCCTTCTCGTTGCCCGTTTCTTCGATCCGAAGCGTTATGATTTGGCTAACGTTGGTCGTTACAAGATCAACAAGAAGCTTCATATTAAGAACCGTCTCTTTAATCAACGTTTGGCAGAGAGTTTGATAGACACCGATACGGGTGAGATCATTGCGGAAGCTGGTCAAACCGTAGATCGCCGTCTTTTGGACGAGATCATGCCTTACCTTGAGAAGAGCGTGGGCTTTAAGAATTATCATGTTACCGGCGGCGTGATGGACAGCGAGGATATCCCGCTGCAAACGATCGACGTATTCTCTCCAATCGAGGATGCAAAAGTCGTGAAGGTCATCGCGAACGCAAACATTGATAAATCCGTGAAGCATATTACGCAGGCAGATATCATTTCTTCCATCAGCTACTTCATCAACTTGCTGCATGGAATCGGCAACACGGATGATATCGACCACCTGGGTAACCGTCGTCTGCGCTCCGTAGGCGAATTGCTTCAAAATCAGTTCCGTATCGGTTTGTCCCGGATGGAACGTGTCGTTCGTGAAAGAATGTCGATTCAGGATGCTAATGTGATTACGCCGCAGGCGCTCATCAACATACGTCCGGTTATCGCATCGATTAAAGAGTTCTTCGGCAGCTCCCAGCTGTCCCAGTTCATGGATCAGACCAACCCGCTTGCGGAACTGACGCATAAACGTCGTCTGTCAGCTCTCGGACCCGGCGGTTTGACGCGTGAGCGTGCGGGCTTTGAAGTGCGGGACGTTCACCACAGTCACTATGGCCGTATGTGTCCAATCGAGACACCGGAGGGACCGAACATCGGTCTGATCAACTCCTTGTCGACATTTGCGCGCATCAACGAATATGGCTTCATCGAAGCTCCGTATCGTTGGGTGGATCCGAAGACCGGTAAAGTAACGGACCAAATCGATTACCTGACTGCAGACGAAGAGGATAACTATATCGTTGCCCAGGCGAACGCCGAGCTTAACGAAGATGGTACCTTCACTGACGAAATGGTTATCGTCCGTTATAACAAGCAATCCGATAACATCCTTCCTATGCCGAGCGACCGTGTAGATTACATGGACGTTTCGCCGAAGCAAGTAGTGTCGGTAGCGACGGCGCTCATTCCGTTCCTTGAGAACGATGACTCCAACCGCGCGCTGATGGGATCCAACATGCAGCGGCAGGCTGTTCCACTTCTTATTCCTAAAGCTCCGCTGGTCGGAACTGGAATGGAACACAAGTCTGCAAAAGACTCCGGTGTATGTATTGTGTCCAAACATGACGGGATTATTGAACGTTCATCCGCTAATGAAATCTGGGTCCGCCGTGTGGAAAATGTCGACGGACAAGAAGTCAAAGGCGATCTTATTAAACATAAATTACACAAATTTATGCGTTCGAACCAAGGAACATGCATCAATCAGCGTCCAATCGTTAAACGCGGCGATGTCATCAAAAAAGGTGATATTCTCGCAGACGGTCCATCCACGGAGATGGGCGAATTGGCACTGGGCCGCAACGTCGTTGTGGCGTTCATGACTTGGGAAGGTTACAACTACGAGGATGCGATTCTTCTCTCCGAGAAACTGGTCAAAGAGGACGTGTACACTTCGATTCATATCGAGGAGTACGAATCCGAAGCTCGTGACACGAAGCTCGGACCAGAAGAAATTACGCGTGATATTCCTAACGTAGGGGAAGAAGCGCTGAAGAACCTTGACGAGCGCGGAATTATCCGCATCGGTGCCGAAATCAGCGCCGGAGACATCCTCGTGGGTAAGGTAACGCCTAAGGGTGTAACCGAACTGACGGCGGAAGAGCGTCTCCTGCATGCGATCTTTGGTGAGAAGGCTCGCGAAGTGCGCGATACCTCGCTGCGCGTTCCTCACGGTAGTGACGGGATCATTGTGGATGTGAAGGTGTTTACACGTGAGAACGGTGACGAATTGCCGCCGGGCGTTAACCAACTGGTTCGCGTTTACATCGCACAGAAACGTAAAATCTCCGAAGGTGACAAAATGGCCGGACGTCACGGTAACAAAGGTGTCGTTGCCCGTATTTTGCCTGAAGAAGATATGCCGTTCCTGCCAGATGGCACACCGGTTCAAGTTGTGTTGAACCCTCTAGGGGTTCCATCACGGATGAACATTGGTCAGGTGCTCGAGGTTCACTTGGGTATGGCCGCGCTCCAGCTCGGCATTCACGTGGCTTCACCGGTATTTGACGGCGCAAGCGAGTATGACGTGTTTGATACGATGGAAGAAGCAGGCATGCAGCGCAATGGTAAGACCGTATTGTACGACGGACGGACGGGTGAACGTTTTGAACGTGAAGTTACCGTCGGCGTCATGCATATGATCAAACTCGCGCACATGGTTGATGATAAAATTCACGCCCGTTCTACGGGACCATACTCACTCGTTACACAGCAGCCGCTGGGTGGTAAAGCTCAGTTCGGTGGACAGCGCTTCGGTGAGATGGAAGTATGGGCACTTGAAGCTTACGGTGCTGCCTATACGCTGCAAGAAATTCTTACCGTCAAGTCGGATGACGTGGTCGGCCGGGTGAAAACCTACGAATCCATCGTCAAGGGCGAGAACGTTCCGGAACCGGGTGTTCCTGAATCGTTCAAGGTATTGATTAAAGAGCTTCAGTCTCTCGGTATGGATGTCAAAATCCTGAGCGAGAATGAAGAGGAAATCGAGATGAAAGAACTCGATGACGAAGACGATGCTCAAGGTGATAAACTGAGCCTTAACTTGGAAGGCACTGAAGTCGGAGTGGAATAACGGTCAATCATTCACCCCCGTCGGCTTATAGGTCGGCGGTGGTGTTATGGTCGTATAGCACATAAATAGGACTAGGTTGAGGAGGGTTGCTCCTTGTTGGACGTTAACAATTTTGAGTACATGAAAATCGGTCTTGCTTCACCGGAAAAAATTCGCTCTTGGTCTCGCGGAGAGGTGAAGAAGCCTGAAACGATTAACTACCGTACATTGAAGCCGGAGAAAGAAGGCCTGTTCTGTGAGCGGATTTTCGGTCCGCAGAAGGACTGGGAATGTCATTGCGGTAAGTATAAGCGTGTCCGTTATAAGGGAGTAGTCTGCGATCGCTGTGGCGTTGAAGTAACACGCGCTAAAGTCCGTCGTGAACGGATGGGCCATATCGAGCTTGCGGCTCCTGTATCGCATATTTGGTATTTCAAAGGGATTCCAAGCCGTATGGGTCTGGCTCTGGATATGTCCCCAAGATCTCTTGAGGAGATCATTTACTTCGCATCTTATGTTGTAACCGATCCAGGAGATACACCGCTGGAGAAGAAGCAGCTGTTGTCCGAGAAGGAATACCGCAGCTACCGTGAAAAGTACGGCTACGGATTCCAAGCAGGCATGGGTGCTGAAGCGGTTAAGAAGCTTCTTCAAGACATCGATGTTGACAAAGAGCTTGAGTTCCTTAAAGAAGAACTGCGCACTGCACAGGGTCAACGCCGCAACCGGGCCATCAAACGCCTGGAAGTGATTGAGGCGTTCCGTAACTCCGGCAACAATCCGGAGTGGATGATCATGGATGTGCTGCCAGTCATTCCACCGGAGCTTCGTCCGATGGTTCAACTTGATGGTGGACGCTTTGCGACCTCCGACTTGAACGATCTGTACCGTCGCGTTATTAACCGGAACAACCGTCTAAAAAGATTGCTGGATCTCGGTGCGCCGGATATTATCGTACAGAACGAGAAGCGCATGCTGCAGGAAGCTGTCGATGCACTGATCGATAACGGCCGTCGCGGTCGTCCGGTCACAGGTCCTGGTAACCGTCCGCTTAAATCCCTCAGCCACATGCTGAAAGGTAAACAAGGACGTTTCCGTCAGAACTTGCTCGGTAAACGGGTTGACTATTCTGGTCGTTCCGTTATCGTTGTAGGTCCTTACCTGAAAATGTACCAATGCGGTCTGCCTAAGAAAATGGCGCTTGAGCTCTTCAAGCCGTTTGTTATGAAAGAATTGGTCAACAAAGGCCTTGCACATAATATCAAGAGTGCGAAGCGCAAAGTAGAACGTGTAAGTCCAGAAGTATGGGATGTGCTCGAAGAGGTTATTAAAGAGCATCCGGTTCTTCTGAACCGTGCACCGACGCTTCACAGACTCGGTATCCAAGCATTTGAACCGATTCTGGTTGAGGGCCATGCGATCCGTCTTCATCCGCTCGTATGTACAGCATATAACGCTGACTTTGACGGTGACCAAATGGCGGTTCACGTTCCTTTGTCTGCCGAAGCTCAAGCTGAAGCGCGTCTTTTGATGCTGGCATCGGGTAACATTCTGAATCCGAAAGACGGTAAGCCAGTTGTTACGCCTTCTCAGGATATGGTACTGGGTTCCTTCTATCTCACGATGGATAACAAGGAAGAGAAAGGTACCGGCATGATTCTGGGCAGCGTGAACGAAGCGGTTTCCGCTTATCAGCGTGAAGCAGCTGGTCTGCATGCACGCGTAGCGATTCCGGTTAAAGCCCTGGGCAAAACATGCTTTACGGAAAAACAGCAGAATGCGATGTTGGTTACGACGATCGGCCGGATTATCTTTAACGAGATTTTCCCTGCCAGCTTCCCTTATATCAATGAAGCGACTCGTACGAACCTGCTGCAAGGTACGCCTGAGAAGTATTTCGTATATGAGAAGGGTGCAGATATTCAAAAAGTGATCCAAGAACTGCCAATCAGCGGTGCTGTTGGTAAGGAATATCTGGGTTCCATCATTGCACGCTGCTTTGAAACGTACCATACAACCGAAACCTCTGTGATTTTGGATAAAATCAAGCAGATCGGTTTCACATACTCTACTCGTGCAGGCGTAACCGTTGCGGTATCCGACGTTATCGTACCTGACGAGAAGAATGAAATTCTGAAAGAGTCCGACGAGAAGGTTAAAGTGGTAACGAACCAATATCGCCGCGGCTTGATTACGAATGAAGAACGTTATGACCGTGTTATCGATATCTGGTCCAAGACCAAAGACGATATTACGGATGTACTCATGAAATCGATGGACCGCTTTAACTCCATCATGCTCATGGTGGATTCCAAAGCGCGGGGTAACAAATCACAGATCACTCAGCTCGGTGGTATGCGGGGTCTGATGGCGAACCCGTCGGGTCGTATCATCGAACTCCCAATCAAATCGAACTTCCGTGAAGGACTGACGGTACTCGAGTACTTCCTGTCCACGCACGGTGCGCGTAAAGGTCTTGCCGATACAGCGCTTCGTACCGCTGACTCCGGTTACTTGACTCGTCGACTTGTTGACGTGGCCCAGGATGTTATCGTTCGCGAAGATGAGTGCAGCACGGATAAAGGCTTTACTGTTAGCCGTATTCAGGACGGTAAAGAAGTTATCGAGGATCTCTATGACCGTATTGAGGGACGTTATGCCTTTGAAACCGTTCGTCATCCGGAAACGAAAGAGATCATCGTGAATCGCAACGAATTGATTGATTCCGACAAAGCTGAGGAAATCGTAGCAGCTGGTGTTGAGAAACTGCAAATTCGTTCCATCTTGAGCTGCCGTGCACGTTATGGCGTCTGCAAAAAATGTTATGGTCGTAACCTGGCTACTGGTAAGCATGTTGAGATTGGTGAAGCGGTTGGTATTATCGCAGCTCAATCCATCGGCGAACCGGGAACACAGCTCACGATGCGTACGTTCCATACAGGCGGCGTTGCCGGTGATGATATTACACAAGGTCTTCCGCGTATCCAGGAGCTCTTTGAAGCCCGTAATCCTAAAGGTCAAGCGACCATTAGTGAGATTGATGGTGTGGTTAAAGAAATCCGCGAAACGAAGGACCGTCGTGAAATCGAAATTCAAGGTGAAGCTGAAACTAAGGTTTACGCAGTTACCTACGGTTCCCGTCTGCGCGTAAGCGAAGGCAAGCACATTGAAGCCGGGGATGAACTGACCGATGGTTCCATTGATCCGAAGGAAATGCTTCGCATCAAAGGTATCCGTGGTGTGCAGAACTACATCCTTCAGGAAGTACAACGCGTATACCGTAACCAAGGCGTAGAAATTAACGATAAGCACGTTGAAGTTATGATCAGACAGATGCTGCGTAAATTCCGTATCGTTGATGCGGGAGATACGAACCTGTTGCCAGGCTCCTTCGTGGATATGCATGAATACGAGACAGCCAATAAAGACGCTATTCTCTCCGGGAAAGAACCAGCAGTTGCCAAACCGGTTCTCCTCGGGATTACAAAAGCATCTCTCGAAACCGATTCGTTCTTGTCAGCGGCCTCCTTCCAGGAGACAACTCGCGTGTTGACTGACGCTGCAATCAAAGGTAAAGTCGATCAACTGCTTGGTCTGAAAGAGAATGTTATCATTGGTAAACTGATCCCTGCGGGAACGGGTATGAACCGTTATCGCAGCGTGAAGTTCGCGGGACAAAACGATGTGAATGACGAAAGTCAGGAACTCGAAACAGCTTCTATAGATTAAGAGACAGTCAGGTGACGGGGAGATTTTCGCGTCGTAAGATGCTGAATTTCTCCGTCCCAATGTTTCTTTTTCCTGATTTAATAGCTTGACATCGCTTAGGGCAGATGCTAATATAGCAAAGGTGCGTGAATAGTTTCTTTGTTCCCTGTTCTTTTGGAGGAATGACTTGTGTCTAATGATAAAGGATTACAGGATGCACACATCAAGATTGGCACCAAACAAACGATGAAGGCCGTTGAATCCGGTTTGGCTGCAGAGGTTTATGTGGCTGAAGATTGCGACCAACGTTTGATTTCAAAAGTCGTATCCGAGTGTGATAAGAATGGTGTGCATATCAACTATGTACCCACGATGATAGAGCTTGGAGAAGCATGCGGTATTGAAGTTGGTGCAGCTATGGTAGCTGTCTTGAAATCATGATTTGAGAAATCGTTTTTGTTGGAGAAGGCGTTACTTCTCTCGGCAAAAACTTTTCATTTGTCCTTTTATGAACCGCCTGGGTCTGTGGACTTAAACGGGGTTGTAATTAGGATGATAAATACGGGAAGGGGGTGGCTAGCATGCCAACAATTAACCAACTGGTTCGCAAGGGCCGTCAAGCTAAAGTTTACAAATCGAAATCTCCAGCTCTTCAAAAAGGTTTTAACGCTTTGAAACGTGAGGAGACCGACTTGAGCGCTCCGCAAAAACGCGGTGTATGCACTCGTGTAGGCACAATGACGCCGAAAAAACCGAACTCCGCACTTCGTAAATATGCTCGTGTTCGCTTGACGAACCGCATTGAGGTGACGGCTTACATTCCGGGTATCGGACATAACTTGCAAGAGCACAGTGTTGTATTGGTTCGCGGTGGACGGGTAAAAGACCTTCCGGGTGTACGTTACCATATCGTTCGCGGCGCACTTGATACCGCTGGTGTAAACAACCGGATGCAAGCTCGTTCCAAATACGGCACGAAGCGTCCTAAAGCAAAAAGCTAATTGATGCTCATGTTTTCGTAACATGACTCATGACTGAAGAAAGGGGGATATCCATGCCACGCAAAGGTCCAGTAACTAAAAGAGACGTGCTGCCAGATCCAGTGTATAACAGCAAGCTGGTAACTCGTCTGATCAACCGCATCATGTTGGATGGTAAAAGAGGTGTTGCTCAAAGCATCCTTTACAATTCGTTCAACATCATCAAGGAACGTACTGGTAATGATCCGATGGAAGTGTTTGAAGCAGCTATCAAGAACATCATGCCAGTATTGGAAGTTAAAGCTCGTCGTGTCGGCGGTGCTAACTACCAGGTTCCAATCGAAGTTAAACCAGAGAGACGTACATCCCTTGGATTACGTTGGCTCGTAAACTACTCCCGCAACCGCGGCGAGAAAACCATGGAAGAGCGTTTGGCGGCTGAGATCATCGATGCTTCCAACAACACAGGCGCTTCCGTTAAGAAACGCGAAGATACACACAAAATGGCTGAAGCGAACAAAGCGTTTGCTCACTACCGTTGGTAGGATTCAGCAACTAATTTTACACTTTAATTTTGAAGGGAGACTATTCGCATGGCGACAAGAGAGTTCTCCTTGAAAAATACACGTAATATCGGGATCATGGCGCATATTGATGCTGGTAAAACGACCACAACAGAGCGGATTTTGTTCTACACAGGCCGTACTCATAAAATCGGTGAAACCCATGAGGGTTCCGCTACTATGGACTGGATGGAGCAAGAGCAGGAGCGCGGAATTACCATTACTTCCGCCGCGACTACCGCTTCTTGGAAGGGTCACCGCGTTAATATTATCGACACCCCGGGGCACGTTGACTTCACAGTAGAAGTTGAACGTTCCCTTCGTGTATTGGATGGGGCAGTAGGTGTATTCAGTGCGAAAGAGGGCGTAGAACCTCAGTCGGAGACGGTTTGGAGACAAGCAGACCGTTACGGTGTACCGCGGATCGCATACGTAAACAAAATGGATATTATCGGTGCCGACTACTTGAACGTAGTTAAAGATATGAGAGAGCGTCTGCAAGCGAACGCGGTAGCGATTCAGCTTCCGATCGGTGCAGAGAATGATTTCATTGGCATCATCGATGTTATCGAGGAAAAAGCCTTTATGTATAAGGATGACCTTGGTCAAAACATCGAAGAAACCGAAATTCCAGCAGAATTCAAGGATCAAGTGGAAGAGCTTCGCAACGAGCTTGTTGAGAAGGTAGCAGAACTTGACGAAGACTTGACAATGAAATATCTTGAAGGTGAAGAAATCACCATAGCTGAGTTGAAAGCTGCTCTGCGTAAAGGTGTTGTCGAAGTTAAGATCTTCCCAGTTATCTGTGGATCTTCTTACCGTAACAAAGGCGTTCAGTTGATGCTTGATGCCGTAATCGATTATTTGCCGGCTCCAACTGATGTTCCAGACATCAAGGGTACCCATGAAGATGGAACTGAAGCTATCCGGCATTCTTCCGATGAAGAGCCGTTCTCGGCTTTGGCATTCAAAATCGCTACGGACCCTTATGTTGGTAAGCTGACATTCTTCCGCGTATATTCCGGTGTACTGCAATCCGGCTCTTACGTACTGAATGCAACTAAAGGCAAACGTGAGCGCATTGGTCGTATCCTTCAAATGCATGCGAACAGCCGTCAAGAAATTTCCGAAGTATTCGCCGGAGATATCGCAGCTGCCGTAGGTTTGAAAGATACGGGTACAGGTGATACACTATGTGATGAGAAGGACCCGGTTATCTTGGAGTCCATGAACTTCCCTGATCCGGTTATCGAAATCGCAGTTGAGCCTAAAACAAAAGCTGACCAAGATAAATTGGGTGTAGCTCTCGGTAAGTTGACTGAAGAGGATCCAACTCTTCGTGCACATACTGATGAAGAAACAGGCCAAACGATCCTGGCAGGTATGGGTGAGCTTCACTTGGACATTATCATCGACCGTATGCGTCGTGAGTTCAAAGTAGAAACCAACGTGGGTAAACCACAGGTAGCTTACCGCGAAACATTCCGTCAACCAGCTCGCGTTGAAGGTAAATTCGTTCGTCAGTCCGGTGGTCGTGGTCAATACGGTCACGTATGGGTTGAGTTCGAACCTCTGGAAGCAGGTAGCGGTAATCAATTCGAGAGCAAGGTTGTCGGTGGTTCTGTACCAAGAGAATACATTGGTCCAGCTCAACAAGGTATTGAAGAGCAAATGAAGAACGGTGTACTCGCCGGCTTCCCGCTTGTTGACGTTAAAGCAACAATCGTCGACGGTTCATACCATGATGTTGACTCCAATGAAATGGCGTTTAAAATCGCCGGTTCCATGGCTTTGAAAGCAGCTAAAGACAAGTGTAAGCCTGTCCTGCTCGAGCCTATTATGAAAGTTGAAGTTACCGTGCCTGAGGAATACATGGGCGACGTAATGGGTATGCTGAACTCCCGCCGTGGACGTATCGAAGGTATGGACTCCCGTGGTGGTACTCAAATTATCCGTGCGAAAGTACCTCTTTCCGAAATGTTCGGTTACTCCACTACCCTTCGCTCCGGTACACAAGGACGCGGTGTGTTCTCCATGGAAATCTCCCACTACGAAGAAGTTCCTAAGAATATCTCCGATGAAATTGTGTCCAAGATCAAAGGCGGAGAGTAATAACGTTTTACCTGCTGGATAGGAGGCGGGACCAACATCCCGTTAACTCCGCTTCCGGCCCAACATATATATCCCCTTAAGGAGGAATTGTTCAAATGGCAAAGGCTAAATACGAACGTACGAAACCCCATGTTAACATCGGTACTATCGGTCACGTTGACCATGGTAAAACAACTTTGACAGCTGCAATCACATCTGTATTGTCCAAAACTTACGGTGGTGCTGCAATGTCTTTCGATCAAATCGACAAAGCTCCAGAAGAGCGCGAACGCGGTATCACAATCTCTACTTCCCACGTAGAGTATGAAACTGACGCTCGTCACTATGCGCACGTTGACTGCCCAGGTCACGCTGACTATGTTAAAAACATGATCACTGGTGCAGCTCAAATGGACGGAGCAATCCTGGTTGTATCCGCAGCTGACGGCCCAATGCCGCAAACTCGCGAGCACATCCTGTTGTCCCGCCAAGTAGGCGTTCCTTACATCGTTGTATTCTTGAACAAATGCGACATGGTTGAAGACGAAGAGCTCTTGGAATTGGTTGAGATGGAAGTTCGCGACCTGCTGAACGAGTATGACTTCCCAGGCGACGACACTCCGATCACTCGTGGTTCCGCTCGTGAAGCTCTGCAAAACCCAGATGGCGAATGGGCACAAAAAATCGTTGAAATGTTCAAAACAATCGACGAGTACATCCCATTGCCTGAGCGCGACACTGACAAGCCTTTCTTGATGCCTGTCGAGGACGTATTCTCCATCACTGGTCGTGGTACCGTTGCTACAGGTCGTGTAGAGCGTGGTACGATCAAAGTTGGTGACGAGATCGAAATCGTTGGTATCGCTGAAGAAACTAAGAAATCCGTTGTTACGGGCGTTGAGATGTTCCGTAAATTGCTGGATTCCGCACAAGCTGGTGACAACATCGGTGCATTGCTTCGTGGTGTTGAGCGTACTCAAATCGAGCGCGGTCAAGTACTTGCTAAGCCTGCTTCCGTTAAACCACACACAGAGTTCACAGCTCAAGTATACGTACTGAGCAAAGAAGAAGGCGGACGTCATAAGCCTTTCTTCACTGGCTACCGTCCACAGTTCTACTTCCGTACTACGGACGTAACTGGTGTGATCAACTTGCCAGAGGGTTCTGAAATGGTTATGCCTGGTGATAACATCACTGTAACGGTTAACCTGATCAACCCAATCGCGATTGAAGAAGGAACTAAGTTCTCCATTCGTGAAGGCGGCCGTACCGTAGGTGCTGGTTCCGTTGCTTCCATCATTAAATAATTAAGGCTTACGAATAGCCTTGAATATAGCAACAGTGTATTGTAACGAGCAACAATGTGATGTCCAGATAAAAGAGTCTGATCCTTTGGATCAGGCTCTTTTCTTTAGGGATCAGCCCCAATAATCTGATTACATTCTCTGATGGATATCAGTTATTTAATTCGAAACTTTCTATTATATAGAATAGAGAGTGCGTTACAATATGATATGCGAAAAGCGATGAAATCTATTAGCCAAGTTCTGCAACCTTCGGTTAAAGATGTAAATACATATTAATTATGAATTAGTGCTTGCAATACGCCTATCTTTTATATATAATAGTGAATGTTGTTCTGCGACGTTGCGATGATGTGAGAGGTTACCGACACACCCGGCCCCTTTGCCATGAGGTGGGTGGTTGGAAAATTTTCGCGGAGTATGTCCGATACCAAATTGGGCGATAGAAGGAGGGAATAAAATGGCAAAGCAAAAAATTCGTATTCGCTTGAAAGCATACGACCACAGAGTTCTTGATCAATCCGCTGAGAAAATTGTTGAGACAGCAAAACGTTCGGGTGCTGGTGTATCCGGTCCGATCCCGCTTCCAACTGAGAAACAAATAATTACCATTCTCCGTGCGGTGCACAAGTATAAGGATTCTCGGGAACAGTTCGAAATGCGTACACATAAACGCTTGATCGACATCGTGAACCCGACTCCACAAACTGTGGATGCCTTGATGCGCTTGGACCTGCCGTCCGGTGTAGATATCGAAATCAAACTGTAAGCATTGCATAATGAATTAGAGAAGAGAAAAGAGGTGTCAACATGAAAGGTATCTTAGGTAGAAAGCTCGGAATGACTCAAGTGTTTACCCCTGAGGGTGTTGTAATTCCTGTAACGGTTATCGAAGCAGGTCCTTGTGTTGTTCTTCAAAAGAAAGATCTGGAAAACGACGGATACGAAGCGATTCAAGTCGGTTTCTCTGATAAGAAAGAGAACAGATCTAACAAACCAGAAGCAGGCCATGCGAAAAAAGCAAACACTGCGCCTAAGCGCTACGTTCGCGAAATTCGCGGTGTTGACCTCGCGAGTGTCGAGGTTGGACAAGAGCTGAAGGCTGATGTCTTCGCAGAAGGCGAATTTGTTGACGTAACGGGTATTTCCAAAGGTAAAGGTTTCCAAGGTGTAATCAAACGTTGGGGCCAAAGCCGCGGACCAATGTCTCACGGTTCCCGTTATCACCGTAGACCAGGTTCCATGGGTTCGATCCAGGCAAACCGTGTTCCTAAAGGAAAACGCCTGCCAGGTCACATGGGCAATGAGACGGTTACGATTCAAAAGCTCGAGGTTGTCAAAGTCGACACAGAGCGTAACGTAATCCTTGTTAAAGGCTCCATTCCTGGACCTAAAAAAGGTTTCGTTCAAATCAAAGAAACGGTGAAGAAATAATCGCCTAAAGAAAGGAGGAACAAAGAATGCCTAAAGTAGCACTTTATAATGTCAGCGGTAGCCAAGTTGGCGAAGTAGAATTGAATGAAGCTGTGTTTGGCATCGAGCCGAACGTACACGTACTGCACAGTGCAGTATTGTTGCAGCGCGCTTCCCTTCGTCGTGGTACCCACAAAGTAAAAGGACGTTCTGAAGTACGCGGCGGCGGACGTAAGCCTTGGAAACAAAAAGGTACTGGCCGTGCTCGTCAAGGTTCGATCCGTTCTCCACAATGGAAAGGCGGCGGTGTGGTATTTGGACCAACTCCGCGCAGCTACACGTTTAAACTTCCTAAGAAAGTTCGTCGTTTGGCTATCAAATCCGCATTGTCTTCCAAAGTGATTGACAACGCAATTATCGTATTGGATCAATTGACGCTGAATACGCCGAAAACGAAAGAGTTTGCTAACATCCTTAGCAACCTGAAAATAGGCCGTAAAGCTCTAATCGTTGCTCCAAGCTATGATGATAATGTAGCCCTTTCCGCACGTAATATTCCTGGTGTGAAATTCGTAGCGGCTGACGGCATTAATGTTCTTGACGTAATGTCGTACGATCAACTGATCATTACGAAGGAAGCAGTTCAGAAGGTAGAGGAGGTGCTCGCGTAATGAAAGACCCACGCGATATAATCAAGCGCCCGGTGATCACGGAACGTACGGCTGACTACATGGCAGAGCTGAAATATGCTTTTGAAGTGGATATCCGCGCTAACAAGACCGAGATCAAGCAAGCTGTCGAATCTATTTTTAAAGTTAAAGTATCGAACGTGAATACGATGCGTGTCCCTGCTAAACCAAAGCGTTATGGCCGTTATTCCGGTTACACAACCGAATGGAAAAAGGCGATCGTGACTTTGGCTCCAGACAGCAAACCGCTCGAGTTCTTTGAATCGGTTGAATAAGAATTTCTTAAGTAAGGAGGGAAAATTCAGTGCCTATTAAAAAGTATAAACCGACATCCCCGGCTCGACGCAACATGTCCGTGTCGACTTTCGAAGAAATCACCACGAATCAGCCGGAGAAATCGTTGCTGGCTCCGCTGAGTAAAACAGCTGGCCGTAACAACCAAGGTAAAATTACGGTTCGTCACCATGGCGGCGGACACAAGCGTAAATACCGTATCATCGACTTCAAACGGAATAAAGACGGCATTCCAGGTCGCGTTGCTACAATCGAATACGACCCGAACCGTACTTCCAACATCGCTCTGATTCACTATGTAGATGGTGAAAAACGTTATATCATCGCTCCTAAAGGTCTGAAAGTTGGAGACCAAGTAGTATCTGGAGTAGGTGCTGACATCAAGATTGGTAACTCACTTCCACTGGAAAACATTCCAGTAGGTACCGTTATCCACAACATCGAATTGAAACCAGGTAAAGGCGGACAATTGGTTCGTGCTGCTGGTACAGAAGCTCAACTTCTCGGTAAAGAAGATAAGTACGTAACTGTTCGTCTTTCTTCCGGTGAAGTTCGTCGCATCCTGAAAGTTTGCCGTGCAACCATCGGTTCTGTGGGTAACCAAGACCATGAGTTGATCAAAATCGGTAAAGCTGGTCGTAGCCGCTGGCTTGGACAACGTCCTGAAGTACGTGGTGTGGTAATGAACCCTAACGATCACCCTCACGGTGGTGGTGAAGGCCGCGCTCCAATCGGACGTAAATCGCCTATGTCTCCATGGGGTAAACCAACCCTTGGTTACAAAACACGTAAAAAAGGTAAAGCTTCTGACAAATATATCGTTCGCCGCCGCACGAAGTAATGCGCGATTGTGCATAACTTCGTGACAGGCTCGAAGGTAACGAGACAATTTGGTGAAGGGAGGATTTCAATATGAGCCGTAGTTTGAAAAAAGGACCTTTTATTGACGGATATCTGCTCAAAAAAGTGGAGGACATGAACAGCGCAAGCAAAAAGGCTGTGATCAAAACCTGGTCCCGCCGCTCCACTATTTTCCCGCAATTTATCGGTCACACGTTCGGAGTATACGATGGCCGTAAACATGTACCTGTATATGTAACAGAGGACATGGTAGGACACAAGTTGGGTGAGTTCGCTCCAACTCGTACTTACAAAGGTCATGAAGATGATAAGAAAACAAGAAGATAATTAATGAAGCTCTTTGTTTGAGAGGAGGTTAAACATATGGAAGCAAAAGCACATGCTAGATCGATTCGTATTGCTCCTCGTAAAGCTCAACTCGTTGTTGACTTGATCCGCGGTAAGCAAGTGGGCGAAGCGATCGCAATTCTTCGTCACACTCCGAAAGCTGCATCTCCGGTTGTTGAGAAGCTTTTGAACTCGGCTATCGCAAACGCTGAGCATAACTACTCTTTGGATGTAACTAAATTGGTTGTGACGCAAGCTTATGTCAACCAAGGACCGACTATGAAACGTTTCCGCCCGCGTGCGATGGGACGTGCAAGCCGGATCAATAAACGCACCAGCCACATTACTTTGGTGGTAGCTGAAAAATAAGGAGGGAAAACGTGTGGGCCAAAAGGTAAATCCAGTAGGACTCCGTATCGGTATTATCCGTGATTGGGAATCCAAATGGTATGCAGGCAAAGACTTCGGTGATCTTTTGCTGGAAGACGTGAAAATCCGTGAATACCTGAAAAATAAATTGAAAGACTCCGCTGTATCTCGTATCGAAATCGAGAGAGCGGCTAATCGTGTGAACGTGACGATCCACACTGCGAAGCCTGGTATGGTTATCGGTAAAGGTGGTTCCGAAGTAGAAGTACTGCGCGGACAAGTGACTAAAATTGCCGGCGGTAAAAAAGTTCACATCAACATTTCTGAAATTAAAAACCCTGAACTGGACGCTATTCTTGTTGCTGAAAGCATTGCACAACAGTTGGAACGTCGTGTGTCTTTCCGTCGTGCACTGAAACAAGCGATTCAAAGAACTATGCGCTCTGGAGCTAAAGGGATTAAAACATCGGTCAGCGGACGTCTTGGCGGAGCCGAGATTGCTCGTACGGAAGGCTACAGTGAAGGAACTGTTCCACTTCATACGCTTCGTGCAGACATCGACTATGGTACAGCAGAAGCGCATACGACTTACGGCCGTATCGGCGTGAAAGTATGGATCTATCGTGGAGAGGTTCTTCCTACGGCTAAGAAACAAGCTGCTCAGGAAGGAGGCAACTAATCATGTTGGTACCAAAACGTGTAAAACACCGCAAACAACAGCGCGGCCATATGAGAGGTCAAGCTAAAGGCGGTACTGAACTGAACTTCGGCGAATTCGGTCTGCAAGCTACAGAACCAGGCTGGATCACGAACCGTCAGATCGAAGCTGCTCGTATCGCGATGACTCGTTACATTCGTCGTGGCGGTAAAGTATGGATCAAGATTTTCCCAGATAAGCCGATTACTCAAAAGCCTCTCGAAGTGCGGATGGGTAGCGGTAAAGGTAACGTAGAGAAATGGGTTGCCGTTGTAAAACCAGGCAAGATCATGTTTGAACTTGGAGGCGTGTCCGAGGAAATCGCCCGCGAAGCGATGCGTCTCGCCGCTCACAAGCTGCCTGTTAAAACGAAGTTTGTGAAACGAGAAGAAGTGGGTGGTGAAGCAAATGAAAGCTAATGAACTGCGCAACTTAACCACTGCAGAAATCGAGCAAAAAATCGCCGGATTTAAAGAGGAACTCTTTAACCTCCGTTTTCAATTGGCCACAGGCCAGCTTGACAACCCGACTCGGATCCGTGACGTTCGCAAAGAAATAGCTCGTGCTAAAACCGTTATCCGTGAAAGAGAACTTGGGATTAGTTAATGAAACGGAACTCACTGTTCTGAATTCAGGAAGGAGGCTAACAAATGAGCGAAGAACGCAATGCTCGTAAAGTGCAAATTGGTAAAGTTGTCAGCGATAAAATGGATAAAACCATTGTTGTAGCTGTTGAAACTTATAAGAAGCATGACTTGTATCACAAACGCATTAAATACACGAAAAAATTTAAAGCGCATGATGAGAACAATCAAGCTCAAATCGGAGATACCGTTAAAATCATGGAAACTCGCCCTCTCTCCAAAGACAAGCGCTGGAGATTGGTAGAAGTGGTTGAAAAAGCGGTTATCATCTAAGATATGATCAGTTTTTGATGGAAGGAGGAAATTTAAATGATTCAACCATTTACACGTTTAGCTGTTGCTGACAACTCCGGTGCGAAGGAACTGATGTGTATCCGCGTATTGGGTGGTACTGGTCGTCGTACAGCTCAAATCGGTGATTTGATCGTATGTTCCGTCAAACAAGCAACACCAGGCGGCGTTGTCAAAAAGGGTGATGTAGTAAGAGCGGTAGTCGTTCGTACGAAACGTTCTGTACGTCGTAAAGACGGATCCTACATCTCATTTGACGAGAATGCAGCTGTTGTTGTTAAAGACGACAGAAGCCCACGCGGAACTCGTATTTTCGGACCAGTTGCTCGCGAACTTCGCGAAAGAGACTACATGAAAATCGTTTCCTTGGCTCCGGAAGTAATCTAAATAACACCCCAAAAAGTGACGTAACTTTTCGGGAACCCGATAAATAGTTGAACTGGCTAGTCATAGGAGGTGTAACGAATGCCTAAAGTGAAAAAAGATCTGGAATCCCATAGCAACAAACTGCACGTGAAAAAGGATGATACTGTTATCGTCATCAGCGGTAAAGACAAAGGCAAAAAAGGCCGTGTCATCGCAGCGTACCCTCGTGAAAATCGTGTTTTGGTTGAAGGTGTGAACATGATCAAGAAGCACCAGAAGCCAAACCAAATGAACCCACAAGGCGGTATCATCGAGAAGGAAGCTCCGATCCATGTATCGAACGTTATGCACGTTGATCCGAAGAGCGGAAAAGTAACCCGTATCGGTTACAAAGTACTGGACAACGGTAAAAAAGTTCGCGTAGCAAAAAGATCCGGAGAAGTTATCGATAAATAAGACGGTTTAGAAAGGAGGTCCTTGAATCATGGCAGCAAGAATGAAAGAACGTTTTTTGAACGAAGTAACTCCTGCTCTGATGCAGAAGTTTAGCTATAAGACAGTAATGCAAGTACCAAAAATCGAGAAGGTTGTCGTCAACATGGGTGTAGGTGACGCTGTAGCTAACTCGAAAGTGCTTGATTCCGCTGTGAACGACATGCAGCTGATTGCTGGTCAAAAACCGGTTATCACCCGTGCGAAGAAATCCATCGCGGGATTCAAACTGCGTGAGAACATGCCTATCGGTGTGAAGGTAACACTACGCGGTGAGCGTATGTACTACTTCCTCGACAAGCTGTTCAACGTTACACTTCCACGTGTACGTGACTTTCAAGGCGTGTCCACGAAAGCATTTGACGGACGCGGTAACTATACGCTCGGTCTGAAAGAGCAACTCATTTTCCCTGAAATTGAGTATGACAAAGTGGATAAAGTTCGCGGTATGGACATCGTTATCGTAACGACTGCTAAAACCGACGAAGAATCCCGTGAACTGCTTGCTCAACTGGGCATGCCTTTCGCGAAATAAGACGGTTGTCCTTTTCTCCGAAACTATTTAGGAGGTGTCAGGCTAAGTGGCAAAAACTTCGATGAAAGTTAAACAACAACGTACACCGAAATATAAAGTACGGGCATATACCCGTTGTGAACGTTGTGGTCGCCCACATTCGGTACTGCAGAAGTTTAAAATTTGCAGAATTTGTTTCCGTGAATTAGCTTATAAAGGCCAGATTCCTGGCGTGAAAAAAGCAAGCTGGTAAGAAGTTTATAAACGGGAAGGAGGTTTATCCTACATGACTATGTCCGATCCAATTGCAGATATGCTAACTCGTATTCGTAACGCGAACACGGTTCGCCACGAAACAGTAGAAATGCCTGCTTCGACGATTAAAAAACAAATCGCTGACATTTTGAAGCGTGAAGGCTTCATCCGTGATGCAGAGTTTGTGGAAGACAATAAACAAGGGATCATTCGTGTATTCCTGAAATATGGTTCCAACAACGAACGTGTAATCACAGGTCTGAAAAGAATCAGCAAACCAGGTCTTCGCGTTTACACGAAGAGCAACGAAGTACCTCGCGTACTTGGTGGTTTGGGTATTGCGATCATCTCCACGTCTAAGGGAGTTATGACCGACAAAGAAGCTCGTCAATCCAAAGCTGGCGGAGAAGTTCTCTGCTACGTATGGTAATCAACGTCACAAGATAGGAGGTGTAATGAATGTCCCGTATTGGTCGTAAACCAATTGCTATTCCTAACGGTGTGGAAGTCACACTGGATAACACTGTAATCACTGTAAAAGGACCTAAAGGTACCTTGACTCGTGAACTGCATAAAGACATGCAAATTACAGTAGAAAACAACGAGATCAATGTTGTTCGTCCTTCCGACAACAAAACACATCGCTCTCTTCACGGCACGACCCGCAGCGTTGTCTCAAATATGGTCAACGGTGTAACTGAAGGATTCTCGAAAAACCTTGAGTTGGTAGGTGTCGGGTACCGTGCAAGCAAAACCGGAGATAAAATCGTTCTGAACGTGGGTTACTCCCACCCAGTTGAAATTACACCGGAAGCTGGTATCGAATTCGAAGTGCCAACAAACACAAAAATCACCGTTCGCGGTATCGATAAAGAGCGCGTAGGTGCATACGCAGCTAAGATCCGTTCCGTACGTGAGCCTGAGCCATACAAAGGTAAAGGTATTAAATACGAAGGTGAACGCATTATCCGTAAGGAAGGTAAAGCTGGTAAGAAGAAATAAGTTAGCTAACCGGGGTCTCACCTGGTGGATAACTTACTTCTTCTCCCATACTTACCCGATGCGTCTAAAAGCGAAGCTCTTAAGGCAAAACTGAAGGGAGGAAATGGAAACATGATCACGAAACAAGACAAGAACAAAGCTCGTCTGAAAAGACACCTGCGTGTCCGTAAGAAAATCCAAGGCACAGCAGAACGTCCACGTCTGAACGTGTTCCGTTCTTCGAAACACATCTATGCTCAATTGATCGACGATGTGGCTGGCGTGACTTTGGCATCAGCTTCTACGTTGGATAAAGAATTGGCTACTGATATCAAGAACGGCGGAAGCGTTGAATCCGCTCGTAAAGTCGGCGAACTCGTTGCAAAACGTGCTGCAGACAAAGGTTACAAAGTGATCGTATTCGATCGCGGTGGATACTTGTATCATGGACGTATTCAAGCACTTGCAGAGGCAGCTCGCGAGGCAGGCCTTGAATTCTAAGATATTTTCAAAAGGAGGTAAACGACTTGCGTGTAGATCCTAACACTTTAGAACTGACTGAAAGAGTAGTAAACATTAACCGCGTTGCTAAAGTTGTAAAAGGCGGACGTCGCTTTAGCTTTAGCGCACTGGTAGTTGTCGGTGATGGCAAAGGTTGGGTAGGAGCAGGTATCGGTAAAGCAGGCGAAGTACCGGATGCAATCCGCAAAGGTATTGAAGATGCTAAGAAAAACCTGATTCACATTCCACTTGTTGGAACAACTATTCCTCACCTCGTAACAGGTCACTTCGGAGCAGGCCGAGTATTGTTGAAGCCGGCATCTGAAGGTACTGGAGTTATCGCTGGCGGACCGGTTCGTGCAGTACTTGAACTGGCTGGCGTAGGCGACATTTTGACAAAATCTCTAGGTTCTTCGAACTCCATGAACATGGTCAATGCGACTTTGGAGGGATTGTCCCGCCTGAAGCGTGTTGAAGATGTTGCCAAGCTTCGCGGCAAATCCGTCGAAGAGCTGTTGGGTTAAGGAGGGAATCTCATGGCTAAACTTGAAATCACCCTCGTACGCAGCGTGATTGGTCGTCCAGAGGATCAGCGTGCAACCGTGAAAACACTCGGACTTCGTAAACTCAACCATTCCGTGGTTCAAAGCGACAATGCTGCAATTCGCGGAATGATCAAGAAAGTAAATCACCTGGTTTCTGTTAAAGAAATCGAAGGTTAATCCCGGGCAACGTATTCCCGGACATATTAAGGAGGTGCAACGAACGATGAAGTTACATGAGCTGAGCCCAGCACCTGGATCCCGCAAAGAGCGCAAGCGCGTTGGACGCGGTACTAGTAGTGGTACGGGTAAAACATCGGGTCGCGGTCACAAAGGACAAAACTCTCGTTCCGGCGGTGGTGTACGTCCAGGCTTCGAAGGTGGACAGAACCCATTGTACCGTCGTCTTCCGAAGCGCGGTTTCGTAAACCCAACTCGGAAAGAGTACGCGATTGTGAACATCGAAGAACTTAACAGCTTTGCAGCAGGTACTGAAGTGACTCCAGAAGTTTTGGTTGAGAGCGGTATTGTTAACAATACAAAGAGCGGAATCAAAATTCTTGGCAACGGTGAAGTTACCGTTTCTTTGACTGTAAAAGCTAATAAGTTTTCTCAATCTGCGGTAGAGAAGATCGAGGCTGCCGGCGGTAAAACCGAGGTGATCTAATGTTTAAGACCCTGAAAAATATATGGCGTGTGGATGACCTTCGCAAGCGTATTTTGTTCACCTTATTCGTTCTGATCATCTTCCGTATTGGATCATTTGTTCCAGTTCCCGGCGTTAACAAAGATGTTTTTACCCAGACGAATCAGGCAGGCAATGAGTTGTTCGGTCTTCTTAACACGTTCTCGGGGGGCGCACTATCGCAGTTTTCGATCTTCGCCCTTTCGATATTTCCATATATTACTTCGTCCATTATCGTGCAGTTGTTGTCGATGGACGTCATTCCAAAGTTTGCGGAATGGAACAAACAAGGGGAACACGGGAAGAAGCAGTTGGCTCAGATTACTCGTTATGGTACGGTAATATTGGGATTGATTCAGGCGTTCGGTATGTCTGTCGGGTTTAACCGCCTGTATGGCATGGATATGGTGCCTGGAGCAACAACTATCGACTTTGTCGTGATCGCAATTGTGCTCACCGCAGGTACATCATTCTTGATGTGGCTCGGCGAACAGATTACGGAACGCGGAATCGGTAACGGTATTTCGATCATAATCTTTGGTGGTATCGCTGCTGGTATTCCAATGCACATTCGGACAACGATTGAATCGAATTTCATTCAGGATGGTCAAGTGTTTATGAACATTCTGAAGGGTGTTATCATCCTTCTGATTTTGATTTTGATCATTACCGGTGTTGTATTCATTCAGCAAGGTATCCGTAAAATTCCGGTTCAATACGCGAAGCGTGTTGTAGGAAACAAAATGTACGGCGGACAGAACACACACATTCCACTCAAGATTAACGGTGCAGGCGTTATCCCGGTAATCTTTGCGATGTCATTGCTGCAATTCCCGGTTATCCTAGCCAGCTTCTGGGCACACATGAATTGGGCGAAGTGGATTACGGCGAACCTGGCTTATGACAGCCCGCTTGGAATGGTACTGTATGTACTCATGATCATTGGTTTCACGTTCTTCTACACCTTCGTGCAGATGAATCCGAACCAAATGGCTGATAATATGAAGAAGAACGGCGGCTATGTTCCGGGCATTCGTCCTGGTAAAGCTACCGAGAAGTATCTGACTCGGGTTATGACCCGTCTGACCATGACAGGAGCGTTGTTCCTGGCCGTGATCTCCGTACTTCCGGTGTTCTTTGGATCACTTGCAGGTCTTCCTCGTACGGTTCAGATCGGTGGTACTTCACTCTTGATCGTCGTCGGTGTTGCACTGGATACGATGAAGCAGATCGAAAGCCAACTGATCAAACGTCACTACAAAGGTTTTATCAATAAATAGGCGATAGGTTCCGGCGAGTGGTCTGTATCGCTTCCCGGCGCCTATTGTGTTGTTCTTGCTAGTCAATCAAGGGGAGGGAGTGACGTAAGGTGAACATCTTATTCATGGGTCCTCCTGGGGCAGGAAAAGGGACGCAAGCAGAAAACATCGTGAATGAATTCGGTATTCCTCATATTTCAACGGGCGATGCATTTCGTCTCGCGATCAAACAAGGAACTCCCATCGGGATTAAAGCGAAGGAATTCATGGATCAAGGTCTGCTGGTACCGGATGACGTAACGATTGGTATTGTGGAAGAGCGTCTGCAGCAGTCCGATTGCGAAAAAGGTTTTTTATTGGACGGTTTTCCAAGAACCCTTTCGCAAGCGGAAGCGCTGGATGACATTCTCGCCCGCTTGAATACTGGTCTCGATCACGTCATCAACCTGAAAGTTGATCGGGAAAAGCTTCTGGCTCGCCTTACTGGCCGCCGGATTTGCAAAAACTGTGGTTCGACTTATCATGTGATCTTTAATCCTCCTAAACAGGAAGGCATTTGTGATAAATGCGGCGGCGAATTGTACCAGCGCTCCGATGATAACGAAGAGAGCGTCGGCATTCGTTTAGACGAATATATCAACAAAACAGCACCACTCCTCACGTTTTATGAGAACAAAGGTCTTTTGCGTCAAATCGATGGTGATCAGGAAATCGACGCGGTTTCATCACAAATTGCGTCTATACTGAGAGGTTAAGTATAATGATCATTTGTAAATCCGAAACGGAACTGAGCTTGATGAGAGAAGCAGGAAGGATCGTGGCAGAATGCCACAAACTCCTTGCCGCTCATGTAGAACCGGGCATTACGACCGGGGAACTTGACCATATGGCCGACAAGTTCATTCGAAGCCAAGGCGCTGTGCCATCTTTTAAAGGCTACAACGGATTTCCTTCCAGCATTTGCGCATCAGTCAACGAAGAATTGGTGCATGGATTTCCAGGCAAACGCAAATTAATCGAGGGTGATATCGTTACGTTTGATATCGGTGCACAGTACCAGGGTTACCATGGTGACTCGGCATGGACCTACGCGGTAGGAGAGATTTCCGAAGAGGCCCAGCGTCTGCTGGACGTAACGGAAGGATCGCTCTATGCTGGACTTGCGCTAATCAAACCCGATGTCCGCTTGTTTACAATCTCTCATGCCATACAGCGTCATATCGAGGATGCAGGTTTCTCTGTCGTCCGGGAGTACGTTGGTCATGGTGTGGGTACCGAACTGCATGAGGATCCGCAAATTCCGAACTATGGCATCCCTGACCGTGGACCAAGACTCAAACCGGGCATGGTGCTCGCGATCGAGCCGATGGTCAACGCGGGTAAGCGAAATGTCAAGACGCTGGAAGACAACTGGACGGTTGTAACGGTAGACGGCTCACTATGTGCTCACTTCGAGCATACAGTAGCAGTCACGCCGGATGGCATGGAAATTTTGACGAAGCTGCCGGAATAGGGTGATGAAATTGAATAATGAACTCACGCTTCAACCCGGTCAGATTGTTAAGATACTGAAAGGCAGAGATGCCGGACAGTATGCCGTTATCGTTTCGATTGAGGACAGCAGGTTCGTGTGGATCGCGGATGGGGACAAACGCAAGTTTGACGGGGCCAAGAAGAAGAACGTTCTTCATCTTGAACCTCAATCCTACATTAGCAGTGAAGTGGTAAACAGTTTGCAAGAAAGCGGTCGGGTTACAAACGGTAAACTGCGTTTCGCACTGGACCGGTTTGTATCCGATAAATCCAAAGCAGATCAGAAAGGAGACTAACTGTGGCTAAAGAAGATGTCATTGAAGTCGAAGGAACGGTCATTGAGCCGTTGCCGAATGCTACCTTTAAAGTCGAGCTGGAGAATGGTCATCAGATTCTCGCTCATGTTTCCGGAAAGTTGCGGATGCACTTTATCCGTATCCTTACAGGAGACAAAGTGGTTGTACAACTCTCGCCGTATGATTTGACCAAAGGTCGTATCACGTACCGTAAATAGATTTAAGGTTCCCCTGGGGAATCAAGGAAAGCTGCGAAGCGGTTTTACTGACGTAAAACTCAGCAGCGGTAACAAACTACTTTAGTTTCGAAGCTGGTTTTACAACGTAAAACTTGGAGGAGGTAATTAGCATGAAGGTAAGACCTTCTGTAAAGCCTATTTGCGAAAAATGCAAAGTCATTCGCCGCAAAGGGAACGTAATGGTTATCTGTGAAAATCCGAAACACAAACAAAAACAAGGTTAAAGAAGGGGGTGTAGCGTAAAATGGCTCGTATAGCTGGTGTGGATTTACCACGTGACAAACGCGTTGAGATCGCCTTGACTTACATTTTCGGAATCGGTAAAACGACTTCCCAGAAAGTATTGAAAGAAACTGGAATCAATGCAGACACTCGTGTCCGTGATTTGACAGAAGATGAAGTCAGTAAATTGCGCGAAACGATCGACGGTATGGTTAAGGTAGAAGGTGACCTGCGTCGTGAAATTTCCTTAAATATTAAACGTCTCACGGAGATCGGCTGCTACCGCGGTATTCGTCACCGTCGTGGATTGCCTGTTCGTGGTCAACGTACTAAAACGAATGCTCGTACACGTAAAGGTCCTCGTCGTACCGTAGCGAACAAGAAGAAATAAGAAAGGGGGATAATAGACAATGGCTAAACCAAAAAAAGTCGTACGTACTAAACGTCGTGACCGCAAAAATATTGAAAGTGGCGTGGCTCATATCCGCTCCACATTCAACAATACAATCGTAACGATTACGGATCCTCACGGAAACGCGATTTCTTGGGCAAGCTCCGGCGGCCTTGGATTTAAAGGTTCCCGTAAGTCGACCCCGTTCGCTGCGCAAATGGCTGCTGAATCAGCTGCCAAAGCGGCTATGGAACACGGTATGAAAGCGGTGGAAGTAATGGTTAAAGGTCCTGGTGCTGGTCGTGAAGCAGCAATTCGTTCTCTGCAAGCAGCAGGTCTCGAAGTAAACCTGATCAAAGACGTTACACCAATTCCACATAACGGATGCCGCCCACCAAAACGTCGTCGCGTATAATGAAGTCATCCTGTTAATGTGGTATAAATCCGTTGCAATCTGCTAATAATGGTTGTTTAGGCATACTACTACATGGATTACTGGATAAGATGACAGTTTCATATAGGAGCGACGTTTGAAGGAGGGGTACTTGCGTGATTGAAATCGAAAAGCCGAAAATTGAGACCGTTGATGTCAATGAAGATGGAACCTATGGGAAATTCGTAGTTGAGCCTCTGGAGAGAGGGTATGGCACGACGCTGGGGAACTCGCTTCGCCGCATCTTGTTATCCTCACTACCGGGCGCAGCAGTCACATCGATTCAAATCGATGGCGTACTGCATGAATTTTCCACGATTCCGGGTGTCATGGAAGACGTGACCGAGGTCATCCTGAACCTGAAAGCTTTGTCTCTGAAAATTCATTCCGATGAAGAGAAAGTGTTCGAGATTGATGCGGAGGGTGAAGGGGTTGTTACTGCTGGTGACATCCGTGCGGATAGTGATGTGGAGATTCTGAATCCAGATCTTCATATTGCAACGCTCGGCCCTGGTGCAAGACTTCATATGCGTATTTTTGCCAGTCGCGGTCGTGGCTATGTCCAGGCGGATCGGAACAAACGCGATGACCAGCCTATCGGCGTCATTCCCGTCGATTCGATCTATACTCCGATTAGCCGTGTTAACTACGGCGTGGAAAATACGCGTGTTGGTCAAGTAACCAACTACGATAAACTGACGCTTGAAATTTGGACGGATGGCAGCATCCGCCCGGAAGAAGCTGTTAGTCTCGGCGCGAAAATCTTGACTGAGCATCTGTTCCTCTTCGTAGGTCTGACCGACGAAGCGAAGGATGCAGAGATCATGGTTGAGAAAGAAGAAGACAAGAAAGAAAAAGTACTTGAAATGACGATCGAAGAGCTGGATCTTTCCGTTCGTTCCTACAACTGCTTGAAACGTGCCGGCATTAATACGGTACAGGAGCTGACCACGAAAACCGAAGAGGATATGATGAAAGTTCGGAACCTCGGACGCAAATCCTTGGAGGAAGTTCAAGAGAAGCTTGAAGAGTTGGGCCTGGGACTTCGTACGGAAGAATAGCATAGATTCGGCTTAGCTTAGCAAAGGAGGGAAAAACACATGGCATACCAAAAGTTGGGCCGCGATTCCAGTGCGCGTAAAGCGTTGTTCCGTGACCTGGTAACCGACCTTTTCTTATATGAGCGCATTCAAACGACTGAAGCCAAGGCGAAAGAAGTTCGTTCGATCGCTGAGAAGTTGATCACAAAAGCAAAAAAAGGTGATCTTCACGCTCGTCGTCAAGTAGCTGCATTCGTGCGTCGTGAAACAGTAGACGGTGAACAAGATGCAATCCAAAAATTGTTCTCCGAAATCGCTCCTCGTTACTCCGAGCGTCCAGGCGGATACACTCGTATCCTGAAATTGGGTCCTCGTCGTGGTGACGCAGCTCCAATGGTTTACTTGGAACTGGTAGATCGCGCGTAAATTAGCTTTGTTCCATTGAAGTGACTGTAGTTATGTATGCCCGGCTCTGTAGATGTTTATTCTTAGAGCCATGAACGGGAAGTGGTGCGAGATATAGTCGATCATCTGGTTCGACTCGTCTCGACTACTCCATGGGCAATAATAACGGGGACCTTCTAGTCATGTGGCTGACTCGAAGGGTTCGGCTTAACATGATGAAAAGGAGCTCCTATGGGGCTCTTTTTTGATGGATATAGAATTATAAGTTATCAGTAAAATCCCCGATAGAGGTTTTCTTAAGATATCAGAAAGTATAAACTTCGAAGCTTGTGACTTCCTGTTATCGCAAGAAAAACTTCCGCTAAATGCGGTCTGTCATCTGTGAAAGTACGTCGATAGAAGTTTTTCTTATAATGTGTACAGGCTTTCGTTGGCGCAGTGTTTTTCGATGAAAGCACTCAGGAGGTCAGCAATGCGTAATCTTCTGATGAAGGTCAGTTACGACGGTACCGATTATAACGGCTTTCAGACCCAGCCCGGTGGCCACACGATTCAGGATTATTTGGAGGAAGCGATCCGCCGTTTGTCTGGTGAACAGCTCAAGATTACGGCTTCTGGCCGGACAGATGCTGGGGTGCATGCTCGTGCCCAAGTATTCAATTTCTACACTGCTTCTCCAATTCCCGTCGAGCGTTGGTGTATGGCATTAAACACCTGGCTGCCGGAAGATATCGTGGTTTCGGATGCGATGGAGGTACCCATGGAATTCCATTCCCGCCACGCAGCGAAACGCAAAACCTATCGTTTTACCATCAATGCAAACCAATATCCGGATCTATTCAACCGGCGGTACCAGATCCACCATCATGGGAAACTGGATATCGCAGCGATGGAGCAGGGACTTTCTCATCTGATCGGAACGCATGACTATACAACGTTTGCGTCACGGAAGTCGACGAAGCCGTCCCACGTTCGTACTATTTTTGATGCTTGGATCGAGAAGGACACGTCCATGTGCCGTCCGGGTACGAGAGATCAAGGAGTCATTCATACGTACGTATCAGGGAACGGGTTTCTGCAGCATATGGTTCGGATCATTATGGGGACGTTGATTGAGGTAGGGGAAGGCAAGCGCCATCCGGATGACATGTTGGTCATACTGGAAGCCAAAAACCGGGCAGCAGCCGGTCCAACAGCCATGGGCAAGGGCCTGATGTTATGGGAAGTGGAGTATGATATCACCGGAAACGATTAATCTCAATGACCGTTGATATCAGACCACGGAAAGGGCTATCACAACAAAAAGAAGAAATTCCTTATGGCTGTGATAGGCGGCTTGTTTGAATAACACGCATGGTGTAAGGTGGAAAACCAAAAAACACTTGCGGATGTGGGCGTAATCCTGTATTATATAAGTTGTGTTTTCTTAACGGCTCTCCCACAGCCCCGGTTAAGAAAATGCCGAATGCAAGACTGCAATAACATGACAATGCTTTAAACATGAACGAAGATAAATAATGAAAATTAATGATGATTTTCGGACGAATACAAGGAGGAACTATACATGCGTACCACCTATATGGCGAAGCCAAATGAAGTTGAGCGCAAATGGTACATCGTTGATGCCGAAGGCAAGACGCTTGGCCGTTTGGCAAGTGAAGTTGCGGCTCTGATCCGCGGCAAACATAAGCCTCAATTCACTCCACATGTTGACACAGGGGATTTCGTGGTTGTTATCAACTCCGAGAAAATCCACCTCACTGGCAAAAAGATGGAGAACAAAAAATACTATCGTCACTCCATGCATCCAGGTGGATTGAAAGTAACTACAGCTCAAGACCTGATTGCGAAATTCCCAGAGCGTGTAATCGAAAGCGCGGTTCACGGCATGCTTCCTAAAACTCGCATGGGCGAGAAAATGAAGCTGAGACTGAAAGCATATGCAGGCACAGCACATCCACATGAAGCACAAAAACCAGAAGTTTACGAACTTCGCGGTTAATTAAAAAGGAGGACAGTTTCATGGCACAAGTACAATACTATGGGACAGGTCGTCGTAAACACTCGGTAGCACGTGTACGCCTCGTACCGGGTGAAGGACGCATTGTCATCAATAAACGTGATATTAATGAATATTTCGGTTTGGAAACACTCAAACTGATCGTTAAACAACCTTTGAATCTGACAGAAACACTGGGCAAATATGACGTGCTTGTCATCGCTCACGGTGGCGGTATCTCCGGTCAAGCTGGAGCAATCCGTCACGGTATCTCCCGTGCTCTTCTGAAAGCAGATCCAGAATTCCGTCCTTCTCTGAAAAGAGCTGGATTCCTGACTCGTGACCCACGTATGAAAGAACGTAAAAAATACGGTCTTAAAGCGGCTCGTCGCGCTCCTCAGTTCTCCAAACGTTAATATTTACGATTTACCAAGCCCTTGGCCATTATGGTCAAGGGCTTTTTTATGCTATCCGAACGTAGTTTGTCCACAAAGATATGCACATCATTGACAACACATGTGGAATTCGGTCGCCACAATTGAACAGGTTGTGCACACCATGTGCACAACCTGCGGATAGAAGGATGAACATATGGATGAACTTACATCGTTAACCACTTGACTTCATATGTAAATAGAGATATATTATTAATTGCGAATTAATTAACAACTTAAATAATTAATATTTAAACATTAATTAAATAAGTAATTTTCGGAGCACAGAAGCAGAGAAGGGGGGATATGGTTGGATCGCAATGAAGAGATTTTCAAGGTGTCGTCGATGTTCCGGGCACTGCTGAAGAACATTTCTCAAGAGTGGAACAAGTCGAGTGCCGGGAAATACAATTTAAGCTTTCCTCAATTTCAGGTGCTGTATGTATTAAAGCTGAGGGGGCCTCTGAAGGTATCGGAGCTTGCCGAAGCTTTGTCTTTGACACCGCCGGCTATAACTGGTCTAACAGACAAATTGGTTGCGGAAGGATACTTACAGAAAGAGCGTGCTGAGGATGACCGGAGAGTTGTCAACATTACACTCTTGGAACCGGGTCTGGATGTAATTAGGAAAGTGAAGAAGGATCAGAAGGAAATGATTCAGGGTTTTTTTAATATCCTCGCTGAGGAAGACATTCGGCATTTGAGAAGAATCTTCTCCTTGATGCTGTCAAACCTAGATAAAGACAATCACAACAAAGGGTAGAGGTGGAGCATATAGCATGGAGCATTTAACGCTTAAACGTAAAGTTTCAATTATGATAGCAATCATGGCTGCGATGTTCTTCGCAGCCATTAACCAGACGATAACGAGCACCGCAATGCCGCGGATTATCGCCATTCTGGATGGCATGGATTATTACACATGGACCATCAATATTTATTTGTTAACATCAACGATCGCAACCATACTGGTAGGTAAGCTGTCCGACATGTTCGGACGTAAGCCGTTTATTTTGATAGGTATATTATTTTTCATGTTAGGGGCTTTCCTAACGGGTACATCAACAGACGTGTACCAATTCATTATTTATCGTGGTATTCAAGGTATTGGTGCCGGTATTATTCAGTCAACCGCATTTATGTCGGTCGGTGACTTGTTCCCACCGCGGGAACGTGGCAAGTGGATGGGGCTGATGACAGCGGTATTCGGTTTCTCCAGTGTCCTTGGTCCTACGCTGGGCGGCTACCTGGTCGATAATATCGAATGGCGTTGG
This sequence comes from Paenibacillus sp. FSL W8-0187, assembly GCF_037969755.1. Classification (NCBI taxonomy): domain Bacteria; kingdom Bacillati; phylum Bacillota; class Bacilli; order Caryophanales; family Paenibacillaceae; genus Paenibacillus; species Paenibacillus sp. FSL W8-0187. Next base: position 6,635,795 of record NZ_CP150206.1, on the reverse strand, counting down.
TTATTCTGGATCTTCCTGCCGCTGGGTGTAGTAGCCTTTATCATGATCTGGACGTTATTTCCCAAGGTCGAGCGCAAACCTGGTCAGTCCATTGACTATCTGGGTTCCCTGTTCCTTACAACGTCTATCGTTCCTTTACTGCTCGCCTTCTCTTGGGCAGGTACGGAATATCCTTGGGGATCACCGCAAATTATCGGCCTCATAGCGGCTTCGGTCGTATCAGCCCTCATCTTTATCCTTGTTGAGATGAAAGCGAAGGAACCGGTACTGCCGCTTAGTTTGTTCAAAAATAGTGTCGTTACAGTTTCCAATCTGATTGGATTTTTTATGAACTTCGGTCTGATGGGCGCCATGATTTATATTTCCTTCTACGTTCAAGGTGTACTTGGCATTTCACCAACCTATGCGGGATATGTAACTATACCTATGTCGATTTTCATGATGGGTACGAGTGCCGTAGCAGGTCAGCTTATTGCTAAGAGTGGTAAGTATAAACGTTACGCACTTCTTGGAGTTCCAATTATGATGGTCGGCATGGGAATTATGGTGTTCATGGACAACATCTGGCTCACTGTGGTTAGTACCATTATTTTCGGTATTGGTCTTGGTTTAGGTATGCCTGTATTTTCGCTGGCTACGCAGAATGCGGTACCCCACAATGAGCTTGGTGTAGCAACGGCTTCATCCCAATTGTTCCGTAATCTTGGCGGTACAATCGGGATCGCGGTTATGGGTACGGTTATGTCGAATAACCTGACGAAGAACCTGAAGGAATCTCTTCAGTCGGCTAATGCACCGGATTTTAGCGCTGTGGATCCGCAGCTAGCCCAGAAGATGCTCTCCTTCGCTAATCCACAGACACTGATGAATAAACCGCTGATCGAGCAGACGCAGGCAAGTCTTCCTGCTGATGTACAGCCTTTATTCGTGCAAATGATCGACAGTATCCGCGATGCACTTGGAAATACATTATCGATGGTGTTTCTCACAGGCACGTTAGTGCTCGTCGTTGCATTGCTGCTCGTATTCTTCTTGAAGGAGATTCCGCTGCGGACGTCGAATCAGACACCTGCTCCCAAACCCGAGGATTCGGAAGGGAAAAGTGCCGGAGCTGCTACTAAAGTTAAAGAGGTATCGGTGGCAACAACAGACTAAGATTGGTATTTGTCAAAATGTTTGGAAATCGAAGAGACAGAAGACCCTTTCTGCTTATGCAGGAAGGGTTTTTTCGTTTTTCATGGTATCGATTTGATGGTTGACATTTATTAGGAATGTTTTATACTGTATTTAATTCATATTATTTCAGTAGGATTATCGGGATTAATATCGGGGGAGGCATCCAATCATGAATTTGCTGGAGAAAGAGGAATTGATCCGAGTGCAAGCAGAAGAGCTTGAGCATGCATCAGCTGAGGAAGTCATCGCATTTGCGATCAAGACATTTCCCAATATAACGTTTGCTTGCAGCTTTGGAGCAGAAGATGTGGTATTGGTGGATATGATTCAAAAGATTAGCCCGTCGACGGATATTTTTTACCTGGATACCGATTTTCATTTCACAGAAACATACGAAACGCGGGATCGTATGGCCGAACGTTACGGCCTGGAATTCGTGCGGGTCTCTCCGCTCATTACGCCGGAAGAGCAAGCGGCTCAGCATGGTGAAGCATTATGGAGCGTCAACCCCACTGAGTGCTGCAACATCCGAAAGGTAGAACCATTGACTCGGATTCTGTCTCAATATGAGGCTTGGATTACAGGGATACGAAGAGATCAAGCGCCTACCCGAGCTAATTCGAAGAAGATTGAGTACGATACCAAGTTCGGGTTGGTGAAGTTCAATCCGATCGCAGGCTGGACTAGCGAGGATGTGTGGAACTACATCCGAGCTAACGATATCATCTACAACCCGCTGCATGATCAGAATTATCCGAGTATTGGCTGCGAATATTGCACACGACAGGTGATGCCAGGAGAAGATCCACGTGCTGGACGCTGGTCAGGCCATGAGAAGACGGAATGCGGACTTCATAAATAAACCAATCATGATTGACTTAAGATCGTACAGTTACAGCATAAGAAGGAGGAATTATTCATGACAGCCATACTCCCTCATGGCGGCACGCTGGTACAGCGGGTAGCCCAAGGAGCAGAGCGTGAAGATTTATTGAAACAGGTCGACACTCTTCATAAGATCCCTGTAAACGCTTGGAGCATCTCGGACCTGGATTTGATCGGGGTCGGGGCATTTTCGCCATTGCAAGGATTTTTGAACGAGCAGGATTACAAGTCTGTGGTTTCCTCTATGCGTTTATCGGACGGTACGGTCTGGAGCATACCGGTTACACTGGCTGTTGATGAGTTTACAGCGGCTAAACTTGTCGTCGGCGAGAAGGCGGCACTTGTAGGCGAAGAAGATGGTGTCGTCTATGGCGTTATCGATGTAGAGAGCGTCTACCAGGTGGATCAGCAAGTCGAGGCTGTTCAAGTATTTAAGACGGATGATCCGGAGCATCCAGGCGTGAAGAAGCTCTTTGAACGTCCTTCGACCTATGTAGGCGGACCGATCCAAGTACTGAATCGTCCACAACCGGAACGGTTTGGCGAGTTTTATTTTGATCCGGCAGAGACTCGCGAACAGTTCAAAGCCAAGGGCTGGAATACGGTTGTAGGCTTTCAGACACGTAATCCGGTTCACCGTGCACATGAATATATTCAGAAGAGTGCAATGGAAATCGTAGATGCACTGTTCCTCAATCCGCTTGTAGGAGAGACCAAATCGGATGACGTTCCTGCCAATGTGCGAATGAAGAGCTATCTGATCTTGTTGGAGAACTACTATCCCGCCGATCGCACCTTCCTGGGCGTATTTCCGGCTGCCATGCGTTACGCGGGTCCTAGGGAAGCCATATTCCATGCCATGGTTCGTAAAAACTATGGATGCACCCATTTTATCGTGGGGCGGGATCACGCAGGAGTCGGTGACTACTACGGCACCTATGAGGCACAGGAAATTTTTAAAAATTTCACTGCAGAAGAGTTGGGTATTACCCCGCTGTTCTTCGAGCACAGCTTCTTCTGCACCACTTGTGGAAACATGGCCTCAAGCAAAACATGCCCGCATCCTAAGGAAGATCATTTGACTTTATCCGGTACGAAGGTCCGTGGCTTGCTTCGCGAAGGGCAGTGTCCGCCGCCGGAATTTACGCGCCCGGAAGTCGCGCAAGTACTGATCGAAGGGATGAAAGAGCAGATTACGGTATAACCAAGGCATAATTAGCCACCTTGTCCCATATGATGGAGTAGAACAACTCATGGGACGAGGTGGTTTTGTTATGTCCAGGCGGAGAACGGATAAGGTTACGTTGTGGATATCGTTGAAGAGAATTAAGCAGACCCTGATTGGAGCTGTGCTTCTGGCACTGCTCATTATCGTTGTGACATACGAAATCCCCTCTGCCAAAACGTCGAATACCTGGAGTTTACCGCTTGCCGGTAAAGTCATTGCCCTTGATGCAGGACATGGCGGGCCAGATGGCGGGGCGGTAAGCCGACAAGGTGTTATAGAGAAGGATGTAAACCTGGCCATCACCTTGTATTTGCGTGATTATTTGCAGCAGGCAGGTGCGCTCGTCATTATGACAAGAGAAGGAGATTACGACCTGGCTGCAGAAAGCACAAAGGGGTATTCCAAGCGGAAAACGGAAGACCTCAAACAACGTGTACGGATGATCGAGGATAGTAAAGCGGATCTGTTTATCAGCATGCATCTGAACAGTATTCCATCTAATCGATGGAGAGGGGCGCAGACCTTTTTTCCTCCGAATAACGGGGAGAGTAAAAAACTCGCCGAATTGATTCAGGCTGAAATCAGACATAACCTGGAGAATACGCAGCGTCTGGCCAAAACGGATGACAAAGTATTTTTGCTTCAAGCCCTACGCATGCCATCTGCACTGGTAGAGGTCGGTTTCTTGTCCCATCCCGAGGAATCCGAATTGCTGCGTGATGAGAAGTATCAAAGAAAGGTCGCAGCTTCCGTATATAATGGCATTTTGCGGTATACCTCCGGAGAGTCCGCCAGCGAGTCGTCACAAGCTGCAGAGTAATGGTATAATGGACAGGAAATATCGAAACATTGTCTATTCCATTACATAGAGCAGAGGTGCTTATATGCTGACTAGAGAAACGGTACAAGAGATACTCCAGCCTTTACGCGATCCCGAAACCGGGAAGAGCCTGATGGAGCTCCAGCGTATTCGAGATATTGTTGTAAAGGAACGCACGGTCCGATTATCCGTGACGTACAGTAGTGAAGATGTACGCGCTTCCCTGGAAGCGCAGATCAGAGAAATTCTTGAAGCTATGGGGGCGGAGGATATCCATATCCGCATGCGTCCTCTAGACAATGCCGTTAGCGGAGCAGCCCAGGAGGAAGCTAACGATCGCGAGAAGCTGACAAAAGGGCATGCTGCCGGCATGGAGCAGAATACGCTTCTTAGCGAGCAGTCCGGCGTTCATTTCATTGCGATTGCAAGCGGCAAAGGCGGCGTCGGTAAATCCACTGTTACAGTGAATCTAGCTGCAGCTTTGGCACGCCAAGGCAAGAAGGTCGGTTTGATTGACGCGGATATTTACGGCTTCAGCGTACCGGACATGATGGGCATTGAAGAGGGGCCATCCGTAAGCGAAGAGGGCGTCATCCATCCGGTTGAGCGTTTTGGTGTCAAGGTAATGTCCATGGGCTTCTTCATCCGCGAGAATAGTCCGGTGATTTGGCGCGGACCGATGCTTGGCAAAATGCTGCGTCAATTCTTCACGGATGTCGCTTGGGGGGATCTGGACTACATGCTGCTTGACCTCCCGCCAGGAACAGGCGATGTAGCTCTTGACGTGCATCAGATGATTCCTCAGAGTAAAGAGATCATTGTAACCACCCCGCATGCTACGGCGGCTTTTGTTGCTGCCAGAGCGGGTGCCATGGCCTTGCAGACCGATCATGAAATCTTGGGCGTCGTGGAGAATATGTCCTATTATGTCTGCTCCCATGGCGGGGAGAAGGATTATGTATTTGGTCGTGGAGGCGGAGGGAAGCTCGCCGAGACGCTTCATACCGAGCTCCTCGCGCAGCTTCCATTAGGAGCGCCGGATAACCACCCTTCAGAGCCGGATTTCTCCCCATCTGTGTATAAGGCAGGTACCGAGAGCGCAGGGATCTACGATGAGATAGCTGCAAGAATTGCAGCCAAGCTTGGGGAATCCGTTTAGACGAGGTCCATATATTATGAAAGAAGCTCCCTGTGTAGGGAGCTTGTTTTGTTTGTGAAAAATGGCCTAGCTGCCACTGCCTTCTTCATTACCGCCACCGCCGTCGCCACCGCCGCCACCGTCACCACCACCGCCTTGCTCTTCTTGTCCTTTTCCCTCGCCTTGTTTTTTCTTCTCCACTTTAGGCTGAAGTTCGTCTTTCACAACCGTTTTGAGCAGTTCCATTACCTCCATGCGGAAAAGCGGATTCTGCATAGCTTCCTGCATCACGGTCATGGACTGTTTGCGATAGTCCGGGGTATTGGTCAATTCAAGAAACGATTTCATTACATCGGGAGACTTTAACATATCCTGAATCGATTTTTGATACGTCGGGTCCTTGATGAGCTGCATATGCAGCTGCTTGCTCTCGGAATTGATGGCTTTGGCAAAATCACCAGCGAATTTCGGATCGGTCATAATCTTTTCAATTTCTTTTTTATACTCCTCCGACACCAGTGTATCCTTAACAGCCACCCGAATTTGATCCCCTGATTGGGCGGACATCATCCGCATCCCCATCGAGCCGCCACCACCGGAGGAACCGGATCCGCTGCTAATCGCTTCCTCTACCGCTTTTTTACCTTCGTCGGTTTTCAGAATGTCGACCACCATGGATTTGATTTCTTTATATCCGAGCTGCGGGGACGAGCTTTGTTCTGTACCACATGCGGTAAGCATCACGGCAGCAACGAAGACGATAATACATAAACGAAATAACGGCCATTTCATTACCGTTGTCCTCCTTTTTTCAAAATCATTGAATTTATAAGTTTTCAGCGAAGCCGAACAAATTCGATAATCGTAAAAAAAACATCCTCTGCATGCGGGTTTGTCTTATGTGAAAGTACGCCGACAGATGTTTTTCTTACGTTTCTTCGCATAGTATGTGATGGATTTGCAGAAATATGTCGGATTCAGAATGGTTTTTTATTGTGAACGTTGGTAAAATAATGATCTGTGGGGGTGGAAGTTAGTTGAGCTTACGAAAGTGGTCTAAATTGTTTTTGAAAACGCTGCTCGTTGGGGCAGTGGCGGCATTAATCGTAGGTCTGATCCTACAGTTGTTTAATGGCGCGATCGAATTCACGGGAATGGCCGATTTATTAATATACCCGCTGATTTTGTTGGGCTCTGGGGCACTGGTGAGCGTATATTCCCAGATGGGCTTTTTTGCATACCTGACTTTGAATTATATGGGGATAGGCATATTCCGCAGGAAGACTTGGCAATACATTCAGATTGTGTTGGCCGTTCTTGCCTTGCTGGAGCTGATGTTCTTCCGTACCTTTGTGGGCGGATCCACTAGCTTGCAGCAAGATTTGATTTTGGGTATTTCCATTTTGGTGATTGCCGTTGTTGTTGCTTATCTCAAAGTGAAGAGTACAAATGCTAATGCATGGATTCCTACCCTCTTCTTTATGATGGCGATTTCCATTGTGGAGATTATCGGTGTACTGCAAATTGGAGTCAGCAATGCCACAATCTTTATGGTGGTACCATTGCTGATCTGTAATGCATACCAAATTCTGACGCTTCATAAAGTTACACAAGACGAAAAAAAGAGCTAACACCTTAGCTCTTTTTTTGTTAAGCATTATTCAATTACAGGGCTCTATAGTCCGCCGGCATCCTCGATGCTCTTTTGCAATGATGCGTGATCACGAACCTCAGTGCCTTGGGTGCTGCCCTGTTGAAGCAGATCGGTTACCGTAACGAACTCATACCCTTTATTACGAAGTTCCTTGATGATGAGAGGGAGTGCTTCATGGGTTTGTTTCACAGAGTCACTGGCGTGCATTAGCACGATGTCTCCCGGATGCGCTTTGGAGACGACGCGGTCCACAATTTTGTCGACGCCGATATTCTTCCAATCCCTGGAGTCGGTATCCCACTGGATCACCGTGTAGTTAAGACTTTGGGCTATACCGAGCACTCTTTTGTCAAAATCCCCGTTAGGCATCCGTATTAATTTGGGTTCTTGTCCGGTCATTGCGGTTAAAATAGTATGTGCCGAAGAAATCTGCTTGCGTATTTCCTCATCGGTGAGTGTGCTGTAATTATCGTGCTTGAAGCCATGGCTCCCGATTTCATACCCGTTTTCTTTAATGGCATTCACAATATCGGGATGGGTTTTGCTCCATGGGGCAGACAGGAAGAAGGTTGCTTTTTGAACTCCATTGTCTTTTAAAGCCTGTAAAATAGGCTCTGCGCGTTTTTCGCCCCAGCTGATGTCAAATGTTAGCGCGATTTGTTTCTTGTCCGTAGACACGCTGTAAATCGCTGACGGGTTGTTCTCGGAGAAGACCGAGATGTTGTCACTCTCCACATAAATAACGCCGATTGCAAAGATCGCCGCGGCAAGGACAAAGAAAAACCGCTTAATCTTTCTGCCGTTGAATACATAAAAAGAATTCATAATACGTGCGCCCCTCTCCCTTCAGTGTGCAATAGCTTGTTTACTTTCAACATATGCTCGTACTTGCGAGTTATACCAATTTAGGAGGTTCTCGAATGTTACGTTTTAGCATTTTTCTCAGAGATTTAATATCCATCCGGAAGGCATTGCTCTTGGCAACGGTCTTATTTATAGCCGGAATCGTGGCGGGAGCAAGCTCAGAGGGTTTCGAGCAATTCCTTCTAGGTCAGCTTCAAGGATTAGGGGAGATTAGCCAGCAGCTCGGTTCCTCCGATCATCCGGAATGGAGCTTCTTTGTCTTTATCTTTCTTAACAACAGCATTAAGAGTGTGTTGGTCATGTTCTCAGGTTTGCTGCTTGGTGTGATACCGTTCTTCTTCTTGATCATCAATGGTATGGTGATTGGTTTCTTAGTGAAAGTCGTGGGGGAGAGCGGAGAGAGTCTGTTTGATCTGATTGTGAAAGGGCTGCTGCCTCACGGGATCATCGAGATCCCGGTCATAGTGATTGCTTGCGGATATGGTCTTGCTTTTGGCGGGCTGGTATTGAGAAGTGTCACGGCGACGGGC
>NZ_CP150206.1:6352500-6622500 GCF_037969755.1 Paenibacillus sp. FSL W8-0187 | reverse complement strand
CTTCGGGAGAAGGGGTGCCTCGGTAGGGTGAATAGCCCGAGGGGGCCGCAGTGAAAAGGCCCAAGCGACTGTTTAGCAAAAACACAGGTCTGTGCGAAGCCGTAAGGCGAAGTATACGGGCTGACGCCTGCCCGGTGCTGGAAGGTTAAGGGGAGCGGTTAGGGAGTAATCCCGAAGCTGTGAACCGAAGCCCCAGTAAACGGCGGCCGTAACTATAACGGTCCTAAGGTAGCGAAATTCCTTGTCAGGTAAATTCTGACCCGCACGAATGGCGTAACGACTTGGGCGCTGTCTCAACGAGAGATCCGGTGAAATTTTAATACCTGTGAAGATGCAGGTTACCCGCGACAAGACGGAAAGACCCCATGGAGCTTTACTGCAGCTTGATATTGGATTTGGGTACGATCTGTACAGGATAGGTGGGAGCCTTTGAAGCATGAGCGCCAGCTTGTGTGGAGGCGACGTTGGGATACCACCCTGATCGTATCTAGGTTCTAACCTGGTACCGTAATCCGGTACGGGGACAGTGTCAGGCGGGCAGTTTGACTGGGGCGGTCGCCTCCTAAAGAGTAACGGAGGCGCCCCAAGGTTCCCTCAGAATGGTTGGAAATCATTCGAAGAGTGCAAAGGCATAAGGGAGCTTGACTGCGAGACCTACAAGTCGAGCAGGGACGAAAGTCGGGCTTAGTGATCCGGTGGTACCGCATGGAAGGGCCATCGCTCAACGGATAAAAGCTACCCTGGGGATAACAGGCTTATCTCCCCCAAGAGTCCACATCGACGGGGAGGTTTGGCACCTCGATGTCGGCTCATCGCATCCTGGGGCTGAAGTAGGTCCCAAGGGTTGGGCTGTTCGCCCATTAAAGCGGTACGCGAGCTGGGTTCAGAACGTCGTGAGACAGTTCGGTCCCTATCTGTCGTGGGCGTAGGAAATTTGAGAGGAGCTGTCCTTAGTACGAGAGGACCGGGATGGACGTACCGCTGGTGCACCAGTTGTTCCGCCAGGAGCATGGCTGGGTAGCTACGTACGGAAGGGATAAGCGCTGAAAGCATCTAAGCGTGAAGCCCCCCTCAAGATGAGATTTCCCAATTCGTAAGACCCCTTGAAGACCACGAGGTAGATAGGTTGGAGGTGGAAGTGCAGCAATGCATGGAGCTGACCAATACTAATCGGTCGAGGGCTTATCCAAAAACTATTTCAATGTGCTGCAAATTCGTTTCGTATCTAGTTTTCAGGTGATCAAGCATCTGAACCGTTTGGTGGCGATGGCGGAAGGGTTCCACGCGTTCCCATACCGAACACGACCGTTAAGCCTTCCAGCGCCGATGGTACTTGGACCGAAGGGTCCCGGGAGAGTAGGACGTCGCCAAGCGGTACATATTCCCTGATAGCTCAGTTGGTAGAGCACTCGACTGTTAATCGAGTTGTCACAGGTTCGAGTCCTGTTCGGGGAGCCACTTGCTTCCATAGCTCAGTAGGTAGAGTGCATCCATGGTAAGGATGAGGTCACCGGTTCGATCCCGGTTGGAAGCTCCAGATTCGCTTTTGAATTGGACATGTATCATGAAATTGTGGCCCGTTGGTCAAGGGGTTAAGACACCTCCCTTTCACGGAGGTAACAGGGGTTCGAATCCCCTACGGGTCACCACTATATTTAAAGCATCAGGGGATGAGAATCCCGTGAGTTTATACGGAGGCTTAGCTCAGCTGGGAGAGCATCTGCCTTACAAGCAGAGGGTCGGGGGTTCGATCCCCTCAGCCTCCACCATTTAATGCATGATTCTAACGAGAATCGGCAAGATAAAAGTACTCATCGATTTTGGGGATTAGCCAAGCGGTAAGGCAACGGACTTTGACTCCGTCATGCATAGGTTCGAATCCTATATCCCCAGCCACTTCATCCTAAAAAGTGAAGTTAAGCTTTGAAGGTGATTCCGAATACTTTTCGGAGGCCTGAAATGCGAGCCATTAGCTCAGTTGGTAGAGCACCTGACTTTTAATCAGGGTGTCGAAGGTTCGAGTCCTTCATGGCTCACCATTGTTTCATCTTGTGCGCGTGTGGCGGAATTGGCAGACGCACTAGACTTAGGATCTAGCGTCTTTGACGTGGGGGTTCAAGTCCCTCCACGCGCACCATTATTTGCGGACGTGGCTCAGCGGTAGAGCATCGCCTTGCCAAGGCGAGGGTCGCGGGTTCGATTCCCGTCGTCCGCTCCATTTGCGCCCTTAGCTCAGCTGGATAGAGCGTTTGACTACGAATCAAAAGGTCGGGAGTTCGAATCTCTCAGGGCGTGCCATTTTTCAAAAAAAGATTAATATCGGGATGTAGCTCAGCTTGGTAGAGCACCTGGTTTGGGACCAGGGGGTCGCATGTTCAAATCGTGTCATCCCGATTTGTTTAAGAGTAGGGCTCCACAAAAGTAATCGGAATATGCTCCAAAGCATAGCGTCACTTTTGTGGGTTCATATGCGGGTGTAGTTCAATGGTAGAACTCCAGCCTTCCAAGCTGGTAGCGTGGGTTCGATTCCCATCACCCGCTCCATACATAAGCAGGACATCACCGTGTGTGATGTTTTTTTACATATTCATACGACTCTCCTGCGAAGTGTTAATGTGCTAAAGAACATAGTTGGGTCAAGGTTTATAGGACTAATGTCCATGGTATATGGGTATATCAATATCATTAGTTTTGTCGATTTGGCTAATTTTTTCGCCTGGAAAATGCAGATTTTCATGCGCTTTTATTGTATGATGTTAGGAAGGCGTTACGTCCTATAGACAAACTGCTGAAACGGGTTGAGATGGGAGGAGTAGCATGACTGAACTTACAGTAACCGCAAAGAGCAATTCCAACAATCTGCTGCGGCGGGATGTACGGTTCCTTGGCAATATTCTTGGAGAAGTTCTGGTCCACCAAGGTGGCAATGAGCTTTTAGATATAGTTGAGAAAATTCGTGAAACGAGTAAATCGTTGCGATCCGTATTCCTGCCAGAATTGTTTGCAGATTTCAAAAGGATCATCAGCACATTGGAGCCCGACATTCGCCATCAGGTGATTCGCGCGTTTGCCATTTATTTTCAATTGGTTAATATCGCGGAACAGAATCATCGCATTCGTCGCAAACGCGATTACGAGCGTTCCGCCGGGGAGAGTGTTCAACCAGGTTCCATTGAAAGTGCGGTCCAGGATTTGAAAGAGCGCAATATTACGTTTGAAGAAGTTCAAGAAATTCTCGAAAGTCTATCCCTTGAGCTGGTAATGACAGCTCATCCAACAGAAGCGATGCGTCGGGCTATTCTGGATATTCATAAACGGATAGCGGACGATGTGATGCAACTGGACAACCCGACACTGACATTCCGCGAACGAGAGCAGCTTCGGGAGAAACTACTGAATGAAGTGATTACGCTGTGGCAAACCGACGAGCTTCGTGACCGTAAGCCGACGGTTCTTGATGAGGTTAGAAACGGTATGTATTATTTTCACGAGACCCTGTTTCACATTCTGCCAGAGGTTTATCAAGAACTGGAGCGCTGCCTAAGTAAATATTATCCGGGTCACCATTGGCACGTTCCAACCTATTTGCGTTTCGGTTCGTGGATCGGTGGCGATCGGGACGGAAATCCTTCAGTGACGGCGGACGTAACATGGAGAACGCTTGAAATGCAGCGGAAGCTAGCGATTCGTGAATACCAGCGGATTTTGCGTGAATTCATGAAATACCTCAGCTTCAGCTCATCGATCGTGAGCGTTTCGGATGAATTGCTTCAATCCATTGAAAAAGACCGCGAGCATGTAACACTGAAGAAGATGGAAATTTGGCACAATGAGAAAGAGCCTTATCGTGTAAAACTGGTATATATGTTGGCTAAAATGAGTCATATTCTTGATGAGAACATGACTGGTGGCGAGCGTTATCAGTCCCCTGAGGAATTTATCGAAGACTTGAATATCATTGATCGAAGCTTGCGTTTCCATTTTGCTGACTATGTTGCAGACACGTATATTCAAAAACTGATTCGTCAGGCGGAGTTGTTTGGTTTCCATACAGCAACGCTGGATATCAGACAGCATAGCCAAGAGCATGAAAATGCCATGGCCGAAATTCTTCGTAAAATGAACGTGACTCAGGATTATGCCCAATTAAGTGAAGATGAGAAGATCGAGCTGCTTAATAACTTGCTTAACGATCCTCGTCCGTTGACTACGCCTTATCAAGAGTACAGCGACAGCACCGAAGAATGCCTTGAAGTATACCGTACCGTATTCCGTGCGCAGCAGGAGTTCGGCGTGAAATGTATTTCAAGTTATTTGATCAGTATGTCCGAGGGCGCAAGCGACATTCTGGAAGTGATGGTATTTGCCAAAGAAGTCGGACTTTTCCGCAAGGACAATGACGGTTCTGTAATAGCTACTTTGCAGGCTGCGCCATTGTTTGAGACGATCGAGGACCTGCATGCCGCACCTGATATTATGCGTAAGCTCTTCAGCCTGCCGATCTACCGGGAAGCGGTTAGCGCCATGAATGAGCTTCAGGAAATTATGCTGGGTTACTCTGACAGCAATAAGGACGGCGGAGCCATTACAGCGAACTGGGAGCTCCAGGTAGCGCTCAAAGATATTACGACTGCAGCCAATGAGTATGGCATCAAGGTGAAATACTTCCATGGACGCGGCGGATCGCTTGGGCGCGGTGGTATGCCTCTGAACCGCAGCATTTTGGCTCAACCGGCATCAACCATTGCGGGCGGCATCAAAATCACGGAGCAAGGCGAAGTTATTTCTTCCCGTTACTCCTTGAAGGGAATCGCCTACCGCAGTTTGGACCAGGCGACTTCAGCACTTATAACGGCTTCTCTTAATGCCCGTTACCCTGAAAAAGAATCGACTGAAAAAGAGTGGGAAGAGATTTCCTCGAGGATCTCGGCCGCTTCACAGAAAAAATATCAGGATCTGATCTTCCGTGATCCGGATTTCCTGAGCTTCTTCAAGGAATCCACGCCGCTTCCTGAGGTGGGAGAGCTGAATATTGGCTCCCGACCATCCAAGCGTAAGAACAGTGACCGTTTTGAGGACCTCAGAGCCATCCCTTGGGTGTTTGCGTGGACTCAGAGCCGTTACCTGCTTCCTGCATGGTACGCGGCTGGTACGGGCTTACAGAGCTTCTACCAGGGCAAGGAAGAGAATATGAAGGTGCTTCAGAAGATGTACACGAGCTATCCGTTCTTTACGTCGCTGATCGATACCCTTCAGATGGCTCTTGCCAAGGCTGATCTGATCATCGCCAAAGAGTATTCTTTGATGACGAAGGATGATCAAGCCCGCGAACGTATCTTCGGTCTGATTCAGGAAGAATTCAACCTGACGAAAGAGCTTGTTCTTAAGATTACGGGACAGCAGGATATTCTGGATAACCAGCCAGTCCTACAGGAATCGATTCGACTCCGTAACCCTTACGTGGATCCGCTCAGTTATTTGCAAGTCCAACTGCTTAACGAGCTGCGCGAACTGAGGGAGCAGGAGCAGGACGATCCGGATCTGCTTCGGGAAGTGCTGCTGACCATCAACGGTATTGCGGCAGGGCTTCGTAATACAGGTTGATCCTTGCAGGATAACAAAGCTGTTTGAAAGGGATAGTATAAGGCGAGGTTCCCTAAAGGAGCCTCGTTTTTTTCATCAATGAGCAGCATAACCTCTGATGATTAGAGTATCGGCTGCAACGTAATGGTCTTTGATAGGGAAAAGGGATTCTTTTTGAATTATTGTTGATTTTTAGAAACAGTTGAATTACGATTTGAATGATGCTTTTTTAGACGTTACCCATCAGACCATTCTGGGGGAATTATGGTGGACAATTTGGATGTAAGACTGGCGAAGCTGGCCCGAAAAGGGGACCAAAGAGCTTTTGCTGAAATCGTAGAACTTTATAAAGATAAGATTTTTCATTTGGCTTACCGGATGCTCAGTAACCGTCATGAGGCGGAGGATGTCGTACAAGAGACTTTTTTGCGTGTATATAAAAACCTTGATCGATACGACGAGAATCAGAAGTTCTCCACTTGGATATACCGAATTGGTACAAATCTTAGCATTGATCGGCTGCGCAAACGCAAGCCGTCTTTCTCGCTGGACGCCGACCTGAATGAAAGCGAAGGCATGGACGGCTACTCCCTGATCCCGAGCGATAACCGTACACCTGAGAGTGAAATGCTGCTATCCGAGACACAGCGCATCATTCATACGGCGATTGACGGACTTCCTGCCAAGTACAAGACAATCATGATTCTAAGGTACATCCAGGATTTATCCCTGCAGGAGATCAGCGAGATTTTGGACTTGCCTGTAACAACGATCAAAACGCGAGTACATCGTGGACGCGAATTTTTGCGTAAAAAATTAGAGTACAAATTGTGAGAAAAAAACGCCTATCGCCGTTCTTTGAGGAAGAGAGACCGCGTTTAAGGGCGCTTTTTTCTTGCGATGCCAAAAAGTCGGTATCCGCAGTTTTTTTCTGATTTTCTTTAAAAAAAGTTGAAACATCCCCGATTCCGGCACGTATGAACAATAAGCAAGTCTTATGCCCCTACGTGGGAATAGACCCAGCAAAGAGATTGAATGAAAGGATTGGCTCACAAATGGATTGCAAATTAGCCGTCTCTTTGATGCATGATTATCTGGATAATGACTTGTCCGACCCACAACAGCTGGAATTGCAGAAGCATTTGCTGGATTGTGCTGACTGTCGGAATTACTTCGAGAAGCTGGAGCATACCGATATGCTTCTTTATTCCTTAACTCATCATGCGACCAAGCCATCTGATGATTTAACGGAACGTATAATGGGTATGCTGCCGCAGCCCAAGAGACAAAAGGCTTGGGTCAAATGGGTTAGGAATCATCCTGCGCTCACGGCTGCAGCTTTGTTTTTGGTTGTCATGCTCTTTAGCACAATCAGTTTCTGGAGTCAGGATACTCAGCTGGTTGTAAAGAGTGATGAATTCGAAAAGCTGGTGATTGAAGGAGATACCGTCATTATTCCTCCGGATCAAATCATCACGGGAGATATTACAGTCGAGAATGGAAAGACTAAGGTCTACGGTCAAGTGAATGGCAATGTGACCGTCATTGACGGAGAATTATTTCAGGCTTCCACCTCACATATAGCAGGTCAAGTGAAGGACATAGATCGGGCGATGGATTGGATATGGTACAAGATCTCCACTCTGTTTACAGATGCCGCTTACCGCTAGGTGAAACCTGAAGCCTACTGATAAAAGCGCCTCTTTTCAGTGAAAAGATGGCGCTTCTTTTGTTGATTTATGATCTTTTTCATGGAAAGCAGAGAGCGTCCGCTTGCATCGGAAAGATTAACGTTATAACCTAGAGAGTGTAGAGCACATACTACATATATGAGTCGCATGCGTTATTAAAAAGGAAGTTCAAAAAGTTCCCGTGTGATCAGAAGGAAAATGAAGAGCTGGTTCGGTAGTCGAATCGTTAAGCGTTCATTTTCGAGGAACCGGATTTTTTGGGCCCGCACTTAAAGGAAATGACGGGGGTTGCTGTATGGAGTATTTCACAGATATGACCTGGGGTGAAACCATTAAAGATATCATCGATATCCTTATCGTTACTTATATAATATACCAGATGATACTGCTCGTCCGCGGTACGCGGGCGGTCCAACTCCTCAAAGGGATTTTGGTGCTGGTGGTCATCTGGGCGCTTAGCACCTGGTTTGATCTGTACACGCTAAAGTGGCTGATGAATCAGATTTTTACATTCGGGGTGTTGGCGGTCTTTATCATCTTCCAGCCGGAGCTCAGACGTGGTCTGGAGCAGCTCGGACGAGGTAAGCTGTTTGGGCGGACATCGGATATTGACGAGGAGACCAATAAGTTAATTAGCGAAACCATTAAGGCGGTTAATTATTTATCGCGGCGCAAAATAGGGGCTCTGATTGTCTTTGAGCGGACGACGGGACTGAATGAGTATGTAGAATCAGGAATTCCGATGAGATCAGTGATCAGCTCGGAATTGTTTATTAATATTTTTATACCGAACACACCGCTCCATGACGGAGCTGTCATTATTCAGAACGCTCAAATTGCAGCTGCCGGCTGTTATTTGCCGCTATCAGAGAACCCTTTTATCAGTAAGGAACTGGGAACAAGACACCGTGCCGCTATCGGAATCAGTGAGGTGGGGGATGCGATTTCAGTTGTCGTATCCGAGGAGACTGGGCAAGTATCGCTGGCCCTGAATGGACAAGTGGTTCGAGATATTAAGGAAGAGTCTCTCATCTCCAAATTGTATGAGGAGCTCAGGCCTGCCGCGTCCATCAAGGAGAAACGCACGTTCTTCTGGAAACGGAAGGGGGACGGCAGCAATGGATAAATGGATCAAGAACAACACGGCAAGCAAGCTCATTGCACTCGCTGTCAGTATTTTATTGTGGGCGATGGTTCATATGGACAGCGGAGCGCCTGCCCCGCCAACCACTTTTTATGATACCAAAGTCATTGCAGGCGTTAAGATTCAGACTTATGGATTTGATGACAGCGAATATGCGTTAACGGGTATTGATAAGGACCGCGTAAATCTCGAAGTTCGGGGAAAGAAATCCAATATCTCGCTTTTGACCGACGACTATAAGGTGAAGCTTGATTTGAGCAAAGTCAGAGAACCGGGTACACACACACTTCCGCTAACCTACTCCATCCCGAGTGGCGTGGAGATGGTATCGATGGAGCCATCTGCGGTTACGGTGACGGTTGAACCGAGAGTGTCGAAATCCGTGACGGTAAGTATTGGAACCAAAGGCGAGCCTGCTAAAGATTACCGTGCCGGAACACCCGTGCTGATTGACCCAAGGCAAGTCACGGTTACCCTGCCTGAATCGTCAATGGCGAATCTGGGGCAGGTCAAAGGTAATGTGGAGCTTGATGGTGCCAAAGAGAAGATTACGGAGAAACGAGTCAAACTTACAGCATATGATAAAGAAGGCAACGCCATGGAAGACGCTGTCATTGAGCCTGCTACAGTAGCAGCTGAAGTGCCGATTGAGCCTGCATTTGTCACCCTACCGCTGGAGCTTCAATACACGGGACGGCTGCCAGAAGGGTTTGTCCTATCCAAGGTGGAGCAGAAGGTAAAAGAAGTGAAGCTGTTTGGCAGTAAAGAGGCGCTTGCAGGAGCTAAGACCTATATCGAAGCTACGATCAATCTGGGAGAAGTTAGAAATTCGGGAACAACAGTGCTTACGGCCGACTTGACGCCGCCTGAAGGTTTTGAGAAAATCGAGCCGAGCTCTGTAACGGTGGATGTTACGGCTGTATCGCATGGTGAACGGTTGATTACAGGTATTCCGATAACGTTAAAAGGGGTTGCCTCCGGCCTGGATGCTGTTATTACGGATCCAAAGACGCAGACAATATCTTTAACGCTCACCGGAGCGCCTGACTTGCTTAATAGTCTGGAACCTACAGATATCGGAGCCGAAGCGAATGCAACTGGTATGAAAGCTGGCGTTCACGAAATTCCGCTGCAGATCACACTACCTAATTTTATTAGCCGTACGGATCAGGAACGTCCCGTTATTAAGGTAGAGCTCAAGGATAACTCCAAGCCCGTGACAACGGAGCCGGACAGCTCGAAGAATGAGGGAACGGACACAGACAAGCCTGTTTCACCAGGAACGGGATCCGGAACAGGAACAGGAACAGGCACTGATCAGGGGGAGACTCCGGAAACGCCTCCTACTCATGAGGAAACGGATAACACCGGATCAGGAGAAAACCCATCACATCCGCCCGGAGACGGATCGAATGATGGAGCAACGGGATCAGAAACGTCCAATGATGGATAATAACGAAGAGTAGATAAAGGAGTATATAAAACATGGGGAAATATTTTGGTACAGATGGAGTAAGAGGAGTTGCGAATCAAGAACTGACAGCGGAAATGGCTTATAGCATCGGCCGCTGCGGCGGCTATGTGCTCACTGGCGATAAAGAGAAGCCAACCGTCATTATCGGTATGGATACCCGCGTATCGGGGGCTATGCTGGAGTCGGCTTTGGTTGCAGGCCTGCTGTCCATCGGTGCACACGTCATTCGTCTGGGTGTCGTAAGTACACCAGCGGTGGCGTACATCACAAGACTATTGAAGGCTGATGCGGGTGTTATGATCTCGGCTTCACATAACCCGGTACAAGATAACGGTATCAAGTTCTTCGGTGGAGACGGCTTCAAGCTGTCGGATGAGACTGAGCTTAAGATTGAAGAGCTGATGGATGCGGAAACAGATAATCTGCCGCGACCAATCGGGGCTGATTTAGGTGAATTGTTGATTGATAACGAATCTAAATATAAATACCTGGAATATTTGAAAACGACGGTCGATAACCGGTTTGACGGTCTGAAAATCGTACTGGATTGCGCAAATGGCGCAGCTTATGAGCTGGCTCCGAAGCTTTTCCGTGAATTGGGTTCGGATGTGATCACCATCGGCGCTGAGCCGAATGGCCTGAATATCAATGATCACTGCGGATCGACTCATCCGGAGAAACTCGTCGAGGCTGTACTCCAGCATGGCGCTGACCTCGGTCTGGCTTTTGACGGAGATGCGGATCGCCTGATTGCGATTGACGCAAAAGGCGAGGAAGTGGACGGCGATTTCATTCTGTGTATTTGCGGTGATGCCATGAACCGTGCCGGCAAGCTGAAGGCAGGTACGATCGTTTCGACGGTTATGAGTAACATCGGTTTCTATAAAGCGTGTGACAGCTTGAAGCTGAAAACGGCCAAAACCGCAGTCGGCGACCGCTATGTCATGGAAGAAATGCGCCGTGGCGGATATAACCTGGGTGGAGAGCAATCGGGACATGTGATTTTCCTGGATCACAACACCACAGGGGATGGAATTCTCACAGGGATTCAATTGGTGGATACGTTGGTAGCTTCCGGCAAGGCACTGCATGAGCTGAAGAGCAGCATGCGCAAGTATCCGCAAGTGCTGGTTAATGTTCGTGTTGGCGATAAGAGCAAATACCAAGGCAATACCGTTATTGAGTCTGCGATTGCTGAAGTTGAAGGCATTCTGGGTGATAACGGACGTGTCCTGGTTCGCCCATCGGGAACGGAATCCCTCATTCGCGTCATGGCGGAAGGCCCAGACAAAGAAGAGCTCGACCGTTATGTAACGCAGATTGCAGACGTGGTGAAACGGGAATTGGCGTAAGACTAAGGGTGTATTTTTCAAGGAAAGCAGACTAATTTTTGTCAGGGCCAGTGAACTATGCGGATGCGGTTCACTGGCCTGCTGCTTTTCATGAAGCCAGCCGAATGAAAGCGCAATACCCCTTGTCCTGCCAGCAAAGAGGGTGGTTTACAGCATCGCTTGAGAAGATAGGTCATTCGATGTCATTCATGGGGTTAATTATACGCAGGGCTTGGATCTCCTAAGAAGCAGCTGAGTTGCCAAAGTGATAAGGCATGAATATAATAAAGGATGTCATTCAAGAATAGAAAGCGAGGATTGTGAGGTTACTTCAAGCTTCATAAGCGCCAGAGCTTGTATCTGCGCGGGGATTGGTTATTGCTACGATAGGGATAACCAAACGGCAGAACGCAAGTTGACGAGGTAGAGGTGTTCGGATTATTCGGCGGGGACCTCTCGGTTATGCACCAACCGTAAGCGAATCACGGAAAAGGAATGGGCGACCGTTCTTACAACGTATCCGCAGGTGCTTTTAACACACTAATATACAAAACATGAATGTGCGATTTAGAATGCGACAGCGCGGTGGAAGAAGAGTGCATTCATGTCTGTTCAACTGAGCAGCCTATATCATGCTGGATTTTTTGAACGTTGATAATTGAATAGATCATTCTTCTTTCCTGATACCGCACAGATGCTGCCGTGTTCTATTTCCGCCTACTATTATAGGGAAATCGAACGGAGGAATCATACTATGTGTGGTATTGTCGGATATATTGGAAATCAGAAAACGCAAGCGGTGTTGATCGAGGGATTGAGAAAGCTGGAGTATCGCGGATACGATTCAGCGGGGATTGCCGTCTTTACGAATGAAGGTCTGCGTGTGGCCAAGGCGCAAGGGCGTCTGACCAATCTGGAGGAGAGACTGGAGTCTGCCCCACTTGTGGGAACTGCAGGCATCGGTCATACCCGCTGGGCTACGCATGGCCGGCCGTCAGACGTGAATTCGCATCCGCATACGGACGAAAGCCAGAAGTTCTCTGTTGTTCACAACGGGATCGTTGAGAACTATCTAGAGCTGAAGGAAGAGCTGATCAGCCAAGGACACCAATTTGCTTCGGAGACCGATACGGAAGTTATTTCCCATCTCATTGCCCGCGAATATGATGGAGATATCGTTAAGGCTGTGCAGAAGGCGATCTCTTACATGAGAGGCGCATTCGCCCTTGGCGTCTTGACTGAGTATGAGCCGGATCGATTGGTGGCTGTGCGTCAAGCAAGCCCGCTTATTATCGGTCTTGGCGAAGGAGAGAACTTCATCGGTTCTGATATTCCGGCTATTTTGAAATATACGCGTAACGTTTATATTCTCAACGATGGAGAGATGGCGCTGCTGACGGCAGATGCTGTCGAATTAATGACCATTGAGGGGAACTTTATTTCTCGGGAAATGATTCGTGTCGATTGGGATGCCGTTACAGCGGAAAAAGGCGGATTCGATCACTTCATGCTGAAGGAGATCCACGAGCAGCCAAAAGCATACCGCGATACGATGCTGGGCCGTGTGGATGAGAGCGGACGCAAAGTCGTTCTGCCTGAGCTGAAACTGACACATGAACAGATTAGGAACATTCGCAATGTGCAGATTGTGGCTTGCGGTACGGCTTACCATGCCGGACTTGTGGGACGCAGCGTGATCGAAGAGATGGTACGCATTCCGGTTGAAAATGACGTAGCATCCGAGTACCGTTACCGTTCGCCGATCGTTACACCCGAGACTCTTGTCATCGTTGTAAGCCAGTCCGGTGAGACAGCAGATACCCTGGCTGCGCTTCGTGAAGCACAGAGCCATGGCGCTCATGTCCTGGCCATCACGAATGTGGTGGGCAGCTCGATTGCCCGTGAAGCCAACGATGTGCTCGGCACCCTGGCTGGCCCAGAGATCGCCGTAGCATCCACGAAAGCCTATACTTCTCAGTTGATTGCGTTCTATCTGTTTGGTCTGTATCTTGCTCAAGTACGCGATACGATGACAGAAGACGCTGTTGCTGAAGTGATTGCAGCGATGGAAGCACTGCCTGAACAGGTAGAGTCCATGCTGACCAACGCAGAATCGATCAAGGGATATGCCGAGCAAATTGCGGAGCATGAGAACCTGTTCTTCATCGGCCGTGGTCAAGACTACGCCGTAGCCCAGGAAGGCTCCCTGAAGCTCAAAGAGATCTCTTACATTCATTCCGAGGCCTACGCTGCCGGCGAACTGAAGCATGGCACGCTAGCCCTGATTGAAGAGGGAATTCCCGTTATTGCCTTGGCAACCCAGGAAGCAGTTCTGGAGAAAACGGTGAGCAACATCAAGGAAGTGAAGGCCCGCGGCGCCGAAGTAATGGCCATTACGCATGAAGAGCAAGTGGCCGGCCTGCTGAAATCCGTGGATCAAGCCTTCGCCATTCCGAAGACCTTGCCAATTTTGACGGCAGCTTTGTCTGTCGTACCGCTGCAACTTCTAGCCTACTACGCATCGCTTGCCCGTGGCAACGATGTGGATAAGCCGCGTAACCTGGCGAAGAGTGTTACGGTGGAGTGAGGTAGGGAGCGGGGAAATAAGCTTAATGTAGATTTGAGATAAAGATGCACCGTTTTACCCCTTTAGATTTGATTATCTAAAGGGGTTTTTTTATGTCGAAAAGAAAAAGAACATCCGAGATTGAACAGTGGATTAAACAAGGTCGAGGGACCGGTATTGCAGTAAGGCGTGAAGTGAAAAGAGATAAAATGATTTCGCTTTGGATATTATCGGAAATAATACTTATTGATGACTTAAAGTAGAGTCAAAGGTTAATTACAGCTCATGAAACAGGAGTAAAAATAAGATTGCAAAAACTTTATAAATATAATAGTTTTAGGAGTATTTGAAAAACAATCGACCGAATAGAACGAATGATGAGAGGGATGGGGAAATGAGCGATACAAGGGCCAAATTGATGCTGGATTTGCAAAGAATTGAGAAGGATGAGTATCAGTTACGCGAAGGTGAGCAGCATCAAGATTTTTTGCCTTTGTTACTTCAATATATTGGCGATCCTCAGCCAGAATTACGGGATAACCTGATCTATCCGATGTTTTATATGTGGATTAAGGAGGAGAATAGGTTCAGTGGAGAGGAATTGCGTAGCCTCTTAACTGTTCTGACTGATGAGAACCATTTGTTCTATAATATTGGCAGCGAGGATGATCAGTCCGTTTTTACAAGGACGTTCTCTGCTTTGCCTATCGCTTTGATTGTGCAACGCCACAGACAGAATCCATTTTTCAATCAAGCGGAAATTGAGCAATTAATGCATGCCATGCTCCGTTATTATAAAGAGGAGAAGGATCTGCGAGGTTACCTTTCAGTAGGAGGCTGGGCTCACGGCGCGTCTCACGGTGCGGATGTTTTTGTCGAGCTGGTGCAGTGCGAGGAGAGCAACGTCGCACGGCTGCGTGAGGTTCTTATTGCTATTTCTGGCATTCTTCATAATGGTAGACACATTTTTAGCGATGAGGATGATGAGCGGTTGGTCAACATCGTGGATATGATGATTGACAAAGAGTTACTTCCACATCAAGAAATCGGTGATTGGATTAGCGGCTTAGCGCAATGCTGCAATTTGCCGAGAAGTCGCAGTCAGGTGATTGCTCGCGTGAACAGCAAGAATTTCTTACGCAGTCTCTATTTCAGAAGGGGACAAGATAGCCGAGGGAATGAGCTTAACACTGTCATGCTTGGTACTGAGGCAAAATTGAACAGGTTTTCTATCAGTTAAAGGATTAGAGGGGCTGTCCCAAAAGCCATTCCGATCTCGGTGTTAATGAACCAGTCTATCAGCGAAATAGATTCAGATTCACAATTTCGGAAAAATAGAAAGGCTACGCCCCTGGTGATAAGGGGCGTAGCCTTTCGTTATACTTACTCAATCGATTCCACCTGAATGACAGGCACCTGAGTGAGCTGACCGGAACCGGTGCTGTCACCATTATCGCTTTTATCTTGTTGGACATTCTCCGGATTGATCTCCTCGGTAGTGGAGGGATCGCTTGGATTCTCGGCTTCATCCATGATATCTCCACCAACTTGTCGGGTCTCCGGTTCGGCAGGGTCCAGAGCCGCAGGTGGTTGGCTGCCCGGTATCTCCAGCTGCTGATACTCGCCGCTGAATGTTCCGATTAGGATCGCGGTCCCAGCAGGGAGATCCAGGTCTCCTTTTAAGATGACATGGTATCCATTGCGTTCAGCTAAGACCTCACCATAGCCACCTTCCGGGATATGGACTGAGAAGCGTACCTTCTCAGTCGGATATCTCTCGATATTAGCAATATCGATGTCGGTATACTGGACCTGATACCCTGTGAATCCATATTGGTCTCCCTGACGCTCGAAGATGGCGATCTCGTCCGGGCTTACTCCTTCTAGATTGGTGACCAGTATAGACTTATCCGGCTGCACCTGATAGTCTTTGGCCGTAAACTGGAACAGCGGCGTCAGGTTGGCATCTCTGGCTTCATAGCCTGAATACAATATCAGACCGGTCCCCGCGTCGCCCTCCACTAGGATAACCGGATTCATCGCGGTGCTAAGCGATTCCTCGACTGAAACCTGTTGGATGGCGATATCGGACGGGTAATCACGGTTTTGGAATAATTGCACCGTTTCATCATTCTTTAAGACCGCTAAATAGATGATATTCCCTTTATCGACTCCAATGGCATAGGCCAACCCTCCGAAACGATTCCCGCCTCCGCTTACATAGCTGAAGCTGCCTTTCAGACCAGCCGTTTGGAACAAACGAATCGGATCGTGGATCGTCCAGGCCAGTTTGGCAGCTTGCAGTTTACCGTTCATATCCTGGTACTCCGACAGCGCTTCATAAAGTGCTACCGCTTCCTCGTAGTTCTGGCTCTGTACCATTCCATCAGCCGTCGCGATCCACCGCTTTATCTGGTTCTGAATATATTCCATGATTGTAGCGTTCTTCAGACCGCTTCGGTCCAGATAGTCTCTATACCCCATGGCGTGCGAAACAAAATCGGAGGGCCGTTCTCGCTGGACATCCTTTTGCAGCATGGTATACACAAGTTCATCTGTCTTGCCATTCAACCAGGCAGCCGGCAGCGATCGGCTGGCATACTCGGAACTCATGGCATGTGACCAATTCAGCAGATCCGTATACTGTCCGGCTCCTGCCAGACGAGTCAGGACCATTTCGTCATAACGCTGGAACAGACGGAGCAGCTTCTCATTCTTCTGCTTCTCCCCGCCATAGAATGTATCCGGAATGCGGAGCAAATTCCATTTGAAACTGTTGTCGTCATACTGCAACTCTTCAAGCAGCTCATCGGCCCGGCGGTTAAACAAACCAATGAACTGCAGGAATATCCGGTTCACATCGTCGGGGATTCCGTAGAACGCAGCAATTTCATCGTAGTAGGAAGCATAAACTCCTTGTTGACCCGCCAGTTTCTGTTCTGTATCAAGCAATTCAGCATATACGTTCATGAAGCCGGAGAAATCGCCTGCTTCCCCGACACGGCTCAATCGATGATCAAGCGAGGAAAGGCTCTGCTTCATAGAAGTGATGGGTTCAAGCTCTTGCAGTCTTGAGGCAAGCAGCTCTTCTTTATATAGAAGGGAACGGTTATTTCGCGCCTTCTGATACCATTCTTCTGCCTGAACAAGCTTCTTCTGAGCATACAATAATTCTGCTTGTGCCATCGATTCGATTTTCTGATAGATATGAATTCCCTTATACCCGATCAGCAGCAGAAGGACTATACATAAAAAAAGATACAAATTACGCAGGGTTAGCGTGTTTCTCATCGTCATAACGGTATAGCCCCTCTAATCCCATTTTTGAAAATCAGGGTCCGAGCGGTAGTGTTCATTATAAATGGCCGATACCCGGTCCCGTAGTCCGTTCCATGACAAGCCGGGATTGCGGCGTACGATCTGATACAAGCGGAGGAAGCGATATCTCGGCAATCCATCCGCATAGCGGCTAATAAAATCAGGGAACGTATCGATATATTTTTTCTTCCGTACCGCTGCCCCGGCGGCGTCGATCATAATCTGCCTGCCTTGCTCCATCCGTAAAATGCTGGATTCATGTTCGAGCAGGTATTGGATCGCTTTGCTGTTAATCAACTCTCGTTTAATTTTGGCAATTTCACCGATATAGGCAGCCAGGTCCGGATCAAACTCATCCAGCAATAGCGGTTCGAGTTCAAGCTCCATATCCTTGCGCAAGCTGAAGCTTTGCAGGAGAACGATCTGCTGCAGACGGATGCGGTCATTCCGAACCAAGGAGGCAATTTCCCTGACGATTTCATACCCTAGTTGGGCATCTTCCTTGATGGCGGCAGAAGCCGTTGCTTTGTTCAGATCCAGGCCCTCATGAATCTGTTTTTGATGAGATCTTATAAGCTTGTTCAGAGCGTACAGGGTCTCGGAATGCAGCACTCGCCGCTGGATCAGCCATAACCATGCGAGCAGGACCACCATACAAGCAAAGGAGATCACGATCTGCAAGAAGGTCTGACTAAGAAGTACGGCAGAGAGCCCTATAATGTAGAAGAGAAGTCGGTCACTCTGCATGGAACGCTTGGCCATTTTCTCTGCAAGTTCCATCACAGGGACAAGGGCGTTCCGTTTACAGTAAGCACAGCTGTCTTCCCAAAGAATCGTGAAATTGTGGCAATGTTTGCAAACCCTTAACTTTTGGTAGACATATCTCGTTTTATTATAGGGACGAAGTTGTACGGGCTTTTTCTTATCCATGCTGTTCCCTCTCTGAGTTGGCAACTTCAAGCAGAGTCTGATGCAGCTGCTCCGGTGTCGGGGCGTTCTTCTTACGCTTGAAGTAGGCCGTGATCTTAATGATGACAAAAAGAAACAAAATCCCGAGACATCCGTATGTAATCATATATCTATTCCTCTCGGCATCGTATTTGTTCGAAAATGGCGGGTGAGCCTTGTGTCCTAAGTCCGGGTGATACGACTGATGATGTTGAACTTTGGCAGGTATAATTATATCATATGGACATAGTGCTGGTATATTTTAGTGATTAGCATGGTATTTTCTATATAAATACACCAGAGAAATGGATGCTCCCGTTACTGTTTTTTAAGCTTTCTTTCATGTAATTTTAAGACTTATTGCCTACAGTTAGACTAATGGTCTGACAATTGAACCGAGGCATCCACCTGATGCTAGACTAAATGGATGAAGGAGTAATTCAATGTTACGTAAAAATAAATGGCTGCTCTCTTTGATGGTAGCGGTACTACTGATCCTGACCTGGAGCGGAGGAACCATGCCTCAGGCAATGGCTGCTTCGCAAGGTTCCAAGATTGATGCCGTACTGGTGATGGATGCCAGCAACTCGATGAAAAACAGTGATCCGGAGAGGATCAGCAGCGAAGCGATGAAGATGTTTATCGACATGCTGGCCACCACAGGCGACAAGGTCGGCGTCGTTTCCTATACCGATCGGATTCAGCGGGAGAAAGCGCTGCTTGAAATTCAGTCGGAGGCAGATAAGACCGCGCTGAAGCAGTTTATTGATCAGTTGGATCGCGGTCCGTACACGGATATGTCCGTAGGTCTCGATGAAGCCGTAAAAGTGCTGAAGCAGGGAATGGACCCGGCGCATGCGCCGATGATCGTTGTTCTGGCCGACGGTAACAATGACCTGGATCCTAACACAGGCAAGACGAGCCAGGAGGCTTCAGAAGATTTAGCCCAAGCCGTCAAGGAGGCTAAGGGAAGCGGCATCCCGATCTATACGATTGGGCTGAATGCCGACGGGAAGCTAAATAAAGAATCGTTGGCTGAATTGGCCAACCAAACGGGGGGCAAATCCTTTACGACCAGTTCGGCGGATGACCTTCCGCAAATATTAAGCGAGATTTTTGCCAGCCACCAGCAGCTTAAGATCGTTCCGGTACAATCGATTACCGGCAACGGAACCTATCAGGAAGTTACGGTTCATGTGCCGAATGCGAACGTGCTGGAGGCGAATATTTCCATTATGTCCTCCAGCCCCGTCGACGTGAAGCTTGTCGATCCCGCCGGAGCTGAGCAAACGATTCCTTCGGCCAATGTACTGCGATCCACTTCCAATTCCTATTCGCTGCTCAAGCTGCTGAAGCCGCAGCAAGGCGATTGGAAGCTGCACGTAAAAGGCGTATCTAAAGACAAAATCGACATTAACCTCGTATTCAACTACGATCTGGAGCTGACCATGGATCCTCCCCCATCTTCTAAGGTAAAGGCAGGGGATACGATTGACATTAACGCGTACCTTGTCAGCAATGGACAAAAGCTGCAGGACCAGGAACAGTACGGCAATATGACGGCCAAGCTGTTGGTTAAGGACTTGGACACCGGGGACGAGTCGGAGGTCGACCTTGAGAACAAAGGCGGCAGCTTTGAAGGGAGTTACAAGATTCCGCAGAAGCACGACTACGAGCTGAGGGTACGGGCGGAGGAGCAGAGCTTTTACCGCGAAAGCGCGCCTGTGAAGATTAGTGCGAAGGCGGCAGCCTCCGGCTCCGGAAGCGGCGGGAAGGAGATGACCGCGGGCGAGGAAACGAAACCTTTTCCAATATGGCCCGTAATCATTGGCATCGCGGCGCTGCTCATTGTTGGAGCGGCTGCATATTTCATACTCGGCGCAATTAAGAAAGCGAATAAAGGGTTTGTCGGTCAGATCGTGATCGAGATCAGGGATGAGAACACCGGCGAGAAGACCTTTCCGCAATACAAGAAGCTGGCTTCGTTCAAAGGGAAGTTCAATCTGCATCAGCTTCTGCAGCTTGCTCCGGAACTGAAGGAGACCGAGAAAATCCTGTTCATGCCAGGCAAGAACGACCGCATTATACTTAAGAACAATTCTTCAGCTGTAATCGAAAAGTCCGGACGCGCTCTGGATGCAACGAATGGGACCGAGCTGAAGAACGGAGACCGGCTGAGAGTTTCCCTGCAGCAGGCGGACAAAACGATATTATTTGAATATTTGGCTTAAAGTGCGTGTTCAAAAAGGGCTGCTTCCTGATTCACTTCGTGTTGGATATAGAATTTATAAGTTATCTTGCTACGCTGATGAAATTCTGTATCGCAAGAAAACCTACCTTTAAATCGCGGTCGCTCGTCCTTGAATTGACCTCGATTGGTTTTCTTATCAAAAGCGGACTTTTTGAACAACCTCTTAAAGCCATGACCTATCAGGAGGGGAATTTATGAAACCGGTAGTTAGAGAACATATACAACAGCTTGACGTTTCACTCGGAGGCGGGATTGTCAGCGAGAAAATACGGGTGGATACGATCGACAATCCGATCCTTATTATCGGACTTGGAGGGACGGGAATCGATGCGCTGCTGCGCTTGAAATATCAGATTAACCGCCGTTTCAAGCTGCCAGAGGATCCGTTGTCCAAGAAGAGAATGGACAAGCCGGATAATGTGGAGTTTCTGGCGTTTGAGACCAACGAGCAGGATAAGAATAAACGTTATAAAGGCATCGGGCTTGATCCGATCAATGAATTCGTGCTTCTCTCCAATGCCGAGATCGGAGGGCTTCTCCAGAACCGCAGCATCTTGGAGCCGTACATTACAGATTGGCTGTCGCCCGAGCTGAGTATTACCGATGGCATGAACGGAGCAGCGGGTGTGCGCCAAGCGGGCCGCCTGCTATTGTTTACGAAAATTACGCAAGTGGTGCAGGCGATCGACAAGAAGATCAAAACGCTGTCGGTCGGCACGAACAAAAAGCTGATGGTCTTCCTGCTGACGGGGCTGTCGGGCGGTACAGGCAGCGGCTGCTTCTTGGACATTGCCTATATCGTTCGCGGCATTATTGAACGCGACCACGGCTCTGCCGGGATCGACCGCGTGAACACGCTTGGCTATCTGTTTACGCCGGATATCAATCTGGCGAACAAAAGCTTGAGCGAACATACGCGCGAATACATCAAGAAGAACGGTTACGCCGCGCTCAAAGAGCTCGACTACTGGATGAACGTGGATGCCAGAGGCGAGCGGTTCAAGCAGCAGTACGGCAACATTCTGACCGTGAACTCTCCGCTGCCTCCGTTTAATCTCTGTCATCTGATTTCCGCTACGAATACGGAAGGCAAACTGCTGGAGAACGCCTATGATTACTGCATGAATGTCACCGCTGAGAATATCACGAACTTCATGGCGAGCGAGGAAAAACAGTCCGGCGAAGAGTTTGCGATCCATGACTATATCAGCAACATCCGTACCAATATCGCGCAGATGAACAAGGCGTATCCTGCCAATTACGACTACAACATCATCGGCGCATCTTCAGCTGTTCTACCCATTGAAGAGATGACCACATATCTGGCGTACCGCGTTTTCGGCAAAATGCAAACCATGTTTGAGAAGGCGCCAAGCCAGGAGGACGTCGAGAAATTCGCAAGCAAGCTCGGCATCGACCTGGACTCGATGACGAAGAACTTCGAGTCTCGCGTACCGGAGCCGCTACCCGGATACCAGAATAGCGAACGGCTCAGCTATGCGAACGTCGTGAAGAACCAGGTTATCAATATGGACACGGAGCTGGAGCAGAATTTCCTGGCGAGAGCCCGCGAGGAGTATATCAAAGCGAAGAAGCAACTGCCGGGCGAGATCGTGGCTCAGTTCAGCGATCAAATCCGCCGCATGTTCCTGCATCCACAGCAAGGACCGTTCTATGTGTCCCGGTTGATCTATACGGAGAAGGGCTTCAGCCTGCTGAAAATGCTTCTGTCCTACATCGAAGCGCTGCGCGAGAATCTGACCCGCATTCCTCGTGACATCGAGTCGGCCAGAGAACAGGCGATCGATCGTCTGGGTGATGCGAAGAGCGCTTTTGTCTCGAAGGACAAGAAGAAAAACATCTATATCGAAGCCAAAATCAACGAATATTGGCTGGAAGCGGATGTGGA
This sequence comes from Paenibacillus sp. FSL W8-0187, assembly GCF_037969755.1. NCBI lineage: Bacteria > Bacillati > Bacillota > Bacilli > Caryophanales > Paenibacillaceae > Paenibacillus > Paenibacillus sp. FSL W8-0187. The sequence goes on along the minus strand of NZ_CP150206.1, from coordinate 6,600,285 downwards.
ACGCACCGAGCAGATGATTGAGTTCTATGAGGATTTATACGATCTGCTGAACCAGGAGAACAACCGGATTTACAGCGTATATACGGAAATTCTGAATGCCCTGAATTCGATCTTCGCCAAGAACGGCGACATTCTCGTGAACGGGGAAGAACAGCAGGATCATAAAGGGAATAAGACGTATTACTGGAACCTGGTCAGCGTGCCCGATATTTCCGACGTCATCAACAAAATCATGGATCAGAAGGATGTGGACGATCTCATCCGCGATTTCGCGCAGGAGCTGCTGAGCCATGCCAATCGTTGGACGCGTGAGCAGGAGATCGATATCGTCCGATCCATTTCGGAGTTTCTTACCGATAAATTCGGCGATTTGATTACCCGCTCGATGGAAGATTTCCTCGTCATGAAATTCGGGCAGGAGGATTCCATCGAAAAATTTGTCGAGCGCAACATCGCCAGCAAGCTGGACGATGAAGCCGTGCCGGTCTTCCATCTGAGCAACAGCGCAGGCAATTTGTACTTCCCTTCGTGGGGCTTTGTGTCCGTGCCTGTACAGGCACCAAGCATTCTGAAAGGGATTCGCAATTATCAGAATAATTCGGTCGGGAAGTCTCACTTCACCGTGAAGGAGAGCGAAGTGAAGAACCGGATCTTCTGGCTGAATACAAAGAACGGCGTGCCGTTGTTCGTTTATACGCCGCTTAAGGTTTATGAGGAGAGCTACGAACGCACGATCATGGACAAGGAAGGCGTTGGACGTCACTTAGTGCAGACGGATCGTAACAATTGGACGTACCTGCCATCGCCGATTCCCGAGAAATCCTGGGGGGATACCTACGTCAATCCGCGGGTTCAGGATTATAACGCCCGGGTACGTGCTGAATTTAACCAGGCGCTTGAGTTTAAGATCGTCATCCAGAAGGATGTTGACCAGAACACGAGCAGCCGCTATGCGGTCGTGTTTACGAAGCCATTTGATCTGAACGAGCTGCTTCGTGCTTATGACTTGCAGCTGGATAGTCCCAAGCCTAACCTTGGCGAAGTCAAGCGGGCATGGACCGAGCTGAAGCGTCTACTGAACGAGGGGCTGGAGCCGGCGGGCTCCAAGGATATTTTCAACAGCATCAACGAGGAGATGGCCAAGGAAAATCTGATTCGTTCGCCTGAAATGATCCGCAGCGTGCGGGAAGAGCTGAAGAAATATGCCGCCATCGCGGCCAAAGTCACGGAGTTCGAGCTCCTGATCAGCGATAATCAGAATGAGGAGAAATGGCTTGATCAATTTATTGAGGCGTTGTATACCGGAACCATCACGAAGAAGGGGGCGCTCTTCGTTTATGATCGCGATCCGGAAGAGGACTCTTGGGAGCCGTTTGCCAATCTGCTGAAAAGCGTGAATGACGTGGAGTATGAAGTCTACAAGCACTTCCGTCAGCTGGACGAGAAAAGCCGGAGCACGCTGCTGCGCAAATCCTCCCGCCGCGATCAGGAGCTGACCGCTTCCGAGGACATTACGCCGCTGCTTACCAAGCTGGAAGAATTGGCTGAGCGGTTCCTGGAAACGCGCGACCGGCTTGAATACGAGAAGGTGGAGCTTGCGGACGGCGAAGAGCGTTATCAGTTCTACAGACAGGTTTCTTCGAAATTAAATGACATCCGAAGAAGGTTGAAATAGACGATGAGGGAGATTCTTCGCCAGTATGCTGCCGGCTATGCCAAATCGGAAGAGCAGCTTACCTTGATGGAGGATGATCAGAGCAGCATCCACTACCCGGAGGTATACTTGTTCATCGGTGATAAGACGGCGTCCGCAATCGAACCGATTATGGAGATACATGATCGCAAATGGGACAACAGCGCAAGTGTCATCTATTTGCATGTGGGAACGGACCAGGATGGAGGGGGGGAGCCGAAAGGCTCCGAATCCTCCGGTCGCCTTCACCGTTATCATCTTCATTTACCGGAGTCAGACGGCGCATCCAAGTCCGTACGCAAGGAACTATACCAGGGATTCTATCGGGACCCGCATCACCTGGCCGGGTTGAATAAAGCGATTCGGAAGCTGAGCCACCACATCGCAGACTATGGACGCAGCTATTCATCCTTTGACCGGATTCATCTGTCTGTCATTACACGGGTCGACGACCCGTTTAATGTGTTTATACCGGAAATTTCATTACTGGCCGAATCGATTTTCCAGCAGTCATTCAAGTCTGTGCAAATGGATTTGTATGCGCTCATTAATGAAAGGGAGCAGATTGAATCTTATGGCTATGCGAGCTCCGTGGGTGTTGCCTTCTTGCGGGAGCTGGAGCTGATGCAGAGCCGGGAATACAGCTTCTCCGCACCGCTGCAGGTCACGGAGGATGGGCTGACGATTCCGGTCGTTCACCCGGCCTCGCCGTTGTTTGATCTCGTCTATGTGCTGTCCGATAAGAATGAACGCGGCATATCAGGTTACGCCGGGATGCAGGATATCTATGATATCATCTGCCATCTGGGTTTGCTTAAGAACCGGAAGCAGAAGGATGCAACCTATGACGGAATCCGGGGCATTTACAACAATACGTCTTTCAAAAGCAATATCATGACGGAATCCGGCCGCCAAGGCTTTGTCTCCGCTGGCTTTGCCCGGGTGAAGAGGCCCAATGAGCCGATTGCGCTAACGGTCCTCTATCATCTGTGCCGCGGACTGCTGCTTCGCATGAAGAGTGGGACGGAACCGGAGGCTCATGAATGCCTGAACTACTTTGGTCTCGATGCGGAGGCCGTAGCGGCAAGAGCGGACCGGATGCTGCCGGACGCAGAGCATCTGGATGGGCTAAAGGGAATGATGTCACACCCCGTCAGTTATGCCGGGCTGAAGCGGATGAACATTCGTGAAGCTGAAGAGGCATTGTTCGGGGATGGCTGCAGGCAATTTTTTCATAGCAATTACGAGCTGGAGGTCCAAAAGAGACTTAGCGATATGAGCACCGCTGAAGAGCTTCATAGTGCGCTTCGTCGCACTTTGGCGGATCATCCGCAAATCGGTTGTTATCAAATCGTGGAGTGGACGAGTGACAAGGCGGGAGAGGGGATACTGCTTGAAGCGGTCCGCTCTCGAATCCGGGATCTCGGCAGACTCCTGAAGACCGAGCAGGACGGACTGAACCGCTATTATGAGGAAAGCGTGGAAAGTCAGCCGTTCAAGAAGCTTCCTTTTAGGGATAAACAGAATGTGCGCCATTTCATTCGATATTTCGTGGGCGAGGTTTATCGACGCAAGTATGAGCTTTTATTACTGGAAACGGAGCTTGCGCTGTACAGGCTCTATGAGGTGGAGCTCGAACGGATTCACCGTCATTACAAGCAGCAGGCGAACATGCTGGACCAGCTTGAAACGGAATTGTTGGAAGCAGCCCAGTTGAGCATCCGTACCGCAGACGATTATATCGGCCAGAACCTGATGGAGTATTATGGTCTTGTGACAGAAGAGCTGATGCTGGAATTGGAGAGTAAGCGCGGCCAGGGAGTATTCTTTGAAGAACGGTATGTCGGCAATCTCTCCATCGTTACGCATGAAGGAACGGAACCAATCCTGTCGAGCATGATCCGGGTCTGTCTGAGGGATTTATTGACGGCAGAGCCGTTCGTGCAGACCTTCGAGGAAGAATTGCTGCGGCGAGCGAACGTAACCATCGACTACAATAATAAGCAGGTGCTTGCCAAGGAAGATCTGTTTAAGGTGCTTTACCGGATGCTGGAGGAGAACTCCGTTACGTTAGTCAGGCTGCTTGACTATACGCAGGAGCATCGATATGAGGAGAAATATTTCTTCGGCGATGCCGACAGCGAATTTGTCCGCTATGCGATCCATGCCGATGAAGCTTTACGGGTGTACAAGCTTGGCATCGTGCACGAGAAGCGCTCCAGCGGAGTCGAGAAGCTGAACCTGATGGGAGGTTTCCATTTGGAGGATCTGATGTACTACCGGAATGGCAGAACCTACTACGAGACCTATACGGCAAACGGTTATGAATTTCATGGAATGGAACCGGCGCAACTTCCTGAGCTGCGCTAGCGTTCTTAAATTCTGATACAGAGAGTAGGCGTGTATTGTGCAACGAAAAATAAACCCTCTCCTGCTGCTGTTTAGTCTAGTCGGTGGGGGAATCGGATTTACCATTGGGGAATTTTTGCTCCGCCAATGGGGGACAGGGCTTCCCGTCATCGTAGTTACAGGGATCTATTTCGGAATTTTGGCCTTGTGCATCGGATTGGCCTGCTTAATCGCAGAACTGATCTCCCCTCATTTGAACGGGAGCTCATGGAGACAGCGATACACAGGCACATCATGGAAGCTGCTGATTCCATCCACGTTGGTGGCACTGTTCTTGCTTGGCATGCTGTTTGAGTGGGTGTACCAGTTGAACCCGGGCAGCGCCAAGCCGGTGAAGGATATCGTGTTGGTCATTGACAATTCGGGCAGCATGAAAGACACGGACCCGAATCAGGACCGATATACGGCGGCCAAAAATCTGATTAACCGCATGGATGAGGATAACCGTGTATCGGTGATGCTGTTTGATCATGCGACAACGTTGCTGCAGCCTTTTACGCGTGTGAAGAACCAGGAAGCCAAGGATGAGATCATCGCTGAGATTGACAGTTTGGAAACGAATGATGGCGGCACGGACATTAGTCTCGCGCTGGAGGATACCATGACGCATATCCAAGAGAGCCATGATGCCCGCCGAAGCGCCATGGTCATTATGCTGTCGGACGGCTTTAGCGAAACCGATCATGCGCGTGTGCTTGCTGACTACAAACAGCAGCAAATCGCGGTGAATACGATTGGCCTCAGCCTTGTCTACAAGGATGGCGCCCAGCTGCTTCAGACGATAGCGGCCGAAACGGGCGGGCAATATTACGACGTGCAGAATGCGGCAGATTTGTCTTTTATCTTCCAGAAAATCTATGACGACGTCGGGGATCGTTCCCTGTTGACGAAACGTACAGGCGCGATGGAAGATAGCGTTTATTATCAGATTGTAAGAGTCGTTGCGATGCTGCTCATTGGCGCTGCCACGGGCCTGGCCCTCGGCATTGTGTTTGATAACCGTCATCTCGCGCGTAGCTTCAGCATCGGCGGCGCGGTATCCGGCGTGCTCGCAGGCGTTGTTCTGGAATATGGCCTATCCGGGGGAGAGGTCAGGGATGCCTTCGTTCGTCTGCTGGCCTGCTTCATCCTCGCAGGGATCATCGCCTTGTTCACGTTGGTGATTCCGGTTAAGGAGAACAGCAAGATCATTCGTAACGAGCAGCGGCCAGGCCGAACGGGACGAGGGCATCGGCCGAATGATTCAACAAGCCGAGGATTTTAAAGCAGGGGGCGTTCGATATGCGATTTAAAAATGCGGAGCCCGGAGAATGGGTCATTCAGGGATTAAGCTATCAATTAGACGAGGGCTACTGTACGCTCCGATGGAGCTGGCCGCCAGGTCTTCAGGCGGTATATATTCACCGCGCGATGGATGATGGATTCGGTCCGCCCGCTGGAGCTATAGAGCCTGGCAGCCTGCGCCTGTATACCCGAGACGAGTACAAGGCGAACAATGGGTATCGGGACCGGGTGGACGGAATTGGCCAGATCACGTATACGGTATACGCCATGTCTTCCGAAGATGGAGAGATGGCCTTAATCAGGCAGCCGGATGAAGCGAACAGCATTCAGTTCAGCACCGGCAAAGCTATGCTGGTATATTCCATTCGTGAAAAGAGCCGCTGGCTGCAGCCTTATAAGACGATTGAAATTCAGGTGACGGCGGAAGTGCCGGTACCCAAGGACGTTTTATGCTACGTAAAGAAGCAGGGGGCTTATCCGGTAAACAAGGAAGACGGCATCTTGTACCCTTTCGTTACGGATTTTGCAGCGGGACGCAACGAATTGCCTGCGATTGAGGTAGGCAAGAACGATTATATTCGCCTGTTTTTTACGGATGGTAAGAAGTATGGACAACGGTATGAGCTCGTTTATAGATAGAGAGAGAACACACTGTAACCACGATGAACGCATCAGTGTGTAATTCATAGGGTTCAGAGGGAGGTACAAAGGATGGGCATTTTTGATATATTCAAGAAAAAACCGGAGCCGGAGCCAAAGCCGCTGTTCTATGATATTGTGTGCCCTTATTGTTTCAGTAAGTTTGCTCCGAAGGAGGTTGTCTTCCGGGCTGCGCACGATCGAGAGGATGACGAGGACTATGCGCTTGGGGAAGATGATGAGCTGAATCGGTACCGGGAACGCTTTGGGCTGGATTCCGTTTATGATATTGAAGCGATTATCCGGCCGAGCGACATACCGGAGGAGCATCACATTTATTCCGATCACGTGCTGGTTGGATTGAATGACCGTTACGGTGTCGTTACGCGCAGACGGTTATGCCCGAAATGCCATAATGAGCTTCCGGTGACCGCAGGAAAGGTGCCGAGCAACATTATCTCGATTATCGGTGCTTCGCAAGTGGGCAAGTCGGTCTATATGACTTCGCTAATTCATACGCTGCAGCATACGACGGCGGATCATTTCGATGCAGCTTGCATGCCGCTGAATGCCGAGATCAGCCGTAAGTTCCGTACGGGCTATGAGGAGCCGTTATTTGAGCGCGGAGATTTGCTGGCATCCACGCAGAAGGAGAAGATGCAGGAGCCTTTCATTTTCCAATTCGTGTTCAAGGATGAGTCCAAGCCGCCGTTAACCCTCGTATTTTTTGACGTAGCGGGTGAGGGCATGGTGGACGAGGATTACTTGGGACTTCACGGACAGCATATCAAGAATTCCGCGGGTATTCTGTTTATGGTGGATCCGCTCCAAATCCGCTCCATTCGGGAGAAAATTCGCCTGAAATTCGGTGACCAGCCCGGTGAATGGGTGTCCCAGTATGATGAGCCGCGGGATGTCGTGCTGACGATGTTCGGCGATTTCATCGCTTATGAGGACAAGGGCAAGACGGATATTCCGACAGCCGTCGTCTTAACCAAGAGCGACATGCTTCATGCGCTTAAGGATGAGGATGGCGAATACGTGAAGCTGAACAGCAACATCTTTAACAATGTGGTGCACCGCAAGTTTATGAATTTGACCGAATTTGAAAATATTGACGGCGAGATCCGCCGTTTTATCGAGAAGGTCGACCGTCCGTTCAAGGGAACGATGGATGTATACTTTTCCAATACAGCGTATTTTGCCGTGTCGGCTCTAGGCAGCAACCCTGTCGATCAGAAGCTGCAAAGCGTTGTCAGCCCGATTCGGGTCGATGAGCCGTTCATCTGGCTTCTGTACAAGCTGAAGTATATTCAGGGGAGGGAAGACTAGTGCCGGATTTCCCATCCCGAACCATACAGCAGCAAATGTACACGCGGGAGCGCCGGGGCATATTCCGTTCAGCCGAAGGCTTTGATACGGTGGCTCGTTCGTCCGGATTGGAGGCTTCCTTTATCAAAAAGGTGCTGCATCCCTTTTGCCAATACGAAGCTCCAGCCGAGCTGACAGCACGCAGCGAGAGGGAAGCGGCGGCTTATCCGGCCGCCCTTCATCTGTTCCATACGGAAACAGGGGACACGGTGCTAGGGCGAAGCGTGTTTCAGCCTGCGGACTTTACGGGGCTTCGCAGTGCCTTTTTTACGCATCATTATGTCATTCCCGACGGTTTTCTTGAAGATGAGCATTCCGCTTATCAAACTTGGCTCCAGGCCTCCTTTGCCGATCATTACGATATCGAAGAAGGGGTAGATCTTCCGCAGCTTCCTGCCATTCCGGTTCAGGCGGACTCTCAAGCCGCTATCTCATCCAAGGAGACGCCAGCCTTATTGCAGGAGCTTGGGATCGACGAGAAGATATTCAAGCAGCTGCTCTATGCATGCATATCCGCGGCTGCAGGGAAGAAAAAGGTATATATCGTTCTGGATGTCCCGGTGGAACAGTTGTCCGCGAAGGCGGAGCAGCTGCTCTTTGTGTTGTTTGGCCGATTGCCCTATGCGCTGCGCCGGATGCTTGGGTTCGTAACCTATGCCAAAGAGCCGCAGAGCAAGAAGGGACTTCACCTCATGTTCGTAGAGAAGGGCAGCCTGCGCCTAGGCGACCGGAGCATTGAGAAGGACTATTTGTTTGAGCTCGCTGCCGGCAGGGTCATTAATGTCGATCTGAAATGGTCCGAGCAGCCTTATCTTGATTTTGCATGGGAGACGCTATTGGACCCCGATCGCTTAGGGCGCTTTTTTACCTTCGCCGAGCAGATGCTTGCGGATATGGAGCCGGGTCTTGGGATCTTGCTGGATAGCTACGACGATTTATGTATGCTGTTCCAGATTGAAGAAGGCCAAGAGGGCTTGTACCATGAGCATAAACATACTGTGCTGCGTGCTTTGCTGCTTTATTTGAAGCCGACAGGCGCCCTGGATTCTAAGGGACGGTTGGATCAGCTGTTCCACGCCCTGTTTGCCCAGGAATTCGAGCTTATCAAAGGCGGACAGGTTCCGGATGCAGCGACTGCCGGATTCGTTAAGGATTATTACGGCATCAATCCCCGGCAGCATCAGGATCTGATTGTGGAATATTTTATCCGCTCATTAAATAATGCCTTATCGAAGCAACGCCAGGATGTGACCGAGGCGATTTACGACTTGCTGGAGGGCAGCCCGGCCTTAAGCCGAGCCTTCTATGCCAGGGTGTTGACCAGTCCGGGGCTGCCGGCGTTGATGTTCGATCCATATATGAAAACGCGCATGCAGCAAGCAGCGTCGCCTACGGATTTGGTAGATCTGATCGGCTTGTGGGTTCGGAATCACCCTCTCCTGCTGGAGCAGGAGAATTATATCAGGTTAGCGGAAGCCCAACTTGTCGATAAGCTTAAGCAAGATCCGGACCCGGTGAGAGCGGTCAACGCCGTGCTGGATCAATTGGATTCGCTGGAGCACCATCCTCAGAAGGGAATGGGTCGTTACCAAGGCGGAACTGCATTTGCAGACCGTTTGATTTATGCGGCAAACCTCTTTCTTTTGCGTGAGTTGGAGCCCGAGCAATTAAGTCAGAAACAGCTGCTGGATATCGGGTTTCTGCAAATGCCGAAGGAGTTCAAGGGTTGGGTAGAGCGTTTTGACTCCCGGATTCGGTCCAAGGCGGAAGTCATGCTCGCCCTTTACCAGTGGTCCAGCCATGAAGAGGTTCAAGCGGAGGTGCTGGCAGATCTGTCAGCCGAGGAGCGGGAACGAACCCAACAAATCATGCGAAAGTGGCTGCAGAACCATGTGGTGCCATCCAGATTTGATAGCATTACCTTGGCCTTCTGCACGGAGATTCGTTCCAGTGCCGTAGACTACCGGGGCTTGCTTGATTATTTGCACAGATACGGTCAGAGTCCAGAAGTGGTATACCAGTATATTAAGTGGTCTGCCGAGCAGCCGGTATTCGTTAGACCGCGGGGACTTGTTCCGGCTTATGCCGCCGCTATCGTTCATTATTTCAAATCCTATGACCGTGAAGCCTTCAAGAATAAGGATTATGCGAAAACGTATTTCAATTCGCCTGCGCCCATCCTCAAACCGGTGTATACGAAGGTCAGGGCCGAATTGGCTTCACCGTTGGTGCGATGGTTTCGACAGCATTCGCGGTTCGTAAAAATCACTTCTTCCTTGCTTGTGGTGATCGTTATTGCCGGTGCTGCCTTCATGATGATCCAAAAAAGCAAAGGACCTGCGGACGGTAACGCTAATCCGAATCCGGTCATCACGCCCCCGGTTACAGCACCTCCGGCTTCTTCTAATATCGTCCCTGAAAAGCCGTTATTGACGGCGACGGTGGTGGAGGAAGGCGAGCAGGAGGGCAAGACCGAACTGACTTTCCATTTTAAACAGCCGGCGGCTTGCCGGGAGTTCAGTGTGGATAAGCTACAGGTTGTAGGCAAAGACGCAAGCACGCTGTTTGAGGCCGCCAGCCCTGAATTATCGCGGGTTTGCGCCGATGACACAACGGGCGAAGCGGATACCGACCCATCAGGGACAGAGACTGATTCAACCGGGAATCAAGCGGAGCCGAATACTGGGACAACAGAAGGGGAAGGCTCGTCTGATACAGCCAAGGACGAAGACGTTCCGTCTTCTGAAGGTGCTGGTGACACTCAGGAAAACCAGACTTACGCGAGTCAGGTCACCCTGAAGCTGGATCAACCACTTGACGTGTCCCTAGTCGAGAAGGTCGTAGTGGATGGCGTCTCCTATGAGCTGTCCGACGAAAGCGCGCTTTCGGAAGAGCAAGAGCAGGCTCCGGAGAATGAGACGAATGAAGGAGTTTAACAAATAGATAACGAGCAGACGATCATTCGTCTGCTCGTTTTTTTTTCGCGCCTCTTATGCACCACCTATTTATGCTGGCTACAGATTTGTTCTTCTCTTTCGAGGTTTTGTGCGAATGCATAGGTGTTGCCCCATTCACACATTGTATTTAATACAGGGACGAAGGATTGGCCCAGCTCAGTTAAACTGTATTCTACCTTAGGCGGTACTTCTTTAAATACTTCTCTTCGGACAAGCTCATCTTTTTCCAGCTGCTTTAATTGATCGGTTAAGACTTTCTGCGTTATGGTCGGCATGAGCTGATAGAACTCCTTGGTTCTCCTTGGTTTTTGACTCAGGAAAAAGAGGATTAAACATTTCCACTTTCCTCCTACCGTATTCATAAAAATATTGATTCCCGTATTGAGACTGTTCATTATGTATTCCTCCTGAATAGGCACATAAAGGTGGCTAACCCACTTTATTGTGCGTTATTTTCTGCCACTTTACGGTCCATTATAATCGGAATATGGAGCAAATAAAACATTTGGAGTGAGCACAATGAGTGTGAGAGAGATATTAGAACAAAGACGTTCTGTCAGGCATTATGATCCCCATTATAAAGTGGAATCGGAAACGTTGGCGGCTTTGATTGAAGGAGCCAGTAAATCGCCCAACGGAAACAATATTCAAGCAACACGGTACCTGGTTATCGACAAACCGGATTTAAAGAACATGTTACTCCCCATTGCCTTTCATCAGCAACAGGTAATAGAAGCATCCGTACTAATCGTTGTACTAGGCGATTATCAAGCATTTGAAAAAGAAAATATTATCAATATTCATGAAGATGGATTCCAAAAGGGGTATTTTGACGCATCCTTAAGAGACTATTTAGCCAACGCGGCAATCCAGTATTATCTAAATAAATCCAAAGAAGATTTAAAACTCGAATTAGTAAGAGACGCAAGCCTGGCGTCTATGTCGTTAGTTTTACTGGCGAACGAGGCGGGTCTTCATACGATTACCATGTCCGGGTATGATTCCGAACAATTAAAGTCGGCCTTACAGATTTCTGACAGGTATGAAGATGTGATGCTGATAGCCATTGGAAAAGGAATTAAACAAGGCCATAAAACTGTTAGACACGATGTGGACAAAGTCATTTATAAAAACAAAATATAATTCATGGAATGAAATATTAGTTTATGTGAAACCAAGGGAGCCGATCACAATGACCGGCTCCCTTTTTCTTTTTGATTGAGTTTTTCGTTAGCTTAACAAGCTTTAGAGTTTTCGATTATTGATCCTTTAACAGTAAGCTTCTATATAAACTTGCAGTTTGAGTTTGTGATTTTGAAGAAAGAATGGTGAATCGATTACGGATAATGGTTACCTCCAAAATGTAATCTTGTCAGAACCTAATCGAAGAGACTCATGCCCATCCTCTTTGGCTTTTCCTATTGAAATCATCATGACTGGAGCATAGCGTTCTTCATCTAAATCAAATGCTTTTGCTAACTGATCAACTTCAAAGCCTGCCATTGGATTCGTATCGTACCCATGTGCACGAGCTACTAACATGAACTGCATTGCAAAGAGGCTGCTATCGACTTTTGCAATTTCAACTTTCATTTCTTTTGATAGGGTCGGAAACATGGACAGAATGGTTTCGAGTTGACGATCTCGTACTTCAGCTGGCATTTTTCCTTGTTCCACGGCTGTATTGTAAATTTCTTCAGCATATAAGTAGCTTTGGGTGTCACCAAAAATTAATAACATAGCTGATGAAGTATCATTTTGTAATGTATTGAAACGCACAAGAGGTCTTAGCTTTTCTTTTCCTTCTGGAGTATCGACCACAATTACACGCCAAGGCTGCATATTTGCAGAGGATGGAGCCAGACTGGCTTCCGAAATCATTTCGCTCATCTCTTCCTTCGATATTTTAAAATTCTCATCATAATTACGGACAGAACGTCGGCCCATAACGATATTGGCGAAATCATTGTTTTGAATATGGTTAAACATAGAACCTCTCCTCTTGATAACATTAGATTTTTTTGACATTGTGTATGTCGTTCGTTATCATATTTCGTATTATGAACTATGAACCTAGGTTTATAGCAAGAAATAAAGAGGTCCTATTATGAAAATAAACGCTGTTTCAAAATTAACGGGTCTGCCCATATCAACATTAAGATTCTATGAACGTAAAAACCTAATTCCAGACAGTTATGTTAAAAGAGATGTTAATAATTATCGTGTTTATTCTGAAGAGGTTGTTGAGTTTCTAGATGATGTGAAGGCACTTTTATCCGTAGACTTTTCTATAGAAGAATTAAGTTTGCTAGTAAATCAACAACTTAATTTATCATACGAGGCAAAGACAAAAATGGTTGAACAAAAAATCAAAGAAATTGAAGAGATCCAGAAGCGATTGAAAAAGTCAAAGAAATTCTTGAATGCAGTCTTGGAAGGAAAGGCAAATTTTCAAACAAAATGTTAAGGACATTAACATAAACACAGATATATGAAAATAACCAGGAATGATCCGTCATTGAACAAAATTGTACTATACTTTGTTTATTAACTTATATGCCTATTTGAGGAATGGGAGGTGTGGAACGATGTCATATCATAAGGCACTTGAGGCATACATAGCGGCTACGAATACGCATAATTTTGACAATGTAGCCCGGTTGCTCGACGGAGAAGCGGTCTATTGGTTTTCGGATCGGAGCTGTCATACGTTGGATGAGATCCGGGCATATTTCGAACATGCCTGGAATGTTATTCGGGATGAGGTATACCGGGCGGAGGATATAGAGTGGATAGCGAGTGATGCTCATTTGGCGGTATGTATTTATACCTATCACTTTGAGGGTTATCATCAGGGGACATATACGGCCGGAAGCGGGAGAGCAACGAATGTGTTCGTTTGCGATGCTGATGGCTTATGGAAATTAAAGCATGAGCATTTAAGTTCGATTCGATGAATCGGTTTGATATCAATGCATAAATAAAAGAAAAAGAGCTCTTGAAGGGCTCTTTTTCCATCATAGTAAAAACGGGGTGCGGTTGGTCTATGAATGACCGCCGGGTCCAGTTCTTTTTTATTAATACAATGTTTTCTTTTTCTGACTAATGGCCTGTATGTATTTAATTGTAAGTTTCCATAATACTTTCCCAAACCAAAACATCAACACACCAATCACAATAGAAATGGGTAAGAACAGCATTGGGCTTGGTGTATATGCTCCCATTTCGATTGTTATTCCGGCAATATCATATCCCATAAGATGCCCAACAAATTTAATAATTCCGCCTATTGGTGTAATAACTCCACTAATCATTAAAGCAATGGAAAGAGTACTGAGAAGAGGCAGAAGAAACATACCGCTGATGCCTGCAAAGCTGCTACAAAATGCAAATATAGCACCGAATTTGCGCCAACTAAATTTACTGTTCTTTGAAATGGCTTCGCCTAAGTATGCTTTCGCTAATTCTTTTGGGTTTCCTAGCCGCTCGATGATTTGCTCAGAAGATAGACCATTATTTTGCAATTCAAGCATTACACTTTTGATTTCTTTGACAATGTCCATACGTTCGGAATCGGACATGGATTTCAAATACTTTTCAATCTTTTCAAGATAGTCATTCGTAATTTTATCCAAAATTTCACACTCCTTTAATATCTGCTATAGCAATTAATAGATTATCCCATTCTAAGGACATAGCGTTTAAGTATTCGTTTCCTTTTTCTGTAATGGAATAATATTTTCTCGGTGGCAAACCCTCTGTACTTTCTTGCCAAGATGAAGATACATATTCTTCTTTCAATAATCTTCTAAGCAGGGGGTAAATTGTATTTTCTTTTGCAGCAACAATAGGATACTGCTCTAACTTACTTATGATTTCATACCCATAATATGGTCGCTGCTTTATTAGCAATAGAATACAAAATTCGAGTGTTCCTCGCTTAATTTGTGATTTCCAATCTTCGATATTCATGATATTTTACCTCCTGCGGATACATCGTACAACACAGTACATCAAATATCAATAGTACATCAGTTTTTTTTATTCAACGTAATAGAGGGAATCGCTTGCTACGTTTTTCCTTTTTGCCTACTTGTTAAATTCAGCAAGTAAAATATTTTTAAAAGGATTAGGACTGTTATCTCTACCCAAGCTGTTCAAACTGACGACCAACGTATGCTTGCCTCCAAGTGTACCTCCAGCAATCGTAGAAAACCCTAGAATGCCACCTGTGTGTCCCCACATCGAGACACCGTTTGGAAGCTTAAATTCAAAGATTCCAAGACCATATCCATCCATTCCTGCTCTTCCTGTAGGAACTGTAGTAAGCATTTGTTTTAGTTGCTGTTCCTTCAGTAATTTGCCACCGAGCAAGGAAGAGAAGAATTTATTTAAGTCGTCAGCAGTAGAAATCATATCTCCAGCCGAGCTTCCTGCACTTGGGTTATAGTAAGTAACGTCTTTTATCTCACTTGTTTCGTCTGGTTGGGAATATCCCCGAGCATGCTTGGTGCCTGGAATAACGCTTGAATTGCCAGGTAGGAATGTATCCGACAATTCAAGCGGTTCAATAATCCGATTTTCAATCTCTTCCGCGTAGCTGTTTCCGGTTACTTTTTCAATAAGAATACCTAGTAATACGTATCCTGTGTTTGAATAAGACCAGCCCTTTCCTGGGGCAAAGTCTGGGGGCAAAGAAATCCCCATCTTCACTATTTCTTCAGCCGAATACGATTTTTTTGTATCCATAAAATCAACGTCTTTTGACCTTGAGTATTCAGCGATACCACTTGTATGGTTCAATATCTGCCGGATGGTAATCTGTTTACCATTATATCCGTTTCCTTGAATGACACCAGGCAACCATTTTTCAATGGAGTCGTCTAGATTCAAGCGGTTCTCTCCAGCTAATTGAAGTACAACCGTTGCAGTGAACGTCTTCGTCACGCTGCCAATGCGAAAGCGAAAATCTGTTTCCATTGGTTTCTTGGTGCTCAGATTCGCTACCCCAGCCGCATAACCCCACGTTTTTCCACCCTCAAAAGTTTTAGCAAGTATCCCCGGGAATCCAAGTTGCAATGTATCCCGCATGGCTTGCTTGACGGAATTATGATCTCGTTGAGTGCTTGTTTGTGAACTAGATACATTTTGAGTGGGGTTTGCTTTTACAATTGAGGTTGGCGATGTGTATAGCAGGGCACTTCCAGTTATTAAAAGGGCCAGACTTGCAGATGTAATTTGATTACGTAATTTCATAAGGTATTCCTCTCCTTTATTAATATTGTATGGTTTACCAACGCGATTCTGTCCTAACAAGCAGTAAGTTCCTCTTTTTTCAGATGTATGTTAACCCCCTAAATGAATTGTTTTTCTCGAAATACCCTTGTTAACTGGTTGTTTTTCATATATACGTCATATTCGTTCCGTCTTTCACACCTGCCTTCCGCACATACATCGTACAACACAGTACCTCAATTAACAATAGTATATCAGAATTTATTAATTCTAACGTAATAGAGATATTTATTTGAAGGCATTATGCGTGTTGCTTTCACCGGTAGATTCGATCCATGTTGAATTTATTAACAGAATATAAAATTACAAGAATTTACCCCATGTTTATGGAAATGTATCCCTTCTCAATCGATGGTGTAGGTTCCATGATACAAATATATGAATATTTATTGAATAACAATGAATTCAAGAAAGGAGGCTGTAGTAGAGCGTACGGACAGTGATTCAATCATGAGTAGAGAGAGGGGGGACTGAACTCTACATAGTTGAGCTGGGAAAATCAGTAACCGCTTTCAATACAAGTTGGATTTGAGCGATATGCGAAAATAGGCAAGTCATCAAAGAAACACTCGATGACACCGAGGGACAGACATTCATTGAAATGCTGTATCATTTGCAATCGAAATTTAATCAACAGAGGTGAAAACGGTGACACCCTTCATTACGAAAAAGCACCCGAAATGGGTGATATGTTTTTTGGCCCTTATTCTTATTTTTACGCCACTCTTTAACGCGCCTGCATCCTATGCAGCAGAAAGTGCTCCTCCTACAGACATTTCTACTGACATTTCCACAGTTAACTCCGGCCTAGAGCCCGCGACAGTAACGAACTCAACGTATAAAGCCCAGACCAATGAAGCCCAGGATCCGCTGGCACCGCAGAATCTTCGTATTGAAAGTGTCTCTCATAATATGGCGATATTTCAATGGGATTTCAAACCCGTCGAAGGTGAAAACAATATACAGGTGTGGGACGCGGATTCAGGCAAGTGGCTGGCATGGGGCAATTATTGGACCCGCGCCGTGACCGGATTGACACCTGAAACGACCTACAGAATCTATATTACGTGGGACGGCGACGTGAAAAAAGAACACAAAAGCAATGTATTGGAATTCACCACAACCAAAGACGAAGCTGAATATAAAGATGCACCGTTGACTCCTCCAAGCCATCTTAAAATTGACGATGTAACGGAAGATACGGTTACGCTGAGTTGGGGTTCGAGTCCTGGAGCCGAAGCTTATGACATTTATATTAATGGAGCATGGAAAGGCGGCACTTGGGAAAACTCCGTTACCACGGCTACTTATGGACCTTTGGAAGCAGGAGAGACTTATATTTTTAAAGTAGGCGCGCAGAGAAGCGTAAATGGAGCTTTGGAAGCATCCGCCAATAGTAATGCCGTTACCCTTAAGTGGGGGGAACTGGCTCAACCTCAAGGGTTACAGGTAGTGACGGCTACACGATCTACGGTTTCACTGGGCTGGGCACCGGTGCCTGGGGTCACAAGCTATGATATTTATCAGGATGGAGTAAAGGTTGGTTCGAGTAGCGGGAGTCGGTATGTAGCTGCTGGACTGGAAGAAGGAAAGACCTATTCGTATAAGGTAGTGGGCCATAACGGCCTATGGACTTCGCCTGAAAGCGAAGCAGTGTCGGTAGTTCCTGGCAGCAATTATAACAATATTACGTACTACACTTCTTGGTCAGCTAGTAGCGAAGAGCGTAATTTTCATCCTGGTGACTTGGATGTATCACAGATCACTCACATTAATTATGCCTTCGCCGATATTTGTTGGAAAAAATACGGAAGCGGGCCGAGAGCCTGCGAAGATCCTAATATTCCTGCACAGGATCGATACGTCCATGACGGAGAAATTGTGATTGGAGATCCGACATTTGATTTTCAGAATTTCGCAGCTTTTGAATCCATCAAGGCAACGAACCCTCATTTGAAACTTATGGTCTCAGTAGGTGGCTGGACCTGGTCTAAAAATTTCTCCAATATAGCCATGACGGAAGAAACACGCCGTACTTTTGCTAATTCTGCTGTGAAATTCCTCCGGGAGTACAAGTTTGATGGCTTGGATATCGATTGGGAGTACCCGGTCGAAGACGGGGCGGAGGAAAACTCCAGAGCACCGGAGGACAAAGAAAACTTCACATTATTAATGAAAACCGTACGCGAGGCATTGGATGCTGCAGGGTCTGAGGATGGAACATATTATCTGCTGACGATTGCTTCCGGTCAGGGAGATAACTTTACCGTTAACGCAGACTTTGCGAATTCCGTCCAGTATCTGGATTTCATTAATATTATGACTTATGACTACAGTGGCAAAGATGACCCGTTCGGTCATCATAATTCACCATTATTTTATGATAAAGCTCTCTTGAGGTCCTCCGCTCCAAGAAATCATGTGCTTGGCGGTTTGTTAGGTCATTTGAACGGAGGAGTGCCGACACATAAGTTGATTGTAGGCGTTCCTTACTACGGTAAGGGCTGGGATGGCTGTGGTCAGCTTGGTCAGTATCAGACTTGCAATAAGGGCGGGACTGTTTTGAAATCGTGGGAACAGGGCATTTTCGACTTTAGCGATCTCGAGAATAAGTACATCAACAAGAACGGCTATAAGAGATATTGGAACGAATCAGCCAAGGTGCCTTACCTGTACAACGATCAAAATAAAGTATTTATCACCTATAACGATAAGAACACTATGAAGTACACCGCTTCTATCGTGAAGTCGCTGGATATAGCAGGCGTTATGAGCTGGGATATCAGCGGCGACCGCAACAAAACGCTGACGACTCAGCTCATTCACGACTTGCCGATCGACGGCAAAGTCAATGCTTCAGCACTCCAAGCTCCGGCGAATCTCTCAAGGGTAAGTGCCGGCTCAAGCTCCATTCAGGTGAAATGGGATGCTGTGGCAGGCGCAACGGGATATGAAGTATATGTAAATAATGCTTTGTCAGGCTCGGTTACAGATAATAGTTATACCGTGAATGGCCTTAGCTCTCTGACGAACTACAAGATTCATGTGCTTGCGGTAGATCAAACGGGGGATGAGATTAACCGCGTCTCCAGCGCTTCGAATCCGCTTAGCGTAACGACTTCAAACAGCGGTTCGGGTGGATCTGACGGCTCCGGCGGATCAGGAGGATCGGGAGGATCGGGAGGCTCTGGTTCACCAACGCCTTCGACGCCACAACCGCCTAAAGCCAAAGATCAGCTAGAGGCAAACGTCACGCTTCATGGCGATAAAGCTGTTGTGATCATACCTACGGCTACAGCTGTTAACAGCATTAACCTTTCGGATTCCTCCAACTTCCAGATCCATGCGGGTGCGGGTGCGAAGCAGGCTGAGGTTGAGATTCCGCAAGAAATCATCGCAGCCGTTGCGAAAAAAGGAGCCAAGGCCAGTCTTTCCATTATCGTGAACGGGACAGAATATCGGATTCCGGCTTCGCTGATTACGGTTTCCGGTCCTGTGAAAGTCTCGATTGTTTCTCCGGGGGCTGCCGATGCAGCAAGCATGGAGACACTGCTTAAGGGAGGAGAGGTACTAGCCAATCCGCTATCGTTCAAGCTTGAGCAAATAAACGCGGATAAGACAACGACCGAACTGAAGCATTTCGGCAAAACCCAGGTCAGCGAATTTATGACCGTCGATGCGAAAAAGATAAATGTAAAACGTGCTACCGGAATGGTTTATACACCAGGTACCCAGGAGCTTCGATCCGTTCCGACCTTGTTTAAAGTTAACGCGGATGGCACGGTAACTGTTGAAATCAAGAAAACCGGCAGCGGTATTTATGCTCTGGTTCAGCAAGATATCCGGTTTAGTGACGCGATCCCTTCTTGGGCACGGGAAGACGTGGCGCAGGCTGCTGCCAAGTTGATCGTATCTGGAGAAAGTAACGGATCTTTCGGCGGTAATAAACAGATTACCCGTGCCGAGATTATATCCATTGTGGTGAAGGCGCTGGGTATTCTGCCTGACGACAGTTTTGCCAACTTCAAGGATGTAGATCCGAAATCCCGGTATGCCAGAGAGATTGCAGCTGCGAAAGCGGCAGGATTAGTGAAGGGACGCTCAGGCGATATCTTTGATCCAAACAGCTTGATTACGCGTGAGGAATTGGCCGTCATGCTGAGTAATGTGCTGAATTATGCCGGCAAGAAGAACGAAGCTAACCAAGGATTGTTAAACAAATTTAAAGACCACGCCAAGGTTTCGTCTTATGCGAAGTCGTCTGTCGCTTTCGTCGTGGAGCAGAAGATTATGCAAGGCGTATCCGCCTCCAAGCTGGATCCACAATCTCATGTAACCAAAGCTCAGACGGTGGTAACCGTCATGAGATTGCTGCGTGCAGTGGGTTTATCTAACTAACATGGATTCGTAATAAAGTGGGATGTCTCTCAGGCGAGTTTTAACACGGCCTGGAGGCATCCTTTTTTCGGGTAAGAGTTTATAAGCTACAGTCGACTGAATCGCTGCTGCGTTTTGTTAAGCAACTGGATTCTGAATATGCTTCGCCAGCTGGATTCCCGTAGCTTGGATTGAACATAGCAAATGAAGAGAAATGTCGTGCTGCAGCTCATGCTAAGATGAATCTATCAAATCGAAGAGGTGATTCGGAATGGCTTTGAAAAGCGACAATATTTTTGTGAACCTACCTGTTAAGAACTTGGAGAAAACGAAGGACTTTTTCTCAAAAATCGGTTTTGAATTTAACGCACAATTTACGGACAAAAATGCGGCTTGCCTGGTCATCGGCGATAACATCTTTGCCATGCTGCTCACCGAGGATTATTTCAAGACGTTCACTAAGAAAGATCTATCGAATGCTGCCAACACTACGGAAGTGATTTTGGCACTATCCGCCGAAAGCCGGGAGCAGGTGGACGAAATCGTTAATGCCGCGCTTTCCGCAGGAGGGTCGCCTTCCAATGATCCGGTGGATCATGGCTTTATGTATGGCTGGAGCTTCCAGGATCCGGATGGCCATCTGTGGGAAGTCATGTACATGGATCAGAGCCACGTCGAATAGAAGCATTAAAGCAAGCAGTTGCAGGATCACAACATGAAGAAGCAAACACCTAATAAAATGACGGCAGAGGTCTCCCAGGGTTATTGGGGGAATCTGCCGCTTTACTTTTATTTGGGAATCCATTATATTTGTATGTGCAAACAATAAATGGTGATTCAACAGGATGAACTCAGCGAAAGAGGTAGCCGTCATGTTAAATACGTATATCAAGGAATGCCTTTACTTCACAGCCAATCGACTTAGCCGGGTCATTACCAAGATGGCCGAAGATGAATTTGCCGCAAGCGGATTGTCACCCACCTATGCTTATTTGCTTATGGCTGTATATGAGAAGGAAGGAATCTCGCAGAAGGAATTAGGCGAAATTCTACATCTTCAGCCTTCTACCGTAACACGACTGGTTGAGAAGCTGGCCGTTAAAGGGCTGGTTTATAATCGGGTGGAAGGAAGGATGTCATTGATCTATACAACCGATAAAGGGAAGGCTTTGGAGAAAGTGATTCACGAGTGCTGGATGAATTTGCGCAGTCGTTACGGCGCTATTTTAGGTCATGCCGAAGGTGATGAATTATCGCTGCATCTATACGAGGTGAGTGATCAATTGGAGAATAAGGACTGAGGTCTTTTTGGACACAAGCCGATTGGCCGCAGCGGAAGTCGTGGAACGTTGGAGCTCCAAATAAATCACGCAAAAAAAAGCCCTCCAAGTGAAACTTGAAGGGCCATCTACCATTAATTGACTTGGACTTCGGTCGTTACCTGCCACAATACGCCGAACTTGTCTTCCAGCAACCCGAACAGCGCTCCCCAGAATTGAGTCTTCAGCGGATCGAGCACCTTACCACCTTCTGCCAAGCGGTCAAAAGCTTCATGTGCTTCAGCATCGCTTTCAAACGACAGGCTCAGATGAATTCCGTTCCCTCGCTCCAGGGTTTGGAATATGGAGTCCGACATAAAGATTGGAATTCCTCCTGCTACCAGACTAAGATGCATGACCTTATCTTTAAGCTCTTCCTTGGTTCCAGGAATCTCGCCATGGGTTTGCACGGACAAGATCTCCCCGCCTAATGCTTGGGTATAAAACTCAGCCTGCGCTTTTGCATCCTCAGAGAAAATATACGGTGTCAGTTTAGCCACGTACAACATCCTTCCCAGTTTTAAAATAAAATGATGGATTCGTTTTCCTTGGCTTTAGTATAAACGTTCTGAGTCTCCCGCATTTCTTCTGGATTGCTAAATGTTGCGGCAGCGCTAAAGGCTTTTTTTACAGAATAGGCGACAGCAAGCGTGAGATGGATTCCTTAAACTTGATCCACCTTGATCGCTCCAGATACTGCTTCATCGTAAGCTGGCTGGATACCTGCAGATCCTGATGAAAGATGTGAGTCAATTGTTTTGATAAATCCTCATCGTACAGGAACGCGTTCACTTCAAAATTCAGCTTGAAGCTTCGAACATCGATATTCGCCGTGCCGACGGAAGAAATCTTCTCGTCAATGATGATGGTCTTGGCATGAATGAAGCCATTATTGTAGAGATACACGTTAGCCCCGGTTCTCAGCATTTCCCCGATATAGGATAAGGTCGCCCAATAGACAAAGGGATGGTCCGGTTTATCGGGAATCATCAGGTTAACCTCAACGCCGGACAGCGCCGCAATGCGGAGCGCATCCAGGAGGCTGGCATCGGGGATAAAATACGGCGTCTGAATATGAATCGATTTCTTGGCGGACGAAATCATTTTGATATAACCGTTCTTGATGTGTTCATATCTGGAATCCGGACCGCTGGTCACAATCTGAATCCCGACATTGCCAGGCGAATCGATCTTGGGAAACAGATTCGATTCATAAGAAATATCGTGATGGTGTGAAGCCTGATTCCAGTCGAGAATGAAGCGAACCTGCATCGCATAAACAGCTTCACCTTGAATGCGCAGATGAGTGTCTCGCCAATAGCCGAACCTGGAGTTGAGACCCAGGTACTCATCCCCAACGTTAAAACCGCCCACATATCCGATGTCGCCATCAATGATAGCGAGCTTTCGGTGATTCCGGTAATTCAAGCGCAGATTAATGAAGCGCAGCTTGGACGGGAAGAAGGCCTCGGCTTCTCCGCCGGCTTCGCGAAATGCTTTGAAGAAGCCCTTGGTTAATTGACGCGAGCCCAGCTCGTCGTACAGAACCCGGACTTTCACGCCTTCCTTTGCTTTTTTGGTCAACAGGGACATCAGCTTCTTGCCCAGCTCGTCCCGACGAATGATGTAGTATTGAATATGTATATAGACTTTGGCTTCCTCAATATCCTGAAACAACCGTTCAAATTTCTTGCGTCCATCCGTGAAAATTTCAACGTTGTTGTCGTCCGTAAGGATCGCCTGATTCTCATTGATATGCATATGGATCAAATCGCTGCTATCCGCCGCGGCTTGATTGCTGAACGGGTATTCCCCGTTAGTCATCCCTTCCATTTGAGACAGCAATACCTTCTCGATGCCTGTTTTCTGCAGATCACCCCAATGAAAGAGACGGATTCTTCTTAAATTTTGGGCGAACAACAGGTAGAGCGCAAAGCCCAAAATCGGGATAAAAGACAGCACCAGCAGCCATGCCCAGGTGGAGCCGGCATCCCGCCGTTCCCTAAAAACCACGAACATGGAGAACACGATATTCAGTACGATGATCAGACCAAGAGTGATGGATGTAACATGCATGTTCATAATATCCTCCTAAACTATATCCTTGCCCTTGCAATCCTTCATATTATACGTGAGGCGTTAGGAGAAGTATATATCGGCAGGATGAAGTGAACGGAATGGTTATATAAGCGATGGCGCTACAATCCGACATCCTATACCAGTGTAGACGCAAGCGATTTGTATATGCACACATTGTCATGATACGATGGTGAAAAAAATAGGAGAAGGGGCATGCTTTTTGCTGAAAATGAACAAGTTTTTCAAATTATGTCTCGCCGTGATTCTGGTCCTCATTATTATTTATTTGGGATCGCTGGTGGATTTTATATTCAGACCGGTACTTTCGTTCTTCTCGATCATCCTCGTGCCGCTGATGCTGTCAGGATTCTTCTATTACCTGCTCAGGCCGCTGGTTGATCTTCTCGAAAAGCGCAAGCTAAATCGCTCACTGGCCATCCTGCTCCTATATGTCGTGTTTGCAGGCATACTTACAGGTTTTATTATTGGGGTATGGCCATCTCTGCGGGATCAGATCATTGCTCTTGTGGAGAATGCGCCCGCATTATTTGCTGCCTTAGGTGAACAGCTGCAGGAGTGGGAAAATAACGGGCTCTTTAAGGAGATATTTCCGGAGAATTCTAATCCACTTACCCAATTAACCGATTATTTGAATCAAGGCTTCACGTTCCTGACGAATTATATTATGAACCTCTTCTCGTTCGTGTCGAACTTTGCCATCGTTTTATTTACGTTCCCGATCCTGCTGTATTACATGCTGAAGGAAGGCGGGAAGTTCGGAGAGATGATTGTCAGCTTTTTGCCTAACCGCTTCAAGGAAGTGGGAGCTTCGGTACTGGATGAAATCAACAATGCCCTCAAAGGGTTCATCGTTGGACGAGTGCTCGTCAATCTGGCGCTGGGTGTTTTGATGTACATCGGCTTCCTGATTATTGGTCTTCCTTATGCATTACTGCTGACGACCGTGGCGGTTATCGCGAATTTCATACCATTTATCGGAGCTATTCTATCCTCGATCCCGATCGTGATCATCGGCTTCATTCAATCCCCTGGAACGGCGATCTGGTCGCTTGTTGTCATTCTGGCAGCTCAGCAGATTCAGGATAACCTGATTGGACCATATATCTTTGGCAAACAGCTGGCTATCCATCCCATTACGATCATTATCCTGGTTTTGGTGGGACAGGATCTCGGCGGAATTATAGGGGTTCTGCTGGTGGTACCGATTTACATGATCATTAAGATTATCGTAACGAGAGTTTATCAGCTATTCTTTAAGGAAAAGTGGCAAAAAGCATAGATGGGTGATAGGCATGCGGTCGTAGCTGCATACTGAAGCCGCCTAAGAGCGTGGAAGCGTTCTTGGCGGCTTTTTATATGCCCGAGGTTTGAAGGCGCGCTTGACAATGATATGAAAAATATATAATCTTAAATTAAAGATATTAAATTTAAAGATTGTATATTTTAATTATATGAACCAGAAATCATGTATGGAAACATCGGGTTGGACACGGAAACAATGAGGAGGCGATGAATATGGCATTACAAACAGCAGGCATTCATCATATTACCGCTTATGCACAGGACCCGCAGAAGAATGTTGATTTTTATACGGGTGTGCTGGGGCTCAGATTGGTGAAGAAGACGGTGAATTTCGATGCGCCTGAGGTGTACCATTTGTATTTCGGGGATGAAGAGGGACACCCGGGGACTATTATCACCTTCTTTCCGTCTCCTGCTTCGCGAAGAGGGAGACGTGGAGGAGGGCAGGTTGGGTATACAACATTTGTTGTCCCTGCGGGTGCCCTGCCTTATTGGGAACAGCGTTTACGGAGCTTCGGCGTTCCTGTCATGAAAGCCTTTCGGTTTAACGAACACTATCTTCAGTTCTCCGATCGCGATGGACTTTCTCTGGAGCTGGTCGAGCGGGAAGACGGACCGAAGAGCAGTTGGTCTGTAGACGATGTAACGCCGGACACAGCGATTAAGGGGTTTGGTGGTGCGGTCCTGTTCAGCAGCAAGTGGAAGGAAACGAAGATAGCGCTGGAGCAGGTAATGGGACTGACCTTCATGGGAGAGGACGTTAACTATGCGCGGTTTCAGTCAGCAGGGCCCTTCGGCAACGTGATTGATTTACCGATGCGGGATATCCCGTGGGGCGCCGGGGGGGCCGGAACGACCCATCATATCGCATGGCGGGCTCAAGATGATGTTGAGCATGTTACATGGCAAGAGTGGGTGAAACAGCATGGCTTTTTGCCAACGGATATTAAGAACCGCAACTATTTCAAATCGTTATATTTCAGGGAACGAGGGGGGATCTTGTTTGAGATCGCAACCGATCTACCCGGATTTACGGTGGATGAAGATCTGGACTCACTGGGGGAACAATTGAAACTACCTGCCTGGTTTGAACCGGAGCGAGCCCGTATTGAGGAAGGTCTGGAGCCTATTCAAGTCAAAACACAAGAGAGGGGTAACTAAAGTGATATCCATTGACCCGAATACCCAAAGCGAACGGGACACTTACAAGCTGCTCATCGGGAGCGTTGTTCCGCGACCGATCGCTTTTGTTACGACATTATCGGAGGACGGTGTGCTGAATGCGGCACCATTCAGTTATTTCTCCATTCTGTCCAGCAATCCGCCCCTGCTGTCCGTTTCCGTTCAGCGGAAGAACGGTACGGCTAAGGATACAGCGAGAAATGCCATGCAAAGCGGTGAGCTTGTCATCCACATCGTGGACGAAGACAATGTTGAAGCCGTGAACGAAACGGCGGCGAACCTGCCCCCGCATGAGAGTGAACTTGACAGAGCGCATTTAACCCCGGTCGTTAGCGAGGTCGTTAAAGTTCCCGGCGTTCTGGAGAGCAAGATTCGCATGGAATGCGTGCTGGAGCAGGTCGTCACTTTGAATGCAGCGGATCAGCTGCCTGGTGCCGATCTGCTGATTGCCCGCGTAGTCCGCTTCCATGTTGCGGAGGAACTTTACGAGCAAGGCCGGATTGACGCTGCCAAGTTGAAGCCTGTGAGCCGTATGGCTGGTAATATCTATGCTTCACTGGGAGAGATGTTTACAATCGAGCGGCCTGTATAACAATGGACAGGCTGGATAAGGTTAGGATGCGGCGAATATTAAGTTGTGAGCGTCCATATGCCGTTATTCGATAGGATGTTGTTCATGAAAGAAACAGGGGCTTGTGGAATATCATGCCTGGAATATGTTAACTCTACATGAATATGGAATCGATATGATGAATTCACAATATAGGAGTGGTCGACAAATGAAATTTGAATCCAAGGTTGTCATTGTGACGGGAGGCGCCAGCGGGATCGGCGAAGCAGCAGTAAGGCTTTTTGTAGAAGAGGGAGCCAAGGTTGTTATTGCAGATTATTCGGACCGGGGACAGGCTGTTTCGGATGAATTAAGAGGCGCAGGCTTTGAAACGCTGTTCGTTAAGACGGATGTGACCCAAGAACAGGAAGTTGCAAATATGGTGAAGCAGACGGTTGAGCATTTTGGCCGTGTCGATGTATTGTTCGCCAATGCAGGCATTGCTCATGATGCCCCTGCTGATCAGTTGTCGATGGACAACTGGCAAAAGACGATTGATATTAATCTTACAGGGGTGTTCCTGTGTGATAAATATGTAATCCAACAGATGTTATCCCAAGGAACCGGAGGGGCGATCGTAAACTGCGGCTCGATCCATAGCCATGTCGGAAAAGCGGGTGTTACCGCTTATGCTTCCGCTAAGGGAGGCGTTAAGCTGTTAACCCAGTCGATGGGCGCGGATTATGCTCCAAAAGGGATCCGGGTCAATGCCGTATGCCCGGGATACATCGATACTCCGCTTATTAAGGGAAGAACGGAAGCGATCACCGAGCACCTGGTCGGCCTTCATCCGATGGGCCGCTTGGGACAGCCGGAAGAAGTAGCCAAAGCCGTGTTGTTCCTTGCCAGTGAAGATGCGTCCTTCATTACAGGCACAAGCTTACTGGTGGATGGCGGATATACAGCCGTATAATCCATGGACCAAAAATCCCGACACTTATCGGCGGTTAATATATGATGCTGGCACCAGCGCTCCCGTAACTAGAAGTAAATGAGTCATAATGGGTTTTTAATGGATAATCAAAAATTTTTTTTGGTTCAGATGGAGTTGTAGAAGCTTTCCACTGTTTTGGTCTAATTCATGGCATAAACTATCCATCACATGAACGAGTAAGGGAGGCATGGCAAACGCCTGCTATATAGCGAAAAATTGGTCTGGGATAAAATTCCTATGTTGTAGGTGGACAAGCTTGAATGAGGCATTTTTCTAGCTTGTCATACACCCCGGAAGAATGGCATTTCTGCGTGTGAATTTCCAGAAAAAGCGGTTTAAGGGGTTTGACTTTTCCTAAACTTCCCTTTATCATGGACACACGCTTAGTTTCCGGCATACATTTTCCGGAAAGCGGGGGAACCAGTTTCACCAGGGGCGAGTCACTTGGAATCATGAGTGTAGGGTACCATCTTACCCGAGTCCGTCAGCTAACCTCGTCAGCAGTGGATGGGTCTTGCATACATAATGGATGTTCATAACAAAGGCCCTTGATTCTCTTAGGGGCCTTTTCTCTATTTTTTGACCCCCTGCTGGCGGAGCTATGTCTAAATCCCCTGTTTGGTGGTCTTTTTGTATTCTGCTAAAGAGGAGGGGCAAGGCCTGCAAATGTTTAACCAATTGAATCAGTCGGATGGCATTGGGTTTAAGCGTGCAAGGAGATGGATGAATCATCTTCCCTGAAGCCCCGACCCGTGCAAGGTGTCTGAATGTCCTTATATCCAAGTTAACATATGCGTTAACAAGGGTAATTTCAACATGCCATTTTGTAAGGATTGCAAAGTCATAACGAAAGGTTGTGGAAGGTTTTGAAGAGAGTGCTTGTGCTGATGTTATCAGTGACTATGGTGGTATTGCTTGCGGCTTGCGGTGACAAAGGGAGTACACTGGATCGCGCCATGGAGCAAGGGTATATCACCGTAGGTTTTGCGAATGAGAAGCCTTATGCCTATAAAGAGGCCAACGGGGAGCTGACGGGAGAAGCCGTTGAGATTGCTCGGGTTATTCTGGAGCGGCTTGGCATCAAGGAAATGAGGGGAGAGCTGACGGAATTCGGTTCACTGGTTGCCGGACTGCAGGCCGAGCGGTTTGATCTAATCACCGCAGGCATGTTCATTAATCCGGACCGCTGCTCCGCCGTATTGTTTGCCAATCCGGAGTACAGCATCGGGGAAGCCATTGCGGTGAAGCAAGGGAATCCGATGGAACTCGGAAGTTATGAGGATATTGCTAATCATGACCAGGCTAAGGTCGCCGTCATGACAGGCGCGGTTGAAATCGGCTATATGGAGAAGTCCGGTATTCCTTCAGACCGGATCATACAGGTCCCCGACCAGGCCTCGGCTATTAGCGCCCTTCAGGCAGACCGGGTACAGGCGATTACCATGACGGGACCCTCTCTGCAGGCGATGCTGGATTCGGCTAGTGATGACAACATCGAACGTGTAACTGATTTCGAGCAGCCGGTCATCGATGGAGAAAGCGTTCGGGGTTATGGAGCTACGGCGTTCCGCCAAGCGGATACCGAGTTCCAGGAGGCTTATAATGCGGAGCTGCAAAAAATGAAGGAATCGGGCGAGCTGCTGGAAATTCTGCAGAAGTTCGGATTCACAGAAGAAGAGCTTCCGGGTGAAATGACGGCTGCTGCGCTTTGCGGGGAATAGTATGCCGAATTCGTGGATTGATTTTCTCCCTACGCTGCTAAAAGGGGCGGAGATCACGATTGTGGTAGCTTTCTTTTCAGCCATCCTTGCGGTCGTGATGTCCTTTGCAGCCGGGTTATGCCGACTGTCGAAGCTGTGGATCATTCGCACATTGACAGCCGTGTACGTGGAAGTCTTTCGGGGAACCTCCTTGCTGGTGCAGCTGTTTTGGTTGTATTTCGCTCTTCCGTTCATCGGCATCGAGCTGCCGAAAATGTTGGCGGCCATCCTTGCGATCGGGCTAAACTTCGGCGCATACGGCTCGGAGATCGTCCGAAGCGCTGTGCTGGCCGTTCCGAAAGGACAGTGGGAGGCCGCTTTAGCGCTTAATCTGAAGCCTTGGCAAAGGCTGTTGAATGTGATATTGCCTCAAGCTTCCTTGCGAATGCTTCCCCCTTTCGGGAATCAGCTTGTGGAACTCATCAAATCCACCTCATTGGTTTATTTCATCACCATGGCGGATTTGACGTATCAGGCGATGGTGCTCCGCAACAATTACATCTCCTGGACGACCGAGATTCTGGTACTGCTGCTCCTCATGTATTTTGTCATTGCTACGCTCGTATCGCTGGCAGTTCGACTGCTGGAGCGTAAATGGACAGCGGGGAGGTTATAGACATGTGGGACTGGAACTATGTGTGGGATATCCTGCCGCAGCTCTTGAGTGCGTTAAAGATGACGGTATGGGTGACGATCTGCGCTTTCGTGGTGGCATTAATCATCGGATTGCTGCTTGCCTTTGCGACGCGGAGCCGATTTAAGCTGTTGTCGCTTATAACCAAAGGAATCATTGAATTTATTCGCAATACACCGCTGCTGGTTCAGGTCTTCTTCCTGTATTACAGTCTGCCGCTCCTAACGGGAATTTCCATTCCGGCCTTCTATGCCGGGGTCATCGGTCTCGGGCTGCATTACAGCACCTATCTGTCCGAGGTGTACCGTTCCGGAATCGAGGGAGTGCCGAAGGGGCAATGGGAGGCTGCCACAGCACTGAATTACACGAAAGCTAAAACCTGGCGAAGTATTATCCTGCCGCAAGCGGTGCCGCCAATCATTCCGGTACTGGGCAATTATTTAATTGTCATGTTTAAAGAAACGCCGATTCTATGCGCCATCACGCTGGTGGAGATGATGCTGACGGCCAAAAATATCGTGTCGCAGTCGTTCCGTGCATTTGAGCCGTATACGCTGGTCGGGATTCTGTTCCTGATCATCAGTTATATCGCATCTTTGCTTGTGCAAAGGCTGGAAAAACGTTTGAATCTGCAGCGTGGAAAATAAAGGAGGGAGTCTATTGAATGCCGTTGTGATCGATGAGCAAGCGGAAGCTTCGAAGGTACCGCAGCAGGGGAACAATCCCGCTACGGGTACCAAGCCGATTGTGAAATATACGGGCGTGACCAAGTCGTTTGGTGATCTCCAGGTGCTTAAAGGCATCGATCTGGAGATGCAGCCTGGAGAAAAGGTGGCTGTGATCGGTCCAAGCGGATCGGGCAAAACGACAATGGGCCGGATGCTGATGACGCTGGAAGAACCCACCGAAGGAACCATCGAGGTTGATGGCGAGCTGCTCTGGCATATGGAAGAGAAAGGGAAGCTGGTTCGGGCCAGCGAAAAGCATTTGCACCGGATGCGATGCAACGTCGGCATGATCTTCCAGCATTTTAATCTGTTCCCGCACATGAATGTACTTCGCAATGTGACGGAGGCCCCGCGTAAGGTGCTGGGTTTATCCAAGGAAGAGGCGGAGGAGCGGGCCGTCTCCATGCTAAGCAAGGTCGGTTTGGCCGACAAGCTGAAGATGTATCCGTCCAATCTGTCCGGGGGGCAGAAGCAGCGGGTTGCCATCGCCAGAGCGCTGGTCATGCGGCCGAAGGTAATGGTGTTTGACGAGGTCACCTCGGCTCTTGATCCGGAGCTGGTCGGCGAGGTGCTGGAGGTCATTCGGGAAATCGCGGATGAAGGCGAAATGGCCATGATGCTGATTACGCATGAGATGGATTTTGCGAAGGAAATCGCGGATCGGGTCATATTCGGAGCCGATGGAAGGATCGTTGAGCAGGGCACGCCGGAGGAGATATTCGATAATCCCCAGAGCGAGCGACTGCAGAGCTTCCTGCAGCGATTCCGTTCCAACGGAAATTAGTTCTGGAAAGAGGTGATGTATAGAATGGCTGTGGATACCGAAACCGAAATTGTTTACCGAAGACCGGAAGCACGGGATGGCACCCGGGTGTGGGAGCTCATACGCGACACCGGATCGCTTGATCTGAACTCCCCTTATTGTTACATGCTGCTTGGAGATTACTTCCATGATACCTGCATGATCGCCGAGCATGAAGGAGATATCATCGGTTTTATTTCCGCCTTCCGTTCTCCTCGTAATCCGGAGACGCTGTTCGTATGGCAAGTGGCCGTTGCTAATTCGCATCGGAGGCAAGGCATTGCCAAGGCGATGCTGACAGGTCTCATGAATCAGAAGGCATGCCATGGTGTCCGTTATATTGAAGCTACGGTATCGCCGAGCAACATGGCGTCCCGTCGTTTGTTTCTCGGTTATGCCGAGGAGAAATCCATTCCCAGCACCGTAACCGTAGGTTAT
The DNA here is from genome assembly GCF_037969755.1 of Paenibacillus sp. FSL W8-0187. Lineage (NCBI taxonomy): Bacteria > Bacillati > Bacillota > Bacilli > Caryophanales > Paenibacillaceae > Paenibacillus > Paenibacillus sp. FSL W8-0187. The sequence goes on along the minus strand of NZ_CP150206.1, from coordinate 6,568,451 downwards.
GGAGCAGAGATGTTCCCTGATGGGACATCTCATGAAGATGAGCCGTTATTCGTGATTGGCCCCTTTTTCAATGACATTTAAACAAATGGAGGGAACTATGGACAACCAAGTCATGGAGAAACCGAAGCTTACTGTGTTTAACAAGCTGGAATCGGAAGTAAGAAGTTATTGCCGGAGCTTTCAGACCGTTTTCGACAAGGCACGGAATGCGAAGCTGTGGGATACGCAGGGCAATGAATACATTGATTTTTTTGCGGGAGCCGGTGCTTTAAATTACGGACATAACAATGAGAAGATTCGCGAGAAACTGGTCGACTACATTCTGAGGGACGGCGTCACGCATAGTCTGGATATGGCTACGGATGCAAAGGAAACGTTTCTGACCCGATTTCAGGAAGTCATCCTGAAGCCGCGCGGGTGGGATCACAAAGTGATGTTTCCCGGTCCGACCGGAACGAATGCCGTAGAGGCAGCGCTCAAAATCGCCCGCAAAGTGACGGGGCGCAGCACCGTTCTATGCTTCACGAATGCCTTTCATGGCATGTCGCTGGGATCGCTGGCGGTTACCGGCAATTCCTTCAAACGCCAAGGCGCAGGCGTGGATCTGAGCCATTCGGTATTTATGCCTTATGACGGTTACTTTGGCGATGACGTGGATACGATGGCATATATGGAGAAGCTTCTGGATGATCCGGGAAGCGGCATTCCGCTTCCGGCTGCGGTGATCGTCGAGGCGGTGCAGGGGGAAGGCGGATTAAACGCCGCCAGCCGGGAATGGCTGCAAAAGCTGACACGCATCTGTAAGGATAAGGGGATGCTGCTTATTTTGGATGATATCCAGATGGGCTGCGGCAGAACCGGGCCGTTCTTTAGTTTTGATGATGCCGACATTGAGCCGGATATCGTATGTCTCTCGAAATCGATTGGCGGCTTTGGCTTGCCGATGGCGATTACGCTGATCAAGCCGGAGATCGATATATGGGAGCCGGGGGAGCACAACGGTACCTTCCGGGGCAATAATCTCGGATTCGTGGCCGCGGCCGAAGCGCTGAATTATTGGAAAACGAAAGATTTTCAGCTCGATATCGGCATTAGGGAGAATCGGATTCGCCAATCATTGGAAGGCGTTGTGAAGGATTACCCTAAGCTCGTCGGCGATATTCGCGGCAGAGGCATGATTCAGGGGGTTGCTTTTGATAAGCCGGAACTTGCAAGCAGACTGTCCGAGATCGCTTTCGAGCAAGGATTGATTATGGAAACGTCGGGTCCGCACAGCGAAGTGGCAAAGCTGATGCCGCCGCTGACGATTGAAATGAACACATTGACACAGGGATTGGGGATATTTGAGAACAGTATGAAACAATTAGCTGCAGAGGAGAGGTTGTCATGATTGTTAAACATTTGGAAGAGATCGTGGATACCAAGGACGATATCGATACCAAGACATGGAATTCGAGAAGGCTGCTGCTCACCAAGGACGGCATGGGTTTCTCTCTCAATGATACCCTCATCAAGGCCGGAACGGAGACGCTGATCTGGTACAAAAACCACGTCGAAGCCGTGTATTGCATCGAAGGGGAGGGGGAGATCGAGGTTATCGGGGGTGAAACCTACCCGATATCCCCAGGGATGATGTACGCGCTGGACGGTCATGAGAAGCATTATTTGAGAGCCCGTTCGCAGATGCGGATGGTCTGCGTATTCAATCCGCCGCTTACCGGTGCTGAAGTTCACGATGAGGAAGGAACCTACCCGCTGCTCGCCCCAATTTCAGATTAAGGAGATGATATGCGATGAGTAATAATCATGTGTCGGCCCTTCAGGAAAAAGAACTGGACGTTTATCCTTCAAGAGTGCATGCGGAGCCCCGAATCCTAAAGAGACAGGATCCTGTCGTTCATTCCGAATGGAGTCCGGATGCAGCGTTAACGCAGGAGCAATCCGACTTCTATGAGCGCAACGGATATTTATTCCTGGAAGACTTTTTTGGTCGAGAGGAGCTGTCGAAATATCAGGCGGAAGCCCGCAGTTTGCAGGTAACGGCAAGAGAATCGGACAAGGATGAAGTGATCCGGGAGCCGGGCGGGAATGAAGTGCGGTCGGTATTCGCGGTGCATGAGAGCCATGAAGTGTTCAAGAAGCTATCCCAGCATCCGAGACTCCTGGCGATTATGGAATACCTCTTGGGAGGCGAGACGTATATCCATCAATCCCGAATTAATTACAAGCCGGGCTTTACGGGCAAGGAGTTCTATTGGCACTCCGATTTCGAAACGTGGCATGTCGAGGATGGCATGCCACGCATGAGAGCGTTGAGCTGCTCCATTGCCCTGGAGGATAACTACCCTTATAACGGACCGCTTATGGTTGTGCCGGGGTCGCATAAGGAATTCGTGGCCTGCATCGGCCAAACGCCGGAGGATCACTTCAAGGATTCCCTGCGTAAGCAGGAGTACGGTGTTCCGGATCATGACAGCCTGACAAGCATGGTGAAGAAAGGCGGTATCGACACGCCGGTTGGCAAAGCGGGCTCAATCGTGATTTTTGACTGCAACATTATGCACGGTTCGAACAGTAACATTACGCCGATGCCGCGCAGCAATATTTTCATGGTTTATAACAGCGTGGAGAACAAGGTCAAGCAGCCGTATTCGGGCCAGAAGCCAAGACCGGAGTATATCGCCACTCGTGATTCTCAATGATCTCGCTGACACTTATCGGTTCCATCATCGGCATCAACGTAGTCTATGTCTCGATCTTTTCGCTGCGGCTGATTCTGATGATCAAAGGCAGAAGGGGGATCGCCTCCCTTCTGGCCATGCTGGAGGTATTCGTCTACCTGCTCGGCCTCAATCTCGTCCTGCAAAATCTGGACAATCCTTTTAATATGGCGGCCTATTGCCTGGGCTTCGGCCTTGGCGTATATGCCGGCAGTCGGATCGAGGAATATTTGGCACTCGGATACATCGTGGTACAGGTTATCGTTAATTCCGTTGAGACGAACCTGGCGATGAACCTGCGGGAGAAAGGATATGGCGTGACCGCCTGGGAAGCGGACGGCAAGGATGGCAAACGGCTCGTGCTTCAAGTGCTCGTGAAACGGAAGAACGAGCGGCGGTTGATGGAGTCACTATCCAAAATGTCGCCGCAGGCGTTCATTATCTCCCATGAACCGAAAAGTTTCAAAGGCGGCTTCTGGGTACGATTGACGGAAGGACGCAAATTGAAATTGTAGAACACATGTAATAGGAAAGCCTGCCTTGGAACCCGATTCTGAAGCAGGCTTTTTGGGTGCAGTATTTGCCGGCCTGATACCCGATATGGGATTTCCGGATCAGGGGCGAGGGGCGATTGCCGCTATGCTTCGAGTCATTCAGGTAAGAACCAACTCCTGCTCACTCTGGTACCAAAAAAAAGCGTAGTCGGTCATCGCGGAGGAGCTTCCGAGCTGGCGCATCATGGCGGCAATATTTCCACGATGGTACGTGCCGTGGTTCACGACATGAAGCATAATCTCGGACAGGCGGGTATCCCGGATCCCGGCATAAGGATTATCCAATCGGATGATCCGTTCCAGGTCAGGATTATGGCTGAGAAAAGCCGTGAATCGCTCTGACAGCTCGATAAACCGGAGGTTTAGGTCCTCCAGTGAAATGGACTCAAGCTCGTCTCGGAGCTGGAAGGCCTCCGTTAAAGCATGGTTCATGTCCATTCCGGATAAAATGTTCATCCATCCGAGATCCGCCGTGTAGATGTGAATCAACGCTTCGGATACGGTTGGGAAAATGCTCGTTATTTTCCGATTGTACAATTCGCCTGGCAGCTCCAGCAGGCGGATGAATATCGCTTGGTTGGCCCATACATGGTACTCATACATTTTGACAGGATAGTTCATCGTGATCGTCCCCTTTGGCTTCTTCGTTTTTGCTTTCTTGGGAACATTGTAAATAAAAAAGTATGACAGCGGACTGTCATACTTTTGCGTAAACCTTCAGCATTTTTTCTAATTTGGATTGCATGCGAGTCCTTAAGTCAGCGGGCTCAATGATCTCGATATCCTCGCCAAAGCTCAGCAGGGTAGACCAGAACCACCAGGAATCCGGATGTTCGACCTTGAACGTGAGACGGAGCGAGCCGTCATCATGAAATTCCCGCTGCACATCATAGAATTGATCCATTGCTTTGGCCAAGGCCCGGGGGGATACGTGAAGGATAACTTCTATCGCATCGGATGAAGGTTTCCAGCTGTGCTGCTCCCCTCGGTGGAACGGATTCTGCTCTTGAAGATGGGGCCCGTGCGTGTGCTCCTCTGAATGCTGGTGTTGAAAGGGCTCGGCGGATGGGGACAGCTCCGACATTCTCGAAATCCGGAATTCGCGGTAATCGGCTCTGGTTCTGCAGAAGCCGTACAAATACCAGGATCCGAATTTATACATGAGTCGCAGAGGTTCGACTTTACGGCGAATGCGTTCATTCTTGGCGCTTATGTATTGAAAGGAGATCACATGCTTGTCGGTAATGGCGCGGCGAAGGAGACGGAGGCTTTCGTTGTAAGAGCGCCAGCTCCCGATATCCATGGACAATCCCTGCGATGCGGAATTGCCGGAACGGTCTATGGTTTGCAGACGCTGAATGGTATCCATGGCCCGTTCATCCTCAAACACCGTTGACATGCTGTGCAGGATGGTGATCAGGGCGCTGACATCGTAAGAGCCGAGCAAGCTTTTGTCCATCTTGTATTGCTCCATAATGCCATACCCGCCGTTCACCCCTTGATACGATACAACCGGAATGCCGGCTGCGCAGATCGCATCGATGTCGCGGTATATGGTTCTTTGGGACACGTTATATTTCTCTGCCAGGGCAGACGCGGACAGGATCTCGTTGTTCAGCAGCATGTAAATCATGGATATGAGCCGCTCCAGTTTCATATCGGTTCAACTCCTCCTGTCTGTTTGGGATCTATTCTCCAATGATTCCGTATTATATCATAGGTTTTATGAATATACTGCAGGCGATAGTTCGTTCATGCGGAGTGGCCGGAACCTGACCGGCAGTTGTTCCATTCCCACCCATTTTGCCGTACAATATAGGAAATCCCATAATACAAGGAGAGTGAGCCTCATGGCCCGTACCAAAACGCAAAAATCGCTCCGCAAAGCGGAACGTGCCGGAACATGGTCAGCCGTCTCGATGAGAAAGACCAACGAAGATTACAGTTCGCTGTCACAGCATGTGAGAGTGAAGCCGACGAAACAGGAACAATTGAATAAGATTAAGCACAGAAAGCGGATCGGAGACGATGGCGCTTTTTTTGTTGGTTTCGGAGGATGTGATATAGTACGCTAGAGAGGTTAGTTCGGAATGGAGGTTTATGATGGCGAAGCAAAAATATTATGTAGTCTGGGTAGGTAAAGTGCCCGGAATTTATACAAGCTGGGGCGAATGCCAACAGCAGGTCAATCAGTTTACAGGTGCGAAGTTCAAGGCGTTCGAATCCCGAAGCGAAGCGGAACAGGCTTATGCGGCAGGTTATAAAAATTACTGGGGGCAGCAGTCCGGAAGCAAGCCCGGCAGCTCAGGCTCCAAGAGCTACAAGCGCATCAGCGCATCAGCCGCTGAAGAACCGGGCGAGATCGATTATGACAGCATCTCCGTAGATGTGGGGACGCGAGGAAACCCTGGACCTGTCGAGTATAAAGGCGTGGATACGCAGACGGGAGATATTCTGTTCTCGTGCGGACCGATTTCGAAGGGAACGAACAATCTCGGAGAGTTTCTGGCCATCGTCCACGCGCTGGCTTACCTGAAGAAAATGGGCAGCACCAAAACGGTGTACAGTGATTCCATGAATGCACTCAAATGGCTGAAGCAGAAGAAGGTGGCCACCACGCTTCCGCGCGACGCGTCAACCCAAGAGATCTGGGATCTGGTGGACCGGGCCGAGCACTGGCTTCGAACCAATACATATGAGAACAAGGTGCTGAAATGGCAAACGAAGAGCTGGGGAGAGATTAAGGCCGATTACGGGCGCAAATAAAGAGGGATTACAGAAGAGAAACGTCCGAAGTTTTATAAAAAGCCGTAGTTTTATAGCAACGTATTTATCGCGTCTGGGCGGCACCTTACAATAAGCGAAGACAGGGAGGAGGCTTCCTTGTCTTCGCTTTTTTGATATGCCATTGACCCTAGGATTCAAGTGCAAAAAAATCCAAATCAACGCATGTGGATAATGCAAACTAAGGACGCTTACTTCACACCGGAAGGACTGTGTATAACATTATGAATGGCTTCGTTATACACAGAGTTATAAACATTATCCCCGTTCATTCTGCACAAATCGAATTTCGATCATATATTTCATGGTAGTTATCCAGCGTTTGTGAACAAATGTGGAGAAGTGCAAGCATAACTCCCCATTAACTGGTGGGAGGAGACCGGTTATCCCCAAAACCGGAGGTAGCCGTTACGCTTGCAGTGGATCTATCCACAATAGGGCGACTGTTATACCGTGAGCTTAGCCACGAGTACACTTCACCTTATTCCTTCTCGCGGACCTGCTTATAGTATTGATTGGGGGACATACCGACATATTTTTTGAACACCTTGCTGAAATAGAACGGATCCTCCAGGCCGGTCAGATAACCAATCTCCCCAAAGCTGAGGTGGGTGGCCTCGATTAACTCCTTGGCATGATTGATTCGAACCTGATTCACATAGCGCATGATCGTATGGCCGGTAAGCTTGACGAACACTCGATTGATGTAATCATAGTTGCATTCGAATCGCTGCTCGATCTCCGAGCTGATGATTTTCTCGGCGTAATGTTCATGGATGTAGTCGAGCAGTGCATGCACCTTCATATAAGACTTGGTGTGCGGGCTGTTCTTCTCCAGCTCATCGAACAGGCTCTCACGGGACAGCTCGATCAGCATTTCCATGAATTTGAGCGCGGTCAAACTGCGGTTAAAGTGCTTCCGTCTGTATAGCTGCAGCATTTCGCCGAGGGCATGGTACATGTGATGAAGGCTTTTTTTCTGGGTTAGCGTGCAGGTCTTGGGGAAATATAGCTGCCTGCTGTCATCTTTGCCTGCCGTTTGGTTCTCCCCCATGATCCATTGCTTGGCTAGCAAGGACAAGGGCCGCTCGGGGGCTTGATGAATATCGGGGTGTTCAAAATGAATATAGTAGTAGTCACAGGGACGTTTCTGTGTTCCCTCGTGGTCCAGATGCGGTTCAAGGACCAGTAAGTCGCCTTTCTTGAGCACATGGGAAACGCCGTTCTCCCGCATATGAAGCTCGCCGCTCTTCACGAAATACAGAATATACTCGTGTGTGTTCCGCTTGAAATGAATCCAGGGGTTCTTGTAGGAGACAAACCCCATCAGTTTGATCCTTGGCACATAGTCAGCGTTCATCGATAGCACGAATTCCACCCTCTCTCCCAAAAAAACGCGAAGTCGTTTTTGTACAAAAAGAGTAACTTTCACACATTCCCGTTCATTGTAACACAGCCTATACTTGGGATGAATGTATAAGAGGTCGCTTTATTTCAATATTAAAGGAGGCCACTACCCTTGGCTAATATCAATGTAACGGTATGGAATGAATACCGGCACGAGAGACATAATGAACAGATCGCTAAGATTTACCCTGAAGGCATCCACCGTACGATTGCTGATTTTCTCGTAAAGGATGCACAGTTCGTTGTACGCACCGCCGTACTAGATGATCCGGAACACGGCTTGACGGATGAGGTGCTCGCTTCAACGGATGTTCTGATCTGGTGGGGGCATGTGGCTCACGGCGAAGTGCGGGATGATATCGTGGAAAAAGTGCGCCAGCGCGTACTGGACGGCATGGGGATCATCGTGCTGCATTCCGGTCACGGCTCGAAGATCTTCCAGCGCCTTCTCGGCACGAATACAGGCGCACTGAAATGGCGCGACGACGGTGAGAAGGAGCGGTTATGGGTCATCGATCCCAGCCATCCGATCGTTAGCGGACTTGGAGAATATATCGAGGTTCCGCAGGAAGAAATGTACGGTGAGCGCTTTGAGATCCCGGCACCGGATGAACTGGTGTTTGTCTCCTGGTTCGAAGGTGGCGAGGTATTCCGCAGTGGCTGCTGTTACAAGCGCGGACGCGGCAAGCTGTTCTATTTTAGACCGGGACATGAAGCATTTCCGACCTATCATCAACCTGAAATTCAGCAGGTAATTACGAATGCCGTGGCCTGGGCGGCACCGATCCAAGGTGCGAAAGCTTCTTATGGCCGGGTATCTCCGCTGGAATACAAAGCATTCATCTAAAGTTTTGCCTCGCTAGACGACATCCGTATGAGGGTTGAAGTACACCCCTTGGAATGGAGATTGGATTAAACCTTGGGTTTAACCGATTTAAATTCTTAGGGGTGTATTTTTATTGGCTGAAGGCACAGAGCTTATCCGATTTAACGGGCATGTCATTCGTAAACGGTAAAGCTGCAGAATCAGGGATCATCTCTGAGAGAAATCAGTATATAGGTGCCAGAGGATTGGTGCATCCGACATTTTATGCTATATTAATCTGAAATTCGAGTGAAAATGGGTGAGCCAGTCATGAACTATTGGATGGATCGTTTGCATGCCATGGAACTAAAGACTAAGCTGATGCTGCTGTTTCTTCTGATTGCGGTCATCCCTCTCGCAGTGTTAGGTATTTTCTCCATTCGTAAAGCCTCTAGTGAAATCCAGACCAAAGCCAATGAAATCATTCTGGAAAACCTATCTCAAATCAACTACAGCCTTAATTACTTCGTCGAAGATATTGAACAGCTGTCCATGTATCTGTACAGCAACAAAGACATTCAGGATATTCTGTCCAAGCCGGCTGCTCGAAGCGTGGAAGAGAAATACCGCGACCAGCAGACGGTCGCTGCCATTTTGAACAGCTTCCTCGGTTTTAAATCATGGGATATCCAGCTGTATGTGCTCGGAGAGAACGGAGACCGTTACTTTACGGGAAAATTTATACCAAGCTCCTATCTACGTTATAACGCGGATTGGGGGCTTTTTCGTAAAGCAAGGCTGGCAGGTGGCGATGTTGTCTGGGATAGCCATTATTCCTTGAAAAAATTCGAGGATTACGGGACGGTCCTCAGCTCTGGCCGATTACTTAAGCAGATTGATACCGGCAAACCGCTGGGGTATTTCATCGTGGACATTATGGAGCCTGCCCTCGCGGATAAATATGAAAGGGCTTACCGGTATGACGGGGGAGAAGTGTATCTTTTGGATGACAAAGGATATATCATTTCCAGCCATCTCTCCAAACTGGAGGTCGGCACGCGCCTCGAGAAACCTTACCTTTCCACCATTCTGCAAGAAAGAAAGGGATTCTTCCGAATAATGGAACAGGATATTGAACATATGGTGATTTATGATACATCCGATACCCATGGTTTTAAATTGATCAATGTGGTTCCTGTAAGCGCTTTAACCGGTGAGAGCGCCAGCATTCGCAATTTCACGATATTCATTGTCATATTCGGAGTGTTGATCTCTTACTGCACGGCCTTCTTGCTGTCCGATTACATTACCCGACCGCTCCACAAGCTGCGTCGACTAATGAGGCAGGTTGAGAAGGGAGACCTTGAGGTCACCTTCGATTCGAAGTACCGGGATGAGGTTGGTCATCTGGGCGGAAGCTTTAACCGGATGCTTCAGAGGATCAAGGAATTGATTAACCAGGTGTACGAGAAGCAGCTAAAGGTGCAGGAGGCGGAGATCAAAGCGATTCATGCCCAGTTCACCCCCCATTTTTTGTACAATGCGCTGGATTCCATTAATTGGATGGCGCGGATTCACAGGATCGAGGTGATCAGCAGCATCGCGGTTTCGCTGGGCAGCCTGCTGCACTTCAGCATCCGGCGAGGAAATACCGTTATCCCCATTCGTGAGGATATGCAGCAAATTCGCAATTATCTGACAATCCAAGAAATTCGTTATCGGGATAAAATTACGATTTCGGTGGAGATCGATGAAGGCATTCTGGATTTATGCATCCCCAAATTGCTAATTCAGCCGCTGGTGGAGAATGCGATCAACCATGGACTCGAGATGAAAGCCGGTCAGGGTAGTCTGCTTATCTCCGGCCGATTGGCGGGAGAGCGGGTGCTGTTCGTGGTGGAGGATAACGGACTCGGGATAGCTCCGGATAAACTGCAGCGCATCCTGCGGGGAGAGTACGTTTCCGGTGAGGAAACCAGCACGACCGGAATCGGACTTCATAATCTCTTGCGGAGGCTGGAACTGCATTTTGGACATGCCTACGTTCTGCATATTGATAGCTTGCCGGGTCAAGGGACGAAGGTCAGTCTAAGTATACCGATTATACGGGAGGCGGTAAGCGATGTTTAAAATTCTGATTGCCGATGATGAATGGATGATCCGCGAAGGATTGAAGCAGACGATCAATTGGGAGGCACTGAATTGTGTTCTGGTCGGTGAAGCGGCGGACGGAGAACAGGCTGTGCAGCAAATTCAGGCGTTTCAACCGGATATTCTCATCTCTGACATTCGAATGCCCGGCATGGACGGTCTTGAGTTGGCATGGTCCGCCCAGGAGTTCTGTCCAGAGCTGAAGGTGATTTTTCTTACCGGATTTGATGACTTTGTTTATGCCCAGCAGGCGATCAAACTCAAAGCCTCCGATTTTGTGTTAAAGCCGACAGATCCCGATACGTTGGTAAAGGCAATTGACAAGGTATGTAAGGAGCTTGTCCGGACGAGGCAGCATGCCAGCGTGATGGAGCAGCTGCAGAGTTGGAAAAGGGATAGGGAATCACTCGTTGTTCAGAAGCTGATTCATGACAGCATGCTCGGAATCACGGATACGGCCTCCTTGGAGATGCTGAAGGAATGGCTGGAGGAGACTGCCGGCTTACAGAAGATACGGGTTGCCGTGGTACAGATGGAGGAAGAAGGCGAGGAGCGGCGGCATGAGCGGTGGCTGCATATAAAGGAACGGTTGTATGCCCGCATTTACGGTCCCTTGATTATGATAGATGAACTGCAAAGAGCGTGCATTATTCCCGATGACGAAGGGGCAGTGGGCATGTTGAAGGAAACCGTCACCGGATTTGGCAAAGCGCTGGTCTATGTCGGGGTAAGTCTCTCATATGGGGGGCATGAGCAGCTGGACCGAGCATATCAGGAAGCGTTAGAGGTTGTCAGGCATAGAGCAGCAAGTAAACAGAGCGGGGTGTCCGTATACGGTGACATCGAACATCTGGATAATGCTGCCGTGCATTTTGCCGAAGGGTTCCGGCAAGTAGAGGCGTATGTCCAGCATAATTTTAACGAAGATATCAGCCTGCAACAGCTGGCTGCCCGGTTTCACTTGAGCGAGGCGCATTTCAGCCGTCTGTTCCGCAAACGGCTTGGTGTAAGCTTTATAGAATATTTAACCCGGTTAAGAATGGAGCAGGCAAAGAGATTGCTGGGGGACGAGAATGTGAGGATTTATGAGGTTTCGCTTGCCGTGGGGTATCAGGATTCCCGTTATTTCAGTCAAATTTTTCGTAAATATACTGGAGAAACGCCGACGGAATATCGTAAAAGAATGCTGGAATCACATGGAATGTAATATTTGTGTAAGAAAATTGGATGAAGAAGGCCTTTGAAAGCTAAAGGCCTTCTTTTTTAAACGCTTACATTCACGCAATTAAGCAAAAAATTAAACATTTATGCAATTTTGTCTCGTTGAGAGGTGGAAGCCTGACAGGTATAGTAAATTCGTGGAAGGGAAAATAACACAAAAATAAGGGGGATACAAAAAAATGGTGAAAAGATGGCTTACCGCAATCGCTAGTGTGATCATTTTGTTAGGTGTTATTACAGCTTGTGGTGCTCCTGCGACCGAAGGCAAGGGGGAGTCCGATTCCTCGAATTCCAATTCGAATTCCAGCGCGGGTACGGGAAAGCTGACCATTTATTCGCCGAATGCAGCCGAAATCAACAACCCGATTATCAAAGAGTTTCAGGATCGGACAGGTATATCCGTCGATCTGATCTCCGGCGGTACAGGGGAATTGCTGAAGCGTGTGCAGGCTGAGGCAAGCAATCCGCTCGGGGATATTTTTTGGGCAGGAGGAGCCGATTCCTTGGCATCATTTAGCGAATATTTCGAGCCGTATCAAACAAACGAGAAGGGGGATATTTTCCCGGGCTATCTGGACCCGTCCAACTATTGGACACCGTTTAACGCTCTCCCGATGGTAATCACTTACAACAAAGAGCTGGTATCCGAGGATGAGCTGCCTGCATCTTGGGAGGATCTGCTGGATCCCAAGTGGAAGGGGCAGATTGCATTTGCCGATCCAGGCAAGTCGGGCTCCTCCTATACGCAATTGGTGACCATGCTGACGGCTTTTGGTAAGGACGACGAGCAGGGGTGGGAGTATGTCAAGAAACTTGTGGCCAATATGGACGGCAAAATTTTGTCGGGTTCCAGTCTGGTCCAACGCGCCGTACCTGACGGTGAGTTTGCTCTCGGCATCACACTGGAAGATGCTGCGCTGCGGTACATGGAAGGCGGCTCGCAGATCGGCATTATTTATCCGAGCGAAGGCACTTCGGCTGTACCTGATGGGGCTGCAATCATCAAAGGAACCAAAAATCCGGATGAAGCGAAGCAGTTTATTGATTTTATTGTCAGCAAGGATGTGCAGGAACTGGTGCAAAAGGAATTTAAGCGCCGCTCGGTTCGAGATGATGTAGAACCGGTGGAAGGCTTGCCTCAGACTGCGGACATCGAACTGGTTGATTACGACTTTAGCTGGGCTTCAGATAACAAAGAAGCCGTTATCAGTAGATTCAACGATATTATGATGGGCAAGGAATAGAGCACAAAGGTGGGGGGATGGCTGGTTGATCCATGGGCAGTCGTCCTCTCGGATATGGAGGCATTCATGAGTCAAGTGGTATTCGATCATGTTACAAAATACTTTGGAGAGAACAAGGCGGTTAATGATGCGCATTTTTCAATAAACGAAGGGGAGTTTTTTACCCTGCTGGGACCGAGCGGCTGTGGGAAAACCACTCTTCTCCGAACGATTGCCGGCTTCTATAAACAAGAGGAAGGGGATATCTACTTTGGCAGCCGAGTCATTAATGACGTGCCTACCCATGAGCGCAATATCGGGATGGTGTTTCAGAATTACGCGATCTTCCCCCATTTGAGTGTGTTTGACAATGTGGCCTACGGGCTTCGCGCCCGGAAAATTTCGAAACGGGACATCGAGAGCCGGGTGATGGAAGCGCTGGAGATGGTGGAGCTGGCCGATCTCCGAGACAGGATACCCGGTAACATGAGCGGGGGACAGCAGCAGCGGATTGCTCTGGCAAGAGCAATTGTCATCCGTCCCGCTCTGCTGCTAATGGACGAGCCGCTGTCCAATTTGGATGCCAAGCTCCGGGTGAAAATGCGGACCGATATCCGTCAATTGCAAAAGGAGCTTAATATCACCACTATTTATGTGACGCATGACCAGGAAGAGGCGCTCGCCGTTTCGGACCGGATCGCAGTACTGAGCGAGGGAGTCATCCAGCAGATCGCTTCCCCGAGGGACATCTATCAATACCCCCGGAATCAGTTCGTGGCCAATTTTATCGGTACTTCCAACTTTCTGGAAGGAACCTGCACGTCTGAATCGGGCGGTGACGACGGGATCGGAACAATACGATTGCTCGGCAAAGAGACGCAGCTGCCAATCAAACAATCTTATTCAGGCAAAGTGATTTTTTCAATTCGTCCCGAGCGGGTGCAGATCAGCGCGGAACCAAGTCCCACTTTTGCCTTTGAAGGAATCGTTCAAGCTGTCAGCTTCTTGGGCGATAAGGTGAGTTACTTAATGAAGCTTGAGGACGGGACCTTTATCGATGTACATGATTATCCGGGCAAAACCCTAAGTCTGTTTCAGGAGAAGCAACGGTTGTTTCTGGATTTTCAGCTTCAACGGTCCGTTATGTATGACAGCGTTGGCCTGGAGGTGATCTATCGTGCAGGCGAAGCTTAAGCCCGTCGGGTCTCCGACCGTTGGACAGCGTCTGCTGCTCAGAAGATGGGATTTCTGGACGTTTGTAACCGTATGTGTGTATATCTTCATGCTGGTGTTCATTATTTACCCGCTGGTGTCCCTGCTGTTAAACAGCTTTATCGGCAAGGACGGGAGCATAACCCTGCAGAACTACCTGGATTTCTTTCAGCTCAAGTATTACCATCAGGCTCTGCTGAACAGCTTTCTTGTATCCGCGTTGGCAACCGGGCTGGCGATTCTGATCGGCACCCCGCTAGCCTACATCGCAACAAGATACGACATCAAATGCAAAGGCTTGATGCAGATGATGGTTATTATGTCTCTGCTATCTCCGCCATTTATCGGAGCGTATTCATGGATTTTATTGATGGGCAATAACGGCTTTGTTACGAGGTTCATCCGGGAGTTGGGGATTGATATTCCTTCCATCTACGGCTGGCACGGGATTGTCATCGTATTTGCCCTGCAATTCTACCCTCATATTTTCCTGTATGTATCCGGTGCACTCAAGACGATCGATACTTCGTTGGAAGAAGCATCCGAGAGTCTGGGAATGACAGCATGGAATCGTTTGCGAACCGTGACGCTGCCGCTCATATTTCCTACGCTGTCGGCAGGGGCACTGATGGTATTTATGGCTTCATTTGCCGATTTCGGCACGCCAATGCTGCTTGGGCAGGGCTATAAAGTGCTGCCGATTCTGGCCTACGAGCAATTTATCAGTGAGATGGGCGGCAATCCCGCAATGGCCAGCACGCTGAGTGTGGTCATGATCTTTTTCTCAACGGCCGTTTTGTTTGGTCAGCGGTATTTTGTATCCCGCAAAAATTATTCCATGACCGGCATGCGAACGCCGACGGTGAAGAAGCTGAAGCGGATGCCGAAGGTTCTGTTGACCGTGCTGGCATTTATTCCAGCCTGTATATCCATTATGCCCCAGCTGACCGTGCTTGTGACCTCCTTCCTTGCGAAAAAGGGACCGGTGTTCCATAGCGGATTCAGTCTAGACAGCTATAAAGAAGTGTTCTTCCGTGTGCCCAAAGCGATCATGAATACGTACTCTTACTCTGTGTTGTCCATCATCGTCATGGTTATTGCGGGCATGCTCATCGCTTATATTCTCGTGCGGCGAAGGTCCAAATTCACGGCTTTTATCGACGGCATCATTATGATTCCCTATATCATGCCGGGCACCGTGCTTGGTATAAGTCTGATCATTGCCTTTAACAAGCCGCCGATAGTGCTGACCGGAACATGGATCATCCTTGTCATTGCCTACGTGATACGAAAAATTCCGTACACGATCAGGTCGAGTACGGCGGTTCTTCACCAGCTGGACCGAAGCGTGGAAGAGGCTTCGATCAGCCTTGGCGTGCCGCCGATGAAAACTTTCTTCAAAACGACGGGCCGGCTGATGGCGCCAGGCGTTATATCCGGAGCCATCCTCAGCTGGATTACAACGATTAATGAATTAAGCTCCACGCTTGTTCTGTATTATGGAGCAACGGCGACCATATCCGTCACGATCTACAGTGAGGTTTTTACCTCCAATTACGGCACCGGCGCCGCACTTGCCTCTATTCTTACGGTGACTACGCTTATATCGCTGCTGATTGCGAACAAGTTGTCGGGCAGCAAGGGGTTGTCCTTGTAACTTATGCTTGCGATGCTCGATTTGGTAGTTCTCCTTCAATATTGCTTCCTTTTATAATGTAAAAAAAGGAGGGGTGCATGCTGGAGCGGAAAAATCGGATTTGGAGCAAGAATGGGCTGATCTGGATTGTCTTTGTACTGATTATTGCCGGAAGTCTGGTCGTTTACTCGACTTATTTCCGGCGGCTCGGGCATCCGCCGGAGCAGAGGATCAAGGAAATCGAGCGAATGGAATGCTGGATTTACAGCAGTGAATGGGAACCGATACTTAAGTCCTTGCAGGCTCGTTATCATGAAGTGGAGATGAATGTGCGCACCTTCCAATCGTATGAGGCGCTGCATTCGGAATTGTCAGCTGCCATCTCTGCAGGACGTGCTCCGCAAATTGCTGAATTGAACAATGCCTACGGTCTGGCGGAATGGGCAGAAGACGGGGCGCTCGTGCCCATCAAACTGCCAGGTGAGACAATGGACCTAACGGCTTCAGCCCGCAATGCGTTCACGTTTCAAGGTAAGCTGTGGGCGATGCCTGCCGGTGCATCGATTCCGGTACTTTACTATAATCAAGACAAGCTTCGGAACGCAAGTTTTCAGAGAGAACTGGAATTTGCGGATCTTGAGCAATTAAATGAAGAGATTTCAGGCTGGGTGAGAGGTCTGAACCATCGCAATGCGTCCATCAAGTGGAAGCAGGTAATGGCGGTGGATGAGAATTTGGCCTTTGTTTTTTTGAATATGTGGGGCCATCCGGCAGAAGAGGAGAGGGGAGAGCGGCTGCTTGAACTTCTCGGGGCATGGAACAGGCTCGTGTTTGATTCCGGTGTGATGTTTCCTCTGGAGCACCGACTGGCTCTGAGTGAATTCATGGACGGACAGATTCTGCTTCTGGTATCAAGCTCGCAACATATGCAGTGGATGGATAAGTATATTGCAGGCAAGTTCAATTATGGCGTAGTTCCTCTGCCGGGAGCAGTGGACCAAGGGGTCTCGCCGGGCTTTAGCGCTTTCGCTTTGCTTGCCGGGGGAGGCAACAGAGAACTGGCGCAGGAGCTTGTTAACCACATCGCTTCCCCGTATATACAGGACACTTTGCTGGATGCGACAGGCTATATGCCGGTCCGTCAAGACAGCCTGGACTCGCTGGCGCGGCAAACAGCGGAGGGGACCCGTTATAACATGTTGTTACGGCTGGTCGGGAATGATGACGGGATTGCACCAATGTCTGACGATTACAGACGTTGGAACCGAATCGATGAAACACTGAAAGCCTTGGAGATAGAGCGTAGACCGGATCTGGAGCAGAAGGCGGCCGATCTGCTGCCCCTTCTTCCCTGATCTGTCATACAGAGATTGGAGAACGAGATCATATGCGGGGGAGCTCCGTGGGAGGGATATGAAAACATGATGAAAGTGCAAAATTTGTCGATACAGGGGAGCGGTATCTGGAACGAGGATGCGCTTATTATCAACGATCAGCTGCAGATATACGGCGTTATAGACGGTGCCACTTCGTTGGTGCCGTTTCGAGGCTCAGAGGGGGAGACTGGCGGACGGATTGCCTCGCAGTTGTTAAAGCGATACTTTGAGCAGATTTCACCGGAAGAAAAGCGTAATCTGGAGCAGTTGACCCGTGAGGCCAATCGCATATTGGGAGTGGAAATGCAGGCGCACGACATACCGACCGATTCCAAGGATCAGTTATGGACGGCGGGAATTGCAGTGATCCGGATTACTGACCATTATATCGAATATGCTCAATCAGGCGACTGCATGATTATGGGTGCCTATGCTGACGGGTCTGTGCGCATGGTGACACGGGACCATGTGGCGCATATTGATTATGAATCCAAGCTAATCTGGGAACAGGCCGTCCTGGCCGGAGTCCAGTCGAAGGATCAGTTATGGGAGTTGGTGAAGCCCCGCATTCTCAAGAATAAAGAAAAAATGAATACGGCCAGAGGCTACTCCGTTCTGAATGGACGCTCGGACGCGGAGGATTTTATTGAGTACGGCAAGATTAACCGGATTCAGCTTGAGGAGCTGCTGCTGCATACCGACGGACTCTATTATCCTGAAAAATTGGTGAATGGGGGCAGATGGACCTCCGAGGAAATTTTGTTCCGCAATATTAAGTCGCGGGGACTGAAAGAGTATGCCGATTGGCTGGTGGCGTTGGAACATAGCGATCCGGAATGTATTACCTATCCACGATTTAAATTGTCTGACGATAAATCTGCGGTTTTGATCAGACTGGGGTAACCTTAGTTCAAGATATATGCCAGCTCCAACTCGCTATCGAATTTTGTGTCAGATCACGTTATAATGTACCCAATTCGGTTACGACATAAATAAAAGTGGGTTGGATCATGGATCAGGATAAACAGCGCCTTAGCATTGAGGCGGCAAGATTGTACTATATGTCGGATTACAGCCAGCAGGATATCGCGACAAGACTCGGCGTTTCACGTCCTACGGTCTCCAGGCTGCTTCAGCACGCCAAGGAGCAGGGCTATGTGCAGATCAGCATTGTGGACCCTCTCGAGGACCTGGACGCTTTGGGCGAAGGAGTGAAGAAGAAGTACGAACTGGAACAGGTGCTGGTGAGTTATTCCCCCATCAATGAATACCGCGAAATTCAGAAGCATATCAGCAAAAGGGCAGCCGATTACCTTCATGAAACGGTTCAGGATGCTGATATTATCGGCGTGACCTGGGGAACGACCATGCATGCCGTGGCACTTCAGCTGCAGCAGAAGCCCGTTCGGGGCGTAGAGGTCGTGCAGTTGAAGGGCGGTGTCAGCCACTCGCATGTGAACACGTACGCCGCCGAGATTGTCAATCTGTTTGCTGAGGCGTACCACACGATGGCGAGATATTTGCCGCTGCCCGTCATCTTTGATACCACTGAGCTGAAAGAAATGGTGGAGCGAGACCGGCATATCCAGCGGATTATCCAATTAGGCAAACAAGCCAACATCGCCATGTTCACGGTCGGCACTGTTCATGAGGACGCACTTCTGTTTAGGCTCGGCTATCTTAGCAAGGAAGAACAGAAGCTGCTGCAGAAGATCGGTGCGGGCGATATTTGCTCTCGGTTTTTTGATGCGGAGGGCAGGGTGTGCAGCGAGAATATTAACAATCGTACGGTGGGTATCGATTTGGATGATCTTCGGCACAAGGAAAAATCCATTCTCGTCGCAGGCGGGCAGCGAAAGGTAGATGCCATTCGAGCGGCGCTGGTCGGTAAATATGCAAACATTCTGGTGACGGACCAGTTCACGGCGCAAGCCTTGTTATCATGAAATGCTCAACTTGATGTGGATAATGAAATAGACACCTCGTTTTAGGGAGATTTGAAGCCGGTACAGCTTCGCGCTCGCCTGGATGAGGTGTTTTTTAATGCGTTGAAATTAGCTCTCTATACAGGAAGAGGGGCTTCTTTTCTGTTTATGTTTACCTTGATCGGGTATAGAGCATAGTAAAAGGAATGAATTGTTAGATTATTCCTGAATGATGAATTGTCGATCAGCGAACAATGATATATATCATTGCAATAAATGGGAATGAACATATTTTCAATATGCATTTTACATATGTTCAGGTCTGTGATATGATGGTCCCGTCTAAAGGATTAAGCGTTATGATAGCGCTTTTACAAGATTGCAAAAAAAACAGATTAAGGAGTGTTTTAACCAGATGAATATAGCAGGAATGATCGACCACACGCTCTTGAAGGCGGATGCAACCCAAGCCGAGATTACGAAAATTACGGATGAGGCCAAAAAGTACGGATTTGCTTCGGTTTGTGTGAACCCGACTTGGGTATCCTACTGTGCTGAGCAGCTAGCGGACACCAACGTTAAAGTATGCACGGTCATCGGTTTCCCGCTGGGAGCTGCGACATCCGCGGTAAAAGCTTTTGAAGCGAAGGACGCTATCGCTAACGGAGCCAAAGAGGTTGATATGGTAATCAACATTGGAGCGCTTAAAGATCGTAACGATGAGTTTGTACTGAACGATATTCAGGCTGTAGTGGACGCGGCGAAAGGCAAAGCTCTGGTTAAAGTCATCATTGAGACAAGCCTTCTGACGGAGGAAGAAAAGGTGCGTGCAAGCAAGCTGTCTGTACAAGCGGGAGCCGATTTCGTGAAGACGTCAACAGGGTTCTCCACGGGCGGAGCGACGCCGGAAGACGTTGCCCTGATGCGCAAGACCGTTGGCGAGAACACCGGTGTGAAGGCTTCCGGCGGCGTACGCAGCAAGGAAGACATGGACCGCATGATTGAAGCGGGTGCAACGCGTATCGGTGCGAGCTGCGGCGTGAAAATCATGGAGGGCGGCCAATCCAGCTCATCCTACTAATGTCTTGGCCATTTTCGATTGTCGATGATTCGGTAGCCGAGTAATATCAAAAAATTCACCTTTGGGGGAACAACGACGATGAAATATTTAATCGCCATACTAGGTTTGCTGGTCGTATTCGGTCTTGCGTTCCTTGTCAGCAATGATAAGCGCCACATCCGTTACCGTCCGCTGGCTGTCATGATTGGGCTGCAGCTGATCCTTGGATTTATACTGCTGAACACCAATGTCGGCGAGTATCTTGTTAAAGGGATAGCGAATACGTTTAAAGCGCTGCTTGACTACGCCGGAGCCGGGATTGAGTTTGTGTTTGGCGGCATTGCCAATGAAGGTGCAGGCCCGTTCTTCTTGAACGTTCTGCTGCCAATCGTGTTTATTTCCGCTTTGATTGGTATACTTCAATATATTAAGGTACTGCCGTTTATCGTAAGATATATCGGTCTCGTCTTGAGTAAAGTCAACGGCATGGGTAAGCTGGAGTCTTACAATGCGGTAGCTTCCGCGATTCTGGGGCAATCCGAGGTGTTTATTTCGGTAAAAAAACAGATCGCCTTAATTCCGAAGCACCGTATGTATACGCTCTGTGCTTCCGCGATGTCCACGGTATCGATGTCGATCGTCGGTGCTTACATGAGCATGATCGAGCCACGGTACGTGGTGACCGCGCTTGTACTGAACCTGTTTGGCGGATTTATCATTGCTTCCATCGTCAATCCTTACAAGGTGGATAAGGAAGAGGATATCCTGGAGGTGCAAGAAGAGGAGAAGCAATCCTTCTTCGAGATGCTGGGCGAGTACATCATGGACGGTTTCAAGGTAGCGATTACCGTTGCAGCGATGCTCCTTGGTTTCGTTGCTTTAATCGCGATGATCAACGGCATTTTTGATATTATTTTCGGAATCACCTTCCAGGAGCTGTTAGGATATATTTTTGCTCCATTTGCTTTTGTCATGGGCGTGCCTTGGAAAGAAGCAGTGGATGCAGGCAGCATCATGGCTACGAAGCTGGTATCGAATGAGTTCGTTGCGATGCTCGATCTGGCCAACTTCACGCATATGTCCGAACGCACCGTGGGCATCGTATCGGTATTCCTGGTGTCCTTTGCGAACTTCTCCTCGATCGGCATCATTGCCGGCGCGGTCAAAGGCCTGAACGAGAAGCAGGGGAACGTGGTTGCGCGTTTCGGTCTCAAGCTGTTGTACGGCGCAACGCTGGTGAGCGTGCTGTCGGCCACGATTACCGGACTGTTCCTGTAAGCCAGGTTTGAAGGACTACTACAAGCGAGCCTTATGGATAGTTTGATTAAAAACTCATATATGAGGGGGAGCAATGGATATGGAACATTTTGACCGAATTCACTTGATCGTATTGGACTCTGTAGGTATCGGTGAAGCACCGGATGCGGCTGATTTTGACGATGTCGGATCCGACACGCTGGGTCATATCGCCCGCGAATGCGGCGGGCTCAACATGCCGAATATGGCAGCGCTCGGGCTGTCCAACATTCGGGAGATCGAGGGAGTCCCTGTCGCGGACAAACCTCGGGCTTACTATACGAAGATGCAGGAAGCTTCGAATGGCAAAGATACCATGACGGGTCACTGGGAGATCATGGGCTTGTATATCGATACGCCATTCCGCGTGTTCCCGGACGGATTCCCGGATGAGCTGATCCAGCGCATTGAAGAGAAGACCGGACGCAAGGTCATCGGCAACAAGCCGGCCAGCGGAACGGAGATTATCGAAGAGCTTGGCGAAGAGCACGTAAAAACTGGGGCTTTGATCATCTATACCTCGGCGGACTCCGTGCTTCAAATCGCTGCGCATGAGGATATCGTTCCACTGAAAGAGCTGTACGAAATCTGCGAATTCTGCCGCGAAATCACGCTGGAAGATCCTTATATGCTCGGCCGGATCATCGCGCGTCCGTTCATTGGCGAGGTGGGGAGCTTCAAGCGTACGGCGAATCGGCATGACTATGCCTTGAAGCCTTTCGGACGTACCACGATGAACGAAATGAAAGATGCTGGTCTAGACGTCATTGCTCTTGGTAAAATCTCCGATATTTTTGATGGCGAAGGCATTACGAAGGCAGTCAGAACCGTATCGAATATGGACGGCATGGACAAAATGGTGCAAACCCTGGGTGAATCCTTCAAGGGACTGAGCTTCCTGAACCTCGTGGATTTCGATGCGGTATACGGACACCGACGCGATCCAAAAGGATATGGCCAAGCGTTGGAGGATTACGATCAGCGCCTGCCCGAGGTATTTGAGAAAATGACGGAAAAGGATCTACTGATCATCACGGCCGACCACGGGAATGATCCGACTTACAAAGGAACGGACCATACGCGTGAATACGTACCGCTGCTTGTTTATTCTCCACGTTTTGCGGAGGGTAAGGAACTTCCGCTTCGCAAGACCTTTGCTGACCTTGGCGCCACGGTTGCCGACAACTTTGGCGTGAAGCTGCCAGAGCACGGAACAAGCTTTTTGAATGATTTGAAATAATCGAAAACGTGGAGGAATGGGACATGAGTACACATATTGGAGCGAAACCAGGAGATATTGCGGAGTCGATTCTGCTGCCAGGCGACCCGTTGCGAGCTAAATTTATTGCCGAGACGTATCTGGAGGATGTGACCTGCTACAACGAAGTGCGGGGCATGCTCGGATTTACGGGAACCTACAAAGGAAAACGCATCTCCGTGCAAGGTTCGGGCATGGGCGTGCCTTCCATCGGGATTTATGTCAATGAACTCATCCGGGATTATGGCGTCAAAAATTTGTTCCGTGTCGGAACATGCGGTGCGATGCAAGAGCACGTTCGTGTGCGCGACGTTATCCTGGCCCAGGCGGCTTGCTCGGATTCCGGCATGAACCGTCACCACTTTAACGGTTATGATTTCTCCCCGATCGCCAGCTTCCCGCTGTTGCTCGGCGCGTATGAGCGCGGCAAGGAGAAAGGCCTTAAGATGCATGTCGGTAACGTGTTCACGTCCGATGTGTTCTACCGTGAGGACAAATCAGTGGTTGAGAAGCTGATGCAGCACGGCGTGTTGGGCGTAGAGATGGAAACAACGGCCCTCTACACGATTGCCGCACGCTTCGGCGTAAATGCTCTGACGATCCTGACTGTAAGTGACCACTTGCTGACAGGGGAAGAGACTTCGTCCGAGGAGCGCCAAACGACGTTTAACGAGATGATGGAAGTCGCGTTGGATACGGCGATTTCGTTGTAAGGAAACTGTCCCGAGCGAAGCAGGCGGAATTGTTTTGGAGAAGTGAAGCGGGGCAACAGCGATTGGAAGAACAATCCGCATTTGTAGTGATGCCCGTGGAAGGAACACAATCATCGCAAACAGTGAGGAGAATGTACGATGAGAATGGTTGATTTAATTGCGAAGAAACGAGACGGCAAGGAACTGACAACCGAAGAGATCAATTTCTTCATCGACGGATATACCGAGGGAGATATTCCCGACTATCAGGTGAGCGCCATGAACATGGCGATTTATTTCCAGGACATGACCGATCGGGAGCGGGCGGACCTGACGATGGCAATGGTAAACTCCGGAGAAACGATTGATCTGTCCGCAATTGAGGGAATCAAGGTTGATAAACACTCCACCGGGGGCGTAGGCGACACCACGACACTCGTTCTGGCTCCGCTTGTAGCGGCACTGGATATTCCCGTAGCGAAGATGTCCGGACGCGGCCTCGGCCATACCGGAGGAACGATTGACAAGCTGGAGTCCATTGAAGGATTTCATGTGGAGATCAGCAAAGACGAATTTGTGAACCTTGTGAATCAACATAAAATCGCCGTCATCGGCCAAACCGGAAACCTCACCCCGGCGGACAAAAAACTGTATGCGCTTCGGGATGTGACGGCTACCGTTAATTCCATTCCGCTGATTGCCAGCTCCATTATGAGCAAGAAGATTGCTGCAGGCTCGGATGCGATTGTACTGGATGTTAAAACCGGAGCAGGCGCGTTCATGAAAACCGTGGAGGATGCCAGGGAATTGGCACACGCCATGGTTAGCATTGGCAACAATGTCGGCCGCAAAACGATGGCCGTCATTTCCGATATGAGTCAGCCGCTTGGGGTTGCGATCGGCAATTCACTGGAAGTACAGGAAGCAATCGATGCGCTTCGCGGCGAGGGTCCGAAGGATCTGGAGGAGCTGTGCCTGGCTCTAGGCCGGCAGATGGTTTTCCTTGCTCAAAAGGCAGATTCGCTTGAAGATGCCGAAGAGATGTTAAGAGAGGTTATCCGCAACGGCAAGGCATTGGAGAAATTCAAGGAATTCATCCAGAACCAGGGCGGAGATCCGTCCGTGGTGGATCACCCCGACCGACTGCCGAAGGCGCAGTATCTGATTGAGCTTCCTGCACAGCAGGACGGTGTTGTCGCGGAGCTAGTAGCGGATGAGATCGGTACCGCAGCGATGCTGCTTGGAGCCGGTCGTGCAACGAAGGAATCCGAGATTGACTTGGCTGTAGGCCTGATGCTGAACAAGAAGGTCGGCGATGCCGTGAAGAAGGGCGATTCCCTTGTAACCATTCATGCTAACCGCGAGAACGTAGATGACGTGAAGCAGAAGCTGTATGAGAGCATTCGGATTGCAGATCATGCGGATGCGCCAGTATTGATTTATGACATTGTGACGGAGTAAGGTGAAGCCTTAATCCGAAGCGATGTCATAAACGGAACACTGAGGACAACAGGGTGAGCACCCACTGCTCGTGCGAATCGCTCATCCCTATATTAGTGCCTCATTTTCAAAGCTAAAGCTGGAAACCTGCCTCCCGTTTTTTATAAACGGGGGCAGGTTTTTTTGGCGGTCCCCGTCATAAAACGGGTGGAAGCCCTCATAAGATGGTAGTGGGGAAAACGTAAGGCATTTAACGGGAGAGGGAGATGTGTAGCCCGGGCAAGAGTCATCCTGCTTGAAGGAGGCTTTTGGCCATGACCATCGATCAGTTGATTGCTTTGCTGGCACTTATCGTTATGATCATCGGACTTGCGGTGAAGAAGGAGTCTTAACCTGTAAAGTCCGGGAGGGCTGGAGGGCTGCTGCTAAGTAGAAATTCTACTGATGCAGCAGTCTTTTTCTTTCTAATAGGTTGATAGAGTTCGATATAAGTCATATACTTAGATTGCAATGTTCTCCATTATTCATCATTTATTGGGAGGAAACTATGCTATATTTTGCAGCGTTTGTCATATCTATGGTGCTGGTATTGGTCCTGATTCCGCCATTTCGCAAGCTTGCGATCAAGCTTGATTTTGTGGACAAGCCAAGGCCGGACAGCGAGCGGAAAATACACCGCGAGCCGATACCGCTGACGGCGGGAATCGCCATATTTATCGGATTTTTCATCACTTATTTTGCACTTACCGGCGTCATTTCAAGGGAAGCGGTAGGTATCTTTATCGGTAGCGCCTTGATTCTCGGGATTGGCCTCGTGGACGATTGGTATAAGTCCCAGGGAAAGGAGCTGGCATCGCTGCCGAAGCTCATTGTACAGGTCAGCGCAGCCGTCGTTGTATACAGCTATGGCATCGCGTTTGAAGGATTCAACAATCCGTTTACGGGTCAGTATATTAACCTGCCGGAATGGCTGCAGCTCATCTTAACGATTCTGTGGATTTTCGGTGTAACGACAGTCATTAATTTCTCGGATGGCATCGACGGTCTTGCCGGAGGACTCTCCGCCATATCCGGAGGTACGCTGTTTGTTGTGGCGATTACGCTGGGCAGAGGCGAGTCCGCGCTCCTCGCTGTCATTCTTGTAGGTGCCGCGCTAGGATATCTAAAGTACAACAAGCCGCCGGCCAGAGTGTTTATGGGGGATGCCGGAGCCACTTTCCTTGGGTTCATACTCGGGATTATTGCTCTGGATGGTGCGTTTAAAGGGGCAACCCTGGCGTCCTTATTCGTTCCAATCTTCGCACTGGGCGTGCCGATCTTCGATAATATCATCGTGGTCATCCGCAGAATGCTTCAGTCGAAGCCGATCTATCAGGCCGATGCATCCCAGGCGCATTATCGTTTACTGGCAACGGGACTCAATCAGAAGCAGACACTAGTATTTCTGTGCTTGCTGAATCTCTGTTTCGGTCTGGCTGCCATCATACTTGCGATGAATGGCGGCGCTTGAGGCGTTTAAGCCTGCCATAAGCTTTATCCAGTGCGTTATTAAAGTCTCGTCTCCAAATGGATGTTGGTGGCGGGACTTTTTTTTAGAGATAAGAAAGTATAAACTTCAGAGGCTTACCATCCTTATCTCGCAAGACAAACTTCCGCTAAATGCGGTCTGTCTTCTGAGAAAGTGCGTCGATAGACGTTTTTTTTATTACAATGGTAGAAGGTATACGAAGCAGGAGGTCTGTGGATGAATGACATGACAGGGAAAATCATCATCGTGACAGGAGCGAACTCCGGAATGGGCCTGACGACAACCGTGGAGCTGGCTAAAGGGGGAGGGCATGTCGTCATGGCTTGTCGGAGCCAAGCCAGAGGAGAAGCGGCTCTTCGGCAAGCGTTACAAGAGAGCGGCAGCTCGAAAATTGAGCTGATGACATTGGATTTGGGCTCTTTTGATAGCATCAGAGTTTTTGCTTCCGACTTTAAGGCCAAATACGATAGGCTCGATGTATTGGTAAACAACGCGGGTGTGGTCACCCTCAAGCGGGAATTGACGCAGGACGGATATGAAGCCATGATGGGGGTCAATCATCTGGGGCATTTTTTACTGACGAACGAGCTCCTGGAGCCTCTTCAGCGTGCCCGCCAGGGGAGGGTTGTGAACGTATCCTCTGGCGCACACAAAGTGGGCAGCATCCACTTGGATGACCCTAATCTCGGTAAAGGATTCAATGTGGTCAAAGGTTATGCGCAGTCCAAATTGGCGAATATTTTATTTACGAAAGAGCTGGCTCGTCGGCTGCAGCCGACAAAGGTAACGGTCAATGCGCTCCATCCCGGTGCAGTGAGTACCAGCATTGGCGTGAACCGGGATACAGGCTTTGGCAAAGCGGTCCATAAGCTGCTTGGTCCGTTCTTTCTAACCGCGCAGGAAGGTGCGCGGACAGCGATTTACTTGGCTTCAAGCCCTGAAGTAGAGCATGTGACAGGGGAATATTACGTTAAATGCAAACCAGCCAAGACCACCGAGAAGGCAAGGGATCCGAAACTTGCCGCTCGCCTGTGGGCATGGAGTGAACAACAGGTAGGTTGGAAGTCGGACAAGGGTCGATGAACTTATGCATTTCAAGAAGGCTCGGTTCTATGAGTGAGGCTAAGTCTGATTGATCCGATAAGGGCATGATCGGACTACAAGGAACGACGAGACCAATCGGCCCATTAGTATGGTGACGACTAACAGTAAATGAAGGTCCATGCTGGCGAACAAATAAACGGGATATCTCCAGATCAACATGATCTTGGGATATCCCGTTTCATTTTACGATCGATGTTCATGATCGGCCATAGAAGCACGAAATATGCTACTTCGTTGTTTTCATATCGATCGCGCTGCGAACAAATCCGCTGGTACCGTCAAGGAGTTTGGACGCTTCTGCGGCATTGACATTAGCCAGAAGCATCACGATGGCGGTTTTGACATGGGCGCCGGATTCATGGTATGCCTTCTCAACAGCATCCTCAGATGCTCCCGTTGCCAGGGTGATGATGCGTTTGGCGCGATGCACAAGCTTGTTATTGGACGGGTTGAGGTCGACCATTAGGTTTTTGTACACTTTGCCGATTCGAATCATGGCGGTCGTTGTCAGCATGTTCAGAATCAGCTTTTGCGAAGTACCGGCCTTCATCCGCGTGGAGCCCATGATCACTTCCGGTCCGACAACAGCTTCGATCACAAAATCCGCGTACTGATGCATCGGCGATTCGTAGTTATTACAGAGTCCGATGACAACGGCTCCACACTCCTTGGCGCGTCTCATTGCACCAAGAACATAGGGCGTGCGGCCGCTTGCAGCGATGCCGATGACAACATCCTTCTCGTTGATCCCGTTTTCTTGGATATCCTGTTCACCTAACTCCTCGCTATCCTCGGCACCTTCGATAGCTTCCTTAACGGCTCTGAAACCACCGGCGATCAATCCCTGCACCATAGAAGGGTCTGTCCCGTAGGTAGGCGGACACTCGGATGCATCCAGAATCCCGATTCGACCGCTGGTTCCGGCACCTATATAGAACAATCTGCCGCCCTTCTGGAAAGCTTCTACTACGAGATCTGCCGCTCTGGCTATAAGAGGAATAAGCTCGCGGATCGCATCGGTGATCAGGCTATCCTCGCTATTGATGAGGATCATAATTTGTTCTGAGCTCAACTGATCAATGTTCTGCGTATTTTCATGAGGCTGTTCGGTTGTCAATTGACTTAGAATATTCGTCATGAGACAGGTCTCCTTTTTTGCCTTGGAATATGGACGGGCACTGATGTAAAGCTACAGCAAGTCAGAGACGCCGTCTGTAAATAGCTTGCAGGCTAACAGGGCCGCGCCATGGGCGGGTGTACGTTCACGATTTCCTTCGGGGAACCGGAGGCGGGGATAACGCGTTAGCAGAATGCTAGTGTACGTTTCCCGAAACGATTGCGAATGTTTGAAGATCGAGCCGATCCGCACGAGTTCACTCTCTGCGAATTCAGCTTGCCGCCTGATGAGAGCGCTTGTTGTATCGGCCAGTTCTTCTGCCTGCTGCCGGATGATACGGTTTGCCGCTTCATCACCGGCTTCGGCTGCTTCTATGCAGCAGCGGGCGAAGGAAGCGATATCCTGTTTCGTTATAGCGGGCTGGTAAATGTAAGATTTGAGATCGGTAATATGCTGGAGAGGATAGGCTGCAACAATCAGGCTGCTCATGATGGTGGGTGGCAAAATGCCCTCGTGGCTCTTAATGACAGATTTTAGAGCCTGAAGTCCGATCTGATAGCCGCTGCCTTCGTCTCCGAGAAGATGTCCCCAGCCACCGACGCGGTGGATGTCTCCCGATTTGGTTATAGCATAGGTATTGGATCCGGTTCCCGAGATCGCAAGTATTCCATACTGACGTTCCAGTACGGCCATTAATGAAATTTCGGCTTCCGAGCGCATGTAAATACGCATCGAGAGCTGCCGCTGCTGGAAATAGGAATGAAGGAAGGACTGAACACGACGTCGTTCTTCTGCAGAGCTTATACCTGACATTCCAAGACATATTGATGTAAATATTAATGACTTATTAAAAAGAGGTGCCAGAAGCCCATCCAACACCGTTCGGAGTTCCTCCATCGCTTTATCAAAGGTTACAATGTAGGGATTGGTGGAACCTCCGGTAAACCGGGACAACACTTCTCCAGCGCTGTTGATAGCGGTTGCTTCGGTCTTGGTACCGCCACCATCCACACCGATAAAAATTTCCATATTGAACCACTTCGCTTTCTATAACCAGTATAGGAGAAAACAGAAGTGTTGTAAAATAAAATTTTAAATCATGAATTATGTATTGAAATATAATTTCATACAATTTATAATAAACTCAATCCACTGATATTGAAAGCGATACCAGTCATGCTTTCATTCAAGTTGTGTAAAGTAATGTTACATATGGGTGATCATCAGAGGATTATTTGTAAAGGGGGGGCAAGAAATGAACGGCGGATTGGTTCGATTGCGTGAGGTGTATGATTCATTAAATCCGTCCGAGCGCAAAGTTGCAGCCTTCATTTTGCAGGAACCGGCAGAGATGATACAGATGTCGGTCGCGGATCTTGCAGTCCGAAGCGGTTCCAGTCAGGCTGCCATAGTACGCCTGTGCAAAACGATGGGTTTCAAAGGCTATCAGGATCTGAAGCTGAAGGTAGCTGGAGACTTGCAGGAGCCATTAGCCACCGGGTATCAGGATATCCGGCCCAATGACAGCATTTCTGCAATTATACAGAACGTCTCGAACAACAACATTCAATCGATTCGGGATACGATGAAGATTATGGAGGAAGGGAAGGTAGAAGAGGCCGTTCTGGCCCTCGATCAATCGAAGCGCATTTTCATGTTCGGGGTAGGGGCTTCCAATCTGATCGGGATGGATGCTCAACAGAAATTTTTGCGGATTAATAAGGTATGCATATCTTTTCCGGATCCACATGTTCAGCTCACCTCGGCGGTACTGCTGACGCCAGATGATACGGCCGTATGCATTTCCTACTCCGGTGAAACGGATGAAGTGATCCGCGCAGCAGCCATTGCGAGGGAGAAGGGGTGCAAGACGATTGGCATTACCAAATACGGTGATTCTACCTTGAGCCGATCGGTAGACATTCCCTTGTACACCTCTTCCACGGAGAACGAGATTCGCAGTGGCGCGATGTCCTCTCGTATTACGCAGCTTAATCTTATCGATATTTTATATCTTGGCGTCGCCAGCCGGAATTACGAGAATTCAGTGAAATACCTGGATGAGAGTCGGCAAGCGATCAAGCGGTTGTAGTTGATAGCGAAAACCACAAATATATAAATGATAAGGGGAGTAGTACATGAAGAAAAAAGGTTGGCTTACATTGTTGGCTTCTTTGATGCTCGTGTTTACCGCAGCTTGCGGCGGATCCGGTGGGGCGAAGACTCCGGAAGGCGGATCCGGGACCACATCGGAAGGAAACGGTGAGGCCGCACCGAAGCAGGATACGGTTGTCGTCTGGACTTATCCGGTTCATGGTAAATACGAAGATGAGTTGAAAGAGCATGTGGCGGATCTGAAAGAAAAATATCCGCACATTACGGTCCAAACCGAAGTGCTCTCCTGGGCTGAAGGTCCGAAGAAGTTCGACGTGGCCTTGAATGCTGGTAACCCGCCTGACCTCTATTTCCACGCGGTGGATGGAGCTTATGTGGATACGGGCCTTGCACTGGAGCTTTCCCCTTATATTACAGACGAGATCAAAAACGACTACCTGCCGGGAACGCTTGAGCTGGGCCAAATCCAGGGCAAACAATATGGACTTCCGCTGTACCAATCCCTCTGGGCTTGGGGCGGCAACAAGAAGATTCTTGAAGAAGCAGGCATCGACTGGAAGGCTATTCAAGAGAACGGCTGGACTTGGACCGAATTTAAGGCAGCTGCCGAGAAGCTGACCAAGAAGCTCCCGAACGGAAATACGCAGTATGCGCTGGTGACGGACGGTACTTCCCTGGACTTCATGGAAATGCTGACACGCAGCAACGGCATGCCGGACGTTCTGAACGATAAAGGCGAGTTCCAATGGAACGACGAGCGGATTCTGGACACGATGACATTCGTGTCCGATCTGATGAAAGCCGGACATTTGCCTGCCGAGACTGCCGCGGTTACGCCGGCGAAACGGATGGATCTGTTCTATGCAGAGGAAGCCGCGGTTGTGTCCAAAGCGATTCCTTACTACGATGTGATGCTTCAGAACCGCGCGAAGGATATTGACAGCGGTACGGTCCAAGGCGCGAAAATCGAGTTCGTCCTGCTGCCGGTTCCGCATAATGACGGGGCGGAGCGCAAGACATCCATGTTTGGTGAAGGCTATGTCGCTTTCAAACAGAAGAAGGATAAAGGCGAAGAGCATGCGAAGAACACGTTCCTGATTATGGAAGGACTGAGCGGCGCGAAAGCCGGCAATTCCGCGAATGAACTGGTGTTGCCTTTCGTTCGCAAATCCCAAGCGGAGTTTTATGAAGGCAAAGGACTCGGTACGGAATCCACAATCAAAGCAGCGGAAATTTTCGCAAACTTCAAAGAAATTCCGGTGACCCTGAACCTCGATGCAGATGCCTCAGGCAACCAGAAGAAGTTCAAGGAGCAAGTGGTGAAGCCGAACATTCAGGCGCTGTTTTCGGGAGAGAAGACACCGGAGCAGATCGCACAGGACTTCAAGGATAAAGGCAAACAAATTTTAGGACAGTAATTGAAGTTATAAGGGGGTGTCCCGTTGTCCTTAGCAGGAACAAAACGGGTCACTCCCTTTTTAAACCAACCACTCCAGGCTTCAAAAGGCTTCATGAAAATACTTCACCTGTGCGCAAAGGAGGAAATCAAATGCAGACTGCCCCGGCGCAAACCCGGCCCTCGCGTCCCCCAATGAAGGGTTATCTACGCGAATATGGATGGGCGTATTTATTCATTTTGGCTCCCGTACTGTTGTTCTTGATATTTACGCTTTACCCGGTCGCCTCCGCCTTTCTGATGAGCTTTCAGGAATATAGCGTGATGGGCTCCGAATGGATCGGAACGGACAATTACACACGGATGGTACAGGATGAAGTGTTCTGGAAATCCATGAGGAATACGGTTTTATTCACGATCGGTACCGTTCCGGTTAACATTGTCATCACGTATGCGTTATCCTTTTTTATTTTTCAGATGAAGAATAAATGGCAGACGTTCTTCAAGGCTACGATGTATTTGCCGGCCGTTGCTTCCGGCGTCACCATCTCGGTCGTATGGCTCGCGATTTACGATCCGACCCATGCGGGGCTGCTGAATCGCTTCATTGGATTGTTCGGATTTGACCCGGTCATATGGCTCGGCAAATCGAACACCGCACTCTTTTCGCTCATCTTGATGAACTGGCTCGGTTCTCATGGTGCGGGCATTATTCTGTATTTGGCTGCCATGGGCGGAATTCCCAAATCGCTCTATGAAGCTGCGGATATTGACCATGCAAGCGGTTGGTCCAAATTCTGGCGCATTACGTGGCCGCTGATGAAACCAACCACGTTGTATCTGCTGGTGACGGGTGTCATTACGTCCTTCCAGGTGTTTATCTCGGTGTATCTGATGACGCAGGGCGGTCCGAACTTCGCGACGACAACCATCGCCTACCTGATTTACAGCACCGCCTTCAACTTCTATGAATTTGGACTCGCAGCAGCGCAATCTTTTGTATTAGCCGCATTGATTATTGTCATTTCCATCATTCAGTTCAAATACTTCTCGTCCGACGTGGAGTATTAATGCATATTTCTGAAGCTAAAAGGGGGTGCACCTATGAAATCAAGATCAAAATTGATCATGCTGATTGTGGCTTCGGTCATCTTGGTGGTATGGAGCGTTCTGACGATCATTCCGATGTACTGGATGTTGATTGGCTCTGTGCAGGACACCAAATCAGCGGCTTCGTTTATCCCGAAAATGATTCCGGACGTATTTTCCGTGGCCCCGTACGAGCGTTTTTTTGGCAAAACCAACGTCATGAGATGGCTCTTTAACTCCTTATTGATCTCGTCCATCCTGACGGTGACCAACGTATTCTTGGCCTCACTCGCAGGGTATGCCTTTGCGAAGCTGAAGTTCCCAGGGAACAAAGCGGTATTTTGGGTTTTGCTCAGCACGATGATGATCCCGGCGCAAGTGACACTGATTCCGCTCTATATTTTGATGATTGACGTATTTGATCTCGGGAATACATACACAGCTATACTTCTTCCCGGCATTGTAAGCGTGGGCAATATTTTCTTGATGAAGCAGTACATGTCATCGCTGCCTACCTCTCTGATTCATGCAGCGCGTATCGACGCTTGCGGGGAATTCGGCATCTTCTGGAAAGTCATTCTTCCGATGGCTAAACCGGGTCTTGCCGTGCTGGCGATTTTCACGTTCGTTGCATCCTGGAACGATTTCTTCTGGCCCTTCCTCGTGACAAATTCGACGGAAATGAGGACCATTCAAGTCGGTCTGGCTTCCTTCGTTTATGCGGACACGACCGATTTCGGCGCACTTATGGCTGGAGCAACCGTCGCGGCACTGCCGATGATGATCCTGTTCTTCTCGCTTCAGCGCTATTTCCTGCAAGGCATCACCATTGGAGCCGTTAAAGGCTAGAAGGAGGCAAAGTTATGGCACGCGTAGAATTCCGTAATATACGAAAAGAATTTGTAGACGACAACAAAGGGACCTTTACCGCTGTAGCGGGGTCGGACTTTGTGATCAATGATAAAGAGTTCGTGGTATTTGTCGGTCCTTCCGGCTGCGGCAAAACCACCTCGCTGCGCATGATTGCAGGCCTTGAGCGTCAGACGTCCGGCGATATCGTCATCGGCGACCGGGTGGTGAACAACCTTCATCCGAAAGACCGGGATATCGCCATGGTGTTTCAGGATTATGCGCTGTATCCGCATATGACGATTCGCGAGAATCTTTCCTTCGGCTTGAAGAACTTGAAGAAGCCCAAGGCTTATATTGAGCAAAAGGTAGCGCAGGCAGCATCCATTCTCGGCCTGGAGTCGATGATTGACAGGAAGCCGCGCGAGCTGTCCGGTGGACAGCGTCAACGTGTGGCGGTTGGGCGGGCCATCGTGCGCGACCCGCAGGTGTTCCTCTTTGACGAGCCGCTGTCGAACCTGGATGCGAAGCTTCGCGTGCAGATGCGGGTAGAGCTGTCCGAGCTGCACAAGCGACTGGAAGCCACCATTGTATATGTAACGCATGATCAGGTTGAAGCGATGACGCTCGGTGAGCGGATCGTCGTGATGAACAACGGCATTATCCAGCAGATCGCATCACCAACTGAGCTGTATGCGAAACCGCAGAACATGTTCGTAGCCGGTTTTATCGGCTCCCCGCCGATGAACTTTATCGATGTGCAGAAGGAAGGAAATGTCCTCCGGATGGAAGGCGGGGTATTCACCATTCCGGACGCGATGGCGGGTGCGCTGAGTAAATACGACAATGAGCATCTTATTCTAGGGGTTCGCCCCGAGCATATCACCGGCGAGGATATGCCAGGCACAACCAATCTGGATTACAAATATTCCACCAAGGTTCAGGTCGTTGAACACCTCGGTTCTGAGAACCTGGTGTACTTCCGCATAGGAAACCGGACCGTTACCGCGAAGGTTCACCCGGAAACGACGGGTTATCCGGGCATGGACAAAACCTTCATTTTCAATTTCGATAAGGTGCATTTCTTCGATCCTGAGACGGAACAGCGTATCGATTGGTAAACAACGACGAAGAGGAGAGGAAAGCTATGCGCAAGCTGAATGATGTGTTGAAGAAGACCGGGGTTGAGATTTACCGTGAGATTACGGCGGTGGCCTTATACAGCATGATTACCTCGCTGGTGCTCGTAACGGTGGTTATGTTTGTGCCGCTGTGGGTAGCGCTGGTGCTGCTGCCGGTTCTGTATATGCCGCTGTTCTATGGTGTTTGTTATGCCTATCACCGCAAAACGGAGCGGGGCAAGTCCAGGCTGAAAGACGTGTTTCAAGGTGCGCTTAAAGGGCTTGGACCCGCCGTCGTCATGGGCTTCTTCTTCGTGGTGATGACATTGATTCTATGGTCCACCTGGTGGTATTACGGAGGCAAAGAGGGGATCGGCTATCTTGCGATTGGCGTGTTCCAAACTTATTTTGTTGTCATGGCGCTCATCTCCCAATTCTACACCTTTCAGCT
The DNA here is from genome assembly GCF_037969755.1 of Paenibacillus sp. FSL W8-0187. Taxonomy (NCBI): domain Bacteria; kingdom Bacillati; phylum Bacillota; class Bacilli; order Caryophanales; family Paenibacillaceae; genus Paenibacillus; species Paenibacillus sp. FSL W8-0187. The sequence goes on along the minus strand of NZ_CP150206.1, from coordinate 6,532,921 downwards.
TGTCATTCAGGAAGGGATGGGCATCTTCAAGGCCATGGCCCACAGTGTCAAGCTGTTCCTGAAGTTTCCGGCCTATACACTGGGCGCATGCTTTCAAGCCTTCTGCGTTGCAGTTCCGCTGATGGTTACGGTCGTTGGCTTTGGATTTTTGTTTAACGGTATGTGGGCTATATACCAGCACAAGGTTACGTATAATGTACTGAATCCGGAAGAGGCCAAACCGGTGGAAGACGGTGTGGTAGCCTCGGAAGCGAGAGGTGTAAGCATATGATGAGAAGCAACGTGTGGAGCGGAATTGATATGCTGCCGAACATCAAGCATGAGAAAATCACGGGTCGTCGCCTTGGCGTCATCACGAATCCGACGGGGCTTACGTCGGATTTTCGTTCATCTATCGAGGTGATTGCAGGCTTACCCGAGTCCGAATTGACGGCTTTGTTTGCTTGCGAGCATGGGCTGCGCGGTCAACTGCAGGCAGGCAAGCACGTCGATGATGAAGTGGACCCGGTATTCGGCGTGCCGGTGTACAGCCTGTATGGTTCGCGGCGTAAACCGGATGCCGACATGCTGAAGAACGTGGACACGGTCATCTTCGATATTCAAGACCTCGGTGTCCGTTTCTACACGTATATGACAACGCTGCTGTATGTCATGGAGGCATGCGCCGAGCATGGTAAGAGCCTGCTTGTCCTGGACCGGCCGAATCCGCTGGGAGGCGAGCGCTGCGCAGGCGGCTTGCTACAGCCGGGATTTGAATCTATGGTGGGCGGATGGCACATTCCGATTTGCACCGGCATGACCATCGGCGAATTCGCGCGCATGGCCAACGACTTGCGGGGAACGGGCTGTGATCTGGATGTGATTCAGCTCGAAGGCTGGACGCGCGACATGGTTTATACTGACACGGGTCTTCCGTGGGTGCTGCCTTCGCCGAACATTCCCACGATGGATACGGTTCGGCTGTACAGCGGGACCTGTTTCTTCGAAGGGACCAATCTTTCGGAAGGCAGGGGTACGACCCGGCCGTTCGAATGGATCGGGGCCCCATGGGTCAATGGCGAAGAGCTGGCGAAGGCATTCAACGCGTACGGACTGCCGGGTGTGTTTGCCCATGCCATGTACATGACGCCTACCTTCTCGAAGCACCAGGGCGAAGGCTGTGGCGGGGTGATGCTGTTTGTAACGAATCCGGCAGAAGTGGAAGCTGTGCGCACAGGACTTGTGCTGCTGCACCTGGTCAGCCGGATGTACCCGGATCAGTTCCAGTGGCTTACCCCACCGGAGGGACGTAACCGGTATTTTATTGATTTGCTTACGGGCAGCGAGGATGTCCGCCGGCACATCCACGAAGAAGCCGGACTTCGGCGCATTGCTGCCGAGTGGGGCAAGGATGCGGAGCAGTGGAGAACGATGCGGGCTCCTTATCTCCTGTATGGGGAGGCGTAAAGGATGTTCTCACCATGGAAGGATGGAGGGCCGACCGTTGTGGTCGGCCTGATGTCAGGTACTTCGCTTGACGGCATCGATGCGGCCATCGTCCGCATACACGGAAGCGGCCTTGAGGCATCGGTTGAACTGCTGCATTACTATAGCAAGCCTTACGAACCGGAGCTCCGTCAACGGCTGCGCGATCTGTGCAGTGAAGAGAATTCCAATAGCGCTGCTGTATGCAGCATGAATGCATACCTGGGGTATCAGTTTGGGGCGGCAGTCCTGGAAGTGGTCGCCGATGCCGGCATGCGAATCGATGAGGTGGATTTGGTAAGCTCACATGGACAGACGATCTGGCACCAGCCTGTACCTGAACAAGGTGATCTCTATGCTGTCGCTTCGACTCTACAGATCGGTGATATATCCGTTATCGCCAAGCACACCGGCAAACTTACGGTAGGAGACTTCCGTCCCGCAGATATGGCGGTTGGGGGGCAAGGGGCTCCGTTTGCTCCTTACGGAGATTTGATCCTGTTTCGGCACCCGCAGCGGGGAAGGCTGCTGCAGAACATCGGCGGGATCGGCAATTGCTCGGCGCTGCCCGCAGGGGCGGATCCTGCGGATGTGCTGGCCTTTGATACCGGGCCCGGCAATATGATCATGGATGCTGTAGTCCATATGCTGTCCGGAGGGCAGCTTTCGTATGACGACAGCGGAACATGGGCTGCCCGAGGCAACCCGGATCAGGCCTTGTTAAGCGAGATGATGGAGCATCCTTATTTTCACGCCGAGCCGCCCAAATCAACGGGAAGAGAATGGTTTGGTCATAATTATGCGGTTTCATTTCTGGAACAAGCCAGGCTCAGGAAGCTTTCGGATGAGGACGTGATGGCAACGGCTACGGCGTTTACCGCCCATACTATTGCGGACAGCTATGTGAGATACGTGTTTCCTCGTTACAAGATCGATGAAGTGATCGTGACTGGCGGAGGAGCCCACAACAAGACGCTGCTCTCCATGTTAAGCAAGCTGCTGCCGGAACAGAAAGTCATGACCTCCAAGGCGTTGGGCTTTGATGACGATGCCAAAGAAGCCGTCATTTTTGCACTCTTAGGCAATGACTTCATGCTCGGTGTTCCTAACAATTTGCCTGCGGCGACGGGAGCCGATCGCCCAACCGTTATGGGGAAGCTGGCCCTGCCATAGCGGAGGAAGCATAAACCGTTCATAAACCTGTGCTTAGTCCGAACATAAACCCGAGCATAACCGTTCATTAAAGACCGCGGGACGGTAATGCCAAGCGATGGTGGATAGATAATGTTAAACAGCGATTAGATAAGTAAAGTGATTATTTTTTGTTGTAGTCAAACCCGTATAGGGGAGGGGGAAACAACGTGCTGGAATCTGTTATTCGCGAGCAGTTGGCCGCCGTGGTTGGCGGGAAGTGGTTCAAGGACGATCCGGAAAGTCTCGTCTCTTACAGTTATGATGCTACGCCGCTATATCAAGCGATGCCGGACGGGGTTATCTTTCCTGGAAGCACGCAGGAAGTATCCGACATCGTTAAAATTTGCTCAAAACACCGCATACCCGTTATTACGCGGGGAGCTGGCAGCAATCTGTGCGGAGGGACCATTCCGCTTCAGGGCGGGCTGATTGTGGTCATGACCCGAATGAATAAGCTGCTGGAGATCGATGCCGATAACCTGACCGCGACCTTCCAGACCGGTTTGAATACAAAGCAGTTTCATCTGGCGGTTGAACAGACAGGGCTGTTCTATCCTCCGGATCCAAGCAGCATGATCATCTGCACGATGGGCGGTAATATCGCTCTGGGAGCTGGCGGGCTGCGCGGCTTGAAGTATGGAACGACCAAGGATTATGTCCTTGGCCTGGAAGCCGTATTGCCGGATGGCAGCATCCTGCGCACGGGCGGCAAGCTGGTGAAGGATGCGGCAGGGTATGATTTGACCCGACTGTTGGTAGGATCAGGCGGTACGCTAGCCATTCTGACCGAGGCCACGGTTAAGTTGATTCCTAAGCCTTCATACAGGAAGGCGATGGTTGCCGTCTACGACGATCTTAACGCGGCGGCCCGAACGGTTTCGAATATTATAGCGAATCATATTTTCCCGTGTACCTTGGAATTCATGGATCAGCCGACCCTCCAGGTGGTTGAGGAATTTGCCAAAATCGGACTGCCGGTTCACGCCAAAGCGATGCTGGCGATCGAGCAGGACGGCAATGTCGATGATGTGGAGCGGGATCTAAAGAAGCTGGAGGAGATATGTCTCGCTTCCGGCGCGGTTCAGCTCAACATCGCCAAGACACCAGAGGAAGGAGCGAAGGTAATGGAGGCGAGACGGAGCGCGCTTGCCGCGCTATCCCGATTGCGGCCGACCACGATCTTGGAGGACGCGACGGTTCCGCGTTCGAAAATTGCGGACATGGTGCTTGAAGTTCAGCGTATCGCCCAGAAATACGACGTGCAGATTTGCACATTCGGCCATGCCGGGGATGGCAATCTGCATCCGACCGCGATGACGGATGCCCGTGACCCGGAAGAGATTCACCGCGTGGAGCAGGCATTCGCCGAAATCTTTGAGGTGGCGATTGCCATGGGGGGCACCATTACCGGTGAGCATGGAGTAGGTATCGTGAAGGCTCCTTACCTGGAATGGAAGGTGGGCCAAGCCGGCATCAAGATGATGAAATCCATTAAGGATGCGATTGATCCGCACCAGATCATGAATCCCGGCAAGTTGTTTGCGGAAACCCGGAAGCGAATTGTCTTCCAGGAGCGGACAGAGCAGGCAGAGCGGGACTCAGCTTCGGATCAGGATCAGAAGATCGAAACATCGTGAGAGGAGGCGAACGCGCATGAGTTCAACCCATGAGAAGCTTGCACAATCGCTAAAGCTGACGCTGGATGAGGATCAATTGACGAATTGTATGCGCTGCGGGTTTTGCCAGACCGCCTGTCCGACCTTCCTCGAGACAGGGCTCGAAGCTGCCTCCCCCCGCGGGCGGATCGCGCTTATGAAAGCGGTTGTGGATGGTTTGATGGAGCCGGATGAGAGCTTTCGGAGCCAGATGGATCTATGTCTGGGCTGCAGAGCCTGTGAGCCTGCTTGTCCTTCCGATGTGAAATATGGCCAGCTGATCGAGCAGACCCGGGCGGCGATTGCGGCCGAGAAGCCTTATTCGCTGCCGGTACGAGTCGTCCGTAAGACGTTCCTGCAAGGGATATTCCCGCATCGCGGAAGACTGAAGCTGATCGGCAAGACGCTTTCGTTCTACCAGAAATCCGGCCTTCAAAAGTTTGCGCGCAGTTCCGGAGCCATGAAGCTGTTTCCCGACCATCTCCAACAGCTGGAGAAGGCGCTGCCTCCCGTAACGGGCGACGGCCTGGAAGAGCTGTGGAGCAAGGCTGGCTTGCCCTACCGCCGCGAGACGACAGACAGCGGTTCAAGGCTAATGGTTATCCCTGCGGCTGGGGCTAAGGTTGGCCGGGTCGGGATGTTCCGTGGCTGCATTATGGATGTCATGTTTGCATCCACGAACATGAACACCGTACGGCTGCTGCGGCAGGCCGGGTTCGAGATTGTCATTCCGGAGGAGCAGGTATGCTGCGGAGCGCTGCATGCGCATGCTGGTGAGATGGGCGATGCCAAGCAGTTGGCCGGTCAGAACATATGGGCTTTCGGGGAAGCGGACGTGGATTACATTGCAAGCAATGCAGGAGGCTGTGGCGCACTACTGAAGGAATACGATCATCTGATGCATGCAGAACCGGATGAGCGGCTTCAGCAAGCGGCGATTCGTTTTGCAGATCAGGTGAAGGACATCTCCGAGCTGCTGCACAGCCTCGGTCGGCCGCTTACGCCGATTCAGGCGGAAAACCCGCAGAACGAGGCCATAACCGTCACCTATCAGGACTCTTGCCACTTGCGCAATGTGATGAGGGTGCAAGGCGAGCCGCGACAGCTGATGGAGCTGCTTCCGGCTGTACAGATGTGCGAGCTTCAGGGGGCCGAGGTATGCTGCGGTTCCGCCGGCATTTATAATTTGACCCAGACGGAAATGTCGACTACGCTTCTGGATCACAAGATGGAACATGTGGAGGCTACCGGAGCCAAGGTCATCGTGACTTCGAACCCGGGATGCCTGCTGCAGATGAAGTGGGGGATCGAGCGTGCCGGTAAACAAAATGGCGTAGAGGCCGTTCATCTCGTGGATTTTCTGGCTGAGCAGGTGCTGATTGAGGATAAGCGTGACTAATTGTACAAATTGGGGCAACTTCATGGTCATTATGATCGTGGGGATGCCCTTTTTAGCCTGATTATCATAATTCAGGGTGTCTGTTGCGGCCATTTAGTATATATAATGGTTCCGAACCTGCATTAATCTTATCAGTACTATGATATAAGGATCGATATAGTGATATAAGGCAACGAACCGGTTTACATCGTTTCCTATCAAAGGTATGGTAGACCGATGAGGGGAGTTCTCCCTCACTGGGTTCACATTAGTACGTATAAGCAAAAATGCAATCATGCGAGGAGGAGAGCGATACCATGAAAGAGAGCTTTGATCCGTCACTCATAGACCGATTGGAAAGTCCTGAAAGGAAGAAGGAGTTACCGGCATCTTCGCTGCTAGAGAAGCTCCAAGTGAGCGGGGGTGTGGATGTCCTTGACATCGGGGCAGGTACCGGCTATTTTTCCATACCGGCAGCCGAGTTAACGACAGGCACGGTTTACGCGCTGGATACCGAGCCAGCCATGCTGGACATGATGCGGGGGCGTGCACAGGAACAGGGACTCACGAATTTTAAGGTGTTGGAAGGCATGTTGGAAAAGCTTCCCCTCCAGGATGAAGCTGTGGATCGAGTCATCGCTTCCCTGATCCTTCATATCACCGATCAACTGGAGGAGTCCATCCGCCAGATGGCAAGAGTGCTGCGACCAGGAGGACGATGCTTGTGTCTGGAGTGGCAGGAGGACCCAGCCGAGAAGCGGGTTCCCCGTCCGAACCGGGTTGATCCGCATGTGATGAAGGTTTTGTTGGAGCAAGCTGGGCTGCATGTGGAAGGCATCAAGTATCCTACAGAGCGTCATTATCTGATCATCGCCAGTAAATAGCGAATGTCGATGAAGCCTCTTGCTGGATGGACTCTCCCCTTTAAATCGACCGCCGTCTAGCGCCGCCTCACCACGTTTTGTGGAGGTCGGATCTCAGATCGGTGCATATATTGATACATCTGGAACATTTTGGGGGAGGGGGCCGTCTAAGGTTTGAGGTGATTCATTGATGAGAAAATCCATGGTTATGATCCTGCTTAGCTGCTTGCTGTTGCTCGTGAGTCTGTACACGGTCAAACCAGCCAACGTATTTGCCTGTTCTTGTGCAGGACCGCCTACGGTTGAGGAGAGCTTGGAACGGAGTGCAGCGATATTTGCAGGCAAAGTGACCAAACTGGTTGGCCCGAAGCCGAAGCTGGTGATGTCATCCGCAGATCCGGTTCATGTTATGTTAGAGGTAACGGAAGTATGGAAGGGCGAATTGGCCGGAATGACGGAGCTTACAACAGCTATGTCATCAGCCAGTTGCGGTTATGATCAATTTGCCGTAGGGAGCGAATTCCTGGTGTTCGCATCTGTAGAATCGGGTCAGCTGAGAACAGGGATGTGTGATGGTACGAAGCTCCTCTCCACCGCAGGCAAAGAGTTAACCAAGCTTGGAGATGGATACCCTCCGGAAGATGCATCTGCTCGGGGATCAGGGCCCGATACGTTTGCCGAGGGCGTGCCTTCAGGTGAAGGTCAGAATTCAGGGCAATCTCCATTCTTACTGAAGCCCGTCTTGGGGGGAGTTGCAGTAATGCTGCTGACAGCGGGGGTATGGCTTTATTTTTGGAGGAAGAAAAGAGAGATATAAAGGGAATGTAAAATGTTTACTCCTGTAACCTATTTCCGAGTTGAAACTTTATCGCCGATTGTCGGGGTAAAGTTTTTTTGTTTCCTTTGGTCTTTTGATACGTATGTATGGTAGAGCTTGCGATATTGCGGCGGTTGCGGTTGAGGTGATTTTGGCTGCCGTTGCCCTTGCTCTGACGCTGCCGGAACCCGGCCTCACGAATATCGGGGGCATGGACGGCGAATAATGAACATAGGAAAAAAGAGAGGAATTGTGATCTCGCGTGTAAAATTATCGTTTCTGCGCAACCTTACATTATAATTTATGATACGAGGAGAAACGATTGTCATTGAATAAATGAAGTTCGAAGTTAGATAAAATGCTGTCTGCCCTGATTCTGTTTATGGTTATGGAGAGTCATATGACTTTTTGGGTTACAGCCGAGCTGAAGCTGCCTCCGAGGATACAGCAAGCATACGCTACCGTTCCCGTGCCCGCCCGCGTATAAACAGAAGGAAGACATTCCTAACGGAAATGATTGAGGTTCCCTTGGCTTAGGAGTAGAATAAGATGAGGTAGGGCGCTTTTCGCTTTTCTTTTTTTGGATACAAGACAAGAAGAAAAAGCAGATACACCTTGTGATTTGTGAATCAGCCTTATTGGCCGGGGAGTGAGGAGAGGCAGGTGCCTGTCTTCAAGAATCTTCGGTCAGCTAAGGCTTTTTGATTTGAATAGGAGATAACAGCCATATGAGAAGGAGTGAGCAGGATTGATAATCCTCAAAACACAAGAACAAATCGCCAAGATGAATAAAGCGGGGGACATTCTCGCCGAATGCCACCGGCAGATTGCCAAGATGATCAAACCGGGCGTGACAACACTGGAGATTGATCAATTTGTCGAGCGGTTTCTGGCAGAGCGCGGCGCGACACCGGAGCAGAAGGGGTATCACGGATATCCCTTTGCCACCTGCGCATCGGTTAATGACGTAATTTGCCATGGTTTTCCGAGCCATGAGCCATTGAAGGACGGGGATATCGTTACCATTGATATGGTGGTGAAGTATGATGGCTGGCTCGCCGATTCTGCTTGGTCCTATCCGGTCGGAAACGTGTCCGAGGAAGCGCAGCATCTGCTGGATGTAACGAAGAAATCCCTGTATCTCGGCATTGAGCAAGCGGTGATCGGTAATCGAATCGGAGACATCTCCCATGCGATTCAAACCTATGCGGAATCCCAAAATTTATCGGTCGTCCGCCACTTCGTGGGGCATGCCATCGGCGAAAATATGCATGAGGAGCCGCAAGTACCCCATTACGGCCCACCTAATCGCGGGACACGACTTAAAGAGGGCATGGTCATCACCATTGAACCGATGCTGAATCTTGGCACATATCAATGCAAGATCGATTCAGACGGATGGACCGCGAGAACGGTAGATGGCAAATGGTCCGCGCAGTATGAGCATACGCTCGCCATCACAAAGGATGGCCCAGTGATTCTGACGGAACAATAAGATGCGACTCCGTAGGGGCTAACGCTCCCTATGGAGCCGTCGGACTGTATAAGCTATAAAAGAAATGCTCCAACGGAGCAGGCGGAATTGTTCTGGAGAAACGAAAGTGGTCGCCTTTGCCCCCGGATTTCAACGATATAAATCGTGATTCAAGGGAAATCTGGGGGCAACAGCGATCGGAAGGACAATCCGCATGCGGAGAGATGAGGTACCATGCAGAATTGGTCATCTGAGAATAATCGCAAGTGAATTTCTCTTTAAGGGTTTAAAAGAAAGACTCCAACGGAGCAGGCGGAATTGTTCTGGAGAAACGAAAGTGGTCGCCTTTGCCCCCGGATTTCAACGATATAAATCGTGATTCGAAGGAAATCTGGGGGCAACAGCGATCGGAAGGACAATCCGCATGCGGAGTGTTGCATCAGCTCTCAGAATTCGTCTTTGAATAGACTACGATTCGACATCTGCGAATACGCGATCAATGAATAGACGCCAATCCCAGTTTTTCTTATAATAGAGTAATCATTTTACAAGCGAAGGGAACATGGAACATGACGATACGAAAAGCACTAACAGTAGCTGGCTCCGATACGAGTGGCGGCGCTGGCATCCAGGCTGACCTGAAGACGTTTCAGGAATTTGACGTATACGGTATGACCGCACTGACCACGATTGTCTGCATGGAACCAAAGACATGGGACCATCAGGTTTTCCCGGTGGCGCTAGATATTGTAGAAACGCAGCTGAAAACCGTCCTCGAGGGCATTGGCATCGACGCCATGAAGACCGGCATGCTCGGATCCGTAGAGATCATCGAGCTTGTGTCCCAGTATATCGACCGCTATAATCTGGAACGAATTGTCATCGATCCGGTGATGGTCTGCAAAGGCACGGATGAAGTGCTGCAGCCGGAAAATACGGAAGCGATGCTGGAGTTCCTTCTCCCGCGCGCCGATCTGGTAACGCCAAATCTGTTCGAGGCATCCCAACTGGCCAAGTCCGGCCCGATTACAACCCTGGATCAAATGCAGGAGGCTGCGGCCATTATTCATGAGCGCGGCGCGAAGAATGTGCTGATTAAAGACAGAGGCAAGATCCGCGAAGGCAAAGCGATGGACCTGCTCTATGACGGAAACAGCTTTGAATGGTTCGAGGCTGATACCATCGTAACGAAGTACACCCATGGCGCAGGCTGCACGTCATCCGCTTCCATTACAGCTAATCTTGCCAAAGGCTTGACCGTTCGCGAGTCGGTACAGCAAGCGAAGGCATTCATTACCCAAGCCATCTCCAATGGCTTCCCGCTGAATGAATTCGTAGGTCCGACAAGACATTCCGCGCACCGCAGTTTATCTGCAAATTAAACAAAATACATTTTTTTGCAAGCTTATTCAAGCGTGGTATTCGGTTTGCAGAAAGTGACAAAAAAACCTTTCTTCTTGGAAGAAAGGTTTTTTTGTTGTTAGTTGAACTCGCTGCATATAGTGTATAGGAGCAAAGGCATGCTTCGTTCTACGCGTTTTTTCCGAAAGGGATACAGCGGCTTAGGTCCTTTCCAGTATAATTATGTGCTATACTTTATAAAGGGTCTGATAGAAAAGGAAGAAAATGTTTAGGGGTTGAGACATGTTTCAGGACATTTTGGAATTTTTAAAAAATTTTGGTCCATGGGGATTGTTTATTCATTCGTTTGCTGATGCTGTAATTTTTCCGGTTCCCGCCTTTTTTCTGCAGGTTTCGCTAAGCATCATGCATCCGCAGAATGCGTTGTGGCTTGCAACGTATGGCTTTATCGGGTGCTTGCTGGGGACGCCGCTGGGTTATTTAATCGGAAAGCTGCTTGGGAAGTCGGTACTATACAAGATTTTGAAAAAAGAGTGGATTGACTCTGCTACGAACATGTTTCAGAAAAACGGCGAGGCCGCCATATTGATTGGTTCCTTCACGCCGGTACCCTTTAAGGTGTTCACGATTCTATCGGGGTGCTTGAACTTCCCGTTATGGAGACTTCTTGCTTATGCCGCTATAGGCAGAGCTACCAAGTTTTATGTGGTAGGTACCTTGTTTTACCTGTACGGTAACGCGGCAGAAGGTATGGTTAAGGATGTATCGTTATATATTGCGCTTATTGCGGTTCCGCTTCTGTTGATTGGTGTGTACTTTAACCGCAAACGCAAGCGTAAGAAAATGGAGCAGGAAAAGCTGGTTGAATCTACTATCGAATCTAGCCCCGCTGTGGTCGAAAAGACGGTGCTGGAGCAGGCGTCGGACCAGACTCCATCCGCTTAATGCTAAACATGACGCGGGGGGTTACCCCCGCGAGGAATATACAAAAAAGCAGCCGGGTGAGAGCCCGGCTGCTTTTTTTCAAGGTATCAGAGAAACATATTTATATGATAACTACATATTTCAGTATTAACCCGTTTTTCCGAATCTGAAGAACTTGCCTCGGCCTTTCGTTGTCACAGGAGTAAACGTCGGTGATGGGGATAGCGGGGATGTCATGTCTTGAGCAAGATACCCGTGGAGAGGTCCACGGTAGACTTCATTCAACTGTGATGAATGGGAGAAATCCTCCGGCGTTACAAGATGACAAGGCTTGTTCACAGGCCGCAGGCCTGCTTGCTCCAGCACCGTAGCAACAAAGTGGGAGCAGAAGAAAGCATCGTCACGATCAATATGAATCCGAAACAATATACCCAGCAGCCCTAGCAGATTATATTTGTAGCGGTCCTGATCACGCATCATCTCTTTGACAAGGTTGTGCATGCGTTGATAGTCTTCATTACTAACGCGGAAACGATATACCGCACATTCCGAAGTGTAGAAGAAGGGGTCGCGTAGATTCTCGCGAACTAAACCGCCGTCAAACGGGTTGTTCGCCTTCTTTCGCCCAAAGCTGTACACTTCGCGTAATTCGGAATCAAACGCGATGGATGCATGGTTGAGTGGGGCCTTCGTGAAATATTGGATCATTCTGCTGAACCAGGTGCCCGTGCCTGTAAGCACAATCCAAATATCTTGTTCCGTGTACATACTCGCAAACTCCTTTGTTAACGGTCCTAACGACTAGCAATTGTAAATGACTTGCTTTCTTTCACAATAAACGAAAAAGCCATAGCGTTCAAGTCAAAAAAAACCATTTTCTCTCAGTTTTAATAGAATAGCGCTGGAATTGCCACCAAAAATTAGAAACCTCATCACAATATATTCGCCCCATGTCCAAATTATCCTTTGGTTTGCTTTATTTATATTTTTCAACAGGCGAGAGGAAAGGAGAAGCAAACCGATATCTCGAAATATGTAAAACGATTGAACAATGAAAGACAGGAGGATCTCCAAACGATGATGAATAGTGAACGTCTCAGCTATGATTTTATGGTCCAAGCGATTGAAGTAGCGCCGATTGGAACCGTATTCATCGATTCAGAGGGGAGCATTATCAAAATTAATCCCGCTGCTTGCGTCATGCTGGGGTATGAGGCGGAAGAGTGTCTGCACCACCCCTATTACGATTGGATTTATCCGGAAGATGTCAATAAGGACAAAGATAGGATGGAGAAGCTAATGTCGGGTAAGACCGCTTCTTTGCAATTGGAGAAGAGACTGATACATAAACAAGGCGATATCAGGTGGGTATCTTGTATGCTAAGCACAGCTCGTAGCAGGGAAGGAAGAACACTTGGCTACGTAGCGCATTTTACGGATATTACCGATATGAAAAAGGCCGCCTATCAAGAAGAGGAGCGGCTGATCCAGTCCGATAAGCTGTCCATGGCCGGTCAACTTGCGGCAGGGATCGCCCATGAAATTCGTAACCCCATGACTTCCATCAAAGGGTTCGTGCAGCTCATTCGCTCCGGCGCTGGCCGGAAGGATCAATATTTCGATATTATCTCCTCGGAGATCGAAAGGATTGAGCTGATCGTAAGTGAGCTTTTGTTTTTGGCGAAGCCGCAAAGTGTGAAATTCGAGCGTACCGATATCCGGCAGCTCCTGGACCAAGTGATTACTCTATTAAATACGCAGGCCATCATACATAACGTCGAGATTATAACGGATTTCGGAGAGCGAGAGGCCAATGTCGAGGGTGATGTGAATCATCTGAAGCAGGTGTTCATCAATTTTATTAAAAATGCCGTGGAATCCATGCCGGGTGGCGGGGAGTTAACCATTCGGCTGGAGAGAAGCGATGACCATACGGTGGCCATCCATTTTACGGATAATGGCTGCGGGATTCCGGAAGCAATCCTCTCTCGTCTCGGGGAACCGTTCTTCACCACGAAGGAGAAAGGCAATGGCCTGGGCTTCATGATCAGCAAAAAAATGATCGAGGATCACAAGGGGCAGGTTCATGTATCCAGCAAGCTTCACGAGGGAACGACCATCAAGGTAATTCTGCCGCTCAGCATAATCTAGCTTGACCAGGCGTATGGTTCGCTCTACATTATAGAAAGATATAGGAGAGGGGGCGGGCAACATGGGCAATATGCAATTGTTAAAAGAGCCGAAGCGGCGCAAGCTGCTGATGAGTGCGGGTGCCAGCTGGATGTTTGATGCGATGGATGTTGGAATGATTTCGTTTGTTGTCGCGGCATTGGCAGCTGAATGGTCGCTGAGCTCGCAGCAGGTAGGGATTCTGACAAGTACCACATCGATCGGAATGGTATTCGGCGCGGCCATGGCTGGATTCTTGGCTGATAAATATGGACGGAAAAATATTCTGCTATGGACGCTGCTCATATTCTCGATCGCGAGCGGCCTTTCCGCACTGGCTACCGGCTTTATCATGCTGTGTTTGATGCGCTTTATTGCCGGCTTCGGACTAGGCGGAGAGCTTCCCGTTGCATCCACGCTGGTATCGGAAAGCATGCCGGTTCATGAACGGGGAAGAGCGGTTGTGCTGTTGGAAAGCTTTTGGGCGGCAGGCTGGATACTATCCGCACTCATCGCTTACTTTGTCATCCCGGATTACGGATGGCGGGCTGCTTTTGTTATTGGAGCTCTGCCGGCTTTTTATGCGCTTTATTTGCGGCGTGCCATCGAGGATTCGCCAAGATATCTTGAGCAGAAAGCTAAGGCTGCCCCTAAGCTGACCTTTGGGCAGCGAGTGGCTTCGGTCTGGTCGGTTGAACATCGGCGTACGAGCATTATGCTGTGGGTACTGTGGTTTACGGTCGTATTCTCGTATTACGGCATGTTCCTGTGGCTTCCGACCGTCATGGTCGATAAAGGGTTCAGTCTGGTCCGAAGCTTTCAGTATGTGTTGATCATGACGCTTGCCCAGCTGCCGGGTTATTTTACTGCCGCGTACTTTATAGAAAAGTTCGGGCGGAAATTCGTTCTCGTTACCTATTTGGGGCTTACGGCCTTTAGCGCCATCTGGTTTGGTTATGCCAACACGGAAGGTTCGCTGCTGGCAGCAGGCATTTCCTTGTCATTCTTCAATCTGGGAGCATGGGGAGGTTTATATGCCTACAGTCCGGAACTCTATCCGACGAAGGTTCGTTCAACGGGGGTTGGGCTAGCAACGTCGTTTGGACGGATCGGCGGCGTTATTGCACCGCTGCTCGTCGGGGTGTTGAAGCAAAATGGCACCCGGATCGAATTCATTTTCGTGATGTTTTTCGTGACCATCCTGATCGGTGCGCTCGGCGTACTCGTACTTGGCAAGGAAACGAAAGGGCTGGAGCTTGCGGACTAAGGCTGAAGACCGCGTTTAGATGATTTTATTCTTGCGATATCAGGTAGCACATGCTTAGAAGTGTATACTTTCTGATGTCAGAAGAAAGGGTGGATCCGAAGGTTCAAATGACCTTGGATCCACCCTTTTTATGTTGAGATACGGTTAAGGCTCAGAGTGACCAGAGCCTTATACTTCCATAATGGAAGGCATAATGTACGGGCTGCGGCCCAGTTCCCTTTTAAAATAACGGTTGAGTGTGTTGTTTGTCATCTGTTCCCAGGCAGCCCGGTTGTATTCGCGCTGTTCACCGGCTTTGTTCAGCTGCTTGCGCAGCATCGCTTCAGCTCTGCGTAGAAGAGGCTTGGAGTCCTGCATATATACAAACCCACGGGTAATCAGCTCCGGCCCGGAGAGCAGCTTGCGCGTCTCGCGATTGATGGTGATGGCGACGATGACAACGCCATCGTGAGCGAGCTGTACTCGTTCCTCAAGCAATTCCTTCTCATGGGTACGCAGCTCTCCATTGTTGATGTAGACGTCTCCGGAGGGGATGTTCCGGCCTTTACGCGCATAGTTGCGGAATAGGGACAGCGTATTCCCAATGTTCATCAAATAAACATTGCTGTCGGCAACCCCAACCTGCACGGCGAGGTGACGATGATTGAGCATCATCCGGTATTCCCCGTGGATCGGCACAAAATACTTGGGACGCAAGCTGCTGATCATAAGCTTCAAATCCTCGCGGCAGCCGTGACCCGAAGTGTGGATATCGAGAATGGAGCCGTATTTAACTTCTGCTCCTGCCCGCATCAAGAGATCGATGCTGCGATTGACGTTCTGGGTATTCCCAGGAATCGGCGAAGACGAGAAAATAACAGTATCCTCCGGATGAATCTGGATCGAACGATGGGCACCTGAAGCGATACGTGTCAGTGCCGCATTTGGCTCGCCCTGACTGCCTGTACAAATAATCAGCACCTGGTCATCGCGATAACGATTAACGGCTTTCACATCAATCATCATGCCGTCCGGTACGCGAATATATCCAAGCTCCTGACCAATCACAAATACCTTCTCCATGCTGCGGCCGACGATGGCGATTTTGCGGCCTGTTCGGATGGCAGCTTCAACAACCTGTTGCAGACGATGAACGTTCGAAGCAAAGGTGGCAAACAGGATCCGTCCGGGACATTCCCGGAACAGACGCAGAATGGAATCGCCGACAGTGCGTTCAGAAGGGGTAAACCCGTCCCGCTCGCTATTGGTACTGTCAGCCATCAGGGCCAGGACGCCACGCGCGCCGATATGCAGAATTTTATGCAGATTGGCAGGCTTGTCCTCCGGCGTAAAGTCAAATTTAAAGTCTCCGGTATGTACGATCGGGCCGTACGGGGTTTCCACAACGATCCCGAAGGCATCCGGAATGCTGTGGGTGGTTCTAAAGAAATGAACGGAAAGATGACGGAATGAAATCGTTTCGTCTTCATGGAATATGCGCAGATCACTCTGATCCAGCAGCCGATGCTCCTCCAGCTTCGCACGAACCAGGCCGATGGTCAGTGCCCCGCCATAGATCGGCATTTGGATTTGACGAAGCACATAGGGAATAGCCCCAATATGATCTTCATGTCCATGGGTCAGGAACATACCCTTTACTTTATGTTTGTTATCCAGTAAATAACGAATGTCTGGAATAATATAATCGACGCCACTCATTTCGGCATCCGGGAATTTCAGCCCGGCATCGATGATAATAATCTCATTTTTGAATTCCACACCGTACATGTTCTTGCCGATTTCGCCAAGCCCTCCCAGCGCAAAGATGCGCACAGGTGGAGCGGAAGGCCTCGGTTTTTTGGCGGGTTTGGCAGTTTGAATCTGATCTGTTAACAGGGGTTTAGACATAATGTGAAAGAATCCTCTCTATGGTAATTAAGGCATAAGCCTGGTCATTTTAATTTCTTCTCTACTAAAGATATCAGAAAGTTCAAGCTTTTGGGAAACGCTTTTCAAAATTCATGTGCATTTCGCACGAGACAGTCACCTATTTTTACCCACTCTTATATGCTGTAGAAGAGGGGGGCTCGTGATGAGCGGTTTATTGAGGTTGGACGATATGGATGCTGTCCATGGATTACAGGAGGAATGGCAGCGGAAAGCGATAACCAAGCTGACCGAGAAAATGACGGACCGTTACGCCAAATTCCCTTGTATTCCCGCAGTGCAAGGACATGCACTGAATCATTTTAGATACGGCTTTATTCATCAAGGTGAATCACAGGCCGCGGCGGAACAGCTTGCTGCTCTGCTGCGCGAGTACGGGCTCGGCTCCAGGGACTTCGGGCCATATACTTCACTTGTCGTCATGATCTGTACGGAGCATGGGCGCGATAGCCTGGAAGGCGTCCAATATTATGAGCGCTTGTTCTGGCAGCTGTTAAGCCAGACAACCGAATACGATACGGAGCCTTGGCCGGCGGATCTGCCGGAGGAGCCTGCGGATCATCTGTGGGAGTTTTGTTTTGCAGGCGAACCTTATTTTGTTTATTGCGGCACACCGGCACATGAGCTTCGCCAGAGCAGATACTTTCCCTACATGATGCTTGCTTTTACGCCTCGTTGGGTTCTGAAGCAGTTCAATGCCCGAACAAGGCAAGCAGAACACACCAAGGGATTGATTCGTCAGCGGTTAGCCAAATATGATCCCGTACCACCGCACCCTGACTTGAAGTTCTACGGGGCGGAGGATAACTATGAATGGAAGCAATATTTTTTGCGGGATAACACGGAGTCACTATCGAAATGTCCGTTTGCAAGGCAGCACAAAGAGATCAGTCAACAATAAGAAATAACACGTTGCTATCATCATACCCTAAATCGGAGTCAGGGTTAACCATGCTTTCTATTGAAGAGCTGCCTCATTCGCGGTAATCCGCAGTGTGACAGCCTTTTTTGCGTAGAAGAGCTGATAGGCCAGGGTATAGGATTTTGTCCCTGAATAAGTAAATCTTATCCTTGTTGTACAAAAAATGACCAAGTTACACTTGAAGTGCGTCATATCATTTTATCTGTATGCGTTAGGAGGTGTGTATGGTACGAAGCTTTCACCAGCTTTGAAACCGCTTTAATAAACAAAATCAATTGGCGAAGGAGTTGTTTGATGAATGACAAGGTTGTCCAGAACGATGAGAGGATGGATTCTCGGATTCATCGCCGTGCTGGTACTTAGTTTGTTCCCTGTGTACAAGGTTCAAGCCGCTGAGGTTTGTACGGAGCCTGCTTGGAGCAGTTCTGCCGTATATGGCGGGGGTAATATCGTATCCTACAACGGTCATGCCTGGAAAGCGAAATGGTGGACACAGGGCGAGGTACCTGGAACGACAGGACAATGGGGGGTATGGGAGGACCTTGGAGATTGCACTCCTGGGACACCGCCCGTCGATCCTCCGGTAGATCCTCCGGTAGATCCTCCAGTAGATCCTCCAGTAGATCCTCCAGTAGACCCTCCGCTGCCTGGTGACCGTATGTATGTCGCTTACGCGAGCTCTTGGAACACCAGTATTTACGATCTGACGACTGCCAACATTCCCAATTACATTACCCATCTCAATCTTGCATTCGTAAGGCCGGATACCACGTATACCCAAGGGTCCTACGCGTTTGATCAAGCCGTTGCGGGATTGGAATTTGTGGAAGGGGCGACCACCCCGAACGGCCAACGTAAATTTACAGCCCAGCAGTCCCAGGATCTGCGTAACAATATCGCATCTCTTAGAGCCCGCGGAACAAAAGCATTCTTATCGGTAGGAGGCTGGTCATACAGCCAAGGTTCACAGTGGTCCGGATTCAATGCCAAGAACATTGTGGATTTGGCTCTCGATCTTGGCGCTGCCGGCGTCGACATTGACTGGGAATCCAGCGGCAGCAGCTGCAACAAAGGAACAGCCGCTCAGTTCAGCTGCACTAAGGATGGAGAAATCGCGGGCATTATTACGAGTCTCTATAATGAAATCCATGCAAGAAATGCGAATCTGCAGATTTCCATCGCCGGTTGGTCCACGGGCGCTTATTACGTGAAAGGAACGCCGTTTGAAGAAGGCAAGGTCCAATGGGGATCTCCTTTTGGCGGTACCATGTACCGCGTAGTCAAGGATCATGGAAGTAAGATCAACTTCATCAATTTGATGTCCTACGATGGCGGTATTTATTACGATCCGCGTGAAGGATATGAATCGTACAAGGCGATATACAACGGACCTATCAATATGGGCATGCAGATTGCTCCGGAGGGATCCGGCGGGGCCGTCCTGCAACTGAATGCCGCACCGGGCACGGTATACGATGCCGACATGATGAACGGTCAGAATAATATTGCAACGCCCTATTATAATGTAGAAACGATGGTGAATTATATTAAAAATAAGGGAAGAGCAAATGATGGATTCATGCTGTGGCAGCTCTGGAAACAGCGGGTTCATCAGCCAGCGCCGTCAGGTGCTGCAAATGAGAACAGCGCGGGCCAGTACGTATGTCGAAATCTGCCGCTTCCGGGGGATTGCAATCAGACCATACCGAGCCTGCCGAAATTATAGTTTTTTCCGATACTCCGAAGGCGTGCAGTCCATAATCTTACGGAAGACCCGAACAAAATAACTGATGTGCCCAAATCCGACATCGAGTGCGATGTCGGATATTTTATTGTCCGGCTGACGAAGGAGTTCCGCTGCCTGGCGAACGCGATAGGAATTCATATAATCCACGGGCGTTTGCCCGGTCATGGATTTGAAGAAGCGGCAGAACTGGCCTTCGCTCATCGGGATCAGATCAGCCAGCTCACTCAGCCGGATGGGACGGTGATAATGATTCTGGATGTAGAGAATGACTTTCTTCAAGCGTTCCGTTCTCACCATATCCGCTGTTTCGCTCCGGCTCCGGTTGACCAGTCGGCCAGAGGATGCGGCCTGAAATAACATGAGAAACAGATGTCCCTTAATAGCGACCTCATAACCAGCAGGTTTGTGCTTCGACAGCAGCGTCATTTCCTTTATATGCTGAAGCAGCTGCTCATCGGTCTCGGATGTCATCCATCTTGGAAAGGTGGCTCTTCGCTCCTGAAAGGGAACAATCATTTCTTCCTGTACAAGATCGTAGCTGCTGCTTGCAAGCATGCCGAAATCGAACACCATCGCACAGAAACTGCACCCTTGATCGCCCCGGGCATGACCAGTGTGAAGGTCTCCTCCATCGATAAATATCGCTTCACCCGCCCGGACAGGGATATATTCCGAGTCGATCTGAAACAGAGCCTCGCCTTCGATCACGTAGAAAATTTCCGCTTCCTTATGCCAATGGGAGTCTACCACATGGTTACCGGGGGCAAATTGATGCCAGTAGGCACCAAACGGGAAGCGTTCATTTCCGTGGACGGTGCTTTCTTTTAACGATTGGCGAAAGGATTGATCCATCATATTCCTCCTTTGAATGAATAGTGCTTGAATGATGTCATCTTATATCAAGATTGTGCTATAAAATAACGTAATACTGTTAGAATGGCCTGAAATAGATCAGTATAATGATATTATAACGCTTACATCTTAAAGTTCAATTTTCATCATATAGAAAGGCGGATTAAAAAATGAAATTTACAGACGGCAATTGGCTTATCCGAGAAGGATATTCCGTTTCGGGAGCGGTTCAGGCTTATGATTTTGCAGTAAAAGGAGACACGTTGACAGCCTATGCCTCCACGGCCCCGATTCCGGGTAGAGGAGCAACCATTAATGCGCAGCTGATCACCGTGCAATTTCAATCTCCGGCGCCCGGCGTCATTGGTGTAAAGCTGGTTCACTATGCAGGCGTAAGAGATCGCGGACCTGCATTCGAATTGTACAAACAGGAAGGTGACCATACGGTCATTGAAGAGAATGATCAGGAAGCGGTTCTTCGCAGCGGCAATTTGAGCGTTGTGATCAAGAAAGGCCCGGAATGGTCGGTTCACTTCTATAGAGGAGAAGAACGCATTACCGGCAGCAGAGCCAAATCGATGGCACATATCGTGGAAGATGGCGGACAGACCTACATGCGCGAAGAGCTGGATCTTGGCGTAGGCGAGTGGGTTTACGGCCTTGGCGAGCGATTCACTTCGTTTGTGAAGAATGGCCAGGTCGTGGATATTTGGAACCAGGATGGCGGTACAAGCTCCGAGCAAGCCTATAAAAATATTCCGTTTTATCTGACGAATAAGGGCTATGGCGTGTTTGTCAACCAACCGGACCTCGTATCATTTGAAGTGGCATCGGAGAAAGTGAAGAAGGTGCAGTTCAGCGTGCCAGGCGAGTCACTGGAGTACTTTGTTATTGACGGGCCTGATCCGAAAGGTGTGCTAGATAAATACACGAACCTGACAGGAAAACCGGCACTGCCGCCGGCTTGGACCTTCGGATTGTGGCTTTCAACCTCTTTTACGACCCAATATGACGAAGCAACCGTAAACTCCTTTGTTGACGGTATGCTGGAGCGCGATATCCCGCTGGAAGTGTTCCACTTTGACTGCTTCTGGATGAAGGGGCTCAACTGGACGGACTTTCAATGGGATGAAGAGGTTTTCCCGGATCCTGAAGGCATGCTGAAGCGTTTGAAAGAAAAAGGCTTGAAAATTTGCGTATGGATCAATCCGTATATCGCGCAGCGCTCGCGTCTCTTTGAGGAAGGCCGTGAGAAGGGCTATCTCGTGAAGAAAGAGAATGGCGATGTGTGGCAGTGGAATCTGTGGCAGCCGGGTATGGCGCTGGTGGACTTCACGAATCCAGACGCATGCGAATGGTATTCAGGGTACCTGCGCGAGCTGGCAGATATGGGTGTCGACAGCTTCAAGACGGATTTCGGCGAACGCATTCCGACGGACGTTGTTTATTTTGACGGTTCCGATCCGCACAAAATGCACAATTATTATACACAGCTCTATAACAAAGTGGTCTTTGATGTGCTGGTGGAGAAGTTCGGCAAGAATCAGGCAGCCGTATTTGCACGCTCTGCAACCGTAGGCGGACAGCAGTTTCCTGTTCACTGGGGCGGCGATTGCTATGCGGATTACGAATCGATGGCGGAGAGTCTGCGCGGCGGCTTGTCCCTTGGTCTCGGAGGTTTCGGCTTCTGGAGCCATGACATTGGCGGCTTCGAAAATACGGCTCCGGCGCATGTATTCAAACGCTGGCTGGCATTTGGCTTGCTGTCCAGTCACAGCCGTCTGCACGGCAGCAGCTCTTACCGGGTGCCGTGGTCTTATGACGAGGAGGCAGTGGATGTTACGCGCTTCTTCACGAAGCTGAAGAGCCGTCTGATGCCTTATCTGTTCCATACCGCCGTACAGGCATCGGAGCAAGGGGTGCCAAGCATGCGCGCCATGTTCATGGAATTCCCGGAAGACCCGGCCGTTGAAATGCTGGATCGTCAATATATGCTGGGAGATTCCCTGCTTGTGGCACCGGTATTCAGCGAGAACGGCGATGTGAAGTACTATCTGCCGAAGGGCCGCTGGACGCATCTGTTAACCGGAGAAACGGTGGATGGCGGAGCTTGGCGCAAGGAAACGTACGGTTTCCTCGGGCTGCCGTTGTTTGTACGCAGCAACTCGTTCCTCGCCTTGGGAGCAACCGATAACCGTCCGGAATATGACTATGCAGACAGAGTTGAACTTGGCTTGTATGCATTGGAAGACGGCAGCGAGGCTTCGGTTACCGTTCGCAACATGAATGGGGAGACCGAGCTTGATGTGCGGGCGGTACGTGCAGGCAGCCGGATTGATTTTACGATGGAAGGCAGCGGCAAGCCATTCTCCGTGAAGCTGCATGACATGGGAGCCGTTTCATCTGTGGAGGGCTCGGGAGTGAGCCTGCAAGAAGGGAGCATTCAAGTAGAAGCTGGACAACAAGCGGTGACCTTCACGGCAGCTCTGGAAGGGTAAGCTCGGTGAACGCCTGTTTGATAAAAGGGAAAAAAGCATAGCGAAGATGAGCCCGGACCAGCCTTATGCTGGAGTCGGGCTTCTTCCATATTTTGAATGGACTTGAACAAACGGCAATGCTGATATAATAGGCCTGCGGCAGATTTTTTCACGAATAGTTGTAACCGTTTTCTTTTAGAGGCTTGCCGAAGATTAAAGGACAGGAGCGAAGACGGTCCGATGTTATCTTATTTCATTCAACTTGTGAATGACATGAAAATCCGCAACAAATTGATATTGTCTTTTGTTGTCGTGGTCTTTGTGCCGGTTGCCATCGTGGGGATATTCCTTACGGGCGAGCTCCGCAAGTTTGCTTTCAACAATGCGTTGGAGCAGGCTTACCAGAACGTGGACCGGGTCAAGAAACGGTCCACCGAAGTCATCAACGTGGCAGACGATTTATCCTATCGGCTATCCTACGACGAGCGTCTGAGAAATCTTGCTAGCCAGCAATATGAAAGCGTATACGACGTATTTGTGGCTTACAGGGAGTATCCCGATTTACAGCAGGCGATTCGGATGTACAAGGAAATATCGAATATCCGTTTCTACAGTGAGAACCCCACCATGCTGAACAATTGGGAGTTCCTTTATCCCGAGGATGAAATCAAGAGAACGGAATGGTATCAGCGAGCCGAGGATGATATTGGCGTCATCTACTGGGACTATATTACGGATGAACGAGATCAGAAGGTTTACCTCAGCTTAATCAAGGGGGTTGATCTTGGAAGCAAGGACAATCGTGGTGTACTGGTTATCAATGTCAATACGGGTATGCTGAACACGATCCTCAGCCAAGAAACGTTTGACACCATTATTGTGGACAGCAATAACAATATTGTCGCCGCTAACCGCCCGGAGCTGTACGGGAAGACGCTAGCCGAGATTCAAGATACCAGCGGGGTTGTATACCATGCGAGCGGAAGCTATGAATCGGTCATCCATGATGAAGCCTCCAAGGTGCTGATTGAACCGTTGAATACGGAATCCGGGGTTAATGGTCTGCGCATTATTTCCATATTTTCGATTGATAGCATCGTGGCGGACGCCAACCGGATCAGCAAGCTGGCGATGACGGTCATCATCATTAGTCTACTGCTGGCTGTTCTTTTGATCTACAGTTTCTCCTCACTGATCTCTAATCGGCTGCTGCGACTCAGCAAGCATATTACGAAGGTAGGTACCGGCAACCTCGGCGTTGCGATGGAAATTGACGGCAAGGATGAGATCGGCCAGTTATCCCGCCAATTCAACTCCATGGTCGGTAACATTAACGACCTGATGAACGAAGTGCAGGAGTCCAATGAACAGAAACGGTTAATGGAACAGAAGCAGAACGAAATTAAATTCAAAATGATGGCCAGTCAGATCAATCCGCATTTTTTGTTTAATGCCTTAGAGTCTATTCGCATGGAGGCCCATCTCAAGGGTGAGGACGAAATCGCCCGGATTGTGCGTCTGCTCGGTAAAATGATGCGAAGCAATCTCGAGATAGGCAGCGGAAAAACAACGATAAAAGACGAGATCGAGATGGTGCAGTGTTATCTGGATATTCAAAAATTCCGCTATGAGGATCGTCTGAAATATGAACTTCTGGTAGATCCCGAAGCCAATCGGGTTAGAATCCCGCCGCTGATCATACAACCGCTTGTGGAGAATGCGGTCATACATGGGATGGATCACAAGGAAGAAGGAACTTTCATCAGGGTGAGGGTCACGGCCAGCGAAGGGAAACTGCATGTCATAACCGAGGATAATGGAGCGGGCATAACCTTGGAGCGATTGCAGATGATCTATGGTTATTTGAACGATACCGATGAGAAGGACGGAGGACGGATCGGGCTCCGGAATGTTCATGTCCGTCTGCAGCTTACCTACGGCCCTGAAGCGGGTCTGATCATTTATAGCGAACCGGGGATTGGAACGCGCATTAAATTCAGTATTCCGACAGGAGGAGAGAGCGATGATGAAAGTGTTAATCGTGGATGACGAACCCAAGCTGCGCGAAGGATTGAAGAGCATTGTGCCATGGAACGAGCTTGGGTATCAGGTTGTTGGTACCGCAGCGAACGGGAGCGAAGCGCTGGAGAAGCACGGGATGTTTGACCCGGACTTGATGCTGATTGATATCCGAATGCCGGGAATGGACGGATTGCAGCTGATCGAAGCCATCCGAACCCTGGATTCCGAGATTCACCTGCTCATCCTAAGCGGATATGCTGATTTTGATTATGCCAAACGGGCGATTTCCCATCGCGTGGACGGATACCTATTGAAACCGGTGGATGAGGACGAGCTGAGCAAGTATTTGCTTCAGATTAAAGAAGCCATCGAGCAGGAACAGGAGAGGAAGGCACTGAATAGGGCAGCCTCCGATATGAACCGCGAGCAGTTCATTCAGACATGGTTCAATCCGGAGAGTAAGCCCGATCATGCGGCTTTACGGCATATCGCCGAGCGGTCAGGACTGTTATGGAACCATTACCAAGTGCTGATTATTCATCATAACGGCTACGATGAATCTGGTGAGGGAGCCAACGACCGATTGAAAAACCAGCTGCTTGAAGCTTTTGAAGAGAACGGCCGCGGCACGGTCTTTTCCATGCATGGGCAACTTGGCGTTCTAATGCCCACGCCAGTATTGACCGCAGGAGGGCGGAAGGAATTGCTTCAAACGTTGGAGGCTGCTGCCGCACTGGCAGGTAGGTCAATTACGGCTTCATTGGGGCGCCAGGTTCATCGTCTGGAGGATGTAGCGGAGTCGTACCGCTGTGCTAAGGAACGGATTCGCGAACGTTTCTTCTATCCTTCCGGCGAGTTGTTATTCCCTGAATCCAAGCGGTTTGCTGGCGACATTACGGATGAAGAGCGGCAACCTTATGATCCGGAGCAGCTGATGGAGCAGCTCTATTACGCTGTAGATGTAGGCAATGTCGAGGTGCAGCGGAAGCTGCTGCATGTTGCTGCATATGCCATGGTCAATGTGGAGTATACGGAGGAAAGGATGAAGGGGGCGTTCGTGGAGCTCCTCACCGGCGTGCACAATAAGCTGATGCAGCATCAGCCAGAGCTGCGGTCCCGCACGAAGGAATATTCGGATCGGATTGCCGCGATATTTCGCCAGCGCACGGCCTATGATTTGTACCGCCATTCGTCCCAATTCCTGGAGGAGCTGATCTGGCAGGCGGGGGATGGCGGACGAGATCAGGAGATGAAGCGGATCATGGACCTGATTCAGCGCAATTACAATGAGAATCTTAAACTGGAAACACTGGCCTCCGTATTTAATTACAACAGCGCCTACCTCGGGAAGATGTTCAAGAATACAACTGGAGAATACTTCAATACGTACCTCGATAAGGTCCGGATCAACAAGGCCAAGGATTATCTGAAACAGGGCATGAAGGTATATCAGGTTGCGGAGAAGGTCGGGTATACGAACGTAGATTATTTTCATAGCAAGTTTAAAAAATACGTCGGTACCTCTCCGTCTAATTTCCGCAAGGAGCTGGACCTGTAAACAGGGTCAAGTTCCTCATCGTCTGCCTCTTCGCCATGGAACCAACTGCCAAACGGGAAGGCGATGCGGAAGCGCAGTGTAGCGTGCTGACATCAAGCTGCTGAGCATGGGTTTGACGGGAGATCGAACATAGGTAAGCCAAATATCGGATAGCGTTCACTTACCCTACAACCAGACTAAACATAAGTACTTTCATATCGCTGCCCTTTAAGACGCGACTAAGGTACGCGTCTTTTTTTATTTCCTCCTACCTCCCCAAGACATGACTGGGGGAGCCAAAATGCTGCGAAGCATAGAGCGGAGGGGCCGGAATCGTATCGGAGAAGCGACAGCGCTCGTCTTTAAAGCCGGGAAACCACCTCACCGTATCATCCGAAGTTTCCCGGGTTTAACAGCGATCGGAGATACGATCCGGACACGGAGCGGCATAAAGCTCTTCTGCATTTTCTCCTCAGTTAATGTCTAATTTTTATATGATTTTTAAACCAATCCTTCGGGTACTTCCCCGCCGCAGCTTGGTTTATCATCAGGATATACAAGAGAGGAGGGGTTGGTTTGAAAGCGGTAACAAAGACAGAAGGTAGCATCCAACCTGCCGCAAAGAAAAAGAAAGGCTTTTGGGCCACTTTCAAAGAGCAGAAAGTACTGTATGGAATGTCGCTTCCATTTATCGTCATTGTGTTCATCTTCAGCTACATGCCGGTCTGGGGCTGGTTGATGGCATTCCAGAATTACAAGCCGGGCAAAGGGATCTTCGAGCAAAAATGGGTGGGCCTGGACCATTTCGTGACACTCTTCTCGGATGATAAGTTTTATCTGGTGTTGCGAAATACACTCGCCATGAGTTTTATGGGATTGATCGTTGGATTTACGATTCCGATCCTATTCGCAGTCTTGTTGAATGAGCTTCGTGGAAGCGTATTCAAGAGGACCGTACAGACGATATCTTATCTGCCGCATTTTGTGTCCTGGGTCGTGGTAGCAGGTATCGTGACCAAAATGCTGTCCACAGATGGAGGCGCTGTCAATCAGCTGCTGATGTGGCTGGGGTTCATTGATGAACCGATACAGTTTATGGCTCAGGGGAACCTGTTTTGGTATATCGTAACAGGCTCTGATATATGGAAGGAAATGGGCTGGAGCGCGATCATTTATTTGGCAGCGATTTCAGGAATTGATCAGGAGCAATTCGAAGCAGCCAAGGTTGACGGCGCAAGCCGTCTTCGCCAAATATGGCATATTACGCTGCCAAGCATCGCCCCTACGATTGCAATTTTGATGATCATGTCCATCGGACATCTGATCAGCATCGGCTTCGAGAAGCAGTTCTTGCTGGGTAACCCGCTGGTGGTGGATTATTCCGAAGTGCTGGATCTGTATGCGCTGAATTATGGCCTTGGCATGGGACGTTTCTCCTTCGGTACGGCAATTGGGATGTTCAACTCCATTGTAAGTATCCTCTTATTGCTGCTCGCTAACGGCGTATTCAAAAAATTCACGAAGCAATCCATTATGTAGGGGAGGGAAGCAGCATGGCACGAACCAAAACAGCATTCAAGCCCACGCTCTCCGACCGCGTGTTTGATATGGGTAACTTTATATTTATGGCACTGGTTATGATTGTCACTCTGTATCCGTTCCTGAATGTTCTTGCGATATCGCTGAACGATTCCGTGGATACGGTGCGTGGGGGGATCTATCTCTGGCCGCGCGAGTTTACGCTGGAGAACTACGTTCAGATCTTTAAATACGACGGTTTGATCACCGGCGCCAAAATTACGATTCTCCGTACGCTGGCAGGAACATTCCTGGGCTTGGTCAGCGGAACGATGCTGGGTTATGTCCTCAGCAGGGTAGATTTTCAGGGAAGAAAGTTCATGTCTGTATTCCTGGCCATGACCATGTACTTCTCCGGCGGGATGATTCCGGTCTTCATTCTGATCCGCGACTTGAACATGATGAATTCGTTTCTTGTTTACATCATTCCGGGGATGGTGAGCGCATTTAACGTATTCGTTATCCGGTCTTTCATCGACAGCTTGCCATATTCGCTTCAGGAATCAGCCAAGCTTGACGGAGCTAATGATTTCACGATCTATTACAAAATCATTCTCCCGCTCTGTAAGCCCGTACTGGCTACCATCGCCTTGTTCCTGGCAGTCGGTCAGTGGAACTCATGGTTCGATACGTATCTCTATAACGGCAATGCACCCCATCTCACGACGCTCCAATTCGAGCTGATGAAGGTGCTGCAGAGCACACAGGGACAAACCAGCGGCATGATGTCCGGGCAGAATATGGCCGAAATCGTGAAGCAGGTGTCGCCGGAATCGATCAAAATGGCGATTACGATTGTGGTTACGGTTCCCATATTGCTCGTCTATCCGTTCCTGCAGCGGTATTTTGTGAAGGGGATGACGCTTGGAGCAGTAAAAAGCTAAGCGCATGTACGGTATCAGCAGGCATTATGACCTGTTATACGATAGATGATTAAAAATCGATTTAGGGGGTATAGCAATGAATCATAAGAAGAGATTGTCGCTGCTGCTCGCGATCATGATGATGGCCACATTCGTTCTTGCAGCGTGCGGCAACGGCGACAGTAACAATAGCGCAAACGGCGGTGAAGAGGGCAATGGCGGCAACGATACACAGCAGGAAGAGAAGCTGGGGCCGATGACCATGACGTATTACAGCGCGGATTCCAATGCGAACTGGGCCAACATGCAGGATGCGGTCGGCAAGAAGCTGACCGAGAAAACCGGCATTACAATCCAGGCCGAATACGCGGTAGACGGCTCCAATCAGAAGCTCCCGCTGATGGTAGCGAGCGGGGAATATCCGGACTTGGTATTTGCGAAGGGTGACGCCAATCTGTTTGTGGATTCCGGAGCATTTATTGATCTGACGGATCTGATCGAAGAGCATGCACCGAACATCAAGAAGGTGTATGGAGAATACATGAGCCGTCTGAAATGGAGTAACGATGATGAGGCCATCTATGTCCTCCCGACGCTTGCAGCGGTGGACCATCAGGCGCTCGATGCCGGCGGCACGTTTCAGATCCAGCATGAAGTGCTGAAAGAACTCGGATACCCTGAACTGAAGACGGTGAGGGATTACGAGAAAGCGCTGAAAGACTATGCCGAGAAACACCCGACCATTGACGGCCAGCCGACGATTCCGCTGACGCTGAATGCGGACGGATGGAGAATCATGATCTCGGTAACGAACCCGGCGTTTATCGCGACAGGCGCATCGGATGACGGCGAGTATTATATCGACCAGGGGACGGTCGAGGCTAAGCTGCACTACAAGCGCCCGGAAGAGAAAGAATATTTCCGCTGGTTGAACCATATGAACGATGCGGGTCTTCTGGATAAGGAAACGTTCGTACAGAAAACGGACCAATACGAAGCTAAAATCTCTTCTGGCCGTGTTCTTGGCGTCATCGATCAGGAATGGGGCTTCGGCAATGCAACAAACGCACTGAGATCTTCCGGCAAGGAAAACCGCACCTATGCGAGATTCCCGATCCAGCTGGATGAGTCGACTAAGGATGCAACGTTCCAAGACGCGGGTTACGTCGCCGGATGGGGTGTGGGCATTACGACGTCCGCGAAGGATCCAGTTCGAATCATCAAGTTCCTGGATTATCTGGCTTCCGAAGAAGGGCAAGTTTTGATGAATTGGGGAATAGAGGGCGAGCATTACAACGTTGTGGACGGCAAGCGCGTCATTCCGGAAGATGTCCAAGAGCGCAAAACCTATGACAACGCCAACTTCACTAAGGAAACAGGAATCGGCTTGTACAACGCCATGTTCCCGCGTTACGGAGACGGCGTGAAGGATTCGACGGATAACTACTATACGACGAATTTCCCGGAGACGATCATAGAGAACTATACGCCATCCGCGAAGGAAACACTGAAGGCATACGGCGCGGAAATGTGGAAAGATCTGTGGCCGAAACAAGAGGAATTTGGAGTGAAGCCATGGGGCGTTGCTTACAACATTCCAGTACCGAGCGACTCCAATATCAATATCACGTACAAAAAGGTGGAAGAGATTACCCGTAAACGGATTCCGGAAATCATTCTTGCCGATCCGGCGAAATTTGATGCGCTGTATGAACAGTTCATCAAAGAGCTGAATGATGCCGGCGCCGAGAAGATGGAGCAGGAATACACCCAATTGGTACGCGACCGCGTCGAACTCTGGAATGATTAAGGTATAGGTGAATAGAAGGGGCCGGCAATATGCGGCCCCTTTTGCCGCTACATGAAAGGGTCACTGTTATAGCGATTGTGCCGTTATTTAACAGAAGAAATACAGCAGCGGATGAAGGATATGAGAGGTTCATCGAGAAGACCTTTATCAATTGGAATAAGGGGGGATTACACTGAATTCAGCTGAGAATAAGAACACAACCTTGTGGTATCGGAAGCCCGCGGACAGGTGGGAAGAAGCGCTTCCGCTCGGAAACGGCCGACTTGGGGCTATGGTATTCGGAGGCGTTCAGGAAGAACGCATTCAATGGAATGAAGATACACTTTGGTCCGGATTTCCCCGGGACACGAATAATTACGAGGCTCTCCGGCATTTGGCAGCGGCAAGAGAGCTGATTGCGTCCGGGAAGTTTGCCGAAGCCGAGCAGTTGATTGAGGGCAAGATGGTTGGCAGAAGCACGGAGTCCTTCTTGCCCTTAGGAGACCTGGTCATCCGACAGTCGGGAATAGGGGATCACTGGACGGACTACAGGCGAGCACTGGATCTGGATACAGGGATTGCATCCACTCACTTTCGAACCGGCGGTCCCGATGATCGCTTCAGCAGGGAAATGTTCATCAGTGCGCCTGATCAGGTCGCGGTTATCCGTTATACAAGCACGAACGGCGGAACCATCCAATTAGAGATCGGGCTTCGTTCACCGCTGCAGCATGGTACCCGCAGTGCAGAAGACGGAGCATTGGTGTTGTATGGACAAGCCCCCACCCATATTGCTGAGAATTACAGAGGTGATCACCCCGGGTCGGTGCTCTATGAAGACGGGATTGGCATACGGTATGAAATGAGGCTGCTGGCCTTGACGGACACCGGGCAGGTTACGGTGGATAACAGCGGTATACGTATTAACGGCGCAGGCTCGGTCACGCTGCTGATTGCGGCTGCCACGAATTTTGAAGGCTTCGATCGATCTCCGGGTTCTGAAGGAACCGATCCGTCCAGTATATGCAGGGGGAGACTCCAGGACGCGATGCGGCATGGATTTACAGAATTGCGCTCACGGCATATCGAGGACCATCAAGCCTTGTTCAGACGCGTGAAGCTTCAGCTTGGCCGTCCAGAGCGTGTGCGTTCCGCACAAGCTTTAGCCACCGACGAGCGGATGAAAGCGTACCGGGAGGGACGAGAGGATGCTGCACTCGAGGCGCTGATGTTTCAATTCGGAAGATATTTGCTCATCGCCAGCTCCCGGTCAGGTACACAGCCCGCCCATCTGCAGGGCATATGGAATCCGCATGTACAGCCACCATGGAATAGTGATTATACAACGAATATCAATACCGAGATGAACTACTGGCCTGCAGAAACGACCCATCTGAGCGAGTGCCATGAGCCGCTGATCCAGATGATCCGGGAGCTTAGCGTAAGCGGTGCCCGGACGGCGAAGATTCATTACGGCGCCCGCGGATGGGTCGCCCACCATAACGTGGATCTATGGCGAATGTCCAGCCCGAGCGATGGCAGAGCCATGTGGGCTTTCTGGCCAATGGGCGGTGCATGGCTGTGCCGGCATCTTTGGGAGCGTTACCAATTTCACCCGGACCTCCAATATTTGCGGGAAACGGCTTATCCGCTGATGAGGAATGCGGCATTATTTTGCCTGGATTGGCTTACTGAAGACGGGAAAGGGCATCTGGTGACCAGCCCGTCGACATCGCCGGAGAATCAGTTTCTTACTGCGGACGGCCAGCCTTGCAGCGTGTCGGCAGGCTCCACCATGGATATGGCCATCATTCGGGATATATTTCATAACTGTATTGAGGCATCACAGCTGCTGGAGCAGGATGATGAGCTGCGGGAGGAATGGAAGGCAGCGGTTGCACGCCTGCTGCCTTACGCCATCGATGCCGAGGGTAAACTCATGGAATGGAGCGAGCCTTATCCGGAAGCGGAGCCCGGACATCGGCACGTATCCCATCTGTATGGGCTGTACCCCGGCTCTGACATAACCCTTCAGGATACGCCGCAGCTTGCGGAAGCCGCTTATCGTACGCTGATGTCGCGCATCGACCATGGAGGAGGGCACACGGGGTGGAGCTGCGTATGGCTGATCAACCTGTTTGCCCGATTACAGCAACCGGACAAGGCGTATGTTTATGTCCGGACGCTGATTTCCCGTTCCATGCATCCTAATCTGCTCGGAGACCATCCTCCGTTCCAGATCGATGCGAATTTTGGAGGCACCGCCGGAGTTGTAGAAATGGTGCTCCAGAGTCATTTGGACGCCATTCAGCTTCTGCCGGCGCTGCCGAAGTCTTGGGCAGAAGGCTCCGTAAGAGGGTTAAAGGCTCGTGGCGGGTTTATTGTGGACATGGAATGGAGCGAAGGCATCCTTACGTCTGCGAGCGTAACCTCTACGCATGGCCGAGTCTGTAGGATTAGCTGTTCCGTGCCGCTTGCTATTAGAAGGGAAGACGGAAGTGTGGTGACGACGGATGAGCAAGGCTCGTTTGAAACGGTGAGCGGAGCGACTTACCGGATCACGCCAGCCACCGACGAAGGCAGCGTGAACATGGATTGATCGAACAAGGCCTTTTTGAATAGGGAACTGGATACGGAATTTAAGAAGCTAAAGGAGCTGAACCCTAGATGATTAACGAAAAATTGCCCAAAATGTGGTATGGCGGCGATTATAATCCCGAGCAATGGGATGCGGAAGCGTGGAAGGAAGATGACCGCATGTTTAAGCTGGCGGGTATCGATGTAGCCACCATTAATGTATTCTCTTGGGCTTTGAGCCAGCCGGATGAGGACACGTACGATTTTGCCTGGCTGGATGAGACGATCGATCGACTGTACCGGAACGGGATATATATCTGTCTGGCAACCAGCACAGGGGCCCATCCGGCGTGGATGGCGCGTAAATACCCGGATGTGCTGCGCGTCGACTACGAGGGCCGTAAACGCAAATTCGGCGGCCGCCATAACTCCTGCCCGAACAGCCCCACTTACCGTAAATACGCCAAAATCATGGCCGGCAAGCTGGCGGAACGCTATAAGGATCATCCGGCAGTCCTGATCTGGCACGTATCGAACGAATATGGCGGGTACTGTTACTGCGACAATTGTGCCGCGGCATTCCGGGCTTGGCTTGAGCAGCGCTATGGCACGCTGGATGCCGTGAACAAGGCATGGAATACCCGCTTCTGGGGCCATACCTTCTATGACTGGGAGGACATTGTTGTACCTAACGCTTTAAGCGAGGAGTGGTCCGGCAACCGGACCAATTTTCAAGGCATATCTCTGGATTACCGCCGTTTCCAATCGGACAGCCTGCTGGACTGCTATAAGCTGGAGCGGGATGAATTGAAGCGGATCACGCCGGATATTCCGGTGACCACGAATCTCATGGGCTTCTATCCGGAGCTGGATTACTTCAAATGGGCCAAAGAGATGGATGTTGTATCCTGGGACAACTATCCGTCCCTGGATACACCGTACAGCTATACGGCCATGGCGCATGCTCTGATGCGGGGACTTAAGGGAGGACAGCCCTTTATGCTCATGGAGCAGACGCCGAGCGTCCAGAACTGGCAGCCGTATAACTCGGCCAAACGTCCGGGTGTGATGCGGTTGTGGAGCTATCAAGCGGTCGCCCACGGCGCGGATACGGTGATGTTCTTCCAGCTGCGTCGTTCGATCGGAGCCTGCGAGAAATATCACGGCGCGGTCATTGAACATGTAGGGCATGAGTTTACCCGCGTATTCCGCGAGTGCGCGGAGCTGGGCAAGGAGCTGCAGCAGCTTGGGGACCGTATTCTGGATGCCCGTTCCGACGCCAAAGTCGCGATCATCTACGACTGGGAGAACCGGTGGGGCATCGATCTGTCGAGCGGCCCGACTGTTGCCCTCAATTACGTGAATGAGGTCCATAAATATTACGATGCCCTGCATCAGCTGCATATCCAGACTGACATGATCAGCGTGGAAGAGGACTTCCGGAAATATGACGTTGTCATCGCACCGGTGATGTATATGGCAAAGCAGGGATTTGCAGAGCGTGTGGAGGCCTTTGTATCGCAAGGCGGAACCTTCGTGACGACCTTCTTCAGCGGCATCGTTAATGAGCATGATCTGGTGACGCTTGGCGGTTATCCGGGCGAGCTGCGCAAGGTAATGGGAATATGGGCCGAGGAGATTGATGCACTGCTTCCGGGCCAGCAGAATCAGATGGTGATGCGAGGGCCGAAGGGACAACTGAAGGGCACCTACGACTGCGGAATTCTGTGTGACGTGATCCATGCTGAAGGAGCGGAAGTCGTTGCCGAATATGGCTCCGATTACTATCAGGGGACGCCATCGTTAACCGTGAATTCCTTCGGGCAAGGGAAGGCATGGTATGTGGCCACGAGTCCAGAGCCTAAATTTCTGAAGGACCTGATGCAAACCATATGCAACGACCATGGCATTGAGCCCGTCTTGAAAGCTCCGGAAGGCGTTGAGGTGACAAAGCGTGTGAAGGAGGACGTGGAGTTCACCTTTGTACTTAATCACATGCCGGAGAGCAAACCCGTGCCATTGGAAGGCGATACCTATGTTGACCTGCTGACAGAAGAAGAACATCGAGATTCCTGCGAGGTGCCGGCACGCGGAGTGATGATATTAGAGAAACGGCTGGGGTAGAGATAGCATGAGGGCTTACACGAAAAATAAATAGCTTGGAGCGCTCTCAAAAAAAGCAGAGAAGACGGGGAATCCCCGGCTTTCTCTGCTTTATTTTTTTAATATACGCCTGAGGTTACCCTCCTGATCCCGCAAGAAAAATTTAGGCTGCATGCGGTCTAGCTTCTGAGAAAATGCGTCGATCGGATATGCTTAAACAGCCTAGGCTCTCAGTCCTTCGGCGGTAAACCGCTGTCCAGCCTACGCTTCCTGCTCATGCAGCTTGCGGAATTCCTTCGGCGAGATGCCCTCTTGCTTTTTAAAAACAAGACTGAAATATTTCTCGTTCTTGAAGCCGACCATCTCGGAAATCGCTGCCATTTTTAGGCTTCGATTTTGCAGCAGGACCTTGGCCTTGGAGATGCGGATCCGGTTCAGATGTTCCGGAATGTTAATGCCATGCTTTTGCTTAAATTTGCGGGAAATGTACTCACGACTTACATGAAATCGGTTTGCAATATCATACAGCGACACGTCGTTCTGATAATTTTGCTCGATAAACGTCGTAATGTCATGGATCAGGTCCTGTCCCGTTTGCTTCTGGGACTGCACGGCCGAGGCCAGCAGGCTCATTAATTCAATCCAATACTGCTGCCACTCTGCCAGGGAGCACACATATTTGTCCGGGCTTGGCCGCTCGATGGTGGCGCTTTCCTCTTTGTACAATTTCAACAAAGCTTCAGACGACGGGTTAGCGGTTTCATGAATCACGTGATTGGCAAATCTCTCGATATCGCGGTCCCAACGCTCCAGAAGCTCCGGCGTAAGAACGCTGCTTTTTCGAATAGCCGCGATGAATGACTCTACAGCTTCGGTTATGGGAGCAGGTTGGCCGCTAAGTATGGCGAGTTTCCAGGTATCCTCAAACCCGCTGAACTGCGCGCCTTTATGATGGTCAACGCCCGATCGGAGCTGCTGCTCCGTATCATGGATAAAGTGATTTAGGACCGTTAAATCCCTCTGATGCAGGGTGGACGAGCTTCGGTCATACAATTCCGGAATGTCTGCCGGGTATTGACCGTCAGGACTAAGGCCAAAGTGCATGTGGCGCGACAAGGTGCGGTGCATCCCGTTATTGATCTCTTGAAGCAGTGTGGGCAGCGTGGCAAGCTGATCCCACAACAAAATAACCAGTTGGTGAGGTGAACCGAAGTGACGGAAGGCGATCCCGATCCGGTCCTTTTGCAGAAATTCATTGCAAATATTCAGCAGGGCAAACATGAGCAAATCCTGATGATGGCCAAAGCGGCTATAAAGCGCATGATCTGACTTGTCCATCTGCATGACGGCCAGGCGTATCGTCTGCGTTTGCTCCGGTACGATGCCTTCATCCTTGAGGCGATTGACCACCTGGGAATGGGCGCTTTTGTCATCAATCAGGCTAGATAACAGCTTCTCGGAATAAACCGGCCGGTATTCGTTCACCTGAACATGCTGCTGCCGCGCCGCAAGGCGTTCCCGTTCCTCGGCTTTCCAGGCGGCAGTCGCCTTGGCGACCGCTTGGTTGATGACGGCTTCCTCGATGGGCTTGAGGATATAATCCGTGCCGCTGTACCAGATGGTGTTGCGTACGAATTCGAAGTCGTCATGCCCGCTAATGACAATGAATTTGATATCCGGGTAATTCTTGTGAATCCATTCCATGAGATCTACGCCGTTTTTGAGCGGCATCAACATGTCCATCAGCACGAGGCTCGGCCGGAACGCCGGAATCAGCTTCATCGCCTCAAGACCATTGGCGGCTTCCTCAATATCGGTAATCCCATGCGTTTCCCACTGGACCAGCAGTCGGATGGCTTTACGCACGCGAGACTCGTCATCCACGATCAATGCCTTCATCCGTTTCACCTTCCACATTTATAGTCAGTACAACACGAAAGCCATGCGGCTGGTTGTTTTCGATGCTGAACTTGGATTTTCCACGATAATACAGTCTCAACCTTGTCATGATGTTGCTGAGTCCGATCCCGCTGCTGTCTTCCGTTTCCATTTCGGAAAGAACCTGAAGCTGTTCCAGATCTATTTCTTCCATCCGAAGCAAGTGCTCCTGAAGGGTTTGGAACGGCTCATCCTGCATTCCGTTACCGTTATCCTCGACCGTGATCTGCACGATGGAGGCCGACAGGCGCTTACTTTTCAGCGCGATGTAATTGTTTTCCGCCAAGGGGTTCATGCCATGCTTGAAAAAGTTCTCGATCAGCGGCTGAACCAGCATTTTCGGGATCAACACCTGCAAAGTCGACTCATCCACATCGTAACGGAAGTCGAACTGATTCTCAAATCGTTCTTTCTGCAGCTCCACGTAATCCTTGATATGATCGAGCTCTGTGGCTAGCGTGACCGGCTTGTCCGTATTGTACATGCTGTATCTCATCATCCGGGCAAGAGCGGAGATCAGGGAGTAGATCCTCTTCATGCCATGCTCAAGCGCAAGGGTGCCGATGGTTTGCAGCGCATTGTTCATAAAATGCGGGTTTACCTGCGCTTGCAGCGCGCGGAGCTGGTTGGTCCGGTTCGCCAGCTTCAGCTTGTATTCCTGCAAGATGAGATTGTTGATCGTATCCATCATGCTCCCGAACCTGCGGTGGAGAGTTCCGATTTCGTCTTTGCGGCTGGAGGAGATATCCACGGTCATTCGTCCGCTTTTGACCTGGCTCATGAGGCCTACCAATTCCCGGATCGGCGCCGTGATGTAGACCGAAATCCAGATCGTGGCGGCGATG
The DNA here is from genome assembly GCF_037969755.1 of Paenibacillus sp. FSL W8-0187. NCBI lineage: Bacteria > Bacillati > Bacillota > Bacilli > Caryophanales > Paenibacillaceae > Paenibacillus > Paenibacillus sp. FSL W8-0187. Next base: position 6,495,178 of record NZ_CP150206.1, on the reverse strand, counting down.
ATGAGAATCAGGGACACGCCGATCAGCAAAATATTGACGAAGGCTGCTTTGTCGGCGCTGCTTAGAATATAGGAGGAAGGAACCTCCTTGATCATTGTCCAGTCGCTGATCGACGTCTTGATATTGTTATATAAATAGATTTTGTTGTCATATTCGAAATGGCCTTCCTTCTTGCCGGATTGCTTGATGCTGTCGTACCATTCCGTTTGAATTTGCTGTCCCAGCATCTCGCCATGGCCGGCATACATGATATACCCGGCTTCATTCGTAATATATAGCTGCTCATGTTCGGGCTGGAACAGCTGATCGCTGATCCGGCTCAGGAAATTCATATCCATATCGATGGCGAGAATGCCTAATCGCTCGGTAGATGGGACGCGTTCAATGACCCGGTACATGGTGAATACTTGTTTATTGGCTTCATAGGGATAAGCTAACTGAAAGCCATACGTGTGAAGGGGATGGGGCGGCTGTAAAACCACCGTATCGTTACCGAGATTGGGAATTTCGGAATAGAGGTTGACATCACTCGTTTTTCTGGCGATATCCTGGGCGAACAACGTGGCCTCTCTTTTGCCGTCGACATAGAGATAGACCTGTCTTGCGCCGCCGATGGCTTTATGAATGGACTGCAGCGTGGCGGACTGCCTACCGCTGGCATTGATGTTCTCATGACTATAATAAAGGCTGCGGAAAAAATCCGGATCCGAATAAACCGTAAGGGAATTCCGGTTCATGTCTTCCAAATAGCTCTCCAAATTCAACCGTCCCTGATAGAGAAGGTTCATATTCTCAACAACGGCCCGTTCCTTGAGCGAGTTGGTTGTCATGACATAGCTGATGATCATGGAGATGGTGGTTGGAATGATGGTAGCCATGATCATAAAGGTAATCAATTTCGTGCGAATGCTGTTCCAATTCCAGTTCATAAATTCACCGCCGATCAATTTTCTATACCATTTAGTTCACATCCTGTGGTAGTCCCAAGGTCTTCATCTTAGCATAATTAAATCATAGAGAAATGGATAGAGAAACGAGAGGACAAGCGGAGGGGGATTTACATGAATAGCAAGAGAACGGCTGCCTTGACGCAGCAGTTGGTTTATATCGGACCCGCGCTGCTGTTTTTCGGTATGACGATCATTATCCCATTTGTAATGGGGATGTATTACTCGTTTACCAACTGGAATGGTGTATCGGGGAATGTTGAATGGGTCGGGCTGGACAATTTCAAACAGATTTTCACAAATGACAGCGCATTCGCACAGTCCTTCTGGTTTACCACCAAGTTTACGATCGTTGGCGTGGTTCTAACGAACCTGGTCGGTTTTTTCCTGGCCTACTTCTTAACGAAAAATATTAGGGCGCGCAACTGGCTGCGGACGATCTTCTTCATGCCAAACGTGATCGGTGGATTGCTGCTCGGCTTCATCTGGCAGTTTATCTTCATAAAGGGCTTTGCCACCGTTGGCGAGGCAACGGGGATTCCGTTCTTTAATCTTCCATGGCTGGGAGACGAAGTAACTGGCTTCTGGGGCATCGTCATGGTCTTTGTATGGCAATCGTCAGGCTATCTGATGGTCATCTACATCGCGTCCATTACGAATGTGTCCAAGGAAGTCATGGAAGCTGCCGAGATTGATGGAGCGAACCGGTTTCAAGTGCTCAAGAGCATCATCGTTCCGCTCATCATGCCGGCGGTCACCGTATGTTTATTCTTGGCGATATCCTGGTCCTTCAAAATGTTCGACCTGAACCTGTCGCTCACGAAGGGCGGACCATACCGCTCCACGGAGTCGCTGGCTATGAACGTGTACAATGAGGCATTCCTGAACAACCGGTATGGACTCGGAACAGCCAAGTCCCTGATCTTCTTCCTGGTTGTTGCCGTCATCACGCTCATTCAAGTTCGATTAACGAAGCAGAAGGAGGTTGAAGCTTAAATGAGATCGAAGAAACCTCCTATGTCGGCTTCCACGATTGTACTTCAGATTGTGATGGTCATTATTGCGCTGATTTTCCTGGCGCCCTTTTACTTCCTGCTGGTGAACTCGGTCAAATCGCTGGGCGATATTATGGTCGACGCGGCCAACTGGCCAACCGCCTTTCACTTTGACAACTACAGCAAGGCTTGGGAAATGACCCGCTTCCCGGAAGCGTTCGTGAATTCCGTCATCATTACGGTCATCAGCAACCTGATCATCGCCCTGTTGAGTGCGATGGCGGCTTACCGAATGGTTCGGTCCAATACGAGATTCAATCAAATCGTGTTCATGCTGTTCGTATCGGCCATGGTCATTCCGTTCCAATCCATAATGATTCCCTTGCTGCAGGTCATTAACTTCCTGGGTGTTAACAACAGTATCGTGGGTTTGATTCTCAGTTATCTGGGACTCGGTATCCCGTTGTCGGTCTTCCTATTCCACGGTTTCGTGAAAGGTATTCCGCTTGAAATCGAGGAGGCCGCCACGGTCGACGGAGCTTCTCCGTTCAGAGTATTTGGCCGTATCGTTTTGCCTATGCTGAAACCTATGATGGTGACGGTCATTATCCTGAACTGTCTGTGGGTCTGGAACGACTACCTGCTGCCATCCTTGATCCTGCAAAGTCCGGAACTGCGGACCATTCCGCTTGCGACCTTTGCCTTCTTCGGGCAGTATTCGAAGCAGTGGGATATGGCGCTGCCAGCGCTCGTGCTGGGCATCACGCCGATTATCATCTTCTTCCTGTCATTACAGAAGTACATTGTTGAAGGCGTCGCTGCCGGCTCCGTTAAGGGGTAATGGCAGCCTGGCTTCTCCCAAATCGGTTTTCCCATCTTTATATATAAACAATACTAGGGGGTAGTAAAGATGAACAAAATGAAATTATCTCTCGTGATGCTGCTGGCTTTTTCGCTGCTGCTTGCGGCTTGCGGCGGCAAGTCGGAGGAAGGTCAGGGCGGAAGCTCGGATGGAGCTTCCGGCGAAGTTAAGACGGTTAAGATTTTCCAATTCAAAACCGAGATCGTGGACGGCCTGAATGAACTCAAGGTTGAATTCGAGAAGGAATATCCGAACATCAAGCTTGATATTCAAACAGTAGGCGGCGGTGCTGACTACGGTGCTGCACTGAAAACGAAATTCGCATCCAACGATGCGCCTGATATTTTCTCCAATGGCGGCGACGCCGAGATGGAGATGTGGATTGACCGCCTGGAGGATCTGTCCGATCAGCCTTGGGTGAACGATCTGGTGGACATGGCAAAAGAGCCGATGACCAAAGACGGTAAAGTATACGGCATGCCGATGAACCTTGAAGGCTGGGGGTACATCTACAATAAAGATTTGTTTGAGCAGGCGGGCATTACCGAGCTTCCTAAAACCTATGCCCAACTGGAAGATGCTGCGAAGAAGCTGGAAGCGGCAGGCATAACTCCTTTTGCGAACGCTTACCAGGAATGGTGGCTGATCGGTAACCAAGGTATTAACCCGGCGTTTGCCCAGCAGGATGATCCGAATGCTTTTATCCAGGGCTTGAACGACGGCACGCAAAAATTTGCGGGCAATGCGAAGTTCGAAGAGTGGGCCAAACTGATGCAGCTGACATTGGATCACGGGAACAAAAATCCGCTGACCACCGATTACAATACGGCCATTTCCCTGCTGGCTACGGGGAAAACAGCCATGATGCAGAACGGCAACTGGGCCCAAACCGAGATTGATGCCATCAATCCGGACCTGAATCTTGGCTACCTGCCGATGCCGCTTGGCGACAATGCGGAGCTAAATGACAAGCTGAACGTAGGGGTACCTGCGAACCTGGTCATCAACAAGGATTCCGCATCGAAGGAAGAAGCGAAGATCTTCCTTAACTGGTTTGTCACATCCGATATCGGTAAAGAGTACATCGTCAAAAAATTCAAATTCATCCCGGCCTTGAAGACAATCGAAGCAACACCTGAGGACATGGGCGATCTGGGTTCAGCCGTGTGGGAGTACGTGCAAGCTGGCAAAGTACTGCCAAGACAATCCGCGAAGTTCCCTGACGGTGTAGCCCAGGAATTCTCCGGCGCGATGCAGGCCTTCTTCGCAGGCAAATCCGATGCGAACAAGATGCTTGAGGATATGCAGACATCCTGGGATAGTCTGAAAAAGTAAGGAGCAATGCTCTAATCAAAGTTAGCTAATCGTTCATAAGAGGTATGATCCCTGTCCAACATGACATGGGATGGTGCCTCTTTTCTTTAAGATTCAAAGTACGTCGATAGATACGGTTTTCTTAGCTAAAGAACGATGAAGGAGGCATTTCAATGATTAATCAACATTTCCCTAAGATATGGTATGGCGGGGACTATAATCCCGAGCAATGGGATAAGGCAACGATGGAAGAGGACCTGCGGATGTTTGAACTGGCCGGTGTTGATGTGGCGACCCTCAATGTATTTTCCTGGGCCAGAACGCAGCGTGATGAGAACAGCTATGATTTCACGTGGCTTGATGAAATGATGGATCGGCTGGCCGAGGAGCAGGTTCATGTCTGCTTGGCAACCAGCACGGGGGCGCATCCGGCTTGGATGGCCAAGAAATACCCGGACATCCTGCGCGTTGACTACGATGGACGCAAACGCAAATTCGGCGGTCGTCATAATTCATGTCCGAACAGTCCGACGTATCGCAAATATTCGATGCTGATGGCGCGTAAGCTGGCTGAGCGTTACAAGGATCATCCGGCACTGGTCATCTGGCACGTCTCGAATGAGTACGGCGGGTATTGTTATTGCGACAACTGCGAGCAGCAGTTCCGCGTCTGGCTGAAAGAGCGTTACGGGACGCTCGATAAGTTGAATGCCGCATGGAATACCGGCTTCTGGGGTCATACCTTTTACGAATGGGACGAGATTGTGGTACCGAACGCGCTCAGTGAAGAATTCGGCGGAAACCGGACCTTCTTCCAAGGGATATCACTGGACTATCGCCGTTTCCAATCTGACAGCCTGCTGGCATGTTATCGGTTGGAGAAGGAAGAACTGAAGAAGGTTACGCCGCACATTCCGGTCACCACCAATCTGATGGGATTTTATCCGGAGCTGGATTACTTCGAGTGGGCGAAGCACATGGATGTGGTATCCTGGGACAACTATCCTGCGATTGATACGCCGGTAAGCTTTACAGCGATGGCGCATAATCTGATGCGCGGACTGAAAAGTGGACAGCCGTTCATGCTGATGGAGCAGACGCCGAGCGTTCAAAACTGGTCGCCATACAATTCCGCCAAACGGCCCGGCGTGATGAGATTGTGGAGTTACCAGGCCGTAGCCCATGGGGCAGATACAATCATGTTCTTCCAGCTCCGCCGTTCCGTGGGGGCATGCGAGAAGTTCCACGGCGCATTGATTGAGCATGTGGGACATGAGCATACCCGGGTCTTCCGGGAATGCGCGGAGCTGGGGCACGAGCTGCAGCAGCTCGGAGATAAGCTGCTAGACTCCCGATCGGACGCCAAAGTAGCGATTATGTATGATTGGGAAAATCGTTGGGCGCTGGAGCTGTCAAGCGGACCTTCCAAAGCCCTGAACTACGTGGATGAGGTTCATAAGTATTATGATGCACTGTATCAGCTGAATATCCAGACCGATATCATCAGCTTCGAGGAGGACCTGAGCAAGTACGATGTGGTGATTGCCCCCGTGATGTATATGGTGAAGCCGGGCGTTGCCCAGCGCGTGGAGCAGTTTGTATCCCGGGGCGGAACCTTTGTGACGACCTTCTTCAGCGGCATCGTCAATGAGCATGATCTGGTGACCCTGGGAGGTCATCCCGGCGAACTGCGCAAGGTGACTGGCATCTGGGCCGAGGAGATCGATGCCCTGCTTCCCGGGCAGCAAAATCAGATCCATATGAAGCAGGATTGGGGATCACTGCGTGGAAGTTATCCATGTGGAATTTTGTGTGACGTCATCCATGCGGAGACGGCAGAGATTCTGGCTGAGTACGGATCCGACTTCTATAAAGGCACTCCTGTTCTAACGAAGAATGCGTTTGGCGAAGGGCAGGCCTATTATGTGGCGAGCAGTCCGGATTCGCAGTTCCTGCAGGCATTTCTTGCTAATCTGTGCGAAGAACAGGGTGTGAAGCCGCTGCTGAATACACCTGCCGGGGTAGAGGTGGTGGAACGGGTGAAGGATGGGAACTCCTACTTGTTCATTATGAACCACAATGCCGAAGAGATGACGTTTGATGCAGGTTCTGCCAATCAATTCGATCTCCTGGGTAGCCGGCAGATTTCAGGCCATGTCACGATTCCGGGAAGGGACGTCATGATTCTGGAACGGACGACCGCCGTAGGGTCTTAAAACGGAACATGGAGATTTAACTCGGACCTTGGGTTAGGGGGCAAAAAGCAGTGAGTATACATTTTCATGAAGATCTGGGGATATTCCATCTCCAGAGCGAGCGGTCAAGTTATGTGATTGAGCTTGTGCGGGGCGTCTATCCGGCGCACGCCTATTGGGGGCGGCGGATTCGCGATCACCGCATCGGCGGGTTGCTGGAACGGAGGGGCAGAGCATCCTTTTCACCGTCGCCGTTTCGCGAGGATGCATCCTTTTCCCTGGACAGTTTGCCACAGGAATACCCGGGCTACGGCAGCGGCGATTTCCGGCAGCCTGCGTACCAGGTACAGCTGGCTAACGGGACCACGGTCACCGAAGCGGAATATGTCCGTCACCGGATCTACAGCGGCAAACCGAAGCTGGAAGGCTTGCCTGCCGTATACGCGGAACAGGATGCTGAGGCGGATACGCTGGAGCTGGAACTGCTGGATCGGGTAAGCGGATTGACGATTTATTTGTCTTATACGGTCATGAATGCGTTCGATGCCATTACGCGTTCCGTGTCCTTCCGTAATGACAGCAAGGAGAACATCACCCTGCTGCGGGCTATGAGCGCCAGCGTGGATATGAATCATAGCTGTTATGACCTTCTGCATCTCCATGGAGCATGGGCGAGAGAGCGCCATGTGCAGCGCAGAAGATTATCCCCCGGCATGCAGGGGATTGAGAGCCGGAGGGGTTCAAGCAGCCACAACCACAATCCGTTTCTTGCGCTGCTGTCCGAAGGCGCTGGCGAAGAGCACGGTGAGGTGTACGGCTTCAGCCTTGTATACAGCGGCAGCTTCTCTGCACAGGTTGAGGTGGATCATTACGAAACCGCCCGGGTTACGATGGGATTGAATCCGTTTGATTTTTCCTGGCTGCTGGAGCCGGGACAATCGTTCCAGACGCCGGAAGCGGTGATGGTTTTTTCGGCGGAAGGCTTGGGCGGCATGTCCAGACGCTATCATAAGATGTACCGTTCAAGGCTGAGCCGGGGGAAATTCCGGGATGCTACGCGCCCAGTGCTGGTTAACAACTGGGAAGCGACCTACTTTAACTTTAATGCGGATAAAATCGAACAAATCGCCAGCGTCGGACGGGATCTCGGCATCGAGTTGTTTGTGCTGGATGACGGATGGTTCGGCAAGCGAAATGACGATACGACTTCCCTCGGAGATTGGGTCGTTGACAAGAACAAGCTGCCGGAAGGCCTTGAGGATCTCGTGAAGCGGGTTCGCGATCTCGATATGCAGTTTGGCTTATGGTTTGAGCCCGAGATGATTTCGCCGGATAGCGATCTGTACCGTCAGCATCCGGACTGGTGCCTGCATGTGGAAGGACGCCGGCGAACGGAAGGCAGACAGCAGCTGATCCTGGACTTCTCCCGCCAGGAAGTAGGCGATGCGGTGGCCGATATGGTTCGGAGCATCCTGCAAAGTGCGCCGATCACCTATGTGAAATGGGACATGAACCGGAACATGACGGAGATCGGGTCGGCCGCGCTGCCGCCTGAACGCCAGCGGGAAACAGCCCATCGTTATATGCTGGGATTGTATCGGGTGATGGAGCAGCTGACGACGGAGTTCCCGCATATTTTGTTTGAGAGCTGCTCCGGCGGTGGCGGACGCTATGATCCGGGGATGCTGTATTACATGCCCCAGACGTGGACAAGCGATAACTCTGATGCCGTCAGTCGATTGAAGATTCAATACGGAACGAGCCTTGTGTATCCTCTTAGCTCCATGGGAGCCCATGTGTCCGCCGTTCCGAATCATCAGGTGCACCGGCATACTTCGCTGCGTACGAGAGGTCATGCGGCGATGTCGGGCAATTTCGGATATGAGCTGGACCTGACAGCCTTCAGTGAGCAGGAGAAGGAAGAGGTCCGCGAGCAGGTAAAACAGTATAAAGAGATTCGGCATCTGGTACAGTTCGGGGATTTCTACCGCCTTCGGAATCCGTTCGAAGGGAACGAAGCTGCCTGGACCATCGTCTCCGAGGACCGCTCGGAAGCGGTGCTGTATTACTTCCGCATCTTAAGCGAGGCGAATGAGCCGATTGTTTGGCTGCGTACGGCCGGGCTGGATGGGGATGGAGATTATCGGTGCGAAGAAGACGGGAACATCTATGGCGGAGACCGACTGATGAACGCCGGATTGGCCATTCCCGCGATGCATGGGGATTTCCAGAGCTTTATCTGGAGGTTCAAACGAGTGTGAGCTGAATAAAACCAAAAGAACCGCCAGAGATGCAACAACTCTGGCGGTTCTTGCTGTTTCATGCCGGCTGCCCTCAGGTTGCCGTGATCGAATAAGTGCCCCGGTCCGTTGTGAGCACCACTTGACGGTCTTGGATGTCCGCAGCCGTTAACCCGTCCAGTCCGATGACAAAGGAATTGCTTGGCAGCGGGGCTTCATGGCCGGCGGTGATGACCACGCCGGGGCCGTGGAGCAGGAGCGCATGGTGGTCTCCATAACCGTCGATGGACTGCTCTTGATGCTGCTGGTGTTCAAATCGTTCCAGCTGTATTTCAATCTGGTCCTGATCCTTCTCTTCTTGCTTGGATATGTGCAGGGTGTGATTGCTTTTGGATTGAAGCCAATGGGTGACCTCTTCGATCGATGGATTCATCATGAACACCTTCCTTGATTTTAGGGTGGCTTCAAATAGTCTGTCCATGAAGTCATAACCTTATTTCAAATTCATGGAGTTCCTTCGTCAGAATCATATGAAAAATTAACGCTGATCAAACCCTCTTCATCTATTTACGTGTTAAGATAGTTTAATAATATGGAACAATCGCATGATACATAAGGAGGCGCTATGAGCAAGAAATGGTATTATGTTCTCGCCATCCTGTTCGTAGCCTGCAGCTGGGTCGGGAATGTCTGGTATTATGAAGCCAACCAACTGGGAAGAACCGTATTCCTTGAGCATCATGTGGAAACAAGGGAAGGGGGAGGCAGTGTATTTGACTTGTATTATGTAGAGGACAAAAGAGCAGACAAGACGCTAAGCTCCATCCGGATCGAAGGTTATCCCGAACAGATCGTAACGCCATACCCTCAATATGCTGAGTATCAGAGACAGTGCCTGGGAAAAATGATGGTGAATTTAAATAAACCCGCCCCGGGGAAAGAAGGGGCAGGAGAGCAGAGGAAGGAGCCGGTTCTCGTTCGAGAGATTACCGCCCTTTACTCTGATGGAACCTCGGAACAAGTGGATATCGGAGAGATTTACGTATGGCCTGGCGTATATGATCAGGAAGATCAAGATCCGATATCAGGGACGTCCGGCGGATCCTCTTCCGATAACTCGGGCTATGAATCTGCCGTCGTGAGTCGGCCGCTTCAGTTAACGGCGTTCTCCTCGAAATTGCTCGATATCGCAGAGAATGGAGATCTCCGAATCTTTGTCGACATTTCCAGACAAATACCGGGTACTAGTTACCGGTCTCAACCTTCGGAAGCGCACATCGAGTTAAGAGGTGAACCTATCAATGAGATTCAGCTTCCATTCCAGATTAATAAAGGGGATTCCATTAGAATCAGCCACCAATTTGATATGTCGCTTGAGAAGAGCATGCAGGTATATCAGTTGATATTAAGAACCACCTTTTTGGAGGACGGCCGTCGCTTTTGGTATGGAGATACGATGATTCCTTATCATCCAAGTCCGATGGATCGAGAAATGACGGAATTTGTTCGGGAAAGCAGGAGGAAACCATGAGAAGCGCTTGTTATCGCATCGTGTGGGGGCTGCTGCTTGTACTTGTCGACTTTAAGCTGGAAACGGTGGACTTGCTGCCGGAATTGCTGGGATACCTGTTGATTGCTTCGGGATTATGGAGGCTTCAGGCGTTGAACGGATATTTTAAGGCAGGGCATCTATCCGCTTGGCTGCTGCTGATCTGGTCGGTTCTTTCATTATTCTGGTTTCCTGAGGTGAAGACAGGCGGCGTGCCTATGCAATCGGTAGAGGAGCTGCTGATTCAACTGCCTGCCATCTGCTTGCATATGGTACTGATTTTTGGAATCTGTAGAGGCATTCAAGCCAATTCCGCAGGTGCCGAATCCGGACTGGATCATAAGGCTCGCTTTCGGGGGCACTTGTTTATGGCCGCGCAGCTGCTATGGCTTATCGCCTACCCGTTCATTTTAAATCTGGATTCGGGCGATATGATCCCTGTGATTTTTATGTGCTCGCTCGTAGTGATGGTTGCCGAGATCGCGGTTATGCTTCTGGTCAGGCTTGCCGGACGGGAATGGGCAGAGGGAACGGAATAAATCCAAAGATCTCAGTCCGAAATAGCTAACGGAGTTTAAACAAAGTTTAACTGTTATCTTTGCTGGGATGATAAACAATCGTAACTCCCAGCTGGTTATATGTTTCTTCGGTGTAGTGGTGATCCGGGCAATGCTTGATCGTAGCCATGTCTTCCTGTCTGGAGATCAGCTTCTGCTCGCAGTCAGGGCAACGGTCCTGGAAGAGGAATTTCAGCTTATTCAACATGATCACCACATACCTCCTCAATTTCCGATATAAATACTTGGTTTTATTATAAATCAACAATGGGGTACATTCAATAGCAATGTGCGCGGTCACGATATTAAATTGAACGGAGATCGATCACCTTGATAGTGCAACTTGTAGTTATGATCTTTATAGGTATCATCGGTTCTTTTTTCTCAGGATTGCTGGGAATTGGCGGGGCGATTATTAACTTTCCTTTGCTGCTCTATGTTCCTTCCTGGTTTGGACTGGAGGCCTTTACCTCCAAGGAGGTGGCGTCCATCAGCATGCTGCAGGTATTTTTCGCCTCATTGTCAGGCATGATCACCAACCGGATGAGTTCGCGCGGCGGTGAGTCGTATTTTCACAAGCCATTGGTCATTCAGATGGGGGTAAGCACCCTGGTTGGCAGTCTGATCGGGAGTCTGTCCTCGATGCTGATGACAAGCGGTATGATTAACGTGATCTACGGTTTTCTGGCGGTTATCGCGGTGTTATTGATGATTGTGCCGACCCGGGCAACTATGGAAAATAGGTCGGTTAACGAGGTGACCTATCATTCAGGGATTGCGATGGGAGCCGCCTTTATCGTCGGCGGCATTGCGGGGATTGTCGGCGCTGGAGGTGCCTTTATCCTGATACCCATCATGCTGACGATTCTTAAGATACCGACACGGATAACCATCGCCTCCTCGCTCGCGATCGTTTTTCTGTCTGCGGTCGGGGGTGTCATTGGCAAAATCGCCTCGGGCGACATTCCGATCTGGCCGTCCCTGTTCGCGGTTGCCGGAAGCTTGATGGGTGCTCCCATCGGCGCCATCATCAGTCGCAAGATGAACGTCCGACTGCTGCGGTATGCCTTGGCGATTCTCATTGCAGTTACGGCCGTGAAGATCTGGATCGATATTTTAGGGTAAGTAAAGAAGTAGAACCTTATTCATCATAGGGAAGAGGAGGAGATCAAGCATGAGAATCAATCAGCTAGGATCTTCGGAATTGTATGTAAGCGAAATCGGGCTGGGCTGTATGTCACTGGGTACAGATGAGGGACAAGCCGTAAAGCTTATCCACGAAGCGCTGGACCGGGGCGTGAATTTTCTGGATACGGCGGATCTGTACGACGAAGGCCGTAACGAGGAACTGGTAGGCATAGCGGTTCAAGGTCGGCGCGAGGATGTGATCATCGCCACCAAAGTCGGCAACCGTCGTGTACCGGGTAAGGATGGCTTAGTATGGGATCCTTCCAAGGACTACATCAAATCCGCTGTCAAGGATAGTCTTCGCAGACTCGGTACGGATTATATCGATCTGTATCAGCTTCATGGAGGGACGCTTGATGATCCGATTGACGAGACGATTGAAGCTTTTGAAGAGCTGAAGCGGGAAGGGTGGATTCGATACTACGGCATCTCGTCCATCCGGCCGAACGTCATCCGCGAGTATGTCGGAAAATCCAATATCGTCAGCGTCATGAGTCAGTACAGCATCCTGGACCGGAGACCGGAGGAAGAGGTGCTCGATCTCCTTGCTGAGAACGGAATATCCGCCATTGCACGAGGACCCGTTGCCCGCGGCATATTGTCGGACCGCGGACAAGCCAAAGCCGAGAAGGGCTATCTGGATTACAACAAAAATGAGCTGCTTGATATACTCAAGAGGCTTGAAGAGGTTGGCCCTGGCATGGATTTGTCCCATTTGGCTATTCGATATGCTGTGGCCCATGCCGCTGTTGCCTGCACCATCCCTGGAGCTAGCTCGCTTGAACAGCTGCTGCATAACTTGGCGGCGGGGAATAAGGAAGAGTTATCGCCGCAGGGCATCCAATCGATCCAGGCGATCAGTCGCGCCAACCAATATGAGGCTCATCGGTAAGGATCGATGCGATAAGCACGTGAATGATCCATCCCGTTAATCTTTTGCGGCATGAAATATTTATGTCCTGAAGGTTTACGGATGAACCGCATCTTAGCATGTTATAATAACTGAATAAGAGCCTGACATCAGGTGAATATAGATCATGCCCGCAATCCGCTTAAAGGATCACGGGCTTTTTTGTACCTTATAAAATGAATTGATGTCAAAACGTTGGAAATGCCAAACTTTTTAAGACGATGGTTCGTTCCAAGTAACGTAAACCGCGCGGCTTATGCCATAATCGTTAATGGTGAAAGGATTCTAGAATGATTACCATTGAGCATTTATCAAAAACCTATCGCAAGGGTGCATGGGCACTCTTGGATGTTTCTCTACAATTGGATACAGGCATGACCGGTCTGCTGGGCCCCAATGGCGCCGGCAAAACAACGCTGATGCGCATTCTGGCGACCTTATTGTCGCCGACCTCCGGCCAGGTGAGAGTGAACGGGATATCGATTGGACGGCCGGAGGAGATTCGGCAGATGATCGGGTATTTGCCGCAGCATTTTCACATTTACCCGCAGCTGACCGGACGAGATTATCTGGATTATGTGGCGGCCATGAAAGGGATCAAAGAACGGAGTGCCAGACAGAAGGAAATCTCCAGGCTGCTCGAGATGGTTAATCTCCAGGGGAAGGCTGATAAAAAAGTACGTACTTACTCCGGGGGAATGAAGCAGCGGCTGGGTATTGCCCAAGCGTTATTGGGAACACCAGATATCTTGATCGTTGACGAACCGACATCCGGGCTGGATCCTCAGGAGCGTGTCCGGTTCCGCAATGTGTTAACCCGCTTTAGCATCGACCGGACGGTCCTGCTATCCACCCATATTGTCGCCGATATTGAGAGCAACTGCCGTCGTATCGCAGTCATGAACAAGGGGAGACTGTCCATGAACGGCAGTCTGGCTGAACTGCAGGCATGCGGGAAGGGACAAGTATGGGAAGCGGTGATGAGTCCGGATGAATTTGCCTTGATTGATCCCATGTCCGTCGTATCTACCCGAACCGTTCCGGAAGGCGTCCTGTGCCGGTTTATCGGCCAAACGGCCCCGGTTGCAGGGGCGTTTCCCGCGGATCCGACGCTGGAGGATGGATATCTGAGCTTGCTGCGGAGGGATCGTCATGCATAAGTGGTGGAGGCATAGTCTCCTTGAACTTAGGCTTTTGTTCGGTAATCCCTTGTTTGCCTCACTTCCGATCATCTATGCGATTCTGTTCATCATTATGATGCTGCAGGCGGCAAGCGGCAATGGACCGAACCATAATCTGTACACGGCGGCCTATTCATTCCACATGCTGGGTCATACGATGACCCTGGGTCCGGCTATGCTAATTGGCATCTTGTCTATTCGACGGGATGTTCGCCGTAGGTCCTTTGAATGGAATCACAGCTTGCCTGTGTCTTTCTTTACCTTGTTGTCGTCGAAATATGTGGTCAGTTTGTTGTACTTTTCCCTGTTCACGTTGTCGACGTCGGTTATATTCTATATCCTGTCGGTTAGCCAGGGGATAGCCGGTGATATTGCGATGATGCATACCATGCAATTTGCGGTGCAGTACGAGGTTTCCTATATGGTGACACTCGCGCTCGCCATGCTGCTTGGGGCAAGCATTCCGAACCGGATTGTTTATTTGATCGGTTTCTGTGCATGGATGTTTGGAACATTTTTCATGGAAATTTATATCATCACCGAATTAAGATGGATGCCGGCTCAAGTGTTTCACCTCAACCAATTCTTCCTTCAATCCAATCGCTTTGAATATGAGAATTGGGGGTACGGTCTGTTTAGGGAAGATTTAATGAGTTCCCGGTGGTTCGTGCTTGCCTTTACTTTCCTGCTGCTAACGGTGTGTTTGTTCTTGTTAAACCGTAAGCGGCCTACGATGCTGCGGAAAGCGGGATGGCTCGCCGTGCTGGGGGCTGCCGTATTGACGGTAGCCGCAGCCATACCCTACGGCACACTATGGGCGGATCGGTATGCCCAATTTGATGCGAAGCTTGGAGACCCTACGGTTTCTTATGTCGATGACCCTGACAATATATCCTTCTTTCATGTTTCTTCTTATGATATCAAGCTGAAACGACTGTCAAACGATGAGCTTCGCGTAAGGGCGAAGCTAACGATACCCGCCTCCGAGTTATCAGGCATGAGGCAGCTTCCCTTAACCCTGAACCGGATGTTCGAGCTTGAGCGTGTCCAACTCCAGGGCATTGACGCTCCCTATCGCAGACAGGGAGAGCGGATATCGGTAAGGATGGCTGGCGATGCCAAGGGAGGGGACATTCAAGCCGAGCTGGAATATAGAGGCAAGGTCATGGACTTTATGGCTGGGTACTCCCGTGAGGAATTTTCGGTTTACAGTGTGGGGCCCGAAGTTAAGCTGGATGGATATATCGCTTGGTATCCGCTTCCCGGTCATCAGCATGTATATTTAAAGAGTGATAACGGAGACGGTCCTCCGGAATACGTTTATTTAGGCTGGGAATTTGGCCGGATGCGTTATTCTTTCGGCGAGATGAAGCTGGAGGTCGAAGGTTATCCGGGACCCTTGTATACGGGGATGCAGGAGCTGGAACGAAGGCCCGGCTACCAGCGGTTCGAGGGTGGGGAGATCGAGCAGAATATCTCCCTGTACGGAGGTCAGTTTTGGAAGGAAATCCACCAGGTTGATCTCCCGATCACAATCGTGACAACGCCATATCTGGAGAAAACATCCGTATCGATGCTGCAGGATATGAAAAAGAAGTATGACTATTTTTCCAAGTGGGTACCCGAGTTCAAAAGCAACGTCGACAAGATTTTATATTTGGGTCACGGTTTTAATAATCCCCGGGTGCACCATCGTCTGATTCTGTCCTCGAACCAGTACACATATAACTTCATGAATCTGCCTGGCGAATGGATGAACTCCGTTCTGTTCGGCAACCAGGAGGGGTTCAATTATTATTTTGAGCATCCAGAGCGGGATGTGCGGGGCAAGATCAGCAGTCTTTTCTGGTATGTGTATTACGTGGAGGAGAAAGGGCTTAGTGATAAACAACTGAGATCCGCATACGGAAACCTTCGGTCGGTACAGCAACTGTTGTTCAAGAATGGGGACGGGGATGATCCTCAAAATAAATTAGGCATGGGTATGGCTAAGCAAGTCAGAAGGGCGTTGGAAGAAGGCAGAGGGAATCAGGTCAAAGAGCTGCTGGTTCATTTTTACCAACAAGGGCTGATGCTTCCCGATACCGAACGAAATTCGTACTTAAGCCCGGAGAACCCGATTACGTATAAAGAGTGGCAGCAAAAATGGGATGCCATGATGAATGTCAAATAATGACGACTATGCACCTGCACACGGTCGGTTATAATTGAGAAATAGATATAGTGGGAAGATTAGAATGCACATAGAAAGGGGGGGAAAGGCATGATTTCCGATCAGCAGCTGTCCGAACGCATGGCTGCCGGCGACCAGGAAGCGTTTGAAATGTTGGTGACGAGGTACCATGGTCCGCTGCTCAGTTATACGACCCAGAGGCTGGCTGATAGGCAAAAAGCCCAGGATATCGTTCAGGAAACGTTTATCCGGCTCATTCGGCATCTGAAGCAGCACGGCACGCTGGAACATGTTCGCTCCTGGCTTTACCGCGTGGCTCTGAATATGTGCAAGGATTATTGGAAAAGCGCATCTTATAGGTCTGAAGGTCTTGCGGGTGAGGAGATGCCGGATGCATACGACCCTGCACCCGGCGCGGAGGAACTTGTGGAAAGACAGGAAACCTCACTGGAGATTGCAGCATCTCTGGAGAGCCTGCCCGATATACAACAGGAAGTCATATCTCTTCGATTCTTTCATGATCTGAAGCTGCAGGAAATCGCCGACCTGGTCGACCTCCCCCTAAGTACGGTGAAAACGCATTTATATAACGGCTTGAGAAAGCTGAAGAAAACATTATCGATGGAGCATTCTGATTTGGTTCCCGTCCGTTCGTCCCGAAGGACACGGGAGAAAAGCCCTCAGGAACAGGTTCGGAACCGCTCCAAGTCGGAAGAATCGGATTCGCAGAGCAAAGTAAAAGAAAGTGAGGTGTACCTCCATGGATCATCCATTCGATAATGAATTGAGAAGACTTGAAGACGAGCTTCGTGGCCCGCTCAGACGCGCTGCTCTTCCATCGCCGTCACCGGATGAGACGGCGCAGCTCATTGCGTCTCTTCAGGGAGAGTTCAATCAGCTCAGGATTGAGCCCGAGTCCCCCAAGCTGGATTTTAATCCGCAGGTCGACCCGCCCTCATTAAAACAGATTCTTCGGAGTCAGATCCGATTGAACCAAAGATCCATTCTGCTCACAGCAGGCGCGGTATTCTGCATGTTGGTTCTACTGATCGATCCGGAGTATCCACTGGATCAGTTTGCCGGATTGCCCGGCGGCATTTTCCCGTTGATCACCCCTCTGCTGCTGATTGTATCGATGCTGTTCAGCAGCCGAACCTGGGATAAAGGAATGCGGGCTGTGGAGACCCTAACCCCATATCCACCGGCGCTTGTGTTGTATACCCGTCTGCTGCTTGTGACCGGCATCGTCATCGGAATGGCCTTGCTGAGCACCCTCGCGCTCGGGCTGCGATCCATCCAGGCGGAAAGCTCTCGCTTTTTATTCGGACCCTTTATTCTGGAGTGGATGGGAATTCTGCTGGTGACGGGAGGGGCTGCGATGTATATGCTGTTTCGCAAAGGCATGGTTGTCTCACTGATCTCGGCCGTCCTGGTCTACGGAATGTGGATCGTAATTCAGGGACAAATCGTGGATCACGGCGTTTCGATGAGCGGTAAAATGATGACGGACGTGGCCCTGCTTGTTATCGGAGTGATTCTGCTCGTCTCTTCCTACGGACGCAGCTTGAAGCTGAACGGAGCTTGGAGAATGGCAAATGATTAGGCTTGAAGGACTGGAACGCCAAGCGGGTACGTACCGGCTTGAAATCGACAAAGCGGAGATTCACTCCGGCCTGAACCTTATCGTCGGGGCGAACGGGGCTGGGAAAACCACCCTGATTGAGCTGTTGACCACGCTCCAGGCACCCGATGCAGGCGAAATTCTGTACAGCGGGCGCAGGGCAGGAGATCATTTGCCGTTGATCCGCAGTCAAATCGGATATGTTCCGGCGGATATCGAGCTGTATGGGGATATGAAGGTCGGCAAGCTACTGACCTATATGGCAGAATTAAAGGGCATCTATAATCCTGAGGCCATTGACAGGCTGATGACGGACTTTCGATTGGAGCCCTTCCGCAAGAGCAAGGTCAAGAATTTGTCACAAGGGGTGCAGCGGCGCATTGCCGTCGTGCAGGCGCTGCTGGCTTCACCTTCTTTTCTATTCCTCGATGAGCCTTTAAACGGCATGGACGCTGAGGAACGCAAATTCCTTATCACGTATTTGACTAAATACGCCAGGGGCCGAATGGTGATCGTGGCCGCCCATGAGCTGAACGAGTGGGAAGAGGCGGTAGATACCGTGATATGGATACACCGCGGTCGCATCCGGTATATCGGTTCACCGACCCAGTGGAAACTGAATGTGGCCTCCAGCTCCAGCGTCTGGGAAGGCGAAATCGATCTGGAAGCCTTCGAGCGGATACCGCAGGAGCTGCTGATTCATTTTCAAATGACGGAACATCATATGAGAGTAAGGCTGATGGGGAAAAAGCAGCCGGGTCCCGAATTTGTGGAGAAGGCGCCTACGCTGGAGGATACCTTTTTCCTACATATGAACGCTTTAGCTAGACGCGGCTGAAAATAGTTTGGATCTTGGGAAATCATCGCCCTTATTGTGGGCGATGATTTTTGCGTTTCGTCCGTTGGAAAGAAAGCGCCTACTTGGTCGTGTTTCTTTTCCTATGCCTCCAATTATAGATCCACGAGGCAACCATGGTGGAAGGCAAAAACATAATTTGCGTGTTGTAGTGTAGCTGTTCTTCTTGAAACGACATCTTGTTGTAATACGTTTCCTGATCGCCCCCTCGCTTCCGGGGATCATTCTTTAACGCTGCAATATAGCGGTACTGCACGGGAATCATAAACAGGAATCCGGCGACTAGAATACTTCCAACAATCCACCACTCAGAATTCATGAGTACACCCTCCTAAAGATTATCGTTTATGGAAAATCATATTAATATTCAATACGTATTTAACCTCGGTAAGGATTCAACTTTTTATAATAACGATGCTCACTTTATTTATCAAAGCCAATCATCCCTTTCGGAACAGGGTAAGGAAGGGTAGGCACGGTATGCGTATAGGTTGAACAGCGGCGTAATCGTGGCCTGCATGCAGGATTTCGAAGGGAGCGAGAGGAATGGGTAGCATAGGGATTCAAGGGATAGAGAAAGTAGCGTTGGTGACAGGCGCTGGAGCTGGAATTGGACGGGGGATTGCCAAGGTTTTGGCTGAAAAAGGATATCGGCTGGCGATGACCTACCATTCGAGTAAAGATGGAATAGTGGACATAGCAGAGGATATTCGTCATATCTATGGCAAGACGCCTCTTATTATTCAAAGCGATTTGACCGTTCGCAGTGAAGCGGAGAATACGATACGAAAGACGATAGAGGAATTTGGCCGGATCGATCTGTTGGTGAACAATGCGGGGATCGGCCTTTATGACGAGCTCACGGAGCTTGAGGAGGACGCGCTGGACATTACGGTTCATCTCGATTTTCGAGCACCGATGCTGCTTAGCAAATATGCTGTCCGGGAGATGATCGCCCAGGGAATTCCGGGAAATATCATCTTCATCACGTCCTCCCGGGGAGAGAGAGCCTATCCCAAGGACAGCATTTACGGCAGCATGAAGGCAGCGCTTATACGTGCCGCACAATCGCTAGCGCTCGAGTGGGCTCCGCATGGCATCCGCGTAAACTGCGTGGCACCGGGAGCGACTGTTCACAAGCCGGACCAATCGGCAGAGGACGAGCCGCTCGGCAGAAAAATCCCGCTGGGAAGGTTGGGCACGCCGTCGGACATCGGGGAAGCGATTGCTTGGCTCTGCTCAGATGCGGCATCCTACATTACTGGGATCAATCTCCGTATAGACGGCGGTTTAATCTTGCCGGGCATGCCGGAGGATACGTCCCCGGAAGCCGGATATGGATGGGGCAGGGTGTATGCAGCGGATGAGGAATAAGATGGTTTCCAGCTGCATGCAGAATAATTTATAATATTCCGATGAAATTAGTTGGTTATAACTCTTTTCAAATGCGGGAAAGTATGAGAGAATGGGAGAAATTATGAAGCCATAATACTTTCCATATGAAGAAAAGGGAGGAAACACCCATGTCAGAAGAACGCCAATTTTCCATTGAAACCTTAGCGGTTCACGCCGGTCAGGAGCTTGATCCGACCACATTATCCCGCGCCGTCCCTCTATATCAGACGACTTCCTACGGGTTTAAAGACAGTGAGCACGCAGCGAATCTGTTTGCGCTTAAAGAATTCGGCAACATTTACACGCGTATCATGAACCCAACCACGGATGTGTTTGAGAAGCGGATTGCAGCGCTTGAAGGCGGTGCCGGTGCACTGGCGACATCTTCCGGGCAGGCAGCCATCACCTTCTCCATTCTCAACATTGCGGGCGCAGGTGATGAAATTGTTTCTTCCTCGAGCTTGTATGGCGGTACTTATAATTTATTTTCCAATACGCTTGCGAAGCTGGGCATCAAGGTGCATTTCGTGGATTCCACGGACCCGGAAAATTTCCGAAAAGCGATCAATGACAAGACAAAGGCCGTGTTTGCCGAAACGATCGGCAATCCGCAGGGCAATGTGCTGGATGTGGAAGCTGTTGCGGCCATCGCGCATGAGAACGGCATTCCGCTTATCGTAGACAACACCTTTCCAAGCCCGTATTT
Source organism: Paenibacillus sp. FSL W8-0187 (assembly GCF_037969755.1). Classification (NCBI taxonomy): domain Bacteria; kingdom Bacillati; phylum Bacillota; class Bacilli; order Caryophanales; family Paenibacillaceae; genus Paenibacillus; species Paenibacillus sp. FSL W8-0187. The sequence goes on along the minus strand of NZ_CP150206.1, from coordinate 6,474,489 downwards.
GCTGCGACCGATAGAATATGGAGCAGATATCGTCGTTCATTCTGCGACCAAATTCATCGGCGGTCATGGGACCTCCATCGGCGGGGTTATTGTTGATAGCGGTAAATTCGATTGGACGGCAAACAATAAGTTCCCTGGATTGACGGAGCCGGATCCAAGCTATCATGGCGTTGTGTATACGGAGGCAGTAGGCCCGATTGCTTATATTATCAAAGCGCGCGTACAGCTGCTGCGGGATATTGGCGCATCGCTGTCCCCGTTTAATTCCTGGCTGCTCCTGCAAGGGCTGGAAACGCTGCATCTTCGCGTTGAGCGCCATAGCGAGAATGCGCTGAAGGTTGCCAAGTATTTGGAGAGTCACGAGGCGGTGGAATGGGTGAGCTATGCAGGGCTGCCGAGTCACCCTTCGCATGAGCTGGCGAAGAAGTACCTGCCGAAGGGCCAAGGCGCTATCCTGACCTTCGGAATCAAAGGCGGGGCAGCGGCAGGTCAGAAGGTGATCGAGAATGTGAAGCTGTTCTCCCACTTGGCTAACGTTGGGGATTCCAAGTCGCTTATCATTCATCCGGCCAGCACGACGCATCAGCAGATGACGGAAGACGAGCAGCTTACGGCGGGCGTAAATCCGGAATTGCTGCGTCTGTCGATCGGGACCGAGTCTATCGATGATATACTATACGATCTGGAACAAGCTATTGCGGCAAGTCAGAAGTAAAGGCTGTTATATATAGTTTTAATGACTGAGATATAGGGCACTTTCCTTTTTGGAGGAAGGTGCCTTTTGTTGTTTTACTCTGAGCGACTTGCCAGATGGGGTTAATCTTTCCTTACAGCTTGTAATAATCTGTTTCAGCCTAGAAGCAAGACTCATGTTTCTACTCTATTTGTTAGGGGACGTGGGAAGAAGGATCGATGGACGTTTTCAGAATAACTTCATTAAGTAGGACTATTTTCATAGTTCTGGAACAGGCCGGATCCTGTCGGATCCTGTAGCTGATCGGCTGTTTTCGAGTTGAATAACTTGGCGACAAAAAAGTATAAATGAAAAATCTTAATAGATATTGACAATAAAATACATCTATGGGAGTATGAATTACATATATTAGTTATTATATTATTTTTAGGTAAACTCATATAATGCTTCATTATTTTACAAAAAATTAACAAACGAGAAAGAAGTGAGTATTGATTTGGGTAGCAAGGAACTTGAATTGAGTATCCCGCCTCTTGTCGGATATCAGTATCTGGCATATCCCTTATGTACGGTACTTACACGAAATGAAGCGCTGCCTTGGTTTTACAGCAATTTCATCCACCTCTATTGTCATCAGGATCTTGACGGAGAGGCCGCTTCACGCTCAGTGCCTATGACCTTTTACGGAGAAGATTTTATTCGCTGTCCCTGGCTGATTACACAAAAGCTGGAGCGCGAATGCGTGCTCGATTCACCGCCTGGAATCATCGAATTTCTGATAAACAGTATCCGTTCAAACTATACGATCTCTCTTTATGTGGATGAGTTCTATATCCCTCGTAGACGAGTCTATCAACATACTCATTATGCTCACGATATTCTGGTTTACGGTTACGATGATGCGAGAAGGACGTTTCTTGTTCTCGGCTACGATGAAGAAATGCAGTTTCAGAAGACCGTGGTGCCGTACCATGAAATGGAGCAAGGGTTCCAAAACCTCGAATGGACGGACAACTATGAAGAACAAATCTACCTTTACAAGTTCAATAAATCGGGAAGCTACTGGCTAGATGCAGCGTTTATCAAAGAATCCCTGGAAGAATATTTGGCGGGCAGCAATATTTCCTTGCGCAACCGGGGAACGGCGAATCCACTGGAGGCGGCATTCGGTGTCGATGTTTATGCTGCACTAATTCGCAATATGCCCGTACTTGTTCGTAAACGTGATATCCGGCCCATCCACATTCTGTGGGAACACAAGAAAATGATGGGGCTGCGGATCCAGTATTTATGTAATCAGGGACTTCTTTCACCAGATTTTACAGAATGCTTCCGGCCAATAGAAGAGCAGGCATATGCTTTGCGTCATTTGTTGATGAAATACGCCTTAACCGGAGACGAATGCATGTTGAAGCAAGGATTGAGCGAGATGACTCACATCATGGAAAGTGAAAAACGAATACTGGGAACCGTTTTGAATGCACTGGACCCTCGGGTGGTTTCCTAGTATCCGTAACTTATTCCGATTGGAGGTTATTTCTATGAAGACATGCCAACTCTATCCACTGACACATCCGCAAAAACGAATTTGGTATGTAGAAAATATATACTCGGGTACGAGCATACATAACATCGGAGGACTCATCAAAATTTACGGACCCGTCGATTTTTCCTTGCTGGAGGAAGCCATTAATCATTTCATTCGGCTCAATGATGCCGTCCGTATGCGGTTAGTCGAACAGGACGGTTCGGTGTTGCAGACGGTGATGGAATACCGCAGGAAAACGTTCCCGTTTATCGATTTTATGGCCCAAGAATCGGATGTGGATGCCTGGGTGAGTGCCGAGTTTTCCAAACCGCTCCCACTGGATGGAGAACAATTGTATGATTTTGTACTGGTTAGAATCAGCGACACAGAAAGCGCGTATCTTACGAAATTCCACCATATTATTTCGGACGGCTGGTCTTTTCAATTGATGACGACGCACATCAATCAGATTTATACGCAATTGATGCAGGGGGAGGAAGTTCCTCAGGAACCCCGACCTACCTACCTGGATTACATTGAACAAGAGCAAAAGTATTTATCATCCCCTCGTTTTACGAAAAATCAAAGCTATTGGAATCATAAATTTGATCACATCCATGACATTGATTTGCATACTACATCAATCGGCATCGCAGGCAACCGCAAAAAGTTCTTAGTAAGCCAGTCTGCTTCCGATGCCATCCGCGACTTTGCACAAACCCATCGTATTTCGTTGAATACCTTTTTTGTAGCAACGATGCTCCTTTATCTCCACAAAGCGAATCAACAAAACCGTCTCCTGATAGGCACTCCTGTATTGAATCGTACGGGGGCCAAAGAAAAAAATACATTTGGTATGTTTACCAGCACGATGCCCTTTCTCATTGACATCAAGCATGAGATGTCCTTCTCATCGTTCATACATAACGTCAACCAAGAACTCATTCAATGCTATTTCCATCAGAAATATCCTTACAACTTGCTCGTACAGGATCTTCAGCTTCAGCAGCGGGGATTGGACCAATTATTTCAAGTGTGCGTGAACTATTATAATACGGCATTCGACCGGAACTTCGGTCCTGGTTGGAAAATGCAGCAAATTGAGGTGAATAACGGCAACCAACTGTATTCCTTGCAGCTCATCGTAACCGAATGGTCATCGAATGAAGAACTGGAGCTGTACTTCGATTATAAAGAAGGCGACTACACGGAGAAGCAAATCGATGAACTACATAGCCGTCTTCTATATTTAACCGATCAAGTCCTGAGCCGTCCCGATGCCGCACTTCATGATTTGCAGCTGCTTCTGCCGGAAGAGCGTACGAAGCTTCTATATACGTACAACACAACAGATTGCGAATATCCCTCGCATCAAACGATCTTGCAGCTGTTCGAAGAACAAGTCGAGCGGAATTCGGAACGCATTGCTGTTTCATGCATGGGACAATCGCTTACTTACGGCGAACTGAATGAACGCGCCAATCGGCTCGCACGAACACTGCTGGAGAGAGGGATAAGCCCTCACACCCCGGCAGCTATCATGGGCCGCCACTCTCTGTCCATCGTTGTCGGGATCTGGGCGGTAATCAAGGCTGGAATGGCATATCTGCCGATTGATCCCGAATATCCCAAAGAACGGATCGAGTATATTCTGAGGGATAGCGGAGCTTCCCTGCTGCTGACTCATGGCAAGGAATGGGAGCAGCTTTCTTACAACGGTGAGGTTCTTGCACTCGATGATGAACGTCTGTACAACAAGGACGGGCATAATTTGCCTGCTATGATTACGCCAGATGATTTGGTCTATATCATCTATACCTCAGGATCAACAGGCAATCCCAAAGGTGCGATGATCGAACACAGGGGACTGGTGAACTACATCTGGTGGGCTGGCAAGACGTATATCCGCTCGCAAAATGATGTATTTGCGCTGTACTCTTCCATTGCTTTCGATCTGACCGTGACCTCTATCTTTACGCCGTTAATTAGCGGCAGCCGTATCGAAATCTACGAAGATGACGGGAGCGACTTTATAGTTAAACGTATTGTGGAAGACAACAAGGCAACAGTTATCAAGCTGACGCCGGCTCATCTGGCACTCATCAGAGACATGGATTTCAGCCAATATACGGTTCGGACATTCATTGTGGGCGGTGAAGATTTGAAATGCTCGCTGGCTCGTGACATCCATGAACACAGTCGGGGCGGGATTGAAATCCTCAATGAGTACGGACCGACTGAGACCGTAGTCGGCTGCATGATTTACCGGTATGATCCGGCGAGCGACGAAGGGGTCTCCGTTCCGATCGGACAGCCCATTGACAATGTGCAGATTTATTTGCTGGATCGGCAGCTGGAGCCGGTCCCAGACGGATCGATCGGCGAAATATATATATCCGGGGCCGGAGTGGCCCGGGGTTACTTGCACAGGGAGGAGCTGACTCAAGACCGGTTTCTGCCCAACCCATTCCTTACGGGCAATAGGATGTATCGGACGGGCGACTTGGCCGTACGCCACGATAGTGGCAGCATCGTATATTTAGGCCGGATCGATCATCAGGTCAAAATTAAAGGGTACCGCATTGAAATGGGAGAAATCGAGCATCAGCTGCTTGAAATGAACGGTATTGAAGAAGCCGTCGTCATTGACCGCATCGGAGAAGACGGACAGCAGCAGCTTGCCGCTTATTACGTCGCAACGGGACATCTTACGGCTCTGGAGCTGAGGATGAAGCTAGCAGAGATACTGCCCTCGTATATGATACCGGCTTACTTTGTCCGTCTTGATCAATTGCCGCTTACTCCGAACGGTAAAGTGGACCGGCGCCTTCTGCCGGCTCCGGAACAGTACCTCGAAACAAGTGAGACCGGAAGGACCAGTCAAGTTGAAGCGCTGTTAATGAATATATTCAAGGATGTACTCCGCAGGGATGAAATAACGGTTCAGGATAATTTTTACCGGCTCGGCGGTGACTCTATCAAGGCAATACAAATTGTATCTAAAATCAAGGCGGCCGGTTATCAGCTAAAGGTGCAGCAAATTATGAGTTATCCCGTTATCCGAGAACTGGCTGCATTTATTGAGCTAAACACGGCTGCTCCGATCGAGCAGGGGCCGAGTTACGGGGAAGTTAAGCCACTGCCGATTACATCATGGTTTTTTTCACAACAATGGAACAATCCTCATTACTACGCGCAGTCTGTATTGCTTCGCCTAACTCCGGCAATAACAACAGATCAGCTTCACGATGCGTTATTTGCATTAATCGGCCACCATGACACCTTGAGGCTGCAGGCTGTTGAAACTCAAGGGCGCATGGTGTACCGGACGGTCGGACGCGGGGACGTAGAGCTTGCCCGCTTCGATCTGACCAGCTTTCCGGAGAAAGAGCGGGCTGCGGTTCTGAAGAAACAAGCCGAATCTTTCAAAGCAAGTGTACGGCTCGGACAGGGCCTTCTATTCAAAGCTCTTACATTTGATGAAGGAGATCAGGGACAGCGTCTTTTGCTGACAGCACATCATTTGATTGTAGATGGAGTCTCCTGGCGAATTATGCTGGAAGACTTGGACCGGCTGCTGCAAGCGGTTTTGACCGGATCGGTTTGGACCCTGCCGAATAAGACGCATTCCATTCAAACTTGGTCAGATGCTATTGATGCTTACGGCTCCGAGAAGGCGCTGGAACACCTTGACTACTGGTATTCGGTCTTAGAGAACGTAGAAGACAGCCTGGATGCTGATTACCCTTCGAATGACGACCGGATTGCCGTATGCGGCACGCTGGTCCGGGAGCTCTCAGAGCAGGAGACGAGCAGGCTGCTGGGGGAGGCGAATACCGCTTTCCGAACTCAAACGAGCGATTTGCTGATCGCCTCGTTGGCCATGGCCGTGAGCGAAATTACCGGCAAGAAGAAAATCACGATCGAATTAGAGGGACATGGACGCGAAGAGCTGTTCGAGAACATGGATGTATCCAGAACCATCGGGTGGTTCACTTCGCTGTATCCCGTTAATCTCCAGATGACTGAAACCAGAACAGCGGGAATCATCAAGAGCATAAAGGGCCAGCTTCGCTCCATTCCAAACAAAGGAATCGACTATGGTATCTTGGCATACGGTTCCGGCAGCATTCCGAAGACGGGATGCAACCTGCTCCGTTTCAATTATATGGGCGAAATCGATAATCATTTACACAGCCCTGTGCTCGCCATTGCCGGGGACGATACCGGAAGAGATACATGCCCGAGCAACAGGTTGTCCTGTTTGGTCGATGTGGTAGCCATGATTACGGATAAGAGGCTCCAGGTCCGCATGACATACAGCAAGGCTATGTTCAGCCGGGATACAATGGACGCGTTTATTCAAGTTTTTATGCAGCGGCTGGCTGAAGTTATTCAGTTAGGCTCAGACAGGGGACAGACTGATTTTACGCCCTCTGATTTTGAGACTGTCAAGCTCGCACAAGAAGAACTTGACGTACTCTTCAATTCATAAAGGGGCGGACAATCGTGGTAAAGAAACTTGTTTTCTACGTACTGATGATACTGCTGCTAGTCAGTCCACCAGCTGCAGCCGCCGAAGGCGGAGCCCCTTCTACGCAAAAACAGCCGAATATAGATGAGATTGCCATCGACCAATTCGTGCAGGCACAACTGGTGAAGGCGCAAAGCCCGGGAGCCGCAGTTGTAGTTGTAAGCGGGAATCAGGTGGTTTATACGAAGGGATTCGGGCTAGCCGATAGTGCATTGGGGATTCCGGCAACAAACACTACATTATTTGAATTGGGATCGACTTCCAAAGCATTCACAGGCCTGGCCTTGTTAGAACTGGAGCGTGAAGATGCGCTTAGCCTTGACGATCCGGTCACCCGCTATATTCCGTGGCTCTCGCTAATCTATCAAGGGCAGCCGGCCAAGGTGACGCTGGCCCAACTGCTGCACCATACGAGTGGCGTGCCTTTCGCTTCGCTAGCTTCCATCCCGATCAGTTCCGAAGAGCAGGCATTGGAACTGACTGTACGGGCATTATCGGGTACGGCGCTGGACGCCCCTCCCGGAGATAAGTATCAATATGCCACCATTAATTATGATGTTCTGGGGCTGGTCATCCAGGAAGTATCCGGTATGTCGTATGAGGATTACATGTCGGGGTTGCTGCAGCGGCTTGGTATGAACAACACGGTGCCTGCGGCCCAGCTGAAGGACCCACAGCGGCTCGCCAGGGGATATAAGATTGGATTCGGTTCGCCTCGTTTATATGAAGCGCCCGATTACAGGGGAAACACGCCCGCCGGTTACTTAATCTCCAGTGCTGACGATATTGGACAGTGGCTGCTGCTCCAGCTCGGGACGAAGAGTATCTCCGAGCCGGACCGGATCATCATCGAACGTTCCCATATACCCGATACGAGCGTAGGGCCGGACGCCAACGGAACCTACTATGCCTCGGGGTGGTTTGTAACGCCGGACGGCAAAGAACTCTCTCACCAAGGCTCTAATCCCAATTTCTCGTCCTATTTCATCATTCGTCCGCAAGAGCAGCTCGGCGTAGGAGTACTCGCCAACATCAACTCAGCCTATACGTTTCATATCGGCCAAGGTCTGATGAGCCTGCTGCGGGAGCAAGAGCTTCCACCCGCTGAAGCGGATTTCTATCCGCAGCTTGATCGGATTGCGATGATCTCGCTTAGTCTCATCAGCATTTTAATGATTGTACTGGCAGGTAAGGCCATCGGTATTCCCGGACAATTACGTCGTCAGCGGCGCATTTTCGTTCCGCCCCAAGGAAGAAGGCTCATCGGCCTTGGAGCTGCGCTTGTACTGACCGGAGTCTGCTTGTGGGGGATCGGTCTGCTGCTTGAGGCTGCATTTGCAGGTCTTCCGCTTGCTGTAGTCGCAGTATGGTCGCCTTCCACGATCATCTGGCTCGTCTATGCACTCTATCTATTCGTCGGAATCGCGTTCCTGTTCTTTCTTGCAGTCTGGTTGTTTCCATCCGTGAAACGACGTTCCGGGCTGATTCTTCCAGCTCCTGCAGAGGAGGTGATCTAAATGAAATGCAAGCTGTTCTGCCTGCCCTACGCCGGAGGTTCCGCTACCAACTATATGAGATGGAAACGCCATTTGCACAGCCATATTGAACTGCATCCCGTTGAACTGGCTGGCAGAGGAAGAAGATTACTCGAACCTCATTACGGCAGCATGGACGAAATGATTGAGGATTTATACGGATATTTGGAACCGCAACTGGACGAAGCTGATTTTGCTTTCTTCGGCCATAGCATGGGAGCCCTCGTCGCTTACGAACTGGCGCACGCCGTAAGGAAGAAGAAGGGGAGCGAACCCATCCATTTATTCGTCTCGGGGACCTATCCCCCTCACGCCCGCCGGAATCTTACACTGCATCTGCTATCTGATGCAAGGCTGCAGCAAGAAATTAAGCTGCTTGGCGGAACCGAGGATGAAGTGTTTGAACGTGAGGAGCTGCTGAGACTGTTTTTGCCAGGTCTGCGGAGAGATCTGGAACTGGTGGAAACGCATTGCTTTAAGAGCAGAGAGGAGCTTATTCCCTGTGATATATCCGTGCTTAACGGAAAAGAGGATAAAGCGACAGAAGGCATCAATCTGATGGAGTGGTCCGCATATGGCAGCCGAGACTGTCAACTTTATGAATTCGAAGGAGGTCACTTCTTCATAAACGAACATACCGAGCAAGTAGTGTCGCTCATCAACGATGTGCTAAGCAGCTCTGTTGAGCTAATGTCCACCAAAAAGGAGTCGTGAATTCATGATACGAACCGTCGGAGTAGTCGGTGCGGGTGTAATGGGCAGTGACGTTGCTTTGGATCTGGCTTGCTATGGATACGAAGTGGTGCTCAAAGATATTAACGAAGATGTCTTGCATCAAGCTAAGGAGAAAATTAAGACGGATTTCCGGCTATTAAAGCTGGTCAAGCCTCAGGCGAAACAGCTTACCGTGGAGGACCTTCTGTCCCGGATTACCTTTACCACGGCTTATGATGACTTCGCACGCGTCCAGTTTGTTATTGAGAACGTGACAGAAGAATGGGGACTGAAAAAGGCGGTGTTTACGGAACTGTCCGAGGTGTGCGCCTTACAAACCACCTATGCCGTTAACACAAGCTGCATTTCCATTACGAAGGTTGGCTCGTTAATGCCAAGACCGGAGAATGTCATCGGCATGCATTTCATGAACCCCGTCCCGATGAAGGAACTGGTCGAAGTCATCCGGGGCGAGCATACATCGGACGAGACCGTTGCCTGCGGGGAGGAGTTTTTAAAATCGTTCGATAAAGTCCCGGTAGTGGTTAATGATTTTCCCGGTTTCGTAACGAATCGAGTCCTCATGCTGACGATTAACGAATGCGTTTGGACCGTGCAGGATGGAGTCGCAGAGCCGAAGGATGTTGATAAGATTTTCCGCCAGGGCTTCGGCCACAAAATGGGGCCGCTTGCTACATGTGATCTGATCGGTCTGGACACCATTCTTAATTCGCTGCTAGTTCTGCAGGACAGCTACAAGGATCCGAAGTTTCGGCCCTGCCCGCTGCTCGTCAAGATGGTGGATGCCGGTTACCTGGGCAAAAAATCAGGAAAAGGATTTTTCGATTACAGCAAGTAGGGAGGGATAACGATGAACAAAGCAGCGGACAAGCTAAAGGAAGTCAAATGCGTGATCTGGGATCTGGACAATACGATGTGGGACGGTATTTTGCTGGAGTCCGATGAGGTTAAGCTAAAGCCGCGCATGCGCGAGCTTCTCGCGGAACTGGATTCTCGCGGCATTCTGCAATCCATCGCAAGCCGCAATGATACGGAGCATGCGCTGGACAAGCTGAAGGAGTTCGGCATCGATACCTATTTCCTGTACCCCGAAATCAACTGGAATGCCAAATCAACGTCGATCGATAAAATACGCTTGAACTTGAACATCGGGATGGACACGATCCTATTCATCGACGATCAGCCCTTCGAACGGGATGAGGTCCTAAGCGTCCATCCAGAGGTAGAGTGTTTGGATGTGACGCCATACGAGACATTGCTCGGTCACCCGCGTCTCAATCCCCGGTTCATTACGGAAGATTCAAGACGTAGGCGGGCCATGTATCTGGAAGACATACTGCGCAAAAACGAGGAAGAATCGTTTGAGGGCCCCCAAGAAGCGTTTCTCAGCTCGCTCGGCATGCGCTTTGTCATTAGCGAGGCTAGAGAGGAGGACTTGAAACGGGCGGAGGAACTGACCATTCGCACGAATCAGCTGAATGCGACGGGTTATACGTACAGTTATGAGGAATTGGACAAGATCAGACGGTCGGATAATCATATCCTGCTCGTGTGCGAATTGACGGACAAATACGGCTCTTACGGCAAGATCGGGCTCGCTCTGATCGAATTGAAGGAAAGCTGCTGGCATCTGAAAATGCTGCTCATGTCCTGCAGAGTGATGTCTCGCGGAGTCGGTACCGTCATGCTCACGTATATCATGCAGCAGGCGAAGAATGAAGGGAAAGTACTTAGGGCCGACTTTAAACAGACGGACCGCAACAAGATGATGTATGTCACGTACCGTTTCGCTAGTTTCACGGAAATCTCCAATGACGGAGAAGGAAACATTCTGTTCGAGAACGATTTAAATCATATTCAACCGTTTCCGCCTTACATTGATGTGTTGGTAACGGTTGCTGGGAAGAGGGGTAACTAGATGGAAATCAAACAAAAAATCCGCAGTTTTATTGAAAGCAATCTGGTTGTATTTGAAGACGAGGCCGTGTTCACTGACGATGATCATATTTTTCAAAAGGGCTTCGTCAATTCGTTGTTCGCGATGAAACTCCTCAGCTACATCGAACAAGAATTCGGATTCACGGTCAGCAATGAGGATTTGGATATCGCTAATTTCAGCACGCTTAACAATATCGTAAAGCTAATCGAAAAGCATAAGCAGGAGGCCTAAGCGATGATTGGACAGACATGCGCGTCTGCTGCCCAAGTCGTAGAGGAGGCTAAAATTTTTGCCGATCGGGAAATCCGGCAGCTCGCAGGAGAAATCGATGTCAAAGGCGAGCTGCCCCGCACCTTGATTAACAAAATGGGGCAATTGGGATATCTGGCGGCCAGCTGGCCGGAGGAATATGGCGGTCTGGGGCTGGATCCTGTGGCATACGGACTGTTTACAGAGCAAATCGGCAAAGCTTGCTGCAACACGAGGGCTCTGATAACCGTTCAAACCTCACTGCTCGGAGAGACCATGCTGCGATTCGGCACAGAGGAACAGAAAAAATACTGGCTGCCACAGATGGCGCGGGCGGAGAAGCTGGGCGCGTTCGCCTTATCAGAACCAAATGTGGGCTCGGATGCTAAAAGCGTACAGACCACCTACCGTAAAGAAGGAAGCCATTATATTCTGAATGGCAGCAAAAAGTGGATTTCATTCGCCGCAATCGCTGATTTTTTCGTTGTGATCGCAGCTGATTCGGGCGGGCAAATCACCTCATTCATCGTAGAGCGCGAACGTGAAGGAGTGCATACAATCCCTATGCAAGGCATGCTCGGCAACCGGGGGGCTCACATTGCGGAGGTTCAGCTCAATGAAGTGAGAATTCCGGCGGAGAACGTGCTCGGCATCGTAGGCGGAGGCTTTACTTATATCGTATCCACCGCGCTTGATCATGGCAGATACAGCATTGCTTGGGCAGGAGCGGCAATTGCAGGCGAGGCGCTGGAAGCGATGGTAGCCTACTCGATGTCGCGGTCCCAATTCGGAGAGAAGCTGCACCAGTTCCAGTTGGTCAAAGGAATGATTGGGGACGCGGTCACCAAGGTTCATGCCGCCCGTACGCTTTGTATAGCCGCAGGTGAAATGCGAAAAGGCGGGGCGGCGGAAGCGGTTGACGAGACAGCGATCGCCAAATATTTTACATCGAAAGTTGCTGTTGAGGTCACGAACGATACGGTGCAAGTTCACGGCGGCAACGGCTGCCGCAGCGGCTTCCCTGCCGAGCGGTTATTTCGGGAAGCCAAAGTGCTGGAAATCATTGAAGGCACCAGCCAAATTCAGCAGCAGGTCATTTCTCAATACGGACTTCGCAAATATGCGGTAAAGAAGCAGGGGAAGTTCGAATAGAAAAGGATGGGTGAGAGTGTGAAGAAACCTCAGAAGCTGGACAAAAGCAATGTTGAAGATATTTTGGCATTGTCTCCTATGCAGTCCGGGATGCTGCTTCAATACTTGAGAGATCCCGAAACTACGCAGTATGTAGAGTTGATCGCACTTGCCGTCAGCGGGGAGCTGAAGCCCTCGTTGTTTGAACAGGCCTGGGCCTACGTTGTGCGGAGCAACGAGGCGCTGCGGTCTTTGTTCCGCTGGGAAGAGGTGAACCAGCCTGTTCAAATCGTGCTGCGGGAGCACCGTCCCATTATTCGTTATGAGGACTATTCCGATTATGACGAAAATGCTCAGGCTGGGCTGATTGCAGACCGGATTGCCGCCGATAAAAAGGAAAAATTCAAGCTGGATCAGGTGCCCTTCCGCTTGACGCTGTGTAAGCAGACCGAGCGCAAACACACCCTGCTAATGAGCTTTCACCATATCTTGTTCGATGGTTGGAGCACCGGAATCCTGTTGAAGGAATGGCGGAGCGCCTACCTGATGCTGGCGCAGGGGCAGGAGCCGAAGCGGCAGTACAAGCCGCACCTGAAGCAGTTTATCTCATTGCTGCAGCAGCAGGACAAGCAAACACAAGAGAACTACTGGAGCCAGTACTTGCATGACATGCAGAACCGGCCCATCGTTACGAGGAGTGCAAAAGCTTCAGGAATGCCGGACATGGCTGTATACACAGAACAACAGGGCAGCACCTTCACTGCCGGACTGCATCAGTGGGTCCGTTCCGAGGAAGTGACGCAGGCCGCTCTGTTCTATACGGCGTGGGGCATTCTGCTTCAGCACTATACTAATAGTGACGACGTATTGTTCGGTACTACGGTGTCAGGACGCAATACGATTATTCCCGGAATGGAGCACATGGTCGGCTTATTCATTAACACGCTGCCGTTTCGCATAACGGCGGGTCCGGATAAAATGATCCCCGAGCTCCTGGCCGAGGTGAATGCATCGATTCAAGCAAGCGAAGAGCATGCGAACACTTCCTTGACGGATATTAAAACATACGGAGGGCTCCGAGCTGAAGGTAGTCCGTTCGATACCCTAGTCGTAGTGGAGAATTATCCGCTGGATGAAGTGGTTACAAGCACCGACGGACCGCTTATTATTGAACCCCATCACATTGAGGAAGAGACCGAGTTCGATTTGACACTCCGCATTACCGTGGCCGAAGAGCTGGAATTAACCTTCTCATATAATAAACAGGCGTATCACGAGGATATGGTCAAGAAGCTTGCTCATCATTATCTCTATATTCTTGAACAAATCACACAAGCCCAAGTCCAGGTTACTACATACCGGGAGACCAGGCTTAAGGATATCGGGATTCTTACCCATGAAGAGCGGGAGCAAATTCTGTTATTCAACCTGACAACTTCAAATTATCCCAGTGAGAAAATGGTTCATGAGCTGTTCGAGGAACAGGTGCTGTTGTCCCCTGAGAGTACGGCTGTAACAGATGAGCATATATCCTATACCTATCGCGAGCTGAATGAGCAGGCTAACCGGATTGCTCGTTCGCTGCAGGCGAAAGGCATGGAAAGCGGCCAGATTGTGGGCTTGATGGCGAACAGATCCACAGAATTGGTTGCCGGAATCTTCGGCATTCTGAAAGCGGGAGGGGTCTATCTGCCGATTGATTCCGCGCATCCTGCCGAAAGGATCGCCTATATGCTGTCTGATGGCAATGTGCGCACAGTGCTGGCTTCACCGGGCCTTGAGGATCTGATACCGGAACATGCCCAGGTGCTGAAGCTGGACGAGGCGCTGCTTCATCTCGGCGAAGCGTCCGAGTTGCCTCAGGCAGGCAGTTCGGAACATCCGGCTTACGTCATGTATACATCCGGTTCGACCGGTAAGCCCAAAGGTGTCATTGTCGGGCACCGAGGAATTGTGAGGCTGGTTCGGAACACGAACCACGTCCAGTTCGAAGCGCATGACTGCGTCCTTCAGGCAGGAGCAATCGGCTTTGATGCTCTAACATTCGAGGTGTTCGGGGCGCTCTTGAACGGGGCTAGTCTGCATATTGCGGACAAGCATACGCTGCTTGACAATGCCAAACTGGATGCCTTTTTGCGTACGCGCGCAATATCGGGCGGACTGCTGACTCCGGCATTATTCAATCAGTTGGCCCAGCAGCGTCCAGACATGTTCGCCGGGATGCGGAACCTGGTCGTAGGCGGCGATGTACTCTCTCCGAAGCACATTGAGGCTGTTCGGCAAGCATGTCCTGGACTGACGATTTGGAACGCGTACGGTCCTACCGAAAACACGGTTATTTCCACCTGCTTCCGTATCGACCGTGAATTTAACGAGCATATTCCGATCGGGCCGCCTATCAGCAATTCTACGGCTTATATCGTCGACCGCTATGATAACCTGCTGCCGATCGGCATTCCCGGCGAGCTGATCGTCGGAGGTGACGGTGTTGCGCTCGGGTACTTGAATCGGCCGGATCTGACGGCGGAGAAATTTGTATCGGATCCCTTCCGCTTAAGCGGGAATATCTACAGGACAGGCGATATGGCGCGCTGGCTGGAAGACGGAACCATTGAATATATGGGACGAATGGACCAGCAAGTGAAAATCCGCGGCCACCGCGTCGAAATCGGTGAAATCGAGACGATGCTCCTGCAGCACAAATCAGTTCAAGAAGCAGCGGTAACGGTGCAACAACGGGGCGCTCAGACTGAGTTATGCGCCTACATAGCGGCTTGTGAGACGGTGTCTATATCTGACCTGCGGACATATCTTTCCGCAAAATTGCCCGATTACATGATACCGTCTCACATTGTCCATCTGGAACAGATACCGCTTACACCTAACGGAAAGCTGGACCGCAAGGCACTGCCTGCGCTTGCGGAGGCTCCCCGCGAGGTTCAGGAAGCTGCGATGCCGAGGACAGAGCTGGAGAATCTGATTGCAGACGCCTGGAAAGCCGTGCTTGAGCTGGACCGCATCGGTATCCACGATAAGTATTTTGAAGTAGGCGGCAATTCGATTAGCCTCATCCAACTGCAGAGCAGACTGCAAAGACAGCTTAAGCGTGAGATTTCAATCGTCACGCTGTTCCAATACCCCACCGTGTATGAACTGGCTGTGCATTTGGCAGGCGAAACGGAACGATCAGCAGAACGGAAGAGCGAGAGTGCAGCACCCACTAGGAAGAACGAGCAGCCTTCCCCGGCACAACCCGGCCGTACGAAGCACGAGAATGAAGGCAGCCGGGATATTGCAGTTATTGGTTTGGCCGGCAGATTCCCTGGCGCACGAAATATCAGTGAGTTTTGGAGCAATTTGCAGCAGGGCAGAGAGTCGATCTCCTTTTTTTCGGATGACGAACTGGCAGAGTATGGATTTGACCGCCAGCTTTTGGAGCGGCCTGAGTTTGTCAAAGCAAAGGGCGTGCTGGATGAGATGGACCACTTCGATCCGGCCTTCTTTGGTTATACTCCGGATCAGGCGGCGATGATGGATCCTCAAGTTCGCCTGCTGCACGAATGCGCGTGGCATACGCTGGAGGATGCCGGCTGTGACCCGCAGCGACATGTTGGGTCTATCGGGCTGTTTGCCGGGGTTACGAACAATTTCCACTGGCTGTCGCAGCTGTCTGACCGCCTGCACGGGAGTTTATCGGATATGTTTGAGGTTGATTCGCTGAATGATTCGTATACGGTCAGCACTCGTATTTCGCATAAGCTGAATTTGAAAGGTCCTGCGATTAGTTTGCAAACGGCCTGTTCTACCTCACTGGTAGCTGTACATTTGGCTTGCCAGTCTATTCTTAACGGGGACTGCGATCTGGCTCTGGCCGGAGGCGCGTCGATCGTGCTCCCTCATAAATCGGGTTATCTGTATCAGGAAGGAATGGTAAAGTCACCGGACGGTCATTGCCGCACCTTCGATGCCAAAGCAAAGGGAACGATAGGCGGAGATGGTGTCGGATTCGTGGCGCTCAAATCGCTCGAGGCAGCTATCACAGATGGTGACCGGATTTATGCGGTAATCAAAGGCTCGGCTATCAACAATGACGGCAGTCGCAAGGTCGGTTATACGGCGCCAAGCGTACAGGGCCAAGCTGATGTTATCGCCAGAGCTCAAGAAGCCGCAGGAGTTCCAGCCGAAAGTATCACTTACGTTGAGGCGCACGGATCGGGAACTACGCTTGGCGATCCGATCGAGATCGAGGCGTTGACGAAGGCATTCCGGACGGACAAGACCGGCTTCTGCCGCATAGGCTCCGTAAAAACGAACATAGGACATCTGGATGCCGCAGCAGGGGTGGCGGGTTTGATCAAGACGGCGCTGGCGCTTCATCATAAACAGCTTCCGCCCAGCCTGCATTATGAGACCCCGAATCCGAATATTGATTTCGCGAACAGTCCTTTCGTAGTCAATACCGGCCTGGCCGATTGGCGCAACGATGATTATCCGCTGCGCGCGGGAGTCAGTTCCTTCGGAATAGGTGGAACGAATGCCCACGTCGTCATGGAAGAGGCGCCTATACAGGGAGCCACCGGGAAGGGACGGACCCATCAGGTGCTGGTATTGTCCGCACAGACACCGGATGCACTCGATTCGATGACAGCCAATCTAGGCGTCTATCTCAAGGAGCATCCTTCAGAGAATCTGGCCGATATTGCGTATACCTTGCAGACCGGCCGGCGTCCCTTCAGATACCGGCGCCTGCTCTCCTGCAGCACGGTTGAGGAAGCGATAGCAGCACTGACGCCTGCTGCTGACAGGGCAAGCTTCGATGCACGGAAAGTAATCTCCGGCACGACCGGGGAGGAGCGCGGTTCAATCGTGTTCATGTTCTCCGGGCAAGGATCGCAATATATCAACATGGGGAAGGGCTTGTATGAGACCGAGCCCGTGTTCCGAGAAGAGATGAACCACTGCTTCCGTCTGTATCTCGACATTACCGGCTCTGATATGAAGGTAATGCTGTACCCGGATGCAGACGCAGAGACTGCGGAAGCGTCCCTTCAATTAAATCAGACTAAACATATCCAGCCTGCCATGCTTATGCTCGAATTTGCGCTCGCGCGTCTTCTCCTGTCATGGGGAGTGAAGCCGGATGCGATGATAGGTTACAGCTTCGGCGAGTATGCTGCCGCTTGCCTCGCCGGCGTCATGTCACTGGAAGAGGCGATGCGTCTCATCATACTGCGCGGAGAGCTTATGCATCAGGTGCCGCCAGGCGGGATGCTCAGCGTGCCTCTTCCTGAGCAAGATATCAAACCCCTTCTTAGCGGCTCCATATCACTGGCGGTCGTCAACGGGCCTTCCTGCATTGTATCCGGCCCAGAAGAAGAAATCGCCGCATTCGAACAGCAGATGAAGGCGGGCAAATTCGTTTGTATGAGATTGCCGATGTCAACGGCTGCTCATTCTTCGCTTCTTCACGAAGTGGCGGAGCCGTTCGCCGAAGCCGTCCGACAGGTCCGTTTGAATCCGCCCCAAATACCGTATATCTCTACAACGACGGGCAATTGGATAACGGATGAAGAAGCGACAGACCCGGGTTATTGGACTCGGCACATGACGGATACCGTTCGTTTTGCGGATGGGATTGAGCGGCTTGCAGAGCAGCAGGGCAGGCTGTTCGTGGAAATCGGTCCGGGGCAGGATTTGACACTCTTGGCGCGTCGCTACATCGATACAGAGCGCGGACAGCAGGCACTAAACCTTATGCCGCCTGAGCATAGCAGTATACCGGACACCTCCCTGCTCGTTAACCGGATCGGGAGAGTGTGGCTCTACGGCCAGTCCGTCGATTGGAGAGCATTTCATGGAGAAGAACCGCGACGGCGTATCTCTCTACCTCTTTATCCGTTTGCCGGGCAGCGCTATTGGATCGAGTCTGCTGCCGGTACTTCACTGCCGGTGGGCAGCGCTAAGAACAAGATTCAGGGCGCGGGCGGGAAGGTGGCCAAGCTGCCCGACATGTCCGACTGGTTCTATGTACCGACATGGAAAAAAGAACAGCTGCTTCCTTGCTCCTCCGGCATGAACGCAAAAATTGCCAGAAACTGGCTTGTATTTGCCGATGAAAACGGCTTGTCCGCCGATATTATGCAGTCTATAGCCGAGTACGGAGGGCAAATTGTTTTCGTTAGAGCGGGCGAGCACTACGAACGGGTCACAGCTCATCAATATATCGTGAATCCGCAAAATGAACATCATTATATGAAACTTTTTGCGGATCTGGAAGCCGGGGGAACCTCGCCTGACCTGCTGCTTCACGCTTGGGGAATTTCCGCTCCATCCTCTTGTGACAGCGGTGCATCTTGGCTGACTGCCACACAGGAACGTGGATACTACAGCTTGTTATACACGGGCAAGGCACTGAAAAAACAAGCTTCAGGTCATGAAATACACATGTGGGTGCTGACGGATCATATGCACGCTATTGCCGGCGAATCTGTCCTGTATCCTGAGAAAGCGACGGTACTTGGACCATGCCGGGTTATTCCGCAAGAATTACCTAACATTCATTGTCACAGTATCGATATTAACCTGCCGGAAGCGGGAAGCTGGCAGAGAGACAGGCTGATCCGCCGCCTGCTGGACGAGTTCGGCGCTGCCCGGTTTGAATTGGCGGCTGCCTATCGCGATAACGAACGCTGGGTTCTCGGTTATGAGCCCGTTAAAATAGCGGAACCTGAAGCGGAAGCATCGGGACTCCGTCAAGGCGGCGTTTATTTGATCACGGGCGGATTAGGATATATCGGCCAGGTTCTCGCAGGTCATTTGGCCCGAAGCGTACAGGCGAAGCTTGTCTTCACCACCCGCTCATCATTCCCGACCAATGACAAATGGGAACAGTGGCTTGCCGAACACGGCCCTGAGAATACCGTCAGTGTCCAGATTGGCAAGCTGAAGCAGCTCGAATCCCAGGGAGCCGAGGTACTTGTGTTAACGGCGAACTCGTCGGACTTAGAGCAAATGAAGGAGGCTGTCCGGCAAATCGAGTCAGTGTTCGGTTCCTTAAACGGAGTTATCCATACAGCGGGTATGACTGGGGAAGCGGCATTTAGGATGCTGGAGGAGACAGACGAGGAATTAAGCGAACAGCATTTCCAAGCAAAGCTGTATGGACTCTATGTTCTGGATCGAGTGTTGGCTGACAAGGAGCTTGATTTCTGCCTGCTGGCCTCGTCGCTGTCTCCGATGCTGGGCGGATTAGGCTTTACCGCCTATTCAGCAGCGAACCATTTTATGGATGCCTATGTACACGATCGCAACCGTCGTCTGAGCACGGCTTGGACCAGTGTCAACTGGGACGGTTGGCAGCTGGAGAAAGAGCAGACGATTCATGGGCAGGCGGGCGCTTCGATATCCGAGCTGCTCATTGCGCCAGAAGAGGGGATCGAGCTGCTGAGGCGCGTGTTGTCGGTCCGGGAAGCAGGCCAGATCGTCCTGTCGACCGGCAGCTTGCAGGATCGGATCGACAAGTGGGTGAAACGGACGGCTCAAGAAGAGGCATCCCTACCACAGGGAGACGGCGGCTTTTATACCCGTCCCGCATTGTCCGGTGAATATATCGCTCCCGTAACTGAATTGGAACGCAAGCTCTGCGGAATGTGGGAGCAATTCTTTCGGATAGACCGGATCGGGGTGCTGGATGATTTCTTCGAATTGGGCGGAGATTCGCTCAAGGCAATTACAGTCGTAACCGGGATTCATAGAGAAATGAAGGTGGAAATCAGCTTGCCCGCCTTTTTCAATATGCCGACGATCCGGCAGCTTGCCGCCTTTATCGATGAGGCGGAACAGAGTACCTACCATGATATCGAAAAGGCCTCAATCCGCGAATATTACGAGTTATCCTCTGCGCAGAAGCGTCTGTATCTGATCCAGCAGATGGAGAAGGGACATACGGGATATAACGAAATTGTCGCCGGCATTTTAAAAGGCAAGCTGGACAAAGCTCGTATGGAAGCGGTACTCCGGCAGCTGATAAAGCGTCATGAAAGCTTGCGTACTTCATTTGAATTGGTTAACGGCTTGCCCATGCAGAAAATCAACGAAACCGTCGAGTTCGAGGTTGAATATGCGGACTTCAGCGGCGAAATTGAGCCGGGGACATCGGACGCTGGACTCCTTGATGAGGAAGGGGAAACGGCTGCGAAAATCCGCGAAATAGTGGCGAAGTTCGTGCGGCCCTTTGACTTAACCCGGGCGCCTTTGATGCGCGCCGGACTGATCAAGCTTGAGGATGAGCGGCATGTGTTGATGGTGGATCTTCATCATATCGTGTCGGACGGTTTATCACAGGACATATTCGTTAACGATTTTATGGCCCTGTATGCTGGCCGTGACTTGCCCGAGCTTGAGCTGCAGTATAAGGACTTTTCAGAATGGCAGAACCGGATGAAAGAAACGGAAGAGCAGCAACGGCAGGGAGAATTCTGGCTAAATCAGCTGCAGGAAGCTCCCCGGCTAGCTCTGCGCACGGATTATCCGCGCCCAGAGGCAAGAAATTTCGCTGGCAGTCGAGTCCATTTTGATCTGAGTACGGAGCAGACCCAAGCTTTGAAGTCGCTCTGCCTGAAGGAAGATGTAACGTTGTTCATGACGCTGCTCGCCGCTTACAACCTGCTTCTCTCCAAAGTTTGTGTACAACAAGACATCGTTGTAGGGACCCCGATTATCGGCCGCAAACAGCAGGCTTTGCATCTTATTATCGGCAAGTTCGTTAACATGCTTCCGCTGCGTAATCAATTGGATGAAGAAATGAGCTTCAGTGCTCTTCTCCAAACTGTGCGGAGCACAACCTTGGATGCATTTGCTAATCAGGACTACCAGTTTGAAGAAATGGTTCAGCAGTTGGGTCAGGACCGTGATTTGGCCCGTAATCCAGTATTTGATGTTGTATTCGCGCTTCAGAATATGCAGAACCCTGAGATGAGCATTCCGGGCCTGAAGATGGAGCCATTCCCGTTCGTTCACGATGCCTCTCATTTCGATTTATCTCTGATTGCGGAGGAGGACGGGGAAAGACTGTCCTTCAAGTTTGAATACAGTACACGCTTATTCCTTAGAGACACGATTGTGCGTTATGCAGGTTATATGCAGGATATTATATCCGGTGTTCTGGCAGATCCGGACAAGAAGCTGAAGGACATCACGATTGCTCATCATTTATCTGAGCCCGAACCTGTCTATCTTGCCGGAGCCCGGGGAGATTTCGGACTATGAGTGAAAGCCGGAGGAAGAAAGGGAGGAATAGGGATGGGGCTTGAAAATCGTTTGGACCGACTGGCAGTGGCAGCTTCTCAAAAGAGCAAGGAACGGGATTACTGGTTGTCCGCATTGTCCGGAGAATATGACAAAAGCGGGTTTCCTGGCGATTATACGCGCGGAACAGGGGTGACGGTTGAATATGCTTCGTTTTCCTTCCCGCAGGAGCTGGCGGACCGCCTGTTGCAAGTCAGCAACGGATCGGATTCAAAGCTTCATGTCGTACTATCTGCTGCACTCGCCGTTTTGCTGGCCAAAATGTCCAATCGCAGTGTCGTTACGCTAGGGACTCCGATCTATAAGCAGAAGGAAGAGGCCGAATTTATCAATTCCGTACTGCCTTTGCGGATTAAGATCGATCACTCACTCTCGTTCAGACAATGTCTTCTTCACACGCAAGATACGGTTGTGGCAGCAGTGGATCATCAGAGCTATCCGATGGAGATGGTGGCGGAACAGTTGGCGCTTCAAACGGATGATCCCATCGCACATCCGTTATTCGAGGCGGCATTGCTGCTCGACAACATTCATGAAGAGCGTTATTTCCGGAATGTGAAATGGACTACGTTGTTTTCTTTTTGCAGGGAGCAAGACCGCATCAGCGGTACGGTTCAATATAACGCACAGCTCTACCGCAGCGACACGATAGATAAACTTGTCTCGCGTTACACACTTCTGCTGCGGGAGACGCTGGCGAATCCGGATCTTCCGCTGAACAGCATCGACATACTGCTGCCGGGGGAGAGAGAGGATCTTCTCGGCCCTCTGGCCGGCAGTCCAGCCGAGTTTCTTGAACATAAGACCGTTCAGCAGTGGTTTGAAGAGCAGGCTGCACGGACCCCGCATGCGCCTGCCATCGTTAACCAGGGGCAGTACATGACGTATGGTGAGCTGAATGAGAAGGCCAACCAGCTCGCCCGGGTACTGAGGACTGAAGGAATCGGGGCGGGTGACATCGTAGGCATGCTGTTTGCGCCTTCCGCTGACATGATGCTTGGTATGATGGCCGTCCTTAAAGCCGGCGGTGCTTTCCTGCCGATAGACCCGGATTATCCCGACGAGCGCATAACGTACATGCTGGAAGACAGCCGCGCACAAGTGGTGCTGACACAACAGGCTTTTATCGGCAGAATGAGAGGCCGCAAGACGCTGTGTCTGGATGATGAAGAGTTGTTTGCCGACGAAGCAGGTAATTTGGCATTAGAGAGCACATCGGATGATCTGGCCTATGTTATCTATACATCCGGGTCAACAGGACAGCCGAAAGGTGTCATGATTGAGCACCGTTCGCTTGTCAATCTGGCCTTCTGGCACAATCGCACTTTTGGTGTAACAACATTGGATCGCAGCATTAAGTATGCCGGTTTCGGATTTGACGCTTCGGTGTGGGAAGTGTTTCCCTATCTGCTTGCAGGGGCATGCATTCACATCGTGCCATCCGAGATCAGACTGGATGCAAACAAACTGGATGATTTTTTCACAGAGAACGGCATTACCATCGCCTTCTTGCCGACTCTGATGTGCGAGCAGTTCATGGATTTGCCAGACCGGGAACAGACCCCACTGCGGATCTTGTTAACAGGCGGCGATCGGTTGAAGCGGTATAAGCCTTGCAACTACAGGCTGTTCAACAATTACGGTCCTACTGAGAATGCGGTCGTGACTACGTTCACCGAAATTAAGCCGGACAACGGAGGCATTCCGATCGGGCGGCCGGTCGATAATGCCAAGGTTTATATATTAGACGCTAATTTTCAGCTGCTTCCACCAGGATTGCCTGGCCAAATCTGCGTTTCGGGTGCGGGTCTGGCTCGCGGTTATCTCGGTCGACCGGAGCTGACAGCAGAGAAATTCGTCCCTCACCCGTTCGCTCCCGGAGAGCGCCTGTATTTGACGGGTGATCTGGGACGCTGGCTTCAAGACGGAACACTGGAGTACTTGGGCCGACAGGACGACCAGGTCAAGGTACGGGGATATCGCATAGAGCCCGGTGAGATCGAAGCTCTGCTGCGGCGTCACGAGGAAGTTCGCGAAGCTGTAATCCGCATCATGGAAGATGAGAGCGGGCAGAACTTCTTATGCGCGTACTATACCGGGCCGGATGATCTCTCCGCTGCTAAACTTCGGGAGCATCTCTCCGGGCAGCTGCCCGCTTATATGATTCCGGCCTATTTTGTCTACCTGAATGAGCTTCCTGTAACGGCAAACGGCAAACTGGATATGAAAGCATTACCTGATCCGAAAGCTCATGTTCATACTGGCAAGAAATACGTGGCACCACAGGGTGAAACAGAGAACACACTGGTCCGGATCTGGGCCGAGGTTTTGGCGGTTAGCGAAGACAAAGTCGGGGTACAGGATACGTTTTTCGACCTGGGAGGCAACTCATTTCAGCTGGTCCAGGTAGTCAATATGCTGAAGGAAACCTTCGGGCATGACATTCCAGTACCCGTTATGTTCCAGTACACTACGGTCTCGGCGCTCGGCGGCTATCTACAGAGGATGGACAATGGGGAGGCTCCAATGCCCCAAGATATGGCCGACAACGAAGAGATGGATGCGGGATTCGAAACCATGGAACAGACGATGCTGATTCTGGAGGGAGCGCATGATGACTAAAAGCAAACATTCACAAACGGCTACCGGGCTGGAAATCGCTGTGATTGGCATGGCGGGCCGGTTTCCCGAAGCGCGAAATATAGAGGAGTACTGGGATAATCTGAGAAACGGCAAGGAATCGATCCATTTCTTCTCCGATAGCGAACTTGAGGCGGCAGGCGTCGATCCCGAACTGATTCGAAATCCCAGATATGTAAGAGCGAAAGGGCTCGTACCGGATGCGGAATGGTTTGATTCTGATTTTTTTGATTATTCCCCGCGCGAGGCTGAAGTCATTGATCCGCAGCTGCGGATCTTCCATGAGTGCGCCTATGAAGCGTTGGAGCATGCGGGCTACGACACGGAGCAGACAAACGGCGCTATCGGTCTGTACGCAGGGGCATCATCGAGTATTTACTGGCAGCTAGTGGCCATGCTCTCGCGCAGCGAGAGCACAGCCGAGCAGTTCGCCGCACTGGCTTTGTCGGACAAAGATTTCTTGAGCACGCGTATTGCCCACAAGCTGAATTTAAAAGGCACGAGTGTGAACGTCGATTCTGCTTGCTCCACCTCCCTGCTGGCCATTCACCTGGCCTGCCGAGCACTGCTTACGGGCGAATGCAGGATAGCGTTAGCCGGCGGAGTTACCGTAACGGTACCCCGGACGGAAGGTTATTTATACGAGGAAGGTATGGTGAGCTCGCCGGATGGCCATTGCCGTGCTTTCGCTTCAAATGCCAAGGGAACCGTCGGCGGCGAAGGGGCGGGTGTCGTTGTGCTGAAGCCGCTTAAGCAGGCATTAGCCGACGGAGACGCTATTTATGCGGTTATTAAGGGCTCGGCGGCGAACAATGACGGTACGCGTAAAATGGGTTACTCCGCTCCCAGTGTAGAGGGACAGGCTGAGGTAATCCGCGCGGCGCAGCGGATGAGCCGGGTCACTCCGGAGAGTATCAGCTATATCGAAGCGCACGGTACCGGTACAGCGCTGGGCGATCCGGTCGAGATCGAAGCGCTTAAGCTGGCTTTCCAGACGGACAAAACAGGGTTCTGTCGGATCGGCTCCGTCAAGACGAACATCGGCCACTTAAATAGCGCCGCCGGGGTTGCGGCGTTCATCAAAACGGTGCTGGCGCTTATGCACAAGCAGCTTCCGCCGAGCTTACATTTCGATAAGCCTAATCCCAAAATCGATTTTGCCAGCAGTCCGTTTATCGTCAATACAGAGCTCACGAGCTGGACGAGCGAGCAGCACCCGCTGAGAGCCGGCGTGAGCTCGTTCGGTATCGGTGGAACCAATGTGCATGTGGTGCTCGAAGAAGCACCTCCCCGGGCGGAAGAAACGAAAGGGAGAGATTCACAGCTGCTCCTATTGTCCGCAAAAACGGAATCAGGACTTGAACAAGCTACAGCCCGCTTACGCGAGTATTTACGGGCTAATCCAGGTCTTTCTCTACCCGATGCGGCCTACACACTGCAGATCGGCCGCAGGGCATATAAGCATAGGCGCATGCTCGTAAGTTCTTCTGCGGAGGAAGCGCTGGAGCTGTTGGGCAGCCTGCCTCCGGAACGGGTTTACAGCCTTGTTGGCGATAATGAACAGCCCAGGCTCGTATTTATGTTCCCTGGACAAGGCGCGCAGTATGTCAACATGGGACTGGATCTGTACAACCATGAGCCGGAATTCCGCGAAGCAGCCGACCGGTGCTTTGCCATTATCCGTCCGTTGATGGACGTTGATTTAAAAGATTTGATGTATCCCGCCGGTAGCGAAGCGGCCGGTGATCATAGTGATCGCTTGAAGCAGACGGACGTGACACAGCCGGTCATGTTTATATTCTCCTATGCGCTGGCAAATCTGCTGATCGGATGGGGGCTGAAGCCTGCCTCCATGATCGGACACAGCGTCGGAGAATATGTGGCCGCTTGTCTGGCAGGAGTATTGACGGTAGAAGATGCGCTGGAGCTGGTCGTGCTGCGGGGTAAACTTATGCACAGCCTGCCGGAGGGAGCGATGTTAAGCGTACCCTTACCTGAGCAGGAACTCATACCGTTCATGAACGAAGGCTTATCGATTGCGGCAGTTAACGGTCCGGTGATGTGCGTCGTATCGGGATCTCATGAGGTGATAGAGCTTTTGGAAGAAAAGCTGACCCGGAAAGGGCAGGCCTGCACAAGACTGCATACGTCACATGCCTTTCACTCCGCCATGATGGAACCGGCAATGGAGCCGTTTCGCCAGAAGTTAAGAGGGATGGAGCTGCAGGCCCCGGGCATACCATATATTTCAAATGTAAGCGGAGGCTGGATTGCGAAGGAAGAAACAGTCGATCCCGATTACTGGGTCCGGCATTTGCGCGGGACCGTACGCTTTGCCGACGGTCTTCGCGAGCTGCTGCATGACGATAAGGCCGTATTTGTGGAAGTCGGTCCCGGCAACACATTAAGCGCATTCGTGCGTCGGCATCCCGACAAGAAGGAGCGGCACGCCGTCATCAATCTTGTTCGGCATGTGAAGGAGCAAGTGCGTGACGACTATTATTTGCAGCAGCAGGTGGGACGCATGTGGCTGGAAGGAGCTCGCCCTGATTGGAAAACATTCCATGCGCATGAACAGCGCCGGCGGATAGCTCTGCCGACGTATCCGTTTGAGCGCAAGCGTTATTGGGTTGATCCGCCGTTTGATACGGATGTTCTAAAGCAAGGTCTTGTCCGCAAGGAAGCGAAGGAATCAAGACCCCAAAGCGTTGCCGGAGTTAAAAAGAATGCTGTACGGGAGTGGCTGTACACGCCAATCTGGGAACGTTCCCTGTTAAACGAAGAGGCAGTTGCGGCTGCGGGCATGAAACCCAAGACCTCTTGGCTATTTTTTGCGCCAGAGCATGGCATTTGTTCCCGGCTGGCAGCGGGGTTACAGCAAGCCGGTCATGGCATCGTTTCGGTTTATCCATCCGATTCGTTTGCTAAGCTGGATGATCAAGCGTACGGGATCGATCCGGGGCAGCAAGAGCATTATACCCGACTGCTGCAGAATTTGAAGGAAGCCGGCACCATGCCGGAGCGCATTGTTCATGCCTGGCTGACGGGGGAGAGCGTACATACCGAAGGGTGGACCGCTTCCCGCAGCGCAAGGGTACTGGCTAATGGTTATTTCAGCCTTATTGCACTGGCTCAGGCGATTGGGACTTGCGGACTGCAGGAAGAGCTGCAGCTTACGGTCATAACGTCCGGTATGCAAGAGGTGACAGGAGATGAGCGGCTGCTGCCGGAACAAGCAGCGGTGCTTGGGGCATGTCTGGTTATTCCGCAGGAATACGGCAATGTGCGCTGTCGCAGCATCGATATTGCGGATTCGCTCGGGCAGGAGGTTTCTGAACATCGGCAGCAAGCGCTATTGGGCCGATTACAAGCCGAATTAACCGCTTTTCCAGCGGATATTTTCGTCGCGTATCGCGGTTGGAACCGCTGGGTGCAGACATACATTCCAATTCCGGTTCCTGCCGCTGTCGAAGAGAATTTCGGTCTCAGAGAAGAGGGGGTATACCTGATTACCGGAGGCTTGGGCGGTATAGGAATGACCTTGGCGGAGCATCTGGCGAAGAGTGTGAGGGCTAAGCTCATACTTGTCAGCCGATCGGGAATAGGGGAAGAAGCGGACTGGCGTCAATGCGTCGAACATACGGCAGACGAAACTCAGGCGATTCAGCTGAAAAAGCTCGAGGAGCTGGAGTTGTACGGGGCCGAGGTACTGGTCTGCAAAGCGGATGTAAGCAATGAGCAGCAAATGGAGCAGGCCGTAGCCCGGGCGGTCGACCGCTTCGGAACGATTCATGGCGTTATCCACGCGGCCGGCACGGCGGATGGTGCGCTCATCCAGCGGCGGACTTGGGAGATTGAAGAACGTGCATTGACGGCCAAGGTGAACGGTACGCGTGTCCTCGAGCGAGTGCTGGCGGGAAGGAAGCTGGACTTCCTCGTATTGTGTTCTTCTCTGACCAGTGTGCTGGGCGCCTTGGGCCAAGCGGGGTACTGCGCAGCCAATGCGTTTCTCGATGCTTACGCCTACCGTAAACGCTCGCTGGACAATACGCATGTCGTCGCGATTGATTGGGACGGGTGGCAGACTGTCGGAATGGCCGCTGCGGCTGAGCAAGAAGTCGCCATTGCTGCAGCGCAAGCGGGAGTGTCCACACAAGGCCCGGACAAGCAGACCCGGTTGTTCCCTGAGGAAGGAATCGCTGTTTTCCGGTATGCACTGGCTTGCGGTCTGCCTCAGGTAACGGTATCGACGACGGATTTGAGCTTGCGGCTGCATGCCGCCCGCACTTCATCCCTGCAATCCCTAGTGGACGGGGAGATGAGCGGCATATCCCGCACAACGGCACGTTCCGAGGTCAGCACGTCGTTTGCGCCTCCGGAGGACGAACTGGAGCAGACTTTAGCCCAGCTTTGGCAGGACTATCTGGGTATTGATCAAGTCGGCCTGCATGATAACTTCTTCGAGCTGGGGGCTACCTCGCTCGATATTATTCAAATGAACTCCAAGCTCCAACGTTCACTTCAGCAGGAAGTGTCAGTGGTTGACATGTTCAGCCATCCGACCATTTATGCACTCGCTGGGTTGCTGAGAAGATTACAAGCGGGAACCGGTCAGCAGGAAGAGACAGCGGACCGCACAGAACTGATACAGGACGGAAAGCACAGGCTGCAGAAGCGGCTGCAAAAAAGGAATAGAACGTGAAGGAGGTGGCAAGATGAGTGCCGAGAACGAGAAGTACGGAGAAACCGGTTTGGAAATTGCCGTTATTGGAATGGCAGGAAGATTTCCGGGTGCGAAGAACCTCACGGAGTTTTGGGAAAACTTGCGTGCCGGCAAGGAGTCGGTCACTTTTTTTACGGATGAAGAGCTGGAGAAAGCAGGGATTGCCCCGGAAATGCTCAGGCATCCCCAGTATGTCAAAGCAAAGTCTCAGCTAGAGGACGTGGAGTCGTTTGATGCGCCGTTTTTTGAATACACGCCACGAGAAGCCGAGCTAATCGATCCACAGTTCCGTCTGTTCCACGAATGTGCATGGGAAGCGCTTGAGCATGCGGGACACCTTCCCGAAACCGAGGATCAACTCATCGGGGTGTATGCAGGGGCTTCTCCTAACACCTATTGGGTCGCAAGCCAAGCCATGAATGCTGTACATGCCAGTGATCAATTTCAAATTCTGCAATTAAATAATCCTTCGTTTACGACGCGAATTTCATACAAACTGAATCTGAAAGGCCCAAGCGTAAGCGTGCAAACGGCTTGCTCTACCTCTCTTGTATCCATTCATCTGGCTTGCCAGGGATTGCTGGCCGGCGAATGCGATCTTGCCTTGGCCGGAGGGGTTTCGGTCAATTTGCCGCGCACAACCGGCTATCTCTACCAGGAAGGAATGATCCAATCTCCCGACGGACACTGCCGGCCTTTTGACGAAGGCGCAAGCGGCACTTTGTTCGGCGACGGAATCGGAATCGTCGTGCTCAAGCGGCTCGCAGACGCCGCTAGGGATGGAGACGTTATTCATGCGGTTATCAAAGGCTCGGCGGTTAACAATGACGGCAGCCGGAAAGTAGGGTACACGGCGCCAAGCACGAACGGCCAGGTGGAAGTTATTCGCGCAGCCCACCAAATGGCAGAAGTTGATCCGGAAAGTATCGGGTACATCGAGGCCCACGGAACAGGGACTACACTGGGGGACCCGATCGAAGTGGAGGCGCTGCAAGCTGCTTTCGCCACGGATAAAAGGGGCTTTTGCAAAATCGGTTCGCTCAAATCCAATATCGGTCATCTGGACGCCGCGGCAGGAGTCGCGGGTTTCATCAAGGCCGTATTGGCGCTTAAGCATCAGCAAATCCCGCCAAGCCTTCATTTTCATCAACCGAATCCCAAAATCGATTTTGAAAACTCTCCTTTCAAAGTCAATTCGGAGCTTAGCGATTGGAGAAAAACAGAAGGACCTCGGAGAGCAGGAGTCAGCTCCTTCGGTATCGGGGGGACGAATGCCCACGTCATTCTGGAGGAGGCCCCGATTGGCGCGGCAAGTTCGGCGGGACGCGATCTGAAACTGCTCGTACTCTCTGCCCGGACGGAGGAAGGGTTAGAACGGGCGACTCGCAATCTCGGCGAGTTTCTGCGGACTTGTCCCGAAGCTGATTTGGCTGATGCGGCTTATACGCTGCAGACAGGCCGCAAACGGTTCCGTTACCGCCGAACACTGGTCTGCGCTGATGTCCGTGAAGCTTTGGAGCGTCTGGATGCTATCGATGAAGGCAAATTGCAAACGGGCGAGTCGGAGAGGGATCAGACCCGGGTTGTTTTCCTCTTCCCGGGGCAGGGCTCGCAGTATGTGAACATGGGAGCTGATTTATACCGCAAGGAGCCTTTGTTCCGGGCGGAAATGGACCGCTGCTGCGAGATCATTACAGCAGAGGGTGGCACCGATCCAAGGCATGTGCTGTACGGGGCTTCGGACAGTGCGGCAGCTGCTGATAGGATTAACCAGACGGAAGCGGCACAGCCGACTTTGTTCGCGTTCGAATATTCGCTCGCGCAGCTCCTGATGTCATGGGGCGTTAAGCCGAATGCCATGATCGGGCACAGTATCGGAGAGTACACGGCTGCGTGCCTGTCGGGTGTTCTATCACTTAGGGACGCGCTGAAGCTCGTCACACTGCGCGGCAAGCTTATGCAGAGCCTGCCTGCCGGAGAGATGCTGAGCGTCTCCCTTGACGAGGCAAGTTTATTAGAGCTTCTTCCGGAAGGACTGGCGCTTGCAGCCGTTAATGGACCGGAGCTCTGTGTTGTTTCCGGCCCGCATGCGGACATCGCTTCCTTTGAAACCAAACTTACCGGGCTGCAGGTGGTGCATCGAAAGCTTCATACGTCACATGCGTTTCATTCGGCCATGATGGAGCCGATATTGGAGAAATATGAGGCAAAAGTCAAGCAGGTGGTCCTATCCGCCCCGTCAATTCCGTATGTGTCCAATGTAACGGGAACATGGATAACGCCGGAAGATGTCGCCGATCCCGCATATTGGACTAGGCATTTTCGGGAAACGGTGCGGTTCGCAAGCGGGGCGGCCGAGCTGCTTAAGGAGAAGCAGGCCGTATTTATAGAAATCGGACCTGGCAATGTTCTCAGCAGCTTCATCCGTAAACAACAGGGGAAGGAAACGGAGCGTAAGCATGAAGTGTTCCATCTCGTCCGTCATCCGCACGAGCAGGCCGCAGATGATGCTTTCTTACTAGAGAAGATCGGCAAACTGTGGATTGCAGGCACGCAGATCGATTGGAAGGGGTACTACAGCTCGGAACGCCGACGGCGGGTTACTCTGCCGACTTATCCGTTCGAACGCCAGCGGTACTCCGTAGAGGGCGCACAATGGTCATTGCGAAACATGCAGGAGAAAACAGCTCAGCGGAGAATGGGAGCTACGGAAACGGAGACCGGGAACGAAGCTGTTAAACAATCCCAAGTAGCCGCGCGTATGCGGTCTGCATCCTCTATAGAACAGACGGTTGCAGAACTTGTCCAGAATCACTTCGGATTCGCGCATCTTGGGATCAATGACAACTTTTTTGAAATCGGAGCAAGCTCGCTCGATATTTCCCAGCTGGCTGATAAGCTTGCGGAAGTGCTGGGGATGGAAGTGCCCGTGGTTACCTTGTATTCTTATCCCTCCGTTCGTACCTTAGCGGCATTCTTACGTGGAAACGGACAGGGAAGCTCAGCGTCCGATGAGGCAGCGGTTGAAGAAGAAGCAGAGCGCCAGAATGCCATTAACGAGGGAATGGCGCGTTCCGAGCGGATGAGGACCATATCGGTCCAAGATAGAGATCTGACGGGAAGGCAGGAACAAACGGAACGTGAAGCCGTGGGGGAGAATGGGCTTGAGATAGCGGTCATAGGTATGGCCGCCAGATTTCCGGGTGCGGACAGCATCGGCCAGTTCTGGAGCAATTTGCGCGACGGCGTCGAGTCGATAACGTTCTTCACGGACGAAGAGCTGGTACAGGCAGGCGTCGACCCGCAGCTTGTATCTCATCCTTCCTATGTAAAAGCCAAAGGCGCTTTGAACGGGATCGATCAGTTCGATGCCGCGTTTTTCGGCTATTCACCTCGGGAAGCGCAGCTAATGGACCCGCAGTTACGGCTTTTTCACGAATGCGCTTGGGAAGCGATCGAATCCGCCGCCTACAATCCCGACACTTATCCGGGACTTATCGGCGTCTATGCTGGCGCGACCCCGAATCTGGAGTGGGTTTCCCGCTTTGCGCCTGCTTTGGGCGGAACGGAACGATTCAGCGCCATGCTCCTTAACGATAGGGAGTTTTTCAGCACCCAGCTGTCGTATAAACTCAATCTCCGGGGCCCCAGCATCTCGATGCAGACCGCTTGCTCCACATCCCTGGTTAATATCGTTCTGGCCTCGCAAGGTTTATTGGCGGGCGCGTGCGATATCGCTCTGGCCGGCGGCTCCACTGTCAGCGTACCCGACAAATCCGGTTATTTGTACGAAGACGGTATGATTCAGTCGCCGGACGGGCATTGCCGAGCCTTCGACGAGCAGGCGGCAGGAACTGTTTTCGGAGACGGTGTCGGTGTCGTTGTCCTGAAACGTCTGAGTGATGCCATTGCGGATGGAGATGTTATCCACGCCGTTATCAAAGGTTTTGGCTTGAACAATGACGGTACCCGCAAGGTAGGCTTTACCGCTCCGAGCACAAAGGGACAAGCCGAGGTCATCCGTGCCGCTCATCGGATGTCGGGTGTGGATCCGGAAAGCATCACTTATGTAGAGGCGCACGGAACAGGCACAAACATGGGGGATCCGATTGAGATCGAGGCTTTGAAGGAAGCCTTCGGCACGGATAAAAAGGGATTTTGCCGTATCGGGTCGGTCAAGACGAACGTCGGCCATCTCAACAGCGCAGCCGGAGCGGCCGGGTTCATTAAAACGGTACTGGCGCTCAAAGCGAAGCAAATTCCGCCGAGCCTGCATTATGAACGGGGAAATCCCAACATTGACTTCGCTAACAGTCCCTTTGTCGTCAATACGGAACTGGTGCCTTGGGAAGGCAGCCAGCATCCCCTGCGCTCCGGAGTCAGCTCATTTGGCATCGGTGGCACGAATGCGCACGTCATTCTGGAAGAAGCTCCCCCTAGGGAACCATCCGACGAAGGTCGTGCAGAGAAGCTGCTGATCTTGTCAGCAAGAACGCCAACAGCATTGACGGAGGCGAAAGCACGTCTGGCCGCATTTTTGACAGAGCATCCGCAAGTGAATCTGGCAGATACGGCGTATACGCTGCAAGCAGGCAGGAAGGCTTTTGAGTGGAGAGCCGCATTTGTGTGCAAGGATGCGGAAGAAGCGACCGCCATCTTGACATCGATAGGGTCCGATAAAATTGCCGAAGGCCAAACGGGGACGCAAACACGCTCTGTAGTATTCATGTTTCCGGGCCAGGGGTCACAATATGTCGGCATGGGACGGGAGCTCTATCTCAACGAACCTGAATTCAGAGAAGAACTTGATCGCTGCTTCGAGCTCGTTCAACCGTATGTAGAGCTTGACTTAAAGGCTGTCCTTTATGCCGCTGGCGAATCGGACCAAGATCATCGAGAGGAAATCTTGATGCGGACGGATATCGCCCAGCCCGTGCTTTTTATGATCGAATATGCGTTTGCCAGACTGCTTATACGCTGGGGCATCCGGCCCGAAGCGATGCTGGGTCACAGTATCGGTGAATATGTGGCAGCATGCCTGGCTGGTGTATTCACGCTGGAAGATGCGCTGCAGCTCGTAGCGCTTCGCGGCCGGCTCATGCAGGGGCTGCCGGCGGGATCTATGCTCAGCGTGGCGATGTCAGAAGCGGAACTGCGCCCATTGCTGCCTGATCATATTGCGCTGGCGGCAGTCAACAGCTCCTCCTTGTGCGTCGTATCCGGCACATCGGCTGAGATTGATGCATTCTCACGGCTGCTGGAAGACAAAGGCTGTGCCTGCCGTCTTCTCCACACATCTCATGCCTTCCATTCTCATATGATGGATCCGATACTTGCGGCATTCGCGGATAAAGTACGCTCGATCCGGCTGCATGAGCCTGAGCTGCCCTTTATTTCCAACGTGTCCGGCACTTGGATCACACCTGAAGAGGCTACGGATGCGGAGTACTGGGTTAGGCATTTGCGGTCAACCGTGCGGTTTGCGGACGGGCTTTACGAACTGTTGAATAATCCGCGCTCTGTATTCATAGAAGCCGGACCGGGCAATTCGCTCAGCACATTCGTGCGCAAGCATGAAGCTGGTTCGCGTGACCGGATCGTTGTCAATATGCTGAGACATCCCCAGGAAGCTGTTTCTGATACCGCGCACTTGTTGAACAAAATCGGACGCCTCTGGCTGGCGGGTATCGACATCGATTGGACGGGCTATTACGTCCATGAGCGGCGCAGGCGCATCGAGCTGCCAACCTATCCGATGGAGCGTCAGCGCTATTGGCTCGATGATGAGCAGCAGCCATTACCGGGAGCACGGCCATCCTCAGCCCCAAGAGGCGGTAAAAACGCTGACATGGCGGACTGGTTCTATTATCCTTCCTGGGAACGCGCCCTGCTGGAGGAGCATCCGGAAGAAAGCCGTCAGAACGGTCATAACTGGCTTGTATTCAAGGATGATTGCGGGATCGCGGACGAACTTGCCGCAAGTGTTCAAAATATGGGTGAGCGGACTGTAATGGTTAAGGCGGGCAGCGCCTTCATCGCGCATGAGAACGGAACGTTCACGCTTGTCCCGGGCTCTGCAGAGCAATACGTCCGGCTGCTGGAGGAACTGCAAAAGCGGGATTTCGTTCCCGACAAAGTCGCTCATCTGTGGAATGTTTCCTCCTCCGGGAAGGAAGAAGAGGAAATGGAACCTTTCGATGTGGAAGCGGTTGAACGCCGCCAGCAACAAGAAGGTTACTACAGCTTGATCTATTTGGCTCAGGCGCTGCGCAAGCATAAGGTAGAGGATATCCGTATAGCAGTCGTGTCCTCAGGAATGCAGGAAGTAACGGGGATGGAGCCGCTGTCTCCGGGTAAAATGACGCTGCTCGGACCCTGTATGGTCATTCAGCAGGAATACAGCGGAATTACATGTGTGAGCATTGATATTGATGTACAGGAAGAGACCAAGCAAAAGCGGCGAATCGCTGATAATCTTATCGGGGAATTATCGTCTCCGCCCTCGGACCGGCTTATCGCTTATCGGGGAAATTACCGATGGGTTCAGAATTTCAAGCCGGTAGGACTGCGCCAGGCGGAGAAATCGGCAGCTCCATTTCGGCAGCAGGGTGTATATCTCATTACGGGAGGGCTGGGAGGAATCGGGATGCTGACGGCAGAGTTCCTGGCGCGCAATTATGGTGCACGGCTCATTCTTACCGGACGTTCAAGCTTTCCCGACAAGAAGGAATATACGCGTTGTCTGGCTGAACATGGAGAGGAGCATCCGCTTTCTCAAAAAATCAGACGTGTGTTGCAATTGGAAGAACTCGGCGCTGAGGTTACCTATATGCAGGCCGACTTGTCTAATGAAGAACAGATGCGCCATGTCTTCAAGTTTATTGATCGTGAGTACGGCCGCCTTCATGGCGTCGTGCAGGCGGCGGGACTTCCTGGCGGCGAATCTTTCCGCGCGATCGAGAATATTAGCGGAGACCAGTCCGACGAGCAGTTCCGGGCCAAAGTCCAGGGTTTGCAGACGCTGGGCAGGCTAATTGCCGACAGGGAGGCCGAGATATGCATCCTGTTCTCCTCCATCGCCAGCATTCTCGGGGGACTCGGCTTCAGCGCTTATTCGGCCGCGAATTTGTACATGGATGCTTTTGCCCGCAAACAGAACCGGGCTGGCGGGACGAAGTGGCTGTGCGTCAATTGGGATGCGTGGGAATTCTGGGAAGAACACCGCTCGACGATCGGAGAGTCGCTTGTCGAACTGGCGATAACGCCAGCCGAAGCGCCTGATCTGTTCCGGTACGTCTACAGTCCGTGCGGCAGCAACCAAATTATTGTATCGACCGGTGATCTTCAGACGCGGATCGATCAATGGATTCGGCGCGCAGGCAAGAAAGAAGACAGTCACGCGGCAGGCGGCGTCTCATTCAGCAGGCCGGATCTAACCACACCTTATGCGGCGCCCCGCAATCGGGTTGAGAAGACGATAGCCGAGGTGTGGAAACAATTTTTCCGTATTGACGAGGTAGGTATCCACGATAATTTCTTCGATCTGGGAGCCAGCTCGCTGGATATGATCCAGGTGACCGCCAAATTGAATGAAGCGTTAGACGAGAGTATCGCCGTTGTTGATATGTTCACCTATCCCAGCATTCATGCCCTAGCTCAGCGCCTTACCCACAGCGAAGAAAACGAGGCGGAAGAGGCGGAGATGGAACATCAAATGATCGACTCCGCCGCGAAGGGAAGAAAGCGGCAGCAGCAGCAAAAAGAAAAGAGACGCAAAGGAGAGGTCTTGCTATGAGCATATCGAACGGTAGGGAGTATAACGGTTCGGAAATTGCCGTAATCGGCATGTCCGGCAGGTTTCCGGGAGCCAAAAACTTGCGGGAATATTGGGATAACCTCTGCAGCGGCAAGGAGAGCATCTCTTTTTTCAGTGATGAAGAGCTGTTGGAAGAAGGCATCGATGTGAAGACGGTGACTCACCCTAATTATGTGAAGGCCAAGGGAGTACTCGATGATCTCGAGTACTTCGATCCCGAATTCTTCGATTATACGCCTCGCGAGGCCGAGCTTATGGATCCGCAGTTCCGTCTTATGCACGAATGTTCCTGGGAAGCGCTCGAACAAGCGGGATATGATCCTAAGACATATAGAGGCTCGATCGGGTTATATGTAGGCGCGGCTTTTAATTCCAACTGGTTCATGCGCGCGTTCAAGGGGCTGGGAACAGCGGAAGAATCCGCCACCCTGGAGACGGCTATGCTGAATTTACGCGATTATATGGCCACACTTGTTTCTTATAAACTCAATATGAAGGGACCAAGCTTTACGGTGCAGACAGCTTGTTCGACATCGCTTGTTGCCATTCATCTTGCTTGTCAAAGTCTGCTCAGCGGGGAATGCAGCATGGCGCTGGCCGGCGGCGTATCGATACAACTGCCCAAGAGAGCCGGTTATTTCTATCAGGAAGGGATGATTAATTCCCCTGACGGCCACTGCCGGGCCTTCGACGAGAAAGGGGCGGGTACCGTCTTTGGTGAAGGCGCCGGGATTGTCGCCTTGAAACCGCTGGAGGATGCACTTGCAGACGGCGACCATATATACGCTGTAATTAAAGGCTCGGCGATCAATAACGACGGCAGCCGAAAAGTAGGCTATACCGCTCCTAGTACATCAGGTCAGGCGTCCGTAATCCGTGCCGCTCGCCATGTAGCTGAAGTGGAGCCGGAAAGCATCAGCTATATTGAAGCGCACGGTACAGGTACGACACTTGGCGATCCAATCGAAATCGAAGCATTGAAGACCGCTTTTCAAACGGACAAGAAGAGATACTGCGGCATCGGCTCGGTTAAATCGAACATCGGGCATCTGAACAACGCCGCAGGGGTAGCCGGATTCATTAAGACCGTGCTCGCCCTGGCCCATAAACAACTGCCGCCTACCCTTCACTATGAACGTCCGAATCCCAAAATCGATTTTGAGAACAGTCCGTTCTTTGTTAACGACCGGTTAAAAGACTGGACCAACGATGCCTTCCCTCTCCGGGCTGGTGTCAGCTCTTTTGGCATCGGCGGCACGAATGCGCATGTTGTCCTGGAGGAAGCGCCGCCTGCTTCCGCTTCCTCACGGGGCAGGTCGGCGCAGCTTATCTCTCTGTCGGCCAAGACGGAAGTTTCGCTCGACAGACTGACGGAGCGGATAGCACTGCATTTGCAGGAGCATCCTGACGTGAGCCTCGCAGATATGGCCTATACGCTCCATGAGGGAAGGGCAGCTTTCTCGTACCGCAGGACACTGGTCTGCGGAAGCGCGGATGAAGCGGTCATGCTGCTGGCTCAACCAGGTTCGCCCGAAGTTCAGAACGGATTTGCCTCTGTCGATGAGCCGCCGGTCGTATTCATGTTTTCCGGCCAAGGCTCGCAGTACACCGGAATGGGCCGGGAGTTGTATGAACAGGAGCCGGTGTTTCGCGAGGAGGCGGACCGCTGCTTCGAGCTGATGCCGGATGAGATCCGCCATGAGGCGAAGCGGGTACTATATCCCTCCGCCAATGAGCCGGATACGTCACTTATTAACCGGACTGACATTGCCCAGCCGGTTCTGTTTACAGTCGAATATGCGCTTGCCAGACTGCTGATGAAATGGGGAGTACAGCCGCAAGCCATGATCGGGCACAGCATCGGTGAATACGTCGCTGCATGTCTGTCAGGCGTCTTCTCGTTGGAGGATGCCGTGCGGCTCGTTACCCTTCGCGGTCAATTGATGCAGAGTCTGCCAAGCGGTGTCATGCTGAGCGTACCGCTGACCGAGCAGGAGATACTTCCACTGTTGTCCGGCGGCGTATCGCTGGCTGCGGTGAATGCTCCTTCCATGTGCGTTGTTTCAGGCACTTCGGAAGCGGTCGAGTCATTGGCTGGTTCCTTGGAAGAGAAGGGAGTCGAATGCCGTCGTCTCCACACGTCACACGCCTTCCATTCTGCCATGATGGAACCCATTCTGGAAGCCTATGAGCGCGAGGTAGGCAAGCTTGTGCTGAAAGCACCGCAGTTGCCCTTTATTTCCAATGTCACCGGAACCTGGATTCAGGATGAGCAGGCAATTAGTCCCGCTTACTGGGCACAGCACCTGCGCGGCACGGTAAGGTTCTCAGACGGGCTCAGTACCCTGATGAACGAAATGGACGCTGCGTTTGTAGAGGTTGGCGGAGGCAATGCCCTGACCGTATTTGCGAAGAGTCATCATGAATTCTCCAAAAACTCAGCCGGGGCCCCTAAAGAGCGTGTTATGGTGAACCTCCTGCGTCATCCGAAGCAGAATACCTCTGATGTCGCTTACCTGCTCCTTCAAGTGGGGCGTCTATGGAATGCGGGGATAAAAATAAATTGGACCCGTTTCTACGGGGAAGGGAAAAGAAATCGTATTCCTTTGCCAACTTATCCGTTTGACCGTCGCCGTTTCTGGCTTGATGAGGAAGGAATCCAGATCGTCCACTCCGATTTGCCAGCGAAGAGGCCAGGACAACAAGCTAATACGGAGCGGGATGACCGGATAGAGACCCAGAAAGAGAAAGGGTTATCTGAACCAAGCAACCCGCTGGAAGAGACGCTGGCCGGCATATGGCGCAATCTGTTCGGCTTAGAGCACATCGGAATTCATGAGGATTTCTTCGAAATAGGCGGGCATTCTTTGAAAGCGACCAGTCTGATCACAAAGATTCACAAGGAACTTGATGTGGAGCTGGCTTTGTCGGATATATTCAACATGCCGACAATAAGTGCGCTTGCCCGTTATATCGGACAGAAAGCTAAAAATAAATATTTTGCAATCGAACCGGCAGAGAGCAAACCTTACTACCGCTTGTCCTCTGCACAGAAACGCACGTTCCTCATTCATCAGCAAATCGGTTCGGTAACGACTTACAACATGCCGATGGCTTTGTGGGTACACGGAAAAGCGGAAGCGGATCGTTTTGAGCAGGCTTTCATTCAATTGATTCACCGTCATGAGAACATGCGCACCTCGTTTCATATGGTAGACGGAGAACCGGTTCAGCAAATTCATGAGAGTTTCACGTTTACCGTGGAACGCATGGAAGCGGACGAGGAAGATTTAAAGAAAATCATGCGGAAGTTTATCAGGCCTTTTGATCTGGGCAAAGCCCCTCTTATTCGCGCCGCTTTCGTTCGAATAGAGCCGGAGAAACATGTGCTGTTTATGGATATGCACAATATTGTTTCGGACGGCGCTTCAATGAATGTGTTTATTAAGGAATTCAGCGATCTGTATGCCGGAAAAGATCTCCCGCCTCTGCGCATTCAATATAAGGATTTCGCGGAATGGCAGCACCGCCTGCTGGGCGGGGATGTTATTCGGAAGCAAGAGGATTATTGGATGAACCAGTTCCGGCAGACAATCCCTGTGCTGAACATGCCGTATGACTTCGAGAGACCTGAATTTCAATCGTTTGTCGGCAGAGCGCACAAGATCAGCCTGTCCAAGGAAACCGCAGACCGGCTGAATGCTTTGGCCAAATCCCAGAATGTTACGATTAATGTGCTCTTGTTTCATCTATACACGATTGTGCTGCATGAATATACCGGTCAGGACGACATTACGGTCGGCTCGTTGGTGGCAGGCAGAAGGCATGCCGATGTGGAGCCTTTAATAGGCATGTTCACGAACTTCCTGCCGATCCGGGTCCGCTTCCAAGCCCGGCTCAGTCTTCTCGATCAACTGCTTATTCTGAATGACACGATGATGAATGCCTATGAGAATCAAGACTTCCCGTTCGACCGGATGGTCGAGAAGCTCTCGGCGAAACTACCGCGCGGACGTAATCCGCTGTTTGATACGATGATGATTTTTCACAATGAATTTGATGGTGACACCGTGCTTACCGCCGAAGGACTCACTTTCGAGAATTTTGAAATTACGAAGGGAATTTCCAAGCTCGATTTCAAACTCGATATCGGCTATGCGGATCATGGCGGCTTGCTCTGTGTCATGCAGTACAATACCGCTTTGTTCGCGGAAGCAACCATGGCGGGACTCATGGGGCATTTTACGGATCTGATTGAACTGGCTCTGGACAACCCGGCTATTGAATTGAGCGAAATCCGGCTGTTCACCGAAGAGCAGGAGGCTGAAGCGGCGGCAAAAAGAAGCAGTTCACTGCCGGAGCGTGTCTTTACCGTAACGGCCGTCTCTACCTTTACTGCGGACCCGATCCGTTCTTATGTCAGCTGGTGGGGAGAGCAGTTCGGAACACGTGTCGATATCCGTTTTGCACCATATCAACAAGTGTTTCAGGAGCTATTGAACCCGGACAGCTCCTTCTCGTCCGAAGAGGCTGCGGGACTGCTGCTCGTCCGCTTTGAAGATTGGTTGCGGGATGACCGCTCTCCGGAGGCCCAGCAGATTAAAAAGCTAGAACGAGCACTGGCCGATATGCTGCAGACATTATCTGCTGGCCGGAGAACGGGCCCGATATTCGCCGGAGTGTTTCCCGTATCCGCTTCATTAGGGGCTTCTCCGGTCATGGAGAGCTACCTGGAAGAGCTCGGGAATCGTTGGAAGCGCGAATTGGAAAGGCTGGATTATGTTCAGGTTATCGATTTCAGAGAGCTTAGCTCCATGTTCGGTATTGAACACATCCACGATTCCACTGCCGATGAAGCTGCACATATGCCGTTCACACCGGAATCTTATGCGGCAATCGGTACTCTTATTGCACGTCGGCTGCTCGCTTGGCAAGGACATCCCTTCAAAGTTATTGCGGTGGATTGCGATAACACGCTCTGGCATGGGGTATGCGGGGAGGATGGAGCGGCAGGGGTAACAGCCTCCGGTCCCTACCGCGAGTTCCAGCGGTATCTGCTGAGCAAGCAGCAAGAGGGCATGCTGCTGGTGCTGGTCAGCAAGAATAATGAAGCAGATGTATGGAATGTACTGGACAATAACCCAGACATGCTGCTTAAAAAAGAGCATTTTGCGGGAACGAGGATCAATTGGAACTTAAAATCCGAAAACTTGCTTTCATTGGCGGAAGAACTCGGATTAGGACTGGACAGTTTTATCTTCATCGATGACAGTTTGCTGGAATGTTCCGAAGTACAGTCACAGTGTCCGGAAGTCCTTACGCTTCAGCTTCCTGAAGAGCGGCTAATCCCGGCATTCCTGGAGCATATCTGGGCAACAGATCGCCTGCGCGTGACAGAAGAGGATAAA
Organism: Paenibacillus sp. FSL W8-0187; assembly: GCF_037969755.1. Classification (NCBI taxonomy): domain Bacteria; kingdom Bacillati; phylum Bacillota; class Bacilli; order Caryophanales; family Paenibacillaceae; genus Paenibacillus; species Paenibacillus sp. FSL W8-0187. Next base: position 6,432,251 of record NZ_CP150206.1, on the reverse strand, counting down.
CGGAGAACCGAAATGTATGTCTCAGAGCGCAAGCGCAGAGAAATTCGTTCTTCGGCTCCCTCTCTGCAGACTTTTCTCGACGAATTGGAGCTTAGACTGGGCATTTACGAAGCAACTGCTGAACAACTGCCCCGCATAGCCCAGCTGACACAGCGCACCAATCAATTCACGCTAAACGCAGATATAATGTCAGAGAGTGAACTGGAAGCTACGCGGGCTGAACCGGATACGAAATGCTGGGCGATTGAAGCCTCAGACCGGTTCGGGCATTACGGACTGACAGGGGCGGTCATAACGCGCTTCGAAAACGATATTGTTCATCTGGATGTATTCCTACTCAGCTGCCGCATTCTTGGGAGAGGGATCGAGTCGGCCGTAATCAGTTCTTTAAAGGCTTATTGCCATGAACGGAAGGCCGAATATATGGAGGCTGTGTGCACAATTACCGGGAAAAATGAGCCGCTGCTCGCATTTTTGAGATCGGGACCGTGGAGCATCACGGAGGAGTCCGGCCGCAAGGTGTGTTTCCGGATTGCAGTAAAGGATATCCCTGATTCCATCAAGCATATTGAAGTCCTTAACGAGCCACTGCCCGGCGTGGGACTGACCCAGCCTCAGCTCACCGGCAGCGAAGCGGGCACCGCCACAGGGCCGGCGCAAAGTTTAGAGAGAACGGGCTGGGAAGAAGTTCTCATTGGCCGTGAAAATCAGCAGCATCGCCGTCATTTGCTTCCGCTGCAGTATTCTGACGCTTCAAGGATGCTCCAGATTCCGGTAAAGGAAGTAGAAGATAGCGCAGCTCTGAGAGCTCCGTACCGGGCTCCGTCCAATCAGACAGAGGAAGCCTTGGTACAAATTTGGGAACGGGTGCTCGGGATCGGCGGCATCGGAATTGATGACGATTTTTTCCGGCTTGGCGGAACGTCCCTTCATGCTGTTCGGGTTGAGATCGAAATGGAGAAACAAGGTTTATCGGCAGAAGGACAGCAATTATTCAAATATCGCACGATTCATCAATTAAGTCCGTTCATTCGAATCTCTGTCATGGAATAATACGAGGCAACTTTACCTGCAAGGCATCATGAGACAAGGCTATCGCCTGTCAACGGATGCCTTGCTTTTTTATGGTAAATATAGGATAATGATTGAACTTCATGGGAATACAATAATATACAATTGTGCATTGTGTTGGATAATATATTTATTAAAGGGGATGGTGGTAAATATATGAACGAGGAACTGATAGATTACGTTTATTCTCAAGTGTCAATGAAAGAAGGAAAAAAAGTAATTGAGAATATTCTTCTGGATATTTACTTCAAACCGGGCATTTCCACCAAAGAGATTGCCAGAAAAACGCTGCTGCCCCTGCCGCTGGTGTCCGCAATTAAGAAAGAGCTAATCAAGGTTGGCCTCATTGAACAAAAGCGGGGGGTGAACTGCACGGCAAGAGGAAGCCGTTTTGTCGAGCAAGTGATGGGGTTCGGCGATTTGGATCATGACCTGTATCAGCGTTTGAAGTACGAGCAGTGGCAGCCTGACGAACTGAAGGACATGATGACCAAGCTGGAGAGCGTCTTTGAGGGACGTCCTCAGGTCGATGTTACGATTGATCAGTCAAGCTGCACTCTGGCTACGAGCATGAACCGGGCTGTTCTGGCGCTTCGTCACGAGGCTCTAATCGGCAGGGACATCGTTTGTCTGGGGGACGATGATCTCGTCAGCGTGTCGCTGGCGTTTCTGCTGAAGCAGCTTTATCGTAACGATGCCTCCAAGTCGAACACCCGTATTTACGTATTCGAAATTGACAAACGTATTACCAGCTATGTGAACTATCTGGCGGAAACCGAAGATTTGCCGATCGTCTGCTACGAAATGGATTTTCGCGAACAGCTTCCGTCTGAATTTCTGAACCGCTTTGATTGCGTATTCACCGATCCGCCTTATACACAGCAGGGGATGTCGTTATTCGTCTCCCGCGGAATTCAATTGCTGAAGCGGGATGTAGGACTGCCTATCTTCCTGTCGTTCGCCCACAAATCGCCTGACTTCACCTTGGCGATGCAGCGCGAATTTGCCAATATGGGCTTGTTAGTGACGAGTGTCTTGCCTCGCTTCAATGAATATATCGGTGCGGAAATTATTGGTAACACAAGCCAGATGATTGTGTTACAATCTACTGAAGAGACCCACGAAAGTATCGAACGTGAATACAGGCAAGCGCTGTATACCGGGGAAGTCAAACGTACGGTTCGCTTATACGAGTGCAAACGCTGTAATCGCGTGACCGAAGTAGGTTTCCAAATGGAGTGGCAAACGATTGAGCACCTGAAGAAAGAGGGCTGCCCGGGCTGCCGCTATGAGACTTTCGAGCTCATTCAAAAAAAGAACGCATAAGAATACAGATTGGAGTTACAGCACGATGCCGATTAGAGAAATCGAGCCCCAGGATATCCCTGTTATTACAATATTCGAGACAGAAATCTCCATGATTTCATTCGGAGAAGATGCGATTACCGATCCTCTATTTCATACGAAAAAGCTAGAAAAGGCTCTTCGATATGAAAGGGAAGGAATGCTTGTTCTCGATGTGGATGGGGAAGTCTCAGGCTGGATGTGGATAACCCCGCGTAAAAACTCGGTTACCAAAGAGACGTATGCGAATTTCAAAAGTTTCTATATTGCTGAATCCTGCCGGGGAACCGCCTATGTCGATGAGCTCTTCGAGGCGGGAATGAACTACTGCAGAAGCGAGGAAGTTACGCAGATCGTAGGTAAGGTGCATGTGAGCAACTTGCCAATGCGGCTTCTCTATAAGAAATACGGCTTCAAGCCGACACATTTGACGATGGAGCTCTTTCCTAATGGACCCCAAGATTAAATGTCTAGTATGGGACTTAGACGATACGTTGTGGCAGGGAACGCTTAAAGAAGACAAAGCAGGCATTAAACTGCTGCCGGGGATAATAAACGTCCTCGATACGTTGGACCGACGCGGAATTGTTCAGAGCATAGCCAGCCGCAACAACTGGGACCAGGTGAAAAGCAAGCTGGAGGAGCTGGGCGTCGGTCAATATTTTCTGTATCCACAGTGTCATTTTGACTCAAAAGCGCTCAGTATGGAACGGATAGCGAAGGAACTGAACATTGGATTGGATACGCTGGCTTTGATCGACAATGATCCGTTCGAACGCTTTGAAATAAACTACTATGCTCCTCAGATACGTACATATGACGCCCGTCAATATCGGGATTTGCCTGAGTACCCCGAATTTCAGATCGGCCATGCGACCGAGGAATCGGAGAACCGGCGTCAATATATGCAGGCGCGATCTAGGAGAGAAGAAGCCCAAAAAGAGCACAAGGGAAGCCGTGAGCAATTTTTAAAGGAATGCGGTATGAAGCTGCAGATCCGATTAGCGCAGGAGAGGGATTACCCCCGGGTTGTTGAATTGTCCCATCGTACGAATCAGATGAACAATTTGCTGGAGAGAATTGACATGACGTTCGTCGATTCCTATTGCAAGCAGGACGGCCGCTATTTGTATGTGGCCAAGCTTGAGGATCGGTTCGGCGCGCACGGGCTTATCGGGACCTGTTTTGTGAATATCGTCGACGCAGAAATCAATCTGGATCTCTTTTGCATCTCCTGTCGGATCGAAGGCCGTGGCATCGCTTCGGCATTTTTGTATACGGTTCTTGAACGGCTGGGACAACAGGTGCCGATGGCGAAAGCTGTACGGTGCCGATTGGTGCGCAAACAACGAAATTTACCGGCCAGACTGTTATTGGAAATGCTGGGCTTCAAGAAATCCGCTGCGGATGACTTGGCATCCACTTACATACTGCAACTGCCGCTTCCGCACAAAGTATTTAATTGGCTCGAGATTGGAGAATGAACGATGAACCGCGATGCGATCGAACAAGAGATTACGGACATAATTAAGAAAATGCTTCAGTTGTCATTTGTTGATAATGATACCGTCTTAATCGGCACGGCCGGAGTATTGGATTCTATGACATTTATTAGACTGCTTGCGGAGTTAGAGAAGCGGTTTGACTTTACGGTGGACGAGGATGATTTGACTCTGGATTCCATCAGCAGTGTTAAGAACCTGACGGAATGGGTGATTAAAAGCAAACGGGAGAACTCCTGAATTACAGCAGGCATCAGAAGATAGGATCCTCACAATACCATGATGAAGCGGGAATTATTCCTGCTTCGTCATGGTGTTTTTCATTTTATTGAATAAAACAGGTGGATAATCATGCAAGGATCAATTGATATCACTGCCAATATTCAGTAGATTTTATTTATTATAACAAGTTTTGCCTTCTTACCATAATATTTACATGCTATAATTCTATTATATCTCATACAACTTATGGAAGAATTCCGAAAACTTGTATGCGGTATAAGAGGAAGGAACCCAGGTGTTTGTTCTCATCTTATTCATGGCAGGCATAACAGAACCGATTCACGTTGTACAAAGAAAAACTTTGAACTACGGGAGGAATGTAAGAATGTCCAAAGAAGATGTGAAGGCGAATGTGACCGATCCGCAGGCGCCAAATCCTGTAACTATTATCGGGTATACGAATGAATTCAGCGTCCAGCCCGGTCAAGATCTGCACTTTATGATTGATACCGGAAGCTCGGTATATACGGCTAATATTGTGCGTTTAATCGGAGGAATGCCTGATCCGGACAACTCGACTTTTTTGCCGACAGAACCGGTGTCGGCAGATTGTGCAGGTGAATATCCCGGGCGGCGGCAGATAACGGCTCCAGGTTCCTATGCCGAGCTGCCCCTGCCGAGAAATTGGATGCAGAGCGGCGAATTCTCGGCACAGCTGTGGATTTTCCCGACGGTTCCCGTATATGACTATATTCAGACCGTCTGGTCCGCACGCTCTGCAGATGGCACATCCGGTGCTGCCCTGGCATTGGAAACTGACGGACGTCTGGCGTTATCCCTAACCGGGGGCTGCGGGCAATCCGTTACAGTCCGCACCGATATCCCGCTTAAGGAGAATATATGGTATTCCGTAGTCCTTCAGTATGCGGCAAGCACACAGACAGTCAAGCTTTTTGTCAACAGCCGGGACGGGTGGAAGGCGGATGACGGCCTACAAGTTCATACCGCTGCTGCAAATCTGGATTACAGCAATGTCGCCTTAGCGCGCGTCCTGATCGCTGCGGATTCCGACCCTGCCGCTCCGGGACGCACCATTCATCATTACAATGGTAAAATCGGCAATCCCCGGTTCTGGGGAGAGCTTCTACCCGAGGAGTTGTTACCGGACGTACTGCTTGGCACAGACGGAATTGGCGTTGTTCCCCTAGCGGATTACGATTTCAGCGTCGATATTGCTTCAACACGCCTTGAGGACCTGTCGGCAGGCGGCTATCACGGCACCCTGCATCAGGGGGGCACAAGAGCGGTAACCAGTCACAACTGGACTGGGGAACACCTGGACTACCGGCACGCGCCTAAACAATATGCGGCTGTTCACTTTCATGATAATGATCTTGTCGATGCCGAGTGGGAGATTGATATTTCCTGGAAGATCCCGGGCGATCTGCCGAGCGGAATATACGCGCTCAAACTTGAAGCTGAAGGCAGCGTAGACTTTATTCCTTTCTTTGTTCGCCCTCTTCAAGGAACCGTAAGTGCACCCGTTCTGTTTCTTGCGCCGACTAATACTTATTTGGCTTACGGGAACGAACGGCTGTTTAAATTTGCCAAAGACTATCTGGGTGAGGACTACGTTCTTCCTTCCCAGGACGTTTATTTGGATGAACATCCCGAGGTGGGCAGCTCCATCTACGACCTGCATAACGATGGCAGCGGCGTGCAATTCTCATCCCGTCTGCGACCGCTTCTGAATATCCGGCCTCACTACCGTAATTGGCGGGCTGTACGCCACTTTTCCGCCGATTTGTACATTACAGGGTGGCTGGAAAAACGGGGTCAGAGCTATGACGTTGCTACGGACGAGGATTTGCATCATGAGGGAGTTCATCTATTGAGCCCTTACAAGGTGCTGATCACCGGGAGCCATCCCGAATACTGGACGAGACCGATGATGAAGGCGCTGGAGCAATATTTAGCGAACGGCGGGCGGGTCATGTATTTAGGCGGGAACGGGTTTTATTGGGTGACGAGTCTTGATCCGGACCGGCCATCCCTATTGGAAGTAAGGCGCGGTAACGCCGGTTCACGTGCTTCGGATTCTCCTCCTGGTGAACTGTTCCACAGCACGACGGGGGAGTCCGGCGGTCTATGGCGTCACCATGGTTATATGCCCCAGCGTCTAGTCGGTGTAGGAACTAGCGCTTTGGGTGGCGGGTCTGCTACCGGCTACCGGCGGTTAGACGACAGCTTCAAACCGGAAGCCGGGTTTATTTTTGACGGTATCGGCGAAAACGAGATCATTGGTGATTTCGGACATGCTGCCGGAGGAGCCGCTGGCGATGAGATCGACCGTTACGATCTGAGTTTCGGAACACCTCCGCACACGCTGCGTCTGGCAACATCGACCGGTCATGACGATAACTACCAATTCGTGCATGAAGATCAACTTCATACTGCACCAGGTCAGGGGGGAACCGAAAATCCGCTCGTGCGGGCGGACATGACTTATTTTGATATTCATGGCGGCGGCGCTGTGTTCTCTGTCGGTTCGGTTAACTGGGCCGGCAGCCTAGGTTGGAACGATTATAACAACAATGTAGTCCGTATCAGTGACAACGTGCTGAGCAAGCTGCTGCTGTAGCAAACAGGACATGTATCAATTCATCTGAGACAACAGTGGGCGAATCGGGGCACAGCATGTGCCCCGTTCATATTTGGTTCCAGCTTCAGAATACCCATTAAGGAAGGTGAGGAACTGTGAAAATTAAGCTTTCAGCTGCTGCCATATTGACTCTTATGCTGGTATGCTGCATGTTGGGTTTGCAGGCTGACCAATCGGCGGAGGCAGCCGCCTCCAATTCTCGTACAAAGGCCAAAAACGTAATCTTTATGATTCCGGATGGATTTTCACCTGCCTATGCAGCCAACTACCGTTTGTACAAGGGTGAGCCCTCTGTGATGGACTCCATGATTGTAGGCATGGTAAGGACATATTCAGCTGATTCCGCGCTCACCGATTCAGCCGCAGCGGCGACTGCAATGGCCACGGGATACAAGACGAATAACGGAATGATCGGGAGGACTCCCGATGGGATTGAGCGCAAGACGATTCTTGAGGCGGCCCGCGAACAGGGGAAGGCAACCGGTCTCGTAGCTACTTCGAGCATTACCGATGCGACCCCAGCTGCGTTCTCATCGCATGTTTTCTCAAGGAAAGATGAAAGCCTTATTGCGCAGCAGCAACTGCAAATTGCGGATGTTTTGCTAGGGGGAGGTAAGGCCTTCTTTCTTCCTGAGACTATGGGAGGGAAGCAAAGCAGCCGCAATCTGTTGGAAGAAGCGAAACAGAGAGGTTATCGTGTAGTTGAGAACCGGACTCAACTGGAATTAGCAAGTGGAAACCGAATTCTCGGTTTGTTCGCGGACGGAGATATGGCGCCTGAGCTGGACCGGGAGCATACGAACGAACCAAGCCTGAAAGAAATGACGGGAAAAGCGATCGATATTCTCCATAGAGACAAAGACGGTTTTTTCCTGCTGGTGGAAGGAAGCCAGATTGATTCGGCCGGTCACTACAATGATGCCGCATGGGCCATGAAGGACACGGAATCGTTCGAAGAAGCAGTGGAGCTGGCAAGAAAGTTTGCAGAAGAGGATGGGAACACGCTAGTCGTTATAGCCGGTGATCACGACACCGGAGGAATGGCGGTCGGAGGATATGATCAAACGGACGCCAAACTGGAGGTGCTGCGGCAGGTACAAGCATCCGGACTCTATATGACTAAAGAGCTGAAGACGGATAGAAGCAATGTCAAAGAGGTGCTCAAAGCTTATGCCGGCATCGATGTGACGCCTGAGGAGGAAATCGCAATTATCAATGCTGCTGACGCTATGCAAGCTATAAATCATGTCATCAGCAAACGTTCCATCGTGGGATGGAATACCTATCTGCATACGGGTGTGGATGTTCCGCTGTATGCTTTTGGACCGGGATCTGAGTTATTTCGCGGACTACACAATAATACGGACTTACCGCATTTGGTCGCTCGGATAATGAACATCGATTTCGGTGAGGACAAGTATAAAAAGTGAAACGAGCTGAATGTGAATTCCATATTCTGATAAAGCAATGATATGACAGCGGCTGCTCTCCGGTTATTTTGGCTAAACCATGGAGCAGTCTTTTTTATGGAGATGGGTGTCCGCTCGGCGGCTATAACGAGGATGCGATGTAATCGATCCAGGGGTGACCCGATGGAAACTGCGTACGGAGCGCATGGGTAAGCCATGTTTTAGCTTGCGGGTGAAGGAAGGGGAGCACCTTGATTAAATCCTGCTCGTCTTTTTCCCGAATGTTCTTACTGCCACCCTTATATAGAAGCTGTATCTCCGGTTTCAGATAGGGAATTCCTTGGTCTGTTTTTAAGGATATATCTTGGAGAGGTCTTCGGATCGACGGTTCTCTTCGATAAACCCAGCGGTCCTGTTCGGTTTCTACCAACATGATTTGGAATGAAAATGGGGCTTCATCATTTCGGCTTACCCATACATCGCCAACCGAATGCAAATATTCGCCTTCCTCCCAGATTGATAAGGTTCCTTGATCCGCTTTGTACAGCGTCCATTCTTTGGCTAATGCAGCGTAAATGGCGGCCTGCTCTTCGCGAAGGATCAGGATATCGATATCGCCGTGTTCCCGGGTCTGCTCTCCCAAATATAAATCCAAAGCCCAGCCTCCGGCGATATACCAACGAGCAGGGATATCAGCAAAAATTCTGACGGTATCCGATACGCTGATCGGTTCCCAATGATCATAATCAGTTCTCATGTTCAACTCTCCCTTACGTTTTCTTGCGTCTTCGATTCATTCCTCCATTGTATAGGTTTTATCCTGTCCGTGAAATGAGGATAAATAGATAGGTCAAGCTTTCCCGCCTTTGCACAGGCATCCTGCATAAAGAGAGTAGGGGCATGGTTCGTTCTCACCCGATATTTTTCAGCCGGTGTTTATCCCATGCGCTGTATATTTCCAATTGTTTCATAATAATCTGTAAGGAGGCGTTTATCCAATTCAAGGTGAAAGGGAGTAGAAGGATAACCATGACGGAAAGGCAATGGGGAGCTGGCAGTGAATTGGGACAGCGTCGATTTGAAGATGAAGAGTTCATCAGAGCAGAGGAGATTATGGCAAACGAGATTTCTCCCGAGACGGATCTGCTGAAGCATTTTGCAATGGCAGGAGGAGTCACCCATGAGGAGGTATTGCTGTTACTGGCATCGCCTGACGATATTGAAGAAGCCCTCAGGGTTTCCGGGATCCGGCATAACGGCACGGACAGACCTTCCTTGACCCGACTGCTGGGGTGGAGTGACAGGAACAGAAGACTGAAAGTCATGAGCCGATCCGCAGACCCTGAATCCATTGCACGAGATATCAGGCAAGGTGCTCAGGGAATTGGGCTGATACGCGGGGAGGATGCTCTGCAGCATGGCCTGCTGCAGGAGGTTTACACGGCGTGGTTGAATTCGCGGAGCGCAGAGAAGAGCGCCCTGTTAAGGCGGAGACTCATTATGCTATGGAAGACCTATTGGGTGTCGGTGTTTCAGGCGGCGGGTGGAGCCCGATGTGCGGTCAGCTTGCTGCATGATGCCCGGCTTTCCAACACGATGGAGTTACGTGAAGTGCAGGATGCTCAGCTGGAGTCGCTGTTCCGAGCTGTGGAGCAGTGCAGCGAGGAAGGCGTAGATTGCCAATTAGAGCTCCTGGCTGTACGTCCGGCACACGCGGATGACTTTATATCGATTCATAATTTTATCGAAGAAGTGGCAGAGCAGACCCTTATGGATCAAAGGCGTTTTGTGCGTATTCGCTATGGGGCGCTGTTCGGAGAAGGGATGAAACCAGCAGCGGGAGCGGAGATTGCCCGTTTGGCCGATGTGATTGTATTCGATTCGGAGGGTACGGAGAATTTCGAATCCTCGGATGAGGCAGGACACAGGGTTGCGGCTTTCTCAGAGATGATCCATCGAATTAGGCGAACGAAGCCGCAATTAACGCTCCGGATCAATGGGGTGGCTGCCACGGATTTACGGATGGTTTACCGGCAGGGCATACATGAGGTGTGCTGTCAGCCCTCAGAGATTGCAGCCATTCGAATAACCGGCGCGAGGCTGGAGATGCGCCGCAGATGTTCGACGATTGTCGAGTGATGGAATGTGAGCGCTTTACGAAATAAGTGATTGTATAGAGAGAAGTCCTTGCGAGAGATCGCAAGGGCTTTTTTACGTGTTGAAGGTTCATCTTCACCATCAGGGAACACCAATAGGCACTCTTCAGCATTTAAAAAATGTGAAAAATATGGTTTACAAATGAGGATGAAGTGAGTATGATACATATAAAGTTGTACGAAGGAAAATAAATTGTATAAGTTCAAAAATGATTCTCATTCTCATTTAGCATGCTGCTCCGGCCAAGCCGGGGCAGCATGTGTCATTTTAAGGGTAGTAATAATGGATCTCATTCTCAACTAGGAAGGTGATTGGTTATGCAATGGATACAAAGTCAAACGACGACTGGACGCATATCGACAATAGAAAATGGAGCGGATCCACGTGAGCCGCGGCAGCCTGGGAAGTGGGATATACGCAGCCTGCTGAGCAACGCGGAGGTCGTGGCTGCACTGGGCAGCGGCCTGCTGATGCTGGTGGCTTGGCTGACCAGCCAATGGTCTGAGCCGCTCTCCGTTGTGTTGTATGTGATATCCTACGCCGTCGGCGGATGGGTAAAAGCCAAAGAAGGTGTGGAGACCCTTCTGAAGGAGCGCGATCTGGATGTGAATCTGCTGATGATTGCTGCCGCTATGGGAGCTGCAGCGATAGGGTACTGGAATGAAGGCGCAATGCTGATCTTCATCTTTGCCCTCAGCGGGGCGCTTGAGAGTTATACCATGGAGAGAAGCCGCAAGGATATCTCGTCCTTGATGGAGCTGCAGCCGGAGACGGCCCTGCGTATCGAGAAGGGGGAGATGGTATCGGTATCCATCAGCAAGCTGGAGATCGGCGACCTGATTCTGGTAAAGCCGGGCGAGCTTATTCCTGCAGACGGCAAAATTTATCGCGGCAGCTCCTCGGTCAACCAGGCTTCGATTACCGGCGAATCCGTACCGGTCGATAAGTCCATAGGCGATGAAGTATTTACCGGAACCTTGAACGGGGAGGGCGTATTGTACATTGAGGTCACCCAGTCGGCGGAATCCACGTTGTTCGCCAAGATTATCAAACTGGTGGAAGAAGCGGAGAACGAAGTACCGGAATCGCAGCGGTTCATCAAGCGGTTCGAATCGATTTATGCCCGTGTCGTTGTCATTGCGACCGTGGCCCTGATTGTTCTGGCTACTCCCGTTCTGGGATGGGACTGGGATACAACCTTCTACAAAGCGATGGTGTTTCTCGTCGTGGCATCCCCTTGCGCGCTGGTATCTTCGATCATGCCTGCGATGCTGTCGGCGATTTCCAATCGCGCCAGAAAAGGCGTACTATTCAAAGGCGGCGCCCATATCGAGAATATGGCACGCACGGCAGTTGTTGCTTTTGATAAGACCGGTACCTTGACGCTTGGTACGCCAGTGGTTACGGATTTTATCGCAGGCGAGGGCTGGGATCGGCATGAATTGCTTGGCATCAGTGCTTCTATCGAAAGAATGTCGAAGCATCCTCTGGCCTTGGCGATTGTCCAATCGGCTCAGAAAGAGGGGGCCGAGCTGCAGCAGGTGGAGAACGGTCAGTCCATAACAGGCTGGGGTATGCAGGCGGAAGTGGAAGGAATCACCTGGAAAATAGGAAAAAGTGATATTCTGGATCAACCGACTGCAGATCAGTATTCGGGTGAAGCTTACGCGCAAAAAGATTTGAGCGTGCTTGAAGAGAATCGCCAGCACTGGCTGTCCATCCGGAACACGCTGGAATCCGAAGGCAAGACGGTATCCGTTATTCTGAAGGGAGACCGTATCGCGGGCATGATTGCTCTGCAGGATGCGGTCCGGCCTCAAGCGGCGATGGCCGTTAAGCGGCTTCAGCAGTTGGGCATCAAGGTAGCGATGCTGACGGGGGACCGCAAGGCGACGGCGGACGTGATTGCGAAGCAAAGCGGCGTAGACATGGTGTTCTCCGACTTGCTTCCGGAAGATAAAGTTACACATATTAAGGAGCTTCGGTCCCGTTACGGCCATGTGGTCATGGTTGGAGATGGTGTGAACGATGCGCCGGCACTGGCTACCGCGACCGTCGGGATCGGCATGGGCGTTTCGGGAAGCGGAACGGCGCTGGAGGTAGCGGATGCGGTGCTTATGAATGATAACATCGATGAAATTGCCGGCACCGTCAAGGTGGCACGCCGGGTTCAGCGCATCGTGAAGCAAAATATGATATTTGCCATCACCGTGATTTTGACGCTGATTGCAGCCAATTTCATTCAAGGCGTTGCGCTGCCACTGGGCGTCATCGGTCACGAGGGGAGCACCATTCTGGTTATACTGAACGGGCTTCGTCTGCTGCGTTCCAACCATTAATCGACTGAGCATCATCTGCTATGACAAAGCATCCCCTTCTTTTCCTTGGTGGAGAAGAAGGGGATTTCTTTTTGGGGAGCGAAATAACAGGCTACTGGAATTAGTGAAAGATGAGAGGTGATCAGCAATATGGCATCCTTTTACGACGCTCCGAGAGGCGAGGCTTATTCCTGGCTGATTGATTATGCGATAGAGCGGTCGGCGGTATTCGTGCTAGCAAGGCGTGGAGAGTTCCAACTCATGGAGGAAGCCGAGCGCATATTTTCGCTACTCGAACCTTATCTGATCGAAGAACGTTCGATTAGCGAGGAAGAAATCATGAAGCGGTTTGAAGAGGAAACCGAGCGAGGCAACGGGATTGAATACGGAGCAGGCACCTACTATATCTATGAATGCTGCGAGGAAGCTGCTGCTGTGTTGAAGGAGGCTGCGGATGATCTGTTTGCCTGGCAGCATCCCCTTCTGCCGGAAGATTTAAACTTTTGGGATAGCAACGGACAAGACTTCCTCTATAATGTGGCTCATGAAAGAATGGGAGGGCTTCAGATTGACAAAGAAGAAGCCGCGAGAATATCGGCCATGGTTCCGGGTCTATTTCTAAGTCGGCCTGAACATAAGCAGTTTGAAGCATTCTGGCAGGACGTTTTGTTTCACAAGCCACGGAAACTAGAAATATTCGGGTTTGGCATCAAAGAGATTCCTGAGAGTATTGGAGAATTAAAGGGACTGAAGGAACTTATGATCCACGAAAGTTATATCACCAGTCTACCTGCGGCCCTGTTCAGTCTAACGGAATTAGAAGATTTGACAGTCTATACGGCGGATTTGATGGAGATTCCATCGGAGATCAGTCAGCTGACCAAGTTAAAACGCTTGAATATCGCATGCGGGAGTTATCATGGACCTACGAATGATATTATTAGGAGAGAGGAAGTTTCGCTGACAAAGGTACCGCCCGAGATCGGCCGGTTGAAGTTGTTGGAAGTACTCAGCATTAATTATACCGGCTTGAAGGAGCTGCCCGTGGAGATGGGACAGCTGCAAAATCTAAGGTTCCTGGATTTAAGTCGAAACCAACTCTTGAGCGAGCCGGAATTCATAGGGGATTTGCCCATTTGCCCGAACTTCCATATGTAAATCTGTCGGATAACCGGTATAATACAAGTCCTCAGGATCAGCGCCGGATCGATTATATTGAATAATCGGATCTGGGGAAATGATGCCCTAACCAAGAATCCCCCTGACTTCGCATGGCGAGTGCAGGGGATTCTTGTAGTTGCCGAGTTTGGCTCTCAATGGCCGTGAACGATCTCGATTTCTCCCAAGCTTCTACGCTGCTAGGTTCGGCATTAGGGCTCGTGCCTACGTTGTCCTTTTTTCATCAAACATTCATCTTCCTTTCGTTGAAAGAGTGGGGGAGGCACTTGGTAGCCTTATATTCATTTAACTCTCTCTAAGCGTACGATTATTTTCGAAGTAAACGTTTCCAGAACATCAAGACCGTCTTCTTCATTGGAGAAAGGGGTCCAATTCCCAAAAATATTGGATTTCAGTGCGATTTATGAAGAATGGATTAACAATATTTTCAGATGGGGTGTGATGTGACATATTGACAGACGGCTCTGATATAACCATAATTAATATTAATTTATAATGATTATAATTAAGCGTTCCATATATAGGAGGGAAACGATATGTACAAATCCGTTATTATAGGCACAGGCCCTGCCGGCCTTACGGCTGCAATCTACCTGGCTCGTGCGAACCTGAGCCCACTCGTCATTGAAGGTCCGCAACCTGGCGGGCAGCTGACAACCACAACCGAAGTTGAGAATTTCCCGGGTTTTCCCGAAGGTATCATGGGTCCTGAACTGATGGACAATATGCGTCAGCAGGCTGAACGTTTTGGCGCGGAATTTCGTACAGGCTGGGTGAACAGCGTGGAATTCGGAGAGCGTCCGTTTAAGCTGGACGTAGACGGTATCGGCGAGGTAGTTGCCGAAACGTTGATCATCTCTACAGGCGCAACGGCCAAATACCTTGGCATTCCGGGAGAACAGGATAATGTAGGACGCGGTGTAAGTACCTGCGCAACATGTGACGGATTCTTCTTCCGCGGCAAAGAGATCGTTGTTGTCGGCGGCGGAGATTCCGCGCTGGAGGAAGCGAACTTCCTGACCCGCTTTGCATCCAAAGTAACGCTGGTTCACCGTCGGGAGGAGCTTCGTGCCTCGAAAATCATGCAGGATCGCGCCCGCGCTAACGAAAAAATCGAATGGGCATTGAACCGCACACCGCAGGAAGTCATTGCGGACGAGACAGGCGTCAAAGGTATCAAAGTGCTTAACAATGAGACTGGGGAAGAAGAGACGATCACGGTCAGCGGCGTATTCGTGGCGATCGGTCATCATCCGAACACCGGTTTCCTCGACGGAAACATTACGACGGATCCGAACGGTTATATCGTAACGACCCCGGGAACATCGGAGACGAATATCCAAGGCGTATTTGCTTGCGGCGACGTTCAGGATACTCGTTACAGACAAGCGATCACGGCGGCAGGAAGCGGCTGTATGGCAGCTATGGATGCGGAGAAATATATCGAGAGTTTGGAACACAACGCTGTCGTGTTGTAAACTGATAGATAGAGATCGAACGGGCTTTTAGCAGAGCCAAATCATAAGTAGAGGAGACTGACCAACCATGGAAAATGTGATTGTATACACTTCGAACAACTGCCCGCACTGCAAACAAGTAAAAGGCTTCTTGTCCGATCAAGGCATCGAATTTGAAGAGCGCAACATCGAGCAAAACGACGAATTCGCGCAGCAAGTATGGGATATGGGCGTTCGCGCAGTACCGCTCACGATCATCGGCGAGCACCGCATACTTGGCATGAACAAGCTCCAGTTCAACAAAGCGTTGAACCCGGAGGGTTAATCTAAGCAGGCGTCATGGCAAGCCGATCGCTTGCTTCATGATATGAATAAAAAGCTCCTTCCCTGAATCAGGGAAGGAGCTTTTTTAGCTTCCGAGCCTATGCTGCCAACATTCGCTCAGATCATGTTCACTTGCTAAAAAACAGACTCATGATGATCTGGAATACGACGTATGCAGCCACGCCGGAGCCGAGGAGAATGAAACCGACTTTTTTCTTGCCTTGAAAAAAACGCATGATGGCGAGACTGAACAAAGGTGCGATAACTAGGAGAAACAGCAATATGGTCACAAACATTTGTGCCGATATTTCCGCAGTGCTTACATAGGTCATTTGAGCGTTTCCTCTCCCTTTTGTATAACGATCACACGTTTCTCCACGAGGAGAATCGTGATTTAAATTACAGGACGAGATTAATTATAGCGGAAAATCGCGGGAATTTCCTTAATATGCAGGGTGTTAATTACGACAAAATATCGTCAATTTTAATGAATCGGCATGGAGACCCGTATCGGCCCCAGAAATTGCGAGATGGCGGAGTAAGCCGCACCGATCATGGTCGAGCGGCTGCCCAGCTCGGCGAACCGGATCTCCATTAGCTCACGGTGGTAGGGAAGCGTGCGCTGGGCAACGACCTGTCGCAGCGTATCCTCAATCCAAGCCCGCGCGTCGGACAGCGGACCGCCAATAATGACCGATTGCGGATTGAATCCGTTGACAAGATTGGTAATGCCAACGCCGAGATAACGTCCGAGCTCTTCAAAATGCCGGATGGTCTCCTCATGGCCTTGCTCTGCATGGTGAATCAGCTCGGATGTCCGCCTGGACGGGAGAGCGGCGCCTTTGCTGTCGTAGGATTTCTCCGAGGCATACAGCTCCCAGCAGCCGCGGTTGCCGCAGGTGCATTCCAGTCCATCGGCTTCGATGGACATATGGCCGCTTTCGCCGGCATATCCGCGGGCGCCCTTATAAAGCTCGCCATTGATGATAATGCCAGAGCCGATACCGCTGCCAGCACTGATATAGAGGAGATGGCGAGCGTCCCGGCCAGCTCCGAAGCGCAGCTCGCCTTGGGCGCCCGCGTTCGCTTCATTGTCGATGGTAACGGGAAGTCCCAGCTCCTGCTCGAGCTGCTTCTGCAGCGGCACCATGTCCCATCCCAAGTTGGGAGCGAAGAGGACGATGCCGTCACCGTCAACCATCCCAGGGACGCCTACGCCGATCCCGATGATGCCGTATGGGGAGGGAGGAGCCTGCCGCATCAGGCCATGAATCAGGCTAACCATCAGCCGCGTCACCGATTCCACGTCATGTCCTTCAAGGGCGGTATCCTCTTCGGAAAGAATCCGGCCTTCCAGATCTGTAAGCACGGCGGTCATTTGCTTGACGCGCAGCTCGACGCCGACGGCATAACCAGCTTGTCCGTTAAACAGCAGCAGCTGCGGCTTCCTGCCGCCGCTGGATTCGCCGGGTCCGATCTCCTGGACCAGGTGGTTGCTGCACAGCTCCTGTACGAGATTGGAGACGGTAGCCTTGTTCAGTCCGGTCAGCGTGGATACTTTTGCTCGGGAAACAGGGGCGTGCTGCCGTATCGTATCGAGAATAATGGAGGTATTTATTTTTTTGACCAGAGCCTGGTCACCGGTAATATTCGCCATGTGTATTCATCCTTTTAGTCTTGCTTTCTAATCATTATAAGTTTTGGAGACTTGATATGCTCATAGTCTAGGGGCTAAGCCCCGAAATTGCAACAGCCCGTAACGCTGCCCGGGTACTCACAATCCTTAGCCCGGTGGTTTCCATCGTCGTAACATTTGAATATGGATTTAGAAGAATCATAGGCAGTAAGCCAAACGGAGATATGTTGAACTTTAGTAGAAAATAATCCTAATAGGAGGGGGCATCGGTTTTGAAAAAGTTGTAAAGCAATAACTTTGTTTAACCAATAGACAAAGTGGAAATCCTGTGATAGGATAACCTTGTAAGCGTTAACCACACCTTAACAAGGTATAGGAGGATTTATTCATGGCCTATTTTAACAACATTAGCAAAGTCGAGTACGAAGGCAGCCAATCAACCAACCCTTATGCTTTTAAATTTTATAATCCAACAGAAGTTGTAGCCGGCAAAACGATGGAAGAGCATCTCCGTTTCGCCATGGCTTACTGGCATACATTGACTGCAGGGGGTTCGGATCCGTTCGGCGCCGACACTGCGGTTCGCCCTTGGGGGAATTACTCCGGCATGGACCTCGCCAAAGCACGTGTTGAGGCAGGTTTCGAGTTCATGGAGAAAATGAACCTTCCGTATTTTTGCTTTCACGATGTGGACATTGCACCGGAAGGCAGCAGCCTGCGTGAGTTCTACAGCAATATTGATACAATCGTGGATTCGATTGAAGACCACATGAAGTCCACCGGTAAAAAATTGCTCTGGAACACGGCGAACATGTTCACGAATCCTCGTTTCATGCATGGTGCGGGCACTACGTGCAATGCGGATGTATACGCTCATGCGGCTGCGCAAGTGAAGAAGGGCCTTGAAGTCGGCAAACGCCTCGGCGCCGAGAACTATGTGTTCTGGGGAGGCCGCGAAGGTTATGAGACCCTGCTCAACACAGATATGGGCCTTGAACTGGATAATCTGGCGCGCCTGTTCCATATGGCGGTTGATTATGCGAAGGAAATCGGCTTTGACGCCCAATTCCTGATCGAGCCTAAACCGAAGGAGCCAACGAAGCACCAATATGACTTTGATGCGGCCACAACGATTGCATTCCTGCAAAAATACGGTCTCGACAAGCACTTTAAACTAAATCTCGAAGCCAACCACGCCACGCTCGCTGGTCATACCTTCGAACATGAGCTTCGCGTAGCACGCATCAACGGCATGCTCGGTTCCCTCGATGCGAACCAAGGCGATATGCTGATCGGATGGGATACGGACGAATTCCCGGTTAACATCTACGACGCGACATTGACACTGTACGAAGTGCTGATGAACGGCGGTCTCGGCCGCGGCGGCGTGAACTTCGATGCGAAGGTTCGCCGTCCGTCCTTCGAGCCGGAAGATTTGTTCCATGCGCACATCGCTGGTATGGATACTTACGCAAAAGGCTTGAAGGTGGCAGCGAAGCTGATCGAAGACCGCGTATTCGAGGACTTCATTGCGAAGCGCTACAGCAGCTTTAGTGAAGGCATCGGCGCAGACGTCGTATCCGGCAAGGCTACACTGGCTTCTCTTGCAGAATACGCGCTGAACAACGAGTCTCCGCGCAAGAACGAATCCGGACGTCAAGAAATGCTGAAAGCGATTCTGAACCAGTACATTCTTGCCAATTAATCGATACACGTTTTAGTGCTTGTATCATGAAATCCAAACCTTCACCGGCTCCCTTCAGGGAAGCCGGTGTACTTATTTCAAACAGCAAACTATAGCGAGCTAGGGTCGACAGTCATCCAAGCATGCTCCGGATCACGCATCGTGAGCCCGGGGTAGAAATGCCAACGATGTTTTCATGTTCGGTTCATGAGGAGACGAAGGAGGATTTAGATGAGTTACGTTATCGGAGTTGATTTGGGGACCAGTGCTGTGAAGACCGTGCTGGTGGATCGCAGCGGCAAGGTTGTCGCCGAGCATTCAGAGTCGTATCCGCTGAGCCAGCCGAAGCCGGGATACAGCGAGCAGCGACCGGAGGATTGGGTGGACAAAACGGTATTGTCGTTACGGCAATTAATGAACGGAAACAACATTGACCCATCCGAGGTTGAGGGGTTAAGCTTTTCCGGCCAGATGCACGGTCTGGTCTTGGTAGACGGTGAGGGTGCAGTGCTGCGACCGGCCATTCTGTGGAATGACACGCGCACAACGGCACAATGCCGTCGCATCGAGGAGACCCTGCAGGAGAAGCTACTCGGGATTGCACGCAATCGCGCGCTGGAAGGTTTCACCCTGCCCAAGATTCTATGGGTACAGGAGTTTGAACCGGAGCTGCTCGAACAGGCTGCCCTGTTCCTGCTGCCTAAAGATTATGTGCGTTTCCGCCTGACTGGGCAATACGCGATGGACTATTCCGATGCAGCCGGAACACTGCTGCTGGATGTGGCGGGCAAGTCTTGGAGCAGCGATATTCTGGATGCCTTCCAGCTGCCGCACACCTTATGCCCACCGCTGGTCGAATCCTTCGACGAGTGCGGCACTCTGCTTCCTGAGATCGCTAAGCAATCGGCTCTATTGCCAGAGACGAAGGTATTTGCCGGCGGGGCGGACAATGCCTGCGGCGCCATCGGCGCCGGCATTCTCGAAGAAGGGCAGACGATGTGCAGTATTGGTACATCAGGCGTGGTCTTGTCCTATGAGGAGCGTCGCGAGGTGGATTTTGCAGGGAAGGTTCATTTCTTTAATCATAGCGAGAAAGACGCTTACTATATCATGGGCGTGACTCTGGCAGCGGGATACAGCCTGACCTGGTTCAAGGATACCTTTGCGCCGGATATCTCCTTTGACGCGCTGTTGAGCGATATCGGAAGCATCCCGGCTGGCAGCGGAGGGCTGCTGTTCACGCCGTATATCGTCGGTGAACGCACGCCGCATCCGGATGCCACCATCCGCGGCAGCTTCATTGGCATGGACGCCGGACATAAGCTGCCTCACTTTGCACGTTCGGTACTCGAGGGGATTACGTTCTCTCTCCGCGAATCCATCGATATCCTCCGCGCATCTGGCAAGCGGATCGACCGCGTTATTTCCATCGGGGGCGGCGCCAAGAACGAAACTTGGCTGCAAATGCAGGCGGACGTGTTTAATGCTGAAATCGTGAAGCTGGAAAGCGAACAGGGCCCGGCTATGGGTGCAGCGATGCTGGCAGCTTACGGTTGCGGCTGGTTCCCGAACCTTCAGGACTGCGCAAAGGCGTTTTTGCGGCCGGCACGCTCGTATTCTCCGAATCCGCAGGCGGTTCAGGCCTATGATAAATTGTTTGGACTCTATCAAAGCGTATACGGAGCAACGCGTGAACTCGGCGCAGAGCTGTCTGAATTCCGCGGATAACCTTATAGATGTTAAAGAGCAGGTCGGGAAGACAGTTTTCCGGGCCTGCTCTTTTTGCGTGAACGCTTCGGACCGCATATACTTGAAGCAGGCTGAAGTTACGGCCCTTGCGATTTAGGAACGTGCCGGAAGTGTAAATAGAAATGGGGGAACACATTGAAACTGACAGCTGAACTCAAACGCGAGAAAATTGTTGCCATCGTGCGGGGCATTACGAGAGAACAGGCGAACTTCGTAGGAGAAGGATTGACCCAAGGCGGAATCCGGTTCATGGAAGTGACCATGAATACGGAAGGTGCTTTACATATGATCCAAGATTGGCGTACTCGCTATGATGGCGCTGTATATATAGGTGCGGGAACCGTGCTTGATGTGGAGATGGCGAAGGAAGCGGTCTCAGCCGGAGCTCAATTTCTGATTTCCCCGAACACGGATCTTTCCGTCATCGAATTTGCTTTGGAGCAGGGAATTGATGTATGGCCAGGGGCAATGACGCCAACGGAGATCGTCGCGGCGTACGCAGCCGGGGCCGAGATCGTGAAGCTGTTTCCTATGGCCAGTCTGGGCTTGTCATTTATCCGGGAGCTTCAGGGTCCGCTGAATCACATTCCGCTGCTCGCAACGGGTGGAGTTACGTTGGATAATCTTACGGATTATTTTCATGCAGGCGCGGCAGCGGTTGGTTTAGGCAGCGCGCTGCTTCCGCAGGATGCCCTCGTGTCCGGCAATATGGAGGAGATCAAGCGTCGCACGGCGGCTTTTGTTGAAGCGGCGCGGCTTGGTTAAGATGTGTTCGAAAGGGAATTCCCAATTCGCAAGAAGAGGGATCGAAATAGTTACACTTTGTTCATCCTTAACGATGCAGGTTATGTTTCGGAAGCTTACTACATAAGGAATATATAGACAAGTTATGGTATTATTTAGGTAGCTTGGTTATGTCATTGCTGCCGTGTACAGGCACTTGTTAAGGATATCATCATGTGTAAGTAAGGCATGGTTAGGTTCAAGTAATGGAAGGGAGCGAATCAAGTGAATCCATCGGGTAAGAAGAAGGTAAGGGTAAAAAAGACCGTGTGCGCGGTTACGGCTACAGCCATGCTTTGTTTGGCGCAGCCGGTATGGGGAGACAATTCCGTTCCGGGCAGCGGAATCATTGTATCCGATACAGTAACTACCGTGACTAGCAGCGATAACACCGGTTCGGAGAGCGTAACGGATAACGAAACACCGAATGGCGCAAAAATTTCATCCAAGCAGGCGGAAGACATCATTAAGAAGGCTTTCCCGGAGCTCAAGAACGTGAAAGTGTCTAACGTGCAGTTCCTGGAGAATGATGGCATGAGATCGAGCGCGCTAGCTTGGGATCTGCAAATGGTACTGACCAAAGGGAATTCAAGCTCCGGCTTCAATGCCCAGGTCAATGCGGTCACGGGGGAACTTCTTAACATTTATATCCCTCATTCTTTGATGAACCCTGGTAGCGACAAACCGGTATTAACCCGGGATGCAGCCAAGGAGAAGGCGCTGAAATGGATCGGCAGCCATGTATCGGATGTGAAGACGAGTGAGCTTAAGGAGAATGAGGCTTATCTCGGGATGCAGACGGCATTGTTCAGCCCGCCGCGGTTTGAGTTTTATTTCCAGACCTCGGTGAACGGGATTGAATCGGATGTGAACAGCATCTCGATCACGCTTGACGGACAGGGCAATACCGTGAACTATTCCCGCAATCAAATCAATGAGGAGTTTCCTTCATCCACACCGAAATGGAATGAGGCCTCCATCCGTAAAGTGTTTGAAGATCAGTTCCAGGTATCCTTGGCCTATGTACCTGATAATTTATATAACAACGCCAAAGGCAATTATTTCTTAGGTTACATACCTAATGATCAATCAGGCAATTCACTGGATGCCAATACAGGCAAGTTCATTAGTTTCTCAGGGGAAGAGAGCGGGTTTACCTCGGTTGAGAATGGCGCGATTCCGGCATCCAAAGAAACCTTTAAGCCAATCACCGCTCCATTCGCTGGCGGAGAGGCAGCAGCCATATGGGTGGAATCGCAGATCAAGCTCCCGTCTGGTTTAAAGACCGAATCCAAGAGACTGGGTACAAGATGGAACAACAGCGAGGTTAAGACGTGGAACATAAGTTGGGGCGAAAACAAGCTCTCCGCCATGGGCGGAGGGGAGACGGTATCCGCAGAGGTGGACGCCAGGACCGGGCAGATTTACTCGTACAACCGATATCGTTTTGACCGGGCCGAGGCTGCGGAAGTGAAGAACCCGATTTCGCAGCAGGCTGCGCAGGATCTCGCATTCGAGACGGTAAGCAAGCTGGTGCCGCATGCCGCAGAGGAATGGAAGCTGACATCGGTTGAAAAAATGGGCAAAGACACTAAAACCCTCAGCTACCAATTTTCATTCCAACGCTATGTCGGTGATATTCGCGTCATGGGCGATTCCCTGAGCCTCACGATGGAGGCCAACGGGCAGATCCAGGGCTTTAGCGTGAATTCGGACGCCGTTCTGTCCAAACTGCCAACGGATGCAAAACCGGCCATCAGTGCGGAGCAGGCAAGAGCTAAATATCTGGAAGAAATTGATCTGAAGTTGAAATACGGTTACTATGGTGGCTACTCAATGGCCGGTAATGAGGTTATGAAGCCTTTCATCAAGCTGATTTATTATCCGACACACAAAAAGGCGGCCTTCGGCGGCATAACGGTGCCGCTTGATGCCAAGAGCGGGGAATGGCGCGATATCATGCCCGAAATGAGCCGCAAGGATATTCCGGCGGTTACCGATACGGCGGGGCATTATGCGGAAGCGGCTCTTAAGGAGCTGGTGAAATATCGGGTGCTGGTTCCGGACAAGGACGGAAAGGTATACCCGGATCGCCAGATTTCCCTTGGCGAATGGTATCAGCTGGTGGCGGCTTCGGTAAGCCCGTCCTATGAGCAGCTGTATGGAAGACCTACAATGGATCCATACGCAGGCTTACAGCCGGACCATCCGTATTACCAGGCCATTCAGGTGCTGATTGGGCAGAACTGGATCCCTTATGATCCGGACAGCCCGCTGCAGCTGGACGGCAAGCTGACAAGGGATGAACTGGCAAGCTCGCTGACCCGCATCCTGAATTATGAGAAGCTGTCCAAAGCCTTTATCCTTCCAACTGACGTGCAAGGGATATCGGATGCCGACGCCATCACTAACAAAGGAGCAGCCCTGATTGCTCTCAAGCTGGGTCTTCTGCCTGCAGTTGATGGCAAGTTCTTGCCGGAGCGTGAGGTGACGCGTGCAGAGGCTGCAGAGGTTCTGGTTCGCATGTCGAAGCTCGCGGGACGTAGCGATTCCTTCCTGTCCTCATTTTATTGGTAGTATTTGATATTCGTGCCCGGTCGACAAAACTAGAACCCTTAAGCCCTGATGTTATGTGTTACAATAATGGTGCATACGGATGAGGAAGATGAAGGGCGGGTGTACCGATGAAACGAAGCCGAGGAACAATCGTTAAATTACTGTTCATAGGGTCTTTGGCGGTAACCGTTGCAGCAGTACCTGAACCAGCTAATCTCAGTGATGTCTATGCCACCTCCAACAAAGCGGTCGTGAAGTCGGTCAATGGGATTCAGCAGAAACTGCTGACAGCGATGAGCGATAGGCAATCGACGGTGCGATTTGTTTACCAGGGGGAGACCCAATCGCTGAAATCGCAGCTTAAAGATGCACTTGATCAGGCAATGGCCAGTGATCCCTATATTCATTACACTATTGCTAGTTATAGCTACGACTATCGTGGGACATCCAGTTCCGCCAATGTCACGGTTCGGTTGAGTTATCGCGAGACTGCGGAGCAGACGAACTATGTGAACCAGAATGCCGACAGCATTTTGAAGCAGATCATCAAGCCGGGCATGAATGATCATGAGAAGGTGAAAGCCATCCACGATTGGGTTGTCCGGAACTTGAAATACGATACCACGCTTACGAAATATACGGCCTATGACGGGCTCTATACCGGAAGCACAGTATGCCAGGGCTATTCCCTGTTAACGCATAAACTGCTCAAGGAAGCCGGAATCCAGAACAAAATTGTGGAGGGCACGGCTTATGCCTCCGATAATCCGAAGGGCCAGCTCCATGCCTGGAATCTGGTCCTTCTGGACGGCAAATGGTACCATCTGGACACGACGTGGAACGATCCCGTGCCGGATCGCGACAACGAGGTATCCTATACGTACTACCTCCGGACGGATGAACAGATGGGCCGTGACCATACCTGGGTCAAATCCTATCCGAAGGCGAGCACCCTTTACCGCAACACGCTGTCAGGGCTTGCCGTAAAGGATCGTTCGAGAGCCGGAGTATACGAACAATTGAAACGGGATCTGGAATATCAGCTCTATGATGCCCGTTCCATCGTCAGCTCCTATACACAGCTCCAACCATTGGTTAAAGCTGCAAAGGCTGAAGGCAGCCAGAAGCTGGTGTTCCGGTTTGACGGCAGCGAGCGAGAGCTTGTGAATGTGCTCCAGCAAGTGCAGATGAAGAGCAATCTCGGCTCCATCAAATACTATCACCATGCGTTTGAGAACACCGATGATCTGAGAGTGCAGATTATTTGGTAATATGTCCGCATCAAAAAAAGCAGCTTCCGTTCCCAAGTATGGGAGGGAAGCTGCTTTTGGTATGTCTGATCTATATTATTTGACGTTCGTGCTTAAATCGCACTCGTCCAATGGAACGACGCGGCTCTTCTTAATCAAGCGGTAGCCGAACCAGATGGAGAGGAACAACGGAATGCTGACATAAGTGGCAATGATCGTTAACCAATCGATCTCCCCGCTGAAATTGCCTTGACCGATAATGGCTACAAGACAGAGCAGGAAGGCGAAGATGGGACCGAAGGGGAACCAGCGTGCACGGAACGGCAGCTCCTTCAGGTCTTTACCTTGGGCGACATAGGCTTTGCGGAAGCGGTAATGACTCACGGCGATGGCCAGCCAGTTAATGAATCCGCACATCCCGGAGGCATTCAGGAGCCACACGTACACCACTCCATCGCCGAAGAAGGAGGCCAGGAAGGCCAGCATACCTACGGCAGAGGTTACGATTAGAGCCGCAACCGGTACGCCGCGGCTGTTCAGGCGGCTCAGCCATCTTGGAGCCATTCCTTGTTTCGCCATGGCATACAGGACACGGGTTGAAGCATACATTCCCGAGTTGCCTGCCGACAGCACGGAACTTAGAATAACGGCATTCATGACGGATGCGGCAAAGGCAAGCCCGGCCTTCTCAAACACCAGCGTGAAAGGGCTGACTCCGATATTATCGACCCCGGATTGAAGCAAGCTCGGGTGGGTGTAAGGGATCAGCATGCCGATGACAAAAATAGCGAAAATATAGAAAATCAGGATGCGCCAGAACACCTGACGGATGGCTTTAGGGACATGTTTTCTCGGATTTTCGCTCTCGCCGGCTGCGACCCCGATCAGCTCGGTTCCCTGGAAGGAGAAGCCGGCAGCCATGAACACGCCGACCAGCGCGAAGAACCCGCCGTGTACCGGCCCATCGCCTAGGTTAAAGGTGCTGAATCCAACGGCTTCACCGCCAAGAATACCGAATATCATCATGACACCGATGATGAGGAAGATAATGACGGTTGCCACCTTAATGATAGCAAACCAATATTCCGATTCGCCGTATCCTTTGGCGGATAGAAAGTTTAAGCCGAACATAATCGCCAGGAATAGAAGACTCCACAGAAATGACGGGCTGTCCGGGAACCAAAATTTAATAATAACTGTGGCCGCCGCGAGCTCGGCGGCGATGGTAACAGCCCAGTTGTACCAGAAGTTCCAGCCGACTGCAAATCCGAAGGCAGGGCTGACAAACCGGGAGGCGTAGGTGCTGAACGAGCCGGAATCCGGAAGATACGTAGCGAGCTCGCCCAGGCTGGTCATCAGAAAGTAAACCATGAGGCCAACCGCGGCGTAGGCGATAAGCGCTCCGCCTGGGCCGGCAGAGGCGATGGCCGTTCCGCTCGCCAGAAACAGGCCAGTACCGATCGATCCGCCAAGGGCGATCATTGTCATATGACGGGCTTTAAAGCTCTGCTTCAGCGAAGCAGCTGGTGCTTTTTTGCGATTCAAGATCGAACACTCCTTCTATACATTAAGAAATGATATTTAAAATATACCCTGTTGAAACAAAAAGACCGCAGGTATTATACCTGCGGTCTTTATCGTATCCGCACCATACCCTCCATGAAGATAGCTCAACACGGGGAAATCCCCGTGACAGTTCCGTCTCTTTCGACAACGGCCCCAGCACAGAATACAAGAGTATACCCTGCACTTCGGCATTCATGCCTTTCACTATGCTTCACCGGCTTCTCTTCGCCTCGGCACAACTACTGATCATGTCTGCAACCTCTACCTCATCTTGGAATGATGAGGCTATCTATATATTCAATTCTAACAAGAGAGTCCTAGTATAAATCACATTCCATGTTAGAGGCAATGGTTAAATTTTACGGTATGAAGGTGGTCCTGTTGATACGATTACGATTGATTCCGTTTGGCCATTTGCTGCCAGACGGTTCCGGCAGCTTCTTCGCCGGATTCGATGCGTTCCAGTGCCATTCGTGCCTGCAGACTAACCTCGAATTCCGGATCGTTGGCGGCTTCCTCCAGGGCGGAGCGGGCTTCCTCGGTACCCACTTCATACAGGAAACGGGCCGCACGCCAGCGTACGATTTTGCTGCTGTCTTTGAGCGATTCGATCATGACCGGGGTAGCGGCAGCATCGCCGATATCGGACAGCGTATCGCCTGCGGTACGGCGAACAGCCGGTGTTTCGTCGCGCATGGCTTCATATAGAAGCTCCATCGCTTCAGGGGTGCGAAGATCGCCCAAGTAGACGACGACCAGCCGGCGGATCTGCATCTTTGGATCCCGAAGCGCTTGGCGGAGAAGCGGAATATGCTTCTCGGATGGCTCCAGTGCATCCAGCGCGGCATAACGGACGCGCCAGTCCTCATTCTGCAGCGCGGCTTCGGTTTCCTCGTCAGTCAGCTTCCGGCGCTGCTCGACGAAATCCTCGTCGCTGGCACCGTGGGCAATCGCCTGGGCAACGACCTTATCGAGGCGCTCCTGCGGGAAGGCAGCTTCAAGCTCCTGCTCTACGTCACGTGCGATGCCTTCCAGCTGGCCGTAGCGAACGCCGTACTCCTTGAGCTTGCGTTCTTTGATGAGCGTCGTGGTTCCCACCGCGGCTACCGCTTTGGCGAAGCGCTCCGACAGACCGATGCGTTCTTCCTGATTCCCGCTTTTGACACGAATTTGCATCGGAATATTCCGGAAGTACTGCACGAATACTTGAGCCTCTCCAAAAGCGATACCATCCGCACCTTCTTGGAGTCCGGCCGCAAGGCCCTCCTGACCGAATATTTCCTGAACGGCGCCCAGAATGGAAGGCCAATCGGCATTACCTTTACGGTCGAGCGCGATGAAATCAAGGGTATGAAAGACGCTCTTTACACCTGGGATGTGGAGCAGCTGCCTAATCCAGGGGGGAGCCGACCGTTCGTTGTCCAGTGTATATGTTCTGCGAATCCCGGACTCCAGTGTTTCGTCAAGGTGAAGCATCATGGAGTTCGGGCTCGGGGTTGGTTCAATAAATGTAATTTTCATGGTATGATCTCGCCTCCTTATCCTCTTATTGTACCTCTTTTCCATGCAGGAAAAAACATCATGGCAAGGATTCAAACCAAATAAGCAGACTTTGGATAAAAAGAGGGAAGGTTTGTAAAACTGATAATGATTGGATATATGCCATTTGTGTGTTTCAAGAGAATGACGCGTGGAAGGGCCGCGCCCTTGCAGAAGGGCTGGAATACTTAAAGTGCGTGTTCAAAAAGGTCGATTTTCAGCACCGAGAAGGTTGGATGAAGCTAGGGACGTCAGGAGCGGAGCGTACGTTTTGGGTACGTGAGCACCGGAAGTCCCGGCTGAATTCAAGATTCGATGCCGAGCTGCTTCCTGATTCGCTTCGTGATCAAAAGCGGGCTTTTTGAACAACCTCTAAAGGAGGCTAGGCTGACGGATGCACAGGAAGCAGGAGCGAAAGCTTGCGATTCTATGCTTTATTGTTGCGGCCATAATGCTATACGGCGCCGTGAAAGGGTATCTGCGCTATATGAAATATTTTGGATAAAGAAACTGAGGAGTGAACCTGATGTCTTCACTGGACCCCGTACTGATGAGCCGGATCCTGACCGGTTTGACCCTGTTTGTACATATTGTTCTGGCAACCATCGGCGTTGGGATTCCGATTATGCTGGCCCTGGCGGAATGGAGGGGGATTCGGACAGGGGACAACCATTATACGTTGCTCGCCAGGCGCTGGGCGCGGGGATTCGTGATTACGGTGGCCGTCGGCGTTGTGACAGGTACTGCCATCGGCTTGCAGCTTAGCTTGTTATGGCCCACCTTTATGCGTGTAGCCGGTAAAGCCATTGCGCTGCCGCTGTTTATGGAAACCTTTGCTTTTTTTGTGGAGGCGATTTTTCTTGGCATTTATCTCTATACATGGGATCGATTCAAAAATAAATGGACCCATTTGCTGCTGCTTATTCCCGTGGCGATCGGCTCCTCCGCGTCAGCATTCTTTATCACGAGCATGAATGCTTTTATGAATCAGCCCCAGGGCTTCGAACTGGTAGATGGGGTATTTACGAATGTGAATCCGTTTGTGGCTATGTTCAATCCGGCAACGCCGACCAAGGTGAGCCATGTGCTGGCATCAGCGTATACGACCAGTGCGGCTGCGCTGGCCAGCATAGCCGCTTTCAGTTTATTGCGGGGAAGCAGGCACATCTACTTTAAGAAAGCGCTGAAGCTTACTGTCGTGTCCACCTTTGTTTTTGCAGTGGCTACCGTGATGATCGGAGATTTCTCTGGCAAATTTCTGGCTAAATACCAGCCCGAGAAGCTGGCGGCGGCCGAGTGGCATTTTGAGACGATGACACAAGCCCCGCTCATTTACGGCGGCTTTCTGGATCAGAATAACGAGATTAAGTATGCATTGAAGATTCCCTATGCGTTAAGCATATTAGCGGGAAACAGCCCCAGCACGGAAGTCGTTGGCCTGAATGAATTTCCGGAGAATGAGAGACCGCCGATGTCAGTGCATTATTTTTTCGATTTGAAGGTGACCAGCGGCGCCGTGATCGTTCTGATTCCGCTCCTGTATATGTTCCGCAAGAAACTTCCTGGCAAAAGGCCTTATCCAAAATGGCTGCTGCTCAGTATATTGGCTTTGGGGCCTCTTTCGATGTCAGCCATATGGCTGGGCTGGTTCCTTGCCGAGATCGGAAGGCAGCCGTGGATTGTGCGGGGATACATGAAGGTATCGGATGCAGCAACCACTTCATCAAGCGTCGGCTGGATGCTAGTGCTGTTTATTATCCTGTATCTGGTGCTATCCGTATCCGCGATCCGCGTGCTGAGCCAATTGTTCCGGAATAAAAGCGCCGAAGAGGAAATCCGGCTGCTGGGACTCAAAATCGAAGGGGGAGACCGCAAATGAGCTATGCAATGGTAGCAATAACCGTGCTGTGGACATTTCTGTTTGGCTATTTGCTGGTGGCCTCGATTGATTTCGGTGCCGGATTTTTCAGCTATTACAGCGTGCTCACTGGACACGAGAACAAGATTCATAACATCATCCAGCGGTATTTATCTCCCGTCTGGGAAGTGACCAACGTATTCCTGATCTTTTTTGTGGTTGGGCTTGTCGGATTCTTTCCGGATGCTGCGTATTATTATGGCACCGCTCTGCTTGTGCCGGGCAGCTTGGCCCTTGTGCTGCTGGCGATCCGCGGCGCTTACTACGCCTATCACACGTATGGCAGCCAGACTGGGAACAATATCGTGTATATGGGGCTCTACGGGGCAACGGGGCTTCTCATCCCGGCCGCATTGTCAACGATATTGGCCATCTCGGAAGGTGGCATTATCTATATGGACAACGGGAAGGTGGAGCTTCATTGGTATACGTTTTTCACGAACCCGTACACGTGGTCGGTCATCCTGCTTGCACTTGTGAGCGTTCTGTACATCTCGGCGATGTTCCTGTCTTATTACGCGCAGCGTGCGGGGGATGAGGTAGCGTTCGGCGTGGTCCGGGGCTATGCACTGGGGTGGAGCGGACCGACGATCCTGGCTTCGGTTTTCGCGTTTTTCCAGATCAACCATCAGAACCCGGTGCATTTTGGGCAGATGCTGGATATCGCATGGATGTTTATCGCCTCATTCATCTGCTTTGTCATTGCGGTGTATCTTGTATGGAAACGAATCCGGCTCGGCATCGCTTTTATCATGGTTATGCTCCAATTTGCCTTTGCCTGGTATGGGTATGGACGCTCGCATCTGCCGTATGTTCTCTATGATTACATCCATATTCATGAGAGTATTACCAACGATACGATGGCGATCGCTTTGATTACCGCATTTATCCTGGGTTTCTGCGTATTGGTTCCTTCCCTGATCCTGCTGATGCGATTGTTTCTGTTCGATGCGAACTACATTCGTGGAAAATCCGCGAAGAAGGGGTGAGGCAAGTGGAGGACTTCGCCATTTTCATAGCACCGCTGCTCACCGTACTGGCTGCTGTAGCCTTTATGGCGATCTATGTCGTCAAGTATAAAGATCCATCGGATTGATTCTGACAAAGGCAAATACGGGTTGTTTCGCCACGAATCATTCGGTGTAAAAAGAACAACATACGCAAAGTTGAGCGGAGAGGTCAATACGGGGTAAAATACAGGGTAATGGAAGGAGGAGGCTGCATGCCAAAAATTCGCTATAACAATATCGATAACGTCAGCACGGATAAAACACTTAAACAATTCAAGCAGTGGCGCGACGAACGTCGTCAGAAGAAGAAGGATTATTCCTACTGTATTCCGAACCTGACGCCGGATCTTCAGTATTTGCATAGCAACCGGCACGAAACCTCCGTTACCTGGATCGGGCACGCTACGTTCTTCATCCAATATGAAGGCTTGAATATCGTGACTGATCCCGTATGGGCGCGGAGAATGGGGTTTAATAAGCGCCTTGGAGAACCTGGACTTCCCATTCATGAGATCCCCCCGATTGATGTCATTTTGATCTCGCATTCCCATTATGACCATATGCATGTTGCCTCGATCCGCAAGCTGTATCGTGCGGACACCACGATCATCGTACCCGTTGGTCTGCGTCGCAAAATGATCAACAAAGGCTTTCGCCGCGTGATCGAACTGCAGTGGTGGGAATCTGCAACCATTAAGGGCGTTAAATTCTCCTTCGTGCCGACACAGCATTGGACTCGGCGTACGCCGTTTGATACGAATACATCCCATTGGGGAGGATTCGTGATGGAGCCCGTGCTGCAGGATGCGAAGAGGGATTCGGGTTCTTCCGATGAATCGCTATGCTATAACGAACCTGTCGCGGAGGATGGTACCCGCCTGCTTCCGCCGAATTTGTATTTTGCCGGAGACAGCGGTTATTTCGAGGGCTTTAAGCTGATCGGAGAACGCTTTAACATTCACCTTGCTCTGATGCCGATCGGGGCATATGAGCCGGAATGGTTCATGACGTCACAGCACGTTAATCCGGAAGAGGCGCTGCAGGCGTTCCAGGACGTGAAGGCCGAGACGATGATTCCGATGCATTATGGCACTTTCAAGCTGGCAGACGATACGGCCAGAGAAGCGCTGGATAGGATGGAAGCGGAACGCGAGCGGCTGGGGATCGCCAAGGAGCGTATTTGCGTATTAAAGTACGGAGAAACCTTCAAGGTTCAGCCTGAGCGGAGAAGCGTGACATCGTAACTGAAACGTACAAACGATTCTGATCAAGCAAATGCATAATACGGAAAGATTCATACACCATAGACTAGCAAAAGAAGGCCCGGAAGGTTTTTTATAACCTCTCGGGCCCATTTTCAGTTAGACTTTTTCTATTAAACTAGAAAAAGTAGTTTTTGATCGACGGCGTCCTGTCCTGTGCGCTTGAGAAAAGAGTGCAAGCAGGAGGTTATATTTGTTTAAAACCGTTTTATATCGTCCAGAAGCTTCGATAACCGTCGTACTTATGCTATAATGTGCTGAAACCAATAGTGATAAAGGATGGTAATGCTTAATGATCAGTACAAGCGGCGTAACGCTCCGCTATGGCAAACGAGCACTATTTGAAGATGTCAATATAAAATTCACCCCGGGCAACTGCTACGGCCTCATCGGCGCCAACGGGGCGGGTAAGTCTACATTTCTGAAAATCCTCTCTGGTGAGATTGAACCGAACCAAGGCGAGGTTCATATGACACCGAATGAACGGATGGCGGTTCTGAAGCAGAACCACTATGAATACGACCAGTATCCAGTCCTGGAGACGGTTATTATGGGTCATGCCCGGCTGTATAACATCATGAAAGAGAAAGATGCGCTGTATGCGAAAGCCGATTTCTCTGAAGCAGACGGCATGCGTGCGGGTGAGCTGGAAGGCGAATTCGCAGAGCTGAACGGATGGGATGCAGAGCCGGATGCGGCAGCGCTCCTGATCGGTCTCGGCATTCCACGTGAGCTGCACGATAAGAAAATGTCGGAGCTGAGCGGTAATGAGAAGGTACGCGTTCTCTTGGCGCAAGCATTGTTTGGCCGTCCGCATAACCTGCTGCTGGATGAGCCTACCAACCACTTGGACCTGGAATCGATTCAGTGGCTCGAGAACTTCCTTATGGATTATGAAGGCACCGTTATCGTGGTATCCCATGACCGTCACTTCCTGAACAAGGTGTGTACGCATATTGCGGATATCGACTTCGGTAAAATCCAGCTGTATGTCGGCAACTATGATTTCTGGTATGAATCCAGTAAGCTGGCGCTTGAACTTCAACGGGATGCCAACAAGAAGAAGGAAGAGAAGATCAAGGAATTGCAGGCATTTATTCAACGCTTCTCGGCGAATGCTTCCAAATCGAAGCAGGCGACTTCCCGTAAGAAACAGCTCGATAAAATTACGCTGGAGGATCTTCGTCCTTCGAACCGTAAATATCCGTTTCTTCATTTCAAGCCTGAACGCGAGGCGGGCAAGCAGTTGCTTACGGTTGATGGCATCACCAAATCGATGGATGGGGAAAAGGTTCTGGATAATGTCAGCTTTGTTGTAAACAAAGGCGACAAAATCGCATTTGTTGGACCGAACGGTATGCCGAAAACGACGCTGTTCCAGGTCATTACAGGAGAAACCGAAGCGGATGCCGGTGAATACAGCTGGGGTGTAACAACCACCCAGGCATATTTCCCGAAAGACAACTCTGCTTATTTTGACGGTGTTGATATCAACCTTGTGGAATGGCTGCGCCAATATTCCAAGGATCAAGATGAGACATTCTTGCGCGGATTCCTTGGCCGCATGCTGTTCTCGGGTGAGGAAGCGTTGAAGAAAGCAAGCGTATTGTCCGGGGGCGAGAAGGTTCGCTGTATGCTGGCCAAAATGATGCTGAACGGCGCGAATGTGCTCATCTTCGATGAGCCGACGAACCACTTGGATCTTGAATCCATCACGGCACTCAACAATGGTCTGATCGATTTCGACGGAACGATTCTGTTCACCTCGCATGACCATCAGTTCATTCAGACGATTGCCAACCGAATTATCGAGATTACGCCAAATGGCATTATCGACCGCAGCATGAGTTATGATGAGTATCTTGAGAGTGAAGAGATCAAGGGACTTCGCGAAAGCATGTACCCGGTTGAAGCTTAAGAAATAAGATACGACGGCGAAGATGATGGCGCGAGCTTTCATCTCGCACGATCCATTAAAAAATGCTGCACCTTCCAAGTATGGGAGGTGCAGCATTTTTTGCGTTATGCACGGACGGGCTCTTCTACGAACCGCCGGTACGACGACGCTGGTTGTTTGGTTTTTTATTGTTTTGGCTTTTCATTTTTTGCGCTGAACCGGCCTGGAATTGTCCGGGTTTGTTCGCGGATGAGTTTTGCTGTTTCTTTTGTTCCAGCTTTTGCCGGATTGCATCAGCCAAATTCACTTTACGTGACTCATTATTATTCTCGGGCATAGTATCACCCTCCTCTTTGTGTTCGCCTGTCCTCATTTTATTCGTTTTTAAATCGCCCGGCAAGGGTAACAATGATTAATACCATTTTCTACGCCCATGGTTCTTTGACCGAAAGCAATTATGTTTCTCTAGACCCACACGAATGACCTTTGCTAGGATTAAATATGGATAATGATGGATATCGCTTGAGGCCTGCAAAAGGGCAAGCAAAGGAGAGACGTATAAAGTGAATAACGCCTATGAAAACATCAAACAAGGGGAACGCGGGGCTTGGATCAGTATTGCAGCCTACCTCGTGTTGTCATCATTTAAAATATTCTGTGGATACTTATTTGCATCCAGTGCTTTGCTTGCTGACGGTTTCAACAACCTGACGGATATTGTGGCATCACTCGCCGTATTGATCGGACTGCGAATTTCCCAGAAACCGCCGGATTCCGATCATGCGTATGGGCATTTAAGGGCGGAGACGATTGCGGCTCTGGTTGCTTCATTTATCATGGCGGTCGTGGGTATCCAAGTGCTGGTTGAAGCCGTTCGTTCATTTTTTGAAGGCTCTAAGGAAATACCAAATTTATGGTCTGCCGGCGTGGCCGGCATCTGTGCCGTTGCCATGCTTGGCGTATACCGGTACAATCGGAACCTCGCACGGCGCATCGATAACCAGGCACTCATGGCAGCGGCCAAGGATAATTTATCGGATGCACTTGTCAGTGTGGGGGCAGCTGTTGGTATTATCGGCGCTCAATTCGGCCTGCCCTGGCTGGATACCGTAGCGGCGGTAGCGGTTGGTGTCATTATTTGCAAAACGGCTTGGGAAATATTCAGAGATAGCACCTATAGTCTAACGGACGGTTTTGATGAAAATCGTTTGTCGGACTTGCGCAGTACGATTGCCCGTACGCCCGGTGTCGAGGGGATTAAGGACATGAAGGCCCGAATTCACGGCAATCATGTGCTGGTGGATGTTGTCATCGAGGTCGACCCGGATATCAGTGTTCTGGAGGGTCATCAGATCAGTGACCGGATCGAAGAACAGATGGAGAAGATTCACAATATTATGAGTGTCCACATTCATGTGGAGCCTAAGGGATCGTCCTAGAGGCACCGAAGAGGTACGTATACAAATGGCAGGCCAAGATTGTCTTGACCTGCCATTTAACCTGCTAGGATACATGAAGGATCATGAAGTCCGGCAGTCATACACGATTACGCTACATAAATCCAAGCTTTACCGAGCCATGTATAAACTTCAATCCATTCCCCGCCAAACACGACACCCGTTCGATTACCGGTTGTGTCGATTTTTTGCGAAGCCAAGGCACCAAGCTTTTCGCCGTTTGGAGCGTTATAGAAGTAGGTTCTTTCCGCAATCTCGATCATAGGTGTAGGCACCAACACGACTTCTTCCGGTTTTATAATAGGCTCTGTCGTCGAGATGGGAGCCGGACCTGAAGTTTCAGTTACCGTCCCCGAAGTTTCGGATACCGTCCCGTTAATCGGGTCTGCGCTTGCTACGGCGGTCAGGGACAGGGTGAGTGCTAGGGCTGCAGTAATGCTTAGTGTTTTTTTCATGGAATAATTCCTCCTTGGGACCGAAGTATGATTTGACACATTATTTTAACACATTATCGTAATAACCACGATTTGGATGTTTTGAACCAAGAAAGTTGGGTACATTTCTCAAATCGTGACAAGTTTCATGGATTCCTATATACTTTGGAGATGGGAAAAGCCTTGTTATTGCAGGAATATCCTATGGGAGGAGGGACTTTGAATGGTACGTCGAAAAAAAAGAGCCGGACGTTTCCTGCTGGGTATATTTGTCCTTCTGCTTGTGATTATCGGTGCGTTGGTCTGGTTTGTTTATCCTACGCAATCTCTTGATATGCGATATCGTTCCGTTGATTTTAAGGACAAGTTGATGACTATGGTATCAAATCGGGATACCCGCATGCTGCTGAGCACAGAAGAAGTCGGGGAACTCAGCAAGAAGAACATGGTCAAATATATGAGCACCCATGACCTGGGCGTAGATATTACAGGCGCCGATTTCATGATGAATGGCACCACAATGACAGCCCGTATGAACGGGCAATGGGGGATCCTTCCCTTTGGCGCTGTGCTGCGCTTTCAAATGTCGGCTGAGGGAAGCCATCTTCACCTGATACATGAATCGACGACGATTCGGGGAGTTGAGATCCCTTTGAATATGTTCCGCCTGGATCCGATTCAAATTTCGCTCAAGGACTATTTACCGGATCTGGTAACTGTGAAAAATGTGAAGTTTCTGTCTGATGGCTTGGAATTGAACTTCACCATGGATTGGATGTCCATTCCGTCGCTATTTAAGTAAAGCAAGGGAATCGGCTAAAGACTCAGACAAGGGAAGAATGTCTGGGTCTTTTTTTGTGTTTTCAAGAGATGTCATTATTTTCAGAAAAAAACTATGAAGAAAATACATATGTAAACATTGACACTATAATCATCCGCCACTATAATCAATAAATGTTTAGAAATAAATGTTTTAGTACTAAAGTATATAGAGGCGAAGATGGCTGTCTCTGTTGAAGGAGTGCTGGACCTTTTAAGGGAGTGTAAAAATACATGTCCATGCGGAATGAAATTCTGGAGTTGGAGATGCTATTTAAGAAGATGGTTCGGACTGTGCATCATGAATGGCAGAAGGAGGGATTTCCTAAACTAGGCAGAACCCAGTATACCGCTTTGGAGATGCTTCATGAACAGGGAGCTTTGAGATTGTCGGATTTGGCCGATTCCATTCATGTGACATGCGGAGCGGTTACAGGCATATCCGATAAATTAATCGAAGGTGGGTTCGCGCGCCGAATAAGGGATACAGCCGACCGAAGAGTTATCCATCTGGAGATCACGCCGCTTGGGCGGGAACTGATCGAACAGTTGGCCAATAAACGTGCCGAGTTGAGCGATTTGTTATACGGTTTTCTAACGGACGAAGAGGTTAAGCAGTTGAGTGTCCTATATCGCAAAATTTTGACGAATGTTGAGCACATCCAAGGTCAGATGTCCACATAGAACAAACAAGCTATATATATGATTTTACTTAGAAAGAGAGTGAAGGCTGCACATGAGTACCCATACCGTTGTTCGCCCCGGCGAGCCTGTTAAGAAAGGCCCTATCATTGCTGCACTTATGATTGGCGCTTTCGTCGCCATTCTTAACCAGACATTGATGAATGTTGCTCTGCCGAGCATCATGGAAAATTTGAGCATCAAACCGACAGTAGCCCAGTGGCTGACCACAGGCTTTATGCTGGTGAACGGGGTCTTGATCCCCGTTACCGCTTATCTGATCGCGCGTTTCTCGACAAGGCAGCTGTTCATCAGTGCGATGACGCTGTTTACGATTGGCACCTTGCTGTGTGCCATCAGCCCCAATTTTGCGTTCCTGCTTACCGGACGCCTCGTTCAGGCTGCGGGTGCAGGTATTTTGATGCCGCTTATGACCGTTGTATTTCTGAATATTTTCCCTGTTGAGAATCGCGGCAAGGCGATGGGGATGATGGGGATCGCTATGATATTTGCTCCTGCTATCGGACCTACGCTTTCCGGATATATTGTGGAGCACTATGATTGGCGTGTGCTGTTCTACATGATTCTGCCTTTCTCGATCATTGCTACATTAATCGGAGTTTTCTTCCTGAAAAACGTTACCGAGGTCAGCCGGCCGAAGCTGGATATGATCGCGATCATTTTGTCCACCTTGGGCTTTGGCGGTTTGCTGTACGGCTTCAGTGATGCCGGGAATGACGGTTGGTCCAGCACGCCGGTTGTTACGACCCTAGCGGTCGGGGCGATCGCCCTCATCCTGTTTGTATGGCGGGAGATGAAGACCGACAATCCGATGCTGGAATTCCGGATATTCAAATACAACATGTTTACGTTAACGACCCTAATCAATGTCATTGTCACGATGGCAATGTATGCCGGCATGATCCTGCTGCCCATTTATCTGCAGCAGATCCGTGGATTCACGCCGGTGGAATCAGGACTTCTCATGCTTCCCGGCGCTATTCTGATGGGGATCATGTCACCGATTACGGGCGCGATCTTCGATAAGGTTGGCGCAAGATGGCTGGCTGTTATCGGTCTGGCGATTACGGTCATTACGACGTGGGAGTTTAGTAATTTGACCGAAACAATGTCTTACAACCACATCATGATCATCTATACGGCCCGCATGTTCGGGATGTCGATGCTTATGATGCCGATCCAGACGGCCGGACTAAATCAACTGCCGCGGAGCTTGAACGCCCACGGTACGGCCATGTCGAATACACTCCGCATGGTTTCCGGCTCGATCGGAACGGCGATTCTTGTTACCGTAATGTCCACCCAGGCCGAGAGCAAAGGGGAAGCCCTGATGCAATCGGGACTATTTGATCCGAAGAATCAGGCTGACCTGCTCAAGCTGGGTAACGAAGCAACCATTTACGGCATTAATTATGCCTTTGTTATTGCCACATGGATCAGCGTCGCTTCTTTGATCTTGGCTTTCTTTATTAAGAAGACGAGACCGGCGGAAGAGCCGAAGACTTCAGGAAATCAGGAGGTTGCAGGAACGAACGTGTAACCCGATCCGATTTTGCTCAGCGCATAACGCATAAAAAGGGTGTCCAATCCGTTTATCAAACGGAGGACACCCTTTTTTTCATTTCCAAATGTGTATATTCAATGCATGGGCTTACAGCGTCACATACTTCGTCTGCGTCCGGTGAAGAGAGAGATCACAAACAGGACAACGAAGATGAAGAACAGCACCTTCGCGATACTGGCTGCAGCCTCAACGATGCCGAAGAAGCCAAAGATCCCTGCAATCAGTGCAACAACTAGAAAAATTACGGACCATTTTAACATCCTATTCACCCTGCTTTCTTTATCGATTTTATTGGATATAGCAAGCAGTCTCAGGAGGCTTCAAGAAGCGGCATATACCCAATTTGAAGCTCGGTAGGGAGCTATCGGCTGTTGCCACAGCGCCCTTCGTAGTGTTCTTTAACCGGGGCGGCAGAGGATGAAACAAGCTGCAGAACAATGGCAGGAATAGCAATCGTCCCTTTGTTTCGTGAGCTGGGGGATAGGGTAACTATTGCGTATCCGAAACCAACATACTTGAAAGTGAGGGACAACGTATGCTAACCCAAATCAGTGTTGCCATTATTGCTGTGGCATTTGCGGTTCTGGTTTTCTTTTTAATCAAGACATTAAAGGCTGCGACACAATCGCTCGAAAAGGTAACAGAAACACTCCAGGATGTCCAAAAGACGGTGGACGAATTGACTTATGAAGTGAAGCAGACCATTCGAAATACGAACGATATTACGGTGGATGTTCAGCATAAGATGAGACAGATCGATCCGGTACTGGATACCGTCAAGAATCTGGGAGAAGCTTTAAGCGAAGTCACCTATGCGGTGAAGCAGGTATCCTCCGGCATGGTTAGCCGCTTTAAGCAATCCCGGATGGAACAGAAGAAAGAGCAGCCTGCCCGTACGGAAGTGCCTTTGACGGCTCAGGATCGTACATTCCAGTCCTATGATGCGGTGTACCAGCATACGGAAGAAGAAGAAAAGTCACGCGGCCGGAATTGGTTAGCCTACGTGGATACAGCGGTTGGTCTGTGGAACAGCTTTCGTCGTCAAAAAGCCAGATAAATGTAAAAAAGCCAAGCCCGGGTATAGCTCTGCAAGCTGAAGAAAGGAGGAGGTCGCATGTGGAATGTCGCACTGTTGATGGTAGGGCTCTTGATTTACTCCGGAGGTGGAGGTGCTGTGGCAGAGCCGCAGCCTTCTGCCGGGATGTCGCCACCGCCTATTATTCATGCCGCATCGGATGTTGGACAAGCACAGACCAGCGACAACTCTACGGAGAGCTATCGAACTTTAAACGGGATTTCGTTAACGGATAACAAGCGCGATGTCATTCGCAAGCTGGGAGCGCCGGCTCAAATTGAGCATGAGGAGCTGACCGGAATGACCAAGCTGGATTACAAAGATTTGGAGGTTGGGGTTCGCAACGGCTACACGGAATATGTTCATGTGAAGCCCTCTGCCGCATCCTTTCAGGTTGAAGACCAGCGTATAGGTATGACAACCAATCAAATTCGGGCATCTCTGGGGAAGCCGTATTTTAAAGCGGAGGACGGGGATGTGTACCTTGAGGACCATCATGCGCTTAAGGTGTTTATTGACCGGAACTCCGGTGAAATTACAGGAATTGATTTGTTTTTCGATTATAGCCAGTAAATTTGTTTCAACCTTAAGAAATCAGGTTAATAACAAATGGACTACAACCTACTGAGGTTTTACACTATTAGGGGAGGTTTTCACAATGGAATTTACCAATACGAAGTCATATGCCAAAGTCGTTGAGAACGGTACGCAAGCGGTTCAGGAAGTTCAGAACCTGCGCCAGTCCGGTTACGATCAGGAGCGAATTTATGTATTGGCTCATGATTCGGACAAGACAAGCCGGATCGTGGATGCATCCGATGCCAACAACGTAGGCATCAAGGAAGAAGGCGTGTTTGATGCCTTTGCGAATTTATTCCGATCCCGCGGCGATGAGCTCCGCGCCAAAATCGTATCGCTTGGCTTCACGGAGGCCGAGGCTGGATTCTATGAGAAACAGCTGGATCTAGGCAAAGTACTCGTCATCGCTAAAAAAGATTAATGACATAACATCGACGGTATGCGTTATAGGACTTAAATCATAGATAAGGAATGAGACCTTGGACGTCTCATTCCTTATCTATGTTTTAAAAGAATGTTCCATAAACCTTGTAAAGGTGGAAGATTCAAGATACAGAGCCTTTTTCTATGGCAATTGATCAGAAGGTTATTATAGTATAATAGTAGGAAAAGGATTTCTATCGTATAATCCGTAACGTTAAGGGAGAGGGCAATGAGAATATTAATCGTAGATGACAATCCGACTAACGTCATTATTATTCGAGAAATCTTAAAAAAGGAAAACTATCAGAATACTTTATCTGCATCTTCAGCCTTGGAAATGCTGGAACATCTGGGGATTGGCGATCGCAGCCGTGAGCTGCATCCCCGGAGAGCGGATATCGATTTGATTCTGCTCGATATGATGATGCCCGAGATGGATGGAATTGAAGCTTGCCGTATTGTACAGCAATATGAGCATTTGAAAGATATACCGATCATTATGGTCACTGCCGTCGGGGATTCCAAGAAGCTGGCGGAAGCGCTGGATGCCGGAGCCGTCGATTATGTGACGAAGCCGATCAACAAGGTGGAGCTTATGGCACGGATTCGTCTGGCGCTCCGGTTGAAGCATGAGAAAGACTGGCATATTGAGAGGGAACAGCGGGTCCAAGCTGAATTGAAGCTTGCGGCCATGGTTCAGAATGCCGTTTTGAGCTCACCAATTGAAGATGATCAGCTTGAGATTCATGCGTTATACCAGCCCTCAGCGGAACTGGCGGGGGATTTGTATGCATGGTACCCGCTTGGCGAAGGCCGTTATGGCGTGATTCTGCTGGATATGATGGGACACGGGATTACTTCGTCCCTATTTTGCATGTTCATCGCTTCGGTTTTGAAGGACACGGTGACAACTTATGTCGAACCGGAGAAGGTGGTTCAGGAATTGAACCGCAGGTTCAATCAGTTAAACCTCGGCGAACAGCTGATACAGTACTATTTTACAGCGATCTATCTTGTTGTAGACACCCGTTTGAAGCGGGTGGACTATGTCAATGCAGGCCATCCTCCGGCTCTTTTCTTTCAGGAAAGCGGGGATGTGATGACCTTGGATCAAGGCTGCTGCCCAGTGGGGTTATTCGACCGGATCGAAGACATGGAGCCTAGAAGCTTTCAGTATGAAGGCGAAGGACACTTGGTTATGTATACGGATGGCCTGCTTGAGCTGGTAGAGGGGGGTCATGACGAGAAGCTGGAGTATTTGAAGGAACATTTGGGCGGCCCTCATCATTGGCGAGAAGATGAAATGAAGGAGCAATATTTTGTGGATGATCCATCGCAGGAGCGAGAGGACGATAAATGCCTGGTTTGGATATCTCTTAAAAAAGGAGAGGAAACCAATCAATGAAGCTTAGGAGCAAGTTAGTCATTGGTTTTACGACTTTACTGGCGCTCATGCTGGTTCTGACCTTGATTGGTTATGACCGAATCACTTATATGA
This sequence comes from Paenibacillus sp. FSL W8-0187, assembly GCF_037969755.1. Classification (NCBI taxonomy): domain Bacteria; kingdom Bacillati; phylum Bacillota; class Bacilli; order Caryophanales; family Paenibacillaceae; genus Paenibacillus; species Paenibacillus sp. FSL W8-0187. Next base: position 6,389,205 of record NZ_CP150206.1, on the reverse strand, counting down.
AAGACCAGATGGATCAGGTCTATCAGGAGCGCTATCAAAAGGTACGAAACTCCAGCGCAATGCGCGGAGAGGTCAACGATATGGCGCGTGAGCTTACGAATATGATACTGAGTAATGACCAGTCCACGTACGCTGTGTCCGAACAGGAACTGGAAACGATGACAACACAAACTCAGGCGTATTTTAAAGCGATCAAGGAAAGTGCAAATACCGCCGAAGAGCAGCAATTGTTAGTCCGGATTGATCGTGCGGTGAATCAATATATCGTTTATCAAAACAAGACATTGGAACTATTGGCAAAGAGCAATGCAACAGAGGCCAATCTGCTACGCAGCTCGACTGGACAAGCTGTCCAGGAAGAGATGCTGACGAGTTTGAACGAGCTTAGCAGTTATGAGAACCAGAAGATCAATGATGAAATAACAGCAGCAAAAGCGGCATATGACCGCTCTGTCCAAATGTTCATCTATATCATGGCTGGCGGATTGTTAATCGGAATGCTGGTCATTCTATGGATTCTCCCAAGCATTACCCGGGGCATCAACGTGGTCTCCATGATGCTGAAGAGCTTTGGCGAAGGCAGATTGAAGGCGATCCGTCGTATTAAAGTTACGTCCAAGGATGAGTTTGGCGATGTGGCTCGGGTATTTAAAGACCTGTCGGAAGACATTATTGAGAAGCAGCGTATCGAGGAAACCTATCTCCAGGCGCAGCGTGATCAGTCTTGGCTGAACTCGAATATGGCCAGAGTCACGGAGCTGCTGGAGGGGATCAATTCCCTAGAGGAAGTCGGTCAGCGGTTCATCAGCGAGTTCACGCCAATTTTGGGTGCGCATTATGGAGCTATCTATATCCGTCAAGAAGACAAACATCCGAATAAGTTGGAGATGAAGGGCTCTTACGCCCATGAAGGCGGCGAAGAACCGAAGATTTCTTTCATGATCGGGGAAGGGCTTGTTGGTCAAGTTGCATTCGACAAGAAACCGATCGTACTGAGAAGCGCACCGGAGGATTACATGAAGGTGGAATCCGCATGGGGATCATCGAAGCCGGTATCCGTCATGATCTATCCGATTCTGTTTGAAAATGAAGTGATGGGTGTTATGGAGTTGGCAGCCTTTGAGGAAACAACCTCATTACAGCAGCAGCTAATATCTCAGCTGAGTCAATCTCTTGGCATTATTCTGAACAATATTACAGGCCGTCTGCGGGTGGAGCAGCTGCTGCGCGAATCGCAAGCCATGACCGAGGAACTTCAGGTTCAATCGGAAGAGCTGCAGACCCAGCAAGAAGAGCTTCGCCGTACGAACGAAAATCTGGAGGAGCAAACCAATGCCCTCAAGCGTTCCGAGGACTTGCTGCAGCGCCAGCAGGAAGAGTTGGAGCATTACAATACCGAGCTTGTTGCCAAGACGCGTGCGCTTGAGGAACAGGTGCAGGAAGTGGAAGAGAAGAACGATGAAATCGAGAAGGCGAGAATGCAGCTTGAGCAGCAAGCGAAGCAGCTTTCGATTACAACCAAATATAAGTCGGAGTTCATGGCCAATATGTCCCACGAACTACGGACCCCGCTTAACAGCCTGCTGATATTATCACAGCTGTTGTCGGAGAATAAGGATGGAAATCTGAGCAATAAGCAGATTGAATATGCACAGACTATTTATATGTCGGGCTCCGATCTGCTGAAAATGATTGATGAGATTCTCGATTTGTCCAAAGTGGATGCAGGGAAAATGGAGATCAATTATGAGGATGTTCAGCTTCCGGATATTGAAGCCTTCGTGGAGCAGAATTTTGCCGCCGTTGCATCCCGCAAGCATATTGACCTGGGTGTGCACATTGGTGCAGATATTCCGCAGAGCATTGTCACGGACAGCCATCGTGTGAAGCAAATTCTTCGTAATCTGTTGTCGAACGCCTTTAAATTTACCAATAGCGGCTCTGTCGAGCTGCATGTGGAGAAGGCCGACAAGGAGAAACTTCCGCTTTACTTGAATGCCGAAGCGGATTATGTGGCCTTTGCTGTCAGAGATACCGGTATCGGTATCCCGGCTGATAAAACGGATCTAATCTTTGAAGCCTTCCAGCAGGTAGACGGCACAACCAGCCGTAAATACGGGGGAACCGGGCTTGGTTTATCCATCAGCCGCGAGCTTTCCCGTCTGCTGGGCGGAGGCATTCTGGTTGAATCGGAAGAAGGCAAGGGAAGCTGCTTCACACTCTTCCTGCCAGCTAATCCTCCGGATTTGGTAGAAGGTACACAGCAAGCAGCCGCAGCAATTGAGGCACCACCGGAGCGTAATCTGATCGTGCCGAAGGCAAAGATGATTACGAAAGAGGCTCAGCCATCCGTACAGGTGGATGATGATCGCAACCAGCTCGGACCGACAGATAAAGTGTTGCTTATCATTGAGGATGACGTGAAGTTTGCCAGAATTCTTATGGATATGGCCAGAGGACGCGGCTTCAAGGCGTTGGTTGCATTGCAGGGGGATATCGGTCTGGAGATGGCCAAGTCGTACAAACCGGATGCCATCATCCTGGATATCCAGCTTCCGGTTATTGATGGCTGGTCTGTCATGGGCGAGCTGAAGAGCTCTGCGGTTACGCGCCACATTCCAGTGCATGTCATTTCGGTCGTGGATGAAGTGAAACAAGGATTAATGATGGGAGCGATCGCTTACTTGAAGAAGCCGTCATCCAGGGAAGCGCTGGAGGGCGCGTTTACGCATATCGAATCCTATACGGAAAAATCGATGAAGCATCTGCTGATTGTCGAGGATGATGATATTCAGCGGAATTCCATTATTGAATTGATTGGTCATGACGATGTATCGATTACGGCGGCATCCACAGGCGCCGAAGCGCTCACTGAGCTGCACAAACAGCACTATGATTGTATGGTGCTTGATCTGATGCTGACGGACATGACAGGTTTTGAGCTGCTAGATCAGATCCGCGACGATGAGAAACTGGTGGATCTGCCGATTATTATTTATACAGGCAAGGACCTTGATTCGAAGGAAGAGATGCAGCTACGCAAATATGCGGAGTCGATCATCATTAAAGACGTAAAATCGCCGGAGCGGCTTTTGGATGAAACAACACTGTTCCTCCATCGGGTCGAGGCTGATTTGCCGGAAGATAAGCGTAAAATCCTGCAGAAACTGCACAACAAGGAAGAGCTGTTTGAAGGTAAGAAGATTCTGCTGGTGGACGATGATATCCGCAACGTGTTTGCTCTCTCCAGCGTGCTGGAGGGATACCATATGGAAGTTACCTTCGCTGAGAACGGTCGGGAAGCAATCGAGCTGCTTCAGGAACATCCGGATTATGATCTGGTGTTAATGGATATGATGATGCCGGAGATGGACGGTTATGAAGCGATGCGACGTTTACGCGAAATGCCGGAATTCGAGAAACTGCCGATTATTGCCCTGACAGCCAAAGCCATGAAAGAGGATCGCGCGAAATGTATTGAAGCGGGAGCTTCCGATTATATGAAGAAGCCGATACAAACGGAGCAACTTCTTTCGCTTATGAGGGTTTGGTTGTATTCGTAAGCTGCTTTTGTGGGTAAAGTACAAGTAGCAAATAAACACGGGGAAAGCGGTGCAAGCGTAATGTCATCTAGTGACCATATGGAATCAGAACAACTGTTGTTAACAGAGGAAAGCGAACGTGAGCTGGAACAGATCGAGATTGAGCTTCTTTTGGAAGGAATTCATCGATTCTATGGTTACGACTTTCGCAATTACGCTATTCCCTCATTGAGGCGGAGAATCTGGCATCATGTTCATGCCGAGGGCGTATCCACAATCTCAGCCCTTCAGGATAAAGTACTTCACGACCGTTCTTGTTTTGAACGGCTCATATATAATCTATCAATTCCGGTTACGGAAATGTTCAGGGATCCGAAACTATTCCTGACATTCAGGCAGTCGGTAGTTCCATTGCTTCGTACGTATCCTTATATACGGATTTGGCATGCCGGCTGTTCGACTGGAGAAGAAGTGTATTCCATGGCTATTTTGCTTCATGAAGAGGGACTGTATGAGAAATCCCGGATTTATGCGACAGACATGAATTCACGTTCTCTCCAGCAGGCCAAGGAAGGCGTATTCGACATCAAACGCATGAAGCAATACACCAAGAATTATATGGAGGCGGGCGGTACCCGCTCGTTCTCCGAATACTATACAGCGAAGTACAATTCGGTTATTTTCCAACCGTTTTTGAAGAAAAATATGATATTTGCCGAGCATAATCTGGCAACAGACCGTTCCTTTAACGAGTTTAATGTGATCTTTTGCCGGAATGTCATGATTTATTTTAATGATCAGCTGCGGGATCACGTACATGGATTATTTCACGAGAGTCTAAGCCATTTTGGTATTCTCGTACTGGGTTCTAAAGAGTCTATTCACTTTACGAATTATAGTGAAGCTTATGAGACGCTGGACCGGGTGGAGAAAATATACCGGAAGATTAAATAGAAGTTTTGTAGGAGGATCTCATGGGGTTTCACGAACCGATTCATATTCTGTTGGTAGATGACCGCCCTGAAAACTTACTTGCACTCGAAGCTGTTCTGGACAGCGAACAATACACGCTCATCAAAGCTACTTCAGGGGAAGAGGCTTTGCGATATCTCTTGAAGTATGATTTTGCCGTGATTGTTCTTGATGTACAAATGCCCGGCATGGACGGTATCGAAACAGCAAGGCTGATCAAGGCGAGAGACAAGACAAAGGATATTCCGATTATATTCATTTCCGCGAACAGCAAGGATGCGGAGCATCTTTTTGCAGGATACTCCGCGGGGGCGATCGACTATATGGTTAAACCCTTTATCCCTCAAATCTTAAAGTCCAAGATCGAGGGTTTTGTCGATATGTACCGGACCAATAACAGGCTGAAAATTCAGTCCATGCAGTTGCACCAGAAGACCCAGGAGCTTGAAAAGATTAATCAGGAACTTGTGCTGGCCAAGGAAGAAGCGGAGATTGCCGCCAAAGCAAAAACGGAATTTCTGGCGATGATGAGTCACGAGATCCGCACGCCGATGAATGGCGTCATCGGGATGATTGATTTGCTGATGGACAGCGACCTCCAGGATGAACAGCGGGAATACGCAACGATTATCCGCAACAGCGCGGATGCCTTGGTTAACATCATTAATGACATTCTGGATTTTTCCAAGATGGAATCAGGCAAAATGGAGCTCGAGGAATATCCGTTCGATCTCAAGTCCTGCGTTCAGGAAGTGTTTGGTTTGTTCTCTGGAGAAGCCTCCAAGAAGAATCTGGAGCTTACGTATTATATCGAGGATCAAATTCCTGCGATCATATTCGGGGATATGGGACGCCTTCGTCAAGTGTTGGTGAATCTGGTATCCAATGCCGTGAAGTTTACGAATGAGGGCGGCGTGTATTTGGTTGTTTCGCTTGCCCAAGCTGAAGAGAACCGGTTAACCCTTGAATTCACAGTGAAGGATACGGGGATCGGAATCTCATCCAAGAAACTTGATCGGTTATTCAAGCCGTTCTCTCAATTGGATTCCTCGATGACAAGGCGCTATGGTGGAACAGGACTTGGGCTTGCGATCTGTAAATCGCTCGTACAGATGATGGGCGGAGAGATCGCGGTTGAGTCCATAGAAGGCAAGGGAGCCACCTTCGTATTTACGATCTGCGTTCATACGCATGAGGAAGAGTATCATCGACTCCGGGAAGAGGAGCGTTCGGCAAGATATCGTGTGCATGGGGAGAGGCAGCCAAACATCCTGATTGTGGACGATCATCCAATTAATCGAAAACTGATGGAAAGCATGCTGGCAAAGATGGGGATGAAAGCGGATATGGCGGAGGACGGCAGGCAGGCGGTTGATATGGTTGCCGGTCCTAAAGTCTACGACATGATCTTCATGGATTTGCAGATGCCAGTTATGGATGGTCTTGAAGCAGCGCGTCTGATCCGCCAGATGAAACCGGAGGCTGAGCCTCCCGTTCTGGTTGCGATGACGGCTAATGTGATGGACGGGATTCAGAAGCGCTGCTTTGACGCGGGCATGAATGAATATATCAGCAAGCCGGTCAAAATCAGCTGTGTGAAGCATCTGATATCCCGGTATGTACCGGTAGGACCGGAAGGATGGGATATCAGCCCAAGCCCTGTTCGCATCATCAACGGTTAGCGCAGCAATCGGTTTCCATATATTAGCGTGTCTACAACCCACCTAACCTGTTTCAACAAGCGAGATAACGGGTTATGTAAAGGGAAAACAAATGATTGGGAGAGAGTGTCTATGAATACAAAAACGAATGATAAGTTCAATGCTAAGACCCAAATGAACGAGGGCGTATGCACGGTATTTTTGAGCGGTGAACTTGATCTGTCCGTCGCTCCGGATTTTCGGTTAGTCATGGAGCCTCTTGTCGGCAATTCCGAAGTAGACTTGATCGTCAACATGAAGGACATGACATATATTGATAGCACGGGTATTGGTATTCTTCTGTCGATACTGAAAGCAAGACATGGCATGGAAGCACGCTTTGCAGTCGAGGAAGTTCCGCCGCAAATTCAAAAGCTGTTCGATATGACGGGTATTGCGAAGTTCTTTCAGTCGTAAGAAGAATTCCCAATAGGAAAGGATCGAAAAGAATGAATTCAGATGTACAAAGAGTAACGCTTAATTTGCCTGCCAGTGCTGAATATGTGGATATTGTAAGACTGAATCTGTACGGGATAGCTTCCAAGATGGGCTTTTCCTATGAAGAGATCGAAGATATGAAGGTCGCGGTGTCCGAGGCCTGTAATAACTCGGTCTTGTATGCTTATAGTCAGGAAGGCGGAATGGTAGAGGTTTTATTTCAAGTGACCAGCGATTCGCTATCCATTACGGTCAGAGACGAAGGGGAGAGTTTCGACAGTGTGGGAGCGGTTGGCAACCGTACACTTCATGATAAAGATCTCAGCGAGGTCCAAATCGGAGGACTAGGCTTCTACCTGATGGAGGCGCTTATGGATGAGGTAAGCGTGACAAACCAGGCTGGAAAGGGAACCGAGGTTACGCTGACAAAGCGGCTCGCAAGAAGCGAGGAGCCGGTATGAGTGATAAGGCGACTCCCCAAGAGTCCAGAGATGAAGCCGTTCATTTAATTGAACAGTATCAGCAAACGAAGGATAACGATATCGCGACGGTGCTGATTAAGAAATATGAGCCGATGGTTAAAATGGCGGCAGGCAAGATTGCCCGAAATCGGCCCGACCTGTATGAGGATTTGTATCAGGTTGGCCAAATGGCATTAATTCGCCTTCTGCAGCAATATGACATCAGCCTGGGGATTCCGTTTGAGCCCTATGCCATGAAGAGCATGATCGGGCATATGAAAAACTTCCTCCGTGATAAATCATGGTACATTCAAGTACCAAGACGAATCAAGGAGAAGGGTGCCTTGGTTCAGCAAGCGATTGATGAATTGATGGTGAAGCTGGAGAGATCTCCCGATGTAAATGAGATCGCATCCTACCTGGATCTTTCCGTTGAGGAAACGGTTGAAGTGCTAGCCGGACGTGAATGCTATCATTATGTATCATTGGATTCCCCTTTATCTCAGGAAGAAACCGGAGCGACGCTTGGAGAGCTAATCAGTTCGGATGTAAATGATTTTGATTCCGTTGAGAAGCGCATGGATCTTCAGCAGGCGATGAGCCAGTTGAAGGAGCAAGAGCAGAAGGTGCTATTGCTGGCATTTCAGGAGGGACAGTCCCAGAGAGCGATCGCTCAGAGGTTAGGCGTGTCGCAAATGAGTGTCTCGCGTATCCAGAAGCGGGCAACGGAAAAACTGAAGCAGATCATGTCCAATTCTTCTTACTGATATGGACAAGCCTCGTAGAAACAGACGTATAGCAACATAAGGCACGCTTCCTCCATTACAGGAAAGCGTGCCTTTTTGGAACCTACGATTCGTATTTATAGAAGGGAGTGACAGGGAAACATGCTGGGGCCAGATAGGATGGAAGGTCAGGATATTTATACTATTGCAGGGGGATGGAAGTGGTACGATGTTCGAACGGATGACTGGCAATCCTCCTGGATCGGTGAACTTCGGACGCGCTATCCTTATACAGCCGAATGGTTTGATCTGGCATCGACGTTAAAGGAACGAAACTACTTATCCGTCCGATTCAAGGATGGGGTGGAGCCGGTCATTATGGGAACCATGCTTTACAAGGTTACGGATGATGCCGATCATTACAAGTCGGAACAATTCTATTTTTATACAGACCACCAAGTGCTGATCACCATCAATTTGGATGAGCATACCCGAAGCGTGATGGCTAAGTCCGATAGAGCTTCCATGCTTCATCAATGCCAAAAGCCTGTCGACGGGATGTTTGTGCTGGCTCGAGCCATTTTGCATTATTACCATGCAGGAATGGATCAATTCGAGCACAATCTGCGCCTTGTCGAGCGTGATATGCGCACGCGCAACAGCCGGTCGTTAATGGATAGCATTCTCTCGTCCCGGTTTGAGCTGCTGGAGTGGAGCAATCTGTTTATTCCTTTTCAGGAGCTGATCGCTGCTGCAAAGGAAGGGTATCATGGCGAGCTGGATAGCAGCCGCTCGTTTCAACAGCTTCTGCACCGAGTGGAAAGAATGGAAAAGCTGATTTATCATTATGAGCGGGAAATCGATACGCTGGTATCGATAGACGATGCAATCTCGGCGTTCCGCGGCAATGAAATTATGAAGACACTGACGATTTTTACCGTCCTATTCACGCCGGCAACCGTGGTCGGAGCCATATGGGGGATGAATTTTGTAAATTTGCCCGCCATTAATACGTTTTGGGGATTTACGGTAGTCAGCAGCTTTACGCTGCTGTGGACCGGAGGCATGTATCTTTGGATGCGCACGAAGGGATGGACGGGAGACCTGCTTCAAGTGAAGTCCAGCAATAAAAACCTTTGAGGCATAAAGGTTATGCATGAATGGCAGCAAGAATGATCACAACGCCCGGTGACCCCTAAAGGCACCGGGCGTGTTCATGTGTTAACACTATGATCTGGATTGATCGATATATCCTTGCAAATCCGAGATGAAATCCCCGATCATCGGTACGTTGACAAAGAAGCTGAGAATGTAACCCAGAAGACCAAGCACGAGTGCCGTGCCAAGCGTTAAGCCTAGCCCCCGGGATAGTCCGGCTGTGAGGTTGGCGATGATGCGTTTCTTGGGATTCATGTAATGATCGATCATGTCCCTCATTTCGGATTTCTCCAGCATGGTGGCAATTTTGTCCAGCCGCGTGTTCAGTTTCTTTACCTCGTGCCGCAGTTCGAAGGGATGCTCCTGGACATCATCCGTCTCCCGGGAGCGCCTTTCTTTACTAGTTTCGGATTCCATTCGTGGCTCCTCGCGTCGTGTCGAACGATTGCCGCTCCGGGTCGAGAAGCTGGAGCCGCTATGATATGGGTTCGCTTTACTCATGAGTTATCCCCGCTTTCTAGGCAAATGCGCCGTTTCATTTCAATTATCAATCCATATGATGCTTATAAGCTGACTGTCACGATCTGGCACAAAAATAGCCAGCTGTGTCAGCTGGCTATTCGTGACCTCACGAATTAAACATTCGTTGTCGATTTTATTTCACGGCTGACATCGGAAGAAGTGTCCATCGCTTGATCCTTTACGTCTTTGGAAGCATTAGAAACCTCGCTGGACACGTCCGCCGATGCTTCCTTGACGCTGGACATAATGCTTTGGCGGCCTTCATTCACGGTGGCCATCACATCGGAGGCTTTGGTACCCACGGTTTTGGCCAGTTCAGAAGCTTTATCGCCTACGGTATAAGCAACTTCCTTGGTTTTATCCGTTACCATGCTCAGTTTCTCGGACAAATCCCCGCGCAGTTCGCGGCCTGGCTTTGGAGCGAACAACAGAGCTGCTGCCGCTCCGACCAAGGCACCGATAAAAGCACCTTTGAAGAATGTGGAACCGCTTTGTACTGGATGTTCTTGTTCTGTGTGATTCATAACTTTCACTCCTTTTAGTTAATATAAAAAGAATATAGACACGAGAATCAGGCTGTACGTCTAAATAGCTTGGCAACAAGACCGAGCAAGAATACGAAGATAGCTGTACCGATGATAGCGGGCACAATGGCAAATCCGCCAATGACAGGTCCCCATGCTCCGAAGAGCCATGGTCCAAGCCATGCGCCCACGAAACCAGCGATCATGGATCCGATAATTCCGCCCGGCATTTCATGACCAACCAGTGCATCCCCGATAATCCCGATGATGATTGCCATTACGATGCTGATGATGATTCCCCACATACGATCGCCTCCTTTTTAAAGAGCAATGTTTTTCGAGTGGGCTTGCTTATCTCGTAATTAAACCTAAGGGCACATCGTGAAACAGGACAGCGTGAAACGGGAGATAAAATGGAGTGTCCGTCCCCTGCGGAATTTAGCCTGCTGTTATTTGCAGATTTTTGTACTATACTGAATACAGATTTGCAATAATCCTCGAATAAGCGAGGAATATAGGTACCACGCATGAAGAGGTTTCTAAGGCGGGAATACGGTCACAGACGGTTATAGAAGGAGTTATTCAACATGGACACTGTATTAGTGAATGAATATCGGGCGGACATATTAGAGTGCGTCCACAATGGACATATATGTATTGTTAATGAACAAGGAAGCGTTCAGGCTTACGCGGGAGATCCGGAATATGTCGCATTTACGCGCTCTTCGGCCAAGCCGATGCAGGCGATCCCCTCCATCCGCGGCGGGCTTGCTGACCATTATGGACTGACGGATAAGGAAATCGCGATCATGACGGCCTCGCATCGGGCGGAGCCGGCTCACATAGAAGTGCTGGAAGGCTTTGCCCGCAAGGTGAATATTAGCGAAGATCACATGGTTTGCGCGTCCAGCTGGCCGCTGGATGAGGAAAATAAAGAAGCTCTTCTGCGAGAGCGGAGAGACAAGCGTAAATGGTACCATAATTGCTCCGGCAAGCATTATGGCATGCTGGCCTATTGCCAGATGGCAGGATATCCGCTGACGGGATATGATCAGCCGGAACATCCGCTGCAGCAGGAGATCCTTCAGACGGTTTCCGATTTGGCCGGACTGGCTCCCTCAGATATCCGGTTGGGAACCGATGGTTGCGGCCTGCCGGTATTTGCCATGCCGCTTCGTGCTCTGGCTACAGCCTATATGAAGCTCGCATCCCCGGAACTTATTGAGGATGAGCCAACACAAAGGGCGGTCATCCGAATTACGGAGGCCATGCATGCATCTCCTTATATGGTGGCGGGAAATCACAAGGTGGACACCCTTCTTTTGGAAGATGATAATATTGTGGCCAAGGGCGGCTTTAAAGGTGTGTACTGCTTGGGTCTGAAGAAGGAGCACCTAGGCATTTCGTTCAAGATTGCAGATGGCTCTGAAGAAGAATGGGGCTGGGTAGCGGAGTCCATATTGGAGCAAATCGGGTATAACAACAAAACAACCATCGATCGCTTGAAAGCCGCGTATCCCAAGGATTTATACAACGATGAAGGCCTTAAAGTAGGCAGGGTGGAAACCGCATTTAGGCTGACTCATACGTAAGCATGACTGATTAGACCGGAAACCGCCGGGGTATTGATTAGTAAAAACGGCGGAGGTGACCGGCCATGATTAAAATCATGACGGCAGCGGAACGACATACGACCCATAAAGACGGGATTCATAGTGAATTCAGCTTTTCCTTTGGTGATTATACAGACCCACATAACGAGCATTTTGGAAGCTTGCTGGCACATAATGAATATGTGCTTAAACCGATGGAAGGTTTTGATCGAAGATTTCATCATGACTTGGTCATTGTCCATTTGGTGCTGGAAGGCACGTTAACGTATGAAGATGATACAGGGAAAGAAATGGAGCTGACGCCCGGTTCGATTCATGTCGTGAATACAGGCTCCGGCGTGTACCATGCAGAGAAGAATGCCTCATCTTCCGAGGACGTACGCTATCTGGAAATGTGGTTTCTACCTCCGGAGCCGAACCTTGAGACCAGTCATCATCAAGGCGATTTTACAAAAGAACAGCAATTGAACCAGGTGCTTCCGATTATGGGGCCGGGCCACGGGGAACGCAGCTTGCCCGAGTCGCTGGATGTTGTAATGTACAGTACCATACTGGAGACAGGACAAGAACTGACGTACAGCCTGGCCGAAGGTCGGAGAATGCATTTGTATGTGATTAGCGGTCAAGTCGAAATATCATCGGAAGACGGCATGTTTGATATTACAGCGGGTGACGCGGCCAGGATACAGCGCCGTCATGAGCTGACATTCCGAGGGAACTCAAGTGAGGGGAACTCAGAAGTGGTGATGATTGATATGCCGTAGAGAAGGACAGAAAGCCCCCGGAACTTTGCTTAAATTAGCGAAGTTCCGGGGGCTTTTAGCTATACAAGGGCTCTTCTTTTTGATCTTTTCAAGCTTTTCGGGCAATGATGATCTACTGGTTCCCGCGCAACTGCCCGAGCTCCGAGACAACAGCTTCCACTTCCGATATACTAAGGTTTTGCTTATTTATGACCATGTCGTACAAATCATAAATGTCATCATATTGGTTAACCGAGAAGGCGGAGGCTTGCATAGCAGCTCCTGTAGCCATCCGAAGCTTGGTTTTAATCTGTTCAATCATATACTCGACATTGGCTTGGGATTTTTCACTCAAATCCATGGATTAACACCATCCTCTCATAGGCTGATTTACGATTTTCGTCCCTGTATTGTACCATGTTACCGTGTGGCTCGACCAATGTTTTTGCCATCGGAGACAGAGATAGGTTAAAATCAGGAAAAAAAGGTTTTTCAGGCTGCGGGACAAGGTTTCAAGCGATGTAATCAAGGAGGAGGGCCGTCATGAGCGAACAAGCCGGCAAGACGCCAGGCGTACAGGCTGTAAAAGCTAAAATGTCGGGGCATGAACTGACGGATTTTTTTCGGTCGATTTCGCAGCGGCATTCGCTGGACAGCATTGTATTTTTATGTATAGGCACCGACCGTTCCACAGGAGATGCACTCGGACCGCTTACAGGAAGCCGGCTCATGGAATACGGTTTTCCGCATGTGATCGGGACGCTGCCTGATCCGTGCGACGCTTTTAATCTTGAGTCAAGGCTTCAAGGTTTGCCTGAGGATAAGGCGATTATTGCCATTGATGCATGCCTGGGACAAGCCTCGTCAGTCGGATATTTTTTTACATGCGAGGGTCCACTGACGCCTGCCCAGTCCGTCGGCGGGAGGCTTCCGGCAGTGGGAGATTACAGCGTGGCAGCAGTTGTGAATGTCCATGGACCGAAACCGTATTGGACTCTTCAAGTGACGTCCCTATACCAAGTCATGGGGATGGCGGAGCAGATAGCGAAGCAAGCCGCTATAGCCTTTGGCCTTAGGCCGTAAGACACGGCGTTTCAGCCGGGGGTGTTTTTGTTTAATAATAGATCATTCTTTATAAAATAATGGGTGTCTGTCACATGGCATCCGCTGAATAGAAAGAAGGGTATCGCTATGGAAAAAGTACAATGCAACGGCAGCACGATTTGTTATGTTGATCAGGGACAAGGTGAGCCAGTCATTCTGCTTCACGGTTTCTGCGGAAGCTCCGCCTACTGGGAACAGGTCCTGCCATTTCTTCAAGGCTTCAGAGTCATTGTACCGGATCTCCGTGGTCACGGGCGGTCTGATGCACCGATGGGATCGTATACCATTGAACAGATGGCAGACGATGTGCTGCTATTGATGGATGAGCTCGACATCCCGAAGGCAACATTACTCGGTCATTCCCTCGGAGGATACATCACGCTCTCCTTCGCCCAGCGTTACGCTTCTCGTTTGAACGCCTTCGGCCTGATTCATTCTACAGGCTACCCGGATTCGGACGAAGCGAAGGAGAAGCGGGTGAAGGCGGTCAGCACCATCCAAGGGGAGGGCATTACGGCTTTTGTTGACGGATTGGTGCCCGGCTTATTCGCTCCGGATACGAAGGATACCAAGCCGGAATGTATTCAGCGCGCGAAGGAGATAGGTTATCTAACGCCACCTCAGGGAGCGATCGGAGCGGCGCTGGCGATGCGTGAGCGTCCGGACCGACGCGATGTGCTCTCGGCGTCCATTCTGCCTATTCTGCTGGTAGCCGGGGAGAAAGACGGATTGATTCCGGCAGAGCGTACCTTTACGACAGATCATGACAACGTGACCCCAATCATAATCGAGGGCGCAGGACATATGAGTATGATGGAGACGCCGGAGAAGCTCGGCGAAGTCATCACTTCTTTCTTGGGACGGCTTGAGCATGAATAAACGCATGAGAGTCTTTCGATAGTTTATAATGAACGGATACCCCCTTGCGGGATATCCGTTTTATTTTTGTGCCCAGCGTACTCTCCGTCGTTTGCTTGTCCGGCCGTTGAAATAGAGCCGAGAATGGGGGGGAGGGCCGGCTACTGGAATTCTGGCCCCGGATAGCCTACAATTTAATCGTGATCCGGTTGGGATCTGGACCCGGCAAGATCAGAATACACTGCATTTGTCATGGATGCAGGTTGGGGGTGGGCGAATGTTTCGCAGGGATTATCTCGTGCGGCTAATTGAGGATATGACACAGATGATTGCCAAGGTGTTTTCGCTGAAGCAGGAGCGCAAGCACACAGAAGCCCTATGGGAGCTGGATGAGCTCTTCAAACGGCAGTTCCGGTTGAATTCGGATCTGCTTCGCTCATTGTCCGCTGCCGATATTGAACAGTTATTTCGGATTCATGGTTATTTGGAAGCGGACAAGCTGCAAAGCGCCGTCAGGCTTATGGAAGAGGAAGCATCCCTGCTGCTTGACCTGGAGCGTGAAGAAGAGGCTGTTATGCTCTATACCAAGGTTTTTCAGCTATATTTGAAGTCAGCCCTGCAAGGAGCGGATCTCAAACTGATCGGGTTGACGGAACGGATCGGTATGGTGAGAGAACGTTTAAGGTCATACGCATTGCCTGAGACGGCGATGCGGGATTACTATGCATATACGGAGCAGCAGGGGATGTACGCGGAAGCGGAGAACACCCTTTACCAACTGCTGGATAACGGCAAGATGGAATATAGTGAAGCCGTACAGTTCTATCAAAGATTGCAGCTGAAGCTGCCCGAGGATTTGGCGAAGGGCGGGCTTCCGCTGGAGGAAGTCCACGAAGGAATGGATGAGCTTAACCGTCGTTTTCCACATACAGCGGTAAACGGTGACAAGTCGTTTACCTAAGCGGGATTAACCTGTCTATCACATAAAGAAAGCGAGATGTGCCTTTTGGATGCATTAAGAAAATTGATTCATAACATCATGGAAGAAGGCTCGTTGATCACGGCTACGCTAAGCCAGCTTCGCAAGCGGGAAGGCATGACTTACAGCAAAGTAACGGTTAAGCCTGTAGAGCTCAAGAATAAGCTGCACTACCAGTTCGCCTATTATTCCGGAACCAAAGTCACCCATCAGAACGTGCCAGCGGATGAGGCGGAGGCGGTGCTGGTTGACATGTTTGAGAATGTATTCCGGCAAGCGATGATGTATACGCCGGAAGCAGATTATCAGGTACTGATCTCGAAGAAATACAAGGTTTCGATTCTGACCAAATCCGCCTCCAAGACCAAGACGGATTTGTCTCATAACCGGAAAAAGACGTACATCCTTGAAGAGGGAGAGCCCGTTCCGTTTCTGGTGGAGCTCGGCATCATGAGTGAGGACGGCAAAGTATTTGCTCGCCGGTACGATAAGTTCAAACAGATCAACCGGTTTTTGGAGATGGTTGAGGACGTGCTTCCCCACCTGCCGGAGGACCGTCCACTGACGATCGTTGATTTTGGCTGCGGCAAATCCTATCTGACCTTCGCTTTATATCACTATTTGGCGGTAACCGCGCACAGAAAGCTGAATATTGTCGGATTGGATCTCAAGGCGGATGTCATCGAACACTGCAGTATGCTGGCGAAAAAACTGAACTACACCCAGTTGCAGTTTCTTGTCGGTGACATTGCGGAATATGACGAGCTGGAGCAGGTGGATATGGTGGTCACGCTGCATGCATGTGATACAGCAACAGATGCTGCGCTGGAAAAAGCGGTCCGTTGGGGTGCTTCGGTTATTCTGTCGGTGCCTTGCTGCCAGCATGAGCTGTTCTCTCAAGTCCAAAGCCCTGTTATGGAGCCGCTGCTGTCCCACGGTATTCTGAAGGAACGATTCTCAGCGCTTGCCACGGACGCCATTCGAGCCAAGCTCCTCGATCTGATGGGCTACAAGACGCAGCTGCTGGAGTTTATTGATATGGAACATACACCGAAAAACATATTGATCCGTGCGGTTAGCGGTTCTGCCGGAGATCGGGATAAGCTGTGGCAGGAATATACCGCGTTCCGCGATTTTTTAAGCGCCTCGCCATATCTTGAGCGGGCGTGCAAGGACTTGCTGCCGGAAACGTAAAATCACATCATGTTGATCCCGGAAAAGCGATGAAAGTGCAACTGCACTTTCATCGCTTTTTTTAGAGATCAGAACGTATAAACTTCGAAGCTTGGACTTCCAGATATCGCAAGAAAGTTTGGCATCGAGCAGATATCTTTACCCCGATTGCCGGTGATTCCGATTCTGCGGGGGAACATCTAAGCGATGGCATTCGAAGCCTTAATCCAGGGGATCAAGCGGCCTTATAGCCCGATGAGATCACAGACGCTGCTTCAAAGAATAACGTCGTAAGTCCTTGTCCACAATGGCTAATAGCTGGTTTGGCCAGAAGGACGGATGCCGTGTAAGGAGCAGCCGAGGTTGAATGGTTATGCATGGGAACGGGGGCGTTGGTTCATGGCAAGGAAGACCCTACATCGTAATTGCGGGATGATGCTGATTGCACTTGTCTTGGTGGCAGGTATCCGGAGCGGAATGTTTTTTGATGGAGATATCTATGGGGTCGGAGCCTGTTTTGGAGTGCTTCTGCTGCTTATGATGGGAACTAAACGGCATGGTGGAATCCAAGGTCAGGAGATTCATGGCATTGGCATGATGCCTGGATTGGTTAATTTGGATAAAGGTTTGCGAGTGGTGCTTGGGTGCATCTGCGGAATGATTCTCATGTATGTGCTTCATGCAATCGGGCGACCACTCTCTCTGGAAGGCACGATGAAAGAGATCATCCTGTGGGGAAGCTACGGCTCCTTTGCAGCTGTCGCCTGGCGTATATGCCGTGCAGGTGATGGCTTACGTATGATGCAGGCGGGTTGGCATCTGATGGGTGCTGTGCTGTGCGGCAGTGCTTTGCTTGCCGTATATGGGCTTTTGGAGCTGCCGTATGGGATCTATCATACGGCGGATGCGGACATCAGCGCGACGGGCGCGAGGCTTGGTGGCCTGCTTCAGTACCCGAACGTGTTCGGGGCCGTGATGGCCGCCTTCCTGCTGGAGCGGCTGTTCGCGCTGCCGTCCGTCCTGCGGACCCGGACGGGCACGCTCCGCGCAGCGGCTGCCCTGCTGCCGCTGCTGCCCTACACCGCCGCGCTGCTCCTGACGGAGTCGCGCGGCGCCTGGCTCGCGGCCGCCCTCGCGTGCGCGGCCGGATTCGCCCAGGAGCGGCGTGCTTTCGCGCCGCTCCTGGTGGCTGCCGCCGCGCCATTGGAGAGCGCGGCGCTGCTGTACCGCCAGCTGGCTGAGGCCAAGCTGGCGCCAGCCGTGCTGCCCGGCCTGCTATGGCTGGCCGGGCTTTGGGCCGGCGGCGTCCTCGCCGGCCTGCTGCTGTGCCGCTGGCGGCACAGCGGGGACCCGTGGCGGCGGTATGCCGCGCCAGGGACCCTGGGGGCTGCGGCGCTGCTGGCTGCCGCAGCCGGAGCGGTGATCCTGCATCAGGTGCAGGATCGGACTCTGGGCGGCGCGGCAACGCTGAGCGCGCGCCGCCTCATGTACAGCGACGCATGGCAGCTGGCCCGGTCGTCGCTGTGGCTGGGACGGGGAGGGGAGACGTGGCGGCAATCCTACCTTGCCATTCAGTCCCAGCCCTACGTGGGTGCCGAGGTGCACAGCGGATACATGGATATCCTGCTGAATGCGGGCCTGATCGGGTTGCTGCTTGTCCTTGTTCTGGTTAGCTTTATCGTTGCGGGGCTCATTGCTGTGAACTCCCGACTCATGCCCGCTGCTTTCGTGCTGATCGGACACGCGGCGGTGGACTTTGACTGGAGCTTTGGGCTGGTATGGCTGCTGCTGTTGTGGCTTACAGTAATGGGCTTCGCTGCGGCCTCTTCTGGTCGGGAAGTGCAGAATGGACCTATCGCAGCTCAAAGACGCAAACCCTTCAAAATAGGGAAGCAGCTGCTAGCCGTTTATGAAGGGAACCGGGGAAATCGGCCGTTGCTGCCATTGCTCAGGGTTACAGCGATCGTTCTGCTCGTATGCTGGGTTCTTCTCGCTGCCGCGCTGGGCATCAGCGAGGTCAAAGAGCGATGGGCCGCATCGGAACCGCCCGGACGGCAGATCGCGCTCCTCCAATCCTCGTTAAGGTGGAACCTTGCCAACACGGAGGCGGCACTGAGCCTGGCGGATTGGCTTCCCCCAAGCCAGCGAATCCCGCTGCTGAAGCGAAGTTTGGTGTATGCACCGAATCACCCGGGGCTGAGCTGGAAGCTGGCAGAGGCTTACTCGCTCAGAGGTGAATCGGAAGAAGCGACAGCCTGGTATATAGCGGCCATCGATCGGGATCGGTTCAATGATGTCAAACAAACCCGAGCCGTGCTGAAGCTGGCTGCCCTCGCAGATTGGCACCGGACGGGAGGAGATCCCGCCAGATCGGTTGAAGCAGCCCGGGCCGGTATGGATATCCTGATGCGCTATCGTGCCCTTGCGGTCGATTTTCGTGAGATGGATGATCATCGAAATGACCGGGAATTCGATCTGTCTATGCTTGCAGCGCGGCAGGCCAACCGTTTGGAAAAAATGCTGAATGGGGAACACGAAAAGCATGCGGCAAGGCAGCCCATGAAAGCAGATATCTCGGCCCGACGCTAGCGCGAATCATGCCGTACTGTCCATTTCACAGCAGGTAACGAAACAAGGAAGAGCAGCGTTATCCGCCGAAGGCATCCCGGAAGGCCGAGGCCAACTGACGTTCAGGAACCTCCCACAGCCCGGCCAGTTCGCCGCAGACTTCCTTTTCCCACCAGTCGCACAAAAGTTTCTTGTTGCTGTGGTTTTCGTGGATCCAGATCAAATTACCGATAACCTTCCGGTAATACAATTCTTCACCTTGCTTCAAGGCTTCCGGAGGAAGGTACAGCTTGAGACGTTTGGTCGTGCGGTATAATTCTTTGCTGCAGGCCCGCCGTATCCCGCGCGGGGAGGGGGGCTTGCTGCCCGGTTGTTTGGCATGGGGAGAATGCATGCGTGACTCACTCCTTTGCTTCACCATATGTCCCGAAACGGGCGAAAGTCACTGTGCCGTCTATAATTGGGCGCAGTAGTAGGCATGTCCCGGGCTGTGTTAGAATAGGCTAGTACTAGAAATCAGCGCAGGAGGAAAGCGGGGGACAAGCGTGGAATTCTTTTACGAGGTTGTAGCCCGGTTGTTTGAATGGATCCAACAGCTGGGTTATTTCGGAATCATGCTCGGATTAATGGTGGAGGTCATCCCAAGCGAGATCGTACTCGCCTATGGCGGTTATCTGGTGTCTTTGGGTGAGGTTCATTTTCTCGGAGCCATGCTCTTCGGTACCGCTGGCGGCGTGCTCGCACAGTTGTTTATTTATTGGATCGGCCGTTATGGAGGCAGGCCCTTCTTAGAGAAGTACGGGAAGTACATATTGATTAAGAAGAAGCATATCGATTACGCCGAGGAGTGGTTTAGCAAGTACGGCACTGGCGTTATATTTACGGCACGGTTTGTACCGGTGGTACGGCATGCGATTTCCATACCGGCAGGCATATCCAAGATGCATGTGGGAAGGTTTACGCTGCTGACCACACTAGCTGTTATTCCATGGACGGCATTATTCTTATACCTCGGATTGCTTCTGGGTGATCAATGGGAGCATATTGACGAGAAAGCAGGGCCATACGTGCAGGAAATTCTGCTGGGGGCATTGGCCGTCATGATTCTTTATTTTTTGATAAAATGGATAAAATCATCGAAGGCGAGGTCGAAATAACGAATGAGCATGAATATGGCAAATCATTTGGGGACAGGCATATCTCCACAGCAATTTATGGACGGCATGCAGAAGAACCAGGAGACGTTCAAGGCAGGATATGAACAGTTTGTCTGGGAGAATGAAGAGGATAAAGCGTTCTTCGAAAGTCTGAATTTCCGGGATGACCTGCGGGTCCTCATTCTGGCAGCGGACTGGTGCGGTGATGTTGCACGCAATATGCCTGTCGTATTCCGGGCGATGGAGACTGCCGGGATTGAGACCGAAGTGCTGATTATGGAAGAGAATCTGGATGTCATGGATCAGTTCTTGACCATGGGTGGTCGTTCCATTCCGATTGTTATCATTTCAGATACCGGAGGGCATGTTCTCGGTACATGGGGACCGCGCCCGGCGCATGTGCAGAAGTTTATGATTGAGTTTAAGCAGAACAATCCGGATCGTGAAGCACCGGACTATCAGGACAACCTTGCAGTCACACGACAAAGCATTATTCAAGCCTACGGGGAAGGGTATGAGTTTCACGCTGCCATCATCAAGGAATTGCGTGAACTTATGTCAGGGTTCTAATCATGACACTTCATATTGAGACTTTTAATTTAGGACCGCTTCAGACGAATGCGTATTTACTGACAGGGCCTGTAGAAGGCAAAGCAGTCATCATCGACCCTGGCATGAACCCGGGGCCGCTGCTGAAGCGAATAGCCGATTTGGAAATTGAAGCGATCCTGCTGACCCATGCGCATTTTGATCATATGGCCGGTGTCGAGGAAATCCGTAAGCTAAAGGGTTGTCCTGTTTACCTGCACACCCTGGAGAGTGAATGGCTGTCCAACCCGAAGCTTAACGGCTCGATGATGTGGCCACAGGTAACGGAACCGCTGTCCACCGAGCCGGCTGAGTACGATTTGGCGGACGGACTTGAGCTGCAGCTAATCGGACATACCTTCAGCGTCTTTCATACACCGGGCCATTCACCGGGAAGTGTGAGCTTCAAATGTGGAAATGATCTGTTTTCCGGCGATGTGCTGTTCCGTCTAGGCGTTGGGCGAACGGACCTTCCTGGAGGTCGTGAACGTGATTTGTTTGATTCCATTCAAAATACGCTGTACAGCTTCCCGGATGAAGTCGTTGTGTACTCCGGCCATGGTCCCCGGACAACCATTGGCTATGAAAAACAGCGGAATCCTTACGTCCCTGCCAGCCGATAAGATAGCTTCCGACATAAATCGGGAATTTTTGTCTGGACAAACATAGACAACATTGATACAATACGGTTAATTAAATGTTACCCTTGCGAAGCACGCAGACTGTGGAATTTATCCCGGTTTGCGTTCTTTTATTTTATGGGGAGTTTTTTGGCATGGACGTAATTAGGGGGAAGCGCCAGTGAGGAAAGATCATCTATCGCTGTTGAACGGAAGGGCTACAAGAGGCGAAGCGATTGATCGACAATCGGAGTCCCGCCGGCAGACCCAGACGGAAATATCCTCGGTTGTCTGGGACAGGCTGGTGAAGGATGAAGGGATAGCGCAGCAGCCATGGCATCATCGGCTGCAGGTTATAAGATTTAATCAATAGATCGACATACGAACATGACACCCTCATCATGAAGTGAATGTGTTCTTTCTATTGGGGAGGGCGGCCGGTTATTTACCGGCTGCTTTTTTTTGAGTTTTTTTACAGATATCGATGAATTTCTTGCCGACATGATTGAATTTAAATAAATAATATCATTCGGTATACGATAAATATAAATATCCATTTGAACGATTAGCTGTCGGTAATCGTATTACGGTGGAATGCGAAAGAAGGTGATGATTTCATCATGATCCCTGATGAAGAGGGTTTGATACGACAAGCGCAATTAGGAGATGCAGCGGCTATGGCGCTATTATTCAAGCAGCATTATTCCTTTCTTTATAAATATTTGCTTAAGGTAACGATGGACCCGATGGTTGCAGAAGATACTGCACAGGATACCATTGTTCGATGCATGGAGAATATGAACCGCTACAACGGAACGTCATCTTTTTCCTCATGGATGATAACCATTGCTACTCGATTGTTCATCGATAGTACCCGGCGAAGGAAGCGGGAGAAGAAATGGCTGGAGCAGGAGGCGCTTCAGTCGGCAAGGCGGATGCGCTGGCAGATGGAGCGGCGGGGAGAAGATTGGACAGACATGCTGGATGGATTATCGCGCTTATCCGAAGATCACCGGATTGCCATACTGCTGAAGCATTATTACGGTTACAGCTATGATGAAATCGGAACCATGCTTGGCATTCCCGAGGGAACGGTAAAATCACGAACAGCCTACGGTATCAAGCAGCTGCGAAAGGAGATGGGTGATGATGGTCAAAGGGCCTGAGCATGAGGATGATGCTTGGATTGAAGGATTGACTCAAGAGTTGAAAAGAGTAGATGAATTGTTTGAGGACGTGCCGTCGCCCTCTCTGGAAGGAATGCACAAGTTGGCCGTTCATACCTTGGAGCGGCGCCGGCGCCGGATGAAATACGAGTTGATACTCTTTCTTCTGATTGCAATCTTTATCGTTGGTGGCGGATTGATGGCTGCCTTGGCGGCGCCGATGATCCTACTGTTTATTCACGGGTTCGGCATGGTTGCCGGGATTTCCGTTCTTGTATTTTCCAAGAGTCTGAGATCTGCCGGAAAGAAGGGAATCTGATGAATGAAGTTAACGAGAGCCCGCTGGGAGTGATCATCCTTGCCGTTGTGCTTGTGCTGATCCAAGGGACATGGCTTTTCCTGGATGCCAGGAAACGGGGGCTTGGCAAGATGGCCTGGTTCTGGGGGATATGGGGGTCTACGACAATGCCGCTGCCGCTGCTTTTTTACTGGATTTTTGTCATTCGTAAAGACGAAGACGACCACTAGTCTTAAGTTCTTACATTATATATGGAAAATTAGGGGGATTAAGAATGGATATGATTTGGGGATTGATCTGGCCGATTCTTGCACTGCAAGTGATTCTCGCGGTGACAGGACTTGTATCTCTGTTTAGGGCAGAGCCAGCAAGCATACGTGGGCCGAGATGGATGTGGGTGCTCATTATACTGCTGGGCAACCTGATTGGTAGCGTTGCTTATTTCGTTGCGGGGAGGCGAGAAGTTTGATAGAGAAGCTTTTAAGCATTCATGAATTGACCAAAAGCATAGGAAGCATCACGCCGGTCAAGGGCATCTCATTTGAATTGCAGCGTGGAAGCTGCACCGCCCTGCTTGGTCCTAATGGTGCCGGCAAAACAACCACACTGCGGATGTTGGCTGGATTAATTCCTCCAACCCGGGGGGAGATCCGATACGGATCGGCCGATACGCAAACGAGCGGTTGGCGTAACCGTATTGGTTACTTGCCTCAGTACCCCAAGTTTTATAGCTGGATGTCGGGCATCGAGTACTTGTCTTTCAGCGCCAAGCTGTCGGGATTATCCGGACGAGAGGCTAGTAAGCGAAGTCGGGAAGTCATCGAAATGGTAGGCCTGCAGCAGGCGGCTAAACGCCGAATATCCGGTTACTCCGGCGGAATGAAGCAGCGGCTTGGCATTGCTCAGGCACTTGTGCATGAGCCCGAGCTGATTATGCTGGACGAGCCGGTATCGGCGCTTGATCCGATCGGACGCCGTGAGGTAATGGACCTTTTGGATCGCTTGCGCGGGGAAGTCACCGTTCTGTTCTCTACCCATGTGCTTCACGATGCGGAGGAAATTTGTGATGACATGGTACTGATGGTAGACGGGGAAATTGCGGAGAAAGGCGCCCTTAGTGAACTTCGCACGAAATACCGCCAGCCGGTCCTATCGATTGAGGTTGAACCGGGGGAGCGGGAGGTTGCTTGGCTCGACAGTCTTGCGAGCCGTCCTTATGTGCATGAGATCGAGCTCGGCAAACGAGGCGCCAAGCTGTTGGTGACGGATATGGATGTTGCGCGTGCTGCGTTAATCAAGGAGCTTGCCGATGACGGAATCGAGCTGCTTCGTTTTGAAGCGGGCACGTCTTCGCTCGAGGATATGTTTATGAAGGTGGTGGGCTCATGAAGCCGTTCTGGATTTATTATCAAAAAGAAATGCTCGAGGCAGGTCGGACCTATAAATGGATTTGGGTCCCCGCGGTCTTTCTGCTTCTTGGCATTATGCAGCCGGTATCCACTTATTATTTGCCGGAGATTCTTACCATGGCCGGGGAGTTGCCCCCGGAGGCAGCGGCATTATTTACTGTCCCGTCCGCTGAGAGCGTGATGGCATCAACCTTGAGCCAATTCAGCACCATCGGCCTGCTGGTGCTTGTGCTGGCCGGAATGAACACGGTAGCAGGGGAGCGGGCCACCGGCACGGCTGAGCTTGTTCTCGCCCGCTCGGTATCCACGATTCCCATGATGTCTGCCAAATGGGCTGCCATGATGACGTTGATGGTCGTTTCTTTTGCGCTTGGGCTTGGCGGTGCTGCTTATTACACGTATCAGCTCATCGGTCCTTTGGAATGGGGAGCGGTTACCAGCGGCGGAGGTTTATATGCGGTATGGCTGGCCTGGATCGTAACGCTTGTACTGCCGCTCGGCGCCTTCCTTCGCGGGCCAGCTGCGGCCTTCATCAGCTTGGCCGTTGCCGGAGTACTTTCGCTCTTATCCGGTTTGCTGCCCTCCCGCGTTCTATGGAGCCCGGGCCGGTTAAGCAGCATGGCCGCGGAGCGAATCCTTGGTATAGGGAGCAGCGCGTGGTTACCGATACTCGTTGCCATGCTGATTATGGTGGTGTCGATTATCGTTGCCGCCAAGCTGCTCAGAAGGAGTCCATTATCCCCGCAATCCTAGTTTCCATGGGAGATTCAGGTTTTATCTGAATCACATGGACATCTCTATCTTTTTTTAGTAGACTATGAAGACAAGAAAAACGTCTATCGACGTACGTTATCAGAAGAGAGACCGTATTTAGCGGAAGTTTTTCTTGCGAGATAAGGATGATAAACCTCTGAAGTTTATATTTTCTTATCTCTTAAAAAAGGATAGACAACTCAGGAGGTAGACGATGCTGCGTTTAGGGGAAAAGATTACAATCGTTGCGGACGCCTTTGAGCAGAATCTTCCAATCGGTCAATACGGTTATATCATCGCTTATGACCGAAATCCGGACAATGCGTTCGATTACGTCATTCGGATTCCGAGCCTCAACCGTAATTTTTTTGTTCCGGCAGATGATGTAGAGCTGGAATCAATCGTGTTGAAGCAGGAAGCCGAGCGGGTCGAGCGGGAAGCGCTCATCGATTTCGCCCTGTCGACATATAATGAGAAGCTGTTTCATCAAGTGATGAACGGCGAGTTGGAAAGTGTTGAAGAGGAAGAAGAGACCAAGGAAGCAATATCCCAGGCGGATTTCATCAAACAAGTGAATCTTCGTGCTTGGATTTAGAAGAGTCGGCTGAGGCCGACTCTTTTTTGATGGAATGGAAAAGTGACTTCGAAGCGGCAAGCTTCAAGCTGTTTGGATTGAATCTTGCATGCTTCTACAATATAATGAGAAAAGTTGTCGTGACAGACTTTACCCCTTTAACTGGATAGGGGCATGAAGGAGGATGTAAAGCCATGAGCATTACCGATAAGGATGTTCAGCATGTAGCAAAGCTGGCCCGTTTGAATTTGACGCCTGAAGAAGAGCAGATGTTTACCGGCCAACTGAATGCGATTTTACAATATGCCGAGAAATTAAACGAATTGGATACAGACGGCGTTGAGCCGACTACGCACGTGCTGCACCTCAGCAATGTCATGCGGGAAGACGAAGTACGCGAGAGCTTGCCCATCGAGAAAGTGCTGCTTAACGCACCCGATGAAGAAGACGATCAAATTAAAGTACCTGCTGTTTTGGAATAGCCTGAAGGGAGGATACACACTTGAGTCTGTTTGATTATAAGTTAACGGAGATACATAATAAGCTGCAGAATAAGGAGCTTTCCGTAACCGATCTGGTTGACCAAGCTTTTACTCGTATTTCCGAACGTGAGGATCGGGTGAAGGCATTTATTACTTTGGACGAAGAAGGTGCTCGTTCATCCGCCAAGGCTTTGGATGAGAAGCTGGCTTCAGAGGGGACGCGCGGTCTGTTGTTCGGGCTTCCTGTCGGAATCAAGGATAATATCGTGACAGAAGGACTTCGCACTACATGCGCAAGTCAGTTTTTGTCCAATTTCACACCGGTTTATGATGCGACGGTTGTCGGTAAATTGCGTGCAGCGGATACGGTGACAATCGGTAAGCTGAACATGGATGAATTTGCAATGGGAGGCTCCAATGAGAACTCCAGCTTCTACCCGGTGCGTAACCCATGGGATTTAGATCGGGTGCCCGGTGGATCTAGCGGCGGCTCGGCTGCGGCTGTAGCTGCAGGTGAAGCATACTTTTCGCTGGGGTCGGATACAGGCGGTTCCATCAGGCAGCCTGCCTCTTATTGCGGTGTCGTGGGACTGAAACCAACCTATGGCCTCGTATCCCGGTTCGGCCTTGTTGCCTTTGCATCATCGCTGGATCAGATCGGACCTTTGACGAAAAATGTGGAAGATTCGGCGTATGTCCTGCAAGCCATTGCCGGTTATGACCCCATGGATTCGACATCCGCCAAAGTGGACGTGCCCGACTATCTGAGTGCGTTATCCGGAGACGTTACGGGTCTTCGCATTGCCGTGCCTAAGGAATACCTGGGCGAGGGTGTTGACGCTGAAGTGAAGGAAACCGTCCTGAACGCACTGAAGGTGCTCGAAGCAATGGGCGCTACCTGGGACGAAGTTTCCCTGCCACATACCGACTATGCGGTAGCAACATATTATTTGCTCGCTTCTTCGGAGGCTTCTTCGAACCTGGCCCGCTTTGACGGCGTACGCTATGGCGTTCGTTCCGACAATGCAGGCAGCCTGATCGACCTGTATCATGAGTCCCGCAGCCAAGGCTTCGGCGATGAGGTGAAACGCCGCATCATGCTGGGAACCTATGCGCTGAGCTCGGGCTATTACGATGCCTATTATTTGAAGGCACAAAAAGCCCGTACGCTCATCAAGCAGGACTTCGATAAAGTATTCGAGCAATATGATGTCATCATCGGACCGACAGCTCCGACTACGGCTTTTAAGCTGGGAGCTCAGGTGGACGATCCGCTGACGATGTATTTGAATGATATCCTGACGATTCCTGTCAGCTTGGCAGGTGTGCCGGCAGTGAGTGTTCCTTGCGGATTTGCGGACGGACTACCCGTTGGCATGCAAATTATCGGCAAAGCCTTTGATGAGTCGACCGTACTGCGCGTCGCGCATGCCTACGAGCAAAATACTGAACACCATAAACGGCGCCCTGAACTGTAAACCGGCGGCAGAGAAGGAGGGAAACAATCGATGTCTACATCAAAATATGAAACGGTTATCGGATTGGAAGTGCACGTAGAGCTGCATACGAATTCCAAAATATTTTGCGGCTGCTCCACTGCGTTTGGAGCCCCGCCGAACACACATACATGTCCCATCTGTCTTGGCCATCCCGGCGTCCTGCCCGTATTAAACCGCCAGGCTGTGGAATATGCTATCAAGGCTGCCATGGCGCTGAACTGCACCATCGGCGATATCAGCAAATTTGACCGCAAGAACTATTTCTACCCGGATTCTCCGAAAGCATACCAGATTTCCCAGTACGATCAGCCGATCGGTGAAAACGGCTGGATCGATATTGAGGTGGACGGAAAGACGAAGCGAATCGGGATTACCCGGCTTCATCTGGAGGAAGATGCCGGTAAACTCACGCACGTGGATGGCGGATATGCATCGCTGGTTGACTTTAACCGCGTAGGCACGCCTCTTGTTGAGATCGTGTCCGAACCTGAGATCTCAACGCCGGAGGAAGCCAAGGCTTATCTGGAGAAAATACGTGCGATTATGCAATACTGCGACGTCTCCGACGTGAAGATGGAGGAGGGTTCGCTTCGCTGCGACGCCAACATCAGCCTTCGTCCATGGGGACAGGAAGAATTCGGCACCAAGGCCGAGCTGAAGAATATGAACTCCTTCCGCGGCGTACAGCGCGGTTTGGAATATGAGCAGTACCGGCAAACGGAAATTCTTGATGAGGGCGGCGTGATCGTACAGGAAACCCGCCGCTGGGACGAAGCACAGGCAAAAACCTTCTCCATGCGCGGGAAGGAGCAGGCGCACGACTACCGTTATTTCCCGGACCCGGATCTGGTATCGGTGCATATTAGCGAGGAATGGAAAGAAGCGATTCGTGCGACGATTCCGGAGCTTCCGGATGCCCGTAAGGCACGTTATGCTTCGGAGTATGGATTGCCGGAGTATGATGCTGCGGTCATCACGTCGTCCAAGCTGCTCGCCGACTTCTTCGAGGACAGCTTGAACTATACGAAGGATGCCAAATCCATATCGAACTGGATCATGGGAGATTTGCTGGGTTATTTGAACTCGAACAATCTGGAGCTGTCTGAAGTGAAGATCACGGGCCAAGGCCTGGGCGAGATGATCGGATTGATCGAGAAGGGAACCATCAGCAGCAAAATCGCCAAAACCGTCTTCAAAGAGATGCTGGAGAGCGGCAAGCTGCCTGCACAAATCGTTGAGGAGAAGGGCCTCGTCCAAATCAGCGATGAAGGTGCGATCAAGCGTATTGTCGAGCAGGTGGTTGCAAACAATCCGCAATCCGTAGAGGACTACAAGGCAGGTAAACAGAAAGCAATCGGCTTCCTGGTTGGTCAAGTGATGAAAGAGAGCAAGGGAAAAGCTAATCCTGCGCTGGCCAACAAACTACTGGTTGAGGTGCTGAACGGATAATCAACGTTCATCCGTCATGTTCCCGAAATGTATTTAGATAATGGGAGCTTGTCCCGTATTTAGGGGCAAGTTCCTTTTTAAGATATCAGAAATAATAACTTGGTTAGGGGATGAATATATGATAAAAGCATTGTCTTTGGAGGATAGGGATACCGTCCAGCAGATATGGAGTCTGCAGCACATGGCGTACCCTTTGGAAGCTGAATTAATCGGATTTTCCGAAATCCCCCCACTGCAGGATACTTTCGATACGATCCGTACGAGCGGGGAAACTTTTTTTGGTTATACAAATGAAGAAGGCGACCTTATTGGAGCTATTGCGGTAGAGCCGGAACAGGAGCAGGTCACCATATCACGGATGATGGTCCATCCCGGTCATTTTCGCAAAGGGATCGCGGGGACTTTAATTCGACATGTGTTGGAATCCTACAAGGAAGCGCCATTGTTCGTGGTCTCAACAGGGACGCGCAATACGCCTGCGGTAACGTTGTATGAGAAATTCGGATTTGTAAAGAATCACGCTTTTGAGGTTGCTCCGGGCGTGGAATTGACCGAGTTCCATCTTCATATACAATGAATGATATAGCATAAGCGATTGAAGGCGACGTGAGGGGAGTATCGTTCTTTTGAATAATCCTTGGGTGATAGATAATGTATCCATTTTATTAAGATTGCTGCTGGCTATGCTGCTTGGCGGCTTGATCGGTTTTGAACGGGAACGTTCCAACCATGCTGCAGGATTGCGCACGCATATATTGGTATGCTTGGGTTCTACTCTTATTATGCTGTTATCCATTTACGGTTTTTCCGATTTTGTAGACGAGATAAACGTTCGGATTGACCCTGCGCGCTTGGCAACGGCCGTCATTACAGGGATTGGCTTCTTGGGTGCCGGTACCATTCTGTTTACGGGTAAATCCATTACCGGATTAACCACTGCTGCGTCCATCTGGGTTGTGGGAGCCGTGGGGTTGGCGGTCGGGGCTGGATTTTACTTTGCCTCGATTGTATCGACCGTACTAATTCTTCTTAATCTGGTTGTCTTCAATAAGCTGGAGCAGCGTTACATCCGCGGCAGCAAACTCCATCTCATCACTGTCCATGCAGCGAATACGCCGAATATTTTGGAGGACATATCCGCTGTTCTGGAGGAACAGGAATTCGTGATCAAGAAGCTTATCGTTAACGAACGAAGCAGTGTGGCATACGGGGAGCTGCAGCCTGCGGTATTAGGGCTCGAAATTTCGCTGCACGTCTTGACCGATCGCAAATTCGAACCGATGGAGATTACCCGGCAATTACGGGGAGTCGGTCATGTAACGATGGTAACGGCTGAATAGGATATGGAATGAACCATAACAAACGGCAACTGCTGAACCACCGGCGGTGCCGTTTTTTTGCGGGCTTGCCGGCCTTCTGCGGACAGTCTATCCAGTTTTTTGCCAGTTACTTCGGCTCCTCGTTGGGGTACTATCAAAGAAAAACATCGTAAAACAACGCCTGTCCCAGGATGTTTGGAAGGAGGCGAGAAGGTTATGAATCCAACACCCGAACCACAAACCGAAGTCAGCAAGAAGAAACGGCATCAGGTCCAGGTTAAGCGCCACCCGGGGCTGCAGCGAAAAAAGCGGAAATTATATGCACTTCTATTAGCCGCTCTCATTCCGGGCCTGGGTCATTTATACCTCGGTATGTATCGCAAGGGGATCACATTTATTATGTTGCTGCTGCTGGATATATCGGCGCTTTTATATTTCTCTTCCATCGGTATGCAGATCAATGTACCGCTGCTTGTCGTCCTGGGTCTTCTGATTCCGGTAGGGTATTTCTATAACGTGTATGACGTGCTGCAGGCAGCAGAATATATTATTTCCCGGAAAAAACGTGGTGAGGTAGCCGCTGCTTCCGAGGACGGAAGAGAACGGAACCATCCGTTTCGGGGTGAACGGGGAATCGCTTTTGGCATCATGTTGGTTGTTACCGGGACCCTGCTTATTTTGTTTCATCAGAAGCCGCCTTGGCTGCAGACAGGAATACGCGACTATGGTGCGGAAGCCTCTGCCATCATGCTGATCGTTATCGGGATATGGGCAGGCATCCGGGAAGCTCTCCGGCACCGAAGAGACAATGGCAAGTTCCTATAATGCACACAGTGTACGGTGATAGCTGCCCAACAGATGAGGGAGGAGACGGATGAAACATAAAATTAGAGTGGGACGATATACAGCCGCTTTGCTGCTTGTATGTACAGGCGTTTTATTGCTGCTGGACGAGTGGAGAGGCACGGATTATATATTTACGCTCCAGCGTTGGTGGCCGCTGTTATTTATCCTGCTCGGCGTTGAATATTTAGTCAGGTACACGCTATCGCGTCTCTTAGGCAAAGGCAAAGAATTTCGGTTTCGGCCGGACATGAGGGGGATTTTGCTGGCAGTGGCTGTTACGGCCTCCGTATTCGTCATTTCCCAGCAGGAGCATTTTCTCCATCTCTGGAACCGGGTGAGCCTGAACTTGACGGCAGCGGGAGTGGATTACAGCGAAGCTGAAGATAACCGGTTCCAGAAGTCCACATTGGAGATTCCAGTGGAGCTTGAAACCGAGAAAGTCATCGTTGATCACTTAA
The DNA here is from genome assembly GCF_037969755.1 of Paenibacillus sp. FSL W8-0187. Taxonomy (NCBI): domain Bacteria; kingdom Bacillati; phylum Bacillota; class Bacilli; order Caryophanales; family Paenibacillaceae; genus Paenibacillus; species Paenibacillus sp. FSL W8-0187. The sequence continues at coordinate 6,357,507 of NZ_CP150206.1, read as the reverse complement.
ACGGGGATATCTCCATCACACGGCAGGATGTCGACGATATCAAGGTGGAGACGGAAGTATGGGTCGATCATGAGCAGCCCGGTTTAGCTGAAGCGATCGCCGAGCAGTCGACGATCGAAGTGGGGGAAGGCAAGACGATCACGATTCGTTCCAAGGGGAAGACCTATGGAGAATCGGGTAAGCGGCAGCCCCGTATGAACTTGAACATCGCGGTTCCGGATGATCGACGATTCAATTTTGAGATACGAACGATGAACGGAGCGATTACCTTAAACCGGGTGGAAGCGATTGAGAATATTTTGCTGGAGAGCGGTAGTGGGCCAATTACGATGGATCGGATATACGGAAATGTTACGGGCAAGACCTTAAATGGCGAAATTACGGCGCGCGGCGTTACCGGTAATATTAAAATGTCCACTAATCGCGGGAATATGCTGGCCGTCGACATTACGGGCGAAACGGATTTAACCACGCAAGTAGGAAATATGACGGTAAAGCGAACGACCGATCTTATCCGGGCTCAGACGAGGAACGGCAATATTCTGATCAGCGGGGCAGAGTCGCAATTAAACGCTGAATCTCTCAATGGTGGAGTGGCTATACGTTCATCCCGCATTGGTGGCGATTGGAATGTATACAGTGCGGTTGGCGAGATGAATCTTCACATTCCGCTCGAGGGCGATTACAAGCTAGAAGGGACGATTAGCTACGGCAGAATTCTGACGACGCTGCCCAATCTCTTGATCGAACAGAAAACCATCTCCGGTGGATCCGGTACAGGCGAACATTCCATTCGTATTGAGGGAAACAGTAATCTGAACATCTACCGAAGCTATCCGGAGCAGGAGGAAGGCCGGAACAGCGGGGGCTGGACGCCTCTGCCGGATTGACAACAATCCAAGAAACGCCGTACAATGAAGTCTAAGAACGGTATAGGTTTTGTAAAAACCAGTTAAACTTGAAGGCGGTGGGCAACCATGGGAACGTCCGTACAGCATGCGCTGGAACAACTGAAAACGACCGGTGTCCGCATCACGCCGCAACGTCATGCGATTTTAACGTATCTGGTGGAATCTATGGGCCATCCGACAGCGGATGATATTTATCGGGCTCTGGAGCCTAATTTTCCTAGTATGAGCGTAGCCACAGTATACAACAATTTAAAAATGTTTATTGAAGCCGGCATGGTGCGTGAGCTGACGTATGGGGATAACTCGAGTCGTTTTGACGCCAACGTATCGGATCATCATCATGTTATATGTCAGAGTTGCGGTAAAATCGAAGATTTCAGCTATCCGTCCCTTGAAGATGTTGGAATACAAGCTGAGAAAAGCACCGGGTTTGAAGTAAAGGGACTACGAATGGAGCTGTATGGGCTCTGCAAGTCCTGCCAATAGACGCCGGTTATTATAAATGAACGTGCGGAATGAACCATTCCACACGTTTTTATTTTTAAGGGCGTTATTCTGTATCAAGGGATTAGTCATGAGCAAGAGTGAAATGGGGGAGTAGGTTGGCAAGAAGAAGATATCGGGGAAAGAAGCGGCGTACGAGAGGAAGCTCTTTCTTTCTGGGGTTGTTGTTGATTGCGGCCGGGGTCTGGTGGGTTGTTACTACATTATTTCCGAACCAGACCTATACCGTGCCGGACTGGCGTGGAATGGACAAGCCGATTTTTGTTCAGGGGGAACTGAAGGAACAGCCTGCACAGGGCTCCGGGGAAGAGCTGCTGCTGCCGATAACGGTGATTCAGGAGAGCGTGGATGCCAACATCCGTTATGAGCAGAAAACGGAATCCGTCATTGTAACGACTTCGGAATCGGTATTCCGCATGAAGATGGACAGCACGAAGGGTGAGCTGAACGGCAAGGCGGTCACTATTCCCTACGCACCTAAGCTGATTGACGGCATTGCCTATGTTCCGATTAAGCCGCTCAAACAGCATTATGGTGTGGCCATTCACGAGGACAAGGCGACAGGCGCCATCATTCTGATGCGTGCGGGGGATTCGATTCAGCTTGCCGAGGCAGCACCCGGTAACCCTGAGGACACCGTGGCTCTGCGCGAGAGCGGGGAGAAAAGGTCTCCGATTGTACTGGACATGCCGGCCGGTGAGCGGCTTCGCGTATGGCGTGAAGAAGAGGGATGGTTATTCGTCCAGGCAGATAACGGGTATACGGGATATGCTCTTAAAGAGCAGATTAAACTTGGGGACGTGAAGGAACTTCCGCTGCTTGCACAGACTCCTTCGCGGGCAGAGCTGGAATGGAAGGATAAGTCAGTCAATCTGGCATGGGAAGCTGTTTATACCAAAAATCCCAGCACGGATCGCATTGGCGAACTGCCCGGTGTCAACGTGGTCAGTCCGACCTGGTTCAACATTGTGGATAGTGAGGGCACGGTCAAATCCAAAGCTGATAAGCAGTATGTAAGCTGGGCCCATAACAGGAACATGGAGGTATGGGGTCTGATGGACAACAGCTTCGATCCTGATATGACAACCGAGGCGCTGTCTACTTTTGATAGAAGATCACATATTATCAAGCAGATGCTGTCTTATGCCAAGCAATATAAACTCGACGGAATCAATATCGACTTTGAAAATGTCCACACCAAGGATAAAGATCATGTCGTTCAGTTCGTGAGGGAAATGAAGCCGCTGGCCAAAGCCAGAGGGCTGATCGTTTCTATTGATGTTACGCCAAAATCGAACAGCGAGATGTGGTCGCTCTTTCTCGATCGGAAGCGACTCGGAGAGACGGTTGATTACATGATGGTGATGGCTTATGACGAGCATTGGGCCGCGAGTCCGAAAGCGGGATCCGTATCTTCGCTGCCATGGGCCGAGCAGTCGGTAAGGCGAATCATGGAGGAGGACGCGGTACCGTCGTCCAAGCTGGTGTTGGGCGTACCGTTATATACACGGGTGTGGACGGAAACAAGCGAAGCGGGAGAGACGAAGGTATCCTCGAAAGCGATTGGAATGGAGAAGCTGCAGACCCTGCTTAAGGAACAAAAAGTGAAAGGTACACTTGATGCCAGTACAGGGCAGAACTATGTTCAATTCACAGAGGGAGAATCCATCAAGAAAATATGGATGGAGGACGGCACTTCTCTCCAGTCCCGAGTGAATATGGCCAAAAAGCTGAAGCTCGGCGGCGTTGCTTCGTGGAATCGAAGCTTTGCCATTCCGGAAACCTGGCATGTTCTGAAGACGATACATGATTAAGGATGAACAGAACTTATCTTCATATCATAATAAAGAACCCGGTTATCGCGAGGATAACCGGGTTCTTTGTGTTTAATCGTCTTACGAGTTGCGAATCCTATTGAATATGCAGGTTCTGCAAATCCCTTTAGGATTTGGTTTGCTGGGCTTCAAGCTCTTCTGCTGTGATGTTGGCCTGACCTGGATCCAGTGTCAAAATCGTATGGCAGAACATGCAGCGGTCGGTTTTTCCCAACATCTTGGTCAATTTATTGCATTCCGGGCACTGAATTTGGACGGCACTCGTGGATAACATACCTGCCCAGAAGTAAATGCCGAGACTCCCCAGCATCATAATCAGGCCAAACACCAATCCGATTCCGGCAAATATTTTGCCTGCTTGGCCGAAGAATACGATTCCGGCTGTACCAAGCACCATAAGGCCCATACCCAGCATCGTCAGCAGCAATCCCCAAGTGCGGAAGGCGTTGATTTTTGCGTTTTTAAAGATCATGGCTCGAAAACTCCTGTCATTCAAATAGTTGTTTATGAAATAACGTGAACCGAGAAATGAAATCTTGTATTTTCGTTTATCGTCTTCATAAGATCTTATCTCCTAAAAGAAGGAACTTACATGGACATGTAGAATTACATTATAACTGAAATGGCTGAAATTCGCCAAGGAATGTATGGAGGGAAACGTGGAATTAACCAACTTTTCTTTTTATTATGGAAATACGGTTGATGAGGAAGCTGTAGGGGCGATAGCATACCGTAATTCGGACAAAAGGCAGCAAGGATTACTTGTTTATGATTTTGAGGTTAATATTGTTGTCGTGTATGACGGAACACCTGATGAGCCTCCCATCCAGCATTCTATTGTAGGCGGGGAACGCTGCCAGGTTATAAGTATCGGATTGGACGGATTGCATCGGGAACTCCTGAGCGGCACATACAAAGTATTGATCAAATGCTTCCTAGAAGGAGATATCATAAAAGACGATCAAGATCGCCTGTCCAATCTGCGCCGTGATTTCCTTAGGTTTGCTGAACCGTTCCGGGAGCAAAAATTGTTTATTGGTTTTGCCCACTTTCTACAAAAGTATATGGATGCCAAGATGCACTTGAAGGAAGAGCGGGTTCTGGATGCTTACCATACTCTATTAGAAGGTCTACATCATTGGGGGCAGCTGGAGCTGATCGAGCGGGGGATTCATCCAGAGTCGGCTGTTTGGGAGCAGATTACAGGATTGAATACACCCGTCCGCAAATTATATGAAGAGCTTACGGTCAGTACGGAAACGCTCGGGCAACGAGTGGAGCTGGCCCTGCTGGCCTATGAATTCTCCATGATATCCAAGCTGGAGAGCTCAGCAGCACTGCTGCTCCGGGTTTTAAGAAGCCGGCGGAATCCCTGGACGATACAGGAGCTGATTCTCCACCCTGAGCTGGCACCTGTATGCAAAGAGCTGCCGATCGTGATGCGCAAGCTGGTGTATCAATCACTTGTGAAGGAAGTTCCGCTATGGAGAGGAATTCGATCTTATGGATCTGAAGCCATTCGGTACTACACCGACTAAGGAAGGACGCGAGTCCTTCTTTTTTTTGTGCCGGAACATTTGATATTACGGTTATAAAACAGCATCTAAGGAGACACAGTATCTAACTAGTGTAGAAAAAAGATGTTCTTAACCGTGCAAAGATGCCTTAGGACGTTTGTTAAAAGAAGCCTGAAAATAATTTGGCGAATTATGTTGACGAGCCACCTGTTTCTGTGATAAATTATAACTCGCCCCTTC
>NZ_CP150206.1:1895000-6350000 GCF_037969755.1 Paenibacillus sp. FSL W8-0187 | reverse complement strand
AGAGCTTGCTCTCTGGGGTTGTGGGACGTCTCACATGGAGTTACAAAGGAATTTATTAGGCGAAGAGGTCTGGAAAGGCCCGCTATAAGAGGTAAAAGCCCTGTAGCCGAAAGTATATTCCCTCCGAGACGGATCCCGAGTAGTGCGGGGCACGTGAAACCCCGTATGAATCCAGCAGGACCATCTGCTAAGGCTAAATACTCCCTAGCGACCGATAGTGAAACAGTACCGTGAGGGAAAGGTGAAAAGCACCCCGGAAGGGGAGTGAAATAGATCCTGAAACCGTGTGCTTACAAGAAGTCAGAGCCCGATCTATGGGTGATGGCGTGCCTTTTGTAGAATGAACCGGCGAGTTACGTTCCCATGCAAGGTTAAGGCGAGAAGCCGTAGCCGCAGCGAAAGCGAGTCTGAATAGGGCGATTTAGTATGTGGACGTAGACCCGAAACCGTGTGATCTACCCCTGTCCAGGGTGAAGGTGCGGTAACACGCACTGGAGGCCCGAACCCACGTATGTTGAAAAATGCGGGGATGAGGTGGGGGTAGCGGAGAAATTCCAATCGAACTCGGAGATAGCTGGTTCTCCCCGAAATAGCTTTAGGGCTAGCCTCGGAATTTAGAGTCGTGGAGGTAGAGCACTGATTGGGTGCGGGGCCCGCAAGGGTTACCAAGCTCAGTCAAACTCCGAATGCCATAGACTTATATCCGGGAGTCAGACAGTGAGTGCTAAGATCCATTGTCAAAAGGGAAACAGCCCAGACCATCAGCTAAGGTCCCCAAGTGTGTGTTAAGTGGGAAAGGATGTGGAGTTGCACAGACAACCAGGATGTTGGCTTAGAAGCAGCCACCATTTAAAGAGTGCGTAATAGCTCACTGGTCGAGTGACTCTGCGCCGAAAATGTAACGGGGCTAAACACACCACCGAAGCTATGGCTTGAATCGACTTCACTGCTTCTTTGAGGTAGTGAACACTGAGATGAACATTTTTGTCAGGCTTGAGATGAAATCAAGGATGACCAAATGCTCTCAGGGGATAAACACACTTCGAAGGCGGAGTGAAGTCGATTCAGGGGTAGGGGAGCGTTGTATGTAGGTTGAAGGTGTACCGTAAGGAGCGCTGGACAGCATACAAGTGAGAATGCCGGTATGAGTAACGAAAAGATCAGTGAGAATCTGATCCGCCGAAAGCCCAAGGTTTCCTGAGGAAGGCTCGTCCGCTCAGGGTAAGTCGGGACCTAAGGTGAGGCCGAAAGGCGTAATCGAAGGACAACAGGTTGAAATTCCTGTACCACCGTAAACCGTTATGAACGATGGGGTGACGCAGGAGGGTAGTGACGCGGACTGATGGATGTCCGTCCAAGCAGTGAGGCTGATGTGTAGGCAAATCCGCACATCGTAAGGCTGGGCTGTGATGGGGAGTGAAAATTATAGTAGCGAAGGTCATGATCTCACACTGCCAAGAAAAGCCTCTAGTCAGGTGAAGGTGCCCGTACCGCAAACCGACACAGGTAGGCGAGAAGAGAATTCTAAGGCGCGCGGAAGAACTCTCGTTAAGGAACTCGGCAAAATGACCCCGTAACTTCGGGAGAAGGGGTGCCTCGGTAGGGTGAATAGCCCGAGGGGGCCGCAGTGAAAAGGCCCAAGCGACTGTTTAGCAAAAACACAGGTCTGTGCGAAGCCGTAAGGCGAAGTATACGGGCTGACGCCTGCCCGGTGCTGGAAGGTTAAGGGGAGCGGTTAGGGAGTAATCCCGAAGCTGTGAACCGAAGCCCCAGTAAACGGCGGCCGTAACTATAACGGTCCTAAGGTAGCGAAATTCCTTGTCAGGTAAATTCTGACCCGCACGAATGGCGTAACGACTTGGGCGCTGTCTCAACGAGAGATCCGGTGAAATTTTAATACCTGTGAAGATGCAGGTTACCCGCGACAAGACGGAAAGACCCCATGGAGCTTTACTGCAGCTTGATATTGGATTTGGGTACGATCTGTACAGGATAGGTGGGAGCCTTTGAAGCATGAGCGCCAGCTTGTGTGGAGGCGACGTTGGGATACCACCCTGATCGTATCTAGGTTCTAACCTGGTACCGTAATCCGGTACGGGGACAGTGTCAGGCGGGCAGTTTGACTGGGGCGGTCGCCTCCTAAAGAGTAACGGAGGCGCCCCAAGGTTCCCTCAGAATGGTTGGAAATCATTCGAAGAGTGCAAAGGCATAAGGGAGCTTGACTGCGAGACCTACAAGTCGAGCAGGGACGAAAGTCGGGCTTAGTGATCCGGTGGTACCGCATGGAAGGGCCATCGCTCAACGGATAAAAGCTACCCTGGGGATAACAGGCTTATCTCCCCCAAGAGTCCACATCGACGGGGAGGTTTGGCACCTCGATGTCGGCTCATCGCATCCTGGGGCTGAAGTAGGTCCCAAGGGTTGGGCTGTTCGCCCATTAAAGCGGTACGCGAGCTGGGTTCAGAACGTCGTGAGACAGTTCGGTCCCTATCTGTCGTGGGCGTAGGAAATTTGAGAGGAGCTGTCCTTAGTACGAGAGGACCGGGATGGACGTACCGCTGGTGCACCAGTTGTTCCGCCAGGAGCATGGCTGGGTAGCTACGTACGGAAGGGATAAGCGCTGAAAGCATCTAAGCGTGAAGCCCCCCTCAAGATGAGATTTCCCAATTCGTAAGACCCCTTGAAGACCACGAGGTAGATAGGTTGGAGGTGGAAGTGCAGCAATGCATGGAGCTGACCAATACTAATCGGTCGAGGGCTTATCCAAAAACTATTTCAATGTGCTGCAAATTCGTTTCGTATCTAGTTTTCAGGTGATCAATCACTTGAATTAAATATTGTTCCCTGATAGCTCAGTTGGTAGAGCACTCGACTGTTAATCGAGTTGTCACAGGTTCGAGTCCTGTTCGGGGAGCCATTTATGGAGAGGTGTCCGAGTTGGCCGAAGGAGCACGATTGGAAATCGTGTAGGCGCCAAAAGCGTCTCGAGGGTTCGAATCCCTCTCTCTCCGCCACTATTATTTCAAGCAAGGCCCGTTGGTCAAGGGGTTAAGACACCTCCCTTTCACGGAGGTAACAGGGGTTCGAATCCCCTACGGGTCACCACTTTCTTTATTGCATCAGGGGATGAGAATCCCGTCGGTTCGTCGGAGCTTAACTTCGGTAGTATAGGCTTCGCAGTCTAGAACGAAGTGAGAGTATCCCCTACGGGTCACCACTTTCTTTTGAAAAACACTTGCTTCTTATATCAGATTTTGGTATGATTAAAGTCGCTTTGTTACGGAGGCTTAGCTCAGCTGGGAGAGCATCTGCCTTACAAGCAGAGGGTCGGGGGTTCGATCCCCTCAGCCTCCACCATGATTTATCCCCAAAAAGTGAAGCTCATGCTTCGCAAGTAATTCCGATTACTATTCGGGGACCCCATACAAGCAACCCTTTTAATGACGCGGGGTGGAGCAGTTCGGTAGCTCGTCGGGCTCATAACCCGAAGGTCGTAGGTTCAAATCCTGCCCCCGCAACCAATTTATATCGCGATAGCGATAATGCCTCATGGAACTGTGGTGTAGAGGCCTAACATGCCTGCCTGTCACGCAGGAGATCGCGGGTTCGAATCCCGTCAGTTCCGCCATTATTTATAACTTTGGGATGAGATGAGTATCCGATATTGGGTTCCGTCAAAGTTCGCGAAGAGCTTTAAGGCTCGGTAGCTCAGTCGGTAGAGCAGAGGACTGAAAATCCTCGTGTCGGCGGTTCGATTCCGTCCCGAGCCACCATGTACGTTTTATAACTTTATATGCCGGTGTAGCTCAATTGGTAGAGCAACTGACTTGTAATCAGTAGGTTGGGGGTTCAAGTCCTCTCGCCGGCACCATTCTGGAGGATTAGTGAAGTGGCTAAACACGGCAGACTGTAAATCTGCTCTCTTCGAGTTCGGTGGTTCGAATCCATCATCCTCCACCAGTTTTTAGGGGCATAGTTTAAAGGTAGAACAACGGTCTCCAAAACCGTTGGTGTGGGTTCAATTCCTGCTGCCCCTGCCATTGAATATTTATAATGAACTTGGCGATCGTGGCGAAGGGGTTAACGCACCGGATTGTGGTTCCGGCATTCGTGGGTTCGAGACCCATCGGTCGCCCATTATTTCATTATGATTATTCTCTAAAAAAACTATTACATTATGGCGATCGTGGCGAAGGGGTTAACGCACCGGATTGTGGTTCCGGCATTCGTGGGTTCGAGACCCATCGGTCGCCCCATAGTTTTTTTAAAAATGTTGGGGATTAGCCAAGCGGTAAGGCAACGGACTTTGACTCCGTCATGCATAGGTTCGAATCCTATATCCCCAGCCATTGATTTTTATGTTTGCGGACGTGGCTCAGCGGTAGAGCATCGCCTTGCCAAGGCGAGGGTCGCGGGTTCGATTCCCGTCGTCCGCTCCATTTTTATTTCTGGCGCCATAGCCAAGTGGTAAGGCACAGCTCTGCAAAAGCTTTATCCCCAGTTCGAATCTGGGTGGCGCCTCCATAACAAAACTATGTGCCCTTAGCTCAGCTGGATAGAGCGTTTGACTACGAATCAAAAGGTCAGGAGTTCGAATCTCTTAGGGCACGCCATAAAGTAAGCCGGTGTGGCGGAATTGGCAGACGCGCGCGACTCAAAATCGTGAGGGAAACCGTGGGGGTTCGAGTCCCTTCACCGGCATCATCCAAAAGGAATGTAGACTATAAACGTCTGCATTCCTTTTTTCGTTGCATTTACATCGATATTCGTTTCTCGGTAGCAGCTAAGCTGAAGATCCGTTACTCTTCATGATAAAAGGCTAATCTTGATGAGCTTAAGTGTTATGTCACTTCATTTTATAACTCGCAAGCAATACACCTTAATCCTATGCAAACTTCTGAGATGCAACCTCCTTAGATCAATCCCACTTCCTTTACTATGGTATCCTTCTTCATGATTTTCATATTCGGCCCCATGCTTCATCCTACCGCTACCTTAACCTACCGTTCCACGGGCTTTACTACTATCACCTTAGAGCTGAAGCTATACTCATCAAACTAAACTAACATTAGAAAGCACGTCTCTTTATTAGGTAAAACAAAAGCAAGGATACCGGAGGATTCATCTACACAGGTCAGCTTATCGAATCATTGATCCAGTGCAGGGTTGGACGCAGGTCTATAGGAGGCCCCGCCTTAGGTCTAGGTGCAAAAACCGTCCCCAGGCCGTTTTAGTGAAACTCGAAATTACCTAGAATAGAGTCATAAGGTTGAACAAATGAAACAACGATCAAACAACAGAAAGGCGGTGTATAAATGAGAAATTCAAAAGGAAATGGAATGAGTATCCTGTTGATTGGTGTAGGGATCTTGGTTCTCCTGGGAGTATTCGGTCCTCTGCTTGGATGGTTGTTCAGTCTTGTAATTCCAATCCTGATGGTCGCTTTGGGATACTACGGGATCCGGAGAGGTAACACCTTGATGGGATGGGTTATTCTCGGTATCGGTGTGATCTGGTTGATGGGTAAACTGTCTTGGCTGATCGGTCCGATCCTTGGAATCATCTTGATCATCTACGGGGTGTCCCGATTGAAGAATGGTAGACCCCGTTATTGATAAAAACCACTACATTAAATAACATGCAAAAACAACAGATCATGATAGATGAGGAGGGCTAAGCGAATATGAGTGTTTTCCGGCGGATAAGAGACATAACCGTAGCAACATTGAATGAAAAGCTCGAGCAGAGCCAGGATCCGGTTCGATTGATCGACCAGTTCCTACATTCAACCAGACAGGACATTGCTGAGGCTGAGAAGCTGCAGCAGCAATGTCAAGTACATTCCAGACAGCTGAAGCAGCAGGTGGATCAAGCAGAAACCATGCGATATAAACGCGAAGAGCAGGCACTGCTTGCACTGAAGGCCGGTGAAGAACATCTTGCCAAGCTGGCATTGCAGGAGAAGCTGATCTATGAGGAAAAGATTGAACAGTATCAAGGCCTGTTGTCCTCAAGCCTGGAGTCGTTAAAAGAAATCGAGGAGCAGCTCGGCGAGCTGCGGATGGAATATCAGACGGTATACAGCAAACGTCAGTATTATGTTGCCCGAGTGGAAACCCTTCGTCTTCAGCAAAAAATGAATGAACGTACAGGCTCCTATGGCGGCGGTCCTGATGTACCGAAGATGTTCAATCGTCTCGAAGACCGTATCAGCGACTGGGAACTGGAAGCCAGAAGTCTTCGCGATTTACGCCGCATGGGGCAGGAATACATGGATCAGGCTGGTGAAACAGTCTCCACTGTATTGGAAAAAGAACTTGCCCGCCTGAAGCAAAAGCTGAATAACAGCGGAAAGGAGTAACCATGACTAGATTGTACCGTTCCACCCGAGACAAGATGTTCACAGGGTTGATCGGCGGTATATCCGATCATTTCGGAGTCGAATCTACCCTACTTAGAATCATATTTGTAGTCAGTATCTTTTTCACAGGCGGTACAACGCTGTTGATCTATCTGATTGCATCCCTTGTAGTACCTAAGGAGCCGTACTATCACGATCCGTATGGTCCACAGGGAAGACATGGTGGCGGATACCGTTACAACGATCATCCGGGCCCGGGACTAGGCTACAACAGCTATAACGATGCTTATGGACGTCAAGGCTATCCTAATGAGCATGGAAGTTTTGGCCCCAAATATGACCGTCCCAATGGCACAAGAAACAATGCGTCTGCGGATTCCGATCTGGATGCGATGATGAAGGATATTGAGAGAAAAGCAATGCAAAAAGAAATCGAAGAATTGAAGAAAAAACTTTCGAACTATGAGAAGGGAGATAAATAACATGGGAGTATTTAAAAGAATTAAGGATATGACGAAAGCATCGGTGAATGAACTGCTGGATAAAGTAGAGGATCCAATCGTAATGTTGAACCAGTACCTGCGCGACATGGAGGCAGAAATTCATGAAGCAGAGGTAACAGTAGCGAAGCAAATGGCTAACGAGCGTCGTATGAAGCAGCGCGTCGATGAGGCTGTGAAGATGGCGGCACAACGTGAAGCTCAAGCTGAATTGGCTCTTAAAAATGGTCAAGAAGAAGTGGCTCGCAAGCTGCTTGAAGAGAAGATCTATTTCGATCAAAAAGAAACCGAGTACGTGGAATTGCACCTGCAATCCGAGGCTCAAGCGAAAGAACTTGTAGCTCAGCTGCATGAAATGAAAGACGAGTTCTACAAAATGCGCAACAAGCGCAATGAGCTTGTAGCTCGCGCTCAAATGGCTAAAGCGAAGAAGCAAATGTCTCAAGTGAGCAGCCTGCATACGATCGAAAGCGGCAGTGCTTCGATGGGCTTCCACCGCATGGAGGAAAAAATCATGCAACTGGAAGCAGAAGCTGATGTGCTTCGCGCCCCATACCGTCCTAACAATGCAGTATACACAAGCCCAGTGGATGCTGAGAAGCAATTGAAAGTCGATGAGCAGCTGCAAGCTTTGAAAAACAAAATGGGGAATTCTTCGAAGTCCGAGTAATTCCTTAACAAGTCAGCAAAATAAGATTAAACCGTATTCGAACACCATGTTCATATGATATGCTATACGAATGAGATTGTCGTATAGTACAGGCAAAGCCATACAGTGGAGAACGTCTCACTGCTATGGCTTTTCCGAGCTTATATCTTGGTCATCAAGGAGGTGCGACATGGACAGAAACCGCTGGATAGCAGTTGGTTTAATCAGCTTGGGTTTTATTATGCTTTTCGGCCGATGGTTTGGTTTCTTCACCATTGTCGCCCTGTTACTCATGTTCGCAGGTGTCCTTCAGATCAGACAGGGCTATTTGAAGAAGGGATACATTCTGCTCGGAGTAGGTGCCGTACTGCTGCTGCTGGAGCATCTCATGTTGATTATCGGCATCAGCTTGATATCGCTAGGTATTTTTTATGGCAAGTCCAAGCGAGCCCATACCACGACAAAGTACGTTCAGAAGCAGAACTTTATGTCTAACTTTGATTGGGATCTGACTCCATGGGTGATGCGCAGTCTGAGTGTGTGGCATGTACTTGGAGAAGCGGATGTGGATCTGTCCCTGGCGCTTCCAGAGGAACGCCAAACGGTCCTTATGTTCCATGGAATGCTGGGGGATATTGATCTGATGATCCCGGACTATTATGGGGTGGAGATCGAAGCCTCGATCCTGTTTGGCTCGATTCATATGGACGACCGGAAGGAAACCGGCATATTAAACCGCGTGCGGTATATATCACCCAATTACGAGGCCAGTGAATATAAAGTGAAATTTATTGTTTCTTATTTAGGCGGAGATTTGAATATAAAAATGACATAATAAACGTATGTCTTGTGTAAACCATTCAGGAGGGTTGCCCCGTGGAAACGGAAAAGAAAGCAAATATAATTACCCGAAGTATGCGTGAGGGGACCCTTCTGGGATTGGTTGTCATGCTCGTTGTCCTATATTTATTATATACATATGGTTATCTTCAACCATTTGAGACGTGGAAGAACCGGATCGAAGCCGGCATCACTCTGGTATTGCTGCCGATCGGGCTGGGTGCGATCTATGGCTTCTTCCAGGGATACCGGGTAAAACGACGAGTTGATCTTGTAAGGGAAACACTGGTGAACTGGGAAAAAGGCAGCCTTACGGACGTGATGCCGGACATCGGCGAAGACGAAGTGGGACGGCTTGGAGAACAGCTGGTGAAGATCAGCAAACGCTGGGAGGATCAAGTATCTTCTCTGCAGCGGTTATCAACGAACAATGCCCAGCTTGCCGAGCAGGCCAGGGTAACAGCAATTGTGGAAGAGAGGCAGCGTCTGGCGCGCGAGCTTCATGATGCGGTTTCTCAGCAGCTGTTTGCCATCTCGATGACGGCAACCGCTGTGGGTAGGACATTGGATAAGGATTTTGACAAAGCGCAGCGCCAGGTGGCTCTGATTGAGGAAATGTCGGCTGTGGCCCAGTCCGAGATGAGGGCGCTTCTTCTTCATCTGCGGCCTGTTTATCTCGAAGGGAAAGCACTGGAGCAAGGGCTGAAGGATCTGATCAAGGAATTGCGGATTAAAGTACCTATGGAAATTACGTTTGAGATGGACGATGACATACATTTGCTTAAAGGGATCGAAAATCATCTGTTCCGTATTATCCAGGAGGCCATGTCGAACACCCTCAGACACTCGAAAGCGGAGAAAATGGACATCCGAATTCACCGCAGGCAGAATACTGTTCGGGTAATGCTGCGGGACGATGGGATCGGATTTGAATTGGATGACAAGAAACAGACTTCCTACGGTCTATCGACGATGCAGGAACGGGTGACGGAGATCGGGGGCTCGGTACAATTCATAACAGCACCGGGTAAAGGGACTCGAATTGAGATCGTTGTGCCACTCATAAATGATGAACGTAAACGGGGGGATGTAGATGGAAACGCCGATTAAGGTGCTGCTGGTGGATGATCATGAGATGGTCCGGATCGGTTTAGCGGCTGTGCTTGGTACAGAGGACGGCATCGAGGTGGTTGGTGAAGCGGGCAGCGGCGAGGAAGGGATACGCTTAGCGCAGGAATATCATCCTGATGTGGTGCTGATGGACTTGGTGATGGACGGAATGGATGGAATCGAGACGACGCGCCAATTGATGAATCAGTTTCCGAATCTTAAGGTCATTGTACTGACCAGCTATCTGGACGATGAGAAGATGTATCCGGTTATTGAAGCAGGTGCGTTCAGTTATTTATTGAAGACATCCCGTGCTTCTGAAGTAGCTGATGCTATACGTGCAGCCGCACGCGGGCAGTCGGTGCTGGAGTCGCAGGTTGCCTCCAAGATGATGAATCGATTCCGGCATCCGCAAAATGAAGCTCCGGCGCATAACGACCTTACGGACCGGGAAATGGAAGTGCTGCGACTGGTGGCGCAGGGCAAGTCGAATCAGGATATTGCTGATGATTTGATTATAGGCATCAAAACCGTGAAATTTCATGTAACGAATATTTTAGGCAAGCTGGGGGTAGAGGATCGGACCCAAGCTGCCATCTACGCTTATAAAAATGGGCTGGCTGAGTAAGGAAGGCCAGCTCTTTTTTTATGCGACGAGCGTGACATAATCAGATCCAACATGCTAGGCGTGGTACAAAACAGTCCATGATGCTGCTTGTGGTATGACATATCCATGTAAACACTGAGAGATCAGGCTTAAAGACTCCCGGATCGGGAGTCTTTTATTTATGAACAGGGAAGCCGGAAGATTTACATACAGCCCGTTTGAAGGATGTTTTAAAAAAAGCGAGGTATAAATCCGCGGAGATGAGGCCATCCTTTTTACTAGATTGATAGATTCGAACGGGGAGGCGTGACTGACCATGCGGAAAATGCGTTTACAGATCATTGTGATGATGTTGTTGCTGTGCGGGGCAGCAGGTATGATGGCGGGTTTTGCAGGAACAACGGAAAGCAATCGAAATGAATCAGCTCCGCATACGAGAGAAGCGTCAACTTCAGCTTCAGGTGGAACGGGAGAAAATGATATCGATGGAACAACTGGAGCCGGGGTAGCTGCAGAAAGCGATCTAACGCTTCTGACAGCGCTCGGGCAAGAACATATGGAGCCTTCGGCAATGCTCACGGTAAAAATTCAAGGAGAAATGATAAATTCTGTTCCTAAGGATCAAGCTAAGAAAGCAGCTGAGCACCTGGCTCGTACAATGGGGCTCTCCGGAATTACGACGTCCCGGCTTCAAGGAAATGAAGTGTTTCAAGCAGAAGGCTTGCTCTCAGGTGTATCGGTGCATCTGGATTGGGCCCTCACAAAGGAGGGCCATAGTTATATCAGAGCCATGCTTGTTGGAGAAGCGGCTGGGCAGACACGGGAAATGATGGCCCTACAGCAGCAGATTCAAGAAATGATGAAGCAAGCCGGCATACCGAACACATGGAATGCGTCCATTCAAGGGTATGCAACGGAGACCGCAAGCGTTGATGGGACAATGGCTCAAGTAGAAGAGGCCGTAGCCCAAAAAATCTTACTTCGCTCCGTTGAAGATTATGCAGATGACAAAACACAAAGCCGTTCTTATGAGGTTCCTTCACTTGGTGCTTTTGTGATGAGTGGCGACACGCCGATTCATATGCAGATCGCAGTGCATGAAGATTCGATGAAGAAAAGTAGTAGAATAACGATCGGATTTCCGGTCATTACAATAGAATATTGAAAATGATTTCTGAAACTCCGATGAAAAAATACGGAATGAGATAGCATACTTGAAATGAATATGCTAAAATGTCATCACATCGAGTTAAGTGCCGATGCATAAAAATACACTATAATTCATAGAAAGAATGAGGAGCCATGGCTGAAAATCAAAATCTAGATACAATGAAGACACCGGGAGCTGTATTTTTCATCTTTGGAGCGACTGGTGATTTGGCAAGACGTAAGTTGTTTCCGGCGATCTACAGTCTTTATCGTGAAGGAAAACTGGATGAGGATTTTGCGGTAATCGGCGTGGCGCGGCGTCCGCGCACCCAGGAAGAGTTTCGGGAGGACGTGTATCGTTCGATTCAGGAATTCTGCCGATACAGTTCGGAACAGGATAGTGAATGGAATGCATTTGCACAGCATTTTGAATATAAATCTTTAGATATTAACAATATTGACGGTTTCCGTGAGCTTCGTGAACAAACGGAGCAACTGGAAACGAAATTTAATATACCGGGCAACCGCTTATTTTATCTTGCACTTGCACCGGAATTGTTCGGCAGCGTATCGTTTAACCTGATGAAGGGCGGTATGCTCGACGGAGAAGGCTGGAACCGTCTTGTGATCGAGAAGCCATTCGGCTACGATCTGGAATCGGCTGCCAAGCTGAACGAAGAAATCCGTAAAGTATTCAAGGAAGAAGAGGTCTACCGGATTGACCATTATCTTGGTAAAGAAATGGTACAGAACATCGAAGTTATGCGTTTTGCGAATGCTTTCTTTGAGCCGCTGTGGAACAACAAGCATATCGCCAATATCCAAATCACGCTTGGTGAGACGGTTGGTGTCGAGGAGCGCGGCGGATACTATGATCATGCCGGTGCACTAAGGGACATGGGCCAAAACCATATGCTGCAGCTGCTAACCATGATTGCGATGGAACCGCCTAGCCGTCTGCTCGCAGAGGATATCCGCGACGAGAAGGTAAAAGTGCTTCGTTCCTTGCGTCCGTATGCCACACATGAAGAAGTGAAGAACAACGTAGTTCGTGGTCAGTATACAAGCGGTTCAGCGGGCGGTAAAGATCTGCCGGCTTACCGTGAAGAGGACAAGGTTAATCCGGAATCCAATACGGAAACCTATTTTGCGGCCAGAGTATTCGTGGACAACTTCCGCTGGGCGGGTGTACCGTTCTATATCCGCACGGGCAAACGTCTGCCGGTTAAGACAACCGAGGTGGTTGTTGAGTTCAAACGGATGCCAACCAACGTATATTTGGGCCAAAAGCATTCCCTGGAGCCTAACCTGCTTGTCATCCGCGTGAATCCGATGGAAGGCATTTACGTGAAGATAAATGCCAAAAAGCCGGGATCTGAGTCCGAGATCGCTCCTGTAGCGATGGACTTCTGCCAAAGCTGCATCGTGGGCATTAACTCTCCTGAAGCGTATGAGCGTCTACTGCATGACGCTGCTCGTGGAGATTCCACATACTTTACACGCTGGGACGAAGTGGCCTCCGCATGGTCCTTCGTGGATCGTATCGCCAGCGCATGGAGAGAGAACCAAGGCGAGCTGGAATCGTATCCTGCGGGCTCGTGGGGACCTGACAAGGCAGATGAGCTGTTGAAGGAAGACGGATTCCACTGGTGGCCGGTTAACGGTCAGCTCGAGGATAATGTGGTGTGGTTGAAAAACTAAGATCATTTTCTAAAATTTACGTATTAAAAATCATCCTCATGCGCACGGCGCATGGGGATGATTTGCGTATGAATTGTGGTACAATGATATACATGACTTTAGTTACGAAGGGATAAGTGAAATGGCAAAGCTAATAGATGAACTGCAGCAGGAAGTGGATAAGCGCCGTACGTTCGCGATTATTTCCCACCCTGACGCCGGTAAAACAACACTGACCGAGAAGCTGCTCTTGTTCGGGGGCGCCATTCGTCTGGCTGGATCGGTTAAAGCTCGTAAAGCGAGCAAGCATGCAACGAGTGACTGGATGGAGATCGAGAAGCAGCGGGGAATCTCGGTTACCTCGTCTGTTATGCAATTTGATTATTTAGGGCATCGAATTAATATATTGGATACGCCGGGTCACCAAGATTTCAGTGAGGATACCTATCGTACGCTGACAGCTGCTGACAGCGCCGTCATGTTGATTGACGTAGCCAAAGGGGTCGAGGCTCAAACGATTAAATTATTCCAGGTGTGTGCGAAGCGGGGCATTCCGATCTTTACCTTTATCAACAAACTCGACCGCGAAGGGCGCAGCCCGTTTGATCTGATGGAAGAGCTTGAACAGGTTCTCGGCATCCGCTCCGTACCGATGAATTGGCCGATCGGCTCCGGGCGTGACCTGTGCGGCGTGTACGACCGGGTTAAGAATCAAGTTGAATTGTTCCAGGGCGACGACCATTCCACGATTAAAGTACAGAAGGTTGAGGGCTATGAGGATCCGATCATTCGCGAGATGGCAGGCGATTACCTGCATGATCAGTTATGTCAAGACCTCGAGCTGCTGGATGTTGCCGGAGACCAATTTGATCTGGAGAAAGTTATGCAGGGTCAGTTAACACCTGTATTCTTCGGAAGTGCGATCAATAATTTCGGCGTCCAGACCTTCCTGGAGAACTTTCTTCAGCTTGCGCCGAAACCGGAGCCGCGCCATAGTAAGGACGGTTTGGTGGAACCCACTGAAGAGAAGTTCTCCGGATACGTATTTAAGATTCAAGCCAATATGAATCCGGCTCACCGGGATCGTATCGCTTTCCTGCGAATCGTATCGGGCAAGTTCGAACGCGGTATGAGCGTGAAGCATGTTCGGGTAGGCAAGGAAATCAAGCTGGCGCAGCCGCAGCAGTTTTTGGCCCAGGATCGAGATATTGTGCAGGAGGCATACCCTGGCGATATTATCGGTCTGTTTGACCCGGGCATTTTCCGGATTGGGGACTCGCTCAGTCAAGGACGTGAAGTTGTATTCGATGAGCTTCCAACGTTCTCACCAGAAATCTTTGCCAAAGTAACGGTGAAGAATGCGCTGAAGCATAAGCAGTATCAGAAGGGGATTGATCAGCTGACGGAAGAGGGTACCATTCAGGTATTCCGTACCGTGAGTTTCGATGAGACCATTCTCGGGGTTGTCGGACAGCTCCAGTTCGAAGTCTTCGAGTACCGGATGAAGGGAGAATACGGCGTCGATGTCATGCTTCAACGGATGCCGTATCAGTTCGCTCGCTGGATCGTGGATGACAATCTTGATCCGTCCAAGTTCCGGATTAACTCAACACTGGTCAAGGACAAGAAGGATAACTATGTTGTCTTGTTCGAAAATGAGTACGCGATGAGAACGGCCATCGACAAGAATCCAACCGCTCAGTTTCTTGAGACTGCTCCGTAAGAGATGTTATAAATATGCAATGTAAAGAACAATCCCCCAGCTTTCACAGCTTAGGGGATTGTTCTTTTTGTTGACTATGGGATTATCCTTGAAGTTTGCCAGGCGTAACGGTTTTCAAATGATCATGCAGGGAAGAGACAAGGCTGTTCTGCTGGGAAGCATTCATGTCTTTCCACATCATTTCAAACATTACACCGAGTCCCGGCAGGGCAGCTTCAGGCCCGTCAACGGAACCCTCGATCATGGAGCGCAGCTCTTCTTCGTCCTGATTGTGGACTTTATGAATGACAGCCTGCCTTAGATCTAACAATATGGACATGATATGTTCCTCCTTGTTATGAAAGGGTCATTGTGTAATGTACCCGTTCCAGGGCAGTTACATTCAAGTATTCGGGACAGTATGATATACTATTATCATTATGATTATGGATGACCTAGGCTCGTGGGGGGATATATAAATGGCTAAGAAGCAGTACGCAGTAATCGGTATGGGGCGTTTTGGCACGAGTGTTGCCAAGGAATTGAGCAGCATGGGATTTGATGTATTAGCCGTAGACGCGAGCGAACAGCGCATTCAGGAAATCGCGAGTATGGTCACGCATGCCGTATCGGCGGATTCGACCGATGAAGAAGCGCTTCGGGCGCTGGGCATACGGAATTTTGATGTGGTTGTCGTGGCGATCGGGGAGGATATTCAATCCAGCATTTTGACTACGCTGATCTTGAAGGATCTTGGCGTTCCGGCCATTATCGTGAAAGCGAAGAATGAGCTGCACGGAAAAGTGCTGAACAAAATCGGTGCAGATAAGGTGATTTTCCCTGAGCGGGATATGGGGCTTCGGGTTGCCCATCATCTGGTGTCACCGAATATTTTGGATTACATCGATTTGTCAGACGACTACAGCATTATGGAGATGCTTGCTACAGGAGATCTGGTCGGTCACAATCTGATAGAGCTGGATATTCGGGCACGGTTCGGCTGCAATGTCATGGCGATTCGAAGTGATGCGGACATGAACATTTCGCCAAGTCCGGATGACCGGATTGAGGAAGGCGATATTCTCGTTATTGTAGGGCATAAGAATGACTTAACGAAGCTGGAGCTTGCTTATCCGAAGTAATACTGTCCATTTGCGGTATGCTGGGTTGAGCTGGACTCGGTTTTGTATATAAGTAAAGAACGGATGGATTACCATGGAGATACTATCGCCGCAGAATGCCAGAGTGAAGGGTTGGGCACAGCTGCAGGAGAAAAAACATCGAGACAAGCAGAACAAGTATGTGGTGGAAGGCATTCATCTCGTACAGGAAGCACTGTCATCCGGAGCGGACGTCGAGTGCGTTGCTTATGATGTGGAGAAGGGGATTCCCCAAGAACTCCGTCATATATCGGATACTGGACAAGGCGCCGAATGGATTGGCGTATCCCATGCCGTCATCTCGAAGGTCAGTGATACGCCGTCACCGCAGCAGGTGTTTGCCGTGGTTCGCAAAGAAGCACGTCAATGGCAGGATCTGATCCTGCGCGAGAACGGTTTGGTTGTCGTTCTGGACGGTCTTCAGGACCCGGGGAACGTGGGAACCATCATACGAAGCGCAGATGCCGTAGGGGCTGCAGGCGTGGTTCTGGGACGCGGCTGTGCGGATTTGTATAACCCCAAGACCTTGCGCTCTACCATGGGATCCTTGTTTCATCTATCTGTGCTGGAGGGTGATCTGCTGAGCATTTTGCCGGAAGCCAGGGAACGGGGAGCTCGATTGGTCACAACCATGCTGGAAGGGAATCGCTCCTGCTTCGAGTATGATTTTCAAGGGACAAGCTGGATCGTGATCGGAAGCGAAGGGCGCGGTGTCTCACCTGAGGTTGCCGAACTTGTGGACGATGCGATCCGGATTCCCATGCCGGGGAAAGCCGAATCGTTGAATGCGGCTATGGCTGCTTCGGTATTGATGTATGAGGCTTTACGGCAAAGAGAGTACGCCGGTCAATAATGACCGGAGCGGCTCGACAAGGCTGGAAGTGATTAGAAAGCAACTGCTAATCATATCCGGCTTTTTTTATTTAAGAGATAAGAAAGCGTAAGCTTCAGAGGCTTACCCTTCTTATCTCGTAAGAAAAACTTCCGCTAAATGCGGTCTGTCTTCTATGCAAGTACGTCGATGACGTTTTTCTTATTTTTGATAAGGATGGTAATAATAACAGAGTGTTCGAAAGGAGTAAAACCCATGTACGAGCAAAAAACAAAAGAAACGGATCACAGCGTGGTGGAGTTTATAGAGCAAGTGGATTCGCCAAAAAAACGAGAGGATGCTTATCGTTTGCTGGAGGTCTTTGAGGAGACGAGCGGTTTTCCGGCTAAGATGTGGGGACCCAGCATCATCGGCTTTGGCTCCTACCATTACCGCTACGCTACCGGGCATGAAGGAGATGCGCCGTTTGTAGGTTTTTCGCCGCGCAAAGCAAAAATCAGCCTGTATTTTGCGCCGGGCGATGAGCGGCGGGGGGAGCTGTTGACGAGTTTCGGTAAACATACGGCGGGAAAAGGCTGCGTGTATATTAATAAAGTGGCGGACATTGATATGGAGGTCCTAAAGCAGTTGATTCGGGAATCGATCGCCTTCTTGAACAAGACCTACCCGGCTCAGACCTAGCGAGTTCAAAGTCAGGAGATGTTGGCAAGATGCCTGGTTTGCCTGGCTTTAAGGGGAACTGGACCTAGGTGTGCTGAATGGGATTAAGGTGAATATTGGTATTTGACGTAAAACCATTTGGTGTCCTATAATGCAATAACGGAAACCAAATGGTTTCATAATTTTAAACATAAGCGAGGTTAATGTGATATGGATAACACATCAAACGGCAAGCTGCCGGATATTCGTCATACGCTTGTGCTGAAAGCACCCATCGAGAAGGTGTGGAAAGCCGTGGCAACGGCTGAAGGGATTTCGGCTTGGTTCATGCCCAACAATTTTGAACCGGTGGAAGGATTTGAGTTTCAATTGAATGCAGGCCCATGGGGAAATTCTCCTTGCAAGGTCACGCTTATTGACAAGCCTAACCGTTTGTCTTTTAACTGGGGCAAGGATTGGAGCGTTACGTTCGAACTGGTACAGCAGGGAGATCATACGGAATTCACGCTCATACACGGCGGTTGGACAGCGGATCAAGTGACCGAGTTCGAGGAAACTCACGATATCGTACGGGGCCGTATGGACAAAGGCTGGGCAGGCATTGTTCAGAAGCTTGCGGGATACGTCGAGGCCTAATCTATGTCGCAAGCTGCTCCGAAGCATGATGTTTATCAAGCGATCGCAGATCCGACACGCCGTAAGCTGCTTGGCTTGTTAAGTGATAAGGAGATGCCGGTTAAAGAAATTACAGGGCACTTCTCCATGACGCGGACCGCTGTCTCCAAGCATCTCCGAATTCTGGAGGAAGCGGGACTTGTGCAGGACCGCAAGGTTGGACGTGAAACCCGCTATCGGCTGGATGTTGAACCGCTTCAGGAATTGAAAGATTGGCTGGCTTATTTCGACCGCTTCTGGGAGAATAAACTGTCGATGCTGAAATATTATGTGGAAGATCAAGAAGACCATCCAATGAACGACCAGTAGATTCTTGATTCAGTCTTTCTTGAAAATGAGTATCTGTAAGGAAGAAGAGTGAGGATAAGCCAACCTTGCTCTTCTTTTTTGCCGTTTGTCCGCATACCCTCTATACAGGATAGCTTGCCATGGTAAACATGCTCCTCTGGGAGTAAATAGGGGGGACCAAGCATGAGACGAAAGAGATGGGGAAGCAGACGTTTATCTTTTCCGTCCCTATCATGGCCCAAACCAAGGAGAGCTTATAAACCACCGCGCAGAGGTTTCCGGCCCGTACCGCAGAGCCGAGGACGTCCTCAGGTTGCCAAACGACGCAGCATGAAAAAATGGTGGCTGATCGGTGCTCTGCTCCTTGTGTTTGGGATCGTTGAGTTTTTTATGTATATTGAACAGAATCTGCGGCCGCCGATCATGCATTTAGCCCAAATAAGGGTCAAACAGATTGCCACTGAAGCGATTAATAAAGCGATCACCTCTCAGGTGACGCAGGGCAAGGATTTTGATAATCTGGTCAATTGGAAAACGGATAGCTCCGGCAAAGTGACGGGATTCATGCTGAATTATGCCGAGCATTTAAAAATCACGTCCCATACAACGGAGGTTGTTCAGAGCACATTGGACGATATCCATAAGCGCAAGGAGCATATTCCGCTTGGTCAGGTGTTAAAAAGCCCGATCATCGCGTCATTCGGTCCGCAAATTCCATTAAAGATCGAGCCGCAGGGAGCGGTGAAGGTTCAACTGGACACCAGGCAGCAGGGTGCAGGCATCAACATGATTCTGGTGGAGGTATTCGTCCACATTGTAACGGAAGTAGCGGTTGTTGTTCCTTTTGACATGGAGCCGCAGATTGTGGAAACCGATATTCCCATCTCTTATCTGCTCGTGGTCGGCGATGTGCCGATGTATTATTATGACGGGCAAGGAAAGGCCGTCGGTGAGAACAAGGCAAATGCGCCTAGCATAGCGATACCGCCGCCCGTTACGAATGAGAACAGCCATAATACGGAGCAGGAAATCCCGCCTGCAACAACGCCGGATCATCTTCCAGATGGAACAACGCCGCCTCTGGAACCTTCACCTGGCGCAGCGGATTTATCCGGACAAACGGGGGGAAACAACACCGGAGGCTAAGAGCGCTGTCTAATTCCATTTTGGCGCCAGCGTATGGAAGCCTGCACCATGATTCAGTTGGCCAGTTATGTATGTCCTTACGTAGAAAACGCGCCCCTGGGTTGAACTCAGGAGCGCGTTTTTTTCGAGCGTTTTTCTTCCATTTCCCAGTGTTTCAGCAGCGGGTAAGGATCGAATGCCCATTCGGTCAATCCGGTATCCCGGTAGATGCCGTAATGGAGGTGTGGAGGGAATTTGCCCTGGGTTCCCGGCTTGCCATAGCCGGAGCTGCCAACCCAGCCGAGGGTTTGACCCGGCGTAACGACATCCCCGAGCGAGATCCCTTTGTCAAAGCCTTGAAGATGGGCGTAATAGTGATAATGATTGTTCAAATCACGGATGCCGATGCGCCACCCGCCATATTTATTCCAGCCTTTAATTTCGACAACGCCGTAACACGTACTCCGGACAGGGACTCCATAGTTGGCAAACAAGTCCGTGCCTTCATGAACTCTTCTTCCTCCCCAGTTGCGGCCCATTCCAAATGTGCTTCGGTATGAGTAGTTGCTTTTGACCGGGAGAGGAAATGCATGGTCAAACAAGTCCAGCTTTCCAAAGGTTTCATACAATTTGGCGTATTGCATGACGCGCTGTACGGCCCGCGTGTTCTGGTAGTATGACCAGAGGCCGATGCTGAAATCATCAGCAGCATGCCCGTAGGGTGAGAGTCTTGCCGCAACGGTATATAGCAGGTCGATATCATTATTCCGGTCTGCCTTGCCATCCCCATCTCCATCCAGCCCGATGCCGGAAAATACGCTGATCGACGTCGGATTTACATCTTCCTGATTGGGATTTAACGCCCCGGCCCATCTTGTGGAGGGGATGAAGATGCCGAGCGTCCGGTCCGAATGCTTGCGATCCTTGGGGTGGACTCTAGTTAGTGTCCGCTCATACTGGTCAATGGCAGCCAGGCGATACCAAGGAATTTGGGTAACGGTGGAAATCTCATCGTATAACGACTTCCGGTCTGCGAAAATGGCGCTAGCATTCGTTGTTTTTACCGTATCGTCAGCGATGCTGACCGCAATAGAGGTGGATGCGGACACAGGCCCGCACATGCAGCAGGCAGCTGTCAAGGCAGCCACAGCTGCAGCAGTGCAGCGAATCATGATGCCGCTTGCGCTCAATGGTTTAAAAATCCTCAATGTGTCCTTCTCCTCCTTTTGGATTGTCATAATTAAGGACGGACAGTCATGCCTATACTGTAGGGTGAAACGAAACAAGGATTTTTATCCATGCCGCAACTAGATTAATCTCATATCGATGCGAAACAAGTAATGTGATGGTTTTCATGATATAATATGGGACAGCAAACGATGGGGTATGTCTTGAGTTACATCAATAAATTCGAAAGAAGGTTTTTTCTTTGTCTAAAACCAAACAGCCAAAACCTGACTGGATTCGAATCAAGCTGACTACTGGCGATAATTATAAAGAAATCAAAAGCATGATGCGATCCAAGACACTGCACACGGTGTGTGAAGAGGCTCGCTGTCCGAATATTTATGAATGTTGGGCTAATCGTACGGCAACCTTTATGATTCTGGGTGATATTTGTACTCGCGCCTGCCGATTCTGCGCTGTCAATACGGGACTTCCAACGGAACTGGATCTTCAGGAGCCGGAACGCGTAGCGGAAGCGGCGGAACAGATGAACCTGCGTCACTGCGTAGTAACAAGTGTGGCACGGGATGATCTGAAAGATGGCGGAGCCTACATATTCGCTGAAACGGTTAAAGCCATTCGCAGACGTCTGCCGCTATGCTCGGTGGAAGTGCTGATTCCAGATTTTATGGGAAGCGAAGAAGCACTTAAGATCGTGATGGATGTGAAACCGGACATCCTAAACCATAACATTGAGACGGTGGAGCGAATGTCCGATCGGGTTCGCGCCAAAGCGAAGTACACCCGTTCATTGCAATTGCTGCAGAATGCCAAGGCCATGCAGCCTGATATTCCGACCAAGTCCAGCATTATGCTGGGTGTCGGCGAACAATGGCATGAAATTCTGGAAGCGATGGACGACCTGCGTTCGGTGGGTTGCGATATCATGACAATCGGCCAATATTTGCAGCCTTCGCCGAAGCATCTGAATGTGGAAAAATACTATACGCCGGAAGAGTTTGCGATCTTGAAGGAAGAGGGAATGAAGCGCGGATTCAGCCACGTGGAGTCCGGCCCTCTGGTGCGCAGCTCCTATCATGCACACGAGCAAGTGAAATCTGCAGAACGCAACAAGGAAGAGACCGTGCAGTCTTAACCTTTGGAAAGGCAGGGGAAGCTTTCAATGATCGTTATCGGAAACAAGAGTTATGAAGTGTTAAAGGACCATCGAAACGGCTGGAATCTGGAAGCTTTCCGGGAGCGGTACAGCGAGGTGCTGGACCGTTATGACTACATCGTGGGAGATTGGGGTTACAATCAGCTTCGGCTTAAAGGTTTCTATCGGGATAATCATCCTAAGGCTGCCAAGGATTCTACCTTCTCCAGCATGTCTGATTACATTAACGAATACTGCAATTTTGGCTGTGCTCACTTCGTGCTTCAGAAAACCAAGGAGCAGAAGGATGGCAAAGAGCAATCCAATTCCAAAGAGCCTATGGAGATTCGTGAATTACCCCCCAAGGAAACCAAGGGTGAGGGGGAAGCGAAGGGAAGTAAGGAAACCCTGCAGGAGGGTCCTAAACCAGACAAGGAGCACAAGGACCAACGCGAGCGGCGCGAAGCAAAGGAATCCAGACGCGAGCCACGTGATCTTAAGGATGCTAAGGAGTCCAAAGAGAAGGAAGCAAAGCCTTCCAAGGAGCCTAATCCTCCGGCTGAACAGCCACAATAAAAAAGAACGGTCACCAGTAAGCCAGGTGGCCGTTCTTCTTTTTTAGCCAAGAAATGCATCACGGACACGATTCCAGAACGGGAACGGCCGATAGCGTGCAAAACTGACCTGCTGTTCCGCCACTTGACAGCGTACGGATACGAGGTCGTCAATCGAGATATTCACATGATCGATAGTAAGAAGCAAACGCTGTTCTTTACGCGAGAATATATCACAATGATGATGCTTAGGCAGAAGCAGCGGTGAGCCCAGCGTACGGAAAATCCGATTGTTAATCGAGGCGATTTCCGCGATCTGCAGAGCATCGATGGAAGGATGAACCATCGCTCCGCCGACACTTTTGTTATAGGCCGTGCTTCCGGACGGCGTAGACACGCAGATCCCGTCTCCTCGGAACATTTCAAAGGTTACATCGTTGATGTCAATCTGCGCGACAACGGTACCATCAACGCCTTTAAGCGTAAATTCGTTTAAGGCAATGTAAGAGGACGTTCCTGATTTTTTATGAATTTCCAGTTGAACCAGGGGGTACTTGACGAGGCGCGGCTTCACGTTGCCGTTTTCGCCTTCTCCGCTCATATGATCAATCAGCTCTGTCAGTTCATCGGCCTTCCAATCAGCATAGAATCCCAAGTGGCCCGTGTGGACACCGACAAAAGCGAGGTCAGGAATACGGTCAATAAAAGTATGGAAAGCATGCAGCATTGTACCATCTCCGCCGATTGAGACCACAATTTCCGGAGATTCTGCATCCAGCACAAACCCCCGCTGTTCCGCCAGCTTGTGAAATTGCTGGGTCAGCTCGACAGACAATGGGTCACCGCGGTCCAGAACATAATATCTCAAGTTGATAAGCTCCTTTGTAAGGTTATATAAAGATGATAATCAATCTTGGAGAAGAACACAATGTTCACCTTGGGAATTTGCGGATTTTCTGCTGCAGTCCTCGAATGATCTGAATAAACAACGCAACCGCAATCAGGAAACCAAGCAGGATGCAGAAAGCCGCCATAATATGGGTATACCCGTTTAGGGCGGAATCCGAAACAGCCGGCAGCGCCATGGTCGGTATCGAAGATCCCATAACACTTCTCCACAGCAGTAATACAGCGGTCGCGGCAATCACACCATGTATCAATCTGGCAATGACAAAAGGGAAGTATCTAAGGTTGGTAGAGTTCAGGATGCTGATGATCTGGGCATGAACGGACAAGCCGCCCCATGACAATATAAAGGCAGCCGCGGCCACTTTGTATGGCAATGGAATTGCCGCCCCCGCTTCGCCGGCATATCGAGCACCGAGTGTGACCTCAAACAATCCTCCTACGATGGCTGTGGATAAGGATTCAGGCATCTCAACTAGAGATAACAGCAAACTGATGACTTCAGTTAGCGCTGGCATCGCGCCGGCCTGGGTCCAGAGCTCAAGAAATACGGAGAAGAAAACGACGAGCCCGCCGACAACGATAATGAGCTGAAGCGATGAATGTATCGCTTGTCTTAACAAGGTGCCGAGGTCTCGGCCATCCTGCTCACGTGCCGCGTGCATGGCATGCAGGGCGGCCTTTAGTCTGCTTGTCTTAGCCTGGGATAGGTGGAGTGAATCGGTTGCTCTATTGGATTCATGCCTGCCATGAAATCTCATAATCAAGCCTACGAGGAAACCTCCACCATAATGGGACAAGGCAAGGATCAAACCAATCTTGGGGTCGTGAAAGAACCCGATAGAGACCGCTCCAATTAGAAATATAGGGTCAGAAGAGGTAGTGAAAGCAACAAGCCGCTCACCTTCCTCCCGGTTTACCATTTTTTGTTCCCATAGCTTGGCGGTTAATTTGGCACCGACCGGGTATCCTGAAACATATCCCATCGCTGCCACGAATCCTCCTGCGCCCGGAATACGAAACAACGGCCTCATCATAGGGTCCAGGAGCGTGCCTATCAGGTGCACTACGCCAAACCCCAGCAGCACCTCTGAAATAACAAAGAACGGGAATAGGGAAGGGAATAGCACGTCCCACCATATCGACAGGCCGCGGAGTGCGGATTGAAGCGCAGCTTCGGGAAATAAAGCCATTAGGACAATTACGCTGAGCAGTGCCGTCACAAGCAAGAGCCAGCCCATTTTTTTCATGGTCATAATAAGGAATACGCCCCCTGGCATCGATGTGAATGATAGAAATATAGGTCCGTTGTTAAAAATCTATGCAGGATATAGGACAAACAGTATAAAAAAACATGAGAAAGCGGTTACATTTATGCTTTATTTTCGGGGATATTGTGCTATAATAAAAAACATCAAAGCACATCTTTCGTATTATGTTTGGATGGAGTGATGATCATGAGCATAGTCGCAGGTATCCTAGTATGCGCCTTCGTTTATGTTATACGTGCTTCTCTCGTCCAGAGTGAAGAGGACTGGCGCAGTTATTAATAAGTTCTAAAAGGTGCTAACCATGGCTTAGCGCCTTTTTTTGTTGTTTTTTGGTATAATGGATAGGTACATCCAATCGAAAGCGAATCATATAACAGATGGGAGAATTAGCGGATATGGATCCGAACTTAAGCATCTATGATAACCTCGGGGGTGCCGAGGGTGTACGTTCGCTCGTCGAAGCTTTTTATCCGAGAGTGCAGCAAAATGAGCTGCTTTCGCCATTGTTTCCGGAAGACATTATGCCGGTGATGGAGAAACAATATATGTTCTTGAGCCAGTTTTTTGGAGGGCCAGCCTTGTTCTCGGAAGCATTCGGACATCCGATGATGCGGGCCAGGCACATGAAATTCCCGATTACGGATCGCCATGCCGAAGAATGGCTTGGCTGCATGGCAGGAGCCCTAATCGAAATTGGCGTGGAGGATGAATTACGTGATTTTGTGCTGCAGCGTCTGTCCGGTCCCGCCCACCATTTCGTGAATACTCCTTAGTGCCATATACCTACATCTAAACAGGAATTAGACACGAATGAAGGGATGGCGAATGGCGTGAAATTGGAACCCTTGTATTCCATCAAGGTGATTTGTGCGCACTGTGAGCATGAATATGTAACGTCCAGGGTGAGACCCAGCTTTAAAAAGGCATACCGTACAGATACGGATTTTTGCGCTTACTATAAATCGGAGAATCCCGATTTTTACGTGGTGCGGATCTGTCCTGAATGCGGTTTTGCCTCCACGGAAAACTCGACCCTGAAATTGAACGAACGGCAGAAGGCGCTCTTTTATGAGCAAGTCGGATGCCGCTGGGAGAAGAGGGATATGAGCGGCTCGCGCAATCTGGAGGATGCTCTGGAGTCGTACAAGCTGGCTCTCCTCTGTGCGCAAGTGATCGGGGAGCGGGATCGTATTGTGGCCAGCCTGCTGCATCATATCGCTTGGCTGTATCGTTATCAGGGCAACGAGGATCAAGAGAAGCGGTTCTTGAGTTATAGCCTGGAATCCTATGTCCGAGTGTTTGAGCTGGAAGGGGTAGGGGCGAATGATGCTAGGCTGCTGTATCTGATCGGGGAGATCCACAGAAGGCTGGGACAGTTTCAGGAGGCGGTTCAATGGTTCTCCAGAGTGGTCCAGGATGACAAGATTATGGATGCCGCGATGATACGCGCATCCAGAGAGCAGTGGAAGCTGATATCCGAGCAGATTCGGGAGCAGAAGAACACGGCACTTCAGGCAGAGTCCTAATGTCCTAATGCAAATAGCCCGCTGAAGGGTGGGTCAGCAGGCTATTTGGATAAACACGAATAGGCTGAACTCATGCTCTACGGTGAAGTCAGCGTAATCGCTGATCCGTGAGCAAGTAGTCGATGTCGCTGTCCAGCACGGTTACTTTGTTGTGGCAGCAGGGGAAGATCAGCAGCTTCTTTTTCCCTTCCCTTACGCTTATCAGTTCCTTGGGTTTCATCGGCAGCAATACATTGTCGGTTCCGCAGAATGGGCAGCTGTGTACATACACGTCGTTTCCAACGACATCATAAGGCCAAGTATTGGAAAAAGGAATCATGAGTTCTCCGATGATGGGGACTCATCATCTTGTTTCGCTGCTTTCGCTTCCTCATTCTTGGCAAGCTCGGCAATTTTCTGCATTAATATATGCTGAGGCATATGCATCAGCTGTTCCAGCGGAACGCCCAGCTGCTTGGATAATGTAACGGCCGTCTCCGGTGATATTTGCAAAGGTCTCATGGCTTTTGGCTCCTTCAGCAGTAAATTGGTTGTAGCAGGGATAACATAAATTGAGTTATATATAGTTATACACTTTTCCCTAAGTCCACACAAATGGTATTCCGCTTGAATTCATATTTTATTTTGAAAGGTGATGAATGTTCGATGGCACTTCAACAAACTTGGGATTTGGAATCGATATTTCCCGGAGGCTCTTCCTCACCGCAGCTCGTCAGCTTTCTTGAGTCTCTTGAGCAGGATGTACATAATCTTCAGCAAGCCGTTAAAGCATTGACCGTTCCGGAAACCATGGAGGGCGCCTCCAGCCTTGAACGCTTCCTTGAGCAGTTCCAGAGCGCCTATGCCCGTATCCGTGAAGTCTCTGCATTCGTGGGTTGCCTGACCGCGCAAAATGTGAATGACAAGAAGGCCGTTCAATTATCCGGACGGGTAACGTCGTTGTCCGCGACCCTGCAATCGGTTAAGAACCAATTCGATAACATTCTTCGTGGAATGGATGACGAACTCTGGACCGCTTGGACCGGTACAGATAAGGTGTCCGAGCTTGATTTCGTATTGAACGAAAGCCGTAATCTCGCAAAGGATAAGATGAGCCCTGAGTTAGAGAGCTTAGCTCTATCGCTTGGCGTAGACGGTTATCATGGATGGGGAGAGTTCTACGATACCATCGTTAAGAAAATCCAGATTCCGTATGAGGAAGACGGTAAGACGGTCATGTTGTCCGCAGGACAGGCATTCAATAAAATGCATGATCCTCGCCGGGAAGTACGCCAATCCATGTTCGAAAAGTGGGAGCAGGCATGGGGAGACTCCGCTGATTACTGTGCGGATACCCTTAACCATTTATCCGGCTACCGCCTGAAGCTGTACGAGAATCGCGGCTGGGATGATATCTTGAAGGAGCCGCTAGCGATTGGCCGTATGAGCCGTGAGACGCTTGATACCATGTGGGCTGTTATCCAGGACACCAAGTCGGTGCTTGTGGAGTACCTAAACCGTAAAGCGAAGCTGCTTGGTCTGGAAGGCTTGTCTTGGACTGATGTAGATGCCCCGCTGCGTACTTCCGCAACCAAAATCTCATATGACGATGCCGCTGTTAACATTGTGGAGCAGTTCCGTAAGTTTAGCCCGAGATTGGCGGATTTCTCACAAATGGCGTTTGATAAGAGCTGGATTGAGGTCGAAGATCGCGCCGGCAAGCGACCGGGTGGTTTCTGCACTTCCTTCCCGGCTAGCGGCCAGACCCGAATCTTCATGACGTTTGGCGGAACAGCCTCGAACGTTTCGACCCTGGCGCATGAACTGGGCCATGCCTACCATCAGCATCTGATGGGCGGAATTCCGGTGCTTAACCAAAAGTATGCGATGAATGTTGCTGAGACGGCATCTACTTTTGCTGAAATGATTGTTTTTGATGCCATGGTGAAGGGTGCCGGCAGCGAAGAAGAAAAGCTGGCACTGTTGGAAGAGAAAATTCAGAACAGCGTAGCTTTCTTTATGAATATTCATGCCCGTTTCTTGTTCGAAACGCGCTTCTATGACAAACGGAAGAGCGGCCTGCTCAGCAGCGAGGAAATTTCGGAATTGATGGTGGAGGCGCAGAAGGAAGCCTACTGTGATGCTCTGACATCATACCATCCGCATTTCTGGGCATCCAAGCTTCATTTCTATATCACAGGGACGCCGTTCTACAATTTCCCATATACCTTCGGTTATATGTTCAGTACCGGCCTTTATGTTCGGGCATTGGAAGAAGGTCCGACCTTTGCAGATAAATATGATGCCCTACTTCGTGACACCGGCGTGATGTCCGTGGAGAATCTGGCAAGGAAACATCTGAACGTGGATCTGACCCAGCGCGAATTCTGGCAAAGTGCAGCCGACTCTTGCGTATCTGATATTAGACAATTCTTGCAAATGACGGAACATATGGCGTGATTTGTTGATTTTCATCGGAATAACAGATAAAAGAATTTGCTAGAGGATTTTGCCTCCCCAGTATATGCAAATTCCAACCTATGAAGAAGCCCGCTGGGGCTTCTTTTTTTGTCGTAAAAGAATGAAAGTTGACGCAATAAAGGAGCTGAAAACTAAATTATTTGTGCAATTTTAGTAATAAATACCCAAATGTGTTGAATATTGTTGATACATTGATTCCTTTACCCTATAATGAGTCATAAGCCCTAGTAATAGGGAGAATTTACTAATAAAGGAGGGGAGAAGAGATGGTAAAACTAGATCAATTATCACTGGCTAGACAATTGGACATCGTTTTTAAAGAGCTGGAAGAAGAGTTGGGAGGTCTAAGTTCAGGGACAGTATTTGTACAAATACGAAACAATGTAATTGGTAAATTTGGCATACGGCATAATCCATTGGCTGGGCGTAACGGGGTCATAGCTCCACTTGAGGAGGGGCTAAGTGAAGCTCAACAACTCTCTTTTCGTACGATGGCGCTTGAAAGTCTGAAACATAAACGCCACTGGACACACGGCGAAATCAGTTATGAATTTATGGTACGACAAGGCATTGTCGTTGTAGATGCTATACTTGAATCCAACTATAACATGGCCAACTTGATGATTCGGTACCCTCGTAATACATATGCCGAAGCTGCTTCGGAATCCTGAAATCATTTATCATATAGAATATATAACGAAAGAGGCGATCTTTGGGGAGAAGATCGCCTCTTTCTAATTACGGCTGGAGGGAAGAGATGCGAATTACTGGTTCGAACGACCCGATAATTGCTGCTCAGCCAATTGTACCAGACGTTTGGTGATGTAACCTCCCAAAGAACCGGTTTCACGGGAAGTATAGTTTCCATAGTAACCGTCTTGTGGAATCGTTACGCCCAGTTCTTGAGCAGCTTCCATCTTCAATTGTTGAAGAGCTGCAGTTGCTTGAGGTACGACAAGATTGTTAGAAGAACGACCTTGAGCCATGTCATGTCACCTCCTTTGATGTTGTATATGGATATTATGACTGAATCCTAGGAATCTCATTCGTGCTTGAGGCAGATCATTTGGTGGTAAAATTATCCGAATCGCTGGAATAGTCGTTATCTTAGACAAACAAGAGCAGCCCTTTGAAATCAAAGGGCTGCTCTTGTTTAAAACATTAAGTATATGAAGATCTTATGGCTCACCTGAAATGGCTTAACTACCCTGCTCTGCCTCCGGCGACGTTTTTTGGACGCTGATCTGGGTATTCAGGTTCACGGTCTGTCCCGGTTCCAGATGAATCAGGCCGGTTTCTTCGCTTGGCAGATTCAAATTGGGCGCGTTCGGAAGCCAGGTATACGGCTCGATGCAGAGGAATTCCTCTGCGACGCCTTTCGTATAGAGCACCCAGTGCTTGAAAAAGGCGCGGTCTGCCGAATAATGAATTTGGTAACCATCATCCCGTTGAAGCATGGCTTCGGCTGGTTTGCCTTCCGGGATTTTCAATATCGTATCAAGGTCGGCTTCCTTCAGGTTGAGTCCGGAATTCAGTTGTTCCAGATGGCCAAGCGGTGAAAGATCGCCGTTTGGAATCAGTTCATTATTCAAGGTATAAATGCCCTCTACAGGCAGATCCAGCGTCCAGCGATGGGGCTCACCATCGAGCAGGAACCACGTATGGTAACCCATACCGAACGGCACAGGGCTAGAACCCAGATTCGTTGCACGAAGACTCTGTGATAAGCGGGCACCCTGAAGACGAAAGGTCATTTCCAGCTTCAGCGGTACTGGGAATTGGGCAATCCATTTTGGATCATCCGATGATATGAACTCTGTCGAAACGGCGCACCCATCATCCTCTTCCTCTATGTCGCTGACACACCAAGCCTGTGATCGGTGGAGACCGTGGATATGATTGTCGTTCGCGGTATTTTGATCAAATTGATACGTTGTTCCGCCATACTCAAACTGGCCTTTGGAAATCCGGCCTGGCGGAATGAGCATCGGGATGCCGAAGTGGTAGGGCTTCTGAAGATAGAATGCAAGCTCACTTTCATCTGGTTTTCGAAGGATTTCGCGTGAGTTTTCAAGGTCTTTGATTCCAATGACATTGTTACCTAGACGAGGAAGGAGAGTCACTTCAAGACGGCCGCTGTTTAAAATATAGGTGTCGTAACCATTCCACTGGCCTTTGGTCACTTGATTCATATCGATGCTCCTTTACTAACAGAAATCATGGTCTTGACGATTAACCACATCATAACAGATTTTTGCGGAAAGGGTAAAAGAAATGCTTCAAAACATCGGACGACTTGATTCCAAAATAGAATTGACAAGGCAGAGCAAGAGTTTTATCATTGCATGTAATAGTGATCCAAAATGATTGAAACACGATGACAAGGACAAGTAAGCAGGTGCGGCCCATCCTTCAGAAAGCCGGTGGTTGATGTGAACCGGTGGATCCGCTTTGCTGAATGGACCTTTGAGTGCCAGGCTGAACAGGGATTATACTGTTATTCCTTAATATGCCGGCCGGGTATTCTCCGTTACAAGAATAGAAGGCTGCAGCTTAAGTATTAGAGTTTGTGCAGCGAATAAGGGTGGCACCACGGTCTCACGTCCCTTGCGGATGTGAGGCCTTTTTGCGTTCATATATGTTCCCTCGAGCGGGGCAGACTTTGGATTAAGAAAGTTTAAATAAATGGAGGGCTAGTCATGAAAACAGTATTATCGGGAATTCAGCCAAGTGGCAATTTGACACTGGGCAACTACATTGGAGCCATTAAAAATTTTGTTAAGCTTCAAGACGAGCATAATTGTTACTTTATGGTCGTCGATCTGCACGCCATTACGGTACCGCAGGAGCCAAGCTCGCTCCGAGATCGCTCAGAGTCGGTTGCGGCACTGTACGTTGCAGCCGGGATCGACCCAAGTCGCGCCAATATTTTCCTGCAATCCCATGTTCCTCAGCATGCCGAGCTGGGATGGATCATGACAACGATGGTGAATATGGGCGAATTGGAACGGATGACACAATTTAAGGACAAATCGGAAGGTAAAGATTCCGTGGGAGCCGGTTTGTTTGTCTATCCAGCGCTTATGGCTGCAGATATATTGCTGTATAATGCCAATCTGGTACCGGTCGGAGATGACCAAAAGCAGCATTTGGAAATCACGCGCGATTTAGCTTCAAGGTTCAATCATCGGTTCGGTTCCTATTTCAATATGCCGGAACCGTTCATTCCGGAAGTAGGCGCACGAATTATGTCGCTGGATGATGCTTCTAAAAAGATGAGCAAAAGTAATCCGGTTGAGGGCAGTTATATTGCGATGCTGGATAAGCCGGACCAAATCCGCAAGAAAATCAGTAGAGCTACAACCGATTCCGGGGCCGAAGTGGTCTATGACCCATCCGCTAAACCAGAGGTTAGCAATCTGATGAGTATCTATTCGGAATGTGCTGGGGTATCCTTGCAGGAAGTACAGGCGCGTTTTGAAGGGAAGATGTACGGGGCATTCAAGAAGGAGCTTGGCGAAGTTGTAGTAGCCGCTCTGGAGCCACTCCAAAACAGATACTACGAAATTCGCCAAACCGGTGAAATCCATGACATTCTGGCCAAGGGAGCAGAGCAGGCACAGAAGACTGCAGCTCAAATACTGGATGGCGTCAAAGACAAGATGGGCTTTCTGGCTCGTAAATAAGCAGGGTTCTTCTTAAGAAGGCTTGCGTTTGGATTTGATAATAAATCCCCAGCCTATGTTGAGAATGGAGAGCAGAGCCAGACCGACGGCCAGAAATCCGTTGTAGCTGATGGATATAGCCGAGGCGGTCAGCAGGATGATCGAAGAGACCGCAAACCATAGGGATAAGCCTTTACTCATATGAAAAAAACCTCCAAAGATAAAAATTAAAAAAATACGTATAACGTTGCAAGAAGGAGCCATAATAAGTTTGCAAGCTTGCACTGGAATAACAGACATTCAGTGAAGGGAGATATTTAATATGGCACGCCGCAGCAACAATTTGGTTGTACCTCAAGCAACTGCAGCATTACAACGTTTGAAACTCGAGGCTGCTCAAGAACTAGGCGTAACGATTCCTCAGGACGGTTACTATGGTAACTATACTTCCCGTGAAACAGGATCCCTGGGTGGATACATTACAAAACGTTTGGTACAGCAAGCAGAACAGGCTCTTTCGGGGTCTGGCCGCACGCTGTAATCTCTTTCTCATAACGTGAGTATGGAAGCCCGGAGCGCTATCATTGCGCTCCGGGCTTTGTATTCATATTAAGGGATCGACACCCATCTTTGCTACATAGACAAATTGTGCCTTAAACAACGGCATAACGTCAAGAATATATCGCTTCCAAATGTCACTGAATTGTCATATAGATGGAACGAATTCCGAAGGATTGCTAAACACTTTTTACTAATGATATGATAAACTTTATAGCGGAGGCAGTACTTCCTCCATAACGACAGATACAAGGAGGAACGTTTACACGTGGATAATCACTTGAGATACCAAGCTCCTTCAGAATCCGCAGCACTTGCCTCGGCAGCGCCTGCACCTCCCGATAAGGCGGGGACTTGGAAAGATTTTATCACGGTAACGAAGCCCGGAATCATCCGGTCAAATTTGATAGCGGCTTTTGCCGGATTTTGGCTAGCATCGCGTTGGGATATCCAATTTGGATTGATGATTATGACACTTCTCGGAACCGTGCTTGTTATGGCTTCGTCCTGTGTTTTCAATAACTATTTCGACAGAGAGCTTGACATGAAGATGGAGCGTACACGGAATCGCTCACTTCCAACCGGACGGCTGACACCAAAGGTTGTTCTTTGGTATGCCATCATTCTTGGGGTCGTTGGACTAGCCATGTTATTCCTGTTCTCAGGGGTATTGGCAGGGATATTCGGAGCGATCGGAATGTTCGTATACGTTGTGGTATACACATTATGGTTAAAGCGGTCATCAACATGGAGCACGTCGGTAGGCGCTATTTCAGGAGCGATGCCGCCGGTGATCGGCTATGTGGCCGTGACAGGAACCGTAGATATGGCTGCGGTTTTGCTGTTCGCTCTTCTGTTTCTCTGGCAGCCGCCTCATTTCTGGGCACTGGGCATTCGCCGGGTTGAAGAATATCGTGCAGCGGGCTTTCCGTTATTGCCGGTAGTTAAAGGAATTAAACGCACGAAGTATCAGATGATCCCTTACCTGGTACTGCTTATACCGATCCCCATCCTGATGTACACGTATGGATACGCCGGTATATTCTTTCTGGTTATCGGACTCCTTCTGGCTATTTGGTGGCTTTACGCCGCGCTCCAAGGTTTCCGTGCTAAGGACGATGAAGCTTGGTCCAAAAAAGTATTTATTATCTCCATCAACTACTTGACCTTGAGCCTGATCGTTCTCATACTCAATACCACTTTTTAATAGGTGGAAGGGCTTTAACGCTGAACTAAACCTGGCAAGAACAGGGATTGCCTGAGACGAAGGGAGAACGGGGAAGGTCATGAATGCATTCAAACGTTACAAATGGACTTGGGTACTACTCGCTGTCTGCGTAATAGCAGCTATTTACCTGGTATACAACTCGCTAGGATTTGGAAAAGAAAAGTTTCCAATCGTTCGTGAGGTAGCCGCTTACTCCATGGAGAATGTGGATGGAAAGACGATCACATCGGACGATACCAAGGGCAAGGTTAAGCTCATGTACTTCTATTTCACCAGTTGCCCGGATGTATGCCCGATTACAACACTGGTTCTTTCGCAAATACAGGAAGACTTGAAGAAAGAGGGCATCTTCGGTAAAGAAGTTAACTTCGTGTCCATCTCCTTTGACCCGGAAACCGATACAAAAGAGAAGATTAAGGAGTTCGGGGACCGTTTCTATGCGGATTATAACGGCTGGTACTTCCTTCGTGGAGATCAGGAGGAAACACGGAAGCTGATGCAGGACTCTTTCAAAATCCCGCTGCTCGGCAATAACTCGACGAATTTCACGCATGGCAATTCCATTGCATTGGTTGACCGGAATAACAATATTCGGAAGACCTATAATGCAGCGGATCCGGCCCAAGTGAAGACCGAGGATATTGTGAAGGACATTAAGACCTTAATTAAGGAATAACCTATAGGTAAAACCAAAAGGCGCGCTCTATCGTTAAAGATGGAGGACGCCTTTTTTATTTAAAATAGTGATTTCTGATCTGCGTTGTTAATAGCAGGAGGCGGGTAAATGATGAACTCTTCCAGTCCGGCCTTCTCTAACTGGGCAATCAGGTATTCGTCAGGCGTTCCTTCAACTCCTGCGTATCCCCGGCGCGTATAGATCTGTTCGGCATCAGGGAAGATGTCGCGCAGGGCACCGCGAATTTTCTTGCCGGAGCTGTCGTTATCCATAAAAAGATACACCTCTTGATCCTTCACC
Source organism: Paenibacillus sp. FSL W8-0187 (assembly GCF_037969755.1). Classification (NCBI taxonomy): domain Bacteria; kingdom Bacillati; phylum Bacillota; class Bacilli; order Caryophanales; family Paenibacillaceae; genus Paenibacillus; species Paenibacillus sp. FSL W8-0187. The sequence goes on along the minus strand of NZ_CP150206.1, from coordinate 6,315,195 downwards.
TGTTTATGAAGGCTTTCCAGCTTGGCGGTGTTTAGCGTTCCAAATGTGCACAGGATGGTTATATCCGATGTCAGCAATCGGCGTAGTCGGCTCCGGTCGTTCTTGCCCTCTACAATGAGGAATATCGGCATCTTTTTTCACCTCTGTCATGATACGGAGATCCTTGGCAGCATTCCCCGGGAAATGATGATCCGCCGTCGAATGATGGTTGTGTCGAATGGTGTATGTATAGTTTAACTTGTTTTTTATCGATCATGCAAAGCGGGCAAAATAAACGGCCATCCAAATGGATGGCCGTAACAAGGTTAACCCATGTTTTCTAGAAACAGCTCAAGATAATGACGAGCAGAATGTACAATACAAGAACCATTCCGACTGAATTTCCATAACCCCCATGGCAATGTTTATGATGAACATGACTCATGATTACTTCACCCCTTGGTTAGATGTACGTGGTCATTTGCCACACTGTATCTTATGTGGTTTTACCCATATGGATTGTGTATTGGCCCATCCTTATCTTTTTGGGCGCTGGCTTAAGACTGGTGCAGCTTCCTTAGACGGTTGAGATTGGGGTTTCTGGTGAGACAGCTGTTAAAGGTGCTTCACGATTGCGTTTGGGGAGCAGCAGCAGCACGGTCATCAGCATCAGAAACGCGATAAAATAAGGGGACACCACCGTTCGGAGCTGTCCTGCCGCAATAGGACCTACAAAGGAACCCAGCGACATGGCGATGGATTGCAATGAGAAGACTTTCCCGAGTCTGCCTCCGCCGCTTAGCTCTATGAACAGTGAGGATAATGCCGGAAACAGCAATCCTTTAGCAAGTCCGAGCGCAAACAGGATGACCGTGATCGGTACATGGTCTGCTGCAGCCAGGGCGTAGAAGCAAATAGCGAGCCCCAATACGCCGATGGTCACCCTGATATAGGGCGCATAACGATTGAGAAACAGCATGCTTAATGTGACCAAAGCTCCAAGGCTAATGACGGAGAATAGAAGCCCGGTGGACATAATGCTTGCCAGCCCGCTTTCCCGCAGCGGTATTTCAAAGAACAGGATTCCTTGAGAGCATGCGATAGCAAATGGAATCAGATATAAGCGCAAGCTAAAAGGAAGCCGCGCCGGTGTCCCGCTGTTGATCGGAACAGCCTGCCCTTTATCTCTATCAGCGGCTGACAGAGGCTTCGGGAGACTGAGAAACGCCATCAAGCCGGTGAAAATCAAAAGCCAGCCCAGACTCTGGAATGTACCGGAAAATCCTGCCTTGGCTACAATGAAAGCGCCGGCGGCCGGTGACAAGACAGAGGCAAGAGTGTGGATCACGCCATGACCGGACATATATTTGCCTTGCGTAACAGGATCCCGGGAGAGAGACGCAAGCAGCGCCAAACAGGCCGGTGACAAAAAGGCCAAGACGAAGCCGCTGATCGAGCGGAGCACGAGCAGCTGCCAGGGCAGTTGGACATGAGCCTGGAGCAGCAGGATAACACCAGCAGCGGTTAAGCTGAAAATAATGTAGCGTCTGCTGCCGTGCCGATCGATCAGATTGCCTGCAAGCAGATTGCCAGGCAGATGAGTTAAAGCATAAATGCCCATCATCCAGCCGATAAACGTAGGGGCTGCGCCAAGGGAGATGGCAAAGGGCGTCAGTACTGGATACTGAGCATGCAAATCAAAAAACGCCAGAAACAAAAACATATAGAGCCATAATGCGGTTTTCAATATGGCACCCTCCTATCCGGCAAAAGTTGATATGGTACTACTACTTGTACGTTCGAAAGGGCAAGCTTATACCTTTTTGTGAAAAGACCCGGTTGGCTGACAGCTTTGCGGGGTATCATGTATAATTAATAAGACGGCATGAACCGCCGCTTTTGAAACGATGAACGGGAGTGAATTGAATTGGATACTCAGGTCTGGATTGAATTTCTTAAACAAAACTGGCTGGTCATTGCTATCGCCTTAATTATCTTGTTTATTGTGCTGAATGTGGTGAGAACCGTCATTAAGTGGGCGCTAGCCGTACTCATCATCGTGGGATTGTTGGTGTATAGCGGAATTTCCCTGGATAAAATCGGCGAGGTTGTAACCACGGTGAAGGAAGAAACGGTGGACACGATAAAAAAAGAAGCGCTGAACATGATGATGAAAGAAGCGAAGGAAGCAAAATATACTTCGAATGGGGACGGTACCTACTCCATTAAAGCTCCTAATCTGGAGCTGAAAGGAAGTGACGGTTCCGAAGAGGTTGAAGTCACTTTCCGCGGTGTTTCGGTTGGAAAGTGGGATATCAACGATACGATTCAGAGCTTTATCGATGATGCCAAGAGCAATACGGCCTCTAAATAAAAAAAATGAAACGCAATCGGAAGCGAATGTACGAGGGCGGCAGCGTTTTTAGTGCTGCAGCTCGCTTACATCGGTTGACAAGACATCATGGGGAGAGGAGGGGATACCGTTGATGTCGGCATGGAAGGATAGTGTGCTCGATGGGAACGGAATCACCATCTTGCTGCTGCTGATTGTGGCTTTTTCACTATTGCAGGGATGGAGTCGCGGAGCCTCCCGGTCAGCCGGGAAGCTTGTTTTTTTTCTGGGGGATGCGGTGCTGCGCTTGGTTGGGCTTGCGATCTCCGTACCTTTTACATTATGGTTATCACCCAAGGCAGGCGATTGGCTAGGGACGGCCTCCAGTTTACCGAATCGAGAGCTGCGCTTCTGGGAACAGATTTATTATACAGCCGTAAAATCGCTGGCGGATTTCCCGCTGCTGCGGTTTGCGGTGCTGTTTATGTTAAGCTACGCCCTTATCGTATTTATGCTGCGTCTGCTCGTTTCCCTGATCATGGGAGGCAGGCTGGGACTCTTCGGAACGAGAAAAGATACGTCAGCATCGCTGCTGAGCCGGCTAACAGGCGCGGGAATTGGCGTCATCATGGGTGCTGCCCGGAGCATTATTGTTATTGCGATCTTATTCATCTACGTCAGTCTAAATCCCGACCACGGCTTCAGCCGGTACGTTGAGGCTTCACCGGTTTATCAGCAGGGAGCAAGGGCTGTGATAGAACCTTTGTCGGGTTCTCTCGTCCGCGAGAAGCTGCCGGTCTTTACCCAATCGGTTCAAGAAGAATTGAATGGGATCATTCAGCGGAAGTATGAGGTCATCGACCACAAGATTCCCGAGGGCATTGAGCAGACGGCAGCCCATATCGTGAAAGGTGCGTCAACCGATGAAGAGAAAGCCCGAAAGCTCTATGATTGGGTTGGCAGCAGAATAGCGTATGATCACGACAAAGTGACATTGTATGAAGAGCAGCGGATATGGAAAGAGCAGACACCACAGGATACGTACGAAACAAGGTTAGGCGTGTGCATTGATTATGCTCGGCTGTATGCCATGATGGCCCGGTCTCAGGATCTGAAAGTTCGGGTCGTAACTGGCAGGGGATATAATGGTCAAGGCGGTTATGGTCCCCACGCCTGGAATGAGGTTTACTTGAGCGAAGAGAAGCGATGGATACCGCTGGACCCGACCTGGGCACAGAGCGGCAACTGGTTTAATCCGCCGCGCTTCAATGAGACACATATAAAAGAACAAGTGTTTTGATAGATGTGTTGGGATACGGAGAAGGGCGGACTTTGAGCAAGGGAAGTTCGCCCTTGCCCGTAGGAGGGGCCTTCCAGATGAAGTGGGGGGGCGTTTATGTTAATATGGGTTTATGTGATTGTGGATAAAGGGGAGAAGCATACGTGAAAGGGTTTAGGCCGGATAAGCGCAAACAAGAAGAACGAGATGCCGGCAGTCAGTTTAACTTGCGGGTTAATCTATTTTTTTTCAGCACTTTTATCATATTCTGTGTCGTTATTATACGTCTTGCTATACTGCAGTTCGTTGAAGGGCCTGAGCTAAAAGAGCTCGAAACCGGTGGGCAGGTTAAAAATTTCCCGCTTCAGCCGATCCGGGGCAGCATCGTTGATGCTTCCGGTACGCCGCTTGCATACTCAACACCCTCCCAAGCACTGTATTTAACGCTGTTAAAGGATTACAGTTCATCCGAACGAGGGAAGAAGAACCGTCCGGAGATCGAAAAGCTGGCCGAGGAAATGGTCAAGGTCTTCGAACAATATGGTGATCCAAAAGCCGAAAAGTTGACAGTGGATGATGTGATCAAAGCGATGGACCTGGAATTTAACAAGCAGCCGGGTTATGAGCCGAGACGCATTAAGGCAGATCTTTCGACTAAAGAAGTGGCTTACTTCATGGAGCATAAGAACGAGTACCCTGGAATAGAGGTTGTTGAAGAAAGCCAGCGTCAATATAACCAGGATAAAATTGCCGTTCAAACGATTGGTTATTTGAAAGAGTTCCGCGGAATTAAGACACTGGAAAAATATAAAGAGATTGATGAGCAGAACAAGAAGCAAAAAGATCCGGGACTTATCTACACGGAGCAGGAGAAGGTCGGTGTAGACGGACTCGAAATGATGTTCCAGGATGAGCTGCGCGGCAAGAACGGATATATCGGGATTCCGATTAATCCGCAGAACATGGCGGACGGGGTGCCGACCATGATTGCCCCGGAGAAGGGCTACAATATTCATACGACGATTCATAAGGATATTCAGAAGGTTACCCAGCAGGCGATCATTGATCAGCTGAAATGGCTTCACGCCAATACGGTTTCCGGTAAAACGCATCCGAATGCGCAAACGGGTTATGCCGTAGCGATGGAGGTGGATACCGGGAATATTGTCGCCATGGCCAGCATGCCGGATTATGATCCGAATGTATGGGAGAATGGGAGCGATGATTGGGAAACGGTCATGAAGTATTATGGCAACGGAACGATTTCTCCATATAGTTCCGGTCGATCCGGCAACAATCTGGAATCGGTCGTGCTGCTCGGTTCCACCATGAAGCCTTTGACAGTATTGATTGGACTTAATGAAAAATTGTTCGGGCCGAACGATTATTATTATGATGGCGGTGCAGCATTCTTCGGTAAGGATAATACGAGAGTCCGGAACTCGGGCGGTAGAGCCTACGGATCTCTGAATGCGAGACAAGCGATTGAGCACTCCTCCAACGCCTTTATGGTTGACTGGATCGGGGAACGACTGTATAACAAGTACGGCTCCAAATCCGTTGAAGTATGGGATAGATACATGAAGAAATTCGGGCTCGGGGTATCTACCGAATCCGGTCTGCCGAAGGAGCATAAAGGAATCATCGAGTATACCAATATCGAGCAGGCGGGAAGTTATCTGGCTGCCATGGCATACGCTTCATTCGGACAGTCCGGTAAATATACGACGCTCCAATTGGCACAGTATGCCAGCACGCTTGCCAATCGGGGAGAACGCATTCGGCCGCAGCTTGCGAGCAAGATTGTAGATCAGGACGGCAATGTGATCAAGGAATTCAAGCGTGAAGTATTAAATAAAGAGGAATTCCCACAGCAGTACTGGAACGAAGTCATTGCAGGGATGAATACGCAGGGACTTCGAGCTTTTGAAGATTTTAAATATGATTTTGCACGGAAAACAGGAACATCCGAGCAGGATATTTATAAAAACGGTTCTCGGATCAGGGTGGAAAACGGGGTGTTCATCGCTTTTGCACCACGGCAAAATCCGAAGCTGGCCGTCGCCGTCGTCATACCGGAAGCAGGCTTCGGTTCCCAGAGTGCCGCGCCGGTTGCCCGCAAAATTTTCGATGCTTATGACGAAATTTACGGACTCGACGGTACGCCGCACCCTAAACAAACCGGGGGTGAGAATGAGGAAAGCAATCCGAACCAATAATAGGAAGCGACAAAACGGCAGCCAAGAGCCCTCAATGGGTTGGCTGCCGTTTCTTTATCCGTTACACATGGGCGTCAGGGGCTTTGTCCGCTACCAGATTCAGGACGACGTTAAACTCCAGCAGCGCTTTGAGGCCGCAGAGCACCATGGTGTATCCTCCCATGGAATCGATAGCTCCCTGCACCATTTCATCCGCACTGCCTGTAAATCCGGAGTGGGTAATGGCAACGAAGGTCTCATGATCGCCCCGTGGCGTGAATGTCCATTCGGTTTGGGTCCGGTCTGAAGACTCGATCGTGATGCGGCGATTCACTTCGATATGTTGAACGTACACGTCATCATGTACCCCATACATCTCCCAATCCCAGCGGATATGACGGCCTTCCTCAAGCCTGCCGCTGCTTTTGGTAAACCAGAACTTGGTTGTAATCTCAGGGTCGATGAAAGCCTCGAATACCTGGGCTACCGGTCTTCGAATGAGCATCTCTGCCGTCACGACGGGGTTCTCATTAGGTTTGGACATATGATTTTATGACTCCTTTCAGGGTTGTTTTCAGTAAATATCGTAGCACAAAGGAAGTCATATTCTTTCTTTCACATCGCTTATTTATTTCAAGGGTCGTGTGATTGGTTCGAGCGCGTGGGGAAATTCTCATTGTGGCTAGGCTTTATCTCAGTTTTGGCCTGTTAGGTGGCTGCTATTCATGGGGGGATGTTTTGACACCCTGCCTTTTGTGGTAAAATGTCGTTATGTTTGCTGATGATTCGTAAGGGGGTTAATACCATGAAATATAAATATCGGTTGTTGGCACTGGATATGGACGGTACGCTGCTGCGGGACGATCATGAGGTGTCGGAGGAAACGGTGAAGTGGATCAAGGAAGCTGTACGGCACGGCATTCACGTCTGCCTCTCGACAGGTCGTCCGTTTCAGGATGCCTATCCGTATGCCAAACAGCTTGAACTGACGACACCGATGGTAACGGTGAACGGCGGCGAGGTATGGCGTGCGCCATATGAATTGCACCGCCGGGCGCTGCTCGACAGCAAGCTCGTGGAGGAAATGCACGCACTAGCCATTGAAACCGGGTCATGGTTCTGGGCGTATTCAGTAGAAAGATTATATAACTCTGAGAATTGGATCGGCGATGTCGCGAATCAGGAGTGGCTGAAGTTTGGTTACAACACGAATGATCATGAGGTACGCCACAACATTCTGATGCGCCTGCAGGATATGGGAGGACTGGAGATCACGAACTCCTCGCCGGATAACCTGGAAATCAATCCGCAGGGCGTTAACAAAGCGACCGGAATCGGACAGGTGTGCGAGCTGCTCGGAATTAGCATGTCCGAAGTCGTAGCCGTAGGTGACAGCCTGAACGACCTGGCTGTGATTCAGCAGGCCGGACTCGGCGTGGCTATGGGCAATGCCCAGCAGACGGTTAAGGATGAAGCGGACCTTGTGGTTTCCAGCAACAATGAGGACGGCATCGTTGAGGTCATCAGGGATCATATTTTGATCGAAGGGTGAGATGTTGATGGACATATTGGGCTGGATTATTGTCATCGCTCTGTTTATCATTGGGATGGCCGGGGCGATTTACCCTATTCTGCCGGGGGTTATCGCCATTTACCTGGCGCTGTTTGTTTACGGCTGGTTCTTTACATTTGAGCATTACAATGCATGGTTCTGGATTATTCAGACGATCATTCTGGTGGTGCTCTTCATTGCCGATTATGCGGTTAACGCCTGGGGTGTTAAGAAGCTCGGCGGTTCCAAAGCCTCGATATGGGGCAGCACGATCGGACTGATTATCGGACCGTTCGTTATTCCCGCTTTTGGATTGATAATTGGACCATTCCTTGGGGCATTTCTGGGTGAAATGCTGGCAGGCTCGGGACCAAGCAAATCCATGAAGGTTGGTTTCGGATCGGTCATTGGCTTGTTCAGCAGCATTGTGGTGAAGATTATTTTACAGCTCGCGATGATTATTATTTTCTTCATTTGGGTTTTCTAATAGACGCTTAGGAATCGCTGTAAGAGGCGCTTTGGAGGAGAAAGAAGGGTACGGTTTTGTCAAAGAAAGAGTCATTTATTAAAGGCACGATCATCTTGGCCGCTGCTGCGCTGGTAGCCCGCGTGCTGGGTCTTGTCCAGCGGGTGCCGCTGGAACATATGCTGAACGATATAGGGGACGCTTCATTTACGATCGCCAATAACGTATATTTAATGCTGTTAACGGTAGCAACGGCAGGCATTCCCAGCACACTCAGCAAAATGGTATCCGAGCGTCATGCTTTGAATAAGCCTGCGGAGGCTCGGCGTGTCTATCATGCTGCACTTATTTTTGCCGGGGTAGCGGGTATTGTCATGACGCTGCTGCTATATTTTGGAGCTCCTTATTATGCTACCCATATTTCTAAGCAGCCGGAGGCAGCCGCGGCCATTCAGGCACTCGCCCCAGCGCTGCTGCTGTTTCCAGCCATCGCGATGATGCGAGGATACTTCCAGGGACGTAATAACATGACAGCTGGCGGCATATCTCAGATCATCGAGCAGATTGCACGGGTTCTGACAGCCATCGGCTTGGCCTATGTGCTGCTGCGGATGGGATACGACGATACCTGGATTGCGGCCGGAGCTTCCTTTGGTGGCGTACTCGGCAGTATCGGCGCGTTTGCAGTCATGCTGTACTTCACGGTTAAACTTCGCCGAAGCGATCGTGAGCTCAAGATGCCGGCGGCGGACCGTTCCATTCCGCTTGGCGGGATATACCGGGATATATTCACGCTGTCCATACCGATTGTGCTGTCTTCCCTGGCAGTTCCGGCTGTTAACTTCATTGACAGCTCTATAGTGAAGCCGCTGTTGATCGGGCAGATTGGTTTGGATCAGGCGACAGCAGCCCTCGCGGTGCTTGGGAACCGGGCTCAAAGCGTGGCGGGGATTCCGCCGATTCTAGCCATTGCCCTCAGTACCTCGCTTATTCCGATCATCTCTGCGGCTTTTGCGAAGAAGGACCAGGAGCATTTGGAACAGCAAGTATCGCTGGCTATGCGTATAGCCATATTGACGGGGATGCCGATGGTGATTGCGCTATGCGTGGCATCCTATTCCATTAATGGATTGCTGTTTAGTTCCTTGGGCGGCAGCGGGATTATTGGATTTCTGACGTTCGGTACGATTTTCCAGATCACGATGATGACTACAAATTCCATTCTTCTTGGAATCGGCAAGGCCAAACTCTCGATGATTCACGTGATGATCGGGGTTGCAATCAAGCTTGCAGCCAGCTTCCTGCTTGCCCCGTTCTTTGGGATCTACGGGATCATAGGGAGCACGGCGCTCTGTTTCCTTGTTATTACGATACTGAATATAAGATCGATTAAAGCGATTGTATCCTTCTCCATCCTGGGCAAACGCTGGACGGGCTTCTTGTTGACGGTGATTGCCGCCGGGGGAATTGGATATGGCCTGAATCTGGCCGGTATTCAAATGGTTGATATCATGCCGGCACGGTTGGCCTTCCTGCTGACTTGCCTGGTTGTAGGCGTGGCCGTGGTCATTATATATCTTGTCCTGCTGGTGGTGTTTGGCGTATTGCGGCAATCGGAGCTGAGCAGTTACCCGCGCCTTTTGCAGAAAGTGTTCCGTCCGCTTATGAGACTGCAGCCTGCACGAATGCGGAAGCGGGGATAAAAACATATACTTAGTTTCACTTATCGTGTGAATAGAACCGAATGGAGACCATCCTTGTAGTATCGGGACGGTCTCTTTCCATTTTAATGCCGATGGAACTGATCAGACACATCATGCACGATGGAGGTTTTCTCCAGAGCGGCCCGATGGGCATGGGTGATATCCGGCAGCAGCGGCCGTAACGGTTTACGAATATGCCTAAACATCGCCGGGCCCTGATACCAGTCGTACCGGGGAATCGGCTCGGGGGTCTCATCCTCCCAGATCTCATCAAGATAAGGGCTGTACAGACGCTGGCCATCGGGCAGCCATTCTGATGTGATGAGGTCAGATCCCGCGTGGCCATGATTCATGGCTTGCTCAAGTGTCGGTGTAAATAAGGCCGGCCAATATTCGGCGCGCGATCCCTGATGCTTGGTGGATCGTGCGAATGCCAGCACCGCGCGGTATATCTCCTCATACCCAAACAATAAAGCATACAGCGAACGGCCTGCCTTGATCCGAATGGACAGGTCGTCAAACTTGGGTAAGGTAAGTCCGGCCAGCGGCCTGGCTGGGGATAAGGGCTTCTGGGCAGGGCTTTCGCCCGACTCTGTTCGATGGACTTGACCCAGTGGAAACACGATTTGATTCAACCGGGTCAGCTCATGCATCCGAAAGAAGGGATCCTGTAGAATATGCTGTAGGTAAAAAGGGTGTCTCGCCACACGCCCCTCAATATAGTTCTGCTCATTAATGATCAGGGCTACCGTAAGCAGCGAACTGCTCTGATCCTGCCAGAACTGCTCCCAGAACGGTGTCATGAACGCTGAAACATGAAAGTGGGGGAGCAAATGAAATAGGGGCTTACCCTTTTTTCGACTGTGTATATAGAGCAGCAGCTGGGGATAGGCGTCCTGGAAGATCAGTGCATTGCAGCGCTCCAGGAAGCGATACAGGTTGTTCTTAAATGTCGGATTCATAAGATCCGACATCAATCCACCCTTCAGATCACTCATATTCCACCCGGCATTACGCGATACCATGTGGGCCAGAAAGGCCCAATGCAGCTCAGGTTGTGATACATAGCAGTCCCAATAGGCTTGCGTACGGGTCACGTTACTTCGGTTGGCTGCAGCTGTGGCCTCTTGAATATGATGACTCAACTCCTGCTCTTCTGGAGATAGCTGAACCTCTGGACCGGTCTCATGAATCCGAATATCGCTATACCCTTGCATGGAAGGGAGCGGAAACGGGGAAACGCTCTGCTGCAGATAGGGATGGGAGGAGAGGATATCCTTGAGCTGCCTGCGAATCGTTCTAACGGCTGTGTAGTCCCAATGCAATTCGTTTCTGCTTGTCCGGAGCTTTAAGGAGAATCGCCACGATGCGATCATCCCCGACCATGATTCGGTCAGGGCTTGCGGAATAGCTGCCGTCCATGACCATACATACTTGCCCCGGTTTTTATTATCATTGACTCCATTCGAGTGCATTCGGGGGTCACCTGCACTTTCTGATGGTTAATCCCAGCCTGTGAGCATCATAATGTCAGTATGCTCTAAAATTTGACTTCCACTCAACATTTTGATTCACTAAGGGTGAAGGAACTCGACGTAAAGGGGAGATAATCAATGGAAAAAATCACTTCAGAAGCAGAATTTCAGGTTGCAATCCAGTCTCCGCGACTGACTGTTGCCGTATTTAAAGCAGACTGGTGCGGCGATTGCAAGTTTATCGATCCATTCATGCCGGAGGTTGAGACAAAGTTCTCAAACCAATTGACTCTGGTTGAGGTTGACGTCGATGCTGTCGGTGACGTGAGTCAGCAGCAAAATATTATGGGTATCCCTAGCTTTGTTGCATACTCCGACGGACGCGAGTTGGTTCGCTACGTTAACAAACTCCGCAAATCGCGCCAGGAGATTGAAGATTTCCTGCAGCGTGCCGTGGACGTATACAGTACGATTCATAAGTAAGAGTGACTATAGCACCGCCGCCTTGATCTATAACTGGCGGCGGTGTTGTTTTACATATCAGTTAGAGGTAGGGTGAAGAAGTCAAGTACCTGTATCATGAAGGTTTTTCTCATTTTTGAACATTTTGTCACAATCGCTCAAGTGACCGTAGCGGTAGAATCAGGTATAATGAAATGTGGACTGTGTACGATGCGATCCCGTAAAGGTTTAAATAGTGAATGATTATGAGCAGCAGGTGAGATAAGTGAATGATAAACAATTAAAATGGCTGAGTTACATAACATGCTTAATTATGTTCTTCGCGACGTTCGGAGGCATGGTTGTGACAAAGACGGGCTCGGGACTCGGTTGCGGCCAGGAGTGGCCGCTGTGCAACGGTAAATTTGTTCCCGCTTACACGGTATCCTCCATGATTGAGTATTCCCACCGGGCTGTCAGCGGAATGGCGGGGTTGGCCGCGCTGGCTTCGCTGATTGCGTTCTGGAAGTACAAGCGGGATCGCCGGGATTTGATGGCTTATGTTATCGGGACCTCGGTATTCGTTGTAGTGCAGGCGATCATGGGTGCGCTTGCGGTGGTTAAACCTCAATCGGCTGCGATTATGGCGCTGCATTTTGGCTTCTCGCTGATTGCTTTTGCTAGCTCCGTCATGCTGGCTCTGGGTATGCGGCGGGTAGAACAGGCGAAGGGGCCCGTAGACTTGGAACGTCTGCCTCGGGTAAGCAAGGGTTTCCGTAATTTAGTCTGGGGCACAACCCTGTATAGCTATATCGTCGTTTATATTGGTGCATTCGTCAGCCACACCGATTCTAGAGAAGGTTGCTCGGGCTGGCCGCTGTGTAACGGGGAAGTGATCCCGGAGCTGGGCGGTGGGGTCGGCATCGCCTTTATGCACCGGGTGGCAGCGCTTCTGCTGCTGGTCGTGGTTGCGGTGATGGGGCATTTTGCATATTGGCGTAACCGCGACAACCGGGAGATACAGATGCTGGGCATCTCGGCAACCGTGCTCTGCTTGCTGCAAGTGTTTAGCGGTGCCCTCATTATGGCAACGATGCATAACGAGGAAGTTTACGTATTCTCCGCGCTGGGACATACACTGCTGATCTCGGCCTTATTCGGCGTACTCTGTTATTTAAGTGTCAGGGTATGGCAGCTCAGCAAGCCGGTTAAAGCCGAAATGCGGCCGGATCATAGCATGTCTCGTGAAAAGATTGTATAAAAAAGAAGCGAAAATCATTAAACGAAAAGGATCGAATTTAAGGCAACATCGTTTATGCAAAGTCCCCGAACCAGCGTTCGAGGGCTTTGTTGTATAGTGAGGAGGGAAGTGGATGATAGCCAAAACTTCCGCTCGACCTGTCCGATATCAAGGAGACGCTGGAAGCAGTATTGAAAAGGTTTGATCCCGCAACGGATTAGTTTATATTTATTAAGATTGACGAAGGCGATATCCTGGGGGATATCTGAAAGTCGCCCCATTCTGTGGGTTGTCTGGCCGTTTCGGGGGCATCCTATAAGAACAATCCTCTGGTCATGAATGCACGAATGAAATCGGGATACCTGAATGAGTTATTCCCGCGTGAGGATATCGTGAAGACGGTTAAACGCGGTGGAATCACTATTTTGACAAATAGCGGTCCAAGAAGAACCAAGATTAATTTGATGACGCGAGGGGGTACCGCCATGCTTCGAATGTTACTTGGGGAACAGCCCCGACACAATAACGGACTGCTTGAGGAAGCCATCGAATCGATGGTCCAAACAACCCGGCTGCTGCAGAAGGAAATGGAGAAAAATCAGGATCCGACGCATGACTTTCGCAAGCTTGAGATTTGGACCCGGGGGTTGATCGTTTCCCTGGATGAGCTGGAACAGAGCTGGAATGCGGCAAGGCATTTCAGTCAATCGGTCAAATCGGGTTACATCGATGACATGTCGATTCAGGAGCAAGGGGAATATCAACGATATGTGTATTTTTACAAAAACAGCTTCATACGCGTATTCTCGATCCTTGATAAGCTGGGGACGGTGCTGAACGATTTGTACGATCTTCATACCTCTAAGGTGAAGGCGCATTTCTCATATTTTACGGTCCTGCGGCAGTTTAAATTCCTGAAGGCCCACGGAGAGCTGGCCAAAGAGCTGGAAGCGATCAAGGAGCGTTACAAAACGCCGCTGAACACACTTCGGAAACGGCGCAACGCCGAAATCCATTACATGAATTCCGAGATGCAGGATGATTTATGGCAGCGTCATCAAGGGCTGTCGGACAAGATCGAGCTGGAGGATATCGATCAGCACCTGGACGATCTCAAACAAGGTGTCGATATGGTATGCCGGAGTCTGGCGGCCTCTTATAAATATACGAACGAGCTTTGGGGGAAAAATGGAGTCAGGGCTTAGGCACAAAATCGCCATGAAATTCCTTTTGACAAAAACCTGAAAAGAATCTATACTAACTATTGCATTCATTAAATGTTATTAAATCAGATCAAATTAATCGGAAAAATTTCATATCGATGTTTTCTTATCGAGAGAGGCGGAGGGACAGGCCCGATGAAGCCCGGCAACCGACTCCAGCGTGTAATTGCTTAACGCAGTGACGCTTGGAGTGACATGGTGCTAATTCCTTCAAAGCTACAGGATATCCCTTGGCTTTGACAGATGAGAAAAGGCGTTGACTTTTACGTAAAGAGGGCCCTTTTTGATTCTACAAAAAGAGGCTCTTTTCTTTTGGGTAAATAGATATGAAGCTACGGAAAAAGGAGGATTATCGGATTGATTGAGCTCAAGCAATTGACGAAGCAGTACGGAAAAGCCGGAACCTTAACCACTGCGTTGTCCGAATTGGATTTGTCGATTGAAAAAGGAGAAATCTTCGGAGTCATCGGACACTCCGGTGCAGGTAAAAGTACATTGATCCGTTGTATCAATTTGTTGGAGCGTCCCACCTCGGGCGAGGTGTGGGTGAACGGTAAGAACTTAACGTCGCTTGGCAAGAAGCAGCTTCAGACGGAACGCCGCAAAATCGGCATGATTTTTCAGCACTTTAACTTGTTATCTTCCGCGACGGTGTACGATAACATTGCGTTTCCGCTGCGTCTGATCAAGACACCAAAGGCTGAAATGGAACGCAAGGTATCCGAACTGTTGGCTTTGGTCGGCTTGGAGGCACATCGGGACAAATACCCGTCCCAGCTATCAGGCGGGCAGAAGCAGCGGGTCGGCATAGCCAGAGCGCTCGCAAGCGATCCCGAAGTGCTGCTGTGCGACGAGGCCACTTCGGCGCTTGACCCGCAGACGACCGATTCGATCCTGCGCCTGCTGCTGGACATTAATAAAAAGTTTCATCTGACGATCGTGCTGATTACCCATGAGATGCATGTGATTCAGAGCATATGCGACCGGGTCGCCGTCATTCATCAGGGCGGCATTGTGGAGCAAGGGCCGGTAACGGAAGTGTTCCTGAAGCCGAAGCATGAAGTGACCCAGGAATTTATCCGCCAGGAGATGGACAGCGGCGAAGCGCTGCGGCTGGCCATTCAGGGCCAGGCGAACGGACCTTCGAGGGCGGTGCAGATTACGTTCCTTGGATCGAAAACGTACGAATCGATTCTGTCCCATACCGTTCATGAGACGGGCGTGAATTTTGCAATTCTGCAGGGCACGATCTCCACGATCAAAGAAACGCCGTATGGCCAGCTCATCGTCCGTTTCGAAGGGGAAGAGCGTGCCATAGAAGATACGATCCGGAAGCTGCTGGAACAAGGATTAGACGTGGAGGTGATTCATTAATGTTCGGGCTTGATTTTACCCAGATCGACTGGAAAGAGATATGGACGGCAACATTGGATACCCTTCGGATGCTGGGGGCTTCGGCATTGTTCAGTTTCATCATCGGACTGCCGGTTGGCGTGCTGCTCTACATGGCTGCAAGATCTACATCCGGTTTGGTGCGCTTCGGTTACACGATCCTGTCGTTCATTGTGAACATCCTGCGTTCGGTTCCGTTCATTATTCTGATCGTTGCAATGATCCCGATTACGAAGTCGCTCGTAGGTGTTTCGTACGGCGTGCTGGGAACCATTCCGCCGCTCGTGATCGGCGCTGCGCCATTCTTCGCTAGGCTCGTAGAAACGGCTTTAAATGAAGTGGATAAAGGCGTGATTGAGGCGGCTCATGCCATGGGCTCCTCGACAAGCCAAATCGTATGGAGGGTTCTCCTCCCGGAGGCACGTCCGGGCCTGCTGGCGGGGATGACCATCACGATTGTAACCCTGGTATCTTATACCGCGATGTCCGGTCAAGTCGGTGGCGGCGGTTTAGGAGATTTGGCCATCAAGTATGGCTATTACCGTTATGAGACCGAGATCATGATTCTGGCCGTCGTATTAATGATAGTGCTGGTACAGCTGCTGCAAATGGCAGGAGATCGTCTGGTCCGACATTTTACAAGAAAATAACGGGATGGATGAGGCATCAAGGAAGACAATATAAAAAATAATATATTTTCGGAGGGAGCGTTTTTAGAATGAAAAAATGGACATTGGCATTGATCAGCTTGACATTGGTTACGGTGCTGGCTGCGTGCGGCGGCAAGCCTGCGGATAAAGCAGCTGAGCCAGGGGGAACAACAGGAGGCGGCGCTCAAGAGACCGTAACCTTGAAAGTAGGCGCTTCGCCTTCACCTCACGCCAAAATTTTGGAGCATGTTAAACCAGCGCTTGAAAAAGAGGGCGTGAACCTGGAAATCGTGGAATTCACGGATTATGTTCTGCCAAATACGCAAGTGGACTCCAAAGAAATCGACGCGAATTTCTTCCAGCACAAGCCTTACCTGGATAACGAAATCAAAGAGCGTAAATTGAATCTTGAATCCGTGATCGCGGTGCATGTGGAGCCGCTGGGTGCTTACTCCAAAACCATTAAATCTGCGGATGAGCTGAAGGATGGAGCGGTTGTGGCGATCCCGAATGATCCTTCGAATGCAGGCCGTGCGTTGACTCTGCTGTCCAAGAATGGCGTAATTAAGCTGCAAGATGAAACCAAGCTGGAAGCTACCGCTAAGGATATCGTGGAAAATCCGAAGAACCTGGAGTTCAAGGAAGTTGAAGCCGCCATGCTGCCGCGTATGCTGGATGAGCTGGATCTGGCTGTCATCAACACGAACTACGCGCTTGAAGCGGGACTGGACCCAACAAAGGATGCACTCTTTATCGAAGACAAAGAGAACCCTTATGCCAACCTGCTGGTAGCTCGCCCGGACAACAAGGACTCCGACGCCATTCAAAAATTGGCCAAAGCGCTGACTTCCGAGGACGTGAAGACCTTTATCGAAGAAGAGTACAAAGGTGCTGTCATTCCGGCATTCTAATTCGAGCACCAAAGGCTCGATGATGCTGTAGATTAGTTCATCGTATCCGTGAAGAGAGGGCATTATCCAAAAGACCATGGGTCTTTATGGATAAGTCCTTTCTTTTTTTTTGTGTGGCGGCCATTCCTGGCCGGGTTGCAAGTTGTTAGGCTTTATCAAATCTTTTATACTGAAGGAAGGATATCCATCTGAGGAGGGAAAGCCTTGAAGGGAAAAGTGGCGCTGATTACAGGCAGTGCGACAGGTTTGGGGAAAATGACGGCGCTGTCGTTAGCTCGGCAGGGATGTCATTTGGCTATAAATTATGTAAACAGCAAGGATGAAGCGGAGGCGCTCTCCCGTGAAATCGAGGGGTTTGGCGTGAAGTCTATTGCGATTAAAGCCGATATCGCCAGCGAGCGTGAGCTGTATTCATTGGTGGATCAGACGGAGGAGCAACTGGGAAGCGTCGATATCCTGGTGAACAACGCAGGCCCTTTCATTCGGGAGCGTCGTCTGTTCTCAGAGTACAGCCGGGACGAAATCGTCCATATGGTGAATGGCAATTTAACCGGCGTCATGCTGCTGGACCACCGCGTTCTGCCTGCCATGCGGGAGAAGAAGTGGGGACGCATCATCCACTTCGGATTCGGACATGCCGGAGAAGCCCGCGCGTGGCCTCAGCGTTCAGCCTACGCGGCTGCTAAAGTGGGCCTGGTCTCCTTTACGAAGACGCTTGCGGTGGAAGAAGCACCGTATGGAATCACCGTGAATATGATCTGTCCTGGGGACATCCGCGGAGCAAATAAAGAGAAGACCATCGATGAAGTTTCGGGCATTCAAGATGGGCTGACCCCGCGCGGACGATCGGGAAGCGGGGAGGACATCGCCAGGGTGATCGAATATTTATGCCTGGATAATTCGGATTTCATTACTGGCAATATCATGGATATATCCGGTGGGCTGGACCCGATCCGCCCGTTGATTAAGCCGGAATAACATACAATAACCCCACAACAAAGTGGAGTCTATGCTTCGATGCTTATTTCCAATACTTTGCTGACCCCAAAACATATACATGCGATTAAAGAATGGCTTACGCTTCGCTGAAAACTTATTCATTCTTTTATCTCAAAAAAAGAGTCTTGGTTCCACGAGGGAAACCAAGACTCTTTATAGTTAAAGAAGATTTAGAATACTTGAACTACTTCTTGAATGCCTTCTACTTCTTCAACCAGGGCGCGTTCAATCCCTGCCTTCAGAGTAATGGTGGAGCTAGGGCAGCTACCGCATGCACCCATCAATTTCAGCTTAACGATGCCGTCTTCAACGTCAACCAGTTCCACGTCACCGCCGTCGCGCTGCAGGAACGGACGAAGTTTATCAAGCACTTCAGCCACTTCATCATATACAGTGGTTTGCGTGTTTTCACTCATCTTGTTCAACTCCTTTCCTCCCTATATTATAGTACATAAACCGGCAAAATAAAATGCCAATCTTAAGGCAGGTCTAATCACAATGTCCATAATCATTGAGTTTTGCACAAGCAATTCCTATTTTGGCACGGATAAAGTTCTACAGACGCTTGAAGCCAAGTATGATTGTCAGGTCATCGAATACGGCTGCCTGACCAACTGCGGCCAGTGCTACCTGATGCCCTTCGCTTATGTGGATGGCGAATGGGTCGAGGCTCCCACGGCTGAAGAACTGCTTGACGTTGTCATAGCCAAACTGGAAAGCTTTCAGGACAGCGAAGAGGAAAGCTGAGCCTGATTCCTGGCATATTCATCTACAAAGCGCCTGCAGCCTGCTCAGTGCTAGTAGTGACGCTTGGATTTCCAGAGAACGCCGCTCTTCAGTATCCTTGGTACCCGGCCCAGAACCGAGGTGCTGCCCATGAGTCCAAAGCCTGCATGTTTGCCGAGGGAACCGAGGGTTCCCTTGAGCTTCAGCGGAGATACCTTTGGCGTATCATCCCGCCATAAAGCTTTCATGACATGTCCCACTTGCTCGGCTTGAGCCCCAGCGGCTTGGGCGCTTGGGACGAACGGGAGGCTGGCGCAGTCGCCGATCACGTACACTTCCGGATGGGAAGGAACCTGATACCACTCGTTCAGCATAATGCGTCCGCTGCGGTCTTTTGGCAGATCCAGATCCTGTACGACCTTTACGGGCTGAATACCCGCCGTCCATACAGCCAGGTCGGTTGCGATTGGCACATCCAGATTGTACACGGCGTCCTTCTCAACTCGGGATACGGAAACGCCGCTGTGGATATCCACATGGTGTTCCTCAAACCAGCGATGAATATAAGCAGACAAACGGTTAGGAAAAGAAGAAAGTACCCGTTGTCCTCGGTCCAAGATGGCGATATTAAGGTCAGGCCGGCTTTCACGAAGATCGGCAGCGAGCTCGATGCCGCTTAAGCCTCCGCCAATGATATGAACATGACCATAAGGTCTGAGGTTGTTCAGGTGCAAATAGGTTTCCCGGGATGCAGAGAAAGATTGCAGGCTGAACGTGAATTCTTCAGCACCTGGTACTCCATGATAACGGTCCGTACATCCCAGAGCAATGGCGAGTTGATCGTATTCCACGGGATCGTTGTTCGTCAGGTTAACAAGCCTCTTCTCTAGATCAATGGATGTGACTTCACCATATACAATTTGGAGGCGGTCATACACCGGGAATTTAACACGAACGGCGGTATCGGCCACGGTGCCTGCTGCCAGCGCGTAATATTCGGTTTTGAGTCCTTGGTATGGCATGCGGTCGATGAGCACGACCTCCACGTCCGGAGGAAGATAGCCGCTGAATAATTCTTGAATTAGGGCAAGACCACCATAGCCTCCGCCGAGAATGACGAGCTTTTTCATAAATTTCTTCCTTTCTCAAGAGATAAGAAGGTGAGCGCCGATTCGCAAGAAAAACGCCGCTGGAAGCGGCTTAGGTTACCCACGCTATATTATCTCTTTAACCTGTTTTCCGTTTTTTGGAACGTCTCTCGTTTGCTTAAATCCCTGCTGGTAAGATTTATTCGTAAACCTTGATCTCGTTGTAGAAGGTATCGCGTTCAACCGGAATCCGGCCAGCGCCTTGGATGAGCCAGACCAGCTCTTTGCGTGTCAGCCCTTCCGGTGTTAAGGCTCCTGCAGCATGGCTAATACGTTCCTTGAGGATCGTACCATGGACGTCGGAAGCCCCGAAGCTGAGAGCAACTTGAGTTAATTGCGCCCCGATATTAATGAAGTACGCTTTGATGTGATCGATATTATCGAGCATCAAACGACTGATGGCAATGGTTTTCAAATCTTCGTAGGCCGAATTGCGGCGCATGATGCCTGCATTCTTATTCTTCGGCTGCATGGATAGGGGAATGAACACCATGAATCCGTTTGTTTCATCTTGAAGATCCCGAATTTGCAGCATATGGCGGATCCGGTCCTCGTGGCTCTCGATCGATCCGTACAGCATGGTGGTGTGTGTCTTCATGCCAAGCTTATGCGCGGTACGGTGAACGTCGAGGTATTGATCCACGTTCGCTTTGTCCACTTTCATCTTCTGACGATATTGGTCAGACAGAATCTCGGCGCCGCCGCCTGTTAAGGATTGAAGACCTGCTTTCTGCAGTTCCTGGAGTACTTCCTTTGTGCTAAGTCCGCTAATGCGAGTGAAGAATTCAATCTCCGCCGCCGTATAGGCTTTTAGCGTTACTTCCGGGAAACGCTCGTTCAATGCCTTCAGGGAATCTACATAGTACTGGAACGGCACATGGTTATTATGTCCGCCAACGATGTGAAATTCACGAATGCCGGGATGAATATGCTGCTCGACATATTCAATCATCTCAGCGCCGGAGAGGGTATAGGAGCCTTCCTCGCCTTGATCTTTCCGGAAATTACAAAAAGCGCAGTAGGATTCGCATACATTCGTGAAATAGAGACTCATGTTCTCTATGAAGTAAACTTTCTTCCCGTTCTTGCGCAAATTTGCTTCATTAGCCAGCTGCCCGAGGGTCAGCAGGTCATCAGTTTGGTACAAATACACACCGTCTTCAAGATTCAGGCGTTCGCCGCTTTGGACTTTCGCAACGATCTCGGCCATTCTCTGATCGGTAAATGGTGTCACAATTGTGGACATGTTCAATCCTCCTGTTCACACTTGATCTGCTTAGAAGATTCTGCAGAAAAGCGATCATAAAGTGAATCACTCCCCTAAGGGAACGGTCCGTTTATAGTGGTATAACAACAACATCAATAATGGGCTGAATAAATAAATAAGTTTGTGAAAAAATATACAACTGTGGACCAGCCATAACCTTTGCCGCTTTTTAGCTGAGGGATGTGACAATTATCCAACAGTTGCCGCCCATGTTCCTTCCCTATTATAAACCTGACCCCTCGGGGTAGCAACACAAATAGAGGAATTGAAAATAGGTTTGTCATTACATATCAAAAGCCATCATAACAACCTTGAGCGAATTCGCGAAGAGGAGTATACTTAAAGAGTGAACGAAAAGGAGGGTGACCTATGATTACAATCAGCGACTCAGCTGCAGAACGTTTAAAAGAAATGCTTGCTGAACAGGAAACGCCCAACATGTTCCTTCGACTGGGTGTCACTGCCGGCGGTTGCAGTGGTTTTTCATATGCAATGGGCTTTGACGATAATGAAACGGAAGCTGACGTATATATGGATCTGCAGGATATGAAGGTCGTTGTCGAAAAGGACGATCTGAAATACCTGAATGGTCTGGAAATCGATTTTGAGGAATCCGGCATGACCGGGGGCTTCACCATCCACAATCCGAACGCGACCGTAACGTGCGGCTGCGGTTCGTCATTCCGTACGGCAACGGATGCGGGCAAACCGAACGAAGAGCCTTGCTAATAAGGACTCTCTAGAGGGTTAAGCCTGAGTCCAACAGTGAAAGACCTCTCCAGACAATCTTGTCGGGGAGGTCTTTTTTGCGTTATCGGGAACATCCGCTATAGACATAAGAACCCGAAAAAGCAGCCAACTCCGCGATAAGAAGAGGCTGCTTTTTCGGGTTCTTCATAGTTCAGACCGGGAAGAAGAAGGTATCGTTCAGCATCAGCACGATCATGCCGGCGGCCACAAGCGAAAATATGATGCAGCCCGCTCCGAGTCCTCTGCGCTTATCCTTGATGAACTTGAAGCCCATGGCAAAGATAAGAACGGTTACGGCTGCAAGTGCAATCGACATGCCGACAATGGCGATCCAGTATAAAACTTCAAACAATGCTGCCAAGGTGACAAAGCCTCCTTTATCGTTATCCAAGGTGATGGATTTATTACGGACAAAGCTCTGTTCTTACTATACGATAGATCACAGCATTTGCAAAGGGAGGCTCCCGTGAGGCCACAAGAACCTCAATTATTAGGCATACCATCACGGACAATCATCCAAGACAAAGAGCGGATTGGGGAATAGGATAACGTATGTCATGAATAAAAGGAGGCGAAAGCAGCATGGCGGGAAGACAACTGGCCAGCAAGTGGTTGAAGACGGAAGCGCTGCTGACCGATCCGCAGGTTGCTCCCTACATTCCGGCTACCCAGTCGTATGGAGGGGATACCCTGGCCTCAATGCTGGCCGAACACGAAATGGTCGTGATCAAGCCGATTGTAGGAACCGGTGGTAACGGAGTCATCCGAATACAGAAAGACGGAACGGGATACTTGGTAACTCATAAGAGGCGTACTGTTCATGTAGATACATTGAATTCCCTGTTATACGTACTGGGCAGAATAAGACTGAGACGGAGCTACATGATACAGCAGGGGATTCATTTGGCTAAAATTCAGGGACGTCCGCTGGATTACCGTATAAAGGTAGTCAAGGATCGAGGAAGATGGAAATTCCGGGCCATGCTGGGGCGACTCGCGAACCCAGGGCTTTTTGTGACGAATATTTGTAAAGGGGGGACGCTGCTTCGTTGTGGCCATGCACTCCGGCTGTCACTGCCCCATATTAATGCGAGGGAAAAGCGCAATGAAATGCGCCAAGTAACCAGACAGTGCATAGGAATACTGGAATCCCGTTTTCCAGGGATCGGCGAACTGGGATTTGATTACGGGTTAGACAATGAGGGCAAGATTTGGATTTTGGAGGTTAATACAAGACCAAGCTGAATTTTTGTTTAATATTCCCAAATGCAGCCGTTTAATGATTTTTTAATAGGGTAATAAAAAAATAACGATAATCTACCGATATTATAATTGATTAATTTTTTTTATAGTAGATTTCCCCAAGATCCTGTGTATAACATTTATCCCCATAATCCACTTTGATATGACCCTGTTTTTTACACTTACCAACAAATTATACACAGGATTTCCACAAGAGGTTGTGGATAAGCGAACAGTTGTTCCGTTTTGGTATGTCTGATATGATAGATTCAGGAAATTTGAGGAAGGGGTGTGAGAGGGATGGCTATGTTGACGGATGAGATGCTTCTCGATTCCTATCATATGGCTATTGAGTTGAAGTTGGAGCGAGAGTTCATCACTCTACTGCTAGCCGAGATTCATAAACGGAACTTGGACACCGATTCCGGCAGCATCCTGCATTAATCAGATTTTTCGTATATAGAATAGATAACTTACGACATGATACGTATATAATGTGGGAGCTTTCAACCAAGTTCTACATATGGTTTGAAGAATAGAAAAGGTATCTTCGATTCCGGGGCGGTGCATACCCCCTCGGAATGAAGATACCTTTTTTTCTATGAATATAGATGTATATGAAGTTAAAATCCGAGCTGTCCTTACAATTTCATGTTACTGCTGTGGCCCGGAGCCAATCTGGCCTCAGGATCGAAGTAAACCTTGGCATTGTTTACGGCGGTAGGTGCTTCGCCAAATCCAACAGCGATCAGTTTGACCTTGCCCGGATAGGTGGTGATGTCGCCGGCTGCAAAAATACCGGGAATACTTGTTTCCATACGGGAATCCACCACAATGGAGTTGCTTTCGATGGCGATGCCCCATTCGGAGATCGGACCGAGGGAGGACACAAACCCGAAATTGACAATGACATCGTCCACTTCAATCTCTTGCGTCTCTTTGGTCTTAATATGCGAAAGCGTAACCTTCGTAATGGTATCATCACCATGCAATTCGGTGATCTCGGTTGGCGTAATGATGTTCACCTTCGATGCCATCAGCTGTTCAACACTATGCTCATGGGCACGGAATTTGTCACGGCGATGAACCAGTGTAACCTGCTCGGCGATCGGCTCGATCATGAGCGCCCAGTCTACCGCAGAGTCGCCGCCGCCGCTGATGAGAACCTTCTTGCCTTTAAAGCGGCTGAGATCGTTGACAAAATAATGAAGGTTGGACTTTTCGTATGCTTCTGCCCCTTCAATCTCCAGTCGACGGGGTTGGAACGCTCCTACACCGGCTGTAATGATGACAGCTTTGGCGTGGTGTTCACCCAGATTTGTTTTTACGACAAAATGACGTTCTTCGAGTTTTTCCACAGCCTGTACTTTCTCTTCAAGACGAATGTCCGTTTTAAAGAGCTCCATTTGGGCAGACAGATTGTTCACAAGCTCTTGAGCGGTTACTTTTGGAAAGCCTGCTACGTCATAAATATATTTCTCAGGATACAGCGCAGCTAATTGGCCTCCAAGCTGAGGCATGCTCTCGATAAGTTTTACCGAAGCTTGGCGCATTCCGCCGTAAAAAGCAGCAAACATACCTGCAGGTCCGCCACCGATAATCAAAAGATCCGTCATATTGCTGTCTTGTGGCATCGTTGTCATGCGGTAAGCACCTCCATAAAATGAGTTTATATTCGAATCAGACAGACGTTCTTGTCCGGATAAAGCTGATTCATGAATTCCTTACCTATTATAATCGTCCCGAACCGGCATGAAAAGACGAGAATTGAGTTAAAATACCTAACATTGGAATGGATGCGCTTACTTAGTAAGTAAGGGGATAAATGGCGGAATTATTTGCACATTATATGGCAAAAAATTTCTTGATATTTGCATGGTTTATGCATATGATTAACGTGATAACTTGTGTTCATTACAGGGTAGTCCCATATATTATCAACTGCAGCAGCATTAAGGAAACTTAGTATTTCAGCTGTTTTTGAACCTTAATGAACCTTCAGGTCAAATGATGAAACGGGCTCTGATAAGGGCTCTTCTCTTTTTTTGGATGCATTTTCACAGAATGTTAACATGTGTACCATACTGTATATATAAAGAGTAAGCTGGAAGGAGCAATAGAATGAGCAGCATACCGAAGATCGTAATCCTTGGCGCGGGTTACGGGGGCATATTGACAGCGCAGCGGCTGCAAAAAGAGCTGAATTATAATGAGGCCGATGTTACATTGGTGAATCGCCATGATTATCATTATATTACAACGCATTTGCATATGCCGGCAGCAGGAACAGACAGCATTGAGAACACCCGGGTATCCATTTCCAAGTTGATAGACGAATTCAAAATCGACCTGGTCAAATCCTCGGTTCAGGAAATCCGCCTCCACGATAAGAAGGTTATTCTTGAAGATGGAACGTTATCCTATGACTATCTTGTCATTGGACTCGGCGGAGAGCCGGAAACCTTTGGCATTCCAGGACTCGCAGAGCATGCGATGACGATCCGAAGCATCAACTCGGTACGATTGATTCGTGAGCATATTGAGTATCAATTTGCTTTATATAAAAATGAGCGCAGACCGCAAGAGCGCATTAACTTTGTGGTTGGCGGGGCCGGATTCAGCGGCATCGAGTTTGTAGCCGAGCTGGCGGACCGCATTCCGAGACTGTGCAAGGAGTATGACGTGGATCCGACGCTGGTGAATATCTATAATGTTGAAGCCGCGCCTGCCGCGTTACCTGGGTTTGCACCTGAGCTGGTGGAGTACGCCATGAACGTTCTTGAGAAGAAAGGCGTTACCTTCAAAATGGGCATTGCGATCAAGGAATGCCTCTCAGGCGGAGTCGTTCTGAACAATGGTGAAGAGATCCGGGCGGCAACGGTGATATGGACCGGCGGCATCCGTGGGAACCGTCTGGTAGAAGCAGCTGGTTTCGAAACGATGAGAGGCCGCGTTAAGGTGGATGAATACTTGCGCGCTCCCGGATATGAGAACATTTATATTATCGGCGATAACTCCCTGATTTTTAATGAGGAAGGCAGACCTTATCCGCCGACCGCTCAAATGGCGATGCAGCAGGGCGTGTGTTGTGCCCAAAATATCGTTGCGGCGATTCGGGACAAGTCCATGCGCAAATTCGAGTTCCACAATAAGGGCACGGTTGCTTCCCTCGGCCGGGGCGAAGGCATTGCGGTAGTCGGCGATAAGAAATATCAGGGATGGAAAGCGGCTCAGCTGAAAAAATTGGTTGATCTGCGCTACCTCTTCATTATTGGAGGGATTCCGCTCGTCCTGAAAAAAGGTAGGTTTCTATAAATGAGACACTGCAGCGTTCAAGTACGGGGGCTGCTCACAAGAGATGAGCTGGATCGATATAACGCGCTGATGGAGGTCGGCTCCTATTTGGAGTTGCAAGAGCGGTACGATCTGGCTTACACCATTCAGCAGGAGGTCGACATTCTCATACTTCCTGCAATTGAGCGGCTCAAGGATAAGGGACGTGCCCGGGACCGGGCAACGGCTGAATATCTTGAAACCTTGCGCAAGCAAGAGCAAGATGAGGACGACAGTGAGTAATAGAAAAAGGGATGCTCTCAGTGTTGAGAGCATCCCTTTTTTGACATATTAGAATTTGTAAGTTTTTTGGGGTCCCCGCAAAGTATTTGGAATAAACATCGTAGCATAGGCTCCACTTTGTGGGGTTTTGTACATGCTTTTTATGTGCAGAAGGAATTATACCTTCATTAAATCTGTAAACGAAGCCTGATCGAGCAGGTTGCCGACATAGAACGGACCAAACTCGCCGAAACGCGCACTTACCTCGTCAAATCTCATTTCGTACACGAGTTTCTTGAATTGAAGCGCGTCGTCACTGAACAGGGTTACGCCCCATTCCCAATCGTCGAATCCAACGGAACCGGTGATGATCTGTTTGACCTTGCCGGCATATCCGCGGCCAATCATCCCATGGCTCTTCATCATCGATTTGCGTTCATCCATGCTCAGCATATACCAGTTGTCCGACAAATCCCGCTTTTTGTTCATCGGATAGAAGCAAATATGCTTCGATTTAGGCAGAGCCGGCTTCAGACGGGCAATGACATGCGGATTCTGCATCGGATCCTCATCGGAGGAGCCAGCCAGGTAGTTGCTCAGCTCGACAATGCTTACATACGAATATGACTTGATGGTGAACTGGGCAAACGTTGTTTTGTTAAAGGCGTTCTCGATCGCGTTCAGCTCTTCGAGCGTCTCGCGCAAAAGCATGAATACGAAATCGGCTTTCTGACCGACGATGGTATATACAGCGGTACTGCCTTTCTGGGCAGCTTCGACGGCATCCCATTCCTCTAGGAACGCATTTAGCTCGTCCAGCGCAAAAGCACGTACTTCTTCATCTGCAGCTTTCCAGGCCGGCCAATTGATGGTGCGGAAATCATGCAGCGCATACCAGCCCTCAAGCGTCATTGCAGCTTCGTTCATGTGATCACTCCTAAACGTTATGTTCGTTATTATAGAAGCGGATGGCCGCTTGCATTAACTTCCTATATTGTACTGTAAGCGCAGTCGGAAGGGCAAACGCCGACACAATGATTTCACGATTGTTCGTTGATCTGTGACATTATTTTTAGTAAACTAGCTATTAGCTAAAGCTTGGTGTGCTGTTTCTTGCTGCAATAAAGTAGAATAGCTGCTACGCGTAGGTGATAAAGAAGAGGTGAAAACAGCGATCATGCTTCAATTTATTCCTGTGCTCGTGCTGATGATTTTGTTTTTTGTCATGATGTTCGGTATCGGTTTTATCCTCAATATGTTGATGAAGACGACCTGGTTTCCTTGCTATCTGTTTGTGATTGTCATTTTGCCGGTCGTTGTATACAGCTTGTGGGATCGGGGCCAAATGTCGTTCTGGACTCACGTCGGATCATTCCAATTGGTGGATTACTTAACGGGAGTTGCAGGTCTGATTGGTGCCTACTTGAGCGGATGGACCATTAAGACATTGCGTATTAAAGGCTTTAGAATGTTTTAAGGCGCGTGGCGCAAATTGAATGTAGTGTTGATGGCGGCTCTGCAATACCCGGGGGCCGTCATTTATTATTTATGGAAGCATGCAAATGGCGGGTGCACGAATTCCAGAATTTTTGATGCGAAAGAACCGACTTCGAAACGACGGATTTATGATAGAATAGAGGAAGTCTATTTTTGGGCGACAGGGGGAGCATAAACGATGCGCATGACTAATTTTTTACATTTTACAGAGAACCACCGTTACTGCGTATACCGTGACTTCTGCTTAAGCGGCCTGGATGACAAAATGCTTGGTTCGATATATCAACCGATGGTTGGCGCGTTTGCGATCAGTCTGTACCGTCTTCTCGTATCGCATGTGCCGGTGGAGAAGGTGGGTTACTCGGCTATTGAACAGCAGCGAAGATTATTTCTGACATTAGGGCTTGAGCCTAGTGAAAAAGGACGCCGCTTTCTCATTGAGCAAACCTCCAAGCTGGAAGCGGTAGGTTTACTGCAGACAAGCCGGATGTTTGTCCCGGAAACGGACGACCATATCTATGAATATGAGCTGCAAGCACCGCTCAGTCCAGCGGAGTTCTTCAACACCCAGCATCTGACGCTGCTGCTTCGCGACAAGGTGGGGAAATTCGCCGTTCTGTCGTTAAGAGAAGAGCTCTGGAGCAAGGAACCCCTTGAATGGTCCGGTATTTCCTTCAACAAGGAGAACATTTCGGTTCCCTTTTATGATATTTTTGAGCTGAACACGCATGTCATTGATTATGAACTGGAGCAAGCGCTGGAAGAGGTCGCGGTGTCACGGAAGTCAGTGGTGCCGCCAAATCCGCAAGGAGAGGGTCTGAACTATGCGGACATTATTCTCCGTTTCCCGCGTGAATCCCGCAATCGGGTCTTTGTGGAGCGTCTTCGCTACGACCATGAACAGATGGGCATTGTGAATTACGTGGTGCGCAAATATGATCTCAGCACGCAGGATTTGTGTCGCCTGCTGGATGAGGACGGCATATTTACCGAGCATGGTGAGGTCGTGCTGGATGATCTGCAGCACAAGGCCAGTCTTCACTTTAGGCAGGGAATGAAGATGCAGGAGAAGCGGCAGATTACCGCGGGCAAGGTCGTTGCTTTGCATCAGGAGATGACGGCCGATCCGGAAGAGCCTGCACAGGAGCATGCCGTAGAGATGGAATACTATGTAGAAGTTCCTGCCCAGTTCCAATCGAAATGCGATATTCACCAATATAATATGATGCTCCGCAACGAGCCTTATACCCGGCTGCTGCAGACCTTCTTTCCGGGCTCGGTCCCAGCGCAGTTCCTGGACATCTTCGAAAAGATCGACCTGAGCTATAAGCTGCCGGGAGAAGTCATCAACGTGCTCATTCATTATTTAATGTCACTCATGGCCGCAGGCGGCGAGCAGCGAATCAACCGTAATTTCGTGGAGGCCATTGCTTCCAATATGCTGCTGAAGCAGATTAACAGCTATGAGAAAGCTGTTCAGTATATACGTGATCAAGCCAAGATGAAAGGCAAGCAGAAGGCAACCACACAACGTACGCGTACATACGCTAAAGGTGGAAAGGTGAAGCCGGAAATTCCAGTGGCTCTGGAGTCCGATCAGGCGGAGGCCGTATCGGATGAGGAATTCGAAGAAATGATGCGATTTGCGGCAGAAATGCAGGCTGGCAACAAGAAGGGCGGATAAAGAAATCCTGCTGAAGAGAGGAGGGAACAAGAGATGGAGTCCCTTGGTGAACTGCTGGAAAGCATGAAAAGTCCTGCGCTCCGGCGCAGAACGGAACAGATTACGGAGGATTTGCTTAGGAATCCTCTGATTCAAGCTCTGCGGAGCGAATACCCGGAGATCGATGATCGGGTCATACGATTGAATTTAAGCAAACTGTATCAATATGCGGGAGATCAGGCCCACTGCAAGGCGTGTCCCGGTCTTGACCGGTGTCCCAATGATTTCCAGGGGCATTTCAGCAAGCTGGATATCCAGCGGATGAACGGAACCGTGGAGATCTATGAGCGTAAGTCGCCGTGTTCCCTGCAGATTGCGAAGACAAATGAGGATCAGATCAAAAAACGGATTCGCAGCTTTTATGTTGATGAGCATGCCTTGAACGAAGGTTATGACAACATGGAGATTATGGCGAAGGACCGCTTGCGGGCACCGGCGGTGCACCAGGTCTTTAAATACATCCGGGATACGAAGGAGAATGGCTTGTCTCCGCGCGGCCTGTATCTCACCGGTTCGTTTGGTACGGGTAAGACCTACCTGATGGGTTACCTGATGCATGAGCTCGCGAAAGCGGGCCATTCGGGCGTTATCGTGTATATGCCTGATTTCGTGGAAGATCTGAAGACCATGATGCAGGACGGCCAGAAGCTGAAGGACATGGTGGAGACGATGAAGCATTGCGATCTGCTGATCTTTGACGATATCGGAGCGGAGAATTTGAATCCGTGGGTTCGGGATCATGTCCTCGGTTCCATTCTGAATTTCCGGATGAACCGGCTGCCGACCTTCTATACGTCGAACTATCCGCTCGACGGGCTTGAACAGCATCTGAGCTTCACGAGCAAGGATGGGGAGGAGGCACACAAAGGACAGCGGTTGATGAACCGAATTGCGCCTTTTGTCGATGTCGTTCATTTATTCGGCGAGAACCAGAGAGGGAAATTCTAGCATTGCAAGTGAACTCCCTATAGACAAGCTTTCCCTGAATTGTAAAAAGTCTGATCCCGTTAGCGTATGGAACGCGGCAGGATCAGACTTTTTATTTGTGCACAAGGAGTCATCAATAATTAGCCAACCAAGAACTTGATAATGACGAAACCGAAAAAGATGATGGTCATGAAACCAAACATCCCCACGAAGCCCATCATCAAATCGCCAAAGTCATTGCGTGGTTCTTCATTGATGTGCTCCCGTGGATCGTTAACGCGTACGTTTACATCCATGGTGCTTGCCTCCTCAAAAGGTGAACATGCCGTGCCAACACGAAAAACTTGACAGTCACCCGACTTGTTACTAGTAGTATACCCAATGCGCAAATCATTTGTAAAGATTGCATAAAAAACCCGTGAAATCCTCTTTCTTTAGGTGAGTATATTTCACTTTTTCCGACCGGTTGTGGTATACTAAATTCGTCGACCCATTCAACAATTATGGTCGTACTATATGTAAAATTATCCGTGAGGAGGAGAATATAATGGCTATCGTAAACGTTACCGATCAATCCTTCGTAAGTGAAGTGGAAGGTCAAGGAACGGTTGTAGTTGATTTCTGGGCGCCATGGTGCGGTCCTTGTAAAATGCTTGCCCCGATTTTGGAAGAGCTGTCCACAGATCTTGGTGATGCTGTGAAAATTGCTAAGGTGAACGTGGATGAGAATCCGGAATCCGCAGCACGTTTCGGCGTGATGAGCATTCCGACTATGATTTTCTTTAAAGACGGCCAGCCTGTCGATAAAGTGGTAGGTCTGAACTCCAAAGAAGCCTTGAAGGGCATCATTGCAAAACATCAATAAGCAGGATTGGTCATAGACTGCAATCTGCTTTCATAAAGCGCCTTCGGTGAAACCCGGAGGCGCTTTGTGTGGTTATTCATAGTGTTTTATATTTATGGTTAATACTATATAATCTCCTTGGAGAGGAGGGATAGCATGGACGATTTTGCCAAACAGCTTCAGGAGCAGGAGAGGGCGCTGGAGAATATCCGCCATAAGCTGGCATTGCTGCCGGACCAGCCCGGCTGTTACCTGATGAAGAATCATGAAGGCACGATTATTTATGTGGGCAAGGCGAAAGTGCTGAAGAATCGGGTACGCTCTTATTTTACCGGAAGCCATAACGGGAAGACCCAGATGCTTGTTTCGGAAATCCGCGATTTCGAATATATTGTGACCGGCAGCAACATGGAAGCCTTGATTCTGGAGTGTAACCTGATCAAAACCCATCAGCCGAGATTCAACGTGCTGCTGAAGGATGATAAAACCTATCCATATCTTAAAATAACGAATGAAGAGCATCCCCGTCTGGAAGTGACCAGAAGGGTGCTTAAAGATAAAGCCAAATACTTTGGCCCCTACCCGAATGCGTATGCGGCACAGCAGACCAAAAAGCTGCTGGACCGGATGTATCCTTTGCGCAAATGCGGCGTCATGCCGAAAGAAGTGTGCTTGTATTACCATATGGGACAATGCTTGGCTCCATGTGTAAAGGAAATTCCAAATTCTGCATATGAACAGATCACAGGGGAGATTACCTCATTCCTGAGCGGTGGACATGAAGAGATCAAGAAGGAACTGCAGCGCAAGATGCAGGAGGCCGCGGAGGATTTGTATTTCGAGCGTGCCAAAGAACTGCGGGATCAGATCATCCATATCGATACGCTAATGGAGAAGCAGAAGATTACGACGACGGATACACGGGACCGCGACGTATTCGGTTATGCTGTGGATAAAGGCTGGATGTGTGTACAGATTCTGTACATGCGCCAAGGGAAAATGGTACAGCGCAACAAGTCCGTTTTTCCATTCTACGGCGATGCGCACAGTGACTTTATGTCTTTTATTGCCCAGTATTACAGTGATAATCCTGCATTGCCGCAAGAAATTCTGCTGCCTGAGCCCCTGTTGATAGACGAGGCTGATCCAGAGTCGGTTGCTGGAACGGCTGTGGATGAAGGTGTGTTAGGCCCAGAGGAAGCCGTGGATTCGGCGAGTACGCTTTCCGCAGGAACATCTGATGAGCAGCAGGCAGCCCTTGCCCAGGCACAGGAGAAGCAGGCCGAAGCCGCTGGCATCGTGGATGCAGCCGGAGGGGCTGCCGCCCTGCAGGAATGGCTCGGCGTGAAGGTGCATGTGCCGCAGCGTGGTTTGAAGAAACAGATGGTGGGCATGGCGTCGGATAATGCAAAGGTGTCCTTAGACGAGAAATTCCGCTTGATTGAGCGCGATGAAGAACGCACCTCGGTCGCAGCGGCGAATCTGGGCGAAGTGATCGGCCTCCAGTCGCTGAACCGGATCGAGGCATTTGATAACTCGAACATCCAGGGGACCAACCCGGTATCGGCCATGGTTGTATTCACCAATGGGAAACCGGACAAGAAGGAATATCGGAAATACAAGATCCGTACCGTGCTGGGACCGGACGATTATGATACGATGCGTGAAGTGATCCGGCGGCGGTACGAGCGCGTCTTGAAGGAGAATTTGCCGCTTCCTGATCTGATTGTGGTCGATGGAGGGAAGGGACAGATTTCCGCCGCCAGCGATGTGTTGGAGAATGAGTTGGGGTTGTATATCCCGGTCTGCGGGCTTGTGAAGGATGCCAAGCATAAAACAGCGCAGCTCATGGTCGGAGACCCGCCGGAGCCGGTTACGCTGCCCCGGGACAGCCAGGAGTTCTATTTGCTGCAGCGTATTCAAGATGAGGTTCACCGGTTTGCGATTTCCTTCCACCGCGAACAGCGCGGCAAATCGATGGTATCCTCCAAGCTGGATTCCATCCCGGGCATTGGTGAGAAGCGCCGGAAGCTGCTGTTGAAGCATTTTGGCTCGGTCAAAAAAATAAAAGAGGCTTCAGTCGAAGACTTCAAGCCCCTTTCAATCGGTGAGAAATTAGCAACGGAAATTCTTAAGGCACTTCGTGAGGAGGAGTCGTGACATACGGCTTCTCTTTTTTTGTTGGATTGAAACGGTAAATCGCATACGCAACAAGCGCAGGAAGCACCATGTAGAAAGCACCAATCAGCAAGTTGGTGGTGTCCTTGAGCAAGATCAGGCTAATACCCATCAAGATGCTATTAAAGATGACATGGGAGAACATGGCCGCCAAATACCCATATTTCAAAAAGATGTAGCTGAACAGCAAGCCGATGATAACCAGTTCAATGGGCCGGGAAATTACAGGGTATATCGGATAAAGCGTATGCCCGAGCGCCCAGATGAGCGAGGTAATCAAACTGGCAACGAACGTATTGCGGACGATCTTTTTCACCATTTTGATTCCGAACAGTCGATAGACGGCCTCTTCGGATATGCCGGCCAGCCAGGCCATCAGCGGAAACAGCCAAGGATAGAGCATGTTGTAAGGCGACTGTGTGGCATCCGTGGTGGACCATGTATTTAAGGTTAGGCCCAGAACGATAAAGATAATGGATTGGACCCCAAGCAGGATGAAAGCCCACATATATCCCAGCTTCATGCTGTCCAGTACATAATGACCGTATCCGGGTTCTTTGGCGCGCGGCCATGGATTGAGCCCGTCTTCTTTTTGCCATAGTCCGTTGCCCCCGACAAGGGAGAAATAGAGCAGGGCGGAGAATATGAGCGAATAGACCGCATAGAAAATCATCATCCCGAATATACCAGTTTGCGACATCCCCTCGGATTTGAAAACGGGAATCAGATTATACGTATTTAGCATCTGAATGATAAACAGCAGCACCGCTAGGAACAGGCCGCGCTTAAACGACGTATAGGCTCTGGTCTTTACGCTGTACACAATGGCAAGAATGCCAAGGATGAGGGTGAACAGGCCATACCCTGCGAGTGTCAGCAGCGTTGCATCCTGAGTCTGCTTGTTGACATAGGCGGAATGGGCGGACGGGACTGAGAAGGATGGCTCATAGGAGCGTAATTTCCCATGTTCGAAGGTGAAACGGTGCTCCAATCGGGAATCGCCAATCTTGGATTCCGGGTCCACATATCGAAGCCGGGGTTCCCCTTCCCGCGTAACCAGCTCAAGGCGCGACAGGTCATAGCCCGCTCGCTGGAGCCAAGGCTCCGCGAGCGCTTGCTTCTCGGCTAATGACATGCCGTCCTCGACGACAAGCAGCATCTGCCTTTGTACATCGCCCTTGTTCAGCTCAATCCGGTCATAGCTGGAGCGGGCGTAATCGTACGAGAAGCCGACGATGCCTGAATTTTGCATGTGCACGTCCACATTGAGGGCATCCCCTCCCGGTTCGCTGAAGCGAACGCGGTATACGTCATAGGGATATTTGGCTTCATAGGTTTTGTTGTATTCCGAAAGTTTCTTTTCCTTCGCCAGATATCCGTAAAGTTCCGATTTGGATTGATATGTAACCAATGTGTCATCCGTTTTTGCAGCCGTAAACTGCAAATGCTCCTGAGCAAAGCTTGAAGCCGCTTGCCGAGCCTGCTCCTTGGATATGATATTCGGAGATGCCATCTCGGTAGAATCCGGATTCGTCGACGGAAACACCTGAAATAATAGGAACAGAATCAGGCCGACTGCGGCAGGCGCGATGAGCTGTTTGAGATTGGGCTTCAGCTTCAAGGGCTCTCTTGCACGATTCATGAAATTCCTCCTCTAGGAAAGTTGATACTCCCACTGGTATTCGATATGCCTGATTAAGTACGCATAGAGTCAATATAACATAGTTATGAAAGTCATAAGCAGCTTATCCCAATATCCGGAATAATGAAACAAATCGATGAAAATGAATGAAAGGTTTCGAAAACGTTAGAGAACCCTATGCTTGTATTCTTGAATATGCCCAATTCGCGCTCTTTTAAAGATTTTTTGGGTGAAAAACGGCATTGGGTTACGTACCAGATTGCGTTATAATCACATCATGCTTCAAGGAACCGAATATTCCAGCCGAATTTCGTACTGAAAATGGGGGAACCATGTAATTGGGGTGAATTTCATTATTCCTAGAATAATGAATAGGGCGACCTGTGGAAATGCCCGAATCCGTCAGCTAACCTCGTAGGCTGCAGCACAGGAACCAGACCGTAAAGGGCACTGCGTTTTCCAGTGTCTTTTTTCTTGATTTTTTTTAAGAAGGTGACCGATTGAACTCTAAATTTAACTGGCTCAGGTTGTCTCCGCCGCAGATTCTCGTGCTTGGTTTTGCGGCTATTATCTTCATCGGGACGGCGCTGTTAATGCTGCCGATTTCCACAAGTACAGGTGAACCGCTTGAATTTATCGATGCCTTGTTCACTTCGACATCGGCAACATGTGTAACGGGTCTGGTTGTGGTGGATACAGGAACGACATTCAGTTCCTTCGGAGAAGTCGTGATTATGCTGCTGATTCAGATCGGCGGGCTCGGATTCATGACGATGGCTACTTTATTTGCCTTGGCTCTGAAAAGACGCATCTCGCTCAAGGATCGCCTCATTCTGCAAGAAGCGATGAATCAGTCCTCGATGGAAGGAATCGTAAGGCTGATTCGCAGAGTGTTGTTGTACTCCCTCATCATCGAGGCCTGTGGTGCCATCATTCTATCGATCCGCTGGGCGTTTGATATGCCGATCGGCCAGGCGATTTATTATGGCGTTTTTCATGCAGTCACGATGTTTAACAACGCCGGTTTTGATTTGTTTGGTGATTTTCGGAGTTTGACCGGGTATGTCTACGATCCTGTAGTCAACATAGTCGTGATGTTTTTGATTGTCTCAGGTGGGATTGGTTTTATCGTATTATCCGATCTGATTGATTTCCGAAAACAGCGGAGACTTTCCTTGCACTCCAAAGTGGTGCTCACCATGACGGCTACCTTGCTGCTGGTTGGATTTATCGTCATTCTTATATTTGAATTCACCAATCCGAGGACGCTCGGCTCTCTGAATTGGGGCGGAAAATTCTTCGGTGCGTTATTCCAGTCCGTAACGCCGCGTACAGCTGGCGCGAATACTATAGATATTACGGGGCTTCGACAGGCCACGCAATTTTTTATCGTGATTCTGATGTTTATCGGAGCATCCCCAGGGTCAACCGGTGGCGGTATCAAAACAACAACCTTCACCATTATGGTGGGGGCGGTTATCGCCATGATGCGCGGGCGTGAAGACATCGTCATGTTCCGTTATCGCCTGGCCCAGGAGCGGGTGCTCAAGGCACTGACCATTGCATTATTGGCACTGCTGCTCGTTCTAATCGTATCGATGATTCTGTCAACGACAGAGGAAGGGAGCTTCCTGGAGATCCTATTCGAAACGACATCCGCCTTCGGTACGGTGGGTCTCTCCATGGGTTTAACGCCTGAACTGACGGGATTCGGGAAGATTTTGATCAGTATTACGATGTTTGCAGGGCGATTGGGGCCTTTGACGCTTGCTTATGCACTGGGGCCAAAAAAGGGTAAAGAATTATATCGTCATCCGGAAGGCAAAATGATTATTGGATAAGGAGTACAGGAGAGACATGAAACCAAAGCAATTTGCAATCATCGGTTTGGGACGATTTGGCGCCAGCCTGGCGCTTGAACTGATGGAACAGGGATATGAGGTGCTCGGCATCGACCGCAGTGAAGAGGTTGTCGAGGATATGAGCGAACTGCTGACGCACACGGTGGTGGCGGATGCTACGGACGAAGAGGTGCTTAAATCGCTCGGTATCCGTAACTTCGACTGCGGGATTGTGGCGATCGGGAACGATATTCAGATGAGCATCTTATCCGCCATCTTGTTAAAAGAGCTTGGTGTCGCCATGGTCGTTGCTAAGGCGATTTCAGTGCTGCACGGCCGGGCGCTGGAGAAGCTGGGCGTGGACCGGGTGATCTTTCCGGAAAGGGATATGGGGATCCGGGTAGCTCACCAACTTGTCACGCCCAACCTGCTCGACTATATCGAATTATCCAAGGACTATCTGATTGTGGAGATGACGGTCACGGACTGCATGGACGGAAAAACGCTTAGCGAGCTCAATACGAGGGTTCGCTACGGTGTCAGCGTGGTGGCCCTGAATAAACAATCCGGCATCATCGTAGCGCCAACAGCCATGGATGTGGTGAACTCCGGCGACATTATGGTCGTTATCGGCTCCAATGATAATGTGGATCTCTTTGAGTCTGAGGTCGTGAATATGCTCGAAAAATAAATAAAGAAGAAAAAAACCTGACGACCCTATATACCGTCAGGTTTTCTTCGTTTTATCCTCCTCCAGCTTACGGAACAGGATTTCCGTTTCGTCAATCCAGCGGCTGGCTGCCTTGCTCAGCTCCGAGGCTTGGCCGTAGATCAGCGAAGTTGTTCGCCGGGTTTCAATGAGTGCCGGAATATGAATGTCGACAAGCCCGTTATCGGACAACAGCTGCGGTCTCAGATAGGATTTGGGCAGAAGAGCGGCTGCCTTGCAGGTCGGGATGAGCCTGACGATCGCTTCGAAGGAATCGATCTCCATCCGAATATCCGGCATAATGCCCCAGCGGTGGAACAGGTCATCCGTCAACTTGCGGTACCAGGTGCCGGTTGAGAAAATGATCATCGGCAAGCCTTGAAGCTGCTCGATGCCGACATCCTCGATCTCCGCCAGCGGGTGTGAAGACGGGATGACAAGCTCCAGATGGTCATCAAACAGCGGAATACAGTTTAAGCCGGGCTGGTTGATGGAGGAGGCGACAATGCCGACATCGACCCGTTTATCTCTTACATAAGAAACGATCTCATGGGTCTTGCCGGTGATCAGCTTGATTTCGGCCGCGGGATGACGCTCCATGAATGCGTTAACGAGCGGGGGCAAGGTGGTCTGCAGTGTGGTTAGGCTGGCCCCCAGGTTGATCGAGATCTGATCCCCCTCCCGGTAATGGGCCAACGTCTGCATGAATTTGATCTGCTGCTGGCGCTGCTCC
The DNA here is from genome assembly GCF_037969755.1 of Paenibacillus sp. FSL W8-0187. Classification (NCBI taxonomy): domain Bacteria; kingdom Bacillati; phylum Bacillota; class Bacilli; order Caryophanales; family Paenibacillaceae; genus Paenibacillus; species Paenibacillus sp. FSL W8-0187. The sequence goes on along the minus strand of NZ_CP150206.1, from coordinate 6,276,573 downwards.
AGGGCAAAGGTGTACACAATCTGTCCGATGGAGGTAAGCTCCAGCCGTTTGCCGCGGCGGTTGAACAGCTGCAGCCCGAGCTGGTCCTCCAGCTTGGCTATTTTCCTGGACAGGGCTGGCTGTGACAAGTTAAGCAGCTTGGAGGCTTGGTTTATGCTGGATTGCTCTACAACGACGGCGAACATGTCCAGTTCTTCAAACATGGAATTCCTCCTATATAAAATAGACATATGTGCAAAACATTGCTTATGCGTATAGATTATAACGATTAATAATTATATTGCAATTCCATTATAAGAAAAAAAGGAGTAACATGAAACATGACACAAGTTGTTCACACGATTGCCGAAATAGGCAGCTTTTTGTCGTTGCAACGGTTTTAGGACAGGGTAAGTGTAATTGTTCTGGAAATAGGAAAGATTGAAAATGAAAACGCTGCACATTGGAAAGGGGAACGTCGACTGATGAAAGGGTATTATTCCAGAAAGCTGCATTCTTTACTCGGTGTCATACCGCTTGGAGCATTTTTGCTCAGCCATATGATTTCCAACTATAAGGCTTTCGAGGGTGGAAAGGAAGGCTTTGCAAGCGCGGTCCATTTTTTGAACAGCATGCCGCTGATATTTTTCCTCGAGCTGTTCCTGATCTGGCTGCCACTGCTATATCACGGTGTCTACGGGTTATACATTGCTTACCAGGCAAATAACAACGTGGGCAATTTCAACTATGAACGGAACATCCGCTTCACCGTCCAACGGATCACCGGCGTTATTACGTTCGTTTTTGTTATCTGGCATATGTACGATACGCGTTTCCAAATCATGATCGGCAAAATCACGCATGACGATTTGGGCGCGACCATGCATGGCATCATGAACAATCCGATTCTGTTTACTCTGTACGTCATCGGCGTTGTGTCGGCAGTCTTCCACTTCACAAACGGCCTGTGGGCGTTCCTCGTTAGCTGGGGCATCACCGTCGGTCCACGCGCGCAGAAGGTATCCACTTACATCTGCATGGGCTTGTTCGTATTGATGAGCGTGCTGTTTGTTCTGGCTATGACAGCATTCCGCAGTTCCGAATTCGAGGCGGCGACAGCAATGATCGATGTAGTTAAGACAGTCTTAAGTTAAGGGGAGTGAACGAAAAATGGCATCTAATATTATTGTAGTGGGTGGCGGCCTCGCCGGGCTGATGGCAACCATCAAAGCGGCAGAAGCAGGAGCTCACGTTCATCTATTCTCACTTGTACCTGTTAAACGCTCTCACTCCGTGTGCGCGCAAGGCGGCATCAATGGAGCCGTGAATACGAAAGGTGAGGGTGACTCTCCTTGGGAGCACTTTGACGATACGGTATACGGCGGCGACTTCCTTGCGAATCAGCCTCCGGTCAAAGCGATGTGTGAAGCGGCTCCGGGCATTATCCACTTGATGGACCGCATGGGCGTTATGTTTAACCGTACGCCGGAAGGTCTGCTCGATTTCCGCCGTTTCGGCGGAACGAAGCGTCACCGGACGGCATTCGCCGGCGCAACGACCGGACAGCAACTGCTCTATGCGCTTGACGAGCAGGTTCGCCGCTGGGAAACTGCGGGTCTTGTGACCAAGTACGAGAACTGGGAGTTCCTGAATGCGATCATCGACGACGAAGGCGTATGCCGCGGTATCGCTGCCCAGGATCTGCGCTCGATGGAGATTAAGGCGTTCAAAGCTGAAGCCGTTATACTCGCAAGCGGTGGTCCTGGTATTATTTTCGGTAAAACGACCAACTCGGTGATCAACACGGGAACAGCGGCCAGTGCCGTTTATCAGCAAGGCGTGCATTATGCGAACGGCGAGTTTATCCAGATTCACCCGACAGCCATTCCAGGCGATGACAAGCTCCGCTTGATGTCGGAATCGGCACGTGGTGAAGGCGGACGGATCTGGACCTATAAAGACGGCAAGCCGTGGTATTTCCTCGAAGAGAAATACCCTGCTTACGGAAACCTGGTGCCGCGTGACATTGCTACGCGTGAAATCTTCTCCGTCTGCGTCGATATGGGACTTGGGATCAATGGCGAGAACATGGTCTACCTGGACCTCTCCCATAAAGATCCGAAAGAGCTGGACGTAAAGCTTGGCGGTATCATCGAGATCTATGAGAAATTCATGGGCGACGATCCGCGTAAAATCCCGATGAAGATCTTCCCGGCAGTCCATTATTCCATGGGCGGCATGTGGGTCGATTACAACCAAATGACGAACATTCCCGGGCTGTTTGCAGCCGGAGAATGCGAGTATCAATATCACGGTGCGAACCGTTTGGGAGCGAACTCCCTGGTCTCCGCCATTTACGGCGGTATGGTGGCCGGACCGAAAGCGATTGAATATGTCAAAGGCTTGAAGAAGTCCGCTGAGGATGTTTCCTCCACCGTATTTGACCGCGTAGCGAAAGAGCAAACGACCAAGTATGAAGGCCTGCTCAAGATGGAAGGAACCGAGAATGCTTATGTGATCCATAAAGAGCTCGGCGAATGGATGACCAACAACATGACGGTGGTTCGCTACAACGACAAGCTTGAAGCTACCATCGGCAAAATCAAGGAATTGAAGCAACGTTACCGCAATATCAATATGACGGATACCTCCCGCTGGAACAACCAGGGCGTGGCGTTCACACGCCAGCTGTGGAACATGCTGGAGCTGTCCGAGGCCATGACGCTGGGTGCGCTTCTCCGTAACGAAAGCCGGGGCGCTCACTACAAGCCGGATTTCCCTGATCGTAACGATGAAGAGTTCCTCAAGACAACCAAAGCAACCTGGACGCCTGATGGACCACAGATTTCATACGAAGAAGTGGATGTTTCCTTAATCCCACCGCGTATTCGCGACTATTCGAAAGACAAGTAAGAAGGAAGGGGGATTTACGATGTCTCAAACGGCAGCCGCCTCAAAGAGCGTTAAGTTTATCATTACACGTCAGGACAATCCGGAGACGAAATCCTATACTGAGGAATTCGAAATTCCGTACCGTCCCGGCATGAACGTCATTAGTGCGCTGATGGAAATTCAGCGCAATCCCAAAAATGCACAGGGCCAAACCACCGCACCAGTATGCTGGGACTCCAACTGCCTTGAAGAAGTGTGCGGAGCTTGCTCCATGGTCATTAACGGCAAGCCGCGCCAAGCGTGTGCGGCATTGATCGATAAGCTGGAACAGCCGATTCGGATTCAGCCGATGAAGACGTTCCCGGTTGTAAGAGACTTGGTTATCGACCGCAGTCGTATGTTCACGGCCCTCAAGCGCGTGAAGGCGTGGATTCCGATCGATGGTACCTACGACCTTGGCCCCGGACCTAAAATGGCGGAGAAGAAGCGTCAGTGGGCTTACGAGCTGTCCAAATGTATGACATGCGGTGTATGTCTTGAGGCTTGCCCGAACGTCAACGAAAAAACAGACTTTATCGGACCAGCCGCTATTTCCCAAGTTCGCTTGTTCAATGCTCACCCGACAGGTGAGATGAACAAGGAAGAGCGTCTGGAAGCGCTGATGCAGGACGGAGGCATCGAGGGCTGCGGCAACTCGCAGAACTGCGTGCGTTCTTGTCCGAAGGGCATTCCGCTGACTACGTCGATTGCGGAAATGAACAAGGACACAACCAAACATCTGTTTAAGCGCTGGCTTGGCGTTTAATCGGTTTAGCTTCAACACCAAGGCGTCTGACCGGGGCATGGCTTCGGGCAGGCGCTTTTTTTGTTGTATGATATAAAACATGTGTTTATTAGGATATTGAAATGGAGATGAGTCACTTGATCATCGAAAAACCGATTACGATAAAGGATATAAGCGATGACCTGCTCGCTCTTGGCGTACGGAAGGGAATGACCCTGCTCGTCCATTCCTCGCTCAAAAGCGTGGGCGGATGGATTGTCGGTGGTCCGGAGGCGGTTATACTGGCCCTGGAAGACGTACTGGGCGATGAAGGGACACTGGTGATGCCAACGCAGTCTGCGAACTTAACCGATCCGAAGACATGGGGAAATCCTCCGGCCGACCCAAAATGGTGGGATTTGATCCGCGAGAGTATGCCTCCCTATGACCCAGATCTGACCGTTACATCAGGGATGGGGATCATTCCGGAAGTGTTCCGTAAACAAGAAGGGGTCATCCGAAGCCGTCATCCGCATGTTTCGTTTGCAGCACGCGGCAGGGATGCAAAGGCACTTATGCAATCCCATCCGCTCGATCATAGCTTGGGCGAAGCCTCGCCGCTGGCACGCTTATATGAAGCGGGTGCTTACGTGCTTATGCTGGGTAGTGGCTATGGCAATAATACTTCCTTCCACCTTAGCGAATACCGCACGGATTGGGCTGGCAAGAAAGTGGTAACCGCCCACGCGCCAGTACGCAGGATGCAGGGAATAACAAAGTGGGAGGCATTCCAGGATATCAACTATCATTCCGACGATTTTGAAGCGATTGGAGCATCGTTTGAAGCGCAATGTCCCGATGCATATAAGCATGGTCGTGTAGGAAAGGCAGACTGTGTGTTGGCAGAACAGCGGGCGATGGTGGATCATGCTGCGCAGTGGTTGGAGAAGAACCGTTAGATCTAAAGCAGTTGGACGGCTTTCGTTCGACTCGCTGTACGTGTTTTGTCGCTATTTTTAACAAAAGATCAGGTGGAGATGAATGTAGTTTAAAGCGAGCAGGGGCCGACTACCAGCGACCTTCAGGTGCATAAATACCGTTACGAGGGTAATAAAGACGTAATGGTGCGGGCTGCCGTTTGAGGGCCACAAGCCAAAGGAGGGACTTGAAGATGTCATGGTGGATGTGGCTGCTCAATTTGACGGGCTTCCTGCTGTTGATTTATTTGTTCTACAGTATGGACAAGAAGTGGTCCAGCAGGCCTTTGCTGCTTGCTCCACTGCTCATTTATGTCCTGGTATCGGTTGAAGATTTGCTGGGGTGGATCGATCTGATGAACGTGGTGCCCGGTGAAGGCGGCATGCGCGCTCTGATCCTGCTGTTTGCATTATGCTCCGTTATTTTTTATGTGCTGTATATATTCGATAGAATTGCAGACTCCGTCAATCAGCATGTTGATATGAAAACAACCTTAGTTCGGATTAGCATGGCGGCGGGGATGTGCATTTTGTTTTTCACGATGGTGTATATGTCGATCTATAAGCTGTTCGGAGGCATTTCCTTCGAAGGCGAGAATATCGGCCAGGATTTGCTAAGCCAGTTCATTAGCTTCCTGTATTTCAGTATGGCGACGTTTGTCACGGTCGGATATGGCGATATAGCCCCAGTCGATAATACGTCCCGGCTTGTCGTGGTGATGGAGATCGCCTTCAGTTTCATTACCGTTGCGTATGCGCTGTCCATGCTGGGGACGCTGCGCCGGATCTTTAAGCCCGGCGATGACGGCTTGGAGATGGATGACAGTGAAGAGAAGTCGAAGGCCAATAAACCGCATCGGAGAAAGCATTCGTCCAGCTAAAAGAGGCGCATCTTTGACGATGCGCCTTTATTATATTTGTTCAAATGAAGTGAGCGAAGTCTTAGTTAAGACTAAGGTTTCATAAGCTTTTTCAGAATGCCGAGCCCGTTCTTGGAAGGGTAGCGGAATTTAAAATCGAACCGGTTGGTTTGCTTCAGCACGCTCTTCTTATGGGAGAAGGTGTGGAAGCTGTATTCCCCGTGGTAGGCGCCCATTCCGCTCTCACCGACACCTCCGAATGGAAGGAAGGGAGTGGCCAGATGCATCAGCGTATCGTTAACACATCCCCCGCCAAAAGAAACCGAGGAGAGTACGTAATCCTGAACGTCTTCATTCTCCGTGAACAAGTAAAGGGCGAGCGGTTTGGGGCGGTGATTAATCGCCTGGACAGCTTCGTGTACATTCTCGTAAGTCAGGATTGGGCACAGGGGGCCAAAAATCTCTTCTTCCATGACTGGCATATCCCAAGTGATATCGTCCAGCACGGTGGGCTCGATGAGCAATTTTTCCTTTGAACTGTTCCCGCCATGGCGCAGGGTTCCGTTGTCCAGAAAGCCGGACAGCCGGTCAAAATGCTTCTCCGAAACAATGCGCCCATAGTCGGGATTGGTTAGCGGGTTCTCGCCGTAGAACGAAGTGATGGCGTCTTTCAGGTGCGCGATGAACTTCTCCTTCACCTTGCTGTGTACGAGAACATAATCCGGCGCGACGCAGGTTTGGCCGGCATTTGTATATTTGCCGAATGCGATGCGTGAAGCCGCCAGGGCCAGGGGGGCATCCTCGTGGACGATACATGGGCTCTTGCCTCCAAGCTCTAGCGTCACCGGGATCAACTGCTTGGCTGCGGCTTCCATGACAATTTTGCCGACATGGGTACTGCCGGTAAAGAAGATATAATCCAGCGGCTGCTCCAGCAAGCTCGTGCTTACCTCGGGTCCTCCCTCCACCGAAGCTACATATTGCGGCTCAAACGTCTCCGTGATGATGGACGTAATGAGTCGGGATACGTTAGGTGTCATCTCGGAGGGCTTTACAATTGCGGTGTTTCCGGCGGCCAAAGCTCCGATCAGTGGAGAGATGGCCAATTGCCAAGGATAATTCCAGGGAGCAATAATCAGTGCCGTCCCGTAGGGCTCAGCGTAGACCATTCCCTTGCTGCCTACATGCGTCAGTGCGGTTTTGACACGCTGCGGCTTGGCCCAGCGCTTCAGATTCTTTATGACAAAGGAAAGCTCCTTATAGACAATCCCGATCTCAGTCGTGAAGGCCTCCTGCTCGCTTTTGTTCAAGTCTTTACGAAGGGCCTCCATGATATCGTTTTCCCTGGCAATCAGTACTTGGCGGAGCTTGGTCAGCTGCTGCAGTCGGAAATCCACTTCCTTGGTGATGTCTTTATGAAAAAAACGCCGCTGATCTGAAACTAATGCTGTGATTGAATCGTTATCAGTCATACGTAAACCCCTTTCTCTTGCTATTCCATATATATGAATAACCGTAAGGCCGTTAAAACTTGTACTCTTTTATTATTATATAGGAGGAAGTCCACCTATGAGAAATCCATCCTCGTCTACTCCCCATGGCACAGTCCAGGACGGGGCAAAGCGAGACGTCATGAAGACGAAGATGACGCGCCGCCAATTTCTGAAGATCGGTGTTTCCGCCGTGGTTGGTGTTGGCGCTGCAGGCGGGGCTTATGCGTATTTATGGGAGCCTCATCAATTGGACATTACGAGACGGACATTGGCGCTTCCTTCACTGCCTAAGGCTTTTGATGGGATGAAGGTCGTTCAGTTTAGCGACTTGCATCTGGGCTTTCACACCGGGGCAAAAGACGTGGCCCGTGTGGTACAAGCGATTCAAAATGAGAAACCGGACATGATCTGTTTCACAGGGGATATGGTGGACGGTAACACAGAGGATATGAGGGCCGCCATTCAACCGTTCACCGAGCTGAAGGCCCCTCTCGGCTTATTTTCTATATTGGGTAACCATGATTACAAAGATGTGGAGACACTGATTTCTATGGAGGAAGAGGCCGGATTTCAGGTGCTGCGGAACACCGCCGTGAAGCTAAGGCGGGATGGTGCTGTCATTGCAGTGGCAGGTTTGGACGATGCATTCTGGGGCCAGCCGGATCCGGCAGCAGTCATTCAAGATTTACCTGACGGAATGTTCAAGCTGCTGCTGATGCACGAGCCGGATTATGCTGACACAACTGCAGCCCATTCATTCCATCTCCAGCTGTCGGGACACAGCCATGGGGGCCAGATCCGCTTGCCCTGGATGGGAGAGGTGATGACGCCGCCCGGGGCAAAGCGTTATGTGCAAGGCCTATATACCATCGGTTCACATGGAATGCTGCTCTATGTAAATAGGGGAATCGGCACGACGCAGCTGCCTTTTCGTTTCTTGTGCAAACCGGAGCTTACCGTGCTCACTTTGCGCTCAATGGCATGAAGGGAATGAAATCTGTGATCTGAACATGTCAAGAGGAAAGGTTCACTTGGAATTTGTTACACAAATGAAATATACCTGTTATCAAACTCTAACAGCCGCGGGTTAAACTTATCACATGACCCCCTTTTGAGAATATATATTATGTTTTGGACCCGGTAACGGGTCCACTTTTTTTTTTGCCTATTTTGCTGTGCTGCCTATGTAAATGCAAAAAAACAGAAGGAGGGTGTACCCCTTTAAAGAGGTACGGTCACCTTCTGTTTTTGTTCGAAATATACCCATTCCGTGTATCCGATTTCTTTGAGCACTTTGGCCACTTCGTCAAATTCATCTCCGACCCGTGACGGTTTGTGGGCGTCGGAGCCGAAGGTGACGTCAACGCCGTGATGGTGCGCGACCTCCAAGATGGCGCTCGATGGATACCAGCCGCCGCACAGCTTGGTTTTGCCGGAAGTGTTGATCTCGATCGCCAGGCCTGATTCCGCGATGACTTTCAACGTTTCCTCGATCGCTTCGTCGGCCTTGATTTCGGAGAACAGCGGATAATTGCCCTTCATGGCATCCATATGGGCGATGATCTGGAATATGCCGCTTCGTGCGGATTGGCGGATCAGATTGAAGTATTCCTCTTTATCGGCAACCTGCTGCTGCTGCGTCAGGTTCTTCCAGCGGTTTTTATTGAAGATGCTGACATCCCTGACGTGATGGATGGAGCCGATGATGTAGTCAAAAGGGTAGGCATTTAATGCCTGCTGATAAACTTTAGCATGATTCGGAAAATAATCGGATTCAATGCCCAGCAGGACTTTGATTTTACCTTCATATTCCCGCTTTAAGTCCAGAACTTCTTGTACGTACTCCGCAAAGTCCCTTTTTGCCATGGAGATGGCTGGAAAGGGCTGCTCTTCCGGGCTCCCGAAGTATGGAGTGTGGTCCGAGATTCCAATCACCTGTAAATCTGCCGCAATCGCAGCCTCGATATAATCTCTAATGTTGCCGTCTGCGTGGCCGCAGCGGAAATGATGGGTGTGCAGATCAAATTTCATGTTGACCTCCTTCATATCGCTTGATTGGTTATTATTCTAGGTTTGATGTGGCGTTATTCGCTGCTGATGAACTGTGTCTCGGGCATGCCCTTCAGATCACTGAGGAATTGACGCATAGCGGAGCTGACGTATCGTCCGCTCTTATAGATTACGCCGACAGGGTGGCTAACTTCAAGCTCGCTCAGGGGAACAATCTGCAGGGTGCCGTTGCGCAGCTCCGTCGCGACGGACTGCTTCGATATAATGGCTGCGCCCAAATTGATCTCGACCATCCGTTTAATTTCTTCACTGCTTGACAGTTCCATGACAACCTGCGGCTCAATGCCGTGCTTCTTCATTACGTCATCTGCGAAGCGGCGGCCGACGGTGTCACGTGTTAGCAGAATAAGGGGGGTTCCACCCAGCACATCCATGCTTGCCGTGGAGAGTTTGGCTAGCGGATGCTGAGGGGATACGACAAGCTCAAAGGTATCGTAGTACAGAATGGATGTGCTCAAGTTGGGATTGCGCTCGATCAGATAACCGATCCCGATGTCGATGAGCCCGTTCTCTACGCTGTGATAGATTTGTGATGAGGCCATGGATTGAATGGTTGTTTTAATATGAGGGAATTGATCCTGGAAGTAGGAAAGTACCCGTGGCAGGATCTGAATCGCTATGGAAGTGGTTGTACCCAGCTGAATATGACCCTGGGGAGTTTGATCAAGGTCGGATAGCCGCTGCTTCAGCTCATCCACGATCCCGAGGATCTGTTCGGCATGGTCCACGAAGACCTGCCCCCGGTCGGTTAACGTCACGGGCTGACTCCGGTCCACCAGCACCGTTTTAAATTCTTCTTCCAGGCTCTTGATCTGGGCGGATACCGCCGGTTGTGTCAGATTAAGAAGCTCTCCCGCTTTGCGAAAGCTCATCGTTTTGGAGATGGTAATAAGCGTTTCCAATTGGCTGATGTTCATAGCCTTCCTCCTTACTTGATATATTCTTCCGCTCATCTATCGCGTGCAATCTGTATTATTTAAATTATAGGTTATTCTTCCCGGTGGAGCAATGAAGGGAGCAAACCTGGTGGTTTTCGGCCGAAAAAATGAAAAACATTTTAATTTCCATTTAATTATTATTAAAAGATGGGGAAACCTTCCGATAATAGTAAAGTAGACATAGAACAAAGGTGAGACCAAAGGCCCGTTTAAGCGAAAGGAATATCTTCGTACTAAAGCGTTTCAAGCGATAGCTGACATGGCAAGACAGTTGTTGGAATGAGGACTGTCGCTATTTTGTGATGATTTATTACAAGGTATCCATTATAATGTTTAAATATATAGGTGGGACTTTGGGACCCTGACCAACAACCCAGTGAAAGGGGCGTAATGAGGAATGAAAGCGGAAGTCATCAATCCTTTTTTAGAGTCCGCACGACACGTGATCGAACAAGTCATACAGGTTTCACCTTCCACGGGGAATCTTGGGGTCAAAGAGATCGGATATTTGGAGAATCATATCTGGATCCAAATCGGCATGACAGGCCAAATGAACGGTGACATTGTATTTGGAATTCAGGAGCAGGTAGCCCTGCAGATGGTATCGGTGATGATGGGCGGCTATGTCATTACCGAGATGGATGAGATGGGACAAAGCGCGATTTCGGAGCTCGGCAACATGATCAGCGGCAATGCCAGCACCATTTTATCGAACCAGGGCGTCAGCGTGGATATTACGCCTCCCAAAGTAATGAGGTCGGATAGCACATCCACTCTTATTCAGAAGAAGGCGCTTTGTATTCCGCTGAGAATGGAAGGAATCGGAGAGCTGGATATTCAAGTCATGATTTCATAAAATAGGAGTAACGAACCCAATGGCCGTGTATGTAAGGCTCTTTAATGATAAGGAATCAAGAGCTGTGCCGGCGAAGAAAGGGATATGAAATCATGCTGAAAAATAAAGTTATCGTCGTTACGGGAGCATCCAGCGGAATCGGCGCCTTGATCGCGGAGAAGCTTTCTGCGGAAGGAGCATACGTGGTTCTGTGCGCCCGTTCGGCAGAACGTCTGCAGGAGGTGGGTGCGCGAATACCAGGCCCCCACGAGCTTGCAACCATGGATGTTCAGAGCCCCGAGCAGGTGCAGTCTGTCATGGAAGGCCTTCTTAGCCGCCATGGCAGAATCGACGTGCTGATTAACAATGCCGGCTACGGCAAGTTCGAAGCTGTTATGGACATGCGTCAAGAAGAGTTTCAGGACATGATGGACGTCAATTATATGGGCATCGTGCGCTGTACGCAAGCCGTGCTGCCAGGGATGCTGAAGCGGGCTGACGGCCAAATCGTCAACATTGCGTCCATGGCCGGAAAAATCGGAACGGCCAAATCCACCGCCTATTCGGCCACCAAGCATGCCGTGCTTGGGTTTAGCAATTCACTCCGGCAGGAGCTGCGGAACACGGGCATAACCGTATCTACTGTAAACCCTGGCCCCATTGATACCCCGTTCTTTTCCTTGGCAGATCCGACAGGCGGTTATGTCAATAATGTGAGCTGGTTCATGATGAAGGCCGAGTATGTTGCGGAACAGGTCGTGAAGCTGGTGAAAAAACGCAAGGAAGAACTCAATCTTCCGAGGCTGGCCTCACTGGGCATAAGGCTGTACCAGCTGTTTCCAAGGTTTGCAGACCGCGTGTCTTACAAATGGATGAATAAGAAATAACGGCTGCGGCGCTACAACGCTTCGGTTTCGGCAACAAGCTCCTGAAGCAGTGCAGTGGCTTGTTTTGTTTTTTCTGTATCTGAGGAGAGCAGTGTGATTACCTGATCCAAGCGTTGCTTGTAATTGGCCGGCTTGATGGGAAAGGTTTCGATCATGGCTACCGCACGCTTCTCATTGATGCAGTACAACTCATTTTTGGCAAACAGCACTTGATTCAAGCACGAAATGCAGCGGAAGCAGTGACCGGTAACATAAGTGATATCATCGCTGGCAGCTGTTTTATCCGCAAACATCAAGGAGAAGGAGGCTTCGAAGGTAAAGAAGCCGACCATCGCATCCTTTAATGTTTTTGGATAAGGAATCGTTTTGGCTTTCAAGGTCTGTATTCGGTTATCCGAATCCGACAGTATACGACAAATCGCAAGTTCCCCCATATACATCACATTCAGATAGGCATGCGGATGTCCGGTTTGGTAATGGGCTGACACCAAGCCTGCGGAACAGTCGTCGATGATGCCGGACACGCGGTGTACATCACGGAATAAGAAATCCACATGATAACCCTCGATCACTAACCATCCGCCACCGTTAACCCAGGCACCCCATTCGCCTAATGAAGTGATAATCCCATCCCGATGCTCGTCATCTAATTTCTGCGCCACCCTAGCGATGTTCTCCACCTTAAATCCTTGTGATTCATCGTAATAAATGCCGATATCGATATCGGAATCCGGTTTGGCGGTTCCTTTGGCTCTGGATCCCCCGAGTACGACCCCTATAACGCCGGGCACCTCCCGAAGTTCTTCTGTTATCCGCTGGATTAAACGATCAACTTGTGAAGTCATGTACCTTCTCCTCCTTTATATGTTTTATACGGAATCGATTTTACCCTTATGTATACCTTAGCCTCATGGCTTCAATTTTCTCCCGGGTCCATTGAACCGCTTCGGCAGGCGAGATGATGGTTGCTTCCTCTCCGAGACGCCACACATAGTCCGAATAGAAGATGACGTCGGTCGCTGGTATTTCAAGCTGAGCGACTCCGCTGCCATCTTTGTTCTTATCGATGTGGGGACCGAGGCGAGTATCCGTTTCAAGCAGCCAAACCCCTTTAGATGTTAATTGTACCTCAAACGGCTTCATTTCCCCATTCCCGGTTTCCGGTATGTTACGCAGCGTTTGGTTAGCGATATCTTCACGGATCGCGATGGACGCATTGGGACTGGCCGCAATGATCCGGTCGACTCTGAACTGTCTGATATCCTCTTGAGTGAAACAGTAGGCAGGACAATACCAGTAGCCCGAGCTTGCATACAAACCGATAGGCTGAATATGCCGCTGGCTGCTTCCGGCGGATGAACGATAGGAGATGGTGACCGCTTGCCGAACCATGACGGCTTCCATTAGCGTTTGTAAAATCTCGGTGGACATCGCACGGAATGGACTGTGAATCATAACGCGATCCTTAAGACGGTCGATCTGCTCTTTGATATCTGCCGGCAAATAATGATAGAACTTGTGGAGTGCCGTGGCGGCTCCGTCACCGAATGGCAGGGTGCTGAAATAGCTTAAGGATTGGCAGGCAAAAAAGATGGCGATCGCTTCGCTTTCCGTGAAACTGATCGGCGGCAGCATCCGCTCCTGCAGCAGTCTGTAGCCGCCGCCTCGACCTTGCACAGAGTAGATGGGAACGCCGAGCCCGCTCAGCTCATCCAAATCTCTTGAAAGGGTCCTGACGGAGAGACCGAATTCATCGGCCAGTTCTTTTACGGTAAACGATTTTTTTGCATTGATCATCATCATTAATTGAATCAGGCGCTGGGATTTCTGCATAGAACTACCTCCGTCTCATATCATTTTTATTTTATCTTATTCTCTAAATAAGACAATATTTGTCTTATTTAAGGGATATGATGTTCTCAAGCAGCAAGGGTTCACGATGAATCCTTGGGACAGGGTCCACCATGGGAGGAGAATATAGGATGAAACAAGACAAGTTTAAAGAAGAGCTGGGATTTGTTTTTATTCATGGAGCAGGATTGAACGGAGGAGTATGGGATTTCGTTGTGGAAGGGCTGGGTCATCCGTGTTTGAAAGTGGATTATCCATTGCGGGATGGGGCAGAGATATCCGGACATCATTTGGCGCTGGAGGATTACGTAAACCATATGGCGGAGCAGGTGAGAACGTGGGGGACGAACAAGTTTGTCATTGTTGCGCATTCCTTGGGCGGGGTTTTGGCTATCGAACTGGCATCCCGGTTCACCGGCCGTGTTGCCGGGTTTGTTGCCATCGGTGCGGCCATTCCTAAGCGCGGCGGTTCGTTTGTTTCGGCGCTTCCGTTTCCCCTCAGGGTCATCATGCCGCTCATTCTAAAAATGGCTGGCACGAAACCGCCCGGATCCGCAATCCGTACTGGGCTGTGCAGTGATCTGCCGGAGGAAGTGGCCTCCCGAATCGTAGCGGAGTTTGTTCCGGAAGCTCGCAGAGTCTATACGGATCGCGTTCAAGCGTCCATTCCCGATGTGCCAAAGCTTTATGTGAAATTCACCCAAGACAAAGAGTTCGGATTATCCATGCAGGAAAGCATGATAGCCAATCTGTCTGCGGATGGGGTGGAAAGCCTCAGCACCGGCCATTTGCCAATGCTGAGCGATCCCCGTGGAGTCCGGCGGGTTCTGGAAGGCTTCGTAAATCAAGTGAAAGAAAGCCGTCACCCGGTTATCTCATCATAATCTGATCCCGTCTCGGGCCGACGGAGATCGTCTTGATGGGAGCGCCAATGGATGATTCAATGAACTGAACATATTGCTGCGCGGCTTCCGGGAGCTCGTCATAGGATCGGATATGCGACAGGTCGCATTTCCAGCCCTTCAGCGTTCTCAGAACAGGCTTCGCAGACTGCAAATCGGCCGTAACCGGAAAATGGTCAATGATGCTTCCATCCTCTAACTCGTAACCAACGCATACGGGGATGTCATCCAGATACCCCAGGACATCAAGGTTGGTGAGAACGGCTTCGGTAGCTCCCTGCACCATACAGCCGTATCGAGTGGCTACCGTATCAAACCATCCCATTCGTCTTGGCCGCCCGGTCGTTGCACCGTATTCACCTGCGTCCCCGCCGCGGCGGCGGAGCTCATCCGCTTCATCCCCGTGCAGTTCGGTCACGAAGGGGCCAGCGCCGACACAGCTTGAATAAGCCTTAACAACGGCGATGACTTGGCTGATGGCGTACGGGGGCAGTCCTGCCCCGACCGGTGCATAGCCTGCCAGCGTGGAGGAGGAGGTCGAGAACGGGTAGATCCCGTGATCCGGGTCGCGCAGTGCTCCTAATTGGCCCTCAACCAAGATGGGATCGCCTTTTATATAGGCCTGCTGCAGCAGCGTGGTCGTGTCCTCGATATACGAAGACAGGAACTGAAAGGGCTCCAGCAGTTGCGTGACCATCTCATCAACGCTTAGCGGGTCTCTCCCGTACAGATGCTGCAGCTGCACGTTCTTGATGGCGAGCATCTGCTCGAGCCGCTCACGAAGTCGCTCGGGGTGGAACAGATCAGCCACCTGGATGCCAAGCTTGGCATATTTATCCGCATAGAATGGCGCGATCCCGCGTTTCGTAGAACCGAATCCCCGGGCACCTAGCCGCTCTTCTTCCAGTTCATCCAGCAGCCGATGAATAGGAAGCACGACTTGGGCGCGCTCCGATATAAACAGCTTGGGGGCGGGAACGTTCCTTGCTTCCAGCTCCTGCAGCTCTTTGATCAATACCTCCATATCCAAAGCCGTTCCCGGACCGATGATATTCGTTACGTTGGGATAGAATACACCCGACGGCAGCATATGCAGTGAAAACTTCCCATAATCGTTAATAATGGTGTGCCCTGCATTGCTCCCTCCCTGAAATCGAACGACATACGACGATTGCGCCGCAAGAACATCCGTCATTTTTCCTTTGCCTTCATCTCCCCAATTGGCTCCTACAATGGCTGTGACTGTCAAAACGTGTTCGCCTCCTACGGTCTTTTTCTTTTACAGGGCTCATTATATGAGTTGTAGCATTATAAATAAAATTGATATTAGTAATAGTAGACATTAGATTAATTTATGTTATACGATTCTGTAGAGAAGAATACGGGTAACGGATGAATTTTTTAGCTATATCTTTCAATACAGGTTCCCGTTATCATTTGATAAAATCGAGGTTATCATGATGGAAATCAATATGGAGTGGTATCGTGTCTTTTATTGGACTGCCCGGCTCGGCAGTTTATCGAAGGCAGCGGAGCATCTGCATATCACCCAGCCGGCCGTCAGCCATACCATTAAGCATTTGGAGGGAACGATCGGAGGGCCGCTGTTCTTCCGGACAACCAGGGGGGTTAAACTTACGTCGGAGGGTGATGTGCTGTTTCGCTATATCGAGCAGGCCTTCAGCTTTATCGAGATCGGCGAGAAGGCGATTGCGGACATGCATAATTTGCATAGCGGCGAAATCAATATCGGAGCAAGCGATACGCTGTGCAAGTATTACCTGCTGCCGCATTTGGAGTATTTCCACGCCGCCTATCCGGATATTCGCATCCGCATTACTAACCGCACAACCCCGGAAACGTTGTCCCTACTCAAGGAAGGGAAGATTGATTTTGGCATCGTTCATTTACCGGCCTCCGATAAACAAATCGATTTTCGCGCGAGTTCCCCGATCCATGATTGTTTAGTTGCCGGTAAATCATTTGCGGAGCGGGCCAAATTACAACACCCGTTGTCCCTTCGTGATATCGGGAGCTACCCGCTGCTTATGCTGGAGAGGGGCGGGAGCACAAGAATGTATGTCGATCAGTATGCTGAGCTGCAGGGTGTCACGCTAAAACCCGAGTTTGAGCTTGGCAGCATTGAGCTGCTGGTACAGTTTGCCCGGAGCGGCTTTGGCTTGGCTTTTGTCATTCGAGACTATGCTAACGAGGAATTGCAAGCAGGTCAGCTGATCGAGGTGCCGCTCCATCCGCCAATTCCCGAGCGCAGCATAGGAATTGCAACGCTTCGAGGTGTTCCGCTATCTGCTGCCGCGAAGTCGTTTCTTTCTCTTTTGCCTTAAACAGATGGGTGATCAAGCCTATTCGTATGACGATGTATGATGTGCTGTTCACGCCGTTTAGGATGTTTGATTTGGTGAGGACTCCTGTTTTGGCATATAATGAAAAAGAGTGAATAACACTTATTAGGAAACACGCCTGCTACCACCACTATTAAAGTAAACAAACCACATGTATCGGAAGGTTTTTCTAGCGATATCAGGCAGACGCGCTTTGGAATGATAGACTTCTGATATCTAAAAAAAGGATGGACTAACATATGACTGCAACTACATTTCATACATTAGGAATAGCCGAGGATTTGTCCTCCAGATTAACGGAGTTTGGCATTGTCACGCCTTCTCCCGTTCAGGCTGAGGCTATACCGCGCATACTCGAAGGCAAGGACGTGCTCGCGACTTCACAGACAGGCACAGGAAAGACGCTTGCTTATTTGCTGCCTGTGCTTCAGGGCATCGATCCGGAGATCAAGGGAGCCCAGAAATTGATTCTTGCTCCGACTCAAGAGCTTGCTGTTCAGATTGTGAGAGAGAGCGAGCGTTACGGGGAAGCCCGCGGAATCGGTGTGCTTGGTCTTATCGGCGGTGCCGCTGCCAAGCGTCAGATTGAGAAGCTTAAGCTGCATCCGCAGCTGATCGTAGGGACACCGGGACGTGTGCGTGAACTGATCGAAATCCGGAAACTGAAAATGCACCAAGTGACTACGATCGTAGTGGACGAGGTGGATCAGGTGTTTAATCTGGGCGGCGCCGGCGATGTGGATCGCATTCTGCGCAGTGCATTACGTGACCGTCAATTGGTGTTCTTATCTGCCACGGTAAGTCCGGAAACGGCAGAGCTCGTTAAGAAGGAGATGGATCAGCCGGTCGAAATCGGGATTGATCCGGAGCAGCGGACGCCGTCTGCGCTGGAGCATTATTATTTTGTGACGGAAGAGCGTGACAAGTTGGACATGCTGCGCCGCGTGGTCCGGCATTACAATCCAGACCGTGCGATTGTCTTCGTCAATGCCACCGAGAATTTGGCAGAGGTTGAAGCGAAGTTGAACTACCTCGGCTTAAATGCGGCTGCCATCTATGGTGATGCCGACAAGATGACTAGAAGCCGGGTTCTGAATTCGTTTAGAGAAGGGCGTACCAAGCTCTTGGTCGCTAGCGATGTCGCTGCCCGCGGACTTGACATCGAAGGACTCGGCATGGTGATCAATTACGATCCTCCTATTGATGCCGAGCATTACACACACCGCGCAGGACGCACTGGACGCATGGGGCGGAGCGGCATGGCGATAACGCTCGTAACGGACCGTCAGACGTTTATCATGCGCAAGTTCAATCGCGAGCTGGGCATATCGATCGAAGAACGCGCCCTTTATGGCGGCAAGGTAAGAGCCCCGCGTTCAACACAAACCGATCGAGGACATGGTCCACGTGGGTCAGCCGGGGATACTGCCCGTAAAGAGAAACCAGCCCGAAAGCCTGCTTCCACCAGCGCCAATGGAAAGGCGGGAAGCGGAAAGGCATCGGGTCAGCGTCAGAGTGAAAGGGAGCGGGACCGCAAGAACAAGGGCGCTCCGAAATGGTTGAAGAACAAGCCTCCACGGAGCTAATACTCTATAAACGCGAAGCTTGTAACCGGTATGTTGTTTTCGGGTCCGATTCAGCGGATGTGGTCGAAATCCATAAGGACCGGACTTTTCAGAATAAGAGGTGATCAATAATGAGTGAACAGCCGGTATTGTCTGTTCAAGGATTAAGCGGCGGGTATAGCATGAACCGACCGGTTCTGCATGACGTAACCTTTCAGGTTGAACCGGGTGAGATGGTAGGTTTGATCGGCCTGAACGGCGCGGGCAAGAGTACCACGATGAAGCATATTCTCGGGCTGATGAATCCGCAAAAAGGGAGTATTCAGGTTCAAGGGAAGAGCCGCACAGAGCATTCGGAAGCTTATCACGGCGCCCTGGCGTTTGTTCCTGAATCCCCGCTGCTGTATGAGGAGATGACGGTACGCGAGCATCTGGAATTTACGGCACGTTCCTATGGCGTATCCCATGAAGATTATGAGGCGCGTTCGGAGCAGTTGGCGAAGATGTTCCGTATGGAAGAGAAGATGGACAGCCTGTCCACGCATTTATCCAAGGGTATGCGCCAAAAAGTGATGATCATGTGCGCTTTCGTAGCCAGACCGTCGCTGTACATTATTGATGAGCCCTTCCTTGGGCTTGATCCGCTCGGGATACGTTCGCTTCTTGACTTCATGCTGGAGCTGAAGGCGTCCGGCGCTTCGGTCTTACTGAGCTCTCATATTCTCTCCACGATTGAGAATTATTGCGACCGGTTCATCGTGCTGCACCGCGGCAGCATCATTGCTCAGGGGACGCTGAAGGAAATTCAGGATCAAGCCGGAAGACCCGGCATGTCGCTGGAGGAGCTGTTTAATGTGCTGATTCAGGACGGTAACGGCGAATGAATCTGCGTGAACTGTATGTCAAACGACGCGGACAGTTCTGGGGTGAAATTTTCCCCTATCTGGGCTATGTCATACAGAGCGGGGTAGCCGTCGTATTTCTGTTCGTTCTGATTGCGTTCGCTGCCTGGTACACCGCACTACTGCAGAATATTCCACCAGATCTGCCGATTCGCTGGATCATGATGATTTTCCTTGTGCCTCTCATGATCAACAGCAGTATCCGCACGTATCTGCGTTCGGCGGATACGGTGTTCCTCATTCCGCAGGAATCCCGGATGAAGGAATACTTCCGTAAAGCGTGGTTCAGCGGCGTCATTTATAAAATCATCGGTTTAGGACTGGTGATGTTAATTCTATGGCCTCTATACATACGCAGCGATGTTTCGCCAAAACCGCTGCTCGCTACGTTTGTTGTTCTGACGCTGTTTAAACTGCTATCCAGCTATGGGAGCTGGAAGGAGCAGCTTATGGTGTCAAGGAACGCGGCAGCAGCCTACCGGGCACTCCGCTGGATCGTTCCGGCGCTGAGCTTAGCCGCCTGGTTATGGCATCCATCGGGCCGCGCCCTCCTATTTATGGCTCTGCTCGGCCTCACGTATGTTGCCGCCTTGTCAGTCCCCGTCAAGCATTTGGTCGCTTGGGAGCGATTAATCGCCGTCGATGAGAGACAGGCGAGCCGGGTGATGATGGTGCTGAGCTGGTTCGTGAATGTGCCTCAGCGCGGGCAGCGTGTCCATGCGCGGAAATGGCTGTCCGGATGGGGCAAGGGATTGGCGTGGAAGAAGGAAAGCGCCTATCGATTTCTTCTTATTAAGAGCCTGACGCGCAGTGATATTCTGGGTATACTGATTCGGGTCGGACTGCTGGGTGCCTTTCTTGTGTGGGCAACCCGGGAGAGTCTGGTATCGGCGATTGTGTATTTGATCAGCCTGATGATCATCGGACTCCAGCTGTCTGCACTGCGAAAGCTTCATCCGGAATCGTTCTGGCTGCATGTCTACCCGCTTCCGGAAGGAACGCGCCGCGACAATGAAGGGAAGCTCATCTTCCAGGTGCAGCTGTTCTGGGCTGTCCTGCTGTGGCTCCCGCTCATTCCGGGCATTCTTAGTGCCCCCGGGCGTATATTGGGTACGCTGGTTGCAGGTATCGTGCTTGTATTTCTGTTCCGAAGCGCTGCTGCTCGGAAGAGCCGGCGTGAAGACGATGACGACGAATAAATGGGAAGAGGCCGGGACGTTAGCGTCCCGGCCTTCTATTGTCATTTATAGTATGGGTTATTTCGTTTGCAGAAATCGCAGTGCGTGGTGTGGCGACCTGCGATTTCTGTTCGGCTGTTATCTAGTTGTCATTACACCCAGAAAGAACGAGTGATGATAACGAGCAGGATAAAGAGAACCAGGATTGCTCCAACTCCGTATCCACCGCCGTATCCACCGTGTCTTACTTCTTCAACTGCACCCATGTTCATTCCCCTTTCAGTTCGTTGATTTGTAGTACACGGTATTGTATGTGGCTAATCGTCTATGTGTATGGGCGAGCGTATAGATATGGCAGAAGAAAAATGAAGGTGCTGTCCACAAAGTAATGTTCCAATTTGACGTAATTCTCCTGGGCAAGAAACAGAAGCACGCTCGTGAAGATCTTCTCCAGTACGTCTTTCATACGCTCGGGACGAAAGCGATTGATGGTTCGGAAATCCGGACGCTGTTTCTGGCAATCCACATGAACAGGACATTCTCGTGAACGGCTTTTACGATCTGACGAGAAGAGTAGATCCGTTTGTGGGGGCAACAGTTATCATGAACGAGACAGACTCCCCGTAATTGCAACATCTTAGGTTAATTTTGGGAATAATGGTGTAGTAGAAGCTAAACCAAAACCAAAATCAGAGCTAAATTGCAAAGGAGAGTCTGTACTATGAAGGATACCATAAAATACGTAGGCTTAGACGTGTCGAAGGAAAATATTGCTGTATCTGTAGCTGATCCAGGAAGAGAAGGCGCTCGGTATTTGGGCACGATTCCTCATACCGAGTATCACATCTTGAAAGTATTGAGGAAGTTAGGCCAACCCAATGAATTAAGCGTTTGTTACGAGGCAGGTCCAACAGGATATCCTTTAGTTCGTTTGCTAACTGCACATGGATATGACTGCATTGTTATCGCCCCATCACTTATGCCTAGTCGTCCAGGAGAACGGGTAAAAACGGATCGTAGGGATTCGATGCGTCTGGCACAATTACTTCGAGCAGGTGAATTAACACGTGTGCATGTACCTACTCCAGAGGAAGAAGCGCTTCGTGATTTGGTACGAATGCGTGAAGATGTTAAGGAAGATCGAGCTCGAATCCGGCAGCGGATCGGGAAGTTTCTCCTTCGTCATCAGATTGCACCTAAAGAGCCACTTCGCCGTTGGACGGCTAAATACCGGTTATGGTTAGGACGTATTCCATTCGAGTCCGCTTCACAACGTTTGGTTCTGCAGGAAATGCTGCATCAGATGGATGAAAATGAAGAACGTCTGAAGCGTATGGAAGCAGCCATTCACGAAGAAGCCACGGAAGGGCACCACGCCCCCTTAATACAAGCCCTTCAAACCTTACGTGGAGTAGCTGAAACGACAGCAACAGGAATCGTAGCGGAAGTGTGTTCATTTACCCGGTTTGGTAATGCGAAGGCTTTCATGGGGTACACAGGTTTGGTGCCGAGGGAATACTCAAGTGGCCAAAGCCGATGGCAGGGAAACATTACGAAATCGGGGAATACCCACCTTCGTCGTTTATTGGTCGAATCCGCTTGGAGTTACCGCTATAAACCTGCGCTACAAGGAGAGTTAAAGAAACGTCAACAAGGAAAATCTCCTGAAATTCAGGCCATATCCTGGAAGGCACAGCATCGACTACATCGAAAATACACGAAAATGCTGTCAAAGGGTAAGCCTAGTGGCAAAGCAGTTGTGGCCGTGGCGCGTGAACTAAGTGGATTTATTTGGTCGATTGCCCGAGAACTTGAAGAGAAAGGGATAAATAGGTGATCACCATTCCTATTGGAATCTAGTCGTATTGTGAGAATTGTTGATTCAAGGTGATCCCGTTCCCCCAAAAACAGGTGGAAGATGAAAAACTGAGTTAGAAGGCAAAGGGAAAAGCCGTAAGAGAGAATCCACGTCCATCGCTATGTGCCATCCCTCCAAAGGAAACGACGCACGACAACAGTTCGTGGTGCACTCTCTGCAGACGGAGAGAAAACATGCGGTATACAAAACCCGCGGATATCAGACTGCTCACCGTTGATAGCTTTTGCCTTCTAGTTCAGTTTTTACACCCTCTCTTGTATAAAGGGGATTGGGAAAACAAGGGAGTTACAAACTGCTATTTGACAGGTCTCGTTCATATCAGCGATGGGAGGAACGATTCGTACATGGAGCGTCTTCTAACAGCAAGAAGGGGCCTTTCACTTATGTTAGGATGTTAAATAATCATGAAAATTGGAGGGAGAAATGGAAATATATCATAAGTTGAATCAGATTAGAGTGCAGAACAAATCAAATACAAAACAAAAAGTCTTTTCAATAGTAAGTGCAATGATAATCGGAGCTATTTTGGGTTTAGCAGCAAAACTTGTGGATGCTCCGGGTATTAACCCCATATTTGACAATATCGGTGGACGTCTTGGCATATGGGTATTTGTTGCCGCGCTTTTATCGGTGTTCAGCTATTCGCCCAAAATAGCAGCTGTAAAAGTATTCGTCTTCTTTGGATCCATGCTTACCGTTTATTATGCTTACACCGTGCTTTTTCTACACTTTTTCCCAGAGAGAGCCATTGTTTTTTGGGGTATATGCGCGGTGATATCTCCTGTTTGCGCTTATATTATGTGGTATGCGCGTGGAAATGGATTGTTTTCTCATATGGTTTCGGCGCTTCCCATCACAGCTTTGCTGTCAGAAGGGTTTGAATTACGTCATGCTTACTTACCCATTCACACTCATTACTATTTAATCCCATGGCTTATGGGAGTATATCTAATGATGATCTTAGTTTTATTACTTATCATTCCTAAAAATAAAATGCAATTTGTAGTCGTTTTACCTATAGCCCTTATATTGTCTTTTATCATGATCTATTTTAATGTTTTAGGTCGGATATTTGGCGGCATGAACGGTGTATTTTAGGAATGTCGCAGAACATAAATAATGCCCTCCCGACTTCCTGTAGGGAAGTGAGAGGGCTGAAGAGTTTAATATTCTCGTTATTTGGAGCTTATATCTTCTTCATATACAGCCGATCATTAAGCCTTCTTCAGGTCCTGAATTCCTTTGTAGACCAAGTCGAACAGATCCTCCAAATACTCCTCGTCAATACAAGAGAAGGCGATCCGGAGATCATGCTCGCCTAGGGCGATGGTTCCTACGCCATACTCATGGATGAGATGGGAACGGAGCTCTTCGGCGTTTACCGTGTTCAGCTTCAGGCACATGAAGTAGCCGGAGTTAAACGGATAATATTCCCATGCATCGCCGTATTTGCCGCTATCGAGAATGGATTTCACTTTGTTCGCGCGGCCTTTCATGATGACGAATTTCTCTTCCTTCTGTTCGTGGAATTCCGGCGCCTTCAGCGCCTCCAGAACAAAGGTTTGCGAAGGGTGGGAGGCGCTGGATATCGTTGCCCGGATAATGCCGAGCGTTTTCTGCTCCAGTGCGTCCAGCACGTCTTTATCTTCTGCCGCATACGTGATAAAGCCGACACGGAATCCCCATACGAATTCTTCCTTGGTCGCACCGTCGACCTTCACAGGAAGCACGCGAGGGTGAAGGCTTGCCAGACGTCCGAAGAGCGATTCCTTCAGCGAATCTTCAAAGAACAATCCAAAATACGCATCATCCGTAACGACGACAATATTCATGCCGGCTTCGGCGGCTTCCTGAATCGCGGACACGATGGCAGCCCCTTCCTGAGCGCCAGGGGTATAACCTGTCGGGTTGTTCGGGAAGTTCAACAGGACGACCGCCTTGCCTTTATCCTTCTGGCTTAGCAGAGCTTGACGAAGTCCTTCGGCGTTAAATTTCATATCGTCCGTAAAGAGAGGATAGGTTACATGAATGCCATGGCGGCGAATGCCGAATGTCAGCTCGTAATTCTCCCAGTTCTTATCGGGATAAATCACGGCGTCTCCTTCATCCACGAACAAATCGGCTACGATGCTAAGACCATGCGTCAGCGCATTCGTGACGATGGGATTGCTGAAGCTCTTGCCTTCAAGCGAAGGGTTCTCCTGAAGCATCTTGTTTCGCCATACGGAGCGCAGCTCCGGCTTGCCTGCCGGGGGGGCATACGGGTACAGATCCTTCGGCTGGTAAGCCGAAAGTTTGTCCTGGATGACGCCCAGATGCATCGGGACTCCGCCTTCGGTTGCAATACCGATCGTAGCGTTATATTTTTTCGCATGGCTCGTCGCTTCCGCAGATTGGCTCAGGATGCCTTCTTTCGGGAAGTAGATTTCTTTGCCGAGTGTGGAGAGCATGTCGTACACATGCGGATTGCCGGCTTGCATTTTTCCATTCAATTGACCAACCAATGGGTTCATGAACTGATTCCTTCCTTCCGAATACTTTTGGTTAAGGTAAGTGTAGGTGACAAGTTGCCTTTACGTTTTCATTGCCTAACATTATACCACTTAGCCCAGTAACCGTCACGGATAATTGTAATGCTTTAACGCGGTCCAGGATGATACTTGCATATCAGTCCGGCGGTTTCTTTATCCCGCTCTTTGCCCCGGCATTCAAGCCCTTCGACTACGGTCTGAAGCGAATCCGGCTTCAGGTTCTGGCCGAACTTGAACTTGGCGCTCATTCGCTGCGGAGCGAGTTTGATGACCGCTACCCCTTTCAGTCTGGGGATATAAGCCCGGTCATTCGCGTCAATGGCGCGGTATCCGCCTTCAGGCTGCAGTTTTGTCATCAGTGCCTCCATCGCAAGAGCCTTTTCCTCCAGATCATCCACGATCACCACCTCGCCGATCGCCGTTACGCTTTTGAAGTAGGCCGTAGCCGGGCAGGCCATCTCCGGATCGGAGAAATAGGAAGGGATCAGCGCATACTCATCAGCTATGGTAAAGCACACGGCGGGCGTCCGGCGTAGATGATCCATTTTTTCACCCATCCGGCTGCCGTGAAAATAGAACGCTCCGTTCACATAAGCAAAGTTCAATGGCGTTACACGCGGAATCCCCTCTTCATCGGCTGTTCCAAGGAAACCAAAGCTCATGCCGCTGAGGAAATCCTCGATCTCTTGTTGATCCTCCATCGCAAACTCGTCTCTTCTCATGGTTAAACGCTCCCACTATCATTTTGAATAACAGTTTATGATGAAAATTGACAAGGAAAAAGCGCCAATTTAGAGTAATTTATATAGTCCAATTTTATATCAAGAATGATAGGAGTCGTCATGATGGAGCTGGGATTGCCGTTCGAGACGTATGTGGAACAATATCGATATAAATATTTGGCTCTATACCACGCGATTCGCGCTGCCATTCATAGCGGCAAGCTGCCGGAAGGAACCCGCCTTCCCGCCACACGCGAGCTGGCCAAGCTGTATGGTGTGTCCAGAGGATCGGCCGCGCAGAGCTATGACATGCTGATGGCCGAAGGTTATGTTGTGTCCAGGCAAGGCAGCGGAACTTACGTAGCAGAGGGGATTGCCATGGTAGACCAGCCGCCGCTGGCCGAGGGAGCGCCGGTGCTCTCTACTTGGGGGCAACGACTGGTGAGCCAAAGCGGGGATTATACCTCGGCACAGATGCTGCTGAGAGAACCTCCCCCAGGTACAATCTCATTCGCGAATGCACGGATGCCCATGGAGGATTTTCCGTATTCGGAGTGGCGGAGCGCGTTATCCTATGCAGGTGGAAGCGGGGGAGTCGAGCTGCAGAACGGAGCGCCGCCGGAGGGAGACCTCGAACTGCGCCAGGCGATAGCCGGACACCTGCGTTTTACGCGGGGAATCCAGGCCGACCCCGAGCAGATCGTGATCTTCAGCGGATCCATGCAGGGGCTAGTCCTCATGTTTCAGCTGCTGGTTGATCCTGGCGATCAGGTGGTCATGGAGGATCCCGGCTATCAAGGAATCTATCGGGGCATCAGCCTGAGTGGCGGGATTCCGCTGCCATCCCCGGTAGACGATACCGGATTGATACCACGTGACTGGGACGCAAGTCTGCTTGTCGTAAGCCCCAGCCGTCAATACCCGACGGGAGCGGTGCTGCCGCTGGAGCGAAGACGGGCGCTGCTGAATTGGGCGCGAAGCCGTCAGGCCTTTATTATCGAGGATGATTACGACAGCGAGTTCCGCTGGGGCGGCAAGCCAATTGAGCCCTTGCGAATGCTGGATAACGAGGGACGTGTCATCTTCGTAGGTTCGTTCTCCAAAACGATGTTCACCGGGCTCCGCATCGGGTATGCCGTGCTGCCCCCAAGCCTGGTTGAGGCGGTTGTGCAGGCTAAGGCTCTGTACGAGCCGATCTCACCAGCCGTATTGGAGCAGCGCGCGCTGGCGCGCTTTATTGTGCGAGGGGGTTACGGTCGGCATCTTAGAAGAATGACTCGGCTGTATGGTGCACGGTATGAGGCGCTTCGCCAGGCGATGGATACGCATGCCTCCGAACTGTTTCGTCTTCATCCCGGCGATGCCGGCCTGCATGTTTATGCGAACTGGCTGCGCTCCGAGGAAGAGTACGCCCAGTTCCAAGAAGCTGCCCGCAAACGCGGTGTCATGTTTCGGGATGCATCGGTATATCATCGTATACCCGGATTGCCTGCCGCATGCTTTGGCTTCTCGCATCTGGACATAGCCAGCATTGAAGAAGGGGTTACCCGGATTGCGCAGGCATGGCTGGACATGCAAAAAACATAAAAAACGGGTATGATGGAAAAGAGGTCAATTTTTGAATGAGATGAGGGGGTTATGACGTGATGCTAAATGCATCGCCGTCTTCTTTTATAATCATGTCTGCGCTTGCCAAAATCGTATGTGAGCCAGGCTGGAAATGGCAAAAACGCGAAAGACCCATGCAGAATTATGATTTGTTCTATGTATGGAGCGGTGAAGGCACGGTCGAGCTCAATGACGAGCCCTTTGCTGTGGGAAAAGGAAGCTGCTTCCTGTTCCGACCAGGAGATCATACGAGTGCGACGCACAATCCGCAGAAACCGCTCGTATTGACATATATCCATTTTGATGTGGCCGACCCGGTGCAGCATATCCCTGCATCCTATCGCAAGCTGACGGAAACGATGGATTTTGAATATTTGCTCGCGCGCTACGTGCGTTTGTATCTGGACAAGCCCTATGGATCATTGGAGGAGGGGCAGCTTATTCTGAAACAGCTGATGATTCATCTGCTGCGTTCAGATCTTGCTGAGCCGGTGGTCAAAAAAGCAAGCAATCAGCTGTCAGAGGCTATCCATGAAATCGCGAATTATGTCCGTCAGCACCCGGGGGTTCCCCATCGGGTAGAAGATTTGGCCGCTAGAGCGGGGTTGTCCCCCCGTTACTTCTCGATCAAGTTCAAGGAACTGATCGGCACGCCGGTGCAATCATACATCATTCAGATGCGGATCGAGCGAGCGCAGCATCTGCTGCTGCACCAAGGCATGAACGTAACGGAGGTAGCTGACGCGCTGGGTTACCGGGATATTTTCTTTTTTAGCCGGCAATTTAAGCAGTATACGGGCAAGAGCCCATCCGAGATTCGGTGATTCCCTCGCCCTTCCATAACTTACCTGATTGGTAGGAGGGGTTAATGGTTTCATAGCAAGCGATTTAGGGTAAAAAACGAGATACAGTTTTATTTTATGAAGGGGGGAGAGAGGAATGAGCCCAAGAAGACGGGTGCGTGGACGTTTCTTCAGTCGTGGTGGCTGCGCTATTTTCAGAAATCGCTTGCGCCGCATGAAGACAACGACTCAGGATCATCAGGATGTATGGTTTTAAATGAGACCTGGCCTACATACGGGTGACGTTGAATCCCGTTATCATATACGCTTTTCTCTGGATGAACGCAAAAGGGAGCTAAATGGCTCCCTTTTTTCGATATGTTTTTAGGGTCCCCGCAAAGTATTTGGAATAAGCATCGAAGCATAGGCTCCACTTTGTGGGGCTATTTAGTGGATACATATGTGGATAGGGACTCTGATTGCATTGTAAAAGATGCATATACGAATAGGGATCCTGACGTTCCGAAATTTTGTTATATTAGGGATAAGCATAAAGCGTTGAAGGCAGGGTTTAAGAAAAATGGCCGGGCAGGCATTTCGAATAACGGAAGGGTGATGGGTGTGATAGAGAGAGTGGCATTGGCCGAACAAGCGGTGATCCGGTGGTAACGGCGGGAGCAGGAAAGGTTGCGCTGATCACGGGCGCGTCGAGCGGGTTCGGACTGCACATCAGCTTGGAGCTGGCAAAAGCAGGTTATGACGTGGCAGCGGGTCTGCGCAGGCCGGAGACGGCTGCAGAACTGTTGGCCCGAGCCGAACAAGCCGATGTTGCCAAGCGTATTCACGTATTCCAGCTGGATATCTGCATCGAGGAACAAGTCAAGGCCGCTGCCTTGGAGTTGGAGCAGAGGTATGGCCGCTTGGACGTGCTGGTTAACAATGCCGGGGAGGCGGTAGGCGGCATGGTGGAGGAAGTGCCGCTCAGCGGCTGGCGAAAGCAGATGGAGACGAATTTTTTCGGGACCGTATCGGTGACACAGCATATGCTGCCGCTGCTCCGGCGAACTGGAAAATCCAAAATCATTCTCATGAGCAGCATTAGCGGCGTGGTCGGATTTCCGGGTTATGGACCCTATGCGTCCTCCAAATTTGCGCTGGAAGGGTTTGGCGAAAGCCTGTCCATGGAAGTGATGCCCTTTGGCATTGATGTCGTGCTGATCCAGCCTGGTGCCTATGGCACGCCGATCTGGAACAAAAGCTTTGGGGAGCTTACGGTGAAGGAAGGATCACCCTACAGCGGTCTGCTGAAGGGCGTGCTGGACTATTCCGAGCGGACAGCCAAAGGAAGCGGGGATCCGCAGGAGGTAGCCAGGCTTGTGGCAAAAATTGCGTCCATGGCTAAGCCCAGGTTCCGCTATATGCTGCCCCGAGGCACGCGGGCGACCGCATGGATCAAGGGCGGACTGCCGGATCGGCTGTTTCAGCGGATCATTTATCGGATGCTGGGCCGGCGTTAATCATTCATGCAGCCAATGATTTATAGCCTTAACTTGTCATGCGATGTTTGGTAAGGTAGATGGAATCACCCTTTTCTGGCTGGGGACGGGTGAAGCAAACCGAGCAGTTCTCCCATCTTCACCTTGGAGCCGGGTTCCAGGTCACCGCGAGGGGTAAACGTGCCGTTCTCCGTCAAAAGTACAACTGTAGAGCCGAATTCAAAGTACGCGAGTTCATCGCCGATTTCGTATTTCTTCACACTCTCGTCAGCATAACGGATGCTGCTTACGTTCATGGCTCCGACCTTCACGACGGCAACTTCGCCGAACTCATGCGCAATATAGGTAATGAGGCGCTCATTGCGGCTGAGCACATTCCGGATATGGGTCATCGCAAAATCGTTCACGGGGTAAACGCGTCCCTTTAAATGCTCGCTTTCCGCCTGAACACCGGTTACCGGGGAATGAATGCGATGATAGTCGGTCGGGCTTAAATACAATACAAATGCATAACCGTGGATGTAGTTTTCCATTCTCGGTGATTTCGCGAGCAGCTCGCTCAAGGTATAATCCTGTCCCTTAACGCTTAGAATGGTACCGGCGTTGACGACGCCCATTGCCGAAATTGTGGCATCGACTGGGCTTACCATGGCGTCGGCGGTGTCATCTATGGCGCGTAGGCCTATTTTTAACCGGCGGGAAAAGAACTCGTTCAGTGAGCGGTATTCGTTGATTTCTTTCTCCGCTTCGTGCGCCGGAATTTGATAAATTCGTATGAATGCAGGTATTAGATGACGGCTCAGCCGGCTGTGGGAACAATGCCCCATGATTCGGGACAGCCACTTGCGGGAAGACAGCTCAGTCATCAGACGCAGCAATTGTTTAGCCATGTCATTCTCCTTTGTGCATAGGTGTCAGCAATAAACGTTGGTGGAAAAGCCAATCACTCTGATATTGACATAGAATGAGATGGAAATCAATAAATAGCCATTTTTGAAAAAAGGTTCTTGCTTATTCCGGAGTGAATGTGTATTTTAAAGTTAACATAAAACCGAATAGGAATACGGGGGCTTGAGTGAATCAGGCTGAGATTGCAGCTGCTATCCGCTGTTGACCGTTAATCTGAACTGGGTAATGCCAGCGTAGAGAATATCCGACCCTGCCTACATAGGGCCTATTTTTCCGTCTGCGCGTTTTTCCAGACGGTTTTTTGTTGTGTTTACACAAAAATAGAGGTGGAGAGGGGAATGTGTTGTTATGGGAACGTCTGTGCAAGAGAAGTTGGGGGTTCAGCCCCGAAAAGGACTGCGGTTAAGCGATATTTTGGTTACGGTACTGGTATCACTGGTGCTTGGCGTCATTTATCACTTCTGGGGTTCGGTTTACAATCTATTAAAACCGCTGTTCTTTGAAGCGGATGAGTTGTTATACGGCATGTGGTTCGCTGCAGCCACGCTTGCTTACTTGTTGATCCGGAAGCCGGGAGTGGCCATTATCGCGGAAGTGGCGGCGGCCCACGTAGAAGTGCTGTTTGGCAGCGGCTGGGGATTGACCCTACTGCTGTATGGCCTCATTCAAGGACTGGGGGCTGAATTGGTATTCGCGGCGTTCCGTTATCGGAGCACCTCGGCGTGGACGCTGGCGATTGCCGGTGCCGGTGCAGCCATCGGCTCGATGATCATGGACTTCTATTACAGCTATACGGATGACCTGCAGACGTGGATGTTCCTCGCTAAATACGGTATGCGGGTACTTAGCGGCGCCGTCATTGCAGGCCTTCTTATGCTCCTGTTGGCTAAAGCGCTCGACCGTACGGGCGTGACATCCCTGCTCCGTCCTGCGTCGAAGAAGGATTACGAAGCACTGGATGATCCGCGCCATGTCTAATGCCACGGTTAGCCCGGTTCCGGCTCAGTCTGCTGAGATGCTTCCGGAACCGGCCGTGTATGTG
Organism: Paenibacillus sp. FSL W8-0187; assembly: GCF_037969755.1. Taxonomy (NCBI): domain Bacteria; kingdom Bacillati; phylum Bacillota; class Bacilli; order Caryophanales; family Paenibacillaceae; genus Paenibacillus; species Paenibacillus sp. FSL W8-0187. The sequence continues at coordinate 6,245,149 of NZ_CP150206.1, read as the reverse complement.
GAGGGATTGCGTCTGAAGTATCCGGGCGAGGAGCGATTGATGTTCAAAGACCTCTCCTTCTCGGCTGTCCGCGGGGAGAAGGTGCTGCTGCTCGGTCCGAGCGGCTGTGGCAAATCCACGCTGCTGCAGGTGCTTAGCGGGATGATTCCCCGCGCGACGGAGGTGCCGATGAAATGCGAGGCCCAGCTGATTCCACGCTCTTGGGGTTATGTATTTCAAGATCCGGATACCCAGTTCTGTATGCCGTACGTGGATGAAGAGCTGGCTTTCGTACTGGAAAATCTAAGTGTCCCTCGTGACGAGATGAAGGATCGAATGCAAGCGGCCCTGCGCGAGGTGGGGCTTGATCTTGAGGAGCTCCATATGCCGATCGGGCATTTGTCCCAAGGCATGAAGCAACGACTTGCGCTGGCATCGGCTCTGCTGCTGGAGCCGGAAGTGCTGTTCCTTGACGAGCCGTCTGCGCTGCTCGACCCGGAAGGCAGGGAGCAAATCTGGTCCGCGGTGAAGGCCGTTTCGGAAGGGCGTACGCTGATCATCGTGGAACACCGGATTGAAGAAATGGCCCAATATGTGGATCGTGTCGTGCTGTTCAGCCCGGATGGGGTGATTCTGGGCGAAGGTCCCCCAGCAGCGATATTCGCTGAATACGAGAAGGAACTCCAAGCCTATGGAATCTGGTATCCCGGCGTATGGGAGGATTATGCTCAGACCCGGGCGGGCAGAGAGTTGTTTGCTCTGGTCGACGCGCTGGGCAATCTCTTGTATGAGGCTGCTCCGCCGTACGCTCAACATGGGGAACCTGTCATTCAACTGGCGAATTTTAGGGGAATGAGATGGGATAAACCTGTTATCACCCTCCCTTCCGCCGAGGTGGTTCCGGGACAATTCATTGCGGTGGTAGGACCGAACGGAGCAGGCAAAAGCTCGCTGCTGCTCAGTTTGATGGGGCTGCTTCGCGCCGAAGGGACCTATGTGCTTTGCGGGGAAGAGGTCATTCAGGGCAAGCGCCGGAAGGTGCGAAAGAAGAGAGAGCAGCAGCTGCGCCAAATCGGATTCGTGTTTCAGAATCCGGAGCTTCAATTCCTGACGGAGCGCATCGGCGATGAGGTGGTTTACTCGCTGTTGGTGGATCATGTGCCGCCGGAGGAAGCGAAGGCGCAGGCCGACCGCTGTCTTGAACGCTTTGGACTGAAAGGCATGGAGGCTAGGCATCCGTACCAGCTGTCGACAGGCCAAAAGCGCCGCTTGAGCGTGGCTACGGCCATGGCAAGACAGCCGTCCGTCCTGCTCCTGGATGAGCCAACCTTCGGACAGGATGCGCGGAATACGTTTGCGATTCTGGAGATGTGCGAGCAGCTGCGCCGCGCGGGAACCGCTATTCTCATGGTGACGCATGAAATGGAGATCGCGCAGCGGGTGGCCACGCATATATGGGAAGTCCGGGAGGGACAGCTGACTTCGAGCATGCCTTCCCCGCGCTGGTCTGGCGGGATTGCATCCGAGCAGGCGGCTAAGAGAGTAAACGGCGCTGCCGACCCACGGGGTATCTTAGCCGCGGCCGATCAACGCCTCACGGGGGTGAACGCATGAATATATGGAACCCCGTGCGGATCACTTGGCTGCACCGGGCGAATCCGGTGGTGAAGCTGGGACTGATCTGTGCGCTGTTTTTCATGACGGTGCTGACCCATGATCTTGATTTTGTTTTGTATCAGGCGCTTATCTTTATGGTCTGTCTGGTGGTGCTCAGCGGGGTGAAGCCGTGGAAAATGCTGTTGTTCTTTATTCCGTTTCTGCTTGCCTTCATATCGTCCGCCTCTTCCATGATGCTGTTCGGTAAGGGGGAGACGATCTGGTGGGAGTGGGGATTGTTCCGGGTATCGGAAGAAAGCTTCTACCGGGGGCTGCATTTGGGCTTTAAAGGAATTGCCTTTGCTTCGGAGGGACTGCTGCTCGTTACGACAACGTCCTCGGTGGATTTATTCTACAGCCTGATGCAGAAGCTGAGGCTGGCGCCCAAATATGCCTACAGCTTCATGGCTTCGATCCGGCTGCTGCCCATGGTGTGGGAGGAATATGTAATCCGCCGCCAAGCCTTGAAAGTGCGAGGAGTTCGCCCGATTCGCGGGATTCGCGGCATGGTTAATCGCGCAGGACTGTATGTGGTGCCGCTGCTGGCGCAGAGCATCCGCCGGGCCCATCGGGTAGCCGCTGCGATGGAGGCCAAGCAATTTGACGGAGACCGGGCGAAGGCCCGAACGTATTATTACCCATCTCGTTATTCCCGCTACGATCTTCTGGTCGTCGGATTACTGACAGCTGCCGCGTTCTGCGCCTATGTTGCAGCAGGAAATTTTCCTTGGTTCGGCATTGGCGACGTGCGGTTTGATTAATGGGCTGTTTTCTCAATGAGAGCCTGCTTAAGGTGTATAAGCGGGTTCTTTTTTTATGAGATCAGATTAACTCCAGAGGGTCTAGCCTGTTTATCTCGCAAGAAAAATTTTCTATTATAAGCGGCGGTCCGGCTCTTGAGAAAGTGCACGGATCGCATTTTTCTTCACACGTATATTTTATAGAAATCATGTCTGGATTTTATGCCGATGGAGGCGTTATAATACTAATGGTACCGATAAAGTATTTACAGTACCAGAAGGGGAGTTTGTTCACTTGCGCGAGCGAATATTGAATGAAACGATCCGCTTAATTCAGCGGCAGGGGTTTACTTTTACGGTTAGTGATCTGGCCCGCAGCCTTGCAATTAGTAAACGGACGATCTATGAGCACTTTTCATCCAAGGAAGAGATTGTCGAACATATCATCGACGGAATGATCCGGCATATTCAGCAGCGCGAACATGAAATTGCTGGGGATGAGGAGCTTACCGTTCTGGAGAAGATTCATCAGATTCTAATCTGTCTGCCGCAGGAGATGGAGAAGATGGATTTGGGAATGCTGCCGGATCTGAAGCGCTCGCATTATGCGCAATGGGAGAAGCTGGACACCTTTTTCAGAGAGGAATGGGGCATTGTTACTGAGCTGATGGAGCAGGGGATGGCCGAGGGAAACATCAAACGAGTTCATATGCCGCTATTCATTGATCTGTATCTCGGCTCGCTCCATCAGATTTATGATTCGAGGGCAACGGTGAAGCATCAATTGCCGCTAGGGGAGCTGCTGCAGTCCGTCATGGACATCTTATTGTTCGGCATTGCCGCAGAGAAACGGGAGGAGTCTTGAGATTATGCATTGGTTATATTTAAGTTTGGCTATTCTATTTGAAGTGGCTGGGACACTGAACATGAAGCTGTCGGAGGGATTCAGCAAACCGCTGCCCAGCGTGCTGCTGGTGGTGTTCTATATTTGCAGCTTGAGCTTCCTGACGCTGAGCTTGAAGCAGATTGAAATATCCGTAGCTTACGCGATCTGGTCGGGACTTGGCATCATGATCATTACCGTCATCGGTTATATGTTCTTTGCGGAGCAGATTAATGGTCTGAAAATATTCTCGATCCTGCTGATCATCGCGGGGGTCGTTCTGCTGAATCTATCCGGCAGCGCACATGCGCAGGAACAACCAAAGACGCACCAGTCCGGTCACTAAGGGCGATAGAATGAACCGGAATCTGCGGAAGAGCCGTACTCATGCGTAGAATGGAAGAGGGACCGTGCGCGAACACGATCCCCGAGTACAACGTACCGCCATAAGAGCGGCCTTAATATAGGAATTCGATCAGAAATAGACCGTGATCCTGACCAAGGGCGGTCTATTTCTTTTTATGGAACGAAAGTATTAACACAACCAGCGTCGCGAATGAAATCATTAGCGTCAATGTTTGGTACATTTTCGGTACTCGCCGTATTCAGCATGCGGTTTTTGATACAAGGCACGGGGATGTTAATCTGTATTTGGAGTCATTAGAAACTAATTAGGCTTTAGCCGGATGGAAGGAATCAGTCGAATGGAATATGTTACACGAAACCAGCATGGGCCATTTTGTTTTAGGTGTCGCATTTCATATTACAATTCGTCTTCCCTTATCGTTTGACGATCCGGTCAAAAAATGCCCGCATTCTAGAGCTTTTGGTCATGGAGGCCAACCATGCGCATTGGCATAAAACCGCTTTGAGCATGCGTTTGTCCTTAGGAATGCGAGAACTTTTCTTTTTGCCAGCACTCTCATGGTTGCCTGGACATCCCCCCGCCCAAGAGCTGGCATGAGCATCGGAATGGTGGGATATGTCCAGTCCCATTTCCGCTAAAATGTGGGAGGCTGTCATTTCATCAATCCCTGGAATGGTTTTCAGTAATTCCATTTCCAAATGATAGGGTTGAAGCAAATCATGGATTTGAGCCTCCACTATGGCAATCTGCTGCTCCAGAAAGGCCTTATGATCCAAATGCAGTCGAATCATGTACCGATGATGTGCCGTGACTTGACCATTCAAAGCCTCGACCAGCACCCAGGCCTTGGGTTTCATACGAGTATGGATTAACTTGCGAACTTGCTCTGCATCCAGCACTTCTCCGTTTATGACGGACTGAAGCAGCGCCATACCCGAAGTCCCAAAGACATCGGAGATAAAAGCAGCGAATTTGATGTTGCCAAGTTCGAGCATTTTTTGAATCCGACTCTTCTCCGCGGTCACTTGAACGACTAACTTGCGACGGTATCTGGTGAGATTGCGAAGTTGCGTAAAAGGTTTCATTCGGAACGAAGCTTCCCGCAATAAGCCCGCAGCGCAACAGTTGGGCTATCCACACGGCGTCTTTCACATCCGTTTTGCGCCCGGGTACATTTCTGATAAGACGAGCGTTACCCAAAACAAGCTGGAAACTCCCCTCCAGAATGTTCCACACGGGAACCCAAAGTACCCCGGTGCTTTCCATGGCAACATGGAACCTGGTGAGACTGAAGCCAATCCCGCAGCTGACACAGTTCGTTTGTAGTCGTTCCAAACGTTTTAACTGCTTGATTTAACTTTTGATTCAAAGGGGCCGGTTAAAACACAAGCAACAACCGTAGCTTGATGAACGTCCAGACCGCAACAACGTTCTAAAATAGCGTCCATTGTGCATCCCTCACATTTAAAAGATGCGGGTCATGCAGCCTTCGATTTGTATTTTTGTACACGTGCTTCATGCGACACTCGGCGGTACGCAAGGCTGCAACAGATCAGTTTGTGGGGTTATTTTAGTTTGAGCGGTTATTTGAAGATGAATCTGAATATACCTCGGAGCCGTTGTTTCCAGTATATTAGAGTTATGGACGTAAAAAGAAAGGCGTGAATGACGTGGCTTCGAACATACTTCTTGTAGAGGATGACAGCTCGATTGGCGAAATGGTAGAGAGCTATTTGACGATGGAAGGTTTTCAGGTGGTGCTTGCCAAAGACGGAGAGGAGGCGCTCGAGCGGTTTGCCGAACGAGATTATGACCTCGTACTGCTGGATATGATGCTGCCCAAGATCAGCGGTATGGATTTTCTTAAAAAAGTCAGGGAGAAAAGCCATGTGCCGGTACTGATCGTATCCGCAAAGGATGGGGAAGTGGACAAGGCGCTCGGCCTTGGTTTTGGCGCAGATGACTATATTACGAAACCTTTTTCGATGATTGAGCTGACGGCGAGAGTGAAGGCCGCTATCCGCCGCGTGACGGCTTATGCAATAGCACCCCCAACTGAGCAAAATAAAATCATCCGGGTCCATGAACTAGAGATGGATCTGGATCATTTGACCGTGACCAAAAACGGCCAGGAGATCAAGCTGACGGCCAAAGAACTGCAAATCTTAAAGCTGTTTATGACGAATCCGAAAAAGGTATTCACCAAGCAGCACATTTTCACATCCGTCTGGAATGACGACTATTTCGGCGATGAAAATGTCATTAATGTGCATATGAGCCGTTTGCGCGACAAAATTGAAGATCAGCCCTCCGATCCGCAGTACATCAAAACGCTGTGGGGCATCGGCTACCGTTTGGGGGAATTTTAGTGGTTGCCGTTCTGCTGATTGTTGTGATCATGTTGGCGTTGCTGAATGTGATGCAGTGGATGGGTCGGAAAAAAAGAGCTAAGCAGCTCGGCTACATCATCGATAAACTGAATACGATTAAGGATTCGTCCTCGCAGGAGCAACTGCTGCTTTTTACGGAGGATCCAGGATATCGTAGACTGTTGATTGCTATCAATCACTTGCTTTTGCAAACCAGGCAGTCCGAGACAGGATTTATGCGTACAGAAATCGCAATGCGCCGAATGTTGGCAAACATATCGCATGATTTGAAGACGCCGCTTACCGTGGTGCTCGGTTATATCGAAACGTTGAACCAGAAGGCCGACTTGCCAATGGAGGAAAGGGAGCGGCTACTGGATAAGGTGCATACGAAGACTGTAGAGATCGTAGAGTTGATCAACCGTTTTTTTGACCTGGCCAAGCTGGAATCGGGGGATAAGGAGATGCCCCTGACCCGCATACATATCAATGAAATTTCCAGAAACAGCATGCTGATGTTTTATGATCTGATCGAATCCGAAGGGTTGCAGGCTGACATCGATATTCCGGAAACGCCGCTTTATGCATGGGGCAATGAAGAAGGACTAAACCGCGCATTAAACAATGTGCTGAGCAATGCGATCCGTTATGGTTCACAGGGCAAGGTGATCGGCATGAAGCTGCGGGATGAGCAGGGCCGGGTGCTTATCGACATTTGGGATAAAGGCAAAGGTATTCATGAACGGGATCAGGAGCTTATTTTCGAGCGGATGTATACGCTGGAGGATTCAAGGAATAAAAGATTCCAGGGCAGCGGTTTGGGTCTGACGATTACGAAAAGACTGATCGAGCTGATGGGCGGGGAAATTCGCGTCGCAAGCAAGCCGTATGAACGGACCGTTTTCACGATCTCGTTAAAGAAGCTATCGTAGCGCGGCTTCTTAACATCATATTAGTGCTAGACAAAAAGCGAAAGTAGCGGAGGAGACGGAATCGATTCTTACGAAGCTGAAAGATTTTTGGGAAAAAAGCTACTTTGGAGGCATTTGCTGCATTCGCCTAAAAGCTTTCCGAAGGAAAGGCAGTTACAGTCATAGGTGACAAACAAATCAAGCAAGCAGAATGGGTTGAGATAGATACTAAATATGGCAACATATCCGTTGAGTCAGAATTGTCGGTCCAACACTTAAATGTGAGCAGCAGTTCCGGCGACATTACTGTAACGGATGTAATTGGTATGGAAAGCAGTAACATATCTACTAACGTTGGTAACGTCGAATTCGCTCTACCTGATCAACCAGCACCTCTATATGTAAATCTATCAACAAAAATAGGAACTATCTATAATCAGGTTGCTCTTGAAAAATCAACAATTACCACAAAGGTTGTTTCCAAAGAACTCCATGGATATGTTGGTAAGGCTCAATCCGAAAGTGCAACGCTCAACATCTCCACACAGGTGGGCGAAATTCTGTTCAAAAATTAAGTGTCATCATCGTAGCAGGCTTGCCATAATCATGATCAGGTCTGGTATTTGTTTGCAAGCATTTTTAGTGAGGTTGATGAAGTTAGGTCACAACATAAATTTGGGTTTCCTTTGCAGTTGCAGGCGTTGTCGGAATTGGTGCGTCTTTAGCGAATTTTTCGGTTTTACCGGTACAACAGGTAGGAGCTGCAGCTACAAGCTAAGATAACTACGCTTCCGAACATGCACTCCAAACTTTAATGAGCTTTTATAAACCAGCGTTGAAAGGGCAATTTCCGGATTCGCGAGATTCGAATAGCAGCACCAATTTGGACCATATTAATCTGACTGGTTGTGAGTGAACCGGTCTTTTTTATTCCATGTGATATGATTGTTTATAATCGAGTCGCTTTCTACACTTAAGAGATTCGTAAGAATTGCGCAAGAAATATGAAAATGTTGGCGGTTATACTATGATCAAGAGATAAGTGAGAGGGGCAAATATAAATGAGTTATGTCATCAGTACCCGCCATGTCAGCAAAACCTATAAAGGCAAAGATGTTGTCTCTGACGTCAGTATGAATATCAAGCAGGGGCAGATTTACGGACTGCTCGGTCCAAACGGAGCCGGTAAAACAACGCTAATGAAAATGATGCTGAATCTGGTCAAACCAACCAGCGGTGAAATTGAAATATTCGGAGAGAAGCTTACGCCTTCATCGGTTGAAATGTTTAAACGCATTGGCACCATCATCGAGTATCCGATTTTTTACGATAAAATGACGGCGATCGAAAATCTGGAGATGCATGCGGAATATATGGGTTATTATAACAAACATGCAATTAACGAAGCGCTTGAGATGGTTAATCTAACTTCCATCCAAGGCAAATCGGTATCCGAATTTTCGCTTGGCATGAAGCAGCGCCTGGGCATGGCCCGCGCCATTATAACCAAACCCGAGCTGCTCATTCTGGATGAACCAATCAATGGACTTGATCCGGTCGGGATTAAGGATTTTAGAAGTTTGCTGCGCATGTTGAGCAAGGAGTACCGGATGACGTTGCTGGTCTCCAGCCATTTGCTGGGTGAAATCGAACAAGTTGCAGATACGATCGGCATTCTTCAGGGCGGCAAATTTATCCGCGAAGTGTCTATGGATGAGATGCGCAGCGAAAACACAGATTATATCGAAATTGTGACCCCACAATGCAAACAAGCTGTATTTGTACTGGAAAATCAGCTGAAAGTCCGCAATTTCAAAATCGTCGGTGATTCAGCCATACGCATTTACGAGTCAAAATTTACGCAGCAGGAATTGACCAAGGCGCTGGTACTGAATGAGGTGGCGATTGAATCGATAAACCATAAGCATACTTCGCTCGAGGAGTATTTTATGCATCAGATTAGCGGAGGTGAGCAGTATGTTTAAGCTGATCCGGATGGAGATGAAAAAGCAGAAGTTAGCCTGGTTTTTTAGAGGGGCGGTTATTGCAACGATCCTATGCGCCGGTTTCATGTTTCTTATAGCCTACACGGAGGGGAGCAGAGATCCTGCATTCGGGAGTTTCGCCGATATAGCCTACACGGAGGGGGGCGGAGGTCCTGCATTCGCGAGTTTCGCCGATGCGTTATCGATAGCGGGGCTACTTTGCCGTGCGGTATTTATCGTGTTTGCTTCAGTCTTGCTAAGCAGATTTATTATTGAGGAATACAAAAATAAAACGATCAGCTTATTGTTTACGTACCCGGTCGAGCGTAAAAAACTGATCATGGCGAAAATGCTGCTGGCTCTGGCTCTTACGTTTGGAGCGATGCTCATCTCGACTTTGATCACCTGTATATCCATTCTGGCTCTGAACAGCCATTTTCAGTATATTCCGGGAAAATTGGAGTCCGGCGTACTACTGCATACGGGGATCCAATTGTTGATCCAAACACTGTCAGCAGCGTGCCTCAGCCTCATTCCTTTATTCTTCGGGATGCGAAAAAAATCCGTACCGACAACGATCGTGTCCTCGATCATTATCGTGGTCTTAGTCAGTAACAACAGCCAGGGCTTTTCGCTTAGCACAAATATAACGATACCGTTGATCTTGGGAGTTATCGGTCTCCTGATTGCTTATCTCTCGTTCCGCAACGTAGATAAGACGGACGTAGCTTAACTAAAAAAGCACTCTTCTTAATGGCAGCTTCGCCTGAAAGAAGGGTGCTTTTTTACGGAGATACCTACATGAATTTGGTGTTCGTCTCCGGGGAATTCGGCCCGGCTTAGCTCCGGCAATTTTGCAGTGCATATCCATCTCGGATAAAAAAGCGATCATGTCATCGAGCAGCACATCTTTAAACATGCGGTCATGAGTGAATGAAATACCAGCTTCATAGAGGGCGATTTTGGTTTTGGCTTTTTTTAATTCCCCCAAGAGGATATCGCGGATGTTCATAAAAGATATGCTCTATTCGTTAACTTAATTAATTCGAGTTAATTTATTTTGTCAACGAGCTCGATCGTGACGAAATCATCAATTTGTTTGGAGCTCATAGGGTCGAAAAAGCTTGCACTTTCGTAGGTTTTTCCTAAAAGAGCGCGATTTAGTCCGGGGAGAAGTGCACTTTTGCATCAATATTCCAATAACCTCTTTTTTTGTAGAGAGGTAGGAGGGGCAATCACTAAATCGGAGCACTGGTACTGCCACCACGGCAAAAGCGCCACCACGCAAAGCCCGCTGGTACTGCCACCGCGTAAAACGGACCGCTGGACTATCATTAGGTAAAGATCAAACACGCGCTGATAGGCGTAACATTACTCTTTTCGATCACTCGATGTCTCTTGTTTTTGGTAATTCCAGTCCGGATTATCGGTACCATCTATTCCGCCGTACAAAGTGTGCATATCCCCAGTATTAAAACTTAAGAAAACATTAAGAAACAAGAAAGGGAAAAGATAGAATCATTTTTTAAAATAATGGCATGGGTTTCCGGTTATCCGCCGTCTAACTAAACAAATGCCTTTGCTGCAGGGAATAAAGGCGAGGTCTAACTGCAGAAGACCGATTCAAAAATGAAAAAGAAAGATGTGACCAATAATGAACATGTTAGCTACCATTACGAAGGCAAGCGCTCAGTCGGTATGGATGGCTTGGGAAGCGGTTTTTGATCAAATCACGAAACTGCGCAGCGCCGGAATAAAAAGATACGGGATTTGCAAGCTGGTCATCCGCCGGCATCATGGAAAAAATCTGAAGTGCCAGGACGGAGAGTGGATTTATTCGGGGGATTGGGTCGGTGAACTCCATTTGGACAACCGGCAGGTATTGGAGCTTTCCAGAGAGCTGGGGGCTGACCGGGCCGCGCTTTTGACCGCAAGAATGCTGCGGAGATCGATCAAGCAAATTAGCGAGGCAATGGAGACGGAACCGGAGCTTGCGCAGGTCAAAGCTTTGACTGGAATAACGCTGCTGCACCGCGGTATTATTCACGGGCTCGGTTTTGAGCTGCATCCGCTGGAATCCAAGGGGTTTCGCGTGTTCTCTACTTATTATTTGCGGCTTTTACTCAAGGTGCTGCATCCGGTGGGCCGGGAACGCATGAAGAAAAATGCTCCCAAGCTTGTGCCCAAAATGCTGATGCTGACCAGAAAATCATTGCTTTTGCGTTATTCTAAGGAAACGGCATGAGTATGATGATGCTGAATCTGCTGCTGATGTTTGTCTTTATCTATATGATCATTCCATATGTGATCACACGGATCTGGGGATTTGGGGTAACCCTGCGCGGCCGGCGTGGACGGCAGATTGCTTTTACCTTTGATGATGGCCCAGACCCGCTGCATACCCCTAAACTGCTGGATCTTCTCAAGAAAAAAAGGATCAAGGCGACCTTTTTTGTACTGGGCAGCAAAGCGGAGCGATACCCGGAGCTTATGAAACGCATCCACATGGAAGGGCATCAAATCGGGATTCACAACTATTCCCATCTTCCCAATTGGCTAATGAGTCCGCGCCATATACGGAACAAGCATGTACACAAGTCTGCCGATATCATCGAACGAATCACGGGCGAGCGCCCGGCATTTTACCGTCCTCCATGGGGGATTTTGAATTTAGGCGATTTATTTGCTTTGCGAAAATACCGGATCGTGCTGTGGTCGATCATGGGATGGGATTGGGGCAAGGGGAGCAAGAACAAACCGCTCAAAGAACGGATCTTGGATCAGCTTGAGCCAGGCTCGATTATTCTGCTGCATGACAGCGGAGATACTTGGGGAGCGGAGCCTGATGCGCCGAGCCGAATGATCGCAAGCCTTGAGGAAGTGATTGACACGGTCCATATTAAGGGGTATGAATGCGTCCGCGCCGATGAACTGCTGCATAAGCCGCATGATTCGCGCAGCGACCTTTCAAAAGGCTTCCGGGTTGGATGATGCGTGTAATATTAACAAAGAATGATCATGGCCCCAGCTTTTAATAAAGCCGTGTTCGAACATAAAGGTACAGCCTTATGGATTTTGAGGTTGTGCTTTTTTATTTTGCCTGTTTACAAATGGAAAAGTGTGGATTATTATGGTTTTAAATCGATCTATAAAATTAGAATAAATAAATTATATAGAATGAACTATGAATTAGATCGGGGAGATATATGAATGAAAAACGAACAATCACAATCCGTCGAGATTTCCGTGGAGCAGGCCAAACTACTGGGCAGCGCCCAGAGAATTAAAAATATTGGAGCACTGGATCGGAGCTCTTTTGTTTACCCAACTGAGAATCAAAATACCAATCAGTAATTCTTATAACAACGTTATTTCAATATTGGATGACGAGACGAATCGATCGAAAACACGCCGGGATCATTTGATATATCGGATATGAAAGAAAGACAGTATTCTCGATCCTGCTGATCATCGCGGGGGTCGTTCTGCTTAATCTATCCGGCAGCGCACATGCGCAGGAACAACCAAAGACGCACCAGTCAGGTCACTAAGGGCGATAGAATGAACCGGAATCTGCGGAAGAGCCGTACTCGTGCGGCTCTTGTTCCGCTGCAATAATGTACTATGCCCCGCTTCGCTTCCGGCTCTATAATGGCAAAGGAAATTCCTTTGTTAGGAGCTATCATCATGAATCTATCTTCGTTTTTTATTTACTGTTTTATCGTGGCATTCTCGCCGGGGCCATCCAATATCGTCATATTGTCTTCAGTCCAAAATTCCGGCATGAAGAAGACCTTGCGCTACATCGCCGGTGCCTCCATCGCTTTTTTCTTATTAATCGCCGCTTCTGTGGTATTAGGCCAGCTGCTGTCTACCAGCATGCCGATCATACTGCCGATCCTGCGGATCGTCGGCTGTCTGTTCATGCTGTATCTCACGTATCAAGTGTATACCATGGACGTATCCCGGTCCGGCACTAATCAAACGGCGTCTTTCACGTCCGGCTTTCTGATGCAGTTTCTCAATCCGAAGGTGGTATTGTTCACGCTGACGGTCATTCCCAGCTACGTCATGCCGTATTATACGGCAGGCCCTGTCATCTCGGTGTTTGTTGTCGCGGTATCGTTTATCGGGCTGTCCGCGTATATGACCTGGGCCGTGTGCGGTAGCCTTTTTCAAGGAATTATGCAAAAATATCGGAGAACGACCAACACGATCCTGGCTTTGTTTCTGCTGTACTCGGCAATCGTCGTATCCGGCATACCGGAGCTCATAAAGGGGTGATGGAAGATGGAGCAGTTTATTTATAAAAAAGCGGTGGGCATTACGGCGCTGTCCGCGAGCCTGACGGATTTTAAATATAAAAAGCATTATCACGAGGAGTATGCCCTCGGCGTCACGCTGCGCGGCATTCAGAAGTACTCGCTGGACGGAAGTCAGCAGGCTTCTTACCAAAGCGGGGTTATGCTGTTCCATCCGGAGCAGAAACATGATGGCTGGTCCCAGGAACGATCGGGCATCGATTATGTGATGATATACATTCATCCAGAGCTATTCCTGGAATTGATTCAGAAAAAGGATATCGTCCGGTTCCAATCCCCGATTGTCTATCATGCCGGGCTGCGGAAGAGCATCCTGGATGTGACGAGGTCCATCTTCACCGGTGAGCCGGAGGCTAGAAGCAGCGAGCTGCTTCTGGGTTTGGCGGGGCATTTTAATGAGGATATTCTGAATCCTGATAGCCGGAAGGACAGTATGTTTACGCGGAAGGCGAAAGATATGATGCAGGATCATCTGGAGCATGTTCTCCGTTTGGACGAATTAAGCGGGGAGTTCGGGATGTCGAAGTATCAGTTCATCCGTACCTTTAAAGCGAATACGGGTCTGTCTCCGTATCAGTATTATCTGAATTGCAAAGTGGAGCACGCCAAGCAGTTGATCGAGGAAAGCCGGGATGTATATCAGGCCGTTACCCAGTGCGGATTCACGGATCTTGCCCATTTGAATCGACATTTCAAGAATGTGTACGGCACGACGGCGTTTGATTATATGTCCCATCTGGATAAGTAAAAGCGGGCAGCAGGGCAGATATACCATGCGGATTTTGATATATGGCCTAGGGATGTTAATCTGTATTTGGATTATTTGATATTACTCAGGCGTTAGCCGGATGGAAGGAATCGTTCGAATGGAATATATCTATGAATCAGCCCAGCGCAGCTATGAGGATTTCGCCAGCGGCCGGGTTCTGTATAATGCGCAGGGAACAACTTCGTTTCCTGTCAGACTAGCCAGCGAGATTGCCCAGCGGTGCTTTCAACTATTGGAGAAAAAAGGGGTACACGGGCCGTATACTTTATTCGATCCCTGCTGCGGCGGCGCGTATCTGTTAACGGTGGTTGGGCTGCTGCACGGGCAGCGCATTCATCGCGTGATCGGCTCCGACATTAACGCGGAGGTGCTCGGAATAGCCGGGAAGAACCTGTCGCTGCTCCGTGAAGAGGGGCTGGAACAACGCACCGAACAATTGAAAGAATTGTTGGCGTTGTATCATAAGCCGTCCCACCAGGATGCGCTGCAAAGCGCTGGCCGATTGAGGGAGCTGCTTAGGTCGTCCTGTGTGGAAGAGACGGTTTGTTTTCAAGCTGATATAACTCAATCGGAGGAGAGTCTGGCATCCTGCGAGGGAATCCATATCGTCATGACCGATCTCCCTTATGGTGACCTGGTTAGCTGGGGTGGCGGAAGCGAGGTGCCGGTGGAGGATTTCTTTAACGGCATTCATTCCATCCTGGACCCTGCTCGTTCAGTGGTTGCGGTCATATCCGATAAAGGGCAAAAATTAAAGCATGACCGGTTTCAACGGATTCAGCATGTGAAGGTGGGCAAACGACAGGTAGCCATCTTTGAACCGCTTTGAACGGAGGATAGTGGACCTAACAATAGAACAGCCGTCTGCCCCTGCTGCTAACCTCTTGGATGAACTCTTCTCTAAAAGAGGATTGCATAGAAACCCGCTTTTGACGTCATGTCAAGAGCGGGTTGTTTTTTTGCTCGTAGGAGGGAGCTAGCCATCTGGAATCCTTTACTACAAATCAAGAACACATGTTCGTTTAAAATCTAAAAAAATATAGCATTTCTTGTGGAATGCCAGCTCGTAGATAGAACTCGTGTAAGGACTCACCCGGTCCGGGAGCCAGACCCGCCGTCAATAGGGCAATGGCAAAGCGGTTCGCTTGCCGCTCCAGTTTGCCCGGACTGAAATAGGAATGCTCCTCCAGAAAAAAGCGGCTGATTCCCTTATGGAGACGGTCATGCCCGAGCTCATGCGCGCATACGAAACGCTGCCATGGCGGTGGCAGCTGATTGTGGATGACGATGAATCTCCGCCTTAGCTTACGGAAATACAGCCCTTTGGTCGTTTGGCCTAAATCGGCAAATCGAATATGTATGCCCAAGGAAGTCGCGATTTCAAAAGGGCAGTTGGTATGATGTTTTTTGATCAGCTGACGGATTAAGGGTTGTAAATGATCATCCATGCCGGTTCACCTGCAATATTGGTTTTGGTTGAATCGTTGTAATCGGTATGTATCTCCTTATCATGTAGATTTATTTCTTGCGCTTGTTCATCTGCTTGGCTTCCCAGAACAGTCCGGTCAGGACGTCCTTGATGCGCTGCTTGTCCTCCTCGTTTAGAGGGACGCCGTCAAACATGAGCTCACCGTCATCCTCAAGCATTTTCTTGAAATCCCGTTTATCCCTGGAGGTTGCCCAAGCGGGAGCCGAGATGTCTTCATGCTTGGCAACATCCTGCTGCAGATAACCTGCTTTATTCATCAACTCTTCATATGGAACCTCGAGTGCCTCCGCCATTTTGCGAAGCGTTTGCGGCTTGGGTATGCCCCGCAGCCCATTCTCGATCCGGGAGATTTGTGATCCGCTGATGTCGGCGGCCTGGGCCAGCTGATTGATGCTCCAGCCTTTATTCTCCCTCATCTCTTTCAAGTATGATCCAAATATGTGATCCACGTTCCGGCCACTCCTCACCATAGTCCATCTAAAACATCTACATATAGTATAAACATATCCCTCTCCTTTGCCAACAGGTAAAATAAAAGAGAGAATTATTGCCAAAAGGCAAGAATATGAAAGGTATGATCCATATTCCCATGAATAGTTCGCCTATTTGAAGGTTTACGCCGGTCTCCAAATAGTGGTATATTAATGAAAAATACGAACAAGATGCGAACACTTGAGATGAGACAACCTTCTGCCAAATGGCAAATTAAACCTCGACAATGACAATCCAAAGGGGAGTGTTTCCTAATGAATCCATTTTTACCGGAATTGGATCGCAGAAAGACCCAAAATGCTGTTGAAGCGATATTCGAGAAATATCGTATCTATAAAACCATTACATTCGAAGTTAGGGAGACAAGCGTGACGGCATCCTACACGGAACGATTTCACGGACCGACCAACGTCACCTCGGATCAAACGGCAGCGGTTGCCATATATAATGTAGAAATGCCTGCGGCCAGGAAGCAGTATTGCGAGATCATCGAGTCGATCGTGGAACGGCTTGGCGACCGGGAACAAACCCTCATTCGGGAACGGTATATGAAACAAGACGACGTATTTGATTACAAGGTGTACAACCATATCCTCGAACCGCCGGTCAGCAAGGATACGTATACCAAGATCCGCACCCGAGCCTTCTATAAACTGGCACTGGCTTTAGCTGACAGGGGGCTGCTGAAGCTGCAGGAATTGGAGAAAGTCGCAAAGAGCAAAATGAGCTGATAAGCGCCGAGCGTGAATAATCAAAACGAGCCAAAACCGGAGGACCTCAGAATGGAGGCCCTCCGGTTTTTTTCTGTTTCAAGTCGAGGGCGACGTTGCCTGAGATAGAGACCAAGAGGACTTATGAAACACGAACATGAGTTCGTACTATTTTCCGCCAACATTCCACTTTAAGTTCCGCATTATCCGTCCTATAAGACGTCAGCGCATCCGATTTAGGGGTGTAAGATTGTATTATCGGAAATGAAGTTAAACAGAGCATACCGAACACACACAGTGTAGATGTGAGCCGGCCTCAAGAAGGACCGGTTTTTTGCTGCGGCTTTAGGCTTTGATTTCTTCATTTCCGATCCCTATATGAATTAGAAAGGAGGGGGCCGTGTTGCGCAAGCATGTGACCGTCGTAAGAAGCTGGCTAACCCATAACCGACCGGAAGCCACTCGGCTATCTGCGGAATGAGAGGGGCGATTAAGCAGGCCGCTCTAGATATCGTTCCGGAGCTTAAAGACCAAATATATGACGTACATCCGCCGGATGGGGTAAGCGAGCCTTTTTATGCTGTGATCACGCTCGGCGAGGACGTCTGGAAATCTTCATGGGCAGGGTACCGGCAGGTGGTGCGGTTGAAGCTGTATGCGGATCGTTCCGAATTGCTTCAGTTGGATCGCTTGGTGGAACTTCTAATCCCGGGACTTCATCGCAAGCGGGTTATCGGAGCTGATGGGAAAGCATTCAAGCTGCATTATTTGGGTGTGCCGGAAGCCGACAAGTTCGATTCTGTTTCAGGCAAAATGATCCGGATCATGCGATTCGGCGTCTATATGCCGCAGGCATCCGGGGCCGGTTCCACCGGACAACCCGACGAATGGCTGCATACGCTGACAGCCTGGACAGAAGATGTGCTGGGTGATCCTTGGCGCATCTATCATACGGCATGGCCGGCGGGACGGGAAGATCACGCCGTACTATGGCGGATGATGGGCTGCGAGACCAAGATGGCGGGCGCTTCGATGTTCGAGGTTCGCAAAACCTTTACCGGGCATATTGCCGCTCTTGATTCCGCGGACGAGCAGCTCACGGCTGCAAGACTGGTGGAGGAGCTTGGCACCCAGGTCCAACTGATGCTGGATTCGCAGAATCGCCGCTATTTATCCGTTGCGGAGATTTCCTCAGATATGCAGGCCGATCCCATTCTGGACGGGCAACTGAAGCTAACCTTAGCGCAGCGGAAGATGCGTTCACCGGAGGAAGCCGCCTTGATCAGGCGCATTAACGTTCATCCAATTTTAAAGTGAGGTGGTCACAATGGCTGTGAAAAAAACAATCAAGACTGAAGCTCGCAGTATCAACGCTCCGCGATATGCGCTAGATGAACTCGAAACACACGCCAAGGAACTGTTCGAGGTTCGGGCGGAAGTTCTCGCAGGTGCCATGTATGGGACAGACGGAGAGCTGTTCACGGTAACCGAAGTCAAAGAAAGAATCCAACAATTTATGAAAGCGAAGGTGGTCTAATCATGGCAGGTGGAACATGGGAAAGCACAAATAAACCGGTACTTCCGGGTTTGTATATGAATTTCAAGGCGGCGGCCGCGTCGGCTATTCAGGGCGGATCCCGCGGCACGGTCGTCGTGCCCGTTAAAGCCAATTGGGGCCCGGTACGCGAGTTCGTAGAAATCGGCAGCGAGTTCGCGATTTCCGAGCTGTATTCTGCGGATAGCCAGGATGGGGCTACAGCTTACGAAACGCTCTATCTGGCTTTGCTTGGCGGTCCGAAGAAGCTGCTGGCTTATCGCCTGGCAGACAATACGGCGGCAGCGGCTAGCGTAACGCTGCAAAATGCGGAAGCCACGCCTTCCGACGTGTTGAAGCTGCAGGCCAAATATCCGGGCAGTCGAGGCAACGGCTTCTCCGTAACTGTGCAGCCGTCGCTGATCGACCCGGCAGCACGGGAGCTTCGCCTCTATGAAGGTGCCAAGCTGCTTGGCACTTATACAAGCTTGGACGGGACAGCAGCGTCGATTGCGGCGCAGATCAATGAAGACGATGAGAACCTCTGGGTAACGGCTACCGCACTGGAGGCGGCCGGCGTTCCTGCTGATGTGAACGGAGCTGTGCTGTCCGGAGGCAAAAGCGGCAACGGCGGCCTGACGAATGCAGATTATATCGAGATGCAGGATGCGGTAGAAGGCCAGGAATTCAACGTACTTGCGCTGGATTATGCTGCGGATATGGCTCTGCTGCAGAGCTTTGCGGCCTGGGTGAAGCGTCTTCGTCAAGAAGGACGCGGCGTGATGGCCGTATTCGGCGGCAGCGCTGCGGACGATACCTCCAAGGATGCAGCCAAACTGGCGGCAGCCCGCTCGCTTGCATTGAACCATGAAGGGATTATCAATGTAGGTACGGGCGTGCGTCTGTCCGGCGTGAACTATAGTTCTGCCCAGACGGCTGCTTATGTGGCCGGGCTTATTGCCGGTCAACGTTTGAACCAATCCGCTACATATGCGGTAACGCCATTCGAAGATGTGACTCGCCGCTGGACGCGCTCCGAGCAAGAGCAGGCTGTACGCAACGGCGTGTTCGTGCTTTTCTATGACGGACGTCAGGTGAAGGTGTTGCGCGGCATCAACACGTTGGTGAATCCGGCGGAAGGCCAAAACAATGCCTGGAAAAAAATCCGTTCCATCCGCGTGATGGATGCGATTCATGCGGATTTGCAGCTGGCCGCGGAACAGACCTACATCGGCAAGGTGAACAACACGGAGGAAGGCCGTCTGGCGCTGATCGGCGCCGTGAAGGAATACCTAGCTTCGTTATCGCTGAGCAATGTCATCGAGCCGGACGGTTATGACGTCATTCTCGATCCGGCGTACTATGGCGATTCTGCCGTGAACACGCCGGAGCCGGATCAGGTCTTCCTGCAGTGGAACGTGAAGCTGACCGATGTAATGGAGCAACTGTTCGGTACATTTTACGTGCAATAACTAGAACGCTGATCAACATTTTTCTTATAAAAACTTAAAGAAATCGAGGAGGAACTTAACATGTTGGATGCTTCAAGAGTCATTATGGGGACATACGGCCAGGCGTATATTGACGGGGTATGGCAGACGCACATCAACAAGCTGGAAGCCAGCGTGGAATTGGAGAAGCGCGAGCTGAAGCTGGTCGGCAACGACTGGACGGTGCACAAAAACGGCAGCAAAAAAGGAACCGGCACGATGAGCGGTTACAAGGTCACTTCCGATATGATCGCCCGCGGATTCACCAAATTCGATATTATCTCCAAGCTGGATGATCCCGAGTCCTATGGTCATGAGCGTGTTCGCCTGATCCGCTGCATGCCGGACAAAATCCAGCTGGCTAACTGGACAGCCGGTGAAGAAGTGCAGGAAGAAACCTCATTTACCTTCGAGGGGTACGAGGTGTTGGATCCGATTCAGGGGGATTAAGAGGTTTAGAGGTTTCTGCTTAAGCGCTGCTTGAGTACGTCAAAAAGCGGGGGTTCGCCCGGGATGGTGTACCTCATACGGGCGAGCATCGCCCGCTGCAATAGGAAATGGAATCTATTATTTAATGAGCAAAGGAGATATACGCATGAGCTTACATGAGAACATGAGCGAAGAGCAAATTTTGGACAGCCTGTTTGAGGCAGCCGAGAAGCTGCCGGAGGAAACGGTTCGCATTAAGCGCTTGGATATGAAGATGGTGCTGCAGGGTTTGACTTCGAGCAAGGTAGACAGCATCCGCGAGCGCTGCACCGTTCGCCGTACGGTAAAGGGTGCAGTGGATGAGAAGGTGGATACGGAAACGTTTAATGCATTGCTGATTTCCGAGGCCACGAGCAGTCTGTCGGTGAAGGGTTTGACGCTCAGCGGCTGGGGCGATCCGCGGATTACAAGCCGCTTGAAGCTGTCGGGCGGAGAGCAGGCGGTCCGCCGTATGCTGCTGGCCGGAGAGCTGGATGCCGTAGGGGATAAAGTGCTGGAGCTGTCCGGCTTTGGTGTCGAGATTGCTGACCTAAAAAACTGATTGGCTCCGGGGGAATGACGACGATGCTGTATCATCTGTGGGTCCGGCATCACCTTCGTCCCGGAGATTTTTGGCGGCTCCCGCGAGGCGAGCGCCTGCTGCTGCTCGCTTTCTCCCAGGAGGAGATCGAGGGCATGGCCGGTCAGAGTTTGAAGTGAACAGGAGGTGAAATGAAATGGCTGAAGCCATGAACTACCGCATGAATCTGGTCATCGATC
Source organism: Paenibacillus sp. FSL W8-0187 (assembly GCF_037969755.1). Taxonomy (NCBI): domain Bacteria; kingdom Bacillati; phylum Bacillota; class Bacilli; order Caryophanales; family Paenibacillaceae; genus Paenibacillus; species Paenibacillus sp. FSL W8-0187. The sequence continues at coordinate 6,224,205 of NZ_CP150206.1, read as the reverse complement.
CGAAAAACGTGATCAAGGCCAACCGCGAGCTGCGGGCGATGGAGCGTTATTTTGAGCGGATCCAGGGACGCGTCATGCGAATCGGACGTACCCGCATGGCACCTGAAATTGTGCTGAAGGACAGCGCCTCGAAGGGGCTGGACAGCCTGCTCGCCAAAATGCAGCGGGTGAAATCGCAAGTCATCCAGGCCTCGGCAAATGTGAAGCTGAATGTGCAGAAACAGGTTGAGTCGAGTGTTAAAGTGGATTTGAAGGCATCAGGGTTTGATTTTTCTCCGTTGATACAGGCGCTGGAGACGAATACGATTGCGGTGGATAAGCTTACAAGTGCGCTTGAGACGCAACAGTCAGGGGACGGGAACGGTAAAAAATCTTTTTGGGATAAGGCGATAGTTGCGCTTGGAATCATCTCTTTGGCTGGCTCCACGCTTCGAAAAGGGGGCCAAATGAAGGATAAAACCAAAAAGATGTTTGATTCTTGGGGTAAAGATAAATCTGCGACTAACACGCGTCCTGTGGTCGACAAAAACAGAAGGGTTGGTCCTAGAAACAGAGGGCGCTCGGCCAACCAAAGCACGGCCGCTGCTCCTAAGACAGAACAAGCGGGTAAGCCTCAAACAAAGTGGGGCAAGGCCTTTAGCAGAGCTGAAAAAACGGGAGATGTTATAGAAACCGGTGGCAACCTTGGTAAGGGAGCATTGGATTTAATCAAGAAAGCTTCTGACTTCGCTAAGGGTATGTTCGGCGGAGGCGGTGCAAGCGGTATCGTATCTGGTGGTTTGTCGGGCGCTGCCAAGAGTAGTGCAGGTTCGAATGTAGCAAAGCGAGCTGCGAATGGCAGCACAGGAGCAAGCGCGGTAAAAAATGTTGGTAAAAGCGGCCTAGGCTCCGGCTTGATGAAAGGTCTTGGTAAACGTGCCCTCGGTCCATTGAGTTTTATAGCCGATGCGACCGCAATTGCATCAGCCAAACCTGGGAAAGAACGTAATCAAGCGATAGGCTCTGCCGTCGGTGGAGGTATAGGAAGCACGATCGGAGGGATCATCGGATCCGTTATCCCGGTTGCAGGTACGATGATCGGTTCAACGCTCGGCGGCACCGTAGGAAGCTTTATTGGTGAGAAGGTGGGCGGCGCCTTTACCGGTATTGGTGACAAGTTGAAAGAAGGTAAGGAGAAGGTATCGAAGTGGTTCTCCAACGCGTTTTCCTTCGGGAAAAAAGACAAAGAAGCTGCACAACCGAAGGATGTTCCGAAGGCACCACCTTCTAATTCAACGGCAGTCGCTGTTCAAGGACCAATAATTCCAAATGCTGCTCCCACTCATGTCAGTACACCGCTTTTACCTGATCGATCATCGATTTCGACATACGGCTCATATGTGCCACCTAGCTATACAAGCATGAGTACATTTGGTCCACCTGCGAGCGCAGCTCAAAATCAAGCGGTTTCCGGGAAGACGATGTCGCCTCAGCTCGTTCAGATCAGTCCGGAGCAGATGAGTTCGATATCCGGTCTGCTGACGGACTTCAAAACGGAGACATCCGTGAACTACAATCTACCTCCAGGAGCGGTGCAGGTTACGGTGCATGAGGAGCATCCGATCGATGTAGAAGGATTAATCCTTCAGATCGGGCAGCGGCTGAGAGCCGAATTCAGCAAAGCGGCGCAGAACCGGAAGCCGACTCCAATGGCCTATTGAAGATGATGGTTAACAGCAGGCATAAAGTCGGTCCGAAGGCATCCATACAGAAAGGAGGGGGCCAAGGTGGAGTTTCTTTTGAAGAACGGAAAAGGCATGACGTTCCTATTTCCGGTCAACCCCGAGGAGGTGACCATTTCACGCCAAAAGGGACTGGAAACGGCTACGATTCTCAACTATGGGGAGTTTGATTTTCCTCAAGGCAATCGGATTAAAGAGATATCGTTCTCTTCATTTTTCCCACAAGAGTATGATGCAGCTTATTGCAAAGGACAGAAGAAGGATCATATTAAACCGCAAACCGCGATGAATAAACTTAACGAGTTTCTGGCATATAAAACGCCGTTGCAATTCGTCATTACCAAGACGGCGGTGAATGTGCCGGTGTATGTCGCTTCCCATCAGTCCACGTTTCGTGGCGGGGAGGTCGGGGATGTGTATTTTGACATCACGCTCCGGACATGGAGCGAAATGAAGGTGGCCAAAACGGCTGGCGGCAGCGGGGCATCTGGAACGAATAAAAAGCCCCGGGCCGACATGAAGGAACAGAACAAGACGTACACCGTGAAGCCAGGGGACTCACTTTCCAAAATCGCCAAGCTGGAGCTTGGGGACAGCTCGAAATGGAACCAGATCTACAAGCTGAACCAGAAGACAATCGGTAAAGATCCGAATGCCATCAAACCTGGCCAGAAGCTGGTGCTGTCATGAGTTATAAGGTGATTTTGCAGGATCAATACGATTTATCCCCTTTGGTGGAAGCTATCAGTCTTCGGGATTCGCTTGAACAAGTCGCTTATCAGGGAACTGTCAATCTGGTCGTAACGCCGGATATGCCGCCGATCTCGCCGGGAATGGCGATCCGGATCAGCGGAATTCCTTACGGTAAGAAGGATTATGTCCCCCTGCTGCACCCGGCTGTCGTGTGGGAAGTAGAAACCTCGAATAACGGGGTGAAGCGGATGACCCTCACGCTGTACGATCGGACGGTATATCTGGACAAATCGGAGGATGAATATCTGTTTCCGGCGAAGCAGACCGCTACCCAGCGTTTCAAAAAGTACGCGGCGGACTGGAACCTGAAAATTGCGGTACTGCCGGATACCGAGAAGCAGCTGGGGCGTTCCGTTTACCGGACGCAGTCGATTTATGCCAGCATGTTCGCTGATCTGCGAGAGACGGCTAAAGCCGGCGGCAAGCTGTATCATCCACGGATGATCTCCTCAGGGCTTGAGCTGTACGAGTTGGGAACGAACAAAGAAGTCTACATCCTGGAGGCCATCACGGATACTACGCAATCGCGGACGTTGGAGGGCGCGGCGACCAAGGTCAAAGTGTTGGCGACAGCCGCAAGCGAGACCGGAAAAGAGGTTCCTTCCAAGGTGATGGCCATTGAGGAGAAGGATATCGCGAAATACGGCCAGCTCCAGGCTATTATTCAGGACGATGAAGTGAAGTCGCCTGCGGCTGCCCGCCAGCTGGCCCGGAGCAAACTAAGGGGGATTCGGGAGACCATCTCCCTGAATGCACCTGATGTCAATACGATCCGCGCCGGAGATGCGGTCATGCTGGGCTCGATGAAGCTGCTCGTGATTTCCGTCAGCCGGGAGCTGGGGAATCCCGGGAGCATGATGCTGGAGCTGGGGAGTTATGACGATGTAAAAAGGAGGTTTTACCTTGAATAAAGACCCCTATGGACAATTGGCGTCCTCCTTATACGCCTCAATGAATAAGCAAACCCGTCAAGCCATGGGTGGCGTAGGGGCCGTACTCGGCACGATTACCTCGACGGGACTTAAGCTGGATGATTTCAAGCATGAGCTGCAGGACTATATGGTAGCGGAGCTGCCGGGAATGTTGTCCTTGCCCCGTTATACGGCAAAGGGCACCGTGACTTTGGGGGGCCAGCAGCAGGATATGACGTTTGATGCTGAAGAGAACGAAGTTGAAGATACCCTTTTTGAATTGGGAAAAGGTTTGAAACCGGGGGACCGCGTGCTCGCCGTTCGGGTCAACAGCGGCAATGACGTGGTGGTCGTGTGTAAGGTGGTGAGCAGCGGTGGCTAATTTATTCCCGGAAGGCGATGACATGATCCGGACGGATGCGACCGATCCGGAGGTACTGGAAGGAGAAGGGGCTGTTTTTGGAAGGAGCTGGCGGTATGATTTTGAAGTCAGCGAGTTTGTGATGTCCCCGACCCGGAAGATTCCGGTTGCGGACGAGAAGGAAGCCTGGGTCATCTGGTGCGAAAAAGCGATTCGCACGCCGCGCTACCGCCATCTGATCTATACGCGCGATTATGGCAGCGAGCTGGAGGAACTGGTCGGCAAAGGCTATGACCGATCTCTGCAAGAGAGCGAGATTCAGCGCATGGTGACCGAGACGCTGCTGGCGGACGCTCGGACGGAGAGTGTGGATCAGTTCCTTTTTGAATGGGAAGGAGAAGCTTGCCGTTTCAGCTGCCGCATTACGAGCGTCCGGGATGAGACGGAAATCATAGAAAGCGTGGTGATATGATGGCAGATTTGCCGTTATATTTGTTGGATCAGACGGAAGAGAACATTATGAACCGCATGTTGAACAAAGTGCCTTCGGACATCGACAAGTCGGAAGGATCTTTTATTTGGGATGCGCAGGCGCCGGTGGCATTTATGCTGTCTGAGGCAGCCTTGTGGGCACAGGAGCTGCTGCGTCGAGGCTTTGCAAGCACGGTGGCAAGCGATCGTCCAGATATTCGGTCCGCTGAACTCGATCTGAGGACGGCAGAGCATGGGATTACTAGGCGGGAAGCGTTCGCTTCGTCCGGCAGCGTTCTGTTTACGGGGAAGCCGGGGACAACCGTGCCTGCCGGAACCTATGTCGCTACGCCAGCCGATGAGGGCTCCGGGGAATCCTCCGTGGAGTATGTCACCACATCAGGCGTTATGCTGAGTGACTCGGGTACCGGCACGGCGCCGATCCGAGCTGTCTCGCCGGGCAGCATAGGCAATGTTCCCGCAGGCGTCATTCAGCTTATGATGACGTCAGTCAGCGGTGTAACATCGGTTACGAACCCAGAGCCCACGCGGAGCGGGACGGATACCGAAAGCGATCAGTCGCTCCTGGAGCGTTTTTACGCCAAAGTCCGAAGTCAGGGAACGAGCGGCAACAAAGCACAGTACATGCAGTGGGCCAATGAGATTGCCGGTGTTGGCGGCGTCGAAGTGGCGCCGTTGTGGAAAGGACCCGGTACCGTCGGGCTGTATCTCATAGATACAGACAAGCGTGCGGCAAGCCAGGATATCGTGAATGCCGTTCAGCAGTACATTGACCCGTCCCAGGATGGACAGGGCGAAGGCGTTGCCCCGGCCGGTCCGGTTATCACGGTGATGCCTGCCGCGGAAGTGGCGATTGATATCTCCGTCAAAGTGCAGCGTACGCAGGAGCAGCCTTCGACGATGGACGAAATCCGGAAGCTGATCGAGGACGGTGTTCGGACGTATTTACAGCAGATCGCTTTTAACCGGAAGGATCCTTTGGTAAGGTATACGCGAATTGCCGCCGTATTGCTGGATATTCCAATTATCGTCGACTACTCGGAGTTGACGATTAACGGCCACACCGAGCAGCAAAATATCGAAATTGGCTCCGGTCAGGTAGCGGTGCTGGGGACGGTGAGCGTAAGTGAATAATGTCCGAATGAACAGCTTGCGGGGTCGCGAGCTGTTTTCTTATCTTCCGGCCTATTACGAGACCTCCCGCGTTATGCAATCCGACATGGATGCTAAGGGAAGCGAGTTGGACGCGCTTTATCAAGCGCTGAACTCAGCCGCAGATCAGTTCTTTGTCCGTACAGCGACCTGGGGCCTGGAGCGCTGGGAAATGGAGCTTGGCATTCCCACCGATCGGAACAAGCCGATCGAACAGCGACGGGCGGTGCTGGAGTCCAAGCTGCGCGGAGCTGGAACCTTCTCCGGGGCGCTCGTGAAAAATGTGGCGGAAGCTTACGATGGCGGCACGGTTGAGGTATCTTTTCAGCCCGAGGAATGGGGCTTCACGGTTAAATTCGTCGATACCCTCGGCATCCCCCCGAATCTGGAGGATTTGAAGTCCGCGATCGAGGAGATCAAGCCGGCGCATCTGGTGGTGTCGTATGCGTTCAACTACTTGCTGATACGCGATATTCATGACGTGATGACTTTGGGCGAGCTGGGGCAGACGCCGTTAAACAAATTTGCAGGAGGTGTTTGAGTTGTCCAGTAATACACCGAATTTAGGATTATTGAAGAAAGACCCGATGGTGGATGGCAATGAGACCTTTAACATCGAGACGATGCTGAATGAGAATTGGGATAAGGTTGATGAGGCTGTGGGGAGAACAGGAGGATACGGGGTAACAACTCAGTCTAAAGCGAACGAATATGAGGTTAATCTAAATCCTGCCCCGGCGAGCCTTACAGCTGGGATTCGAGTTACAGTAAAGATCAACGTTGCAAGCACCGGAGCCCCAATGCTCAACGTTAATGGTTTGGGAGCCAAACCAGTGCTTAAAACAAGCGGAAGTTCTGCCAGTTTTAAGCAGGATGGCGTCTACACATTGGTATATGATGGTCAGGCTTTTATTTTACAGGGTGAAGGGGGGGAGGTAGGAACAGCGACCGCTTCAGACGTACTCCAGGGCAAAACATTTCCAGGTGAGGACGGATTGATAAATGGCATTATGCCACATCTCACAGGTATTAGAAATGCTACTGGAATTGCAAAATGGGGTGATGGAGCATTAGCAGTATATCCAGAAAAGGGTTACCAAAAAGGTGGTCCAGGTGACGGCGAAATCAAGGTGACTCCTGCACAGTTACAGTCAGCTGAAGGGGAGCTTAAATCTGATAACATCAAGGCCGGAACTGCAATCTTTGGGGTACCAGGCAAATCCGCGGTCGTAGATACAGCAGACGCTGTGCTCGATCCGCACATGCTTGTCGCGGGATACTCAGGGTATGACGACGGAGTTAAAAAAGCTGGTCAGATGCCGAACCGAAGCGCCGAGAACAACCACATGCCAGGTCTTGAATCGACGGTTTGGCCGGGGGATCGCTTTTTTATCAGACCGCCACACGGTTATTTTAACGGGTCTACTTGGGTTACAGCTGCGGTGCCGGGGCTGACTGCAAATAACTTGCGGAAAGGCGTTAATGTTGCTGGCTTGTTGGGTGAGTTAGTCGAGGGCAAGCCTTTTGCGTCAGGAAGCACCACTGTGCAGGGTCCTGGTAGGTTTACTCTGGATGGCGGTGGAAATCAAGATACCGCGTATATAGATGTTAGTGGACTTGCCTTTGTTCCGAAAACAATTGTTGTCTACTATTATTTAGAAGTTTCTACGGTATATGTCGCACAAACACGTACGTCTGGGGTTATAAAAAATGTTTGGAATGTCAGTTACGGAAATTGGTTTGCGCAGCAATTCACAGGTACAAGCTTTAGTATTCCGGTGTCAACCAAAAATACTGCCGATGTCGGCAGAACAATATATTGGGAGGCGTATGGTTAATGAATATAGGATCTAAAATTTATTTTGATAAGAGTACTGGTGACGTAATATTAAACACTGGTGAGCGCACCGGATGGGTCGTAGAGACGACGCGCGAACAAGACTTCAAGGCATATACATCTTTATCCAAGCGCGTACCGGAAACGGTCGGAATGATACAACTTGAGTATGGAGCATACACGGAGGATTACGCTGCAGGCGGACGAATAACACGGGTTGACCTGGAGACTCTTAAACCGCTGTTTACTTATCCTGATCCGACCAATCCAGAAACGCCTCAGGAACCACAGCCGCCACTTACGGAACAGATGTCTGCATTGAAAACAGAAAATGAAACGTTGAAAAATAGGGTTTCGGACGTCGAGATGACGATTACCGAAATCCTATTTTCATGAGGGGAGGTGATTGCTGATGCTTAAAGATTTTCAGGTGCGTGTTGTAGCTAACGCCTGCATTACTCGTGTTAATGATGGAGAAGGTACTATCGATCAAGTCGTATCTACTTACCCAATGCAAGTAGATGATCGAGAAAAGGTTCTGGCTTATGCATATGTTATCCGTCCGGATCTTGAACCGACAAAATAATATCAACTCATGCCTTAGAGTGGTCCCGTTTTTTTCTGTATCAAATTGAATAAAGGACAGGCAGACATTCATTTAAGAGAGGAACAATAGATATGATTGTTCAGCAAATGCAAACTTCTCTGAAAAGCGCCTTGCAAACGAAATTTAAAGACATCTCCCTCATCTCTAAAGAGGATGCCACACCATTACCCCCAGCACCATACTTCCAAACCGAACAAACCCTAGCCGAGTTCGAGCCGATATCGACCAATCGATATGCGGCTCGTTTTCGTTTCCGCATCTCTTACGTACCGATGGAAGGAAAGCCGGTGGCAACGATCATGGACGAAATGCTGGAGAGTCTAACCTCCCTTGAAGTGGGAGGCCGACCATGTCGTGCTTCCTCAGTGGCATGGGAGCGCCCAACGGGGAAGGATGGGGCAACGGGAGAAGGATATTTTCGCGCAGAGTATGTCATTCAGATGACAACGGATCAGGAAGAGACCGACATGAAGATGCAAACATTGAAACAGGGAGGCGGATTGAAGTGAGTAAAAAAGAAACAGCACCAGCGTTCAACAAGCAACAGTTGGCACAATCCAATCAATTCAGTAATCGCGAGAAGGATGTGCTGAGCGCCATTCTCGAAGAGGGCAAGACGTACACCATTCAACAAGCGAAAGACCAATTAACCACATTTTTGAAAAAGGAGGTCATCTAAATGGCCGGAGGAACATGGACAACACCCAACAAAGTAAGACCAGGCGTATACACCCAAATCTCATCGCAGGAGCAGCCGATCGGGCGCGTAGGTGAAAGGGGGATTGCGGCGCTGGGCCTGTCCCTTCCATGGGGAGAGCCTAATAAAATCCTGACGATCCAACCAGGTACGAATCTGGTAGAAGTTCTGGGTTATGATATCACATCACCACAGTTGCTCTCGGTAAAAGAAGTACTTAAGCGTGCTGGCACGCTTCTGTTGTACCGCTTGAACAGCGGTGTACAGGCTGCAGCTTCTGTTGCTGGTCTCAAGGTAACCGCACTTTATGGCGGCGAACGCGGTAATGATCTCCAGATCGTCGTTGAGAACGCCGTGGATGATCCCGGTAAGTTTGTGGTCAACACGCTGTTGACCGGCAAAATCGTAGACAAACAGCTTGTAGCCAGTGCGGCCGAGCTAGAACCTAACTTGTACGTGGCCTTTGCTCCGGATACCGGTGATCTAACTGCAACGGCTGGGTTTGCTCTCACAGGAGGCGCGAACGGCACCGTAACGAACCAAGAGCATGTAGATTTCCTTGCCGCGCTTGAGGTCCAAGACTTCCAGACTGTAGGTCTGTTGTCGGGTGACCCAACGCTTAAGTCTCTGTATACCGCATTCGTCAAACGTCTTCGTGAGCAGGAAGGCAAGAAGGTTCAAGCTGTGCTGTCTGAATATTCGGCTGCGGATTATGAAGGAGTCATCTCCGTGAAAAACGGCGTTGTTCTCACCGACGGCACTGTCGTGGACAAGGTGAAGGCAGTTGCCTGGGTTACTGGCGCCACGGCTGCGGCAGCTGTTAACGAATCCCTTACGTATGCGGCTTATGATGAAGCGGTGGATACCGATGTTCGTTTAAGCCACACGGAGATTGAAGAAGCGCTGACGAAAGGCGAGTTCCTGTTCAGCTACAGTGGCGGCAAGGCCGTGGTCGAGCAGGATATTAACAGTTTTACATCGATTGAGCCAGCGAAAGCGCGCCATTTTTCCAAAAACCGTGTGGTTCGAGTCCTGGATGGCATTGCGAATGATTTAAAGCTAATTTTTGAAAAGTCCTATATCGGGAAGGTAGATAACAATGTGGATGGTCGGACGCTGTTCTGGGCGGAATGTGCGGCGTATTTTGCATCTCTGCAGAATATCGGTGCTATTCAGAATTTCGATGCGAACGAGGATATTGTGGTGACGCCGGGGACAGAAGGCGATGTGCTGTTTGTGGATATTAAGGTACAGCCGGTGGATGCAATTGAAAAAGTATACATGAAAGTGAAGGTGGTCTAAGATGGCATTTTTGCGGGCAAACGACACGATTTCCGGACAAGAGGGCAAGGCATTCGTCAAGATTGGCGAGCGTATGGAGGAAATGTTCTACATTAAAACACTGGAAGCTACGGTGGAGAAGGAAAAAGCCGAGCTGAAAACGATGGGCCAGCGCGCCGTACAGCATAAAGCCATTGGCTGGAAGGGCAGCGGCACGATGACCATTTATTATGTGACCTCACTGTTCCGCGAGCTGATGATGGAATATATCCAGACCGGGAAAGACGCCTACTTCATGATCGAAGTGCGTAACGAGGATCCAGGTTCGTCGACGGGACGTCAGACGGTGATTTTGGAAGGGGTCAACCTGGACAGCGTGATTATGGCTTCTCTCGACACCGAAGCGGAGGCGCTGGAGGAAGAAGTAGCTTTCACGTTTGAGAATGTGCGGATTGAGACGCCGTTTAACCCATTGGCCTAATACTTAACATTGAATGAGGAGGAAGGAATATGAGCGATTTTAGTATGTTTTTTGCTGGGCAGTCGTCTGCAGAGATCACGGAGGAATTCGTGGTCTCTGTTCGTTTTAAGAATGCTGAAGGAAGCCCTGTGCCTTGGAAGCTGCGCAGCATCACGGAGGAAGAGAATCAGGAGTGCCGCAAAGCCGCTACCCGTAAGGTTAAAGGCAAGAACGGCGTATTCACCCCGGAAATCGACCCGAATGACTATATGGCGAAGCTGATGGTATCAAGTGTCATCTTCCCGGATTTAAAAAACAGCGAGCTGCAAAAATCCTACGGCGTGCTCGGTGCAGAGTCCCTGCTCCGCAAAATGCTGCTGCCCGGCGAATTTGCCGCGCTTGGCGAGCGGGTACAAGCCCTAAACGGTTTTGACCGGGATATGAACGAACTGGTGGATGACGTAAAAAACTAATTAAAGAGGGTGACGGTGATGCGAACTATTCGTACTACGCCCTCCATGAACTGCACATCCTTCCTCACCAGCTCATGGCGATGACGGTCCGGGAACGGGCCGCCATCTATGCCATGATCTCGATGCGGGTGGAGAAGGAGAAGCGTGAGCGAGTCCGGAAGCGGAGATAGGTTGTAGAAAAGGGGGTGAAGGAATGGCGAGTGTAAAGGATGCACTCCTGCGCTTAAATAATATGGCCGACTTTGTTGCGAAAATGACGATTATTCCAGTAGCAAAAGAACAAGTAACGGAAGACTTCTTTAAAGTTAAGACTGGTGATGCTGAGGTAGGTTCAGCTATATTCGAAAACATTAAACAGAATGCATTGAAAACCGGGTTAGATATTAACGATTCGTTAAATAATGCTTTAACGTTCATGTCAATGACTAAAAACTCAGATCAAATTGCGCAATTAAATGGCTTCGCTGATCGAATGAGCACACTATCAACAGACGGCAAGAGTTCAAAAGATGCAACAGGGGCGATTATGAGTGCGATGCGTGGCGATACCAGCTCTCTAGCTAAAGATTTTAATATTCCTGATTCCCAGATTAAAAGCTTTAATGCAGAAATCGTATCATCTAAAGGTAATTTTACTGCATTTCTTTCATCCATGGACAAACTGCTGCAAAAATCAGGCATGACACAGGAAGCTATGAATGCCATGCTGGATTCGCCTGTTAATAAGTGGAAGCAACTAATGGGATCCGTCAACAATTCTTTTGTTCAGATGGGGGGTGGCGCATTAGCTGCCATCATGCCAATTCTGGATATGTTGAATGCAGCTTTTGAAAACGGGACTTTCCAGCCTTTTATTGATGCTATATCCATAGGATTAACCGTAATTGCTGAGGGGTTTTTGTGGGTAGCGCAAATGATCCCTCCAGCCTGGGAATTCATTAAAGCTACGATTGCTGGTGTCGGTAACACCATATGGAATCTGGTCACTATATTTATGGGGTTGCTTCCTGTTATCGCTTTAGTGGGTGTTTTTTTTGCAATGTTAAATGCAGGGATGATCATGGGAAGAATATCAGCTTACGCGTTTACTGCGGCGCAAACTGTGATGGCTACGGTTACGAATATAGCGGCAGGTGCAATGAGATTATTTAATATGGTGGTTAAGGCTAATCCTCTTATGCTATTAATTTCATTAGTTATCGCTGCTATGGCCGCATTCGGGGCTTGGCAAGTGGTGACTATGGGCCTTAAGCAGATATTTAGCAACGTATTTGGTTTCATTGTCGATCTGGCGCAAAACACGGTTAACACGGTCATTTCAGTTATTAACGGAATCATTAAAGGTGTTAACGCGGTAGCGGGCTTTTTTGGCAAGGTTCTTGGCGTGGATACCAAGCAAATTGCGGAGATTGAATATAAGGCAGATTTTACGAAATTCAAGGATAAAGGGCAGGACTATATTGAAGATTTCTCCATAGATAAGTTCAAAAATCAATTCATGCCAGCTAAGGACACGGGCAAGAGCAACGAGGAATTATTGGAACAGTACAATATGGGGAAAACCGGATACGATGTTCCCGTTCCAAAAACAGCCCTAACTCCGTCCATGCCTGCCATGGCAACGGCCCCAATCCCGGTAGCTCCTGCGGGTGGAAGCATTGATTCCATTGGTAAAGTGGATAACTCGGTGGACGTGGCGAGCGAGGATCTGAAAATCATGCGTGATCTGGCAGAAGTGAATGCGATCAGCAATATGATTACCCTGACGCCTACCGTGCAGATGACAACAGGAGATATTAACTCCGGGGCCGATCTGGATACCATCATGTCGAGAATTAACCGAACGCTGGAGGAGCAGTTTGTGTCCAGTGCCGAGGGGGTGTATCTGTAGCATGAGCGATTATGGATTTTTTCTGAGCTTCAATAACCAGGAGGAGGTTTTTCGGTTTCCTGTGAACCCCGAGCGGATTGATGTGAAGGATAGCGGAGAAGGCAAATCCTATACGGTAGCGGGGCTTGGTGAAGTAAATGCGATTCTGCATCCCAAGTTGACGGAGATCTCGTTTGAAAGTTTTTTTCCGGGTAGGATGTACCCCTTTGTCCATCTAAGGTCTGACCAGGAGCTGAAGCTGCCGATCGATTACGTAAATACCATTAAGGGCTGGATGGAGAGCCGGAGACCTGTGCGTTTTGTCATGACGGGGCTCGTTCCCGATCCGCTGAGCGGTACGGACGGTAAGAATGTGGTGCGGGCCATGAAGTCTTTTGGCATCAACATGGCGGCCTCCATCGAAAGTTTCAACTGGAATACGATGTCCGGATCGCCGGAAGATATCGAGTTCTCGATTTCGCTCAAACGATATGTGTTTTATGGGGCTCGGAAGGTGGTACCGGTAAAAGACAAAAAAGCGGCAGCCGTGAAAAAGAAAGACCGGCCGGATGACCGCAAAAAACCAACCTCCTACACGGTCGCCAAAGGCGACACCCTGTGGAGCATTGCCCAAAAGCTGCTCGGCAGCGGTTCCCGTCATACTGACATCCAAAAACTGAACGGAATTAAAGACCATGAGGTCCGGAAGCTGGCTATCGGCCGGGTTCTCAAGATTCCCTAAAGAGGTGGCGCCATGATTGAACTGATGATTGACCGCAAGAACGGAAGCGTGTGGGATCTGGGTCAGATTGTCACCGACATTACGTGGAAAACAACCCGTCAAGCGAAGCCGGCGAGTCTGGATATCAACTATGTGAACGATGGTCTTGCACAGAGCAAGGAATTCGAAGTGGAAAACGGCGACATTGTGCGCTTTCGGAAGGATAATAAGGATCTGTTTTATGGCTATGTTTTTTCCAAGGAGTGGGGTATGGATGCTGAGGTCAAGGTGATGGCGTATGACCAGCTGCGTTACCTGTCCAGCAACGACACCTACCGGTTCACGAATGCCAAGGTGGAGGATATCATTCGGAAGATTGCCAAGGATTTCAATCTGAAGACAGGCACGCTTGCCGATACCGGCCATACGATCCCTGCGATGCTGGAAGCGGACAAAAAACTGATCGATATTATCTGCAAGGCTCTGGAGGCCACGTTGATCGCGACCAAGCAGTACTATATGTTTTACGATCAGTACGGTGAACTGACGTTGACCAACATTAACGACATGCTGCTTAAACTCGCGGTGGGAGAAGACAGCCTCATGACGGATTTTTCATATAAAAAAAGCATCGACAACGAGACGTACAACCGCGTCAAAGTCGTGAGGGACAACAAGGAAACCGGGAAGAGGGACGTGTATGTTTACCAGCATGGGCAGAACATTGCCCAGTGGGGGCTGCTCCAGCTGTATGAGGTTTCTGACGAGAACATGAACCCCGCTCAATTGAAGCAGTTAGCGCAGAACTTGCTGGAGTTGAAGAACAGGGAGCAGCAGACGTTGTCGATCGAGGCTATTGGAGATTTGCGGGTTCGTGCCGGAAACACGATCTATGTGAATCTTCCAGAAGAAGGCTTGAAGCCGTATCTCATCGATGAATGTACGCATAAATTTTCGGACGGTACGCATACGATGTCGCTGAATATGAAGGTGGTGTAAGCAGTGATGCTGGATATTATCAAAAAAGCCAGTCTCAGCGCCGTGGGAAGCACAAACCCGATGGCGGTGCTGTATGGCATAGTCACATCAACACATCCTCTCGAGGTGAACGTGGATCAGCGTTTCAGCCTGACGGAGGATTTTTTAGTTATCGGAGAATCGATGACCGAGTACAAGTTGAACATTGGCGGCGTGGAGTATGTAATTCGAAAAGGGCTGGAGATTGGTGATACGGTCCTGCTCATTCGTTACCAGGGCGGACAAACGTATCTCGTGCTGGATCGGTTGGTGAAGCCGTGATGATCCCGCAGGGTGGAACGCTGCAACCGAGTAGCGAGATCGTGGAAACAATGGCACAGCCTAGCTTGACATATGACTTGAATCTGGAGGAAGGAACGATATCCGGTCACATTGACGGTCTTGAGGCCGTTAAACAGGCTGTCGTAAAAATCCTTCAGACGCGCCGCTTTGAACATCTGATCTACAGCAGTAACTATGGGCAGGAACTGGACTCCGTCATTGGCCGCGACCCACTGTGGGCCTATGCTGAAATCGAGCGGCATATCAAGGAAGCGCTGCTGCAGGATGACCGCATTTTGTCGGTAGATGATATGAATATTACCTTTGTGGGCGATCAGGCCGTGGCGGAATTTACGGTCCGAAGCGTGTATGGGGCTTTCAATATGACCAAGGAGGTGAGAGAGGATGGTTGAGGAACAGACGTACGAAGCAATTCTGGAGCGGATGATGGACCGTATTCCGGATGGAATGGATAAAAGGGAAGGCAGCATCATCTACGATGCGTTGGCACCTTCTGCAGCTGAGCTTGCCCAGATGTATGTGGAATTGGGGTACTCCATGAACTTGAAATTTGCCGCTACGGCCTCGGGCGAATTTTTGGATCGGAGTATTGCATGGTCGGGTCTGACCCGGAAGCAGGCTACAAAAGCACAGCTTCTGGGACACTTCTCAGGCAATAACGGTACCGCGGTAGATGTGCCTCTAGGGAGTCGTTTTTCATTGGATCCGCTGAATTACAAAGTCATCACCCGTCTGGATGCAGGGCAATATGTGCTGGAATGCGAGACAAGCGGGAAGGAAGGCAACCGCCGATTCGGCTCGCTGCTTCCGCTGGAATACGTCGAAGGCTTGGTGAAGGCGGAGCTGATGGAGCTCTGGGTACCTGGCGAAGATACCGAATCGGATGAAGCGTTGTATGACCGATACCGCGAAAAAATCTCCCGTCCCGTGACCAGTGCAAACCGGAATCAGTATGAACTGTGGGCGAGGGAGAAAGCCGGGGTTGGCAAGGCCAAAGCTTTTCCGTTATGGGATGGTCCGGGCACCGTCAAGGTGGTGCTGCTGGATAACGAGATGCGATCGCCTACGCCTTCCGTAGTGGAATCAGTGCAGCAGTATATCGATCCGACCATGGATGGCATGGGGGAAGGCGCAGCTCCTGTCGGTTCGGTTGTCACTGTTGTTGGGGCGGCTGAAGTGCCTGTCCATATTGAAGTACAGGTTACGCTGCTCGATGGAGCCGGCATGGATGGCGTGCAGGAAGCCATTGAGCAGGGGGTTCGTCAGTATCTCAAAGACCTGGCAATGTCCGATCCGCTGGTCCGGTATAACCGGATTGCCAATGTGATCTTGGATATTCCGGCAGTCATCGACTACGAGATATTGACCGTGAACGGAGGAACGGACAGCCTTCTGATCGAGCCGGAAGCGGTAGCTGTCTTGGGGACGGTGACAGTAGATGAGTAAAGCTGAAGCCTGGCTGGGTTACCTGCCGTCCTTTTATCACGATGTTCGAGAAATGAAAGCTATTGCCGGAGCCGAAGGGGCTGAGTTGGACAAGCTGGCGCAGGAACTGGAGGATCAGTTGGACCAGTATTATCCCGAAACCGCTACGTGGGCGCTGTCCCGGTTCGAGCAGGACTTGAACATTCCGGTGAACCTCTACAAGCCGATCGAGCAGCGTCGTTCGGTCATCATTTCGAAGATGCGGGGGAGCGGCAAGGTGTCTGCCAGCATGCTCAAAAATGTGGCGCAAGCCTATGAGCGGGGTAGCATCGAGGTATCCGTCCAGCCAGCGGAGTATAAAGTGACGATTCATTTTCGAGATACGCTGGGCATCCCCCCGAATTTAAGTGATTTGAAATCGGCCATCGAGGAGATCAAACCAGCACATATTGCGGTCGATTACGCACTACGTTATCTCACCATAGCTGAAGTGGAGGGCATGACCTTTGAGGAAATATCAGCAACGACACAAGACAGATTGTTGGGAGGAGGAGCCTAAATGACGAATCCGGTTACGCCGAATATCGGGTTGAACAAAATCGATCGAACCTCGCCGTCCACGACGTATTTCGATCTGGAGAAATATATTGATCAGAACGCGGATGCCGTAGATCGGTTCGCGGGTGAAAGCAGTGAGGCCATCGGCGCATTGGAAAAGCGTCTGGACACGGAAGAGCGCAGGGAAGTCATACTGCAGCCGGGGCTTCAGATCGTGAACGCGGAGCGGAGTGCGCCATTTAAGTTGAGCGGGATTAAAGGGCGGACGTTGGTGAATTTGGCTGGACGGAGGATTAATCGAAGCGTATCAAATCCGGCGACAACTACCTTAAGTGTTGGGTCAGGCACAACTGGTAACAATACTGAGGCTATAAATGTAGCTGTTAAAAATACAGACGAAGGTTACATCATATATAGACAAGTAGGGGGCTCAGCTTTTCTTGCTCTTGCTGGGAAATATTACGTAATATCGGCAGAAGTGAAAGTAAACAGCATTTCTGGTAGCGGGTTAATTAAAGTAGGCGCAAATGTTGGAATTGGGGCAGATACTGTTGATAAGACTAAACTGGGGATTTGGCAAAGAATTTATTATGGGTTTACAAAATCGGCTGACACCGCTTTTGATATTATAGTTGGAGTTTGTTACGCGGGTGGGGTATATGCTGCCGTCAACTTTGATGTTAAAAACGTAAGTTTGTATGAAATTTCACAATCAGAGTATAACAGCATCACATTATATTCCTCAGAACAAATGGATATTAAATATCCCTACGTCGATAGTATTCAGCCTGTCCGAAATCCGTATGTGATTCGGTACGGAGATAATTTGGCTCCTACACTATTTGAAGGCTCGGTGGAAAGTTCAACGAAAGTGCTATCTGAATATTCAGCTATAGTAAAAGCGACAGGTTCAACGATCGTGGAATACCGGTCTGAACTCATTCCGGCTATACCGAATACTAAATATACACTTCGTGCAAAAATCACTCTAAATGGCCTAGAAAAATATGATGGAGTGTACGTTGATGTACTGGGTTACGATGAATCGGGGTTGTATGTATTAGACACACCTGGAACCTCCGTCAGCGGAACAGGTACTGGAACAGATATATTTGCTACTCCGGCAAACATCAAAACTATGGAGGTTCGTATTGTAGCACCTCAAGATGCGGCTGTTGGTGACTATGTTATCGAAGATATTACGCTTAATCTCGGAACTACGGTCAAAACACATAAAGCTCGTGAAGACTGTATATTTGCGCTGCAAACGGACTTATACTCCGATCCGGTGACAGGTGTGAATGCTGACGAAGTGTTCGAGAAGGGCGGGCAGTATACCAAGCTTGCGAAGTGGAGGAAGCTAGTCTTTGACTTCAACCATCAATACGGGTATTTTAATTCATACTCAGGGGGAAAATGTGTACGACTACTTACAGATATTGTTGATAGAAATAAAACTAATCAACCAGTTGTGACAAAATATGATGGAACTTATTTAAAAGGAGGTCTACCATCAAGCGCAGTAGATTTATACAGTATAGCTGATTGGGGTGGTGGGGCTATAGGTCTAGGAATAGGTGTTTCCAGTGCAGACAGCGGATGGGGTGACAACTACACTCCGACACCTGACGAGATTAAGGCATTCTTTATGGGTTGGACGATGTATAACGGCTCTGCAATCGTATCCGAAGGTTTGCAGACGCCTGATAATCCCGTGAACAACCTATACAACGGTACAGGCATAAAATTATGGGCTCGCAGGTTAGACGGTGTTAATCGTATTTGGGTTGATGGGACGTTTACGCTTCCGACTACACAAGCGCCAAATTGGACGCCGTACCAACTCGTTTACCGACTCGCAATGCCAACAGTCGAACCTATCATATCTGAAGGCACGTTAACGTTTAATGATGGCGATAACTTAATCGAGGTTGGGACGGGAATTGTGGTAAGGGAAAGCAACCAGCTTTCAGTTGCAAGCAATGGTGTTGCAACATTCAACGGTGCAAAATACCCACTG
Organism: Paenibacillus sp. FSL W8-0187; assembly: GCF_037969755.1. NCBI lineage: Bacteria > Bacillati > Bacillota > Bacilli > Caryophanales > Paenibacillaceae > Paenibacillus > Paenibacillus sp. FSL W8-0187. Next base: position 6,205,546 of record NZ_CP150206.1, on the reverse strand, counting down.
AAAAACAAAGCCTCTTTACTTATCGAATTTTACAGAAACGGAATGCGCATCACGCCTGATAGTTCCGGGTTTCGGACTCCAGGAACAGCTTTGGAAGTTTCAAATGGACCTGCATGGGCTAGTGTTAATAAAGAGAAATTCGACCCTTCCGCCGCGTACTCCGTCACATACCTGATGCTAGATAAATCACCTATCGTTCCATTCACCGGATCGTATGCGGCTAACGAAATGTCGATGCTCCAAGAACTGACTGGCAAGGTACAACAGAATGCCACCGCTGTATCTGTATTGATGAATAAGAAGGCAGATAAGTATTCGCAGCCGGATTGGATTTCACCAACGCTACTAAACTCTTGGACGGGTATATTGAGATATCGAAGGGACTCGCTAGGAAATGTTTACATTATAGGACGCCCAGAGGGAGGTACGACAGGAAACGGAGTTTTGCTATTCACACTTCCAGAGGGATATCGACCATCTGATGTAATAGTCTTCGGATCTCTATGGTCTTCTGGCAGCGCGTTACTCCCCCTTGAAATTACAATAAATACTTTGGGGCATGTACAAATATGGAATGTGGGAGGAAATGCTTATCTTGATATATGCCTACCTTCCTTTCTAGCCGAACAATAAAGGAGGTATCACATGAAAGCCGTACCTAAAATAAATATAGATGGCCTCTATTTAGAGGACACGCTCGTGGACGATACCTTTAATGGTGTCGTCCCTTTTTATTCCTACATGGAACAAGGGATACTAGATTTTCAGTCCCGAACATTCGATGACGGTACACAACCAGAAGATGAACCAACAAACGAACCAGAATCCAATATCTCCGGCTACATCATCGGCATCCCTGTAACTCCCGGCTTATTCCGCCCGCGCTTTGATCTCGCAGCCTGGAATGCATACGAATTTGCTGTAAGCACAGCTCAAGATTCTTTCCAACAAGCTTTATCGGGATGGCACGCACTCCCGGAAGAGCAACGCGGCGACATGCCAGTTTTGGAGTCTCCACCTCAGCCAACACTTTGGATCGAAGGCTTAACCCCGGAAGAAATCGAGGAGCTAACCAGATCTCAGCCACAGGAACCCAATGAAGTGGATCGCTTAGGTTCTGAGATGGTTGCACGGGAGCTCGAGGCCATGGAGCTACGTCAGCAAAATGAGGCGCAGGGCGCTCAAATTGTGGGGCTTGAATTACGGTTGTTATCACTTGAGAAAAGCTGATCGAAAGGAGAGGAAGACGATGTTCGAGAACGATTTTGAACGCTTGAAGTATTACTATGAAAAGAAGTGGGCGCAGAAGCCTCAATTGAGACAATATGTTGCGTTTGGCGTGATCACTTCGGAAGAATATGAAGTCATCACTGGCGAGGCCTACTAAACGCTGCTTTGAATTACTCTACAGAAGACTTCAACGAAGAAGGCGGAATCATGCTGTAGAAGCGAAGCGTTCGCCTTTGTCCACGGATTTTAACCCTATCTATAAAGTTACAAGAAAATCTGGGGGCAACAGCGATCGGAAGCATGATCCGCAGGCGAAGTGGTGTACTGCCCAAAAGGTTTATCTCTGTTAAAGCAACTATGAATAGCTTCACTCCAAGCCCTCGGCTCCTCCGAGGGCTTTTTCACAACTTCAAAACCATATAAAGGAGGAACAATTATGTATGAGCACATCGGTCAGCTGTTTAAGATGCTGGCGGCGGGGACGGGGGCCGTGACAGGTTACGTCTGGGGCGGATGGTCGCTGCCGATGCATCTGTTGTTGTGGTTCGTGGTGATCGATTGGTTGACCGGATGGGGCGCGGCCTGGATGAACGGCGAGCTGCGCAGCCGTATTGGTTATACTGGGATTGCACGCAAAATGACCATTTTTCTCATCATCGCCCTGATGCATCTGGTGGACCGGGTGCTGGGGGAGATGAATTATTTTCAGAATACCGTGATCTTCTTCTATCTCGCGAATGAGCTGCTGTCTATTATTGAGAACGTTGGGAGAATGGGGGTACCGATCCCCCAGTCCCTGCGTAATGTGGTACAGGTATTCCAGATCAAATCCGAAGAAGGGGACAAGCAAACCGTACGAAAGGAGGAGAAAAAGGATGAAACCCTCTGAATTTATAGCCAAGCTGGCACCTATAGCCAATCAGGACATGCGTCAGTACGGGGTGCCTGCTTCGCTTACGCTTGCTCAGGCAATCCTGGAATCCAATTGGGGATTGAGCGGTCTAACGCAAAAAGCGAACAATCTGTTTGGCATCAAAGGAACGGGTCCCGCGGGAAGCGTCACCATGCAGACAACCGAATACCGGGGGCAGACGCCCTATACGACCAATGCCCAGTTTCGTAAGTACAACAGCTGGAATGAATCGGTTGCCGATCATACCCGGCTGATCTTGAACGGCACACGTGACAAGCCGCAGCGCTACCATGGCGTATTGTGGGCGGATTATAAAACGGCGGCGACCGAGATTTGGAGAGGGGGCTATGCCACAGACCCCAATTATCCGAAAAAGCTAATTTCCATTATGGAGCAGAACTCGCTCTATCAATATGATGTGCCTAGTCCAGAGGAGGAGGAATGTATGAAAATCGAACAATTAACGGCCGAGCTGCAAAAAACACAAGAGCAGATTCAGCAGATTAGCAAGCAATATGCTTCTGCGATGAAACTGCTAACGGAACAAAGCAATACCATTCAGCAGATGAACGTAAGGCTCAAGGCAGTTGAGACGGAGAAACCGGCGAAAGTTCCATCTTGGGCAGAACCGGCAGTACAAGCTGCACAGCAAGCAGAAGTATTGCATGATCCTAAGGGTAGCTACGATTTTTACCGAATCATGACCGTGCTGCATCGTTTGGGGACTTTCGATAGTCCGAGCAAGTGATACAAAAATTAACATGGCAGCTGCTCTCGCAAGTTCCATCTATATAATGAGGCGTTTTTTGAGCTGTGTTGAACAATAAAGCTGCCCAACCGTTTAGGACGGTATGGGCAGCTTTTGTTGTTTATATCAGTTAGTGTTTTGCTAGCGTCTTCATGCTCGATTATTCATTCCCGGAATGTGCTTTTATAGTGTGTTTGAGCCGTCTTTACTTTCTCGGCGCAAGTCACGTTCGCTTATTCCATGAACTCTGTGTCTGTGCATACATATTCATATTAAAAATTCACTACCTAAGTAAGCTCACTTCACCCTCACCGTCCCAACCGCCTGCGCTTGATTACCCGCATGGTCCGTAACGGTATAGGTCACCGTGTAGATTCGGCTCTGTCCACGCTCCGATTTCTCTGCCCGCAGCCGGAAATGGGTATCATGGGTACCGAACTCGGCATCTTGTATATTCGGTCCCCGGTCGCCCCCATCGCCTCGATTGTCTTTGCTTTCACTGTTACCCGTGTCCTTATCTTTACCGTTCACATTCTCCGATGCATCTCCGCCATGCCCCTTGCCGCCCGCACTCTCCACGGTAATGGAGGTTAGAGTGATTGATGCAACGCCAGAGCCTTCATCGCTAGATTCGAGGTCAGCGTAAATATCGATCATTTTGCGGTTTGGCGCCTTCAATACGGAAGGCGAGAGTGTAACCTTCAGCACCGGGGCGATTTTATCGATGTTCGATACGGTGGCCGTCATTGTCCCCTCGTTGCCATCCTCATCTGCATATTCGAAGGTAAATGAACCATTCTCGGTAAATTTGTAAGTTGGAGATCCGCCGTTATTGGTAACGGTAAACGGACGATTCGACACCAAGACTGCAACAACGTCTCGATTCGTCGGGGCCGTCGTGCTGTACTCCAGGCCCACGGTGAGATCGGTATACGTGACGCCAGGGGCTGCCGTAAAGTTCTCGCCGATATTGTCCAGCGTATTGCCGCTTAGTTTGATATTCTGGCCCGCCTTGAGCTGAATCCCGTTGCTGTTCCCGGTAATGGTATTGTTCAAAATCTGCACATTCTCCGGGTCTCCGGCTCCAATGCCGTCCGCGTTGGTGTCCCCGTTGTCATGCTCGAGCAGGATGCCCCAATAATGCTCGGCCGTGTTCTGACGGATCGTGTTGCCCTTGATTATCGTGCCCGGTCCGTTCAAAATATGGATGCCGGCAGCATCCGGAATGTCGACGGTATTTTCGATTCGGTTGTTCTCAATGATGGTATCCGGTGAGCCCATGGATACAACGATGCCTTGCCGCGCGTTGCGGATCGTGTTGTCGTGGATATAGTTTTGCGGGCCGGATTTACTATGATTGGTCGGTGCGGTCCCCCCGGTATTCCCGATGCCGATGCCGCCGCCATACGGCATGTCGGTGATCAGGTTATCGTGGATCTCGTTAAAATACTCCAGCTCCCCATGCAGATCAATCGCATCCAGCCGGACCCGGTGGAATTCATTGTGCCGGACCACATTGTTATGGGCTACATATTGAATGAGTGCCCCGTGACGAAGATAAGGCCCCTCGAAGGAAGAGTCCTCGACCAGATTCCACCTGGTATCATTGGCAAAACCGTTGCGGTCGACCTTCGGTACGCCTTGAATGGATACGCCGTATCCAGCACCGCCAGGTCCAAGATCCGTGGCATTTCGGAACGTGGTGTTGCGGACGACGATATCATGGCTGTTCTCGATGCGGACGCCCATGCGGCCGAATTTCTCGATCGTCACGCTGTCGATCGTGATGTTGTACGAAGGCGACTCGCCATAATTGGCGGCAATGATCATCATGTCAGGACCGCCGGCATCCGGATTGTTGATTCTGTGATCCGTCGTATATTGACCCTCCCAAGCAGATGTCAGCGTCAGGTTGGAGATGGTTAGATCATGCTGCTTGGCGGATCTCAGCATCGTACTGTTCCGAACCTTGTTCAGCGAGGTTTTCAGGATCGCGCCGTTCTGGCTCTCGCCCCGTAAATTAACCTCCGATTTCAGTGTCAGATTGGTCAAACCATCTGGAGCACTGTTTAAGTTGTACACGCCATTAGGGAAGAACACCTCGTCTCCCGGGAGCGCCTCATCAATTGCTCGCTGAATCGCTGGTCGATCGTCCGAGCCGTTGTCCGCAGGATTGGCTCCGTAATCGACTACGTTCAGCGTCCTTCCGGTTGCGGCAAAAGCCTGATGTACCGGATGGTCGCTGCCGTCCGCATTTTTCATGCCGGGAGCGGTAAAAGGAACCGTACCCTGCGGCGGCTGCGGTACAAAATCCGGTATTATCGCCACAGGCGTATCCCCGTTAGCAAAAGGCGGATAGATATGGACTTCCGTCAGACTCGTGTAGACACTGCCGTCCGAATTTCCGCGCCCAATCAGCTTCACGTAACGCGCGCTCGTATCCGGAACGTCAAAAGGCTGCATCGCGGTGGTGGTACCGCTGCTCGAACCGTTGAAGAGGGGAGACCAGGTTACTCCGTCATCGGAGGTTTCGATATCGATCTCCGTCGCCCGAGCGTCCCCTTTATAGAAGGCGATGCCCAGATAACCGATGTCCCGGGCCTCGCCCAGATCAAACATGATCCACGGACCGTCGCCGGCCGCTGACCAGCGGGTGTACAGATTTTGGTCCAAGGTATTATCCTCGATGTTGCCGTCGCTGCCGCTTGCCGTGACTGAGGCCACAGGCCAAGGCGCTAAGGGAGCACTAAGCGTCGTAACTGATAACGTCAGCGGAACCGGACTGACGTTTCCGGCGGCATCCACGGCCTCGACCTTATAGCTGTACTCCGTGTGCGGAGACAGTCCTTCCATTTCATAGCGGGTGATGTCGGAGCCCAGTTCCGTTACTTTGACGTCGTTTTGATAAATGTTATACTTTGCGACTAACTTGTTGTCTTCCGCCCTCGGCCATTCCAAATGCACATAATCTTCGCCAATGCTGCTAATGGACAGACGGCTTCCGTCCGGCCAGGACGGTGGCGTATTATCCTGACTGGAATCCACCAACTCGCTTACGACCAGCGCAGGTCTTGGATTGCTGGAGCCGTTGGCTTCCTTGGTATAGATATTGACGCTGACACCGGTATGGTTCGCATCTGCAAGGAGAAACGATACGCTGCCATTCGCAAGACAGCTGCGGACATAGTCCGTCACATCGACGCTGTACACCTCCGGGCGCCCGCTATTCTCGGCTTTTACCGTAAACGATCCCACATAAGCGGCCGGATCGAGGCTATTCGTGGGCGCATTATTCCAGGTCAGCTCGCTTTCGTTCCAAGCTATATTCTCGATCCCGTAGAGGGAGAGCTCCAGGTCCGTGTTGCTGGTGCCTTTTTTCGCGGCGACCTGGAATTCGTAGCGGTAGTCCGGATCGCTCAGGGTGGAAGCATCGAATTTGAAATAGACAACCTTTTTGTTGGTTGTACCGGACGATACGCTAAAAAGGCCAAGGCTTGTGCCTGTAGCGGAATTGATATTGGTGTCGGGTTTGGAACTGTCGATCAGGGCATCGTCCGAGGGCACCAAACGGCCAACCTCAACGGGGATGCCCGTAGAGGGACCGGTTGGGTCGGTGGGGTCCGTCGGATCAGGGGGCGTGTAGCCGTCTTTGTAGAGGATCGGCGTTGTTACTTCCAGGTTCTTCACGTGCTGATCCATGAAAGCCCAAGCTTCCGCATCTGCGGTTGACTTGGCTTCTCCGGTAAAACCATGACCCTGGCCGGGCACGATCTCAAAATCCACGACCGGAACACCGGCGCTTGTCAATTGATCTGCGAATGTCACGCTGTCGGTGTAAGGAATGGTGGCGTCCGCGTCACCATGCCGGATCCAGAACGGCGGATCATCGGGAGTGGCATACGTCCCCGGCATGGCAAGCCGAGCCTCAATCGGGACGGACAGGGCGTTATGCCCACCGAGCAGCTTTGTGACCGAGCTGTAGCGGTCGGCAAAATCGGTCGTGAAGTCTGCCGGTCCGTACCAGTCCACCACCGCCTGAACCTTGGTGGAGTATTCCGGCCAGCCTCCTGCGCCTTCGATATCGGGAAGATGAACGGTATCCCCAGTATCTAGCGTGACCGTATCCTCCATGGTCAGGTCTCCGGTCGTTCCAAGCAGGGAAGCGAGATGCCCTCCCGCCGAAGTGCCCCAAACGCCGATCCGGCTTGGATCGATGTGGTATTGCTCGGCATGGGCACGCAGATACCGAATGGCCAGCTTCACGTCTTGAATCTGGGCCGGGTAAGGCGCTTCGGGGGTTAGCCGGTAGCTTAAGGAAACGCCGATGTACCCGCGTTTAAGGACATAGTTGCAGATGCTGCCGAGAGCGTTTTTGCGGTCGCCTTTATTCCAGCCTCCGCCGTGAATGTAGATCATGACCGGCATAGGCTCGGCTGGCGGAGTGCTCGGAACGGCGATGGATGTGAAAAGATCCCGGTCGCCGGCTTTGCCGATCAAAACGTCCTCATAGAGGGTTACGCCTTCCGGCGCAGGGTATGGGCCCGTTTCGGTCGGCGGGGGTTCAGGCACAGGATCGATCGCAGGCGGAATGCCCGGTATGGCCTGACCGGACAGCGAGACGCTGTCGATATACATATTGGCGTTCATCGGATCACCTACCCGGAACTGGATTCGCACGTTCGGATTGCTGCTGGCTTCCGGCGGCAGCGTCCAGGTTTTCATCGTGTTGGATTCGCTGCGAGGCGCTTCGGGCGTTCCCGGGGCAAGTTTGAAATCCTCCAGTATGCTCCAGGTCGCTCCGTCGTCGCCCGACCACTCGGCAACAATGCTTCCGCTGACATAGGATGAGGCTCTCGTATAATAACTCAGCTTAATGTTGCCATAACCCGTCGTATTGACGCGCAGATAGACGGAATCGGTCACGTCGATTTTCATGAGGTTCGGCGTGGACGGCGCGCTGCTGGATACGGAGGTTTTGGCTTTACTCTCGCCATCCCCGGTCTGAACCCAAGGCAGCGGGATGACGATGCCGCCCGTGGTTCCGTAGCGGTCCGAATCAAAGTTATCGGAGAAGAAGAGAATATCTGGCCCTTCTGGTTCCGGCAGGGGATCGGAATCCGAGGCAACAGATTCATCCGTAAGATCGAATTCTGAAACCGATTGTGCAGATACAACAGGAAGCTGCCCTGGGGATGCCATGACGCTTATGGTGATTAGCAGGCAGAGGATCAGGCATGAGATTCGGTTAAGTGTCTTCTTCAACGTTCCATCCCTCGCTTTTCAATTTGTGATTGAAGCGTGTTTAAGAAAACCCGAGGAGTAGGCGCTTGACTGCCCCCCGGGCATAAGAAGCCTAATGAATGTTAGAGGTGCATGTGGGTATAGGAGAAGAAGATGGCTTTAACATGGTCGGACTGATTCGGGGTGGTATCGGATTTGCTTTATGACTCTTATGGAATATCATTTCCCTCCTTTCCGTGGCGCGCTTCAAGAAGTGAATGACAGCGCTTACCTAACAACGTATCAAGAATGCAAGCATAGGTCTTGTGTTAATCCTATAAGCGCTTGGCGTTTTTGCATAATGGACATAATGGAAGATTCATTGACGTTTATACCCTCCCGAGGGTGTAAAAATAGGGCCGTAGAGACTGGAGTCCATCTTTGTATGATTTGCTCCACCCATCGCCTTGGCGGGAATATCGTGCTCAGCAGATAGCGGATGACACAATTCGGGTATACAAGGAGGAACGGGTTTTACTTAGGAATCATATTTTTCTTCAGCTGCCGGATGGCATATAATCTAAAGAACGAACGGTTCCGAATCGACCCTATACAGATAAAACAGGAGTGGGATAAATGACACTGAATGAGCTTAGAGAGCATCGCCAATACCCGGAGCAAACGAAGTCGGATGCTTCACGCGCGGTATACGAGCGGGATTATTCGCGCCTGATCCATTCGCCGACTTTCCGCCGGCTGCAAGGAAAATCACAGGTATTCGGTGCTGGCACCGGCGATTACTATCGGACGCGCTTAACGCATTCGCTCGAGGTGGCGCAGATTGCGCGCGAAGCGGCACGGAGTTTGAGCCGCCATTATCCCGAAGTGATGCCGGACCAGGCGGAGAACGCAGGGCTGATGATTGATCCCGAGGTGGTGGAATGCGCGGCGATCGCCCATGATTTTGGGCATCCTCCATTCGGCCATAAGGGCGAAGAGGTGCTGCAGGGCATTCTGGAGAAGCTCATTGACCGCAGAACCGAGAAGGAGTTGACGCGTCAGCCGGGTACGCCGACGCCGGAGCAGGCTGCCGAGGTACAGCAGGCGATGCGACGTAAATATGAGCATTTTGAAGGGAATGCGCACAATTTTCGGCTGATCATGTTTTTGGAGAAAAGAGAGAATGTCAACGGACTCAATCTGTCCGATGCGGTGCTGCTTGGCATCAATAAATATCCGTTCTCCGGGTTGGATAATCATAAAGGGATGTACCGGCATGAATGGGAATACATCTCCCAGATTCGGAAGGAGTGGCAAATTCCCGGCACGCATCGAACGCTCGAAGCGCAGCTGATGGATCTTTGCGATGACATCGCCTACTCCGCGCATGATCTGGAGGATGGCATCAAAGCCGGGAAGATCGAGGTGCATGAACACTTTTTGCGAGATAGTCACCTGAACAAACTGATCGTGCAGAAGATCATGACGCTGGAAGACGAGGTATGGAAGGGATGGACCAAAGAGCAGATTCATCCGAAGGTGGAAACGGTGCTGGATGAGTTTCTGAAAATCTGGAACGAGAAAATGCCGACCTGCGAGAATGACTATTCCCGTACCCGGCGGGAGGTCAAGGCCTACTGGGTCAGCCTGTTTGTAGGCAGCTTGGGCGTGATTACGAACGGAGATTGGAAAAAGGTGACGTTTGTCAAAGACGGCGTGGAAGACGAGGATATGCTGCGTACGGTCAGCGTCCTGAAGAGTTTCGCCTGGGTGACTATGATTCGCGACCTGCGGGTTCAGCGTCTGCAGAAGCGCAGCGAATGGATCATCAAGCGCTTGTGGGATGCTTTTCTGGATCCTGTTGCGTCAACGGCGATTATTCCGTCCGACTGGCTTCAGCGTTATGAGGCGGATCAGAAGCGGGCCCAGCCGATCTGGACGTGGGAGCATATGGTGATTGATTATATCGCAGGGATGACGGACGCTTTTGCCGAGAAAATCTATAACGAGTTATATGGACTCAAGGTAGGTTCGATCTATGATTTGGATTAGGATCGGCGGAAAAAGGGGGATGGCATGAATAGCCAATTGAAACTGAGCGTGCTTGACCTGGTTCCGCGTTTGGGAGAGAGCTCGTTCGAAGAAGCGTTGCAGCAAGCGGTGATACTGGCACAAAAAGTGGAAGCATGGGGCTACGGGCGCTACTGGGCGGCAGAGCACCATGATCTCGAGCATCTGTCCTGTGCATCGCCCGAGATTTTGCTGTCTCATATCGGTGCCAGGACAACGCGCATCCGGCTCGGCTCCGGGGCCGTGCTGCTGCCCCACTACAGCCCGCTAAAGGTGGCGGAGAATTTCCGCATGCTGGCAGCGCTGTATCCCGGACGCATCGATCTCGGGATCGGGCGGGCGCCGGGAGGTTCAGCTCATACGAGTTTGGCGCTTAGCGGAAATTTCCTGGGTCATGTGGCGGATTTGCCGCAGCGGATTCGGGCTTTGACCGAACTGCTGGAGGATCGGTATCGCTATGAAGACGTGCCGGTAGCAGCGAAACCGGTCTCCGCAACTCCGCCCGTGATGTGGATGCTCGGCACGAACACGAAGAGTGCGGGGTATGCGGCCGAATTCGGGACGGGTTATGTATTCGGACAGTTTATGAGCGATACGGACGGGGCGGAAGTTCTCCATTCTTACAGGGAAGCTTTTGAGCCAAGCGCTCATCTGCAAGAACCGTGCACGATGGTGGCGGTAAGTGTGGTTTGCGCGGAAACGGAGGAACAGGCAAAGAAGCTTGCAATGCAAATTCCCCGACCAGGGCAGCGCACCATGCCCACGGAACCGTCAGGTTCCGATTCGTCAGGCCCATCCCAGCGGCTTATCATCGGTACGCCAGCAAGTGTGCGAAACAGACTGCAGCATATGGCAGAGCAGTACGGGTGTGACGAATTCCTGATCGTCACGCCGGTAAGTGATTACAATGCACGGCTGGAATCCTATCGGCTGTTAATGGAGCAGTAGTTCAACTGCTGCACATATATAATAGAAGAGAGACGAAAAAAATGATAAATACGAACGAGTATGACATTACCTTTGCTCCGTCTTCCACAAGCGGTGAGCCATCGTTTTTTTACACTTATGCCTGTCATGAAACGGAGCGGGAGCTGTGCTTGATGGAGCTGACGGAGCTATTCGGTCATGAGCCTGACGGCGAGGAGTGGCTGGAAAGCGAGTTATGGGTTGATCCGGATCGGAGCCCGTTCTTATCGGCCTGCATCGATGTCAGGATAACTGGAGAATCCATCGAACGAATCGCCGAGCAAGCAGGCAACATTCACCTTAATAATGCAACCTTCAAAGTTGTCTGTCTCAAGGCGGGGGATCGATTCAGTTATGAACAATCCCGCGGGTATGAACGGATGGTAGGCCGCCAAATAACAGGAACCGCACAGATGAAAGCTCCGGATGTCGCGCTCGGTATGGTGTCCACAGGCGGCATCTGGAGATTGGGAATCCTTCATGAACCTGAACGCGCATGGCTGAATCATAAACAGAAGCCGCAAAATTACTCTACAGGCCTCAGCTCGCGGATCGCGAGGGCACTGGTCAACCTGGCAGTTCCTCGATTAAGCGGAGTCACGCTCCTGGATCCCTGCTGCGGCATGGGGAATGTATTGATCGAGGCGTTCTCGATGGGCATCGCGGCCGAGGGTCGTGACATCAATCCGCTTGCCATTCGGGGAGCGAGGGTGAATCTGAGGCACTACGGTTATGATGATAACAAAGTTGCCATTCAGGATATGAATACATTGCAAGGGCATTATGATGCCGCGATCCTGGACCTGCCGTATAATCTGTGTTCCGTTTTTCCGGAGGAAGAGAAGTTGCAGATGCTGCAAAGCTTACGTCGGTTGTCAGATCGAGCTGTCATCGTCAGCACAGAGCCATTACGCGAGCAGCTGATGAATACGGGCTGGAAGGTCTTGGGTCATTGCACGACCCGCAAGGGGAGTTTTGTAAGAGATATTTGGTTGTGCGAATAAACGGCTACCCGATTTATTCGGCAGGATCAAATCGATACTTTTCCAAATCAATGATACCTTTGGGATTGACGACAACGCCTTCGTCCTGGAGATACAACTCCTGCATGAGCCTGGATTCATCGTCCTTGATGGCGATTTCTCCTTTAGCGTTGACGACGCGGTGCCAAGGCAGCTTGTGAATGTGACTGAGGGTGTGAAGTATTCTGACGACCTGACGGGCGCCCCTTGGACTGCCAGCCAGTCTGGCCACTTGTCCATACGTCATGACATATCCTTCCGGAATGCTTCGGATCACTTCAATTACACGTTCCGTATACGGTTGCATCGATTCTCTCTCCCATTGCCGATAAAAGTAGTGAAAAATAAAAAGGGGCGTCCCGGAAGGTGTGAAAATGAAAACCTCGGGACGTTCCTTTTGTAGTATAGATCTTGTGGTCTTTGTTGCAAGATTTTAGCTCCTTTTGAGAGCAGGATTAAAGCTGTATTCAAGAATTTGTTACCTGGTCTTAGTATGACTTGCTATAGTCTATTACATTTCGGGACAGCGGCTTACCGCTTACATAGCTCTGTAAATTTTCCAGGAAAATATCCACGGCACGCTCGCCGTAGCGATCCGTATCGCCCGCCATATGAGGGGTCATGATGACGTTGTCCATGGTCCACAGCGGATGGTCTGACGGAAGCGGTTCTTCCTCGAACACATCCAGTCCCGCACCCGCCAATGACCCGGATTGAAGTGCCTGAATCATGTCTTCGGTTACTACGGTTTGACCCCGGCCTACGTTAACGAAAAAGGCGGAGTCCTTCATCGCCGAGAATCTTACTTTATTGAACAGTCCACGGGTATCATCGGTGAGCGGGAGGATGTTCACGATATAATCGCCTTCAGCCAGCGCTTCATCGAGCTGATCGACCTTATACATCGCTTCCACATAAGGATCGGACTTGCCGGAATGACGGACCCCGACGGTCCGCATACCGAACGCTTGGGCCACGCGCGCCGTATGACTGCCGATCTGGCCGACGCCGACGATGACGATGGTTTTGCCTGCCAATTCCGTGAACGTGCCGGACGTATCCCATTTGTTGTTCGATTGCTGTCGAATGGCGAGATGAAGGTTGCGCGTGTAGGCCAGCATCATCGCAAAAACATGCTCCGTGATTGGAACGCTATGTACGCCGCTGGCATTGGTAAGCTGAATGTCCTTTTCTTCGAGCTCTTTGAGCGGCATTTTATCCACACCGGCTGACCATGCTTGAATCCATTTCAGTTTGCTGTCGGCAAACAATATATCCTCCTGTATGGAGCGTGACCAGCCGATCATGATTTCGGCATCCTGAACGATGCTTGGCGTAAGCTCTTTCGCTTTTGTGACCAGCAGCTCGTAGTTGGGGGCGATATCCTTGATTTTTTGCTGTTGTTCGGTGGTTAAGTCGTGTATGGCAACGATTTTCGGCATGGTGCTACCTCCTAAGGAATGTGATATAAACCAGAATAAAAGCGTAACGCTCTTTGGGAACATATTATCAGAAATCATAACTTTGCGCATGGACGAACTATCGAGATTGGTAAATTTGTACATGAATTATTGTCCGTTTTATGGTAAATTGAAGCTTCATCATATTTTTAGGCGAATTTGATGTACCCTCATACTATTTTCAGGTAATATTGCTCAAACTATAAACGAACCGTGAAAACATGGTGCTTATAGCAGCCGGTTGGCTGCTTAGGATAAAAGAGGATTGGAAGGAAGTGTCTTAGTTGAGCCATTCGGCTGAGGGAGCTATGGATCGTTTATTTGTTGCCGTACATCTGCCTTCCGAGGTGTCTTCCCGGATTCAGGATTGGACGGAAACATTGAGGGAGCAAGTGAATTTCAAAAAATGGGTTCATCCGCAGGATTACCACATTACCTTACAGTTTCTAGGCGATACGCCGTCAAATCGCATAGCGGAGCTTACAGCGGCGCTGCAGGAAGTCGCCAAGGAGCATAAGCCCTTCAGGCTTGGCCTTTATGATGCCGGCGTGTTCGGGGCAAGCGCCTCGCCAAGAATTTTATGGGCGGGAGTCGGCGGGGATTTGAATGCTCTGTCTCAGCTTCAGCAATCGGTGGTATCGAGGATGGAGGCTTTCGGATTTGTGCCGGAGGAGCGACCGTTTCGTCCGCATATTACGATTGGCCGAAAATTTCAAGGGAATCAAAAATTTTCATTGGATGTTATCGGAACAGGACCCAAACCCATCCAGTGGGAAGTGCAGCAACTCGTTCTTTTTCGAACCAATTTGCATGCAAGTCCGATGTACGAAACAGTAGGTGTGGCGCGGCTTTCGACATTTTTCTGAAATTGAAAATAGAATGTTCATAAAATTACCATGTTTTCAACGCCTAAAAATGTGGTTACATAGTGTAGGAATGTGCCGACATCATAGGAGGAAAAATATGGTTATGAAAGTGATACGGCAAAATCGCTGGGTTGCGCTGCTCATCGGAGCGCTCTTTGTGAGTTTGTCTCTTATAAGTTTACTTGGAATGCAGACCGAAGCAACGGAAGGGGAAGAACAGCAGCTGGATATGCCGAAGTTTGTGACGGCTGCCCCGGCTCCTGTCAACGACCCTGATCTCTTCGTAAAAGACGCGAGTACCAGGCAGGATAGGGAACCTGTCAATATTTTGTCTTCAATTGTTTTCCAAGAGTGGAATAAGCCGGGGAGCAAGAGTCATGCTTTTTCAAGCGCAAAAGGCATAGTTTTGGCTGAAAACGGATACTGGAACTCGCGACAAGTATTGAAGACTGCAGATGAGAAAAAGAAACCATCGAAATCTCAGACTGCGGACGGGAAACCGGCAAAACAAAAGGGGACGCATGTCGTCAAATCTCAGACTGAAAGCTTATCACCCCCCACAACTTTATTCTTCACAAGAACAAATACGTTAACCCAGGATCAGAAAGCCAAAGCGACCTGGACCTATGATTTGTCAGCTGAAGAACTGCTTCTGCTCCAGAAGATTGTCATGGCAGAGGCGGAAGGCGAACCGTACGAAGGCAAAGTAGCAGTTGCTAACGTTGTCTTAAACCGGCTGCGGTCAGCTAATTTTCCCGATACCATTACCGATGTCATCTATCAAAAACACCAATTTAGTCCTGTAGCGAACGGGCGTCTTAAACGTGTCAAGCCGAACAAAGAGACGATTAAATCCGTGAATGCGGCACTTCATGGCCAAAAAGAGGTAAAGGACGATACGTACTTTTTCCTGTCTTTGAAGCTGGCTCAGGATCTGACGGTACACCATTCAAGAACGTTCGTTAAAAAAATAGGGAATCACTCTTTTTACAAGTAGTGCCCGTATGGGTAAACTAGTATGTAGGAGGTGTGTTTAAGCATGAATATTACGTATTACGGCCATTCTAGCATTTTGGTGGAAGAAGGCGGAGTTCGTGTGATCATCGACCCGCTGCTATCAGGGAATCCAGGCTCCGGGATCGAGCCCAAAGACGTAAAGGTGGATGCGGTTGTCCTGACGCATGGGCACTCCGATCATTTTGGCGATTGCATCGAGATTGCGAAGCAGAATGATTGCCCGATTATCGCAGTCTATGAACTCGCCGTGTATTGCGGCAGCCTGGGTGCCAAATCCCATGGGATGAACATCGGCGGAAGCGCGCAATTCGATGGCTTTAAGGTGAAGTTTACCCCAGCCTTTCATTCTTCATCCATTTCGGTAGGGGACACCTGGATCTATGCAGGGCAGCCTGGTGGCGTCATTCTGACGATGGGCGGCAAAACATTCTATCATGCAGGCGATACGAGTTTGTTTGGCGATATGCGCTTAATCGGAGAGATGAACCAAATTGATGCAGCTGCGCTGCCGATTGGGGATTTATTGACGATGGGGCCACAGGACGCCCTGTTGGCCGCACAGTGGATTCGTGCGAAGCATGTCATCCCAGTCCATTATGACACGTTCCCGGGCATTAAACAGGACGCTGGGGCCTTTTGCGGCGAACTAGCCAAAACAGGCATTCAGGGTCATCCATTGAAGGCTGGAGAAACGTTGGAAATATAGATGGATTGTTCATGGAAAAAGCTTCCCTGTCGCGAAGACAGGGAAGCTTTTTTTGGGGTAAAAGTTCAAAAGCGGGAATCATAGAATCATGCTATAGATATTAGGGCTGGTCCGCAAACAGTTTGACGAGATCTTCACAATTACCGGGCATATGTCCTTCGGTCAGCAATCCCATCACTTGGCTGGCACAGTGGTCGGGCTCCAGATGCGGTATGCGACGCCGGCCTGCTCCGTTACGTTTCTTACTTACCTGATCATAATGATCGGACAGCAGGTTCAGCCATTTGTCGATCACGGCAGGAGAGTCCAGAATTTCCGCATAGCCTTCGCTGACAAAGAAATGGGAATTCACTTCTTCCTGTCCCGGAATAGGCTCATAGAACAGCATAGGAATTCCCTTGGCAGCTCCCTCTGTACACGTCATCCCACCTGGCTTCGTAATGAGCAAATCGGATACTTCCATAAGTTTATGTATATCGTCACGATAACCGAGAACATGAATGTTGGGATGCTGAAAGATCGGGTCTTCGCGCATGCTGGCAACCAGCTTCTCGTTCTGTCCCATACAGAAGACCAGCTGGATATCGTCGGCTCTGCTGGCTAGTTTGCTGAGCAGCTCCTTGTTGAATACGAGACCCCAACCGCCCCCCATTATCAGCACGGTTGGCATGTTCTTCAGTTGAAGCTCGGCTTGAAGCGCTTCTCGATTACCCCTTTCCCAGAACTTGGGATGCACCGGAATACCGGTCACATGAATGTATTCGGGCTGAATGTCCCGCAGCAGCAGCAGCTGTTTCACATGAGGTGTTGATACGAGATATTCATCCACTTCCGGATTGACCCAGGTGCCATGGGCATCATAGTCGGTAATCAGCGTATAGAGCGGAACCTCAAGCCCCTGACGCTTCAGGCGGGAGACCACAGCGTTAGGAAAGGGGTGGGTACATATGATGAGATCCGGTTTCAGCTGCTCGATCACCTGCTGGGCCTGCGCATAGAATATCCGGTGCAGCGCGAGCCGCGTCAATCGGTTTAACGATTTCTTATATTGCGAACGGTACAGCATGCCGACAAGGCGCGGGCGGGTGCTGACGGTTTTTCGATAAGCGGATAAAATTAACGGCCCCACGGTTGGATTTAAAAAATTGCCGAGCTCAATGACACGGCAGTGGATGCCGGGATTCATCCGTTGTATACCTTCAGCCAGCGCATACGCTGCTTGCGTATGTCCTGTGCCGAAACCCTCGGAAAAGAGGAGCACTCTTGTATATCGCATGGTTTCACCTACTTCTTTCTCCCTCTATCTTACAAAACAGGAATCATTTTTTGAAGAGCGGCGCGAAAAAAAAGAGTATGCATCATAAGTATACGCGCGAAAGGGAAAAGCATTTCAATTATTTTACGGCTAGGAGTCAGAGTGTACCCTTACCTTAGACGTCATGATCAGATTTGAACCCTGCATATAAAATATTAAAAAATTTAACGAAAAGATATTGCAATGAATCCGATTATCTGGTAAAGTGATTTTTGACCGAATGACCGAAAAAGTATTTTGGTCAGTTTTGGAATGAAGGCCAAATTTAAAAGATCAAGAAGGAGGGGTAAGCATGTCAGCTGTGGACCGTCGGAAGCAGGTGCTAGATGCTGCCTCCAAGTCGTTTGCTTTGTTCGGATATAAAGCGACGACGATGGAACAGGTGGCGAAGATTGCGAATGTAGGGAAAGGTACGATTTACACGTTTTTCACGAATAAGGATGAACTGTTTGACGAGATTTTGCTGTCGGCCATTATGGAGATGAAACGTATTGCCGAGCGCGAGATCCAGAAGGACAGAGATTTCTTCGACAATCTGTATCGGGTGCTGGATGCGCTGCTTGAATTCCGAAGCGAGCATGAGCTGTTCATTAAGCTATCGCAAGAAGTCCGGGATATCGGCACGCCGAAGGCACATGAAGGGTTGACGAAGGTGGAGAACGGAATCGTCGGGTATCTCGAGGGGATTGTGGAGCAGGCCATCTCAATCGGTGAGCTCAAGCCCCTGGATGCACAAGTGGTATCCTTCGTGATGCTGAAGCTGTATGTTGCGCTCACGACGGACTTTAATCAGCTTCACAAGCCGCTGAGCAAGGAACAGATTAAGGAATATATGATGGTGTTCCTGGCTAACGGGTTGAAGGCCACTTCATAAGAAGGATGCAAGAACCTCCTTCGTGATGAGGAAGGCGGACTCTCTAGGCTTGAGGGATCGTCTTCCTTGCCAGGGATCGTTTTTTTTGGCCCGAATTGACTAAATGAGGATATTGGTCATTATGTACTGGAATGTGATCTGCGAGAATGCAGATTCATGTCGGCTGGTTATCTAGAGAAAAAAAGGAGAGAGACTGGATGAAGTCATTATCTGTATTTGGAAAAGATCTTGGCGCTGCCGTTCGGAATAAAAAAATACTGATTCCGATCATCGCGGTGCTGTTCATACCGGTCATGTATAGCGGTATGTTTCTCGGGGCCTTTTGGGACCCGTACGGAAAGATGGAGGATTTGCCCGTTGCGGTCGTCAATAATGACCAGGGCGCTGTTTTTGAAGAAAAGACGCTTCACGCTGGTGAGGATTTGGTTGCCGAGCTGAAGAAGGGAAAAGATTTTAATTGGCAATTCGTTGATCGGCAAGAAGCTGAGCAGGGCATGAAGGATAACAAATACTACATGACCATCAGCATTCCCGAGAATTTCTCACAGCAGGCGACAACTTTAATGGATGAACATCCGCAGCCTGCGCAAATCGTGTTTGAGCCGAATGAAGGGTACAACTTCCTGGCAGCTCAGATCGGTGGATCTGCGGTGAAGCAGATTCAGGCCAAGGTGTCCGCGAAAGTGACGGAAGCCTATACGGAAACCCTGTTCGATCAAGTAGCCAAAGTATCCGATGGCTTGAGCGAAGCGGGAGACGGCGCGACCAAGATATCCGAAGGTGCCGTAAAACTCGATGATGGCGCCGTGAAGTTGAAGGAAAACTTGGCTAAACTTGTCAGTGGCACACAGGAGCTTCAGGATGGAATCGCACCTTTGACCAAAGGCGTGCAGGAACTGAATAACGGTGCAGGCAAGTTGAATACAGGAGCGGGCACCCTCGCTTCCGGCTTAGATCAGCTCAAAGCGGGTCACAACAAGCTGCAAGCAGGAGCTGAGGAAGCGAGCAAGGGTGGTGCGAAGCTGCAAGCGGGGATTGAATCTGCCGCAGCGGGCAGTACCACTCTGAATAACGGCTTGCAAGCCAACCAGGCAGGGGCTTCGCAGCTTGCAGCAGGCGCGAAAAGCGCTCATGATGGCAGCAGCAGTCTGAAAGCCGGACTGAATCAATCGCTGGAGGCTACGGCTTCCTTGGAGCAAGGTGCCAAAGCCGTTGCAGACGGATTGAAGAAGCTGGCTGAGAGCAATCCGGAGCTGGCGCAAAGTCCGGAGGTTCAGCAGCTGCTGGCTGTGAGCCAATCCGTTGCCACTGGCACAAGCGGGTTGAATGCCGGCCAGAAACAGTTGGCACAAGGCGCATCCGAGCTGAATCAAGGCACGCTGCAGCTGCAGGAAGGCGCTGGCAAGCTGAGCGCAGGAGCGAACCAGCTGGCTGAAGGCGGCAAACAGCTCGCAGCTGGCGGTCAAGAGCTGCTGGCTGGTGCCAAACAGCTGAACGCTGGCCAAAAGCAATTGGCTGACGGCATGAAGCTGTTCGGCACGAAGCTGAGCGAAGCGGCAGCTGGCGGTAAACAGCTCGCAAGCGGCGCAGCGACCCTTTCGCAAGGGACGCAGCAGCTAGCTGGAGGAGCAGGCAAGCTCGGAAGTGGTGTTACAACGCTTGCCGACGGCTCGAAGAAGCTGGATTCCGGAGCTGGTGAGCTGGTAAACGGAATGAATGAATTGAAGGAAGGCAGCGGAGAGCTTGCAGGCAAGCTGAACGAGGCTGCCGACAAGACAGGCGATATCAAAACAACCGATGAAACGGTCACCATGTTTGCCGGTCCGGTACAGGTTGAAGAGCACAAAGTGAACGAAGTGCCGAACTACGGTACGGGATTCGCACCATACTTCCTGTCGCTCGGTTTGTTTGTCGGAGCCCTGCTCTGTACAATTATTATGCCAATCCGCAGTGCATCGGTACCGAATGCATCGGGCTGGAACAGGTTTGTCAGCCGTACGCTCTCCTTTGCCGGTATGGGATTGATTCAAGCGCTGCTGGCAGCGGTCGTCATGCTGTACGGATTGAAGCTTGAGGTACAGAGCGTTCCGCTCTTCTATCTCTTCTCTATCATTACAAGCTTGTCGTTCATGTTCCTGGTGCAAATGTTCGTAACATGGCTGGATCAGCCTGGACGCTTCGTCGTCATCGTTATCCTGATCCTCCAATTGACAACAAGCGCAGGCACGTTCCCGGTAGAGCTGATTCCGAACTGGATGAAAGCATTGAATCCGCTTCTGCCGATGACTTACAGCGTAAAAGGATACAAGGACGTCATTTCCACAGGAAGCTTCGACGGCATGTGGGCCAATGTTGGTGTACTGGCCGGATTCGGTCTCGTATTCCTGGCACTGACCGCTGTGTACTTCCTGGCTACTCGAAACAGCAAGAAAGCAGCAGACACCGATACAGCGTTGACTGCATAAGTAAGATAGCTATTATATGAAGGAAGAGGACTTCCCCGAAGATCGATCAGATCTCGGGGAAGTCTTTTTTTTGAAGAGATGTTGGGAGCGGGAGGGTGTTTTAAAAGAAGAAAAGGCCCCTTTCGAATATGAAGGTGAAGTGTAAATCTGAGCGGATGGTTGTGTGGAAATGAGAGAAGGTGAACAAAACCGCCTGTTCGGAATGTTTTATTTGCATGTTTTTTTGCACTATTATACATAAGTTTTAACAGTGTATTGGGATAACTCTCATAAAAACAATTCTTATCAAATTCATAAAAACTTTGAATTGCCTGCACTGTATGACGGTGCTAAAATATATAGAACTAATAAATCTTACGTGTTAGGTAAATGTTACCCCTTGCCGCTTTTGCACAATACTGCATCGCCTCGTGACAGTGTGTTCACTGCAGGAGAGGATTGATGTCCAACCTTTATGTTTTCTGTTATTGATCAGCAGCATTTTATTCTATACAAAGAAAGGTTGCATCTTATGAAACATACTGATTTTCCCCAGAAACAGGGCCTCTATGATCCGCAGTTTGAAAAAGATGCTTGCGGTATGGGTTTTGTTGCCCATATCAAGGGTAAGCCATCCCATGAAATCGTTAGCAGCGCGCTGACCATGCTTGCTAATATGGAGCATCGCGGCGGTCAGGGCAGCGAGCCGAACTCCGGTGACGGTGCTGGGATTATGTTGCAAATTCCTCACTCTTTCTTCTCCTTCGAAGCAGCGAAACTGGGCTTTGAGCTTCCCGAAGCCGGGCATTATGGTGCCGGCATGCTGTTCCTATCCCATGATCCTGCTGTCCGTTTGGCCCATGAAGACCAGTTGGCTTCGATTATTGCTGAAGAAGGTCAGACCCTGCTTGGATTCCGTGATGTCCCAACCCATGATGAAATGCTGGGTAAATCAGCAAAAGCGGCAAAGCCGTATGTTCGCCAAGTGTTCATAGGACGAAGCGCCGACATTCAGGATGATCTCTCGTTCGAGCGCAAGCTGTATGTCATCCGCCGTCGGGCCGAGCTGGCTATCCGTTACAGCGGCAAGCCCGAAGGCGATAGCTTCTATGTGTCCAGCCTTTCCTGTCGGAAAATCGTATACAAAGGCATGTTAACGACGGAGCAGGTGGGGGAATTTTACTTGGACCTGCAGGAAGAAGGATTGGAATCCGCTATCGCGCTGATTCACTCCCGTTTCAGTACGAACACTTTCCCAAGCTGGGAACGTGCGCATCCGTACCGCTTCATGATTCACAACGGCGAGATCAACACGCTGCGCGGGAATGTCAACTGGATGCACGCCCGTCAATCACTGTTTGAACATGAACTGTTCGGAAGCGATCTGGAGAAGGTTAAACCTGTCATCAATCCGGACGGATCCGATACCGGTATGTTCGATAATACATTTGAATTCCTGTATCTCAGTGGTCGTTCCCTGCCGCATGTGGCCATGATGATGGTCCCTGAGCCGTGGAGCAACCATGAGAGTATGGATAAGACCAAAAAAGCATTCTACGAATACCACAGCACCCTGATGGAGCCATGGGACGGCCCGGCCGCAATGGCGTTCACGGACGGTGTTCAGATCGGGGCTACCCTGGACCGGAACGGACTGCGTCCATCCCGTTATTATGTAACGAAGGATGATCTGATCATTCTGTCCTCCGAAGCGGGCGTACTGGATATTCCGCCGGAAAATGTGCTGTATAAGGACCGCTTGCGTCCTGGCCGGATGCTGCTCGTTGACACGCAGGAAGGCCGGATCATCTCCGATGAAGAAGTCAAAGCGAGTATCGCCGCTGAACTTCCGTACTCTGAATGGCTGGATGAGCATCTGGTAGAGCTTCATGATCTTCCTGAACCACCGGAACTGCCGGATCCAAAGCATGAAAATGTACGTCAGCTGCAACAAGCCTTCGGTTATACGTATGAGGAGCTGCGCAAAGTAATCGAGCCGATGGCGATCACGGGTGCGGAAGCTGTTGCATCCATGGGATATGATGCACCGCTCGCGGTGTTGTCCGATCGTCCGCAACGGCTGTTCAACTACTTCAAGCAGATGTTCGCCCAGGTGACAAATCCGCCGATTGATGCGATTCGTGAAGAACTCGTCACTTCAACCGCAACAACGATCGGTCCGGAGCGTAACCTGCTGAAGCCTGAGCCCGAAAGCTGCCGTCACATCCGTCTGGATTCGCCGGTGCTCTCAAATGAAGACTTTGCGAAGCTGCGCCACATTCGTCGTCCCGGCTTCAAATCCATGACCATTCCGATTTTCTTCCCGGCAGCGGAAGGTGCAGAAGGGCTTCGCCAAGCAATCGAAACCCTTTGCGAGGCAGCGGACCGGGTCATTGTCAAGGGCCATAACATCTTGATCTTGTCGGACCGCGGCGTGGATAAAGACAATGCTGCAATTCCATCGCTGCTTGCCGTTTCATCTCTCCATCATCACCTGATCCGTCAGGGAACCCGGACCAAGGTGGCGATCCTGCTTGAATCCGGTGAGCCTCGTGAAGTGCATCATTATGCCCTGCTGCTGGGTTACGGCGTTAGCGCGGTCAATCCGTATCTGGCGTTCGAAACACTGGATGACATGATTGCGGAAGGCATGCTTCGCGGGATCTCGCATGAGAAAGCCGTGAAGAATTACATTAAAGCGGCAAACAAGAGCGTTGTCAAAGTGTTGTCGAAAATGGGGATCTCCACGATCCAATCTTATCGCGGGGCCCAAATCTTTGAGGCTGTCGGCCTCAAAGAAGATTTCGTAGAAAGCTATTTCACGCGGACGCCATCCCGTATCGGGGGCATTGGGCTGGAAGAAGTGGCCAAGGAAACTCTGGCCCATCACGAGCGTGCCTTTACCGATAAGGATGGGAACGATAAAGCGCTGGATTCAGCCGGCGAATATCAATGGAGAGCTGACGGGGAAGAGCATTTGTTCAACCCGAGAACCATCCATTTGCTGCAGCAGGCTGTCCGAACCAATGACTATGCAACTTATAAAAAATATGCAGAGCTTGTGAAAGGGGAGAATGAGCAGCATCTTACGCTGCGCTCACTGCTCGAAATCAAGCCAGCCGGCGAACCGGTACCCCTGGATGAGGTTGAATCCGTAGAATCCATTATGCGCCGATTCAAAACGGGCGCGATGTCATTCGGCTCGATCAGCAAGGAAGCGCATGAGAGTATTGCGATCGGGATGAACCGCATCGGAGGCAAGAGCAACACGGGTGAAGGCGGAGAGGATCCGGCACGTTTCATCCCGGAGGCCAATGGCGACTCCCGCCGCAGCGCCATCAAGCAGGTGGCCTCGGGACGTTTCGGCGTAACCTCCAACTACCTGGTGAATGCGGACGAAATCCAGATTAAGATGGCGCAGGGCGCGAAGCCGGGTGAAGGTGGACAGTTGCCGGGCCGTAAAGTGTATCCTTGGGTAGCCGAGGTTCGTGGTTCGACGCCAGGTGTTGGCCTGATTTCGCCGCCGCCGCATCATGATATCTACTCCATTGAAGATTTGGCGGAGCTTATTTACGACCTGAAGAACTCCAACCCGCGTGCGGATATCAACGTGAAGCTTGTATCCGAGGTGGGTGTGGGGACGATCGCTGCAGGTGTTGCGAAGGGCCGCGCGGACATTATTCTGGTCAGTGGTTACGATGGTGGAACGGGGGCTTCGCCGCAAGGCTCGATCCGACATGCGGGTATGCCTTGGGAGCTTGGCCTTGCCGAGACCCATCAGACACTCATCATGAACAATCTGCGTGACCGCGTTGTGCTTGAGACGGATGGCAAAATGCTGAACGGACGCGACTTGGTGGTAGCGGCTCTGCTTGGGGCCGAAGAGTATGGCTTCTCTACGGCACCATTGGTTGCCGTCGGATGTATCATGATGCGTGTCTGCCAAATGGATACCTGTCCGGTTGGCGTAGCCACGCAGAATCCAGAGCTGCGTAAGAACTTTACAGGAGATCCGGAGCATGTTGCCAACTTCATGCGCTTTGTCGCTCAAGACATGCGCGAGTTGATGGCAGAGCTTGGTTTCCGCACCATTAATGAGATGATTGGACGTACCGATTGCCTGGATGCCGTCAAAGCGGATCATCACTGGAAGAAGAAAGGTGTGGATATCTCCGCATTGCTGTATACGCCGGAGCTTCCGGCAGGCAGCACTCGCTATCGCAGTCAAAGACAGAATCATGGTCTGGAAGAAACGCTGGATATGCGTTCACTGCTCAGCAGCGCTGCGCCTGCATTGGAATCGGGTGCAGCGGTGGAAGGAACGTTCCCAATCACAAACGTGGATCGTGCAGTGGGTACCATACTGGGCAGTGAAGTCACGCGCAAATACGGCGCTGCCGGACTACCTGAAGACACGATTCAATTTAACTTCGTGGGTTCCGCAGGCCAGAGCTTTGGTGCCTTTGTGCCGAAAGGGATGACGCTGACGGTGGAAGGGGATGCGAATGACTATATCGGTAAAGGCCTTTCCGGCGGCAAGCTGATCGTGAAGCCTTCGCCAAAAGCAACCTTCAAAGCCGAGGAGAACATTATTGCCGGTAATACCGCGTTCTATGGTGCTACAGGCGGTGAAGCCTACGTAAGAGGCATTGCTGGTGAGCGCTTTGCCGTTCGCAACTCGGGTGCGAACATTGTGGTTGAAGGCGTTGGTGATCATGGCTGTGAATACATGACCGGCGGCCGGGTAGTCGTGCTCGGCGAAACCGGACGCAACTTCGCGGCCGGGATGTCTGGCGGTGTAGCCTACGTCTATGATCCTGAAGGAACTTTTGTGGATCGCTGCAATCTGGAGATGGTACTCCTTGAGCGTGTGGAGGAAACAGTAGAAGCGGAAGCACTCCATCATCTTATCCAGCAGCATGAGCAGTACACCGGCAGTGTGCCGGCACAGCAAATTCTAGGAGATTGGGATCAGGCGCTCAGCCGTTTTGTCCGTATTATTCCGAAAGATTACAAGCGCATGCTGCTGCATATCGAGAAGGCTCAAGACCAAGGCCTGGCGGGTGAAGCTGCACTCCTCGCCGCTTTTGAGGCGAATATGAAAGAATTGGCTCGTACAGGGAACTAACATCTGATGTTATGATATTAGAAACCATATTGTGTTCTTTAATGAATGCAATGTGGTTTTTTTTCATATATAAATAAGTTACGATGAGTCTTATTAAGAAATTTGTATTTTCAACAAAATATTTCAAAAGAAAATTCGACAAAATTAGAACCGGAAGCATAGGACAAAGGCTCCATAAGACGACAGCATCATGTGGATTCGTTGGTTATAATATTGGTAAGTAAGTTGTTTAATAGGTTGTTGCTGTATACATGTAATTTCAACAAGTATGAGCAGCTGGGATGGAGAGGAAATTATAGATAAGCGAGGTAGTTGTGGAAATGAGTGTGGACAAGGAGAGAGGCTCCGGAAGCACCGAGCAGCGGCTTGACCAACAGAAAACGAACATCGACATCAATAAGCTCATGACTCAATTGGGAATCCATCCTGATAAATGGCTGCAAATGGAGGAATTACGAAAAGATTAGATAGGGTCTCATGGTGACGAGAAAATCCCCGACATGTTGTGATAGTAGTATCCTACACGTCGGGGATTTGTAGTTCTTGGGCGTAAAGCCGTTATTTCATGGCTCGTTCCATGCGAACAAATGCAATAAATCGCTTGGCTTCATCTTCAGTGAGCTTGCGGCCGTCCACTGTAAGGTTAAAGCGTTCCAATAAATCCTCATCGGATAGTTCAAGTCCGTCCACAAACGATCGAACCTCCGCATCAAGCACCGTCTTTTCCTGTGTCGTTCTCCCGATCAGATAATCTATGGATACGTCAAACAGATCTGCCAGGCGGGTCAATGTTTCGAAATCGGGCTTGCGCCGATTTTTTTCATAATGGGATAGTGCAGCACGTGTAATACCGACAGAGGTAGCGAGCTCTTCCTGAGTCCACCCATGTTGTTCACGTAATTCAGATATTCGTTCTCCGTAGTTCACGCATTGATCCCCCTTTCGAATGGCTTGTATCTATAGAAGTTAATTGAATAGATCTATAAGTTGAAATTGCCGGTTTATTATATACATAAAAAGACTACTTTTTATTGACTAGATACAATATGTATCGTATTATAAACATTAATAAGATACATATTGTATCTGCAATGTAAAGGTTTGGGTACAGTTAGTATCATTTTATCCAGTGCAGAAATGTCCCATACCAAAAAATTATAATAAGGAGCGGATGAGTTACCTCCAATGTTACGAGAACGGCAACACCAAATTACAGTAAAGATTAGAGTCATGCAGATCGGGGAATTAACCATTCATGGGAAAAGTCATTCCGTTACACCGCTTGAGTTGCTGCCAAGTGGTCTTGTATTCCTATGCCCTTGGGAAATACCGATTCATTCTAATGTTATATTGGGTTACGAAATCGATGATAATGTGGATCATATTCTGCTTTCAGGCCACATTGAATCAAGGGGACTCTTTTATGGACGCCAATTGTATCATACGGAATTCTATACAGATGGCGATAAAAAGACCCGTATCGTGGGTATGTTGAACCGAATGATGTTCGGTCACAGCGAATCGAATAAAATGAGTCTCTATAACTGAAACGTAATTCATGGATAGCCTGCAGCGAACAGGTATTCACGATGAATCATTATCATGGTTTATTGATATTCTACTATATTTATGTTGCTTGGTCATTAGTTCTTTTACCTTAAATCCTTGTGCATGATGTGGGATGGGTTTAGATTATCGTTGTTTTTCTCCTACTATAAATAAACTTGTTTATATGATTTCATATGCAGATTTATATTCAATCTTGAATTGGAGTTGTATATTTAGTTCATTGTAATCATGAAACCTCCTCGATACATATTTCTGCGAGTTCTTTATCCCCTGACCCTTGTTCACTATGAATTCAACGTATTTAATGATTCAACATTGACCTTTAACGGAACAGGATAAGGTCAATGCAATGGAGGGCATCACTGGATGAAAATGAGAAGGAAATGGGTCCTGTGGCTTCTAGCTATTCTTATACTGCTGCCTTCTGCGTATCTTCTGTATACGTATCAATCCATTAAATCGACAGCTAATCGGATTTACGAAGAACGGGAGCCTTCGCCTGTAGTCCCAACCTTCGTACAGGATCGGACGACAATTCAGGTCGGCGATAAAAATATGAGGGACGCTGATCCATTTACTGTTCTGGTTTTGGGCGTAGACCAAAGGCCCTATGATCGTGGGCGATCCGACGTCATGATATTAATGGCAGTAAACCCTGCAAAGGGGTCAGTACTGATTTTTAATATCCCACGTGATACGAGGACTGATATTGTAGGACATGGAACGGTGGATAAAATCAATCATGCCTATGCCTTTGGAGGCGTTGAGATGTCGGTCAGCAGCGTCGAGAATTTTTTGCAATACCCTATCGATTACTACATTAAAGTAGACATGGAGGGCTTCTCCAGCATTGTAGATTCATTGGGTGGAGTCACCGTAAATAACAATATGGGGTTCGCATATGCTGGCTATGACTTTGATGAGGGGAAGTTGAACTTAAACGGTGATGAAGCACTGGCATTCTCGCGTATGCGCTTTGAAGATCCTAATGGAGACTTAGGTAGAAATACAAGGCAACGGGAAGTTCTGAAAGGGATCTTAAATAAGTTAATAAGGATTTCGACTGTGTTTAAACTGGAATCACTTCTGGATAACATTGGGAGCAGTGTCAAAACGGATATTTCGTTTGAAGAGATGAAGATGTTTGTAACAGAGTACCGTCAAAAACTGAAAAGGGTTGAGCAGGTTGAAATTGCTGGCCACGGTCAAAAAATGAATGGAATTTGGTATTATATCGTCGGTGATCAAGAAAGAGAAAAGATAACGTCTACTTTAAGAGCGTATATGGAATGACTCGTAACACAAAACCCCCTTTTTGAGTAGAGGGGGTTTTGTGTGTGAAGGAGAATAACGAAGTTTTAGGTTATTTTGATTGTTTTTTGAGTAGGGGGATTGAACAGACTATCTTCCAATGATTTGATCAATCGTGGTTTGAAATACGTCCGCTAACCTTGTTAGCGTTTCCAGATTTGGTTCTCGGCGATCCTTTTCATAATGTGATAAAGAAGCCCGACTGATTCCAATGCGCTCGGATAGCTCTTCTTGGGTCCAACCATTTTGCTCCCGCAATTTTGCAATGCGAGATCCATATGACATTCATACTCACCTCTCTACAAATTCCATTAATTTAGAGAAAACATACATCATATAAAAACATCTAATATGATACAAAATGTATCTTAATTTCGGTCTATCGTCAATACATATTGTAGCAATTATTTAAAATTTAGAAAAAAATGTATCTTTAACCTTCTAATATAATGGACATTTCAGGTCCTATAGTCTTAACATGATTTGATTTATTTACGTTTGACAAAGAGTAACAATTTATATAGAATTTTTATTGTGGATACATTATGTATCATTCTGTGCATAGAATAGATGCATCAATCCCGAAAGAGGAGATGACGGGATGAAAGAAGTGATGATGTATTGCGTCAGTTGCTGTCGGATGCTTCCCATCACCCAATGCCACAACTTGTATAAAACCGGCTTCTATAAGCATAATGTTCCGGCGGGAGTCTGCAAGGAGTGTCAATCGGCTTTGTTGGTGCATTACAAGTAGACGGCTCCATTCCTATGCAGTGTAGGGGTCATGCATTTCAACAATTTTGTCCTTTGCCCTAGTATTGTATAATTGTGAAGATTGACATGATACAAGGGCAAAGGAGAATAGATTACATGAAGCAGGAACCGCTGGTAAGACTGCTCGGGGTTACGAAGAAAATCTCGTCCAAGGTTTTGGTAGATCATGTGACTTTAGATATCCCCCCTGGACAAATCTTCGGATTTCTTGGGCCGAACGGAGCAGGCAAGACAACGACCATTCGCATGATGGTCGGGCTGATGTCCATTACCCAAGGGGATATTACCATCGGGGGTTACAGCATACGGAAGAATTATGAACAGGCAGCCGCTCAGATTGGGGCGATTGTCGAGAACCCTGAGATGTATAAATTTTTGTCTGGTTATAACAATCTGAAGCATTTTGCGCGTATGATGCAAGGCATTACCAAAGAACGTATCGATGAGGTCGTGGAACTTGTCGGTCTCGGGAATCGGATTCATGAGAAAGTGCAGACCTATTCGCTGGGGATGCGCCAACGGCTTGGCGTGGCACAGGCACTGCTGCACCGGCCGAAGCTTCTGATCCTGGACGAGCCTACGAATGGCTTGGATCCGCAGGGCATTCGGGAGCTGCGTGATTATTTGCGCAGATTGACGCAGGAGGAAGGGACGACCGTATTCGTCTCCAGTCATTTGCTGTCTGAAATGGAACTGATGTGTGATACCGTTGGCATTATACGTCACGGCAAGCTGATTGATATCCGTCAGCTGCGTACGGCTGAGGGAGAACGGGTGTTTGAAGAGACCGCATTTACCGTCAATGATGCGGATGCAGCGGCAGCGCTGCTCCAGGAATATCAAGCGTCAGCCCGCGATCACCGAATCATTGTTCGCGGCGACGAGAATATGATTGCGGATATCAACGCGGCATTGGTTGGGGCAGGTATACGCGTATATGCCATTCAGCCGGTGACCCGTTCGCTAGAGGATCAATTTTTGGAAATGACGGGAGGGGGATCCGTTGTTGAATAACTTTACCCGTCTTGTTGCCAATGAGAATATGAAAATTTACTATCGCGTAAGGACATGGGTCATGCTGGCGATTCTCCTCTTGTTTAATGCGGCCATGCCTATCATGCTGTACTATACGAATGCCCCGATGGATGTCTGGACCGTATTTACATGGACGGAGAGTTTCACCATCTACCTAAGTACAATATTTACGGTAATTATCGCTGCGGATATCGTGGCCGGGGAATTTGCCGGAGGCACCATCAAATTGCTGCTGATCCGGCCGTGGAGCCGAGGGAAGATTCTGTTGTCCAAATTCACATCCCTGATTCTATTCGGTCTGCTCTGTGCGGGAATTACGGCCGTGGCAGGGATCGCTATGTCGCTGCTGTTGTTTTCCGGCAACACCGGATTATCGGACGGATTCGCGGGATCATCGATGAACAACTCGCTGCTTCTCCTGTTGACCGATACGATCCAGGCGCTGGTCATCTCGTTAATTGCGTTTATGCTCTCTACGGTGTTTCGTTCTGGCGGTCTGGCGATTGGATTATCGCTGATGCTCTTGTTCACCAAGGATATTTTCGGTTTTATCTTTAATCCGGAGCGGTTTGAATGGGCGAAGTATTTACTCTTTCTCCACATCGACCTAAGCGGCTATATCCAATCGCCTGTCGGACCGGGAGGAGTGGGGCTGAGTTTCTCCATCACGATTCTGGTTGTTTATTGCTTGTTGTTCATGCTTATCTCTTGGTTGGCCTTTACGAAGAGAGACGTTGCAGCTTAATTTATGGTTAAGGAAAAGAGCTCCTTCTACCCCTGTGAATCACATGGATGGGAAGGGGCTCTTTGATTATGTCGGCTGAAAGACCGGGCCGATCGATATGAAGGGTTCGGGTGGTCGTCCATACGCCAGGTTAACCTGCTTCCGAGCGCTGAAGCGGCAGTGTGGTGTCCGTTGACTCCGCAGCTTCTTGAGTCGAGGTTTGATGCTCCATTCGGCTTGCTCCATTGAGGAGTCCGCCTTCCATAACGATCAGGGAAGCGGCGTAAACATCCCCGTACATCTGTCCCGTAGGTGTGATGGTCAGTTTGTTTTCCGCCGTCACATCGCCATACACCTTGCCGGCCACGATAACTTCCCGAGCGGAGATATTGGAGCGGGCAATCGCTTCTTCGCCGATAGTTACACAGCCTTGGCTTTCGATGGAGCCGTTAAAGCGCCCGTCAATCCGCAGATTATCCTCGCATTGCAGCACGCCCTCAACTTCACTACCTGGTCCAATCAGCGTATCTGTTCGCTGGGCAGCCCGCTTGTTCTTGTTTTTCTTTTTCATATTACATTCCTCCTCATAAATGAATGGATGGTGCTTACTGCAGATAAGGCAAAGGGTTAATCGTCTGGTTGTTTTTGACGACCTGGAAATGAAGATGAGGACCTGTGCTTCGCCCGGAGGATCCCAGCTTGCCAATGGATTCACCTTGCTCGACATGATCGCCTACCGACACGGCCAGACTGTCCAGATGCATGTACCAGGTCTCCAGACCATTCGGATGTTTGACTACGATATAAAGCCCTCGGGCTCCGCTGCGTTCCGCTGCCGTCACCTCACCAGCGCCTGCTGCATAGATCGGATCGCCGGTTTTACCGGCAATATCGATGCCGGCATGATAGGCCGAACGCCCGGTAAAAGGATCGCTCCGATAACCGAAATTCGATGTCAGCCGTTTAGAGGTGGTTGGCCACAGTGAGGGTGTGCCTTCACGTTTCTCTTGGGTCTCCTGGGCTTGATCCAGCGTACGCGGAATATGACGCTCCATACGTGAAATCAACTGCTGAATCTCCTCGAAATCATCATGGGTCTCCCTTGCGAGACTTAACATTTCATTCTCATGAACGGCAATGAATTCCCCTCCGACATGCTGCTTATCCTCAGCTGTGATGGAGGAGGTCTGTCCTGACAAGCTGCCGTGCTTCTGAATAAACTGCTGAAGCTCCTGCTCCAGCTGCTGAACGCGCTCCATCTGGACCTTCGTTTGCTCTGCTTCACCCGACAGCTGAATGATGGCTTTGTTTAAGCGTTCAATGGCTTCCTCCTTGTCGGTGACCGTCACTTCCATCTTTAAGGCTTCCAGGCTTCTGAGCATCAGCTGCTGTTCCAGCCCTGAGATCGTTTGGGCCGACTGGATCTGCAGGGAAACGATCAGTCCGGCGATGGACAAAATAGCGGCCGCGGGCACCGCTATCATTAGAGGCTTGGACAGATGGATCTGTTTGACTGAATGCTGGGCATCCCGAAGCACCAGCAGGGTTAAGCGTTGTTTACGGTGTGTGGTTTTCATGGCATCTCCCTTCCATACATCATTTATGAATCATGGTACCCGCTAGACTTGGCCAGCTCCTTATCTAGTATGTATTCTATTCTCTCGAAGAACATGTCAAAAATTATTAGATAAGAGAACTTATTCAGTATGGTGCGTCATTGGGTAATTGAATAAATACATATGGAATT
Organism: Paenibacillus sp. FSL W8-0187; assembly: GCF_037969755.1. Lineage (NCBI taxonomy): Bacteria > Bacillati > Bacillota > Bacilli > Caryophanales > Paenibacillaceae > Paenibacillus > Paenibacillus sp. FSL W8-0187. Next base: position 6,172,407 of record NZ_CP150206.1, on the reverse strand, counting down.
GGTCAATGATGTAGTGTAGTTATTCGGTTCAAAATACGACTATTATTCATGCTGAGGAGGCTGTCGATATGGTATGGCTTCTGGTTGCACTTATTACTTTTATTTTGCAGATGGTTGCAGTGCTGTTGCTGGAGTTTCGGAATCCGTCCAAGGCCGTGGCGTGGCTGTTTATTTTATTTTGCCTCCCATTGATCGGGTTTGTACTCTATTTCTTTGTGGCGAGGGACTATCAGAAGCGGTTGAAGATTCGCAAGCGGGGCTCCAGACTGTTTCAGGAACTCAGGGGGCACCTATGGGATCGGGCCGCCGTTGTTCGGCACAAGGAAGATATGAACAATGCCGGATTTCATCACAATGATCGTTTGTTCAATCTGCTTAATCACTTGTCGGAGAGTCCGATTACAGGGTGTAATCAGAGCCGAGTGTTGACGGATGGGAAAGAGACTTACGCTGCCATGCTGAGCGCGATGGAGCAGGCCAAAGATCATATTCATGTGGAGTTCTATATCTTTCGTCATGACCGGATCGGCACGAAGTTTCAGGATGTCATGATTCGAAAGGCACGGGAAGGCGTCAAGGTACGTCTGGTTTGTGACGGGCTTGGCAGTTACAAACTCAAGAAAACGTTCATTCAGCGGTTTAAGGAATCGGGAGTGGAGTTCTATTTCTTCCTGCCCGCCATGGTTTCGATGTTCAGCCGCAGAATCAATTACCGGAATCACCGTAAAATCGTTGTAGTGGATGGCACGATCGGTTTTCTTGGCGGGATTAACGTCGGGGACGACTATCTGGGCGAATATCCGAAAATGGGCTACTGGCGCGATACGCATCTGGAAGTAAAGGGGGATGCAGTCTATTTCTTGCAAAATGTGTTTCTGCACGACTGGAAGCTTGCTTCCGGGGAGCGTATTGCGGATTTCGGGCTGTTCCCGGAGCATCAATGCACCGGGGATGAGCAAATACAAATTTTGAGCAGCGGACCGGATCTGAGCTGGAATGCCATTCAGGAGATGTGCTTCGGGGCGATTTCCGTAGCCAAGGAACGGATATGGATCACAACGCCGTACTTCATTCCCGATGAAGGGATATATGAGGCGCTGAAGACGGCAGCGGTGAGCGGTGTGGATGTACGGATCATTATTCCGGATCGTGCCGATTCCCGTTTTGTGAAGATGGCAAGCTTGTCCTACGTAGAAGAGCTGCTGGCAGCTGGAGTTACCTTCTACGAGTATGAAAAAGGATTCATCCATGCCAAGGTGCTCATTGTGGACGAACTTCTCGGTTCGGTCGGTACGGCGAATATGGATATGCGGAGTTTCTTCTGTAATTTTGAGCTGACAGCCGTACTGTTTGATCAACTGCCGATAGAACAGTTGGTTGCGGATTTTAAGGAGGATCTCAAACAGAGCAGGCAGATTGATGCGGAGAGGTTTCGTCAGCGCGGAAGATGGCAGAAAGCAGCCGAAATTTTATGCAGGATGCTGTCACCCTTACTATAAGTGTAACATCTTACATCAGGTGTAAGAGTGTTGAAAGGGCAAGTGAAATTCAGGAAGAAACCTGAAAGTTCTATGTCCAGCATTTATTATATGATAGAATATTTATAAGAGTTTCACTTATAAATATAAATTAGCTTATTTTTCATAAGTTGAACGGGGGAGATTTATGTCAAGTGATGTGAAGATTCTTGCGCAAGTGAAAGCGGAGCAGCAGAAGCCGGAGAATCCCAAGGCAGGCTCAACCACCTTGAAGCTTCTCCGTCGTCTGGTGTTCTTAACTTTCGGTGCGGTATTGATGGCAGTAGGGCTGGAGATCTTTCTGGTACCCAACAGAATTATTGACGGAGGCATTACCGGTGTATCCATTATGGTTTCCCATATCACCAATGTTCCGCTAGGTGTATTCCTGACCTTGTTCAACCTTCCATTTTTATTTATGGGATATAAACAAATTGGGAAAACCTTTGCATTATCCACGCTGTTCGCCGTCGTGATCATGTCCATTGGAACTTATTTTCTACATCCCGTGGATCCGATCACCATTGATCCGCTGCTTGCGGCCGTGTTCGGCGGCGTTCTACTCGGAATCGGGGTTGGTCTTGTTATCCGGTCCGGCGGCTCCTTGGACGGAACGGAAATCGTGGCTATTCTGATCAACAAAAAGACGCCGTTTTCTGTCGGTGAAATCGTGATGTTCATTAACGTATTTATTCTTGGCAGCGCAGGATTTATTTTCGGTTGGGATCATGCCATGTACTCGCTGATTGCTTATTACCTGGCGTTTAAACTGATTGATATTACAATTGAAGGCATTGATCAATCCAAATCGGTTTGGATTATCAGTGATAAGCATAAGGAGATCGGTGATGCGCTGACCCAACGTCTTGGGCGCGGTGTAACCTATCTGGAGGGAGAGGGCGCTTATTCCGGCGACAGCAAGAAAGTTATCTTTGTTGTCATTACCCGTCTGGAAGAAGCGAAGCTCAAATCCATCGTAGAAGATTGGGATTCCCAGGCTTTTGTTGCCATCGGGAATATCCATGACGTGAAGGGCGGCCGCTTTAAGAAGAAGGCCATTCATTAATGCACCAATATTCCGATGTTCCACCCATGTTGAGAGTTAACACGGGTGGAACATTTTTTTGTTAAGGGACATCTGCGTGCAAGCGAAGTGCCTTTTTTTCCCGTCCATATTGACGAATGATTCTTGCCATCGCCTGCACAGCCGCAGATTGACCGATAGCCTGGTTAACGGTTCCGGTGAAATAAAGTCCTGATTCAGGGTGATGGAAGGCAAAGGCGCCGGATTGACCCCAGTGACCGATGAGTCCTCGTCTCAAGCCAAATGGAGAAAGCGGCTGTCTTGAAATGCCGGTGCCATAGAAAAAGGGGCCAGGTGCCCAGAGAAAATTCCATTCTCTTTGGAGTTCCACCAAATCACCTATCGGAAACAACTCCCCATTAAAAAAGGCCCGCAGGAAAATCATCGTTTCCCTTGCCGTTGAGACGATACCGCCTTCCGCTCCGATTGACGCCATATACTGCGGAAGGTCCAAACGCTTCTTCTTATAATAGAATGGAACAGGAGTCGTATCCTCCGGGTTATGATAGAAATACGTCTGTGTCAGATTCAGCTTGTCGAAGATGTATTCCTTGAATACGCTCTGAATGGAGTCACCCTTGATATTCTCGATGATCAGCCCAAGCAGCCGATAGTTGGTGTCGGAATATTGGGCTTTTTTCTGCTGTCCCGGTATGAATTTAGGCTTTCGCCGTCTCGCTGCATTCAATGTTTTGTCCAGACTCCAAGCCTGATCATGCCCGGCGATGAGCTCCGAGAAGACGTCTCCTGAAAAATAGTCCGGGATGCCTGACGTATTGGACATTAACTGTTTGACGGTAATTTCTTCGGTGTAATCCCTGTTCTCCATCATATGGAGTCCCGCGATGATCTCTTTTGAAAGGTACTCGCTGATGGGATCATCGAGCCCAAGCCGCTGCTCCGCTCGTAACTTCAAGATTACGGCTGTCACATACAATTTAGTCACGCTGGCAATGAAATAGCGGTCCTCAGTCTGCATCTCCCCGCCGCTGCTGACAAGGGAGAGTGATTGCTTCTGGTCCTCGACGCACAAAACCGTGCTAAACACATTTCTTTTATTGGCGATCTGAGCCAACCATTTATCCAGAAGCGACTGCTCCAGGGCTCTTCCCATTCTCCATATACCTCCCATGGATCCTAATTTATCGATACCTTATGCAGATTCATGTCTCTTGCTGTTTCCGCAAACGAGCGGCACGAATGAAATCCTCAGCGGCTTCGTCCATCATATGGATCATCCTGTCGTCATCCACGCTCTCGGTGAACAAATCATTGGCTAGCATGACACAGAGACCTGTCTGAAAGGTTTGCATTTTCAAAAAAATCGATTGCAGTTCCTGATCAGAAAATCCCGCAAGCTCCGGGTCCAACTTCATTAACCCGATAACCTCACGAATTTGTTCCGGGGTATTCTTCATATGGGGATTGTTCTTCATGATCAAATCCCGGTAGAGTACAGGGTATTCCTTCGCAAATCGCAGACTTGCCATGCCGATATCCCGGAACGGCTGACCGGATTGCTGCTCTGCAATCAACCCTCTGGCCACCTGAAAGGCCTTTTCGACGACCTGTTGAACCAGTTCTTCAGCATCGTTGAAATTGACATAGATTGGCGCGATGGAGCTGCCCAGTCGTTCGGCTACTTTTCGAATCGTAATGGACTCGATTCCATCCGTCTGAGCAATGTCAAATGCGGCTAGCACGATATCTTGTTTGGTGAACTTCGTTTTTGGTGCCATTGCTGTCTGCAACTCCTTAGATTATTTATATGTGAAACAGTCGATACATATCACATGATATATATATATTAATTATAAATAACAATTGGACCGGGTTCAACCTTTTCGTATAAGGTGTTGCTGGAGGTTTATTTGTAAATCCAGTAAAATCCACTTATAATAAGAACACATGTTTGTTAAAATATGAAATAGTTCAACATACAGCAGTAAAGGATCAGAGGGGAGGAAGAGGAGTGGCTCGTACGTTATATGAACGGATAACTACCAAACAGACTTTAAACAGAGTGAAGGAAGAGAGGATGCCCTTCGATTGGTCCATCAATCCGTACCGCGGATGCGGGCATGGCTGCAGCTTTTGTTATGCCCGTGCGTTCCAATCCTTTATCGGCATGGGGGCGGAGGATGAGTTTCAGCACCATATCTTTATGAAGTCGAATGCAGCCGAAGCGCTGGAGAAGCAGTTATCGAGTGCAGCGAGGAAGTTTGATCATGATATTGAAGCGATGCGCAGATTTATTGGACAGGTTACGATCGGTACGGCAACCGATCCATACCAGCCGATCGAGAGCAAGGAGGGCATTACGAGGGAGTGTTTGAAGCTGCTTGCTAAATACCGCATCTCCACAAGCATTACAACGCGCTCTCCGCTCGTGCTCAGAGATATGGACATATTGACCCGAATGGAGAATGTGTCCGTTAACATAAGTCTCAACACGCTGAATGGGGACATCATCCGGAAGCTGGAGCCGGCATCGCCTCATCCGGAGGGCAGGCTCGATACGATTCACCGATTATCGGCTGCAGGCATAAGAACGGGCTTGTTTGTGGCGCCTGTGCTGCCCTTTTTGACGGATAAGGAGTCGGAACTGAAGGATCTCCTGTCGCAGGCGAAGGTAAGGGGCGTTTCCTTTGCCATGATCTCGTTACTGAGACTCTCGCGCGACGTGAAGAAATGGTATATCGAAACACTTAAACACCAGTTTCCCGAAGTGGTTCAGCCTTACCGCGAGTTATATGGACAGGGCGCATATGCCGAAGAGCATTACGTGCGTTCCTTCAAATCGATGGCAGCCAGGCTGCTGAATGAATATGAGCTGAATGGACTGACCTCGGAGGCATCGGCTGCTGCCGTGAGCAAGGCTGGGGCGATCGAAAGCGTGACTTCTCAACAGAACGGGACGCAGGTGGAAGGCGCTCGCGATCACCTTCTTTCAGTGGGGGACTTGGTTGCTCCTGCACAGCCAAGGAAGCTGCCACAACCGGCAGCGCCGGTCTCCGGTGAGGAGCTAATGCCGGATGTTGAACAGCTATCCTTTCCTTTTTGAGGCTCCCTTACCTTGGGGCTTCAGATGTCGGATGACGTTCTCGATCGGTTGCGGAGACAAGGTCTGAAGCAGGTCGCCCTTCTCTCTTAGCCGTTCTTCAATGTTCAGCAGATGAAAATCCGTGGGAGAAACATCCTGACGGACCTCATCCCAAGTGAGCGGCGTGGAGACGGTCCCCAGCCGTCGGGCCCGTGGGGTATACGGAGCGGCGAGCGTCCTTCCGCTGTAGTGTTGAAGATAATCGAAATAGATTTTATCGCCGCGATTCTTCTTAAGTCGTTCGATGGTGAACAGCTTGGGGAACTTCTCGGTTACATACTGCCCCACGAATTGGCCGACCGTGCGAAGTTCATCGAACGTAATGCCTTCCGGAATCGGCACGATGATCTGCACCCCGGTTGCTCCTGAGGTTTTTGGGACGGAGGACAGGCCCAAGGAGCTCAGGACGTCCCCTACAATCGCAGTCGCCTCCATGATCCGCGGCTCCTCCGGCAGCGTTGGATCCAGATCAATCATCCATTCGCAGGGCAGATTGCTGCCTGCAAGGTGTAGTGAAGGGTGAAACTCAAGCGCTGCCAGGTTCCCCAGCCAGAGCAGCTCCGGCAGTCCGTTGAGCAGCACGTAGTTAATATTTTCGTGCACATAGGTCTGCACAAAAGGCGGCAGCGGCTCCGGCGCATTTTTCTGATAGAAGGATTCGCCCTCGGCCCCGTGCGGATACCGGATGGTCGTGAGCAGTCTGCCCCGGCAGTACCGGAGCAGGAACGGGGAGATGGCCGCAAGCTTTTGCAGATACATCGCTTTAGTAATGCCGACTTCCGGCCATAGCGGTTTGTCGGGATTCGTAATTTGAATCTCCTGTCCCTCGATCATTAGGGTCCCTTTGACGGTACGAGCCATATGGTTTACACCCCCTCAATCGATACGAGTTTGGGATGGCGCATCATGCCATCCTGACTCCATTCAAGAAATGTGACCTGAACGGAAAGCGGCTGGCTAAGCCAGGCCAGCTGTTCTTTCTTCAGGTCGGTATGGAGCGTACTCCATATCGCATCAGCACGATGGCTTTCGGCATATTGCAGCAGCCGCTTCTTCGTCTGCTCATTAAGCCCCAGGGAAGCCCGGCCAATGTAGTTACCGTCGTCATCGGCAATGACGAGGCTGGCGACACGGCCTTCCCTGATAATCATGGCGACGGCGGAGGCTGTCATGTTCACGGCGATCTTTTTCTTGTACCAATCCCGATGTTTCTTGCCTTCACGATAAGGAGAGGAGAGGCGCTTCATCACAATGCCCTCCCATCCCCGTTCTTCGGCCCAACTCCATAAATGCTCGCCTTCAAGAAACAGATCCGCGGTCAGCAGGCCCGGTGTGTCGGAAACGATTTCCTTCAGGCGGTGGTGACGTTCAAGATAGGGCAGCTTACGCAAGTCTTGGTCGCCGTCCACCAGAATGTCGAAGAGAACATAAGTAAACAGAGGAGCATTCGTGCTGATCGCACGCGAACGCTCCCGCTGAAGAACCTTCTGAAACACGGGACGACCCAGCTCCGGATGAAAATAGACAACCTCGCCATCCAAAAGAAGACGCCGATCCTGCAGGCCGGATAATGCCTGAACGACTTCGGGATACAGAGACGTTTTATCGAGCAGCTTGCGGGAATATAACGATACGCGGTTCTGGTCAAGTCCGGCCAGAATGCGCACGCCGTCCCATTTCAGCTGATAACCCCAATCCTCGCCTGTCGTGATTTGATCCGTCGAGATCGGTGCCATCGGCTCTTTGGGCAGCAGATTCTGCATTTGTCCCATACGGATCAGGATGTGGAGTCGGATTTCTTGGATTTGGTTGTTCGGCGCTTCGGCTTCGGTGCGTCAAGCTCGCCTTCCCCGCCGCTGACCTTGGCAGCCGGTTCTTTGGCAGCTGTCTTCCGGGTTGGTTTACGCGGCTTCGGTTTGGTGCCTGGATCCGTTCCGATTGGCTTTACGGCTTCGATGCTTGCCTGGAGGGCAGCCATCAGATCGACAACGTTGGTCTCCTGACGAGCAGGGGCAATCTTGATCTCTTCACCGGACACTTTGCTGTTGATCAGATCCAGCAGACGTTCGCGATAATCATCCGTATATTTCTCTGGGTCAAAGGGAGTTGACAGCTGGTCAATCAGCAGTTTGGCCATATCAAGTTCCTTGGAGTTGACCTCGGTTCTTTCAGGCAAATTCGGGACCTGGGAGATCGGCCGGATCTCATCCGGGTAGAAAATCGTCTCGATCGACAAGCATTCATCGAGCACCCGGATCGCGGCCAGACTGCTCTTCGAGCGAATTGCGATTTTGGCGATGCCGATTTTGCCTGACTGCTTCATCGCTTCCAGCAGGAGCCGGTATGCGTTTGCACCTGCTTGATCCGGCGAGAGATAGTACGTCTTTTGAAAATAAATCGGGTCAATTTCGGTCAGATCCACAAAGTCCAGAATGGTAATGTTTTTGCTGTTCTGTTCCGCGAGCTGCTCCAACTCTTCTTTCTCGAACAGTACAAATTTCCCCTTCTCATATTCGTACCCCTTCGTAATTTCCTCCCAGGCCACTTCCTCTTCACATACCGGACATTTGCGGATGTAAGAGAGCGGGCTGCCGCACTCCTTGTGAATGTAGCGCATCGAAATATCCTTATCTTCCGTAGCCGAGAACATTTTGACGGGCACGTGCACCAGACCAAAGCTGATCGCGCCCTTCCATACCGTATGCATTCTATGAAACCTCCTATCAAATTTTAATATGTTTGGGTATGACCGTGTAGTAAACGCAATAAACGACTGCTATAAATTTTTGTACTACCTCTATTAGTGTGCCCAAAAAAAGACTCTAGTATGAGTTATAGCTCAGGATTGCATAATTAGAACCCGTTTGTGGCATATTGACGATGAACTCTGCCTGTATAAGGAGGTAATTTTCGTTATGATGGAGCCTAGAGAAACCGAAACGTCTGAAGAGATACAGAAGGACAGAGCCTCGGATCATTCCGCTGCAGAACCGGTGAACGGGGAGATGGTGGATTGGAACAGCCTAACTTCGGAGGAGAGCGAGATCTCTCGGGAATCTACGATGTTCGATATTGACCGGATGATCAACGAAGGCCTTGGCGGAGGCAATGTCACCCTGGATAACGGGCTGATCGGCCCTTCCACAACCGATACGATGGACGTCGTGGACGAATCGCCAAGAAATATGGAGAAGGAGGACTAAACGTATGGAGATACAGAGAGCCGTGGAGATTTTTAACTCCAAGGATACTTACAAGGTCAACCTGGGAGGGGAGTCCGTGTGGATCGAGCATGTGGATCAGCAGAACGGGATGGCCACCGTTCAGGTTGGTTCCCGTCCGACCAATACACTGACTGTGAACGTAGACCGGCTGAAAGAAGGCGAATAGCTTATTGTAGGGGCTCTTTAGCTCCGTCTAATCAGTTAATAAACACGAAAAACACACCTTGTACGGGTCCCATATCGTTGGAAACCGGATAAGGTGTGTTTGTGTTGACTACGTCGTTAACGAATCCCTCTGAAAAATAATCGGATATCATCAGCCAACAAATCAGGAGCTTCCAATGCGGCGAAATGGCCGCCTCGGTCGAATTCTGACCAATGCAGGATGTTGTACTGGCGCTGAGCCATGCTCCGAATGGAAAGGTCCTTGGGGAAGACCGCCACGCCCGTGGGCACCGAGGAATAGGGTGCTGGCGCTCCCCAATTACTGGAGCTTTCTTTATAGATTCTTGCAGATGAGCCTGCTGTAGCTGTGAGCCAATAGATTGAGACATTTGTAAGAAGCAGATCGAGATCAACCGCATCCTCAGGGAGATCTGCCGTTGGATCTGTCCATGCCTTAAACTTCTCCACAATCCATGCAAGCTGACCAACCGGGGAATCTGTTAAGCCATAGGATAGTGTCTGCGGTCTGGTTGCTTGAAGGACGGCATATCCGGACCCGTCAAATCCGCCACCGGCTAATTCACCATAGCGCAGCTGCTCTGCAGCCGTAAGGTTCTCGGTTTCAGCAGGATCTCCGGTTGGGAACACCGACAAACCATTACAGTGAACGCCAATGATACGCTCTGCAGCGATCCGGCCAAGTTCAGCCGAAACCAAACACCCGGTATCTCCACCTTGAGCTCCATAGCGTTCATAGCCCAAGCGACGCATTAATTCATCCCACGCTCTAGCTACTCGCTCGATGTTCCATCCCCGTTCCGTTGTATGCCCGGAGAAGCCGAAACCTGGAAGGGAGGGGATCACGAGATGAAATGCATCGGACGGATTTCCACCGTACTTGCCTGGGTTGGTGAGCGGTTCAATCATATGTATAAATTCTACAATCGATCCTGGCCAGCCATGGGTAACGATTAGAGGCAGTGCATCAGGCTCAGGGGAGCGAACATGCAGGAAGTGGATATTTTGTCCATCGATGGTGGTCGTGAATTGAGGAAATTCATTCAGCATGGCTTCATATTTACGCCAGTCATATGAATTCTTCCAATAAGTTGATAGCTTCTTTAGGTAAGACAGCGGCGTGCCATAATCCCAGTGGTTATCCTCCAGATCATCAGGCCAGCGAGTACGGGCCAAACGTTCCTTAAGATCAATCAGGTCGGAATCCGGAATTTCAATGTGAAAGGGAGTTATAGTTGTTTCGGAAAAAGGGGCTGTGTTCGGTATGTTTGTTATATTCATTGTCATCCTCCTCAAGGTTTTTATCATGGTTTATCTTTGTTCTGGTTTAACTATAAGGCTTGATCTTTGACTACATCGTGTCAGTGTTTGATACCTGGGTTGACGTTTCTTTTCTCATCCCAAACTTAAAAGCGAAACCCATGTTCTTGCAGCGGCTTGGGAGGACCGATATAATGAAGATCAAGTATTTTAAGATATGGGCAAACTAAGTAAAGGGTGGGTTATCAGTGAACAATGGCCGTACGGAGGGCCGGTTTCGAATGAGTTCAAGCAGTCTGGAAGAGACGGAGCAGCTTGCTGCTTGGCTGGCCGCTAGGGCCGAGCCAGGGACTGTCATCGGCCTGGACGGAGATCTTGGAGCAGGAAAAACGGCATTTTCCCAACAATTTGCACGGCACCTTGGTGTGAACGGGGTTGTGAATAGCCCGACATTTACGATTATTAAAGAATATGAGGGGCGTCTGCCGCTCTACCATATGGATGTGTACCGTTTGTCGATCGATGAAGCGGATGAGCTCGGGCTGGATGAGTATTTTTTTGGCGAAGGGGTTTGTCTCGTGGAGTGGAGCAGCCTGATCACCGAACTTTTGCCGGAGCGTTATCTGCATATCCAGCTTGAAACGACAGGCGAAACTAACCGGATCATCACACTTTCAAGCCAGGGCGAGCTCTATGGCGAGTGGTGCCGGGATTTGAATGAAAAATGGGGTAGCTGGAATGAACAACAATGACACGAAGCCGCAGCAGCGGTTTTTGGCGCTGGATACGTCTACGGCATCGCTGACGGTATCCGTGATGGAGCAGGACAAGCTGCTGTCGGAAGTGAACACGAATGCGGACCGCAACCACTCGGTGCATCTGCACCCGGTGATGGCACAAGCGCTTGCGGAAGCAGGCCTCGGCATGGACCAGATGGACGGCATTGCCGTAGGAGTAGGTCCGGGTTCTTATACTGGGATCCGGATTGCGGTAACGGCTGCCAAAACATTGGCATGGGCTAATCACATCCCGGTTGTCGGGGTATCCAGCCTGCATGCCTTGGCATGGGGGGGCTTGAACTCCGGATGGCATCAAGCCGAGCCGAAGAAGGGAGTCCACTGGGTCATTCCGCTGCTGGATGCAAGACGGGGACAAGTGTACACGGCATTATTCGCTGCCGATTCAGAGAGCCAAGAGGATGCGCCGATACGTATGGAGGCAGACGGTATTCGCCTGATGCAATCCTGGGTGGAGGCCATACAGGAACGGATCAGCAAGCTGCCTGAAGAGGAGCGCCCGATTTGCCTTTGGTTTACTGGGGAAGTGGAGCTTCATGCCGAAACCGCTCGCGGGCTTGAGCCTGGGTTTGGAGACGGGCTGCATATTCATCCGTATTCGCTTGAAGGCCGCTGGATGGGGTACTTGGGAGCAGCCAGGTTGCTCGCTGGGGAAGCGGATGATGTGCATACACTGGTGCCCAATTATACACAGCTTTCCGAAGCGGAAGCGAACCTGCTGCGTAAGCGGTGAAGGGAGCGTAGGATTCGTCATGGATCAGCAGAAGAAGCCGGTAAATGGTGAAGACGGTTTGTCCTTTCGGTTGATGACCTTGGAGGATATTCCGGAGGTCCTCGTGGTGGAGCGTGAAGCGTTCACCGTGCCTTGGACCGAGGAAGCTTTTCACAATGAGCTGAAACTGAATCATTTTGCACGTTATATGATTATGGAGTACGAAGGCAAGACGGTTGGATATGCGGGCATGTGGACGATCGTTGACGAAGCACACGTTACGAATATTGCGCTGCTGGAGCAGTACCGCGGACGCAAGTGGGGCGATCGACTGCTTACGGAACTGATGAAGACCGCTGCCTATATGGGAATGGAGAAAATTACGCTGGAAGTTCGGGTATCCAATCACGTTGCCCAGCACTTATATACCAAAAAAGGGTTTAAACCAGCCGGTGTCCGGAAGGGGTATTATTCCGATAACCAGGAAGACGCACTCATCATGTGGGCAGATCTGCCCCCTTATCGGGAGGACGATGGCGAGGAAGGAAGTCAAAGGCTATCATGAATGAAGAAAGAGTGGACCGGCAGCACAGCTGCATATTGGCGATAGAAACGAGCTGCGATGAAACCTCGGTTGCCGTAGTAAAGGATGGCTATGAGGTTTTGTCCAGCGTCATTGCCAGCCAGATTGAAACGCATAAAGCTTTTGGCGGGGTGGTCCCCGAGGTGGCTTCCCGCAAGCATGTGGAGAGCATCACGCTAATTATTGAACAAGCCGTAGCTGAGGCCGGCATTGAAATGAAGGATTTGTCGGCGATCGCCGTAACGCAGGGGCCTGGTCTGGTCGGAGCGCTACTGGTTGGCGTTATGGCTGCTAAAAGCCTGGCGTTTGCGCTTGACAAGCCGCTAATCGGTACGCATCATATTGCGGGTCATATTTATGCCAACCGCTTTGTGGGCGATATCGCTTACCCTTGTATGGCACTAGTTGTTTCCGGCGGTCACACCGAGCTGGTCTACATGAAAGACGAAGGCAGCTTTGAGTTGATCGGCAGGACGCGCGATGATGCAGTTGGCGAAGCGTACGACAAAGTGGCCAGAGCGCTTGGCTTCCCGTATCCCGGGGGCCCGCATGTCGACCGTATGGCATTGGAGGCCGAAGAGGTTGTGGAGCTTCCCCGTGTATGGCTGGAGCCGGATTCCTATGACTTTAGCTTCAGCGGTCTGAAATCGGCTGTATTAAATGTCGTCAATCAGAGCAAAATGCGTGGAGAGGAAGTCCGGACGGAAGCGATAGCCCGGGGTTTCCAGGAATCGGTGGTCGAAGTGCTCGTGGAAAAGGCGGTTCGCGCGGTCAGAGCATATGATGCCAAGCAGCTGCTGCTGTGTGGCGGCGTTGCCGCTAATCGCGGGCTCCGTAAAACATTGGCTGAACGTTGCGAGCAGGAAGGGATTATGCTTACGATCCCGCCATTTCAGTATTGTACCGATAACGGAGCGATGATTGCTGCCGCGGCGCATCTGAAATGGAAGCAGGGGAGCTTTACGTCGCTCGATATGAAGGCCGACCCCCAAATGTCGCTGGAACTTTGGGCGCAGTCACTAAGCTAAAACGTCTTGACACGTCTCTATATAGGACGTATAATCTTGATCAAATTTCAGAATGTTGAAACGCAAAGAACAGGACCAGTAAGGTGAACCTTGGATGAAGAGAGCTGCGGGACGGTGCAACGCAGACGAGAGGAACCTGAACTCACCTGGGAGCGGAGCGGGGGAACCTTGCGCAATGAAATGCCGAACAGGCATGGATTGGATTGCGGAGTTTGACCTTGCTACGGGATGGCCTCCGTGAGAACGGCTGCGCACAAATCATTTGTGATTTGGCGATGGAGGGGGCTTTAAGGTTCGGGAGACAGCAGTATGAACCCGGGAGCTTAGAGTCAACAAGAGTGGTACCGCGATAGGATGCCTGTCGTCTCTTGAATAAGAGATGGCAGGCTTTTTTGCATACTTATTAGGCAGCTAATGCTTTGATCAAGCAGAAGTAGGCGTATGACAACGAAACAGTACAAAGAGGCAAGATACTCGGTGAAGTGCCGGATATCATGAGATTCTGCATAACAGCATATCGTATAAACGCGATGAACGGGAGCAGTAAAAGAGGGCTGTCTACAGAGAGCTGCGGGTTTGGTGTAACGCAGCGGCAGCAAGCTTTGAATCTCACCCGGGAGCGGAAGAGGGGAACAGCACGCATCGGTGAGGGAGCAAGACAGACCAACGACCATGAATGCAGCTATACTCTCTTACGGAGTTTCCTCCGTCATCAGGATGTCCATTCTCTTTATGACCGGCCGGTATGAGGAGATCATGGACGTGAGTGGACGTGTATATGTCGCGGCAGAACGGCTGCGAACGAGGCGCGTCAATTAGAGTGGTACCACGGAGGGTGTTAGCCCGTCGTCTCTTATATGAAGAGATGGCGGGCTTTTTGCTGCCGGCAGCAGCAGGGTGGGATGCGAACGCAAGTCGACGTGCGGACGTAAAGCGAACATATCGAGCAGATGGGACAACAAGCCCGTATGAAATCGGGTCATACCATAACCAAGGAGGAGTATACAAAAATGAGTGAATCCATGAGAACCATCCAAATATTCGATACCACATTGCGGGACGGGGAACAGGCACCGGGAGCAAGCCTGCAGCCTGAGCAGAAAATTGTGCTGGCCGGAAAGCTGGCGGAGCTGGGCGTTGACGTAATGGAGCCTGGGTTCCCGGTGTCCAGCCCCGGGGAGTTTGCCGCTGTGCAGGCCATCTCGAGACAGCTGCAGCAGGTGGAGATATGCGGATTCGCGCGTGCTGTGAGAGGGGACATTGATGCTGCCGTCAAGGCCACCCAAGACGCGGCCAGAAGGCGGATTCATCTGTTTATTTCGTCTTCCGACATCCATCTTCGCCACCAGCTGCGCATGAGCCGTCCAGATGTGGTCGCAAGGGCACGTGAGATGACAGCTTATGCGAAGCAGTTCAGCGACGTGGTGGAATTTACGGCGATGGATGCCTCGCGCACCAGCATTGACGACCTGATTGAGATGGTGGAGGCCGTCATTGAAGAGGGCGCAACGATTATCAATCTGCCCGATACGGTTGGATACGCGCTTCCGAACGAATATGGTCAGATGTTCCGACGCGTGCGGGAAGGCGCGCGTGGCGGAAAGACAGTCACTTACAGCGCCCACTGCCACAATGATCTCGGTCTGGCTGTGGCCAACAGCCTGGCCGCGATCGAGAACGGCGCCAGCCAAATCGAGGTCACCGTGAATGGGGTGGGCGAACGTACAGGCAACTGCGCACTGGAGGAGCTCGTCATGGCTCTATCTACCCGGGGCGACATGCTGCGGGCGGAGACGGGCATTACGGCCGAGAAGCTGTATGAAGTATCCCGTCTCGTTAGCGGTGCGATGCATTTTCCAATTGCCTTCAATAAGCCTGTGGTCGGCCGGAACGCTTTCCAACATGAATCCGGCATTCATCAGGACGGTCTGCTGAAGGATCGAAGCACCTACGAGATTATGGACCCGGAAAAGCTGGGGATTCCGCGGAGCATGATCGTGCTGGGCAAGCATTCCGGTCGTCATGCATTGAAGGATCGTCTTGCCAGGTACGGTGTCCAGCTCGAAGCATCCGAGATGGAGTCCTTGTACGATACCTTCAAGGAGACGGCTGACCGTCAGAAGGTGGTCAGCGATGATCAACTGCTGCAGATGGTGAGCAGCACACTAGGCAAACCGGCCCAAGTATATGAGCTGACCGAGGCGCAGGTCATTTCAGGAACGGGCAGCAGCCGGGTTGCGGCCGTCACGCTGCGCCATCTGGGCGAGCAAACGGAGGCCACCTATTCCAGCGTGGCGGACGGTCCGGTGCAAGCCGTTATTTCGGCGATCAGCCAAGGAATTAGCAGCGACATCCGCTTTGGCGATCTGGAGCTTCATTCCTTAAGCAGCGGGGAAGATGCGCATGCCGAAGCAGCGGTCACGGTTGAGAAGGCCGGCAAGATCTTCCGCGGCACGGCCGTGCACCAGGATATCGTTATGGCCGCAGGTCTGGCATACGTTGCTGCATGCAACTCGGCGTTGATGTCGGTCTAGGCGAGGAAGCTGAACAGGGAACCTTAGCGTCTCCACTTCGATAATTGTTGGCACAAGCGACCTTCCGAACTGCACTTAGGAAGGTCGCTTTTTTCAAAATCTAGCTTAATATAACTGGCTAATAACAAGTGGTAAGTCTATATAGAAGCCTATTATATAAGACATGTAATTCTGTCAAGTTGTGAACAACGTTATCCACATATTCGCCGAAAAATGTGCATAAGCGAGAAAAATGTCGATAAATCGGTCTTTTGCAAGACGCTGAAAAGAGGGGACAGGATTTTCAATTTCTTCGGTGGAAACTGTGGATAATGTGAATAACTTAGTGGATAAAGTTGGATATAGGACCGAAGATGCGCGAATAACAACAAAAAAATGGCCATTTCGGCCATTTCCATGGTAAACTTATGCACCATTATTGGGGATAAGTTTGTGTATAAATGCAAAACTCCATTTGAAACACTTTTGTGAATTTTTTTTAAGTTTCCAGCAATGACTCCCATTCGGCAAAAATTTGCTCAAGCTGACTCTTTTTCTCCTCTAACGACTGCTGGCGTTCTTGGAGTGCCATATAATCCTGATAGATCTCCGGCAGCGTCATCTCGGTCTCTAGCTCGGAGATGTCCGATTCCAAAGCATGAATTTGCTCTTCCAGACTTGTGAGCTTGCGCTGACGGTTTCGTTCCTCCCGCTTTGCTTGCTTCTCAGCTTCAAAGGAAACGGCTCCCTGTTTCTCGACGGTAGCTTCGGCTTTCCCTTCCTGCTTCAGGGTGTGACGAGCAAACGGCTCGGAAGGTTCATCATTCATATCGAGAATTTCCTGCTTTTTCTCCGTATAGTCGTCATAATTACCCAGGAAATGTTGAATGCCGTCCGGATGAAGCTCGATGATGCGCTCGGCCATTTTGTTAAGGAAGTAACGGTCATGGGATATGAACAATAAAGTGCCTTCGTAATCCATTAGTGCCGATTCCAGAACCTCTTTTGCAAATAAGTCGAGATGGTTCGTCGGCTCGTCCAAGATGAGCATGTTGGCTTCCAGGAGCATCAGCTTGGCAAGCGAGACGCGTGCTTTTTCCCCGCCGCTTAAGGAACTGATCTTCTTGAGCACATCTTCGCCGCTGAAGAGGAAGTTGCCCAGAACGGTGCGGATG
This sequence comes from Paenibacillus sp. FSL W8-0187, assembly GCF_037969755.1. NCBI lineage: Bacteria > Bacillati > Bacillota > Bacilli > Caryophanales > Paenibacillaceae > Paenibacillus > Paenibacillus sp. FSL W8-0187. The sequence continues at coordinate 6,155,228 of NZ_CP150206.1, read as the reverse complement.
CGGGCTTCCTCCATATGCGGATAGGTGCCCCATAGCTCTTCCAGAACGGTATTGCTCGGATTCAGCTCGGATTGCTCTTGATCGTAGTAGCCGATTTTCACTTTTGTTCCCCATTGCAGCGATCCCGCCGTTGGCTTCAATGTACCGATCAGGCATTTAAGGAGCGTCGATTTGCCAACTCCGTTGGGACCGATCAAAGCTACGGTTTCTCCGCGGCTGAGATCAAAGGAAACCTGCCTAAACAACGGTTTGTCCTGCTCGAACGCAAGCGCCAGATCCCGCACATGAAGCACATCCTTGCCTGACATATACTCGGCTTCAAAAGAAAAATGTGCTTTCTTCAGATCCCCCAGCGGTTTGTCCATCCGTTCCATTTTATCCAGCGCTTTGCGACGGCTCTGCGCCCGCTTAGTCGTAGAGGCCCGGACCAGATTTCGCTGAATGAAGGTCTCCATGCGGGAGATCTCATCCTGCTGCTTCTCGTATTGCTTCAGCTGAGATTCGTATTCCGCTGCCTTCAGCTCAATATACCGGCTGTAGTTGCCCGTATATTTTTTGGAGTGACGGCGTTCGATTTCAACGATGGTCGTCACGAGACGATCCAGGAAATAGCGGTCGTGGGAAACGACAAGCAATGAACCGGAATAGCCTCGCAGATAATCCTCCAGCCAGGTGAGGGTCGCGATATCCAGATGGTTCGTCGGTTCATCCAGCATGAGCAGGTCGGGTGCCTGCAGCAATATTTTTGCAAGGGCCAGTCTTGTCTTCTGCCCGCCGCTTAATGTGGCAATGGAGGTATCCGGCGAAAAGCTGCCAAATCCCATGCCGTGGAGGACGCTGCGGATACGTGTTTCGATCTCATAACCGCCCTGATCCTTGAACCAGTCTGAACGGATCGCATAACGATCCAGAAGCTCCTGGTATTTCTTCGGATCCTCGCTCGACTTCGGGTCGGCAATTTGTTCCTCCATCTGACGCAGCTCGCGCTCCATCTCCAGAAGGGGAGTGAATACATCCAGCATCTCGTTCCATATCGACGAATCGGACTGAAGCCCGCTGTTCTGGGCAAGATAACCGACGGTGGTTTCCTTAGCCTTGAAGATTTGTCCGCCATCATAAGACATCTCGCCTGCCAAAATTTTGAGCAGGGTCGATTTCCCGGCTCCATTGACTCCGACAAGGCCGATTCTTTCGCGTTCAAGCACCTGTAGACTGATCCCGTCCAGCACGGGCGTAACTCCGTATAATTTCGTAATGCCATTGGCTTGCAGCAGCATGTTATGTGAAACCTCCATCATTCTATATGTTTGTTCGATTAATTCTTCATTATAAGAAAAACATCTACCGACGTACACTCTCAGAAGACAGACCGTTTTTAGAAGCTATTTTTCTTGCGATATCAGGATGGTCATGCTTTGAAGTCTATACGATCTGATATCTTAAATTAAGTGTACATGAAAATGACCGAACAATCGACAATGATTGGCGACTTCCTGCATTCTTGGCTAAAGGAAGGAACAGTGGTAAACTAAACTTAATTATAAGCGTGAGAGGAAAGATCACGTGTTGAACCCTGAGGAAGAATTGAAGCGGGTATCCGCAAAAGATGCCCTGCGCAAATTGATGCTATCACGCAGGGATGAATTATCTGAGGAAGAGCGGGCGCAGCGATCACAGCAAGCCTGCGAGTTTGCTTCGGAGGTCATGAAGCGGCTCCGACTTCAGAGCATGATGATTTATGTCCCCTTTCGCTCCGAACTGGATTCCCGGCCGCTGGTTGAATGGGCATGGAAGCAGGGGATTCAGGTTATCGTTCCCCGGAGTTTGCCCCAAGACCGTTCGCTGGAATTGTATAAGCTTCAGGGATGGAATGAGCTGATTCCCGGAGCTTATGGTATTCTGGAGCCTGATCCGCAGCGATCACAGAAATGGATGGATCATAGGCCTGATATCATCTGGGTGCCTGGGCTTGCGTTTGACAGGAAGGGCGGAAGACTTGGATACGGAGGCGGTTATTATGACCGGCTGTCGGACAGGCTTAGTCAAGGAGCACAAGACACCTCTCGTCAGATCGGTGAGCCTTTGTGGGTGGGAATCGGCTACGAGGTTCAGGTCTTGGAGCATGTTCCCATGGAAGAGCATGATAAGGTATTGGACGGTTTGGTTACGGAACGGGGACATACTGTGAAGGCCAGACCTGCAGCGGAGGGATAAGAGATGGAATTGAGTCATTTTAATGGCCAAGGCAGAGCACGAATGGTGGATGTCAGCGATAAGGATGTAACGGCCCGGACAGCGGTAGCAAAGACTACGGTTCGTATGCACCCAGATACGCTGATTCGCATCCATGAGGGGAAGATCGGCAAGGGAGATGTGCTTGCTGTAGCACAGGTTGCGGCTATTATGGCGGCCAAGAGCACGTCAAACTGGATTCCGATGTGTCATCCGCTGCCGTTGACCGGCGTGAATGTGGAGTTCAGCGATAATGCTAGAGATGAGTTATATATAGAAACGACCGTGAAGACCACAGGCAAAACCGGCGTTGAAATCGAAGCTTTGACAGCAGCTTCAGCGGCTGCGCTGACGGTCTATGACATGTGCAAAGCCTTGCAAAAAGACATGGTCATCGGCCCGACCTACCTGGTAAGCAAAACCGGTGGGAAGAGCGGGGATTACATACGAGAAACAACATAGCATTGCATAGAGACAGGAGATTCGAACGAGTGGAAGGGAGAGAGGGCAGATGGTGTGGAAAACGGCGATCCTAACGGCGAGCGATAAAGGTTCGCGGGGGGAACGCGAGGATACGAGCGCTCAAGTGATCCGGGAATTGGTGGAGGAAGAGCTGAGCGGAGAAATTATTGAATACCGGATCGTACCGGACGAGCCGGATGAAATTATCGCGGCATTGATCGAACTGACGGATTATTATCAAGTGGATCTCGTGCTCACGACAGGCGGAACGGAGCTGGCGGTCCGCGATGTTACCCCGGAGGCAACCAAGCGGGTCATCGAACGGGAAGTGCCCGGCATCGTAGAAGCGATGCGTGCTACCGTCATGCAGAAGAATCGGAGCGCGATGCTGTTCCGGGGCGTATGCGGCGTCCGCGGCCGTACCTTGATTGTCAATCTGCCGGGCTCGCCCAAAGGCGTGCACGAGAATCTGGCGGCGGTCATGGATCAGCTTCCGGAGGCACTGCTAATGGTAACGGGCCAGTATCGGGAGCAGCTCTAAAGGCCACCCTATTAGATAATTATGTAAATAATCTGTCACGATTCTAGACTGTATATGTGATTTACATTATGGTATGATGACGGTATATGAGCTTGTTTCAACTGCTGTAGTCGGATTATGGTCTTTAGTTAACACCTGTTGTAGTGCAAGGCGTGACGGATTTAGATCATCCTGAGGTCCTTTAAAGGCATTAAGCAGGACAAGGAGGAGAATAGATATGAGTACAATTGGAGTGCCGGGTATTATTTTGCTCGTCATTTTGGCGCTACTCTTGTTCGGACCGAACAAGCTTCCTGAACTGGGACGTGCGGTCGGAAGAACATTCCGTGAGTTTAAGGATGGTGCGCGCGAGATTATTGCTGACGATGCACCGGCGAAGAAGAAAGAAGAGGCTCCCCAGCAAGCCGTTGCCGCTGAGCCAACCAAGGTTGAGGATAAGCGTCTTCCGGAATAATGCAAGGTTTGAAGTCCCTTCCTTCGGGAGGGATTTTGTTTTGTCAGGGTCACATATAGGGTGGTGGTTAACATGTCGGAGCAAGTGAAAGATATGGCGCTTGTAGAGCATTTGGGCGAGCTTCGTAAACGAATTATAGTCGTGCTCGTGGTATTCGTAGCGGGGCTTATCGGGGGGCTTTTTGTTGCGGAGCCAATCTATCATTATTTGACGGCAGCGGAAGAAGCCAAGAACTTTGAACTGCATGCGTTCTCCTTCTGGGATGGTATCGGGATTTACATGAAAATCGCTGCCATTTTCTCGCTTGTCATTTCCGTTCCGCTGATCTTCTATCAGCTGTGGGCGTTTGTCAAGCCGGGACTTCGCAAAGAAGAGCAGAAAGCGGCCATTCGTTACGTACCGTATGCGTTTCTTCTGTTCATCGTGGGGATAACGTTCGGATATTACATCGTGTTTCCGATGACGCTGTCGTTCACTACAACGATTACACAGAGCATGGGGCTCCAGGAAACCTACGGAATTACCAATTACTTAAATTTCATGTTTAATCTCGTATTGCCGCTGGCCTTGCTGTTTGAGCTGCCGCTTGTGGTGATGTTCTTAACGAAAATCCGCATTCTGAATCCGCTTCGGCTCAGAAAAATGCGCAAAGTGGCTTATTTCGTGCTTGCATTCATTGCGGCTGTCATTACGCCGCCGGACTTCATATCGGATATCCTGGTCACGATTCCACTTCTGCTTCTGTACGAATTCAGCATGTTTCTGTCTTCCGTGATCTATCGCAAGCAATTAGAGGCAGACATGGAATGGGACAGCCGGTATGGACGGGTAGACGAAGAGGAATGACAGTGATTATAATATGTTTTGCAAAATAGGATCGCATGAGAATAAGAACAACCCGCCTAACCTCACTCAACGGGAGTATGGTTTGCGGGTTGTTTTTTTGTTCAAGAATCGAATGGTTAGGAATCAATTTCATAAGTGCATTAGCTCCCGGTCTCATGGGAATCATTTCATAACATCCTAACTTTCATCTTGAGCATATCTCGCCAGCGCCTTACTTTCGCCCTGTTGAAATATGAACGCTTGGAAGACAATAAGGATATCGGACATCACACGGCCAATACAGAAGGAGAGATTCCGGATATGAATATAACGGAAGAAATGAAATTGATGATACAGCAAGAACTTGAGCGGATTGAGCGGGAGGAAGGGGTTCTTATCCTGTATGCATGCGAATCAGGCAGCAGGGCCTGGGGCTTCCCGTCGACAGACAGCGATTATGACGTAAGGTTTATCTATGTCAGACCCGTGGAGTGGTATTTGTCCATCTTCGACAAGCGAGATGTGATTGAGCGGCCGATCAGCGACAGGCTGGATATGAGCGGTTGGGATTTGAAAAAAGCACTGGGGCTTTTTCGCAAGTCGAATCCACCCCTGCTCGAGTGGTTGGAGTCCCCCATCAAGTATAAGGAGACGCTTGGCATCGCCCAGCAAATCCGCAGCATATCTCCGCTTGCCTTCTCGCCTAAATCTTGCATGCACCACTACCTGAACATGGCCAAAGGCAATTACCGGATGTATTTGCAAGGGGGAGACGTAAAGATCAAAAAGTATTTCTATGTACTGCGTCCGATCCTGGCATGCGACTGGATTCAGACCTACAACGAGATGCCTCCCATGGAATTCGAGCTGCTTACGGATCGCCTATTAGATCAGGGAAGTGCACTGAAACAGGAGATCAATCAGTTGCTTCTTCGCAAACGTTCGGGCGAAGAGATGGATGATAAACCGAAACTTCCCATCATTAACGCATTCATCGAAGAGAAATTGAACGAATATGATCAGCTAGTCAAGGATAAGAAGCACCAAGACACGGATCTGGATCAAAGGCTGGATGCTTTGTTTCGGAACGCGCTGGTTGAAGGATGGGGAACCGGCGGACCGCAGTCATTCACAGTTTGACGAAAGGGGAGCGTCATTTGGTATTCAGCCGTACAGTGTTCCTTAAGACTCAGGCATATTTTGACTGGTCATGGATACAATGGAGTAGGGGGTTTAGGGACAACCCCGATCAGAGTCCGATTTGCAAAAAAATGATCAAAAAATCATGCAAAGGACTTGAAATTTTAAGACAACTTGAGTATCATAAAATTGGTTGTTAGCACTGAGGGTTGTCGAGTGCTAATACATAAAGCTTTGAAAAAAGCATCACAACATATTTAAAGGAGGCTATTTTTTCATGATCAGACCTTTAGGTGAACGCGTATTGGTAGAACCGATCGAACAAGAAGAAACTACGGCATTCGGGATTGTACTTCCTGACTCTGCTAAAGAAAAGCCGCAAGAAGGTAAAGTTATTGCTGTAGGCAGTGGCTCCCTGAAAGACGGCGCACGTGTACCTTTGGAAGTTAAAGAAGGCGACCGCGTCATTTTCTCCAAATACGCTGGAACAGAAATCAAATACGAAGGTAAAGAATATTTGATTATGAAAGAAAGCGACATCCACGCGATCTTAGGCTAATGAACGCCTGAATATATCTTTGTTTCACGATTTCATAATCCACTAGGGAGGTATGTAATACCATGGCAAAAGACATTAAGTTCAGTGAAGACGCCCGTCGCGCAATGCTTCGCGGTGTAGACGCTTTGGCAAATGCAGTTAAAGTAACACTCGGACCGAAAGGCCGTAACGTGGTTCTTGAGAAGAAATTCGGAAGTCCGCTCATCACGAATGACGGTGTAACCATCGCTAAAGAAATCGAGCTGGAAGATGCATTCGAGAACATGGGTGCTCAGCTTGTTAAAGAAGTAGCTACCAAAACCAACGATGTTGCCGGTGACGGTACAACAACGGCAACGGTTCTGGCTCAAGCTATGATCCGTGAAGGTCTGAAGAACGTAACAGCTGGCGCAAACCCAATGATCATCCGTAAGGGTATCGACAAAGCGGTTAGAGCAGCTGTGGCTGAACTTCAAAACATCGCGAAAGAAGTTAAAAACCACCAGGAAATCGCTCAAGTCGCTTCCGTATCTGCAGCTGACGAAGAAGTAGGTCAACTAATTGCAGAAGCTATGGATAAAGTGGGCAAAGACGGCGTCATCACCGTTGAAGAATCCCGCGGCTTCTTGACGGAGCTGGAAGTTGTAGAAGGTATGCAATTCGACCGCGGCTACATCTCTCCATACATGATTACTGATACGGATAAAATGGAAGCTGTTCTTGAGAATCCATACATCCTGATCACCGATAAAAAAGTAACCAACACGCAAGAGATCCTGCCGATCCTTGAAAAAATCGTGCAGCAAGGCAAACCGCTCGTTCTGATCGCGGAAGACATCGAAGGCGAAGCGCAAGCGATGCTGATCGTGAACAAACTGCGTGGTACGTTTAACGCTGTTGCTGTTAAAGCTCCTGGCTTCGGTGACCGTCGTAAAGCCATGCTGCAAGATATCGCTGCATTGACTGGCGGCCAAGTGATTACGGAAGAGCTCGGTCTCGACCTGAAAACAGCTTCCATCGATCAATTGGGTACCGCTCGTCAAGTGCGCGTAACCAAAGAGAACACCATCATCGTGGATGGCGCCGGCAACAAAGAAGACATCGATGCTCGCGTGAAGCAAATCCGCAACCAATTGGAAGAAACCACTTCCGATTTCGACAAAGAAAAATTGCAAGAGCGTCTGGCTAAATTGGCTGGTGGCGTAGCTGTGGTCAAAGTCGGTGCGGCTACTGAAACAGAACTGAAAGAACGCAAACTGCGCATCGAAGATGCCCTCAACGCAACCCGCGCTGCGGTTGAAGAAGGTATGGTATCCGGTGGTGGTACAGCGCTCGTTAACGTATACAACGCTGTTGCTGCTGTTCAAGTAGAAGGCGACGAGAAAACAGGCGTGAACATCGTTCTGCGCGCTCTGGAAGAGCCAATCCGCACGATTGCAGCAAACGCTGGTAAAGAAGGTTCCGTTATCGTTGAGCGTCTGAAAAAAGAAGAGATCGGTATCGGCTACAACGCCGCTACAGATACTTGGGTGAACATGTTCGAAGCAGGTATCGTTGACCCTGCGAAAGTAACGCGTTCCGCTCTTCAAAACGCAGCTTCCGTTGCGGCTATGTTCCTGACAACCGAAGCGGTTATCGCTGACAAGCCAGAACCAGAAAAACCAGCTATGCCTGATATGGGCGGCATGGGTGGAATGGGCGGTATGATGTAAGTAAGGCCCCAAAAGCCTGTCATATCAATGAAAAGAGACCTCTCGGGGTCTCTTTTCTTGTATAAGCTTCACAAATGTATGACAGCGACAATTACAGAGAAGTGATTTACAAATATATGCCAACTTGATTATACTTAAAAAAGTAAACTGAAGGCATCGGTAAGAAAATCCCTGCTGGCCTATGCTGGCAGGGATTTTTTTGTTTGAAAGGGGGGGAGCAATTGGTATGAAAAAGTTATTCTTGAAATTTGGAACAGCGGTCTTATCCTTGTTATTGGTTTGGTTGGTCCTTAATTATTTTCCGGAGTTAGATGACATTGATGTAAACCAACCAAAACCGGGTACCGTTGTCGAATTGGAGTTTCCAGCGGATAGATATCCTGAGACAGCGGATCACATACAAAAGGCCATTGAATCCGGTCATTCCGAAGTTTGTACCATTGATCGAACTGGTGCAGATGATAACAGAAGTTCTTCGCTAAAAGGAATCCCTACAAAAAAAGGATATGATCGGGATGAGTGGCCGATGGCCATGTGTGCCGAAGGCGGGGACGGTGCAAGTGTCGAATACATAGATCCATCTGACAATCGAGGAGCTGGAAGCTGGGTAGGTAACTATTTGGAGGGATACCCGGACGGTACCCAAGTACATTTCATTTTTAGATAGCAAAAAGAATCTACTAGCTATATGCCAGTAGGTTCTTTTTTTGCGTCTAGTCGTATCAATCGACTCACATGCTTTATTTCCTCTAATGGTACCCAGACTGGCCCATAAACACTCCGCATCTCTAAGCGATCTGTACAAGCATCAGGTATGCCTTGGAGTACTGCGCCATCAATAAGGTATATCGTCACATTTTGCTTCTTTTGTATGGCCATTTTCAGTTCTTTATCCCACATTTGATTAATCACGCACCCATGACGAAAGTAATAATGTCAGTATATCAAAGGTGGGTAGAATTTACTATAAATCATTTGAACAGAAGTAGATGTTGTCTGAAAAAATACTTCGCATTATAGATAATACTCCGATATCATCGGTAAGAGACCAGACCTCACTGGCTTAGGCTGGTGAGGTTCTTTTTTGTTAAAGCATATTGGCCCTGGCATTGTATGAGATTTTGAATACTTTGTATTGAGATCGTAGAAAAGGAGGAGACCTCATGGGTGAAGTTGGTTACGAAAGTGTTGGAGGATACGGCGGTAAAAACTCAGTCGCGGCGATTCTTGTTCTCTTTATATTGTTGGTAATCATTACTAGTGCCTTTGTATAATATTCCCTGTATGACAAAGACCCTACTGGCTAATGCTGGCAGGGTCTATTTCTTACTAATTTCAGAATACATCAAGATCGTTATTTTACAAGAAGACCAATAATTTTCATTATGTGATTTATATTCGTATTCTGAAGGTAAATAATGCCAGCGAAATCCTAGCCAATCTTTACATAAAGAAAATATTATGTCATATCGAAAAGCACCGGTTAGGGTGCTTTTTGTTTTGAATTCGAATAACCGGAGGGGAGTAGTGTGGCAACGAAATTCTGCTCGTGAGATGGAAAAGTCGAAGCAAATTTACATTCAACGAAATCTTCAGATTTTCTTTAGATATTTCCTCGTAAAATCCTTAGATTTTTTCGTTATTATTTTCATGTCGAAAACAAAATGAGGAGCTAATTCATGTTTAGTAATATCATCATACAACTAGTTGAGCAATACGGCTATCTGGCGTTTTTCTTAGCCTTCTCCCTAGGTCCATTTGGAATTCCAGTTCCAAATGAAGTAACTATATTAACTGGCGGGATACTAAGCAACACGGGTGTGTTAGATCCCTGGATAACATATTTCTACATCTCCGTTGGCCTGTTAACAGCATACACAATAGCTTATTTTGCAGGCAGAATTTTAGGCGGAAATATAAGCATAAGACTTCAAAATAATCGCTACTTTCAGAATGCAGATAAGCTTTTTAAGCAACGAGGAGATCTGGCAATGTGTTTTGGAGTATTCATTCCTCTAATTCGGTATATTCTACCTTTCATTGTTGGATTAAGCGGGGTTACATTCAAAAAATTTGCCTTGATATCATATTTTAGTGTTTTGTTTTGGACGGTGACGTTTTTTACTGCTGGGAGATATTTGGGCGGGATTGTATTTTAGATTCACTAAGCTGACTCGGGGAATTATATAATGGGGGAGAACAGATGAATATCAATGAATCATTACTTTTTTTGCAAGGATTTTTCAAAAATCCACAACGAGTAGGAAGCATAATACCTAGTTCTCGATTTCTAGCAGCTAAAATGATTCAGTCTGTACCATGGAATGAGGTAAAGGCAGTCGCGGAGCTCGGGTCAGGTACAGGTGCTATCACACGTTTGATGAAGGCGCAGTTAAACGAATCAACAAAAGTGCTATTATTTGAAAGGGATAAGAAAATGAGAAATAATTTAAAAACAGAATACCCGGATTTCGTCTGTCATTCCAATGCATGCCAATTAGTTAAAAAAATGAATCAAGATGGAATAGGTCAGCTTGACTGTATTATAAGCGGACTACCATTTTTTAATTTCACGAGTGAAATGCGGGAAACTTTATTAAATCAGATTATTGAGGCACTGAAACCAGGAGGGAGGTTTGTCGCTTTTCAATACTCCCTTCAAATGAAAAAAAAATTTGCTGAAGAATTGATAATTGAAAAAATCGAGTTCGTGCCATTCAATTTCCCTCCAGCCTTCGTATATACCTGTCGTAAAAGGGAGACGCTTTGAACATGAAACTACAATTCACTTGATATGTTTACTGAATCTACATCCGGGCTGCATTTATTTAGCGATCATAGTAGCTTCAAATCTCTGAAAAAGGAGGAACATTTAATGAATACAGTACTTGTCGTAGATGACGATTCCGAAATTAGAGATGTCATTCACGTATATTTGCGAAATGAAGGATACCGTGTAATTGAAGCTGCAGATGGTCTGGAAGCGCTGGATATAATAAAAACAACCTCGGTCCAGTTGGTCATCCTGGATGTTATGATGCCTCGAATGGATGGTATTAGTGCCTGCATTAAAATTAGGGGAATATCGGACGCTCCTATTATCATGTTATCAGCTAAAGAAGAAGATATTGATAAAATTACAGGTCTCACTACCGGAGCGGACGATTATATGACAAAGCCCTTTAATCCCTTGGAATTGGTCGCCCGAGTAAAAGCTCAATTGCGGCGACAATCATTAATAGGAAAAGAAGAGCTTAATTCACTAATCCTCATCAAAGATCTTGTTATTGATAAGGCTAAACATACCGTTACATTGAAAGGAAATAACATTTCGCTAACCCCGCTGGAGTTTTCAATTTTAGAATTGCTTGCAAGCCGCCCAGGGCAAGTATTTAGCTCTAACAAGATTTATGAAAGCGTATGGAGAGAGCCGTACGGAAATTCAGATAATACGGTAATGGTTCATATTCGGAATTTACGAGAAAAAATAGAAGCATCTCCAAGAGAGCCCCAATATATTAAAACGGTTTGGGGAGTGGGCTATAAAATTGACTGAACATGGACAAAAGCCAAAAAGAAAAAAAATCCAGGTCAACATCTTAATCAGAATGGTGCTAAGTTTAATAATCGCAATTGCTATAAATGATTTGCTCATTTTATTTTTCTCAAAGGTCGGAAATGAAATGGAATGGAAGTGGCTTCTCAATTTCCTTCCCTATCTTGTTACACCTATGTATATGGCTATCTTTATTATTACTTTTTTAGTTTTAACACGAAGAATTGTTAAAGATCTTATTCATTTGGAACGTGGACTTCAAATTATTTCTGAGGGTGATTTAAATTATCGGGTATCTGTTGATCGACAAGATGAACTCGGGCGGGTCGCATTTAACATTAATCGAATGACTGAACGGTTGCAACGGCAGATTGTTAAGGAGCGTGAAACGGAGAAATCCAAGATGGATATGATCACAGGCATTTCACATGACTTGCGCACACCGCTTACAAGTATTATCGGCTATATTGAGCTTTTAAGAACAGACTCATTTCAAGATAAAGAAGAATATACACGATTTGTTCAAAACACCTATAACAAAGCGATTCACTTGAAGAAGTTGCTTGATGATTTGTTTGAATATACCAGACTCACCTCGTTCGACATCCACTTGGATATAAAGAGAATTGATTTATTTCAACTTTTGGATCAATTGCTATTTGAATTTGAACCGATTGCCCAAGAGAAGGGGATCACTTTCGTAAAAGAGATAGGGAACGCTCCGATTGTAACCCTCATTGACAGTGAGAAAATTGCCAGAGCGATGGACAATCTATTGATGAACGCTCTTAAGTACTCTGTAAAGCCAGGAACCGTCCGTGTTTTAATGAGATCGGATCATCAGCAAATTAAAATTGAGGTTGAAAATAAAGGGAACCCCCTTACACAAGAACAAGAGAATAAACTCTTCGAACGTTTTTATAAAGTCGATCATTCACGAAGTAGCGAAGGCATTCAAACAGGAGCCGGTCTTGGTCTTTCTATTGCAAGAAACATTATTGAATTGCACGGAGGAACCTTAACTCTCAATCATATAAATAACATATTTAAATTTACGCTTACTTTACCTTCCGAAGGCAGTTTGGCTAACCGTAAGGAGTCTGGAGTAGTGAACAACCATGATATTTAAATTAGTAAAAGTTGCATAGGAACAACACCTGGTTTCTGAATTAATGAAAATTAGCATGTCTTTGCGAGTATGAAAAGGCTCCCGGAAGGGAGCTTTTTTATATAACATTCACATTCTCGCAAAAATTCTTGCATCATTCTTCATTGATAGATGAACAGTAGCTTTTAGTTATTTTTTAATAAATAATTAATAAAGACACTGTACAAATTAATTGAATCAGTTATAATGTGATAAAAGCTTGATCAAAAATGGCTGATAAATGGGGTTGAAATATCATTTTATCGATGGATTTGAAAGCGCTTAATGAATGCGATTTCAAGTCAGGAAGTGATATAAAACTCGTGGAAGGGGTTGTTTAATAGGCGATTCATGGAATTTGGAGTACATGGATGGATCCAACAAAGGGGCGTTTGGCAGCAAAGAATGAGTGCGTTGAAAGGAGTTTAAACATGGCTGGTTTAGAACCGATAATTCAGATCGATATGAAAAAGAAGAAGGGCTCCAAACTTCAGTTAATGGCTAAGGAGCTTGTATACAACAAATGGCTTTACATTATGTTTCTACCTGTTTTTATATGGTATTTCATATTTGCCTATTGGCCGATGCATGGCTTGTTAATGGCATTTCAGAAGTACAACGTGGTCAAAGGGATATCCGGAAGTAGCTGGGTCGGGTTCAAATATTTCCAACAATTTTTGGATGACCCCCATTTTTTTAGACTGATCAAAAACACGCTGCTCCTTAATATTTACAGCTTGATTTTCGGATTCCCTGTGCCGATTATTTTAGCTCTTTGCTTCAATGAAATACGGAATCTCCTGTTCAAAAAAATTGCACAGACGATTAGTTATTTACCGTATTTTATTTCTACGGTTGTTGTATGCGGGATGGCTCTTACCTTCCTTTCGCCGAGTACGGGTATCGTCAATATCCTTTTAAATAAATTTGGGATTGAGAGTATTTTCTTCTTTCAAGATCCGGATTACTTCAGAACGATTTATGTGCTGCTGGGAATTTGGCAGGGAGCTGGGTTTTCCGCCATTATTTATATCGCCGCTCTTTCGGGCATTAGTCCAGATCTGTACGAAGCAGCCAAGATCGATGGGGCGGGCCGGTGGAGCCAGCTCCGTTACATTACATTCCCAAGTCTGGTCCCGACCATTATTATTATGCTGCTGTTAAACCTGGGCACGATTTTAACGGCGGATTTCGGCAAAATCCTGCTGTTGTACAATCCAACGATTTATGACACCGCGGATGTCCTGAATACTTACGTGTACAGAAAAGGACTCATCGACAATAACTACAGCTATGCCACAGCGGTTGGCCTATTCCAGGCTGTAATTGGTTTCATTCTGGTATACGGGGCCAATTACTTGAGCAAAAAGGCAAACCAGACTTCGCTTTGGTAAAAGGGGGAGAGAACATGTTTAAGACCAAAAAAAGAGTGGACGCCAGTGACGCCATTTATTTTGTATTCATCTATCTTTTTATTATCGTCACTTGTATCGTGATGCTCTACCCATTCATTTATATTTTATCCGTTTCTATCAGCGATACGGACAGTGTGATGCGAAATGAAGTGCTTCTCTGGCCAAAAGGAATCAATTTGTCGGCTTATGAGACAGTTTTGAATTACAAGGGAATGATCGTGGCCTATGGAAATACGATTTACTACACGGTGGTAGGAACATTTCTCAGTTTACTGCTGACGACGCTGGCGGCCTATCCACTGTCACGGAAAAATTGGAAGCTGCGCAATTTTGCCGCCATCTTTTTGGCGATTCCATTATGGTTCGGTGGCGGAATGATTCCCTTTTATATGGTCATGAGAGATCTTCATTTGCTTAATTCCCGAATGGGTATCTTGCTTTACGCAGCTATTTCTACGTTCTATATCATCATTGTACGCACTTATTTTGAGAGTCTTCCCAAAGAGATCGAGGAATCGGCCAAAATCGACGGTGCCAGCGATATCAGAATATTCCTACAAATGGCGCTACCTCTGTCCAAACCGGTTCTTGCAGCCATCGGCTTGTATTATGCGGTCGGCAAATGGAACTCCTTTTTCTGGGAATTGATATTACTCAGTAAGGAGCAATTTATGCCGGTTCAGGTGTTATTGGTCCGAATAATCCGCGACAGCTCATTCGATAAGGAAATGGAGAAGGCGCTAGTACAAAGTTCCGGAGTTCTGCCGATCACCATTCAATATGCGGCTATCGTGATTACGGCTCTGCCGATTATTATGGCCTATCCGTTTCTGCAAAAGTATTTCGTGAAAGGGGTGATGATCGGCGCCGTTAAGAGTTAGTAGATTTGAAATAGAGATGTGATTAAAATGAATAATCCAAAGTGGAGGTCGTAAGAATGAACAGACAATGGAGAAAGAATGGGATATCCTTATTGATCATTGTAATCATTATGGCTCTTCTGACATCGGCATGCGGAGGCGGAGCGTCAAAGGGAGAATCGTCGTCGTCAGATAATACGAGCGGTGATGATCAACCGGTGAAATTATCGATCTTTATTGCGAGCCGGGCAACGGATGAAATGTACACCAACGAAACACTGGTATGGAAGGAAATCGGCAAAAAATTCAACGTGGAATTTGACTTTATTACAGGTGATGCCAAAACGATGCGTGACAAATTTCCGCTTATGATTTCTTCCAATGAGTATCCGGATATCGTCGCGGATGCACCTAGCAACTTTAACAAGTACGGTCCGCAGGGCGTGTTCATCCCGCTGAACGATCTGATTAAAGATAAGCCCAATCTGCAAAAATATTTAGTAGACGACAAAATTGCCAAATCCCAGATTGTTAATGCAGATGGCAATATTTACGGAGTTCCGATGTTGTCTGCGGTTCGTACATCCGAAGGCCCCTTGATTCGTCAAGACTGGTTGGATCGCTTGAACCTGCCAGTACCGGAAACGATGGATGATTGGTATAATACTTTGAAAGCGTTCAAAGAGAAGGATGCCAACGGAAACGGTGATCCGAAGGATGAAGTACCGTTTTCTACTGCCGGCACTTTTTATTTAAACTTTGCCGATGCTTGGGGCATTGACCTGAACGAGGATGGCCGCTGGATGGAGGAGAACGGCAAGATGATCTACACGCCAATCGATCCGCGCGCCAAGGAATTTCTAACTACGATGAACCAATGGTACAGTGAAGGATTGTTTGATCAAGAGATACTGTCCAGACAAGATAAAGACTATACTTCGATGGTTTTCAATGATAAAGTCGGTGCAACCAATCATTGGGTTGGATATGTGGCAAGCTTCAATGCAAGACCTGAGGTTGAGAATATTAAAGGATTTAATTTTCAGGTTACGCCACCTCCAGTCATGAACAAAGGCGACAAACCGCTTACGAGCAGGCAGCAGCAAATCGTGGTGCCTGTTGCTTGGGCCATCAGCGGCCAGAACGAGCACGTCGATAAAACGATGGAAATTTTCGAGTATGCTTACAGTGACGAAGGTCAGCTGCTATTCAACTTCGGGGTTGAGGGCGACACATATACGAAGGAAGCCGATGGAACGCTCAAATATACCGACAAGATTATGAAAAACCCGGACGGGGCCGCGAAGGCATTAAGTAGAATCGGAGTGCAGCCATGGATCGGTTTCCGTCAAGATGCCCGTTATGAGAAAGCGGCTGCGGTGAGCGAGGATGCGGCCAAGCAACTGTTCTATTACGTCGAACAAAACTATTTCCGGGATCCGGTGCCTGCCTTGAAGTATACTGAAGATGATTTTGAGACGAGCACGGAGATCAAAACGCAGATCGATACCTATGTGAATGAGATGATCAGCAAGTTTATTATCGGGCAGGAGCCGTTATCCCAATTTGATGCATTCGTTGAGAAAGTGAGATCCATGCGTTTTGATGAATTGGAAGCGATCCAGAACAAAGCGTATGAGGCGAATAAAGAATTAATGAAGTAATGGATAAGAACAATGGAAACTAGGGGGTTTCTTTTTCTAGAGAACACATTACCCTGGAGAAAGGTACATACATGAAACATATTAGAGGTAACGTATATCTAATGAAAGAAATCAACCGAGCGACCATCTTAAGCTTGCTTCATAGGGAAAAAGCGATGTCGCGTGCGGATATGGCAAAGGTTACGCAACTGAGCGCTACGACCGTGTCCTCTCTGGTGGATGAGCTGATTGCCGAAGGATTCATTGTCGAATCGGGCGAAAAGTCATCGGTTGGTGCGGGGCGCAAGGCCATATCGCTGGAGATTAGCAAAGATAAAGGGTTTGTCATTTCGGTCGGTTTGGGAAACAACACCTTTTACTGCACGCTATCCAATTTCCACAGTGAAATCGTCGCTGAGCTTACAGTTCCGGCCGTAAAAGGAAATGACCAGGTTCTGCAGGCGATATTTCATTGTATCAGCGAGATTGTCCGAATTGCGGGAATCAGTGACTTCTCCCAAATCAAAGGAATCGGCATTGCTTCTCCGGGTATTGTTGACGAGGGTAGCGGGACAATATCGTACGCACGTTATCTGAATCTGAAGGATTTTGAGATCATCAGGCTGCTTCAGTCCCGTTATTATAATCTGCCTATTTACGTCATGAACGACACCAATGCCGCTGCATTTGCGGAATATTATCTGGAGACGAGTCCTAGCGTTAAGAACGTGTTATATGTATGGATATATGAAGGTGTCGGAGCCCGGTTTATCGTGAATGGCCAGGTCTATTCTGGGTACAAAGGAAGAGCAGGAGAGGTCGCCCTGCTGCATGATAATTGGTTTAACAGTACCTATGTGCTGGAGCAGGCGCGGAAAAGGGCAGCCAAGCATGGCTGCCCTGTACCTCAAACCATTGAAGATGTTGTACAAGCGTATGAACGCGGGGAAATTTGGATCGAGACGATGATGAATCGAAGCCTGCTGTTTTTGAGCAGGGCGGTTGCGGTCATGATGAATCTGTTTGGCCCGCAAAAGACCATTTTGGACGGGTGGTTCATGACATCACCGAAATGCATTCAGAAGATTCACGATCATCTGGCCAAATTTGCGGTGGATGGTTTATATGACTCGAATTGGGTTTCCCCTGCGAGTTTAGGCAAAAGAAATTATGTAATCGGCGTAACCACGATGGTTTTGCATCAGCTGTTCAAAGGTAAGATTTCGTTAACTTGACCATTGACTTTACAAGTAAACTGTCCTGAAAGTACCGGTTATCAAATCCGGAACATGATATTTCCAAGGCGGTTCAGTTTATTCGCAAATTTAATAAATGAAAAAGAGACCCTGAGGGGTCTCTTTTCTATATATTGAAGCACAGAAGGTCGCGTTTCTGGCGTGGGCGGCCCGAATATCGGTATCCGGGGAGCCGCCGTTGGCATCGTTTATTTAAGATTGATCGTTCCGAAAATCGAATTTTTACTTGGATCTCTAAAGGTGATAGAACTAATATCCATATTTTCTGGAAGGTTGAGCGTAACTTGAATAGTTTTTGTCTCACCTTTTAGTAGATTGGTATGGTCATAAGAAGTAGCTGAACTGATCTTCTTGCCACCAATAGTAGCGCTATCAAAAAAATCTAATGCACTCCATGCAAATTGGTTTGTCGGTTCTTCGTTTAGCGTTGCTTCAAATTCAATAACAGCGAACTTGTTTCCTTTATCAGCAATCATACCAGATGTCGATCCAGGTCCAGATGGGATGAAGTTTGTATAGCTTACACTGTTAACTTTTAGTGTCATATCACCTCGAGTAGCGGTTTCATTAAGTTTGAGTGTTAGTGGTGTCTGTGTTGCATTGGTTTGATTGGAATTTACTTGGGGATTTGTTGGTGTTTGTGATCCAGTCTTCAATTCTATTCTCTTAGCCTTGTTATCGAAAGAAGATAACTCAGCGTTTAACATTTCAGCAACCTCACGAACCGGAAGGTAGGTTGTACCTTTGTATATAATTGGATCAGATTTGAGATTTTGCTTTTGCCCATCTACGATAATCGTGAATTTTGATAAAACAGCTTGAATTGTACCGGGTGCTGCAGCTGCAATTGTTGCCGATCCAATCATCATGCCAAGTGCTAGAGTGGTCATAGTTTTAACAAACGAATTCTTCAAGTGATACAACTCCTTTTTTTGTCAAGTATAACACTTATTACGGCAAAATCTGGGTAAAATTTTTAGCAGTTAAACCAACAATTTGCCCACGATTGTGATCAAGTTATCGCAATATAAGTAATATGATCGCATCGGCAAAGAACTCTGTTGGCTAAGGCTAACGGGGTTCTTTTAGTATGGTGATCGTCAAGGTGCGCATCGCTCATATTGACTTGGCTAAATGTCAAAGCAAATTGGAAACCAGTTCCATTGCATCAGAAAATTATGAGATTTGTTGGATATCAATTCCAGGGAATCCAATGAATAATGAAAAGGAATTGAAGAAATTGACAATCTCACAAATATCATTTGCTAATGGAGGTAGGATTGTGTTTAGAAAATATTCACGATTATTGATGGCGTGTTTTGCCGGATTGCTGCTGATGTTCGGATTAATGCCCGGATTAAGCCAAGCGGCTACCGATTCGGCACAGTCAACTGTCGAATGGTCCAGGGATTACGGAAGTAACTCCGCAGGGAATGAAGTGATCCCGACTTCTGATGGCGGCTATATAGCCGTTGGAGGTATCTTCGAGGCTGGAAAGTATCAAAAGGCTTACATTTTAAAGCTTGATGCAGAGGGCCAGGTTGAATGGGAACAGAAGCCTATGTATCCTACTACGAATAGTATGGCATACCGGGTCATTGAGACGAAGGACGGCGGATATCTCGTAGCCGGTAACACGAATTCAGAAGACGTACCGATTGTTGGTCAGCTGTATATAATCAGACTGGATTCATCGGGCAATGTATTATGGGAGAAGGTACAGGATGATACAATTCATAGTACCCCGACTGCAATTGTCGAAACGGAGGACGGCGATTTTTTTATAGCCGGGAGTGGGTCCGTAGGCTGGGTTGCCTATGAAAAAGCCTATATTTTAAAGATCGATATAAACGGTGAGACGTTGTGGTATAACAAATACAATTATACAGACAGCGTAGAGTTTAACGACCTTATTCCGGCAAATGATGGAGGGTACATTGCCGTTGGCGGCGTAGGCCGGGCGGAATATGAAACGGGAGACCTGGATGCGATGCTGATGGTCAAAATTGATGATCAAGGCAAAGAAGTCTGGTCGAAACAATTCAAGGACCCGAATAGCCGCTGGACTGCATTTTCCATCACTGCTTCGGAAGATGGGGGTTATGTCATTGGCAGTGAAAAACGTATCGACCGCAATCGTGTGAATGCACTTACCAAGTTGGACCTGAACGGACAGGTACAATGGGAAAAAACATATCGCGACGGGATGAATTCCGAATTTTTTAAACGTCTTGTCCACACAAAAGACGGCTACGCCATGTTGGGAGAACATATTTCTCACAACAGTCTGGATTACAAAAGGCAATACGATGTGCTGAGCGTCGATGGGAACGGTCAGTTTATTAGCAGGGAATTGTTTAAGGGCCCTCCCATCTACCTCGGTGGAAGTGCAGCGGTAACACCTGACGGCGGATTTATTTTTCCGGGAACCGTTGTACGGGGGGACGTGAAGAAGTTCCAGCTTATGAAGCTGTCGCCTTCAGCGGACAGGCCAGTCGAACGTACGCTGACGGGCATCTCGTTTACGGAAAAGGAAAAGAAATTGAAAGCAGGTACAAGCGTCTTTACCGTGCTTCAAGCGGTTTATTCCGACGGCACAAACAGCGATTTGTCCAGCGCCGCGGATTATGTATCGGCGGACAGCGCCATCGTGGAAATCGACGCATTGGGCCGGATTACAGGGCACGAGCCGGGGAACAGCTATGTCGAAGCAGCTTACGAAGGTTTCACAGCCAGATTGAGCATTACCGTGTTCCCGGAAGACTCGGACGAATTCGAACCTGTCTCTGGCTATATCAAGCTGGATTCTGACGAGTATTCGCTTGCGGAAGGCACGATGCTCGACTTGAAGGTCATATTGCGTAACTATATTAACCAAAACGAAATCGACATCACAAGGCAAACAACATTCATCAGTGATCATCCGGATATAGCCGAGGTGGATAAGGAAGGAAACCTGATCGGACATAAGCCGGGAAAAACCCAGATCTATGCCCAGTATAAGGGAAGCATCACTTCGGCCAACGTGCTGGTGGTCCGTTCATCCATTCCGAATGAGAGTGTGCAGTCAGACACCTTAAAGTGAATTCCGCTTGACGATTTTGCAGTGTTTTTGTAATGTATCTCACTGATTCCATACTTCTTTCAATACCGGTAGGAATAATCATCTTAGGACCTGCTTGCTAAGATACTTCTTACCCTCGGTTTCATACGAAGCATTTGGATACATTTGTGTAATGTATGCTGTCAGTTTGACTGGTTCTTTTATAGGTTATGTAACAAGCAAAAAAACAGTAAAAAAGTAAACAGGAATATTTTACTTATAACTCAGTTACATACATTACCGTAAGAATTTGCTTACGAGAGAGCGTGTGCCGATACTCAATCGGCGCACTTTTTTACATTTTGAATCAAAAGAATGAAACAGTTACCTTATTAGGGCCTAATGCTAATGCAACCGTGTTTAGTTACAAGAGAACAACTGGTATTTTTAATGCCTATTATGACTATTCTGTTGCTCAGCGGGAACCGACACATTTAAAAATCGTAATATTACTTCTCCTTCAACCTATGATAAAGGTGAATTAAAGTACAAATGGGGAAATTAAAAAATAGGAGGATTATGAAATGAAGATGTTGCTAAAAAAGAAAAGCATAATTCTTTCACTGGCTTTGGTTATTATCCTTGCAGCAGCTTGTTATTATTATTTTGCCATTTATAATTCTGTTCGCGATGTAAGAACTCACCCAGATTATAAGGGGTACTCAACGGGAGAAGCACTATTTTCTGATGCCCAGTTGATTGTTATCGGAAGGCCCATTAAGGACTTTGAAGATCGTGAAATGACGATTAGAACACTTGAGAATGATATACCTGTGGATTTTTATACGTTAACCGAGATTGAGGTTGAAAAGGTTTTGAAAGGCTCTGAGGAAGACGCGAGTAACCTGAAAGTAATAGAACCCATTGCTCTGAAGCAAACGCTATCAGGTAAAGAAAAATTAGCAATTGGGGATTATACTGAAATGAAGAGCGGCAGCAGTTATATCATATTTATGAAAAAAAATACTTATGGACAATATAGCGTAATTAATTTGCAAGCTGGTAAATTCAATTTGGATGGGACTGATCCAGATGATGTGTATGATGAAAGCGAAAACAAACAAAATATTTTTTCGGAATTGAAAACCTCTCAATATCTGCAGTAGAGAGCTTTATGCAACTCGTTCAAATAGGTTAGAAAAAAGTAACCAACCCGAATGCATGGCAAAGATTGATAAGAATTATGTCTTCGAGGGGCCTCATACAAAAAGAAAAGCCCAAAAATGGGCTTAGGATAAGATAATAGAGCATCTATTCTTAACAAACTATTCCGTCTTCTCAAGCGTGGACACACCGATAAGAACAGAATTCGTGGTTCCGCCACTTACATTCTCAAATGAATAAAATGTTGCCGGCACTCCTCGCATCGTGACATAATCGTCTTGCAGAATATCACCGGTAGAGTGGGCATAAAAACCGATAATGGAGTTATCGTTATCATCTATGATGTGTATTTCGGCAAGGGTAATACCCTCTTCGACTTCATCTTCAATGATATCAACAACGTATCCACTTACCTCGATCATCTGATCCAAATAGGGACTCAGATTTTTGTTGAGGTGGCGGGACGTAATATTTGGATCGACTTCTGCCTTCGCTTTCTTTTGAGCTTTAGGTGTAAGCGCTGGAAACAACTCATAATGCTGAACAAAATAGTTATAGGTGACCTCGTCTAGAGCTCCGTCTTCAATTTCAATTGGGATAACATAAGCCATGATTTCAGCGAAAAGGTTTTCTTCCGTTAATCCTTCGACATTACTGCCAGCGTTAGCATTCGCATCTTCCACCTGATTACTAACTTTAACGATTTCGAACGAGTCCATTATGTTTTGGACACTCGCTTTTCCTCCATTATCGTAGGCTGTCTTGGAATAGGAAATGGAGAGCGTGTAAAGCTCATTGCCGTTTGAGGCAAAATATTGGGTCAATATCACTTGGACATTTGACTCTCCATGAGTGTATTCAGATTCCAGAATCCCCGCTGCCTTCTTGGGAATGTCGATGTAGTTCAGTTTTTTGAAATCTTGGATTAATGGTCCCCCATCTCCATTGGTTAAACCTTGAACGGCAGCGTTAGCTGCTTCCTCTGGAGTAGCTGACGATTCCTCGATAACGACATTTAAATTATCAACAAAAGCTCCTTGGGGGTTAGGATTTACGAATGCCGCAATGACTTGAGGGATGTTAAGCTCTGCATCCTTCCAAGTCGAAGGGTAGGAAAAGGAAAAATTCTCCCCTTTAAATGATTGAGTCTTGTTAGGTTCTTCATTCTTTTCCTTATTGTCAGAGGCGGTGTTTTTTGCCGCTTCATTTTCCGGGGTTGAAGGGGGGGACGAAGTTTCGGCTGCGTCTTTCCCTGAACTGCATGCAGTCAACATGACCAATAACAACAGGATGAACAGAGCTGATTTTGCCAAGCGTTTCATTTCTTCTTCTCATTTCTTGAGTCCCTATCGGCTAGGGGATTTGCTTGCACGGAAATTTTCCGTCGCTTGTTGTTAACCCGTTAAAACAGGAATATTATAGAATAGTCTATCAGAACTAGGTATATATTTCTATGTTTAAAGCGAAAGAGTAAGGATATTGTAGAATTATAGAAGTTAATGGGAGAATCGAACTATTCCTTGTGAATATTAGCCTTTCTCATGTCTCACCATAGTGATTAAAGGAGTACTCACAACTTTTTATGTTCCCCTAATGAAGCTTTAAGGTTTCATTAAGCTGCATATCTTAAGATGGAATCACCTCTTAACAATAGATTAGGAGCCCCTCTAATTCCGTGGTTAGAGGGGCTTCTCTTGTTTACATATCTTTTTTGTCCATTCGTGGTTTGATTATTGCAATTTTTTTGGGCTATGATAGACTAGTATTTTTTATAGCAATACAAATGTTGTAAAGAGAGTAGGAGAGTTATGGAAGATTTCATCTTGTGGTTGAAGTACTTGCTGCTGGGTATCGTGCAGGGGGTTACGGAGCCGATTCCGGTATCCTCCAGCGGTCATTTGATTGTCGCGCAGAGACTCATGGGCATGGAGCAGAATGGACTGTCGTTTGAAATTCTGACTAATACGGCATCATTAATTGCGATTGTATTTATCTTTCGCAAGGATTTGCAGAGACTGATCGTGAACGGCCTAAGTTATTTGCGCACACGAAAACCGGAGTATAAATCCGATTTCATGTTTATTCTGTATATTATTGTAGGTACGATTCCGGCCGTCATTATCGGTCTGTTGTTCAAGGATCAGATTGAAGAAATATTTGCCTCTGTACGTACGGTAGGCGTTGCGCTGCTGTTCACGGGGGTCGCTCTTTGGCTGATTCGGAATCTTCGTGGACGCAAGCTGGACAATGACCTGTCATTCAAGGACGCGCTTATCGTAGGTTTAGCCCAGGCGGTTGCGCTGATCCCGGGTATTAGCCGATCCGGTTCGACCGTCATTACGTCGATCGCTGTGGGGATGAAGCAGGAGACAGCGCTTCGGTTTTCCTTTATGCTGTATATTCCTATAAGTCTCGGCGGCATGGTGCTGGGCGTGTCGGATATCACATCGGATCCCAACTTTTCTTCGTTGCTAATCCCTTATCTGATTGCGTTCATTGCTACATTGATCTGTACCTATTTTGCGATGAAATGGTTCATGAATATCATGGCGCGCGGGAATCTGAAGTATTTCGCTTATTATTGCTTTGTTGTCGGTATTTTGCTGCTTGTCTTCTTATAAGAATGGAGAAGGGCTCCCATAAGTTCTTTGAACTTGGGGGGGCTTCTTTTCATACGTTGGGAGAGGACTAGAATCAGAATCCGCTGGGATATAAGAAGAAGGTTTGAGGGGTAACTAAAAAAGGGAGAGTGATTATGATGACAAAATGTCCTTTTCGGTCCATCATTACATCGGAGGAGGAGCTTCGGGACCTGTTCGGCGAGTCCAATCATGTGGTCAAACATAAGGCGATTGATCGATTGGATCATCACTGTAAAGATTTTATTGCCAAGAGTCCATTGCTATTTATGTCTACTTCGGACGCATCCGGTTACTGCGATGCTTCGCCGAGGGGAGATGCGCCGGGGTTTGTGCATGTGATGGATGAATCCTGGTTGATTATTCCGGAACGGCCGGGCAATCGCCGCTTTGATTCACTGCGAAATATTTTGTCCAACCCTAGGGTCGGCATCGTGTTTGTCATACCGGGATTGAAGGAGACACTGCGAGTCAACGGCAGTGCCGTTCTGATCAGGGACGAAAACATTTTGGAGCAGCTCAGCGTACAAGGCAAACAGCCATGGCTTGGCATCGGAGTACGGGTTGAGGAATGTTATATGCACTGCGCAAAAGCCTTCATACGGTCCCAAACATGGAATCCTGATTCCTGGATATCAGGCGAGCAGCTGCCGAATCCGTCCCGGATCATTGCGGATCATGTGAATCAAGATCGTGTGACGGAGGAATCAGTTACTCAAGGATTACGGGACAGCTACAACAAGCGTCTCTATTGATATTCATTTATAATAGATGTAGCGACATAGGGAAACGATATAAATGACGGTCAGATTGAAGATAAGGGGACCAATAGCTTTGATAACGACCAGAGAACAAATTGTAGACCGATTACATAAAGGAATACAGACGCAGGAGCGACTGATTGGCGTTGCGGCAGGGGCAGGGATCTCGGCAAAATATGCGGTTAAGGGCGGGGCAGATTTGATACTGGCCCTGAATTCGGGCCGTTTTCGGCAGATGGGGCTTGGCTCCCTGGCGGGTTTCATGCCCTATGCGAACGGCAATGAAATGGTGATGGAATTCGGTTCGCGGGAGATTCTTTCGGTGGTCGGTGACATACCGGTGATCTTCGGTCTGTGCGGGACAGATCCAACCATTCAGCTTCCTGATTACTTGGCATCCATCCGCGGCAGCGGTTTTGCCGGCATAATCAACTA
This sequence comes from Paenibacillus sp. FSL W8-0187, assembly GCF_037969755.1. Classification (NCBI taxonomy): domain Bacteria; kingdom Bacillati; phylum Bacillota; class Bacilli; order Caryophanales; family Paenibacillaceae; genus Paenibacillus; species Paenibacillus sp. FSL W8-0187. Next base: position 6,129,405 of record NZ_CP150206.1, on the reverse strand, counting down.
TCCGACCGTGGGAATGATTGATGGACAGTTCCGTGAAGCCCTGGAGGAAGAAGGCATCACCTATTTGCAGGAGGTGGAGGCCATTCGGGCTGCCCATGAGCAGGATATGTTTACGATGGCCTTTGTTTTTACTCCGGAGCAGACGAAGTGGATGCTGGAGGCTGGGGCCGATATCATCTGCGCCCATTTAGGCGTCACGGCAGGCGGGTTGATGGGCACCACGAAAGCATGGTCGCTGGAGAAGGGGGCGGAAATCGCCAGAAACATATTTGAAGTAAGTGACGCTTCGGGCAGGCGGCCGATCAAGCTGGTATATGGCGGCCCCGTCCATACGCCGATCGATGTTCAGTATATGTATGACAACACGTCAGCCATGGGTTACGTGGGCGGTTCGAGCTTTGAACGAACACCGACGGAAGAGGCCATCGTGGATGCCACGTTTCGTTTTAAGGCAACGGGCCATCTGGAGCAGGATCGGCAACTGATGGAGAAGCTCTCGGGGCTCGAAGAGCCGATGGATTATGTTGCCTACGTGAAGGAATATGTTGCCGAGAATTACGCGGACTCCATTTCAATGAACGAGCTGGCAGAGCGTATTCATGTTTCTCGAACGCATCTGAGCGCGCTTTTTAACAGGGAAGTGGGATGCAGCTTTCCGGAATATATAGCTAAATACAGGATTCACAAATCACAGGAGATCATGAAGCACAGCAAACTGTCCCTGGGCAGAATAGCCGAGCTCGTGGGCTACCCTGACTATGTTCATTTCAGCAAAACCTTCAAAAAATACGCTGGAACTTCTCCCCAATCCTACCGTCAGCATCTGAAAGACAAATATACATAAAGATCGTACATCGATACGATCCTTTTTATTTGAAAGCGCTGTATTATGGTCTTGTAGGGATCCTATACCGGACCTGTCAGGACGGGTGCAAGCGATCCTGAGATGAGATATGGAGGAGGTCTGCACGGTGAAGACGGTAGCTATTGCGGGGACATTTGATTCGAAGGGTGCCGAGTTTTCATACGTTAAATCCGTTATCGAGAGCTTGGGGCTAAAGACGTTTATGATCCACAGCGGTGTGTTTGAGCCGATGTTCACGCCGGATGTATCCAACATCGAAGTTGCAGCGGCAGCTGGTGTGGATATACGTGAGATTGCGGCTCGAAAGGACCGTTCCGCAGGGACTGAAGCATTGGCTCAAGGAATGGAAAAAATCGTACCGAAGCTGTATGCAGAGGGCAAATTTGATGCCATGCTGTCATTCGGCGGCACTGGAGGTACTTCGATCGTCACGGCGGGCATGAGGGCATTGCCGATCGGCGTTCCGAAACTGATGGTGTCCACGGTCGCATCCGGCAATACGGCACCTTATGTGGGGACAAGTGACATTATCATGTTCCCGTCCATCGTGGATGTATCGGGACTGAATTCGTTTTCCACCAAAATATTCACGAACGCGGCACATGCGATTGCCGGTATGGTTCAGTTCGAATCGGCGCCCCCGATGGATAAAAAGCCGCTGATTGCAGCGACGATGTTTGGGGTTACGACCCCGTGCATCGATTATGCCAGGGCGCATCTGGAGTTGCATGGTTATGAAGTGCTAGTATTTCACGCAACAGGTACGGGCGGACAAACGATGGAAAGCCTAATTGAGGCCGGATATATAGACGGTGTGCTGGATTTGACAACAACGGAATGGTGCGATGAGCTGGTGGGAGGCGTTTTGGCGGCTGGTCCGCATCGTCTAGAAGCCGCCGGTCGCTGCAAAATACCGCAGGTCGTATCAACCGGAGCGCTGGATATGGTCAATTTCGGTCCATATGATACCGTGCCGGAGGCATTCCGGGAACGGAATCTGTACAAGCATAACCCCTCGGTTACGCTGATGCGGACCACGGTTGAGGAGAACCGGCAGCTTGGGGAGTTGATTGCAGACAAATTGAATATGTCGCAAGGACCTACCGTACTGATGCTTCCTTTGCAGGGCGTATCGATGCTCGATGTAGAAGGTGAAGCATTCCATGGACCGGAAGAAGATAACATGCTCTTTGATACGTTAAAACAACGCATAGACCGTAAAACCGTTGAATTGATCGAGATGAATACCGACATCAATGATCAAGCTTTTGCCGTGGCTGCGGCCGATAAGCTGATGGAATTGATGAAACGGCAATAAGTCTGGCGCAGGTTACAGGTTTACACACTCATACTCAAGTATTCACACTGAAGGAGGACATGATCATGGCAATGACAACAAGAGCAGAAGTGTTAGCAAAATTAAAATCAGAAGTAGCAGCGGGTAAAGTATTATTGGGAGCGGGAGCAGGGACAGGCATCTCGGCCAAGAGTGCCGAAGCCGGTGGTGTGGACTTGATTATTATATACAATTCGGGGCGTTACCGGATGGCTGGGCGCGGCTCGCTCGCCGGACTGATGGCTTACGGAGATGCGAACCAGATTGTGGTGGACATGGGAAACGAGGTACTGCCGGTCGTGAAGCATACGCCAGTATTGGCGGGTGTTTGCGGCACGGATCCGTTCCGGATCATGGATATTTTCCTCAAGCAGCTTAAGGAGCAAGGATTTGCCGGTGTGCAGAACTTTCCGACGGTTGGCTTGATTGACGGCGTATTCCGGGCGAATCTGGAAGAGACGGGTATGGGCTATGATTTGGAGGTTGAGATGATCCGGAAGGCGCATGAGCTGGATATGCTGACTACTCCGTATGTGTTTGATGTCGATCAAGCGAAGAAGATGGCTGAAGCCGGAGCCGATGTCCTGGTTGCCCATATGGGCCTTACCACCAAAGGAACCATAGGTGCGAAAACAGCATTGACACTCGACGATTGCGTTGAAAAGATTCAAGCGATCTGTGATGCCGGTAAAGCCATTAACCCGGACATTATGATTCTGTGCCATGGTGGTCCGATTGCAGAACCTGAGGATGCGGCGTATGTATTGTCCAGAACCAAGGGAGTCGAGGGATTCTTCGGAGCTTCCAGCATCGAGCGTTTTGCCACCGAGGTCGGCATTAAGCAGCAGACAGAGGCATTCAAGAATATCTCGAAATAAATAGGTAGCCTGATACAGAATGATCGGAATCATATGGAATGAAAAGGACTCCCGGGAAGGGAGTCTTTTTTGGTGTACGGTGGGAAGGTAATCGGACTGATCGGGCTAAACTTGCATGTGGTTCCGAAAACGAGGCGTAAACAACCCATTTAGCATCCGGCGACGTGACCTGCGGTTTCGCTTAATCATCATCCTTGTGCTTGCTCTTGGATGCAGCTATAGCAAAGGCAATAATAATTATAGGAATGAAGATAAACCAAGGGATCGTAATTGTCGTCCCCAATAACAGGGCAAGCAGCAATAATACCACCATGCCAATGATCAAGTACAGGCAGCCTCTGCCGAACGTCTCCATCATCCATCAGCTCCTTTTGACAAGGATGACGTTATGGACAAGGTCTAAGTTTCACGAATCATGATAAAAAGGCAGAAGCCTTGCCCTTGCCATCACGCCCTTGCGGTCACGCTGACAATGAATGAAGGTTTCCACCCAACCTCAGTGTAAAGTATGAAAAGCATACCAGATCAAGTCTTCTTTTTATCGTTGTTCATCTTTTGCATTCATCTTGTAATCCTTCAGCGCGCTGAGATTAGCTCTGGAATTTCCAAGGGACGGTTTCTGATCGTAATACAACTGCCTTTTGCTACCGGGTTGCCTCTCTTTGAATAGGGTAAGCAATCATGATAGTATCAGGAAGGAACCAGTGGATGAAGGGGGCTTGAAGGAGTGGCTAATATTAAAGAGATTGCCAAGATGGCAGGCGTTTCGGTGTCAACGGTATCCCGGGTGCTGAACAATCATCCCTATGTCAGAGAAGATAAGCGGACACGCGTGTTGGAGACCATGAAACAGCTGAAATACGCCCGGAATATGAATGCGGTCCATCTGATTACAGGGAAAACGATGAATATTGCTATCATGCTGCCGTTTATTAATCATGCCTACTTCTCCTTGCTGATGGAGGGAGCCGGCCAAGAAGCGCTTGCCGCTAGCTATCGCCTGATCCTGTGCCAAACTGGGTATGCGCCAGATAAGGAAGTGGAAGTGCTGGAGATGCTGCGTAACCGCGAGATTGACGGCATCATTATTTTATCATCGGCCGTGACTCCAAAACAGATCGAAGCCTACTGCGCTTACGGACCGATCGTATGCTGTCAGGATGCGGGCGAACGATTATTTTCTTCTATATATATAAACCATGCGGAGGCATTTCGCAGTGCCATGCAATATTTGATAAAGCGGGGACATCGACGCATCGGCTTCACGGTGGGAAGACTGGACAGTCCGAGCACGAGAGCGCGCCAAGTGGCGTATGAAGAAGTGCTTAAGGAGATCGGAGAGCCTTACCGACAGGAATGGATATTGGATGGCTGTATCGATCTGGAGGACGGTGCGGCGATTATGGATCGACTGTCCGCTATGGAGGAACGTCCAAGTAGTTTGCTGGTAACGGGTGACCATGTGGCCGCCGGATTGATCTATGAAGCCGAGAAGAGAGGACTGTCCATTCCGCAAGAGCTCGCTGTCATCGGATTCGACAACCAGCCGATCGGTAAAATGCTGGGTCTCACCACGATTGATAACCGACTGTTTGATATGGGCTCCGAGGCCTTCAAGATGCTGTATGCGCATATTCAAGGGGAGCAGGAAGAGCCGATTCGCAAGGAGCTTGCCTTCGAGCTGATCGAACGTTCATCGGTATAATGGCTGCATAGCCAAGTTCTAACAAACGGATTACAAAGTTCGACAATTATGATATTCTTATTTATGCAAGTTCCATGTTTCACAACGTTAACGTCTGCAGCTGTCTGCAGGCGTTCTATTCTGTATTATAGAAGGAAAGGAGCATAACCAAGTGGATGCCCTTGAACAGTTTAAAAAAGCTTCCCGAATCAAAGTAATTCCTGTTATGCTGATTCCGGTTGCTTTGGGAGCACTCGGGGCTTATGTATGGACAGGTGAAGTTCATTTAGGCCTCTTTTTATTGACCTTGATCGGGAGCGGCGCTGCCCATCTGTTCTCCAATATGGTGAACGATTTGTGGGATTATAAGAATGGAACGGACACGGAAGCGCAGGAGCATGTGGATGCGATCTCCACGAACTCCGGTTTTCTGACGAAGGGCGTCTGGTCGCTCCGTAAATTCGAGATCGTTACCTGGACGCTGTTCGGGATTGCTGCGCTGAGCGGGATTATCCTCAGTTTGATCAGTGGCTGGTGGGCTTTCGTCTTCGGCGGACTTGGCGGGTTGATCGCTTATTTCTATGTCGCACCGCCAATTCAATTCGGATATCGCGGCAAGGGTTTCAGCGAGATTGCGATTCTGCTATCCTTTGGTATTTTGCCGGTGATGGGCGCATACTACGTTCAAACCTCACATATGGATGTCCGGGCGCTGCTGCTGTCACTGCCCATCGGGCTGCTGACCACGCTGATTTTGTTTAATCATCACTTTTTGCATTGGCAGGCGGACCGTCAGGCCGGGAAGAAGACCCTGGTTGTGGTATGGGGTGAAAAGAGAGCCCTGAACTTCTCTCGAGTTCTGCTGCTGCTGGCATGCTTGTCTTTGATCGCCTGCGTATTGGCCGGGGCGCTTCCGCCTTACGCATTAATTGCACTGCTTACGATGATTCCGTTGTATCTTGTCTATGGAAGACTGAAGGACAGCAACCGCTCCGAAGCGTATTTACCGCTGATGGGCGCCTCAACGATGACGACTATGCGCTGCGGCGGCATGCTGATCCTGTCATTGCTCATCCAGGGAATCATTCAGACTTTGTAAGGAAGAAGGGGAATTAGATGGAACAACAACGCGTTTTTGGTGATTTTCACTCTATCCTGTCCGAGACCGGGACTTGGAAGATCGGCGGTTTCCCGCTGCCGGACGGTTCATTCTGGGAATATCGCGAGCCGAATGCGGTCGTGATCGTCCGCAACGGCATCCTGTACGTGCGCGCGCCGCTGAGCCGCCAGAATGATCAGATCCAAATTCTCGATAATGCCAAGCATATGTATTATTCCAACGAAGAGGTGGAAGTGCCGGAATCCGGCGAGGTCACGTTCGAGCTGCAAATTCGGGCACGCACCCAAGGTACGGTTCCCGGCGACTTGTATGACGGCTATGTATCTTTGAATCTGCTTGATTTCAGCACGGGCGCAGCACTGGACTTTTTTGCTTCGAATGACAAGTATGCCAGCGTGTATGCCGTTCTGCCGTTCCCGGGTGTGCAGGTGCCGGAATCGGACAAGACCCGTTACTTCTGCATTTTCAAAGAGGAGGATACACACTTCACGCCGCGGGAATTCAACACATATAAAATCACGTATAACCGTGCCGAGGACGAAGCAATCTTCTACGTGAACGGCGAAGAGATCCGCCGGGAGAAGAACATCCCGATCAAGTTCAACAAATTCACTATCGCGCTTGGCATCATGACCGAAAAAGACCTTACGCCGCAGGGCAGCGTATCCGTGCATGGACAAACCGTCATTGCCGAATACTCTCCCGTAACGGTTACGATAAAAGAGTAGCACTTATATAGTAGTAAAAAGATCATGCTCATTTTTGTAGGCATGATCTTTTTTTGTGAGAGAAGGACGAGCTGCAGTAGTGCTCGTGCAATGTTACGAGGCCGTATCAGGGAAGGCTGCAAGCCCCCAAAAGGCCAAGGAAGCTAGGCCGACAAGCCTGTGAGTCCCAAGAATTCACAGCATGCCCGGCAATCCGGGTGTGAAAAGATCGGAGCCAGCCAAGAGTAGAAGATGTATCGTTGGAGGAAAGCAAGCCGATAGGCTTGCTTGATTAAGAGGGACAGCAATTGGGCACCAGCAGCCCCTACAAGCTAGGCCGACAAGCCTGTGAGTCCCAAGAATTCACAGCATGCCCGGCAATCCGGGTGTGGAAAGATTGGAGCCAGCCAAGAGTAGAGGATGTATCGGTGAGGAAAGCAAGCCGACAGGCTTGCTTGATTAAGAGGGACTGCACTGGGCACCAGCAACCCCTACAAGCTGTGCCGGCAAGCCTGTGAGTCCCCAAGGGGATTCACAGCAGGACCGGCAATCCGGGTGTAGAAAGATTGGAGCCAGCCAAGAGTAGAGGATGTATCGGTGAGGAAAGCAAGCCGACAGGCTTGCTTGATTAAGAGGGACTGCACTGGGCACCAGTAACCCCTACAAGCTGCGCCGGCAAGCCTGTGAGTCCCCAAGGGGATTCACAGCAGGACCGGCAATAAATCAGGCTAGCTGACCGTGTTGAACGGGTCAGCTTAGCCCCTCCCCCGCCCAGCCCCCAAAAGGCCATCCCTAATGAAAGGGATGGCTATCTTTTGGTGGGTGGAAAGATTGGAGGCCAGCAAGAAATAGAGGATGTATCCGTGGAGGAGACCTGGCGTTCGCCTTTGAAACCGGGAAAATACCGCAAGAATATCATCCTGTTTTCCTGGTTTCAACAGCGACCGGAACGGATACATCCTCCTCTGACCAGGCCGACAATCTTGAGCACGAAAAGAAAAAAGCCACCCCATATACCATGGGATGGCCTATTTTTACTTCAGATCCTCAATCGAATTTGCCTCCACGTAAGACGGAACCACCAGGCCGGTTTTTACGCCTTCCATGTTAGCGCCAAGGTCTTCGACTTGGTCCTTGAACTTATCCCAATAGTCGGCATGCGTCAATGGAAGCCATGCTGCTACGGTTGCATCCACGTCGCCATTGGCAACGCCGGTCCACATTGGGCCAGCTTCTACTTGAAGCGCGTCAACTTTGTATCCGAGCTTCTCTTCCATGATCACTTTCAGCAGGTTGGTGCTGGCAATCTCCGAATCCCAGGCTACATAACTGAACTTGAAGCTTTTGCCGTCAACCGGCTGAACGCCTTCAAGCCAGGCATCCACTTTCTCTGCGTTGCTGTCTGCCCATTCTTTAGCGGCAGCCTCAGGGTCTTGGCCTTCTTGGATTGCCGTCATAATCTGACCCATATCGTCGGATGTCCACTTGAAATTGCTCAGGAACTTGTAAGCTTCCGGATGATCTTCTTTCAGTCCAAGACGGACAACGGTGTGGATCTCTTCCGCTTCACCGAATACTTTCTTCGGATCTTCCAAATACTTCAGGTCATATTTGGCAAACATCCAGTGCGGTGTCCAACCGGTAATAATGATGGGATCTTCGTTCTTGATGGCTTTGTTAAGGGTTGCGGTCATGGCAGCACCGGAGCCTTCGATCAGTTTCCAGTCGGTCAATCCATATTCATCAATCGCTGCAGCCGCAGCTTTCATAATACCTGCACCTGGATCAATACCGATGATTTCATGTTTCACTTGGTCGCCGAGGGAAGCAGTAGCACCGCCGTCAGTCCCTTTGTCCGTTGTTCCATCCGTGCCGCCGTTTCCGCCCTGTCCGCAAGCAGACAGAACCAAAATAGCAGCCAAGCTTAGCAGCAACCAAAACTTTTGTTTCTTCAAAATTAAGCACCCCTTTTTTTCGTTTTAAATATATTTTGTGTAAAGCGGTCGAGGACAATCGCCAAAATGACGACAGCCAAGCCAGCTTCAAACCCTTTACCAATTTGCAGCTGAGTTACGGCCCGGTAGACCTCAGCACCGATACCTTGGGCACCGATCATCGAAGCAATAACGACCATTGACAAGGACAGCATGATGGTCTGGTTAATGCCGGCCATCAAGGTCGGCATGGCCAGCGGAAGCTGAACCTTGAACAATTTCTGCCCGGAAGTCGAACCGAATGCATCTGCAGCCTCCGTCAGTTCACCTGATACTTGCATAATGCCAAGGCGGGTCAGGCGAATCGTTGGCGGAATGGCGAAGATAACCGAAGCGATAACCCCTGGAACTACGCCCAAGCTGAAGAATGTGACGGCAGGGAGCAAGTATACAAACGCCGGCATGGTTTGCATAAAGTCGAGAACCGGTATGATCACGCGGGATGCCGACTTGCTGTAGGCCGCCCATATACCCAGAGGAACACCCAGTATAACGGAGATCAAGGCTGCCGTGATAACCAGACTGAGCGTGCTCATGGTCTGTGACCAATAGCCCAAGTTATCGATGAGCAGAAAACCGATGGCTGTAAACAATGTCAACGGCAGACGGCCTAATAGATAGGCAATGACAGCCAGGATGACAATGAACAGGTACGGATGAGGGAGCATGAACAAATCCGTAAACAGCTGCACAACGTTTTTGATAATGAAGGAGATGGCGTCAAAGAAACCGGAGAAGACGTCTCCCATCCATTCGACCAAGGAATCAACCCAGCTTGCGAGAGGGATCTTAGGCATCTTGCGTCACCTCCTCGCTCTTGCTTTCTCCGGCCAGGGCACCAAGAACAGCACCGCGGACGATAACGCCCATCAACCTGCCGGTCTCATCCACAACGGCCAATGGCACTTTAGCCATACTCGTAATTTCAAACAATTCATTCAGCAATGTATCGGGTCCAACACTCGGACCGTCTGTGATGAGAATATCCTCAAGCTTGCGGTTATTCTTCATGGCATCGGATGCATCTTCGGCCGTAATGACGCCAAGCAGCTTCTTGGAACGGTCAATGACGAACAGGTTCGAAATCCCCCGTTCACGCATCAGCTCAAGCGCCACGCGAGGTCCACGATCCATCGTAATGGTCTCCGGACGGCGCATAACCCGTGATGCGGTAAGCACCTTGGACAGATCCACATCTTCCACGAACCGCTCAACATAATCGTTGGCAGGCTGGGTCAAGATTTCTTCCGGCGTTCCGATCTGTACAATCGAACCGTCCTTCATCAAGGCAATGCGGTCGCCGATCCGAAGAGCTTCGTCCAGGTCATGAGTAATGAACACGATGGTTTTTTTCATTTTGTCCTGAAGTTCGATCAATTCGTCCTGCATGTCTCTGCGGATGAGCGGATCCAATGCGCTGAAAGCCTCATCCATCAGCAGAATCTCCGGATCATTGGCGAGTGCACGGGCAAGCCCGACACGCTGCTGCATGCCGCCGCTAAGCTGATCGGGCATTTTTTCCTCCCAGCCTTTCAAACCTACAAGCTCGAGCGACTTCATGGCCGCTTCGTGCCGCTTGCTTTTGTCTATCTTTTGAATTTCCAATCCGTATTCCACATTCTCTACAACCGAGCGATGAGGGAATAAGGCGAATTTCTGGAACACCATGCTGATTTTTTTGCGACGTACATCACGCAGCTGTTCCTTGTTCATTTTTCGGAGATCCTTGCCGTGAATCAATATTTCGCCCGATGTTGGTTCAATCAACCGATTTAGCAAACGGACCAACGTAGATTTACCGCTGCCTGACAACCCCATGATGACAAAAATCTCGCCCTCGTGGATATCGAAGCTGACACGGTTAACGCCAACCGTTATATTTTTTTCTTTCGCAATTCGCGCTTTACTCCAGCCTTGCTCCAGCAATTGAATCCCTTGTTCCGGATTCGCGCCGAACAATTTGCTGACTTTGTTAACTTGCAGAATAGCCAAAAGTACTCCTCCTTTTTATTGTATAGAGACGCGTCCATTTGACCGAGTCTTCTTATTCCTGTCGTCTCGTAAACCCATGTCACCCATTGTAACAACCGATACGTAAAGTATCAAACGTTATATCCGTACGTAAAGTACGTACAGTAAAAACTGTACAAAGTTATCCTTTGAAATGCTCCCATATGCTCCGATATCCTCTAGAGTGATCTTCTTTACTTTTAAAATAGCTTTCCCTACAATAGATCAGAGAATGTGTGTGGATCAGGGCTTGTTTAAATTTCATGGAGATCGTTCACACTACACTTCGAGTCCACCTAGTTTTGTTATATTGACATGACTTCTTGGATGGTTACAGATAGAGGAGGCTGCAAGCATGGGCTTGTACCATTTAGATGATGAACGGCAGGCAGCCGTGCATAAGATTCGTAAGCGTGTCATTGAAAATATTGGACGGAATATGGATTTGTACGGCATTCCACTCTCAACGGGACATTTATACGGATTGCTTTATTTTGCGGATAAACCGATGAACCTCGATGAAATGGGACAGGAAATGAAGATGAGCAAGACCAGCATGAGTACAGGCGTGCGGACGCTGCTCGATTATAAAATGGTAAACAAGGTGTGGGAGAAGGGTTCCCGCAAGGATTTGTATGAAGTGGAGTATGACTGGTACCAGACCTTCTTGGATTTCTTCGATATTAAATGGCGTAAATCGGTGGAGAGCAACATTTTGGTCCTGCGCAAAGCGCTCGACGAAACGGAGAAGCTCCGTAAAGCGCATGAAGATGACGAAGAGCTGGCAGCGGTGCTGCAAGAGGATCAGGCGAAGATGCGCGAGGCCGTTGCTTACTATAAATGGCTGGAACGATTGATTGATACTTTTGTGGATGGCGATATCTTTAATTATGTGCCAAAAGAGCCGCCAGAGGACAAATCCTGATATTGAAAATGGGGGAATTCCCCAGTATAATGTGGAGTAAGGCAATGCTTACCTAAGAGGTACAACCTGATTTTATCGGGTTGTGCCTTTTTTTGTTATCTGGCATCGCCTAAGGGTGAATCATCGAATGCAAGTGCATAGGGTGCAAAAATAGTCAGGAGGGGTTAGAATGGTCAATATGTCCTCAAGAATGGTAGAAATTGCAGATTTTCCATCGGTTAACTTAAGCAATACCCGAAGTTTGTATGTATACCTTCCACCCAGTTATCATGAGAATACGGAGAAGCATTATGCCGTACTCTATATGCATGACGGGCAGCATGTATTTTCAGCGGATGAGCGAGGCGGCTCGTGGGATATGCATGTCACCGCAGATCGGCTGGTGTCCGAAGGACGGATGCAGGAGATTATCATCGTTGGCATCGCAACGGTTCCTCATCAAAGACTGAATGAATATTTCCATGACAATCCAAGGATGCATCAGGTGTTCGATCCCCCGTTTGCCGGCGAACGGTATGAGTTATTTATTATCGAAGAGGTTTTACCATATATCAATGAGAACTTTCGCACGTTGAAGGGTCCGGAGCACACGGCCATGATGGGTTCGTCTGCGGGCGGGATTGTCACCTACAATATCGGCTTTAGAAGGCCGGATGTGTTCGGAAGCATTGCGGTCATGTCGCCTTATTTCGTCAAAGCCTATTTTGATGCTCAAGGAGAGCTAAAGGAATATCCTTTTTATGAAAGATACGGTACGCATCCGAATCTTAAGGTATGGCTTGATATGGGCGGCGCGGAAGGGGTCTTCATGGAAAAATACGCACGGGAGGAAGCAGCACGCTTGATCCAAGACGGCTTTGTGCCGGGAGAAGATCTCATGCTGTTTCTTGATCCGGGAGCGGCTCACAGTCAAAGCGACTGGGCAGGCAGAGCGCAAGCGCCGCTGCTGTATTTTTTCGGCGACATTGGAGAACCAACCTCGATTAAGCTGCATGGTGATGGAGTCGTAGGGGTGAAAGGGCCTGTCAAACAATTGAATCCGGTCATTACATACGACAGCGGATTTGTACAAACGTTGATGAACGGAACTTATCATGTTGAGGAGCCGGAATGGCTAACGCTGCTGCCGAACGGAACGCTGAAGCCTAGAATTCCTGGCAGCACCCGGGTTACGCTGCAAATGGGAGGCTTGAGTGCAGATAAAGAGATTACGATCGTGGAAGAGCTGCCTGAGCTTGTGAAAATCGCGATTCAAGTGAAGGTACCGCCTTCCACACCGGTTTCCCCCACAATCTATGCCGGATTTGAGATTCCATACTGCGGAGATGGCCTATATAGGGGAAGTGCGATGGTACCTCATGGTTTGTCTTTTACGTTCAAGGTATCAAGAGGGTTTGGACTGCACGAAAAGATCGGGGATCCTAAAGTTAAACGGCGTTCTTTTACAGCATCGTCCGAGATGGAGCTGTTGTATGAGGTTGAGGACTGGGATACTTGAATTACTAAATTGCATTGAATTGTAATGGAGGATGAATAGGCATGACCATCAGATCAGCAAAACCACAAGATGCAGCTGCAGCGATAAGACTGTTGTACGATGCACTGCACGACGTAGCGCATCAATTAACAGGGGAAAACAGTGAAGAGAAAGTGCTTGAAGTGCTGGAGCAATATTTCCGGGCGGACGAGGGCAGGCTCAGTTACCGACAGGCTGCCGTGAAAGAGATCGACGGCGAGGTGGCTGGTATTATCGTTGCTTACGGCGGTGATCAAGCGGCCGAATTGGATCGTCCGATTCTGGATCGTTTGCGTAAGCTCAAGAATGACCCTTCCGTAGCGCTGGATAAAGAAGCGGACGAGGATGAGTACTATATCGATACGTTATCGGTTTCTCCGCAGTTTGGAGGTAAGGGGATTGGTTCGGCCCTTATACATCACGCGGAGAATCGGGCAAAGGAGCTGATGTATCGTAAAATTGCTCTTGCCGTGGTGACGGACAATCATCGCGCTCATTCTTTGTACGAAAGAAGAGGTTATCAAACAGATAAGGACATCTTGATTAACGGGCATGTTTATTATCATATGGTCAAACCGGTTTAGAAAAAAATAAACAATTTATAAGCCGCCTATTTACAAATGGTAATAGGTGGTTTATTATTGTGTCATACCGATCTAGAAAATTAGAATGATAAATTAAATTGGAATGAACGAAAATAACCGTATGAATTACACAATTAGAATGTCTATTTTAATTTAGAATGGAGTGTTTGCGTCATGGATCAAGATCATAATCAGAGTATCGAAATATCGGTGGAACAAGCGAAGCTGCTCGGCAGCGCTCAGCGGGTGAAGATTCTCGGAACCATGCTGGATATGGCCAAAACTGCCAAACAAGTAGCAGATGAATTGGGAGATTCGCCGGGAAGCATTCACTATCATATTCAGAAGTTATATGATGGTGGATTAATAGATTTGGTGGAGACCCGGACCGTCGGCGGCATCGTAGAGAAATATTATAAATCCAAAGCGAAGTGGTTTAACACCAAGGGAACGCAAATGGTAGACCCGGTTCTTGCCGAAGATTATGCAGCGGCCAGCCGCACAAGGATAAGCCTGAGAATGCAGCTGAACGCCGAGCAATACGAAGAAATGACGAAGGAATTCAGAGAACTGCTCGAAAAATGGGTGACCAAGACCCTTGCGACAAAAGGGGACGACAGCAAGGAATATGCGGTAGGGATCAACGTGGTTTCGACGGAAACGTCCGAATAGGAAGGGGCTTCTTTAGCCCCTTCTCTCCAAAACTACTAAACTTTAAATCAAGGAGTGTTTCTTTCGTGGAAATATTAAAGAATCGCAATTTCCTGCTGTTGTTCGTTGGCCGAATCCTTACGAATATCGGCGATAGCTTGTACGCGGTAGCTGCCATGTGGCTGGTGTACGATCTGGGAGGCTCGACGCTGTATACGGGACTTGCCGGATTCCTCTCGATTCTCCCCCGAATCATTCAACTGTTATCCGGTCCGATGATTGACCGCGTTCCTTTACGGGGGCTTCTGGTATACACCCAGTTATTTCAGGCGGTTCTACTGTTGATCGTTCCGCTTGCATTTTATTTCGACTTTCTGACAGTAGGCGTTGTGCTGGCGATTACACCAGTTCTATCCACGCTGAATATGTGGGTATATCCGGCCCAAATGTCGGCCCTTCCTAAAATTCTCGATAAGAAGCAGCTGACGCAAGGAAACTCGCTGTTCTCCTTAGCCTATCAAGGCATCGATGTCGCTTGCAACGCAATATCCGGCGTATTGATTATTGTGCTGGGCGCAGTATCCCTTTACTTATGGAATTCGATCGGATTTTTCATCGGAGCGCTGTTATTCTCGCAATTGAAAATCAAAAAGTCTACCAAAACTTCTGATAACAACGTAATTAAAACATCAACGAATAACACCGCAAATTCAAAATCTATGCGAAATGCCCTTAAAAATTATTGGGCGGACATGAAAGAGGGGCTTCGCTACATCCTGGCAACCCCGCTTGCACGGGTACAGATGGGGATTATCGTCATTAATGCAGCGGGCGGCGCTACCTTTACGGTTATGCCTGCGTTTGCCGACAGCCTCGGCGGAGCCGGTGTCTACGGTATATTGCTGATGGCCCAGGCTTGCGGAAGTTTGTTGGGCGCGATCCTGGCTCCGTATTTGAAGTTGGAGCGCCTGCCGCTTGGATATCTTTTTGCCGGAGCATTTTGTTTATCTGGCGCTGCCTGGTGTCTCAGCGTATTTACCCCATGGACATGGCTTGTCGTCCTGGTATACGGCTTGGCATGGTTTCCCGGAGGCATTACGAACGTTATCATCAATTCGGTCATTCAGAAAGCGATACCCGAGAAAAGATTGGGCACGGTGTTCGCGGCAGCTAGCGGACTCAGCGGAATTGCCATGCCGCTTGGCAGCCTAATTGGAGGTGCTCTTGGCGTTGTTGCAGCAAGCTCGTCCGTTATCGCAGGATGCGGAATCGCCGTATTCTGCGTAGGAATCTTCTGGATTTTTGACTCGACCACCCGCAGTCTTCCATCACCTGACAATGTGGATGAGAAATGGTTTGCGCCTTATACGAATGCAACACCTGAGAAATCCATTTCTATGAATACAGCCCCTTAGAGATGGCTAACGTCGATTAGCTTCCATGCTTATACAGAGGGCTGAAGAAGATCGCCCGTACTGGAAATTTCTCAAATAACCGAGCCGAGGATGAATCAGCGATCGACGGATTCATCACGGTTCTTTTTTTCACTTAGACGAAGTGTAAACGCCTGCCGCGTCCCACCGCAGCGGTGCTTGTCAGGCTAGTCTGCATAATGTGACCAAGTCCCTCATAGACATGTATCAATCAAGTCAAAACAAGTGTTGAAGGGGATGATGACATGCGCCGGATTTCATGGGTGCTGCTCGCGGTAGTATTATGCTTAACAACAATACTGGCGGGATGCGGGAAGAAAAATGCAGACAGCGTTGTGAAGGATCTGGGCAAGGTGGCTGATAAGCTGGAAAGTGCCAAGGGGGCTTACCAGGGAGCGGGCGTTATGACCATACATACCGGTTCGGCGCCGCAGGAGTATCAGGTTGAGGTATGGTACCAGTCTCCATCTTACTACCGGATCAGTTTAACCAATGGGCAAAAGGATATTACGCAAATCGTGCTTCGCAACGATGACGGCGTGTTCGTTCTGACGCCTAGCTTGAACAAGAGCTTCCGCTTCAAAAGCGACTGGCCGGATAATCAGGGACAGGTATATCTGTACCAAACGCTACTCAGCAGCATTCTGAGCGACAACACCCGTCAGTTTGCTGAGGATAAGGATAGTTACGTGTTTGATGTGGCTGCTAATTACCACAGCCATTCGTTGATTCGTCAAAAGATTTGGCTCGCCAAGGACAACTACACACCGAAACAGGTACAAGTGTCGGACTCCGAAGCGAATGTGGTTGTTGAAGTGAAATTCAACACCTTTACCTTCGATACGAACCTGTCGAAGGATTCGTTTGATACCAACAAGAATCTAAGTGCGATGAACGATGCTAAGGGGACCATGGCGGAAGTGGACGAGAACGGGGTACCGGTGGCTTCCGGTACGGAAGGTAACGGCACTCAGGGAACCGAAGGTTTGACAGAAACAGCTTCCGGTCGCGATATGGGATCCTTCGGCATTATCTATCCGGAATATGTGCCTGCAGGGGTCACGAACAAAGACACGATGGAAGTTCCGGAGAACAAGGATCATGCGGTTATTCTGAAGTATGACGGTGTGTACCAATATACGATTATGGAATCCAGACCGGTGGATCGTGCGGTCTCCCTCGTACCGGGCGAGGCGGTATATATTGATTTTACAACGGTAGGTCTGCTCACCGGCGATCAGCAAAGAACGCTGACCTGGAATTCGGAAGGCGTGGAATACCGAATTACGAGCGCCAATCTGCCTGTCGAAGAAATGAAGAAAGTCGCTGCTTCCATGCAGGGAGAATCGGGTAAATAATACGAAGTAGGCGGATACCGAGCATTGAAGGAGGGCAACATTCCGACAATGAGGCCATTCGCCTCTTTTCCAAATAAAGGAACCCCGTCCGTAGGCCTATCGCTATTTCTTGCAGATATTCCGATGTTTCACCAAGTTTCGCCACCCCGGGGGGACCACGAGCCTCATAAATAAGCAGTTTGTCTCAATTGACAGTTGCCCCCCGGAACATTACCATTAATCTATTGCAAAGCATAATGCTTTTTTCAAAATGGTAAGAAGGTGACTGGAATTGCAAGCGATATATCGACCTACCCTGGCGGAGATCAACCTAGACCATCTGCGCGCCAACTATAACGCTTTTCGTGAGGCGCTGCCAAGCCACATGAAATTGCTTGCTTGTGTGAAGGCTAACGCCTATGGTCACGGAGCTGTAGAAGTGGCTCGCGAACTTCAGCAACTGGGGGCGCCTTACTTAAGCGTAGCTTTCCTGGATGAAGCGCTCGAGCTTCGGCAAGGAGGCATCTCTTGCCCAATCCTGGTGCTCGGTTATACACCACCGGAGGCTGTAGAGATCGCTTATGAGCATGATGTGACCGTAACCCTGTTCAGTTCGGAAGTGCTCCAAGCGATAAAGGCACTGCCGGTCCAGCCGGAGAAGCCACTCAAGGTACACATCAAGATTGACAGCGGAATGGGTCGTTTGGGCCTGCTTCCAGGCGAAGATGCAATTTCTTTTATAGAAGAAGTATTTTCGCTGCCGCAGGTTGTTGTCGAAGGAATGTTTACCCATTTTGCAAGAGCGGATGAAGAGAACAAAGACTATACGTTGGGACAGTACCGCCGTTTTCAGGGCGTAGCGGACGCTCTTCGGGATAAGGACTACCATATCCCCATCATACATACGGGCAACAGTGCTGCTGCGATTGATACACCTGAATTATCCTATGATATGGTTCGTGTCGGCATCGGCTTGTACGGACTGTATCCTTCGGATGAGGTGAATCGAAAGACAGTGAGCCTTCGCCCTGTCATGACGTTAAAGACAAAGCTTGTCTACGTCAAAAATTTACCTCCGCATTCCGGTATCAGCTACGGGACGAAGTATGTAACGGGGGAGGAAGAGCAAATTGGAACCCTTCCCATCGGTTACGCCGATGGCTTCTCTCGTATGCTGAGCGGTAAAGTGGAAGTACTGATACGCGGCCGCCGCGTCCCTGTAGTCGGAACTATCTGTATGGACCAATGTATGGTATCGCTCAAACCTTTCGCCGATGAGGCGGAACAAATTAAAGCTGGTGAAGAGGTTGTACTCATCGGTCAGCAGTCTGGCGAATGCATTACGGCAGATGAGCTGGCGTCCAAGCTGGGGACGATCCACTACGAGGTCGTCTGCATGATTGCCCACCGGGTACCACGTCAGTATATACGTGATGATATACCCGTGAAGACCGTAAACGCACTCTGGAGCAACCTTTAACAAGTCATGTCACCCTAAGTAATTTATTCAGGAAAGAAGGAATAAGTACAGACCTTCCCGAATTAGGAATATGTCGTTTAAGTCTGTACGAAAGTGTCGATTGTAGTTTATAATGATATGCAGCATACTTGATATACCTTCGGCATATATATTCTTTTGTATAATTTTCCTTGAATAATGTAATACTGGTGCACAGGCGAGAAGGTTGTGGGGGTGTAATAGAGGGTGGCCAATATGCAGAACACCAAACGAATCATGATCAGTTTACCGGATCATCTTTTGCAGGAAGTGGACGGGATCGCTCAGCTGGAAAATTCCAACCGCAGTGAGCTTATTAGGCAAGCCATGAAGTTGTACCTGAATGAACGGAAGAAACGTTACATTCGTGAATCCATGCAGCGGGGTTATATGGAAATGGCCAAAATTAACCTGACCATGGCTTCTGAGGCGTTTCACGCGGAGGAAGATGCAGACAACACTCTAGACCGCTTAGTAAGCGGGGTGTAGACAGTGATCGTTAAACGGGGCGACGTATTTTTTGCGGATTTATCACCTGTTGTCGGTTCTGAGCAGGGCGGCGTAAGGCCGGTCCTTGTCATTCAGAATGATATCGGCAACCGGTTTAGTCCGACTGTGATTGTTGCAGCCATTACGGCACAGATTCAAAAAGCCAAGCTGCCGACTCACGTCGAAATCGACGCGGCGTCGCATGGATTTGACCGGGATTCCGTCATTTTGCTAGAGCAGATCCGGACGATTGATAAGCAGCGGCTAACGGACAAAATCACCCATCTTGATGATGAAATGATGAGTAAGGTGGATGATTCCCTGCAAATAAGTCTGGGCTTGATTGATTTTTGATTCCATTCAAGCACTAACGTTTTCCACATAGAATGTTATGACTAAAAACCCTCAAGGAGTAATTCCTTGAGGGTTTTTATATGGATGGTATGTTTGAAGGCTCGGCAATTGCTGCATGGGACTGGAGATTGGTGGATTACATGTTTGTAGGTATGAGGATGTAGGCCGTAGTGACCGCCGCTGCGATAAACAACAGGCAGACAACGGACCAGGCAATCGCATGTTTGTCATTCATTTAAGGTGACCCCCCTGATTTTAATGAGGTGTGGATATCCGGCAGCGGCATGTTCGTACAATAAGAATATAAATTAAATCTTAAAATTAGATGAAATTGACATTAAAAGCAGCTTAAAGCCTTACGAAGTGAGCGATGTAGTGGAAATGAGCGCTTAAGTTTGGGATAATAGCAAATATAGTTTCATTGAAGAAAGAGGGATATCATTGTCTGAATTAGAAGCTGTTGTGGAAGTAAATGAGGAACAGATTCGCAAGGAAGAATCGAAACGGATCGTGAAGCAGATCGCAAAGGAGCTTCAATTGTCCGAAAAACAGGTGCGTACGACCGTTGAACTTCTGGATGAGGGCAATACCATACCGTTTATTGCGCGTTACCGTAAGGAAATGACAGGCGAACTGGATGAGAACCAATTACGTGATATTGAAGAGCGGACAGGTTATTTGCGCAATTTGGAGGTCCGTAAGCGGGAAGTCATTCGCATCATAGAGGAGCAAGGCAAGCTAACAGAAGATCTGAAGGCGTCGATTACGGCCGCCGTTAAGCTGCAGGAGGTAGAGGATCTATACCGTCCGTATAAGCAGAAACGTAAAACCCGGGCCAGCGTCGCCAAGGAAAAAGGACTTGAGCCGCTGTCGGAGTGGATATGGTCGCAGCCGAAGCAGGCTGATGTGATGGTTGAGGCAGCCAAGTATGTTGATGAGGAGAAGGGTGTGGCTTCGGCAGAAGAGGCTGTGCAAGGCGCGATGGATATATTGGCCGAAAACATTGCCGATGACGCAACCGTTCGTTCCTGGGTACGCAGATACAGCCTGGACCACGGC
This sequence comes from Paenibacillus sp. FSL W8-0187, assembly GCF_037969755.1. Lineage (NCBI taxonomy): Bacteria > Bacillati > Bacillota > Bacilli > Caryophanales > Paenibacillaceae > Paenibacillus > Paenibacillus sp. FSL W8-0187. The sequence goes on along the minus strand of NZ_CP150206.1, from coordinate 6,108,965 downwards.
ATATTGACCTCAGAGGCGAAGGATACCGAAGTGGAATCCGTATACGAGAACTATTACAATTATCGGGAATTGGCGAAGAAAATGCCGCCGCACCGGATTTTGGCCATTAACCGGGGAGAGCGCGAGAATATTCTGAAGGTGGGGCTTGATGTTCCTTCCGATTCCATTCACGCGTATATCGGCAAGCAGGTGCTTAAAGGTCCATCTGCCGTCACGGATATTCTTACGGCGGTGATCGAGGATTCATACAAGCGTCTTATTGCCCCATCGATTGAACGGGAAGTGCGGGGTGAGCTGACGGAAAAAGGGGAGAACCAGGCAATCTCCATCTTTGCGGGGAACCTGCGCAGCCTGCTGCTGCAGCCGCCGGTGAAAGGTCGCTGTGTGCTGGGCGTTGACCCGGCTTACCGTACCGGTTGTAAGCTTGCGGTGGTCGATGATACAGGCAAGCTGCTTGAGGTAGCTGTAACCTATCCGACGCCGCCGGCCAACAAGAAGCAGGAGGCGGCCGCGAAGATTAAAGAGCTGATTGCAAAATACGGCATCAAGCTTATTGTCATTGGAAACGGTACGGCATCCCGTGAAACGGAGCAATTCGTAGCCGAAGAAGTCATTGCGGAACTTGCTGACCCTGAGCTGGCTTACCTCATCGTCAATGAAGCGGGAGCAAGCGTGTACTCGGCCTCGAAGCTGGCTCAGGAAGAGTTCCCTGATCTGGATGTTGCCGAGCGCAGCGCAGCCTCGATCGCACGCCGTGTGCAGGATCCGCTGGCCGAGCTGGTGAAGATCGATCCGAAATCGATCGGTGTGGGCCAATATCAGCATGACGTCACCCAGAAGCATCTGGAGGAGAGCCTGAAAGCCGTCGTAGAGTCTGCGGTTAACCATGTCGGGGTGGATGTGAATACGGCATCGCCGTCACTACTCTCCTATGTGGCTGGCATCAATGCCACCATTGCCAAAAATATCGTGAAATACCGGGAAGAGAACGGGAAGTTTGTCAGCCGGAAGCAGCTGCAGAAGGTTCCGCGTCTCGGTGCCAAGACCTATGAACAGTGCGTGGGCTTTATGCGGATATCGGAAGGCGAGAACATACTGGATCGCACCCCGATTCACCCGGAATCCTATGCGGTGGTTGACCGTTTGTTCCAGGAGCTTCAGGTAAGTCTGGACAAGCTCGGCAGCAAGGAGCTCGCTGAACTGCTGGATGCCCAGCAGCCGGAGAACCTTGCCGTGAAGCTGGAGGTTGGTGTACCGACCCTGCGCGATATTCTGGACAGCTTGCAGCGTCCGGGACGCGATCCGCGGGAGGAGCTGCCGCTGCCGATTTTCCGCCAGGACGTGCTGAAGATCGAGGATCTTATGCCGGGAATGGAGCTGCAGGGAACGGTACGCAATGTCATCGATTTTGGCGCCTTTGTGGATATCGGCATCAAGAGCGATGGCCTGGTGCATATTTCCCAGCTGAGCGATGGATTTGTCAAACACCCGATGGATGTTGTCTCTGTGGGGGATAACGTTACCGTGTGGGTGCTGAATGTAGATTTGAAAAAAGGCCGCGTCGGATTGACGATGCGCAAGCCGAAAGATCAGTGATAGGTACTGCAGGCGTAATAAAAGAGCCGTATCTCCTTTGGGGAGAAACGGCTCTTTTTTGCATAACTGCCCTGTACTAATAGCTAATGGGGATATGTCCTGGCGATGGGTTTAGCGATGGTTCAGCTTTAGCAGCAGGACGTTTTTATCGTAACTTTCGAGACACCAGTGATATTTTGTTAGAATTTTGGGTTCGACTGTGGGAGCAGATACATCGAATTCATGAAAACCAAACTTCTTATAGTGCGTGTTCAAAAAGGTCGGTTTTCAGCACCGAGAAGGTTGGATGAAGCTAGGGACTGAGGAGCGGAGCGTACGTTTTAGGTACGTGAGCACCGGAAGTCCCGGGTGAATTCAAGATTCGATGCCGAGTTACTTCTTGATTTACTTCGTGATCAAAAGCGGACTTTTTGAACAACCTCTTATAGAAATGCTGCAGCTCTTCAAACGGAATGCAGTATACCGTATCTAGGCCCAATCTTTTTGATTCCTCTACAAGAAACGTGACGATTTCGTGTGCCAGGGACTGTCCTCTAAACTTGTCCAGAATATAAATACCACCGAGCTCCGCCTCGTGGTCATTAAGTTTAACCAATCGGCCGATCCCTGCGTAGTCGTCTTGCGACATGACGATGGCAATAATTTCATTGTCCAGTGAACTTGGCTGAAAGCCGATGTGTTCGTATTGTTGATTGACCCAAGGCAATTCTGCTTGAGTTACCCTTTTAATGCTCATGACTACTCACCTCAGTTAGTTTGAAATGTATATTGCGTTAGACTGCGCCCAGCATAAACACCCGGCTTAACTCTCGCTGCCCGAAGATGGCTGCTTTTTCTTCGCCCGAAACCGTCTGACCTTCATCAGATTGCCGCACATTTTATCATCGCAATATCGTTTGGAACGGTTTCGCGTGTCGTCGTAATATACCCAGAGGCAATCGGGATTCGTACAGATGCGAAACCGGGATAACTCGCCTTGCTCGATAGCTTGCGCAAAGGAGCCGGCAATCTCGGCAGCCGCTGCTTGCAGGCCAGGTTTTTGCAGGATATAAGCCAGTACAAATTTTTGATCCTCATCTATCTTGAGCTGGCGAATAACGGGTCCGGCAGCCATCCAGCGGTTTAATTCCTCTATCTCCATGGGGGAAGGAGACTCTCCCGCGGCGATGTGTTGAACACACGTCAATAGGAAGGAACGAAGCTGCCTCAGCAGCCCCAGTTCATCCGGGGTCAGCGGAACGGAGATTGGGAGATTGTACTCGTTTATAAAATCGGTGAGCCAATCCTCACGGGCAAGCCGATCCTCGGATCGGCCGCTGCCTCTCCAGTCATGCCATTCGCTGTTTATAAAATCATCCCATAACATGAAGCTCATCCTTTCTCGTCTCATTATTGTAACAAGTTAATATTCATGTTGCTAGTTACTTGTAATGGGGTCTGAAGTGTGTTAATTTTTATGTAACGTTCTATTTTATTTATGGTGGTTACAATTATGAGGCGGAGGCGATGGTTATGAACATGAAGGAATTGCTGCTCCAAAACTGGGATTATGCGATGGGGCAAGAGGATTGGTATCCGCCGATTCTTCCTGCCTTGAAGGATGTTACGGTTGAGCAGGCTTTGTGGAAACCGGAAGGGCAGGCGGCGAATTCCATATGGGAGAACGTGCAGCATTTGCTGTATTACAAACAGCGTCTGCTCGGAAGATTGGAAGGGACACCGCTCCATAATGAAGGGATTGGTAACGACGAGACGTTTCTCATTCACGAAACAAGTGAGGACGCATGGAATACGGCTCGGGAGCGGCTTCAGGAAGTTCATGCTGCGTTAAGACAGAAGATTGAGGAGATGCCGGAGGCGGAGGTCATCGAATCGCCGCAGCGAATACTTAGCTTAATCATGCATGATGCATATCATACGGGGCAAATTGTTTTTCTCCGGAAGCTGCAGGGGTCCTGGCCAGCTAAACGCAGCGATCTATAAGTGCAAAATCCCACCATTCAGCCATCATAATACAATGCAAAAATAAGCCGGACAGGATGTCCGGCTTATTGTCATACCTATGGATCGGTTGCAATGCACTAACGGGCATTCGAGTTTTCTTCGCCCGGGGAATTCCGGTAAAAGTACCAGCATTCGTTAAGCAGCTTGATCTGACGTCTGTCCTTTTTGCGAAAAGCGCGTGTCAATTGATTGCAGAGCCATTGCGGCAAGGGTATCTCCTCCTCTTGCTAATTCCATCTGTATGGATAGCATATGGGGAAAAAGCCCAAAGCGTGCAGGTCTACCTCGATTATAACGCTTCTTCCTCGTACCATTGCTCAAGCTGCGCTTGGAGAGCCCGAATTTCGGTAAGCAGCGAGATGAGTGGATATTCCGTTTCCTTAAGGGAAGCAAAGGCTTGCTCAAGCTCATTTATGTATTCCAGACCACCTTGAATGCTCAGCGATTCCTGCAGCAAATCCAGATTGTCGCATTCGGCTACAGCAAGTGGTAGCTGAGGTTTGCCTGCGGCGGTGAGTTTATCGATTTCCTTATTGAGGCGTAAATTTAAAGCACTGAGCTGGTAAGCATAGTCACTGGGCATTTCGACAAATAACAGCTCGTCCTGTCCTTTTAAAATAACGTAGCGCATGTTTGGCATGATTGCAGGTTCTCCCTCCATACTTTCTACTTGACAGTGTAGCCCAGAGAGAAGTTAAAATTCAAGTAGCATTTATAAGGCAAAAGGAAGGAAAGACATGGTGACGATGAACGAGATGAGCAATGAAGAACTGCAGGCATGGGTTGAGAAAGTCTCGCTGGAGAGCTTCCGGGTTCCGTTCAGGCACAAGGCGACGTTTAACCGGCGATTGTCCTCAACAGGCGGCCGCTATTTCATGAAAAGCCATCATATCGAGATCAATCCGCATCAGCTGGCTACGCACGGCAGGGAAGAGGTGGAGAAGATCATCAAGCATGAGCTGTGCCATTATCATCTGCATATTGCGGGCAGGGGATATCGGCATCGGGACGCTGATTTCAAAAACCTGCTGCAAGCCGTTGGAGGGAGCCGTTTCTGCAAGTCCTTGCCGAAGGGCAAGGCTGCGGGCCGTCGGGAGCCGGAACCTTATCGATATAAACTTCGCTGCAGTGCCTGCGGGACGGAATACCTCCGTAAACGGAAGATGAATCCGGCTCGTTATCGGTGTGGAAAGTGCGCCGGACGCCTTACGCTTCTGAAACTTGACTCCCCTATGAAGTCATGATAAATTATTAATATCCAACTTAATGTTCCCTGATAGCTCAGTTGGTAGAGCACTCGACTGTTAATCGAGTTGTCACAGGTTCGAGTCCTGTTCGGGGAGCCATATGGAGAGATACCCAAGTGGCTATAAGGGGACCCTCTGCTAAGGGGTTAGACTGCGTAAGCGGTGCGAGGGTTCGAATCCCTCTCTCTCCGTTGAGCGTTACATCAAAGAAAGCTCCCATCACCAAGTGATCGGGAGCTTTTTTTTGCATAGGGATGAGAATCCTGGATAGGGTTCGTCGGAGCATAAGTTGCGTTAGGCATTCTTCGCAGTCTCGACCAAAGAGAGAGTATCCCTCTCTCTTTGGCCTAGCGTAAATGGGGGCAGAGAACAATGAAACAGATAATTGCCATGGGTGGCGGCGGTTTCTCGATGGAACCGGATAATCTGCTGCTTGATCGCTATATTTTGGCACAAGTACCGAAAGAAATGCCTAAGGTGTGTTTTGTTCCGACAGCAAGCGGGGATGCGGATGGTTATATTGAACGTTTCTATCATGCTTTCCGGACACTGCCGTGTACTCCCATTCATCTGTCGCTGTTCCAGCCGAACTTTGCCGATCTTCGGTCTTTTGTACTCGAGAAGGATATCATCTATGTTGGCGGGGGCAATACCCGCAATATGCTGGTCTTGTGGAAGGAATGGGGCCTGGATCAGATACTCCAGGAGGCGTATGAACAGGGTGTCATCTTAACTGGGTTAAGCGCTGGTTCCATTTGCTGGTTTGAGCAAGGGGTGACGGACCCGTTGAACGCGCCTTTGTACAAGCTTGAGGGTTTGGGTATATTACAAGGCAGTCATTGCCCTCATTATGATGGTGAGAGCAAAAGAAGACCTGCCTATCATAAACTTGTGCTTCAAGGTGAAGCACAAGCAGGATATGCAGCTGATGATGGGGTTGCTTTGCATTTTATGGACGGACGGCTGCATAGGATCGTAAGCTCAAGGAAAAATGCACATGCATATCATGTGGGACTCGAAGGAAATCGCGTTCAAGAAGAGAAGTTAACGCCGGATTTTTTAGGCTGATTTATAAGCCGAAAAAGCTCCGAAAATAAATATTAAAATTTACGAAAAAAAAGCTTGCCAGCATTTTTGAAATTATGCTATACTCAATCTTGTCGTCACGGCGACGTGGTTAAAGTGGCCCGTTGGTCAAGGGGTTAAGACACCTCCCTTTCACGGAGGTAACAGGGGTTCGAATCCCCTACGGGTCACCACTTTCTATATAACCTCGGGATGAGAACCCCGTCGGTTCTACGGGACACCACTTTCTTATATGGCAGCTGCACGATTGTCATCGAGAGCCATTAGCTCAGTTGGTAGAGCACCTGACTTTTAATCAGGGTGTCGAAGGTTCGAGCCCTTCATGGCTCACCATTTTTATGAAGTAACGAAATGATGTATCCCTTATATTATGCGGTAGTGGTGGAATGGCAGACACGCTATCTTGAGGGGGTAGTGGGTGTATACCCGTGGAGGTTCGAGTCCTCTCTACCGCATACGAACATTAAGAAAAGGCTCCGCACTTTGTGCGGGGCTTTTTTTTGCGTTTAAGATATCAGAAAGTATAAACTTCGAAGCATGGCCTACCTGATATCGAAAGAAAAACAACATCTAAACGCGGTCTGTCTTCTCTAGAATGTACGTCGATAGACGTTTTTCTTATATCAAGGTTTACATAGGATTCATCACGGTTTTCATCGATTTTCAGTGCGCGTTTATGCAAAACGGGTGTTTCATCTCTGGTCAGAAGTTTAATATCATAACGTGGACGAGCAACAACTTCAAATTACCTATAAGGAGTGATTCAGAATGGCTAATAACAACAATGGAAAGATGAGCCGTGAAGAAGCAGGACGTTTAGGTGGAGAAGCAACTGCGAACAAACATGACAAAGAATTCTACCAAGAAATCGGACGGAAGGGCGGCGAAGCAACTTCCCGTTCCCATGACAAAGACTTTTATCAGGATATCGGTAAAAAAGGCGGAGAATCCACGTCAAACTCTCATGATAAGGAATTTTATCAGGAAATCGGCCAGAAGGGCGGGGAAGCGACTTCCGACTCTCATGGCAGAGAATTCTATGAGGACATCGGACGCAAAGGCGGCGAGGCTACCTCGGATTCCCACGGACGTGAGTTCTATCAAGAGATTGGGCAGCAGGGCGGCGAAGCCAGAAGCGGCAGCGACAGCAACGGGGATGGCAAGATGAGCCGCGAAGAAGCGGGCCGCAAAGGCGGCGAGGCGAGAGCTAGGCAGCGCCAGCGGGGGAACTAATGACAATCCGGTGGATTTGAGATAAAGTTTCCCTCCCTTGAAGGGGACTGAATTGCTCACATGCGAAAGATCCGCCTCATCCATACGATTTGAAAAGCAGCAGCTACGACTCCCTGACAGGGAGCGCGTGGCTGCTTTCTTTTTGCCTTCCATCGTCATGCGATAAGGTGGAGAAGAGAAGATCGTGCTGGACTTTTGGGACGGTGTGTGATAATTATATGATAATGATAACCATTCTCATTTAAGGTTGGGGTCTGTACATATGGTAAACCTATCGACGAATAGCAGTAGCAAAAAAGATTCACGTGAATACAGCGGGCTTATGGCCGGTTTATGGAATATGGATATTGTTCATGGGCATGAGCTCTCCTTGGAGCAGCAGTTGGCAGTGCAGCCAGCCCTGATCATCCCGCTGAGCGGAGAAACCTGTTTACAACAGGCAGAGCAAATCACCCGTATGAATAAGGGATGTGTTTATTTTTGTGCAGCAGGGTCTACTTTCGGAATTACGAGTGCCGATCTCAAGAGTTCTGAGGAACACGAGCAAGCTTCGGTTGCAATACTTCATTTTAGTTTCATGGAAGGTGTCTCAGGCTGCGGTCGATTGCATGAGGTGGACGGCGCCACTCTCATGCCCTATGATGGCATCTTTGTCATTAGCTCTCCGGACCGCTTGAATCTCGTCTGTCGGTCGATGTATAAGGATTTTCACAGCAAGGAGCCCATGAAGCAGTGGAGGGTTCAGTTGGATTTTCAAGAGCTGCTATATACAATGATTGCCGAATGCAGCCCATACTCCAAGAATGATAAGCGGCAAGCGCTGGAGCGGGTGAAGGAATATATCGAGGAACATTATGATGAAGATTTAACGATTGAACAATTGGCGAATCTCTCCGAGTTAAGTCCTAAATATTTTGTAGAAGTATATAAGAAGACGTATGGGTGCAGCGCAATGGATTATTTGGCCCATGTCCGTTTGAACAAGGCGAAGCAGCTGATGCTGGGCTCCGATTCTTTGCTGCGTGAAGTGGCGCATATGGTGGGGTATAAGGATGAATTTTATTTTAGCCGCAAGTTCAAGAAGGCATTCGGGATCTCTCCCTCGGTGTATATGAAGACAAGGAAAAATAAACTGGCGATGTACGGCTCCACAGCCCTCCTGGGTTACACCATGCCGCTGGATTTCACGCCGTATGCGGCTCCGCTTCATCCGAAGTGGTCACAGCATTACTATAACCTTCTTGGGCCGGATATCCCGGTCCATCTGGATGCATACCGCCAGAATCATAACAAATATGCCAATCTGGAGAAGCTGGCCTCGGCACGTCCGGAGCTCATCGTCTGCGCACAGGGGGTGGAGGATTGGGAGAAGGAACAGCTTCGGCTGATTGCCCCCCTCTACGAAATGCCGGCAGAGCAGGAAGGGTGGCAGTTTAATCTGCTAGGTCTCGCTAAATTGCTGAACAAGCTGCCTGAAGCAGAGCGATGGATTGAAACGTTTCATCATAAAATATCGACTTACCGTGAGAAGCTCCCCACTGAAATGATGGATGCACGCACGCTTTTGACCGCACGCCTGCATCAGGATGAACTGATGGCTTACAACCATCCGGGCATGAAGGAACTATTATTTGATTATTTCAATTTTCAGCCGGCTATGCCTATGGATTGGGAGGATGAAGGATGTTTAACGATTGAGCAGATCAAGGAGAGCCGCGCAGACCATATCCTGCTCTTGATCCGTCAGGATTCGGAAACGCTGGCGAATTGGAGGAAACTGCAGGCAACGCCGGAGTGGATGACCATTCCCGCGGTGCGAGAAGGAACGTTCCATCCAGTATCCTCTTACCCTTGGCGCGAATACTCTCCCATTGCGATGGAGCAGATGGCGGAAGAGGCCTTTCGGTTGTTTTCCGGAAATTGTCCATGAGGAATCCGGTTATTTGTCCATGGAACTAAGAGAGCAAATCCTATACTATGATCAATAATGATAATCATTATCAATTATTCGAGTGATCATAGATCATGGAAGGGGTATTAGGAGAGAGATGAAACGAATGAAATGGGTTTTGGGGTTATTGCTGGCATTTGCGTTGGTACTGTCCGCTTGCGGTGGAGGTAACGAGGCTAAAGATACAGACGGAGCAAGCACGAATAATGCAGCAGAAAGCACGAATACAGCCGGGGAGGATAACGCTGCGAAAGAAGAAGCGACCCCCACATCGTCCGATACTAAAGTTGTAAAATACCTCGATCAGGAATATACGCTTCCGGCCAAAACGGAGCGCATCGTCATTACGGGTGCCGTTGAAGCCATGGAGGATGCCATTGTGTTGGAAGTGAATCCGGTTGGAGCCATCACTTTCTCGGGTAAATTCCCGCCGATGTTTGAGTCGATCACGAAGGACGCCCAGTCGGTTGGTGAGAAAATGGAGCCGAATTTCGAAACGATCCTGTCTTTGAAGCCGGATGTGATTTTGGCATCGTCCAAAGCCAAGCCTGAAGTCATTGAACAGTTGAACAAAATTGCTCCTACGATTCCGTACTCCCATATCTCGACCAACTGGGAAAGCAACCTGAAATTGCTCGGCGAGTTAAGCGGCAAACAGGAACAAGCGGAACAGGAAATCGCGAAATATAAAGAGGACTTGGAAAAAGTCAAAGCGACGATTGGAGATAGCCTGAAGGACAAGAAAGTTCTGGCGCTTCGGATTCGTGCAGGTGAGATGTACATCTATCCGGCAGGGGTGTTCTTTAACCCGGTATTGTATGAGGATTTGGGGATTGAAGTACCGGCTGAAGTAGCCGCAGCCAAAGCACAGGAACTGATCTCGAAAGAGAAGATTGCAGAGATGAATCCGGATTACGTATTTGTCCAATTCTCGCCAGATGAGAATAAAGATACGCCAAATGCTTTGGAAGAACTGCAGAATGATCCAATCATGAAGAACTTGAATGCATTCAAGAACGGCACCGCTTTTGTCAACGTGGTGGATCCACTCGCTCAAGGCGGAACTGCGTACAGCAAAATCGAGTTTCTGAAAGCTGCGGTCGAAAGCCTGACAAAGTAATATCAAACATTTCAGTATAAACCTATAAGGCGTGTTGTTCATGAGGTTCAAAAAATCACTGCCGGCTGTCATCCTTGCGATGGCCCCGGCAGTCTGTTTATTGCTCATAGCGGCCTCCATCCTGTATGGAGCCAAGAATATTACGATGGATACCGTTTGGGATTCCATCTTTGCTTTTGATTCGGAGAACATCGATCATCAGATCATTGTGAGTTCTCGATTGCCAAGAGTCGTCGGCGCAATGCTCATCGGCGCTTTTCTCGCGGTATCAGGTGCGTTAATGCAAGGAATGACAAGGAACTATTTGGCGTCCCCATCCATCATGGGGGTATCCGACGGTTCGGTGTTCGCGGTGACACTGTTCATGGTATTTATCCCGAACGCCAGCTCCAATATGTACATTGTCAGTTCGTTGATCGGCTCCGCCATCGGAGCAGCCGTCGTGTTCGGCTTGGCATGGCTTATTCCTGGCGGACTCAGCCCGGTTCGACTGGCTATACTCGGAACCGTGATTGGGACGTTTCTTAGCGGTACCGCGGAGGCATTGGCGGCCTATTTTCAAATATCGCAAAATATCAGCTTCTGGTACAATGCCCGATTGCACGCAATGGACCCGGAACTGATCAAACTGAGCATTCCGTTTGCTATCGTTGGTTTATGCCTTGCCGTCGTTTTGTCCAAATCGATCACGCTGCTGTCGCTCGGGGACGAAACGGCCAAGGGGCTCGGTGTGAATACATGGCTGATCAAAGCCCTTGCGATGCTGGCTGTTGTTATTCTGACCGGCGTATCTGTTGCGCTGGCGGGTAAGGTTGCTTTTGTAGGTTTAATTATTCCTCATATTGCCCGTTTCCTGTCCGGCTCGGATTATCGATGGATCGTACCGGTGTCGGGCGTGCTTGGCGGCATGTTTCTTGCATTATGCGATATTCTCGCACGCTTTGTAAATTACCCGTTTGAGACGCCAGTGGGTGTTATTACTTCGTTGATCGGCGTTCCTTTCTTCCTTTATTTGATCAAGACGAGGGGAGGGGCTCAGCGTGCGTAACACCTACTATCGATTCCCGATTGTTCTTACTGGAGGAATCTTGGTTGTATTGACTGCCGTATATTTGAGTCTGACTAACGGAACGTTTGATATGTCCATAAAGGAAGTATTTCAGACACTGCTGCGGCTGAGTCCCAATTCCGATTTTGATCTCGTCGTGTTTGAATTCAGGTTGCCGCGTATTGTGCTTGGCGCTCTCGTCGGATTTGCGCTGGGTATGGCCGGTGCCGTTATCCAGGGGGTTACCCGCAACGGACTCGCGGATCCGGGCATTCTCGGCATCAATGCAGGTGCAGGCATGGCGGTTGTGTTGTTTATGTTCTTGCTGCAAGGACAGATCACGATGACCGGCTGGCTCGGGGTTATGATGATGCCGATGTTCGGTATCGCTGGCGGCTTGGCGGCGACTACGGCCATATTTATGTTCGCGAGAGAAAACGGAAAGCTGGATCCGCAGCGGCTAATTCTTGTGGGAATAGCGATTGCCTCCGGCTTCGGGGCTATTACGATGTTCCTCTCGCTGAAAATGAATCCATCGGATTACGAGATGGCCGTAGCTTGGCTGGCCGGCAGCCTTCACAGCGCCAACTGGAAGTTCGTGGTCACGATGCTTCCTTGGCTCATTATGCTGCCGCCTATCATTTGGCTCCGCTCTCAAGTGCTCGACTTGTTCCAGCTGAGCGAGGAAAGCGTGAAGAGTGTCGGGGTATCCGTCGAGCGTGAGAAAAAGGTATTGCTTCTATGCAGCATCGGTTTGGTCAGTGCGAGCGTTGCCGTATCCGGCAGCATTGGGTTTGTCGGTCTAATCGCTCCGCATCTGGCGAGGCAGCTGGTTGGGCTGCGGCACAGGCATATCATCCCGATCAGCGGTATAGCAGGTATGGCGATTGTGGTCATAGGCGATTTCATCGGCAGAACGATATTCGCTCCGGCCGAGCTGGCTGCAGGCATTGTGGTGTCCGTCATCGGGGTTCCGTATTTTGTCTATCTATTAATTCGCATGAGAAAATAAAAAGCAGCTTTTGGGAGGATCACATGAATCGTTATCAACAGCTGGTGGTTGAGGACAGGGAACTCACACTGTATTTACCTCCTTCTTATCATGAGTCGGACCGTTCCTATCCTGTTGCCTATGTACAGGATCAAGGAGATATGTTTACGGACTGCCTCAACTATCTGAATCATCTGTTTGCAGCAGGCCAACTGGTCGAGGTCATCCTGGTCGGCATATCGTCTACGAACCGGAATCGTGAGTATACGCCTTGGCCGGCTGAGCCGCTGCTGGAGGGCAATCCGCCTTTCGGCGGGGAGGGCAGAGCTTATGTCGATGAGGTTGCGGATGTCATCAAGGCATACATAGACAGACAGTATCGTACGCTCGCAGCACCCGAGCATACCGCAATCATTGGCGGTTCATTTGGCGGTTTGATCTCGATGTTCGCGGGATATTGGCGTGCCGAGACCTTTGGACGGATCGGGATGCTGTCGGCTTCGTTATGGTATGGGGGGGTTATTGATTACATCAGACAGCAGGGAGAATTGCCTGCCGGACTGAGGGTGTATATGTCTGTTGGACAGTTGGAAGGTGCGTACAAGGAAAATGCGCAGAAACATATGTTTTCGAATAACGTCGAGGCCCATCGGTTCTGGATCGAACAAGGGGTGAACCCCGAGCGGATCCAGCTGGCGGTAGATCCTGATGGAACCCATGATCCCATTTTTATGGCTAGAAGATTTCCGGATGCGCTGCGGTGGTTGTTCGTCAAGGAAGAAGATGACCAAGAATCCGAGATGGCGCGTTCTCAGCATGAAGGTAAGGATCATCACGAAAAACACGAAAAGGATGAAGAGCGCGATAACCGCGATGACCATAACAATAACCCTGAAAAGGATTCTTTGTTTTGTATACCGGGAACGGTGACATGGTCCATGCAATCCGACGTCACAGGCCGTGAATACCGTATTTTTATTGCCGAACCGATGGGACCGCCACCCGAAGGAGGTTATCCTGTGTTATATTCGCTGGATGCCAATGCGACCTTTGGATCGCTTGCGGAGGCAATCCGAGTGCAATCCCGGACGCCCCGTGGCATTCCCTCGGCGCTTATTGTTGGTATCGGCTTTAACAGCGACAGTCCCATTGTGAGCAGCGAGCGTTTTTATAACTTTACTGAATATGCTGAAGACCATGAACTGCCGGTCCGTCCTAACGGATTGGATTGGCCGAAAACAGGCGGCGTTGAAGCATTCCTTACGTTTATCGAGTTTCAGCTGAAGCCGGCCGTAGAGCGTCAATACGCGGTGAACCGTTCAAAGCAGGCGCTGTTCGGGCACTCGCTCGGTGGTTTTTTTACCTTGTATACCTTATTCACCAGACCGGAAGCTTTTTCGCGGTATATTGCGGCCTGTCCCTCGGTGTGGTGGAAGAACTATGTGCTGTACAAACGATGGGAAGAAGGAAAAACCCGTTTACAGCAGAGTGGACAGCGCAAAGAGCTGCGTCTGTACGTGGGAGCCGAGGAGAAGCCGTCCATGGTGCAAGACGCCAGGGAACTCTATGCATTCCTCAAAGGGCATAATGAGGTGCTGGAGACTACGTTTCATGAAATTGAGGGAGAAGGCCACGTCTCGGTGCTGCCAGCTCTGATAAGCCCTCTGCTTCGTTTTGTAAACGCGTAATATGAGAATGATGCCTTAAGCATAAATAAGCAGCTTCATATCCTAAAGCCGGATAATGAAGCTGCTTATTCAGTGTTGTTGCATGTAGGCAGAGAGTTAATCCAGTAATTCCGGATCATCAAGGATGGAAGAGTACTTCGGGTATAATCTGCGAATGCAACCCGGACAGATATCGTGGGTGAATTCAATAGGGAGGCGGCTCTCCAAATAGCTCTCCACAGGTTCCCACTCTTGCCCGTGGTGAACATATTTGCATACGGCGCAGATCGGAATATGCCCGGGAAGGGGAAAGCTGTGAGCCAGCGCTTGTTCCAGCAGCAGTTCCTTGCGTTTGAACTTCGTAATATCCGTAAATAATATCATAGCTCCGTGAACACGGCTGTTCTTGTTGATAAGCAGCGGCAGTACCTCACATAAAACCCAAATCTCTTGGCCGTTCCATTGCACCGCATATTCAAAGGAGTAATCAGACAGCTTACCCAGCATAACATCTCTTACGGAGGGCACATCCAACTCATGGAAAAAATGATCAAATGAAGCCAAACTCAAGGGCTGGGAAGCGATATTAAAAAAAGATGCCCCCTCCCACCCAAACTCAGCGGAAACACCATATCTTTCAGCCATGGTAATGAGTGGATCGTTAATTTTGTCTATGATGCCATCCGGGGTAAGGATCATCAGTCCTTTATTCAAGGAATGAACCGCATTATTCCAGGATGTGATCATGGTATCGTAGGGCAAATGACTCGCTCCTCATACTAAATAGACTCATGACTAAAAGATACAACGTTCCATGAGTACTATGGTATAATTTAGGCAATATATGCTGATTATACACTTAATTAAGTGGTTTTGCAAGAGAAAAATACGTACATAAGTAATTTTCTTTCAAAGAGAATTAGGAAGGCGGTTGTTTGATGCAGTCTATTTACCAACGAATCGAACATCTCATAGAAAGCCGAGGCATGACCAAGAAGGCGTTTTGTGAAACCCTCGGGATCAGCACAGGAAATTTTGGTGATTGGAAGAGGGGGAAAACAACGCCGAGCACGAATAAATTAATTGAGATTGCAGCATTCTTTTCCGTAAGCTTGGATTGGTTGATTATTGGCAAGGGCAACCCTACCCGAGTCAGGGAAGCGCGTGGGGAGTATGGAGTGGACTCGGAATCTTCCGATCTTCCCTTAATGTCCGGATTGGCAGAGAATGAGAAGGAGTTTATCCGTGAATATATTGAGTTTTCAGCCTACCGGAAGGAAAAGCGAAACGACTAGAACTAGCTGCTCTTGCGCCTAAGCCAATGACCCATAATTTGGTTCTTTACTTTTGTATGATGGAACAGTATAATAGGGAATGTTCGCTACAGAACATCCCTTATAACATGCGGTAGTGGTGGAATGGCAGACACGCTATCTTGAGGGGGTAGTGGGTGTATACCCGTGGAGGTTCGAGTCCTCTCTACCGCATACTTTATGAAGAAGCTGTTTATCAAGAGGAATTCTTCCTTTGATAAACAGCTTTTTTGTTTGCCTTTCCCGAGCTGGGAATATGCTGTTTCTTTTGCGAGTTGCCCTATTTATCGTTTCAATTTGTGCTGCAAGTTTAAAGAATACATGTAGAGACCATAATAGGGCATGAAGGAGATGAACGAGCATGAAACCATTATACACAGCAGATGTAAAAGTCATTGGAGGGCGTGAAGGCTCTGTTGAATCTACGGATGGGGTTCTTAATCACAAATTAAGCATGCCGAAGGAGCTTGGAGGACCGGGCGGTAACGGAACCAATCCGGAGCAGCTGTTTGCGGCCGGCTATGGCGCCTGTTACGAAAGCGCTCTGGCTAATATCGCCCGTAAAGAGGGCGTCGAGCTCAAGGACGTTGTGATACACTCCCAGGTGATGATCGGAAAGGACGAAGGCGCTGACGGCTTTAAGCTTGCAGTGAAGCTAAAGATCGAAATGCCGGGTATCGAACGAAGCCAGGCGGAGGATCTCGCGAAGAAAGCGCACGCGTTTTGTCCGTATTCCAAAGCAACCCGGGGCAACATCGACGTGGAGTTAAGCGTAAGCTGACCATAAAGGAAGGAATTCGGGTGGCTCTCTGACAATGGAGGGTCATCTTTTTTTGTCGACTTATGATGCTGAATATGAAACTTTTTACATGATACGCCGTATTTCAGTTAAAGCTATGAAATGGAAAGGGGCGCTTAACATGCGTATTGAACAAATGATAGAGGAACGGTTTGTATGCAGCAAATGTGGAGGAAATCACTGCCAGACGAAAGAGGTCTCGATGTCTGGGGCCGGGCTGAGTAAGATGTTTGATATTCAGCACAATCATTTCCTATTTGTTTCCTGCACGAACTGCGGATATGTGGAAGTGTTCAACCCGGATATATTAGAAGGTAAAAAGAGGGGGCAGCTTGGCTCGATCCTGGATGTGTTCTTCGGTTGACATCACCCCTAAAATTCTTTAATATGACTAAGTACCAGAAAGTACAAACCAGTCATAGGGAATTTAAATAAAATAAACGGGTGATGAACATGCCATACAGACCGCAGATTGCAAATGTGACCACAGCTGGAAGCAATGAAAAAGAAGGGCTTTACGAATTCATTATCCACACGGCTGACGGAACGGATATTCGCGTATTCTATAACCGCTTCCCGGAATGGAAACTGACTGCGCTTAGCCGACTTGGGAAAGTACCTTGCCCGGTTTGTCGTAAGGATTTCATATGCAAATGCATGGAGAAATTCTCAAACGAATTCGACCAGCAGATGAAAGACGGCGAGTGGCTGAACAAAGCTGCTGAGTAATAAACCAATAAGCGTACTTGATCAAGCGTAGGAGAGGGCTCCTGCGTTTTTTCTTGTTTATGGGTAGGGAAGGGAGCGAAGAGATATGAAGGATCGTGCAACGGAAAATCATGAGGAATATGCCATTGTGCTGATTGACGGTGTGTGCCATTTGTGCCAGGGTCTGACGCAGTTCATTATCAAGAGAGATCCTGGGGGTGCCTTTCGCTTTGCTTCGCTACAATCCGAGATTGGGCAGGAGCTGTTGAGGCAGGGAGGGCTTAGTGGAGATACTACGGAAACGATGGTTCTGATTGAACAGGGGAAGTATTACACAAGGTCGACGGCCGCTCTTCGGATTGCACGACGTCTTCGTTTTCCTTGGCCGCTGTCGTACATTCTGATTCTGATTCCCCCTTTTTTACGGAACCTGGTGTACCGCTGGGTGGCGAAGAACCGTTACCGGTGGTTCGGACAATCCACTGAATGCATGGTTCCGACGCCGGAGATTCGGCGCCGGTTTTTGTCCTAATGCGATCTTGTATTAATGATGATGTTCTGTCGTACCTTCTTGAAATGTAGGGGTACCCGCTTGCAGATAGGCAAGCTCTTCCTCGGACAGTTTGCCGACGGCGAACGGTTTCTGGGGAATGATGATGGAACCGTTGTTGCCGCTGTGCAGCTTGAAAAAATACAGCCCCTCTTTATCGAAGGTTTTGGTTACCGTATATATGCCGTCACCGACCTCTACCGCATCCGTCATGGGATCCCGCAGGGAGCCGTCATGGCTCCACAGCTCATAGTGGACAAAATCCGCACCGGGTACTCTTTTGCCATCCTGGATAAGGATAATCTCGATGGTCTCCGGTTGATGTACGGATAATGCATCCGGAATGTTCACCTCGGCGATCAGCGGGATTTCTTTTTCATACCGGTTGGCTGCATCGGGACTGGCCGAGCAAGCGCTCAGCAGCAGGACCGATAGCAGAACGGATAATATAAATCGGCTTTTCATGATCATGAAACCGCCACCCCTTATTGTAGTTTGAGTATATTACCGAATCAGGCATTCAGAAATGTCTTGATCGCCGGTACCCTCCGAACGATGACATAATCGATGATCCACACGATGATGAGCGACAAGCCCACAAGCGGGAATAGGATCCCCAAAGCGATGAGCAGCAGAAGAAACAGCCTCATTTTTTTGGCATCTACCTCGGGCGCTTTTGGTGCCCCCAGTCCATGATCCGGTTTACGCTTCCACCACAAGTACAAACCGCTTACCGCAATAAAAATGATTCCTATGCATATAAGCAAACTGAAGATTTGGTTGACGATACCGAACTGGGTTCCTTTATGCAGCGTAATGCCAAGGGCAACGGCTTTGCCGACGATTCCGTAATGATCATAGCGATAATCCGCCAACACCGCGCCGCTGTACTGGTCGATATGCATGGTAGCCTCGTCTTGTGCTTTGGGTGGATAGGCCGACAATGTGTACACCCCGTCCGCTTGCTGCGGGATGCTGATGGTGTAGCTTGGATGGATCCCCTCACTTCGGGCCACATACATCACATCTTCGATAGGAAGCGGGGTAAAGTCAGAGATGGTCGAATTGGGAACTGCGAGATTCTCGGCGGCCCAAGGTACTTCGGCCACTTCCTTGGTCTGCATGACATGGGAGGATGGCGCACTACCCGACCAGATGGACGGCGGATAACCGGCACCGGTATTAGTCGCCATGGTTTGAAAATTGCTGCCCCACAGGCCTGACCAGGGCAACCCGGTCATAATAAGAAACAACATGCCTGCGGCAATCCAGAATGCAGGAACGGCGTGCAGGTCTCTACGAAGAATCTGCTTGCCCTTGCCCAGACGCGGGTACAGGATGCCCGCGAGGCTTCTTTTCTTTTTGCTTTTGTTTTTGTTTTTGTTTTTATTTTTCGGAAACCACAAATACACCCCGGTCATGATCAACACGATCGCCCAGCAGGCGGCAAGCTCCACGATCCGGTCCCCCACGGTCCCGACCATCAGCTCGCCGTGGAACTCCTCGATTTTGTCCATGATGCGGTCTTTGTCTTTCAGCTCGCCAATCTTTTCTCCCGTATAGGGGTCCATGAAGACGGTCATGGATTCGCCCCCTGAGGTCAAACTAATCTCTGTAGAGCGGGAGTCCGACTCGCCTGGGCGGTATTTCGTGATCGTAGCGTCAGGGTAGAGCTCTTTAACTTGTCCGACCAGCTTGCTGGGCGTTACCCGTTCAACCTGAGGGGTTACCGTGTAGTAGTCCCGATATAGCGCTTGTTCAATCTGAGGCTTAAATAAGTAAACGGAGCCGGTGATAGCCAGGATGATCAGAAAGGGAGCGAAGATGATGCCGGCATAGAAGTGCCATCTCCATACGATTTTGTACCATGCGGCAGAGCTTGGATTTGGCGGTTGACTTTCATTTGGTTTGCTTGCTGGAGGTTTCTTTTTCCCCATGGCTGGTGGCTCCTTTTTATTTACGGCTAAAATTTATATAAGATGAACATGAGCGTTCATTTCATATATCAGATGATTTTACTTCGGGGCCCGGAAACCGGCCTGGACGGCTTCTGCCTCGCTGCAGAACCACTGCTCCTGCTTCGTGCGCTCATAGTATGGAGATTCCGGTGTGTGGTAGATTTTTTCACCCTTCGAGTTGATGTTGCCTTTGATGTCGCAGCCTTGCTTTGACTTTTGGCTGTTCTCTTTCGGGGATTGGGTTGCTGTTGTGCCATTGCGGCTGCTGTTGTTCTTGTTGTTGGCGTCGTCCTGCTCCTCCGGATGGAAGCCGTCTTCCTGGG
This sequence comes from Paenibacillus sp. FSL W8-0187, assembly GCF_037969755.1. Lineage (NCBI taxonomy): Bacteria > Bacillati > Bacillota > Bacilli > Caryophanales > Paenibacillaceae > Paenibacillus > Paenibacillus sp. FSL W8-0187. The sequence goes on along the minus strand of NZ_CP150206.1, from coordinate 6,089,371 downwards.
CATAGTTCTCTACGCTCCATATGCCAAGCGCCTTGTCCCGGCTAATCCGCTGCAAGTCATCAAATTTGTCTACATAGCGGGTGTTGGGCGGGTAGATATAGGCCACGCGGGCGAGTCCTTCTTCAAGCAGCGATTCCTGGACCATTTTTCCGTCGGCATATACATACGCAAGAAGCCTGGAGTATTTATCGCGGTTCGGACCGATATCAAATTCCAATTCAAGTTGATCGGCTTGTTCCACCAGATCCTTCGTAAAAGCCTTGGCCTCGGGCCCGAATGGTTGTACGCCCAGCTTCGGATGACTCGTCTCGGGCGTGTCGACCAGGAGCATCCGAACGTTCTCCTTTTTGCCTTCGAACATTACGCTGATGGTGTCTCCGTCAACGGCTTTAACCAGTTCCACGGCTACCCGCGGAAGATTCAGATCATCGGTTGGATAGGTCGTTTGTTTGGAATTCGTCGTGCTGGTGTTTGACTTGGCTTCGGATTTAACGGTTGTTGCGGTTTCATTGTTTGATGTCGCAGGGGACATCAGCGGCTGGCTGCAGCCGGATAATAACAGCAGGGCGGTTAGAAACGCGGCTAATATACGTTTGTTCATAGGTGTCACTCTCCAAGCTTGGAAGTATTGGTTTTGATGGTTTAGGAGTTTATATATGTTAATTCTATATAAGAAGTTTCTATATAGAGAACACTCGTTCTAAGCCTATATAGTAGGACATTTATCCTTGTTTTGACAATAGTGATTAAGGGCTATCTGTATATAAAAAATAAAATCTTGCCGTTCTGCTGCAACTGTGATATTCTAATGTCAAATTATAACAGACAACGGAAGCACCGTTCATTGACCGCATATTGCGGCCTTTGACGGTGCTTTTTTGGCGTTGTTACAGAAAAGAGGGATTGGCTTTATGATACCGGCCCGACTTGTGCTGGCAGTGCAGGATTCCCGGTATGTTGAACCGCTGCTGAGTTATTTGCATGGAAGTTCTTACGGATCGGTTCTTCAGGTGACCGCATTTACCCGCACCGATTCATTTCTACATTATATGGAAGTGGGGGAAGTGCCGAATCTGGTCGCGGGGGATACGGAAATGCTGGAGGGTTGGCTCAGCCGGGGGGAGACTTCGGTTCCTTGGCTGCTTCTAAGTGAAGGCCATTCATCATCTTCTCTCGTAGAGGGGGGCAACAGTACATTCAAGTATCAACCGCTGCCTCAGTTGATGGAAGTCATCATCACCCACTGTAAGCGAAGCGGTGGGGCGCTGGAGAAACTGAATGTCGGAACAACCTCGGTGATTGGCATCGTATCTCCCCTGAGCGGGAGCGGAAAGTCAACGATAGCCATGAACATGGCGAAGCAGCTGGGCGTGCTGGGATTGAAGGTGTTCTATCTTAATTTGGAGACGGTGAACAGCAGTGCATTATTTCCTTCCGGTTCGGTGGGCATGGAGGGCAGCTTTTCTAGATTGTTGTATGACATTAAGGCCTCACAAGAATCGGCTTCGTGGACCGAGTTGTCGATAACCCCTTATATCATCCGACATCATGGCCTGAAGTGCGATTCCTTTGAGCCCAGCTTCAATGTAAAGGAAATCACGGAGATGACCATGGAGGACACCGCTTTGCTGCTGGCTTCCCTCGTATCGTGTAATCAATATGATGCCATTGTCGTGGATACCGAGGGATACATGGAGGAACGAATGCAGGCGGTTCTTGAACAGGCCGGAGTGCTATTCTGGATTTTACTGGATGATCTAATGAGTATGTATAAGAGCGGTATATGGATGGATCAATTGGAGCTCAAGGATTCCACGCTTTTCGGAAACTTGAAGAAGCGGAGCCGATTCATTGTCAATCGATATACAGGACAACTTGTTAACGGATTCCCCCGCAAGGATATAAGCATAGACAGCGTACTGCCTTATATTCCTTCATGGAAACAGCTCCATCGGGAAGAACTGCTGTTGTCCTCACCCATCTATCAGCGAGAAGTATTGAAGCTCTGCCAGCAGCTGCTGGAGGGCTCGAGTATCACACCAGTGCAAGCGGGTGGTGAGCAGTGATGATGGAGGATCCGTTCAAGTCGGTTCGTGACCAGGTTCGTTCCGAGCTTGATATGAGTGCGAGCATTAACAATTCGGAATTGATGGCCCGCATCGAGGAACTGGTGTGGAGAAGACGCGAACTAATGGAGCTGACAGCCGCTGAGAAGCGAAGGCTGGTGCGCAGGGTATTTGATTCTTTTCGCGGGTTGGATGTGCTTCAACCATTAGTGGATAATCCTCGAATTACGGAAATTATGATTAACAGCCACCAGGATATATTCATAGAGCAGGATGGCGAGGTGAAGAAGCTGCCGCTCCAATTCGAATCGCAGAGCCGCCTGGAGGATATCATTCAGAGCATTGTCGGTACGGTAAACCGGGTGGTGAATGAATCAACGCCCATCGTTGACGCCAGATTGAAGGATGGCTCGCGGGTAAATATTGTACTGCCTCCAATAGCGCTGAAAGGGCCGACCATGACGATCCGTAAGTTTCCGGAATCGCCGATGACGATGGATGATCTGGTTGGAAGGGGCGCGCTAACAGAGGAGGCAGCGGAGCAGCTTCGGATATTGGTCAAGGGTAAATACAATATTTTTATAGGCGGAGGGACAGGTTCGGGGAAGACGACTTTCCTGAATGCATTATCGCAGTATATTCCGCCTGATGAGCGTGTCATCACGATTGAGGATTCGGCGGAATTGAAGATCGTGACGGTTCCGAATCTCGTGTCGCTGGAGACCCGGAATGCCAACACGGAAGGCCGGGGGGAAATCGCGATACGCGATCTGATTCGTTCCTCGCTGCGGATGCGCCCCAATCGGATCGTGGTGGGCGAGGTACGGGGAAGCGAGGCGCTGGATATGCTGCAGGCCATGAATACTGGGCATGACGGAAGTCTGTCGACGGGGCACGCCAACAGCACGCAGGACATGATCAGCCGTTTGGAAACGATGGTGCTGAGCGGTGCGGATCTTCCGATCAGCGTAGTCCGTCAGCAGATTAGCTCGGCGATTGATATTTTCGTTCATTTATCCCGGCTTAGAGATCGATCGCGGCGCGTAACTGAGATTAGCGAAGTGATCGGAATGAGCGGCGGCGAGGTGCTGCTGAATCCACTGTACCGGTTCCGCGAGACGGGCGAATCAAGCGGCCGGGTGATTGGGTGTCTTGAACCTTGCGGTAACCCGCTTCAATCGGCGGACAAGCTTCATATGGCCGGGATTACGGCTTGGCCGCTGCAGAAGATGATGGAGGTGACGTCATGAAGCAATCTGGCGGTGCTGTATTGACTCCGGAAGAGGATCAAGGTGAGCGGGTGATCAAGAGGAGTAAGGGGGCTGGAAAGCGTGAGCATGCTGCGCCTACTCGAACCAACACTCTCCCGGATTACGGCGTCTATCATCTCTCGCTGAGACAGAGAACAGCATGTGTCATCCTTGGCGGCCTTTTGTTTTTCTTCATCGGTTATCTGTTTTATCACAATCTGATTTTGTCGCTGCTGCTTGGAACGGGAGGTCTGACGGTCCCTAAATTTTGGCGACGGTTTATGTTGGAAATCAGGCGCAAGACGCTGAATCTTCACTTCAAGCAAGCCCTGTATTCCTTGTCCTCATCTCTGTCGGCTGGCCGCTCCGTAGAGAATGGGTTCAGGGACGCCGTTCAGGACTTGCTGCTGCTGGATCCCGGGGGCAACAGCGATCTGATCTTCGAACTCAAAGTCATTGTGTCCCGTTTGGAGTACGGCGAGCCTATTGAAACAGCTTTGCAGGATTTTGCACGTAGGGCGGGGATGGAGGATCTGACGAACTTTGCCGATGTCTTCTCGACTTGCAAACGAACAGGCGGTGATCTGGTTGAAGTCGTGCGCAGAACCTCTTCTGTTATCGGAGAAAAGCTGGATATTCAGCAGGAGATATCCGTCATGATCGCCCAGAAGCGGTTTGAATCCAAGGCGCTTCTTGCGGCTCCTTTCCTCCTGCTGTTGTTCATGAATATGACATCTCCCGATTATATGGAGTCCATGTATAGCGGATCGGGGATCATAATCTCTACTTTTGCACTGGCGGCTCTAGGAGGCTGTTTCTTATGGATCACCAAAATGATGAATATCAAGGTGTAAGGAGGTGAGGCGGGCATGCTGACATGGATATCCGGCGCGCTGATGGTTCTGCTTGTGGGTGGTTGGGTGGTGCTGAATCAAACGTGCGGCGAACGGTACCATCGTCTTGGCAAAGTGCCAATGGAAGGTCTTAGGCTGCAGCGGTTAGCACCGCCTCTGTTGTTTCTGCTCGAGCGAGGGAAGGTTCCGATGCGCCTGCCGATTATATTTTATCGAATGCAGGGCTCCGTTCAGAAGATCCATGGCTTGCGGCACAGCACAGAAATGACATTATTGTTTATGGCCGAGGCACTTGCGTATACATGGCTTATTTTGATCGGTGGCTGCCTGTGGACATTGCTGTTGGGGGATGTCATCGGACTTCTGGCCGGATTGGGATTGGGTGCATTGCTGCCCGTCGCTTTGGTAAAGGATCTCCATAAAAAGGTCACGCTGCGTGAGCAGGATATCGTGATGGAGCTGCCGGAGCTTCTGAACAAGATTGTGCTGCTTGTTGGCGCCGGCGAGACGGTGCAGCGGGCGATCATTCATTGCGTGGAACGGAACAAGGACGCGAACCATCCCCTGTATGCTGAGCTGAAGAGAATGGTGCTTGAATGGGAGGGAGGCCATCCGTTCCAGCAAGCCTTCGAGCAGTTCAATAAACGGTGCGGCGTTCAGGAGGTATCGATATTTACAACAACCGTCCTGCTTAATTTTAGGCGTGGCGGGAATGACTTTGTCCTGGCACTGCGGGATTTGTCCCGCGTGCTGTGGGAGAAGCGCAAGGCCATTGCAAGAACAAGGGGCGAGCAGGCCTCCTCAAAGCTGGTGCTGCCAATGGTGGTCATTTTCATGATCGTGATTGTTTTGCTCGGAGCGCCTGCATTTATGATGATGAACATGTAGAAGGGACCGGTGTATGAAATATGATGTTAAGCATGGCAAAGAATGGGATGAAAGCTTTTTGGAAGGATGAGAAAGGGATCGGAACGCTGGAGATGATCCTGATCCTAGTCGTTATTTTGATTATCGCGCTTATATTTAAAGATCAGATTACGGCTTTGGTGAACAACTTGTTTAAAAACGTGAATAACAAGAGTAAAGAGTTCCTTGAATAAACGGCTGCCGAGAAGATGGAAGGACGAGACAGGGAGCTTCACGGTGGAAGCTTCCCTGGTTCTTCCCATCGTACTGATGGTGACGGTATTGCTTCTGTTCCTATGCTTGTATATCTACCAGAAGTCGATGCTGGTTCAGGCATCGGCCGCGGCTTCCGAAAGGACCGCGTATAGCTGGGACAACAGCCACAAGTTTGCAGCTACGGGATCCGTAGAACAGGGACAATATGATTCGTTATATTGGCGGTTAACGGATGATCATGTTCTAGGAAGTCTATTTGGTTTGGCCGGTGGAGACGGCACGAAGTCGATACAATTGCCGCACGGCGAAAAAGGCAGTGGGAAGCTGCCCGAACTCAAAATGTCCAAGGGCGGTACGGCTGTGCCCGCTAGCATGGCGGGAGAGATGCGTTATTCGAATCAGCTGCTCATTCGAAAGGTGACGACTTCGTTAAATGAGCAGGTATCTCTGACACCATTGAGTCGAATATTGGACGATGGAGGACAGATCAAGGTCAGCGCACAATCGATCGTGGTGGATCCTGTTGAATTTATTCGCACGGTGGATCTAATGCGATATTACGGATCGAAGTTTCAAGGCGGGAGAAATGGAACGGATAAGGCTGCCGCAGGAGAAGTTCTACAAAAGTTCGGAGGTTCGCGATAGTCATGACGAAGCATGGGAAAGCGCGGTCTAGTCGGAAAAGGAGAGAGGTGGGCCGATCGTCCGATGGATCTGTATCTGTTTTTTTGATTATCGCCCTGGCAGCCGTATTTATGTTTGTAGCCATATTCATTGATTTCTCGCGTATCGCGGCCATGAAGGTGCAAAGTGAGAGGCTGACAAGAGCAGCCGTACGCTCCGTGATGTCCTCCTATGATCCGCAGCTGCAGAAGGAATATGGATTATATGCCCTTGGAGACACCAGCGGCGATCTCATTATGGGCAATGTGCTGAATGACAGCATGAATTCGGGAGAACGTAGCGATGCATTCCGGTTAATGGCAATGGAGCTCGATAGTTCGGGTCTTGAGCTGCAGCGTCCGCTGGGGACTTATGACATATTCAACCGGCAGATTATCGAGGATATGAAGTATAAAGCGCCGATTGATTTCACTTTGGAATTAGTGGGCAAGTTCAAACCGTTATCGCAGTCCATGAAGGAAGCTTCCAATACGGTAGATGTCCTTAAGAAGCTTCGCAAATTGTATGACAAGCGGGAAGCGGCGCTGGATGAAATGCTGGCAAAGCAGCGAAAAGCAGGGGAGCATGCAATCCGGCTTTCGAAGCTTGTTATGGATCCGCCGGGACAATCGATCTCCGACACTTCGCTGGGGGGCAGTATGTATACCGCCGCTGATGTGGCATCGCAATACGAGGATTATAAGGCTAAACAACAGGAAGATGCGGACAGGCCTCCTAAGGAACAACAGTATACGCTGCTGCTCATGGCTTACCGGAGCGGAATTTCTTCCATTGGCTCACAGATTTCGAGGGAGGCCAGCCGAGTTCAGAAGGAGAATGACAAGCTGCTCTCGGATGCGCATCAATTATGGGAGGAAGCAAGGAATCTGAATGAAGAGATGAAGCAGGTCATCAAGGATTCCGAGAACCGTTCATCTAATAGGGGATATGATCAGGTCACGAATGATGTAACACCAGGGTCTAACGATTCATCCGGGGCAGAAGCGGAGATGATTCAATCCATACGGAAGCAAGCTGACAAATTAATTCACAGCGATGAGTTCTTGAACGGCTTCCGGCAAGAGATTGATAGCCAGGAGAGTCGATACCAACAGGTTGCCCGAGCGGTCACCACTCTTCAGTCTTCGCTGGGGGGAGAGGGAATGAAGGGGACGGTGCTTGAAGCTAGTCGCATATTACAAAGTTTTGTGTCTAATTATGGAGTATCAGGCAGTGGAAATATTATAGATCGGCAGCAGGCGTCATTGGAACAGTTCCGCACATCCGATAAGGAACGGAAGGCGATGGAGAAGCAGGCCAGTCAGAAGCTGAAGCAGGCCTCCAAAGTCATTGAGGCGATTAACGGGTTGAATGGACAACATCAGGCTATTATGGATGAGTTCCGTGAACTCCAGCAGTACTATGACGAAAGCCTTCAATTTAATGCTGAAGCGGACAACATGAATAAGGGAAAGCCTATGGACGATGATCCGTATGATGCCGGTAAACAAGCAATGGATAATATGGACGGTATATTTGGATTTATGGGGAACGTGCTGGGCGGTGTCAGGGATGAACTGTTTCAAAATGAGTACGCCGTTCATTATTATCAGCATTTTGATATTGGGAAATTAACCGGAATGGTTGATGGTTCCAACACGGGCGGGGATGTCATCCAGGAATTCGCCATTGGGAACCAGGAAGTGGAGTACATTCTATACGGATTTCATAACCCCGCCGGGAATATCTCGGCGGCCTATGCAGAGATCTTTGGTTCCAGACTCGCGATCCGGACGATGGAAGGATTCATTGTGAATAGTAAATTGGGGAATCCGTTGGCGATTTTGGCGGCAGCGATTCTGTATGGGATTGAGAAGGCCATTGAGGATATGATCCAGTTGTGTCAGAAGGGGAGCGTTCAGCTATCCAAGTATGTCCCCGTTGAGCTGACTTACAGGGATCATTTACGAATATTTCTGTTTATTCACAGCAATAACGAGAAGAAGCTATCGCGCATGTTGGCGTTGATTCGATTGAATACTGGCACCAATCCTGCGGAGCGATTTACCTACGCATCAGGAGAGGTCAAGACGGCCATGCGTTTATGGTTTCTTCCAGGGGTGACGAAAGCGATCGGCGTTGTATTTGGAAGCGATGGGGACGAAGTTCAGGGAAGTCGTTACATGGTAAAGCGCAAGGCGGATTTTTCCTATTAGGATTAGGGGTACTTGAATGAAACGATTATCGGTAATACAGAAACCTCTCCATAAAGGTAAAGCGTCATCGGAACAAGGAAGCATGGTGGTGGAAGCTGCACTTGTGCTGCCGATGTTTATGTTTTTTGTCATTTTTCTCATTTATATCGTGCAAATGACGTTGATATCGACAGCACTCCAGAGTACCGTTTCGGATACGGTCAAAACCGTAGCGGCTCATATGTATCCCGTCTCGCTAGCCGTGCAGGCCAATGCCGATGGTAGTGGAACAGGAGAAGGCTCACCAAGCACATCCCATTGGGAGATTCCCAAATTGTCACTTTCTGATTGGGTTTCGAATTACAGCGACTCTCTTCCTTCTCCTGTTAATGAATGGATAACGCAAGCTGTAGCGTCAGGCGAGGAGCCGCTGCAGCAGCTTAAGAACCAAACCGTGGAAGCCGTACTCGATCCCGTGGTCAAGCCGATGCTGAAGCCATTTATGCCTGATAATCTTCTGGACTATGATCGAATCCATGTGTCCAATGTTCACATTCCGAATTTGAAGAGCGGGGCGAGTCCCTATTTCGGCATTGAGGTGAATTACGCGCTTCCGATCCGGGTTCCTTTCTTGAACAAACGCATCGTGCTGCAGGCAAAGGCTCAGGAGAGATTATGGATTGGCGACACCGGCGAAGGAGGGACGGGTTCAGGGGATGGCTCGGGGACGAACGGGGCTATCGAGCTGTTGGAGAAGCCGAATCCGGCCGTTGCTAGCAAGCAGGCTAAGGTAAAAGTGAAAGTAGAGCCGGGAAGCAGTGCCCAACTGTCAGTCTATTATAAGAGCGGTCAGAGCACAGCTAAATATTTGGGCTGGGAGACCGCGGACGGTAACGGCTATATCGAGTGGGAATGGAACGTAGGCTTTAATACAACGCCTGGAACGTGGCTGTTTGTCGTTGAGACAGCAGACGGACAGCGAATTGAGGTTCCGTTTACGGTGGTGGCACGGTCAGGTTCTTGAGGCTTGATAGCAAGAGTCCGAAATGAAGTGTTCCCTAAGAAGCGTTTCAGAGAAGTGTTTCAAATAGGTTTTTAAGAGAGTCATTCTAAAGAAGCATTCGTTGTTCATCCATAGTTAAAATCTTATCAAGGCTATTCCAGTGAATAGTTTAAGCAAGGGAGTTTTGATGTAGTATGGCCGTTGCTTTTGGTGTTTGTGCCGTTTATCTGATCGCGGCATTCATTACAGATCTTCGTTCCATGAAAATACCGAATGTTTTAACCGTTTCTGCTATGCTCTCCGGTCCTGTCTATTACGGCGTTCTGGACGGGGGGGAGGGGCTGTTCTTTTCTTTGCAGGGTCTTGGAGCAGGGTTTCTTATCTTGTTGATCATGTATTTTATAGGGGCTGTGGGAGCGGGTGACGTTAAGCTGTTTGGGGGGATTGGTGCCTGGACCGGTTTATGGTTTACCTTGCAGGGCATCATGTATTCTGTAATTTTTGCCGGTGTCATCGGTTTGCTCATCCTGCTCTGGCGGCGGGAAACGATGAAGCGAATACGCAATGTCGTTGGCAGTATCGCCGGCGTTTTTGTTATGAAGAGCTGGTTGCCATGGCGCAATAACCAGGAGGAACACTTGCGATTCCCCTTTATGATTGCTGTCCTTCCTGGTGTAATCAGCACGTATGTGGTACTGCACTTGTAGGAGGGGGGAGCTTATGCTCGGATTAAAGGCGGATTTTATGCAGAATGGTGGAACCATTATGGTGCTGGACCGGGCTGAAGGAATCCAATCATCAGAACTTAATCATGTACAGCTTGGAATGATCCGTTCTTCGAGAATCCCTCATTTCTTGAAGCTGCATATGAAAGAAGTCGATTATAAGGTAACGCTGGAGTATGATATCACCGGCAAAAAAATGCTGTCTCAAGCGTTAAAGAGCGAGCGAATGACGCTGACCGAATATTTTGGATTGCTGTTGCAGATCGTCACTGCCCTGGACGACAGCAAGTTGTATATGCTTCAGCCGGAGAATTACATACTTCATGAGGATTATCTGTTTATTGAAGGTTCCCTGGATCTTGGCACTTTATATTTAACGTATGTTCCCGTTGCAGTTACCGAAGCAAGCGGCACTCGTCTTCCGGTTATGCTCAAGGAGCTAATGACAAGGTTGCTCGCATCGGTGACGGAGCTAAAAGGGGGAGGGATACAGGCACTGATGTCATTCTGCAGTGAACAGAGCTTTAATCTGCCGGGACTTAAGAAGCTTGTGGTCGACCTGTTAGCAGGAGAGGGTGAAGACCATCGTGCTGTAACTCAAGCAAATGCAGCAGTGTCTTCAGGTTTGAATCAAGGATCGCTCTATACCGGTAGTCAATCAAGCAACATGGGCTCCAAGCCTGCATTCGCATTTACAGAACCGGCTCGCGGGCGGACAGCAGTGCCGCAGGCAGAGAGTGACACCCACACGGATAAACAGAGTTTAATCCGAGGTCTGGCGGAACGTACGAATGAGATGTTTGGGAAGAGGGGCAAGAGCGAGGAAATGAATTCTCACGTGGATCGAAGCCCTTTGGGTTCTAATCCTGCGTGGCTCCCTGATACAGATGATACAAATTCAGAAGCTTCGGACAATGGCAAAGCCTCGCCGGTTCGCACCTATATTTTGTTAGGATGTTTACTCGCCGCAACGGGAGCTTGGAGATTGCTGTACATGAATCAGCCTACTTCACTGATGCTGGGGTTGTCGGTAGGGATTACGGTTCTGCTTGCTGCAGTAACCTGGCTTGGCTGGACAGGTAAACTTCAGCTGCTATCACGGAGATCCGGCGATTGGTCCGGTTCCCTGCCCATGTTCGAGTCAACAGAGCTTAGCCCGCAGGAGCATTCCAAGTGGAAGTCCGTCCCACGTTTTCAGGCGGATCCTTTATCGGGGCTTCTTGGGGATAACTCGGAAACAGACGCCGGAAAAGCAGAAGCAGAGCTTGAGGAGGGAAAAGAGAACTGGAGATGGCGGGTCCCTAAATCTCCAGTTAACTCCGAGAGAGATCACCATTCAGCGGGATATCCTGCACAGTCTCCACAGGGCCATGCTTATTCGCGTTCATCTGAGGCAGCAGCTGCGACTGCGGATCCATATGGGGAGGAGGGGGATTATTATGCCCAGTTGGCCCAACGGACGGAGGTGCTTTCGTTCCCTGGAGGCGGGGGGGCTACCGTGCTGCTAAGTCCGGATGCCGCAGCCCGTCCAGGCGTGCAACATTCAGCAGGTGCTTACCTCGAGCTAAACGAACCGAATGCAGTTACCCCGCAGCGGATTGAACTGCATCAGCCCCATTTCATTATCGGCCGGTCCCCTGACGTAGCCCAATTCGTCGCACAGGGAGTGGGGACTTCACGGGCACATGTCGAACTTTCGCGTGAAGGCGGAGGTTACGTACTGAAGGATCTGGGTTCGAGAAATGGCACGATGTTGAAGGGGGAGTCCATGGTGCCTTATAAAGAATACCCTCTGATGGAGGGGGATGTCTTTATTATTGCGGGATGGGAGTTTACCTTGCGCAGGGGTTTATATTAATACGGGGTTATTATTGTAGAAGTAGGATTTGCGAAGCTATTATTCTATGAAGCTTAGAGAAAATTCGGATTATTGCAGAGAACCAAAGGTGTACCCTAATTTTTTGAGGGGCTTTTGGTTTTTTTATTTTTACTAGATATATAGAAACATCTGGTATGATGATTATGGTAAAATGTACCGATTAACTAATAACTTTGTATATGTTAACGATTAATTGAAAAAACATCTTGTTTTTTGTTCATATGTATAAGGAGGACTTTGATGTGTCTGAAGATCTAAATAGAGAAATATTGAAAGAGCTAAAAGAAATCAATAATAAACTAGACACCTTGAACTCGTCAAAAGGAATATCAGGAACTCTAAAAGTTATTGCCCTGATATTCGGGTTTTTAGTGATAGGACCTTTGCTTGTAGGGATAATGGTGTATCTATTTAATTTAACTGGCTAAGATCTCCTCTATATTCAGGGCGTAGGGACTTTACCGGCTCGAGCTTTCGTAGTGTAAACGGTGGTACGTCCTGAAGGATCTGGGTTCGAGAAACGGTACGGTGTTAAAGGGGAGTCCATGGTCCCTTATAAAGAATACCCTACGATGGGGGAGATCTTTATTAATGCCGGATGGTCGTTTATCCTGCGCAGGGGTTTATATTTATATGGGATTAAATAGTAGGAGAAGACTTGGCTACCGAAGCCAATATTCAAGGGGAAATACTTACTGGTATAGAAATGATTCAAATTATGTTTTTAGAAGATAATAAGATTGTATCTAATAATAAGGAAGCTAATAGATTTGAAATAATGGCAGTTATACCGGATATGAGTTATTCCCAAGAGCTTAAAGGAGAATTTGCTGTTGAAAGACTTAGTGAAATTTATAAGGATATAATGAAACAAATAAAGTCACCTGCCCTTATGGCAGAAATACTTGGAGTAGCGACAATTAATGAAGCGGTTTTATTTAAAGAATTTGCATTGCAATATTGGGATCTTTGGGGAGCATCCAAAGAAGAAACAGAAATCATTTTTAATGGGTTTAGAGAAAAATTCAGAATTATTGCAGAAAAAGCCAAAGGCGCTACACTTGATACGTCTAATGATGATATCGAACCAATGGAAATGAAGATAGATGCAAGTGAGCAACCTAAAGAAATGACCAATGCCCAAAAAATTGGTGTTAAACTTCGTTACTATCGAAAGAAGAAAGGCTTAACGGGTGAGCAGGTTGCTGAATACCTTAATGTCAGCAGGATGACTATGAGACTGGATTAAGAGAGCCTAATTTTGAAGCAATAATTTCACTTTCAAAACTACACAATATGTCTGTAGATGACCTATTAGGGATAAATAGGATATAAAATGGATCTGAGACCTATGCTTGGATCTCTGACCTATTGTCAACTTGTCCAGAAAAATAAGGAGCCGTGAAAAAGATATGGGAAGCTACACGTGCTGTGAAATAATACTTTTATCAAAAGGAGAGTGACAGCAATATTGGTTAATTCATGGCATGTATCAGTTGCAGCCGAGTCCATTACGGCTTTTTTATTTGCAAGAATTGGATTTGATGTCTCTGTTCAGTATGGAGCAAACCAACCAGAGTATGACTTAATGGTATCAAAAGGAGAAAGCATTATAAAAGTATCGGTAAAAGGAAGTAGAGATGGTGGTTGGGGACTAACTCAAGGATACAAGAGTGAAAGTGTTAGTTATCATGAGGCAATTGATTCATGGCTACTCAAGCACTCTAAGAAAACTATATTTAGCCTTGTTCAATTCAAAGGTGTCCAAATTAATGAGATGCCCAGAGTTTATATAGCAACACCGTCTGAAGTAGCTGATTTAATGAAAAAAGCGCGCAATGGCACTGGAGATACCGTGCTAAGGGAAAACAAGGTGTGGACTAAGGCACAATACCCTGATGACTTGATTCCACCGGAGTGGATATTTTCCGAGCGGCGTATCAACGAAGTGTTGTCGTGAAAATAACGACATTACATAGATGGTAATAAAACAATTCTTTCATCAAGAATGGGAGCGTTAAACATATGATGTTAATAGATATTGCAAGATTGATAATACCCGATGGCATCTTCTATCAAGAAATCCCAGTCTCCACTTTAATAAACGCAAAAAGGCAACCAACTCCTGCTTTCTGGCCTGAAGGAAAAGGAAACTATAAAGCTGGCATCGTTATTCCGGAAATTGCAGTAGAAGACTCAATTACGGTTTTGCATCAAGCTATACCAGATGATCCATGCATACTTTCTGGAGTTGAAAATTTATTGCGGAGAAACCATCTTCTCGCCAATAATGAACCTATTGATCCTGAATTATATGCCGTTTTTTCCATTTTACATGAATTAGGTCATTGGTTTGATTTTCAGACAAGATATGCATCGAGAGGTTTAAGTGGAAATGAATTTAATTCAGACTACAATGCTGAAATGTCAAAACTAGAATTGGGTGAGTTAGAGAAACTAATTAAAATGTCTGAGCAGGGGTCGGATGAATTTTTTAACAATTTAACCCTGTTTCATAAAAAATATCGCGAACATCCCTTCGAAGTGATAGCCGATCAATATGCAATTGAAAAGCTTAATGCTTTAAAATGAGTCTTTTATAAAGAACATTAGGAGGAATACAAATGAAAGAAAATAATGAAACCTTCCAAAATTTTAAACCGTTTGACTACATACAAGATGCAATAATCACAATCAAAAACACAACAGACTACACAGGTACATATCATCGTCTACAGAAGGCCATTGAAGAAGCTACCTTGGTTAAGCCTCAGTCTTACATTTTTAATGAAGAAACTGAGAAGGGTATTGCTAGTTTTAAGAAGGCAATGTATGATAGCGGCTTTCCACCGCATGATTATATTGACACTAGAAAAATGAAAGAAATTGGACTTCATGCGAAGAATCATACTCTTCAAGAAACATCTGCCCTAATTACTGAATTTGTTGAGGATTTTTTCACTTGTGAAGTAATTCAAGAAATGAAAACTGACTGGAGGAAGATGAATTGGCTCTCTGATCGAATGCCAATTCTCGAAGAAGCTATACTGTCCCATAATGATTCAAGATATTATGCTGCTATTTCTACATTACTACCTCAACTTGAAGGAATAATTGCTGAGAGGTGCGATGGTAGTGATTATATATCTCAAAATAAAATCAAAGAAACTGCAAAAACTCTACTAAACGAAACCAGCATTCTTAGTTTTGATGAACATATTCTATTGTTTTATTTGTCCCACGTTCTTAGTTCATTTGAACATGGCAAAGATATAGAATATCCACTGAGTCGGCATGCAATTCTGCATGGAGCAGATAAACATATGGCTATAAAGTCAATTCAATAAGATGTATCATGCTTTTTGATTATATTATTACAAGAATTAATGATTATGAACAATCGAACAACAGATAAAATTAGCCTTTCATAAGAAATAAATCCTTGGAGTTGAGTTGTATGCCTATCCCGATAAGTAAAAGTCCGGACACCTTCTCAATGACCGAGAATGAAGTAAACCTAGCAGTTGCTGAGTACCTTAAAAAAAGAGGAGCCAACATATTAAGAATAGCCATAGACAAAGAACAGGGATTTGATGTACATGCTGAATTGAATGGCTACTCATTAATTATTGAGTCAAAAGGATCTAGAAGAAACAATCAAACAGAGAATGTGTTCCATAGTGGACAGTTAAAAGTACATGCGAGTGCTCAGATATATTATCTTATGAAGCAGCTCGATTCTAAGTCTGATACGACCTTTTTGGCACTAGCTAATCCCGATATTTCTAGAATACGAAAAATAATCAACGACGTATCTCTATCTCTAGATAAATTAGGAGTTATTCGATTATGGGTCAATTCTGAGAAAATTATTCAAATTGAATGTCCGAAAGAATTATCAAAAATTGTAGAAGGATTTGGGTTGATGTAGTTGCCCTAATTAAGGATGGTGTTTTTTATGAATATACCTACAATCACTGGAGAACGCAATTCAGGGGACTACATTTTGGCTGACGGTGACTTTATTCATGTAATTAAAGGCATGAGAAGAGGCGGGATAGCTGAATGTAGGAGGCAGTTAGGGCTGCATAAGCTTAGACATGGATTCCAATTAACGGACTTAATTGAGCAAGTATGTATTAAACCAGGGCGAACTTACAACCCGCATGAGAGATGGACTGTAGAGGAACTAATCAATAATGATAATCCTAGAAAGCGATAAAACGAATCTTTTAACGGAAGGTAAAAATTCATGGACCTACTGACTGAAATAAAGCCTTTTTTGTTTAAGATGCTTAATGAAGTAAATGTTTATCCAAGAGAAGACCAGATTAAGATCACTGATAGAGGTAATCCTCATAAATGCACATTTGTAGATGGGAAGATGTATGTGTACACTTATCGATACAATGGGGAGTATTTAAAGAATGAGAACAAAAACTCATCAATTGTTTTATTCAAAAGAAAATAAAACAAATATTTTAAAAGAAAGGGGTGTTCAAATGAAGCGCGATATGGACTTAATTATCAAGGTCTTAAAGTATATTGAAGAACATAATACGGCAACTAACAACATTGTGGTAGAAATTGAGGGGTACGAAACAGAAGAAGAACGAGAGATGGTACAATACCAAGTGAAAATTTTAAAAGATGCTGGTTACGTTGAAGCTAAAGGAACCCTCAATCCGTATGTAATCTATGTTAAAAATATGACTTGGAAAGGCCACGATTTCCTTGATGCAGCTAGAAATGAGGTTGTTGTCAATAAGGCGAAAGAAATAGCTAAGAAGAAAGGAATGGACTTTCTAAGTTTACCTTTTGAAATGGCAAAGGCTTTATTGGTGGAAGTCACAAAGAAAGCTTTATTCGAATAAAAGATGATAAAACGTACATTTGATCAGGAGATGAAAATGACCAGTAACAGGTACTCATCATTATGAAAGGTTTATTTCATAAGAAAAGAGTGATAAAAAAGTGGGTTATTCAATAGATCAGTGGAGACATAGGATGCGACATCGTTCAGATATGAGCACTTATGTCTTTCATCTAACGAAGAAAACAAAAACAATGTCAGCAAGTGAAGTACTACTTAAAATTTTGAATGACAAGAAGCTTATTGGAAGTACTACCGATTCGGGATTTATTGTTGGTGACAGTCCAGCAGTATGCTTTCAGGATGTGCCTGTGCATGCTCTCTGTCAAAATACTCTCTATGAGCAAAACTATAGGGAAGATCTTGGTGGGAAAATTCGTTACCAACCTGTCGGAATTGGATTTAAAAAGAAAACAATTTTCCATAAGGGCGGCAGACCTGTCATATATGAATCTTCGATAAAAGCTAAGAAGTTCCTTCCTGAAGAAGAATGGTGGCGTATTGTTGATTTTCATCTTGGAAATGCAGAGAATATAACAGATTGGACACATGAAAGAGAGTGGAGAGTGAAGGGAGATATGACATTTAAACTTTCTGATGTTGTTGTCTTATTAAGTAAAGGAACATCATATAAACGATTTATGAAAAATGCAAATTCGCAACTTCTTGAGGAGATTGATGGTATTGTAGTTTTAGATCCAGTACTCAGTTGATCAAATAACTATTTTTATAAGGTGGGATAGAGAATGATTCAGAGTTATAAGTTATATATTTTTAATCCTACACTGAGCTTTACTGAAGACGATAAGAACGAAATTGAAGAGGCGATAAAACGTTACACCAATAAAAAATTTCAAATCAAATTGCTGGAAGTAAATAAAGATTATTTTATCCTAGAAGCGGATGGGGAATTGCATTCTAAAGTCACACAGACTATTTCGAGATATATAAAAAAAAATTCTCGACTAAACCACTTATATTCGACGCAACATAAACGACTTTTCACTTCAAAAAGATAGTAACTTAATCAAATGACTGTTTTACCTAGGAGTGAAATTAATGGGTTACAACGTGAGACTATACAAAAACAAAATCCTCTTTAAGGAATTTACCAGTATTAAAGAAGCGGCTGCCTATGTTCAAGAAAGATGTTCCGAATTAATCCCTGAACGTTGCTGGGACACTGTTAATTTTAGTATTGATAATGATAAGCCGTGGTCCCATGAAGGCGATAGTTATTTATTTAGCACTAGCACAGAAGTTAAGAAGAAAAGAGCAAATAGGATTACCAGAAAATAAATTCAGTTAAAATGGCTACTTCAAAGGGAAGTGAGACAGAGTGTCATCCCCGTCACAAGCTGCAAGTCAAGCAGTGCGAAAGTTGCTAAGAGAAATAGGGAAGCAGTATGATTTAACAAGGGGATTCAAGCCTTTTAGTGATAACAAAAGCAAATTTGATCTTATACTGTTTTTTGAATATAAATGTTGTTATTGTAATGAGAATCTTAACAACAAACAGTGGGATAAAGATCACTTGGTTCCCATGAACAAGGACCATGCTGGATTGCATGCTTGGGGGAATATCGCATTATCATGTAAGCAGTGTAACAATCAAAGGCAAAGCCTAGATTGGGTTGACTTTCTTAAAATCAAAAGCCAATCGGAAGAGGAGTTCATCGCAAGGAGATCTAAAATTGAAAGATTGATAAAAAAGTATAATTATTGCCTCAGTGATGACCAAAAAGCACACATACAAAAGCAAGCATCTGAATTACATACCTCTGTATTTTCGTTCGTTTCAGAGGAAATAAAAACAAAGCTTTTAGAAGGAATAAAGATTTTTTGATAAAAGGCATGTTTTACTTAGAAAGAAACATATGGGGGAAGTACCATAATGAAAACAAAGATTACTTTAGTTGCATCTCTTTTTGCTTTTACTTTGGTTTTACAGGCTTGTTCTAATGAGGCGTCTCCTTCAGCAGCACCGAGCGAAACTACTAATGAAACAGTTGTTGCGAATGTCGAGTCTCAAGACGATCAGAGTGAGACAAAATCCAATGAGCAAGAAGAAGGCATACGAAACGACGAAGAAAGCACGGAGGAAGAAGCACTCACCATTATAGATAGTGAAGAAGATGAATCCTTAATAGATACCTCTGTTTTTGCTTACGCTATGAAAGTAGATGTAACCGATTCGAGAGATATAACGGAGCATATTGATCTAGTGGTACATATGAAAGACTCTGTAAAACCAGGTTTAGCGACACAACATGTATTTACTCAGGCATATGATTTTCTTCAACAGGATGATATAAAAGGAGCAAAGACTGTAACGATTGGCATTATGAGTGGGGACCATAGGGTAACTCAGATAACGGTTGACGCACCTAAGTTTAAGCCAGAAGAGCATTTAATAAAATCTGTATTGGGTGCATCTACGATTGACAAGATGTATCCTGAAGTTAAAGAGTATGGACAAGTTATGGAACTTTGGTAGTGTATTTATAATGAAATGCAAGGTTGATTAAAAGGGAGATTGTAATGGACTATTTGTCTTTCAAAGATATAACCGGATTTTTTGAATCACATAGCATAAATAGTTACAAAGTATATTGTGAGCGAGAAGATGTTGTTATTTATGATTATGGCACCTTTTGCGCATTATTGAATGATTTAGGAGTCAATGTAGTTTTATACGATCTGAATATATTGGATGAGAGTGAAATCGAGAATAATTTAATCACCGATGAGGATTTAAACTATAATCTTGAGTACGTTAACAGCAATAAGCAAATCAAAGAAAAAATTAAAGACTATAATAACGCTTTAAAGCAACTTGAGAAACATGTCGGTAAAGAACAGGTTATAAGTTTGTACTTTCAAAACGAGGGTATTATTTATACTTACCATCATAGAAATTCAATGTTACTTTTTGAAGACAAGGATGATTTTCTGGAAATGCTGTTTGTAGAACACAACGAGGAAATTGAGGAAGCAAAAGAAGAAAATTACAATAGAAAAAAATCGGATTCTGAAGTTAAACTAAATAAACTTTATGATTTTTTAATCGATAACAATGACTTTAAAAAATGTACAAACTCCCCTTCTCGAAGAGGGTTTGTTTATGATTTGCTTCGCTCGGGAAGTAACTTTGACTTGTCTAATGTTAACTCTCGATTAATTAATAACACGGTTGAGGATGCATGGAGAAAGATAAAGCTTAACAAGGCTTTAAATAGTGATGAAATGTAGATTTCGTATATGAAATAAGTTGTAAAGTAAAAAAGACTCTCCACAACTGGGGAGTCTTTTTTACTTAGTCGTCGTTCCAGTGTAAGACTACCTTATACATCGTCACTGCTATTAACTCTGACTTCGAACAAATCGTTTGGAGTGACATCAAGATAACTACATAAGTTGACAATTAATGACGCTGGTATCCGTACACTGTTCAAGTCTTGATTATTTACAAGTTTGTATATGGTGCCTATTCGTTCTCCTGTATCTTTAGATAATTTGTAAGGAGTGATTTTCCGTTCATTAACAGTATTATTTAAACCATCTGTTTTAAACTCTTTCCGTAATCGTCATATTACTTATTTTTGTAATTATAATTTTATTACATATTTACCAGCTATTATTTGTTTTTGTTACATAAATTGCTAGAATAATAGACAATATTCCATTATTTATGGTAACGTTTTAATTGTATCCATTATATTAACAAATTAGGAGGATTTTGTATGCTAAAGAAAAGTGCAGTTTTATTGTTATCCAGTGCAATGTTGTTCACTTCTTTAGGTGTTGCTAGTGCTAGTGCTAGTCCTAGCCAAGTTTCATCTACCAGTATCAATGATGTAATTGTTCCTGCTGAGGTAGACACAATCTCTGTTCGTGATGTTATACCAGCTGAGTATTTTGAAGCTGCAAAAGGGAAGTATCAATCAAAAGAAGATATTTTGAAAGATACAGGATTTACACCAGTGAAAACCGGAAGAGCCAGCACTATGCAATATGATAACGGAGCAATAATTGTAAATGATTTAGATGAATATGCAGCTTTACTGACATATTATTCTGATAACAATAATCAAACTATTGCATCTAATCAAACTTTTGAAGGATCATCTAATCAGATTAGTCCTATGGCTATTGTAACTGATAGCGTTACACAGACAGTTTGGGGAGATGGACTGGCTGCGGGTGCAAACCTTTCTTGGATTTCAGCTACTGTGAGTTTTAACAGACATGATAGTGCTGGCAACTGGAACATAGTCAGTGTTACTGACAGCTCAAGCTCACTATTGGGTTTCCACCCTGGCAACTCTTGGCAGCATGATCGGGCTGCGACTAATGCAACTGCCAATGTTAACGGACGAACAGCACAAATAATTATCAAGGGAGTTAGAACTCTATCAATAATTGGTGGAGGCGGCATTGGCGAAGAAATTATTTCAAGACCTCAATCATTTTCTATGAGATGGACGACATAAGATAATTCACGCTTTCTATGAGATTCTATTTTCTATAAAAATATTAAACTGCCACCTTGCATAATCTAGGTGGTAGTTTAATATTGTATAACAAAGGAGGAATGCTATTATGGATCATGAACAACGATTAAGTAATTTAGAGAAACGAGTGGCTTCCCAAGAAAAAAAATGGAGGATAATCAAAATTGTCCTTATTACCATCGTTGTCATATGGCTTGTACAATTTTTAATAGGCTTGACTCAATTTCTAATTCCTTAAATGTATTACATTGCTGTTGTAACATTGAAGAGGATCAACACTTAAAGTCCTGGTTCTTTTTTTGTTGTTGGACGATGTGTCCAACGCTATTGTAACGAATCGTGACTTTGGAAAATCCAAATTTGGATTCACCGATTGCTTCTGCAACATCTTTCAAGGCGACCAATGGTCGTGCAAAATTATACTCATGAGATGTACATCTGTCCGTAATTTGTATATGGTTAAACTGATTTCGGTTTTGGGATTATACCAAATCTGAATTTCAGTTACCGTCAACTTGAGGGCTACTGAAAGGGTGTGTGTTCAATACATCTCCTTGAGAGTTTTCGGATATGGCGATTCACCATGTCTGAACTATTGTAGATTCCTGACCTTTTGATTCAGAAGGTCTAATGGAATGTCACCAAGTGACACCCAGATATGACGTGATTAGTAATCACTCCATTCGTAGGGCTGTCATCCAATCGACGAGACCTTTAACATGACCCGCCAAAGTTGGCGGTTGAAAACAAATAAAGCCCTTAGGCAGCATCCTAGGGCCCTGTGTGAGTCAATATGAATATGAACCGCTTATTTCAATTCTCTATGCCGGATCAATCCAAAAACACATGTGATAATCGTTAGTACACTTAGTGTCTTGATAGCAATGTTAAAGCCATTAGATGAATAGTCCAGGAACAATAAGATGACTGGTGGAATCATTGGGCATGATCCGTTCTTCGAGAATCCCGCACTTTTTGAAGCTGCATATGAAAGAAGTCGATTACAAAGTAACGTTGGAATATGATATCACCGGCAAAAAGATGCTGTCTCAGGCATTGAAGAGCGAGCGCATGACGTTGACCGAGTACTATGGGCTGCTGCTGCAGATCGCTTCCGCATTGGAGGACAGCAGGCTGTATATGCTTCAACCCGAGAATTACATACTTCATGAGGATTTTCTGTTTGTTGAAGGCTCCCTGCATCTTGGCACATTATATTTAACTAATGTTCCCCTTGCCGTTAATGAGACAAGCAGTAACCGTCTCCCTGTAACGCTTAAGGAGCTTATGACAAGGCTTCTCTTATCGGTCTCGGAGCTGAAAGGAGGGGGGATACAAGCATTGATGACCTTCTGCAGTGAACAGAGCTTCAGTTTGCCGGGACTTAAGCGGCTTGTCATTGAACTGCTTGCAGGAGAAGATGGTGAAAGCGATCAAGCAGGAACGCAAGCGAAGATGGCAGTGGCTGCACATGTGAATGAAAGATTGCCCTATACCGATAATCCCTCAAACAGCAGCGTCTCCAGGCCTGCCTTCTCATTTGCAGAGCCGGCTCACAGCCGGAGTGCGGCATTGCAGACGGAGAATGACGGCAACACGGATAAACAGAGTTTAATTCGAAGCCTGACGGAACGTACCAACGAGATGTTTGGGAAAAGCGGCCGAAACGAAGAAGGTAATTCTCACGCCGGTCGAATCCCATCAGGTCTTCCCGCGTGGTCATCTGGCACAGATGATTCAAGTCTTGATGAAGCGGAGCATGGCAAATCTTCGCCGGTTCGGACCTATATTTTGCTAGGATGTTTGCTCGCCGCAGCGGGAGCTTGGAGAATGTTGTACATGAATCAACCGGGTCCGCTGATGCTGGGGCTATCGGTAGGGATTACGATTCTGCTTGCCGTGATCGCTTGGCTCGGCTACACGGGCAAACTCCGGCTGCTCTCACGGAGAGCGGAGGATTGGTCCGGTTCACTGCCCGTGTTTGAATCCACAGAGCTGAGTCCGCAGGAGCATGCCAAGTGGAAGTCCGTCCCGCGTTTTGAGGCAGATCCCTTATCCGGTCTTCTTACAGGAAATCAGGCAGCAGATTCAGGGAAAGCAGCAGAAGCAGAGCTTGGTGAGGGGAAGGAGCATTGGAGATGGCAGGTTCCTAAATCACCATTTAACCTTGAGCGGGATCACCCTTCAGCGGGATCTACCGTACAGTCTTTGCGGGACCAGGCTTTTTCGCGTTCGCCTAACGCCGGGGAAAGAGATTCTTTTGGGGAAGAAGGGGATTATTATGCCAAGCTGTCCCAACGGACGGAGGTGCTTTCGTCCTCTGGTGGTGGGGGAGCTACCGTGCTGTTAAGTCCGGATACTGCCGCTCGTCCGGCCGGACAACTTTCAGCCAGGGACTATCTTGAGTTAAATGAACCGAATGCAGCCGTCCCGCAGCGGATTGAACTGCATCAGCCCCATTTCATCATCGGCAGGTCTCCCGATGTAGCCCAATTCGTCGCTCAGGGTGTGGGGACTTCACGGGCGCATGTGGAGCTTTCGCGCGAAAGCGGTGGATACGTCCTGAAGGATCTGGGTTCCAGAAACGGTACGATGTTGAAGGGAGAATCCATGGTGCCTTATAAAGAATACCCCCTGATGGAGGGGGATGCCTTTATTATTGCCGGATGGAGTTTCACCCTACGTCGGGGGTTATATTAATACGGGATTATTATAGTAGAAGTAAGATTTGCGAAGCTATTATTCTATGAGTTTAGAGAGAATTCGAATTATTGCAGAAAACCAAAGGCGTACCCTAATTTTTAAAGGGGCCTTTGGTTTTTTATTTTTACTAGATCCATAAAAAACATCTGGTATGATGATTATGGTAAAATGTACCGATTACTATACATGACTAGCTTTGTATATGTTAACGATTTATTAAAAACATCTTGTGTTTTTTGATTCATGTGTATAAGGAGGACTTTGATGTGTCTGAAGATCTAAATAGAGAAATATTGAAAGAGCTAAAAGAAATCAATAATAAACTAGACACCTTGAACTCGTCAAAAGGAATATCAGGAACTCTAAAAGTTATTGCCCTGATATTCGGGTTTTTAGTGATAGGACCTTTGCTTGTAGGGATAATGGTGTATCTATTTAATTTAACTGGCTAAGGTAAATAGCCCCTGCCAGAAGCCCAGACGGACAATCCCGGAAGGGACTTTATAAGCTTCAACAAGAGTAACTCGTCCAGCGATGCTGGTATGGCGGGTAGTCGATGCTTTTTTGTGTAGAATCATCTATAGGTAAAAATGAATTCTTTTTGTATTGTACCTTGAGAACAGCACTCTACTCATTGAGGTCACTGTCATAGCTGGAGCTGGAAATTTAGCCACAACACCAGTTTTTCTCGCAAACCGAAAGCTCTAATTTGTTTATTCTCCAGCCCTTTCATTGCCTCTTATCGCCTCCTGCTCGCGGAAGACGGAAGGAGTTAGGCCGTATTTTTTCTTGAATAGAGTGGAGAAGTAAGTGATATTGTACATTCCGACCGATTCACTGATTTTGGCTGCAGTCTCATGGGTGGAAGCAAGCAAATCCCTAGCTTTCTCCAGCCTGGTGTGATTCAGGTATTCACTGAACGATTGACGGGTTGCTTTTTTGAAGAGCTTACCCAAATAGCTTGGCGACAGGCCGGCAATGTTGGACACCAGCTCCAGAGATAAGTTTGGCTCGGCATAATGTTCCTGGATGTAATTCTGCACTTTTTCAATGATAACATTGTGCTTCTGGGCATTCATCCAGAGATTCTTCTCTTCGATTAATGTGCAGATATTAAAACAATAGCGATTGAAAGTTTCCTTGATTTCCGTCAGATGTTCGGCGGATTCAATTTCGGTCACCGCATCCAGATACTCGTTGAAATTGGAATCTGGCACATGTTGCAAATAGTCAAAGTGTTTAAGTAAGGATAGCATGAGCTGGGTGCTGTATGTAATGACCTGATTGATTGAACCGTTAGAGATCTGTTCCACGAATTGTCCGATTGCATCCCGGATTGCTTCCGGCTTCCCGGACTGCACAGCATCGATTAGCTTCTTCTCGAAGGCGCTGGGATAACTTAAGGCCGTCATCATATGAGGCCGTGTTGTTACGGCATCCAGGATCGATTCCTTCCCGTAGATTAGCCGGTATTTAACATACTGCTGCGCCGAAGTATAGGAGAAAGAAATATTTTTCCTGCCGTAACTTATATCCCCTATGCCAATGGATACCGTCACCTTGAAGTAACGGTTCAGAAAACTCTGAATATTGCCCAAGGCAGCCTCGAGCTCCTCAGGCTGTTGGTTGTTCGTACACTGAAGGATTGCGACGGCTTCATTTCCCCCCATAAACAGGTAATCACATGCTCCGATAGGCTCCAGCATCTCTTTTGCAATATTGCCTAGAGCGAAGAGCAGCAGCGGCTGCTGTTCCGTCTCCATCCTCCCTCTTGTCGGTTCCAGCGCATTGATTTTGAATACAAGCACGCAAAAATAAGGCCCCGATACTTTCTTGTCGATATCCCGAATTAATTCGCTCGGAACAGAATGTTCCAGCGGATGACCCCAGAGTAACGAAAGTAAGTAATGCTCACGAATCGTTCGGGAAGAGCGGTTGATCACGAATTGCATCGATTTTTCACGTTCCTCCAACGAATGGAAAACCTCGGTCATCATCTTATATTCATCTATGAACGGCGAATCGGAGACTGGAGAATCCGTGTCCGGCATGATCCTTTCAAACAGCGTCGATAACGGTCTATAAATGCTCTTGGTCAGAAAAATAGAGATCAGCAGACCTGTCAGTACAATTCCGGCTGTCACAAGCAGCGTAACGTTGCGGAGACGGTCAATGTTGGAGATGAGTCCGGAGTAGGGGGAAACGCTTACAAAATACCAGTCCATTTTTTCCGACTTCACATAGGTGATCAGATGCTTTTTATTTAGAATATTTGTTGTGAAGCTGTTCTCTTCCTTGTCCTGATTTAGAATTTGCTGCACATACTGTTCCTCGGACCAATCTTTCAGAAATAAACTTGAATCGGTATGGGAGAGCACTTTGCCCTCTTTGTTGATGACAAAAACGTTGTTGGCGGAATCCGTTTTGCTGATTTTGCGGATCGTCGTCAGAATCGACTTTTCTTCCACATTGATATAGATAAGCGGGTTGTCGGAGGTCTTAAATGAAAAATCCGGGTACAGCAGAAAGGTCAGGAGCTGAAGCGGCGCATCGTTGTTGCGGTCGGCAACGGTCAAGCTACGTGGATAGAATTCCATGTACCGCTCCGCGCTAAGGGTGATGAGCGAGGAGTCGAATGGAAGCCCGGCAGTATCGACGGCTGTTCCCGTAGAAGGCCGGTAGATCCCGGCACTGTAAATATAAGGATAAACACTTATAATCTGGTTCATTTGTTGGAATATCCGATAATTGTTCGTCTTGTCCTCCAACTTGTCATTCAGGAATGAGGTGATCTCCGGCTGGATGAGCAGCGCATTGCCGATTGTCATGACTTGGTTATAGACGACCTCCGAGGCGTAAGTGATTTGGGATAACATGGCTTTGGAATTGCGGTCGATCTCCTTGACGGCGCTTTTGGAGAAGAGAAGGAAGAGGACGCCGGACAGCAGGCTGACGGTTAGTAGAACGAGCAGGAAATATGAAATTGTAAGTTTTTGAAACGCCTTGTATCGAACAAGCCGATTCATGGTGTTCCGCATGAAGAATTCCTCCCAATGCCGTTAATATAACCTCTTCACTATAGGACATATCTGGCTAAAAAGGTACTCCTTCTCGCAAAAATGAAAGCCGTTTCGATAATTTGAAAGGCTTGTGCTTTATATCAATAATTTCCATTCTTGTGCAATGAAAATCAATTCGAAATGTGAAAGCCCTTTAATCGAATCGTGAAAGCGATGTCCGGTATTTGAAATTGGAAACGCTGACCCGCTGCTATAGAGTTAGAGCAAGCGTCAACGCAGCCCCAAAATGTACACTGCAAAGAAGGAGGATAAGAAATTGGAAAAGAGACAGCGACCGGCATTCGGCATGTTTTCTGATATCCGTAGGAATGGAACATCTTACTTGCTGGTCCTTCCGGCGATGGTTTACACGTTTATTTTCGGGTATATGACGTATCCGTATATACTGATTGCTTTCCAACGATTCAATTATACAAAGGGCATATTTCATAGCGAGTGGGTAGGATTAAAGAACTTCGAGTTCTTTTTCGGGTCGAGCAAGGCGTTTACGGTCACCTTTAACACAATCTTTCTAAATTTGCTCTTTATTGTCTTTGGAACGCTGACGGCACTGGCCATCTCACTGATCCTGAACGAGCTGCGCAAGAAGCTGTTCGTCAAAATCAGCCAATCCATGATGTTGTTTCCGAACTTCATTTCCTGGATCGTCATCAGCTATGTGCTGTATGCGTTTTTTTCTATGGATATGGGGATCGTGAACAAATTGCTGAACCAGCTTGGCCTCGTCTCGGTCAACTGGTACACCGAGCCGCAGGTATGGCCGGCTATTCTTACCATCATGCATGTGTGGAAGGGAGCAGGGATGAGCGCCATTATTTATCTGGCTACCATCACTGGGATTGATGAGACTTTGTATGAAGCTGCCGAGATTGACGGGGCTAACCGGTGGCAGATGTGCATGCGCATTACGATTCCGTTGATGATGCCTACGGTGGTTATACTGATGCTGCTCTCGGTCGGCAAAATCATGTACGGCGATTTCGGGATGATCTACGCCTTGATTGGCGACAATGGCACCTTGTATTCGACCACGGATATCATTGATACGTATGTATTCCGCTCTTTGCGTCAGATTGGCGACCCTTCCGAAGCTATGGCTGTCGGATTGTTCCAGTCCGTCATCGGGTTTATCTTAGTCTTCGGCACGAATTCCATTACCCGCAAATTTTTTAAAGATGGCGCGTTGTATTAGAATCCGGTTTCGGCGATAGATTCCCGAAGAATGGTTTTAGGAGGTATAGAAGTGAAGACGTTTTCATTCAGCAAGACGATTATGTATGCTCTCATTACGGTTTATTCGGCGCTTTGTTTGCTTCCAATGCTTCTGGTTTTAATGATCTCGGTCACGGATGAGGATGCCATATTGAAGAACGGATACAGCCTTTTCCCGGAGGAGTTCTCTTTGTATGCCTATAAGCTAATCTTTACAGGGGGTTCCCAGGTCATGCAGAGCTACGGTATTTCCATCTTCGTCACAATTGTTGGTACGGTGCTGGCGATTCTGATTACGTCCATGGCTGGCTATACGTTGGCGAACAAAAATGTGAAATACCGCAATCCAATGGCGCTCTATTTCTTTATTACCATGATTTTTTCCGCGGGAATTGTTCCCTGGTATCTGATGAATCGGTCGCTTGGATTGACCAATAACATCTTCGCTTTGATCATTCCGTCGCTGCTGTTCAGCCCGTTCAACCTCTTCCTTGTGCGGAATTTCATGAGCGGGATTCCCGACTCGCTGCGAGAGTCGGCAAACATAGACGGGGCCAGCGATATTACGATTGCCTTCCGGATCTATCTTCCTTTATGCAAACCGGTATTGGCGACGATTGCGCTATTCTACGGACTTGATTACTGGAACAATTGGTGGAATGCAATCATGTTGATTGACAGCAAGGATTTGTACCCGCTGCAATTTATGCTACTGCAAATGCAATCGGAGATCAGCATGCTGAACGAGATGACGATGCTGGCCGGAACAAGCGACATCACGCTTCCTTCAGAATCGGTCAAGATGGCAACAGCGATCGTGACGATCGGGCCGATCGTCTTACTCTATCCGTATTTGCAAAAGTACTTCGTGAAAGGCCTGGTTATTGGTTCTGTCAAAGGCTGATATACTCCCCTTCGGGGTTAACATAAATTAAGCACTTTATAGAAGGAGGTCAATATTTAATATGAAAAAGTATGGTGTGTTTCTATTGGCTGTGGTTCTTGTGCTTTCGACTTTAATTGGATGCGGTAAGGGAGACAATTCTTCAGTCTCCAATTCAGAGAATAATGACAAGCCTGCCAATACGGTCAAAATCAAATATTTAGTTCCAGGCACAGAGCCGAAAGACTACAAGGAAGTGTTCCAAAAGGTCAATGAGAAGCTGGCTGCGGACGGTGTCGGCGTTGAGGTGGAAAAAATATATATACCGTGGGATGCGTGGGATCAGAAACTGAACTTAATGCTGTCCACTGGGGAAGATTTCGACCTGTTCCACGTCATGCAGGACCGCACGCCGTTCTCGAGCTACTATAACCGCGGTGCACTGGCAGATATCACGGATGCGATCGAAAAGCATGGAGAAAATCTGAAGAAATATATTCCTGATGATATCTTCGACGGAGCTAAAATCGATGGCAAGTATTATGCCGTTCCCTCTTATTGGGTTGAAATGGCGAGTGAAGGTCAATTCAATATTCGTCGTGACATTCTCGCTGAGAATAATCTCGAAGAGCCGACGACTCCAGCTGAATTGATCAGCGCTTGGGAGATTGTCATGAAGAACTGGAAGGGAAGCAATAAGCCCTATCTTGGCACTCGCGCTGACTTTGACCCGATCTACCTGCATACGTCCATCCTGCACAGGACTTATGACACGTTCCCGTTTACCGTGAGGGATAAGTTCTTTTATGTGAATCAAAGCGGTGAGGTCAAGTCTTGGATTGAGACCGAAGAGTTCAAGAAAGATGCGTCTTTCATGCGCGAGCTGTACACAAAGGGTATTACCAATCCCGATATCCTGGTCATGAAGCAGGAGCAGGTAGATGCACAACTCGACAGCGGTGAATGGTTCGTCCGTTTGGGAACTGGCGGAAGCTTGAACGGGCTCAAGAAGTACAATCCAGAAGCCACTGTAAACGATATCGGCGTTGTATGGTTTAACCCGGAGAAAGAATATATGCGTCCGCTCACCTTCAAGAACGGAAATGCCGTACCGGTAAATAGCAAAAATCCGGAAGCGGCCGTCAAATTCATGGATTGGATGCTGGCAAGTCAGGAAAATTATGATCTTGTACAATATGGCATTGAAGGCAAGCACTACACCAAGGACGGTGAGACGGGCTTTAAGCCGATCAAAGATCCGAATAACAATAATAATCCGGGGTTTAGAGGTTCTGATTCGCAAAACGGCAACGTAAACTTCATGCGATTTGACTTGGAGAACAGCATTCCAGATAACAACAAAGTCTTGTTTGAGCCAAATCCGAATGCAATCAATAGTATCGCGGCGAACTTTATTTTTGACCCGACGAATGTAAGGGCTGAATACACCAATATTTTGTCGGAAGCTTCGGCAAGCATCACTCCGATTTATATGGGTGTCCAAGAATACGATAAGGCCTTCCCGGCTGCACTAGAAAAAATGAGGAAAGCCGGTCTGGATAAAGTGGTTGCTGAATACCAGAAGCAATTCCAGGAGTATCAAGCTTCACTTAAATAAACGAGTTGAAAAACAAAAGGAAGGTGTGGAGGAATTTTGACCTTGCAGAAGCAACGAATTGAATTTGAAGCGACAAAAATGATCTATGAAAGTGCAACCTTGAAATTTCATGGCGTGGATGGTTTTGATGTCTACAATATTTCGATTCCATTCAAACGGGATGGGAAGTGCTATTTGTTCGGGCGGGTAGAACGTCGCGAGGAATGGGCCCGCTCTTGGGTCCGCCTGTTCGAGGAAACGGGACAGGATGAATGGAGCGTGGTGGAAGATAGCATGATCTATACTCTGGAGGACCCTTACATCAGTGAAATCGGTGATGAGCTTGTCATGGGCGGGACTCATGTGCAATATCAGAGTGGAAGATACAGCACATTTTTCGGCTATTTCTTTCGGGGCACCGACCTCCATAATTTGTACTACTTTACTACCGGACCTAACAAAATGAAGGATATTCGTCTTGTTCCTTTGTCTGACGGCAAGATCGGCGTCTTCTCGCGTCCGCGGAGTGCCGAGATGACAGGTAAATATGGGAGCGAATCCATGATCGGCTTTACGGTCGTTGACAGACTGGAAGATTTGACTGCGGACGTCATCGAGAACGCACCGTACATTCACGGCATTTTCGGGAAAGGCGAATGGGGAGGCGTCAATCAAGCTTATCTTCTCGACAGTGGGAAAATCGGCATCATTGGCCACATTTGCTACCAGGATAAGGATGAGAGCGGAGGGGAATTGAAGGTGTACCTGAACATGGCCTTCGTCTTCGATCCAACCACCCGAGAGTCATCTGACCTTCATCTGATCGGAAGTCGTTCCTGCTACCCGGTGGGGCCTGCCAAGGCACCGTATTTGGTTGACTGTGTCTTTTCTTCAGGCATTGTCATGCGCCCGGACGGCAAGGCTGATCTTTACAGCGGTCTTAGCGATTGTCAGGCAGGACGGATTACGATCGACTATCCTTTCGCAAGACATGGGCTTCTTGTTTAGAAACATATGGGTGAATGCGAATCCGCAATAGGCCACATGATAACCCGGAAATTGTACTTTCCAGCTTACTAGGAGGATATTAATAGATGAAAACCACGAATATGCCCAACATCGGAACGCTGGCGTCCAGCCCGTTCATTCGCCGCCATCCCGCCAACCCCGTGTTGGACGCAGCACGTGTACCGTATCCCACCGCACTTGTCTTCAATGCAGGCGTCGTTAAGTTTAACGGCCGCTACATCATGGTATTCCGCAATGACTATGGCTCGCTGGAGAAGCAGATCATTGATCCGCATCATACGACAGATCTCGGCATCGCCTTCAGCGACGATGGTATTCACTGGACAGCGGGGCCAAAGCCGATCTTCAAGCTGCGCGACGAAGAGATTCTTCGCGCCTATGATCCGCGTCTGACGGTCATTGACGGCCGCTGCTACATGTGCTTCGCGGTAGATACGCGGCACGGCATCCGGGGAGGTATCGCAGTAACGGACGATTTTGAATCCTTTGAGGTATTGAGCATGTCAACGCCAGACTTGCGAAATATGGTGCTGTTTCCGGAGCGGATCAACGGCAACTACGTCCGGCTGGAACGGCCGTTCACGGTGTATAGCCGCGGCGGAGTGGACCGGTTCGACACCTGGATCTCGGAGTCGCCGGATCTGATCTATTGGGGCCGTTCCGAGCTCCTGCTGGCGGTGGAGCAGGTGCCGTTCGCCAATGACAAGATCGGTCCGGCCGCACCGCCGGTGAAGACAGAAAAGGGCTGGCTCACTACGTTCCATGCGGTGGATATTGATTCCGCTAGAGGGAAGAACGGCTGGGAGCCGACCTGGAAGAAACGGTATACTGCCGGCATTATGCTGCTCGATCTTGACAATCCGAAGAAGATCCTTGGTATGAGCGCATCGCCCCTGCTTGCGCCTGAGGCACTGTACGAGACGGATGGGGGCTTCCGCAATGATGTCATTTTCCCCGGCGGCATGGTGCTGGAGGAGGATGGAGAAGTGAAAATCTATTACGGGGCCGCCGACACGGTGGAATGCTTGGCTACCGCTCATGTGGACGATCTAATCCGGCTCTGTTTGGAGGGATAAGGATGGGGCAGGCGGAACGCCGCATCTTTCCGTCTTCAAATTAGTACAATAATGGCATGATACCTGCGGTTCGGATTACATCCTGATGTGGAACAAACCAGCCCGTGGGGCATGTGCGGAATTCAACCGCCATGCACCACGGGCTGGCTGGGCTTTGTTTCTCTTTTTTTGTAAGCCTGTCCGGTCAATTAAACTCAACAGACTTCTATTTATTAATCAGGTGTTCGTAAGGCGTATAATCAATGCCTTTCTTGTGCAGGAAGTTCATTAAAAATTTGTAATCCCGCTTCGGCGTAGCCACGATGTAACCTTTGATGCAGTGATCCCGGGTGACTTCGGTTGCGCCGGATTCGACGGCGATTTTGCCGATTTCGGCTGCAATGGAGTGTTTGGCGATATCCCGGAACGGGCCAGGAACCGGCATTACAAGCTCACCCAGAAAGGCCTTGGAGTCTTCGTTCCAGAGCGGGCGGCTCTTCTCCACCCAGTAGTTCTGCCAGTCAAGCTTAGATTTACCGTCAGCCTTCGGCAGTACCTTTAGAAACTTGCGGAACATGAAAAATCCGCCGATGCCCATAAGCCCAAGCATGACCCATCCCCAGAAGGCAATGGAGTTCATGAACCATGACGGCGGCGCACTGGACGACAAATAGCCCATGACGGCCCCTGTGCTCTTCATTTGTATATCACCTCAATGATTATTGTCACATGACACTTTCATGAGAATTATAACGCATTTCTAGATTTATTTCGATATACAAGCTAAAATAGGTGTAATTGTGTGTTAAAAAAGGGGGATACAGCATGTTGAAAATTGGTTCCCACGTGTCGTTTTCGGACAAGGGATTGCTGACTGCGACGGCTGAAGCTACATCATATGGCTCAAGCTCGTTCATGATATATACCGGCGCACCGCAAAACACGCGCCGTAAGCCGATCGATTCCATGTTTATCGAAGAAGGCAGAGCCGCTATGCAGGAAAGTGGGATTGATGAGATTGTGGTTCATGCGCCGTACATTATCAACCTTGGATCGTACAAGCCCAACACGTTTGAGCTGGCGGTGAGCTTTCTGCAAGAGGAGATTCGCCGCACGCATGCGGTCGGCGTGAAGAATATCGTTCTCCATCCGGGTGCATATACCGATAAGGACGCGGAATACGGCATCGACCGAATTGCCGAAGGCCTCAATGAAGTGCTCGGCGGTACGGATGAGACCGAAGTGAAGATTGCGCTGGAGACGATGGCCGGCAAAGGCACTGAGATGGGACGCAGTTTTGAAGAAATTGCTTCCATTATTGATAAGGTGAAGTACAATGACCGTTTGGCCATCTGCCTCGACACCTGCCATATTCATGATGCGGGTTATGATATCGTAAATGATCTGGACGGCGTGCTGGAGCAGTTCGACAAGCTGATCGGACTCGACCGGTTAACGGTTGTGCACGTGAACGACAGCAAGAATCCGCGTGGAGCGGGTAAAGACCGTCATACGCCGATTGGAACCGGATGGATCGGTTATGAAGCCATTCAAAGAGTGGTTCATCATGAGAAGCTCCAGGGCAGACCGTTCATTCTGGAGACGCCGTGGATCGGTAAAGATCCGAAGACGCAGCGTCCGATGTATGAGATCGAGATTGCGCTTCTGCGTGGGGATGTGGAAGGCCGTTTCGGGCCAACTTTTGCTCAGCAAGTAGAAGAGCTGAGTGCTTTCTTTGCGAAGGAAGGCATTGAATCCCGTTCGTTCGTGCTGGATACCTGGACACTTCTGAAGAATGATGCCAAAGCCAAAAAGGCGGATCCTCGCGAACCCATGGAGCGTCTGTATGATATGGTCATGGCAGCAGGCCTGCTGTCCGACCTTTCGGAGGAGCAGATCAATCAACGGCTGATCGCTTGGTTGTCCGGTGTTTCCTTGACATCATAAGCTTCATTAAATGGCTTTATATTAAGAGTACTAAGGCATTCTCAAGAAAACTTCCGCATGTTGCGGTTTGTTTTTCTTGAGAGGTGCCGTTCATGTTAATTGCAGATTTAAAAGGAGGATCACCGAGTCTCATGGAAATTCACATCAAGAAGGATCTGCCGTCTGTGGCAGGTCAGTACCCTAATCGTGCCCGTATGCTGATCTCTTGTCCGGATGGACCGGGAATTGTGGCAGCGGTCTCCCAGTTTCTGTACCAGCATGGCGCGAACATCGTTCAGTCTGACCAATATACGATGGATCCGGCCGGCGGCATGTTTTTTATGCGGGTTGAATTTGATCTGGAGGATTTGAATACGAAGCTTCCCAAGCTGGAGGAGTCCTTCCAGGAAGTTGCCGATCAATTCCATATGGAATGGAATATCTATCATGCGGTCCGTAAGAAACGACTGGCGATTTTTGTTTCAAAAGAAGATCACTGCCTTGTAGAGCTGTTGTGGCAATGGCAGGCTGGCGATCTGGATGCGGATATCGCACTGGTGGTAAGTAACCACCTGGATATGAAGGAGTACGTAGAATCGTTCGGTATTCCGTATCACCACATTCCGGTTACGGCGGATACGAAGCCTCAAGCGGAGCAACGTCAGCTGGATGTGATCGGCGATGACATCGACGTGATTATCCTAGCGCGTTACATGCAGATTATTTCGCCAACCTTTATCGAACATTACCGGAACCGGATTATCAATATTCACCATTCCTTCCTTCCGGCCTTTGTCGGCGGCAAGCCTTATGCGCAAGCTTATAACCGCGGGGTGAAAATTATCGGAGCAACCGCCCATTATGTAACCGAAGAGCTGGATGGCGGACCGATTATTGAGCAGGATGTGCAGCGCGTTAGCCACCGGGACGATGTCAACGAGTTGAAGCGTATTGGCCGTACCATCGAACGCGTGGTGCTTGCAAGAGCCGTCAAATGGCATGTCGAGGATCGGATTCTGGTGCATAACAATAAAACGGTTGTATTCAACTAACGGTTTGCAAAAGATTTGCAAGCGTACGTATGACCAGACAGGAAGACAGCCAGCAGGTTCGGAAACAGCACGAACACAATGGCGAGCCATGCCAGAGTAACCGGGCCTGTGCCTGAGATTCATGTAAGAATATGAGGCTGTATTCGGACGATTCATCATAGATAGTACAATGGAGCAGCCCAACACTTTAACGCTGCAATGGATTACCCCTTGATCCCGCTCCTCTTATTGGAGTGGGATTTTTATTTATAACCAACTTGGTAAAAAACACCAAAAACCTCTGGGATGCTGAAAATACAGGCCAATATATCTCTTTATGGAAGGAAACGTCAAACTTTTCATGAATTCGACTCGTCAATATAGTTGAACTTGTGAAGAGAACCTTTACATACGTCTTCTGAACATATGTGTCATTTTTCATGTGAAAGCAATTTATATGTGGAGAGGGGAATCATCAGTTGTCGTTTTATACAAAAAAAACGTGGATGTTGCTGCCGATGGTGGCGCTGCTGATTGTTGCCACGTTATCCTTGTCGATTCCGTCCGGAAACGTCTACGCCGACGGAGCGAAGATTGGCATTCAATCCGAAATGGGTTATCAAGGCAAGATTAAACATGATAAATGGAATCCGCTCAAACTGACCTTAACCAGTGACCGGGATATATCCGGTGACGTGGTCGTGCAGATTCAGAACTACAATGGCTTCGGATATCAAACTTCCTACGTCCAGCAGGTGGACCTGCCGAAGGATACGCCGAAGGAAGTCGTGATCGGCATTCCAGGGGCCATGCTGAATAAAGATAATAACCAGATCCTCTTCTATGAAGGATCTTATACCAAGGGGAAGCAGATTCCGTTTGCCACAGGTAAAAATTACGTGCAGGCTTCTCCTTATCAAGGCGCACTTATTGCGGTGTTATCGGATGATCCGGATACGATGAATTTCATGAATGTCCTTAACGGCAAAGGCAACAGCGTGAATGTGTTCCCGCTTAAGAACGCCAGCGTTCCATCGGATGGAATGCTGCTGAACGGACTGGACGTTATCGTTATTAACAATTTTGCTTCCGATACGCTGTCAGAGCTGAAGCTCAAGGCGATTACGGATTGGGTAAATGGCGGCGGCACCCTGATTCTGGCCGGAGGCGCGGGATATACCAAAACAGCGGCACCGTTTGCCGACATAACGCCGGTTGTTGCGAATGGCACCACCACCGTTAACTCGCTGGCGGAGCTGGAGAAGCTTGGCGGGAAACCGCTGAAACTGGATGGGGCATTTACCATTTCTACAGCAAAAGCAGTGGAAGGCGCCCAAATCGGGATTGAAGCGGATGGACAACCTTTGTTTGCTTCGAAGACCTATGGCCAAGGAAGTGTTCAATATGCGGCCTATGATCTGGCTATGGAACCGGTGAGTTCATGGGCAGGCCATCCGGATGCTTGGGCATCGATACTGCGCAATAACCTTCCCATGATGGGTGCGCAGAATGGTATGTATTACAATTCGCTTATGGACAATTTGAATTACGTTCTGGAGTATTTTCCATCACTGAAGATGCCTTCCTTCACGCTGCTGTTGTGGATGCTCATTATTTATGCGGTCGTCGTTGCGCCGCTGCTCTACTACATCTTGAAAAAGGCGGACAAACGGGAATGGGCTTGGTTCTTGATCCCGATCATTGCCGTCATCGCGAGCGGTTCCGTTTACGTGGCCGGTTCATCGGACAAGACGCGGGAACTCGCACACACTATCAACTTGATTGAACTAAACGGTCAGGGGGATGCGGTTAAATCGACGGCTTCCGCATTCTTCACGCCTCGAAGCGGGAACTATGCCTTGGAATTTCCGGAGAATACGTATTTGAGAACGGGGCAGTCCCGGAACACGTTTGGGGGAATGAGCGAGAATAAAAATTTTGTCCGAATGGAGCAGGCGTCCACGACGCTGGAGCTTCGCGACATGTCCCAATGGTCATTAGCCAAGGTATGGGTGGACCGTCAAGGAACCGAGGAGATGGGGCGCCTCGGCATGGATTTGAAGCTGGATGCCAAAGGAGAATTAAACGGTAAGGTCACCAATGACACGATTAACGATTTGACCGAGGTTGCACTGGTTATTGGAGGCAAAGCCTATAAGCTGGGAGATATTAAGAAGGGAGAGGCGGCTGCCGTTCCTGAGGACCCGAAACAAATCATCAAGTATACGGGCGGTGACTTATCCGGGATGCTGTACCCTTATTCGCAGAATGATCCGAAACAGCGTGAGCGCGATATTTTGTCCCAATACGGATATTCCAACAGAATGGTCAACAGGGATGCTTACATTTTGGGATGGAGCAAGGATCATTTGACGAATTATACGCTGAAAGGCGCTGAGGTAGAGAGTGATCAGCTCAATTTCTGGATACAGCCCGTGGAGATGGATTGGGGACTGAACGGGGAGATCAACATTCCTTACGGGTTCCTGTCTCCCGAGATATCGCAGGTGAATGCGCCGATGTATGGGGTTTACCCTCATGGGGTCGAAATGGGACAGGGCAGCTTGATCGCCGAATTCCCGTTAATATCGGAAGGCAACGTGAAGTATTCGGAATTGTCCATGAGAGGCACCAAATTCAACAACAACGTTATGATGGAGATCTGGAACTCGAAGAAGAGCGAATGGGAGCCTGTTACAGACGTGAACAATGTGCATACCATTACCAAAAATACGGAGCAGTATATCGTGGGAAATCGGATCCGTTTCATGATCACCGCCAAGGATCAGACCAACTTTATGATGCCTGAGCTGTCTGTGAAGGGGGAGGCCACTCCATGATCGAGATTAGAAACCTCAGTAAAAAATACGGAACGTTCCATGCGTTGAAGGACATCAGTCTTCATATCGAAAAAGGGACGGTATTTGGATTTGTCGGCCCGAACGGAGCAGGCAAATCCACGACGATGTCCATATTGGCCACCCTGATGCTGCCAACCTCGGGCGTTGCCAAAGTCGGCGGCTTTGACGTGACCCAGCATCCCAAAGAGGTCCGCAAGCGGATCGGCTACATGCCCGATTTCTTTGGCGTGTATGACCAGCTGAAATCTACCGAATATTTGCATTTTTACGGGGCAAGTTACGGCATTCCGCGCGCCGAGCGGGAGCAGCTCATTCCGCAGCTCCTGGAGCTCGTCAACCTGAGCGACAAAGCAGATACGTACGTCGACAGTCTCTCGCGCGGCATGAAGCAGCGTTTATGCCTTGCCCGGTGTCTGGTGCATGATCCGGACGTATTAATTCTGGATGAGCCGGCTTCGGGGCTGGATCCGCGGGCGCGGATCGAGATGCGTGAAATCTTGAAGGAATTGAAGCTTATGGGCAAGACGATCATCATCTCGTCGCATATTTTGCCTGAGCTGGCGGAGATGGTGGATGAAATCGGCGTGATTGAACACGGCGAGATGGTTGCCCAAGGTAAGGTGGCTGATATTCAGAGCCGTCTCCGCGTGAAAAAAGTCATCCATATCCGCACGCTCGAGCGTGAAGAGGAACTGGCCGAGAAGCTGCGGGACGAACCCTTTGTCTCGTCGGTATTAACAGATAACACCGGTGTCCATGTTCATTACGGCGGGGATGATGCGCAGCAAAGCGCTCTGCTGCGGCAGGTGGTCTCCTGGGAAATTCCGATTGTCTCGTTTCAGGAAGCACAGAGCAATCTGGAGGATGTATTCCTCGAAATTACCAAAGGGGGACCCCGCGAATGAATTGGAGCAGAAAGCTAATTAATCCGGTCATTGACAAGGAATTTCGGCTGCGGATGCGTTCTACGCGTTCTATGCTGTCGGTGTTATTTTATGTGTTGGCGCTCGGAGCTGTTGCGATGGGCTTCATTTACCTCTTCTTATATTTGGGACAGCGGGGACCTCAGCGATTCGATCCGCAGATGAGCCAAATGATGTTCTATGTGCTGAGTTTTGCTCAGCTTGTCCTCATCGCGTTCATGGCACCTGCTCTTACCGCCGGCGTCATCAGCAGCGAGCGGGAGAAGCAAACGCTGAGCATGCTGCTGACGACGCAGCAGAGCTCAGCCACGATTGTGCTGAGCAAGCTGGTGTCGGCACTCAGCTTCATGACACTGATCGTGCTGGCCACCCTGCCGATATACAGCATTGTTTTCCTGTATGGAGGGATTTCGCCGAAACAGCTCATATCCGTTTTTGTTTTTTATTTATTCGTGATGCTGCTGCTCGGTTCGCTTGGCGTGATGTTCTCGACTTTATTCAAAAGAACCATCGTCGCGATTATTGTCGCCTACGGTGCGGGACTTATTATATTCCTTGTCACAGGCCTGCTGTATCTGTTCTTCATGGGGATTGAACAGCGGAATATGTATCAAAGCGGGATAACGCCTACACCGGGCAGTTATTCATGGGTCGGATATTTGCTGGGTCTGAATCCCGGCGGAGCGATGATGAGTTTGTTCAACCCGTCGTTCTCCAAGGAAGTGTTCCTGCTGCACGGCGGAAGTTTGAACAGTAAGGCCCCCATTGAATTGTGGCTGGAATTCTTCATCGTGTATTCGGTTGTGATTGTTCTTGCCCTGTGGGTTGCCATACGGAAAATACGTCCTATCGCAAGGCGGAAACGTAAGGATAAGGACGAGTCACAGCTCCCGCAAGTACCGGAAATGACGCGGGATGAAGCGTAACCTTAAAGCATAAGAGTACGGTAAGGAGGAAGAGCAATGGACAACATCATGCGTTTTATCGAAGCTGCGAGACGGCGGCTGCAGCGATTTCGCGTCATAACATATGTTTTATACGGACTGATGGCAGGGTTTGCCGCGCTGCTGCTGCTCCTGGTGCTGGGGAGATTTGTACCCATTGCCTGGCTTCCCGTCGCATCCGTGGCCGTTCCTGTCGGAACAGGTTTCGTAGGCTTGTTATGGGGATGGCTGCACCGGGTTCCGATCGAAGAGGCCGCTTCAGCGATGGATCATGTTCCGGACGGAGCAGAGCGAAGCGACATGATGGTCACGGCACTATCGTTCAAAGAACAGGAATCGCAGGCCGCTAAATGGCAGCGTGAGCAGGCGGAACGCTATGGTGCACGTTTTGCGGAGCAATTGCCGGAGCGTCTTCCTTACCCTAGTCGTAAAAGACATCTCTTGATCTGTGGTGCTTCGCTGGCTGCCGTGCTCATCCTTGTTTTTGTTCCGAACCCGATGGACAAGAAGGTGGAAGCGGCAAAAGAGGCGCAGAGCTGGATGAAGGAGCAGGCAGCCAAAACCGAAAAGCTTGCGGAGGAGCTCCCAAAAGAAACGCTCGATCCTGCCGACAGGAAGAAGCTGCAGGAGAAGCTGGATGCTTTGAAAAAAGCGCTGGACCGTGAGAAGCGTCCCGAGGAAGCGCTGGAGAAGCTGGAAGAAGCCATGAAAGAGCTTGAAAAAATAGCGAAACAGCAGGAGGAAAAAGCGAAGGCATTGTCTGAGCTTGCCCAAAAAATGCAGCAGCAGAAGGCGTTGTCCCAGGTGGGGAAAAAGCTTGCCGAAGGCATGGCCGATGAGCTCAAGCAGGAAATGAAGAAACTCACCGAGCAGGTGAAAAAGATGTCCCAAGAAGAGAAGAACGAGCTGTCCGATGCTTTGAAAAAGTTGGCTGAGGAAGCTGCCAAGCAGCTGGAGGACGGGAAGCTGGAGCAAGAGCTCAAGAAAGCAGCGGACTCGCTGAAGGAAGGCCAGCTGCCGAAGGAGCTGGAAGAAGCGCTCCAGCAGTTGGCCGAGGAGCTGGCTAAAGCGGCGCAAGCCAAAGCCGCGTCGGATAGTCAGTCGCAATCCGCCGCTTCGCTGGCGTCCTCCCTTGCTTCGCAAGGACTGAGCTTGGCCGATCAGATGACGGCTGCCGGGATGTCGGTATCCGATGCCTGGAGTAACGGCGGCAGTGCCGAGGCGTTGGCGCAGGCGGGATCTGGGGGAGACTCGGGAGAAGAAGGCGAAGGCTCGGAGGGAAGCTCCGGGGAAGGCGGCTCCGGAGCCGGTGAAGGTCAAGGCGCCGGCAGTGGGTCCGGTTCGGGGAGCGGCTCCGGATCAGGAGCAGGCTCCGGCTCAGGTGGCAGCGGAGGATCGGGAAGCGGGACCGGCAGCGGAGCCGGCTTTGGCTCTGGCGGTCGCGAGCTTGTGACGATCCCTCGGGATTACAAAGGCAGCGGCAATGTGCAGAACGATTCCGGCGAGATCAAGGGCAGTGGCGGTGATATTCAGAAGGGCGGCGTTTCGCCGACCGTTCCGGGCATGTCTAGGCCTTATGAGGAAGTGTACCGCGATTATGAGACCGAAGCGCGTAAAACATTAGATCGCAATCAACTGCCTGACCAGATGCAAGGGTTGGTTGAAGAATATTTCATACAAATCAATCCGAATCCGTAAAGGATCGAAGAGCCAATAACGGAAGCTATATAGATTGAACTAAAGAAAAGATGAACTTCAACGGAGAAGGCGGAATTATTCTGGAGAAACGAAGTGGTCGCCTTTCTCACCGGATTTTAACCATGATATGGATGTATAGAAGAAATGTGGGGGCAACAGTTATCATGAACGAGACAGACTCCCCGTAATTGCAACATCTTAGGTTAATTTTGGGAATAATGGTGTAGTAGAAGCTAAACCAAAACCAAAATCAGAGCTAAATTGCAAAGGAGAGTCTGTACTATGAAGGATACCATAAAATACGTAGGCTTAGACGTGTCGAAGGAAAATATTGCTGTATCTGTAGCAGATCCAGGAAGAGAAGGCGCTCGGTATTTGGGCACGATTCCTCATACCGAGTATCACATCTTGAAAGTATTGAGGAAGTTAGGCCAACCCAATGAATTAAGCGTTTGTTACGAGGCAGGTCCAACAGGATATCCTTTAGTTCGTTTGCTAACTGCACATGGATATGACTGCATTGTTATCGCCCCATCACTTATGCCTAGTCGTCCAGGAGAACGGGTAAAAACGGATCGTAGGGATTCGATGCGTCTGGCACAATTACTTCGAGCAGGTGAATTAACACGTGTGCATGTACCTACTCCAGAGGAAGAAGCGCTTCGTGATTTGGTACGAATGCGTGAAGATGTTAAGGAAGACCGAGCTCGAATCCGGCAGCGGATCGGGAAGTTTCTCCTTCGTCATCAGATTGCACCTAAAGAGCCACTTCGCCGCTGGACGGCTAAATACCGGTTATGGTTAGGACGTATTCCATTCGAGTCCGCTTCTCAACGTTTGGTTCTGCAGGAAATGCTGCATCAGATGGATGAAAATGAAGAACGTCTGAAGCGTTTGGAAGCAGCCATTCACGAAGAAGCCACGGAAGGGCACCACGCCCCCTTAATACAAGCCCTTCAAACCTTACGTGGAGTAGCTGAAACGACAGCAACAGGAATCGTAGCGGAAGTGTGTTCATTTACCCGGTTTGGTAATGCGAAGGCTTTCATGGGGTACACAGGTTTGGTGCCGAGGGAATACTCAAGTGGCCAAAGCCGATGGCAGGGAAACATTACGAAATCGGGGAATACGCACCTTCGTCGTTTATTGGTCGAATCCGCTTGGAGTTACCGCTATAAACCTGCGCTACAAGGAGAGTTAAAGAAACGTCAACAAGGAAAATCTCCTGAAATTCAGGCCATATCCTGGAAGGCACAGCATCGACTACATCGAAAATACACGAAAATGCTGTCAAAGGGTAAGCCTAGTGGCAAAGCAGTTGTGGCCGTGGCGCGTGAACTAAGTGGATTTATTTGGTCGATTGCCCGAGAACTTGAAGAGAAAAGGATAAATAGGTGATCACCATTCCTATTGGAATCTAGTCGTATTGTGAGAATGGTTGATTCAAGGTGATCCCGTTCCCCAAAAAAACAGGTGGAAGATGAAAAACTGAGTTAGAAGGCAAAGGGAAAAGCCGTAAGAGAGAATCCACGTCCATCGCTATGTGCCATCCCTCCAAAGGAAACGACGCACGACAACAGTTCGTGGTGCACTCTCTGCAGACGGAGAGAAAACATGCGGTATACAAAACCCGCGGATATCAGACTGCTCACCGTTGATAGCTTTTGCCTTCTAGTTCAGTTTTTACACCCTCTCTTGTATAAAGGGGGATTGGGAAAAACAAGGGAGTTACAAACTGCTATTTGACAGTTCTCGTTCATATCAGCGATCGGAAGAATAATCCGCATTCGTAGTGATGCTCAGGCTAAGAATCTTTAGTTCAACTTATATAGAATGAGTATTTGAACTTTACCAAGAAGATGGAGGTTTCGTCCATGTCGGATATTGCAGTGAGACCACAGGAATGGATGGAGAAAATATCAGGCCTGCGGGAACATATTGGCAAGGTGATTGTCGGGCAGCAGGATGTTGTGGAGCAGATGCTCTGGTGTATCTTTGCAGGAGGGCACGCCCTCCTGGAGGGGATTCCGGGTCTCGGTAAAACGATGCTCGTTCGCACGGTGTCGGAAGCGTTGGAATTGTCCTTTTCCCGTATTCAGTTCACGCCGGATTTGATGCCGAG
Source organism: Paenibacillus sp. FSL W8-0187 (assembly GCF_037969755.1). Lineage (NCBI taxonomy): Bacteria > Bacillati > Bacillota > Bacilli > Caryophanales > Paenibacillaceae > Paenibacillus > Paenibacillus sp. FSL W8-0187. The sequence continues at coordinate 6,045,163 of NZ_CP150206.1, read as the reverse complement.
CGATATAACGGGCACCAACATCTTGTCGTTCGGGCAGCATGGAGACACCGGAATGACCTTTCAAAAGGGTCCGCTGTTCAGCAGCATCGTGCTGGCCGACGAGATTAACCGGGCCACGCCCAAAACCCAGAGTGCATTGCTGGAGGCCATGCAGGAGAAGACCGTCACGGTGGGCGGGGTAACCCATCAGCTGCCAAAACCTTTCTTTGTTCTGGCGACGCAAAACCCATTGGAAAACGAGGGGACGTATCCCTTGCCGGAGGCGCAGCTTGACCGCTTTCTGCTAAAGATCGAAGTATCGTATCCGAGTGCGGATGAACTGAAGGAAATCGTAAAGCGGACGACGTCCTCCCACGAATTCCAGGTGGAACGGCAAATGACGGGGGAAGAGCTGCTGGAAATCCAGCATGGAGCCAAGGAAGTGCTTGTTGCCGAGGAGATTCTGGACTATGCGGTTCGTCTGCTTATGATGACGCATCCGGAGGAGGCTGCGGCACCGGAGGCGGTACGGAAATACGTCCAGTACGGTTCCGGACCGCGGGGCATTCAGTCCATCATCTCGGTGAGCAAAGTTCGGGCCTTGTGCAGCGGGCGGATGCATGTATCGACAGGGGATATTCGCGCCGTGGCTTTATCTGCGCTGCGTCACCGTTTGTTCCTGAATTTCGAGGGGCAGGCGCTTGGCATTACAACAGACCATGTCATTCAGGAGGTTCTGCAAGCGCTGGAGGTGTCCGCGTGAGCGGGGCCGGGCACCTGCTTCCTCCGGAATGGCTTCCGCGCCTGGAGCGATTGAGTCTTGATGCCAAGCGACGGGTTGCCGGAACGCTGCAGGGAAAGAGACGATCCCGCCGGCTCGGATCATCCCTCGAGTTCGCCGATTACCGAGTGTATTCGCCCGGGGATGATGTCCGCAGGTTTGACTGGGGCGTTTATTCTCGTACGGGAAAAGCGTTCGTGCGTCAATTCATGGACGAACAGGAGCTGACAGTCAGCCTATTCGTGGATTGCTCCGCATCGATGGGGGCTGTCATGTCATCGTCATCCGGACTATCCGCTGCGGATCCGGCAGGAACGAAGGGAAGCCTGAAATGGCTGCTCGCACGTCAACTCGCCGCAAGCATCGGCTACATGGCATTGTCCTCCTACGACAGGCTGCAGGTCGCCTGTTACAGCCGTTCGATTCATGCTCGTCTTCCGATCATGAGAGGAAAGGGCTCGGCCCATCGCCTGTTTTCGTTCCTGCAAGGGGCAGAAACGGGAGGTGAGGGAAGTTTGGGCGCCGCGCTTGCGGTTCCTGGCGCACTCCCTCGGCAGCCGGGGATGACCTGGGTGTTCTCGGATTTTTGGCTGGCGGGCGGCGAGGAGGAATTGTTCAGGGCGCTATCCCTTTTGTCCGGCACCGGGCAGGAAGTGGTGCTGGTGCATGTTTTGTCGAGGGAAGAACTAGAGCCTAAATTGACCGGCGATTTGCGATTGGTCGACAGCGAAACGATGAGCGGCAAGGAAGTAGCGTTGACGGGTAAAGTGCTCGATGCTTACAAAGAGGAGCTGGAGCGGTATCGGACGATGCTGTCCCGCGTGTGCGCGGAGCGGGGCATGTCTTACGTGCTCATTCCGGCGGACATGCCGCTTACGGACGCGATGTTCGGGGTACTGGCAGGAGCAGGTCTGGTTACTGGATAAGGCAAGCCCCATACAGGACGCAGTGTTCCAAGCATCTGCCGGACTTCATACGCTTTGGGAAGCTTGTAGACAGGGTAAGACCGGTAAATAGACACGCTATGAAATGCAGGCTTCACGAGCATCTGTCTGTGATCTTTAGAACAAATAAGAAGAGAACTCATTCAAATAGGAAAAGATGGACGAGCCTTCATCCGATGCTTTGAGAAAACAACCAAGTCGTGTTAGTCAGGGTCCACGGGAGTAAGGAGGGGACACGTTGGGGATTCAATCTTGGCTGAGCCTATGGTTCGGTTTAACGCTGCCGGCTATCGTGCTTATGTATATGTTCAAACGAAAATATGTGGATACAACCGTTCCCAGCCACTTGCTGTGGGAGCGGGTGCTTCGGAACCTGGAGGCTAACAGGCCGTGGCAGAAGCTGCAGAACCGGCTTCTGCTGTGGCTCCAGCTGTTTGCTGCTGCGCTGATGGTCTTCGCACTGATGCAGCCCTTTATGCAGGTGTCTGGCGGAGGCAGCGCCCATGTGGTCATCGTTGCCGATACCTCGGGCAGCATGAGCGCGCAGATTCAGCCTTCGGCAGAAGGCGAAGCCACATCCAGGCTACAAATGATGCAGGAACGAATTAAGGAGTACGTGAAGGACCAAGGGAGACGGAGCGAGATCACCCTTCTGTCTGTGGGAGCAAGTCCCACGACGCTGGTCTCCCATGAAAGCGACCGCGCGGCCATCGATAAGGCCGTGGATGGGTTGCGGCCCTATTACGGCCAGGCATCCTACAGGGAAACCTTATCGCTCGCTTCCGCTCTGACACGGGAAGAACATGATGCAGAAGTCGTTATTTTTACAGATAGCTACTGGAAGCAGGATACGGCTCCCATATCGTTTCAGGTTCCAGTATCCGTAGAGAAGGTACAGGGGGAGCACCCTCTTAACGTTTCCATCGACCAATTCGGCATTTCACTCAAAGGTGAAACAGGTTCATCCTATGCGGCGGTCGCTGTCCTCAGCACGAATGCCAAGGAAGCGATGTCGACCGAAGTGAATCTTTACGGGGATGAACAGCTGCTGGCCAGCAAGGTGTTGAATCTTACGCCGGGGAAGAAATTAACCGAATCTTTTGCCGATCTCCCGTTTGCGGAGGTGTATCGGCTTGAGTTATCCCAGGATGACGGGTATGCGGCAGACAATTATTCCTTTGCATTCGGATTGGGTCACGGATCTTCGCGCGTACTTCTGCTGACTTCGGGCAATTTGTTTCTGGAGAAGGCCTTGCAGCTAAGCGGAGCCGAAGTCACCCGGGTTGCCTGGGATGGCTCCGAAGACAAGACGGGTGAGGATCCAGGCACGGATCAAAATACGGATAATGGCACAGCATCGGATGTACCGCCCGTACCTGATGGCGAATTTGATCTGCTCGTCATAGACGGGAGCATGCCGGAAGGGTTCAAGCAAGGGAAGTGGGCGGAGCTGGCCGCCAAAACGCCGCTCTGGACGATCGGCGGAGAAGGCACCAAAGTTGGAAGCCAAGGAGGACGCGCCGTGCTTGCGAAGCATCCGGTGACCGCCTATGTAACCTTATCGGGCGTCTATTTCGGTACGCTGGTGGATCAGGCCCCTGCTTGGGGCGAACCTGTGGTCAAGCTGGGGGATCAACCCATCGTCTATGCGGGAAGCGAAAACGGGCGACCGCGATTGTCGTTTAATTTCCTGCTTCAGGATAGCGATCTTCCGTTATCGCCGGAATTCCCGGTCATGGTTAGCAATGCACTGGAGTGGATGACCTCGGGCAAGGGGAGCGGCCTTGGCCGATATATGGCGGGCGCGCAAGCGGATATACCGATTGCGGCGGATACGGTAGCGGCAAAATGGGTACCTAAGAGTGGTCTTGCTCTTGTTGACGGCCTTCCTGCTGCGGAAGCCCTCCGGAACGAGCAAGGGATATCGCCGGTACAGCTCGTACCGGAATATCCGGGGCTGTACGCTTTTGAACAGCAGAATGAAGCGGGTGAGAAGCTTAAGTTTTGGCTGGCAGTAACGGCAGACCCGTACGAGGCAGATTGGAGCAACGATCAGGGCCCGGTCGTGAGTCAAACGTCACCGAACTCGGATACGGCAGCTGGTGAACGTGCCGGGACGTCTGGGCACAGTGAGACGGCAAGGGATGCCGGTTCGTTAATGCCATGGCTGGCGGCCTTGGCACTGGCTGTGATCGTAGCGGAATGGGGGGTGTACCAGCGTGGGCGTTCAATTTAGCCAACCATGGTTTTTGCTGCTGTTGATCCCGGCAGGAGTCTTTCTCTATTACGCATACAAATCGGATTTTCGGCTCAGCGGTTTTCGCAAGAAATTGGCCTTATTCTTTAGAACCTGCGTCATTCTGTTATTGATTCTTATGATTTCGGGTCTGCACGGTTATACCGTCTTGCGGGATAAACAGGTGGTGTACTTGGCGGACCGTTCCGACAGTATGGGGGATTCGGCCCGGATCACGAATTGGATTAACGATTCCCTTGCGGCAAAAGGCGAGAAGGATGGCACCGCTGTTGTTTCTACAGGTCTTGAGGGCGCTGTGGAACGGCGATTATCTTCTACGGAGAATGCAGGAGCCTCTTTAAATGCGCTGCTGGAGCAGCAGTTTACGGGGCTGGAGTCCGGTCTTCAGCTTGCAGGGAGCCTGTTCGAGGGCAACAGCGATTCCAGAATTGTGTTGATCTCGGACGGGGAAGAGAATGTGGGCAGCATGGCAGCGGCCGGAAGGCTGCTGAAGGACCGGGGCATTGCGGTTGATGTGCTTCCAACTCCGAAGCAGGCTATCCGTGACGTTGCGGTGGAGGAACTAAAGGTACCGGATAAGCTGTATCAAGCGGAGTCTTTCTATGTGGAGGTTATGATCCGCAGCACGTTTAAGACCTCCGGTGAATTGCGCATTTACGAGGACAACCGTGAGATCGGCCGGGAACGCGTCGACGTAACCCCGGGCGAGAACCGGTATGCCGTAAAAGGCCTGGCTAAGAGCCCGGGACTTCACCGTTACCGTGCCGAAATCTTCATGGATGGGGATGAGGCATCCGCCAATAATGCAGCGTTTGATTTTTCCCGGGTGGAAGGTCCGCCGAACGTACTGATCGTTGAAGGAACCCCGGGAACGTCAGGTAATATCACGGCAGCACTGGAGTCCGGAATGATCGGCACCGAAGTGATTCAGCCAGAGCTGCTTCCGCTGGAAGCGGCGAAGTATGCCGTGTACGACAGCATCATCTTTAATAACGTCTCGGGCAGTGACGTCGGCGGCAAGCAGATGGAGCTGATCGAGCAGGCGGTCCGAAGCTTCGGCATCGGGTTTATGATGGCGGGCGGCGAGGACAGCTTTGGGATGGGCGGGTATTTTAAAACCCCGATTGAAAAAGCACTGCCGGTCTCGATGGAGCTGGAAGGCAAACGGGAGATTCCATCGCTTGGTCTCATCCTCGTCATTGACCGTTCGGGGAGCATGGATGGCAATAAGATCGAATTGGCCAAAGAATCGGCCATGCGCACGGTTGAGCTGCTGAGAGCCAAGGATACGGTCGGCGTCGTCGCCTTTGACGATCAGCCGTGGTGGGTTGTTCCGCCGCAGAAGCTCGGGGACAAGGAAGAGGTGCTCAGCAGCATCCAGTCGATTCCGAGCGCCGGAGGAACCAACATCTATCCTGCCGTTTCCTCCGCACTTGAAGAAATGCTGAAGATTAACGCCCAGCGCAGACATATCATTCTGATGACCGACGGACAATCGGCCATGAATTCCGGTTATCAGGATCTGACCGATACGATGGTGGAGAACAAAATTACGATGTCTTCGGTGGCGGTCGGGATGGATGCCGATACGAACCTTCTTCAATCCTTGGCGGATGCGGCTAAAGGCCGTTATTACTTCGTTGAGGATGAAACGACACTGCCGGCGGTATTCAGCAGGGAGGCCGTGATGCTGGCCAAATCCTATATCGTGGATAAACCCTTTATCCCGGCTGTTCAGAATGCGGGCGATTGGGCGAGTCTATTCCAGCAGGGCGTACCGGCGCTATATGGTTATGTAGCGACAACGCCGAAGTCTTCCGCCCAGACGGTTCTGTCCAGTCCGGAGCCGGACCCGATCCTGTCGCGCTGGCAATACGGATCCGGTCGAACGGTGGCATGGACGAGCGATTTAAGCGGAAAGTGGTCCAAGGAATGGGTATCGTGGTCCGGCTTTGCCAACATGTTGACTGAAATCGTGAAGTGGACGTTCCCTCAGTTTACGTCGTCGCCCTATGAAGTGACTACCGAGACGGCCGGCAACCAAGTCAAGCTCCAAGTTATGGCAGAGGGCGAGAATCCGCCGGAGAAGCTGAATGCGGTGATCGGGGACGATGAAGCTGGCGAGCAGACGGTGGAGCTTATCCAGGAAGCTCCCGGCCGTTATACCGGGCTCGTCAATGTCACGAAGCCCGGGGCATTCCTCCTGTCTCTTGAGGATGCCAGCGGGGAAGAAGCGCTGCAGGCCGTGCCAGGCACCGGTTTTGTGGTGCCGTATTCGCCGGAATACCGGTTGTCCTCCGGCAGCGGCGAGGAAGCCATGAAGCGGCTGGCCGAGGCGACCGGAGGCCGCGTGTTATCCTGGGACAACCCGGCCGAAGTGTTTGACCGGCAGGCAACCTCGCGGATGAATCTCCATGATTGGAGCTATCCGCTGCTGGCGGCGGCCCTGCTGCTGTGGGTCGCCGACATCGCCGTGCGGCGCCTGGCTCTGCCATGGGGCGCCATCGGCGCTAGGCTGGCCGCCCTGCTCCGCAGGCGGCCGGCACCTGTCGGCGAGGCCGCGCGTGACGCCGGCCTCGAGCGGCTGGCGGCGCGCAAAGCCCGCGCCGCCGATTTCTACGGCGGCAGCTCCGCGAAGCCGCCGCAGGCCCCGCCCGCGCGCGAGCACAGCGGCGCGGGCCACGGTGCCGGGGGCGGGAACCCCGCCCCGGCACCCGGCGCAGCTCCGGCAGGGGGCCGCAAGGCCCCGCCGGAGGCGCGCGATTCGCAGCGGGCGGATGCCCCGTTGCGGGAAGAGCGGCCGGCCCAGGCGAAGCCGGCCGCGCCGCCTCCCCCGCCGCCGCAGGCGCAGGGGGACGGCCAAGGACGGCCCGAGAGAACCGGGCCGGCTCCGGAAGGAGGCTCCTCCATGGATCGCCTCCTCAAAGCCAAAAAACGCGGCACGCGCTGATGTGCGGCCTCACGCTTCGGCCTAAGCTGTCTAATGTGCAGCTTAGGCCGAAGCTTTTTCATTTGTCGAGTGAAGTAACTTTTTCCATACCGCCGAAGTCCATAAAATCGTTTAACGGATGTCGAATCCGGTTATAACCGGACTATTAAGGGAAATAATGCAAGGGGGATGTCGCTCTCCCTGACGGCCTTTACACAACTTTGACAATTACGTTATGGAAATGAAAGACGTGTGGTGATACAATAAGAGTCAAAATGATATTCTCAACATTCCTAACTGCTCTGATACTATGTGGATTGGGGCTGGCGGGACGTAAGAAGCCTTCATTTTCGAAGCTTACTATGGAAAAGATTTGAGGAGGACGAATCATGACAACTGAACATAACCAAACGATCGACAACCTGTCCATCGCAACGATCCGGACATTGGCGATCGACGCGATCGAAAAAGCCAACTCCGGTCATCCGGGCATGCCGATGGGGTCTGCACCTATGGGCTACCAACTGTTCGCGAAGACGATGAACCATAACCCGGACCAGCCGGCGTGGATTAACCGCGACCGTTTTGTCTTGTCTGCAGGACATGGCTCCATGCTGCTCTACAGTCTGCTTCACCTGAGCGGTTATGACTTGTCCATTGAGGATCTGAAGCAGTTCCGTCAATGGGGAAGCAAAACCCCGGGTCACCCGGAATTCGGCCACACGGCCGGCGTTGATGCAACGACAGGTCCGCTTGGACAAGGCGTGGCCATGGCTGTAGGTATGGCAATGGCTGAAGCTCATTTGGGCGCGACTTACAATAAAGACAGCTTCAATGTGGTTGATCACTATACGTATGCGATTTGCGGCGACGGTGACATGATGGAGGGCGTGGCTTCCGAGGCAGCTTCCCTGGCAGGTCATTTGAAGCTTGGCAAATTGATCATGTTGTACGATTCCAACGATATCTCCCTTGACGGCGAGCTCAGCCTGGCATTCTCCGAGAACGTAGCGAAGCGCTTTGATGCTTATGGCTGGCAAGTGCTGCGCGTAGAAGACGGCAACGATTTGCCTGCGATCGAGAAAGCGATCGAGGAAGCGAAAGCCGATACGAACCGTCCGACGCTGATCGAAGTGAAGACCGTCATTGGTTACGGCAGCCCGAACAAACAAGGTAAAGGCGGCCATGGCGGTACGCACGGTTCTCCGCTTGGAGCTGATGAAGCGAAGCTGACCAAGGATTTCTATAATTGGGTATATGAAGAGGACTTCTATGTGCCTGAGGAAGTGCGCGAGCATTTCGGCAAAGTGAAAGAGCGCGGTATTGCGGCTTATCAAGCTTGGGTTGATCAGTTTGCGAAATACAAAGAAGCTTACCCGGAACTGGCAGCGCAATTCGAGCGCGGCGAATCCGGTGAACTGGCTTCAGGATGGGACAAAGACCTTCCGAAATACAGCGCGGATGACAAAGCGGTTTCCACCCGCGTAGCTTCCGGTAAAGCGCTGAACGGGTTGACTGCAGGCGTACCGCAGCTGCTCGGCGGATCGGCTGACCTGGAAAGCTCCACAATGACTCACTTGAACGACCTGGCCTCTTTCACAGCGAACAGCTACGAAGGCCGTAACGTGTACTATGGTGTTCGTGAATTCGCAATGGCCGGTGCCATGAACGGTATCGCCCTCCATGGCGGACTGAAGATTTTCGGCGGTACGTTCTTCGTATTTACGGATTATCTGCGTCCGGCTGTACGTTTGGCTGCGATCATGAAGCTGCCGGTTACGTATGTGCTGACTCATGACAGTATCGCTGTCGGTGAAGACGGCCCTACGCATGAACCAATTGAACAATTGGCTTCCCTGCGCATTATTCCAGGCCTGACGGTGATCCGTCCTGCGGATGCTAACGAAACTTCCGCGGCATGGGCTTATGCGGTTGAGAACACCGACCGTCCGGTAGCTTTGGTGTTGACACGTCAGAATCTGCCGATTCTTCCAGGTACGGTGGATCATGCACGTGAAGGCATCAAACGCGGCGCTTATGTTGTTGCCGATGCGAAGGATGGCAACGTGCAAGCTCAAATCATTGCAACGGGTTCTGAGGTTCAGCTTGCCGTTAAAGCGCAAGCAGCATTGGCTGAAGAAGGCATCGATGTACGCGTCATCAGCATGCCGAGCTGGGATCTGTTCGACAGCCAGGATCAGGCATACAAAGATTCCGTGCTGCTTCCTGACGTAAAAGCCCGTCTGGCTATTGAAATGGCTCATCCGTTCGGATGGGAGCGTTATGTCGGAGACAAAGGCGACATCCTGGGCATCAACACATTTGGCGCTTCGGCTCCTGGCGACCGTGTCATTGCCGAGTACGGATTTACCGTTGAGAATGTGGTTAGCCGCGTAAAAGGCTTGCTGTAATCCAGGCGGATCTAACCCCATATTGATTTTCCGGCACCCGCATCATGCGGGTGCCGTCCATATATCAAGCCATAACGATGTTGGAGGAGGAGAGTTTGTCGATGACACAATTTAAGAATGCTACCGTTACAAAGGCAGCCAACGTTTACTATGAGGGGAAGGTAACCAGCCGTACGGTGCTGCTGGACAGTGGCGAGAAGGTAACGCTCGGCATCATGCTTCCGGGAAGCTATGAATTCGGCACGGATGGCCCTGAGATTATGGAAATTTTGTCGGGCGATTTGCGTGTCCTGCTGCCCGGTGAGCAGGAGTGGTTAGAGATTCAAGGGGCCGCGACCTTTAACGTTCCGGGCAATTCAAGCTTTAAGCTGGAAATCCGCACCGTTACGGATTATTGCTGCTCTTATCCGACCATGTAATAAATTAAATGCTGATGTGATTTCGTGTCCGTAAATGCACAACAAAAAGGCTCAAAGCCGTTGGCTTTGAACCCTTATTGTCAATGCCAGATATCAACGCATGCCGTTAACGGTGGTTGTTATAATGGATTCATTCTTCCGGAATCGGCACGATCTCGCCTTTGTAGCCTGGTGAGTGGTTATCAAGCTCTACGTATCCTTCGCCCCATTCCTTGCCGCGGTCGAGCAGTTTGTAGCTGGTGACGCCGGAAGGATAACGGAATGCGAATTCGGCTACAGTCCAGTTCCTGGCATCCGGCTGCTTACCGATCTCTGCTTGAATCGGGGGCAGGAAGAACAGGTTCTGATTCGCAGCCGCTTTGGCGGAGTAGTCCAGCTTGCCTTGCCATTTCAAGTATTTGACGCCACCCTGGATCTCGTAATATTCAGCGATGTCGTTATCGACCAGGAAGAAGCGATTGGAGTTGCCTTTTGGAAAATAATAATTCACGCCTTGCATTTCCACAGGGAGCATTTCCAGCTCAGGTTTCTGCAGTTGGGATGAATAAGGCAGCTTGGCTGCAGCATTCCGGGCGGTGGCCAGATCGGAGCTCTTTAAGTCAGCAAGCATAACGGCATCTGCTTTATTGATATAAGCCGTCTTTAGAGAACCATTCCAGTCGATGTCGGCATCAAAAGCTTGGGCTACGGCCCTCAGGGGAATCATGGTCTTGCCTTTATGGAGCAGCGGGGCTGCAGGCAGCGTCTTCTGAACTCCGTTCACTTCCATGCGGGTGCTACCCGCCGTGAGAATCACCGTTCGGTGGTCACCCTGAATCGTCACCTGTTTCTTGCTGTTGTCGTACTTCATGACATAGTTACCCAGAGGCTTGAGATCGGTTAGGGTAACAAAGGTGGAGCCCTGCTTAATCAGCACTTCACCGCTAGCGGTCACATTGTTAATCGAAGCGGTTGGTTTGGCTGCGGCAGAAGCCGGTGATACAGCTGTTACCGAAGATAGTACAGTGGTTAATAGGGCAGCGGCTGTCACTGCTTTTAAACCTTTGGTCCATTTCATGTTGTATTTCCTCCCTTCGCATAGTAGACGAAATAAAATGCAAAAAGTTTCTTCTGGAAGTAAAAACATGAAAAGACCAAAAAAACTGGCTCCTTCTCCTGGTCCGGATAATCCGGAACCAGTATAAAGGAGGCCAGTGTAAGGTAAAGCATGGTTTAGCTGGTATTATGGCTGCTGTTCGCCGATTTTCTGGCCGATCCAGGCTTCATAGCATTTCACGACAGCGGAAAGATCCTCTTCGCCATAGCCTTCGCTGGCACCGGCTTGAAACAGGCTCTTTGCCAGATTCAGCATCGGGGAAGGCATTCCGATGCCATCGGTGAGTGAAGAGGCCAGCTTAAGGTCCTTGAGCATGAGCGCAAGCGAGAACTGGTTGCTGAAATCGCCCTCGATAATTTTGCGTCCCTTCAGCTCTGCCGCTTTGCTGCCAGCTGATCCCAACTGCACGAGCTCCAGGAAGTTGTCAGCGGGAATGCCCGACTTCGCGGCGATGGCGAAGCCTTCGGCAAGCGCCAGATTGTTAATGCCCACAATGGTATTATGCGCAAGCTTCGCGACAGCGCCGCTTCCGTTAGGTCCCATGTGGATGACTTTTTTGCCCAGGGTGTCAAATACGTCTGCATGGGCTTCGATGACCGCGGCATCGCCGCCAACCATGAAGACCAAGGTTCCATCAATCGCTGCAGGCTTGCTGCCGGTTACCGGGGCATCCAGGAAGGAAGCGCCGAGACCGGATACGGCGGAAGCAATCTCCTTGACAAGGCTCTCGGAGATCGTACTGCAGTCAATGACGGTCATCCCGCTCTTCAGGGAGCCAAGCAGACCGTTCTCTCCGTAGAATACATCGCGGATGGATTGGTCGTTGCTTACCATCGTAATAACAAGATCTTGTCCTTCAGCCGCTTCACGAGGCGTCTCCGAAATGGAGGCTCCCTGTTCGGCGAGCGGACGGCATTTTTCGTGGGTGCGGTTATACACGGTCACATCGTAGTCCTGCTTCAGCAGATTGGAGGCCATGGGAGCGCCCATGGTGCCCAGTCCGATAAACCCGATTTTTTTCATAGCTATATCACCTTCGATTATGGATTCCTGATCCACTCTATCTTAGCATGGGTTCCCGAAACGAAGCCAGCGTTTGTGAGGAATGGAAGCGGTAAGGAGATCCACGCATGAAGAATAGATGACAGTTGGCCCGTGAAACTTGCGGTCGTTATTAAATTAAAGTATCCTATTTCTAAATTCACAGGAGGTTTTAAGGCATGTCTAAAAAAATCAAGTTTGATTACAGTAAAGCACTGACTTTTGTTAATCAGCACGAAGTTGATTATTTCGCTGAGCCGATCCGCACAGCTCATGAACAGTTACATAACGGTACGGGAGCCGGCTCCGATTATCTGGGCTGGATCGACCTGCCGACGCAGTATGATAAAGAAGAATTCTCGCGCATCCAGAAAGCGGCTGCCAAAATCCAAAGCGATTCGGACGTTCTGATCGTTATCGGAATCGGTGGCTCCTACCTCGGGGCACGCGCGGCCATCGAAATGCTGTCGCATTCGTTCTATAATGAGCTGTCGAAGGACCAGCGCAAGACACCGGAAATCTATTTTGCGGGCAACAACATCAGCTCCACTTATGTGACCCACCTGCTTCAATTGATTGAAGGCAAAGACTTCTCCGTCAACGTCATCTCCAAATCCGGCACAACGACGGAGCCGGCTATCGCATTCCGTATTTTCCGTGCGGAACTGGAGAAGAAATACGGCAAGGAAGAAGCTCGCAAACGTATTTACGCTACGACAGATCAAGCGAAGGGCGCCCTCAAGAAGCTGGCTTCCGAGGAAGGCTACGAGTCCTTTATCATCCCTGACGATGTGGGCGGACGTTATTCCGTGCTGACAGCGGTGGGTCTGCTTCCGATTGCTACGGCAGGCATCAACATTGAAGAAATGATGCAAGGCGCGGCTGACGCATCCAAGGAATACAGCAGCCCGAACGTAGCCGAGAACGAGGCATACCAATATGCGGCGGTTCGTAACGCGCTTTACCGTAAAGGCAAAGGCATCGAGATCCTCGTGAACTACGAGCCTTCCCTGCATTTTGTATCGGAGTGGTGGAAGCAGCTTTACGGCGAGAGCGAAGGCAAGGATTACAAGGGGATCTACCCGGCATCCGTCGATTTCTCTACCGATCTGCACTCCATGGGTCAATTCATCCAGGAAGGCAGCCGCAACATCTTCGAGACGGTCATTCAGGTTGAGAACGTATCCGAGCATATTACGATTGAATCGGATCCGGATGATCTGGACGGATTGAACTTCCTGACCGGGAAAACATTGGATTTTGTCAACAAAAAGGCCTTCCAAGGCACCATGCTGGCCCATACAGACGGACAAGTTCCGAATTTGATTGTGACAATTCCAGATTTCACTCCCTATTCGTTCGGATATCTGGTATACTTTTTCGAAAAGGCCTGCGGTATCAGCGGCTATCTGTTGGGTGTCAACCCGTTTGACCAACCGGGCGTAGAGGCGTACAAGAAAAATATGTTCGCATTGCTCGGCAAACCTGGGTATGAGAAAGAGAAGGCCGAATTGGAAGCTAGACTTTCCGAATAACCTGACACTTTCATTAGATTAGACGTAAGACGCTGAAGGAAGCAGTCCGCTGGCATATCATTGCCGTGGACTGCTTTCTTGGCAATATAGAGGTGGTTGTAGTTTCATGCTGGATCGTTACAAAACGGTACGTCAGACGGGCTCCAAAGAGATCGTCATCAAGAAATCGCGTTTCATCGGGCACGTAATGCCAGTTGAAACCGAAGAGGAAGCCGTCGCTTTTATTGAAGAGATCAAGAAAAAACATTGGAATGCTACCCATAATTGTTCTGCTTATATGATCGGAGAGCGGGATGAGATTCAGAAGCAATCGGATGACGGGGAACCGAGCGGAACGGCGGGTAAGCCGATTCTCGAGGTGATCCGCAATCAGGGGCGGAAGAATGTAGCCATTGTGGTCACGCGTTATTTTGGCGGCATTATGCTGGGTGCGGGCGGATTGATCCGGGCGTACACCGACGGAGCCGTGGCTGCGATTGAGTCAGGCGAACCGATTACAAGGGTTCTGCACCGGGAGATTTTCGTGGAGCTGGATTATACCTGGCTGGGTAAGGTGGAGAACGAGCTTCGTAACCGGGGCGTTCGTATGGGAGAGACAAACTTTGCCGACACGGTGACCTTGACCTGCTTGCCGCTCGATGGTGATGCGGAGAGCTTTATGACTTGGATGGTGGATTTGACACAGGGGCAGTCCTTGATCACAGAGGGAGAGCGGCTTTATTTTATTGAAGGGGAATAAAATAATATGGCAAGAAGAGCAGTAGAACGCGAGTTGTCGAGAGAGCGGATACTGGAAGCAGCCAGGCATTTGTTCATAACCAAAGGATACAGGGCCATATCGATGCGAAGCATCGGGCAGCATCTGGGTTACAGCCATGGCTCCTTGTATTATCATTTTAAGGAAAAGGCGGAGCTTTTCTACGCCATTGTCATGAAGGACTTTAATGATCTAAATGATTTGCTGTTGGAAATCTCAGGAAAGTCTCCCTGTGACGGCGTATCGAAGCTGGAGCAGCTGATGCTGGAATTCGTTCGTTTCGGTCTGGATAATCCTTACCAATACGAAATCATGTTCATGATTCGGGACGAAGAACTGCTGTCCTACTGTCGCTCTGAGCAGGGACGCTGTTTTGAAATGTTTGCTATGCTGGTCCGTCAGTATTTGCTTGAGGAGAATTACAGTGAGGAAGAACGGCGAACCGTTCCGCTGACTTTGTTTTTGTCGCTGCATGGATTTATATCGTATTATATTCAGGACAGAATTGGTTTTGATGAGATCAAACCAGCCGCTCTTACCCATATCAAAGTGTTATGCCGGAGTCTATACAGCAGGGTCTGATTTTGAAATGTTGCCAAGACGTGTAGTTTGATACTTCAATCCGTTACAACGATCTAGCGTTGAAACGTCACTCACCTAATGAATAAAATACAGACAGGTCCACGCCCCCTAGCATGTGCCTGTCTGCTTTTTGTGTTGTTATACATGTGCTGGCGTCAACATAAAATCTTATTTAAGGGATCATCCTTCCATGATCTTCACATGATATTGGCGCTGCCTCGGACCATCAAATTCACAGAAATAAATGCCCTGCCAACGTCCGAGGAGCAGGTGCCCGTTCTGAATGATCACGGTCTGGGAAGGGCCGCAGGTGATCGATTTAAGGTGGGAAGCGGTGTTGCCCTCCGCATGGCGATACTTGGGATGATTCCAAGGATAGACCTCATCGAGCGACATCAGGACGTCCCGCTTCACATCGGGATCCGCGTTCTCATTGATGGCAATCCCCGCCGTCGTATGCGGACAAAAGATCAGGACCGTTCCTTGCTGGACCCCGCTTTGTTTTACGTAGGAGTGGATCTCCCTTGTAATATCCCTCATCTCATCGCGACCTTGCGTATCCAATTCACCGGTATACAGCATGTACCATACCTCCTCATTTTTTAAGAGATAAGAAAGTATAAACATCCGAGGCTTAGCATCCTTATCTCGCAAGAAAAACTTCCGCTAAATGCGGTCTGTCTACTGAGAAAGTACGTCGACAGACGTTTTTCTTACCATTTCTATTATTTTACCCGATAAAGTGCAAAAGATGGATTGACGATGGGATTCAGCTTTTGGTAAAGTATGTGTAAAGAAAACCAAGTATACAAATAGGAAATATAAAGATGGTTTGTGAAAGTGTCGACCGGAATGCCATCCGGAGGCGGGAGGGATACGATATGACAACATGGATTCGTCATAAAGGTTGGACTTGGGGGTTTCGAAGTACCGTACTGCTTTATTTTCTTGCCTTGATCGTCCTGCCGATCTTTGGGGTATATGTGCAATCATTCTCTGCAGGATGGAGTCATTTTACGGAGAGCATTATGGATCCGATCGCGTGGAAGGCTGTGCTGCTTACCATCAAGCTGGGCGTCATCTCTACTTTCATCAACGTGCTTATCGGAACGATGATTGCATGGGTGCTTATACGATATAAGTTTCCGGGAAGGACGCTGCTGAACAGTCTGGTCGACCTGCCCTTTGCGCTGCCGACAGCCGTAGGCGGTCTGATGATATTGCTGCTGCTGGGACCCGGGAGCTTTCTCGGTGGTTTGGCAGAGAAATTGGGTTTTGAAATTGTGTTCCACCAGCCCGCGATTGTGATAGCGATGATGTTTGTCACGTTTCCGTTTGTCATCCGGGCGGTTCAGCCGCTGCTGGAGGAGCTTGACCCGCTGGAGGAAGAAGCGGCCTATACGATGGGGGCTTCCAGGACGAGAACCTTTTTTAAAGTGATCCTGCCGTCGATGCTGCCGGGGATTATCAGCGGAGGGATGCTGGCATTCTCAAGGGCATTGGCCGAATTCGGGGCCGTTGTCTTGGTGGCCGGCAACATTCCGGGAAGAACGCTGATTGCATCGGTTTTTATTTTTGGTGAGGTCGAGAGCGATAATCCTGCTGGAGCAGCTGCGGTATCGATTCTGCTCCTTACCCTCTCTTTCATCATCCTCTGGGTGATCAATGCCGTTCAGCAGAGGGGGAGACGAGTTTGAGACGTCTGTGGATCGGACTTACGTACGCCGTATTTATCATTCTGCTAATCATCCCCCTGTCCCGAATTGCGATCGGTGCGTTTGATAAAGGGCTGAGCGGGTTTGCCGAAGGTCTGTTCAGGCCGGAAGCCTTGCATGCCCTGATGATGACGGGTCTTATTGTGGTATTCGTTACGTTCTTTAATGCGTTATTTGGCATCATGATGGCGTTGTACCTGGTACGGGCGAATTGGCTCAGCCGAAAGATCAAAGGCATCCTGAACAGCATTGTCGATCTGCCCTACGCTGTATCGCCGGTTATCGGCGGTTTGATGATTGTACTGCTGCTCGGACCCGACAGCATCATCGGCGGTTTTTTTGAAGGGATCGGGTTTAAGGTGGTTTATGCTTTCCCGGGCATGGTGATCGCGACACTCTTCGTCACGTTTCCGCTCATGGTTCGCGAAGTCATGCCTGTCCTGCAGGAAATTGGAAATGATCAGGAACAAGCAGCAGCGACGCTAGGGGCTTACGAATGGACAACGTTCCGGAAAGTAACGTGGCCTTCCATCCGTTGGGCTGTCGTATATGGCCTGGTGCTCACGGTAGCCCGTTCATTGGGTGAGTTTGGTGCCGTGCTGGTGGTGTCCGGTAACATCATGAACAAAACTCAGACGGCGACGACGCTCGTATATCAGGATGTGGAGAATTTTAACGTGGCTGCGGCGAATGGCGTCGCATTGGTATTGGCTGCCTTCTCGGTAGGACTTTTGCTGCTGATGGAATGGGCCAAAAAAAGAAAGGATGTGCATTGATATGCATGTGGAAGTTCGCGATCTGAACAAGCATTTCGGTACGTTTCATGCCGTCAAAGATGTCAGCTTTGAGATTGAGAAGGGACATCTGATCGGACTTCTGGGGCCCAGCGGAGGCGGTAAAACGTCCATCCTGCGCATGCTGGCCGGGCTTGAGAATCCGGACTCCGGACAAATCTCCTTTCATGGCCAAGTAGTCAATGATCTGCCGCCGCAAGAGCGCGGAATCGGCTTTGTGTTCCAGAACTATGCCTTGTTTAAACATATGACCGTGTTTGATAACATCGCTTTCGGTTTGAAGGTGAAGAAGACTCCCAAAGCCATCATCAAGGACCGGGTGATGGAATTGGTGGAGCTGACCGGTTTAAAAGGCTTCGAGAGCCGCTATCCGCACCAGTTATCGGGCGGACAGCGTCAGCGTGTAGCCTTTGCCAGAGCGCTGGCGCCCGAACCGCAGCTGCTCTTATTGGATGAACCGTTCGCTGCCATCGATGCGAAGATCCGTCAGGAGCTGCGCTCCTGGCTTCGCGAGCTGATCGAGCGGGTCGGCATTACATCGATTTTTGTTACGCATGACCAGGATGAGGCGATTGAAGTCGCCGACGAAATTATGATTATTAATCAGGGGCGCGTTGAGCAGAAGGGAACGCCTTGGGATATTTACAAGGAGCCGAAGACGCCGTTTGTCGCTTCATTCATAGGGGAATCCACCGTGATTTCGAGCGCGGCCGAGCTGAAGGGATTTGAGGCAGCGGCGAACAAGAATGCGACGCGTGCGCTGATTCGCCCGGAATATATCGAGATTGGAAGCAAGCATGATTTCAGCGTGCTGTCTGCAACGGAGACGGGGATCGTTCGTCATCTGCATTTCCGCGGCAGCGAATGGCTGGTGGAGGTGGAGGTTAAGGGACATAAGCTGATCACCTACCGTTCACTGGAGAAGGAAACGCTGTATCCGGGCCAAGAGGTCCGCGTCCTCGTTCACCGGGCTTATCTCTTTAATGAAGAGCACAGCTGGATCGAGGAGAATCGACTGAAGGTCGACCCGATGCCAATTATGATCTGATGGTTCAAAATATCCGAAGGGAAGTGGATTCATTCATGCGGATCTTGAATATGAAACGTACCTCATTCCTGCTGGTTGGCATGGCGCTTCTCTTCAGTTTTTTCATGGCAGGATGCGTCAGCGATCAGCCTGATAGCGAGGAAGTGACATCCCCAACCGGAGAGAGAACGATCGTTCTGGGCGCGTACAGCGTGGCCAGAGACGCCCTGTCCGAGATCATTCCTGCTTTTCAAGCGCAGTGGAAGGAACAGACGGGAGAAACCATTCGGTTTCAGGAATCCTACGAGGCTTCAGGAACACAAGCTCGTGCCATCACGGGCGGATTCGAGGCCGACGTCACGCTGCTTGCCATGGAAGGGGATGTCGACAAGCTGGTCAAGGAAGGGCTTGTGGACCCCGAATGGAAATCTCAGCCGTATAACGGCATGGTGACACGTTCGATTGTCGTTCTCGGCACGCGCGAGGGAAATCCGAAAGGGATACGGGATTTCAACGATCTGACCCGATCGGACGTCAAGGTGCTGTATCCGAACCCGAAGACCTCGGGCGGCGCCCAGTGGGACATTAACGCGATCTACGGCGCGGGGCTGAAACAATCGGAAGAGAACGGAAAGCGTGATCCTGCCGAAGCGAAAGCTTTTCTTGAAGCGGTTCACCGCAATGTGGAGTCGCTCGATAAAAGCGGGCGGGCTTCCATGGCGGCTTTTGAATACGGGGTCGGAGATGTGATCGTAACGTATGAGAACGAGCTGCTTGCCCGGATTGCCCAAGGCGTCCAGTATGATGTCGTTGTGCCGCAGCATACGATGCTGATCGAGAATCCGGCTGCAGTCGTCAAACGTTTTGCTGAAAAGCACGGCACTCAGGATGTATCGACCGCTTTTGTGGAGTACTTGCGCACACCGGAGGCGCAGAACATCTTCGTGAAATATGGGTTCCGTCCGGTTGAAGAATCGGTGTTTGAACGAACGAAGGATCGGTTTTTCAACCCGCCGGGGCTATTTGATATCGAGTATCTGGGTGGATGGGATGAGGTGCGCGAGACGCTGTATTCCAAGCGTGGAGTCTGGTATCAGGTACTGGCCGGGTTATGATGCTTGATGGCAAACGGAGCGATTGGATGGGTTCATGAGGGATAGTGTGTATGGGTTGCGTTTCGTAATGACCCGTCAATCAAAAAGAGAGAAAGCGAGCCGTCCAGGATCTCCTGGCCGGCTCGCTTTCTTGGTATTTATAGAACATTAGCAATCGTCTGAATAACGCCTCATGCGCTGCAAATATTCCACGTATACGAATTGCGCAGTACATCTTGCCCTACACGCGCGCTTTCTGCGCTTCCCATTCTTCTCGCAGAATGCCCATACGAATGGAATCGTAGTAGACGCCCTCGTAATACCGGCACTTCCGCATGCGGCCTTCAAGCTGCATGCCAACCTTCTCCGCGCAGCGCATCATTCTCGGATTGCCGGACCAGGTGGTGATGCCGACACGGGCGATGGTGAGATTTTGAAACAGGCATTCAATCCAGAGCGACAGTGCTTCCGTACCGTAGCCACCGCTCCAATGGCTCGGATCGTAAATCAGGATTCCGGCTTCCAGCCAGCGTGAGGTTTCATGCTCCCAATAAAACGTGACGATGCCAATCGTTTTTCCCTCGGCTTCGATGAGCAGGTCATTCGGAAATTGATCGGTTTCGAAGTCGGCGTTCCACTGCGTTTCAAAAATTTCATAGGAAATCTGCTTGAGCGGGAAATAGGGAGCGTCGTATTTTTTCCATTCCGGATTCTCATTGCCATAGATCAAATTATATAAAACTGGGGTATCCTCGGGTTTTCTGGATCTTAGCGTAACTTTGCTGCCTTCAAGACGAATTTTTTGCATATGTAGAAACTCCTTTCGCTCTGTATTCTGTATATGCCTTAAGTACGGTGCGAGTTCTCTACATTGTAACGGTGATAAAGTTGATTGCCAACTGAATTTGGATAAATGATCCTTTATATGAAACATTAGGTGGTGTCATTCCGTCAATAGCAGATAAAGAATCTGACATTGAAGGGGGACAAGGTTATGCGAAAAAGAAAGGTACTCACAGGCCTGTGCTTGCTTATTGGGCTTACCGCTTGCGCTCAGGGCAGCGGGATCCAGTCAGGGGAACCGCAAGCAATTGTGCATAAGGAGCCCAAAGTGAAGGAATTGTCGGCTCAGGAACGCAAAGAGGTATTGGGCAAGGTAGATACCGGCATGGTGAAAGCGCAGAATGATTTTGGTTTACGTTTGCACCAGGCATTATCGAATAGCCCTGAGTACAAGAACGGTAATCTGATTATTTCTCCATACAGCATCACGCAAGCTTTGGCACTTGCCTATAACGGCACAGCCGGCGATACGGCGGCCGAGATGTCCGATATGCTTGGCTGGAAGGGCATGAATGATGCGGATATAAACGATGGGAACCGCCAGCTGCGATCATTGCTGGAGAACGGGGGCGGGGTCGTGCTGAACGTGGCCAATTCCGTGTGGCACCAGCAAGGACTTGAGATGAAGAAGCCGTATTTGCAGACCGTTAAGGATAGCTATCGTGCTGAAGTTAAGGAGGCCAACTTGATGCATGCCGATGCCATGGATGCTATAAACCAGTGGGTAAACGACAAGACCAGCGGCATGATCCCTTCGATATATGATAAACCTCCGGGCGGCGTTGCGGTTCTGATCAATGCCATTTATTTTAACGGCGGGTGGATGGATGAATTTGATCCGGCGAATACCGTAGAGGAAGAATTCACGCTTTCTGACGGCACCACGCAAAAAATTCCGATGATGAAGCGGGAAGCACGATACAGTTACAAAGAAGGGGCGTCCTGGCAGGCCATCCGCATTCCTTATGGAGATGGCCGAATGCACATGCTGGTCATCCTGCCAAAGGAAACCTCATCTATGGATGAGCTGCAGCAGCAGTTGTGGAAGGATGCGTCCGCCTGGAAAGACGATTTCTCGCATGAGACCATCCAGCTTGGGCTGCCCAAATTTAAGGTGGAACAGACCTTCGAGCTGCCGGATGCGCTTCAAAGCCTGGGAATGATTCAGGCATTCGACAGGGATGCAGCTGATTTTAGCGCCATGGCAGACGATGGAGAGAAATTTTGGATTGAAAAGGTAAAACACAAAACGGTGGTGGATGTCAGTGAGAAGGGCACGGAGGCCGCCGCGATTACAGCGGTTATGGTTGAGACAGGAGCCGTTCAGCTTACCGAGCCGATCGTCATGAATGTTGACCGCCCTTTTTTCTTTGCCATTGAAGATCGGGACACAGGCACATGGTTATTTATGGGGTCTGTTTTGAGACCTTAGCATATACTATACCAACATGCGCCTGCCATAATTTTCACCCAAAAATAGGCAACTTTGTTATAATGGTCGAATAAGACTAAAATGTATAACAAAGGGAGAATAGGATGTGCCTATGACCATACCGAAGCCGAATTTATTCATAGGTTCTTCCAGAGAGGCCATCAAGTATGCACGGGCGATCCACGAACAGCTCAAACGATCCGCTCAAGTGACACCTTGGTACGGCGGGACGTTCGGGGCGAACATGTATACGATGGAAGCTTTGGAGAAGCAGCTGGCGTCCAGTGATTTTGGTGTGTTCGTCTTTTCTCCGGATGATGTGGCCCTCATTCGAGGCAAACATGTATTTGTTACCCGCGATAACACGTTGTTCGAAATGGGGCTGTATTGGGGAAGGCTCGGGCGACGAAGGGTGTACTGCATCATCCCGGATCAAGTGGAAGCAGACAGCAGTTCCGTTCAAGATGTTATCGTTAAGGAATACCATCTACTCTCCGACTTGCAGGGCATAACGCTGCTCGAATACGAACTGCGAAGCGATGACGATTACAAATCGGCCGTCGATGTCGCTTGCGGGCATATTCTGAGTGCGATCGAAACCGAAGGGTTCTACAACAACCCGAGCACCGTGATTGAGCAGAAGGATGCGGAGCTGAAGCGCAAGCAAAGTGTGCTGCATTTTTTCTGGGAATATAACCGAAATGTGCATGTGCTTGATGAAGCTGAAAAATATCATGCACTGAGTGAAGCTGTCCGAAACTCCTTGCTCCCACCGGCTGCAGGGGACTTCAGGGTGACCGGCGCCGCGTTCTGGGGCCGAAGAGATGAAGGCATTGCCCAAATTGGGGGTAATGTAGGTAGAGGACGGTATTTCCCGTTCGATGGGAATAAGGAACATTCGCCAAGTAACCAGTCGATTTACGTGATAGATGTCTATAATAGTGGGAAATGGGCATTTTATCACGAAGAGGAAGTTGCGCAGGTGTATGTGTTCTGCTATCCTTTAGGTGTAAATCATGTATTGTCCGTGCATTTTACGGGACATGAGATTCTTACGGATGAAGATCTCGCGGAGGTTGTAGAACAGAATCGTGAGCTGCTTCGTACCATCAGGCATTTAGTTGGAGGGGATTCGTCGTGAGCAGGAATGAGAAGAAGAGAACGTCAGGTCATCCGCAGGGGTCCGCCAATAGCAGCAGCTGGGTGGTTCGGGGACCCGTACCGATGATGAGTACGCTGAAAACCCGGAAGCGCTCGGTCAGACGCTCAAGCAAGAGCAGTGTATATGTTGGTCCTTCCGTGGAAGGTGTAGATAAGAAATACGTCAAGGTCATCAGTGGAGCTGTTGACGATAATAAGCCCTCTTTTGCTTAGTGAATGGCTATGATACCGTATCGTTAGGCAGGAATGACGAAAGACCGTTCGGGATGATCCGGGCGGTCTTTGTTTTTTCTTCGTGCGCTTATACAATATAGGGACAAGGTTTGCGTAACCAAGAACGAATCGATAACACAAATGGGGGATGTCATGTGAGCGGGGATACATTGACTTTTTTGGGAACGGGAGATGCCATGGGCGTTCCGCGGGTATATTGCGATTGCGAGGTATGCACGGAAGCTCGGAATACGGGAATCAATCGGCGTTTGCGCTCTGCCGTGATGGTGGGGGGCGAAGAAACGACTTTCATGATCGACTGCGGCCCGGATTGGCGCTCTATGATGGAGGGGCTAAGAAAGCGGAAGATGAGTGATATGCTGATTACGCACGCCCATTTTGATCATATCGGCGGTCTTCCGGAATGGAGTGATGCCTGCAGATGGCAGAGGGAAAAAGGTCGGTTATACGCCCCTGCCGAGGTGCTGGAGCAGATTGTACGCCAGTATCCATGGCTTCCACGTCAGATAGAGATGACGGCCGTGGACGATGGGATGACGCTTGGCGGCTGGGAGATTTCCTGCTGGAAAGTAAACCATGGACAGAACGGGTACTCCTACGCATACCGGTTCCTGAAGGAAGGGTACACATGGGTATACAATTCAGACTCGATTAATCTGAGCCCTGCGGAAAAGGAACCGCTGAAGGACGTGGATCTCCTGGTGCTGGGAACGAGCTTTGTTCATGAAACTGCCAAATTCGAGACGCGCTCCGTTTATGACATGAAGGAAGCGGCAGAGCTGCTCGCCGAGGTGAAGCCTCGCCAAACGGTGTATACCCATATGTCGCACGACGTCGACGTTCGGAATGAGCTGCCTCTTCCAGAGGGAGTCCGTGTGGCGATCGCGGGGATGACAGTAAAGCTGAGCAAGTGAAGAAAATTATGAGTTCTTGTGACTAGGGGCGTGAAAATGTAGCGGAAGCGATTACGCAGCCCAGTGGGGATGCCTTACACAGGTTTGAAGGCGCCGCTCTCTTACACAGACCTGGCCATGCCGTATCGATCAGGGTACAGCAGCTTGAAGCCGGCCTGTTGGTACAGCTTGATTCCGGGCACGTCCGTGATGACAGTGACCTCGGCTCCGCTTGGCGCTATTTTTTCCAGGCGGGAGAGCAGCTCGGACACAATCATCTCTTCAACCCCCTGATCAAGGTGAGAGGCCGCAACCATAATATCCACCAGTTGAAAATAGAAAGTGCCGTCACCTACGACCCTTCCCATCCCGATCAGCCGGTCATGGCCGTCTCTGGCCAGAAGGGACAGCACGCTGCGGTTTAGCGCTGTCTCTATGGCCGAAATCTCAACCTCAGGCAGTCCTGCATCTACTCTAAGATCCATGTATTCTTTATTCTGTGGAACATCCTCGGTTATGTGCACGTTCATCATAATCAGCCTCCCGCTGTTAAGAATAAGTTCAACTCGTCTCTACACCACTCAATATACAACATTGATGCAAGTGAGAAGATGTCTTGTAGCGAATCTAACCAAGTCAACGGTGTTATCCCGCAGGCCTTCTCATAGCACTTTAATGTTTTAATTTAAGGTTTGCCAATGGCTTGCGATTCTGGTAAAGTAGGTTCTCAATCGTGATTGGGGAGGGAACGGCATGCATTACTACAAGCCGAAAGATATCGCCAAAGAGCTGCACATCAGCACGAGTGCTTTAAGGCATTATGAAGCTTGGGGAGTGGTACCCCCTCCTGCCCGGAACGAGAAAGGCTACCGTTTATACACGCAAATGCATATGGCCTACTTCCGTTGTCTGCGCGCCATGTTTCCGGGCTTTGGTTACGCGGTGACTTATGATGTGATTCGCCACATTCAGAAGAGGGAGATGGATGAAGCCCTCTGGGTCGTGAATGGGGAGCAAGTCAAACTTTTGCAGGAAAAAAACATTGCGGATGAAACGCTTGCGTTGCTTGAGAATCCCGAGCTTAACATCATCAAGGACAAAAAGCTCAAAGCCCATATGACGATCGGCGAGGTCGCCGAGCTGACCAACGTGGAGTCGTCCGCCATCCGTCACTGGGAGAAGGAAGGTTTGATCACTCCGGATCGAAACCCCGAGAATGGATACCGGCTGTACACCCCGTCGCAAGTGAGGCAGATTTTGCTGATTCGCTCGCTAAGGCGGACTGTATATTTCTTGGAGAGTATCAAGGAGATTATTCAGGCCGTGGAGCATCAGAGCATTGAGCAGGCACAAAAAATGGTTCGCGAAGCGTTATCCGTCATTCATAAGCGGAATCTGCAGCAATTCAACGGCATTCATAAATTGATGGAGCTGTGCATGGAGGTAGGCCTGCTGGAGTTTAACGATGCGGCACTTCTGAAGCCGATTTTAACGTTTAACCCGGACCGGGAATAACGGACAGGCGCAAGGCCTTTGCGCCGCCCCAGGTGACCGGTTAGGGAACGCAATGGCTGCGTTTTTTATGGACACAAACAAGCCCCCATGGATATCATGGAGGCTTGTTTGTGTAGATCTATTTGTCCCGTATATTAACCTTGGTTGAGCACGAATTTTTCAATGACATGTTTCACGCCGTCCTCGTTATTCCCGAGCGTAACGTAATCGGCAATCGCTTTAAGCGGCTCGATCGCATTGCCCATGGCGACGCCTAGACCGGCGGCTTCCAGCATCTCGTGATCGTTCCAGGAGTCGCCGACAGCGATGGTCTCCTTGAGATCGCAGCCGAAATGATCTGCAAGGAAGGTGAGGGCATGTCCCTTAGTGCCTTCCTTATGCATGAACTCCAGAAAATGCGGTTTGGATTTGGTAATATGCATGTCATCGCCCAGCAGCTCACGGAATACAGGGATCAGTTCATCCAGATAGTCGGGATCGTCAATGATGAGCATTTTCGGGGTCTGTTTCTGAACCATCTTCATAAAATCAGGCTCGATATAATACGGCGTCCGGTTCAGGGCGCAGTAATCGATCAGCTTCTGATTCTCTTCACGGGCATACAGCTTGTCATCGATGTAGGTTTGCAGATGGAGATTATGCTCTACGCAGTATTCATACAGCTTCACAGCAGCGTCGACGGGAACGAAGCGTTCGTAGAGAACCTTCTCGTCGAGCAGATTTTTAATTAAGGCACCTTGGTAGGTGATAATAGGAACATTGAGTCCGGTTTGACGCGCAATTGCTTGAGCAGACGCATAGGCACGTCCGGTTGCCAGTGTCACAACGACACCGTGGGCTACGGCTTGCTCAAGCGCCTGCTGGACGCCGGGGGTTACTTCTTTATCGTCATTGATCAAGGTGTCGTCAATGTCGATGGCCATCAATTTGTAAGTTGTCATGGGTATCTCTCCTTTTGTTTCTGTCTCTGTCTTTAACTCTATTGTACCTTCTGTGGCGCAGACTTCAATTCCGCAATCACCATTCCCGCCAAAATGCACAGACAACCGATGCCGCCGATGAGCGTAAGCCGCTCTCCCGCGAACAGGATTCCGGTCAGCGCGGCGAATACCGGCTCCGTTGCATAGATGATGGCCACCCTGGATGGCGTCGTATATTTTTGACAGACGGTTTGGATCCAGAAGGCGAATGCGCTGGTAGGTCCGATGGATATAGCCAGTGCCCACAGCACGTTCGGCTGGGTCAGCTTCTCCATCAGGTCGGTCACATTGCCGACATGTTCGGTTAGTGCAGATGCCGCTAAGCTAAATACTCCCACGACAGCCATCTGGAGCGCCGCCAGCAGCAAAGCAGGGTATCGACCGGCATAAACGCCCGTATAACCAATATGGAGCGCAAAACCGATGGCGCAAACGAATACGAGCAAATCCCCCTTATTCAAGCTCATGCCGGAACCGGTGAAGGTAAGCAGATACAGACCCGCTGCCGCAAGCAAGGCACTGATCCAGGTGAATCTGGAGATGGAGTGCTTTAACAGGGCATAGGATATGAAAGGGACCAGCACGACGGACAAGCCGGTAATAAAGCCTGTATTGGACGTGGTTGTGTACAGAAGGCCCGCGGTTTGAAAGGCATACCCTATAAATAAAAAAAGACCTAGCAGGCAAGCATGCAGCAGCATTTTGCCGGATATTAGCTTCCACTGGCTCCGGTAAAAGAGGGTAATGATCAATACAAGGAGCAGGGCCGCTCCCAAAAAGCGGACCGAATTGAAGGCCATCGGCGGGAGCACGCGGACCGCATGCTGAACGATGAGGAACGTAGATCCCCACATCATGGCCACCAGAAGCAGGCTGAGATCGGCAATTCGTGAGCGATTCACTCGGAAGTCATCCTTTCTTGAAGATGTGAAACTCCTGATGAGATTCCCGTACATTCGTCCCCGGTCGTAACCTTGGGGCAAGTGATCAAATTGTATCCCATATCAGAGAATCGGACAACCATTTTTAAGCCTAACCAAAGTGGAAGGGGTAGACAAAAAGAGGATGATTTTGCTATACTAATGAACCGAACGTATATTCTCATGACCCTGGGTTATCGGACGTGAAGACCGGCAACTCCATCGATCCCATAGTCAGCATTGAGCTTAGAAAGGAAGATTGTCATCATGATGGGCAGAGCTCATTTGATTATTAGCACAGGGGTTACGTTATCCGTCATGGGCATGAGCGAAGTGCCTGTCACGTTGCCGGCTGCCGCAGTGGCTTTGGTTAGCGCACTGCTTCCCGACATCGACGAGCCCAACTCCCTGCTGGTCCGCAAAGCCATTCCTTCCGGGCTGCTGCGAATCCTCCAGCTAGCGATGATTGGCGCAGCCATCTTCGTTGTCTTCTACGGCAAGGAGTATGCCCCATGGAACATCGCCCTGGCCGGGCTGATCGGGGTTGTTTCGTACCTGCCAAGCCGGACCCTGCGCCATATCGTCATGTTCCTGATCGGTCTCGGACTGATCTCCTTCGGGCAGGGCTTCAGCCCATGGAACACAATTGCAGGCAGCGTGCTCATTGCAGGCTCCTTGGTGACCCACCGGGGGTTAACCCATACCGTCTATGCCGCTGCCGGATGGACGGGCCTGCTGTATTTTGCATCGCAGGGCAAGATCGGCGGGGAAAGCTTATGGTTTGCCGGCGGTTTATCCTACTCCATCCATTTGCTTGCAGATGCATTGACCAATCGCGGAATCCGTCCGCTTCCTCCGTTCAAATGGAGAATTAAACTGAAAATCATGAGCACCGGAAGCAAATGGGGACGCACGGTAGAGAATGTATGTATCGTGTTAACACTGGTCCTTGTTTGGTATGTGTTTATGGCCTCATCTTGATCCGAGGTATACCTGTTTGAAATGAAAAGCCTCTCACCCTTATGCATGCAGCATACGGGCGGGAGGCTTATTTAATACGAGCCGGCTCTATTCCTCAAGAAAAATCAAGCCGATCAAATCGTCGAGCTCAAGGTTGCCGAAGTAATGCTTGACGTTGATGCCGGATAGCGCTGTGCGCACAGCAGTTTCTTCATACCGTTTGCCGCGAAGCAGGTTCTCGATATCAGCGACATCGCCGACGCCGAAGAAGTCGCCGTAAATCTTGATCTCTCCGATATGTCCTTCACGGATGTCCATGCGGATATCAATAATGCCCACCGGGAACTTCTTGGCATGCTTCACATTGCTCTCAGGGGAGAGTCCATAGTTCCAATCCCAATTCTGATAGCGTTCCTTTGAAATCTGGTTGATGATCTCCCAGTCCTTCTCCTGAAGGACATATTGCGGTACTTGATCCGGCTCCATACCGAAAATCGAGCGAAGCAGCTCGGCACGGAACTGTTCAATGGTCATATCCGTACCAAGCAGCTCCTTAATATTCGCCACGCGGCTGCGGACGGATTTGGTGCTCTTGGATTTGAATTTTTCCGGATTGGCATTCAGCGAGGCTTGTACATCATCCAGGTTCAGATCGAACATGAGCGTGCCGTGGCTGAACATGCGTCCCCGCGTCGAGAACTGCGCGTTCCCCGAAATTTTCTTCTCGCCGACCTGCAGGTCATTCCGGCCGCTCAGCTCGGCGGGTACACCCATCTTTTGCAGGAAGTCGATGACCGGCTGCGTGAACTTCAGGAAGTTGTGGAAGGACTGGCCGTCATCCTTCGTAATGAAGCTGAAATTCAGGTTGCCGAGATCATGGTATACGGCTCCGCCCCCGGACAACCGGCGTACAACCTGAATGTTGTTGTCACGAACGTATTCCTGGTTGATCTCTTCGATCGTATTCTGATGCTTTCCGATAATAATGGAAGGCTTGTTGATATAAAAGAGAAGGTAGCTCTCATCCATGGACAAGTGCTTCAAGGCATATTCTTCAATCGCTAGATTAATGGATGGATCGTGGATCCCCTGATTATCGATAAATAGCATAGTATCCTCCGTCGTCACAATTCAAAATGTGGTGCTTCCAGACTATTGTAAACCAATTTTAAGACAGAGACAAAGGATTCCATGTTGACGAGTCAGGGACAGTAGCGACATAATGATGGCATTACATAACGGCAGGACTTGCAAGAGTCCAGGGCATGGAACAGGAGGAGCCCTTATGAACGACAAAAAACAACCCTTGATCGAGGTGTACGGCCATGGAGGGGACGTGGAGACGGCCGCTGCCGCATTCGGAAGGCAAGCCTCGGCTTTCCTGGATTACAGCGCCAATATTAATCCGCTTGGACCGCCGCAAGGAGTTATTACGGCCTTACAAGAGGGAATGAGTGCGGTCATTCGTTATCCGGATCCGGGACACCGCAAGTTCAAGGAGCTGCTCGCAGCAGAGCTAGGCACCGATCCCCGGCGAATCCTTGTCGGCAACGGAGCGGCAGAGTGCATGGCGCTGTTGTTGATGGGGCTATCGCCAGGGACTGTGGGCGTGGTTGACCCGTGTTTTTCCGAATACCGGGAGTTGTCCTTAAAATTTGGTTCGGACATCCGCTCCGTGTGCGGACATCCGGAGAGGGACTGGCGAGCAGACAAGGCGGATGTGATGGAGCTGATAGCTTGCACGGATCTCGTGTTTTTGGGACAGCCCAACAATCCAAATGGGGTTCAGTACAGCCTTGAGGATATCCGCGAAATAGCGGCATGCGCAGAGCAAGAAGGGACCTGGCTGGTGCTGGATGAAGCCTTTATCGACTTTATTCCGCTGGGAGACAGACAGACCCTGATGCCAGAGCTTCATGACTATCCTCGAACCGTGATTGTCAGATCGATGACCAAGTTTTATGCGATTCCGGGCCTGCGGCTCGGGTATACGGCCGCGCATCCCGATGTGATACGCAAGATGGCAGGCAAGCAGGTGACGTGGAGTGTCAATGGACTGGCGCTGCTTGCGGGCGAGGCTTGTCTTGGCAGCGGCAGGGACTACGAGCAGAATACGCTGCAATTGATTCGCGCAGAGCGTCAGAAGCTCATACATGGTTTACGAGCATTGGGGCTGGAGGTTACGCCGGGCGAGGCTAATTTTCTACTCATGGAGCTTCCGCGGCCATGGCGTGCCGAGATGTTTCAGTCGGAGATGGGAAGACGCGGCGTGCTTGTCCGCAGCTGCGCCATGTACCCGGGCCTTGGTGAGCGTCATATCCGGCTAGCCGTTAAACATGCCGCGGATAACGACAGGCTGCTTGCCATTATGGCGGAGGTTCTTGGCATTTCTTCTGAAGACGCAACTTAAGGGTATTAAACGTCACATACCAATGAAGCTCGGGATCAAGCAGATTTAGATCATAGAGAGCAGGGAGAGAGAAACATGGCAGTACCTTTTCTGAAAGGCAAGAATCACCTACATCGTTCGAATGCGTGGCCGGGAGCGGTGGTGTCCCTCGAATCAGAGCTGGAACAGCCTCATATCCGGATATCGCTTCCGGAGCCAGCTGAGTCCAATAGCAGCGCCATATACGGCGGCGGATTCGTAAGCTTGGATCATATCGTGAATCGTTATGTGGACAAGCATTATGATTGCAGCGACCCCGTGAACGATATGTCTAACTTTATAGCTGTTCACGGTTATCCGGCTGAATCTACAGCTGGATTGATGACGGCTGTAAAACTGAAATATGCTTCCATCCGGGAAGAGCGGAGTGAACAGGCTTCCATCCTGTGCTGCACCACCGCCGGCGTGGGCAATGCAGCCCGCGCTGGGTCGAGCCGTACGACCTTTGCCGCTTACCAGCCGGGCACGATTAATATCATGCTGATGGTGGATGGGATGATGACGCCGGCTTGTATGGTGAACGCCATGCTGACGGCGACGGAAGCGAAAGCCGCGGCGCTACATGATCTGGGCGTGAAGGATCATGAAACCGGAGCCGTCGCGACCGGAACGACGACGGACGCGATGGTCCTTGGGGTCAGCGGCAATGCAGCGTATGGCGTGAACCACCATTATGCCGGAACTGCAACCGATCTGGGCGGCATGATCGGCCGCCTTGTCTACGAGAGTGTTACGGAAAGCATTGTCTCCGAAAGAGAGGACCGGATATGACCGTCGTGTGGGTCATTTGGGCAGCGCTCGTACTGGACCTGCTGATTGGAGATCCGAGATGGCTCCCCCATCCCGTCATTGGCATGGGGAAAGCCATCCGCCGGGTTGAAGGCTGGATACGCCATTGGGCGACTTCCGCTCAGAGCCTGAAGTGGGCGGGCATTCTGCTGCCGGTGATCGTGGCCGGTGGCTCCTTCGTGCTGGCGTGGCTGCTCCTCTTGTTATGTGCAGCGATTCATCCTTGGCTTGCGTGGGGAGTGGAGATCGTGCTTATTGCGACTACGATTGCCATCAAGGGACTGCGTGAAGCAGGATTGGAGGTCTACGGCCATCTTCGCTCCGACCATATCACGGAGGCCAGGCGCGCGCTCAGCATGGTTGTCGGGCGAGACACCGGCCATCTGGATGAGCCGGAGATCGTACGGGGAACGGTGGAGACGGTTGCGGAGAATATCGTGGATGCGGTCATTGCTCCGCTGTTTTTTGCCCTGATCGGGGGAGCGCCGCTGGCGATGGCCTACCGGGCCGTGAACACGCTCGACTCCATGGTCGGTTATAAAAACGACAAATACCAGCATATCGGCTGGGCATCCGCAAGGCTGGACGATATCGCCAACTGGATACCGGCACGCCTGACCGCAGGACTGTTGACCATAGTGGCTGCGATGTTTTCGCTGCAATGGAAAAAAGCGATCAAGATGGTCAGAAGGGATGCGCGAAAGCACCCCAGTCCGAATAGCGGCTTCCCGGAATCGGCCGTAGCTGGTGCGCTGGGCATTCGTCTGGGAGGCGAGAATTCCTATCAAGGCGTGATCTCGTTCCGGGCTTACATGGGGGATCCCGAACGACCGCTTGAAGCGGAGGATATTCAGGTGACAAATCGTCTGCTGCTGGGCGTATCGGTATTGTTTACGTTACTGGGTACCGTGGTGCTTGGACTTGTGGCCGCAGCAGGAGGAAGCTTATGGATATGAGGATTACCCTGCATTTGGTCCGTCATGGCCGCACGTTGTGGAACGAGGAGCGCCGTTATCTCGGTCACGAGGATCAGGGGATTCTGGTGGAAGGAAGACAGCAGCTCCTCCCGCTGCGGGAAAGGTTTTGTACCAAGCAGTTCGTCCGGATCTATTGCAGTGATCTCCTTCGATGCAGGCAGACGCTGAATGTTATCTTACCGGATTCAACAAAGTCCGCTATTCCTGATGATGAAGATCCGGGCAGGTTTATTCCAGGTGTCGAGTATGATCCGCGGCTGCGTGAGCTCGATTTCGGGGATTGGGAGGGGAACACCTACGAGGACTTGAAGTCGGATATCTCCTATCGGCGCTGGATTGATAACCCCGCAGAAGTTGCGCCGCCAAATGGGGAGAGCTGGGAAGCGTTCTGTTCCCGGATTCAGGCATTCTTGACCGGATTGTATTTGGATTTGAAGGAACTGTTGCATGTGGAGGAAGATCCGGATACCCTTGTGCAGGCAGAGGCAGAGGCAGAGGCAGAGGCAGAGGCAGAGGCAGAGGCAGAGGCAGAGGCAGAGGCAGAGGCAGAGGCAGAGGCAGAGGCAGAGGCAGAGGCAGAGGCAGAGGCAGAGGCAGAGGCAGAGGCAGAGGCAGCCGGTTATGGTTGTGGGACACAGAGGGCCGAGTTGGATGTGCTTGTGGTCACCCATGGGGGCGTCATCCGGCAGATCGCGGCAGCTACCCTTCCGCATACGGAATTCTGGGAAACGCAAGTGTCACCGGGCGAGGAGCTCAAGCTGCAATTGACATGGGATGGAGACCGCTGGGAAGGCGTGCGGTTAAGCGAATAAATGAAATCGTATGATATCGGTGCGGAATGGGCGATAACGGGATAAATCCGTATCATAAGGCATTTGAAATGACCGATTCTTTCGGTTGTAAGAGGAAGGTTTATCGCCTATAATTTTGGGCAGAGAAACCATGCTTGGCCTAACATACATAAATTCATATTATTTGCGAGGGTCCCGGATAGAAGGCGTTGTTGCCTTCTGCCGGGTTAATAGGGAAGCCGGTGCAAGTCCGGCACGGTCCCGCCACTGTGAAGCAGGGACTTCTTCATATGCCACTGAGCCATAGCGCTTGGGAAGGCGGAGAAGTCGTTACAGCCTGCAAGTCAGGAGACCTGCCCTCGGCGAATGAATGACGGTCCTTCGAGGAGAGGATTACGTTTGCCGGACCCATGCAGCATGTGTGGGCGGAAGTTTAAGGCGCTATCTGTGAACGGTTATCCAGATGTCCTTATGTTAAAACGTAATCCCTGAGTCCTTGTTTACGAGGAGTCAGGGATTTTTGCTTTTCTTTGGAGTATGACGATTGATGTTTTTCTCCCGGTAAGGATCGGTTGAAGGAATGTAAACTCGAAAGCGCCAGGTTCTCAATTATGCATAGGGGGATTTCAAGAGATGAAAGCATTAAACAAAACATGGTCCGTACTTCTAGTAGCCATACTGATGGCTCTGGCCTTGATTGGCTGTGGAGACAAAGAAGCGGCGCCGAAGGATACCACGCAGCCTGCACAGCAGGAAGAGCAGAATAACGAAGCGCCGGCGGGTTCCGGCGAAGAGCTTAAAACGACGTATCCGCTGACCGTTAAGGATTCAACCGGGGTTGAAATGACGTTTGAGAAAGCTCCGGCCAAAATTGCATCCCTGACACCGTCCGAGACGGAAAAACTGTTCGCTTTGGGCCTGGATGAGGAAATCGTTGGCGTGTCCGATAATGACGATTATCCGGAAGCAGCCAAATCCAAGCCTAAATTGGGCGGGTTCCAAGTGAATGAAGAGGCTATTATTGCAGCCGATGCCGATGTGGTATTTGCGGCTTCGATGAATGCTCAGAATGCCGAGAAATTGCGTGAGCTTGGCGTTACCCTGTTCGTCAATGATCCGAAAACCATTGATGCCGTGATGGAGAACATCGAACTGATCGGACAAATTACGGACCGTCAAGCGGAGGCGAAAGCGGTCGTGGATCAGATGAAGCAGGAATTGGCTACCGTTACGGAAGCCGTGAAAGCCGTGAAGGATGAAGACAAGAAGAAAGTGTATGTGGAATTCTCTCCGGGATGGACCGTCGGCAAGGGTGAGTTTATGGATGAGATCATCACCTTAGCTGGCGGCGTCAACGCAGCCGGCGATGCGGAAGGCTGGTTCGAAATCAGTGAGGAAAATATTATTGCTGCGAACCCCGACGTCATTCTGTACACGGACGATGTGGTTGATGAAGCAACCAAGAAAACATTGGATCAGCTGATTAAGGAGCGCGGCGGCTGGGATCAGATCGAAGCCATCAAGAACGATCAGGTCATATCCGTGGATGCGAACCTGCTCAGCCGTCCTGGTCCCCGTGTGACGCAAGGGTTGGTGGAAGTGGCGAAGGCCGTTTATCCGGAACTGATGAATCCATGAGTAAAAAACTTGCAGGATTCGGTGCGGCCGGCATCATCCTATTACTGTTAACCTTGGTTGTCAGTCTCGGAATCGGCTCCGTGCACCTGCCTGTGAGAGAGATTGGGGCGATGCTGCTGCACCGGCTGCCGGGAATCGGCGATTCCATCGTTCCGAGCTGGGAAGCTTCATCCGAGCAAATCCTAATGAAGGTGAGATTGCCGCGCATATTGCTGGGGATGCTCGTAGGAGCCTCCCTGGCCGTCGCCGGAGCCGCCTTTCAAGGGGTATTGCGCAATCCGCTGGCGGATCCGTTTACGCTTGGTGTATCCTCGGGTGCTGCGCTTGGCGCAGCATCCCTGATTTTTTTCGGGATGGAATATTCCTTTGCCGGAGGTTACACGCTGCCGCTTGTAGCGTTTCTGACCGGAGCAGGCACCTTATGGGCGGTTCTGCTGCTGGCGAGGGATCAAGGAAAACTGCCGATCCACGGGCTCATTCTGTCCGGCGTGGTGATGCAGTCGTTTCTGGGCGCCGTCGTTTCCTTTCTGACGGTCATGTCCAAAGATACGGTAAACCAGATCCTGTACTGGACGATGGGGAGCCTGAGCATGCGTGGATGGTCGTATACGGCCATCCTTTTCCCGTATTTTATCGCAGGTTTTATCTACTTATGGAGCAGGTCGCGGGCGCTTAATATTTTGTCGCTGGGGGAACGGCAGGCCGCCCATATGGGCTTGAATGTGGATCGGTTGAAGACCAGCGTGCTCATCGTTGCTACCCTGCTCGCCGCCGCAGCCGTGTCGGTATCCGGCGTGATTGGATTCGTGGGACTTGTGGTACCGCATATGATCCGGCTGATCACCGGCTCCGATTACCGCGTCATTGTTCCACTGTCGGCTCTGGGCGGCGCGATATTCATGGTCTGGTGCGATACGGCGGCACGGTCCGTACTGGCACCAACGGAAATACCGCTTGGTGTGGTTACGGCATTCATAGGCGCTCCATTCTTTGCGTATTTGCTATACCGGAACAAAAAACGGCGCAGGGAGGGTCTATCATGATTACAGCTCAAGGACTTGGCAAAGCATATGGCAAGGTGCCGATTCTTGAAGGCGTGGACCTTCACATTGCCGAAGGGGAATGGTGGGGGATCATCGGTCCGAACGGAAGCGGTAAATCCACCCTCATGCAGCTGTTATCCGGTGTGGAGAATCCTACGCAAGGAAGTGTGACGCTTCGGGGCAAGGCGCTTGCACACTATACTCGTAAGACGCTGGCCCGGATCGTGGCGGTGCTTCAGCAGGAAGGGCTTGATCCTACCGATTTTACCGTCCGGGAAGTGTTGGAGATGGGAAGGTTCCCCTTCCTGAACTGGCTTGGCCGTGAAGATAAGGATGCAGCCCCGCTCATTGAGGCCATTATCCGAAAGCTGGATCTGAATGGTCTGGAAGAACGGCGGCTTACCGAGTTAAGCGGCGGTCAACGCCAGCGTGTCGCGCTTGGCAAGGTAATGGTCCAGGAGCCTTCGCTGCTGATGCTGGATGAACCGACGACCTATCTGGATATCCACTATCAGCTTCAGTTCATGGATATGGTGGCGGAGTGGCGGAACTCGTCCGGGATTACGGTGATCAGCGTACTGCATGATTTGAATCTGGCGGCTCAATTTTGCGATAAACTGCTGGTGCTTGATCAGGGAAAGATCGCCGGGGTTGGCAAGCCGGAAGAAGTTTTGACAGCGGCGTATATACGTCAAATTTTCCGGGTGGAGCCCTCGATTGTGGCCCATCCCGAGAATGGTGCTCCGCAGGTGCTGTTAACGGCGAATAGCACGTGGTCCTGACCGATGTTGCCGCATATTCCGCTTTAGGATGTAAGATTTAGGAACAAGATACAAGGAGGTCGTTTCATTGACGGATACAATCGTTAATCGTTTAAATCACATCATTGCTAACATTAAACCGCTGAATGTCGAGGTTCAGAACGAAACAGCCGCTTATTTGGACACGCTGACGAAGCCTCCGGGCAGTCTGGGTAAGCTGGAGGCGCTAGCGATCCAATTAGCGGGAATTACAGGGAATGTGAAGCCGTCGTTCACCAAAAAATCCGTCGTTGTCATGGCTGGTGATCATGGAGTCTGTGAAGAAGGAGTCAGTGCATTTCCGGCTGAGGTAACGCCCCAGATGGTCATGAACTTCCTGAATGGAGGGGCGGCTGTGAATGTGCTGGCGCGTCAGGCGGGGGCGGACGTGCATTGTGTGGACATCGGTGTCGCGATCGAGCTGAAGGATGAGAAGCTGAAGTCGCGGAACGTTGGCAGAGGAACTGCCAATATGGCCAAAGGGCCCGCGATGACAAAGGCAGCGGCACTGCAGTCTATTGTAACCGGTGCAGAGGTAGCAGCCGAGTTGGTGTCGCAAGGAACGCAAATGTTCGTGACCGGAGAGATGGGCATTGGGAACACGACACCGAGTGCAGCGATATTCTCCGTTCTGTCCGGCAATCAGCCATCTGAAGTCGTGGGAAGGGGAACGGGCGTAACCGATGAACGGCTGCTACATAAGATTCGAGTTGTGGAACAGGCTATACAAGTTAATAGACCTCATGCCGATGATCCCATCGACGTGCTCGCCAAAGTTGGAGGATATGAGA
Organism: Paenibacillus sp. FSL W8-0187; assembly: GCF_037969755.1. NCBI lineage: Bacteria > Bacillati > Bacillota > Bacilli > Caryophanales > Paenibacillaceae > Paenibacillus > Paenibacillus sp. FSL W8-0187. The sequence goes on along the minus strand of NZ_CP150206.1, from coordinate 6,007,586 downwards.
TCGGCGGGTTGGCTGGACTTATCCTGGGTGCGGCTGCCCACGGTTGTCCCGTTATCATTGACGGCTTCATATCCAGTGCGGCGGCGCTGGTTGCCAAATGCATCTGCCCGGACGCCCTCTCCTATATGATTGCCTCTCATGTTTCGCATGAACAGGCGCATGTGCTTCTGTTGAAAGAGCTGGGGCTGCATCCGATGCTGCAAATGGACATGCGTCTTGGCGAGGGTACAGGCGGAGTACTGTGCCTGCATCTGGTCGAGGCGGCGTGCCGGATCATGCATGAGATGGCGACGTTTGAGAGCGCCGGAATCAGCGGAGGGGCCGTATGAACCATCGTGGAAGCGTGTTGGTCACGGGTGGGGCCAGAAGCGGAAAGAGCTCATTCGCGGAGAAGTTGTGCATGAAGCGCTCGGAGTCCGGAACGTATGTGGCGACTGCGCAAGCCTATGACGATGAGATGAGGGAACGGATCCGAATTCATCAAGACCGTCGGCATGATTCGGCCTACGGTTGGGAGACGGTCGAGGAGCCTGTCGCCCTCCCGGAACTGCTGGATACGCTGGGCCAATCGCAACCTAATGCTCCTGCGGTGGTAGTGGACTGCCTGACACTGTGGCTTACGAATGTACTGCTGCAAGCTGAGCCTGAAGGAAGTGCTGCAATGGAAGAACGGCTGGGACTTCAAATCGGCAGGCTCGCAAGAGCGGTACAGGGTTATCCGGGAACGGTCATTCTGGTAACAAATGAAGTGGGGTCGGGGATTGTTCCGGAATATCCGCTAGGCCGAATATATCGCGACTGGGCAGGGATCATGAATCAGAGACTGGCTCAGATATGTGATGAAGTATTTTTGGTGACTGCGGGAATTCCGATGGAAATCAAGAGCAAGGAGTATCTCATATGAGCAAGATAATCGAAGCGGCTGCGGCCGCTTTTCAATTTCTATCGAGGCTGCCGGTGCGGAGGGAAATTCCTTTTACGCCGGAAGTGCAACAACGGAGCGTCGTTTTTTATCCATTGGTGGGTGCGGTTATTGGTATGATCGTTGCCGGATTGGGACTGGGCGTAAGCTTTGTGCTGCCTTCCTTTCCCGCTGCCGTCATCCTGCTGGTTGTATGGGTTGCGCTGACGGGAGGGCTGCACCTCGATGGTTGGATGGATAGTGCTGATGCGCTGCTTAGCCATCGGTCGCGTGAGAAGATGCTGGAAATCATGAAGGATAGCCGTGTAGGTGCAATGGGGGTCATGGCGTGTATGCTGCTGCTCCTTTTGAAAGCTTCCTTGATCATGTCTATATGGGATTTGTCAGCCGGGGCATGGAAACAAGAGGTATGGCTGCTGGTGCTCGCTCCGGTTTGGAGCCGCTGGTTTATGGTCCATGCGATGTATCGCTGGCCGATGGCACGGGGAAGTGAGGGGCTTGCCGCTCTATTTCATGGATTGACCGCCGGCAGGAGATCGCTGGCAGGCGTAATGGCTGTCCTGTTAACGCTAGTTATTGTAGGTTTGCTATGGATCACGGCAGGCGAGACTAATCTTGGGATGATTGGAATCGGAGGAATCCTTGTCATACCATTCATAGCCTGGGCCGCTGGCAGTTTAACGGCAGAACGGATGACCCGAAGACTTGGAGGACTGACGGGGGATACTTACGGGGCCCTCAATGAACTGATTGAAACGGTTGTGTTAATATTTGTGGTTCTCCTTTTGAAGTTTACATGATATGATAGTAGAGCAATATCGGTTGTAATCCGATCAACATAGTCGACATAATCCGCATCGATGAGAACACAACGATTTTGGGCAGGGATTTTCTCAATCGGGTAATGATATGTTTAGAGTGGGCTGTAATGGATATGAATACATACTAGCGCACTTATGACATGAGGATGGAGCACCTATATCCTTATCTAAAGAATGGGAGGAATCATTAGGATGGAAACGCTTTGGGTTATCATCAATGTCCTTGTTCTGATTCTGCTGGTCGGTATTTTGTACTGGATGCAAAGAAAGCATTACTCGTTTACCAAGCGCGTGTTTGCTGGACTCGGACTGGGTGTGTTGTTCGGAGTGGCACTGCAGCTCATCTATACTTCGACCTCCGATGTGGTGGTGAAATCCACCGATTGGTTTAATCTGATAGGTTACGGCTACGTTAGGCTGCTGCAAATGATGGTCATTCCGCTGATCATGGTGTCGATCATATCGGCCATCATGAAGCTGAAGGGCGGAAAGAATCTGGGCAAAATGAGCGGGCTTATCATTACGGTGCTGCTTCTGACGACAGCCGTAGCCGCTGCTGTCGGAATTACGACCGCGTTGGCCTTCGATTTGTCCGCCGTCAATATCCAAGGCGGTGCAGCGGAGGAGCAGCAAGGTGCACTGCTGCAAGAACGGCTCGGGGATGTTGAGGGCCGTACGCTGCCGCAGCAGATCCTGGATTTCATTCCGAGCAATCCGTTTGCCGACATGACGGGAGCACGAAGAACTTCGACGATTGCGGTCGTCATTTTCTCGGCATTCGTCGGGATCGCCGTTCTCGGGTTGGACCGAAAAAACAAAGAGCAGGCGGAAACGTTCCGCAACATGATCTCTGCGGTCTACGGCGTAGTTATGCGCATCGTGACGCTGGTGCTTCGTCTGACGCCTTATGGGATTCTGGCACTCATGGCCAAAACGATCGCCACGACCGATCTTGCGGTGATCATGAATCTGATCGATTTCGTCCTTGCTTCGTACGTGGCTTTGATCGTCATGTTCATTATCCATCTGGTGCTGCTGGCGATATTCGGGTTTAACCCGCTCAAATATGTGAAGAAGGTATTCCCGACGCTGACCTTTGCCTTCACCTCGCGCTCCAGCGCGGCCACGATCCCGCTTAACGTGCAGACCCAGAACAAAAAGCTGGGCGTTTCGGAAGGCATCGCGAACCTCTCGGCATCGTTTGGCGCCACGATTGGGCAGAACGGCTGCGCGGGCATTTATCCTGCCATGCTGGCCGTCATGATTGCGCCGACAGCCGGCGTGGACCCGACCTCATGGTCGTTCATCCTTACCCTGATCGTGGTCGTTATGATCAGTTCCTTCGGCGTGGCGGGTGTCGGAGGCGGAGCTACCTTCGCATCGCTCATCGTGCTCTCAACGATGAACCTCCCGGTTGCCTTGGCGGGTCTGTTAATTTCCGTCGAGCCGCTGATCGATATGGGACGGACGGCACTGAACGTGAATGACTCCATGACAGCCGGTGTGATTACCGGGAAAGTCATGAATGAAGTGGACAAAGACGTGTACAACGACGACAATATTGAACTGGATATGGTTCAGGCATAAGAACGTATCCATGAGAGCCATCTTGCGCAGGCATTGTTTCTGCCGAGGATGGCTCTTTTCTGGTACATAGAGAAAGCCCGAATACCGTGAGTGAAACGGTAATCCGGGCTTTTTTTCTCATGCTGAAAATTGCTTATCCGATGATGGTCAGTTCTTTCGGGAAGGAGGTGAGCACCTCGACGCCATCCTCGGTTACGATCACATCGTCCTCGATTCGTACGCCGCCTACGCCTTGCAGATAAATGCCGGGCTCGATCGTGAATACCGCCCCAGGCTGCAAAATATCCTGGTTCAAACCGTGGATGGATGGATATTCGTGGACATCCATGCCAAGCCCGTGACCCAAGCGATGTACAAATGCCTGTCCGTATCCTGCGTCATCAATCACTTTGCGAGCCGCTTGGTCAATCGAGCCATAGGTTACGCCGGGTTTTACGGTCTGAATACCGGCCAGGTTCGCTGCAAGAACCGTATCATAGATGTTGACGGCTTCAGGCTTCAGCTCGCCTACGGCAAAGGTACGGGTAATATCCGAAGCATAACCACCCGCATACACTCCCAAATCGAACATGAGCAGATCTCCTGCTTCAATCCGGCGCGTACCGGGAACACCGTGAGGCAAGGCGGTATTGGGGCCGGATAATACCATTGTGGCGAAGGACGGAGCATCCGCACCCATTTTTTTCATTAAGTACTCCAGCTCTGCCACAACCTCAATCTCGGTGACGCCGATTTTTACATGGGCCAGGCCTTGCGTCAGCACATCTTCAACCAGTCTCACTGCATGTTTGATGATCTTCACTTCATCGGCCGACTTTCGAATTCGGAGCTCCCGGAGTACAGCGCCAACATCCTCGATCCGGTTCGCGTTCACATGCTGCTGCAGCTGTTCATAACGGGATACGGTGAGCTGATCCTTCTCAACGGCCAGCGTACCGGCTGCGCCTTGAAACTGCTGCTTCAGCAAGAGATACGGATTATCGGTATCCTGATGCGTTACAATATGCTTAACCGTTGAAGCGGCCGCGGCTGCGTCTGCATCCAATGCGGGTACAATCAGCACCGGATCATTCACTGAGGAGAGGAGCAGGCCCAGAAAACGCTCATGGGGATCACTCGCAAATCCCGTCAAATAGTAAACATGCTTGGGGTCTGTCACAAGGACATGATCCCAGCCTTGTGTATTCATGGATTGTTGCAAACTTTGCAGTCGTTCGTTCATCCTGTTCATTCCTTTCTTCACCCGAAGACGGTTGTCATACCATTAATGTTAGGGTATCGCGTTCAATCGCGTAAGTAAAGTTTTCCTTTATTATGGGCTTGATCTTCCTATATAATGTTTTGGAGTAAAAAATTACATGCTATATGGGAGGAATTACACTCGAATGGATCCGAATCAAGTTCAGGAGAGTAACACTGCTTCAGCACAAGGCCAGGCACCTCAATATTTCTTAAAGCCGAGTGTTGAAGGGCTCGGAGGCTGGCTGGTTTTGGTCCAGATCTCCATTTATTTTTCATTGATCACGATCACATACTTGCTGTTTAATCATATTTTCCCGGTGTTTGAGCCGGAGATATGGAGTATGTTTACCGATAAGGGGTCACCTGCTTATAATCGTTCGCTTGTCCAGCTAATCCTTTTTGAGACCGTGGTTAATGTGGTGTTTGTTATTGCATTAGTCTTTGCTTTATTTTTGCTGTATCGCAAAAAAAGGGCGTTTCCCAAATTGATGATCGGTTATATTTTATTTAGTCTGCTGACCAGCATAGTGGACTATGTCGCAGTCAGCCAAATCGAAATCCTGGCTCAGGGGGATAATGGGACATTCATGCGTGAAGTTACCCGGTCCATTTTATACGCCTGTATCTGGATTCCTTATTTTATCCGTTCCAAGCGAGTGCGCAACACTTTCGTGAATTAATGCCGCTTGAAAAAAAAGAAGCGTTTTTCCGCTTCCTCTTGTACAATAGATCTCGTACAAAAAGATTACGCATCTATTCGGAGGTAGGACATCGTGACGCAACAATACCGTATCGATTATGCCGTCAAAGAGGATTTGCCGGCTATTGTGGACATTTACAATTCGACGATCTCAGGCAGAAAAGTAACCGCCGATCTGGAGCCGGTTACGGTGGAGAGCCGTATAGAGTGGTTTGAAGAGCACAGCAACGATTTTCGTCCGTTGTGGGTCATGCGGTCCGATGACGGGATGGTTGCATGGATGAGCTTTCAATCCTTTTATGGTCGTCCGGCCTATAACGGCACAGCTGAGATCAGCATATACGTAAACGAGAAATATCGCGGCATTGGTGCCGGCAGTATATTGATTCAGAAGGCAATCGAGGAGTGTCCGCGCCTTCACGTCAGTAATCTGGTCGGATTTGTATTTGGCCATAATGAACCAAGCCTTAAGCTGTTGAAGAAGTTTGGCTTTGATCAATGGGGGCTTCTCCCCGGGGTTGCGGAGCTTGACGGCATCAAGCGGGACTTGGTCATTGTCGGTCGTGCAGTTTAAGTGCTGATACGTTAATGGATGATTTATAGTTTGCCTTTAAGGGCATACAGACTAACATATCAAAAAGCTGTCCCTTTTGGTAAATGAGAGGACAGCTTTTTTTCATGTTGTTATGATATTTAGAGGGAGACCGCTCCCAGCCAACAGTCAGCAAGCCGCTCTATGCCTGCTTCAATCTCATCTTCTTTTAATCCGCCGAAGCCAAGAATGAATGATCTACGATCCGATTCGCTTTGCTCATTGGCAGGAAGCATTCGCGTATAAGCAGCGGAGCTTACGCGGATTCCCCTTGCTTCGGCTAACGTTTGCAGATCCTCTTCGGATAACGGATGGTTGAGATGAAGCATGAGGTGAAACCCGGAGCCTGTACCCGATATTTGAGCATGTTCACCAAAGTGACGTTGAATAGAACCGATCAGGCGATCATGCTTCCTACGAAGTATCATCCTCATTTTTCGCAAATGTCGTTCAACATAGCCCTCCCGCAAAAAGCGCTCCAGTGTCATCTGATTCAGCTTAGAGGCCGTACAGTCGAGAAAGAGCTGGAACTTTAATCGGTGATAATCCGGCAGCAGAACCTTCGGCAATATCATATATTGGACTCCAAGCGCAGGGGACAGTACCTGCGAGAATCCGCCCAGGTATATTACACGACTGTCGGGCATCAGCCCTTGGAGGCTCGGAATCGGTCTTCCATAGTATCGGAACTCACCGTCAGCGTCATCTTCAATAATAAAACCTCCAGTTTCTTGTGCCCATTGCAGCAGCGCCAACCTGCGGGAGATGGGCATAATGACGCCGGTGGGGAACTGGTGGGAGGGGGAGACGGTTACGAATGCTGCCCCGCTGCTCTGCAATTCATGCTGACTGATCCCATCCTCCAGCACGGGGATTGGAATGACATCATACCCCTTCTGCCGGAAAACCTCCGGCTGCTGTGGATAACAAGGGTTCTCAACAGCGATGGACTTTCCGTAAGGAAGAAGCAGTCTGCTGATCAAATCAAGCAGAGGGAAAGGATCAGAGCCGATAATCACCTGTTCAGGCGTACAGGCTACCCCGCGAAAATGTTTGGCATAGTCGGCAATCTGGCAACGCAGCCCTTCTTCACCCTGCGGATCCCCATAGAACAGCATGTTGGCCGTGCTGTTTTCCTGCAAGCAACGGTTATAGGCTTTTCTCCACTCGGTCATCGGGAAGTATTCGTATTCATTTTTGGACATATGAAAGTCATATTTAAAGTAATGGTGTCGTTTGAGTATAGGTCCCTTGGGATAAGCCGATTCCACGGGAAGCGCAAAAGGAACATCGGCTAGCCATTGCACAAAATATCCGCTCCGTGGCTTGCTCGCAATAAAGCCTTCAGCAAGCAGCTGCTGATAAGCCATTTCAATGGGGGTGGTGCTAATGCCAAGCAGCTCGGCAAGCCTTCGAACCGATGGGAGACGGCTTGCATGAAGCCAATGCCCGGCGGATATCTGTTGTTTCATATATCGATACAATTGTACATACAGGGGAACGCTGGAATCATCCAGCAATAATGTGATTTCTGTTTGATTTACCGGAACCTGTTTCATCTCATCTGTCCTTTATAAATATTCGAATCTGCGTATTTGGATATGGTCAATTTCTTGATATAGTATAAGGGATTTTTAGTTCCAGAGGAAACGGGAGGTTACAATCGACATGAACTCATCTATAACAAATACGAAGCCGGTACGGTTTCTTGAAGGCGAGCGGATCTACTTGCGTCCCTTTGGAGAAGAGGATACCGCAGAGTATTTTCAAATGCTGTTTAATCCGGAAATGCGGCGGCTGACCGGGACGAAGCGGGCTTTTACGCTGGAAGAGGTACGTCGGTATATCGAGGAGAAATCCGGTAATCACGACACCATCCTGCTGCTAATCGCTTTATCGGATAGCGATCAGATTATTGGCGATATCGCGCTGCAGGATATCGATTACGTTAACCGGAATGCGAATATTCGCATCGCCCTTGATAAGGGCGAGCATCTCGGCAAGGGGTACGGACCGGAAGCCATCAAGCTCTTGCTTGAATACGCCTTCGGAATCCTTCATCTTCACCGGATCGAGCTGCAGGTGTTTGATTATAACGAGCGTGCCATCAAGGCTTATGAGAAAGTGGGCTTCAAGCGTGAAGGGGTTCAGCGAGACGCATTGTACTACCAGCATCGTTACCATGACTCTATAATAATGAGCATGCTGGAGGAGGAATACAGGGCGCTGTATCACCAAGGGCAATAGCATCCTGGCTGCCTGAGAATGAAGTTGCGTGCAAACCATTCGTGGTTTTCTGCATTCCAAACCTTGACCGGCATCCAGTAAACTTGGAATAACGTATGATGTAAAGGATGTGCGTGATTTGAAAGCAGAGATTCATATATATCAAGCAGAGCTGAAGGATTTGGATAAGGCAGCCTCTCTGTTTAATCAGTATCGTCAATTCTATAAGCGAGAAGATGATTTAAACGGGGCCGAGGAATATATCAGGGAGAGACTGACTCGAGGCGATTCCGTTATGTATTTAGCGGATTACAATAGTGGGGGAACCCTGGTCACGGCTGGCTTTCTGCAGTTATATCCGTCCTTCTCATCGCTATCGATGTCCAGGTTGTGGATCTTGAATGATCTATACGTGGATTCCGAATATCGCGGACTTGGTATCGGAAGGAAACTGCTCCATCAAGCCCAAGCGCACGCCCTTCAGACCGGAGCTAAGGGGCTGACTCTGTCCACGCAGCTTCATAACGTGACTGCTCAGCAATTGTATGCATCCGCAGGGTATGTGCAGGATGAAGAATTTGCGTATTATTATTTGGATTTATCATAGCGAAAGGTCATCAACAACAAACAAAGACGATACTCCAGAAGGAGTTATCGTCTTTGTTTGTTATTAATATATCGAGCGTATTTTGCGGAAAACCTCAACCCGGGCAATTTTAAGTTCCCACATCTGGTCGAGCAGCTTCCGCTGTTTATCTTTATCATCCGTTGCTTTCAGTTCATTGTAAAGGGCAAACATGCGGTCATTGATTTGGTTCATGCATTGCCACAGCTCATGTTCCGTGCATTCCTCCGACTTCGCTTGTTTCTCGCCCTGAGGTTCCTGCATGTGGCGAAGTGTACGAACAATGTCCGCTTGCCACTTCCGATCTTCCAAGCGTATAGCCAAGCTGAGAAGATCCAGATAATCATCAAGGGTCAGAGATGTCGGTTCTTTATCGCATGGATCCAAGTTGAAAGCCCCCTTAGCAAACTCCTAATTATCTTTATACCAAGTATTATACTTGGAATTATGAGTTTTTCAAGAGAAAAAATAACGAGTATATTGTTACTCAACTTTCGCACCCGGAATATTGACTCAAACCCTTGAGGGCGCAAGAAGAATTCAATATATTTACTCGTCGGTGAGGGGGATATTTTGAGAGAACATATATCAGATCATGCATGGTCAATTTGTTGAGAAATTGGTAAGATGAGGATATTACATATATAGGTTGTTTGATATTATCGCAAAAAACATAACAACCAGGTTCTTCTTTAAAACGTTCGTGGAGGTTGACAGTGAGTAAAGCAATGATGGAAAACGAGGGGAATGGACTGCGCCGCAATTATAGATTGTACAGCAGGGAGTCAGGATCGTCACTGACTTACCGGGTTCGCAGTAAGATTTCTGCAAGCGAACTGGCCATCGTATACGCGGTCAGATGCGAAGAGAAGGATATGAAGTTCGTGATCAAGGAGTTCTTCCCTAAATCGTTAGTACGTAGAGGGAAAGATGGCAGCTCTGTACGCCGGTTATCGGGAGTGCCGGATGATAAGTATGAAGCTTTAAGGAATGCATTTATTAATGAAGGAAAGATTTTGAAGGACTGTGAGCATCCCGGTATTGTCCGCTTTATGGGTCAATTTGAACAAAATGAGACCGTCTATATTGTTATGGAGTTTATAGAAGGGGTTACATTGGCAGAAATGATTGAGGGACGTCCAGATAGAGTTGAGCCCGGCTTTCTGTACAAGACAATGCTTCCCTTGATTGAGACGCTGGAACATCTGCATAAGCAAGGAATCATTCATCGTGACTTAAAGCCGGGCAATATTATCATTGATCACCAGAGGCGCGCAAAGCTGCTCGATTTCGGTTCAGCCATTCGTTTTGACGGCAGCGGCGGCTACCCGATTCTGACAACAGCCGGGTATTCGCCACTCGAGCTTTATTCCGAACAATCTCGTCAAGGGCCGGTAAGCGATATATACAGCTTGGCTGCATTGTTGTATTATTGCTGCCGCGGCACGGCGCCCACAGATGTTCGCAAGCGATTGTTCGATGATCGGCTGGAGCCGATGGGCACGGGGTTGAAGCGCCGTTGGCCGTTTCTGTCCCGAGCCATCCGACGCGGCTTGATCGTTGAGCCGGACAAACGCTGTTCTTCTCTTAAATGGTTCAAGGCTGCGATTACGATGGAATATGTGACTAGCCCGTCTGCTCGCCGGTGGATTCGTTCCGGATAAAAATATTTGTAGCCGGCTTAATGGCCTTGTAACGCAGCTCGATTTCAGTTATACCGTCCTCGAATGTAATGTACAATTTGTCATTATATTCGAGGATTTCTTTTTTATTCATCGGCAGCGGCGTACGGTTGCGAACAAGTGAGCAACGTGATGTGTTCTTTACGATCAGCTTACCGTCTTTGCCCGGGGTGAATACAATTTGTTGCGCTTCCGGAAGCGGCTCATGTACATCAAGGCTCACGAACAGCTCCAGCAGACTTACCTTACGTCCCCCAAAAGAGGTGAGCGGCCATGATTTGACCGGCACTTCACTGCCGCTGGCCGTTGCCAGAAAATATCCTTCCAGCTTGCCGGCAAAGCCCGGCTTCGGACGCAGCCACATAAATAAACCGGCGGCAATGGCAAGAAGAACAATTCCTCCGGCGATAGACCATTTAAGCACCGTGTATTTCGATTTGACGTTAACGGTTAATATCGCCGTAGCCGAGCCGCCTTCCGAATCGGCAGCAGTTACCGTAATTTGGGTCTGCCCCGTTTGAAGCGGAGACAAAAGCAGTTCCCCGTTCTTAAGCTCAGGGGTCAGCATTTTATTTGGCTTGTGGCCGCTGTTCATGGTGTAAGTTAAATCATCCCCGTTCTCATCAAGGAATAAATCGTTCATGTCCAGTACGACTTGACCATCTTCTTTGATGACCTCTAGTTGTTCTCTGCCGTGGACGGAGGGCGCTATATTCACAATATTCTGATCTTGGACGATACTGTGCCGATAGAAGCTCGGACCATCCATTTTTACCTGCCATGTGTATTTACCTGAGGTGGAAAAGATGTATTCCGCATAAAAGCGTGTGCCCTCGTTCTTCATATCTACAACAACTTCCTTATTCGTCTCCAGATTCGTCACGACAAGCTGTCCTTGCAGAGACTGATACACTTCCTGCTCCATTAATTGCTCATTTGTAGCCGGATGGATGAGATAAGCCTCGATACCCGTAGGCTGACCCTTGATGGCGGCTTTGCTCGTGATTGCCGCTTTGGCTTCCAGCTCATAGCTTCCGAGCAAATTTATTTTTACAAGATCCCCTGATGTGCCCCTAAATTTAAGCTTGGCCGTGCCTTTCTTGGGCTGAGATACCTTGATCAGCGTGTAGCTCCCTGACTTGAACATACGTATATTCTCTGAGCTGTAGAAAAGCTGCGTCTCCTTGAGTGGATGCTCGGAAAGCAAAATAATGTTGGCTTCTCCCATACTTGAATTGGGAATGTCGACTTGTACCTCTTGCAGCTGCCCCGTCGCCGTAACGCCAGCTACCGGAAGCAGCACGGATCTCATTTGCGTCGCGAATATCCGGTTGAAAATTTCAGGCAAATCGTCAGCACTGCTGGTCATATATGAGGCGCCGCCAGTTTCATTCGCGATGCGCTCCAATTCCTCAGGATTGACGGTGCCGTCGTGGTTCAGTCCGATCGTGTAGATCGGGTATCCATCCTTCTTCGCTTTTGAAATAGCTTTGTCTACGTCCTTAGCTGAATCGGCAGCAGTTCGTTGAGACCGGGAAGCTGGCCCAAAATCTGTTTCTCCGTCAGAAAGAAGAATGACGAACGGCTTACGTCCACTGCCCTCTCCTTCAGACGACTTGGATGAGATCAAGTTCCCGCCTGTGTTTAGTCCTAATCCTAAATCGGTATATCCGCTTCTGCGGAGTCCGGCTATTTTTTGTTTGAGCTCTGTCTTATTAGCCGCTACCGAAATGGAGGTTAGCGGTTTGGAATCCACAATTTGATGATTGTAGGCTACAAAGCCGATTCTCGTCCGGCTCGCTTCACTCATGTCCATGAACATATGAATCACTTCGTTCGCCATTTTGTTAGGGTCAGCATGATTCATAGAATAGCTTGTATCCAGAACAAAGACCGCATCAAAAGCATCGGTGTGATTTTTTTGTAAGGAATTTGCAGAAACAGGGAATGGATTGTGAAAATTTGTCGTAAAAAACATGAAAACAAAAATCAGGATAAAAGTCCTAGTGAATAAAAAAGTGCCTGGAGTCTGTTTTTGCCTTTTTTTCTTCATTTACCGATACCCGCCTTATGTACTATATAGTATTGGAATAGAGCGGAAATAGTCGCTCAAATATGTATATTCAAACTTATATCGGAATTGGGCCTTGTTTATTGTATATTATTCCAAAAAATAGGTCTTTGATTGGATATATTTTCCTCATGTGAATGAATGAAAGGTTCTTAAGTCCCTATATTCATCATCAATTCAAGATATTGACAATTGATAGGAGCGATGTTTAATATTACCCTCGAGACCCGGGTACAGTGAAACTCGTCCCGGTCATACGACCCAGGTATCCCGTACAATAGTCGGATATCGTCGAAAAAATAAGTAGTGCAAGCGTCCGGCATGGGAAAGAATCCGGGGTCTTCATCAGGCCGGCTGCGCTTTTTAGAAACGGGAGGAGGAATAACGACAATGGATATTATCAATCAGACCAATCGAACGATGCTGTTCGAAGAGATCAATCCCGAGAAGCTGGACCTGATCACCATTGTGGGCGATGTTAAAGGCATTGATAGTCTGAGCGACGACAAAATCAAGGAGATCAATAGCCAGCTTTTAGTGCGAAACTTCGATGAATTTTTGGACAAGTTCTCGCCGACGGTGTACTCATTTTTCAATGCGGCTAACCAAAAAGTCGTCTACATGCTGAAGAAGCCCGATGGAATCGCCGAGGAGGCGATTTCCGAAATCCGGATTGATCAACACAATGATTTCTTGAAAATGCTGTTCACACTGATCGACACGAAACGCAGCCAGGGAATGACGAACGTCGATTTCAAGTTTGAGCATTTGCTCGACATGATTTCGCCGAAGAAGGTCATGGATGACATTCGTCAGGTTCGTAAGGAAATCCATTACATGTACGGACAATACGAGAAGCTGGATGACGAGGATCCGAAAAAGCTGGATATGGGCGACAAACTGAACGCGATGTTCGAAGAGGCGAGTGCCAATTACAACAACGTGATGGCTATGCTTCCACTGGCGATCGAGGATATTAAGACGCGTCTGCTGCTCGGCAGCTCCAACGAGGAAAGCGATTCCGAAGCGGTGCAAATCGGGATGCTGACGATCGGGGAGAGCGGGGAGTTAAAAATCATCGAGGCTCCGAAGGGGGACAGCACGGAACTCGTGCTGCTGGACGAGAACAGCTCCAATGGTTTGGCAGTTGTCTTCGAAGACGATTACAACTCCATCACGGAAACTCCATCCGGTTATGTTAAGGATTTGGTTGTACGAACCTTTAGTCCGCTGCCGGCGGTAAGCACGGAAGTGAATCTTGAGACAGAGGTACAGAACTACAACACGTATTTGGAATTCTACAAAACGGCCAAGGATGATTTTGTCAAAACCGTGAAGCCGCTGGTGGAGAAAATTCTCGGCGTCAAAATGTTTTTTGATCAATATGCCGTCAAGAACAAAGGGATGGCACCTTCGCTGCTCGTGACGAATACGAAGCTGGACATGATCGTGAAAAGCGCCAATATCCCTCGTTTGGAGACTTATTTGAACACGGTCAACTCCAAGAATGATTTCTCGGATACGATCTGGTTCGGCATCGTCCCTTCCGTAGAGCTGGAGAGTGCCGGCAAGGTGAAGGTAACCCGCGAGCGCTTCAAGGGTAACGAGAAAATTGCCAAGCAGGACGGCAACACCATGGAATCCTTGTCGATGCTCATGCAGGTTGTCAAAGACTTCAAGGTGCAAATCTTCTTCAGCTTCGAATCGGGAGAAGAGACGACGTTCAACAATATGGCTACTGCAGGAATCGATAAATACATCGATAAATGCACGCCGCTCCTCCGTAAAGAGTACAGTGAATATGCAATTCCATGTATTCCGAACTTTACGGTCATTCCGAAGGAAAAGTCGGGCGTAATCATCGATAGCCGCATGGTTCAGACCGAGAATGGAGCCCAGCTCTCCAAGGAAAAGGAAGACATACTCAAGCTCTGGATCGAGGGTGTTTATGTTGGGGCCTCGTATGTGGCTGCGGGTATCGTCTCAGCCTATCAATGTCCGGAGTACTTGAAGGAATCCTTCAAGAACACGAGCAAAGAGTTCCCTGGCGTTCGTTTTGACATTGAAGCTGGCGAGAACAGCCTGCGGGCGGTCACGACGATGGCGAAGGAAATTACCGGATTTACGAATACGATCAAGGATTCGATTAACCGGAAGAACTTCGGCTTTATTTTCTCCTCGGAGAACGCTCAGCTGCAAGGCAAGGATATCCGCCGGATTACGGTGTACAAGGCGAGAAGCCTAGCTGCGTCGGAGGACGGGTTCGATTCCATTTACAAAACACTGGTCAGCACATACATAGAGCGGATTCTTCGCTTCCAGACGGCCGACTTCAAGCATGAGAACATCATTAAATTTTTCAGTAACAATCCGAGCAGCCAGAAGAGCATGTGGCTGGCCAAGCGCGGTTTCATAAATTCAATTATTCATGACGGCGATGACATGAATTATGTGATCGACGAGAAGAACAACCTGTGTCACATTGATCTGATCTATAACGGCAATGTGAAGAATTTGGAAGTTATGATTACCAAAGGCACCAGTCCAGTCAAAGCCTAAGAGGGGAAATTCAAAAAACAACTTTTGATCACGAAGCGGGAACTGAGGGAATACTCGGCATCGAATATTGAATTCAGCCGAAACTTCCGGTGCTCACGTAGGTTTTGCCTACGCTCCGCTCCTCAGTCCCTAGCTTCATTCAACCTTCTCGGTGCTGAAGCATCAACTTAATCTGTATGTGGGAGACGATCCTTCAACGGTTCGTCTCGTTACATAAATTTTGGGCAAGAACATCTGCCCGAACAAATAATTTCACTTATGCTAAGGAGGATTTACGTATGGGATTCAGATTGAAGGTAGAAGGAGCCGAAACGATCGAGCTCGGATTGGACAACATTCAGAAAGTGGTTTATGACACGGATACACCGGATGATTCAAATGCTAGATCAACTGATGTTGGTTCCACATTGAAAATCAGCGGTAAAATCATCACTGCCACGGACGGTGACAAAGCGGATGACACGCTGAAGCTGGCGCTGTGGTCTTTGGTTCCTGCAGAAAAGGCGGATTGCTACCGTAAGCTGACGCTTGAAGTGATCGCAGCGGATCAAGTGGTTCGGGAAATTACATTCCCTAACGCTTTTGTGGTGGATTACAAAGAAACATTCGGCGACACCGAAGGTGTAGGTACTTTCGAGCTGTACGTGAAGCAGAAGAAAGACAAAACCGAGTTGGCTAAGCTTAACGGCGGTTACGACGCAAGCAATTAATTCATTGCACTCATAGTACCAGGGCAGCAAGTAATCTCAAGGGGCCAGGCCCCTTGAGATTTACTATACCTTGTGCGAACGCCCACTTGAGATAAGAAAGGCTGCAGTAGTGACAACCTGCCGACAGTGGGAAAAAGCACGAAAGAAAGTCAGGTGCTCTTTGATCAGGCCGATAAAGGCATAAGCGAAAGCGGGGAAATCGCGTTGAATGGTACCGATTACTACACAGAGCTCGGAGTTTCTAGGCAGTCCACGACAGCCGAGGTTCGGCAAGCCTATCGCAGGCTGGCCAAGCGTTATCATCCGGACGTCAATCCCGGGAATGCAGAAGCGGAAGCCAAGTTCAAGCTGATTGTCGAGGCTTACGAGACCTTAAGCGATGAGCAGCTTCGTGCAGCTTACGACGAGAGGCAGACTAGTGCCAATCCATCCTCAGGGCAGCAAAATGGCAGGTCGCAGGCAGGACAGGGCGGACGGAAATCGTCTGGCACATCGTCGGCGAAGGTGGAGTCGGAAGGCTTTGATCCAGCTGAGATACACAAGCAATTCGAGCAGTTTTTTGGCATGTCGTCGCCCAAGGGGCGGTCAGATTCGCAGGATAAGGAAGCAAACGATAAGAATCCGCTGGATACTTCAGCGATGTTCAATCAATTTTTTGGCTATAAAAAATAACCGATATTGCCTACATACATTGACGGGGGGAGCGACTTGAAGCCGGAGAACCACAAATGGATTACACTTATTGATCTGTTGATATACGGAATATTAGCCGGTATGGTGCTGTATGCCCTGCTCCGTCCTTTGCATTATACATTGCAAATGTCCATCGTCGCGGCATCGGCCGTGATTGCAGGCGTGTTGATTTGGACCAGTGGTCGTTCCAACGATAAACCACAGGTAGCGAGGGAAGCTGTCGTGAAAATCGTGCTGCTCGATGATGACGGAGAGCGCGTGAAGGAATGGTACGTCAAGGGAGAAACCTCAGTCCTGATCGGAAAAAACACGCAGCGCGGCGAGGTTGACATAGATTTGTCGGACTGCGAGTATGCGTCGCTTGTCAGCTCCGAGCATGCTGTCCTGAATCGTGTTGGCGATCAGTGGTTCATTGAAGATGCGGATTCCCACAGCGGGACAGGTATCCGTAAAGCAGGACGCAGCGAAGCGAATCGGCTTGTTGTCGAAGAGCCTGTAGAGATTGGTACAGGGGATATGATCTTTATTGCTAATACGCGATTGTTAGTGAAATAACGGAGAACACACTTACCTACAAATGGGGGATTGAATCGAAGATGAGCTTGACGAGATGCCTGAATGGACACATGTTCAGTACGAGAAAGCATGGCAACACTTGTCCATATTGCAATACGACGCTAGAGCAGCCTTCGCGGAACGAATCACGCAGACCCCAGGTCGCGGAGGATATGGAAGAGAAGACGATGCCTTATCTGGGGGAGACGACGGGAATTCAGCCGGTAACCGGCTGGTTGGTATGTGTCGAGGGCCCGCAGATGGGACAGGATTACCGTATTATGGCTGAGAAAAATTTCATCGGCCGCGCGGAGGAAATGCAGATTCGGCTTATCGGGGATAACGCGGTGTCCAGACGCAATCATGCCGTGATCGTCTACGATCCGAAGAAGCGAAATTTTTATTTGCTGCCGGGCGATGCCTCAGGGCTTGCTTATCACAACAACGAAGCGGTATACACGCCGGCTGAGCTTAACGCCTATGATTTAATCCAGCTCGGGCGCAGTAAATTTGTATTCGTGCCTTTATGCGGACCCCATTTTGAGTGGGATAACAGTTAAGAACGGATGGTAACGATGGAGGATTTGAGTTTTTTCGAATCGTACGGAATCGTTGCGGCTGCACTGATCACCGTCGCCGTATTGCTTGTTATGCGGCAAAAGCTGCGTACGAGCCCCGCTGTAGAAACTACGCCCGAGAATAGCGAACTTCTGTATATTCCAGACATTATTGAAACGAACAAAATTGGGAATGCCCAGACGATCGGCAAGCGGGAAGAGCAGGATGATTACTTCTCAAGCTCGACAACGAAAATCGGTACGATGGCTGTGATAGCCGACGGCATTAGCGGGTTGTCGCATGGACGAATGGCTAGTACGCTGGCCGTTACGGTGTTCTCGAGAGAGTACTTAAAGGTGGACGATCCGGCGGATATTCCCGAGTATTTTCACAAAGCGGCACTGATCAGCAACCGGGCAATCCTGGAGCAGCTTGGCGGGGAAACCGGAGGAACGACGCTCGTCGTGGGCATCGTGTCCGGAGGATTACTGCATTGGGCTGCGGTTGGAGACAGCATGATTATTCTGTTTAGGGATGGCGAATTTATTCCGATCAATTCCAAGCATACCCTGGAGACGGTGCTGGAGGAAAAGTATCTATCCGGCGAAATCAGCAAGGAGGAAGCCAAGGAGAATCCGAATCGCAACCAGTTGGTTAACTATTTGGGATATGGCGGTTTTAAAAGCATGGAGGTTGGCGATCCGGTATCCTTGCAAGCAAATGACACGATCATTCTGTGCAGTGACGGGGTTTATGATGCGCTGACCGAGGTAGAGATGGAGCAGATATTGATGCGGGGCTTGCCGCCGCAGGATGCCGCGGAAGAGATGATCAGCTTGATTGAGCGCAAGAGTTACAAGCATCAGGACAATGCAACGGTCATTATTTTGCAAATGGATTAACACATCATTATTCTCGCAGCAGGTCGGGGGAAACGGAGGAACACATGAGAAAGGAGAACAGCGATTTCAAGACCGCATTTGTCTCCGAAGCGGGTTCGTATATCGACAACAGAGATTATTTTGCCTTCGTGGAGCTTGAGGACATGGCTTGCTACGTTATTGCGGATGGTCTCGATACGGATCGAGAGGCACATAGCGCAAAAATGGCAGTCAGTGTCATCCTGGAGAATTTTATGGAGAAGCCATCCTTGTCACGGAGAAAAATCCGGCAGGATTTGGAGACAGCTCATGAGTGGTTGAAGTTTGAAAGCCGCAGAGTCCGGCTTAAAGCCAGCGTGCTCGTTGTTGTGACGAATTATACGCGGATGGTGTGGGCGACCTGTGGCCATGCGCGATTATACCATTTTCGCGGCGGTCGGCTGAATTTGCGTTCCAAAGATCAGAGCCTGGCGCAGTTGCTTCTGGAGGACGGAAGGGTGTCCGAGGAAGGATTTTCCGGCCATGAGGAGCGAGGAAATTTGTTGAGTTATATGGGGCGGCCAGATCGTTTTGAACCCTATATTTCAAATAAAACTCCGCTTTCGGATGGAGATGTGCTTCTTCTGTGCACACCGGGAATTTGGGAAGAGGTCGAGCTGCCGGAAATGCTCGATGCACTGGCGGAATCGAGTGATCCCGACAGCTTGACGGATACGCTGGAGGACATTGTCCTCAGCAAGCAGCAGCAGACGGTGAACAATTATACTGCAGCCGCTGTTTACGCTAATAAGACGTTTATCGAGAAGCCCAAAAACCGGAAGAAATGGATCATACGCATCGCAATACTGCTGCTCACCATGGTGATCGCCGGGGGAGGCATCTGGTATGCGAAGGCTAGACAGGCGGCTAAATTGGCCGAGACGGTCGTGCAGATGACCGAGTTTGAGCAGGAGGGTGACGAATACGCATCCGCCAGCGATTACCCCAAGGCGCTTAAGGCTTACAGTGAAGCGAAGAACGCGGCCAGCAAGCTGAAGGACAAGCTGCATTTCCAACTGCTTCGCAACAAGCAGCGCGTGGCCCAAGCCATGACGGATGGGGACGAATACGTGAAGGACGGCAGCTTCGATATGGCACTGGACAGTTATACAAAAGCGCTGGGTGAGGCGGAGAAGTACAAGCCGTTCAAGGTAGAGGATATTCAGGCGCGAATCGAGCGAAGTGAGGCGGTCGCCAAGCTGACAGAAGTCATAAAGGAAGGTGATATCCACTTCCAGAATCAGGATTACACCAGCGCGCTTGAGACATATAAGAAGGCGTACAGGGCAGCGATTGAAGCGAATTATCCGAGCGGTCAGAAGCAGTTGGAGACGAAGATGGAAGAGACCGAGGGGAAAATCAATACCATTTATCGGGAGACCAAAACGCTTAAGGCCGACAATTTGGAGAAAAAAGGTGACCGCGCGTTAGCCGCACTGGATTATAACGCCGCCATTGAGGCTTATTCGCTGGCCCAGGAAATTTACCAGGAGATCGACAAGCTGGAGCGGGTGCTGGCGATGGAGCGGAAAATTGCCAAGGCCGACGAGAAGCGCAATCCCATCGTGCCTGCGGCGGGACAATCGGATTCGTCTTCGCTCCCGGATGGAGGGATGCCCGTTTCGGGCATGTCCGGGATGAACGATTGGAATGAAATGAACGGACAGAATGGCTCAAGTGGAAATAACGGATCGTACGGGAGCAATGGATCCGGCGGGACTTCCGAGTGGAGCGGTGCTTCAGAATCAAACGTGGACCGAGCCACTAGAATCGAAGGAAGCGAGGATCAAGCTTCAGGAGGCACGTCTTCGCCTGATGGATCAACTTCATCAGGACCAAGTTCGGTGAATCAGGGTACAACCGCTGGATCTGAGGAGTCAGGAGCAAGCCCAGCAAGTTCTACGAGCGACAGGCAGGATCGGTCAGCTACGCCGGAAGGAGGCGGGGGATCATGAAGGATATCGTGATGGATCGGCTTAGTAAAATGGAGGATTTGCAGCAGCGCCGGGTGCTTCGCAATCTGATGAGCGGCGTGTTCCTCGGCTTGGTCGAATACCAGGAGGAGCTGAACCGCCAGATTGAGCGGCGAGTATTCGAGGAGGTCGGCAATCAGGACAGCAAATACGATGTGTATGTGGGGATGTGCCGCCGTGAGGAATGGGATCCACTGCACGAGTATTTGTTCCCGATGATTACAGAGGATACGGAGCCGCGCAGGATTGATCTGCATCATTTGGTTGCCCGTCTAAACGAAGGAGAAAAGCAGCCGTTATTCTCCTTGTTTCTGGAATGCAAATATCCAATGATCCAGGAGCTGCTCTACAGTGACCGGACATTTCGCGGAGAGCTGGTTACGAATATGGGCCGTCATGTCATTCAAGTCAAGCTCGAGCGAAATACCGCATACATACGAGAAATCGAGAAGCTGTATCATGTTTTTCTAAGCAATGGCCTGCCTTGGAAAACGATCAATCATCCTTACGCTTACAAATTCGTGAACGTCGTATTGATCGGGGGGGACGTACAGCTGGCGGTAGAAGAGGAAGTTCAAGAGATCACCGTTCATCTGGAGGAATACGAAGCATATAAAAGAACGGATCTAGTTCCGCTCTGGAACATTCAGCGCCTGGAACTGAAAACGGGAGGATTCCCGGTTCCGGCGGCTGATCGCGTGAATTTCGAGCATGCGCTGCCGCTGCGCAAAAGCGGGCTGCAGCATGGCTATCTGGTCGACACCAACGACGACAGCATTCGTTACATCAAGCGTTCGCCGGAAGAACTGACCGTTGTATCGACGCGCGATAAATCGGATTCCTGGCAGGTATTGATGGTGGTGGAGCCGGTTAGTACAGGCATGGGCAAGCTGAGTTACGCACTGATGTCGAACCGGCAGCGGGACGATTTCATCAGCAATTATGGCCGCAGTCAAGGACAGGTCGTTCGCTCCAAGGGCGAGATCGTGCGGATTATCCACTCTTTTGCCGTATCGGAATGGCTGGAGCTCGTGGATGTAGAGATTCGGCCCCCTTCCGCTAATAACGCACTGACCTATGAGCTGAACCGGTTCATTACGGATGAGGTTCGGGTGGATAACGGAAAATGGCGGATGTGCCTGAAATTCATCTACCGGGAATCCGGCAAGGAGTTGGGCTATTTAGCCGAGGATATGATGAGCTTTTTGGTGTCCCAAGTCCAGATGTCATTCCCCGAATATCGCTGTGAAGGAGAATGGGCTTGAATTACATTTGGGATTTGCTCGTTCAGGCGCAGGAATCCGGAATTCATAAGCGGGATGTTACTTTCCTTCCGGCCAAGGTGTATTCGCCATACATGGAGCTTAGCTTAGAGGATTTAAATGCCGTTGCGGGCGAGCAGGTCGAGGTTGAGGTCAACCCGTTCTATCGATTCTCCGATGTATTCCGCGATTTGCTGAACATCAACTTGACGGAAGATGAGGAGATCCGCCATACGCTGTTTGATATTCTGATTCATTTCCTGGCGGAGCTGGACTTCATGCAGGGCATGAATAAGCGGGAATATCACATACGATTCGTACTGCGGGATTTGGAAGCCGGGGCGTTCGGTGAGCGGGTAAAGGAGCGGATCGGTCTGTTCGAGCGGGATGAACGGGAGTGGATCGCCTGCGCAATCCTCCGCATGTATGACACGGGAGAGACGCTGAACCTGCTTCGAAGCACGGTAAGCCGAATTTTTCGTCGCTCGACGATTTATGTCAACAGCGAGGAGAAGGATGAGATGCTGTTCTACATCGGCCAGAAGAAGACGGAGCTCGCCGGCCGGAAGCTGGAGCTGCTGATGGAGCTGTTCCTCCCGGTTCGCTACCGCACCGAGGTGTATTGGGATTGCCATGTGGGGATTATCGATGCCGCGGATACAATGATCCAGGATCGCATCGCCATGTATTAGAGAGAGGTAGTTTCTCAGTCCTGACTTCACTCAACCTTCTAGGTGCTGAAAATTCGACTTTTTGAACAGGTATTTTTTAAGGATGCCCCTAACCATTTTGGAGGAGGAATTGATCAAGCATGAAGGGCTATAAACTGTACACGGATTCCACCAGCCAACAGCGGGTGCGCGGGAAGGTTTCATATACGCAGGATGAGCTTACGGAGATGACCACCTTCCAACTGCGGAATATTTGCTACCGGGAACGGCTCGTAGAGGGGCTTAGCCATCGGCTGGACCGGGAAGAAATGATCCGCGTCATCCTGAAGTATTTGGGCGCGGACGAAGAAATGTTCATCGGCCCTTTCTGCGAAGGCGGCTTCGAGCGCGTAAAGACGGTGATGCGCAAATACATGCAGGCCTCGCTTCAAGGGGACGGGGGCATTCGCGTTCCGGCCCGCATCGTCATTTATCCAAACATCGCCATCGATAAAAGCGACGGCTATAAGGTGAAGGCCCCTGCGGTATTAGCGGAGTCCAATGTACTGCTCGTCAACGACCGAATGGAGCTCTGCGGCATTCTTAATTTGCGCAAAGAGGAGGGCGAGGCGGGCAGCTTTTATTTAGCAGCGGACAGCAGTATGGAATGGCAGCGCACGTCCAATCGCCAGTACAGCCTGTTGTTCCTACGCAAGCGTGATTCGGAATACGTGTATAAGGCGTATTACCAGGCGCAGGCGCTGCCGCCCGTTCAAATCCAATATTATAAAATTCCGCTGGCTGAGCTGGACATACGGGAGCTGCAAAAGACGGATGCCGTGCTGGCGATCGATTTCGGTACTTCCAATACGACGGCCGGCGCTTTTTTATACCACGGGTACGCGCAGTCTCCGAGCAGTCTTGATGTGTTAAACGGTCATATTCGCTCCAATGAAGTGAATTTCGTGAAGTTTCCCGATCCGACGTACCGAAGAACGGAATGGCTCGAGGCGCTGCCTACCGCGGTCAGCGTAGCTGATTGCTCAGACCCGGCAGCGGTAAAATACCAGTTCGGCCATGAGGCGTTGTTGAATATCCGCCGCAGCAGCTACAGCAGTAGGGCCTCGGTATTTCAGGGGCTTAAACGCTGGGTGAACAGCTATAACCAGCCAGTCGAGATTATGGACAGCGAAGGAAATACGGCTTCCGTACTGCGGCGGGATATCATCCAGGCGTATTTGAAATACGTTATCCAGATGGCGGAACATCAATTCAAATGCAAGTTCAAGAACCTGCATTTCTCGAGTCCCGTCAAGATGAAGGCTCCGTTCCTTAAAATGTTCGCCGAGATTTTGCCGGATTATCGAATTGAGCAGCAGGAGGCGCTGGATGAGGGGATGGCCGTACTGTACAACACAATTGCGGACGGCCTGGAACGGAATATATTCATGGAGGGGACGGAGTATAAAGCACTCGTGATCGACTGCGGGGGCGGAACGACGGATTTATCTTCCTGCCGCTTCCGCGTCGAGGACGGGCATATGTCCTACCGCATCGTGATGGATGCGACGTATGAGAACGGGGATACGCATTTTGGCGGCAACAACATTACATATCGCATTATGCAGTTTATGAAAATCATATTCGCGGATTATTACACAAGCGGGCGGCGCAGAGTGACGGATATCGATGATTTGATTGATATTCCGGCAAACGATTTGTTCCGCGAAGTGGATGAGAACGGCGTAGCCGCAGTGTATACCGAACTGGAGCGGCGTTATCGTGAGGCGGAGGCGATGATTCCGACCGCCTTTGCAATGTACGAGAATCGCTCGCGGGACGAGTATTACCGGGTTCGCGGCAATTTTTATTTCTTGTGGGAGATTGCCGAGGGTATGAAGGAACAGTTTTTCCGCAAGACCGGAATCCTGAGGAACCGCTTCGACGCAGAGGAGGACGACAGCCGGGATAACGATCTGCAGATCACAACGATGGAGCGATGGTTCCTGTCGGTGCTGCGGGGCGGTGAATTGAAGGATGAATATGAAATTCCGAATGTTGTGTTCAATATCAAGGAAATTACCCAGCTGATCAAAGGGGATATCTACGAGGTGCTGCGCAAATTTCTGGATGGATTCTACCAGGACGGCGTGCTGGGCGAGTATTCGATTATTAAGCTGACAGGTCAATCCTGCCGGATCGAGGTGTTTCGCGAGGCGCTGAAGGAGTTTGTACCAGGACGGAGCATCGAATTCCGGCAAAAACCCGTCGAAGGCCGTGTTCCCGAGCTGAAGCTGGCCTGCCTGCGCGGAGCGATCCGCTATTTGAACGCCCGGAAGGCCGGCGTCATCGAGACGAGCATTACGAATCATGCCGCTGTCATCCCGTATTCGGTTAGCGCATACACCCATGACCGCCGCGAGCTGGAGCTAATCTCCAGCCTGGAACGGACGAACCGGGTGCTGGGCTTCATCTCCCGGCCTTACCACACACAGGAAGTGGAGTTCCTCCTGCGGGGATCGGACGGCGTGCTGCGGCACAGCTATGTGTACCATAACCGGATCAAGGACTATGAGTCCGTGAAATATGAGG
Organism: Paenibacillus sp. FSL W8-0187; assembly: GCF_037969755.1. NCBI lineage: Bacteria > Bacillati > Bacillota > Bacilli > Caryophanales > Paenibacillaceae > Paenibacillus > Paenibacillus sp. FSL W8-0187. The sequence goes on along the minus strand of NZ_CP150206.1, from coordinate 5,982,646 downwards.
ATATCCAGGCGGTCTATCAGGATAAAATTCCGCAGGACGATACCGACTCTATCGTGAACGGAGAGACGAAGTATTTCGTCTTTGCGGATGACAATCACTGGGGCTTTCACGTGCTGCCGATCGCCCGCCAGGACGAAGGGCTGCTGCTCGGCCGCAAGGAGTTGTTCCCGTTCGAGAATGAGCGGTCGGAGCTGGACTTTTTTGACGGGATGAAGTAGGGGAGTGTGCTTCTAATCTTTACTTCCAATCCTGTCCTGTACCTGCACGGAGTTTATATGGAGGGACACTAAGCTTGATCCGTCATTTGATCACACAGAACTTAACCGGGAGAGTCGCGTAAACGTCACAGCCGGAAGGAGGAGAAGGCAATGTTTAACCATATCGCACCGAAGTTCGAGAAGGGCCGGATCCTAAAGACGGCGATGCTGGAAAATCTGCGCGATTTCCCACGCGAATTTGTGGATGTCTACTATCAGGAATATACGGACGGCATCATTACAGGTGCCCATGTTGAGGTCGGAGCAGATTCCTTGACCGTTCATCCCGGCATCGTCAAGCACCAAGGGCGTTTATATTTGTTGGAAGATGCTGTGAGCACCAAGTACCGCGCTACAGGGAGGGAGGCCGCGTTGAAGGTTCGTTTCCATGCAGGCGAAGAAGACAGCGACTGGCGGACGTATCGCAGTGAGATCGTAATCGACGAACAGTTGGAGGCGGGTGCCTCCGAGCTGGAGCTGTGCCGCTTCAAGCTGAAGGAAGGCGCCCGGCTGCGGCAGGACTACCAGGGCTTCCGGGACCTGGCGACTGAATTTAATACCGTGAATGTTTTGCATGTCCGCTATGCGGCTTACGGCAAAAGCACCTTGTCCCCGGTTATCCTGCGCTGCTTCGCAGAGGAAATGATACGCAAGGGAAGCGGCGATCCGCAGGACTTCATGTTTACGATGATGTGCATGAACGAGGGAACCCTCGCTCGGGACGTCATTTTGCACTATATGGCGAACCGTCTTGGCATGAGCAGCAGGGAGTACACCAACGTGGAGATCCACAAGTATCTGAGCCGTATCCTGGACGGTGTCCGGGGTAGTGGCGGTAAGATGGGCATGATCCCGGGCGGCGGCCAGCGGGTGATTGTGGATTAGGGAAGTTTGGTGCGGTCGGCCTACAGATAGAGGAAAAGAAGTAAGCAAAGGAGATGAAGTATATGTCAAGCTTGATCGTTGCGTATGATACCTTGAAAATTGCTCCGTTTGAGATGAAGCTGCATGACGTGAAACTGGTGAAGAAGATCAATGACCATGCGAGACTAACTTTCAGCGGTATTATTCCTGAAGAGATGGAAGAGCAATATATGAGAATGGCCAACGAGCACACCCCCGTAGAACTGCTCTACTACGATCAAAAGGGGGCAAAAAAGACGCTGTTTCACGGTATGCTGCTCAAGTTGCACATTAAGGTAGATAGGGAAGTCTATTGGCTGGAGGCTGAGGCTGCGTCTCATACATATGCTATGGATATCAAGCTGGAGTACCGTGCTTTTCAGGATAAGTCTTTACTTATTGAGAATGTAATGAAGGAAATCGGAAGTGCTTATGGCAACACCGATTTTAACAACACGTATAAGGAACAACGCAAGCTTGGTGCATTCACGTTGCAGTATCAGGAAACGGATTGGCAGTTTCTGAAGCGTCTGGCATCACATTATTGTGCCCCGCTTGTTCCGGTTTCAACGCGCAACCATATTGCCGTGTATCTTGGCATCCCGGAACACCGTGATATTGGGCAGATTCAGGCAACCCATTACAAAATTCATAAGGACTTGCTAGCCTATAAAAATGCTGAACCCTCGGGAGAAACAGACCTTGTTGAGTCAGATTTTATTCGTTATGAGGTTGTGCTCGATCAAGTACTGGAGCTTGGTGATATAGTCACGTTCAATAAGCAGAAGTTGCATGTTTTTGAAGTCACTACGGAAATGACCCGCGGAATATTAACTCATACATATGTACTTTGCCGAAAAAAAGCTGGATACAGGCGTAAATTGTACAATTCTAAAATTATTGGGGCATCTATTCAAGGGAATGTCATGGCCGTAGTCCGGGATGAGGTTAAAGTGAAGCTGGATTATGACCAAGGGTGGGGCATGGATACCGCATGGTTGTTTCCCTACTCGACAATGTATGCCTCCGAGGATCAAACGGGATGGTATGCTATGCCCGAGAAGGGCGATGATGTACGGATTTATTTCCCTGGTCATAACGAAGCGGAAGGTATCGCGCTGAGTTCTGTGCGTAAAAAGCTGCCTGCCGAAGTTAGTGGCGGTGGACAAGTAAAGAGCAGTGGTAAAGGCGGGGGTAACGTAACTACAACTGTTGTGAAGCAGGAAATACTGCAGCCGATCGTCCATTACGACAAAGATTTGAAGGATGACTTGATGGCGAATCCGGATACCAAATTCCTGCTTACCCCTACTGGACAGAAGATTATGTTCGAAGAAGATAAAATTACGATTATCGGTGCGGAGGACGGCGCGTCGATCACATTAACAAACTCTGGAACGATTCTTTTAAACAGCAATAACAAAATTACCCTTCAGACCGGAAAACAGATTGAAATGGTGGGAGAGAACATAATGATGCTTGCCAACCAGATTGAAATGTCCACCGAAGGAGGTTTTGGAGGTATCAAGATTGACCAGGGGCAGGTCGTTGTGAGGGGCGTCGAAATTTTGATGGAAAAATAAGGACCGGAAGTAGGGGAGAGTCATGAATTCACAAGAAACGTGGAAGCGGTTTGTTGAGATGGATGCAATTCCACGGCGAGCAGAAAGTATACAGGCATTGCATAATTACTTCTGCGAACATAAGGACCAGATCGCGCAGCCATTGACCGAACTGTTTGACTCCTTTTGCCGGCATATTGTAGATCAGCAATTGGAAGGTTCGAGGAGGAAGTGTGCTAGCATTCAACTTTCTCTCCTGAGAACCAGATTGCAGGAAGATCACTTGGAGTATATGTTCGAGGCTTTTGATTTGAGCTCGGTCGATCAGATTGAAATGACGTCGTTCAGGTATCGTGCGGACTGGATCTACCATTTTTGGGATGTTTGGTATCAATATTGCGATGAACAGCGAAGAAAGTATGCCCAACATATACAATTGCCTTTGCTGGAAGCTTGGGTGCGCGAGCAAGTTCCGCCTTTCCATGAATATATGACCCATGCCGTACGCTATGCCATGAAGGAAATCAGTGTGTTACCTTCTTTTTGCAGCCTGCAAAAAGAAAAATCTTTTGAGGTGCGCGTTGGGGAGTTCCGGGATCCGAAGCAGACGGAGTCGGTCTATCGCATCAACGAAGTACAGAGGTTATCTGTAAGTTGTAAGGGTTGGTTGGAAAGCTTGCTTGAGCAGGAATATATTTATGAGCATATTCAAGGAGTGGATATATCTAGAGGGAATTATTCCGAAATTAACCTCAACTATGCTCGATTAGAACAAGTTAACCTTAGAGATTGTATCATCCAAAACGGCTATTTGTTAGGAACAAGATTCCAACGATGTGATTGTCGCCAATCCGACTTTCGAGGCAGCGTGATGATTGATGCTGATTTTCGTGAGTGTAATCTGGAAGAAGCCTGGTTTGACCAAACATATGCTGTTCGGGACTTAATGAACGAAGAGCGCGGCGCAATATTCGGTATTCATGGGGTATGTTTTCAGCGAGCCAATTTGACCAAAGCCAGCTTTCGAAATGCCCAAGTAGCAGGGGATTTTACCTATGCCGTACTGGACGGAGCAGACTTTACTGGAGCAGACCTGACAGGCAGCCGCATGCTAAAGCAGGATGAGCAGCGTGTGGTTTTAAGTGAAGAGCAGCGCAGCAGTATTTGCTGGCTGGAAAGTTAGGCGATAGAAGAGAGGTGATGGACCTGTGGAGTATTTTGTCGTCGGACATGATCCGCGTCTGAATCCGATAGGTCGGAATATTTTATTCCCGGATCGTGTACTGAACGGGTTTTCGACAGCCGAGGAATATGAAATGGCATTTGTTCGGGAAGGAAGAAAGCTGGAGTACCGAAGTGTGATTGAGCTGCCGGTTTTTCTTGTTTCAGCAGAAGTTAGAGAAATATTAAGCCAATATGAATCAAATTTGACATACAAAACGGTCTTGGTAACAGATCAGGCGACCTATGCCCAAGCGCATTTTTGTCTGATTGATGTCCCGCAAGTGGACTGTATCTCACAAACGCATTCCGTGATTGATAGGGGAATTATCAAGCAGGTTGTTTTGGATGAAAAGAAAATAAACGGACACCGAATGTTCTGGGCAACTGAATTGCCATTCCCGGGTCTCATTGTGCGTCTAGATGTAGCGGAGGCTTTGTTAAGACACAGCTTGTATGGAATGAGTATGCGAAGAATATTAACGAAAGCAGGTGATGTGTGAAATGGCAGCAGACATTTACTCAACGATGCTAAGCCAGCAGCGGGTTCAAGAATTGAAATCAGCTTGGAGAGATTCAGAAACCTATATCACGAGCGGAGCCTATATGAAGTGCTCCTATGGCACCCATGAAGAGGTACTGAACAGAGTTACGAATAACGGAGTCTACATTAATAAGAATCCTATGATGACCGTCAAAGATTGCAAGGTATCCACAAGTGAAATTCCTAGTGGAGAAAAGGCACTAGAGAGACTTAAAAGAGATATCGACGGGAATATGTATTCCTTTGGTTACTGTCGAAGTCCTCAGCATCCCGCGTTTATAAAGGCAAAGGAAGTCCACCCTGATGTAATTGGTGGTAGACCGGATTACGATGTTGATACCGGAGTATTTAATTTTGATCTGAGCCAATATATTTACCCTTGTATTCCTGAATTTATCGCCAGTTATTCTAACCCTGCTTCAACTGACATCATGAGTACGGAACCAGAGTGGCAGAATGGCAGTAAAACCGTAATGATTGATGGCGTACCTGCTTTGACGAGTAAATCTTGCCTGAACTGCTTCAAGGGAGGCCAGATCACTTTTTTGACTAATGGAATGGACATGCCTCCTTTGGAATTTGTCAAGCATTACGTGAAGTGATGAGGGAAGGTGAAGGGGATGGAAAAATGGTTTGAGGGTGACGGTTTTCAGTTGCAATGGCCGTATCAGATCCTGGCTGTTCGCAGCTTTCAAGTTGAGCAAAAGTTCAGTGATCATACTCGTTGTAAGCTGACTGTTACGATGACCGATGAGCAAGCCGAACGAATCATGAATCAGTCGAGCTTTGAAGATGGCTTGCTGATCCGTAAATTCGAAGGTTCACAGGCTGATCATTGGTTTGCAGGGGGAATCTCGAACCTAGAGATAACAATGGAGGACGGAATTCCAGTTGTCACTGTAGAAGCAGTTTCCCGTTCTTACGAGATGGATATCAGGCCCAAAAGCCGCTCGTATCAAAATAAGCATTTGACATATACGAGCGTGATAAAAAGATTAACGGAAGGTTATACGAAAGGGGACGCTCAGAACGAGGCGACGGAGCAAGGGGCTACTATTGGTGAGCTGATCGTACAGTATCAGGAGACTGATTGGCAGTTTATGAAGCGGCTCGCTTCTCGCTTGGGGACGGTGATCCTACCGGATATTACGATGGATGCGACTCGTATTTATTTTGGTGTACCGGACTTTTCCTGGGGGAAGGACTTTAAAGCGATCCATTATTCCATATTACAAAACCGGGAAAGCTACTTGAGCTACCGGGAGCAAGCCATTGAAAATGGGGCGGAAATCTCTTCTGAGGCAGACTGGATCAGTTATTGGGCAAGGTCGAACCAATATTTTAAGGTTGGAGAAAATGTGGGGTTCAAGCGCCAGATCTGGGTCATCGCCGAGTCGGTCATAACCTATGATAAAGGAATGCTTCATTATGAATATATGCTAGTCAAGCGCCAAGCGATTCGCCGTAAATCCCGCTTAAATAAGGCAATCCAAGGTGTGGGTTTGGAAGGCCGTGTATTGAAACGGGCGAATAACATGGTCAAGGTACAACTGGACATTGATGAGGAATATGATGAATCAGGGAATTGGTGGTTCCCGTATTCACCGGAAGGCAATAACATCTTTCATTGCATGCCGGATGAGGGGGCACAAATCAAGATTTACTTTCCGAGTGGCGTTGAGAAGCAAGCGATAGCAATTAATTCGGTTCGAGGCCGGAGCGAGGAAATGAAGACGCGAACCGTCTTCCAGAAACCTACGACTAAAGTCTTTCATATGCCCGGGGAAGCCAAGATGGAGTTGGGCGAAGATGGGGTGCTTTTCGAAAAAAATACGGTTAGGATTAAATTAGACGGAGATAACATTGATTTATCTGCAGAAGAGAATATTCTGGTGGTAGCGGTTAACACCATAGAGCTGGTGAAAGCGGAATCGGCCTCCAAATTGGAATCTATCAAAATGAAGGCCAAGAGTAGAATTACACATATTACGAACGAGAGTCAATTCGTTGAAATTGCTGGGAGCCAGGTATTAATCCAAAATAAAACGGTTAGTTTTGAGAAAGTTGAAATGAATATTTTGGACATGCTGACGGATGAAGAGCTCGAAGCGGCTTACATTGAATATTTGTTAGAGAACGGAGCGATGCTCGAAGCCTACGGAGAAGCGTTAACGAATGGCGATATCGTATATGATGATTATGATGCCTATAAGAATTTTAATAAGGAAACTAAAAGAGTAGACTTATCGAGGGAAGCCGTAAGAAAGCAATTGGCTGAGAAGTTGCAAAGTGACCCTGAATCCAAGAACATAGCTCGTAGTACTTTGAATGGCTTCAAAGAAGACGAGATTAAATCCTATTATCAGAAAATAAATCGTCCGGATGTCACAGGAGGTAAAGGTGAGGAGAGAACAACTGAAGAGATAAAACAGGCTCACCAGGAATACGAAGCTGCCTATAGAAAATATAACATGAAGAAGCAAATTCAACACGAGCTGATGGAAGAAGCCAACGGGCCGCCATCTTTTATGTTGGCCGAGAAAGATCCGCCAAAGCAAAAATTTCCGGGAGTCATCGATTTTACCAAGATGGCCGAAGAGAGACAACAACAAGAATATGAAGATCTGAAGGATGAGGCTCGCAAAAGGATGCACGGGGAGACAGCAGATGCCTCGGGCCCCATCTCCTCAGTAATAAAAGGGCTGTCCGAGGGTTTGGTAAGCATGAGAGATAGTGATTACTGGCTAGAGAACGTCATTCCCCAGAAGCCGAATTATTTTAGCAAAGAGGATCAAACTGTTACATACCTTTCACGGCTCAATTTCATGACACAGGTTACTATTCCACAGCAGCAAGCTGCAATGCTCGGTATATTATTCGGCATTGTGGCCATCGTCTTGGCGATCCCGACGGGTGGAAGTTCTCTGTATTTAATGTTAATAGCAGGAGCAGAAATCGGTGTAGGCATCATGCAGATTAAAGTCAATTCCGAGAAGCTGCGTGATTTGGACGAAGGGAACAGCTATAGCAATCCTGCAGTAATGGGGATGAACCAGGACACACTAAACCAGCTAGAGATGGGATTAGGTGTAGTTAGTTTAGCCTTCCTGTTCAAACCGAATAACCTGAAAATCGCTGATAAATTTAAAGACAGCCAAAGACTGGCGGCTTTTAAAGAAGCTGCAGGCAATAAGTACGCGAGCTTCAAAGCTACAATGAATGATGCTAATATTAAGATGAATCCGTCGAACTACAAGCTTTCATGGGAAGAAGCGTATAGTCTTTCTACTAATGCCGGTACGATGGGTAGAGGAGGACCTGGGAAATGGCGCCTTGACCGTGTTGCTGACGAACCGTTTATTCAGTTCAGCAAAAGCGGTTCTGGGGGGACGGTTAATGCTGGCATTGGTAGTAAACCACCAGTCTATCAAAAAGTAAACTATGGTGACCATTTTACAAGGAAAAATAGAAAAAAGGCTTTAAAACCAAATGTGGAATACTCATCACCAGATGGATATACTTATCGTACGGATAGTCAAGGGCGTATTATTGAATGTGAAGGAACGCTTGTACTTGGTACAGGAAACCGGAGTGAATACGCACAGAGGACGGTAGGAAAAGGACAAGGCAGATTGCCTGATGACGACGGTGGACACTTAATAGGAGCACAGTTTAAAGGACCAAAAGATATTGATAATCTAGTCCCACAAAATAGCCAGATTAATCGAAGTGGCGGGAAATGGTATGAGATGGAAACTGAGTGGGCCAATGCCCTGAATGAAGTACCTCCTAAAAAAGTTACAGTAAAAATTGAACCAGTCTATTCAGGAAGTTCAATGAGACCAGATTCATTCGAAGTAACTTACCAAATAGGGAAGAAAAAAGAAGTTACTATTACAATACAGAATCAACCGGGAGGTTAGTAGGATGGAACAGCGGATGAATGATTTATATAGAGAGATAGCAGAAACAATAAATGAATTGATACCTGAAGATTGGGAAGATTTTTATTTTAATGGCGAGGTAGAAAATGGAGAAGGGGGGGTTTTCTTTTTCTTCAAACCAATAAATAAACATGATTATGTTTATTGTCGAGATATTTTGAAGAATTACAATATTAATTCAGAAATATATAAAAAAACGATGAGAAAGTTGTTGAAAGTTACCAATGATCTAAAAAATATATTTTTAGAAGATGGACAAGAGCCTTGGTTTTCAATAACCATGAAACTTACATCTGAAGGAAAATTAAATATAATATACGATTATACAAAATGGGGAGAATCCAATTTTGGTCCTTCAGACAGGTTAGAATATTGGGAAAGTAAATATCTGAATAATATTCCACAAGAAGAGAATGACAGAATAAAGATCGAAAAAATGAAGCAGTTTGAAGAAGCGAATTAAATGCCATTTTTCTTTGGTAGGACTACCCATTGCCGATTACATCCATCATTCAACCAATAACACATCTAACTCATGAAATACCCGTATAAAGATTTCGTGATTTTAATTGTACGCACATCAAATGCTTTAATTTTATAACCTAAATACGCTATTGCGTTGCATTAAGCAGGTTGATTATGGTCAGATACCACCATGATTGACCTGTTTTTTGTTATGTTCGCTTTCTCACAGGATTTTCAAAATGTTATGCAACTTTAGGATACGCCGCCCCGATAGAAAAGCTGTCTAAACCATCGCACCTTCTAGGATGGATAGCTCGACCATTAATATTGTCAGGACTTATCTGTATATCGTCCGCAACGAATGGGCTACTTGCCGCGATGGTTATCGTGAATAAACAAATCTGGTGACGACCAATTGACATAGACAGGTAAGGAGACGTTTCGGGCTAGCCGCCTTCCCTACTCCATAGCCGCCCAATGGCGGCATATTAGCACAAGAAGGAAGGGATTGCAAATGAAAACGAAGTACAACGGCTTCTGGTTGACTAAATGGTGACAAAACTAGGATTGTTACTTTCAGTTGAGACTACCCAGTGTCGAATGAACCAATAACACATATAACCCATGTAATACCCGTATAAAGATTTCTTCATTTCGGTTGTACGCACATCAAATGCTTTAATTTTATAACCTAAATAACACTATTCCGTTACATTGAACAGATCGATTATGGTCAGATACCACCAAAATTGATCTGTTTTTTGTTATGTTCGCTTTCTCACCGATTTTTCAAAATCATTCACAACTGTAAATTACGTTTCCTGATGGAGTAGTGCTAGAAACATTGCACCTAAATTGTAGGATAGTTCGACTTCTATATTGCGAGGCTGTATCTGAACCATTTTTACAAGGAAGCATGCAACGAGTTTGACAGTAGTTACGATCTTTATTGTATAAGGATAATCTGGTGACGACCAGTTGACATACAACAGGCAGGGTAACGATTAAAGACTAGCCACCTGCCTCTAATTAAGCCCGAAATTCATGAAAAAATTCGGGAGGGGTGGCATATGAAAGGGGTAACGGTATCCATAGACCGTATTGTCATTGACTTTACAGACGTGTACTGGGACTTCTTCAATGAGTTCCATAAACGAATCTGTCACTATTACGGGGTCAGAATGACGGTGGGGGAAAGAGGATTTCAATACCGTATCAGAATCAACACAGGAGAACACTTTCTAACTATCTCCTATAAGTTGGTAATTGCTCCGAAAACTCGTAAGAACACGCTCAGGATAGAAGTCTATCCGAAGTCGCTTGTTTACTTCTGTCATTGGCTCGAACAAATCCGAGAATACGCCGATCAAGTCTTGTTTGTACGTTGTGATGTAGCTTTTGAGATTCCTGTTCGCATAAGTGATCTGTTCATATCCCAGGACTTGGAAAGCATGAAAGATAGTGATTACTGGCTAGAGAACGTCATTCCCCAGAAACCGAATTATTTTAGCAAAGAGGATCAAACTGTTACATACCTTTCACGGCTCAATTTCATGACACAGGTTACTATTCCACAGCAGCAAGCTGCAATGCTCGATATATTATTCGGCATTGTGGCCATCGTCTTGGCGATCCCGACGGGTGGAGGTTCTCTGTATTTAATGTTAATAGCAGGAGCAGAAATCGGTGTAGGCATCATGCAGATTAAAGTCAATTCCGAGAAGCTGCGTGATTTGGACGAAGGGAACAGCTATAGCAATCCGGCGGTAATGGGGATGAACCAGGACACACTAAACCAGCTAGAGATGGGATTAGGTGTAGTTAGTTTAGCCTTCCTGTTCAAACCGAATAACCTGAAAATCGCTGATAAATTTAAAGACAGCCAAAGACTGGCGGCTTTTAAAGAAGCTGCAGGCAATAAGTACGCGAGCTTCAAAGCTACAATGAATGATGCTAATATTAAGATGAATCCGTCGAACTACAAGCTTTCATGGGAAGAAGCGTATAGTCTTTCTACTAATGCCGGTACGATGGGTAGAGGAGGACCTGGGAAATGGCGCCTTGACCGTGTTGCTGACGAACCGTTTATTCAGTTCAGCAAAAGCGGTTCTGGGGGGACGGGTAATGCTGAGAAAGCCTTCTTAGATAATATTAATGACTTTGTTCTAGATAAAAAGAAGTTTGAAGAGGTTTTAGATGATTATGCTAAGCATTATGTTGAAGTCATAAATATTAAAAACTGGTCTTGGAAAAAAAACATACCAGGTGGAACAAAATTGACAGCTACTCAAAGAGCTCTAATAAAGCAAAGAGCAGAGGATCTTGCGCTAATACCAAAAATTACTGTAATTAAAGTTCCAGGATTAAAATATGGTTTTGCTGATTTTGAAGGGGCAGGAGTAGTTATACATGCTGATGAATTACCAGAAAGTCTTTGGTTGAAGAAGGATGATGCTCAGTTTTCGTGGCTAGACGAAAGGCTTCCAGATAATGTAAGGGAACTTGTGGGAAATGGTACGTATACCTGGTATCACACTGAAACGCCTGGTAAAATGCAATTAGTACCGTATGGAATTCATAATATCACTTTACACAATGGAGGAAGAACAGCTGGATTATGGGCAGATGCCCCTAGATAGTGCAGTAATAGGAGGAGAATGAAATGAAAATAAAGTCCAATTCGATTATTTTGCCATTGCCATCTCAAAAATTAATCTCTGAAAATGAAATAGTATGGAGAGTTAAGTTGCCTGATGATTATAAAAAGTTTATCGAATTAAATAATGGAGGTATACCAGAAGAATCAGTCTTTAATTGTAATAACCGCTCTTACAAGTTAACTAGATTTCTTTGCATTCTAGAAGATCCAGAAGAAACAGAATTAGGGATGTTCGATATAGATGTAACTTGGACGCAATTAGATGAAAGACTTACGGATGATGGTGATCTAATTGGAGTGGCTTTATTACCAATTGCAGTTTTATTTGCTGGTGATTTTCTTTGTTTAGATTTTCGAAATTCGAGAGAAAATCCGATAGTTTGTGTGTGGGACCATTCAAATTCCGGTGACTTTGATCCAGTATGCTATCATGTTGCAGATAGTTTTGAAGAGTTTATAAGCCTGCTTCGATAATTATTCATCAAGTCTATAAAACAGTGTTTATCTTTTGCCCTTGTCTCAACTCCCACCCAGTGCCGAATGAGTCGGGCGGCTGATTTCAAGTAGAATTAACCCATGTAATACCCGTATAAAGATTTCGTCATTTTGTTTGTATGCACATCAATGCTTTTATTTTATACCCTAAATAACGCAATTGCGTTTGCATTGAACAGGTCGATTATGGTTAGATACCACCATTGACCTGTTTTCGTTATGCTCGCTTTCTCACAGGTTTTACAAAATCTTATGTAACTGTAGAATACGCCGCCCCGACAGGGGGGGCAGTAGATTTTCGCACCTCCGTAGCGACATAGCAGACCATTATAGTGAAGGGACTAAAATTGCAATTTTACTTTAGTCTAAATAATTCCAAAAATCATCAGGGTGGGAGAGCTCCAGGTGGTTGGGCTCATGCTAAAAGATAAGAATAGGGAGTGAAAGAAATGAGATTGGATGTTAATACGATTGTCTTTCCATTGCCAACCGATGAATTATTAGATGTAGTTGAGCGAAGCTTGAGAGTTTCATTTCCTGAAACTTATAGGAATTTTATTAAGGATAATAATGGAGCTGTACCAATCACAAATATGTTTAATTTTAATCAGCATGAATATATAATTGAAAAATTTCTTTGTATATTGAATGATAGTGAGTCAGACCCTATCAATGGATGGTATGATGTTGAAGTTATTATTACACAAATAGGTGATAGATTAACTGATAATGAAGATTTAGTGGGGATGAATGTAGTTCCTATTGCGGTGCTTTTTTCAGGGGATTTTATTTGTTTGGATTTTAGAGAAACAGAAGAGCCTACTGTAGTTATTTGGTTTCATGAAGAGTCAGAGGAATTTTCTCCTGTAACACAAAGTGTCGCCCTAAATATATCAGAATTTTTTGAAATGCTAAAAGAGTAGGGTTATTCTAGTTTTATATTATAATGATTGTAATCTCTGATTTGTACAGATTAAAAAAAGGATTGGGTTTACATACTTAAAAATAAGATTGCCACGATACACCCAACAAAAAAACATTTAATAAACTTTTAATGGCTTATTCCAACTTGGAATAAGCTTTTTATATTTCCAAATGAAGGGGAAACATAGCCTGGGAAGAAAACTTGACTTTATGGCAGACATTTAATACGTTATTATTGTCAGCCAATAATTAAGTTAGGAGGTGAAACGAATCACCAAAAGGATTGGTCGGCCATATTTAGAAAACCCTAAAGAAATACGACTTACAGTAAGGCTAGATAAGAAGCATAATGAAATTCTTGAACGTTACGTTAAGAAAAATAAGGTGACAAAGAACGAAGCTGTAAGACGAGGCATCGAGAGGCTGAATGCAGATGAATAAACAAAGGAAGTGGCGCACTCTCGCAAAAGAAACCGCCACTTCCACTGCGCAGCTGCCTGATGGACAGACTGCACAATTACTTTATCATGTGTCAGTCTTTCCTTCAAGGGCTGTAATCCAGTCGAAGGGAAGAGGAAAATGAGAGGTATTTTAGAAGTGTTATATCGTGGAGACATTCGCCCTGAAGAAACGATTGTACCGACAGACCCCGAATACCATGCATTAAACCGGTAAATATCCGAAGTCATGAAAATGTGGGAGAAAAAGTTATCGGCAACAGAATTCAGTCAGCTTGAAGAATTACTTGATTTACGTAGTAAATCAGGTTCAATGCATGCTGAAGTTTCTTTTATCCATGGATTTCAACTTGGTGCGCTATTGATGACAGAAGTATATACAGCACGGAATTAGTTAGTGGTAGTTTAGATTAGCTTCAATATATTAAATAATATTGCAGAGACCATTATAAGCTTATTTCTACTTGATTGTTAGGTAGGGATGAGCTTTTTTATTATTTCTGAATCCATGTTGTGCAAGTTTAATAATCATACCCGTTGTTATATTTCAACGACCATGTCGGAGGAACAAGCCGATATATGTTTAAGAAACGGTACATACCGAGATAGCTTGCTTATTCGTAAATCTGCCGGGCAGGGGAATGAGTACCTGTTCGCAGGTGGAATCTCCAATATCGATATTCAGATGGAAGATGGAATTCCCCATGTAACCATAGAAGGCCTGTCAAGGACATATGAAATGGATCGGCATTTAGAGAGTCGTTCCTTTCAGAACAAGTCCCTGACTTATACCGATTTGATTCGGCAGATTGCCAATCTGTATCCCGGAGGGGATGCCCAGAACGAAGCTACCCCCCCCCGAAGCGACGATTGGTCAGCTCCTTGTTCAGTATGAAGAGACGAATTGGCAGTTTTTAAAGAGGCTGGCATCGCGGATCGGTACGGTCATCCTTCCTGATATCGTCATGGATGCGCCTCGGGTTTATTTTGGCGTACCTGATTTCTCTTGGGGGAAGGTTATCCGATCCCATCATTATTCGATCATTAAAGATCGGGGGAACTTTCTTGATATACAAGCGAATTCGGATGCGAGCTCAGACTTGGGGGAGTCTGACTTCGTCAGTTACCGGGTACATACGAATCAGTACTGCCAGGTGGGGGGCAACGTTTCTTTTAAGGGACAGATGTGGGTGGTTACGGAATCCGTTATTACCTATGAGTCTGGTTTAATCTATTATGAATATGTATTGATGCAGCGTGCAGCACTTCGGCGTAAGGTAAGAACGAATCGTGCGCTTCAGGGAGTTGCCTTGGAAGGACGCGTTATAAAACGCGGCAACAACATGGTTAAGGTGCATTTGGATATTGATCACGATCATGACGAACGAGGGAATTGGTGGTTTCCGTACTCACCGGAAGGCAATAACATCTTTCACTGTATGCCGGAAAAAGGGGCGTGCATCAAAGTTTATTTTCCTGAGGGAACGGAGAAAAAGGCGATTGCCATCAACTCCGTGCGAGGCAGAAACGATGAGATGAAATCGCGCACCGTCTTCCAGAAGCCGATGACAAAAGTATTCCATATGCCTGGAGCGGCGAAGATGGAGCTTGGTGAAGACGGTGTATTATTCGAGAAGAATACCGTCAGTTTAACGCTGGATGGGAACGATATATCATTAAACGCTACGGAATCGATTCTCGTAGTCGCATCTAATGAAATCGAGCTAGGTGGCCAAAATATGCCGGAGCATATTAAGCTCGTAGCTAACGAGACGATTACCTTCTTCACGAACACGGATCATTATATGGAAATCCGACCGGAGTATGTAGGGATTAAAGGCAAAAAGGTGAGTCTTGAGAAAGTCGAAATGGACTTTCTGGATATGCTTACGGATGAAGAGCTTGAGAAATTGTATGTGGATCATGAATTAGAGGTAGCGAATAAAGAAAGAAAAGAAAATCGAAGATACATTAGCGGATTTTCTGCACCGGCTTATCATTGGACGGAAGAAGTTCGACAAAAAATTACAAACGATGCCATTGCTCGAGTACAAAATCCAAAAACGAAAGAAAGCGCTAAAGAATCATTAAAAGCCCTAGGTGAAGACGAGCTACAGAGGCGTTATAAAGAAAAGTTCATTCCACCCCCACCTAAGCCTGAGAACAAGTCAAAAAAGGAAAGAGCCCAAGAACAGCAAGAATATGCGGAGTTCTATCAAGGCTACATCGACATTCGAAGTGGCAAGAAGGCGCCGCCTAAGCAGCCAACCTCCCCATGGAAAGCTGTGAAGGATCATATAGAGAGACAGGCTAATCATAATGAGGCTTTACAGGGGCTTGTGAATGCATCCAAAGCATTATCTGGCTCAATAGAAAAATGGGGGGACCGTTGGGAGGAGCGAAGAGAGGAACATCAATTAAATGAGTTGATTCCGCAGGTACCGGATTATTTTAGCAAAATCCCGGATGAGGAGATCTATTTTTCACGTTTCACCTTTGAGGAGCTCGTGGTTAAGCAGCAAAAATTGATGACAGAACTCAATTTAATGTTTGGAGTCGTAGCTTTCGTAGGTGCTTTTTTCACCGCAGGAGGTTCGTTATATTTATTAGCTGCAGCCAACGGAGTTTGGGGCGTCGCACAGATGGGTGTAGGTTTCATGAAGCTGCAGGATTTAAATGATGGGGTAGTATCCGATACAAGCCTCCTAGGAATTAATCAGGAAATGCTGGATGTGACAGGGGTAATTCTAGGGGCGGTGGATCTAGCGATATTCGGGAAGAGTCTGTTGAAAGGGGCAAAACGAGCTTATAATGCTAGATATGTGAAGGGGATTGACCAAGTTTCTACACCTAAGACTCGTGTAGATGGAAATGAACTACGTACTAGGGTTATAGCTAATGTTAAGGCGAGTGCGGCTGCAAGAGGATCGTCCAAGTTTGATGAGTATCTGAAGATAGAGAAGGAATTGCTTGAAGCTTTAGAGAAAAAGAAAACAAGCTCACGTGGACCATTTGAGGGGACGGGTAAGGGTGCTCCCAAAAGCAAAATACCTAATGTGCAGGAAATGGAAAAAGCACTTGTTGAAGCTACCTCTAATCGTGCTCGTGAAATATTTGAAAGTGGAGTTTCTAAAAAAGAAATGGGACCATGCTTATCTGGAATTTACGACCCGTTAACGGGAGAAACCTATTTTGGTCAAAATTTCAAAAATAATGCAACAATGAGACTAGAGTATCAAAAATGGTTAGATAATGATGCTGACCAGATAATTAAGGATTTAGTAAAAGAATATGAGTTTAAAATCAAGAATGGAGAGATTAAACTCTCTGAGGTTGCCGATAATCGATTGGCTGCTCATTCAGAGTTAAGAGCACTAGATCAAGTATTAAAAGCAAGAAGAAAATCAGGACTTCCTGTTGACCGTTCGACGATCTCGGAGCTATTCTTGCATAATATTGATTTATATAAACTTGATGGAAATGGTAACCTTGTAACAAAAATCCGTTGTGAACATTGTCGTTATTTAACAGATGGGATTAATACTGTAGGCCATAACTAATGCTTCTTGATAAGTGGCTGTTTTAAAAGTAAAGTTTAGGATGTGGATGTATGAAAAAGATGAATTATTATGATATTTTCGTTAAAGATGATATTCATACCGGTGAACATATCTTTTATATTGATCAGAATAATACAGTACCTTTTAACGGAATAATAGTAGACTATAGTAATGGGGTACTTGTTTGGGAATTTGAGGTGCAAGATGGTTTTAGAACCGGTATCGAGAGAATATACTATCCCACAGGTGAGTTACAGGAATTAAATGAGACTGATCATAATACCACAAATGGTATAGCAAAAGAGTTCTATAAGAATGGTCGGTTAAGATCTCAGAGTATTGTGGCTAGAAATGTTCACATAATGACTATAACTTATGATGAAGCAGGAGATATAGTAGAAACATGGGAAATAAGTGAAGAAGATCCGAGCTATCATGTTGTTCGTGACAAAATTCCTGAATATAGAAGTCGTTATAAGCTAGAGGAATAAATGTAAGCGTTAAATGGTTTTAGGAGGATACCAGTCTGGTAAAAATACCTTTCTCCGTTAGTATACGCGAAACTATTGAATAAGGTCTTTTGGATGCGAAAGACTTGATTTATTATGTTATGGTTTGTTGCGTAGTCTAAGATGGGCGGTTTTCGCCCATCTTTTATTAACTCAGGAATGGTTGTGAAGCGACAATGTCTTTTTCACAAGCTGATCGGCTTGCCGAGTCGTTTCGGGTAGCCGATATTTCGGTGAAAGTTTGAGTATCCATTGGCAGGCTGTCGTTAAGGATACCCGATGGCCGATGGAAACAAAGATGGGATTAATATTCTTCTGCGTTCTTAATACATTCCCAATGATTTCACGATTATCGATTAATGGTGACTGAGCCCCTCTATGTTGATCGGGTTCTGTAAAATTGCCGGATAGCTTCGTTTTTCCACATCCAATGGTGGGGATATCATACAGGACCCCCAAATGGCAAGCTAATCCAAACCGTCTAGGGTGGGCGAGCCCTTGTCCGTCACATACGACTAATTGAGGATTGGTCTTTATCTTTTCAAATGCTTTTATAATCGGAGGAAGTTCTCGGAACGAAAATAAACCTGGGATATATGCTAATTGAACCGTATCTTCAATGACAACGGATTCTACAATTTTCAATGAATCTAATTCTAAAACGACAATCGCTGCAATTAGTGTATTATTGTTTTTGCTGTAAGCAACGTCTACTCCGGCAACATAATGGATTGGGTCAAACCAATCCTCGGTAATAACTTTTTTAGCTAATTCCCGCTGTAATTCAATGGCTTCCATCTCACTTAAATTCCACTGATGTTGTATGACGGCTTCCAATATGAACTCCTCCAATAATTAAACGAATGATCAGTTCTATGTTACCCTATTTCAGGAAGCTTGGTCAAAAAATATTGCTGGAAGTGAGTTGGGGAAAAGATCGTACGCTCGTTCATGAGGGCAGTCCGTTTTGAAAGAGATTGCTGGAATACATTTAGTGAGAATATTACAATAAGAGTAACTTTAGCTGAGATATTGATTAACAACGGAATTAATGCACAAGAAGAAATTAGCAACATAATATATGAACTGAAGTAGTTCAACATAGAAGATGTTGGGCAACAGTTAACGGAAGAGGAAAAAGTAGATTTATCATGGAGAATCAGAGATCTATTAATAAGGTAGAGGCATTTTCCTTGCATGAAGAGTTTTAACAGGTTGATTATGGTCAAATACCACCGTAATTGACCTGTTTTTTGTTATCTTTGCTTTCCCGCACTTCAATTTTCTACCTACCATGAACCTTGGGAAGAATACTATATTGGAGACAATAATAATAATGAGTTTTTTAGTTATGTAGTACTATATAGTGAGAAATACGTAAAAGAGCATCCTGAAAGAAAAGAGTAGGGAATTATTTAATAGGAAAAAAATTGATTAGGTTTGGATACTATCACTTAGGAATAAGGCCTATAAGACAACCCAAAGCGAAGCGTTAAATAGAGTACGGTTACGATCAGTATCGTACATATAGACTATGGTTTACCGATGAAACTTGTTAGTCTGCAAAAGCCGAGATTTCTACAAAACATGCTTTCGCTTGTTGCAACAATGCGAAGGAATCAATATAGTTAAGTGTGACCGTATTTTTCCAATCCAAGGAGTAATATGAATGAAGGTAATTCTCGTAGATGACGAACCGTTGGCCTTGAAGTATTTAGAACGTCAGCTGTTAAAACTGGATACCATGTCTATAGATGTAATCGGTACATATACGAATCCCTTTGAAGGACGAGACGAAATTCTTACGAGGGACGTTGATATCGTGTTTTTGGATATCAGCTTGCCGGAATTGAACGGCATTGAGCTGGCGGAGCAGCTGCTTGAGCAGAAGCCTCATCTCTGTATTGTATTTGTGACGGGGTATCACGAATATGCAGTCACCGCGTTTGAATTGAATGCCGTAGACTATATTGTTAAACCTGTCCAGCTTGATCGAGTCGCCAAAACGATGGAGCGTTTGCGAAGCCGCATTGCGTCCAGACCGGAAGAGGTTATGGAGTCCAATCGAAACATTCGGATGACGATGTTCCGCCAGGTTATGATCGAGCAGCCGAATGAGCAGGGGCAATTCGCTCTGCTTCATTGGCGGACAACCCGGGCTCAAGAGATATTCATTTATCTGCTTCAGCATAGAGGACAGCTTGTGCGAAAGTCGGCATTGATCGATATGTTATGGCCAGATTTTGACATGGATAAAGCCTATCCCCAGCTGTACACGGCTATTTATCATATCCGAAAAACATTGGAGCCTTATGATACCCGCTTCCAAATCACCAACACGACAGAAGGCTACGTGCTGAATATGGAAGGCGTGGAGCTGGACATTGAGGAGTGGGAGAATTGGTTCAAGTTAAACCCTTCCGTGTCGGCTGAATTGATTGATCGGCATATTGAAATGATGAAGTTGTATACGGGGGACTACCTGCAGGAATATGACTACTGGTGGGCAGAAGGAGAGCGTCAAAGGCTGAAGAAGTTGTGGCTTAGCGTTTCTTTATCCATGGCGGAATGGTATGTGGATCAGGAACGCATCGATGAAGCCATATTATGCTACTTCTCGATCCAGAGGCAGCATCACCTGGAGGAAAAGGCTTATTTTTCATTGATGAAAATATATGCTTTGCAGGATAATCCGGCCCAGGTGCACCGTCAATTCAGTCTTCTGTGTCAGGTGTTAGAAGATGAGATGGGCGAGGAGCCAAGTCCTTACATTGTGAAATGGTACGACGAATGGAGCAATGGAATCCAAGTCACCAGTATGAAATAGATGAAATAGCCAAACACACTTTCGATATGAAATCACCGGTTGTTCGACCGGTGATTTTTTGTATCTTGTTGCCCGATTTTATGGTTCTCCCGTGTTGTTCAGAAATTGTAGAGGACGGCCTCCTATACTGTGTGTGAACCACAACAATCGGGAGGTACATGATTCGGTTATGAAATTCATTCGGAAATTTAAGGAATCTTCGCTGCATAAGGCCATGGGATTGGAGCTTGGAACGTTTCGGGAGATCGAGCTTGATGCGGAAAAGGACCTCCAGCATTGCAGAGGCTTCTATGTTCACTTCAACGGCAAGCGGATTGGCATCGTTGCTACTGATGAGGGTCCGGTATTTCTGTGTGGTCAGGAAAAGTACTTGCTGGATGAGCGTACCGTTCATTTTTTGTTGCAAAAAAATGCCGAGGTTAACACATTTATTTTTATGTGGGACGGGGGAGTGAAACTCCAAATCCCTTATTTGCGGTCGTTGATCGAGTACAACGGAAAATGGGTGGATGATTCGATTTTCGACTTTTTTTCGTGGATCTATGAAGCATCCGGGAGAAAAAGATTCTACTCTTATTATACGGTGAAGCATGTATCCGCTGCGGAATTATGTCCGTACCAGCCGCTGCAGCGCCCAGGCAAGACATTATCGTTTGTATAGCGGCTTGACCAGACCTGTTTATTTATTGGACTTTATGGAAAAGGAACAGACAACGGCTCCGTAACGATGTAAAATAATGGACAGTTGTGCAGTGTTGTTGATTTTTTACAATATGTTATAAGGGACTGTTATGATTGTCGACCTATTCCAACTCGAAATCGAAACCGATCTCCGGCAGAAGGCTGCTGGGGATTACTTTTCTGTTTATTGTCATCTTACTCTCCGTGCGGTTGGCGTATTTTAAAATCATCATGATCCCTGAGGAAGTTCCGTTTCAGCAAGGCGTGCTGGATCTTCGGGATTGGCAGGCGGATGACCGCAATACGGTTGCGCTGAACGGGGAATGGGCCTTTTATCCGAAACAATGGATAGGCCCGGATAGAGTGTCTCAAGGGGAGCGGCAGCCTGCCGCCGATCCGCGCTGGATACAGGTTCCCGATCCATGGGAAGGCGTAAACGAGAACGGGAACCAAATGGGCTTCGGAACTTATCGTCTCAAGCTGCTCGTACCGGAGCGTAACGTAACTTACGGCCTCTGGATCACCGATATTCGTACAGCCTATCGTTTGTACGTCAATGGTGAGTTATTGTACGAATCTGGACATCCCTCCGATACGCCGGAGACCCATGTGGCAAGAAACGTACCCCATGTCGAATTCATTCCTCCGGCTGCCGGGAATGAGCTGAATATTATCCTGGAAGTGAGCAATTATCAATATGCTGATTCAGGCGGGATCAAGCTGCCGATCAAGTTCGGGACAGCAGAAGCGGTGATGAAGGGGAAAGCGTTCTCGGAGAACATGCAGCTGCTGGTCTGCATTGTGCTATTTCTTCATGTCATGTATGTCTTAATCTTGTATCTAATCGGTTATCGGAGCAAAGGCCTCTTTTATTTTGCGGCTCTTATCCTGTTTACGCTGCTGGCCACGCTGGTTGACGACGATAAACTCCTGCTCGTTTGGCAGCCTGCTATTAGTTTCGAATGGTCAGTAAAGATTAAGGTTGTTGCTTATGTGGCTTTATCATTATGTTTGATTCTGTGTACCAAGCATTTGCTCCGGCCGAGAATCAAAGAAGGATTTTACCGGGCCTATACGATCCTTGTGGTTTCGTATGCCGTCGCCTATTTGCTGCTTCCGTTTCATCTGACGGTACATCTCTCTACTTATTTATCATTCGTATTAATAAGTTCCGTGCTGTTCCTGCCTTCGATTGCCAGGAAGGCGGTCAGCGAACGGACGGAAGCGGCCATATTTATCTTGCTGTCGGCGGTTGCCGTTTCCTGCAACATTATCTTAAGCGGAATTTTAAGGTTCCGGTATTTTAAGGAACTGTCGTATTACCCGATTGATCTGATCGTTGCGTTTCTCGGATTTGCTTCCTTCTGGTTTATCCGGTTTACCCGAAACGCTGTCGTGCTGAGGGAACAGGCAGAGCAGCTGAAGCAGGCGGACAAGATGAAGGATGAATTTCTGGCAAATACGTCCCATGAGCTGCGAAATCCGCTGCACGGGATGATTAACATGGCGCAAACGCTGCTGGAACGCAAGGGGAGTTTGCTTCAGCAAGAGGATCGTGGCCACCTGGAGTTGATTACCGGCATTGGTAGGCGGATGTCGCTATTGTTGGATGACTTGCTGGATGTTTCCTTATTGAAGGAGAAGCGGATCCGGCTGAATGTGCAGAGCGTCCATCTCGGTTCGACTGCTCAAGGCGTGCTGGATATGCTCCGTCCGATGGCGGAGGGCAAGCGAATCGAGCTTGTATGCGAGATCGAGAATGACTTTCCCAAGGTATGGGCAGATGAAGGCCGTTTGGTTCAGATTGTATTCAATCTGATTCATAATGCAATCAAATATACGGAGTCAGGCCGAATCGCGGTGGCTGCGGACGTTGTTGATGGAAGGGCTTGCGTCCACGTTCTTGATACGGGGATAGGCATGGACGAAGAGACATTAAGACGGATATTCCTCCCCTACGAGCAGGGAGACTCCAGCTTTGCCGCAGCGAGAGGCGGGTTGGGGCTTGGACTCAGCATCTGCAAGCAGCTGGTTGAGCTGCATGGCGGGGAACTCTCCGTGTCATCCGCTCCGGGACATGGAAGTTCCTTTACGTTCACGCTGAAAATGGACGATATGATGAGGCAGGAGAATACGGATAAACAGGAGTTTATGGCCGACTCCTCGTCTTCAAATTCAGAGAAAGAGAAGGAGAGGCTATCTTACATGTCAGATAAACACGAACAGGATGATGCCGAATCCGAGGCTAAGAAGCGTTCTCGTCAAAACGATGGCAGGCTGCTTATCGTAGATGACGATCCGGTTAACCTAAAAGTTATCCATCATTTGCTTGAAGACGAAGGGTATCAGATCGTGACTGTTACCCGGGCTGAGGAAGCCCTTCAATTATTGGAGCAGGGAGAATGGGATCTCATCATATCTGATGTGATGATGCCCCAGATGTCAGGATATGAATTGTCCAGGACAATTCGGCAGAGGTATATGATATCGGAGCTTCCGATTCTGCTGCTGACCGCAAGAAACCGGCCTGAGGATATTCATATGGGCTTCATTTCCGGAGCTAACGATTATTTAATAAAACCGGTGGACCATCTGGAATTAAAAACAAGGGTACGCGCACTGCTTGAGCTGAAGCGCTCCATCAAGGAACGGCTGCATATGGAGGCAGCTTGGCTCCAGGCTCAAATTCAGCCGCATTTTTTGCACAATACCTTAAATTCGATCGCTTCACTTAGTGAGATTGACCCTTCCCGAATGGTTGCGCTGATCGGAGAATTCAGCCACTATCTGAGAGCCAGCTATGATATCAGCAACTTGGAACGTTTTATCCCGCTGGAGCAGGAGCTGGGCTTGGTTCGCTCATACCTGTACATCGAAGGGGAGCGGTTTGGGGAACGGCTGCGTGTCCGTTGGCATATTTCCGAGGAAGTTGCTGTTCAGCAGTGGAAGCTTCCCCCTTTGACCATGCAGACGATTGTGGAGAATGCGGTCGTTCATGGAGTATTGGCACGAACCCAGGGAGGGACCGTAACGATTCGCATTGTAAGTGAAGCTGAATCCGCCAAGGTCATTATCGCGGATGATGGTGCCGGGATGGATCCCGAGAAGCTCCGCTTGATGCTGGGAAGTGGACAGCGTACCGGCAAGGGAGTCGGCCTGATGAACACGGATCGTCGTTTGAAGCAAGTCTATGGGCAAGGGCTCATGATTGACAGCACAAGGGGCAGAGGAACTACCGTGTCGTTTGTCATCAGGAAGATGGCATAATGAAAGCCTGTGCCTATTAGACCTATAGTCTTTAAATCTTGGACGAATGCTTGAGGTATGGGTTAGGATGTAGAGATAATGATATTTTACTTTGCATAAAGGTGGACCTCATGATCTCTTCTTTCTTAGCTACGATTTATAGCGTTTTCCTACCTATATCGCTGCCCGTCATCGGCGGAGCCCTGCTCAAGCGGTTCAAGGGCATTGAAACCAAAGGGCTTTCGGCCCTTTCTTTATATGTGCTGAGCCCGGCTCTGATCTTCGAGACGCTGGAGAAGGCATCGATTACCTCGAATGAGGTCACGGTAACGGTTGCGTTTTGCCTGTTGAATGTGATCGCCCTTTGGGCGCTGAGTGCCTTTGCCGGTAAAATGCTGGGCTTGTCCCAGACAGAGAAATCGGGCCTCGCCTTGACCACGATTTTTACCAACAGCGTGAATTACGGGCTTCCTCTCGTCCTGCTTGCATTCGGGCAAGCAGGGCTGGATAAAGCATCGGTGTATGTCATCGTGCAGATTATCATTATGAATACATTAGGGGTGTACCTGGCAGCGAGATCTCATTTTTCGGCTGTGAAGGCGATCAAATCGGTATTTACTCTCCCCTCGGTCTATGCGGCGGCACTCGCCGTCCTCTTCCGGTTGACGGACTTTCAGCTTCCAGACGGGTTGAATACCGGCGTCTCCATGCTGTCCGCGGCTTATGCGCCTCTGGCTCTGGTCATACTGGGCGCCCAGATGGTTGGGGTTCGGGAGGGCGGAGCTTCTGCCGTCTCAAAGCGTGGATTCTGGTCGGGCATGGCGATGCGAATGCTGGTGGGCCCCTTGGTGGCTTGGGGCTTGCTCGCGATTTTATCCATTGAGGGAACCTTGTTTGCGGTTATCCTGATATTGTCGGCGATGCCTGCAGCCGTGAATGCGGTAATCCTTGCTGAACAATACGATGCCGCACCCAAGCTGGTATCCAGGTGCATTCTGTGGACCACGCTGGCTTCCTTTATCGTTCTGCCTGCCATGATCGGCTTTTTCTAAGCTTGCCATCTTCTGACCTGAAGATTGGTTCAATCTCAAGACGTGTGTGTAAAGAGTAGTAAGCGTCAAGAGATACCATCATCTGCAACTAAAGAATCGGATGGAGGTGGAGACCATGAGCAGGCAGCGTGACCGAGACGTGGAGATCGAGACCCGCAATATCGAGGAGCGTAACGACTCCAGCAGGGTAGCATCTACGTTGATTAAGTATGTGGCTTATCTGATTATCTTCTTTGGATTTTTGTATTTTCTTATCAAATACGTGTTTCCGATGTTCTAAAAGGAGCAGAGGGTATTCGTTAAAAAGCCTCCCTTTCGTGGTACGCGAAAGAGAGGTTTTTTAACATAGATCGGCTTTTTTTCATATCAAGCTTCACCTTCTAGTCAGGCGATTCACCTAACCTCGAGCAATCAGCTTTACTTCGCACCTGGGATCATTAAATCCTCTAGTTTGGTCTCTTCATCAGACCAGTTGGCAAGCAGTTCCTGAATATACCGGATGTCCGAATCGTCCGGATCATAAAAGTAATCGCCGCGGATTACTAAATCTTTTCCCTTCAGCATGTAATTCTCAAACGTTGGTGGGGAGTCGTTAAAAAATAGGTTTTCGCCCAGATTGAGAATGAAATCGGAGTTTAAGTCCATCGTAAGATTGCTGCCACCGATACGAATCAACTCTGGGATTTTGGTTATATTTTTCAGTTCAAATACCCGATCCATTAAGGAACTGAGGAATATGCGCTGGCGCATGGTGCGGTTGAAATCCGAATCTTCCCGGTACCTGACATAATTTAAGGCCTCTGTTCCATCGTAAATAGGCTTGTTGGGCTCGATCCGTAATTTGATATGATTGGCGCTTTTGTTCTCGATGACTTTATCAATGGGGAGTTTAATCCCATCCAATGCATTCACGATATCCGTTAATCCGTAGAAATTGATGGTCGCATAATAATCGACAGGGTGCTGGAACAGATGCTCAACCGTATCAATGGCCATTTTTGCGCCGCCGTGGGCGTAAGCTGAGTTGATTCTGGAGGTGACTCCCCTGCCGATGACTTCAGTGTAGGTATCCCTGGGAATGGAGACAAGCAATATTTTATTAAGGTCAGGTCGGATGATAGAGTAGATGATTGTGTCGGAGCGGGCAGGCTCGTCCTCGCGTTGATCAACGCCCAGAAGCAAAACCGAGAACGGCTTCGTTGCCTCCACAACAGGGTCGGGCGAATCAGGACCCACGGGTTTGTAGGAGCGGTCTAGTGTATCTTTGATATCTTTCGCGAAAAAGGTGTGAAAAACCATCCAGGACAATTCTTTTCTGAAAATATAGCCTAGTCCGCCTAAGAGAATCAGTATAGATAAGGATATTCCTATCCATTTTTTGAGTTTGATATGGCGTTTAGGTTTTCGAGGACGTCTGATAGAATACGTTTCGTTTCGGTTTTGACTTGGATCCATGGATTTCCTCCTTGAATGTTTTAGGATCATGTAGGGATGCTGGAATATGTTTAAATAGGGTGAATTTACCAATGCATGTTGTGATAATTATAGTGAAAAACTCAGGAAAATCAACATAAAATTACATTAAATTCCATAATTATTTAGAAATTTGTATATGTAACACCTGATTTTGGCTCATGGGACGGCGGCTTCACCGTTGACTTTAGGGGTTAATGTAACTATGATGGTTACATGATAGTCATCTGAAGATTTGGTCCGTCAGGAGGGGTCACATGAACATAAGCAGCCGATTTGCAGTGGCCATTCATATTCTTTCCGTGCTGGAGATGAATAAGGCTGGCGTCAGCACCTCAGATTATATCGCGGAGAGTGTGAACACGAATCCGGTGGTCATCCGGCGTATTGTAGGCATGCTGAGCAAAGCGGGTCTGGTCGAGGTTAAGCCTGGCGTAGCGGGAGCGAAGCTGGCAAAGCATCCGTCCGAGATTACGCTGCTTGACATTTATCATGCCGTTCATGTCGTGCAGGAGGATTCCCTGTTTGGCATTCACGAGAATTCAGACGCGAAATGTCCTGTTGGCAAACATATTCAAACGGCGATCATCCCGGTTTTTTCAGCCGCCCAGAAGGCCATGGAGAACACGCTGCATGAGGTGAGTCTGGAAGAAATCGTCCGGAAAATTTATGCCTCTGCGAATGGAACATCAAGTGAATAAGCGAAAATCACACGCCCGATCCTATGCAGGATGGGCGTTTTCTTTTGGTTAACCGTTGGCGGCTTTTCGATCTATTTGTAAATTACTGGATTTGACAATAAGGATGTCCTGTAACTATAATGATTACAAGTGAGATGTAACTGATTTGATTACAAGTTGAGCCTGTCGTAGACCTGAATATATTTTATAAAAAAAACAAACAACAACATTCTAAGGAGTGAGAATATGACTGCTATTATACATCCATCCACAAAGCTCGGGCCGGTCTCTCTGCGGATCAGTAATCTGGCACAATCTGTACGCTTTTATACAGAAGTCGTCGGTTTGAAAATGCTTCGCCAGCATGGCCGGGTTGCCGAATTGACGGCAGACGGCAAGCAGCCGCTGCTGATTATAGAGGAGATTCAAGATCTGGTAAGACCGCAGACCCGGACGGCAGGTCTATACCATTTTGCGATCCTGGTTCCAAATCGGGAATCCCTCGGGCTTGCGCTTGCCAATCTGATCGCGCATAACATTCCTGTCGGCCAAGGCGATCATCTGGTCAGTGAAGCATTGTACATTAATGATCCGGACGGAAACGGCATCGAGATTTATGCCGACCGGCCAAGAGATACCTGGAAGCGTGATGCCAAAGGGGAATATGTGATGACCACAGATCCTGTTGATGTAGAGGGACTGCTGGCTCTCTCCAAGGACAAGGAATGGTATGGACTTCCGGAAGAGACGGTTATCGGGCATGTGCATTTCCACGTATCTAATCTGCATGATGCACGCGTATTTTATTGCGATGTTCTGGGTTTTGAGTTGACAGCCCATTATGGCGGCGCTGCGTTGTTTATATCCGCAGGAGGATACCATCACCATATCGGGCTCAATGTTTGGGCAGGAATCGGTGTACCGAACACGCCAAGGAGCGCTGCGGGTATGGAAGATTATACGATTGAATTTCCTACCGATGAGGAGCTTGAGGCGGTAACCGGCCGTATTCGTGAGGCGGGGCTGCGTCTGGAACAGCGCGCTGGCGTCTGGGCCGTTCAAGATCCTTCGGACATTTGGATCCGGTTGGTTGTTGCTTAATAATATAAGTCGAAGAAGCCTGTCCGCTATGATAGCGGGCAGGCTTCTTTACTAGATATCACCGTAATCTTTATCTGGGGGCTATAACCGGTCTAATTCTCCCAGCGTACGAAGCATGAATTCCAAGATATTCGGGATATCTCCCATCTGTTCTTCGTTGATCCTACGAGGAAAGCGAAGCTCGATCGTGTTGTGAAGCGATACCGCATCATCGCTGTAGGTATACCGGATCGTTTGCAGCGGGGGAAGCTCCGGATTCCATATCTCCTTCATGATCTGGGCGATCGCCGGACACGCTATGGAAGCATCAGCGATGTTTATATGAAAGCGGAGCTTTAGCTCGCAGGCTGGCTGACCTTCCGGAATTTCCAAGATCTCGGCCGCCAAATCCCGAAGCCCGGTCTCCAGGCAAATTTCGGCCGAAGTTGTAGATGGCGTAGCCAGCTCGAACCGGAGGCTAAAACTTCTGGACAAAGTCGCCATATCCAGGAGATCCTTCCGATCGGTAACGCGAATGATTTCATCGAGGTTGTCGAGATCATAGACCGCATTCTCGATGCCAACCTTTAAATTTTCGAATATCGTCGGGTCAAACATTAAGGCACATCCTTTGAACATCATAATGATAGTACATACGATTGTGGATAATATATCATAATTCAGCTGTTTAAGGGGAACACGCTTGTTGTGCTATAAGTTGGGACCTCTCAGCGTGATTTCCTTCATTTTATAACAGTATTGCCTAATCGTATCATCGTTGACTCGTGCTCGGTTTCCAGTTTGCGTATAACCGTAAAATCGTAGGGCAGCATTGACCCACGGGTAAAAATCATGATAGGATGGAAAACGAATAACAGTAAAATTAATTTTACCGGTAAAATATATGGAGGTGTTAAAATAAAAATGACAGGTGTCTATAGAATTAAATCCCATGAGCAGCTCAAAGCGATTGCCGATCCCCTGCGTACCAAAATACTGATGAATCTCGTGAAGGATGCCTACACTGGACAGCAGCTAGCCGAGATACTGGACATTACGCGGAACAATATATACTTTCATCTGAAAGAGCTGGAGAAGCACGGCATCATTCATGTGGTCCGGAAGGAAGAGAAGAACGGTATCGTGCAGAAATACTATCGCGCCGTCGCAAGCCGCTTCATACCGGAAGATCATTTGCTGCCAAGCCTGGATTTGGTAGAAACGTCCAGACAGGTGTTTATGGAGACACTCGATGTTACTCGAACGAAAATTGAGAGCGCACCGGCTTCTTCTTTTACCTTGGACAGCGCGAGCGAACAACATCGAAAAAACATTGCAGGAACCTACCGCTTTCACGCAACGAAGGAGAGCTTCCATGCCTTTGTGGACGAGTTCAAGCAGCTCATGAATAAACACTTTACGATGAAGATGGCCGAAACAGGCAGTGCGCCTTTGTCCACAGAAGAGAAGAATTACTATATGTCGTTGATCGCATTTCAAGATGATCAGGAGGATATCACCATTCGATAATCCTTGATGGGGGAGTAATTACATATGGAGAATAATCAATACAACGTCGTTATCGATGATGCATGGTTTACCGTATCGCAGCTGGATGAGGCCACATTTGCGATCAGTGAATACGGACATTGGGAGAAGGTGCATTCGTTTCTGTTGATAGGAAGCGAGCGAGCTGCATTGATCGATACGGGACTTGGCATCGACAACATGAGGCGGATGACGGATCAGCTGACGGATTTACCTATTATGGTGCTAACCACGCATGTTCACGCAGATCATATCGGCAGTCATGGGCAGTACGGGGAGATTTATGTACATGAGGCAGAGGAGGACTGGCTCGTTAGCGGGATTAAGAAGCTTTCCATTGAACAAATCCGCAAGGACATATCACGCGATATCACGAGACCTGTACCGTCTTCCTTCGATCCGGCAACCTATACCCCTTATCAGGGCCAGCCGGCCGGTATTCTCCGGGATACAGACGTCATCGAGCTGGGCGGGCGGAGCTTGGTCATTTACCACACACCGGGCCATTCTCCCGGACATATTGCGGTATTTGATATAAACCGAGGTTATTTGTTCACAGGGGATTTGTTGTATGATGAAACGCCGGTATATGCTTTTTATCCAACGACAAGTCCGGAGGATCTCGTAAACTCGCTGGAGCGGATCGCGAATATCGATGGTGTAAAGCGAATCTACGGTTCTCACAATACGCTTGGGCTGGATCCGGCATTGCTGTCCGTGGTGAAAGAGGCAGTTCAAGAGCTGCGGGAAAAAGACCTTGTCCGATTTGGAACGGGCATTCACCGGTTCAACGGATTTTCGGTTCAATTTTAATAGTACCCTTATAAGAAAAAGCCGCCTGCAGATCCGAAGTAATCCGGATCTGGCAGACGGCTTTTTAGCAAAAACGATTCTCTCAGGTGATAAACTACTTCCACATGTTGATGATCATCTCGGCCTGGTACGACAAATTCATTCGGGCTCTATCCGATATCGCCTCCGGTTTCTTATTCTCCCCTAGCTGAGAAACGAATTGATATAGAAACTTCAGTGCTTGTTCCCTGGAGCAGCATTCCGGGCGATTGGTAGATGGGGACGAGAACCGCTGAGAAGTCCGTGTCGGATGCGAAATAAAAGCCGATGTAAAAGGGCTGGATGTACGTTGTATTTTGTCTGGCAACCTCCGCCCGGTACTGCTGATCATTCATGAACTTATGATCCCTAATTTATTTCGAGGCTAGCGGAAGGGTGTAGTAGTTGCTGTTGATTAGCATCGATCATGTCAGGGAACATGTACCAACCATGGGAGCGGATCAGCAGGTCAGCGAACTGCCCCCGGGTTATGGTTCCATGAGGATCAGTATGGCTGATGGTGTGTCATATGGGTCAGTAACATTCGGTCACTTCTTTGGGAAGGCGTGTCATATGACATTTTGACACTGTTACACATGACAACGAGTGCAGTAGGATACAGAAATATCAAGGTCATAAAGACATGAAAGGAGTCTAATCTATGAAGAAATGGCTGAGGGAGTACCTGCTAAACTTTTGTTTTTTGATGCTGACTTTTGGAACTGGAGTGTTTTACTTTTGCTACTATCTTGTAGGCCTTGTATTTGGCTTCAGCATGAGTTTCACCCTGATCGGGATACCGGTTCTCACCTTTGTAATGCGAACGTCACGGACCTTCATGAATTACGATCGGATTCAGGCGAAGTTTTATACGGACATAACGATCGAACCTGTTATGAAGAGAACATCATCCGGCTCCTACTGGAGTCAGGCTAAAGTGGAGCTGTCGGACATCCGAAATTGGAAAGCCGTATCGGTACTCATGCTGAAGTTTATCGTTGGCATCGCTAGTTTGTTCAGTGCCGTTATCTTCTTTATCGTTCCCATTCTATGGATATTGGCCCCATGTATCAGTTCCTTTGCGGATATCAACGTAGGACTTATTCGCATCGATACCTTGCCCAAGTCCCTGCTTATGATGGGAGTCGGCCTTCTGTTTGCTTATGCAGGGTCATGGGCGGCTAAGGGAGCGGCGAGATGGACAGGCCGGTACACGCAGTGGATGTTTTCGGTTTGGAGGTAGACACACTGTTGGGGCCGTGTCATATTAGGGAGGAACCGTGAAGGAACTGCAGGGAGTGAAAGCTTTTGTTTGATATAGTGAAACAATGGAAGTGGTACGACTGGGCGATGCTCTTTATTCGCATGATGGGCTGCATCTCCCTGATCATCACATGTATAGAGTTCAGGAACCAGTTTACCGCAGCGTTATGGATCGTCGTCATGTGGGAATTGGCAGCCTTCTCGATACCCTGGTTGTGTCTGCTTCTGAATCATAAAGCATATTTGATCACCGAGATTTTATTATCAGGCGGAATCGCCGTTTATTTGACTTCCTTATTCCCGGGGGCCTACTTGTCGTTTATCATTCCGGCTTTTCTGATGGCTGCGAACAGCTATGGAACGACGTACAGATGGACAGGCCCCCTTGCGGCTATCTTGGTTCCAATACTGATCAAGCTGTATGCCCCGTCAACGGATTTGATACTGATGATAGAGCATGTTGCTTTTGCGTTTGCATTAGGATTTGCCTTTCATCTGTTGATGGCCAACTACAGCCAGAACGAAATAATTCGGACACATAATACGATATTGGAGCAGTATTTATCTCAAATCGAACGGGTCACGCTGTTGGAAGAACGGGAACGCGTGTCCAAGGAACTGCATGATACCATGGGCCATACGTATACGGCGGTCATCATGGGCTTGGAAACGCTTCGTTCTACGGAAACGGATGTAGCAGCTCAGCGCAAGCTGTCCAATCTGCTGGAACTGACGCGGAGAAGCCTGGATGAGGTCAGAGGGTATTTGCATGAGCTGGATTCACCGCAAGAGCAGCTTCCCTTGGTGCAGTCACTGAGACAGGTGACAGAGGATTTCGAGCGCAATACCGGGGTAAAGGTAGGACTTAGAGTGCTTGGTGAAGAGTACCCGGTATCCCGGCAGGCCAAAATGACCTTCTACCGTTGTCTTCAGGAGTCCTTAACGAATAGTGTGCGTCACGGTAATGCGACGAGGGTTGACGCCGTGCTTCAATTCGAATTGCAGCAGACCCGGCTTGAAATTCTGGATAACGGCAGTGGTAGCGTGCAAATCCAGGAAGGTTTCGGTTTAAGCGCCATGAAGGAAAGGGCCTATCGCCTTCAAGGCCAAGTATCGGTATATTCGACTCCTGAGGCAGGAACCGTTGTGACCTGCAGCTTGCCTAGAATTTCCGAACCTGCAGATGAAGTCATCCGGCTTTTATTGGTGGATAATGAACCTTTTATCAGGGAGAGTCTCGGCATCATCCTGGAATCGGAGAAGGATCTTGAGGTGGTAGGATGTGCTGAACATGGGGAACATGCCTTGGACTTGTGTGAGAAGCTTAACCCCCAACTGGTGCTCATGGATCTGGAGATGCCCGTGCTGGATGGCATTACAGCGACGAAGTTGATCAAACAACGTTGGCCGTTAGTGAAGGTGATCATATTCACCACATTTGAGCAGAGGGGAAAAGCTGCGGAGGTTATGCGAAGCGGAGCGGACGGTTATTTGCTGAAGTCGATGAAGCCGCGTGAGCTTGCCGAGAACATACGAATCGTGTATCGTGGCGGAACTTTAATGAATCCGGCGATCTCGGCTAAGCTTTTCGATGGTGAAGTGGGTGTTTTCATGAAGGAAGAGGATGGCACTGCATCCGTCATGGAAGTCGATCCAGGGTCGTCTCCACTGCTGAAGTCTTATGATCTGACACCAAGGGAGATTGAGGTTCTGAAGTATCTCTCCCAAGGATTGCGGTACAAAGCGATTGCGATGAAGTTGTATCTCTCAGACGGGACTGTACGGAATTATGCTTCAACCTTGTATGCCAAGCTTGGCGTCCGCAACCGGGACGAAGCGATAGAAGTTGCAAACCAGGCCGGGCTCCTATGAGCCCAGCCTGGTTTTGATTCATTCGTGTTTCCTGTATAGAAGCAAATGTTGGTGACATCACATCTGGAGCCCATAATCAGTAACTGCGGTCCATGTTTTTACCGTAATAAATTTCGTCCATCTCCAGTTTGATGCGCTCGGTGATTTCCTGCTGCTCGGCATCGGACAACTTATCCTTCGTGTAACCGAACAGATAATTGTCCAGGTCAAACTGCTTCAGCTTGCACTTCGTGTGGAAAATGTTTTCCTTGTATACGTTGACGTCAATCATATCGAACAGATCCTTGGCTTCGTCCGGAATATAGTTCTGAATGGAGCTGATCTCATGGTCGATAAACAGCTTGTGTCCGTGAATGTCCCTAGTGAAGCCCCGAATTTTATAGTCGATCGTCATAATATCCGTATCAAAAGAGTGGATCAGGTAATTTAGGGCTTTAAGCGGTGAAATCTCCCCGCAGGTTGACACGTCGATATCGGCCCGGAAGGTGCTGATTCCCTCATCCGGATGGAATTCCGGATACGTATGAACGGTAATGTGGCTCTTGTCGAGCTGCAGGATGACGTTATCCGGAAGCGGCCCCGGCGATTCGTCATAGGATTCCTCCGGAACCTCCACGACAGGACCCTCGGATACAAGCACTGTTACGCTGGCGCCTTGCGGGATATAATCCTGCTTGGCAATGTTCAGGACATGCGCTCCGATGATTTCGGCCACATGGCTCAATATTTTCGTGAGTCGATCTGCGTTATATTGTTCATCAATATATTCCAAGTATGCTTCCCGTTCTTCTCGGGTCTTCGTATAGCAGACATCGTACATATTAAAGCTGAGCGATTTCGTCAAGTTGTTGAACCCATGCAGGGTAACGCGTTGTTCTGGTGTCATATCCATATGAATTTCCCCTTGTGTCATTAATATATCAGTTCGAGTTCCTATTATTTCCGAAACCGGCGATTCCTAATCTGCCCACGCGTCGTCTTCTGCGTTAACATTAATATGTTCTTACCCGCATCGGGTTCAATATTAACAGACGGTTCAGGAATGGTAGAGACAAGTTTCGGCAGCTCAACCAAAAAGGCCAACCAGGTTCTCCGGCTGACCTTCATATGAGAAGGACACCTGCTACATGCAGCGTATCCTTCGAGCGTTTAAATGGATTTCACTTCGTATTGCCGATAAACCATGATTCTTCCAAACGGACGATTACTCCGTGAACTCCAGCAGTTCGATCACATTGCCAAAAGGGTCCCGGATCGCGCTGTATAGACCGGGAGGGCACGGCTGCGGGGTATCAAAGATGACCTCCACGCCCTGCGATTTGTAGTTCGCGATCGCTGCGCTTACATCAGCCGTCTCGAGTCCGATAATAACCTGGGCTTCATGCGGGTAATCGGTTTTCGTAGGTCGATCGCATTTTTGCAGAATAAGGGACATGCCCTCATGTTTCAAACTGGT
Organism: Paenibacillus sp. FSL W8-0187; assembly: GCF_037969755.1. NCBI lineage: Bacteria > Bacillati > Bacillota > Bacilli > Caryophanales > Paenibacillaceae > Paenibacillus > Paenibacillus sp. FSL W8-0187. The sequence goes on along the minus strand of NZ_CP150206.1, from coordinate 5,947,136 downwards.
GATCTGATCATCATAAGCCTTGGAAACTTCAAATCCTAGAATGTCACAATAAAATCGCGTGGCTTGAGCCATATCGCTGACATTGATTGATAAAACACAAAGATTTGGCATAGGTCATACTCTCCTCTAGTTTATGGCTTGTCTTACTGGCAGCATAGAATGCCTTCACCGGATTCAATGCTGGATTTTAAGCTGGTCAGCATGCCTTTCCATGCATCCACATGCCATTCCCGGGCTTGCAGCGACGCTTCGGTATCCTTCCAGCCCGTATGCTCCAAGGTGATTCTTGTACAGCCGTCCTGTTCAGGCCAAAAAGACACCTTGACCACGGTCAACTCCCCCTGATTCATCGTTTCCGCAAAGGGATCAGGTCCTTTCCACTCAAACACGAGGGTACGAGGCTCATCATACTGCAAAATGTTACAGCCTGCGGTGCACATCGATTCACGATTGGCGGGGTTAAAATAAAGCTCGAACTTTCCGCCCGTCTTCGGTTCAATTTCCGCAGCCGGCGCAAACCACTCGGTTATCCTCGCAGACTCCGTCCATGCTCGCCAGAGGAGCTGCACATCGGCCTGAATCACGGTTTCTTGAATAATGGTCATGTTTAATCCTCCATCATATAGCGCTCATTTCTTTTGGGATAACGCTTCTTGCAGTTCCATTATAAAGGGATAGGCGATTCGAAAATTCTTCTACCTTGCGCTGTTATTCCGATCCTTCTCAAACAAGAGCAGAGGCAGATTCACAACAATCGGCGGGTCATAGGGCAGAGGCTCGCGCAAGGTAATCTTCACGGCGAGATCGGTTCCTTCGTCGATATGGACAGGATCCTCCAGCTTGCCTCGCAAGGATTTGCTCAGCAGAAAATAATCCCGCGGATTGAGGCTCCAGGGGATGCCCGCTGCCAGCACATAATACGTACCGGCCGGGATGCCGGTTAACGTGCAGGTCCGGTTCTTGAGGTTGACGGCCGTACCGGTTACGGGCTTCTGATCGGGTACGGGTCTTGGGAACAGACCGACGTAAATCATGCCGCGAAACCTCTCGGGAGCTTCGATCCGGCAATGAATCCGGGGCAGAGCATGCCTTTCTTCCTCTGTCCAGGTTAATGGCTTGTGCTCATATTGATTCACGTAACGATGCAGGGACTCCGTGGTGGTGCGGAACTTTTTTGGAGACAGGCCGACAAACTGCTTAAAGCGGGTATTGAATGTGCCGGGACTTGCCAAACCGATGCTCATTCCGATTTTCACGAGCAGGGAAGGACTTTGAAGGAGCTCGATTTTGCCGGCTTCAACCCGGAGCGCGGACAGGTATTGCCGGAGCGATATGCCGGTTACTCGTTTGAATACTCTGGAGAAATGGAAGGGACTATATCCCACTAGACCAGCGAGCTGCTCGGTAGTCATGGGCTCGTCCAGATGCTTCTTCATATATTGAATAGTTTGATTTACGGCTTCGGTATGTGCGTCATTCATTAGGATCACCAACTTCATTTTTTGGGCTCTACATGATCGCAACCCTTTTTCCACATTTATGAAGTTCTCCTCGCCCAATGCAATTTCCTTCCCCGATTTGGTTGCCCATTCATGGAAAGGCCGTTAAACTTAAAGGATGAGGGCTTTTCGAAATGGAAAACCAAGGTGAATTAAGGAGTTTTTATCCATGAATGTGGAAACAAATGATAGAGAATCGATGAATATGGATACAGCACGGGGTTATCTGCAGAAATATTACGGCTATCCTGATTTTCGGGAGGGGCAGAAAAAAATTGTCGCCAGTCTTCTAGCGGGTCAGGACACGCTAGGGATTATGCCGACGGGTGGAGGCAAATCGATCTGTTATCAGATCCCGGCCCTCCTATGTCCGGGTCTGACGTTGGTTGTATCGCCTTTGATCTCCTTAATGAAGGATCAGGTGGATGCACTTACGACAGCGGGTGTGGCCGCTGCCTATATCAACAGCACGCTCAGCGGCAAGGAAGTGAACGAGCGCATACGTGCGGCCAAGCGCGGAGAACTGAAGCTGTTATATGTCGCCCCGGAACGGCTTGAACTGGATTGGTTCCGGGAGGAGATGGCGGGTCTCGATATTTCGATTGTGGCTGTCGATGAAGCTCACTGCGTATCCCAGTGGGGGCATGATTTCCGGACGAGCTATCTCTCGGTGGCTCCTTTTGTTAAAGGACTTCCGAACCGTCCGATTGTAGCGGCCTTTACGGCCACGGCCACGCCTGAAGTGATGGAGGACATGCAGCGCCTGCTTCGACTGGAGCAGCCGCAGGTATTCGTGACGGGCCTTGGACGCGACAATCTGGAGATGTCGGTGCTTCGCGGTGAGAACAAGCGGGAGTTCGTGCTGGACTATGCGGCCTCGCATACCCACCAGCCGGGCATCATCTATGCCGCCACTCGTAAAGAGGTGGATGATTTATGCCAACGCCTTCAAGCCAAGGGGCTCCTTGCGGGTCGATACCATGCCGGCATGAGTGATGCGGAGCGAGCGGAGAGCCAAGAGGCCTTCCTTTATGACGATATTCGCGTTATTGTTGCAACGAACGCATTTGGCATGGGGATCGATAAATCCAACGTCCGGTATGTCATCCATTACAATATGCCGAAAAATATGGAGTCTTACGTGCAGGAAGCGGGTCGTGCCGGGCGTGACGGAGAGCCCAGCCAGTGCATACTGCTGTTCAGCGCCCAGGATATTATGACGCAGAAGTTTCTGATCGAACAGAATCCCCAGGAGGGCGAGCGCAAGCAGAACGACTACCGGAAGCTGCAGCAGATGATTGATTACTGCTACACCACAAGGTGCCTGCGCAGCGCGATGCTGGATTATTTTGGGGAAGAGCACGAAGATAAGTCCTGCGGTACGTGCAGCTCCTGCACGGATGATCGGGAGCTTGTCGATATCACGGTAGATGCGCAGAAAATCTTCTCCTGCATCCACCGGATGCGCGAACGCTTTGGCGTGTCCATGGTCGCTTCCGTGCTGAAGGGCTCAAGGGCCAAAAAAGTACTGGAGTACGGTTTTGATCGTCTTCCAACCTATGGCGTGATGGCGAATCGGACCGAGAAGGAGATATCCGAGACGATCAATGTGCTCATCTCGGAAGGGTTCCTGGCGTTGACGGAAGGCCAATACCCTGTCGTGAAGCTGCAAAGCGAGGCGGCCGATGTGTTAAAAGGTCAGCGCGAAGTCATGCAGCGTGTTCCGCGCCCTTCCAAAGCCGCAGGCAGCCAGCGCAGCGGCAGTCGCCGCGATTATTCGCCGTCAGCCGTCAACGAGACGGTGTTCGAGCAGCTGCGCTTGATTCGGCGTGAGCTGGCAAGCAAAGAGCATGTGCCGTCCTACATCATTTTTAATGACGCAACTTTGCGTGAGATGAGTGTGGTTTGCCCGCAGAGCGAGGATGAGATGCTGAATGTCAAAGGGGTCGGCGAAGTGAAATTCCGTAAATACGGCCGTCCGTTCCTGGAATTCTTCCTGAATGGTCAAGGCACATCGAGTGACGGCGACGACTTGTATGACTATGAATGATAAGCCGGCGTAGCAGGCAGAAGCCATTTTGCCGCTTGATTGTTTAAGATAATCCGTCCGGTAACAAAAACTTATATTATTTTAGAAGGAAAGTGGATCCTACCATGAAAGTCATACTATCAACCTTGAATGCCAAGTACATTCATACCTCCTTGGCCATTCGCTGCCTGAAGGCATACAGCGAGAAGGATTTCGATATCGAATTGACGGAGTACACGATTAAGGACCCCGTGATGAATATCGTCTCCGACCTGTTCCAGCGCAAGCCGGATGTGATCGGATTCTCTTGTTATATATGGAATATTGAAGAAACGATTAAAGTGATCGATATCGTGAAGAAGATTATGCCGGAGGTCACGATCATACTGGGCGGACCTGAAGTATCCTACGATACCGAATATTGGATGAAACGGCTGCACAATGTCGACTTTATCGTCATGGGAGAAGGCGAGGAGACCTTCCACCATTTGCTGCAAACGATTGAAGGGGACCGGAAGTATCATTTCGTCTATGGCGTGGCTTACCGCAAGCAGGACGAAATTATTGTGAATCCTGGAAGACCGAAGAGCATTCTGGCGGAGCTGCCTTCCCCGCATCGTTTTCCGGAGGATATTCCGCATCTCGGGAAGCGGGTTGTCTATTTTGAGACCAGCCGGGGCTGTCCCTTCAGCTGCCAGTTCTGCCTGTCGAGCATTGAGGTGGGGGTTCGCTATTACGATATTGAACGGACCAAGGCGGATATTCTGTACCTGATCGAGAACGGAGCGAAATTGATCAAGTTTGTAGACCGGACCTTTAACATTAAGCGGGATTACGCGCTTGAAATGTTCGAGTTTCTGATTGAGAACCATGGCGGCTGCGTATTCCAGTTTGAGATCACGGCAGATATCATGCGTCCCGAAGTGCTGGATTATTTGGCGAAAAATGCGCCTCCTGGCATTTTCCGGTTTGAAATTGGAGTGCAGTCGACCAACGATCCGACAAATGAGCTGGTGAAGCGTCGCCAGAATTTTACCAAGCTGTCACGCACGGTGACAATGATCAAGGACAGCCGCAAGATCGACCAGCATTTGGATTTGATCGCAGGTCTTCCGGAAGAGGATTACGATACGTTCCGCAAAACGTTTAACGACGTATTTGCGCTTGGACCGGAGGAGCTGCAGTTAGGCTTCCTGAAGATGCTGCGGGGAACCGGGCTGCGGATCGATGCGGACAAGTACAACTACACTTATATGGATCATGCTCCGTATGAGATTCTGGGCAGCGACGTGCTTCCGTTCTCGGATATCGTTCGATTGAAGAGACTGGAGGATGTGCTGGAGAAGTATTGGAATGCGCACCGGATGGACCATACCCTGAATTATTTGATGAAGCATGAATTTACGTCGCCGTTTGATTTCTTCCAAGAGTTTGGCGACTACTGGGAAGGACAGGGCTGGCAAAAAATCGGCCATCAGCTTGAGGACCTGTTCACGCGTTTAACGGCTTTCCTTGAAGATCGGAAGACCCCGCATATGAACGTTGTCTCCGGTCTCATGAAGTTTGATTATTTCCTGGGCCATAAATATAAACCGCGGAAAATATGGTGGGATCATACTCAGGATAAAGCGCAGTGGACCGCCAATGTTCGTAAAATCGTTGAGGAACCTGCGGCCCTATCCGACGGTTTTGCCAATCTGGGGATCACGGAGCGCGATCTGCAGAAACATGCGATGATCGAGGTGCTGCCATTTAACCTCAGCGATGCCATCCAGGGTGGCACCGGATTCCCGGATAACGCGGACCATGCAACGATGCTGCTGGTATTGTACCAGCAGAACGAAACAGGGCAGCCGCAGTACTACACGATGCCTGTGGAGTTAGCGCAGCAGGCATAGTAGTGAAGCTACGGACAACCCCTTACTGGGACTTGATGCGAGCGTCTTGGCCATTGTTTTGGCAAATTACCTTTCTTCTAGGGATTAGGGGTTGGTAGGGACGGATAGGATGAGACTGTGATCATGCCGCCCTCGTTATCGTAACGGACGGTATCCTGGGCGTCCTGGAATAAAACCCCCTTGGTATCGGTATTCTAATCGCATCAACCGATGAGGAGGGGAAGTTTATGAACGGGGAACAGAAGGGGCAAGAACACGATACGCACAACGAGCCCACCGTCGCACCGGGTATGGAAACCAATGACGATCTGCGTGAAGAGGCTACAGAGGATGAAGTGGCGCATGGCGAGTACACCGAGGTCACGCAGCTGATCATCGACCGTACGCCGAACGAGGAAGAGTAAGGGATCGGGCTGTCCTGTCCCATAAGCAGTGTAACTTACTTGACGGAACTCGCCAGATTAATTGGGGGCACCAGCGATTGGAATGAATGCTTCGTACGCGCAGCGTTATAAAAAAAACAGACAAAGGGGGCGTCCCAGGTCAGTTGACCTTGAGACGCCCCCTTTTTAATTCGTCCTGCATCATTCTTTTACATAACCCATTCCGACTCTTGCGGTGTCTCTGACCCATGCGATCCCGATGTGTGCCGTTCGAGCCAGTCGAGAACATGTGCCGCTACTTCATCCCGGTTGATTTCATGCAGCATCTCGTGGCGGCCGCCGGGATACAAACGGTATTCAAGATCCTGAATGCCATGTTTCCGGTACAATTCGATCAACCGCCGCACGCCTTTACCGCGGTGTCCAACCGGATCATCCTCGCCCGAGAAAATATAAACCGGCTTATCCTTTAGAAGGCATTCCATCAATTGAGGTTTGTGGATCTGGGACAGCAGCTTAAAGAAATCACGGAAGAAACGAGCGCTGCATACCTTGCCACAGTAGGGGTCGTTGATATACTTATCGACTTCCGCTTCATCCCGGGATAACCAATCGAACGGCGTGCGAATAGGGCCGAAACCTTTGCTGTAAGGGCCGAACACCATGGCGTTCAGCATCAGACTCCGGTGCGTGTCTCCTTGCAAGCGCATTTGTGCAGCTGCCAAGCTCATACCTAATGTCAGCAGTCCCTGTGGACCATTGGTTCCTGACAGTATGAATCCGTCGAATAATTCACCGTTCGAACACATGATCTTTTGCGTCAAAAAGGAGCCCATGCTGTGTCCCATCAAATAATGCGGAACACCGGCATGGCGCTTCTTGAGTTCGGAAGCAAGAAGCAACTGGTCTTCAATCATCCCTTCGAATCCGTTTTCCCCGGGATCGCCGAGAAGCGTAAGGCCCGACGTTTGTCCATGACCCCGATGGTCGTTGCAGTACACGGCGTAGCCGTACCCTGTCAGCAACTCGGCAAGCTCCTCGTACCGCTTGCCGGTTTCGCACATACCATGCGCAATTTGCACGATGGCACGAATGGGATGGTCCTGCTCTGGCAACCATTGATATACAAAAACATGCATGCCCTGCGCATTCAGCATCGTAAACGTGTCGGTTTGCATCACAGGCTTAACACCTCCACAAAAACGAATGGTTTATCTCAATTATTTATACCCTGTTTAAGGAAGATATGAACGAAGAACCGTAGATTGCCCATCCAGTGTATATGCACCCAGGTTAGCTGGGAGCAGGAAGCATTGTCCGGACGTGTAATCAATGGAGCCGTTATCCCAGCTGAGGGTTCCTTGACCATCGCATACCACCACGATAGTGAAGCTTTCCGCGGAAGTAGATAAGGACCAGGCACCGTTAACAACGCCTTTTTCGACTACAAAATAGGGGGATTTGGCAAGCTCAAGCCATTCTCCAGGCGCGGTTCCTTCCGTGCTCATGGTGGTTGCGCCCGATCCTTCATAGGCCGTCACGTTCAAGGAGTCTTCAATATGAAGCTCACGTGGCTTACCGTCAAGGCCTGGTCGATTATAATCGAAAATCCGGTAGGTTGTATCCGAATTTTGCTGAATTTCCGCTACTACAACGCCCGCACACAGCGCATGTACTGTACCGGCAGGTATGTAGAATGTATCTCCGGCTTTTACGGACACTTCTTGCAGTTGGTCCATAACCTTGCCGCTTTCCATAGCTTCTTTCAAAGTTTCGCGGCTAACGCCTTCTTTCAGACCGTATATGATTTTGGCGTCCGGCTTCGCATCCAGCACATACCACATTTCAGTCTTGCCCAGCTCGCCTTTCGGAAGCCCCTCGTAGTCATCGGTTGGATGGACCTGGACCGAGAGGTTGTCATTACAGTCAAGCAGCTTGATCAGCAGAGGGAAACGTCCGTTAACTTCGGAGAATCCTTTGCTGCCAAACCACTCTCGTCCAAATTGCTCACGAACCTGATCCAGGCCGCGGCCGGCAAGTTCACCGTTCACAATACTGGTCGTACCGTTCGGATGGTCGGCGATCATCCAGCCTTCTCCGATATGTCCTTCCGGAATGTCCAAGCCGAATTGCTCCAGGGCACGGCCACCCCACACACGTTCTTTAAATTCGGGTTGGAACAACAATGGATATGGTTTTGTCATTGTAATCATCTACCTTTCATCATGTTTGGAATATTCTATGGATGTAAGTGCGGTACCTCTCCTAGAACTTATATCATATCGGCTTCTTCCGTTCCAGTGCAATGAGATATGGTGCTTCGGATCGCTGAAGACCTCGATATAATATCGTTTGCACTTTGTGCTGGGGCAATTCCGCCGCCCAGGCCTGCACGGCGTCTGCTTCGGCATCGCCGCCCTTGTGGCCTGGATACAGCACGATGGTGATAATGCCGCCGGGGCGAAGCAACTCGATGGCAGCCTCCAGAGCCGTTAGCGTGCTGGCGGTTTCCGTCATGATCCGTTTATCTGATGAATCTGCCGGAAGGTAACCTAGATTGAACATGATCGCACCTATACGGCCATGCTCGCGCTCAGGTACGCATTCTCCCATAAGCGCATGGCTCTGGTGGTGAAGGGCAATCTCTGCAAGGGTGCCTAGCGGTTCCTTATCCAGCCTATCACGAGTCAGCTGCAGTGCTTGTTCCTGAATATCAAAAGCGTACACCTTGCCCTTGGATCCTATGCATTTGGCTAGATACAGCGTATCGGCCCCGGTTCCGGCCGTCGCATCCAGCGTAATGTCTCCAGGCCGCAGCCTTTCGGACACGAGTTTGTGGGCAAAACTCAAAACCGAGAGGAAGCCCATCAGGATCCCCCCCACAATTTACCCTGCCATGTATCCCGGCGCTTGAGTTCGGCGTCAATGCCGTTAAGCACTTCCCATTTTTTGAGACTCCACGTCGGTCCGATCAAGAGATCCCGGGGAGCGTCTCCGGTCAGACGATGAACAATCATATCCGGAGGCAAGAGCTCCAGACTGTCTGCGATAAGGCTGATGTATTCGTCCTGCTCCAGGAACCGCAGCAGCCCAGCCTCATATTGCTTCACCATCGGCGTCTTGTGCATGAGGTGCAGCAGGTGGATCTTGATTCCCTGCACATCCATCTTGGAGACCGCTCGGCCGGTGGCGAGCATCATATCATGGTCCTCTTGCGGAAGGCCGTAAATGATGTGTGTGCAGACACGGATGTTATGCTTGCGCAGCTTTTCGACCGCTTCCAGATAACATTCGGTATCATGGGCTCGGTTGATTAGCTCAGAGGTGGAATCATGGATCGTTTGCAGGCCCATTTCCACCCAGAGATAGGTTCGCTCATTCAGCTCCGCCAAGTATTCCACGACGTCGTCAGGCAGGCAATCAGGGCGAGTAGCGATCGATAAACCGACAACACCTGGCTGCTGCAGAATGACTTCATAGTATTCCCGAAGCTCTTCGACCGGAGCATACGTATTGGTATAGGCTTGGAAATAACCGATGTATTTGGCGCTCGGCCACTTCTGGTGCTGCCGGTCACGGATGGTGTTGAACTGGGTAACAAGATCATCCCGCCGTCGTCCGGCAAAATCACCGGAGCCGCGGGCGCTGCAGAAGGTGCACCCGCCCTTGGCAATCGTGCCGTCGCGGTTCGGGCACGTAAAGCCCGCATCCAGCATAACCTTGAATACTTTTTCCTGGAACTGGCTGCGCATCTCGTAATTCCATGTATGAAATCGTTTGTCGCCCCATAACGTTGGGGCGGGTCTAAGTGATGTACTCATGTGTGCTCCTTTTATAGCCGCATATGATGAATAGAGGCAGGTATAACTGTGCCTCAAAGTATACATGTTTTTACTTGCCTTTTACTAAAGCAGATATATCCATTGTAACAAAAAATAAAGCTTTGCGTTATATACAGGTCTTCAAGCCTAATTAAGATGTTGTCACTTGAATGAATTGCATATAATTGGTATATTTAAAGTAGAAAAATAAAAATATGATTCAAGCCATTTTGGCATGGGTATATATCGGATAGGATTCATATTTGTGTGACGTCATGGATACAATAATACCGTGAGGTGATTACGAATGAATTCATCGACAGTAAAGAATGACAGTAAAGACAAAATCGCTGTGGAGCTTACCCCGAACGAAGCTTTAGCCCTTACCGGCGTGGAGTTTAACTCCAACCAGGATGTGAAGGCTTCGGCACGTCGCAAGATTCGGGCTGCCTTTGAGAAGACGTTTGATTTTACAACGGAAGAAAGGTAGATTATTCACAGTTTAACTATCGCGGAACCCCAATTCCAAATATAAGAAAGAGGAACCTAAAGCCTTTGCGTTAAGCAAAGCATAGGTTCCTTTTTCTATGGGGCTCTTTACTTTTGGGATTAACTTCGTCACAATAAATGCAGTATGGGGATATCATTCTAATTTACTTGGAAATTTTCGGAGGTATGACATGCGTTTACGCGGAAGAAAAGGTATACGGGAAAATCTGGAGCAGCAGGAAGACCTGGTCGTTTTGGACCCCGGTCAATATAGAGGGAAATGGGCTTCATTATTTGGCAATGACCTTCCGATCCATGTTGAATTCGGCATGGGCAAAGGTCAATTCATAAGCCAGATGAGTTACAAGCATCAGAATGTGAATTTTATCGGAGTGGATATGTACGACGAGCTGATTCGCCGCGCTAGCGAGAAGGGACGCAATGCTTGGGCTCAGGACGGCATCGATACGCCGCCGAATCTGAAGCTGGCGCTGTTTAATATCGAGAACGTCGAGCAGGTCTTTGAACCCGGCGAGATCGAACGTTTATATTTGAACTTCAGCGATCCGTGGCCAAAATCCAAGCATGCCCGCCGTCGGTTGACGCATCCGCGTTTTCTGGACAAGTATTCCCAAATCCTGAACGAGCGCGGGGAAATTCATTTCAAGACCGATTCGGTCACGCTGTTTGAGTTCTCCCTGAATGCATTTGCCGATTATGGCTTGCAAATGACGAATATTTCGCTGGATCTGCATCGCGACGGGCTGAACGAAGAGCACGTCATGACAGAATACGAGACGAAATTCGTTGGTCAAGGTATGCAGATTCATCGCTGCGAGGCCATTGTCGGGAAGGAAGCACTTGCTTCCTACCAAAAGAATCGCCTTGAAAAATACGGTAAATAATACCTTTACGTAGAGTCTTTCCTATGATAGCGTTTGCAACTATTATAATAGTAGGAAATCTATCAATTGCGATGGCATATTTACAGAAAAAGGCGTAAAAAAAGGTGTGCTCCCTCTTTAGGAGTACACCTTTTCGTTTTCCAGCATATCGATGATGCTGCGTGCGCTTTGCATAGGATGGAATCGTTCGATGTCTCGCAAATTTTGCGCCCGTTGCTGTTGGATTACGTCATATTGATGAAGCAGTTTGTTCATCCAATTGCCAATAACCTCCAGCGAGTGGATAGGCTCACCCAATCCCTGGGCCGTAAAGTACTGGCAGTTCTCTTCTTCCTGTCCTGGAAGAGGTTGATGGAACAGCATCGGGATTCCTTTGGCCAGGCCTTCGGTGCATGTCATGCCGCCAGGCTTCGTAACGAGCAGATCCGACACCTCCATGAGCTTGTCGATCTCGCGCGTAAAGCCCAAAATCCGGATGTTCGGATGCTGGAACCGAGGGTTGTTCTCCAGCTCCTCGCGTCCCTTGTCGTTATTGCCGAGGCAAAATATAATCTGGACTTCTCCGCGCCATCGGGTCAGGAATTCATGCACAATTTCGTCATTCATGATGCCCCAGCCTCCGCCCATCACAAGCACGGTGGGCATATCGGACAGATTAAACCGTTCTCTGATTTCCTTCTTGCTCGGATGCGTCCAGAAGTCGGGATGGATTGGAATGCCGGTGACCTGAATTTTGGCTTGGGACACCCCGCGATTGAGCAGCTTTCGCTTCACTTCCGGCGTGGACACGAAATATCGGTCGACTTCGGGACTAATCCATGTATCGTGAGCATCATAATCGGTTATAACGGTACACAGAGGCACATCAATGCCCAGCCGCTTCAAACGCGAGATAACCGCACTTGGTATGAAGTGGGTACACACAATGATGTCGGGTTTGAGCTGTCTGACCACATTTTTGGTGCTTGTATAGAACATTCGGTGAAGTGCTAAAGCCGTAAAGCGGTTAAAGGACTTTTGATGGCGATACATGTACCCGACCAATCTCGGGCGAGTTGTGATCGTCTTTCTGTAGGCCGAAATGATCAGTGGAGCGATTTTAGGGTTCAAGAAGCTCCCGAGCTCGAGAACTTTGGTCTGTACGCTAGGCGATAACTGGCGCAGGCTGCTGGAGAGTGCATGAGCGGCCTGTGTATGGCCTGCACCGAACCCTTCAGATAACAGCAAGACTCTTTTTTTAGCCACTACTTTTCACCCGTTCTGCAGCGTTATTCTTTAACTTTAACATATCGACTTTGGGAAAAGAAATCAACCATTCCCCACTTGCGTTTAGGGGACTTTGGTCCTGGAAACGCAAGCTTTATTCGGCAAGATTCTCGCTGGCGCCTTGCTACTTAAGGAGTTAGTCAGCGACGCGCATTTTGTAGAAAATCAGGGTCCGTGGTCTTTTGACTTGAGTAGGAGATGCCGCTACAATGATTCAAACGGACATCAAAAAGTTTATTAGAGAAAGAGCATGAAAAAAAACGAAAACTTTTTGGGTGTTTGTTGCGTTTATTTATTGGCGGACAAGTCGAAAAAGAAAAAATGGGCAGCCAAGAGAAATAAAAAGCAAGGAAACGGATGAAAATAAGAACTAAAGCCGTTTGAAACGAAGCTTGCTGGCAAACTGGATTGCAAGCTGAGCTCTTTTACGAAGTTTTTCCGTGAATTAGAGCATTCCACGGTTTTGACAAAAGATTCAAAAGTGTGGAAAATCGTGTATGACGTGCGAAGTTGCCCCGCGGCACCGAGGCTACAAGAAGGACAGACACAAGTCACAGGGTCATAGCAACAACAAAAAAAGCGAAAAACTTAGAGAGAAAAAAATAACAAACATTCTCGGGTTATAAAAAGGGGGTAACGGAGAATCATGACAGACGCCATCTTTATCGCGCTCCAACTATTCTTGGCCGCGGTGGGTGTGTACCAGTTCGTATTCTCTTTGTTTGGTCTGGTCAAAAGAAAAAAGAAACAACATTTTAAACCCAATAAATCATTTGCAGTGTTAGTTGCTGCGCACAACGAAGAACAGGTTGTCGGTGCATTAATGGAGAACCTGAAACAGCTTGATTATCCGAAACATCTGTACGATGTATTTGTCATTTGCGACAATTGTACAGATCGTACAGCAGAGATCGTCCGTGCCCACGGGATGAACGCCTGCGTACGTACGAATCAGAATCTTCGAGGCAAGGGTTATGCCATCGAATGGATGCTGAAAGAGCTCTGGGCAATGCCGCGCCAGTATGATGCGGTCGTCATGTTTGACGCGGATAATCTGGCAGATCCGAATTTCCTGAACGAAATGAACAATGATCTTTGCTCTGGAGCAAGAGTTATCCAGGGATATATCGATACCAAGAACCCTGAGGATTCCTGGATCACTGCCTCTTATGGGGTGTCTTACTGGTATATCAACCGCTTGTGGCAGCTTTCCCGCAGCAATCTGAACATGGCGAACTTTCTCGGCGGTACGGGAATGTGCTTTGAGACCAATCTCCTGAAGGAGATCGGCTGGGGCGCAACCAGTCTGGTCGAGGATTTAGAGTTCACTATGCGCAGCGTTATGCGCGGTGTGTATCCGAAGTTCAACTATGACGCTAAGGTATTTGACGAAAAGCCGCTTACGTTTAAGGCTTCGGCCAGACAACGTCTGCGCTGGATGCAGGGTCACTTTACGGTTGCCCGCCGTTATTTCTTCCCGCTGCTGTGGCGTGCCATTAAAGAACGCAGCCTCGTGAAGCTGGACTTGGCATTGTACGGGGTCAATGTTTACATTGTGCTGCTGACTTTCTTGTTGACAGCCATCATCTGGGTTGACACCTCATTCTTCGATGGTCCGAATATCGCGAATCTGTACGGTTACTTACCGCTGTGGCTGAGCTTTACGGCGATCGCGGCGAATGTGTTCACGTTCATGATTGCGATGATTCTGGAGAAGGTGAAGTACAAGAAAGTATATCTGTATCTGGTGCTGTTCCCGATTTACCTGCTGTCGTGGTATCCTATCACGGTATATGCGTTCTTCACGCAGAACAACAAGCAGTGGAGCCATACGGAGCATACCCGTGTTGTGCGCCTTGAAGAAGTTCAAAGCAAACAAGGCTAATCCAATTTTTATTCCATATGTGTTGACAGAAGATAGGATGACCTGTTATACTATCCTAGTCTGTTAAACAGAATATCTGATTGCAAGCAGAAGCGCCGCTTCTCACCTGACCGACATGTGTTGGCTGGTTTGATCACGAAATCAATGAATGGATTCAACTTCATTTGTGAGATGAGTATCAAATAGGGATGTCGGTGATTAACCCGTCATCCCTTTATTTTTTTTGCAAACAGGAACAACAAGTAATTTGGAGGTGGAGGACTATCAGTAAGGAACATATGATCAATGACGAGATTCGGGCCAAGGAAGTACGTTTGGTTGGTGCCGAAGGTGAACAAATCGGGATCAAGCCGATTCGTGAAGCACTGCAAATGGCAATTGATCTCAATCTGGATCTGGTGAACGTGGCCCCTCAGGCGAAACCGCCGGTATGCCGCATCATGGACTACGGTAAATTCCGCTATGAGCAGCAGAAGAAAGAGAAGGAAGCACGTAAGAACCAGAAAATTGTGGATATCAAAGAAGTATGGTTCCGAGCCAACATTGAGGAGCATGATTATCAAACCAAGCTTCGCAATGTCGTTAAGTTTTTGAAAGACGGCGATAAAGTGAAATGCTCTGTGCGTTTCCGTGGTCGTGAAATCACCCATGCTAGCATTGGTCAGAAGATTTTGGAGCGCGTGAAGGTGGAAGTGGCGGATCTCTGCGTCATTGAACGTCAACCGAAATTGGAAGGCCGCAGCATGATTATGATTTTGGCTCCAAAAGCCTAAGAGAAATTAGAGGAGGAAGTACTACAATGCCTAAAATGAAAACACACAGCAGCCTGAAAGGCCGCTTCAAAATTACTGGTACTGGTAAAGTTAAACGTTATAAAGCTTACAAAAACCACTTGCTTTCCCACAAATCCAAGCGTGCGAAGCGCGTATTGTCCAATAGCCCAGTTATGGCGCCTGGAGATGTTAAACGTTTGAAGCAAGGTCTGGCTAACTTGAAATAGTAAACAACAATTATTGGGAGGTCTTTTGATATGGCACGAGTTAAAGGCGGATTTGTCGTTCGTCGTCGACATAAAAAAGTATTGAAGCTTGCGAAAGGTTATTTCGGTTCCAAACACCGCATTTTTAAAACAGCTAACGAGCAGGTTATGAAATCCCTCGTTTATGCATACCGGGATCGTCGCAATACGAAACGTAATTTCCGTAAATTGTGGATCGTTCGTATCAACGCGGCTGCTCGTCAAAATGGTCTGTCTTACAGCAAATTGATGCATGGTCTGAAGCTTGCTGGCGTGGACATTAACCGTAAAATGCTGGCTGATTTGGCTGTTAATGATCTGAACGCGTTCAATTCTTTGGCTACTGTAGCTAAAGAAAAAGTGAACGCTTAATTATACGTGTATGAAGAAACCGCCGTAATAGTACGGCGGTTTTTTTATTTTGTGCTCCTGTCCGTCATACATAGGAATCGCAAGCTCTGTGCTCCGCATCGTGGAGCGGTTCACCCATCTTTAGTCGTAGTGAGGGCCATGAAACAAGCAAGGGAACCCCTTCCGGAATAGAATGACTTGTATATTACCTGAGGAGGGATCTTATGCACAAACCTGTCAGTAAGGCAAAGGTGAAATCATATGTGGGCAAACAGATCGTAGCGTATAAGAAAGACGGGACTATGGTGACAGGCAAGCTGGTACGTGTATCCGGCAACCGGCTTTTTATGGAACAGGCAACTAAGGGTAAAAAGTTGAAAATCAAGGCGATTGTTCCGCTTGCATTGTTTGATCTGCTTGCGATAGGTACAGCTCCATTTGGGTTTGGTGGTTTTGGTCCAGGATTTGGTCCAGGCTTCGGTCCAGGCTTCGGTCCAGGGTTTGGTGGTTTTGGCCCGGGCTTCGGACCAGGCTTCGGACCGGGCTTCTTCTGGTAATTAGAGGAACCAAATCTTTTCCAGCTCATAACATCGACTGGGTTCGATGATTCTGGTTACCGTGTAGCCAAGCTTTCGGTAAAAGTTTAGGCCGGTATGGTTGCCAATGTCCACCATGACCTTGGCACGTTTGCATCCGCGGGATACAGCGAAACGTTCGGCATGTTCCATCAATCGGACACCCCACCGTTTTCGCTGTGCTGTGGATGCGACGGCCAGCATATCGATATACAGCAGTTCGCCGTGCATCATAAAGTGGACAAAGGCAATGATTTTATCGTTATCCTGAGGCGAAGCAACAAGGGTCACGCCGCGTCGTAATCGAGAGGGAATATCCTTACGGATGACGTCCAGCTCTTTTTTTGTCATATGGGAAAGCGGGACGAGTTGGGACTCAATGAGTTGTAGAATCATCGGATCATCCTGCCCCGGTTTTCGATAGCGGATCATCGTGTTGTTTCCTCCCTTCACCGCGATTAAGGATAGCTCCATTTATCATATGTAGCAGGGTTTAAGAGCGTGTTTTGCATTAAGGAAACGAAGGGATTGCTCCAGTTGTGAATGAAAACCTTTCATCGGAAGTAAAATAAATGTGTTGACTTCTGGAATGAATGAATCATATAATGTTTCTAAACATTTTAACGAATATATCCAATCGGCAATGATGAGGACGAAGTTTAAAGGGCTCTTTTGCTCAGAGAGTGGATGGATCAGCTGAAACCACCACCAAAACCCCTTTTATACGAGCTCACCTCGGAGCTGTTTCCCTGAAAGATGCTACGCTATGACTTTATCGCATTAAGTCGTAACAGCGTTTATTAGGGGGAATCGTCTTAGTCCACGTTACGGACTGCAGATATTGAAGAGCTGTGTTCATTATGTTCTTCATACCTGCTGAGGCTTTACACTGCGAAGTGTAGGGCAAACATGGGTGGTACCACGGAAGCTAAACCTTTCGTCCCTCACACGGAGATACTCCGGGTGTGGCGACGGAAGGTTTTTTTGTTGCTTGAATGAAGAGTGCCAATATTTGAGAGGAGGATGACTGATGAGCGCGCAAACTCCAGAAGTGCGGTCTACAGAACAATTACGAGAGAAATGGTTGAAGCCTGAAGTGATTACCGGATCGGAAATCTTGCTTCGGAGTCTTCTGCTCGAAGGTGTCGAATGCGTCTTCGGGTATCCGGGCGGAGCGGTCCTGTACATCTACGATGCCATGTATGGTTTTGAGGACTTTAATCACGTCTTGACCCGTCACGAACAAGGCGCCATTCATGCGGCTGACGGTTACGCTCGCGCAAGCGGCAAAGTCGGTGTGTGCATAGCGACTTCAGGACCGGGGGCAACGAACCTTGTGACCGGTATCGCAACAGCTTATATGGATTCCGTTCCGCTCGTTGTTATAACCGGTAACGTTGCAACAACCCTGATCGGTACGGACGCTTTCCAGGAAGCGGACATTACGGGCATCACGATGCCGATTACGAAACACAGCTATCTGGTAAGAGATGTAAAGGATCTGCCAAGGGTGATTCACGAAGCCTTCCATATCGCTTCAACCGGCCGCAAAGGTCCGGTGCTGATCGATATTCCGAAGGATGTATCCGCGGCAACGACGCTGTTCCAGCCGGAAGAACGAATTCAACTGAGAGGATATAATCCTCGGACGGTACCAAACAAACTTCAGTTGGATAAGCTGGCCCGCGCGATTGAGGAAGCTGAGCGTCCGATGATCATTGCTGGCGGCGGGGTGATTTACTCCGGAGCTCATGAAGGGCTGTACGAATTCGTGAACAAATCGGGGATTCCGATAACGACAACGCTCCTCGGTCTGGGTGCTTTCCCAAGCGGTCATGACTTGTGGACAGGAATGCCGGGTATGCACGGAACCTACACATCGAACCATGGTATTCAGCAGTCGGACCTGCTGATCAACATCGGGGCAAGATTCGATGACAGGGTTACAGGTAAGCTCGACGGATTCGCGCCACATGCGAAGATTGTTCATATCGACATCGATCCGGCTGAGATCGGCAAGAACGTCCCAACCGATATCCCGATTGTCGGAGACGTGAAGACCGTGTTTGAGATGCTGAATCCGCTCGTTCCATACGCAGCGAAAGCAGATGCTTGGAGAGATCAGATTAGAAAATGGAAAGCTGAATACCCATACCGTTACGTCGATTCGGATACGGTGCTGAAGCCGCAATGGGTTATCGAAATGCTGAACGACACCACGAAGGGTGAAGCGATTGTAACGACTGACGTTGGTCAGCACCAAATGTGGTCCGCTCAGTATTACAAGTTCAACCAGCCGCGTTCCTGGATCACCTCCGGCGGTCTCGGGACGATGGGATTCGGATTCCCGTCCGCGATTGGTGCCCAGATGGCGCATCCAGATCGCCTGGTCATTTCGATCAACGGGGATGGCGGCATGCAGATGTGTTCGCAAGAACTTGCCATCTGTGCCATCAACAACATTCCGGTAAAAATCGTTGTTATCAACAACCAGGTGCTCGGCATGGTTCGTCAATGGCAGGAGCTGATTTACGATAACCGTTACAGCCACATCGATCTGGCAGGCAGCCCTGATTTCGTCAAGCTGGCTGAAGCCTACGGTGTCAAAGGACTTCGTGCCACCACGAAAGAAGAAGCACAGCGTGCTTGGGCCGAAGCGATGGAAACACCGGGACCCGTCCTCGTTGAATTCGTTGTAGAGAAAGGCGAGAACGTGTATCCGATGGTGACGCAAGGGTCGACAATCGATCAAATGCTGATGGGGGATGCGTAAGATGAGTACAAAACATACCATTGCTGTACTAGTGAACGACCAGCCGGGTGTCCTGCAGCGCGTATCGGGGTTATTCGGACGCAGGGGCTTTAACATCGAGAGTATTACCGTGGGACAGTCGGAGGAATCCGGTTTGTCCCGGATGGTTATCGTAACCACCGGTGATGAAACAACGCTGGAACAGGTGGAGAAGCAGCTTTACAAGCTGATCGATGTCATTAAAGTTATCAACCTGAGCTCGAAACCGATGGTAGCCCGAGAGCTCGCCCTGATTAAAGTAAAAGCCGAGCCATCGGCCAGACCGGAAATTATGGGCGTTGTCGAGACTTTCCGTGCATCCGTCGTGGATATCGGGACAGCAAACCTGATGGTTCAGGTTGTTGGCGATACCGTCAAAATCGATGCCATGATCGAGCTGCTTAAGCCGTATGGCATCCAGGAGCTTTCCCGTACCGGGGTTACCGCGATGATTCGCGGTAATGCGTAATGATTTTACGTTTTTCTTTTATCCGGATGACAAAGTTATTGCAATATAAGCGTTAGACACCTGCATGACATGAGCGGGTGTCTCAGCAGATCGGAAAGGGGATCGGTCTATTGAGATACCCGCTCATCATGAAGGGTCTTTAAAATCAAAGGAGGACTTATACAAATGGCAATTACTACTTATTATGAACAAGATGCAGAACTCAGCGTGTTGAAAGACAAAACGATCGCGGTTATCGGTTATGGAAGCCAAGGTCATGCCCAAGCGCAAAACCTGCGCGACAGCGGACTTCAGGTTGTCATTGGCCTTCGTGAAGGCAAGTCGTTCGACAAAGCGAAAAACGATGGTTTCGAAGTACTTCCTGTAGCCGAAGCTGTTAGCCGTGCAGATGTAGTACAAATCCTGATGCCGGACGAAACGCAAGCAGCGGTGTACAAGAACGATATCGAGCCAAACCTAAAAAAAGGCGCGGCACTGATGTTCTCCCACGGTTTCAACGTTCATTTTGGTCAAATCGTAGCTCCTAAAGACAACGACGTCCTTCTGGTTGCACCTAAATCCCCGGGCCACATGGTTCGTCGTACGTATGTTGAAGGCTTTGGCGTACCTGGATTGATCGCAATCGAGAAAGATGCAACTGGACAAGCTAAGGCGATCGGTCTTGCTTATGCCAAAGGTATTGGTTGTACTCGTGCAGGCGTTATCGAAACTTCCTTCCGCGAAGAAACCGAAACAGACTTGTTTGGTGAGCAAGCGGTATTGTGCGGCGGTGTATCCGCATTGGTTAAAGCCGGTTTCGAAACGTTGACTGAAGCTGGATACGCGCCGGAAATGGCATACTTCGAGTGTCTGCATGAACTGAAACTGATCGTAGACATGATCTATGAGGGTGGTCTTGCAAGCATGCGCGACTCCATCAGCAACACGGCGGAGTACGGCGATTATGTAACAGGCCCGCGTGTGGTGACCGAAGATACGAAGAAGGCAATGAAAGAAGTCCTTTCCGATATTCAACAAGGTAAATTCGCTCGCGACTTTATCCTTGAGAACCAATCGGGACGCGCGTTCCTGACCGCTACCCGCCGCAACGAGTCCGAGCATCCGATTGAAGTGGTTGGTGCCGAGCTTCGTGAAATGATGCATTGGATCAAGAAATAAGAATATATAGAATTCATAAGGAATTCTTCCGGGTATAGAGCAGTCAAGCATGAGATGGATGATGCTGCTGCACGGGACCCGTTAGATTAAGCAGCCGGCGGCAGGGGATTAAGTCAACCTGCCGCCGGATGTTTACGTCAAGCGATAAACTTCAAGGAGGTGCCGACATGCGAAAGATTTATGTCTTTGATACAACGCTGAGAGATGGAGAACAATCTCCTGGCGTGAATTTGAACACTCGGGAAAAGGTGGAAATTGCCCTTCAACTCGAAAAGTTGAAAATCGACCGCATGGAAGCAGGGTTTCCAGCGGCGTCACCCGGTGACCTTGCTGCTGTGAACGCAGTGGCACGCGCGGTTAAGGACGTCACGGTCATTGGATTGTCACGCTCCAGAGAGAGTGACATCGATGCGGTTCGCGAAGCGCTTCAGGGAGCACAGGATCCATGCATTCATGTGTTTCTGGCCACATCCCCGATTCACCGCAAGTTTAAGCTGCGGATGGAGAAGCAGCAGGTGCTGGAAACGGCGCAGGCCTCGATCCGTTATGCAAAGAAATACTTTTCCAAAGTGGAGTTTTCCCTGGAGGATGCCGGCCGGACGGAGCTGGATTTCATGGCAGAGGTTGTCGGCATGGCTGTGCGTGAAGGAGCCAATGTCGTGAACATTCCGGATACCGTGGGTTATTTGAATCCTTCGGAGTATGGGGCCATCTTCAAATACTTGAAGGAAAATGTTCCGGACATCGAGAAGGTGCAGCTGAGCGCGCATTGCCATAACGATCTGGGCATGGCGACGGCGAACACCCTTGCCGCCATTCTGAACGGGGCCGATCAGATCGAAGGAACGATCAACGGAATCGGTGAACGTGCAGGTAACACCGCGATTGAGGAAATTGCGATGGCGCTGGAGACGCGTTCCGAGTTTTTCGGAGCGAAGACGGGGCTGGTACTGACGGAAATCGCCCGCACGAGCCGCCTTGTGAGCAAGCTGACCGGTATGGTTGTACCGGGCAACAAAGCGATTGTCGGCGCGAACGCATTCGCTCATGAATCGGGCATTCATCAGGACGGCATGCTGAAAGAGAAGACGACCTACGAAATTATGACGCCGGAGTCCATCGGGCTCAAAGAAAGCAAGCTGGTGTTAGGCAAACACTCCGGCCGCCATGCTTTCCGGGAGAAGCTGCTGGATCTGGGTTATGAGCTGAGCGAAGAACAGGTGAATGATGCATTCGCCAAATTCAAAGTGCTGGCCGACAAGAAGAAGGAAGTATCCGATGAGGATCTGCTGGCTCTGCTGGAAGAGAAACTGATCGATACGCCGGAAGTGTTCAAGCTGGAAACAATCTTTGTTGCTTACGGCAATGAATCTACGCCGACGGCGCGGGTTCGTATTGCGACTGCGGAGCAGACGATTGAGGGAGAGGCCGAAGGCAACGGTTCCGTGGACGCGATCTATAACGCGATCGACAAGGTGACCGGAGAAGAGGTTACGCTTGCGGATTATTCCATCAAGTCGGTTACGCATGGCAAGGATGCTCAAGGCGAGGTGCATGTGGTGCTGTCGCAGAACGACGTGGCAGCACAAGGCCGCGGCTTGAGCACGGACATTTTGGAGGCGAGTGCACGAGCTTACGTGGATGCCGTTAACGTCCTGATCGAGAAACGCAAAACGTTCAGCCAGCGCGAGCGCGCTACGCTGTAATCCATACTTGGCGTGATGGGAGCTCTGATCGCAGTGTGAGCGCTAAAGGAGCTTACCATGAAAAAGAGGGGCCGCTGTTAAAGCGGCTCCTCTTTTAATTGTTTTATTAAACTGTTGGCTAGACGTGTAATGCTGGTATCAAGACACTTGCACCGAGCTCTTAACGCCTCATTGCAGTGCGCCGATACCGGCTTGATGCAGCTGATCAACGAGATAAGACAGCATTTCATTTGGGCATCGAAGCGGAATCCGAATCTTACCAGGCGTAGGCCTGCGGAGCCGCGCCGCCCGGACCCGGGAAGATTTCATCCAGACGCTTCATCACGGCTTCATCGAGTTCAATCTCAAGCGAGCGCAGGGAGCTTTCGAATTGCTCCAGCGTGCGCGGTCCGATAATCGGTCCCGTAACCGCCGGGTTCTTAAGTACCCAGGCAAGGGCGACATTGTCCTGCGGTTCGCCCAGCTCCTGGCAGAGTGCCGCGAACTGTTCCAGCTGCGTGCGATGCTTCTCCACGCGTTCCGCATTGCCTCCGCTGCGTGTGCCTTCTATTTTCTTAAGCGCATTGCGTCCCAGCAGTCCCCCGTCCAGCGGGCTCCATGGAATAACGCCGAGTCCGAGCTGCTGCGAAGCTGGAAGCACTTCTAGCTCCGGCAATCGACAAGTCAGGCTGTATTTATGCTGCTCGGAAACGAGGCCCAGGAAGTGACGGCTTTGGGCCGCGGCTTGCGCAACCGCAATCTGCCAGCCCGCGAAGTTGCTGGATCCGACATATCCGATTTTTCCTTGATGAACCGCAACCTCAAAAGCTCCCCACAGCTCGTCCCATGAAACGGAAGGATCCACGTGATGCATTTGGTACAGCTCGATATGATCCGTTTGCAGACGCTTGAGCGATGCTTCGAGATGACGACGAAGTTTATAGCTTGATAGTCCGGCTTCATTGTTGGGGCCATCCAGAGGATCACTCATGGAGCCGTAGAATTTGGTTGCCAAAACGACTTTCTCGCGGCGCCCCCCGCCTTGATTAAACCAGCGTCCGATAATGGTTTCAGTCAGCCCGGAGTTCTCGCCCCAGCCGTAGACATTGGCCGTATCGAAGAAGTTGACGCCGGCGTCAAGCGCTGCATCCATGATGCGGAAGGCTTCCTTTTCATCCGTGGCAGGACCGAAATTCATCGTCCCCAGACATAAACGACTTACTTTCATACCGGATTTACCTAGAGCAGTGTACTGCATAATCAATGATCACTCCTTGGTCGTTTAGGGTATAAGACAAATTCACCCCTATTGTAGCGTATTGGCAGAAAAATGTAACTAATGACGTGGGAGAACTTAATTTTAAAGAAGCAAGAAGCAGAAACAAGCAGCAAATCAAGCAGCAGGAGCATGGAACAGGATCAAGTAGCGGGAGAAGACTCAAGTAGCAGGAGCAAAAATAAAGCAGCAAGAAGAAAGAAGCAGAGACAAGCAGCAGGAGCATGGAACAGGACCAAGTAGCGGGAGCAAGACACAAGTAGCAGACAAGCAGAAAAAAGAAAGTCTAGGAGTCAAAGAGCTCCCAACAAGATGTTACCTTGAAGAGCCGCCCCATGCTTTATGCATAGGGCGGCTCTTCAAATTCCCACAACCCTTGTGGTCAGGGAGATTCGCTCTTCTCCATTGAACCTGCTAATCCGTTCGGCTTCAAAGCAGCGGAGAGGACGAATCGATTCCGGAAAAGCGAAGCGGTCGCCTTTGGAGCCGAATTTCAACCCCTAAAATACAATCCAGAAATTCGGCGACAACAGCGATTGGAGGAACGATACGTACTTGGAGCCTCCCACATTAAGTCCTTCGAAGTTTTGCATTAAGTCCTTCGAAGCTTTGCATTAAGTCTTTGAGCTTCACATTAAGTCTTCGAAGCCGTTTTCTCCCTGACCACATTCCCCCTACTTATAGGCAAAACGAATTAAGTTCATAGTTTCTATATCTTGGTCAATCGAGGGGAAAGTATGTTACAACAGTAACTAGATGATTAAATACGACCAGTGTATATATAAATAAGGAGTGACGAAGAATGGCAGAAACGAAAAAAATCGCGGTAATTGCCGGAGACGGCATCGGCCCTGAAGTAGTGGCGGAAGCGGAGAAGATCATTAAACGTACTGAAGAGGTGTTCGGATATTCATTTACAACGGAACATGCGCTGTTTGGCGGCATTGCCATTGATGAGAAAGGGACGCCGCTGCCAGAAGAAACGCTGAATGTATGTAAAAGTGCTGATGCTGTATTGCTGGGTGCGGTGGGCGGACCGAAATGGGACAACAATTCGAAGGAGCTTCGTCCGGAAACCGGATTGCTTGGCATCCGTAAAGAGCTTGGCTTGTTCTCCAACCTGCGTCCGGCTGTCATTTTCGATTGCTTGAAAGATGCGTCCACATTGAAGCCTGAAGTTCTCGAAGGTACCGACTTGATGGTCGTTCGTGAGCTGACAGGAGGCATATACTTCGGCGAGAAGTTCAGACGCGAAGGTGCTGGTGGGGAAGAAGCGGTAGATACCTGTGTATACAACACGGCGGAGGTAGAGCGCATCGTTCATCAAGCCTTCGAGATTGCACAGAAGCGCCGGAAGAAGCTGGCTTCTGTCGATAAAGCGAACGTGCTGGAAACGTCCCGCTTGTGGCGCGAAACGGTAAACCGCATCGCTCCTGAATATCCGGATGTGGAGCTGGAGCATGTGCTGGTAGACAATTGCGCGATGCAGCTGCTGCGTCGTCCGTCCAGCTTTGACGTGATCGTAACCGAGAACATGTTCGGCGATATTCTAAGCGATGAAGCAGCGATGCTGACAGGTTCCATCGGCATGCTGGCATCCGCATCCATGGGTGAAGGAGCTTTCGGTCTGTACGAGCCGGTACACGGTTCGGCACCGGACATTGCCGGTCAAGGCTTGGCAAACCCAATTGCAACGATTCTTTCCGTCGCGCTGATGTACCGCCTCACGTTCGGCTACGAGGATGCGGCAGACGCAATTGAACGTGCTGTTGCCGAGGTGCTTGATGCCGGACATCGGACAGCTGACATTGCGGTGGATAAGAGCAAGGCGCTCAGCACGACAGAAATGGGCGATTTGATCGCCGCGGCTATCCGTTAATAGAAGAAGCATTCGTTCAAAGAAACTCCTTATTTATAATAATTATAATAAAGTAACCTTTACAATCTTGACTTTGATTAGCCTCAATGATAACATTTCTATTAAATGTTCATAGGAACATAGCATGTAGAAAATACTCGTATTTTCTTACATATGTTAAGGAGGAATTCAATCATGGCAGAACGTTTGGTTGGTAAAGCGGCTCCTGATTTTACAATGGAAACTGTATCAGGAGACGGTAAAGATTTTGGTAAAGTAAGCCTGTCCGACTACCGCGGCAAATGGCTCGTATTCTTCTTCTATCCGCTTGATTTCACTTTTGTATGTCCAACTGAAATCACGGCTCTCAGCGATGCTTACGATCAATTCAAAGCATTGGATACTGAAATTCTGGGTGTAAGTGTTGACTCTATCCACAGCCACAAAGCTTGGATCAACACAGCTAAAGAAGCTAATGGTCTGGGAGCATTGAACTTCCCACTGGCTTCCGACATCACCAAAAATGTAGCAAGAGACTATGGTGTTCTGATCGAAGAAGAAGGCGTTGCTCTGCGCGGCTTGTACATCATCGATCCAGAAGGCGAATTGAAATATCAAGTTGTTAACCATAACGACGTAGGCCGCAGTGTAGAAGAAACGCTTCGCGTTCTCCAAGCACTTCAATCCGGCGGATTGTGCGCAATGAACTGGAAACCAGGCGACAGCAACCTGTAATTCCATTTCGTTAAAGTTAAGGCAACCCTCATTATCTGACATTATGTGCAGGTAATGGGGGTTTTTTCACCTCTGTTTTTATTGGATGAAATCGGGGAAGACTCTTGTTTAGAGAACCGCTCTTGCGTTGATATATAATAAATATATAGGCTTACAGACTTAAGCATAGGGAATCGTGCCTAAATTTTTAATCGAGGTTTTTTTCATGAAGGAATTAGTGGGAGTGAAAGCGAATACAATATTTTGAAACGGTTGAGAATCCACAAAAGGAGGGTGAACGATATGAGTTTTTGCTGTGGGGCTAGTATGATGGGTACAAAGGGTACACTGAAGCATTATCGCACTCAAGTACATAATGTTCCCCTGCTGTCTTGTCCGGTCTGCCATCGCGTCGAAGTACACCATCGGGTTGAGAATGAGTATGAAATATTAGCCGAATATGCCCATGGTGACGGAGCATCCCAGGTGGATTTTCAGGATTATGTGATGGAAGATGAGGACGCGATTTTTGAGAATGTTGTCAACCGGGAGTCGGAGGATCCGCTAACGGTGGTTCAGAGTCAGATTGATATGTCGTTAGATCTCCTGGTGGTTGCCAAATGGATGGAGGATGAGAAGTGGCAGGGCGAACTGAAAAGACGACTTGCCGTGATGAGTCAGCGCAGGCTCCGGCTCCAGAAGCAACCTTAACAGGAATTAATAAAGCCTCGTGAATATTCGGGGCTTTTTTAATGTTTCAAATGGAATCAAAGGGGGTAATAATTATATTAGTTGTTTGGGAATAGGTGTTAGATACAATACATAAACAGAAATACATAAGAACTAAGGATGGTATTTTTATGCAATTTCCCATTTTTCGACAGGATTTCTGATTGACGTTTCTTTGTCTCGATGACTATCATGGAAGGAAGCAGATTCGGGCTGCTTCTGATTCAAAGGCGGACAAGCTGATTATTGCAAGGTTTTTTGTCGGTTTGGTGAGTTCAACTTTTCAAGAAAAGGGGGAGCCATCTTGTTGAGTCAAATCCGTGAATCTGAGCTGCAGGCTATTCGTTCTTTTCATTCCAGCCAGCTTATTAGGAACAAGTATGAGAACATACTGGAGAATCTCGACAGCGGGATCATCCTCTTTGATAGTGACGGTGTGTTGGCATTTGTTAATGTACAGATGGCAAAATTATTAGGTGTATCCCGTAAATCGCTGACTGGCTGTACGCTGACCCAACTATTGCGTCATCCCCAGCTCTCCAGATTCAAGAAGAGAAAAATACTTCGCATTTTCCGGGAAACGGTATTCCATCGCAAGAGATTTCATGAACTGGTTGATGAATATGGCAGATCGTGGTTGATCACCATGACTTATGGGGACCAGATGGAAGGCGATTTTCTGATCAGCGTGAAGGATGTATCTGACTTCAAACGAATTGAGCAAACCGCTTATCAGAACGATAAGCTGGCCATGCTGGGAAAGATCTCGGCATCCATTGCCCATGAGATACGGAACCCGCTGACCTCCATCCGTGGCTTCATCCAACTGCTTCGTCCACATCTCGTAAGCTTAGGTAAGGACGAATATGCCAGAATTATCCTTACGGAGATTGATCGTGCGAATGATATTATATATGAGTTTCTAAATTCCTCCAAACCCTCTGCTCCAGAAACCAAGATTGTGTCCGTATCCTCTTTATTGAAGGAAGTCGTTCTACTAACTGAAAGTGAAGCCTTAATGAAGGGATGCCAAATTATTCTGCACACTGATAAGACCCCACCTGCGTTTATTTCCGTGGATGTGAAGCAGATCAAACAGGTGATTCTGAATATTATTAAAAATGCCCTGGATGCGATTAATGAGCATCATGATGAGAATATCACCGGAGTAATTGATATTTCCGCCCGCGATACGGGGAAACATATCAACATCTGCATTTCGGATAACGGTGGCGGCATGGATCAGAATACATTGAACCATCTGTTCAATCCATTCTTCACAACGAAAGAGAGCGGAACGGGGCTGGGATTATCCGTGAGTTACAGTATTATTAGAAATCATGGTGGCTCGATTGCCGTGGATAGTCAGGTTGGTAGCGGGACGGAGTTTGTGATTACATTTCCTAAATTGGACGTTTCGGAAGTATAAGAATGTACGATTCATGCCTGAAATAAATACGAGAGCAGCTGTTCCGATGGAATGGCTTTTTCTTTTTTAGGAGGAGAAGATCGCATGAAGTGGACATTACAAGGCAGCTTATCATCCGGGCAGGTGCATACCGATGCTATCATCATTCCCGTAACGAAAAAACAAACGGCGGAAGGCGGTGTTTCCGAGGCCTGGGATCCACTGCTCAAACCGTTGGCCGAGAGTCGGTTATTTGACGGAACTCCCAATCGGTCATTCGTATGGCCGGAGAGCATCGAAGGTGAATCGCGCCTGTTAATATGGCTGGGCCGCCCCGAAGGAATCTTGACATCCGAGCAGCTGCGGCTGCTTTCAGCACAAGCGGGGAAAGCCGCCGTGAAATCGGGTGCACGCAGTGCTGCCATTCAAATTCCGAATACGATGGTCAACTTCACTGCCGAACAGACTCCCCAAGATGCTGCTCAGGCTTTAACTGAAGGTTTTATCCTCGGAAGCTATCGGAAACCTCATTATAAGCGTGATGCTGCCGAACAAACGAATTTAGAAGAAATCCTCTATTATATAGAAGAAGATATGGATGCGGAATTTGAAGCTGGGTGGACGAAGGGGATGTCATTAGGGGCAGCGATTGGAGAAGCGACCTGTCTGGCACGGGATTTAACGAACCTGCCCGGCAATATGCTGTTGCCGGAAGACTTGGCCCAGAAGGCACTTCAGGTTGCAAAACGGAACGGTTTTGAAGCACAGGTACTGGACGAGGAAGGACTTGTCGAGAAGGGCATGGGCGGCCTTCTGGCCGTAGGTAAAGGCAGCATACATCCACCGCGCATGATTGCGCTCCGTTATCAGGGACGGGAGACGTGGGAGGATGTGATTGGCCTTGTTGGTAAGGGGGTTACGTTTGATACCGGTGGTGTATCGCTGAAGAGGGCATCTGGGATGGAGGATATGATCAGCGACATGGGCGGGGCGGCTACCGTACTGGGCGTTATGGAAGCGCTCGGACGGATTCGTCCCAGGGTAAATGTAGTGATGGTGATTCCGTCAGCGGAAAATGTAATGAGCGGTAGTGCCTTTAAACCCGGTGATATTGTCACGACGTTGAGCGGTCGCACCATCGAAGTATTGAATACGGATGCTGAGGGACGTATTGTGCTTGCGGACGGAGTAACTTATGCCAAGCAGCTCGGGGCTTCGCGTTTGATTGATGTGGCCACATTGACAGGTGCTGTCGTTTCGGCTCTTGGGGATATAGCCACTGGGGCCGTAACTAATGATGAGACCTTTTTGCAAGAGCTTATTACCTCATCTCGGAGGGCCGGCGAAAAAATATGGCCGCTTCCATCCTATCCGGAGTTCTGGGATAAATTGAAGAGTGAGGTGGCGGATTTACGAAATCAGACGGGCCGAGAAGGCGGGACGATAACGGGTGGTCTTTTTGTAGGGACATTTGCTGATGGGCTGCCCTGGGTGCATTTTGACATAGCAGGTACGGCTTACTTATCCAAGGAGCGGGGCGTGGATCCCAAAGGGGCAACGGGTGTGCTCGTTCGCACCATCACCGACTGGATTCTTAAGCAGGTCCAGGTCGTCATGGATTGAATCGCTTGCTATGAAATGAAGATGTCAGTGGGAGTCCCATATCCCTTAGAAAAACGTCCGTCTTTCGGACGTTTTTGCTTTACTTTTCAACCGGCATTCAAGTATGATGAAGAGAAAAATTGCCGAGAGGAGTTTAGCTTAGAATGATTAAGAGTAGTCAGACAAAGATTGTAGACTGTACCATTCGCGATGGCGGACTGGTCAATAATTGGGATTTTAGTGTGGAATTTGTACAAAATTTATATGCGGGCCTGAATGAGGCTGGCGTGGACTATATGGAAATCGGTTATAAAAATTCGCCTAAACTGCTGAAAGGCGCTGATCAGGCGGGCCCTTGGCGTTTTCTGGATGATGACTTCCTCAGAGAAGTGATTCCTCATAAAGGCAAGACCAAACTGTCCGCCCTTGTAGATATCGGCCGTGTGGATGAAGACGATATTTTGTCACGCGAGGAAAGCTTGTTGGATCTCATCCGTGTCGCTTGTTACATCAAAGACGTGGATAAGGCGCTTGCGCTGGTTCAGACCTTCCACGATCGTGGTTACGAGACTACGCTGAACATTATGGCTCTCTCCAACGTGATGGAGAACGAGCTGCTGGAAGCTTTTGAGCTGATCAAGGAGAGCGTCGTGGATGTGGTCTACATCGTCGATTCTTACGGAAGCCTTGATCATAAAGATATGGAATACCTTGTAAATAAGTTCAAGACCCATCTGCCGAACAAACGTCTGGGCGTTCATACCCATAACAACATGCAGATGGCGTTCTCCAACACGCTGGTCGCTGCAGATCTTGGCGTTGAGCTTCTGGATGCATCCGTGTACGGGATGGGACGTGCGGCCGGCAACTGCCCGACCGAGCTTCTGGTTACCCATCTGAAAGGCACGAAGTATGAGCTGCGTCCGGTACTGGATATTATCGAGCGCTACATGATCCCTCTTCGCGAAAAAGAAGAGTGGGGTTATATTATGCCTTACATGATTACAGGCACCTTGGACGAACATCCGCGCTCCGCCATGGCACTCCGTGCTTCGGAGGATAAAGACAAAATTGTGGATTTTTATGATAAATTAACGACACCGGAAGTGACCTTCGACAAAAAATAGGCAAGGTGCTTTCACAGCCCTCATATCAGGTCAAGGTAAAACAGCATCCTTCCCGGGAAGGATGCTGTTTGCTTTAATATACGGGCGATCCATTTTCCATAAAATACATGTTGAAATTATATGTTCGACATGGTATATTTATTTTTGTCTTCAAAAGACGCCATCTTCATTATCGGGACGTAGCTCAGCTTGGTAGAGCACCTGGTTTGGGACCAGGGGGTCGCATGTTCAAATCGTGTCGTCCCGATTCGCTTATGAATTAGGGCCTCGCAAAAGTAATCGAAATATGCTCCGAAGCATAGCGTCACTTTTGTAGGTATATGTGCGGGTGTAGTTCAATGGTAGAACTCCAGCCTTCCAAGCTGGTAGCGTGGGTTCGATTCCCATCACCCGCTTATAGTTAGAACGAAAACCCTTGGTGACAAGGGTTTTTTGTTTGCGGAAATCCGAATTTACGAACTTTCGATTTCCCGTTCGATTCATATAACAAGCACCATACACACAAAAAAGTCCTTGAAAGAACAAGGGCTTTTTTTTGCTGTAACGATGCGCTTATCTAACCGAAGCTTGATGGGCTGCCGGTAGAGCGTTGCCAATGCCCCCCATGAAGGGCTAGCGACTTAATATGCTGCAAAAGTACAGATTTTTACCGCGTTGGCGGGGAATTTCGGGAGAATTCTAACGATTGCTTTGTCATAAAAAGGGTGGTATACTCTCATTAAACAATGTTTAAAACAATGTTTAATAAATTGTTGCATCAGGATAGATAGGGAGGGGTTCGATGGCATCGCCAGACCACAGCAATGACACCAAAGAGAAGATTTTGCAGACGACACTAGATGTAATCAAGCGGGAAGGATTCGACAGTGTTACGATTCGCAAGATTGCTTCCCGTTCCGACGCCAACATCGCGCTTGTCAATTACTATTTTGGCTCGAAAGACAAGCTGATCAACGAGGCGATCAAGGGATTGCTGATCGGCTTCCGGGATACCTTCGATGTGCTCGATCACGTGTCTGTGCCACCGAAGGAGCGATTGAAATTATTTTTAACCCGTTACGTTCAGGTCATTCAGCAATATCCGGAGCTGGTGCTGCACACGATAGCGGCCGGCTCGGCGATGTTCGCGTCCCAACATGAGTATGGGGAATTTTTGCAAGCAACTGGATTTCATAAGCTTCAAAAGGTGTTTACAGAGATCACGGGGGAGAAACGGCCGGACTCATTAATGATGATGGTTACGCAAATTTTCGGCGCCATTTTTCTCCCTGCATTAATGAAGCCGCTGCTCGAATCCGGAGCCGGGGTCAAGCCTGCTCCCATCGACCGGCAAATCGATTTTTTGTTTGAGCGCTATTTTCCTGAACATGGAGAAGCAAAGGAGCGAGGAAAATGAAATTTCTAAGAGATTATTGGCAGGATCTGGGCATCGTTGTCGCCTTCTTTGTATGCATTGGATTGTTGGTCAATGGGAGTCTCATGCCGGAAATCGAAGTCATTTTATGGCTCAGCTTTGTGGCGATATTGGTGCATCAATTCGAAGAATATCGGTGGCCGGGGTATTTCGGAGGGCTGTTTAACGGCGTCATTTTTCGAAGCGAGCATCCGGAACGCTATCCGCTGAATACGCAGTCTGCTATGATCATCAATCTCGGCATCGCTTATCTGTTTTATCTTCTTCCCGTGTTTGTCCCGCATCTCATCTGGCTTGGTCTTGCCCCCGTCTTCATGGGCTTTTTCCAATTTATTTGGCACGGCATATTTGCCAACATCAAAGCAAGAACGATATACAATCCCGGCTTGGGCGCCGTCCTGCTGTTTCATTTTCCGATCGGCGGCTGGTATATCTATCATATCGTTAGTTACAATCTGGCAAGTGCGTGGGATTGGATTTTGGGCTCGGTTTATTTTGTTATCGCCGCGTATATCTTCATCATCAAGGGGAATATGTGGCTGAAGGACGAACACTCGCCGTATTCGTTTTCTCCGAAGCAGCTAGGCCCTTATAACGTGTCTCCGAACACGGTATGGGTCGACGACGAAATATAGGAGGGACATTAGTTCCTTGCAAAGATTTGGTCATCCAGACGGTTGACGGCAGTGTTGACCGACACGGGCGAGATGAGTTTACCCCTTTTACAAGCGCAGAATATCTGTTATAATGACCATAATTTCATTCCAAGAATGCGAGGTAACCTAGTCCAATGAAGTAAGACACCCTTTTCTCTAAACAACTGCATGTGGTTTGCAGGCGTTTCTCTACGGCGGTAGAGGAGAGATTTGGTGTGTCTGAACAATGTGACTGGGGTGCCTCTTTTTGTTATGTTGAAATGGTACTCTAATGAAATACAATCACATCCATGGAACGGATTTGCAGCTTCCGCTAACGGCGAGGTTATTGAGCTTCATTTCAATAGCAGTCAAGGCTGGACTGGAATGAACAGCCGAAGTTAGTGTCGGTCGTGCAAATTCGTCCCGTTCATTCAGACCAGACCCATATCTCTCTTTATAACATCCGCCGCAGGCCATCGCTTGCGGTTTTTTAGTTTTTTCAAAGAGAGAGGATGAGACGATATGACTATGATTCTAAAAGCGAAAGATATAAGTATGGAGCTCCAAGGAAGGCCGCTGTTTGAAGACATTCAGCTGGAGGTGGCGGAAGGAGAACGGATTGCGCTGTATGGGCGCAACGGTACCGGCAAAACCACGCTCCTCTCCATCCTGGCCGGTGAGCTTGAGCCGACCTCCGGCGTTGTGGAGGCGATTCTCCCGCGAGAGCGCTGGGGCTGGCTCAGGCAGCAGGATGAGCCGGACGAAATCGATAGGAGTGCCATCGATACGGTGCGCAGCCGCAGTCATCCTTCATTATGGCAGCTGAAGCTTCAGCTTGCCGGCGTCGAGCAGCAGATGAATGGCGGCAGTCCTGTCGAAATGGAACCATTGCTTGAGCAATATGGCAATCTGCTGGAGCGTTACGAGTCCCAGAACGGTTTCCAGTGGGAGACCGAGGTGGAGAAAGCGATGACGATGCTGGGCATCGGGCCAGAGGTGTGGCCCGTATCCTACCGCGAGCTGAGCGGAGGCCAGAAGACGAAGGTCATGCTGTCAGGGCTCCTTGTATCGGCACCGAAATTTTTACTGCTCGACGAGCCCACGAACCATTTGGACAGCGAGAGCTTGGTCTGGCTGGAGCAGTGGCTGGTGTCGTCCTATAAAGGCACTGTGTTGTTTGTTTCCCATGACAGGGAATTCATCGATCGGGTAGCAACCTCCGTATGTGAGCTGACCTCGGAGGAACTTCGGCGTTACCGGGGAGGATATACGGATTACCGCCGCGAAAAGGAACGGGAGCTGCGCGAACAAGAGACGCTTTACCGGAAGCAGGAGCTGGCCCGCAAAGCGCTGGAGGAATCGATCCGAAGATATGAGGAGTGGTTCCATAAAGCGCATAACGCGGCCGGGGACGTAAATGACGTCAAGATCACCGCCAGCTTTTACAAGGCCAAGGCCAAGAAGAACATCTCAAGATATCATGCCAAGGAAAAAGCGCTGGAACGGCTGGAAGCAGAGCGGGTGGATAAACCGCGAAGCGGTCCTAAGCTGAACATGGAGCTGGAAGGGGAAGCTTTCGGCGGCCGTACCCTTATCCAAGTGAAGGACATCTGTTTTGGTTACGAAGATCAACCGCTTTTTAATAAGCTCACCTTCTATCTGAACCGCGGCGACCGGTTGGCCGTAAGAGGCCCTAACGGGAGCGGGAAAACGACACTGCTCAAGCTGCTGCTGGGCGAAATCGAACCGCAGGAGGGCCGAATTACCCGAAATCCTTCCGTTAAGATCGGTTATTTCTCACAGGAACTTGAGGGGCTGGAACCCGAGACCACGCTGCTGGACAGTCTGCTCGTCATTCCGGGAATGACGGAGAGCCGTGCGCGTACCTTGCTGGGCTCGTTCCTCTTCAGGCGGGACGATGTGTTTAAGAAGATGGGGCAGCTGAGCATGGGGGAGAAGTGCAGAACGGCTTTTCTCAAGCTGTATTTCAGCGGGGCGCATCTGCTCGTGTTGGATGAACCCTCGAATTACCTGGATGTGGATACCCGCGAGGTGATTGAACAAGTGCTTGTGAGCTTTCCGGGTGCGATTGCGCTCGTATCCCATGACCGGTATCTGGTGCGCAAAATCGCGAACCGGCTGCTCACGCTGAAGCCTGGGGGAGCTCCGGTTTGGTTTGAGGGAAGTGTGGATGAGGAGGAGGAACAGGCCTCGCGGACCGGTGTGATCAGGGGGAATACGGAGAAGGACAATCGGCGAATGGAGCTCGAATATCGGATTCAGGAATTACTGGGCTTATCAGCCGAAGATTTTGAAGCCGGGGACGAGGCGAGCTGGCTTGCCGAGATCAGGGAGCTCCGGGCAGAGCTGACCAGGCTTCAGTCGGAATAAGATCAGGGATCACGATTAAAATCAGTGAGATGGGGTTAAAATGGGGAAATGAAACTTGCCATATCCCGAAAGGTTGCATATAATAAACCCTATATATTTGCATATGTAATAAATGCGTGGATGGAGAAAAGTAGCTAGTGCCTCTTTACAGGGAAGGGATGCCGTGGATTGAGAGTGTCCCTATAGAAACAGGCTAGTGAAGTTCGCTCCGGAGCAGTTCCTTGAACACGGCATGGTGCCGGTCAGTAGGGGATAACGGGTCCGATTCGTTACGTCGGTCAAGTGAGCATGGTGAGGCATACTCGGGCCTAAGGTTTTTTACCGCCTTGGTTAGGGTATGATGCATGTTAACAAGGGTGGTACCACGGTCTCTTCGTCCCTTTTTGGGAGGAGAGGCCTTTTTTGTTTTCAGTACGATGATGGAGTTTACAAAGGGGTGTGCGAATAGCTATGAAGGAAAAATTAGAAGCATTAAAGCAGGAAGCATTGGCGCAATTGCAGGATGTTACCGATCCGCAGCAGCTGAATGATTTGCGGGTGAAATACCTTGGCAAAAAAGGTGCCTTGACGGAAATCCTGCGCGGAATGGGAGCGCTGAGTGCAGAAGAGCGTCCCGTTATCGGCCAGGTGGCCAATGACGTTCGGGGCGCGATCGAGGAAGTCATCTCCGGCAAGCAGGAAGCGTTCCTGCAGCAGGAAACCGAAGAGCGCCTGCGTGCAGAGAAGGTGGACGTAACTCTTCCGGGCCGCAAGCTCAGCCAAGGCGCGGTCCATCCTTTGAGCAAGGTGATCCAGGATATCGAGGATATTTTCATCGGGATGGGTTATCAGGTAGCGGAAGGCCCTGAGGTGGAAACGGACTACTTCAACTTCGAAGCGCTGAATCTGCCGAAGAATCACCCGGCACGCGACATGCAGGATTCCTTCTATTTGACGGAAGATCTGCTAATGCGTACTCAGACATCCCCGGTGCAAGCCCGGACGATGCTGTCGATGAATGGGAAAGCGCCTGTCAAAATCATCTGCCCGGGCCGTGTATTCCGCCGGGACGACGATGATGCGACGCATTCGTTCCAGTTCCATCAAATCGAGGGCCTGGTCATCGGCGAGAACATTCGCATGAGTGATCTGAAAGGGACGCTGCTGCAATTCGTGCAGGAGATGTTCGGCGATGACACGCAGATCCGTCTGCGTCCAAGCTTCTTCCCGTTCACGGAGCCGAGCGCGGAAGTGGACGTATCCTGTGTAAGATGCGGCGGCAGTGGCTGCCGCGTATGCAAGCAAACAGGCTGGCTTGAGATTTTAGGCTGCGGCATGGTTCATCCGAAGGTGCTTGAAATGGGCGGTTATGACCCTGAGAAGTACAGCGGTTTTGCTTTCGGTATGGGGGTTGAGCGGATTGCGATGCTGAAATACGGCGTGGATGACATCCGTCACTTCTTCAACAACGATACAGCATTCTTGAATCAATTCACGCGGATCTAATTTTAACGATAAAGGGAAGTGAATAGACAATGAGAGTTTCAACCGATTGGTTGTCCGATTATATTTCGCTCCAAGGCGTAACCTCAGAGGATTTGGCAAGCCGTATTACTTCGGCTGGTATTGAAATCGATGTGATCGAGAAACGGAATCAAGGCATTAACAAAGTGGTCGTAGGCTACGTCAAGAGTAAAGAGAAGCATCCTGACGCAGACAAGCTGAATGTATGTATCGTGGATGCGGGTCAGGAGGAAGATCTCCAGATCGTGTGCGGAGCCAAAAATGTAGATGCTGGCCAGAAGGTGCCGGTGGCGCTTGTTGGCGCGAAGCTGCCTGGCGGTATGGATATCAAGAAGGCCAAGCTGCGCGGCGTGCTCTCCCAAGGCATGATCTGCTCGGCGAAGGAACTGGGCATGAATGACAAACTGCTGCCTAAAGAGCTGCAGGAAGGGATTCTGGTACTTCCGGCTGAGACGGAGATCGGTAAACCAATTGAAGATGTGCTGGGTCTGAACGATGAAATTTTGGAGCTGGATCTGACGCCGAACCGCTCTGACTGTCTCAGCATGCTGGGAGCAGCTTACGAAGTGAGCGCCATTCTGGGGCGCGAGCTGAGTCTTCCGAACCCGGAGAAGGAAATTCTGGAGGTTCAAGATGCAGCAGCCGATCATATCTCGGTTACGATCGGGGCTGACGAGCAGTGCAGCCATTACGCGGCACGTTATATTACCGGAGTTAAGATCGGTCCTTCTCCGCTGTGGATGCAGAATCGGTTGATGGCAGCGGGCGTGCGCCCGATCAGTAATATCGTGGATATTACGAACTATGTGATGCTGGAATATGGCCAGCCGCTGCATGCTTTTGATGCAGATCAGCTGAAGGATGGCGCGGTCCATGTGCGTATGGCTGAAGCTGGGGAAACGATGGTAACGCTGGACGGCGCGGAGCGTCGCCTGGAGCCGCATATGCTGGTGATTACAGCAGGGGGCAAGCCGGTAGCCTTGGCTGGCGTTATGGGCGGGCTGGACTCCGAAGTAACGGACAGCACGGTCAATATTTTCCTGGAGTCGGCTAAGTTCGATGGCGGTACCGTCCGCAAAACATCCCGTCAGCTCGGACTGCGTTCGGAGGCAAGCTCCCGCTTCGAGAAGGAAGTGGATCCTGCCGCAGTTATCCCTGCACTGAACCGTGCAGCGGCATTGATGGCGAAATATGCCGGAGGCGCTGTCCATCAGGGAATCGTCGAAGCAGGCAGTGCGGACAACGAGCCTACCGTGATTACGTTGTCGCTGGAGAAGCTCAATCGTTATCTGGGAACGGAGCTGTCCCTGCTTGAGGTAAAAACGATCTTCGCCCGATTGCATTTCCCTTGCGGAGATTCGGGCCAAGGAATGGTGGATGTTCAAGTGCCTTCCCGACGCGGCGATATCGTGCTTGACGTAGACCTCATTGAAGAGGTGGCCCGTCTGTATGGATACGACAATATCCCGACAACGGCGATTGAAGGTCCGACGACACCGGGTTCATTGACCATCGCTCAGGCCATCCGCCGCTCGCTTCGCCGTTTGCTGACGCATAGCGGATTCCAGGAGGTTCTGGGTTATTCCTTCATCCATCCGCAGCAAGCGGAAATGTTCACCTCCCTGTCGTCAGATGGCACGGCGGTTAAGCTGGCCATGCCAATGAGCGAGGACCGCAGCGTCCTTCGCACCAGCCTGCTTCCGCAGCTGCTGGATATCGCGGTGTACAACCATAACCGCAAGCAGCCGGACTTGGCCCTGTTTGAAATAGGGAACCTGTTTCATACGCATGAGAAGACATTGACGAAGCAGCCGCTGGAGCGCCCTGTTCTCGGGTTGCTGCTGACGGGACGCAAAGGCAGCAAGCAATGGAATGTTCAGCCGGCCAAGGTCGATTTCTTCGATTTGAAGGGGGCGCTCGAAACGGTGCTCGACTACCTTGGAATTGGCTCAGAAGAGATCACTTACGAGGCCAACGGACCGGAGGGCTTCCACCCGGGACGTTCCGCTTCCGTATATGCGGGTCAAGGCGAGAACAAGCGGCTGTTAGGTGTACTGGGACAAATTCATCCGAAGACCCAGCAGGAGCTGGATTTGGAAGATACCTATGCCGCCGAGATTCTCCTTAAGCCGCTGTATGATCTGACTAACGCCCGCGTCGTTTACCGCGATTTGCCTAGATTCCCGGGTATGGAACGCGATCTTGCCATCGTGGTGAATGAGGAGGTTGAAGCCGGCTCCCTGATTCAAGTGATCAAGGAGAATGCTGGTGAGCTTCTGCAGCAGATTCAGGTATTTGACGTCTTCACAGGCAGCAAGCTTGGAGAGGGTAAGAAGAGTGTTGCCATCTCCATGACGTACCGCCATCAGGAACGGACGCTGACCGATGAAGAGGTTGCCGGCGTCACGGAAAAAGCGGTTGCTGCCCTTCAGCAAACTTTTGGCGCAGAATTAAGAAAATAGCAGGAATTGTGAACGCCCGCATCGAATCCATTACATCAGGGATTCGATGCGGGCTTTTTTGCTCTAAATTGAACTGGGATTTGCATCAGGACGCCCGCAGGGTACATAATTATAAGCACAAAACTGTGTTATCATATACCAAACTTCGGTCTGTTTTCTTGAGGTTCGTCTACAGATGTTATCTCATATATAATGAATGTAGAGAATAGACCATTTCAGACATCATAGAATCTACACATAATAGAAGGAGGGCACAATTTTGACTACATCGGACCGTAAAAGCGTTACCGTAGATATCTACGGAACTTCCTATAAACTCGTTGGCAGTAGCAGTGATTATACCAGACAGGTAGCGAATTATGTAGATGATCGCATGCGTACCATATCCAAGGCGCACTCTCGATTGGATACCCCGCGCATTGCCGTCCTAGCTGCAGTACATATGGCTGAAGAAGCTTTGCAGAAGCTGGAGTTTCAGAATGAGGCCAAGCAGATGACGGCCGAGCGAAATGAACTGCGTACGGAGCTTGCCAAGGTGCAAGGACTTCAAATCGAGCAGCAGGAGAGACATCGTCAGCAGCAGGAGCAGTTGGAGCACAAACTGGCGGAGCAGACTACGCTGGCTGAGGAATACAGGAAGTCCAAGGAGAATCTAACCGCGGAGTCAGAGCGTACGAAGGAATTGCTTCAGAAGGAATCGGACCGCGTGGCGGAACTGCTGAAGGAGAAGCAGCAGCTTGAGGCCCGTCTTAAGGAGCAGCGCGAGAAGCTGGAGAGCGGCCATAAGCAGTCTATTGAAGATATGAAGCGCCGCTATGAAGGGCAGATTTCGCAGTTGACGCTCACTCATAAACAGGCCATCGAGAAGCTGGAACAGAGTCAACGGACCTCTGCGAAGCAGGCCGAGGAGAAGCTGGCTGAGCAATTGAAGAAACAGGAGAGCACCTATAAACAAGAGGCGCTCCTGAAGGAGCAGCAGCACTCGAAGATCGTGCACGATATGGAGCAGAAGTATACGAAGACGGTGCAGGATATGGAGCAAAAGCATACAAGTACCGTCCAAGAGCTGGAGAAGCAGCTTGCCGAGCAGCGAACGCGGGGCGGGCAGCTCCAAGCACGTTTGTCGTCCGCCGAGAAGGAACTGGGTGCTGTAAAAGCAGAATCGGACAAGCTGAAGGAAGCGCTCCAGTCGTCCAGACAGCAAGCCGAGGCCTCTTCGCAGGAATTGCGTTCCTTCCGAACGAAGGTCGAAGGGCTGACGAAGGAGCTCGAGGGCCTGAAGCAGGAATCCGCCAAGTCGGAGGAAGAGCGCCGTCGTCTGCAGAAACTTGTGGTGGATGCAAATCAGACCTCCCGCAAACAGCAAGAAGAGCTGCAGCGTCTAAGCGGCGAGCTTCAATCCTGGCGCACGCTGGCTGATCAGCGCAAAGAGGAAACCGCTGAGCTCGAGATGAGAATTGTCGAGCTTATGGAAGCGAACGAGAGCCTGGAAGAAGGAATGAAGGGACTTCAGGATGAGATCCAGGTCATGAAGGACGAAGCTGACCGGACTATGTCAGAGCGTAGAAGTGCCCAAGAGGAATTGAATGAACTGCAGCTTCGCCATGAAGAGCTGGAGAAGCTCGCGAAGGAAGCGGGAGTCCGAGAGGAAGAGACCAGCAAACTGTACGCTATGCTGGAGGAAGAATACGATACGGTGTCGAATCAGCTGGATGAGCTTCGCAAGAAGGCGGCTGCCAGTGAAGAGCGCGCACGTGAACTCGCCGAGCAGCTGAGAGATTCAGAGGAACGCGCCGTTCAGTGGCAGGAGCAATACCAGCAAGGGATGGCGGAACGGGAACAGCTTGCCGAGGACAGCGAGAAGCTGGCCGCAGAGCGCGATGAGTGGAAACGAACCAAGCTTGCTCTCGAAGAAGAGCTCCAGTCATGGCAGCAGGAAATTGCATCCGCACGCCAAGCCTATGAACGTCTGGAAGAAGAGAAGAGTGAAGCGGCACAACAGTATTCCGATTTAGGTGAACAGTATGAGCTGGTCATGCACCAATATCGTCTGCTTCAGGCAGAACAGGAATTGAAGGCGGAGCAATCTGCGCAGCTTGAAGAAGAACACCGTAAGTTGAAGGAAGAGTATGCGAAGCTCCAAGTTGAATATAATGAGTGGATCGAGTTGATTGAGCAGGATCAGCGTTAGGCCATGGCGAAGATGTGAACCTGAAAAAACCTCCGGATTAGACAGAGGATACTCTGGCGATCCGGAGGTTTATTTTCGTGAGGAAGATCTACTATTCTTCGACGATAAGTTTGGACATCATTTTGCTGTGACCCGCTCCGCACATAATGGAACACGAAACTTCGAATTCTCCGGTCTCATCAGGCGTAACGACAGTTGAGTTGTTTTTACGGTCGAGCTGCAGTCCGAGCGCAGGAATCATAACGCCGTGGTTGCCGTCTTCATTCTCGTAAGTAATCTTGACAGGCACGCCTTTCTTGAGACGATATTCCTCTTGGTCGAATTGGAAATTGGTGCCCTTAATCACGAGTTCAGCTTCCGGTGCTACACCAGTATCCGAGATCGCTGAATCTCCCTGGGACTCTTTCTGGTCTCCACCGCAGGCAGCCAATACAAATAGGAGCATACATGAAACAAGTAAAGCAATGCCTTTTTTCACTGAAATCTCTCCTGACTATGAAATAATTGTGAAATATAATTTCCAATCTTTATGATAGCGCAGAAAAAGAGTGGGTGCACATACGTGTTATGAAAAATTGGTGAACGTGAACGGTTTCAAACGATGATATAGATTTACTTTATAATATAGGGGAAGCTGGAAAACCCCCTGTTTAGATTAACAGGGGGTTAGTGTGGGGATACTGCTGCCGTTCGGTTCGTTCAGAAAGAGGGCTTCAGAGGAATCCTCTAACAGAAGCGGGCGTTCTTCTATCTTATTCTTTGCGGGATTTGCCTGCTTCAAAAGGGGTGGAAACCGGAATGAACAGATCGATGATCCCGATGACCAGTGCAGCAAGCAAGGCGCCCAGTATGGAGACGCTAACGCCTCCAACGATGAATTGGGCAAGGTAAATCACGAGTGCGCTCACCAGGAAGCCCACGATGCCACGTCCAAACGGTGTGACTTTTTTGCCGAAGATGCCCTCGATAGCCCAACCAATCAGGGCGATAACGAGTGCAAGCAACAGGGCGCTTCCGAATCCGCCGACGGTGAATTGGGGGACAATCCATCCGACAACCATAAGAACGAGCGCGGCAACGATAAATCGAACAACATGCCCGAGAAATTGCATGGTACCTGCCTCCTTAGAATAAGACTGGAATGTTACGCAGAATTTATTTTGTTCAATAGGGCCGTCGGTTATGTGTGGAAGGTTTTTGGATTCCTTGGCGAATTCGTATTAGTTTCGATATAATATATGCATCGATTGAGAGGAGTTGTGAACTTCTTGAATGACAAGATTTTGCAAACTTTAGAATACCGAAAAATTTTAAATACATTAACACAATACACTCAAACTTCCATGGGAAGTGCGAGAGCTGAAACGTTAATGCCTGAAACCGACCTGGAGGCGGTAAAGGATTTACTTGCGGCTACTGACCAGGCTTACACCGTAGACAGGCTCAAGGGCAATCCGTCTTTTCGCGGGATTACCGATATTAACGACGCATTGAAGCGAGCCAGAATTGGGGGGACGCTTAATCCCCATGAATTGCTGGCTGCGTCGAATACGATTCATGGATCACGCCGAATCAAGCGGTTTATTGCAGCGATCCACGAGGACGAGAAGATTGAGATCCTCTATAATTTGAGTGATCTTATTTCGGAGCAGAAGCCTCTGGAAGATGCCATTCGGCTCTGTATTGACGATGCTGCTGAGGTGCTGGATTCCGCAAGCGCGGAGCTTTCTCAGATCCGGCGGGAATTGCGGGGCGGAGAAGTTCGCATTCGCGAGAAACTGGAGTCCATGATTCGATCGCAATCCGTGGCGAAGATGCTGCAGGACCAGTTAATTACGATTCGCGGCGACCGTTTTGTCATTCCCGTAAAAGCGGAATATCGCTCGCATTTTGGCGGTATCGTGCACGATCAGTCCGGGTCAGGCGCGACGTTGTTTATTGAGCCGGAATCCATCGTAGCCATGAACAACAAGCTGCGCGAGACGCGAATGCGGGAAGAGCGGGAAATCGAAGTGATTCTGCAGAAGCTGACCGCCCAGGTCGGCGAGCAGGCTGAGCTACTATCCATTGACTTGGATCTGATCGGCCAGCTCGACTTTATTTTTGCCAAGGCTCGTTTAGCCCATGTAATGAAGGCTTCACTACCAAGAATGAATGACAGAGGTTATATTAAGCTGCGCAAAGGCCGACATCCACTGATTCCGGCGGATCAGGTTGTGCCGCTTGATGTGGAATTAGGCAATTCCTATACATCCATCATTGTCACAGGGCCGAATACCGGCGGTAAGACGGTTACGCTCAAAACGATCGGATTATTAAATCTGATGGCGATGTCTGGACTCTTTATTCCTGCCGAAGAAGGCAGCCAGATGTGCGTATTTGATGC
Source organism: Paenibacillus sp. FSL W8-0187 (assembly GCF_037969755.1). NCBI lineage: Bacteria > Bacillati > Bacillota > Bacilli > Caryophanales > Paenibacillaceae > Paenibacillus > Paenibacillus sp. FSL W8-0187. Next base: position 5,903,215 of record NZ_CP150206.1, on the reverse strand, counting down.
GATCTACGCGGATATTGGCGATGAGCAAAGCATTGAGCAGAGCCTCAGTACCTTCTCCAGCCATATGACGAACATCATCCGCATATTAAGCCAGATGACGCCGAAGAGCCTAGTGCTGCTTGATGAGGTGGGAGCAGGGACGGACCCTGCGGAGGGTTCCGCTCTGGCGATTTCCATCCTGGAGCATATCCACCGCATGGGCTGCCGCATGATCGCGACAACGCACTATTCTGAATTGAAGGCTTATGCATACGAACGCAAAGGTGTCATCAACGCCAGCATGGAGTTCGATATTAATACCCTAAGCCCGACTTATCGCCTGTTGGTAGGCGTGCCTGGACGCAGTAATGCGTTTGCCATTGCAGAACGTCTGGGATTGCCGGGATCCATTCTGGAATTTGCCCGTGGCGAAGTGAAGGAAGAAGATCAACGAGTGGAGCATATGATTGCATCGCTCGAAGAGAACCGGCACACCGCGGAAGTAGAGCGTGAGAAGGCGGAGCAGGTTCGGAAGGAAATGGAGGAGCTGCGTCTTCGTCACCAGCACGAGCTTCAGAAGCTGGAAGAGCAGAAGGACAAGCTTGTTGATAAAGCTCGTACGGAAGCAAGGCAGATCGTGGACAAGGCCCGGAGTGAGGCGGAGGAAATCATCGCGGATCTACGCAAGATTGCCCAAGAGGAAGGAGCTTCGGTTAAGGAGCACAAACTGATTGCTGCCAGAAAGCGTCTGGATGACGCCGAACCGCAGCAGGGTAAGAAGACGGCTGGCCAACGTTCAGCGAAGCAGCAGCGCAGCATTGAGCCAGGAGATGAGGTTCGGGTATCCAGCCTGAATCAGAAAGGGCATGTTGTAGAAATGGCCGGGTCCAAGGAAGCCGTTGTTCAGCTTGGCATTATGAAGATGAAGGTGGCGCTGGATGATTTGGAGCTTTTGTCGAATCCGGCAGCAAGCGCCAAACAAGCGCCGAAACAGCATGCTACCGTCTTGAAGCGGACTCGCGATACCAACATCCGGAATGAGTTGGATTTAAGAGGAGCGAATCTGGAAGAAGCGCTGATCGAGGTGGATCGGTTCATTGATGAGGCTTTTCTGGGGAACCTGGGGCAGATCTACATCATACATGGTAAGGGAACCGGAATACTGCGAACCGGGATTCAGGATTATTTGCGCAAACACAAACATGTTAAGAGTCATCGTTTAGGCAATTACGGCGAAGGCGGCAATGGCGTTACGATTGCCGAGTTGAAATAAGAAAAGTAAGAAATCAGGAACCGTTTTCTCCTTCAATCGTATAACATATCATCATAAGGTTCAGAACGACGGGATGCGAAAGGTGCCGCATCCCGTTTATATCAGGGAGGAAAAAAGGGAATGACGGAAGCGATTGATCATTTGCTGACCCATCCACTTGGGGTGCTCGTCGGCTATTTCTCGGTTGCGATACTTGCACTTATTGTTTACTTGTATTGCTTTGAATTGGTTACCAAGTACAACTGCTGGGATGAAATACGCAAAGGAAATGTTGCCGCAGCTATGGCGACCGGCGGCAAGGTCTTTGGCATCTGTAACGTGATGCGGTATAGCATAACAGCCAATACGTCCATTTATGGCATGATTAAATGGTCATTCTTCGGGTTCATACTGCTTTTATTGGCTTATTGGTTGCTTGAGTTCTTGACTCCCGTATTTTCTGTCGATGAAGAGATTGGCAAGGATAACCGCGCAGTTGGCTTGATCGTACTAATTATCACCGTATCTTTATCTTACATTATTGGAGCGAGCATCATTTAAGGGCTTCGGGAGGAAAAGGACGATGAAATATTTACCGCGGATATTGTTTGCGGCTGCCTTGATTTTTTTTGTGGCGGGTATTGTATACTTGATGTCTCAATAAAAATAAAGTTAATAGGGCCATTCATGGCCGTTTGAATAAAGAAAGGGATGAATGATCGATGGAACCGACGGTTTGCCCATGGTGCCAAAGTGAGATTGTATGGGATGAAGAGATAGGTCCCGAAGATACTTGTCCTCACTGTGCGAACGAGCTTAAAGGCTATCGCACATTGAATATCGCATTGGAAGACGAGGATGTACAGGACGATCCGGAGGAATATGAAGAGGCTTATGAGGCTTCCGATGAGGAAGCGGGTGATCTTCATCGTATATGGGGATCCGACCATGAAACACTGTCCTCGCTTCGAACCGTGGATAAGTATGGGGAGGATCATGACCTCTTTGCATTTGAGGAGACGGTAGAGGGGATTCTGGACCAGCAAGAGGAAGTTCCCGAGTGCTTGCATTGCAGAGAGTATATGCTTCATGCCGGAACGCAGCATGTGAGTGGGGAAGGCTTCCAGCCGGTTAACGCAGCCCTGATTCAAGGCCCTATCCTTCAGCCGCCTTATGATCTAAATGTATATGTGTGCCCTGGATGCTTCCATGTACAGCACAATCTGGCAGAGAATGACCGGCTTCGGATGATCAAAAGTTTTATCCATAAAAAGGAATAGAGTTTGCGGAAAGGCGCTGTATGCCGATCCACGGCTAGTTTAAGGAAACTGCTTGCGGCAGTTTCCTTTTTTTTGTTCATGAAGTGGGGATTAGAGGGGTAAAATACCTTGGACTTCAAGTGTGAAGGCAAGGGAGGAACTGTATATGAAGTTGACAAAGGACCCCCAGGCTATGCTTCTGTTATCCGTTCATGGGTTGTTTATACTATCGAGTGCATTGTCGGGTACATTCCTCAACGTATACTTATGGAAAAGCCGCCAGGACTATACGATGCTCGGTTGGTTCACGATTGCTCAGCAGGTTGCATTGGGTTTGACGTTCTGGACCGCCGGCAAATGGGTGAAGGAGCATAACAAAATGAATGCGCTTCGCCTGGGTATTGCAGTGTCCGCCCTGTTTTATCTATGCGTTCTGTGGGCAGGGAGGGATGCCGTCCATTATATTTGGCCTCTCGGCTTGCTGTTCGGCGTCTCATTGGGATTATTCTGGTTAGCCTTTAATGTGGTTTACTTCGAGATTTCAAGTGCAGAGAATCGGGACTGGTTTAATGGCTGGATCGGACTCCTGGGCTCCATAACGGGGATTATCGGTCCGTGGATGGCGGGTTGGATCATCACGATGATGCATGGGGATCAGGGCTACCGGTTTATTTTTACCGTATCGATGGTCATCTTCGCGGCGACGGTGGTGCTGAGCTTTTTTCTGCGAAAACGACCGGTCCAGAGCGACTATCATTGGCTGGAGGGGGTTAGCCGACTCAAGGAGGGCGGAGTCTGGAAATACGCTGTATTCGGCTTGGCCGTTCAGGGAATCAGGGAAGGTGTGTTTTCCTTTCTTATTACCCTCCTTGTTTTTGTGGCGACGGACCAGGAATCGAAGCTGGGGCAATTCGCATTGATTACTTCGGCGGTTTCGCTGGTCAGCTACTGGGCCTGCGGGAAGTGGTTCAAGCCCAAATTCCGTAAAACCGGCATGCTGGTAGGTTCGATATTGATGCTGCTGGTAATTATGCCGCTGCTATTTGCTGTCAACTATACTACGCTGTTGGTGCTGGGAATCGGGACGTCGCTGTTTATTCCGCTGTACATGATGCCGGCTATATCGGCCAGCTTTGATCTTATGGGAGTGAATCAGGAAAACGTGGAGAAGCGGGTGGAACTGGTCGTGCTGCGGGAACTCAGTCTAACCATAGGCCGAATTACGGGTCTCCTTGTGTTTATTCTTGTTCTGTCATTTAGACAGGACACGTTAACGGTAACCCTGCTGCTGCTGTTTCTGGGGGCTTCCCCTATCGGATCGTGGCTGTTTATACGAAAGCTGTTTCCTTCCAAAGGACAAGTCACCTGAACACCTGAAGCCTAATCGCATCCGCTCGCGTCAAAAGCGTTGTGCCAGTTAACGAACGGCGAGTTGATAAACAAGAGACAGCGTTACGGCGTAACCCTACAACGGAAGAAGGTATCTCCAAGGCCCCATGGCCAATAAGGAGATACCTTCAATTATTTTATGTGATTTTCAGGTCGATTGGCCGTATCAAGGAGAACCATTTCAGCTCTTCGGGCTCACGTCCTGCAATCGTCTCGGCCAGCAGATCCGCAGCGATCATGCTGTAAACGGTCCCGTTTCCGCCATACACCTCGATAAAGTAGCTGTGCGGATACTGCGGGTGTCTGCCGATCAACGGGATGCCGTCTTGGGTTGTGGCAAACACGCCGGCCCAACTGCAAGCGATTTTCAAATCCGTCATATGGGGGAACAGTTTCTGGATTTCATTTAGCAATCTCCGGCCTCTCGGTTCAGCGTATTCCTCTGGTTTGCCTGAAGGACGAAGCGGTTCATCCAGCCCTCCGGCTATGATTCGCTGATCCGGCGTTGTCCGGAAATAGAGATAAGGGCGATTTGTTTCCCATATGAATGCTCGCTTGTACCATGAAGACAGATCGGATACAGGCTCCGTCAGGATGGCATAGGTGTTGAGCAGCTCCGCTTGATAATCAGGCTTCCATTCTTGGGTGCTATACCCGGTGGCCCAGATCACGTTCCTGGCGAGGACGCTTCCTTCATCGGTTAAGACGGTGACATCGCTGTCGGTATACCGAGTTTCCTTCACTTCGCTATTTTCGTAAATTCGCAGCCCATGCTCCCAGGCATCTTGAAGAAGATTATGCCCAAAACGGTAGGGATCGACTTCGGCATCGCCGCGAGTATAGATGGCAGCTTCTTTTGAGAACGGAAAGTTAGCCTTCACATGCTCGCGGCTCCAGTACTCCACATCGAAGCCCTTTCGTTTGAGCAGGTCATACTCATGGCGAAGCATGCCGACATCTTGGGGGTTACTGGCATAGTAGAGGCTGCTTCGCGGGGTCAAGCCGGAATCCCTGGACAGATGATTTGCAATTTCGGTGAGCCGACGTACGGCGTTTCTGCACATCATGTAGAAGGAGGAGCCCTGTTGTTCGTTAAATTGTTGGATCAGATCAGATAGGGGGCAGTCGTTGGAGAATTGCAACAGCCCCGAATTGGCGGATGTGCTGCCTTCGCATACGCGTTTTTTGTCCAGCAGGACGGTGTCCACGCCTTGCTTGGTCAGCACATAGGCCATCAGCGCACCGCTAATACCGCCGCCGACAATTAGCACATCACAGCTGAGCTGTTCTGATAGACCGGGGTATCTTTTTACAGGTTCGGTGTTTAAATATTTCCAGGGCGTTGTTCCGCCGGTCAGTAACATGGTCCCTCACCCCCTCATTGTCACATTGTTATTAGTTTGGACGTTCCTTTCGTATTTAATGACATCTCACGACATAGATTTTTATATAGGTGGCATACTAGCCCTGTGCAACCTAATTGGAAAGGGGAACAAACACAAAGATGACACCTAATCAGCAATTACAGCCTCTAACCTCAAAAGAACTGGACTATATTGCGGATTGCATTTCCAACGAGAGCATGCTGGCCAAGCATTGTGCCGCGACAGCCGCAGCCAGTCAAAATCCTGCAATCCAGCAGGCGCTGCTGGAATTCGTAGGACGCCATGAGCAGCATCTCGATACATTGGTTAACTCACTGCAGATCCACAGCAATATCGCGCCGACGCAGCCTCAATAAGAGGAGATATAGACCAGGATGCATAATTGTTAAGGAGGAACGACTTATGATAACGCCTAATGGATCTTCGCACCTGCCCGAAGAGGATATGCTTAGCCCTATTCTGGGAGAACTGAAACGGGTCGTGCGAGAGTATACGACAGCTACAACGGAAGCTTCTTGTCCTGATGTCCGTCAAATGTTTACGGATCTGACTGCGGATACACTGAAGCTGCAAGGTGAATTTTTTAATATGATGAAGCAGCAGAACATGTATACCGCGCCTCGGCATGCATTGAAATACGATGTGGACAAGCAGTATAAGCAAGCGCAGCAGTCCCAGCAAAAAACACGGGAAATCATTAATCAAAAAACTTCCGGTATGGGCGCGTACGCGCATCATCCGAATGTACCGCCGCATACCACTAATGTAGCCCCTACATCTAATAATGTAACCCAATAATCCCATGGTTAACTCAAACAATAAGCCGATGACACCTGCAGCCCGTTGCTGCAGTGATGCATCGGTATTTTTTTTTGCACATCCCGTGTAAGTTATTGTAATATAAGTATTAATCTCTGTTCCGAAATATCATGCATGAAGAAAGGTTATTCGGAATAAGTGCTGGAGGATACGTATATGGAAGAGCTTAGCGAATTGAAACTGAAGGTGCTTGACCTGCTGAAAGAAGACGCGAGAAGATCGCCGGCTCTACTCTCTACTCTACTCGGTGTAGATGAGGAAGAAATAAAGACCTCCATTGCGGAGCTTGAACGAGATCACGTTATTGTTAAGTATGCGACCGTTGTCAACTGGGGCAAGATGGAAGACGAGAAGGTTACGGCGCTGATCGAGGTTCAAATTACACCTGAGCGCGGAAGAGGCTTTGAAGGAATTGCCGAGCGGATTTATTTATTCCCGCAGGTGAAGTCGGTCTATCTTATGTCTGGCGCCTACGACTTGCTGGTTGAAGTGGAAGGCAGAAACTTGCGTGAGGTGGCCAACTTTGTTTCGGAGAAACTGTCACCTATCGATTCTGTATTATCGACCAAAACCAATTTTATTTTAAAAAAATATAAACAAGACGGGATTATTTTTGAAGAACGTCAAGAAGACAATCGTCTCCTGATCTCGCCGTAAAGGAAGCGTGTGCTATGATTGTGAACGAACAGCAGCTTGCAGAAAATAACAGGAAATCGATGAGCTCCTATTTGGCGCCTAGGGTCAGGGACATTCAACCCTCCGGAATCCGGAAATTTTTTGATCTCGTCAGTGGAAATAAGGATATTATCACACTTGGTGTCGGTGAGCCTGATTTCGTAACGCCGTGGCATGTACGAGAAGCCTGCGTGTATTCATTGGAGCGCGGGTTTACAGGATATACGTCCAATGCCGGTATGCCGGAACTGCGGGAGGCGATCGCGGAATATTTGAACGACAGTTTCCACGTGACTTATAATCCTGCCAATGAAATGATTGTAACCGTAGGCGGCAGTGAAGCGATTGATCTGGCGCTGCGTGCCTTGATTGTACCCGGTGATGAAATTCTGATTCCCGAGCCGTGTTACATTTCTTACTCGCCGATTGCTTCAATCGGTGGCGGGGTACCCGTTGGTATTGAAACGACGGCAGAGCATCATTTCAAACTGACGGCCGAGGCGCTTGAAGCGCAAACCACGCCCAAATCGAAGATTCTAATCCTGTGCTACCCAAGCAATCCGACGGGAGCCATCATGACTTATGAGGATTGGCTGCCCATTGCAGAAGTGGTGGAAAAACACGATTTGATTGTGATCTCCGATGAAATCTATGCGGAGCTCACATATGAAGGCAAACATGTCAGCTTTGCCTCGATGCCAGGCATGATGGACCGCACCATACTGGTGAGCGGCTTCTCGAAGGCGTTTGCTATGACCGGTTGGCGTATGGGGTATGTGTGTGCTCATGCCGATCTGATCGGCGCCATGCTGAAAATACACCAATATACGGTTATGTGTGCACCCGCAATGGGGCAAGTCGCCGCGCTCGAAGCATTGCGCAACGGTATGGGGGAGAAGGATCGAATGGTTGAATCCTATAACCAGCGGCGCAGACTGGTGGTTCAAGGGCTGCGCGAGATCGGTTTGGATTGCCACGAACCACAGGGAGCGTTTTACGCATTTCCAAGTATCAAGCGAACGGGGCTCGGCTCAGAAGAATTTGCCCAGCGCTTGCTGACTGAGGCCAAGGTGGCTGCCGTGCCAGGCACCGCATTCGGTCTAGGCGGGGAAGGATTCATCCGCTGCTCTTATGCTACATCCATTGCCCAGCTGAATGAGGCCTTGGAGAGAATGGGCAATTTTGTGGAAAAAATAAAGTAGACAAGGAATTCGTTGAACTTTTTCCTTGAATTAACAAAAAAATCACTTTCCATTGGGAAAATATATGTTATAATTTTATTTTGGGGGCAGAATTTTACTTTCCAAGGAGGGATCACCAGTGTTTTGTGATTATGAATTGTCAAACTACCGTGGTGACTATACGGCTGAAGGCGATAATCACGGTAAATGGTCAATTAAATCAGCCAAATCCACTCCTCAGGAAATTACCTTGGAAGACGAAATTCACATGCTTCGCCGGAAGATGGAACAGATTTTTTTGGAAGAGCAGTCCTTTACGTCCGAAATTGTCATCGAGATCAGCAGTTTGCTGGATTTGAAGATTAACGAATATATGAAGGCTCATCCAAAAAAGAAACTATAAAATACGATTTGATTGAATAATACAAGGCTGCTCCTGAGTGCAATGACTCAAGGATCAGCCTTGTTTGCGTTTAAATGATTTCCCCTGGATGGTAGAACCTCGCTCCGGAATCATGACCCGCCTGGGACTTATTCCGCCATAGAGGGACCGTTATCCGAAATTATGCTATAGTTGAGCATAATAAAATAAGAAATATGATGTTCGTTCAATAAGGAACGGACTTTGAAATGGAGGAAGATGGGATGAAGGTATATACGAGAACGGGAGATGCGGGGGAAACTTCAATTATTGGTGGTCGCGTGCCCAAGGATGATCCGCGCATCGAAGCGTATGGCACGATCGATGAACTGAACAGTTTTGTCGGTCAAGCTGTATTTTTGGCCAAGGAAGCCGACTTTGAGGAGCTGCATCTTCAGCTCGTTCGAATCCAGCATGAACTGTTCGATTGCGGTTCGGATCTGGCCTATGCGAGACCTCGCGAGGATAAACTCAAGGTAGGCGCCGAGCTAGTGGATAATCTGGAGGTATGGCTGGATGCATTCGAGGAGAAGAACCCTCCGCTTGAACGATTTATCTTGCCAGGCGGAAGCGCGTTGTCTTCGTTGCTTCATGTATGTCGGACCGTATGCCGCCGCGCTGAGCGGTTGACCGTTTCGCTGCAGCGAACCACGGAAATCAATCCGGAGGTTCGCCGGTATTTGAACCGATTGTCCGACTATTTCTTTGTGACTGCTCGGGCAGCCAATGTGCACGCCGGGATTCCAGATGTCGAATATGAGCGAAGTGGAAAGGTGTTTCGGTAATTCATGAGTTTGTACTATCCGCCAATCAGCTATGTCGTGTCCCCCCACGAAGACGGCATGCTGCTTAAGACTATATTGCAAAAACGAATGGGGGTATCCCGCAAGCTGCTCTCGCGCCTCAAGTTGACCGAGCAGGGCATTATGCTGAACGGGACCCGTGTATACATTAGCGTGAAAGTGCATGCGGGAGATCTGGTTGAAATTCGGATGGAGCAGGAACGTTCAGACGATATGCTGCCCCAGCCGATGGACCTTCATATTCTATACGAGGATGAGCATCTGCTTGTTCTGAACAAGCCGGCAGGGATCATTGTGCATCCGACGCATGGTCATTATACGGACACACTGGCGAACGGCGTTGTCCACTACTGGCAGGAGAAGGGCTGGAATTACCGGTTCCGAGCGGTTCACAGGCTGGATCAGGAAACTTCCGGCGTGTTGGTGGTGGCCAAGAATCCGTATATCCACCAGCATGTTTCCGAACAAATGATAGCCGGCACGGTCGACAAGAGGTATGTTGCATTTGTTCATGGCAAGCCTGCTTTGCCGTCAGGCGATATTGACGGTCCGATTGATCGGGATCCTTTAGAGCCCCACCGCCGCATCTTAACCCCGGACGGATATCCTTCATTGACACGGTATCAGGTATGCGAAACCTATCATTCCGCATCCTTGGTTGAATTGAAGCTGGAAACGGGCCGGACCCATCAAATTCGGGTGCATATGCTTAGCATCGGTTGTCCATTGATTGGAGATCAGATGTATAGGCATCCGGTATACAGTGAGCGGGAGTTACGATCAGATGGGACGGAAACTGCGTCCTATGGGAACGAGGGGTCGGCAGAGCCGGAAGTCGGATCATGCATCATGAGGGTGGACCGCTATATGGGCAGGCAGGCACTGCATGCAGCAAGCCTGACACTGATTCACCCGATTGAGGGGAACACGATGGTATTCACAGCTCCGCTTCCTGAGGATATGAACTCTCTGAGAAATATGCTTGCGCAAGAGGCGACTTAAATATTTTCAAAACAACAAGAGAAGGAGAACGTATCGAATGAGCAAACTGAAAGTATATCAATATCCGAAATGCGGGACATGCCGTAACGCGGTCAAATGGCTGCAGAACGAAGGACATGAGCTGGAACTTCAAAATATTTTTGAACAACCGCCAGAGCAGGAAGAATTAGCCAATCTTATCGATAAGAGCGGCCTGGAGCTTAAGAAATTTTTCAATACGAGTGGCGAGGTCTACAAGGAAATGAACCTGAAAGACAAACTGCCTGGACTTTCCGATGAGGAGAAAATCGAACTGTTGTCGTCCAACGGAAGATTGATCAAGCGTCCAATCGTGACGGACGGAAGTAAAGTGACCGTCGGCTTCAAAGCAGAACAATATCAGGAGTCATGGCAGAAGTAGAATGGCTATTTTGGTCGGAGGCAATGACGGCCCAATTGAGGCCGGTTGAAAGAACTGAGTGGCCCCATTGTTGAAGATCAACGATCCGGAATAGACACATTTTCCTGCTGATGAAGGTAGAGCATCCCAAGGTCTTTTGGCCGCCGGGATGCTCTTTCGTTTTAAGAGATAATAACATCCGAGGCTTAGCATCCTTATCTCGCAAGAAAAACTTCCTCTATATGCGGTCTGTCTACTGAGAAAGTACGTCGATAGACGTTTTTCTTATGAACAGGCAATGATAGGAAATTCAAAGAAATACCTTGTGACAAGCCCAAGTCTATATAGGGATATGGTATAATGACAAGGTATATTTAAGGTTATACCAGAGAAGTTAAAGTTAGGAGCGATCATGACTGTGATACCCAATCAACAACCATCCTTAATGCTTGTAGACGGGATGGCTTTATTATTTCGTGCTTACTATGCAACCGCGTCAAGCGGCTATATCCGTCGAACCAAAGCGGGGGTGCCGACCAACGCGATTTATGGCTTCCTGCGGTATATGTGGGATGCTATCGATAAATTTCAGCCTACCCATGTAGCTTGCTGCTGGGATATGGGTTCGAAAACATTTCGTACCGAGCAATTCGCCTCGTATAAAGGCAATCGTCCGGAAGCGCCGGATGATCTGGTTCCGCAGTTTTCGTTGGTTCGTGATGTGACGGAATGTCTGGGAATTCCGAACCTGGGCGTCGTGGGCTATGAGGCCGATGATTGCATCGGTACGCTTGCCAGACGGTACGGGGATAGCATGAATGTCATGATCCTGTCGGGGGACCACGATCTGCTTCAGCTCGTGAACGATTCCACTTCCGTCATTATCATGAAAAAGGGACACGGCAATTATATGCACTATACCCCGGAAACGCTGTATGCCGAAAAAGGACTTTCCCCAAGACAGGTTATCGATGTGAAAGGCCTGATGGGAGATACAAGTGATAATTATCCTGGCGTACGTGGGATTGGCGAGAAAACGGCGGTCAAGCTGATTCAGGAGTATGAAACCGTGGAAGGAATTCTTGCGAATCTTGAGTCACTGACCAAAGGGGTCCGCACCAAGATCGAGGCAGATCTGGAAATGCTGCATCTGTCCAGGTCTTTGGCGGAAATCCATTGTGAGGTTCCAATGGAGTGCGAACTGGAACTATGCCGCTTGAGCGTGGATCACGAACGTGCATTAACCAAACTGGAGGAGCTTGAGATGAAGAGCTTGGGCCATCTTTTTGGGGTGGCGGTGGTTTCCTAGTTATGTGGAGACAGTTTAATTTCGGTAGAAAATCAATCTTGACCGGATTACTGCTTGGGGCCATGCTGCTTCTTATATCCGCATGTGCCTCCAATCAGACTCCTTTAACCGATACCTCTAAGCCGCCCTCAGGGGCTGAGAAGAAGGTTGAAGTTATGGTTTCGGCAGCAGCAAGTCTCAAATCCAGCCTGGAAGAGACCGGACGACGATTTGAAGCAGAGTTTCCGAATGTTACGCTGCGTTATAATTTTGGCGGTTCGGGCTCTCTAGGACAACAGCTTGAGCAAGGGGCGCCTGTAGATTTGTTTGTATCCGCGGCAACGGAGCCGATGGATCGACTGGTCGAGAAGGGGATCGTACAATCCGATGCGGTTCAGTTAATGTTTCGAAATGCGTTGGTGCTGATTGAGCCTGTTGGCAAACAGAACGTGAAGCAGTTATCCGATCTGCTCAAACCTGAAGTACGAGTTCTGGCTATCGGGCAGCCGGATACTGTACCGGCCGGGGAGTACGCGAAGGAGACTCTTCAGAATGAAGGCCTTTGGGAAGATGTCGAATCCAAGGCGGTGTATGCCAAGGACGTGACGCAAGTTCTCGCTTATGTGGAGTCGGGGAATGCGGATGCCGGTTTTGTGTACAAAACCGATCTGAAGAGTTCCGCCAAGGCAACACTTGCGCTTGAGGTTGACCCGGACAAGCACCAGCCGATCGAATATCCTGCAGCGGTTCCGGGCAATGCCAAGCATCCGCAGGAGGCTGAGGCGTTCCTCAAATTTATGCGGAAGCCAGAGATCAGGGATATCTTCACGGAAGCTGGATTTGAGGTAGCGGAGGCGTCGCCGTGACTGCGACCGAAATGTTCTGGATGCCGGTATGGCTGTCGATAAAAACATCACTGCTGTCCAGCATCATTGCATTTATACTGGGATTAGCGGCAGCGCGCTGGATGTCCAGGCGCTCGTTTGTCGGCAAGACGGCGGTTGAAACGCTGCTGATGCTTCCGCTTGTGCTTCCACCTACGGTGGTTGGCTTTCTTCTGCTTGTCATGCTGGGCAGAAACAGCTGGATTGGCGCAGCTGCGCAATGGCTGTTTGCCAGGCCCATCATTTTCAGTTGGGGGGCCGCGGTTATAGCGGCTATTGTGGTCTCGTTTCCGCTTGTGTATCAGAGCATGCGGGTAGGCTTTGAGTCCGTGGAACCGGAGCTTGAGGATTCGGCGCGATCGGCAGGGGCCGGCGAATGGCAGGTGCTTCGCTGGATTACGCTGCCGCTTGTCCGCAGAGCGGGGATTTCGGCGTTCATTCTGGCTTTTGCCAGAGGTTTAGGTGAATTTGGGGCAACCTGGATGGTTGCAGGCAATATACCGGGTGTTACGCAAACGCTGCCCACGGCGATTTACGTTGCGGTAAGCAATGGCGAGAGCGGGCTGGCGTGGGCGTGGACGGCTGTCATTATTTTGTTCTCTTGGCTGTTGCTGGCCGCGTCAGGAACGGGCAGAAACAGAGAAAGAGGCGGGCGGACTTGACGGGAGCACAATGTTTACATATGCTTCGAATAGAGCTTGTTAGCAACTATATAGAGAACAAGGCATAGCACATCGTGGAGAGGATGGAAGAAGCATGAGTTTACTTGGAGCAATTGAAGCAGGAGGAACCAAGTTCGTTTGCGGCGTGGGTATGGAGGATGGAACGGTTGTGGAGCGAGTGAGCTTCCCGACAACAACCCCTGAAGAAACCATGGCAAACGTCTTTAACTTTTTTGCTGATAAGGATATAGAGGCGATCGGAGTCGGTTCTTTCGGACCGATTGATCCGGTGAAGGGCAGCCCGACTTATGGCTGCATTACTACGACACCGAAACCTCATTGGAGCAATTACAATATTGTCAAAGCATTGGAAGAGCGTTTTAATGTTCCGATTGGATTTGATACCGATGTAAACGGAGCCGCTCTTGGAGAATATACATGGGGCGCTGCCCAGGGACTGGATAGCTGTCTGTATATCACCATCGGAACGGGAGTAGGAGCAGGCGCCGTGGTAGCTGGTGAATTGATTCACGGTTTGTCTCATCCGGAGATGGGTCATATTTATGTGCGCCGCCATCCGGAAGACCGGTATGAAGGGACATGCCCTTATCATGCAGACTGTCTGGAGGGGCTTGCTGCCGGACCGTCTCTTGGCAAACGTTGGGGAGTTCCCGGTGTGGAATTGACGCCGGATCATCCGGCTTGGGAGATGGAAGCTTATTATCTGGCTCAAGCGCTGATGAATTATGTCCTCATTCTGTCCCCACAGCGTATCGTGATGGGTGGAGGCGTTATGAAGCAGGAGCAGCTGTTCCCGCTGATCCGCACGAAGCTTCAGGAGCTGCTGGCCGGATATGTTCAGCATCCAAGCCTTCATGATGGGATTGATCAATTTATCGTTCCGCCGATGCTCGGCGATAATGCGGGTCTCTGCGGCGCATTGGCGTTGGCCAAGCTGGCAGTAGATGAGGCCAAGAGCGTTCAAGCTTGACCCTATTTCTTATATAGAGTGAATCAAAATTAGGTTGATTTTATTACAGATTATGGTATTATGATTTCAACAGTATAACGTATGGAACGGGAAGCACCTTTCTTTGTCGCTGCGGCGGAGGAGAGGTGCTTTTTTGCGTTGTTCCATCGTTGTGCTGAATGCGTAAGCGGGAGGTATTTGAGGGATGCAAATTGTGTTCATGAATCAGATGAGCGGAGCGGATGAGTCAGGTCACATCCGTTCTGCTCAAGTATGGATCGGTGAAGAAGAGGGGGGATGGCGGCTTGGCTGGCGGAACATGGAACCGGACGGTGATGTATCCGATGATGAGTGGTATGAGGGAAATTCATGGAATGAGTTATTATGCGTGTACCGACATCAATTAGCGAAGAAGCTTGGAGAGGGCTTCCGGCCGCTAGTTGAGGGGGTATTCCATGAACCGGGAGAGACTGGAGGCAAGAATCTCGGCGCTCAGAAGCTGCAGTGCTACAGTGAGCTGTATGGCTCGGAGGAGTTGTACACGGAGCTGTGTGCTTGGCGCAGAAGAAAGGCGGCCTCCGGAAGAAAAGCACCTTATTTCATAGCCAGCAATCGAGTGCTGCGTATGATTAGCGCCTTCATCCCCCAGAATGAGGAAGAGCTGCTGCAGCTTCCGGGAATCGGGGTCAGCAAGGCTTCGGAGCATGGGGCGGAGTGGCTGGAGATCACGACGAAAATTGAACGAACCACAACCTTTCCACTGGATTGGGTTTACGAGCAGCTGCAGGAAGAGGTGTTCTTGTCCTGGCTGTATAAACAGAAGGAGCAGCGATACAAGCAAGAGCTCGACCGCTTCCGAATCCGCCGTACGATGCTGATTGGGATAGCTGAGGGAGCTTCACTGGCCCAGCTGGAAGAGCGCACCTCGTTATCTCGTCGGGATTTGGTTGAGGAATTGGAGGGGCTCGAGAAGGAAGGTTATGATACGGAGCAACTGCTTGAGGTTGAATTGAATACGATGACGGCTTCAGAGCAGGCAACGGTATGGAAGGCGTTTGAAGAGCTGGGCGATACGTTTCTTAAACCCGTATTACAACGGGTATATGGAGAAGGACAAGCCCGGAATGGAGAGGTAGAAGACATTGGCGGAATGGAGAAGCTGTATGAGCGGCTGCGCCTGATACGGATTCGCTTCCGGCGGGAAGAGTCTGGCAAAGCAAACGCAAGCTAATCCGCATAAACGAAAATCAGGACGGATTTCCTCGTGGCAAGGAGATCCGTCCTGATTCTGTCTGTGGTTCTGTGGTATTTCATATCCAGTCTTTTTTACGGAACAGATAAAACATAAGAGCACCGGCAAAAACCATGATGCCTAGAACCACATAATAAGAGTATTTCCAGTGAAGCTCAGGCATATTGTCAAAGTTCATGCCGTAGATGCCCGTAATCAGCGTCAGTGGAATGAAGATGGTTGTAATAGCGGTAAACACACGCATGATTTCATTGGCCCGATTGGCGATACTGGATTGGTAAGCCTCTCGAAGGTTCCCCATGAGATCTCGATAAGTCTCGAAGGTCTCGGAAATTTTCACGGCATTTTCATAGATGTCGCTGAAATATTTTTGCAGCTGGTCATCGATCAGCCGTAGGTCTTTTTTGTTCAGAGTATTGATGACTTCCTTCTGCGGTCCAAGCACTTTTTTCAACCATAGAATCTCGCTTCGCAGACCGATAATCTCGCTTAAGTGGGATTTTTTGGTATGCATGAGGATGTCTTCCTCCAGCTTTTCAATCCGTGCTTCAATGCGGTCCCCAACGGAGAAATAGTTGTCCGTGACGAGGTCGATCAAGAGATAGAGGAAGCGGTCAGGCGTGCTGACTTCATCCTCCCAGAGAAGCGGTTTAACGCTGCGAAGCTCGTGGATCTTTTGCTTGGTCATCGTAATAATAAAATGCCTGCCCAAGAAAACGTTCAATGCCCGAAGGAAAATTTCTTCGTCGTCAAACCGGATGCTGTTCACAACGATAAAATAGTGGTTCTCATATATTTCAATTTTTGGACGCTGCTCTTCTTCGCTGAGGCAATCCTCAACCGCAAGATCATGCAGGGAGAAGAGAGGTTGCAGTTCGGCTAAATCATCCTCGTCCGCATCCAGCCAGTAGAAGCCGCTGGCCGGAGGGGTCAGCGTCATTTCGATGTCATCAACAGGGGTAAATACGCCCGAATCGACCAACCGGATTTTCATCTGATATCACTCCTTTGTCAAATACAAGCTGCTTGGTTAAGCAGTAAAGGCACAGGATATCAGCCCACCGGTGTAGGGGCATGTCAAGGAAGGTTAGAATACGATAAAAGCGCATGAAAAATAACGCCGTCCTCTGCCGGTAGACTGATCTTAATCCTATGCGGTTGTGCGTCTTGATCTAGTTTCTGGCTCGGGTCACCGTCCATCTTCCATGTCACCTCTTTCATACTCGGTTTTCAACAGCACTTGTCTAGTATAACGCCGGGTGTAGGACCTTTCAAGTTGAAATCCGGCGCAGCCAAGGACCATGGTACAGGGTATGGAAACCTTCGGTGAAGTGTGACAAACTTTATGAAAAGGTTCTTGACGAAAAATTGGGAATGATTTAAAGTAAGTATCAATTACGAACAATTTAAGACAACTGAATAAAGCGAAATCTTATCAAGAGCAGGTGGAGGGACTAGCCCTATGAAACCCGGCAACCGGCGGCAACATCGCACGGTGCTAATTCTTGCAGGAGATACGACGCTTCTTAGAAGCCGTTGTATAGTCTGACAGATGAGAGAGGCGCATTGTGATACGTATATGATGACCTTTCTCTACTTTGAGAAAGGTTTTCTTGCGTTTATACAGTCTAACGCTCTTTCTCACAGCTTTTTATGGATGTATCATTTCATATTTCGAAGGAGTGAGCCACGATGCCGATTAAAATTCCGGACGCCTTGCCGGCAAAGGAAGTTCTGGCTGGAGAAAACATTTTTGTCATGGATGAGAGTCATGCATTTCATCAGGATATCCGCCCATTGCGGATTGCTATTCTGAACTTGATGCCAACCAAGGAAACGACGGAGACCCAATTATTGCGATTGATCGGTAACTCCCCGCTCCAGGTGGATGTTGTCCTTCTTCATCCGAGTTCCCACGTTTCGAAGAATACGTCGGCTGAGCATCTGAAATCATTTTACAAAACCTTTGAAGAAGTGAAGAACCGTCGTTTTGACGGCATGATCATTACAGGAGCTCCAGTCGAGCAGTTGGAGTTTGAAGAAGTGAATTACTGGAATGAGCTTACTGAAATTTTTGAATGGACCAAGACGCATGTGACCTCCACGCTCCATATTTGCTGGGCATCGCAAGCCGGGCTTTATTATCATTACGGCGTACCGAAATACAGCCTCGAGGAAAAATGCTTCGGCGTATTTCCACATACGATCAATGAAGCGTGTACCAAGCTGCTCCGCGGCTTTGACGAAATGTTCTTTGTTCCGCACTCTCGTCATACGGAAGTTCGGCGCGAAGATATTACAGGCATTGACGATCTGGTCATCCTGTCCGAGTCCGAGGAAGCAGGAATTTATTTAGTTTCAAGCCGGGATGGCAAGCAGATATTTGCCACAGGACATTCCGAGTATGATGCGGACTCTCTGAAATGGGAGTATGACCGGGACGCTGCCAAAGGAATGGATATCGCGCTGCCGCGCAACTATTACCCGAATGATGATCCAACAAGAACGCCTCCGTCCATATGGCGAGCGCATGCAAACTTATTATTTACTAATTGGCTCAATTACTATGTATATCAGGAAACGCCATACGATATTGGTCCGCAAATATAGAAGTATACGGGAGGAGAGTTTGTGATGGAGAAGAAACCTTTGAATATAGAGAGCCGACTGGCACAGATCGGGTCGGTGCAAGAACCGGTAACCGGAGCCGTGAATTTTCCGATTTATCAGGCTACGGCATACCGCCATCCCAAATTAGGCCAGAGCACAGGGTTTGATTACACCCGTACGAAAAATCCGACCCGTTCGGTACTGGAGGACGCCTGCGCCGAGCTGGAATCCGGTGATGCCGGCTTTGCCTGCAGCTCGGGCATGGCTGCCCTCCAGACGATTTTTGCTTTGTTCGGTCAAGGGGATCATCTGATTGTATCGCTGGATTTGTATGGAGGGACCTATAGGCTTCTGGAGCGGATTATGTCCAAGTTCGGCGTAACGGCTACGTATGTGGATACGAATGACCTGGATGCGCTGGAAGGGGCAAGAAGGCCCAACACGAAGGCTGTATTTATCGAAACGCCGACCAATCCGCTTATGATGATTACGGATATCGAAGCCGTCTGTACGTGGGCAAGGCGCCATCAATTGATCAGCATCGTGGATAATACGCTTTTGACTCCGTATTTCCAAAGACCTATCGAGCTTGGGGCGGATATTGTCATACATAGCGCCACCAAGTATTTGGGAGGACATAACGATGTGCTGGCGGGTATCATTGTAACGAAGGGCAAGGAACTATCGGAAGAGATGGCTTTCCTTCATAATTCCATCGGCGCGGTGTTAAGCCCGACCGATTCCTATCAGCTGATGAAAGGAATGAAGACGCTTGCCCTGCGCATGGATCGGCACGAAGCGAATGCAACCGCAGTGGCAACATTTTTGACAACTCACCCAGCGATTGGCGAGGTGTATTATCCTGCCTTGCCGGATCATCCGGGACATGACATCCAGAATCGTCAATCCAGCGGCAACACCGGCATCTTCTCCTTCAAGGTGAAGGACGCCCGCTATGTGGAGCCCGTGCTGCGGCACATTAAACTGATTGCGTTCGCAGAAAGCCTGGGGGGCGTCGAGTCTCTGATGACCTACCCTGCCGTCCAGACCCATGCGGACATCCCGCTTGAGATTCGGGAAGCGATCGGTGTGGATGACCGCTTGCTCCGGTTCTCGGTCGGCATCGAGCATGAGGATGATCTGATCGCGGATTTGGATGCTGCACTGAGCGCAGCCATAGCTGAAGTGGAAGGGAGCACGCGAGAATGAGCATCGATAAAGGTCCATCAGGCTTGGAAACGCAAACCAAGCAGTTATCAGCAAAACGGGGACATGAAGAAGATGAACTCCGTTTCGAGACGAAACTATTGCATTTCGGCGGGGAAATCGACCGGGCAACCGGCGCTTCCAGCGTTCCGATCTATCAAGCCTCGACATTTCATCATGAGGACATCTTTAACCCGCCGCTGCATGATTACAGTCGTTCCGGCAATCCGACGAGGCAGGCGCTGGAAGAATATATCGCCCTCTTGGAGGGAGGCGTACGCGGTTTCGCTTATGCTTCCGGTATGGCGGCGATCTCCAGCTCGTTCATGCTGCTCTCCGCGGGCGATCATATGATCGTGACGGAGGATGTGTACGGCGGAACCTACCGCCTGCTAACCAGCATTTTAAGTCGTATGGGCATCGAGAGCACCTTCGTAGATATGACCGATCTGGATCAGGTGAAGGCTGCCCTCAAACCGAATACGAAAGCTGTCTATATGGAGACCCCTTCGAACCCGACTCTGAAAATTACCGACATTGGTGCCGTGACGGATTGGGCGAAGGAGCATGGACTGCTTACCCTGCTGGATAATACGTTCATGACGCCGTTTTACCAGCGTCCGATTGAATTCGGTGTGGATATCGTCATTCACAGCGCGACCAAATTCCTTGGCGGACACAGCGATGTGCTGGCAGGTCTCGCGGTAGCCAGAACCCAGGAGCTTGGAGACCAATTGAAACAGCTGCAAAATGGTTTGGGCACGGTGCTTGGGGTCCAGGATTCCTGGCTCCTTATGCGCGGCATGAAGACGCTCAGCACACGTATGGCCCACTCCGAGCAAAGTGCAGCCAAGCTGGCGGCCTGGCTGCAAGGAAGAAGCGATATTGAGCAAGTGTACTACCCTGGTCTCTTGAATCATCCGGGACGTGAGGTCCATGAGAAGCAATCAAGCGGTTATGGCGCGGTCATCTCCTTTGACGTCGGCTCAGGCGAGCGTGCCAAGCAGGTGCTGAACCATGTGAAGCTGCCGCTGGTAGCGGTCAGCCTGGGAGCTGTGGAGAGCATCTTGTCTTACCCGACGATGATGTCCCATGCAGCTATGGGCGAGAAGGTTCGGCATGAACGTGGAATTACGGATGGTTTGCTCCGTTTCTCGGTCGGACTCGAGGATGTGGACGATCTGATTGCTGATCTGGATCGGGCTTTTGCTGCAAGTTACTAAAGATTTGCATGAAGTTAGGACGTCATTTGAAGATTTGCCAAATCATAGAATTCGGCATCCTGTCACGGACGGGATGTCGTTTTTAATGCCGGATTGTGGTAGGATGAGATAGAAAAAGTTTTACTGGTGTTTGTTATTTTGCTCTAAGTAGGGAGGCTGCAAGAATGAGTGCGGTAAACCGTATATTGGATAAAGCTTTACGCGGTGAGCGTTTAAACCTCGAAGATACCGTGACGCTTTTTGAAAGTGATGAGATTGAGAAAATGGGTCATGCGGCGGATGTGATGACAAAGCGTCTGCATCCGGATCCTATCACGACATTTGTTATCGGCCGGAATATCAATTACACGAACATATGTGATGTATTCTGCCGTTTCTGTGCTTTTTATCGCAGACCGGGCTCTTCCGAGGGCTACGTTCTGCCCGATGAGACGATCTTCCAGAAGATTCAGGAAACCGAGGATGTGAACGGTACTGAAATTCTGATGCAGGGCGGAGTCAATCCGGATTTGCCTTTCAATTATTATACGGATCTGCTTCGCAATATTAAGAAGCGGTTTCCTAACATTACGATGCATTCCTTCTCCCCGGCGGAAATTATGAAGATGGTGGAGATCTCCGGGCTTACGCTCGAAGAGGTGATGCGCGAGCTTCACAGCGCTGGTCTGGACTCATTGCCTGGTGGCGGTGCAGAGATTTTGGATGATCGTATCCGAAAAAAAGTCAGCCGTCTGAAAGGCACATGGCGCCAGTGGATGGATGTCATGCAAACGGCCCATAAAGTCGGCATGAACACGACGGCTACCATGGTGATCGGCCTGGGCGAAACGATGGAAGAGCGTGCGCTACATATGCTTCGCGTGCGTGATGCGCAGGATGAATGCATTCAGAACGGTTATGATTCCAAAGGCTTCCTGGCCTTCATTCCATTTACGTTCCAGCCGGACAACACGAACCTTAAGCGTGAGCGCGAAACGCCGGAGGCGTACTTGAAGACGGTGGCTATCGGTCGCTTGGCAATCGATAACGTTCCGAATTTGCAGTCGTCCTGGGTAACGATGGGACCTGAGATCGGCAAGCTGTCACTCAGCTATGGCTGTAATGACTTTGGCAGCACGATGATGGAGGAGAACGTGGTTTCTTCCGCAGGAGCCGTGTATAAGGTCAATATTGAATCGATTATTCAATTGATCCGTGAGACCGGCAACATTCCGGCTCAACGCAACACCCGGTATGATATTCTGCGCGTGTTCGAAGATAACAGCACCGTTGAGCGCGACTTCGTCATGCAGAACTAATTCTATACTTCATGAAGATCCGCAAGGCGGGCCGAGCAACTCGGTCCGCTTTTTTTATTATCTGAAAGTATAACCTTCCGAGCAGCGCGCCATTTATTAGATATTCTTTCGGACTTGCTTGTTTTTCCAAGCAGGAGTTCCGTATATCCCCGAGCGGGTCCCCATATACTGAAAAGGGAACTCGAAAGGAGTGATTCCATGGAACTGTTCAGCATTTCTGTCGGTACACGGACGGAAGACGAGAAAAAGGCGTTTCACCGTATATTGTCAGACAAGCAGAAAGAGCTACATAAACAATGCAAGCAGCTGAAATTCACATTCAGCGCTTCGGATGACCGCGTGATTTGGACGTGCTCCGGCAAGCTTCCGCTGTCCTCATGGACCGCATCGGCCGACACGCTGCGCCGGCTCACTGCCGAAGCAGTCACTGCTTATATTATGGAAGAGAAGGAGCAGGAGATTGCTGCACGGTTAATGTTCTCGGAATTCGAGTTTGATGATGAGGAAGAAGCAGGGCGGATTCTGCAGTGGTTTTTGATGCTCCTGCAAAAAGAGGAAGGCCCGTCCGGGGACTTCTGGCAGAGCCGCAGACGCAAGCTGTCTGAAGGCATATATCAGTGCCTGAACGAGGCACCTGAGCTTAACCTGGATGGATTTATGACCTTCCGGCTTCAGTCCTACGAACAGGAGCTCCGCGAGATGGCGGAGTATGCAGTGGATGAATTTATGCTCGATCAGCAGTACGAGGAGTTCGTCAGCCTGCTGAAATATTTTGTTTATTTTCAGGAGCCCAAAATGCCGCTGGTACACGTCATTCATAAGGGGGAGGAAGATTTTCTGCTGCTGGATGGCAATCTTCGCCCGATTGAACGTCCTCGAGATGAAGGACTCGTTATGGAAAGGCTGGACCAGGATATGGAGATTGAAGATATGGTGGTCAGTACGCTGATTTCGGTATCTCCGGCCCGCATGATTATCCACACGAGACAGCCTGAGCTTCCCGTTATTGTGACATTGGCCCACATCTTTGATAACCGCGCCGAAGTATGCTGCAGTTGTCCGGAATGCAGCGCGCTTCTCGGAAGCGGACGAATGATGACTTGACGCACCGAAGCGGTGAGGATTATAATTACTGATAAATTCACGTAAAAGCTCTGACAAAGACATGAATCAATCCGGATTTGACCGCTCAGAGAGAGGAACCTCGGCTGCAATTTCCTCCGGTTCGCCATTGATTTACCCCTTTGTAGCTGTGTCGTCGAACCCGCACATCATGATGAATGCGGATGAGTAGGCTTCACCGGTTCATGACCGTTACTCAATGCTGATGAAGGATCTTAATCAATTATGTACCCGGTACATAAGCTGATGGAGAGATCGAATTAGGGTGGAACCACGGGTATAACACTCGTCCCTTCGCGGGACGGGTGTTTTTTGCATGTTCCGGTATCTTTCGTTGAAGTCCAGGCGGTACCGAGCGGTCCATGTCTGGAGTTCACGGGGAGACTAACGCGTCCTTCATATATGGAAGAAACGTGAAATTCTTTTTTCTTGGGAGGAATACAAGGTGGCTATTAGCATTAAATTGCCTGACGGCTCCGTACGGGAGTATGAGGCGGGCAGCAGTATTGAGGATGTGGCTGCGTCGATCAGCAGCGGACTTAGAAAGAATGCGGTCGCGGGAAAAATGGACGGGATCGTCGTGGATCTCTCGACACCGCTTCAGGACGGAGCTTTGATCGAGATCGTAACCCAGGATACGCCTGAAGGGCTTGAAGTGATGCGCCACAGTACAGCGCATTTGCTGGCTCAGGCAACCAAGCGTTTGTATGGAGCGAAAGAAGTAAAGCTGGGCGTGGGTCCGGTCATTGAGGACGGCTTCTACTATGATATGGATCTGGAAGAGCCTTTGAATCCGGAGGACCTGCAGAAGATCGAGAAGGAAATGGAACGCATTATCGGCGAGAATCTTCCGATTGTCCGCAAGGAAGTGAGCCGTGCGGAAGCGCTGCGCATCTTTGGCGAGCTTGGGGATCCTTACAAGCTGGAACTAATCAATGCCCTGCCTGAGGATAGCGTTATCACGATCTATGAGCAAGGCGAATTCTTTGATCTCTGTCGTGGACCGCACGTCCCTTCAACCGGCAAGATCAAAGTGTTCAAACTTATGAATGTGGCAGGCGCATACTGGCGCGGTGACAGCAAGAACAAAATGCTTCAGCGCGTTTACGGTACGGCGTTCGTGAAAAAAGCGCAGCTCGATGAGCATCTTCACCTGCTTGAGGAAGCCAAGAAGCGCGATCATCGTAAGCTGGGCAAGGAATTGCAAATGTTTACGTTCTCGCAGCTCGTTGGACAAGGCCTGCCGATCTGGCTGCCAAACGGCGCGAAATTGCGCCGTACCCTGGAGCGTTATATCGTGGACATGGAGGAGCGCCTTGGTTACCAGCACGTGTACACGCCTGTCCTCGGAAACGTGGAGCTGTACAAAACTTCCGGTCACTGGGAGCACTATCAGGAAGATATGTTTCCGAAAATGGAGATGGACAACGAGGAGCTTGTCCTTCGTCCGATGAACTGTCCTCACCATATGATGGTATATAAGAGCGATATGCACAGCTACCGGGATCTGCCGATCCGTATTGCTGAGCTTGGCATGCAGCACCGTTATGAAATGTCCGGTGCACTGACCGGCTTGCATCGCGTGCGCGCCATGACGTTGAACGACTCGCATATTTTCTGCCGTCCGGATCAGATTAAGGAAGAGTTTGCACGAGTTATTCAGCTAATCATGACCGTCTACAAGGACTTTGGCATCCATGACTATCGCTTCCGCCTTTCTTACCGGGATCCGCAGGATACCGAGAAGTACTTCCAGAACGATGAAATGTGGGAAATGTCCCAGCGTATGCTGCGCGAAGTCGTCGAGAGCTTGGACATGCCGTTCTATGAGGCCGAAGGCGAAGCTGCCTTCTACGGTCCGAAGCTCGACGTTCAGATTCGTACGGCTCTAGGCAAGGAAGAGACGCTGTCAACCGTTCAGCTCGACTTCCTGCTGCCTGAGCGCTTTGAGCTGGAATACGTCGGCGACGATGGCCAGAAGCATCGTCCGGTCGTTATCCACCGCGGTATTCTGGGCACGATGGAGCGCTTTACTGCTTTCTTGCTTGAGAATTTTGCAGGTGCGCTGCCGCTGTGGCTGTCACCGGTACAGGTTAAAGTCATTCCGGTTTCCAATGCCTTTGAAGACTATGCCAAGGAAGTGGCCGAGAAGCTTCAATTCGCCGGTATCTCTGTCGAGTCGGATCTTCGCAACGAGAAGATGGGCTACAAGATTCGGGAAGCCCAGCTCGAGAAGATTCCTTACATGTTCATCGTTGGCGAGAACGAGAAAAACGCGGGTGCGGTTTCCGTTCGCAAACGCGGCGAAGGGGACATCGGTGTCCAGCCGCTGGACGAGATCATCCTCAAGCTTCGTGAAGAAATTAACACCCACGTCGTTTAAGTTTAGCTATAAGTGCATGTTCAAAAAGGTCGATTTTCAGCACCGAAGCTTATGCTTCCGATGTGCGTTTTTTCAAAACGCTTCAGTTGGATGAAGCTAGGGAGTGAGGAGCGGAGCGTACGTTTTGGGTACGTGAGCACCTAAGATGTTTCCGCAGGAAACATGACTTCGTAAGCATCCGCTTAGGCCCGGCTGAATTCAAGATTCGATGCCGAGCTGCTTCCTGATTCGCTTCGTGTTAGATATAGAATTTATGAGTTATCAGTGGAACTGATGAAATTCTATATCGCAAGGAAACCTACCTATGCATCGCGGTCGCTCATCCTTGAAGTGGCCTCGATAGAGGTTTTCTTATCAAAAGCGGACTTTTTGAACAACCTCTATAAAGCTTAAGTAACGATGGGACATGCAAACCTCTGCCATCACGTATATTCTATTTGGGAAGTGGGAACCCTCGCTAGTAAGGGGGAGGTACTCACAATGATCCAATGGAAAAAGTGGCAGAGGTTTTTTGCTGGTTTTATTTTATCAGCCGTCTTGTTTAGTGCAGGTTCTTCAATGGTAGAAGCCCACAATCTGATTCTAAGCGAATCCTATGATTCAACAGACTTCAGAAATGTGTATGATCCGGCCGGGGAAATTCAAGGCTCCGATTACGTGGAAATGTCTCGCTTCTATGCGCTTCGTGTAGCAGGTTTTAGAGATATGAATAGATACTTGGAAGTTCCGAATACGGGGCCTAAGGCCAGCAAGCCTGGGAAGAAACGCGAATCCATGCCTGTGCTTGCGCCGAGGGAGGACCAGGTGCTGCATACGGTGAAGGTAACCGCTACAGGGTATACGGCAGGTTATGAATCGACCGGAAAGAAGCCGGGACATCCTCAATATGGAATCACCTACTCCGGGGTGAAGGTTAAGCGGGATCGAAATATGGTATCTACGATTGCCGCGGATCCGAATGTATTCCCGCTTGGCAGTATTCTCTATATACCGGGCTATGGTTATGGAATCGTAGCGGATATCGGGTCTGCGATCAAAGGGCAAAAAATCGATCTTTACTTCTCCACAACCAAACAAGTGTTTAAGGAGTGGGGGAAGAAGGACGTCGAGGTACAGGTTATTAAAACCGGAAGCGGCAAATGCACGGAAGAAATGCTGAGAACCCTGGATAACGCGATTGAAACTTATCGTTTCCTGCCTTCATCTGTTTTGGAGGAAGCCATTTAGGATGATTTTGGCGTGTAGATTGGCAGTAAACATTTAAGAATAATGCCAACCTGTTCATCACATACTACTTTTCGGGGGCTAAACCCCTGAAGAGGATGATGGTATTGCATATGAACAGGGAGGTGAATACTGTGGCTAAAAAGAACAAGGTACAAGAAAACTTTAAAACACCGAATGAAAAGTTTAACGCTGAGTTTGCTGAAGATACCAGCATAGCCAGCAATCCAAAAGGGAATTCCAAAGTTCAAGAGAACTTTAAAACACCGAACGAAAAATTTAACGCTGAGTTTGCTGAAGATACCAGCATAGCCAGCAATCCAAAAGGGAATTCCAAGGTTCAGGAGAACTACAAAAAACCGAACGAGAAGTTTGACGCTGAGTTTGGCGAACTGAACACACCAGGGGACCATTCTGCAAACCGTTAAGGTGTAGATGTCAGCGCCCGTTACGTGCCAAAATAAGACCTCCGCTTTAGCGGGGGTCTTTTATTATGGTTTAATTCCCATTTTTATCCACTCACTCAGTCTCCAGACCGAGATCAACTTCATTCCACCGCCGCTAACCAGTTCAACGCAATATGTTGTACACTGTAGTTAAGAAAAAATAGAACTGGAAGGCAAGGGGATGACCATGAGTAGAAAAGGATGGAGCCAGCTTAGCAACGGTTTGCTGCTCATCGGTATTGGTGTGGTGTTTCTTCTAAATCAGCTCGATATGATACATGTGGATCTTGGTTATATATTCTCGACCTTTTGGCCGGTGTTCATCATCTGGTTCGGCCTGCAAAGCTTAATTTATGCCCGTGGAGGAGCACTATGGGGCTCCGTTGTGCCAATCATTATCGGATCGTACTTTCTTGGAAGAAACCTGGATTTGATTGACTTCTCATTCGGCGATCTGATCAAGTATGCGATTCCGATTATCCTGATTGGGTTTGGATTGCAGGTTATTTTTAAACCGAAACCTCATACGCCGCCGCCATCACCGCCAAGTCCGGATGACTTCAGCTCGCATCGACGCGACGATTACAACATTCCCGATCCGCCTGAAGCGCGTCCGCTTGATTCTTCCCTGGATGAAGAATTCGAACGGAGATTTGGCAAGCAAGACAAGGCTGACAAGACTGGAAATATCCTGCCCGATCCTGAACTAGAATCACCGGATTTTCATGAGCCGGGCAAGGGGTACCGCTGGCAGGGACAGCATCATGAACGCCAGCGCCAGGACCGTCAAGATCGCAGCCGGTTCAGAGTTCATGTTGATTTTGACGATAACGGCAAAAGCTACAGCGACGGATCGGATTATAAGAATGAACAGCATCAACATCACCATCATCAATCTTGGCACAGCCATGATGCGGTGAACAAGTCCTCTTTTATCGGGGACGTGCATATGGGGAAAGATTATTTTCAGCTGAAGCCGACAAATATCTCGCAGTTCATCGGTGATACGGTGCTGGATCTGACTAAAGCCCAAATCCCTTACGGTGAAACGAAAATCAACATCTCGGCGTTTATCGGGGATGTCAAAGTATTCGTTCCAAATGATTCGGATGTCGGCATTCATGTCACGACCAACTCCTTCATCGGCGATATGAAGGTGCTGGAGGAAAGCCGCAGCGGCTTTATGAGCAATGCCGGTCTGGAAAGCCCGCATTATAGGGAAGCAGGTAAGAAAATTCGAATCACCGTCAGCGTATTTATCGGTGATGTCAAAGTGAATAGGGTAGGATAACCGTTATGATGGGAATATTGAAAAATACCAAATGGGTGATACTGTTTTACTTTCTGTTGATTGGAGCCGGGGTTGCTGTTTTCCTGTATACAGCAAACCAATCCGGCTACATACATATTGAAGATAACCGGCTGTGGGTGTATTACACGGTCGGTGTACTTCTGTTTACGGGGATTGCGGGATACATTGCGGGACAGCGCATCCAGCGACCGCTGGACCTGCTTCATCTGAACATGCTGCAGGTTGCCAAAGGAAATCTGAACGTGCGACTGCCAGCCATGGAAGACGGCTCTTTTGCCAGAGTTTACGATGAGTTTAACGGAATGACAGAAGCGCTGGAGAAGAAGATGAAGCTGCTGCAGCGCCTGGGTGAGCAGGATGTCATTGAGAAAGAGATTGCTGCGGAAGCCGCGGTGCTTGAGGAACGACGCCGGATGGCACGGGACCTGCATGATACGGTCAGTCAGCAGCTGTTCGCGATCCATATGTCGGCTTCATCGCTTCCGGCGGTTCTGAAGAGAAACCCGGAGCAGGGCGATAAAGTGCTTGGCCAGTTGATTGAGATGTCTCACGTGGCGCAGAAGCAGATGCGTGCGCTAATTGCACAGCTTCGGCCTGTTGAACTGGAAGGAAGAACCCTAGAGGAGGCACTCGAACGGTGGTTCCCGGATTACTGTCGCCAAAATGGCCTAAAGGGCATGAAGGATGTGGAACTTTACGGCGGGGTATCGGATGCGATTGAACATCAGCTGTTCCTGATTATACAGGAAGCAGTGGCTAATATTGTGAAACATGCCGGTGCAAGCCTTGTCAGCATGTCGCTTCGTGAGGATCAGAAACGCGTTATTTTAAGCATTAGCGACGATGGGATTGGGTTTGACGAGGTGGCAGGCAAGCAGGGTTCATACGGGCTGTCCACGATGCGTGAGCGAGCCGAAAAGCTTGGTGGGCAGGTCGATATTATAAGTAAAAAGGGTGCAGGGACAACAGTTCGCGTGAATATTCCGCTGTTTGAGGCCGAGGGTAATCAGGGACCGACTACGGAAGAGAGCAAGGATCAGGAAGTACTGGCTGAGCCAGTGGAATAGAGAGGGGACAACATCATTATGGGAACGATTCGGATATTGCTGGCGGATGATCATGATATGGTTCGGATGGGATTAAAAACGTATTTGTCACTGGACCCGGGATTTGAAGTGATCGGAGAGGCCGCAAACGGCCAAGAGGTCGTTGATATGTTAAGAAATGGGGATGAGGCAGACAGGCCTGATCTCATTCTTATGGATCTGATGATGCCGGTGATGAACGGGGCAGAGACCACACGTGCGGTCATGTCCGAGTTCCCAGACCAGAAGATCGTGATTCTGACCAGCTTTCTCGAAGACGAGCTTGTGGTTGAGTGCATCGAAGCGGGGGCTGTTAGTTATGTACTGAAGACCGTTTCGGCCGACGAGCTCATTTACGCTCTTCAGGGAGCTTTCAGGGGTATGCCGGTCATGACCAAAGACGTGTCGGAAGCACTCACCCGCGGGATCCGCCGACATATGGTGAACGGCGATGATTCCGGGCTTACCGAGCGCGAGAAGGAAGTTTTGCTGCTCATTGCCGAAGGCAAGAGCAACAAAGATATCGGCGAAGAGCTGCATATCAGCATTAAAACGGTCAAAACCCATGTCAGCAATCTGCTGATGAAGTGTGAGCTGGAAGACCGCACACAGTTGGCGATCTACGCCCACCGTAAGGGATGGGTCAAATCCTACTAGCCTTGCATAGATCATTCATGAACAAGGGAAAAAACACAGAAATGGGTAAGTAGAACAATTTATAAAAATTTCACAGTAAATTTTTTGGCTGTATAGACTGAACTTAAGAACTACAAATCATCTTTACAAAACGTCCTGAATTGGGTAATAGAAGAAACATCAACCATTAGGACGTGATCAGGATGAAAACAAAATCAAACCAAGTCAAAACGTTGGAAACGGCTCTTCGAGAGACCTCGGACAAACGAATGTACGAACGCTATCTTGCTGTCCTTCATCATCTAGAAGGCCATACGAAACGAGAAATCGCAAGGATGATCAAGCGCACGGAGAAAACCGTCAGTGGCTATATTCGCAGTTACCATGAAGGCGGTATCGATGCGCTGGCGCTTGGCCACTCCCCCGGAAAGCCGCATAGATTAAGCGATGAACAGGAACAAATATTAGCTGAAACCATCGCCACTAAGCGACCAGTTGACGTGGGCATCGAGGCCAAATATACCTGGACGCTAAAGCTGGCTATGCTCTTTGTTGAACGTGAATTCCAGAAAATGTTTACAGAGAGGGGATGTCCAAATTGCTTCATCGGTTGGGGGTTAGTTACACGAAAGCACACTGGAATCAGCTGATCCAGATGATCAAGAAACCTTTCGTAACAAAACCTTCCCTGCGCTAATTGATCACTTACTATTCGAGGACGAGTCTATGATTTGTGCCTATCAATCCTTGCGGTACAATTGGTTTCCCAAAGGCCACCAGCGCAAGATTCCAACCTACGGTCGGCATCAAGGTGCAAAGTTATTCGGCGTATTGAATTATGAAACGGTGAGCGTTATGATGCGCCCGCATTCATTCAGTTTCTTGATACCGTTCTATAAGCGTATCCGACCGGCAAGATTATTATGATCTTAGACAAGGGGAAATTCACCACGAGGCGCAGGTCCAGATGTACTTGCAACAACATTCTCGCCTGGATTTTGTCTTCTTACCCAAATACTCGCCCGAGCTCTATCTTGTGGAGGGACGTTGGAAATGGCTGAAAAACGACGTGGTTCACAATGTATTTTACAAGAGGTTTTATCATATTCGAGTTAACATCGCTGCGTTTATGAGACGAGTCAATATCCACCGGATGGAGACCATTGACCGCCTTTGTTTGATAGACTGTATCTTCATATTGGATTAATCGTTCTTTATTAATTAATGCCTCATTTAATACTCCGTCCATCAGCTGCATTATCTTCATTATCAAATCTGTATGTTGTCAGTCCTTGTTCAAATAATTCAACTTCCTGTAACCTCTTATTGTCTAAAATGTTATAGTCATTCTTTGTTTTAGTAGTAAGGTTTTCAGTCTCAAGTATATAATCCGCTAAATATTCAAGTGCATCTTGGATTCTAGATGTTGTATCATTCTTAATTGCTTTCTTACCTGATATATAATATTCCTCAGTGAGGTTCTTGTTTTCAATAATTGTTAAAACCTCATCCATACGTTCATTTGTATTCCGTACCTTGCTTAGTTTTTCATCTTCTAAAAAGTTTTTCACCGTTGATTTCATATTCATTATTTATACTCTCCCTTGATTTTTTGCAAAAAAAGAACCCACCACTATTGGATGAGTTCTGAAAATACTAACAAATGTTATTACATTGTCCTTACGTACTAGTAAAGCCCACAACATTAATATTGGTAATATAAGGTCCCCTTATAAATGCCTACAAGTCCTGGACCAGGGTAAGCAACTCCCCAGCGTTGCAGTGTAACCCAACCTATGTAGCCCCTTCCATCATTATACAAATATGTAGCCGGAGGCTCAGAGTTGAAACAACAAATGGGGCCATCAAATTCATACGAACTTGCCATCACGCCTACTTCTGTGTTTATGCTTTCAGGAAGAATAGTATTGCTCGTTTGAGAAATGGTTTCTGCGAAAACAGAAGAACCTCCTACCAATAATGAGAAAGAAAGAATTGAACTTGCTACAAGCGAACGCAATTTCATTTAATTACCTCCTAATTATGTTAATAGATTCAAATTATAAAGCATAATTATACAATAGTAAACAAAATTGTACATTTTTTCAAAATTACAAGAAGTATTTACCATCCATAAAAATAAGGAAATCAACATAACAATTTTCTAATTGTCTCTTTTAATGTATTGTTCTTCATTCCACAACTCTCCCCATTGTTTAATGAATTAACACCAAGTAAACTTATAGCGATTTATGTATGGTGGCTTGCTTTGGTCAAAGCTGATCCTTATGACTTGAATAGTTAGACAGAATTAGTGGGCCGGATTTTTTAAGCAGTCTAGAATGTTTAGGTTGCTTTTTTGCTGTTTGAACAATATTTTTGTCTGAAGAACTGATATAGGCGTGACTTAGATCTTCATTTGAAATACACCTTTTTGAGGACCTTGAATACGCTCTTTGTAATGCAGATCTGCTCATAAGAAACGCTGAATGCTTTAAAAGCATATTGATAGTTGAACTGTATGGCCACACTTACAGTAAGCTTATTGCCTAGCTTTCTGAAAATTTTACGATTGAAAGCGGGCAATTTTGCTTGGTCTCCTTTAATGCTTCCAGCAATTTCATGGACACTTAGCTTGTTCTGTGGCTTTAGAATATGATTAAATCGACCAGATTTTTTAGATCAAAGCAATAAAACAGCGGGGGTTATCCTTTTTATCTGCCTTTTAATTGTTTTTAAGGTACTATTAAGGTTTATAGTACACAATAAGAACAGTTAATCAATTAAACCACTTGGAAGCAAGTGATTTTAAATAGGAGGTAGACCTATGGACGATCAAAGAAAGCGCTACGGGTATCCGGATGATGAGGGAATGAACAACGAGTCGAATAACAATGAAGCACCGAGACGTGTGGAAGCATCCACGAAGAATTCGTCTTATTACTATTCTTACGGACCGTTTCAGTCCATACCCAGCGAACGTGATGATCAGCAGCCAGAGCGGCCATACCAGAGCCGGGAATCGAAGGAAGTAGAAGTTACAGCTCCGCAGCCTGTTAAACCAATACCATCCTCCGGTTTCTCGCAGTCACATTCCTCCGGAAGCCAGGGGGGCGGTGGGTCTATGGATTCGATGCAAAGAAATAAAGAATGGAACTACAGCCAGAAGCCTAAAAATTCCGTGAAGACGGTGCTGTTGTCCTTCATGGCAGGTGTCCTTGTCATTTCGAGCCTGATGTTTGCCGCTGACCGCACGAATCTGTTTACACCTGATGCGGCGTACTCATCAGAGCCAGCCCAAGAAACTTCAGCCAAAGTCGATGATAACGGCGGAGCTACTACGGCATCGAGCATTATTCCTTCGGGCCAAGGAGATGTATCGGCAGTCGTAGATCAGGCGAGTCCTGCCGTTGTACTGATCGAGACGCTTGTAAACAGCAGCAATCGTCAGAGCACGAATCCGAACATGAATGATCCGTTCTGGTACTTCTTCGGCGGCGGCCAATCGAGCCAGGAAGGAAATGGCGGAAACAGTGGAAACGGTGGAAGTAGCAACAACGGAGGTCAGGAATCCCAGCTTCAGCCTTCCGGCATCGGCTCGGGTTTCATCTTTGAGAAGTCCGGATACATTTTGACGAATGAGCATGTGATCCATGGCTCAGATGTGATCCAAGTAACGGTACAGGGTACCAAAAAGCCTTATGAAGCGAAGCTGCTCGGTTCCAGCTATGAGCTCGACTTGGCCGTGCTAAAAATCGAAGGGGCCGATTTCCCAACGGTGCAGCTGGGTGACTCCAATTCGCTGAAGGTCGGTGAATGGCTTGTTGCCATCGGTAACCCGCATGGTTTTGAGCATACGGTAACCGCAGGCGTACTTAGCTCGAAGGAACGCGAGATTGATATTCAAGGAAGAAACGGCGAAGCTGAGCGGAATTATGAGCATCTTCTGCAAACCGATGCCTCGATTAATCCGGGTAACTCCGGGGGACCGCTTCTCAATCTGAAGGGTGAGGTTATCGGGATGAACGTAGCCGTCAGCGCGGAAGCGCAAGGGATCGGATTTGCAATTCCGTCCAGCACGATCAAGGAAGTTGTGGAATACCTGAAGAATAATCAGGAAGTTCCGAAAGAGCCGGTTCCGTTTATCGGGGCAACCCTGGGAACGGTCACTCCGCAAATTGCCCAGTCCTTGGGTACCGACGTGAAGGAAGGTTCTTATGTTGACAGCGTTGTATTCCGTTCGCCGGCTTATGAAGCGGACCTGCGTCAATATGACATCATTGTGGGCGTGGACGGAACAAAATATCCGACCTCGAAGGATCTGACTGAATTCATACAATCGAAGAAGGTTGGAGACAAAATCACACTGAATGTGGTTCGTAACGGTAAGAACATTGATTTGCCGCTGACGATTGGGGACCGTAATAAGTTTGATCTATCCCAACAGCAGCAACAACAGCAACCGTAATCCTGGATAGGCGTGACAACAAGCGGAAGGGACCGTTCCCTTCCGCTTGTCTTGTCCTTGAGGCGACCGATATAATGGGATTGTAACGTCGAACTAAATTAAACGCTAGAAGATAGAGGAGATGCCGCTATGCGATCCCGGATATTAATTGTAGATGATGATGAGAAGATTATTTCTATGCTGCGCAGGGGACTTGCGTTTGAGGGCTATGACGTCCTAACCGCATCCAACGGAGCGGAAGGTTTGAAGGTGATATTGAGTGAGGACCCGGACGTTGTCATTCTGGATGTGATGATGCCTCAAGTCGATGGATTTGAAGCGTTGCGCAGACTCCGGGAAGGCGGAAGCACGACACCGGTGCTGATGCTGACCGCGAAGGATGAAGTGGAGAATCGGGTGAAGGGACTGGATACCGGAGCAGATGATTATCTGGTCAAACCTTTCGCGCTGGAGGAGCTGCTTGCCCGCGTACGGGCTTTGCTGCGCCGTAAAACCGGGGACGATAGCTCTAACCACCGACTGACCTACGAGGATCTTATGATGGATACCGATGCAAGGGAAGTTATTCGCAGCGGGCAGCGACTGGAGCTAACCGCCAAGGAATTTGAGCTCCTGCACCTGTTTATGCAAAATCCGAAGCGGGTGCTGTCCCGCGATTTAATAATGGATAAAATATGGGGCTATGATTACAGCGGGGAGTCCAACGTGCTGGAGGTTTATATCGCCATGCTCCGGCAGAAGACCGAGGAACATGGAGGTAAACGGCTGATCCAGACGATCCGCGGAGCCGGCTATATTTTAAGAGGAGATAACTAGCATGTCCATTCGGTTAAGACTGACAGCATGGTATACCGGCATTTTGTTTGTGACACTGCTGATATTCAGCTCGGCGGTGTATGGCTTTGTCCATTTGTATACGTATGAGGAGTTAAAGCAGCGATTAGTACAGGAAGCAAATAAGATTGGTTACACATCTTCGTCTGTTGCACTTCTACCGGATCGTTCCTCCGCGCTTAATATGGAGGCAGCTGATTTATACGTTCAGCTGTATACTTTCTATAATGGGTCCATCTGGAGATCTGGGAATATGGAGTTCAGTGGTTTGCAATTTGAGAATCCGACTGTAGACAGAGCATTAAGTATGACCAAACCCGGAGAGTTTAAACGGTTTTCTTTTAATGGGGCATCCTTCATTGTATACGAATCCCCGGTCGTTGAAACGAACTCAAGGAAATTATTCGGATGGCTTCAGATCGGAGTAAGTACGCGAACCATCGAGCAAACCCTGGACCGACTCCAGTCCATCCTCATCATGGGATCCGCAGCAACACTTGTCATTGCTTCAACATTAGGCTTGTTCCTCGCCCGGAAATCCATGAAACCAATCGGCAAGGTAACGGAGGCAGCGGAGCAGATCCAAAAGGGGACCGACCTCAGCGTACGTATCGAATACGATGGTCCGGAGGACGAGATTGGTCAGTTGATCGGCACGTTTAACGGAATGCTTGAGAGGACGGAGGGCTTTTACAAAGAGCTTGAAGATGCCTATGCGGCGCAGCGCCGATTTGTATCGGATGCTTCCCATGAACTCCGAACGCCGCTGACCACCATCCGGGGGAATGTGGATCTTCTCCAGAAGATGTGGACGGAAGCCCCTGGCGAGAGAGCGAATATGGACGAAGAAACGATTAAGCAAATCTCGGTCGAAGCGGTGGGAGATATATCTGATGAAGCGAAACGGATGAGCAGACTGGTGAATGATATGCTGTCTCTGGCACGGGCCGATACTGGCCAGACCTTTGAACTGGATCCGGTCCCTCTGCAGCCTTTGGTTGAAGAGGTCGCACGGCGCGCTCATTTCCTGGAGAAAACCGCTGAGTGGCATGTCGGAGAGCTGTCTGTCCTGAACGGTGTTTATGTAGAAGGTAATAAGGACTACTTGCAGCAGATGCTGTTCATCTTTATCGAGAATGCGTTCAAGTATACGCCGGAGGGTGAAGTTAGCCTGGATGTCGTCCTGTACAAGGGCCAGGTCGGTCTGCGAATTTCGGATACGGGGATCGGTATGGATAAGGATGAGGTTCCGTTTATATTCGAGCGTTTCTACCGTGCGGACCAGTCCAGAGGCGTGACGAGCGGTACCGGCCTTGGCTTATCCATAGCCAAATGGATTATTGATGAGCACAAGGGCTCTGTCGAGGTTGTTACCCGAAGAGGGGAAGGCAGTACCTTTATCGTCTGGCTGCCCGTCGTCTTTGCTCCTCCTCTGGAATAGGTTATAATAGACTAGATACTTTACGTATTACAACGGAAAGCAGGTGAGGATCATCGAAGTCTTGAAAATATCACCGAGAGGTTACTGTTACGGTGTCGTTGACGCTATGGTCTTGGCACGTCAGGCGGCCCAGAATCTGGATCTTCCTCGGCCTATTTATATATTGGGCATGATCGTGCATAACAGTCATGTCACGCAATCCTTTGAGGATGAAGGCATCATTACGCTGGACGGTCCGAATCGGATGGAAATCCTGAGTCAGGTGGAGAGCGGCACCGTTATTTTTACCGCACACGGGGTCTCTCCCGAAGTACGCAAGCTTGCGAGAGATAAAGGGTTAACCACGCTCGACGCAACTTGTCCTGATGTTACGAAAACCCATGATTTGATCCGGGAAAAGGTAGCGGACGGATATGAGATCATTTATATCGGGAAGAAGGGACATCCCGAGCCGGAAGGCGCGATCGGGATCGCACCGGATCATGTGCATTTGATCGAGAAGGAAGAAGAGATTGAACAGCTTCAGGTAAATTCATCCCGAATCATCATTACGAACCAGACAACGATGAGTCAATGGGATATCAAGCATATCATGAAGAGTCTGCTCGATAAATTCCCGGGAGCGGAGATTCATAATGAAATTTGCCTTGCTACGCAAGTTCGGCAGGAAGCGGTAGCCGAGCAAGCGGGCCAGGCTGATTTGGTCATCGTGGTTGGGGACCCGCGCAGTAATAACTCGAACCGTCTTGCACAGGTATCCGAAGAGATAGCTGGAGTTCCGGCTCACCGCATTGGCGATGTGACGGAGCTTAAACGCGAATGGCTTGAAGGCGTAGGCAAAGTGGCTGTTACATCAGGGGCATCAACACCGACTCCAATTACCAAGGAAGTCATCGCCTATTTGGAACAATATGAACATGATCAGCCGGAAACTTGGGAGATCAAACGTACGGTGAATATGAATAAACTGCTTCCGCCGGTTCGGGTGAAGAGTAAGTCATAAGAATGGAATACTAATTTTCTTAATGCAATCGTCGCGATTTTATCGTGACGGTTGTATTTTTTTGCTGATATCGGTACGTCCTTAATATTATCTTGTCATCGTCCTATTTGGCTCCTTTTCTCGAACAGGGGGATAAGCGTTTATTTTCATGATCACCTATGATATATTAGGAGTTCGAGTCCATTGACATTACAGAAAATGGTTTATAGCATACCAGCAGAGGACAGCGTTCAGCTAAACATTGATGGTGTTACCGGAAATTATATCAGTTCATGAATCATTGCCTAAACATAACAAGAGATCCATTGTAGCTTAGTTTATAAAAACTATGAATGGTTTAGCCAAATTGTGCTAATTCATAAACTCTCCCCTTGTGGTGAATGGTGGAACAACAGTTCATGTGAAATGAACTGAACACTATAGACCTAAGGGGATTTTCTATGTTCCGCACTAAGAACGGAAGGATGAATATTGGACAACCTAGCCGGATACAGGATCATTTTTTTGGACTAGCAGTAACCCCGTAAATATCCCATGCCGTGTAAGCGTTTCAATTCTCGATTGAATAATATCATTTTTCGTTGAATAGGCAAATGTTTATATTGGATAGTTTATTCTACAATGTTAGACATCAGGTAAACTTCATGGCATATAACACACGGGGGGTTGGACATGGCGCAAATATCCGTAGAACAGGAACCTGTTCCAAAACGGAAAA
The DNA here is from genome assembly GCF_037969755.1 of Paenibacillus sp. FSL W8-0187. Taxonomy (NCBI): domain Bacteria; kingdom Bacillati; phylum Bacillota; class Bacilli; order Caryophanales; family Paenibacillaceae; genus Paenibacillus; species Paenibacillus sp. FSL W8-0187. The sequence continues at coordinate 5,864,606 of NZ_CP150206.1, read as the reverse complement.
AGGACAGCTTATTGATTCGCTTTGCTAAACAATGGGATATTCAGTTAATGGTGCTTCCTGCACTCGCACTCATTTTTGTGTTTAGCTATATACCGATGTACGGTATTCTAATGGCTTTCCAGGACTTTAACATTTTCAAAGGGATGGGCGAGAGCCCATGGGCTGGATTCAAGCATTTCGAAATGTTTTTTGAATCACCTGAATTTATGACGGTTATGCGAAACACGATCGTCATCAGTTTACTTAAATTTATCATTGGTTTCCCTGCACCGATTATGCTGGCGCTGATGCTGAACGAGGTTCGGCATATGTTCTTTAAGAGATTGGTGCAAACCGTCAGTTATCTACCGCACTTCCTGTCTTGGGTTATCGTTTCAGGATTTGCGATTTCTCTCTTGTCAACGGATAACGGCAGTGTGAACATTCTGCTACAAAAGCTGAATTTGATTGAAGAGCCGATCAACTTCCTGTCCATTCCTAAGTATTTCTGGACGATACTCGTAACGACAGGGGTTTGGAAAGAGATCGGGTTCTCCTCGATTGTTTACTTGGCAGCTGTTGCCGGGGTTGACCCGCACATGTACGAAGCAGCTGACATGGATGGTGCAAGCAAATTCAGGCAGATCTTTACGATTACGCTTCCATCGATTATGCCGGTCGTTGTTATCTTTATGATTCTTGCCATTGGTAACTTGCTAACTGCGGGCTTCGAAGACATCTTGCTCTTGGCTAAGAACCCGGTATTGCGAGAGGTATCCGACGTTATCGACACGTATGTCTATCGAATAGGTATTGAAAATTCCCGATTCTCATATGCAACGGCTGTAGGCTTGTTTAAAGCGGTAATCAGCGTCATGCTTCTGACGATTGCCAACTTGATTGCACGTAAATCAGGGAACAGCTTATGGTAAAAGACCACTATGATGAAGGGAGCGGGTAATTGTGGTACGTCTAGCATTTGGTGACAAAGTGATGATGGTCATCATTTATATCTTCTTGGCATTACTGGCCTTTGTAACTTTTTATCCGTTTTGGAACGGACTTGTCATTTCATTTAACTCAGGTTCAGATACAGCAATGGGGGGCGTTACCTTTTGGCCCCGGGACTTTACATTAGAGAATTATGGGATCGTCTTTCAGGATAACAGGCTGCTGAATGGTTTCAAGATTTCGGTGCTTCGTACCGTGATCGGAACCATCTCCTCCATACTTGTAACCTCTATCTTCGCTTATGGGATGACGAAGAGCGAACTGATCGGCCGTAAGTACTACATGGTTATGTGTATTATTACGATGTATTTTGGCGGTGGCTTGATCCCATCCTTTATGCTCGTTCGCGGTTTGGGTCTGATGGATTCTTTCTGGGTGTTCATTATTCCGGGCTTGGTAAGTGTGTGGAACATGATCATCTTCCGGACGTTCTTTAACGGCCTCCCGAATGGTCTTGAAGAGTCCGCCAAAATTGACGGCTGTGGCAACTGGGGTATTTTCTTTAAGATCATTCTCCCACTGTCCGGTCCGGTAATCGCAACATTGTCATTGTTCACCGCGGTTTCCCATTGGAATGAATGGTTCTTGCCGAGTATCTATATCAATAACGAGAACTTGCTGCCAATTCAGACCATGCTTCGCCAGATATTGAACTCTAATATTATGTCTGAACAGATGAGCAATCTAGATTCGGCTTCTCAGGCCGTTCTCTCCCGGATGCAGAGTGTGACCTCCAAGTCGCTGTCCATGGCAACTATGATGGTGGCAACACTTCCGATTATTATGGTGTATCCGTTCGTACAGAAGCACTTCGTTAAAGGTGTTCTGGTAGGCTCCCTGAAAGAGTAAGGGCAACAATATGTGTTGTTTGAAGCATTATGCTTTAGACATAAATATCAAGTGTAAAGACGAAAGGGGAAATTAGAGAATGAGGTTGAGAAAGAAATCGCTGACCACATCGATGACGGCTTTGCTTGCGGCAGCGCTAATGCTTTCTGCATGCGGCGGCGGCGGTGGAACCAAGACTGCTAACCCTGAGCCAGCAGGCGAAAGCGGAACTAGCACGCCTCCAACGGAGGCATCTGACAAGTTTGTGCTTGGCGAAACTCCGCTTGAGTTCAGCTTCTATGGTCATTATAACGAGTACACCATGCCTCCATGGGGGCAAGACGAATCCTCGAAATGGATTAAAGAGAATAAGAAAGTAACCGTAAATGCCATTCATTCGCAAGGTAACGCACAACAAAAATTCAATACCATGATTGCTTCCACGGAGCTTCCAGATGTTATGTGGATGGATCGCGGACCGGATGTAGAGAAATTGCGTCAAGCAGACATGCTTGTGCCTTATGACGAATATCTCGATAAATACCCTAACTTGAAGGAATGGATGGGTGAGGAAGGCCTGAACATGCTTCGCTCCCCTGACGGTAAACTGTATCAGTTCCCGAACTGGTATACGAACCAACCGAACGGTAACGCAGGGTATGTTGTTAATAAACAAATCTACCATGAGTTAGGTTCACCTAAACTGGAAACAACAGATGATTTGTATGAATATCTGAAAGCAGTTAAAGCCAAATATGGCGATAAAGTTGTTCCATTTGAACCACACGTTCAAGGTCAAGGCATTGAAGTACTGTATTCCGCATTTGCTGAAAATGCTCTAACGCGCTGGATCAGCATCCGCGGCGTGCCTAACGGTGACAAGTTGTCTTCCATCTTTACTGATCCTATCTTCCGTGAGTCGATGCAGTATTCCGCGAAGCTGTTCCGTGAGAAGTTGATTTCTCAGGATGCTATGACTCAAACTGTAGATCAGGTTAAAGAGAAAGTGAACACGGGACGAGTTGCAGTATATGCTGCTTCAAGCCCGACTGAAAATGCAATGAACGCACATGCCGATTTGGCAGCAAAAGATCCAAACGGAGGATATTTCATGATCTGGCCGATTCACAAAGAAGGCCTGGACAAGAACAAAATCTTCCCTGGTACTTACACGCAATTGGGTTGGAACGTAAGTGTAATTACGAAGTCTGCTAAAAATCCAGAAGCGATCTTCGCATTCTTGGATTGGTACACAGGTCCTGAAGGACAAAGTGTTCTGATGTGGGGTCCTCCAGGAGGATATTGGGATGGATTTGAAGACGACGGTGTGACACCTAAATTTACTGAGAAGTATGTATCTGATGCAGCCGGTCTTAACAAGCTGCAAGCGATAACAACGAACTTGCATTGGAACGGTAACACGGTATTTATTGATACAGCAAAAGCAAAATATGAAAGCACATTGCCAGAGGAGCAGCGTAACTGGTCCACTCGTTGGCAGTATGAAGTCACTTGGAAGACTCAAGCAAATGCTACGGAATACATCAACCTCGATCCGGCCCCGGACAGCGAGGAAGGAATTATCCGTCAGCGTGTAGAGGATATCTTTACAGAATCCAGAGCGAAAGCCCTGTATGCGAAGGATGATGCCGAAGTATTGGCAATCCTCGACAAGGCGGAAGCCGATGCGCAATCTGCCGGATATGATAAACTTCTTGCATTCAAAACAACGAAATGGCAAGAAAACGTTGCAAAAATGAAAGGCCAATAATATTCTTTACTTAAAACCAAGAAGGGTATGCTGCTTATGCAGTATACCCTTATCGGAATTTATGGGGGAGATGATACCCGTGTATAAAGTGCTGCTGGCAGACGATGAAATACTGGATCTAGAGGGCATGAAGAGCTTTATTCCATGGGAAAATCTCGGAATGAAAGTGATAGACTCGGTCAATAATGGCTTCGCTGCCTGTGAGGTTCTCGAAAAGGAGAAGATCGACATCCTTGTTACCGATGTACGCATGCCGAATATGACCGGGCTTGAGCTTGCTCAGCGGGCACTGAAATTGCAGGAGGAACTCCGGATTATCTTCGTAAGCGGTTACCAGGACTTTGGTTATGTCAAGCAGGCGATTGCCTTGAATGCATGCAGTTATGTGCTAAAGCCGATGGAGGACCAAGAGCTGATTGATGCGTTAACGAAGGTGAGGCTGGAGTTGGATCGTCTCCATGAACGCAAAGAGACGGAAGAAGCTTACCAGCAGATGATCCCCATCCTCAAAAATCAGTACCTCCTGCAAATTCTCCAGAGGCCCTACGATGGAGCCATACTGGATATTATCAAGCGGGAGTACCGATTGACGGAGCTTCACTGGCCGGTTTGTGTCATTTTGCTAGAGCTTGATAATGTGAGCACCTGGCGAAGCAGCTTGCTCGATTCCGAGGAAAAGCTTAGTGTCATAGAGGAGTATTTCTCGAGACTGCATAAACTGCTCGAACAGAACGGCTTCGAATACATATGCAAGGTAACAGATCAGCGGACGGCCGTATTGCTTAACGGGGGCAGGGGCAAGGAAGAGATTCAATCCCTGCTTGAGGAATTGAAGCAGGAATATAACTATACGATGACGGTAGGAGAAGGAAGAGCTGCCTACCAACTGGAGCAGCTTCACACGTCGTATCAGGAGGCATTGGCCGCGCTGGACTACAAAATGTTCCGGGGCAAAGGTAAATGGATTCTGTACAGCGAGGTGCCTACCGAGGACCGTGAGGATGTAAAAAGTCTCGATATCCGTCTGGATGCCTTATTTACAGCCATGACAGAGTATGATATTGTTCGTATTTATGATGAACTGGAAGCGATTCAATTGCTTGCCTCTAATATCAGATCCAAGTTCACCATACGTAATTTAGCCGTGTATATTATGGTGAAGCTCGAAGGTCATCTGCAGACGATTAATGAAGAGTTATACCGTATGGCAGGATTGGATCTCAAAAATCTTGATATACTACTTCATTTTGAAACGATGGATGATATCTTCTCATGGCTTCGCATGAAGGCAATGGAAATTTCGGAAATGCTCAAGAACCGAAAATCAACAAAGAATGGCAGGCTGGTCGAAGAGATCATAGAAAATATCCAAGCGCGTATGCATGAGAATATCACGCTGCGAGATATGGCAAACCGGTTTTCTTTTTCACCGAATTATCTTGGGGTGCTCTTCAAGGAAGAAACCGGACATAACTTCAGCGATTATGTAATCAAGCTCCGCATGGAGCGCGCTAGAGATCTGCTCAAGACGACCAAGCTCAAAATATACGAAATTGCATCGCAAACAGGGTATCAGTATCTGCCTTATTTCAGTAGACAGTTTAAGGAAATGTATGGAATGACACCTCTGGAATATCGGCGCAAACACTCTTAACTTGTAAAATTCAGATTAGATATGGGGTCAAACAGGTGATGGCAGGGAAATTCGAACGAATACGGGTCAAGATACCTTTCGGGTACAAGTTAATGATTTCGTACTGCGTGTTCATCATTATACCGGTGCTGCTTGTCGGTCAGATTGCGAATCAGGTCTTCGTAAAGTCCACTCGCGAGCAGACGTATAACAATATTCAGGGTACGCTGCATCAGATGAGCGAGAATATATCGTATAAGATGGAGGACATGATTCGGATCTCGGACATGCTTTATTTTGATACGACCTTTAACAGCCGCCTGCGGTTTACTGAAAGCGCTTGGATTAGCTACGACACAACGATTAATGTGCTGATTCCCAAGTTGGAGACCGCGGTGAGTACGGCTAACCGAAGGATCTGGTTATCGATCTACCTGCGTAACGACGACCTTAGGGAGATCTATGACAATTATTCGAATTCAGATCCACTGGATTCCAACAAACGTCTGTTTGATATTTATCAATATGACAGACTAGAGGACCGATCATGGTATAAGCTGTATCCCAAGGATGAGAATTATGGTGTAACCTTGCAATGGAAACAGATTGAAGACGATGTGAGGAACGGACGCATTTCCTTGCTGCGGCGGTTGGTGGATATCAGCTCGACCATTAAACCGCAGGAGATCGGATTCATGCGGATCAACGTCAGTATGACCGACCTGTTCGAAAGCATGGATTACAACAAGATCGGTGACGGAACGGCTTTATATTTATCGGATTCCCAAGGGCGGGTGGTTCTATCATCGGGTGGCATACAGACAACCGTCTTCAAGGAAAAAGAACTTCGCAAGAACGGTGACCTCCTCATTCGGAAGCCCATTCCCCAGCTCGGATGGGATTTGATTGCCGTTGTCCCTGCGCAAATCGTGGAGAAAGATACGGTCAAGATTCGTAATTTAACTTATCTGATCTGTCTGATTTGTATCGCTATCTTTTTTGTGGTCAGCATTTTGGTCTCCAGATACTTCAGCCGCCGGGTTTCCAAAATCGTATCGGTGCTGGACTCGTTCCAGGAAGGGGAATTCCACAAGCGGGTATCCTTTAAGGGCAATGATGAATTTACGCATATTTCCTCTGCTCTGAATGATATGGGCAGCAATATCGGCAAGCTGATCAATGAGGTGTATCTGGCCGACCTTCAGAAAAAAGAAGCGGAACTGGAATCGCTGCATGCGCAGATCAATCCGCATTTTCTATACAACACCCTATCCTCCATCAGCCGCTTGGCGCGGTTTGGGATGCTGGATAAACTGCAGCGTATGGTGATGGACCTAGCGAAGTTTTATCGCCTGTCGCTTAACGATGGCCGGAATATCATCTCCGTGAAGAATGAACTGGAACAGGCTCAGGCGTATGTAGATATTCAAAAGATTAAATACGACGAACGGATGCAGGTTACTTATGATTTCGAGCCGGAAGTGGTCCGGTATGAAACCGTGAAATTGATTTTGCAGCCGTTTATCGAGAATGTGCTGGAGCATGCCTGGACCGGGGATTATATTCATGTTCGAATTACCGCCAGAGTGCTGGAAGATGTCCTGGAATTTAAAATTATCGATAATGGAGTCGGGTTCCCGCCCGGCAGAGTTTTGGACAATACAGGCGGACAGGATCTAACCAATGCCGGATACGGTATTCGGAATGTGGATCAACGAATCAAACTTCACTATGGCAGCGAATATGGGGTCACGTTATTCAGCCGAGCCGGAATTGGGACAACGGCAAGAATTGCGATACCACTCGTGAAGCGAACCGTAGCGGAAGGACGCAGCAAAACATTGATGTAACAGGTAATCGACATCTCCCGATCGTGCAGGCTTGAAGAATGGGCTTGACGAGGGGAGATTTTTTCTGTATATTTACTTTATCGGATAAAAGCATAAAAGCTTAAAAGCGAACAAGCGCGAAAGTGATTATCCATCGATTGAAATTGAAAATGGAATAAATTCAGAAAGAAGGTTTTATTATGATCGTTATTACATCCAATCAAATATCAGAGGAACAAGTTCAGCATATCGTAAGCGAGATTGAGAAGGAAGGACTGCAGGCTCACGTATCGAAAGGGGCGGACCGTACCGTAATCGGGCTGATCGGCAGCGTGAACCCGAAGCTTGCGGAGCACCTTCGCCAAATGAAGGGCGTAGAGAATGTGGTTAAAATCTCCAAGTCCTACAAGCTTGCTAGTCGTGATTTTCATCCGGATGATACCGTTATTGATATTAAAGGCACCAAGATTGGCGGTGGCAATCTGGTCGTCATGGGTGGTCCATGCGCCGTGGAATCCGCACAGCAGATTGACGAGATCGCGCAGCTGGTTAAGGCAGCAGGCGGACAGGTGCTTAGAGGTGGCGCTTTTAAGCCACGTACGGGCCCATACAGCTTCCAGGGCGTTGGCGTTGAAGGTTTGATTATGATGGCGGAAGCAGGGCAAAAACATGGCCTGTTGACGATTACGGAGGTTATGACGCCCGAATACGTGGATATTTGCGCGGAATACGCCGATATTCTGCAAGTGGGAACCCGTAATATGCAAAATTTCGATTTGCTTCGGAAACTGGGTACCTGCGGTAAGCCGGTTTTGTTGAAAAGAGGTTTCAGTTCAACCTATGATGAATTCCTGAATGCAGCGGAGTACATTCTTGCCGGCGGCAATCCGAATGTCATGCTCTGTGAACGTGGAATCCGAACATTCGAAACGTACACCCGGAATACGCTGGATTTATCTGCCATCCCTGTTTTACAAGGGTTGAGCCACCTTCCGGTCATTTCTGATCCGAGCCATGGAACAGGACGACGCGAGCTTGTTGAACCGATGTCCAAGGCATCTGTGGCGGCCGGGGCAGACGGCCTTATTATTGAGATGCACACAGATCCAGATAATTCCATGACAGGCGACGGGGTTCAATCCCTGTTCCCGGATCAATTTGCCGCATTGCTTAAAGACTTGGAGCAGCTGGCCCCACTAGTAGGCAAAAGCTTTGCGACTTCCAAAGCACCTGCTTCTGAATTTGCGCGCGTATAGTAATTGATAAGCGACATTGTACATTCGGGGATAGCGTTAAGAACATAGTTAAGGTACGCCAGTTCCTTAAATCTAATATAAAAGACATCTGCAAAAAGCTTGCAGGTGTCTTTTTTCTGAGTTTACATTAATTGGTTTCCTGTGTTATATAACCTAACATTGTTTTCAAAAATACCTTACATAGGTATTGACGTCAGGTTATCTCCCGGCATATAATGACGAAAAGAAATCGAAAGATTATGAACATTGTTAAGCTGTTTAAGTCTTAATGTTCGGAAATTGGGAGGAAGAGACATGTCGGTAGAGAAAGTATTGCAAACCATTAAAGAGAACAATATTGAGTGGGTCGATTTTCGTTTTGTAGACTTGTCGGGACGGGTTCATCATATTAGCTTGCCGGCTTCAGAAGTAGATGAAGAAACATTCGTGAACGGGGTAGCGTTCGATGGATCTTCTATTCCAGGATTCCGCGGCATTGAAGAATCGGATATGGTTATGATGCCTGATCCGGATTCTTGCTATATCGATCCGTTTACAGCACATTCTACGCTTAACATTATGAGCAACATCTATACACCGGAAGGTGATTCATATGAGCGTGACCCGCGCGGTATCGCAGCTCGTGCCGAGCAATACCTTCAAGAGGCCGGTATCGGAACAGCAGCATTCTTTGCACCGGAATCCGAGTTCTTCCTGTTTGATGAAGTTCGCTATGAAAGCTCCATGAACAGCTCCAGCTATTTCGTAGACTCCGAGGAAGCGCATTGGAATACGAACCGCAAGGAAGAAGGCGGCAACCTTGGTTTCAAAGTTGGCGTTAAGGGCGGATATGTTCCAGTAGCACCTGTGGATACTCAGCAGGATATCCGTAGCGAAATGTGCCGATTGCTTGATGAAGCAGGACTTCGCGTTGAGCGTCACCACCATGAAGTAGCAACTGCCGGCCAAGCGGAAATCAACTTCCGTTTCGATACATTGAAGAAAACAGCTGACAATTTGTTGATCTATAAATATATCGTGCATAACACAGCGCGCCAATATGGCAAAACGGCTACGTTCATGCCGAAGCCATTATTCGGGGATAACGGAAGCGGCATGCACGTTCACCAGTCCATTTTCGATGGTGACACCCCATTGTTCTATGAAAAAGGCGCTTATGCTAACCTGAGCCAAACAGCGATCCACTACATCGGCGGTATTCTGTACCATGCGCCTGCATTGATCGCTTTGACGAATCCGAGCACCAACTCCTTCAAACGTCTGGTACCAGGCTATGAAGCACCGGTTAACCTCGTATTCTCCAAGGGCAATCGTTCTGCTGCAGTGCGGATTCCGGTTGCAGCCGTAACGCCGAAGGGCTGCCGCATCGAGTTCCGTACACCGGATTCCACGGCGAACCCTTACCTTGCATTCTCCGCCATGCTGATGGCTGGCTTGGACGGTATCAAGCGTAAAATCGATCCTACCGCACTCGGTTATGGACCATTCGATAAAAACATCTATGAATTGTCTGATGCCGAGAAGAAAGAAATTCGCAGCGTACCGGGTTCCCTGGATGAAGCTTTGGATGCACTTCAAGCAGACTATGAGTTCTTGACAGAAGGCGGCGTATTTACGCAAGAATTCCTCGAGAACTTCATCGAGTTCAAGCGTGCCGAAGCCAAAGCGGTTAACATCCGCGTTCATCCGCACGAGTACTCCCTGTACTACGACCTATAATAAATAACGTCAAAAAGCCTAGGGCATCATGCCCTGGGCTTTTTTTGCACACATATAAAGCCTAGCTAGGTTTAGGCGAGGATTATCATACCTAGGAAAATAAGAGCTATTTTCAAAGGCAGGCATGAATAACCTTGCTCTTGGCTGAAGCAGCCCCTCACTCCCTTACCCAGCTTTACTCTTTAAAGTATCCGTAGTGATGCGTGTTGCTTCCACAAGATTCCCGAACGATGAGTTCAGGCTCTACGACAAAGGAGCTGATGGGTGATTGTTTATGGATAAGGTCATAGAGCATGAGCGCTGCCAGGCGACCGATTTTCTCTTTATTTTGCCGAATCGTCGTTAGTTTGGGAGTTGTATATTTGCACGCCTCAATATCGTCACAACCGATGATCGATACATCGTTAGGGACCTTCAGGCTATGTTCCTGAAGCGCTTGGATGGCTCCAATCGCAATCTGATCGGAGGCCGCAAAGATCGCGCGAGGAAGGGAACCTGCTTGGATCAGCCGTGTCATGGCTTTGTATCCGCTTGCCTCATGAAAATCTTCACCGCTTTGGAACCATTCCGCCCGGGCCGGAAGTCCGAAGCTATCCATGGCGTTACGATAACCGGCCTCACGCTTGTTGGAGATTTCAGACTCCTTGCTGCCTCCGATGAACCCCAAGTCTCTGAAACCTTGAAGATAGAAATGCTCCACGACCTTCGAGGACATTTTATAATTATCGGACATGATATGCCCCGACATTTCGCCGAATAGTTCAATATCGACCCCGATACACGGAATATCGCTCTCATCCAGCTCTTTAATCGAGGGCTCGATTTCCTCGCCGGATATAATGACACAGCCATCCACCTGATAATGACGACATCGGCCGAGGTAGTCGGCGTCATCCCCTTGGAATTTCTCATTCGAAAAAAACAGTAGATCGTAACCGAGAACCCCCATTTGCTTCTTAAAGGAATTGAGAACTTCAACAAAAAAAGGATGAGTAAAATCGACATTCAGCTTTCCCGCAAATATGATGCCGATCAAATTTGATTTCTTGGTTGCTAATGTTTTCGCAGAATTGGAAGGGGTGTATCCCGTCTCTTTCATAATTTCCAACACGCGTGCTTTGGTCTCTTCGGATACATCACTGTAGTTGTTGATAATCTTGGAGACGGTGGATACGGATACCCCGGCCATTTTAGCGATTGTTTTGATGTTTAACGCCATGCGAAACGCCCCTTATTCTGTTTATATTATCATTTCATAATTTTCGTGAGTTTTCGTTAAGATGACTGCTACTTGTCGTTATTCAGTACATAATCGAAACTGTTTCGTAAATTAGTGTATCTGCTTTAACTAGGTAAGTCAATGAAGAGAGTAGTCATGATGCTTGTAATAGAAAGGAATAAAGCTGTATCGCGTTTGATAACATAATATTTTGGGAAAGAGAAAAAAAGCTTTGACAAACAAAATATTATGAGTAATAATAGGCCTTGCGAAACCGCTTTCGGTATATTTCGCTGAATTGCGAAAATTAATAATTATTGTTTCGTAACATCAAGATTGTACTGGGCGAGAAAAAGCGGAATGATGAATCCGGTTTCATAATGAATTGCACTTTAATTTCAGGGGGTAAGGAAATGATTAAGAAATTATCAGCAATACTTTTGGCGGGTGCTCTGACTTTCTCGCTAGCGGCTTGCGGAAGCAGTGATTCAGCCGATAAAGGTACACCTTCGAAAGGTGATAAAAAGGTCATCAAAATTTTACACTGGAAACAAGATAACATCAATAAAGCGGTTGAAGAGATCAACAAGAAATTTGAAGAGAAGTATCCTGAGTATACGATAGAGTATACCACTACGGGACCGGATGACGAATACAAGCAGGCGCAGAGAGCAAGAATCACCGCTAATGACGTCGACGTTTTGGCTGATTTATCGGGAATGAGACTTTCCCCGCAGGAATGGACACCGGGTGCGAAAGTACCTGATTGGCAGCAGTGGATTGATACGGGATTGATCGCGGATTTATCCGACCAAGCCTTCATTAAGAATTATAATGCTAACGATATTGAAAAAGCCGGAACTTATAACGATAAAGTGTATGCGATTCCAACGGGCAAGGTTGCGATGTCCGGTCTGTTCTACAATAAGGAAATCTTTGAACAGAATGGATTGAGTGTTCCGAAAACGTGGTCGGAGTTCATCAAGCTGAATGATGATCTGAAAGCCAAGGCTATTACCCCGATTGTTGTTGCAGGTAAAGACGTATGGCCTTTGAAACTCCCTGTATTCGCCCTGCAAGCCAAAATTCTTGGCGGCGGAGACCAGCAGAAATGGATTGAAGGCGTTTGGAAAGGCGAAACGGCTTATAACGATGAAGAAGCAATCGAAGTATTGGAAAAAATGAAGACGCTTCAAGACAATTACATGATTGACGGATTCATGGGGATCGATTATGCAACAGCGCCTTCCTATTTTGCAACAGGAAAAGCAGCCATGCTGGCTGATGGCTCTTGGGATGCTCCAACCGTCGCAGCAGCAAATCCGGAGCTGAAATTCGGTTACTTCCCGCTTCCGGCTACGGAAGATGCAGCCAAGAATGCCTCTTTTGTCGGCAAGTATGACGTAACCTGGTATGCAACCGAGAAGGGACCGAACAAAGAAGGAGCCCTGAAATGGCTTGAATTCTTCTCCGAGCCGGAAAATTACACGACATTCGTGAAAGCTGCCGGTTTCATTCCGACACAGGATAACATTCAGACGGAAAGCAACTTTATTGACAATGAAGTGACCCCATATCTCGGAGAGTTCGAATTGGCGTACGAAATCATGATGATTAACCGTCAAAATATTGGCGAGCATCTGGCTGCAGAAGGCGTTCATACGGAATTCCTGGCACCGGGCGGTCCATACAAAACAGCAAAAGAGCTGGCTGATATTCAACAAAAAGAATGGGAAGCTGCTGCTCCGAAATAAGATTCTTCTATTATAAAGAGACCTATATAGAATGAACCATACTGTAGTCGGGGTCTGTGCAGCAGGCCCCGACATTTATTGAAATGGGATTTTGCGAGGTGAGAGAGATGTATCCATTTGGAAAAGGATTTAACCGATTCATACCCTTATTGCTGCTGCTGATACCGATGGCGCTTTACATCGTGTTTTATTTTGGACCATCGATCCTGACAGTCATCTATTCCTTTACCGATGTCAAGAACCTCCCGGGCAGCACGTACCAATTTGTCGGGCTTGATAATTATAAGGAATTATTCTTCTCGGGGAACTCAGGGGAGCGGTGGCGTTCCATCATAAACACCCTGATCTTTATGTTCGTTGTTACGATCGTGCAGAACGGGGTCGCTCTGTTTATCGCCGTCATCATTAACCAGCGCCTAAAAGGCGATTATTTCTATCGCGCGGTATTCTTCTTGCCGGTTGTACTGGGCGTAGCTGTCGTTGCTCTGATCTGGGGGATGATGTTCGATCCGTTAAACGGACCGGTCAACCGCCTTTACGACGCTCTCTTCGGCTATATTATTTTCGTCCAGATTTGGATGTACATGGGCTATTCCATGCTGATCTTTCTGGCTGGACTCCAATCGGTCCCTAAAGATTTATACGAAGCGGGTCATATTGACGGCACCAGCAAGTGGCAATCTTTCCGTCATATTACCTTCCCCCTGATCGCACCATCCTTCACGGTGAATATGCTGTTATCCATCATTGGCGCAATGTCTACCTTTGATATCATTTTGGCGACAACAGACGGTCGCTTCAATACAAGGACGATGGCTTACGACGTGTACAAAGAGACGTTCCGGGGAAGTTTGGAAATGGGCCTTCCTTCGGCGCTGTCTGTTGTGCAGTTCCTGATTATTCTCCTCTTTGTTGTGGTGGCTGTCAGACAGACGCGTAAGAGAGAGGTGGAGTATTGATGCGAAATTCCAAAACCACGCAAATTCTTTCTTACGCCGTCATAGGTATGCTGCTGATTCTGTATGTCGTCCCGCTTCTGCTCGTATTCAACGTATCACTCAAATCCTTCAATGAGTATCTGCTCAATCCGATCGGGATCGTCCAGAACATGGAATGGGGCAATTATACGCAGGCATGGTCTGAGGGTAATTTCGCCGGTTATTTCGCGAACAGCTTAATTTATACGGTATCTGCGACGGTACTGACCATCATCGTGTCGTTGTTTGCGGCCTTCCCGGTCGCGCGCGGATATGTGATGTGGAGCGGCTTCATTTATATGTTCTTTTTGTTGTCCCAGTTTCTTCCGAATCCGATGGTTGCCCAGTATAAACTCATGCTGTCCTTCAAGGAGAGTGTTTCGTTCTTCGGGTATGATACCAAGCTTGGCTATATCTTGCTGAAAACGACGGGAACGGGCGTTGTGTTCATGATGTTTGTCGGCTACATCAAGTCGATTAGCCGCGATCTGGATGAGGCCGCGGGGATGGATGGTTCCGGTTATATCCGTTACCTGTTCCAGATCATTCTGCCACTGATGAAGCCGGTTATCGCAACCGGCGTCATTCTGACTGCGATTGGAATCTGGAATGATTTTGTTGGTCCGATCATGTATCTCCCGAGTCCGTCCAACTATCCTATTACGTTTGGCCTAAAGGAATTCAGGGGGCAATACGGGAATAACTGGCCGCTGCTTGCATGCGGAATTACGATCGTAGCGGCGCCATTGATCATTCTGTACACGTTCATACAGAAATATCTGGTGGACGGGGCGCTGGCCGGAGCCGTCAAATCCTAAGGCATAGAAGGGAAGAGATCGCGATATGAAATCAACAGGATGGAAGTTTGAGGGAAACCATGGGGTCTTTACGTTGCGTAATCCCGAACATCATAACTATTTATATTTCCCTTTAGTGAATGAGGCCGGCATGATGTCGGCCGTCACGCCGAATCTTCACGGTGAAATGACAAGCAGTCATAATACGTTTTTCATGTCGCCCGTATCGGTGGAGGATCTACATAATTCCAAGTCCGCACGTAACTTTTGGGTGCATATTGACGGGCATGGTGCATGGTCCGTAACCGGCAATTCAGCCAAGCAGAATGCAAACCGGTTCATGAACGAGGAAGAAGAAAGCCGATTGGCAGCCGGGTTTTTATGGCATAAGCTGACACGGATGAACGGGGAAGCCGGACTGCAAGCGGAAGTAACCAGCTTCGTTCCGGTAACGGATGATAAAATCGAGTTAATGAAAGTAACACTGACCAACGTAGGCGAGCAGACGATAAAACTGACCCCTACCGCGGCGATCCCGCTGTATGGCCGTTCGGCAGACGACCTGCGGGACCACCGTCACGTGACATCCCTGCTTCACCGGATCTTTGTCCATCGCAAAGGAATCGAAGTCCAGCCTGCTCTCTCATTTGACGAGCGGGGTCACCGTATTAATCACGTATCCTACAGCGTCCTAGGCGCGGAAGCGGACGGTGCGGAACCGATCGGTTATTTTCCGGTGCTTGAAGAGTATATTGGGGAAGGCGGCGCGCTCGATTGGCCTGAGGCTATCATTGCCAATAAGCAAGCGGGCGCGCAGGCAGGTGACTCCTTGGAGGGATATGAGGCCATTGGAGGTCTACGGTTTGCGGGGGTTCAACTGCAGCCTGGCGAATCCAGGGCTTATGTTATGGCGATGGTCATTTCGGAAGATCGCGCCGAGACCGGAAGACTTGCCGAAACGTATTTATCGGAGAAGCGCTTTGATGAGCTGCTTGATCAGAATGAAGCCTATTGGAATGACAAGCTGAATACCGTATCCTTCCATACCGGCGATCAGCAGCAGGACTTGTGGATGAAATGGGTAACCTTGCAGCCGATATTGAGGCGTCTCTATGGCAACTCATTTCTTCCTTATCATGACTATGGCCGTGGAGGACGTGGATGGCGTGACCTCTGGCAGGACTGTCTGGCATTGATGATCATGGAACCATCCGAGGTCCGGTATCTGCTGCTTAATAATTATGCAGGTGTACGGATTGATGGAAGCAATGCTACAATTATTGGAACGAAGCCCGGTGAGTTTATCGCTGACCGGAACAACATACCGCGTGTATGGATGGATCACGGTGCATGGCCATTCATGACGACGCTGCTTTATTTGGATCAGAGCGGGGATTTGGATTTCCTGAAGCAGCCGCAGACCTATTTCCGCGACGTATTTGTAAGTCGGTGCAAGGAGAAGGACAGCGGATGGCTGCCTGAGCATGGGAATCTACTCTTAACCGTGAACGGTGAGGTATACGAAGGTACGATACTGGAGCACATGCTGCTGCAGAATCTGGTTCCGTTCTTTAATGTAGGTGAGCACAATAACATCAAGCTTGAGGGAGCGGACTGGAATGATGGTCTCGATCTTGCTCCGGACAGAGGCGAGAGCGTGGCCTTTACTGCGTTCTATGCAAGCAATTTGATGCAGCTTGGCGATCTGCTGCTGGCATGGCAGGACAGAGAAGGCGTTGCGTTTCTTGAAATCGCGGAGGAAATGGCTGTGCTGCTCGATTCGGTAACGGCTCCCGTCTCATATGAAGATGTGCAGGGGAAGCTGGAGCTGCTTGATCAGTATTATGAGGCTGTTAAAGTCTCCGTGACCGGAAACAAACGAAAGTTTAGCGTTGCGGAAGTTGTGAAGGATTTGAAACTGAAAGCGGACTGGATCATCCGGCATTTGCACAGCAAAGAATGGATTACAAGCCAAGAAGGATACTCGTGGTTTAACGGTTATTACAATAATGACGGAGCGCGCGTGGAAGGCGATCATCCCTTTGGCGTGCGCATGACGCTCACAGGTCAGGTATTTGCCGTTATGGGCGGGATTGCGGACGATGAACAGGTAGGACAAATTACGAAATCGGTTGATCGGTATTTAAAAGATCCGAGCATTGGCTATCGTCTGAATTCGAACTTTGGCGAGATTCAGCAAAATCTCGGGCGGGCATTCGGTTTCGCGTTCGGACATAAAGAGAATGGAGCCATGTTCAGCCATATGAGCGTCATGTACGCTAACGCTCTCTATAAGAGAGGTTTTGTCCAAGAGGGATACGAGGTATTACAATCGATTTACGATTTAAGCAATGACTTTGAACGGAGCCGCATGTATCCGGGTATTCCCGAGTACATCAACGAGAAGGGAAGAGGGATGTATCCCTATCTTACCGGGTCGGCAAGCTGGCTTTTGCTTACCATGCTGACCGAGGTTTTTGGAGTGAAAGGAAATCTGGGACATCTGCTCTTGGAGCCGAAGCTCAGTCCTTCGCAATTTGGAGCCGATGGTACTGCTGCTGTGCATACACGGTTTGCGGGTAAACCGCTTCAGATTGTATACAGCAATCCGAAGCGATTGGATTACGGAAGTTATACGATTCAATCGGTAACGCTGAACGGCGAGAAGATTCGGCTCCGCAGTGAGAAACCGGGGGCTGCCGAATTGGATCGCAGCTTGCTGTACGCGTTATCCGAAGATGAGTGTCAACTAATTCGTGTCGAGCTTGCCTGACACACGAGCATACAACATTTCAGAAGCCCCGGCAGGCAAGTTGGCCGGGGTTTCTTCATCATGAATGGAGCGATTGTTATGGGACATCAATTAGCAAACGGACAATTGGAAGTCGATATAGCGGAAGTCGGTCGTTATCAAGGCACGCGTTTTGATCGGACCGGTTTCATTACCCAGGTCAAATTGACCGAAAGTGGTCACACATTCTGTGTTCATGAGTTTGCGGATGGGTTTAACCCTCAGGCCGGGTCCGGATTGTGCAACGAGTTTGGACTGCATGAGGGGATGGGTTATGCAAAGGCGGAAGTAGGTGGGTGGTTTCCCAAATTAGGAGTGGGCCTTCTCAAACGGGTCAGCGAGGACCCGTATCACTTTCAGTATTCGTATCCGGTGGAACCTTTCAATGTGGATATCACTTCGGATGACGTTAGCATTTCATATACGATGCATCCTAGGAACGTCAAAGGGTATGCGGCAAAACTCGTTAAGAAAATCTCGATTCAGAACACGGCGTTGACGATAGATTATGAGCTCTGCAACGAAGGAAGCCAGAGGATGGATACGGAGGAGTACATTCATAATTTCATAGGGATTAACGAAGAGCTGGTAGGACCAGAGTATAAACTGAAGTTACCGGTCCCTGTCCGCTTTACGGAGGTCGAATCGGATTATACCTCGGGTCTGCTATCTGTTCAGGATAACGAGGTAGGCTGGAATGCCAGACCGGACAAACCCTTTTATGGGAGAATGCAAGGCTTTAACGGCAGCGATTATCCTTATTCCTGGGAGCTAACGCACAGCGCCAGCAGGGCGGGAGTCAGGGAGATTAGTGATTTTCCGGTTGCGCATATGGCTCTGTGGGGGACTGGCCACGTTATATCGCCAGAAGTGTTTATTCGATTAAGCCTGGCACCCGGAGAAAAGAGATCCTGGATCAGAAAGTACCAATTCTTCTGTTGGTAGCGAGAATTCAATGTGAATAATTACACTTGAAGGTCTATGGGATTGTTGCTATGATTAGCGTTAATTAGCATTCATAGTAGAGAAAGGGTGGAGAGTCTTTTGAGCAAGAGAGCATACAATTTTAACGCAGGACCTGCTGCATTGCCGCTTGAAGTGTTGGAGCGCGCCCAGGCCGAATTCGTCAATTACGGGGATACCGGCATGTCGATTATGGAAATGTCTCATCGCGGTGCTGTATATGAAGCCGTTCATAACGAAGCGCAGGAGCGCTTGCTGTCCCTGCTGGGGAATCCATCCGGCTACAAGGTGTTGTTCATCCAAGGCGGTGCAAGCACGCAATTTGCCATGATTCCGATGAACTTCTTGGGACAAGGCCAGGTTGCGAACTATGTAATGACGGGAAGCTGGTCTGACAAGGCGATTAAAGAAGCCAAGCTGATCGGCGAAACTCATGTGGCAGCCTCCTCTGAGGGGAGCAAGTACATGGCTCTGCCTAGCCTTAGGGACATCAAGCTGTCGGATCATGCAGCTTATCTCCATCTGACTTCCAATGAAACGATTGAAGGCACACAGTTTAAGGAATTCCCGGATACCGGTTCGGTGCCGCTTATCTGTGATATGTCGAGCGATATCCTCAGCCGTCCGTTCGATTTGAACCAATTCGCGATGGTTTATGCGGGCGCTCAGAAGAACTTGGGGCCGTCCGGCGTTGCGGTTGTGATCGTCAGAGAGGATATGATTACAGATTCTCCTAAACATCTGCCGACTATGCTCCGTTACAATACGTATTTGAAAAATAACTCGCTGTACAACACGCCGCCGTCTTTCGGCATCTATATGATCAACGAAGTGTTGAAGTGGATTGAAGAGAAGGGCGGCCTGCAAGGCGTTCAAGAGATGAACCGCAAGAAAGCCGCACTCATCTATGATGCCATTGATCACAGCGAAGGCTTCTACCGCGGCTGCGTGAATGCAGAGGTACGTTCCGATATGAACATTACGTTCCGTCTTGCCTCTGAGGAGCTGGAGAAGGAATTCGTGAAGGCTTCGGAGCAAGCAGGCTTTGTCGGCCTGAAGGGTCATCGCAGCGTCGGCGGTTTGCGGGCTTCGGTATATAACGCCGTTCCGTATGAGAGCGCTCAGGCGCTGGTAGAATTTATGCAGCAGTTTAAGAAGAGCCACAGCTAAAATCATACAAGATTACACAATGATAACCTTCCGCCGGTTCGGCGGAAGGTTATTTCTGGATATCCCGGGAAATCGGGAAGGAATCGGTTATAATAAAAATAAAACAGAAGAAAAGGTGGACTTATCAACATGGCATTACACATCGTACTAGTCGAACCGGAAATTCCAGCCAATACGGGCAATATCGCCAGAACTTGCGCCGCAACGGGCACACATCTGCACCTGGTCCGTCCGCTCGGTTTTAATACAGACGACAAGACATTAAAGCGGGCCGGGCTGGATTACTGGTATGCCGTACATATTGAATATCACGATTCCTTTGAGGAGTTGCAGGCGCTCTATCCGGAAGGACGTTATTACTACGCCACGACGAAGGCTACCAAGCGTTACATGGACATTGAATATCAAGACGGGGATTTTTTGGTGTTTGGCAAAGAAACCAAGGGATTGCCGCCGGAGCTGCTAGCCGCGAATAGCGAGCATTGCATCCGCATGCCGATGACCGATAAGGTTCGTTCTTTGAATTTATCCAACTCTGCAGCGATTATGGTATATGAAGCACTGCGTCAATTGGATTTCCCGGGTATGGAATAAGTTTTTGCAAAACTTTGAGTTTTTTGGGGAATATCATCCAGTATACCTAGTTGATATTGAAAAAAACTAAGAAATTCTTAATTTCCAGCAGGATTCGACAACTTTTTATCGAACTATTATACTAGGCCCTTGTTATCAGTTCTGAACTGTGGTGTCAGAAATCACTTGTTGAAAATGAAAGAGGTGTACAATCGTTATGAAACCTGCTGGTGTTGTTCGTAAAGTTGATCAGCTGGGAAGAATCGTTCTGCCTAAGTCTCTACGCAAGAGATATCAAATGAACGAGGGGGATCCCGTAGAAATTCTTGTACAGGGGGACCATATTATATTGGAGCGCTATCGTCCGAAATGCGTCTTCTGTGGTTCTATGGACGGAGTTAGCGAGTTTAAAGAGCGCTATATCTGTTCACAATGCATGTCCGAAATGCAGCAGCTTCCGAAACATGCCTAGTACCTCAAATGAATTACCTTTTGTGCATCGCTAATGAGCGGTGCCTTTTTTGTTCCTCAAAAAAATAAAACTCCCCCGATATACGAGGGAGACGCCTTACAGGCCTTTGGTTTTATCATCATTGTATGCCGCGGTCCAAATGCCAACCATGTAAAGGGCGAATACGAGCATGACGATCCAAAATGTTAATGAGAACGACATTCTTGCCACCTCCTGCTAAGCTAACCTTATTATAACCACCTTGAGCCAAAAAATAAACGAGAATATGAGTGCCGATTCTATCATTTGAAAAATAAGAAGTGCGTGGGTACCGGGCGCAGATTTCCGTCCGACGGTTTGTTCACGACCCGGCCGTTTAGGATTAGGGATGCGGACCCGCCGCCATCGAGATTATAAGCGTCAATCACGCCCAAATTTTTAAGCTTGTTCTGCAGCTCTTGCAGCGTGGCTCCCGATTTGCCCTTCTCGTCATATCCTTCGGTAACCAGGATGAGCAACTGATCGTCCTTGTAATTGCCGATGACGGTACGCGGTGCCCGGCCAGGGGTCGTTCTCCATTTCTCGGGAATTGTTGTTTTACTGCCGTTTTGGAGCAGCACGGGTACAAAGGTAGCACCGAACATGGGATCGAGCCGGTCAAGCTCGCTCTGGCTGTAGAACTTGCCACCGATCAGCTTGCCGGATTTGCTCATGCCGACAAAGGCAAGATCCTTAAAGCTCGGTTGAAACCCTGAGACGTATTTGCCATCATAATAGGTTGTGCTCAGTGGATGTCTGCCCCCGTTCCCGTCAGCGTATCCACCGGCATTAATCCCTGCAACCGCACCATGCCGGCTTACGGCACGCATGGTGGTTTCTACGGACCCGGGCCTGCCGCTTTCGCTGCCTAGCGACATCTTCATCGCGGAAGGATCCTTCAATTTGACCTTCATCGCATATCCGTGATAAGTACCCGGGTTGATCTTGTATAACTCAATTCGAATCCGGTCACTGTTGACCGTTTCAATAGGGACACCCAGTTTGGTTGTGATCCGGCGATTATAGATTTGCTCCGGGCGTGAAGCTTGTGCTTCCGCTGATTGCAGAATGGTTCCTACCGTGGCGGTCGTTTGCCGATAGAGCTTGGCCGTTTTTTCAATGGAGGATATCGTCTGTTCCGCATAGACAGCGGCTTGATCCAAATCCTGTTTGATCACGGCAGACTGTTCCGATATGCTGCCGGATGGTATGTACTCCGCGGTTTCGTGCGACAGGTGCGGCGGTTCCGTAATTAACCACATACATAGCAGCATTCCGATAAAAGGTGCAATGGCCAGCATAAATGTACGGTTTAACTGCTTGGGACGGATATACTTCAGTGTTCTCACTTCAGCAGCTCCATCTTGCGTTCCAGCTCTTTCAGCTGTTTCTCAACTTGGCTTAGTTGACTGTACAGCTTGTTGCTGTTGTCCGTTTTGCCGCTAGCCTGATCCTTGGTAAAGGTCAGCAGCTCATTAAACGACTGAACCTTGCTCTGCATCTCGTCCATTTCCTGAACCAGCTCGTTAAACCTTTGGTCGTACTCCGCTTTGAATGCCGCCATCTCCTGGCGCGTATCCTGCTGCAGCTGCACCACGACTTGCTCTTTCAAGTGATTACTATATAGGTAGGCTGCGGTGGTACCCAGCCCGATGAGAACAATCCAAAATACCCAGAACCATTTGGTGGATGGCCCCTTTTGCTGCGTTTCCTCACGGGATTTATAGGGGGTATTGTGTTCCTGCTCCAACAATGGCATTTCATCACCCCTCAAAAACTATCATTTTTTCCAAATTTCATTCTAACATGTCAGGATTACTTTCGCAAAGACGAACTAATAGCACTTGTTTTTATGAAAAATAGATTGCCTAGAAAGATAGAGTGGGATACAATTTGTATAGATTTGATTATCAAACAGGATACATATAAGACATTCGCCATGCATACCGTCAAAGGCCCTGCGCCTATAGGATTAATTAACCTTATTTCTACATGAATGACAGCTCCGAATTGCGTCTATCCATATCTGCAAACAACGGAGATTCGCAATACCGGATATGTAAGAAATTGACGGCGCTTACTTAATAGAGATACTAGAGATTCAAGTTTGCTGATACAGGAGGTCTATTAGAAAATGAATCAGGTTTGGCGGGTAGTTATCGTCGGCAGTCAACCTACAAGCATGCTGGGAACAAAATTGATTTTGGAAGAGCAGCAGGATCTGCTCGTTGAGGGAATGACATCCTTGGATTCAGAAGGGCTTCGAATGGTCGGGGATTTGCTTCCTGACTTGGTACTA
Organism: Paenibacillus sp. FSL W8-0187; assembly: GCF_037969755.1. Classification (NCBI taxonomy): domain Bacteria; kingdom Bacillati; phylum Bacillota; class Bacilli; order Caryophanales; family Paenibacillaceae; genus Paenibacillus; species Paenibacillus sp. FSL W8-0187. Next base: position 5,841,547 of record NZ_CP150206.1, on the reverse strand, counting down.
TTGGATTATCATTTGTCGGAACATACCTCGGAAGCCGTATTGGAGCAGATAAAGCAGCTGTCCCCTAAGACCCATGTCGTCATTATGACCGACAATGATGGCCTTCCGTTGCTGCAATCCTTGATCAGCCGCGGTGCAAGCGGCCTATTGTCCAAACAGGCATCCACCTTTCAGCTCATACATATGATTACAGGACTCCGGGAAGGCGTTGCCTCGCTGCCGCTCGACTGGGTAAGGCAAGGCATCTGGCCGTTAACGGCCTCTGCAATGAATGAAGGTGGACTCCAGCTCTCCGAGACGGAGGCTTTTATAATGGAACGGATCGTCCAGGGCATTACATACGATAAAATCGCCATGGAAATTCAGGTAAGCCGCCGCTCAATTGACAATTACCTCCGCAAAATCTATGTGAAGCTGGGGGTATCCACTCGTGCGCAGGCGATCGAGAAATATGCTCTCTACACCCGCCAAGGCCGGCAAATTTATGCCTAATGCAGGATTAAGGTTATAATATATAAATATCAGGAATACCTTTTAGAGGTTGTTAAGAGGCTCCTGAATACAAAACCGAGGTTTTGATAACGGTTAGAGGAGGGACTTCCATGCAGTTTTCCTTTGCTTCCCGTGCACAGACCCTTTTGTCATCCCCGCTGCGCGATATCAGGGAACTTGCGAAGCGGGATTCTTTTATTTCCTTGGCAGAAGAGCTGCCGGCTGAAGAATTATTTCCTTTGCATTCACTGGCAGAAGCGGCGACATCGGTGCTCTCCGAGGACCCGCTCGCCTTGCAGTACGGTGAGGCAGAAGGGTATGGGCCGCTGCGCGAGTGGCTGAGCGAGGACTTTTCCCGCCGTAAAGGGCTGAGTGTCCTGCCTCAGCATATTTTGCTGACAACGGGCACCCAGCAGGCCATCGATTTGCTGGTCAGGGTGTATGTGGACCCGGGCGACCCGGTACTGGTGGAGAATCCAACTTCACCAGGACTGCTCCAGGTGCTGCGCCTCCAAGGTGCCGTCATCGTGCCTGTGGAGGGAGATCAAGACGGGATGCTGCCGGAGCACCTGGAGACCATGATTCGGCAGCACAAGCCGAAGCTGCTTATGGCTGCGCCCAATTTTACCAATCCGACAGGCGTGATGTGGAGTTTGGAACGGCGTAAGCAGGTGCTGGAGCTGTGTATCTCACACGAACTTCTTATTGTGGAGGATGATTCTTACGGTGATCTTTATTTTGCGGATCCCAAGAATCCGAAGCCCCGAATTCCTTCCATCTTCTCACTTGAGGAGCCGCAGGGAGGACATGTTCTGTATGTGGGCTCGTTCAGTAAAACCGTTGCGCCAGCGCTGCGTACGGGATGGGCTGCCGGGAACCGGCGCTTGATTGAGATGATGACGGCCGTGAAGCAGATGGCCGACTGGCAATCCAGCATGCTGAACCAGCGGATGCTGCACCATCTGCTGGAATCGAAGCATTTTAAGCTGGAAGATCATATCGGCATGCTTAATCGGGAATACGCAACGAGGCTCAAGCTGATGGTGGAACTGCTGAAACGCAGCGCGTGGAAGGAGTCGAAGTATGCAGTGCCTCCCGGGGGGATGTTTCTCTGGGTACGGTTACCTCCGGGATTGAATGGGGATGCACTCCTAAGAGCTACTCTATTAAAAGGAGCCGCTTTCCTGCCAGGCTCGATGTGCTCGGCAGCTGATCATACCCGTGAGTGTATCCGGCTGAATTTTACGCATCCGGGGCGGGATGAGCTGCTGCTCGGTATGAATCTCATCAGCGAGGCCGTAATGGAATTTACAGCCCGGAATTAGACATGGAAGGTTTCTTTTTACGAATCGTGTATAACATAACAAAGCTGCTGATGGAGCCTGATTTCAGGTTCGGAAGAGAATCAGCAGCTTTTTTTCATGGGCGAATATTTACTTGTTCGAAGGTCTGCATCCAGAATTTATGATTTCAATACGGTAGCATAGTCTGCCAGGGCCTGTACGCCTGCTGGTGTGAGCACGTAGCGTCCGCGGCTCACCCGACGGAACCAGCCGTAGTAATTGCGCTGCAGAATGTCAGCCGCTGATCCAACGCCGCTTCGATCCCGCACAGCTGCGGGAGAAATACCAGGCAGTATCGCAGGGGCAGTTCCTTCTTGAAGCTCATGCCCCTCCTGAGATTCACGCGAGCTCCGCTGCTCCACTTCCGCCGCATTCATGGCAGCAGCCACGCGCAGCGTCTTCTCGCGATAAGCGGTAACCAGCTTGGCTCTCGTTACCCCACCTGTATTGTAATCGCCGCTGCGCTCACGGAATTCATACAACAGGCGTTCCTTGCGCCTGATGGCTGTCCTTCCCTTCTGTACCGCCATTTCCGGCTCACAGAGCACCTCGATGAAGGGCGCTTTGGTTTTGTAGAAGGTGACCGTAATGAGTCCCAATCCCAATCGTCCGCAAAGCCCCGTCAGATCCGCCCAGCGCTGATTGACCGCTCCTTTCTTCGCCCGGCTCTTCTCGACGGCCAGGTAAACGTAAGGTGTCAGCTTCAACCGCTCGATGCCTTGGAGCAGAAGGGCCAGATTGAATGTTTTTTTCAGCTCCACGATCAGCGGTTCATCGGCGCCCTCTTTCATACCGACCAGATCGCAATTGCGTACCTCGCCTTTCACTTCATATCCGTTCAATTCAAAAAAGGCCTTCAGGGGAGCGTACAGCTCGGCTTCATGCTTTATCGCCATGATGACTCTCCTTTTATTCGAAAGATGCTTTAATGTCAAGTTAATGTAATTTCAGTATAGCATGGGGACGGCTCGCGTGGCGTACCTGAGTGTAGAATGGACCGGTGGTTAGATAAATTGCATGCGCATGACTTCGAAAATAAGGTCAACTATTCCAAGCAAGTCGCATAGGTATGTAATACACTTTTTCGAAAATGGAATGTTTTCTAATGACGCTGTGGAATGGAAGCCAATCCCCATAAACAGACTCATAGGAGGTAGCGAAATGGATATTTTCGAACGCATAGCATCATATCGGGCAGAAGGCGACCGTTTGGCGTGGAGCGGCACATTCAGGGAATACATTGAAATACTTAAGAAGGATCCCTCTCCAGCCATGACGGCACATGCCCGTGTATATGACATGATCGAATCCTACGGTTTCGAAGAGAGCGGGGGTCAGAAAAAATATAAGTTTTTTGAACAGGAAATCTTCGGTCTCGACCGAGCTGTTGAGAAACTCGTTGAGGAATATTTCCATTCCGCGGCCCGCAGACTGGATGTACGCAAACGCATACTGCTGCTTATGGGGCCCGTCAGCGGCGGGAAATCCACGCTGGTCACGCTGCTGAAGCGCGGCCTGGAGAAGCATTCCCGTACCGATCGGGGGGCTATATATGCGATATCCGGCTGCCCGATGCAGGAGGAGCCGCTGCATCTGATTCCACTGGAGCTAAGACCCGAAATCGAGAAGGAGCTTGGCGTCCGGATCGAGGGCAATTTGTGCCCGGCCTGCCAACTTCGCCTCAAGACCGAATACGGCGGAGATATCGAACAGGTTGAAGTCGAGCGGGTGTTAATCTCCGAGGAGAACCGCGTCGGCATCGGCACATTCAGCCCGTCCGATCCCAAGTCGCAGGATATTGCCGATTTAACCGGCAGCATCGATTTCTCCACCATCACGGAATACGGCTCGGAATCGGATCCGCGGGCCTATCGCTTTGACGGCGAGTTAAACAAAGCGAACCGCGGTTTGATGGAATTCCAGGAGATGCTGAAATGCGACGAGAAATTTCTGTGGAATTTGCTCTCCCTGACCCAGGAAGGGAACTTTAAAGCGGGCCGGTTTGCGCTAATTAGCGCCGATGAGCTGATTGTGGCCCACACCAACGAATCCGAGTATAAAGCATTTATCGCGAATAAGAAAAATGAGGCGCTGCAATCGCGGATGATTGTCATGCCGATTCCGTATAACCTGAGAGTTAGCGACGAGGAGAAGATCTACTCGAAGCTGATCGGCCAAAGCGATATGAAGCATATTCACATCGCGCCGCACGCGCTTCGTTCTGCCGCGATATTCTCCGTTTTGACGCGTCTGAAGGAAACGAAGAAGCAAGGGATGGATCTGATCAAGAAGATGCGGATGTACGATGGGGTGGAAGTCGAAGGGTATAAAGAAGCGGACCTGAAAGAGATGCAGAATGAATATTTGGAAGAAGGCATGTCCGGGATTGATCCGCGATATGTCATTAACCGGATATCCAGTGCTTTGATTAAGCAGGATCTTCAGTGCATTAACGCGCTGGATATGCTGCGGGCGATCAAGGATGGGCTGGATCAGCATGCTTCGATTGCCAAGGAGGAGCGGGAGCGCTATCTGAATTTTATTGCCGCCGCACGCAAGGAGTATGATGATCTGGCGAAGAAGGAAGTCCAGAAGGCCTTTGTGTATTCCTTCGAGGAGTCTGCCAAGACGCTGTTCGAGAATTATTTGGATAACATCGAAGCATTCTGCAACTGGACGAAAATTCGCGATCCGTTAACGGATGAAGAGATGGATCCGGACGAAAGATTGATGCGTTCGATCGAGGAGCAGATCGGCGTCTCGGAAAACGCGAAGAAGGCTTTTCGGGAAGAGATCATGATTCGCATCTCGGCTTATTCCCGGAAGGGCAAAAAGTTCGAGTATCACAATCATGAACGCCTGCGCGAGGCGATTGAGAAAAAGCTGTTCACTGACCTGAAGGATATCGTCAAGATTACAACCTCGACCAAAACGCCGGATGCCGTGCAGTTGAAACGGATCAACGAGGTTAGCTCCAGACTGATCGAGGAGCATGGATATTGCCCGGTATGTGCGAACGAGCTGCTGCGTTATGTGGGCAGTCTATTGAATCGGTAATACCGGATAGAATAATGGAATGCTATGAGAAGCCACCCAAGAAGTTAGGGTGGTTTCTCATGCTTCGGGATGAAATAGCCCGGTTAGGAGGTGCAAATATACACATAATTAGGACTTTAGCATTATGTTTAGGTGGTAAATATAGTCTATAATGGACCCTAAGTACTTGAACCTGTGAGATGGATCACGTTATTTAGGAGTGGATTTTTCGAAATGATTGATGTTTCCCCGAAAAGACGCCAACAGTTGGAGTATATCGGATTGGATGAACAAGGGTTGGAACTGCTGGCTAAACATCGTGATGTGTTTGCGAAGGTGGTTGAAGAGGTCGTTAACCGGTTTTACGCGCAGATCGGGACGCAGCCGCAGCTGATGCAGATTATCGAGCGTACCTCGACTGTGGAACGGCTTAAGGAGACTCAGCGGGTATATTGGATGTCACTTGCGGCAGGGAGAGTGGATGATGCTTATATTGCCGAACGGATTAAGATCGGACAAGTTCACTCCAGAATCGGCCTGAAAACAGACTATTACCTTGGAAGTTACATGGTTTATCTGGACATCGCCACCGATTTACTGAAGCAAATCGTACCGGATCAGTGGATCCAAGTGGTGCATGCGCTGAGCAAGATGTTTAATTTAGACTCCCAGCTCGTCCTGGAAGCTTACGAAATGAAAGAGAAAGAGAAGATCAGCAATTTGGTATCGGATCAACAAAGAATGTTGGAAGCGATTACAAATGCAGTTCAAGAATTGACTGCCATGATCGTGGAGCTGGATCAAAGCGCGGCGTTAATGGCTGACAATGCAATCAAAACGGCAGAGGCACAGGATAAAGCGCATACTCTGACTTCCGAGCTGGGCGAGGAAATTCTGCATATTGAGCAGATGGGCAGCTTGATCAGGGAAATCTCGGATCAGAGCCACTTGCTCGGTCTGAATGCGGCAATTGAGGCTGCTCATGCCGGGGAATTAGGCAGAGGTTTCGAGGTGGTTGCCGGGGAAGTCCGAAAGCTGGCCACCAACTCCAAGAAGGCGATGGATGAGATTCAGGACAAGGTTAGCGGCATTATTCGCAAGCTGGGCCTTGTGGAGCAGGAATCGGAAAAAACGTCCATGAACGCACGTAATCAGGCGGCAAGCTCGCAGGAATTGGCTGCTTTTGTGAAAATGATGGAAAAGCTGGCCGATGATTTGGAATCGCTTCAACATGAATATGATGTTCAGAAGCACGATGTCCAAGAGGGAACCGAATCCGAGAAGGTAAGCGTATAACAGGGACCTAAGAAGCGAATAGATTAAGGATATCTGTAAACAACAGCAGCACCCGCGTTGAGGAGAATTCCCTCATGTGCGGGTGCTGTTTGTTATATGGCGCCATATTGTCCTTCAAGCATTGCGTTGTTAAATAAATCGCCGATGGAGCTTCTTGCCGTCGTAGGAGAACAGGATCGGTTTGCCCTCGATCATGCTGTGCAGATGCACGGGTTTGCCCCAGAGCCGGTAAACATAGGGGATGGTGCGTTCCATATACTTCAGGTCAAGCTCAATACCTTCGTACAGATGCTTGATCATCAGCTCGCCGGAGCGGAGATGATCGCCATCGGTCACCACGAGAAACGGGGAGCCGCCGTTTACGCGGGAGACGACCAGTTGGTCGCGGATATGTTCCCACGCCTTGTCGGTGATTTTCCACTCTGGACCTTTTTTCTCAAAGACATACAGGTCCAGATCCTCCACCAATTCCTTTGTCAAATAATTGCGCAGGAAAGAGATATCGGAGTCGTATTCGCGGACATCAAACATCTTCTCCCGATCCCAGCGGCGTTCGATATCCTCGAAGATCTTCAGTCCAAGGTAGTAGGGGTTCAGGCTGTGGCGCGACGGCTGCACGACCGAGGCATTAAGCTTGGCGAATTCCACCGTTTCCTCGCTGGTTAGGTCCATCTCCCGCAGAATGCGCTGGTGCCAGTACGAAGCCCAGCCCTCGTTCATGATTTTGGTTTCCATCTGCGGCCAGAAGTACAGCATCTCCTCCCGCAGCATGCTCATAATGTCTCGCTGCCAATCCTCCAGAATGTCGGAGTGCTCCTGAATGAACCACATGATGTCTTTCTCCGGCTCGGGCGGGAAGCGTTTGGGTGACGCCGGCAATTTGTCGGCTTTGTCTTCACCGTCTTCGTCCATATCCCATAAATCGTCGTACCGGCCGGGAGGCTTCTGCCGCTTGGCTTCCTCCTTCTGCGCCTGCATCCGCCGTGCGGTGTACCGCTGCTTATCAAGTTTATCCGGTCTTATGATATGGGGATCCACATGCTCTTGAATCGCTAGCACGGCGTCAATAAACTGCTCAACCGCCTCCGTGCCATGTTCGATCTCATAACGGGAGATGCGCTCGGCTGTAGCCGACATGCTCTCGACCATATTACGGTTGGAGACGGAGAAGCGGGCGTTGTTTTTAAAGAAATCGCAGTGTGCAAGGACATGGGCGACTATGAGTTTATTCTGAATCAGGGAGTTGCCGTCCAGGAGAAACGCATAACACGGATTGGAGTTGATCACGAGCTCGTAGATTTTGCTAAGGCCGAAGTCGTACTGCATCTTCATTTTATTAAAGGTTTTTCCGAAGCTCCAGTGGCTGAACCGGGTTGGCATGCCGTAGGCACCGAAGGTGTATATGATGTCTGCCGGGCAGATCTCATATCGCATAGGGTAAAAATCAAGGCCAAAGCCTGTAGCGATCTCGGTAATCTCCGCAATGGAACGTTCCAGTTCCGCGATCTCGTCTTGGTGCACGAGAATCCCCCCTTCGTTATTAAAAACATGGTTCTTATCATTTATATGGAATCTTGGTGCAGATATGCGGGCTGAAGAGGGAATCCGTGAACGGATGATGGCAAACGCACAGGCTAGCCTTAGGTCAAAAAGTGCCTCATCTCGATCCACAGTCGTAGCAATCTGCCAGGCTATGTAATGATGCCCCTTAGAAAGCTTTGCGTTATAATGGGATTAATCCAGTGGTTGGCAAACTTCTCCATTTATTAACCGATGGATAATAAAATGAGGTCAGGGAGGCAAATGAATGATCGAATTTCCTAAACCCGATGTGGAGCAATTTTTTCAAACGTATGGCATTCGTACCTTCGGAATCAGCGCAGACGAGTCACGGCTCGTGTTCAGCAGCAGCCTGAACGGAAAGTTTAATTTATGGGCCATGGAGTTAGAAGGAGAGACGTCCTACCCTTATCCGCTTACATACAATGATCAGATCGCAAGCTTTATCAAGCTGGACCCGGAAGGGCGACATATCTTAACGGCGTTTGACCGTGACGGGAATGAAAACTATCAGTTTCATGCGCTGCCCTGGAATGGTGGCGAACCAATGCCTCTGTTCGAAGGTGCTGATGCGGATGACAAACATTATTTCGTTCATCTGTCAGAGGACGGCAAGCGCTTATATTACGCCACGTCGAAAGACAATCCATCCTTCCTGAACTCGCGCGTATACCATCTGGATACCAAAGCGGATCAACTGCTGCTTGAGGGCCGGGATACATCAACGAATATATGTGCCGTCAGTCCCGACGAGAAAACCATCGCGTATACCCAAATGTATGCCAACACCTACTATGTCAGTTACGTGAAGCGTGAAGGCGAAGAGCCGTTGTGCTTGACGCCTTCCCCTGAACAGGTGCATATTTCAGGCGATGTGCTGTTCGCCAGCAATGACCAGGTCATATTTGCAACGGATTACGAATCGGAATTTTCATATGTAGCCACTTACGACATTGCTCAGCAGAAGTTTGAACCGCTGTGCCGCATTGACCGGGAGAGCATCCAGCTCTTGCGCTATCATAAGGATTCACGGACGCTTTACATCGTCACGGAAAAAGGGGTGGAGGATCGACTGTATGCCTATTCGCTAGACAGTGGTGAGCTAACCGCCATTCCTCTTCCATCGGACATCGTGGAGCAGCTGAACGTGACGAAATCCGGCAATCTGTACCTGCTGGCCCGCGGAGCCGTGAAGCCGCTTAACATTTACCGGTATGCGAATGGCGCATGGAGCATGATCACGAAGAATGTCCTGACCGGATTAACCGACGAGGACATGGTGACGCCTGAGGTCGTAACGTATCCCTCTTTTGACGGCATGGAGATCGAAGCCCTCCTGTTCCGTGCCAAAGACCACGTGGCGAACGGTTATACGGTATTTTGGCCGCATGGCGGCCCGCAAGCCTCGGAACGCAAGCAGTTCCGTTCGATGTTCCAGTATATCCTGGCCAAAGGGTATCACATCTTCTGCCCGAACTTCCGGGGAAGCACGGGTTACGGCAGCTCCTTCGTGAAATTGGTGGAGCAGGATTGGGGCGAGGGACCGCGTAAGGACTGCTTGGCAGGCATGGATTGGCTGTTCGAGCAAGGCATATCGAGCCGTGAGAAACTCTTCGTGATGGGCGGAAGCTACGGCGGTTATATGACTCTGCTGCTGGCAGGGCGTAATCCGGAGTATTTCAAAGCGGCCATTGATATTGTCGGGGTCAGCAACCTGTTTACTTTCTACAACTCGGTACCTGAGCACTGGAAGCCGATTATGGAGCGCTGGATAGGCGATCCGGAACGGGATAAAGAACGCTTTATCAAGGATTCGCCGATTACGTACCTGGATGATATGGTGAACCCGATGCTGATCATCCAAGGGGCTAACGATCCGCGTGTCGTCAAAGAGGAATCTGACCAAATCGTCGAAGCCTTGAGAGCGAAGGGCCGTGACGTGGAATATCTTGTTTTCGAAGACGAGGGGCATGGCATTACGAAGAAGGCCAACGAAAAAATCGCTTATGCCCGGATGGTCGAATTCCTGAAGCGCAATCAGTAAGAGTCGTATGAAAAAAGAGGCGTACCCAAGGTCCATTCGGACTCTGAGGTACGCCTCTTTCTCTTTTAGTTATCTATAGGATCGCTCGGATTCCAGAGCTTGATTCCATCGTCCTCCAGGATGCCCAAGGTCACATCCGAGATGTTCGGATCCTGGGTCAGCAGGGCGTTGATTCTCATTTTGGAATGGCCTGCTTCGGCCAGGGTCATCCCTTTTTTCAGTTCAATGTAGGCCTCCACATGATAGTTGCGCCCTTCCTGCAGGATGCGAAGACGATTGATGTCGCGGACATCCGGATCGCCGAGAATGATCTGGGAGATCTTCTCTTCCACTTCATTCGGAGCGGCGACCCCGATTAAGCCGACCATATTGTCATATCCGACCTTAAAGGCAACGCCTACCATCAGACAGCCGATCAGGATTGTGGCGATTCCATCCAGGATGAGGAAGTTAAAGAAATATGCGAATATAATGGCAACCAGAGCAAAGAGGGCGCCGAGTGTAGCCACGATGTCTTCATAGAACACAAGCCGTGTAGGCGGGGCAGCACGGCCGGCATTTTTGAAAGCGGCGGGCAGCAGGGTAAGGCCGGATGCTTGAACACGGGTTTCCTTCATAATTTCTTTCATGGCTTTAACCAGTATGGAACCGTCAATGATAACGGCAATGGCCAGCACAATAAAATTAAGCCAGAAATTCGTGGCTTCTTCCGGATGGTTTAACAGCTTGAAACCTTTCAGTATCGTTTCGTAGGCCATGATGGTAACCACGATCACCGCGACCATGCAAACCAGATTTATGACCCTGCCGAATCCGGTGGGGAACTTCTTGGTCGGCTTCCGCTCGGCGAGCACGCTGCCTACGAATACAAACCCCTGGTTTACGGCATCGGCCACGGAATGCATGGCGGAGGCAAACATCGTGCCGCTGCCGCTAACAGACGCCGCAATCCCCTTGATTATGGCCAGTCCCGTGTTGCCCAGTGCCGCTATCGCGGATGAGGTGTTTCCTTTCTTAATGAGCTGCCATGTGTTCTTCAATCCAAACCCTCCGTCTATAATGTCAATTTCCATTAAATCTGAAGTATATATTATCATATCATGCCAAATTAAGGGTATCCCCTATCCTCCACACATGAATCATGATGACATAAATATTGCTTAACGTGTTTTTGGTTTCATTATCATAATTTACTCATATCTTCATTTCTTACCCAATACATTAAGAATATAGTGGAAAATAAAGGGATGTATGTTAGCGAAACGGTTGGTATGGTCTTCAGTAAGATGTGGCGAATCGAGTTACCCCTTGATAACAAAGCGTAAACAGCCTTGCAGCAAAGTGAAAAAACATAAGGAGGAAATGTTATGAAAGCGTTAACAAGTCCGGAGGCAGCGAAAGGCAAGGCAAACGAGGAATGGGGCCTGATTATATGCTCCAGATGTGATGAAATGGTGGACACGATTCCAACCGACGGAGTGAAGATCATTTATGGATTTTGCGGTAAAGGAGAATGCAAAGGTACAGACCCTCAAGATTAAACAATTGATAATGGTTAGATGAAAAGTAAATACAAACACAAAGCATGCTTATGGGGGAGGAAACTTTCCTGAAGCATGCTTTTTTAGTGGATTTATAACTTTTTTTGATGGGCATCAAAAAAATGATTAATACCTAATTACGTATTTTTGGACGAAAATATGTTGCATATATATTATATATGACGTATTATATCGGCAAGTAGAGGAAATGCACGCAGGAGGGATCACTATCGAACTGACGACAAGGCAGCAGGATATCGTCGATATCGTAAAAAAACATGCACCGATTACAGGAGATCAGATTGCGGAGATGCTGAATGTCAGCCGAGCCACCCTTCGTACCGATTTATCCAAACTGGTTGTTCTGGATTATATTGATGCCAAGCCAAAGGTAGGGTACTTCCTGGGAAAGCGGGGTACGCGCGACCGGGAGGAGAAGTTTCGCCTGCTAAAAATGAAGGTTGGCGATCTGCACGGTGTTCCGGTTATTGTGCGTGAGACCACGACGATTCATGAAGCCGTTGTATCCTTGTTTCTGGAGAACGTGGGGAATCTGATCGTTACCGATGCCGACGGCCATCTGGCCGGGATTGTGTCCCGCAAGGATTTGCTTAAGGTAACGCTTGGCAACCCAACGGCATCCTCCATGCCGGTAAGCCTGATTATGACCCGCCGGGCTAACGTGACAACTGTGCAGCCGGAAGATACGGTGCTGGATGCCGCGCGAAAAATCATTAATCATCAAATCGATAGCCTGCCAGTTGTTGTACCATCCACCACGGGGAATCCGGGGGAACACTGGAAGGTTGTGGGTCGGATTACAAAAACGAATATTATCAAAATGCTGCTCGACATGGTAGCCGAGGAATAATGGGAGGAATCGGATGAATCAGGCATTAACACATTTCATAGCAATCTGTTCGGACTCCATTGGGGAGACGGCTGAAGCGGTTGTGCAAGCTACGTTACGCCAGTTCGAGCTTCCGAATACAGAGATTAAACGTTATATGAACGTTCGCGACGAGGATGAATTGACCGAATTGATGGAGGAGGTGGCGCGGCGCGGAGGCTTTGTGGCTTACACGCTCGTGCAGCCGGAGCTTCGCGAGGTAATGCGGGAGGAAGCCGTGCGACTCAACATTCGTACGGTGGATATTATGGGGCCGATGATGCAGGCATTTGCCGATACGTTCAACGACTATCCCAAACGGCTGCCGGGGCTGCTGCATCGCTTGGACGACAGCTATTTCCGGAGGGTCGACGCGATGGAATTCGCTGTCCAATATGACGATGGCAAGGACGTTAGCGCCATTTTGAAGGCGGACATCATATTGCTGGGCGTATCCCGAATATCCAAGACGCCGCTATCGATGTTTCTCGCTCATAAAGGCTACAAAACGGTCAATTTCCCGATCGTACCGGAGATGTCGCCCCCTTCACAGCTTAGAGAAGTAACGGACGGCACGATTATCGGACTTACGATCGAACCGAAGCATCTGCTTAAAATCCGCAGCGAGCGCTTAAAGGTCATGGGATTGCCGCATCAGGTGCAATATGCATCCCTTGAGCGGATACAAGAAGAACTGGATTATGCGTTGTCGCTGTATGCGGAGCTCGGATGTCCCGTCATCGATGTTACTGACAAGGCGATTGAGGAAACCGCAGGACTGATTACGAATTATTTGAAATAAGCTGCATCGGTAATGAAAAAAGCTAAAAGGAGGGATTCATTCATGGAGAGTTCATTAGCATTGGAGCTTGTAAGAGTGACGGAGGAAGCGGCGCTGCAATCCGCCCGGTGGACAGGAAGAGGTGACAAGAACAGTGCTGATGAAGCCGCGACGGTTGCCATGCGCAAGCATTTTGATTCCGCAGCGATGGATGGGGTCGTTGTCATAGGAGAAGGTGAGATGGATGAAGCGCCCATGCTGTATATTGGAGAGCGCGTAGGGAACCGCAAAGGTCCGAAGATGGACGTAGCGGTGGATCCGCTCGAAGGAACGGAAACGGTGGCCAGCGGGCTGAACAACGCGTTGTCCGTGATTGCGGCAGCTCCCCGCGGAACCCTTCTGCATGCACCCGATATTTACATGCATAAGCTCGCGGTTGGACCCGAGCTTGCGGGCAAGCTGAGTTTGAATGATCCAATTGAGGTAACCCTTCGAAAAGCATCGGAGATCTTATCAAAGCCGCTGTCGGAGATGACGGTATCCATTCTCGATCGTGAGCGACACAGCGCGATGATTAAGGCTTTGCGAGAGTCCGGGGTAAGGATTAAATTGTTGAGTCACGGAGATGTCATGGGAGCGATCGAGACCTGCACCGACAGTGAAGTCGATCTCTATGTGGGCTCCGGAGGGGCTCCGGAAGGCGTTCTCGCTGCCGCCGCTTTGAAATGCCTGGGCGGAGAAATTCAGGGACGGCTTATACCGGAGACACCGGAGGATTTTATTAGATGCCAGGACATGGGGCTGAAACATCCGGAGCAGCTACTGACGATGGAGGATATGGTAGGGCGCGAAGGCGTATTATTCGTGGCTACCGGCGTGACAGCTGGCGATTTCCTGCGCGGCGTGAAGTATATGCCAGGTCAGCGGGCCGAAACGCATTCCGTCATGATGTACTCCGGCACGAGAACCGTCCGTTATATCCGCAGCGTTCATCATCTGTTTCACAGCAGTGAAACCTTAGCTGCTGCTGCCTCTTCTTGATGCTTACGCAGGGCATCCATAGCATAAAGGCACTCCAAAGGTTAACCAACCTTCGGAGTGCCTTTATGCGTTGTTAACAGTTTGGCGCAGCGGATGCTTAACCGTGTCTCTTCCGTCCGAGCATCAGCCAAGCTCCGCCAAGCACAAGCAGCACGGCGATGACAGGCTGCACGACGGACAGGTAATTCAGCACGGGTCCGATTGAGAATACCACGAAGAACAGCAGCGACAATACGGTCAGAATGTTAATTGGGATGAGCAGCCACTTGTTACGCGATCCGAACCAGTAGAACTCGAACAGCCCTGCCGCAACAGCCAGAATAAAGCCGGGCCACATGGAACCCCACGAGTCAAACAAGGAAGCGATTTGGCTGACAATACCAGCTGTGAGCAGAATGCCGCCCGGTATCAACAGTCCGATACCCTGTCGTCCAACCAGCGAGAAGTACATCCAGTGAAAAAACAGGCCTAACGGGATCACGAACAAGGTAGGCCAGAATGTGGCGAAGATGGAACCGGCGCCTACCGATCCGCCTTGGTTTAAGAGCAAGTATGCGCCGAGCAGGATGAGCAGCGGTGCCAAGATTGTACGTTTTGTCATACAAACTTCGTTCCTTTCCTTTTGTAGATTGATTAATCCAAGAATACCATGTTATGGATGGGGATGTCCTCGGTCCTTCGGGGAATGTTTATCCTAGACTTTAGTCTAGGATGACATGTTTAGCCAATAGGCAGCCCGTTTAATAAGGCACTAAGTGCCCGATAGGCAGGCCTGACTACAGAAAAAACAGTCCTGCAGCAGAGCGTTATAAAGCAGGACTGTCTTTTTCGGATGATAAATATTATGAAGGCCTCTTGGTATACATGAGACCGACGGTTTGAGGACCGCAGTGGCTGCAAATGACGCAACCCGCCGTAGAAATGCTAACCTGCCGTGCGCCTGTTTTCTCCTGCAGCTGCTTCTGCAGGAAGCGGGCTTCCTCTTCGGCCATGGTATGTACAACTACAATCAGATCATTGTCCATTTTGTCCACTTGAGCCAGCGCATTTTGGATCATCTGCTCCAGTGCCTTCTCTTTTTTGCCGCGTACCTTGTAAGCGGGGATCATGCCGCCGTCCACGACTTTGATAACGGGGCGGATTTTCAGCAGGCTGCCGATGATGTTTTGCATGCCGGAACAGCGTCCGCCTTTATACAAGTAATCCAGCGTATCGACAACGAATTCGCACTCCACTTCATTTACCGTACGGCTTAATAGCTCCACAATTTGCGGTATGGATAAACCTTCATTGGCCGCGTGAACAGCCTTCATGACAAGCAGTCCGATGCCGGAGGAAAGATTGCGTGAATCAAACACGGCAACCCGGCCCTCGGGCAGCTCACCTGCGGCGATCAACGCATTTTGGTAGGTGGAAGAAAGCTCTGAAGAAATGCTGAGGAACAGGATATCCTCGCCTTGTTCAATGGAAGGCGTGAAGGCCGCAATGAAGTCAGACGGAGAAGGTGCCGCTGTTTTGGGCAGGCTGCCGATCTGGTCGACTTTGGCGTATAGCTGTTCCGGCGTAATGTCGACTCCGTCGCGCAAGGATTGTTCTCCGAATACGACGTAAAGCGGAACGATGCCGATATTATATTCTTCTATCCATGAAGGTGGTAAGTCGCAAGTACTGTCAGCAAAAATTCTAATTTTACCAGACATGAACATCTCCCTTTATCAACTAATTGAATCTTGTATTACTAGAATACCTTGTTTGATGGGAAAAGGGAATGCTCTTGTCGTTTTGGGGCGGGTACTGTGAGCATACGCCAAAAAGGCGATGATTGTGCAACATATTCCATAAGTTTCCCGTTAATCATAATGGAGGTGGTTTTATGGCTAAGCGAAGGCATTTGAGCAAAATGATCGCATTAACGACCGCTGCAATGCTGCTGATGGCGATAACGGCATGCGGAGGTGAAGACCCAACTTCTCAGCCGCCGGCTAATCCAAATCCAATAGAGGATAATGTCAAGGAACCGGTTGAACCCGTCGAAGAGCCGAAGTACGAGATTAAGCAGGGAACTGGTACCTATGTAGGTCAAATTGATAACAATTCCGTTGAAATTGAAACAGCAGATGGCCCTACCGCGTTCCGTCTGGGCGTTGGTATGGACCAAGTGATATCCAAGCTTCAGGGAGATGAGTCCGTCTCGTATGAGTATTGGGAGCAGCCCATTGAGGGCGAAGAGGAATTGAAACAACTGATCCTCACCAAGCTGACGGTGGAAGAGGGAGGCGGGGGCACGGGTTCAGAGAACGCGCAGCTGCCAGCAACCCAAAATTTTGAACTTGAGCTGGAGGGCATGAAAGAGACCAAGACAGCTAAACTGGCCAAGGGTGATGGCTACGCGCTGTATATATTTGATATCTTTTCCTTTGATGCAAAGACCAAC
Organism: Paenibacillus sp. FSL W8-0187; assembly: GCF_037969755.1. Taxonomy (NCBI): domain Bacteria; kingdom Bacillati; phylum Bacillota; class Bacilli; order Caryophanales; family Paenibacillaceae; genus Paenibacillus; species Paenibacillus sp. FSL W8-0187. The sequence continues at coordinate 5,825,090 of NZ_CP150206.1, read as the reverse complement.
AAACTGACCATGAATGTGGATCCAGATTATTATGTCGAGATAACGAAGCTGCCTTCGGATTATAACGAGGATGAACTCAAGCGGGAAGCGGAGAAAGAGCTTGCCGAGGTAGGTAAAGTTCGTGAGGCTGGCAACAATGAGAAGCATAAGGGCATGGAGGATGCGTCCGTGTATATGATAGGCGAAGGTGAGAGCCTAACCCAGATGTACATTGTGGATGAGATTGACGGACAGGGCTATATTTTCCGCGTCAATAACCCTCACCGTGAACCTTCCGAAGGATTTGCCACGCATGCCTTTACATCCTTGAGCTCGATCGTTAATCAATAATGCGCATAAAAACAGCCTCGGCTGTTTGGCCATAAGGCTAAGCAGCGAGGCTGTTTTTGTTGTTTATATCGGATGGGAGCATCTATTGTTGCTTGGACGTCTCCAAATATTGCTTAATGAAGCGCAATGCATTTGCGTCACGTTCCGTGCCTTCACGAATGCCCGCAAACATTTCTTTCTTAAGGACAGGCAGTTCTTCGCCAAGCGGGCTGCCCATAATATCAACGGCATACACATGCTCCGAACCGTCTTCCTCATTTTTCCCCTTTATCAGCATCTCCGGCGTGAGCATTTCCTTTAGCTCGCCTTCAACCTCTGCTTCGAGCGGACGTACCATCCCTTGATTGCCCACCCAATCAAAGGCAGTCTGATCCATAATGTACAGGTCCGGGCGCTCGGTGGACAGTACAAGCAGTGCCTTTTGCAGCATGGCTGCATCCTGCGGATTGTTGGAATCCAGAGGCGGTACATAGTTAATGTTAACGGTTACGCGTTTCCAATCGGGGAATTGCGCCAGAATCGCGTCTTCGATCGGTTTGAGGTCCTGTCCACCATCCTGATTCATATAAGATCCGAGGAACATGACTTCCAGATCAACCGGGGGCAGATTGGCTAACCGTTCTTTCTCGGCCTGATGGTTGAAAATGCTGATCACGATATAAATGAGTACGCCGACTAGAGCAATACCGCCGAGCACATGAAATTTATAATAACGGAAGAAATGATCGGTTTTTTCCGCTGTCCCGGCAAACCTTTTATATTTGCCGTACCGTTTCTGATTCATCTCTTCCAAAGCTTTACGGTTTTCTTCTTCAAGGATGAATTTATAGGCTTTGGTGATTTCGGCAAACTCGGCTTCGAACTCCTCCGCCCGGTCCGGCTCCCGCCTTTGATGTGAGCGGGTTTGGCGCATGAGCAGCGTATACCGGTCGTCGAGCTGTTCCTTGGTTGCATCCTCCGGTAGACCCATTCGCTCATAGGCTTCTTTCAATTGGTCCATTCATGTCACCTCTTCTATACTGTGAGAGTTTCCTATTTACCAGTATATAGTGTAGAGGCTGCAGGTTACAAACGTTTATGTGATGTTTCGACACTTGCCGGCTTGATAATGGGTAAACTGTCATGAACAAGCAAAAAATGGCGAATGAAAATGATGCGATATGGTAAATGATTTATGGATTTACTGAATGATTATGAATGATTTTGAAAGTTTTAGATTGTTTTTTGGAATAGTTATGGTACTATATGCAATGAGGAGGGGATTCATTATGCTGACGGAAGAAAGATACCGAATCATTTTAGAGCGCTTGCAAGAACGCGGCGTCGTGAAGTTGCAGGAATTGGTTGAACTCCTTGAAGCTTCGGAATCAACAGTAAGGCGTGACTTGATCGACCTTGAAGAACGTCAATTATTAAAGCGCATTCATGGCGGAGCGGCTTTGCCGAGCCCTAAGATACAGGAACCTGGAATTGAGGAAAAAACGTTCAAAAACATTCAACAAAAAAATGTCGTTGCTCGTTTAGCGGCCGCACAGGTGGAGGATGGAGAAAGCATTTACCTGGATGCGGGAACGACCACGCTGGCGATGATACCGTTCATCGACGCGAAGGACGTCACGGTTGTTACAAACGGTTTATCCCACATCGAAGCGCTGGTAAGCAAGCGAATCAAAAGCTATCTACTGGGCGGCATGATGAAAATTCATACCAAAGCCGTCATCGGAAGCATTGCGCTGCAAAATATGGACAACTTCCGTTTTGACCGCTGCTTTTTGGGCACGAACGGTGTGGATGTAGAAATGGGCTACACCACGCCGGATCCGGAAGAAGCCTTGATTAAGCGGCGAGCCCACCAGCTGTCCGCCTCCAGTTATGTCCTTGCGGATTCCAGCAAAATAGGTGAGGTTTCCTTCGCTAAATTGCTGGATCTGAACGAAGCGACGCTAATTACAGAGCCCTTGCCGGAATCATGGAAGAAGGCCATTTCACAGAAAACCAAAATAATTGAGGGATCATGATGATATATACGGTAACACTGAATCCTTCCATTGATTACATCGTGGAAGTTGAGCATATCGAGCTTGGCGGATTGAACAGAATGAGCCGGGACATGAAGTTTCCGGGGGGGAAAGGGATTAATGTATCGCGGGTGCTGAACCAGCTTGGAGCTGATAATACGGCCATCGGTTTCCTGGGCGGATTCACCGGCTGTTATATAGACGAGATGCTGGGCAAGGAAGGAATTCGGACTGATTTCGTAAATATCGCGGACGATACTCGCATCAACGTCAAACTTAAGCATGGCGACGAGACCGAGATCAACGGTCTGGGTCCTATCATCCGCGAGGAAGAAACGAAAGAGCTGCTTCATAAGCTGTCACAGCTTCAAGCAGGGGATATCGTTGTGTTGTCCGGCAGCGTTCCGCCTTCGCTAGGTCCTGACTTCTATGGCCGTCTTATCGAAGCGTGCCGGAAGAGCGGCGCCGAATTCGTGATGGACACCACCGGCGAGGCGCTGATGAAGGCTTTGGCTTGGAAGCCGCTCCTCGTGAAGCCGAATCATCACGAACTGGCCGAGTTATTCGGCGTTGTTATTGACTCAAGCGAGAAGCTTGTGGAGTATGGCCGAAAGCTGCTTGAGGAAGGAGCGCAGCATGTCCTTATCTCCATGGCAGGCGAAGGGGCGCTGTTTATCACGACTGATCGGGTATATCATGCCAACGTACCGTCAGGTACAGTCCGTAATTCTGTTGGGGCCGGCGATTCGATGATTGCCGGATTCGTCGGTACGCTTGCGATGGGCAAGGATCCGATCGAGGCATTCCGGACAGGGGTCGCCTCGGGAAGCGCGACGGCGTTCTCGGACGATTTGGCTGTGCGGGAAACGATTGATCGACTTCTTCCGCAGGTTAGGATCACGGAATGGTAAGCTGCTTTACTACGAATCCGGCGGTTATGACGCGGTTATGGCGTGGTAGTCATCACGATGATTTCAAGGGAGTGTGAACCAGCATGAAAATTACGGATTTAATGATACAAGAAACGATGATCATGGACCTGAAGGCGGTCACGAAGGAGGCAGCCATTGATGAATTGATCGCAAGCCTGGCAGCAAGCGGACGGATCAACGATCCGGTCTTGTTCAAAGAGATGATTCTGAAGCGTGAAGCCGAATCCAGTACGGGGATCGGGGGCGGCATCGCGATGCCGCACGCAAAGACGAAAGCGGTTAATGAACCAACCGTTGTGTTTGCCAAGAGCAGACAGGGCGTGGATTTCGAAGCGCTGGACGGAGAGGCGGCGTATGTGTTTTTTATGATCGCTGCTCCGGAAGGAGCCGGGAATACCCATCTCCGCACACTAGCAGCGCTATCACGGCTGCTGATCGATGCGGAATTCATCGGTCAATTGATGAATACGAACACGCCCGGGGAAGTGACGGTTTTATTCGATTCGAAACAGGAGATCGAAGAAGCTGCTAAAGCGGAGAAGGAAGCGGCTAAGAGAAGGGAAGCGGCAAAAAAGGAATCGGAGAAGCATCAGGAATCCGATATGACTTCCCAATCTGACCCTATGAAGGGTCCTGCCGGAACCTCGGAAGCTTTTGTTGTTGCCGTAACGGCGTGCCCAACCGGTATTGCCCATACATTTATGGCTGAAGATGCCCTGAAGAAGAAAGCCCAGGAAATGGGCGTCGAAATTCGGGTGGAGACCAATGGCTCGGAAGGTGCGCAAAACGTGTTGACGGAAGAGGAAATCCGCAGGGCTGCAGCCGTCATCATTGCGGCCGACAAAAACGTGGAAATGGCCCGTTTTAACGGAAAGCCCGTGCTCCAGCGACCTGTCAGCGACGGTATCCGCAAATCGGAGGAGCTGATTCGCAAGGCGATGAGCGGCGATGCGCCGATCTACCGGAGCGAAGGCGGCGGTGAGTCGCAGACGAAAGAGAAGGGCAGTATTGGCACTAAAGTGTATAAGGACCTGATGAATGGTATTTCGCATATGCTGCCATTCGTCGTGGGAGGCGGCATACTTCTGGCTGTCTCTTTCCTGATCGAGCAGCTTGCAGGTGAACATCATCCCCTCTTTCAGCTGCTGCAGACGATTGGCGGGGGAGACGGCGCCTTCCACTTCCTGATTCCGGTTCTGGCGGGATTCATTGCACTGAGTATAGGTGATCGTCCGGCATTGATGCCCGGCATGGTCGGAGGCCTGATGGCCCTCAATTCCAATTCGGGATTCCTAGGCGGACTTGCGGCAGGTTTCTTGGCGGGTTATGTGGTGATCCTGCTGCGCAAAGCATTTGCCGGACTGCCAAAAGCGCTTGACGGCTTAAAGCCGATTCTGCTGTACCCGGTTGTCGGCCTCCTTGTCACCGGAACAATCATGTTCTACCTGTTTGATCCGTTCTTCAGTTGGATCAATCTCGGTCTGGTTGATATTCTGAACAATCTGGGTACCGGCAACGCGGTGATTCTCGGTCTTATTCTGGGTGGAATGATGTCGATTGATATGGGTGGTCCCTTTAATAAAGCGGCTTATGCATTTGCGATCGGCGTATTTACATCCAGCGGCAACACGAACGGTGCCATGATGGCTGCGGTTATGGCTGGCGGGATGGTTCCTCCGCTCGCCATTGCGCTGGCAACGACGTTCTTCAAGCATAAGTTTACGGAGCAGGAACGAAAGTCCGGCGTGACCAACTACGTGATGGGCCTTTCCTTCATAACGGAGGGCGCGATCCCGTTTGCCGCAGCCGATCCGCTGCGTGTGCTGACATCCTGTATCCTAGGCTCGGCGGTTGCCAGTGGGTTGACGCAGCTGTGGAGCATTAACGTCCCTGCTCCTCATGGGGGGATTTTTGTTGCCGCACTGGCGAATCATGCGCTTCTGTTCTTGCTGGCCGTCCTCATTGGCGCGGTAATATCAGGCATGCTGCTTGGTCTATGGAAGAAGCCGCTTGAACGTAATTAGGATTCATATAGATGAGACAAAACGAGTTTGAAGTGGGCATTTTTTGCTTACTCTGGACTCGTTTTTTTCTTTGTGGGTTGGGCCATTTCTACAAATGACTGCATGTTATAATCTAGTCGTGATAGAAAATGAAAGGAGAGATAATAGAGATGTTGGAACAGAACAGCAAAGGTCGAGGTCCTGAGCAGCTTATCGAAGAAATCAACCGGACGTCCGCAGCCGAAGGGATGGCGGCGGTATGGTTTCTGGGGCAGGAGAGCGTTGTCCTTAAAGGCGGAGAGGTTGTCATCTATATCGACCCTTATATGTCAGATGATCTGGAACGCAAGGCGGGATTTAAGCGTGCATTCCCTGCACCGCTGAAGCCGGAGCATATCACGTATGCGAACATGGTGCTGATCACCCATGAGCATGACGATCATATGGATCTGGGAACGATTGCGGTCATAGCCAAACAGAATCCGGAGACAGCCTTTGTTGCACCAGCTTGCTGTCACGAAGCGATGAGAGAGGCTGGCGTCGCACCGGCGCGCTTGTTCGCGGCGGTGTGCGATCAATGGCAGCAGTTTGAGGGCTTCCGTCTGATGGCGATTCCGGCTGCCCATGAAACCTTGGATGAGCATGAACAGTTTGGACACCGATTTGTCGGATATCTGGTGGATATCCAGGGCGTGTTGATTTACCATGCAGGAGATACCGTCGTTTATCCTGGTCTGGTTGAAAGATTACAGGCATATTCGATTGATATCGGGATGGTGCCGATCAACGGGGGAGATGCCTTCCGCCGGAATGATGGGATCGTTGGAAATATGGGCTTCCGGGAGGCCGCAGAGCTTGCCGCAGTATCGAGATTCGATCTGACCATTCCGATGCACTACGATATTTTCCCTTGGAATGGAGAGAAGCCAGGGTATTTTGTGGATTATTGTTATGAGAATTATCCATATATGAAGACCAAGGTGATGGCACGGACCGAGCGTTTAATTTATGTAAAAGATTAAAAGCGAAAAGCATCCGAATCGAACACGGTGGAATTTTTTTCAAATGCGGGACAGCAAGTTCGCAATTTTTCGAAATGACAAGCATATAAATAAGACATGCCCTTATAAATGGAGATGGGGAAATGGTGTCATTTCGAAAACATGTCATTATCGTGATCGGCAGTTTTCTGATCGCGATGGGGACCAATTTTTTTCTTGTCCCGCATAAAGTTTTGGATGGTGGAGTTATCGGCATTGCTCTGATTGCTAACTATGTGTTTGATCTACATATCGGATTCGTCATCATTTTGTGCAGCGTTCCCATGTTTATTGCAGCCTGGATATTAAATCGCGAAATCTTTTACAATAGTCTGTCAGGCATGCTGATATCTTCATTTATCATCGATTTGCTTTCACCGCTGCAACCGGGTTTTTTGCGATTTTTTGCCCCGAATGTCATCCTAAGCGCGCCTCTGGGCGGGGCTTTGATCGGAGCCGGCCTTGGATTTATGCTTAGAAACAATGCAAGCACGGGCGGAACGGACCTGTTGGCGCATTTCCTGGCAAAATATTTGCCGTTAAATGTAGGCGTCATTATTTTGCTGATGGATGTCGTTATCATCGGTTTCGGAGGCATCCTGCTGTCGGGAAGCACTTTCATGTATTCCGTTTTGACAATAGTAGCAGGCGGGTTTACGACGGGAATGCTTACGCAGAAGCGTTGGTTCAAAAAGAGACGGATTAAATAAACAGACAAGCCTATCAAGTCGACTCTTGATAGGCTTGTCTGTTTATGAAAATAACAATATTTAGCAAAAAATGTATTACAAAATCAGTACATCATTTTTTATCTTTGGGCATGAGCTTCTTTAAATGCATTGATATAAGCGCGTGCCTTTTCTGTAATCAGACTGAAGTCTCCATTCTTCAGCGCGTCCTTGGTCAGATCCGATCCGATCCCGACCGCAAACGCGCCGGCCTTGATCCATTCATGCAGATTGTCCAAATTTACGCCCCCGGTTGGCATGATGTTGGCTTGCGGGAGCGGACCCTTCAGGGATGGAATGACGGATGGGGAGTACAAATTCCCCGGGAAGAGCTTAACGACATCGACGCCAAGTTCAAGAGCGGCAACGATATCATGAACGGTTACGGCACCCGGCATCACCGGGACGCGGTAACGATTACTGAGGAGAATGGTATCGCGGTCGAAGCCGGGCGAGACCACAAATTCGGCGCCGGCAAGAATGGTGATTCTGGCTGTTTCGGCATCCAGAACCGTGCCTGCGCCGATAATGGCATAATTATCCGCTTGCGGATCTTTGGAGGAGTACATTTTGGCCAGCGTTGTAATGGCTTCGGTAGCAAACGGTACAGTCATGGTTACTTCGATTACCTTGATACCGCCTTCAATCGCATGTTTGGCAATCTCGACAACCTCTTCAGGGGAATCCCCGCGAAGGACAGCAACGACACCTGCATGATGAATTTGTTCGATTAGTCTTAGTTTTTTCATGTAAACACACTCCTTCTCGTCTATGAATGGATTAGAAAGATGGCTCGTTTAAAGAACAGGAGTTAACGTTCGATATGAGCAGCATTCCCGCGCCGCTGCTCTACTTCTTCCCATGTCGGAAGTGCTTCCCAATCACCGGGCGCTTGGATCACCAGTGAACCGGTTAAACCGCCCAGTGAAAGAGCTTCTTCGGGTGTCCAGCCTTTGGCAATACCAGCAAGGAAACCGGCACAGAAGCCGTCGCCTGCTCCCACGGTATCCACCACTTGATCCACCTGCTCAAAGGGAAGGGAATAGGTGTGGTTCTTGTGGACAATGACATTGCTCCCATTGAAACTTTTGATAATTGACATTGCGGGAAGCTGTCGCAGACGATCCAGGATCACCTGCTCGTCCTCTGTTTCGAACAGCAACTTGCATTCATCATAGCCTGGAAGAAAATAATCACAGACTTCCGCAAGCTCCAGCAGTACAGGACGTGCTTCCTCGATATTCCATAGCTTGAGCCTGAGGTTAGGGTCAAAGCTGATCAGGACGCCATGCGCTTTGCATACGGAAATGACATGCCGTATCGTCTCCAGGCAGCTGCTGCTTAAAGCTGCGGTGATGCCTGTAAAATGAAGGATGCGAGCATCGGCTATGTATTCGGAGTCTACATGGTCCGGCGTCATTTGGCTGGCGGCAGAGCCTTTGCGGTAGTAATAGACGGAGGATTGACCGCGAACATTCTGTCGCAGCATAAGACCGGTCGGTGCAACATCCGTTTGTCTGGCGGCGGAAATGTCGACACCTTCGCCTCGAAGCGTTTTCAAAATACCGGTTCCGATCGGATCGTTGCCGAGTTGACCGAACCATCCGCTGCTGCAGCCAAGCCTGGCTAATCCGATGGCGAGATTGCTTTCAGCACCACCGAAGGATTGTGCCATGCTTCCTCCTTGACCTATGCCCCGTGTGCCTTCCGGATATAATAATCCCATCGACTCACCGAACGTGATGACATCGATAGAACGCGTACCATTCTCCATAGAATCTACCCCTTTGTATTCAGTCTCCGTTATTAACACTTTACCCTGATGGGGAAGATAACTCAATAATAAATAACACAATATAAAGTACCTCCTATCAGGGGAAGATAGGAGGTATGCATGGGCTTACACGCGATGGAGCTAACAAAAAAATGGTTAGAAACCTTTATACTGAGGCTCTTCCTGTTCAAGCTGTTGAACCCGCTGGGCCACTTGGTCCACGACTTGCTGTGTTTGTGATGCTGCAGCTGTGAACAAATCCTTGGCATTTTGATCTTGCGTGGACAGTGCAAATTGCTCAAGGCTGGCCTGAGCGCTTTTTAAGGATGAGAGACATGTTTTGACATCGGATGCTACGGTCATTGGTTTTTATCACTCCTTTCATGCGTAATAATGTACGCATTTTGCAGAAGAACATGCATGGAGTATAGCCTGGGAAATAATGGTGTGATTTCTGGAAGGATATTTGACAATAATCTATAGAGTGATTATTAAGTCGAGACATCAAATGAGGAGGCTTTATTGTGGCCCAATGGTTGGAAATTGTACTTAGAACCTTATGTGCTGTGGTTGTGTTGTTTCTGATGACGAAAGTGCTGGGAAAGCGGCAGGTTTCGCAGCTTTCCTTTTTTGAATATTTAACGGGGATTACGATCGGCAGCTTGGCCGCCTATATCTCCTTGGATCTTGAGGCGAATTGGTATTTGGGATTAGTTGGGCTGGGCGTATGGGTAGCTTGTTCATTACTTATTGAATTCCTGCAAATCAAGAGCAAGAAGGCCAGGGACTTTATCGATTTTAAGGCGACCGTACTCATTAAAGATGGCAAGATATTAGAAGACAATTTAAAGAAAGAAAGACTGTCTACCGATGAGTTAATGGAGCAGTTGCGGAAAAAAGACGTGTTTCAGGTCGCTGACGTGGAATTTGCTATCATGGAGTCAAGCGGGGAGATTAATATTCTGCAGACACGTGAGAATCTGCCTTTAACCCCTAAAGATCTTGGTATCCAGGTAGCGCCGGAAAAAGTCGCACAGGTTGTGGTCATGGATGGTAAAGTCATGGATGAACCGCTGCGCGTCGCAGGCTTCAATCAGGGATGGCTGGTGGAAGAACTGGACAAGCAGGGCGCCAAGATCAAGGACGTATTTCTTGCCCAGGTTGATGCTTATGGACAACTAACCATCGATTTATATGATGATCAGATTCAGGTTCCCAAAAATGAGGAGCGGAAACTGCTCTATGCGAATTTAAAGAAATGTCAGGCGGACTTGGAGTTATTCAGCCTCAGCACAAAGAGTAAGAAGGCCAAGAAAATGTATGAAGAATGCTCCAAACAGATCGAGAAAATTATAGCGGAGGTAAAGCCAATCCTAAATACTTAATTCGGGCGCCGCCGAGTCATAATTCCGTGAAAATCAGAATAGGATATTTTTGTGTATTAAAAGGAGCCGGTTGCCGCCGACTCCTCACACAGCAGATCATCACCTGCAAGGTGGATATTTGCTTGCAACCAGACGTAAGAAATAGATTCATCTGTACAAGGGACGGGTCTATTTCTTATTATGGAAGGCAAGGATCGAGACGACCAGAGTGGCGAACGATATCATTAAAGCCAAAGCTTCATTCACGCCCATGCCTATCACCTCCTGCTGCCACCCTTGCCAGCTGGTCTACTGTACTATATAATATGCCAATTGCTTACAATAAAAGAACCTTTTTGTAGGAAGCGCTTACATAAAATGTTGATTTTTTGACGAGATCAAAAAGTATAAACTCCAGAGGCTTATCATACTTATCTCGGTACTAAAGGTGACATATAATCCGGAAAACTGGGAGAGCAGCAAATGCCGCTCTCCCAGTTTCTGTTTTTCAATAGGATATCGATACAGTTTCAAGTTTCAAGCGGATTTATGATTAGCTTTAGGTTTGTGTTTGCGTTTGCGGAACAGGGAGGCAATCCAATAGAAAACAGGGATGAACTCTATAAGAATAAAGAACATCACCATCTCGAATGAATTGAAGTCCTGGAGAAAGCGGATTGGATTTTGCGAATATTGGTATGCAATCACGATAGCGGTTCCCCCAACGATGGCGATTAGTGGCCCATCCATTTGCTTCAGGTTAAACAATTTGGCAAGGCAACTTACACTTACGTGGATGAGAAAGGCGCTATGGAAAAACATCGAACTGCTCCATAATCCAATGATAAGTGGATCGGCATTAGCGAGGAACCCACTAGCTGCGCGCATTAATTCAACAAGTGGATATTGCATTTCCCGCCCTAGATAAGGGCCGAAATTCAGTAAAGCAGAAGCCCATTGGAGCAATATACCAATAGTCACCAATATCCCTGCGGCAGCGAGGTTTCGAAACGATTTCCGATTAAATTGGATATAGGGAGCGAGAAAGAGGAAGATGATCCATTCGGCGAAGAAAGAAAGACAGAACAGGGCGTCCTTAACTGCAGACTCATAATTATGATGCCTGACCGTCGCAATCATCATATCGAAATGGGCTTCCTTGAAGAAAAACATGTTCATGGACACGATCGCAATGACAATGACGAGAAAAAGCCCGTCTGAAATATAAATCATCGTCTCCATGCCACATCTGGCGGTAACCATAACGACCAAACCCACGATCAGGAGCACGAACCATTGAGGAGTTTCACGCATGTAATTGGTGTCGAAGAATAAAGTGAAGCTTTCGATATCCATCCCTATGTAATTGATCGACCAGAAGAAAACCAAAGCGACGATCGGAACGTGAATCCAGTTGCTGACTAGTTTACTGCCGAAATCGATCCAGGGTTTCTGAGGGTCCCACAGCGCGAGCTTTACGGTAAACCACAGGAAGATTAGACTCATCACATAGCCGCCGAGAATCGCGGCCCATCCTAAATAAGCGGAGTTCCACAATAAGGGACTGATCAGAAATCCAGTAGGTATGGCGTTAAGATAGACAAATCCGAAACGGAACAGCTGCCAGGGAGTATTGCGCATGTCGGGTTCGTACATCCTTTCCGTTATAGATTATAGTCCTCTGTGAAGGTACAACGATAAATGTTTTGTTATATGTTATTAAGCCAACCGAACAGCAGCATAATCAGTTGGTTGGGGGTCAGCCACTCGTGATAAAACAAGGCGAATAAATTCCAGACGGTAAACGCAAGGATCAGAAGGAGAACCGTCCATTTTTCACGAGGTGCTTTTGCCTTTTTCTTCGCGATATACCATTCCACCAAGGAATACACGAGGAACAGAAGAGCGAGCATGGGCAAACCTCCTTATTTCGGATTCATTTTGAGTATGGATCCGAAGTTTCGAATCTTGATGTCGGTAACAACCTGGATCTCAACTTCGTTTTTGTAATAATCGGGCCAGTTGGCATGAACTCTTTTCCAATGATCCGGATAGTTCCAATCCACCAGCATGCCAAGCTGCAGGATGTCTGCTCCTACTCGTTGCGAGGTATGAAGAGCCTTTGTTAAATGACCGGTGATTTGCTCATTGAGCTCACGCTCGATGAGCTCTTTCACCTGAAGGGTATCAAGCTGCTTGTGCTTTTGTTTGTATACGATATCGCCTGTTCCGTTTAGCTTTACCGTGAACACTGGATGACCCGAAACCATGCGAACAGACTTCTTAGAGCTTGATGTGATGAGAAACACGCTTGCCTTCTTACCTTCATCCCATGAAACGGTATACATAGGCCCTTTTACCTCGTTTACTGCCCAACTGACAGCAAGTGACTCCTTCATCGGGAGTGTAGCAACTAGTTTATGATGATGGAAAAGCGCCGTGCCTTGAATCCCTGTCCAAGGCTTCAGTTTCTCCTGATCGGCGACCATAGGCTTCATGCCTGTTGCCAAATAGGTCAAGGCATAGCCTTGGTTGGCCGATTCGGCATAGAGGCAATCTTTTAAGTTCGTTGTGATCATGTTGTGTTGGTCCGCAAAACGGGTGAGCACCTCCGAGGGCATCTGCTCAAAGACTGGCGTCAGCTCCGCGGCTTTTTTCGCATCTCCGGACGCAACCATTAAATAAGTACTGAGGATGGTTGTCGGTTCTCGCTGTAACCAGTCCGTAAGCTCCTCTAATCCCGCCTCCGCGTAGCTTTTGCCAACGACAACGACCTTGGCGTGACTGAAGTCCAAACGCCTGGAAAGATCCCGTTGAATCAGGTGCAAGGCTTCCTGCACAGTGCTGGAGGTCTTGGTTACCGTGGCATACGGTTCACCACCACCTTGCTTGCCTGCTTGGCTTCCAGATGTAAGCCGATTTGGAAGGGGGGCACTAATCGTAACTTCTACGGTGTCGTCTTGCTGACCTTTATCCACATACATGGCAAATACAAAGGTTTGCTGATTGATCTCAACCTTAGTCATCGTGAAACCGCAACCCGTCAACAGCGTAAGGGGAAGTACTATTTTGAACATGTTAAACAATTTGAGTAGAGGCATTATGGCTTTCTTCTCCTTAAATTGTTGGATGACGCATAGGTCTTAGGCCGCTTCTTCATCAGCATGGATGGCGCCCTCAGGAAGGTATCCTTCCATTCAGATATCACAAGCGGCGCAACGGGCTGCAGATAGGGCGTATTAAACGACTTCAGGGAAGCCATGTGGCCATACACAAGGAAGGCAGCAGCAAATACGCCGATAAGACCGAGTGTCCCTCCCAGAATGAGTATGGGGAAGCGCAGCAATCGGAACGCAAGCCCGAGCTCGAAGTGCGGAATGATATAAGAAGCGATGCCGGTTATGGACACTACGATGACCATCGGATTGGATACAACACCGGCTGCTACTGCTGCTTGCCCAATGACGATAGCGCCGATGATGGATATGGTCTGCCCGACGGGCTTGGGGATCCGGGTTCCGGCTTCCCGCAAGGCTTCGAAGGTAAGCTCCATGATCAGCGCTTCGGTTAAGGCGGTGAATGGGATGTTCTCACGTGATGCCGCAAGCGTGATCAGCAGATCCGTGGGTATGATGGATGGCTGAAATGTGGTGATCGCTACATATAGCGAAGGCATCAGCAATGAAATGACGGCGAACACGAATCGGATTATCCGGATCCAGCTGGAAGAGAAGAAGCTGTGATAATAATCCTCGGACGACTGCAGCAGGGAAAATAGAGTGACAGGCACAATAAGAGCCGACGGTGTTCCATCCTGCATGATGCCGACTCTGCCTTCAAGCAGAGAAGCGGCTACGGAATCCGGTCGCTCGGTATATTGGAACTGTGGAAACGGGGATTTCACGCCTTCCTTCATTTGCTCGGATAAGGTGCTGATCCCGAAGGTGCCATCAATGGATATGTTATTCAGCTTCCGGTCCACTTGGGCGACAACTTCAGGTTTGCATAAGCCGTCGACATACACCATATATACGGTAGTTTTGGAATAGTCACCGATCTGATAACGTACGGTTTTGAGATCCGTATGCTTGATTTTGTGCCGGAGCAGCGATAAATTGGTGCCAATGTCTTCGATAAAAGCTTCTTGCGGTCCATTCACCACCAGCTCATTCTGAGATTCCGAAACCGCCCGTTTCTGATACAAGGCGATGTCGAATAAATAAGCCTCTGCCAACTGCTCCACAACCACTACCGCTGTGCCTTCGACAATCATATTGGCAATATACTCCGCCGAGGAAGAACGATGAAAAGGAACCGATAGGATATCTCCACGATCCATACGGTCAATGAAGTCGTTAAAATTATGCTGAATCAACGCGGCTTCCTTAATCAGCGGTTTAACGATATGCTCGTGCAGGGTGCTGATATCCACAATGGATTCAATATAGATAACGGTACACGTCGATCCATGGATACGTAAGGATTGATAGATGACATCCTCGCAATTCGCAAGCCGCTCTTTAACAGGGGCAAGCAGTACGTGCTGCGCATTCGATTTCATTGTTGTTCTTCCCTCCTTTGCCGGTTCGTAGTAAAGGCTCATCCTCTTTAGAATGCCGTACTTTTAGCAACTTATACCGAATTTTCCAAAAGAAGCTGGCTTAGGGATTGAAGAGGAGTTGGGATGGGGCAGGGACAATGCAAACTTGATCTGAATACAAAAAAGCGTCTGGAAGGAGGTTCCAGGCGCTTTTTAATGTGAGTTTTCATTTAGACTTCGATTTTCTTCTTCGGATGGATTCTTTGATTTTGTGAAGCATAGGTCTGCGGTAAACGTAGAGTAAGATGCGCAGCAAAATATAGAGTATCAATGTAGACAGGATGCTGTTGATGAGAGCGCCGACAAAAAAGTTGACGCCCATATCGCCTAATCTGCCAAAATGATTTGTCTCAATTCGATAATCCGTCTCTGGGACAGGTGCCGAGAGGGCATCTTCGATTTCAAAGGTTTTGGGAAATGTGGTGAAAAGATGCACAAACACCCCGATTCTATAGTTTGTATAGAACAGGATCGGCCATAAGACGGTCCCTGCCGAAGCTGCAAGGAAGGCGGAGGGAATGCTCGCCCGA
Organism: Paenibacillus sp. FSL W8-0187; assembly: GCF_037969755.1. Lineage (NCBI taxonomy): Bacteria > Bacillati > Bacillota > Bacilli > Caryophanales > Paenibacillaceae > Paenibacillus > Paenibacillus sp. FSL W8-0187. Next base: position 5,809,771 of record NZ_CP150206.1, on the reverse strand, counting down.
ACCATGCGAGCGAGCAGCGGAGCCAGCAGCAGATCAATGCCAAAGGTTGGATACCAGCAAGGAAAGAAACCTACGGCAAAACCGAGCGCAATTCGATGATCACTATTTTGCATGCGGAGAGTCCGGATAATATAGTATTTCAGTCGTCGAATGTATTTATGAAGCAAAACCGTCTCCTCCTGCACGTACTAAATACAATAATGAAGCGATTCTAATTATTAATAGGAAGAACTTTCAAAAATTATATAGTAGTGCTTGTAAACCGTCAATCGACGAAGAAAGAAATATATGTGTGAGGTATTACTTTGACACGCATAGTAATATGCGTTATATTATACCCATTCCATTCCGTTAAGGAGGTCCGGGTATTTGATTGAATCCTTACATAACAGTGATTTGATACGTGGAAATATTGATACCTTTATTCTGCGCGTGTTATCGGACGGAGATAATTACGGCTATCAGATCATTAAAGAAATTTCGATACGAAGCGGGAATCGATTTGAACTGAAGGAGCCTACATTGTATTCCAGTCTGAGAAGGTTAGAGAAGCAGGGATTAATCCGTTCCTATTGGGGAGAAGAAACCCAGGGTGGAAGGCGCAAATATTACAACCTCAGCCAGGAGGGACAGAGGCGCTTGCTGCAAAATCAAGAGGAATGGAAGGCTGCACGCGAGATTATCGATGTTCTGATCGGGAACGGAAAGGAGCTGACAGAGCAATGACCAACAGGCATGACCTGGAGATCTTTGTGGACCGTCTATTTGCGAATCAACGCAAAACCAAGGAAGTGGTAGAGCTGAAGAATGAGGTTCTCAGCAATTTGGAGGCCCGAGTTACGGATTATATGGAGAACGGCATGGAATATCAATCGGCCATCAGCATGGCTATTGATAACATCGAAGATATCGAGGCCCTCATTGACGATAATCAAAAAGTTTACAGCTATCGTTTCCGTTATGACCTTGTTCAGAGCGCGCTTATTTATTCCTTGCTGGCCTGGATCGTCACCATCCCGGCCCGATTTTTGCCAAGCGGTATAGGGGTGAACACCCTCCTGCTGTGCGTTGTTGTTTTCACCGGAGCGGTGTATCTTTCCATGTCACGGCATCTGAAACGGTATGAGAAGCAGACAGCTATTATCAACGCAGGCAAATTGGCCAAATGGAGTAAAGGGGCATGGTGGCTGTGGTCGATATTTATCGTAGTCGTATCCTTGTACACTTTCGTGATTCAGTACGGCAGTGATCTATGGTTTGGGCGAGCATTGCGAATCGATGGACCTTATTCGTTCTATGAGACCGTCATGCGATATGCCATCCCGATGACGTCGGTCATCATTCCGCTGCTTGTCCAAAAAGCTTGTAAATTAACCCTTCAACTTGAGGTGAATGAACCATGAGCAGAAAAAATTGGCTGATTGTTGCACTGCTGCTTATCGGCGTAGTGGGTATGGCTGCACTGGAGGGATTCATTAAGCCCAGGGCAAATGAACAGGCCATTCAATATGAAGCGGAGCAGAATGATCCGTTGACGCATGATATCCGGAATTCGTTAAGCTTCGCCAGCCCGTATATGGGGAATGCCGCGAACCTGATTAATTTGAATGCTTCGCTTCCCATGCGTGACATCGAACGCACATTTCAGTTATACCCGGAGGAATTGACGGCCGAGCTCCGATTTCAGGCTAAGGCAGGCGATCTGCAAGAGGAGAAGCTGAAGCAGCTACTGGTTTATAATTCCACTGCAAATTTTGCCATGATTGATAATTTGGAGAAACTGATCTTCGCCTTTGAAGACGAAACCTTCACCATCCGACGGGACGAGGTGCAGTCTTGGTATGGCGACCAGGTTACTCTTGCTTCATTACGGGATGCCGGGACATGGGAGAAGGAGGTTCAATCCCGTCTTGATGATATGAAGTATGTCGGTGATTACGTAGAGAAACTGGTTGAGCGTAAGTTTCTGTAGAGATAAACAGCTTCAGTAGAGATAAAGGGAAGGGGAGTATAGAGATGGGTGCGGAGCGACGCCAATTAAGTCTGGGCGCTTTTCTAATGAATTACGGCCATCATATTGCCGCTTGGCGGCATCCCGGTTCGGCGGGGGTCGGAGCCGTGGATTACGATTTCTATAAGCGCTGCACTCAAGCAGCCGAACGCGGGAAATTCGATATGGTGTTCCTTGCAGACAACAACTCGATACCGCTGATTGAGGATTTGCGGACGAATGTCAGCTTTCTTCAACCTGAAGCGTTGACCATGCTCAGCAGTCTGGCCAGTGTCACGGAGTATGTTGGATTAGCTGGCACGGCATCTACTACATTCAACGCGCCCTACGCATTGGCAAGGCGCCTGTCCACGCTGGATCATATCAGCGGCGGCAGAGCCGCATGGAATGTGGTGACCTCCACGAAGGATGCGGAGGCACGCAATTTCGGCTCGGCGGAATTAATGGAGCATGGGAAGCGGTATAAACGGGCGGAGGAGTTTCTACAGGTTGTGAAGGAATGTTGGGACAGCTGGGAGGACGATGCCCTTGTGTTGGACCGGCAGAGAGCTGTCTTTGCGGATACGACCCAGATTCATCGGGTTCATCATGAAGGAGAGTTTTTTAAGGTAGAGGGCCCGTTGAACATGCCTAGATCTCCACAAGGCAGGCCCGTTATCATTGAAGCGGGAACCTCGGAAGCGGGAAGAAGGCTGGCGGCCCAAACGGCCGATGTTGTGTTTACGGCCTGCGAGAGTAAAGAAGATGCGATAAGGTATTACCGCGAGTTTAAGGAGTTGCTCAAGGAGTATGGACGGGAAGGGGAAGAGGTGAAGGTTCTGCCGGGCCTGCTGATCTTCCTTGGAGAGACCGAAGCCGAAGCTTTGGCGTATTATCGGACGTTCAGCGAGCTCATCTTGCCGGAAGCAGGGGTGAAATATGTATCGCAATTGCTGAATGCTGATTTGACAGGATATCCGGTAGACGGTCCGCTGCCTGATCTTCCGAGGGAAGGGAACAGCAGCCGAGCGATCATGATTATGGATATGGCTGCAAAATCGGGCAAAAGCATTCTGGAGCTCGGCCGGCATTACGCGGTATCTAGAGGTCATATGACGATGATCGGAACCCCGCAGCAGATTGCCGATCGGATCGAGGATTGGTTTCGAAGCGGGGCTTGCGACGGATTCAACATTATGGCCCCTTTGCTTCCGGGTGGTCTCGAGCAGTTTGTGGAGCGAGTAGTGCCGCTGCTTCAGCAGCGCGGCGTGTTTCGCGAGGACTATACAGGCAGAACGTTACGGGACCATCTCGGTCTCACCCGGCCGGAAATCCAACATTAAAAATAATTGACGACAAAATTAGACGATGCTATAATCCTACTTAACATATCGGAAATAAATTGATGCACGTTCTACCGGACAGCCGGAGATGCATCCTTGGATCAGCTTATGATCCGAGGTGTGTCTTCGGCTGTTTTTTTGTATGAATCTTACGAGGAGGCAGCAATCATGAAGTATAGAGCACTGGGTAGAACCGGAGTTCAAGTGTCGGAGGTGAGTCTGGGGACGATGGCTTTCGGGCGCTGGATTGATGAGAGGGCTTCGGCCGCCGTATTGGATCAGGCACTTGGGTCTGGCATCAATCTCATCGATACGGCTGACGTGTACGGTACCGGTATGGATAACGGGAACGTAAACCAGCTTGGGCAATCGGAAGAAATTCTAGGCAGGCTGCTGAAGAAGCGAAGACAAGATATTCTCCTAGCTACCAAGCTGCATAACCGGATCGGTCCCGGCATTAATGACCAAGGCCAAAGCCGCTATCATATCTACCGTGCGCTGGAGAATAGCCTTGCCCGGCTCCAAACGGATTATATCGATCTGTATCAAGTGCACCGGTTTGATGAGTGTACCCCGCTGGACGAGACGCTCGAGGCGCTTACGGCTCTTGTACGTCAGGGCAAAGTCCGCTATATCGGCTGTTCGAACTATGCGGCTTGGCAGCTGGCCAAAGCTCATGGCATCAGTGCGCTCCACGGTCTGCGCAGGTTCGAGAGCGTACAGCCGGAATACAGTCTCATTACAAGGGATATCGAACGCGAATTAATTCCCTTTGCCCAGTCCGAGCAGGTTGGGGTTATCGTGTACAGCCCGCTCGGACGGGGCATATTGTCCGGGAAGTACCGGGCGGGCGAAGCTCCCCCATCGGACTCGCGCCTGGCTGCAGGCGAAGAGAGATTGCAATTGCTGCTGAACCAGCGGCATGCGCTCTCCGTTGTGGAAGCGATCCGGCCACTGGCGGAGCATCGGGGATGGACGCTTCCGCAGTTCGCCCTGAACTGGGTGCTCAGTCGCCCAGGCATCACATCAGCTATTATCGGGGCATCGAAGCCCGAGCATATCACGGATACATTGAAGTATTCGGATGAGCGGCTGTCAGAGGAAGAACTGCAGGAAATCGACCGCTTATCAGAGGAAATTCGCGGATAAAGCAGATATATAACGAAACCATAAGGCACGATGATTATCAACCATAACCATTACAGATCAGGAAGGTGACCCAACTATGAGTTCAAAACGTCGTCAATTGCATCTTGGATTGTTTTTATTTGGGACGGGCTATCATCCCGCGGGCTGGAGGCTGCCCGAAGGCAAAACGGACGGTGCCTATGACCCTCAGTTCCTGAAGGAGGTTGCCCAGAAGCTTGAGAAGGCCAAGTTTGATTTCTTCTTTCTGGGGGACCGATTGGCCACGAGCGCAGATATGCAGCATTTATTCCCTTCCCAAATGACGCGGCTGGAGCCGTTTACGATGCTGTCCTATCTGGCTGCGGCAACGGATAAAATCGGTTTGATTGGCACGGTGAACACCACCTATGCGGAGCCGTACAACATCGCACGTTTCACGGCATCCTTGGATCATCTAAGCCAAGGCCGGGCCTCATGGAATGTCGTGACGGGCTCCGATCCGCGGGCCGCGCTGAATTTCAGCCGGGAGAAGCATTGGGATAACGTCAAGCGGTACGACTATGCTGAGGAATTTATCGAGATCGTCAGCGGGCTGTGGGACACCTGGGAGGACGACTCCCTTCCGCGGGACAAGGCAAGCGGTGTGTTCGCCGACGGAAGCAAAGTTCACGCTCTGGACCATGTCGGCGAGCACTTCTCCGTCGCCGGGCCGCTGAACATTCTGCGCCCGATACAGGGGCAGCTGCCGCTCATCACAGCTGGAACCTCCCTGCGCAGCCAAATGCTGGCGGCTAAATATTCCGACATGGTCTTCACGGGAACGAATGTGAAGGAAGTTGCCGTCAAATTCTTTAAGGAAGTGAAAGGCCGGCTGCCGGAGTATGGACGGGAAGCTTCGGATTTGAAGGTTCTGCCTGGACTGGTTCCGATCGTGGGCCGGACGGAGGAAGAGGCGCGTGCCAAATATGCGGAGCTGAATGAACTGGTTGTGACCGATTACGATCTGGGTCCGCTGTCGGATAAGATCGGGATTGATCTAAGGGGATATCCCCTGGAGGATCCGCTGCCGGATGTATCCGCTTCGGAAACGGCGTTGCACTGGGCCGACCTGGCGAGAAAGGCCAACGGACGGGAGGATATTACGATCAGGGATCTGTTCTATTTCTTCACCGTCACGGTCCGCGGGCATCTGCTTGTTGTCGGCAGCGCGACGCAAGTGGCGGATATCATCGAGGAATGGTTCCGGGATGAAGCGGCCGATGGATTCAATGTATGCCCGCCTTATATGCCGGGTGGACTGGATCTGTTCCTGGAGCTGGTTGTACCCGAGCTTCAGCGTCGGGGTTTATTTCGTACCGAATATGAAGGCAGCACCTTCCGGGAGCACTTGGGACTAAGCCGTCCGGGGAACCGCTATGATCTGATTGCAAAGGGGTGAGCCTGATGGGAACGAGGAAAGCCAAGAAATTTCGCGGCATCTGGGCGGGGCAAGCGATTTTGCTGCTGATCATACTGGGCATCTGCGAGCTTCTGGTTCGCACGGAGACCGTCAGCAGCTTGTATCTGCCTGCGCCCTCCAAGGTATTCCAAGAGCTGTTCAAACTGTTCGGTGAAGGGGAGATTTGGAAGCATCTGTACGTCACGCTGGCCGAATTCGTTGCGGGCTATGGAATTGCGGCACTTGGAGGCCTGGCCGTGGGCATGGCTCTGGTGCTGATTCCTTGGGCGGAGCAGTTCTTCAGGCCCTATCTTTCGGCGCTGATGGCGATTCCAAAGGTGACGATTGTGCCGCTGCTCGCCCTCTGGCTCGGGATCGGGATCACGCATAAAATATCGATTGTGTTCCTATTCTGTTTCTTTACGATCACGGTCAATACGATGACCGGGATTAAGCAGACGGCGCACAACCATCTGAAGGTCGCCCAAGTATTCGAGGCCACGCAGTACCAGACCATCATGAAGGTGATTTTGCCATCGGCTGCGCCGACCATTTTTGCGGGTCTGCGCCTATCGGCTGCAACCGGACTGGTCGGGGCTCTGTTTGGGGAGATGCTGGCGTCGAAGGATGGTCTTGGAAATATTCTCGTGAAGGCAACATCGCTGTATAATACCGCGCAGGCCTTTGCTATTGTAGCGCTGGTTACCGTCGTATCCGTACTTATTATTTCATTAATCGATTTGTTGGAACGCAATGTGTTTTTGAAATGGAAATCATCATAGACCATTGGAAAAAGCGTCACTTACAGAGGAGAGATCCATATGACCAGAAGAGGAATACGTTCATACATGATTGCATTTGCAACGATATGGCTGATCGCCATGACGGCCGGCTGCGCAAGCGGCACGGATAGCGGCAAGGGAGCAGCTCCGTCCACAGTGGGCGGAGAAAACGCTGCGGGAAACCAGCTGGAGAAGATCCGATACGCACCGCTTAGCGGTGCCAGCGGATTGGCGGTGTCCTTCGGGGCGGAGAAGGGATTCTTCGAGGAAGAAGGACTCGACGTCGAGTTTATTACCACCAAGGACCCAATTGCCGGCCTGACTAGCAAAGACATCGATGTGGTCGACGTAGCCACAACGACAGCGATTGTAGCTGCGGGCAAGGGCGCCCCCGTCAAAATTGTCTCCTCCATGTTCCGGACCAAAGGCCCATTCTACCTGATTGCCTCGCCGGAGATCAAGACGGTGGAAGACCTGAAGGGCAAGAAGGTAGGCATCGCTGTGTTTGGCAGCGGGCTGGAGGTATATACACAGGTCATCCTGAAGGAGCATGGATTGAAGCCGGAGGATGTGACCTTCATTGCTAACAGTACGCATCAGGCGGCATACGCGAGTCTGGAAACAGGACAGGTTGACGCCACGATCATCCATGAGCCGTTCGCTTCTCTCGCGGAGAAGCAGGGAAAAGGAAATATCATTGCTACAGGCTGGGATTACCTACCGACCTTCCACACCGGGGTGCTGGCGGCGCGTGAGGGGATTCTGAACGAGAAGCCGGAATTGGTCGAGAAGCTGCTGCGGGCCTATTTTAAATCGCAAGAATATGCGAAGAGTCATCCGGACGAGTATAAGGCTTACTATCTGAAGAACATCGAGATCGATCCCGAGGTGCTGGATCTGGCGCTGGAGCGCGAAGAAGTTCTATGGGAGAACAACCCGGATGTGGACATCAACGCGCTGAATGACACCCAGCAGATCCAAAAGGAATTGGGCTTCCAGGATGAGATCTACAAGGTGGAGGACATTCTGGACCTACGGTTTATTCCGAAAAAATAAAGTGTGGCAGGAGGAGTTCATATGTCTGGCTTTACGGTGAAAAATGTCTCGATGGTATATGACGGTGATCTTCCTACGATCACGCTTCAAGATATAAGCATGCAAGTCCGAGATGGCGAATTCCTGTGCATCCTTGGGCCGAGCGGCTGCGGCAAAAGCACGCTGCTCGAACTGCTGGCGGGGTTGCAGCTCCCAACGGAAGGCGAGATTTGGCTGGATGACGCGAAGATTAAGGGACCCACCCGGAGCTCGGGGGTTGTATTCCAGGATGCATCCTTGTATCCATGGCGTACGATCTCGCAGAACGTCGGCCTTGGGCTGGAGCTCGGCGGCATGAAAAAAGCAGAGCGGCAAGCGCTCGTAGACAAATATTTGAATATGGTCGGTCTGCAGGGATTCGGTTCCAAATATCCCCATCATCTGTCGGGAGGCATGCGGCAGCGCGCCGGGATCGCACGGGCGCTTGTGAATAGTCCCAACATCCTCCTGATGGACGAGCCTTTCGGCGCGGTGGACCATCTTACCCGGCTCCAGCTACAGCAGGATCTGCTCCGCATATGGCAGGAGGAGAAGAAAACGGTGGTGTTTGTTACCCATGATGTATCCGAAGCCGTCTTTCTCGCAGACCGAGTCGTCCTGTTATCTCCGCGTCCTGGGCGTATTCACCATATTTTCGACGTTCCCTATGAGCGTCCGCGCAAGCGGGAGGATGCCAGTCTGCTGAAGATTCAGAACGATATCTACTCGGCGATTTATGACGTGAAGACAGAAGAGGATTTGGAATTTACGATTTAAGAACAGCCGCTTGAAAACAGAAGGGACGTGGAGTTATTGTCAAATCTCGTAAGCAAGGAATGGGTGCTGGAACAGTTGGAGTCGAAACCGGGTCAGCTGGTTATCGCAGATGTCCGATTCAGCCCGGGTGATGCGGGTTACGGCTTTGAGGCTTACCAGCGTGAGCATGTGCCTGGTGCGGTATTCGTTGATTTGAAAAAGCATCTGATGGATCTGCCAAGCGAGCATGGCGGCCGGAGTCCGCTCCCGCATCCGGAGGAGCTTGCGCGGCGACTCGGCAAGCTCGGGATCGATGCAAATACGCCTGTCGTTGTCTATGACGGTGACCTCCGCCCGGAAGGAGCGCGGTTATGGTGGATTTTGAAATACTTGGGCCACGGGTCGGCATATATATTGGATGGAGGGTTCGCAAGCTGGAAAGCAGCCGGATATCCGCTTACTTCGGAGGAAAGCGAAGTGACGACGCGTTCTTTCCAGACAAATGTCCAACAGGACTGGCTGGCTGATGTGAACGAGGTGAGGGTGAAGCTTGGCGCAGCCGGCGTGACCCTGCTCGATTCAAGGGACTGGAAGCAGTTCACAGGAGAAACCGCGCCGCTGGATCCGGTGGCCGGACATATTCCGGGAGCGGTGCATGCTTTTTGGAAGGACGGGATGAATGAAGACGGGACACTGAAGGGAGCAGAGCGGCAGCGGGAACGTTTTGCTGGAATTTCTCCCGAGGATGAAGTAATAGTGTACTGCGGCTCGGGGTTGTCGGCTTGTCCGAACGTCCTGGCGTTGCAGGAAGCCGGATACCGCAAGGTGAAGCTGTACGCAGGCAGCTGGAGCGACTGGATCAGCTACAAGGACAATCCGGTAGCCACTGGGAACGAGTAAAGCGGAAGAGCCTGCGTCTGATGTGGGTTCCGGTGATAAAGCGGTGTAGCACATATATGCCTTTGAACTCTCCTTATCTATTCTCCTGTTTTTTCTCCACTAGCGAAACACTATTCAGCGAAAATAAAACATCTTGTAAGAAACAGGAAAAAGGATTATTATATTTTTAATGACTGAATAATGTATTTACAGTCATTAAAAGGAGAGGGGTTATGCCTAAAATTGTCACCGAACATGAAAAAGATATGGTGAGAGAAGCGATGTTTACACAAGGGATTGAACTGATTCGCAAGAAAGGCGTAAAGCGGATTACAGTAGAGGATATCACCAGTGCGACCCATATCGGCAAAGGTTCCTTTTACTCGTACTACAATTCCAAAGAAGAACTGCTCTATTCGATTATCAAAAAGAGCGAGAGCAGAATGTTTGAGAGAGTGGAGGCCTTATTATCTGAAAACGCAAATTTGAATGAAAGGCTTGTAAAAGTATTAAAGGAAATTTATCTGGCGGCTGACAGTATCGTGCTCTACGTTTCCCCATCGGATATAGAGCTGCTGCTTCGTAAGCTCCCAGCTGAGGTGGCGGACCGGGAAGCGTCAAAATCAAACAACTATTTCAGCAGGACGCTGTCGCTTTGCGGCATTGACGAATCGAGATGCGAAATGGATGTGCTTGCCTATTTAATGAATGCACTCCATTTTGTTGGGTCGACAGATATGTCTTTTGGTGAGCGGGGAAGAGAGAAGGCCTTGGATTTTCTCGTCCATGCCATTGCCGACTATATGACGGGAGGAGCCGAGCAATGAGAGAATCCTTGGAGAAGTACAAACCGTTGTATGGGATTGCCCCTAATGGCTCTGCTCTGCGTAACCCAGGTCCTAACGTTTACCGGAGGACACGATGAGCGTTATATGGATCGTATTAGCCGGGTTGCTCTTATTCACCGTCAGCTTCGTTATGTTTGCCCAGTACAAGAAAAAGAAGATTGCACATCAAATTCGGATCAATCCCATGAGTAATGGCATTGATTGCAGAGAATTCGTAACCATCGGCGGCATTTCGCAATATTTGCATCATCGGGGCGAGGACATGGATAATCCAGTGATGCTGTTTTTGCACGGCGGTCCAGGAGAGCCTATATTGCCGTTTGCCCAAGAGTTTCAGATCCCGTGGGAGAAGCATGTTACGATCGTACATTGGGATCAAAGAAACAGCGGCAAAACCTATTTTAACAATGATCCGAAACAAGTTGCCCCAACAGTTACGGTTGACCGTATCGTTCAGGATACATATGAAATTGTGAACTATTTGAAAGAAAAGTATCACAAAGAGAAGATTATCATTTTGGGGCATTCCTGGGGCTCAGTGTTAGGTAGCCTGTTCAGCAAACAATATCCGGAGCTTGTGCAGGCTTATATCGGCGTTGGGCAGGTTGTGAATATGATGGACAATGAACGCGTCGGCTATGAAAAAGTACTGGAAGCGGCGAAAATGGCCGGGAACGACAACGATTATCGGGATCTTCTTCGTTTGAAGCCTTATCCTCCGCCAGCATTCGATGACGGCATGATCAGGAACCTTATGAAGGTTCGAAAATTCCAAAGAAAATATAAGTTATCGGCTGGTCCAACAACAGAGCTTATCCTCAATGCGTTAGGTTCACCATTTTATACGCTTAAGGATATGAGATATTTTTTCATCTCCGGAGCATTTGGCGAAGGACAGCGTCCTATTTGGGAATATTTATGGGAATCGTTCGATCTGTCGTCTATGGGCGCTGCATTTGATATTCCAGTCTTTTATATTCATGGAGAGCGGGACTGGCAAACCCCCTATCCGCTGGCACAGGAATTTTTTTCGACGATCAAAGCCCCGCTCAAGCTGTTTTACTCCATTCCGGAAGCGGGCCATGTTCCCATGCTGGAGCGGAAGGGGAAATTCAACGAGGCCTTATTTGATATTTTGGAGCGAACGGGTGCTACAGCGAAGGTCAAGTGAGTCTCTGTACAGGGCTGCCGTTGATAAAGGCGGATGCCATAGCCGGCTGGAGCAACTGGATCAGCTGCAGGGACAATAAGGGAGCAGGGGATAGATAAATACGAAGGTTTGTCGACCAGATCACTGGAGGCACAGCTATGGGGCTGTGTCTTTTTGTTGTTTTTTATCTGATAAAGTCAGGCGCAAACAATACTAGGATTCTGCGGCAGCAGGAAACATTCTTTTTTTGTGAGGGAGGGATTTCATGTGAAGGGGATGGCCTTCGAATATGCCGAAATGAAGTACTGCATACCTTCGGAGATGGAAAGAAAGGGCGGAATTTGGATTCTCCGTACAGGCCGCAGCATGGCGAAGCCCCATTATTACGTGGGCCCCAAAGTATCCGAAAACTATGCGCTGCATTTTGTTCTAAACGGAAAAATCACACTGGCTTATGGGGATGAGGAGGTCACCTTGTCGGAAGGGGATGTCTTTTGCCTGTTCCCTCATACGAGGTTCAGTTACTGGGAACCGAACCCCCATTCGGAGCCGACGCTGCGCACGCAGTGGGTCGTCCTGGATGGTGAATTAACCGACAATGCGTTGACCCGGATCGGGTTATCTCCGCGCAAGCCCTTTATGTTTGCCGGGATGAAGGGGGAGCTGCAGGCGGTGCTGAATCAAATATACGGGTGCGTGGATGACGACACCGTTGGCAACGAATTTGGACGACAGAAATGGTTATATCAGCTGTTTGAGCTGCTGGCTGCCGCCACGGTCAGAAAAGGGAGCAAATCGAACTGGCTCGAGCAAAGCGTATTTTATATGGATTCCCATTACATGGAGGGGATTACGGTTATGGATGTTGTCGAGTATGCCGGCGTACACCGGACGCATCTGTATTGTGAGTTTATCCGGGCGTATGGCATCAGTCCGAGTCATTATTTAATGAAGCTGCGGATGGAGCGGGCAGCGGTGCTGCTGACCGAAACCGATGTGTCCGTGACGGAGGCTGCTTTTTCGCTGGGATATTCCAACCTCCACACGTTCTCGAGAGCATTCGCGAAATATTACCGCACGTCGCCTACCTCGTATCGGCAGCAGCATGTGCCGGTGCCAATTTAGTGAATTAGACGGGTAGGGATAACAAGATCATGAATATATTTTTGTGAAAGCAATACGACTATTCGCGGTTACTTGGCAACATGTATGCTAGAATAGGATCAGATTATTTTCAGGAGGCGTTTGAGATGAAAACAACAATCGTTCACGGGCAAACTTATATGGGGATTAGCGCATAATTGCCCTTAAACTGCGTGCTTCCCCGCCTATGAAAAGGGGAACGACGATTTGAAAACATGGATATTGCGGCAGTATGATTACCACGTATGGGCAAACCGGAAGGTTTGCGAATATTTGCAGGGGCTTTCGGAAGAGGTATACCGCAAGGAGATAGTCAGTGTCTTTCCATCCATTTATGAAGCGATGGTTCATATCTATGTCATTGATTCCGGCTGGCTGTCGTTTTTTAATGCGGGCGGAGTCTCGGAGGTGTCACCTTTGTACCTGGAAAATCTCAAGGATTCGATCGATCGGCTGGTTGCGGAGACAGAAGGCAAGCGAATCGAAGAATTGGGGCATCTAATGGACGTTCTGGCGGTGCGCTTCAGGCTGTTCATCGAAGAGCATGAGAATCTGGAAACCGTCTATCCGTCCGGAGACTTTAAAGCCAGCTGTCTGGATTATATCCAGCATATGGTCAATCACGGGTCGTACCACCGAGGAAACGTAACCGCCATGCTCCGGCAAATCGAACATCCGGGTACGCCTACCGACTACGGCTATTACTTGTATACTTTGAGTCATTAAGCGTCCAATATTCCAATTAAAGAGTCGAAAGAAAGAGCCTGGGACTTCATGTTCCAGGCTCTTCTTTATGGGCCGCGGTTGCTGCATCCTAGTCGGTTGTTGCATTTCGTATAAAGGACATGCTGGATTCCCTGACGATGAGCCTCGGTTCGAATTGCACGCGTTCGTATTGGCCGGACTTTTGCTCGCGGAGCCGCTTGAGCAGCAATTCCGTAGCCAGCCGGGCTACTTCATCGCCCATGATAGACACCGAGCTGATCTGAGGCGTCGTGACAGTGGTCCATACATTGTTATCGATGCCGACGACGGCCACATCATCGGGAACCCGGATCTTCAGCTCTTTAAAACGGTTGACGATGCCGATAGCAACCATATCGTTTACCGCATAGATGGCGTCCGGCATATGTTTCAGGCCATAGAAATAGTCCGCGGCACGAACCCCTGTTTCAAACGAGAAATCCTCCCCGAAATAGACAAGCGACGGATCGACTTGCGTCAGCGATTGCTCATATGCCCAATACCGCTCTTCGATTTTATCCTTGGGCGCACCGGCATAGGCGATTCGGGTCCGTCCGATTTTCAGCAGATGCTCCATAACAAGCCTGCCCTCCTGACGTGCGAGGCCTACGATATCGGCTCTATACTCATCTCCCAGCTGTTTCCCGTAATTAATGATTGAGACGGGGAGGCTTGATTTGTTGATCAGGTCGCCCAGTGTTTTCGGATAAGCCAGCGGCATGATAATCAAGCCGTCTACGTGCAGCTTCTTGATATCTCTTACGATTTCAAGCTCGTTTCGGGCATTCCCGGCTGTATTGATCTGAACGACTCGATATCCGTGCTGCTTGGCGGTCTGTTCCACCGACCAGGCGATTTCCGGGATGATCGCATTTCGAATGTCAGGCACGGCCAAGGCGATTTGATTCGTCTGCCGCACCTTCAGGCTTTGAGCCGATGTATCCGGACTAAATCCGATTTCTTCGATCACCTGCAAGATCCGTGCTTTCGTTTTCGGACTGATTCCCTTGCTGTTGTTGATGGCTCGGGACACGGTTGCTATTCCAACGCCCGCTTGTTTGGCGACATCTTCAATCGTCACTTTTTTGGGATTCACCATATTCAAAAGTCCTCTCTATATCGGAAACGTTTCCTGTTCTTGTTCTAATTTGAGATCTTAATGGAGCAATATCTATATTATACCATTAAGAATACCTTTAAATCATAGAACACCTCGACGAAGAAAAGAGGGGCAGGTAGCGTGCTGTATACATTGCTGATAATCACTGAAAAAGAGGAGGAGCTTAGATCTTGGGTTGTCCATGATTTTTCATACATTTTAGTCAATGGTGTTTGACATATTGTCGAAAATGTGACATATTTGATTTCGGAAACGTTTCCTGTTTTGTTTTTATTTTTTCGAACCCATAAGGAGATGAAGACAATGCAAGCATTGCGCTGGCATGGAGTAAAGGATCTGCGTTTGGAGACAATTTCAGAGCCGCAAGCAACGAGTGGAAAAGTGAAAATCAAGGTCGAATGGTGCGGGATTTGTGGTAGTGATCTCCACGAATACGTAGCTGGGCCTATATTTATACCTGAGAATACGCCTCATCCCCTTACCGGAGAACAGGCTCCGGTGGTAATGGGCCATGAATTTTCTGGCCAGGTGGTCGAGGTTGGCGAAGGCGTCACGAAATTCAAGGCTGGTGACCGCGTGGTTGTTGAGCCCGTATTTGCATGCGGAAAATGCGAAGCTTGCAGACAAGGCAAATACAATCTGTGCGAAAAAATGGGCTTTCTCGGCCTTGCCGGCGGTGGCGGCGGATTCTCCGAATATGTAGCTGCGGATGAGCATATGGTTCATAAAATTCCGGACAGCGTCTCCTATGAACAAGGGGCTTTGGTAGAGCCTTCGGCAGTCGCCTTGTATGCTGTACGCCAAAGCCAGCTGAAAGCAGGGGATCGGGCAGTTGTATTCGGTGCGGGACCGATTGGTCTGCTCGTTATCGAAGCATTGAAGGCAGCAGGGGCGTCCGAGATTTACGCAGTAGAACTGTCTGCAGAGCGTAAACAGAAAGCCGAAGAATTGGGGGCTATCGTCATTGATCCCAAGGCTTACGATGTCGTAGAAGAACTTCATCGTCGCACCGGCACCGGGGTAGATGTGGCATTCGAAGTAACGGGTGTTCCACCTGTACTGAATCAAGCCATCAATTCTACGAAGATCGGCGGTCAGATTATGATTGTCAGCATATTCGAAACCTCCGCTCCGATCGTGCCGAATGACATCGTGATGAAGGAGCGTAATATTACCGGTATCATCGGTTATCGCGACGTATTCCCGGCTGTCATTAGCCTGATGGAAAAAGGATTCTTCCCTGCGGATAAGCTGGTAACTCAGCGGATCAAACTGGATGAGATTATTGACCGGGGCTTTGAGGCCTTGCTCAAAGAGAAGAACCAGGTGAAAATCCTGGTGAGCGCTCACTAATATCGCAGCTGCGCTTCGCAGTTGCATAACTTATGAAAGACCGCGAAACGCGGTCTTTTTGTTTGCGGAATAAAAAGGTTGCCTCCGAGCTGAGTCAGAGCAGTGCATAGCACTCGCTCATGTGCGCCAATCAAGCTTTTAGCGCATGACACAAAAGAACGGCGATTTCCTCCTGCATGGACCGGGAGAAGATCGCCGTCTTTTAAAAAAAAAAAAACTGTTCAACTTAATCCTTGATCAGCAAATAAATAAAGTAGGGCGCTCCAAGACAGGAAACGACCAATCCAACCGGGATTTCGGAAGGGGCCATCAGGTTCTTGCCGATCATATCGGCAACAAGCAGCACCAGAGAGCCAAGAAGCGCAGAGACAGGCAGCATTCCCTGATGACGGGGACCCACCAGCTTACGCGCCAGATGCGGAGCAACCAGTCCAAGAAACGCGATGCCGCCGCCAACGGCCACGCAGGCACCTGCCAGGGCAACGGAGATGAACAGGAGCGTTCTTCGCTCGCGCTCCACCATAACCCCAAGCCCAGCTGCCGTATGGTCTCCCAGGTTGAGCACATTCAAATTTTGCGATTTATATACCGCCCAGGGAACCAGCAGAAGGATCCACGGAAGGATCGCATAGACATACTCCCAGCTTGCTCCCCAGATGCTTCCGGACAACCAGATGGTAGCCTGCATAAAGTTGTTAGGGTCCATCATGAGCTGAAACACGATAATAAGCGCTCCGAAGGCCGCGTTGATGCCAATCCCCACTAAAACAAGCCGAATCGGCGTCACGCCTTGCTTCCAGGCTATTGAATATATGAGAAAGGCAGCGAGAAATGCCCCGAATAGCGCGGCAAAAGGCATGATATAGACGGACCATATGCCGGAACTGAACGAGCTGCCTTGAAAATAAAAAATATACAGTACGACGGCCAATCCTGCCCCCGAGTTGATGCCGAGAATGCCCGGATCTGCCAGCGCGTTCCGCGAAACACTCTGCAGAATAGCGCCGGAGACGGCGATTCCCGCACCGATCAGAATGGCAATGACCATGCGGGGTAAACGAAAGTGCATTAGAACGGTATAATTCTGCTCAGATCCTGTTCCGTTGAACGCTTCGATGACCTCAGCGAGCGGGATTTTCATCGTGCCCATATTCAGGCTGACCAGAAACACGGCTAATATGGCCAGCAGCAGGATCATCGAAACGGACATCACTTTTCTTGTTGTATTCATCGTTACAGTCCCCTCCCTTCACGTCGTGCAAGATAGAGGAAGAAGGGAACGCCGATGATCGCCGTAATCGCACCGACAGGCGTCTCGAACGGAGGGTTGATCATCCGCGCCCCCACATCGGCAAACACCAGCAAAAGTGCTCCCATGACAGCGGAGCAAGGGATGATCAGTCGATAGTCGGGACCTACGATGAAGCGAACGATATGCGGGATGACAAGCCCCACGAATCCGATCGTTCCGCCCACAGCTACCGCTGCGCCCGTGAGGAGCAGCACAACAAGCGTGCCCAGGAACTTCACCGTTCCCGTTTTTTGGCCAAGCCCGGTAGCGACCTCTTCGCCCAGGCTCATGACGGTAATGGATCTGCTGAGCGCCAGCGCAATCAGAAGCCCGACAATCGCGACGGGGATCAGAAGCTGCACGTTTACCCATTGCACGCCCGACACGCCTCCGGCATACCAGAAGCTGATATCCTTGGCAACGTTAAAGCGGATGGCAATGGCTGAGGAAATCGAGCTGAGGAGCGCGGTTACGGCAGATCCGGCCAGCGCCAGCTTGACGGGCGTCAGGCCCCGTTTGGATAACGAGCCGATGAGAAGCACGAGTCCGGCCCCAAGGCCCGCACCAGCAAAAGATAGCAGCATGAGCACGGTGTTGGACGGCGACTCCATAAAGGCAAACCCAATCGACATCATGAAAGTGGCACCTGCGGTGACTCCCATAATGGAAGGGGAAGCGAGCGCGTTTCTTGTCATGCCCTGCATGATGGCTCCGGAAACGGCCAAGGAACCGCCGATCAGTGCAGCTGCCAAGGCCCTTGGCATGCGCAGTCTCTGGATAATCTGGTGCGAGGTGGAATGGGCATCGAAGTGGACAAAAGCCTCCCATATGGTGGACAATTGGATGTTCGACGCACCATAGATAATCGAGGATGCCATAGCGACAGCCAGGAGGCTAAGCCCCAACAGAATGACGACCGCTGCCGTCTTGGGGCGATAAATGGATTTTGTGGTTGTTTTGTTCATGGGCTTATTTGCTTGCATAGTCACCTAAACCTTCATGTTGATAAAAAATTTTAAATAACGTATTGTAATTGAGAATGAATTTCATTATCATGGTTATTATTATATCACTTCATCCTAAGATTGCTAGTGATCTAGGCAGAAAAAATATACATAAAGGGGATCTGTAACAATGAATCGATTCAAGAAAAAAATATGGATAATCGCAGGACTATTGGCAGCTTTCACGCTGCTTGCAGCTTGTGGAAATAGCAAGGAAGCAGCCGGGAACGAGCCAACGGAGGCCCAAGCGCCAAGTGACCAGAACAGCAGCACCGAAGCCAAGCCGGACGAAGGAAGCACAGAAGCCAAGACAGAACGCACATTGACAGACGCTATGGGCCATGAGGTGAAAATTCCGGCGGAGCCGAAACGAGTGATAGCTTCTTACTTGGAGGATAACCTCGTGGCATTGGGTATTACTCCGATTGCGCAGTGGTCGGTCAAAGGCGGAAGCGTCCAGGATTATCTGCAGGACTCATTGAAGGATGTGCCTACGATTGAGCATGATCTTCCCTTTGAAGCGGTAGCGAGCTTCCAGCCGGATCTATTGATCATGGACTCGGCTTCCATGGTCGAAGGCAACAAGTACAGTCAATACGAGAAGATTGCTCCAACCTACGTCATAGGCAATGAGGTCAATAACGATTGGCGCGAAGAGCTGAAGAAAGTGGGAGAAATCTTTGGCATGGAGGAGGAAGCGCAAGCGGCGCTCGATAAATACGAGCAGAAGGCCAAAGATGCCAAGGAGCAAATCCAGCAATCGATCGGCGGTGAATCTGCTGCAGCGATTTGGCTTGTCGGCGGTAAATTGTTCGTCGTTAGCGAGACGTTGTCCAGCGGAGCCGTCATGTACGGTGACTTGGGTCTCACGGTTCCGAGTGTGGTGAAGGAAATTTCGGCATCGGCTACGGGCAACTGGTCATCCATTTCCCTGGAAAAATTGGCGGAGCTCGACGCGGATCATCTGTTCTTCATTAATAGTGACGGCGAAGGGGCCGAAGTGCTTCAGGATCCGCTTTGGGCGAATATTCCGGCTGTTAAGAACGGCAACATCTATGAATATGGAAAAGATACAAGCTGGTTGTATACAGGCACGATTGCCAACAGCCAGATCATTGATAACGTGCTGGAGAGTTTGGTGAAATAAACGCTATCAGATCGAGCAAACCAGCCGTCTTCCTATGTTAGTGGGGAGGCGGTTTTTTTGTATGGATGCGTATATGGAACAGGGGCGGCGCAAACATTCAGCAGGAAAACGTGGGCACTCACAGAACTAGTTAGCGAGGTGGGAATGATGATGCCGAAGTATATGCCGGACTTATCCAATGTGCAGGCGAAGCTGCACCGATACTGTATGCGAATCTCAGGAGATCCATGGGAAGCGGAGGATCTACTTCAGGATGTCATGATAAAGGTGATGCGAGCCGTTGAAACCGATCCTGAAAAACATCTGTCCAATGCCTACTTATATCGCATCGCAAGCAACGCGTGGAAGGACCGACTGAAGAAGGATAAGCCCGGAATGAGGGTTTCCGAGGATGCGTTAGGAGATAGGGCGGCCGAGGATGACGGCTTATCCACCAGGGAGCTTCTGGAGACATTAGCGGATCGGTTGTCCCCACGGGCGATGGTTATTTTGCTGCTGATGGACGTTTTTGATTTCACGGCCAGGGAGACGGCTGATTTTCTCTTCATGTCGGAAGGGACGGTTCAGGTGTCGCTCGGACGTGCGCGAACCAGGCTGAAGAAGCTGCATCGCATACAGCAAACAGGCGTGGAACCTAAACCTCAAGAGAGAGCCCGGGCAGGCACAGCCGCAGGACTGGATATGGATGCGCTTGTGGAGGCTTTTCGGAAAAGGGATCCCAAAGCCATTTGTACCTCGTATCTCCAATTGACGAGGCTGCAAATAAGAATAAGCAAATTGAGCCGGGTTGGCGGAGCCCTTGCATTTTATATGGAAGATCCGGATGGTAATGCGTGGAAACTTACAGAATAAAAAATTATATTTGGACGCTGTTTGGTTTTAGCCCGAAATTTCGTTTCTTATGTGTCAGAAGCTATATAATTAAATCAAAGAGGAGGAAGGTTTTTTGAAAAAAACCCTTTTGTACGGCGTTGGCATTTTTGTACCGGTCAGTGATCTGAAGCGTTCGACGGCCTGGTATACGGATATGCTCGGGTTTGAAGTGATCCACACAGATGAACCAAATGCGGTGGTCATGCGAATGAACGATGAGAAGGTATCCTTCTGCCTCGTGCGGTCCTATGAGGTGAAGCAGCCGGTTTTTCCCAGGAATGATTATGGCGTGGGGCAATATTTCAACCTGCATACCACGAATGTAAGTGAAATTCATCAACGATTGGTTGCCAAGGGAGCCGACGTAACTGAAATTGAGGATTTTGGCGGGTTCAGAGGCTTTTCCCTGACGGATCCAGACGGCAACCGCTGCGGGGTGACGGAGTAACGACATCGAGAAGCAGAATGGTTATAACCGACGGGCATCGTGTTTGCCCAGATGATTGAATAGGAAAAACACCCATTCATTGCCTTGGCATGGATGGGTGTTTTTGCTGCGGTAATTATTGAATGTGCATCGACAGTCGTATCAAATCCGTTATTCCTGATCTCGACAGTGCTCCTCGGCCGCCGAAGTAAACTCTTCCTCATTCTCGGAAGCAAGCTTGTCACCGTATTGGTCCAAACGTTCAGGACTACTGGAAGGACCGTCGTTCTTTGGTTTGCTGTTTCTGCCTGTCATGCTGTACTCCTCCTTATGTGGGGTTCTCATCGATTGCGGACGTACGAATGATCGCAGTTTGCGAACGTTTATGTTGTTCCTGATTTGGCGCGGGATTATGCACGTAACCACAACTTCGGTTCATGCTTTGCGCAAGGACACTTGTGCCTTCAGTCATGAGTTGTTCATGAAGTTATGGTGAAAGCGCTCAAAGCTGCTTGTTCGTTTCAGCCGTGACATGATACATAATAGAATTTAGAAGATTCATAGATTCAACACGCTAATACGATATGGATACCACGGAGGTTGCGTAAATGAAGTTAGTGTCATGGAACGTCAACGGATTGCGGGCCTGTGTAACGAAGGGCTTTATGGATTATTTTCATCAGGCGGATGCCGATATATTTTGCGTGCAGGAGACGAAGCTGCAAGCCGGGCAAATTGAGCTTGATTTGGGGCCGGAGTATCAACAATATTGGAATTACGCAGAGAAGAAGGGATATTCGGGAACGGCGATATTTACGAAAATCGCACCACTGTCCGTACGCTATGGTCTGGAGGAGGACAGCGAGCCGGAGGGCAGAGTGATCACGCTGGAGTTTGAGGACTTCTATCTTGTGAACGTATATACGCCGAATGCGAAGCGTGACCTGAGCAGGCTGGATTATCGGCTGGAGTGGGAGGAACGGTTCCGTGCTTACTTGCTTCAGCTTGACGAACGCAAACCCGTGATCGCATGTGGCGACTTGAATGTGGCGCATCAGGAAATCGACCTGAAAAATGCCAAGTCCAATCATGGCAACTCCGGCTTCACGCTGGAAGAGCGGGGTAAAATGACCGACCTGCTGTCAGCCGGCTTTATCGATTCCTTCCGTTATTTCTACCCGGATCGCACGGATGTATACAGCTGGTGGTCGTATATGGCCAAGGTAAGGGAGCGGAATATCGGCTGGCGCATCGATTATTTTTTGACGTCTGCCCGTTTAACCGAGAAACTGAAGGATGCCGAGATCGACTGCCATGTGATGGGAAGCGATCATTGCCCGGTGAGTTTGACACTCAGCGAGTCATTACATTAATACTGACTTTTTAAAAAAAAGCCAACCGAAGAGCAGGGGACGTGATAACGGTCACGCCCCTATTTGCCGGTTGGCTTTTATATTCGGGAGCAAAGGTGGCGTTTACCCAATCTGATGTTTCAGCTTGTCAAGGAAGATCGACGCCGGCTTCGACAGATGGTGCGTTCCGGGCTGTACCCACCCGAATGAGGAGGCAGCGTGGCCCGGGGGCATCTCCAGCTCCAGCGTTACGATGTTTCCCGAAGGTATGGGAGTGAAGCTGGAGAAGGACAAATCGACCCCCACCGTGACCGCTACATTCTCTTCGACAACCTTCTGTATGACCCTCGTCTGGTTGGTTGAGAAGAGCAGATCCATTTCCCCGTACTGCTCCTCGAATACATCCATCAGTTTGAACAGACTGTCATCCTTGTAGAGAACCAAGGGGTACTTACGCAGTTCTTCCGGCGTGATCGATTGCCGCATGGCGAGTGGAGATTGACGACTGACTCCGACCACGAATTTGCTCTCCAGCAGCTTGCCGAAATGGAGGCCGCGGTGTTGATGAATGATGGAATCATCGACAAAAATCAAACCGATATCCGCATGATTTTGTTTGATATCCTCAATAATATCAAGAGTCGCTTTTTCCGTGATTTCGAGTTTGATTTGGGGAAAGTCTTTTTTGAACTGAATAATGGCATCGATGGACAGCGTTAAGGGTACCGGAACGGTAGCAATCCGCAAAGATCCGCTCAGCAGGTTGGAATATCCTTCGGCCTCCGATTTCAGCTCCTGAAATTGTTCCAAAATGGCATAGGCTTTCTGGAGAATTCGCTGGCCCTCGGCTGTGGGTACGGCACCAAGCCTTGATCGGGTAAACAAGGAGAAACCGAACTCGGCTTCCAGGCTGGACACCGCTTGGCTGACGGCGGAAAGGGTAACGTTGCAATTCTGGGCTGCTTTGGTTAATGATCCTGCCTTGGCCGTCTCCACGATATATTCCAGTTGTTCAAGATTCATATGACCTCATCCTTAATCTATAGTTAAGTAATATTAATTAGGTTTAAATTTACTTAAATATAACGCAGCGTTACAATGAACACAAGGACATTGACACACAATGTTCAAAGAATAACGCTATTTTGCCATAGGAGGTCATTGATAATGTCAGAACAACGTGTAGCGGTAATTACCGGTGGAGCGAGCGGAATCGGTCGTCAGGTCTCCCTTAAATTTGCAAGAAAAGGCGATCGCGTCGTCGTAGCCGATTATAATGAGGCTGCCGGTCAAGAGACGGTGGACATGATTAAAAAAGAAGGCGGCGAAGCCACTTTCGTTCAAGTCGATGTTTCCAAACAAGAAAGCGTCGAGGCGCTTGTTGATAAAGCGGTTGAGCTTTACGGCCGCATCGATGTCATGCACAACAATGCGGGGATTGGCGGCGCTGGACCGGTTCTCGAGCAAAATATGGATCTCTACCATCGCACCATTAACGTGAATCAGCACGGGGTTGCCTACGGTATTATTGCGGCAGGCCGAAAGATGAAAGAGCTTGGCATTAAAGGCGTAATCATTAATACAGCATCCGTATTCGGATTCCTGGCTTCACCCGGAACGTTTGCTTATCACGCTACAAAAGGCGCCGTCATCATGATGAGCAAATCCGCTGCGCTTGAACTGGCACCATACGGCATTCGTGTCGTTGCCGTTGCTCCTGGAGCAGTTGATACACCGATTATCCAAGGCTATAAAGATTCAGGAATGCTGGATTCCATGAGAGCCAAAGTCATGGGCGGAGAATTAACACAGCCTGAAGTTGTAGCGGATACCGTGTATCTCGTGTCTCTGGATGAAGCTGCTGCGATTACAGGCAGCGTGGTCATGGCTGACCAAGGCTATGCTTCATTCAAATAATTCGTTCGGTATTTAATGGCAACGTATATAGAGCGTTAAACATACAGAACCTCTCTTTGGAAGGAATGCAGGCTTAAGCCTCCGTTATTCCGAAGAGAGGTTTTCTTGGTTTTCCTGTCAAAAGATTTCCTCTCTCCGCAAAAAACAGTTAAAATAGAAAGGAAATTTAAAAGACCATACATATGGTGTCAGACGACGAGTACTGGAAGAGAGGTATATAAATATGATCATTAAACCAAGAACACGCGGATTTATTTGCACAACGTCCCATCCTGTAGGCTGCGAAGCCCAGGTGCAGGAGCAGATTGATTATGTGTTGAATCAGCCTGGCATCGAGGGGCCGCGCAATGTGCTGGTCATCGGCGCTTCAACGGGCTACGGCTTGTCGGCCAGAATTGCTGCCGCATTCGGCTCCCGGGCGAATACTGTAGGTGTGTATCGTCCCAGCCAGGCAACCGAGAAGCGGACCGCTTCGGCGGGCTGGTACAATTCGGTCGCTTTCGAGAAGGCAGCGGAGGCCGCAGGCTTAAAATCGTTCAGTGTGACGGGAGATGCTTTCACGCAAGAGACCAAAGCCAAGACGGTTGAGCTTATCCGCCAAGAGCTGGGCCAGGTTGATCTTGTGGTGTACAGTGTTGCCTCGGCGCGCCGTACGCTGCCTGAGACGGGCGAGACGGTCAACTCCGTATTGAAGCCGATCGGACCAGCCTATACCAACAAGACGGTAAACTTCCATACAGGTGAAGTGACGGAGGTAACGATTGAGCCGGCCACGGAAGAGGAAGTGAAGAACACCGTTGAGGTGATGGGCGGTGACGATTGGGAATTATGGATGAATGAGCTGGCGGAAGGCGGCGTATTGGCTCCTAATGTGACCACGATTGCGTTCTCCTATATCGGCTCCGAGATTACCAAAGCCATTTACCGTGATGGGTCGATTGGACAAGCCAAGGATCATCTGGAGGCAACCGCGCTGAAATTGAACGAGAGGCTCGCTGCCGGAGGCGGACGGGCTTATGTAACGGTCAGCAAAGCGTTAGTGACCCAATCCAGCTCGGCGATCCCGGTCGTTCCGCTGTACGTATCGGCGCTGTACAAAGTCATGAAGGAGAAAGGGCTGCACGAGGGCTGCATCGAGCAGATCTATCGTCTGTTCTCCGATCGTCTCTATAACGGGCAGGAAACGCCGGTGGATGAGAAGGGCCGTATCCGCATCGACGATTGGGAACTTCGTGAGGATGTGCAGGCAGAAGTGGCCGAATTGTGGAGCAAGGTTACGAGCGAAAATATTGAAGAATTGACGGACCTTGCCGGTTACCGCCGCGAGTTCTTCCAACTGTTCGGCTTTGAAACCGACGGCGTGGATTATGATGCGGATGTGAATCCTGTAGTTGATAATCCGAAAGCCATTTAACGACTAAAAGCGAGTCCCGGACATGATCGGGGGCTCGCTTTTTTTAGCTGGAACAAGACATTTGCCCCTGTGTAAGGTGTGACTTACCGAAGGATTGATGACGATTCGGGAAGTCTCTTATTCAATTAAAGGGATATAGATTTGGGCTTTAGAGGCATGTATCGAGGTTCTCAGTTCCAAGCTGTAGAGCGCCGGGTTTGGCGCAAGGCTCCGTTGTTTCAACTGCTGGATAACATAGGTATAGGATTGGTCGGTATCCTCCCGGTCGGCATGCCCTTCATGGGTATACATGGCATATTCCTGTGTCGGCAGGGTTAAACTCACCATCCGCTTTGGCGTATCACGAATCGTGGTTACCTCGACTCCGGCTACATAATGATAGATCTGCTGCCGGTTCAAAACAGCTGCAATATATAAGGGACTCGATGTTTTCTTGCGGATATATGGAATTTCCTCCATGCGGTCCTGGAGTTCCTGCCAGAGTTTTGGCTTGAGGGCTTGAGACATATAATAAGCCGTGAAAGGAAGCTTCATCTCCAGGCCGACGATCAGGGTCTGCGGTTTGATGATCCGCTGAATGGATTCATCCGTCTGCGCGGATTGTTCTCGCATTTGCCGCGATGTCAGCATGGAATAACCGCCGTTTTTCCCCTCATTAGCGTATAAAGGAACACCTAGACGAGACAGCTCGTGAAGATAGCGGAGCATCGTACGGTACGAAACCGAGAATTCTTCGGCTAACTCGCCGACGGTGAAGTTTTGCCGTTCATACACCCGCTGCATGACCTTAAGGATCCGTTCGGTTTTGGGCATGATTTCGCTCCTATGATTTTTTTATACTGTGACAGTTTCTGGCATAGTTCAAGTATATAATGAAATCAAATATGGGATAAAGGAGCATTTACGGATGACTAACGATCAACGAAACGAAGCAGCGGTTACGAGCAAGGAAGCTTTTCAGGCGATAGGATTAAAGTGGGAAGGCACATTTGCCGAAGCGGGTGCGGGCGGGATACGTGCGGTGCATCGGACGCTGCAAGAGCGGCTCGAGGAGATACCCCATGCCTTACATACCGACTCGTTGTTGGGGTTATCTTATCACGCAGTTCCCGGCGGTGAGGGATTTATTCATTACGCGGTCGTGGAAGTGGAACAGATCGACGAAGTTCCGGAGGGGATGGTTACGATATCCGTTCCTGCTTTAACCTATGCCACTTGTACTCATCGTAAAGAGCAGAGCATCGATCAGTCCTATAACAATATCTATGCTTGGATCAAAGAACAAGGTTACTCGGAATATAACCCGGATCATTTAACGCATTTCGAAAAATATCCGATGAGTCAGGATCCTTATGCGGATGACCCCGAATTTATCATCATGATTCCCGTTCAGATTTGAGCATTTGGTGCTCACCGCACGGTATCGATATGAAGCTTATGTTCATGATCTTCGTAGCGGTGAGCAAAAAAATTCATCTTTTCAGCAGAAATGTACTATGCCTTTCTAACTACAGGAATCCATAACTCGTTCTTATGCTCGTCCGGAGGAAGATAGCATTCGATGGCAGGAAGCGGCGCGAGATCATAAGCATGGGATGGTATCCACTCCGTATAAAGACGCTTCCACATCTCCGCAATGCCGCTCGGATCTCCTTCCAGCTCGAATACGGCCCAAGTGGCGGCAGGGAAATGTCGCTGTATCATCGGTTCCTGAGGCGCATCCTTGGATACGACGGACATGATGTAGTCAAAATGCTCATTCCTCCCGTAGTCACCGTCTGCACAAACACCCAGTATTCCCCGGATCGGATGGTCTTGCTCACGATAGTTCCATAGCTTCTCGAAAATGCCCTTCTCCTGAGCCTCCATCCAGAGGCGGGGAACGTCTTCATAGGCACGTTGTGTGTTTACTTGCTCCTTGAAACCGACAACGGAAAACGCCTTTATTTCTTCGATTCTGTAATTCATTTCGGCAGCTCCTCGCATTGAGAATTGAAAGGAGATGCGGGGATAGGCCTTCAGTTTGGTGCCGGTCTGGCGTGCGGCCGTCGGCGTTGTGCCATGCATGTTCTGGAATGCACGCGCGAACGCCTCCGGGGAATCATAACCATATTTAAGGGCAAGGTCGATTACTTTGATTTCGCTGTTTTGCAGCTCGTAGGCGGCCAGTGTCAGCCGGCGTCTCCGTATGTATTCGGACAGCGAAACATCCGTAATGAACGGAAACATGCGTTGAAAATGGTACACGGAGCAGCATGCGATCTGAGCAGCTTCAGCGTAATCGATCTCCTCGGTTATGTGTCCTTCTATATAGCCTATGGCCTCATTCATCCGCTGGACCCAATCCATCCGGTCATCATCCTTTCTAAGATCAATATATAAGAAGCTGCGCCGGTAAGGCCTAGCCGTTGCTGCACGGATATCGCTAGCCCGGTTATCTTTAGTCCGACCCTCATGCCAATGCACGTACTTAGGGAAAAATACAGCTTAGCGGTTTGGTGTATACGGATACGAATGTCCATACTTTACGAGCACATGCCACAGCTGTTTGAGATGCTGGAAGGTTTCATCCAATGTTCCCCAATCGCTCCATTCGCTTGGATCATGGTGCAGTTGAGCAGCGGCTTTGCCAATAAGGGCTGCATCCAGCATGCCCAGCGAGCCTCCAAACCGTTGATCGATCCGCTTGGCGAGCGGCGGCATGACGGGTCCCCGGAAATCATCCGGAACATCCTGTACGGCAAGGCAGAAGCCTGGATGCCAGGACAAGGTGAGGTCATACCGTACACATAATGCATGGAGCAAATGCCCGATCGGGGAGTCCTTATAGGATGGATCGGCCACTAGGGCCTCCACATCGCTGGACAAGTCGATGACACCATGGATCTGCGCTTCAATATAATCATCCAAGGAACGACCGAGAGGTCCGGAGAAACCGGTATGCGATAAAGGCAGATGAAGAATGCGCTCCAGCATGGACGGAATGTCCACATTCGGGAAACCCAGGGCCGAGCCTGTGGTCTCAACTTGATGCAAGAGTGCAGCGAGAATCGAATCCCATTGACGGATGGTGCCCACAAATTCAGGACCTGCATGACTGTCTCCGAATGTAAAGGTACAGCGGTTCAATAGGTTAGGGGATAGCACCAAAAAACAGGAACCGAAGCGGGGAGATGCACCATCGGCATAATTCATGAGATTGAGTGCTCCGTATTTCGGCCGCTCGTCGTTACGCACATCAGGCTGCTGGTAGGCACCGCCAAACAGGAGCCGTTCCCATTGGTCGCGGTCACCGCCCGGGTAGGCGGTTCGGCTTCCATTCGTCACGCTCGTGATGAACTGGTTATGATATATGCCTTCTGCCAAGAGGGATTCGATGACAGCGTGTCCGGTGGGCATTATCCGATCCGGATGGAAATTTAACGTAACACGTGCAGACTTTCCGATATGGGTTAACAGCGAGCCGATCGTTACGGAGTCTTGTTCATGTGTCCGCAAGATTTGTTCCGTCATTTCCAAAGCGACTTTTCGTTGGCCCGCCGCTGTTGATTCGACATGAAGAATCGCTTGTTGCTGCGCTTCAGATAATCGTTCGCTCATACTTGGATTTCCTCCATACTCTCCATACTCTCCATACTCTCCATACTAGACAACGATCGCTATAGTTCTCATCATTTCTAGCCCACGGGCAGAGATTCCTCTATTGCTGCTGCAAATTAACGTACTTTAGGCCTTAATCGGATGGATTTACTGGGGAGGAGGATCTGGGAACGATTGCCACTGACCAGCCATCATGCTTTAATGAAACTACATAGAATCTAAGGTGATGGAGGTATTACATATGCAGCCTAATTTCAGCATTCAGGATAAAATCGCAATCGTGACGGGGGCCAGCAAAGGCATCGGTTATGGACTAGCCCAAGCGCTGGCAGCAGCAGGAGCCAAGGTTGCCGTCATGGCACGAAGCAAAGACTCGCTGGATCGATTGGTCGAGGAAATTTCTCAAGCAGGAGGTCAGGCCAAGGCCTATGAGCTGGACGTCCGGAATGTGGAGCAGATCCGAACCGTGTTTGATCAGGTAGCCAAGGATTTCGGCCGGCTCGATATCGTGGTCAATAACGCGGGTCTGGGAGAGGGGAGGCTTGCGGAAGATATCACCGAGGATTATTGGGATGAGATGATGGACGTGAATTTGAAAGGTGTATTTTTCTGCTGTCAGGCTGCTGGCCGCATCATGCTGGAGCAGGGGTACGGAAAAATCATTAACGTCAGCTCCCAGGTGAGTGTCGTTGGGATCACGGAAGGGGCTGCCTATTGCGCCTCCAAAGGCGGCGTGAATCAGCTGACAAAGGTGCTGGCGCTGGAGTGGTCCAGCCGTGGCGTGAACATCAATGCCGTCGGACCTACGTTCATCCATACGCCGGGAACAGCCGAGCGACTGGACTCCCCAGATTTCCGCGACGGCGTCCTGGCACGGATCCCGGCAGGGCGGATCGGTACCATTGGCGATGTGGCTGGAGCCGTTATTTATCTCGCCTCCCCGGCATCAGATCTTGTGACAGGCACTTTGCTGCTTGTGGATGGCGGCTGGACGGCACAATAAGGCTGTGTTCATGGTAGCCCATGATTTTTAACTGGAGGAATACAAAAATGGAATTTCGAACGACGATACAGTTAGGCGGTAAGACGGCAACAGGGTTTCAGGTACCGGATGAAGTTGTGGAAGGTCTCGGTTCGGGCAAAAGACCCCCAGTTACAGTCACCATCGGCAAGCATACCTATCGCAGTACTATCGCCCCTATGGGAGGCGTATTCATGCTGCCGCTTAGCGCAGAGAACCGGCAAGCAGCGGGAGTTGCAGCGGGTGACGAAGTGACCGTTCAGATTGAGCTTGATACCGAGCCACGCGAGATCACGGTACCCGGGGATTTTTCCGCGACGCTGGATCTGAACCCGGTGGCGCGACAATACTTCGATAGTTTGTCCTACAGTAATAAACGCCGCTTGGTGTTGTCGATCGAGGGGGCTAAGGCGATGGAAACCCGTCAGCGGCGAATCGATAAGACCATTACGATGCTGAACGAGGGACGTTCACAGTAGAGATAGCCTGGCAATTGAAAAAAGAGTAGAGTAACATGGAGGCGCTTAAAAGGCGCCTCTTTTATACATAAAGGATCATTTAGTGGGCAAGAAAATTATATCTCAAATGTAAAATATATGATATTATTTAGAAATCGCCTCCAAGATTCGACATCGTCAATGAATAACAATTTAGAAAGTCGGAGGTGCCTTTCCCGGCATGTTGTTTAATTCCTATCCCTTTATTTTTATATTCCTGCCGATCACGGTTATCGTATATTTTGGGTTGAATCGGTTTCGATATAGCCTGGCAGCCAAGTGCTGGCTGGCGCTTTCTTCGTTATTTTTTTACAGCTGGTGGAATATCAGCTATCTTCCTCTTCTTCTCGGTTCGATTGCCTTCAACTATTTCATCGGACGGCTGCTGCAAGCCCGTCAAGTCAACTCCCAAGACTCTTCTTTCTCCCGGCGAGGCGCCAGAGGCATATTAATTTGTGGCATTGCAGGCAATGTGCTGCTGTTAATCTACTATAAATACGCCGATTTCTTTCTCGTTAATATAGGAGCTGCAACAGGGTGGGAAGTATCTCTCCTCAATCTGGCGTTGCCGCTTGGGATCAGCTTCTTTACCTTTACCCAAATCGCATATTTGGTAGATGCCTACAAAGGGAAGGCCAGTGAGTACAATATCGTCAATTATGTGCTGTTTGTGACCTTCTATCCTCATTTGATCGCGGGACCGATCCTGCATCATGGCGAGATGATGCCGCAGTTTGATCGGGTTCGGGGGAAGCTGTGGGATTGGGGAAACGCCGCTAACGGTGTTTTTATATTCTGTATTGGCTTGTTTAAGAAGGTGGTCATTGCCGATACACTGGCGGTCTATGCCAATGCGGGCTTTGACTCAGCAGCGGGCTTCGTTGACTCCTGGATCGCTGCTTTATCGTACACATTTCAACTCTACTTTGACTTCAGCGGTTACACCGACATGGCCATCGGTGCGGCGCTTCTGTTCAATATTCGGCTGCCGCAGAACTTCAATTCACCTTATAAGGCGCTGAACATACAGGATTTCTGGCGGCGCTGGCATATGACCCTCAGCCGTTTTTTGCGGGATTATATTTATATCCCGCTCGGAGGCAACCGCCGGGGTGAAGCGATCATGCTGCGGAACCTGGTGCTGACCTTCCTGATTGGTGGTCTGTGGCACGGTGCCGGCTGGACCTTTCTGTTCTGGGGCCTGCTGCACGGTGTGGGACAAGTCATTCACCGATTTTGGGGGAAGCTCGGTATTGCGATGCCGCGTCTTCTTGCTTGGACGATCACCTTTGTGTTCATTACGGTTACCTGGGTCTTTTTCCGTGCGGAAAGCTGGGCTCAGGCTGTGCGTTTATTGAAGGGAATGAGCGGTTTGTCAGGCATCCACTTCTATTTGAACGATGCCATATTAGAGCCGCTGGCCATCATTGTTGTCATCGCGCCGATTGTGCTGCTCTGCCGGAATTCCTCGGAATTGTCCGTTTCCTTCCGTCCGAATTTCAAGCAAGCCGTCGTATGTGCGGTTCTGTTTGTCATCTCTCTGATGTACATCACCCGCATTAGCGAGTTTCTGTATTTTAATTTCTAGGAAAGGCGGCGTTCAACATGCCAACGACATCAACGGCCACCAAATCGGCGTCTCCCAAGTCGCGCGCAGCCGCTGCCCCTCATTCCGCTCGTATTCATCGGAGAGCAGGGAGAAGGATGCTGATTCAGTTTGCACTCGTGTCCCTCATCGTTGCACTGCTGGTCGGCTGCATGACATTTGTGCTGGACCCCCTTCAGTTCTACCGCAAAGCAACCTGGTACACTCCGATCTTTACTAGCGAGCAGCGATACCAGAATCCGGGATTAGCCCGCAATTACCCATATGATATCATCATTCTCGGCACATCCATGACGGAGAATTTCCTGCCGTCCGAAGTGGGGAAGGCGATGGGAGGCCAAGCGCTAAAGTTATCCATGCGCGGGTCGACAGCCGATGAGCAGTACAAGATAGCGTCTCTGGCGCTTCAGACTGGGAAGGTAAAGACCGTTTTGTGGGGATTGGACTATTTTGCACTGAAGAATCCGGATGAAGGCGCAGACGACTATTTTCCGGAATATCTGTATGACGATATCTGGTGGAATGACTATAAGTACTGGTTCAATTATTCAGCCTATGAAAATTTTGCGAGAGGGATCGTCAGAACACTCATGGGAGGCACTCCCAAAAATATCGAATATCTGTACAACTGGAACAACGAGGTGTCATACGGAAATGATCAAGTGATGAATGCCTATGATCGGGCCAGAAATACAGAACACTATTTTGGCGTGAATGAAGAGCCGATCGAGGAGGTTCAGCATCATTTCAATACATATGTGTTGTCGTTGGTAGAGGCATATCCCGACGTTGAATTTATTGTCTATTACCCACCATACAGCATCCTGCGGCAGAAGCTGTGGCAGGACACGAACCCGGCCCGTTACAGCAATCAACTGGAGATGAAGACGTGGATGTTCCAGCAGCTGAATCATTACGGCAACACGCAAGTATATGATTTTCAGGCCGAAGTGGACTGGACGTATGACTTCTCGCAGTTCAAGGATCTTTCTCATCATTCCCAGGACATAAACTCCCGGATTACTCAAGCGGTGAGCCTGCAGGATGCCCGCTATAAGATGACCCCCGAGAATGCCGCGACCTTCATGGAGCGGTTAACCAAACAGGTTGATACAGTGCTGATAGTCGGGAAGGAAGCCCGAAGCGTGGAGGTACGGATTACCGAAAACGGAGAACCCGTCCATTTTACAAGTCGGAAGATGCCGGATGAGACGGAATTGATGGTACCCGTGAAGGAAGCGGTTAAAGCGCTCGGGTTATCGGCGGCATATGACGCAGGAAAAATAACTTTATCGGGTAAAGGTTCTGTCGCCGAACTGACGGTAGATTCAACGAAAGCTTGGGGGTGGAGCAGCCAAGAGGATCGCAAGAAAGAAGCGGCCGCAGCCGAAATTACGCTTCGGCATGCTCCTTATATCTCGGAGGGCAAGACGATGATGCCCCTCCTGCAAACGGCAGATTTATTGGGGTATCAAGTAGAGGTGAAGAAGCTGGATCATTATACGTTACAGTTTGTACTCGAGGGTCCTGCATCATAGAGATATTGTGATGGATAGGCTCCTTCGGTAATAGAAGAACCCGGTCTTGCTATAGGCAAGTTACCGGGTTCTTTGACGATTGTATTGGGTCAGGTTATTTTAATGGAACCTGCTTAGACAATGCTTCAAATTGCTCCAGGTGAGGAGCCACTTTGTTTTGAATGCTCTTGAAATATTGGATCGCGGCGTCATTTTGACGCTGTTCAGCCGCCGAGTTGGCAGGGAAAATCGAAGATTTTTTGTTGATGGTGCCGTTTTTATAATGAACGCTGAACATCGTTCCGGCGGCCCAGGCTTTCTTCATGTTTTGATTGAAGCCCATGATTTCGAGCGATTCCTGGCCTTTCTTGTAGATAAAGTTGTAGTCGGGATCCGCGATGGCATGAGTGACATCGTATCCGCTTTGGAAGGCGCCTGCCTGGAATGTCCCTTTCTGGATCTGATTCCATCGGACGGACCCGTCAGGCAATTTCACCTTATGCGTCAGGATGCCTTCGCCATCCATTTTGTCGTTGCTCCAGCGGCCGGTGTATACCACCTTATGTGTTTCACCGTCTTCTTGGTATTCGTTAATGTATTTACCGTTTCCGGTGCGCTTCCCGTTAATGAATTCGCCGGAATATTGTTTGCCATTTCCCCATTTGATCGTACCGCGTCCATTGGGCTGGCCGTTGGCTGCTTCACCGTAATAGGACGTCCTTTCGGAGATTTGTATCCATTCCTTGGCTGAGGCCGCATCGACGGAAACCGGCAGCGAAGTTAGTGAAGAGACCATAATTGAAGCTGAAAGTGTTAAGGTTACGGATAATGCCGTTATTTTTTTCATGAACATGTAGGCTCCTTCGTTGATATGGTTCTATTATACACTTCTCTGGAAACTTCTTCATTCCCCTATACGTCCTATATAATGGAGGTAAACGATAACGGGGGGAACAGGATATGACACATGAAGAAAACGCCGCAGGCTGGGACGCGATTGATGAGCAGCTGCTGAAACTGTACGGGGAGCAGGAGCCGAAACATTACGGGGCTCTAATTCCCTATGCCCTTGGAGGACCCGATCCGCTGAATGGAATCAGCGCTTATACGTCAAATGCCCCAAGTCCGCATTGGCATATGGTTACTTATGGCTTTAGCGAGCTGTATGACAAGGAATCGGACAATCTGGAGGAGAGCGGTTACGGATTCGAATTGACGTTCAGGCTGGCTAAGGGGGAGGAAGAGGAAGAGCCACCGGCGTGGGCGCTAAATCTGCTTCAGAACATGGGGAGATATGTGTTTAACAGCGGGAATGTTTTTCGCTCGGGAGATTATTTGGATGCCAATGGGCCGATCTGTCTGGGTGCCGATACGCAATTGACAGCACTCGCCTTCACCCTGGATCCCGAGCTGCCGGGGATGGATACGCCGAATGGTCGGGTAGAATTCCTGCAGATGGTTGGCATCACACGTGAAGAACTCGAGGCGATGCAGACATGGAATACGCTTGGCGTATTACAGGCTTGTGCAGATTATATGCCGCAATATATAACGGATCTGGATCGGGATTCGCTCCTGAATGTACCTTCGATTTCAGAAGCCGTTGACCGAGGGACAAAACAAGAGGGCTCCAACACCGGATTTCTCTACGTGAGCCAGCTGGCTTTTGAACCGGGGAAGAAGGGCTGGTTAAGTAAAGCTCCGGCTACATTACAAATAGGTGCCAAGCAGGCCGAAATTATCGGGAAGCTGCTGCAGGGCCGAATTCTGAAGGATAAGAAATTGAGCCTTGTAGGTTCGGATGTTCGGGTCGTATTTGAGCCGGGAGAAGAGAGCCGCTGGACTGCGGAGGACGGAGATGTTACCCTGGTTTTGGACGATCGAACCGCGGGTGAATTCTCAAGCCGATTGCTGCCACAGGTCAGCACCTTCGAGCTTTCTGGCTTGCAAGGAATCCGGATTGAGGTCCTGAAGACGGAAATCAAGGATCAAGAAGGAAATGTTGTACAAGTTATCGGATAGTACGGTGAAAAATAAGAATAACACAGATAGAAACAATTTCCTGTCCATATAAAATAGTTTACAATTTGAGTGATGTCTATATACTTATACTTTAAAGCGGTACATAAACATCATGCTACAGGGAAATGGTTCTGACAAAGGGAGGATTACATTGAAAGCATCTATTAAAGTAGGGATCGTAGGTTATGGAAACTTGGGCAAAGGCGTACAGAAAGCAATCGGGCAAAATCCGGATCTGGAGCTGGTAGCCATCTTCACGCGCAGAGACCCGCAGCAAATGCCGTCCAATTCCGGTGCTCGCTTCGAGCATATATCAGCGGCAGAGCAATACATCGGCAAGATTGACGTTATGATTCTGTGCGGCGGTTCGGCTACGGATTTGCCTGAGCAAACGCCACAGCTTGCCAGCATGTTCAATACGGTAGACAGCTTTGACACACACGCGAAAATCCCTGAGTTTTTCGAGGAAGTCAACAAAGCAGCGATGGGCGGAGGTCGTGTCAGCGTCATTTCGACGGGCTGGGATCCGGG
This sequence comes from Paenibacillus sp. FSL W8-0187, assembly GCF_037969755.1. Classification (NCBI taxonomy): domain Bacteria; kingdom Bacillati; phylum Bacillota; class Bacilli; order Caryophanales; family Paenibacillaceae; genus Paenibacillus; species Paenibacillus sp. FSL W8-0187. The sequence continues at coordinate 5,773,804 of NZ_CP150206.1, read as the reverse complement.
CTTGTTCTCCATGAATCGTCTGCTTGCCGAAGCGATTTTGCCGGAAGGAAAAGATTATACCTTCTGGGGCAAAGGCGTGAGCCAGGGCCACTCGGATGCCATCCGTCGTGTTCCCGGGGTGAAGGCAGGCGTTCAATATACGGTTCCAGTAGAAGAGGTTATCAACCAAATCCGTGCTGGTGAAACACCGGAGCTCGCCACGCGCGAGAAGCACCGGAGAGATTGCTTCATCGTAGCGGAAGAAGGTGCGGACCAAGAGCAGATCCGTCAAACGATTGTGTCGATGCCTAACTATTTTGCCGATTACGATACAACCGTAACTTTCATTACGCAAGAAGAGCTTGAGGCTGAGCATGCAGGCATGCCTCATGGCGGATTTGTCATTCGCAGCGGCGTAACCGGAAGCGGAAATAAACAAATTGTTGAATTTGGCCTGAAGCTTGACAGCAACCCGGAATTTACGGCCAGTGTGCTGGTGTCTTATGCAAGAGCTGCCCATCGTTTGAGCAGAGAGGGACAGAAAGGCGCCAAGACGGTGTTTGATATCCCGCTGGGATACTTATCTCCAAAATCGGCCGAAGAGCTCCGTAGCGAGCTTCTATAAGCTGTAAGAAGCCCTACCGCATATGCGGTAGGGCTTCTTTTTGTTTCTTATTTATACGATACCTTGTGCGATCATAGCATCAGCCACTTTGATAAACCCTGCGATGTTGGCACCAGCCACTAGATTGCCAGCTACGCCATACTCCTCTGCAGCATCTACGGCACTGCTGTAGATGTTTTTCATGATCTGATGCAGCTTCGCATCCACTTCTTCAAAGGTCCATGACATTCTCATGCTGTTCTGGCTCATTTCCAGCGCGGATACGGCAACCCCGCCTGCATTGGCGGCTTTAGCCGGTCCGAACAGCACGCCGCTGTTGATGAACTGCTCAATCGCTTCCAGCGTGGAAGGCATATTGGCTCCCTCACCGATAGCTTTTACACCATTCATGATGAGTGTTTTCGCTGCTTCTTCATCCAGCTCATTCTGCGTGGCGCAAGGAAGTGCGATATCGCATGGAATGGTCCAGATGCCCGTGCAGCCTTCGGTATATTCGGCATGCGGGTGAATCTTGACGTATTCGCTGATCCGCAGGCGATCCCGTTCCTTCAGCAGCTTCACGGTTTCGAGGTTAATTCCGTCCGGATCGTACAGGTACCCGTTGGAATCACTGCAGGCGATGACGTGTGCACCGAGCTGCTGTGCTTTTTCAATCGCGTAGATGGAGACGTTGCCCGAGCCGGACACCACGACGCGGCTGTCTTTGAAGCTAAGGCCTTGCGAAGCCAGCATCTCCTGTACGAAGTAGACGCAGCCGTAGCCGGTTGCTTCCGTACGTGCCAGGCTTCCGCCATAGATGACGCCTTTGCCTGTCAGAACGCCGGCCTCATGTCCGCCGCGGATCCGCTTGTATTGGCCGAACATATAACCGATCTCGCGAGCGCCGACACCGATATCGCCAGCAGGCACATCGGAATCAGGTCCGATATGACGGTAAAGCTCGGTCATGAAGCTCTGGGTAAAACGCATGACTTCCTGATCGGACTTGCCTTTCGGATCGAAATCCGAACCGCCCTTGCCGCCGCCGATGGGCTGGCCTGTGAGCGCATTTTTGAAGATTTGTTCAAAACCAAGGAATTTGACGATACCGGCATACACCGAAGGATGGAACCGGATGCCGCCTTTGTACGGACCCAGCGCGCTGTTAAATTGGACACGGAACCCGCGGTTTACTTGGGTTTTGCCTTGATCATCCACCCATGGAATACGGAAGGTGATCATTCGTTCAGGCTCCACAAGGCGTTCCAGAATACCGTGTTCCCGATATTTCGGATGCTGGGCTAAAACAGGGACGAGGGAATCTACAAATTCACGGACGGCTTGATGAAACTCTTGCTCATGCGGATCTCGAGCCACCACTTGGTTATAGATGGATTCCACATAGTCTTTCGCGGCAGTAAGGGGTGAAGAAACGGAAATATTCGTAGTCACTTTTGCGATGCACTCCTTCAAATCGTTAAAGTAGAATTGCGTGATAAATCGTCTGTTTTGCGGGAAAGGTAGCCTGTCTCGGACAATTTGTACTAAAACATTAAAAGTTTGCACTCAGCATTTTTAAGTTAAAAAGAATTGTATAGAATCTTGCCCCGTATTACCAATAAAATGTTTTTTGCGAACTCATTAAATATTTCTATAAAGTTGTCATTTGGTGTAAGTTAATAAGCCATAACTCCGTGTTTCGTGTAGCTAAAATGCAAAAAATAATCCGAATTTGTCATGGGAAAATACAAATAAAAGGAACTTAGGCTTCAACTTTTTCGGTATGTTTAGCGTCTGAGGTTATGGAAGACTTGGAATCTTATTACAGGAGCTGAGAGGGCATGAAAAGGTTATCGGCAGCGATGTTTATTTTGGCAATAAGTACCTTGACGGCATGTGCGGATCCGGAGATGGAGCAGGTCGAAGCCCCACCCGTTTCGAACGTGAAGCCGGTGCCTGATATAAAGGATGAGCAGCCCTTGGTGGTCCAGGATGTGGCTGCTTTACAGGAAGGGACCTTCGCTTTTGCCGACGAGACGGGGCATAGGCTGTTGGTAGACCCGGATGCGGCTATTCAGGATGAGCAAGCCTCGCTGATTGCCGTGGGACAGGGAGGCGTGGTGCTTCCGGTTCAATATGCCGGCTCGCAGCCAGCGACGGAGGAAGATAACGGCAGGCAAACCGCACCGAATTTCAGCCATCAGGCTGGACAATTATATGAGGTGAGCGAAGGGGCCGCAGAACCGAATGCCACCTATTTTATCATCCCTAAGCGCCATCTTCCTACGGATGCCTTAATGACTATTCAACCAGCAAATCCGGAGGAGATCAATGAACAGGAGCTGCAGGACATCAAGAACAGCAAGGGGAGAGAAGTAGACAAGGCATGGCCCATTGTTCAACTTCCTGATGGGGAGTCCCTCTATCTGGTGCAATTCGTCAGACAGGGTGATGATATGCTGGCAAGCCTGGCGCTGAAACGTGAGAGCGGCTGGTTATATTATGATTATCCGGCGAAGTTTGATCCGAGCTCTACATGGAGAGTGGATGATCAAGGCGAGGTGCGGCCGGAGATGTTCTCATTTCTCTTTGCGGCAAAAACGGAGCTTGGCTTTGTGTTGGGCGTCCAATGGATGGGCTCGGAAGGAGAGAATGTTTCGCTTCTATCCGTGTCGGATGATGCCATTACAGATCTCGGGCTGGCGTATGGAAGATATATGTCTCCCTAATAAACCGAAGATGAAGCTGAGTATGATGAAAAAAAGATAAAAAAGATCGAAACCTGCCCAAACGGCTGTTTCGATCTTTTTTCGTATAAAAGGATAAGTCCGCTCTTATTTTGAAATATCAATAAATCCTTCGCCAAACACGTCGCGTACGTCATGGATCGTGACAAAAGCGTTTTTGTCTTCGGCCCGGACGATTTTTTTGAGCATGGAGACTTCCTGTTTACTGATGACGATGTAGAGCACATCTTTGGTCTGACCGGTGTAATATCCATAACCCCGGAGGACAGTCACCCCGCGATCCATAATCTCCGTAACCCGAATTGCGATGCGGTCATGATGAGTTGAGATGATGGTAACGGCCTTTTTGGGATTCAAGCCTTCAATAATGAACTCCATCGCCTTGGTGCCGATATAGAGGATGACCACGGTGAACATCACCTTCTCGATCCCGATTACAAAGACAGACAGTCCGGCCACGATCAGGTCAAAGAACAGCAGGGCATAACTGATATTCCAATCCCAATATTTATTAGCCAGGCGGGCCAATATCACCGTACCCGCCGTTGTGCCACCCACCCGGACGATGAGTCCAATCCCGACGCCGGCAAACAGTCCGGCAAATATAGCATTGATCACCGGCTCATCCGAAGCGATGCTCCAGTTCTCCGTCAAATGAAGGAACAGAGAGTGAAAGGCAACAACGATAATGGTATAGACCGTCGTTTTTTTATCCAGAAGCTTGTAGCCGATAATCAGCAAAATCCCGTTAATCACAATGCCGACCAGCGCCGGGGACCATTTCAGCACATAAAACAGAATGATCGAGATCCCGGTAACGCCGCCTTCGCCAAAATCGTTGGGAATGACGAATAAATTGACGGCCAGCGCAAAAATAAATGCCCCGATGAGCAGCATGATCATATCAAACGCTCTTTTTTTCATACGATATACCTCCATGACTTTCAACAAGCTCACAAAAAAAGCGACTAAAGGAAAAAATCATCCTTTAATCGCTTTATGCAAACACAGGTTGCGCAGCTCTTTTGATATTCTCATTATAATAATCATTACATGGAATGTAAATGATTTTTAATTCACTGAGCGTAGGCGGCGACGCAAATGCCTACGTTTTAGCCCCTTCACAAGTGGGGCGTTTTTTATAGGGTTATCGAGAGGACGACGAGAATAGGAGCGCAATATTTCGAAATGGGGCCTGTGATAAAACTAAAAGTGAAAGAAAAAGAGGAGATGATGAGAACATGAATACATTGACGGGAAAAGTTGCTTTGGTTACGGGCTCCAGCCGAGGCATTGGACGTGCCATCGCGATACGATTGGCAAAGGAAGGAGCGTTGGTAGCCGTTCACTATGGCAAGAACCATGAGGCCGCGGAAGAGGTCGTGAGCGAGATAACCGAGGCCGGAGGTGAAGCTTTCTTGGTAGGGGCGGATCTTACTTCCATGGATGGAATAAGTGCCCTGTACGGGTCGCTGGATGAGACGTTAAAAGCACGAACCGGTAATACGCAATTCGATATTCTGGTCAACAATGCAGGGATCGGCTTAATGGAAACCATCGAGGAGACCACGGAGGAAAGCTTTGATGAAGTGATGCGAATGAACGTGAAGTCGCCATTCTTCATGATTCAGCAGGCTCTCCCACGCCTTCGAGACGATGGCCGCATTATCAATTTATCTTCTGCGGTAACCCGAATCTCCTTGCCCAATATTCCTGCGTATACGATGACGAAGGGGGCCATCAATTCGCTGACCCTCTCCCTGTCGAGCCAGCTAGGTTCCCGCGGAATCACGATCAATGCGATACAGCCTGGATTCGTTGCTACTGACATGAATGCCGGCATGCTTCAGGACCCGGCTTCGTTCCAATTCGGAGCCGGCTATTCGATCTTCGGAAGATGGGGTGAGCCTGGGGATATCGCAGATATTGCAGCATTTCTGGCTTCTCCGGACAGCCGCTGGATCACCGGTCAATGCATCGATGCCAGTGGAGGATCCCATCTGTAATGACTGCTCCCTCTTTCCGATATTTCCATTATAATGATTGGAGAAGATCCAAGACAGGAAGTACCAGGATGGAGGAAGGCCAAGATGTGGAATATCAATTTTGAGCACCCGTATGACAAACGTTCCGGCGCGACCGGTGAACAAATGGCTCGTTTTGTTAAGGAGTGGAATACGGAGCTGTCTGCCCAAGAAATGGATGAAATCAAGGGAAGACAAGTGAATCCTTTTCACAAAACGTCTCCCTTTTACGATCAATATACGCCGCTCGATCCTGCAGGCTGGAAGCTGCCTCAGAGGAATTTCCCCGCAAGCTATTTGGACTTATTGAAGTATTCCAACGGCGGGGAATTTCAACAGGGAGAACGTCTTTTCCAGTTCTTTAGCACGGATGACCTGAGGGAGATGAACCTGGCTTACGAGCTGCCGGAGTATATGCCGAAGGCGGTGTCGTTTGCGATGGATGGAAGCGGAAACCATTATATGTTCGATATGAGGGAAGAGCCGGTAAACGGAGAATATCCGATTTTGTTTGCGCATTCCGGCAGCTTGGGCTATGAGGACTGTGAGCGGGTTGCGGATTCTTTACCCGCATTATGCACGGAGACATGGGAGCTATATTAAGCCTGACATAACATAAGAGCCCACGCGTGATGCGTGGGCTTTTGCGTGTAGCGGATGAGGAATGGCGTTGTCCCATGTAACGATGATGATTAGGCCAGAACTTCGACAGTAAACCCGCCCGGGGCTTTAATGTAAAATGTCCATCCGTGGGCTCTTTGTGGCGGCTCGACATCGAACCCATCATCCTTTAAACGCTGATAAAGTTCATTTACCTTCGCTTCGCTTTCCTGAATAAAGCCAATATGAAACGTCTTGGGGTAGTTAACCTCGGTCCCCCGCATTAAGGTCAGCACCATCCCTTGATCGTCAAACATCGCTGCAAACGATTGGCCGCGCTCGCCTCCGATTTTGAGTCCGAAATAGGTTTGCAAAAATTCCTTTGCTGCAGTTACATCAGTGACAGTGAGATTAAGATGGTTCAGTATCATATCGTGCACACTTCCTTTCTGTGGAATGAGTGATTCTTAATTTAAGCGTAGCACATTTAAGCAAGTGGAGAGCTTATGCAGGTTTAGGGCAGGCATGGTCGGCGAAACCCGTCACACAAGTCGAATGTTTTAGATAGGGCTTCGCCATGATTGCTTGGAAGGAGGAAGCGTATAAAATGGATTTAACGTAACAGATGGAGCAAGCATCTGGTATAATAACATCACATTAATTGATAATGATTATCATAATCAAGGAGGGCGTTCCGTGTCACTAGCTTCAACGAATAAACTTCCCCCTCATTTTTTTCACGTACCGACTCGTCTAATGGGATTGGATGAAGAGATTCCGAGCGCCAGCGGAAATCATCAAGAGCAGAGCTATCGCATCGTGATCATCCAGGAGGGAGAGGGCCTGCTGCATGCGGATGAGCGATCCTATCCGGTTTTCAGAGGAAGCGTATTTGGTTCCGGCAGCCTAACGGAACTCAAGCTGGAATCCATGAGATTAATGCCTTTACGGGGGCTTTACATGGAATATCGATGCTTATGTGTAGATGACAGCGCATCTTACGGACTTGAATGTAATGTTCCGATTCATGACATTCCGTCCGAGATTTTACGGATGGCCGGAGAACTTGAGAGCATCTGGGGAGGTGCGGATCACGGGGAGCCTTTTCAGCTGCAGCATCTGTTCATTAAACTGCTGCAAGAGATCCATGCGGAGACGATATCCAGATCATCTTCACAGCAACGATCTTGGGTGGAACAAGCCCAGCAGTATATGGAAGAGAACTACTCTAAAGATCTGACAAGAGAGCAGATGGCTGCTAGGGCGGGTGTTAGTCCGGAGCATTTCTCGCGCAAGTTTCGCAACCATACCGGACGTACCTTTAATGAATACTTGACCCTGTTTCGAATACGTAAAACGCAAGAACGACTGTTGACCGGGTCGCAAGATTTAAATACGCTGGCGCAGGAAGTAGGGTATAAGGAGGGCTTGTACCTCAGCCGTAAATTCAAGGAAGCCGTAGGCATGTCTCCTACGGCTTATAAACGTAAACCAAAGCGAATCGCCGCATTGAACCTAAACCATACGGCATCCTTGTTGGCGCTTGGGGTTACGCCTGAGCTGGGGGTGTATACCCCTTGGCTTCAGCAGACCCCATACAGCAATCATCTGAGTGCAGACCATCGTTTCGACCCGTATGCTCTCGCATTCGATCATTATTATGAGACGATAGCTTCATCCAATCCGGATCTGATTATCAGCTACGATTCGGCAATTGAGAACAAGGCGCTGCTCGCTTTGGCGCCTGTCCTGGATCTGCCGTTCAAGACGATGAGCTGGCGCGAGCAATTCCGCTTCATCGCTTCCGCCATAGATAAAGATGCGGAAGCGGAGGAATGGCTGTCGCGTTACGACGAACGGGTCGATCACTCGAATGAGGTACTCAATGGAGAGCTTGGTAAGCGGGGAAGCGCCGTCGTCTGGGAATTTTGCGCGGATACAGCCTATTGCTTCAGCGGCAGTTTTGGCAGAGGGAGCCAGATTCTATACGACGATATTGGATTTCATCCGCCTGCCGGGCTGGTGGATGAAGGGCTCCATCGCCGCGGATATGTGGAAGCGGCAATCGGCAAGGTCGCTTCTTACGCGGCCGATCATATATTCATAACGTCATTACCTAACCATCCTCACGGTCTGGAGCGCGTCAAAGCATTGTTTAGATCACCGGATTGGCGGCATTTGGATGCGGTACGGCATAATCGAGTCTATGTTCTGAATCAACCGGAATTATTCTTCGGATATGATCCTATCTCCTCACAAGCACAGCTGCGCGAATTAATGAAAGTGCTGACAGGACATCATAAATTTGCATGAGTAGACATCATTTTAAGGCATAGCCATTGGAGGGGACAGGAGGTAATGTTTTATATGAGAATGATTATCGTTATCGATATATAAGGGGGATATAAAGTGTTTTCTTTTCGTAGTTTAAGCAGAAGGCGTGTAACTCTTGTTACCGCAGTGCTCTTTCTGGCATTTATGCTCAGTGCCTGTGGAGCAGGAGAGACAAGTAAGGGAAATAACACGGAGACCGTATTGACCGCAGCTAATGATTCATCGCAAGCGCTGGATACGAATTCGGCGGAAGAATCCAAAGTGAAAACCGTTTCTACCGTCAATGGCGATATCGAAGTTCCGGTGAGTCCGAAGCGCATCATCGCAGAAGAATATTTGGGCAGCCTGATTGCGCTTGATGTCATTCCGGTTGGAGCGCCGGGGCTTACCATCCAAAATTATTATTTTAAAGAATCCTTAAAAGGAATCGAGGATATCGGGGATTACGGAAAACCGTCGGTCGAGAAAGTCATGGCTTTAAACCCGGATCTCATCATTACCGGCAATGGGGAAACAACCTATGAGCAGCTAAGCAAAATCGCACCCACTATCGTCATTCCATATGGAGATTTAAAGAATGCTCATGAAGAGTTGACTTATTTTGGTGAGTTATTTGGTAAGGAAGAGGAAGCCAAAACCTGGCTGGAGGAGTATGATCGGCGCATTGCGGCAGCCAAAGCTAAAGTCGATGCAGCGATTCCGGCGGATGCGACCTTTAGCATTATGGAAGACGGCGAGAAGACAACCTGGGTGTACGGTGATAATTTCGGCCGTGGCGGTCAGCCTGTCTATCAGGCATTGGGAAGAAAGCCTCCGAGCGGGGTGGCTGCGGAAATATTGGAGAAGCAATGGGCTGAGTTAACGGCTGAAATGATAGGAAAATACGCAGGCGATTACATTATTATGACGTCTAATACGCGTACGATCGAAGATTTCCGAGCGGATCCGATTTGGGGCAGTCTCCCTGCGGTCAAGAAGGGGAACATGTATGTATGGCCCGAGGAGCGTTCCTGGTATTACGATCCGCTTGCCGTTCTTGCCCAGACGGAAGAATTGGCAGAATGGCTCTCCAAGAAGAATTGATACATAAAAGGTGCTCGTCAGAGTCTTGTCATTATACAGGGCGATGGTAGGGCACCCTTTTTTGATCGTGATGCAAGTACGAGCAATCAAATCCTCAAAAAAATAAAACCTCCTCTCATTTTTCTATTCTTGCTGCCCCTGGCCCAAAGTGTAAGGCCTCCCGTGGGAGGGAGAATCAAGAGCTCAAGAGCGCATTTTGCCTGCAATTCTGCTATAATACTCGGTAGATATAACCCCCTTATTCAGAAAAAAAGGTGACTTTTCATGCTTTCATTTACTAGACTAACGAAATGCAAACCCCCGATCCCGTAATTTCTTTGCCAGCCAACTAGAGATTTTTTGAAATGATAAGGGGGATGTTAGCTGTGCAAAGAAAAATCTCAAATCCATCCATATGGTTATTAATTATCCTTGTGGGTTTCCCACAAATTAGTGAAACGATATATACACCTTCATTACCGGACATTGCCCATCAATTGGGAGCAAGCAACAATGCAATCCAACTAACGCTCAGCATTTACTTCCTAGGCTTTGCCTTCGGAGTGTTTTGCTGGGGAAGGCTTTCGGATTCCATCGGACGTCGTCCTGCTATGCTGTGGGGCATCCTGGTTTATGGATTAGGCAGCTTGGGCTGCTATCTATCCGGTTCGGCCGAATGGTTATTGGTGAGCCGATTCATTCAGGCTTTTGGTGCCAGCACCGGCTCGGTCGTCACCCAAACCATTTTGCGTGAGAGTATCGATGGAGCCAAGCGTCATGCGGTGTTTGCCCAGATTTCGGCAGCGCTTGCGTTTACACCCGCTATTGGGCCGCTCATTGGCGGATGGGTGGATCAATCTCTTGGTTTCAGAGCAGTGTTCTTGACGTTGGTTTTGATGAGCGCCGCCATTTTGTTGTATACCTGGACTTCTCTGCCTGAAACCAGGGTAAAGGCTGTCTCGAAGATTAACACCCTCTCCGTGGGCAAGCGCCTGGTCTCTGACCCCAGAATATGGGGATTCGGTTTTCTCATTGGAGCCACCAACGGCATATTGTTCAGTTACTATGCGGAGGCCCCGTTTATTTTTATTGAATTTTTTCAGATGAGCCCCGGCGGCTTTGGTTTCTTCGGTATCTTTGTTGCGATGTCATCCATCTTAGGTGCGATGCTGTCGAAGAAACTGCTGACCAGGCTTCAGGCTGAGCGCATTATCGTGATCGGCACGATCATTACGATGCTGGGGGCTCTTTGCCTTACCGTTCTTGCTGTTATCGGAATTAACGCCACTATAATGGATATGGTGTTAATGGTAGCGTGTATTTTTATTCTGCTGCTCGGCATCGGAATGGCGATTCCGAATTGCCTTAGTCTGGCGCTGAACCAATATGGAGATGTGCTCGGAACGGCAGGAGCGATCTTCGGATTGGGTTACTACATTGTTGTCAGCCTGATTACCAGCGGCATGAGTCTTCTTCACAATGGCTCGTTAATTGTAATGCCCTTGTATTTTCTTGGTCTTGCCGTAGTCATGGTCTGCGTGAGCAAGAAGCTTGCTGGATATGCGCGGAGGTAGTTTGGCATCTTGTTTAAGTTTCATATAGGATTGAAAAGAAGCTGTCCCCTTTCTTGCAGGAGGGGCAGCTTCTTCTTGTTCCACTGGATTAATAGAGCGGCGGTGGTACTTTAACTCCTGTGAGCTCTTCCCCAGTTTTAGGAATGCATCTTTCACTTGAACGACCATTGCATCCAAATTCTTGATACTTGTTGAGCATTCTTTTATGGTCATAAATCCTAGTGCCTAATTGTCATATGACATTTTGAAGTGTCTTGGCATGGTGGTGACGAAATGACACTTGTGGATATGACAAGCCTTTTGCCATACTCGGTTCAGCCAGTTGTTATCAGGCAAATACTTTTTGAGGAGAGACCATGTATGAATAAAAAGACTCGCACCATCGCGGTTCTGCTATTATCCGCTATGGCAACGACCGCATGTATCCCAGTTAGCAGCTCGACAGCTAGCGCAACAATGGCCACACCCATTGCATCTGTAAGTCCTAGTTTGGAGGGGCCCCGCGATGCCAAGGAGGTAGAAGCATTTGCAGATAGCGTTATTACGGACGTGATGAAGAAGTATAACACAGTCGGTACTAATTTTGCGGTCGTGGCCGATGGGAAAGTGTTACTAAGCAAAGGTTACGGTTATGCCGACAAAGAAAAGAAGATTCCCGTTGATAAAGACACCGTTTTCCAGATCGGCTCTGTTACCAAGACATTCACAGCCTTGGCGGCAATGCAGTTGGTCGATAAGGGGAAAATCGATTTACGAGGCGACATTCAAAAGTACTTAGGAGGAGTGAAAATTCCGAATAAAACGGGGAAAAAGCTGACCATGTATGATCTGCTTACCTATTCAACCGGATTTGATTCACCCGATATCGCTTCGTATTATTCACCGGAATATGTTAACAAAAACTTTCCAATAAAGGATTTTGTCAGATCACATATGTCAGCGGTTGTAAGGCCTCCGGGGGAAATATACACTTATGACAATTTTGGGTTTCTGCTAGCGGGGTATGCGGTAGAGAACGTCTCGGGAATGCCCTATTCGAAGTATATGGAGAAAAACATTTTCAAACCGTTAGGCATGACCTCAACGAATGTGCGAATTACGCCTGAACTATTAGGCAGAATGGCTGCTCACTATGGACCGAAGGGTGAAAAAATCCCTATGGATGGAACTATTCCTACAGAAAAACCCGAAGGTGGTATCGTCTCAACAGCAGATGACATGGCAAAGTATCTCTTAATGCATCTGAACAAAGGAAAGTATGATGGCAAAGAAATTGTGAGTCAAAAAAGCATAGAGCAAATGCAAACATACCAGCTTTTTGCTGATAAAACGATTCCTATTGCAACAATCGGGTTTGAAGGCTACTTTCATGAGAAGATGAATGGTCAACATGTGGTTCTAAAAGGAGGGAATGTTACAGGGCATTCATCCCTGATTGTTATTCTGCCTGAGAAAAATACAGCCTTGTATATGTCAAACAATGACGACAACCCCTATGTGAGCATTGACGTGTATGAAGCATTTATGAATCACTATTATCCAAGAAAGACAGAAGTTCCAAAGCCAACCTATTCGGCAATCAGTGAGCAGCAAGCCAAAGCGTATGTCGGACTATATAAAAACACGCGTATTGATGCCATGAGGACTAAGGTTTCTTATTCGAACGGGAACTTAGTTTTGGAAGCAGGAGCTGCAGGCAAACAGACGCTGAAAATGATCCATCCTTTATTGTTCGAAGATGAATCAGGTACTAAAATTACGTTTAAGAAAAACGCAGCTGGCCATATCGCATATATGTATTCTACGAGGCTACCAGACTTAGTTGCATTTTCAGAAAAAATTAACGTTGATTCACCTTTCTCTGATGTACCTGCGAATAGTAAGTATAAATCATATATTAACAATCTTAACGCTTTGAAAGTCATGATCGGGAAGTCTTCCCATATCTTTGATCCAAAAGGAACGATGACTCAGGGAGAATTCTCAGAAGTGCTGCTTCGCGCCCATGGGATGCATAAACAGCCTTACATGATTGAACCCAATAAGAAGCAGATGAAAGCCGGACTGCCTAATTATCAGCCTAATTCTCCGATCACTAGACAAATGGCGGCGGTAATGATCCAAAACCTGAAACAGGTAGAGCCTGGAACGAAGGTTAAACTGAGTGGAAAAACGGATCCATGGGCAGTGGAAGCGATCAAGGCGCTTGTTTCCCAAGGTATCATAGACCCAGATACCAAGGTTAAAACGGATGGCTCCGTGAACTTCCGTTCAAAAGAACTTTTGAAACGTCAAGAGGCTAGTGCCTTATTGGATCAAGCATTTAATTACTATACTTTACCGATTAGTCACTAATTTGACCGATCCTTTCAATGCGGGAAGAAAAGGGTCTTCCAGAGAAGACCGAAGAAGTATCTTGACTATTATCTGGGTCGGATCAAAGGGTAGAACGTGGATGCGGACAGGCTTCATGTCGATGGCTGTCTGAAAAAGCCTAGACGGACATTGCCGTGACGAAAAACGATTGATTATATGGATATCTAAGGAGTGATCAGAATGTATGGCGAGCAGGTGCTGCGAGTTCGTGAAAAGCTGAAACAGGCGGCTGCCGCAGATCCGAACTGTCAGGTATTCGGTGCGCGTATACACCAATACCGGTTGTATGAGCCGTTGAGTCAGGCAGAGCTTATGCAGTTTGAGCAGCAGCATGGCGTTAAGCTTCCGGATGCGTACAGGGTTTTTCTTACTGAGATTGGAAATGGAGGAGCTGGTCCCTATTACGGCATTCATCCGCTTGGGAAGAAGCAGGTGATTGGGCTGGAACGGATTCATGAACCCTCAGTACTCCGATCTGAAGCTAGGGAGGATCAAGCGGCTGGAAGGATGACGAAACTTTGTCTTGATGATGATATAGACGATGAGGCGTACGATGAGGCTATGGCTGAGTGGTGCCAGGGCCTGCTGAATATCGGAGAACAGTGGTGCGGCTATGAGACGATGCTGATCGTTACCGGAGAATACCGCGGAAAAGTTGTGTATCTTGATCTAGATCAAACCCGATTCTTTTTCACATATGAAGAGCATTTTCTGGATTGGTATGAACGCTGGCTGGATGAGACCATAGCTGGCTATGAGAGCGCCTGGTTTGGGCGGCGAAGAGGAGGGGATGCCCAGGCCTTGATGAAGCTGTACCATACTGAACGGGAAGAATATACCCGGTTCGAGGCTTTGGAAGGCATGCTTAAACTGCCATCCATTGCACCGGAAACTGCAGATTTTCTAGTCAATCAATATAAGAGGGGCCCGGCGAATATTCCAAGACTGGCTTTGCAAGTACTGGCCAAAATGGATTTTGACCGTGCCGATCCACTCATCCGGAGGACGCTGCATAGTCAGGACCCCGCGGCGCGGCTGCTGGGCATGCAGCTGATCAAACGGTATATGCCGCAGGGGGAGAGGCGCTTTATGGACGAACTGCTAGCTCTGCTCCCGCAGGAACTGAATGAGGAGGCATTCCGACTCTGCAGTAAGCTTCTGTACGAGGCCGGGGTGGAGCCGCTACCGCTGCTCATTCCTTTTTTCAAGCACCCTAACCTGGAGGTTCGTATTCAGGCTGTTTATCTGGCTGGAAAATCAGCGGACAAGGCGAATTATTTGCCGGATTTTATTCGGGCCCTGGAAGACGAAGAAGTACGTGTGCAGTATACCGCACTGCAGGCACTGGGGGAGGTCACCGATCCCGGATTGATGGAAATCTATGAACAGCTGCTGCGTAAGCATAAGACCAACAAGGATTACATCCGCTCCTATATCAAGGTGCGGCTGGAGGAATTCGCCTTTGCCTCATTAGAGGAGGTCGAAAGAGAGATTCCGACAGAATGCACGCATGTGCGGGGCATGTTGAAGAAGATAGTGGGTCTTTAATGGTGGCATGAGGCTCAAATGGTTTTTTTTTCTTATAGAACTTTAATTCCTTTCAAAGAAACGGAGGCGAGCGGTATGAGCGAACCGTGGACAGCATCGATGAGCGGGGTTCCCTGGAGCACGGACAAGATGGACAGTGCCGTCAAACAACTACGGAACCGTGCTACGATCGGTTTTGTTGTTGGGGCAGACAAAGCGGAAGATCTGCTGAAGCTGGATGAACAGGTGTTCTCCAAGCGTCCGGACTTGATATTGCATATCTATCATGCAGAGGCGAAAGGTCGTTATAGGGAGGAATTTTTGGAGACACTTTCAGGATTGAAATTTGTTGCTGCTTTGCACCTGGATCTCAAACAGCAACAGGATTTGAATAGGCTGGCTGCAATGGATCGAATGGAATTTCTAAAGATACGCTCGCCCAAAACGCAAAATCTCGACTTTATCCGGAATTACAAGTTTTTAAAATACCTTGAGCTTAGTGGCAAATTTGATGATCTATCGGCGATAGCGGACTGCATTCGGCTGGATACGCTGGTCCTGAACTGCCCGATCGACCAGCTGGATTTTGTCGTGGATTTGCCGCTGATGAAGTATCTGGCCATAGACAGCTGTACTTTGAACGGTTCGCTGGAAGTGCTGGCTAGCTCCAATATAAGTATGCTGAGGCTCTCTGCCGTCCGAAATCTGACGAATATCGATGCCCTGGCGGTATTGGATCATTTGGTTTTCCTTCACTTGTCGCTGCCGAAAGTCGAGCGCTTGTGCGATTTCTCGCATATGCGAAATCTCCGGCAGCTTGAACTGGATTACATGAAATCCTTGCAGGAGATCGGGAACTTGTGGACCGCGGACCGGTTGGAGGTTCTGATGTTAAAGGAGATCCCTACAAGGATCAAAGCGGAAGCCTTGGACAGCTTGGCGGATATGGATTGCCTGCGGCAGGTAGACTTCCGGTTTATCGATACCGGAAAAGGCCGCATTGCCGCCATGCGCAAGCGAATGGCTGAAGCGGGCAAAGAGCATCTTCTCTATGAGAATATCGCCGAGGAGAAGCGGATACAATCGATGGCTCTTGAGCATCTGTCGGGGATCCTGATGTAAAAGTGCAGATGCCATAAAATTGGAAAAAAGCCCGTTATAGTTGCGGGCTTTTTTCCAATTTTAATCTTTTATTCCTCTCCAGTCGCCACCGGATTCTCCTCGTAGCTGATCCAATCGCTCCAGCTGCCCGCGTACAGCTTCACGTTGCCGTACCCAGCTTCTTCCAGGGCAAGCACGTTCGGACAAGCGGTAACGCCGGAGCCGCAGTATACGATAATCTCGGCATCTTGCGGGATATCGGTAAAATGCTCGCGAAGCGCGCCAGCATCCTTCCAATGTCCAGAGGTGTCCAGGACCCCCTTCCAGAAGTAGTTCACCGCCCCCGGAATATGTCCTGCCTTGGTGTCCAAAGGCTCTTCAACTCCAGCATATCTACGTGGTTCGCGTGAATCGATAAGCGTTTTGTTACCATGCTGCGAAGCCTTGCGTACCTCATCTACGAGGACCAGTTTATCGGGCTTAAGGTTGATGTCATATGGTACCGGAATGACGATCGGTTGTTCATCCGTTACCGGATACGAAGCGTCCTTCCAAGCCGTAAAGCCTTCATCCATCACATAAGCCTGTTCATGCCCGGTGTATTTCAGCAGCCACCATAGACGGCTGGCCATGGCTCCGCCCTGGTCGTCATAGATGACGACGCGGCTGCTCTCCTGAATACCGGACTGGCCGAGACGCTGTGCAAGCTGATCCAGGTCCGGTAGAGGATGGCGTCCGCCATGTTGGGTGATAGGAGAGGAGAGGTCCTTCTCCAAGTCAAGGTAAACGGCACGGGGAATATGCGATTCCTCGTAAGCGGCTCGGCCGCTTTCCGGCTTGCCGAGGGCAAAACGGCAGTCAACGATGACCAGATCCGGTTCATAGAGTCTGGCCAGCAGCCATTTCATTGTCACGATATTGTTCATATGCCAGGACACCGCCTTCTATTAAGAAATAATGAGATTAAGTAACCGAATTATATCATATTGCTGCTTCCGATTACGTATATAACTAAAAAGTCGACCTGTCTCATAGAAGGATGAGATCAGGTCGACGATATGAGAATGAATGATGGCAAGAATCAGGATAAACGCTTTATTTCTTGATAGCTTGAAGCAGCATGGACGTGTAGGCCTCGGCACCTTCCGGCTCCAGATGGACGCCGTCAGACCGGAAGTATTCCGGATGATCCTTACTGGCTGAATACCAATCCACGAGCGTAACCTTCGGGTTCTGGGCAGCCGCTTTTGCCAGCATGCCGTTGACGTTCTGTTCCCAATCCCGTGGAACCCGTGTGTTGATAAGCAGAATTTGCTTAGCTGAATCCAGCGGACGCAGAAGAGAATCCAGATCCTTTTTCGAGAAAGCGCCGTTGGTTCCCAGCCCGATGACGATAATGCCGCCATCTATCCGGTTCTGGGCTTTCATAACGGGAATCAGGTCATCGGCCTGACGCATTTGGCGGCCTATTACCGCATCGATGTGAATGCCGGGCAGCGATTTCTCCAGATAAGGGGATACCCCGAGCATGACCGAATCTCCAATGGCCGTGATGGCGGACTTGGATACCGGAGGATTTTGAGGCTTATTCGTTGGCTTCGTAGGATTGCTCTTTCCGCCTGTCGTTTCGGTTGCCGCGTCCTTGGATGGATCCGGCTTATCCGCCTCATTCTCACCAGGTTTATCAGCTTTATCTTCATTCGGTTGATCCGGGATTGTTTTCCCGGAATCAGCCTTATCGGAGCTTTCGTTCCCTGCGTCGGTTGGCTCATTTTTGTTGTCAACGTCATTTCCAACAGGATGGTCCGGCTCTTCGTTTCCGCTAGCATCGTCATTGCCAGACCCTGTTGCTCCATCCGCAATCGGCAGTTGATCCGCTTCTTCATCGGAGTTTGGCTTCTTCACAACACCAGGCTGCTTCGCGTCGGTAGGAGGCGGGGGGACTTTCCCGTTCGTGTCTGCAGGAAGTGGCGATTGTCCTTGTGGTGGCTCCATCGCTCCGACCTCTCCACCTTCAGTCTGGTCCGGTTCTTCCGGGGCAGGATCATCGAGGTTTAGCATGGCCGCGATATCACCTACCGTTCTCGCAGAGGATACACTGCTCATCATCCCCGAGCAAAAAACGCCGATTAGAATTAGCGAGCTTATCGACACGACCCAGCCTCTTAACGAAATCGAAGTTGAACGGCGCCGAATGGATCGGGCCTTAAACCATAATTTCTTCAGTCCGCCATGTCGTATCGGTTCTTCAACATACTTCCAGGATAGGGCGGCCAGCAGAACGCTTGCCGCGATTTGCAGTGCAACCTGAGGCAAACTCAGATCGCCTGCACCGGATGCAGGTGAGGTCAGGATCATCACCGGGTAATGCCATAAGTAAATTCCATAGGATCGAACGCCGATCCATAACAGGGGTTTCCAGCTTAACAAGCGGCTGATCGAAGCCCCTGGGTGCGCCAACACCGCAACGAGGACGGCGGCGGCAAGAGAGAAGAGAAACATGCCTCCTTGATACAGGAACGAATCGTAACGGTCCACCTGCCACATCATGGAGAGTATGATAAGCATTGCCGCGGCGCCTGTCACATTGAGTCTGCGCCGGGTAGCCCTTGAAACAGGGGTGGACAGCTTCCAACTGGGCCATACGACAGCCAGCCCAGCTCCAATGAGCAGACCAAACGCTCGGGTATCCGTTCCATAATAGACCCGGCTAGGATCATCTCCCGGCTGATAGATCACCGCCATGGCCAAAGCCGAAATCGCGGCTCCGGCAGCAATGAAAGTGAACAGCTGTCCCCTGCGGGGGAATAGCTTGAGAACCGCTAACATGATCAAAGGCCACAGTAAGTAAAACTGCTCTTCCACGGCAAGCGACCAGAAATGCCCCAGTGGAGAAGGTGGGCCAAATGATTCGAAATAAGATTGCTGCTGAAAAATAAACTGCCAGTTGCTTATGTATGTAACGGCGCCGAGCACCTCACTCCGGAGCGTAGCTAGTCGCGATCGGTCAAACAGCGTAACCCATACCACAAGGATGAACAGCATGAGCAGCATGGCCGGCAGGAGCCGCCGGAACCTTCGTATCCAGAAATCTTTCAGATCAATCCGGCGCTGGTGATGCCATTGCGATGCGAGAATATCTGTAATGAGATACCCGGACAGTACGAAGAATAAACTTACTCCGAGAAAACCACCGCCTGCAAAACCAAAATTCCAGTGGTATCCCATTACCCCGATCAAGGCGAGGGCCCTAAGTCCGTCGAGACCGGGCATGTAGCGTGAATGTGGCTTATCTGATACCGGCACGGGAGATCGCTCCTTTCGAAGGATCTGCGCTTATGCCGCCCTGTAACAGCCGCTGCGATAATATGTAGGACATATTCTCAAACGTCTGGGTGCTGAATAGTGAATGTGTCATTTGGAACATGGTAAACCTTCCCTTTCCTTTATAGGAGGATATCTTAAATTAAGGAGACGCATATCGAATCCTGTAATATCCTGCAACAAGATGTCATAGCTAATACTACCATCCTTGGAAAAACAGAAGGTGACAAAAAAATGAACCTACGGCTACATTGTGATGTCAATAATAAGACAGATTTTTCATTTGAAATGACAAGCCTTTATGTTTGGTATATCCATGCTTCGGTAACGGTCTGTTAGCCGTATCGCCGCAGGCCATAAGAAAGAGGAGGTCCCAGCCTCCTCCAATATCTGGATGATTAAATATCCATGATTTTCCTTTAAATAATAGTATATGGATTAGATGGCGGCTCCTTGCCGTTTACGAAAAAAGGTTTTGAGTGCCTCGTACACTTCCCCTTTGTCTTTGATGACATGGTACATGAATTGGTCCAGCTTGATATTCTTATAGGCCGACATCAGTGTGCTGCTGCGATTGTATTGATTGACCTCACCGTAACCGAACATGTTGCTTACCTTCAGCAGCTCGCCGATGAGTTTGACGCAGCGTTCATTATCGGACGTGAGATTATCGCCGTCGGAGAAGTGGAAGGGATAAATGTTGTATTGGGAAGGGGGATAACGGTGATGGATAATATCAAGCGCCTTCTGATAAGCGGATGAACATATGGTTCCGCCGCTTTCACCTCGCGTGAAGAACTCTTCCTCGGTCACTTCTTTTGCTTCGGTATGGTGGGCGATAAACACGATTTCTACTTTCTCGTACTGTTTGCGGAGGAAGCGGGTCATCCAGAAGAAAAAGCTGCGCGCGCAGTATTTCTCAAAGGAGCCCATGGACCCGGACGTATCCATCATGGCGATAATAACCGCATTGGACTCCGGAATGACGGTATCGTCCCAAGTCTTGTAACGCAGGTCGTCCGGACTGATGCCGTGGATGCCGGGTTTGCCGTCTTTGGCATTGCGGCGCAGATTCTCCAGGATGGTGCGCTTCTTGTCAATGTTGGACATGATGCCCTTTTTGCGGATGTCGTTGAAAACGATGGATTCTGTTTCGATCTGCTCTTTATCCTTAGGCTGCAGCAGCGGGAGCTCCAGTTCCTCAAACAGCATATTCTCCAGTTCTTCCAGGCTGACCTCGGTTTCCACGATGTCCTGCCCTGCCTGATCGCCGGCCGATTCCCCCTTACCGGGCTGGGCTGACGAAGGGTCGCGTCCCAGGACGTCCCCAACCTGACTGTCACCGTCGCCCTGACCGACATGCTTTTGCTTTTGGTAGTTATAGATGAAACGGTATTCGTCAAGGCTCCGGATCGGAACTTTAATGATCTGCTTTCCGTCGGACAGAATAATGTTTTCCTCGGTAATAAGGTCGGGCAGGTTGCGTTTGATGACTTCACGGATTTTATGCTGATGACGTACCTGATCCTGGTAGCCTTTGCGGTGCAGCGACCAGTCTTCACGAGATACGACAAACGACAGAGCGTCTTCATTTTGCATGGACAGTCACCTCCCAAGTGCAGCCTTGACTCGGTTGCCGTCTTTTCGGCTGTAGTAATTCATTATATTCGGGAGAAAGAGCGATATGTGAGTAATGAATCCGGGTTTGTCATGAAAAAGACACTTAACCTAAAGATGAATCAGGCAAGTGTCTCGAAGTGGTGCTCCTTAAGCACTTAATACGAATAGGAAAAGGGCTCCGATTGTGATAATGACTACGCCGTTCACGATGGTTGCAATGACGGCGACGACACGCTTGCGCGTTTTGGAGAAGCAGCCTACAATGCCAAGCACCAAGCCGACGATATTAATGACCATGACGAGGATGAACACGGCCGCCAGCGTGGTCATCGCTTCCAGCGTTTCCTGAGTCGGCTCAAGGATCGGTCCATTCTCCGTCATGTAAGGCTCAATCATCGTTGTGCCGAGTGCGCCGAGTAGAATATACCCGAGCAGCGTCACGATCGACAGTATGAATGAGGCGATGCCGAAGCGAGAGTTTTTTCTGTCCTCGGGTGGAATAAATGTGGTTTTAGGTCGTTTGGGTGAACCTTGGTCCTCGGATGGGGAGGAAGGTGATTGTTGATCCATGTGTTTAATCGCTCCTAACTTAAGAATTCATTCTCTAATAGGTACATGTGGGTCTTCAATAAAAAGACATCCTTATTAATCTTTCACAAAATGGCCCTGAAATCAAGTCCAAAGCGCTTGCATGCCGGTGGAAAAGCTTCTTCGAATCCGTTAAACTTAATTTGATTACATAAGGACACGGGTGTCCACTGACAAAAGGGGTTGAAAAGGCATGAGTCGTAGATTCATTGCATGGGGTTCGATCCTGATGGCATTGTCTGTCGCTATCGGGGCATTCGGTGCCCATATGCTGAAGGATAAGATTACGCCGGACGAACTTGCCATTTATGAGACCGGAGTTCATTATCATATGATTCACGGACTTGCGGTGCTGATTGCGGGGATTGTGGCGAAGGTTCTGGGCGAATCCCGGAAGCTGTTCTGGGCAGGGACTTTATTCATCGCGGGAACCGTCATATTTTCCGGAAGTCTCTACGTGTTAAGTATATCCGGCATCAAGTGGCTTGGGGCGATCACGCCGATCGGCGGTGTCTCCTTTATCGTGGGCTGGCTGATGCTGATGTCTTCGGCGCTCTCCCGAAAAAATGCCTGATGTTAAAAAAACGGCTTCACCGATCCCTTCTTATGGGGCGGCGAAGCCGTTTTTTTTAAAATGGATTCCGTTGATGTGATACCGACTCAGCTGACGCTAAATTCGTCAATTTCATTGAGCTTGAAGGTATACACCTGTTTCTCATCGACATGATAAACGTTGACCAGGAAATTGCTTTCATCATAGTTGAGAATCCGGCAGGGCAGACTTGTCTGCTTACCGTGGCGGTTGGTTGTCAGGCGAACAAGGCGATTGTCCTTACTGTATACTTTAATCCATTCGAAAGGATCACTTCCGGTGAGTGGAGTTTGGACAGGGGGTACGCTTGCAGCGATCTTTTTTTCCGGTGAGGATGTCGCAGGTGGCACAGGTTTCTCTTTCTGAGAAGCGGCAGAAGCCATCTTCCCGGAAGCTTTGCTAATAACGGAATCTTTCTTGGCTTGAACCAAGGTGTTGATAATTTCTCCAAGTTCCATTCCGGACTTAACCCGGAAATCGACGACTTCAGCCTTGTCGTTCAGCATTTCTAGCAAATATTGCAAAGCCAGTGCGTTGGAGGAACTCTTGACCAGAATATCAACGTTGAATAAAAAGCCGTTATCATCGGTGACAGGAATTGTGTTCATAGCTTTTATCATTCACCAGCTTTCACATGTTTTCTACTGAATCAAATATACCATAATTTTCGAATAATAATAGTCCTAATGTCATATGTATTTCATCTTTATTCTATTGACTTAGGAGTCATTCGCACCATATACGTAGGTTGGAATGCATAATATCAGAGACATTCGCACCATGTCGGTTGCAAAAGAATAAACATAATTCTAAGCCGACGCGAGGGGAGGTTTGTTGATATTGGTGACTTTACTGCCGATCGATATTGAAGGACATATTGTTATGGGCGTCGAGGTACAGCTTCCGAAAACAACGCTGCTGGCCGTATACACTTCCCGCGGCTATATTATGTGCGGTGCACTCGATGTGGGCCTTCTTAACGAAAAGCTTGCAGACCGCAAGATTATCGCGGGAAGAGCCGTAGGGGTTCGCACATTGGAGCAGCTGCTGGAGGCGCCGCTGGAATCGGTAACCCTGGAGGCGGAGAAATGGGGCATTCATCCTGGCTTGGCTGGCAAGGATGCGATCCTACGCATGTTATGAGTCATGTATGCCTTACGTTACAAGAGTGATTCCCGTGCGGATCGCTCTTTTTTTAGAGATATGAAAGTATCAACTCTAAATGCACTAACATGCAAACCGCAAAAAAACACGGACAATACGGCTGGAGGGCCGTTTGTCCGTTTTATGATGCCATAAAACATTCGGATATGGCGGCTATTCGAACAAGCTTTTTAAGCTCTCATGATAAGGAGCCTGCACGACGCCTTTTTCCGTAATGATTGCTGTCACATATTCATTCGGCGTAATGTCAAAGGCAGGGTTGTACACTTTCACGCCTTGCGGCGCTGTGCGCTTGCCGAAACCTTCCGTGATCTCTTCCGCAGGACGCTCCTCAATCGGAATATCGACGCCTGTCTTCGTATTCAGATCAATCGTGGACAGCGGGCACGCCACGTAGAAAGGAATGCCGTGAGCTTTAGCCAGAACCGCGACCCCGTACGTACCGATCTTATTGGCGACATCACCGTTTGCGGCAACGCGATCCGTACCGACGATCACCGCTTGTATCCACCCTTTGGACATGACCATGGCGGCCATGTTATCTGCCAGCAGTGTCACGTCGATCCCCGCCTGCTGGAGTTCAAAAGCAGTTAAACGCGCGCCTTGCAGGACAGGTCTTGTCTCATCGGCGAACACCTTGATGTTCATCCCTTGCTCATGAGCGAGGTACATCGGTGCCAGTGCGGTCCCGTACTTGGCAGTCGCCAGTCCGCCCGCGTTGCAGTGGGTAAGTACACCCATACCCTCTTTGAAGAACGGCAGCGCGTTTTCGCCGATGCGGCGGCATACATCCTCGTCCTCGGCCCGAATAGCCTCGGCTTCGGCGAGCAGCGATGCATTCAGTCCGGCCGTATCCAGTTTCGATTCTGCCAGCTTCTCAGCCGCAAGCTTGATACGGTCCAGCGCCCAGAACAGATTGACGGCCGTCGGTCTGGAAGTGGCGAGATAAGCGCAAGTTTTTACGACTTGCTGCAGCCATCCCTCGTTATCGCTGGCTTCAACCTGCATGCCGCCAAGGACCGCGCCGAATGCTGCCGCGATGCCGATAGCCGGCGCGCCGCGGACTTTCATGGAGTGAATGCCTTCCCAGACTTCCTCCGGTGTGAAGAGTTGGAGATAGACGATCTCTTCCGGGAGTAAACGCTGGTCCAGTAGGACCAGATGGTCTCCCCCCCAATAAACCGAGCTTAGCGGTTCATAGGTGCTGGCATTGCCGGTAGTCATACCGCTCATATCGATACCTCATTTCCTGTAGTTGCTTGTGTGATCAAAGTTAAAATGTCCTCAAAGGACTTGATGCTGCGATGATGACGCACGAGATTTTTGCCGATGGCAAGCGCTTTGCGCTGCGCAGCTTCTCTGGCCTTATCATCGGGTATGGTGTCAATGTCTGCAACATGGGACAATCCGACGATGCGCCGGATCATTTTGCAGCCTGCGAATCCTGCGGTGTCCTTCAAAATCTGTGATACATAATGGTCCTGATAACCTGGTGTTCGGGACATTTCGTCCAAGAGATCATCGTTCCACAGCATGCGGAAGTTGTTCTCGAAGTGGGTCCACACGTCGCTTGCCATCTCGAGGAGTCTGGCTTCATGGGCCGCCATCGTATGCTCGTCCTCACTCCAGCCCGGCTGTGCCGCATAGTTGAGCAGCAGGTTGCCGATGACCGCACCGACATCGAATCCCATCGGGCCGAAATAAGCGAATTCTGGGTCGATGACCTTAGTGGATTCCGGCGTGACGAAAATGCTGCCTGTATGCAAATCCCCGTGGAGCAGAGCCTGTGCATGAGTCAGAAACTTCTCCCGAAGCAGCGCGACTTCAAAGTGAAGCGGCAGGTCGGCGCGGAGGGCTTCCGCTTCATCGGCAATGCTCTGCGCATAATTGTTATTGGTGGATTCGCGGTATGGATCTTCGAAGATTAAATCTTCGGTGATTTTGCATAAATCCGGATTGACAAAGCGGCCGGCAAGTTCCTTCTTCTTCTGTTGGTTCATCCCCAGATCCGACGTGTAGAACAGGGTTCTGGCCATGAAGCGGCCAATATGCTCTGCGAACTTCGGATAGGCATTGCCCTCAATCAGGCCTTTTCGCATGATGGTATACTCGCTCAGGTCTTCCATTACGGTGTAGGCGAGCTCATCCGAATAACCGTATACTTCGGGTACGAGGTCGGGGCAGATGGAATACTCCGTCTCCAGCGCCAGACGTTCGATACGGGCCCGGTCGAGAGACAGCGGCCAGGATTCGCCTACAACTTTTGCATAAGGAACAGCTTGCTTGATAATGATACTATCAGTTGTATTTTTGGCGGTGACATGAAACACCAGATTGAGATTGCCGTCGCCGATTTCGCGGCATTCGAGCTCGGCATGGTCCGGGAACCGGCCCGGTATACTTTTAGCTAATTGTATAGCTTCTTCCGCGTTCAACGGATGATATGCAGACATGGATGGTCACCCCCAAATATAATAGAAGAAAAACAAAGCCAACTTTTTTGCTTGGTATTACCTAGTATAACGTTTTTTCGCGAATTTTGTATAATTTTTTGGCAAGACGAAAGGTTTGCGAAACTGATTCGCTTCGTAGTCCTAAGGGTAAACTACAAATAGACGCCCAAGCACAGGATGTACTCATATATTAATGAAGGAATGGCATTAGCAGATGGTACCAGTTACAATGGGTATACACCGCTCTGCCGAATGTTCCTTTGAAGCAGTACAGGGTGCATTTCATATAGAAAAGGAAGGGATTAACCATGGCAAAAACTACATCTGGCAAAGCTGCAGGAAAAACGAAGAACGCAAGTCTGGAGCAATTGTTGAATCAACAGGTTGCGAACTTTAACGTGCTCTATGTCAAACTCCACAATTATCACTGGTATGTAACCGGAGAGCAATTCTACTCCCTTCATGTTAAATTCGAAGAATTGTATGATGAAGTTACGCTTAAAATGGATGAGGTTGCGGAGCGCCTGCTCTCGATTAAAGGCAAACCGGCTGCAACGATGAAAGAATATTTGGAACTTGCAACGGTCCAGGAGGCTTCAGGCAACGAGGATACCCGCGGCATGGTACAAGCCTTGATTGAAGACTTTGCAACCGTATCCGAGGAGCTGGCGGAAGGCATCGAAATGGCCGAGGAAGCCGGAGATGCGCCAACAGCGGACATGTTCACCGGGTTTAAGGCTGATCTTGAGAAGCATATGTGGATGCTGCGTTCGTTCCTTGGATAAAGCGTGATACAACAGAATGATGCCTGTTCTTTCCTTAGTATTTGCAAGAGCTGAGGGTGCCGGTTTACCTTGCCGCGTGCCTTTTAGCTCATGCTGTTGACCTGAGCACCGTCTGTCAACGCGCGATAAACGCCGGTGCCGGATGCCGTAATGACTCTCGGGAGCAACAAGCACATATGAAGGGGAACAGGGCGAACGAAACAGGCTTGGCCGGTCTATCGGTCATGCCTGTTTTTTAATTGTTACGGTTATCTGAATGTTGTCTGCAAAACGCTTGTCCGGTTGAAATACGTCATATTTTATTATAAAATGGCTTGAGAATCATTGATAATCAGTTTAGAATGATTATAAATAAATAATTATTTTTTGTTTTATGAAATCAGGGCGTCCAATCCTGTTATCATATAGGACAACAATACACTACCTATTCAACGGAGGGAATCTAATATGTCAACCAAGTTTGTCATTGAAGGATTGAAAGCAACAATCGAAGGCAAGGAGATCCTTAAAGGTATCAACCTTGAGATGAAGGGCGGAGAAGTTCATGCCATCATGGGACCAAACGGTACAGGCAAAAGTACTTTGGCTTCCGCGTTGATGGGGCATCCTAAATATGAAGTTACAGAAGGTAAAGTATTGCTTAACGATGAAGACGTGCTGGAGATGGAAGTTGACGAGCGCGCACTCGCAGGTCTGTTCCTGGCCATGCAATATCCAAGCGAAATCGCCGGCGTTACGAACTCCGACTTCCTGCGCAGTTCTATCAACGCACGCCGGGGTGAAGGCAATGAGATTTCCCTGATCAAGTTCATTCGTCAAATGGAAGGCAAAATGAAGGAGCTCGAGATGAATCCTGAGTTCGCTCACCGTTACCTGAACGAAGGTTTCTCCGGTGGTGAGAAGAAACGTAACGAAATCCTGCAAATGATGATGCTGGATCCGAAAATCGTCGTGCTTGACGAAATCGACTCCGGTCTTGATATCGATGCTTTGAGAATTGTGGCGAACGGTGTCAATGCCATGAAATCCGAGGAACGCGGTTTCTTGATTATTACCCACTATCAACGTTTGCTTAACTATATCACTCCAGATTACGTTCATGTGATGATGCAAGGACGTATCGTAAAATCCGGCGGCCCTGAACTGGCACAGCGCCTGGAGGCAGAAGGTTATGACTGGATTAAGGAAGAGCTGGGCATTACTGATGAAACTGTAGGTCAAGACGCGTAAATAGACGGGAGGAGGAAACGATATGACTACACAAACCATTCTTCCGGTCAACGCTGAGGCTCTGAAGGCATTGTCCGAAAGTAAACAGGAACCGGCCTGGCTGACAGACAGCCGTTTGGCTTCCCTGAAACTGGCTGGCCAGTTGGAACTGCCCAAGCTGGAGAAACAACGCATCGAGCGCTGGAACATCCAAAGCTATGGTGAATATAAAGAGAGCAACAAACTTGCTTCCCTTGACGAATTGCCAGAACAGGTAGCCAAACTTGTCGAAGGTTCAAGAGAAGGCGGCTTGGTTATTCAACGCAACTCGGGAACCGTATATGTAAGTCTGGCTCCGGAACTTGCTGCCAAAGGCGTGATTTTCACCGATTTGGAAACAGCGGTTAAAGAACACGCGGATTTGGTTAAACCTTATCTGCATCAAGCGCTTAAGAATGACGAGCATTCGATGGCCGCTCTGCATGCTGCCGTATGGAACGGCGGGGTGTTCCTCTATGTTCCTAAGAATGTGGAGGTCGATGTACCTCTGCAGGCGGTGATGCTGACGGATGATGCCGAAGCAACATTTGCTCCGCATGTGCTGATCGTAGCTGAAGCGAACAGTCAGATCACTTATGTAGACAACTACGTATCGGATTCTCTGGCAGCACCGTTGACCCATAACGGGGCGGTGGAAGTATTCGCCAACGATGGCGCAAAGGTGCGTTATGCTTCCGTTCACCAATTGGCTGGGGAAGTAACCGATGTTACATTCCGTCGTGCGATGCTGGACAATGACGCTTCGATCGAGTGGATCGTTGGTGAAATGAACAATGGCGATACAGCTAGCGATACCATGAGTATCCTAAAGGGCAACGGCTCGACATCTGATGCAAAAGTCATCGCGGTAGGTTCCGGATCCCAGAAGCTCAACTACACCACGCGAGCGAAGCATTATGGCAAGAGCTCCGAATCCCAGATGATTACCCGTGCGGTTATGCGCGAAGAGGCACAAGCCATCATCAACGGAATTACCAAGATCGAGAAGGGTGCAACGAAGGCGGACGGACAACAGACCGAGCGTGTGCTGATGCTCAGCCCGAAAGCTCGCGGTGACGCGAACCCGATTCTGTTGATTGACGAGGATGATGTAACAGCTGGACACGCAGCGTCCGTAGGACAAGTGAATCAGGAGCAAATTTACTACCTGATGTCCCGTGGTATTTCGCGTACCGTGGCAGAATCCTTGATTATATACGGCTTCCTGGCTCCGGTAGTCAGCGAAATTCCGCTTGAGGGACTTCGCGACCAACTGCAGGGGCTCGTTGAAAGGAAGCTGGGACAATGATCGCCTCTGTCCGTGAGCAATTTCCCATTCTTCATCAGGAGATCAACGGACATCCGCTGGTATATCTCGACAATGCCGCGACATCGCAAAAGCCGCAGGTGGTCATAGATGCTATCAAGCGGTACTACGAATGGGAGAACTCCAATGTACACCGCGGGGTTCATACACTCGGCAGCCGTGCTACTGATGCTTATGAAGGAGCCAGGGAGAAGGTTGCCCGTTTTATTAATGCCGAGAGTTCGGAGCAAATTATTTTCACCCGCGGTACGACGACGGCCCTAAATCTGGTAGCTTCGTCCTACGCGCGCTCTGTGTGCAGTCCTGGGGATGAAATTGTCCTGACGGAAATGGAGCATCACAGTAATCTCATACCGTGGCAGCAGGCGGCTATCGCCGTTGGCGCTACGCTGAAATATATTCCTCTGCAGCCTGACGGCACGATCCGTGTCGAAGATGTAGAGGCACTCGTTACCGAACGGACCAAGGTTGTAGCCATCGCTTACGTATCCAACGTGATGGGCGTTGTACATCCCGTGAAACAAATGGCGGAAATCGCGCACCGCCACGGTGCCGTCATTGTGGTGGATGGTGCGCAGAGCACACCGCATATGAAAGTGGACGTCCAGGACCTGGATTGCGATTTCTACGCTTTGTCCGGCCATAAGATGTGCGCTCCAACAGGTATCGGCGCATTATACGGCAAGAAGGCGCTGCTGGAATCAATGGAGCCGATCGAATTCGGCGGAGAAATGATCAATGATGTTGGATTGTACGAGTCGAACTGGAAGGAGCTCCCTTGGAAGTTTGAGGGAGGGACGCCTATCATTGCAGGGGCTGTCGGTTTGGGCGCTGCCATCGATTTCCTGGAGGAAATCGGAATGGATGCCATCGAGCAGCATGAATCGCAGCTTGCGGCTTACGCCATGAACCGCCTCTCCGAGATCGAAGGCATTTCCATTTACGGTCCCCGTGAGCGTAAAGTAGGCCTCGTTACATTTAACCTTGGCGACGTTCACCCGCATGACGTGGCAACCGTGCTGGATGCACAGGGGATTGCTATTCGTGCAGGACATCATTGCTGTCAACCGCTTATGCGTTGGTTAAAAGTATCCTCTACGGCACGCGCGAGCTTTTATCTGTATAATACAGAAGAGGACGTTGATCGATTAGTTAGCGCCTTAATCCAGACAAAGGAGTATTTTGGCGATGCAACTTGACGATTTGTACAGACGTGTCATCATGGATCATTATAAGAACCCCCGCAATCGCGGCAAGTTTGAAGACGATGCAGTAACCATCGATTTGAACAATCCGACTTGCGGAGATCGCATTTCCTTGCAGCTTAAGGTAGAGAACGGCGTAGTAGCCGATGCCAAATATACAGGGGAAGGCTGCTCCATCAGCATGTCTTCCGCTTCGATGATGACGGACGCTGTAAAAGGCAGAACGCTGGATGAAGCGATCAGTCTGGCGGATCGGTTCTCCTCCCTTATGAAAGGCGAGGCTGTAGATTTTGACGAGTACGAGGATATTGAAGCCCTATCCGGTGTTAACAAGTTTCCTGCACGCATTAAATGCGCAACTCTTGCGTGGAACGCACTCCGAAAAGGAATAGACGCGAAGTAAGTGAATCAATAGATCGATAGGGAGGTAAGTTAAATGGCTAAAAAAGCACCAGAAATTGGAGAATATAAATATGGTTTCCGTGACGAGCACAAAGCTATTTTTCAAACTGGCAAAGGTTTGACGCGTGAAGTCGTAACGGAAATTTCCAAAATCAAGAACGAGCCGGAATGGATGCTGGAATTCCGTTTGAAATCACTGGAGCAGTTCGAGAAAATGCCAATGCCTCGCTGGGGCGGCGATCTCGACGAGCTGGATTTCAACGATATTCAGTACTATGTAAGACCTTCCGACAAGCAAGGCAAGACTTGGGAGGAAGTTCCTACTGAGATCAAGGAAACCTTTGATAAATTGGGTATTCCGGAAGCAGAGCAGAAGTTCCTTGCGGGTGTATCCGCACAGTACGAATCCGAAGTTGTTTACCATAACATGCAAAAGGATCTTGAGGATCAAGGCGTTATCTTCATGGATACCGATACAGCTCTCAGAGAGCATCCTGAGATCTTGAGAGAATACTTTGCAACAGTGGTGCCTCCAACGGATAACAAATTTGCTGCACTGAACAGTGCCGTATGGTCTGGCGGAAGCTTCATCTATGTTCCAAAAGGCGTGAAATGTGAAATTCCGCTGCAAGCGTATTTCCGAATCAACTCCGAGAACATGGGCCAATTCGAACGTACGCTGATCATTGCGGACGAGGACAGCTTCGTGCACTACGTAGAAGGATGTACAGCGCCAATCTACAGCACGAACTCACTTCACAGTGCGGTGGTCGAGATCATCTGTAAAAAGAATGCGCGCGTTCGTTATACAACCATTCAGAACTGGGCGCCGAACATCTACAACCTCGTGACCAAGCGTGCCGTTGCTGAAGAGAATGCAACGATGGAATGGGTGGACGGCAACATCGGTTCCAAGCTGACAATGAAGTATCCTGCTGTTATCCTGAAGGGTCGCGGTGCAAAAGGGATGGTATTGTCCATCGCTGTAGCAGGCAAAGGCCAGCATCAGGATGCGGGAGCCAAAATGATTCACTTGGCACCGGACACGACTTCTACGATCGTATCCAAGTCCATTAGTAAGCATGGCGGTAAAGTAACGTACCGTGGGCTGGCTTCCTTCGGTCGCAATGCAGAAGGCGCGAAAGCCAACATCCAGTGTGATACACTCATCCTCGATAATGAATCGACGTCTGATACGATTCCTTACAATGAGATCAAGAATGACAACATTACGCTGGAGCATGAAGCGACCGTATCCAAGGTGTCCGAGGAACAATTGTTCTACCTCATGAGTCGTGGCCTTAGCGAGTCTGAAGCTACGCAAATGATCGTTATGGGCTTCATCGAGCCATTCACCAAAGAACTTCCGATGGAGTATGCCGTTGAGATGAATCGACTCATCAAGTTTGAGATGGAAGGCAGTATCGGCTAAATAGTTCTTATATACACAGGGGGCAAATCACTCGGGCACGAGTGGTTTGCCCCTTTTTTATGCTGGGGATGCTTGGATTGTTTATATTATGTTGATTCATTGTGACATTTATAGTTGCGTGAGCTCGTCTCGATAGGATACGCCTTTTATTTTGCCAGAAATCAAGAGTGAGATGATGTGAGGAATGTCACAAAAACGCACGAAAAAACCGCCAGCATACTAGTCTGGCGGTTATATGAGTTATTCATAAGGGGTCTTAGGCGAAAAGGCCGGTTACAGAAGAATCTCTTGGATCTCGGTATTATATTCCTTGGAGAGGTCGATGAATCGATCCTCAGTCTTCACGAGCGGACGGAAGTAATCCGAAGGATTGTTCATGACGATACTGCCGGATTCGCCGGTCGTCAGCAGAACCTTTTTACCGATAAAGTTCGGCAGCATCTGCTGGATGAAGGCATGCGTCGGCTTGCCGTTCAGCTTACCGAAACTAAGACGATACAGCTCCCGAAGTACAGTTAACAGCTGCTGCTTGGATTGATAGACCCGGTTCGTTGTCATCGCGCTATATACATCGGCTACAGCGCAAATATGAGAGTATGGATGAATCTGGTCTGCACGGAGCGCTCGTGGATAGCCGGAAGCGTCATCCCGTTCATGGTGCTGGAGTGCGACCATAGCGGTGACCTTATCTTCCATGGATTCGGAGATCATCTCGTAACCATAGATGGTATGCAGCTTCACTTTCTCATATTCTTCAGAAGTCAGCTTCCCTGGCTTGTCCAGTATATTCCTTGGAATCTTGCTTTTGCCGATATCATGGAGATAGCCCGCTTTGCCGATTTCATAAGCTTCCTTGTCGGAGTAACCCATCCAATCCGCGATATAGTACGATAACATTCCTACTTGAATGGAGTGCCTGTAGGTATAATCATCTTTACCATTAAAAAGCAGAAGCAAGGAGACCACATCCGTATGCTCATTCAGAGAGCCGACTAAGGGTTTGAAAACATCATCCACAACGGACTCATTGAATTTACCGGTTTGTGACGCTTCGGTAAATAAGGTGGAGCACCCGTCAAATGCAAGATTGAAATGGGGTTTAACCTTGTTGTATGAATCTGAAATTTCAGATGATGAATCGAGGGATACGGACAGTTTGCGTGGGTTTATTTCTATGTAATCGATACCGTGCTGCAATAGCTTGGATATATCCTCTAAACGAAGGGTTGCTCCTTTTTGTAGAACATGAACGCCGTTTGTGTTGTAAGCATCATCCTGCATTTGATCACCGGGTATCAGGTCCGTGACATGTACTCTCAAATCATTGCACCTCTTGCCCTTATATAAGTAAAAAGATCAAAACTATCTTAGCAAGAAAATTATGGTTTTACAATGTGTAATCATGACTTATTGCCTAACGGTTGGGTCCCAGGGTCCGGTCTGCGGTCCTTTCCATTCCGAACCATCGTCCCAGATCTCCTTTTTCCAGATTGGGACGGATCGCTTCAATTGTTCGATGGCATAACGGCTGGCCTCATAACATGCATTCCGATGCGGGGAGGATACAGCGATAACAACACTGGTTTCTCCAATACCGACCGTACCGATACGGTGGGAAATCGCACATTGCGTGCCGGGCCATTGTCGAAAAATGTCAGCGCATATTTGCTGCATCTCTTTTAGCGCCATCGGGATATATGCTTCATACTCCAGCGTAACCGTTCGCATCTGGCCGGTCATCTCTCGCGTTGTACCTACAAAGGAAAGCGTTGCTCCATGATTATCATCATGAACTTTGGCAATGGTTGCTTCTACGGACAGCTGGTCGTAGGATATAGAGCACTTCCCATCTGCCGAGGACCTGGATCCGGAGTCTTGCGGGGCGGTTCCGTCACCGCCGGACACAGGTG
Source organism: Paenibacillus sp. FSL W8-0187 (assembly GCF_037969755.1). Classification (NCBI taxonomy): domain Bacteria; kingdom Bacillati; phylum Bacillota; class Bacilli; order Caryophanales; family Paenibacillaceae; genus Paenibacillus; species Paenibacillus sp. FSL W8-0187. Next base: position 5,739,826 of record NZ_CP150206.1, on the reverse strand, counting down.
GAATCAGAGCTACCTCGTCACCGCTTTGAATAAGCTGATCCGATAACGCATACTCTTGATTGACCGCGACGAAAGCCGTGGAAATCTGGGATTGGACATCAGGATAAGCCCCGCTAAGAAGCAGCTTCAATTCCCCGGCTGTAAGGGGAAAGCCCGGTACGTTAAATGTAAGTGAAGCTGTGCCGATTCGATCAGCTAATCCTGCAAATAATAATATAGAAATGGTTGTTGACATTCTTCATCACCTCGTAATTCTTATGGGCTACAATATACCATATTCTTCGCTAAAATGTTATGCTTGTAAGACCGGAAATTATGGAATAACGAACATGGGGAGGGGGCCGCCAGATGGGGTTAGGAAGCAACAAGCAGAAGCTGACGATATTGTATACCAACGATATTCACAGCCATTTTGAAATGATGAGTAATGTGGCGGCACTTATTTCCCGGGAAAAGGCGGTTGCCGGTGATAAGGCAATTGTGCTGGATATCGGTGATCATATGGACCGGGCATCGGTGGAAACTGAAGGCACGATGGGCCAAGCCAATGTGGATGTCATTAATTTGACAGGATACGACGCCATCACGATTGGCAATAACGAAGGGCTCACCATTTCGTATGATGTTCTGGAGAGTGTATACGCCGGACTGCAGTGTCCCGTTGTGTGCTGCAACATAAGCGAGACAAAGAGCGGTAAACCTCCTTCATGGATGAAGCCGCATGTGATCCTGGAACGAGAAGGCATTCGAATCGGGCTCACCGGCGCAACGGCTGCTTTTGCAGGATTTTATCAATTGTTAGGCTGGGAAGCCGGAGATCCGGTACAGGCTATTGCTGAGCAAGTGCGAGCGCTTCAGGGCCAGTGTGATATCATGATCGTTTTATCCCATTTAGGACTAACGATTGATAAAAGATTAGCAGAAAATGCTGAGGGGATTGATGTTATTCTAGGCGGTCATACCCATCACATCCTTGAGGAGCCTCTGATGATTGGGAAGACTGCCGTGTGCGGTGCAGGCAAGTTCGGACAATACGTAGGTCGCCTTGTCATGCAGCGCGATCATGCAGAAGATCGCTTTACCTGTATAGAGGGAAGTCTGCTGCCCGTGGATAAAAACTTGATGGAACCCATCGTAGAGCAGGCGATCATGAAACACCATGAGCTGGCAAGGGAGAAATTAACGGAGGCCGTAGCCGTTATTGACCGTAGTCTGCCCATTCACTATGAGGAGGAGTCGCCGTTTGCGAACCTGCTGGCTCAGGCAGTGCTGCAGCATACGGATGCTGATTTTTCTATCGTGAACTCGGGGCAACTGCTAGGACCGCTGCCGGAGGGCGAGATCAGTACCGGCATGCTCCATGGTCTGTGTCCGTCCCCGATTAATCCCTGTGTCGTGAAGCTGCGCGGAGAACATATTTATCAAGCACTTGAGGAAAGCCTGCTCCAGGAGTTCAGCGGGAAGAAGATACTGGGCTTTGGCTTCCGCGGTTATATATTAGGCGGCCTGGCTGTCGATGGCTTGAAGATTCACTATGACAAGAACGGAGAGCCCTATCGCAAGATCACGCATGTCTCCATGAAGGGACAACCGTTAGAGCCGCAGCGAGAATACAAGGTGGGAACACTCGACATGTTCACTTTCAAAATCGGATATGAGTCGTTGTCGCTTGGTAAGGATACGGTATATATGCTGCCGGAGTTTATTAGAGACTTGCTGCGAAGTGAGCTTTCGAGGCCCGGTTCGCTTGAAGAGTCCATGATTCCACGCTGGTTATCCTGACAATCCCCGACTAACTTCCTTTGGCCGAGCATACATATGAGGAGGACAAAGGTAAGGGAGGGGAAGGATCATGGATTTTATCACATCCATTATACTGGGGATTGTGGAAGGACTGACCGAATTCATTCCGGTGTCTTCCACAGGCCATATGATCTTGACGGCTAAGGTGCTCGGTTACGACGATCAAACTCCGATCATGAAGACGTTTGAGGTTGTTATTCAGCTTGGCGCTATTATGGCGATCGCAATTGTTTACTGGAATCGGATTTTGAATCTGCTCGGCTGGAGCCGAAGTGAACCATTGACCAAGAAGATGCCTCGAAGACGATTGAATTTGATTCATATCTTTTTGGGGATTGCGCCGGCCCTGCTGGTTGCTTTCTTTGCGAGGGATTTCATCAAGAGCCTGTTCCATGCACAGACCGTGTTGTTTGCACTCGTTGCCGGCGGTATTTTTATGATTTTTGCAGAATGGTACAATAAACATAAAGTTCAAGTGACATCGCATGATTTGGATGACTTGACATATAAACAGGCCTTTCAGATTGGCGTCTACCAGATCATATCCGTATTATGGCCGGGATTTTCCCGTTCGGGATCCACCATCTCCGGGGGGATGCTTAGCGGTGTGAGCTATAAGGCATCGGCCGACTTCTCGTTTATTATCGCAATTCCCATTATGTGTGCTGCATCCGGATATGAATTGCTGGATTCCTATCGATATTTTACTTTAGATACGATCGGTGTATTTCTTGCCGGATTTATCGTTTCGTTTGTTGTCGCTTATTTTGTCGTCTTGGCCTTCATGAAGCTCATACAGAAGATAAGGCTTACTCATTTTGCGATCTACCGTTTTGTTCTCGCAGCCGTTTTTTGGCTGTTTATCATGCATTAAGCAGGAGGAGACACAAGGAGGAGATCCGGCTTCTTCGTATCGTGATCCACTGAAGACTAGACGCTATATCCCACACAAGTTTGAGAATAGCAGAGGAAGTGACGGATTTTGCGTCTTATACCTATCAACGCGTTGAGGCCGGGGATGGTTCTTGGTAAAAGAATATATAATAGCGATGGTTTAATTCTGCTTGCCGAAGGCGTGGAGCTGACAACAGGGCTGATCCGCCGTCTGGGCACGTTGGAACTTGGGTATGTCTATATCGAGGAACCGATGACGGAGGATATCGTGGTTCCGGAGTTGTTGACCGAGGAAACTCGGCTGCACGCGATCCAGTCAATTCGGACGAGCTTCAAGACCCTGGAGAGCCAGGCTGCTCTGAAGGGAAGCTTCCTTCATTTAGGCAAAACATTCTCTGGAATGATGGAGTCTATTATGGATGAAATATCGGATCATGACGAGGGCATGGTGCTGCTGACCGATATGAATACGAACGATTACAACTTGTATCGTCATTCTCTTAACGTATGTCTGTATTCAACGGTTCTTGGTGTGTCTTACGGGTATAATCGGCAGGATCTGAAGGTGCTGGGCTTGGGGGCATTGCTTCACGATATCGGCAAGACGAGGATATCCCAGGAGCTGCTGAATCATCCAGGACGTTTGAGTGAAGAAGAATTTCGCGAGGTTCAGAAGCATACGGAGATCGGGTTCAAAATATTGAAAGATGAACCCAACATTCCGCTGTTATCAGCGCATTGCGCCTTGTCACATCATGAGCGCCTGGATGGCAGCGGTTATCCCAGAGCCTTGAAAGGATCTGAGATCCATGAATACGCCAAATGGATTGCGATTACGGATTCTTACGACGCGATGACAACACAGCGGGTGTACAAGCCTGCCTTATTGCCGCACCAAGCGGTAGAGGTGATGTATGCAGGCTCGGGAACACTGTATGAACAGTCATTCCTGGCCATGTTTCGGGATCGGGTAGCGATATATCCTCCAGGGATCACCGTGAAATTGCATACGGGTGAGAGTGGAGTGGTATCCAAAATTCACGCACATGTGCCTCATCGCCCCGTTGTCCGCGTATTAACGGATGCCGAAGGCACACCGCTAACTGCACCTTACGAATTGGATTTGTCGGAAACGCTGGCCATTATGATCGCTGGTATCGGACGAGCACCATAGATCAAACTTACACTTAAGGAGGTTGACTCGTGAGACGTAACAGCCATACAACATTGCTGCATACATGGGGGCGACAGATATATCGCTACCGTAAAGCCATTGTTGTGACCTGGCTTCTTTTGTTTTGCGGGCTGCTTCCGTTTGCGTTTAAGCTGCCTTCCATTCTGGAGCACAACGGGTTTACGCCGAAGGATAGTCCGGCCCAGATCGGGATTGAGAAGCTGGAAGAGGGATTAGGATTGTCGGCAGCCTCATTGGATGTTGTCGTAGTCAGTCAGCACGATGAGAATCTGACGGCAGGCACGGCGCAGAGGCGAATATTGACGGAGCTTGCGCCTTTGCGAGCCCGTCCCTATGTCAGGGATATTTATATGAATATGGCAGCTCATAAGGCAGGCCAGGACCATATCGTATCCGTGACGGTGCTGCTGGATCTGGATTCCACGGAAGCCTTGAAGCAGTTTGAAGAGATTCGAGATTCGGTTCCGGACATCACGGGAGCGGATACTTACATAACAGGGAATACCGCCATCTTCGCCGACATGAACCGAGCCGTCAAAAGCGATATCATCCATGCCGAGATGGTAGGCATTCCCGCAGCTTTGCTCATTCTGGCGGTCGTATTTGGAACATTGACTGCCGCGATTCTTCCATTGTTAGCCGGTGTTGCCAGCGTGGTGGTCACGATGGGAATCCTATATTTCGTCGCTTTGGCCGACGGTTCGATCAGCAATTTCCTTCCGAATGTTGTAACGATGCTGGGGCTGGCCGTGGGTATCGATTATGCGTTGCTGGTCGTAAGCCGCTTCAAAGAAGAGATGCGGGCACGGAGCGGAGATGTGGGAGCTGCCCTGGCTGTCACTTGCGCAACCGCCGGCAAAGCGGTGATGTTCTCCGGTGCGGCTGTGTTGATTGGTTTTGTGGCGATGAGTTTCATAGACCTGCCGATCTTCCGTTCCTTCAGCATAGGGGGCATTACCGTCGTGCTGTTATCGGTGCTGGCTGGTAACACGCTTCTTCCCGCATTATTGGGAATATTGGGCCCGCGTATAGAAACGCTCCCTCTATTCCCTGCCGCATACCGGACGCTTCGGGCACGGCAGACCTCCGGTATGTGGAGAAAGCTCTCCAGATTTGTCATGGCGCATCCTGTAACCATCTCTATCGCAGCGATCGGTTTACTGTTGCTGGCGATTTATCCTGTTAGGCACATGAATATCGCGATCCCCGCAGCCGAAGTGCTTCCCCCCGCCTATGAATCCCGTTATGGTCACGACCTGCTCATACAGGCTTATGACGAACGTGAATTGAATTCGATCGTTGTGGCGGTGGAGCTTACGGCCTCTTATGAGGAGTCTCACAGCATCGAGCTAATGAAGGTATATACGGATGAAATCAGGATGATGCCGGGCGTGAAGCAGGTAGAGAGTTATCTGAGCATTGGCAGAGGATCGGTAGAGGAAGCATCGAAGTATTTATCCCGCGAAGATATCCGCCAGCAGCTGGAGCAGCATCGTTTTGTTAAGGGGAAAATGGCAGCCGTCGCCGTGATCCCGGAATATGGGGAATCCCATGAGCTTACAATGCAGCTTGTCCGAGCGTTAAGGACGATGGATACTCATGAGCTGACGACCTATGTCACTGGAAGTCCCGCATACAAACTGGACATCATGGATGCCATCCATCAGAAAATCGCCTATGTTCTGGTTTTTGTATTTGTAGTTACCTATGTCATTCTCCTCCTGGCGTTTCGATCGGTCGTGCTCCCTTTAAAAGCAAGCATAATGAATATGCTCAGTCTCGGCGCCGGACTCGGTATCGTAGTGTGGGTATTTCAAGAGGGGATAGGCGCGCAGTGGCTGGGTGTTTCCTCTACGGGATCTATCTTTGCGCTTTTGCCGATTCTGATATTCTGTGTGGTGTTCGGCATATCGATGGACTATGAAGTCATGATGCTCTCGCGTATGATGGAGAACTATGAACGGACGGGGGACAACGAATTCAGCACAGCTGAAGGTCTGGAGAGCACGGGCGGGTTGATTACAAGCGCTGCCTTAATCCTTGCCGTCGTTGTGGGTGCGTTTGTATTTACGGATAATGAAGTGATGAAAGCAATCGGTTTAGGCCTAACAGCAGCCGTTCTGCTGGATGCTACCGTAATTCGGGTGCTGCTTGTGCCTGCGTTTATGAAGATGATGGGCAAAGCGAATTGGTGGAGTCCAAGGTGGATGTTTCCGGCACACAAACTTACTTCCAAGGAACGCTCAGACAAACCTGGGGAAACCGGATGATTTCCCAGCCGAAACAAGCAGAAGCCTTCTGTTTGGGTATGTTATAATCATATAATGGACATTATCAAAGCCGTAGAGTACATAAAGCGTAAGTTGTACTGCATGAATCGGTAATTCAAAGAAATAAGGTGAGAGAACCATGAGTAATACAGCACAGCCATTTCCATCAGCCGTAAGGCCCATTTCGCCGAGTTATGATCCGTGGGATCCGATAACTTCACTGCGCGAGCATGGTCGTCATGTGCTGACCAGTGTGGAAATGACAGTGACGCATCTTTGTAATATGCGCTGTGAGCATTGCGCTGTCGGTGATATGCTTGTCATGAAGGAAGCCCCGATGCTGCCTCTCGATACGATGCTGAAGCGACTGGACGAGGTAGAGCATCTACAGACGATTAGTCTGACGGGTGGAGAACCGGCATTTTTGGGCAAGACGGTGGACAACGTGATTGTTCCCTTACTCAAGTATGCCAAGGAAAGGGGCATCCGGACCCAGATTAACTCCAATCTGACGCTCGATATGAGTCGGTATGAGAAAATGCTGCCTTATCTGGACGTTATGCATATCTCATTCAATTATTTGAACGGGGATGACTTCTATGAGGTCGGATTTGCAAATAGCGCACGTTCTGTCTCCAAGGAGACGGCATACAAAATGTACGATACGATGCTGGTCAATTCGGAGAAGCTGAGTGCAGCGGGTATGTACATATCCGCTGAATCGATGATTAACTATCGGACGCATACGAAACTCAGCGGCATCCACAAGCTGATCAAGGATATGGGCTGCAAACGGCACGAGGTTCACCCGATGTATGCCTCAAACTTTGCTTCCGCTCTGCCCGTATTGTCCTTGAATGACACGAAAGCTGCCATCCACCATCTGCTCGATGTCCGGGATCGGGACATGTGGATGCTGTTCGGAACGCTGCCCTTCTATGCCTGCAGCTCCGATGATCATGACCAAGAGATCATTCGCCGTCTGCGGCAAGAACCGAACGTAACGGTCCGGAATGATCCGGATGGTCGTAATCGGGTGAATGTGAATTTATTCTCGGGCGATGTGTATGTAACGGATTTTGCTGATATCCCGGCGTTTGGTAATATTAAGGAACAGAAGCTTGACGATATTTTTAATGAATGGACAACGGGACACCCGTTGAATCAAACAGTTAACTGTCACTGCGATGCAGTGAGCTGCTGTGGGCCGAACCTGTTGGTGGCGGACATGTACTACCAGGGTGTGGATTTCAAGTCAAGGCAAGCAAAGACAAACTAGAACTCTAGAAAGAAGGCGTGTCATCATGGCGGAGGAATTTGAGGTCGGGAAACTGATTTTGAATTTGCTCTTGGTTTTCCTGCTCGTTTTGTTGAACGGCGTGTTTGTAGCTGCCGAATTTTCATTGGTGAAAATGCGTCAATCCCGGTTGACCCAGCTCGTTAGCGAAGGGAACCGGCTGGCTGGCATTGCCCTGAAAGTAAATCAGAAGCTGGATGCGTATTTATCCGCAACTCAGCTTGGGATCACCTTAACTTCCCTGGGTCTTGGCTGGATTGGGGAGCCTGCCATTTCAGAATTGCTGGTGGCTCCCATTATGCATAGCATTGGCTTTACGGATGAACGATTGATTAGCACGATATCGGTTGCGGTGGGATTCTGTATTATCACTTTCCTGCATATTGTGTTAGGGGAGCTTGCACCGAAGTCTTTGGCTATTCAGCGGACGGAGGGGACGGCTCTGATTCTGTCGGCGCCGCTGCTCTGGTTTTATCGCATTTTTCTGCCGGTGATCTGGGTTCTGAATGCTTCCGCTAATCGTATTCTGAAGATGGTTGGCATCGAGCCGGCAAGTGAGGCCGAAGCAGCCCACTCCGAGGAAGAGATTCGGATTCTGATGAACGAGAGCGCAAAGAGCGGTGTCATTGACGAGAACGAGATGAAATTAATGGACAACCTGTTCGATTTTTCTGACTTGAGAGCCAGAGAAATTATGCTGCCAAGGACAGACATGGACGTTCTTTTCACCAATTATACCTTGGAAGAGAATCTTCAGATCGTCAATGAGACGAAGCATTCCCGTTACCCGGTTGCAACGGACAACAAAGACCGCATTATCGGGTTTGTCCACATTACCGATCTCTTGCTGGCGGAGCCTGATAAGCAGCGTGATCTGGCTTCCTTGATGAGACCGATTATGGATGTATCGGAATCGACGGAGATCAGCGAGGTGCTGCGGAAGATGCAGGCAAGACATGAGCAGCTTGCGCTCGTGGTGGACGAATATGGAGGGACGGCCGGTATCCTGACAGCTGAGAAGATTCTGGAAGAGATTGTTGGGGACCTGTACGATGAATTTGAAGATGAGCGGCCTGAAATTGAAGTGTATGATGAGTACTTTTCAGTGGATGGGCGGATGCTCATTGAAGAAGTGAATGATTTGACCGGCTTGATGATTGAAGAGCATAACGTGGATTCCATTGGCGGTTGGTTATTCAAGGAGCTTGAAGGGAACCCGGCTGTTGGGAAGAAAACCACCTTTGACGGGGTGGTCTTTGAGGTAGAGGAGTCTACACGATTGCGTGTAACTCGCGTCATGATTCATCAGAAGCTCGAGAGCAGCTTCACCTAGAACTAGCAAGACTCTATTTGTTAGGAAGTGGATTATGTCGATTAAGCAGCTCATATTTGTCGGTCTCGGCCTCCTGTTACTGTACGGAATGTTTACCGTTGGAGCTCCGTTCTTGTTGGCCATCGTGATTGCTATTGCATTGGAGCCGTTAAATCGGCTCTTAATGAAAAGACTTCGGTTGAATCGAATCGCGGCCGCAACGGTGACAAGCACGCTATTCCTTCTTTTGATGCTGCTGTTGGCTTATTTGATCGGTCTGCAGGTGTTTAACCAGCTCGTCGAATATTGGAGCCGGGCTCCGCAATATTTTGACGGGGCTAACGAATTCCTTCAGCATACGATTATTCAAGCGCAAGACATGCTGAACGGCATTTCGCCGGGGCTTGCCGACAGTCTTACCGAATTCATGTCAAATATTTCTTCCTATATACGGTCGCTTGTCAATTCGGTATCATCAACATTTTTGTCCTTTGCCAAAACGCTGCCGAATCTGTTCGTCACGTTCATTGTATTCTGTGTAGCGGTGTTCCTGTTCGCTTTCAGCCTCGATACGATGCGTGAGAAAGTGTTGTCGCTATTCGATGAGACATCAAAGTCGCAGGTGAACGAAGTGCTGATCAGCCTGAAAAAATCAATTTTCGGCTTTTTACGGGCACAGCTGATTCTCAGCCTGTTTACGTACGTGATCACACTGCTCGGCTTGCTGGTATTAGGCGTTAACTATCCGCTTGCCATCGCTCTGCTTGTCACCATTGTCGACATTCTGCCGATTCTGGGTGTAGGTTCCGTCTTGATACCATGGTCCATTTACCTGCTTGCAGTAGGCGATATTTTTACAGGGGTTGGCTTGATCTTCATGTTCGTTCTGATTACGGTAATCCGCCGCGTGCTGGAACCGAAGGTCATAGGGGATGCCGTCGGAATCGGCGCATTGCCTGCTCTGGTCAGCATGTATATCGGATTTAAACTGGTGGGTGTGATCGGATTTTTTATCGGCCCTTTGGTCGTTATTATCTATTCCGCTATGCGTAAAGCCGGCTTGTTCCAAATCAAAATTAAATTTTGAGGACAACTCAACGAGAACCCTTTTCCCGGAAATATTCCAGGGGAGAGGGTTTTTTTGTCAATTTGCAGTTCATTTTCTGGGCGGAAGACATATGTTAAATACGAAGAGTCCTTGATAACGACGGTTCGTAACGATAAGGAGGAATACCTGTTGAAGGAAAATCCAGAGGTGCGCGTATACCCGGTATTTCATTCGCCATTTGATCCATGCCCTCCCAAGCTCTACAGATCGTATGTGGTACCTGTTAACCAGTATGTGGTGTTTCAACCGGCAGGACTGCCGCAGTTCAGCCCTGCCGAGGCGCTGAGACACGGAACGTTATGGCCATCCTTGTATAGCCCGTATACCTCGCGAAAATTTAAAGGAGAGTGATCGGCGGTGAATGAAGCCACACCCCAGGTTGGAGATCTGAAATATTACGAAATGCTGGAGCAGCTGCAGGCATTGGATTTTGTCCTGGTGGAGCTGAATCTGTATTTGGACACCCATCCGGATGATCTCAAGAGCATCGAGCAGTTCAATAAATTGACGCAGGAAAGGACCGTGCTCGCGAAGCAATTTCAAGAGCTGTATGGGCCGCTGCAAAATTTTGGCCGTGCTTATTCCAGATATCCGTTTGAATGGGCCCAGGGGCCTTGGCCTTGGCAGGTTTAACGGTGACGGTGTTGGCAAGCGGGCTGCTGCTTTTTTTACCACATGCATGCAGCCCTCACGAAGAGGAAACGCGAGAACAAGGAGGCGGACGATCCCATGTGGGTATATGAAAAAAAGCTTCAATATCCGGTACGCGTAAGTAAATGTGATCCAAGAATGGCGAAGTTCTTGACGGAGCAATACGGGGGAGCCGATGGGGAGCTCGCAGCAGCGCTCCGCTACTTGAATCAGCGGTATACCATTCCCGACAAGGTCATTGGATTGTTGAACGATATTGGAACAGAGGAATTTGCACACCTTGAGATGATCGCCACCATGGTGTTTAAATTGACGAAAGATGCAACGGTTTCGGAGATGGAGGCTGCCGGATTGGGTGCGCATTTTGCCAATCATGATCATGCGCTGTATTATGAGAATGCCGCCGGGGTCCCTTGGACAGCAACCTATATTCAGGCAAAAGGTGATCCGATTGCGGATTTGTATGAGGACATTGCGGCTGAAGAGAAAGCACGCGCTACATATCAATGGCTCATCGACATGACGGATGATGTGGATTTGCAGGACAGTCTTAAGTTTTTGCGGGAACGTGAGATTATTCATTCCATCCGCTTCAGGGAAGCTGTAGAGATCATCAAGGAAGATCGGGCAACGAAAAAAATATTCTAAGGGAGAGGATATCGTTTCGATAATAAAACAATGACAGGTCCGGTCGATATCTGTCCGGACCTGTCTGTTTATGTTGGATAGGAGTTTGGGGCTATTATATCACTTGCGACTGCTGATCCGAGTCATGATAGGGCAGCCGGACCGTAAATGTAGTTCCTTGCCCCTGCTGGCTCTCCACCTGAATCGTGCCACCGTGGGATACGATAAATTCCTTGGCAATCGCCAGACCCAGTCCCATACCGCCTTGATGCCGTGCACGTGCTTCATCCGCGCGGTAGAAGCGGTCAAAGAGATAGGGAAGATGCTGGGCGTCAATGCCTGGGCCTGTATCCCGAATATCAATCCGTAGCATGCCGGAAGCGGGCTCCTCTTGTAACGTGATGTGGACAAGCCCGTCTTGGGGTGTATACCGAACCGCGTTGATGAATAGATTCAGAAACACCTGTGTGATGCGGCTTGGATCCACAGGAACGGAAGTGTGTTCCGTAGCGCTCGTTAAACGCAGGGTCAAATTTTTGGCATCGGCATCTGGTTCTATGCGCTCCTGAATCTGACCCAGCAGATCCAGCATGTCTGTAGATTTCCGAACCAGCGGCAGCTGCTTCGCTTCGGCCAGTGATAGTTGATGAAGGTCTCCTACGAGACGGGTTAAGCGAATCAACTCATCCTGGATGGGAAGCAATAGTTCCGGCTGGATCGGTTGCACGCTCTGCTGAAGCAGATCCAGCTTGCCTCTGACGATCGTCAGCGGTGTTCGAAGCTCATGTGCCACATCAGCCACCAGATTGCGACGGACCATCTCGGACTGTTCGAGTCTGGAAGACATTCCGTTAAAAGCAACCGCGACCTTCCCGTATTCATCTTCCGAGGTAACGGGAGCCTGGATACCGTACTCGCCTTGCCCGAGGCGTTCGATGGCCGGTACGAGTTTGCGCAGCGGCGCAGTAAGCCTCCGCGATATCCAGTAGGCGGCTCCGAGGGAGAGCAGGACGAAGAGGATGGTGCCGCCTCCCAACAGAATGATGATGGATGTGGGTGTGCCAATTCGAAGTTTGGACAGGTTTGCTATATCCGTATCATAATAATACACGTCCGCAATCGGTTTGCCTTCAAAATATAACGTCCGTTTAACCCCCAAGTGTTTGATCTGTTTTTCCACCGCGTCCCCCTCATGCAAGAGAACCGTTTGTTCCCTGGATGCCAGCAGGATACTTTCCTGGTGGTCGGCTACTGGTAGACTTTCGCTTAACCATTCCTGATCCTGAATGGCACGGAAGGTGTTCCCATTCTTCACATAGTAGCTGAGCAGCCTGGCCTCAAGCTGATCCAGTTCCTCTTCACGCGAGGTTTGCAGCATAACATCCATGGAGTCGCGGATCACAATGTAAGTAAGAAGGACGAAAACGGTGCTGAATCCGATAATAAACGACGACAACACGATGAATATCTTACGTCCAACACTCATGGCTGCTGTTCAAACCGGTAGCCGAAACCATACACCGTTTTTATGAAAGTGGGCTCGGCAGGGTCATCTTCTACTTTTTTACGGATCCGGCTGATATGGGCGTCCGCGGTCCGTTCATCATTGTGGATATCGTCCTCCATGGCCGCTTGAAGCAGCTGCAGACGGCTGTATACCACGCCCGGTCTGGAAGCGAGGGTAAGAAGGAGCTTGAATTCGGTAGGAGTCAGCTGTATCTCCTGGCCGCGTTTCCATACCCGGCATTGGGTTTCCGAGATCGTTAATTCGCCGCGCTCAAGCAAATCCTCGGAAACCGAACCGCCTTCCATTCTGCGCAGAACAGAACGAATCCGGGCAGCTAGCTCGCGGAGTGAGAAAGGCTTGGTCATATAATCATCCGCCCCTACCTCAAGCCCGATTAGTTTATCTGTCTCCTCAATCCTTGCAGTAACCATAATGATGCCGACACGGCTTGATTTTCTGAGCTCGCGGCATACCTCAATGCCGCTTAATTCAGGCAGCATCCAATCGAGTATGACCAGGGAAGGCTTGAAATCCCTCGCTTTGGCCAAAGCCTCCGTACCTGTCGCAGCGGTAATAATCTGAAATCCTTCTTGCCTGAGGAATGACTCCATAAATTCAATGACTTTGCGCTCATCGTCTACAAGAAGCAAGGTATGTGCCATGCTGAATCCTGCCTTTCTTTTGATTCGTTAGGTTTAACCTTAAATCCCCCCCATTATATACGGTTTCCAGCCGCGAATGGAAAATTTCACGGAATCCGCAAGCCATCATCACAAGATCACAACATTCCGGTGATAGGATGGTATCCGTAACGATCATGAAACAAGAGAGGGGTATCGAGATGAATCAACAAGCTTCATCTGTCAGAAAAACACCGCTCGCCGGTTGGATTTCACTAGGGCTGGCCTGGATTTTTGTTGTTTGTATTGCCATTCAGACGCTATTTGCTGGCATGGCGCTGTTTCACGATGGATCGATGTGGAGAAGCCATACTCTATTTGTTCATTTTTTTGAAATTGTGCCGCTGCTTATGCTGCTTTCGGGTTTTGTAGGCAAGCTGCCCGCCAAATATAAATGGAGCTCGTTGGTCATGTTATTATTGGTCCTCAGCCAGTATTTCACGGCCAATTTCCCTGGTGCGGGTGCATGGCATCCGGTCATTGCCATCGGATTGTTCTGGCTCGCGGTGGACACGGCGCGCTCCCTTCTGCCGTACTATCGACAGGGACAAAAAGGGGTAGATTGAATATGAAAGGCCTTGCGGTGTTGGTTATGGCTTTAATCGGAGGTTATGCGGGTGGGCTCATTCTGAATGAAGTGATTACCTACCTCTACCCTATTACCCTTCAACTGCCAGCGATACCCAAACGAACAGGATATAGAACAGAATGGGGATCATCATTCCCATGGACAGCAGGAGCCATACGAGCGGCGTCCGGATCATCTCTTTAACCACTACGATCGGGCTGCGGACATACCGTTCTTTCTTAAGGCGGCTCACCATCCGCTTGAGAATGACAGCTTGTTCATGGGGATCATAGCGGCTCAGCTCAGCCAATAGCTCGGCTTCCAGCTGCCCAATTGGCGGTGTAGTATCGGACTCCTTTATTCCAGGTATGTAAATCCCCCTCATCGTAGTACGTGTTGCATGTATAACAACTATAAAGCACTCCTGGTTACGCATATTTTATAGGCGGAAGATCAAAAGTAAATGAGGAGATGGGGTTTGCAGATGTGATATGGTTCCTATATGATGAGGAAAGATTAGACTAGAATCAGATTATATGGATTGAAGGGAAGGGAAGGACCAAATTGGAAAATACTGCAACGTTGATCAAGCCGGAAGCGATGATATTTGACATGGATGGAACGCTGTTTCAGACGGAGACCCTGCTGCTGCCCGCCTATCACAAATTGTTCGACATTTTACGTGAAGAGGGGCATTATGAAGGAGAAACCCCGGATGAGGAGCTCATGCTTGGATGTCTGGGCATGCTGCTCGAAGACATTTGGAAGATTGTCATGCCGAATGGAACGCTGGCAGCCCATCGCCGTGCAGACGAGCTGCTGCTGCAGCTGGAACTCGAAGGCTTAAACAATGAAGCAGCCGTATTGTATCCAGAAGTGAAGGAGACGCTGGAGGAGCTTCATCGGCGCGGCGTCCGATTGTTTGTTGCCAGCAACGGCCTGGAGCATTACGTGAAAGGCATAGCCGAAGCGAGAGGGATCATGTCGCTCTTTGAAGGCGTCTACAGTGCCGGAGAGCATGGAACGGCTTCCAAGGTGGATTTGGTAAGACTGCTGCTGGATGAACACGATATCCGGGACGCCTGGATGGTAGGGGACCGGTCATCGGATGTGGAGGCAGGCAAAGAGAACGGACAAACCGTCATTGGCTGCCACTATGCAGGCTTTGGCGGGGAGCAGGAGCTGAAGGGATCAGACGTCGTTATTCATTCTTTTTCACACCTGCTGAAGCTTTATGATCAAGCAGAGTAGATCGATAGGAGTCATAAAGGCTGTTCCCAAGGGTATCAAGCAACCTCTTGGAAACAGCCTTTGTGCATTTCTGATTCTAAAATACGGTTTCTTATGATTTATCTTAAGCATTTTTCGCGGATTTTTTTTGACTGTATACCCACATTGCATATTCTAAAGGTTTCACCATGGATTCACGGTAGGCAGCCATATCGCCGATTTGGGAGAAGACTTCCCTTGATGGCTTAGGATTCACCTCGAGGAGAAGAACTCTTCCGGTTTTGTCCACGGCCAGATCCAGGGCAAGCTCGCACAAGCCTCCATACTGTCCGTCAAGAAATTGGGCTACATCCACGCCGAGGGAATCGGCTTCCTCGCGGATGCTGGCGCGCTTTACCGGATCTGTGATCCATCTACTTAATAATTCTTCCATCATGGTCGCGATTCCGCCGCCATGCAGGTTGGAGGTAACGCTCTTCGGCGCCCCGACGCGTCCCACGCAACCGGTCACCTGCCATTGACCGGATCCATCTTTCTGTACGAGCATGCGGTAGTCATGCACTCTTCCGTCGGTCAGCTCCAGCTGTATCCCCTCTTGAACCAGATATCGATCTTTATTGCCCCAGCCCGACAGATATTGCGCCAAATGGCCTGAAGGCATTCGTTTTGGTCGAATGATGCTCCGGTTGGAATTGCGCCCCCGGATTTCATACGTGCCCGCAACCCCCGGGACCTTCGTAATCCGCAGAATTCCGCGTCCGCCCGTTCCGTTGATCGGTTTAAAATAGACGGTAGGATGAACATTTAGCATCCGGTGGATGTCACCTGTTCTTGTTACGATCCGAGTATCCGGCAGATGGGGCCGGAAGCGTTTCTTGGTGGACAATACTTGATGAATCGTCCATTTGTTGCGTAAAGGTCTGTTCAGAAACAATAAATGCCGATAGCGGGAACGAAATCGCAGCAGCTGTTGAAAGCGGGGGCTCTTTTGAATGCGGCAGCGATCAAAGATCATATTGGGAAACGAGCGCCATCGCCGGCTCCATTTCCGATGATCTGGATCGTATTCCATGGCGTTGATCAGGCCTTGGGTACTGTTGACGTCGGCAGGAGTGAAGACGTAAACGTCGAGCCCCATCGCTTTTCCTTCTCTGATCATATGCTCGTAGATATGCCGCTCCTCCAGCGTTTTTCGTTCATCCAAGTATAACGTCATAATACCTAAGACGGGTTTTGACACAGAAGTTCACCTTCTTGAATAGAGTCAGCACTAGATGTTGAACAACTTTGGAATGGGTGCAGGGGCAGGACTCCGCTCATAACGAGCGTAGGTTTGCTCGTCGGACCTTGCTCAAGAGCAATGGCCTTAAGCCCTGCATGAAAGCACATTTGCAAACTTGCGGAATGATCGGCGGCCACTTTGCATCGCAGCCGTCCAAATTTGGATAATTGTGAGCGGATCAGGGAAGAACCGATATGCCGGTTGCGGTATAGAGGGTGTACAGCAATCATACAGGCACCTTCTCCATAATCCGCCGCAAAGCATATCCCCACAGGTATGCGGCCGATATCGCTTCGAACCGTAGCCGCCATAATTGAGGTGCCGGGCTGCTGCAGCCCTTCATAGGATAGCGAGGCCAGACACTGGTAACCTTCGCGGGTTAGACGTTTGTTGCCGTACCGTCGGAAGAAATCGCTGCACTGCTGTCTGGCATGCGGCCATTCTTCCGGGCTTGAGAGAGAGAGACATGAGATTTCCACATGATCCCCTCCTTTCATATCTTCCTTAACGGTTGCTCTAGAGGATGCAAGGACTACCTTTTATTGATCAGGTATTCGGAATATTGAAAAATCCGCTCCAGTGATTTTTTCCGGATCGCGGGTTCGTCAAATTTCATGGGTCTTGAATTGGCTTCGAAGAACCAAAGGACGCCCTCGTTATCAATTCCGAGGTCCATGGACATTTCGCCATGGATTTGACCAGAGCTCTTCTCAATCTGCCGTGCCATATGCACGGCTGCTTTTTTAACTTCGCTAAGGATGGCGTCGGACCGTTCCTGACCGAATACAATCGGAAGCAGCTTCTCTGGATCCTCAATCGTTCCTCCGCGAGGAACATGCGTGGTTATGCTCTTGGCGCCTGCCATTCTAGCTCCAATTCCTGTAACTGCCCAGACACCGTATTCGTTCTTCTGCACAAGTATACGGAGGTCGAAGGCGCGACCGTGGACCTGGGCCAGCTCGATTCCCTGCTGGATCAGGTATGAGCTTCCTTTAGTCTCTTGATAAACCCGGTTCCAAAGCCGCTCCAAGGAGGCTGCTTTGTATGTGGTGCTGTTTTTGTTGTTCTGTATCTGTATGCGGTAGGGGAGCGGTTTGTTTTTCTGATATCGTACCCTCATGATCCCTTGCCCGGCTTTGCCGTCCTCGGGTTTAAGATACAGGTAAGGCTTCCGCTTTATCATTTCATATAAAGTGGGGTAACCTTTCAAACGCTTTGTCAAAGGAGCCCATTTTTTAGTTAACCGGGATTTGTTCAGCCAAGCAAACAGCCGCCATTTATTGAAAAAGTGTGGATTATAGATATCGATATGGGGATGATCTTGGCATTCCTTGATTTTGCGGCGAACCCAGGGAAGAGCTTCATCCTCTCGGTAGGGGATCCGGTTATATATAACCTGGGGCAGAGGGCATGGCCTCTGCTCCCAGGAATGGTCGTTGTTCAGGATGTAGCCCTTGACAGTACCCGTATCAAGCTTCAGATCACGTACAGTCACTACGTAGACCATAAAGCCCATATCTTTTCCCGTCTTGATGATTTCCTGAAAGTTTTGCCGGTTGCCCCTGAACATCGTATGCGTATCGTGCATGGTCAGGATGGCTACAACCGGTCTTCCATCACTCTCCACTCGGTTGATCACGAATCATTCCCCCTGTGGAAGCCGCTGAGATACATACTGTGTTCAAAAATATGCTCGACCGATGCTTTTCCTTCCCCTTTAAGGGAAGGGTGGTTGAATATCGATCGGCCCGGCTTCGAATTCGCTTCAAACATCCATATTCTCTCGTTGTCATCTATTCCGATATCGAACCCGATTTCTCCTAACAGATGCGGATGATGATTCTCGATGGCTTCCGACATCGCGATGGCAGCGTCCTTGGCACGCTCCAGCACCTCTTTCGCTTTGGAGCCGAAGGCCCGGCTGAGCGCATGCTCCGGCGTCATCAAGGAGCCCCCGTTCTTGATATGCGTCGTGACGCTGCCCCTTCCGGCCTTTTTCGCACCGATACCAACCACGGACCAGCGGTTTTTGCTGTTCTTATGCATGTGGAATCTGAAGTCGATGGGGCAGCTGTCGATTTCAATGAGACGGATTCCTTGCTGGATAACATAGTTTCGCAGCTTGGAGCCGTGTTTGGCTTGAAGCATCCGCATCAGACTATTAAAGTTTGGAAACTTGAGGAGGGTGTTGCCCCCGTTTCCATGATAACGCGCGAAGTATCCTTTTTTTGGAAGATAGGTTAACCGGTAAATTCCAAGGCCTAAACTTCCGGCTGAGGGCTTATAATACACAAAGTTGTGACGCTCCATCATATCCTTAATCCGCTCGGGACTAGGATTATTATACGTTTCCGGCAAATATTTGCCTGCCTGCACATCGCCATCCAGTTGGGAGTACACATCGGATTTATTGAAGAAGGCCCAGTTGAAAAATTTGATGTTACGCTTCAGAAACCGATCTCTCAGTTGATTGGTAAAAGGGGAGAAGTCGGTTTTCCGGCTAGGAAGGCGATTATAGACGACATCAGGGAGCGGAACAGTTTTGCGGACAAAACCGCCGCCGGAACCGAGCATATAGGCATGAACGGTTCCGCGCTGCCAGTTGATATCCCGGGGGGCAAAGGCATATACGAACATTTTTTTGTTGCCCTCACGAAGAAGCTGCCGAATATACGAGGTTCGGGCTCCAAAAGGGCTGGATGGATTATGTGGTCCGTCGGACAGAACCCCAACCACAGGCCCCAGCACGATTTCGCCCTCACCAGGGGAATGGATATAGACAGGGCCCTGTCTGGGGACGTTGATGCCATTTCGGACACCGTTGCTTAAATAGATGTGTTTCCCCGATCGCTCAATCGGTTTCACAGCAGCGGACACCGTATTGGTACCGATGCGAAGCTTAATCGATTTCCTGCTTGATAGCCCCAGGCTCTTTAGAAGCGAACCGGATAAAAAGACGACTTTTTCGGGCTGCTGCGAGAAATGAATATTTCCGAAATTCAAACTCATGTATTTACCCTCCTAAGTTGTCGAAGCAATAAATAACGGGCGTATTGAATCGGATGTTCGACGGACAGCCGGGCTGCGTGACCATCCCCCGTTAGTGTAAATGCGCGGCGGCCCGGTTTGGAGTTGACCTCCAGAATCCAGATCCGTCCCTTTGTATCCACGCCAAAATCGATTCCCAGCTCGCCGAGTCGGCCGAATCCTTCTTCGAGCAAAGATGGAAGCCGAGCGGACAGATTCCGGATGTTCTGAATGATCTTCATGGCCTGTTCTTCTCCGAAATCAGTCGTTAGATAGGGGAGGGCTGGAAATGCCGTACCTCCCCCGTGTAGGTTCGAGGTCAGCCCTTGGCTTACGCCTTGCCGTGCGGCGATTCCTGTGATGGACCATATGCCGCGGTCATTCTTTTGAACCAATGACCGAATATCAAACGGGTCTCCGTTACGGTTGCAAAGCTCCAGGTAGGGTTGAATGATAAATCGGCGTCGGCCGGTAAAACGCCTCACCCATTCGTTCATCTCTTGTGCGGGAATGGTCTGCTGGAACATGCGATTGCTCCGATCCCTTCCTTGCAGTCTGACACGCTGGTGATCTGTCAGAGCGAGGTACAAAGTATGACGGCCTTGGGAGCCTCCGCTAGGTTTCATGAAAAGTCTGCTGCCAAAAGCCAGCAAAGCCCTATTCAGTGTCTCGGCACCCGTATAGTTTAAAGTTGCCGGCAGATAAGGTCGTAAGGCGGAGGAGCGCTTTAATACTTCATGCACTTTCTGCTTGCCGGGCAGACCTCGTGACCACAGCTTTACACCCTGCTGCAGCAGTTGGTCCAGACATTGGCTGGCAGCAGCCGTTTCCTCACCGTTTCGGTGCAGGCATCGGTCATAGATGACGTCAGGAGGAGGAAAGGTGCCGATGGTCCAGCCATCTCCCGGATTGAATTGATATCCTTGTATCCTGTCTATGGTGCTTACTGCACCAGAAGCAGGAGAGGCATCATCCGGACAAAAAACAAATACCTGCATGCCGAGTTCCTTAGCCTTCGAGCTTAGTTCACGGAGAAATTCCTTCTCATTAAAGGGAGGGAAGCCCGGTTTGCGGCATACCATGACACCCAGGGTGCCTATCTTGTTTGAGGCCATAGGGTTCTCCTTTTTTTAGAAACCCGTCAAGTATTGACAGTACTGAACGAGTCGTACGGCTGACGGCCTTACTTTGGAGTCGGCATTCAGCGGTGCGTTTTCGCCTTTGGACGGCTTGGAGTTGACCTCCAGGAGCCAAATGCGTCCTGTCGTATCAATTGCCAAGTCAATGCCCAGCTCTCCGAAATGATAGGGGATGGCAGCTTCCAGACCATGAGCAATATCGAGCGCCGCTTGATTCATTCGAGCGGGGGCCGTTTGCTTGGAGTTTAACGGGATACTGCTCATGGCAAGCGCATCCTTGACGGAAGACAGTGTACCACCTCTGGCGAGATTGGAAACAAAGTGGTTTCCGCCGGCAATGCGGGCCACGACCGAGGTCACTGCCCATTTGCCGTTTTTGTTTTTATGAACAAGCGCGCGAAAATCAACGTTTCGCTTATTGATGCGGATTAAATCCAATCCTTGCTGAATTTGATAACGCGTTTTTTTTATTTTTCCGGATAAGCTGCTGAACAGCTTTGGAAGCGAGGAGTAGGTATTCTTCTTGCTTCCTTCAAGAGAGGTGGTCATCGTTTGATAATGGCCGTTCTCTTGGCGGGATATCCGGATGATACCTTTTCCCAGACTACCCCGGACCGGTTTCAGGAAGACCGTCCGATAAGTAGAACACATTTTTTTGAGCGTCGGATAACCGCTAAGCAAGTAGGATTCCGGCAAGTATTTCTGCAGTTTCGCATCAGGTCCGAGTGCCTCGAAGACATCGGATTTATCGAGAAATTTCTCGTTAAAGATATGGGTGCCGAATTGTGATTTTACTTCTCTCATAAAATGCTGTACGCTAGGACTATTCTCCAGTTTGCGGGTAGACAGCCGGTTATTAATGACGTCCGGAGCTGGAACGCTGAGCTTTCTCCATCCTGCGTCATAAGCAATGGCTTCAAGTGTTGCCGGGTTCGAACCGATCATGTCAGGTGTGAAAAAATATACATATGCGCCTTGTTTCCTGGCTGCGTTGACCATTTCCAAGCAGAAAGCTGAGATCGATCCGAAAGGTTTATCAGGTTCATCCGGTTGATAGCGACTGACCATGATCCCGATAAGCGGACCGAGCTTCAGTGTTCTTTCCGTTGGATAATATTTGACATTCATGACGGTACGAGGAAGAAGTCCCGAATGGCTGAATACGGAAGGGCTTAGGGCCAGCGAGTTCGATTTTCCTCCTGAGGTAACGCTGACTTCCTGCCTGAAGGAGCCAAAGGCAAGCTGTACCTTTGAATCTGTCGGGATACGGAGCTGTCTTATGAGACGGTCACCAAGCTTGATATCGTTATCCGAAAGCTGGGCTGAGCGGATTAATTGAGCCGATATCTTGGATTTGGTGTTGGATTTAATCTTGGATTTGCGCATGATGGATCTCCTTCCGACAACAACTGGATACTTAAGTGAACAGACAAAGACTTCATCTGATCATTGCATGTAATGCATCATATGAGGACATATATCCCTTGGTGATTGTACTGCTCGGGAAAAAGGAGTGCTTAAAATGCAGAACTGGCTGTTTATTTTGGTGAACGTGTGCGTTGCTGCTTTTGTTGGCGGCATAACGAACCATTTTGCGATAAAAATGCTGTTTCATCCTCGTGAAGAAAAAATCATCCTGGGTCGCCGCATACCCTTTACACCAGGGCTCATCCCCAAGCGTAAAGACGAAATAGCCGAGTCGCTCGGACACGTGGTCTCGGATTACCTGGTAACAAGCGAGGGCTTGCAGGAGCTTATTCGTAAGCCGGTGTTTCGGGGTAAGATAGAGGACAGCCTCTATCGAAAGCTGGAGGAATGGAGCCAGTCGGAGCTGAGCTTCCGAGACTTGGCGCTAAAGGTATGGAGTTCGGAACAGTGGGAGCAATTGAAGGTCCGTGCTGAACAATCAGCCCGCCAGCTTACGGCCCGGGGTGCCGCAGCAGTATGGCATGGCTACGGGCTGGAGGCAAAGCCGCTGAAGGAGCTTGTTCCCGGCTGGTCGGAGGAAACGATCCAGGGCTGGAGCGGGGCTGCCGCCGATATGGTGCTGAAGGAGCTGAAGAACACGCTGCTGTCTGCCAAGGGACAGCTTATGCTATCGGAGGTGGCTTCATCGCTCATCGATAAGGCAGGCGGATTTCTCGGGACCATGGCTTCGATCTTTGTGGATGAGGATAAGCTGGTCCAGAAGCTGACGCCCATGCTGATTCAGCAGCTGGAGGGAGAGAAAGTCCGCAAGACCATCACGGATATCATCTCAGGAAAGCTGTCGTATTACGGTGATATGCCGCTTGGGAATCTCATCGAACATGTCGCGGATGAGCCGGGCTTAGCTTGGATCACCCGAACTTTGGATGATAAGCTTCCTTGGTCCAAGTGGATTGAGCGGATCGAGCTTCTTCGTGTTAGCGAAGTGATCGGACCGCGAATGCCGGCTATTGGGGCAGCCTTGCCTGGACTGCTCGATAAGGGACTGGGTTTCCTTGAGCGAAGCATCCCGGCTGCCATGAAGGCTGTTAACTTGCCGCAGCTCGTTCAGGAGCAGGTGGAGAAGTTTCCAATTGAGCGGCTGGAAGAGATCATTCTAAGTGTATCCGGCCGTGAATTCAGGGCTATCACCTGGCTTGGAGTTCTGCTGGGTGGAGTGATCGGATTGTTCCAATCCATGCTGATTGTGCTGTGGAGATGAGATGTTTGATGGAGTAAGGCGAAAGGCGAAAGGCGAATTGAAAAAATGGCATTTTGGCCGAATATATTGGAGGAATTAAAAATGAACATTTATGACAAGGCACATGATTTGGCAAAAGCGATGAGGGAAAGCAAGGAGGTAGAGGAGATCACCTCTGCTATGAAACTCGTGGATGCAGATCCGGAGAGCAGACGCATGCTGGATGATTTCCGTCAGCGCCAGATGGAGCTTCAACAGCGTATGATGTCCGGCGATATGCCGGCTCAGGACGAAATGGAGAAGATGGAGAAGCAGTTTGAGGTGCTTAGCTTGAACCTGAACATTCGTCGTTTGTTTGACGCGGAGCGGCGATTGAGTGTCATCATCGAAGACGTGAACAAGATTATATCGGATAGCCTCCAGCATCTGTACGGACCAGCTCAACCTTAAATCAATCTATTTGTAACCATGATGCGGGCCGTTAATTTCGGATCGAATTTGAACAATTTTTAAAAACTTGTCTCATAAATTGCGCAAGCTCCTCATAGAGTAGAAATATAGATTTCAGAGAGTAGAGGAGCTGCGTTTACAATGAAAAAAAAGAAGAACAAGTTTAAACACACCGCTTATTTATTGGTTGCACTCGGCATGTTGATATACACCCTTCCCAGCATTTCCTTTTCTGGCGGGTTCTCGTGGGTTTCGCTGTTCGGTGCAGTCTGGGCAGGATTTGCCCTGCTCGTGATCGGTTCGCATCTCTATTACCTCATCGGTGTAGATGAAGCGAAACAGAGAGCGCTCGATGAGATCCGCAAGGAGAAATTGCGTCAATGGGAATTGAAATGGCCTGAGGAACAGAAGAGCCAGGAAGCTAATTAAGAGTTGGATCATAGCGAGCGTTGTGATGAACAAAAACCTCCCATAAGGGATACGGTTGGATCGCCCATCCGTTATCCTTTATGGGAGGTTTTTTTGTATCTGACGGGTATGGGAGTGTCATAGGACGTGATATAATAGATACAGTATGGTACAGATAGTGTTCTGGGGGTGTAACAGTTGGACGTTCGAGATGATACGATTACTAAACACGAGCAGTTGGTTCAGCATATTGAAAGTTTGAAGGTTGGAAGCAAAATATCGGTACGACGGTTAGCTAAAGAGATGGGCGTCAGCGAGGGCACCGCTTATCGGGCGGTGAAGGAAGCGGAAAGCCTGGGCATTGTGGTCACGAAGGAGCGGATCGGCACGGTTCGTGTGGAACGGAAGCCGCGGAACATATCCGAGCAGCTTATGTTTGCCGATGTTGTTGAAATAGTGGAAGGGCATGTGCTTGGCGGTGCGGAGGGGCTTAATAAAAGCCTGCATAAATACGTGATTGGCGCTATGAAGGTAGAGGCGATGATCCGATATATCGATGCCGGAAGCCTCATGATTGTCGGTAACCGTGAAGATGCCCATTTCCTGGCACTTGAGCAGGGAGCGGGCGTATTGATTACGGGCGGTTTCGGAACCAGCCGGGAAGTGAAGCAGTTGGCAGACCAACTGCATCTGCCCATTATATCGTCCCGTCATGACACGTTTACCGTCGCCTCCATGATTAACCGCGCCATTTTTGACCGTTTAATCAAGAAGAAAATTATGCTGGTGGAGGATATCGCTCATGATAAGCCGAAGAATCATCAGTTGAAAAACTCCGTCACCGTTGAGGAATTCAAACGGATTTCACAAGCGACCGGGGAAATCCGTTATCCGGTAACCGACGAATGGAACCGGGTCATCGGCATTGTTGGTGTCCGGGATGTGGAAGGGCTCGCCGACACCCAGCCGATCGAGAAAGCGATGACCCGTAACCCGGTGACGGCAAGCATGAAAACTTCGCTTGCATCAGCGGCGCAGATTATGATGTGGGAAGGGATCGATTTTCTGCCGATTGTGGATCGGAACCGCAAGCTGCTTGCAACGGTCACTCGTAAAGAAGTGTTAGGGGCACTGCGGGATGCGCGAAATCAGCCTCAGCTCGGCGAAACGTTTGATCAGCTGATCTGGAATGGGATTGCAGAGGATCGGGATGAGGAAGGGCGTTTGTTCTTTCACGGTTTCATCACGCCCCAAATGGCTTCAGAACTTGGAACGATTTCACAAGGAGTGCTTACGACCGTAATGAGCCAAGCGGCGGTTAAAGCGGCCAAGGATATCAGCGGCTGGGATCATGTGCTGGACCATCTGTCAACGTATTTCATCCGGCCCGTGCAGATCGAGGACCCGATCGTCATTATGCCGAAACTGCTGGAGATCAGCCGCCGTACCTGCAAGATGGAGATTGAGATTCAGCATCAGACGAACCTGATTGCCAAAGCGGTCATGACCATGCAGGCGATCGATCATGGCTGACGTAAATTCCGGACAAAATAAAGGGGCATCCTGCAGGTCTTATAATAGACCTTCCGGGATGCCCTTGTTCCGTTTAATTTAATTTAGCTGGCCGTCCGCGAATCCTTCAGTCTGCTGTAATAGGTGCGGCTTCTTATGCCGGAAAATATATTAAATGCGCCAAGCACCAAGAATACGGCTTCTACAATGACAGCCGGCGTGGAGCCGCTGAACAGAAACATGCAGACTAGCGAAAGGGAAACCAGCATAATGCCCATATAGAGGTTCATCATGGACATATAGATTCCGCGGTCTGCGGGATCCGCTGCTCGTCGTGCGCGAATGCTATACAGCGCGGCAGCGATCACGGACAGAACGAGGATAATGTATAGGATATAGTGGATGACTGTGATCATGGAATGGAAGGCTCCTTTATATTCAGTAACATGCTTACGATATAGCTAAAAGTGCGTGTTCAATAAGTCAGGCTGACTTACTGAACAACCTCTAAAAGCGTGTAGATTCGATCATGTACAATATCGGTATTGTATCATGATACCGTTGACTTTGCATCCACATGATCAAAGCTAACCCAGATTTGAAGTACACCTTCCATCACAAGCATGGTCTTGATTTGGACCTTGTAATCCTTTTCGCGAACCGTATATATTTTGTCGCTAAGGAGTGAGCGCGTCAGCTTGCTGTCGGCGTCGATATCAAACACATTACGGCCCCGAAGGGCTGCCAGATCATCGCCCATAAGCCTGATGAGTTCTTTGATGATCACGGGATCCAGCGGCGCCCTGTCGTTTTGCTCGCTCCGGATCTTGATTTCTTTGATGACCGTGGATTGTTTATTGTATTTTTTTAACGACTCGATGTCTTCTTCATATTGTGCAATTTTGATCTGCTGGCCTTGATTCGTCTCCCATAGTTTATTGTAGGCTGCATGATAGACCGAGTTGTAGACGATGCTGCCGACAACCATCCCCAGCACGAAGATGGATGCGACCTGATAGAAGGGGCGGAAGCGGTGGGTTGGAGGTACGCGCATCGATTAACTCCGGCTGGAGCACACCCATTTGACCAGCTCGCTGCCCATATGTGCTCCAAGAAATGCAAAGCCGAGATATAGAATTTGTTTGATCACAGGGGATAAATTACCGCCAAGCATATTGCTCTCAATGACCCGCATCGGATCGATGGTGCCTCCGATGGCAGCCGCAAGCGCCCAGATCTTAATTCGGTCTGCGACCTCCATCATGGTGTGGGTGGGGGGCTGCAGGGACAGCACGGCGCCCACACCTCCCACCATGGCTCCCCCCAGCACGATGCCGAAGGCTATAAAAAAGTCCAGGATCGCTTTTGATAAAAAAACGCTCATGCCCTCATGTCTCCTCTCTTCTCTTGGTGGATGTCACGGCAACCGCCTGTCCACGTACTCCCTAGTTTCATTCTATGGGCGGGCCTAGCGGGATTATGATAAAATGGTATAAAGACTTTTAAAGATATCTTTGGATTGATTTTAAATATACATGTACCGGCGAAAGGAAGGCGTTACGATGAGCTCTTTCGTGCATTTGCACGTGCATAGTGAATACAGTTTGCTCGATGGAGCGGCACGTATCGGTGACCTGGTGCGGGAAGCGGCGGCGCTTGGAATGAAATCGCTGGCGCTTACGGATCATGGCGTGATGTATGGTGCCATTCCGTTCTATAAAGCTTGTATGGCGCAAGGCATCAAACCGATTATCGGCTGCGAGGCCTATATCACGGTAGGCTCCCGCAAGGAGCGGGGAAGCCGCAAGGATCAGCCGATCTATCATTTGATTCTGCTTGCCAAGAATGAGACCGGCTATCGCAATTTGATGAAGCTGTGCTCGATCGGGCATCTGGAGGGGCACCATTACAGACCCCGAATCGATATGGAGGCGCTCGCCGCCCATCATGAAGGCATCATATGTCTCAGCGCTTGCTTGGGCGGCGAGGTTCCCCAGCATCTGCTTCATGGACGTGAGGCGGAAGCAAAAGCCGCTTCGCTTCGTTACCAGGCGATTTTTGGAGAAGACTACTACTTGGAGCTGCAGGATCACGGAATTCCGGAGCAGAAGCGCGTGAATCCCCAGCTGATTCAGCTGAGCCGCGAGACGGGTATTCCGCTGGTCGCTACCAATGATGTGCATTATCTGGCTGAGAGCGATGCCGAAGTTCAGGACGTCCTAATTTGTATCGGCACGGGCAAAACGGTGGAAGATGAAGACAGGCTGCAAATCCAGACGAACCAGCTCTATTTGAAGAGCGGCAGCGAAATGGAGCGTCTGTACCCCCATGTGCCTGAAGCTATATTGAATACGGCTAAGATTGCGGACCAATGTAACCTGGAGCTGGAGTTCGGCAAGTCCATTTTGCCGGAATACAGCTCTCTTCCTGAAGGGAAAAATGCAGCAGAATACTTGCGGGATCTCTGTTTGAACGGGCTGAAAGGACGTTATGAGAATACGGAGCGGTGGCAGGATGAAGCGCTGCGCAGCGAGCTGGAGCAGCGACTGAACTATGAGCTCGGTGTCATTGAGAGCATGGGCTTCAGCGATTATTTCCTGATCGTATGGGATTTTATCGCCTATGCCCACAGGCAAGGCATCGCGGTTGGACCGGGCAGGGGTTCATCGGCGGGGAGCTTGGTAGCTTACACGCTTCACATTACAAATGTTGATCCGATGAAATATAAATTGTTGTTTGAACGCTTCCTGAACCCGGAACGGATTACGATGCCGGATATTGATATCGACTTCAGTGACGAGCGCCGGGAAGAGGTCATTGATTATGTGGTGGATAAATACGGGAAAGAACATGTCGCTCAGATCATCACGTTCGGTACGATGGCGGCAAGGGCGGCCGTCCGTGATGTCGGACGTGCGCTGAATGTGCCGTTCGGGGATGTGGACAAGGCGGCCAAGCTGATCCCTAACCACCTGGGCATCAGCATCGCAGGAGCGATGGAGCAAAGCCCACAGCTAAAGGAGCAGTACGAGACGAAGCCGAAGGTGCGCGAGCTGATCGATATGGCGATGAAGGTCGAGGGCATGCCTCGTCATGCTTCGACGCATGCGGCGGGCATTGTCATTTCCCGCGATCCGCTGACGGATGCGGTGCCGCTGCAGGAAGGCAGCGAGAAGACGGCGCTGACACAGTATTCCATGGAGAATCTGGAGAGCGTGGGGCTGCTCAAGATGGACTTTTTGGGTCTGCGGACGTTGTCCATCATTGAGCGTACGCTGCGATGGATTCAAGAATTGACCGGCAGAACACTCGATTTCGAACAAGTGCAAGATGACGATCATCTGACGTATGAGATGCTGGGGCGCGGCGATACCACGGGCGTATTTCAGCTCGAATCCGCGGGCATTCGGCGGGTGTTGAAGGATCTGAAACCTTCGGCATTTGAGGATATCGTATCTGTCAATGCCTTGTACCGCCCGGGTCCCATGGAGTTTATTCCGAAGTTCATTCAAGCCAAGCACGGCCGGATTGAGCCGGAGTATCCCCATTCGGACCTGATCCCGATATTAGGCGATACTTACGGCATTATCGTCTATCAGGAGCAGATCATGCAGATCGCTTCGACGATGGCCGGCTTCTCGCTCGGGGAAGCCGATTTGCTGCGAAGAGCGGTTTCGAAGAAGAAGCGCGAAGTGCTGGACCGGGAGCGGAGCCATTTCGTGTCGGGCAGTCTCAAGCTCGGCTATAGCGAGGATGAGGCCAACCGTGTGTACGATATGATCGTCCGGTTCGCGAATTACGGATTTCCCCGTGCGCATGCTGCCGCTTATGGCGTGCTGGCCTTCCAGACGGCTTATCTTAAGGCGCACTATCCGGTTCCGTTCATGGCTTCCATGCTGACTGCGGTTATGGGCAGTCACCGGAAGGTAGCCGAATACGTGCTGGAGGCACGGCGGCTCGACATCGAGGTCATGCCGCCGGATGTCAACGAAAGCGGAACGTATTTCACGCCGGTCATGAGCGGTCCTGCTGCCGAGGGCGGCGATGATGAAGGCTGTCCTGCCGGAGGCGGAATCCGATTCGGGCTTGCCGCGATTAAGAATGTTGGCACGCAAGCGGTGGAGAATATCGTCGAGATCAGGCGTGAAAAGCCGTTTGAAAGCCTGCTTGATTTTTGCCGCCGGGTGGACCTCCGCGTATGCAACAAGCGCGTGATCGAGTCGCTTGTCCAGGCGGGGGCTTTCGATTCCTTGCAGGGTCACCGCTCCCAACTGGTTGCTATGCTGGACGAAACGGTCGAAGCGGCCGTGAAGTGGAGAAAGGAGCGGGATGATCTCCAGATTCAGCTCTTCGACTTCGTGGAAACGACGAATTGGGACATTGAATATCCGGACATCCCCCCGTATACCGCAAGTCAGCAGCTCGAATTCGAACGTGAGCTGCTGGGCATGTATTTGTCCGGTCATCCACTAGACGGATTCGAAGATACGCTGACGGAATCCGGAGCTGATCGGTTAATGGATCTGCATGAAGCGGAAGATGAATCGATGGCTACGGTTGCCGGGATGGTGGTTACACTAAAGACCATTACGACGAAACAGGGGAAGGCGATGGCCTTCATGGAGTGCGAGGACCAAATCGAGCGCTGCGAGGTCGTTCTCTTTCCCGAAGTGTGGAAGCGAAGCGCGCATCTGATTGAAAAAGGCGCACTGCTCGCGATCCGGGCAAAGGTCCAACTGCAGGACGAAGGCTTCAAGCTGCTGGCCGAAGAAATCGCTCCGCTTGAGGCGCAAACCTTGAGCCAACTGGTTCACCGGAGCAAGGTTCGGGGAACAGCAGGCGGAAGAGGAAGATCCGGCGGAGAGAATAACGGTCGGGGCGTAAAATCGGGCGCAGTCGGCATGCCGCCGGTTTCGGCCGGTAATCCCTCGGCCGTCCCGCCTCCGGAGCCGCTTGCCGCCCGGAGTGGCGATGATTCGACCTCAATCCGAAATGAAGCATCGGGCAGCAGCTTATCGTCCGAGAAGGAATCTCGTACCGGAGTATCGAATCATAAGGCTGAGCAGCGCGTGTTTGTGAAAATAACGGCCGATGCGGAGCAATCGGAGCTGCTGGTGAAGCTGAAAGAGCTCCTGCAGCAGCATCCGGGGCATGTGCCAACGGTGCTGTTTTATGAGCGAAGCCAGAAGGTGCTTGCGCTTAGCGATGCCTATCGGATTAAGCCTTCGACAGAGCTTTTTGCCGAAATGGAGAGCATGCTGGGCAAGGACACCGTTAAAGTGAAGTGACATGAAAATTTAAGAACGTTTCCCATCCCTCCCGCATACAATTAGGACACTACAGGTAATGTTGGCCGAGTATTCGCATGAAGAAGGCTCTTCATGATAGAACCGGATTGAAAGAGCGCGGCCAAAGACGCGGGGGGGATTTGTGATGTCAATGGACTTGGCAGAAAGCATGCTCAGCCGCAGAGGAGTCAGCGTAAGCTCCATCGCGGATATTGTGTTGAAGCTGCAGCAGCGTTATCATCCGAAGTTAACCATCGAGCAGTGTGAAGAAAGCGTCCGGGCCGTTCTCGGCAAGCGCGAAGTTCAGTATACGCTGTATACGGGCATTGCGCTGGATGAGCTGGCGGAGAAGAAACTGCTGCCGGAGCCGCTGCAATCGATTATGGAGCAAGACGAACCGCTCTACGGAGTGGATGAGACCATGGCGCTTGGTGTCACGAGCATATATGGCATGATCGGACTGACCAGTTTCGGTTACCTGGACAAAGAAAAAATTGGTGTAATTGAGATATTAAATGAAAAGTCGGACGGGATACATGTGTTTCTGGATGATCTCGTTGCAGGCATCGCCGCTGCCGCTTCCTCACGCATCGCCCATAACAATCCCGATGCGGCCCATTATACCGCAGGTTCTGACTGATTTGCGCGAGCGGTGTCGAATTGCTGCATAAGGGTAAGATTTGGCTTTCAGCCCCCTGCTCTCTTTGTTGAGGTAAAAACTGAAGTATGTTATCATTATCCATTATATCGGCTCAGGATATGCCTGTGGGACGAGATTAGGGGGATCTGAAAGGCATGTGGACGGTAATCTATATTGCGCCAACTGCAAAGGTGGCGGAAATGATCAAGACCAGGCTAACGGAAGAAGGTTTTTTGGTTCAAAGCCGTCCTGTGAATCTTTCCAAACAGCAGTTTGAGATTTTGGTACCCTCCGGAGAGCTTGAGGAAGTACAGGAAGTGTTGAATTCGATATTGCACCCCTAGTTTCATCTGGGTTACATAGCGAAGCTTAGCGTACGGATCGGCGATGTGCTATTGCGGCGGCCATTCAAATTTACGGCTGGAGAGGTGTAGTTGTGTTTAAAGACTTATTTCAGAAAAAAAGGAAATACGCAACGATCCCATCGGAACGACTTGGGACAGCAGGGCAGCCTCAGGAAGGCGAACGCCCGAAACGGGAAATTCCGGAAGGTCTGATGAATAAGTGTGCTAAGTGCGGCACCATTCAATACAGCAAAGAGCTTGAGAAGAATCTGAAGGTGTGTCAGGAATGCGGACATCATATGCGCCTGAATGCGGTAGAACGGATTGCCATGACGCTGGATGAGACAGGCTTTGAAGAGTTTGACGCAGATATGATCTCGGTGGATCCGCTCAAGTTTCCGGGATATGCGGCCAAGCTGGAGCAGCAGAAGATGAAATCCGGTCTTCATGATGCGGTTATTACCGGTCAAGGCTCGATTCTCGGCCAGCCTGTTGTGGTGGCTGTGATGAGTTTTGATTTCTTCACGGGAAGCATGGGCTCCGTCGTCGGGGAAAAAATCACCCGAGCGATCGAGTTTGCGACGGACAAGCGTTTACCACTCATTATTTTCTCCACTTCCGGCGGTGCCCGGATGCAGGAGAGTATTCTCAGTTTGATGCAGATGGCCAAAACAAGCGCAGCCCTGTCCAGGTTTAACGAACTCGGCGGGCTTTATATTTCAGTGATAACGGATCCGACGACCGGCGGTGTATCCGCCAGCTTTGCGACGCTTGGCGATATCAATATTGCCGAGCCAGGAGCCGTATTCGGTTTTGCGGGCCGTATCGTTATTGAACAGACCATTCGCCAGAAGCTGCCGGATGACTTCCAGACAGCGGAGTTCAACTTGGCTCATGGTCAGCTTGACATGGTTATTCATCGGAAAGATATGCGCTCCATGCTTGGTAAGCTGCTGGAGATGCATACCGTGAAAGGGGGATTCTGATGTCAGGCGAATTGCCTTTTGAAATGCCACTTGCCGAAATGCGCAAGAAGATTGATGAACTGAAACAATTCGGACAGGAAAAAGGGATCGATTTCACGGATGAAATCGCCCGCCTGGAAGAACGATATAGTCGTTTGGAGGAAGAAATTTATTCTTCGATTTCGCCTTCCCAGAAAATGCATCTGGCCCGTCATCAGCAGCGACCGACTTCGCTTGATTTGATCCAGTTGATCTTTACGGATTTTATTGAGCTGCATGGAGATCGTCTCTACGGGGACGATCTTGCCATTGTCGGCGGCTTGGCCAAACTGGACGGTGTTCCCGTCACGGTGGTCGGTCAGCAGCGCGGTAAGGATACGAAGGATAATATCGCGCGTTTCTTCGGAAGTCCGCATCCGGAAGGCTTCCGTAAAGCTCTGCGACTTATGCAGCAGGCGAACAAGTTCAAGCGTCCCATTATCACATTTATTGATACAAAAGGCGCATATCCGGGTAATACAGCAGAAGAAAGAGGTCAGTCCGAGGCGATTGCCCGTAATCTACGGGAAATGTCGTCCCTTGGGGTGCCTATTGTTGTTGTGGTCATCGGCGAAGGTGGGAGCGGCGGTGCTCTTGCAATGGCTGTAGGCAATCGTGTGTTGATGCTTGAGCATGCCATTTATTCCGCCATTTCACCGAACGGCGCCGCATCCATTCTGTGGAAGGATGCATCCAAAGCGGACCAGGCTGCGGAAGCCATGAAGATCACCGCTAAGGACCTGCTTGAAATGGAAGTCATTGAGGAAATTATACCGGAGCCTAAGGGCGGTGCGCACCGCGACTATGAAGAGACGGCCGCAGCCATTCAAAGCGCACTGATCAGCCAGCTGAAAGAGCTATCCGTCATGGATGCCTGCGAGCTGAAGGAAGACCGGTACCGCAAGTTCCGCAAGATTGGCGAATTCGATTTTGCGAAGGCGGAACAGGAAGACGATTCTGTGAAAATCTGATGAGTATGTGACGATATGACAAAGTTCCTATACAAATTAGACTTTTTGTAGTAGATTTAGTTGTTGGAAAAAGAGATATAGAGAACCCTTTAATAAACGGAGGAAACCCAAATGCGCAAAACAAAAATTGTATGTACCATCGGTCCTTCCAGTGAATCGTTGGAAAACACCAAGAAGCTCATTATGGCCGGCATGAACGTGGCTCGTCTGAACTTCTCTCACGGCGACTTCGAGGAGCATGGCAACCGGATCAAGAACATCCGCCAAGCTTGTGAAGAGTTGAACAAAACGGTAGCGATCCTGCTTGACACCAAAGGACCGGAAATCCGTACAGGTAAACTTGAAGTGGAACCGATTGAGCTTGTACAAGATGAATATATCACCCTTACTACCGAGGAAATCCTTGGTGATAAGAATCGTTTGTCCATTACTTATAAAGAGTTGCCGCAAGATGTTCAAGTGGGATCCACGATCTTGATCGATGACGGTTTGATCGGTCTGACCGTGGTGGAGATTCAAGGCTCCGAAATCAGATGCCGCATCGTCAATGGCGGAACCATTAAGAGCAAAAAAGGTGTAAACGTACCGGGAGTCGCGATTTCGCTCCCAGGGATTACGGAAAAAGACGCCAACGATATCGTTTTCGGGATCGAACAGGGCATCGATTTTGTTGCTGCTTCCTTCGTTCGTAAAGCAAGTGACGTGCTTGAAATTCGCGAATTGCTGAAGAAGCATAATGGCGAGCACATCCAAATCATCTCCAAAATCGAGAACCAGCAGGGCGTTGACAACCTGGATGAAATCCTCGAAGTATCCGATGGCTTGATGGTAGCCCGGGGCGACCTCGGTGTTGAGATTCCGGCTGAGGAAGTTCCATTGGTGCAAAAACGCATGATCGAAAAATGTAACTTGGCTGGCAAACCGGTCATTACGGCTACGCAAATGCTGGATTCCATGCAGCGCAACCCACGTCCTACCCGTGCGGAAGCAAGTGACGTTGCCAATGCGATTTTTGACGGTACCGATGCCATCATGCTGTCCGGCGAAACGGCTGCAGGTAAATATCCTGTAGAATCTGTTTTGACCATGTCCCGTATCGCAGAGAAAGCGGAGTCCGCACTGAACTATCGTGAAATGTTCTTGAAACAGCGTATTGCTCAAGATACCAGCGTTACCGAAGCAATCAGCCAATCCGTTGCGATCTCGGCACTCGACCTGAATGCCAAAGCAATCATATCGTCCACGGAATCTGGTCAAACGGCTCGTATGGTATCCAAATACCGTCCAGAGGCTCCTATCGTCGCTGTCACGACTCAAGACAGAACGATGAGACGTTTGGCACTGACTTGGGGTGTAACGCCGGTTAAAGGCGAACAGGCTTCTTCTACGGACGAGATGTTTGATTACGCGCTGCAAGGTGGCGTGAAGTCCGGACTCGTTAAAGAAGGCGATCTTGTTGTGATTACAGCAGGCGTGCCGCTGGGCCGTTCCGGTTCGACCAACCTGCTGAAAGTGGATCAAATTCCACAACAGAAGTAATACAACAGTCAAGAATCCGTTGGATTCTGAATATAGCAGCATATGAGCAATGGACGATGATTTTGTCGACCATTGCTTTTTGCATAGATAAGGGGGGATGTTGATGCCTAAGCCATCCGTGCCGACACTAAGCCGCTGGTTCTGGACGTCATTTCGGGTGCGTTATCAGGAAAGCGATCAAATGGGTGTCGTATACCATGCTAACTATTTAAACTGGTTCGAGATCGGGCGCACCCAAATGATCCGTGAAATGGGATTTACGTATCGTGGAATGGAAGAAGAAGGCGTCCTGCTCCCGGTGGTTGAACTTGATATCAAGTACCGCCAGCCTGCGCGGTATGATGATCTCGTAACGGTATTTACCAGAATGACTGCTTTCTCCCCACTTCGAATACACTATGAATATGAGGTCCGTTTGCTGAGCGAACAGGAGCAGGCAGATTTGGGGACGATGGATTTGTCTCCCGAATCCGGGCTGCCCGGTGCCTTGTTAACGGCAGGTGCGACCCGACATGTATGGCTGAATCGAGAGTGGAAGCCGGCCCGACTGGATAAATGCTCCCCAAAGCTGTATGATGCATTGAGGGACACCCTTTGGGGGAGGAAGGAGTAGCTTCATGTTCAAATGGTTGCTGGCAGCGATTATCTTCGTGCCTGCTATTGAAATATTCGGCTTCCAGATTGTTGCGGATCGCGTGGGTGGCATGAATACCTTGTTATTGACACTGCTGACCTCTGCGGTTGGCGTGGCCATGATGAGGTTCGAAGGTCGCAAAGCGATGGAAGATGCCAAGCAGAGAATGAACTCAGGCATGGTTCCGGGTGCTTCCATGGCTGATGGCCTATGTATATTTGCAGGTGGAGTACTACTTATTCTGCCGGGCTTTGTAACTGACATTATCGGATTTACGCTGATATTTCCGTTGACCCGCCCGCTGTATCGGATTCTGCTGTTGAAATGGATGAAGAAAAATATGAAAAACGGCAAGATTACGATCTTTCGCAGATAAAACAAACAGGATCACCCATAAGACCGGCCCCTTCGTGGGCCGGTCTATTTACTATCTGAACCTGCCTCCGATAATATAATTCCTTAGGTCCTTGAATACATGGGCCCGGTGGAATGCATCCAGGATGACAAGCGACACAGGACCTACAATCAATCCCAGAATGCCAAACAGCTTGAGCCCGACAAACATGCCCAGCAGGGCGGCGAGCGGGTCCAGTCCCACACTGCTGGCGAGCACCTTGGGCTCCATGATCTGCCTGACGATCAGGATGATGCTGTACAGGACGGTCAGTCCGATGCCGAGCGTCAGGTCGCCCGACATAAAGGCATACAGCGACCAGGGGATCAGGACGATGCCAACGCCGAGGTATGGGAGAAGATCCACCAAGCCGATCAGAAGTCCGATGGAGAAGGCGGAATCGACCCCGAGCGCATAAAGCGTGAGCATGACGATAAGGGCCGTGATGGAGATGAGGATCAATTGGGCCCTCGCGAATCCGAACAATGCTTTTTTCAGATCCGAGAAGATATAGATCATGGGTTTGAGAATGACGCCCGGTAGGATGCGGATAAGCGCGCGATTATGGCGCTCCCAGCTGTTGCTGAGAAAGAATGTTGACAGTAAAACAACAATCAGAATCGTGCCTAAGTTCGGCAAATAATAAATAATTTGCAAAATTCCGTTAAAAATACTGGTAACTAAATCGGTCACGGCCGTGCCAATCGTTTGTGTCGTGCGGGTAATATTTTGATTGATGGTATCGTGATAATTCGGGTTGTTCTGATAAAACCGGCTAATCTCATTGATGATATTCTGGAAGCTATCATTCTGCATCCAGGCCGTCAGCCATTCCATCCAGGTATCAATATGGAGATTGAAGGACTGTGACAGAATAATCAGTTCCTTGACCAGTCTGGTAACAGCCGCAGTAAGAATCAGTAGAGCCGCTCCGAAATACAGCAGCAGGGACAACGTGACGGCGAACCACCGCGGCAGCTTCAAACTCTGCTGTAGCAGGTGGACGCAAGGATTCATGGCATAGGCGATGATCCAGGCCAGAAGGAAGGGATAAAGCAGCGGCAGCAGTACATATATTAAATAGGCAATCACGAAGATGGAAGACAGCACCCACACTCCCCGGCCAAAACGCTTGAGCATCAATCGTTCCAAACAATCACACTCCTTTGCAGCACTTCAAGGACGAGCAGAGTCGCTCATTCTCTATACCTATGCAAGGAGTTTCAATATAAGGATAAAGAGTTGGAAAACGCTTGTCTTCATGATTCGACAATGAGAATTATCACAGGTATAATGGAATTGTAAGTGATTTCAAAAAAATGTTTATGGTGTCGATAAAACAATTTGATGCGGCGAATGTCGCTGCTCATGTTCACATATCAGACAAAATCCAGTATGATATGAGAAGGTTTATGACTAGGACCATAGCAATTTTTTCGCGTTTTTCTTTTTTATCCGACTTCATGAAAATGTTTTCATGAATGTCAAAATAGTTCAGTTTATCCCGATCATAAAGGAGAGATGTTGCATGACAGCTACCAAGGGTTTGGAAGGCATTGTAGCTACCACCTCCGCGATTAGTTCGATCGTCGATGGCGTTCTGACTTATCGTGGATATGATATTGACGATCTCGCAGAACATGCAAGTTTTGAAGAGGTAGCCTATCTGCTCTGGTTCGGAAAACTTCCGAATGCCGAAGAGCTTAAGGCCCTTCAACAAGATTTGAGCGACTATGCTGCCATTCCGGATGAGCTTATCCAGCAGATCAAATTGTATCCGAAGGATACCAATACGATGGCTGCGCTTCGCTCGGCTGTATCCGCGCTTGCTCTGTATGACGCCGAAGGCGACGATATGAGCCGTGAAGCGAACGAAAAGAAAGCGGTTAAACTTCAAGCTCAGCTTCCGACGATCATCGCTGCCATCGCCCGTGTTCGTCAGGGTAAAGAGCCGGTCGCTCCGAAAGCCGGCGTCTCCATCTCGGAGAATTTCTTGTATATGCTCAGAGGCGAAGATCCTGATCAGACTTCGATCAAGGCTCTGGATCAGGCACTGGTATTGCATGCGGATCACGAGCTTAACGCATCCACGTTTGCTGCCCGTGTAACCGTAGCCACGCTGTCCGACATATATTCCGGCGTAACTTCCGCCATTGGTGCGCTGAAAGGTCCTCTGCACGGCGGTGCGAATGAAGCCGTCATGAAGATGCTGAACGAAGTCGGTTCGATTGATCGGGCTCAGGCTTACATTCAGGAGAAGCTGGACAACCGTGAAAAAATTATGGGCTTTGGACACCGCGTTTACAAAAACGGCGACCCGCGCGCGAAGCATCTGCAAAAAATGTCGCGTGAGCTTGGTGAAATGAAAGGCGACACTACGCTGTACGACATGTCGGTACTGATCGACGAAACGGTTACCAACCAAAAAGGGCTGAAGCCGAACGTTGATTTCTATTCCGCATCGGTCTACACGCAGCTCGGCATCGAGCAGGAATTGTTCACGCCGATTTTTGCCATCAGCCGTGTATCCGGATGGACTGCGCACATCCTTGAGCAGTATGAAGGCAACCGTATTATCCGCCCGCGTGCAGAGTATACAGGTATGACCGACCAAAAATATGTGCCGATAGAACTTCGCTAAGTGGCTGGCAATCATGTACAATAGGCTAGAGAACCGCTCAAACGTGAGTGAATCGCGGGTGGCGGGTTTCTCTGTGCCTATTCTGGTGGAATTTTTGGAATAGTTAGAGACAAGAACCATATTCAAAGGAGGAACTCATACTCATGAAATTGGAAAAATTCGCACTACCAACTGAAGGCGAGAAAATTACGATTGATAACGGAACTCTGCAGGTGCCTAACAACCCTGTCATTCCTTTTATTGAAGGTGACGGTACTGGCCGTGACATTTGGAAAGCTTCCAAACGCGTCCTTGATGCAGCAGTAGAAAAAGCATACAACGGTTCCAAGAAAATTGCCTGGTATGAAGTATTTGCCGGTGAGAAGGCATACAATACATACGGTGAATGGCTCCCGAACGATACGCTTGAAGCGATTCGCGAGTATATCGTTGCGATTAAAGGGCCTCTTACAACGCCTATCGGCGGCGGTATCCGTTCCCTGAACGTTGCCCTTCGTCAAGAGCTGGACCTGTACACTTGCCTGCGTCCTGTTCGTTACTTCGACGGCGTACCATCTCCGGTAAAACGCCCTGAGCTGGTTGACATGGTTATTTTCCGTGAGAACACGGAAGACATCTACGCAGGTATTGAGTATAAAGAAGGCTCCGAAGAAGTGAAGAAAGTGATCAAGTTCCTTCAAGACGAGATGGGAGCCAACAAAATCCGCTTCCCGGAAACGTCCGGTATCGGCATCAAGCCTGTATCCTCCGAAGGTTCCAAGCGTCTTGTACGTGCAGCGGTTGAATACGCAATCAAGCATGGCCGCAAATCGGTGACATTGGTTCACAAAGGCAACATCATGAAATTTACAGAAGGCGCCTTCAAAAACTGGGGTTACGAAGTGGCTGAAGCTGAATTCGGCGATAAAGTGTTCACTTGGGCTCAATACGATATCATCAAGGATAAAGACGGCGTAGATGCAGCTAATGCTGCTCAAAAAGCAGCTGAAGATGCTGGCAAAATCATCGTTAAAGATGCGATTGCTGACATCGCGCTGCAGCAAGTTCTGACTCGTCCAACCGACTTTGATGTCATTGCGACATTGAACCTGAACGGTGACTATCTGTCTGACGCGCTGGCTGCACAAGTTGGCGGTATCGGTATCGCTCCAGGGGCTAACATCAACTATGTAACTGGACATGCGATTTTCGAAGCGACTCATGGTACAGCTCCGAAATATGCAGACAAAGACGTAGTAAATCCTGGTTCCGTTATCCTCTCCGGCGTAATGCTGCTTGAGCACCTCGGATGGCAGGAAGCCGCTGACCTGATCTACAAAGGGATGGAAACATCGATCAACAACAAAACTGTGACGTATGACTTTGCCCGTCTGATGGAAGGCGCTACCGAAGTGAAATGCTCCCAGTTCGCAGACGAAATCATTAAAAACCTGTAAGGAGGAGATTCATCGTGGCAATTACTCGTAAAAAGATTACGGTAGTAGGTGCTGGCTTTACAGGTGCGACTACCGCCCTGATGCTTGCTCAAAAAGAATTGGGTGACGTGGTGCTGCTGGATATCCCGCAGCTCGAGAACCCAACGAAAGGTAAAGCGCTGGATATGCTCGAAGCAAGTCCCGTTCAAGGATTTGACAGCAACATAGTTGGTACATCCAACTATGAGGATGCAGCTAATTCCGATATCGTAATCATTACAGCAGGTGTAGCCCGCAAGCCGGGCATGAGCCGCGATGATCTCGTTAATACCAATGCAGGGATCGTGAAATCCGTATGTGAGAACGTGAAGAGTCACGCACCGAACGCCACGGTGATCATCTTGAGCAACCCGGTCGATGCCATGACTTACGTGGCATATAACACGCTCGGATTTCCCAAGAACCGCGTCATCGGCCAATCTGGCGTACTGGATACGGCTCGCTATTGCACTTTCATCGCGCAAGAGTTGAACGTATCGGTTGAGGATGTCCGCGGATTCGTACTTGGCGGCCATGGTGATGACATGGTTCCGCTCGTTCGCTACTCCAGTGTTGGCGGCATTCCGATCGACACGCTGATTCCGGCTGAGCGCATTGAAGCCATTGTGCAGCGTACCCGGGTTGGCGGCGGCGAAATTGTGAACCTGCTGGGTAACGGTAGTGCATACTATGCGCCGGCTGCGTCCCTGGTACAAATGACGGAAGCGATTCTGAAGGACAAGAAACGGATCATTCCGATTATTGCTCTGCTGGAAGGCGAGTATGGCTATGACAATCTGTTCATGGGCGTACCGGCAATTCTCGGCGGAGACGGCATCGAGCGAATTTTCGAGCTTGAGCTGACGGCCGAAGAGAAAGTTGCTCTCGATAAGTCTGCGGAATCCGTACGTAATGTAACCGCGGTCGTGACCCTGTAATTGAATCAGGATTCACAAAATCGTCTAATAATGCAATCCCGTCCCGTGATTCGGGGCGGGATTGCTTTTCTTTGAAGGATCTCTCCAGTATAATAAGAGACGATGAACTTGATGTAACAAAAATCACACTAACGACTTTGGAGGAATTGTTTATGTGGAACGTAACATTTTTTCTGCATATGGTCGGTACGGCGGCGCTAGGATTTTACTTGATTCTGCCGTTTGTTGTTGGCGGTATTCAGAAGCTGTCCCTCGGCGCACAAGAAGGAGCCGTTAATACGATTCGTGTAGCGAACCGGTTTGCTCAGTATGGCTTGGTTATTCAGTTGTTGACTGGCGGATACATGATGTCCCAAGGCGAGTATTCGGTTCCTTGGATGATCATTGTAACGGTATTGCTGCTGGCGATGTTTGCTATTGGAGGCATCATGAGCAAGCCATTGAAGAATGCGCTTGCAGGAATCCGCGAGAAGCGTGAAGTGAAGGAAGAAACAAGCAAGTTGGGTACGCTTAGCGCACTCCTCTCCTTGCTGCTCCTGGTTATGATCTTCTTCATGGTATTCAACCATATCATCTAAGAACAGCTACATACGAAAGAGAAGCCGTCCGTTTATCGGGCGGCTTTTTTTGATATTATTGCATTCATATAAATTACCGGCGTCCCCCGCAAAGGATCTGAATAGACTTCGGAGCAATGCCCCACTTTGTGGGAGGAATTTATGGGGAGAGAAGGGCTTTACTTACGTTTGATCCCGTTCAATCTGGGTAAAAACTATAGCGAAGGGCTTTTTATGAGTATAAAGAGGCGTGTCGTACGCATCCTATGAGTGGTAGTTTGAGATACTGACCCGAAAGGAGAAATGTTCATATGCCACAAGATCAACAGAAACAAACCTTGCCGCCCCAGCATCAGGATCACAGACCCGGAACGGAATCGGAGATGAGTCCGAAGCCGGAGTTTGAGAGCAGTGCTTACAAAGCAGCCGGTAAGTTGAAGGGAAAGGTTGCGCTGATTACCGGAGGTGACAGCGGTATTGGCCGTGCGGTAGCGGTCCACTATGCCAAGGAAGGCGCGGACGTATCTATTGTGTACCTGAATGAGCATAAGGATGCGGAAGAGACCAAGCGTCAGGTGGAGCAGGAAGGCCGTAAATGCTTGCTGATCGCCGGTGACGTCGGCGACGATGCGTTTTGCCGAAATGCGGTTACCGAAACCGTGGAGAAGCTCGGAAAGCTCGATATTCTCGTTAACAATGCAGCCGAACAGCATCCGCAGAAGAAGATTGAGGATATTACCAAAGAACAATTGGAGCGGACGTTCCGTACGAATATTTTCGGTATGTTCTATCTGACGCAGGCGGCAATGCCGCATCTGTCGAAAGGAAGCTCGATTATTAATACAACCTCCATTACGGCTTACCGGGGAAGTCCGCAGCTGCTGGATTACGCATCAACCAAGGGGGCCATCGTTGCCTTTACGCGCTCGTTATCGATGAACGTAGTCGGGCAAGGGATCCGGGTGAACGCCGTTGCGCCGGGACCGATCTGGACGCCGCTGATTCCTTCGACGTTCCCACCGGATCAGG
Source organism: Paenibacillus sp. FSL W8-0187 (assembly GCF_037969755.1). Classification (NCBI taxonomy): domain Bacteria; kingdom Bacillati; phylum Bacillota; class Bacilli; order Caryophanales; family Paenibacillaceae; genus Paenibacillus; species Paenibacillus sp. FSL W8-0187. The sequence continues at coordinate 5,696,765 of NZ_CP150206.1, read as the reverse complement.
TAGCCGAGTTTGGGGCGACCCAGCCGATGAAACGTCCGGGTCAACCGGAAGAGCTAGCTCCTGCCTATGTATATCTGGCCTCGACGGACTCCTCCTACGTGAGCGGTCAAGTCATTCACGTGAATGGCGGCGAAGTGATTAACGGTTAAGGTGTTTGTTTCACTTACGTTGTGAAGACATACTCAATGAATAAAATAGAGCGGACATCCGGGGCTCCAGCCCGGATGTCCGCTATTTTATCATAGGTGAATTAGGAGAGATTACGGAGAATCAGATGGTTCTAAAACCGTTTGGAAGTGTACCGGTATCGCGGATCGCCCGGATTTGAGCCAGCGTCAAACGACGGTTGGAGCTGATAATGGATTCCGGCTCTTCGCCACGAATAATATCATCAAGATCGGCGATGTTGGTGTTGCCGCGGAATACTCTGAATCTGCCCCTGAAATTCGTTTCCGAGAACAGGACCAGGGTTGCATTGGGGTTGGTGGAGAAGAATCTCAAGCTTTCAATGTCACCGAAAGTTCTCTCGAGATTGCGGATACCTACATTTCCACGTACCACAAATCGGCGTCCTCTGTAAAACTCGTTTCTAAACAGGGCAAGTCTTGGAAAGACAACTTGGGAGATTGAGGCTTTCGTCATAACTATCACCTCCTTTCCTTAACCAATATATGTGAAATTCATAGATTGGTATGGTCGATCAAACGGGTGTATCAACACATTTTCTCTACTCTTTCATTTTTTGAAGTAAACCCTTTCATGTGCGAAATGATATGATATGATAACAATATTGGCAGTTTATAATGATTCTTTTTTTGCTATCATGACTGGGTTATGAAAGAGAGGAGTTTACCAACGTTATGAAATTATTTGAAGAAAGCATGTATCGATTGATTGTAGAAACCTCCACGAATTTGCCCGGAGATGTGCGAAGAGCAGTCAACCGCGGGCGAGCGTCTGAGGATGCGGCAACGCGAGCGGGGCTGGCGCTGGCAACAATCGCTCAAAATATTGAGATGGCCGAGCAGGAAGTATCGCCGATCTGCCAGGATACCGGCATGCCAACATTCATCGTGCATACACCGGTGGGTGCGAACCAAATCGAGATGAAGAAGGCGATTTACTCCGCAGTGATTCACGCGACGAAGGATGGCAAGCTGCGTCCAAACTCGGTGGATTCGTTGACTGGCGCTAACAGCGGGGATAATCTCGGTCCTGGCACGCCCGTCATCCATTTCGAGCAATGGGAGCAGGATAAGGTGGACGTCCGTCTCATCCTGAAAGGGGGCGGCTGCGAGAACAAAAATATCCAGTACAGTCTTCCTGCAGACCTTGAAGGATTGGGGAAAGCGGGTCGTGATCTGGACGGGATCCGCAAATGCATCATGCATGCCGTGTATCAAGCACAAGGTCAGGGCTGCAGCGCTGGATTTATCGGCGTAGGCATCGGAGGCGACCGGACGACCGGTTATGAGCTTGCGAAGCATCAGCTGTTCCGTCATGTGGAAGATGTGAACCCGAATGAAGATTTGGCGAAGCTCGAAGATTACATATTGGAAAATGCAAATAAGCTGGGGATCGGGACAATGGGTTTTGGCGGAGAAGTCACGCTGCTCGGCTGCAAGATCGGTGCGATGAACCGTTTGCCGGCAAGTTTTTTTGTATCGGTTGCTTATAACTGCTGGGCATTCCGCCGTCAGGGCGTATTGATTGAGCCGGAAACCGGGGAGATCACGGACTGGCTGTATGAAGCGGGCAGCGAGGTGCAGATGAACGCAAATTCCGAAACGGCTGTGTCCCAAGCCGAAGACGCCGGTCCAAGTGATTCCAAGGGCCGCGAAGTGGTGCTGCAGACCCCGATCAGCGAGGAGCAAATTCGTTCTTTGCGCGTTGGGGACGTGGTGGTTATCCGAGGCGAGATGCATACCGGACGGGATGCGCTTCATAAATACCTGATGGATCACGATGCTCCTATCGATCTGAACGGATCCGTGATTTATCACTGCGGTCCGGTTATGATGCAGGATGAAGAGGGATGGCATGTCAAGGCTGCAGGCCCAACAACCAGCATTCGCGAGGAGCCGTACCAGGGCGATATTTTGAAAAAATTCGGCATTCGCGCGGTCATCGGAAAAGGCGGCATGGGTTCGAAGACGCTGCAAGCCCTGCAGGAGCATGGCGGCGTGTATTTGAATGCAATCGGCGGGGCCGCTCAGTATTACGCAAGATGCATTAAAAAAGTAAACGGCGTGGATTTCATGGAGTTTGGCATTCCGGAAGCGATGTGGCATTTGGAGGTTGATGGCTTTGCCGCTATCGTCACGATGGATTCACACGGAAATAGCCTGCATGCCGATGTGAGCAAGGATTCGGCAGAGAAGCTGGCCATGTTTAAAGAGCCGGTGTTCTCCTAATCCAGAGCATCTGAAGAAGCATCGATTGGCCATTATGTGCCGGTCGATGTTTTTTGTTGAGCAGGGGAGGTAGGCCCTTATTTCGAATTTTCGTTGCGGTTTTCGCACACTCCGGTTTATGATGAAAGTCAAATACGTCAATTCAGACATGGGAGGAAACAGGTGAGAAGTTTTGGACTAGCCTTTGCATCTTGGTTTGAAAAGTACACCTTTCTCTTGATTCCCGGCTCGCTGGTGCTAGGCTGGCTACTCTCGGATGTCTTGCTGGGCTTTGTTCACTGGATTCCTTATTTATTCGGTTATATTACACTGGTTATGGCGCTTGGCTGTGGGATCCGTCATCTGCAAGGAGTTCTAAAACGCCCCTTTGCCGTTATGTTGACGCTGTTTCTTGCCCATGCGGCCGCACCGGTGCTTGCTTATGCACTGGGCTCGGCTGTGTTTGGTGCGCACTCGGATTATACGATCGGCTTGCTGCTGTTCGCGATCATTCCGCTGGGGATATCCTCGGTGATGTGGGTCGGGAGCTCCGGCGGCAGCGTTCCATTCATCTTAGCGGTGGTCGTGCTGGATACCATACTCAGTCCACTAGTCGTACCGGCTTTGATGGATATGTTTATCGGGGATGCTTTGGTTACCTGGAATGCGTCTGAGCTGATTCTCGATTTGCTGACCATGGTGGTATTTCCCACTGTGATCGGGGTGATGCTGTATGAAGGCTCCAAAGGACGGATTAAAGACTGGTCGGCTCCCGTAGCCCAGCCGATCTCGAAGGTGTTTTTTATGCTCGTGGTTATGCTGAATGCAGCTGCCATCGCTCCCCATGCAGCAGGCATGAAGGATGAGATGCTGGTGGTTATCCCGGTTGTTTTCACGTTGATTGTGATCTGTTATTTGCTTGGTTATTTTGGCTCGTATGCGATGCCGGGACCGACACGGGAAATGCAAATTACATTTACATACGCGTCCGGAATGCGTAATATATCACTCGGGATGGTGCTGGCTACAACGTATTTCTCACCCCAGGCTTCCATCCCGGTGGTGCTTGGCATTATGTTCCAGCAGCCAGCGGCGACCATCATTCATGCGTTATTTCACCGAAGACGCACACGGGCGGTAAGTTATCCAAAATGATCACGCGGCAGAAAGAGGAGAGACCATGAGGCAGTATCGCAATCGTTTGACTCTGATTATGCTTACTTTAATTGGGTTATCTATGCTCGCGGCAGGACTGGCTATGGTGACGGTATTCAAGCAGTCCCATGTTCAGCTGCTGGAGGACAATATGGTCCGGGAGATTCGGCTTCTGCAGACGATGATGGAGTTTCCGGATGCGGACAGCGCGGATGCTATCACGTATTATACCAACAGATCCATACAGCTTGAGGAGCTGTCCGAGTCGAGAGTGACATTTATATTGAAGGATGGCAAGGTCATCGGGGATTCGGAAAGTGATCCGTTAACTATGGATAACCACGCTTATCGCGAAGAGATGCTTCAGGCGGTTAAAGAAGGCCGCGGGAGTACCATTCGCCGGAGCGATACGCTTGAGCAGGACATGCTCTACGTTGCTCTTCCGGTCAAGTCCGGAGAGAATTTTGACGGATTCGTCAGATTGTCGGTTAGCCTGAAAGCAGTGGACCAGGGAGTCAGGCAAGGCTGGACCGTCATGGGGATTGGCCTGCTGGTGTTGTTCCTGATTGCTGCCCTGGTGAGTTATCGTGTCGCTAAAGGATTGACGTCACCGCTAGAGAAAATCACGCGCGTTGCCAGACGGATATCGAGCCTTGAATATGATGCGAGGGTGAAGATTCACCGTAAGGACGAGATCGGTCAATTGGCGCAAGCGATTAACGGAATGGCCGACAGCCTGCAGACCCAACTGCGGACGATACGGGATAATGAGGATTTGCTGCAAAGCGTTCTAAACAATATGACAGGCGGTATCGTCATGGTGAACGGAGCAGGTCAGATTATTCTTGTGAACCGGGCTGCCGAGCGAATGCTCGGCATTAATGCCGAAGTGATAACAGGCAAATCGTACCGTGAGCTCAAGCAGCATTATGAATTGACCAAACTGATGGAGCAAGGCTTGGAGAGCAAGGAAGGCTTCCATGAAGAGCGCAACATTTATTATCCGGTGGAATCGATCATCCGCCTGGATGGGGTTGCGATGATGCAGGAGGAAGAGCAGGAGTCATATAGAGGCATGCTGTTCCTCCTGCAGGATGTAAGTGATATCCGCAGACTTGAACGCATGCGGAGCGAATTTGTAGCCAACGTGTCTCACGAGCTGAAGACTCCGCTCGCTGCGGTTAAAGGGTTTGCCGAAACGCTGCTTGGTGGCGGGGTTACCGATGAGAAGACATCGCGTTCCTTCCTCCAGATTATTTATGACGAGTCCGAGCGGCTGAACCGGCTGATCGGTGACATTCTAGAGCTGTCCAAGATCGAATCCAAGCGGATTCAGATGGATTATTCGCCGATTCATCTGTCGGCGTTCTTTGATACGATATCCGAAATGATGCGCACGGTCGCAGAGAAGAAGCGGATCAGCCTGGAGCTCGACATTCCGGAAGAGCTGTTTATGGAGGGAGACGAGGACAAGCTCCGCCAGATATTTATGAATCTGCTCTCGAACGCGATCAGTTACACGCAAGAAGGCGGACGAGTAAAATTAACGGCTCTTGAAAAGCATAGTCATGGGAACGCCGAGGATATTGTGGAATTCATCGTTAAGGATTCGGGGATTGGCATTCCGAAGAAAGATCTTCCCCGTATATTTGAACGATTCTATCGGGTGGATAAAGCGCGTTCGCGCGGATCAGGCGGAACGGGGCTTGGACTATCAATCGTGAAGCATCTGGTGGATCTTCATCACGGAACCATCAAGGTGGAGAGCGAGCTCGGAATCGGCAGCTCCTTCATTATTGAGCTTCCGATATTGCAGGAAACCCAGGAGACAGGGAGTTAACACTCCGTTAACATTCTGTTGATATACTTGCATAAGCAGTCCAATTATCAAGGTAAGGGCGGGGGTAACATTGACGCAACGCATGCTGGTTATCGAAGATGAGCCGACACTTTCGCGGCTGTTGTCTTACAATCTGACGCAGGAAGGTTTTCAAGTCGAGGTAGAGGAACACGGTACCGCAGGTTACGAGAAAGCGTCGCATCATGAATATGATCTGATCCTGCTGGATGTCATGCTGCCTGGCATGAACGGCTTTCAGATTTTAGAGAAGCTTCGCAGTAACGGAATTACCACGCCGATCATCATTCTGACCGCGAAGAACGCCGAGGAAGAAGTTGTTCAAGGTTTGAAGATGGGGGCGGATGACTATATTACCAAGCCATTTGGCGTATCTGAGCTGCTGGCCCGCGTATCGGCCGTTATGCGCCGGGTTTCCGGTCACGCCGATGAAGTGAAGACGACAGATAATCAAGGAAATGTCATCTCACTTGGACAACTGGAAATCTATCCTGAGAAATACGAGGTTCGTCTTGGCGGCCAGAGCATTAATCTTAGGCCGAAAGAATTTGAAGTGCTGCTCTACCTGGCCAAAAAACCGGGCGTTGTGTTAACAAGGGATGATCTGATGAACGTGGTCTGGGGCTTCGATTATATCGGCGGACAGCGAACCGTGGACGTTCATGTGAGTTCCCTGCGCAAGAAGCTTGAGCTTGATCCTGAATCTGTACACATTGACTCCATTCGCGGGGTTGGTTATAAACTTGTAGTAAATCCGAAAAAAGGCTCCCATCATTCCGTTTGAAATGATGAGGAGTCTTTTTTTTGGGTCTTTGGTCAGATCCTGATGTGTCTAATGTCTCATATCCCCGCGATTATCCTTCCGTAGTTTACGCTCCCTTAATCATTCGAGTATATTCCCATAATACTTGTTCGGTAAGATGCGTCTAAAGGACCAGATGAAGAAGGGGTGAAGGCGCATGACACTGCTTCAAACCAAACCAAATCAGACAGAGAGAATGAAGATGGAGGTAGAGCCGGAACTTGATGGACAAGTAGCAAACGAGCCTGAAGCAGGTGATTTATATCGGCAATACATAAGAAGGGTCCCTGTTATAGGAAAGACTGAATCCTGCCTTGATGTGTTGAATGTTTTTGCGAAGGACTCGCGTATTCCGTGTGTTATTTATTGCGATGAGGCAGACACACCAGCAGGACTGATCATGCGGGATGTGTTTTACCAGCGAATGATGGGCAGGTTTGCCGTTGACCTGTATTATTCCAAGCCCGCCTTCCAGTTTGCGGACCATCAACCGATGCGTGTCGATATATCCGAGAAGGTCGGAACGCTGCTGGAATTGTCCCTACAGCGCCCGGATTCAAAATTCTATGATTGTGTCCTGATCACGGATTCAAACCAACTGCAAGGTGTGCTTACCGTCCGGGATCTGATGAGTCTGTCCAGCGGGCTCCAAGCGGAGGCGGAAGAGAAGCGGGAACTGATCCTGCAGGAAAGCTACCGGCATACCCGGAACATTCAATCCTCATTAACCGACGTCCGAACGGCAGCAGCGAGAACGAACTCGGAATGTATACGGATGAGGGAGTGGTCTCAAACCGGGAAGGAGAAACTGGATCTTGTCCGAACCTCGTACCTTGGCCTTGTGGAGGATATGACGAAGCGTGAAGGCCAGGCCTCCGAGCTCGCGGCGGATGCCAGCCGCATTTTTTCCATAACCGGCATGATTACCGAGCTTGCGAACCAAAGCAGTCTGCTGGCAATGAATGCCTCGATTGAAGCCGCACATGCCGGCGAGCATGGGCGGGGATTTCAAGTGGTTGCGGCAGAGGTACAATCGCTGGCTAAACAAACACGCAAGCTCTCAGGGGATATATCGCAGCTGCTGGAGCAAATCCAGCGGCTGGCAGCAGATACAGCCAAGGGGGCCGTATCATCGCTGAAGGAAATTCAATCCTGCGAGGGGTATGTAACGGAAGGTGCCCAGATGTTTAATGAAATGGACAACGCCGTTCAAGAGGTGGAGAAATCCGGGAGCCAGGTTTATCAACTGGCCGAGGAAACCGTTAGGCGTGTGGAGCGGGTTAAGGATGAGCTTGCTGGAATGAACACCGGCGAATCTTCGATCAAGGAAGAAAGATCGAATCTATAACTCTACTTTTATTAAAATATTTTACACTGCGTTTACATTTCTAAGAAACTGCTATTACATTCCGGGATTATTATCAATATTGTAAGCAGGAAGTAGAGACAACAACCATTTTGAAGGAGTGGATTCGTTTGTTTAGAAGAAGGGGTCGTAAACCAGCAGGTATTCTCGTATTGGTGTTAATGCTGAGCACACTTTTGGCAGCATGCGGAGGAGGAACTTCCGGAGGTGCTTCAGGAGAAAATAAAGAGAATGGTTCAGCACAGCAAACAGAGGAAAATACCTCAACAGCTTTGACAGGAACAATTGAAATTGATGGTTCAAGTACACTGCATCCATTAACCGAAGCGGTTGCTGAAGAGTTCGGTGCAGCTAACCCTGATGTCCGTATTCCAATCGGAACAGGCGGAACAGGCGCTGGCTTCAAACGTTTTAACAACAGCGAGATCGCAGTGTCCAATGCTTCCCGTCCAATTAAAGACAGCGAAGCTGAGGAAGCAAAAGCCAATGGCATTACCTATCATGAGGTTCTGGTAGCTTATGACGGACTGTCCGTCGTTGTTAATCCAAGCAATGAATTCGTAGATAAATTGACCGTGGATGAGCTCAAGAAAATTTACGAGCCAAACAGCACCGTAAAAACATGGGCTGACGTTCGTGAAGGATGGCCGGCAGAGGAAATCAAGATTTACTCGCCAGGTACTGACCACGGTACATTTGATTACTTCACAGAAGCAATTAACGGTGAAGCACAAGCAAGCAGAAACGATAGCCAAATTACGTTCAGTGCCGATACAAACGCAGTCGTACAAGGGGTAGCTGGTGACAAGAACTCCATCGGATACTTCGGATTCTCCTTCTATGAAGAGAACCAAGACAAGTTGAAGCTGGTTCCGATTGATAACGGTACGGCTACAGTAGCTCCAAGCATGGAAACGATCAAGGATAACAGCTACGCTCCATTGTCCCGTCCGCTGCTGCTCTATGTTAACGATAAAGAGCTTGAGCGTCCAGAAGTGAGTGCATTCATGAACTTCTACCTTGAGAATGCCGCTAGTCTTGCTGGCGAAGTCGGATTCGTCCCGCTTCAAGATGATCAGTACAAAGCAGAAAAAGACAAGTTGGCAAAATAATTAAAGACTAGATGCCCGGAGGGAATCCTCCGGGTGACCCATAGAAAGGGAAGAGGAGAATGAACAAAACTTCACCCGTGGCGGTAAACACAAAAAGCATGACATTCCGTCGAAGCAAAACACGCATCTCAGACAAAATCATTCCAATCTTACTCGGCTTGTGTGCCCTGCTTTCGGTGTTTACTACCATCGGTATTGTATATACGCTTCTGCAGGAATCCGTGATCTTCTTCAAGGAAGTACCGGTATGGTCCTTTCTGACTGGAACGACATGGAGTCCGATTCTCCCTCCAAAAGAATTCGGCGTGCTGCCCCTGCTGGGCGGCACATTGCTGATTACAGGCATTGCGATTCTATTCGCAGTGCCTATCGGCTTGGCATGCGCTATTTATCTCAATGAATACGCTCCTGCCCGGGTTCGGGGGGTTGTAAAGCCAGTGCTTGAAGTATTGGCTGGTGTACCAACGATTGTTTATGGATATTTTGCGCTTGAAACTGTAACGCCATTCCTTCAAAAGATTTTTCCCAACATGGGTATATTCAATGCGCTTAGCGCGGGTATCGTGGTAGGGATCATGGTCCTGCCGATGATTTCATCTTTAAGTGAAGACGCGATGCGTGCAGTACCCAAGAGTCTTCGTCACGGTGCCTACGCGCTCGGTGCTACCCGATTTGAGGTTGCACTGAAAATTGTGCTGCCTGCCGCTCTGTCGGGGGTCGTGTCGTCCTTCGTATTGGCATTCTCGCGTGCGATTGGCGAGACGATGATCGTAACGGTGGCTGCTGGTGCTACGCCGCAGCTGACGCTGAATCCGCTGGAAAGCATCCAGACCATGACTTCTTATATCGTTCAGGTAAGTATGGGTGATGTTCCGCGCGGAACGATTGAATACGGCACGATTTTTGCGGTAGGTCTGACCTTGTTTGTCATCACCTTCTTGCTTAATATATTGGCGCAGTGGGTCGCTCGCCGCTTCAGGGAGGAATACTAGATGGAACAATTGAATCTGGGAGATAGCAAAGGAATCAACCGGAGACGCCGTAGTGACCAGACGCTGCACATTATATTTCTGGCTTGTACCAGTATCGGTATTCTTGCCTTGATGGCTTTGATTGTTACGATTGTGACGGATGGCATTTTCAGACTATCGCCTGATCTGTTCACCAACTATCCGTCACGTATCGCGGATAAAGCAGGACTGAAGTCGCCGATTGTCGGCACGATTTACTTGCTTCTGCTCATGGCTCCGCTGTCCTTCATACTAGGCGTTGGCGCAGCGATCTTTCTTGAAGAGTATGCGGGCCGCAGCCGCTGGGTTCGGCTGATTCAGCTGAATATCAGTACGCTTGCAGGGGTTCCTTCTATTATATATGGTATCCTGGGGCTCGCTATTTTCGTACGTGGGATGAATCTGGGCCGCAGTCTGCTCTCCGGGGTATTAACGATGACGCTGCTGGTGCTGCCAATTATTATCGTTGCCGCTCAGGAGGCGCTTCGCGCCGTGCCTAAGAACCGGCGCGATGCTTCTTATGCGCTGGGCGCAACAAAATGGCAAACGGTATCCAGCGCTGTACTGCCTTCAGCGATTCCAGGAATCATGACCGGGGTTATCCTGGCCTTGTCTCGTGCGATTGGCGAAACCGCACCGCTGATCATGATCGGTGCCTTAACGTACGTGGCCTTCTTGCCGGAAAATCTGCTCGATTCGTTTACTGTCATGCCGATCCAGATCTTTAACTGGATATCAAGACCAAGTGAGGCTTTCCACGAGCTGGCGGCTTCGGGTATTATTCTGTTGCTCATCATGCTGTTCATCATGAACATCATCGCCGTGTGGATCCGGAACAAGTATTCGAAGAACATCTAAGAGACGCTTAAGCAGATCTAATCGTGAAAAAGGAGACATGAATAAGATATGGATTCCATCATACAGATTAAGAAATTAAACCTTTACTATGATACGTATCATGCGCTTAAAAACGTGGATCTGGACATTCCGGAAAAAACGGTGACGGCGTTCATCGGTCCGTCGGGCTGCGGTAAATCCACACTGCTGCGTACGCTGAATCGGATGAATGACATGATTCCTTCCACCCGGATTGAAGGCAGCGTGCAAATCGGCGGGACGGAAATCTACAGCGAGGAAGTCCACGTTGAAGCCCTGCGCAAGCAGGTAGGGATGGTGTTCCAGCAGCCGAATCCGTTTCCTAAATCGATTTATGATAATATCGCCTACGGTCCGCGACTCCACGGTATCCGCAGTAAAGCGGAGCTTGACCAAATTGTGGAACAGAGTTTGAAGCAGGCCGTGCTGTGGGATGAAGTCAAGGATTATCTCAAGCGGTCCGCGCTGAGCTTGTCCGGGGGTCAACAGCAGCGTCTGTGTATTGCCCGGGCACTTGCCGTACAGCCGGATATTCTGCTTATGGACGAAGCTACTTCCGCGCTGGACCCGATTTCAACCCTGAAAATCGAAGAGCTGGTACAAGAGCTGAAGAGCAAATACACCATCGTTATGGTAACGCACAATATGCATCAGGCCGCCCGCGTATCCGGGCAGACGGTATTTTTCCTGAATGGCGAAGTGGTTGAATCGGCAAGCACCGATACGCTGTTCTCGACGCCGTCGGATGCACGTACCGAGGACTATATCTCGGGTCGATTTGGTTAACCCACACTCATATGATCTTTCTTAAAAGTAGATAGGAGGAACATCACACATGATCCGGAGAATTGAGTTTGATCAGCAGCTTAATGAGCTGAAAACCTTGCTGCAGGATATGGGCAAGCATATGGAGGAGGCACTGGCGAGCAGTGTAGAGTCTCTCCAGACCCTGGATGCGGAGAAAGCGCAGGCGGTTATCAAGAACGATGTGCAGTTAAACACAATGGAAGAGCAGATCATGGAGATCGGCTCCCGCTTGATCGTAACCCAGCAGCCTGTGGCGAAGGATTTGCGCCGGATATTGGTTGCTTTCCGAATTGCCAGCGATTTGGAGCGGATGGGCGACTTGGCTCGTGATGTCGCTAAAGTCACGATCCGTCTGCAAGGCCAGAAGCTGATCAAGCCCTTAGTGGATCTTCCGCGGATGTCGGATTTGGTGCGTGCGATGGTCTCGGAATCCATCGAATCCTATCTGATGGAAAACACGGATCTGGCTTATAAAATGGCCCAGGATGACGATCAGGTCGATCATTTGTACAGCGTCATTCTGCAGGATCTGTATTCGCATCTGACCTCTGATCCGGACTCGGCCAATCAAGCGATGCTGCTGATCATGGTGGGCCGTTACATTGAACGGATCGCCGACCATGCCACGAACATTGGCGAGAGCACCGTGTACCTCGTAACAGGTCACCGTCCCGACCTCAATCAATAGCATCATGACAGTCTAACGCTGGCGAAAGCTGGCGTTTTTTTGCGAGAATTTAGAAAACTCCAGCGAAGCGGAAACAATTCTTTAATCGCATTTATATATTTGGGGTCCCCGCAAAGTATTTGGAATAGCATCGAAGCACAGGCTCCACTTTGTGGGGTTATTTTGCGTTTCATCAAGAATTCATCGTTAATCGAACGGATTGTTCGGAATTGGGAGTAACCTATGTTATCATGTGGAAAGGAAGTAATATTGGTGCGAGGTGTTCTATGGACAAGCTGATTTTGATTGATGGAAATAATATCATTTACCGCGCATTCTTTGCGATGCCGCCGTTGACCAATGCCAGCGGACAGCAGACGAATGCAGTTTACGGTTTTACGACCATGCTGCTTCGCTTAATTGAGGAGCATAAACCGACCCATATGATGGTGGCATTCGATGCCGGCAAGGAAACGTTCCGGCATGCGGATTTTCAGGATTACAAAGGTGGCCGTCAAAAGACTCCTCCTGAGCTCTCCGGACAATTCCCGCTGCTGAAAGAGCTGCTGAAGGGCCTTGGCGTCTCCCAGTTCGAAATTGGCGGTTATGAGGCCGATGACATTATCGGGACCATTACCCGTCAAGCTGACGAAGCTGGCCGCAAGGTGATGGTCGTATCCGGGGATAAGGATATGCTGCAGTTGGCTTCGGAACATACCACGATCGCGATGGTCCGCAAGGGCGTTACTGATATTGAGTATTACGGACCTGAACAGATTAAGGAACGTTATAACCTGACGCCTGATCAGATTATCGATCTTAAGGGGCTGATGGGCGATGCTTCCGATAACATTCCCGGCGTTCCAGGAGTGGGTGAGAAGACGGCTCTGAAGCTGCTTCATGAATTTGGATCCGTAGAGGCCGTGGTGTCACGTACAGATGAGCTGAAGGGCAAGATGAAAGAGAAGATCGAAGAGCATGCCGATTCCGCCATACTCAGCAAGAAGCTGGCCACGATCTTCCGCGAAGTACCACTGGAGCAGTCGCTGGATGACATGGCGTTTACAGGCCTGAATGAAGAGACGGCAGGACCTGCACTGGCGAAGCTGGAGTTTAAATCGCTGATTGAACGGTTAAACCTGAGCACAAGCGGAATGGGCGGAGATCCGGCTGAGTCGAAGCCCGAAGCGAAGATTGAAGTGACCCTTGTGGACACGAAGGAACTTGCGGAGGTTGCGGATAACCTGGCCCAGGTGCACGTGCTCCATGTTGAGACGCATGGGGAAAACCCTCATCATGCTGAGGTGATCGGGCTTGCACTCGCTACAGAGGAACGACAGTACTTCATTCCGTTTGAGGTTCTGAAGTCGGAAGAGGCCGAGCCTGTCCGTACTTGGCTTGCCGATAGCGGGATCCCGAAACGCGGGTATGATCTGCACCGCATTGATCTGGCTCTCCACTGGGAGGGTATCGCTTTTGCCGGCGCAGCATTCGACGTTCATCTGGCTGCATACCTGCTCGACCCGACGGAAGCGAATCAAAGCCTTAGCGGGCTGGCCTCCAAATACGGGCTTGCGTATCTTCAAGCCGATGAGGATGTGTTCGGTAAAGGGGCCAAATACAAGGTTCCCGATGTGGAGAAGCTCAGCGAGCACATGGCCAGAAAATGTCTGGCTGTATCCGAACTGGTTCCCGTTCAGGAGAAGGAGCTGGCTGCTAATGAAATGCTGCCGCTGTTCCATGAGCTGGAGATGCCGCTGTCCCGCATTTTGGCCGATATGGAGAAACAGGGAATTGCCGTGAATGCGGAGGATCTGAAAGAGCTGGGTCGCGAGTTTGAAGGTCAGATCGCGAAGCTGGTTCATGAGATTTATGAGATCGCTGGAACGGAATTCAATCTCAATTCCCCTAAACAGCTGGGCGAGATTCTGTTTGTGAAACTGGAACTTCCGGTCATCAAGAAGACCAAAACCGGTTATTCTACCGATGCCGAGGTGCTGGAGAAGCTCGCTCCTTATCATGATATTGTCCGTCTGATCCTGAAGTACCGTACCTTGGCCAAGCTGCAATCCACTTATGTGGAAGGTCTTCTGAAGGAGATTTCGTCACAGACTGGCAAAGTGCACACCTATTATCGCCAGACGATTGCCGCAACGGGACGTCTGAGCAGCCAATTTCCGAATTTGCAGAACATTCCGATCCGTCTGGAGGAAGGTCGCAAGCTGCGTAAGGTTTTCGTTCCGTCCGAGCCAGGCTGGAGCATTTTGGCAGCGGACTACTCCCAGATCGAGCTGCGTGTGCTTGCGCATATCTCGGATGATGAACGGCTGAAGGAAGCTTTTGTTCACGATATGGACATCCACACCAAGACCGCGATGGATGTGTTTGGGGTCGGCGTGGATGAGGTGGACTCCAATATGCGGCGGTCCGCCAAGGCGGTTAACTTCGGCATCGTGTATGGAATCAGCGATTATGGCTTGTCCCAGAACCTGAACATTACCCGGAAGGAAGCCGCGGCATTCATTGACCAGTATTTCGAGGTGTTCCAAGGTGTGCGGCGTTATATGGACGTGATCGTCAAGCAGGCGAAGCAAGATGGCTATGTGAAAACGTTGCTTGAACGCAGACGGTATCTGCCGGAGATTAATGCCAGCAACTTTAATCTGCGGTCCTTTGCGGAGCGGACGGCGATGAATACGCCGATTCAGGGAACGGCCGCCGACATTATCAAGCTGGCCATGGTCCATATGGACAAGGCATTGTATGATCGTCAATTGAAGAGCCGCATGCTGCTTCAAGTGCATGATGAATTGGTGTTTGAGGTGCCGGAGGATGAACTGGAGATCATGAAGGAACTGGTTCCGGAAGTGATGAGCCAGGCACTAAAGCTGTCGGTACCGCTGAAGTCGGAAGTCAGCTATGGCGAGAACTGGTACGAAGCGAAGTAAAGCTGCACATTGTGTCAGTTAATAGAAGATCTTTTATAGGGATCATGGCGTGAAGAGGGGCGCGATATGCACCATACCTTTCCACAAAACCATGGTCCCGCTCTGTCCCAACTTCCGGTATAATGGGAAATGAGGTGAAGTCATTATGCCGGAATTGCCGGAAGTAGAAACCGTGAAACGAACACTGAACCAATTGATTAAAGGTAAGCATATAGATCACGTATCCGTACATCTGCCGCGGATCATTCAGCGTCCTGACGATATTGAGGCCTTTGCGTTTATGCTGAAGGATCATACCGTGGAAGGTGTAGAGCGCCGCGGGAAATTTTTACGGATATTGCTGGATGGGCTAGTGCTCGTCTCGCATCTTCGGATGGAAGGGCGTTACGGGGTGTACCCTGCCGAGGAGCCGGTGGAGAAGCATACCCATGTCATCTTTCATTTCTCGGATGGCACGGAGCTGCGCTATAAGGACGTACGCCAATTCGGAACGATGCATCTTTTTGCAACGGGGGAAGAGTTCCAGCACGCTCCTCTTGCCAAGCTGGGTTATGAGCCGCTGGATGAGACGTTTACGTTCGGAACCTTTAAGGAAGTCATCGGCAGCAAGAAAACGAAGATCAAGGCGGTGCTACTGAATCAGGCATATGTGGTCGGTATCGGCAATATATATGTCGATGAGGCATTGTTTCGAGCCGGGATTCATCCGGAGCGCAATGCTAACAGCCTGAAGGATGCCGAGCTCAAGCGATTGTTTCATGCGATTGTGGATACACTGTCCGAAGCCGTTGACGCGGGTGGTTCTTCCATTAAATCCTATGTCAATGGACAGGGTGAAATGGGGATGTTCCAGCACAGTCATCAGATTTACGGACGGAAGGACGAGCCGTGTAATACATGCGGAGGACCGATTCATAAGATCGTGGTTGGCGGACGGGGGACCCACTTCTGCCCGAAGTGTCAGCCGTTAAGGAAGTAATCCAATAGGCGTGCACCCATTCCTTTCCTCACACATATAATGTGGAACATATGTGGAGCGCATGGAGCTGCTCTTCTTCATGAATGAGCCGCTTGATGTGGAGCTTACGAGGAGGGAAAAGGGTGCTCAGTCATATTTTCTCGTCTGTGCTGCTGGCTATGGCATTAAGCCTGGACGGATTTGGGGCGGGGGTTACATACGGTCTGCGCAAAACCAGGATACCGCTGCTGTCTGTATTGATCATCTCGCTATGTTCCGGCTTGGTGCTTGGCGCCTCCATGCAGGCAGGCGCGCTGTTACAGCGGTTCTTATCCCCATCTGTGGCGTCCGTGATCGGAGCCGCCATTTTGATTCTGCTGGGCTTGTGGTCTCTATGCCAGCAAGTTCGCAGAAAAAACGAGTCTGATGTGCAGCCGGTTTCTAATAGGGTTATTACAAAGTCTCTTATAGAAACGCAGGGGGCTGACCATCAAGTAAAATTACGACGTGAGGTTAACACGGCAGGTCAAGAGCATCTTCAGCGGGCGGTATTCTCTCTTGAGATTCCGAAGATCGGCGTTGTCATTCAAATTCTCCGCAGTCCCTCGAAGGCGGATCTGGACGACTCTGGCAGCATCTCTCCATGGGAGGCGATGTGGCTCGGGATCGCGCTATCGCTCGATGCGTTCGGGGCAGGACTTGGCGCAGCCATGCTGGGCTTCTCACCGCTAGGTACCGCAACGGTTGTCTCCTTGTTTAGCGGGACATTCCTGGTGCTGGGCATGAGGGTTGGTTTACGCTTTGCGTCCAAAGGCGGCATGCGTTTTATCTCTTATTTGCCTGCTTTTTTGTTAATCGTCATGGGTATAATGAAGCTGTTATGAGGTGAAGTCATGAATATCGGTTTAACCGGAGGAATTGCAACAGGCAAGAGCACCGTGTCCTCCATGTTGACCATGAAGGGAGCACTTCTCGTCGATGCGGATCTCATCGCCCGGGAAGTGATGCTCCCGGGTCATCCGGTGCTGGGTAAAGTGACCGAACATTTTGGACAAGCGATCCTGTTTGAGGACGGTACGTTGAATCGAAAAAAACTCGGGGAGATGATCTTCCATCATCCCGAGCAGAGAACGGTGTTGAATGAGATCACGCATCCGGCGATCCGGCAGGAAATCCGGGAACGGACGGAAGCGTATGAGCGGCAGTATCCGGACCGGCTCGTGGTAGCGGATATACCGCTGCTGCTTGAGGCTAAGGAGCATTATTCTTATCTTGACCAGATCGCTGTCGTTTATGTACCGCGAGAGCTGCAGCTAGAGCGTCTGATGGTGCGCGATGATCTTAACAGGGAAGCGGCAGAAGCGCGTTTAAACAGCCAGATGGATATCGAGGAGAAGAAGCGTCTCGCGGATATCCTTATTGATAACAGCGGAACATTGGCCGAAACACAGCAGCAGGTGGACAACCTGTGGGGCAGGCTGGTTCGGTTATGAGTTGGCTCCGTAAAAAAAGAGTGCTGCTTCTGCTGTTTGTCTCTTTTGTAGCGCTGCTGTTTCTGAGCTCGAACTGGATGACCTTGCTGTATCCGATTCATTATAAGGATGAAATCCGGAAGCATGCTGCTTACTATGAGGTCGATCCCTTCCTGGTGGCTTCCATCATTCGAGTGGAGACGAATTTCAAGCCAGGCAAGGAATCCAAGAAAGGCGCGCTGGGCATTATGCAGTTGATGCCGGATACGGCGAATTGGGCGATGGAAATGGCCAAGCTGCCATCGGTGAACCTGCTGAACGTGAAGAATGAAGTGGATGCGAATATCCAGTTGGGCACCTGGTATATTCAGAATCTGCACAAGGAAATGGACGGCAACCCGATTGCCGCCATCGCCGCTTACAATGCAGGCCCCGGGAACGTGAAGAATTGGATCAACAAGGGCATGTGGGATGGAACCTACGAGAATGTGAAGAGTATTCCTATCGGGGAAACCCGTCACTATGTACAGCGCGTGATTTATTATTATAATCAGTATACAGATGTGTATAAGGACGGCTTTTAACAAAAAAGAGCGCTGGACAGGCTCTTACATCGAGCCGTCCAACACTCCTTTTTTAAGGAAGAATCGATTATTGACCGGAGAATTGACCAGCCAATTGTTGCTCGGCCAGGGTTACAAGACGCTTTGTGATGTATCCCCCGATCGAACCGTTCTCGTAGGAAGTCATGTTACCTTGGTATCCGTCTTGTGGAATGGAGATACCAAGTTCTTGAGCTACCTCGTACTTCAATTGCTCAAGAGCAGCGTTTGCGCGAGGAACAACCAGGTTGTTGGAGTTGTTGTTGCTTTGTGCCATGTTAAGTTCACCTCCTTGGGTTGGTAAAAGTATTATGTCTCGGGTTTCGCATTTTCATAACATAAAAGAACAAAGTTTTGCTGGTAAATTTTTCTGTAGCGCCATTCAAGGCAAAATAAGCTGAAACGAAGGAAGTGAAGATGACTTTATGAAATGTCCATATTGCAGTTATGCCGGAACGAAAGTGCTTGATTCCAGGCCGGCCAACGAGAATAAATCCATCCGCCGCCGCAGGGAATGCGAGCAGTGCAGCAAGAGATTCACAACCTTTGAGATGGTGGAGGAAACGCCGCTGATCGTCGTGAAAAAGGACGGAAGCCGCGAAGAATTCAGCCGGGAGAAGGTGCTCCGCGGTTTGATCCGGGCATGCGAGAAGCGTCCGGTATCCGTGGACCAGCTGGATATGATCGTATCGGATGTAGAGAAGGCACTGCGCAATACCGCAGCAGCAGAGGTGGAGAGCCGCCAGATCGGGGAGCTTCTGATGGAGCGGTTATATCCGGTCGACGAGGTAGCTTACGTCCGCTTTGCATCCGTGTATCGCCAATTCAAGGATATCAATATGTTTATGAAGGAACTGAAAAGCCTGCTGTCCAAGGGTACGGACGTTTCGGAGTTGTAAGAGCGCCATGGTTCCGCACGATCCAGGTGCTCTTCTGGTGCTCTCATAGGGCCCATTATCATCATCGCTAAGTGACATTATATAGAGAAGTAAAAGGGATACAGCACGTCATCAAAAAATGTGAAAAACATGTTGACATGCCTGCTGATTTTTTATATGATATAGAAGTCGCTTACGGGGCCTTAGCTCAGCTGGGAGAGCGCATCGCTGGCAGCGATGAGGTCAGGGGTTCGATCCCCCTAGGCTCCATAATAAGAAAACCCTTGATGATATATCATCAAGGGTTTTTTGCTTTATTAGGACGGTTTTAAATACATATTTAAATGGATTTGGGGACGAATTGGGGACGAAATTAATATGGAGAAACATGCATGGCCATTCATTAGGTCATGAGAACATGCAGCGCAAGGGAGGAGCATATATTCAACGTGTCTTTAGCGCTTACTATCAGGAGGAAAAAGACATCGGTAAAGTCTCCGTACTAACATCTTTGGCCGCTGAACTTGGTCTGGATGAAATGGAGTTCAAGCAAGCATTGGAGACAAGACGTTACCAAGAAGCTCATCAGAAAGCGCTGCATCATGCATACTATGAAAGCGGAGTTCGAGCCGTACCCACTTATATCATTGGTAACCAGGTGCTCCAAGGTTTCCACCGTACTAATACGATTCCTGGGACGATTTTCAGAGGGGACCATTGGGGGAGGAAAACACCCGTGTGACCCTAATTGTCGTAACCAGCTGTCCATCGAGTATTCCGGCAACAGCACGAACTGTGCCCCGTATTCCGCCGTAGAGGTTCGGCTAGGCGGAGTGGACGGCACCTTGATCGGAACGATACCGGTGCCTCCAACGGCAAGCGGGTGCGCCTCTACAAAATCGCCACCGGACAGCTGACGGAGGACTCATCGGCGTTCACGATGTGTATTTTGTTTTGATAGGTCAACCGATTCCACCTATAAATATATCGGAAACTTTGACCGGGCAGAATTTACCCGGCTGTAAAACAGAGACGTCCAGCCAGCTTTCTCATCAAGGTTGGCTGGACGTCTTTTTTAGGATGTATACTTATTTTTCAGCAACGATGGCAAACATGGGCCTATGGCGATTGAGAATTTTTTCTCCTGCGCGATAAAAATCGGCATCGAAACCTTCATGGACTTGGATTTTGGCAAATCCGATATATCGCAGCATTTCGGCGTCCCATCCCGGCCTTCTTACGTAGGTCAATGGCAAGGTAAGCGCCAATTGATCCCCTTCTTCGATATCCTTCTCTTCGCGATAAGGCAAGTAACCTTGATCAATTGCCTCTTCTTTAGCTTTTCTGAACAGCTCCGCCTCTTGGGGATTACTCAAAAACAAATTCCAGTTGGCATCGAAGATCATCACTTGTCCGCCGTCGTTCAGCATGCCATGCCAATTTTGATATGCGGCAACAGGATTATATAGGAACCAGGTGACGTTTCTGGAAATGATGATATCATATCTTTCTTCCGTCTTGTAATCGATAATATCGGTTTCTATTACTTTGAAATTGCAGTTGTGCTTTTTCGCATTTTTATTAGCTCTAGCCACCATTTCAGACGAGGAGTCAATGGCGGTAACCTCATGCCCCATCCAACTAAGCAAAACCCCGAAGAAGCCGGGACCTGTTCCCACATCTAGGATTTTCAAATTTTGTTTTCCGGATAACTGATGATTCAAGATCGCTTTCCATTGATCATAGGAGTCGGTTGCAAATTCCGTATCTACAATTTCATCATAGACAGCAGCTCCTTTGTCCCAATAGTCACGATATTGCTGCGCAAGTTTATGCTCGGTCATTATTCAGATCTCCTTTTTTTAAAAAAATGTTGCAAATCGTAATGATTACGATTAATAATATACAAAGATTACTCAGTATGCAAGCGGTCAAGATCATAGCGGCTGTTTAATCACAAACAACTAGAAGAAAATTAGGAGGAGCATGGATGTTGGGGAGATTTAGATTCGGAGTTGCAGGACTTGTCGCATTATCTTTGCTTATGGGGTGTTCGAAAGAAACAGACCCGGTCCCTGGCGAAGCAGAAGACAAGCAAATCGTTGTTGCCGTAACGCAGGACGCTGAGGGAGATAAGCTCGATGCTTCGACCTACAATGGATCAAGACATACGCATGCCGCTGTATATGACGCGCTTGTGGAATATGAAGGAGAAGGGGAGCTTGTTCCCAGCCTGGCTGAATTCTGGCAGGTCTCCGAAGACGGTAAGATGTACACTTTTCATTTAAGGAATCAGGTGCAATTCTCAGACGGCAGCCCATTGAATTCAACGGCGGTTAAGTTTTCCTTGGAGAGGGCGGTCAGCAGGGAAGAGAATGCCACGCTGGAAATATCCCGTTTGATTGCAAACATAGAAACACCGGATGATGACACTGTCGTGCTTTCTTTTAAACATACCGCAACTCAAGTGCTGTATGAGCTCAGCCAGGCAAGGCCGTTTCGGATTATGAGTCCAAACTCGGTAACTCCAGCGGGAGACGCGAACGGAACCTTTCAGCAAGCGATCGGCACGGGCCCTTGGAAAATAGGCAGTTACCGACAAGGGGTGGAGACCATACTGATAGCAAATGAACATTATTGGTTAGAGGAACCGTCAGCGTATTCACTCGTTTTTAGAGTGATTACAGATCCTCAGGCAAGGGTGATGGCGCTGCAATCCGGAGAGGTCGATCTTGCAGGCGGGGAACTTGGTAATGTTCCAGCAGAAAGTCTAAGTGTTTTCCTAAATAACGATAAGTACATGGTGGAGACCGGGGCGAGTACGATGTCCTACTTTTTGGTCATCAACCAAAACCAGGCGTTTCTATCGGACAAGAACATTCGCCAGGCCGTCAATTACGGAAACGATACGAGCAAATATGCCGATGGCACCGGCGATGCCGTCAGAGGATTGTTTCAAGAGAAAGTTGCGTTTGTAACCGATGATAATCAGCCTTCCTATCCTTACAATCCCGAGAAGGCCAAACAACTGATCGAAGCCTCGGGCTACGAATGGAACGAAAAGAAGCGTCTTTACGAGAAAGGCGGGCAAGTCCTGCAGTTGCGGTTGGTCATTCAAACGGAAGAATATCCAGAATGGAAAGAGATGGCGGAGATTTTCCAAGACAACATGAAGCAGATCGGAATCCAAATCCACATTGTGAATCAGGAAAGGGCGGCATACTACGATACGCTGTGGGGCAGCAAGGATTATGACCTGCTGATGTACCGGACCTATACGGATGCTCAACTGCCGTATCGATTCTTATCCTCGTTATTCCACAGCTCGCCATCTACGCCGGGGGTTGCCTTTCAAGATCGTCCTTTGTCGGATTTGCTGGATCAAATTGCGGCTACGGTTTCCGTCGAGAAACAGCAAGCCCTGTTCGACCAAGTGTTTCTTCGAATGCATGAGGAAGCTATGTCGGTACCCATATACTATACCAAGCAAACCTTTGTTCATACGAGCGATGTGATTGGCTTTGCATTCAATGCAATCGAGGACGATCCGTTGAAATGGCATCGCTTGAAGAAAGAAGACCAGTAATGCTGCGTTCCATGATCCATCGCCTGCTGATGCTGATGATTACCTTTGTCCTGTTTTCGTTGTTCGTGTTCGCATTGATGCGTCTGGCGCCGGGCGATCCGGCGTCCATGATGCTGTTAGAGATCGGAGCGGTACCGGAGCAGTCGCTGGTGGCTGATCTACAGGAACAATGGGGACTCGACCAATCGTTCCTTCAGCAATACATGGCCTGGGTGTTTCAGATTGTTCAAGGAGAACTGGGACATTCCTTCATGTCGGGGGAACCGGTGTTACATGAAATTATAAGTCGTTTAGAGCCGACGTATAGACTCATTGCAGGCTCTTTTGTACTAACGATCATCATTTCCATACCGGTCGGGATATGGCTGGGGCTAAATGAGGGTTCGATTCCTGATCGAGTCGTATACTCGTTAACCATCTTGGGATTGTCCGTTCCTTTATATTGGCTCGCTATTCTTCTAATGTATGCGTTTGGCGTCATATGGCCCGTCCTTCCGGTTATTGGCAGTTCTACCTTGCTGCATTATGTACTTCCGGTGACGGCCATTTCGCTGGTACAAAGCGTTTATTTCATTCGAATGGTACGTTCCTATACCGTTCAGTACAGCAAATTCTCGTATATCGAGGCTGCAAGGGCCAGAGGTTTGCGTAACTCGATCTTATATCCATCCTATTTATTTCGCTCAATGCTCGTACCGGTCCTGACGTTAATCACGACGAGTCTGCCAAGTTTTTTCGGGGCTTCGATCATAACGGAAACGATCTTTAGTTTCCCTGGGTTCAGTAAATATATGCTTGAGGCTATATATCGCCGTGATTTTCCAGTCATTCAAGGGAGCGCGCTTCTAGTGGCTGCGTTTATCTTTGTGTTTCATTTTGTGACCGATATGCTGTACTTCTTAGCCGATCCACGCATTCATCTGGACAAGCAGAGGTGGGAACTATGATTCGTCTCATCCGGGTCAATAAACTTCCGGCAGCAGCGTTGCTGTTTATCGCGATTCTTATGATTACAGGACTCACCGCCCCATGGGTTTCACCCTATGACCCGCTCCATACGAATCATGAGCAAAAGCTTCTTCCTCCAAGCCTTGCTCATCCCTTTGGAACGGATTATTTAGGAAGGGACTTGTTCAGTCGCGTGATCCACGGCATCAGTGAATCGGTGTTCCCTGTTTTCATCGTTCTCGGCGTTGTCATGCTGATCGGGCTTTTTGTTGGTACGGCGAGCGCTTTTTTTGGAAAAAAACTTGATATGTTCATGATGAGCGTGACGGATACATTTACGGCATTGCCGAATATCCTGCTCACGATCGTGATTGTCGGTTTTCTTGGTTTCGGCATGGAACATGTCTATTTTGCTGTGATACTGTCCTGGTGGGCCAAGTACGTGAGATTAATACGGGGTTTGATCCATGACGTTAAGAAGGAACCGTATATCATTGCTAGCAGGGTAAGCGGATCCTTTGGAATGAGAACGATGATAAGGCATATGATACCGAATATCGCGCCTCAGATTGGAACCATGCTGATCCTTGATGTAAGCAAGGTGATATTGACATTATCGGGTCTATCCTTTCTAGGGATTGGCGCGCAGCCTCCGTCACCTGAATGGGGGGTTATGTTGCTGGATGGGATAAATTACTTGCAGGTTGCATCGTGGATGGGTTTCTTTCCGGGGTTCATGATTTTTCTGACAGCCTGTTCCTTCCAGATTGTAGGCGAACGGCTAAGGAGGGAGAAGTAAATGGAGGTCATAGTCGAAGTAAATCATCTGAACATTCGAAATGCGGAGGGTCTAACTCTGGTGAATAACAGCAGCTTTTCTTTGGAATCGGGGAAGACGTACTGTTTAATCGGAGAGAGCGGGAGCGGTAAAACGTTAACAAGCAAAGCCATGTTAGGGTTGCTTCCTGCTAATCTGCAAATGTCTGGTGATGTCCTGTTACGCGGCCAAAAACTGAATCGTTTATCCAAGCGGAACTGGCGGAAAATCAGGGGGAGACATATAGGTGCCATTTTTCAGCATCCTGAACAAGCCTTGCACCCTTCTATTCCTATCGGAAAGCAATTGAGTGATTTGATGCGGAGCCACTTGCCCGTTTCGAGATATGAGGCTGAGAAGCAAGCGGAGCAGATGCTATCTCAAGTGCTCTTGAAAGAACCGGCACATGTGATGAAACGTTATGCTCATGAGCTGAGCGGCGGAATGAATCAACGTGTCATGATCGCGATGGCGCTGCTGTTAAAACCTGAAGTCATCATAGCCGATGAGCCCACGAGTGCACTCGATGTCACAACACAAGCAGAAATCATATCTCTTATGAGTTCTCTAGTACAAGAACTGGACATGAGTATGTTGTTTATTACGCATGACTTACTCCTTGCCGCTTATCTTGCGGATCGGATTGGTGTCATGCGTGCCGGCGAAATCATCGAGCAGGGAAGCCCGGATAAAGTCCTGGGGCAACCTGAGCATGAATATACCCAACGGTTATGCATGCATCGATCGCAGAGGTTTCTTAGCAAAGGAGGCGTATGAGCTCATGCTTCAAGTGCATCAGTTGCATAAAGAAATCAATGGAAGGGAGATTCTGAAAGACATCCAATTTACTATAAAAGATGGAGGCTCTCTGGCCATTGTAGGTGAGAGCGGCAGTGGAAAATCTACGCTGACCCAACTGATTATGGCATTGAAGCAGCCGACATCAGGTCAAATTCTATTCAATGGGCGAGGGTTACCTAGCAAAGGAATTAAATCGTATAAAGAATGGTATCGCGATATTCAGATTGTTTTTCAGAATTCAGCCTCAACGTTGAATCCTTCGATGAGCTTGTTTCAGTGCCTGGAAGAGCCATTAATTAACTTTACAGATTTGAAAAAGAAGGAGCGTAAAGAGAGGGTTATGGAATATTCATGCAAGGTCGGCCTTCATGAGGGCCTGCTCAGAAATCGGCCAGGCAGGCTAAGCGGAGGACAATATCAAAGGGCTTGCCTGGCAAAAGCATTGATCATTCATCCCAAACTATTGATTTGCGATGAAATCGTCTCCAACCTTGATATGATATTACAACAGCAGATCATCGAACTGCTTATGTCCTTTCAGAAGGAAGAGGGGTTGTCTCTTCTGTTCATTACGCATGATCTCTCGCTTGTACCCGGATTGTGTACGGATATTCTGGTTATGAAAGAGGGGAAGATGGTCGAGGAGTTCCGTTCTTCTTCCCTCCGTCATGAGAGAGAGCGAGACAGCTACACCATGAATTTGGTTAAATCAACCGAAATGCTTGAAACTGCGTGGAAGCAGTATGTATAAGACGAAGCAATGACTCATTGAGAGTTTGTCTATATCGGAACAAAACTGGCCGCAGTATGAACCTTGATGAAATTGCACGTGATACCGAATTTGAGTATGACACTTACTTTATTAAGCAATTTAAAGCTAAAAAGGAATTTCACCTACAAAGTATAGGAACATCACTCGTGAGTTCGCTACTGCTCAATAGAAGATGAGGAAGAATCTATTATGAAGTCAGTGTTTATAACACATGGCTGGCAAGTTAGGGGCAGTGTAGACTACCAAGGCAACAAGTGATCGAAGCAGTAGGGCGTCGAAGCCGGAGCGGAGTTCAATACAGGCTTGTCCAATGCGAACGCTTCGAGCCTCTCCTAGCACGCGGTGTAATGATGGCTGCTGCAATATTAACCGGTCATTATAGTAGGTAGACTGGTTTAAGCGGCACAGGAAGGCAAGAGAGATTTCATCCTTGAGCCATCGTTCGGTAATTTAAACACCTTCAAGAGAATGCAACCATATCGTAAGATATGGAGACAAGCTTGGAGGTGTTTTTGCGTTGGCAACAAGAGTAAGCTACCCTGTAGAAGTGAAGAGAAAAGCCATTGAAATGAAATTAACGGGTATTCCTGTGAGCGAAGTCAATTCCAACGATTGTAGTGGAGTGGATGGAGTCCATTCGAGGGGAAGTCAGTGTAACCCAAGCAAGTGCATGGATCGGGCTTCCTCGTGCCACCTACTATCGCTGGAAAGACGCCTACGGGAGCAAATACAAATCACATGGTAGAGAAGATTCGTGAACTCTGCAGGCAGCACAGGCTTAAGCGCCAATTCAACGCCGATGCCCAATATAACAGCTGCAGTTAAGGGCCCTATGTGTTATCACATCTGGTGCTCTTAGGGAGTTGCGGAGATATGGTTGTTGTAACGTATAATGATAACCAGCTATGCAGATAAAACTCGCAATAGGGGGAAAAGGGGAAAATGTTGGAGTTGTCAATCGATGAATCGGAACGACTGAGAAAAGTGGCACATGCATTGGCTTCGGAAGTCCGGATAAACATTTTAAAGCTTTTGAATCACAGCCGAGAAAATATTGTCGATATTGCTGAAAAATTAAATCTGCCTGTATCGACGGTCGCCTTCAATGTTCGGGTGCTGGAAAATGCGGGCATTATCGCGACGGAGGTACTGCCCGCATCCAGAGGCACAATGAAGGTTTGCACACGAACGTTTGATGATTTACGTATGAGTTTGAAATTAACCAACGGAATCTACAGTCCGACCAATCTGCACCAGATTGAGATGCCTGTTGGCTGTTATACGGATTGCGAAATCCATCCGACATGCGGCTTGATTACTGAATCCGGAATGGTTCAACCGCCGGACGAGCCGGCCTACTTTTTTCATCCGAGCCGAATTTCTGCACAGCTGATCTGGTTTTCCCGCGGATATGTAGAATATAAATTTCCTCTGTTTTCAGAGAGAGACGTAGACATTAAATCCATTCAGTTTTCGATGGAGCTATGTTCAGAAGCATTTCTTTACGATCATAACTGGCCGTCTGATATTACGATTTGGATCAATGATGTAGAAATCGGAACATGGACTTCTCCTGGTGACTTTGGGGACCGCAGGGGAAAGCTGAACCCGCCGTGGCTACCCGATAGTCATACGCAATACGGGCTGCTGAAAACCTGGAAAGTTGATAACTCAGGGAGCTTCCTCGACGACGTTGCTGTTTCTGAGGTGAATCTAGATGATCTCCGTCTGCTCGAGAATAAGTTGATTAGTTTACGAATCGGGATCAAGCCGGATGCAGAGCATATTGGAGGCATCAATATTTTCGGCAAGCAGTTTGGTGATTATGATCAAGATATCATAATGAGAATCATCTACTGAATCATAGCATCGCAAGGATTGTAGAATCGAGATATAAAGTCGGATTTGAAAAATGGTGCTGATGTTTGTAAAACAGTCGAAACGGGTCGGATCAGGGGCTTTTCCTGTACAGGGAAGCCTCTTTTTTATGAATTAGATTTAGGCTTGATGGTTATAAATTTATTCATTGCAAGTATTTTGTTTTAATTAAAAAAACGATAAAAAAGTATTGACGAATGGATTTAGATTGTTTAATGTTTGGTTTATCTTTACCGGTTCTTGCTATATCCAATTATTAAGAGGGAGAGGAGAGCGGTAACGAGAACACTTAACCAACGAAGAATTTAAGCGGAGTTTTGTTTAGTTTTATCACTTTATAAGGGGGATTTTTATGAAAACTTCCAAGCTCTATAAAGTCGCATTAGGGATGCTGCTTGTTATGTCATTCGTGTTAAGTGCATGCTCATTAGGCAATGAAGGTAAAACCGATAACGGAAATGAAAACGCTTCAAAAGGGCGGGGAACCGCTCCCGGTGAGAAAGTCACCATCACCTACTGGAACATGTTCGGCGGAGGTGACGGCGCCATTATGAACGAACTGGTGAAAAAATTTAACGATGAACATAAAGGTAAAATCGAAGTGAAGGCATTGACGCAGGATTGGGGCCAGTTTTATACCAAGCTGCAAACCGCTGTCGCAGGCGGCAATGCGCCTGATCTTGCGGTATCCCACACGTCCAAATTAAGCGAGCTGGTAGAACTGAAAATCATCGAGCCATTGGATCCATATATCGATTCGATGGGTATTGATCTAAGCGGATTCAATGAAAACATGGTAAACGCAACGTTATTTAACGATCAGCAATATGCCTTGCCGCTGGATGCTCATCCGCTCATCCTGTATTACAACAAAAAAATATTGCGTGAGTTGAATTTGCTGGACGAAAATGAAAAGCCAATCATTGAACCTGGTCCGGAAGGCTTCAACAGCTTTCTGCAAAAAATCAAAGACGGTGTTCCCAAAGGTAATGTGAATATGCTGCTCGGCTCCACAGGCGAGGATCCATACCGGATCTGGTGGGCGCTTTACAACCAGCTTGGAGGAGAGGGCCTGTTTGATGAATCCGGCCAAAAGGTGACGTTAAATAATCCGCAGGGCAAACAGGCTGCAGAATATATTAGCGGCTGGTTTGAGAGCGGCTTGATACCAAGAAACCTTCCTAAAATCGGCGAGACATTCCAAGCGGGGAAGGGTGCTGTGATGCCAACAGGGGTCTGGTTTACGAGCACACTGGAAGGAACAAAAGGACTGGAATTCGGAGCCATTCCTTTCCCGCAAATTTATGATAAGCCTGCAACCTGGATTGATTCACACAACTTCATTTTGCCGGTCCAGAAAAAAGGGCAGGACGAAAACAAGGTAAAAGCGTCGATCACGTTTGCAAAATGGGTGACAGACAATGCGGCTGAATGGTCCAAGGCCGGACATATTCCACCTTCCACAACGGCTGTCGAGTCAGAAGCGTTCAAAAATATGCCTTATCGCCAGGATTATTTGCAGGCTGGCAACGATGGTGTGTATTTGCCAAGATCGCCAAAAATGTGGCCGGCAAAAGACCAGCTTGTGCAGGCATTAGATACGATCTGGTCTGGTAAAGCACCTGTCGATAAAGGATTGGACGCAGCGGTACAAAGCATGGAAAAGCTTCTGAAACGATAGGCTGTTGCATTTGCATCGGAGTTACCGAGGATGTAACTCCGAGGCACTTTGGGAGGTGAATCATGAATCCAGTAACGGTAAAAGATCCTAGTCTGGTTGATATGTCCATAGGCAAGCGGAAAAGAAAGCTGCAGAACGAATTGCTGGCAACCGGTTTTCTTGCCCCGTATTTCTTTTTCTTTATTCTCTTTTCGTTTGTGCCGATTTTCTACGGACTGTTCGTCAGCTTTCATGATTGGACGCTGATTGGCAAAGAAGGCTTTGTCGGCCTTCAAAATTACCTCTATGCACTGAAAGATTCGGATTTCTGGGCTTCTCTTTGGAATACGACCTACTTCGCCTTAATCTCCACACCATTTATGATCGTAACGCCTTTCCTGCTTGCCTTAATTCTTGATTCAAAGGTAAAAGGAAAGACCTTTCTGAGAACCGTGTTTTTCATGCCAAATGTATTGTCCGTAGCGGTGGTTAGCTTTGTCTGGATATTTCTTCTTGCGCCTTACTCAGGCTTAGTGAACACGGTGCTGCATAATCTCGGGATTCTCAGTCCGGAATCCGAAATTTTCTGGTTGAATGAACCGCAGCTTGCCTGGATTTCCATCGTGATGATTACGCTTTGGTGGACACAGGGCTTTAACATGATCGTGCTACTCGCGGGGCTGCAGGATATTCCTGCTGAACATTACGAGGCAGCGACACTGGATGGAGCCAATGCTTGGCAAAGACTCAAATTTATCACATTGCCTGCGATGCGAGGCCTTCTCGTACTGATTACTGTGCTTCAAGTGATAGCGTCCTTTAAAGTATTCGGCCAGGTATGGCTCGTTACCCGCGGCGGGCCAGGGAATGAAACCCGGACGATGATTCAATACATTTATGAAACCGGCTTTACCGCCAACGATCTTGGATTATCAACCTCGATGTCATTTATTTTCTTTGTCTTTCTGACGGTACTTTCATTCTTGCAGTTTAAAATTTTCGGTAAAAAAAGTGAATGAGGTGATGAGGAAATGGGTGATTTCGCTGGCTCTAAACGGTGGACGGGTCCAAAAATACTGCTGCACATCATAGCTTACGGTTTGGCAACGATCTTTGTCGTTCCGGTGATCTACATGATATTCACATCTCTAAAACCGCAGGGTAGTGCGATGGGCGATCTGATGGACCGTTTCCTGCCGCCGTTTTCGTTCGAAAACTACGCTTATATTTTTGAGAATGCGCCGGTGATCAAATGGACCATGAACAGCTTAACCATCGCTGTTATTGTGCCTGTACTCAGCTTGACCATGGCTTCACTCGCCGCATTTGCTTTATCGCGGATCGATTTCAGTTATAGGAAGTTAGCTTTCTGGCTCATTCTCAGTGGAATGATGATTCCCGGCGAAGCGACGATTGTTTCCTTGTATATGGTAGCTAACAGCTTGGGGATTCTGGATTCCTATGCAGCCCTCATTTTGCCGGGGCTCGCAGGACCGCTTGGTGTACTAATCATGAAGCAATTTTTCGACGGGATGCCGAATGAGCTGGTGGAAGCTGCGAAAATAGACGGTTGCAGTTTATTTCGGGTGTGGTGGAACATTTTTATTCCATTATCCAAACCGGTGCTGGCTACCTTGATGATCTTTTCTTTCCTAGGCACCTGGAACGATTTCTTGTGGCCATTTCTGGCGATTCAATCGGAAGTCTTGTTTACGCTTCCCATCGGTATCCCGTTTTTCATGAGCTCGTATAACCAGGATGAAACCTTGCCAATGGCGGTGAATGCGTATGCTTCGATCCCGATCATTATCATCTTTATCATTTTCCAAAAGTATATCGTCAAGGGTGTAACGTTATCAGGAATTAAGGGTTAAATAAGAAATTACGAATATGATCAGAGGGATGAGTTGCTGTGTCCAAATGGAGGTGAGCATTTTCGACTTTGAACTGACTAATGAAGAAATGGGGCGCATCCAACGGTTGGACACAGGGACAAGATATTTGGTGGACCCGACCGGCTACATGGTAAACTCGCTGTATGTGAAGCTAATGGCTTTTTGTATGAACATTAAGATCTAAAAAATCCCATCTAGGATAAGCCCTATAAAGACAAGAATGCAGCCGGTCAAAGTGATCGGCTGCATTTGTTCAACTACCTATGAATGATCGGAGGACACGTCTGATGGTTACCGTTTTTCCTTATTTCTTATTCTGTCGGTACTCTGAAGGGGAAACGCCGACGATGGCTTTGAAGACTGAAGAGAAATAGTGCTGGTCTGCGAAGTTCAGTTTGGAGGAGATTTCATTGATGCTAAGATGTGTGTTCAGCAAATATCGCTCGGCCGCTTCAATTTTGTGTTTTCGAAAATAGGCGTATGGCGTAATTCCGTACTTTTCCCGAAACAGCTTGATCAAGTGATTTTTCGAATAGCCGAGTTGTACGCAAAGGTCGTCTAAATCTATTCTATTCTCGATGTTACCGTCCAGACAAAACTTGATCTGCTCAGCTACGGTGGGTGCCTCCTTATGTTCCAATTGGTTCTTTAAGCGCAATACGATTTTCAGTAGAATAACAGTCACTTCGTCAATAAAACCGGAATAGTCAATCTGCCTGGCAGACGAAAGGTTGATCAATTCTTTCATATAGGAAAGAATGTTGCAGTCCTTGATAAGATACGTATTTTCGGGGATATATTGTTTGAACAAAGATTCGGCGAAGTCACCATTAAAGATGATCCAAATTTTATTCCATGGGTGCTCTTCGCTGGAATAATAGGTGTGATCGCTGTGTTTGGTCAGTATGTAAACGTCGTTTTTCTGAGGATACAACGTTTGTGAATTGATCTCTAGGACGCCGCTGCCGTCGATGATATATTCGAACGAAAACAGGTTCTCGCCGTGTCGTTCAATCCGGTAATTTTTGTCGCAATAAGAGATACCCGACATGAGAACATTGAGTGGAAGCTTAGGGTCATTCAAATGCCAGAAATTGAATATGGTTTCGTGCATGATGATAATCCTCACATTCATGATGATTTATCCTATTATAAAGCGCCTAGGTGCATGATAAATTATATCTTGTATGAAACAACATTTAAAGGGAGGGAATAATATGATTTTACGTGCTCCAGCTGTTCCGCTGATAACCGTAGATCCGTACTTTTCTGTCTGGTCGATGGCGGATAAGCTCAATGAATCGGACACCAAGCATTGGACGGGTAAACCTCACCGGATGACAGGCACCGCGCTGGTTGATGGGAAAGAGTATACATTCATGGGGGTTAACCCGGACAGCCTGATCATGGAACAGACAAAGCTAGATATTCATGCGCTCTCAAGCCAATACCAGTTTGTCTGCAATGAAATTTGTTTAACCGTTACGTTCACGACTCCGCTATTGCTAAATGATTTGAAGCTGACGTCCAGACCGGTATCCTATATTCACGTGCAAACCGAATCGAATGACAAGATGAAACATGACGTGACGGTTACCATTACGGTAGATGGGGAACTATGCCAAAACATGAAATACGAGTTTCCTACTGTGTACTCGGATATCAGTGAACCCGGTTTTACTTGCGGTAAGGTGGGCAGCAGAATTCAGCATATGTTAACTAGAAGCGGGGACGACCTCAGAATTAACTGGGGTTACGTATATCTGGCATCAAACCATAGTCGAGCTGCAGTAACCGCTGCCGAGGATGTAAACGTCTACGGGACAATAAACCATACTATGCGGCTGTCTATTGACCTGGATACGGATCAGGACGTAGAAGGACTATTTGCAGTCGCATATGACGATATAAAATCGATCGAGTATTTTCACCAACCGCTTGATGCCTATTGGAAGAAAGACGGAGAAACGATCGAAGAGGCGATTAAGCAGGCTCTGTGCGAATACGATACGTTGCATGAGAAATGTGAGCAGTTTGCAAAGAAATTGTATCAAGACGCCGCGGAATCCGGAAGTGAAAAGTATGCAGACCTGGTATCCTTGGCCTACCGGCAAGCTATTGCCGCACATAAAATTGTTGCGGGTCCTGAAGGAGAAGTGTTGTTCGTCTCCAAGGAAAATTTCAGTAATGGTTGCGCCGCCACGCTCGATGTAACTTACCCGTCCATCCCTCAATTCCTGCTTTATAATCCCGAGTTGGTGAAGGGGATGCTACGACCGATTTTCAAGTACGCTTCAACCGATATTTGGTACTATGACTTTGCTCCCCACGATGTGGGTACCTACCCTCTTCTGAACGGACAGGTATATAGCAATGGAACTACGCCCAACTGGCAAATGCCGGTTGAAGAATGCGGAAACATGCTGATTTGCGTCACTGCCGTCGCGATTGCGGAGCAGGATGTATCGTTTGCCCAAGAGAACTGGGGATATCTTGAAACATGGTGCAATTACTTGATCAAAAACGGCATCGATCCGGATAATCAGCTGTGTACAGACGATTTTGCAGGTCATTTGGCTCATAACTGTAACTTGTCGCTCAAAGCGATCATGGGGATAGCCAGCTTCTCCATCTTGAACCACATGGCAGGAAACGGGGAGAAGGCGGAGGAACTCATGGAGATCGCCCAATCAATGGCGGAACAATGGATGTCCATGGCTGCAAATGATGACGGTACGTTCCGCCTGGCATTCGACCGTCCCGGCACTTTTAGTATGAAGTATAATGCCATTTGGGCTCGAATCTTCGGTCTGAACTTATTCCCTGATGATACGTTTAAGGCAGAGACGCAGGCCTATATCGAAAAGCATTCGGGACCCTACGGCCTGATGCTCGATAACCGCGACACGTATACCAAATCCGATTGGCTTGTGTGGAGCGCCGCATTGTGTGAGAGCAAGGAGGATTTCAATGCCATTATTGATCTCTTATGGCTTGCTTACGACCAGTCGCAGAGCCGTGTTCCAATGACTGACTGGTATTCGACGACCGATGCTAAGATGGTTGGTTTCCAGAACAGATCGGTACAAGGCGGGGTGTTTATCAAGATGCTAATGGATAAGGAAATATGTAGTTTCAAGCGTAAATTCGAGGATGAAAAAGAAGTGAAATCGATCTAAATTTGCAGCCCCGTTTAATGTCGAAATTTGCTTGATATACTTGGGAGGTATTTTAGGAAGAGTAAAGAATCACGTAACAAGGAGGGAATGAAAATGAAATTAAGGAAATTTACTATTCGGAATTATAAAGGTATAAAAGAACTTTCAATTGACATAGAGAATATCTCTGTCATTATTGGGCCAAACAATTGCAGTAAAAGTACCATTCTGCAAGCGCTGAATCAATTTGGAAGTAAAGAACTTCAGCTAAGTAAAAATTTTTATCATAAACATGATATGTCTCAGCCTATTAGTTTTCATGCTACCTTCTCAAATTTGACAGAAGACGAGATCGAGATGCACGGAATTCGAAACTCTATACATAGAGAATCAGGTAATTTCATTGTAAGAGCTATATATAAGGAAGGTTCAAATGTTGAACGTGCTGCCAAAATTTCTGGACCTCTAACCCATGACTTAGGACAAGAAGGCTGGGAAGGAAGACTTGGAGGTGGTAGAAACGGAACTCACTTCCTAAATGTTTTTCCAGAAGTTATATACATACCTGCAGTTAAGGATGCCAATGATGAGCTAACCAATAAGTCTGCTCACATGAAAACGCTGTATAGTCTATATAAAAATGTTGTAGCAGGGTTGCCAGAGTACATTGAAGCATATGAGAAAACTCAGTTGCTCCAGCAAAAAATCAATGAACATAATGATGAAAAGATAAGGTACTTTGAAACTGAAGTGAGGGAATTTCTAAATGAAGTTACTTCAACAGATGTTAAGTTTAAAGTGAATGTTAGTCCTTTAGATGAAATAGTAAGCACTTCCCTCTCAACAAATTTTAATTATAATGGTTTAGATACAGAGTTAAACCATCAAGGGAATGGCGTACAAAGGACGTTTATTTTGTCCGTTTTCAAAGGGTTTAGGAAATACAAACGACGGTTTGAATCAGACAATATTGAAAACAGTAGACATTTAATTATTGCACTTGAAGAACCAGAATTATACTTACATCCACATTTGGCAAGAGTATTTAAAGATACTCTGTATAGCTTAGCAGATGATGGTTTTTTTCAAGTAATTGCTACCTCACATTCTCCTAATTTTGTGGATTTATCAAAGCCAAATAGAACATTATCAAAAGTTTATATAAATCAGGAGAATGAAGTTGGTCTAAAATCAAGTTAATTCAGACGTTTATGGCTTACCAGGACACGAAAAAGAGAGGCTTCAAGCTCTTCTAAGGTTTAATCCTTATGTAAACGAAGTCTTTTTTGCTGATAGAGTAATATTAGTTGAGGGGGATACGGAAGTAATCGCTCTAAAAGTCATAGGGGAAAAGTTAGTTGAAAACGGTCAGCTAAACTCAGAAGATTATTATAAAACTAGTGTAGTTAACTGTAACGGAAAAGGAACAATGTATGTTTTGTTGAACATCTTGAATAATTTTGGTATTACCTATACGATTATTCATGATTACGACATAACTGAACTAGATAGAAAAGGTAGCAGAAGAAGTAGTGTTTCATTAAAGTCGACCTTGACTTTGAATCACAAATTAGAAAAACTAGCATTTGCCCGAGGAAATAAAAAGTTTGTTCTCCGTCATACATTTGAGGCTGAGATGCCACATGATTATGAAAAGGGGTCATCAAAGTCTTTCTCGGCATATGAGTATCTAAACACAAAAGAACTCGATGAGTTGCCGATCGGACTTCTAGACATAGTAAAGGCTTCTTATGGAGTGGCTGAAATTGTACCAGACCATAGGAACGAAATTTTAGTACAGCAGTACGATTGGAGTGAGATGAGAGAAGCTAAAGAACAATGAAATAAACTAAAAGAAACAGATTTCTTAATACGATTGTGGGATGAAGTGCCGGAAGTAACAACTACGTAGACTTTAATAACGTAACAAATACAGAATCCAAGAGATAAAATTGGAAAGTAACAGCAAACGATTAAGTTGTTCAAAAATGTTGGATGTTTATTACAAAACTAGGGAGGCGTCTGACGGACGTTGGGGACGGATTGGGGAACAAATTCGTCTCCAATAGTCATTAAGCCACCAATTGTGGCATAAGCAAATTCGGAAATGCCCATTAGCTCCTACCCTATATCCATCGCTGGCAGCGATGAGGTCAGGGGTTCGATCCCCCTAGGCTCCATATAAAGAAAACCCTTGATGATATATTATCAAGGGTTTTTTGCTTTAGTAAAAGCCATTATGACTCGTCCATGCTTTGGTTACTTTATAAGCTGGAGGTTGCCGGATACAGCTTTAGCCGTACTTACGATAACTGCAGAATGTTTTTTGACCGCGATATTAAGGCGCTCAGAGAGCTGCAGGGCTGAAGACTGCCAATCTAAATCTTCTAATCAGCTAAGGTGTCCAAACAATTGCTGCGCCGTTTCGATAAACAAACGGGCTGCGGGGGAAGCTTCCATCAGGGAAGGGACGGCAATCTCGATGTTGCGATAGGCCTTCGGGTTGGTAGGGACTGCTTTTACACCGGGAGGCAGCCAGGACAAGGAGATCGCGGGTAATAAGGCTGTACCAAGCCCCTGCTCGATCATGCTGAGGCAAGTGTTGACATTATGCACAACAAACCCGAATTGCAGCTCGGCTCCTGCACGTTTGAACAGGTCGACAATCGGTACTTCATACCCACCGTTGCATATGATCATCGGATGCTGGTCCAGCATCCGTACAGGCAATACCTCCTGATCCGCAAACGGTTCATCGTCACGGAACACCGCTAGCATCTCTTCGTTATACAGCGGAAGCGTCTCATAGGCTATATCTATTGGTTCTTTGTCCGTGACGATGATGAGAGCCACATCGATGGTCCTTGAATTGAGCCACTCCTGAATCTCATGGATATTTCCCTCGTGCAGTTCAAACTGAATCTGAGGGTAGCGGTCCCGGATGGAACGGATAATCTTCGGCAGCAGATGGGCGGAGGACATGGGGAAAGAGCCGACACGAATCGTACCAATCTCCAATCCTTTTTCGGCGGCAACGACCTGTTGGATTTTATCATACTGCTGCAAAATCCGGCGGAAAATGACCAGAATTCGCTGTCCCACATCCGTGAGCGCAATGCCGTTCCGCCGATCCCGAATGATTAGGGTGACATCCAGTTCATTCTCCAGGGAAGAGATGGCCCGGCTGACTGCGGGCTGCGTCATATTCAGTTCCTGACCTGCGCGCGTAAAACTTCCTGTCTCGGCAATTTTTACGAATAACTGCAGTTGTGAATTGTTCATAACAAATATGGTATGCTCCTTATGAATAACATGCATTTCTATTATTTCGATGATTATTGTATCATGGAGACACGGAACGATCAACGGGCTGCTCTAGCCCGATTCGGATCGAAGTCCAAATGCATACGCAGGCACAGAGCACGAGTGAAAGGGTTCGAGTTCGACATGTGCCGGATAGGAGACAAACATAATGGCTTTATCACGTTCAAAAGCAGGCTGGGTCCTAGCTTTTCTGGTACTCATGTGGGGAGTGAACTGGCCCCTGACCAAATACGCATTAAATTACACACCACCGCTTTTATTTGCAGGCATGCGTCTATTAATTGGAGGTTTGGTGCTTGGACTATATGCTTTTCCACGGTACAAAACGCTACGGCTCCGGGAAACCTGGCATATCTATGTCATCTCTGCAGTGCTCAACATTATTTTCTTCTATGGCTTTCAGACCATGGGATTGACGGAAGTACCGGCAGGGTTATTTTCCTCCATCGTGTTCCTACAGCCCGTGCTGCTCGGAATCGGGGCCTGGTTGTGGTTGGGCGAGTCGATGTATGGATTGAAAATTGCTGGATTAGTCCTCGGTTTTGCAGGCGTCGCTACCATCAGTATTGGCGGCATGACAGGCATGGTATCACCCGAAGGGGTTGTGCTCGGGTTGTTCAGTGCGATAAGCTGGGCGATCGGAACGGTATACATGAAGAGGACTTCTGCGAAGGTCGACGGGATCTGGATGACTGCCATCCCAATTTTGATTGGTGGGGTTGTACTGACATTGACGGGTACCGCTACAGAGAGCTGGGTTGACGTGCAGTGGGTGCTTCCATTTATATTGGATATGCTGTTTATTTCAGTGTTTGTCATTGCACTGGGATGGCTTGCGTTCTTCAAACTGGTTAGTTCTGGTGAAGCGAGCAAGGTGGGATCATTCACGTTTCTGATTCCGCTGATTGCCCTGCTGTGCAGCGTGCTGTTCCTTGGGGAGTCGGTGACAATCAATCTGATTGCAGGTCTGGTCATGATTGTAGCCAGTATTCTGCTCGTGAACGTTAAGGTGAAAGGCAGCAAGGTGGCGAAAATATAAAGCGTGCGGTGGACTTTCACGAACCGGCAGTTATAGCTGGGGGGAGGTTCGCCGTTTTTTTGAGTTAGGTGGTAGTGCGGAAATGGAATTGTATAGTACCTATGGTTATTGTGATCCGAAGCAAGATTGTTACCTAGACGCGCTACCCGACCGTAATATCGGATACCTGATTTGTATGAAAAATCGTACAAAAGCATGTACACAGTCATTTGTTGTAAGAGAGTTGTACGAAAAAACGTACAAAAACGAATACCCGAGGATACAATTTCAGAAATTTGTACGAAAAATCGTATAAAAATGAGCATGAAGCGATCCTGGAAGGAATTTTGTACGAAAAATCGTACAAAAATGAGCGTGAAGGGATCCTGGAAGAAGTTTTGAACGAAAAATCGTACAAAAATGAGCGTGGAGCGATTCCTAGTAGGAAACTTGTACGAAAAATCGTTCGAAAACGATTATGGAGCGATCCTAGAAGGAATTTTGTACGAAAAATCGTACAAAAACGAGAGTGAAGCGATTCTAGAAGGGAAATTGCACGAAAAATCGTTCAACAACGAGAGTGAAGCGATCCTGGAAGGAATTTTGTACGAAAAATCATCTAAAAACGAGCATGAAGCGATACTAGTAGGAAATTTGCACGAAAAATCGTTCAAAAAACCATCGTGAAGCGATCACCGAAGGAAACTTGCACGAAAAATCTTCCAAAATTCAATGATGGCGTGTTTGGCTCATTTCCTTGCAACCTGGGAGCGATTTAGTTAAGATATACATAATTATAATCAGCGCGGCGAAGCACGCCCCGTACTTTCTTCCAGAGCGGAAGCGAAGTCGGGGCGTTTTTGTTCTGCCTTTAGAGAGGGGCATTGGAATTGAGTTTTGAAATCGAACATGAAAAATGGATAAAGAAACACTTGTCGAACCGCCGCGGGGAGCGGAAAGATGCACTGAGAAGGGGGCATGGGTACGGTAATCGCATGTTTGCAGAAAAAATATGGTGGACGCTCATGGGACATTTTACGGGTTTGCATCCGGAATATGAGGTGAAGGACTGGAGAGGACGGTCATATTTTGTGGACTTTATTTGGATCGTGGGTGGGCTCCGGTTCGTATTTGAAATCATGGATTATGGTTCGCATGGCAAAGATCGTTCGAAATATCGATTGGATTTAAATCGAGGGTTGTTCCTGCAATCGCAAGAATGTTACGTAATCTCCATTTCATTGGATGAGATGAAAGAAAATCCATCGTTCGTGCTGGCCATGGTACGGAGCATTTTAGCCCCTTATCTTGCGGCAATCCAAGATGAGAGCGGAACCGTCTATCGAAGATTCGGAAAAATCGAGCGTCAACTGATGCGAATGGCCATCCGGCATGATCGTATCATTTGCCCTCCGCAAGCAGCGAAAGAACTGGAGATTCACAAGCAAACGGTCATCAAGTATTGCCGTAAACTGGTGGAACAAGGCAAGTTCCGAGCAATACCGACAGGTACTGCTGGCAAGATATATCGATACGAGTACATCGGATCGATTCAAAGTCCCGATCTTTTGTAAACAACATCAGAGGCCTGTGAATGAGGTAGACCAACGCTCGATCTGTCCAATGTCTGTTACCACACGATGCAGACGTGACGGTGCGCATATTCGAGATCGGCGCCCCCATTCCAACGTCGACGGTGCGTATATTCGAGTTCGGTTTTTCATTCGAACGTCGACGGTGCGTATATTCGAGTTCGGTTTTTCATTCGAACGTCGACGGTGCGCATATACGAGTTCGGTTCTCCATTCGAACGTCGACGGTGCGCATATACGAGTTCGGTTCTCCATTCGAACGTCGACGGTGCGCATATTCGAGATCGGCCCCATTCCAACGTCGACACCGCCGAGCTATGGACGAAAAAGAGACGTCTCAGAGCCCGTGCTCCATTCGGATCAGGGCTTGAAAAACGGGGCCCTTCTTAGCCATAAAAATATCCCCTCCAAGTTGCTCGCTTCTCATGATAACATAAGACTTTTTTCGAGCGTCTACTTTGAGGGGATAGTATCAGTTGGTCAAACACTAATCTATTTTGTTGTCCCGAATTAATTGCTGCAGCTGACTGGTGTAAAAGCCAAGC
This sequence comes from Paenibacillus sp. FSL W8-0187, assembly GCF_037969755.1. Classification (NCBI taxonomy): domain Bacteria; kingdom Bacillati; phylum Bacillota; class Bacilli; order Caryophanales; family Paenibacillaceae; genus Paenibacillus; species Paenibacillus sp. FSL W8-0187. The sequence goes on along the minus strand of NZ_CP150206.1, from coordinate 5,655,867 downwards.
TCAATCTCTGAGGATAGATCCCGCAGCAGCGCTTGGATTAGGAAGCTCCTTGGATGTTCTTTGATGAATTCTTCCCGCAGCATTGCCGCTACCTCAGACAAATCTTTTTTTCTGGAGTTCGTAATTGACAGATCCGGGATTATGGACTCGATCATATCCATCAATGCGGTTCTTCGTATCTCTTGTGTATAAGTAAGTGCTTCTAAATTAATCATGGAATATTCCTTCATGAGTTCATCGGTGAGCAAGGGACGGGGAGAACGTTGTGCTAGTCCCTGCACGAGATCATCCATTCGTTCGGCAATAAAAGCAGCTAACTCTTTTTGAACTAGTGGCTTGAACCCAAACAATACATGAAAGGTATACTCACGGATCAGCCCATTGAATATGGCCGTGACATCCCATTTCCATTCGGATATCGCATTCCCATAATGACGGAGCAAAATATCTTGGTAATACCGAAACATATTCATTTGGAGCTGATGGATGACAGAACCTATCTTATCACTGTTCGTCGGTGGAAGCTCGTTATGATCACGCGAAATATAATAACCATGCTCGATGAAAAAATCGAACTGGTAAGCGATCTCCTCAAGAAATGTTTCCCTTTTGGGCAATTCTCTTTTGCGGATTCTTTCGACAGCATCAATCATATCTTGCTGGCGTTTATGCAGAATACTGATATACAGTTCTTCTTTGGAGCCATAGAATTTATAGATTGAGCCTTTTGCAATGCTGCAATCATCCGCGATATCTTGAATCGACGTAGCCTGGTATCCTTTTTCAGCAAAAAAACGAATGGCCGATTGCAATATTTTTTCCTTTAACAAGCTCATAGAGCAGCCCCCTTAACGATATACACATAAGCCGGATTCAAAACAACACCGAATCAGGTCATATTTATGGATACATGGATATTATACACACCCATGCCAGAAAGCACTTACCGATTTCCTCGGCGATCATATTCTTTCGACAATACATATTGATCATATCGTGATTTTAGGAACTAATCCAGACACTTTGAACAAGTACTTAATCATGAACCCATTCGATATCGGGATATTTCTCCGCGAGTCGATCCATATCGCTATTCGGGGTACCTTTTAGATACTGATCAAAAAAAGTAACGCTTACCTCATTAATGATGCGATGAACCAATCTCGGATCTTCTCCCGGGTTAGGCAATAACGGGGAAAATAGATGGAAATCCGTATAACTCATATGGGAAGTATGCGGTATCGTCATCGTATATCCGCCTCCCTGCAGCGCATTCGTGCGCCGTCTCACGGTCTCTTCCCAAAATTCTTCGTATTCCTCTTTAGTTTTATCACTCTGGGCTATTGCTTGATCCAGTTTATTGTCGAATACGGCCTTATCGATGCTCTTTTCACCATTCATCTGTAAATATGGCTTCGTTAGTCCAGTGACAGGCATAGGGTCTCCATATAAGGTTCCATCCATATTGATCGCAGCTTTAATCCGGGCATCCTTCATTAACATCTGGGCAGCGGTGGCCCCGCCGTAAGAATGTCCGAACATGCCGATTCGGTCTAAATCAAGACGGCCGGTAAAAAGGTTCTGTTCATCCTGTTTATTCAATTGTTCGAGTCGATCCAAAATAAAGGATACATCCTCGGTCCATAATGGCATGTGCGCGTCAAGCTTTTCAAAACCTGAGAGATTATTCATTTGTATCAAAATCTCTCGGCCGTCTGGATATACCGTTGCAGCTGCATCATAGGGATGGTCGATCCCTACGACGATATAACCATAGCTGGCCAGCTCTTCAACTTGGAAGGTATTCTGATTACGGAAACCCGTCATACCATGCGAGAAAATCAAGATGGGATATTTCTGCTCGGCTGAAGACAGATGGATATGGTTATAAGCATGAGTCTTAACGAGACCTAGATGGTTTAGCGTCCAAGCCGGGAATGACAACGCATGTTCGAGACCTTGCGTAATAGCTGATACATCGCGAATGTAAGATTCGGTTGCTTCCGTTGCTCCATGGTCGGAAGGATACCAGAGCTGTACCATCAGCTCCCGGTTGTCCGTTGGATTGGCTGAGTATTCATCAGGCCGTTCCTTGTCAATAAAGTGGTATACTGTGGTTCCTATAGAATAGGGCCCCTGGGGTTGATTGAAGCTAAACACAGGCAGTAGGACAGGGAGTGCGACCATGACTGACGTGTAGAGGATCAACATTGTGGTCCACAACGAGGCTATGAAATATCTCCTGTTTCTGGGGCGTTGTTTTCTGTTGTTTTTTCTAAAAATGATACAAATCGTAAGGATAACCGAAGCCGCATAACAAGGAATCATTTGCCAACGGCAATCTCCTACAATAATCTGTACAAGCGTTACCGCGTATAAAGCGATTAACGAGTAAATCAGCCAGCTTTTTTTTGTCTTTTGTCCCCAAATGGTGGCTAATGCTAATACGATAATGAAAATAATGATAACCATTTCTCCGAATCTCAAGAAAGTTCCTCCTATGTTTAACGGTTATTATTGTTTTTGTTTAATAGTTTGAAATCTGCTAGCTGCTCAAGGTAACTTTAATAAACCAAAGCGCTGTACAAGATAAAAAGATGCAGGCAAGTCAAAAAGTAGATCAGCCAGGCAGCCTGGTTATAAATCCTGTGGATGAAAAGCGTAATGAGCATTATTGCCGGTATAATAAATAGTCCAATATATTTGTTCACAAACTGGTCCGCGTGTCCTCCGCTAAAATGGATCGGAATGTCTGGAGAACAATAAAAACTAACAATACATGAGGCAAGGACCGAGAGGACAGTGACTGACAGCAGCATTTTAGGATGAAGATAGAGTTTCAATTCAGTACCTCCTTTTAATGGTGCATTAGTTGTTAGTTGTTTGTTTTGGTTTTCTAAGAAAAAAACTAAGAACTAGACCTATACATGCAATGCAAGCAGCCAGGAAAAAGGTGTCCGCAAAGGATGCTGCATGGGATTCCAGAGCGTTGGTTCCAACAGGGTTACTCGGCAGGTTTGATGTCATCTGAGAGGACAAGTACCCCGTGAAGCCGGCTACGGCAAATGAAGCGATTACCTGCTGTGAAGCGCTTGTGAGTGGAGTAACTCTACTTACAAGGTTCTTTGGTGTTGCATTTAATACATGCGTGTTCAAAGACATCATCGATAATCCCATACCGGAACCCATTAAAAATAATACGCCCATAATGAGTGCTAACGAAGTGTCGGTTCGAACAAAGGACATCGTAAACAAGGCTACCGTCATTAATGTCATCCCGGCCAGAAGTGGGGGACGCGCTCCAACTCTATCAAATAATTTGCCTGCCATAGGCATAAAGATCATGGAACCGACCGCCTGAGGAAGCAGGATAAGCCCTGTCGTCAGCGGTGTAAAGTCTCTAATCTGTTGAAGAAGCAGCGGGAAGAGAAGTGCCGAGCCGTACATGGCGGTTTGCATGATCCAGGAAATGATAATACCTCGTGTAAAATCAACGGATTTGAATGCACGCAGCTCAAGCAAAGGTTGTTCTTGTCTCAAGCAAGACCATATGAAAAGAACAAGCGCTATCGCACCAATGATAAGACCGGATAAAGTCTTGGCAGAAGTCCAGTCTACCCCTCCTTCACTGACTCCAAAGGTGATCATCGCAAAGGCTAATGGTCCAAGAATCATGCCGACAATGTCCAGAGACGGAGCTTCCTTTTCTGGAAAGGAAGGTAGATGTTTTAACCCCACGAATAACCCGATTACTCCAATGGGGAGATTGATCAGAAATATCCACTGCCAGCTGACAAACTCAATCAACCATCCGGAAATGACGGGGCCAAGCGCTGGCGCGAGCAGTAAAGGAATTCCAAACATTCCTATAATAGAACCTCTTTTATCCGGAGGTGCTAGGCGATACACCATCGCCATACCAATCGGCGATACCATGCCGCCACCCATTCCCTGAATAACCCGGAAGGCGATTAATTGCTCGGCTGTCTGGGCAAAAGCACATAACACCGATCCGAGCGTAAACAATCCAATGGACATTAGAAACACCCGCTTGGGCTGAAATTTGTCTGACATCCACCCGGCGAGAGGGATAACCGCTGACAAAGCAAGCGTATAGGCGGCTATCGACCATTGAATGGTGTGTAAGGGGCTATCAAAATATTGAACTAGCGTAGGTACGGCGACATTAACGACCGTGCTGTCCAACAGGACCATGAAGGTACCGATGATGACGGCAAGTAGTGGAGCAATAATGTCTTTGATCGTAAAAGGTCTTTCTTCTGAGGCGTTACGGATAATAGTTGATGGATCTGACATGATGGTGAACCTACTTTCTTTAAAATTTTGCAAGAAGATTTGCGGAGCGGAGTATTGCTCTCTCCAATATCGTAAATTTGCCGCGATATTCCGCCCCTTAAACTAATGGTTTTTAATAAAACCAATAAGTCATTTATAATAGTAACGATGAACGTATTCTGTGTCAAACGGGTATCCATCAAGTTTCTTATCGAGAAATATAACATTTCAGTATACTCGTCCATCTAATCTTATAGAGGGCCCTCAAAAGGAGATGAATATCGTGCAAGAATTGGAGCATGAAGTCAAGAGAGCACAGCGAGGAGATCGTGAAGCGTTTATCCAGCTCTTCCGGAGGCTGGAACCCGAACTGTACGGCTTGGCGAAGTCCATTCTGAAACGCGATGAAGATTGTGCGGATGCTTTTCAGGAAACAACACTTAAAGCATATAAATCTTTATCTACATTACAAAAACCGAAGTATTTTAAAACTTGGGTGATTCGGATTCTAATTAATGAATGCAATCAGTTGCTTCGGAGCAGAGAACGAATCGTGGTCATGGCTGAAGTGCCGGAGCACACACGAGCATCCAACTATTACGAAGACAGCCACAAGTTTGATCTTCGTGAAGCGGTAGAAAAATTAGATGAATCGCTTCGAATCGTCATCCATTTATTTTATTTTCAAGATTTGCCCATTAAGGAAATCTCAAGTGTGCTAGATATTTCGGATGGAGCCGTAAGGGCACGTCTTCACAGAGCACGGGGAATTCTGTCTGATCAAGTAAAACAAAATCGGAAGGGGAAGCTGGCCTATGAATCCTTTTGACTTGGATAAAGAACTTCGGGAGACCGGGAAGGAGCTACGGCGTGAGGTTCCGGATATCATTCGCCGTCATCAGGATGAGGTCTATGCTTCCTTGGCCGACCTTCCGATGCAAACCAGAACCGATCATCAATACCACTCCAAAAAGATACGCAGATTTGTGGGAGCAACAGCGGCCGCAGCCATCATTGGGGTGATGAGCAGCGCGTTTGTATCCCCGATTATGGCGGAGTCATTAAAGAATATTCCACTTGTCGGCAGCATCTTTAAGCTTGCAAGTGACCTGGGACTTCAGACAGCGGAGGAACGCGGGCTGGTAGCAGACCCGAACGCCAGCGTTACCCATGAAGGGGTGACCATCCGAATACCTCAGGTTGTGTATGACGGATCCCGTTTGTCCCTGGCAGTTAAGCGGGAGGGCAATGGACTTATTGGTGGCATATCGGACTATGAGATCGTACAGGAAGGCGAAAATATCAAGCATTTATATCAAAGAGGTGCCATAACGAATATCGAGATGTTTGTAGACGGTACCTCACTTTATGACTATAGCGGAGGTAAAAGACCCGGTTTAATGGGGAACCCAACCTCGGATCCTAATGCGATGCTATACCAATTAACTGCCTTTTCCCATCTGGGCGAAGGGGCTCTAACCATGCCGGATCAATTCCTTTTAACAGCCAAAATCACGCTTGAAGGAATTGAAGAGCCATTTATCATCGATCTTCCTGTTCATAAAAGCACAGACCAGATCGTTGTACCATCTGAAGAGACAAGGGAGTGGGGCGGTCTTAAATTGACTCTCGAGCAGCTTAAACTCACTCCATTAACGACAGACCTTATCATTAATATTGAGCCAAGCAGCAAATCGGAAAAAATAGACCATAAAAATTTGTCGTACGAGGTATGGGATGATCGTGGGAGGGTGCTGGGATTGGTAGCTGGCATGGGTATCTACAACAAGGATGGACAATATCATACGGAAATGATGTTTGACCGATTTGAAGATGCACCAGATACCATTACGCTCAAGCCGTTCATGCCTGTATTTCAAGACCCATCGGCCAATTCCGGATTATTTGCAGTCGACAGCAATGGAGAAATTGTCAAGAAGTACCTTAAGGATCTGGAGATCACCATTCCGGTAGACCGCACAAGCCTAGAAAAGCTGTATGACAGTCACCAATAACTAACCATAAAAGGAAATATCCAAGGAGATCACTATGAAAAAAATATATAAAGTCATGTCTTCTGCGACACTAGCAGCCATGCTGCTAGGCGGTGCTGCCTGGGGTAACGCTGAAGCGGCCACCGCAAAAACAACGGTGAAGAACACGGCATTGAGCAGTTCCGCACAAAAAGCATCCAACTCAGCCAGTGTGACCCAATCCGGCATTACGCTTGGATTATCAAAGGCGATATATGACGGCAACTATGTCAGCATTACTGTCAAACGGAGCGCCAAAGGACTTACCGGCGGGATTACCGATGGGAAATATGACAGTAAGACCAACGAGTATATTCAACCGAAGGGCGCCATCAGTAATTTAGATATCTTGATTGACGGTAAATCCACAAAAACGTTTGGTAATAGCATGGGAACAAGACCAAGCGTACAATGGAGAGCAGGCGCCAATTCGGACACTGCGCTCATTACCTTAACGGATGCCTCCCAGCTTGGAGGAAATATAGCAGCCTTCCCGGACAAATTCAAGGTCACGGCCAAAATCACCCTGGAGGGTGTAAGCAAGCCGTACAGTCTGGATATTCCGATCCAAAAAAGCGCAACCAAGCCAGTTGTCCTGAAGCCTAACTTAACCAAAAAATCAGGTAACCTAAGCATGATATTGAACAGAGTTAGCCTCACATCTTCTTCCACAAGACTGCAACTCATACTGAAGGGTCAAGATAAGAACTCGAACATTAATTATGATTTTGTCGATAATCAAGGCAACCAACTTAACATGATCTCCGGTAATGGTTCGGACGAGAACAACAAGAATGGTGATTTCTACTACGACTTTCTCCTTGATGGATTCGGCAAAAATGCAAAGTCATTTACAATTAAACCGTACAAAGCGGAGTACATGGATGATGATTCCGGTCGTTATAAAGTGGACAGTAATGGCGAGATCGTTAAAAATTACATGAAAAACTTTGAAATGACAGTTTCTGTGAAATAGAACATTTATGAGGAGGAATTAACAATGAAAACAATGTATAAAGTGATGAGTTCTGTGGCGTTGGCTAGTATGATTTTAGGCGGTGCAGCTTGGGGGACCGTTCAAGCCGCGAGCCAAACCGCGACTAAAGCCCAAGTATCCACGAGCAGCTCAACACAGAACGTATCCAAAACCATAGCCAGCGTTACCGAAGGTGGCATCACACTGGGAGTGTCTGAGGCGTTATATGACGGGAACTATGTCAGCATTGCGCTTCAACGAAGCGGTAAAGAACTTACCGGCAGTATTACCGGTGGGAAATGGGATGAAAAGACTAAAGAGTATGTCCAGGAGAAAGGCGCCATCAATAATATGGAAGTCTTCATCGACGGTAAATCCATTTACGAGTATGGTGGAGGAGAATTAGCCAAGAGACCGAGCTTAGGCACAAAACCGGGTGCAAATGCGGATTCAGCGTTTATGATTATCTCGGATGCTTCCCAGCTTGGCGGCAACCTCGAAGCTTTCCCGGACAAGTTTAAGGTCACGGCCAAAATCAGCCTGGAAGGTGTAGACAAACCATATACGCTGGAGATTCCGATCCAAAAAAGCGCGGGCAATCCGGTTGTTATGAAGCCTAACTTGACCAAAAAATCAGGTAACCTGAGCATGACGCTAAAACAAGTCCATGCAACGTCTACTTCTTCAAGACTTCAGCTCGTCCTGACAGGACAAGAAAAAAATTCAACGATCCTCCATGATTTTGTTGATGACAAAGGAAACAAGCTTGACCTGATTTCTGGAAAAGGTACCGACGAGAATAACACCAACGGCGATTACTATTACGACTTCATTCTTGATGCTCTGGATAAAGACGCGAAGTCGATTACAATCAAAACGTTCACACCTGAATTTAAGGAGCCAAATGCAACACACGGCGAATTCAAATTAGACAGCAATGGTGAGATTGTCAAAAACTATATTCAAGAACTCGAAATGACCGTTCCTGTGAAGTAATTCTATACTGAAACTTATTGCCTAAAAAAGAGGGTGCCCCGCAATCTATGAATCGCGGGGCACCCTTGGTTTCACGGCTCTGAAAGGACTCTAGCCATCAACAGGCTGGAGTAATAGTAAAGCCTTTCCTGACAAATTCAAGTTTAATGCCACAATAACACTTGAAGGTTAAGTTAGTTCCTTTAATAGAGAAACAACAGGCAGTCCTTATTAGGTTGCCTGTTGTTTTTTAACTGACTTTGAAGAATGTTTGTAATGAAGATACCTACCAGAGAGTGTTGATTAATACTTAATAGTTCTTGAAAAAACTAATCAGTCATACTAAAATAACATATGATCATGTTTAAATCATTAACATTTTGGTGCTGGACTTCAACATGTTCGTGGTTTCTCCGTGAAGATTTAAATCGCAAGTTTCAAAATCGCATGAAATGGATTGTGAGGAGAGTTAATAATGTCCGATTCTAAAGAATATAAGATGATTTTTGGCTGGGAAGACGATAATGACCTAGGTGAAATGTTGATCCAGCAAATATTACGTGGTGAGAAGACAGCGACCTGCGCTCCAAAAGAGGAATATTCTGCAGAGGAACTAAAAGAAACCTATCAATCCGTCAAGAAAACACTGACGGTCTATGATAAAGAAGGAAATGCCCGATGCAAGGTCAGGGTAAAAGAAGTTTTTGAAACCACATTTGGGAACCCGGATTTGAGACTGGTACGAGGCGAGGGAAATGGAGAGAATGTAAAGCAGTTCCAGGAAAATCATATGTCGGATTGGCATGGCATCTATGAGTTGAGTGACGATTCGATACTTGTAGTAGAATTGTTCGAGTTAGTAACATGAGCTGAAGTGTCGCTTCCCGGTAACGTCAAGAGGCTCCATTTCAAACATCAATATCTAGCAAGCGCCGTTCCCATTCGATTGATGAAGGGAACGGCGTTTATCTATAGCGTTTAGTAACAGTTCTTTAAGGAGGAGCCATGTCGGAAGTAACCATACTGATGGTGGACGATGAAATCGCGATCATTAAACTGATGGAAATCTATGTGAAAAATGAAGGCTATACGCTACTCTACGCCCATAGCGGCCACCAGGCTCTTGAAATTATAAGGATACATAAGGTGGATCTGATCATTTTAGATGTCATGATGCCGCAGTTGGACGGGATTCAGACGTGCATGAAAATCCGGGAAGAGAACAACACGCCGATCATCATGCTGTCGGCCAAAAGCCAAGAAATTGATAAGATCACCGGTCTCAGCATTGGAGCGGACGACTACGTCACCAAGCCCTTCAGCCCACTTGAGCTGATCGCCCGCGTTAAATCTCAGCTTCGAAGATATAAGCATCTTAACAAGAGGATGCTTCAGGACGAGAACGAGATCAGGATCAATGAATTGATCATCAATGCGGCTTCCCATCGGGTCACGGTTGCGGAAGACGAGATTAAGTTGACGCCAAGGGAATTCGCCTTGCTGCACACTTTGGCCGTAATTCATCCGGCTGGAGGGAGGAGAAGGAGGAGGAATAGGTGCGCGTCAAAATACTATCTGCTCCTTCCTCCATATATCTTGAATTATAATCTACTTCTGAAGAGGGATCTTAAATTCCAATTCCGGAATATTCTCTTTAACAAAATCCCCTTGCTCATCCACTACACTGTTGCCGTTGGCATCCACTTTGTACTTCAACGTTTTCACGACCAAATACTTTACATTCTCAGAAATCGGTCCATTCAGATAATCCTGAACTTGTTTGTAATGGGTTGGCGATGAGTCATCATCAACCCAGCCCTGGGCACCTACAAATTCCAGCTCATTCCCTTGGTCATCATAAAATTCATGATCCAAGGCCAGTGCTTTTTGGTCGTTAAGGTATGCATACGAAATTGTGCCTTCATTCTGAGTAGTGATTTGAATGAGTGTAGTTGCCGGAGATACGGTAACTTTGTTAACGGTAATTGCAAGGTGTTCATGCAATTTGGTCAATCCTGGATTGTATACGGAAGTATGGCTTGTATCTTTTTTGACAGGAACATCGATCTGGAAAGGTTCATGAATCCCTGTGATTTCCATTGTCAAAGACATCATGAACTCGTCGGGCAGTGCCACACCATGTTCCACAGCGTTGTTATTCGCAAAAGTTAATATCATTGAATCCTGGTCGGGACCGGTGCTCATCGTATATCCGATACTTCGTTTAAATGCATCGGGGTCACTTTTATCCGGATTCATAGGTTTGCCGTCTATAAGCACTTCGGCAATGCGCCCTTGACCCATCGTGTTTTCAGGATTCCATACGACACCACCCTTTCCATTCTCTAGAGGTTGACCGTCTGCGTCCAGTTGGACGCCCTGAAAGGAACCTTCAAATGAGCGTCCTTCCCGTTGTAAACCTAAACTTAATCGGATGCCGTCATAGATAACATCACTCGCTCGTACAGTTACTCCATCGTGAGTATCCTGGCTGTTGGTATCCTGTACTAACCCCAGGTGGCTTGCTGCTCGAAGTCCTTGATCGTTGCTGCGTTCAAAAATACTGCCGATTACAGGGATCTGGCTGAGTTTGTCGGCCATAACGGGGGAGACAAACCCGCTACAAAAAACGATTACCCCCAAAGTTAAAGCAGCGGTAGCAGTTCCAGCTGTATAGCGGATTTTTTTGCGGCGGATATGAAGAGTGGGGGATGTGAGAGACTTTTTTTCGAGCTGAGCATACGTTTGCTGCTGGTTGTCACGAATATTTTTAGGTACCTCTGTAATCTTATCCAACAGTTTGGACTCTTTTTTTAATGATTTTTCCAATTCAGCTAATTGTTCCATAGTTCATTTTCCTTTCTCTATTAGGGGTAATATAGAGTGCTTGAGCTAATAGATTGCGTGCACGATAAAGCCGGGATTTAACGGCTGTCTCCGACAAGTTAAGAATGGAGGCTGTTTCTTTTACAGGGATGTCCTGGAAATAATAAAGTGAAACAACCATCCGCAATGAGACATCCAGCTCTTCAATGGCTTCATACAATTCTATGTGTTCATACTCTTGGGCCAATGTTGCACATTCGACCGCATTATTTTCATGATCATCTGTAATGGTCTCGTTCCTTCTCTGCTGCTTGCGGAGCAAGGCATTACATTCGTTAATTAAAATCCGGAACACCCAGGTTTTGAAATACTCCGGCTTTTGAAGGGAATCGATGGACCGATAAGCTTTAAGAGTCGTCTCTTGCATAACATCTTGACAATCCTGATCTCGTAGAAGCATCGATCGAGCCATCTTATACATATCTAGCTCCATGCTCTCGAACAATCGAATAAATGAATCTTTATCACCATCTCTCGCCTGGTTGACCAATGTTTCTGTAATCACTTCAAGGACTCCTTTGTATTCGAGGCTGAGAAGCCTCTTAATGTTGACTTTCATTCTATTAGATGGAGAAATATCCGTATTGGTTGTTTCGTTACGTAAAAATGTTTTAGAACGATTCCCAATGGCATGCGCATCGACATAAACCTAAGCTTAAACGACGAACTAGATAAAATGGCTGTACAAAATTGGGGAGACTATATGAATATCTGGTATCATCTTGAAACAGATGACCGAAAAGAGAGCAATAAATACTTTGGCCAAAAGGACGGTTCATATGCAACTAAAATTCAATTGCAAGACGTGGTTGAAGAAAATGGCAATGTAAGCTGGTCCAACACGTGGTTTACATCTACCGTTTCTCCAGAGTTGAAGAACATCCGATTTGTGGTGGATGAATACAGCCTGCCTATAAACAAAGAAGCAGCCGTTGAAATTGATCTAAGCAAGCTGGCTAAAACACCTGTTGTCTTTGAAGATGAAGGAGATACGATAACGATCGAAGAACATCAATTTGAACAAGAATCATCCACGGGTAAAACATCACTACGATTCAGCGGCAAAGGAACTTATAAAAACCAAGCAACCAGAGATGAGTGGATCGCATTGGATGATAATGGAAAAACATATACCGTGAGGACGGAGGGAAGCGGGAGTAGTAACGCTGATGGGGGAAGTGTATGGGATGATTTGGGTTTTGTAATTACAGATGTACCCGACAACATATCTCAGTTGACTTTAAAACGGGTTATTGTAGATAAGAAATTCACCGATGTGGATTGGTCAGTTGATTTGCCATCCTATTCATCTCTTCCATGGTTAAGTAAATAGCTGAAATCAGTCGTCTTTAGGTAACTAGTTGATGCTAAAGCTAAAGCCTTATCGGTCATATTGATCTTGAACAGTTGTGACCCACAAGAAGAACACTATGAAAAGTGATTCTCTTGTGGGTCACTTGTGTATTAGTTTATCAGAAATAGATATGATGGAGGAATACCCAGAGATGAAGTCTTGAATTGCTCTTGCTCGATTTGCGCGAACGCATTGTTGGATCCATGTCATCCAAGGTGCGTTTATTTTTTATTGTCGGCATCATCATTCCTGGGCATTTATGAATTTAAGGAGTATTCCGAGATTAAACGATTTTAAATGAAACCATGTCCTGATTTTAATGTCGCCTTGTTAAGATTACTATGACAACCCATATAAGGTGACTCCTGGTATACAGGGGTCATCTGCTGTTAACTGCAGTCTGGGTAGAATCTGCATCTGTTATTTGAACATTCCCCTTGCACCTCCACCTACTGTAGGTTTTATGATGGGTATAACAATCTCGATTGTTATAAAATGGTTCCCGGGAGGTTAAATGAGGGTATGAATGAAGTAAGAACATATTCGATCGGGGAATTTTCGAAAAAAACGGGGATTCCGGTTCGTACGCTGCATTATTACGATGAAGTCGGGCTGCTTAAGCCGATAAAGCATCCGGTTTCCAAACATCGTCAGTATAGGCAGGAGGATGTGCTGGCTCTTCATAAAATTGTCAGCTTGAAATTTTTAGGATGCAGCCTTGAGCAGATCAAGGAGCTGATGGAGCATTCCGAATTTGGTGTCAGTTTGAACGAGACGCTGCTGGCACAGAAAACAGCGCTGGCAGAAGAAAAAGAGCGCATAGAGCAATCTATACAAGCCATTGATCGTACGATTGAGCTGCTTGAAAAGGAAGGATCGGTTGACAGTAACGTTCTCATGAGTTTAATCAACAACATGCAAACGGAAGACGTGCAGCGCGAATGGCTGGAAACCAAAACCGCCAAGGAAATCGTGGATCATTTGTTTAATAAATCGGAGGAAGAACAAATCGAGCTGGACATCATGTATATCCAGTTATCTAAGGATGTCAAACGATTGGCCGGAAGACCACCAAGCGATCCGGAAGTTCAAAAGCTGATTGAGGATTTTATGAAATCAACGCTGGAATTTGTAGGCGAAGAGGCTATGTATGCGTTCGGCGGAATGGAAACAAGCGAAGCCGAAGAACTGGCATCCCAGTTTCCTTCACCATATACAAGGGAAGAGGAGGACTGGTTAAACTCGACTATGGAATATTATATGAAGCAAAATGAAATGCTCGATACAGACCATCCGCATTAGGCTGGGATCGAGATGTTAATCTCGAAGTTGAAATGATTATAGATGATATCAAGCAATTAGAGAGAAAAGAAGAGGCTAACAAGTCACACGTAACAATCGCCTGAAAATGGAATTTTTTTTAACGAAGGATGTTTAGATGAGTCCATAAGTCGTTACACCGTTTCACCATGGCTCCATGTGCTTCGTCTCCTCTAACCATACGTTTTTTTCATCTAACTGAGCTGAATGAGTGAACCTGTACGATATATCGTATAGTAGATATCGTTAAGCCGGCATCCCTTTTTGGCCGCTGATGCCGTCATCGGGCCCGCAATCGGGATCTATAACGTTCCAAAAAGCATAAATTTAAGAAAAAAAATAATCCGTGTCACAATCGACAGGTTCTTGATTGTCATATAGGTGTAAAACAAATCACACAATATGGAGGAACCATTATGAAAAAGGTTTACAAAGTACTCAGCTCCGTAGCGCTGGCAGGAATCATGGGTGCCACTTCTATGGTATATTATCAAACACAGGCAAGTGCAGCCAGTTTCGGAACAACGGTTACTGCAACTGAAAAAGCTGCAACAACTGCACCTGCTGCGGCAGTCAAGAAAGCCGAGGAAACATTAAAGAAAATAACAGGCACTGCCTATAAACTTAACAAGGGTGAGTCCTTCGGCACGAAGGAATGGTCCTATTCCGTTAAAAATTACCCTTTTAGCCAAGTTATCTTGGATGCAAAAGGAAAAATTAGCAGAGCTAGCATCAGCACTGACAATCTGACTTACCACATCAATGCGGACAAGCTCAGTCACATCTCCGAGTCAATCCAACTGGATGCGATAGACTCTTCTGTACAACAAGCTGCTGAAGCTGTTTTCGACAAACTGGAAGGTGTAGAGCAAGGAGAGCTGGCCAATGTCTCTCTTATTAAAAAAGGGACTAAACAAGTGTATGAGTTCATGTTTGTGGACGGTGGTTTCGGAACGTGGATAGGGATCGACAAAAACACTCTTGATGTACTGAGTGTGAACGCTAGAGCCCTAGCAGATGATCTGTATGGCAAGGATCAGGATGTTATTGATAAATATGAAGAAAGCATCAAAGCGCTCACCGAAAAGCAGCTGTTGGCACAAGCAACAGAGCAGGCTGAAGCTTGGCTTGGTCTTGATCTGACCGGATACGAAGCAACGAAGGATGCTTTCCCATCTGACCGCGTTGTTTTTGAGAAAAAAGGAGCCCCTACTATTATAGGTAACTTCAATTCGGACGGTATGTTCTTCTTCATCGCCGTGCAGTACCTGTAATACTGAAATCCTTCAACAACTCGCCCATGTGTGCATCATGGACCGATGGCATACAGCGAATGAAATATATAAAAAAAATGCGTGAAGGGTTCCCTGGGACTGACCCCATAAGGTGAGACAAATTAAAACACCTTCAAGAGATTGCAACCATGTCATGAGATATGGAGACAACCTTGGAGGTGTTTTTGCTTTGGCAGCAAGAGTCAACAACCCGTTGAATTGAAGATGAAGCGGAGGATAGAGTTATATTAAATTATGATCACTTCTATAGGAAAATAATATAAAGTGATTTTTATTGACATAACTAAGGAAACTAAAATAACATAAGAATTATTTTCACCAAGAAGGAGGCAGCTATGAACTTTAAAGAACAGTACGAAGAAATTGCAGATGTAGCACGAACCATATTCGATAACCCTGAGCTTGGCTACAAGGAATTTAAAACCAATAAAACGGTGTCGGATTTTCTGAAGAAGGTTAATCCGGATATCGAGCTGCAATCATTCAGCACAACCGGGCTTCGGACAACCCTCGGCAGCGGCAAGCCGCTGAACATCGCTTTTATTGCGGAGTTGGACGCCGTATACGCTCCAACTCATTGGCGATCAGACAAGGCGACGGGAGCGGCACACAATTGCGGTCATTATACGCAGGTGGCGATCGCACTGGCTTTATACAAACATTATTTTGAATCTAAGGCGTACGAAGTCCTTGATTATAGAATAACGTTTATTTTCATTCCCGCTGAGGAGTATTTGGATCTCGCCTATAGGGACGAGCTGCTCGCCAGCGGTAAGATCTCCTATTATGGAGGGAAACCCGAAGCGATGAAACTCGGCGTGTTCGACGATATTGACATTGGACTATGCGTACACGCCATGGGCGGAGAGTTTGCGGAACGGACGATAGAAATCAACTGCGACCTGGCTGGATTCCTATATAAGCATTATACGTTTACTGGAAAAGCAACCCATGCGGGTTTCGATCCTTTCTCCGCCAAAAATGCCTACAGCATGTCGACCCTGTTCAATGTGGCGTTAGGCCTGAGCAGGCAGCAAATGAAGGACAGTGAGAAGGTCCGGATGAATCCGATCGTCCTGGAGTCCGACATGTCGACAAACGTCATTCCCAATCGGATTACGGTGGGCAGCGATTTGCGCACTCAGTCGGTCGACTACATGAAGGAAGCGGCCTCCAAGATGGATGATGCGGCCAAGGGCAGCGCGCTGGCCCTTCAAGGCGAGGTCGAGATTAAGACGCAGATGGGATATTTGCCGTTCGTTCAGGACCGGTATTTGTCCGAATTCGTCCTGGAGGCGTTCCAAGATAACGAGGAGATCTCTAAGGTTTGGAACAACAACGCCATCAGCGCAGCAGGAGACATTGGCGACCTAGCCTTCATGATGCCTTGTATTCAAATCGGATACAGCGGCTTTACAGGAACGATTCACGGCGACGATTTTAAAGATATCGATCCCGAGTTTATTTACGAAGTGTTTCCGAGATTCTTAACCCAGGTTCTGGAGCGAATGAGCGGACGTATCGACCGATCGAAGCTGTACCGCCGTACATTCGCTGAATACGAGCAGCTCCTTGCGTCGATTGTTGGCTCTAACTAAGAAACAGAAAAGAGGACATGGCATGAAGTTAAAACTACAGTATATATATTTGCTTGCATTCGTGCTCATTGTAATTGCGGTTGCCGAATTTATCGGCATTCAGTCGATCCAGGTTGGCTCCGTGAAAATAAGCCTGCTCCCGCTCGTATTTGCCATTGTGATCACGATGGTGCTCGGCTTGTCGATATTCCGGAAAGGTTTTATGAGGAAGATTTACAGCAAGGAGAATGTCGGTTTCTCCAGCAAGTATCTGATCTTCATTATGCTGCCGCTTATGGCGAGATACGGCGCTGACGTTGCGCCCAGAATTGAAGATATATTAAAAGTAGGCTGGGTGTTCATCATTCAGGAAATCGGTAACTTGGGTACGATTCTGCTCGGACTTCCAATTGCCATTCTGCTCGGTCTGAGAAGGGAAGCCATCGGCGCTACGCTCGGACTTGGGAGGGAAGGGGAACTTGCCTACATATCCGAGAAATATACGCTCGACTCCGATGAAGGCCGTGGGGTGCTGTCCCTCTATATTATAGGCACCCTCTTCGGCACGCTGTTCTTCAGCATTCTTGCGCCGGTCATGCTTGCTGCCGGCTTCTCGATCGAAGCGTTAGCCATGTCCTCTGGCGTCGGCTCGGCCAGTATGATGACAGGCTCTTCTTCCGCGCTAGTCGCGCATTCTCCTGAGATGACGGAGACCATTAACGGATACGCTGCTGCGAGCCAGCTGCTTACCAGCTTTCTCGGAACGTATACGATGGTA
This sequence comes from Paenibacillus sp. FSL W8-0187, assembly GCF_037969755.1. NCBI lineage: Bacteria > Bacillati > Bacillota > Bacilli > Caryophanales > Paenibacillaceae > Paenibacillus > Paenibacillus sp. FSL W8-0187. The sequence goes on along the minus strand of NZ_CP150206.1, from coordinate 5,638,377 downwards.
TTTCTCGCGGTGCCGCTGCAGCGGTTTATGTACAAATTAATGGTCAGAGGTGAGAAGAAATGAGCACCGGTTTGAATAAATACGCTAAATACGCCCTCGTCCTGCTGCTTAGCGTTGGTCTTATTTTATTTACGGAGCAAATGAAATTCATTAAAAACGGCGAAGGACATATTACGTTAGGGACGATAGCGGGTTTGGCCGTGCTGTGGCTTTTTTCCTTCATCGGCGTTCTGATCTCGACACTCATGAAAAAAGCTCCGCTGAAATTCTTGCAGGACTTCCCGGTTCTCGGCTGGGTATCGATCGTGTCGCTTATCTGCTGCCTGATTTCGGATGTGTTCGTGGAAGCCATCGCCAACGTCAATTTCTTGTCCATTACGACCCCGATTTTGGCGTTTGCCGGCATTTCCGTTGCCGACAGGCTGGTTGATCTTCGCAAAACATCGTGGCGCGTCGCAATCGTTGCGGTCTTCGTGTTCACGGGAACGTACGTGGGAAGTGCACTGTTATCAGAGCTCGGCCTCTATTTAAGTAAATGAATGCTATTTCTTTAGAAACCCGCCTGTCCTTGTTGACTGGCGGGTTTCTATTTGTTTTTATATCATATTTATTCAATGCTGAAATGCTGTAGACCTATGGGGAGATTATCTGTCTATACTTAATAGTTCTTGAAAAAACTTGTAGGTCAAATTAAAATTAAAATATAACTATCACATTTCAATTGAGTTTTAAATTACAAGTTTTAAGGAGAGTTAACAATGTCTGATTCTAGGGAATATAAGATGATTTTTGGCTGGGAAGATGATAATGGCCTAGGCGAAACGTTGATTCAGCAAATATTGCGAGGCGAAAAAACAGCGACCTGCGCTCCAAAAGATGAATATTCTTCAGAGGAGCTAAATGAAACGTACGAATCCGTCAAGAAAACATTGAGAGTCTATGATAAAGAAGGGAATGCCCGATGTAAGGTTAAGGTGATAGAAGTTTTTGAAACCACTTTCGGGAACCCGGACTTAAGACTGGTACGAGGCGAAGGTAATGGAGAGAACGTTAAGCAATTTCAGGAAAATCATAAGTCTGATTGGCACGGCATTCATGAGTTGAACGATGATACGATACTTATAGTTGAATTGTTCGAGTTAGTCACTTGATTTTGAGGTATAGAAGAAACAAACGAATAACCATTTTGAGTTAATCATATATTTTTTGGTTTTTTTATCATTTTAATGCAACTTTAACCTTGTTTAATCGTCTTATATGTATGTTTAGACATAGGAGGAATACATCCATGTATATTATTCAAAAGAAAACCGCCTCTCGTCTCGTCGCAACAAGTATGGCAGTGGCTCTTCTCGCATCGCCAGTCTCTTCCATTCTGTCGGGTGGGCCCGAGCATGTCGCAGCCGCTGCGCCTGTTGTGGACAAGTCTACTTTGAACCTGAAACCGATTTGGACGAAGACGTTGGGAGAACCAAGTCGGCTCAACACCCAAGCAACATTAATTAAGAATAATTTATACTATACAGTGGGTAAAAAATATGTTGCCTTTGACGCGTTGGCAGGCAAAACCCGTTGGACGTATCCCGCCGCAGCCGTCTCACAGACCGTAACGGATGATAAGTCGGTATGGTTTACAGATGCGACAGGCCGGCTAATTAAGCTGAATGCCGCTACCGGTAAGCTGCAGTGGAAAGTTAAAACACAATCCCAGCCAGGAAAGAAAGAAAGCTACGTGAGCCTCAGCTTGCATGCAGCCGACGGGGTTATCTATGTTGGGGATGAATATGGGCTGACGGCTTACAACGCATCAAGCGGTAAGGTGAAGTGGAAATTGAAGGGCAGCAACTATGGGTACGATCTACTCCAAACGGGAAATATCCTTGTCGCATCCACCACCATCAATGGCGCCCTGACTACTAGTGGATTACAAGGGATCGACGCCAAGACAGGCAAAGTAAAATGGACACTGACCGATGGAGACCATCGGGACATTCTCTTCTCAAATGGCAAGTCGTTCTATACGCGTGATGTAACCGAAGGCATCGATGCCGGATATGCAGCCAATATCGATGAAATTAATCTGAACAACGGAAAAATAATGGCTACCCATTCCTACATACCCGTGGATTTCGTGGAAGCTCAGAGTGCATCCGATGTCGTTTCAGATGGAAACTACTTCTATGTGATTGAAAAGTATGATGAGAATCAAAAGAAAGCCGTTGTTTCCCGCTTTCCGATGGATAGCCGATCCAAGTCCGAGCCGGACAAAACCTACGTGTTTGAATCGGGGGTGTCCGAATGGTCCCTCGGGGATAATGGCATCGCCTATATAAGGCTGGAGAATGGCAATCTGTTAACATTGGAGACGGACACCGGACGAACACTGGCCTCCGTTCATTACAAAGGCGTTCCATTGCCGACCCTCATTGGCCAAGACGTGCTTGCCGTTCAGCATGGCGGACGCATCAGCGGTGTGAAGAAAGCAGCCGCTTCCCGGTAATGCGAATAGGCTCCATTTCATCTAATAATATCAAGCAAGCGCCGGTTTCTTCTCGATAGGTGAAGGGACCGGCGTTTGATCTATAACGTTTAGGAGCACTTTTTTTAGGAGGAACCATGTCGGAAGTAACCATCCTTATGGTGGACGATGAAATCGCGATCATTAAACTGATGGAAATCCATGTGAAAAATGAAGGCTTTACGCATAGCGGCCAAGAGGCTCTAGAAATTATTAGGGTTCAAAAGGTGGATCTGATCATTTTAGATGTCATGATGCCGCACAGGATTTTGAACTATATGACCGGTTTGAAAACGAAAGACCCAAAGTTTACATTAAGTGTAAATAATAAAAGAGACATTATGGGCGTTTGGATGCAAAAAGATCAACACTAAAAGCTGATTTGAATCATTGGTTCTTTACAAAACTATTTGGTCATATTACTATGATAAAGTGAAGTGGATCGCTGTCAACCAAAACGTTTCATTGCAGCACGGTCTGATAATAACATCACAATAAAACGAATGCGGAAGGAAAACTAAAAACGTGGAAGTAACTAATAACATCATATCTTTCGATGCCCTAACTAATTTTCGGGACATCGGAGGGCATCACACAATGGATGGAAAACGAATAAAAACCGGAATCCTATTTCGTTCCGATGAGTTATCACGTATGACCACACGTGATATCGAACTCGTGAATGAATTGCGTCTGAAGTTAATATGTGATTTGAGAACAGTAAGAGAACAAGAGTCTAAAAAGAGTCGAATGCTTAATCGGGGGATTGAGATTAAATCTCTATCCATTCAGGATAAGAGCCAGGAATTCACCCATTTTGAATTCATGAAACTTCTTGTTAGCAACTCTGAGAATTTGGACTTTGAACAAATGATGAAAGATATGTATCATCATATGGCTTTCAGTAGCAAGGATAAAATGAAGGAGATCTTTTGCCTGCTGTCCGATGCGGGGAATGTCCCCGCCTTGATCCATTGTACTGGAGGGAAGGACCGTACTGGTTTTGTCACGGCTATAATTCAATTATTTCTGGGGGTACATTATGAGTCCGTAATGATGGACTACTTGTATTCCAACGAACGAATGGGTCCTAAAATGAAAAAAATAGAGAAATTCATTCGATTAATGAGCCTGTACCGAATTCCACCAGAACGCATTAAGCCTATGTTGGAAGTGCGCCGTGACTATTTGGAAGAAGTACTAAACGAGATTATGAAACAGTATGGTAGTATTGAACAATATTTGTTAAAGGGATGTTGCATTCCTCTTAGCTGCCTCGAGTCCTTAAAGCAAAATCTACTTGATGGACTAGAGCATTGAATGTGTAATCAGCAGACCTAGGCGCTATAAACCTAGATGATGAAGGAGAAGGAACGAAAAAAATGAAATGGACAACACAGTTAAGCACGGAGCGTTTGACATTAAGGAAAATGGAATTAGCAGATGCAGCTATGCTATTTCAAATTTGGTCGAATCCGGAAGTGACCAAGTTTATGAATATCGATCATTTCACGGATCAAACTGAGGCAAGGGACATGATCGTATTGCTTAACAACCTGGCGGAGGAACATAAAGCCATTCGCTACTCGATCATTGAAACTGAATCCAATGATATTATTGGTTCATGTGGATTTAATTCCCTGGACTTAGATCATGCCAAAGCAGAAATCGGCTATGACATCCATTTCGATTATTGGGGTAAAGGGTATGCTCCCGAGGCGATCTCTTGTTTAATTGATAACGCTTTTCATTATTTGAAGCTTCATAGATTAGAGGCAAAAGTCCAACCCGAAAATATTAATTCCGCCAAGGTCCTGAAAAAATTGAAGTTTACCCTTGAAGGAACATTACGAGAGTCCGAAAAATCGAAGGGACAATGGATCGATCTTGATCTGTATTCATTGTTGATAACGGATTGAAACCTTATTTTCTAATGAGGGGTACAGCCATGATTATAACGAAGGAGCTGAAAATGAGATGACAAGCCCAGCGGTAATAAACGGAAAGTTCACACCAGAGTTTGCGGCCTATACCAAGTTGACTTTGGTCAACCGTCTACAAAATGAATTGAATGGCAGCTCACAACCTCAATCTTCCAGTTCAATGACTTTTGAAGAGTTTATGACAGCGCTTGATAATCAACGCGTGATTAATCCAGGTTTTGCACGTCAGACGCCGTCTGATGAAGAAGAGTATAACCGCATTTATCAACAACAGAATGGTCAGAGTATGATCGCTCGCCAACGGTATGAGGCGATTATGAGGGCTTATCAATTGGGTCTGGTTGACTTGAACGGTATCCTGATCATGTAATAAAGCGTGTGGTTGAATATGATAAAACATCTGAAGATTCGAAAAAGAATCCCCTTGAAGTAGGCGCATTAACGCTGCTTTAAGGGGATTCTTTTTATCCATCCTCAATCGATCGATGACCATGCTCATGTCTAATGACACAAAAGCACCTCATTTTGACGGATTATTTAACAGGTCGAAATTACCATCAATAACTTGAACCCACTGTGTAGATAACTAAATTGGGGAAAAACTTTACATGAAAATAGCAGCAATTTTTGCCTTGTCAACTTGTTTGTTCCTTTCAGCTTCGGCAATCACCGCATCTGCAGCACCAGTGGAAAGTCATCAGCACAAAATGCATGTTAAAGAACACGAAGCTAAAGAACACAAACTGCATGCGAAAGAACACAAACTGCATGCGAAAGAACACAAAACGAAAGAACACAAAGCAAAAGAGCACAAAATGCGAGCTAAAAGCAAAGCACATAAAGTGCACACCAAGAGCATTAAGCCAAAAGCATTACCGAAAACAGGTTATGGTGGCGTGAGCGAGTAAGATCAAGATCGAAAAGAGGAAAATTTGGTTTTCCTCTTTTCTTTTAACGAAGGATGATACTAATGAATGATAAACGCAAATTAACACTCATAGTATTTATGACTCTTCCTGTTTTGTTATTATCAGGTTGTCATTATCATGCATCGCAGTCTTCTGAAAAAGCGCCTCCCCCCCTGCGTCAAACCGGGTCGCCTTACTCTAAAGAAATTTCCGAGGGGAAAGCAGAACCAAGTGTAACCGTAAAAAATTCAAAGCAGCAAGACGAAGAGAACATAATAAATGAAGATGAAGAATCTGTATTTATAAAACCAAACCAAGTGTGGGTTCCATCGGTTGGTATAAAGGCCCCTGTTGAACCAGTAGGACTGTTAGAGAATGGGCAGATGGATGCTCCCGTATCAAGCAAGGTAGCTGGCGTGTTTGTAGATGGCATTTTGCCTGGACAAAAGGGAAATGCTATTTTGGCAGGGCATGTTGACAATTATACAGGCCCCGCTGTTTTTTACCCACTTAAAAAGATAAAGCCTGGGGAACCTGTAGTGTTATCAGACAATGAGGGGAATTATCTCGTCTTCAAAGTCGTGGCTGTAGAATCTTACCCTACAGCTCAAGCACCTATCGAAAAAATATTCGGCGATACCGATATAGAGCAGTTAAATTTAATTACTTGTACAGGAAAGTACGATCGAATAAAGGGTGAGCATGAAAAGAGGCTAGTCGTTTATACGCGGTTGTTAAAATAACAATACTACGTAGAGAAAACGGGAGAAAAAAATGACGAAAACTGTTTATTTCAGTATATACACAACAATAGTGCTGCTTTTTGGAAGTTCACACATCACAAACACTAATCCTTCAGAGGATGAGATAAAAAAGTATTTAAACGAGTTATTCGCTGTTCGTTCAAATTTTTTAGTGAATAAAACATCGAATATGACGAGTTACTACGATCAAGCTTATAATTCAAGTCGTAATGCATATCGAGTAGAGGAAAAAAGAAAGACCTATCTAAATACATGGGGAAATTATAGAGGAATTCATTTTACGGATTCTCAAAGTGATATTCGTGTTACCCGAATTCAAATGGAAGGGGATACAGCGAAAGTATCGTTAGCTCATTCCCAAAAATTAAGCTACATATATGTAGATAAAATCTTGCCTACCCAATCTTTTGGTATTGGTACTTGGCATGCTATTACTTTGAAAAAAAAGAATGGAAATTGGATTGTGTTTAAAGAGTGGTATCTTGATCCTATAGAAGAAAACCCCAAACTAATTGGAGGGACTTCAGGAGGCACTGTGTATTTTCCTCTTCACAATGAAATTATAAGGGATGGGAAAAATTACAAAAGAAAGAAAGCCGTTGAATATGCCAATAAATATGCTGGTACTGCTTGGGGTGCAGGCAATAATGGGCGGTACAATCCAAAATATTTGAATTATAACGTTAAAGGTGGAGATTGCACAAATTTTGCTTCTCAGGTGGTTGGTGATCAGGAGGAGGGTGGAGGTCTCAAGATGAAGGGACCTTGGCGTTATCGCTATGCTGGAGGCGGGACCCGAACTTGGGTTCAGACGGATGCCTTTAAGAACTTTATTGTGCACTCCGGTTATGGAAAAGTCATTGCAACCGGATATTTCTCCGAACTTATAAAATCAACAAGCAAACATCCGGATACCGCTTTTGCAAAACTGTTACCGGGTGATTTAATTGCTCATGTTGTAGACAATGACGTAGACCACTTTTCAGTAGTAACCGGATTTGATGCCAACGGTTATCCTCTGGTTAATTCGCATACTGCAGATCGTTACCGAGCGCCTTTTGATTTGGGCTGGGATAAACATACCAAATATATTTTGATTCACATCAACGACTAGTACATGTATTGGCATTCTAGATAAAAAGTTTGCACTATTCATATCGCATTCTCCATGGTCATAGGATGATACGGACAAGTCTTATGCAGTGGAGGAAAATGATGAGCTCTTCTTTCATCAAACAAACGGTATTCCGAATATGTGCAATTTTGATGGTAAAAGCAATCGGCTTAATCGGCAGAGTCTCACTAACAAGACTTATTGGTGCGGAGGGGATTGGGCTTTTTCAGATTGCTTACTCCTATTTTGGGTTAGGATTAATGTTGCTAACCGGCGGATTACCAACTGCATTAGCCTTGTACACTGCGAAGCATCCCTCACAAGGCTGGATATGGTTCAAGATTTTTTCTGTTTATTTAATCATTATAGGGGGATGCGCAACTACTCTTACTTTTTATTATTCAGATACGGTAGCAAGGATGCTTGGTAACGAGCAGCTTTATTATTTCATTCACTTTCTGGCCCCGGCCTTCTTTACAGTTCCATTGTTAAGTCTACTTCGTGGTTATTTACAAGGCATCGAATTATACAATGTAATTGCTGTCTCCGAAATTATTGAACAAGCAGTCCGAGTGTTGTTCATGCTAGCTATCGTTTTTCTTTTCCTGCCTCAAGGTCCTGCAATTGCAACCGGTAACAGCATGTTGAGTACATCGCTTGGTGCGATTTCTGCTTTTTTAGTATTAATTTCATATTACCTATATGTGAATCGACAAGGTAATCAAGCCCCAATCCGTTATTCAGACATTAAATTTCAAAAGAGATTAAAGTGGTTTATACACAGTTCTTTCATTATATCCATGACCAGATTGCTGATCCCGCTTTCTGATGTTTTGGACGCTATTATAATCCCTAACAGACTTCAAACTGCGGGTTATTCATCTGCAGAAGCAACAGCAATGTTTGGAGTTCTTACAGGTATGGCTGCACTTGTAGCCTATATGCCCACCCTGGTCACTGCTGCGCTTTCACATACATTAACAATGAGAATGGTAGCAGATTGGCAGGCAAGAAACTATGAACGTTTTCATCTCCGTACCAGAATAGCACTGAAGGTATCCTGGATATGGGGCTGGATATCGAGTCTGTTTCTTTATGTCTATAATAAGGAAATTTCACTTATTTTATTTGGCACAGTTGAGGCGGCAAGACCGATTCAATTTTTATTTATCGTTCCATTGCTTGTGGGTTTACGTGAAGTAAGCACAAGCATACTTTGGGTCCAAGAGTATAAAAAAGTACCGTTAATTGGTCTAATTAGTGGAATAAGTATTTCATTAATCGTTCATTACTTTCTTGTAGCAAAACCTGGGTTAAATTACAGGGGGGCAACAGTCGGTATTCTCACTTTGGAGTTCATTGCAGTATGCTGCAATTTACTTGCTATGATCCCTATGATGAAGAGGATTAAATGGAGTCGATTGATAATAGATGCGCTAGTCCTAATATCCATAATGTTTCTTGTTAATCATTATACTCATCATTCAGAATCCGAAATAATACAGATCGTTATCGGAATGATCATTTATATCGGCTGCAGTTTAATTTATGCTGTCATTCGTTTAAAGTCTGATACATAACTGGTATTTGCATGATTTCGAAGTTGAAATAGTCCAGTTTGTCCGGCTCTTCACTTTCACATGGTTCTGATTGGATATGTGCAAAGAAACCCTGCGGTATTATTCTGCAGGGTTCTTTGCATAGAGCCCCCGTTATATTCGGTTAGAGGGTCTTTGTTTTCCGGTGTGTCTAAATAACAAATCGCCGTGTCAACTTTATAAAATTTTGAATAATTTGAATCATAACGTTGAAAAGGAGGGGCACTCATGGGTGAAGTTGGTTGCGAAAGAGCTTGCTTTTATTCATCCCCCACTTCCTTATAACCACGTTGATTTTTTTTGCGTTTACCTAATTGCTTCGCTATGGTATAGCCGATAAGATATGCAGCAGAAGAGGTGTTTCCATCGACTGTAAATGGAACTATGGACGCATCTGCAACGATCAAATCTTGAACCCCATGCACATTTCCTCTACGGTCAACGACTCCTCCTTTCGATAAAGGAGCCATACGCAGAAAGCCTTGCTGATGGTGATTATGATCGAAATTTTCCTTAATAAATTCTTCAAGCCTGTCATCATCATCAATCACATCGAATGTTGGGGATAGGAGCTGATACGAAGAATCAATCTTTTCCAACTCTAGGGCAATATCTCTGATATACGTTCGATAAATTCTTTTTACAGCCTCCATGTCGTCTGGATTCGAGAGAAATCCTTCGTCTGCCAATACGATATTTAGCGGATCTTTGCTTTGTATGCGAATCGTCCCATTGCTCTTTGGCCGCAAGTACAAAATCGCTATTGTCAATTCTTCTTCAGATCCGATGCCAATGAGTTGCACCGCCCGTTCATCCGGATCGATACCCGATGGATCTGGCAAGAAAGCTCCTCCCGTATAAAGTGCATTTGGATCTAGGGGAGGGAGGGGACGATCTTCTGAATTGGTAGCAAATACAGCGGAATTTAGCGTATGGTTTTTTAACCTTTGCCCTACGTTTGGGTTATCGAAGATGACAGGGATTCCAGCCTTTTTCAATATTTTAGCGGATCCAATTCCAGACAACATTAACAACTGAGGGCTATTTATTCCTGCAGATATAATAACTTTTTTACGGGAATACGCACGGATGCATTTGCCATCCTTCAAATATTCAACACCAACAGCACGTTTACCGGAGAAGAGAATACGGAGAGCCGTTGTCCGAAACATTACAGTTAATTTTCGGTTATGAACTCCCCGACCTGTTGGCGTCATAATATCGGGAGACAGGAAGGCTGTGGATGAGCTTTCCCTACGACCATCAGGTTGTTGGTATAATTGCCAACGGGTGAACGGTCCCATGGGAGTATCCGGATCATTGTAGTCAAGAATAATAGGGTAACCTGTTGCCCGCTCGATCGCAGATGTCAGCTTGTGAGCCATCGGTGTCGGAGTTTCGGGTGCTTGCCTGATGTTAATTCTTCCTCGATACCCATGCGCATTGATATTTGTGGTTTCACCGTTATAATTCTCCAATGCTTTGAATCGTTGCGTGGCTTTTTCAGGTGACCATTGAGGTCCAAGCAGTCGTTCCCACTTTAGGAGCACGGCAGCTGTCGGTCGTACATACTGCTCTCCATTGATTGAAGAACCGCCACCCGAGAGTCGCCCCGTCGTCCATTCGAATGCGCGTCCGTCAAGTTCTTCTTGGGGAATGCCTTCTCCCTGCCAGAAGTAATTCGGAAAGAAACTTTCTTCAAGCTCAAGTGCAAAGGTTGAATCTTTGATCGGTTTGTCTTTGTCATGATTTCCACCGGATTCTAATACAAGCACGGAAGTTCGCATGTCATCAGTGAGTGACTTTGCGATGACGGCTCCTGCCGGACCTGTGCCTACCACAATGTAATCATAGGTTAATTTTTTCTTCATTAACGCACTCCTTCTGGAAATGAACTAATTCAGAATATTAATTTGTTCTGACAAATGTGACTAATACTGTATCGGTCCGATGGTGAAGGGCTAATAGTAAATGAAATGGAGATCCAGCGTATAAAATTTCTTCTCGGAGTTTGTAACTGGAATAGAACCCAAAGGATATACATATCAACGTCCATGATTGTCATAATAAGGAAAAAGCATTGCGGGGACGAAGGGAGCAGAGGATAGTGAAGGAGCGATCTGCCAATTACGAGCAAAAGGAACACATTACCACACATCTAAAAGAATCTTTAGGCAGAATTGAAGAAGCTTTCACGGATACTCCCGACTTGATCATACGTAAGCTACATATTAAACAAACCGGAGAAGAAGCGGCTCTCGTATACATGGACGAATTAACCGATAAGACATGCCTCAATCATGATGTTCTCGCTCCGATTCAGCTTGAGTCGGGGAACCCTTCCGAAGATAAAGAGTTAAAGCCTAAGGCTCTAACGGTGTGCCGTTTTAATGTATTTCAGCTAATCCTGGTAGGTCGGCGATGCTACCAGCAACTTTCGTCCCGATTTTATCATCAGTCAGATCTGACCTCTGTCCCGATATAAGATTTGAGGATTTCTTTAAGCGTTGTTACCGGACGTCCCAACAAATTCTCCAGATCGCCAGAAGTTGAAGCCGTATCGATTTTTCTTAAAAAGCTAAATATCCAATGTTGCACCTCGTAGGTGGGACATAGGGATATCGGTTTGCACGTTAGCTCTGAAAGAGTGGAGACCAAATCGTTGAAACTCCAAGCGGCTGGCGCAACAAGCTCATAAGTCTTATTCCAATGGTCCTCACCGGATATTACCCCCGCTATGGCGGCCGCCAGATCGTAGCGCGTAACAGCGTTGAATTTCCACGATCCTGGAGGGATGCGAAGAATCCCTGTTGACATGACTGTATTCAAATCCAGCGCTTCAATAAAGTCCATGTACAAACCACTGCGAAGAAAAGTATAAGGAATTCCGGTTGTGCGAATAGCATGCTCGGTAGCCAAATGCAAATGGGTCATTGAAATGTCGCTATGTTCAGGAAAGGCGAAACCGGTGTATAAAAAATGGCCAACGTTCGCTTTTTTTGCAGCTTCAACCACATGGGCATGCTGCCGCAAACGAACGGTATCATCGGGATGGGGGCTAGAAATGAACAACAGCCGCGAGGCGCCGGCGAATGCCTCCTCCAAGGAGGCAGGTTCGTCGTAATCGCAGAAACGGACAGCAATTCCCAGCTCCTCCAATGATTTTCCGGACTCCATATGGCGAACGCAAGCAACGATTTGATCGGGCTGAACACGGTGAAGAAGCCCTTTGATAATGAAACGACCGAGCCGGCCATTGGCTCCTGTAATTACGGTAGACATCGAATGTCATCCTTTCCATATTGGGTTAACTGCTTAACTAAATGGGCGTAAAAGACCGCTACGCTTCTTTTAATTTTTGGAGAAGGTCTAGGAGCTGCTTTAATTCATGATCATTCAGCACGTTCATTTTATCGGAAATCCGCTGCCTGTTCGCGGGCAGGTTTTGGATCAATAGACGCTGACCTTCACTTGTAATGCTGATGACCAACTTTCGACCGTCCTGGGGATGGTTATCCCGACGAATGAAGCCTTCATGTTCCAAGGGGGTAAGCAGCAGACTGATATTGGGTTTGGTTACACCGATTTTTTGTGCCAGCTTGGAGGGAAGCATGGTCCCTCCTTCTTTCATAAGTTCAACTAAAATCCGTATTCTGGCTCCGTTCAGCCCTTGCGCTTTCCAGTAGCTTTCGGATACGTCGACCAGTTTTGCCGTTGTTTCCACCAGTGTGAAGAAAGCCAGGGTAGGCAGCGGCAAATCCAGCACGTATTGTTGCAGGTCATTCAAAGTGATCACGCCTTCCATATAGTTAAGTGCTTAACAATATTCAATGTAATTCTAACTGGGGCAATTGTCAATCGACGAAATTCCCTAATCCGTTCGTTCCAGCTCTTACAAGAAAAAGGGGAAATCCGCTTTGGAGGGATTTGCGGCCTGCCTCTGCAATTGTTGGAGAAACTGTTCCCCCAACTAGAAGTAGACGCCATCATATCTTACTGCCATTATTCTTTGAACGATCAGACGCTTATCGGTTTGTTGCCGCTGCTTGACGAAGAGGGGATGAGGCTCATGAACGTATCTCCCTTATCCATGGGTCTTCTCGGTCCCAGAGGGCCGAGTATTGCGCTAAAGCTGGAATGGATATTGCGAAACTAGCCGTGCAATTCTATACCACGGTGAATGGAAAGCCGGCCATGTTAAACGTCATAACGAATCCCTTCAAGAGGTGAATTTCAAAATCGTCACTAGTTTCAACAGCCTGGAAGAGCTTGTATATCGATTTGCTGAACAGGGATGGATTGACAATCATGGTATTGCGAACAGCCTTGCTACGAAGGCCGCAAAAGGGAATATCACAGCATTTATAAATCAAGTCCGCGCCCAAACGGGGAAGCATATTTCAGCTGAAGCAGCAGCCTATTTGATTCGGGATGCATCGGCACTCCAGTAACAATAAATGAAGTTGAGTATGCCATAAGATGGCCCTGTCGGAGACAAGAACATACACCCATACAAAGTCGCGTAACCCGCGGCTTTTTTATTTTTAATCGAAGTAGACAAGAGTGACTGCCCAGATGGATGAATTGACACAAGAGAGAATAGTGTATATATTATATATATACACTATACACTTAATTAACAGCAGTGAGGTGAACGGCATAAAAATCATATTATCCAACGCATCGAGTGATCCGATTTACATACAGATTATGGACCAGATTAGACAGAGTATTCTGAGCGGAGAATTGAGCGCAGGTGACAGTCTCCCTTCTATAAGGCAGCTTGCTAAGGATTTGCAGGTTAGTGTTATTACGACTAAGCGTGCCTATGAAGAATTGGAGAACGAAAAACTAATCGATTCGGTCGTAGGTAAGGGGTGTTTCGTATCAGGGGCGAATAAAGATTTCATCAGGGAGCAGCGCATGAAGCGATTAGAAGAGAAAATGATGAATATCATTCGAGAAAGCAAGGAATTAAACATGAGCCAACAAGATGTAATCGATCATCTGACTTTACTGTTCGAGGAGGAACAAACGCCATGAATGCAATCGAATTACGAAATTTAACAAAAACATACCCTCTTTTTAAAGTAGATCATGTTTCACTGGATGTGAAACAAGGCTACATTACCGGACTCATTGGTCCGAATGGTGTTGGTAAAAGTACCTTAATCAAGATGATGCTTGGCATGATCCGTCCCGATTCCGGCAGTGTAAAAATACTCGGCCTTGATATGCCTAAACATGAAGTCGAAATTAAAGAGCGCATCGGCATCGTCTCGGATGATTGCTTCTATTATGAGCATCTTACGATTCGTGATACGAAGAGAATGATCGCACCTTTTTACAGCCATTGGAATGAAAAGAAGTTTAACCGCCACCTCGAACAATTCGAATTGTCTCCTAAGAAGAAGGTTGAAGATTTATCTAAGGGAATGAAGATCAAACTCTCCCTTGCCATTGCCTTATCCCATGAGGCTGAGCTCCTGGTCATGGATGAGCCGACTTCCGGACTCGATCCTGTGTTCAGAAGGGAAATGCTTGATCTACTGGCGGATATGATGCAGGACGAAAAAAATACGATTATCTTCTCGACACATATTACAGCGGATTTGGATCGCATTGCTGACTATATTACTTTCGTCAATGACGGAAAACTCGTATTCAATGAAGCAAAAGATGATGTGCTGGAGAGATACGCGATCGTGAAGGGCGACTTACAACTGATTGATTCGGATATTCGAAAGGAATTTATCGGGATTCGTGAGACGGCGCTTGGTTTTGAGGGCTTAGTAGATAATAGACGCAAGGCCGCGAAGCTGTTCGGTAATAATGCTATTTTAGAAAAACCATCCTTAGAAGACATCATGTATTTCACGGCCAAGGGAGGACGAGTTCATGCTTAATTTGCTTCGTAAAGACTTTATCGCTTTAAAAAGCTCACTTTGGACGATTCTTCTTTATCTCGCTGTATTCAGTTTCGCTTTTATACCCAAAAGTGATATGTCCATTTATTTTGTAGGAATCTATACGGCTTTCGGCTCCATCATTCTAGCTACGATGATCGATATCAAAAACCATAATCATAAATTTCTGGTCACGCTGCCGATTAGTCGCAAACATATTGTGCAAGCCAAATATATAACAGCCATCATCTATACATTGTTTGGAGTCATTGCTTCTTACGGGATTCACCGACTCATTAAGCTTTCATTCCCACAGCTTGAAAAGCCAGACTATACGCTATTGCCCATATTGGTATCAGTAGGAATGCTGCTTGTTCTCATTTCTATCTATATGCCTCTTTTTTACGCACTTAGTAAAAAAGGAGCCGGAATTATCAATGCAGTATTCATGGTCTCCCTAATTATCCTGGCACAACCTGCAGCGGTGCTAATGAATATGGTGAGTGAGAAAGGTCTCATTAACGATCAAACATTACTTCTTATCCTAATCGGTATCGTAGTTGTATTCATCGCTTCCTATTTCTTAACGATAAGCCTCTTTACTAGAAAAGACTTATAAGAGTCCCCGCGGATGCATAATGATTTTTGCCGTTACTGGCGAGCCCAAATGATGTAATCATACACGCTCAAGGGAATTGTTAACTTCAGACGCAGTATGTTATATTTTGGGTAATTCAATATTTTGTTAACATTTCATCAAAGAACAGAATCTATTTCCCTGATATGTAAGACGGAGGTGACTGAATGGATTTGAACGATGACCCAAAAGAATCAGCTCTTGCTCCCGAAGAAGATCAAAGTGAAGAAAAGGAACGACGCTACATGTCGACCAGCAGCGGGCTTCTGGAATCGGCCGTCGACAAATTTGCCAGAGAAGGCGGCTTTGACGATTCACCGTTAAAGGGAAAGCCGATTAAGATCGAAGACGGGGATGTTCTAACCGGGATCATGAAGAACGCGAATTACCAGCCAGCATGGGTGGAGCTGAGAAAAGAAATCGCCGCCGACATCAAGCGGCTCTTGGAGCACCCGGAGTCGACTGCGATTCCGGAGACAGCGTTCGAGGCCATTAATCAAAAGATTATAAAGTACAACCGAATGGTTCCGAATCCACAGCTGCAAAAAGGACTCCTATCTGAAGTCAATTTACACGCAGCCTACGATAAATGGGAGTAGCTGATTAACTCAAATGCTCTCCCCGTTACAATTTAAGGGGCCATTCGAAATAAAAGGCCAAGAGACCCTGAGCTATCAGCTTCAGGGTCTCTTTTAGATATGATTGTCCGAGGTAGGTGCTGTTCATCTGGAAACGTTGAAGCTGCTTTGCAAGCCTGCACAGCAGGAATGGATGGCCTTTGGAGGAAGAGCTGCGAAAGTAAGGCCAGGGCATGTATCCATAAATAACCTGCTCTTTTTTTAACTTTCTTGTCACAAATCGTGAAGAAACGGTTGTCATATAAGCGAAGACAAAACACAGGGAGGTGATGGATTGGATAGCAAAACAGCGACTTCGATAAACAAGGCAGAGCGAAGAGCTATGGTCGATGAATGGGCCCGCCAGGCGCAAGCGGGTTCACAGGAAGCGTTTATCGAGATCGCCCGCCACTTCGAAAGAGAGCTGTATATCTATTGTTTTTATCTGATTAGAGATCGCGAGGAAACCAAGGATGCGCTTCAGGATATTTTTATCCGGGCCTATCAGAATATAGGTGATTACCGCGGGGATTCCCCATTTTCGGCATGGCTGTACAAAATCGCCTACAATCACAGCATGAATGTGCTGAAAAAGAAAAAACAGTATCAACGAATTGCAGACAGATACCAGAACGAAGCCGCATTATACACCTATTCCGAACGGGAATCCACCGTAATGGAATTGCTGGATCCACTGACTGCCAGCGAGCGAAACCTTGTGCTGTTAAAAGCGGTGGAACAGTACACTTTCGAGGAAATCGGGCAGATTATGGACTGCAAACCGGCCACATTACGGAAACAATATGAGCGCATCCGCAACAAACTAGTCCAATACAAACGGGATAAGGGAGGACCGCAAATTGAAGCAAATATCCGATCCAGCAAAGCAGGTTACTGACAACCTGGAATATATGATTCAAAATACGGAAGTTCCGGAGTTAAACTTGGGAGAAAGGATTGTTGAACAAATGAACAATACAAATACAGAGTTGAACCAGCGCAATCGCAGCAAAAACAAACGGATGAAAAGAGTGGTGGCTGCCTCGGGCATAGCCGCAGCCTTGGGTTTTGGGGTCATCGGCAGCGGGTTCGTATCGCCAGTCATGGCCAGCGCACTGAGCCAGGTTCCGCTCATCGGCAACATCTTTCAGCAATATGGTGATGCAGGGCTGCAGGCAAGTGTAGCCAACGGATTGTATCAACCCGTCCAAGCTAAAGACAGCCACAATGATATAACTCTTGAAAGCACCGGTTATATCTATGATGGAACCCGTATATCGGTTGCCCTAAAGAGAGACGGTCAGGCGGATGCCAAACTGCTTGGCGAGCGCTTGGATAACGGTGACACGGACACCAGCGGCAAAGGCGTCCTTGAAAACATCCGTATGTACATTAACGGCAAGGAGTACTTTACTGGAAGCTATACCTTGAAGGACGGAGATTCCCGGGATACGGCCATTCTGGAATTTAACGACTCCCCTCCTATCATTTTGCCTAACGCTGATCCGGATAAGGTGAGACGGCCTGAACCGCTGGGCGATTCCTTCGAATTGAAGCTTGAAGCGATCTTAACCGGCTCTGACCAGCCCTATGTCTTGACTTTCCCGGTGAAGAAAAACACCGAAAACCTTGTTTTGAAGCCGGAATCGGTTAAATCACATGACGGATTCCGCTTTGCTCTGGACAAGCTGGAATTGACGCCGATCACGACGCGTTTGACCATGACCGGCAGCGGGGAGCTCGCCAGCCTCGGGGATAAATATAAACTTCCGGCTGCAGATTTATATGCCGGCAAGCATTTATTTGGATTCGATATCTACGATGAAAACAACAACCTGCTGAAGGAACTCCCAGGCAACAATATGAATTTTATTAACGGGCAATATGTGATCGACTATAATTTCACGCCGTTTAAAGAGACACCGAAGTCGGTTACAATAAAGCCTTATGTGTTGAAGCAAGACAAATCTTCCGGTAAATCCAGCGAAAAGAAATACATCAGCGAGCTGGAATTCCACGTGGATGTAAAATAACGGAAAATCCTATTATTCACAAAGGCTCGGCCCTTATATAGGCGTGGTCTTGCCCTGTCAAGTAGACAGATGAAAAAGGCTATGCAGCCAGCGCGCACCGATACTCAATCGGCGCGCGCTGTTTGAGTTTGCACGGCGAAGAGACCCTGAGCCAATCCGCTTCAGGGTCTCTTTGGGATAGGATTAACATTTTGACTTAAGGGCCCCGATCCGTTCAGTGAAGCTAAAGTTGTCAATACTCACTTCATCTCACCCCGCCAAGCATCCAACTGCTTCTGCACTTCCTGCCGTACATCGTCTATGCCTGCTTGTTTCAGCTCCTCGTTAAACTTGGGGAGGATTGTATCCACATCGACGGAGCCTGTCATGAGGCTCGGATAATATTTATGCCAGACCATCTCGATGTTATCGGTTTGGGCGGTCAGCTGGGATAGATCGGGTGTAAAGCCGAGCACGTTGGACTTGACGACGCCTGCGTTGTATTTGCGAAATTGATCCCATTTGTCGAGGGGGTCCGGGTTATCGCCGCCCATGGTTTTCAGGATAAACCAATTCCCCTGCGTGTACTGTACTCCTGAATAGCGGCTTGCAGGCGCATCCGGAATCGGGTTGCCATCGCTGTCCTTGTCTGTAGTTAGAACGACTTGCCCTTGTTTATCCAGTGTATAGTGCACGCCTTCAATCCCATAGTTAAATAAGTTTCGTATTTCCGGGTCCGTATTGAGCAAATTCAGGAATTTAATGCATTCCACCGGATGCTTCGTATTGGCGTTCACGGTCATGATGCCGCCCCGGACGGATTCCGTTGTGACAGTGCTTGGGGTTACGGGATTCGCTACAATCTTGTAGCCGCGATCCTTACTCCAAGTCGTCTCCGAGAGCGGACCGCCGCCTGAAGACTTCCAGAACACTTTGGCCCCTCGTTTAAGTCCTCCAGGCTCTCGCAGTGCGGCATCCTCATTAATGAAGCCTTCCTTGTAATAACGCCGCAACGTATCTAGCACCTGCCGCGCTTCCTTGGTTTCGAAGATATTCACCACCTGAGCGCTCGGGTCCAGTGATTTGATCATCAAGGGCAATTTATGGTTCATAATATATTCGTATCCATGGAGAGCGAAGAAATTGTGGGAATCCCGATCCAATTCCATGGGGATGTATGTCGGCTCTTCCCGATGAATCATCCGAAGCAGCGGTTCAAGCGATTCCAGCGTATTGTACTTGGTAATATCGATATTATATTTACTCACGATGGAAGCGGGATACATCCACTGATCAAGCACGGCTAACTCTTTATTGGTCGGCACACCGTAAATGCTGCCATCGTTCATACGTACCCCTTGCCAAAAGGTGGGGTCAATGGCATCGTACATTTCCTTGCCAAGGCCGGCAAGATAGTCATCCAGCTTCAGCCAGGCGCCGCGCATAGCGGTGGTTGCATAATCGGGTGCAAAAGCAATATCAAATGGACTTCCGGCGGATATCAGCGTGTTCAGCCGATCTTCATACTCCTGCCAGCTTACCTTGACATAGGTGATCGTCACACCGATTTTACGAGCCATGATTTCATTGATTTTATCATTGACGAGTTGCAGATCCTTGTCAGGCTCTCCGATCGTATAATAGATCAGGTTTACCGTGTCCCCATCATATGTTTCGTTGTTGTATCCAGGCTGCCGGAAGCAGCCGGTTGTATAGGATGTGAGCAGCAATATGAGACTGATGATCATGAAGATGCGTTTGGGCCTTCTTGGGTGCTTAAACATCATCGGTATCCTCCTTATTCGCCGCGTTTGTTGTTACCCTTTTCCCCGCAGTTCAGAAGGAGATTTTTCGAAAAAGCTGTGAAAGTGCGTATAGAAGTAGTTGAGATTGTTGTAGCCGACGGAAAATGCGATATAGGAAATCTTCTCATCTGTCGATTGAATTCGCTCTTGTGCAAGAAGCATTCGGTAAGCCATGAGATATTCGGAAAACTTCATCGCGGTTTCTTTAAGAAACAATTGTCCAAGGTAGGTGCTGTTCATCTGAAAACGCTCCGCTACGGACTTCAAGGTTATATTCTGAGCATACTCTGTCCTAATCATCAGCAGAATACGGTTGACCAGCTTGGATAAGCTGTCATAGCTTACACCTAATACCGGGTCCGTGTTCAGGCTTTCGCCATTCCTGTTACCTATCGAACCGCCCAGATCCTCAACGATGATCTTCTCAATCACTTGCTGCAGCTTGGTGCGTTCTATAGGCTTGAGCAGATAGTCTTTGACGCCACAGCGAATGGCTTCCTGGGCATATGTAAATTCACTATAGCCGCTCATAATGATATATTTCGTAGGAATTTGAAATTCGTTCAATCTGCGGATCGCTTCATATCCAAGCTCCTTGCCAATGCAAACATCGAATATGGCGACATCCGGCAGCAGGTCGACCATTTTGGACATGGCCTCCTCCGTGGATTCGCAGGTTTCGATCCGACCAAAACCGTATTGTTTCCAATCCAGGATTCGCTTCATTCCCTCCAAAATCTGAGGTTCGTCATCCACAATCATCAGTTTGTACATGTTCAATCACCTCTTTTGAAATCCGCACGGAAATGTTGACTCCAGATTCCTCATTATTCGCAATCTCGATCGAAAAGCCGTCCCCGTAGAAAAAGTGAAGGCGCGTATATACGTTGCGCAGCCCGATACTATTGGAAGATGGTTCATCATGGTTAGACATTGTGCTTCGAACGGTACGTAAACGCTCCGGAGGAATACCGCATCCGTTGTCCACGAATTCCAGTACATAACAGTCTTCGGCTTCAAAGCCATTAACGACATACAAATTAAACTCATGATTCGCGTTAAAGCCATGGATGAAAAAGTTCTCAGCCAAAGGCTGCATCCAGAATTTCACGGTAGGGATGAGGAGCAGTGCCGGCTCTACATTGACTTGATAATAAAAGCGCTCGGGATACTTAAACTCCATAATCTCCAAGTACTTCTGCAGCAATTCCAGCTCGCTTGCAATCGAAATGATATTTTCCTTTTTGACGATTTCGCGATAGAGCGTCCCCAGCGTTGCAATGGCGTCAGCGGTGTCCCTGTCCTGATTGACAAGAGCAGTGGAGCGGATAACCTCTAACGTGTTGTATAAAAAATGAGGGTTGATTTGGTGTTGAAGCGCTTTCATTTCAGTTTCCTGCTGTTTGATCTTTAACAGATATTCATTCCGGATATGCTTATCCAGCTGCTGAATCATATCGTCCAATTCCCGGGCGATCATGCCGTATTCATTCCGACGGTAACGGGCAGGGCGGTTAGGCGTGAAATTGGCCATTTTCACACGTCCAATCGATTGAATGATGCGGCGCAGGAAAAGGGCATCATCCCGCATATTGTATGCAATGAGTAGAAGCACACTAATCATGGCCGTCAATACGATCAGAAAGATGGTGATCAGCATCCCGGCATGCTGACGGATGAGCATGGATAAATCGATGATGCTCACGAATTTGAAATTAAACTTGGTGGATGGAAAGGAGACAAAAAAGATATGTTTCAAAACACCCCTAGAAATAATACCGTGACTGCGTCCATTCGCCGCTGCTAGTCGGGATAGTTCTTCTAGGTCCCTGTCCTGTCCGCTACCGATCAGATATATTTCACCGGAAGGGCTGACTGCAGCCGCATTACCCAATCGGAAGCTTTGAACGGATTTAAAGATTTGCTCACTGCTGACCAAGAAGCGCAGCTCACCGAATTCCTGGGGACCTGACGTGGGATCCGACAGTTTCTTGCGATATACGAATCCCTTCATCAGGGTGTCGCGAAAAGCTTCATCCGTATTCGGAAGCCCGAAGGTAAAGCTTGCAATTCCGTTATCATTAAAACGGACGACATTGCCATACTTGTCGGTATGCGTGCTTATCTGCGTGATTTCACCTTGCGCCCAGCTGTACAGATAGGTCTTAACATCCTCCGGAAAAGAAACCAGCGGCTGTGAGAATTGGCTGTTCTGCAGCCTGCTGGTTAAGTATCCCTCAGCACTGCTGCTTAAAAAGCTGCGCGCATCATCCATCAGACCTGTATTGGAGTAAATACGCTGCATGTAAGCCTCAATGCGGTCAGCATCATACTGCAGCTCATTCTCTACACGCGAGAAGGCATTAGCCGCCTCGATCCGGGAGTTGCCAACCCATTGATTCAGCAGCATGGCACAGGTCAGCGTACCAAGCGTGATTCCGATGGCGACGACGAAGATGACATAGGCAATAAACTTGTGACGATAAATTTTGATTTGCAAAAAAGAGCCCATATGACACCTCGATTGCAGCAGGTCGTTGAAACAAGTTGCTATATCTCAATTTAACACGATTAACGCCTAGCTTCATAGATCGTAAGGAAAAAGCACCCCTTAAGAGAGCCTCATTAAGGGATGCGCTTGAATGTAATCTTACTTGAAGTAATTGTTGATTTGCTCTTGGGCAGCTTGCATAATCGTGTCCATGCCGGCTGATTTTAATTCAGCCGTAATCTTCGGCACCATTTTCTCCGGATCGGATGCGCCCGTGATCAGCTCATATTTGTATTTATCCCATACCGCTTGGCAATTCGCCACTTCGGTCTGAAGATCGGTGATGTCCAGCGCAAAGCCTAGGATCGTAGAGGAGGTCGCTGCATCGTTCAGCTTTTTAACCTGTTCCCATTGATCTTCAGGAGCGCCTTTGGTCACCGCCAAATTAAAGAATGTGCCTTGTGTGTAGGCAGCCAGCGGCCAAGTATCGGATGTACGCTCAATCACCTTTTCGCCATCAACATTGTTGTAGTCTACGCCTATCTCGCCGAATGCCAGCATATTGCGAAGTTTGGGATCCGTGTTCACTAATTCAAGATATTTCAAAGCTTCCTTCTGATATTTCGAATTTGCCGAAATCGCATTGAGCGAGCCTTGGATTGTACTGGTGGTATAGATAGGACCATAATGCTGAACCATATTATACTTTTCAACGGCGTCATTGATTTGCCAGCTGACCTCGGCTCCCGGGAATGCCTGGGCTGCAAAGAACGGTCTGCCTTTGTCGTTCTCCGTTTTCGTCGGAGCATCCGGGTTGATGATACCATCCTGATACCACTGGTGCAGGAGCTTCAGATTAGCCATGACATCCGGCTGCTCGAGAACAGAGACCACCGTGCGTGCTGCATCGTCCGCTTTCACGCCGATAGGAGGGAAGCCTAGCGTTAAATCGTCATATTCGTTAAAGAAACCGTTCAAGCCTTCGCCTTGCGTCATTGGCAGCGGATAGAAGCTTTTGCCTTCGCCAGCCTTCATGTCATGGAGAGGTTTATCCAGATCCTGCAGCGTTTTGATATTATTCATGTCGATGCCGTACTTTTGCACATACTTATCATCGAATACCCAGTACTGCGTTAGCGCTGAATCTTTGTACGTCGGAACGGAATAAAACTTGCCGCCGATTTTTGTGCCTTCCCATACCTTTTCGGGAATCAGTTTGTACAAGTCGGGCGTTTCGCTCTGAACCAGATCCGTAATATCGGCAAATGCGCCCATAGCTACTTGCTTGCTGTATTTACCGCTGTTCGTGAACATGATGTCGAAGGGTTCGCCGGTATTCACGATGGTGTTCATTTTGGTATCCCATTCTCCCCAGCTGGCTACCTTGATGTCAACCTTCACGCCAATCTTCTCGGCCGTATAGGCATTCATGGCATCAACCGCTTTGCTGAAATTGTTCGGCACTTGGCCCCCGATGGTCCACCAGGTCAATGTCGGAATATCCTTGCTTGTTTCGGTGTTGTCCTTCGGTGTGTCTGTTGTCGCTTTAGATCCATCCGTCGCAGCTGGAGACTTCGAGCCGCCGCAGGCTGCTAAAACGGTCAACATGAGTGCCAGTACGCACAGTGTAGAGATGAACTTAAAAGCTCTCTTCATTCCAAATTCCCCCTCATTGAAGTTAAATCGCTTAAGAGTTGTACAGTGTGATCTATCATAAACCAAGGTTTTATCTTGGCTTATTTCGTCTTTAGCCTTTCACGGCGCCGACCGTCAATCCGGAAATAAAATACTTCTGGAAGAAAGGGTAGGCAAATGCTACCGGCAGCACGATGAGAATGGCGACAGCCATACGGGCTGATTCCTTCGGCATCGTGGCAACGAGCATGGCGTAGCTGACGCCCATACTTGCTGCATTTTTCGCGAGTGCGTCTACATTACTCATTAAGCTGTTGAGCAGTGCTTGCAGGGAATACAGGTTCTGGTTGTCGATATACAGCATCGATTGGAACCAGTCATTCCAGTAAGCAAAGCAGAGAAACAGTCCGATGGTTGCGATGACCGGCAGCGAGATCGGCAGGATGATAGAGAAGAAGATTCGCAGCTGGCTGGCACCATCGATTTCAGCAGATTCGATCAGCCCATCGGGAATCGTGCTCTTGAAGAAGGTTTTACATATAATCACGTTGAACGATGAAACAGCCAGCGGTAGAATAAGTGCCCAGATGCTATCCTTAAGTCCTAATAAATTGGTATTAATGAAGTAGCTGGACACCAAGCCGCCGTTGAATACCATGGGGATGAATACCACCCAGGTCAGAAAGCCCCTGAGCTTGTAGTTTGGGCGAGACAGCACATAACCCATGGAGGCGGTAAGCAATACGCCGAGCACGGTACCGGCCACGGTAACGAGGGCGGATACCCCGAGCGCTCGCAGAATCATCGTTCCCTGCTTAACGATATAGACGTATGCCTCAGCCGACAGAGCGACCGGGAGCAGGTGATAACCGGTCTCACGGATGGACTCCTCACTGGAGAAGGAAATGGACAGAACAACAACTACGGGTATGACGCAGAGCAGAGCCAAGATGATAAATATCAAGTTGAAGAACAGATTGACGGCTTTGTTTGTGCGGTTAAACTTCTCAAGGCCTGTCTCGTAAGTGGTTTTCGGTGTCATCGTCTTGCCTCCTTACATCATCGCGCTATCCGGATCGATTCTGCGAACAATCCAGTTAGCGATCAGAATCGTTGCGCATCCCAGAACAGACTGTACGAATGCGGCTGCGGATGCCATCCCTACGGTGGCGGTTTTCAGTTGTTTATACACCATGACATCGATGGTGGTTGCCACGTTGAACAGCGAATTGGAATCTCGCGTGACCTGATAGAACAAGCCGAAATCAGTGTAAAATATCCGCCCGACGGCCAGTATGAACATCATGACGATTACCAGCTTGAGCATGGGCAGTGTAATAAATCTGGTCTGCTGCCAAATCGATGCGCCATCAATAACAGCTGCTTCATAATAGGTGCTGTCAATGCTCGTGATGGTTGCCAAATAAATGACCATACCATAGCCCAGGCCCTTCCAGACATTTAAGAGAATCAAGAACAATGGCCAATATTTCGGCTCCATATACCAGTTAATTGGATCGCTGCCCATATTGACGAGCATTTGATTGACAATCCCTTTATCGAAGCTTAAGAATGCCCAGCCTACCGCAGATACGACTACCCAGGATAGGAAATAGGGGAGGAACATCATCGTCTGGTAGACCTTGCTCGCTTTGCGGCTGTGGAGGAGTCCGATCATAATCGCGAATAGCACGGGCAGAACAATCCCCAGTACGATAAACACAATGTTGTATCCAATGGTGTTGCGAATAATGATCCAAGCGTCATTCGATTTGAATAAAAATTCGAAGTTTTTGAGGCCGACCCATGGACTGTTAAACACATTGCTCAAGAAGCCGCCGCTAATCTTGAAATTTTTGAAGGCGATAATGATCCCGAACATCGGTAAGAAACTAAACAGGATGTACCAAATCGTGGTCGGCAGCGCCAAGAGGGTAAGTTCTGTATCCTGCTTGTGCCAGCGTATTCGTAAGCGCTTTCGTTTATCTTCTGATTCGGCTTTCGAGCTCATGTTTGTCACTCCTTACGGTGTAATCTCGCTTGTCGTGCACCTGGTAGTTTCATTGTATAAGAGGAAGATTCGCTGCTTCCAGATAACAAACTTGATACTATAGTCAACAAACGTTAGATTCGATAGATTTTATTGGCTGTAGGCAAAAGAAAAAGGGGCTGTCCCAAAAGATCTTAGATCTTGCGGCAGGCCCCCTTCTTGCTGTTAGAAGACGCTCCATGTACGAATCATTCCTCCCATCGCTGATATGAACGAGACCTGTCAAATAGCAGTTTGTAACTCCCTTGTTTTCCCAATCCCCCTTTATACAAGAGAGGGTGTAAAAACTGAACTAGAAGGCAAAAGCTATCAACGGTGAGCAGTCTGATATCCGCGGGTTTTGTATACCGCATGTTTTCTCTCCGTCTGCAGAGAGTGCACCACGAACTGTTGTCGTGCGTCGTTTCCTTTGGAGGGATGGCACATAGCGATGGACGTGGATTCTCTCTTACGGCTTTTCCCTTTGCCTTCTAACTCAGTTTTTCATCTTCCACCTGTTTTTGGGGGAACGGGATCACCTTGAATCAACAATTCTCACAATACGACTAGATTCCAATAGGAATGGTGATCACCTATTTATCCCTTTCTCTTCAAGTTCTCGGGCAATCGACCAAATAAATCCACTTAGTTCACGCGCCACGGCCACAACTGCTTTGCCACTAGGCTTACCCTTTGACAGCATTTTCGTGTATTTTCGATGTAGTCGATGCTGTGCCTTCCAGGATATGGCCTGAATTTCAGGAGATTTTCCTTGTTGACGTTTCTTTAACTCTCCTTGTAGCGCAGGTTTATAGCGGTAACTCCAAGCGGATTCGACCAATAAACGACGAAGGTGGGTATTCCCCGATTTCGTAATGTTTCCCTGCCATCGGCTTTGGCCACTTGAGTATTCCCTCGGCACCAAACCTGTGTACCCCATGAAAGCCTTCGCATTACCAAACCGGGTAAATGAACACACTTCCGCTACGATTCCTGTTGCTGTCGTTTCAGCTACTCCACGTAAGGTTTGAAGGGCTTGTATTAAGGGGGCGTGGTGCCCTTCCGTGGCTTCTTCGTGAATGGCTGCTTCCATACGCTTCAGACGTTCTTCATTTTCATCCATCTGATGCAGCATTTCCTGCAGAACCAAACGTTGAGAAGCGGACTCGAATGGAATACGTCCTAACCATAACCGGTATTTAGCCGTCCAACGGCGAAGTGGCTCTTTAGGTGCAATCTGATGACGAAGGAGAAACTTCCCGATCCGCTGCCGGATTCGAGCTCGATCTTCCTTAACATCTTCACGCATTCGTACCAAATCACGAAGCGCTTCTTCCTCTGGAGTAGGTACATGCACACGTGTTAATTCACCTGCTCGAAGTAATTGTGCCAGACGCATCGAATCCCTACGATCCGTTTTTACCCGTTCTCCTGGACGACTAGGCATAAGTGATGGGGCGATAACAATGCAGTCATATCCATGTGCAGTTAGCAAACGAACTAAAGGATATCCTGTTGGACCTGCCTCGTAACAAACGCTTAATTCATTGGGTTGGCCTAACTTCCTCAATACTTTCAAGATGTGATACTCGGTATGAGGAATCGTGCCCAAATACCGAGCGCCTTCTCTTCCTGGATCAGCTACAGATACAGCAATATTTTCCTTCGACACGTCTAAGCCTACGTATTTTATGGTATCCTTCATAGTACAGACTCTCCTTTGCAATTTAGCTCTGATTTTGGTTTTGGTTTAGCTTCTACTACACCATTATTCCCAAAATTAACCTAAGATGTTGCAATTACGGGGAGTCTGTCTCGTTCATGATAACTGTTGCCCCCACATTTCTTGGAATGGTTTTGAGTAAGGACGAAATGTGGGGGCAAAGGCGAGCGCTGACGCTTGTCCAGAATCGATTCGTCCTCTCCGCTATGCCGTGCAGGTCGACCAACTTTATCTGCCAATGGATTTGGAGGAAGTATCCCAATTTGCTCAAGAAGGCGGCCAATGATCAAAACAGAAGCCATAACGGTGTGGAGTAACATCCTGAGCACCGCCATGGCTTTATTTGACACACTTTCTGTTTATGAGAGCCGTACGTCAAGCAACTAAATCTACTTATGGGACGGCCGCTTTATTATCCGCCTTTATCCTGCTGAAAGGATCTCGTCAATTTTAATCCAACGCGATTCCTCTTCGGCCATGGAGAGTTTGATTTCCCGTCTAAACGTGTGGATCAGCACGACAATTCCTGTCAATTCCGTGTTCTCATATTCATCGAACAGCCTCACGGTAATCATGCGGTGTTCATGAAATGACTCGGCGAGCGCGCTCTCGATTAATTCCATTTCTTGGGGATCCAGCGTCGGCCGGTCTTTTCTGCCTTCTTCCAGTTGCCTGCGAATGATGGTTTCTTTGTGTTCCGGCAGCATCATCCGACTGGATTCCCACAGTCCGTTACCCTCAAGCTTTTTTCGTGTTGTCATTTATAGTGTCCTCCTATCTTGGCTGATCGATCCAGCGCTTGGCCTGCGTCTGTTTTGGATACGGCTCTAATCACAATCGAATTCCCGTATTTATTTTTTAGGGCATCGGTCACCCGTTCAAGTGCCATCGACCGCTCCCGTCCGGTATCAAACAATGACATTTGGTATTCCGTATCCGGGGAAAACTGAGACAAGCTAATACCGACCCGCCGAATCGGCAGGCCGTCCCAATACGTTTCAAGCAGCCGGCATGCCCAGCGGTAAACCTGATTCGTAATATTCGATGGATCCTCCATCTTCATCTGTCGGCTAAATCCCGTAGGGCGGTCAAAGTCTGCTCCCATACAACCGACCGACACAACATGCCCCATAAAACCAAGACCGCGGCATCGCTGGCAAACCAACTCGGTCAGCTCAAGCAGCACGACCTTGATTTCTTCCAGCTTGGTATAATCCCGAGGGAGGGTCATCATGTGTCCAACCGATTTAGGGTCAACTTGGTGAGTGCCTGGTCTTACCGGGCTATCATCGATTCCGTTGGCAATTCGCCAGTACATCTCGGCGGAGATATCGGAATTTTTACCGAATTTACGGCGCATCATCTGCTTCAATTTAGCAAGAGGCGTCTGAGCCAAGCTGCCGATCGTGGGCAGCCCCATGACGTTAAAGTGGCGGGTCATCTTGCTGCCGGCCATAAACATACAGCTAACGGGCAGTTTCCAAAGGGTATCCGCAAGCGAGTCCTTGGACAATGTGTAGATGCCGGACGGATTTTTCTTGGCGTAGTTGTCACAGGCGGTTTTAGCCAGGATTTTGGTTTCACCGATGCCGAAGCGAGCGTAAACACCCGTAGCATCCAGGACATGACGCTGAATGGTTGTGGCTAACTCATCGGGTGTGCCGAACAGATGCAGTGAACCGGTAACGTCTAAAAATTGCTCATCGATACTGTAAGGCTCAACCAAATCGGTATAACTCTTGTATATCTCCGTGATTTGCATCGAAACGTCAATATACTTCTGCATCCTAGGTTTAATGACGACGAGATCCGGGCACTTTGACAGTGCTTCCCCTAATCTCTCTGCCGTCGTTATTCCTTTTTCTTTAGCAAGCGGACAAGCAGCCAGCACGATGCCTGAACGTCTTTCCGGATCCCCTGCAACTACCAAAGGGCGGCCTGTATACTCGGGATGGTCAGCTTTCTCAACAGATGCATAAAAGGACTGGCAATCCCCTAACATGATGACTCGGCTAGATGATTTCACAACAGACTCCCCTTATCTGCAATTTGTAGCCCAAGGTAGGTGTACGATCTTTGCTCGATCTCCGCCTCAATTAGCCCCCATAGTATGGACAGCTTGTGATGATACCCTCTACAGATGAATTCAACCTCAATGCCCAGCTTTGTTTTTCGATCCTCGTACACCTTAATGGCATATTCACGCATTTTTTTACGAGCCTGAGCTAAATCGGATAATGCGGCTGCCTGCAAATGGTCGATGATCGCATTCGTTAGCTCGGGGGTCTTTAAATCTGCTCTGCATAGGATCGAACGATCATGCTCTAACACATCAAGTAAAAGGGGTAATAAAATATAATCCTTCACCAGTTGGGTTTCATCTGGTTTCAACCCAATACTCAACATCATTAACCACCTCATTGACGGGAACGTTTGTTTGTATTATATGCGAACATTCGTTCTTTTATCAATGTAAATTATACCCTTATGATGACGGATCAGAAATTCACAAGTGATACCCCTCATGATCAGGGATTAAAGCCCCCACCTGGAACCTTTCAATCAACGGATTACTTTTATTAAGATTCACTTTCATTACAAAATCGGAAGGGAGCTCTTGGATGCAAAACGAAATATCCTCCTGTAAAAATTCCGGTTTTTCATTATCGTAAAATTTCTCGGCCGCTTCTGACTTTCGAATCCGTTCAATGGTTTCCTCGGCAGATATACGGTTAGTGTCTTGGAGAATCTCCGATATATATTGTGCGCAGGCCAGATCATCATCCCCTGACGGATGCGAAGCAATTAAATTAATAATCATGTCGTCGTCTTTTTTTAATAAGTTCCTCTTTATAAACTCTGCTGTTGTTCTTGCATTGGTGAACCCGGTAACGAATAGGTGCTCGGTACTCAATGCGTTTAGGGTTGCTGTAACCCCATTGGTTGTTTTCTGGATCAGAAATTTCTCCCGAAGATCCAGGTTGTGTAAACGTACAGGCGAATTGTCCAGTTCAAACCCCGGAATCGGCAGCCCCTGTATCTCTCCCGCTAATAAAAAGTCAGGATCGATTTTCTTTAGACGCAAGGCATCGTCCAGAGTTCCTGCCAGAATGATACCCTGAACCCCATTGATAAAGGCATAGTGCGCTACGGTAAAAGCCCTTATAACATCAATTACAACATTGATGTGTGATGCTTCCAATGTATGATGATGTCCTTGGATAATCCGTATCGGCATGCAGCAAACCCCTTTCACCCGTCATACTTGGGCTATTTTAGTAACAGTATATTTACCCAAATCCAAGGAGTGCTCAAATCCTCCAAGGATTCCGCAGCAATGAAGGAATATTAAATTCGGATGTGGTGATAATTAGGAAGCATGTACTAATAAATGGCCTACTATAAACGAACTTCAAGTCCGAGGAGCGATACCATGGAAAAGACCAAAAAGCGAAAACTGAATATTAGCTTTAATAGCGATATCGACCTGCAGACCGACTCCGCGGAGACAAAAGACAGCGAATCTTCCGGAAAATCAAAGTCTTCTAACAGCTCAAAGGGTCAATTGTGGGAATTTATCGCACTAGCGACGATCCCGATCGTACTCGTTTTCGGCAATTCCATGCTAGTCCCGGGGCTTCCAGAAATGCAAAGGGAGCTTGGTATCAGTAAATTTCAAAGCAGCTTGATCATCACAATTTTCTCCTTGGCAGCAGGCTTGTTTATTCCGATTATTGGTTATTTGTCCGATCGATATGGACGAAAAATTATTATTATACCCGCCTTGATCATATATGGAGCTGCCGGTATTCTGGCAGGATTCGGCGCCATTTGGAACTCATTTGCGGTGATTATCTCTGCGAGGGCGATTCAGGGGCTAGCGGCCGCCGGAACAGCACCGATTGCCATGGCGCTCGTTGGCGATTTATACGATGGCGGGACCGAAAGCAAAGCACTGGGCTTAATCGAAGCCTCCAATGGCGCAGGGAAGGTACTCAGCCCGATCATCGGTTCCCTGCTTATGCTGATCGTGTGGTATGCTTCCTTTTTCGCATTTCCCGTGTTCTGTGCGTTATCGTTGTTGGCCGTCATTTTTATGATCAAAGAATCGAAACAATCTTCAAAGCAAGAACTAGGGAAATACCTTGGGAAAATCAAAGGCATCTTCAAAGAAAAAGGCCGCTGGCTCATCACTGCTTTTTTTGCCGGATCACTGGGGTTGTTCATTTTGTTTGGCGTACTATTCTATTTATCCAACATTCTTGAAGACAAGCCGTACCACATCGACGGGGTCAAGAAGGGCTTGATATTGGCCATTCCATTACTCGGGATGGTGATCACCTCCTATACAACTGGAAGCTTGATCAAGAAAAAGGGCCTGCTGATCCGTTGGCTGATGAATATCGGGCTGATTGCCATGACCCTTTCTCTGGCGGCTACGCTTTTCTTTTTTAACAACATTTATGTGTTTATCGGGTTGCTGACAGTCAGCTGCATTGGAACCGGAATGCTTCTTCCTTGCTTAAATACAATGATCACCGGCGCTGTTGAGAAAAGCGAGCGGGGAATGATTACGTCCCTTTACAATAGCTTGCGATTTTTGGGGGTTGCAGCAGGGCCTCCCTTATTCGGGTGGATGATGGACAAATCGGATCATGTTGTTTTCATAACCGTGTCTTCACTATCTTTGGTTGCTTTAGGATTCGTCTTCTTTTTGATTAAGCCGCCTCGGCAGATCGGATGACCAGACAAATCGCTTATTGTAAAAGATGAGCACCTGTCAATGGGCATGAGCATATTATGCCAATGTCATTGGATTAAACGACTACATCAAAAAGAATTGAGGAGATCCTAAAATGAACAGTTCCCTGCGAACAGTTTGGCCCATGGAGATATGTGATCCGAGCGGGCTGCGCGAAAATCCCGAGCATGGCAAAAAAGACCACGACACCTACGGGGTCATGGAACGCGGGATGACGATGGTTATTGATAAAGGCTTGGGTAGAAACATGTTTTCAGATGTGATCGAGACAGCCTCGGATTACATCGATTGCGTCAAATTCGGTTTTGGGACGGCTCCGCTGTATAAAACGGAAATGCTGCTATATAAGATCAATCTAGCCAAACAACATGGAATCACCGTCATGCCCGGCGGAACCTTGCTTGAGATAGCCGTGCAGCAAGATGTCGTCCCCGCATTTTTTAATACCGTTTGCCGTCTTGGATTTAACGCTATAGAAGTATCTGACGGCACGATTGAGATGTCGCGAAAAAAACGAACGGAGCTCATCCGGGAAGGTAAACAACGCGGACTTCGGGTTTTTACGGAGTATGGTAAAAAGCAATCCGGTTCCCGCATCGAAGCCGAAATGCTCGCGTATACGATGGAAGCGGATTTAGACGTAGGTGCCGAGTATATCATCGTTGAAGCGCGCGAGTCAGGACGGGGTATCGGTATTTTCGATAAGCATGGCGAGTGCCAGGAAGAAATGATAAATACTATCGTCGACTACGTGTCGGATGCAAGAAAGCTGATTTGGGAGGCACCTCTTAAGGAGCAGCAAGCGATGCTTCTCCGCAAATTGGGATCTAATGTACATTTGGGGAATATCCAACCCACCGAAGTGCTTTCCCTTGAAACGATGCGCCGGGGACTTCGTCAAGATACGTTTGAACTCGGAGTGAGAGAGAAACATACGGATGGATTTTGTTACGTGATTTAAACATAGACCAAACCAAGAGAATGATAATTACTAGAAGGCTGTCTATGGATATCTCCAGAGTCAGCCTATACATATTTTCGTTGAAGAGACCGATCCCGGTAATCCCCTTCAGGGAACAAGCATACACTAAACAAGCAGGACTGGCTTGTTACTCTAATCTATGAAGGATGATTCCGTGTGAATTTACAGATCATGCCCGGGCGAAAGAGCCCCTTTTTCTTTCGTCGTATTTCCAAGAAACTCTTCTTCATTACCGCCGGCTCCATCATTCAAGGTTTTGCCATGGCAATGTTCTTGTTTCCTCACGCCATTCCTTCGGGGGGAGGAGCAGGGATCGCGGTTCTTCTGAACCATGTGTTTGAGCTCCCAATGAGTCTCGGACTGTGGTTAGCCAATTTTATTTTCCTCGCCTTTACAGTCCCTTATCTTGACGGTGTCAGTGCCTTCGGGACCGTATTTGTTATTACGGTGACGTCCGTTTCCGTTAATTTCTTCGAGGTGTTCTTAGAACCCCCGTTTGGCAACCTATGGATCGATCTTTTATTCGGCTCGGTTATTCTCGGAACAGGTGTCGCCATCCTCATAAAGCAGAGGGTATCGAACGGGGGAATCGGTTATGTTGCCTTAGCCATTTATAAGTATAAAAGAATCAACCCCGGTACCTCATTGTTCTGGATGAATGGAATCATATTCGCCTTCACTGCCTATGTGATCGATTGGAAAATTATTATCCTTGCAGTTGTATGCCAGTGGATATCGACCCGGATCATTAACTGGATTCATCAGTTTCCTCCTCCTAAGTCGATCTATGAACCTGCTTGGCGCAAAAAGTGATTCTGTGTACGGACATAAGAGTGATTGACAAATATAACAGAAATATGGAAATTTGGGTCGTGCGGCCTATATTAAATGAAAAACAATGTAAGTTATAGTTTGAATATGTCATATCATGTTTGAATATTCGACAAATTCACACTTCGTAGTACGATAATAGCAAACCCACTGAAAAGTGGCGACGCAAAGCTACAGGGGCTAATGTGGAGCTACTTAAGACCGCGATGCCAGCCAGTTACCGAATACGACGGAAGCCTCCGTCTGTTTTGTTGTGGTTATCATAATGGATGGGGTTTTTTTATTTTTCGCTAGGAGCTGCCGAATGCAGCCGCGGCGATGAACAGGAGATCGATTCCATTATTAATCGCTTATTCTTACAAGGGAAGAAGGGAAAATAATGGGTCAAAGAACACTGGTAGAAGCAAACAATCATTTTCCTAATATCCTCAGTATGACTGAAATAAAAGAAAGGTTGATTGAACGGAAAGAAATTCTTTATTTGCTCCAAGAGGAAACAAGGAATATGAACGATTTGCTGTCTATACCCTATTTATTTGTTATAACAGATATGGATGGAACCGTCATCGATTATTGCGGAACAGGTTCGTTAAAAAGTTTTCTCGAGAGAAATAATATGAAAAGTGGGACCTCATTGGCAAGGGAAGACGCAGGAAATAATGCCATTTCATTATCCATGGAACAACAAACGCTTTCTGTCGTAGTTGGGGCCGAGCATAGTAATCGCTTGTTTTCAGAATTGGCGTGTGTTTGTACTCCCCTTCGAATAGAAAATGTGATCATAGGCTACCTTGGCCTTAGTTTTCATTATTTACACGAGGTTACATTTGCCATACCACTCATTGAACACTTGGCCAAGAATATTGAAGAAAAGTTACCTCAAAAGGATCCCATTCTGCAAAGGGAGCTGATCTATTCTCACTTTCACCAATATGAATTAACGAATCGAGAGAAAGAAATAGCATATGGGTGGCTGGAGAATAAAAATGTACCTGAAATTGCTGATATTTATGGTATTAGTCAAAGTACGGTTCGTACTTTTATTAAAAAGATATATGCAAAAACGAGAGTCAACCATAAAGGAGCATTTCTTAAAAAATTTACATAACCGTCATAAAAATTCTTAAGACAAAGATTACCCAATTCTGGGTATTTTTTTTATTTACGTCGAATTTTATAATGATAAGTAGCTGTAGCTGTAGCTGTAGCTGTAGCTTTAAGCTGATTCGCGTTATCGATAAGATGAGAGCTTCAATTCTTATGGTTTGAAAAAGTTTGTCCGAGGAACTGTGGCAACGGTCATCAATCACTTGTTACGACGGGGGTGGGTGAACAAGATGATTTCTATCGAGAGTGAGCTCGAACAAGTAGCAAAAAAACTCGAACTTCTACGAAGAGAACTTGAGCGAGTGGCCAGCAGTTTCGAATTGGTGCATCAAGATGTTGTCGCCATTTCACAGTCGTTGGACAAGCTGATTGTTCGTTACATGCAATTAAAAAACCAAGAGGAATATATCAAAAGAAAGTAGATCTTCTTCATAAGAAGATATCTACTTGGGCGGTGAAACAAACGGATTAAGATTTACTAAGGCAAGAAACAAAAAAAGATGACCTCCGAAATTTGGAGGTCATCTTTTTTTGCTCGTGGACTGTCCTCATGAATCCATTACCAACACCCGAAGGGAGGTGCGGCGGAGGATTCGTGAAGCCAACCAGCAGCCGCTGACGGCAATAGCAAGCGCGATCAGAGCCAGCCCAATGGCCAGCGGCCATTCCATGATGAGTGGCAGCTTGACAATACCGTAGGTAGAGAGCAGACCGCGCAGCACGGCTGGCAATGCGTAGACACCGCAAGCGATGCCAACAAGTGCACCAAGCGCAGCCAGTCCGGCAATGCCACTTGTCAAGGCACGACGGATATCGGTTGCTGTCAGGCCGAGCGAGGCATAGATGCCATATGTTTTCGTTTCCTTACGAATATGCAGACGGCAAGTCGTATAAACAATAAGACAAGTGACAGCCATGAACAGAAGAGCCAGCATACTCATCGGAATGAGCAAAACCGCCGCAGCTTCTTTGAATACGGAATCGAGCAGCACTTCCTGCTTCAGCGCTTGGATGGAAGGGCCGTAACGCTCGTTCAACTGCTGTACAAGCGCATCGCTATCGGTTTTGCTCTTCAGCTGAATAAACCCGGCGTCCGGATGCAACTGCTCCACAAGGTCCGAGGTGACCCTGGCGACGTTCGACAAATTGGAAATAGACTGAAAGGTGCCGGTGATCAGCAATTGCTGCGGTTTTCCTTCAATGTAGATCGTGAGTATGTCGCCGATATCTTTGTCCAACTTACGCGCAATATTGATTCCGATAGAAACTTCATTAGGCAGTGCAGGATTACGGCCCGCAAGCGAGGCAAATCCCATCTCGTCCATGCTGCCTTCCACGACCGTCAAAGGGAGGCTAAACGTCTGTTGATGATCGCTATCCCCTTCGACATCCGCGATGACGCCGGTGGCGGCCCCAGACCAGTTTAGACTGAGAACCCGAGGGTCGTT
This sequence comes from Paenibacillus sp. FSL W8-0187, assembly GCF_037969755.1. Lineage (NCBI taxonomy): Bacteria > Bacillati > Bacillota > Bacilli > Caryophanales > Paenibacillaceae > Paenibacillus > Paenibacillus sp. FSL W8-0187. The sequence continues at coordinate 5,601,547 of NZ_CP150206.1, read as the reverse complement.
TTGGATATAGGCTTGCATTTCTCCCCGATCCATACCTTCCGCATGGATAACCATAATGGCGATATCCGCATCGTCATAACCCCACTGGGCCGACGTTTCACCAATGCGATAGACACTGGTTACTAGCACGGCGCCAAAGACGAGCACAGCCACCGTGATGCTCATTAGCAGAAAGATCAGTGCTGCGCTTTTTTTGTTGCCGCTCACATGCTTCCAGCCGATGACCGTGGGTACGGACCATCGGTCCAGTAGTCTTATGCGGGCACCATGCAGATGGGTACGACTATGCGAGGATTCCGACATGCCGTAACGGATCGCTTGAATGGGCTCAATATGGCGTGTCTTAGCAGCATAAACAAGGACGCATAGAAGGATGATGAGCAGCAGGCCGCAGCCGGTCCAGATCGCAACATCTGCTGCTTGTACGGGAACAGGTGCTGTATCGGATTTGAGAAAAGACAGGGAATTCTGGATGATGACATCTGAAAGGAGACGACTTGCAATCAGTGCTGGGACCAAGGCGACAATCGCCATTAAACCGTATTGCAGCAAGTAGGTACCGATGATGCGTTCGGAAGTCATGCCGATCGATTTGAGAATGCCGATGGTGCGATAATTGGCAAGGATCGTGTCCGTGATCGTAAAGCCGATCGTAAGCAAAGCGACGAGGATCATGATCAGCCCGAGGAAACTCATGACAAAGCCGATCACCTTGTTCATGATAAAGTAAAAGGCCGACAATTCGGCAAACGAAACGCGTTCCTCCAAAAACGGCGATCCGAGCGCCTGCTCAAAGCGCTGCCAGTACTCCCCGCTTTGTTCGGGATACGCATAGCGAAGCGATAACATGTATTGCTCCGGAGTGGACAAGCTACCGATGGTTGACCGGTAGTCGGCATCGTTCATCCAGATGCGGGCAGTGGTCGAGAAAGGACCGCCATGGGATAAGTCGATGACAATGGCGCCAATCGTGAAATGTACTGGTGCAGTCCCTGAGGTGAACGTCAATTCATCACCGATGTGCATGTTGTATTTGTAGGCAAGCGAGGTGGGTATCCAGATCTCGCCGGCTTCCGGAACGGTCAGATGCTCAGGGCCTGTACCGGGAAGAGGATTGTTGACCCCATGCGGCATCGGAGGCGTATTGATCATATACAGATAAAGATTGGGCAATTCTTTTCCGTTATAGACCAGTCCCGTCCATGGCTTATAAGGGACTAAGCTGGATGCGGTTACTCCGTCTTGGCTTGACCACCAATCGGCTACCATTTGTTTGTCATGCAACCCGCGGGTCATATTGATGACTTCATGGGCACCCTGAGCAGCCGTATGGCGATCGTTGAATACATTTTCCGTATTCATCAAGACCGTAAATGCGGTGCTGACTAGTAGGGCAGATAGGGCAATAAGCAATGCGATCAGCGTGTTTTGCATTTTTCTTTTGCGCAGGTTGCCCCAGCAGAGTGTTAATATGGCTCGCATCCCAGACTACCTCCTCCCGGTGACATAAGCAAAGATCATCGCTTCCCGCTCGGAGGCTTGCTCTGGACTGTAGGGTCCCATATCCAGCGTGCCCCCGATCTTGCCATCTCGAATATAGATGAGGCGATTGCCGCGGCAGGCTGCCTTCATGTCGTGGGTGACCATGACAATCGATTGACCTTCCGCGTGCATCTGGCTCAATATATCAAGCACCGTAACGCCTTGCTCGTAGTTCAGGCTGCCGGTAGGCTCATCGGCGAAGATGATGTCCGGGTTATTGATGAGCGCCCTGGCGATTGCCGCCCGCTGCTGCTGTCCTCCGGATACTTGGGAAGGCAGCCGGTTGCTCTGTTTATCGAGGGACAGATTGACCATTAAGTCATGTGCCCGTTGTCGTACTTGCTCCTTGTCCTGATTAGCGATATATCCAGGGAGGGCAATGTTATCAAATAGCGACAGATCCGGTACAAGGTTGCTGTTTTGATAGATAAAGCCGATCTGATTCGCCCGAAAGCGTGCAAGCTCCTTGGCTGAAAATTGATCAAGGCGCTGTCCCTGCAGACAGACTTCTCCGGCTGTCACATCATCAAGTCCGCTGAGCAAGTACAGCAAGGTGGACTTACCCGACCCCGAATCGCCCATGATGACGGTAAAGTCTCCTTCATAAATGGACAGATCGACATTGCGGATGGCATGGTATTGCTCCTTGCCGGTGGTGTATGTTTTGCATAAATTACTGGCTTGCAGCATGACGGTGTTGCTTGAAGGCATATTGTGATCTCCTCTCTTTATCTCCCACTGCCATCAAAGTATAGAGGACGAATCTTGCGCATTTGTTATCAAATTATAAATAAAGTATGACAGGAGTCAGCTAAAGGGGCAGAATTAAGCAGAAGGTCGTTCCCTGCTGCTGTTGACTGTGAAAAGAGATCGTACCGCCATGCGCTTCCATAATATATTTGCAAATCGACAATCCCAGTCCGACCCCGTGGCCCTCGGCCAGTTGGCCGGCAGTTCGTTGTAAAACGTTACCCTGGTAGTACCGTTCAAAAATAAAAGGCATATCACGCGGGGAAATCCCGCTGCCTGTATCGGAGACGATGATCTGCAGGCAGGATGTTTCCGAGTGTTCTTCGACAGCGAGGCGAATTGTATCCCCGGTTTTGGTATGCTTCAGTGCGTTCGTGACGAGATTGGCAATGACTTGCTCGATCCGTACAGCATCGATTCGGACAAGCACGTTAGGAATCACAGCAGGCTCTTCGCAGCGTACGCCCATTGTTCGGATATAATGGCCCATCACGTTGAAGATAGGCTCCAGCGTTGGAGCGCTGTACTGCTCAATCGGATGTACAGCAATCTGTTCCAGATCACGCAGTGCGTGCAGCAGCAAATCGTCTACGAGCACGGCCATCTTACTCGTATTTGCGTGCACAACTTCAAGATAAGTCATCACACTTGGCAGATCAGGGCAAATCCCTTCGCGAATTGCTTCAATATACGCTTTGATTGTCGCCAGCGGAGTTTTCAAGTCATGAGACAGATTGGATATGAGTTCTTTATGCGACTGGCTGTGTGCAGCTTGCTGGATATGTAAATTACGAATCTCTTCACGCATGAGATCAAATACGGCATAGAGCTCCCCGACCTCATTATTGCTTGTCCATTCGGCACGCTGCTCATAGTCACCTCTCAATATAGCTTCCGCATAAGGCTTGAGTCCGGCAACAGGCTGCACCAGGTCATGCTGCACCCGGCGTCCGATGGAGAAGAATAAATAAAGCAGCGTCAAAAGTGCCAGAGAAAGCATGATCCATGGCACATAAATAAAGGAGTCGGAGGAGGGCATTACTGCGGCCAAGGCAGATGCCGGGACCGCAAATTGAGCGTAACCTACAAAGGCTTTGGTGCCCGCATCCCGCAGCGGAAAAGCGAGATGATAGTGGGGCGGTTCGCTGTCAGAAATTCGCAGCGTATAGTCTAGTTCAAAGCGCGGATTGATTGGGCGCTTCGATGAATTTTCGCTATCATAGATCAACGTTCCATCAGGAAGCACAACCTTGAGGCCGCCCCGCGTCTCCTGACTCCAGACGGTTAATTGCCGCCGGATCGGAGCGTCGGTGAGCAGTAATTCCGCATGCTCATTTTCCAAGGTATGGACGATCGGATTCGTCAGTACGCGAATTTGCTTCACAATAGTTGACGGAGCCAGCTGGTTCGAAGGTCCAATAAGAGTAAGCCAAACGACAGATAGTATCACTGTAATGATGGATAGACCAGCTGCCCAGAGTCGTCTAGCATACCAAGTTTTCCAGTCCATAGAGGCTACTCCGTTTCATCGGGGTTGAATTTATATCCGACGCCCCACACGGTTTTAATATAGGAGGACTTGATTTCGGTTCGTTCCAATTTCTCACGGAGCCGCCGAATGTAGACCGTGATCGTATTATCCTCGACATAAGCCGAATACCCCCACACATGATCCAGCAGCTGCGATTTGGTAAACACTTGATTAGGGTTGGAGGCCAAAAAGTATAGCAAATCAAATTCTTTGGCGGATAAAGAAATTTCCAGCTGTCCGGCCATGACCTTGCGGGCATTTTTATCAATCGACAGGGCGCCAAATTGCAAGCGCTGCTGTGGGGATACCGGGAGTTTCGGATCTGCCATTCTGCGCAAATGTGCCTGGACGCGAGCGACCAGTTCACTGAGCGAGAAGGGCTTGGTCATGTAATCATCGGCGCCAAAACCCAGGGCAAGCACTTTGTCCGTGTCGCTGCTGCGGGCGCTCAAAATTAGAATGGGCGCAGCCGTCAATGTACGGAGCTTGCGGCACACTTCAATCCCGTCAGCGTCAGGCAACGTCAGATCGAGAATGATAAAATCCGGCTGCCGTTGGCGGACCGCCTGCAATCCGTCGCCGGCATTTTCCGTGATGAACGCGCTGAATCCCTGAACACGCAAATAGTCATTCACAATGCGCGAGATATCCTGTTCATCTTCAATGATCAGTACTGTTTTAGGAGAATTCATTAAAAAGTCGCCCCTGTTCCGTATGCTTTAAATGGTGAGTCCATTATAGCATGGGCCGAGGAAAACAAAGGGGAGTATTACCAGTTAGGGTGGTGAATGGTGACGGAATATGCGGAGAAACGGACGGAATTGAAAGAAGAGGGGGATTATGAGGCTTTGGAGTATGAGGCTTAGCGGAAATTGCCTCGCCGACTCTTCCACAACAAAGCTGCACAATCGAAATGCGGTTACCTGACCTGTCGAAAACTCAGCTAGGGGATGATTTTATTGGCATCTTAGGTGAACAACAGCTATCGGGATATTCCCGATAGCTGTTGTTCATCGTTTCGGATCAGCCCGCGGCTTTCATTATTTAGTCCATGTACCGATCTTATAAGCTCCGTCCGAAAGGCGCTCCGTATTAGCAAAATCAACCCCGGGTTGGTTCGTGGACGGATTAAGAATCGCTATGGCCAGCTCATAGGTACCGTTTGGCAGCGTGTTTGTGGAGATAGAGCCTGAGACTGTATGCAAACCAGTCCTCCAGGTTCTTAAGTCCGCCGATGTGGATTGACGTGCCACGACATGGCCTCCGCTGCGCAGCTGCACTTCAACAGGCCAATTGAACGGGAAGTGTTGAACTCCCTTATTTTCCACAGCGACGGATACATTTAACGCACTTCCGCTATTTTCTTGTGGATATGCAACTTTCTTCAATACAAAGTGATAGCCCATTCGTTTCTTCAGCGTATCCATATTGCCTTGCAACGGAGTGCCTAGCGCCAAGGAAGCTGGAGAATTCGGTCCAAGCCAGCTCGGTTTGCTAAGCTCGGTCTGCCGCAGCGTCTCATTAAAGCCGCTGCCTGTCGTGAGCGCAGCATTCATACCATAGGCACCCCCGTAAAATTCGCCGCCAGAGACGCGAGTGTCCCAGAAGTTGGCATGGTTTGGCTGCTGCTGGCCGATATCATCCCAATAACCGTTCTGTGTGCCAGTATACCATCCCCATTCGGAATCGAAGCTCGGCTGATCTCCGAACACGTCATTATACATTCCTAGAATCAGACCCTTGTTATTATTCTTGGCCAATTCCACGCTCCGTCTGATCAATAGCTGCGTATGATGCTCCTGATCGGCAAAAGCATCAATATAGTGCTGAATGTATTGGTTGGATATTGGGTTCGGAGGAAACGCGCCTGTATAGTTGCTTTCCCCGTTCGGTCCGATGTAAGGCCAGGTGTGGAATTCCGCCCAATGGCCCAGCGAACCGATTTGCACAAAAGCAATCGGGCTATCGGCCGTGTTGTAATGCTCCGCAATCGCCTCAATGGCAAGCTTGTGTCTGGCGATCAAATACTCGGAACTGTAATTCGGGGAGAAGCCCGTGTTGTTGCCGGCTCCCATACCACCGGTTTCATCTTGGTAGGCTTTACCTGGAGATTGTCCCAAACTGGCCATGTCGTTGTACAGCCAATCGGGAATATCCCGGTGAGGCACGCCGGAAGGACTGTCCAGAATAAAGCGCAGCACCACCTTGACTCCGCGGCTCTGCCAATCGTCGAAATGATTGGATGCTTCAATTGCACTGAAATCATAGTTGCCTTTGGTTGGCTCTAACTCCTTCCAGGTGACACCGGCATACACGAGACGGTGGTCCTGCGGGTAATTGGTTGATTTCGCTGAAGGAGCCCAACCCTTAAACGGGTTATTGAGCGGATCATTCAGCTCGGCTGGGTAAAATTCGATCATGTTTCCTCCCGGATTTTGTGCTTGTAAGGTATAAATGGGAAGCGGCTGGTTCTGCGCTGGCAGGCGATGGATATCCGAATTGTTATCCAGATAACCAATGCTCACGCTGCTGCCTGCAGCAAGTCCAAGCGTAGAAAGAGGGATCGCTGCTTCGATCACAGATGAGGAACGCACGTATTGAGAAGAAGGGAGGGAGGAAGACCAATCCCAATTCCAGCTGCTTCCATTTCCGGCGTAGCGGTAAAGCGATTGATTTTCGAGGAGCCATTCAATTCCGGTCGCCCCCCATCCGTAGGCTTGATACCCGGTCGAAGCATTCTTGTCCGTATTCAGCCAGAAGCTTCCCATGGTAGTGCTAAGGCTTGAGCCTTCCACAAGCAGATAAAGATTCTTGTCATCGTGGGAAGCCTTTAAGACACCAGCGGTTCCCGAATTCGTGGCAAGCGCCGGAATCCCTTCCCAGTCACTCGGATTACCATCCACAACGATAGAAGCCGCTTCAGCAGTCGAAATAAAGAGGGGATAAGGGAGCAAGGTAAGGAGAACAGCCGTCATAATAAAAATAGCGAACGTCATTTTCATGTTAATACCCCATGCTTTCATGTCAAAACCTCCTCACAGAATGATTGGTATCATAGAGTAGCAAGTCCAAACGTCTTTGTAACAATGGATTCACTCTACCGAATCTGAACCTCTCACCTCCTTTCCTATGTAATTTCCTTACTTCCAACATCCACCATGAAAAAAAGAGCACCGTGTCAGGTGCCTTCATGTGTAATGCGTTGATGAATATATTCATTTCAACTTCATAGTCCCTTTAAGTGGAACTGCGTACGACCAAACGGGTAGGCAAAATCACCTTCTTGGGCAGTAGTTGATTTCCGTTCATTCTGTCAATCAGGTTGTCGACGGCAACCATACCGATTTCTTTTGTCGGTACATCGATCGTTGATAGAGGCGGATTGGAATACTTGGACACCTCGATATTGGATAGACCCATGACAGCCACTTCAGTAGGAACGGCAATGCCGTTGTTATACAAGCCGTTGAGGGCAGCCATGGCCATTAGATCGCTGCCTGCAAAGAAGGCGGTCGGGCAATTTTTGGTCTTACATAAATGATTTATTTGTTCAATGCAGACCGCTTCATCCCACATGCAATCAATAACCCAATCGGGATTCACCGACATTCCGGCAGCATGCATGGTGGCGTAGTAGCCTCGGTAACGGCGGCTGTCTTTCAGGTTATTCGTTAATCCGCTTCCCCCGATGTAACCAATCTGGGTGTGGCCTTTTTCAATGAGGTGGCTGACGGCCATCGAAGCAACATTGTAATGATCATAGCCGACATTATCGATATCCCCGCGCTCGGTATCAATCCCCACGATATAAGGGACCTGCTTGCGTATATACTCATAGGTTTCACTGTTCAACGATTCCATAAGAATCAGACCGGTAATCGGTTCGCTGAATGTATTGAATAAGATCTTGCTATCATCCAGCTCGATTCCAGTCCGGATGAAGGAAATGTTATATCCCGCACTCAGCAATCGCTCTTCCACACCGGATAAGATCGACATGAAATAAGGATCGTTGTATTTATCTTTTGTTACGCTTAGTACACAACCGATTTTGATATGCGACTTGCTCTCGGAATGATCCTTGGTTGAAACTTTTCGCTTGGGACTTGAAGTGATTTTATAGTTCAGCTGCGTAACCGCCTGCCAAACTCGTTCCCGGGTTTCGTCCGTAATTTTATATTTCGTATCATTGTTTAACACTCTGGATACGGTGGCAGTAGATACATTTGCTAATTTAGCAACATCCCGAATGGTACTCATAAATAAACACATTCTCCTTTTTAGTTACGAATAGTCACCATTTAGAGTTTATAGGAATGTCACATGGTAAACAATGATGGACCTGTTGGTTGTTTTGTTGCGTTAGTTTGTTGCGTTATTCCGTTACGTTCTAAGTTTACAGTCATTCATGATTAAAATCAATCATAACATGTTCCTGTCGTGCAATGTTACTAGAATTTTTTTAAAAATCTAAAATTATTATTGCAAGGATATGCATGGATGATATAACATGAAGTCACGAAACAACACATGTGTTTACACTGTTTTGTTACGTAACATTAACGTAACAAAATAACCGTTTGAGCAGGCGGCGGGGGGCTGATTAGAACATGAACAAAGCTGTAACGGTTTACCCCAAGATTTTAGAAGACATCCTAAACAACCCAGGCATTGGTTTTATAGCAGCACCGGGGTTAATGGGGGACCCGGATCGGATCTGTGACAACCGAGGGGAAGAGCAGAAGAAGTATAAGTTCACGGAAGACAGCAGAACGTACAATCATCCCGACAGTAAAGTGTATTTCTGCAGCACGCGCTGGCGGGACTTGGAAGTTCGCCAAGGGGAGTACAGCTGGGAAGTTCTTGAGGAAAAGCTGGACTACGCCAAATCGCTAGGCTGTACGGCCGTGGTTCGCTGTTCCCCATACGCGTTAAGCGAAGAAGATGATATACCAGCTTGGTATCGTGCGGAACATCCGGAGGAGCCCGACTTTCCGTTCTGGAGGGTAGACCCTGAGACCACACCCTATGTGTTGTATTGGTCTGACTTTATCAAGGCGTTTGCCGCACGGTTTGACGGACACCCGGTCATAAGCTCGATTGATTTGACGATTGTAGGGGCCTGGGGAGAAGGCGGCGGAACGGAGTTTTTAAAGCCGGAGGCCATTAAGCGCATTACAGATGCTTACTTGGATGGGTTTAAAATAACCCCTCTCCAAGCTCTGCTGCATGATCCCCTGTCGATCAGCATCATGAAGGAGCGCAAAGCCAAAGTGGGCTTTCGCGTCGATTGCTTGGGTGATATGGGCGGTTTTCATGGAAAACAGTGGTCTCATATGACGGATTTCTATCCCCAGAATATTCAGAATTTCAACATGGGAGATGCCTGGGAGAAGGCTCCGATTCTATTTGAAGCATGCTGGCACATGAATGATTGGTATCTTCAGGGCTGGGATATGGATTATATCATTCAAGAAACGCTGAAGTGGCACATTTCTTCCTTTAACAACAAAGGAACGGTAGTCCCCGAACCATGGAAAGAGAAGGTCAAGGCTTGGCTGAACAAGATGGGATACCGCTTTGAATTGAGGAAGTTCACGTACGATTCGATGGTGAATGCGGGAGGTCAGCTAACAATCAGTGCGTTGTGGGCTAATGTAGGAGTGGCCCCGATCTATAATCCCTATCCGCTAGTCGTGAGGCTTGCCGGCCATGATCAAACCTATACACTGCGCAGCAGAGAGGATATTAGGGAGTGGCTGCCGGACGAAGACATTGTTTGGGAAGAATGTTTCGGTTTACCCGGTAATATGTCCGAAGGCGAATATGATTTGGAGATCGGCATCGAAACCGGAGTTAAGGAAATCGGGAATATCCAGCTGGCGATCGAGGGGAACAAGGACGGCTATTATCCGATGGGCAAGTTAACAGTTGAACGGGGGAGAAAAGGAAGTGGAGAGTCTGTTGAAATTTAACGAGTGTATCGCAATCTGCAACTTTGATTACCTGCCTGAAGGGTTGGAGGCTAAATATCATCGATATAAACCGGATAGCAAGCCCCATCTCATTCCGAGGGAGTTCTTGTCTGGAATCTTTGAGCAGTATCAAATTCCCGAACCTACCCGCCAATGGCTCGTTCATGGGGTTGAGGCGATAGAAAAGGATGCCGTACTATTTCATTTTACCCAATTTTTGGTAGATGATATGTGCACTTTGCGCAATCGCTGTGATGAGACTCATTATACGAATATGACACCAGGATGCATGGAGCAATACGGAGAATTATACTCCTTTCTTTTGCTGCTGGCCTGCGTTGTTCCTTCCATGAACAAACTGGAGGCGCGTTCCGTACCTAAAGCCTACTACGAGCAGATCCCTCAACAGCCCCTGAAGCTTCAGTTGGAAAAATTGGTGGAGCACGGCGATGCCAAGGTTCATGATTTTCCATGGGTGATGAATTTTTATACCTGCTCCATCTTTCTGTTAGACCGGTTTTATTTTATCCCCTACCGATTTGAGGATCCTTTCACCATGTTCCGTCATGTGGACACGCAGGAGGTTATTGCCCTTCGGCACGCAGGCGAAGAATTCCGCAGTGATGGACAACGGAACGGCATCAATGATGTATATGATCTTCAAGGAAACTTCACCTCAGAATGGCACGAGAATGCCGAGTTTGTTATAGCTAATCGAATAAATCCCATGGGATTCGTAGAAAGAGAAACGACGCCGATCCTTAAGAAGGAATGGGAGACGGTACTTCAAAAAGGGGATACGTTGTTAGCGCTTCACATTCCATCTGGCCCCGGGTACACACCAGACAGGTTGAAGAGTTCCATGGAGATGGCTGCTGCATTCTATGACCAGTACTTTCCGGAGTTACTCATCAAGGGCTTCTGGAGCTCAAGCTGGCTCTATGATACAAGGCTGTCGCTTATCTTGGACTCTGAAAAAAGCAATATCGTCCTCGTTCAACGACAATTCTATAATTATCCGACCATGGAAGGGGACGGCATGCTGCGTTTTGAAGCCTTTGGGGACTGGAAGGCAGACCCGGTCCGAAGCCCAGGCGAATATACAACCTCCCTGCAAAAAGCAGCAGCGGCGTACATGGAGACGGGAGCCCGTTTTAACACATTAAGCATGATTGTATTGCGGGAAGATATCGATAAGATTGGCAGCCGGCCATATATAACCGATGCAGATATCGAGCAATTCCATAGAACCGTTGACAGCCATTTGCAAAGGAGAGAAGAGGATGGGGAAATACTCGCTCGAAAACTACGAGAAGTATAAAACCGTAAAAATCCGACCGCAGCCCTTATCGAATAGCGAGCATGATGCAAGCCAGGGACCATTCGAATACGTCTCCTTTTCCTGGAGAGCGCTTGAGCCGGTTCGAGGAGAATACAGACTTGAAGCGATCCATGAAGCACTGCGTACGGCCCAAAACCCCATTCTAGTCCTGGTACCGGAATTGCCGATCTGGGCTCCGGATTACGCACCTGATTGTTTTGCGGCTTTGGTCCGAAAAGTCGGGAGTTATATCGACTCCGACAGACGCTTAACAGCCGTTCTGATATCAACCTTAGCTGACAGTAAGGAAGAATGGAACGCTTATATGGAGTCGTTTGAGACGCAGACGCTGCTAGCGGAACTGCAGAATGACAGATTGATTCAACATTTAAGAGAACGCAGTCGCGGATTTGGCCTGCTGGTGAAGTGCGGTGAGGAGAATTGGATCGAATGCTGTGAAGCTTTTGCCATACATAAGCTGCAGAAAGTATGGAAGCGTTACCAGGTGGTCCTTCATGTGACTGATAACGTTTGCGGTCCTCATACAAGACGCGAGGCGTATCGCTGGCACGCCGGTCTCTCCAATCTGAATATAGGGCTTGGATATCATCTAACTTTGCGCCGACTGACTTATCCGGAAACGGTATATAGCCGTGGGAGCTTGCCGCTGCGATTCTGGTTCGTCAACGCGGGCAGTTCGAGAATTTATCGGGAGTTTCAGTTATGGGTGCAGTTAAAGCAGGGGGAGGTTTCCTATGAGTATCCCCTGCACGCAGCCACGCATTCCTGGTTAACCGGAGACCTTGTCCATAACGAGATGGTCCCCTTGATGGATATGTCACCGGGTAAATATACGCTGAGTATAGCACTCTATTTCGAAGACCGGTCGTATATCCCCCTGCATATACAGAATCCGCAGCAGGATGGGTATTATGAGGCAGGCATGATACAAGTCGAAATATCCGATGAGGATCCGCTTATGAATATTTGGGATGCCTATTATCCGGAAGGGTATTATCCCTTGGAAGATCCTGTGGTTCCAGAACAGGAGTAGATCGTTTAGGACAAATACAAGTTCGCTGGAGGTTATGGAGTTGAAACTAGCATTAATTGGTGCAGGACAAAGAGGCATGATCTATTCAAGGCATGCTTACCAAAGTGAGGAAATTGTGGCGGTAATCGAGCCGGATGTCGGCAGAAGAAAGGCAGCGGCGGATGAGTTTCAGATTCCGCTGGAGAAACAATTTGCATCCGTAGATGAATTTTATCGACTCGGTAAAATTTGCGATGCCGTCATCATCTCTTCCATGGACAAGGACCATTATGAGCAAACAATGAAGGCGCTTGATCTTGGTTATGATATTTTGCTCGAGAAGCCCATTTCACCAAGTCCTGAAGAAAGCTTGAGAATACAACGAAAAGCCAATGAAACAGGCCGGAAAGTGATTGTATGCCATGTGCTCAGATATACGAACTTCTTTGCGGAAATCAAGAAAATCATTGATAGCAATGAGCTCGGCAAGATCGTGACCATACAGCACAACGAGAACATCGGCAATTTCCATATGGCACATTCTTTCGTAAGAGGCAATTGGAGAAGAAGCGATCTGGCGAGTCCGATCATCATGCAGAAGTCCTGCCACGACATGGATATTCTATCCTGGCTTGTGGACAGCGGGGCGAAACGAATCTCTTCGTACGGAAGCCTTACGTATTTCAAAGAGGAGAATGCACCGGCAGGCAGTGCGGAACGATGCCTCGACTGCAAGGTAGCTGCGGACTGCCGATTCGATGCAAGAAAAGCCTATTTGCCTGTAAGGGGCCAATGGCCGGCTGCCGTCATTTCGGCGGATCAAAGCGAAGAGGGACTGCTCCAAGCGCTCGCAACGAGTCCTTACGGACGCTGCGTTTATCGGATGGACAATGATGTGTGTGATCATCAGGTGACCATTATCGAGTTTAAGAACGGGGTTACGGCAACGTTTAACTTGAGCGGATTTACGAATAAAATGTACCGCACGCTCAAAATCATGTGCGAGCATGGGGAGATCCGCGGGGATGACAGTTTGAATGTTATTGAAGTCACCCGCTTTAACTCCAATATGGCAGAACCTGTTCAGCAAACCGTCATTCGGCCGGCAACGGTGAGCGGCGGACATAACGGCGGCGATACTGGTCTGATGAACGACTTTTTGGAGAATCTGGGGAATGCCGACTTCAGCAGCAGATCCTCCATCGACATGTCCGTTGAAAGCCATATGATGGCCTATGCCGCGGAAGAGGCGAGAATTACCGGTACCGTGATCGATCTGGATGAACTAAAGATGAAGCTGCAACACGGCATTACAGTATAGTCGTGTAATCACATGTAAAGGGGTGATGGAATGAGTTCGGCTGTTAAGGGATTTCTCTATGAAATAAAAAAACACAGGATCCTGTACCTCATGTGCTTGCCCGCGCTGATTGTGCTGATCATGTTCTCCTATATCCCGTTTGCCGGGATATGGATGGCGTTTACCGATTTCAATGTGGTCGACGGCATCTTCGGCAGCAAATTTGTGGGTCTGGACAACTTCAAATACTTTTTCTCGGAAAACAGCATGGGATGGAAGGTAACCTATAATACGCTGTACATCAACTTTTTCGGTCTCATATTAGGCATTATCATTCCTGTCAGCATTGCCATTCTGATCAATGAAATTCGGCATAAAGCCTACAAAAAGATCGCTCAAAGCATGATGTTTTTTCCGTATTTCATATCATGGGTTGTCGTCGGGGCGATTCTGTACGGAATTTTCTCCACGGATGTGGGCGTAGCGAATCATATTTTGAAGTTCTTCGGTGCAGAGCCGATCTCCTGGTACTCGGAGCCAAAATATTGGAAGTGGATCATCATTCTGTCGAGCGTCTGGAAATGGAGCGGCTACAGTTCCATTGTCTACATGGCGGCGATGTCCAATTTTGACGGGAGCTTATACGAAGCGGCCAAGGTGGATGGCGCCAACAAATTGCAGCAGATTCTTTTCTTGACCGTGCCCATGCTGAAGCCGACGATCATCGTTTTGAGCTTGCTGAGCGTCGGACGAATCTTCTACGGGGACTTTGGGATGATTTACGGTATTGTCGGCAACAACCCGGTCCTGGCTGAAGAAGTCACGGTCATCGATACCTATGTTTATCAGTCGATGCGTACGCTGGGCTTTTCTTACTCGACGGCAATTGGGTTATTCCAGTCCTTGATGGGCTTGATCCTGATTACGGCTGCTAACAAATCCGCTAAGAAAATAAACGACGGAGAGGGTCTATTTTGATGATGGAAAAGAATAGATTGCTTGGTGATAAATTGGTGATAGCCTTTGCCTATGTATTCATTGGCTTATTCGCACTCGTTTGTCTGTATCCTCTTGTATTAACGTTAAGCGTGTCCTTTTCTTCGGAACAGGCCGTTGCGAGAAACGGATATTCGATCATCCCACTGAGCCCCAGCTTGGATACCTATAAATATATCTTTGTTAATAGTGGAATGAAATTGCTCAAATCCTATGGCGTGACCCTGTTTGTAACCACTGTGGGGACGTTCGGGGCTCTGTTGATTACCAGCATGATTGCATTTTCCCTATCCATAAAAAAGCTAAAATACCGCAACGTACTCGCCTTCATTAGCAACTTTACGATTATCTTTTCAGCCGGTTTGATTCCGTGGTATATGGTCAGCGTCAATTATTACGGATTGAAGAACAGCATTCTGGCCTTGATCCTGCCGTCCATATTCAGCGTATGGAATATGTTTCTGATGCGAACGTACTTTGCAAGCATCTCTCCATCTTTATATGAAGCGGCCGAGATGGACGGCGCCAATTATTTTACGATCTACGTAAGAATCGCTCTTCCATTAAGCAAGACCGCACTATTGACGGTTGGATTAATGTATGCGCTTCAATATTGGAATGATTGGTGGCATGCTCTGATCTTTATTAACGAACGCGATTTATTTCCGCTTCAATATTTCCTCTACAACATCCTGTCGAACGTAAATGCGATAAGCTCCGGACGGATTCCGTCAGGGGCATCAGGCAACATCACATTGCCTGCGGAAACCGTGAAGATGGCCATTACGGTCATTACGATCGGTCCGATCATTTTCCTGTATCCTTACATCCAAAAATACTTCGTGCACGGGATTATGGCCGGAGCGGTAAAAGAATAGACACCTGCGTGGTTATTGGCCAATTCAGGCTTTTAACATAGATTAACCATTTTATTAGGGAGGGTCTTTCATGAAAGCAAGGAAAATGCTGATCTTGTTGGTTTTATTGATTGCGTCTGTTTCGGTAATGGCAGGATGCAGCGGCAAAAAAGAGGGGGCAGCCGCGCTCGAAACCGTCACGATTTTGTACCCTGGGGAACGAAGCGACCGAATGAACGAATTTCTAGACAACGAATTCGCAGAGAAAATGGCAGCCGATCTCGGTCTGAAGGTCGAAGTCACATTTGTGCCGTGGGCCCAGTATTGGGAACAAAAAGATATCATGCTGGCCGCAAATGAACCGATCGATTTATATTGGGACGGACTCCCGGACCTTTCGACGATCGTCAACAAGAAACAAGCCATGGTATTGGATGATTTAATCCAGGAATATGGTCAGGATATGTTGAAAGTTTTGCCGATGGAACAGCTTCAAGGCGCAACGATCGATGGGAAAATTCATGGCATTCCGTCGGCATATGCACCGTCCTCGGCCATGTACCAGTTGGTTGCCGTCCGTCAGGATATTCTCGAAGCCGTGGGGATGACCGACTTGAAGACTGCCGATGATCTAAAAGAATTCGCAACAAAGGCGAAAGCCAAGTTTCCTGAAATGAAAGGACCTGCCGATGTCGTCTTTAAACCTTTAACCCGATATTTTGCCGATGAACAATATAACTGGATCGCCGTAGAAGATTTGGTCGTATTCGGGGAAGACAGTAAAAAAGCATACAGTTATTATGAAACAGAGGCTTTCCAGCAAGTAGCGAAATTTAACCGTGGAATGTATGATGCAGGGTTATATACAGAGGATCTGACCATTAAATACAATGAGAGAGACTCTCGTATGCAGACAGGCTTATATTTATGGGTTGAAGGCTCTTTGGGCAAGGAAATGGAAATTATTAATACAATCAAAGCCAATGCACCGGATGCCAAAGTTAAAACGTACCTGTTAGCCGAGGATAAACCGCGCTATGTGACAGCCACAGGCGGAGAAGTTCTTGGCATACCAGTAAATGCTCCTAATCCGGAAGGAGCCATGAAGTTTGTGAACTGGATTTATAAATCCCAGGAAAATTACCAGTTTGCCCTCTATGGCGTCGAAGGCAAGGATTACGAGATTGTGGATGGAAGAATCAATAAGCTGACCCCTAGCGAATTTTTCTATGAATGGATGTTCAGAAACCAAAATTACCAATTGTTCGGGCCGGATGTGGCACAAGAGTCCATCGATAAGTATAAGAGCTGGGATGACCAGGCTGTACGATCCGCTTCATTGGGCTTCCGATTTAATAATGAGAAAGTCAAATCTATCGAAACAGCTCTGAAAGAAGTCGTTGGCAAGGACTTAGCTGCTATACGTTCCGGTTTTGTGGACTTTGAAACAGCGTATCCTAAGGCCATTCAGAAGCTAAAGAAGGCAGGCATTGATGAATATGTAGCTGAGGTACAACGTCAGTTAGATGAGTTTTTGGCGGGGAAATAAAAGCGTGTTCAAAAAAGGATAGAAACACATGGAGGATCGACATACAGTCCATGAAAGAAGAACGTCTGAAAGGGATAATGTCACTTTGAGAAGAAGCAAACCCCCAGTCTTGAACAAGACCGGGGGTTTTTGGCATTGGATGCCATCTCGCTTAATAAGCCTTCATTGACAATAAGTGTAATTCTTGTGTACACTCTTTTTATTCCGACTGTTCAGTATAAATAAAATCAAAGATACAGGTGAAGAAATCATGCCCAAATTAGGGATGGAACAAAAACGCAGGGCAGACGTCATTAATGCCACGTTAACCTGCATTAGCATGTATGGGATTGACGGCATGACCCTGGATAAGGTTGCCGATCATGCGAACTGCTCCAAGGGAGTTGTCACTTATTATTATAAGAATAAGGATCATCTGACGATTGAAGCTTTCAAGTCGTTCTTGGCGTACTATGGACTGAAGATCGAATCAGGCATTGAGCATACCATGACATCGGGGGAAATGATGGATCTTGCCCTGAAGTTTATGCTTCCCCCGCTCACCGATGACAAGGGTCAAACGATTAATGTGTCACAGCTGGATGGGGTCGAGAAGATGTATATCCCGCATGCAGATCAAGGCAAGCTCTTTGTGCAGTTTTTCTCAAAAGCCATGCTGGATCGCAATTTGCAGGAAGTGGTATCGAAGAGTTACGAGGCTGATCTCCAAGGCATCACCAAGATCATGGATTACGGTAATCGGACGGGACAGATGTCTGTTGAGGATTCCCACAGCGCTGCCTATGGGCTGATGGCGATGGTTATAGGTCTGAGCTTCTTTAGAGTAGCGAACGTTCCGCCGGCCAATGGCGGCGATAACCGGTACATATGTGAGGATTATGTAAGAAGACTTACCCAAACAGGAGGGAATTATGGATATCGAGAAGGTTGAAACAGATAGAGGAACCATAGCGGTCGTAAGCAGCAATGAAATATTGATAAAGGATGTCCAATCCGCATTGGATCTTATGGCAACCGTGCAATATGAAACGGGCAGCCATCGTATGGTGATGAAACAGTCGATATTTAGCGAAGCCTTCTTCGATTTGAAGACGCGCCTTGCAGGCGAAATCCTTCAGAAGTATATCAATTATCATGTAAAGGTTGCGATTATCGGAGATTTTTCTGTTTATCCGAGCCAAAGCTTGCAAGACTTCATATATGAATGCAATAAGGGAAACGATTTCTTTTTCTTGCCGAGTGAACAACAGGGAATTGAACGGTTAAACAGGTTGAACTAAGAGACGAAAGCGGGAGGAAGACGGTTGTCAGTACCAGGGTTTAATCCAAAAGAATATCCGATGGTAGACATTCCAGCAGGCGAAATTCAATTAAGGGACGACCGAATCAAATCTTCGTGGGCGGTTGAAGTGAATGCTTTTCAGCTTGCACCGATTCCTGTTACAAAGGCGTTATATTTCTCGCTTATGTCGCAGTCGGCAGGATTCACTGATGTCATGCAGGCTCCGGTCGTCGATGTATCATGGAATGATGCGATTCACTTCTGTAATATGCTATCTCGGCACTCAGGTCTAGACGAGTGTTATTCGGCCACGGAAGATGGTGAGCGTGTGGTGTGCAACTGGGAGACGGATGGGTACCGCCTACCGACAGAAGCGGAATGGCAATATGCGTGTAGGGCCGGGAGTGATGGCTATCGTTACGGAGAGCTTGATGACATCGCTTGGTATGAAGGGAATTCCGGGGGCGCCCTGCATGTGGTAGGCAAAAAGCATCCGAATGCCTGGGGGCTTTACGATATGCTCGGAAATGTGTGGGAATGGTGTTGGGATATATATGATCCGGACGTATACGGCTCATACAGAGTATTCCGCGGCGGAAGCTGGGCGGAAGAGGCCAGGGGCTGTGGGGCGACATGCCGCCGTCGTAGCCACCCGACCTTTCGGATTGAGGATCTCGGGTTTCGTCTGGCCAGATCGATTTTACGATAAAGCTGATCCTTAATGGATTAGCTTTTTTTTTGATCGTGCAGCACCTAACGAATTTCCAATAAACGCATCGAAACGCCGTCAATTTTCTTCAGAAGGTAATAGATGCTAGGCCATCAATACTTCACTATAACCAGATATGTCACATAAACTAACGCGGTAAATACACCTAAATTGCGTATAGACAAGGCTGGAAGACATCAGTAAGATTGGGTTTAACTTTTCGGGGGAGGTGTGGGGAGCTAAAGGGAGTCAAGGTTTGAATTGCCGTAGTGTTGATCAAAAACCAGGAAATTCAAGGGATGAGGGGGATAAGAGGATGCCACATGGACCAACATTCAATAATCCGATTGTGGAGCAAGCAGCCGATCCTTGGGTATGGAAGCATACGGACGGCCATTACTATTTTATGTCGACGAGACGCGATCGTCTGGAGTTGACGCAATCCGCGACCTTGACAGGCCTTGCGGAGGGCCGGAAGAAAACGATCTGGACTCCGGAAGCCGGCGGACGCTATAGTTATAACCTGTGGGCGCCGGAAATTCATCATTTGGATAACAAATGGTACATTTTTTTTACGGCAAATGATGGAGGAGGCGACGAGTCACGCCAAATATGCGTGCTGGAGAACGTGGAGCCTGATCCGATGGAAGGCGAATGGGAATGGAAGGGCGCGCTGCCAACCCCTGTACCCGGACTGGACGGTACGGTCATGACCTTAGGGAATCAGCTTTATTTCCTGTATGCCGGGTACGGACATTTCCCGGACTACGGTTCCGCCATATACATCATGAGAATGTCGAACCCTTGGACCTTGACGGGGGACCATGTATTGCTCACGGCCCCGACTCTATCTTGGGAAAAACAAGGCGGAATGGCCATTAACGAAGGTCCCGTTATCCTTCAGCGAAACGGCCGTATCTTCCTAGTATACTCGGCCAGCACCACCTGGTCTGAGGATTATGCGCTGGGAATGCTCACGATGGATGAAACCGCAGATCCGATGGACCCGCTTTCCTGGACTAAATCCATGGAGCCTGTATTTTGCAAAAGCGTGGGAAACGGGGTGTATGCCACCGGCCATAACAGCTTCACGCAATCACCGGATGGCAAGGAGGACTGGATCGTCTACCATGCGCTTCCAGCGCCTGGAGCAGATACGGCCTTGCGATCGACCCGCATCCAGAAGTTCGACTGGAAGCCGGATGGAACCCCGGACTTCGGTGTCCCTGCCAGTGATTCGGAGGCCATACCGATACCGTCCGGAGAATCATGTATGCGGATTCATAACATAAACGAGTAGGTACTGCCGAGAAGAATGATGATGACGGCAAAGGAGTGGCAAATGCCGCACTGATGAAGTGAACATTCATAGGATTTTATATAAACCCCCATTCATTACGGATTTTGTGTAATGAATGGGGGTTTATTACGGATAAGAGTGAAACGTGAAGGAATTGCAAATTCATAACGGAAAATCGTGTTTTTTCGAACAAGAATCGCTTTGTATAAAGGGATATGAGTTTATTTATCGTTTCCGATATCCTAAATTAAAAGCATGTATTTGAAAAAACGACTCATTTTAGTTACAAAAATTATGTATGAAAGCGTTGACAAAATGAATCTATATGCTTATACTTCGGTTAAATATACAGAATAATTGTATTAAATGGATGCGTAGAGGTTGGTAATACCGTCAACTTACATGTGAAAGGGGATCCATTGGAATGGTGATGAGGAAGAGCAGCATTTCAGACGGGGGTGCTTAGACACTCCGACGATTGAAGAATGGTAGATAGCAAGCTTTAAACTGGCGCCCCTTAAAAACTACGGAATATAGATCCTCTCGGGCGCTAATGCTGGGGGTGCTCGTCAATTATTCATATCATGGGAGGTTAAGCATGAACAGAACGATGAAGCGTTTTTTCACTCTGTTATTCATATCCATATTGATCATTTCGATGGTGACCGCTTGCAGCGGTAAAGCAAAGAATGAGCCCGATAATACCGTAACCCAGGAGGAGGGCGTCTCCAAAGAGAAGAATGAGGTGACCTTTGAAGATATTAGCGGGGACATACGCGGCAACAAAGCACCAACACAGGAACAAATCGACGAGGTAAACAGCACGCTGAATGATACATACCTTGGCGACGTTTTCGAAGAAGTCATTCCTAGCGATTATTCCGCTTATCCCGTCAAAGGCGATGTGGTGCTGGATGTATGGATGCCTGCCAACTCCAACATCCCGGATATGAATAATCACTTGGTTCAGAAGCAGGTGGAGAAACTGACCGGCATTAAGGTGAACTTCATTACGCCGCCGGTCGGGCAGGAAGCCGATGCCTTTACCTTGATGATCTCCTCCGGTGAGCTGCCGGACATCATCATTGACCCGGGTCGTTATCCGGGAGGCTTTGAAGCGGGGGTGAATGACGGCGCTTACCTCGATCTGACCGACCTGATGGAAGAGCATGCTCCCAACTATACAGCGTGGCGCAATTCGGACGAAACGAGAAGAAAAACGACCGTGACCGACGATGGCAGGCTGCTGGGCTTCTACGGCATCGCCCCGTATTCCGAATGGATCTGGTTCGGAACGCTGATCAAGCAGGAAGCGCTGGATAAGACGGGACTTCCAATCCCGACAACAATAGACGAATGGTATGAGTTCCTGAAGAAGTCTAAGGAAGTCGGATATAAAGCTCCACTGAATTACGGATCGACGTACGGTCAAATTTTTACCGGCATCATTAATGGTGCATATGGCGTCTGGGACTGGACCTTCCTGGATGAGAACGGCAAGGTCGCATGGGGTCCTGCGCAGCCGAAAGCCAAGGAATATCTCGCGACCATGCAGCAGTGGAACAAGGAAGGTTTGCTGAATCGGGATTGGGCAACCGCTGATTTCAATCAACGGATGGCTAGCGCGATATCCGATGATACGGCCGTGATGATGGACTCACCGGATACGATGTGGAGCTATTGGAAAGTGCAGAACGATATTGATTTCGTGGGGGCGCTGAATCCTGTACTTAACAAAGGAGACAAATCCTCGACCACCTATAAAAACTTCAAAAGAACCGGAACCAGTGCGGCCATCACCACCCAGAGCAAAAATGTCGAAGCTGCAATGGCATGGCTGGATTTCAACTTCAGCAAAAAAGGCTGGGAGCTCATTAACTTTGGCGAGTACGGCACGGTGCATTTGGTGGATGAGCAAGGAATGCCTTATTATCCTGAAAACAGCTACATCTACAATGATCCGGACGGTCAGCCGGTAGACGTCACACTTTGGAAATACCGCTGGCACAGTTGGCCGAATATCCGCGACGAGCATCATGCCAACCCGTTGATCTCGGCGAAAGGAAGTTATTCCGGAGATATCCGAAAGAATTGGACGGAAAACATGGATACCAGCATGGCGATGCCGCCAATCACGTTTACGAAAGACGAAGCCTCGCGCGAAGCCGAGCTTGGAAACCAGTTATCGACGCTGCGCGGAGAATACTTTGCGAAGATCATTATGGGCGAATTGCCGGTCGATGCTTACGATAAATTTTTGAAGGAAGCGCAGAGCATGGGGCTGGACGAATTCATAAGTCTCCATCAAGCAGCCTTGGATCGGTATAACCAACGATAGTTTTCATAATAAGAACAGGTGGTTGATTCATGGAGATATTACGGAAAAACAGGGAAATAGACCATGTTCGGACGCCCTCGGAGCCCAAGAATGCCAAGCGGTTGATTCAAAAGGACCTGAAAAAGAAT
The DNA here is from genome assembly GCF_037969755.1 of Paenibacillus sp. FSL W8-0187. Taxonomy (NCBI): domain Bacteria; kingdom Bacillati; phylum Bacillota; class Bacilli; order Caryophanales; family Paenibacillaceae; genus Paenibacillus; species Paenibacillus sp. FSL W8-0187. The sequence continues at coordinate 5,578,936 of NZ_CP150206.1, read as the reverse complement.
TGGTTCGTCTATCTGATGGCCCTTCCCGTTGTGGCGTGGTTCATTATCTTCTGCTACGGGCCGATGTGGGGTGTTATGATCGCATTTAAGGATTTCAAGCCTTTGCTGGGCTTCGCGGATAGCGATTGGGTGGGCTTCAAGCATTTTATCGATTTTTTCTCCGGACCCTATTTTTGGAGAGTCGTCAAGAATACGCTCCTGCTGAATGTGTGGGGGATCGTGTTTGGATTTACGGCACCGATCATCTTGGCATTGCTGCTGAACGAAGTTCGTTCTTCCAAGTTTAAGCGGACCGTTCAAACCATTACGTATATGCCGCATTTTATTTCACTGGTGGTTGTGTGCGGGATCATTCACATCTTTACGGCCAATGAAGGTGTCGTTACGCAGCTGCTTTCGTTCATAACGGGAAAAGACTACTCATCCCTTCTCGGGTATTCCAATTTGTTCCGGCCGATTTATACCTTTTCCGGAATCTGGCAGAGCATCGGATGGGACAGCATCATTTATCTGGCTGCGATGAGCTCCATCGATCCATCATTATATGAAGCGGCCGATATCGACGGGGTCGGCAGGGTGAAAAAAATGTGGTACATTACGCTGCCTCAGATCAGTCCGGTCATCATCATCCTGTTTATCTTTGCGATCGGCGGATTGATGGCCTCCGGCTACGAGAAAATTATCCTGCTCTATAATCCTTTGATCTATGATACGGCGGATGTCATCGCCTCCTATGTTTACCGCAGGGGCTTGAGGGAAGCGAGCCTAAGTTATTCCACAGCCGTCGGATTAATAAGCTCCATCGTGAACTTCGGGCTGTTATGGATGACAAATACCATCGTGAAGCGCAGATCTGAATCCAGCTTATGGTAAGAGAGAGGGAAGGCTATGGAGGATATCAAGCAACTCAAAGTGAAACGAAGAAGGAAGCATAAAAGCATAGGGGACCGCGTATTCGACTTCACGAACTATACGCTGTTAACCGCATTAACGTTGGTTTGTTTTTATCCCATATTGCATATCTTGTTTGCTTCCGTCAGCGATCCCAGCGCCTTGATGGCCCATAAAGGGGTATTGTTAAAGCCGCTGGGATTCACGCTCGACGGTTACAAGCTGGTGTTTAAAGACAACAGCCTGCTGAAGGGGTACATGAATACGATCATTTATGTGGGACTGGGCACCTTGGTCAATATGGTCATGACGATATTGGGCGCATACGTGCTCTCCAGACGGGACTTGTATTTCAAAAATTTTATCATGATTTTAATTACGATCACCATGTTTTTTGGCGGAGGGCTGATTCCCTGGTTCCTGTTAATGAAGGACATCGGCTTGTACAACAATCTGTGGGCGATGATTCTGCCGACCGCTTTAAGCACTTGGAATATCATCATTTTAAGAACCGGATTCCAATCGATCCCGAGAGAACTGGAAGAAGCGGCATTGATTGACGGCGCGAGCCAGGCCAATATTCTGATCACGGTCATCCTGCCACTGTCGAAAGCCACGCTGGCCGTTATCTTCCTGTATTATCTGGTCGGGAATTGGAACTCCTGGTTTAACGCGATGGTCCTGCTGAAGGATAGGGAATTGTTCCCGTTACAGCTGCTCATGAAGGAAATCCTGGTCGCTAATGATTCGACGGCCACCACGATCGGCAGCGCGGGCGGGGTTGTCATTAACAGTGCTCAGAGCTCGACGGCTTTCCGGGAGTTGGTTAAATATTGCGCAATAGTAGTTTCGACCGTGCCTATATTGCTGGTGTATCCTTTCCTGCAAAAGTATTTTGTGAAAGGCGTTTATGTGGGTTCGATCAAAGGCTAGACGTTCAAACGAGCAGATAGAGAGATTGAATAATTAGGAGTGAGTTGCATCATGTTGACAGAAGTTAGCAAGACACAACCGGTTCGCAACGAATATCCGAGACCCCAGTTTCAGCGCAAAGAGTGGTTAACCCTCAATGGCGAATGGGATTTCCGTTTTGATGATGAAACCATCGGCGAGGATGAAGGGTGGTATCGGGCGGAAGCGATGGCTTCCTTTACACGGAAGATCAACGTCCCCTTTACGTTCCAAAGCAGGCTGAGCGGCATTGGAGATCCTTCTTTTCATGATGTGGTATGGTACCGCAGAACGTTTGAAATCCCGCAGAACTGGAACGGGAAACGGATCGTGCTTCATTTCGGTGCCGTGGATTATATGGCCAAAGTGTGGGTGAACGGGCATTTGGTGGCCATGCATGAAGGAGGGCATACGCCGTTTCAAGCGGACATTACGGCCGCGCTCACGGAAGGAAGCAACACGGTCGTGCTGCGGGCGGAGGATTTCAGCCGCGACGTCACTCTGCCGAGGGGCAAACAATATTGGCTTGAGCATTCGGCAAGCATTTTCTATACCCGTACGACTGGCATCTGGCAGAGTGTGTGGATAGAGCCGGTATCCCCGGTACATCTGAGCAAAGCGATGATGACGCCTGACATTGACCGGAACGAAATTCGCATCCGGACATTCCTTGACGGCTATAAATCTACAGAGGATCTTAAGCTGCAGATCACCATATCGTATAAGGATGAATTGGTTGCCGAGGATCAGTATACGATCCGAAATGCGGAACAGCTCCGGACTATAGGGCTGAGCGATTTTACGGATCATGGCCTGGGACGCCTCTGGAGCCCCGAGTTTCCGAACTTGTATACCATCGAGTTTCGCCTTGTTCAAGATGGGAACGTTGTCGATCAAGTATCCAGTTATTTCGGGATGCGGAAGGTATCGATCGAGAACGGCAAGCTGTGCCTGAATAACCGCCCGTATTTCCAAAGGCTGGTGCTGGATCAGGGGTATTTCCCTGATGGAATTCTGACGGCTCCTTCAGACGAGGCTTTGAAGCGCGATGTGGAGCTGGCGAAGGAAATGGGATTCAACGGCGTGAGAAAGCACCAGAAGACGGAGGACCCAAGGTTCTTGTACTGGTGCGACCAGCTCGGCTTGCTGTTATGGAGCGAGGCGGCTAACGCGTATGAATATTCCGAGTCCTATGTTCGCCGCTTCACGGCGGAATGGCAGGAGATCATCGAGCGGGACTATAACCATCCTTGCATCGTCACCTGGGTTCCGCTCAATGAGAGCTGGGGCGTTCCCAATGTTCAGATGGATAAGCGTCAGCAGCAGCATGGGCTTGCCATGTATCATTTAACAAAGTCATTGGACGATAGCAGGCCGGTTGTTTACAACGACGGGTGGGAGCATATGACCACCGACCTGGTTACTATTCATGACTACGAGAGCCGCCAGGAAGTGCTGGAGGAGCGGTATACAACAGCCGCTTCCGCGGTGGAAGCCATGCCGGCGAACCGGAGAATATTCGTCGGCGGTGCTTCTTACGAAGGCCAACCCATTCTGGTATCGGAGTTTGGCGGGATAGCCTTTAAGAAGAGCGATTGGGAGGGCTGGGGGTATTCCGGCGCCGAGAACGAGGAGGACTTCCTGATCCGGCTCAAGGCCGTAGTGGATCCGATGTTTTCATCCCCGGTGATCCAGGGATATTGCTATACGCAGCTGACGGATGTTGAGCAGGAAATCAACGGTTTGCTGACGTATGACCGTAAGCCGAAGGCGCCGCTTGAAACCATTCGCAACATCATGACGGGTAAATAGGAGGAGGAGAAATGGAAGGGACGAATGCCTACGAAGGCGTATACCATAACGAGCGAGCAGTTTATTTGAGAGCCGGGGGTTATGAGGCCATCATGCTTCCGGATATCGGCGGGAATTTGATATCGTTCCGGGACCTCGATAAGGGCTATCGGTTTCTGCATGAGCCGACGTCGGAGGAAATGCCGGGATTCAAAGCAAGGCCGATGATTCATGGCATTCCGGTATTGTTTCCCCCGAACCGCTATAAAGACGGCCAGTTCCGGTGGAACGGCAAAGTCCATCAGCTGCCGGTCAATGAAGAGGCAACCGGTCATCATCTGCATGGATTTCTGTACAACATTCCATGGGAGGTCGATGAATACGGGCATTCCGGGCAGGAAGCTTATGTGACCGTGTCTGTCCACGTGGATGAACAGCATCCGGTATTCCAAAGCTTCCCGTTCCGGTTCCATATTCAGCTTCGGTATGGCTTAAGCCGGCAGGGGCTATCCCAGCGGGTAACGATTACCAATACAGGCCAAGAAGCCATGCCGTGTTTGCTGGCGTTCCATACGTCCATCAACGCGCCATTTACGAATGGAGGCGACGCCCGGGATTACCGCTTAAAGCTGACCGCCCTGAAGCGGTGGGAGCTGGATGGGCGAATGCTGCCCACCGGATCCTATCAGGAGCTGTCCGCTAACGAGCAGGTCATGCAAGGAGCAGGCGTGTACCCCTTCTTCGAAAGTATGGACAATCATTATACCGCTGTAGCTCAAAATGGAAGAAACCGGATGGAGCTTACCGATCGGGCGGAGAAACTGACGCTGGTTTATGACGTAGGCACCTCCTATAAACAATGGATGATCTGGAACAACGAAGCGACCGAGGGTTTCTTTTGCCCTGAGCCGCAGATCAATCTGGTCAATGCGCCCAATATGGACATGGAAGTCGAAGAAATCGGGTGTTTCAGTCTTGAGCCAAATGAAATCTGGGAAGAGACCAGCAGGCTGTACGTGAAGGAAAGCCGAGGCTAAAGCCATAGGTGACAGCCGGGTAACAGATAAATACCGACAAATTAAACCTAAAAGAAGGAGTTAAACATGACAGAATTAACACTGCCGCGTTCGGAGTACCCCCGCCCGCAATGGGTAAGACCTGAATGGATTAATCTGAACGGTGCTTGGCAATTCGAAATCGATCATGGGAAAAGCGGGAAGGAGCGCGGATTCCATGAGCCGGGACATGATCTATCCGGAACGATCACCGTTCCCTTCTGCCCCGAAAGTAAGCTGTCCGGCGTTGAATATAAGGATTTCATGGCAGCTGTATGGTACAAACGCGATTTTACCGTGCCTGAAGAATGGAAAGGCAGCATCCTGCTTCACTTCGGAGCTGTGGATTACGAGACGGAAGTATGGGTAAACGGTGTATCCGTAGGAATGCATCGCGGAGGATATACGCCTTTTAGCTTTGATATTACGTCGCATGTGATACCGGGCAAGAACGTGATTACCGTCTGTGCGGAAGACGACGTCCGTTCCGGACGCCAGCCGCGCGGGAAACAAAGCGGGCGGTTTCACTCGCATGGCTGTGATTACACCCGTACGACGGGGATTTGGCAGACGGTATGGTTGGAGCGAGTGCCGGAGGCCTATTTGTCCGACATGAAAATAGTGGGTGATCCCGATAATGCCTGCGCGCACCTGGAAGTAAAGATATGCGGAAATGCTGTGGGACATAAACTGAGCGCCTCCGCTCTGTATGAGGGAAAACCTGTAGGGAACGCCAGTGCGGTCGTATCCGGGCCGTCCGTCATACTTACCATTCCATTGGCGGAGGTTCACTTGTGGGAGGTGGGTCAGGCCAGGCTGTATGATCTGGAATTAACCCTGCAAGGACGGGATAATCAGGTGAGCGACACCGTCCAATCCTATTTCGGGCTTAGAACCGTCATGCTGGGCGGCATGGCCTTCCGCATCAACGGCAAATCCGTGTTTCAGCGCCTTGTGCTGGATCAGGGCTTCTATCCGGATGGGGTCTACACCGCCCCAAGCGATGAGGATCTCCGCAAAGACATCGAAATTTCGATGGGACTCGGCTTTAACGGCGCAAGGCTTCACGAGAAGATGTTTGAACCGCGCTTTCTATACTGGGCGGACCGTTTAGGGTATCTGGTGTGGGGAGAACATGCAAATTGGGGATTGGACATTACCACAACGGAGGGGCTGTCACATTTTCTCCCGGAATGGCTCGAAGGCATGGAACGCGATTTCAATCATCCTGCTCTCATCGGCTGGTGTCCTTTTAACGAGACATGGGACCGTGACGGCGCCAAGCAAAATAACGAAGTGCTGCGCATTGTGTACGAAGTATCGAAAAAGATGGATCCGACGCGTCCCGTCATTGATACGAGCGGTAACTTCCATGTCGTGACGGATATTTTCGATATCCATGATTACGATCAGAACCCGGAGACATTCAAGGAACGATATGAGCCGATGAAGAACGGCGGAGAGGTGTACAATAGCTTCCCGAATCGGCAGCAGTATGAAGGCCAGCCTTATTTCATCAGCGAATATGGCGGCATATGGTGGAATCCGGACCAAAAAGACGAGAAGTCCTGGGGTTACGGCGACAGGCCGACCTCCGAAGAAGCGTTTCTAACGCGCTATGCGGGCTTAACGAATGTGCTGCTGGATCATCCGAAAATGTTCGGATTTTGTTATACCCAGCTGTACGACGTGGAGCAGGAAGTGAACGGATTGTATACCTATGACAGACGTCCAAAATTCGATCCCGAAGTGATTCGCCGCATCAATTCCCGCAAGGCCGCGATTGAAGATTGAGCCGGTATCATGACCGTTATCGAAGTAGGCGGTGTTACATTTCTGCGTGGTGTATGATTGCAGATTATCCGAAAGGAACGTGACGAAGGATGAAGGTGAATTACCGGAATAAATTATTGCTCACGATATGCGCATTCCTTATTCTTCCTATAGGTCAGGCGACACATGCGGCTACGCTTCAAAATAACTTCTACAACGTGGTCATGCAGGAGGGGGCGGATCCATGGGTATATAAACACACCGACGGCTTCTATTACTTCACAAAAACGACCGGTGGAAATGTGACCATATGGAAGTCCGCACAGCTTACCACGATCGATGCAGCTCCGACGACGGTCGTCGAAACGGGCTGCTGCAGCATCTGGGCTCCCGAATTGCATTACATCAATGGCGCCTGGTACATCTACTATGCCAAGGATGACGGGGATAACGTCAATCACCGCATGTATGTCATGGAGAACACGTCGGCGGATCCGATGCAGGGAACCTGGCAGTATAAGGGCCAAATTACGGACCCGACGAATAAATGGGCGATTGACGGCACGGTGCTGCAAACAGGCGGTCAGCTGTATTTTATATGGTCCGGCTGGGAAGGCGACACCAATGTCCGGCAGAATTTGTATATCGCCCGCATGAGCAATCCCTGGACGATCGATTCGAATCGCGTTGAAATCGCAAGGCCTACCCACAGCTGGGAAACGAACCATTCCCCGCATGTAAACGAAGGGCCTCAGGTGATTGTGCGAAACGGTCTCATCAATCTGGTATACTCGGCAAGCGGAAGCTGGACCAACGACTATTGCCTGGGCCTCATCACGGCCAGCACAACCAGCGATCTGCTGAATCCGGCATCATGGAGCAAACGCAGCCAGCCTATTTTCAAGTCCGGTAACGGTCTGTACGGACCGGGTCATCATTCGTTCACCAAGTCGCCCGACGGCACGGAGGACTGGATGCTCTATCATGTCGCCAAATACAATAATGCCGGGTGGAACCGCGAGGTTCGAATGCAGAAATTCACGTGGCATGCCGACCACACGCCCAATCTCGGCGTCCCGGTGAATCCGAATGCTCCGATAACCTTGCCTTCCGGCGAAGCAGCACATATCCGTTACGAAGGTGAGGAAGGGACATTTGGAGGTATCGCCTATGCATCTCAGAGCCCTAACGGCTCGGGAGGCATGAAGGCCGGGCATATCGATACGCGGGAGAGCTATGTGGAATTCAAGGTACATGCCGCGTCCGCAGGCGAATACATTCTGCTTGCCCGAACGGCGAATGGAACAGCCGGGGGGAATTGGTCCCATCTCATGCTCAGTGTAAATGCCGGTACCGCAAGCAAGTTCCACATCACGAATAAAGGATGGGAGAACTGGGGGCTGTCCACGGCGCGGGTTCAGTTGAAGGCTGGCGTGAATACGATACGTTTTTCAAAAGGCGCGGGATACGGAGAAATCGACTTTTTCGACATCAAGCCGCCCAATTAGGATACAGCGGATGGCATAGCGGGTCGATAAAAAAGTGTTGTTAGCTTGATCATGGATGGCTTCCGGTTCTCCCGGAGGCCATTTCTGGCTATGAAAGTCATGGTTTTCTACGTCCGACTATACGATGCCTTATGGCAAGAGGCAGGAAAATGGATGGTGTAAGCCTTTCCAGTGTGATTGTTTTTCATTTCATTAAGAAGTAAAATTATTGTAATGAATATGTTTAAAGGAGAGCGGATTTGTGCTGGAACTTGGTTTTAACGACCCGGAAAGACTGGTCACGGTAGCTCATGCCTTGTCAACGCGCTCTAGGGTGGATATTCTGAGGCTCTTGAACTCCAAGAACTTGAATGTCATTGAAATCGCCGAGAAACTCAAACTTCCCGTTTCTACGGTTGCGAGCAATATCAAAGTGTTGGAAGCGGCCGAGTTAATTAATACGGAATTGCTTCCGGCTTCGCGAGGAGCAATGAAGGTGTGCAGCCGTAATTATGACGATGTTCATTTTGCATTGAATTTAAAAAATTCAGTACCTAAGGGAATCACGCATGTCTATGAAGTAGAGATGCCGATTGGCCATTACAGCGATTGCGAAGTATCGCCGACATGCGGAATGGCGAATGCCGACGGGTATATCATAAAGGAAGACGAGCCGGCGAGCTTTTACCATCCCAAGCATGTCAATGCCCAGATCATTTGGCTGCGCAAGGGATATTTGGAATATTTGATGCCGATGGATATTCCGGCCGGAGTACGAATCGAATCACTTGAACTGTCCATGGAGATGTGTTCGGAGGCCCCGAATTATGACCAAAACTGGCCTTCGAATATTTCGGTGTGGGTCAATGGCGTGGAGATCGGCATGTGGACAAGCCCCGGCGATTTCGGGGATCGGCGCGGCAAGCTGAACCCTAATTGGTGGTACGATTGGGCAACGCAGTACGGGTTTCTCAAGACATGGCGGGTTGATCATGAGAAGACAACGCTAGACATGGAGAAAGTGTCGGGCGTTACATTGGATGAACTGAATCTTTCCGAGAGTCCCAAATTGCGGTTGCGTATCGGCATCAAGCCCGATGCCGTCAATCAAGGGGGGCTGAATCTGTTCGGACGCCAATTTGGGGATCACGAACAGAATATTATCATGCAGGTAAAATATACGATGGATCAGGATGGGGAAGACCTTTAATCATGCTATTTGTAAGTGGCCGAAGGCTTAACAGAAGACGAAGAAAAGGCAAGTGCAGCGGCAGCATGTGGGCGGAGAGGTTTCCCGTTTTTATAAAGGAAAAAGTGGCAGTGCAGAAGGTATTTCTGTGCTGTCACTTTTTTTGTTTACCCTCAGAATAGTCGGAGTAAACCGCGAATCCTTATCGATTGAGAATCATTTCATAAGAAGAGCCCATTCTTTTCCCGGTTTACATTCCGTTTAAATAGGGGTGTTACGATTCAAGCATCATCCATTAGCAAAGAGGAGGAAATCATAATGGAGCATGTATACAGAAAGAAAATAGAGCCTAACCCTGGTGACTTGGCCGTTGAGGCTTATGGACTAGTCAAAACATTCGGCGATAATCGTGCCGTGGATGGCGTGGATCTGAACGTGCGTACCGGAACGATCTACGGTGTGCTTGGTCCGAATGGGGCAGGCAAGACGACCACCATCCGGATGCTGGCGACCTTGCTAAGGCCGGATGCCGGTACGGCCCGAATCTTTGGACACGACGTGCAGGCGGAATCGCAGATCGTCCGTCAGTTGATCGGGGTAACCGGTCAATACGCGTCGGTGGACGAATCGCTCAGCGCTACGGAGAATCTGATTATATTCTCCCGTTTGCTAGGTTTGGGGCGTACGGAGGCGCGGCGCAAAGCGAGTGAGCTGCTTGAGGAATTCGGTTTGTCGGAAGCCGCGAAGCGACCGCTAAAAAATTTCTCCGGCGGCATGCGGAGAAGACTGGATCTGGCGGCAAGCCTTATTGCCCAACCGCCGCTCATCTTCCTGGATGAACCGACGACGGGGCTTGACCCGCGTACGCGTTCCCAGATGTGGGATACGATCCGCCGATTGGTGAATACCGGTTCAACGGTATTGCTGACCACACAGTATCTCGAGGAAGCGGATCAATTGGCAGACCGCATCGCCGTTATCGATTACGGCCGGGTTGTGGCCGAGGGGACGGCGGATGAACTGAAGATGTCGGTAGGCACTTCCTCGCTGCATTTGACCGTCCAGCATTTACAGGACATGGATCGCGCCCGCCATACCGTGGAACAAGTGCTCAAAGTTCATGCTAATGTATCGCCGGAAGCGGGCAAGATAACGGCACCGATGGCTAATGCGGGTCTTGTTACAGATCTGCTGATCGAACTGCGCTCGGCAGGAATCGGCTTGTCCGAGATGAGCGTGCAGAAGCCGACCCTGGATGAGGTGTTCCTGACGATCACCGGCCACGGCGTGAAGGAAGACGCTGGCCAAGGGGCTTATGAATCCAATAATAGAGAGGTGGCAAGGGTATGAGCAGCACCATGATTCAGCCAGGGACGGAACGTCAGCTCAAGAACCGCACGAGTTTCGGTCAGACGATGCGAAATTCGTTGACAATGGCCTACCGCGGGCTGCTGAAGCTCCGGCGTACGCCCGAGCAGTTGTTTGACGTCACGTTCCAGCCCATTATTTTTACACTGATGTTCACCTATATTTTTGGGGGCGCCATCTCCGGTGACGTGGCGAGTTATTTGCCCGTTATCATTCCCGGCATCCTCGTCCAGACCGTGATTACGACCTCCGTCGTCACAGGTGTTCAGCTGCGTGAGGATATGGATAAAGGCGTATTCGACCGGTTCAAATCGCTGCCGATTGCACGCATTGCACCACTGGCCGGTGCCCTGCTGGCAGATACGATTCGATATACCATTGCAACGGTGCTTACCTTTACGATGGGTTATATTATGGGATATCGGCCCGAAGGCGGCTTGGGTTACGTTGCTCTTGCCGGGCTGGTCGTCATTTTGTGCTCGTGGGCCATCAGTTGGATCTTTGCTTTCTGCGGCGTGATTGCAAGATCCGCCTCCGGCGTACAGGGAATATCGATGATCGTGCTGTTTCCGCTCACGTTTCTCTCCAACGCGTTCGTGCCGGTGGATACGATGCCGGGCTGGCTGCAGTGGTTCGTCAATATGAATCCGATCTCGCATCTTGTGACAGCCGTTCGGGATCTCACCAACGCTGGCACCGTGGGCTGGGATCTCACGATATCCTTGGTCGGCGCCGCGGTCATCGTGGCGGTCTTTGCTCCCATTACGGTTCGTGCGTACATGCGCCGCACCTGATACCAAGGGGGCTCATCCGACGAACGTTTACCCATGCTGCCGGGGAAAGCAGGACATCCGTCCGAAACGCAGGTTGACATCGATTTATTAATTCACTATACTGTCTGTAATCTTATAAGCAACATACGTTGAAAGAGCCCAGTAGCAGCTTGGTCCCTGTTCTAGAAAGCCGGGGGATGATGGAACCCGGTACACACCAAGGCAGCGAATTACACTCTGGAGTATCTCGGGTAATGCCGAGCGGAAACGGCGAACGATATCTCGTCTAATGAGCGGCATGAATGACGCGCGGCAAGCGTGCAGATCATTTGTGCAATCTGGGTGGTAACACGGTTAATAATCGTCCCTATGTCTATAACAGACAAGGGACGATTTTTTGTTTTTCAACGAGTTGGACGTTTCGTTATAAGGAAATTAATGAATTGAAGGAGTGTTAACACTGTGAATATTATCGACGAACTGGAATGGCGCGATGCGATCAACCAACAGACGGATGCCGAAGGCCTCCGGAAGCTTACGAATGAAAAATCTATCTCGCTGTACTGCGGTGTAGATCCAACGGGCGACAGCATGCATATCGGTCACCTGATTCCCTTCATCATGCTCAAACGGTTCCAGCTTGCCGGCCATCGTCCGGTCATTCTGATCGGGGGCGCAACCGGCACCATCGGCGATCCAAGCGGACGTCAAACCGAGCGCTCGCTGCAGACGCTGGAGCAGGTTCAGGCTAACGTTGATGCGTTGACCGGACAAATGAAAAAGCTCTTCGTGACGGAGGGCGACAATCAGATCCGCATGGTTAACAACTACGACTGGACGCATAAAATCAACATTATCGAATTCCTGCGCGATTACGGGAAAAACTTCAGCATTAACTCGATGCTGGCGAAAGACGTTGTTGCGAGCCGGCTTGACAGCGGCATTTCGTTCACGGAATTCTCTTACCAAATCCTGCAGTCGGTTGACTACTTGCATCTGTACCAGCATGAAGACGTACAACTGCAAATCGGGGGATCGGACCAATGGGGCAACATTACAAGCGGCCTCGACCTGATCCGGAAGAAGGAAGGACCAGAGGCAAAAGCATTCGGTCTGACCATTCCGCTCATGCTGAAGGCCGACGGCACGAAATTCGGCAAAACGGCCGGCGGCGCGATCTGGCTCGACCCGAACAAAACAACGCCATTCGAGTTCTACCAGTTCTGGGCGAACACCGACGATCGCGACGTCGTGAAATACCTGAAGTACTTCACGTTCTTGACCAAAGAGCAAATTGACGAGCTGGCCGAAAAGGTGCAGAGCGAGCCGCATAAACGCGAAGCACAAAAAATGCTGGCTGAGGAAATGACGAGATTCGTGCACGGCGAGGAGATGCTGGAGCAGGCCAAGCGCATTACGGCGGCTTTATTCAGCGGCGATATTAAATCCCTTACGGCCGATGAGATCGAGCAGGGCTTCAAGGAGATGCCGACATTCGAAGCCACGCCGGAAACGAAGAATATCGTGGACTGGCTTGTGGATCTGGGCATCGAGCCTTCCAAGCGGCAAGCTCGCGAGGATATCACCAAAGGCGCCATCTCGATGAACGGCGAGCGTATCAGCGACGTCGGTCACGAGGTGACAGCCGACCAAGCGATCGGCGGCCGGTTCATCATCATTCGCAAAGGAAAGAAAAACTACAGCTTGGTGAAAATGTCCTAGAAGACGGTGTAACCATCAGGGGGAAACGTCTCCCCGGACGAAAGCACCCGTAAAAAGCCGCTAAACACGTTTCAAGGTGCTTAGCGGCTTTTTTTTAGAGATAAGAAAGTATAAACTCCCGATGCTCCCCCTCCTGATCTCGCAAGAAAAACATCTGCTGTAGAGAGTACGTCTTATATGCAGTCTATCTTCTGGAAAAGTACGTCGATCGACGTTTTTCTTTTATTGGAAGTTTCCTTCTATATAATAGGATAATATCTGTAGTGTTAAAGGAGGTAGATCATATCATGAACATTCAACTGCAGACCGAGCTGTGCCAACGGTTCCAAATCCGCTATCCGCTCTTTCTGGCAGGAATGGCTGGGGGACCGACGACAGTTGAACTGGTCGCCGCCGTATCCAACGCAGGCGGACTCGGCACGCTGGGTGCGGCTTATATGGAGCCGGCTGCCATTCGTCACAGCATTCAGGAGATTCGCAAGCGGACGGATCAGCCTTTTGCCGTCAACCTGTTTGCGCCCAGTGCCCCGGATCGCCATGAGCGAATTGGAGAGGTTCAACAGGAACTAAACCGGATGCGGGATGACCTTGGCATTCCTCATGCGGGCAAGGATCACGTAACAACCCCGGATTGGTTCGAGCAGCAATTCGCGGTTCTGATCGAAGAGAAGGTGCCTGTCATCAGTACGGCATTCGGGATTCTGGATGAGCCTCATATGCAGCAAGCGAAAGCGGCTAAGCTTCTGGTTGTTGCGATGGCTACCACAGTCCGCGAAGCCATGCTGGCTGAGCAGGCAGGGTGTGATGCCGTCGTCGCCCAAGGCAGCGAAGCGGGCGGACACCGTGGAACGTTTGACATTTCGGAGCACCCGATGGGCGCCCAAATCGGAACGTTTGCCTTGGTACCGCAAATCGTGGATCGCGTCAAGATCCCCGTGATTGCCGCCGGAGGCGTGATGGATGGACGCGGACTCGCGGCTTCGCTTGTTCTTGGAGCCCAAGGCGTTCAGATGGGGACGCGATTCCTGACCGCGGTTGAATCGGGTGCGCATGAGGTTTACAAACAAGCGCTGCTTCGGAGTACGGAAGAGAGCACGGTGATCACCAAAGCATTCTCGGGCCGGCCTGCAAGGGGCATCCGCAATGCATTCATCAGGCAATGGGACGAGAGCGGCGTAGAGCCGCTGCCCTTTCCTACGCAGAATACGGTGACCCGTGACATACGAAACGCGGCTAATCGCCAAGATAATCCGGAGTATATGTCATTGTGGGCGGGGCAAGGCACAAGAGGGCTGACTTCGGGACAAACGGCAGCGGATATTGTTGCCGAGACGATCCGGGAAGCGCTGTTGATCTGCCCGTTTCGTGAATCCGATCATTTAAAATGAGAGCGGATTATGCTATACGCTTAGGAAAACATGAAGCAGCAGGCCACCTAAGGAAAAACCTTGAGGTGGCCTGTAAAGCTTTTTGCTAGAGACCGCCGTAAGTATCTCCGCCTTCGCCGCTCCACGTTATCTCCACGAAGGAGGATGGATTGGTAGACGTCGCTGTTTTGGAACCGGAAGCGTAGAGCCCCCCGGCAACACCGGTCATCGTATAGTCGGTATATAATTTGTTCGAAGTATAGTTCGTGTAAATCATCGCTCCCGACATATTGGATGCGGTTACGTTCTTAAGCTCCAAATTGCTTCCGTAGGACACTCCGTCCGAGGCCGTGGTTTTGCTTGTTCTGAACGCCTGGCCCGTGGCTGCATTGTTTTTGACCGTGGTGTTGATAATCTGTACATCATTGGCCCGCATGAATATTCCGTTGTTGCCCACGGTTGATTCCGGCACTGTATTCTGAAAGTCAACCGTGCTGCCGATCACTTTGATATGATGCGTCCCCTCTTTAAAATCAAAGCCGTCGTTTTTGGTTTGTATGGCGCTGCAGTTCAGGAATGTAATATAACCGCTTCGATCCGGATTCGGCAGTGTGGTCCAGTTCTGATCGGCATCCCCCACATAGAAGCCCTCGCCGAATTTTCCGCCTTGCCCCGCACTTTGGGCGGTACTGTTCGAGACAAGCCAGTATTGGCTGTTTTTTCGAATCTTGAACGCTTCTGCGGTCGTATTTTTGACCGTTACGTTGGTAACGTACCCATGTGAGGCTTCGATCAGAAGACCTTTGTTTGATTTGGCATTGGAGTTAATCGTCACATTCTCCAGCTTGTAATAGCTGTTCTTGATATGGAATGCGGCATTTCCCGCCGATGCCGTGAAATGAAATGTAGCTCCGCCGCCCGTGCCGCGAATCGTGATGTAATTGCCTGACGATCCGCTCCTGGAGGTTGCAATGGTTCCATCTGACACCGAGTAGGTCCCGGATACTTCGATAATGTCACCGGGATTCGCACTGGCTAAGTAGCTCCGCAGCGTCGCAACGTCACCGGCCGGGACCGTTTTGGTTGCTGCCTTTACAATATGACCAGGGTAGAATGCAAATACAAGCATGAAGCAAAATAAGGATACTATGCCAAACTTGAATGATGGCTTGATCATCATGAAACCTCCTCGCTATTTTGGACACTATTCATCGTACAGTCGCATTTTTTGCCTTATGTTCTTTCTGTGCGAAACACATCACCTCACTTAACGGGGATCAGATTCATTGTTTAAGCGCTCTAATTATAATCCAATCCGAATACCACATTGCTGCTTGAAAATATCATAATTTCGTCTGCATTCGATACTGGAGAGGCGTCATACCGTACTTTTTTTTGAACATGGCGATAAAATACGAGGGGTAGTTGAATCCGGTCTGTTTACTGACCTCTTCGATTGTCAGAGAAGGCAAGCCAAGAAGCGTTCTGGCTTCCTCCAAACGCTTGTTGTTCGTATATTCGATGATGGTCATGCCCATCTGGTCTTTGAACAGCTTGGACAAATAACTGGGGGAGAAATGAAGTTTCGCAGCCATTTCGTTAATCGTAAAGGATAGATGATAGTGCTTGCCGATCCACCTTACCATGGCGCCGACAGGCTCGATCGAATCAGCCACTGTATGATACTTGAAGCCCCCGCTGCGATCCGGCGGGTAAATATGGCTATTGAAGTAGGTGAAGAAATGAAATAAAAACAGGGCGACAACTTCCTTCTGGACCTTTCGCGGAACGCTGGCCAGCATCTCATGCAATTGCAGAAATTGATTTTCCAAATATAAAGCATCCTTGGATGACAGATGAAAAACCTGATTGGACCACGGATGCTCCAACAATTGTGAAACAGCGGTTGTCAGCTGCGGGAGTGCGGTGAAGAAGCGCTCGATGACAGAGGCTTTGATTTTCAGCAGGCTGCGAATGTAATTCGGCGGTACGATGACTTTAATATGGTGAATTTGAAAAGGTTTAATCAATACCAAGGTGCCAGGCTTCAGCGAGTACGTTTGATTATTGACGATGTATTTCCCGGCGCCTTCGTGTATGTACAGGATCTCCAATCCTTCATGATGATGAAAATATTCCACAGGCTCTGTATGTACGCTTCGGTAGTTGAACAGATACAGATTGTCACGCCAGGGAATCGAATGGTGAATTTTCATCTGGAACCTCCTTATGCATGAATGATAGGGATGATGGGTTCAATTACAGGGCTTCAAGCATTTCGCATACATCGTATGCCTAACCCTTCAAATCATGCTTCTGCGTTTGACTGCAGCGAGCGAATATCGCGTACAAGAGGGAAAACCGGGAGGCTGTCGAACACTTTATCATAATATATATGTTAAAAAATGCTGCTATGACGGCATAACGGGGGTTATGATGTCCACGCCTATTTTGTCTACGAAACTGTATATACCTTCTCCCCGGTCGGGGGCTGTTCTTCGACCCCGCTTGATCGAGCGTTTGAACGAGGGGCTGCGATTGCAACGTAAGCTGACTACGATTTCCGCCTCTGCAGGCAGCGGTAAAACTACGCTGCTCAGCCAATGGATCAAAGACTCACGACTGCCCGTCGCCTGGCTGTCTTTGGAGGAGGGGGATCGTGAGCCAGTAAGATTTCTGGCTTATCTTGTGGCTGCCCTGCAAACCGTCGGGGTTGATATCGCAGAGGGCATCATAAGCAAACTCCAAGCTCCATCCCCACTTCCTCTGTCGGTCGAAGCCATCGTCACGGCCATCCTTAATCACATTGCGACCATGGGGAACCGTTTCATTCTGGTTCTTGATGATTACCACGTAATTGATTCCAAACCGATAGACAGCGCTCTTGGCTTTCTCATTGAGCACATGCCGCCGCAGATGCATGTGGTTATCGCCAGCCGCCAGGATCCTAATCTGCCCTTGGCCCGGCTGCGTGCCCGGGACCAGTTGACGGAAGTGCGGACATCGGACTTGCGCTTCACATCTGCTGAAACCTCTGAATTCCTGTGCCGCTCCATGGGACTGGATTTGTCAGCAGAGGATGCGGCGCTTCTCGAATCCCGCACGGAGGGCTGGATTGCCGGCCTGCAATTAGCGGCGCTGTCCATGCAGGGCCAGCAAGATGCCGCCACCTTCATCCGAACCTTCGGCGGCAAGCACCGTGACGTACTGGACTATCTGGTTGAAGAAGTGCTGCAGCAGCAGCCTGAGAGTATTCAGGATTTTTTGCTAAATACCTCCATTTTTGACCGGCTGTGTGGTCCATTGTGTGAATATATTCTTCGTAGCGAAGACCGTGATGCTCCGAAGAACACCATCTCCGGGCAAGAAACCCTGGAGTATCTGGAGCGCGTCAACCTGTTCATCGTTCCGCTGGACAAGGAGAGGCGCTGGTACCGATATCACCACCTGTTCTCGGATGCGCTTCGGCAGCGTCTAACCCGAACGGGTGCTTCTGCGGCTGGCGGAGAGAGGGACGTGTCCGAATTGCATCGTCGTGCCAGCGAATGGCATGAACGTCAAGCTCTTCTGCTGGAAGCTTTTCAACATGCGATTGCCGCTCAGGATGTGGATCGCGCCGCACGCCTCATTGAAGGGGAGGGGATACCTTTGATCTTCCGTGGAGCAATAGGACCTGTGCTCCATTGGCTGGATTCCTTGCCTAAGGAAGAAATGGATGCAAGGCCCGCGCTACATGTCATGCATGCTTCCGCCATGTTAATGGTCGGTCAAATGACCGGTATCGAACCTAAACTTCAAGCCGCCGAAATCTATCTGCAAGCTGCGGAGGACGATTATACCCGGGATCTTATAGGGCATATCGCCTCTATACGTGCCACCCTTGCTGTCAGCAAACATCAGCCGGAAACCATCATGGCGGAATCACGCCGGGCCTTGGAATTCTTGAGTCCGCATAATCTGCCCGTGCGCACAGCGACAATATGGACGCTGGGATATGCCTACCAGCTGCAGGGGGAGCGGGCCGCGGCTGGCAAGGCTTATCGGGAAGCCGTGACCATCAGTCAGAAGATTGGGCACATCATGATCAACATGATGGCGACGCTCGGACTCGGAATGATTCAGGAGGCGGAGAATCTGTTATATGCAGCGGCCGAGACGTATCGGCGCGTTCTGGATTTAGCAGGTGATCCTCCGCTGCCGGCAGCGGCGTGCGAAGCGCATCTGGGACTAGCCCGAATATGCAGTGAGTGGAATGATCTGGATGCCGCGGAACAGCATGGGCAGCAGGCCCTCCACTTGGCAGGGCAGTTCGAGCATATAGACAGGGGCGTGGCTTGCGAGGTATTTCTCGCAAGGCTGAAGCTTTCACGGGGAGCGGTGAGCGAAGCGGCTGCCATGTTAGACAAGGCGGATCACTTCGCCCGTCAGCATCATTTCACGCATCAGCTGCCCCATATTGCCGAGGCACAGGTGCTTGCCCTGCTGCAGCAAGGGAATGCCAGTTCAGCGTTGCAGCTTGCCCAGAAGCTTGAGCTCAAGCTAAGCCTAGCCAGAGTGCTGCTCGCACAGGGGGATACGGCGGCAGCGCTGGTGATGCTCGAACAACTGCGGACGGATATGGAAGTTAAGGAATGGGTGGACGAACAGCTCAAAGTGAAGGTGCTGCAGGCTTTGGCCCTTCAAGCCCACGGTGAGAAGCTGAAAGCCGCACAGATTGCTGCGGATGTGCTGGGGATGGGCGAGCGGGGCGGTTTCATCCGGTTGTTTATCGATGAAGGGGAGCCGATGCGGCAGTTGATAAGCGCAGCAGCTGAGAGCAAATCGAAGCAGAAGATAGACAAATCGAAGCAGAAGCAACTGTTAAGAGAAGCTATAAAGAAACCCATGCACGACTATCTGGAGCGGCTGCTGCATGCATTTGATGCTGAAAGACTCGAAAGTGGTGTTACATCAGTATTCGTTCCAGGGTTTGTTCAGCCTGCGGAGTCCCTGATTGAGCCGCTAAGCCGGCGGGAATTGGAGGTTCTGCGTCTCATTGCCGATGGGCTATCGAATCGTCAGATTAGCGAGAGGCTTTTTGTTGCGCTCAGCACCGTGAAAGGGCATAACCGGATGATTTTCGATAAACTTCAGGCCACGCGCCGTACCGAAGCTGTAGCGCGTGCGCGCGAGCTGGGTTTACTGTAGGTGACGGTCGGTCGCAGAATCGCTATTCATCCATAGCGATCTCCCTTCCAATATCGCTGTTCATGAGAAAACCATACTGCTGTTCATAAGAAAACCATACTTAAGTATCTATGTTCCGGTACCCTACGGCAGATATACTGATTGCAAATGCGAGTTTGGAGGAAACCCATGAAAGCAATGGTATGTACCGCTTATGGAGCGCCGGATGTTTTAAAGCTGCAAGAGGTAGAGAAGCCGCTCCCTAAGGATCGCGAAATTCGGATCAAAATTTACGCCACCACCGTCAATTCGGGGGATTGCCGAGTACGGGGATTACGCAGTCCTCTTTTGTATAAGATTCCTATGCGATTGGTGCTGGGTCTGAGAAAGCCAAGACAACCGATACTCGGGGTGGAGCTGGCGGGGGAAGTAGAAGCGATAGGCAAGGATGTTACGCGATTCAAGGTAGGCGATCAGGTCTTGGCATTCAGGGGAATGCGATTCGGTACGTATGCCCAGTATATCTGCATGCGCGAAGACTCATTCTTGCTGATGAAGCCCGATCATGTAACTTATGACGATGCCGCCGCCGTATCTTTCGGAGGAACGACGGCCCTGCATTTTCTAAGAAAAGGGAATATCCGGCAAGGGCACAAGGTTCTGATTTATGGAGCGTCCGGTGCGGTGGGGACTTTAGCTGTACAGCTTGCCAAGCAACATTATGGAGCAGAGGTTACCGGCGTTTGCAGTACCGCGAATGTGGGACTGGTGAGGTCGCTCGGAGCCGAGCGGGTCATTGATTATACAAAAGAGGATTTGACCACAAGCGGAGCGCGATACGACATCATCCTGGATGCGGTCGGTAAACTGCCGAAATCCAGATGCAAGCATTTGCTCACCCCGGGCGGGAGCTATGTAACCGTTGAAGGGCAAGGGGTGGCCAAGGTGCTGATGGAGGATCTGAGATTGCTTGCGGAGCTGCTTGGAAAAGGGAAGATCAAGCCGGTCATCGACAGAAGGTATGCATTGGAGCAAATGGCTGAGGCCCACCGGTACGTGGATGAAGGACGCAAGAGGGGCAGCGTTGTCATCACGGTGGGCCATGATCATTGAGGGAAAGTCATCATTCACGGCGGGGCATGATTATGACAGCAGATGAAGCAAGGCATCATTCAAGGATATTGACAGCCATCCAAGCATGCCCCGGACCACGCACCGTGCGGGTACAGGGAGCAGTGCCACACGATGTACTCATTTACCAGCCGATCCTGCAGAGGGCCGGCTTTTCTCATCGGAATGAGGGGGAGCGGTGATCAACATCCGGATGATAGCAGGAAGAAATCTCTGAGCCTTCTATGGAAGTAATATATAATGTGATCACAAGAATGAAATGAATTTCAAGGGAAGGACTGCTGCACACGATGTCCAAAGCGGATAATATGCTGGCTATTCTATGGCTGCTGAAATCGCGAAGAAGAATGACCGCTAAACAACTGTCGGAGGAGTTGGGCGTGCATATTCGGACGATTTACCGGTGCATTGATGCGCTGTGTATTTCCGGCGTGCCTGTCGTATCCGAGATTGGGCGCGATGGAGGTTACTCCATCCCGGAGCATATCAAGCTGGAGCCGCTGTTTTTTGAGGCCGATGAGCAAAAGGCGCTTCTTCATGCAGCCGCATTCGCACGGGAAGCGGGCTATCCCTCCGAAGAGCCGCTCCATCGAGCTGTTTCCAAAATTAAACGATATACGAATCCGGAGCAGCTGGAGCGTTTGGAACGCCACAAAAACAGTATAGAGGCCATCCATCCTCCTACTGCTTCTTCGCTCACCAGGATACTGCATGAGATCGAGGCGGGGATCGATCGGCAATCCAGTCTCGAGATCGATTACACCACAGGCTACGACGGTATGAAACAAACACGTATCCTGGATCCTTATGGACTCGTCCATTGGAAAAGTAAATGGTACGCGGTGGGATATTGCCATCTGCGCGGTGAAATTCGCTGCTTCCGTGTCGAGCGTATGAGCGATATCCGGCATACCGACAACATGTTTGAACGTCCGGCGTCGTTTTCCCCGCGGGAGTACGCATTGGACAGCTTGCTATCGGGGCAAGGTTCCGAATCCAATCCTCATTTGGTTTCCGTGCATATCCAAGGAATCCCACAAGCTTTGGACGATTTATGTTCGCATTGGCTGCTCAGTCAAGCCCTTGTCGATCGTACGGCGGAGCATGCGGTGTTCAGGCTGGATGAGCATACGTTATACACGCAAGTTGCCTACTACCTTTTGTCGTTTGGCGGAAAAATTCGAATCATGGGGCCCGATGAACTGAAATCAGGCATGATCGACATTGCGGAGTCCCTCTTAAAATATTATCAATCCTGAATACAAACACTGACCTTCTTTGTCAGTGTTTGTATTATATAATGAACACCATCAGATAGTGTCAGGGAGGAGAGAGTACGCTGATGGCAGGCTCTATTTTTAAACAAGAAGTGATGAAGGTAACGGGACGTTCTTGGGAAGAATGGATTGTGGCCCTTGGGCAGGAAGTGGGCCCGCTCTGGTCCCATGAGCAGATCCGAAACCATATCGTTGAGCAGCATCAGGTATCCGGGGAATGGGGCGAGTGGATCGCCGTCATGTATGAGCAGATTATGGGGCGGGTGCAGGTCGGCGTATCCAAAGATGCCGGGGTGCAGATCGGGGTCAGAAAAACGATGGCCGTGACGAAAGAGAGAGTTTGGGATTTCCTCATGTCTTCTGAGGGGCTGTCGTTATGGATCGGAGATGTCCCTTCTCTGGAGCTGCAGGTCGGGCATGAGTATGAGTCAAAGGAAGGCGTGTCCGGCAAAATTACCGTGGTCGTACCTTACCATAAACTGCGCCTGACCTGGAAACGCAAGGAGTGGGACAACCCATCCCGGCTGCAAATCTATGTGTTGTCCACGAATACCGGAAAAACAACCATCGCGATTCACCAGGAGATGCTGGATGATGTTTATATGAGAGAGATCATGAGGCGTTATTGGGATGAGATGCTGACTACCTTACAAAGCCAGATTATAGCACCAAAATGAAGAGATTCAGTCATATGGATCTGAGGGTCCGTAGGGGTAGGTATGTTGCCCGAGGAATACTAGGCCGCAGTATGAGTCTGGTGGATATCTGCAAGAACTGATGCATGCTCACGTAGGTACTGCCATTACATGCGGATTTTAGAGATGTTATAGGTACGGTCTCGTGTTTGACTGTTGCAAGTGTTGATGTTTATTATGCACGGTCTTGTGTTTGACTATTGCTACGTTATGAGGACAGAGGTTCCGCTATTACGTCTCGATCGGTGGGTTTTGGGCTATATGAGGACACCAGATCCGCTATTACATAGAGTATAGCGATAATTCGTGGTATTTAAAGTAAATAGCGGATTCTGAGTCCGGAAGAACGGGTAAAGTGGCTGTTTATTTCGGAATAACGGATCTGGTGTCCTTAGTTTGTTTAGTTGTCTATTGGATACTTGTAATACTTGTAATACCTGTAATGCCTGTAATACCCGTAATGCCTGTAATACCTGTAATACCTGTAATAACCTGTAATACCTGTAATACCTGCAATACCTGCAATATCTGCAAGAACTGCAGGATGCTCCGTCAGTACTGCGATTACAAGCGGAGTTTTATAGGTGCGTGTTCGCAGTTTATTACAAGCGGAGTTTATAGATACGTTCTCGTTGATGAGTGTTGCAACGTTATTTATGAGGACTGTGGTTCCGCTATTTAGCCTCGATCGGTGGGTTTTTGGCTATATGAGGACACCAGATCCGCTATTACATAGGGAAATGCGATAATTCGTGGTATTTAAAGTAAATAGCGGATTCTGAGTCCGGAAGAACGGGTAAAGTGGTTGTTTTTTCCGAAATAACGGATCTGGTGTCCTTTAGTTTGTTTAGTTGTCTATTGGATAATTGCAATACTTGCAATACTTGCAATACTTGCAATACTTGCAATAACCTGTAATACCTGCAATATCTGCAAGAACTGCTGGATGCTCCCGTAAGTCCTGCTGTAACAAGTGGAGTTTCATAGGTGCGTGTTTGCAGTTCATTACAAGCGGAGTTCATAGATTCGGGCTCGTTGTTGACCGCTTGCTATGACCAGAATCTGGAGCTCGACCAGTTTATGCAATAAGCGTCGGGTATGCCGGTCACTCACCCTAAGATGATTAGCGAGTTCTAAGGGCGTTATCGGTCGCAGCAATCGCCGCGCAAATCGGACAGCTTCTGCCTCCAGCCAACTTAAGGACGCAGGTACATCTGTTGCCACAAATCTGCCGACGAAGGATAAGATGAGCTGCTGGCACTGTTTTGGCTCATCGACGATGGAGGGGTAGGCAATGGGAAGGAATGTCCAACCATCCAGTGCCAATAAGCAGTGACGGCGGCATAAATCCTTAAACCTTCTTACGTCCAGATCACGGGCATGTGGACCGTATCCTTGGATTTCGATCCCTCCTCTCGCATCACCGGGCATATAGGCAAGGTCCAAATAACGATAACCATTGCCGAAATCGCGTACTTCCCATTCCGGATGCAAGTCATTGAAATTACCGATCGCCGGAAACCATACCGAGCGCAGAAACTCGACGGTGCCGTGGCCCAACCCTTTATGAAGGATCTCGAGCCTGCGGGGATTTGTTTCATTCAGGATATTCGTGTGCATCCAAAGCTCATATTGTTGATCAAACCGTGACATGTTCAAATTTTCCCCCTCAGTATCAGATGGAATGCGATTGCGCTAGAACATAAAAAAGCCGCCCCATACAATGCAACCCAATCTTTCATTGGGGCACTTTGCATAGAAGCGGCGTGTTCTTCACGTCCTTATGATGGCTAGTATAACTCGTGTTTTGCGGGTTTAGCAATAAGGTATTGCTTTCATATTATGCTTGACAGCGATATAGTTCGCCAATTGATTTAAAAAGATCTGAAAGCCTGATCTTCGCAAATTAGGTCATTGAACCGCTTTCTGTTACTACAGGGAGCGTTTTTTATGTTGTTCAAATAAATATGACGTCATATATGATGCGATTAAACAAATACACGAATATATATTGTGTATTATTTATTTATAATGTACATTAATCACATAAGATGATTATAAAATATGCATTATTGGAGGTGGATCGAAACCAGACGAGTTTGAAGCGAGAAGGGGAGGTTCAGTCCTGCAATTAATCAGGAAGACGATGGCTGGGAAGTTCGAACACAAATCTGATACCAAGAGAGGATGAGTGAAGCGTGAACAATTCCATTAAAAAGGTGAATATGGGTGTCATCTTGTGCAGGCATTGCAACTCTCAAATCGATACGGTGGATACGAATCGAATTGTTACTTTTTATAGCGTGTGCGATCAGCCGGAGTGCCAGCAGTTGCACAGCCGTATGCATATATCAGTAAGTAATGTAATAGACGAAGAGTAATGATAGGAGAAGGTTGTTCCCATAAAAACGTACCACTTAATGTGGTGCGTTTTTATGTTGAACGAATATGAGATTGCTGTGTACTCTATCGTGCTTGTCAAACAACAGTGCTTTAAGCACTTGTCTAACTACAATGCTTTGTTCACGTACAGCGAGTACTCTATTCACGCTTGTCACAGTGCACCCTGTCGCGCCTGTCAAACTGCGAGTGCCCCGTACTCTTTCCACCTGTCAGTCATAATCTCTCAATCGAATGAAATGGCATGGTTGACTTGATGAAAAGTGGTACTTATAGCTGTCTATCCATTCATGCTAAGATCAAACTGAAAATATCCCATTCTTGATGGGGAGATACCCAATCCACTTCATATGCAGCAGACTGGAGGTTATCATTTATGAAAATATTCGTAGCAGGCTCTACTGGCGTTATCGGTCAGCGGTTGCTTCCGAGGCTGGTGCAAGCTGGTCATGAGGTTACAGGCATGACCCACCATCCTCAGCGAAAAGGGTTGATCGAATCATGGGGAGCAAGGGGGATCATAGCAGATGCTTTTGATCGGGAAGGGATGATAGCCGCGATCGGGGAAATACGGCCGGATGTCGTTATCCATCAGCTCACTTCGCTAAGCCAATGGAATCTGGAGGATAATGCGAGGATTCGAATGGAGGGTACCCGTCATCTGGTAGAAGCCGCGCAGATCCATGGCGTTAAACGAATGATTGCCCAGAGCATTGCCTGGGCTTATGAGCCCGGAGATCATCCTGCCACCGAAGACGTCCCCTTGGATGTCCAGGCGCCTGCGCCGCGCAAGTCCACGATAGACGGGATCGTCTCGCTGGAACATGCCGTTGCACAAATGCCGAATCACGTCATTTTAAGGTATGGTATGTTTTATGGCCCTGGCACGTGGTACGACGCCAACGGGGTAATGGCGGAAAAGGTACGAACTCGAGCTCTTCCGGCAACGGATGGCATCATGTCATTTCTCCATGTCGAGGATGCGGCGAATGCCGCTCTGCAGGCATTGAACTGGCCGGCGGGTCCGGTCAATATCGTAGATGACGAGCCTGCTACAGGTACGGTGTGGCTACCGGTGTATGCCGAGGCGCTGCAAGCGCCTGCTCCAGCATATCAAGCGGGGAGTAAGCGCGGCGAACGGGGTGCTTTCAACGCCAAAGCCCGGCAGGAGTACGGTTGGCATCCGCTGCACCCCACGTGGCGAACAGGGTTCGCGCATTCGCTGAGATGAGAGCGCTTAGCGATGCGCCAACCGGTTCCACCGTTAAGAGTACATACACAAGGAGTATGCTATTCACAATGGACACCGTAAAGGAAGGATTAGCATATAGAGCATGTCCCGGACCACGCACCGTGCATACAGGGAGCAGCGTGCACGACTCCAATGGAGACGCTATAGGGCTCCCAATCATCATGCTCCCTAATATGCTGAAATCTAAATACCTGCCGGTCCAGTGGTATGATTCATTTAGCCCCTGTTGATATGGGAATGAAAAGAAAGTTATAGTTAATAGAGGAGATTATGGCCATGAGGATGAATAGGAGCCAGGATCAAACTGAGTGGACTTACCATAGAATAAGAGCCAGAATCCAACTGAACCGAGTTGACTAACCATAGAACAAGGAGGGGCTAGCATGACAGAACGGCTGCCATGTCGAAGCGAAGGCTGTTCCGCAACGATATTACCGGCAACTGCGGCCAAGACCGGCGGTTATTGCATGCCGTGCAAGCAGGAAATGGAGCGCAAGGAACGGCAGCGTTACATAGAACAAAATCGGAGAGACATCGACTTATACGAAGGGATTACAGATCCAGTAGAGATCCTTAAGATCATGCATGCCCCGCTGAGGCGGGATCCATTGATTCGATATATTCCCTATCCTCTGAAAAGAGAAGAGGTCTATTCAGCATTATCACCAAGTGAGGCCGAGCGCATGCTGACTATCGCCCTTGATCTGCTGGAAGCGGGCGATGAGGACACCTGCCAGGAAATTGTGGTTTCCCTGGTCTGCTATCAGAACAAGTCGCTTGAATCCTGTATCCCAACATTGATGGAGCACGGTATCTATTACCCCGGCATTTTGTTCAAAGATGCATCTGCCCATAGCCGCGACAAGCTGCTACAACAAGTAGAACAGGACAAGGATAACCGCAACCATCTGCTGCTTGCCCTGGGTTGGATTGGGGATGATCAGGTTGTGCACCAATTTCAAGAATGGCGGGCCGTGCCTCCATCATGGGCAGAGGAACTATATGTTCCGCCTGAAGCTTATGCGCATGAAGGGGGATGAGAGCTTACGGAGAAAGGGAGCAAGCGCCTATTATTCTATCATGACAGCTACGCCATAGAAAAAATAGAGCTGTCAGAAAGCACATGTGTAGCAGAACCGAAACCCGCAAAATTTTTGAAGGAGCATTCCACTCTCTGTCCATGGTGCGGAAGCAGTCTAACCACTTTGACGGATCTGGACATCAGCCATCCGAAGTTTCAATTCTTGGGGTTGTCCGGAGAGAGGCTGCGAGTGAGCACCTGCCTGAACTGCAGCTGTTACGATACGATCTATATGGACGTAGATTTCCATGGGAAATCCGAATGGAGCCAAGTCAATAGTAGACAGGGTTATGTACCGGAGCCTGATTCCGAGGAGGATGATAGGAACTATTCGGCGGTGGGGCAGTCCTTACGGCTTGCGGACCATCCTCGCAACAGCTATTATGCGGCCTATTGGACGCTTGGTCCGGCGGTTTCGCAAATCGGCGGCTATCCGGCTTGGATTCAGGACGCCGTATATCCCTCCTGCTCCTGCTGTTCCAAAAGCATGACATTCATCGGGCAGTTGGACTGGGAACAGATCGAGGAGTATGGAGAAGGCATTTATTATATGTTCCTGTGCGCGGCCTGCCAGGTGACCGCAACCTTGTTCCAGCAGACGTAACCTGACTTAAGCAATGATTTGAGTAACTGATTCCAGCTATCAGAACGGGCAGTATACTATTTTTTCCGTACCATCTTTTGATATGGTATTATATACCATTATAAGGATTGAGAATGGAGGCCTCATACTTGAAGGTATTGAAACGTAGAGTAGCTTATATGTTAGTGACGATACTGCTGGCAGTCAATTGTACCGCGATGGGCGTTGTGGGAGCTGCAAAGGCCGTGAACGGTGATTCCCGCCCCATACCGGTAAGCGTGGCTGGCGGCAGCGGGCATGGTGTAGCGGCATGGAGCGACGGCTCCGTGACCGCCTGGGGTTATAACAAGTCAGGTCAAGTAGGTGACGGGACTAGCATTCATCAATTGGTGCCAAAGCAAGTTGCGGGTCTAACTGATATTGTTCAGGTGGCGGCAGGTGACAATTCTTCATATGCCTTGGACAAAAACGGGGATGTGTGGGCCTGGGGCGATAATTACTCGCCTTATATTAACGGGGATCCTTTCCAAAAACGGGGAGGGCTGATGAAGCTGGAAGGACTTAAGGGTGTAGCCAGTTTGGTCATTTCAAACCATGGCTCTGTCGCATTACATAAGGATGGGACTGCAACGATATGGCGTCCGACGTATGATCCGAATGATCATTTAAAGATGACTGTCAAGTACTTCCCTATCAAAGGAGTCACGAATGCAAAAACAATAATGGTCGCCGGACATGAGGCACTGATTCTCGGTAAAGACGGCAGCGTCGATATGTTAACGGTATATAACAGTTTCTACGATCGATTCCGCCTGGAACGCGAGTTTGGCGAGGTTAAACCGCTGGTTACCTCCTCCATTACCGGAATCGCAGTGGATTGGTATGACGTGTTCCTGCTGCATGAGAATGGGACGGTGCTGCGGTGGAATGTGAATACCAAGCAGCAAGCGCCGATTGCAGTAAAGGGTCTTAAAGAAATCCGAGAGATAAGAACAGGGTCCAACCGTTTATTTATGCTTAAAAACGACGGCACGGTCTGGCAGTGGAATTACAACGACCCGACGGCAAAGCCCTTTCAAGTGAAAGGTCTGACAGGTATAACGGCGTTATGGGGCACCAAGGGATATACAGGTTATGCAACCAATCAGGACGGTAAGGTGCTGGCTTGGGGAGAAGAGAAATATCAGGGCAGCGGCTCTCTTAACGAGAACGATGGGAATCCAGTCTTCGTACAGCCTCCTCTGTCCTGGTCGGTAAACGGACAAAAGGTTAGCTTCTACGGATCATCCGCCATTGTGAAAGACAAGCTGTATGTACCGTATAATAGCGTATTTGAAGCGCTCGGGATCAAAGTGAAGCGCGGACAGTCCAATCCGGATCCGAAACACGGAAATCATCGATTTCCAATTTGGTCTTTCTCTTATGGAGGGAATACCGTATCCATTAAGTCCAGTGATCCTGCAGTTGTATTGGTGAACGGGAAGGTGACGCGAGAAAATGCCAGCATTCCATTCCTGGCTGATTCGAGCATGTTTCCATTGGAGTTGATCACATCAAAGCTTGGCATTCCGTCGTTCTGGAATAAAGCGACAGGCGAAGTGATCCTGGGGAAAACACCATAAGGAAAGGTTGATGAAAGCACGCCCATGCGGCGTGCCTTTTGCTATTGTAAGGAAAGGCATGCGGACATCACAACCGTCGGCGAAGATGCCGCATAATCCTTCCGATGATGCCCGCCTACAAACACATGAAGGGTCCCACTTTATCAGTAAGAACAATTTCTTCTAACACTTTTCGCAACAGCTGGGACATGACTCTTCACTTCACCTGTGTGAACATCCGCTTAGTTTCTACAAACGAAGTAATGCCAGCCACTAGGAAATACTCTCCTTTAGATTTTAGTAACCGTTATTGCCCTTAACGCCTTTGGTCATAACCCAAAATATAAGAGCAACAGCGCTGACGGAGGCTCCAAGCAAGCAAACTCCATGCCAGCCATACTGTGCATAGATATGGGTCGAAGCAATGGAACCGGCGGCACTTCCGATGGAATAAAAAATCATATACCCGGCAACCATGCGACTGCGCGCTTGTGGGCGCAATACAAATATCATACTTTGATTCGTGACATGCACCGCCTGTACCGCCAAGTCCAGCAGAATAATACCAATGACTAAGGCAAACAGGGACTGTTCCGTGTAGCTGATCGGCAGCCATGACAGCAATAGCAGGGACAATGCAATTCCCGTCGTTCTTTGGCCGTAACCTCGATCGGCTAGCTTACCGGCCTTTGCTGCAGCCAATGCACCCACGACGCCCACGAGACCAAACGCCCCGATGGCAGAGTGCGAAAGGGATAGTGGCGGCGCGCTAAGAGGCAGCACCAATGGTGTCCACAAAATGCTGAAAGCGGTAAAAATCAGCATAGCTAAAACAGCGCGGATTCGTAATAACCGTTCTTGCAGGAACAACATCAGTACCGACTTAAGCAGTTGAGAATAGGGAAGAGTCTTTACCTTACGCTCAACATTGGGCAGCACCTTATATAATGCGTAAACCATGAGCAGCATCAACGCAGCAGAAACCAAATAAACCGAACGCCATCCTGCAAGATCCTTCAAAACTCCTGAAATGGTTCGCGCAAGAAGGATCCCAATCACAATTCCACTGGTTACCATACCTACGGCACGCCCTCGTTCAGCAGGAGCAGCTATGGTCGCCACAAAAGCCACAATAGTCTGCGTTACTACGGCAAGCAATCCGACCAAAGCCAAACCTGCAAAGAGCATCGTGCCGGACGAAGCAGTTCCAACGATAACGAGAGCCGCCATGGAGATCGCCATTTGAGCGATAATTAATCGACGCTGGTTCAGTAAATCCCCTAGAGGCACCAGCAGCAGCAGTCCCAATGCATAAAAGATCTGTGTGACGGTAATCAGAATTCCAATGATGGAATAGTCCATGTTGAACTCGTTCGACAGCTCATCGAGCAGCGGCTGAGCGAAGTAGATATTGGCAACTGACATACCGCAAGCAATCGCAAACAATAACGTAACGTAACGAGTCAAAGGCATACGATTACCGGATTCGGCCGTGGTCACCGTCCCCTGTGACGCATTCGCCGCTGCTTCGTCATGGACCGCTTTTTTTGCTATCAATTTTTCCATTTTATGCACCAATCCTATCGAGGTTTTTTGTGTACCGATCGGTATGTTAAATCGCCTGATAAATATATCCCATAATAACAATCTATGTCAACGGATTTATTTCAATCGTATGAGTAACATTTGATAATATAGTTATAACAATGTAATATACAGGGGATCGGTATTTGACAAGAGCAGCGGTACATCATAAAATGAATTATACTGATTGGTAATGAAAAAGTGTTATTCACATGCAGTTTGATCATGGAGTTTCCTGAAAATAAAAAGTAACGAGAGGTAATCAATCATGGGGCGAATCCGCGAATTTGATGAAGAGAAAGTATTAGATGCCGCAATGCAGCTATTTTGGGAGAAGGGATATGAGGCTACCTCATTGAGCGATTTGACTTCCGGAATGGGCATTCAGCGGCCCAGTATATACTCAGCCTTTGGAGACAAGAAAGAACTGTTCGAAACCGCTCTGCGAAAATACACGATGTCGCATGCTTCCGAGGCGCGAACCAGGCTTCAAAACAAGCCATCGGTCAGAGAGGCTTTTCGAGCTCTTTTTGAGAATGTGGTTGATGAGGAATATTCCGTAAGCCGCAGCCGAGGATGCTTTTGCATCAATACGATGGTCGAGCTTGCGCCTCATGATGAGAAATTTGAAATTCTGACAAGGGAGCATCAGATGTACCTGGCGGTCATATTTCAAGAAACCATTGAACGAGGCATACAATCGGGCGAGCTTGCGAGTGACACAAACGCCAAAGCTTTATCACAAGCGCTCATCGTATCGCTAATTGGGCTGACCGTCATGTTGAAATCCCGTCCGGAGCGCTCATTCGTAAATAATACGATAGAGGTGACGCTTACATTGCTTAGATAAATGGTCATCCTAACTGGAACGTTTAAAGGCGCTATCCCACCAAAGTAATTCGCGGATGCCTTTTGGGTTTCATGTTTAGGTGTTGTTGCAGCCGTCCAAGCATAGTAAACTGTTCTAAAAAAACAATAGTAGGTGCATCGATGGATATGAACATACGGACAGGACGAATAGAGGATCTTCAAGAGATCATGGCTTTGATAACCCGCTGTGTTGCGGTCATGCAGGCCGGAGGCAGCGATCAATGGGATGATCAGTATCCGAACCGAGAGGTGATCGGTGAAGATTTGCAGCGAGGAACATTGTTTGCAGCTGAGCGCGAAGGCCGCATCTTGGGGATTGTTGTCCTCGATGAAACGCAGGATGAACAGTACGAGACCATTAATTGGAGGCAAGTAGAGGGACCGCATCTCATGATGCATCGGCTTGCCGTCGATCCGGAAGCACACGGACAGGGCATTGCGCGAAAATTGGTAGCCTTCTCCGAAGAATATGCCGCTCGAGAGGGTTACACGAGTCTTCGGTTGGATACCTATGCCAAGAATACCGCTGCACTCAAGCTGTATCAAGGATTAGGTTATGACCTGCGGGGAGAAGTCAACTTCCCGGGCAGAACAGCAAGCTTTCCGGTATTTGAAAAGGTACTTGGATAAACAGACCTTGAAAGTAAGTCTGCTGAGGATCAGCTCGTGTGCTGTTCCGCAGCGGACTTTTGTTGTTTTAAGATAAGTAACGATTTCTTGGTTATGGTGATGGGGCCTGTCGGGATACCCATTTCATCTTCTATTTAGATTTTTTTCAAAATAGGTATTGCAATTCGGTGCAGGGATGAGAGATAATGTATTTAGATGAAATTCTAAATAGAAACATGGGTGATGCACATTGGGGTTTCCGGAAACATTTAAGGCGTTGTCTGATCCGGTGAGACGGGACATCCTCGTTATGCTCAAGCGCGGTAAAATGTCAGCCGGAGAGATCGGCCAGCATTTTGATATGACCGGGGCAACTATTTCGTATCATCTATCGCAGCTGAAGAAGGCCGGGCTGATATTTGAAACGAAATATAAAAATTATATTTACTATGAGATCAACGTGTCCGTTTTCGAAGAAATTATGTTGTGGTTTTCACAATTTAACGGGGGGAAACAAGATGGGGAAAAAGAATAGTTCGATGCTGGTTATAACAACGCTGATCTGTTTGTTGCCGATTATTTTATCAATGACGCTGTATAGCCAATTGCCTGAGCAGGTGGCTGTTCACTGGGACGCGGCGGGCAATCCGGATAATTATGTGTCGAAGGCGATTGCGGCGTTTGTGCTTCCGTTGTTTACGGCAGTTATTAACGTCATTATGCATGTAGCGCTTAACAACGATCCTAAGAAAATGAATGCTGCCCCGGTTTTAAGAACGATGGGTCTTTGGCTCATCCCCGCGCTGTCTCTCATTCTCATGCCGATCACGCTGTTCAAGGCCATGGGGGCCGAGCTGCCGATCCAGACGATTGCACCGGCTCTCGTGGGCATGCTTTTGGTGGTCACCGGCAATTATTTGCCGAAGAGCAAACAGAATTATACGGTGGGCATCAAGCTGCCTTGGACGCTGAACAGCCAGGATAATTGGAATAAAACGCATCGTTTTGCAGGGTATCTATGGATGGCAGGCGGAGCGTTCATGATCCTGATGGCGTTTCTGAAGGTGAACCTTGCCGTCGCAGTTGTCCCTATCATTATACTGATTGCAGCGGCTCCAGCGATATACTCATTCTCTTTGTATAAAAAGGGTGTGTAATAACGGGCGGGTTCTCAAAGCATAAACTACACGAACTGCCAACAAGCTGACTCCAGGATCGAATGGGTCAGCTTGTTTATTTTACGGCAAAGCGCGAGTCTATCCGTTCGGGAGACCTCCCCCATAGCAGCTATAGGCACTGCGCCGCATAGGGATGGAGCTCATACTTCACGACATGTTTGCCCTGGGACCCGGTTACCGGAATTAACAGCCCCTTATCGCAAAGAGAATGAAGGAAGCGAAGGGCGGTCCGATGATTCAGACGCAGATGTGTCTTCACATCGATCGGGCGGAGGGGCCGTGCAAGCATGCATGCAAATTGGATGATTTCACGTTCTGTTACCGTGGATACACTTGTTGAATGCGGTTCTGCCAGATACCGGTTTATGACCATCCGCAGGAGCGTCATGCACAGCTCCGGGCGGTGAGCCACATCATCGCAAGTAAATGAAATCACCTGATAACCCATGGCGGATAAAAAGGTTTCCCGATTCAGCTCGTTGCAATATTTCTGCCGGTCCATCTCGGTTGTATGTGTGCTAAATGGTTTAACCTCGATGATCAGCCTCAGATGCGGAGTGATGAAGGCGAAGCT
Source organism: Paenibacillus sp. FSL W8-0187 (assembly GCF_037969755.1). Taxonomy (NCBI): domain Bacteria; kingdom Bacillati; phylum Bacillota; class Bacilli; order Caryophanales; family Paenibacillaceae; genus Paenibacillus; species Paenibacillus sp. FSL W8-0187. The sequence continues at coordinate 5,544,568 of NZ_CP150206.1, read as the reverse complement.
GCAATAATAGGATCGTCCGCGCCAATCCAGTACCTCGAATTGTGGATGTAATTCGCGAAAATGACCACGCAGCGGCCACCAGACATTTTGGCAAAACAAGGTTTCGGCCTCACCATGCCCTCGTTCCAGACGACCTCTTCTTTCTCCGGTTCTGTTCCTTAGATGATAATGCATAAATGTCCCATGAGCCTTCACAAAATCCATCTTACGGTATACCTCCCCATATAAATAAAAAAAGAACGCCCCGGCCTCACTCCAAATAAGGAATGCGCTGGGACGTTCTTCGTCTCTTGCCACTTATTATAATCAAAATGTGATCGTTTCACCACAGGATTCTCATGAAAATTACGAGCTCTGCTCGAGCACTGCTTCCCGGGCTCTTTTGCTGCGCAAACGAAACATGATCCGGCGCAGCAGCTTGATAAAATAACCGACCAGAAAAGCCGAAATGACCGTGCCCTCGCGTACGCCTTCAATCGAACCGAAAGCAAACAGCGAGATGACGATGCCGATGGATACCAGGGTCCAGTCGAACATGATCTTAATGTTCCCGAATTCGGCACCGAGCTTTTCAGAGATGACTTTCACAATGCCTTCACCCGGGTTCAGGATCGTATTCGCGATGATTTGAAGATAGATGCCGATGGCCAGAATCATGCAGCCCGTCAGTAACGCCAAAATTTTCATGAAATACACTGTAAAGTTGAGCGAACTTACGATATACGCCCCCATATCCAGAAACAGGCCAAACAGAACACCGACAAACACTTGCAGATATTGCATCTTGGGAAACTGCTTACCGAGCAGGAGGACCTGGATCACCACAAACAGCAGGCATAACAGGATGGTCATCAGTCCCATGGAGAGGGGGAATTTTAAACTCAGCACATACGGTACACTGGCAATAGGGGAGGTTCCAATATTGGCTTTGGTCACGAGAGCCGTGCCAAGTCCCATTAAGAATAGACCTACAATGAGGATGATATATCGTTTCATAAGCTGCCTTGTCATGGTTGCATTCCTTCTTCGTTATGATATAGATGGATCCGCCGACACTAACATCAAAAAATGATAGCAGCTTTCATTATATCACTAAACAACGACAGCGAAGCAGCTGTATAAAAAATGAAATAAAAAAAGCTGAACTCCATCATCGTGGAATTCAGCTTGATATGCCTTATTTACCGTACGGATCAATGGTCTGAATGGTACCGTCCTCATGGTAGGTCAGCTCGGTGAACTTGACGCTGCGTTTGTTGTCGGCCCCGCCGGAGAGGGAGCTGTCATGGTAAAAGAGATACCATTTATCCTGAAACTGAACGATGGAGTGATGGGTCGTCCAGCCGATAACAGGTGTTAGAATCGTGCCTTTGAACTCGAAAGGCCCCGTTGGACTTTGACTCGTGCCGTAGACGATTTTGTGTGTTGAGCCGGTAGAATAAGAAAGATAGTAGGTGCCGTTGTATTTATGGACCCAAGGTCCTTCAAAATATCTTCGCTCTTCATCCCCCGCGACAATCGGGTTGCCCTCCTCATCGACGATGGATATTTCTCGCGGCGTCTCCTTGAAAGTAAGCATGTCGTCGCTCAGCTCTGCAACCCGCGGTCCGATGGCAGGCGCATCTGCGGCAGGTCCTTCCGCATCCGAAATATGCGATCCGGTCTGCCATTGTTCCAGTTGTCCGCCCCAGAGGCCGCCGAAGTAAATATAGGCCCGGTTATCGTCGTCCACGAATACGGCAGGGTCAATGCTGTAGCTGCCCGGGATGTAATGAGGCTCCGGCTTAAAGGGGCCGGAAGGGGACGAGCTTGTCGCTACGCCAAGACGGAAAATATCGTCATGATCCCTGGCAGGGAAGTATAAATAGTAAGTATCGTTCTTGAAGGCAGCATCCGGTGCCCACATTTGCTTTTTCGCCCATGGAACATCTTTTACATGAAGGGCTTCGCCATGGTCTACGCATGGAGCATTCACATCATCCATTGATAGAATATGGTAATCTTCCATGTCATACTGGTCGCCGTTATCATTGGAGGTATTCTCGTGGTCCAGATCATGGGATGGATAAATATAAATTTTACCCTCGAATACGTGGGCGGAAGGGTCCGCGGTATAGATATGGGTTACGATCGGTTCATTAGGCTGTACGGGTTTGGTCATCACGTTTCCTCCTTGAATCGTTGCATTGTAAGCGCTTGTATTTATTCTATCAGACGCTTTCCTCACAAAAAACCTAATAAAATTAGGTTTTTCACCTAAAAATATTAGATCTTTTTAGATTGAGGCTCGGTCGGATATAATCAAGCATAGAAATGACAGGAGGTGCATGATGAGAAAATACTTGTCCATCCTCTCGGATATGGAATCCAAAATCTCGGAAGGACAATACCGTCCCGGGCAGAAGCTGCCTTCCGTACGGAGTGCTGCGCTCACGTACGGATGCAGTGTCAGCACCGTGCTGCGAGCCTACGCCGAGCTTGAGAAACGACATGCGATCTATTCCGTATCCCAGAGCGGATATTATGTGGTCGACCGTCCGAAAGAGGAAGAAGACGCGAGTGTCAGCACCATGATCGATTTCTCTTCGGCCTCTCCGGATGTGAATGTATTCCCGTATCTGGATTTTCAGCATTGCCTGAACAAGGCGATTGATACCTATAAATATGAACTGTTTACCTATGGCGATCCGCAAGGGATGGAGAAACTGCGCCATACCCTGGTCTCCCATTTGGCAGGAGCTCAAGTGTTCACTGCCGCGGAGAGGATCGTGATTACGGCGGGCGCCCAGCAGGCGCTTGAGATTTTGACAAAAATGCCGTTTCCCGGCGGACATTCCGCCATTCTGGTCGAACAGCCAAGCTACAATAACTACTTGCAGTTGTTGGAGAGTGAAGGAGTACCCGTTATCGGATTAACCCGCACGGCAGCGGGGATCGACCTGCAGGCTCTGGAGGGGCATTTCCGATCCGGACATATTAAATTTTTCTATACGATGTCAAGATATCATAATCCGCTGGGCACCACCTATAGTGCAGAGCAGAGGAAGGCCATTGCTAACCTGGCGGCGAAATATAATGTCTACATTGTGGAAGACGATTATATGGCTGATCTCGGCGAGGAGCGGGGATACGATCCCATCTATGCCTACAACCGAACTTCGCATGTCGTGTATTTGAAGAGCTTCTCGAAGATTATTTTCCCTGGATTACGCCTGGGAGCCGTCGTCCTGCCGGAACATTTACTCCAAACGTTTAATGCCCACAGTAGTTATGGGGATACGTCGCTGCTGTCCCAAGCGGCGCTCGAAATTTATATCAGCAACGGGATGTACGAGCGGCACAAACAGAAGATTTATAGCCAGTATGAAACCCGAATGCAAGCCCTGAATGCCGCTTTGCAACCGTACGAGGGAACCGGATTCATTGAAGCCATGCCCGGCGACGGCGGCATATATAAACTGTTTAAGCTGCCGCAGACCGTTAACTTGGAGCGATTGATCAGGCGGCTACAAGAGCGGAACGTTCATGTGGTGTCCGGCAAGCTGTTTTATCTGTCCGACTACCTTATGCGCGAGAAGTTTATACGTATCAGTATTTCCAGAGCGCGATTGGAACAGATCGAGGAAGGGGTTCGTGTTATAGTGGAAGAAGTAAAGCGAGAGGTCGGAAATCACTGGTAATGCCATATCGTGGAACGAAGGAGCGAGGCTTTTCATGGAGCATAAGGAAAAAGTATACAACACCGCGGTCGAAGCTACGCTGGAGGTCATCGGCGGAAAGTGGAAACCGGTCATTCTCTTTCATCTTACCTTCGGTAAAAGACGCAACAGCGAATTTTTAAGCCTGATTCCCCAGATCACGCAAAAAATGCTGACACAGCATCTGCGGGAGCTGGAAGAGGAGGGCATTATATTACGCAAGACGTATAATCAGGTTCCGCCCAAGGTGGAGTATGAATTGAGCGAGTATGGCTGGAGCTTAAAGGAAATTCTTCATTTGATGTGCAGATGGGGAGATATTCATATCGAACGGAAGTATGGCGAATCGGCCATGGTGCTGGAGAAGCCGGCATTTGAGGATAGGCATTAAAAGGTGTGATAAATGAAAGAGCCGACTATTCCACGTATAGTCGGCTCTTCGTCATGCAGCTTGCGCGATAACTTATGGAATGACTTTACGCCGCCGGAGCTCGTCAAAGATGTTCATGAACATGGCCTCTGTTTCGACATACTCATGAAATCCGAAGCGTCGGGCCTTCGAACCGTCTGCAAAGAAATCATAATCCCAGGAGAACACAAAATCACCGAACTTCCAAGATGAAACCTCTTGATACGTGTGCTCCGCAAGTCCGTGCTTCTCAACCATACGATTCCAAACCGGCTCTTTATCCGCCATGACCGTTTCCAGATTCATCTGCAGGGGTGGCGCGGTTTCCATTTCAAAGTAGTTCGCAATCTTCGGCCATAACTCGTTCCAACGGAACAAGTCCCCGTTCGTGATATTAAATGCTTGATTGGCGCATCGATCATCGGTTGCTGCCCATACTGTAGCCTTCGCGAGCAGATCGGCATCGGTCATCTCCAGCAGAGTGTGATAGGCCCCGGGCTTACCTGGAAAACGCAGCGGGATGCCGAGCTCTTTCGAAATCGAGGCATAGACGGCAATGACCATCGCCAGATTCATCGGGTTTCCAAGGGCGAAGCCGCTGACAACGGATGGACGCAGGGCTGACCAGGTCCAAGCTTTGCCTTGCTGCCGTTCCTCGAGGAAGTTCTGCTGATCGATATTGAACTCTGGCGGCATATGGCTGGCATCTGTCTCCCGTGCTGGCGTCTTGAATGGACCGAGATGCGCGCCGTATACCTTGTAACCCTGCATCAGGCTGACATGCTGCAAATTGGCAGCAATCGGCTCGATAGCTTCCACTACATGGACGAGCATCGCCAGATTCGGTGCAACGAGCTCGGCCCACGTTGGCCGGTCCTGATAGGCAGCATAGAAGATATGCGTCACTTCCGATAAGTGACTTAATTTGGCGATCGTATCCTCGCGATCAAGCAGGTCGGCCGATATATAACGAACGCGGTTCGTTGATTCCCCGCCTCGGCGCGATACACCAATAATATCCCAATCGGGAAGCGTCGCAAGGTATTCGATGAGGTTGCGGCCGATCACCCCATTGGCTCCTACAACCAAAGCCGTCTTTTGCGAATAATGTGAATGTTGATCCGTATTCATAAATTCATCTCCTAACGACATGTTCTTGATTAATGTCATTTTGCACGTTAGGGTTCGGATTGAGAAGTACGCACTTTGAAGTGACCTAGTTACTTTTTGGTAATGTTTAAGCAATGCCAACCACATAAATCTAAGGGGATACGAAGCTATGGGTTTCTTTGAACAGGATGACAAAAGAGTTTTGAATGATAAACAAAACTTTGAGGATCGGGCTCAGAAAAAATAGTCCCTTCTTGAATTCCAAGAAGGGACTATTGCTTTTTAAACTATTAGTTTTTTCTATGAGAAGATCTGAAATTAAACGTATGGTTTTATTTCTTTTTGATAAAAGTCATATAATTGATCAACGGAAGAACTGGACAAGATATGACTGACCCGTTCAATTTTCTCGCGCTTCCAATCAAACCATCGCATTTCCTTTAACTTTTCAATTTCTTCTTCCGCAAAGCGTTTCCTTATCTCTTTAGCAGGGTTACCGCCTACGATAGTATATGGTGGGACATCTTTTGCAACTACCGAACCAGCCGCTACAATGGCGCCTTCGCCTATGGTCACACCTGGCATAATCATGGCATTCATTCCAATCCAGGCATCACTTTCGATGACTGTATCGCCTTTTGGTAGGTAAGAAGTTTCAATCTGCTCCACAAACGGATATACGGTTATCCATTCAGGATGATGATTGTGATTTCCACCCATTAAAATAACTACACCACTTGCAATGCATACGTAGTTTCCAATAATCAATTTATCTATATGCCAACCATGGTCTTCGATGGGGTTAAACAACCTTCTGGATTTTTCATCTCCCCATAGGTATCTAACGCAGCCATCTTCAAAATCATGATGATCGTAATAACCAGAATAGTAAGAGTATTCCCCTACTTGAATCATGGGGTTGGTGACAATATCCTTTAAATACTTAATTTCGGACCAGTGTTCAAACGAATGTTGTTTCATTCTTTTTCTCCTCGCTTCTAAGTAGAATAAATCATGATTTACTCAGAAGCTTAGTGCAATAGCTACATTCTTAAACCTTTTCAAACGACGAACCATCGTCCTCATCCTTTTCCTGTTTGTTGGTGAGATTGTAACAAACGTATTATCTTTTCGTCAAACACGCAGTTTGAATATACAGTGAATTTTTTGCTCATTCATTACGCCTGCTCATTTTCTTGTCTCAGATGGCAACTTGCCAGAGAGGCTTTTTAATTTAAATCTAATGGATCTTGATTTTTTATTTTTCGACAGCATATTGAAACATGCCTTCACCATATACTTTGCTATCAAGTCAATAAAGATGGTTGTCTTTAAGTGTGCGGAAGGGTGGGATATGGTTTGTCGGATCCTTTTGTAGTTCGATCATTAGACGAAATACGTTTTTGGTCACGCATTATGAAAGAACATTCCTTTTTTCTGCGGCTAGGATTTAGATGTGAAGACACGCAGTTAATTAATGAGGCTAATCAATTTCATGCAATCTTTGAAGAGATTGAAAGAAGATCACATTCATATCGTGCAGATACGGATCCGCAAACGATTCGACAGTTTAATTCAGAAGTTCACAATGCGGCTGCACACATTTGGGCGTTTAAGAGAAAGGTACTTGGGCTTATACTGCGGTGCCAGCTTCCTGGAGGAACAAATTTCCCGCTGCTTGTAGATCATGTTAGCCGAGAAGCAAATTACTTTAGAAATCGGTTAGAGGAACTCAATAGTGGGAGACTTGAACCATTACCTGATGCGATTATCGATGAAAATGTCTTTTTCCTAAAAATCATGGCTGACCATGCAAAATTTATCGGTCATCTGCTTGATCCATCCGAGCGAAAATTAGTGGAACAAGCAAGGGAGTTTAGCCAAGATTTTGATACGTTGATGTTTCAAGCCATTGACTTAAGTTCCATGCGTCCACAATCGCAAACCCATCCATTACTAAGTCAATTTGTTGATGAAAACCGCGTTTCAGTCAAATCATTGCGAGATTTTAAGAAGACTGCCCGCGACTTGATTGAGGAATGTCGAATCAAAAGCATCATTCATCCCTTATTAGCAGATCACGTTTTTCGTGAGGCTGAACGATTCTTATTTATCCTTGACATGTTCGATCGGTCGTTGTCTGGCATGAAGGTTAACAAGAAAGAAATCATGCATTAAGAAAAGGAGGTTTATTATTTGATGGAAATACCAATAACCGGTTTTATTGTTCATTCCAATGACTCCGATTCGGAACACTCGCATCAACTCTTTCTTACATCTTGGGATGGAAGACCCGTTAATGTTCATGTTCATCCCTTTAAAGGAGATACATCCTTTGATGTTGGACATTTCCACCATTACGTGGGTGTAACTGAACCAGCTCCAAGTGGCGTTCCACACTTCCATAATTATCATGCCCAAACATCATTTAATGACCAACACAAGCACATGATTAGAGGAACAACTGGCCCCGCCATTCCCTTGGCAGGCGGCGGGCACTATCATTATTTTGAAGGCTATACCACAGTAGATGGCAGGATTCCACATGCTCATCGATATAGTGGAAACACGGGTAATGAACAAGCAGGTTCTTGAGCCAATGGAGATCCTTGCTTGGCAGAGTCCAAAAAAAGACTTCCGGCTTGCTAACCGGAAGTCTTTTTAAAGTAAAGGAATATATTCGTAAATACCAGCTAAATGTAAGAAAGAAACAGGGTGGCGATACCAAAGTAGATGACAAGCGATAGGATATCGTTAATGGTTGTAATTAACGGTCCTGAGGCTACGGCCGGATCGATCTTGAATTTGAACAGAATGAGGGGGATGATGGTACCTGCCATGGTTCCCACGATGAGTGTTGCAATCAACGAGCTTCCGACCACAAACCCCAGATAGAGATTGCCCTGCCAGAAATATGCGATCAAGGATATCAGAATGCCGCATGTGACCCCAATCATCAATCCGACCTTCAGCTCTCTCGCTAATAGCCGGTACACCAGCGATTTCGTCATTTCTTTCGTGGTCAGGCCTCGCACAATAACAGCAAGGGACTGCGTGCCAGTGTTGCCGGTCATTCCTGCAATCATGGGCATGAAGAAGGCTAGCGCCACAACCTGAGCCAGCGTCTCTTCAAATCGGGAAATGATCGTTCCGGAGATCAGACCGATGAATAAGAGCAAGATTAGCCATGGCAATCTTCGAAAGGCGGCAACGGTTGCTTTGGTGTTGAAGTCGATGGATTTGCCCCCAGTGGCATTCATTTTCCGAATGTCCTCGTCGGCTTCCTTGATGACGACGTCGAGAATATCGTCAACCGTAATGATGCCTACAAGCCTGTTATCCTGTTCAACGACGGGGATGGCGACGAGATCGTATTTTTGGATAATCTGGGCGACTTCCTCCTGATCGGCATCCACAGGTACGGACAGAACCCGGCTGTGCATGATATCTACCATATATTCATCCGGCTCGGCCAAAATGAGTCCACGGTAGGACACCACGCCCATCAGCTTTTTGTCTTGGTCAATGACGTACAGATAGTTGATCGTTTCCGAAATGGAGACGTAGGTTTTCAGCTTCTGGACTACTTCCGATACGGTGTAATGCTGGGGAATCCACACATAACGGTTCGTCATGATTCGGCCCGCAGTTTCCGGCGGGTATTTCATCAGGTTCTGGACAAATTGGGATTCCTCGTCCCGCATTCCCTTGAGGAATTCGTCTTTCTGCTCGGGTGACAGCTCGTCAAGCAGAATGGCGAGGTCGTCGTTATCCATCAAGTCCAGGATGATGGCTGTTTTTTCTTTGCCCAGCTTGCCCAAAACCTCGATTTGCTGGTCGTGCTCCATTTCCTGAATCATATCGGCCAGCTGTTCCTCGTTCAGAAATTGCAGAAAGCGGGTTTGGTCTGTATCGCTGAGATGGCTATGTATTCTGGCCAGGTCATAAGGCAGAAATTCATCGATCATTCGCTGAAAGTCATTTGGTGTTTTTGCTTTCAGACTCTCGATAATATCCGGTATCCATTGCTCCAGTGTCCGAGTATTCACGCCTGCAATCCTCCTTTCTGATTCCGTTCTATTATAGCAAAATGTTTACGTATTATAGGGTTCACCATAACGACTTGTTATTAAACAGTCAGGATGCGGCAAGTGAATGAAAATAAGGTTTATGGACGAAAAAAAAGAGTCTGCAGCAAGATTTGCAAACGGTTGCAATTTCAAATAAGATATAGGCGCACAAATCTACGAGTAGGGGTGAGTATATGAAGTACAGACGTCTCGGGAAAACGGATCTGAAAGTATCGGTAGTCGGTGTGGGAACCTGGCAGTTTGGCGGTGATTGGGGGAAGGATTTCAATCAAAAGGAAGTCGATGCCATCTTAACGCATGCGAAGGAACTTGGCATTAATCTGCTCGATACAGCCGAATGTTATGGGCCTCATCATATGTCCGAGAATTTCATCGGCGATTTCTTGTCGCGCGACCGCCGCGAGGATTGGGTCATTGCCTCGAAGTTTGGTCATCGATGGCATGAGCAATGGGAGCACGCTTGGGATGCGAAGCAAATCCGAATTCAACTGGAGGAATCACTTAAAGCGCTTCGTACCGATTACATCGACCTGTATCAATTCCATTCCGGCTCGGATGAAGTGTTCAACAATGATGATATGTGGACGATGCTGGACAAGCAGGTTCAGGCGGGAACCATCCGTAATCTGGGCATTTCCATTGGTAGCAACAAAAATATCTATCAAACCGACAAGGCCGCGGAGGTTAATGCCAAAGCCATTCAGGTCGTGTATAACCGTCTGGACCAAGCTCCGGAGGAAGAGGTTCTTCCTTCATGCATGAAGCAGGATCTTGGCGTATTGGCGCGAGTTCCGCTAGCGAGCGGGTACTTAAGCGGAAAGTATAAGCCGGGGACGGTCTTCAGCGATAATGTGCGCAAGAACCGTGACCATGACGAGATTAATGCCAAGCTGAAGCTTGTGGAAGAGATTAAGCAGAACGAAGTGCCGGAGGGCGTGAATATGGCCGAGTGGGCGTTGGCCTGGTGCTTGAAGCATCCTGCTGTCAGCTGTGTTATTCCAGGCTGCAAGAGCGTCGAGCAGGTGCAGATGAACGCAAGAGCCGTGGAGCTGGATTTGGTCCAGGACGACCATCCAGGTGCGTGGAGGGAATAAAACGCTTGGATTTCATTTATTATTTTAGCTGATCTTATGAGCTGCGGCTTTGAATCTAGACATAAATAATATGAAAATCGTAAAAAGCCACTTTGCTAAGTGGTTTTTTTCGTTAGATTGTAATCTTTCAGATCAAGAATTATGAACGAATTGGGAATCGTATTTAGTAATAGGTTATAAATATGATAGAGTAGTTTTATGGAATGAAGATCGTGGGAGGAACCAGATGAAACCGATTAATAAACTTAGCGTTCAAGATGATTTTGTTGGATTTTACTTGCTGAAAGAATTAAATATGAGACAGACCAATGGCACGCCGCCGAAAGATTATTTTGATATTATTCTCTCGGATGCGAGCGGCCAGATTTCGGCCAAGTACTGGGATGTGACCATTCAGGATAAAGAAACGTTCCTGCCGATGCAATTAGTCAAAATCCGGGGAACCGTGCTGAGCTACAGGGATCAGCTTCAAGTCAAAATCAGCCGAATCCGTAAGGCAACGGATGAGGATGGCGTTTCCTTGACCGATTTTGTGAGGGCTGCGCCAATCCGTCCCGTGGATCTGTTACATACAATCAAACTTACGATGAATGAGATTGCAGAGCCGCAGGTACGAAGCATCGTGCAGTATTGTGTGTCAAAGGTGGAAGAGAAGCTGATGCACTATCCGGCTGCCAAAACCTATCATCATGCTTACTTTGCCGGACTTGCCTATCATATTGTCCGCATGCTGGAGATTGGCGATTTCATCTGCAAGCAGCGGCCGTTTCTGAATCCGGACTTGATCAAGGCCGGCATTATCCTTCATGATATCGCAAAGCCGGAAGAGATGATCGCACAGATGGGCATCGTTACGGACTACAGCAACCAGGGTAAACTGATCGGACATATCGCCCTGGCATCCAACTGGATCGTGGAAGCGGCCATTCAGAACGACATCGCGTTAGAATCCGAAGTGGTACTGGGATTGCAGCATCTCGTACTGTCCCATCATAACCTGGGAGAGTGGGGGAGCCCGGTTCAGCCGCAAACAGCTGAAGCCGTTGCGCTGCACCATATCGACCTGCTGGATGCCAAGCTGCAGATGGTAGAGGATGCCCTGGATACGACGCTTGAAACGGAGCCGTGGACACCGATGATCCGCGGACTCGATAATAAGGCGATTTATCGGTTAAAGGTATAACAATTGAGGCATCCCCGATCCATAGGATCGTGTAGGATGCCTCTTTATGATGCTTGGAGAAGTTATGATGTTTGGGTCGGTATGGTAAAGCGCACCGTTGCCCCGCGAGGCGGGGTGTTCTCGGCAGAAATAAGCCCTCCATGATGCTTAATGAGAAGTTTGGCGATATACAGCCCCAGACCGGAATGCCCTTTTTGTCTGGAGGAAGGATGATTCCCTTGATAAAACTGCTTAAATACCTGCTGCAGATCTTGCTGCTGCCCAAAGCCTGCTCCATTATCCGTCACAGCCATCATCACCTCCTGCTCGGTGATTTCGATCCGCCATAGAATCTGTCCGGCTTCTGGGGTATATCGAATGCTGTTCGAAACGAGATTATCCAGAACCTGCATGATGCGATAGGGATCCAGGATGACGGGCTTCTTGTTCATTCGATTATCGTTGATCTCCGTATGGAATGTTATGTTCTTATTGCTGCATAAAGCGGCATATTCCATGGTTTTATCATCCGCTAATTCTTCAATATCCACGGGAAGTGGCTGGAGCCGAAAAGATACCTTTTCAATTTCTGCGATGGTGTTCATATCCTGAAGGAGTTTCGAAGCACGTGTGGTGTTGCGTTTGATGACTTGCAGATATTGCGATTGTTTAGCTCCATAAGACTTCCCATTCATCTGCTCCAAGCCCTCAACATGTCCTTGAATAATCGTAAGCGGTGTCCGAAGGTCGTGAGCGAGAGCCGCAAACATGGTGCTTCGATCCTGCTCCAATCTCCATTCCCGCCGGGTGGATTGCTCCAGCTCCTGACGCATGTCCTCAAAAGCATTCGTAAGCTGATTAACTTCCGTTATGGATGATGTCCCCGTCATGGAAAAGTGTAAATTTCGCTCCTTAATCTGTTCGGCTCCTTGGAGAAGCTGCTGCAGCGGAGTGCTGATTTTGCGGCTGAATCGTCTTCCGAATATCAGAGTGAACAAGATGATATACAGAAAAGGCGTCAGAATAAAGGCCAGGGAGCCAAAGGTTATCACGGGATTCAACGCCGGATTGGCTGCCGTCACCTTCAGGTTATATCCAAGCAGAAGAGCTCCTGCAAGATCTCCGTCACTGGAGACAACCGGAATGTATTTAACGACTTGATTCATGCTGCTGCGCGTCTGGTTCAAGCGTGCCAGTATCTTTTGCCGGCTAAGCGATTCTTTTAGAGTAAGATCACCATATAAGGGTTCGCCGGTAAGGGATACAACCAGGTAGGACATGCCCTGCGAGGGGATCACCTTTTCAAGTTCGGCTTGTCCTTGCGTGCTCATGACAGAATCGCCCCGGTCTACCGCGTACTCCGAAATAACAGGGATCTGAGCTTCGTAATGATTTGCCGGGAGCACGATGTCATGGTTGAACAAGTACCCAAGCAGCATGACGAGCAGTCCCCAGGTTACAAGCGTAGCCAGCAAGCTGCAGGCCAGAATGGAGACGAAATGGCGGGCGAACGTGTTTTTGATGGAACGCTGTTTCATCATTTGGGATCCCACTTGTAGCCGATGCCCCATACGGTTTGAATATAGCTGCCTTCCTTGGCATGGGCGGCCAGCTTGGCCCGGATTTTCTTGATATGCTCGGTAATGGTAGCGTCGTCACCCTCAGCGTCAAACCCCCATAACTTCTCGTAAATCTGTTCTCTGGAAAAGACCTGCCCCTGATGCATCGCCAGCAGTTCTACGATCTGATACTCCTTATTCGTAAGAGCGATGTTGTGCCCGCTGCAGGTAACGGCATGTCCCTTGCAATCAATCATCAGGGATTGGAATCGCAGGACGCCTTGATCTTTTTGCGCGTGGATTCTCTTTTCTCGCCGCAGATGAGCATGGATTCTGGCTTTCAATTCCGCGAGGCTAAAGGGCTTGAGCAGATAATCGTCCCCGCCAGCAGCGAGCCCTCGAATCCGGTCCATTTCATTTTGGCAAGCACTCAAGAACACAATGGGACACTGCGTCCTTTCCCTAAGCTGCTCGCAGACCTCAATGCCGTTCATCTCGGGCATCATCACATCGAGGATGATCAGGGACGGCTGCTGCTCGCTCTGGATTAGCGCCTCCCGTCCACTTCCGGCAGTCAGTACGTGATAGCCTTCAATCTCCAGAGCGTCTTGTATAAAAGCGATGATTTCTTCTTCATCATCCACCAATAGGATCGTTTCGTTTGCCATATTTATTACATCCTCCGAAAAGTAGCTATTAACAAGGGGGTTATCTGGTTAGTGTACACGTCATTTCTAAAGAATGAATAAAGAAAGTCCTGTTACTTGAAGTTTATATATGCCTCTACTTCAACGGAGCAGGCGGAATCGTTCTGGAGAAGCGATAGCGGTCGCCTTTGCCCCCGGATTTCAACCATTCTTTCATGGATAAATAGAAAATCTGGGGGCAACAGTTATCATGAACGAGACAGACTCCCCGTAATTGCAACATCTTAGGTTAATTTTGGGAATAATGGTGTAGTAGAAGCTAAACCAAAACCAAAATCAGAGCTAAATTGCAAAGGAGAGTCTGTACTATGAAGGATACCATAAAATACGTAGGCTTAGACGTGTCGAAGGAAAATATTGCTGTATCTGTAGCTGATCCAGGAAGAGAAGGCGCTCGGTATTTGGGCACGATTCCTCATACCGAGTATCACATCTTGAAAGTATTGAGGAAGTTAGGCCAACCCAATGAATTAAGCGTTTGTTACGAGGCAGGTCCAACAGGATATCCTTTAGTTCGTTTGCTAACTGCACATGGATATGACTGCATTGTTATCGCCCCATCACTTATGCCTAGTCGTCCAGGAGAACGGGTAAAAACGGATCGTAGGGATTCGATGCGTCTGGCACAATTACTTCGAGCAGGTGAATTAACACGTGTGCATGTACCTACTCCAGAGGAAGAAGCGCTTCGTGATTTGGTACGAATGCGTGAAGATGTTAAGGAAGATCGAGCTCGAATCCGGCAGCGGATCGGGAAGTTTCTCCTTCGTCATCAGATTGCACCTAAAGAGCCACTTCGCCGCTGGACGGCTAAATACCGGTTATGGTTAGGACGTATTCCATTCGAGTCCGCTTCTCAACGTTTGGTTCTGCAGGAAATGCTGCATCAGATGGATGAAAATGAAGAACGTCTGAAGCGTTTGGAAGCAGCCATTCACGAAGAAGCCACGGAAGGGCACCACGCCCCCTTAATACAAGCCCTTCAAACCTTACGTGGAGTAGCTGAAACGACAGCAACAGGAATCGTAGCGGAAGTGTGTTCATTTACCCGGTTTGGTAATGCGAAGGCTTTCATGGGGTACACAGGTTTGGTGCCGAGGGAATACTCAAGTGGCCAAAGCCGATGGCAGGGAAACATTACGAAATCGGGGAATACCCACCTTCGTCGTTTATTGGTCGAATCCGCTTGGAGTTACCGCTATAAACCTGCGCTACAAGGAGAGTTAAAGAAACGTCAACAAGGAAAATCTCCTGAAATTCAGGCCATATCCTGGAAGGCACAGCATCGACTACATCGAAAATACACGAAAATGCTGTCAAAGGGTAAGCCTAGTGGCAAAGCAGTTGTGGCCGTGGCGCGTGAACTAAGTGGATTTATTTGGTCGATTGCCCGAGAACTTGAAGAGAAAAGGATAAATAGGTGATCACCATTCCTATTGGAATCTAGTCGTATTGTGAGAATGGTTGATTCAAGGTGATCCCGTTCCCCAAAAAAACAGGTGGAAGATGAAAAACTGAGTTAGAAGGCAAAGGGAAAAGCCGTAAGAGAGAATCCACGTCCATCGCTATGTGCCATCCCTCCAAAGGAAACGACGCACGACAACAGTTCGTGGTGCACTCTCTGCAGACGGAGAGAAAACATGCGGTATACAAAACCCGCGGATATCAGACTGCTCACCGTTGATAGCTTTTGCCTTCTAGTTCAGTTTTTACACCCTCTCTTGTATAAAGGGGGATTGGGAAAAACAAGGGAGTTACAAACTGCTATTTGACAGTTCTCGTTCATATCAGCGATCGGAAGAATGATCCGCATGCGCAGTGATGCTTAAGCTACTGTATACTTACAAATCAATATGAGTTTCTTTATCCTTTCTTTATGATTGTACCTTAACCTGAAGGCACAATGATAAGGAGGTACGATGATGGCAACGAATCCACAGCCAAGAATACAGCTCATCGATAGCTTGAGAGGATTTGCACTATTAGGCATCTTTTTAGTGAACATTACGTTTTTTACAACATCGCTACAAACCATTTCCTTCGGGGTCGAATTATGGTCAGGCTGGTACAATGAGATCCTGATGCTGCTGCGCGGAATTGTTATTGACGGCAAATTTATTTTGATTTTCTCTTTCCTGTTTGGTTTTGGCATGGTGTTGTTACAGGAGAGCAGTCAGGCCAAAGGCCGAAGCTTTAACCGCATCTATACTCGCAGGTTGACGGCTTTGCTTCTGATCGGTCTGATCCATGGCATCCTGATTTGGTACGGAGACATTCTGACCCACTATGCACTCATGGGTTTTCTGCTGATGCTGTTTCAGCGCTGCAAGCCGAGAACGCTGCTGATCTGGTCACTGTCCCTGCTGCTGCTCGTTCCCGTCCTGCTGACGGGAGCAAGTCTGCTGAGCTCCTCGGCCGGACAGGTTTTTGAGCCGTTGAGCCAGGCGGATGCACATCAGATGGGGATCTATTTCCAAGAGCGGGATGCAGCCATATACGGAGAAGGGACGATGACTCAGATCATCGCTCAGCGACTGAATGATTACATCGGCTCCATTTTGAATATGGTGGTCTTCTACCCGCAAGTATTAGGGATGTTCCTGATGGGTGCCTACTTCTGCAAGCGCCGTATTTTGCATGAGGTCCAGAAGAACCGGAAGGGGATCATCAAATTGGTCGTCATTGGCGGTAGCCTGGGTCTTGTCCTTCAACTCGTGATGTCGCTAGCGGATGGACTTCCATCCTGGGGCGAGGCGGTAGCCTTATTCGTTGGTGCACCACTCTTGACCCTGGGCTATATCGGCGCGTTTGCACTTTTATACCAGAATACATCATGGCAGAAGGTATTGAATTTATTTTCTTATCCCGGAAAAATGGCCTTCACCAACTATTTGCTCCAATCGATCCTGTGCGGATTGATCTTTTACAGCTATGGATTGGGGTGGTACGGAACGATCGAACCGATCTGGCAGATGGTGATGGTTGTCGTCATTTTTGCTCTGCAAGCGATCTTCAGCAGAGTCTGGTTGAAGCGGCTCCCGATAGGACCATTCGAATACATCTGGCGCCTGTTTACGTATTGGGGAAATCCGGTAAAGCAGGGGCAGAAGGTGAATGTTCGTCTCTGACATGAAGCCCGCTTATATAAAACTTCACTGCATCAAAGCACCCAAGCTTTAAATAAAACTCTTGCAATTTCAATCCGGGGTGTATTACAATGCTTCTTAATTAACGAACACGATATGTTAAAACAAGCGATGATGGAAAGAGTAAGCGAAAGAACGTTCCTGACAGGAAAGGGCTGCCACCGACTGAGAGCGCCCGGGCGAAGGTTCTCCGCTGAAGTTCATTCCGGAGCTGGTATGCTGATAATCTGCATGTTCTGTGCGGATGGTAGGTTTACCCGTAACCCTTGCGTTAAGAGGTTCAAGTGAGATGTGTTTGCTTCTTTCGGCATATCTAATAAGGGTGGTACCACGACTCCTCGTCCCTTTCCGGGCGGGGGGTCTTTTTGTTTTTATAAACTAGAAAAATAGGTGAGGGAGAGATTTCAGATGAGTCAAGGACGTTTGGAACAATTAAGATCGGAGCTTGATGCCGTTAATCTTCAGCTGCTGGAGCTGTTGTCGGAACGGGCACGGATCGCCCAGGAGATCGGTCAGGAGAAGCAAAAGCAGGGAGTTCCTGACTTTGACCCGGTACGTGAGAAAAAAATGTTGGATACTCTGGTTGAGCATAACCAAGGTCCTTTCGATAATGAAACGGTGCGTCATTTATTTAAACAGATTTTCCAGGCATCCTTGAAGCTGCAGCAAGTCGATCACAAGAAACATTTACTGGTGAGCCGGAAGAAGAAGCAAGAGGATACACTGATTCAACTGGGTAGCACCATCATTGGTGGAGGCACGCCAGTAATGATCGCAGGACCATGCTCGGTTGAGAGTTATGAGCAAGTACGCCAGGTTGCAGCTGCCCTTAAGGAAGCGGGCATGACTGTTATGCGCGGCGGTGCGTTCAAACCAAGAACATCGCCTTACGATTTTCAGGGCTTGGGTATTGAAGGCCTGAAAATTCTGAAGGAAGTGGCGTCCGAGTTCGGACTGAAGACGATCAGCGAAATCGTGGATCCTGCGCATATCGAGCTTGCGTGCGAATACATTGACGTCATTCAGATCGGTGCGCGGAACATGCAGAACTTTGAGCTGTTAAAAGCAGCAGGGGATGTTCAGACGCCGGTGCTGTTGAAACGCGGTCTCGCGGCTACGATCGATGAGTTCGTGCACGCTGCGGAATACATTGTATCCCGCGGCAATACGCAGGTGATGCTGATTGAACGCGGCATACGGACGTATGAGAAGGCGACGAGAAACACCTTGGACATCTCGGCGGTACCGATTCTGAAACAAGAAACACATCTTCCAGTACTGGTGGACGTGACCCATTCCACAGGCCGTAAGGACATCCTGGCCCCTTGTGCCAGAGCGGCTCTTGCTGCAGGTGCAGACGGTGTGATGGTTGAAGTTCATCCCGATCCGGCTACGGCGTTGTCCGATGCAGCGCAGCAGCTGAATATTCCGGAATTCCATGATTTCCTGGCGAATGTGAAGAAGTCCGGATTGCTGTAACCCATGCGTTCTTTTGCCTTTGGAAGATAAAGGGTTGACAAAACCCTCCTCTTTCCTTAAGATAGTTATCAAAATTCATATCTAAATGTTTTGATTAGAAATAGTAAAAGCGTAATGACTTTTCAGAGAGCCGTTGGCAGGTGTGAAACGGTAATGTCGTTCCCTTTGAACTCGTCTATGAACAGCTGCCTGATCATGTAGGGTTAGCCGGAGTTCCACCGTTATAGGGATAGATGGTGATGGCCATCGAAGAAGATCATTTTGCATAAAAATGAATTAGAGTGGTACCGCGGGTTCAACCCCGCCTCTATATGTAGAGGCGGGGTTTTTTGTTGGTTAAATTCCGGGTTTAACCAACCCCGCTTGATATAAATGAAGGAAAATGAAGGAAAATGAACGATCGATTATCGAGGAGGAATATCAAATGGAACGCAACATTATCGTATTGGACACAACCTTGCGCGACGGAGAGCAGGTTCCGGGCGCCAAACTGAACGTACAGCAAAAGATCGAGTTTGCACAGCAGCTAAAGCGGCTGAATGTCGATATTATCGAGGCGGGTTTTCCCGCGTCTTCGGCAGGGGATTTCCAAGCGGTTCAGGAAATCGCCCGAACCGTAGGCGATAGCGTCTCCATTACCGCACTTGCACGTGCGGTGAAGGGCGATATCGACGCCGTATATGAAAGCATTAAGCTCGCGCAAAATCCGCTGATTCATATCGTGCTCGGCACCTCGAATATTCATGTGGAGAAGAAATTCAACCGCTCCAAGGATGCGGTGCTTCAGATGGGTGTTGATGCGGTGAAGTACGCCAAAACGCTGCTGCCTCATGTACAGTATTCGACCGAGGACGCATCCAGGTCCGACTTCGAATATCTGTGGACAACGATCGAGGCCGTGGTAAAGGCCGGTGCCACGATGATTAACGTTCCGGATACGGTCGGTTATGCCGTTCCGGACGAATTCGGCGAATTGATCCGCAAAATCAACGAGCGCCTGAAGAATCTGAACGATCAGGTTATCCTCAGCGTTCACTGCCATAACGATCTCGGGCTTGCTACGGCCAATACGCTCAGCGCAGTAAGAAACGGCGCCGAAAAAGTAGAATGCACGATCAATGGTTTAGGGGAGCGCGCAGGCAATACGTCGCTTGAAGAAGTGGTCATGGGACTCAAAGTCCGGGAGAATCATTTTAAGGCCTCCACCAATATCCGGCTCAAGGAGTTGATTAGAACCTCCAGGCTGCTGACGCATTTGACGGGCCTGGATGTTCAGGTGAATAAGGCAATTACGGGTGAGAATGCCTTCGCGCACTCTTCCGGCATCCATCAGGATGGATTGCTTAAGGATAAACAGGTTTACGAAATTATGTCGCCGGAGGAAGTTGGCGCTGACAGCATGGAGCTGATCCTGACTGCGCGATCCGGAAGACATGCGTTCAAGAATGCGGTGGAGAAGCTTGGTTTCGAGACAGGCGAAGGCGAAGATTTTGAAGCGCTGTTTGAGAAATTCCTGCAGCTTGCCGATGCTAAGAAGGAAGTATATGATCATGACGTTTTTTATCTGGTGACCCAGCATCGTACCCATGAAGAAGTCAGCAGTCATCTGTATGAGCTGGATTCGTTCCAGGTCGTGACCAATGATCTGTATCCGACGGCAACCGTGAAGCTGAGAAAAGGCAGCGAGACGTTCAGGGACAGCATGGTGGGGGATGGCCCGATTGATGCGCTGTACAGCGCCATGAAGGCGTTGGTCGGTTTGGACGTACAGTTAAAGGATTACAAAATCAACAGTCTGTCCAGAGGAAAAGAAGCCATCGGCCGGGTAAACATTCGAATCGAATATCAGGGCAAAATCTATTCCGGGCGCGCAATGGATACGGATATTATTAAGGCGAGCGCGTTGGCTTTTCTTAACGGAATTAATGCGGTATTGCTTGATACCAGCCACGATACGCTGGTGCAAGAGCCGGCGAGAGAATTATAATGAATGCCGTCATTGGGATCGTTGATGGTTGATTTGATAAGCTAAAGAAGCTCGGTACGTTCACTAATGAGCAAGTCATTAAGGCAACGTAAAGCTGTTGCGGAGCTAAATACCCCACCCTATCTTCATGTAGAAGTGGGGTATTTTGGCTGTCGTAAAGGACAATTCTGTGGAATGAACAACATTTATTGACCGACCGTTACAAAATATATATAATGAGCTGGAACCCTTAGGAAAGGAGCAGCCAACACCATGCGCAAGCGTATGGAGGGCATGTTGTTGCAACGACGAAATGGTACGTTACGAAATGTAGTAATTTAGAGAGGCATGTTTTTTTGAATATTTTTGTACTGAGTAGTAAAGAAGTTGGTTTTATGTGAAAGTGTAATCCAGCTATAGTGCGGTTTAAAGTGTGGTTGGACTTATTGCGCTTATTTTTGTACCGAAAGTTACAAAACTATTGAATAATTATGATAGGAGCTGTTCCCATTGCCTTTTTCCATTTATGTATTAGGCCTAATGATCTTCTCAATGACCACCTCCGAATTTATGGTGGCTGGCATTATGCCTTCGCTTGCAGCGGAATTCAACGTTTCGATTGCCGCCATCGGGTATCTCATTACCGCATATGCAGTCGGGATGATCGTAGGAGGGCCGCTGCTGACGATAGGGCTGTTGAAAGTGAGGCCCAAACAAGCCTTCATGACCGTGTCCGTTATCTTCCTAATGGGACAGACTTTAGGCGCCATAGCCCCGAATTACGAAGTCATGATGGCGGCGCGGATCATTACAGGGCTTTCCTCCGCTGCCGCGTTCGGTGTATCGCTCGCTATCTCCTTCAGCCTTGTTGATCCGGAGTCGCGGGGACGCGCAAGCTCTATCGTTATCGGCGGATTGATGGTTGCTACCGCGATCGGAGTTCCGCTGGCGATGTGGATCGAGCAGCTGCTTGGCTGGCGTGCCAGCTTCTGGGCCGTGGTTGTCCTGCTGCTTGTTTCAGGACTGGTAGGGCTGTTTACGATTCCATCCTTGCCGAAGCCGGAGAAGGCTGGCATCCGGCAAGAGCTGGCTGCCTTTAAGAATCGCCGACTGTGGGCTGCTTATACTACAAGCATGCTGATTATAGGCGCAACCTTTGCCGCATTCAGTTATTTCTCGCCAATCTTAACCGGGCTTGCTGGATTCAGTGTTTCGTCGGTTCCAATCCTGCTGGGCGTATACGGCGTGGCCACGGTGCTTGGCAATGTGGTTACCGGCAGGCTGGCGGATCATTATATGATGCCGATTCTCACGATAGGGCTGATTACCTTAGCCGCTGCCTTGATGGTATTTGGACTGTTCGTTCACAGCCCGGTCGTTGCCATGATCGCTGTTGTGCTTGTTGGTCTGGTGGGTGTACCAATGAACCCGGCGATGGCTACCCGGGTGATAAGGGTCGCCGATACGGGGTCACTTGTAACGACGGTTCATGGTTCTGTTATCAGCTTGGGGGTTGTTGTCGGCTCATCTACGGGTGGAATGACCATAGATGCCGGGCTAGGTCTGGCCTCTCCTTTATGGGTCGGTGCGTTCTTGGCTCTTCTCGGTCTGCTGTCCCTGCTGCCAGCCGTGTGGGGCGGAGGAAAGACACAGCCTCTGTCATCCAATTAAGGATGAATTACCTGAAACCACCAGCTACGTTTATAACGGGAGCTGGTGGTTTCTAATTTTCAGCTGAACTGCTGAGTCATCCCCGCCATAAATTCCTCCAAGGGCGTTACCTCTCAGAGAAGGGAAAGGCAGAGTTCGAGGCTGCTTATGAAGATGCCATGAAGTTTCTCCCTCCGAAACGAAGGATGTCGAGACGGCATTTGGCCGTGTTCAGATGAGCCACATTTCAGCGGAACCAAGGCGGATGACAGTGATCCAATTGCAAGGCTGATAGAGTCAGGTATGGGCAAGTCCCATGTGCGGAATATTCAAATCGAGAACTGGCCTGGCGCCTCGCATGCCATCAATGGCGAGTTTCCGGAAGAGGTGAATGCAAGAATACTTGCTTTTGTTCATCAGCATTCCGATAAGAAAATCTAGTAATGAAAGACGGACAGCATATGAAAACACATGCGATCAGAAGAAAGTACATGTTAATATCCGGAAGTTGGATGTTATTATGAGAGCGCTTTAGATTTTGAGGTGAGATGCTCAAGGGGGAAAGGGATATCCGGTTTACAAGGAGATGAGCAGCTCGAAATTCGAGCAGTTATCAGAAGTGGCAAAGGTAAACAATCCGAGAGAAATATGGAAGGAAGCGATATGGATGAGAAGAAGATGGAGTTTGGTTTTGATGAGCGCGCTAATTGCCTTAACGGCGGTCGGCTGTAACGGTGCAAAGGAAGCGGATGGCGGAACCCCCGGTTCTTCGGGCGGTGCCGCTGATGGCAAGCTGTCCTTCACGATGTCTATGGCAACCAGCGGAAATAAACATGTCGAGCGTTCGAAGGATGTAAATGAAGAGAGATGGGTGAAGGAGCTTGAGAAGCTGACCAATACGGATATTGAACTGACGATGCTTCCACTGAAGGACTTCGATAGCAAAATGACTTTAATGTTTGCCTCTAATGATATTCCTGATGTCGTTCAGAACGTGGGAGGGGCTACAAGCAAGGGGATGTCCGGTTCCGTAGAAGCAGGCGTATTTATGCCGCTTGACGACTTGCTCAAGGAGCATGCTCCGAATTTGATGAAGAGTGTGCCGAAGGAAGCCTGGCAGGAGACAAGCTATGACGGCAAAATTTATGGAATACCGGCATGGCTGTCCAACCCGTCCCGGAGAGGGCTGTATATCCGGACCGATCTGC
Organism: Paenibacillus sp. FSL W8-0187; assembly: GCF_037969755.1. Taxonomy (NCBI): domain Bacteria; kingdom Bacillati; phylum Bacillota; class Bacilli; order Caryophanales; family Paenibacillaceae; genus Paenibacillus; species Paenibacillus sp. FSL W8-0187. The sequence goes on along the minus strand of NZ_CP150206.1, from coordinate 5,521,289 downwards.
TGGAAAAGACAGGGCTCCCGGCACCAAAAACGGTGGATGAATTTTTGGACGTAATGCGTGAGATGAAGAAGGAAGGCGTTGAGTTCCCGTATCAAATGCGGGAGAACTTTAAATATGCCGACACGATTCTGGGGGCGTTTGATGTGCTGCCATCCCAGTACGAACTGCAGAACGGGGAGGTTGTTCCCAAGTTCTTTGACGTGGAAAATATGACGAAAGCACTGGAGACCTATAAGACCATGTACGATGAAGGTCTGATTCCCAAAGATTTTGCGACCCTGACCTCCAGTGACTATGGCAAAAACATTGAGAGCGGTAAATCCGGTATGTGGTCCGCCAACGCCCAGCTTTTGGCAGGCTTCCGCGGCAAGCTGAAAAATGCCGTACCAGACGCCAAGGTTGATATCATTGCATCGCCGCGCGGTCCGGAGAACACCGGAGGCCATCTTCTGTATTCAAGCATTAATACGTCTTACTATATTAATAGCAAGGTCTCAGAGGAGAAGGCCATCGGTATTATCAAGTTTTTTGACTGGATGCTGACGCCGGAGGCGGAGACATATTTCTCGTTCGGGATTGAAGGTGAAACTTACACCCGGGAGAACGGCGCAATCAAGTTTACGCCTCCATCCACGCCTGAAGCCATGGATGAAGACGGTTTCCGCAGCATGTTCTGGTTCGTCCACGATATGGTGTACAACAAGGCAAAGGAAGAGTTGACCGAGGACGGGCAGGACATGATCAAGTTCATGGATACGGTGGTCTTCAAGGAAGGGCTGGGGTCGATCCGCTTCTCCCCGGCATTGGACGCGTATTCCAAATATCCGGATACCGCACCGCAAGGCGATGACGTGGGGCCGAAGCTGGTTCTCGATCATATGATCAAGATGATTTATGGCAGAGAGCCGATCTCGGATTGGCCGAAAGTGATTGAGGAATATAAGAAGAAGGGTGGCCTTGAGATTATTAAGGAAGCCACAGACCGCTACAACGAAGGGAAGGGCGTTGTCATCTCGGAAAACCGGAAATAACCGATTCATGAAGAGAAGGAGATGTTCACATGAGCTTGCATGATATGAGCGGCAAACAAGCTGTATTCTTCGAGCAAATCATGGGGTTGCCGGTCTTCGATACCCATACCCATCTTATCGGTGACCGGCTTGGCGCAAGGGACTTTTGGGAGATCGCCCATTACTTCTGGTTCTACCGAGAGCTGCAAGCCGGTGGCTACCCGGATGAAGCGGATAAATTGCCGGAGGCGGAGCGAATTGCTGCTTTTCTAAAAGCCTATCAATCAACGAGAAGCACGCTGATGAACTGGGTATTTACCTCCATTATGCGTGAATTATACGGAGTCATCATCAAGGATGAACATTCGGTGCAGGAAGCTATGGCTCGCGTACGGCAAGCGTCCGCCGAAGAGGGCTGGGCACAACAAACGGCAGACCGAATGAACATCCGCCGGTTTGTCGTGAATCATCCGGAACATGCAACGTTTCAAGGGATGCGGGATGATGCCGTATTGCTCCCCCGGATTGACGGGGTGCTGGGTCCATGGGTTGACCGCATGGTGCATTCTAATGATCCGGCCAGGACTTTTCTGGATGTGAGAGGCGAGATTGACCTGCTGCTCGGCGGATTTCGTGAAGCTGGCCTCCCGGGCATCATGACAACGCTGCCGCGGTATGAATCGAGTTCGCACATCCGTAAGGAGATTGGGCCCGCAAGCGGGCGTGACGACATTCTGATGGAGCTGCTTCACGTCATATGTGGTGCTGCGGAGCGGAACGGCCTGCTCGTACAGCTGTTTCTGGGAGTAGAGAGGTCGTGGTGCGGTACGGCGTTCCCGGCCAACGATACAGAGCGGATTCTCAAGCTGACTGCTTTGTTTGAGTCGTATCGTTGTAAATTTGAGCTTGTGCTTGCATCGGAGCTCAACAATCTTGATGCGGTGCAGGCAGCCTGGAATTTCCCGAACGTTCATGTTGGCGGCATGTGGTGGTTCAACTTCCGGGCAAGCACCTACCGGGACAGCATGCAGTACCGTCTGGAGGCACTCCCGGCAAGCAAGAGCTCGATTATCGTCTCCGATGCCCGCTGTATGGAATGGAGTTACGGCAAGATTTTGCTTGTGAAGAAGCTGGCTGCCGAGTTTCTGTGGGAGCGGGTCCTATCTGACTGGATCGACGAGGAGACGGCGCTGCATACGGCAAATGGATGGTTCTACGCGAGTGCCATGAGACGCTATGGCATTCGATCGGGAGGTATTTGAGGGAAATAGGTTGACACATCGATAATTCTCGATATAATGATACATATGAAACCAATCGAAGTTTTTAAAGCGTTGTCGAATGAATCGCGGCTTGAAATATTGCAGTGGCTCAAGGAACCGGAACAATATTTTACACCCCACGAAGGGATTGATATGAGGAAAGTCGGGGTATGCGTAAGCCAGGTGACCGAGAAACTGAATATGACGCAGTCCACCGCATCGCAATATTTATCGATTCTGCATCGGGCAGGTTTGATCAAGACGGAGCGGCTTGGAAAATTCACGTATTATAAGCGGGATGAAGAAGTTATCCAAGAAATCGGAGAGTATTTGAAGCAGGAGATATAACGCAGGTACTGAATATTCCTTAAGAAATAAGGAATATTCAGTCTTGCTCCGTACCATATATCTATATATTGCGATATGTCTTTTTATTGGTTTAACATATCGACAATTCACAATATATAAATTTGAGGTAAAGGTGGAATTAGCAATTATGACAGGTGCATGGAAGATTTATTTTTTGGCTATCGTTAGTTTTTTAGTGGGAACATCAGAGTATATTATATCGGGGGTTTTGGATAAAATTGCGGATTCGTTAGGAATTACGATAACCGCTGCTGGCCAGCTGATCACGATTTTCTCTTTGGTATATGCGATCTTGACCCCTATTCTTATGGCGCTGACCGCTAGAGTGGAGAGACGGAAGCTGTTGGTTTATTCATTGGGTATTTTTGTGATCGCGAATCTATTGTCATTTGCCCTTCCGGGGTATATTCCGTTTGTGATTGCGCGCGTTATTATGGCGATGGGGGCAGGGATGGTAGTTGTAACGGCGCTCGGGATAGCCGCCAAAATCGCACCGCCGGGTAAACAGGCGAGTTCAATCGCTACGGTTGTCATGGGCTTCACAGCTTCCCTGATCATTGGCGTCCCCCTCGGTCGTGTCGTAGCTGCTGTTTTTGGATGGAAATCCGTATTTGGTTTCATTGCCATTCTAGGGGTTGTTTCCATGATCGTGCTGCATAAGGCGATTCCAAAAACAAAAGGAGATGCTCCCGTGCCGCTGCTTCAGCAATTTGCGCTGCTCAAAAAGACTAAAGTCGCACTCGGTTTGGCGATCACGTTCTTCTGGCTAGGCGGGTACTCCATTGCCTATACGTACCTGTCTCCTTACCTTCTTCAAGTCAGCGGCCTGAACGAAGGTCTGATTAGTGCAGCACTGTTTGCCTTTGGCATTGCCAGCCTTATCGGCTCCAAGTTCGGCGGATTCAGTACGGATCGATGGGGAGTGCCGCTTACATTAACCGGTGGCATGCTTCTGCATATTCTCGCGCTAATCGTTCTGACCTTTACCCAAGCAGCCGTATCTGTCATCTTCGTGTTTGCGATTCTTGTGATATGGTCGTTATCCGCCTGGTCTTCGGGTCCGACGCAGCAGTATAACCTCGTCCAGCTGGAGCCGAATTCATCCGGGGTTATGCTAGGCCTGAACCAGTCCGTGATGCAGCTCGCCATGGCTGCGGGCGCAGGCATCGGAGGAGTTGCCGTGGAGCAATGGTCCTTATCGTCCATCACCTGGATCGGTGCCGGGGGCGTTGCTATAGCCGTGGGAGTGTCGTTTGTACTTTTCCGATTAGGAAAGCGGGAGAGCACCGAGCGCGTGCCATTGGAAGCTTAATGTGAGTAACCGCTGGTGACAGCTATGCTGTAACGGCGCCTGATATGCAGCATTTTCATACTGCCGGAAACGAAAGAATCCGCAAAGAATCGGCAAGACATCACCTTTCCTTTCAGCAATGAGATGGACATCAATTTGACGCCCCAAAATGAGAAAGTTTATGCTATGATCAATGGATGGCGGAAAATTTGGTTCCAAATTTTGCGAAGGAGGAGATGCGATTGGCTAAGCTTAAAGATATCGCCGAACGGGTCGGGGTATCCATATCTACGGTTTCGCGGGCCATCAGCAATGATGCAAGCCGTCCGGTCAGCGAGGATACCAAGCAGAAAATCAGGCAAGCTGCGCTTGATCTTGGATATAGACTACCTGAGCCATCCAAAAGTGTACATGATAACGGCATGGCCGATAAGCGGGTTGTCTGTGTCGTGCCCCAAAACCTGATGGACGACCACCCGTATTTCTCAACGGTTCTAGCCGGTTTCCATAAAAAAATGGAGGAACTCGGACAGCCTCCGGCGATCGTTCGTACATGCGAGGAAATCGGCGATGCGGACAAAATAAGCCTTATGCTTAGGGAGACAGGAGCCCAGGGGATTGTAGCCGTCAGCTGGTACGACAAGGAGCTGTTTGAACTGATACAGCAGGCCGGGGTTGTCATCATGGGAGTGAGTTTGAATGATGAGCGGCTGACCGTGCCCGTTGTAGACTGTGACCGGATTTTATCAGCGAGGGCAGCCGTACGCCACCTGATTGACCAGGGGCACACGCGAATCGCTTATATCGGGGGGCCTGCGTATTCCAAGCAGATGGAGAGCGAAGAACGGTATGTCGGATATAAATTCGCTATGCTGGAAGCCAACCTGGAAGTGCGCGAGGAGTGGCTGATGAATACGGGATGGAATGTGGATCGGAGCTTCAGCAAGATGTCCGAGCTATTGGGAGGGCTTCCCAAAGAGTTATGGCCAACGGCTGTTTTTTGTGCCAGCGACATGCTTGCCATTCCAGCCATGCGTGCCGTTGTCGAGAATCAAGGTCGCATACCGGAAGATATCGCAATCGTGGGGATGGATAACATTGATGTAGCCCAATATACAACGCCTCCGTTAACCTCGGTTTCCGTGCCCAAATATGAGATCGGCAGGGTGGCTGCCAAATCCATCGTGGATTATTTGGACGGACATTTCAAGGTGGCAACCAAAATATTACTGCCATGCTCATTGATTGTTCGGGAGTCCTCTAGTTTCACAAGAGAGTGAAAACAACTGACTCAATATGTATGATTAGATAACATGAAAAAGATAAAAAAGGATCATCGAACAGCTGTCGGCTTGAAATCCGACAGCTGTTTTTTTGCGAGTTTTACCTAAAGTTTGAGGTTTTTGCGCCAAAAAAGTCCAAAAAGTGTTTGACAATGCCATATTGCTATATTATTATGAGTGAAATCAATGATATGTTTGGAATGGATTTTCTGATTTTGGAATTCGGAATAAACGACACTTCGCATATTTCCACTTTATTTTTGTTTGCGCTTTCATTTCCTTTATATAAATAGATTATAAGAATAAAGCAATTCCCCTTATTAATGTATTAGGCCCTGCGCTTGCTCAGCGTTATGCCTTTCATATACCAATATATATCCAAATAAAATCCGGAATTAACCAAATGAATATCCAAAACAAATCCAAGAAATGAAATAACACCTGACTTGTTCGGGTTTTATTTATAAAAAATGTTGCGTTACTATATCTAACATATAGTACGCTCCAAAAACCATATTGGCTAACGGATAGCTTGAGGTGGAGGTAGCTAAGTCATATTATGGATTGCAGAGAAAAGGAGGGAAATCATAAACGAGTACTTTCCAAGCTCCATTCATGTGAATTGGAACTGATCCGCCGAATGAGCGGATACCCCATGCCTTGTTGGCATGTCAAGATCGCTTTGCTAGTGTTACGAGGTTAATCCAATCCATACATACGAGGTGATGCTCATTGGCTAATACGACCCTGCAGCCCGCAGCAACCGCGGTACCTGAAACGAAACGTAAGCGCTTACTATGGAATCGTGTTTTACGTAATTGGCAGCTTTATGCCCTGATTTCACCGGTCATCGCCTATTACATCCTGTTCCAGTATGTTCCGATGTACGGCATCCAGATCGCCTTTAAGGATTTTATAGCAACGCAAGGGATATGGGGCAGTCCGTGGGTCGGCTTTGAGCACTTCGATCGCTTTTTCAACAGTTACTATTTCTGGCGCCTGATTAAGAACACGCTGGGCATCGGTTTATACAGCCTTGCTGTCGGTTTTCCGATCCCGATTATTCTGGCTTTGCTCATGAACGAGGTTCGGGCTGAACGTTTCAAGAAATTCGTGCAGACCATCACGTATGCTCCTCACTTTCTGTCTACCGTGGTCGTTGTCGGGATGATGATGATTTTCCTGTCGCCCCGCTACGGCATCATCAATCATTTTATTGAAATGTTTGGCGGTCAGCCGATCAATTTCATGACGGAGCCCTCCTGGTTCAAATCTCTGTACGTTCTATCGGATGTATGGCAGACCATGGGCTGGAGCTCCATTATCTATTTGGCAGCCCTTGCCGGCATAGACAACCAGCTGCACGAAGCTGCGCGTGTCGATGGTGCGACCAGGCTTCAGCGCATATGGCATATTAACATCCCAGGTATTATGCCAACGATCATCATCCTCTTGATCCTGAACATGGGCAGCATTATGGGGATCGGGTTTGAGAAGGTGCTCCTGATGCAAAACAACCTGAATATGGATAGCTCCGACATTATTGCCACCTATGTCTACCGAATGGGGATTCAGAATGCCGAGTACAGTTTCTCCGCAGCCATCGGATTGTTTAATTCCGTCATCAATTTTGTCCTGCTGGTTGTCGTGAACTTTATTTCGAAGCGCGTGAGCGAGACCAGTCTTTGGTAAAGAGGGGAGCGAAAGAGCCATGCAAATTGAAACCAGAGGGGACCGCATTTTTAATGTTATCAACTATACGATTCTGATCCTGGTCACCATCATTGTTATGTACCCGCTGGTCTTTGTGCTCAGCGCATCGTTTAGCGACCCGCAGGCGGTTCTGAGGGGCGAGATGCTGCTGTGGCCCAAGGGAGTCAACCTGAATTCCTATGTGAAAATTTTCCAGAACAAGGATATCATCAGCGGCTTTACCAATACGCTGGTGTATACGTCGCTTGGCACGTTCATTAATCTCACAATGACTATCCTTGCAGCCTATCCGCTGTCGCGGAAGGATTTTGTCGGGCGAAATGCCATCATGGCGCTGCTGGTCTTCACGATGTTTTTCAGCGGAGGACTCATTCCGACGTACTTGCTGATCAAGAACCTCGGCATGCTGAATACACTCTGGGTCATGATTATCCCGAATGCTGTATCCATCTGGAATATCATCATTATGCGTACCTTCTTTCAGCAGTCCATACCCGGAGAGCTGCAGGAGGCCGCGACGATCGATGGATGCTCGAACATTAAAATTTTGACCCGGATTATACTGCCGCTGTCCATGCCGATTATCGCGGTGACCATTTTGTTCTATGCGGTCGGTCATTGGAATGCGTTCTTCAATGCACTTCTGTATTTATCGGATAAAGATAAATTTCCGCTGCAGCTCATCCTGCGCGAAATTCTGATTCAGGGGCAAACGAACGACATGGTCAAAATGTCGACCGAATCGGCGATCAAGCAGCAAAGGGAAGTGGAGGGCATTAAGTACGCGGTGCTGGTCGTGGCTAATATTCCCGTGCTGGCGCTCTATCCGTTCCTGCAGCGGTATTTTGTCAAAGGCGTTATGATTGGGGCCATCAAAGGATAATTCCTTGCATGGATATATGGATGGAACATGAAAAGGGGAGGATTACGGATGAAGCTGAAGCAATGGGGAAGTCTTCTGTTGACCTGCATGTTGTCGGTATCGTTGACGGTGGGCTGCAGTTCGAAAGGTTCGGGAGGAACGGCTGAATCGGACTCCGCGGGTGAAGGGAAAACAGCGATTAATGAGACCGGGTTTCCGATTGTCAGTGACAAGATGACGGTGACCGGATTTGCCGGAAAGTTCTTTGCCAACGCCGACTGGAACAACATCAAGCTGTGGCAGGAATATGAGAAAATGACCAATATTCAGGTACAGTGGGACACGGTGCACAAAGACAACTTGGCGGAAAAACGGAATCTGCTGCTCGCCGGCGGCGATTATCCGGAAATGTTCTATGCTTCCGCATTCCCGAGGCCAGATCTGCTAAAATACGGCAAGCAGGGCGCTTTTATCCCGCTGAATGACCTGATTGATCAATATGCGCCGAATTTCAAGGCATTGATGGAGAAATATCCTGTCATCGAGAAGGGGATTACGATGCCGGACGGCAACATTTACGGGCTTCCGACGCTGTACGATCCGGAATTCCGGTCCGTGCTGTACGGAACGCCGTGGGTGAAGTCGGAGTGGCTGACAAAGCTTGGCCTTCAAGAGCCGCAGACGCTGGATGAATTCTACGATATGTTGAAAGCGTTTAAGGAGAAGGATCCGAACGGCAACGGCCAGAAGGATGAATATGCATGGGGCGGCGTGGGAACTACCGGTATCGTCAACTATTTGCGCGGTTCGTTCGGCCTCAATTATCACGGAACCTCGAACATTAACGTGGATACCGATCCGGCGAGCGGAAAGGTCCGGTTCATTCCGACGGATCCAAGATACAAGGAACTGCTTCAGTTCGTGAACAAGCTGTACAAGGACGGCCTGTTGGAGCAGGATATCATGTCCGTGAAGAGCACGGAGGTGGACGCCAAAGGCGTGGAAGGTCTTCTCGGCGTCGTTGATAATGTGGACCCGATCGCCATCTACAATCAAGAGGGTTATGTAGGGCTTCCGGTATTGAAGGGGCCGCACGGCGATCAGATGTTCAGCGCCACGGGCTCTCCGCTGGGGAACATTGGGATGTTTGTCCTGACCGATAAAGCGAAGAATCCAGCCGCGCTGATCCGCTGGATGGATTACTTCTACAGTGACGAGGGCATCCGCATGTTCTTCATGGGCTGGGAAGATGAAACGTATAAGGAAGATGCTGATGGCAATGTGGATTACGTGGACGAGATCAAGAACAATCCGGAGGGTCTCAATCTGGACCAGGCGGTAGGGCAGTATCTGATATGGCCTGGCGGATATTATCCGGGCTTCGTGAAGCAGAAGTATTTCAAGGGAGCAGAAGGCCTGCCGACGTCCGTAGAGAATGCAAAAAAAGCCGAGCCGTACGTCATACCTCAAGACAAGGTCTGGCCGCCGTTTAACTTTACCGCCGATGAGCAGTCCGAGCTTACCGGTATCCAGACCGACATTAATACGTACGTGGATGAGATGCGGGATAAATTCATAGCTGGCAACGAGTCCTTTGATAACTGGGATCAATACGTAGCTAACCTGCAAAAGATGGGGTCGGAGCGCTATCTGGCCATTTACCAGTCCGCGGCTGATCGATATACCAAATAATAGCGAGTAGCAGAACCTAAAAGGAGCGACATGATATGACACAATTGAAAGCCATATTGATTGGGGCAGGCGCGCGCGGCGCCGGGGGGTATGCCCCCTATGCCCTGGATTATCCGCATGAGCTGACCTTCGTGGCCGTGGCCGAGGCCGATCCGGCGCGGCGAATCCGTTTTGCCGAGAAGCATGGAATTCCGCCGGAACGGTGTTATGAATCCTGGGAGCCGCTGCTGGCGGAGCCCTGCCTTGCCGATATCGCCGTCATCTGTACACAGGATCGCATGCACTATGGCCCAACCATGCAAGCTCTGGAGAAACAGTATCATGTGCTTCTGGAGAAACCGATGTCTCCGGAACCGAAGGAGTGTCTTGAGATGGAGCAGGCGGCCATTCGCAAAAACCGGCTGCTGACCATATGCCATGTTCTGAGATATACCCCTTTTTGGAGTACCATCAAACGCGTGATTCAGGAAGGGACCATCGGTGAGGTGGCTTCGATCCAACTGAACGAGAATGTGGGATACTGGCATATCGCGCACAGCTTTGTGCGGGGGAATTGGAATAACTCCGACAAGGCAAGCCCGATGATACTGGCTAAATCCTGCCATGACATGGATGTGCTGTCGTGGCTGATGGACCGGCCGTGTACGCAGGTCACTTCGTTTGGCTCCCTGATGCATTTCCGGGAGGAGCAGGCTCCCGAAGGTTCGGCCGATCGGTGCCTCGATTGCCAGGTGGAACCAACCTGTCCGTATTCGGCACCACGGTTTTACTTGAGCGACCAGTACAAGGGATGGGCGGGGCATTTCACCCAGGAGCTGACCAAGCCGAACATCATTCAAGGGCTTCGCGATACGGACTATGGCCGCTGCGTATATCGGAGCGATAACAATGTGGTCGATCATCAGGTCGTTAACATGGAGTTTGAGGGCGGTGCCACCGCGATGTTCAGCATGTGCGGATTCACGTATGAACAGGAGCGCAGAATTCAGATCATGGGCACCCGCGGCGAGCTTCGGGGAGAGGAAGGCAAGATTACGGTTTACGATTTCCTAACCGGACAGAAAACGGAGATCACGATTCCTTCGCAGTCCAGCGGACATGGCGGGGGCGACAGCGGAATTGTGGCGAGCTTCCTGAAGGAGGTTCGGAGCTATAACGGGCAGGAGAGCCTGACGTCAGCTAGTGCCTCCGTGCGAAGCCACCTTATTGCGTTCGCGGCGGAGAAATCGAGGTTGAATCACGGCCAATCCATCAATTTGAACGAATATGCGCGGGAATTGATGGCGGAAGAAAACGCGGTGAAATAAATGAAATTATATTAAAAATACATTATATGAAAAATTCATAATAGATACCAAGAAGAAACCGCCGATCTCGTGGATCCGCGGTTTCTTCTTTTTTATTTCACCTGATCAATGGACAGGCTGACTTTATAATTGCCGTACTTCAGAAGCTCTTCCAGAAAATCATTCAATTCCTTGGGTGAGCTGGCCCGTACTCTTAACCAATAACACCCTTCACCACTGACGCGATGGGTTTCGGCAACCATGTCATGTGACTGAACAAAGGATAAGAAGGGAGAATGAGCCGTATTTAACGCCAAGAACATGGTGATAAAAGCATGTACGGTCAGTCCGATTTTGTCCGGGTTCCAACGAAGCGTAAAGCCTTCAATGACACCCAGATCCTGCAGCTTCCGAACACGGGCCCCGACGGCTTGACCTGTCAAATGTACCTGCTGTCCGATGGCTTTGTGAGATAGGCTCGCATCCTCCAGCAGATGATGTAATATGCGAAGATCGACTTTGTCGAGTTCATGAGCGCTTGGCATGGTCATTTCCTTTCACGATGAAAGTGAGTTCCCCTAATTCCTTTCACGAAGCTGTAGGCGGGAATATTAGCGTTCTCTATAATGGGTTCAGAACCATATTAAATGAAACAAAGGGGAAATGAAAGTGAAACTTCAGCTTATACGTAATGCTACGTTAAGAATACAGTATGCCCATCTTGAACTGCTGGTCGATCCGATGTTTAGCAATGCCAAGGCGAACCCGCCGGTTATTAACACTGCGAATGACAGACGGAATCCGCTTGTGCCGCTGCCGTTCTCCATGGCTGACAAGCTCCGTCCGAACGCGGTGCTGGTCACGCACCTGCACCTGGATCACTGGGATCAAGCTGCTATGGATGTACTGCCAAAGACGACGCCGATTCTGTGTCAACCGGGGGACGAGGATACCTTGGCATCGCAAGGTTTTACGTCCGTGACGGCAGTCCAGGAAACCCTGGAATATGAAGGGGTTACGATAATCCGAACCGGCGGTCATCACGGTACGGGTGAGATCGGTCAGATGATGGGGCAGGTATCCGGTTTTATTTTGAAGGCAGAAGGACAGCCGACCCTGTATATAGCAGGCGATACCATCTGGTGTGATGAAGTGAAAGAAGTTTTGGATGCCCACAAGCCTGATATGACGGTGGTCAACGCCGGCGGTGCCCGGTTTCTCACGGGAGATCCGATCATCATGGATGAGGACGATGTGATCGAGCTGCTGCGTTATGCTCCCCACACAAAGGCGGTTGCGGTCCATATGGAAGCCATCAACCACTGCCTTGTGACAAGAGAGGGGCTATCTGGCCGTCTGGCAGCGGAAGGTCTGCGCGCACAAATCGAAATTCCGCAGGATGGCGAATGGGTCGAATGGAAAGCGTAATACGCAACAGCTGGGCATAGCAGGGGGGGGCTGTCTCAAAAGATCTTAGATCTTGCGGCAGGCCCCCTGCTTGCTGCTAGAAGACGCTCCGTGTACGAATCGTTTCTCCCGTGCAGATCAAAAACAACCGGGGATTCCGGCGCATTCTGCTTCGGGGCTTGCATAAGGTGAGCCTGGAGGCCGGGTGGCTTTCGCTTGCCAAAATAATCCCAAATCCATCAGGAACAATATTTAATCCTGACATACTAGATGTCAGGATTTATGATTTATCATTCGATTCAGAAGTCAAAAAGTACGACACGCGAGGAGTGTTAACGATGAAACTCGACAGGCTGCTAGGCATTACGATGGAATTGTTGACCAAAAAAAGAGTGACGGCCACGACGCTTGCCGCCCGGTATGAAGTCTCGGTTCGTACGATCTACCGCGATGTGGACCTCATTAATCAGGCTGGAATCCCGGTTGCTTCCTATCCCGGTGCGGATGGCGGCTTTGAATTGATGAGCGGGTTCTATCTGACGAGGCAGCACTTCTCCGTTGATGACTTTTTGGCGATCTACAATCTTTTGAAGGGCATCGAAAGGACTGTGAAGGGGAGATACACCACCATCATGAAGAAGCTCGGAACCTTGCAGCCCGCCCTGTTGAACGGAGGATGTCATGAACAAATCCTATTCGATATGAGCACGTCGGAACATGAGCGGGCATGGGTACAGCCCATTCTAAATGCCATTGAACGCTCGAACCTGATGACCCTTCATTATACGAGTACATCCGGCAGCTGCTCGGAGCGGCAAGTGGAGCCGCTCCAGCTGTACTGGGAACAAGGCGTGTGGTATTTGGAGGCTTACTGCTTGTTAAAGCAGGCAAAACGAATCTTCAGAGTATCGCGCATATCCAGTCTTGAAGTATCCACTGACACGTTCCTCCCAAGAGGAAACCTGGAGCGGGAGGATCAGGAGGTGGTGCCGGGTATACAGGCTCATCTTCGTTTCGATACTTCCGCGGGACCGCGGGTGACCGAGCAATTTCCGGAGGCCTTCATCTCCGGCGAAGGACTTCTTGATGTCCAAACCATTTTTTATACCAAAGCTTATGCGATCTCGGTGATCTTAAGCTACGGTTCCAAGGTGGAGATCATCTCCCCGCCGGAACTGAAAGAAGACCTGCTGCAGGAGCTGGAGGAAATACGTAAACGTTATGAATGATGAGCAATCCAAAAATATGAATCGTAAATCAACGATCAAGGAGGAAGTTCAATATGACTATTTTGGTAACAGGTGCTACAGGTACCGTTGGAAAGCACATCGTGCAGCAACTTGTTCAGCAAGGTATAGAAGTAAGAGCGATCTCTCGCAATCCGCAGCAAGCGAAAGTACCGGAGGGCGTCCAGATAGTTGCCGGGAATCTCAATGACCCGGAAAGCCTGATTCCCGCCCTGCAAGGCGTGACGGCTATGCATTTGATCATCTCCAGTGATGAGGCTTATGGGACCCTGCAGACGGATCCGCGGATTATTGAGCTTGCCGAGAAGGCCGGCATAAAGCGGGTAACGGTATTGGTGGGCTATGAAGAAGGTCCTGTCGAAGCCGCCCTTCGAGAGAGCGCAATGGAATGGACCTTGCTTAAGCCAGGCGAATTTATGGCGAATATTCTGGTGGATTGGCAGGAGTCGATCCGCACGGAGGGGGTTGTCCGCGAGCCGTTCGGCCATGCGCTGAGTGCGAGAATACATGAAGCGGATATCGCGAGGGTTGCCGTCGCCGCACTTCTTGAGGAAGGTCACCATGACCAAGAATATTTCCTTACGGGACCGGAAGCCCTATCGCGAACGGAAGCGGTTCGGATCATAAGCGAGGTAACAGGCAAGGACATCCGTTTTGTCGAACTGACCGAGAAACAGGCGAGGGATCAATGGAGAGGGCAAGGCTATGACGAGGAATCGATTGAGTTTTTTGTGCAAATGGGAAAAAATCCGCCCGAGATCGGTTATACAGTTTTGCCGACGGTAGAGGAAGTCACGGGGCGTCCGGCAGCAACGCTTGCTGATTGGGTCCGTGATCATTTGGACGATTTTTAAGAATAAGCCGGCATGGCATACTGTAGGTCGGTATTTATAGAAAGAGGAGGAGTTGTGAAACTTGCCTTACGCCATTGAAACGAAGGAGCTTCGCAAATCTTACAACGACATGGAGGTCGTTCAAGGAATTGATCTACGAGTCAAACAAGGAGAGTTGTTTGCCTTGTTAGGGCCGAATGGCGCCGGAAAAACAACCACCATCCATATGTTATCCACCCTGGTTAAGCCGGATGGGGGGTTCGCAAGCGTGGCCGGGTTTGATGTCGTGGGCAATGCCCGGAACGTTCGGAGAAAGATTAGCCTGACAGGCCAGTTTGCAGCACTGGATGAAGGACTCTCCGGTCTTCAGAATTTAATGCTGATTTCAAGACTTTACGGTTATTCGGCGAAAATGGCTCGATTCGTAAGCGAGGAGTTGATCGAATCTTTTGGACTCAGCGAAGCGAAGGACCGCGTGGTACAGCGTTACTCTGGCGGGATGCGGAGACGGCTGGATATTGCCGCCAGTATCGTTACCGAGCCCGACGTTATTTTTCTGGATGAGCCGACAACTGGCCTCGATCCGCAAAGCCGCAATCAAGTGTGGGAGGTGGTAAGGTCGCTTTTGAAGCGGGGAACCACCGTGCTGCTGACGACGCAATATCTGGAAGAAGCTGACCAGTTGGCGGACCGAATTGCCGTGATGGATAAAGGGAGTTTGATTGCGGAAGGGACGCCCCGGCAATTGAAGGCTTCCGTTGGCAACAGAACGTTAACCATCCAATTCATCGAACCGACCAATCAGCACAAGCTCGGTACTTTGTTAAACGAGGAACACGCGCTGAACGTATTGCAGGACAATCATCCGTTGGTACATAAGATTCCGGTGAAGAATGCAAGTGCTGCGAATCAGGCCCTTTGTACGCTGATGAAGAACGGGTTCGCCATTGAATATTTCGCCTTGAGCGAACCGAGTCTGGACGAAGTCTTTCTGTCATTGACCCACGCGAAGTCGAAGGGAGGCAGAGGTACTCCATGAGTGTGAGCCAACATACAGCGAATAAGGACGGCGTGCTGCCTGTTCGCCAAGCCGACACCGATCCTCCCAATGCCCTGATGGCAATTCGAATTTTTATGTGGAGAACCTGGCAGCATACCAAGCATAACGGATTTGGTCTGGTGATGGACGCGGTTCTGTCGCCGGTTTTGCTGCTGCTTATATTTAGTTACTTGTTCGGCGGCGCCATGGCCGGGTCAACCGGGGCTTATATTCAATTCCTATTGCCCGGCATTCTAATCCTGACAGTCGTTCCTATGACGGTGTATAGCGGAACCACGATATGCTCGGATATTACCAAAGGGGTATACAATCGTTTTCGAACGCTGCCCTTTTGGCAGCCCGCCTCCGTGCTTGGTTCCATCCTGACGGATGGTTTACGCTATACGGTCGGCGTTATCGTTGCTCTGGGTACAGGGCTTGCGCTGGGCTTCCGCCCCGAGGGCAGCGTCATCCAAATTGTACTCGCCATTGCTTTCATCCTATTTTTTGCATTCAGCGTCAGCTGGATATTTGCGCTGATCGGCGTCGTGGCCAAACGGCCGGAGACGGTTTCGGGGGCCAGCATGATTGCGATATACCCGCTGCTGTTCGCCAGCAACATTCTGGTGGATTCGTCGACGATGCCAAAATGGACGGGCATTCTCATCGATCTGAGTCCGATCAGTATGGCGGCAGCCACCGTCAGGGGACTGATGAACGGCACGGCAACCCTACCTGTGATTATGACCGGAATTGGAGTCAGCGTGCTGTTTATCGCTATTTTCACCCCGCTTACACTGTATCTGTACCAGACAAAAAACGAACGGTAATAGGCACAAAAAAACCAGGTTTGCATCAGCATGCAGCCTGGTTTTTCTCTATGTATCGTTATTATGGTTGATGTAGATCGTATAGGTATTTTTGGACCCACGATAAATACACAATACTACAACGGAAAGTATAAGTCTATATTTTTTTCGGGAAACCCCTATACTTAGAGCTATTCTTTAGCATAGAGGGGGAATTTACGAATGCTGAATCCAAGCGAAAGCGCAGAGCGGGAGTATCTAGAGTTTGTATTAAAGGGGCTTCATCGAGCATCGGAGGAGTTAGAGGGGAAGGTGTCTGATTCGTACAAGGATATCATTGAAGCGAAGAAATATCTGTGGGTGAACATGGCCCAATTGGATGCGGCGGAACGAGCGGCCAACCGGGTTGATATTTCCTTATCGATTGATACGGGAGAGAAGACGGTGGCCGGGCTGCAAAAGATTCGCAAACTACTTGCCTCGCCGTATTTTGGCAGGGTGGATTTCCGAACGAATGAAACGATTGAAGAAGGTGCTTACTATATCGGCATCCATTCTTTCACGGACGGAGGAAGTCAGGAGCATTTCATCTATGATTGGCGCTCGCCGGTGGCAAGCTTGTTCTATGATTACAATGTCGGTCCTGCGTCGTATGAAGCGCCCATGGGCAGGATGCAAGGCGAAATTACCGTCAAAAGGCAGTACAAAATCAAAGACGGTCATATGGAATATATGATTGAGAGCTCCATGAACATCAATGACGACGTTCTGCAGAAGGAGCTCAGCAGCACGTCGGACGAGAAGATGAAGAATATTGTGGCTACCATCCAGCAGGAGCAAAATGCCATCATACGAAACGAAACCGCAAATGAGCTGATCATACAGGGGGCGGCAGGCTCAGGCAAAACCTCAGTGGCTCTGCATAGGGTAGCGTTTCTATTGTACCGCCATAAGGAGACCTTGACTTCCAGCAACGTGCTCATTATATCCCCCCATAAAGTGTTCTCCGATTATATATCCAACGTTCTGCCAGAGCTTGGCGAAGAGAAAATCATGGAGGTTACGATGGAGGAGCTTGCTGCCAAAGAGCTGGGTGGATTATGTCAGTTTCAGACCTTCTCCGAACAGGTGAACGAAATCGTGAGCACCCATGACGAGCAGGTCATTGAACGGATCCGGTATAAGGCCAGCATGCACTTCGTATACGAACTGGAGGCTTATATGAAATATGCAGATGAGCAGTTCCTCCTGCCTGCGGATATTCAGCTGAAGGGCGTATGTATTTTGGCTTCGGAGATCAGGGACATTTACCTTGGCATCATGACCATGCCGCTCAGGCAGCGCTTGGAGAAGACGGCCTCCATCCTGTCAGGCCGGGTTCGTACAGAGGATGGAGAGAGACTGACTGCGGCAGAATCCAAAAAGGTCAAAACCGCGATCAAGAAAATGTTCAAATTTCAAAATGCACTCAGTATGTACAAGGAATTCTTCTCGTATAGGAACATACCGGACATGTTCGTCATGAAAGGAAGGAAAATGATCGAGTATGCAGACGTTTTTCCGCTGCTGTATCTCAAAATGTATTTGGAGGGAAGCACGTCATACGATATGGTGAAGCATCTGCTGGTCGATGAAATGCAGGATTATACACCCATTCAATATGCCGTGCTCTCCAGATGGTTTTCGTGCAAAAAAACGATTCTTGGGGACAGCAATCAGTCGGTCAACGTATATACATCCACTTCACTGCATGATATCAAGGGCGTGTTTCCACATGCCGATACGATTGAACTGTTAAAGAGCTATCGCTCCACGCTGGAGATTATGGGACTTGCGAAGCGAATCCATCCGGGCAGCACCATGATTCCCGTGGAGCGGCATGGAGAAGAACCGCAGGTGATCCGGTGTCGTGACGCCCAGGAGGAGCTGGCGTTCATTCAAGAGTTTAGCCGTCACTTTTTAGATTCCGGGCTGCAGACGATGGGGATCCTATGCAAAACGTCCTCGCAGGCCCGGCAGATGTACGAGTCCATCAGAGAGCTTGGGGGCAGCGTGAATCTGCTCGATTTTAGCAGCGACCGCTTTCAGGATGGAATTACGATCACCTTCGCCCATATGGCCAAGGGCTTGGAATTCGATCAGGTTATCGTTCCTTTTGCGGACGACGAAAACTATCGTTCCGAGATGGATCGAAGCTTACTCTACATTGCTTGTACCCGGGCCATGCATAAGCTATCGCTGACCTATTCGGGCGAGCCGGCACCTTGGTTGGCCGTGTGAGCGTGAGCCGAAAATCAGGATAGCGTCATCCATGTCATCCATAGGAACACTTTTTGAAAAAGTCGCGACCGATGTTTGCGGCTTTTTTCTTTAGATGATTGGAGTGAAATTACATCGATTATTGTTACTCTAGTATGTCTAAATTTGAATAAATCATATGGCCGTTCAGGAAGGAGGACCGATTTATTTCTAGAACCTATTAATATGGGAGTATCACAGCAAACGTATGGAAGGAGGAAAACGTAACGGGCTAATCTATCCAACAACGGGACAGGAAGTGATATGGGACATTGGACTCTCATCGAATACTTGGAGATTTTTTCAGGAAGACGTGGCCGTTTTATGTATTGTCGGTTTGCTGCCATTTGGTTGCTAACATCATTCACGTGAATTTCCCGAGGGTGCTGGGCAATTTCACGGATGAACTGAAGGATGGTTTATTGTCTGTCGACGGTATCGTGCAGTACAGTTGGACGCTGCTGGGCATCGGTGTCGGCTTCGCCGTCATCGGCGGCATCGGCCAGTTTCTGGTGATGTACACGGGACGGTATTTCGAATTTATGAACCGGCGCCGATTGTTTGTCCACTTTACGGGGCTCAGTGAGCGATTTTATTCCAAGAATGGCGTTGGCAAGCTGCTAAGTTATTTCATGAATGACGTGACGACAGTAAGGGAAGCGATCTCGATGGGGATCAATCAGACGGCAAACTCCTCCATCCTTCTGGTCTCCACGATCGTCATGCTGCTTATAACGAATGTACCGCTGTATCTGGTGGCTGCGAGCATCGCTCCCTTGCTGCTGATTCCGGTAATTGTCGTTTGGCTCGGGCCGATTATCAGGAGAAGATCGCTGCAGGTTCAGGAAGCGCTGGGTTTGATGACAGAATCCGCAGAGGAGCAGTTTGGAGGGATCCGTGTCACCAAGAAGTTCGCGGTGGAAGACACGATGAAACGGCGCTTTGGGACGACGGTGGACCGCATCCGGGACAAGCAGCTGCGGCTGGTTCGCGTGTCATCGCTCTTTCAATCGATCATTCCGTTTCTGGGTGCCGCCTCACTCATTATCGCCCTCTTATTCGGCGGTTATCTGACGATTCTGGGCCGCATTACGGTCGGAAACTTTGTCGCATTGACGCTTTACATCCGCATGCTGATGAATCCGCTGCAGCAGATTGGCAATGTCATTAATGTCGTTCAGCGCGCTAGGGCTTCGCTTGACCGATTGAACGACCTGCTTGGCAAGCAGGCCGACATTAAGGAACTGCCTGGCGCCAAGGCGCTGAATCAGGAGATTCCAGGCATCGAAGTGCGTGATTTATCCTTCTCCTATGATGATGTGAATGGTCAAGAGGAGGGGAACAGACAGGTTCTGCGCGGCATTCAATTGGATGTTCCGTCAGGATCGACGCTGGGCATCATTGGCCGAACGGGAAGCGGCAAGACTACGCTGATGAAGCTGCTGCTGCGTACCTACGATCCACCTCCGGGGAAAGTGCTGATCGGGGGCGTGGATATTCGGAAGCTTACATTAAAAAGCCTGCGCGAAGGGATCGCCTATGTTCCCCAGGACGGCTTCCTGTTCAGCTCGACGATCCGCGAGAATATTGCCTTCTATAAACGGGACACGGATCCGGCTGTCGTTGAGGAAGCGGCACGAAAAGCACGGGTGTATGACAACATCGCGGAGTTTCCGGACAAGTTCGAAACCCGCCTTGGGGAGCGAGGCATTACGCTGTCCGGAGGACAGCGGCAGCGGACAAGCCTTGCACGGGGTATGATTAAGGATGCACCTATCCTCATTCTGGATGATAGTGTAAGCGCCGTCGACGCGGTGACGGAGACCGAAATTATGGAGACGATTCGCGATATCCGCGCTGGGAAGACCACGATCATTATTGCCCACCGGATCAGTGCATTGAAACATGCCGATGAGATCATCGTCCTGGATCAGGGAGAGATCGTTCAGCGGGGTACGCATGAAGAACTGCTGTCGAAGGACGGACTGTACCGAACGCTGCATGACATTCAGGAAGAGGGGATGAAGCATCATGGCACAGGCCATTAACAATTGGCAGCTGGACCAGAAGGCGGGTCTGAATGCCCCTCAGTCCAAGCCCAAATATATATCCACATTTCGTGCTTTATCGGGTTATATGAAGGAATATCGGCTGATCTTTGCCGGGTTTATCGGCTGCACCTTGGTTGCCATATCGGCAGAGCTGCTGCAGCCGTACCTGATGAAAATCGCAATCGATGATAATCTGATGGTCGGCAAGAACGATTTTCGGAGCCTGATGGTCATATGTGGTATCTATTTTTTGTTATCGCTGCTCAGTATGGTGTTCACCTATTTGCAAAATAATTTGCTGCAAAAGGCGGGGCAGAGCATTGTTGCGAGCATTCGCAAACGGCTGTTTGCCCATATATCCAAGCTGTCGATGTCTTATTTCGATAAAGTGCCGAGCGGCAGCTTGATTACGCACGTATCCAGTGATACCGAAGCGATCAATCAGTTTTTTAACCAGGTGCTGCTCAGCCTGTTCCGCGACGGATTCACTTTGATCTTCATTCTGGTCTTGATGTTCCAGCTGGATGTCACGCTGACCTTATACTGCTTGATCCTGCTGCCGATCATTGCGGGGATCGCCATTGCGTTTCGGCGTTATATGCGCCACACCTATCAGATGGCCAGAACAAGGTTATCCCGGCTGGTGGCCTTTGTGGCGGAGAATCTCTCGGGGATGAATCTGATTCAAGTTTTCCATCAGCAGAAGGAGCAGGAGAAGCAGTTCGAGGAACGGAACGGCTCTTACTTCAAGGCCAACATTCGAGAGATCCGGACGAACGTGCTGTTTAACCGCTCCTACGAAATTTTGAACAACTTGGCGATTGCATTCGTGACGTGGCTCGGTGGACAAGCCGTCCTAGGGACAACGCTGGAGTTCGGCGTGCTGTATGCCTTTATAACGTATATCCGTTTATTCTTCCAGCCGATCAACACGATCACCCAGCAGTGGAATACGCTGCAATCGGCAACGGTGGCGATTAACCGGATATGGGGCCTCCTGGCGATTCAGCCTGAGGTTACCGATCAACGCAAGCCGGTGACTATTGAGAAAGCAAAAGTTGAGGGACGCGTTGACTTTGACCGGATCACGTTCGGTTACGAAGGCGGGGCGCCGGTCATTCAGGACCTGGATCTCCATATCAAACCCGGAGAGATGATCGGGATCGTCGGAACCACCGGAGCGGGAAAAAGCTCACTCATCAGTCTCCTATGCCGTTTCTATGATGTGAACGAAGGAAGCATTCGGATTGATGGAATCGACATTAGGGAGCTGGCACAGTCTGATCTGCACCGGATGGTAGGCCTTGTTCAGCAGGAGCCGTATCTCTACTCCGGCACGGTACTGGACAATGTACGGTTGTTTGATGAGACCATCTCGAGGGAACGGGTGATCGAGGCTTGCCGCTTTATCGGTGCGGATTCGATCATCATGAGGATGAAGGAAGGCTATGATACCCGGTTGTCGGAGCGGGGCAGCGGCTTGTCCGCCGGCGAGCGGCAGCTGATCTCCTTTGCCCGGATCATCGTGTTCCAGCCCAAGATTCTCATTCTTGACGAAGCAACCGCCAATCTGGACTCACACACGGAGCAGCTGATCCAGAACGCGCTGCAACTCGTGGCCGAGGGGCGAACGACCCTAGTCATTGCCCATCGCCTATCTACCATCATGGGGGCAGACCGGATTTTAGTCATGAGCAAAGGCCGGATCGTGGAGCAAGGCACGCATCAGGAACTGCTGGACTCCCATGGGTATTATGAAGAGCTGTATCTTCACTCCCAAGGACAGAAGCAGGAGCAGGAGGCTGCCGGTTCATTGTATCGGACAAGATAACAGCTATAAATTCTTCCCAGAGGACGGAGCCTTCATTAGCTCTGTCTTCTTTTTTATGAGGGGCCGATTATGGAAGCAGTAAGTAGTTATAGGGCACTTGTCAACAAGTCAATGAAGTTCAGAGCCGTTCTGGAGACGTGATGATCTCTCAGCCAGATCAAGGCTGTGGAAGCCGCAGCCGGGGTGTCCTTGATTTTGTAAGCATGAACAGAAGCAGGCAAGTGCTGCTTGACCAGCGTTTCGGGAACGATCGCCACCCCAAAACCCGAAGCGACCAAACGCAGCAGCAGCGAAATGTCGGAGCATTCGGCTGCGATGTTCGGCTGGAGTTTCTGTTCCGAGAATGCCATCTGGATCGTATAATACACGCCCAACCCTTCCGTGCTTGGCAGAATGAGCGGATACTGCGCAATATGAGGGAGGGTTATCTCTTGTTCGATGGATGGCTCAGAGGTGAGCATATAAAAAGGCTCCGTCTGCAGATGAAGGATCGAGAAATCATCCAATTCGAGGGGCAGGCGGACGATCGCTAATTCGAGCGACCGGTTTCTCACGAGCTCACAGAGCTGATACGACTCGTTCTGCTGAATTTTATATGAAACTTGGGGATATCTTGCTTTGAACTCCTGCAGCCATGACGGCAGTTCTACCGAAGATAATGTATTGATGCCAAGACTCAGTGCTCCCTTATCACCGTTCCCGACCTCTTTAACCTCGGCTTTGGCCTCTTCCATGAGCTGGGTCATCTGGAGCGCATATTTATACAGCGTTTTACCTGATTCGGTGATTTCGAGCCGCTTGCCTCTACGATATACCAAGACGGACCCGAGCTCTTCCTCCATCGCTTTCAGCTGCTGACTGAGAGGCGGCTGGGAAATATGAAGCCGGTTGGCGGCAAGCGAGATCGTACCTTCCTCCACGATGGCAATAAAATACCGGAGCTGTCTGATGTCCATAGGTTGAAACAATCCTCCCTTGTATATGAAAAACCTTAGTGAATTCAATTTTTTAAGTATTTTTCATATGGTTCTGTCTCATGTTAGCATACCAATATACACGATAGAAAGAGGAGGGAGCATCGAGTGCTGCGTTTATCAGCGATTCTATTGATCCTTTTCCTGTCGGCCTGTCAACCTAATCTGAAGAAAGAAGAGGTGCAGAATATGAATCATGAACTCATTGAATATGCCGAGCAAGGCAATACGGAGCAAGTACGCCAGCTTCTTCAATCCGGCGCAAACATCAATGCGACGGATGAGCAGGGAAGAACAGCGGTAATGGCTGCAACCTACCACAATCATGTCGGAACGGTAGAGGCTTTGATCCAGGCTGGCGCTGATATCAATATTCGAGATAAGCAACTAAATAATGTATTTTTGTATGCCGGTGCAGAAGGAATGATGGAAATTTTGCGGTTGGCGATCGAAGCCGATGCGGATGTGACGTTGACCAACCGTTTTGGCGGGACGGCTCTCATACCGGCCTCCGACCGCGGACATGTAGAGATTGTTCAAGAGCTGCTGACCCGGACCGACATCGATGTGAACCATATTAATAACTTGAACTGGACCGCGCTGCTCGAGGCTGTCATTCTCGGTGACGGCAGTGAGCATTATCAGCGCATCGTGAAGCTGCTGCTGGAGCATGGGGCGGACGCTGGGCTTCCCGACGGAAATGGCGTAACTCCCCTGCAGCATGCCAGGGAGCGGGGATACCAAGAGATCGAGCGCATCTTATTGGACGCTGTAAACGAAGAGCGAGGCAAATAGAAGGCAGGTATAAACGAGAAGGGGATGAACACTATGATCGAACAGAGTAATGCATATTGGCTGCTGCATGTCCGTCTGGAGACGGGTTATCGCTACGAGGATGACGTCGTGATCGGAACCGAAACGGGACTTTTTCATGTGAAAATAGAGAATGAGGCTTTCTCCGAGATCCGCCCTGCGGATGCTTTGCCTGATACGTTATTGCCGACACGGGACATGAACGGGGATCTGATGCTCCCATCATTTAGGGATATGCATATCCACCTGGACAAAACCTATTATGGAGGCCCATGGAGGGCACCGAGACGTCCGGCTCATGGGATCTTCAGCCGAATCGAGGAGGAAGAGAGGCTGCTTCCGGAGCTTCTTCCTACCGCCAAGGAAAGAGCGGAGGGACTGCTTGACCTGTTGCTGCGCTACGGGTCTACGCATATTCGCTCCCATTGCAATGTGGATCCTGTTGTCGGCTTGAGAAATTTAGAGGCCACCTTGCAGGCGGTTGAAGGATACAGGGAAAAAGCTTTTGTTGAGATTGTAGCATTTCCTCAGCACGGCTTGCTTCGCAGCCAGTCCGTATCCCTGGTCAGGGATGCGCTCCGAAACGGTGCAGCGCTGGTTGGGGGCTTGGATCCTACAACGGTGGATGAGAACATGGAGAAATCACTGAACACCGTGATGGAGCTGGCTGTTGAAGCCAACGCCGGCATTGACCTGCACCTGCATGAGTCGTCACATGTTGGGCTGAACACCTTTAAGCGCGTGGCTGACCTTACGGAAGAGGCGGGTTGGAATGGGAGAGTCACGCTCAGCCATGCGCTGGCTTTCGCGGATGTCTCACCAAGCGAAGTAGATGAGGTGGCGATTCGGTTGGCGGATTTGGGCATCTCGGTCACCTCCTCCGTACCGCTTGGCCGAACCATTCCGATTCCGCAGCTGCACCGCCGTGGTGTAGACATCTCGCTTGGGCAAGACAGCATAATGGACCATTGGTCCCCGTTCGGCAAAGGGGATAATCTGGACAAAGCGGGCTTGCTGGCCGAACGTTTCCATATGTCCGATGAGCGTTCCCTCGGACAGGCTCTCGGGTTTATTACCGGAGACGTGACGCCGTTAGACCAGGACGGCCGCTATGCCTGGCCTAACGTCGGGGATGCGGCAGACGCGGTGATTGTAGAAGCCAGCTGCTCCGCAGAAGCCGTTGCCAGACGGTCACGGCGCCGGGCTGTGCTGTTCAAGGGAAAACAGGTTTACGAATCATGATAAAGAAACAGCCGCTGCCTGCCGGACTTTTCCGGTATGCAGCGGCTGTTGTTGGTTATGGGGTTTACAGCTGCTTCGTATCATCATGAGGATCATCCTTGACGCTGCCTGAAGGTCATGTCTCTATTGAGGAACACTTTTGACAACGAACCGGTCTCCTGCCCTGTTCGGATTGGAAGGTATGGAAGTAACGCTTAAATTCTGAAGCATAATGCCTCCGTCATCGGCTGTGAGTTTTGGACTTTTCCCATTGACGCAGCAGCAGGAGAAGGCGACAGGCGATAACCGTGCCATTGTTGCAAGTGCCCCATTGACCTGCGGCGCTTCGACGATCCATTCCGCCGAGGTTTGTGGACCATTGTAACGTTGTAGTGTTCGAAAGATCCAATTTCGTGATACGTTTCGAAGGCAGATTAACCAGTTAGAACCGCTGCGCTTGCTGATGCTGGCATGCATCCGATCCCCCGGCTGAATTGGCAGCGGAATGATCGTAACCGAGGCGGGGAGAATCTCCCACCAGGCATAATAATAAGCCTTACCATCTATGAATTCGTGACCGGTTCCGGTCTGTATCAAATGGCTGTTGCGGAACCCGTCGATTCCGATCCATGCAGAGGAATAGGTCGCCGCACGGCTTGGACGAACAAACGGCACATTCCATTTGGCGGATATCCGTTTGAAGGCCCCTTTTTTTCCTGTGACGCTGTATCCGCTCCAATTGCTTGAAATCCATCCGATGTTACGACGCGGCTTGGCTGAAGTGTCAAGTTGGCATGCGTGATTCCACTTATCTATCATGGGAATCCCCATATCTCCACCGCCTTTACTAGATTGATAGTATATCTAATGAAGAATCGGTAGATTTGGTATGGGTTTTCTGTTAGAAAGTTTGTTTAGATCTTGGTGTACCCATGAAGAGAGCTAGAGGAATCCGGCAATTTCATGGGGCTCGAAATCGTATTTGCTGCCGCAAATATGGCAGACAAGTTCAATCGGTTCTGCTTTCATAACAGCGTACTTCAAATCTTTCTTTTCTAGTGAATGAAGTATGGGGTATAACACTTCTTTTGAACAGCCACAGAAATGTTGAATCGGGATGCTCCCGACAATCTCTATGTCTTTGAAAATCTTGCCGGGTATCTCCATGAGACCGTTGGATTTATCCGCCAAAATGTACTGATGCATTCTGAGCTCCTTTTTTATCTGCTGAATCCGATGCGGGGGGCAGCCGGGAAGAAGTTGAGCCATGATACCTCTTTCCGAATTTCGAAGGTTATATGAGAAGGGCATGGCACCACATGAGGACGAGGTGAGGATATTGGCGAAGATTTGGAGTGAAAAGATGTCGTCATGGGTTCATATAAATGAAGAGTTTATTCATTCAGCAGAGCAGTACTATGCAGAGTATCCGGATGATGCATTATCCTATGGGATGGACGGAGAATTGTACAATTTTATCAAACAAGCGGTGGGCGTTATAACCACAGATGCATGAATTTTGCTTGACGGAACGAAGGTGGAAGTGGGTTCATTCAATTACTTCCAATCGGCCGTGGAAGAGAACGATGATATTACCGTGATCATTTAGGATGAAGCGACAGGCGCAAGTTTTGAATCGGCATTTAATAACATGTGGAACGATGGGGGGCATTCAAGGATTATGGATTATAGCCGCCCCATTCCCGTGATCCCGTCTTAAGGGAGATGCCGTAAGGCAAAAACAAACAGGATCATCGCCCCTAAAGAAGTGATGGTTCGTACATGATTCCATGGCACCCAGCGTCTCAGGTAGTTAATCCATACCTCGCCTCCGGCACCGCTACCTGGGTCAACCGCGGCCAGTGCGTCGTTTAGCGGGACGTTGAACGCCATCGTAACGATGAATCCCGCTAAATAAAGCAGGCTGGCGGCAAGCAAGTACAACGAGCCGGGTTCCCCCCAGCGCATGATGGATAAGACCGCAAGCACGATACTGGTTAATGCAGTACCTGTAAACAATGTGCCGAACAAAGGATTGAGAATGGTTGTATTGATGGACTGCATGGCATGAATCCCCTGTTCATTGGGAATCCGGGCCAGCGCTGTCATTATAAAAGACGAGAAAGCGAAGAACAGCCCGGCTATGAGTCCCGAGCCAGTTACCGAGAATAAAGCCAACAAAAAAATCAAGCGGTCACTCATGGATGGTATACCTCCAATGGCATAGGTTATTACTGGTATGGTTCCAGTCCAGCATGTTCATTTAATTGTTTGTACATACAAATATAATTGGATTTCCAGCAAAAGTAAAGACCTAAATAGGCAGGAACTTAATATCAATCAATAGACTCACATTTATATATTAATATTTTCTATTTCTGGTAATTAGTTGATTACATATCCTGTTATGAAAATAAAGAATACGATCAGAAAATGCAGAAGGAATGGCTGCTATAGGTCGCTTTCATATTGAGCGGCCTATTTGTTACGAAAAAAAGTTCCGAATATCCCCACTATTTTCAAAATAGAGTTATATATACGCTCTCGTAAGCGTATACAAATTTTGGATAATATATCAAATTGCTGCAGCCAAAAGGAGGGATTCGTATGAAGTCAGGCAAGAGGGGTTTTTGGCTAGTAACGACGGCTTTATTAAGCGTTTCTTTGTTATTCGGTTGTACCGGGGGTAAGGGAACCCCAGCCGATACCGGCGATCCGGAGCCGGGAAAGGATGGAGAGACAGCCAAGAAAATCATTACCGTGACGTTTCGGGATGACGGAATCGGCGAGAACGGAGCGTTCTATAAATGGCTCAAGGAACTATCGGCAAGTTACCCCGACAAAAGCGTAGAGATAAAGCCGACACCGATTCAGGCATCGGAAGGCGATTATTTTGCCAAGGTGGCCTTGGCGCTCAAGTCCAAAGATACGGCGCCGGATATTGTGACAGAGGATACCTTTATCCTGAACTCTGATGCAAGCGCAGGCTATCTGGAACCGCTTGACGATAAATTGGCGGCATGGGAAGACTGGGGCAACGGTTCCTTCATTGAAGCGATGAAGAAGGGGGTTACCGCTAGCGATGGCAAGGTGTACGGCGTACCGTACAATACGGATTCCAGGGGCCTCTGGTACAACAAAGACATTTTCAAACAAGCAGGTCTTCCGGAGGATTGGCAGCCTAAGAACTGGGAGGAGGTCTTAAGCGCTGCGCGAACGATCAAGGAGAAGGCGCCTGACGTTGTGCCGATCTGGATGAACATGGGCAAAGCTACAGGCGAAGCAACCTCCATGCAAACCTATGAAATGCTGCTCTACGGAACAGGCGAAAGACTGTATGACGATGCCAGCGGCAAATGGATTACGAAAAGCCAGGGCATTCTCGATGCGCTGACCTTTGTGGAGACGGTCAATAAAGAGAAACTCGGACCGCCGCTCTCCAAAGTATTGAATGGCCAGGCAGGCAACACGGCTTCCCGTGAATACCTGCCGCAGGGCAAGCTGGCGATTTCACTTGATGGCTCATGGATTACGGGCAACTATATGGAATCAGGCGCGGCGCCATGGCCTGAATACAAAGATGTGCTCGGCTTCGCGCCGATGCCGACCAGCCAAGGGCAGGCCCCTGGGTCGATTACGCTAGCCGGAGGGTGGGCGCTGTCGATTCCAAGCAATTCCAAGAACAAAGACGAGGCTTGGGAATTTATCAAATATGCGCTAAACAAGGATAATACGCAGAAGCTTGTTATGTCCTCAGGGAATATCACGGTACGTGCCGATGTTGCCAAGGATCCGGAATATACGAAAATGCCGTTTAACGAAATCGCGACCGAATACCTGCAGAATGCAGAGTTCAGACCGGCGCAGGAGAAGTATCCGGAAGTGTCGACACAGATCCAGACGATGGTAGAGTCCGTGGCAACGGGAACGTCGCCTGCGGATGCCATGAATAAATATGCGCAGGACGTTACCCGCATTGTCGGAGCGGATCATATCGTGGAGAAATAATCGATATACACACAGAACCGGCTTGCTCAAGCGCTCCATTCATTGCGGAGGCTTGGGCAAGCGGTTTTTCAGATCATCTGCATGGAAGGAGAAGACACATGAGCAGTCTGTCCGTGGACGTTTACCCGAAACGAAGAAAAACGTATACCTGGCTCTTTTTTTTGCTTCCTTCAATCGCGATTATGCTCGTGTTTTTTATATATCCGATTCTGTTAACATTCTTCTATTCCTTCACCAACCTGGCGTTAACCGGCGAAGCGGCGAGGGAGCTTAAGTTTATCGGCCTTGACAACTATGCCCGGATGTTTCAGGACCCCACGGTTCGAATCAGTATATGGAACACGCTGGTTTTCCTTATCGGCTCGGCGGTGATCGGGCAGCAGGTGCTGGGATTTCTGATCGCCCTGCTGATGAAGCAGAGGAACAAGACTTTTCGGCGAGTGATTGGAACGATTGTGCTTGCGGGCTGGGTGACGCCCGAGATTGTATGCGCTCTTTGCTTGTACAGCTTCTTCGGGGATGAGGGCACGCTCAATGCAATTATCACTTTTTTTGGATTTTCGGAAGTGACCTGGCTGTTTACCGTCCCGATGCTGACGATCATTCTTGCGAACATTTGGCACGGTACGGCCTTCTCGATGCTGGTATTTCAAGCTGCGCTGGATGATGTGCCTAACGAAATTGAGGAAGCGGCGGTGGTGGATGGAGCCTCCAAGTGGAAAATCTTCACGCGTATCATTATTCCGTACATTAAAAGCACCATTACAACCAACATGATGCTGGTTACGCTGCAGACGCTTGGGGTGTTCGGACTCATCTATGCGATGACCGGGGGCGGTCCGGGCAATTCTACGACGACCCTGCCGATCTTCATGTACAATCAGGCATTTGTGAACTATCAATTAGGCTATGGAACCGCCATTTCGCTGCTGCTGCTGTTGATCGGGATTGTCTTAAGCCTGCTGTATATCAGGTCGATGAAAGAGTAACCAGAGGTGAAATCATATGAATGCCAAACAACGTAAATTAATCTATCGTATTCTGCCGTACGCGATCCTTACGGGGATCGGCATTTGTTTTGTGCTGCCGCTGCTCTGGGTGCTCGTGGCTTCCGTCGATCCGAATGCGATGCAATCGCTGAAGATGCCCAGCAAGGTTACCGGCGCTAACTATGTTGAGGTGATTACCAGCAGCGAGAACCAGCGCGCTTACCTGATTGGTCTGATGATGTCGCTTGGCCAAGCCGTATTGGTTGTTCTTCTGGCGCTGCTTGCAGCTTATCCGCTATCCCGTTATCAGATGAAATATAAGAAACCCTTTATGCTGACCATTCTGTTTATGACATCGCTCCCGATTACGGCTGTGATGGTGCCTGTTTACCAGCTGTTCCTGGGGCTGAAGCTGTATGACAATATTTTGGGCGTCATCTTGTTCTATGTAGCGTCATCCATGCCATACGGGATTTGGATGATGAAGAATTTCATGGATTCCGTGCCGAGCGATCTGGAGGAAGCCGCCTGGGTGGACGGGGCTTCGGTGTTTACGGGAATGCGCAAGGTCGTGGCACCGCTGATGGTTCCGGGTATTTGTACGGTGGCGATATTTACCTTCTCGGGCAGTTGGGGCAATTTCTTCGTCCCGTATATTCTGCTGCAGTCGCCTGAGAAATTCCCGGCTTCCCTGAAGCTCTATCAGTTCTTCGGGCAGTATGGCATGGTTGATTACGGCAGCCTGGCCGCCTTCTCGGTGCTGTACGCCATCCCGGCGATCATCATGTACATTCTCTCCCAGCAATTCATGTCCAAGGGCTTCGGGCTGCAGGGCGGAACGAAAGGATAGGGGAAGCTAACGAATCAGCTGTTGAGTAAACCTCAACAGTTTTTTCTATTGGAAGGATTTGTTATACTCGTCGTGTAGTTACATGAGGGTGTGTATAACGTAGATGCAGTGATATTTTTAGCATGATGAATGGAGGAGTATAAGTTGGGAGTTAAACGCATTGTCGCAAATGTCGCAACGAAGGATGTCGCCGCAGCCAAGACGTTTTATCAAGATGTGCTGGGTCTGGATATGTTAATGGATCATGGCTGGCTCACCACTTATGGCTCGCAGGAGAGGATGAGCATACAGATCAGCTTTGCTTCCGAGGGAGGCAGCGGCACGCCCGTCCCGGATCTGTCGATCGAAGTGGATGAGCTAGAGGCTGTGCTGGATGCGATGAGGCGGGCAGACTTTTCCATTGAATATGGACCGGTTGATGAGCCTTGGGGAGTAAGACGCTTTTTTGTCCGCGATCCGTTCGGGAAGCTGGTCAACATTTTGATGCATCTGTCACATGATTGAGTATACGTGGGTCAAGTCGGTATCTTCGCACTGATGCTTATATGCTACCCAGTACATAAGGATGAGCATATATGATATACTGTTTATAATATAAACAATTATCGATGACATCAGAAGCTAGGATGCAGAAAGGATACACTGTTTATGTCAAACGATCAGAGTATGGATTCGGATATTGGATCCAAGCTGCCCAGAGGGGCGGCTCTTAGCTGGGGATTGGTAAAGCCGCCTCAGCGGGGACCGAAACGGGAGATGAGCCTGTCGCAGATTGTGGAGACGGCTATCGATATCGCCGATAAAGAAGGGCTTTCCGCTGTCTCCATGAATCGAATCGCGTCCTCCTTGGGTTTTACCGCCATGTCGCTGTACCGGTACATTTCCAGCAAGGACGACCTTTTGCTGCTAATGCAGAACGCCGCGTGCGATATTCCCATTCCTCCGGAAGATTCTGCCGACTGGCGCGAGAATATGCGGGCCTACGTCAAATCGACGATGCAGGTATTCCGGGATCACCCCTGGTTTGGAGACATTCCGATTACGGGTATTCCCATTACGCCGAACAATCTGCGATTTATCGATTGGGGTCTGCGGTTCATGACGGATCTCCCGCTGAATGATTATGAGCGGATGTCTTTGATTCTCTTGTTAAGCAATTACGCTAGATCAAGCGGCATGATGCAGCGGGATATGGACCGCGCCATACAGGCAGGCTCCACCCCGGAACAGTTCAGTGGAATCGATTATACGGCAGCGCTGAAACAGCTTATGAAGCCGGATCGGTTTCCGTTCCTGTATCCGGTTGTGATGTCGGGGGTCTATACGGAAGACAACGAGGAAGTGAACCCGATTGGCAATGACATTGATTTCGGGTTAGAACGCATTCTGGACGGCATTGATCATTATCTCCAGACCAAGACACAGCCGGGAAAGTCGGACAAGTAATGATATCGGCCAAAGTTACAGTTACAGGTCGTGGTGGATAAGAGAGTGCAGTAAGAGTGTACAGTAAGAAAGTGCAGTAAGAGTGTGGAGTAAGAGCGTGCGGTAAGAGAGTGCAGTAAGAGTGTGGAGTAAGAGCGTGCGGTAAGAGAGTGCAGTAAGAGTGTACAGTAAGAAAGTGGAGTAAGGGCTTGCCGTAAGAGAGTGCAGTAAAAGCGCGCCGCAGCTGGGTAAAAAAACCGATCCTCGCATGAGGATCGGTTTTTTTTGCTGGTTGATTAGGCCCAAAGCGGATGTTTTATCAAGCGTTGGGTTTGGTTGATATCGTTCCGGGACGGACATGACATCCGCTGGTAGGCAGATGCCATGTCCAGATTGGCTCTTAAAAAAGCATTGCTACATCGTGCGCACTGCTCCATTATGCGCACGGTGCGTGGTCCGGTGCATCCTTGGATAGCTGTCGACCCTATGCATAGTTAGCGTCGACCGGCTTTTCTCTTAAACGTCCACATGCTCCATACCATGGACCCGACAAGGATGAACAGACACCATCCAATTGCCCAGCCGATGTGATCCTGGATGGAACCTCCCATCAGCAACCCGCGAATGGACTCAATGACGGGCGTGATCGGTTGGTTGCTTGCGACCCCTTGCAGCCATGTCGGCATCGTCTCGGTAGGAACGAAGGCGCTGGAGAGGTAGGGGAGGAAGAGCAGTGCAAATCCATAGCTGCTGGCCGCTGCCGGATTGCCTGCAACGAGGCCGATGGCGGCATAAAGCCAAGTGAAGGCAAAGATGAAGAGCGCGATCAAGCCGATGGCGAGAATCCAATCCAGAAGTCCGGCTGAAGGCCTGAATCCAACGAGCAGAGCCACAGCGATAACGACGCCAGTCGCCAGCATGTTTCGAGCAAGGCTGGCTACCACATGTCCTGTAATGACACTCATGCTTTGAATGGGCATGGTCCGGAAGCGGTCAATGATGCCATTGGTCATATCTTGGGAGACATCGACGGCCGTGCTGGACGATCCGAAACCTGCGCATAACAGAATGATTCCCGGCACCACGTAGTCTACATACTGTCCGCTGGGATCAATGGCACCGCCAAATACATAGGTGAACAGCAGCATCAACATGATCGGCAGCATCATTGCCGTAATCATCGCCTCCGCGTTCCGGATGCTGTGACGTAAGCTGCGACCGATAAAAACGCTCTGGGTGACCGCAAAGGACGTTGTTTTTGTGTTCGAAGCTGTTCCTCTCATCATACGATTTCCTCCAATTTTTTGTCGGTTAGCGACAGGAATACATCATCCATATTTGGCCTGTGAAGACTTACGCGCGTCTCGTTCGGTAGCAGGTGAGTGAACTCATGGAGCGTCTGAGCGACGTCCCCGATGCTGCCGCTTGTCGGAATCCTGTGAATCACCTCGTCGTGTTCGTCGCGGAGCTCCAGAACTTCTCCTCCGACACGGGTCTTCAGCTCGGCCGGACTTCCCTCAGCAACGACTCGCCCGCCATCCAGGACCGCGATCCGGTCCGCGAGCTGATCCGCTTCCTCCAAATACTGCGTGGTCAGCAGTATGGTGATACCTTGGCTCTTCAACTGCAGAATGATATCCCACAGGGTACGACGGCTGCGTGTATCCAGTCCCGTGGTTGGTTCATCCAGGAACAGCACGGGCCGCGGCACAACAAGGCTGATGGCAAGATCAAGTCTTCTCTTCATCCCGCCCGAATACGTCTTCACGCGCTTGGCGGCAGCAGCTGCGAGATCGAATTGTTCGAGCAGTTCTGCAGTTCGCAGGCGCGCTTCCGCTGCGGATAGACCGGACAGCCTGCATATCATCCGCAGGTTCTCTTCCGCGGTCAGCACTTCGTCAACGGCAGCGAATTGGCCGGTCAGACTGATGGACTGCTGCACATCCTGCTTGTGATGGCGGAGATCAAATCCGTTAATCCTCACGCTGCCGGCATCGGGCGCTACCAAGGTCGACAGGATGTTGATCAAGGTTGTTTTGCCGGCCCCATTAGGACCAAGAAGAGCAAATACGTTTCCTTGCGGCACGCTCAGGTCGATCCCGTCCAGCACGGTTTGGTGCCCAAAGCTTTTGCGAAGTTGCCGAATCTCAACAGCATAGTTACTCATTGTCAGCACATCTCCCTTAATTAATTGTATATATAATAAACAGTTTAATTGATAATTAGTATATAGAATAAACAGTTAATGTGCAATACGATTTTTTTGCGTTTGGAATTGCATGATGATAACAGGAGGATAGGGTGTCGGGGGATAAAAAAGAGCCTGACGCGATGTAACAAAACATCAAGTCAGGCTCTTATAGGGATTAGTTCATAGTATATGCGATCTTATCGTTACGAACGATCCGATTCGTCATAAAGCTCCAGTTCAATGACGGTATTGCGTTTGTCGGGGAGCGGATAAGTGAAGTGTTCAGGACGCGCGAAATTCACAAATGCGTCCTCGATGAATTCCGCTGCGCTCCATGGGCGGCTGAGGAACAATTCGTATCCGTCCGCGAGCAGACGGGCCTTCTTCACCTTGTCGGCCATGCCGATGAGATTGATCGGTCCGATGGACTCCTCAAAGACGTGGGCGTACAGCTTATTGCCTTTTTGGGTGTACCGACCCCAATCCGGCTTCGGATAATCGGCGGCCGCACAGCCATAGATACTGTCGCCGTTCTTGCTCATCCAGTCACCGATTTCCTCCAACACGTCAAGGCTCTCCTTAGGGATGACGCCCCTCGCGTCAGGCCCGACGTTCAGCAGCATGTTGCCGTTCTTGCTAACGCATTCCACCAGTTTGCGGATGATCGTGGTTGCCGATTTGTAATTGCGGTCGGCGGCTGCATAGCCCCAATTGTTATTCAGTGTAATGCAGGCTTCCCATGGGATCGGGGCACCTGTCTGATCCACGACGCCGTGCGGCGGAATGATCTGTTCAGGTGACGCGAAATCTCCACTGTAAACGGAAGGATCGGTAGTATAGATGCTGCCGCCGCTCTCGCCGCTGCCTTCGAGCCGGTTGTCGATGAGAATGTGCGGCTGCAGCTCGCGGATCATCTTCATCAGCTCGGTGGCGCGCCACACTTCGCCGCGCATGTTACCATAGGAGAAGTCAAACCACATAATATCGAGCTTACCGTAGCCTGTCAGCAGCTCTCGAACCTGCCCGTGCATGTAATCCAGGTATCGGTCGAAGTTTTTCGGATCGCGCTTGAAGGCTTCGTTGGCGCGCATCGGGTGAATGCGGTCCCCATAGGCCGGATAGTCCTCATGGTACCAGTCGATCAGCGAGAAGTAGAGGCCGACTTTAAGGCCTTCTTCACGGAAAGCTTCCAGAAACTCCTGCACGAGGTCCCGCCCGGCTTTGGTATTCGTTGATTTATATTCCGTCAGCTTGCTGTCGAACAAGCAGAATCCGTCATGGTGCTTGGCCGTCAGCACCGCATATTTCATGCCTGCTTTTTTGGCCGCTTTGGCCCACTCCCGCGGATTATAGTCAACGGGATCAAATTCATCGAAATAGGTCTGATAGTCTTCGATGCTCATCTGTTCCGAGCTTCGGAGCCATTCGCCTCTGGCTGGGATCGAGTAGAGCCCCCAGTGGATGAACATGCCGAAACGGTCGTTCTGGAACCATTGCACACGCTGGTTTCGTTCCTGGATGACTTGATTGGTTGGAGTAGTTGTTGTCATGGATTCAAACCTCCGATTCTTGGAATTGTCGAGTTTGATTTTAACAAGAATGTGTTAGTATGAATAGATAATTACTTAACTCTGACGGGTATTATAATAACTTTAGAGGATAATCGAAGATGAAGAATGAACGAAATGAACATGAAGCCATTCAGCAGATGCTCCTGAATATGCAGGTTCAGATCTGGGAGGCTGAAAGAACGCAGTGCTGGCCGGAGTGGAAGGAATTCGACTACACCGTGTCTTACAACAAGCTCTATTTTATCCTGGATGGGGAAGGATGGGTGAAAATCGGCGATGAGGAGCTGTATCCCGTTCCGGGTCAATTGGTTCTGATGCCGGCACGGACCAGGCAATCCTACTCTGTCATCAGCGGCCGCCCCTATCTTAAATATTGGTCGCACTTCTCGGCGACCGTAGGTGATTCCGATGTATTTTCCTGGCTGAACGTTCCCTATTGCTATGATTTATCGGAGAACGCGGAGATTCCGTCATTATTCCAGCAGCTGGTGGATGCGCATCGTACCGGTACCATCGCCGCGCGGTTAAAGGAAAAGTCGGTGATGCTGGACATCCTGTCCCGAGTGTTCGAGCACCAGCACCCGCAGATTCATACGGACAAAATGGAAGATATGGGCAGGCTCCACAAAGTGCAGCAGTACATTAAGAATCACCTGCATGAGGAGATTACGCTGGAGCAGATGGCGGGGACGCTGCATTTGCATCCGAATTATTTTATTAAGTACTTTAAACGCCATTTTGGGATCACGCCGCAGAAATATTTAAGCCTCAAACGAATGGAGCAGGCCAAACTCATGCTGAGAACGACCCCTCTGAGCATCAAAGAAATTGCGGACGCAACCGGCTTTGAATCGGCGAACTATTTCTCGAAGACGTTTCGTAAAGAGGTTGGTTACAGCCCCTCGGAATACCGGAACAATATATAGCAAAAAAAGAGGCTGTCCCTGAATTTCGATTCGGGGACAGCCTCTATTCTTCTGATCAGGTATATCTAAAAACCTTTTCCTCCAAGCGGTTTAAGCTTGAGCGGCTCCGCGCCGGCGATCAGCGGCCGTCCGCGCTGGAGCAGCTCGGACGTATCGGCTCCCTGCAATGAAGCGGCATGCGCGTCTTGGCTGCTCCACAATTCCGTGACCCAGACGGCATTCGGATCGCTGTCCGAAACGTTGACGATATAGAGTTCACAATCTTTGTTATCGCTAAGCATCGCTGCTGCTTCGAGCAGGATCTCTGCAAGTTCATCCCGTTTGCCGGGATGGGCAATCAGCTTTCCGTACATCGCGAATTTCTCCATCGGGTTCACCCTTCCTTTTTGGTCATGTCGCTTAACATGCGTTCGTAATGGAGCGCCATGCTTGTCGTGATTTCTGACAGTTTCAGAACAAGAGAAGCGGGCTCCAGAATGGTTAAAGATTTGCCATATGGGAGAAGAAAATAGGGAACATAGGACGTCAGTGAAGACGTATCCATTCGGAAATGAGCTTCTCCATCACAGCGTTTCACAAGCGTATGTCCAAATAACCAATGCTGACTTAATTCATTCAGAACATGCTCGTGACCTTGGATGACGACTTGGACCAGTGGTTCATGGCTGCCTTGATCGGGCAGCAGACTGCCAAGCAGTACATCCTTGGCCGAAAAATCAGCGGGCCGTTCAAATCCATGCTCTGTCAGCTCCAGCTCGATGATCCGATCCACGCGAAAATTGCGAATCTCTTGACGCAGATGGCAGAAGCCCGCAGCATACCATTGACCCTTCCAGTGGATGATGCCGTAGGGATCGAAGTCTCGGGTAACGCTGGCGCCTTCCCTGCCCTTCGAATACATCATCTTCAGGGTTTGTCCTTGCGCCGCGGCACGTTCAAGTGTCTGAAGCAGCGGTCGCAGTCCCTTATGAGTAGGAGGCTGCAAAACCGAGATGCCGCTGCTGTGCCGTTCGATCTGATGAAGCTGCTCCTCGTTTGTATAAAGCTTCAGCTTGTCGATCGCCCGCTGCAGTGCGTCCGTGAACGGATAGCCGCTTTCTTTGGCAAAGATCGAGGCATGCACCAATGCCTTCTGCTCTTCTGCATCAAACATCAGCGGGGATTCGGCAAACTGTCCGAGGATCCGAAAGCCGCCGTTCGGCCCGGAATCGGCGATGATGGGCGCGCCGCTGGCGCATAACGAATCGATGCAGCGGTACACCGTTCGAACATGGATTTCCAGCTCATCGGCGATTTGCTGCGCGGTCATCTTCTTGCCCGAGCGGAGCATCCATAGGATCGACAGCATATTATCCGCTTTGGACATCTAGATTCGCTCCTTCCAGATGGGATGATCCCGAATGTTTGCTTTTAAGTAGATTGTATCTTTTCTACACGAGTGGGTCCATTCCCTTGTCGATCCAGGAATCGTAAGTCGGACCGTAGAGCTCGGGAATCCGCAGTCCGGCTTGTCTCATCAGCACCGTCATCTGTCCGCGGTGATGGGCTTGATGAACCAGGGTAAAATGCAGGAATGCCGCATTTGCCCAAGGCTCTCCGTCGAAATCACGGGTAGCGCGAAGATCCTCCTCGCTCCACTGCGACTGCACCGCATCCAGAAAGGCATGCCGGATCCGGCGGTAACTGTGCTGAATCTCGGCGGCGGAACCCGGGATTTCCTGCTCGCGAGATGGTGCCTCAAATTGCAAACCGAGCATGGTCATGTACTGAATCGACATCACCAAATGCCATGCCAGCTGACCGAGCGTGCGATGCTGATCCGTCATGGCGGTTTTGAGCGAATCGTCGGTTAATGCGTCCATGACTTGTTCCGTAATCCGTGCCTCTTTTAACCATTCTGTCGTAAAATCCTCTATGCTCATGTTCATGTGTAAACCCTCGCTTTATATTAGGATGGATGCTGTAAGTCGAGTTTATTACATCATTCCTGACAATTACGGTCAGTGATTATGAGGCGCAACGAATTTATTTATTCCAGTGCTTAGCCGGAAATTATCTGCATGGTCTAATGAACCCTCTTCCTTTATAATGTATGAGATTTAAAGATCGTGCAGGTTATCGAATATAGGGGGTGTGCAGCATGCAGGACGCGATTCGCGAAATCCCGGGGGCAGATAAATGGATGACCGTTCAAACGGTTGACAAGGGCTGGTCGGCAGATCGTAAATTTTATGTTCAGGATACGGAAGGCCAGGAGTGGCTTCTCCGATTATCCGACATCTCTCAATATGAGCGAAAGCGGTGGGAGTTTGAAGCGGTAAAAAAGCTTGATTCTATCGAAATGCGTACGTCTCGCCCGATTGATTTTGGCGTATGCCATGATGGCAGGCAAGTATTTTCCCTGTTTACATGGGTTCCGGGAGAAGATGCAAGGGATGCGATTCCATTGCTGGATTCTCAGGAGCAGTACCGGCTTGGCGTTCGGGCAGGCCAATATTTGAGCGAAATGCATCGCATTCCGGCTGAAAGCAGCTTTGATACGTGGGCGGATTATTATAATTCCAAAATGGATAGGTACATCAAAAATTATAAGAACTGTGGCATCCAGCTCGCAGGTGCTGAGAACATCATTCGTTTTATGGAGGAGCATCGGTATTTACTTGATGAGCGGCCCCGTGCTTTTCAGCATGGGGATTATCATGTCGGCAATATGGTGGTTACTCCTGAAGGTGAGCTGGGCATCATCGATTTCAACCGGGCGGATTATGGTGACCCTTGGGAGGAGTTTAATCGGATTACGTGGGATGCTGCGATTAGCCCGTGGTTCGCTTCCGGTCGTATTCACGGATATTTTCAAGGATGTGAGGTACCGGATTCATTTTTCAGATTAATGGCACTTTATATCGCGAGCAATCAGATTTCCTCAATTCATTGGGCGATTCCATTTGGAGAGCAGGAAGTGGAGGTTATGGTGAATCAGGCTCAAGAGGTGCTGAACTGGTATGAGGGGTTCCAGACGCATATGCCCAACTGGTATAAACCAATGCCGAGGTCGTCTTAAACCAACGCTGCTAGGATAGCAATCCAGAAGAATTTTTCGGTGATGCTGCATGATACAATGACATCAAATCCCAAAAGGAGGTTTGTACTCATGTCATCAGCGGATATTCAGTTTGTCGGCGGAAACAATATTGCCCTTAAAATTCCGAAGTACAAGTATGAGGAAACCGTGCATTTTTACAAAGAGGTTTTGCGGCTGCCTTATTTGGGCTTCAAGGATGGTTCACACCTCTTTCAGCACGGCCCGAACAATTTATGGCTGGATTGCATGACTCACTATGCTCAGCAGGATGTCTGGTTAGAGGTCACTACGGATCATCCCGAGACCGCCGCTTCATATTTGAGAGAACATCAGGTGGATCGCAGGGATGAGGTGGAGGTTTACGAGAACTCGCGAGGCTACTGGATATCCGATCCGTGCGGAACGATCATCCGGGTGAATCCCAGAAAAGCGAATGAATAGACAGCCTACCCGGCGAATATGTTAGCCGTTGACGACACGCATCCCTTGAGACTTGAGGTCATGTCGAAGCGTCCAACACTCATCCGGGAAGATTTTAACCTCACTCACTAAGTTTCATGAACCGGGACACAAAATCACTAATTTCCATGAAACGGGACACAAAAAACCAAGCACTTCCTATCCAATCCAAAGGTTGTGACAGGGAATGTTTGGTTTATTCTTGTAGCTTTGAATTGATGCTACGGCTTCAGAACTACCTTGGTGCAGTCTTCTTCATGATCGCTAAATATCCGATAGGCATCGCTTGCATGTTCCAGTGGAAGCCGGTGGGATACAATTTCGGTTGGATCGAATTCCCCGGCGGTGATCTTCCTGAACAGCTCCGGCATATAATGGATGACAGGGGCTTGTCCCATGGTAAGGGTAATGTTTCGTTCAAAAATATGGCCCAGCGGGAACATGTTGTACAATGAACCGTACACGCCGGTCAGCTGAACGGTGCCGAATTTGCGAACGGCATCGAAGGCAATATCCATTGCGCTTAACGTTCCGCCTTGGAGCTTCAGCTTTTGACCAATGGCTTCCATGGTTGACTTCTTCCCGTCCATGCCAACGCAGTCGATCACAATATCCGTGCCGCCCTTAGTGATCTCGCGGATGTACGCGCCCATATCATCATAGTCTTCAAAATTGTAGATCTCAACATTGTTCATCCGCTTTGCTTTTTGCAGCCGGTAGGGAAGGCGGTCCACGGCGATTACCCGTTTAGCCCCCTTCATCCAGGCGAATTTTTGGGTCATCAGACCGACCGGTCCACAGCCGAGCACCGTCACAGTATCACCTGGCTTAACGCTGGCATTTTCCACGCTCCAATAGGCAGTAGGCAGAACATCGGACAAGAAGAGAAGGGCCTCATCCTCCAATTCGCATGACTCCGGGATGACAAACGGCATAAAGTTCCCGTACGGCACGCGCAGATATTCAGCCTGCCCTCCAGGATAGTTACCATAGCGTTCGGTGTAACCCAGGTATCCACCGGTATGGACATCCGGGATGCCATTGGAATTGTCGCATTGACTTTCCATATCATGATTGCAATAGTAGCAGTGGCCGCAAGAAACATTGAACGGAAGAACGACGCGGTCGCCTTTTTTTACGCGGGTTACGTTAGCACCGATCTCTTCTACGATCCCCATGGGCTCATGGCCGATCACGAAATCTTTAGACGTGGGCATAGTCCCGAGGTATATATGAAGATCGGAACCGCAAATGGCTGTAGAGGTGATGCGGACGATAATATCATCCTGTGTCTGAAGGGATGGATCCTGCACGTCTTTGACCTGAATGTCTTTTGCGCCTTGAAATGTGACTGCTCTCATTTGTTCCCTCCTCATGCGATGTACATATGTTCTCTTTTTAATACCCGATATGCACTTTTATTAACATCCCCCTCGCTATTTATGCATATGCGCTGCTACGCGCAAAAACATAGTTTGTTTGAAGAACGGTCGATGCTATAGTCACGGTGTTAACCGAGCCCGATGGCAAGTGTGTT
Source organism: Paenibacillus sp. FSL W8-0187 (assembly GCF_037969755.1). Lineage (NCBI taxonomy): Bacteria > Bacillati > Bacillota > Bacilli > Caryophanales > Paenibacillaceae > Paenibacillus > Paenibacillus sp. FSL W8-0187. Next base: position 5,478,960 of record NZ_CP150206.1, on the reverse strand, counting down.
AAATGTATACTTTCGGGCTTACCGGACATAGGACGGTGATAACTGCTGGTTCGATAAGTGGATACTTTCGGATTCTAACGGACACAGGATCCGTTATTTGATCCGATAAGAGCTAAACTGGGATTCTAGCGGACATGAGGTACGTTATTTGCATAAAAACTCCGTTTTTTCGCGGCGAAAGGGTTGAATAACGGACTTGGTGTCCGTTAGGATAAGAAAATCGTCTGAATCGTGCAAATAGCGGATCTGTGGTCCGTTAGATGCGGCTTATTGTAATAGTGTGGCTTGTTGGTGATAGCAGCGGCTTGTTGCTGATGAAATTACCTGTTTGGGGATAGAGCCAGTAACAAGTTTTTGTAGGACACACCCCATGGCCAATTTTCTTCGGTAAACCGAAGCCGCAGTCCGATGGTCGGTATGTGGATGGCATAAGGGACTTTTCTTAAAAATAAAGAACGCGTATTGGCAGGGATTCGGTTATCCCGCCATACGCGTTCTTTTTTAGGATCTTTACGATTACTCTTTGGGCTTTCCTTCCCGCGTGAAGGTCGCGGTGTCCAGGTGATGTTGGCGTCTACGCTTTGGCCGTTGGCGGTAAAAGTTTACACGAGCTTCAAATACTCAACGATCGTCAGCAAACCTTTATCGAAATTCTCCAAATTCAAATGCTCGTTCGGAGCGTGCAGATTCTCGTCCGGCAAGCCAAAGCCCATCATGACGGCAGGAGCATCAAGCGTGCTGGACAGCTTCTCGACGATCGGGATGGATCCGCCATCCTTTGTAAAGAGGGCACGCGTGCCGTAGACATGTTCGAAGGCGTCCGCGGCTTTTTGCAGCATTGGATGGGACGGATCGATGTTGAAGGCGAATGCCTTTTCCTTCGGTTTAAACGTAATCTTCGAACCGACTGGAGTGTGGGCATGCAAGTGGGCTTCAATCGCGTCGAGGACCGCTTGCGGATCCTGGTCCGCCACCAAGCGGCACGTAATTTTGGCATGGGCTTCCTTCGGAATAACCGTCTTGCTGCCTTCTCCTTGGAACCCTCCATATACGCCGTTCAGCTCAAGGGTCGGACGCGCTCCCACGCGTTCAACGAAGGAGAATCCTTCCTCACCGTACAGGGAATCGAGGCCGAGATCCTGCTTCAGCTTATCCTCGTCAAATTCCTGCTTGGCAAATTCCTCGCGCATTTCAGGCGACAGCTCGAGCACGCCGTCATAGAAGCCTTTTACGGCGACACGGCCTTGCTCGTCATGAAGCGAAGAGAGCAGGGAGACGAGGGCATGCAAGGCGTTAGGTACGCCGCCGCCATATGTACCGGAATGAAGGTCGGTATTGGCTGTTTCCAGAGACAACTCTAGGGAGCACAATCCGCGAAGGCCTGTGGAAATGGCCGGTTTGCCAGGTGCGAGCAGGGATGTATCCGAGATCACGATGGCGTCTGCGGCCAGCTTGTCCTTGTTGTTGTCAAGATAGAGCGGGAGGTTCGGGCTGGACACCTCTTCTTCGCCTTCAATGCAGAATTTGATGTTGACCGGAAGCTCTTTCTCTTGCTTCAAAATGGCTTCAACGGCTTTGACATGCAGGAAGAGCTGGCCTTTATCGTCCGTTGCTCCGCGTGCATACAATTTTCCGTTACGGATAGCCGGCTCGAAGGGCGGCGTTTCCCACAGATGAAGCGGGTCTACAGGCTGTACGTCATAGTGACCGTATACGAGCACGGTTGGTTTGCCTTCGGCATGCAGATAGTCTGCCGTAATAATAGGATGTCCTGCCGTTTGATGAACTTCCACATGCTCAAGGCCTGCTTCGGTCAGCTTGCCTGCGAGCCACTCGGCAGCCTTTGCCACATCGCCTTTGTGCTCGGACAGGGCCGAAATGCTCGGAATGGACAACCATTCCTTCAACTCATTCAGATGGGTTTCGCGGTGTTCAGCGAAATACGCTTTATAATCAATACTCATGTTATAGGGATCCTCCTTCAAAATTCTCATTGGCATTCGATGGATGCCGTACCTTACTATTCTAACCGTTTTTCGAGGAATACGAAATATAGCGGGATTAATCTTGAATCGTGTCATGACTCTCTTCCGGCTGTTGTGATGCAAAATTGTCCAAAAGGTTTCTCCAGAACATCCGCAGCGCCGGACTGATCAGCTTATTACGGTGGCGAACGGCTGCTTTCAGTGCTTCGGTTCCCGAGATTTCCAATGATATTAGAAGGTGGATATGATGTTTGTCAGCCCAGCGGTCAATAAGCTGTCTGCTGATGGAGCCTGGTTCATGCGAAACAAAGGGATGTTCGACCAGATCGCTCGGAATTAAATCTCTTATGCTGGCAAAGGGATGATCCGGGGCGAATATAAGCACCAGATCATCATGGATCAGCGGCTGTACGATGAATTCAGGCTCATCTACTTGCGTGTTCGATATGATGCCTACATCGAGCTCGTATTTTTTGACTTTCTCGATAATATAGGCAGCCGGTCGGACATCCAACTGGATGGACAATCCCGGATAATTAAGTTTCAACTGTTGCAGAAACGGCGGTAACAGGTAGGTAGCGGGAGTATGGGTGCTGCCAATGGCGAGTACTCCTGCAGCGGTTCCGCGGAAGACATCCATAGTTGATGAAGCTTCCTCAGACAGGGAATGGATCTGCGATGCGTAATGATAAAAGGCTTGACCGGCTTCCGTAAGCTTGATGACATGGTAGGACTTGGTGTGAAACAGGGCAAGGCCAAGCTCTTCCTGCAGCTTATTTAAATGGAAGGTGACGGTTGGCTGGGTAATGCCCAGCTTCTGAGCCACAAGGTACAACTTCCTCAGCTCCACGGTAAGCACAAATACTTTTAATTGCTGTAAGTTCATGTTGCTATCCTCTCTTTCCATTTCATCATTGATAATCTTAATCTTATCTAACATTTGATAGATATTATTTAACTCTTTGTTAACGCAGCGATAATTTTTAATTGAATTTGGCGCGTTATGCTGAAATGGAACCAAGAAGGAAATCAGAAACAGGAGGGTGACATGAACAAAAAAAGAGGCTTTAAACATGGGATATTCATTGCATTAACTGCGCTGATGTTGTTGTTGTCGGCTTGCGCGCAATCGGATGGACAGCAAACGGTTCGATCTAAGGAAACGACAGGACCCATTACCAGCGGAAGCGGAAGTACCGCCGGACAGTCGGACGTATCCTTGACCAGCGACAACGCAGAGGATACCGGGGAAACGATCTACTTATACGGGAATGATTTTGTAGATTTCATTGCTCCGAAGTTTATGGAAGAGACAGGCTTCAAGATCGAAGCCGTGCATTACGGCGGGGGAGAAGCATTGGCCAAAATAGAAGCCGAGCAGGGTAACCCGCAGTGGGACGTCCTGATGATGGATGGGCACGGTTCGGTGCGCAATTTGGCAGATCGCGATTTCCTGCTGACAGACTGGGAGCCTGAGAATCTGGGAAATCTGTCCGAAAACGGAAGGAGTTATGTTCCCGAAGATTTCGCCTACTTTCCTATAGGCATTCATGCGGCCGGGGTCATCGCTTATAACACAACGCTGGTAACGCCGGAGAAGGCACCGACGACCTGGGAGCAATTTTTTGCCTATGACGGTCCTGTGGGTCATGCCGATCCGGCCGTAGCAGCGCCTGCCTATCCGCTCGTATCTGCTTTTTATGAGCAATGGGGTGTCGAAGCGGCAGAGCAGAAATATGAGCAGCGTTTTAAGAAGGGGCTGCATGTCTACCCCAAGAATGGTCCGGTCGGAAAAGCATTGTTAAGCGGAGAAATCGAGGTTGCGGCACTCCAGGAGCACAATGCTTATGAACTGAAGCTTGCAGGTGAGCCTATTGAGGTGATATGGCCGCGCGAGGGTGCGCCAGGCAGCTTGCGTGTTGTAGCGATCAGCAAACATACCAAGAACCCGGCAGCGGCCAAGGCATTTGTGGAATATATGCTAAAACCCGAGACACAGCAGATGTTAACCAGTCAGGATTCCACGGATAGTTTCTTTACGCCGCTCGTTGAAGGTGTGTCAGCGCGAAGTGAACGTGAACCGAACGGAGCCTTTATGCTGCCTTCTGCGAAGTGGGCCTCAGAGCATGAGGTTGAGATCAAGACTTGGTTTGCGGATCAAAACGTAAGGTAGGCACATAACATGAATACTTCGGAAGCTCGCTATGGAGGCGGGGTAACCCTCCTCCTGTTTGTTTTTATTTTTCTGCCGCTGCTTGCCGTGCTAATCAACGTGATTTTCCCTGGACTCTTTTTCGGGCAGATCCAGTCCAGCAGCTTGGGTTTGATCGGAGACATATTTCACCGACCTCTGTGGAAACAATCCCTCCTGAATTCAGTCACATTAGCGCTGGGGACGGCTACGTTCGGTACGATCATTGGAGGCGTACTTGCAACCATCCGGGCAAGATGGAACTTTGCAACAGCAAGATTGCTGGATATGACGGCGTGGGTTCTGCTGATCGCGCCATCGTTCATGATTGCACAGGGCTGGGTATTGTTTGCCAGTGCGGATGGACTGGTTCATCAGTGGCTGGGGCTGACGTGGGTCACTTCATTTATTTTTCAACCTGCCGGACTTGTGTTTGTCATGTCCCTAAGCAAATTCCCGTTAGCTTACTTGGCTATTATGGCAGCTTCGGAGTGGAATATAAGGCAGTTCGGTTATGCAGCCAGGCTGAACGGCGCGAGGCCTTTCACCGTATGGAGAACCGTCGAATTGCCACTGGCACTCCCTTCTTATGTTGCGGGCTGGACACTGGTCTTTATGGATTCGATCGGCGATTTTGGGCTGCCTGCCGCATTGGCAACTGTGTATAAATTCCCGACGCTGACCTACTCCATTTACTCGGCCATTTACCAGTCACCTGTACGTTTTGATATGGCGGGAGTGCTGGCATTCTACTTGGTATTGATACTGGTGCTGGCGATGACCTTGCTGATGGTGACCCTCCGTAAATCCAGATTTGACTTTCTGAATGCGAGAGCAGTCAAAATGGAGAAGGTTAAGCCGCGGTTTGCCTGGATGTACAATCTGTCAATTACGGTTTTTCTTTTCCTGAGTCTCGGGATTCCGATTGGGACGAGTGCAGCGGTATCTCTGCTGAAACAGGCAGGCGGAGGCCTGAATCCGGGCAATTTTACGCTGGAGCATTATCGTGAATTATTTGCAGGACAGGCTGGGGATCACCGGCTGCTCGGTTATCTGGAAGGAATGTATCATTCACTCGCAATTGCAGCCGCAGCCGCATTGTTTAGCATGCTGATCGGGTTTGTAGTTGCCTACATGCTGACCTTCACGGAGTCTAGGCTAAAGCCCATGCTTCAGCTGTTCTCCATCATATCCCTAGCGGTCCCCGGCGTTGTGCTCGGGATCGGCTATATTTTCATATGGAATCAGAAATGGCTGGAGCCTTTAGGACTCCATTTATACGGAACCCCCTCGCTGCTCGTGATTGCGGGTATAGCCGGTGCCACCCCCTACGCAGTCAGGGTCCAGCTTGGAGCGTTCGGCAATTTGTCCGGCACGATGCTGAAGGCAGCCGCTATCCAAGGCGCGAGCATATTCGAACGGATGCGGGATATCGTACTGCCCATGGTACGTCAGTCTTTGCTTATCGCGATCCTAGCTTCGTTTGGAACCAGCGTGTTTGATTTGGCCTTGGCCTCGATGCTGAAACCGGCTAATTATTCACTGATGCCACTGGTTATCGACAGAGCTTTTGAATTCTCGCGCTACGGCTATGCTACGGCTGCTACCGTTGTAAGCTGCGGTACCGTGGTGCTCATCATCGTACTGCTTCAAGCTGCGGGACGCCTTGTATTTCGATGGCTGGATGGCAATAGAAAGCGGTAGACGGAAATGGCTGTCGATAGAGCGTGATCCAACTTAGAAAGGATGGAGAGTGGAATGATCCTAAAGGTAAAGGGCGTATCGAAATCATTCGGCTCGCAGCAAGTCTTGAAGCCGATCACGTTTGAAGTGAGGGAAGGGGAACGCATTTGCATTCTCGGTCCATCGGGCTGCGGAAAATCGACGCTGCTGCAGATGGTTGCCGGACTTCAGCGCATAGATTCAGGCGAGGTAGAGATGGCGGGGGTCACCGTTGAACGGGGGAGACACTATATTCCCCCGGAGAACCGGCCCATTAATATGGTGTTTCAAGATTATGCCCTTTGGCCGCATATGACGGTGAAACAAAATATGGAGTATGGGATGAAACGCCGAAAGTTAGACACTAAAGACAGAGCGAATACATTGGATCGACTCCAGTCGCTTCTGAAGCTGGAAGGCTTATTGGACCGCCTGCCGGCCCAACTGTCTGGCGGTCAGCAGCAGCGAGTAGGCATAGCGAGAGCGTTGGCAACAGAGCCAAAGCTGATATTAATGGATGAACCGTTGTCTAATCTGGATGTCAAACTTAGAACGGATATGCGCGGTGAATTGGCCAGATTGCTCGGCGAATTATCCATCGCTACCCTGTATGTGACGCATGATCGTATGGAGGCATTTACGGTCGCTGATCGAATCCTGATTTTACGGGATGGAGGAATTGACCAATTCGGGGAGCCGAGGGCGTTGTTTGAGAGACCGGCAAGCCCTTGGGTTGCGCAGCTCATGGGCTATCATAATCAGTTGGAAGCCAAACTGACCCAGGATGGACAGCCAATAGCCATGCTTGCCGGGAGTCCGATAGCCGGACTCCGCATCGGCGTGGATAAGGGAGACGGCAGGGCCGTGATGATGGTCCATCCTGAATCCATCCGGATTTGGCGCGGCGAAGCTTCGCAGGAAGGGAGCCTGCTGAAGGTGACGGTGGTGCAGACGGTGTACGAAGGAACAAGATGGAGAGTCATTGTGGAAACGGCAGATCAGCAGCCCATTCATTTATTCCATGATTGCAGCGTGGATGCCGGAAGCGAATTGTTGATACGACTGTCTCCGGATCAAACCATGATATATGCAGACAGCAGTATGTTAGCCCCATGAGTCAGGTGTACGCAGTTTCGGATGTTCATGGCTACGGTTATCTGCTTGAAACTCTCCTGCGGCATGTACATTATGATCCGGAGGTGGACCGCTTGTTCTTGCTTGGGGATTATGTAAATAAGGGACCGGATTCAGCAGGGACACTGGATTATGTGGAGGAACTGCGAGATGCCGGTGCTATTGCACTGCTGGGTAATAACGAACGCAAATGGCTGCATCACCGACCGGAACAAGCAGGGCTCGCGGCTCCCAGGCTCATGAAGTATCAGCAGTTCATAGCAACAATGCCGCTATGGACCGAGTATAATCAATACTTGTTTGTGCATGCAGGCATTCGGCCCGGAATTCCGCTTCATGCTCAGAGCCCGGAAGAATTAACGGAAATTCGCGAGCCGTTTTTTCTGTCCCCCCGATGGTTGGATAAAACGATTGTATTCGGTCATACGTCTACATTTCGTCTAGGTGTACCGCCAGAGGAGCTCTGGTATGGCGACGGTAAGCTGGGTATTGATACCGGCGCAGGACACGGATATTACTTAAGTCTGGTTAATCTGACCTCGGGTATACAGTGGTCCATATCGGTTACGCGGCCTGAGAACATTACGTGCCGGAAGATGAAAATAACGGGAGCATCCGGTCTTCCTAAATAATATAATTCCATATAAAAAAGAGAAATACGCAGCATCACTGACGAATAGTGATGCTGCGTATTGTGCTCGAGGACCTATCACCAAAAGGTTGATCAGAATTGATCCCAGCCATTTCCAATCAGCTGGCGCTGTAAGAATGGCAGCTGCCGCTGCTGTTGGATGAATTGCTGACGCTGTTGTTCTTGTAATTGCTGTTGTGAACGGAATTGCTCTTGTGATGGACCTGATGTTCGCTGCGGTTCAGCAGCATATGCTCCATGCTGCGGTTGATCCTGAGTTTGAAATTGCTGCTGGAACATCGGTTGCTGTTGCTGTTGCTGCTGCTCCTGATATTGCTGTTGCTGCTGCTGAAATTGCAGCTGCTGTTGTTGGTATTGCTGTTGCTGCTGCTGAAGAAGCTCATAGTCTCGACGATTACCAGATGTTTCTTGATGATAATAGTGCTGATTATGATGTGAATAATACTGAGGATGTTTCATCTGCCCTTGCACTTGCTCTTGCAGCGAGCAGTCGTTGGGCGGGCCGATGATAACCGTATCGGTAATCGGAGCGAGAGTATCCTTGACTTTGGCTTCATCCAGGCAGTAGGTGTGAGCGAACACGCTGGCCGGCGTCAATCTCAAAAGATCCGAGCCTCCAATAAACTCAGGCACCGGTGCGTCAAAAATCGCAATCAGGTGGGTGTTGTCAACCGTCGCCATTTCATAATGCCACCAGCCTTGGGGCACGAGCACAACCTGACCGGGCGTTAACGTGAAGTTTAGCAGCTCCTTCGTAAATGGATTGACGATAGAGACGATGACTGCACCAGAAATGACATACACCAATTCCGATGCATTCTGATGGATATGCGGCTCTATCACGTTTCCGGTGCTGAGGTATATATCCAGCAGGGAAGCGTTGCCGAGCGTGTTCAATTCTTTTATGGAGAGAGAATTAATATAATTTCGGCTATCTTTTTTGAAAAACGGATTATTGCTCATATCATAAGTATACCGAACGGACGGTGAGGTGAAATCCATATAAGAGGTTGCCACTGTGATTCCTGCCCTTCATATTGTAATAGGCGTTGACCCATAAAATACGTTATTCCCATGGGCAATCATGCGTGAGCCCATTTTTGGAACCAGCAGCATGCAAGCCACCCGTTGGCAGGGTGGCTTGGGCAAATTTCATATGATGGAGCGGGTGAGGTCAAGCCGATTTTGGAACCCATGTCTTTCGACCGGCCGAGAAGCTGACAAGTCCTGCAGCCAGGCCTAGTGCGAGCACGAATCCACCGAGCCATGGATGATATTGAAGCGTGGATATCGTATTGACCATGAAGCCTCCTGAACCCGCGCCTGCGGCTAACCCGAGGTGCACAATGGAGGTGTTTAAGCTGAGAATCAGATTGGAGGAGCCCGGTGCCTTCTGTATAAAATAACTCTGAACGGCCTGACCCGCCGCAAACATGGACAGAACCATGATTCCATCAGCCCGAGTCCTATAAACGATTGACCTATGAGCAACGGAAGAAATGCGAATACCGCGATATGAATGAGCGTGCTGAGGGTAGTACCCCAAAAGATCCTGGATCTGGCGGGACGCCCCATGTTCTGTTCTGCTTATTTTGGCAATCGACCTCAGCCATATAAATGCGAGGGGGCCACACATGAAAAACGATGATCAGGATTCGATGCTGGAGTGACCGTGGGAGTTCTTTATCATCACTATAAATCCAAAAAGAAATTTTACGGCTTGCTTCGGGATGACGTTACGCTTCGGATGATGGACCGAATGGAGGCCGTTGCCGACGCCGCGCCTCCCGAGCGCCGGCTTAAATCGGCCCTTTTGACTGCTTACGACAGCATGATTCGTCTCAAAGTCGGCCGATTGCTGTTGGAGCCCGATCCCCGTAAAGGAGAGAATCCCGTCGCTCCTTATCTCGGTGAGCTGGCCATAGCATCAGGAGAAGAGGCTGGCGAAGAATTGGGCGTCATTTTAGCGGAGGCATTACGTGCCGCATTTGCTCAGGTTGTGGAACAGAATGGCGGCGAGGCTACCATGAGAGCGGTGTTGAATCGATTATTAACCGCATGAATGGAATGTTTTGATTTTCCTTCACATTAATATGTTAATGATGCATATCATGATCAATTTGAAGGGGGATGGCATGTTTGATAAGAAATACGGGAACGAACCGCGGCCTGATCAAACCGATATTAGTCATTTTGACGCTGCTGTTATTGACGTCTACATGGGTTAGATCGGACTACGCTAATGCCGAGTCGTCAGTGGTATCCGGTGGAAAGGATACATTAAGCAGAAAGGGTACGGCTCTTGCCGAATGCACGACTATTCCCTGGAATGTTGGTAGCGCTTACAATAGCGGAGCTGAAGTATCGCATCTCGGGAAACGGTGGAAGGCGAAATGGTGGACGACTGGCGAAGAGCCGGGAACCACTGGCCTTTGGGGCGTGTGGCAGGATAAAGGACCATGCAATTCCGAAAACGGCGGCGGGGGCACGCCGAACCCTGATCCGTCGGATCTTATCGCTTGTTCCACAACGTCATGCTTGCAGAGCGCATTGAAGAACGTGGTACCCGGGAAGCGAATTGTCCTGGCACCCGGGACATACACGGGAAGTTTCTCCACGGATGTCGAGGGAACTGCCCTGAAGCCTATCGTCATCGAGAGTCAGAACCCGGCTGAACCAGCCATTATTTCCGGGTATTCCGCAGGTTCTGGTTACAGTTTACGCGTTCGGGGCGACTACTGGATCATACGCAATCTAAAGTTTACCAATGCCCAAAAGGGAATCATCCTGGACAATTCCAACTTTACCCGCATCACGGATGTCGAGGTTTACCATATCGGTTACGAAGCGGTGCATTTCCGGGACGGCACTTCCTATAGCTCCATTGAGAACTCCCGTATTCATAATACCGGCAAGACGGGAGCGGGCTTTGGGGAAGGGGTCTATGTAGGTTCTGCAGAGGGAGCGAGCTACAACCAGAATACCCACTACAATACGATACGTAATGTTATTTTTGGTCCGAATATAACGGCAGAGCACATCGATATCAAGGAACGGTCGATGGGAACGCTCGTTGAGAACTGCATCTTCTATGGTGAGGGAATTAGCGGTGCGAATTATGCTGACAGCTTTATCGATGTGAAAGGCAATGGGGCTATCATACGGAATAATACGGCATATCAGAACGGGAACAGCACCATTGTGGATGCGTTTCAGCTCCACGAGATCGTGCCGGGGTGGGGAATCGATAACGAGTTCTCCAACAATACGCTTTACCTGACAGACCCTTCCGCGTATGTGATCGGGGCTTATAACAATACATCAGCAACGGCATATCAGAATACGAGAAGCCCGGCAGGAAATATGTATAGGGGAAATGTAACGGTAACTTACTGATTCCGGATCATATCCACGAAGTTCATGGCGGCAGCGGATAACGGTTCATGCTTGCGGGTGCAAACTGCTATGATATTTTGCAGCTCGATTCCATCAACATAGACCCGGCTCAGCTCGCCGCGTTCCACATACTCCCGCACGACGAGTGAAGACACAAAGTTTGCACCGTATCCGGCAATGACGGCTGTGATTGCTTCGTGCAGACCATTGAATTGCAGCGTGATCCGCGGGGAAGGTGCGCTATGGGTACGGCATAAGGCAAATAACCGTTCCCGCGTTGAACTGCCTTCCTCCCGCATAACAAAAGGCTCTCTCATCATCTCTTCCAGGGTGATACGCTGATTGGCATAACGGTGATCGGGGGATACGACAAACCATAACTCATCCCGGAACAGCTCCTCGGTCTGTATCGTATTCGGAGATTCCTCTGGCAGGCCGCCGTATATCGCAAGCTCGACATCCATATTTAACAGCTGCTTAAGCGCATCGCTTGAATTCGTGGTGGTTATGCTCATTTCTACTTCTTCGTACCGCTGCTTGTATTTTGCAAGCCATGCCGGCAGGAGAAAATGGGAGGTAGATAGGTTGCCGCCAAGCGGATCTGTCCCCTCGAACCGCTGCGGTAATCCAGACAGAATTGTTCAATCTGCTGTTCGACAGAGAAGAGTCTTTTGGCAAGCGGGACGAGCTCGGCTCCGGCCTCCGTCAATCCGATGCCCCTGCCTTGCGATTTAAAGAGAGTAAGGGAGAGTTCCTTCTCGAATTTTTTAATCTGGGCTGTTATGGCGGGTTGGCTTATATTTAACAATTCAGCAGCACGGGTAACACTGCCCGTTGTGGCGATGACGTGAAAGAGACGTAATGCGTGTAAATTCATGAGAGCCGCACTCCTATCCAATCATATATTTAAGTTATATAAGTCTTTTAAATATATATTATATCTATAACATTAAATCACATACAATGATTTTGTAAGATCCAGATGGAGAATAAGGGAGGAAACGGACATGAAAAAGAAGGATGCTGCAGCTGCAACTTGGGAAAAAGTGGATGATTACATCGCAGAACATTTGATTCCTTATGATGAGGTGCTGGAGAAGGTGTTAGCTGCAAATCGAGAGGCCGGATTGCCGGAAATTGATGTATCCAAGGCTCAAGGTAAGCTGCTGAACGTCATCGTTCAGATCAAAGGCGCGAAACGAATTTTGGAGATCGGTACGCTGGGAGGTTACAGTACGATCTGGATGGCTAGGGCGATTGGGGCTGAGGGGCAACTAATTTCACTGGAGCTCGATCCGCATCATGCCGAGGTTGCCAAATCCAACGTGGTATTGGCCGGACTACAGGATAGAGTGGAAATCCGGGTAGGCGATGCCCTGCTGCAGTTGGAGCAGTTGGCCAAAGAGAAGGTGAAGCCGTTTGACCTGATCTTTATCGATGCCGATAAACCCAACAATCCAAATTATTTGAAGTGGGCGTTACAGTTCTCACGGCCAGGCACCGTCATTATTAGCGATAATGTGATCCGTGATGGAGAAGTTATCGATCATCACAGCACAGACCCTCGGGTGCACGGTATCCGCAAATTCATGGATATGCTGTCCGCCCACTCCGCCATTTCCGGCACAGCTATTCAAACGGTGGGAAGTAAGGGGTATGACGGGTTTTATATCGGAGTTGTATCGTGAGCTGCTAGACTGGAGCATCTTTTTCGTTTGCGGCGATCCTGATCAAGTTAATGGCAGAAGGAACAAGAACCCGAAGCAATCGGATCCGTCTATATTTGAAAAAAAAGGAGGGTGTCCCAAAGATTTTAGATCGATCTTAGATCTGACGGGCCCCCCTCCTTTTTCTGTTAAGAGATGCTATTCCTCCGGATCAGGGATGACAAAAGATACGCTTGTCCCCTCACGGACCTCGCTTTGAATGGAAAGACCGCTCCCATACGTCTGAATCAGTCTGCGATTTGTGTTATACAGACCGATCCCTCTTTTGTCCTTGCGCGGAGCATCCAGCAACTCCTGTACTTTTTCTTTATTCATTCCCATGCCGTTATCCTTGACCTGAATTAGCGTGGACTGCTCCTGACGGATTATATGGATTTCGACGGTGCCGCCTTTAGCTATTGGGATAATACCGTGCTGTACCGCATTCTCGACCAGAGGCTGAATCGTTAAGGGAGGAAGCAGGAGGTTTGCGTCCTGATCCAGGTTCCATATGACATGGAGCCGGTTACCATGTCGCTCCTTCTCAACATACAAGTAAGCGCGTACGAGTTCGAGTTCTTCCGATAGTGAGACAAATTTGCCGGAGTTTTGATATTGAAAACTGATTTGCAGGTATGAACTAAAAGCCTCATTAAGTTTTCGCATTCTTTCCACATCAATTTCACTCAAAGCGTGGATGGAATTCAAGGTGTTAAACAAAAAATGCGGATGGATTTGCGCTTGCAGATAAGCGGCCTCCATACGAAGACGCTCGTTTACGGACTGTTTTAATGTAATTAATGACTGGATACGGTATTTAAGCTCCATTGGGTCTACCGGTTTCGTGACATAATCGTTAGCACCTGCCCGAAATCCCGCATACATGTCGGAGGGCTCGCTGCGCGCTGTCAGCAGAAGCACAGGGAGTTCGGAAGGGGAATAACGTTCTCTTATCATCCGTGTCAGCTCGTAGCCTGAAATCTGCGGCATCATCACGTCTGCGATAACCAAATCCCATGGTTTCGTTCCGAGCAATTCCAGCGCCTCCCCGGCCGAAGTTGCTAATTGCAGGTGGTAAGGTTCAGTCATCAGTATGTTTGCAAGCACTCTTAAATTTACAAGGTTGTCGTCAACGGCCAGGATATTCATCTGATCTTTTATGGACGGCGCTTCTACGGTTAGGATCGGCTGGCCGTTGAGGTTGTTCCGGCTTGCTGCCATTTCTTCATAGGCTCCGAGCCGCTCGGCCAATATGCTCGGGGAAATCTCTACATCCGTTGAATCAGCCAAAGGAAGCGTGAAGGTAAACGTTGAACCCTTTCCGACTTCGGAGTGAACCGTCATGCTGCCGCCATGAAGCTCTACCAGCTCTCTACTGATGCTAAGGCCCAAACCGATGCCGTTGGTGTCGCCGTATCCGGGATCGCCTTGTTCGTATGGCAGAAATACGCGCTGCTGTGTTTCCTGATCCATTCCTGTTCCCGTGTCCGTTACCTCGATGATCATTTGCCCGTTCTTGGCGATGGCCGTTACGGCAATGATTCCTTCCTCGGTATGTTTGATGGCATTATGCAGTACATTCATGAGGATTTGCACAAGCCTCTTTTCATCGGCCATAACGAGAGGGAGGGCTTCGGATATGTCTATATTCATTTTCAACTCTACGGCTTTTCCTTCGACCAAATACTTTAAGATATCGATAACGCCATTTACGACAGAGGGAAGGGACAGGGGCTCGGCATGCAGTACGATTCGCTTTTCCCTCAGCCTTACTGCGTCCAGGAGATCATTCAGCAAATGCGACATCTGACGTCCAACCTTAATAAGGAGATTCATATCCTCTGCACTTCGACTGTCCATATGATGCTGCTCCCTGTCCGTCACACTCTGGGCGATATTCATGATCCCGTGCAGCGGCGTTCGCAGCTCATGTGACGTCTGGGCTAGAAACCGGTCTTTCATTTTGTCCGCTTTCTGTAATTGGCGGTTGAGCTTGCTGATTTTATCGGCATTGCGGAAATAACGCTTAAACCAATAGGCCGAGAAACCGATGATGGCCGAGATGACATCAACGGGGTAGTATACGGTTGGAAGCTCCTGATATTTGTTAAGCGCTCCCCAGATCACGCTGGAGAAAATGCCGCTGGCTGCCAGGAGCAGAAAGATCGCGTCATCCCGGCTTGCAGCCACCATTCTCCCGAACATATAGATAGAGATGACAACCGGCAATATATAATAAATGCTAAAAACTTTATATTCCACCGTCCAGAAAACAAGGGAAGCAGGTGCGATTGCAATAAATCCGGAATATAGAAGCAGGGAAATGCCATAACCGATAAACCATCGGCTGCGAGTCTTTATGGTGAAACTTCTGGTCATTTTCAATATGAAAAAAGATAGCCAAGAATAAGACAAAATGGAGATTTTAAGATCCCAAGTGTAATTGATGGACAGCCATTTCAGCAGTAAATCGTCATCTGACACTACAATCGTCACGGATGCGGTGAGAAGCAGCAGGAAAAAATCAAGCAGCGTCCATTCCTTCGGATTGAATAAAAACAGGATGCAGGAATACAGACCGTGAAGGATGAGCACGACGAATGTAATGAGTTGAAGATCGATGGAAAGTCCGCGTTCATCGTGGATGGCTTCGCTGGATCCCAGCTTGATGGAATTTACAATTCCGCCTTTGAGTGGATGCTCAAAGTTGGCCACGCGTACAAGCAAGTCGATTTCTTGCGTATGTTCAGCGGGAGTGTAATCGACTACGAAGGGACTTCGAGCCGGTGAATAGGTGTTATTGCCATCTTCTCCGGTCTTGCCCATCTCCCCTACTTTAATGCCGTTTATCTCCACGCTGGCCGAAGCCTGAATTTGTTGGATCCAGAAGGAAAGGGGAGCGGTTAAGGCTGGATCAATCAGAATACGAAGCCGATAGGTGCCGGTACCATAGGCGGATTCGGATTCCTTCGTTTGGCTTCCCCGCCAATTTCCCGGAACCTGCACATAGCGATGCTGCGGATGGGTTTGCTCCAGCTCCTGTTTTGTGGCGAGTTTGTCAGGGTAGAACGCCCATTCCCCGTCCAATGTTATGGATTTGGAATGAATGAGGTCCCAACTGCGCAAGTCGAGCACCCCTTGGGAGGCTTTCGGGTGGTGGGGAGGAACGAAGGCTTCGATCCAATACCAGCGAATGCTGAGGAGCACGGACAGAAAAACAGTAATTGCCAATATATACTGAACAATCTTTTTACTTCCAATGTGATATGTATTTTTTGCAGATCGCGTCGGCACGGTTCACGTTCCTTCTAGGTTTTATATGGGTTGTTGTAAAATTCGAGATTCTTCTTCTTAATATACGAGAAAATGTGACGGTCGTATAGTTATTCCCCTGCAAAAAGCATTTGTTCAGTTCTTTGGAGGCAGTTCCAATTACGAACAAGGTTTCCGTTCATTTTTAATGATATGGCGTATAAAAAACCGCCTTTTTACCTGTCATCAATCAGGAAAAAGGCGGTTATTGTGAATATTGTTAGGTTTGGGTCATCTTTATAATGGTTACATTCCTACGTCATGTCCGGACGGGCTGCTCTTTGTGTCCTGCTCCTTGGGAGTGAACGGCCACCAGTTAGCCCGGCCAAAGATACGGACCATCACCGGTACGAAGAATGGCAGGAACAGGAGTGCATAGAGCACAAGTCCAACCAGGACAACCGTTGCAATCTGCATCATGGACAGTACGCCGGATGGATACATCGCGGCAAAGGTACCGCCAAGAATGACCACCGCGGACAGGATCACGGTTCCCATGTTGCGCATGGCATGCAGAATGGCATCCTGAACATTCCAGGACTTGTTCTCGTTGAAGCGCGCCATGAGGAAGATGCTGTAATCGACCCCAAGCGCGATCAACATGACAAAGCTGAAGAACGGCGTGGCCCAGGTGATGCCGGAATACCCGAAGCCGTGCACGAAGATCATCTCCGTAACGCCGACAGCCGTAAAGTATGTGATGACCAGAGAGACAATTAGATAGATCGGCATCACGATGGAGCGCAGCAGCACGACCAGGATAATGAAGATTCCGCTCAGCATGAGAATCACGGTACGCGCGTAGTCTTCATTCGATATGTTTTGCAAATCGTTATTCGTGCTGGTAATGCCGCTGATGGCAGCTTCGGCGTTCTCCAATTTCGTGTCTTTTACTGCACGGTCTACCGCAGCTTGAATTTGTTCAACACTGCCCAGAGCTTCTTCGCTGTACGGATTGGTTGCCAGAACCACATCCAGCGTCATCACTTTGCGGTCCTTGCTGAGATAGGTATCGAATACCGTCTGGAATTCTTTATTCTCCAGGGCTTCCTGTGGAATGAAGAAACCACTGAGCTCTTCATCCTGAACGTCCTGGATCTGCTGCAGATAATCCTGAGCGGAATGCAGTCCGTCCGAAATTTGCTTCAATCCGTCCGCGCTGGAGTTCAGTCCTGCCGTCAGCTCTCCGATCTGGCCGGTTAGATCGCCAAAGCCGTCGGCAAGCTGTTTCTGTCCGCCCTGCAGCTGGTCCAGACCGCCCGTAATGGAAGGAATTTGGCTTACGATCTGTCCTTGCCCGTTAGCTGCCTGCGAAAGACCGGATTGAAGCTCGGCGATACCGGTCACAAGCTGCTGAAGACCGTCGGCAAGCGCCGTTTGCCCGGCGGCTGCCTTAGCGTAGCCGGCGTTTGCTTCCGATAAGCCGGCAGACGCACCTTTAAGCTGCTCGGAGATTTGTCCTAACCCTGCTGCCAGTTCGGCTGTGCCTGCAGCTGTTTGCGTAACGGTACCCTTAATGGTTTGATAGTCGGTATCTTGAATGAGTTCCGGGTAATTGCTCTCCAATCCCGTGAAGGAGCCTTCAAGTCCACTCAGTGCGGTCGCCACGCCGCCCAGTTGCTCTTTAAGTTCGGCAACGCCGCCGTCAAGAGCTGCTAATCCGGTATCAAGCTGTTTATAACCTTGAAGAAGCTGGGCATGGGCTGCAGCTAACTCTTTCGCGCTTTTCGCAGCTTGGGCAAGCCCGGTTTTGAGTTCGCCTGCGCCTGCGCTTCCGCTTTGGATTCCTTTTTGAATGGCGCTGAGGCCTTGGCCAAGCTCCGTAATGCCGTCCTTGAGGTCGGCGGTTCCCTTGGTCAGCTCTTTGGCTCCCGCTGCGGCTTCATTCAGTTTCGGCGTATTCTCGCTGAGCTGCTTGCCTGCTTCGGATAGTCCATTCTGGATTTGGGTCAGTCCGTCTTTGGACTCTCCCAATCCTTCATTTAACGTTTTCACTTGCGTTGGAATGAGGAAATCGTTGATCTGCTCACCGGTTGGACGGGAGAGCCCGCGTACGCTGGATACGCCATCAACCTTTTCCACTTCCCGGCTGATTTTTTCCGCGAGTCCCATGTATTCTGCCGTATCCATCCGGTCATCGTTCTTGATCACGATGGTGGAAGGCAGCGATTGTCCGGGACCGAAGCTGTCCGAAATAATGTTAAAGCCCTTGACTGAAGCGTAACTTGGCCCGATTTCCTCCAGGCTGTTAAATGACAGTTTGCCGCTGTATGTAGCCAAGAAAGGGGCCACGATCACAGCGACGACAAGCAATGCCGCCCAAGGGCGCTTAAGAGAGAAGGAACCTGCCGCTCCCCAAAGCTTATTCTCGCTATGCTCCAGCTTGCCGCGTGATGGCCAGAAGAGCTTCTTGCCCAGCACCGCCATGAAGAATGGAACGACTGTAACCAATGCTAGAAGCATAACGGCAATGCCAATTGCAACCGCAACTGCGGATTTGTACAGAATGAATTTGGATAACCCGATGGCTGCAAAACCTACAAATACGGCAAGCCCGGAATAAAGCACGGTGCCGCCGGCTTTTCGGTAAGTCTCAATGATGGCCGATTTGGTATCCTCCGACGTGGTGAGTTCTTCCTTAAACCGGCTGATCAGCAGGATGCAGTAGTCGGTTCCGATCCCGAACATGACGGCCACCATAAAGATCTGGGTGAAGGTAGATATCGGGAAGTTGAATTGGTCAACGAGAAAAGAAACGACAGACTGTGACACGATATAACTGAGACCTACGGTCAACAGCGGTACGAATGGTGCTACGAAGGAACGGAATACAACGAATAGAATGAGGAGAATAAAGACAACCGTAATATATTCCGTTTTCTTCAGGCCTTCCTCCGAGCTGACGATGGTATCTTCATTGATGAGACCTTCGCTTGTCAGGTAATGATCGGCTTGAACGCCTTCCAGCACCTGATCAACCTTCTGGGGTAGAGCTTTCACGGCTTCCTGGCCGCCGCTGACCTGAAGCGCGACCATGATGGTCTTGCCGTCTTTGGCAATCAGCGTGTCTTCCAGCTCCGTTTGCGTGAACGGTTCATTGATGGAATCAATATGGAGGCTTTCTTTATTGTTGTTTAAAGCTTGAACGCCCTCCCGGATACTCTCCTTATCCGTTTCGCTTAACCCATCGGGTTTATTGAAGACGAGCGCAACCTGGTGCAGGGTTTCCGCGCCCTCGCCGCCGGAGGCCTCCTTGAGAATTTCCGCCGCGCGCGAAGAGGTATAACCATCCGGTACGGATAATTGCCCTTTCTCCCGCACCAGGTCCGACATGGATGGCGCGAACAAAAACAGCACGACTGCGGCTGCCAGCCACAGAATGATAATGGCCCATCTTGCTTTCAGTATGGCTTTCAATTCTTTCTCCCCCCTGATTCAAGCATCAATTGCCCCAGCTTCTCGAACATTGAGATAAACATTTCGATATCTTTTTCTTCAAAATGCTCCATATAAGGAG
This sequence comes from Paenibacillus sp. FSL W8-0187, assembly GCF_037969755.1. Taxonomy (NCBI): domain Bacteria; kingdom Bacillati; phylum Bacillota; class Bacilli; order Caryophanales; family Paenibacillaceae; genus Paenibacillus; species Paenibacillus sp. FSL W8-0187. The sequence continues at coordinate 5,459,345 of NZ_CP150206.1, read as the reverse complement.
AGACGATCTCCCTCATCTGTTCCTGGGCAGATTCAAAAATCGTACGTCCGTATTCGGTTAAAGTCAGATAAACTAGTCTGCGATCTGCTTTGTCCCGGGTTCTGTCGATAATGCCGGCATCCACGAGACGGTTGACGATAGCGGTAATCGAGCTCTTGCCGACGGCAAGCGTTTCCGCCAGATGGGATGAAGTACAGTGATCCATGCTGTTGATGATGCGCACAACCTGAAACTGGTCATTGGTCAGATCTTCACCGAGATGTTCCCGAATCTGGGCGTTAATCCGCCGGGTGACCAGCAGGTAGACATCCACATATCGGTCGATCCATTGCTTTGCCTTGTCGTTCAACAATAGTTCTCCTTTCGAATAGTTCACGTATGAAATAGTTTCATTAATGAACTATATGGCAGGAGGAAAGAAAAGTCAAATGTCCGCATGACGGCAAAGGCAGACGGCCTTGGAATAAAATCCTCTTGGCCGGTCTGCACGAATTTTTAATCGAACAGGCAATGTCCTCAATCAAAGGGGGAGGCTAGAACTTACCTCGGGTAATACGAATATCCCGGATATTTCACGACAGGCCACTTTTCCTTGCGCAAAGCATCGGTGACTTCGGTTCCGACTCTCAGGTTATCCTGGACCAGGTCCCGAGGGGTCAAGGCCATCCATTGATTCAAGGAAACATCCTCGAACCGGTCGCTTCTGAACATTTCGAGAAACCATAAGGATTCCGTGCCCGTGTTCTGTATGTAGTGGCCGAAGGCAAAGGGGACATATCCCACATCACCGGCTCTGTAATCAAAGGTCCGCGCCGCTCCATTGCCAGCAAACACGGTCATTCGTCCTTGTCCGGCCAGGTAATACTGCCATTCATCCTGATTCGGATGCCAATGAAGCTCCCTCATGGCGCCCGGTTTGATCTCAACGAGCGCGGCTGCAACGGTTTTGGAGATCGGAAAATTGCTGGAATCCACGATTCTTACGCTTCCGCCGGGGGTTATGATCGGTTCTTGCGCCAGCAGCCGGTGCTTGAAACTCAGCGGTACTGTTCCGTAAGGGGATTGGATCTCCTGGCTTTCGAGCGAACCTGGCACCTGATCCTGAAAAATATAAACCTGTTCCTTCGGGATATGGTTAAGAGCGTTCTCCGGAACGCCGAAGTTGGCGGACAGCACATCCTTTGGCGTATGGGCAAACCAGTCGGAGATCGATAAGGTATTCAGGTCCGAGAAGTGGCCGTCGTCAAAAACCAGCAGGAATTCACAGCCTTCCTCGAGTCCCTGGATCGAGTGGGGGAGACCGGCAGGAAAATACCACAGATCGCCGGGCCCCACATCCGCGATGAAATTTCTACCGCTTGCATCCATTGCCGTAATTCTTGCGCTGCCCCAGATCATATAGGCCCACTCCGCCTGCTGATGCCAATGGAGCTCCCGAACGCCGCCGGGTGTGAGGCTCATATTGACGCCGGCCAGCGTGGTCGCAATCGGCAGGTCCCGTACCGTAATTTCCCGCGACCAGCCGCCATGATTCAGCTGCATATGCGTGTCGGAGAACGACATTTTCAGATTGGGCATCAAGCCCGCATCCGTAATCGGAGGCACTAGCATGTCGGGATTCTCGATATCCCTCATCACATCCCGCGGACCATAGTCTGGCCCGCCTGCTCCGTCGCTGCGTATCGGCTGTGGGACACGGTCATGATTTCCTCTGTTCCGGTTCTGATCCTCCATTAATCTGTATCTCCCTCTCTAGGCTTTTTCCGTAAAATATCCTGTTAAACGGCTATCCATAATGGTTATGAGCCATCGCTTGGCTAATATGTAAGGGAATGCAAGGCCAGTCAAAGATGGTTTTCGCAATGATAGGAATGCCCTATATGTCGTGGCGGAAGGGGGCAATCCGTTTTCCTAGCGTCAGACCCGTCCATACAAGCAGCAGGGTGATCGGCAGGGCGATGATGGTTCCGAGGGCGAATGAAGCTATATTTATGATGTCTGCATGAAAGAGGCGATAGAGCGCATAAATCCCGTAAGGAATTTCAAAGATGGCAGCTGTAATGACACCTGGGGTGTATGCCCACAGGGCGATCGAGGCTCCCACATGTTTCACGCCATCCAGCAGGAACACCGTGACAAAGCCCGCGAACAGCGCGTTGAATGGGCTGCCGATCTCGAAGTTAAGAGCCGTAATGGCCGTTACGCTGGTGAGAATGAAGCCGATCAGCAGGACGGCAAATGTAAATTGCAGGGTGATATTTTTATCCCACGGAGTGGAGACAGGCGAGATTTTGGATAGCACAGGGTTATTCTTGTTCTTCCTAAGCCACCATTCCATCGTGGCAATCTCTTCTCCATCGTGAATGAAAAATACAACCGGCAGCAGCCACAACATCATGGCGAAACTCCAATCTGGCATGATTGACAGCATGATCCTCATTTCTCCCTTCCTTCTAACACTATTAGCGATATTTATAGAAACTGAGTGTACACTCAAATTGAGCCGATAAAAGAAGCTGATGCAGAGAGGTTATTTCTGTTCTGCTATCAGCTTTACTATTCTATCCTTACTGGGATGAGCATCGGCGCCTTAGGATCCTTCATAAAAACCATGCATCAGCAGCCGGACGAGCTCACGAATATAGGATTCGTCCCCGAGCGGGAGGGCTTCCTGTCTGAAGCGGGAATGGAGCATGCAGTAGACCAGTATGGAGGAGGTCATCATCGTCATCGCGACCTGAACCGTATGTTCCGGTTGATGCTTCGATCCCGCGGCCTGTTTGAGTATGCCGCTGCCTGCTGTCCCAAAACCTTCGATCAGCCGGGACACCTCATTGGATACCTCGGCATCCCTTATGAGTTCAGGTGACCAAATGAGCATCAGATAATCCATGTTCGTCCTGAGGAACCCAAGGTACGCCAAGCCGTATTGAAACAGGGCTTCCTCCGCAGGCAGCTTCGACAGTTCATCCGCATCCTCTTGGAGCTGTGTAACAAAGGAAAAATTGTCCACAAGGTAGAGCAGCAGCTTCCGCTTATCTCCGAAGTGGTAGAAGATCAGCCCTTCGGCAACGCCGCTTTCGGCGGCAATCTCTTTGGTTGTCGTCGCATGAAATCCCTGCTGCGAGAACAGCTTCAGAGCGACGTTCAATATCTGTTCCTTCTTGGCATTTCGATTGTTTGTTGTAGGCATAGGCAGATGGCTTCCTTTTTTGATTAAATGACGAATCCCATATACTGAGTGTTTACTCAAGAATATTGTCATTTCCAGCTATTGTCAAGGCTCGAAATATCAAGGCATGGAATGTTCTAAATTTTCAATGTTATTGATAATAATGAAGGGAGGATTGTTTAGAGCATGCTGCATATGTGATGGAGAAGAGGAGAATCACATGAATTGCTTGTCTGTTTTTCGGCATGCAGTTTATGTGTTTTTTTGTTCTCTTTTTTTGCGAATCCTTGCATCTTTTCGAATGGCAGAGAGAAATTTTCGAAGAAAGGGGAATGTCGGTTGTCTAGTAATGAAAGCGTTTTACACGGCAAGAAACCTAAAAGTGCAGCGACAAGAAAAAGGCTCTGGGGTGAGCATGCTTTAGCCTATGGATTTCTGGCACCCTCCATCATCTTGTTTATGATGTTCTTGTTCTACCCGATGCTGAAATCGGTTTATCTCAGCATGACGATAACGGATCCGCGGGGTCAGGTTGTTGAATTTGTATGGTTGGAGAATTTTATCCGGCTTTTATCATCAGGATCATTCTATAAGAATCTTGGCGTAACGCTGATGTTTATTTTGTTTACCGTGCCCACCTCCTTGATATGGTCGCTGTTTCTTGCCGCCATTACCCACAACAAGCTGCGAGGGATGAAGGTGTTTCAGTTTGTTTTCTCATTGCCGATTGTCATTTCCGTCGGGACCGGCTCGATTATATGGTTTTTGTTGTTTCATCCTACGGCGGGCATGCTTAACTATTTTCTAAGCTTCGTTCATCTCGGGCCGATCCCTTGGTTAACCGATCCTTCCTGGGCTCTGATCTCGATCTCGATCATGACGATCTGGATGAACATGGGGTTTCTGTTTATTGTGCTGTCAAGCGGTTTACAGGGAGTTCCGGAGGAGATATACGAGAGCGCCAAAATGGACGGCTCCGGGCCGATCCGGACCTTTATCCAAATCGTACTGCCACTGCTGTCACCTACGATTTTCTTTGCTTTGATTGTATCGGTTATCGGTGCATTTCAAGCATTCGGGCAAATTCACATTCTGACCAAGGGAGGTCCGATCAACTCCACCAATGTCATGGTTTACTCCATTTATCAGGATGCCTTCGTCAATTTCCGGTTTGGCATCGGCAGCGCACAGGCTCTGATCCTGTTTGCGATTATTCTGCTCCTTACGCTGCTGCAGTTTAAAGTTCTGGAAAAGAAGGTGCATTACCAATGACCCTGCGCGGAATTACGTCCCTGTTTACCTATCTGCTGCTCATCCTCCTGTCTTTAATTGTGTTATATCCGCTCATCTTTACGGTGTTCTCAGCCTTTATGACCGAGAAGGAGGTAGCTAATTTCCCACCACCGCTGTTCCCGTCGAGCTTCTATCTGGGCAATTTTACGGAGGCCATCTCCGGCTTCCCGATTATTCGCTTTATTCTGAACAGCTTCATTGTCTCGTCGGCCATCATGATCAGTCAGGTCATTACATCAAGTCTGGCCGCATATGCGTTTGCATTTCTTAATTTTAAGGGTAAGGCACTGCTGTTCGGACTCTTCTTGTCAACGATGATGATTCCTTGGGAAGTCACGATTATTCCGAATTATCTGACCATTAAGGATTGGGGCTGGATGGACAGCTACCAGGGATTGATCGTGCCGTTTATGGCAGGGGCCTTTGGCGTGTTTCTGCTGCGCCAGTTTTTTCTGCAGCTCCCGCGTGAGCTGTTTGATGCGGCCAAAATCGACGGGTGCGGTCATATCCGCAGTTTTCTGTCCATGGTGCTGCCGTTGTCCCGGTCTTCCATTGCTACCTTGGCGGTGTATACCTTCCTCACGCACTGGAATCACTTCTTGTGGCCGCTTTTGATCACAAACCAGGCCTCGATGCGAACCGTACAGATCGGGGTGGCTATGCTGCAGCATGCTGAAGTGATGTCATGGAACCTGATTCTGGCCGGCGTGACCATCGTGCTGGTTCCTTCCTTTGTACTGCTGGCTTTTGGCGTCAAACAATTGGTGCGCGGAATTACCGCTGGTGCGTTGAAAGGTTAGTGTGGTGGTTGGCCTGTCATATGCAGGTTTATCATAGGAAGCATTTTACGAACGAAGGGGGAGAATCACGGATGAAAAGAAGAACGAGATTGGTAAGTATCGTGTTAGCTGCGATCATGCTGCTGCTTAGCGCGTGTAACATTAACATGGGTGAGGAGCCTGATAAGGGGACGGATTCCGTACCAAAAACCGATGTTGGTGTTCAAAAAGTGGTATTCTGGCATGCGATGGGAGGAGCGAATACCAAGGTGGTTGATCAATTAGTCGCCAACTTTAACGCTTCACAGGACAAGGTGCAGGTAGAAGCGGTGTATCAGGGAACCTATGATGACCTGTTAAGTAAACTGAAGGCGTCGATGGGAACAAACGAGGGGCCCTCCGTGGTCCAGATGTACGAGATCGGCAGCCGGTTTATGATCGATTCCAAACTAATTACACCCATGCAGGAGTTCATTGATGCGGATCAGTGGGATGTGTCGCAGCTAGAGCCTAACATCAGCGGGTATTATACATTTGAGGATAAGCTGTATTCCATGCCTTTCAACTCCTCTAATCCGATACTGTATTACAATAAAGACTTGTTCAAGGATGCAGGGCTCGATCCGGAAAGTCCGCCTAAGACGTTTGAAGAACTGAAAATCGCGGCAGACACGATATCGAAAAAAGGGAAGGCGGTTGGAGCGAATTTTGCTATATACGGCTGGTTTATGGAGCAGTTGTTTGCCAATCAGGGTGCGGAGTATGTGAACAACGGCAACGGCCGAGACGATCTGGCGACCGAGTCACTAGTCAATACCGAGCCTGGCGTAAAGGTGCTGACTTGGTGGAAGGATCTGATCGATTCCAAGGCAGCCAATAACCTGGGACGTAAAACCGATGATTCCAAGAAGGCATTCTCGGCCGGTCAGGTCGCCATGATTCTGGACTCAACCGCAGCTTTGAAGGGACTTGTGGATAGCTCGGAAGGCAAGTTTGAAGTAGGCACAGGCTTTCTTCCGAAGCCGGAAGGAGCGGAAGAAGGCGGTGTTATCGTGGGCGGAGCAAGCCTGTGGATGATGAACAGTCGTCCTGAAGCAGAGCAAAAAGCCGCATGGGAGTTCATTAAATTCCTGACCTCTCCATCGGAGCAGGCATACTGGCATATCAATACCGGGTACTTCCCGATTACCACGAAGGCGTATGAGGAAGAAAGCGTGAAGGAGAATCTGAAGAAATTCCCGCAATTCCAGACAGCCATTGATCAGCTGCACCAGACGAAGCTGGTTAAAGCGACCCAGGGTGCCGTGATGGGCGTATTCCCCGAGGCAAGACAGATTGTGGAAGGGGCGATTGAAGAGGTGCTGAACAATAAAAAGTCACCGCAGCAGGCACTGGACGACGCAGCGAAAGAAATTACGACCAAGATTCAGGATTATAACCGTACCGTAAAGTAGCATAGAGGGGAGCCTCAAACTCAGGAGAGACAGGGAGTAACAAGCCGATCCATCAGAATCGGCTTGTTGGTTCGTGGCATGAATGCAGCCAATAAACGATTCACCGGGAAGTTTCGCTTAAGCGATACATTCTTAGAAAGAAATCCACCTCAACCGCAAGCGACGGAATCATGAGTACCTGCGTTCTCTTGAGGCTATACTGGTGGTGTTTGAGTTTACAAAAGAAACGCGAAAGCGTATACTCAGACAAAATAATTGTTAATTATAGTCACTCACCGAATAACAGCCACTTCGGGAGGAAATTCCCTTCCTCGTGTTAACACTCACATTTAGGGCGTATAATAACGTTATTCGAAGCTGAATGCCCCTATCCCGGAAGAATGCGATTAATCGCGCTTATCGGATGGAGGGCGTTTTTTCATATCATGGCGGACATAGACAGGGGATAGACATGAGCAGATTGACTAAGGAATTGGCGCAAGAAATTGTAACGCGGACGATGCAAGTGATTCATTATAATGTGAACGTCATGGATGAACGGGGGCGGATTATCGGTTCTGGCGACCGCTCGCGCTTATATCAGAAGCATGAAGGGGCGCTCATTGCGATTGAGAGGAAGGGTCGCTTCGAGATTGACGAGGAAAGCGCACGCAAGCTGCAAGGGGTGCTGCCCGGAACGAATCTGGCCATTCACTTCCAGGGCGAAGTTGTTGGGGTCATCGGTATTACCGGCGATCCGAATGAGGTGACCAAGTACGGCGAGCTGGTGAAAATGACGGCGGAAATGTACTTGGAGCAAGCAGATCTGCTGGAAAAAGCCCAATGGGATAAGCGGATGAAGGAGGATTTCCTTCAGTCCATCATTCATGCGGACGGCAAGGATAACGCCATGCTGCGCCTCCAGGCGGAACGGATTGGCTTCCATCCGGATAAAGCGCGGGTTGCATGCATTATGGAGCTGATCGGTGCGCAGGACGCGAATTCATTGTCTACGCTCAAGCAGGTGGTTGAAATATTGGAGGGTCGGCCCGCCATCGACCTGATCGCCATTCACAATACGCGCCAAATCGTGTTGTATAAGCCCCATCTCCACCCGCGGGAGCCGAACGCCGATATATGCGAAGGCATCCGTCACATTCGCAGGCTGCTGGAGGAGAAGCGGATTGCGCCGCTCCGCATTGCGGTTGGCAAGGCGTATTCCGGCATCGACGGCTTAATCGCGTCTTATCGTTCCGCGCAAGATACGATGCGGGCGGGCCAGGCGATATTCCCGGAGCAGACGGTATACTACGGCGAAGATATGCCGAATGAGACCGTGGCAGCGAACGTTACGCCCTCGTGGGTGGCGGAAGAGCTGCAGCGGCTATGGTGGCGGTTTGCGCAGGAGGATAAGAGCGGGGAACTTCAGCAGACGCTGGAGGCCTATTATGATGAGAACGGCGAGCAGCAGCGCATCGCCGAGCGGCTGTCGATTCACCGGAATACGCTTCGCTACCGACTGCAGCGCATTCATGAGGCGACCGGCAAAGACCCGAAGCATTTTCGCGATTTATATACGCTAATGACGGCCCGCTGGCTAAGCGCGCTGAAAGAGAGGAAGTTGGAGAGTGACGGTGTCTGGAAGGAACATGCATGATTTGTGCATTTGAACAAAAAACACGCTCAATAAAGCGCTTTATTTCATTTTTATGCATGATGAAGCGCTTTCACATTACAGGTACAGTAATAGTATAACGAATTGAGACAACACATTAGGGGGTCTTGACTATGGACGTATCTGTAACTGTACTTGGTGCTTTGACGGCATTGGTTGTGGCGATTGTGCTTATATTGCGTAAAGTCCCTCCTGCCTATGGCATGATGATTGGGGCACTTGCCGGAGGGGTTGTCGGCGGAATCGGGCTGGTTGATTCGGTGAATTTGATGATGGATGGCGCGAAGGGCATGATTCCGGCCGTGCTGCGCATCCTGGCAGCCGGCGTGCTTGCCGGCGTCTTGATTGAATCGGGCGGCGCGAAGACGATTGCCGAAACGTTGATCCGCAAGGTCGGCGAGACGCGTGCGCTGTTTGCGCTGGCGTTCGCGACGATGGTACTTACGGCGGTCGGCGTATTTATCGACGTCGCGGTCATTACGGTGGCGCCGATTGCGATCGCGATTGCGCAGCGCGCCGACTTGTCCCGCATGGCGATATTGCTTGCCATGATCGGCGGCGGGAAGGCCGGCAACATTATGTCGCCGAATCCGAACGCCATCTCGGCGGCAGAGGCATTCAACATTCCACTGACATCGATGATGATGGCAGGAATCATACCGGCAGTCCTTGGGCTTTTTGCCACTTATCTGATCGCGAAGCGCCTGTCCAAAAAGGGAACGAAGATCACGGGCCAGGAAAGCGTAGACGACGGCGCTCAGCAGCTTCCGGGCTTCCTGGCAGCGATGATGGCTCCGATCACGGCGATTGTGCTGTTGGCGCTGCGCCCGATTGCCGGCATCGTCATCGATCCGGTTATCGCGCTGCCGGTCGGCGGGCTTGTTGGCGCCTTGTGCATGGGCCGCATCAAGCAGATCAATCAATTTGCGGTATCGGGCTTGGGCAAAATGTCGGGCGTGGCTGTCATGCTGCTCGGCACAGGGACGTTGGCCGGCATTATATCGAATTCGCAATTGAAGGATGTCATCATCGACAGTCTGGCCTCCTCCGGCTTGCCGGCTTACTTGCTTGCGCCGATAAGCGGCGCGTTCATGTCCTTAGCCACCGCTTCGACAACAGCAGGTACCGCAGTCGCCAGCTCGGTGTTCGGCTCGACGATTATGGGGCTTGGCGTTGCTTCCCTGGGCGCTGCGGCGATGATTCACGCCGGGGCGACCGTCTTCGACCATATGCCGCACGGCAGCTTCTTCCATGCAACGGGCGGAAGCGTCAATATGGCGATGAAGGAGCGGCTGCGCCTTATTCCGTATGAGACCGCAATCGGTCTCGTCCTGGCCGTCGTATCGACATTGGTGTTCGGCGTGTTCGGCTGGTTCTTGTAATCTGCGGCAAAATGATTGTTCAGGCAGTTGGTTAAGACTGATGGAGAGGGAGTGGAGAGAATGAAGGTTGTAATTGCTCCAGACTCATTTAAAGAGAGTTTATCCGCATTAGAGGCATGTCATGCCATAGAGAAGGGAATACGCGCCGTGTATCCCGAAGCGGATATCGTCAATGTGCCGATGGCTGACGGCGGGGAGGGCACGGTGCAGTCTTTGGTGGATGCGACAGGTGGACGATTGGTTCACCGCGAAGTGACGGGACCGCTTGGCACCCCCGTGACCGCGTTCTACGGCATACTTGGTGACGGGAAGACCGCGATTATCGAAATGGCGGCCGCCTCGGGACTAGCGCTTGTGCCGCCGGAGCAGCGCAATCCGCTCGCGACGACGACGCGCGGCACCGGCGAGCTTATTACGTCGGCGCTGAACGAAGGCGTCAGCACGATTATTCTCGGCTTGGGCGGCAGCGCCACCAACGACGGCGGCGCCGGCATGGCGCAGGCGATCGGGGTGCGGCTGCTTGACGCCGATGGCTCGGAAATAGGCCATGGCGGTGGAGAGTTGCATCGCATTGCCCGCATCGATACGGGCGGAGCCGATCCGCGGCTGAAGCAGGTTGCCTTCGTGGCCGCGTGCGATGTGGACAACCCGCTGACCGGAGAGCGCGGCGCCTCGGCCGTATTTGGCCCCCAAAAAGGCGCCGATCCAGCCATGGTACAGCAGCTTGACGGCAATCTCGACCATTATGCGGCGATGATTAAGGCATGCTTGGGCCGCGACGTGGCCCAGATTCCCGGCGCTGGCGCAGCCGGAGGGCTTGGCGCCGGTATGCTCGCTTTTTTCGCCGCTGAGTTGAAGCGGGGCGTGGATATCGTTATCGAAGCGACGGGGCTGGCTTCGCAAGTGAAGGATGCGGATCTCGTCATTACGGGAGAAGGCCGCATCGACGGCCAGACGATTTACGGCAAAACGCCGATGGGCGTGGCCAAGACGGCCAAGCGGTACGGAGTGCCGGTCATCGGCATCGCGGGCTCGCTTGCGGACGGGCATGAAGCGGTGCTTGAGCATGGCATCGATATCGTGTTCACGATTGTGCCCGGCGTATGCAGCCTGGACGATGCGATAAGACAAGCCGCCGCCAATATGGAGCGTACAGCGCGCAATATGGCGATGACGTTAAAATGCGGTAGCAAGTTGGCTTGAATAAGATGACGATTAGAGGCGGGCATGATGGAATTCGAGTATAGGATTTGATTGACAATCCTGTTGCTTTGGCACACGGCGTCGAGACAGCTACCATCCCAAGATGCTCACCAAAGTCATCGTCTTCGCTTACACACAACGGATCTAGAATTACGTCAAAGAGAGAAATGGCGGTACAGGGCTGATCTCCCTGGAACCGCCATTTCTTTATTTTGCTGTCTTTTCATCAATTGACCGCCGCCGGGATAGGCACTTGCAAAGATTCGTCCAAACGGGTTGATGGCTTCATTGACGATGCAAACCAGATGGTGCCTAAGGGATATCTTCCTCCAAATCCATTAATGGTTTGGATAGCACCTCCATTTTACCGAAAAACGGTTTCTTTGCGTCTAAAAAAGTAAGAAATCTGCATGGCGTAGCGGAGAGGACGAAACGATTCCGGACAAGCGTCAGCGCTCGCCTTTGCCCCCACATTTCGTCTTTACCCAGAACCATTCCAAGAAATGTGGGGGCAGCAGCGATGGTAGGAACGATTCGTACACGGAGTGTTCTTCTAACAGCAAGAAGGGGGCCTCCCGCAAGATCTAAGATCTTTTGGGACAGCCCCTTGTGGTCGGCTTACCGTGATTCCGCGTAATATTCCACGAGGAAATCACGGAAGGCAATCGCGGCCTTGGACAAGTACCTGGATTCCAGCCATGCAATTTGGAATATGCGACGAGTCTGAGGCTCTCGAATGCTTAGCTTCGTCAGCTTTAACTCCTCGCCGCTTCTGCATTCACCGATTAAAGCTACGCCAAATCCAGAACGGACCAGATCGGCTATGGTTCCGGGGTCTTCCACCTCGCAGACGACCTTCGGCTGAAAACCGGCTTGTTTGCAAAACTCATTATTCATCTTCTGATACGGATGGCCTTCTTTATAACCGACATATGATTCTCCTGCAGCCTCACTTAAGTGAATTTGATTTTTTTCGGCTAAACGGTGGGTGGGGGGAACGGCCAAGAACACCTCTTCGACGAGCAAAGGCAAGCTGCGTATATCCGGGTGCCGGATGGGCATGGAAGTGAGAAAGAAATCAACCTCATTATGTTCAATGGTCTGAACCATATCCTCCATCGAAGACTGGATGATATGAAAGTTGACTTTCGGATGTTTGCTTAGAAACAATCTTAAAGGCTCTCTGAGTTGCTCCATGTTGGATAAGGCCATATGAATGCGCCCATGCTCCAGTCCCGCCAGATCCTCGACTTCCCTCCGTCCTTCTTCCAGCAGCTGCAGGGCTGCTTTGGCTTTTGCCAAAAATGCTTTGCCATACGGATTGAGACGGATTTGCCGGCCTTGGCGTTCAAATAACGGAGCGCCGAGATTCTCTTCGAGTCTGGAAATGGTCTTGCTGAGCGCCGGCTGAGCAATATGGAGCTCCTCTGCGGCTTTGGTCATATGTTCAAGTCTTGCTACGGTTACAAAATACTTCAGCTGTAACATTTCCATTACGGTTCCCCCCCCCTTGCTTATATACTGCAGTATATATATACATAGCCAATTTTGTATTTTTTATTATCTATTGATGATTATAGAATGATCTCAGAAACAAGATCAAGGAATTCATGAAAGGATGATCGATATGAAAGCCGCTGCGTTTAGTACGATTGGACCGCCGGATGTCCTGCGTGTCTTGGAATTTGAAGATCCTCAGGCCGGTAACGGCCAGATAAGGGTTAAAGTCAAGGCTGCAGGCGTGCAACCGGCCGACTGCGGGATCAGGGGGAGCGGCTGGGCGCCGCCCGGCGTGACATTGCGGATGCCGCAAATCCTTGGTAACGAGTTCGCTGGAACGATAGATCAGGTAGGTGAGGGGGTCACCGGCTTTGAGGTTGGAGAGGACGTCATTGGCTGGTCTTTACTCGCCTGCTACGCTGAGTATGTGGTGGTCAGCACAGATCAAGTTGTACGCAAACCGGATTCCATGCCTTGGGAAGAAGCCGGAGTCTTGACCGCATCGGGGCAAACCGCTCATACGGCACTTGGGACGTTAGGGGTTGGTCACGGGGATACGGTCTTGATTCATGCGGCAGCAGGTGGCGTCGGTTCTTTTGCCGTCCAGATCGCTCGTGCCTGGGGAGCCCGGGTCATCGGAACGGCGAGCGAGCGAAATCATGATTATCTTCGTTCACTGGGCGCTGTTCCTGTTGTTTATGGCCCAGGTCTTGTAGACCGGGTTAAGGCGGCAGCCCCCGAGGGAGTGAGTGCTGCACTTGATGCAGCTGGCGAAGAAGCGCTGCGAGCCTCGGTGGAGCTTGTCGGAGACCGGAGCCGCATCGGCACGATTGTAGCCTTTGATCAGGTAGAAGAACTGGGAGTTTGCGCGATCCGCAGTCAGCGATCCAAGGATCGATTGGCCGAACTGGTTCAATTATATGAACAAGGGAAATTGAAGATCCATGTGTCCCGGACATTTTCGCTGAGCGAAGCGGCAGAAGCACATCGCGCCGTGGAGTCCGGCCATGTTCGGGGGAAGGTCGTGCTGCGGATAGCGATGGAGGAATGATTCGTACGCGCAGCGTCATACAAAAGACGGAGGGGGCGTCCCAGACTAAGGTCCAGGAAGAAACTGGTCCGTGGCAGCGTGTTAACTTTTTCCTTCACGATATAATGGACATATACATACACAGGAATGGACGTGGAGGATTTTATGAGAAAACATAGCATGATGGCAGTGAAAATTTCATCGCTGTTGATATTTGCCGTGCTGGTCGGATGTGACGCCGCCCAAAATGCGGATGAAGCGGTAAATCGGGAGCTTGATAAATTAGCGCAAGTCGGGAATATAGCCGGCGATTCAGCACTTGCTATCAGTGATCATGTAAAGCGGGAAGGGAAAGAGTTCGAGTTGACGACGGCTCAGGAAGTCGGCACAGCCGAGGGACTGGCCATCGACCATGCCGTAGGCAATGTGGAGCTCATCGCTGCACCCGGTGATGAGATCAAAGTGAAAACGACCGTGTGGTTTAACGAAGGCTTCTTCAAGAATGACAACATTCGTACCCAGGTTACGGAGCAGGCCGCTACTTCCTTTACGCTCAAGGACGACATCCTGGAATTAAGAACGCACCCTATGGAGGACTCCAGCAAGAGTTTATGGGATTGGTCGCAGAAGCAATTTGGCGACTCCGGATTCATGATAGATTATGTGATCGAAGTACCGGAAGACCTGCAGCATATCCGCATCAAGAATGATGTTGGGAAGATTCGGGTGAACGAATTGAAGGGGGATTTTGACCTTCAGTTGGGAGCCGGGGAAATTCAGCTCGCCAAAACGGAAATCACGGGCAATTCCAAGATCGTATCCGAAGCGGGCAGTGTTAAGCTGGACCTTGAGCAGATCGATAAGGACAGCACGCTGACGGCCAATACATCGGCAGGCAGCATCACGGCCATGTTTGCGCCGTCCATGAAATACACGCTGGATACCGAAACCGAGCTTGGACAGATTACTGGAGCAAGCCGGGGTCAGAGTGACATAAACGGCGGCGGAGCGAAAATATCCCTGACGACCGCCCTTGGTTCCATCAAAGTTAATCCATAAGCGGCACATGATAGCTAAGAACATGCCAGACTCCATAACGAGCTAATCTCTAGGAATAATCGGGGAAAACTCTTCAAATCCCCCTAGTACATAAGGTTATCAAGGATCAATAAATATACAAAAAAACAAACACGGATGGAGCTTTCGTGTTTGTTTTTTTTTGTATGTGTAAACCATAGCGCGAATTGGAAGTGGGGCTTACATTAACTTCAATACTTGGCACAGCTGATATAGATAGTGCACGCCGCGTATTTGGTTATGGTTGCGGTAATTGAGGTAAACCAGCGTGTCCTTGAGCACCCGTCTGGCGTTATGAACTTGATGATGCTCGAGCTCATGCAGTACATCCTTAATGACTTCAAGCGGATAATTGGCTGAGCGAAGAATCCGAATGATCATGATCTGCCGGATCTGCGCGCCATCGAACTTCCGGTAGCCGTTATCCTGATCCCGAGGCAGATTAAGGACGCCTTCCTTCTCCCAGTGGCGGATGGCCGAGGTAGGAACGCCGGTCTCTTCCGCAACCTCCCCGATAGTCAACTCTCTTTTCCGGCCACGGGCATCGACAACGTCAAGCTGCTCGGTTTCCAGAATGCGGATGGTCCGCTCCGCGAGGATTTTATCCTGCTGCAGATTGGCCTGGACCTCGCTTACGATCCACAGCGCTTCATCCAACTCGTTCTCCTGCAGTTTGATCATCACTTGCTTTGTAACGTCTACGCCGAAACCGGGAAACATGGCTCTGATGCATTCAAAGTAAGCGGCATGCTCCTCGGTATATATCCGGTAACCGTTCGGAGCACGCTTCGCAGGAGGGACAATTCCCCATTTTTCATAGTGCTTGAGCGCACTTGTGGTAACCCCCAGTTTCTTGGCGATATCAATCGGTCTGATACCCATGACGGTCCCCCTTGCCTCATGCGGATCTGCCTGAATCCTTTTTCTGGGGGATTGTATCATGAAGCATGGCTCAATGAAAAGCCTGCCGGGAAAATTGCGGATCCTCGTCTTGATCTATGTCATGATGAGTGCCGTTCCAAAAATGTTTTAACCTGTAAAGTATTATTTTGGGTATTAAAAAAGGAATCTTAGATGGTTTATCTAAGATTCCTTCGTTTGCTGCTGTTTCTGACGCTCCAGATAAGCCGCGACCTTCATGCGGTTTCCGCATGTTTTGGGGCTGCACCAGCGCTTTTCGCCTTTTTTGCTATTGTCGTAAAAGCGAAGCACGCACGCCGGATTTTCGCATGTTTTCACCAGTTTCAAGTCATGGGTAGTTAAAAAATCAACGGCAGATGCGGCGATCGGGGTTAACAGATCCAGCGGCTTGCGAAACAGCATCCGGCTTTTGCGGCTGTACGTGCTGCCTTCTGCCACAAGCGTTGTGCGAGTGATTTGCTCCTGCAGCAGCCCATTGACAAACTGTAGACTTGCCTCCGTTGAGGTTTCGTTCACACTGCCCGGCTGAATCAGAATAAAGAGGTGATCGCGGAGCAATCTGGCGGCTTCCACGATCCCGGCTTCCTCCTCGGAGCCAGTCCATACCGCCTTGCGCAAGTTTCGCTCTACCTCGGTCAGCAGGTTAGCCTTGACCTGCCAATCCAGTAAAGCCTCGAAGTCATGCAGCAAATCCAGCGGCTGACCGTTGACAGCAATCTTGGTATTGACGAAATCCAGTACGGGATGGTTGCCAATAAAATAAAATTCGGGTGCGATTTTTTTCGGCATAGGTACCGCTCTCCTCAGAACACACGATAAGTACTTATTTGTAGCCCATTATATAGTCCATGCTGTGTTTACACAAATGAAACGGCACCAAACATTATACATAAACCTTAAAGCTCCGTGACGGCTTTTGATTTCCAAAACGGCGATAGATCAACCTTTTTCTGTTTGGAATTTTGTACTTGCATCAATGTTGTAAGATGGGTTTGTAAAATGAAGTATTGGAGCTAAGGTTCCAAAATGAAAGAGTATCCGAAGCGAGTTTTATGGCGAAGGTTCTCAATGAAGCTCAGCTCCACAAAACTTTAGGAGGTTTGGAAATGGAAGGAACGATTAAGATTCGCGGTGCCCGGGAGAACAACCTGAAGAATGTTTCGCTTGAAATCCCGAAGTACAAACTGGTTGTCATGACAGGGCCGTCCGGCTCCGGGAAGTCCACGCTCGCAATGGATACACTGCAGCGGGAATGCCAGCGGCAGTACATGGAATCCATGGGCATGGTGTCGGACTCGGTCAGCAAGCCGAAGGTGGATTCGATTGAAGGACTTTCCCCGTCGATCAGCGTGGGACAGCACATTACGAACCGGAATCCAAGATCCACCATCGGAACGGTGACGGATATCTACACGCTGCTTCGAATTCTGTTTGCCAAGCTTGGTGAACGTACTTGTCCGTCCTGTGGCGATACGGTGATGCCTCATGTGGATGGAGAAGCCTATCACGGACTGGCGGATGAGGAAGAGATCAGCGATTCTCACGAGACGGTTCATTGTAGGCGATGCGGCCATGGTCTCGAAAAATTGACGATGTCGCATTTTTCCTTTAACAAGCCGGAAGGCGCATGCGAAACATGCAGCGGACTCGGTCAAACGGTGAGTCTGAACATGGATGCCGTGTTCCGTCCGGAATTAAGCCTAAGAGACGGTGGGGTGGCAACGTGGTACAGCGCTCTTACCGATTATAACACCAGCATTCTGAAAGCGGCAGCCAAGTATTACGGGTTCGCATTCGATGAGTTCATGCCGCTTCGGGATTATGACGATGTTCAGCGTGATCTCCTGTATTTCGGTGTAGAGAGCGAGCAGTTCAGCCGGCATTTTCCTGAGATGAAGCCGCCGAAGTCCGTAGGACAAGGCAAGTACGAGGGTGTAGTCACCGGGATATGGAGAAGGTACCGGGAGAAGGGGAGCGAGTCCGGTGAAGCCTCCCTGTATCATGAGCATGTCTGTCCGGATTGTCACGGAACGAAGCTCAAGGAGAACAGCCGCCGCGTCCGGGTAGAAGGAGTCTCCATTAACGAAGTCAACGCCTGGTCGATCGGGGAAGCCTTGAATTGGATGGAGGCACTGCTGAAGAAGCTGACGGAGGACCAATTAACGATTGTGGAACCGCTCATTCATGATTCCGTCGTGAGACTAAAGCGCATTTTGGATGTGGGGCTGGGTTACATGTCCATGGAGAGGCAGGTTGTCACCATGTCGGGCGGAGAAGCCCAGAGGCTTCGGCTCGCATCGATTCTGGGATCAGGCCTCACAGGGGTGCTTTACATTTTGGACGAACCGACAACGGGACTGCATCCCAAAGATACCAGGGGACTCATCCAGGTTCTGAAACAACTGAGGGATCTCGGCAACACGGTCCTCGTCATCGAGCATGACGAAGAAGTAATGCGGGCCGCTGACCATATCATTGATATCGGACCGGGTGCGGGAACGATGGGCGGTACGGTTGTCGGTCAAGGAACGCTGGAGGAATTGATCCAAAATCCCAAGTCTGTGACCGGATCCTACTTCCGGGATAACACGATGCTTAACGCGCCGAGTCAGCGCAGGGCTGGAAACGGAAGGCTGCTGACGATCGAGGATGCACATTTAAGAAATCTGAAACATATCACGACCTCTTTCCCGCTCGGCTGTCTCATATCGGTGACAGGTGTATCGGGATCCGGTAAATCCACGCTTTTGTTTGATCTTCTGGCGGAATCCGGAAGCGATCAATCAACTCCAATCGGCTGCAAGGCCATCACGGGTTGGGAATCGGTAGGGCAACTGATTACGGTTGACCAATCACCGGTATCCCGAATGCAGCGCTCCAACATTGCTACGTATACCGATGTTTACACCCATATCAGAAACTGGTACGCTAGCTTGCCGGAAGCCAAGGAAAGTCAATTGACGGCCAAGCACTTTTCCTTTAACACGCAAGGTGGGCGATGCGAGACATGCCAAGGCCTTGGCGTGGTGTCCGTGCATATGCACTTCCTTCCGGAGCTGGAAGTACGTTGTCCGGATTGCAAGGGCAAGCGGTTTAAGGAACAGGTTCTGCGCGTGACCTATAACGGTTACACCATCTCCGACATTTTAGATATGACCATTGAGGAAAGTCTGTCGATTCTGGAGGATCGACCGAAAATAATGGAATTGACAAAGCTGCTCTGCGATGTCGGACTTGGGTATTTAAAGTGGGGGCAATCGGTGAGTACCTTATCCGGCGGTGAGGGGCAGCGGATTAAATTGGCCAAGGAACTGAGCAAAAAAACGAAGAATCACACGCTGTATTTGCTGGATGAACCTTCAACCGGGCTTCACCCAGGAGATGTCCGGCAGCTGCTCGTTCTGCTCAACCGCTTGGTGGACGCGGGGAACACTGTGATTTTGGTTGAACACAATCTGGACTTGATCTGGAAATCGGATTGGATCATCGATATCGGACCTGGCGGAGGAGCTGCCGGCGGGTCTGTGGTGGCGACAGGAACGCCTGAAGACGTGGCGGCTGTGGAAGCCTCGTTTACCGGCCGTTTTATCAAAGAAATCTATATGTGACGGATGGATGCGAAAAGGGAGGAATTCCATGTGGAGCAAACCGTAGAAGAAAAGGGTAAAGTTACAAAAACCACGATTCGATATTTTTTGAAGCTTCTGCGTTCTTCGGGTATCCCGAAGCTGGTGCTCTTTCTGGCCATCGTGCTCAGTTTGGTTGGTGCGGTGACGGGACTGGTCGTCCCGCTCATCACCGGCCAATTCATCGATAATTTTGCGGCAGATTCGTTCAATATTCGCATGGTCGGCTTTTTGGCCGTTCTGTTCCTGCTGGAAGCCGTGGCGAGCGGACTTTCCTATTATATGCTTGCCTATGTCGGGAACCAGACGGTCAACAAAATTAGGAAACGGCTCTGGACCAAGGTGCTGGCCTTGCCGGTTCCGTTCTTTGACAAGCATCGCTCGGCAGAAACGATGAGCCGGGTGACCAACGATACAAACGAAGTGAAGACGCTGATCACGGATCATTTGATTGCTTTTTGCTCGAATCTATTGACCGTTTTGGGGGCCGTTGCAATCTTGTTTTACTTGGATTGGCGGATGACCCTCATCATCCTGATTGCCGTTCCGGTAGGGTTCGGCATATTAATGCCCATTGGCGGGAAGATGTACAAAATCTCCATCAGTATGTATGGACAGCTGGCACAGCTGTCCGCCATGCTGACCCAGGTGATCGGCGAGATTCGCCTGGTGAAAGCCTCCAATGCAGAGCGGAGGGAGGAGAAAAGCGGGTATGACGATATGGACAGTCTGTACCGATTCGGCATGAAGGAAGCCAAGATCAATTCAGTCCTGATTCCGTTGATGTCGATGGTCATGGTTGTGCTGCTGGTGGTCATCATCGGATACGGCGGCGTTCGCGTCTCTTCAGGGGCACTCAGTGCAGGCGAACTGGTATCGTTTATTCTGCTGCTGTTCCAGATCATGTTTCCTTTCAGCCAGTTTGCCACTTTCTATTCCCAGCTCCAAAAAGTGATGGCGGCAACCGAGAGATTGCGACTTATCCTCGAATATGAGCCGGAGAGCGACGATCGTGCGGTGCGCATGGCACCGGAAGGGCATCGGGATGTTGAATTTAAAGAGGTGACGTTTGCTTATCATGAAGGCGAGACCATTCTGTCCGAGGTATCCTTTGCGATTCCTGCCAAGAAGGTCACCGCATTGGTAGGGCCGAGCGGCAGCGGCAAAACCACGGTGTTCTCCTTGATTGAGCGATTCTACGCGCCATCCGGCGGGGGGATTTACTTTGGCTCGGAAGCGATCCGTGATTATACTTTGGAGTCCTGGCGGCGAAAGCTCGGGTATGTGTCCCAGGACAGCCCGCTGATGACCGGAACGATTCGGGACAATATCGTCTATGGACGGGAAGAGCCGGTCTCCGACGAGGAAATTGCTGAAGCGGCGAAATTGGCCTATGCGGAGGGATTTATCGAGGCTTTGCCGAAAGGATATGACACGGAGGTTGGGGAGCGAGGCATCCAGTTATCCGGAGGTCAGCGTCAACGGGTGGCGATTGCAAGGGCGCTGCTTCGGAAGCCGGACATCCTGCTTCTGGATGAAGCGACAGCAAGCCTGGACAGCGACTCCGAGCATGAAGTGCAGAAGGCGCTGAACAATCTGATGGTCGAGCGTACGACCGTGGTCATTGCCCACCGTTTATCGACTGTCGTCGAGGCTGACCAGATTATTGTTCTGGAGAAGGGCCATATTACGGGAAGCGGGACGCATGAGGAATTGATCCGGAACCATCCATCCTATGTAGAATGGGCGAAGAAGCAGTTCCAGACCGGGGAGTAGGACCATACAGGAAGGTTTTTATACTGCTCGAGTCGAATAGAAATATTAGGTAACATAGCCTGAGCTTAGATGAGAATAGAGGAGATGAGCAGAGCATGGCGCAGATCAAAATTTACGGCGTCCGGGATAAGTTGAACCAAGTCAAAGAGCAATTATCGGAAGTGATACACGCATGCGTGGTCGAAGCGTTTGAACTTCCGGCGGATAAGAAATTCCATCGGTTTTTTCCCATGAACAGGGAGGATTTCCACTTCCCTGACGGGAGAACGGATCGCTATACCGTGATCGAGATCAGCGTATTTGAAGGTCGTACTGTGGAGGCCAAGAAACATCTGATTCGATTGTTATTCGAACGGATTCAGAATACGCTGCATATCGCACCACAGGATGTGGAGATTACGTTATTTGAGACACCGCAGCATAACTGGGGAATCCGGGGGCTTCCGGGGGATGAACTGGCTCTGGGTTATAAGGTGAATATTTAGAGACTTAGTTAGTTTTTACGAATGCAAACAAGCGCTTAATTACCAATAACTTCGAAGAAGCCTGGTGATTGGCGCTTGTTTTTTGTTCATCGTGTCTATTGACGGTGGCACTCCCGATTTCGTAATGCGTAACCCCCCTCATGTATGAGAAACATCGACAGTCCAGCCGCGTTTGTTGGATCTGATATAGATGTTCCACCAGATCACTTCTTATGATGGAAACGGGTTATAATGGTTCTAAAGTTGATACAGCAGTTTCCAAACCGATTGGTGCTTTCGATTGCTAGCCGGATTCCATCTGCTCACGGTGATCCATCCAAGTACAAAGCGAACCTTGGCAGGGTCGGTGTTTCCGTATTTCTGCCTCTGAAGCATGAATAGCAGTAGATATGATGCACAAGTGTTTTTTGAACATGAAATATAAAAGGGGGGCTCGTCTTTGACCTTACAACAATTAAAGTACGCCATTGAGGTAGCCAATCGAGGCTCGATGAATGAGGCGGCTAAACGCTTGTTCATTTCCCAACCCAGTCTGTCCAATGCAATCAAGGATCTGGAAGAGGAGCTTCGCATTACGATATTCGAGCGCACCAACAAAGGCATATCATTGTCCAAAGAGGGCGCGGAGTTTCTTGGCTATGCACGGCAGGTGGTAGAGCAGGCCGAGCTACTGGAGGGGCGTTATCTGAATGCGAAGCCTTCTCCGCAGCATTTTTCGGTATCTACACAGCACTATGCTTTTGCGGTCAATGCCTTCGTGAATCTGGTTCAGGAATACGGACAGGACGAATATGAGTTGGCACTGCGGGAGACGAAGACTTACGAAATCATCCAGGATGTCAAAACTCTGCGCAGCGAGATCGGCATTCTATACCTCAATGAATTCAATGCCAAAGTGATCAACAAGCTATTGAAGGATGCAGGGCTTCAGTTTACCAGCTTGTTTACGGCGAGACCGCATATTTTTATCAGCATCAAAAATCCGCTGGCGAAGCAGTCCATCGTGACCATTGACGAGCTTCAGAATTATCCGTATTTATCCTTTGAGCAGGGGGAATACAACTCGTTCCACTTCTCCGAGGAAATCCTCAGCACGTTATCCCATAAAAAAAGCATTCGGGTCAATGACCGTGCAACCCTGTTTAATCTGCTGATTGGTCTGAACGGTTACACCATTTCGACCGGGGTGCTGAGCGCCGACCTGAACGGGAACGAGATTATTCCGGTTCCACTCGCATGCGATGAGACGATCAACGTCGGATGGATCAGTCATAAGAATGCGACCCTGTCCAAGCTTGCCGCAGCTTATGTCGAGGCGCTGCATGAAGCGATTGCCACCTGATTTTTTCGATATAGCATCAATAGACTATAGCTGGCTATAGTTTATTAGAGTTACTGAATAGCGACAGCAGAATGATATACCTCTCTTACAGAGAAATTTTTTTTGGTGAGGGAGAGAAGAATCCAACCATGCGCAGTTGCGAACGGCGCTGGAGCGTTTCGATTGTCCTAGAGGAAAACTTAATGCTTTCCAGCGTTCGGCACGGGAAAGAAGCGGCATGGAATCCGTGTTGTTCGGGGATGAAAAGCTTAGAATGTCAATCGAGTACCAGGTAGAAGGAATCATCGGGATAAAGGCTTGTAAAAACCGGCTGTCGGCTGCATGAATCGGCAGCAGGTTCATGTAAAAATTGGTCATAACAAAATCAAGAATAGTCAGTGGAGGATTGTATCGGTGAGACTTATAATCTGTGTAATAAAGCAGCTTACAGGATCCGTTGGTTGCTTTATTACAGGATGATAGGATTGACAAAACGAAGTGATCGATGAGTCATGAGAAATTAACATACAAGGAAAGGAGGGAAATAGTTTTTAGCAAATCAACATGATTTCATGCTGAATAAAGGTCATACTGCTTAAAGATAGAGTCTTCTAGAATCATATATTCTATCTATCAAATCTGTATAATAGATTTAGGAGGAGCGATATTTCATGAAAAGGCTGTTGAGCAGTGTAGTCTGTGTGGGTATACTTTTAAGTCCTTTAAGCACCCAAAATGTTTTAGCAAATGAAAGCGCTATTAAATCTCATGTTGCTGAATCTGGGGGACAATATGAAAAACGTGGATATATCCTAGAAGTGATTAATGAGGTGGATGATCCAGCAATCGATCCTATTATTAGTGAATTTGTTCAACTATATTTTGATGTCTATCCAAAATTAGTAACAAAGTATGCTGCTGACCCAAAAACTGCAACCCAAAAAGTGATATTAAAATTTGATCCTACGTACGATGGGGTAGCATATGCTGATGCAGATGCTGGAATGATTGTTGTAAGCTCTAAATGGATCCTTAATCGTCCATGGGATTTAGGGCTATTTACACATGAATTATCTCACATTGTTCAAGCGTATCCAAGGTATGACGATCAGACATGGTGGATTACAGAAGGAATAGCAGATTATATTCGATATGAATACGGACCTCATCATGAAGGTTGGAAATTTAGGGAACCCAAAGAAACTGATAATTATAATAGCGGTTATGGAGAGACTGCACGCTTTTTATTATGGATCGAACAAAACAAGAATAATAAAGTAGTAGATATATTAAACAAACAAATGCAACAGAATACTTTCCATATTCATGATTTTGAAGAAATAACAGGGCAATCGGTTGAAGATTTGTGGGCGGAATACATTCTCAATCCTTATGTGAAAACCAAATATAAAATTAAAACAGAGTAAAGAAAGAACCTGTCAGTAATCAAAAATGGGAAATAAGCGGGAGATGTGTCAGTTAGACTTATAATGGGTTAATAAAGCAGCTTACGGAATTCCGTCGGTTGCTTTATTTCTTTCATGGGATACTAGGGGGTAGGGAAACAAGTGCGGCTGCGGAAATCATCTATATATCTCAACTTGGTATTAACCTTTTTATTGTCGATTATTCCAATGTATACCTTAAGTCTATACATCAACATGTCAGGTGCGGCAAGCGTTCGCCAGGAAATTACGAATTCGATGCAATCCCGGGTTCATTTCTACCTATCCTCGTATGAAGCCGAGTTGAGCCGGGTGACCAAATCCATGCGGGATTTCATTAATGACGGCGACTTATCCACTTTAAGCAATTTGTACCCGAACATTCCCACCTTTGAACGGTTTAATATGTTGAATAGGTTGGAGAGCAAGCTTTTTCTCTTGAATAATTCTAGCCAGTATATTTCAAGTTCGAAGTTGTACATCCCCTCGATGGAAATTACGATTCATGGGAGCGGCTATGACGAGGCAGCCATGACGGCTAAGGAAATAAGCGAAATTCGCTCTGTGCAATATAAAACACTGTCGCCTTTTACCATGCTGAACGACCGTCTCTTCATGGGCAGCTTATTCCCCTTAGGACTTACCGCTGCGCAAGCGCCGACTTCGGTCATTAAGGTTGAGATTTCTTTAAAAAGCCTGAGAGACGTACTTAAGCAAATCCCCAATACAGCGGAAGGGGGGGCCGTGTTATTTGCGAGAGAGCAAGATTGGCATATCGCTTCCTCCCAAGAAGCCCGAGAGGCTGCGCTTATTCAAACCTTGAAGAAACAATGGGAGAATAAATCGGGCGATCATAAAGCGGGAAGCGAACGTCTCAAGATTGACAATCGGTTCTACCTTGTCACGTACGAACCATCCGAGATGCTGGATGCAACCCTGCTCGTGTATGTGCCGGAGAAACAAATTCTCGATCCCCTTAGTCATTATTTCGTGATGCTGTTAGTGCTGTCCGTATTATCAATAACAGTAATCATCTTCTTCTCTTATTGGATTTATCGGATGATCCATAAACCTCTGCGTTCCCTTGTATCCGCTTTTCGCCGCGTGGAGAGCGGTAATATGGACATTTCGATCCCCTACAAGACGGCCTTTGAATTCGGTTACCTGTATCGGCAGTTCAATGCTATGATCAGCCGACTGAATACGTTGATTCAGGAAGTGTACGAACAAAAAATTCATAGCCAGCGCGCGGAGCTGAAGCAGCTGCAGTCGCAAATCAATCCGCACTTCTTATACAACAGCTTTTTTGTCCTGAAGCGCATGATAGCGGCGGGTGACAATAAAAGCGCAATTAGCTTTGTTGAACACCTGGGAAATTATTTTCAATATATTACGAGAAATGCGGATGATGAGGTAACGCTGGAAGCGGAGTGGCTGCACGCCCGTAACTATGCGGAAATTCAGATGGTCCGTTTCCGCAAGAGACTGCGGACCGATTTTTTCGATAAGCCGTGCACGTATGCTTCTTTGAATGTACCAAGGCTTATCATTCAGCCCCTTCTGGAGAACGCCTACCAGTACGGACTGCAGAACAAGATTACGGACGGAATCATCCGAGTTTCTTTTGAAGTAAAGATGGAACTGATTTGTATTGCCGTTGAGGACAACGGAGAAGAATTGACTGACGAGCAATTGAGTATGCTTGAAGCCAAACTGAATTCTCATAATGAACATATGGAAACGACGGGATTAATCAATGTGCACCGGCGTCTGCAATTGAAGTTCGGGACCGATGCCGGCGTCCTTGTTAAGCGCAGCTCCCTTGGCGGGTTGCGAACCGAGATATGCATTCCGATCAGGGAGGTGCCGAATGTATCGATTGTTGATCATTGACGACGAAGATGTGATTGTGGACGGGATGGCCGATCTGTTTCAAGAGCAAACAGACATGGAGCTGGAGGTGTATTGTGCCTACAATGTGTTAGAGGCGATCGATTGGCTCGAGCGAAGGAAGATTGACATTGTGCTGTCTGATATTCAGATGCCTGGATTAACCGGACTCCAACTGCAGCAGCAAATTATAGAGCTTTGGCCACGTTGCAAGATCATTTTCCTGACAGGCTATAACGAATTTACCTATATCCACGAAGCGATGCGAAACGGATCGTTCGATTACGTGCTTAAAACGGAGACCGACGAAACCATTATCAGATCCATCAAGAAAGCAATCGCGAAGCTGGACGAAGAGATGGACATGCATAGCACGCTTCAGAAAACAACGCTTTTGCTGCAGCGGGCGCTGCCTTATATTCAGAAAGAATACCTCCGCGATATCCTTCAAGGAGAATCTTATGCGCTCGGCAACCTTCACAATCAGTTTACTCAGCTGTCCATTTCACTCCACTCTACCAAACCCGTTCTTTTAGTTGTAGGCCGCGTAGATGAATGGCAGGAGGGCCTAAGCACATTCGACCGGGCCTTGATCCTATATGCGGTGCAAAATATTTCAGAAGAATTGCTAGGTGTTTCGGCGCGTGTCGCTTTCACAGATTACGAACGCTTCCGCATGGTTTGGTTCATTCAACTGAAATCGGATGCTGAAGATTCGTGGGATCAAGTCCTTAGGTTAGTCCAAGGTACATTGGAGCAAATCCAACATACGAGCAGGCAATTACTCAAGATCAAACTCTCCATTATAGTAGCCAGCAAGCCTTGCGAGTGGGAGGAACTGCCTCTCCGCTTTATAGCGATTAAACGCTTATTCGGATATGGGCTTGGCTTGGGTCAAGAGCTATTATTGACCGACCAAGCCTATGGTACGGATCACGGCCGACTCGAATCAGTAAAAAGTCCCTTACAGACCCATTTGTGGATCGATTTAAAAAATGATTTGGAAGCCGGACGGCGTGAAGCCTACTTGGCTGCATTTGATGGGATAACCGCGCTGCTTGCTGCAGAGGATGAGCAGACCGAGAAAGCCAGAACGGAGTGGTACTATACGTTAGTCGTGATCTACATGTCCATTTTGAATTACAGCTCTGTCCTCCGCCTGGCAGCCGAACAGATGGACCTGGATAAGCTGACGAAGATGCAAGCCCATAAGACATGGCGCTCGGCGTTTGATTATTTACGAGAATTAGCGGAATTGATTATTAATCATCGATCTGAGGGACATACGAACTCCGAGAACGACGTCATCACGAAGATTAAGAAATATATACACGAGTATTTGAACGGAGACCTTTCCTTAACTCGTTTAAGCGATATTGTATCGCTCAACCCATCGTACTTATCAAGATTATACAAGCATCATACAGGGGAGTCGCTTACAGAGACGATCAAACAAGTCAGGCTGCAGAAGTCAAAGGAGCTCCTTAGAAATCCCGGCATTCGGATGAGCGATATTTCGGAACGTGTCGGGTTCTTGTCCGAACGATCCTTTTACCGGTTCTTTAAATCGATCACTAACCTGACTCCGCAGGAATATCGCGAACTGCAGAAGTAAATTTTGGTCACAACAAGTATAGATGCGTCAGTAGATAGCGCACAAACCATCCTTCTATAATACAGAGGAAGGGAGTAATACAACACTATACGATGAGGGGGAAGTTGGTTTGAACAGACGAAAGGTTGTATCTACGGCTATGGCTTGCTTCATGAGTGCCGCCCTGCTAACTACGGGATGCAGCAATTCAGGCAATCAAGGAGCAAACAGTCCGTCCCCTGCCGGCGGCAAGAACACACAGACGACGGTAGATGCTGGTGGTCCATTGGGGAAATACGAGACACCTATTGATGTCCATGCGGTACGTGGGATTAATGGAAGTTATAAATTCCCGCAGGGAGAGGATATCGGTAATAACCTCTGGACAAGGACTTACAAGGACGAGTTCGGCATCAACCTGATCTATGATTGGGTTGCAGACAGCTCTGGCGGAAATGAAAGCGCATACAACAAGAAGTTGAACCTCATGATCGCTTCCGGAGAGCTGCCGGATATTGTGGCCGTGAACTCCAAGCAGTTTAAGCAGCTGGCGGAGGACGGACAGTTAGCCGATCTTACAGAAGTGTTCGAGAATTACGCATCCCCCTACTTGAAGGATGTGGCCAAGCAGGATGGCGGTATGGCGATGAATTCGGCTACGATCAATGGAAAACTTCTGGCGATTCCCGGGTTTAACGGAAACATTACCAACGCCAATGTACTATGGATTCGTTCGGACTGGATGAAGAAGCTCAATCTGCCTGAGCCCAAAACGATGCAGGATTTGTTCGCCATCATGGAAGCCTTTGCTACCAAGGATCCGAATGGCGATGGCGGCGAAGGCGTAGTCGGATTGGCCGCGAACAAAAACATCTATGACAGCTTCGCCGATCTGCTGAGCTTCTTTAACGGGTATCACGCTTATCCGAACGGTATGTGGATCAAGGACGCTGCCGGCCAACTGACATACGGGGGCATCCAGAAAGAGATGAAGCCGGCCCTTGCGAAGCTGCAGGAGCTGTACGAATCCGGATTAATCGATAAGGAATTCGGAGCGAAGGACGCGGCCAAGGAGGCGGAACTGCTCGGACAGAATAAATTAGGCATTACGTTCGGGGCGAACTCCAATCCTTTTTATCCATTCGATGATGCGCGCAAGCTGAATCCGAATATGGACTGGAAAGCGTATCCGATCCCTTCTATCGATAATAAACCGGCTCGGCCAACCGTAGGCTTCCCTATCGGTACCTACTATGTTGTGAAGAAAAATTTCAAGCATCCTGAAGTTATAGTCAAGATGTTTAACGCGAACTTCGAGAAGTTTTACGGAAAAACGGGCGATTGGGACAAATGGAGCGTGACGAAGGACCCGGTGACGAAGGAACGGCTGGAAGCGTTCAAGTGGCCGTTCGTCTATGGCTTCCCACCCGATAAGGATGTTCCCGGACGTTACGAGGCATTAAAAAAAGCAGTAGCATCCAATGATCCGTCAGCACTAAACGGTGAGCAAAAAGCGGACTACGAAGCTTATCAAGCGTTCAAGAACGGAGATCAGACGAAGTGGTCGACGGTTCGGCAAGCAGGTCCGACAGACTCTTCATTCGCCGTTCTGAATTATTACAAAGAGAAAGATCTGTTGTATACCAATGAATATCGCTCTAGCCTACAGACGCAGACGATGACGCTGAAATGGTTGACGCTCTTAAATCTGGAGAAAGAAATGATCACCAAGATTATCGTTGGCGCACCGTTGGACGAATTCGATAAATTCGTGGAAAACTGGAAAAAATCCGGCGGCGACCAAATTACGAAAGAAGTAAACGAGTGGGCTTCAACCTCCAAATAATTAAAGGACCAAAAAAGAAAGGGAAAAGATGATCTTCAACTTCTCTTCCCTTATCTTTATTATACAACCGGACGGTGGGATGACAGATGAAAACGGGCAAATGGCGCCGCGAGTTACCTTTGCATATACTGGTATTTCCCAGCTTAGTTATTGTATTGATCTATTGCTATATTCCTATGTTTGGCAACGTTATTGCATTTCAGGATTTCAAACCGATCAAAGGATTTATGGGCTCGGAGTGGACAGGGCTCTCTAATCTGGAATACGTCCTGGAAATGCCGAACACATACCGCATTATCTGGAATACCGTCTACATTGCTACGATGAAAATTATAATGGGCAATATCGTACCGATCATCATCGCTCTGCTTTTGAATGAAATCCGTAAGACGATTGTGAAGCGCAGCATTCAAACTTTAATCTATTTTCCTTATTTCCTATCGTGGGTCATTCTTGCCGGCATCCTCATCGATGTCCTCTCTCTACAGCACGGCATCGTCAATCAAGTTCTTGGATGGTTCGGCATCCAACCTATATACTTCCTCGGTGATAACCGATGGTTTCCCATCACGCTCGTGCTGACGGATACGTGGAAGGAATTCGGTTTCAACACAATCGTATACCTGGCCGCGCTGACAAGCATTAATCCATCTCTTTATGAAGCGGCCACTATAGATGGCGCAAACCGCTGGAAGCAAACCCTCTATATTACGCTGCCGGGGATGATCCCGATTGTTGTGCTAATGGCCACGCTAAGCCTAGGCAACGTGTTGAATGCAGGCTTCGACCAAGTGTTTAACTTATACAGTCCTCAAGTCTACGAAAGCGGAGATATTCTGGATACATTGATTTACCGCATCGGTGTCTCAGATGCCCAATATGGTCCGGCAACTGCTATTGGATTACTGAAATCGTTCGTTTCTTTTTTGCTGATCTCGGTGTCTTATTGGCTGGCGTACCGGTTTGCGAATTACCGAATTTTTTAACTGGAATAGGGGGGGAACACAATGATTCAACACGCCTCCGTAACGCGGAGCCTATTCAATATTTGCAATCTTATATTTTTGATCGCGCTCTCATTGCTCTGCATCCTTCCAGTCATCCAGGTCATTGCCGTCTCATTCAGCTCCAGCAGCGCTGCAGCGGCAGGGCTAGTCAAGCTATGGCCGGTCGAATTCTCACTGAAATCTTATGAATTTATTTTGAAGAAGAAAGATTTTCTGGGGTCATTCCTGATTTCCATTCAGCGGGTAATATTGGGTACTGGTATTAGTATGTTTTTAACCGTAACGCTGGGTTACGCGCTTTCCAAAGAAGCGAAGGATTTTCGGATGAGGACCTTTTATGCCTGGTATTTTGTAATAACGATCTTATTCAGCGGCGGTTTAATTCCATGGTACTTGACGATCAAATACACCCATTTAATGGATACAATTTGGGCACTAGTCATTCCGGGGGCGGTGACCGTGTTTAACGTCATTCTGCTGCTCAATTTTTTTCGGGGACTGCCCAAGGAGCTAGAGGAATCGAGCTTCATGGATGGAGGAAGTCATTGGATAACGCTGTGGAAAATATATCTCCCGCTGTCCATGCCCGCCATTGCGACGGTCTCGCTGTTTACAATCGTCGGGCACTGGAATTCCTGGTTCGATGGTCTTATGCTCGTGAACTCGCCAAGTGATTACCCACTCGCCACGTATTTGCAGACTGCTATCATTCAACAGGATTTCGCTAACATGCGCGCAGAGGATGTTAAAACCTTGTCGGAGATTTCGGATCGGACTACACGTGCGGCGCAAATCTTTATAGGCGCATTGCCGATCATGGCTGTCTATCCGTTTTTGCAAAAATATTTCATGACCGGCCTGGTAATGGGAAGCGTGAAGGAATAGGGAGGGAGCTCGAAACCGCATATGAAGAAGCCAACCCGAAAGTGGACATTAGACATTATCCATCATTCCCATACGGATATCGGTTACACCGAACGTCAAGAGAAGATCGAACGGTTTCACGTTCATTTTATTAAGCAAGCCCTACAAATCCTAAGCAGCATCAAGTCAGGCGAGAAGAGCAATTGGAAAGGCTTTAAATGGACTTGTGAAACGTTTTGGCCCGTGGAACGGTTTTTGGCGCAGGCAACCGACGATGAGGCGCAGGTGTTTCAAGCTTACGTCCGGTCCGGGGACATTTCATTGTCCGGCACTTACTTGAATATGACCGAACTTATTGATGCAGACCTGCTTGCCAGAATGATCAAGCGCTCCACGAATTACGCCAATTCTATCGGCGTTACGCTGGACTCAGCTATGACGGCCGATATTAATGGATACAGTTGGGGGTTTGTGCAATGCTTATTAGATGCAGGCATACATAACCTACTGTCCTGCATCCATACGCATCATGGCATGTTTCCGCTTGGACAAAAGCAGACGCCGTTTTGGTGGGAAGCCCCTTCTGGCCAGCGGCTGCTTGTGTGGAACGGCGACCATTATAACCTTGGCAATGACCTGGGGTTAGCCCTGAATGCGCTTCATTCCTATATCATTCGTGACGAGTTTCATACTCCGCCTATCGTGAACAATCACTGGGAGGTGATGGAGGCTCGAATCATGCGCTATTTGAGCCAGTTGGAGAAAGAAGGGTATCCTTTCGATTTCGCTCCGGTTGCACTTTCCGGAATCATTGTAGACAACGCTCCCCCTAACGGCTCCATTATGGATTTGTTCCATCAATGGAATGAGGTCCACGGTGATGTGGTTACGATTCAAATGACGACTCTGTCGGACCTGTTTGCAAAGCTTAGGCAGCAGACGGATATTGAAATTCCCGTCTACCGCGGCGACTGGCCAGATTGGTGGTCGGACGGTGTTGCGTCGACTGCCGCACACACTCAACTATTCCGGGATGCACAGCGCAATTTCCAACTTCTCGTTCAACTTGATCCGGTGAACAGCATCATTCCCGAAGCAGCTGTTAGGGAGATGGAGGAACAGCTTACTCTGTATGCAGAGCATACTTGGGGATATTCTCATTCTATTACCGAGCCTTGGAATCCTATGGTGCAATCGCTCGGTGCCCGCAAGGAGGCCTATGCGGCCAATGCCAGCCGGCTTGTCCATACCGCTATTGACGCCGTATTGGAATCCAAGGGCGAAGCCATGCTCGCACCCGGGCGGTCAATGCGCTACAAGGTAATCAATCCGTTCCAGCACGATATCCGGGTCATCGCAAGGATGTACTTGGATTATTGGGAGCTTCCGTTGATTCGGAACGGCTTTGAGGTTAGGGAGGAAGGTCGGACTGACGTCGTCATAGTCCATCAAGTAAGCCAGGTCAGCCGGGGAACAGAGGTGTCCATTCTGATCACGCTGATGGCAGCGGAAGAAAGAACGTTCCGATTGGTTCCCCATTCCGCCGAGAATGGGAAGACGACCTCAAGCTTTGCCTTAACCGGCTCGGATCGAGTGAAGGATATTCGCGATTTTCGCTCAGAAGATGAATCTTTCTGCGTGACCCAAAACTCCGTTGAGAGCGCACATGTCTTGATCTCCTGGGAAGCGGGGAAAGGCATCGTCTCATGGATTGACAAACGGTCAGGGATCAATCTAATCGATATCACGGCTCCGCACTCAGCTTTTGCTCCTGTCTACGAAGTGACGCCGGTGAAAGACCATGGTCTGATCCGCAAGACACGTACGAGAATGGGACGGAACCGGAAAGGAATGAACGTGCAGAGGCACGTAGGCCGTCTTGTTCATGCACTTGAAGTGGAACGCGGTCCGCTGTGGATCACAATAGAGCAGGAGTACGAATCGGTCGGGATGAGCCATTACGTGGTGCGGCTGACGGTGTATGCCCATGAGCCAAGAGTGGATGTGGCGATACGCTTGCATAAAGACAGTGTTTGGGAACCGGAGAATGTGTATATTCCGCTGCCGTTCTCCCTTCCACACGCCCAGCTTTGGCTAGAGAAAGCGGGTGCGCTCATGCGGCCGGGGATTGACCAAATTCCCGGTACAGGACTTGACTTCTATTGCATTCAAAACGGATTGGGATGGATCGGCCAAGAGCAAGGCTTGGCTATCGCTATGCCGGATACCCCTTTAGTCCAGCTCGGCCCGCTTGTTTTTGGGGACCGGTTGCTACAAGGTCAACAGAACCGTAACGAAGTTAGAGCGATTTACTCATGGATATTGAACAATTTCTGGGAGACGAATTTCAAAGCGACGTTGGGAGGTTTTTATGAGTTTCGATATTCGGTTTATTGGGGAAATGACCTAAACACTGCAGAGAAGGCCATCGCTCAATGCAGGTTATCTAATCAACGAGTAATTAACTATCGGGCCTGGTAGCGATCACTGTGATATCATCATCACAGTTCGGGAAATTTGCAAACGAACAGAAGAAAAAATATTCAAACTGTTCAGCAGTTCACTGACAGAATTAGGGATCTCGCCACCAAAACGCGGAAAACGTTCGTAAATAATAAATGCGTATCAAAATTCAATTCTAAAATCCCATCATCCTATGATGGGATTTTAGAATTGAAGAATAATGAGATTAAAGAAGGAAATGAAGAGGAAGGAATCGGCTGAGTGTCCGTCATCCGACATCATCATCATCAGCTTCTGTCGGGTGACAAGAGCCTTAATTCATTTATCGCCGCGAAAATCATGGCTCTTTAATATTATTGGATAAGGTTCGGGGCTGTCCCAGTTGAGGAAGCAGGGCTTCTTTATATCTATTATGCAATATAACATATTTTTGTACAGGATATTGCATGCGTGTGACTTTTTGCATACAATGGAATGGTAAATGATATGTACGTTAAGATACTTCGGATCCACGGGAGGAATTTCAAATGTCCAGTCAATCGTTAAGCGCTTTCTTACAGGATAATCTAACAGAACTCAAGGAGCAAGGACTCTATAATACGATCCAGCCTCTTGAAAGTCCGAATGGTCCGCTCATTACCATTCAGGGTCGTGAATTCGTGAATTTATCTTCCAACAACTATCTCGGACTGGCGAATGATGAGCGATTGAAACAAGCGGCAATCCGGGCTACGACCGATTTCGGGACTGGAAGCGGCGCTGTTCGCTCCATTAACGGAACGCTTGCACTTCATGTAGAGCTTGAGG
The DNA here is from genome assembly GCF_037969755.1 of Paenibacillus sp. FSL W8-0187. Taxonomy (NCBI): domain Bacteria; kingdom Bacillati; phylum Bacillota; class Bacilli; order Caryophanales; family Paenibacillaceae; genus Paenibacillus; species Paenibacillus sp. FSL W8-0187. The sequence continues at coordinate 5,424,756 of NZ_CP150206.1, read as the reverse complement.
AGAAGCTTGCCCAGTTCAAGGGAACCGAGGCGGTGCTGACGTATCAATCCGGTTTCAATTGCAATATGGCGGCAATCTCGGCGGTGATGGGTGCCGGGGATGCGATTTTGTCGGATGAGCTCAACCATGCGTCCATTATTGATGGCTGCCGATTGACCAAGGCGAAGGTTATTCGTTTTAACCATTCGGACATGGACGATTTGCGTTCCAAAGCACAAGAAGCGAGAGAATCCGGTTTATATAACAAAATTATGGTCATTACCGATGGCGTGTTCTCGATGGATGGCGATATTGCGAAGCTCCCCGAAATCGTGGAGATCGCCGAAACCTATGATCTGATTACTTATGTGGATGACGCTCATGGATCTGGCGTTCTTGGCGGCGGTGCAGGTACGGTGAAGCATTTCGGGTTGTCGGAGCGGGTAGATATTCAGATCGGCACGCTGTCCAAGGCGGTTGGCGTTGTCGGCGGGTATGTTGCTGGATCACGGGATCTGGTGGATTGGCTCAAGGTCCGCAGCCGGCCGTTCCTGTTCTCCACGGCGCTGCCTCCAGGCACCGTAGCCGCTTGTATTACCGCTATCGATATCCTGCAGAACAGCAAAGATCTGCAAATGAAGCTGTGGGAGAACACCCGTTATCTGCAGGAAGGACTTAAGCGTCTTGGCTATTCTGTCGGTCGTACCGAAACTCCGATTACGCCGTGCATTATTGGAGATGAAACAACCACCCAGAAATTCAGCACCAGATTGTACGAAGAAGGCGTGTATGTCAAATCGATCGTGTTCCCGACGGTACCAAAAGGCACGGGAAGAGTTCGGAATATGCCAACCGCCATTCATACGAAGGAGATGCTGGATCGCGCACTTTCCGCATATGAAACCATCGGACGCGAGTTGGGTCTGATCTAATAAGGGGGCACAAGTGATGAAACGAATTATGGTAACCGGTGCGCTCGGTCAGATTGGCTCAGACCTGGTGGCGAAATTGCGGCAAATATACGGTGAAGAAGCTGTTCTCGCAACGGACATTCGCCAAATTCATCATGAAACGGTCCAATCAGGACCATTCAGAATACTGGATGTAACCGACCACCACGCATTCCACGAAGCGGCTAAAGAACACCGGGCGGATGCGATTATCCACCTTGCAGCCCTGTTGTCCGCCAAGGCAGAATCCAATCCGGCACTGGCGTGGAACCTGAACATGGGCGGTTTGTTAAGTGCCCTCGAGACGGCACGGGCATTATCCTGCCAGTTCTTTACGCCGAGCTCCATCGCGGCATTCGGGGCGGATACCCCGAAAAAAGCAACGCCGCAAGACACGGTGCAGCGCCCGTTAACGATGTATGGAGTCAGCAAGGTCTCGGGCGAGCTGTTATGTGACTACTATTACCATAAATTCGGAGTGGATACCCGCGGATTGCGCTTTCCAGGGCTGATCTCCCACTCCGCTCCTCCGGGCGGGGGAACGACGGATTATGCGGTTGAGATGTATGTAGAGGCCATCCGCAATGGAAGCTACACTTCCTATATTGATAAAGGGACCTACCTTGACATGATGTACATGCCGGATGCGATTTCCGCCATCATGACATTGATGGAAGCTGATCCGTCCAAGCTGAAGCACCGTAACGCCTTTAATGTCACGGCGATGAGTGTCGATCCTGAGGGGATTGCGGCTAGCATCCGCCGGCATATACCGGATTTCAGCCTCGACTATGACGTGGATCCTGTCCGTCAGGCGATTGCGAACGAATGGCCGGATTCCATCGATGCAACTGCAGCACGCGAAGAATGGGGATTTGATGTACAATATGATTTGAACCATATGACCGATGATATGGTGTCAAAGCTTATGGAGAAGCCGCAAGCGGATCAGAGCAAGATCAGTTAACGGCTTAGTTTCAGAAGGAGGATATGGTTACACTTGGAACCCATTCATAAAAAGGTAGGGAGAAATCTGCAAGCCATCCGCAAATCACGGGGCCTCAGCCTCGATAACGTAGCCGAGTTGACCGGTGTAAGCAAAGCCATGCTGGGACAGATCGAGCGGGGGGATTCCAATCCGACGATCTCCGTATTGTGGCGCATCGTTAGCGGCCTCGGCATTTCATTCACCACGCTCATCGAAGAGGCGGAAACCGAAGTAACCGTGGTATCACCGGAGGACGTGGAGCCTTTTCACGAGGCTGAAGGCGCGTACCGGGTATACCCTTTGTTCTCCTACAACCTGCGCACCAAATTTGAGTCCTACATGGTTATGATGGATCCGGGCTGCGATCACGGATCTGAAGCTCATAATGATGGCGTGGAGGAGTATATTTTTGTGCATCAGGGGGAGCTGGAGCTTTGGCGCGAAGACGAAAGCTACACCGTACCTGCCGGAAGCTCCGTGCATTTCTCGGCTAACCGGCCCCATCGGTACGTGAATCCTGGTAATGAAACAACGAAATTTTACACGATTATCTTCTATGCGGATGCCGCAGCCAGGGGCTGATTATCAGAAACAGGCACACCGCTTGATTACCGTCAACCGAATATTAAAAAAAGGCAGAGCCGTCCGGAAAAAATACAGTCCGATCTTAAAAATCGACTGTATGGTGTTCCGGGCGGCCGTTTTATATTTAGGACGTGGGGAGAAAGGGATCGCAGGGGAGGTGGAATCGAAGTTATTCGTTTCTCATTGCTAATTACGAAATCATCGACAAAGGAGTTGAACGGTTGACTATGGGTTTCCACACCAAAAAGTGGTTGAAGCTGTTATTGGCAGTTACGTGCGCGCTTGTGGCCGTTCCGCCAGCAGGAAAGACACTGATGGCGGCCGATGGTATGACAGAGCAGGCTGATGTTCATTTATTAGACTCGAACACCGCCGCGAATATGGCGACTCAACAGGATCTTGATGTTATTTACAAGGGTTTGTCCGGTTATCCGACGGTGTCGGCCACGTATAACGGGGGAGTAGCTGCCATCGGAGATCAAGCCTTCGTCCTGGCGGTGAACCCCGATACGACGCCGATTCTCGCGGCTGCCCGTTACGGAAAAGGCAAAGTCGTTGTTGCAGGTGACGATTCCTATTTCAAGTTTACCTCCGATATTACCGATGAGCGGAAGACGGTGGCCCGTAACATCCTCCTGTGGCTGACCGAGGATTCCGAGACGTTGACCTATCAGGAGGCATTGGAAGGCAAGGGCCGATTGCCCATGTTGTCGGCAACGTGGAAGAATTATACCATCGAAACCGATGTGCCGATCGATCTGGTCCGGTTGGAGCAATTCACGCCTGAGCACTTGGATCCGTCCCGCTACCCCGTAGCTTATGTTGACGGCACCTTGAAGGATAGTGAGGTCGACGTCCTCGAGGACTACGTCGCGCAAGGCGGTCATGTCGTTGTTCCCTTAAAGGGCTGGGTGATGGAGCAGTATCCGCATGTCTTTCTCGGGAATGCATATGAAGGCCGGTCGGGTAGGCTCAGTGAGGACTTCCCGGTACAGCGTCTTTTGAACCGGATGGGCCTCGGCTTAATGAACAATACGGCATCGACTCGAACGGAAACCCTGCCTAAACTGACGACGGAGCAATCCGCCAATTACCACTCGCTAAAGCTGCTGGAGCAGGCCGAAGCGATTGAGGCAGGAACGCTGTCACCGGATCAGGTGAACGTCGGGCGGCCTGGTGCCGGCGCGGATAAGAAGCTGCAGGTCATCGCTTCAGTGACTGGTGGAACCGTCAGCAGCATCACCCCTCAAAGTCCGCTGTATGCCGTGATCGAGCAGGATGCCAGCGATTTGGAGTCCCAGCTTACGTTTCCGCTGGACCGTTCCAAGGCGCCCTATACCAGTGCTTTGTTAGCTTTTCAATTAGGGCGGATCGGCAATGATCTGACGGCCCCCAAATCCCCTTATGCCGATCAATTTCCTGGAGCCGTTCCGGCGGACGCCCCGCGAGTGACGGGACAATCCGTTCACGTGGATTTTGATTATTCAACCTTTGACTATTTACGTCAAGGGACGGTTCCAAAGAATTGGATCAGCACGGGGATATACGCGCCGGCCGGGGAATGGGTGACGGTACAGGTCCCTGAAGGCACGCAGCATCTGGATGTGCAGGTTGGGGCACACACGGACAATTTGACAAGTAAAACGGAATGGGAAAGACCTCCGGTCATAACGCAGCGAAAGCCGCTTCTTCCGGGTGAAAATCGGATTCGCAGCCCGTATGGCGGCCTGATTTACCTGATTCCGACCAAGCCGCAGCCTGGCGTTGAGAAGAATATTGAAATCAGCGGGGGAGTTCGTGCTCCGTATTATATCCTTGGTGAGACCTCTTCTGACGAATGGGAAGACGCGATTCGATATTATCCTTCCCCATGGTCAGAACTTCAAGGACGCAGAGTGATCTTGACGCTTCCGTCCGAGTATATCAGGCAGCTTGGAGATCCGCAGCAATTATTGGAGAAGTGGGACGCGATCGTGGATTACACAGAGGAAGTCGCAGGGCTTTCCCCGAATCAACCGCTGCCGCATAAGAGTATAGACCTTCCGTACCGTTATGTTGCGGATCGACAGATTAGCGCGGGTTATATGCATGCCGGCTATCCCATCATGTTCCACATCGATCCTTCAGCGGGCCATGCCGTGGACATATCCCGAGTTACTCAGGGAGGATGGGGCTTCTGGCACGAGACCGGCCACGAATATCAGCAAGGAGCTTGGAACTGGAACGTAACGGGCGAAATTACCGTTAATATTTATTCTTTATATGTCCAAGAAAAATTCGGCAACAGCAGCAACTTATTGATTCGGAACGCGGAAGGAAAGGACTTCTACGACCGCGCATTTGATTATATCGAAAGCGACATACCAAACAAGTCGTTCGGCAGTTCGGGCCAGCTGGATCTCTTCGGTTATCTTGTGATGTTCCGTCAGCTGTCGCTAGCTTACGGATGGGATTTCTACGCTGAGCTTCATAAGGCGTACCGGGAGCTGCCAGCATCGCAGCTGCCTGCGACGAACCAAGAGGAAATCGATACGTTTGTGGTCATGGCATCCACAATCGCAGGCGAGAATCTGACGGAGTTCTTTGACAAATGGGCGCTGCCGTATTCCAAAGAAGAAGTTCGTTCCCGCCTTGACGCCCTCAATCTGCCGATGCCTTCGCAGGAGGTGTGGCGGCTGCGGGAGACGCATACGCTGAACGCTCCTCCCGAGATCAAGGCCGACACGGACGGCGAATGGAACCGTGGATCGGTGAAGGTCACCGTTGCCATGACAGCGGAAGCTGAAGCGGCGGGTATGCGAAGCCAGTACAAGATCGGATCCGAAGGCAAATGGACGGATTACACGGCTCCCATACTTGTCGAAGCGGAAGGCCAGACAACGATACATGCCCGAGCGGCCGCTATGTCGGGCGTGACCAGCGACGAGGCTTCCAAGACGGTGAAGATCGACCGGACCGGGCCGGAAATCACGGCAAACGTGACCCAGTCCGTATACCAAACCGAGCATATCACCATTTCGCCTCAAATCTCGGACACATTAAGCGGTGTATCCAATATCGCCTTGGAGCTGGATGGTAAGGAAGCTCCTGATACGCTGGTTGTAGAAGCGTTAACGCTAACGGCCGGACCGCACACCCTTCGGATTACGGCCGAAGATGCAGCCGGGAATATCACGGCTCGCGAATACCCATTCGAAGTCGTTGTCGATCAGGAACAGCTCGACGATATCGTGAGAGCAGGGGAAGAGAAGGGCTGGATCGATAATCATGGCATCTCCCAAAGCTTATTGGCCAAAATCGCGGATCTCCAGCAGTACCCGGCCGGAAGCGAAGCCGCCGAAGATGCGTTGACTTCGCTGGAGCACGCCATCAAAGCGCAGCAAGGCAAGCATATCGATTCCGGCTTCGCGGAGCTTCTTCTTGGAGACATAGACTACATCCGAAGCCGCAGCTCGGCTTCCTAGCAGCTTATATTGATGAAAAGGGCGGCCGTTTCGGCCGCCCTTGAACTCTTTAATGACCATCTATCGTTAAATAAATCAGTCCAAGATTAAATATAGACAATGTACTGCCTTAAAAATATACTGCACAATTAGAAAACACGGCAGTGTTCAATCGCCAGAATGTTCAGTAAGGTGGTGCTTAACAAACCAGAAGTTCATACAACATGCTAATGAAAAGGGAGGCAAATGATAATGAAGGTCAACAGGTTTAAAGTATTCTGGATGGTTTTGCTTGCCGCCACCATCGCCATAACAGCAGGCTGCGGCGGCTCTGCCAAGGAACAACCGGAGGCAGCGTTGGACCCGGAATCCCCTCCGGTTCTATCGGAACTGACGTATTGGGTGCAAATCGTTAGCCAAGTGTCCGCTACGATGAAGAGTTATAACGAAATCGAGGCTTATAAGGAACTGGAGAGGATAACCGGGGTGAAAGTGGATTTTCAGCATCCTCCGCAGGGCCAGCAGGCTACGGAGCAGTTCAACCTCATGATGACCTCGGATAAGCTCCCGGACGTGATCGAGTATTCATGGGCCGGTTACCCGGGGGGACCGGAGAAGGCGATCAAGGACGGCAAAATCATCAAACTCAATGATTTGATCGACCAATACGCCCCGAACTTTAAAAAGGTGCTTGAGGAGCATCCGGAGTGGAAGAAGGAAATTACGACCGATGACGGCAGCATATATGTGTTCCCGTTCCTGCGCACCGACGACAAGCTTAAGGTATTTCTCGGACCGACGGTCCGGCAGGATTGGTTAGATAAGCTGGGGCTTTCGATGCCGACAACGATTGATGAATGGTACAACGTGTTGAAGGCTTTTAAGGAACAAGATCCGAATGGCAATGGCAAGGCGGATGAGATTCCCTTGTATCTGACGAAAGGAGATGTCGATACAACGACCGCTTTTCTCGGGGCATGGGGAATTAATGCCGGATTTTACCAAGAGGAAGGACAGGTTAAATACGGCCCGACGGACCCGAGGTTCAAGGAATTCCTGACGCTCATGAACCAGTGGTACAAAGAAGGCTTACTTGATCAGGACTTTGCGACGACCGATGAGAAAATGCTGGAGGCCAAGATTACGGGCGGGCAAATCGGATCAGCGATTCTATACACCGGCAGCGGGATTGGCAAGTATGGAACGTTGATGAAGGATAAAGATCCGAACTTCAGATTGGTGGCAGCCCCCTATCCTGTAATGAACCAAGGCGATAAGCAGATTTGGGGATATAAGGACTATGCATTTAACGGAATCGGGGCAGCCGTTACCACCAGCAACAAAAATCCGATTGAAACGGTTAAGTGGCTGGATTACGGCTATTCCGAGGAAGGCGCCCTGTTGTTTAATTTCGGAAAAGAGGGCGTCAGCTACGCGATGGAGGACGGCAAGCCGATATTTAAGCCCGAAGTATTGAAAGATCCTTCCGGACTGCCATTGATCCAGTCCATGTCCAAGCATAACCGCGCAACCTTCAGCGGACCGTTCATGCTTGATATACGATTCGATCAACAATACACGACCGAGCCGGATCAGTTGGAGTCCAAGATCATCTGGGCAGAGCCGACCATGGAAAAGAAAATGCCGCGCACAACGCCGACCCAATCCGAGAGCAGCCGCTATGCTTCAATCATGACGGACATCAACACATACAAGGACGAGATGTACTTGAAGTTCGTCATGGGCGCCGAGCCTTTGGATCAGTTTGACAAGTATGTGAAAACCATTGAATCCATGGGGCTTGCCGAAGCTCTGGAAATACAGCAAAAAGCCTTGGAGCGTTACGGTAAACGGTAAACGGTTAAACGTCCTGAAGCGGCGGAAATCTGCAGTCTCCGCCGCTCTTGGCGCTGCAATATAAATTGATTTGGAGGGAGGGATTCGTTTGTCTGCAACCCAGGATAATCCCTTCGAGCACAAAGGGAAATGGACAACGATTGCGAACGATTTGAGAAGGAATAAATTCGTTTATATACTGGCGCTTCCCGTTATTCTATACTATGCCGTCTTCCACTACGGACCCATGTACGGTCTCTTGATGGCTTTCAAAGATTTCAGCATTGCCGATGGCATCTGGGGAAGCGAGTGGATCGGATTTGAGCATTTCCGCAATTTCTTTAACAGCTATTATTTCGAACGCCTTCTGCGCAATACGATGCTGATCAATGTCTATGAGCTTATCTTCGCGTTTCCGGCACCGATTATTCTTGCCCTGCTGCTGAACGAAATCCGCAGCCGGCTTTTTAAGCGTACGGTTCAGACGATATCATATTTGCCGCATTTCGTATCCATCGTCGTGGTGACAGGGATCATGTTCGATTTTCTTGCAAGAGATGGCTTGGTGAATCAGATTCTGGGCTTTTTCGGTATCGAATCGATTCCGTTCATGAGCGAGGCCAGCTGGTTCCGTACGATATATGTCGGCTCCGGCATTTGGCAAGGCGTAGGCTGGGGTTCGATCATTTATCTTGCCGCCATCGCCACCATTGACCCGACCCTTTACGAAGCTGCCAAGATGGACGGGGCAGGCCGGTGGAAACAAATGCTGCACATCACGCTGCCGGGCATGCTGCCAACGATCATCATCATTTTTATTCTCAATATGGGCTCCATGCTTAGTGTTGGCAGCGAAAAAGTATTGCTGATGTACAGCCCGCTTACTTATGAAACGGCAGACGTGATCTCGACCTTTGTCTACCGTAGAGGGGTTCTGGAGACGGATTACGGTTTCACGACCGCCGTTGGATTATTTAATTCGGTCGTCAGCTTCATCCTGCTTGTACTCGCGAACTCGATCAGCAAGCGGGTCAGCGAACATAAACTGTGGTAGAGAGGAGGGCGTTCATGGCTAACAAACGATCCGCAGGAGAGTTAACCTTCGTCTGTTTGAACGCGTTGATCCTGACGGGCCTCTGCTTCGTCACCTTATATCCGTTCGTGTATGTTGCCTTCGCTTCGTTCAGCGATCCCGCTTCATTGGCCCAACACCGGGGGCTGCTGTTCGCTCCGCTTGACATTAACTTCGAAGCCTATAAGGCGGTGTTTAACAATCCGATGATTACGACGGGATATCGGAACACGCTGATCTACGTCGCGGCGGGTACAGCCATCAATCTGGTGGCCACGGCGATCGGTGCTTACGTGCTGTCCCGCAGAAACCTGTACTTCAAAAATCTCTTGATGATGCTGATCGTCATCACCATGTTTTTCGGCGGCGGCCTGATTCCGACTTATCTGCTGATCAATAACCTGGGGATGCTGAACACGATCTGGGCGATGCTGATCCCCGGGATGATTGGCACGTTCAATATGATCATTATGCGGACCGCCTTTCAGTCCGTCCCGATTAGTCTTGAGGAGTCGGCGAAAATCGACGGTGCGAACGATCTGATCATTCTGTTCCGGATCATTATTCCGCTGTCCATGCCCGTTATCGCTGTCATGATTCTATGGTATGCCGTGGGGCACTGGAATTCATACTTCGGGGCGCTCATCTATCTGAGGGACCGGGAGCTATTCCCGCTCCAACTCGTGCTACGGGAAATTCTCATAACCAATACAACGGACAGCATGATGACGGAAGCCTCGGGAGACCGGATGGCGATCGCGGACACCATTAAATATGCAACGATTATCGTATCCACATTGCCGATCCTGCTTCTGTATCCGTTTTTGCAAAAATATTTCGTCAAAGGCGTTTTGATCGGCGCCATTAAGGAATAGGAGGAGAACGATGGCTGACTCATTAGAGATCGTAACGGAAAGGAAGAACCGGATGCAGTGGTGGAAGGATGCCAAATTCGGCATGTTCATCCACTGGGGGGTATATTCGCTGCTCGGCAAAGGGGAGTGGGTCATGTATGCCAACAAAATACCGGTAAAGGAATATGAGAAACTTGCCGAGGAATTCAATCCGACACAGTTTGATGCCAAAGCTTGGGTGAATTGCGCCAAAAGGGCAGGCATGAAATATATCGTCATTACAGCCAAACATCACGATGGCTTCGCCATGTACCATTCACGGACGGACCCGTTCAATATCGTGGATGCTTCTCCATTTGGCCGGGATGCGTTGAAGGAATTGTCCGAGGCCTGCAGGGAGGAAGGAATCCGCCTCTGCTTTTACTATTCGCATGTCATTGATTGGCACCATCCGCATGCGCTCCATGATACGTTTAACAATCTGTGGGACTACGAGCTGGAGAAGAAGGCGTTCTTCAGTTACTGGAACCATAAAGCGAAGGGACAAGTACGCGAGCTGCTGACGGAATACGGTCCGGTCGGCCTGCTCTGGTTCGACACATCCGGCGGATTGTCGAAGAAGGAGAGCGAAACGATGGTGAACATGATCCGAGAGCTTCAGCCCGAATGCCTGATTAACAGCAGGGTAAGCCATTGGCCTGATTTCGGAGACTACCAATCCAAGGGTGATAACGAAATCCCGATGCATGGCGAGGAAACAAGGGAATGGGAGACGCCGATGACCCTAAATCAATCGTGGGGGTACAGCACGAAGGATCAAGTATGGAAATCGACGGATGCTTTGGTCCGAAAATTGGTGCACATCGTAAGTAAGGGCGGAAATCTGCTGCTCAATGTCGGCCCTACGGAAACAGGAATAATTCCGGAAAAATCCGCTCTACGCCTGGAGGAAGTTGGCGGTTGGCTGGCGCGAAATGGAGAGGCGGTCTACGGCACAAGCGCAAGCCCGTTCCCTTACGAGCTGGAATGGGGGGCGATTACGGTGAAAGGAAATACGCTCTTCCTCCATGTGTACAATCGCTATTGGCCAACGGAAGAACTGTTATTGAACGGGGTGAGAAATACAGTTAAAAAAGCTTATCTGCTCACAGACCCGAGTACAGGCAGTCTTCCCGTGCAACAGAGCTATCGGCCCGAAACGGACCATCACGCGATGCGGATCCGATTGCCGGAGCTTCCTCCGGAAGATCACGTATCAGTTATTGCATTGGAAGTCGAGGGCAGGATCGATGTAGATCGGAGTTTTATCCAACAGGCGGAGGGCGCCATTCATTTGGATCTTGTACTGTCGGACATAACGACAGGCAACGGGATGAACGAGGCCCGGTGGACCTTTAAGGCGTCGTCGTCCGGCATATATGAAGTCAAACTCGTCAACTTTAAAAGATCCGATGCCGTTTGGGAAAAGGAATATGATCATGAAGTCACCGTACAGGCAGCAGAGCAGACGATTGCGTGTGTTCCTCAAGAGGATAAGGTCGTCAGCGACTCCATATCCTGCCAGCATCCGTATACCGAGGTTCTGTCATCGATCGGGCGAATCGTCATTGACAATCCAGGTACGTATGCATTGACCTTATCGACCAAGCTTGCGAAGCCGAAACCTTTCGGACCGGAAATTTGGCAGGCGGCTGCCGTGAAGCTTCGTTCGGTACGATTAGTTCAGGTGTTTTAATACCCCGTACCCAAAATTTAAGCATCCCTTTTAACGGGGGGTGGCGTCTCTCTTGGGGTGACCGAAATTATTAAAGGGTTTGCTAGTCCGTTTGGCGAAGGATTCAAGAAATAGGTTTTTCCATACATTTTCTTGGAGGAATGCGTCATGATCTCGATACCCGGCCTTCTTCCCGGCAAGCGAAAGAGCAGTCGGGGACGCGTCTTGAAAACCATGATCGTTTCGTATTTGCTCATCCTTTTATTGCCTATGACCGTAGGGCTTTTTCTATATGGACGGGTGGAAAACGTGATGGAAAACAATGCGGAGCGTTCAAATTCGGCGATGCTGGAGCAGCTGCGGCTTTCCATGGACAGCAAGCTTAAAGAAGTGGATATTTTGGCCAAGCAAATTATGTTTAACCCCAAACTGGCTTATTTGCTGAATCTTGATCGGCATGATCAAGGGGGGGCGTACCGCCAGGTAGAATTCGTCCGCGATTACTTAAATCGTTATCAATCTTTTGTAAGCGGATTCGTGAAGGACTACTATGTTCATCTGCAGGCCGGAGACGTCATTTTGAAGCCTGGATTGCGGACGGATGCAAGAACCTTTTACGACAAGTATTACCGGTTTGGGCATATGGACTTTGATACATGGAAGCGGACGTTGCTTGGCAGCTATCATAACAAGGCATTTCTGCCCTCCGATGTGCTGCTTCAGGACCCGAACCAAGGAAATGGCAACCCGGCGAATGTGATCACTTATGCGCAATCCCTTCCGCTTCATGAAGTGTCTAATATCCGCGGAACGCTGGTTATCATGATCGATGGGCAGCAGCTTCAAGAAATGTTCCGGCAAATCGAGTACGCCAACGACAGCGAGATTTATATCCTCGATAAGGAACGGGGCGTGATCGCAAGTTCCTCGGACTCGGAGCTGTCCGTGCAGGTGACGGAAAGACTAGCCGGACCATCGGGATTGTTCAAGACAGCATTAAATGGCACGGACAGCATGATCACTTTTACGGAATCCAAGGAGTCCGGCTGGCAGTATGTATCCGTCATGCCGATGGACAGTGTCATGGAACGAGTAGCACAACTGAAGAGAATGGCGCTGACGGTGTTTGTCGTTTCGCTTGTCGCAGGAGCAGCCGTTGCTTGTTGGTTTGCATACCGACAATACAGTCCCGTCAAACGGGTGGTTGATGCCATTCTTCAAGGAAAGCCGATTCAGGATAAGCCGGCCGCGAACGAATATGATTTCATTTTGCAAACGATCGAAGGCTCGCTTGTTGAGCAGCGGCATCTGAGAGAGCGACTGTTCAGGCAAACGCCCGTCATCCGCGCTGATTTTCTGTCAAGGCTCATTCGGGGGTACATCGATCCGGATCATGCGGAGAATCAAGGAGGGCCGTCATTAGTGGGCATGGGCATCCACTTCAGGTCCGATATGTTTGCAGTCATCATCGTTCAGGCAGTGGATATTACAAGGCTGTCGCCGGAACCATCGGAGCAAGATTGGACGCAAATCCGCTTTATTGTCTCCAATATCGGCACGGACATTGCGAATTCGGGTCACCAGGGATTCGCCGTCGATATGGAACGCGACCGGGTAGCGTTCCTGGTCAATTTCCATCCGGTTGAGGAGGCGGATGCCGAGCTCTTCCTTCATGAGATTGCAGAGCGATTGCTCCGTATACTGGAGGACCGTTTCCACATTTCCGTGACCATTGCCGTTAGCAGCATACACACAGGAAACGGAACCATCGGCAGTGCTTATCTCGAAGCCATGGCCGCTCTGGATTACCGCATGTTCAGCGGAAGAAATTCCATCATTCACTTCGGTCATGTGCGGGACATTAAGCATCATTATTACTATCCGATCGAATTCGAGACGCAGCTTGTCAATCATGTGAGAGGCGGAGATAAGGAAAACGTCGCTAAGCTGCTGGACAATATTTATACGATGAATTTTAATTCGGCGGGCATGACCCCTGAACTGGGCAGATGCCTGTTCTTCAATATCATAAGCACATTTCTGAAAATACTGAATTTGACGAACACGGATCATGAAAGCCTGCTGGGCCCGAACTTTGACCCTGTAAAGCATATATTCGGTTGTGCCACAAGCGATGAAATGCAGGCTGAGACCAAGCGGTTGTATGAAAAGCTGACCCGTCTCTTTCATACGGAGCACAGCGATCACAGCATCCAGCTGCAGCAGGATATGATGGCATTCATTGACCGGAATTTAACCGATTATAATTTAGGACTCGGTATGATCGCCGATCATTTCGGCATGACGCCGCAATATATTTCGAGTTTCTTTAAGAAGATGAATCGATGCAATATCACCGACTATATTACCCGAGCGAGAATTGAGAAAGCGAAGACATTGATGGAGCAATCGGAACTGACCAATGCGCAGCTGGCCCAACTGGTCGGCTATACCAATGATGTCGTGTTCATCCGGGCATTCAAGAAATTGGAGGGGGTCACCCCCGGCAAATATCGGGTGAGCGCTAGCGGACAATAACGTTGAACGCAGAGAGGAGTGGCCAATCAGAAATGGAAGCGATTCAGGAACCTTTAAAATACGGTGAGGTAACGACATGGACGCAGCAAAGGACCGAAGCCGCCATCGAATTCGTTCTTCATCGGATCGATCAGAATTTAGACACGTTCTCCAATTGTTTTCCGTCTCCTGCCAGCCGCGATAATATCTACGAGGCAATCGGCAACACGGAATGGACCTCGTCATTCTGGACCGGGATGCTGTGGCTTGCTTATGAAGTCACGGGAGATGCCAAGTACCGGTCGACTGCGGAGCTTCAGCTCCACAGCTACAAGGAGCGCGTGGAGCAGCGCATCGCCACGGAGACGCATGATCTGGGATTTTTGTATTCCTTGTCCTGCGTTGCCGCCTATAAGCTGACCGGGAATGAGGAAGCAAGACGGATTGCCTTGGCCGCAGCAGACCTGTTGATGGAGCGGTATTTCGAGAAAGCCGGGATCATTCAGGCTTGGGGCAAGCTGGACCAGCCTTCACAGCGCGGCCGAATGATCATCGACTGCTGCATGAATTTGCCTTTGCTCTATTGGGCGACAGAGGAAACCCGCAAACCGGAGTATCGGCGCGCCGCCATAAGCCATGCGCACCAATCCTCCCGTTATTTGATCCGCGAGGATTCCTCAACGTATCACACGTATTATATGGATGTCGAGAGCGGAGAACCAAGGTTTGGGCAAACGTCCCAAGGATATGCGGATCATTCATGCTGGTCCCGCGGTCAGGCCTGGGCCATTTATGGTTTACCGCTCAGTTATGCATATATGAGGGAAGAATCGCTGCTGCATGATGCGGAGCGGGTAACGAATTACTTTTTGAATCGGCTGCCTGAGGATTATGTGTGCTATTGGGATTTGATATTCACCGAAGGAAAAGAAGAGAGGGACAGCTCGGCCGCAGCCATTTCGGTATGCGGAATGCTGGAACTGGCAAAGCATTTGCCGCTCTCACACCCGCGGCGCCGTACGTACGAGAACGCGGCACTGCGCGTTTTGGGGTCATTAAGCGATCGATATACTACGGTATCGCTCCCAGGATCCAACGGTATTCTGCAGCATGCGGTGTACGGAAAGCCGCTCGGCAACGGAATCGACGAATGCTGCATCTGGGGGGACTATTTCTATTTCGAAGCTTTAGTGAGGGTCTTTAAAGATTGGGATATGTACTGGTAAAGGAAGAGAGCCCATATTCAAAAGACAGAGTGTAAGTATCCCGTACCTCTAACATCAGCGTGCCTGATGTTAGGGGTATTTTGTCTGTCTGCTATTTGATATGGTTGTGTTGACAAAATAAATTAACTCGAGTTAATTTATTTACATAAGTTAACTTTAAGGGGGCTATCACAATGGATCCGGATATCCCATTAAGGGAGTTAAAAAAAGCCAAGAACAAAATCGCGCTGTATGAAGCGGCATTATCCTTGATGAGCGATCGGATGTTCAGCCAGGTTATGGTGGAGGACATCTGCAGGCGAGCCGAAATCTCAAAAGTCACTTTTTTTAAGTTCTATCAACACAAAGAGGATCTGCTGATTTATTTTATGCGGGTATGGCTGACCAAACGGGTTATCGAGATCGATACGGAAGGGAAAAAGGGATTTCAGGCTTTCCGGCATCTGTTGTCCCAAGTGGCTAATGAGCATCAAGTGAGGCCAGGCATGATGCCAAGCCTGATCTCCTTTCTCGCGGAGCAGAACATGCAGCCCTGCATGCCGGAGCTCAGCTCTGCGGAAGTATCGCTGCTCTTTCCCGGACACGAGGAAGCGGGAAGCAAGTCACCTAACATGTACGATTTGTTCCAGCAGTTCATGAAGGAAGAGGAGCAAGCCGGAAGGCTGAACAAAGCTTTTACCTTGGAGCAAGCTGTGCAGATTTGTTTCACCATTTTTTATGGCGCGTTTCTGACGGCGCAATTGTATAATTCAACCGAAATCAGTCGCTTTTACGAAACGCATCTTGGTCTGCTAGAAATAAAGGAAGAGGAGTGAACAGGTATGAGCAAAGTCATTCCAGGTCGATATACCGCACACATGGAAGGATCCTTCGTTGTATTCGTGATCGGGTTTCGGATTAACAAGTGGTGGGCGGTCCATAAGTGGCTGCCTGTCATGAATGCCATGTCCCCGATGCTTCAGGAGCTGTACCGGAACAAGGATGAGCTCGGTTTCATGGACGGTACCTATCATTTTTCCGGCAAGGGGCTTACTCTTATTCAATATTGGAGGAGTTTCGAACACCTGGAGCATTATGCCCGTCACGGAGCCAGTCACCTGAAGGCATGGCGGGATTTCAACCGCAAGATTGGAACGGGAGGGGACGTAGGGATATTCCACGAAACCTATTTGGTTCCGGAAGGACAATATGAATGTCTGTACAACAATATGCCGAGGTTCGGTTTGGCAAAAGCGGGGGCCCATGTCCCCGCGACGGGACGCAGGGAAACGGCAAGCCGGCGGCTTGGCCGCGAGGGAGAACCAGCAGTGCCGACTCCTCCAAATCCGTAGTTTCGGTCTATAGTCGGTTGATCTCCCTCTGTTGCCGCAGCTTAAGACAAGGATAATTACCATAGCTTAAGGGCGGTGTAAATGCTATGGAAGTCGTGATGCTTTCGACTTGTTTTTCTTCCGTACTCCAAAAAAGTGTTGGTAATCCCCGTTCATTCTTCTATGTCGGGCGCAAACGCATTTGCCGCTTTCCCGCTGTACGGGCTCAATATATCAGGCTTACCATTTTGGAATCGAGATGGTGTCCGCGTCTGTCCGGCTTTGAAGTATACCGTAGCTCGCAGGATTGATGGGAGAAGGAGAATTCTAGCATCTTCGCGGAATTCCGGTATGGAGCCATAATAAGGAGGCCACCGCAAAGGAGCGGTGGCTCCTTTTTTTTCGAAAACGCAAAATTCACCTTCCGTTTCATCCAGATTAGTGTAAGATGTACGTGAAAGTATCCCATTTCATTGTAGAGAGGTGTAACCTGCATGAGTCATTCCGTATCATTTGAGACCCGGCTGTTGAGCTCTTTGTCCAAAGTATTTGCCGATGAAGAACTATCCCAAGCCTCGTATGACAGAGGGTCGTCGTTTGGCAATGAGACATACTCGTTTCAAGTTGCTTACCGTTCCAATCGCTTGTTGAAAAACATCCGGGTTCATCTGCAATCTGAGTTGAGCGAGCGGATTACCGTCCGTTCTGTAGGCCTGGTTCCATCGGAGATGCCTACATATTATGATCATGACGAGTTTATCTTAAGAGCTACGCCCGGGCTGTATCCGGACCCGCTGCTGCCTCTGACATCAGAGCCTGTGATAACCGGATGCCCGAACCAGTGGAGAAGTCTATGGATTACGGTACAGCCTGAGGGTGAGATCAAGGGCGGTACATATGAAATCCGGCTTCGTTTTGAAGCGGAATCGGGGGAGTCGCTTGGGGAAGAGGTATTCACACTGGAAGTGATTCCGGCAGCCTTGCCGGACCAGACGCTGATTCATACGGAATGGTTTCATGCCGATTGCTTGGCGAACTACTACGAGGTGGAGATTTTTAGTGAACGGCATTGGACGTTGATCGGTCAATTTATGCGGACCGCCGCTCAGCATGGCATCAATATGATCCTGACCCCATTGTTTACGCCTCCGCTGGATACAGAAGTGGGCGGAGAACGGCCAACGGTGCAACTGGTTGACGTGGCTGTTACCCAGGATGGAACATATGCGTTTGGGTTTGATAAGCTGGACCGCTGGGCAGACCTGTGTAATTCTAATGGGATTCAGTACCTGGAATTCTCGCATCTTTTCACCCAGTGGGGAGCCGGGCATGCGCCGAAGATTATCGCTAACGTGAACGGAAAGCCTGAGAAGCTGTTCGGATGGGAGACGGATGCAACCGGAGAAGCGTATCATGCCTTCATCAGACAATTCATACCGGCCCTCACCGGTTGGATTGAAAGCCGGGGACTTGAGCAGCGCTGTTATTTCCATGTATCCGATGAGCCATCCGAGTCCCATCTGGAGGCTTACGGTCATGCAAGCCGGTTGATGAACGAGCTGCTGCCGGATTACCCGATCATTGACGCGCTCTCCGATATTTCGTTCTATGAGCAGGGGCTGGTGAAGCGTCCGATTCCGGCCAGCAATCACATTGAGCCTTTTCTGGATCAACAGGTAACGCCACTGTGGACCTATTATTGCTGTTCCCAGTACAAGGAAGTGTCCAACCGTTTCTTCAATTTGCCTTCGGCAAGAAACCGGATCATCGGGATTCAGTTGTATAAGTTTAATATCGAGGGATTTCTCCATTGGGGATATAACTTTTGGAATTCGCAATACTCGAAACGCACCATTGATCCGTTCAAGGTGACGGATGCGGATTGCGGTTTTCCTTCCGGGGATGCTTTTGTGGTATACCCTGGTGAAGAAGGACCGATTGAATCCATTAGGCTGAAGGTATTTCAGGAAGCGCTTCAGGATTTGAGAGCGCTTCAGCTGCTGGAGACGCAGATCGGCAGAGAGGCTGTGCTGCAGGCGCTGGAGGAAGGGCTCGAAGAGCCAATCACCTTTAAGACGTATCCGAGGGAGCAGGAATGGCTGCTGTCGAAGCGGCAGTGGATCAACGATAAGATCAAGGAAAGTTTGGTTGTGAAGTAAGCCGGCTGGTGAGTGCAAACTAAATCTTGGCGGCATTGAACTCTGTATAAGAAGGTCTCGCATTCCCGTTATAGGAATGTGAGACCTTTATTTTATTTACATAATACGCGCTTGAAGAAACGAATGGTTTCTTTCCATGATTCTACGCTTGCTTGTGCAAGAGCCTGTTGGTTTCCCTGATCGGAGGACACCGCTCGCAGATAAGGTATACCAATGTAATGTCCTGCCCCATCATAGATCAGATGTTTGGATGCGTCTTTGCGGAAAGCTGTCTTTCGTTTGAAAGCTTGCTCCGAGAGATAAGCGGAATTCCAGCTCTCATCAGCCAATCCCGATATCATGAGGAGCTCGCCGTTCATCCTTTCTAGAGGAATGGTAAGATTGCTGATTACAATTCTTGGAAGGTTCACCATCATAATCTCCTTTGCATTCGTGTCAAGATGGTATAGTTCTGTTAATGGACACTTAAATCCTGTTAAATCCAAAGAATTGGCCAAGGTTGTTTGATATAGAAAGTCGGCCTGTCACCGGCAAACCACGTCCGAGGCGAAAGAGGCCTGCTGTGGTTCTAGTGGTACCGCCGAATTTATGCCATCATAAGAGCAAGGGGGTAAGAACGATGTATTTGGATTTCAAGTTGGCGGATGATCGTCCGGCGTACATTCAAGTTAAAGATTACATGAAGCGCTTGATGACGACCGGCGCGCTGCAAGCCGATCAGAAGCTTCCCTCCACGCGTGAGCTAAGCGCGCTGTTTCGAGTGGGCCGCAATACGGTGCTGAGCGCGTACTCGGATTTGGAGGACGAAGGCTATATCTATGCGGTCAAAGGGCAGGGGCACTTTGTTACCCCTTCGATCAGCGGAGCTTCGCTGCAGCCCGTAGGCAAACGGCTGGACTGGGGTCCTCGCCTGAACGAATACGCCAGACTTGCGGAAGCGCATGATCTGATGAAGCACGGTATTCGAGCCGAGAAGGGCTCCATATCTTTTACAAGCATCGCTCCCGATGAGAAGCTGTTCGACCTGCAAAATGTCAAGCGTGCTTTCCTGGACCGGATGTCGCTTGAAGGCGATGTACTTCTAAACTATGGTTACGCCAAGGGCTATAAACCGCTTATTGATTACCTTCTCCGTTATATGGAGAACAAGGGCGTGAATATGGAGGGTAAGGATATGCTGATCACCAGCGGTTTTACGGAAGGCTTAAGTCTGGTGTTATCGGCCTTGAACAAAGGGCATGGCGGCATCCTGTGCGAGAATCCCACCCATCATACAGCCATTAAAAATTTTAAAATGCACGGGTACGCCATTACCGGCGTTGAGATGGAGCATGACGGCATCAGCCTGACGGGGCTCGCGCGCGAGCTGTCGGAGCGGACGTACGACATGGCGTACCTTGTGCCTTCCTATCATAATCCTACAGGAATCGTGATGTCCCACCAGAAGAGGCTGGAAGCGCTGCGGCTGCTGAATGAGCACGAGATTCCCGTCATCGAAGATGGTTTCAACGAAGAGCTGCGCTATTCGGGCTCGCACATCGCGCCGCTCGTTGCATGTGCAGGCGGCGAGAACAACAGCGTGATCTATTTGGGCAGCTTCTCCAAGATCCTGTTTCCCGGCCTGCGAGTGGGCTGGGTGCTTGCCGACAAGACCCTGATTCATTATCTGGAGAGCGTGAAACGTGCCCGCAGCATTCACACATCGACCCTGGATCAATCCCTGCTCTTTCAATATTTGTACAACGGCAACTTCGAGAAATATTTAAAAAGGGCGAAGGCCGAGTACAAGCGAAAATATGAGCTTGCGATCCGCTGCTGCGAGGAGTGGATCCCGATGGAGCGGTTGTCCGGCGACGGCGGGCTTCACCTGTTCGTCGAATTCGGTCCCGAATTCCGAACCCGCGAGCTGCTGGAAGTCTGCTCCGCCCAGGGCGTGGTGTTCACGCCAGGCGACATTTTCTTTACCGATGGCGGGGGCCATCACACCATGCGTCTGGGATTCTCCCGCGTCTCCGACGAGAACATCGAGAAGGGAATCCGTATCATCGGCGAGGCGGCCAGAAAGCTGGTGTAATAAAGCTACAACGGAGAAGGCGGAATGATTCTGGAGAAGCGGAGCGTTCTCCTGAAAGCTTTCCAACGGAAAACTCGCTTCGGAAGCCAATGCACCCATCGGATTTCAACAACGAATATTCAAATCAGTAGAAATCTGAGGGCAACAGAGGTCGGAAGAATAATCCGCATGCCGAGTGCTGATTAGCATCCAAGGAATGCTTCTCTGAGAAATCTTTTGACTGCAACGGAGAAGGCGGAATTATTCTGGAGAAGCGGAGCGTTCTCCTTTGCCGTCGGATTTCAACAATGAATATTCCAATCAGTAGAAATCTGAAGGCAACAGAGATCGGAAGAATAATCCGCATGCGAAGTGATGATTAGCTTACCAAAGGTAGTTTCTGCTTACAATGCGAGCCTTTTTAAGGTAATCAAACGGTAAGAGTTTAGCTTATTTTTAGGAGGTCTACATCATGAAGGTTGGCGTCATCATGGGAGGCGTATCATCCGAGCGTGAAGTTTCGCTAATGACTGGCAAAGAGATGATCGCAAATCTGGATAAAAGCCGCTACGAGGTTTATCCGATCGAGATTAACAATAAACGCGAGCTGATCAGCAAAACGAAAGGCATCGATATTGCTTTGCTCGCCCTGCACGGGCAATACGGGGAAGACGGGACGGTTCAAGGCACACTCGACTCCCTGGGCATTCCGTATACAGGCAGCGGCGTTCTCTCCAGCAGCGTTTGCATGGATAAAGACCTGAGCAAGAAGCTGCTGCGGTACGAGGGATTGATTACAGCCGATTGGATCATGGTCAACAGTATGGAGGAGCTGGCCGCTGCCGACGTGGAGGGACTCGGTTTTCCTGTCGTGGTGAAGCCGAACGCAGGCGGGTCCAGCGTTGGCACTCGAATCGTGCGTGATGCGAATGCCTTAGCATCCGCGGTTGAAGAGGCATTGCAGTGGGACCGCTCCGTGATGATCGAGCAAATGATCAAGGGAGAAGAGATCACTTGCCCGGTTTTGAACGGTGAGATGCTCCCGATTGTGTCCATCAAGCCGAACTCCGAGTTTTTCGATTATACATCCAAATACGAAGAAGGCGAAGCGGATGAGCAAGTAATTGAGCTTCCTGCCGAACTTCAGCAGCGGGTGCGCGCAGCTGCGCTTCAATGCTATAAGGCGCTGAAGTGCAGTGTGTATGCCCGGATCGATATCATCCTGAAGGAAGAGACTCCTTATATTTTGGAGGTCAACACGCTTCCGGGTTTAACGAAGAACAGTTTGCTGCCAAGAAGCGCGGAAGCGGCGGGCTATTCGTTCAGTGGACTTCTGGATGCCATCATTGAAACTTCATTATCGGAACGAAAAAGCGAAGGCAAGGAGTAGAGGGATATGAATACAACGAGCAGCTTTCTAACATCAACGGTGCAAGTCATGCCGCCTTCCGGCATCCGGCAATTTTTTAATGCGGCGGAAGCGGATGATGATGTCATTTCTCTCGGCGTGGGGGAACCGGATTTTGTGACGCCCTCGTGTGCGATTGAGGCCTGCAAACGAGCTCTGGAGCATGGCCGCACGATGTATACGCCGAATGAAGGGCTAATGGAGCTAAGGGAAGGGATTGCGGAATATCTGGATACCGGATTCCAGCTGCAATACGAACCGACGAGAGAGATACTGGTCACGGTTGGCGGCAGCGAAGCGATTGATCTTACGCTGCGGGCGCTCATTTCGCCGGGAGATGAAATTATTATTCCTGTGCCGGGATATGTCGCTTATGCTCCTCTTGTGCAATTGAACGGAGGAACTGTCGTTGAACTGGAGCTCTCAGCAGAGCATAACTTCAAATTGACTGCGGATGCGCTGCAGAAGGCGATTACCCCTCGGACGAAAGCGATCGTTGTTAACTTTCCAAGCAATCCAACAGGCGCCGTGATGACCTATGAGGATTGGCTTCCGATTGCGCACCTTGCGGTTACGCACAATTTGGTGGTGATTTCAGACGAGATGTATGCCGAGCTTACCTATGGCCGCACGCATACCAGTATTGCTTCGCTGCCTCGGATGCGGGAGCGCACCATCGTCATCGGTGGATTTTCCAAAGCCTTTGCCATGACGGGCTGGCGGGTCGGTTACCTCTGCGGCGATTCCCACTTGGTGAGCGCTATGGTCAAGATTCATCAGTATACTGCGCTCTGTGCACCCATCATGGGGCAGATTGCGGCTCTCGAATGTTTAAGGAATGGACTCGGGGATCGGGACGTGATGAAGCAGGCTTATGATGAACGCAGAAAGATGTTTGTGCAAGGTCTGACCGATATCGGCCTAAGCTGCCGCGATCCTCAGGGTGCTTTCTACGCGTTCCCCAGCATAACCGGAACGGGTCTGGGCTCGCAGCAGTTTGCGGAGCGATTGCTTCGGGAGGCAAAAGTCGCCGTTGTACCCGGTCATGTGTTTGGCGCCGGGGGCGAAGGCTTTATTCGCTGCTCGTATGCAACTTCGTCCGATCAATTGAGCGAAGCACTCGACCGAATGGAGCACTGGCTTCGAACGCATGCAAGTGCTGTCCGTGGTCTGCCCACCTTACAGAATTCTTGAGAGTTTACGGTAATCGGTAGCGGTAATTCCCTCCAGTCTGCGGAAGATTCGGCTAAAATAATGAATGTCCGGGTATCCGACCCCTTCGCCAACCATCTCGATCGAGATGTCGGATTCCCGGAGAAGCCGGCGCGCTTCGCGATGACGAACGGTTTGCACGAATTCACTTGGCGGCATTCCGGCAAAGCGTTTAAACAATTTGGCGGTATGATCCGGGCTTAACATCAAATGCTCCGCAATCACTTTGTTGCTCCAGTCTTTGGCTGGAGTTTTTTCGATTTGAGACATCAGTTCAATCAGTTTGGCATCGTGCGGTGACGTTTCCGTCAAGGCTTGGGAAGGATGCGTCCGAAGCAGTTGCACGAGCACATCCAGCATCAGCCCTTTGCAGGCAAGCTCATAGCCGGCGGGACGCAGGGTGAATTCCTCCACGATTCGTTCCATCATCTGAACGCAAGGCAATGGTGGCGTGTAGATGACACGGGAAGAGAGTGGGGGAAATGCGGAGGACACCGCTTCATGCGCGAATTTATCTGTATCCAGCACGGCTTCATTCACGATCATATCAGCTTCGGTCTGTATGTCCAGCTCATCAAAGAAATCAAAATGAATCCCCAGAAACCGCGCATCAGGATGGGAAACCACCTCATTCTGATGGTAAACACCTGACGGCAGAAAGATCAACTGACCAGCTTCGATGCGATAGCGGTTCCCGTACATCGTTGTAGCGGCTTCCCCTTGGTATACATAGAGCAGTTCAAAATCGTATAACCTGCGCTGCGGGAGTGATCCCGTCGCCATGCGTTGAAACTGAGCATAGTGAATGCAGGGTGACCATTCCCTAAAAGGCGCTTCGCGTTTTATCGGAAAATTGAGATCCATATCGGCCATTGTAAACTCACTCCAAAATGTTATTAAGAGATGATAAATAGAACGGAATTGTCCAAATAATCACTTTTCTATCTAAATCATTTGGCGGAATATTTATTTATTATATAAGTATTATTACATCCGAATGGTTTATTTACAACTTGACGGAAAAAGTCAAATGATGTGTTTCAGAAAACGAGTGTTACAACATCAACCTATTGATTTTAGGAGGGATTCACGATGAAGAAAGGGATTAATATCTGGTCGTTCCCGGGAGATGCTTCCATCTCCGACTGCATCCGATTGGCAAAAGAAGCTGGGTTTGAAGGAATCGAATTGTCATTAAACCAAACAGGGGAGCTCGGACTTCAGGCTGGCGACAAGGAAGTACAGGCCATAGCGGCACAGCTGAAAGAAGCGGACCTGGAAATCGCGGGTTTGGCAACAGGTTTGTATTGGGAATACCCGATGACAAGTGATGACCCGGCTGTCCGTGAGAAGGCCATGGATATTTGCAAGAAGCAGCTGGAACTCGCGTCCGCTTTTGGAGTGGATGCCATACTTGTGATCCCAGGGGCGGTCGGGGTCGATTTCGTTCCCGGTTCAGCAGTTATTGACTACGAATATGCCTACGAGCGGGCTCAAGAATCCATTCGTAAGCTGGTTCCTTACGCGGAAAGCGCCGGCGTTGCCATCGCACTCGAGAATGTATGGAATAAATTCCTGCTGTCACCGCTGGAGTTGCGGACCTTCATTGATGAGATCGGTTCCGAATATGTCGGCTCCTATTTCGACGTAGGCAATGTTGTGCATAACGGTTATCCGGAGCACTGGATTCGGATTTTGGGTGAGCGGATCAAAAAAGTCCATTTCAAAGATTACCGCAGACAGGCAGGCGGATTGCACGGTTTTGTCGACCTGTTGGCAGGGGACGTTAATTATCCGGCCGTTGTTGAAGCGCTGCGCTTGATCGGCTATGACAACTATGTCACGGCAGAGATGATCCCGGCGTATACCCACTATTCGGAGCAGATCATATTTAATACATCCAATGCAATGGATGCGATTCTTGGACGTACGCCATCTTTGCGCAAGCCGGATGCACGCCAGCATCAAGGCCAATCATAATAAGGGATACGGAGGGAAAGAGAATGCTAAAAATCGGAATATTGGGATTTGGTTTCATGGGGCGCATGCATTTCGACAATTATGTTCGACTAGCCGAAGAGGGTGCGGACATCCAACTGGTGGCGATTTGCGATCTGCGTATTGATGAGCTTAAGGACAGCAAAGCCAACGGCAATATGGCGACCGAGCGGGATGTATACGACCTGGAGCCCTATCATCTTTATGACCATGTGGACAAAATGCTGGAGAATGAAGAGCTGGATATAGTGGATGTATGCCTGCCGACATATTTGCATGCAGACATGTCCTGCATGCTGCTGGAGAAGGGCATTCACGTCATGTGCGAGAAACCTGTCGCAGGCAGCTCGGAGGAAGCCTGGCGCATGGTGAAAACAGCGGAGCGCACAGGAAAAACGCTCATGATCGGACAATGCCTGCGTTTCTGGCCAGCCTATGAATATTTGAAAGAATGTGTGGAGGACGGCCGTTATGGAAGCATCGTTGCAGGCGAATTCTTCCGGGGATCGGAGCCGCCTAAAGGCTGGTTCCTGGAAGGAGACAAGAGTGGTGGCTGCATTACGGACATGCATGTGCATGACGTGGATATGATCCACTATCTTATGGGCAAACCTGAGCGGGTATCGACATTCGCCAAAACGATTATTAAAGGAAGCTCGTACGATATCGTATCCACCCACTACAGTTTCCCGGATGGCAAAGTGATTAACGCGCATGCGGATTGGACACTGCACGGCGAACACGGTTTCTATATGGGATATCGGGTGAATCTGGAAGAGGCTACGCTGGTGTTTGAGAATAATGAACTGACGGTGTACCCTGAAAACGCTCCAGGCTTTACGGCTGAGCTGTCCGAGGATTCCGGCTATTACCGTGAACTCCGGTATTTCATTGAGCATGTTGCGCAAGGAAAGCCGGTAACGGTATGTACACCAGAAAGCGCTGCCGGATCGCTAGAAATTATTGAAGCCGAGATTCGTTCCGCGAGAGCGAACGGCGCTTTGGAGACGGTATCTGGGAAACAGGTAGTATCCTAATTTTACTTACTATAGGGTAGAACAAATATAAACAAGGCCAATCAGGGAATAACCTGATTGGCCTTGTTTAGTTATTTGGTTAATGAGCTCATTGCAGATGACCAAAGCAATAGCGCCTGATATCCCACAGCAAGAACACTAAATAATCGTGTAAACGTTAAGCTCTGAATGTTTTCAAGAAGTCCACGGCGAGCTTGATATCCGCTTCCGGATTGGCTTTCACTTCACGTTCGATTGTCAGATACCCCGTATAGCCAATATCCTTGAGAGCTTGCAAGTAAGCATTCCAGTTAACGCCACCTTCTCCAAGAGGTACCTCACGGAACTTCTCGCCGGATTCAGCCATATCGGCAATTTTGTCATGGTCAAGCGCAGGTGCTTCGTATCCGAAATCACCGTATACATCGCGAGGATCGATATAGTCAGCCAGCTTGATTCCGTCCTTCGCGTGTGTATGAACGATATAATCTTTCAGATTGTACACACCCTGTACCGGATCGTCTCCAGTGACCATGACCATATTGGCAGGATCAAAGTTAACGGACACACCGTTGGAACCGAGGCCATCCAGGAATGATTTCAAATGAGCAGAAGGCTCCGGACCTGTCTCGATGGCAAAGAAGGCGTCCATCGACTTCGCGAATGTGCTAAGCTCCAGACAAGCTTTATGCATCGTTTCATATACGCGGCTGTTATGATCTTGCGGCACGATACCGATATGCGTGGTGATGATATTGGTTCCCAGCTCCAAGCCGAGCTCCATGATTCGTTTGGATTTCTCGATTTTAGCCGCATTTTCGGCAGGGTCCTGGAAACCGTGTCCGCCAAGGTCACCAACGAGAGCGGAGATTTCAAGTCCCAGTGAATCGATGTAATCCTTCAATTCTTTACGGGCCGAAGCAGAGAGGTTGGCCGGATCCATTTCGCCATGAACGGCATAGATCTGAACGCCGTCTGCTCCGACATCCCGGGCTTTAAGAAGGCCGTCTCTTACTCCAACTCGAAAGCTGTCAACAATAACGCCAATTTTGTTAGGCATGATAGGCTTCGACATCCTAATATCCCCCTTGTATCATCCTTGTGTTCATCCATCGACCGTCTAACTTAAACTTCATTCCAGGCTTTACGGACATATTCCAATCCAAACTTAGCTCCCGTGCGGCAATCTTCCAGCCCCTCGAATTCAATCGAGATGTAACCGTCATAACCGGATTCCTTCACGATGCGAACGACTTCGGGCATATCGATATCGCCTTGGCCGACAATCGCGCCACGCAGCCAGTTGCCGCTGGAGGTATTAAACCAACCGGATCCAGGTGCGCGGTGAGCCGGGCGATAATAGAAGTCCTTGAAGTGAACCATCGAGGCCAAGCCGATGTTATTCTTGACAGCCACAGTGGACACCTCATCTGCACAGAGGAAGTTTCCGATATCCAGGGTTGTTTTGAAGTTAGGGTGATTCACGGTCTGAACCAGCGCTTTTACACGGTCGCTATGTTGAATGAAATAGCCATGGTTCTCCACGCTTGTCGTAATGCCGCGTTCAGCCGCATAATCGGCAATGATCCGGCATGCATTGGCGAGGCGGGGAAGCTCCTCCAGGAAATGCGTGATGGACAAGTCTTTGGAAGAGGCTACGTCATGACGCATCAGCTTAACGCCAAGTGCGGCTGCGATGTCCACTTCACCTTTAACTCGTTCAATCTCCGCTTCATATGCAGCGTCATCCAATTCCGCAAAATTGGCGCCGATGGCATAGTTGGAAATTTCAAGCCCTTTGGAAGCGGCATGGGATTTAATTGTATCGATCAACTCCGGTGTTTCCTTCAGGTTAAAGCCGAGCGGAACGATCTCGATATGCTCTCCACCGATTTCTGCAACGTAGTCGATGACATCGGTAATGGTCATTTCGCCTTTGTTCATGGCCTGGTACAGGCTGTACGAGCTTATTCCAAGTTTCATAGTAGAACTTCAACCCCTTTTTCGGCGGATTCATAGATCCCGCACAGAATCTTCATGATCTCAACGCCGTCTTCTACTGGGCTGAGAGGTGATGTGCCGTTCTCGATGCTGGAAATGAAATGATCGACTTCGCTTTGGAAAGCCGCGTCGAACGCGAATCCTGTGCTGTCTGTCTGAGGCTGAATGTTGATGATGGTATCGTGTTTCTCCGTGACGATGACCACTTCAGGATCAATTTCAAAGCCGCCCTTGTCTCCATATAATTTAACGGATTGCAGATTTTCCTTAGCGTGCAGCGTGAAGCTGACGTCCACCAGTATAGAAGCGCCGTTTTCAAAACGAATCATCGCATTCGCCATATCCTCAACCGTGTTCTTCTCCGCGTCATAGTCAGCCGCTTTGTAGAAGGAGAGGTTGCGAACGTTAGAGCGATTGCCCAGCTTCCGGTATGTATTGGCGCTGACAGAAACTGGTTTAGGGCGACCCATCATGTACCAGCACAGATCAATGACATGCACGCCGATATCGATGAGAGGTCCGCCGCCGGAACGCTCAATGTCAGAGAACCAGCCGCCTGGATTGCCTAGACGGCGAACGGAGGAAGCCTTCGCGAAATAGATTTCCCCGAATTCACCCTTGTCTGCAAACTCGCGGAGCATTTGAGCGTTAGGATCGTAACGTCTTACGAAGCCGACCTGAAGCAGCTTGCCGGAAGATTTAACGGCTTCCTGTACTTGAAGCGCTTCCTCAACGGTACGGCAGAGAGGTTTCTCAACCAGAACGTGTTTGCCCGCATTCAGTGCCGCAATACTGATTTCGGCATGCGTATTGTTCCAGGTACAGATGCTTACAGCATCGATTTCCGGATCAGCCAGAAGTTCGTTATAATCGGTGTAGACTTTGGTAGCACCGTATTTTTCAGCTGCGCTCTGTGCTCTTTCTTCATTTAAATCGCACACGGCGAGCAAATTCGCGTTCGCATGTTTTTGATAAGATTGCAAATGCATAGCAGAGATCGATCCCGTGCCAATGACGCCAATATTAATAGATTTCATGAGTTCACTCCTCTGAATTTACTGCATTACACTTTCGTATTATAATGCTTTTAGAGGAAGACACCATGATAAACCGTGCTGTTTGTTTGTACAATTGTGCTGTCTTACTGGAAGGAGATCAGAACATTGGACAAAACACTTCAAGAACCGATGACAATGCCGGATCCTCAGTTTCCGATTAAGGTCCATCGTTGCGAGTTTGACGGCCGGGGACAGGTTTTGTTTAACCATCATTGGCATGAACATCTTGAAATTCTATATATTATATCTGGGGAAGCGAGTCTGGAGTGCGGCTCGTCCACCTTCACGGTCAAGGAAGGCGATATGATCGTCATTAACCGGAATGAGCTGCATTACGGCCTCAGCTTATCGGATCATTTGTTTTATTATGCGTTAATCGCGGACTTTTCGCTGCTTCAGAGCCATTCGCTGGATGCAACCGAGATGAAATTCATCACACCCATCACCCAGAACCGGCTAATCTTCGAGAATCGAATTAGCGGGGATGATGCGCTAGCCTCCATGTTGTCCATCATTCATGAGCTGGAACAGCGGGAATTCGGTTATGAGCTGGCGGTCAAATCAGAGCTGTATCGGCTGCTTACGCTGCTTGTACGAGGTTATGTAGCGACGGTCCTTACACTGGATGAATACGTCGAGCGGATGAAGAATGTAGAGCGCTTTGCCCCGATATTCAAGTATATCGAGGAGCATTACCGGGAGGATTTGTCAGTGGAGCTCCTATCAAGCATGGCTGGTCTCAGCCGTTTTCATTTCAGCCGCTTGTTCAAGGAGATCAGCGGTCGGACCGTGACAGAGTATGTGAATGAGACGAGGCTCAACCGGGCGGATTATCTCCTTCGGGAAAGTCCGCTTACGGTGTCCGAAATCGCGGCTGCAACCGGATTTAATGATATTTATTATTTCAGTCGAACCTTCAAAAAATATAAAAGTATGGCTCCATCGGCTTTACGAAAAAAGTGAGAATCGGCTTTAACGGTTCTGAATGGGCTCCATGTAGACATAAGTATAAAAGCAACCTATAATGAATAATCATATTTATTGCATAAAGTGGCGGAGATAACGGAGAACCCTTTTGCTTAAATGCGTACTGTATTCGGTATGTATTCTTAGCAGAAGCGGTTCTTTTTTTGAAGAGATAAGAAAGTATAAACATCCGAGGCTTAGCATCCTTATCTCGTAAGAAAAACTTCCGCTAAATGCGGTCTGTCTTCAGATAAAGTACGTCGATAGACGTTTTTCTTATTATGGAATAGGTTCTTCATTTTATTTTTAGAGAGGAGAATGTCAGGTGTACACAAGCTTATCCGCCAAGATGCGGACCCAATATTTGCAGGACATGTCGGCCAAAAAGCTGGATGTGCTGGTGATTGGCGGCGGTATCACGGGTGCGGGAATTGCTTGGGACGCCAGCTGTAGAGGGATGAGCGTCGGATTGGTGGAAATGAATGATTTTGCTTCGGGAACGAGTTGCAGATCAACGAAGCTGATTCATGGCGGTCTTCGGTATTTGAAGCAAGGAGAGATCGGCTTGGTACGCGAGGTAGGTTCTGAACGGGCACTGCTTCACCGGAGCGCTCCGCATCTGGTGGAGCCCATTCCCATGCTGCTCCCTATTTATAAAAAGGGTACTTATGGTTATCTTGCCAGCTCGATCGGGTTGTGTCTGTACGACTGGTTGGCAAGGGTCAAACGAAGTGAACGGCGAAAGATGTTCCGGCGCGAGAGTACCCTGACCCTTGAACCGCTCTTTCGAAAGGAGGGATTGAAAGGTTCCGGTTATTATTATGAATACCGAACCGATGATGCGCGATTAACGGTTGAAGTGATGAAGTCTGCAAGGGCCAAAGGAGCTCTCATCGCGAATTATGCCAAAGTCCAGGAATTCATGTATCGAGGAGGAAAAGTAGTAGGAGTTCACGTAGAAGACCAAGTGAGTGGTAAGACCTATACGATATGCGCCAAAAAAATCATCAATGCGGCCGGGCCATGGGTGGATCAGGTCAGGCTCAAGGATAATTCGCTCAAGGGAAAGCGGCTGCTCTTAACGAAAGGCGTTCACCTGGTGGTGGATCATGCCAAGCTTCCCATACGCCAGGCTGCTTATTTCGATGTGCCGGGTGGGAGAATGATTTTTGTCATTCCAAGAGAGGGCAAGACCTACATCGGAACGACCGATACCCTTTATGAGGGTGCGATTGAGACGCCCGGTATTACCGAGGAGGATCGGCGGTATCTTATCGATGCGGTGAATCATGCTTTTCCGGAATTAAGGCTGAAGCTGAACGATATTGAATCCGGATGGTCGGGGTTACGACCACTCGTCGGCGAGGAAGGAAAGGATCCTTCGGAAATATCAAGGAAAGATGAGATGTTTATATCCGATTCCGGATTGATCACCATTGCAGGCGGAAAGCTGACCGGATTTCGGAAAATGGCTGAAAAGGTCGTGAATCTTGCAGCCAGACAGCTTCAAGACGGCGATGGCACCATCTATCCTCCTTGTACGACGGATCGTGTTCCCATCAGCGGAGGCGACCTGAATGGCCTCACCTATGAGGAGGTTCAGAAGAAGTTAATCAAGCAGGGTGAATCCCTCGGCATCAGACCCGAAGACATTGTGAGCCTCATGAACAGGTACGGCTCCAATACGATGGAACTGATGAACCGGATCGGTGCTTCTTCGCAGGAAGCAGACACGGTCGAGCTTCGATTGTTACGCGCGGAAATCGAGTATTCCATCGAATATGAGATGACGATGACCGCAGTGGATTTTCTGTTAAGAAGAACAGGCTGGATATTATTCGACCGGCAAAAAACCGAGCGAACCCTTGCTTCCGTGATGAGAATAATGCGTGAATATTTAGAATGGAATCATGTGGAAGTCAACAGGCAATGGGAGCTGCTGCAGGATCAATTGCAATTGGCATGGGGAATGGTGGAAGACAGCAGGTTGGAACGGTTTACGGATCTGCCGGATCGGGAAGACGTCACAGGACCGAGCTCCGACGAGGAAGCCGAGCATTCCTCCGCCGTTTCAGCGATGAATCGATAGGAATCTTATTTATCAGGAGCATCTTGTCAAATGTAAAATGTGGATGTAGTATAACCATATAAAGTTATAGAGCTGGGCAGAGATGATGAGAAGCCCTTTGCATAACGAGAATCTTTCATTTGTCATGAATGAAGGCTTTTTCAATGCAAAGTGCTTCTCATTTTTTTGTATCCGCGTGGAACCGCTTGTCCAAGGACTAAAGGGCATGACGTTGTCATATGTATACTTTACGGATGGGGACTGTGGGTCCATAACAGAACTGATCTGGCCAGAACATGTCCAATTTACGTTTACGGGCGAAATTACAGATTGAACATGCAGAGGAGAACGAAATTATGGATCATTATTCAGGGTATATTTTTGATTTGGACGGCACGATTTATCTTGGGGCTGAGGCCATTGATGGTGCGGTGGAGACCATTCATTATTTGCAGGGACTGGGTAAGAAGCTATTGTTTTTGACCAACAAAACGATAGATTCCAGGGAAAACTATTTGAAGAAATTAAGGAAGCTTGGCATTCAAGTTGAACTGAATAATATATTGAATCCTGCACTCGTTACGATTCATTATCTTCAAAAACATCATCCGGGCGCAAACGTGTATGTCATTGGCGAAGATATATTGAAGAATGAGCTGCTGGACAATGGAATACGATTCGCCTCATCGCCGGAGGAAACCGATGTTGTGGTTGTATCTTGGGATCGGGATTTTCACTACCGTCATCTGGATTTTGCATATCAGGCGATTAAACGGGGCGCTGAAGTGATTGCCACCCACCCGGATCGAACATGTCCAATGCCTGGCGGCGATGTGCCGGATTGCGGCGGTATGATCGGTGCCATCGAAGGCACTGCCGGTATAACAATCACGACCGTCATGGGCAAACCCTCCGTCTTGACGGCATTGACGGCTCTTGATATTTTGGGAGTGCAGGCTGAAGATTGTCTGATGTCAGGGGATCGGCTGGAGACGGATATCAAGATGGGAAATCAGGCAGGGATGAGTACGGCAATGGTGCTGACAGGCGTATCAACCAGTGACGATCTGATGAGCAGCAGCGTGAAGCCCACCTATGTACTGAATTCGGTCTACGATATTTATCTCAGTGGTACTGCCGTGAAGCAGGCAGACGAAGCCAAGTCATGAGTATTTACAAAAATAAGCCGGGGCAACGGGAGAATTGGAGATGCTGCTGCGGCAACGAGGTGAAGACATGAAAACCAGTGTTGAAGGTGCACAACGAATTTCGTATTGCTTGAAGCGTAAGCCCATTATTACTTCATTAATGAATGCCGATGAACTCCCCAATGTACTAGCAACCGAATCGAATATCGTGTTTATTCTTAAGACCGATATTTTTATCATCGAATCGATTGTTGAGCAGATTCGGGAGGCGGGCAAGCTCTCGTTTGTGCATTTTGATCTGATTGAAGGGATCGGCAAAGACAAGACGGGGGTTAAGTATTTAGCAGAAAAGGTTGGCATCGATGGTATTGTTACGACAAAAAACACCGCGATTGTTGAAGCGAAGAAACTGGGCTTGTTAACGGTTCAGCGACTGTTTGTATTCGATTCTGTTTCCCTGGACAACGGGATCAAGATGATTAAGGCCTCCAATCCGGATGCCATTGAAGTGCTGCCGGGCATGGTGTGTCAGCGGATTATGGAACGGATTCGTGCAGAGGTGGACGTGCCCGTCATCGCAGGAGGACTCATGATCGACTTGGAGGATTTTGATACAGCTTTGAAGAGCGGTGTAATTGGCATATCCACCTCCAGCAAAGAGCTATGGCGCTGGCAGGATGAACATATGGTATAGCGAAGATCCTCCGTAAATGACAAAGATGGGTGGAGATTAGGGAATGGATGTGTTTCAACTGGATACGGAGACCATGCTGATGCGGCTGCTATTGGCTGCATTGCTTGGCGGTTTAATCGGTTGGGAGCGGGAACGCAGAAACAAGCAGGCCGGTTTAAAAACCCATCTCTTGGTGGCTGTCGGATCAACACTGATTATGCTGACTTCCATTTATGGCTTTGATTCTGCACTGATCAATCATCCGAATGCGAGGGTTGATCCTGCCCGGCTGGCGGCACAAGTTGTAAGCGGTATCGGTTTCCTTGGTGCTGGAGCTATATTGCGGCGTTCCAATCATATCATTTCAGGTCTTACCACGGCGGCAACCCTATGGGTAGCAGCGGCTATCGGTTTAAGTGTCGGTTCCGGATTTTACTGGCCCGCGATCATAACGACGGCGATCGTTCTGGTCAGCACGCTGGTGTTGAATAAATTGGAATCAAAATTTCTCTTTATCAAAAAGTCAGGCAGTTTGAAGATCATCATTGAGGCTGGAGATCGTCCAGTTCATGTAAGTACCATTACGGAATTGCTGCAAAAGGCAAATATGACGGTGGAAGGCATGATCGTGAATAATGACACAACGGAAGACGACTCGACCAAGGTGACGATGGAATTCCGGGTGTATTCTTTTAACAGCAAGGGAATTAACGGATTGTTTGAGCAATTGTGGCAGGTAGAGGGGATTAAGCAGGTTCGCATGAACTGGCGGGATTAAGCGTTTATCGGATTTGCTTGATGCCCGAATGGTTATAAGGCCAGATCCTATGATTGGGCTAAATATGATGCACAGGGCCGAGCCCGGGTGGACCCGGGCTCGGCTTTTTTATGTCTTCTATGGGGCTGCAGATGTATTCAAGGACGAGCTTCCTAATGCCTGTACTCGAGGTCTATCAAAAGCCGAGATGCTTCTGGCAATCAGAAATTGGGCGGCATAATAAGTAGTCATGATCCATATGTCCGAATAGCGGATATCCGCAACAAACATGTTCCAGGACAAGATCGAGTCAGAGATGACAAAGAGCAGGCTTCCAAGCATCGCATATCGATTCCCGGTCATGATGGCTGTCCAGAGCATGAACGAAATGACTGCGATATAGGCGATGACAGGAATAATCAAAGCCTGTTCTCCGTTCGACTTGAGAGAAGACACCAATTGGATGCCCATCCATACCGAATAGGCTGCAATCGGAACGATGCTGAGAAGGCGGGGAGCTGAATAGCGCCACTGCCCCAAGAAGCCGGACGTGTAGAACAGATGCCCGATCAGAAAGGCAGAAAGACCGACAACAAACCAGATGAGCGTCCCGTCACCGATCATACAGAAGAAAAGTCCTGTTAACAGTAGATAGTGAATCCTGGATCTATGGGGCGGCAATTGCCGATAGGCAAACAGGATGATGAGCCACATCGGAATGAGCTTGAACAGCAGTTTGACAGCAAGGGGCTCGGATGGAATCAGGAAAATATAAAGCAGACTCATGATCAGGATGATCAATGGCAGCATGTATCGTTTCAAATACAGTCCTCCTATGCGTATGTAATCTTTATGTTAGACAATTCTTCTTGCAGCGTCCCAATCCCTCTTTCCTATCTCCGCATGAAATAGGAATGTAAAGCATTATTAGAAATAAATTAAATCTGCTGAAATTGCTTGGAAAATATATTCCGCGATTATATATTTTAATTGCCTTAGTATAAGGGGGAACATATCATGGAGGATGAGTATTCGGAGCCCGTGAGCATGAATCGAGGTTTAAAGCGGAATCGCATCGTCATGGAAGTGTAAGAATAGATAAAATAACGTTTCGCGCTTGGAATTAAGGGTATAGACCATTTATCAGCGAAAATGGACAGAGAACATAAGAAGGGGTGACAGCTGTTGATGAAGAAGCGCAAAGGGGTTCGAGTGCTGCTGGCAGGGATTACTGCGGCGGTTATAGCCTTAACCGGAAACTTACAGTATGGAGGGGGAGTAGTGGCAGCGGAGGCATCCTCGAACAAACAGATTGAGATTAGAGTGAATGGAGGGAAGCTGATGCTCGATTCTCCGGCAATTATTCAGCATGGCCTAGTCATGGTTCCTTTTCGCGATATTTCGACTGCGATGGGGGCGGAGGTTCACTGGAATCAAGCCAAGCAGACCGCGGTTGTGAGCAACGGTAAACATACGACAAGTTATACAGTGGGAGAGCCCAATGTGATACAAGACGGTAAATGGGTGACGCTGGATGCTTCGCCTAAGCTTAAGGAAGGACGGGTCTATATTCCACTGCGGTTCTCGGCTGAAGGTCTCGGAGGCAAGGTAACCTGGAATAACGCTTCAAAACAAGCCATGATCTTTCCTGTGCTCACACCTAAAGAGGCTGAAACTGCCTTGTCCAAGAGTGCGGATCAAGTGATGACGCTATTGAAAAACAAAGATTTTGAGAAGCTTGCAGAATTCGCTCATTCAAAAGGAGTCACCTTCTCCCCATACGCTTATGTGGACCGTCAGAAGGATATCACGTTGAGCAAACAACAGCTGCGCGATGGGTTTAAAGATGATACCTTATACCGTTGGGGCGAGTTTGATGGCAGCGGTAAACCGATTTCCATGAATTTCGAAAAGTATTATAAGACGTTTATTTATACAAGCGATTTTGCCGCTGCGCCTTGGGTGGGTTACAACCAATCCAAAAGCGAAGGAAATACGTTGAACAATGCGACCAGCCAGTATAAAGGGGCAGTCATCGTTGAGTATTACTTCGATGGGGTTCATCCTGATTATGCTGGCATGGACTGGGAAAGCCTGCGTCTTGTGTTTCAGCAGGAAGGGAATACATGGGTCTTATCCGGAATTATTCATGATCAGTGGACGATCTGATGTTGCCATGAATGGTCGAAATCACGCGGAATATATGGTTTCGACCATTTTTTCAAAAAAATGCTTGCTTTTTAACTATGGGCGTAATATACTCTTAATTACGGTGATCAACACGATACCGACTTTACATAATATGCGGTCGTGGCGGAATTGGCAGACGCGCACGGTTCAGGTCCGTGTGGGCTAACCCCCGTGGAGGTTCGAGTCCTCTCGACCGCACCACTTCAATTATAATAGGTTTCTGATCTGCTTTTTTTGGCAGAGCAGGAACTTTTTTTATTTAAAATGTTGAGGCTAGTGCTCATTACTTTCAGTAATTTGTAAGCTGTTTTTTGGTGCTGATGCCGCCAAGCATTTCACACATTTGCTCCACCGTAACGACATCTGGGTAATTCAGAAGCAGAAGGGTATAAGGGTCAGGAATAATAGTCGGCTCTGAGCCGGCTTCTGACATGTTTTATCTCCTCGTAGCCTGGAAGAAACGAAAAAACCCGCGAAAAACCTTGATTTTACAAGGTTTTTCGCGGGTTTTATGTTCCTCTTCTTGGACAATAACATGTACGACTCAAAATCGAGTGGGAAACCGTGGAGGTTCGAGTCCTCTCGCCGGTATTACTTTACTAAGAGCAGTTCATTAGATTAAAAATCTAGTGGACTGTTTTTATTATGGCTTTAGCCAGTTGAGTGCGTGAAACGCGCGAAACAAAAAACCACCCGCTATGAAGTGACCCCATAAAGTTAGACATATTATTTTATTAGGCAACTTGTTGGGCATGAGTTCGGTACTGTACCGGACTCATGCCTTCAACAAGGTCTGCACGCACAGCCTCATCTACGGCTCGCAGAACAAACATCGCATCATTGACGATCATATGATCAAACGCGTCATCCAGGGAGAATTGTCATGATTCTCCCTTTCTTCACACCATAGACCGGACAGCTTGGCCGTCACCAGCAGGACAACTTACGCCGTCAACCGCCGGTCATTATGTATTAGCAGTAACACTCCCAAACAGTAGCCGATTAGCTGAAATTGACGATGTCCGGTATCCAGAAGACGGGCCGCATAGTCGTCAGCCAGTCGTTCGATCAGTCCGTCAATGCTCCTGGTCTCAATAGCGCTCTACATCCGCAATCGTAATGCCAACAACTGGTCCCAGCCCTTGTTCATCCAGGTGTCGAAGCAGCAAATGGAAGCAGTTTATTGTTCCCAGACCTATACATGGAATACCACATGAAGCGGACCAGATTCCCCGCCGCCATAATAAGTGAACATTGCGTTGCTGCCAGTATTCAGTTGGGGCAGGACTTTGCTCAACGTTCCCCCCATCTCTGTTTCATGCTTCATAGAATCGCCCTTGAAACCGTCAGTTTGGCTAATTGTATTATTTTTTACGTATGAGGCAACAAAATCAGTGAGCTCTGCTACTGTTGGATCGTTCAACATTTGCC
The DNA here is from genome assembly GCF_037969755.1 of Paenibacillus sp. FSL W8-0187. NCBI lineage: Bacteria > Bacillati > Bacillota > Bacilli > Caryophanales > Paenibacillaceae > Paenibacillus > Paenibacillus sp. FSL W8-0187. The sequence continues at coordinate 5,386,144 of NZ_CP150206.1, read as the reverse complement.
GCAGAAAGGCATCAAACGGAATGGACTGACCGTCACAAGCATAATTACTCAATCGCGCAGCTTCCCGTCAACCTGAGCCATGATTAGTGAATTCGCACCATGTTATGCGGAGGGCCCCCTGCCTATTGATAATAAGGGACGGAATCCGCTAAATAATCATGCCCTGTCTTGACGCCGGGCTGGAGCAGCCGTATGGTACAAGTGACAAGAACTGACAATCGTAGGGAGATACATGCTCAAGAAGGGGGAACTATGAATACATTCACAGCCTATGGCCGGCAGCTCCGGCAGCAGATTGCCGGCAGGTATTACCGGATATCCATCAAACAGAGGATTCTGTTCTCGTTCATCGTGCTGATCACGATGTCCATCACTGCAATGGGCACCTTCTCGTATTGGATTGCCGCGCAGGAGATCGAGGATAATGCCTACGCCGGCAGCCGGGAGACCGTAAGCAAAACTGCCCAGCTTCTGGATTCCCGCCTGAATGATGTGGCGCTGTCCGTGCAGTCCCTGATGCTGAGCGATGCGTACCGCAAGATGATGCTCGATGTGTTCAGCCATGATGTGTCGAATTACTACGTACATCTGTCCGATCTGCAGTATGTCCTCTCGCAGGCAATGTTCAATCAGCCGATCATTGAGAATGTGCTGATCGTTACCCCGATTGGCGATTTCTATCCCACTACGCAGATCCGGGCGCAGGACAATTCGTTCTACGGCTCGGAATTATATGATCTGAGCAAGGAGCAGCCGGGCGGCTACTGGGCCAAAGGACATTATGACCGGTTGTTCACGGGCAGCCAGCGGGTGGTCTCCTTCGTAGTCCGGGGAATTTATGAATACCCTTACACGCCGATCAGCAATGTATTTATTGTGGTCAATATCAGGGAGAGCCGGATAGATGAGCTGTTGAATACAGGCGGAGAACAAGCAGGGAGAAATTATTATCTGGTGAACGGGGAAGGAGAGGCGGTGGTGGAGTCCCGCTGGCCGTTCCGGGGCAGGTTCCCCTGGAAGCCGGTGCTTGCAGAAGCCGGAAAAGCAGCCGATCCGCAGGATCACTACTACAGCTATGGCGGCAAGGAATATCTGGTGAATTATACAAGCTCAGCCGTATCACCCGACTGGATCATCTCAGGTATGCAGTCGCGGGACCAGTTGCTGGGTAAGCTGCAGCGGGTGCAGCGCATTACCCTCTATGTCATCGTTGTCTTCCTGCTGGCGACCTGGCTGATTTCCAATAAGCTGACATCTGTACTGCTGAAGCCCCTGTTCAAGCTGCGGCGGCTGATGCGCAGAGTCGAAGAGAACCAGCTCAGTGTGGTGTATGAGAGCCGTTATGAGGACGAGGTTGCCCAGGTTGGCTTTCAGTTCAACCGGATGATGTCGGAGATTAAGACGCTGATCTCGGATGTGAAGGCGAAGGAGAAGGACAAGCGTCATGCAGAGATCCGTGCCCTTACGGCGCAGATGGAGCCGCACTTTCTGTACAATACGTTGAATACCATCTATTGCAAATCGGTCATGGGCGAGAATGACGATGTGAATGAGATGATCCTGTCGTTGTCGCAGATGTTCCAGATCGGGCTCAGCGGCGGCAAGGATCTGATTACCCTTGCGGATGAGCTGTCCCACATGCGGCAGTATTTCGCCATTCAGCAGAAATGCTATGAAGGACTGTTTGAATACACGGTGACGGTAGAGGACGAGGCCCTGCTGTCCTGCCTGCTGCCGAAGATTATCCTGCAGCCGGTGGTGGAGAACAGCATTCAGCATGGATTCAGCGACATGACAATAGGAGGCAGGATAGACATCACGGTCAGCCGGGAGCAGGGGCTGCTGCATATTTGCATTACCGACAACGGACGGGGGCTTGATGCTGCAAGGGTCAAGCAGGGGATGGTCAGGGCACCGCAGTCGAGGAAAGGTTATGCCCTGTTCAACATCAGGCACCGGCTGGCCTTGTATTACGGGAACGAAGCCCGTATGGACGTTGGCGGCGAACCATGTAAGGGATCACGGACGGATCTGTGGATTCCCGCAGAGGAGGAGAGTTGAAGGATGGACCAAAAGCTGGAGCCGGAAAGGTTCAAATTATGTGTAATCGACGATATCAAAAGCGTGGTGGAGATGGTCTCGCGCAAGCCGCCGTGGCAGGAGCACGGTATTGAGGTAACAGGTACGGCGCTTAACGGCGAAGCGGGACTGCAGATCATCCGCGAGACCCGGCCGGACATTGTGCTGACGGATATCCGGATGCCAAGAATGGACGGCCTACAGATGACCCGGGCGATTCTGGAGGTGCTGCCGGACTGCAAGATTATTATCCTCAGCGCCTACTCGGAGTTCTCTTATGCCCAGGAAGCCATCCGGCTGGGGGCGCTTGATTTCGTGAAGAAGCCCTTTTCCCTGGAGGAGATTGTGAATGCAGTGCTGAAGGCCAGGGAGCTGTGCCGGGAGGAGCGTCAGGAGACCGCCAGACTTGCTGTGATGGAGGCCAAAATCAAGGAAAGTCTGCCTATCCTCCGCCAGGAATATCTCACCTTCCTGCTGCACCACCAGACGACAGAAGCGGATGCCCGTTCCCGCTGGGCCTATCTCGATATCCCGCTGGACCAGTATGATTTCTTCGTGTTTGTCGCCGAGATCGATCATTTTGCGGAGAAGCTGGGCGGCCAGCCTGTGCAGGAGGTCGAGCTGCTAAGATTCAGCCTGCACAATATTCTCGAAGAGACGATTTCCGCCCTGACCCGCGGCGTTATTATCCGGGAGGCGACAGACCGGTACGTCTGTATCATGAACGGCTCAGACCCGGAGACCGCCGCGCGGATTACGGAGGCCTGCTGCATGAATGTAAGCCGCTTCTCGCGTCATACCATTTCTATTGGCGTGGGCCTGGGAACGGCGGCGATTCAGGAGCTGGGCACGGCGTACAGGCAGGCGCTTAGCGCGCTGGGGTATCATTTCTATACCGGGGGCAACGGGGTATATCATTATAGCAATATCGAGAATAAACCTCTCTCGCTCCACAGCTATTCCGCCGCCGCCGAGCAGGAGCTGCTGTTCGCCCTGCGTTCCGGCAATTCCGCCAAAAGCCTGCAGGTGCTGGACCAGCTGTTCGCGGAGCTGCTGGACAGCGGGCTTTTGCCTGAGCCGCGTTATGTTGAAAGTGTCGGCTATGAGCTGAGCTCCAGGATCTGCCGGGTCCTGCTGGAGCAGTTCCCTTATGGGCAGGTGGAGCCGCTGGAACTCAGAATTGCTGCCATGAAGAACCAGGTGCATCCTTCCCTTCAAGATATACGGGACCTGCTGTCCTGGCTCTGCCGGGAGGCCTGTGCGCTGGTGGAGCAAGCCCGTTCTCTGGAGTCCACGCGGATTATCCGTCAGGCCGTCGAATATATCCATAGTCATCTGGACACGGGGCTGTCGCTGGAGCAGATGGCGAAGCAGATTAACCTTAGCCAGGGGTATTTCTCCAATCTGTTCAAGAAGGTTCAGGGAATTTCGTTTCAGCAGTATGTGATGCATGAGAAGATGGAGAAGGCCAAGGCGATGCTGATCAGCGGCCGGCAGGTTCAGGAGATCGCCCAGGATCTCGGGTATGAGCACAGGCGCTATTTCAGCGAGGTGTTCAAGAAATATACCGGCATGACCCCGTCCGAGTTCAAATTGTATTATCTTGGAAAAGAATAGGAATCAGCAGGGGAGGGATTTCCGCAGGGCGGAGATTACCTCCCTTGTCTGTATAGAACTCCTGCAGAAATCTGCCCTTAATGTGGGCTTACCCGCCTTATCTGGATGCGCCTATCGAACTATAATCAGGTTGTAAGCGAATACAGCAGGGATATATAAGGGGGCACTACCAATGATGAAGCGTATGCTAATGACATCTCTGAGCCTGGTCTTGGCACTTGGCTTGGCAGCCTGCGGCAACGGTAACAGCAACGGCGGCAATGCTGCTGAAGGCACGGGAAACGGGGCGACAGCCGGCTCGGGGGGGAAAACTAAAATCAGCTACTGGACAGGCGACCGCCACGATGCGGATTTCGTGAAGGAGAAGGTAGCCGAGTTCAACGCAACCAATACTGACGGGATTGAGGTGGAGCTGGTCGTCAAGGGCGACGACTTCGATACCGCGCTCGATCTGTCCTTCCAGACCTCCGATGCACCGGATGTGATCCGGGTGAAGGAGAATACCATCCAGACCTTCTACAAAAAAGGCTTCCTCGCTCCTATTGACGAGTTCCTGAACGATGAGCTGAAGGCGAAATTCCCGGCCATGCCGGATCTGAATGAATTCGACGGCAAGCGTTACAGTCTGCCGAACTATGGAACGACCATGCGTCTGGTGTACAACAAGGATCTGTTCGCCAAAGCGGGCATTGAACATCCGCCGACTACCCTGCAGGAGCTGGTGGATACAGCCAAGAAATTGACAGAAGCCGGCAAAGCGGACGGCGCTTACGGCTTCGCCCTTAACTTCAAGAGCCCCGGCAGTGCGTTCGCACGTTCGGCACGGGTGGTTGCGGAGATGAGCGGCTATGGCGGCTTCGGGTATGATTTCAAGACAGCCCGCTACGACTTCAGCGGCTTCGAGCCGATCATCAATGCCTTTAAGCAGATCAGGGACGACGGCAGCATGCTGCCGGGTGTAGAATCGCTGGATATTGATCCGCTGCGGGCGCAGTTTGCGGAAGGCAAGATCGGAATGTATATGTCCTACTCCTCAGAGCCTGGCGTCTACAAGAATCAGTTCCCGGCCAAGATTGACTGGGCGGCCGCTCCGGTTCCTACCATCGACGGCACCGTGAAGGGGGCTTCCGGCTTCCTCGGGGGCCAATGGCTGGCGCTGAGCTCGAAATCAGAGCATAAAGAAGCAGCCTGGAAGTTCATGGAGTTCATGTACGGCGATCAGGTGCTGACGGATTATCAGGAAAAAGGCTTCGGCATCTCCATGGTTCCATCCATTAGCGCAGCAGCCAAGACACCGGATGTGAACGGCATTGAAGGCTTCCTGCCGAACAAGCACGATGGGGTGTGGCCGGTCTATCCGTCTGTAGCACCGGAAGGAATGAAATCGGATGACGCCTTCTTCAAATATATGCTGAACGGCGGCGACCTGAAGGCGGTTATCGCTGATCTGAACAAACGCTATAACGCTGCACTGGACAGTGTGATTGCGAATGACGGCATAAAGGCTGAGCCGGATACCGGCTTTGATCCCGCCGCTCTGGGCGGCAAGTTCGCCAAGTAGACAGAAGGTTAGGGATAGAGATATAGGCCGGGATAGCAGGGGATGAGGGAGCAACTCCCTCATCCCTCTGCTCTGGTCGTAAAGGAAAGGAGCCGGAAGAAACCAGATGAACAAAACGAAACATGCCTTATTTTCATACAGTTTTATCTTTCCAAGTGCCTTGCTCACGTTGGTTCTCGGGATTTACCCGATTGCCTGGGCGTTCCGCTATATGTTCTATGATTACAAAGGGTTCGGAACGGCGCGGTTTACCGGTCTGGCCAATTTCAGCCGCATTCTGAAGGACACCCAGTTCTGGGATTCGGTGGTGAATACATTTGTCTATGCTGGCGGCAAGCTGCTGATCACCATTCCGCTGGCCCTGCTGCTGGCAGTCATATTGAACCGGGGGCTGCGGGGCAGACAACTGCTGCGGGGGATTTTCTTCATGCCGACCGTCATCAGTACCGCTGTAATGGCCGTAGTCTTCTTCACGATTTTCAACTCATATAACGGGATTCTCAACCAGTTTCTGATCCGCCTGGGCCTCTCCGATTCCGGTGTGGACTGGCTGGGGCCGAAATATGCCATGCTCACCGTCATTCTGGTTGCGGCCTGGGGGGCGGTCGGCAATTATATGCTGCTCTTCCTCGCCGGTCTGCAGAATATTCCGGAGGATGTGTATGAGGCGTCTTCCCTGGACGGGGCAGGCAGAATCCAGCAGTTCCGCTATGTCACCCTGCCGATGCTCGGACCTGTGATGCAGATGGTTATTATGCTGGCGATCATTACAGCCCTGAAGGGTTACGAGAGCATCATGGTTCTGACTGAAGGAGGTCCTGTAGGCAAGACAGAGGTCATGTTCCTGTATTTGTACAAATTGTTTTTCCCTGTCGGCGGGAGCAGCGCGGCGGTTCAGGTCCAGGAGTTCGGATACGGCAGTGCGGTCGCCTTTGTGTCTGCGGTCATTGTAGGGATGATATCACTCATTTATTTCTACGCATCCAGACGCATGAATCAGACCGATTGAGGAGTGAGGCTATTATGAGACTAAGAACCATACTGGGCAATATCATCCTGTGGATTTTTTTGCTGGCTGTTGCTTTTATTACGCTGATTCCGGTCGTTATCACCATCCTGGGCTCCTTCAAGACTAATGCTGAGCTTACTGCGGGAGCGACCTTCCTGCCGGCGAGCTGGCACTTCTCGAACTATGCCGAAGCCTGGGCGCAGGCCAATTTCTCCAGGTATACCCTGAACAGCCTGATTGTCTCCCTGGCGGCGGTGGTCGGCACGCTGCTGGTATCATCCATGGCGGCTTATGTGGTGGACCGGATGGATTTTGTCGGCAAAAAATTGTATATCGGACTGCAATCCTTCACCATGTTCGTGGCTGTAGGGGCGGTCGTGCTGCGTCCGCAGTTCGATCTGATGGTTAAGCTTCATCTGCACAGCAGCCTGTGGGGCGTTATATTGATTCTGATCTCCGCCCATGCTTCGATCTTCTTCATTCTCTCCAGCTTCATGAAGGGGATTCCCCGGGAGCTGGACGAGGCGGCGCTGATGGACGGCAGCTCTCCCGGCCGGACCTTCTGGCGGATAATTCTGCCGCTGCTCGGACCCGGACTTGGCGTAGGTGCCCTGTTCACCTTCCGCGGCGCGTGGAATGAATATCTGCTGCCGCTCGTGTTCACGATGACGAAGCCGGAGCTGCAGACGCTGACCGTCGGGCTGGCGAACCTGAAATACGGGATTTCGGCCGCTTCTCAGACCCACTATATGATGGCGGGCGCCTGCTTGTCCATTCTGCCGATTCTCGTGGCCTATCTGTTCGCCAACAAATCCTTCATGCAGATGACGGCCGGTTCCCTCAAAGGGTAGCGGTCCGGCACTGCGCAACCCATATTCCATATTTAACATTCAAGGAGGTACACCCCATGACTCAACACGCTCCGGCAATTCTGCAATCTGCCCCGTTCATCCGGCGGTATCCGGGCAATCCGGTGCTGGATGCAACGAAGGTTCCTTACCCCACCGCACTGGTATTCAATGCCGGTGTAACGAAATTTAACGGCAAGTATGTGATGATCTTCCGTAATGATTACGGCTCACTGGTCGATCAGACGCTTGAGCCGCACCACACCACGGATCTCGGCATTGCTTACAGTGACGACGGGCTGAGCTGGACCGCCGGCCCGAAGCCAGTGTTCAAAATGCATGACGAGGAAATTATCCGCGCCTACGACCCGCGCCTGACCGTGATCGGCGGCCGTTGTTATATGTGTTTTGCCGTGGATACGCACCATGGCATCCGCGGCGGAATTGCCGTTACCGATGATCTGGAACACTTCGAGGTGCTCAGCCTGTCTACACCGGACCTGCGCAATATGGTACTGTTTCCCGAGTTGATCGGCGGCAAGTATGTCCGGCTGGAGCGTCCCTTCACGGTATACAGCCGCGGCGGCCGGGACCGCTTCGATGCCTGGATCTCCGAGTCGCCGGACCTGAAGCATTGGGGCAACTCCAGCCTACTGCTCGCCGTTGAGCAGGTGCCGTTTGCCAATGACAAGGTCGGCCCGGCCGCACCTCCGGTCCGGACGGATAAGGGCTGGCTGACCACCTTCCATGCGGTGGATGTGGACCCGGCCAGAGGCAAGCACGGTTGGGAGGACACCTGGAAGAAACGCTATACCGCCGGAATTATGCTGCTGGATCTGGAGGACCCCCGCAAGGTGATCGGCATGAGCAGGCAGCCGCTGCTGGCACCGGAGACAGACTATGAGATTGGCGGGGGCTTCCGCAATCATGTGATTTTTCCGGGAGGGATGATTCTGGAGGATGACGGCGAGGTCAAGATCTATTACGGCTCTGCGGATACGGTGGAATGTCTGGCAACGGCCCATGTGGACGATCTGCTCCGGCTCTGTCTGGAGCCGGAGCATAGATAAGATTGGAAGCAGGCTGAGGGCGGAAATGCGGAGTAACAGTGGGGCCATGTGCCATGATTGGAGCGGCTTGCGCGGAGATTGTGTATGAAGTGCAACAATGCTAGATCAATAGCAGCGACCGTGGGGAGATTGTGCATAAAATGCAACAATACAGCTCAGTAGTAGCGACCAACGCAGAAATCCTGCACAAGGTGCAACAAAACCGGGGCTGTACTTTAAAAGGAAACTTTGCTGATGCAGAAAAGGTTAGTATTACTCTGCCACTTCCGAAGCTGAACAGGAATATGTCGACTTTTTGAAAAGAGTAATAGAGCATCACTGGTGAAATCATTATTCACTGATGACCTAGTGTTTGCTAAAAAAATATGAAAGAGGTGTTTAATGATGTTGAAAAAGTTAAAATTATTAAGTGCATTATTAATTATTTGTATGGCCAGTCTGTTACCTGTCGTTCCTTCGTCAGCAAACGCGGCTTCAGTTGTAAGCTATCCATTACCATCGGTCTATACCACGACCAATCAATACACAGTAACAGCAGACTCTACCAATATACCGGTAATCGACACTTCGGAGGTATTTGTAAACTATAATTATTGTAATTTCTCTTTTTCAGGTACGACTACAATCACAATAACAGCAAGCGAGCCAATCAATACCTATAATATTTCTCCCAAAGCTTTGGGAATCACCGCAACAAAGAGCGGAAACACACTTACATTTACACTTTCATCACCAACCTATCTTATCGTTAAAATCAATAATCTGAAGGATCTGGTTATTGCGGCAGATGCTCTTGAAACCAATGTTCCAGCTTCATCCGGTACAGGGATATACAATGTTAAAACTCAATACGGTGCCGACAGTACCGGTTCCGGTATGGCTACAACTGCCATACAAAACGCCATAAATGCAGCTAACGCAGCAGGCGGCGGTATAGTATACGTTCCAGCCGGAGTATACAAGAGCGGAAACCTTGTTCTAAAAAGCAATGTTTCGGTTTATCTGGAGGGTGGTTCTGTTATAAGGGGTTCAGGAAATCCAAGCGATTACACTACCCATTTTCATAAGAATTCTCTGAATAAGGATGGAACATGGTTTATTTATACCGAAACAAATGCAAACAATATTAAGATATACGGCAGGGGGACTATTGACGGCAATGGCCATTATATGAGAAATACAAACAATTATTTGAACAATATTCTTGTACCCTTGCAGTGCAGCAACTTCACGGTTGACGGCATAACCATAAGAGACAGCGGTGGCTGGGCTACAATCGTTACAAGATCTAATAACGTAACATTCCAGAATACAAAGCACTTCAACAACAATGAACTTGATTATGAAAATGATGCAATAGACATTCAAGAGAGCCAGAATGTACTCATAAAGCACACGGTAGCAGTATCGGAGGATGACACATACTCATTTAAGACATGGGATGTAGCAACTACGGATATAGCTGCAAACTGGCCGGGAAGTCCTGAAAACCAGTCAAATGTAGTTGTGGATGATGCTTTGGCTTGGAGCAGATGTGGAGCATTCAAGGTTGGAGATGGAGTGAAACAGCTTCAGGATGGCATAGTTGTTAAAAACTCTTATGTATACAGATGCTGGCGCGCTTTAGCGGTAGGTCATCTTTATGGGACTCCAGCAGCACAAAACATCATATTTGACAATATAGATGTAGAAGGCTTCTGGCCAAGATCCGGTGTTCACTCCAGGTGGTTTGATCTTTCTGCAAAAACCGGTCCGATAAAAAATGTGGTCTATAATAATATCAATTTACGCGCTTTAGGTGAAGTTTCAATAATGAAGGGTTGGAGTGACACATCTACTGTCTCCGGAGTTACATTAAACAATGTTCGCGTCGGTGGAGTTGCGGCAACTACACTCGCAGAATTGAAAATAACAGATACTAACAGCTATGCTGCAGCTCCCAAATTCAACACATTGAAATTTGAAGCGGAAGGTTATAACCTTAGTTCAGGTGTTATATCCTATGAGGCAAGCACTGATGGTGGGCTGGATGTTGGTGGAGGGAGTAATGGCGACTATATAGCATTTAAAAATGTAGACTTTGGTAGTACAGCTAAAACAAGTATTGATTTGAAGGTTGCATCCGCTAATTCCGGCGGAAGGATAGAATTCCACTTGGACAGTCCTACAGGCACTATGCTGGGTTATTGGACGGCAGAAAGCACAGGCGGATGGCAGACATGGTCAGTCAAGAATATCCCGCTTAATGCCGGGACAGCTGTAGGAACCCATACGGTATATGTTACTTTTGTTAAGTCAGATTCAACCACAGTTGCAAATTTAACTTGGTTCCAGTTCAAATAGAATGGAAACGGTTTGATTTAATTGCAATAAGATGGATAAAGGGGTATATCAAATGATATGCCTCTTCATTCAGCTAAAGTTTTTTTCTACGACTGACCAACTAACACAAAAAAACAGCAAGTCTCCTAAGTGAAATAGGGACTTGCTGTTTGAGGTTTCAATTAATTCTTAAAGCTATGAATTGGAGCTGAGATTCGTCCGCCACGATTAACGAAGTTCGCGCAGTTGAAGCCGTTTACTGCTATAACTGGTGCATATCCGAGCAGGCCGCCAAATTCGACCAAAGGTCATAGCTTCCAGCTTCTCTAGTGTAAGGGTACCCCGCTGAACTGCTTGAATCATGCCGTGATCTTCATTGACCGGAATAAAGGCTCTACTATTAAGCCCACCTACATAGGAGGAGGCCATTACGCCACTTTTTTTAATATTGTCATTTAGGGCGTGTCTGAAAACTATCATTGAGTCAATTTAAAAATGGAAGCTATGTATATAAACGCGAGGAATGACTTAGCCAACTTATCGTAACGAGTGACCACACGGCGAAAGTGTTTGATTTTATTGAAAAAGCATTCAACCAAGTGGCGTTCTTTGTACCGATACCAATCGACCTTCCATGGATGTTGACTATTCGTTTTAGGCGGAATGGTAAGTGGCCTGTTTAGTCGTAATCCAGTTCCGAATCGCTTCTGAGCCATAGGCTTTGTCGCCAAGAATGTGGCTTCCCGTAATATCCAACTCCTGAAGCAATTCGATCGCTGGAACAGAATCATAAACTTGACCACCCGTCAGTAGAAAAGCTAGAGGGTTGCCTAATCCATCGACTACGGCATGAAGTTTGGTCGTCTTGCCGCCACGACTGACGCCGATGTGTTGGTTTACTTCGTGTCCATCTGCGATTTTTTTGCACCGGCACTGTGTTGGTGGGCTTTGACCGATGTAGAATCGATGCTCAGGTTTTCAAAATCGGGTTCGATGTGAAGGGCTTGGAAGATGGCGATAAGGAGTCCGGAGTCTCTCCATTTGCAGAAACGACTGTAGGCCGTTTTCCATGAACCATAACGTTCTTCCGGCAAGTCTCGCCATGCCTCACCACTTCGGGCAATCCAAAGAAAGGCGTTAAACATCGTACGATTGCTTAATTTCGACGGTCTTCCTGTTTGATAGGGCGGGAACAATGCGCATTTCCAAACAAATTGCGTAAACGTTTTAACAAAGAATTGGTTAAAAAAGGAGGTTTTAAATAAGGGAAACAACGGGTTAACGTTTCTAGTTTTTTTGAGGAGTGGCTGATAGTTAGATTCTAATAAAAGTCGTGTGATTTTTCCTGAGGCTTACTCGGTACCAATGAAGAGCTTGATTTTATGTTATAATATATGACATATAAACAAGGTTATATTATGATTTTTAGTTGAATACCGAACAAATACCTAACATTAATAGGGTAGAAATCGTAAATGTAACCGTTTTATTTTTTTGATTTTTCGAAAAAAACCTATTGTAATCTGATTGATCATGAACTACAATAAAATCAGAAATTGCGTAAACGTTTACATTTTTAGAGTGGGAAATGAACTCATATCGTTTATTATCAAAGGGAAATATTGAGAAAACGTTATGACTTTAAACTAAAGGAAGGGGGGTGGCTATGACGAACAAGGAAATTACAATTAAGGACGTAGCCAAGCAAGCAAATGTATCTGTAGCTACGGTATCCCGAGTGATGAATGGACGAGATCGCGTAAGTGAAGCCACTCGCAAGAAAATACTCAAAATAATCGAAGAGATGAACTTCGTTCCGAATACGATGGCTGCATCGATGGTCAATAAAAAAACCAACATGCTGTCCGTCGTGGTGCCGGAGATTCAGAATCCCTTCTACACCGCAGTCATTGGCGGTATGGTAGAGGTGGCCAAGAAGGAAGGCTTCTTTACTCTAGTAGTCGCCACGAATAGCGATGAGGCAGAGGAGGAAGAATTTTTTGAAAGCTTCCTAGGGAAAAATGTGGATGGAATCATCTTAATCGGTACGCATAAGGATGCAGAGTTTTACCGGAACATTCGCAAGCCTACCATCCTTGTCGACCGTTATATCAACGATTGCGGCCACGATGGTGTCTTAATCGACAACTTCCGCGGCGCGTACGAAGCGACCAAGCATTTCGTGGACTATGGTCATGAACGCATTGCCATTATAGATGGGGCGCATGATTTTAACGATGGCAAGGACCGTTATTGGGGATATCGTCAAGCTATGCATGAGAGCGGCCTGACACCCGATCCTGCCTATCACAAGCAGGGGAATTGGCTGGAAGAGGACGGCTACCGATTTACGACGGAGCTTATGCAATCCGAGCAGCCACCGACAGCTATATTTGCGGCTAACAACGTCATCTGTACGGGTGCGATTAAAGCGATACGCGATTTGAATCTCCGAATCGGAGAGGATATTTCTTTAATTGGCTTTGATGATAACGAGCTTGCCCAGTTCGTGCAGCCAAGAGTGACCGTGGTCAGCAGACCGACAAGAGAGATGGGAATTCAAGCGGCGGAAATGCTCATTCAAAAAATCAAGAGAGAGCCTAAAGAGCGGACGAAGCTGAAAAAAATGATATTGGATGTTGAATTGAAGAAATTCGGCTCAGTCAAAAGACTGAAGGAGTAATACTGGGGGGAGAGCGCTATGGCGAAAATCTTGGTAGTGGGCAGCATGAATATGGACATTGTCACACAGGTTGAGCGTCACCCCATTCCCGGCGAAACGATACAGGGCAACGAGACCCGTTTCTTTATTGGGGGCAAGGGGGCTAACCAGGCTGTTGCCGCGTCTCGCTCCGGAGCTTCGGTCGCTATGGCGGGTGCACTGGGCTCGGATTCCTTTGGGATCGACATACGCAGGGAATTGGCGGAGGCTAGGATTGATCTTGATCATGTTATCGAGAAGCCGTGTATGACGGGGCTTGCTTTGATTACAATCGATGGAGCAGGCGAGAACAACATTATTTTATCCTCAGGCGCTAATGGAAGGTATGGTGCAGACGAGGTAGATAAATTGGACCTCTCTGGTTTCGACGTCATTTTGCTGCAAAATGAAATATCATCGGCAGCCAATCAAAGGGTGCTGGATAAAGCGGCAGAGCAACGTATTCCGGTATTTATGAATCCAGCTCCAATTGACGGGTTTGACCAGAGCCAACTGAGCAAGGTCACTTTCCTCATTCTGAATGAGGTCGAGGCGGAGGAGCTGAGCGGCATCCGTATTGAAGGAAGCAGCCAGGCCCTGGAGGCCGGAAAGAAACTGCTTAATGACGGCATTCCTCATCTCATTATTACTTTGGGAAGCAAAGGCTCTATCTATATGGACCAATCCGGAAGGCAAATCACATTAACCGCATTTTCGGTTGACGTAGTGGATACGACAGCGGCCGGAGACACCTTCATCGGAGCGTTCGCAGCTAAATATGTAACGGGAGCGGAGCTGCGCGATTGTCTGTGCTACGCGACAGCGGCATCGGCGCTGGCTGTATCTGTACCAGGTGCCCAAAGCTCGATTCCGACAGAAGAACAGGTACAATCGTTTCTTACGGTGTAGAACAATAGGTTAATAAGACCGTTATAAAAAGGTAATATACGGGGTTTCTTTCCTGGAAAGGGACACCTGTATTCTCAGACTTTGGTGAGTTAACGCTTAGTCTTGTTAAAGTTATCCAAAAAGCAGCTCAGTAAGGTGAATAGGAGGTCGAACGATGAGGCATCCGGTTTTGAAAATGGAAGGCATCAGCAAGGAATTCCCAGGGGTCAAAGCGTTATCAGATGTTAGCTTTGAGCTCTATCCGGGCGAAGTCCATGCGCTTATGGGGGAGAACGGAGCAGGGAAATCCACGCTGATGAAAATTTTGTCCGGCGTATATTCACCGACGCAAGGAACGATCAGACTGAAGGGCAAAGAAGTGACATTCGGCAACCCGCTTGACGCCCAGCGGCAAGGAGTGTCCATTATCCACCAGGAATTCAATTTGTTTTCTAATTTGACAGCCGCGGAAAATATATTTATCGACCGTCCGGAAATGGTGGGCAAATTCGGCCGGATACAGTGGTCCAAAATGTATGACGAGGCGCAGCGTTTGGTTGATTCCATAGGGGGAGGTGAAATTGATGTCCGCCAGGAGGTCCGGCATCTTGGCGTTCACAGCCAGCAAGTAATCGAAATTGCGAAAGCGCTGTCTTTTCAGGCGGATGTGCTCATTATGGATGAACCGTCAGCGGCGCTTCCGGAAAACGAAGTGAAAAAAATGTTTGATGTGGTCAACCGGCTCCGGGCGCAGGGCGTAGCCATCGTGTATGTCTCTCACCGCATGAAGGAAATATTTGAAATTGCGGATAAGGTAACGGTGCTGCGGGATGGAGCCAAGATTGATACCCGTGGAATCGAAGAGGTTACCGAACAGAGCTTGATTCAAATGATGGTGGGCAAAGAGGTTGGCCAGCTATATCCGGTCAGGGAACAGAAGCACGATCAAGAGGTTGTGCTGAAGGTCGAGCAGTTGTCGCTCGATTCCGCACACTGTGTATCTTTTGAGCTGCGAAAAGGAGAGATATTAGGTCTGTTCGGCGTTCCGGGTTCGGGCACGCACACGATTGCCGAGCGTTTATTCGGTCTAAAGCGGGGAACGGGTGAAATCACTATTCGTGGCGCAGCGGTGAAAATCAATAATCCGAGTCAGGCCAAAGCAAAGAAGATTGCTTATGTTCCGCCGGATCGTCACCGCCAAGGCATCATTAAACCGATGTCAATTCGGCAAAATCTGTCCATTCCGATGCTGCCGCAGCTTTCAAAGTATACGGTGCTGGACGAGGCGCGGATTAAAGAGATGAGCAAGGAGTATATGGAGAAGCTTCGAATAAAAGCTCCCAACGATGGCCAAAGCGTAGACTTTCTGAGTGGCGGCAACCAGCAAAAGGTTGTGATTGGCAAATGGCTTGCAGCGAATCCCGATATTCTTATTCTGGAGGAGCCGACCCGGGGAGTTGACGTCGGAGCGAAGGCGGAGATCTACAATATTATTCATCAACTGGCCCAGGAAGGCTTGAGCATCCTGCTGATTTCGTCCGAAATGCCGGAGGTGATTGGACTCTGTGATCGGATCCTGGTGCTATACAAAGGCACGATCGTGCATGAATTTGCACATGGCGAGGCTGATCAGGAACAATTGCTGCAGCGTGCTTCACATCCGCTTTCAGAAGGAGGCCGCATATGAAACGCCTACTAAATGTGCATGAAGCGCCTATTATTTTATTTACCATTCTCGTTACGCTGTTGTTTTCCATTATATCTCCTGACTTCTTGCAATTCGAAAATATAAGGCTGATTCTGGATCAGAACATCTCCATGTTCATCGTGGCGATCGGGATGACGATGGTCATTCTGCTGGGGGGCATGGATTTATCCGTCGGCTCCGTGCTGGCAGTGACAGCGACTTCTGTCGGATTGTTTCTCAGCCATGGCATCCATCCATGGATTGCAGCCGCTATGGGGATATGCATCGGGGTTCTATGCGGCCTGGTCAATGGTTATTTCATTGCGGTTAGGAAAATACCGGACATCATCGTCACCTTGGCCACCATGTATATCTTCCGGGGCATTGCGGTAGGGATCAGCGGAGGAACCTGGATGACGAACTTGCCGGGAGGATTTCGATTCTTCGGACAAGGGTATTTGCTCGGCATTTCCTTCCCGCTGCTAATAGCCGTCATTCTTATCGCGGTCTTCATTTATTTAATGAAATTCGCCCGTGAGGGCCGAAGAATCTACTCCATTGGCGGGAATGGACCAGCAGCCAAGCTGGCGGGAATCAGCGTAGCCCGAACCAAGTTTAAGGTGTATGTATTAACCGGCTTGCTGGTCGGGATCGCCTCGGTTATTTTCGCAGCAAAGGTAGGAAGTGTGCAAGCCTCGACAGCAGGCAGCGGATTGGCGTTTGAAGTCATGGCAGCCGTTCTTATCGGCGGGGGAAGTATATTTGGAGGCGTCGGCACCATAGCCGGAACGATGCTGGGTGTGCTCTTTATGGGCATTGTCAAAAACGGGCTCATTATATCCAAGGTATCTCCTTTCTGGGTTGATGCCGCGACGGGTTTTCTGATTATTCTGGCAATTGTCATTAATACGCTGCAGCGTATAAGGCAAAACAAAGGAAAAGAGGGGGATTTGGTATGAGTACATGGACAAGCCGGTTCCCGCTTAGGGGAAATAAGCTGATCGTTCAAATGCTGCTGCTGCTCGTCATTATCGTGCTGTTCAGCTTCTTGTCTCCCTATTTCCTGACCGTCACTAACTTTATGAATGTGCTGAACCAGATGGTTGAAGTAGGGCTGATCGCCATACCGATGACCATGATCATCATATCCGGTGCCATGGATCTTTCGGTAGGCTCAATTCTCGCTTTCTCCGCTGTAAGTATGGGAGTTGCCTTTGAGCGGGGCCTCGATATATGGATCAGCGTGATCATTGGGCTGCTGGCTGGCTTGCTGTGCGGGGCGGTTAACGGCTATCTGATCGCAAGGCACCGCATGCAGGCGATCGTCGTCACCATTGGCATGCTCGTGATGCTGCGGGGTCTGGTCTACGTGATCAATCAGGGCAGACCCATTAGCGGCTTTCCGGATGCATTCTACTTTATGGGCCAGCAGTATGTCGGCGGCATTCCGGTTAATGCGATTTTCCTAGTGGTGATGTTCCTTCTGGCCAGCTTTGTCATGAAGAAAACAAGATTCAGCACTTATGTGTACGGCATTGGCAACAATGAAGAGGTTGTCCGCTACTCAGGTATCTCGGTCGTACGCATCCGGTTTATCCTCTTTATGCTTAGCGGATTGTTTTCGGCCTTGGCGGGTATATTTCTGGTGTCGCGTCTGGCAAGCGCAGAGGCGACATCGGGTACCAATATAGAGCTCGATGTCATTACAGCGACTCTGATAGGGGGCACACATATTTTTGGAGGAAGGGGGAGTCTTTCAGGCACATTTGTCGGGCTGCTAATCATCGTGTTTTTGCGTAATGGATTGAATCTGTTAGGTGTATCCGTGCTTTACCAGGCAGTCATATTAGGGGCATTGCTTCTGCTTGCTGTAGGAAACAAAAAATTCAATGGAGAGTGAAATCTATGAAAAAGCTGGCATTGACGTTACTGACGGGCGTATTGGCTTTGAATTTGGCAGCATGCGGAAGTACAAGCGGGAATCAAACGGATAACGGAGGCAAAACGAACCAGGGAGCTTCGGGATCCAGAACTTACTTTATGAATCCAAAGTCCATCGGCCCTGCTTATTGGGCGGCGGCTGAGAAGGGCGCGAAGAAGGCGGAGGCCGATTTGAAGGTAAAGGTTCTGTTCAATGCGCCGACAGAGGCGGATTCCTCCAAGCAAATTAATATGATTCAGGATATGCTGACCCGCAAAGTAAGCGGCATCGGCGTATCGCCCAATGATGCGAAAGCGGTAGGCCCTGTGTTCAAGAAAGCGGCAGGCCAAGGTGTCAACATTGTGACCTGGGACAGTGACGCGCCGGACACAGACCGCCAATATTATGTCGCTCCGGCTACAGACCAAGAAATCGGGGAGCTTCTGGCCAAAACGATCGGAGAGGAAATCGGCGGCAAAGGACAGGTAGCGTTCATGGTAGCCGGTCTTGGCTCACAAAACCAGATTGCCAAATCCAATGCGGCTAAAGCCTATTTTGCAGCCAACTATCCGGATATTGAGGTCGTAACGACCGTTGCAAGCGACGACGATCAACAGAAGGCGTATGCCAATGCGCAAAACCTGCTTCAAACCTATCCTGATCTGAAAGGCATTATCGGATTTGCAGGCGGCGAACCTCCTGCAGCCGCGGAGGTCGTGGAGCAAGCTGTAAAGGCAGGCACTTTGGAGAAGAACCAAGTGGCCATTACAGGCATTGCCGTGCCGAGCGTCGTGAAAAATTACATCAAGAACGGCACGATCAAAACAGATATTATTTGGGATCCGGGCAAGCTGGCTTACGTAACGGTCTATATTATGGATCAACTGGCTCAAGGCAAGGAAATCAAAGACGGCATGGAGATTCCGACGATTGGAACAGTGAAGGTAGACGGACAAAGCGTCTTTATTGGCACGCTTGAAGTCACGAACGATAATGTGGACAGTTTTGATTTCTAATAACACCCTTAGGAGGCGGCCTTAATGGAGTATAAGGTGCAGATAGAAGATTTAACGGAGGAGGCTTTTGCTCCCTATGGCAAAGTGGTGGATGTGCCGGCGATTGACCCTTCCAAATCCGGTGACGGGTGGGATTGCTGGAGCTATGTTCAAATGCTGGACGTATGGGAGCCCATCGGATTTGGACTTGTCGACACCAAGCGGCGCGAATTTGTCGTCACAGCCATGGAGAGGCATGTCAGCCGCGAAGAGCTTCTGCTTACCTTTGATCGTGAGATTGTGCAGCCTGTAGCATTGTGCATGGATATTGACAATCCGGATGAAAGCCCTGATGCTTCCACCGTCAAGTGCTTCCGAATCAAGCCCGGACAAGCTATCGTCATCCATCGGGGGGTCTGGCATAGCCCGGCCTACCCGGCTGCGGACGACGCCCGTTATATGTTCGGCATCGAGAAGAAAAAGGATAAATTCGGGGATGAGATGATCAATCCGTGGGTTGATTTTATGAACGGAAGCACTGTTCGATTCGAATAAGGGAGCAGGCACGGCTCCTGATACTCTTGCTTACGGCAGCTGCGGATTCATGCGGTATCAGGAGAGTGCTGCCACAAAGGAGAGAGAGAGATGAACCAAGAACAAAGAGTGATGGATTGGATCGAGAATCATCAAGATGAAATTATTCAATTTTTACAACAGCTTATTCAAATTCCGAGCGTGAACCCCTGGTTCTTCGAGGAGCCAGGGCCATCGAAAGAGAAGGACCTGCAACAATTTATTGCCGGCAAGCTGGAGAAACTGGGTGCGGACATCGAGATTTGGGAGCCCGTCGCTGATGAACTGAAGCAATATGAAGGCATGGCGGGCTATTATGCGGGAAGAGATTTTACGGGCAGACCCAATCTAGCGGCTACGTTTGGCAAAGGAACGGAAGGCAAGTCCCTGCTCTTATTTGGCCATATTGATGTCGTCATGGCAGGCTCAAAGTGGACGGTCGATCCGTTCGAGGGCAAAGTGATTGACGGGAAGATGTACGGCCGCGGCACCGTTGATATGAAGGGCGGAGTCGCAGCCATGATTATGGCCGTCGAAGCTATTCTTCGCAGCGGGTTTAAGCTTAAAGGTCCGGTTGTTGTCGGCACGGTCGTCGATGAAGAAGCGGGAGGCATGGGGGCGCTTGATTTCATCCACCATGGATATCGAGCAGATGCATGCATTTTGACAGAACCGACCTCGCTAACGATCGCCCCGCTGTGCCGTGGGATTTTATGGGGGAAGATCAAAATCCAAGGCCGCAGCGGCCATATTGAGATGCCGCAAGCGGATTGGCAGGACGGCGGCGCGGTGGATGCGATTAAGAAAGCGAGATATATTCTGGAGCATTTGGACCGCTTGAATGAGCAATGGGCTGTCAGCAAGACTCATCCCTACTTGGCGATCCCTTGTCAGGTGCATGTCGCGCAATTAAACGCTGGGGAATATCCGACCTCCTTCGCGAATGAGGCGGAAATCGTATTTAACGCGCAATACTTGCCATCGGAGCGTGACGAGAAGCTTGTAGGCGGCAACGTAAAGAAGGAATTGACGGACTTTCTGCGCGAGGTATCGGAATCAGATCCTTGGCTGCGTGAGCATATGCCGGAAATCGAATGGCTGGTGGATGCCGATTGTGCAGAAACGGATGTGTCTCATCCCTTTGTTCAGACTTGTGTACAATCCTTGAAGGCTATTGGAGAGGAAGGGAAGATCGAAGGATTGGGCTTCCATACCGATATGGGCTGGCCGGTGAACGTCGGCATTCCGACCGTTAACTTTGGACCAGGCGACCCAAGCCTTGCCCATCATAGCGACGAATTTACACCTGTCGATGAAGTGATTCAGGCGGTCAAGATGATTGCCAAAACGATTGTGGACTGGTGTGAAATCGCGGAGGCGTAAAAACGGGATCAAGACGGCCTGTAGGTATAGGGCCTGGTGATATACAATACGGAGGTGCTTGAACTGATGAAAATCTTATTTGTTGGCGAATCTTGGGTTGTGCATATGATTCATACGAAAGGTTATGACAGCTTTACCTCGACCAAGTACGAGGAGGGAGCAACCTATTTGCTGTCCTGTCTGCGTCAGGAGGGAATTGACGTCACCTATATGCCTGCGCATGAAGTACAGGTGCGCTTCCCTCAATCGTTGGAAGAGCTAAAAGCCTATGATGCGATTGTACTTAGTGACGTAGGGGCCAACACATTCCTGCTCCAAAATCCAACCTTCTATCAAATGCAAATCATTCCGAACGCCCTTGAGCTAATGAAGCAGTATGTCGCTGAAGGGGGCGGCCTGCTGATGGTTGGCGGTTACCTGACCTTCATGGGAATCGAAGGGAAAGCCAATTATAGAAATACGATATTGGCCGATGTGCTGCCGGTAGTCATGATGGACAAAGATGATCGGGTAGAGATGCCAAGCGGCTTCTCGCCTGTCGTATCGCAGCCGCATCCACTGGTAAATGATTTGGGAGAATGGCCTAGGCTGCTGGGTTATAATAAACTGTCAGCCAAGCCGGGGGCAGAGGAATTGCTAAGCCATGAAGGCGATGCCATTCTGACGGTCGGAACCTACGGAGCCGGCAAGACGGCAGCCTTTGCAAGCGATTGTTCGCCGCACTGGGGATCGTTGGAGTTTGTGAACTGGGAGCACTATTCGGCCTTTTGGTCCAAGCTTATCAAGTATTTGGATTAGCAGGCTAAACCCCGTGGAGGTTCGAGTCCTCTCGACCGCATCTATGAAGCAAAGCTGTTTTTCAAGTGGAAATTTAACTTGGAGAACAGCTTTTTTTCGTTCCTCTTCATGCAGAACTCGCGTTATACTAAACAGGAGGAACCGTTCAGCTTTAAGGTGAATTCAATGGAGTTGGATTTATAATATAAGACCTGTTAGCGGAAGTTACGGGCGAGTTATTTTGAATACAAGGGGTGTGATCCTGTGATAAAACCTCGAATAGGGTTTAGCTTTATGTTGTCGATGCTCGTTGTTGTGAGTTTGTCTGTTGGATGTCAACCAACGGATGAGGGGAATGTGGCTCAGCATCCGGTACCTGAGCAATCGGTGATTTCTTCGAATGAGAATACCCCGGAGACAGAGCTCCCTTCCGGCTCAGCTTCAGGAGGTGATGACACCGCGGGAAGCAGTGTCGTTGCAGTAGAGGATACGGACGTATCGCCCGATCATCAGACCGCTGAACCCGATGTGGATTTAGCGGATGTGACGGCGGTCCGGCTAATTAATCATAGCTCGGGCTGGATTGGCGGGGAAGGCTGGATTGCTTTTAGTGATAACGGTGGTACGGAATGGGAGGTTCAGGCTCAGCCGAAAGGCACGGTACGCCAAATTTTTGCGCTGAATGGCAAACAGGCCTGGACCGTGATGGAGAATAACGATCTGTATCGCACCACGGATGGCGGGGAGACGTGGATTCGGATTGGAAGCACGCCGAATGCCGGATTTCTCCATTTCATCTCGCCTGAAACGGGATTCAGCGGTCAAGCCAAAACCGAGGACGGAGGTAAAACCTGGAGCGACCAGGATATACCGGATACGACCGCCAGCAGCCCTGCCACGGGAGCTATCACCGATGGAGCTGCTGAAGCTCCCAAGAACGTAGGCGCTGTGTCTGGACCATTGTATGTTGTTAATACAAGGACCCATAACTAATTCATAACAAAGAAGACCGGAAACCTCCGGTCTTCTTTGTGTGGTTATGCCTCCATTCTCAGCGAGGAAGAGGCAGAACGATGAATATCATATCATTCATTAAGGGAGCTCTTTGAATATCATTCGGGAGCCTAGCCAAATACCAGCCGCAACTCCGAATAAGCCGAAGAGGGCCACCAGGACGATCAAATTAAAGGAGTGCCAGCCGAGCAGGAATCCAATGCCGCTTCCCATGGTTGTTCCGGTGAGCAATCCCAGTGCAGCGCCAATTTGTTTATGACGTAACGTCATATGTCTGTCACCTCAAAGTTAAGTATTGCGGTCTGAATGTTACTTGTATTCCCTGATCGTCTCGAAATATGCCATAACAGAAAATAAGCCCGGCTTAGCCGGAGCGATCCGACAAGCTGAGCATGGGTTGAAATATAAGTATGGTTATGGCATTACGGCAACTTCGATTAGGAATTTTGCTTTAATGCGCAATCTGCGAATAGAACAGATTTAGGGATACGGAAGAACTGCTCCGCTTTTTCCTGGAACGCTGGGGATGGTACGGTGCCCTGGTGCAGCCATTTGCGGAATGTGCCAGGATGCACGCCGATCCAGCGGCTGACATCGCTTACCGACAAATCATAAACCATGCACAGACCTGTCAGAATCCGGTTGCTAACCGGTGAGCGTGTCAGGGTGCGTTTCATGAAGCGGGAAGGTGCCGGCTGACAGATTAAAGGTGACTTGTCCAGCAGTTCCTCTCTGAAGAGTATGTGGCGGGGATAACCCAAGTAGTCACAAGCCTTCTCCAGGTTGTTTTTTCCGGGAACGCGTCCCTCATATACCCAGGCGCTGACACTACGGGAGGATACTCCCAGTTCCTCGGCCAATTGCGACAACTTGATATCGTTGGCCATAAGTACGGCTAGTAGGACGCGGTTGCGAATTTGGCAGCGGGTCGGCCGGCGAAAGCGCTTGACTCGCACACCTTTCCCCAAATATTTACGATTGATCAGGGACCACGCCTCAATGGAGTGTTTTTCTTGCTGCAGTTTTGTAGGCATAATTCCTCCGATTTTTTTAACACAATACTACAATATTCGACACTCACTTTTCAATAGCCAAACATAAAACAATTGTTTCCATTTCGTTGTTACATGATTTATAAGTCGGATGTAATGGTCCGATGGACCTACTCGTTTATTTAATTATTATAATGAATCGTTCGTCTTTTGACGTTTTTACTCGGGGTGAATCGCATGTATAACCAGAATATAAGAGGTTAAAGACGAACGATGGGAATGATTTAACTTGACTCATTCGTGAATTCGTTTTATATTAACTACGGTTGATAAAGAAAAAAGATGCTTGTTCGTATATCCCTGAAAATAAGGTTCAGGGGTTTCTACAAGGGACCTTAAATTCCTGACTACGAATAGGATGCGCAAGCATACCTATTCGGAGCAGGATTTTTTTTGTGCCCGGAAGTGTTGTGCGCAAAGCGACAGTCAAACACACAGGGGGATATGATGAGCAAATATGATGTTATCGTTGTTGGTGCCGGTCCGGCTGGCATTTTCGCTTGTTATGAACTGACATTGAAGTCACCAGGAAGCAAGGTGCTGCTGGTTGACAAGGGACATGATATTTACCGGAGAAGCTGCCCGATCCTGGAAGAGAAGATTAAGCTCTGTCCACCGGCAGTAGGACGCAAGGAATTTGCCGGTTGTTTGCCGGCTTGTTCGATTACAGCCGGGTTTGGTGGGGCGGGAGCATACAGCGACGGCAAATTCAACATCACCACGGAGTTTGGCGGCTGGATGACCGATTATTTGCCTGGCTCCAAAGTCATGGAGCTCATCCAATATGTCGACGCCATCAATCTGGAGCATGGAGCGACACCTGCCATTACGGACCCGACAACCCATGCGATTCGGGATATTGAACACCGTGGATACGCAGCGGGCCTGAAGCTGCTTCGCGCTCAGGTAAGACATCTTGGAACTGAGCAGAATTTGGAGATTCTAAAGTCGATATATGAATATTTGAAGACAAGAATTGATATGGCTTTCCGGGCGGAAGTCGAGGACATTGTCACCGTCAAAGAAGACGGAACCCACCGTATTACCGGTATCACAATGAAAGGCGGGGAGGTCCATGAGGCGAATTTAGTGATGGTTGCCCCTGGGCGTGACGGCTCAGCCTGGTTGACCGGTATATTAAAAAAACGCAGATTGAAAATGCATAATAACCAAGTGGACGTGGGCGTTCGGGTGGAAACCTCGGATGTGGTCATGCGCGAGATCAATGAGCATTTGTATGAAGGCAAATTCATCTTTAACACCTCGGTTGGAACCCGGGTGCGTACGTTCTGCAGCAATCCTTCCGGTCATGTTGTGGTTGAGAACCATAGTGGAGTTATGGCAGCCAATGGCCATTCCTACAAAGATCCGGCTTTGGGATCAGCCAATACGAACTTTGCGCTGCTCGTATCCCATAAGTTTACGGAGCCGTTTGACAAGCCTAACGAATATGCGCGTGAAATATGCAAGCGGGCTAACGATCTATCCAGCGGCGGGGTCATTGTACAGAAATACGGTGACGTGCTCCGCGGTCGGAGATCCACCGATGGCCGAATTCGTGAAGGGTTCCTGGAGCCGACGCTGAAGGAAGCGGTTCCTGGAGATCTTGGCTTGGTGCTGCCGTACAACACTATGAAAAGCCTGATCGAGATGGTCGAAGCGCTTGATAAAGTCACGCCGGGGATCGCATCGGAGCACACGCTGTTCTACGGGGTGGAGGCCAAGTTCTACTCCGCAAGACCGAAGCTGTCGGAGTCTTTCGAGACGGAAATCAAGGGTCTTTATTGTGGCGGGGATGGTGCCGGAATTACCAGGGGGCTTGCTCAGGCAGGAGCCGCCGGCGTCTGGATTGCCCAGAACATGCTGAACCAATTAGGTTCGTGATTTTAGCGGTTGTTCCCTTAAATAGAATTCGATTTCAGGAGCGCGTTCTGGCGTAAGTCAGAACGTGCTCCTATTTGGCTAGATCTGGCGCAGCTGATATGTCCGCTATGTTGGTGGTAGCGATTTCTTTTTCCGGACGAACGGGGTATGATAGATACGAAAGATTTACATAAATGCTAGAGATGGAGGAACGGACGATGATTAAACATATTGTTTTTTTCAAATTGAAGGATTCATCCGCCGAGAATATTGAGAAGACGGTGCAGGTGCTGCGTGATATGGATGGCAAGATTCCGATGCTAAGATCCCTTGAGGCGGGTGCCGATGTTATTCGCTCCGAGCGCTCTTATGATTTGGCTTTGATCGTTGAAGTGGACAATCTTGAAGATTTACAAGCATATGCCGTTCATCCTGTTCACCAGGAAGTGATCCAATACATCAATACGGTGAAAGATCATACGCTTAGCGTTGATTTTGAAGTGTAGGCAATGATATAGACTTTACAACAACAGGCTGGAGGAGATTTGCGGTGTATTATGTGAATCAAGAACAAATTGAACGGCGTCTGAGCGCGATTCCCGAAATCGCGGAAGGATTGCGTGCTGCGGCACAATCATGGGACGGAGGCCTGGTGCTGGGCTTAGTTCAGGAACGAGCGCTTCATTTGGCGATCGAAGTCGTAACGGATGTCGGCAGCTACTTGATTGACGGATTTATTATGCGGGATGCCAGCAGTTATGAAGATATCATGGATATTAATCATGAGGAAAAGGTGTTCCCTGAAGAGGTTCATAAGGTGCTGCTGGAGCTGGTTCGATTGCGTAAACCGCTCGTGCAGGACTACTATGATTGGGACAGGCATGCGCTTCATTCTTTAACCCCGATTTTGCCTGATGTGCTGGAGCAGTTTGCGGGAAATGTCCGTGAGTATTTAAAGAACGAGATGTACTGAGGCTTGTATAGTTTTAAAAAAGAGATATTCATGACGCGCCATGGGCTCTTCCATACGATTCATCCATAACAGACCGTTCAGGTAATCCCTGAACGGTCTGTTTTTTTGTTGTCTTTATCTCAAGCGGCTGGGATGTTCCGAAGTTGTAGGGGATACTCGTGGTTTTTCTCTGCTGGAATAAAAAAATCGCCGATGTTGTGTCAAGACAAGCCCATACTGCTTATAATGCATCAAGCGACTAGGCATTCGCCCGGTCGGACGAAAGGAGGAGTTCCCGATGACAGAATGGAGTGCGCTGGCCGCTGCTATCGGCATCGTTCTGATCGCGGTTGCGGCGGTGGTCATGATGGTGTCGGTTAAAAAGCTGATCGGGCGGGCCGAGACCATGCTGGGCAGGCTTGAGGAAGACAGTAGCCGATTGAGTAAGGAAGCCTCGCAGGTGCTGGAGCAGGCATCGGTCTCGTTAGAGATGATTCAGCGTCAGCTGGCAGCGAGCGAAGCTATTGCCGCTTCCATGTCCGATGCTGCGTCAGCGGTAGCCAAGACGGCCGATGCGGTTCATGCTGTAGGGAAAAAAGCTTCCATAACTGCCATTGAGCATCTGGAACGTGCTCGCCTCGATAATGAACGGCAGATCGGGGAGGTGTTCCGGTGGGTTGATGCCGGAATGACGCTTTGGCATTCATGGAACAAATACACCTCCAAGTCCGACGAAGGGCAAGCCAAATAGAAGGAGAGATGGAATATGAAAGAGAAGAGCAAAGGGCTCCTCTGGGGAGTATTGATCGGCAGTGTTGCAGGTTCTGTTACCGCACTTCTTCTGGCTCCAAAATCCGGCAAAGAGCTTCGGAATGACATTGCCGACGGCGCCCGCGGCATCGGCACCAAGGTGCAGGAGGCAGCAGAGAAGGTAGGAGAGCAGGGCGTTAACCTGATCGGCATTATGACGGATCGGGCAGAGAATGTGATCTCCGACATTCAGTCCTGGCGCAATCGGCAAGAAAGCTGGATGGCAGATGAGGAAATTGCACAGGTCTCCGCGTTTGATGAGGATTTTGAAGAAGAGGTTAATGTGTCCACTGCTGCCGAAGTGAAGGTCAACGATTAATCCGGGATCAGATGACCGCTTCAGCACTCATTTACGAGGATAAGGATCATATCAAAATACATGAAGGCCGGGGCGGCAATGAGCCCCGGCTTTGTTGTGTATAAACGATTCGAAATAAAGCCCCGATTACTGCCCTTTGCTCCTGTAATGGAAATTCGGCGAACGGATGTCGTTAGGATAAGAGGTGTGGAAAATATGGGTTGTAGCCGGCGAGACCGGAGGAATCAACCAACTCCAATCCCCTGTGAGCTCCCGCCCGGCTTGCTGTTCGCGCTGTTCAAACAAACCGAATTGGGCTGCTGCCGAATGATGGTCCACTATGCTGACGCCCGCTTTTTTGTAGGAATAGAGCACGGCAGCATTGAGTTCAACCAATGCGCGATCCCTCCATAAGGTAGTTTCGCTGGAAGTATCCTGCCCCATCAGCTTGGAAATAAGCGGAAGCTTGTTGTAGCGCCCTTCATCTGCAAGGTTACGGGCTCCGATTTCGGTTCCCATATACCAGCCGTTGAACGGTGCTGCCGTATACATAATGCCGCCGATTTCAAGCAGCATGTCTGAGATGAGAGGCACCCCATACCATTTTATCCCTTCCGCTTTAAGAGCAGGAAGTTCGGGATGCTCCAAAGGGACTTCCAGCACGTAGGATTTCGGTATCGCAAGCCACTCCGGCGGCTCATTCCCCTGCTGCACAACCAGCGGCAGCACATCATAGTCGGTCAAGTCTCCCTGCCACCCCAGCTCCATGCATTCCTTCGTGAAGGATAGGGAAGCCGGATCGCCAATCGTCCCGTCCGCCGTTTCGTAACCGGCATACCGAATCAACTGGTGGTTTTTGATAATAAGCGGGGCCTCCCCTGGACGTGCAGCCTTGAAAATCGTAATCGTAGGCATGATTTTCCCGCCATTGGTGGCACTCTCGATATGGTGAAGGAGTGCCGAGAAAATGTCAGAGGTCTCCGTTAAGTGCCTGGCATCGAATACCTTGAGGCGATCCCAAAACAGTCTGCCGATACAGCGGTTGCTGTTTCGCCAAGCCATTTTGGCTCCATGCGTCAGTTCCTCAAGTGTATGCTCATATGTACCTGTCAGCTCGATCTGTGAGCGGATGTTCATGAGCCGGTCCTCGACTTCTTCCGGGGTGCGGTTTAATTCAGCATAACAAAGCTCGATAAACGGCTTCGCAGCTTCCATAAGGTCGGTATGATGTATGTTGTCATTCACGTAGAATTCTCCTTTACTATACGCGCGCTTATTATAGTATAAACTACCTGCGGTCAGCGACCGGAGCAAGAGTCCTACAATTACTTGAACAATTAACCAACGGTCTTTTGGGAGCGGTGCCCTTGTTGAAGATAGGGGGGAATTGGGGTAAGATTTAAGGTACATTTCGATCCGAAATGACATATGGTATCACTGTAAACCATGAATTTGACAAGAAGGAAGCGGTGGGTTCGTGCAGCAAGCAATCGCAATACTAGACTCGGGTGTCGGCGGGCTGACTGTCGCTAAAGAAGTGATGAGACAGCTCCCGAGAGAGAAAATTATTTATTTCGGAGATACAGCCCGCGCACCCTACGGACCCCGTACGCCGGAAGAAGTCCGTTTATTTACGGAGCAAATTGTAGATTATTTAATTCAGTATGATCCTAAAATGATTGTGATCGCCTGTAATACGGCTACGGCGGCGGCGCTTGATTATATTTCGTCCAAAGTGCCTGTACCGGTCATCGGTGTCATTCACCCAGGGGCGCGTGCCGCCATAAGCGCAACAAAGACCGGTAACGTCGGCGTCATCGGTACTGTCGGAACCATTGGCAGCGGAGCATATACAGCGGCTCTGAAACAGCTCTCGCCTTACGTCGAGGTGGAAAGTCAAGCCTGTCCCGAACTGGTACCGCTCGTCGAACACGGATTGTTCCGATCCAAGGATGCCTTGCAGGTGGTGCAAGAATCTTTGAGAGGCATCAAGGATACCTCCATTGATTGCCTGATCCTGGGCTGTACTCACTATCCGTTCCTGATGAATACGATCCAGAAGGTTATGGGGCCGTCCGTGAAATTGATCAGCTCCGCCGATGAGACGGCTCGCGAGGTCAGCACGATTCTGTACGATAAAGGCCAGCTCGCGAGCAGCATGGAGAGCCCGGTGCATCAATTTTTCTGTACAGGAGATCCGGTCATTTTTCAGAGCATTGCGACCGAATGGCTCGGAGAGTATATCAAGCGGACGCCTGTTGTCTGGCAAATTACGAAGCTATAATTCACATTCATACCTTAGAGCTTATCAAGAATGAATAAGAGCAAGCAAGCGCAGGCAGGACAAGGGATAACACCTTGTTCTGCCTTCATTATTTCCAGTGCTAAGTTTCCAAAAGGATAGGGATATCGGAGCCTTTTTTGATCTTTTGCATCATACATGTTGGACAACCGGCTGCTCATATACATGGAATGGACGCTAATTGAAGCGGCTTTGCCGCGGAAAGGAATCCATTATGCAGCAATATGTCGTACAGAAAGGCGACACGCTAAGACGCGTGGCTGCCAGATATAGTCTGGCGTATGAACAGCTGATTACGGCGAATCCATGGGCGGCGCAGCAGCCGTATCTCCAGCAGGGGCAAATGCTCTATCTTCCTGCATCGTTGCGCCGAAGGTATATCATTCAGGAACATGATACCTTTGATAGTATTGCCAGTACGTTCCGGTTTCGGAAGGAAGCCTTGGAAGAACTGAATCCCGGATTATCAGCTCATCATTTGCCACAGGGAAAAACGATCGTTCTGCCGGGTACCACGCATAGGCATTTGATACGATTAACCGGCGAATACGGACCGGGGGATCTGGAACGTGATATACAAGAGATGCAGCTTCGCTACCCTGTTATCGAGTGGAGTGTCATCGGCCGAAGTGTGCTCGGCAAACCCATTTATGCGGCCAAAATCGGCAAAGGCCCTAAGAACCTTCACATCAATGCAGCACTGCATGCCAATGAATGGATCACAACCCCTTGTCTGATGCGATTCATGGAGGAATATAGCAAGGCTTTATCGCAAGAGTCACCGGTTTATTTTCAGGATCCGCATGCGTGGTACCGGAACTATACGTTATGGATCGTGCCGATGGCGAACCCGGATGGGGTAGAGCTTGTCCAAGAAGGCGTTACCCCTTCTCATCCATATTATGAGCGTCTGCTCGAATGGAATGGCGGGCGCGAGGACTTTCGCCGCTGGAAGGCTAATATTAACGGCGTGGATTTGGGGGATCAATTCCCTGCGCATTGGAATGAGGAAGTCGCGCGGAGGGGCAAGATCCATCCGTCGCCGCAGGATTATGCGGGGACAAAGCCGCTAAGTGAGCCAGAAGCCGAGGCCGTCTATCAGCATACGTTATCGATATCTCCGGAACGGGCCATTTCCCTGCACAGCCAAGGCAGGGAAATCTATTGGAATTATAGGGACTACGAACCTCCGGAGAGTGAGGACATGGCCCGAAGATTAGGTCAGGCCGGCGGTTACAGGCCGGTGAAGCTGCAGGGCAGCGATGCAGGATACAAGGATTGGTTCATTCAGCATTACCGGAGGCCGGGATTTACTGTGGAGATTGGTTATGGGATGAATCCGCTGCCGCTTGAGGATTTCGAGGATCTGTGCGTCGAGGTGGGTTCTATTCTAGCTGCGTTTATGTCTTTGGAATAAGATCGTTTGAAACGAATAGGTTTATTCAACGTATAAAATATAGAAGAATACGGCCGCTGCTTTAATGGATCACAAGGCAGTGGCCTCTTTTCGCGCTTTTATTGAAGCAGCCACCGGAATACCGTGTTTCCGGGATTTCTTAGAGATTTGCTAATTGGGTAATGATATAGACATGCTGCTTGGAATGGAGGGAACAATATGAAGTGGAGAAGATTATGGTCGCTTCGGCGCTGGTCGCATGTATTCCAGCGGATATTCGGGTATTTAGCCTCTTCCCGGGTTGCACTCGGGGACAAGCTGTTATTTCTGGTCCCCGTTGTGCTGTACTGGGTGCTGCCGGACTTTATGCCTTTGCTGCCGATCGATGACATCGGAGTCACGATGCTGCTGATGAACTGGTTCGTATCCCGTGTCGAACGGAAATATCCAGGTCTGATCGGTGAGGACCAGGGCCCTGCCAAGCGCGTACGGTAAATGAGACTCGGGCGGTAACAATACGGATCGGACCCTTGCGAAAAAGTTGGCAGGGGTCTACAATAACATATTGAATGAAACATCCGTGAGGAGATGAATATACGTGAAATGTAAAATTACCCGTAATGCCGCCAAGGTGTTAAAGCGAGAGCTGGACAAGGAAGAGAACAAGGATAAGAAACTCCGCGTGCTGGTTACCCATGCGCATGGCGATCATGCCCACTACGGCCTGGATCTGGACACGCCTAAGGAAAATGATGTCATCGTATCCACAGATAAAGAGATCGACGTCATTTTGGAGGCAGGACAACCTTTCCTGGACGGCGTCAAAATCGACTATCTTTATTTTCCTGAGGAAGGCTTTGTAATTACGAATCCGTCCCAGGGCAATCACGGCGACCACTAGGTTACTTCAGAATAAAGAAGGTAATGTACAATGGCTAATGATATTCGAGTCTGCGAGAAGTGCAGACATACGAAGTTGAAGACAATGATCCCAAAAATTAAGAAAATGGTACCGGATGCCGACATTAAGATCGGCTGTAAATCCTATTGCGGTCCTTGCGGCAAACGAGCATTTATGTATATCAATGGCCGTTACGTCAGCGCGCCTACAGAGGATGAAGTGCTGGCAAAGGCGCTGCCTTTTGTGAAATAACAAACAAACAGGCTGTTTAACACATCTGCATTGAAGTTAAAGTGGAATTCCCATTCTACGGGTATAGTTCCTGGCTCAGCCATCCATGCTAAGAGGGCAACGGGAACAACAACTTTAGAAGGGAGCATCCGTCATGAACAGTCACGATTCCAGTCTACACTCCAACAGTCCCAGCAACAGCGCGCTAGATTCCGTGGAGAAGCTGCACCGTGCCGTATCCTCGGCAATGTCCCATCCGACGGAACAGCTGATTCAGCAAGCGGAGAATTCGTTATCCCATACGGAGCAAGCGGTTTCCCAGGTAATTGAGCAGGGAAATCGAAACGCGGTGGAATTGGCGGAAGAGTTGTTAGGCGATGAGAAGGAACGTCTGTCCAAGCTTCGTTCAGCTAAAAAGTAGTTTAGGATCCTGTGCAGTCCGTTCAATAGCTTTCGAGCTAATGAACGGGCTTTTTTACATATTGATATACGTATTTGAATTATATACTTGATTCCGATATATATTTTTGTTAAATTGTTGTCATGGATAGAACAAGTTTAATTAAAGGGCATTTGGAAATGTGCGTATTGGCCATTCTGAGTCATGGCAAGAGTTATGGTTACGAGATCATGAAGGAGCTGGAGAAACACCGACTGAAATTGAAGGGAGTAGGAAGCATATATCCAATCCTTTCCAAGCTGAAAGATCAGGGATGGGTGACGGATACGAGAGAGCTTAGCGAGAGCGGTAAAGCCAGAGTGTATTATGAAATAACGCCTAGTGGAGATCTGTTTCTGGACAAGAAGATTCAGGAGTGGCAGGAGCTGCAGCAGGATATTCGGTCATTGCTTTCATCGAATGTGCAGCGTTTTGAAGATGGCGTGGAACAGGAGAGCCAGAGATCATGATATTATCCTATGAAGAAGAACAATTTATCGTGGCCGTTCGCCGCGAGTTGAAACGGTACGAAATGACGTCAAGCCAGGTAGAGGCCGTTGTCGAACAGATCCAGGAGCATCTGGAGGCAAGCCGGGAGCACGGGGAGAATGGTCTTGAAGATCTGGGCTCTCCCAATATGTATGTCAGGGATTATGCAGAGGTGCAAGGTTTGGTTAGAGTACAAGACGCCAGGGATCTCGAGTCTGTTCCTGAAGAACCGGAACCGCGTAGCGGGCGGCTTAGTGTATGGGGCTTTATGAAATATCCACTGGTCTTTGCGGCCGTTTATATCCTATGTCAGCTGTTGTTTTCCTTCTCATTAACGACGGCATGGGTGAAGGGGTTTGAGATAACCGGCTTCAATCTGTTGTACCGGATATCCGATCAGATGTGGTGGAATATGATGTTGATCGTATCCAGCCTTTCGATATCGGTGCTCGTTACGATTCTGGTCTACGTCTTCGGTAAAAGAAAACATAGACGTGCCCTCCGTTTTACAGAAGGAGGAAGCGTGTTATGAGAAAGAAGTGGACGTATGTCGTTGTAACCGTTCTGGCATTTCTACTTCCGACATGGGGGAACGTTGTCGAAGCGGATGAAGGCATGACCGATAAGGTTGACCTCTACATGAAAGCGATGATGGAGGAATATCAAATTCCGGGCCTTTCCGTTGCCATCGTACAGGATGGGGACACGCTGTTTACATACAGTTATGGCGTTACAGCAGAAGGCAGCACGGTCAGCTCCAATACTCCATTTTTCCTCGGATCCATCTCCAAATCCATGACGGCGTTAGGGATTGTCCAGCTTGTGGAGTCGGGCAGGGTCGACTTGGATGAGTCCATTGGGACCTATCTGCCATGGTTTGCGGCCGAAGCGTCTTCCGAGGCGTCGTCAATAACGATAAGGCAATTGCTCGCTCAGACGAGCGGATATAGTACATATACGGGCATGGAGTATTCCGATGTGGGTGCGAAGCATGCTTCTGCCCTGAAAGAGAATGTGCGCAATCTCTCTCACGCGAAGCTTACTAGAGCGCCAGGGGAACAACATCAATACAGTAACGCCAATTATATGATCCTGGGTGCAGTTCTGGAGGAGGTGTCGGGGCAATCCTATGCCGATTATATGGAGCAGCATGTGTTTGGCCCGCTGGGCATGAGTACGGCTGCAGCCGATGAGGAGCGGGCGATCCGGGTTTGAACAAGGGTATCAATTCTGGTTCGGCTATGCGCGAGTGAGCAGCGTTCCCTATGACAATAGCGGTGCTTCTTATGGTTATATCACGGCGAGTATCGACGATATGGCACGGTATGTCCAATTTTTGCTCCAAGATAACGACATGTTGCTTCGTCGAGAATATAAGGATCTGCTCCTGTCGCCTTTAGTTCAGCATCGACCGGATCGCGCCTATGGTTTTGGCTGGAGAATAAGTGAGACGGACCAAGGCGAGACTCTGGTATGGCATTCCGGATCAACGCCGGAGGCACGGGCGGAAATCTTCTTCATCCCTGATCGGGGCGTAGGGGCCGTTATTTTAACCAACAAGAATCACGTTTTGGAGGAAGCCAGATTGTCTCAGGTCTCCAAGGATTTGAGGGGGATACTAGACGGACAAGACCCGAAACCTCCTTCCGCTGGAGTCCATCCGATGATTTGGGGATTGGCGGGAACTTTGTTCATCCTGCTCGCTATTCTGATATGGTTGCTGCTAAGAATGAAAAAACGCAACTTGAAGTTATATCTCACGCTTCCGCTGAGTTTGGTTCTATTTGCGATGTCAGCTGGCATCATTCCGCTCTTCACGCGTCTGACAAGCTCCCCTTGGAATTCCATACGACTCTTTGCACCTGACATTGCCTATATGACACTCGGGATTGTAGCTAGCCTGGCATGGATGGGGCTTGTGCTGATGTACGGAACGCTTGTCAATCGGAGAAAACATCTTGAGTCGGTTACCCGCCGGGCTTGATATAAGAAATGTTACCAGTAAAAAGATGATTCTTCATAAATGCAGCTAGGCGTGCCTCTTCTGACACGCCTAGCTCAAAAAACCAACCAGGCTGATGGATATGATCAGCCTGGTTGGTTTGGTTTAAAGCAGCCCCAGTCAACAGCGATCAGAGGCTGAACAAAATTTGAAATTTACTATTTTAGGCCCGGTTATCGGGCATTCGCTTCGCCCTGTGATTTAAATAACTTCAGCAGGTCATACGTGATCACTTGATCGGAAATACGCAGCTGCTCCTGTGTCTTATCATAACCTTCACGGCAGGCCTGAATATCGGTCGGCTGACGCGTCGCAAGATCGTAGCAAGTTCCCCCTTCAAGTCCGGCCGTTTCGGTTGGCAGGTAGAACACTTTCTCATCGGAGAATGCGCCGCTGCGCAGCGGAATTAGACGCGGCTTGTTATCCAACAGATGGCTTCCGATCCAGTAATACGGTTCTTTTGGCACGCCGAGAAGATGAAGAATACTTGGTGTCACGTTCATCATGCCAGCGGCTTCAGGATATACTCCGGCTTGCTTCCCATCAGGCAGGCGGATGAGCAGGGGAACCTGATTCATGATTTGCTCCATGTCGAGTGCATTCAGTTCTCGTCCCAGGAATTTCTCATAGTCCGCTTTTTCTTTGATCGAATTGTCGTGATCCCCATAGATGATCAATATGGTGTTATCCCACAGTCCTTGCTGTTTCATCTGCTCGACAAACTGGCCGAATGCTTCGTCAACATAGTGGATCGACTGCAAATAGTTCCCGAATATCGATCCTTCAAAAGCCCCTGTATCCAGCTTCGCCCCATCCTTGGGGACATAATACGGATGATGGCTCGTTAACGTAATCAGGAAGGAATAGAAGGGCTCTTTGATGCCTTTCATCGCATCCAGCGATTGCGCGAAGAACGCTTTGTCGCTCAATGACCATCCCTGCACATCGTTCATTTCAAAATCTTTCTTGCTGTAAAACCGGTCGTAATTCATTTCTCGGTACATTGTGGTACGGTTCCAGAAGCTGCTGTCATAGGCATGGAACACGTTTGCGCCATAGCCCTGTTCTTTCAGAATCTCCGGAAGGGTATCGTACTCGCGATCAGCATATCGCGTAAATACGGAACCTGTAGGCAGCGGAAGCAAGGAACTGTGCGTGACAAAGTCCGCGTCGGACGTTCGCCCTTGACCGGTTTGATGATAAAAATTGCTGAAATACATACTGTCCTTCATCAAACGGTTGAAGTTAGGGGTGATTTCCTGCCCCCCGATCGACTGGCCGATGACAAAATTCATGAAGGCCTCCGTCTGAATCATGATGACATTGCTGCCTTTATACTTGCCGAACAAGGCGTCCGTATCGGACGGTTCCATACGTTTAGCATCAAACCATGCCTTGATCTGATTGATTTCCTCTTCCGGAAGCTTGGGCTGCCCCACGAGATGATCTCGTCCATAACGGTAGATATCATAACCGTGAAAGCCGATCAGTCCCGTCACATTATACAGCGTAATATTCCACCAATTGCCTTCAAAGAGGCCAACGGCCCATGTATTGGACGCTTTCTTGATCGGAATGAAAGTCATGACCATGCCGAGGATGAACACAAGTGTGCCTGTTACCAAACGGCGAATGATCCGGTTCCGCCGATGCTGGCGATATTCACCCGGGAGTGCGTAGGTTCCAAAGGTGGATCTCCGTTTGCGGAACACCATCACGGCAGTAAATGGGACGATCATAAGCCAATCGATAAAAAAGAACAGATCAGACGCATGAATCAGGGAACGAATGCTATCCCCGAGGGAACCGACTTGTCCGGCCTGCATAAGTACCGGCACTGTAATGAAATCATCGAAGTAGCGATAATAGATCAAATCGGCGTACAGAATCCCCGTCCAGAAGAGATTTAATAAAGTTAAGGCCGCAAGCCGGCCTCTTGCCGGAAGCCACAAGGTCCAGAAGGAGATCAGCAGGAGCGAGCCAACAGCGATCACATAGTCTGCCTGATCCAGCTTCATGTTGGTAATATGGAGATGATGATCAAGCATGATCAGCTTGTACATCATGAGGATAAGGAATAATAAATATGCGGTGTATCGGTAATGCAGCCCTTTGGAGACCCTGCTTCGGATATCGCTCCATGATGGGGATGAGAGCACGTGGGTATCCTCCTTTTTTCAAAAACATCCTTTTATTATAGCTTGGCCCGGATGACCGAGCAAAAAAGCCGCCCAAGGGCGGCGATTGCAGGAAGCGTCATTTCGTTATTCCGCCGATTTGTTACGAGGCGGCAAGGGGCCCAGGTATTGATAATACTGGCATTCGATCCGGCCATTGAACAGCTTGCGGCGCTTGTCCGCCTTGCGGCCGAAGTAATGCTCAAATTGCTTGGTCGGGCTAAGTGCGAAGAAGGACCAGGTCGGGAGTGAATGCGTTACGGATCCGAGCTGGCGGATGAGACGTTCAACCTCCTCTTTCTCGCTTAACCG
Organism: Paenibacillus sp. FSL W8-0187; assembly: GCF_037969755.1. NCBI lineage: Bacteria > Bacillati > Bacillota > Bacilli > Caryophanales > Paenibacillaceae > Paenibacillus > Paenibacillus sp. FSL W8-0187. The sequence continues at coordinate 5,348,475 of NZ_CP150206.1, read as the reverse complement.
CTCGCCATAGGGTGGATTGGTGATAAAACAACCATATTCACCTTCAGGTATGGCTTTGGCTGCAGGGAGCACTCTAAAGTCGATTTCGCCAGCAAGTCCCGCACTTTTGGCGGCGGCTTTGGCTACTTCGATCGCTTTCGGGTCGATATCGCTTCCGGCGATATGCAGCGGAATATCGTCCTTCACAGCGTCAAAAGCCTCCTCGCGTGCATCTTCCCAGAGGTTGTCTCCAATGATATCCCAATGCTCGGACGGAAACGAGCGGCGCAGGCCGGGCGCAATATTCCAGGCCATCATCGCGGCTTCGATCAGAATGGTGCCCGAACCGCAGCATGGGTCATACAGCGGACGATGCGGGCCCCAACGGCTTAATTGCAGCAGGGCGGAAGCCATGGTTTCCTTCAGCGGAGCTTCCGTAACCAGCTTGCGGTAGCCACGTTTATGAAGGGCTGGTCCCGTAGTATCAAGGGTCAGTATGGCTCGATCCTTCAAGAGAGAAACCTCGACTACATAACGGGGGCCGTCCTCGGGAAACCATTCCGTACGGTGCGAGAGCTTCAGCTTCTCCACGATTGCTTTTTTCACGATGCCCTGACAGGCGGGAACGCTGCTAAGCTGCGATTTATGGGAACGCCCTTCCACAGGAAATTCGCCATCCGCCGGAATCCACTCTTCCCATGGAAGAGCTTTGGTTCCTTCAAAGAGTTCGTCGAAGGTAAAGGCTTTAAACTCACCCATCTTGACGAGAATACGGTCCGACGTCCGGAGCCACAGATTGCAGCGGCAAATATCAATCAGGTCACCTGAAAAGGTAACTCTACCATTCTCTACTTCCATGTCGGTGTACCCGAGCTCTTTCAACTCGCGGGCAACGACGGCTTCCAGCCCCATCGGGGCCGTCGCGATCAATTGTAATCGAGGCATTAACGATGTCAACTCCATTTAACATGTGTACGGCGATAGTCGCCGCCGGTTCAATCTATATAGTATAGGCGATTGCATTGACTAAGACAATTATCATATGATAGTTCTCGTTAGGTTTAACGGGAAACAACGCATCTTATTAAGACAAAGGAGGCGGCTTCATTGCTTACGACCCCTGATGATTATGTTAACCAATTATACCCTGAAGATGAAGAGCTTCAGTTCGTCATAGAGGCCATCCGCAAGCATGGGATGCCGGAGGTTTCGGTGGCACCGGCATATGGCCGACTGCTGACCATGCTGGTACAGACGGCCGGCGCTAGAAATATTCTCGAAATCGGCGCCCTTGGAGGTTATAGCGGCATCTGTCTGTGCCGAGGGCTTCCTGCGGACGGCAAACTCACCTCACTCGAGCTGAAGGAAGAATATGCGCAACTTGCAGGCAGGCATCTGGAGAAGGCCGGATTCAAGGATCGGGTGGAGTACCGGATCGGTCCGGCTGCGGACAGTTTGGCAGCGTTGAAGCAGGACGGACGGACATTCGATTTTTTCTTTATTGATGCGGATAAGGAGAACTATCCTCTATACTTGGACTATGCCTTGGAGCTTGCGAATCCGGGTGCGCTTATAGCTGGGGATAACTGCTTTTTGCGCGGCAGAACGCTGAACTCGGAGAAGAACGGTCCTTCGGTTCAAGCGGTACGCCGGTTTAATGAAGTCATCGCGACGGACAAGAGGCTGGTTAGCACACTGCTGCCCGCTTATGACGGGCTGATCCTTGCACGAGTTAAAGGATGAAACAATCAATAGCGAGATGTGCTGGACGATCAGATAACCATTGGAAGGAGTGCATCGGGTCATTTTGTAGCTTGCCGCCTGGTATAATCCGGCGCATGGCCCATGGATGTAGGTGATTTGACGGGTACATGAATATAAACAAAGGGCTGTCCACGGGTCGATGTAGACCACGGGACAGCCCTTTGTTGTTTGGTTTGGGAGACTCGCTCCATCTAGATGACAGACCCAGGGGGATCAACGATATTTGGGCGAAGGCTTTTGCGAGAACAGCTTTCGTCTCACCCACATCATATTGATGATCAACAGGCAGCCGGAAGTAATAAACAATCCTTCGATTCCGATGAAACCGGATAAGAATCCGCCGATCACCGCGCCCAGCATGTTGCCAAGCGCAAGCGAGCTTGTATTGAAACCAAAGGAGCGGCTTTCCATGCCGTCCGGCGTGTAAGAGCGAATCAGCGCGTTGACACTCGGCAGCAGCCCGCCCATGAAGACGCCCATCATGAACCGTACAATAATCAACTGCCACACCGATTGAACGAAGGCTTGCGGGATCAGTGTAAGTCCCGTACCGATCAAGGCGTAGGTCAAGATGCGGTGCGCACCGACCTTGTCGCTTAGCTTGCCGAGTATCGGGGAGGCGATCATGTTTGACAGCCCCGTTACGGCTACAACGAACCCGGCCCATATCGCAATATCCACCGCGGTTCCATGCAGCTTCTGAACGTACAGCGGGAGCAGTGCCATGGGACTAATCATGGCGAATTGCAACAGGAACGTGACGGCGAATAACGCTGGCAGCTGCGGAATGTGGCTCAGCTCTTTAAGCCCGGCAATAACCGAAGGCTGTGGCGCCTTGGCTGCCTGCTCGCGGTTGAAGTTTTCTTTAACCAGGAACAAGGCAAGCATCGAAGCGGCAAAGATCAGTCCGCCGGTGATATAGAAGATTGGACGGAATCCGACCCAGCTGGCCATGAGTCCGCCGATCAACGGACCGAGAATGGTGCCTGCAACTTGTCCGGACTGCATGATGCCCATCGCAAATCCCATTCGATTCTTGGGCGTCGTGCTTGATACGAGCGATATCGCCGCAGGATTAAATCCCGATATGGTACCGTTCAGCAAACGCAGAACCAGCAGATGCCATGGATGGGTAGCAAAGCCCATGCAGGCAATGACCAGCGCCATGCCGAAGCCGGAGCGCAGCAGCATGATTTTGCGTCCGTATTTATCGGCGACTTTTCCCCAGATCGGTTGAAAAATGAATGATGTCAGGAAGTTGGCGGCGAATATCAATCCTGCCCATAGTCCTATTTCCCGGTCTCCAACAACATTCAGGTCTTGCGCCAGGTATAATGTCAGGAACGGGGTGATCATTGTCATCCCGGAGTTGACCAAAAACTGTCCGAACCAAAGCACAATGAGATTGATTTTCCAATTGGTCAATGTGCCCTTCACTTCCTTTCTAAGCTGTCGAGCCCGGAATGACCGGGCGAATTGCGGGAGTACCCTGAAAATGCCGTTCTTTCAGTATAACATATTTAAAAAGTGCCAAAAGCTAACAATGTCATAAGATTGTCATGTGATTTTCATAGGATGTCCATGTAAGACGGTTGTTACTTACTTTTAAAAAGGGCATAATGAAATTTAGGAAACTTTATACACATTGATGGGGGCCTAATCATGACCTATAACGATCAATTCATTCGCGCTTGCCGTAAGCAGGAAGTGAATCATGTTCCTGTGTGGTACATGCGTCAAGCGGGACGCTACGACCCGGAGTATCGAAAGATTAAAGAAAAGTACTCCTTACTGGAAATATGCAGTCAACCGGAGCTGGCGGCAGAGGTAACCTTGATGCCCGTACGGAAGCTTGGTGTAGACGCGGCTATTTTATATTCCGATATTATGAATCCCGTTGCCTCAATCGGGGTAGACTTCGATATCGTGAAAAATATCGGCCCGGTGATTGATAATCCGATCCGATCTGCGGCGGACGTAGAGAAACTACGCCCGATTGATGTCGAGGGGGATCTTGGACATGTCCTGGAGACGATCCGTATCCTGGATAAGGAGCTGGAAGTGCCGCTTATCACGTTTGCCGGCGCTCCGTTCACGATTGCCAGCTACCTGATCGAAGGCAGACCATCCAAAAATTATCTTCGCACGAAAGAGCTGATGTACAGTGAGCCGAAGGTATGGTTCTCGCTGATGGACAAACTTGGGGATATGGTGATCGCTTATTTGCGTGCCCACGTCGCTAACGGCGGGAAAGCGTTTCAATTGTTCGACAGCTGGGTGGGGGCATTGTCTCCACAGGATTTCCAAACGTTTGTCCTACCAACGATTACGCGTATTTTTGCGGAGCTTCAGGACCTGAGTGTTCCGAAAATTTATTTTCCAGGCGTGAGCTCGGGTGAGCTGCTCCCTACGCTTACGCATCTCAGCACGGATGTCATCGGTCTCGACTGGCGAGTGTCCATTGCAGAAGGACGCAGCCGTTTAGAGCATAAGTATGCTGTTCAGGGCAATCTGGACCCGACCGTTCTGACCGGACCGATGCCGGTCATCCAGCAGTATGCGAAGGAGATTATCGATCAAGGGATTCAGGAGCCCGGCTTTGTGTTTAATCTAGGGCACGGTTTATTCCCGGAGGCTTCGCTAGAGAAACTGCGTGAGTTGACATCGTATATTCACGAATACTCCGCTCAGGCACTGCACGCAGGTGCACAACGCTCTTAAATGTTGAATATTTTATTAGTCAGAGGTGAGTTGGTATGAAGAACAAGATTGGCGTGTTGGTTATGTCCTACGGTACTCCGGAGAACATGGAAGGAATCGAGAGTTATTATACCCACATCCGTCGCGGGAACAAGCCGTCGGAGGAGCAGCTCAAGGAGCTTACTGACCGCTATGAGGCGATTGTTGGGGGAGTCTTTCCACTCCGGGAGAATACAGACCGACAGGTACGCACGCTGGAGGATACATTAAATGCGGATCCTCGCGCGATCGATCTTGAGTTTGTATGCTATCAGGGACTAAAGCACGCAGCACCGTACATCGAAGATGGTGTTGAGCAAATGGTGCGGGACGGCATTAAGGAAGCCGTCGGCATCGTGCTGGCTCCTCATTACTCCACGATGAGCATCGGATCCTACGTGAAGCGCGCTCAAGCCAAAGCGGATGAGTTGGGACTTGAGATCTCGTTTGTGGAGAGCTATCACATGCATCCGAAACTGATCGAGGCCTTTGCCGATCGGGTGTCCGCCAAGCTGAACCAGTTCGAGGAAGCAGGGGCTGACCGGGACAGCGTGAGAGTGCTGTTCAGTGCTCACAGCCTCCCGGAACGCATCTTGTCCATCGGAGATCCTTATCAGGAGCAGCTGCTTGAGACATCCAAAGCCGTAGCCGAACAGGCCGGCGTAAAGAAGTGGCAGTTCACATGGCAAAGTGCTGGTCGGACGGCGGAGCCTTGGCTCGGTCCCGACATTCTGGATACGCTGCAAACGCTGAATAAAGAAGAGCAGGTCGAGGATGTACTGGTTGCACCGGTCGGTTTCGTCTCGGATCATCTTGAGGTCCTGTACGATCTGGATATTGAAGCCAAAAGCATTGCCAAGGAAATGGATATGCGGCTTGAGCGCATCGACTCCTTGAACAGTGACCCGCTTTACATGGAAGCGCTCAGCGATTCCGTGATCACCTTGATAGGTCTGTAAATCCGTTATTACCGGAAATTCGAATAGAAGCTTAGATATGGAACTCCCCGGTGACGGGGGGTTCTATTCTTTATATGGAAGCTGGTATAATGGGGGAAGCGACTTATAACGCGAGCTCATAAGTGAAATAAAGGAGTGACCTATGCATCTGTCACGATCAGAGAAAAGCAAGGCCGAGAAGAAGGCCCGTAAGCAGCGAACCGGACGGGTTTGGATTATACTTAACTTATGTTTGATTTTTATGATCGCTGCTTTGCTTGTCTATCATTTTAAATTTAAGGAAGATCCTGTTCAGCAAACGGCTTATCCGCCTGGTATGCCGGACTTTGGCATGGAAGGGGATCAGGCGGATAGCCCCGGCTCCGGACAACAAGCTGACGGGGAGGGGGCGGATTCAAAGCCTCCGGAGACGACGGAGACTGGCGAACCCCCAGGTTCCGATAGGACCAAGCCAGAAGGCAGCGCAACAGATGATCCTGCCGATTCCGCGATGGCAAAGCGGGTGGTTATGCATTTTGCAGGGGATACCTTGTTCTCGGGCAAGGTGGAGGCTGAGCTGAAGAAGCACGGATATGATTATCCCTACAAGCATCTGGGCACCGCATTCCTGGAGGACGATCTAACCGTGCTTAATCTGGAAACGCCGGTTACGACCGGAGGCGTTGGCGCGGCCAATAAGAAATTCGTATTCAAGTCCTCACCGGACGTATTGCCGGCTCTCCGAGATGCGGGAGTAGAGGCGGTTAATCTGGCTAACAATCACATCCTGGATCAAGGCCAAGAAGGACTTTTGGATACCTTGAAGCACTTGAAGGACCAGGATATCCGTTATGTGGGAGCGGGACGGAATGAGGATGAAGCCTTCGCGGCCCAGTATTTCGAGCTTCAGGGCATGAAGGTTGCATTGCTTGGATTCAGCCGTGTGCTCCCGGAAACGACCTGGTACGCGCTGGAGAACAGGCCGGGGGTGGCCGGGGCGTATGACCATGTGCTGCCCAAGGCGGTTGAAGCGATCCAGGCAGCGCGTTCCAAGGCCGATCTGGTGGTCGTGATTGCCCATTGGGGCGAGGAGCTTCATAAGACGCCAAATGTCCATCAGATCAATCTCTCACGCGCGTTCATTGACGGCGGGGCTGACCTGATTATCGGCGGGCACTCCCATGTGCTGCAGGGATTGGAGCAGTACAAAGGCAAGTGGATTGCCTATAGTACCGGCAATTTTATATTTACTAAATCGTCGAATGAAGATACGTGGAAAACAGCCGTATTCCAGGCGTCATGCAGCAAGCAAGGAGATTGTGACTTGAAGCTGACGCCTTATCGTACGGAGATCGGACAGGTCATCCCGCTTGAAGGCAAAGAAGCTGAGTCCTTGCTGAAAGAGGTGGAGAAGCGATCCGTTGGCGGCGTCAAAATAGCGCTTGATGGTGAAGTAATTGCAGGCAAGGCTGTGGAATAATTCGTTAAACGTTACAGCAAGGAGGTCCCACCATGAACAATTTATGTGTGGCTCACCGGGGATTTTCCGGTAAAGCACCTGAAAATACGCGCGCAGCCATTCAGATGGCGATGGATGAGCCCTTCGTGCATTGGATGGAAATTGATGTGCAATTGACTCAGGACGGGGTCCCTGTAGTGATACATGACTTCAGCGTGGATCGTACGACGACCGGGAAGGGCAAGGTGAAGGATCTGACCTGGCAGCAAATCCGGAGGATGGACGCCGGAGAATGGAAGGGACGCCAATTCAGGGGAGAGCAGGTTCCATCGCTCGATGAAGTCCTGCAGCTTGTCAAAGGCCGATTGAAACTTAATATCGAACTTAAAACAAGCGGAGATATGTATCCCGGCCTTGAGAAGGCCGTTCTGGAACGGATTCATGCCCACCGGATGCTTCCGGATGTGGTGCTCACTTCCTTTGAGCCGAAAGCCTTGATGAAAGCGAAGGAATTGGAACCTAATGTGAGAACCGGACTTATTATTGATGCGCATCCTCGCAATTTGGTAGCACGCCTGAAGCAAATGAAATGCTCCTTTTTATCCATCGGCTACTCCCATCTGGATGCGGCCTTCGCGTCGGATTTGGTGAAGAATGGCATTACGCCGATGGCCTGGACGGTGGATGATGCGAAGAGCATGAGATCGCTGGCCAGAATGAATCCTGCCATCATGATCTGTACGAACCGCCCCGATACATGGGGGCAGATTTTTATTCATAAAATTGCACCTAAAGTTCCATTCTGGCGAAGAAAATGGAGGTTTTAATGTATGTGTGCCTTAGTGAATAACGTTTACTGTGTAGGTCGTAATTATCAATTGCATGCGGCGGAGCTCGGCAATACCGTACCGGAAGAGCCGATGATTTTTCTTAAACCCTCGCATGCCGTCGTTCCGCTGGATGGCAGCGTGTTGAAGCTGCCGATGGACCGCGGGAGTCTTCATTTTGAAGGTGAGTTTGTTATACAGCTCGCAGAGGATTACGCGCCAGGCAAAAGTGTTGACGAGCTTGTAAAAACGATGGCTCTTGGCATCGATTTCACGCTGCGTGATGTACAGTCGGTCATTAAGGAAAAGGGACATCCTTGGACCGCGGCAAAAGCGTTTAAATCTTCTGCACCGCTTACGCCATCCATTGCGTTTCCCGGAACCGCGAAGCTGGCGGATATTGATTTTATCGTAAGGAAGAACGGCGAAGAGGTACAGCGCGGGAATGTGAAGGATATGATCTTCTCCCTTCAGCGCATCATCGATTACATCGGCGAACATTATGGCCTTGGTCAAGGTGATTTAATCTTTACGGGTACACCGGCTGGCGTAGGTCCGACGGAATCCGGTGACGTATTCGAATTGTTCTGGGGAGATGTCCGTCTGGGCCGCTGCGAAATCGGGTAATCTGATATGCTTTATCATGGGAGGGGTCACAGATGGATTGGCTGATCGGAGCGGCAGGTGCCCTTATCGTGGCAGGAGCCGCATACAGGAAACGATCGCTATCGGAATCCGGAGCCGCGGCCGCTATTCTGATGGGTACCATATATTACGGAGCAGGGAACGTGTTTTGGTTCGGAACCCTGCTTCTTTTTTTCATAACGTCTACACTTCTCTCCCGGTACGGGAAACAGCGGAAGGCCGACCTGGAGAAATCCTATGCCAAGACAGGCCGACGGGATGCAGGCCAGGTATTCGCCAATGGCGGCATCGGTATGGTGCTGTGTCTGATAAACGCATGGTTCCCGTCCGATCTGTGGGTATTCCTGTTTATAGGTGTTATGGCTACCGTAACGGCGGATACCTGGGCCACGGAGTTAGGCAGCCTTAGCCGGAAACCTCCGCGTTCCGTGCTGAACGGCAAGGTACTGACCGCCGGCGAATCCGGCGGCGTCTCCTGGGTCGGCTCCACGGCTGCAGCGGTAGGGAGCATACTGATTGGGGCAGGCGGATGGTTACTTGCTGGATGGAGCGGCATGGATGCAGAGATATGGCCGTATGTCCTGGCAGCCCTTGCGGGAGGATTGGTTGGAGCTTTTGCCGATTCGTACCTCGGAGCGACTTTACAGGTGATGTATCGGTGCCGTGCGTGCGGCAAATCAGTGGAAGTATCTCAACACTGCGGCCAAGATACGGTGCGCATGCGCGGATATGCTTGGATGTCCAATGATGCAGTTAATCTGGTCAGTTCACTTCTCGGCGGCGCGGCAGCTTATGGGATTGCAGTGCTGATTGCGTTATAATGTATCCATCTTACCGATGAAACAACGCTCAACGAAATCTATAGATGTAAGTAGGGATCATAACAATGAATATTTTGACCGTCGAACAGGTAACAAAAAGCTATGGAGATAAAATTCTGTTTCAAGATGCGTCCTTCGGAATGGAGGATCAGGATAAAGTCGGCATTATCGGTGTTAACGGCACGGGGAAATCCACGTTTATGCGCGTCATCGCAGGGCTCGAGCCGCCCGACTCCGGTAAAATATCGATGGGCAATCGCATCCGGGTGCGCTACCTGGCACAGAACCCGGAGTTTGATCCGGACAAAACCGTCCTCCAGCAGGTGTTTGAGGGCGATCTTCCGGAGATGAAGGCGGTGCGGGAGTACACCGAAACGATGGAGCTGCTGGAGCTGCATCCGAGTCATGAGGAGCTGCAGCAGAAACTGCTGAAGCTCAATCAGACGCTGGATGCACTGCAGGCGTGGCAGCTTGAAAGCGATGCGAAAACCATCCTGTCCAAGCTGGGGATTCGGAATTATGAAGCGAAGATGGGTACGCTGTCGGGCGGCCAGCGTAAGCGAGTGGCATTAGCCGCCGCTTTGATTCAGCCTTCCGATTTGCTCATTTTGGACGAGCCGACAAACCATATTGATAATGAATCCGTCGCCTGGCTGGAGCAGTATTTGCAGAAGCGCCGCGGTGCGCTGCTCATGATTACGCATGACCGGTATTTTCTGGACCGGGTGGCGAATGTCATGCTGGAGCTGGATCATGGACGGTTGTTCCGATATGAGGCGAATTACAGCCGTTTTCTGGAGCTGAAGGCAGAACGCGAGGAGCGCGAGGCTGCTTCCGAGCAAAAGCGTCAGAATTTGCTGCGGAGCGAGCTTGCCTGGATTCGCAGAGGTGCCAAGGCCCGTACGACCAAGCAGAAGGCGAGAATTGAGCGCTTTGAGAAACTCAAGGATCAGGAAATGGTGCACAGCTCTGGTGAGCTTGACGTCTCAGTCGCTTCCACCCGCTTGGGACGCAAAATTCTGGAGATCGAAGGTCTCCGGAAGAAGATCGACGACAAAACGTTAATTCAGGACCTTTCCTACATCGCAGTTCCCGAAGATCGAATTGGCATCGTAGGCCCCAACGGCAGCGGCAAATCCACGCTGCTCAATCTGATTGCCGGGCTGATTCAGCCAGATGGCGGGGAAGTCGTGCTGGGACCGACGGTCAAGCTCGGTTATTTCACGCAGGAGCATCAGGAGATGGATGGTAGTCAGCGCGTGATTGAGTATATCAAGGATGAAGCAGAGGTTATCCGCACGGCGGACGGCTCGGCGATTACCGCGGCCCAGATGCTGGAGCGGTTCCTGTTCCCGCCCGCGCTGCAGTGGACGCCGATTGCGAAGCTGTCCGGAGGAGAGAAGCGACGGTTGTATCTGCTTCGGGTGCTGATGAGCGCACCGAATGTGCTGCTGCTGGATGAACCGACGAATGATTTGGACATCCAGACATTGTCCGTCTTGGAGCAGTATTTGGATGAGTTCCCGGGCGTCTGTATCGTGGTATCCCATGATCGCTTTTTCCTGGATCGAACGGTAGACAAGATTATGGCGTTTGAGGGCAACGGAGAGATCCGTGTCCATGTCGGCTCCTACAGCGAATATGCGGAATGGATGCAGCGCCATGGTGGTGAAGCTGCCGGGAATAAGGCGGAGGCATCCAGTTCCAAGTCTGCTTCGGGGAGCAATGATGGCACGGATAGCGATTCAGCTAAAGAAGCACCGCGAGAGCGCTTGAAATTCAGTTACAAAGAACAGCGGGAGTATGAGCAGATTGACAGTCTCATTGAAGCAGCAGAGAGCAAGCTGGCATCCATTCAATCGGAGATGGAGACCGCCGGCAGCGATGCAGCCAGACTTCAGGAGTTGATGAAGGCTCAAGAGGAAACGGAACGTGAGCTGGAGCATCTGATGGAACGCTGGACCTATTTGAATGAGCTCGCGGAGAAGATTGAACAGAGCAAGAAATCGTAATGATTTTAAGCGATCCATATCAATAACAAAGGGGCGTCCCCAGGCATAATGCCTTGGCGGGACGCCCCTTTGTTAGATTAAGGTTTCAGCGAAGCGGAAACCTTGTGAGATTCGTAAGAACAACATCCTCTAAACGTGGACGCTCCTCTATGAAAGTACGTAAATAGACATTGTTTATGAATGATTTTACCTGACGTAGGCTGCCAGCAGCTTAACGGTGTTAAGAACGGCTTGTTTATGCGTTCTTTCCATGGCATGGGATGCATGAACGCCGGGACCGATCAGCGCGGCCTTGATGTTGCTGCCCGCGGAAAGCGCCGCAGAGGCGTCAGAGCCGTAATGAGGGTAGACATCCACCGCATAAGCAATGCCTTCGCTCTCGGCCAGCTGGATCAAACGGCTGGTCATGTCATAGTCATAGGGACCGGATGAATCCTTCGCGCAGATGGATACATCGGTTTCCTTGCAGCTCAGGTCATCGCCGATGCAGCCCATATCAACCGCAATCATTTCATTGATGTCGGCAGGAATGTAGGCTGCGCCATGTCCCACTTCTTCATAGTTCGAGATGAGAAGCTTCACATTGTGTTTAGGTTTCCAGTTATCCCGCTTCATGCTTTCGAGCAAGCCGAAGAGGGCGGCAACGCTGGCTTTGTCATCCAGATGGCGCGATTTGATGTACCCGCTTGGTGTAATGACCGGACGAGCATCAAAGGAAACAAAATCGCCAACCCCAATGCCGAGTTTCTTCACATCATCGGCTGACTCCACCAGCTCGTCGATCCGGACCTCCATATGGGCTTCCTGGCGCTTGAAATCACGAGCATCGCTGTACACGTGAACGGAAGGATGCGTGGACAGGATGGTACCTGTATATTTCTTGCCGCTGCGCGTGTGGATGATGCAGTATTCATTCTCAATGCTGTTCATCATGTATCCGCCAACGGAGGTAAGCCGGAGTGTGCCCTCTGATTTCACGGCACGAACCATCGCGCCAAGCGTGTCCACATGGGCGCTCAGTCCAACTGTACGGCTGCCGTCTTGTCCAGGAACGGACAGGATGGCACCGCCTTTTTCATTCCATTCCAGCGAGACATTCAGCGAAGCGGCTTCCTGTTCGATCCGCTTCATAATGTCTTGGGTATATCCGGTAGGGCTCGGTGTATCGAGCAGTTCTTTTAGCAGGTCGAGCACATAAGTTTCATTCGGTTGTATCGACACGAATTGTTAAGCCTCCTTGTTTCAAACGAACCGCCCTCCCTATTCAGCAGCGGGGGCGTCCTTCTCTTCTTTCTTGCTTTCCTCTTCGGCAGCTTGTACTTCAGGGGTGTATCCCGTTACTTCACGGATATGTATAAGTTGCTCCGCTAACGAACGGATTTCCTTCTGCATTTGATATTGACGGTAAATGCCGAACGTGCCGACAATCAGTCCCCCGATCAGTGAGCACCCGATAATCAGCAGAATCAGCGGTACATTGACTGTGCCGAATAACAGATTCACTTCAACCGGATTGACGTTGATGACGGCGAATACAGCCGTAATCAGGGCAAACAATAAGGCTGCGATTAGCGACCATTGAATTTTCATGGGGAACACCTCCTTCCTCCAAACAGTATAAAATCCCTTGCCTGTAAAGGGCAAGGGATTTTATTCCACTGGTCAATTTAAGAATCGCTCATCCTGCTATAGAGGCTGTTTATTTCGTCAATTGCTCCATTTGGCTGATGATGTCTTCAAACACGCTCATCGCCTCACGAATCGGCTCTGGTGAGGACATATCCACGCCGGCCTTCTTGAGAATGTTAATGGAGTAATCGCTGCCGCCACTCTTCAGGAAGCCGAGGTAGCGGTCAACGGCAGGCTGGCCTTCTTCAAGGATTTGCTTGGAGAAGCTGGTCGCAGCCGAGAAGCCAGTGGCGTATTTGTACACATAGAAGCTGTTGTAGAAATGAGGAATCCGTGCCCATTCCATGCCGATCTCCTTATCCACCTGCATGCCCTTGCCGTGATATTTCACGTTCAGCTCATAGTAGATGTCGGATAGGTCTTGAGGAGTCAGGGATTCGCCGCTCTCCGCGCGTTCGTGCACAATCTTCTCGAACTCGGCAAACATCGTTTGACGGAATACCGTGGTCCGGAATTGATCGGCATAGTAGGTGAGCAGGTACATTTTTTGCTTCGGATCTTTGGCGTTTTTCAGCAAGTAATCCATCAACAACGCTTCGTTCGTAGTGGATGCCACTTCAGCCAGGAAGATGGTGTACTGGGCATCACGGTATTTCAAGGCGTTGTCGGAATAGTAAGAGTGAAGCGCATGACCCATCTCATGAGCAAGGGTAAACATGCTGTTCAGGTTATCTTTATGATTCAGCAGCACATAAGGATGGGTGCCGTAAGCGCCCCAGCTGTATGCGCCAGTCCGTTTGTTCTCATTCTCATATACATCGATCCAGCCGTTGTCATATCCGGCTTGCAGGCTGCTGAGATAATCTTCACCAAGCGGCGTGAGGCCTTCCTTGGTCATTTGTTTTGCTTCTTCGTAAGTGATGTCCCACTTGTACTCTTCTACGAGCGGTGCGAACAAATCGTACATGTGAAGTTCATCCACGCCCAGCAGCTTCTTGCGGAGCTCCATGTACCGGTGGAGGAGCGGCAGGCTCTCGTGAATGGTGTCGATCAGGTTGGTGTAGACTTCCTTCGGAATGTTATCGCCATAGAGCGCCATTTCCAGAACGGAAGGGTACTTGCGTACGCGGGAATAGAACATATTTTTGTTTACATTGGCATTCAGCGTAGCCGCAATCGTGTTTTTCTGCTTGCCATAGGTTTCGTACACGGCTTTGAAAGCACGCTCGCGAACTTCGCGGTTCGAGCTCTCCAGGAATTGAATATAGTTGCCGTGTGTGAGCTCGACTTCCTTGCCGTCCTCGTTTTTGATTTTCGGGAATTTCATATCCGCATTGTTAAGCATGCCGAAAATGGTCTGCGGCGCAGAGGAGAGGTTGCCGACTTGAGCCAGCAGCGCTTCTTCGGTCTTGGACAGAACATGCGCTTTCTCCCGTTTCATCTCGGACAGCGTAAATTTGAATTCCTTGAGGGAAGGGTCTTCAATGAGTTTGTCAAGCTCCGCTTCGGACAAGGACAGAATTTCCGGCGTGATGAAAGAGAGGGCTTCTCCGGCTTCGACATTCAATTTTTTGGCTTTGGCAGATAGCGCCTGATATGTAGGGTTTGCTGTATCCTCATCATGATGCATATGAGCATAAACATATAAACGTTCGGCATGATATGAGATTTCGTCTTCAAGCTCGAAGCATTCCTTGATGGAAGCCGCGTTGGTTAACTTGCCTTGATAATCGGCTGTGCGTTTCAGAAGATTCTTCAGCTCCGCAAAGCTCGCATCCCATGCCTTCTGGTCAGCGAATAAATCTTCAAGCTTCCATTGATGCTCTTTAGGGACATCAGCGCGTTTTAACAATTGTTCCATGGAAATCCTCCTTGAATGATATGTATTAGTTGGAGTCCGGGTTCCTTCAGATAAGACTTCGTTGCGGGTAGTTAGAGCGATCAGGCAGATTGCAATTGTCATACTGAGCACCTTGGCGCCTCTCATGGCATAATACCTCCTCGAATTGAAGCATCCGAGCGATAGTATGCCGCGTACCCGCCAATTTCATCCTATAAATTTACGAGGAACCTGGATTCAAGAAACTGTATACAATAAGGTAAAAGGCAAACAAGATGAAGGCGACGGCAATCAGGGCCATCCCCTTCCTCAGTCTTGGCGGTATCTTATCCCGGTACATGATCATGACGGCACCGAGACTGAACGCGAGAATAATGAAGATGACAATATTTGTATAATCCATGCTCTACACCTGCTTAAAAGCAGCCATCATTTCTCTCCACTCATCTTCCCGGCCTTCAAAATCTGCTTTGGGGAAACGGTTTTGAGCCCAGTGCATCAAGGCTGGCCGACTCATAAAGGTATGGGTCTCTTCGCCCCACTGGTCAGAAATCTCGCGTAGAACGATGTACCGGCCCTGAACTTCAACCGTCATCATGTTCCACTTGTCTTTTTTGTATATTTCATGTTTTTTGATCATATGCATTCTCCGTTTGCTACTTAGGCTTTTGGGTAAATGATAACGCACTCGTGGGCGTAAAAGCAAATAATCTTCTGTTAAATAGTGGTTCAAAAAAAGCCCCTTAGGGCGAATTGACGGATTGCATTGTCAGAAAACATGGGATATAATATGGATATTCGCCATAGATGGCGGTATTTTTAGGAGGTTGTTCATTTGAAAGGTACAGTTAAATGGTTTAACGCAGAAAAAGGTTACGGCTTCATTTCCGTTGAAGGTGGCGAGGATGTATTCGTACACTTCTCCG
The DNA here is from genome assembly GCF_037969755.1 of Paenibacillus sp. FSL W8-0187. Taxonomy (NCBI): domain Bacteria; kingdom Bacillati; phylum Bacillota; class Bacilli; order Caryophanales; family Paenibacillaceae; genus Paenibacillus; species Paenibacillus sp. FSL W8-0187. Next base: position 5,332,896 of record NZ_CP150206.1, on the reverse strand, counting down.
CAATTCAAGAAGAAGGCTTCAAGAGTTTGGAAGAAGGTCAAGCGGTTGAGTTCGACATCACTGAAGGTAACCGTGGTCCTCAAGCAGCCAACGTAACTAAACTGTAAGTTAGCTCCTAATACGGAGATCTTATAGAATTACCAAGGCATGAAGCACAGTTCTCGGTTTTGAGAACTGTGCTTTTTTGTATTCTGATGGGTCAAGCCAGTGTCATTAGAAAGCAAAGGCAAGTACGGATGATTTTTGGTCCGTACTTGCCTTTATTGTTTTGGAGCAAGCGAGGGATATCCAAGCGGATCCTCTAAGCGCTGATTCCGCCGACATTCATATCTTCCGGCTTGGCAAAGAGGTGCCGGTAAAGAAACCCGAGACCAGCGATTAAGGCCAGGAGGGCTGCAAGCTGGTAGAAGGCCGGTCTTCCTGCCGCTTCGAACAGCAAACCGCCGAAGGCTCCGCTGAGAAGTCCTGAAACGCTTGACCAGAAGATAATGAATAGAGCCATGCCGGTCGCGCGGTACTGCCAAGGAATGATCCTTGTAATATAACGCACGGCGGTTACATAGAACACGCCGAAAGTAATGCTGTGAAGCGACTGAACCGCGAGCACGGACAACGGATCAGCTGCCAGGGCCATGAGCAGGAAACGGAGCGCAAACATTAGGCTTGCAAAGGTCAGCAGCGGCAGCTCCTTTATCTTGTCGCCATACTTGCTCAGCAGGAAGAAAATCGGGATCTCGCTGCCAGCCGAGACCATTAAGGACCAGCCGATGAGTCCTTCGCCCGCACCGAGCTCGGATAAAGTAAGCGTAAGAAAGGCTTCATTCATACGGTGGGCGATGGCAAGGCAGAACGTGCAGCCGAAGAACCACAATATTTCTTTGGAACGCAATATTTTGAGGAGGGCTCCCAGCTCAACAGGCTCTGACTTGACAGCAACTCCGTCGCGGAGAAGAAACGAGCAGAGCAGTGTGAACACGCCGATTCCAATGCCGATCGCCAGTGTGGCCGATGCGCCTGCAGCACCGATGGCATATCCAATGGCAAGCGCGAAGAACGCATAGCCGAGTGAGCCGAATACGCGAATGACGGTAAAGCTGCGTCCGTCCTCTGTGCCGTTTGGATGGCCATCGTATCCGCCAGGGGATAGACCGGATAGTAGAAAAAATAAAACAGACTGATCGTGAACAATACAACGCCGAAACTTGCAACTTGCCACAACACAAGCATCGTGACGAGCTGTCCGATAATCAGAATGTTCATAATACGTTTGATAGTCTGGTATTTGTCGCTGGTGTAACTCCAAATCATATTGGAGAACATGGATATAAGCGGGCCGATGGCATACAGATAACCGATCTGCGCGCTGCTGAAGCCGATTTCTTTGAAATATAGCGGGAAATAGGAAATGACGAGGGCTGTCGTGCCAAAAATCGTAAACATAAAGGCGCGCAGCCAATTCTGATCCGGTCTGGGCGTAGCGGGAAGTTTCATGCTGGGGATCTCCGTTCTTTTCATGAGCCCGTATAGATAACGCTATTTATGAGGTTCATGGTCTGTTATTCAGCTCCGACTAGTATATAACATATCGCATAATGGAGATAGATGGATTATAGGACGCGTCCAACTACCGTACGCCGTCAATGATTTGTGTTATTTGTGCAAAATGAACGATCATATTATAATAGGTTTGATTTGGATAGGTATAAAAAGACAACCATGTGGAGGCAGAGTTCATTGAATAATCAAGAGCTAAGCCGCAAAGTTCCGCGCAGTCCGGTTGGGCTGATGAGCCGGGTGTATAAATTCATACTTCCGGAAGTGCGGATCGAATTGGAGAAGTGGCGCCGGGAGGCTGAGCAAATTCCGGATGAGGAGCTACGAAAGCAGGCACTGGCCAGTATAGATAACAAAAGATTTCACTGCCAGGGCGGAGCGGTGTATGCCGCAGCCAATCTGCCGGAGAAGCATATTCTCATTCCATTGATTGTAGCTTACCAGACAATTAGCGATTATCTCGATAATTTATGTGACCGTAGTACTTCGCTGGATCCAGCGGATTTCAGACAGCTCCATCAGTCGATGTTGGATGCCGTTACGCCTGAGACTGAGCCGGCCGATTATTACGCTCTCCGGACCGAAAGGGAGGATGGAGGTTACCTTCTCCGTCTTGTGCAGAAATGCCGGGATTGTATCGGTCAATTATCAGGATATGAAGCGGCAAAGCCCTACATAAGGGATTTGGCTGGGCTGTATACCGATTTGCAGGTACACAAGCACATCCATCCGGATAAGAGAGAAGCGGCATTGCTTGAATGGTGGTCCCAGCATGCTCATCGGACACCGCATCTGCGGTGGAACGAGTTTGCGGCTGCAACGGGATCAACCTTGGGTGTGTTCATGCTATTCTTGGCTGCAACTGATCCGTTTCTGGATGACGAGGATGCATCGTCCATTCATGCGTCTTATTTTCCGAATGTATGCAGTCTCCACATTATGCTGGATTATCTTATTGATCAAGACGAAGACAGGCTGGGTGGCGATCTGAACTTTTGTAATTATTACGAAGATGCCGATACGATGCTGAACCGTATAGCTTCCATAGTTGAGTGGGCCCGGAAGGATGTCAGAACAATTCCCTCGACCCCTTTTCATCGTATGATCATTGAGGGGTTACTGGCGTTATATTTATCCGATCCAAAAGTCAGCGAGCAGCAGCTGGTTCGCTCCGTATCCAAACGTTTGATGAAGAAGAGTCCGATGACCCGGATCTTTTTCTACGTCAACAGCCGATGGATTCGTAAGCATAAAGCATGAGTGACATTGAAGGAGGAAACGAAACATGGCAGAGGTTAAAAAAATTGCAGTTCTTACAAGTGGTGGCGATTCCCAAGGGATGAACGCAGCGCTTCGCGCCGTTGTACGCAGCGGTATGTATTATGGTCTTGAAGTATATGGGATTCAGCGCGGTTACCAAGGACTTCTCGAGAACGATATTATTAAAATGGATCTTCGCAGCGTAGGGGATATCATCCAGCGTGGAGGCACAATCCTTCGTTCCGCCCGCTGTGAAGAATTCAAGACGGCGGAAGGGCAGCAGAAGGGTGCCGACATTCTGAATCAGCATGGCATCGACGGATTGGTCGTTATCGGAGGGGACGGCTCTTACCATGGGGCGAACAAGCTCAGTAAACTCGGAATCAAAACGATGGGCCTTCCAGGAACGATTGATAACGATATTTCATTTACCGATTATACGATCGGCTTTGATACAGCCGTTAGCGTCGTTGTAGACGCCGTTAATAAACTGCGCGACACAATGTCTTCCCATGCTCGCTCGTCCGTTGTAGAGGTTATGGGACGCCACTGCGGCGACATTGCGCTCCATGCAGGTCTTGCATCAGGCGCAGAGACCATTCTGGTGCCGGAAGTAGAGTATAACCTTGATGAAGTGGCAACCCGCTTGCGCGAGAATTTTGCAAAAGGCAAACGTCACAGTATCATCATTGTAGCGGAAGGCGTTGGACGCGGCGAGGACATCGTATGTGATCTTAAAGAGTGCCATGCCTCAATCGATGCACGAGTAACGGTGCTTGGACATATCCAGCGCGGTGGAGCTCCGACTCCGTTTGACCGCAACCTGGCCAGCCGTCTTGGCGATTTTGCGGTTCGCAGTCTGATTGACGGCCAATCCGATAAAGGATGCGGCATCATCAAGGGCGAGCTGGTCCTCACGGATATTGACAAGGTCGTTAACACGAAGAAAGAATTTAACCGTGAGCTTTACGATTTGGCATTGCGATTGTCCCAATAAATTAGGCCGCTGCCTAATTTTTGATGATAAGCAAAAAGACCGTCTCTCATTGCAGAACGCATTCTGCATGGAGGCGGTCTTTTTTAAGAAGGTACGTCGATAGACGTTTAGGATACGGATCGAGATGAAGCATCTACCTGTCGTGTGTACTTGCGTTGAACTTTGACCAGACGCATAAGCATCAGGGCAGCGCCGACGGCAAGGCCTGTGATTAATCCGATCCAGTAGCCGAAGGCTTCCCAATCGGTGTAGTTGGCGAGCACATATCCTACAGGCAGGCCAATGACCCAGAAAGACAGAAAAGCGAGCATGAAAGCGACATTCACGTCTTTATAGCCTCGCAGCGCCCCTTGAGTCGGCGTGGCGATCGCGTCCGAGATCTGGAAGAAAATCGCGAACAGCAGGAACTGCTGGATCAGCGCCACGACTGCAGGCTCGTTAGAATATAATCCGGCGACCTGTCTGCCGGCCATAAATAGGATGACCGCCGTGATCAGCGATAGGATAACGGCTGTGCTAATGCCAAGTTTAGCGTACTTCCAGGCATCCTTCATGCGTCCAGAGCCGGCCTCGAAGCCAACCAGGATCGTCAAACTCATGCATATGCTTAATGGAAGCATGTACAGTGTCGTAGCGAAATTCAGGGCCGCTTGGTGTGCGGCAATGGTCGCCGTATCAAAGCTGCTCATAAGCAGCGTCACCGCTGCGAAGACGGCGGTCTCGAGGAAGATGGAGAACCCGATCGGCACGCCGATGTTTAACAGGCTTTTCCATGCGCTCAAGGAAACACCTTGAAGCTGCCTGAAGATGCTGAATGAAGAGAAGGGCTGATTTTTATGGATGATTACGATCGCGATGATGAGAACGGTCCAGTATGTAATCGCGGAAGCGATGCCGGCACCTACGCCTCCCATTCTTGGAAAGCCCCAGAATCCATAAATGAAGAGAGCGTTCAAGCCTACGTTTACCGGCAGGGTAATCAGCGTGATCACCATGGAAATTTTAGTTTGCCCAAGGGCATCAATAAAGCTGCGGAGCACGGTATATGCGAACAGCGGGATGATGCCAATCGATATGGCGGCGAGAAACTGGGAAGCAATCCGCCGAACTTCCGGCTCCAGGCCCATGGCTCCGAGAATGCCCGGTACAACCGCATACCCGATCGCAAGTACGACGATGGCGAGTAAGATGGACAGCCAGAGCGCCTGGTTCACTTGGTAAGCGACTTTATTTTCCTGTCGCCCGCCAACGAGCTGCGAAACGATGGGGGTTATCCCCATTAGTATTCCGCTAAGGCCGGTTTGGACCGGGATCCAAATGCTTGTAGCGATTGCTACGCCTGCCAAGTCGGCCGAGCTGAATTTTCCGGACATGTTGGTGTCAAAAAAAGTAATGGCGGACAAGGCTAGCTGCGTAATCAGAATGGGGATCAGAATGATCGCGAATTGCTTCAGCTTTCCCCGTGTTGTTGTGGTCGGTTGCATGTGCGTTTGTGCCTTTCTTATTGTAGTTTTTATGACGCTGTCCCCATATTGTAGGGTCCTGCTATGGCTGGGAACAATAACTGGCTTATTGAGCGGCGAGCCAGAACTCAACCAGCTGTTGAATTGGAGTACGTCAATTTCAAAGATTGGGGGGTGAAACCAGTCCTATCCATCATCATAGCATCTGCTGTCAAGAGAGTTCACCGAACGGTTTGAACGCAGAAAGGGCCGGCCCTGTTGTTGGCCGACCCTTTGCGACTGATAATTGAATTATTTATGAGTGACGCCTTCCGTATAACGGTTGGAAGCATTCCAGAGTAAATACTCATCGACGTTTGTATCTTTGAGGGCTCGAATCTGCTCCTCGATTTCCTTTTTGCCGTACTTGGCATAATTTCCGCTTCCGAGCCAACTCGCAGTAAAGTCCTGAATCCAAGGCCGAATGATCGGTTTTTGATCCCCCAGCTCATCCAGCTTTTTGTGGGTAGCTTCCATGGAGCCTTTGATGGTCTGGTAAGGAGCCTTATCCGGTACAGGAGAGCCGAACCAGCCTGCCGTGTAATGGCTAGGGTAAACCATCGGACTGATGATGTCGACGTTCTTGGAAATTTTGACGAAGTCTTGGCCGATCCCTTCTGCCGCGGGTACCGAAGCAGCATACCCGAAGATGTCAACGGATACGCGTATGCCGAGCGGTGCTAGTTCTTCCCGGGCGTATTGTACAAAGTCGGATACCACGTCCACGCGCGATTGATCCGTCTTGGTATATTTCAGGGAATCGGCGCGTTTCTCGAAGCCCTCCGGAAAACGAACATAATCAAACTGGATTTCCTTGAATCCAAGTTTTGCAGCTTCCTTGGCGATTTCGATGTTGTAATCCCAAACCTCTTTACTGTACGGGTTCACGAAGCTGTCGCCCCCGCCATTGGTCCAGACGCTGCCGTCTCCTTTACGGAAGGAAAGCTCCGGGTTTTTCTTGGCAAGAATCGTGTCCTTGAACACGACAATTCTGGCGATCGGATAAATATCGTGTTTCTCCAGCCGCTTCATCAATTGCTTGATGTCTTTGATAAAAGGCTGAGATTTACCGAGTTCCTTCAGCTTCGGATTCTCGGTTTTATACGTTATGTATCCTTCATCGTCCTTGATGTCAATGACCATGGCATTGAGATCGGTCTTGTCCATAAGATCTACGAGTTGATTCATTCTGGAGCCGCCTGCGCTATAAGCCGTTACATAAATGCCCTTGACTTTAGGCGCTTCAATCTGCGGATCGATCTCTGTTGTGTTTGATTTGATGCCGCTGTGGCCCTGACCTTGGTTGCCCTTTTGGTGCATGCCCTGAATCATAGCGGTATTTAATGAAGCCTGAAGTTTGGCGGTAAGGCTGCTATCTTGCGGACTGGAACCGCCGAAGCCCGCGGACGCTAAGATGAATAAAGCCAAGATGATATTCATAATTACTCTCTCCCTTGTGTACATTCACATCATGATTATAAAGGAACGGATGCCTTCAAAAAGAACAGGATTGTTACAATCGACAATAAATTGGAAACGGGGGTGAGCGTACCTAGATAATTAAACGGGTAAAGGGCGTTTTAAACGCTAAATATCGACATTTCTCGGCGCTGGCCGTGAACAACTTGTGAACATGGGGAGTGACAAGCATCGGAAATAATGAGCATAAGAAGGTGATAGCGTTTACTTACAGCTTTATCTGCATGGTGGGGAAAGACGTGCTTATAGAATTTACATTTCTCCATAAAAAAATGCCGTTATTCACCGGTGAATTTTACCGGTGAATAACGGCACTTGTCGTGCGATATTCACGTGTTGCATTAAAATTAATGAAGCGGCGTTTGATTCTGATGCTCGCAAATGCTGAACTGAATGATTTCAAGAGCATCCTCCTGCTCCAGAATACTCAGCCCGTCCCTTAGAACGATCATGGAATTTAGTTCCTTCTGTCTAAAGAACGGTATCATTTCCGGGAACCACTTCATGACGATTTGTGACAATTTTACCGTTTCCATTTCCATAAAAATCACCCTTTCCTTCCAAATTGGTTAGGCAGGACGTTCTTTTGTAAAACGGAAAAACAATTAAAATTGGGCCAAAGCGATGCCCGGGAAACAGATCTCATGAATATTGTAGGAACCGCGCACAAATATTATACCACATATTTACCAACCCCTCACAGGTGGTAAATATTTAGTTCTTGCGGAATTGACCCATGACAGCCGTAGTTTCCACGATATTAACAAAGGCCAGGGGGTCTGTTTCTGTAATAATTTGTTTTAGCTCAGCCAGCTCATATCGCGTCGTGACGGTCATAAGCATATCCTTTTCTTTATGACTGAAGGCTCCCTCGGTTTTGATCTTGGTTATGCCGCGGGGGCGCTTGAGCAGTTTCTCCAGCAGGGCTTCCGTCTGGTTCGTGACAATAAAGACGGTAACCTTGATATGACTGACGTGGAGCATATCCACCATTTTTCCGGCAACATAGATGGAAGCCATCGAGGCGAGGGCCAGATTCCAGTCGTCTTCCAAATAAGCAACCGCCATAATGACGATGGCGTTCAGCGTCACGAGTACACTTCCAACGGGGAAGTCCCGATATTTCGTAACGAGGGAGCCGATGATATCAAAGCCCCCGGTAGAACCACCAACCCGAAAGGAGAGGCCGGTGCCGAATCCGACAAGCACGCCGCCGAAAACGGAGGAGAGCAGCATATCGGTTGCAACCGGAGTAACTGGAATGAGCTCAAGGAACAGGGTAGTAACAATAACCGAGATCACGCTGAGACCAACGAATCTTTTGCCAAGCTTGAACCAACCGGTTATAAGAATCGGGATATTAAGCACAAAATACATGATGCTGATATTTAGCGGCGTGAAATAGCCGATAATCAGAGCCACGCCGGAAACGCCACCGCTAAGCAGATGATGGGGAATCAGAAATAAATTAAATCCGCCGGCGATAATGATGCCGCCGAATACGATCGCGAAATAGGTCCATAGACGCTTCAACATAGGAATCACCTCCCGGTTATTATGACTTCTTTAAGCTTGCTGGTATTCCAGAAATGTTTTGTGATATAATGTATTGGATATTCTTGAGTAGTCCGTTACATTGATAACTTTGCAAGCTTATCAGGATGATTATACATTATCCAGTCAACATACTGGTGATAAGAGAAATATACCGGTTCACCTCGTGCAGAAAATCCTGCTGGCCGGGAAAGCCTATAAACGTTACCACTACTTAAGAATACAGAGAAGAAAGTGGAAGTCCACAGATAGAAGGAGTATGAACCTATTGAAAAATTTCGCAGATTTTGGCTTGGAGCCGCGCGTGCTGCAAGCAATTACTGAACTTGGCTTTGAGGAAGCCACACCGATCCAATCCCAATCGATTCCGATTGCTCTTACCGGCAAGGATATGATTGGACAAGCACAGACGGGTACGGGTAAGACAGCAGCATTCGGCCTTCCTCTTATTCACAAGATCGCCAAGGAAGAGGAGCGTATCGTCGCTCTCATCATGACACCAACCCGTGAACTTGCCATCCAGGTTGCTGAAGAAATCGGTAAACTGTCCCGTTTTAAAGGAATTCGTTCCTTGGCTATTTATGGCGGACAGGATATCGGGCGTCAGATCCGCGCTTTGAAAAAGAAGCCTCAAATCATTATCGGCACACCAGGTCGACTACTTGACCACATCAACAGAAAAACCATCCGACTTGATGATGTCCAAACGGTTGTATTGGATGAAGCGGATGAAATGCTGGACATGGGCTTCATGGAAGATATTCAGTCGATCCTTAAGCTTGTTCCTGAAGAACGTCAAACCTTGCTGTTCTCCGCAACTATGCCGGCTAACATTCAGAAGTTGGCATCCCAGTTCCTTAAAGAACCTGAGCATGTATCCGTTATTCCTAAGCACGTTAGTGCACCTCTGATTGACCAAGCATATATCGAAGTTCCTGAACGTCAAAAATTCGAAGCCTTGAGCCGCCTTCTGGATATGGAATCGCCTGAGCTTGCGATTGTATTCGGACGTACCAAGCGCCGGGTAGACGAACTGGCAGAAGCTCTGCAAAAACGCGGCTACTCTGCAGACGGTCTCCATGGTGACCTGTCCCAACACCAACGTGATACCGTTATGCGTAAATTCCGTGACGGCAGCATTGATGTTCTCGTAGCGACAGATGTGGCTGCACGTGGTCTCGACGTATCGGGCGTTACCCATGTTGTGAACTTTGACTTGCCGCAAGATCCGGAAAGTTATGTACACCGTATCGGACGTACAGGCCGTGCGGGTAAAGAAGGTACAGCTTGGTCCTTCGTAACTCCTCGTGAGATGGATCATCTGTACTTCATCGAGCGTGTGACTCGTCACCGTATTCCACGTAAACCTTTGCCTACGATCGCTGAAGCGATTGAAGGTAAACAACGGATCATCGCTGAGCGTGTGCTTGAAATCATTGAGCAAGGCGAATTGACCGAGTATAAAGGTCTTGCCATTCAATTGCTGGAGCAGTACGATTCCGTACAATTGCTGGCAGCTGCAATGAAAATCCTGACGGGCGACAAGAAGGAAGGCTCCGATATTCACTTGACTCCGGAAGATCCGATCCGCGCAAAGCGCCGGAAGCCGGATATTCGAAGTGGCCGCAAGCCAAGCGGAGGCTATGGCGGACGCAGCAACAGCGGTGGCGGCGGCTATCGTCGTGATGGCGGAAGCGGCAGCGGTAGCGGTGGTAACCGTGGCGGCTACTCCAAAGGCGGATACAATCGTGATGGCGGCGGCAGCAGTTATGGCAACCGCGATGGCGGTGGCTACAACCGTGACCGCAACAATAGCGGTGACCGTAAACCGCGTTCCTACAGCGGCGGCGAACGTCGTCCTAACCGGAGCGGAGACGAATAGTATTTACGGTTAACTTTATCTGACTGAAGTAACCGAGCACAAAAGACGAAGCAGTTGCCCACGCTAAGTGAAGCCCGCTTCGTCTTTTGTTTATGTTTAAAGGGGATGCACCCAGGGTGCATCCCCTTTAAACTTGCAGTTTTAGATCAATAACAGCTGATCTGTTTCACTGAATGATTCAAGGAGTCATTAGATATAGAATGTGCTGAGAATAATTACAAGGAGAATGAACAGAACCAAGACAATACCGACATTTGATCCGTAGCCGTACCCGCCGCCACCTTCACAAGACATACATAATCCCTCCTCTTTTAATTTGGAAATTCAAGCTTGTTGAACGGATTACGAGATATCGTATGGAAAAACGATGGCGCTGGATTGGACATTCACCCAGGTGCGTATAAATTAGGCTCTGGCAATGCATGTACAAAATAAGGTATATTAATAGATACATGCATGATTTGAGTGAGGAGGAAACGGATTTGGAAATGAAAGGAGCCATGGGTGGCTTATACAAGCTCACCGAGTGGATTACCCGTATTGCTTTTTCGAACATCTTGTGGGTTATTTGTACATCGCCTTTCCTGTTTATTGTTCTAACTAAATTCCTGATGGCCGTTCAGACACCGGATGCGCATAATGAGCAGCTGCTGTCCAACTGGGTTCTCGGAATATTATCACCGTTTGTTCTGTTTCCGGCTACGGCGGCTTTATTTACCGTTGTACGTAAGTGGGTCATGGGCAATCCGGATGTGTCCGTATTCAAAACGTTCTTTAAGGGTTATAAGGAAAATTACAAGCAGAGCATGATCGGCGGCATTTTTTATACGCTGCTGTTCGTGATTATGTATGTGGATTACACGGTTTATATGACGCAGCTTGATGGTTTCCAGCTTGTCGGCATTGTGATGCTCGTGCTGCTTATCGTGCTGTTTGTTTCCCTGTTTAATTTCTTCTCCATGACTGTCCATTATGAGATGAAAACGATACAGCTGTTGAAAAATGCCGTACTGCTGACATTGATTCGCCCGTTCCGGGTATTTTCGACGTTGATCGGAAGCGCTGTCTTGGCATATATCGGCACGCAGATGCCGGTGCTGTTCGTGTTCTTCCTGTTCTGCCTGATGGCATTGTTCGCGTTCTTTAACTTCTATGCTACCTTTACCAAAATGCAGGAACAGCAGGAGAAGATGAAGAAAGCCGAGGAAGAGGAGTCTGAAACCGAACAAGCTCTTCTGGAAAGCATGGATGCTGCCCAAAAGGGAGATAATGGATCGAAACCTTAATATGCGAGGTTTACTTTTCCGGCAAAACCCCCTATAATAAGACTACATCCTGCGATGTTCGTTTCGGTTTTCCGTTGTTTTGAACCAATGACGATGTCTAGGGAGATCTATACGTAATCGTGGCTGAAATGCCCTGTCTATATGACAAGGGGAATTCATAAGCGGTTCTGCGGTCACCCACCTGCTAATGCAGGTTCGAAGACAATGTTTACCGGACGGCATAGGCGGGTTTCGTTAAACCAATGAATGGGCACCTCTTTCATTTCGAATTTGAAGTGAAAGAGGTGCCTTTTTGCTATATATAAAGGTTTGCTGAAAGCATAAACAATGTTAAACTAGAGTATGGATGGAACGGTCATTTATAAAGGAGGAACGGTCTTTGTCATTAAAACGAGTTCTAATTGGTATCGTGCGCAGCTATGACGGCACAAGCGACCGTGCTAAAGATCCCAAGCTGAAGACGCGTTATTACAATCTTTCAAAAGAAAAGTGTTTTGAAGAGGTTTCCTCGACACTAAAAAAAATTCCGGGTTACAAAGTTCTGCATGAGGTTAAATCCGTGGGAGAAATTACGCTCGAGAAAAGAACCTCGTTTGGACGTACACTGGACATTACCGTATCCGTGCTTGGCATCAGTCCGGTTCGCAGCGCAGTTGATATGTATTCGGCGTCCCGCGGTTCTCTAGGGGATCTGGGAGCGAACTATCGGGTTATCTTGAACCTGTACGCTGTTCTGGATAAGAAACTGAGCAAGTATAAAGTGGATGCTTAGTAGAATAAGAAAAAGCGGGAGAGCTGCTCTCCCGCTTTTTAAAAGTGTGCAGTGTATGTAGCCTTTGGCGTGTTACCGCAAAGATTTTACTGCATCGATCGCGGCTTCGTAATCCGGGTGCTCCGTCATCTCACCAAGGTATTCTACATAGGTGATGGTATCGTTAGTATCCACGACGAAGATCGAACGCATGTCGAGCTGGAATTCCTTGATGAGCACGCCATACGCTTCACCGAAAGAACGCGATTTATAGTCGGACAGCGTAATGACCCGGTCAACGCCTGCAGCTCCGCACCAGCGAGCTTGGGCGAACGGAAGGTCGGCACTGATCGTAAGGATCACCACATCATCGCCTAGACCGGCGGCTTCTTCATTGAAACGGCGAGTCTGTGCGTCGCATACCCCGGTGTCGAGGGAAGGAACGACACTGATTAGCTTGATTTTACCAGCATAATCCTTAAGAGATGCGTCTTCGAGCAGGTTTTTGCTCACTGTAAAATCCGGCGCGGCATCACCAGCCTTGAGCTGTGGTCCGATGAGTGTAATAGGATTGCCTTTGAAAGTGGCAGCTCCTGAACGTTCTTGAGCCATGAGAAATCTCCTCCTTGGATATCAAAGTTTGGTGATCAGGTTCATGGTACATTATAATCTTTTTAAAAAGGGAATGTCCACTAAGGGGCATCCCTGGCCTGATTTAGGATGAGGAGGATGCTATGATATTCGTACGTTATGAAAATTGGAAAAGTTATTTGCGTTATTATCCCGTTACATCGCTGCTGCTCGTGATCAACCTGGTGATGTTCGTCCTGACGTCGATTGACGGCGGATCGAGAAATCCATTGACCCTGATGAAATACGGGGCTTTATCGGATTTGCCGCAGTTTGTTGATGAAGCTTGGCGATATTTTGCCGCGATGTTTCTCCATAATGGATTTGATCATTTGTTGTTTAATAGCTTTGCACTACTGGTGTTTGTTCCCCCGCTGGAGAGAATCATGGGGAGTTGGAAATTTGCGATCCTGTATTTGCTCAGTGGTCTGCTCGGCAATATCATCGGATTGGCATATTATGAGCGCATGGAGGGTTACCACTTTCTTGTCGGCGCTTCTGGAGCCATATACGGTGCATATGGCGCTTATCTGTATATTGCCCTGTTCCAGCGGCATGTCATGGATGAGTCGTCCCGCAAGACGCTGTTCACCCTGCTTATTTTGGGGATTCTGTTCTCGTTTACCCCAGGGGTCAGCCTTGTAGCACATGTCGGCGGATTGGTAGGCGGATTTTTCCTCTACGGTCTCATGATTCGATTATTTAAACGTCGAACATAATCGGACCTTAGAGGGGTCTGTTATAATAGAATTGGATGATTTGATAAAGTCTTCAAGTCTTCTAGGGAATAAGAATGGAGCGATAAAAGGCGTGGAATTACGACAGTTGCAATACTTTGTAAAGGTTGCGCAAAAGGAACACGTTACCCAAGCGGCAGAAGAACTTCATGTGGCTCAGTCAGCCGTCAGCCGTCAAATACATCAGTTGGAAGAAGAGCTTGGTGTTAATTTGTTCATGCAAAAAGGCCGGAATCTGCAGTTAACCCCGGTAGGTCAGCTTTTTTGCAAACGGGTGGAGAGCATTATGAAGGACTTGGACCGTGCGGTCGTCGAGATACATGAATTTCTGGACCCGGAGCAGGGGGAGATCCGCATCGGATTCCCGCACAGCCTGGGCATCCATTTGATTCCGTCCATTGTGGCTGAATTCCGGAAGAAATACCCGAACGTGAAGTTCCGGTTCAAGCAGGGGATGTTCCCGACTTTGATCCGGGACGTGGTTGGGGCTGAAGTGGATTTGGCATTTGTGTCGCCGTTTCCGGATCGTCATGATCAAGTGGACGGAGATATCGTCTTGACAGAGGAGTTGTTTGCGATCCTGCCGCCGAATCACCCGCTTGCGGGGGAGCAGTCCATCAAGCTGGAGCAGTTGAAAGAGGAGCGCTTTGTGCTGTTCAGCAAAGGCTACTCCTTGCGTCCGATTGTGTGGCATGCCTGCCTGGAAGCCGGGTTCACGCCGAAAATTGCTTTTGAAGGCGAGGAAACGGATACGATCCGCGGGCTGGTTGCAGCCGGTATGGGGGTCAGCTTGCTTCCTGAAATGGCGCTATTCCAGACGAATCCGCTGCAGCCGGCACGCGTCCGGATCTCGGAGCCGAAGGTAACGCGTTCCATCGGTCTGATTCACCGCGCGGACGAGAAGTTGCCACCGGTTGCGCAAGCCTTCCGTGCGTTTTTGCTTCAATATTTTGGTATTGATCCGTCACCGAAAAAGGAAGGGAAAGCGGATTCCACAACAACTCCCTAACCTGGCTTCATTCATCGAGAATAACCTAATACAAAAAGAGGGCTTTCCTTCTCCGCCAAACCATGGTAGAGAGGAAAGCCCTTTGTTGTTACGCTTTATTAAATTATTCCCGATTGCTTGTAAAGATCATGATATAACGGATCAGCTCAAGCAGAGAGATCAAGGCGGCAGCGACATAGGTCAGAGCTGCGGCGTTCAATACTTTAGCCACTCCGCGCTCTTCGTCATTGGCGATATAGCCTTCTTGAACCATCAGCTGACGGGCACGGTTACTTGCGTTAAACTCGACCGGCAGGGTGACAAGCTGGAAGGCAACGGCGCAAGAGAAGAAGAGAATGCCGAGACCGACCAGATTCATGGCTTGGAACAGGAATCCCGCAATCAAGAGAAACGGAGCGATACCCGATGCGAAATTTACGACCGGGAACATCTTGTGCCGGGCGACAAGCATCGGATAGTGTTCCGCATGCTGGATCGCATGGCCGACCTCGTGACAAGCAACAGAGACAGCCGAGATGGAACGTTCATAATAAACGGGCTCGGACAAACGCACAACGCGCTTAGTCGGATCATAGTGATCGGAGAGTGTGCCTGGCACCGGTTCAATCGGAACATCGTGGAGACCGCTCGCATCCAGCATGTGCCGGGCAGCATCGTATCCGGTCATGCCTGTGCTGTTCTCAACCTTGGCCCATTTATTAAATGTGCCTTTGACCCGGAACTGAGCCCAGAGCGAGAATATAAAAGCGATAATAATGAGAATAAACATCCAGTCAGAATACATATATCATACCCCCATACAAAGTTGTCGTTTGGTTCTTCACCATTACATCGAAGTGAACTGGTTCAACAAAATTTGAATCGACTCGATACAGGCAGCTCCTTTAGGAAGGATGTTAGCAAGTACTTCCCGGGCTTGACTTGGTTTTAATTCACGCAGAAGCGGGTTGAGTTCCTTCACATCCCGTTCCAGCTGTCTCATCTGTATTTCGAGCTTGGTTAGCTTCTCCGTCATTTCGGAATCATCGGGTACCGACTTCCAGCGATCCAGTCTCTCCTTAATCTCATCGAGAGTATATTTCTCTTGCTTTAACTGATTAATACGTTCGAGAGTGCTTAAGGTTTCAGAACTGTACAACCGGTAATTTTTTAACGTCCGTTTCTCAGGGGAGATTAAACCCAGCTTCGTATAATAGTCAATGGTTCTTTCGCTGATTCCAGCAACCTTGGCCAGCTCACCGATCCGGAAAAGGTTTCCTCTCGTGATCCCCATCATTCATCACCTCACAAGCTTTCATTGAATTGGACATTAATGAATGCATTTATATTTTCATTTTAATAGAAATATGATACATGATCATGAACCATACAGTCAAACGTCATAGTTGTGACAAAAAAACATGGATGTTTAGTCGTCTTTTTTAACTCTACATGATGTTAGACGATTTGCACTGAATGCACTTAATGTTAGATTATATTACACAAATGGTGTTTATCATGAAAAAAATCGTTGCAGATATTCATTCGCCCCCCTATAATGACAATATGAATTCAAGTTGATGTTATATTAGTTAACATTAAGGGGAGTGTAAAACATGAACAAAAGATGGCTAGGTTTAATGGCGGGAGCAATCGCATTGCTTGCATTCCCGGCGAGCGCGTTCGCCGCTGATGGAGGAGCCACAAATGTTGAATTAACGGCTGGTTTGAACTCCGTGTTCGTATTCTTGGCAGCATTGCTCGTATTCTTCATGCAAGCAGGGTTCGCACTGCTGGAAGCCGGATCGGTTCGTATGAAGAATGCAGGCCACGTTGCCGGTAAAACATTCCTGACCTTCGGCATTTCGATCGTGGCCTTCTGGGCGCTAGGATTTGGCCTGGCATTCGGTAACGGGAACAGCTTTTTCGGATTTGAAGGTTTTTTCTTAAGCGGTGACAATGCATCAGGCTCATTTGATTCCTTGTCCGCTTACGATGTGCCAACGACCATTATGTTTCTGTTCCATTTATCCTTTGCAGCCGTCTCCTTGGCTATCGCTTGCGGCGGTATGGCCGAACGTGCGAAGCTTAGCGTTTATATCGTGTTCGGATTGCTGTTCACCATCGTGATTTACCCGATTGTTGCTCACTGGGTGTGGGGCGGCGGATGGCTTGGGGCTCTGGGTATGCAGGACTTTGCCGGATCGACGGTCGTTCACTTGACAGGTGCTACAGCGGCGCTGGTGGCTACCGTTCTTCTGAAACCCCGACTTGGCAAATATAATAAGGACGGGAAGCCTAACAGCATCCCAGGTCACAACCAGGTATTATCGGTACTCGGCGTGTTCATCATCTGGATTGGTTGGTTCGGATTTAATCCGGGGAGCACCATCTCCGCACTCACGGACGGCTTCTTCGGGTTTGTGGCTTTAAATACGAATATCGCAGCAGCGGCAGGTGCGCTTGCAGCGTTGCTGATCTCTTGGGCGGTTCGGGGCAAAGCGGATATACCCAGCATGCTAAACGGTATCCTCGCTGCATTTGTTGCCATCACAGGGGCTTGCGCATTCGTGGAACCTTGGGCGGCTGTTGTTATCGGTGCAGTAGCTGGTACGATTACCTTCTTTACGGCTCAGTGGTTTGACCGCAAAGGCATTGATGATCCTGTATATGCATTCTCCGTACATGGTATTGCCGGTATGTGGGGTGCCGTATCCACCGGTTTGTTCGCAGCACCTAGACTTGTTGAAATTACAGGCGTAGGCAAAGAAGGTTTGTTCTACGGCGGGGGCTTCGGTCAGCTTGGCGTTCAGCTTCTGGGTCTGATCGGAACGTTTGCATTCGTTCTCGTGATCTCTTTCATCATTCTGTATATCATGAAAGTCACGATGGGTATTCGCGTAACGGAGGAAGAAGAATTGATGGGCCTTGATATCAGTGAACACGGAACTTACGGATATCCGGAGCAAATGAAACTTCTGGCGGAATCGGAAGGGAACTCCCCTGAGTTTCGTTCCGGAGGCAAAGCGTTACCTGGAAGCGACACCGCATTATAAATAATAAACTCGAAATGGTTAATGAATATGCAATAAGGAGGCCGCGGCATGAAACCTCTGAAATCCGTCAATCTGTTTCCAGTATTCTCGGAAATTCAGACAGCAGTAACAGCCCAGCAATTACGAGATGAACGGATCGCTTGTCAGAACCATCTGATCGAGATGCGTCATGACATGGAGCTGAGAGAGTGGATCGCATCCGTCAATACGATGCACGATCTGATTGGACAGCGTGCCGCGGCAATCTGTGAGCAGGACATGTGGGAGGCTGGCTTGGGCCGGCCTCCTGCGCGTTATGCGTTTGTTGCTTTTGGCAGCAGCGGAAGGCAGGAAGCTACGTTGTGGAGTGATCAGGACAATGGACTGATCATTGGTGATGAGCTGGAGGAGGATCAGCTCCCTTTTTTTCGGGAATTTGGCCTTCGGCTGGCGAATCTGCTGGAGGATGCAGGCTATCCCAAATGTTCGGGAAAGGTAATGTGTTCGGAACCATTATGGAGCAAAAAGCTTGGCGATTGGAAAAATCAGATTAGCGAGTGGTGTGAAGACCAGCAGTGGGAGCCGATTCGCAATTTCATCATCGCCTCGGATCTCCGTCATGTAGCAGGAGATGGCAAACTATCGGAGGAATGGGTTGACCATTTCCGAAGCTCTGTCGAGCTGCACCCGAGCATCGGCAATGCCGTGCTGCGAAACACGGTCAAGCATAAGGCAACGCTAAATGTCATGGGACGAATTGTGACGGAGCGGTTTGGTGAGCATGCCGGTGAATTTGACGTGAAGTATGGCGTCTATATTCCGCTTGTGAACAGCATTCGCACGATGGCGCTGCAAAGAGGCATCATCGAAACCTCAACGCAAAAGCGCATGGAGAAGGTGATGCTGCTTGAGGGCGGCAACCTCCTGCTGGAAAGCGTGCAGCGTGCTTTCTTGACGGCGCTTCGGCTGAGAAATAACACGCCCCATAGGCTGGAGAACGGGCTGATCATCAGCAGCGGGTATATCCCGCAGGAGCAGCTCAAGAACAAAACCATGCAGTACGAGCTTCGCGATACGCTTGGTGTGGTCAGACGGATACACCGGTCATTGCAGCGAGAGCACCGTTTTGCGGAGAGGAGGAACCCATGACTGAACCGGGACAATCGAACGGTGGGTTCTGGAGATCACTCCGCTTGGGTGACTTTAATTCCGCCATCGCCTCCATGCGCGGCGCGCAGACAGCGCAGCAGTTGGCCTTCATCCGATCCCAGATGAAGGATAACCGGAGGCCGGAGGTTCTGGGTACTCCGCTGGACGAGCTGGAGGTTGTCGTATTTGATCTGGAGTCGACGGGGTTCAATCACCAGCACGGTGATGAAATTTTGTCATTCGGTGCAATCAAGGTCATCGGCGAGCAAGTGATCGAGAACGAAACCTTTCATATGATCGTTAACAGCGGTGCTCCTGTTCCTCCATTCATTGCTGAGCTGACGGGAATTACGCAGCATATGGTTGATGCAGCCCCGCCTTTGATGGAGGGGCTGCATGATTTCATGGCATTTATCGGAGGCAGGGTACTTGTTGCCCATGCCGCTGCGCATGACCGTGGATTCCTGAACGCAGCCTTGTGGAAGACATCGAAGGTCCGATTAACCCATCGGCTCCTCGATACGATGATGCTCGCACAGAGATTATATCCTGAGCAGAAGGACTACAGTCTGGATGAGCTGCTGCGGAGCAGCGGCATCCCGGTGGAGGGCCGGCATCATGCTCTGTCCGACGCGCGAATGACTGCCCGGTTGTGGGCGGATTATATGAAAGAAATTCAAGCGCGCGGCCATGCAACCACGCTGGGAGATTTGTATGTCTATCTAAGCGAGGCATAACCTCAAACATGATGGATGCAGCAATAGCTTATTACCCTATTTGATCTGGCAAGGAATCGGGGTGAGGGAATAGAACTCCGCTGCCGGACGAACCCAGGAATTTGACGGTAGATCGCTGTCTAATTCGGCGGTTTCTTTTTCCCGCATAATTTTGAAGGCATGAAGCTGTAATGGTTTCAAGCCGGGAGCGTTTGGAGCTGCAGGAGATCCGATGGCATATACCTGAAGCAATCCGCCGAAGGATGGGAGCTGCAGCAGATCCTCGCCGGACGGCTCAGGGGATGTGTGCGGGTGACTGTGAAACAAACCGATGATTCCTTTTTCAGTTAACACCAAGCGGGTCCATTGAACAGGGTCCAGATGAAAAGAATGCAGCGGAAACTCCGCAGTATTTTTTACGGGGATAAATTGCGTAACAGTTACCGATCGGCTTATTGCGCTAGAGTGCCCGATAAGGACGCCACAGGCTTCCTCTGGCAGACAATCGTACGTATAGTCCGATATATGCTGTTGTACTGCCGCGTGCAGCAGAAGCTGCTCCAGGGCCATGTCAGACGGGTTCATCTTTTTCCCTCCCGGGCTATAATTGAAGTTGATCGCGTGTTTGAAAGATCAGGGTTTCAGGGTACAATAGGGACTATAAGTGCATGTTCAAAAAGGTCGATTTTCAGCACCGAAGCTTATGCTTCCGATGTGCGTTTTTTCAAAACGCTTCAGTTGGATGAAGCTAGGGAGTGAGGAGCAGAGCGTACGTTTTGGGTACGTGAGCACCGGAAGGCCCGGCTGAATTCAAGATTCGATGCCGAGCTGCTTCCTGATTCGCTTCGTGTTAGATATAGAATTTATGAATTATCAGTGGAACTGATGAAATTCTATATCGCAAGAAAACCTACCTATCCATCGCGGTCGCTCATCCTTGAAGTGGCCTCGATAGAGGTTTTCTTATCAAAAGCGGACTTTTTGAACAACCTCTATAACTAAGTTTAGCAAAGGAACCTATACCTATGAGACGAAATATCATCATTCTCGTCCTGCTTGTTGTTGCGGTAGGCGCTGTAATCTATAATCAAGCCGGCGACAATATCCAAGCCGTCTTCACGCAGGAGAAGCCGCTCCCGACGGAGACAGGCGCCAAGGCTGGACTGCTTGCCCCCACCTTCACCTTGAAGGGGATGGACGACAAGATCTATGCAGGCGGCGGAGCGCGCGATAAAGCAATGGTCGTCAATTTTTGGGCATCATGGTGTGAACCGTGCAAGCAAGAAGCCCCGGAACTCGACAAGTTGGCGGCGGAATATGCAGATGAGCTGGAAATTTACGGCGTGAACGTGTCCAAGTATGACAATGAGAAGAAAGCTCGTCAATTCGTTAAGGATTTTGAACTTCGGTATCCGATCCTTCTCGATCCCAAAGGAGAAGTGTTTGAGGAGTTGTATAAAGGCCAGGTCTTCCCAACGAATGTGCTGATTGATCGAAACGGCGTGATCCAGGAAATCATTCTGGGCGCTCCGGATCCCAAGGATCTTCGCAAGAAGGTAACCAAGCTGTTGAATTAGCTGTGAAGCGAAAGGCGGCGGAAACACCAAAAAAGCGCGGCCACCATGTTCATGACATGGCGGATACGCGCTTTTTATATTTGGATACAGTCTTAGTGATTAACCAACCCTTGTCTAGTCGCGGACTCATGCACCTGTTCCGGTGAGATTTGGCCGAGCAGCGCATAGCGCATACTGTCCACCAGGGCTTCCCAGCTCGCCTCAATGACGTTGCTGGAGACCCCGACGGTGTTCCAGGAATTCTCAAAGTTCTTGGACTCGATCAGCACCCGTACTTTGGCTGCCGTCGCATCCTTGTCATCGAGCACCCGTACCTTATAGTCAGCGAGATGCATTTCCTTGAGTGTCGGGAAGTATTGGACCAGCGCTTTACGCAGCGCGTTGTCAAGCGCATTGACCGGACCGTTGCCTTCTGCCGCAGTGTAGATGCTCTCACCGGCAACGTTGACTTTAACGAAGGCTTCGGAGACAACCGGTTGCCCAGCTGATTTCTCTACCAGCATTTTGAAGGATTCGAAGGTAAACAGCTCCTTAAGCTCTCCGTTCGCTTCCCGAAGAAGCAGCTCCAGGGAGGCGTCCGCGCCTTCGAATTGATATCCTTCATGCTCAAGATCCTTGATTTTTCCGATAATATGCTTGGATTGTTCACTAGCCGGATCAAAGTCAAGACCCATGTCTTGCGCCTTCGATACGATGTTGCTCTGTCCTGCAAGCTCGGAAACAAGCACGCGCTGCTTGTTTCCGACTTTCTCCGGTTCGATATGCTCGTACGTTCTGGAATCGCGCAGGATTGCCGAAACATGGATGCCTCCCTTATGGGCAAAGGCAGCGTTACCCACATACGGCTGGTTGACCGGCATATTGACGTTGGCGATTTCACTGATATACCGTGCGGTATTTGTCAGCGTGCGTAGGTTATCGTCTCCGATGCACTCATAACCCAGCTTCAACTGCAGATTCGGGATGATGGAGCACAGGTTGGCATTCCCGCAACGTTCCCCATAACCGTTCATCGTTCCCTGCACATGCTGGACACCAGCCTGTACGGCACTTAGGGTGTTGGCAACGGCAAGCTCGCAATCGTTGTGGGTGTGAATGCCGAGTGGAGCGCCGGGCAATGGACCCGCTAAAGATGTAACAATGTTCGAGATCTCGTGCGGGAGACTGCCGCCGTTCGTATCGCACATGACAAGCCAATCAGCGCCTGCCTCTCGTGCTTTGGACAATACGGCAACAGCATATTCGGGATTATTCTTATAGCCGTCAAAAAAGTGCTCGGCATCAAAAATCACTTCGAGGCCTTTTTGCTTCAGGAAAGCGATGGAATCATAGATCATCGCCAGATTCTCTTCAAGTGTCGTCTGAAGCGCGGTATGGACGTGGAAATCCCATGACTTCCCGACCAAAGTGGCCGCAGAAACGCCGGATTCCAAAATCCGAAGCAGATTGGCATCCTGGTCGGCGATGGAGCCTTTGCGGCGAGTGCTGCCAAACGCGGTTACTTTTGAGGTTAAGCCGAGATCCTGGACTCTTTTGAAAAATTCGATGTCCTTGCTGTTGCTTCCCGGGATACCGCCTTCAATATAATGAACACCAAGAGCATCGAGTTTCTTGGCGATTTTGACCTTGTCGTCCGCCGACAAGCTGATTCCTTCGCCTTGGGTTCCGTCGCGAAGTGTCGTATCAAAGATGGAAATGGACTTAGACATGATGTCCTCCTTTGGGTGTCCGGGATTGGACCGTATTGTTTATAATTTTGTATTATAACATTTCTTTGCGGGAAAGTAACAGAGTAAAAAACAAACCTTACCTATAGAGGCTTATTCTTGACCCGTGTTAAGGGTAACGATATGCTGGAGGCGTTGGTGAAGCCTTCATGATTCCTCATGGATAATGACATGAAGACACTTCATTGACTAAAGAAGATATAATGGAACGGAGTTTATGACATGATTCAATATTCTAATGATCAGGTGACGATTTTTCAAAGTGCGTTATTTCAGACCACATCAACGGTAATCCAGCTGGATGAGAGTATCATTATCATCGATCCGACCTGGTTGCCGCACGAAATCGATGAGATTCGAGAACATGTTAACGCGGTTCGGGGAAACAGGGAGTGTTATCTCATCTTCACGCATGGGGACTACGACCACATTATCGGATATAAGGCTTTCCCGGACGCAAAGACGATTGGGAGTGCCGGACTCAGAGATGACCCGGAAAAAGAGGATAAACTGAAATCAATTCGTGATTTTGATGCTTCCCACTATATTACTCGCGATTATCCCATAGAATTCCCGGTACTTGATATGGTTATCGAGGAAGATGGACAACAGCTCGCAATGGGCTCCACAACGCTTACGTTCTATAGAGCACCGGGACATACGGCCGACGGCTTGTTTACTGTGATTGATTCCGTGGGCGTATTTGCAGCCGGTGACTATTTATCCGATTTTGAGCTTCCATTTATCTTCCAAAGTGCGAGGGACTATGAAGGAACGATTCGCCAAGCTGCAAGGATCCTGAAGGAGCATCCGATTGCTTTGCTCATCCCGGGGCATGGCCGGCATACGACAAGCCGATCTGAGATGAATCGAAGAGTGGAGGCAGCCCGGAGCTATCTGGAACGACTGCGTCAGGCTGTTATGGATGGCGATGATACGGCTCTTGACCAGCTGCGGCAGGAGCACGGATTTGTCTCCGAATTCACGGCGAAGTGCCATAAGGAAAACGTGAGAATCATTCAAAATGAACTTCAAGATGAGGGCAGCAATAAGACTTAAGTAGAACCGTGCCGAAGAAAGAAGGAATTCTGCGTGGGACATATCGACCATTATTATCCGGCCAGTGGCCGCGTTATACTTCATGTGGATATGAATGCTTTTTACTGTTCTGTACACGAAGCGGAGGAGCCGGAACTTTACCGGGGCAAGCCCACGGCTGTCGCGGGCAGCATCGAGCTGCGAAAAGGCGTCATCGTCACCTGCTCCTATGCGGCACGGTCACTCGGGATCCGCACAGGAATGAACGTGAGACAGGCGCTGCGGATCTACCCTGACCTGATGATCATCCAGCCGGATTTTCATCTGTACCGCAAGTATTCCAATGCATTTATGAATATAGCATATGCCTATACGCCGCTGTTGGAGGCGACTTCGATTGACGAATGTTACCTGGATATAACGGGATCAAAGCAGTTCGGTACCCCCCTGGATATCGCCCGGGAGATCCAGGAGCGCATTCGCGAGGAGTTGTCGCTGCCTTGCTCCGTCGGCATTGCTCCGAATAAATTGCTGGCCAAGATGGCCTCGGACATGAAAAAGCCCAACGGGCTATCCGTGCTGCGGATACGGGATGTCCCGCAGGTACTCTGGAACAGACCCTGCGCAGAGCTGTTTGGCATCGGGAGTAAAACAGCCGACAAGCTGCGTAAGTTGAACATTCAGACGATCGGACAGCTGGCCGCTGCCGATGAAGGCCTGCTGACCTCGACTTTTGGCGTAATGGGGTCATGGATGAAAAGGGCAGCCAGCGGCATCGACCATGCTCCTGTCGTTGCGGAGCGGGAACAGAGCAAATCGATCGGACACACGACCACGCTCCCGCAGGATGTTACTTCGGCGGAGGAGGCGCGAAGGGTGCTGCTGAATCTGAGCGATCAGGTAGCGCGCCGGCTCCGCAGGCAGGGTCTAATGACCAGCGGCATACAGATCACGCTGCGTACACCGGATATGAAGACCATCACCCGGTCGAGGCATCTGGCCATTCCGACGGAAAATACCGAGGATATCTACCGGGAAGCGTGCGAGCTGTATCACCGGCACTGGAAGCAGGACAAGCCGCTTCGTCTGCTTGGCGTTACGCTGCAGCAGCTTATCGCGAAGGAGGAATCCGCCATTCAGCTGGATTTGTTCGATTACGAGAAACAGCCAAAGAAAGAATCGCTGACCCGGGTCATGGACGAGCTGCGCAATAAATTCGGCGAGAGTGCGGTGCTGACCGCCGGCATGCTGGGAGATGACCCGTCGTCCTTAATCCGCAATCATAAGCGGAGAGGTACATCTTTACAGATGGATTTTGTAAGGGATCTGGGGAACGATAATAAAAATGCCGTTCAGCCGCCCGCGAAGGACCCGGACCGCGATTAGCCTTTTTTTTGATAGCTGAAGCTCCTTCATTTCCTTTGAAAATAACAAATTATTGTCGGAAAATGTTAGGAAATATATTTGTATTCCTAAAAAAATTGTATTAATATATGTAGATGGTGGCGGGAGACCGTCAGCTTATACTATGTTTATAGAGATGTTTATAGATATACAGGAGGAAGAGAGACTATGGCGAAGTTTACTTGGGTAGATAAAGATACCTGCATTGCTTGCGGCGCATGCGGAGCAACGGCACCCGATATTTACGATTACGACGACGAAGGCTTGGCAGAAGTTATTTTTGACGGAGACAACAACCGCGGGGTAACTGAAATTCCGGAAGATATGCATGATGATATGCTGGATGCCTGCGATGGCTGCCCAACAGATTCAATTCGGATTGCTGACGAGCCGTTTAACGCAGAATAACCAATACCGCTTTAAGCCCTGATATTCCATCTTGAACTTATACCGACGCCCTCTGCCCGACAAAGGCAGGGGGCGTTTTTTCGTATCCGACGATTCATACATAATTGGAGCGTTTATTCCGATATACAGGATAATAGAGGCAAAAATGTCATAAAAGGAGGCTCCCGAATGAACAATTCGCTGTACCTCAAAAGGTATGTGGAGACGCATCCTGATAATAAAATGGCCTGGTACCTGCTGGGGAAGGAATATGAGCAGGCCGGCGAACAGGGCAAGGCAAATTACTGCTACAACAAGGCAGAAGGGGTCTATGAAGCCTTTGAGCTTAGTCAGGTCCCGTCCGATATATGGAAAAATTACGAACAGCGTTTATTGGAGATGGAGAGGGACAAGGACCGCAGGCGAAAAAGAACCCGGCGTTTGCTTGCTGCGCTGGTGTTATTGCTGCTGGTATTCCTTCCTCCAGCCCAGGCACCGGGCTCCGTTCCGGGGGATTTTGCATCAGATGTGTTTCCGCCGAATGAGCCGGTATCCGCCTCGGCCGTTAACAAAGAGAAGCGGGATTCGCGTAAAGAACCGCTGTATACCGCCGTTGCTTCCGGTCAGGGAAAGGATTCGGCCGGAGCCCTGTCCTCATTGCTTCGGCATCCGCAGGCATTGCCGAATTGGTCGGTTGCGCTGGGGATGAAGCAATCGGGCAAGTGGCAGTTATGGAGCAAGGACATGGAACGTTTATACGGATTGCATCGGGATGCTAAAGGCGCCATTGCGATCCAGCCATATGAAGGAGCGGCATTGGAGTGTGATTGCGAGCCTGCGGATAGTTCGCAGCTTAAGCGGAGCGCGGGGCAATGGGCGGATCTGCAAGTTGAGACGGCCGTGCTGCAGGAAGCGGTCAACCAGTATAAGGCTCGACATGGACGTCTGCCTAAAGGCTTGAACGAACTGACGCAGCCGTATCCGAATAATTGGCTGTCCGGCCGTTCGAAAGCAATGGAGGAGATGTTCGGAGCATTGATGAAGCATAAGTCCCAAGGAACTGGCGGCCCTAAGGACCAGCCGGGGCAGCAGCCTGGGAACAACCCGGAGGAGATTGGATATTGGGGGACTTCGCCGAACGGGGATCCTTTTTTTAAGCAGCCGCTTCAGGTCATCATTGACCGGAAACATCATCGGCTTGCCGTTGTCAGCGGCACCGTCATGCTGCGCAATTATGCGGTCGGGCTTGGAGGAGCGAAAACGCCGCTGGGTGATTTTCATATTAATGACAAGGTTGTTAATCCGAACGGGACCACGAAGGGCCCCTATGGGACGCGGGGAATGCAGCTGTCCGATACGCAATACGCGATACACGGTACACTAGACGTGGACAGTATCGGAGCAAATGAATCTGAGGGCTGCATTCGTATGCTTAAAGAGGATGTGGAGGAGCTGTTTGATCTGGTTCCGATGGGAACCGTCGTGACAATTCGGGAAGGGGTTCTGCCCGAGGACCTGTGGACGCCGAAAGAGCGTTTTAAGCTCAAGCTTGCCCAGGGGCAGACCAACCCCAACAAGGTGTATCACTGGCTGGATTAAGGCTGGGCGATCACAATCAGAACGATAATCAGGATAATAAGAAGAGCGATGCCGGAGCTGATCCATAGTATGGCCTTCTTATTAACCTCTTCTTTTTTCTGCTGCAAGGTCGGAGGCTTACGTTTGGCTGACATGTCTTTCCCCTCTTTCTCTCATGATCATGAAAATGATTTGTACAATCCTCCTTTATTGTAAGGGGTTTGTCCCGAAATTGCCACATCGCTTTCTCGTCAGGACGATCGCCCGGTTTATGCTGAAGAACTTTCTTTTTGAGGCAGAAACGGATAAACTGAAGGATAGAGAAATAACTGGATGAGAGGAAGAGTGGATGTGCTGTACCGCAACATAGGCAAACCTATATTTTTTAAACTCGATCCCGAGAAAGCTCACCACCTTGTGGTTGGCGGCCTTGGACGTGCCTCCGGCGTGGTCGGCGCAGACGCTGTCATGCGAGGGATGTACGGTGTTAGCGAAACACCGGATTTGGCGGTGGACCTGTTCGGGCTTCATTTCCCGACACCGGTCGGACTTGCCGCCGGGTTAGATAAAAATGCCCAGGCCGTCAAAGGTTTCTCCTCCATAGGCTTCGGATTTATGGAAGTAGGAACGGTGACCCCGAAGGGACAACCGGGCAACGAACAGCCGCGATTGTTCCGGCTTCCTCCGGATGAGGCACTCATCAACCGGATGGGTTTCAACAACGAAGGGGCCGAGGCGATGGCAAAAAGGCTGTCCGCACTCAAGGAACGCCGTATTCCGGTTGCCGTCAACATCGGAAAGAACAAGGCGACTCCGAACGAGAAAGCCAACGGTGATTACGAAGCTTGCATTCAAGCTTTATTTCCGTATGGCGACTTTTTTGTTGTCAACATCAGTTCCCCGAACACGCCGGACTTGCGCAGCCTTCAGCATGGGAGCGAATTGTCATCCTTGCTGGAAGCCGTGAAGAACGAAATGTCCCGCCAAGCCAAGATCCATGGAGGCGAGAAGGCCGTCCTGGTGAAGATTGCGCCGGATGTGAGTGATGAGGAACTGGAATTCATGGTGGATACGATTAGTGCAAGCGGCGTTTCCGGCATTATCGCTACGAATACGACGCTTTCCCGGGATGGCCTGACGCACGGTAACGCCAAAGAAACCGGCGGCCTTAGCGGGAAACCGCTGCGTAACCGATCGACGGAGATTGTATCCCGGATTTACAAGCAGACCGGCGGTGCGCTTCCGATTATCGGGTCTGGCGGAATTTTTACGGCAAGTGATGCTTATGACAAAATACGCGCGGGCGCAAGCCTGGTGGAAATTTATACAGCACTTATCTATGAAGGGCCTGAGGTGAACCGCAAGCTTCATTCCGGTCTCCGGGAGCTGCTTGCACGGGATGGCTTCAGCCATATTTCCGAAGCCGTCGGGGCTAATCATCGGTAAAGGGTAAAGACAGGAGGCAAGGCGATGGACGTTAGAGACTGGGGGACATTTTTGCTTCCGTATGAGCAGACCGTTGAGGAATTGAAGGTTAAATTCAAGACGATGCGTTCCGAACTGAAAAAACGGGAGGAATACGCACCTATCGAATTCGTAACGGGTCGGGTCAAACGGATCTCGAGCATACTGGACAAGGCGAAACGCCTCGATGTGCCGATGGACGAGTTGGAAACCGGGATTGAGGATATCGCAGGCATTCGGATTATGTGTCAGTTCGTGGAGGATATCCGGCGGGTAGCCGAATATATCCGGGCACGGAAAGACCTGACTGTATTATACGAGAAGGACTACATTACCAATTTCAAAGAGAGCGGCTATCGGAGCTTTCATATGATTATCGAATATCCGGTGCAAACGGCTTTGGGGCAAAAGAAGGTGCTTGCCGAAATTCAGATCCGCACGCTGGCCATGAATTTCTGGGCTACGATTGAGCATTCCCTTAGCTACAAGTACCGGGAAAGCCTCCCGGATGACATTCGGGCACGGCTGAAGAAGGCCGGAGAAGCGGCGAATACGCTGGATACGGAAATGTCGAGCATCCGGGAGGATATATTGGAGGCGCAGCGGCAGTTCGAGGACGATTCCAATATTACGACACAGGTGCTGAACGCGATTCACAAGCTGTATTTCTTCCATCTGGTCAATGAGGCAATTGCTTTTCAGAGCCGGTTTAACGCGATATTTCAGGATCATGACATGGATGCGATGAAGGTGCTTCTGGATGAGGTGAAGGAGCTGCTGGCCGAAGCCAAGAAGAAAGTAAACGAGCATGAGCTATGAACCGCTGTATGTCGCTTACCTCGTTTACTTTAACCGTGATCGGGACTACTTCGAATGTCATGAAGTGTTAGAAGAACTGTGGCTCGCGCGGGATCGTGATCCAAGGTATAAGGGACTTCTGCAAGTGGCTGTCGGGCTTTTTCATTTCCGGAACAACAACGTAAGAGGAGCATTTAAAATGTTCACAAGCGCTGTATCCCGACTCGGGGGTTATCCCGGGGATGAACTGGGGATCTCGATGGGGAAGCTGGTAAGCGAAGTACGTGACTATGCCAAGCAGCTGGCGTCGTATGACGTTCGTCCATTTCCCTATAGGGATTTGACGATCGAAATTGGGGATGCTGAGCTTAAGCAGGCAGTTCGGTTGGCATCGGAGCGCATCATGCCGAACATTCCGCAGCGGCGAAAGCCGGAGCGGGCACATTCCAAGTAACTTTAGGAACAAGTGAAAAAAGAGCTGCCCGTCTGTAGAGGGATCTACTTTTGGGCAGCTCTTTTTTATATGACCATTTAGGATTAAGATTCGGTACCTTTGTATTTATCATCGATGAACTGTTTGATTTCCTCGACGGATTTTCCTTCGTCATGAAGCCGTTTGGCATCCTGCAGCTCGGTCAGGCAGATGCCGCATTGAGCGCCATGGTCCGTCCATTTGACTTCGCCGTCCTTGTTCTCGGCAATGAAGCAGCGATGAAGGGAATCGTGATAGCCATTCTCCTCGTCCATGCAGCCGCAATAACATTTGATTTCCTTCATGATGTCTTCTAATTCTCCGACCGTGGCATAGGTTGCTTGCGTGTTGTCGGTATAGCTCGACAAGAACTTCGGCATAACCGTCATGCTGGCTGTTGTCTCATATCGTTCAGAATCGGCGCCGTGCTGATGCCCAGCAGCGGATTCTTTACCGCCGCATGCGGTCAGCAGCATGCCCGAAATGACGAAGGTAAAGAGGATGGCGCGAGTGCGGTTCATTTCGTCACGCTCCCTTTATATTTATCCAGGATTTGCTTGAAGTCATCGATGGAATAACCTTCACTGGAACCTTCTGGTTTCAATCCGCCGACCATGCGTTCTTTCTCTACGCCGTTCTCGAAGTAGACCAGCGTCGGGGTGAACTCAATGTTGTACTCTCTCCAGCCTTCCTGATACTCGCGAAGGTTGTACTGGTGCATGGTAATTCCAGCATCGTCCGCCAAAGGCATCAGTTCCGGGGTCGTCGCACGGCAGTGCGGACAGTCGGATGCAAAGAAGTACACGAAGAAGTTCTCTTTGTTGTCAACCTTGCTCTTCAGCTGATCCGGCAAAATGATTTGCTGGTAGTTCGGATCATTAAGGAGTTCTTGCGTAGCCGGGTTCAGGCTGGAGACCTTCTTGCCCCCGTACAATTCGCTTGCTTCTCCTTGACCGTTCAAGAAAATGAGTGCAGCAATCAATAAGACGAAGACTCCGCCGAAGGCGTATAATGCGGTGTATTTATTCTTTTTTTTGCGGTTCATGGATCCACCCCCTAATGATTAATAATAAATAAGGACTTGTCCTTTTTAATGTAGTTTATTATACAATATTAAAAGTCGGAGCGGAACATGCGAATGTTTGCTTCAGCACGGTGAAAATATACTTTCAAACGATACGATACAGAACAGGTAGGTACCATGTATGGCATTACAACTGCCCTCGCCGTTTCTGGCGAAGATGAAATCGCTGCTTGGCGAAAACTATGACAATTTTATGAAGTCTTATGAACAAGCCCCGAATGCCGGCATTCGGGTGAATACGCTGAAGATCAGCAGAGAGGAATTCATGAAGTTGTCCCCTTTTGACCTTGTACCCATCCCCTGGTGTTCCACCGGTTATTATACTCAGGCTGGAGAGCGTCCGGGACGGCATCCTTACTATCATGGGGGGTTATATTATATTCAGGAACCAAGCGCGATGGCTCCGGTTGAACTGCTCGGCGTAACGCCGGGGGATCTGGTACTGGACCTGTGCGCGGCTCCCGGCGGCAAATCTACGCAGATTGCAGCAAAGCTGAGTGGGCAGGGGGTGTTGGTTAGCAATGATATTCATCCGGACCGCACCAAAGCGCTTGCGAAAAACTTGGAGATGTACGGCGTGCGGAACGCCGTGGTGCTGAATGAGGATCCGGAGCGGATCGCGGGTGCTTTCCCCGGATTTTTCTCCAAAATATTGATCGATGCCCCCTGCTCCGGCGAAGGGATGTTCCGCAAAGACGAATCCATGCTGAAGTACTGGGAAGCGTCGTCTCCGCTGAAGTTTGCGGAGATGCAGCGGGATATTTTGAAATCGGCAGCAGCCATGCTCCGTCCGGGAGGTCGGCTGGTGTATTCTACCTGTACCTTCTCTCCAGAGGAGAACGAAGGGATGATTGCGGAGTTTCTGAATGAGCATTCGGATTTTTGCGTGGTCCCGGTGGATCATTCGGAATTTTATTCTCCGGGTGAAACGGCCTGGATGTCGGGACAGGAAAAGGTGAAGGACGATGTACTGAAGCAGCTTTCCGGGACCGCCAGACTGTGGCCGCATAAGGTCAGAGGCGAAGGACATTTCATGGCCGTGCTTCAGCGGGAGGGCGAGCTGAACATGCGTGAGGCTGAACGGGAACAAGCTCCATTATTCAAGCCTGGCGGCTTGGTCAACGAGTCGCTTGCTATATCCTCCCGGACAGAGCAATCCCGTGAACGTAAAGGTAAAACTGCTCTTCGGGAGGAGAGATCAGGTAAACCAGGGAAATACGGTAAAGGTGCAACGCGCCAGCAGGCATCCCGCCGGAGCGTTACGGATTCTCAATCGGGTTCGATTCATCTTTTACAAGCCTTTATTCGCGAGCAGCTGGATATGGAGCTGACGGGATATCTCGTAATCTACGGGAATCATGTGTATGTATCGCCCCTGCCAGAAGAGCGGCTGAAGCAGCTCAAAGTGATTCGTCCCGGATGGTATATGGGACAGTTGAAGAATGAACGGTTTGTACCTGGACATCCCTTGGCTACAGCACTTCGAGCGGATGAGGCTGTTCGCTATGTCAGCCTGTCCTCCGAGGACGGGGAAGCGGTCCGGTATTTGAAAGGGGAAACCTTATCGATTCCGGAAGAGCGCGTGATCTGTCGATCGGGTGCTGAAGCGAAGGGTTATGTGTTAGTGTGTATAGACGGATACTCAGCCGGTTGGGGCAAATGGCAGGCAGGAATATTGAAGAATGAGTATCCGGCAGGGTGGAGGTGGACATCGATATGAGTGCTAAAGGCAGAACAACGCAAAGATTGGACAAGGTGTTATCCAATCTGGGATTCGGCTCGCGGGCCGAATTGAAGAAAAAAGCCAAACAAGGGAGCATCGTGGTCAACGGAACGGTGATGAAGGACTCTGGCAAACATGTTGATCCTTATACGGATATCATTGAGTTTGAGGGAGAGACCGTTCAATACCGGGAATTTGTGTATCTCATGCTGCACAAACCTCCGGGCGTCATTTCGGCGACCGAGGATCTTCGTGACCGTACGGTGCTGGATCTCCTGGATGAGGAATACCTGATCTTCGAGCCGTTTCCGGTGGGCCGATTAGATAAGGACACGGAAGGACTGCTGCTGCTTACAAATGACGGTAAATTGGCCCATGAGCTGCTGTCGCCCCGGAAGCATATTCCGAAAACCTATGAAGCGATAGTAGAGGGCAGGGTGGACGATGAGGATGTGCGGTTGTTTGCTGCGGGAATTACCTTAGATGACGGATACGTAACGTTGCCCGGAGAGCTGGTAATCCATTCCCATGAGGAACGAGGCGACGGGGCCCAGATGTCCCGCATCTCGCTGACGATCCATGAAGGTAAATTTCATCAGGTCAAGCGGATGTTTGAGGCGGTAGGCAAAAAAGTCGTTTATCTCAAAAGAGTCAGCATGGGCGAACTTCGATTGGATGAAAAGCTCGAGATCGGGGCGTACCGGGAGCTGACCGAGCAAGAATTGTCTTTGATCGGAAGGGCATAATCACGATAGAGAAATAGAGACTAAAGGATGGATGGAGAATGGCATACAAATTGGTAGCACTTGATGTTGATGGAACGCTGTTGAATGATGATCATGAAATTACGGAGAAAACGAGGAACACCGTAATGGAAGCCGCAAAACAAGGGGTGGAAATTGTACTGTGCACAGGCAGAGGACCGCTGAATTCGATTCCTTTTATGAAAAGCATGGGTCTTGGCGGTTATGTCATCAGTCATAATGGTGCGGCAACGGTAGAAGTGGAGACCCAAAAAATTGTGCATCAGTTCGGCATGGACCCGCTTCAGCTTGAGCCTTTCATGAAATACTGCCGTAAGCACGGGGTGCATTTTGACGTGAATACCGCCTTTGAGATGTATGTGGACCAGGTGGAGGAGCTTGCCGGTCCGGTTCGTTCGATGTACGAGAACTATTTAATGCTGCCAAGCAACCTGCCGTCATGGGAGGAGCTGTCAGACCCGGTCGTCAAATTCACAACCTTTGGCGAATCCGCCGATATCGACCGCGTTTACGCAGATTGGAGCCAGTGGACCCTTCCTTTTAACATGCTGCGAAGCGGAGAGTACTTCATCGATCTTATGCATAGTGAAGCATCCAAGGGAAGCGCGCTTCAGCAGCTGGCAGCAAGAAGAGGTTATGAGCCGGACGAGGTGCTGGCCATCGGCAATTACTTCAACGATATTACGATGCTGACCTATGCAGGGATGGGGATTGCGATGGATAACTCTCCGGTCGAGGTCAAGGCTGCTGCCAATGCGGTGACAACTTCGAATAATGAGGACGGCGTACACGAGGCATTGGTGAAATACTGTTTGTCGTAAATCGACTATTTTATAAAAGAGAACCCGCCACAGGACACTTGGGAAAGTGCCTAATGGCGGGTTTTTTGCGTAGTTTGAAACCTGTTAACAGGTTTCATTCAGAGTATAGGGACAAGCATTTCCTTCCAAATTTGGATTGACACGTTGCTAATGGCATGCTATTTTTATCAATGAAAATGATAATCATTATCAATTATTGAGGCTGATAAACATGCCTGCATAGCCTGCATCTCGTTTTATCGGAAAAAGGAGGCAACTCATGCGTACGGAAGAAGAGCTGAAAATAGATAGCCTATCGGATTCGGATCGTAGCGGGAGAACCAGTCTGGTTGAGATTAAAGAGTTTATCGATTGCCACTATGAAGAGGCGTTATCTATTGGCCAATTGGCCAGGATGGCTAATATTTGTCCTAAGTATTTTGTGGATTTATTTAAAAAGACATTCGGCCAAACCACGATCGACTACCTAACCCACGTTCGTATGAATCATGCGAAGCGTTATTTGGCCGAATCGGACGATCGGCTTCGAGACATTGCACAGCGAGTCGGTTACAAGGATGAGTTCTATTTCAGCCGTATTTTTAAAAAGAAGGTGGGCATGTCGCCGTCCGAATATGCCCGAAATTCAAGGCAGCTCATTGCGGCCTGCTCTTCCTCTATCATCGGGCAGCTGGTAGCGTTGAATGTCGTCCCTGCCGCTGCGCCTCTTGACGCGAAGTGGACTCCGTATTACTACAATGCCTATCACTCGGAGATCAAGTCGCGCTTAAAGCTGACGTCCCCTTATCCGGACAGCCGTTTCGAGGAGAATATCGAGCAGCTGTTCCGCGCAAAACCTGACGTTATTATCGGCATGGACCATCTCGGTCCAGAGGAAGTCACCAAGCTGGAGCATATTGCCCCTACCTTGATTGTTCCGTCCCATGCAGGGTGGAGGAAGCAGTTGGAGAGTATCGCAACGTTTTTGAATAAAGAAGAGCAGGCACAATTATGGATAGAACAGTATGAACGTCGAGTGCAGTACGCACGCTCACGAATGCAGCAAGTAATGGGAAGCGAGAGTATCGTTGCGCTGCGAATATATGGACATAGCCTCTATGCATACGGTAACCGGGGACTTAAGGAAGTGCTATACCAGGATTTACAGCTCAAGGAAGCTTGCGGTCTGGATACCATGCGTAATCAACAGATCACGCTGGATGATTTGCAACGGATTAATCCGGACCGGATCCTGATCGCGGTATGCCCTGAAGCCACATCACGCCGCTATTGGCTTGCGCTTTTGCATTCTGCGAAATGGCAGACACTCCGAGCTGTCGTTCGAAGCAGCGTCTACATGATCTCGTCCGATCCGTGGTTCGAATATTCCGCTCTTGCCGTGACGAGAATGCTGGACGAGGCATTGCTGCTGTTTACAGGAGATAGTCCAAACGGAGTTCTGGATAAAAGCCATGGTGAATCGTTTGTTACGTAATATATACTCGACTTAATTGAGAATCATTATCACAGGAGGAGATATATTGTGGCAGAACGTTTTAACCGTGGAAAGAGAAGTTGGAGGATCAAAATATCAGCACTGGCGTGCTGTGTTATCGTCATAGGCTTGTTGTCAGGCTGTGGGGACAAGGTGGATTCCGAAGCAGCGGGCGGCGATCAGCAGGCAGCGAAGAACGTAGCAGTCGAGACGACCGGCACCGTTGAGGACGGTCAAGAATCGACGGAGGAAATAGGAACGAACAGTGAAGGGACATCAACGAAGGAGGAGCGAACGGTAACGGATGAGCTTGGGCATGAAGTGAAGATTCCGGCTGACGTGAAAAACGTGTTCGCACCGAACATGGAGGATTCTTTGCTGAAGCTCGGCGTGAAGCCTGTTGCACAATGGGCCAACGGCAAGATGGGACACACCTATTTGCAGCAGGAGCTGGACGGCGTCCCCTTGATTGATTTTTCAGGAGGCTTACCTTCACCAGAAGCCCTGATGTCCTATGAACCAGATCTCATCGTGCTCCATACCGAAACCTATGCCGCGGACGGTACATATGAAAAATACGCCAAAATCGCGCCAACATACGTGTTCAAAAATGCTTCCGGTAATGTTGAGAAATCGCTGACCACCTTGGGGGATCTGCTTGGGAAAGCAACGGAGGCCGAGACCGCTCTGAAGGATTACGAGCAAAAAGCAAGCGAAGCGAAGGCTAAGCTGAGTTCCGTGGTGGGGGACAAGAACGTTGCCATCATTCGTTTTGCACCTAGAGGCGTCAGTTTGATGGGCGGAAATTATCTCTGCGGCTTTGTGCTCCATCAAGACCTGGGACTGGGCAAGTCCAAGCTGGTCGAGAACGAGAATGCAGCTAACATCTCGTTGGAGATACTGCCGCAGCTGGATGCAGATTATATTTTTGTCATTAACGCCTACGATCAGGGAACCGAGCGTTTGAAGGAAATCACGGAAAGCCCGATTTGGAAGGGCATGCCGGCCGTTAAGAACGGGCATGTCTATGAAGCGAATAACGAATACTGGCTGGGAAGCGGCCTTATTGCCTACGAGAAAATCGTGGATGATGTCGTTCGCTCCATCGCGGGTCAATAGGAGGCACTGCATGAGCAATCATACGCCTTACGTTGATATGATGCGGCGCAGCGTGGAGCTGCCCCATGCGGAGCATTGGGTGATGCGCTCGAGGGCAGGGCAGCGCCGCTACCGAATCATTGCGGCACAGCCGATGGGACCGGCCCCGCCGTCTGGATATCCGGTCATCTATTTACTGGACGGCAACAGCGTGTTTCACACGATGGTCGAAACGCTGCGCCTGCAGTGCCACAGGCCGGACAAAACAGGGATATTGCCGGCGGTCATAGTCGGTATCGGTTACGAGACGGAGGGGCAGTATGCCCCGAATCGGTTCTATGATTACACGCCCTACCCCAACATGAAGTTCAAAAACAAGCTGGATGGGGGTTCCGTACCGGAACAGGGAGGAGCGGCTGAGTTCCTGCAATTCATCGAGGAGGAACTGAAACCGCAGATCGAGAGCGAATTTAACATCGACCGCCGTCGTCAGACGATCTTCGGTCATTCCCTTGGCGGGCTGTTCACGCTCTATGCCATGTTCAGCAAACCGCAGGCATTCTCGTGTTATATCGCGGGCAGCCCATCTATTCACTGGAATCAAGAATATTTACATGAGCTGGAGCAGCGCTTTGTCGAACGCATCAAGGAAGAGCCTTGCCATGTTCGGCTGCTGCTTGGTGCAGGAGAGCACGAGAGGTCCCATGTCACCGGCAATTGCATCAGCGCATCCGAACTCGCCGACCGTCTGGCTGCTGTGTCTATGTATGGCATCTCAGCCGAATTCAAAGAGTTTGAGGACGAGGGGCATCTTTCCGTACTACCTGTCCTCATCAGCAGAGCATTACGGCATGCACTTTATCCTCACGACTAAGGAGGTGATCGCCTTGGAGATTACAGGTATTAACGGGAAAGTAGCCCTCGTGACCGGTGCCGCCCAAGGGATAGGCGAAGCGGTGGCACGAGCCCTCGCCCGAGAAGGAGCTGTCGTCGCGGCTTGCGATCAGAAGGAGGCCGAGCTGATCAGCCTTACGGCCGATCTATGCGGCTCAGGTGTGCAGGCTGCGGCTTACAAGACGGATGTCAGCTGCAGTGCCGAGGTTGAAGCGATGATCGAGCGGATTGAGGAGGAACTCGGTCCGATCGAGATTCTCGTTAACGTTGCCGGAGTGCTGCGAATCGGAGGGGTTGAGTCGCTTGGCGACGAGGATTGGCAGGCGCATTTCAACGTCAACACCAACGGCGTATTCTACACGTCGCGCTCCGTCGTCCGAAGGATGGCGGGCCGTAATTCCGGAGCTATCGTGACAGTGAGTTCGAATGCATCCAGAGTTCCACGGGCCCAGATGTCGGCTTATGCTGCTTCGAAGGCAGCGTCCACGATGTTCACGAAGTGTTTGGGGCTGGAATATGCCCGTCATCACATCCGCTGTAATGTGGTTTCCCCGGGTTCTACGGATACAGGGATGCAGCGTTTGCTCTGGAAGGATGATCAAGGCGCAGGGCCCATCATCGAGGGGGCGCTGGACTCTTACCGTGTCGGCATACCGCTTGGTCGAATCGCGCTCCCTTCCGATATTGCGGATGCCGTCATATTTCTCGTATCCGATCGGGCCCGGCACATGACCATGCAGGATGTATGCGTGGATGGCGGCGCGACGTTGGGCTGCTGAGGATTCTCGTGTTTTATTCTTTTTGCAAATTCGATAAATGGTAGGCTCATAAGCAGAGAGGAGACTGAAATGTTACAGTATGATGCTCCAACCGCAGCCGAGGCTGTGCAACTTATGGAACAATACCGGGTCGGTTCGTCCTTCTTCTTCTCATCCCCGCGCAAGACGTTGTTAACGCATGGAGAGTATTCAAGACTTTCGATTCCCTCAGGAAACGATCATAGTTCACTGCCGGAACGCGCCTGGGAACTGCTGGACCTCGCCAAGCAAGCGGGACGGTCGGATGCCGTTGTTGTAGGCGCCATCCCTTTTGACATATTGAAGCCGGCGAACCTGTTTATTCCGCTTACGGCTCAGTGGTATGATTCCCATCTATTCTCTACAGGCCAAGTCCCGGAAAGGCCCCTGATTTCCAGTTATAACGTGCTGTCCGTTCCTGAACCGGCGGCGTTCAAGGAAGGCGTGAACCGGTTGCTGGATCTGATTAGTCAAGAAACACTCCATAAAGCGGTGCTATCCCGAACACTGGAGATCACGCTTCCTCATGCCTTGTCCATTCCTCATATATTGAATCACTTAGCTTATCATCACTCCCATGGCTATACGTTTGCCGTTCCGTTGGCACCCGAGTTACCCCACGCTTCCAGTCCGGATGCCGTTGCATCTACAAGGACTCTGTTTGGGGCAAGCCCAGAGCTGCTCGTAACGAAGAAGGGGCTTCGAATCAAGGGGAATCCTTTGGCCGGTTCCGCCGCGCGGAGTACCGATCCCGTTGAAGATAAGCGGCGGGCGACAGCCCTGTTGTCATCCGCTAAGGACCGATATGAGCATGCCCTCGTAATTGATGCTGTGGCGTCGGCTTTGCAGCCTTTTTGCAGCAAGTTGGAAGTTCCCGCCGAACCTACCCTCATCCACACGAATGCCATGTGGCATCTGTCTACCGAAATCAACGGCGTCCTGAAGGATGATTCCGTAACGTCGTTGGATCTTGCTCTGGCGATGCACCCGACACCGGCGATCTGCGGCACGCCGACCGATGCGGCCAGGGATGTCATACGAGCGATCGAACCGTTTGATCGCGGATTCTATTCGGGGGCCGTTGGTTGGTCGGATGCTAACGGAGACGGCGAGTGGGCCGTAACGATTCGCTGCGCGGAAACGGAAGGAACCTTACTGCGGGTGTTTGCGGGAGCCGGAATCGTATCAGGCTCCAATGCGGAAGCCGAGCTGGCCGAGACGTCAGCCAAATTCCGCACGATTCTTGCAGCCATGGGCTTGAATGAGCAACAGACAACGCTTTTGGAGGAGGAATGAGGATATTGGAATTGGCAGGTTGTAAGGCTTGGCCGGAGGAGTTTGCTGCCCGTTATCGGGAGGAAGGATGCTGGCAGGGCGAAACGTTTGGAGCGCTGCTGCGGAAGCGTGCGGCAGCGCATGGGGAGCGGACTGCGATCGTGTGCGGCGATCAGCGTACAAGCTATGCCGAGCTGGACAACCGGGTGGACCGCCTAGCAGCTGGATTTCTTAAGCTCGGGATTAAAGCGCAGGAACGGGTTATCGTTCAGCTGCCGAATATAGCGCCATTTTTCGATACGATATTTGCGCTGTTCCGCATCGGTGCAATTCCTGTCTTCGCCCTGCCCGTCCACCGCCGGAGCGAAATCGTATATCTATGCGGATTCAGCGAAGCTGCCGCTTATATTATACCGGATCAGGATTCGGGATATGATTACCGGGACTTGGCAGCTCAAGTTCAGATATCGGTTCCTTCGCTGCGAAATGTCATCGTTGCAGGCGACCCGGGCTCGGGGTCATTTCTATCCCTGGATGATCTGTATCTCAATGATTTGGGCAGTCCTTCAAGCGAATTGGACGAGGAAGGCCCCGATCCCGGCGATGTTGCGTTCCTGCAGCTGTCTGGCGGGACGACCGGACTGCCGAAGCTCATTCCGCGCACGCATGACGACTATATTTACAGCTTGCGCATGAGCGCCGAAATCTGCTCGCTGGATAAGGATAGCGTTTATTTGGCGGTACTGCCCGCTGCCCATAACTTTCCGCTTAGCTCGCCGGGCGTACTGGGGACGCTGTATGCGGGAGGGAGAGTTGTCCTTGCCCGGTCCGCGAGTCCGGAGGTGGCGTTTCCGCTGATCGCCTCCGAGGCCGTAACAATAACGGCGGTCGTCCCGCCTCTGGCCTTAATCTGGCTTGAGGCCGCACAATCCCGCTCGGATGATCTATCCCACCTACAGGTGCTGCAGGTGGGCGGGGCCAAGTTCAGTGCAGAGGCAGCCAAGCGGGTAAAAACGGTGCTGGGATGTACGCTGCAGCAAGTATACGGGATGGCGGAAGGCTTGGTGAACTATACCAGGCTGGATGACCCGGAAGAGATAACGGTGCATACGCAGGGGCGTCCGATGTCCCCGTATGATGAAGTGCGGCTGGTGGATGAGGATGACGTGGAGGTTGCTCCCGGTGAAGTGGGGGAACTGCTGACACGGGGACCCTACACGATTCGCGGCTACTATAAAGCGGACAAGTTTAACGAAAAGGCTTTTACCACAGACGGCTTCTATCGAACGGGGGATCTGGCGAGCATGACGCCCTCAGGATACCTGGTGATCGAAGGCCGTTCCAAGGATCAGATTAACCGCGGGGGTGACAAAATCGCGGCCGAGGAGGTCGAGAATCATCTGCTTGCCCATCCGAGCGTGCACGATGCAGCCGTGGTCGCCATGCCGGACGAGTATCTGGGCGAGCGGACCTGTGCATTCGTTATCGTCCATGATGCTGCGGTTAGCGGCAATGAACTGAAGGCTTTTCTCAGAAATAGGGGGCTCGCTGCATACAAAATCCCGGATCGGGTGGAGTTTATGGATTCCTTCCCGCACACGGGTGTCGGTAAAGTAAGCAAAAAGAGTCTGCGCGAACTAGCGATACAAACATCATGACGCTCGGGTGAATATATCCAATTCATTTAGAAATGAGGAGATATGATGGCACTTCCTAAGATTTTACCTTATCCCATGCCTGGGGAGGCGGATCTGCCCAAGAATAAGGTGGCATGGACGGCAGATCACAGCCGAGCCGTGCTGCTCATCCACGATATGCAGCAATATTTCATCGACGCGTTCACTCCGGATCAATCGCCTGTCGTTGAGCTGATCGCCCATATTCAGAAGCTTCGCTCTTGTTGTGCTGAGCTTGGCATTCCCGTGATCTATTCGGCACAACCTGGCGGACAAGCACCGGAGCAGCGTGGTCTGCTGCAGGATTTCTGGGGGTCCGGCATCAATGACGGTCCTTACCAGAAGAGATTCGTGGATGAGGTGGCGCCAACAGAGCGGGATCTGCTGTTAACCAAATGGAGATACAGCG
Organism: Paenibacillus sp. FSL W8-0187; assembly: GCF_037969755.1. Taxonomy (NCBI): domain Bacteria; kingdom Bacillati; phylum Bacillota; class Bacilli; order Caryophanales; family Paenibacillaceae; genus Paenibacillus; species Paenibacillus sp. FSL W8-0187. The sequence continues at coordinate 5,290,916 of NZ_CP150206.1, read as the reverse complement.
CCTTTCAGAAAACCAATTTGCATGAAATGATGCGCGAGCAAGGCCGCGACCAGCTGATGATCTGCGGGATTTACGCCCATATCGGTTGTTTGCTGACCGCAACCGAAGCTTTTATGAAAGACATCCAGCCATTCTTCATTGCGGATGCCCTTGCCGATTTCTCGGAAGAGAAGCATCGTCTGGCACTGACTTATGCTGCCGAACGCTGCGCTGTTACGCTGACCACGGAACGTTTGGTTGCTTCGTTAACCCAAGGGCAGCATACGGTCTCGGAGCATTCTGTAGCTCCAAGCGGAGAGGGGGAGAGTTCTGCGGACGCACTACCGCTGTTGACGCTGCAAACGTTGCGAGAGAACGTAGCAGATTTGCTGCAGGAGCAGTCGTCTAATATTGGCGAAGATGACCATCTGATTGAGTACTGGGGGCTAGATTCCATTCGGATCATGAGTTTGGCCGAGCGTTTGCGGCGTGGAGGCATCGATATCAGCTTTGTGGAATTGGCCGAGCGGCCTACACTGGCGGGTTGGTGGGAATTGTTGTCGGATAAGCTGTGCTTGTCGCGGCCTAATTATGATTACTATACGGTGTAAGGAGGGATGGATATGCTTGAGCGGGAGAAGGAGCGCTGGTCTCTGTCCGGAGCGCAGCTGGGGATTTGGTACGCCCAGCAGCTTGACCCGGTCAATCCAATATTCAACACGGCGGAATGCATTGAAATACGAGGACCTATAGACCCGGTTCTGTTCGAGAGGGCCTTACGTCAAGTGGTCGTGGAGGCGGATGCATTGCATGTTCGCTTCGGCGAAGATGTGGACGGGCCTTGGCAGTCGATCGATCCATCTCCGGACTGGGTCCTCCATGTGCTGGATGTCAGCGGGGAGAAGGATCCCCATCATGCTGCCCAAAGCTGGATGGAACATGATCTTGCCCAAGCGGTCGATCTGAGCCGAGGGCCTTTGTTTACGGAGGCGCTGTTCAAGATCGCTGCCGATCGCTACTATTGGTACCAACGCATTCATCATATCGTAATCGATGGGTTCGGCGTATCGCTTCTGCTGCAAAAAGTTTCCCAAGTCTACACGGAATTGGCGGGCGGAGTATCTTCCGGCATAGGAGCGTTCGGCAGGTTTCGTACGATCCTGGAAGAAGATACGTCATACCGCATGTCGCAGCAGCTCAACTCGGATCGTGAATTCTGGCTACGGCGCTTTGTCGATGAGCCGGAGGTCGTCAGCTTAGGCGGTCAGGCACAGCGTTCGGCACGCAGCTTCCTGCGCCGATCGGTGCAGCTTCCCGAATCTTCGATCCATCGCTTACAGGAGGTTGCACAAGCATCAGGGACAAGCTGGCCAGATGTAATTGCGGCTGCAATGGCCTTATATATACACCGTATAACAGGTGCTGAGGATGTTGTGCTTGGATTGCCGGTGATGGGTCGCCTAGGTTCGGCCTCCATCCGTATACCAGGGATGGTCATGAATGTGCTGCCGCTCCGGGCGCACATAAGGCCCGATATGAGTCTGATCAACCTGCTGCAGCAGGTCGCACGGGAGGTTCGCGAGATCAAGCGGCATCAGCGCTACAGGCATCAGGACATCCGGCGCGATCTCAAGCTGCCCGCCGATAACCGCAGGTTATTTGGACCACTCGTGAATGTGATGCCCTTTGCTTCGGAATTGAACTTTGGTGGTTTCGGCGGCAGCGTTCGTAACCTGGCTTCCGGACCGGTGGATGACTTGACCTTGAACGTATATGGAAGTTTGGATAGTTCGAATGGGAACGGGCTGAGAGTCGATATGGACGCCAATCCCTTAATCTATACCCTGGAGGAGTTAGAGTCCCATTTACAACGCTATTTGTATTTGCTGGACAACTTGGCCGAAGCGGAGCCGGCCCATTCTGTAGGAAGCGTGGCCTTTATCTTGCCGGAAGAACGCGACAAGGTGCTTTTTCAATGGAATGATACGGCTCGTCCCTTACCACAGTTAAGCATACCGGAATTATTCGAGGAGCAGGTGACACGCACCCCGCAGGCGGAGGCGGTGGTATGCGAAGGGTTAACCCTTCGTTACGAGGAGCTAAACAGACGAGCGAACCGCCTGGCTCGCTTACTTATTGCCCGTGAAGTAGGTCCTGAACGAATCGTTGCCCTTTCCCTGCCCCGTTCGGCGGACATGATCGTTGCGATCCTGGCCGTGCATAAGGCTGGAGCGGCTTACTTGCCGTTAGATCCGGATTATCCGGACGAACGGATCGCCTATATGCTTGAAGATGCGAAGCCGGCGTGTTTGATCACAACACAGGAGCTGGCTGGAAATTTCGCAGCTGTCATGAAAAACAAGGACGTGATTGTGCTGGATGCGCCGGCTACCCACAAGCAATTGGAGCAGCAGGCGTTTCATAATCCTGTCGATGCTGATCGCATACATCCGCTGCTGCCGCTTCACCCGTCCTATGTTATCTATACATCCGGATCCACAGGACGGCCCAAGGGCGTCCTGCTCACGTTCGAAGGACTTGCCAATCTGCTATCGGATATGCGCGAGCGATTGGAGATCGGGGAGCGGGATCGCTGGTTGTCGGTTACCACGATGTCATTCGACATCTCGGTAATGGAGGTGCTGCTGCCGCTAGCATCCGGTTCGACGCTCGACATCGTGATGCGGGATACCATTCTCGATGCAGAGGCGCTCATAGGCAGAATTCGGGAAACAGGGGCGACCATCATGCAGGCGACCCCGACGTTATGGCAGTCCATTGTCGCTTGCCGTCCAGAAAATTTTGAGCGTCTGAAAGTCATCACAGGGGGCGACGCGCTGCCTGTCGGTCTTAAGCTTGCGCTGCAAGATCTTAACTGTGAAGTGAATAATCAATATGGACCGACGGAGACAACGATTTATTCGACGGCGGCGAAGCTTGATCATGAACGGGACAAGCCATCCATTGGGGGACCGGTGTGGAATACGAGACTGTATGTGCTGGATTCTTCACTCTCGCCGGTTCCGCCAGGTGTAACAGGTGAGCTGTATATTGCAGGTTCGGGGCTTGGCCGGGGGTATCTGGGAAGACCCGACTTGACGGCGGAACGATTTGTAGCGGATCCCTTTGGTCCGTCCGGATCCCGGATGTACCGAACAGGCGACCTTGCCCGCTGGCTGGAGAATGGTTGGATTGATTATTTGGGGCGTGCCGATCATCAGATCAAGCTGCGCGGCTTCCGTATCGAGACGGGAGAGATTGAGTCCGTGCTTGTGGCTTATCACCAGGTGGAGCAGGCCTGTGTCATCATCCGTGAGGATCGGGCTGGTGATCGACGCCTCGTTGCTTATATCGTACCGTCTCCATCTGCTTCAAGCCTCATCAATATGGCAGAGTTACGGGATTATGCCGCAGAGAAACTGGCCGAGTACATGGTGCCGTCTGTTATCGTGGCACTCGACGCGCTGCCGTTAACGCCGAACAAAAAGGTGGATCGCAAGGCGCTGCCTGCGCCGGAGCATCCGTTGACAGTCGGCCGCATGCCGCGGACACCCCAGGAAGAAATGCTCTGCACGATTTTTGCCGAGGTGCTCGGGTTACCGCGGGTTACCATTGATGATGATTTCTTCGCCCTCGGTGGCCATTCCCTGCTTGCCGGCAGGGTGATGGTACGTGTCAGGGAGGCCTTTGGCGTGGAGCTTAGCATGGGAAGTCTGTTTGAAGCAGCGACGGTCGCGAGTCTCGTCAAGCGGCTTGATTATGCGCAAGCGGCCAGACAGGCTGTGCGTCCCGTGATGAGGACCAAGCATCTGCCGTTATCTTTTGCCCAGCAGCGGTTATGGTTTTTATATCGTCTGGAGGGTCCGAGTCCGACCTATAATATTCCGCTTGTGGCTCGCTTGTCAGGTGAGCTTGATGTGGACGCATTGCGAATGGCGCTGGGGGATGTGACGGCTCGTCATGAATCGCTGCGCACAGTTTACCCGGATCAAGAGGGGACTTCCTATCAACACATCCTGGACGCCGAGGAGGCACGACCGGAACTGATGGTGACCGAAATCAGCGAGTCGGAGCTGCCTGATCGATTGGCCGAAGCCGTCAGGCACCCATTCGAGCTTGCCACCGAAACCTCGCTGCGGGTAGAGTTGTTCAAGCTGGATAACGAAGAGTATGTTCTGCTGTTGCTGCTGCATCATATAGCGGGAGACGGCTGGTCGCTTACTCCCCTGACACGAGATCTATCAGATGCCTATACCGCACGGTTTCAAGGGAGTGAACCAGAATGGTCTCCGTTACCGGTCCAATATGCAGATTATGCCGTTTGGCAGGAGAAGCTTCTTGGCAGCTCGGGCGATAAGAGCAGTTTGATCGCCCGTCAGCTGGACTATTGGACCGAGGCGCTTTGCGATTTACCGGAGCAATTGGAGCTGCCCACCGATTATTCGAGGCCAGCTGTCGCCAGCTATCAGGGCGGAAGCGTGTCGTTTCCGATTTCGCGTGAACTGCATCAGCAGCTGAATACGCTCGCGCAGAGCAATCGAGCGACATTATTTATGGTGTTTCAGTCTGCGATGGCGGCGCTGTTTACGAATCTGGGTGCAGGTACGGACATTCCGATCGGCAGTCCGGTCTCGGGCCGGAACGACGACAGTTTGGATCAATTGATTGGTTTCTTCATCAATACGCTTGTGTTTCGTGTAGACACGTCGGATGACCCACCATTCGACGAGCTGCTGCAACAGGTACGGGAGAGGAGCCTGGCCGCCTTCGAGCACCAAGATGTGCCGTTCGAGCGGCTTGTCGAGACATTGAACCCGCCGCGTTCCCGGGCGAGACATCCGCTTTTCCAAGTGATGCTCGTGCTGCAAAATACGCCGGAAACTTCGCTTGAGCTGCCGGGAGTCAGCTCAAAGCTGCAGCTGCAAAGCGTAGGTACGGCGAAGTTTGACCTAACCTTCGAGCTGACAGAGCGGCGGGATATGAACGGCGAACCTGACGGAGTGGACGGTTTAATCGAATTCAGTACAGATTTGTTTGAGCGCAGAACGGCAGAAGCGATGGCGGAGCGATATGTGCGCGTGTTGGAGAGTGCTGCCATTGAACCAAGTAAAACCATCAGTCAACTTGATATATTAACCGTTCATGAGCGTGAGGAAATCCGTCGACAGTGGAGCGCTCCGCTGCCTGTCACTAAGCAGGCAACCTTGCCCCAGCAGTTTGAGGAGCAGGTCAGCCGCTCGCCTCAATCGGTCGCGATTGTCCATGATGGATTGTCTCTGAGTTATGAGGAGCTGAATGAGCGTGCTAATCGGCTTGCTCACTGGTTGATTGCAGCAGGCGTCGGTACGGATCAGATCGTAGCACTCGCCTTGCCGCGTTCGATGGACATGGTTATCGGCATATTGGCTGTACTTAAGGCGGGGGCCGCTTACCTGCCGCTGGATCCGGAGTACCCGGAGGATCGACTGGCTTACATGATGGAGAACGCTTGTCCGGTATGTCTCATTACGAGTGTTCATGTGCTGGATCGGCTGCCGGGATCGGCAAACATCAGATGCATCGTGATCGATGAGTCCGAGCAAGCTTTACGGTTGCAGCGTTATTCTAAAGAAAATCCAAGCGACCATGAGCGTCACAGGCCGCTTACCCCGCAGAGTGCCGCGTATATCATTTATACCTCCGGGTCTACCGGCAAACCGAAGGGCGTGCTTGTACCGCACCAGAATGTCATCCGGTTGTTTGATTCTACCGCGAATTGGTTTCAATTTGATGAGACAGATGTATGGACATTATTCCACTCGTATGCCTTTGATTTCTCGGTATGGGAATTATGGGGACCGCTCTTGTACGGTGGCCGACTCGTCGTTGTTCCGCATACGATCAGCAGATCGCCGGATGACATGTTGAGCTTGCTGGTCCGAGAAGGTGTGACGGTGCTGAATCAGACGCCTTCGGCGTTCTATCCGTTGATTCAGGCGGATCGAGATCAGGCGGGGATGGGGCAGAAACTGTCGCTCAGGTACGTTGTATTTGGCGGTGAAGCCTTGGAGCTCGGACGGCTTGCGGATTGGTATGAGCGTCATGCCGACGATGCCCCGCGCCTGATCAACATGTACGGCATTACGGAAACAACCGTACATGTCAGCTATATGGAATTGAACCGGAACCTTGCGTTGCCGGGAGCCGGCAGCATGATCGGAGAAGCCATACCGGATCTCAGAGTATATGTCCTGGATGCCAAGCTTCGGCCCGTTCCGTATGGCGTAACCGGAGAGATGTATGTCGCCGGCGCAGGACTTGCGCGGGGGTATTGGGGACGACCCGACCTGACGGCCGACCGGTTTGTGGCAGATCCGTATGGTCCGCCTGGGACAAGAATGTACCGAACCGGCGATTTGGCGAAACGGCAGGCTGACGGTACGCTGGATTATTTGGGACGGTCCGATCATCAGGTGAAAATACGGGGTTTCCGGATCGAGCTTGGTGAAATCGAATCGGTCCTCATTCGCCATGAGGCACTCGCGCAGGCGGCTGTCATTGTGCGTGAGGACCAGCCAGGAGATCGGCGGATTGTGGCTTATGTTGTGAGCAAGCCCAGTTGTGAGCTGTCTTCAGGTGCAGAGTTGCGCCGTTATGCCGCCTCGATGCTTCCTGATTACATGGTTCCCGGGGCGTTCGTATTTATGGACAAGCTGCCGCTTACGCCTAACGGAAAGCTCGATCGCAAAGCGCTGCCGGCTCCCGATATGGCGTTCGATGCAGATGGACGCCATCCACGAACCCCGCAGGAAGAAGTGTTATGCGAGTTGTTTGCCGAGATATTGGGAGTCAAACGGGTGGGTATCGATGACGGCTTCTTCGAGCTCGGCGGCCATTCGTTATTGGCTGTCCGGCTTATCAGCCGGGTTCGCGAAGCGCTTGGAAAAGAGTTAAGCATAGCGGCTTTATTCGAGTCCCCTACGGTAGCGGGCCTTGTCGACAAGCTTGAAATGGGTGGTGGTACCAGTGCGCTGCAGGTTGTGCTTCCGCTTCGGGCGCACGGAAGTCAAATCCCGCTGTTCTGCGTACATCCGGCTGGAGGACTAAGCTGGTGTTATGCCGGCTTGATGAAGCATCTCGGCATGGATTATCCGATTTACGGCTTACAGGCGAGGGGGATAGCGCAAGTAGAGGAGCTGCCGAAATCACTGGAAGAGATGACGACAGACTATATCGACCATATACGTTCCCTTCAACCAAGAGGGCCATACCGGCTGCTCGGATGGTCTCTGGGCGGCAATGTCGCTCAGTCGATTGCGGTACAGCTGCAGGAGGCGGGTGAAGACATTGAATTGCTAGCCATACTGGATGCTTACCCAAGTCATTATTTGCCGATCAAGGAAAACCCCGACGAAGATGAGGCTTTGACCGCGCTGCTGGCGCTTGGCGGCTTTGACAGGGAAAGCATTGAAGAGGGGCTTGGAGACACACCGCTAACTATAGCGACAGCGCTGGAATTGCTGCGTAATGAGAGCAGTGCGCTGGCGTCCTTGGAGGAAGAGACGATGATGAATCTGAAGGCGACTTATGAGAACTCGGTTCAGCTGTTGAAGGCGTTCGTTCCGAAGAAGTTTGAGGGGGATATAATATTTTTCCACTCGACCATCATCCCCGATTGGTTCGAGCCCATCGAACCGGAGATGTGGAGCCCTTATGTTGGAGGGCGAATTGAACGGCATGATATCGCATGCCGACATAAGGATCTATGCCAGCCGGGTCCTCTGGACTATATCGGCAAGTGTATTCTAAGCAAGCTGGAGGCAGCTGTACCCCGAGGGCAGACCACATTGGAGAGGAGGGAACTTATCCATGACCAATCCTTTTGAGCAAGTCGACGGCAAGTTTCTTGTACTGGTGAACCATGAGGGGCAATATTCGCTCTGGCCGGATTTCGCGGCTGTTCCAAACGGCTGGACACCGGCTTTTGGACTTAGCACGCGGGAGGAATGCGTGGCCTTTATCAACGAGAACTGGGTTGATCTGCGGCAACGAAGCTTGTATGCTAACACCGAGCCGTCAGTCAGCAGAACATAGGCTAGGAGCACCTGGCTGAACTCTAACCCGAACAAGATATAATTCATATGTATCTGCAAACCAATATAGAAAAAAAGGAGCTAAGCTGAAGAGTTTAGCTCCTTTTATATTCCTGAATACCCGCGTTGCTGTTACAGGGTTGAGCTGAACATTTTAGTGCCGCGAGGCAGATTGCCGCGGTCATCAGGCTCGAGCGTGATGCCAATACCGTCGAAGGCGAGGCTCTCCTCGGAAGCAACCGGCATTGACAGAATGCCTACCCCCTTGTCGTCGACGCGAAACGTACCCGCGCTCTTACGCTTGTTATCCCGGATAAGCCAGACCTGATATGCTTCGTTGCCGATTGTGGCCTTTGCCTTGAAAACATAGACGACGAATTGCTTGGATTGCCCGTTTTCGACCACGCCAGCGATTCCGTAAGCATCACTAGGGGCGGCGGTTTGCGGATTAAGCGGAATCAGTCGTTCGATTGTGGCCGCTGGAACAGTCAGTGCCTGCTCCAGGGAAGCGGGACTTGTCGTGATTCGTTTTTGATACAGAAGGTAGTTCCAGACGGAGCTGGTGAGGACAATGGCCAGTAAGACAGCAACGATAACACTCGCTGGAATCCGATGAATCGCTATGCGTCTTTTGCGGGCGGATACGTTATCATGGTTCTGTGAAGGCTCTGCCGCCAATACGGCATCCATCACTTGTTGTTTTAAATCACTTGGGGGCTCCAATCGTTCCATATCGGACGGAAGCGCCTCCCAAACCGTACGAAGTTCAGCAATTTCCGAACGGCAGCTGTCACAGTAGGGCAGATGACGCTCGAAGACCAGTTTTTCCCCATATTTACAACTCCCGGCAACATAGTCCAGAATCAGGCCGCAAATGGTTGTTGGCTGTTCTTCCTCATGCATACATCATTCCTCCCTTTCCGAGGCCAAATACCTGCGCAATACTTTCAATGTTTGATGTAGACGGCTCTTGATTGTTCCAAGCGGCTGGTTATAGATTGCGGCCAACTCGCTTAAGCTGTAGCCCTGCCAGTAAAAATGCTCAAGCAGTTGAATTTGCTGCTCCGACAAATGCCGGTAAGCGGCGAGGAGTTGCTCCTTCTCCGATTCACGAATCGCATTGTCTTCCGGTGAGGCCGCAACTTCGTCGGGAATCCGCTTCAACTTTTCCAAATCGAAAAAAACGACTTCTGCCTCACCTCTTCTTCTCTTACGAAGATAATCTATCGTTATATTGCGCGTAATGGTTAACAGCCAGCTAGTAAATCGGCCTTTATCCGGATCGTAAGCGGATTGGGTGGTCCACAGACGAAGGAAGACGGCCTGCACGATTTCCCTCACAGCCGATTCGTCCCCGATCGCTTTCTGCGCAAAGGAATAGACGAGCGCTGAATACCGGTCGTACAAGATGGATAAAGCATTGTGTTGCCTGCATTTTATTAGAAGCATGAGTTCATAATCGGAAAGATTCTGCATACCGTGCCTCCAGGTGAGTTCATTCAAAGCTCTATTTTTATCCTATCAAAAAAAATGGCAACCAGGAACCGATTGCCATTTGAGACAATTATGATCCAGCCTCGAGCTGTGCGTTACTGTGCCTGACCAGGTTGTCAGCCCGCCTTACCGAGACCCATCACTGTTTTCAATCCTGAATGGGGCCTATCGTTGCGTTAACAAGAAAATTTCCATTCCCGTTAATGGAAAGTTCAAATTTTTTTTACAAATTACTTGATCCCGGTGCTGCTGGCGCTCCGGAAGCTTTTGCGGCCGTTGTCCCGTCGAATTTGGCCGGATCGATTACGAACCAAAGCTGGTTGAAATCATGTCCGGAGGTTGCGCCGTGCTCTTGATCCTTGGCGAAGTAGTATAACGGATACCCTTTGTACGTCAACTGCTTGCGACTGTCCGAACGGGTGATCGTGCTGAAGTCGGAGCTAGCGATTCCTGTAGGCACACTGTTTCCGGCAGCCATATAAGCAGGCCAATTGTCGATGCACTTGCCTTCGCATGTACTTGTTTGCGGTACGTCCTTATCGAAGTAATATAGTGTACGCCCATGGTCGTCAGTCAAATAGTTGCCCAGCTTGGAAGAAGTCCCGAGCATAACGGTATAATCAGGCTTGGCGACGAACCAGACGCCTTCAAATGCTTCTCCTTTTATATCGCCACCTGCCATATCTTTTGCAAAATAATAGAGGGGCCAGCCTTTGTATGTCAGCTGTTTGGTGCCGTCCGTACGGGTCAATACGGAGAAGTCAGCGGCATTCAGCTCTGCGGGAATCTGCAGATCCTCTGAGTAGAAAAGCGGCCAGTTTTCGATGCATTTACCTTGGCAGGCATTCGTATTTTCGGCGTCTTTGGTGAAGAAATAAAGCGTGCGTCCTGTCTTATCGGCAAAATATGTACCCAGCTTGGCGTCACTACGCAGCGTAATCCGCTCGCCCGAAGGGAGCTTGGCGTCGGCTGGGAGCACTTTACGCTCCTGAAGCTCAGAAAACAGCGTATTGTTTCTGGCTGACGTCGCTGACAATCCTTCCACAAGCGCCGTTGCAATATCGGTGTTCGTCAGAGTGGCTGCGTTGGCAATTTGCATAAGGCCTTTAGAGGCTGCAAACGATAGAGTATCCGCATAATTAAAATCTTTCCCAACCCCGTATCCAAGGACCTCCAGTAGTACTTTATAAAATTGCTGGGCGCTGATTTCGGCTAATGGGTCGAACATGTTTCCCGTTGTGCCTGCCCATCCACGCTCCGGGTGGTTTTTGAGGTAAGACAGGATAGCCTGGTTTTCAGTGTCGACAAGGGCAGCATCTTTAAAATTGCCGTTTCCTTTGTAAGAAAGGGCTTCCTCCAAGTAGCCCTGAAGAAGGAGTGAAGTGATTGCAGCCTGCAGTCTCGTTGATTTTTTAGCTAAAAAGTCGGCATTGACACTGTTTCCGTCTGCTTGGAGCAGACCGAGCTCTCTTGCTGTATCCACATCGGATTTCACTGTGAACTTCCCTTCTGCGGCGGATGCACTGGTTACTGGCAGAACAAATCCTGCGCAAATAACCAGACTGAATAGCACGGTGACAAATCGATTTTTGATTATCATCAAACAACCTCCCATAGGATAAAAATACATCTCATATCAGCTAACGAACGAAATGTCTTAGCGGTTCGAAAAAAATATATAAATGATTTTGTCTAATAAATGTGAGCAAGTGATGAGCTTCTTCTTTATTTATGTTTAAATGACAGGACCCCTATTTGTGGATAATTTGTTAATTCAGCGAAGGTTCCTTTATTTATTCTTCACCAGACTAATTTTCAATAGATTTATGAAACTTTCGAACTGTTTTGCAACTATAATCAAACCGTATACAGCCTCCCTTCGTTTCCTTTAATAATACCGGTAAATATCATGTATGAAATGGAGGAAGAATCATGAAGAAGACCGTGCTCCTATCAGCTCTACTGCTCTTTGTCATTACGGCTGCGGGATTGTCAGCCTATGCAGAAATGGATCCTAAGCCGGCGTCCCAGGCGACACCAAATTCCAGCCAAAGTGATCATGTCATCCGGGTGTACGGACCGGGCGGACCACTTGGACCGATCAAGGAAGCTGCTGAACATTTTTCAGCTGAAACGGGAATCGAGGTAGAAGTAACAGCCGGACCAGAGGGCAATTGGATCGGCCAGGCAAAGCAAGATGCAGATATTATTTTCGGTGGCTCCGAGTATATGCTGCAGGACTTCATCTTCAACCACCCCGAAATCATTGACACTAAATCAAGAACGGAGCTTTACCCGCGTGCTGCAGGAATATTGGTGAGGAAAGGAAATCCTAAGAAGATTGCAAACCTTGAAGATTTAACGAAAAAGGGAGTGAAAATACTCGATGTGAATGGGGCTGGCCAGCTTGGCCTGTGGGAAGACCTGGCAGGCAGAAAAGGGCTGATCGAAGGCATTTCCCAAAATATTAACCTTTCTGTAAAGTCGAGTGTCGAAGCCATTGAACGATGGAAATCGGATTCCAGCCTGGACGCCTGGATTACCTATGAATCGTGGCATTACCGGCTCCAGGATGTGACCTGCCTGGTCGAACTACCCGAAGAAGAAAAGCTCTATCGTGGAACGCCGATCTCCCTGACGAAAATCACCGATCAGAAAAAAGAAGCACAGCAATTTATTGATTATTTAAGAACGGAAGAATCTCATCAAATCTTTCAAAAATGGGGCTGGAAGTAAGGATGAGCCTTAAGATAATACCGATTCAATAATGTAAACGTCGGACAATTGATGGGCAGTGTGCACTGATGTATGCGGACAGGAGATCCGCTATTTCCCAACAACTGTACCAAATTCAAGGATTCGCGGACACAGAATCCGTTATTCTTGGCTTCTCCCTGTTTTTGCTGTGATATGCCGGCCATAGTGGAACCCGTGTCCGCTTAACATTATGTTTAGCACCTTTGCTTACAAATAGCGGAATCACGGTCCACACGGCGTTGGTCTAATGGCTTGTTCCTCATAAAATCCCCCCTAAAGTATCATTGGTTTCCCATATGGGTTTCCAACAATATCTACCTTAACGGGGTTCACTTAATTAAAATGTATCTTCAGCCTCTGCCTCTATATGTTCTCCGTCAGCAGTATCGCCTTCGCCGCTGATCCCCTGACCTTTTCCATTTCCAGTACCAACGGCGATGAATTATACGCTGTTAGCTGGCTCGCGATAAATATCCGGATGCCGAGATGATCTTGCTGGATTTAGCTGAATACAACCTTGTTCTTGGCGATGGCCGGGATTATCGGGAATATGAGGGGGATACCCGCTATGTAGCTGAGACATGGCGGCAGATGCCCTCATGATTGAGCGTCTGGTCGAAGACACGGTAATGCTTTTGAATGTGGTGTCCGCGATCCAGGAGACCAAAGACGCAGCTTATGATTTTTGATTAGATTGGATGGCCAGATAAAGTTTTATAAATGATAAAGGGGCTATACTCCCTGCATGTTGTTGCAGAGAGATGGCCCCTTTGTACATATTTAATCAGACTGCTGGATTCGGAAGCTTATCCGTTTTAACGATGGTTTCGATCTGTACGGTTCTGTATGGGTTTTAGAAATGGGCGTCACTTGGGTTTGCGCAAGCCTTTGGGCAGGTGATTCTTGAGCTGTCCGCCGCTGGCTTTGCCCCAACCCAGAGATAATCCATCCGTGGTTACCAACGTCCATCCCCGGAATTCGGAAGGAATGGAGATTACTTCTCCCAGCAAATAAGCAGCTGCCTCGGCAGAATCTGAAGGCAGATCCCAGCTGCGGACAGCTTGGCCAGGATGCAAGGACATAGCAAGGGCATGCGCCGGTTCGATGCGGTTCTTCTTCAGATGAGCCAGATGCAGACCTGCGCGCGGCATCTTCAATCCCTTTAGCTGTTTGTCATTCCATGTCAAACTCTCGCTGACCGGAAGCCAGTACAGCTCCTCACCGAACAATATCGGAGTGCCACCGTTAAGCTCAAATCCAGGGATGTCCTGCTTCGCCCAAGCCTGATATTCAGCCAGAGCGGAAGGCGCAGGCGTTTGTTTGCTGCCTCGATTTGATTTTGTGGGAGATTTACTGCTGCCCTCAGAGTAACCGAGGTCTTCATGTAAAGCTCCGGCAGCCGCCGATTTGACCAAGATAGCAACAAAATGCCCCTCCCCCCGTTCCAAGTGGGGCCACAAGCGCTTCATTTCATGCAGCTCCATATCGGGATACTGTGAAAGAATGTGCTCAATCATCTCTTCATTCTCGGCCGTGTTGAATGTACAGGTGGAATAAGCCAGAGTTCCTCCCGGTTTGAGCATCCGGTACGCCTCCTGGACAATGTCCCACTGCCGGGCGACGCACAGATCCACATGCTCAGGCGACCATTCCTCAATCGCTGTGGCATCCTTTCGAAACATGCCTTCACCGGAGCATGGCGCATCGAGCATGATCCGGTCAAAGCAGGCAACGAAACGGCGGGATAGCTGATCCGGTGCCGCACTCGTAACGACTGTATTCATGATTCCCATACGTTCCACGTTCTCGGCAAGAATCCGCGCCCGTTCGGGGTGGATCTCATTGGAGACAAGCAGTCCCTGGCCCATCATCTTGGAGGCAATATGGCTTGTCTTGCCGCCGGGAGCTGCCGCAAGATCCAGGATGGTCTCTCCGGGCTGAGGATTCAACAGCTCGACTGCGGACATTGCCGAGGGCTCCTGAATATAATATAGTCCAGCGGCATGATAGGGGTGTTTGCCTGGACGCAAGCTTTCATCATAATAGTATCCGGTATCACACCAGGGCACTGGCGTCAGCTCGAATTGCCGGATGAGTTTTTTTACGCTGTCTGCGGCATGAACCGCTTTCAGCCGGTTAAGACGCAGCCCGTGGGTGCGGGGGAAATCATAGCTGTCCCAAAAATCGCACGAGGCATCCCCAAGAATATCATTCACGCTGGCGACAAAGCCAACAGGCAATAGTTCCTTTCTCATTCGTTATATTGCTCCTTCTTTAGAATAAGGTACATGCTGCAGTGTATGGAAAAGAAATCCCAGTTCGGAGTTCATTTCTTCTCTGGCTTTAAGGAATCGGTCATTAGTTTATCATGTTGCCGAGGGCGTAGTAAAGAAATGTCAAGCAAAAAAAAGACCGCCCACTTCATATAGTGGGCAGCCTGCGCCAGTGTTATCCGGCGGATTCCGTTGATTCGGTTGAAGAGGTTTTTAAGGACCGGTAATCGGATACCTTGTTTTTGCCGGTTGTTTTGGAATGATACATCGCTTTATCGGCTTGTTTCATGAGTTCATCGCCGCGAACGCCTTTGCGCAGTACGCTGTAGCCGATACTGATGGTGACGATGCTCTCGCTTGCCACTCTGGCTCGGATGTTCTCGGCGACCTGCGCGGGTTTGACTTTGCGGTCAACCACCACGGCGACCAACTCCTCGCCGCCATACCGGCCGGTAATCCCGATACCATCAAGCTCTTCCTCCATAATGGCGGCAACCTGCTTCAGTACTTCATCGGCTCTGGCATGGCCCTGGGTATCATTCAGCTTCTTGAAATTGTCGATGTCGCAGAAGATAGCGGATATCTTCAATTCCTGGGACGCGTAATGGTCCAGATACTTCATAAAATGCCTGCGGTTGTACAGTCCTGTTAATCCATCCGTAATGGCGGACCGGTAGATGGACTGCATCAGCTCGACAATGCGTCTAAACAGGATGAAGAACACGATGCTATAGAAAAGCACCGGCAGGGCGAGTGCGAGTCCCTGAAGCGCAGGAGACAGACTGCCAGAATAGGTATGTATGGATTGCAGGATAGCCGAGAGAGCGTAGACGGCAAGTCCAATCGCATATTTGATCGGTTGTCCGATCCGCGGCGTGACTTTGGTATAAGCCAGATAGAGCGCAACAAGCTGAAAACCATCAAAATATATGCTTTGCCATATCGGGTCCAAGGTGTTAGGAAGAAATGAGGGAAGAATGAGCGGAAGCATAAGAAGTAGGGCTGACAACAAGGGAAGCCAATAATGCATGGTCTTGACTCTACGGTACAGCATGACAATCGAGACGTTCAGCAGGACAAACGAAAAAAGCTGAATGAAACGAAGGACGTCCGATTCCGGTGAAAAAACAGATTTTCCACTCCAAGCCGAATGGATGTTCAGACCCTCGTATGTCATAATGAAGAAGAAGGCTGCCGCCATATATATGTAAGCATTCTTGCGTTGCTTGCTGTACATAAAGAGACACATGATCAGCATCATAAGCGCGATATAAGCTCCGCATACAGCAAATATGGTAGGTAGTGGAGAAGTGGACCAGTAACTCAATTCATAGGACAAATCGATTCACTCCTGAGTAGGGATAGGTTTCCTTTGTATGAAACATATGTTCTAATATATCATAGCGAAAAACAATGAATCTGAAAAGAGATTTAGAGAAAGGGGGATCCCCATGAAACTTCTTCAAGCATTATTCTTCCCTCCTGAACAGCCAGGCGGCGTCTCGTCCATGATTCCTTATTTGCAGGAGCGTTTTCATTCATCCCGTTGGGAGATGGAGATGTTCTGGCTGCCCAAGCGGATCCGCAACAAAGGCCAGGAGGATCCGGTATTCCATACCTTTGATTGGAAAGAGTTTGAAGGGAGTGCGATTGTAGCGAAATACCTTCAAACCTACCGGGATTACCTGTGGTGGACACGTCTGCGTCTTCAAAAGCCTTATGATCTTATCCATAGTCATCATCCGATTGCAGGCATGTCGATGAAAGCCGTATTCCCTGAGGTTCCGCTCATCCAAACCGTGCATTCCAGTTACGAGCGCGAGCTCATCCTGAACGGAAGAATCAAAGAAGGAGGGCTGGAGCACAGATTCCTGGTCTCTTTATATAAGGAGCTTGAGTATATCAGCGACCGTCTGTTGACGGTGTCGAACTCCTTCAAGGATTATATGGCTCCCTACGTGAATACGCCCGAATCAATCGGGGTTATTCATAACGGATTTGATGATAAAAGATTTAAACCGGTGCCTCATGAAAATGCGGTGCCGCAGTTGATTACGGTATGCCGTCTGGTACCTGCAAAAGGATTGGACATTCTGCTTCAAGCCTGCGCGGAACTGAAACGCAAAGGATATGATTACGTTCTTCATATTATCGGCGACGGACCTTCCCGACAGGAGCTCGAGGAGATGGCCAAAACACTCGGCATCTACCAGGAGACGATTTTTTACGGATATACGCTGCATCCCGAGGAGTTTATGCCGTTCTTTGATATCTTTGTCCTGCCTTCGAGAGCGGAGGCGTTCGGCTCGGTGTTCGCTGAAGCGGCGCTTAGTTGCCTTGCGCTGGTAGGCACCGATGTCGGCGGCATCGCTGAGCAGATCGAGGATGGGGTAAACGGCTTGCTAGTACCGCCGGAGGATCCGATAGCACTCAGTGTTGCGCTCGAGAAGGTTATCAGTGATCCGCTCTATCGTTATGAGCTTGCCCGGACCGCTTCGGATAAGGCGAAGAGTCAATACTCCCTGTCCAGATCCGTAAATGAACTGAAAAAAATGTATTTGAAATTTCAACCTACGATAGAGAGTTAGGGGTCGGTTATGGCTTCTTTTCGATTTATGCATGCTGCGGATTTACATCTGGACAGTCCGTTTATCGGGATCAGCGGGCTCGATGACAACCTGCGGTCTTTCGTTCAGGAATCGACCTTTCGTGCGCTGGAGCGGCTCGTGCAGCTCGCCATCGACCAACATGTTGATTTTATCGTCATCAGCGGGGACATATATGATAGCTCCAACATCTCGCTGCGCGCACAGCTTCGATTCCTGGAGTCCCTTAACCGTCTGGGAACGGAAGGGATTGCGGTATATGTGATCCATGGAAATCATGATCCGCTGGACAGCACCAAGCTTACTATGACGCTGCCTCCCCATGTCCATGTGTTTGGGGCGGAGCCTGCAAGCGTAACAGCCGTTCGCCGCTCGGATCATCAAGAAGTGGCGGTCATTACCGGGATGTCGTATCCGACCTCGAAGGTAACCGATAATATTGCGATACGTTATCCTTCTCCGTCATCCGGTCTCTACCATATCGGACTTCTGCACGCGAACGTGGATGGGGATCCCCATCACGAAACCTATGCACCCTGTACGAAAAGGGATCTAATCCAGGCCGGATATCATTACTGGGCGCTTGGGCATATTCACTCCCGTCGAACTTTGCAGGAATCTCCTTTTATTGTGTATCCGGGCAATATCCAGGGACGTCATGTCCGGGAGACGGGACCCAAGGGATGTTATATCGTTGATGTGGATGGGAGCTTCAACACGAAGCTGAGCTTCCATGAGTTCGATTCCATGCGCTGGCACATCGTTGAAGCGCCACTTGATTCTTATCAGGATGTCGATGAATGGAGACGCTCACTGGAATCCATTCTCACCGAAATAGCCAGAGAGAACGCGGATAGGCTTAGCATGATCCGCGTTCGGATTACGGGACGAGGTCCGGTTCATCGTCAGCTTGAAGGCGGATATGTACTCGATGAGCTGCTGACCGATCTGCGGAGAAGAGAAGCTGCGAAGGGGCAGACATGCGGCTATCGGGGATGCGTCTGGATCGAGAGTTTCTCCCTTCAATCCGGGGACGCGATTGATACAGAGAGGCTGCTTGCGGAAGACAGCTTTGCAGGGGACTTGCTTCGTCTTGTTCGAGGCGAGCAGGGACGGGTTCAAGATCCTGATGGGGTTGTTGCCAAGAGCTTGGAGCCTCTGCTGGAGCATGCGGAGCTCCGCTCCTTGCTGGACGAGATTAATCCGGAGGAACTGCTGGAATGGGTTCGCAGAGCCGAGGAACTGACCTTAGGCTTATTGCTGCGCGACCGTTCGCAAGAGGAAGGTGTCGGAACATGAGACTAGAGCGGATGAACATTCAAGGCTTCGGAGCTGTCCGGGACAAGAGCCTTGATATCGATGCCCCTGTAACCGTGCTGTATGGGCCGAATGAAGCGGGAAAGAGCAGTGTCCTGTATTTTATCCGAGCCATGCTGTACGGATTCCCGGGGAAGGGCTCGCCGGCAGAACGCGGCGAGCCTTCGGGGGAAGGCGTACACGGCGGCGAGCTGCGTTTTCTGGATAAGGAGGGAGTGCCTTGGGTGATCCGGCGCTACAGCCGTTCCAGAGAAGGACATTCAGCCACCGGCAGAGGCGAGCGCGTACATATTCATAAACTAGCGGATAACGGGATCGTGATCGAGCTTGGACAGCAGGAACTGGAGCAATATGCCTTGGGCGGCGTGTCCAGGGATATGTTTCGTCAGCTGTTTGCCATCTCGTTAAGCGAGCTGCAGGAAATCAGCAGCCTGCAATCTGCCGAAATGAGCGGTTACCTGTTTCATGCCGGAATCGGCGGCGGGGCTAATATACTGGAAGCCGAACGCAAGTTGTCCCAGGAGATGGACAAGCTGTATAAGCCGCGCGGAAAGGTTCAGCATACCGCCAAGCTGCTGCAATCCATCGAGCATTTAAGAACCCAGGTTTCGGAGAGCAAGATGTACGTTTCCCGCTATAACGAGACCGTTACATCCATTCTGGAAATACAGGAACGGTTGAATCTTCTGGAACAGGATCGCAACAGGGACGCCGAGGATTTGTCGCTGCTTCGAAAAGCGCAGGACATTCGTCCGGCCTGGCTGGAATGGCGTGAGGCCAGGTTGGAACTCAAGGATCTGATGGACAGTGACAACTTTCCTCCGGATGGAATCACCCGATACGAAAAGATGCAGGAGGAAGAGCGTCTTCTCCTCGCCCAGTTAATCCGCGTCGAGCGGGCGATCGAGGACGTGGAGGATAAGCTGAGAGCCCTCCCCCTTAATGCGTTCATGGAACAGTATGGCGAACAGATTGAGGAGCTGTGGGCGAAACGAAGTCTGCATGAAACCGCAAACCGGGAGCTTGCCGAGCTTACGGCTGAATACAAGTCTCAGGAGATCCGGCTGGAACAGCTGCTCCGAGATATCGATCCGGCATGGACCCGGCAAGAGCTGCTGACTCTATCGGTATCCGCTTCGGAGCGCGAGGAGGTCCGGCGAATCAGTGCGGCCTTTGCCGGGTATGATCGCCGGATGGAGGCACTGTTCATTGAACAGCGCGGGGCCCAGCGTTCGGCGGCAGCAGCCGAATCGGCGCTGCGGGAAGCCAGGCGGCAGCTGCGCGAGGAAATGGATCGGGGACAAGAGGCATTTGCCATGATTCAGCCGGCAGCGCCCCAGGAGACCGCTGCCCTGTGGAATCAGCTGCAGCTGGAGATCGAGCGTTGGCGCGAACGGAGATTGACCCGGACACAGCCGGAACCTGCTTCCACACGCCAGTCGGGGAGGGGCCGATTGCCTCGGATGTACGCGGCTCTGTTGGCGGGAATGGCTGTTATGACATTCCTGTTGGTAGCCGTATTGCTATGGACATCAACCACGGAAGCTGCCGTGGTCTCAGGCATCGTGATGCTGCTCGGCATGAGTTATGTATTCTGGAGCGGTCTACGTGACCGGGAAGATCATGGTACGGTTTCGAATGAGATCAATAATCTAGACGGGCAGGGAACGGAACATATAGATCATCTCTATTCCAGGCTGGTCTCTGCCCCTTACGCGGCAGCAGCAGTGAGTACGATCCCGGGCAGTCGAAGGGACAAAAACGTTGTCCTGGCTCGCGACCCCTTCATGGTGGAGGCGCAGATGCGCGAGCTTCGATCCGTGATGGAGGGCTGGCAAGCATGGCGGCAGCGGCTCGATCGACTGACGTCCGATTGTGCGGCGGCTGAGGAGAAGGCTGCGCTGCAACAGGTTGAATTACAAACAGTTCAGGGCGCCATCGATCAGGAAGAGAAGCGATATTTGGAGCTGGAGCGGCAGTGGGAGGCTTGGCTTATGTCCATATCACTCCCGCAGAGTCTGTCGCCTGACGTGATGCTGGACGTATTCGTCAAGGTTGAGCAGGGGCAGGAGCTGATCCGGCAGCAAAAATCACTTGGCCTGAAAATGGATGTGCTGTTAAAAGAGGCGGAGGATTATATCATCCAATGCCATGAGATCTTTGCGGCGGATCCCCAGGGAGACGCTAACGGCAGCCGAATCCCAGCCGTCGCTGAGCTCGGCAACGTACATTCCAGATGGAAGAGCTATCAAGAGGATTCGAGACAGAAGAAGGTCCTTGCAGAGCGTGTTCAAGAGCTTCGCAAAGAGGGGGCTGCGATAGAAGAGGAGCGGGATGCGCTGCAGCTGCGTAAAGCTGCTCTGATTGCATCGTCTCAATCGGCAGACGAAGAAACCTTTCTTCGTATGGGAGCTGCTGCGAAACGCCGGGAGGAACTTGTACGCACGATCCGCCATCACGAAATTACCATGTTCAGCGGCTGGGATGATGCGGGTCGCCGGCAGCTTGAACAGTTGCTGGAGCTGACGGATGCTGCGGAACTTGAAGCTCAATGTTTCAAGAAGGAGGAAGCCGTATCCGCCGTGCTCCACCTTCGGGACGAGCTTCAGGAACGGCGGGGGCGGCTGCTTCAGGAGAGAGAGTCACTGGAAGCCGCGGGGAACCAGGATTCCGCCCTGCAGCAGTTGGAGGAGCAGCGCTCCGCCCTGAGGGAATTAGTTTCGCAATATGCGGTACGTTCGATGGCCACCGAATTTATCAAACGTACACGCCGCATGTACGAGGAAGAGAAACAGCCGCAGGTGCTGCAGTTGGCTTCCCGCTACTTCTCCATACTGACCGGCGGCATGTACAGCCGGATGGTCATGCGGATGGGAGATCAGAGTCTGCTGGCAGAGCGCCCGACTGGTGAATTGGTAGAGAGCAGCAGGCTAAGCCGCGGCACGGCGGAACAGTTATATTTGGCGATGCGGCTCGGTCTGATTCAATCGATGCCACATGCGATGGGGTTGCCGCTATTGCTTGATGATCTGTTTGTTAATTTTGACGGTGAACGGCTCGGACATGCGCTCGAGCTTCTCGCGGAATTGTCGCAAGACCGGCAAGTCGTGATGATGACGTGTCATCGACATGTAGCAGATCAAACCATGAAACGCATACCCAATGCACAATTTATCACGATGTAGCCATAAGAAGGGGGCTTCCCAAGGGCAGGTTTATCATACCTTTGGGAAAGCCCCTTTATTTTCCCCTGATATCGGGGGTTCCGAACAAAGTTAGCCGGAGCACCCAGAGCAGACACATTCCCCCAAACATCGGGTAGAGGAGAGAGAGCAAGGAACTGAACCCGAACTGGCTGAAGAAATAACAGAACACCATAATGCCAAGGGTAATCACTCTGGGCGAGAGCGAGGTTCGCTGCTGAACCTGCAGGGTAATACCGTAGATATTGGCCACGAAGGTGCTGAAAATTTCAAGGAAGATCAGAATGAGATAGATGATCTGCACGAGCCAGCCCAGCTGGTTGGCGATGCTGCCCATCGGGATTTCGAATTGGGCGACGCCGGGCATGTGGGCGGACATCGCAAAATGTGCTGCCATCAGCATAAACCCTACGCCCGTACCTCCAATGATACCTCCCCAGGTTACGGTGCGCGCACTTTCGGTCTGGCTGCCGAGTGGGACCAGCACCGGCATCGCCATAACCAGATTAAATGCGGTGTAGAGCAGGGGCGCCAGCCAAACAGCAGGCAGGCTATGGTCCGTAGTCAAGGTTAAGAAACGGGTGGCCCCCGGCGTCTGAATCGTCTGAGAAATAATCGCAAGCGATAAGGTCAGCATCATGGGCACGACAAGACTGTTCATCGTCATGATAGACTGGATGCCTTTTCTGAGAATGAAATAGGTTCCGATCATCGTGACAAACAGCCCGGTCTGATAGCTCATGTTCAGATGCTCCACAAAAACAGAGCCAGCGCCGGCAAGCATGATGCTGTTCACCCCGAGCAGAATGACAAACATAAAGAGGCTGATCCAGACGCCGGCTTTCTCTCCAAACAGAAATTTATTCAAGTCCTCAAAGGATTTGGCCCCGATCTGCCTGGATATCGTCATGATTTTCGTGCCGAGCCAAATAAATAATCCTGTCGTAAGCAGAATGGTCAGTGTAGCCCAGTGTCCATATTGGGTAAAGAATTGAAGGATTTCCCGTCCGGTCGCAAAGCCAGCGCCGACGATGGTTCCGATATATGTAAAGGCGATCTGTAAAACACGAATAGATTTACGCAAGCCCCGCATCCCCCTTGAAAGTTAATCGTTCTGCATAGTACAAGGTATGCTTGGCTCAGCTGGGACATGACTCCTACCTGTCCAGGTCCTTTGCCAGAGGCGTGACAAGGGTTAGTGCCAGGTAGCGGAGATCCATGTCAGGAATTGTGACGAGAATCGTACAGTTAAATGACGGAGTCCCCGTTTGTACTTGCCGTATAGAGTGGAATATGGTACTTTTACGACAAAGGAATCGTGGGAGGTCTTTTGGATGGATTGGTTGAAGGAGCGGATCATCAAAGAAGGTGTCGTGTTGTCGGATCAGGTGCTGAAGCTGGATGCTTTGCTGACGCATCAAGTAGATCCGGCATTAATTATGGATATGGGTCGGGAATTCGCGGTGAGATTTAAAGAAAGCGGTGTGACCAAGGTCGTAACGCTGGAATCCTCCGGCATTTCTGTTGCTTTTGCCGCGGCGCTGGAATTGGGAGTTCCAATGGTATTCGCCCGGCGCAAAAAAACGCTGCTCGCCGATCCAGACGCCTTATGTGAGCGTGTTCCGTCTTTTACCAAGGGCATTGTCACGGACATTATGGTATCGCGCCAGTTTATCGGTGAAGAGGATAAGTTACTCTTCATTGATGACATTATCGCGAACGGGGACGCTGCAAGAGGCCTGATCAAAATTATTGAACGAGCAGGGGCGGAATTAATCGGGCTTGGCGTTGTGATTGAAAAGAGCTTCCAGGCCGGAGCGCGAACGCTGCGCGAACAGAATGTTCATGTGGAATCGCTTGTTACCATCTCGTCGCTTGAGGACGGCAAGATTACGTTCAGCTAAAACTTAGCATCTTCTTTGGCATGTTAGCGATAGAGCAACGACGGATTAGGCCTTAAGTCATGAACGATTCCACCTAGCTTTGGGGAAGTGGAAAAATGGCAATTCGTAGTCAATGTTCATCGGATTTCTGCCTAAAATCACAACAAAATCTTTTCGCCTCCGTGATTTTCGCTTATAATAAAGAGGTAGGCAAGAGAGAGGAGGCAGCACCATGGGGAAACAACCTGTAACCGAGCCGTTTTTGATCGAGAAGCTGAATGAAGCAAAGGTACATTTTGAACGTGCTTTGGATTGTAAACATACGGAGTTTGATGATCTATATCCCTATATGATTGAACATCCTCAGTTTTTCTGGTACAAACGCTATGTTGCCTGGTCAGAACTGCTGACGATTGCCGGATTGTGTGAGGAGGTTTCCTTCGAATGGAAGGAACAGTTTACGCCTCAGCAGGTAGAATATATCGAGAAGCGTGTCATGTCTTCAACCGTTCTGGATTTTTGGTACGAGAAGAATGACAGCATCGAGCCGGCACAGCGTTAATGGGTATATAGAACATCTCTTAGTCGGGATGTTTATCGATATCGCAACGCATTCAAAAGACCTAAATGATCTCATTTAGGTCTTTTTTTGCAGAGTAGGTTTATGGAGGAGGTATGGTGATGATTAGCGATGAAAGACTCGATGAGCTGCGGCTCTCCGGCGAATTGGTTCGGGTTGTGCGAGATGGCTTGGAGACCAATGATATTATAGGCTTTGTCGTCGCCTGGGACCCGGAGCAGGTCATAATACGCCGTAGAAACCGGCGGGTCGTTAAACTGGATCGCCGCTACAGCTACCAGCTTAAAAAAGATCCAAGAGTAAGCCCGATCGAAGAGTAGGAGTAGGCATAGATCTCGAACTTGTCGGACAACTTAACCTCGCATCAAATTTTTGTGGAGGAGTTGCTTTGGGTTATGGAAATGTCCAATGACAAGGTCTCGGCTTATAAGAATGAAATTCTGAATTTGAAGCAGAGCATGCCGGAGATGGCAGAGGCGTATCATCAGTTCACCGGCGTTTGCTTTCAGGATGGCGAGCTGGATGAGCGAACGAAGCAGCTGATCGCGCTCGGGATCGGACTGTTTGCCAATAACGAGCTGTGCACCTTCTATCATATGGAGGAAGCCCGTGCGAAGGGAGCCTCGGATGCACAGATAATGGAGGCTGTAGCCGTGGCGTCTGCCGCCAGTGCGGGACATGCTCTCTCGCAGGGACTGACCCGCGTGCAGCATAATCTTCATTGATTCACGTGTTACCAATAACCGTCTCAACCGGAGCATTCTTGTTCAGTGGGGGAGACGGTTATTCTCTGTTTAAAGGGCGGCGATTTAGCGGACAGAAACAGCGGCAGGAGGATGGGCTTGCTCGGAGGACTCGGTCTCAGGCGAGACCAGCCCAAGATAGGCTCGCATGCGGTCCATCATCTCCTCACGGAAGGATGGCCATAGAATGTTCATCGAACCAATGTAACCCCGGCATGCATATCGCGCCTGGATTCCATCCTGGTTTTGCCCAATATCATACACCTTGATCGCCCGCTTGGTGAATTCCTGTTTCACCTCACGAAGAAGCACAGCAGCACGCTTGGCTCCGTTCCCCACAACCTCTACATACAATTGCGGGCTCTTGAAGACACCGCTCTCCTGAATGATTCGGCAATCCCTTTCAAACACCTTATGGATGAACATCAGCAGCAGGTAACTCTTGATCAATGCTCGTTCTTCTGTCGTAACAGCCGGTATGGCCATCAACATCACCGCCTTTATACAGAAAGTGGTTATCGGGTAGGAACTTATGTTCTTATTTTAACCGGAAAACAGGTTTTTAATCAAGTTCAAAAAAAGTGTTGACTCGATTTACCTGGCGTGATATTATATATCTTGTCGCCGCTGATAAGAGCTTGTCTCCTATAAGCGATGAAGATGATACGCGGTCGTGGCGGAATTGGCAGACGCGCACGGTTCAGGTCCGTGTGGGCTAACCCCCGTGGAGGTTCGAGTCCTCTCGACCGCATCCTTATGAAGAAGCTCGTAAACTTGCTTTTTAGCAGTTTACGAGCTTTTTTGTGTTGAAATTTGGACGGCAAACCGGCAACATTTACTTTCTGACTTACATATTTGATCAACTTTACTCAAACAATACGGTTAGGTATGTATGAATAGGATGGAAAGGGGCGTCAAGATGCGGAAGGTATATAAAAATTCGGTGATCCTGCTGTGTATGGTATGGGGGATCGTGAACGGACCACAGATAGGCTATGGTGCAGGGATGGTTGCTTGGACTGATCTGTCACGTCAGGAGCCAAACCAAGTGCACGAAGAATCCGGGCGCAACAGACCCGGCCAGGAAAAGAAAACGAATAAGCTAGCCGTTATCATCGATGATTTTGGCAATGATCAGAAAGGGACTCAGGAAATGCTCAGTCTGCCTGTCAAAATCACGGTCGCTGTGATGCCTTTTTTGCCCACAAGCGTGAAGGAGGCCGAGGCCGCGCATCGGCAAGGCCATGACGTGATTATCCATATGCCCATGGAGCCTAAGCAGGGGCGAGCTTCCTGGCTTGGACCGGGTGCCATCTTAACCTCGCTTACCGATGAGGAGATTCGTAAACGCATGGAAGAGGCCATTGATTCAATTCCTTACGCTGTAGGGATTAATAATCATATGGGTTCCAAGGTTACAGGGGATGAACGAGTCATGTCCATCGTACTCGACGTATGCAGGCAGAGAGGGCTGTTTTTTATCGACAGCAAGACGAATTACTACAGTGTGGTTGGCAAACTGGCAGCGGAGAAGGGGATGCCATCCATCGCCAACGATATCTTCCTGGATGACGTTCATACCGTTCAGCACGTGAGCAAGCAGCTGCAGACCGCAGCACAGCATGCGGAAGAGAGAACTTCCTGCATTGCAATAGGCCACGTTGGAGTGTATGGAATCCGCACGGCAGAAGCGCTAAAAGGAAGCATTCCTAAACTGCAGGCGAAGGTGGAGTTTGTAGGTATCAGCGATCTGGTAAGGGAACGATCAAGCTGGCGACCGAATCCGCTGCCTGCGTATTAGTGCAATAGCAGCACCGATAGCAATTTTTTGCCATGTTGTGAGTAACTGGACGATAAAAGGTTATCCGACAAAGGTCAGCCCATATCTTGTATAGACATAAAAAATAAATAGCCTTCCAGACAAGGACCCGGTGATTCCGTTCCCTGTATGGAAGGCTGTACTTATGTTGAGGCAGCGGCCACGCATGCTGTGAATGATCTCGCTAATGTTGCTGCTGACGCGCTGTGCGTAATCGGAATATCCCTAAAAGGTCCCGAACAGATGATTTCCGTTCCGAATCGTGTTGGCTACTGAGCCGGGTAGGAAGAAAACAAAAAACAGCCCCAATCTACAGGGCCGTTAAATAACCGATAATCCCGTCGGCAATGGCCTCGGCAATCTGCATTTGACCATTGCGGCTGGTCAATAAGTTCCGGTCCTCCATGTTGCTGAGGAAACCCGTTTCAACGATGACGGCGGGTACTTGGGTTTGATTCAGCAGATAATACGGCTTGCCTATCATGATGCCATTGTTGTTGCGGTAAACCAGATTCAACTGCTCTTGGATGGTGTCCGCAAGTAAGGTGCTCCGTCCCTCGGATTGATGCAGGACGATGCCTCCGCGCTTGGAGGAGTTCTTTCCCCAATTCACATGAATGCTGACTACAAGCTTGGTCGGAATCTCGCTGCTGAGTTGTTTACGATGCGACAGATCCCGGCGGTGTCTGGAGGAGCTTCGGTGCCAGCGGTTGTCGTCGCTAAGGGCGTAATCGGCATCACGATTCATCACGGCATGATAACCCTCCTTGCGAAGCAGCATGAACAGTCTGCGTGAAATGGCCAGGTTAATATCTTTTTCAAGAATGTCCCCATACGACGTACCGCCGTCAATACCGCCATGACCCACATCGATCAGAACGACATCATGTGCAAAAGGGTGCAGGTGCCGGAGCCCGGACTGGTCGATTTCCTGACCTGAGGAGTGGGTGGATTCCGGCGTTTCGGACGTAAGCCGGACTGTCTGTATCGATGTCTGATGAACGGTTCTTGCGGGATGCGTCATGGCATGCTTCCTCACTGGACAGGCTTCGGTGACAGAACCCGGGAATGCCAGCGTAAAGAGAAGCATCCACACCCCTGCTGCCTTAACCATGATGGATTCCTTCTTTCACGTAAAATTTCGGCTTTATTAGAATGTGCATTTAGCGGAAAAATCATGCCGTTCAAATACGTGCGTCTAGAATCGATCGAAATGGAGCAAACTGATATTGGGATGTGGATAAACCATAAGGAGTTGATTCATATGGCTAGCGGCGATGATTTAATCAAGTACATTACCGAGCGCGTAGTTCATTATATAGATACACCCAAGGACGTTCGGCGCAAGGCGAAGGTGAAGGAATCCTGGACCACAAGGTGGTTCGGCATGATTCCGTTCTCCATGTCGCTATGGAAAGAAGATGTAACCACCAAGCGCAAAAAAAGGGCAAAGTAGCAGCTGCTGCACGTTCCTTCATGAAGTCGCATTTTGTACATCGTGCGTATTGCTCCCTGTTACGCACGATGTCAGGTTCGAAACATGCTTTGAATGGCTAGTAGACCCTTGTGAGTGCTGAGTGCACAACCATAAACCGTTTTGAAAATATAAAGGACGCTGCCCGTTAAAGGGCCGCGTCCTTTTGTCAGTCATGGCATATTGCATGGATGAGGGCTGCTTGCTTTAACCCGTGTCATTTCGGCTGAGCATAAAATTGACCTTGTCCGATTAACCGGGATGCCGGCAAGAAACGGAGAGTGTCTGTATTCCGTAAGGGAACCGACACATAAAGCGCAGCCGGGTTCTCCTGATTCGCCGGGGACCAGCGATGCCAGCCGGTTAAGTTAAAAGGTGCACCGTAAGCAGCATTGCCTTTTTTGGACTTGAATATCAGGGTGGAGTGCTCTTGTAGTAAATTCCGCAGATCGGCGCTGCTTCGGGTCGTTAGTTCGCTTGAGGTCAGCCACAGCAGATTATTGTAAGGATCCATGGAGTCGCCGGTTGCGATGGAGGGAGTGCCGGCAAACCAATGATTGGACGTGGATGAAGCCACGAGTCCTTTGGCTGTTGCAGGCAGAGATACGGATACCAGCTTCGTCGTTGAATGGGTCTGCTGGGGCTCATCCGGGAGAGCTTCACTATTTAGTGCATTAAAATAAATCGGCTTCTTGCCGGGCAGCTGGACCTGCCAGACGGGGGACACGTCATACAGCTTGCGCACGATGCTTCCTTGAGGCAATGATCCTCCGGCCTTCACAAGTCCTTCCGCAGAGAGCCGTTCTTTCAACGGCGCTTGGCTGTAGGGAAGAGTCGAGCCGATTCCGTATTCACTCAGGATATATCCACCGTCTTCTTCTGCACTGATAATCATGTATCCTTGCGGCAGTCCTTCATCGGAAATCGTGACCAACCAGCCGTGCGTTCCCGGACCAAGCGGGGTGAATTCGAGCTTGGCTTCATCCCAGGTCGTAAATGGCGCATGGGCCGATAATTGAGCGACAGTCTCCTCCGCAAAGTCCATCAAACTCCCGGGTACCTGAGCCACGGCTTTGTTCTGATTAACATCTGAAACGCCTGATCTATGATGATCCGCTGTAAGCTGAGTGCTGGTGCTGGTCAGACTAGGGCTGTTCGCAGAATTGGAAACGTCGGCTTGGCTAGAAGCAGCCAAGCTTGCCTGCGGCTGGAACGAGCTGAACCACAGGATAGTTGTTACGATCATAGAGACAGACAGCACTCGATATCGGCTGGTCTGTTTGTTATCGGGTGATTTTGGCTGGGAATTCTTGCAATCCTTGTCATCATGGTTATGAAGTTTCATGTTCCACTGTTTCAAATCATTAACCGCCTTTCCTTGGCCCTACGCGCCGTGGATGTATTGAAATCATCATATCGGACAAGCTCTGCAAAGGCTGTTGCAAGCTGTCGCGGTAGGAGAAGGGAGAATGGTTCTTTTTTTGCCTGCTTTTGTAGAGGGGCGTCATGATGACGCACCCACAGGCGAACACAGATGAAATAGACCGCAGGTTATGACGGACAAGCTCACTTTCGGCTCGTACTGCCACTGCATTTCCGACCGACGGTTCTTATATTGCTCCTCAATGAGCGCTTTTTTCTCTTCATCCTGCTCCTTGAGCAGGTCCTCGTAATAGCTGTCGATCACCAGCAGTTCTTCTTCAAGACGTTCTCTTGCTTTGGTGGCCCAGTCATAGTCCAGCTTGCTTATCTTGTCGATAAGATGGTTCTCCAGCGCATCTACGGCCTGTTCGAGCGTAAGAGCCGCCGGTCGGACGTGAACGCTCTCGGGCAAGCGGGGCGTCAGTTCGCGTCCAATCAGGATCGCCGGGAAGTCTTGGGCAATCGTACGACTAGATAATGAGATTCCGAGAAAAAACAATTCCTCCCGCTTCAGATCACAGCTGAACTCCACCTTGAAGCAGACGCCCAGCCACTGCTCATACGGAGTGGAACGGGCTCTCGGACGCGGCTCGGTATCGCGCTGCTGGAACAGGTAGACGCATTTGCCTTCCTCCCGGGAAGCATTCCAGATTTGGGCCAGCCGGCTGCTTCCGTAGCCAATGTTCTCCCGCTGAATGCGGCCGGGACCGAGGATAGGCAGAACTGGGGCATTCCCATAAAAGCGGGCCAGGAGGGGATCCTGCGCGGGTGCCGCGAGCTGCGCTTTGGCCTCGGCTGCTTGGGTCTTTGCAAGCCGTTCGTCGTATTTCTCCGGATCAAACACGAAATTGAAGGACAACGTTTCGGCGGGAGCGCCGGTACGTTCCACGAAGCCCCAGTAATACGGGCGGTTGGTGAGCATTTTGTCGGCTTGCGGTGACAGTTTCACGGTGACATGCTCAGGCGATTTTTCAATGACGGTGCATTCGGTGGCTTCCAAATAGGCCATGAAGTGCTGCTGCACCTCCTGCGGCGTCATGGTCATATTAGGCTTCTTCCTCTCTTAGATTTTCTTCGACGGTGCTTCCCTGCTCGATATCCTGTTTAATATGGTGAATCGAGTCGCCCAATGTGCTGATGCGCTGGCGGAGCTCATCGTCGTTGCCGGACTCCAGCATGATTTTGTACAGACTCTTCTCGATGGATTCCTTCTTCTCGAACCGCTCCAGAATGACATCCAGTCCGCCGATAACCATCTCAAACATGTTGATCTTCTCGTGCAGCAGGTTCAGGATGTGCTCTTCAATGGTTCCCGACGTGGACAGGTTGTAGATCTTCACGTCATTGGTCTGGCCGAGACGATGCACGCGTCCAATCCGCTGCTCAACCCGCATGGGATTCCAGGGCAGATCAAAGTTGATCATATGGTGGCAGAATTGCAGATTGATGCCTTCGCCGCCAGCTTCCGTCGCGATCATGACCTGCGCCTTGCCACGGAAGAGATCCATCATCCAGTCCTTCTTGCCGCGGTTCATTCCGCCTCGGTACGGTACGGAGATCAGTCCGTGATCGCGGAAGTAATTCAGCAAGTATTCCTGCGTGGCGCGGTACTCCGTAAATACGATGACCTTCTCGTTCATTTGCTGGATGAGCTCGATGGTTTTTTCCGCCTTGGTGTTGGCTTTGATGGCCTTGATGAGATAGACGAGCTCCCAGATTTTATCGCGCAGCGGAGAGTCCTCGGGCAGCTTCTTGGACAGATTAACAAGAGTCACGAAGACGGCATCGCGACTGCTGCACACTTCACGCTGGAGCGTAACGAGTGACAGCATACTGCTTAAATTTCCCCCTGCTGCCTGATACTGATCTTTGACGAAGGACGTAACGCCGTCGTATAATGACTGTTCTTCGGGCGAAAGGCTAAGCCCTACATTGCGGACGGATCGCTTGGTGAATTTCACTTCGCCCTCGCCGCGGCGGTTACGGATCATGACCTTGGACAGCTCATCCTTGAGCTGATCCTGGTTCTTGGGTCTTCGTTTATCGACAACAAAATTAGCGGCAAACTGCCCTTGGCCTCCGAGCTGGCCCGGCTTCAGCAGAGTGATCAGATTGAAGAGCTCGCTGAGATCGTTCTGCACCGGCGTGGCCGTCAGCAAGAGGCAGTATTTTTTGCGCAGCTTTTGAATGAATTGATAATTGGATGTTTTCTTGTTCTTGAGTTTGTGCGCCTCATCGATGATGAGCATATCGTATTCCTCGTTCAGCAGAATCTCCTGATGCGGATCGCGTTTGGCCGTGTCCATGGAGGCGACGACGATATCATTCCCCCAAGAGTACGCTTTTTTCTGCGCAATCGCGGGAATGCCAAACTTGGAGTTCAGCTCGCGAACCCATTGCAGCACAAGGGAAGCCGGAACGAGAATCAACACTTTGGATACCAGACCGCGCACGATGTATTCTTTTAAAATAAGACCGGCTTCAATCGTCTTTCCTAGTCCCACCTCATCGGCGAGAATCGCTCTGCCCGACATCTCGAACAATACGCGTCTGGCGGTATCAGTCTGATGGGGGAGCGGGGATAAGGCGCCAAGATGCTTAAGGCATTGTAATTCTTCAAAGCTTGTAACCAAGCGGGATTTCTCGCCCTCAACGGCAAGTTGGGCCAGACGATAGTCACCCCAAGGTCCACCCTTGTCCAGTCGACCGGCGAGATCGTCAAACCAGGAACGGTCGATCTGCAGTGGAACGGGAAGGCGTGGGTCGGTAATCATGCCTGATTCGGCAGATGGCTGATGGTTCATGTCGATCTCCTCCTGTTGTGAAAGATTCCGGGCCAGCGGTGTATATGTAGTATGGACGAAAAAAGAAGTCTTCATAACCTTGCACGAATTCGGGAGGCGTGGAATACTCTATAGGGCGCACGGCTGCTGGAATTGGATATTTTCATCCTTTTTTTTCATAGGGAAGGGTGAAAAAGAGAGCGAGAGGAAGAAAGCGGAAGCTTGCGAGCGGGAGCTTGGATCTGTTGGCTTAATTTTCACATTATCGGCATAGTTAACCTATATATAGTGTAGTATAATGAATTGGTAGCACTATATATGGTGTATATAGTGGTTTTAGATGTTTGACCGACTACATAACAGGTTATGTTGTTGGTGAGCGCATAACTGCGGAACTTTTTAATTTTATATCTTATATAGGAGGTAGTTGCTCTTGAGTACGATGCAGAATCAGCGGCTGGAAGGTTTAAGCGAGAAGATCTTTTTGGACCGGTATGCCTGGAAGGATGCGGACACCAACAACGCGAAGGTAGGCGATGTGGTGCTCGTTTTGACGAAGGATGATCCTAAATTTCCGACCAAGGAAGTTGGCGAAATCGTGAATCGCGAAGGCCGCAAGGTCACGGTGAAGACACGGAAGGGCGAGCTTGTGGAATCGGATGTGGAGAAACTGACGTTAACCATCGAGAAAACGCCGGAAGAAATGTGGGATCGACTCGCGGCTGCCATGTCATCGGTTGAGGCAACGCCGGAACTGCAGGAAGAGTGGCGCGGAAAGTTCCGCGAGATTCTGGATGATTGGAAGCTGGTACCGGGCGGACGGATTGCAGCTGGAGCTGGTGCGAGCGATGAATTGACGCTGTTCAACTGTTACGTGATTCCTTCGCCGAAGGACAGCCGGGGCGGCATCATGGAAACCCTGAGCGAGATGACCGAGATCATGGCTCGCGGCGGCGGTGTCGGCATTAACTTGTCTTCCCTGCGTCCTCGGCGTGCGATCGTAAGAGGCGTGAATGGTTCTTCCAGCGGCGCGGTATCGTGGGGCGGATTGTTCAGTTATACAACGGGATTGATCGAGCAGGGAGGAAGCCGCCGGGGTGCGCTCATGCTGATGATTAACGATTGGCATCCGGACGTGGAGGATTTCATTACCGTGAAGCAGACGATGGGACAAGTTACGAATGCGAACCTGTCGGTATGCGTCAGCAATGATTTCATGAAGGCCGTGAAGGAAGATCTGGACTGGGAGCTGGTGTTCCCGGATACTACTGATCCTGATTATGATGAGCTGTGGGACGGGGATCTGGATAAATGGAAGAAAGCCGGACACCGTATCATTCCATATAAAACCGTAAAAGCACGCGAGGTCTGGCACACGATTATCGAATCCGCATGGAAATCGGCAGAGCCGGGCGTCGTATTCATGGAATACTATAACCAGATGTCCAACAGCTGGTATTTCAATCCAATTATCTGTACGAACCCTTGCGGTGAGCAGGGACTTCCGGGCTGGGGCGTATGTAATCTGTCCGCGATGAACCTGTCGAAGTTCTATGATGAAGCGAATCATGACGTTGCCTGGGATGAGCTGGCGACAACGACGCGTTACTCTGTGCGTTTCCTGGATAATGTCATTGACCGGACGCCGTACCATTTTGAAGAAAACGAATTGAACCAGAAAAAAGAGCGCCGCGTGGGTCTCGGAACGATGGGCCTGGCCGAGCTGATGATCAAGCTGAACATCCGTTACGGCAGCCCGGAATCGCTGGAGTTTCTGGATAAGCTGTATGGCTTCATTGCTCGCGAAGCGTACCTCGCTTCCGCGGATATTGCCGAGGAGAAGGGTTCGTTCCAAGCATTCGATGCCGAACTGTACCTGCAAAGCGGTTTCATGAAAAATATGACTGAGGTATATCCTGAGGTTGCTGAAGCGGTACGCAAAAAAGGTGCGCGCAACGTAACCGTCATTACCCAAGCGCCAACGGGCAGCACGGGTACCATGGTCGGAACGTCGACGGGGATCGAGCCGTACTTTGCCTTCAAATACTTCCGTCAAAGCCGACTCGGCTTCGACGAGCAGTTCGTGCCGATTGCCCAGGATTGGCTGGACAGCCATCCGGGCGAAGAGCTTCCGGATTATTACGTCACGGCGATGAGCCTCTCTGCCGAGGATCACATCCGCGTGCAGGCGGCGATTCAGCGCTGGGTAGACAGCTCCATCTCGAAGACGGCAAACTGCCCGTCGGACTTCACGGTTGAAGATACAAAGCGTTTGTATGAGCTGGCATTCGACCTTGGATGCAAAGGTGTAACGATCTACCGCGACGGCAGCCGTGACGTGCAGGTGCTGCAGACGGAGAAAAAAGAAGATAAGGCCGCCGAAGCGACAACAGCTTCTACTGCGGGCACGGCGCTGGAGCAAAGCGCGACAGGCCAAGCGGCAGAGGATGCGGCGAGCGTTGAGCCGGCGGCTGCAAGCGTGGCAGTGACAGCCTCACCGAGCAAGAGCGGGCTGGATAAACAATACAAGAAGCGTCCGCAAGTGCTGCGCGGCGCAACCTATAAAATGAACACGCCGTTTGGCATGGCGTACATTACGATCAACGATCTGGACGGCATTCCAAGCGAAATCTTCCTGAACGTCGGCAAGGCCGGATCGGATGTGTTCGCGATGGCGGAAGCCTTGGGCCGCGTCTGCTCCTTGTTCCTCCGTTACGGGGACCACGGTAATAAGGTAGAGCTGCTGATCAAGCACCTCAAGGGCATCGGCGGCACCGGCGCGATCGGCTTCGGCGCCAACCGCGTGGAATCTATCGCCGACGCCGTGGCGAAGGCGCTCGAAACGCATGTGGCCAACAACGCCGAGGCGGATCATGACCATGATCCGGCACCGGTCGCAGCCACGATGGCGCCTGCTGATGCAGATGCCGGGAGTGAGACCATAGCCGCGGGATATGGTGGACATGGTTCGCACGCAGGCGGCAGTTCCATGTCGCTGGATCTATGCCCATCTTGTGGCGGGGCGTCTCTGATTAACATCGAAGGATGCAAGACTTGCGGGAATTGCGGGTATAGTAAGTGTTCGTGAGGAAGTTGAACTCTTTGTTTAGAAAACATTAGATAATGAATGATCATTTTAAAGGCATTGGAGATTTCCGCGAAGGCGGGGATCTCCTTTTTTTCGTACGGCCAGCATGTACGGTGGTGTGAGTGGAAGGGGGAGCTGCCCTACCTACTCGGTTGTTATAGGAGGGGAGAGGAGCAGTTGGAGCTCCCCTATGTTGCTCTGTATGATGGTGGAACAGACCGGTCATTTGCCTAGACTTGGAACACATGATATCTCAATTAGTGAATGCTATATCATTCATTAAAAAAGTCAGCCAATAAAGGCTGACTTTTATGTCTTTCTATTAATTAATATGCTGTATCCCAAGTTTTCGCTTATTACTCTATTCGAATGAGTTTAACCTCTTTCTTTTGCTTTGTTTTTTCTGATGTAGCCGTAGCTGCGATATCTAAGATAGCTTCCATTTTCTGAATATACTGCTCCGGGATTTCATCTAGCAGGGAAAAGATTTTCTTGAAGGATTTTTCATAAGCGTATTGTACGTATTGATCATATACTTCTTTGCCTGTTTGGGTAGCCTTTATAATAATGTTTTTCTTATTGTCAGAGGTATGGTATTTTTCGAGAAACCCTTTCTCCACCATTTTTGTAACATTTTTTGAGAATGCGCTTTTAGATATTCCCAACCGATTAGAAATTTCAAGCATATTTTGGTTTTTATCTTCATTCTCCAATATATATTCTAGTACTTGAATTTGAGCAGCAGAAAATAAAAAAGGAGTATTATACGGATACTCTTTTTTGTAAGAGTCCGCATAAGCATTACCAAATTTTACAAGCCTCTCGACAAATATTCTATTTCTCCCCATCCATTCTAGTGACATAGACATCACTCTTTTCCTGTTCATTTAGCTCTTAAAATTATATCAAAAAAAATAAATTCAACAAAGGGATATATTCTATATTGCTTTCACTTATTATGTGTAGTATAAAAACAATATAGTTTACTTAGGAAACTATATTGTTTTAATTTTGAGGAGGAGTTTTATGGAGAAGAAGAGCACACGAAGGTTATTTGTTGTGTCTGTCGTTATGATTATTGTAAGCGTTTGTTTATCTGGTTTTTTGCAAACTTCCTTTGGAAAGACAGAAATTATTAATTTTAAGGTTCCAACTGAACATGGACAGTGGTTGTCTGGACAAATATATAAACCTAAACAATCGAGCGCAGAGAACAAGGTTCCTTTGGTTATTACCGAGCATGGTTATCTAAACAATAAACATATGCAAAATGTAAATGCCATTGAATTATCACGAAGAGGAATTGCTGTCATGACATTCGATGCATACTATCATGGAAAATAAAGCTCGGCGAGTGAACCGGTAATGGAGGCAGTTGTTGCAAATGGGGAGGGAATGATACCTCTAGTGGAATTTGCCTACCATAATCTGAATTACATCGATAACCATCGGATCGGTGTTATGGGACATTCTATGGGGGGGATGTCAACATGGATGACGTTAATGCATTATGGTTCACAGTATTATACTGCAATGGAAAAAGCGAAAACACCGGAATCGGAAGGCGGAGAAGACATTACGGATCGTGAACTGGAATATGCAAATTCTTTGAATAAAGTATCAGCAGGACTGCCAATAGGAAATATCCGTTTATCAAGTGAAGAAGCTTTTAGCCAAATTCACGCTAACTTAGGAATTATTTATGGTCAATTGGATGAGGGGAATTATGATTTGTCCCAAGGAAATGGTGATCTATCCAACAATGCTCTTGAAGGTTTAGTCGCAATTAACTCGATTTTTCCAAAAGAGGAACAGCAGTCAAGCTTTGAGGTAGGTCAATATTATGGGGATGCGGAAAGCCAGACGCTGAGAGTCGTTCATAATCCTAAGCAAACGCATGAGTGGGCACATTTTTCCCAAAAAACAGTTGCTGAAACGGTCGATTTTTTCAACCATTCGTTCGGGCTCTCGCCAAAAATAAAAAATACCGATCAGCTATGGATCTGGAAAGAGCTTTTTAGTTTTATCGGATTATTGGGCATCTTTCTATTGATTTACCCGGCATCCTATTACTTATTAAAAATTCCGTACTTCCGACAGTTAAAATTAACAAAAGAACAAAAAAGTTCGTTAACGGGTACGATGCAAACGGAAAAGAGTACAATGAAAACCAGACTTTTTTGGATAAGCTGGCTGCTTAGTTGGCTGTTTTCTGCAGTTGGAGTCATTGTAGCCTTAAAACTAGACCGGTTTATTTTTAAGAGCACGTCCAGTTTCATGTCTGTAAAATGGTTTCCCCAGCCGATTACAAACTATATTATGATATGGGCGATCTTTAATAGCCTTGTTGGATTGGCCCTGGTTATTTGGAAATATAGACAGAAGAAAAGAAATAGTGCTGAGCTTTCTATTCAACATCTAGGATTAAAAATCGGTCTGAACCCCTTGATGAAGACTTTTATTCTTGCTCTATGTATCTTTGGAATCTTTTTTACGGTTGTATTTTTGGCAGAATACATCTTAAATGCTGATTTTAAATTATGGATACTGGGGGTATTTACATTCCATTCAGATAAGTTCTTGGTGTGGATGAACTACCTGCCATTCTTCTTCATTTTTTATCTGACGAACTCGTTGTTTATAAACAAATTGAGTTTCAGCAATATCAAGTCTGAAAAAGTAAACATGATTGTCGCTGGATTCGGAAATGTGCTTGGAATCATGATGATCAATGGAATCCAGTATGCTGTTTTATTTATGACGGGCAACTCATTCTGGCAAGAGACGAGACTTTATCCCATGGTTTTACTTCCCTTTATTTTCTTATTATTTGCAGCGGCAATGATTAGTCGAAGCCTATACAAACTGACAGGAAACATTTGGCTCGGTGCAATGGTGAATACATTGATCATAACGATGATTGGAGTTGCTAACACGGCTACCTTGGTTCCTTTTCAAACTTAAAAGATCTAAAAAGCAATACACCCCCAATCAAATCTCGAAATAGATCAGGTGTACCTGAAGTGCACCCCTTAGAATGGACTTTGGAATAAACCTTAATTTATCCGATGAAATTCAGGGGGGAAAGTACCAGTTCCTCTGCACTGCAGATGGAATCGGTGCTTTTTTTTTGCAATATATTAACCGTACCACCAACACCAAACGTTTTTTGTTCAGAATTTCGATATATATGCATATAATATTTATTTTAGTATAATAGTTAAAATATTACTTTATGATCTAACCATTACATA
The DNA here is from genome assembly GCF_037969755.1 of Paenibacillus sp. FSL W8-0187. Lineage (NCBI taxonomy): Bacteria > Bacillati > Bacillota > Bacilli > Caryophanales > Paenibacillaceae > Paenibacillus > Paenibacillus sp. FSL W8-0187. The sequence continues at coordinate 5,252,169 of NZ_CP150206.1, read as the reverse complement.
TATTTTCTCTACTGACATTCTATATCAAGAAGAAAAGAAAGGAGGTGAATAAATGAAAAAAGTAGTACTAATCTTATTATTAGCGTGCTTCTCTTTCTCTACTAGTGCATTTGCTGCCTATACTGCAACATCTCATGATTTGACAGTTAGCCAACCAGCTCAATATAAATTAAGTGTTGGCCTATGGAGTTCTACGAATGAAACCGTTGATCTAACGCTTTATTCGAAAGGACCATCTGGTCAACTTAGTACAGTCTTCACGACTACCGTGAATATTGGGCCAACTTCTTCAAGTCCTGTCGAGTATTCAGTAGGTTATCTTAGCCCTGGAACTTATGTCCTCAAAGGACAATTCCAAGGGTCTTATGGTAGTTTAGGACCTGTTAGTTTGAATCAAGCCAATTAATAAAAGACATAGAGATTAAAACGGCCAAGCTCAATCGTATGGCCGTTTTATTTTTTTAATTGAAAAAGGCTCGGTTCAAAAAAATTGACAATGGAGTTTTAGAAGAATTATAACACAATGGGGGCTGTAGCGAGGGGACTAATCAAGTAGCCTATCCCTGGCAGTAACCCTCCCATGGATTGAAAAATGGCGGATAGCGCGTCAAGAAAAGCGACCGTAATCATGCAGCACATCCTGTCTTTTAATGAGAGATGTGCTGCCGATATAAAATAATGCGGTATATATTCCTATTGATTTAATCCGGCACATTTCGTAATACTTTCTCTATATTTACCGGGAGTAATGCCTTCGATCTTCTTAAAAACCCGAATGAAAACAGTATCGCTTGTATAACCGACCATCTTGGCAATCTGTGCGTTGGTCAGCCCAGGATCCGACATCAGTTTCTTAGCGTGATCCATGCGTACGACAGTCAGATAGTCGTTGAAGTTCTGTCCACTCACTCTTTTAAAAAATTGTGAAATATATTGCGGCGTGATCTGCAAATGCTCAGACACTATATTCAAGCTCATGTTTGGATCGGCGTAATTCGCTTGAATGAAGGTTTGAATTTGCAGAAGGAGCTGTTCATTGTGATCGCTTCGTTCCAGTTTGAACGATTCGGCGGCCGATACATACAGGTCCTTCGCTTTTTCAAACATTTCGTCGGTTGTTTTACAGGAAACCAGGAATCGCACAGGGTGGATGTCACCTTCTGTAAGCTTCCGGTAGGCCAGCGTATCCGAATCCGATGCCATGATACGCAACAGGGTACCGGCAAGACTGAATAATAAGCACCTCCCAAGCTCCGGAGTGATGGATTCGTCGCGAAAATTTCGATCGAACAGCTGTGTGAGCAGTTGGATAACTTGCTCTGTATCGCCGCTTCGAATACAGTTAATTAACTGCAGCTCGGTTTCGACGGGGTAATAATATTGCAGCTTTTTCTGGCGAATATCATGATAGTAAAAGGTCGACAGCTGCCCATTGACCATCCTGTACTCTAAGGCGGCAGCCGCTTCCAAATAGGCTTCCCCAATCTGATGCTGGCCCTTATGAACGCCGCTTACGGCTATGCTGATCTCCAGCTTGAACCTAGTCTCCAGCATGCGATGCAATTCGGATACGATGTCCTTCACCCGGCAAGCCGGATGATCCATCTGATCCGGCATTAGATTAGCGAGCAGGGCCAGCCGGTCTTTCTCCAAGTCGATCGTATGTATCGTATGGCCTTCGTAGATTGAATCTTCAGCCAGATTGGAGATGATAAATCGCACCAATGCCCATTGTTTTTCACTTTGGTTCGGTGCGAACCGGGACATGTCGTCCACTTGAACGAGAATGACGGCAAAATGAGGAAATGGAAAATGGATGCCCATAAATTCCAGCGACTGTTTCATTTGCTCTGGAGGTTCAAAGTAGCCTTGAAGCACACGATGCAAATAGTTAGAACGAAGAATGGGCAGTTGTTGAGTCAGTTTGTTTTTAATATGCCTTTCTTCATCCCAGGAAATCTTCATCATTTCCAGGATGTAGTCAAATTCATTCACAGCAGGTTTACGTGGATGAGACTTTCCGGCCTGAATCGCCTCTATCATTCTCTTGATTGGAAAATAGTTTCTGTACGCGATTCCATATGCAGCTGCACTCCCCGCAAGGATACATAGCAAGAGAAGCCACAGCGCAAGATGCTCCATTTGTTTCACTTTCTGTAGATATATATTCAAAGGCATCACAGCAATATAGTACCATCCGACTTGTCCCGAGGTTGTGAATGATACCGTTACATCTTGACCGTTCAGATTGTAATTGCGTAAACCGGAGTTCGACTTCAGTTCATTCAATATCGAGTGTGATAACGGACTTGCACCAGGGGTACTGCTGATGAGTTCATGATTTTGGTTCACGATATAAACGGAACTCCCGTTTGCGGACTCGATTTGTCGTGTCATTTCGTGAATCTTGGTTTCATCGATCAGAACCGTAAGATTCCCTTTAATATTGGATGTGTCTTCGACCGGCAACGATTGCATAAAGGTAATCACTTGCATGGGGTCATCCTTCAGGTAGCCGTTTCGTTGTAAGGTGGAGGACGGCAGGTATGTTTGACTATGATAGCTAGTCATCTGCTTACGCCATTCTTCATGGGTCAGATGTTCAAAGCGATAATATTTATCATAAAAGTTGTGAGAATCGGTTACGAGATTCGGTTTGATTACAGAATCGCTTCGGTCCAAAAAAATATAGAAATCGTACACAAAATCCTTGGTAATTCTCGAATGCATGTTTAAATAATCTCTTGTAAACTGGACCAAATGATACCGTTCTGACAAGTCTTTGTGTTCCGTATCCAATAAATAACGCAGCTTCGGATTGAGTATAATTTGATGGGATAATTGTTCAATTTCTTTAAAATTGCTGTCTATATTGAGACGCATCTGCTCCAGCATGCCGAGATTGGACCGTTCCGCATTGGATTTCATGATATGTTCAATATTGGTATAGAACACAAACCAAATCAGGATGGGAACCAGGAGCAGAAGACAATTGGATACGAGCATCCTGATGAATAGGCTCCTTCTTTTGCTTCCGGCATTCTTTCTTCGAATGATTGAAAACATGGCGATCCTCCTAGTATAGAAAAGCTTGCTCAATCCCTATAATTCGGGAAGAGCAAGCTTGCTCCCTTCGTTGGATGACCGATTCGTGTGATGATCATTCTTTTAACGCACCAATCAGGACACCGTGCACAAAATACTTTTGCAGAAACGGGTACAGGCATAATATTGGAAGTGTAGATATGATAATCGTCGCATATTTGATCGTGATCCCGATGTCCAACCGATCTGTGGCTGCTGCATCGGTCGTCATACTGTCCGTACTATTCGAGATCAGAATTTCACGGAGCACTAGCTGTAGAGGAAATAACTCCCGATCACGCAAATAAATCAATGCGCTAAAGTATGAATTCCAATGTCCCACTGCATACCACAGCACCATGACGGCAATAACGGGCATCGAAAGAGGCACAATGATTCTGCTCATAATAATCCAATCATTGGCCCCGTCGATCCGCGCGGATTCCTCCAAACTAACGGGTACCGCTTGAAAGGCGGTTCGCATAATGATCAAGTTAAATGAACTGATAGCCCCGGGCAAGAGAAGAGCCCAAGGCGTATCCAGCATGCCGAGACTGTTCACCAGCAGAAAGGTTGGAATCAGCCCCCCATTGAACACCATCGTAATCACGATGATGAGCATGATGGAATTGTTGAAATAGACGTTGCGGCGAGAAAGGGCATAGGCACCGAGCGTTGTCATGAATAGGTTAATGATTGTGCCGCCAGCAACATAGAAGAGGGTGTTCCGGTAGCCGGTCAGAATCATGGGATTATCTATAACGGCTTTATACGCATCCAGATTAAACCCGGTCGGGAAAAACAGCATGCCGCGAAATCGGGCGATTTCTGCAGGATCGCTTAAAGATGCGAATAATACGTATAGGAACGGATAAAGCGTGACGAAGCAAAGCAGGAGCATGAAACATGTATTGACGACGGAAAATATCGATTCGCCCAGGCTGCGTTTGTGAAACATACCGGTCCTCCCTTACCACAATTTATGTTCGCTCACTCGTTTGCTAATGGAATTGGCGAGTACGATCAGAATGAAGCTGATGACCGAATTGAATAACCCAACGGCAGCGGTATAACCGAAATCGGCTCCCAGGATACCTTTCCTGAATACATAGGTAGAGATGACATCGGCCGTCTCATAGGTCATCGGATTGTACATCAAAATAATTTTCTCGCTCCCGACGGAAAGCATGGATCCCATGTTGAGAATGAGCAATATCACAATGGTCGGCATGATCCCGGGCAGGGTAATATGCAAGGTCTGTTTCCATCGTCCTGCTCCGTCAATCCGGGCCGCATCATAGAGAGTCGGATCAATGTTGGCTATGGCGGCGAGATAGATAATAGAGCCCCATCCGATTCCCTGCCAGACGCCGGAAGAGACGTACATGAACCGAAACCACCCCGGCTCCTGCATGAAGGCAATCGGTTCAAGTCCGATCATGCCAAGAAGTTGATTCACCAGACCGTCGCGGGCAAAGAAATCGATCATCATCCCGACCACAACGACGATGGAGATAAAGTGCGGGAGATAGCTTATCGTCTGGACGATCCGTTTAAAAAAACTCCTGCGAATCTCATTAAGCAATAAGGCAAGTATGATCGAAGCGGGGAACGCGAACAGCAATTCATAGATATTGATCAGCAAGGTGTTCCGAATCAGTCTCCAAAAATAGTAGTTTCCAAAAAAACTTTCAAAATGATCGAAACCCATCCATGGACTTCCCCAAATTCCGTCGGCAAGTCCGTAATCTTTAAAAGCAATTTGCAGACCATACATGGGTCCGTAATGAAAAACGATGTAGTAGGCAACGACGGGCAGCAGGATAAGATAAATGTAGCGGTTCCGTATTATGTCCTTTTTTATCATGCTCCATTTCTTCTCTGCCCGGTTCCCCGTTGCCGTCTTCACAATGTTTCTCTGTACATTAGGCATGGTTTACTCCTTCTTTGAATACCGGAGAACGGCAAGCCGCAAGCTTTCCGTCTCCAGTGTAGTAGGCATGTTATCGGTTGTTATAGCGTTCCAATCCGGATTGCTGCATTTGAATTGCCTCGTCGATACCCATGCTTTTCATGGTAGCGACATACTCATCGAACTTATCCAGCGATTCTGCGCCCATAATGAATTTAACGATCATTTCATTTTTATACGTATCGATATCGTTCATGATCGAGGCATATCGGCTATTATTTTCCCGGGCGATGGTGATCGGAGGCATTCTTTTTTCATTCGAAGGTTCTGCCCAGACCGTCAAAGCCTCTTGCTGCTCCGGTCTGGCCGCATATTGCTCCATATAGCGTACATCCTGCAAGAAAGGACCCGCATCAGCGGACAAGACATGCTGTTTCAGGGATTGGGCAAGCGGCAATCCTTCCGGATTGTTCATGACGGAATCCATATATTTCGGATAACCGTCAACCATCGTATAGGATGTGCCTTCTTTACCGAAGTTCATGATCATTCGTCCTTCTTCACTATAGAAATAATCGAAGAATTTTACGGTTTCAGCGATGTGCTTGTTGCTTTCAGTTATAGCAGTGAATATGCCGACAATCTGATTGTCCATTTGACCGAATATCGGTTTACCGCCAGATTGTGACGTCGGATAGGGTGTGGCAATAAGCTTGAATTGCGGTTCCTTGGACTCCATTAAATCCATAAACCTGCCCATGCCTCCGCCTACAGCCATAACAGCCGCACCGACCTGATTGCCGGTTATTTTGGCATCGTACATTTTGCTGTCATTGGCTGCAAAGTCTTTGTCCAGCAAGCCTTCATTGTACCAACGGTTCATAGCCTCCAGGTATTGCTTATATTCGGGTTGAACGGGGCCATATTTAACCGTATTTCCTTCGTGATAGAAGCCGTTCGGGATGCCAAAAGCGCCAGTAAAGGCAAGTTCGCCTGCTCCCATCATGATCGGAATTTCATCCGCCTTTCCGTTGCCGTTGGGATCTTGTTCCTTAAACGCTTTCAAAACGGTATACCATTCGTCGATGGTTCTGGGAATAGGCAAATCCAACTTGTCCAACCAATCTTTACGTATAACCGGGCCGGAGTGGGTTTGCAGTTTTCTCACGGGGCGGATGAACGGAAAACCGATAAGATCGCCATCGTCCGTTGACGCCTGTCTTCTCCATTCCGGGTTTTCGTCCAGCAGCTTTTTGAAGTTAGGCGCTTGGTCCAAATAGTCATTTAATGGAATGATCTTTCCATCCTTAATCGCTTTTTGAGCGCCTCCCGGATAATTATTCCACGAATATTCAACGACATCGGGCAGCGATTTCGAGGCCATCATCAAGTTGAATTGTTCGCCAGCTTGGCCTTGGGCCGGGTGTTGGTAATCGATTTTGACACCGGTTTTATTTTCGATTTCTTGAATAGCGGTAATCTCACCATAGCTTTTCATAATAGCGGCTGCGTCGGGATGCATCTGTTTCCAATACGATAAGTTGCTCAAAGGTTGGGTTGACTTTGTGGATTCCGTACGCCCCTTTGGCATCTTCTCACTACTGCAGCCGGCCATCGCTGTGGCAACCAGTCCCAGAGATGTTATAACAGGTATAAGCTTTTTGATGATGTTCCTGCTCATCTGCATAAACCGTAGTTCCTCCTCCATATTTGATGTGCTTTTGACATATTCAGCATAAAGGATGGTTGTTTTTTCCGGAATCATATAAAATCAGGAAAGGGTTGCCATTATTAAGATCAAGCACTGGCGAATATAAAACTGAATCGACCATATTAAAGATTGGCCCTTATAAGTGGGGAGAGATTGCAAATCATTGGGGTTAAGCAGCGAGCCGCAAGCCGCAAGCTGCAAGCTGCGAAAAAATCTTCGCATAGTTTCAACAAGTTAAAGTCGGAGACGTGCATGAACTGCAACAAACAAAAAGAGTGGACGCTAGATTGTGAACAGCCGTGTTTGATGCTCCACGCGATCTCGTGTTAGATGTTTGGACGGAAGAGGAGAATCTGTTGAAATGGGGAAGCGAATGGGGATAGATAAGAATGTGTGAGGAGGGGAAATAGATGACATTTGTTTATTAAATTCTGACCCATTTATTGCATCGGGGTGCAAATCATTTGAAATAAGGACGCTAAAGCTGGCCAACGAAGAAAATAATTATTTACTAGCGAAATGGGGGCATTTAAACAATAATGGAATTATTATTTGTTTGGACTTTAAGGTTCTCGGGTTCGCGAGTATCCAAACGTTAGACGAAATCATTTGAAACAGGGAAGGATGGGAGACAATGAAATTAGAGGTTTTAAGTGTTCCCTCGTATTGGAAAACTGAAATGAAACAAAAATATATTCAACTTTATGAGGAAAACAGCAAGTTGGTTGTTTTGTTTCCCGGAAAAAACTATCCTTGTGATAAACCAATTCTACATTTTGCTGGAACCTCCGCACTTCAAAGTGGTTTTGATTTATTGGTACTGGAATATGGATATCAAGCTGCGAGAACGAATTTGGATGTTAATGAACTGCAAAGAGTCATAGAAGATAGCCACGAATCGGTTCAACGAATCATTGGCAAGTACAAGCAAGTTGTTTTTATTAGTAAGAGCATAGGGACAATAGTTGCTGGTGAAGTTCATGGGAAACTTGAAATTCCAATCAAACACTTATTTTTGACACCAATCAAAGATACAATTCACTATATCAACAAGTTTAACGGACTTGTGGTTTATGGAACAAAGGATGAAGTGTTTAATAATGAACTTGCAAATCAAATTAACATAGACAAAGTTAGAGAGGTCATTGAAATTCCTAATGCCAATCATTCTTTAGAGACCGAAAATGTTGAGGAAAGTATTGAGATTCTAAGTAAACTCGTAAGGATATATATGGAATATCTAAGCAAGTAATCAGTTGTAGGTTAAACAAAGTGACTTCGTCTAACGCCTTATCACACATAGGCGTACGCACCTTAAGTCGCTGGTGCTAACAACTCATAGAAAAGGGGCATCCGCAAGATCTTAGATCTTTTGGGATGCCCCGTTTGAGTCAAATATACGCTTTACAAGCGTCAGTTGATATTTTGCATTTTCACAGGCGATGGAGCCGCACTGGCTGACTTTCGTTTAGCCAGATCCATTTTACGCTGCAGCATGCCAAGCACAAGATCCGCAACGATTGCCAGCACCGCGGCAGGAATGGCGCCTGCAAAGATCCGAAGGGAGTTATTGCTGTTGAGTCCGGCATAGATTTCCCGTCCCAACCCTCCTCCTCCTACGAGTGGAGCAATCGTTACCACGCCGATGGCGATGACGGCGGCAATGCGCAAACCTGACAAGATGTAAGTCAGCGCAAGCGGAAAACGCACTTTAACGAGCATTTGGAAGGGGCTCATCCCGATTCCTTTTCCGGATTCTAGATAGCTCGGATCCACCTGTTTTAATCCAACGTACGTATTACGTGCAATTGGATTCAGTGAATACAGGAAGAGTCCCACCATGACCGTTTTCGTTCCGAGTCCCATCCATAACATGAGAACCACGAGCATGGCCAAGCTCGGTACCACCTGCAAGATGTTGGTGATAAACAAAATGATCTTGGCAGCCCATTTGCTCTTAGAGCAGAGAATGCCAAGCGGTACTCCGACGATGAATGCCAGTCCCAGACCGATAACCACCATCGTAATATGCTGGATGAAATACTCCCAGAGCAACCCCTGATTTCGTGATATATACGACAAAAAGTCGGCAAATGTTAAATGTTCATTTTCCATGCTTACCCTCCTTTAGCTTTTCAAGAGGCCCTGCTCTTTCAAGTACGCGATTGCCACCTCTCGTTCGCTTTTCTTCTCAATGTCCACCTGATAATTAAGCGATATCATCGTATCTGCATCCAAATGACCGATTAAAGGCGCTATCGTATCCTGGATTTCAGGATGCTTCTTTAAAAGGTCCGAACGCAATACCGGACTTGCATCATATGGAGGGAAGAATTGCTGGTCATCCTGAAGCGTCTGCAATTGGTAGGCTTTCAGCCGGGAATCCGTAGAATAGGCCAACACGATATCCACCTGCTCATTGGCTACCGCACTGTATACCAGGCTGATTTCCATGGGGAACACCTGACCGAATTTAATGTCATATGCTTTGGAGAACGCCGGATATCCATCCGTGTTTCTCTCCAGCCATGTGGTATCTACCCCAAGTTTCATACGATCCATGTCTTTTTTGACATCGGAAATTTTGGTATATCCATTGGCTTCGGCCAGATCCTTTCTTACCGTGAACGCGTAGGTGTTCTCAAAACCCAAAGGGTTCATCCAGGTGAACCCGAAGTGTTCCTGAAATCCATCTTGAGCTTCCTTCAAGACTTTGGCGCGGTCTTTGGTACCGCTGATCGGAAAATGGTTGTTGAAAATCTCACCGGTATATAATGTTGCCATCTGAACGTCGTTTCTTTTCATCGCATTGATGACCAATGAACTCGATGCCAGATCCGGGATAATATCCACCTTCAGATCGGTTTGGTCTTCAATCAGAGCTTTATACATTTCAGCTATAATCTTGGTTTCGGTATAGGTTTGAGTCCCGATCGTAATCTCGCTTTGAATTCCGCATGCGGAGGTTAAAGCGGCAAGAGCCATCATGCAGATTAACAACGGAGCCCATTTAAGCTTTTTCAGTTTCATCACGCCTTCCTTGTTCCGTCCGCCTCGCTGTCTACGGTTGATGTGACTCATATCGCAGCGTCCCGGGTGTGAGTCTGATGGTAGTGTTTGCTTAGCCAGCCCTCAAGCAGCCCAAGCAGACCGTCAGCTACAAGTGCCAGGAGAATGGCACCAATGCCACCGATGAAGATCATCTCGGGCTTGTTGACACCAAGTCCAGATACAATAAGCTGGCCTAAACCGCCAGCACCAATCAGGGAAGCCAGTGTTGCCCAGCTGATGATGTACACGGTCGTAATGCGGATACCGGACATGATGTAAGGAAGCGATAAGGGAAGCTGAATCCTCAAAATCGTTTGGGCGGTGCTGTATCCCATCCCCCTGGCCGAATTGAGCACCCCTTTATCCACGGAGTGAAAACCGTCATAGGTATTCCGCAGGATGGGCATGAGGGAGTATAAAAATAGCGCGAGTATGGCCGGCTTCATGCCGATGCCGAGCAGCGGAATCAGAATAGCCAGAAGCGCCAGGCTTGGAACCGTCTGAAACAGGTTCGTAATGAAAAATACGATGCTGTTGATCCAGCCTATCCGGTTGTATACCAACAGGATTCCGATCGGTACGGCAACAACAGTCCCCAAAAGCACGGCAGAGAATGAGAGGACCAGATGCTCCTGCAATGCATTTAGAATATCCGGATAACGTTCCGTGATAAAACTCCAGAATGCGTTCATATCACTCACCCTCTCCGTTCAGCACCGGAGGAACCATCGTTGGATAGACTTCGGCCAAATGTTTAACCACACTGCCTCTTGTGATTAATCCGAGGAACCGGTTATTACTGTCTATGACAGGAAGATTACTGAGCTGATGGCTGTCCATGATCTCGATGGCCTGTGGAAGCGTGCTTCCCGAAGCCACAGAAAAACGGACTGGATGCATAACGTCAGCCACCGTTTTGCCTTCCTCGCCGTATTGGTCGAGAACCCGGTAGATTGAAACCGCTCCTTGAAGCTGACGGTTACGGTCCACGATCAGCAGTGAATCGACCCGCTTCATTTCCATCATCTTGATGGCTTCAGCTAATCCCCGGCTCGGGAATGCCGTGACCGGATTCGTAATCATCACTTCATCAACAAGCGGAATTTCATAGGCGCTTTCATTTTCATTTTGCAGACGTTTCGAACCGATAAAGTCACGTACAAAATCGTTTGCGGGATGCCGTAAAATACTGTCCGGTCTACCCGTTTGAACCACTTCCCCATCTTTCATCAGAACGATGGTATCCGCGATTTTAATAGCTTCATCCATATCATGCGTCACAAAAATAATGGTTTTATTGAGTTCCTGCTGAAGCCGGATCAGCTCATCCTGAAGCTGCTCACGGCTGATCGGATCCAGTGCGGAGAACGGCTCGTCCATCAGGATGATATCGGGTTCAGCGGCAAGCGCTCGCACTACGCCTACACGCTGCTGTTGTCCGCCGCTAAGCTCGGATGGATAGCGCGTACCATAAATGGTGTGGTCCAGTCCGACCATGTCCAACAATTCATTTACTTTTTGTTCTGTTTTGTCTTTATCCCACTTCTTCAGACGTGGAACCACGCCCGCGTTCTTGGAGATATTCATATGTGGAAATAAACCAACGCTTTGAATGACATAGCCGATATTGCGCCGCAGTTCAACCGGATTCAATCTCGAGATATCTTTACCATCAATCAGAATTTTACCCGATGATGGCGTATTAAGCGCGTTGATCAGCTTCATGGTAGTCGATTTGCCACAGCCACTCGGTCCGATGAGGACGGTAATTTCCCCTTTTTTGAATTCCAGATTAATGTCTTTCAGCGCGTGAAAGCCATTATCGTAAACCTTGTTCACATGCTCCAGTACTATCATTCAATCGCCCCTTTGCAAGCAGTATCCATATTATGCGGAGCATTTGGCATATCATCCATCGGGACCCAAAAATTGTTGAAGGAAAAGTGTGGTGCCAGAGATAAGGGAAGGCTTCAGCCTTGTTATGTAGAAATGGAAAATGAAGCTAAGCAAGTTAGCTTTAAAAGAAATCAAAATGGAATAGGATTAAGCGCATGATTAAGGGGTGGAGAAAGATCTAAGAGGAAGCCCTGAGGGTACTAACAATTTAAGTTAAAAATCATCGTTATGGTATTGACTTACATACCCAAAATTCCACCTTTATATGCATTGTAGCTTTCCAAACTGTGCAATCCCTTGTTACATCCATCCGAAGAAGTATTCCAAGCCTGTATGCCCCTGTTCGTATTCGGGAAAATATGCGATCTCATACATGAATCCCAGTTATACCTGCGAGAATCAAGCAGCTATGTCATGGTGCCACTGCTTCCCTCGGCCCAAATGGATATATGCAAAATGCGTAAGCAGGCAACGAGTCCCCTTCGAGAAGGACCGTATAACTGCCTAATGCATTAATATGTTTAATACTATTACCCAGTTAGCATTAGTTTGAAACATGTATACAGAACGATTTTGAATTTTTAGTACTTCGGGTCCAGAACTGTCCATGAAGCAGACCCGCTCTGTAAGGACATTGCTCAACCGGAAAGTATGGGCGATCCAAGTTTTGAGATTTTTGAATATTGTACTATGATAAACTTGATTCCATTGATTGAACGATGGTAGGAGACAGTCCCTTTTAAGGAGTGGTAGATATGGCGCGTGTGTTATTTATTAATGGTGGATCTGAAGGACATATCAATCCAACGATTGGCGTTGTGCAAGAGCTTATTTCGCGTGGAGAAGAGGTCGTGTACTTTTGTATAGAAGCTTTTCGGGAGCGTATCGAGAAGGCGGGGGCAACCGTTCGAACATTTGACGATCAAAAATTTATTAAAGCCTTTATCTCAGGTGGGAGAGATTATTTGCTCGAAAGAGCCAACGGTCTTTTACTTACGGCAGATATCGTCATACCAAGCGTTCTTGAACAGATCAATGGAGAGCATTTTGATTATATCATTCATGATTCCATGTTTGGTTGCGGTCGTTTACTTGCTCAAATTCTTAAGCTTCCTGCAATCAACTCTTGTACTACTTTTGCGCAGACAAAAGAATCGTTCGATAAGGTGCTTGAACCATTTTTTAATAATGTCCCTGCAGACATCGTTAAACCTATACACGATAAATTCCAAAGCCTGACGGCAATGGTGCAGGAAAAATATAATGTGGAGATCGATTCGCCTTATGAAGTGCTGTGCAATCCTGCGCCGCTTACGATTGTTTATACAACAAGGGAGTTTCAACCTGAAGAAGAAGCATTCGACCAAACGTATAAATTTGTAGGTCCATCCATCTCTTCACGATTAACCCAAGAAAGCTTCGACTTTACTGCAATCCAGGGGAAAAACCCCATTTATATATCACTGGGTACCGTGTTTAATCATGTGATGGATTTTTATAAGCTTTGTATTGAGGCATTTGGGAACACCGATCATACGATTGTCATGTCGAGTGGAAGTAAAGTCCAAATTTCTGATTTAGGTGAAATTCCTACAAACTTCATCGTAAAGAATTACGTTCCACAAACCGATGTACTGCAACATGCTAAATTATTTATTACACATGGTGGAATGAACAGTACCCATGAAGGTCTTTATTATGGGGTTCCGCTCATTGTAATCCCACAAAGCGCAGATCAGCCAATCATAGCGGGGCAAGTCGCCAATATCGGAGCAGGCATAACATTACAAATGCAAAGCTTGACTGCAAATCAATTGCGTGAAGCTGCAGATCATGTGTTAAGCCTCTCATCTTTCAAGAAAGCAGCTGCTAATATTAGTGGATCTTTTCGACAATCGGGTGGTTACCATCAAGCTGTTGATGAGATTTTTGAATATAAAAGTCAATATAGATCTGAATAATGAGTGTGCACTGGAAAAAAAACACGGGACCGACAAGATCATGAGCATATAACTATAGCACCGTTACAAACAGTCAATAACTGTTCATACGGTGCTATTCATTTTCAAGTCAATCCTTGACCCGACGGGTTCTATCTTATGATAAATATATGTATATTTTGAAGTTTAGTTCTCTTCTAAACGCGAATGTCAATACCAATATTCCGTTGTGTTTCAAGGTTATTATGCTTATTCTTATCGGCGGCATCCTGATTCTGCCTTAGCGTATCAGCAGCATTTACAGTTTGTGCAGATACGGATACATCTTCCTTATGATCAACCTCTCTGGTGACGATCTTCTTGTTATCGCTTTGAATCTCTTCTTTAGTGGCTTCGATCTTTTCACTCATTTTACGATCCAATTCAGTAATTTTCATCTCGATGTTTAGCGCTTCATCGGTTTTTGATTTATTAACTGTCAATTCTAGATTCTTCCTCATTTCCGATTTGCCTGGGTCGCCGGGTTCATTCTCACCTCCAAGAAGAGCTCTTCCCTTTCTTACTTCATGCCTAAGAGTGTCAGTTTCCACTTTCAGTGATCTACGTACACTTGCCATTTTGGTCAATTGGTCATGTAGATTACTAGCTTGTAAAAACTTTTCCATTGATATGCCTGACACATCTTGCTTACTTGTATCCATTTCGATTTTATTACTCAAATTCTCCTTTTGAGAAGAAGCACTATTGTTATTCTTATTCTCTTCAGTCTTCTCCATTCTCTTCTGCATAATTTGAGATTCAAGTAATTGCATATCCGTGGTTAAAAGTTTAATTCTTTCATCTTTTTGTTTAGAGTCCAGCTTTTCGTCTGATTTAATACTCGCGATTTTTTCATTAATAATTCCTTTTTGATTGATTAGCTGCTCAATCTCCCGGTCAATAGGAGACATAATATTTGTTCTGGACTTTACAGGCGGCGTAGACTGTGATCTGCTTGATACGCTTGTAATTTGAGGCATTTAAACACGTCCCTTATAACGAAATGGTGAATATTCCCTTGAGGTAATTATCGGTTGTTAACCATATGAATATTAACAAGAATTTTATATCCCGTTCAAAATTGAACTAAGAGGCATTACGGAGACTGGCTTTACGGACAATGCGTAAGTTTGAAGACACGCAGTAGGGCTTTTTTACTTCTCCATCTGTCAACTCAACATTGTAGTGAAAAATCCTTTATGTAGATAATTTAGATGAAAGAAGATGTTAGAGTGTATATTTATTGAATGATTGAACTAGCGAGGAATGATAGTTGGTTAGTGGAAGGAATGAAATCCGATAACACAGTATTCAAACTATTGGACTACCACCGCTTGATTGCCATATGTATAATGATGGAAGAAAGGTTATCTGAATCTTATGTGAAACACCTGAAAATATTAATGTTAACAATCGATTTAAGGGACAATGGTCCGTAATTTAGTTTTAGTTTATTAAGGGGGCTAATAACTTGGATTTTTTTTGGATGGCAGCGTTATCTCAAATATTCATTATATTATTAGTTATATTGTTCTTTGTAGGATTATTTCGATTTGTGAATAGATTAATTTTACACACAAAAAATACAAAAGAAAGCTTGAGAAGAATAGAAGACAAAATAGATAGGCTAAATCAAGAATTAAATAAGATCAATGAATAATTTCTAAAATAAGTAGTCCGTGTATGCAAGAAGGTTATTCGATATAACAGATATTAAATAGCAGGGGAACCTTAGATGCCGTTAAATTACAAAATGCCAGAAACCTTAGAAAAGTTTGTTCAATTGGATAAAAGGACCTTCATCAACGAAATGGGCATACTGTCGATCATTATATAGGTTTTTATATTAGCTTTAATCATGGGAACAGGGGTAGGTGGGGACCACTTCGCTTTTTACACGTTTAATCCATCTATTAAAGATTTAGAAGAGGCCCCAATTATTTTTATACAACCCATGTTTTTTGGAAATGCAGTAAACTTGGTTGCGAGAAACCTTAGGGATTTTCTAGCTTTATTCATCACCCTTAAGGAACTTTATGTTATAGAACGTTTTAAACTTTATATGAGCAAGTCAGATTTTATCAAGGATTATAATGAGAATTATTTGAAGGATATAGATTTACGTGAGAGTGAGCTTAAATTTTTTATTGAAGAATTAAGGGACAATGTTGTTGAAGGAATTACTGAGATTAATGATGCATACGCATACATTACTGATTTAAGAAAACATATTTCAATTGACATAAAGAATAGTGACGATTCTTAGTATTTCAATGATGCCTTCCACTTCGCTTAACCCCTCGGTAAAGCTTGTGTATAAGATTTTAGGAGATGATTCAGTGACTGCAAAGCCACAACTGGTATTAGATTTAGCTGGTGTATTAATTAGTAATTTTTCATCTGCGGTTTGGCTGCAATTATCTGAGGATTCCGAAATCTCATTCCAAGACATTCGAGAACAATTTGATGAGATTCGAAAGGATCTATGGACTGGAAAGCTTAAAGAAGATGAATTTTGGGAATGGATGAGCCTGCGAATGAAGCAGATCAACAAAGAGCGGGCCAGAGCGTTGTTGATGCAATCACTGGAACCGCTGCCAGGATTAAATTACTTGGCTGAATGGAGTGAATTCGCAGATATTCATATATTAAGTAATCATTGTAAGGAATGGTTGGAACCGATTTTAGAAAGAGTAGAACCTTATACAAGGAGCATAACGATTTCAAATCAAGTAGGGTTAAGAAAACCTGATATCCGAATTTATCAACATGTCGGGAAACAATTTGAACCAGGCCAAACGGTTGTTTATATTGATGATCAGGAAAAAAACTTAAACCCGGTTATCGAACTTGGATGGAAAACCTTGTTAGCAGATAAAGAGCATAAATGGATAGAACAAGTTGAACCGATGCTAGGAAAGAGCCTTTTGTTAGCAAGTCGAGAAGAGGGCCCATAAGTATAATAAAGGATTACACTTATTTAGGGGGAGAGAACTTGATCAGAAAAGAGATTCAATTGATTTTAGATAGCTTACCAGAAAGAGAATTGCAAAAAATATATTGGTCAATAAAAATATTTCAAGAAAACTATTTATACAGGGAAAAATTAATTGAAAAAGCCGTAAACATCTCAGATGTATTTGATGGAGCAACAGAAATTATTAATAGATGGGATAAGACATTTACACTAAACATTAGTGAAGATGTAAAAGAAAGCATTTATTACAGTCAATATAAGTGGCATATTTTTAGTTATGAAATACAAGATTGTTTGAAAAAACATGAAGCAAGAAATGCTTTTAATACAGAAAGTAAAGATGAATTATATGTAATGTACCAAGACTCCCCCGATGTATTTCTATACAGTAACGCAAATGCCATAGTCGCGGAGGATTTTGATTCTCAACAAGATATATATATTTTTGATAAAAACTTTACTTGGACGTATGTGAATACCCATGAAGACATGTGTGGGCCGTATTTTTACAAAGTGAAATAATTTCGACAGTAACCAGATTACTATACATTTGGGAGGGATTCAGGAAGTGGATAGAAAACCAGTATTCATTATTTTCGTCATCTTGTGCTTACTAATTAGCGTAAGTTGTAGTAATAAGAGAGAAGTTACTACAGACGACATTGACAATATTAAATTAGAATTAATAGAACAAACAGAAGAAGCAAATGGAAAAGTGTTCACATTAAAATTACATAACAAATCCAGTCATATTATAGTACAGAATATTGTATATTTAAGTTTTCCCATAAAAGTTGAAAACGGTTTTAGAGGCAATGATTTTAAGATTGAAGCTAGAAATAATAAACTCAATATTAATCCAGGAGAAGAATTACTTCTCACCGTATTTGCTCCTAAGGAAAGTATGAAGGAAATCATAATATTGACTTAGAAGATCCTCATATCGAGATTAAAGGTTTCTTAAATGAAGTAACCGAAATTAATAAATTCAATATGATTGGAGGGCATCGTACTATGGACTCGTAGATATAAAAGCGTTATATGCAATCACTGTAACGAGTTTCAAGGAGGAGAAATGAATATTGATCTCAGACAAACAATTCAGAGTACCATTGAACGATACATATCGCCAACCGCTGAAATTTTAAGTATTAATGATCTTGAGTTAGCCTACGGTTTATCAGCCGTTGCACTAAAGAGACATGAAATACGATTGAGAGATACTAATGATGAAAGAACTATTAATCTTATTTCAAAGCAAGCAACTCTGATTGAAAGGCGAGTGCTTTCACATCTTTTCGAACAATCAGCAAATGTACCTTTTAGTTACACACCTGATTTAATAAGTAGTAGTAGAGTGTATCTTTGCATGCAAGATGTTGACTATAAGACAGATTACAGTCATTTGAATTATCATTTGCTTCAATCAAATGAACTATTGGCATTATCTCATATTCATGCGGTTAATTATCAAAAGTCGGATAAATTGAGTTGGCTCCCTTTTGCAGACCCCAATCATATTGAATATGCATTAAACGAAAAGTGGAGACCAAGTTGGGATGAGGCAAAGCTGGATGCAGATTTTATAAGTACATTTGGTCAATATATTTCTGAAGTTGAACAATCAGCAAAATATATTGTTAAAGACATCAAGGAAGTGCTTTTAGACCAAAGTTCCCTTACCCTCATACATAATGATTTACATCCTGGAAATACATTAATTTATAACAATAAAGAAGTATATTTTATTGATTGGGAAGAAGCGAGATATGGGTCTTTGTACTTAGATATTTCACTTAGATTTAGAGAAGCTTCCCAAGCGGAAAATTATAGGCAATTGGTAAATTCGCGGGGGCTGAACTTATCAAAGGATATTTTTACGAGACATTTTAATGTAGCTTCACGATATATGGGATTACGTTATATGTCATGGTTCCTGCAGGTATGGAAAAAAGAAGAGAGATGGCTGAATGAACTAAATAAGTATCTGAAGATGGCGATATCGTAGATAAGATGATGAATGTGATTCACAGTAGGGAATTTAGTATAAAGAATACACGAAACACAATGAGAATGCTCGACTCTTAGTATGATAAAATCATGATGGAAACGGAAGAAATGATTCTTTGGAAATATAGAGAAGGTCTCCGAGGATGCTGAGTTTGATTCTATTTTGAAAGAATATTTTGATGTTTTACAATCTGGTTTCATTACTCAGCCTAAGATAAGAAATGTCTAAGGCTGGGTTGTTTCGTTAATATCCACGTGAGCTACTAGGAGAAAACCTGTGAAGGACAAATAAATCACATAATGGAGTTGTATCTCATGTTGATACTAGAACGAGCAATAAAAAGTGATGCACCAAAACTTGCTGAAATACAAAAGGCCAGCTTTGATGATGAATCGAAACATTTTAATAATAATGAAATCTGTGGCCCACTAGGATACGATTCCGTAAGTTGGCAAGAAGAGATGATGCATAGTTGTGAATATTTTAAAGTGCTCTATAATGGAGAAATCATTGGGGGCGCTATGATATTTATAGAAAGCAATCAAGTACATAATCTAGGGCGGATTTTTATTGATCCAAACTATCAGAATCAAGGAATCGGTAAGAAAGTAATGAAAAAAATTGAAGGAAGTTTTCCGGATAGTACAAAATGGTGGCTTGATACTCCTAGGTGGAGTGTTAAAAATCATCACTTCTATACAAAGTGTGGATTCACCAAAGTCAGAGAAGAAGATGATCTATATATTTTCGAGAAGACTTTCTAGTTCCGTATCAGGAGTAAATATGACTGTCACGGGATATATAGCAGATGAAGTTCCATCTGTGGAGATCCAATTACCTTGTATATGTTTTTTGTTGTTTTATTATTAAGTAGTTAGTTGAGCCTGAAGTAAATTTAACCTGAGAACTGCGAGGACATGAAGATGACGAAGAAGCTATATTACGAATCCGCTTATATTCGGGAGTGGGAGACACGAATCACACGCAGACTGGAGCGGGAGGACGGGACCTATCTAGTAATGGAGGAAACGGCCTTTTATCCGCACGGTGGAGGGCAGCCCTGTGACCTAGGGTGGATCGATAAGATTCCCGTTCTTGATGTTGTTCAGGAAGAAGGAGAAATTCTGCATAGAGTCGAGCGTTTGCCTGAGAAGGAAGAGGTTAGCTGTCGTTTGGATTGGAATAGAAGATTCGACCATATGCAGCATCATAGCGGCCAGCATCTCCTGTCTGCCATATGTCTGGAAGTATGCCAGGCGGAAACACTCAGTTTTCACCTGGGTCAAGATTACACTACGATTGATATCGCCCGATCTGACCTGTCTCAGGCCCAACTGATGATGCTGGAATTGGAAATTAACGATCAGATTTACCTTAATCGAAAAGTAACGAATTATTTTGTGAGCCGGGAGCAGGCTGCTGCCCTGCCGCTTGTGAAGCAGCCGAAGGTAACCGACGATATCCGGATCGTTGAAATTGAAGGTATCGAATATAACGCTTGTGGAGGTACACATGTCTCCGCAACGGGTGAGATCGGAATGATTAAACTGCTGAGAGCCGAGAAGCAGAAGGGGCATATGCGCATCTATTTTAAATGCGGATATCGAGCGTTGAATGAATTTAATGCCGGAATGGAGATTCTCGGCAGCCTATCGGCTAGGTTTAATACCGGAAAGGAAGAGATTCTAGATCGGATTGCAAAATGGGATCAAGAACAGAAGCAGCTCCAGGCTGAATTGAACACCGTGAAGGCCGAGAATGATGCTTACCTGGCGGGAAAGCTGTTGGCAGACCGTCAAGGCAGCCTGATCAAACACGTTTTTGCGGACAAGCCGCTGAAGGATATGCAGAACCTGGCGGCCAAGCTTACCGAAGAAGCTGAACTTATCGTGCTCTTCGTGTCCAACGCGGACCATAAGGTAGTCCTCGCTCAAGGAGGAAAGAGCGGACTCGCCTGCGGTGCGTTCTTCAAGCAGTATCTGGCTGATTATAGCGGTAAAGGCGGGGGCAGCGACAAGATGGCACAGGCCGGTTTTGCCACCGGGGAGGATGCCATGGCGTTTTACCATTTTGCGGCACAGTCTTTAAGTTAGCCTGAAAAGGAGTAAGCGGTCTATAAGTAGAAAGTATTCAAGCAGCTCAAACAATAAACGCCTCAACCTAAGATAAAAGCTATTTAGGATGGGGCGTTTTGTGCATACGTTATTTCAAATGGAATCTAGAGTTAATGACATCAGATAACATAGTATTTACGCATTGGATATTTAACATTTATATCGAACAAGGAGATTAAACATGAGGCACATCATAAACATAAAGAGACTAACTACAATAGAAGAAGCTGAATTATTGGATCAAGAATTTGCTAAGCGTTATGGAGGCCAAGACATAGTTAGTAAGTGAAAAATAAAATAAACGAGGGTTTGACTGTGAATTTGGAATATAAAATCAATGATAACTGTATTGTCAGCGAGGTTGAAGAAGTATTTATTCGATCAGGGATCAGGAGACCGGTAGGCGATTCAGATCGAATTCATAGGATGATAGATAATGCAGATGAGATTATAACGGTAAGAGAAGGAAGTAAACTGGTGGGATTTTTAAGGGCAATTACAGATTATTCATATTGCTGTTATATTTCAGATATTGCAGTGGATATGGACTATCAGGGATTAGGAATTGGCAAAGAACTAATAAGAGTATTGAGGGACAAATTAGGAGAAGACGAAATTCAATATGTCCTCACTTCAGCACCGAAAGCCGCAGGATTTTATGAGAGGATCGGATTTGAAAGGGCAGATAAAGCATTTGTAATAAAAAGAAAACGGAATTGACGATATGGATCAAGAATCCTCTTCGGTTCGTAATACAAGAAACTTATATGCTCCTTAATTCAGTCTAATCAATAAATCATAGAATCGGGGATGTAACAATGATAACAGAACTGAATAAATCAGAGTTTTATAAAATAAGGCACATTACGGATAAGTGTAAGAATATCGAGGTTAGGGCTGTGGTTAGTGGAAATAACCCGGGTGGGGTCTATGTAGATCATTCAACAGAACCCACAGCAGCATTCATTTGGATTGAAGGACAAAAAGGCTTTCAGATTGTTGGAGATCCGCAGAGTATATCTTTTTTAACAGGATTAGAAGAATACATGAGAAAGCATATAGAACCCAAACTACAGAAGCAAAATATTAATTGGGTCGAGATTGGCTTAGATCCTGATCCTTGGGATAAAACGATACAAAACATTTTTCAGCAGCGTAACATTTCGAGCGATACTCAACATGTGTTTACATTAAGAGGGAATCCTCAATCTATTGAATTTCAAGATCAAGAGGTGAATATTCAACGGATAAGTTGTGAGTTATTGAAGTCAAGACGATTGGAAAACCATTCGTTTTTAGAAAGCAAAATATTACGGTTTTGGGATTCTACAGACTCTTTCTTAGAGCAAGGCTTCGGATACTTTGTTGAGGATAATAACCATGTGGTGAGTTTATGTTTTTCAGCATTTGTTGTGGATAAAACGCATGCAATTGATATCGAAACTCTTGAACAGCATAAAAGAAGAAATTATGGCGCTGCAGTAGCTCGAGCATTTGTTCAGGAATGCCTACAACAAGGAATTCATCCTTACTGGGACTGTACTCCGGATAATAAAGGGTCTATTCGACTTGCAGAGAAAGTTGGAATGTCCCTTGATTTTGACTACCAAATATCCTATTATGGTTTATCCTAATGGCATTTTAGAGAAAACATCTCAGTTGATGAAAGGGTCTAAAGTTAAATTAGAGGAAGTGAGTAGTTTGGAATACCAGATACCTAAACAATGTATTTCGGTTTCAGCTCTAGTCACTAATGATCGTGGTGAGGTATTGTTGCTTAGAACACATTGGCGTTCAGATACATGGGAAATGCCAGGTGGCAATGTTGAATTAGGGGAACCCCTTGATAAAGCAATTTGCAGAGAGTTTCTTGAGGAGACGGGCATCGTTATTAAGCCAATTGGTATAACCGGTGTTTATATGAATACAACAAAACAAGTTTTGTCTATATGTTTTAGAGCTCAATACATAAGTGGAGAAATTAAAATACAAGAAGATGAGATACTCGAAGCTAGATATATAAAAATTGATCAATCTAATATCGAGGAATACATAACGAGACCGCAGCAAAGATCTAGATTATTAGATGCGATGAATGCAGCATGTTTTGTGCCCTTTGAAGCTTGGGAAGCAAACCCCAATTATATGTTGTTACATAGATTGGAAGGAAGTTGGAAACCAAGTAAACCGGATCTTTAGGCTGAATCTATGAAACTTCCAGAAATAGTAGGTAGATAAAAAAGGAGACGTTATGGATATCGAACTTATTCCTGTTACAGTTCAAGAGAAAGAAAGATTATCAAAACATGTATCAATTTTATCATTATGATTTTAGTCGATATACTAATGAGGATTTAAATGATGATGGAACATACGGGGTGAACATTGATTTCTATTGGGAAGATGACCCTAGATGGAACCCGTATTTCATAGTATCGTCAGGAGCAATTGTAGGATTCTTGGTTGTGCTTTTTGAAAACTTAGACACGGATCCAGACCCAACGCATGTAATTTATGATTTTATGATTTTGAAGAAATATAGAAGAAACGGGATCGGTCGCACCGCAGCTAAACAGGCATTTGGGTTATTCAAAGCAAATTGGAAAGTAGCTCAGATGGAGAGTAATCTATCTGCCATATCTTTTTGGAGAAAAGTAATCAGTGAATTTTCCAAGAATAATTACACGGAGAGATACAAGGAAGATTCAAAGAAATACATTCAAGAATTCAGTACAAAGAAGTAACATCAGATAGTGTGTGGAGTTATTTGAAAGGTGAAGTGATTTTAATGAATTCTGGGGTGTTTCAATGATAATAAGAATTGCGACTAAGGAAGATATGGATCAACTCATTCAAATGAGATGGGATTTTACACTTGAGGACGATCTAGATGGAAAATTACAAAATGAAATCTATAGTGACTTTTACGAGGAGTGTTATGAATTTTTATTAGGTGCTTTTCAAAGTGATATTTGGGAAATATGGGTTGCTGAAGAAGACGGAATGGTCGTGTCCAACATATATATTGAACTCATTCACAAGGTACCGAGACCAGGAAGAATCACACATCCATTTGCATATATGACGAATGTATATACGAAACCTGATTATCGAGGTAAAGGAATAGGAAGTAAATTAATATCAAAAATCAACGAATGGGCAAAAGAGAACAAATATGAATTTATTATAGTATGGCCCAGTGATGGAGGGGTTAATTTTTACAAAAAGAATGGATACCAGCATTGCAAAGAACCAATGCAAAACATGCTCTGTGAGTAAAACAGCCGGTATGAGTTCTAGAAAGACGAAGCGTGAAGGTAATCAATTCAACGAAAGAGAGTGAGCCCTATGAAAGTAGTCGAGCTCCATGAATTGAAGTTAGTCGGAATAAGAGTGGTATGTTCAGGTGACCAGTATGTCAATGAGATCCCCAAGGCTTCTGTTAAACTTAAAGAAAGATTGCATGAGATTCATGACGTTGTAACACCGGCAAGACTTGTCGGTGCATTCTTCGTTGAGGAAGTATCAGAAGAAGAAGATGGTTATTGGGTATGTGTTGAGGTAAATGAAATCAAAAAGGTTCCTGAAGAGATGGTTTCTTTAGTCATTCCAAAACAAAAATATGCAGTCCAACGACATCAGGGGCCTAATTATGAAATTAGAGATACATATGAAAAGCTCCATCACTGGATACGAGAAAATAACCATGAACGATTGCTGAGATCCTGGCATCTGGAGATTTCGGATGAATGGGGACAAGGGAAAGTGGATGATATTGAAGCAGACTTGTATGACACCATTAAATAGATTTGAAGTTTGAGAAAGACGGTGTTTCATTCCAACGGAATAAATTGCGCCATCTGGCACTTGCTGTTATAATTTTGCGTATGATATGTGATTGGGGGTTATACTGATGGCAATACCGAATTGCTCATTAGCTAGGAAGTCCTCATGCAAAGCCTGATCTGGGGCGATACTTTGCGTGGGGTGCGATAGATGAATTCGATCGCCCAACCTTAACTTTATCGTTTCTAATAACAGGCTTTGCACCTTCATTTTTAATAAAAATAAGGGGCTGAAAGCTATGAGTACACCATTTATTAGAAACCACCAGTTTAATGTGATTAAAAAACAATCGGAGTTCCTTCTGAAAACATTGCGCACGGTCGCGGATCGAAAGGTTTTGGAAACGGTTAGATATCGTGCCGTAACGAACGCTATGGAAGCATTTCCGTCTTTGACAGAGGATCAGAAGCGGATGCTGAGCGAAATATCAACCATCGAGAGGGCCGAGGATTTCCAGAAATATCTTAACGCATTAGAACCCTATCTGGAGCCTTATCCGACGATTACGCTGAAACAGATTCAGAAGCTATTTCCTAAAAATAAGAAACTGAAAGTTCCGGATCTGCAATCGATCGATTTTCGATATGTAACGTATTTAGGCTGGGTGGACATTGCCACTAACAAGTTATTTATCGTATATCCGTTCGAAGGAAGATTCATCGGGATCGAGGGGAGAATCACCCCAACCAACAAGAAAGGGTACTGTCTGTTCTGCAACCGGCATCAAGAGCTTGCCTTGTTCTCGGTCAAGACCAAGCCAGCCGTCGCTTCACCAGATAATCTTTCTTTCATTGGCCAATACGTATGTTTGGATAGCCAAGCATGTAATCACAGTATTACCGATACAGGGGCACTTGAGAAGTTCCTTCTCTCCGCCAGCAAGTAAACACAGTAACTAGAATAGGCTGCCTTTAGGGGCAGCCTATTTTGTACTATGTTCCCGTTTGAAGGACATAAAATGCCAAGAAAGGACGTTCAACATATGAACCATGTAAGATTAGTTAAGCCTCAGCTAGAGCTTGAAGAAGAATATTTATCATTTTATCAAGAATGGAAAGAATCCGGTGAGAATATGATCCCCTGGGTCATAAGCAAGGATCCAAGTGATTTTCAGGGAATGTTGAAGGAACTCTCTAATCAAGAGAAGGGTATTGGTGTAAAGGAAGGCTGGGTCTCCGATTCAACCTTTTGGTTGGTCGATCATCATCATAGAGTATTAGGTGCGGCTAATATTAGACATCAATTAACCGAACATTTATATAATGCTGGCGGGCATATTGGCTATGGAATCCGCCCGTTGGAAAGATTGAAAGGCTATGCGACTAAACTATTGGAATTGTCCTTGATTGAAGCTAAGAAACTGGGGATAAACGATGTATTAGTTGTCTGTGATGCCGGTAATGTGGGATCGGAAAGAACTATTATCAAGAACGGTGGGAGGCCGGATACAGATTACATAGAGGAAGATGGAAACGTAATTAAAAGATATTGGATTAAGATTACGTGATATTAGAGATCAAGATCAGTTTCTACAAGAAGACAGGATATACTATCGGGGCTCAGTTTTTTCATTTTTTAAGGCTGAGCCCCGCCATGTATCTAACGCTTTTACTCTAGGGAAGAAAACACGATATAGTGAAGGGCTCAAGATTGTCCGTATCTTATATCGTGATCTTTTTTGGGAGCCTTAGTCAAGAATACGATGCAAGTGACCAAAATAACAGCTAGTGCGATCCACTGCGAAGTAGCGAGGGCACCGAACTGTCCTCGGATGATATCGCCTCTGAAAAATTCGATAATAAATCTCCCTGAACTATAAAAAATGAGATATAGACCTGCTATTAGGCCGTTAGGCCTTTTTCTTCTTGCAATGTAGATTAATATAAAAAAAATGGAAAAGCTGAGTAAGCTCTCTAATATTTGTGTAGGAATGAGTTTGACATCATTCGGGGCAAGCTCGGATTCGTGAAACGTAATTCCAAACCAACCATCCGTTTCTTCACCATAACAGCAGCCGGCGAGAAGGCAGCCAATTCTTCCAAAGCCTTGCGCTAATGCAAGGGAGGGTACAAAAAGGTCAAGGTATTTTAGAAAGTTTATCTTTTTCTTCTTACTATAGACATAACCAACCCCAATTCCCCCGATAATTCCACCGTATACCACAAATCCTTCCGAAAAATTCAGAACCAATGAAGGATCATGGATGATATTATTTATTTGGGTTATCCAAAACAAAAGCTTAGCTCCGATCAATCCGCCTAATAAGCTCCAGAAAGTTAGAGAGGAAACATGAGAAAGTTCCAGTTGCCTAGATGCGGTTCTATTAACAACGATCTTGTAAGCGGTAAGGATTCCGATTGCGATCATCAATCCATATCCATAAATGGTCACAGGTCCGATACGAATGAGTTCATTGTGCATATGTTCATACCCCCCTCATAGATTCCCGGATAAAATATTCTGTTTATGCTCGGTGTGATCAAACTACATGATGTAGTATAATAATTCAAAAAAAGGGATTACGAATCCCCGGTCAACATAAAGAGTAGCAAAATGGAGCAGGATCTCAGAAAAGGCTTCAGCAGGGCTAGCGGAACATTCACCCCTCTGTCAGGCTCAAGAACCTGCATGACCCGGTATTGCAATGTCGTATCCGTAAAATGAACGGCAGCCTCATAACGCCGAAGCTTACCAAGTTGGGCTAATTTTAATAAGACACTGCCTAAATACAGCTCCGTGCCCATCTTTCGGATGGCGAATCGGTCAGCAAACAGCTCTTGCCACGTCTGATAGTACCGAAGAATCGGTTTAACGATTGGTAAATAACCAAAGGCGTCTGCCAGCAGGGTCGAAAAGAACGATTTTAAACCATCATGATTGCGACAGTGATATCGTTCATGCAGTAAAATTGCCTTTACTTCCTTGTCATTAAACATCTCTAAAACCGTAGTGGACACGACAATTTTCGGTCGCAGAAGACTAATTGTCAGAGCCACAAAGGCATTGTCCTGTACAACGATGATTTCCGTTCCCCAGCCGCGGTACTTGTAATTCAGGCGCTTGGATAATTTATCGTGCCTGTTGGCACGGAAGTGCTTTAACCATTTATGCGATAAAACCAATTGCCGGGTACTTCGCCAAATGAGCTGAACAATTGTATATACAATGACAATGTCGATTAAGGCGTAATTCAGAACGGGACCTTGAAATATTCCGCTTCGGACCTGGTAGGTAATGAATATTCCCATATGTACGATAACAACAGAAACGAATACGATCATCAGTGCATAGGTACATCTTAGCCGTGTGGTGGGATTCATTGCTTTTTCCCGTGTCTGATATCGTTTAATTTACGCTCCAGCTTTGCGATCACCTCGGGATCGACATCATCCAGCGCATCGATCATATGGTTCACGACCAAGCTCCCATACTCTTGAATGAGTCCCTGCGACACTTCCTTTGTCTGTTCGGTGAGAAATTGCTCCCTTGACTGCAGCGGACTGAACTTGGCTGCCCGTGTCCGGCCGGTTCCCGTCATCGTCTTTGTCAGCAGGCCTTTATCCAGAAGACGATTCATGACGGTCATCACCGTATTGATCGAGATCGGACTCTCCTGATTCAGGATCGACTGGACTTCCTTGATACTAAGCGCTTCCGAAGACCAGAGAATATCCATAATTCGAGACTCCAGTGGTCCAAAAAATCGATTCAGGCCTTCACCATCGATATTCATTTTTTTAATCTTCATTCCTATTCCACCTCATACTACATATCGTAGTATGGTTGTGGATAAAAGTCAACTTCCTTCAGCCAGTGCCTAGCCTGGGGGACCATGGAGTGTCCCGGTACATGCGAAGCGTCAGTGGCAAAAGGTTTTTTGCCGTGCAGTCGAGAATGAAGAATATAGCAATTGAATTATAAATCAAGAATAAACGGATTATTCGGGAGGAAGATAGCGTGAGCGAAAGATTTGAGTTAAAACACGTAGGAATAGAAGATCCTTCAGAGGAAACCGGCATGTCTGGGTTTGGGTATCTTGCGTTGTTCGAATGTGAAGTTGAATATCGTTTTAGCACGGAAGACATGAGTGTGGAAGAAGCGGAAATTTACATACAAGATCTGTTGAATCAGCTGCCGGATGAAAACATAAACGAAATATGCAAGAAAGCATGCGCGTGGAAAAATCTCAAAATGTCTAGCGATACGGCTGATTATTCTCCCGGCTTAGAGGGAGTGTATGGAGAGGATATTTTGAAGTTTATGTCCGTAGGGGAAGTTGACCTTTATCGAAATCCTTATGATCGAAACGATAATACATTCGGAGCAATCTTGGGTGGAGGTACAGCGTGGGACTCCGAAAATGGTATGGAAATTCTGATACGGGGCAGTAAGGTTCTTGAGGTGCGCGAGTATTTAGGCTACGGCGCATATGCTATTTGGAGCGAAACCGACGAAATTGAGTGAGAAAGCGATATGAATCGGCCAATCAGTGATGTTTAAATCGTCCTGTACATCCTGTACTATCCAACGCAAAAAATGAATAAGGAAAGGAGCATAACTAATTGCTAGAGCTCTCAAGACAAGCTGTTTTCATTGACAGGGACGGAACACTTGGAGGAACCGATCGGGTTGTTTTGCCCAGTGAATTTGAGCTATTTCCACAAGTACAGGATTCGATTCGTTCACTCAGAGCCGCAGGCATGCTTGTTTGTTCATTTACGAATCAACCTGGAATTGCTCGTGGCGAAGTAACACAGGACGAATTCGAATCGGAATTATTAGCCTTTGGTTTTGATAAGATCTATCTTTGTGCTCATGAGCATGGAGCGGGTTGTCCGTGTAGAAAGCCATCCGCAGGGATGCTGATGAGAGCCGCGGAAGAAAATAATTTGGACTTAGGGGAGTGCTTTGTCATAGGGGATAGATGGACGGATATGGTTGCTGCCAAAGAAGCCGGTTGTAAGAAAGTGCTAGTGAAGACGGGAGCTGGCCTCAAAGAACTGGAAAAATATAATAACAACGAGTATTTCGGCAAATGGAAAGAAGCGTATCCTGATTTTATCGCGACAGACTTTAATGAAGCCGTTACATGGATATTAGGAAGAGGCTATAAAGGGAGGGTTCTCCATGGATTTGAGTGAAAGAAAACAGTGGAATGAAAATCACAAAAAGCTAACCCAGATAATTCTGGATCCGGCTAAGCATCAAAGTGCGGTTGACCTATTCTTACAGCAGCATCGCTTGTTACATTCATCAAGCATGAGCTACTCACCCATTGCGACCCTTGAGGATGAGTTAGTTAAAGATCTACAAGAGGAAACATCCCGCCAATATCCAGTTAAGGCTCCTGATACAAAAAACTCAATAATATGGCATATGTGGCATATCACGCGTATTGAAGACATGACGATGAGCGTGCTCGTAAATAACGATGTCCAAGTATTGCATTCAGGTCAATGGAACAAGAAACTCCACATTGATGATGTTCATTCTGGAAATGAAATGACGGAAGCAGAAATCGCTAATTTGAGTGCGGCTCTTGATATTGGTTCTTTATTAGCTTATCGAAGTGAAGTTGGGCGAAACACTCGTGAAGTCATATCCCGTTTATTGCCAGGCGACTTTAAGCAAAAAGTTGAAGCGGCAAGAATTCATGAACTTAAAGTACAGCATGCGGTTAAGGAAGAAGCATCGTGGTTGCTTGAATACTGGGGAAACAAAACGATTGCGGGATTAGTGCTCATGCCGGCGACAAGGCATATTTTTCTGCACTTGAATAAATCGATACGACTGAAACAAAGAATTCAAAAGTCCAAATAGTGAGGCTGGGATGCTATTTATTTTAACAAGGGAGGTTGTGCTAGGATGTTGTACGATTTGCCAGGCGAAGAGAATATGTCAACGATCGTGGGAATGTTATATAGCGCTGTCAGAGAGAACAGCCAACGGCTAAAGTCCATATCAGAGGGCATGGCCCAAGAGGAAATAGACTTCAAGGGACCTTGTGACAATTTCAATAGTGCCGCTCAGTTAATAAAACATATCATGTACGTCGACCTGAACTGGGTATATAGGATTAAAGGTGAGGCGCTTCCCCAGTCATTCATAGATGAATACGGCCCAATGATCGATGAACATAACAGGCTGCCGATGGTCAAAGGAATGTCTCTGGACACGCTTATATCTAAATATGAAGTTGTACTCAGTATGTTGAAGGATGTATGTACGCAGTTAACGGATGCCGATCTGGATCGCATCGTTACATTCGGACACGAGAATGAAAAGCAAGCCACCATCCGGTGGGGTTTATGGCATATGGCCGACCATAACCGTTATCATCAAGCCCATATTAATCAGCTTAGAAAGTGGTACTCTGAGCAGAAGAAGACATGGATCATGAATAAATGAATGGGAAAACCATTTCCTTGTTTGTCTTTCTGAGACAATTCACCGTATCTACGCTGCAGCGTTCGTCCCTTGGTCTGCCCGAGGCATTTTATTTTATTTGAGTTTCATTCGGTCAATCATTTTTTTAAGGTTTATATCGCCAAACGCGTCGTTTGTGCTATAATGATGTCGAATGGGCAACTATTCGCGTCATGTACAATAGAAAAAGTTATAGGTAATGGAAGTTTGGTGCAAATCCAACACGGTCCCGCCACTGTGATAGACCGAATGATCGGTCTTAAGTCAGGTCTTTTGCCTAATAACTTTGGAGAGACCAGTCATTTCGAGGCGAAAATGGCTGGTTTACAAGTCTAGTGACGTTTCTCGCCTCGCTAGGCTTTTTTTAATTGCAGCAGAGGCTGCCGACGATGTTGTCGGCCACAGCCGGGTGTTCGCCGCCGAATATATACAATGAGGTATAGCTCGCAAACGGGGAGATTCTTCAAGGACGAAGAAGCACGTGCACTATGGGGTGCATATCCCTTTTTTTTATTGATAGAGGTTGTTCCAAAAGTCCGCTTTTGATGACCGACCTTTTTAAACAGGCACTTATAAATTCGTGCCGTTAATGTGTCTGATCTAAGGACAAGTTCCGGAAGCGGTTGACGAAGATCGGAATGACGGTGTACAGTATATATGCAAAACTAAATGATAAGAAGCTGCACAATGGCGTGCATACATGATAACAAGCAAAGAGGCTTTTGAAGGGGATTTCCCTTTGAATGGCCTCTTTTTTTGTTGCAATTACTTCTTGGAGGTGCTTTACATGGATAAACTTTCGATTAAAGCCGACCTCTATATGGGGCAAGGCGCGATGGATCGTCTAACAGAGTGGCAAAACAAACGTATGTTCATCGTCACGGATCCATTTATGGTGAAGTCGGGCATGATTAACATGGTGTTTGATCGCCTGCACAGCAGTAACGAGCAATATGTTTTCAGCAATATCGTGCCTGATCCGCCGATTGAAGTCGTCACGGAAGGTGTCGAGGCGCTCTGTGCGTTCAACACCGATCTAATCATTGCCATTGGCGGCGGTTCTGCCATTGATGCCGCTAAAGCGATGAAGCTGTTTACGAAAAAGCTGCTTGACCAGCGAGATATCCCGTTCATTGCAATCCCGACGACAAGCGGGACGGGTTCTGAAGTTACGTCATTCTCCGTTATCAGCGACAAAGAAAAAAACATCAAATATCCGCTTGTATCCGATGACATGCTGCCGCAAGAAGCGATTCTCGATCCTGAGCTCGTCAAAAGCGTGCCGGACTTCATTACGGCCGATACCGGACTGGATGTTTTGACGCATGCCATTGAAGCGTATGTATCCACCAAATCCAATGATATCTCCGATGCGCTGGCGGAGAAGGCGATGAAGCTGGTCTTTGCTTATTTGCCGCGAGCTTATAAGGACGGAAATGATCTTGAGGCGCGTGAAAAAATGCATAATGCATCCTGCATCGCGGGTATGGCGTTTAATATTGCGTCTCTGGGATTGAATCATGGGATCGCGCATGTGGCGGGAGCCAAATTCAAAATTGCCCACGGACGCATGAATGCGATTCTTCTTCCGCATGTCATCGAATTTAATGCCGATTACAAGCCGGGTTACGGCAAGGAAGAAAGCAATAGAGCGGCGGTTCGGTATGCCGAAATTTCCAAAAGCTTGGGGTTATCCGCACCAAATGCCAAGAGCGGCGTCCGTAGTCTCGTACAGGCAATCAAACAGCTGCAGAAGCAATTGAATATGCCGCAAACGCTGCGCGAATGCGGTGTGGATCAATCGCTGTTTGGAGAGATGAGAGAGTCGATCGCCGAAGGCGCGCTGAAAGACGGATGCACGGCAACAAATCCACGCGTTCCTACGGCAGAGGACGTGCTTCAAATTTTGAACAAAATGTTTCAATTCTAAGATCGAGTCGAAATTTGACGGATTTCGTATTGACATCGCTTGCAATATTCAAATATAGTGAAAGTAACACAATGGCGTGTTGCATACAAATCAAAGCAAAGTGGCTTCTTAAAAATTCCGCATGGACTTTTAAGGGGCTTTTATTGTTTTTTTTGCAGGTTTTCTTATCAAAAGTGGACTTTTTGAACAACCTCTTTTAGTGTTTTCGATACGAGAGTGAGATGAGGAGTATGGAACAAGGAGCCGAGAAACAACGTGTGATTCAGGAGTATGTGCCTGGCAAACAGGTCACGCTCGCTCACATTATCGCGAACCCGAACCCGGACATTTACAAGAAGCTGGGACTCGGAAACGAAGCGCATCAGTCCATCGGCGTTATGACGATCACGCCAAGCGAAGCCTCCATCATTGCAGCGGATATCGCTACAAAGGCGGCTGGCGTACAAATCGGCTTTGTCGACCGTTTCAGCGGTTCACTCGTCATTACGGGCGATGTATCATCAGTAGAATCTGCGATCAGCGCAGTGCTGCATGGATTACAGAATATATTGGGCTTCTCGGCAAATACGAACATTACGAGAACGTAGGAGAAGCTTATGATGAAGAAAATTATTTTTGCCGGAAGTACTGGATCGGGCAAAACCACGCTGTGCCAATGGCTGCACGGTGAGGAGATTGCCTATAAGAAAACGCAAGCCGTCGAAAATTTCGATCAGGCGATCGATACGCCGGGCGAATGCATCGAGAACCGGTATTTATACAAAATGTTGTTAGTATCCAGTGTAGATGCCGATGTCATTGGGCTGGTTCAGGATTGCACGAAAGAAGACAGCTATTTCCCGCCGGCTTTTGCAACGGTATTCGCCAAGCCGGTTATCGGAGTGGTAACAAAGGTGGAACTGGCCAAGTCGCAAGAAGAAATCGCGCAGGCCAGAGCGCATTTAATGGCGGCCGGCGTGGAGCGGATTTTTGAAGTCTCGACGATCGAGAACGTGGGAGTGGATGCTCTTCGGGATTATTTGAGGGCGTAAACGACTTGGATTCTAGTTCAAATG
Organism: Paenibacillus sp. FSL W8-0187; assembly: GCF_037969755.1. Taxonomy (NCBI): domain Bacteria; kingdom Bacillati; phylum Bacillota; class Bacilli; order Caryophanales; family Paenibacillaceae; genus Paenibacillus; species Paenibacillus sp. FSL W8-0187. The sequence goes on along the minus strand of NZ_CP150206.1, from coordinate 5,218,177 downwards.
CAAGCGGGGCTTATCGATAGACAAGCGACAAGCAAATAACGACAGACAATGAGGTGCATGACGCATGAATGGAAAAATTGTAATAGTCGATGACGAACCTATTACAAGAATGGATATTCGTGAGATGCTAGAAGAGGCTAACTACAATGTAGTAGGCGAGGCTTCCGATGGCTTTGAAGCTATCGAATTATGCAAGAAGCATCTGCCTGACCTCGTCATCATGGATGTTCAAATGCCCATTTTGGATGGGCTCAAGGCGAGTAAAAGAATTCTTTCAGAACAGCTGGCGGGCGGGATCATCCTTTTGACCGCCTACAGCGACAAACAGACGATTGAAAAAGCATCTTCTGTCGGTGCGCTTGGTTACTTGGTAAAGCCGCTTGATGAAAAGTCGTTCATTCCTATGGTGGAAGTCACGATAGCCAGAGGCAAGGAATTCCGAAAGCTGGAACAAGATCTCTCAAAGCTGACGCAGAAGATGGAAGAACGCAAAGCGGTCGAGAAAGCGAAAGGCATATTGATGAGAGAAAATGGCTACACGGAAGAGGAAGCCTATCAAATCTTGCGAAAACTCAGCATGGATCGGCGATGTCCTCTGATTGAAATTGCTAGTACCATCGTCATTTCCTATGATTGATTTCAAAGAACGGATTAGGCAGCTTTGCAGCCTTCACACCGGATTGTCGGAAGAGGATATAGCCCGGATCTGCGAAATAGCGGAGTCTTTTCAAATGACCGAGGTAGAGGATGATGTGTTCATCGACGTATTGTCGAGCGTGGCAAGCGAAGCCATCGTGGTCTATCATCGTCGTCCATGTGAAGGCAAATCGGTGTATTATTTTCCGGTTACGGGGGAGAAGGCGCTGCGCGAGAATGAACCTGGCGTCCTGCGGACGCTTGAAACAGGCATTATGTCGCAGGGGCTCGTCGCCAGGACGCAGGAGAATCATCTGGTTCGGCAAACGGTATATCCTATTAAAAATCAAAGCGGCGTCATTGCCGTTCTGATCTATGAAAAAGATGTCCGCGACAATATACAAGCCCACTTCAACAGGCAGAGAGCGTCATGCGAGGATGGGGAGATGTCCTCGATGCTGGGGGCTATGCTGCAGTTCAAGGATTCGATTATCAATCAATTGGAAGACGCCGTTCTGGTGTTCGATAAATATGGGTTTTTGAAGCTGAAAAATGAACAGGCGGACGTATATTACAGACAGCTTGGTTATTTGGAAGATATCCAAGGATTGCATTATGATAATTTGTCGCTTGATCAGACGATGTTCTCCGAGGTCATGAGCCAGCATTCATCCTCGCTATGTTGTCCGCTTACGGTGGAAGTGAAAGCCGCCGGACGTTACTATCAGGTGAAACGCTTGTTCATTGAGGAAAAGGATTTATGCGTAGGCGTTATTCTGCATGATATAACCGAGATTAGAAACAAGGAAGCTGAGATCGTTTCTAAATCGGTTGCCATCCGCGAAATTCATCACCGGGTAAAAAACAATTTGCAGATGGTAGCGTCTCTGCTGCGCATTCAGGGGCGGCAGTGCAAAAGCCCTGAGGCCAAGAAATGCCTTGATGACAGTGTCAGTCGCGTGCTCGCGATCGCCGCAACCCATGAATTGCTGTCGACGGAGATCGAAGCCGAAGTGGATCTCATGGATGTTATACGATTGATTGCATCCAATATCGAACGCTGTTTTGTTGATTGCCGCGCCGTCAAGGTGGAGATTGCTTCAGAGCAAAACATTTGCTTGGACAGTGATCGGACCGTAACTGTCGCGCTGATTGTAAGCGAACTGCTACATAACAGTTATGAACATGCGTTCGGCGATTGTTCGGAGGGAAGAATTTCCGTCAAGACAAAAGTAGAAGGCGGGCTGGTGACGGTCATCGTGGCAGATGACGGAGCCGGGTTCGTTGTCGGGGAAACTTCGCATAAAAGCTTGGGGCTGACGATTGTCCACAGCTATGTTAAAGACAAGCTGAAAGGTAAGCTTTCGATCGTATCCGGCGATACGGGCACAACAGTGACTTTTACGTTCAAAAAATAATATCATCGGACTACAAGGGCGTAGTCTTCGAAGCAATGAGGCTTAAAGTAAACCTTCCGGTATATCTGGAAGGTTATCACTTTAAGCCTTTTTGTAGTCCGAATGATCAGAAATCAAGCCAGGGGGTGAACAAAGTGGAAGAACAATTGCTCAGCGTTGGCATCGATATGGGGACTTCTACGACCCAACTGGTGCTGTCTAAGCTCCATATTCAAAACATGGCTTCTTCGTTTTCGGTGCCCCGCTTGGTTATTACAGACAAAGAAGTGGTCTATCGAAGCGACATTTGTTTTACACCCGTGTTGGAAGATAACCGGATCGATATGTTGAAGATTCAGTCCTTCGTGCAGGAGCAATACGAGAAGGCAGGCATCCGCAAGGATGAGATCCAGACAGGAGCGGTCATCATCACGGGTGAGACGGCACGCAAAGAGAATGCGAATGAAGTCGTGCTCTCGCTAAGCGGCTTTGCCGGTGATTTCGTAGTCGCAACCGCAGGGCCGGATCTGGAGAGCATTATTGCCGCCAAAGGCGCGGGTGCACATTCGTATTCCAAAGAGCATTCCACCTGCATCGCCAACATCGACATTGGCGGCGGTACAAGCAATTTGGCATTATTCGCCGATGGCGAACTGTTGGATACGGGCTGCCTCGATATTGGGGGGCGCCTGATCAAGGTTGATCAAAGTTCGCATGAAATCACGTATATCGCGCCTAAAATCAAGCAGCTTGCCGAGCGAAGGGGATTCCGTCTTGCTATAGGCCAGCGGGTCACTCCAGATGATCTTCAGCCGATTATCGGGGAAATGGTCAAGCTGCTCGAAGAAAGCGTCGGCCTCAGGCCACCGGGAGACTTCTATAACACCATCGTCACCAACAAAGGGTTGAAGCTGGACCTTGCGATTCCGTGTATTTCCTTCTCAGGAGGGGTTGCAGATTACATTTATCATGAATCCACAGGAGACGTATTCGAGTTCGGAGACATCGGTATATTGCTTGGAAGAGCAATCGCCTCTTCTCCGCTAACGCAGCAGCTGACCGTTGCCCGTTCAGCCGAGACCATCCGGGCTACCGTTGTCGGAGCAGGATCCCATACGACGGAGATCAGTGGGAGCACGATTACCTATACGGATGAAAGCTTTCCAATCAAGAATATTCCGATTCTGAAGCTTGCAACAGACGACGAGTCGGGAAGTAGCGAACAGTTGGCCAAGGCCATCAACGATAAGCTGAATTGGTTCAAGCTGAATAATGATTTGCAGCGGGTGGCCATTGCGCTTGAGGGAAAGAAGAACGCGAGCTTTCAGGAGGTTCAGAAATATGCCCAAGGTTTGCACAAAGGAATGTCTGAACTGCTGGAACTGCAGTATCCGCTCATCGTGATTGTTCATCACGATCTGGCGAAGGTGCTGGGACAAACCCTGTACGCGCTGCTGGATTATAAGAAAGATGTCATTTGCATCGACAGCGTACAGGTAGACAATGGCGACTATATCGACATTGGCAAGCCGATTGCGGATGGCAAGGTGCTGCCCGTTGTCATTAAAACCCTTGTTTTTCATTAGAAGTTGCACATTTACGATGCGAGTTGCATTTGGAAGGAGGAGCTTTTGTGATTTTAAAAACGAAATTGTTTGGCCGAGTCTATCAATTCAAAACACTCATGGAAGTCATGGCAAAAGCCAATGAGGAAAAGTCGGGGGATACGCTGGCCGGATTGGGAGCCGCTTCGGCAGAAGAACGCGTAGCCGCCAAGGTAGTTCTTTCCCAGATCAAATTGTCGGAACTGCGCAATAATCCGGCGGTTCCTTACGAAGAGGACGAAGTAACACGTATCATTCAGGATGCCGTGAATGAGCGCATTTACAGTGAAATTCAAAACTGGACCGTAGAAGAACTGCGGGAGTGGATTTTGAACGAGAACACAACGGAAGGCGACATCAAACGCATCTCCCGGGGATTGACAGCGGAAATGATTGCTGCGGTTGCGAAAATCATGACGAACCTTGACCTGATTTACGGGGCCAAAAAAATCCGGGTTACGGCGCATGCCAACACGACGATCGGACGTCCGGGCACGCTGTCGGCACGGCTGCAGCCGAATCACCCGACAGATGACCCCGACGGTATCATGGCTTCCCTGATGGAAGGCCTGACTTTCGGGATCGGGGATGCGGTGCTTGGTCTTAATCCGGTCGACGACTCCGTAGAAAGCGTGACGCGTGTCCTGAAACGGTTTGAGGAATTCCGGCAGAAGTGGGAAATTCCTACGCAAACCTGCGTGCTCGCTCACGTTACGACCCAGATGGAAGCTGTTAAGCGAGGCGCGCCGACAGGACTTATTTTTCAATCAATCGCAGGTTCGCAGAAAGGGAATGAGGCGTTTGGCTTCAATGCGGCCACGATTGAGGAAGCGCAGCAGCTTGTGCTGAATCAAGGCCAGGTGGTTGGGCCAAATGTAATGTATTTCGAGACGGGGCAAGGCTCCGAACTGTCTTCCGAAGCTCATCATGGCATCGACCAGGTGACGATGGAAGCACGCTGTTACGGTTTCGCGAAGCGGTATAACCCGTTCCTTGTCAATACGGTTGTCGGATTCATCGGACCCGAGTATTTGTACGACGCGAAGCAGGTTATCCGTGCCGGCCTGGAAGATCACTTCATGGGCAAGCTGACAGGCGTTTCGATGGGCTGCGACGCTTGCTATACGAACCATATGAAGGCGGATCAGAACGACTTGGAAAACCTTTCGGTTCTCCTGTCTACAGCAGGCTGCAATTTCTTCATGGGTATCCCTCATGGCGACGATGTCATGCTCAACTACCAGACGACCGGATATCATGAAACGGCAACGCTGCGTGAATTGCTCGGTTTGCGTCCAATTCGGGAGTTCGAGCAGTGGATGGAGAAAATGGGCTTTATCGAAAACGGCAAACTGACCAAAAAAGCCGGGGATGCGTCAGTATTTCTCAAGTAAGGAAAGGAGGAAGCTCACATGAACGAAAAAGATCTGAAATCAATGATTGAATCGATTTTGAACGAGATGGTAGGAAACAAGGCAGAGCAAGAAGTTGCTAAGCCTGTTGAAACTGTGACAGTTGCAGCACCGATTGCGCATAGCGCGGAGCCGAACGAAGGTGGACTCGTACATAAAACTGTACCTGAGGAAGTACAAGAGGACGACGGTGAATGCTTGGATGATATCACGGAAATTAACCTTCGCAAGCTGCTGCTCGTGCCTGATCCGGCGGATCGCGAAGGATACATGAGAATGAAAGCAAAAACGCCGGCCCGTCTTGGCGTTTGGCGCGCAGGTCCGCGGTACAAGACGTTTACATCGCTGCGTTTCCGTGCTGACCATGCCGCTGCTCAAGACGCCGTGTTCTCCTATGTATCCGAAGATTTCGTCAAGGAGATGCACCTTGTGCCTATCGCCACCAAGTGTCAGGACAAGGATGAATATATTACGCGTCCGGACTTGGGACGTCAATTCTCGGATGAGACCATCGAGTACATCAAGCAGCACACGACCAAGCAGGCCAAAGTGCAAATCATGGTTGGAGACGGCTTAAGTTCGGCAGCGATCGAAGCCAATTTGCGGGATATCATTCCATCCATTACGCAAGGTCTTAAGATGTATGGCATCGATGCAGGCAATATCCTGTTCGTCAAGCATTGCCGTGTTCCTTCCATGGACGTCATTGGCGATGTAACGGAAGCAGATGTGGTTTGCCTGCTGGTCGGCGAACGTCCGGGGCTTGTAACGGCAGAATCCATGAGTGCCTACATTGCTTATAAACCTACGGTGGGCATGCCTGAAGCAAGACGTACCGTTATTTCCAACATACATTCCGGCGGTACCCCTGCCGTAGAAGCAGGGGCGCATATTGCCGAATTGATCAAGACCATGATTGATCGCAAAGCATCAGGTATTGATTTAAAACTATAGGAAAGGCTGGAGGCACGTATGAGAAACGAACCGATTCATGCACAAGTGCTCGGGATGAAGCTCATTTCCAACGTAAGCCTGGATATGGCAAACAAGCTGGAGCTGAAGCCGCACCATAAAAGTTTGGGTATCATTACTGCTGACATTGATGACGTAACTTACGCAGCACTGGATGAAGCAACGAAAGCAGCCGCTGTGGATGTTGTGTATGCAAGAAGCATGTATGCCGGATCGGCTAATGCTTCAACGAAGCTGGCAGGTGAAGTCATTGGGATTCTGGCTGGGCCAAATCCCGAGGAAGTACGCAGCGGCATGAACGCTGTCGTTGATTTCATCGAAAGTGGCGCTCATTTCGTTAGCGCCAATGAGGATGACAGCATCACCTATTTCGCCCACTGCGTATCCCGAACAGGCTCCTATTTATCCGAGACTGCGGGGATCCAAGAAGGTGAGGCGCTCGCTTATTTGATCGCTCCGCCGCTGGAAGCGATGTATGCGATCGATGCAGCACTGAAAGCAGCCGATGTTACGATTGCAACCTTCTTTGGCCCACCGTCCGAGACCAACTTCGCTGGCGCACTGCTGACAGGAAGTCAATCGGCCTGCAAGGCAGCATGCGACGCTTTCGCAGACGCTGTCCAATTCGTTGCGGATAACCCAACGAGTTATTAAGGTAGCGGACCATGAGATATAGCGCGTTAGGGCTAGTTGAAGTCAGAGGGTATCTAGGTGCAGTCGCCGCAGCGGATGCCGCATTAAAGGCGGCAAGCGTTACCTGTATCGGCATGGAGATCATCGGTGGTGGACTGGTGACCCTCAAACTGGATGGAGATGTCGGAGCGGTGCAGGCTGCTGTTGAGGCGGGAGCGGAGATGGCGAAGCAATTAGATGTGCTGCTGACCCGCCATGTGATTGCTAGAATGCATGAAGAAACGGCAGTTTTGGTGGAAGAACAGGATGATTCTGACGAAAGTCCGCTTCAGGCAGTCGCAACCATGGATGAACAGGCGCAGGAACAAACGACAGAAGCAGCTGAAGACGGTGCTGAACAAATCGTTGTACCCAACGACGGTGCTGATGAGGCCGTACACCATGCCATCAAAGAAACCGCAGCTTCTAAAGATTTGTCGGAAGTAGGGGAAAGTTCAGAAGACCTCAAAGCGGCAGATACGGCTTGGCCGCAGGCATTAAAGACAAATGTAGCGAATGCTGCTGGGTCCCAGCCGGAGCGGAAACCTTCACTGATGAAGAACATGCAAACTCAGGCGGAGGAGAAATCCACACCCGAGGTCAAGGAAACAGAAGAAACAAAAGCCGGAGTAAAACTTGTCCCTGAGCAGAAGGATGCCGTTGATAAGGCAGCAATTCCGGACAAGAAGCAGGCCGATGCGCCAAAGAGCAAGCACAATGACGGTAAACTCCGTGAGCAGCCGAAGCACAAATCGGCAGCCAAATCCGGCAATAAGTCAAAAAAGGCAAGCTCATAGGAGAAACATCTATCGATGAAAATGCAAAGAAGACCGACCGCTTTTACTAAAGAAAACAAATACACATCTATCGATGTAAAAACGCAGTAGAGAGAAGGAATATTGATGGAAACATTGGATAAAGACCTGAGATCCATTCAAGAAGTCCGTGATCTGATCAACAAAGCCAAGGAAGCGCAAGTTAAGCTCGCCGCCATGACGCAAGAGCAAATCGACGCGATCGTCAAAGCGGTTGCCGATGCCGGATACAACCATCGCGAGAAGCTGGCGAAGATGGCCAATGAGGAAACTGGCTTCGGCCGCTGGCAGGACAAGGTCATCAAGAATGCTTTTGCTTCGCAGCAAGTCTACGAGTCCATCAAGGACATGAACACCGTTGGCATCTTGAAAGATGACAAAGAGAATAAGTTGATGGAGGTAGCTGTCCCAGTTGGTGTCATTGCCGGTCTAATTCCATCCACCAACCCGACTTCGACGGTTATCTACAAAACGCTCATTGCGCTTAAAGCAGGAAACAGTGTCGTGTTTTCCCCGCATCCGAATGCGCTTAAGAGTATTCTGGAAACGGTGAAGGTCATTAACGAGGCAGCTGTGCAAGCAGGTTGCCCGGAGGGTGCCATTGGCGTCATGACGGTTCCGACAATTCAAGGAACAGATCAATTGATGAAGCATAACGATGTCGCCTTGATTCTAGCAACAGGCGGAACGGCGATGGTCAAAGCCGCTTATTCATCCGGTACGCCGGCAATCGGCGTTGGTCCAGGCAACGGCCCTGCTTTTATCGAGAAGAGCGCGAATATTCCGCTTGCAGTCAAACGCATCATGGACTCCAAAACTTTCGATAACGGCACGATTTGCGCTTCGGAGCAATCCGTCGTCGTCGAAGCATGCAGCAAGGAAGCGGTTGTGGCTGAATTCAAAAAGCAAGGAGCTTATTTCCTTTCCGCAGAGGAAGCCGATCAGCTTGGCAAATTCATTATGCGGGCCAATGGCACCATGAACCCGCAAATCGTTGGACGCAGCGTAGATCATATCGCAAAACTGGCGAATCTGAATATTCCTGCAGAAGCGCGCGTGCTGATCGCCGAAGAAACCCGCGTGGGACGCAATGTTCCATATTCACGAGAGAAATTGGCTCCAATTCTGGCTTTCTACACAGAGGATAGCTGGGAAGCTGCATGCGAACGCTGCATCGAAATTCTGAATGGAGAAGGCGCAGGCCATACGATGTGCATTCACTCCGAAAATGAAGAGATTGTACGCCAGTTCGCTTTGAAAAAACCGGTATCCCGTTTGTTAGTCAATACGCCGGGTACGCTTGGCGGCATCGGCGCAACGACAGCACTTGCACCAGCGCTTACGCTTGGTTGCGGTGCGGTTGGCGGAAGCTCCACATCCGACAACATCAGTCCTTTTAATCTGCTTAACATTCGCAGAATCGCTTATGGACTAATAGAAATGGAAGATTTGGCAGACCGAAAGGAAGAATCGCAGCCGAAAGCCGCATGCAGCCTTCCGGAAGACAAAGAACAACTTATCGACATGATTGTGGCACGTATTCTTGAAAAAATGTAAGTTTTCGTAGATTTCATCGGCAAGACGAGCAACCCATTATAGGTAACCCTAAAATTCATTATAAATACAAATTATTAGGAGGAATTTTATCATGGCAAACGCAAACGCATTGGGAATGGTAGAAACTAAAGGTTTGGTAGGAGCAATCGAGGCAGCAGACGCAATGGTGAAAGCAGCAAATGTTACGCTGATCGGCAAAGAGCAAATCGGTGCAGGTCTCGTAACGGTTATGGTTCGCGGTGATGTTGGTGCTGTTAAGGCAGCTACCGACGCAGGCGCAGCAGCAGCAGAACGCGTTGGCGAATTGCTTTCGGTACACGTGATTCCAAGACCTCATGCTGAAGTGGACGCAATCCTGCCTAAAACCACAAAAGCAGAATAAAACTACTCTGACAAGCCGGACGAGGAAGACAGCAGAATGCGGGCACTTCGCCCGCATTCCACTTCTGACTATGGCGATTTATCCTGGCTTGTAACAGTTCGGACGATCGCGTAAGGAAATATGAACACGCATTCGCCTTAGAAGGATGTGAAAACATGGCTGTGATTACGGAAAGCGAGCTGCGCAAGTATTTTCGAAATCGGAATTTGAAGGATGTTGCCGTTTATGAGACGGCTGCGGGAACGATACTGACGCCATCAGCCAAAAGCTTTTTGACCGATCATCAGATTGAACTGCGGTATGTGACAGCTTCTGAGACGGATAAGGATACGGTAAAGGAACCGGTACCGGCACCAGCGCAAGAATCGACGCTGCAAAACGAAGTTAAGCTTCAAGTGACGACCAACCTGGATGTTGAACCAGCAACCGGCGGGAAAAAGCGATTTCGGACGCTGTACGGCGGATTTTTGGAAACGAAGCCTGAGCATATGACCCATTTGTATGGAAATATGCTCGTTTTTAAGGATCATCCACGGATATTATTCCGCGGCAAGCTGGACTCATTGGAAACAAAAATATTGGAAGCGCAAATCAGCTGCTTCAAGCTGAATATGACCAAGCTGGTCAACGATTTGGAAGAGATTTTGCAATTCGTTAGGCGGATCGTACGGTGCGAAGTGCTTAGCGAAAGCATTGAAGAATTCCATTTGCTTGGGCTGAACCCCAAGGAACTCAGGGAGCAATCCCATTTTCCCAAGAAATACTTTGGACTGGAACATTTTCAACCCAGCTATGATATGGGCGAAGCGGTTGTTGTTATAAATGCGTTACGCACATTGACGAGGGAGACGGAACTGCTGGCTTATCAAGCCTTCAAGAAGGAACATGGAGATGTAGAGCGTGAAGATATCATTCGATCACTGAACAGGCTGTCTTCCTTGTTCTGGATTATCATGTTCCGCATCCGTGTTGGAGAGTACAACTGATGAGGTGACTAAGGTGGATAACCAACTGGTAGAGAGCATCATTAATGAAGTGGTTAAGCGGGTGCAGGATGAAACCTGTTTCGAAATCGAAGCATCCGGCAAACATGTGCATTTGAATCGGGAAACGATCGATGTCTTGTTCGGCAAGGGATATCAGCTGACGAAAGCCAAGGATCTTTCCCAGCCGGGGCAATATGCTTGCAAAGAACGCGTGACGCTGATCGGGCCCAAGGGCTCTTTGCATAATGTCGTCGTGCTTGGTCCGGAACGCAAAGAATCGCAAGTAGAGGTATCGCTCACAGATTCGGTTGTGCTCGGAATATCCGCTCCGGTAAAAGAAAGCGGTAAGTTGGAAGGAACCCCGGGAATCGTCATCGCTTCGGGCAGCAATATGATTCGGCTCAATCGAGGATTAATCGCAGCACAACGTCATATTCACGTGAAAGCGGAGGATGCGGAGAAATACAACGTAAAAAACGGCGAAATCGTACAGGTAAAAGTGTATGGCAAACGTCCGCTTATTTTTGACGATGTGCTGGTTCGAGTGAGCCCGAACTTTGAGACCTACATGCATATTGACTACGACGAAGCAAATGCATGCGGCTTTACGAAAGGTACGAAGGGGAAAATTTTGAAGTAGGGCATCCAGGTTTAGGAGCGTGAAAAAATGAACATAGAAGCTCTGGATCGGGCAGCGATTATCGAAACCGTAACGGCTGAGGTGATGAAACGGCTGGAACTGGCACAGACGGAGAAGCCGGATGTATGGAAAAAGCAAGCGGTTCTACTGACTGTGGAACCGCTGCCGGAACTGGAAAATAAGCTGAAGCCATATTATGAGGTGCGTTATTACGATGAGGCGCTCAGAGATTGTGATGTGCTGATTATTCCTACAATATGTATTCAGCTGTTATCCCACCTTGCGAACGGCATAAGCGCAGGCCCGCGTGAACGGTTCGTGCTCACGATGCTGCTGAAGGGACGAAAGGTGATTGCGTTCGAGGAAGGATTGCTTTACCGCAAATACAAGTCAACGGCCCCAGTATTGTTGTACAAAATGTACGATGAATTTACAGACAAGCTGAGCGATTACGGAATCCGGATGGTCAAAGAAACGGAAATGCTTGCGGCTTGTATGGAGGAAGGGCGGCTTAAGGATATGACTCAGGTTGAGCCTCATACCGAATCCGTTTATGCACCGCATGATGCGGAAGTATTGAGCCGCAAAGTCATTACCGAAGCGGAAGTGAAAAAGCACCGTCTGCAGAACCGGACAGAGATCGTGATAGACCGGCATAGTATCATTACGCCGCTTGCTCAGGATTACTTACGCATGCAGCAGATGCAGATACGTAGAAGATAACGGGCGAGGTGAACTTATGATCATGGGACAAGTTATGGGAAGCCTGTGGGCTACCCGCAAGGATAATAAGCTGAACGGGATGGCCTTCCTCGTGGTCAAACCGTTATCATATGCCAAAGAACCCGTCACACGTGAATATTTTGTCGCTGCGGATAATGCCGGGGCGGGCATAGGGGATACGGTATTGGTAACGACCGGAAGTGCGGCCCGAACATCGTTTGCCAATGGAGACGTACCCGTTGATGCGGTCATCGTAGGGATCGTCGATTCGATCGAGGTGACACATGATTAGTGCAATAGGCGTTGTTGAGATGCGCAGCATTAGTAAAGGTTACGAAACAGCGGACCAAATGCTGAAGACTTCGCCTGTTGAAGTGCATCATATGAAGCCGATCTGTCCGGGCAAATTTCTGATCGTCATGAGCGGGGATACCGCAGACGTACAGGCAGCGATGGAGACAGCCAAGGTCGAAGCCGGCGACTTCCGGATCAGCGACTTTGAACTGCATGGCGTACATCCCGATATCATCGATGGATTGAAACGCCGTCCTTCCTCCCTGCCTGTGAATGCGCTTGGCATTGTGGAGACGGCTACGGTGTCTCCCGGCATTTTTGCATTAAATGAAGCTTTGAAGCAATGCGACATTCATGTGAAAAAAATGAATCTTGGCATGGCGATTGGGGGCAAATTTCTCGCCGTGTTCACAGGAAGTGTCAGCGATGTGGAGCAGGGGATGAAGGTGTTTGTATCCTCCATGGATCCAAAGCGGATCATTCATCATGCGGTGCTTCGTTCCCCGTCCGAAGAAATTATACAACACTTCCGGTAGGGAGTTTTCAGGGCACGATGGTCAATGAAAACCATTTGCTTTGGATCATATAGCGATAGAATGGGGGAGCATGTACGTGGAGATTAATGAAATTATCATATACGGCATGGTTATTTTCATGATTCTCGGTGCCATCGATAAGTGCATTGGGTACAAGTTCGGATTGGGACATCAATTCGATGAAGGGATTATGGCCATGGGTTCGCTTACGCTCGCCATGGTGGGGATCATCTGCCTGTCACCGGTCCTGGCCAAAGTGCTAAGTCCGGTCGTCGTTCCGATATACAGCGCATTGGGAGCAGACCCCGCCATGTTTGCGACTACATTGCTGGCGAACGACATGGGCGGCTTCTCGCTGGCACAGGAACTCGCGCAGAGTCCGGAAGCGGGATTATTCGCAGGAACGATTCTGGGGGCTATGCTTGGCCCTACGATTGTATTCATCATTCCGGTTGCACTTGGCATTATTAAAAAAGAAGACCAGAAATTTTTGGCTACCGGCGTGCTGGCCGGTATCGTAACTATACCGCTCGGTTGCTTGATTGGCGGATTGGTTGCCGGTTACTCGATCACAATGATTTTGTCCAACCTGGTTCCAATTATTTTGTTTGCTGTACTTATCGTGCTAGGATTGTGGAAATTTCCGCAGGGTATGATCAAAGGGTTCACGGTTTTTGGACAATTCATCGTTGTCGTTGCGACTTTGGGACTCGCAGCTGGCATCACGCAGCAGTTGACGGGGATTACCATCATTCCAGGGCTTGCTCCGGTTGAAGACGGAATCAAGATCGTTGGCGATATTGCTATTGTACTCGCCGGCGCTTTTGCGATGGTATTTGTAATTACGAAAGTATTTAATAAACCGCTTATGAAGCTGGGCAAGTTGCTCGGCATGAATGAGATTGCGGCAGCCGGGCTGGTTGCGACGCTTGCTAACGTCATACCCATGTTTGGCATGATGAAAGACATGGATGCGCGGGGCAAGGTCATCAACGTCGCATTTGCCGTGTCAGCCGCATTTGTATTCGGCGATCATCTTGGTTTTACGGCCGGGGTCGCGAAGGAAATGATTTTCCCAATGATTGTCGGGAAGCTTGTCGGCGGAATTACGGCGGTTATTGTAGCCCTGTTTTTGGCTAAGAAGATGGCTCCGGAACCGAAGGAAGAACTTCAGGAGTCATAATAGCGGTTTTTTTCAGAATATTATTTTTACGTATGCAGGTTTCTATCTAATCCTCTCGTTTGAGCCCATCTTGAAAAAGGTGGGTTTTTTATGATATCAGACTCTCATTCCGCATTGTGTTCCCGGGCGAAAGCCAGGAGTCGGCGGTACAGAAACTGTGGGAACGTATTATCGATGCAACCCGCATTGACCAGGAAAATCCGGTTGAAGCATGGGGCAGACATAATGCGAAGCTGAGCGAATGGTGACCTTCCTGAATGACAAACGCTACAAGCAGCTTCAATATGAAGCTCCGGGCACATCGCTGACCATTGATCTTCCGGAAGGACATGTTTGGCTTGGCGGAGCCAAAGAGAATACGCGCGGAGTTTGGTTTAATCCCAATATTCCGACTGAGGAAGTCTACACGCTTCCAAGCAAGGATGGCGTAAACGGAACCGTGCGCAGCACAAAGCCGCTTAACAATAACGGCGTCATTATCGATGGGTTCTCGCTGACGTTTAAGGATGGCAAAGTCGTTGACTTCAGTGCCGAAAAGGGAGTTGAGGCGCTAGAGAAGCTGTTGGATACGGATGAAGGAGCAAGAGTTCTGGAGGAAGTAGCGCTGGTTCCTTATGATTCTCCGATTTCAAACTCGAATGTTATTTTTTACAATACTTTGTTCGATGAAAATGCATCTTGTCACCTTGCGCTTGGCCAAGCCTATCCTGTAACCCTAAGGGCGGTACGAATATGGACGAAGAGGAACTGGCAAAGCATGGAGTAAATAACAGTTTGATTCATGTCGATTTTATGATCGGATCCGCTAAGCTTTCCATTGATGGAATAACGCAGGATGGCCGCAAAGAAGCGGTATTCCGGAATGGAAACTGGGCATTTTAAATCTTGGATCAATGACAGCACGGAGCGATTTTTTTGAATGCGGGAAGTTATCAACTTTTTTGTGCGTAGAAAGTACGTCGATAGACGTTTTTCTAATCATTCCATAGTTTAAAGCTCCATTATTAAACAAAATGACGCCGCAAAAACTCCAGAACCTGCGCAAATGCCTGCCGAACATTTTCTTTGTCCAGCTGCATGTCAAATAAGTGGTCCTCACCTGGAAGGGTCAGAAGCGTATGCTCAACTCCCGCACTTTGCAACCGCCGCGCCATACCGATAGATTGTTCACAAGGCACATCCTGATCATCCTCCCCATGCAGCAGCATAGTAGGCGGGAAAGAGTCGTTCACAACTTGTGCCGGACATAGCAAGTCCAGCTTCTCCTTATCCTTATGAAAGTCTAACCCTGTAACCTCCTGAGCCCAGATTCCTTGTTGACGATAGTATAAATAGAGCCCAAATCTTTGCTGGATGGAGCTTTCGGCAAGCGTTCGCCTTGTGATCAACCGGTCGGCCAGTTCTTTAGGCACAGTAGGTTTTTGCAGATAGAACGAGCTTGGGTGCGAAGACCAGCTGGCTTGAATATCCCCATAGCCATAAAAAGACACAACCGCTTTCAAAGCCGGCTCCCTGGATCCGGCGAGAAGAGCAAGGTATCCACCTGCGGAACTCCCTACGACGGCTATAGCGGATGGCTCAAAGCCAAGCTGAGTGAAAGCATTCTCTCGTAGCCAGCGAAGAGCATCCTGAATATCTTCAATAATAGCTGGAAGCCGCGTTTCAGGGGCTAGTCGATAATCAATGGACAGAACGTGCAAACCAGCCAGATTGTACTGCTTCACCTGTTCTTGCAAAATATCTTTTCTTGAACCAAATATTAATCCGCCTCCATGAATATAGACAATCACAGCGGAACTAGTCTGACAAGCACTGTAAAAGTCTCCAAGCAAATCAACACCTTCAACTGTTTTATAACAAATCGTTCTCATCGTTAATCCCCCTATCTTTGACTTCATTTTCTACATTGTTTATCCTTTATACATAGATATAAAGGAGCTGATCCGCGCGCATCAACTTCAAAGGCAACCCATCGGGCATGAGTGTAAGCGAATACACCCATTACGAATACACCATTATGCTATACTCCACCCTTACTCCGACGCAATACAATTAAGAAGACGTCAGACTTGCAATCATAAGGAGTTAAAGATATGGAATTCAGAGTAGAACATGTATTGAAGATGGCTCGACTGCAGCATGCAAAAGTGCTAGGGGGCAGCAAAGGGCTTACGAATATAATAAAAGGCATCACAATTATGGAAGCTCCCGACATCGCAGATTGGCTGAAAGGCGGAGAGATGCTGCTGACCAGTCTATATCCGATCCTCAATTATACAGAAGCAGAGCAGCGCGAATTTATCTTCCGCTTGGCTGACAAAAGCGTCAGCGCCATATTGATCAAAAACCACCGTTTTGTTAAGAAGATTCCCGAGGCAATCATAGAAATAGGCGAACAGACGGGGCTGCCAATTATCCAAATCCCACAGGACATCCCTTATGTAGATGTGCTCTATCCGGTTATGGAAGAACTGTTTAATAACCAGGTAATGAAGCTCAAATATTTTAAAGAGGTGCATGATCGCTTCACTACACTCTCCTTAACAGATAGCGGTATGGAACCAATAATCACTACATTGGAACAATTAATCGGAAACCCTGTTGCCATCTATGACCGAAATTTTGTCTGTATGACTCATACTTCCTTGTACACGATTCCCACACACCAACAGGAGCATATTGTAGAACGCGAGAAAATATTCGAAACCAAATTTCCTTATTATTGGATAACTACGCAAGTTACCGAACCGGAGATGAAATCGCTCCACCATGTAGTCGTGCCTATTCGTACAGTAAACCGTATTAAGGTGCATCTCGTTATCACCGAAATCCATAAACAATTAGAAGAATTAGATTTCATTGCAATAGAGAATGCCGCTACTGCTCTGTCTCTAGAACTGGTCAAGCAATTTGCTGTGGCGGAAGTCGAGCGGAAATATAAAAATGATATCATTGATGATCTGCTTTCAGGTAAAGGTCAGATGTCGGAGACGGTGTATCAACGAGCTAACCTGATCGGCTGGGATTTAGATCGATCATATGCCGTGCTTTTGTTTCATGTGAAAGAAGAGTTCATCTCGTTCAACCAACAAGAAATGTTTAAACCTAAAAACTTGCGCAGACTGCAGAGTAAAACGTTTACTTACTTACACGAAGCAATTGACTCTCATTTTGCGGATGCTATTACGCGTAGCCGAAGCGATACCATCATTCTGCTACTGCCTGTTGATTCGCAGGAAGGGAAAGAGAAAATCTGGTTGCCAGCAGTTAAAGACAAAATCCGCGGGATTCAAGACAACATCCGCACGAAAACGAAAGATATTGTAGTACAGGTCGGCATCGGCAATGTGGTGGCAACTGTCATGGATATTTCGAGAAGCCATCAAGAGGCGCAAGAAGCCCTGAACCTCGGCGGTACACTCTACGGTAGCGAATCGATTACCGCCTTCGCCGAGCTTGGTTTATTCCGCCTGCTCTGTCAGTATCCAGATCCTGCCGTACTGACCTCGTTTATTCCCGCTTCTTTAAATAGGCTCGTTCAAAGCAAAAGTGCCATCAAAAAAGATTTGCTGCATACGCTTGAGGTCTTTTTGCAGCATAACCAAAATGCTGCCAAAGCAGCTCAGGATTTGTTTGTCCATTACAAAACGGTCATGTACCGACTGGAACGGATCAAAGAAATTAGCGACATGGATTTCGATAATTCTGAAGAGATGCTGGAAACCCGGGTTGGTCTAAAAATTCTGAATTTAATAAATAACGAAGAAGAACACTAAAAATTTTAACTAAAAAGCCCCTGTTTTTAGCCAAGGTGGATAAAGAAGCTGTTAATCTTTTATCCACCTCTGTTAATGACGCCTATATCGGTAAGCGCTTACAATTGAGGTGTAAGAAAGTTAATCAGCACTTTTGAAGCACTTTTATCATCGTAGAAAGGAACGGTAAGTATGGGAGAACTAAGTAAAGATATCATGCAGATGTTAGAATGGCTCGGATATTTCGGAAATGATCCTGAAGGAGGTATTACCAGACTTCTTTATTCTAAAGAATGGCTCAACGCTCAGAAAGCTCTAGAAGATTGGATGAACAAAGAAGGCTTCCATGCTCACTTTGATGAGGTGGGCAACCTGTTTGGAGGTCTACAAGGAACGAAGTATCCGGATGAAACGATTTTGACCGGTTCTCACGTGGATACAGTAAGCAATGGCGGTTTATACGATGGACAATACGGTATTGTCGCAGGTCTGCTTGCGGTTAAATATTTACAAGAAACCTATGGTCAGCCGTTGCGCAATCTTCAGGTTGTATCGATGGCTGAAGAAGAAGGCAGCCGTTTCCCATATACATTCTGGGGGTCAAAAAACATCGTAGGCACAGCAGAACGCAAAGAAGTAGAGAGCATTGTTGATTTTGATGGCGTAGCTTTCGTGGATGCGATGAGAGAATGCAACTTTAATTTCCGCCAGGAATCTAGAGAACTTCGCAAAGACCTGAAAGCGTTTGTAGAAATCCATATCGAGCAAGGCAGTGTTCTGGAAACAGAGCAAAAACCCGTTGGTGTAGTCCACAGCATTGTAGGCCAGCGCAGATTTACCGTAGAAGTGATAGGTGAGGCTAACCATGCAGGTACGACCCCGATGAGTTACCGCAAAGATGCTGTCCAAGCTGCAAGCGCTATGATCTTTGACGTCATAAGCCGAGCGGACAAACACGGAGATCCGTTAGTGGCAACGATCGGCAAAATCGAAGTGAAGCCAAATGTAGTTAACGTCGTTCCAGGATACGCCTTATTCACGATGGACATTCGTCATACCGAGAAAGACGTACTTGTTCAATTTACGGAAGAAATTACGAATTCCATTAAGAACATTGCAGAAGAACGGAAAGTAGAACTGAAAATCGATATGTGGATGGATGCAAATCCGGTTCCTATGGATAAACATGTCGTAGAAGTCATTGAACGCGAGTGTCGGGAACAAGGCTTGAATTATAAACTGATGCATAGTGGGGCAGGGCATGATGCCCAGATTCTGGCTCCTTTTGTACCATCGGCCATGATCTTTGTACCAAGCAGGCAAGGAATTAGCCACAATCCGGCTGAATATACCGAGCCTTATGATCTAGCCGAAGGTGTGAAGGTTCTGATCGGAACTTTGTATAATCTGGCATACAAAGAATAAACGACGTCTTGGCAAATAACTTGCCTACAACCTTATTATAAGGAGCAGAAAAAAATGAAGGTACAAACCCCTACTACACCTAAACAAGGTGGACTTGAATATTGGAAAAAGGTCGTCATTTTATTTTGCCTTGGTTGGACTGTCATCTGGATATACAGAACAATACTGAATCCGATTTTACCGGAAATCAAAATACAACTTGGCGTTGAATCGGATGCCAGCATGGGTCTGATCTCTAGTTTGTTTTTTCTGGCATACACTTCAATGCAGATTCCATCCGGCTTTATGGCTGATAAATTCGGAAAAAAAATAATGTTAATTCCGGGTTTCCTTATCTTTGCTTTCGGAGTCTTTACTGTCGGAATCGCACCGTCTCTGATTTTCCTCCTGGTAGGCAGCTTCCTGGCAGGACTTGGACAAGGAACGTACTACGGACCTGCTTATTCGATCTCATCGTCCACAATCCCGGCCGAGAAGCGGGGCTTCTCTACCGCTATTATCAACAGTGGTTCAGCGCTCGGAATGGCTATCGGGTATATCGGTTCCTCTTACTTGGTGAAAGGGCTAGGTTGGGACTGGAGACCGCTGCTCGTTGTCACAACTGTCCTGATTATTATTATGGCGATCGCCTTTGCCAAAGTAATTAAGGAAAAACCGGCATCGAATAACGTTGCAGCTAACAAGGAAAAAGATGCAGATGATAAAGCAACGATGAAGACGCTCTTTGGGGATATCCGAATGATCTCCGCTTACGTAATTTACTTTGCAATATGTTACGGGTATTACATGATTGTGACTTGGCTGCCAAGTTACCTGCAAATGGAGCGCGGATTCCAAGGTGCTGCTATCGGTTTTGCCTCAGCACTGGTTGCCTTTGCATCTGTGCCAGGTGCGCTGTTGTTCAGTCGGTTATCCGACAAGTTCAAGAACAAGAAGATTATGGTTGTAATTATTTTGCAAGTGATTGCCGCAGTTACCTTGTATCTAACAGTAGCTATTCAAAGCAACGAACTGCTGATGTTGTTCCTGATTATGTACGGTTTCTTCGGTAAACTGGCTGTTGATCCGATCATGATCTCCTACGTAGCAGATATTGCGCCTAAGCAAGGGTATAGTACAACATTCGGCGTATTTAACTTCTTCGGAATGATGTCCTCGGTCATCGCTCCGTTCGTAACTGGCTTGATTTCAGACGCTACAGGCAGTAAGGTTTTGGGCTTTTACCTAGCTATCGGCATCATTATTGTAGGCACTGTATTCCTGTTCTTCGCAAATTTAAGGAAGCGCCCTGCGCTGTAAAAGAACAATAGCATTTATTTCACACACAAACTTAAGAGAAAAAGGAGATACACACAATGGGTTATCCAACTGATCTGCTGTCCAGCCGTTCTATCATTAAACATGGCAAATATGCCTTAATCACTCCGGAAGGCCTGGTTAATAACGTAGTACCGGGCTTTGACAACTGCACGATATCGATTCTGGCATCCCCAAAACTTGGAGCAAGCTTTGTCGATTATATGGTTACCATGCACAAAGGCGGCGCAAATACAGATGGTTTTGGCGGACAAGAACAGATCGAAACTTTCGTTTATGTGCTGGAAGGTGAAGTCGAGGCATCTGCTGCTAACAAGTCGTATAGGCTGACAAGCGGTGGATACCTGTACTGTCCGCCAGGAACGAAGATGTATCTGAACAACTTGGTAGACGGCGACAGCAAACTGTTCCTGTACAAACAAAAGCATAAACCGTTAAAAGACTTGAAACCATGGGTCGTATCCGGGCATTCAGGCAACATTCCTGAAGAAGATTATGACGGAATGACAAATATGAGAATTCAGGATTTACTTCCGAAAGATCTTGCTTTCGATATGAATTTTCACATATTAACCTTCGATCCGGGCGCATGTCATCCATTCATCGAAACGCATGTACAAGAACATGGAGCTTACCTGCTGTCTGGTGAAGGACTGTACAATCTGGATAACAAGTGGATTCCGGTAAAACAAGGCGACTATATCTTCATGGGTCCATATGTACAACAAGCTTGCTATGCAGTTGGTCGCGAGAAACTGGCTTATGTTTACTCTAAAGATTGCAATCGGGATGCGGATCTCTAAACTCGTGCCATGTAGAAAATCGAATGAACAGAGGTGTTAGCATTGAAAATATTCAGACAACAGTTACACGAGTTAATCACAACAAAGCTGCACATGGCGGGTTTAACAGAAGAACATGCCGCCGGTGTAGCAGATGTTCTGGTCCATGCCGACATAAGGGGCATTCATTCTCACGGCGCTATGCGAGTGGAATACTATGCGGAACGAATCGCTAAAGGCGGATTAAATACAAGTCCCGAGTTTAAATTTAACAAAACGGGTCCCAGCACAGCGATATTTGATGGGGACAATGGAGTAGGTCATGTCGCTGCCAAACTAGCTATGGATGAAGCCATCGAGATGGCCAAGGAACACGGGATAGCAGCTGTTGGCGTCAGAAGAATCGGACACAGCGGAGCCCTATCCTATTTTGTACGGCAAGCAGCCAAATCCGGAATGATCGGTATTTCGATGTGTCAATCCGATCCGATGGTCGTACCCTTCGGCGGCTCAGAACCTTATTACGGGACGAATCCGATTGCATTTGCCGCTCCTAGCCAGGATGGACGGATCATGACGCTGGACATGGCGACGACGATACAAGCTTGGGGCAAAATCCTTCATGCCAGATCAAGACACGAGTCGATCCCGGATTCATGGGCAGTCGATAAAGAAGGCCATTCGACGACAGATCCTTTTAAAGTCAATGCCTTACTCCCAATTGCCGGTCCAAAGGGATACGGTCTGATGATGATGGTGGATGTGCTCTCAGGTATTCTGCTCGGCCTGCCATTTGGGAATAAAGTTTCATCGATGTACCATGATCTAACCGAATACCGAAATCTTGGTCAGTTTCATCTTGTCATTAACCCCGCATTTTTTACGGACCCTGACATGTTTAAACAACATATTTCGAATACCATGGACGATTTGAATCAGATCAAACCGGCGCCTGGCTTTGAGCAAGTGCTGTTCCCCGGACAAAATAATGATCTGATTCAAGAACAATACGAGAAAAACGGGATTGAAATGGTAGACGATATTTATGAATACCTGATATCAGACGTCGTTCATAGAAATCAGTATGACAACAAAGATCCATTTGCCAAGTAACTTCACCAATTGTCTATTCTGACTGAAGAGGAGCTTGTACTTATGTTATATTCCATCATTAAAGAAAATTCCTATCAAGATTCCGTTAACCTCATGCTCTTAACAAACAAAATTTCCACGCTGGACGGAGTAGAGCAAGCCTCTATTATGATGGGGACACCTGCGAATAAAGATATTTTCCATAGTACCGCCATGTACACGGATGAACTCGATAAAGCGGGCCCTAATGATATGTGTATCGTAATCAAGACCGATAGTCAAGAACACGTATCCGAGGTGTTAGATACTATTGAAGCGGAACTGAAAAATCAGGCGGTAAGCAGTAACAAGCAGGAATTCCAATCCGTACGGACTTGGGACAAAGCGCTGCAAGCGCTCCCGAATGCCACTCTAGCTCTTATTTCTGTCCCTGGCCAATACGCAGCGGAAGAAGCGGAACAAGCAATTGACCGTGGGTTGCACGCTTTTATCTTTAGCGATAACGTTGACGTCCAGGACGAACTGCGTCTGAAACAGAAAGCGCATGACAAAGGCTTGCTGGTCATGGGTCCAGATTGCGGAACCGGAATTGTATCCGGTGTTCCGGTAGCCTTTGCCAACGTAGTACAACAAGGCAACATTGGCGTTATCGGTGCTTCAGGCACAGGCATTCAAGAAGTTACCACCCTCATTGACCGGTTGGGCAGCGGCGTGAGCCAGGCAATCGGGACAGGCGGACGCGATCTGTCTGAACCGATTGGAGCGATTACGATGCTGGATGCGATTCAAGGACTAGAACATCACAAAGCTACTGAAGTGATCGTCGTTATTTCCAAACCGCCTGCCATCGAAGTACGGAATCAGGTCGTTCGACTGTTACATCGTATATCCAAACCGGTAGTCGCTATCTTCGTCGGCGAAGAGCCAGAAACACATGAAGGCACAGTACATTATGCCTATACGCTGGAAGAGACTGCCATGATAGCCGTGGATTTGTCTAAAGGCAGAGAAGTTAGAGCGAACTACAATAAACTGAACGTTGAGGTTCCACAGACGAAGCTGGCACCGGAGCAGACAACGATTAAAGGTCTGTATTCCGGTGGTACACTCGCTTACGAAGCTGCGGTTCTTATGTCCAAAGGCTTGGAACTGGGACAGTTGATTCATGAAGATGGATACATGTTAAAAGCTAAAGGTCATGAAGTGATTGATCTGGGAGATGACAAATATACACAAGGTAAACCACACCCGATGATTGATCCAGAAACGAGAATCCATTACATCGAGCAGGCAGCCCAGGATAAATCCACAGCGATTATTATGCTGGATGTCGTTCTAGGGTACGGTTCACATGAAGATATGGCTGGCGCACTTTTGCCTGTCATTGAGAAAACACAGAGTGAAGCTGCAGCACAAGGCAAAAGCTTATATTTCGTAGCAACGGTGTGTGGCACCGAACAAGACCCGCAAAATTATCAAGAGCAAAAGGCCAAACTTGAACGAGCAGGCGTTATTGTTAAAGACAGTAACAATCAGGCTGTGCGAACCGCTCTGGCGATGATGGGCATCCAGCTTCAGGATAAGGATAAATCATTCATTCCTGCAGTGCAGACCGAACAAGGAAACATCAACGTATCTGAATCCATTGTTAAACTGCTGAGCGGAAAGCCAGAAGTTGTGAATGTGGGGCTTAAGAAATTTGTAAATGCAGTAACCAGCCACGGCGGAAATGCCGTTCACTTTGACTGGCGCCCGATAGCTGGAGGCAATGAGAAGATGCGGAAAATTCTGAGCCTGCTCAAATAAATTAAAGTTTGAACAACCTCTTAAATAAAAGGAGATATGCAGCATGTATGGACCATATCAAACGATCGATGAAGCCAATCAGGCAGTCATTCAAAAAATTGTAGCCGGTGCCCCTTTCTTGGTGGATGTCGTTCCTGCCAAATCAGTTGTGGAGCAATTAAATGGACAGGTGCTTCTGCATGCTGGTCCACCCATTTCATTCGCAAACATGACAGGCCCCATGCAGGGCGCTTGTATCGGGGCGGTCTTGTTTGAAGGTTGGGCAGCCAACGAAGAACAAGCGATGAAGATGTTGGAGCAAGGAGGGGTAACCTTCATTCCGTGCCATCATGTCAAAGCTGTGGGGCCGATGGGCGGAATCACCTCCGCTAACATGCCGCTGCTAGTGGTAGAAAATCAGACGGATGGTAACCGCGCATTCTGCACCATGAATGAAGGGATCGGGAAAGTGCTACGCTTCGGAGCCTATTCCGAAGAGGTCATTCAGCGTCTGCAATGGATGAGAGATGTGCTGGGCCCTATACTTTCTAAAGCTCTACGCCAGACTGAGCAAGGTCTGAATATTAATGTGATGATCGCGAAGGCAATCACAATGGGTGACGAATTCCATCAGCGGAATATCGCAGCTTCTCTCGTATTTCTAAAAGAAATAAGTCCTTATATTTTACAAACCGATGCAACCGAAACAGACAAATTGGCTGTAGTGAAATTTCTGGCTGATACCGATCAGTTCTTCCTGAATGTTGCTATGGCAACCTCTAAAGCGGTACTGGATGCTGCAAGAATGATTGAGCACGGTACTGTCGTAACGGCGATGTCGAGAAATGGCCAAAACTTCGGAATTCGAATCAGCGGCATGGGAGACGAATGGTTTACCGCTCCAGTTAATACGCCGCAAGGTTTATTCTTCACCGGTTATTCCCAAGACATGGCGAATCCTGATATCGGTGATAGCGCCATTACGGAGGCATTCGGTGTAGGAGGCATGGCCATGGTGGCTGCTCCAGGTGTGACCCGCTTCGTAGGTGCGGGCGGTTTTGACGATGCACTGGCAACCAGCAGCGAAATGGCTGAAATTTGTATTGGCCATAACCCTAACTTTACGATTCCAACTTGGAACTTCCAGGGAATCTGTCTCGGTATTGATGCAAGAAAAGTCGTTGAAACAGGCATCACACCGGTAATTAATACCGGGATTGCCCACAAAGAGCCAGGAGTTGGTCAAATCGGGGCAGGTACAGTTCGCGCACCTCTAGCTTGTTTTGAAAAAGCGCTTGAAGCGTATGCCCAAAAATTGGGTCTAATCTAAACAACACGAAGGAACAGAGGAGAGTGGCAGTCGCATGAAATATTTAATCCAAGTAGATGGAGTATGCAGCGCAGCTGTTCTCCCTCTCCTACATGGCGGTAAGCCTGGATGTGTGCATAGTATATTTCACAATGGCTGAAATATCCGGATGGGAGATGGGCTTATTTTTATAGGCACCACAAAGAACGGGCAGCTTCCTTTCGGCATCCATCTGGAAGACAAACAAGTGCCAAAGCTCATTTCTATGCTCCAACAAGATGAAGAAGATCAGATGATTCATTATGACAGCGATACATCGTCTCTTCTCTTCTCTTCCTTCTGTATAAAATTAGATCCTCAGGCAACTTATCAATCTGGGATAGGACCGAGAACGGAGCAGCCGGAATCGCTGCTTCATCTTTTGAATGCGTTTGCAACCGAGCTGCTTATCCATAATCAGCCGACAGGCACAGGGATTTCGATAGATCATTTCATTGAATGTTTCATTAACGAAGCACATGCAACTTGTTCGGTTAGTGAACAAAAAATGATGCAGCTAATAAATACTGTACGAGCCGGGAACTTGTCACAGATAGATGAAATACTCAGATATTGGATTGGACGCGGAAAAGGCCTAACCCCTGCCGGTGATGACATACTGGCGGGAATGCTCGCGGTGGATGCAACAGCAGGGATATTCACGGATACGTTCCGTTTACAATTATCTGAACTGGTGGAGAAAGAAACACTAACTACCGATATCAGCCGGGAATACCTAAAGTACGCGCTGAAGCGAAACTTCAGTTCAGCAGTGACAGGTGTCATGAATGCTCTTCTGCAACGAGATGCAGACAGCTTGATTAAGCGGACCAGGGAATTGCTGCTTGTAGGACACAGCTCAGGCCTGGATACAGCATTCGGCATACTGATCGGTATGCTGATTATTAGGAGGAATTCAAATTGGCACAAAAAGTTGTGATTGCTCTTGGCGGCAATGCTATTTTACAACCTAAACAACAGGCAACCTATGAGAATCAAATTGAGAATATCCAGAAAAGCTGTGAAGTGATCGCCCGCATAGTGAGGCAAGGTTATGATGTCATTATTACGCATGGGAACGGTCCTCAAGTTGGGAATATATTGCGTCAGCAGGACGAAGCCAAAGAAGTGGTCCCGCCGTTTCCGCTGCATGTGTGCAGTGCGGAATCCCAAGGCTTTATCGGGTACATGATGGACCAATGCTTAAAAAATGAACTGCAAAAACTGGGACTAAATCAGGCTGTTACAAGCATCCTGACACAAACGGAAGTGTCGTTGAAAGATCCTGCATTTTTAAACCCAACTAAACCTATTGGTGTGTTCTACAGTGAAGAAGAGGCCAAACGTCTTGCTGAAGACAAAGGCTGGGTTGTCAAAGAAGATGCAGGCAGAGGCTGGCGTCGCGTTGTTCCATCTCCAATGCCTCAATCCATTGTTGGTGCTGATGTAATCAAGTCCCTGGCTAGTCAGGGAGCCATTGTCATTGCAGCAGGTGGAGGAGGTATTCCTGTATCCCGGCAGACAGACGGGACCCTTGTCGGTGTTGAAGCCGTCATCGATAAAGATCGCAGCGGATATCAGCTGGCCCAGGATGTGCAGGCGGATATCTTTATGATTCTGACCGATGTTCACAATGTATATGTGAACTACGGAAAGCCGAATCAAAAATCACTGGAAACGATATCTCTGGAAGAAGCCAAGCGATATGCGGATGAGGGTCAGTTTAGTGTCGGAAGTATGGGCCCTAAGATGGAATCAGCCATAGGCTTTGCAGAAAAGGGCGGCATTGCTATCATTTGTTCCCTGGATCAGGCTGACCTCGCTCTGGAAGGAGGAGCGGGTACCCGCATCGTCCAGGATAATCTGCTGCGCTGTATGTAATGAAGGATTGATAAACCAACACTTTTTCCGCAGGATACAACGTTAGAATCAACAAAGGAGCTTGCTACCATTACCAGTGAATGCAACTCCAGTTTCTTTGAAGCAGGAGAAATTGATATTGGCAACACAAATAATAAGAGTGTTTTGGGAACTATGACTTGTTGTTTCAAAGTCACGTTTATATCAGAAATCTATGCCAAAATCAATAAACGATTTAGAGGCTGGGATGAGAACAAACGTTCCAGGAAATGATTGACATCTAAATAGATCAAATATATACTATTATCAAATCGGAAGAAGAGCGGGAGAAGCACCTCGCAGGACAGGCTATGAAGCCTTTCTTGTGGGGTGCTTTTTGCTCTTCCTTTGAGGATGATATGGATAAGGGAGATGATTGTATTGCTGCAACGAAGAAGAACTAAATGGTATTTAAACGCTTTAGCCGTCCTAGTCATGTGTTTTCTTTTTGTCGCTAGACCAGCTTATGCAGAGGCTTCAAATACAGGGTGGGATGCTGCATTAACAACAATTGATCAGTTGCATGACAGCCTTACCTCATTGGAATTAGCCAATAAACAGGATAAGCAGCAAATACAGGTGCTGCGCAAACAAAACAATGACAAACTTAAAGAAATTAATTCGAAAGTACAGCTCATTGACAAGGTAAAGCTCGACAAGTTAAAGACAGAAGCAGACCAGACTCAGAAAAAATACGCTCCTATGCTTGCGGAATATACTGATCTCGGCAAGAAAGCGACAGAAGCAAGGAAACGCAAAGATCGAAAGTCCGCTCTTCTGTATGATCTCAAGCGAAACCGTATAAAGGGTGCTGTTAATACGGCGCGACAGGAAATCAAATTGAAAAAGGATGCTCTAACAGCTGCGAAGAAGCAGGCTGCCGCAAAAGCCAAAATCGTCAAAGATGCTTTATTACCAGTGCAAACGCTAAAGAAACAAATCACAGCCGAGAACAAAAAAATAACAGACTTCAATAAAAATAAAAATGAAGTGAATAAACGTTATAAAGCAGCTGTCAAGGAGGGAGATGCTGTGAAGGCTGCTGCAGAATTGAAACGGATCGTTGATGATGCTAACCAGATTCATGCTCTACAGAAGAGGATATTTGAATGGGAGGGGAATATTAGGAGTACAATTCATGCTGCAGATGCCAAGCTATCGAAATAAGTGTTTATTTACGGATGTACCCAGCTTCCAAATGATGAACGGAAGCTCGTTAATTCACTTGTTGTAGCTAAGCGGTGACATCGAAAATCTTTACGCACTCTGAATAAGCCAATCTCATTACCCAAGAGCAAAGAGCCCGTGCAAGACAAAGGCTCTTTGCTGTAAAGCACTAGTCGAAGAAGAAATCCGACAGTCCGCGCCATTTACCGGATCGTTTGATCTCTTCCAAAAGCACGGTTGCGCCAGCAATATATTGCCTCGAAAATCCCGAATACGCCGACGACTGCGGCGACCAGAATAACCGCCCAAACGCCGAAAACGGTCATCGTCACTGTAGTTCCTTTATCCGCCAGCAGAAGCGCACTGCCGACAACCCAGAGGAAGTCTAGCACTGTAATAACAAGCACGGCCGCTGGAGAAACAATGCTCCTGGATGCGATCCCTACGAGAAATGCGACGAATACGAGCAGGAAAACACCAGTTGATACCAAACCGGTTCTACTGTCTAATCCAGTCCATTCAGCAACATACCCGGGAAATAATAACAACAGCAACCCGCATGCTCCGGACGAAACGGAATTTATCACCAGAACTTTGCGGATGAAAGTTTCTCCTGTAGGCGTTATAGCTCCATTTGGATATTGTAGCATGGAGGGCTCTGACACAACAATATGATAAAGCTATGGATATACTCAGTTGACCTTGCAACCGAAGGTAGCGTGGGGGATTTCTGCGTTATTAAGGGTTGACGACAAAAATATGTTGCTACTCGTATGGATGCAGCTATTTTACAGCAATCGTTCCGACACGGCTGAGAAGCTCCATTGTATTGGATGCATCCCCAATCGTGCCTTCCACTATCTTTTCCGTGCTCTGTTTTACCTTGAAGCCATTTAAACCAACGCTTATATCCGATGAGTCGCTGCTTGCGGTAAGCTTTAACGAAGCAGGGGGTGTTTTATAAGATACGGCGATATCTCCCGATTGTGTTTCTACTCGCAGCAACGTTCCCTCTTCGATCTCTTTGACGGATACTTCCCCATAGGTTGAAGTGATCTTCATCACGGGACTGGTCACGTCTGTCATATAGTTGGCGCCGCTGCCTGTGGTTACCGTTAATTCGTTTAGCGAGCTGTCTTTCAATTTGATATCCCCGTCTTTGGAAGTAAACACACCCTTTTCTGCTGAAAGTCCTTCGATGTTCTCAGACCCCGAATTGTTGGCGATGACAATGTTTTGCGCCGCTACATTCTTCATCTTGATGTCACCTGCATGATTGTTCAATGTAATCGTATCGACTTCACGGTCGGGAATCGAGATATAAATCGTCCCTTTTTTGCCAAAAGTGAACCCTGCCATGGCACTACCCTGGTCTTCCTGGGTAACAACAATTTTATTCCCGTCATGTTTAATCGTTACAGGGGCGCTCTTATTGTTCTGCCGCTTGCCTTCGCAAGCGATGGTGATGTTCGGGGAATCGGAACGCTTGAATTCAATGTCCCAAGATTCGTTGTTGACTTCAATTTCTTCAATGCGGTTAGCTTCGTAGGAAGATTCATGGTTATAACTTGTTGATTTCCCTATGCCTTGGCAGCCCATAACTAACCCGCCAACGGTAAGCAAAACAAGCGAAGAGGTTATGATTTTCCTCATGCTCTAGTCCTCCATTCATATACGGTGAAATTTTAAGCTACATCGGTTCGATCTACTTTATGAAAAGAAAGATAGCCAAGGATAAGGCCAAGCAGACAGAGAGCAATCGGGATGGCGATGAAATGAAACAGACTGGTCGAACTTCCCCCGTCAGACACCGTTGTGTTAACCACGAATCCAATGACGACAGCCGAGGTGATCGTGGAAGCCGTCGATTTTTTTCGCATGCCAAAAGATAAAGGAATCAGGCTGATTCCAGCTATCATAAATGCATGGATCAGCGTTGCTGGAAGGGTAGCCGTCATGTCACCAATATGCACCGGGTCTTCGAATAAACCGATCATCGGATTCAAGAAGTACACTAACAAATTGATCACAAACGTAGAGACGATGATGCTGAAGAAGCTAAATCCAAACACAATCGATAACTTGGCTTGAATGATTTTTTTTCGCTGCAAGGGGTAGGTAAATAACACTTGGATCATGTTGCTCTTGTATTCCTCAATCACTAAACGTGATAAAATAACGCTCGCGAAAATGATATAAGTGATGCGCATTAAAAGATCCGTTAAAGTAATGAATTCAGTATAATTTTGAAACAGCGGTTCACTATCACCGCTAGGGCCCTGGGACATCAATGCAGCGGCGGAGAAAATAGCCACGATACAAACGGCCAATCCTTTAAAATAACGGGATATGTTACTTTTTTGCCATTCCAGCTGTATAAGTTTAAGCATAGCGTTTGCCTCCATGAATGAGATTGATGAAGTACTCTTCTAATGATCCGGCATGTTGTCTTCGAATATCATTCATCTTGACTTCATTTAATAGTTTTCCCTGATGAATAATGCCAATCGTATCGGCGACCGATTCGATTTCGGATACGATATGACTCGAAATTAAAATGGTCGTTCCGTATCTCTCCTTTAAATGCAAGAAAAGCTCCCGCATTTCCTTAATCCCGATCGGGTCAAGCCCATTGATAGGTTCATCCAGAATAAGAATATCGGGTTTCGTAACAATCGCGCGCGCAATCCCTAATCGCTGCTTCATCCCTAAAGAGAATTCATGGATTTTTTTCTTCCCCACACCCTGAAGACCTACGATCTCCAGCGCTTCCTTGATCGCTGTCTTATCGCGATAGTCCATGTATCTACAATGAAACTCCAAGTTGGCCTCCGCTGTCAGCCGGTCGTAAAACACGGGGTATTCAATGATGCTGCCGATTCTTTTTAAGTATTGAACCGATGTTGGCAGAACCAGCTGATCGAATACTTGGATATCACCGGAAGACGGTTTTACCAGATTTAAGATCATTTTCATAATGGTTGTTTTACCGGCCCCATTCGGACCTAAAAATCCGTAAATTTCCCCTCTGCTGATACTCATATTGACGTTTGTAATGGTTTCCGTGCCCTTGAATGCTTTGCTTACTTGATTGATTTGAATGGCGGCGTTCACTTGTCATTTCCTCCCTTAATGATGTGCTACACTAAGCTTAGGGAACGAAAGTAAAAATAAAGTAAACACAATGGAAAAAGCTCGTAACATTTTAACTAGAGTAAACTCGGGATCTTGTAAATAGAGTAAGATAGAAAAGTGAATACACAGGATAAAGCTTGAAGTGAGGGGAAAATCGCAATGGAATCTGCATCCATACTAGCTGTCGATGATGAAATCGGTATTTTGAAGCTATTGGAGATCACGCTTCGCAAAGAGAATTTTACGCATATCGACACCGCATCATCGGGCAAAGGCGCGCTGCAGCGCATCAAAGAAAAGGCATATGATATGATTTTGCTCGATATTATGCTCCCGGATCTAAGCGGTTTTGAACTATGTGCGGAGATTCGGAAACATACGAATGCACCGATTATTTTTATTAGCGCACGCTCCACCGACTTCGACAAATTAACGGGTCTAGGGATCGGCGGGGACGATTATATTACCAAGCCGTTTAATCCACTGGAGGTCATTGCCCGAATCAAGGCGATCCTTCGCCGGCAAAGGTTTATGGAGAATGCTCATCAACAAAACACGGCGTTCGATTACGGGTACTTCTCTTTTCATCCGGAATCGGCAACGTTAACCGTGAAGCGTCAACCTGTAGAATGCACGGCGAAGGAGCTGGAGCTGCTGCATTTCTTTTGTAAACATCCGAATCATATCTTCACGACGGCTCAGCTTTACGAATTGGTATGGGGAAATGATGTGTACGGGGAAGAAAAAACGGTCACGATCCATATCGCCAAGCTGCGAAAAAAACTCGGCGATGATACCCGAAAACCAAAAATTATCGTGAATTTGCGGGGAATCGGTTATAAATTCATCCCCCCGAATGAGGCACTGTCATGCGAATAAAAACTCGATTTACGATTCATTTGGCATTAGGACTTATTCTATGGATGCTTGGCACGGGTGTACTCGTTGTTATTATCCTTGAAGGCCTTCTTCCCTTGCTCGGTATCCATGTCAGTCTAGATGATGAAGGACTGTTTGTCGGATGGATCTTTGGTGCGAGTACGCTGCTGTGCATCGTCTTGTTTGGATGGTATTTTGGCGGACCGATCGGATTCATCATGGCCTGGATTCATCGACTCTCGCAGGACAACTATGAGCAACCTGCCGATTTGCCTCAAATATATACCCGTAAAGGGAAACTTCGCATGCGGTTCCGCCTGTATCAGGAGGTGCTTGAGTATCTTCAATCCTTGAGAGTCAAACTGCAAGCGAACGAAATCGAGAGGAGCCAAATCGAAGAAGCCAAGCAGGAATGGATTGCGGGGATTTCTCATGATTTGAAAACGCCGTTAACCTATATCAAAGGCTACTCAGCGCTTTTATTGAATGAGCAGTACGAGTGGTCGAAAGAAGAGGCGATCTCTTTCATTCGGGAAATGGACGACAAAGGAAAGCATATGGAGGAATTGATTCAAGATTTAAGCCTCGTCACACAGCTCAATCGCGCTGACGGCGCTTTGCCATTACAGAAGACGAATCAAGATATCGTAGAATTTACAAAACGGGTAGTTGCCGATATCAGCAATAGTCCGCAAGCGAGCAGCTATCATTTGCATTTTCAAGCGGATCCACCTGCCATTTATGTTGATTTTGATTTGAAATTCATGCAGCGCATCCTGCAAAATATGATGATGAATTCCATCCTCCACAATCCTGAACATACGAATATATATGTACAGATTGCGGACACAGGAGAGCATGCTGTAATCCGCATCAAGGACAATGGCGTAGGGATGCCGGCCCATATGGTGGAGCACCTATTCCAGCAATATTACCGGGGCACGACCACGGATTCTACCTCTGAGGGCACGGGACTCGGAATGGCGATTGTCTACAAGCTGGTTCAGGTTCATGACGGCACAATTAGTGTAGAAAGTGAGCCTTCACAAGGAACTTCGTTCACGATTCGATTGCCGAAAAACTAAGGGGGAGAACCATTTGAAGAAACTGCCGACCATTCAATTGGAAAGATTGACATTACGGCCTTTCCGTCTAGATGATGCCAAAGTTGTTCAACAATTAGCAGGGGATCCATATATTGCGGAAACAACATTATATATCCCGCATCCGTATGAGGATGGGATGGCAGAACAATGGATAGAAACACATGCTCATAACTTTAATGAAGACCGATCACTGGAACTAGCTATCGTACATAAAGAAGAACAGCATGTAATAGGCGCTATCTGTATTGGATGTAATAGGAATTTTGATCATGGTGAACTTGCATATTGGATTGGGAGACAGTATAAGAACAATGGATATTGTACGGAAGCGGCAAAAGGTATCGTACGGTATGCGTTTGACGAAATGAAGTTGAACCGTATATTTGCCCGTTATCTGGGGAAAAACCCTGCATCGGGTAAAGTCATGGAAAAGTTAGGAATGAAATATGAAGGTCGTTTAAGACAGCATGTAAGGAAATGGAACCAATATGAAGACCTCGTGTATTATGGCCTTTTAAGGGATGAATATATTTCGGAGAACAGCTAAGAAATCGCAGGGGAAGTAGAATCCGAAAAACAAACGATTATTCAGGTGTTTTTGTCTTTCACCTTTCTATTACTCTAATAATATACTATATCATTCTCATACAAGGAGTGATATAGATGGCAAACAGTGATATACGTCTTGCACTTTGGTCAGGCACTAATTTTTCAGTTCGTCGGATTCTCTTCAGACGAGGAGGCGTTGCGGTCCGTGATCTGGGTGCGTTTCGGTTTGACAATATTCTCTCGAGTTTCCGACTCCGAAATGTTGTGCAGAGCTCTGAAATAACGCTTGTATTATTTTCGAGAATTAACTTTCAGGGATCGTTCCGTGTGTTCCGCGGCAGCCAAAACGTAGCGAACTTAGGGAATTTTAACTTTAACAATGTAACATCTTCGTTCATTGTTGTAGGACGCAATCTTACTGACGCTGAAATATCCCAAATCCAAAGC
Source organism: Paenibacillus sp. FSL W8-0187 (assembly GCF_037969755.1). Lineage (NCBI taxonomy): Bacteria > Bacillati > Bacillota > Bacilli > Caryophanales > Paenibacillaceae > Paenibacillus > Paenibacillus sp. FSL W8-0187. The sequence continues at coordinate 5,183,682 of NZ_CP150206.1, read as the reverse complement.
ACCGCCAGACCACCTCAAGACATCCTCGTCATTAGACAGTAATAGGGTGAAATGGATAACTAAAAGTGGCTCATTCCTCAATAGAGGATGGGCTGCTTTGTTTTTCAGCTAACAACATCTTGACAATAACAGGAAACCTGTTATTCTATAACCGACAGTCAGTCGGTCGGTGTAGAGGAGGTGTAACAATGAGAGTTGTAAAAAAAGCGGAAGAACGCAGGAACGAAATCCTTGAAGCCGCGGATGAGCTCTTTGGTCAGAAGGGTTTTGACGGCACAAGTACAAACGATATTCTCGAAAAGGTCGGGATTGCGCGGGGAACCTTGTATCATCACTTCAAGTCGAAGGAGGATATTATGGATGCGTTGATTGATCGGTATAGTGACGCTCTTCTGGATGCGGCACAGGTCATTGCCGCCGACAAGACGATACCCGTAGTCGAACGCATTATCCGCGTTGTGATGGCAATGAACTTAAGCGGCGGAAGCAGCAAGGAAATTATGGAGCATATTCACAAGCCGCAGAACGCGCTGATGCATCAAAAAATACAAAAGGTCATCATCAACGGCCTTCCGCCGATCCTGACAGCAATCATCCTCGAAGGCATTGAGCAGGGAATGTTCAGCACACCGTTTCCGTATGAATGCATGGAAATGGTTGTGATCTATGCGAATACCGTTTTTGATGACGATATGATTACCTTGACGAATGAGGAGCGCGGTTCACGAATGCTGGCCTTTGTTTGCAACGTAGAAAGGCTGCTCGGTGCAGCAAGCGGAAGTCTGATGGACGTCATGCAGATGTTTGGTGGAGGAGACGAGAGCGGCCATGAATAAACCAGAGAAGTCTTTCAAGAAATTTCTCCTACTGTGGTCGGGACAGCTTATTTCAACCATAGGAAACGGGCTCACATCGTTCGGGCTTGGGATTTATGTTTTCCAACAGACGGGAAAGGCTTCGGCCATGGCGCTTGTAACCTTGCTTGCGTTCATGCCATCGTTACTCTTAAGCGCATTTGCCGGAGTGCTTGCGGACCGCTATGACCGCAGACTGTTAATGGTGCTAGGCGATAGTCTTTCTGCGATCGGTCTTGTATTCATCCTCATATGCATGCTTCGCGGAGAAGCACAGCTATGGCAAATTTGTGTGGGTGTTACCATAAGCTCGGTGTTTTCATCGCTGCTTGACCCCGCATACAAGGCTACGGTTACGGATTTGCTGACCGAGGAGCAGTATACAAGGGCAAGCGGTTTTGTTCAGGTGGCAGGATCGGCAAAATTTCTGATTTCGCCGATCCTTGCGGGATTTTTGCTCACCGTTACGGATATAAAGCTGCTGCTTGTCATCGACATTTGCACTTTTTTTGTCACCGTTGCAACTACGCTTGCCGTCCGCAGGGGCCTTGTCTCCAAGACATACGAACACACGCAATCGTTCATCCACGAAATCAAAGCCGGTTGGAACGCTGTCTCTACTAACAGAGGTGTGCTTGTTCTTGTGATTATGACATCGGTGCTGACATTTTACCTTGGAGTTATTGAAACACTCTCCATTCCTATGCTGCTGACGTTTACAAGCAGCTCCGTCGTAGGGATGATAGAAACCATTATCGCTTCGGGAATGCTCGTATCCAGTGTCATTATAGGATTTCTTCCCATTCAAAAGGGTTATGTGAACATTCTTTCGATTTCTTTGTTTGGTGTAGGCGTGTTTATGATGGCGTTCGGATTTCGAGAACATATTGCCTTGATCTGTATTTCGGGATTTCTGTTTTTTGCAATGCTTCCGTTTGCCAACACAAGCCTGGATTTTCTAGTTCGTACCAACATTGATAATTCCGTTCAAGGCAGAGCCTGGGCACTGATCGGAATCCTTTCCCAGCTTGGATTTGTAGTGGCTTATGCCCTTTCGGGTGTTTTGGCGGATTATGTGTTCACCCCTTTTTTAGTTGAAGGTGGCGTGCTTTCTGACAGTGTGGGAAAAATCATCGGTACGGGACTCGGCAGAGGGATGGGATTTCTCATTATCATCGCCGGGATGCTGTTATGTGTAACTTCGGTCATTCTGTATAAATTAAAGTCGGTAAAAATGCTTGAAAACAGAGGTGTCTTATGTACTCCAGAATAATCCGCAATGATCTTTTAAAAAGCAAAGCCACTACGCTAACAACTATGGTATTTGTCGCTGCTGCGGCAATGCTTGTTTCGCTAGCGGCGATCCTCGTCGTCAATCTCTCGGGTGCGCTTAACACATTGATGACGCAAGCTAAAACCCCGCATTTTATGCAGATGCATTCCGGTGAAATAGATACTGCGCGGCTTTCGGCTTTTGCGGAGCAGCATAGCAATGTGGATGATGTACAAGTGATAGAATTTCTCAATATGGATGGTGCGCGGATACGATTAGGCGAACATTCACTTGCGAATAGTGTCCAGGATAACGGATTTAGCATGCAGAGTCAAAAATTCGATTATCTTCTTGATCTCGACGGTAACATCATTAAACCCGCCATCGGCGAGTTGTATGTTCCAATAAGCTATATGAAGGATGGCACCACCAAGGTCGGTGATCAGGCGGTCATTAGTGGGAAGGAGTTTATCGTTGCGGGATTCCTCCGGGATTCGCAAATGAATTCTACACTCTCGTCATCCAAGAGATTTCTTGTACATGAACATGATTACGCGGAAATCAAGGCCCTCGGCAGCATGGAGTATCTGATTGAGTTTAGATTAAAGGATTTATCTGAGCTCGGTTCATTTGAAACGGCTTATGCTTCCGCAGGACTTGAAGGAAATGGACCAACCGTTACATATAAGCTTTTTAAAATGATGAACGCACTTTCCGATGGGTTGATGATCGCGGTTATACTTCTTGTGAGCGCGCTTGTCGTGGCCATCGCATTGATGTGCATACGTTTTACGCTCCTGGCGAAAATCGAAGACGACTACCGCGAGATTGGCGTGATGAAGGCAATAGGGCTGCGTGTTTCCGACATAAAGAAGATGTATCTTGCGAAATACGCAGCGATTGCCGCGGCGGGTAGTATGCTCGGTTTTGCACTGTCGGTTATGTTCCAAGGCATGCTTCTTGAAAATATAAGGCTGTATATGGGGGAAAGCGAAAATTCAGCTTATGCTTTATTGTTCGGAATCATCGGCATACTGCTTGTATTTCTTGCCATCATCGCCTATGTAAGCGCAATGTTGAAACGTTTTCGGAACATATCCGCTGCAGAAGCCATACGCTTTGGTACTTCGCAGGAGAAAAACACAGGCGCCAAAGGTTTTAATCTAAGTGGAAACAGGCTGTTGAATACGAATGTTTTCCTCGGTATCCAAGATGTTCTCGCAAGGAAAAGGCTTTACGCTACAAGCCTAACGGTGTTGGTGATTGCAGCTTTTATCATGATTGTTCCACAGAATTTGTACAACACCATCTCCTCTACAAGCTTCATCCAATATATGGGGATCGGAAACTATGATATACGTGCTGACATACAGCAGACCGATAACATTTCAGAGAAAACGGCTGAACTACGAAATGCGATGAGCAGCGACCGTGCCATATCCAAGGTTGCCGTCCTTACAACAAAAGCATTTAACATCAAAACAGAAGACGGTTCTGAGGAAAACATAAAAATCGAACTCGGTGACCATTCCATATTCCCAATTGCCTATTCCATAGGCAGAGCACCCGCCGCAGAGGATGAAATTGCACTTTCGGCTATGAATGCTGATGAGCTGAGCAAGAAGGTCGGTGATGTCATTTCGCTGGTGATGGAGGGACAGGAGAAGGAACTAACGGTAAGCGGAATATATTCCGACATTACCAACGGCGGCAAGACCGCAAAGGCGGTATTCACCGACAATTCGGCGGATATGATGTGGAGCATCATCTGCGCTGAACTTTCGGATAAATCTCTTATCGGCGTTATGATTTCAGATTACGCGGACAGGTTTGATTTTGCCAAGATTTCAGATATTGATGAATTTGTTACACAGACATTCGGCTCAACGATAAATTCCGTCAAGAAGGCTTCACACGCCGCAATGGCTGTTGCGCTGATAATATCGGTACTGATTACCCTGTTGTTTATGAAAATGCTTGTTGCTAAGGACCGATATTCCATTGCTGTTATGAAAGCTCTCGGATTTACGAACACGGACATTAAGGTGCAATATGCTTCGCGTTCTGCATTTGTTCTGATTGTCGGCATTGTTCTCGGAACCCTTCTGGCAAACACGCTCGGAGAAATGCTTGCGGGTGCGGTTATCTCTTCGTTTGGAGCGTCGGCGTTCCATTTTGCGGTCAATCCGCTTTCGGCGTATCTGTACAGCCCGCTTATGATGATAGCCTCGATACTAATCGCTACCATGATCGGCACATCGGGCGCAGGACAAATAACAATATCCGAAAATATGAAGGAGTAGGCAGATGAAAAAGATGATTATCGGTGATGATATCGTAAAATCTTTCGGTGAAGGCGGCGAACAGCACAATGTTCTGGACGGGGTGTCCGCCTATATTCACGAGGGCGAGTTCGTAGCTGTTATGGGACCATCAGGCTCGGGGAAATCAACGCTATTGTTTGCACTGAGCGGGACGGATGGCGTGAATGGCGGAAAAGTCGTTTTTGAGGGTAAGGATTTATCGACGCTTGGGGAGAATGAGCTTGCAGATATGCGCAGAACCAAAATGGGTTTTGTGTTCCAACAGCCGACGATGCTGAAAAACCTGAATATCCTCGACAATATCATTCTTCCATCCATGCGGGATAACCGAAAAAACGCCGCGAACATTTCGGTGAAGGCAAGAGAGCTTATGAAAAGGGTAGGCATTGCAGAGCTTGAAAAACGCAGCATCACCCAGGTTTCGGGTGGTCAGCTTCAGCGTGCGGGAATATGCCGGGCGCTGATGAACAACCCGAGCATTATTTTCGGCGACGAGCCTACGGGCGCACTCAACTCCATATCCGCTCAGGAAACGATGGACATATTCTCTGAAATCAATGCAGACGGTACTGCGGTCGTGCTTGTCACTCACGATGCACAAGTTGCGGCACGGACCGAGCGCATTATGTTTATGCGCGATGGGAAGATTGTCGGCGAACTCAAGCTTCCAAAGTTTGGGGGAACGGATTTGGATGGCAGGGTCAAGAAAGTTATGGTGAAAATGCAGGAGATCGGAATATAAATTAATAATGGATTTCTGTTTATGCAGATGTTATCTGTCTCTTTTCAAATCAATCGTGATCGCTTTGGAGGGTGAATGATATGCGGATCGAAGATGTCTTTTCGGATCTCCCAACGTTAGAAACAGACAGAACGATATTAAGAAAACTGAGGAGCGAAGACGAACAGGATATATTTCATTACGGCTCGGATGATGACGTATCGAGATATACGGTCTGGCCGACGCATCGAACGATTGGAGATACCCGTATCTATCTAAACAAAGTGCTGCAAAAATACGACCGTCATGTTGTTGGCCCTTGGGGAATCGTGGACAAAGAAACAGGAAAGATCATCGGGACCTCAGGATTTATGTCTTGGAATGTTCACCATGCTAAAGCTGAATTGGGTTATGCCCTCTCCAAGGATTATTGGAATCGTGGTTACATGACCGAAGTGATCAGGACCATCATCTCTTTTGGATTTGAAAGAATGGGATTAGTCAGAATCGAAGCCAGTTGTCACCCATTAAACGTAGGGTCAGCCAGAGTGATGGAAAAGGCCGGCATGTCCTATGAAGGTTTATTAAGAAAAGCGATTTGGGTAAAAGGGTCACATGAAGATTTAAAATTGTATTCGATTATTATGGATGATGTGCAAAAACCCTTTCGTTCATGAACGAAGGGGTTTACTTGTAATAATCGGTTGGTAAACCGATCACTTAGCCGATAGCCCGGCATACATGTTCCGGTACACGGCCGGGGTGAGGTGCTCGAACTTTTTAAATGTTTTGATAAAATAGCCCGTATCGCAGAAGCCCAAATCATCACTCACTTGATGGATCGGCGAATCGGTGGACTCCAACAGCTGCTTGGCCCATTCAATCTTGAGTCGGGCGATGAAGACGGAGAAATTCTCTCCCGTTTCTTTCGTAAATATGCGGCTGAAATAGCTGGGACTAATATGGCAAAGCTTGGCCATTTCCTTCAGGGTGAAATTCTCATGCTTGTGCGTAAAAATGTAGTCAAACGCAGGCTGAAGCACGGCATTCGATGAGACGAACCGCCCAGCGCCATTCTTCAATTTGGTATCGATCAGTGCTCCTGACAGCTCCTGCTGCATCGATTGGATGCTGCGGACCGCACGATCCGACTCGTTATAAGCTTCCATAGAAGCTGGCGCATCCATGTTGGATGTGAGCACTTTTTTGTATAAATCGATCGTGGTATGCTTCTGAATCGCTTCCTCAACGATATAGGTGCTTAATTGCAGCAGCAGATCCACGCATTTCGTCACCTCATCATAGGATAAGACGGGTAGTGCATCATAATCCCCTTCGAGTTCCTTAAACTTTCGGTTTGACTCCACATTGGGCGGCCGAGATACGATCTGTTCCAGCATCGGCGCGTCAGTTTCTCGGAGCTTGAGCTGTCCCGCCATGATCGCACCAAGATATTGGTTATCAATAATGATCGGGATGGCGATATCGATAATGTTGAAATGACATAAATAGATGTATGGCTTGTTTTGGCGAACCGCTTCAATGCCGGCACGCGCGTCGCATTTTTGACAATATGGAGAGAGATGGGAATCCTGGCGCACGCCTTGGCAGAAAGGCTGACAGTAGCTGTGCTTGGTGACGGGAACGCCCTTGTAATCGACCGTAAGGATCGCCATTTGGGTCACAAGCGATAAGGAATCCTGCAGCTTCTCCCATTTCTCCAAATCAATGATTTCTTCTAAATCATATCGGGATTTGGACATGACAACATTCTCCTATGAAAAGTTATAGAAACTCTACTGAATATTATAGCGAATGCTTCTACTGAAGAACAAGATAATACAATTTTCCATAGAGATGACAAAAAAACACGATAAGAAAACGCTTTATTCCGATCTCATTGTTTCATGCTTCCCGATTAAGTACAACCTATAATAATAAGTATAGATTACTTAGGAGGAATGAACATGAGAAGAGCGTTTATCAGTCCGACAAAATATGTGCAAGGTGAGAACGAACTGTTGAATTTAGGTTATTTTGTGAAGACATTCGGTGAATCCGCTCTGCTGATTGCCCATCCCGATGATGTTGCACGGGTGAAAGACAAGCTGGAGTCAACGAAACTGAAATTTAATATAACGCTAGTTGAAAGCGGCTTCCGTGGGGAATGCTCCCGGCAGGAGGTTGCCAGATTGCAAGCTTTGGCGAAGGAGCATCAATGTGCCTGCACGATTGGCCTCGGCGGAGGCAAAGCGATTGATACGGCAAAATGCGTAGCCGAAGGTGAGGCCCTGATTGTTGTCCCGACAATTGCGGCAACCGATGCACCGACAAGCCATTCGGCGGTACTCTATACTCCGGAAGGCGAATTCGATGATTATGCTTATTTCAAACAAAGTCCTAGTGTCGTCATGATTGATACGACGGTTATTGCCAAAGCGCCGACTAGATTCCTTGTTGCTGGTATGGGGGATGCGCTCTCTACCTATTTCGAAGCAAGAGCGACGGCTCAATCTTACTCCAATGTCAATGCCGGTCTGCCGTGCGGTGTTCGCGAAGGCGTATGCGGTGACGCCAAAGGGACGATTACAGCGCTGGGACTTGCCAAGCTATGTTATGAAACACTGCTTGAGAACGGGTACAGAGCAAAACTGGCCTGTGATCAAAATATTGTGACGCCAGCCTTGGAGAATATCGTCGAGACGAATATTCTGTTATCGGGACTAGGCTTCGAGAGCGGCGGTTTGGCAGCGATTCACGCGATTCACAATGGCTTGACGGCTCTTGAAGGAACGCATCATTATTATCACGGCGAGAAGGTAGCCTTTAGTACGATTGCTCAATTGGTGCTTGAGAATGCCGACCGGGACGAAATGAAGGAAGTGCTGGACTTCTGCCTGTCGATCGGTCTTCCTGTATGCCTAGAGGATATCGGCGTAGAGCGTGTGACCTACGAGGAGCTGCTTGAAGTGGCCAAGAAGGCATGTATTGCCGAGGAATCCATCCATTCGATGCCATTCCCGATTTCGGAGGAAGCGGTAGCATCCGCGATTATGGCCGCTGACCAGTTGGGTCGTCAATACAAATTAAGTAAGGAGATATAAGATGAAGAAAATCATGAATAAACCGGAAACCTTGGTTCGGGAAATGTGCAATGGGCTTGTGCTGGCGCATCCTGAGTTAGCGTTCAGCCCTAAATTCAAAGTGATTTCCAAAAAAGAGATCAACCAAGATAAAGTTACGCTGATCAGCGGCGGCGGAAGCGGCCACGAACCAGCTCATGCCGGATTCGTTGGAAGTGGCATGCTGGATGCGGCCGTGTGCGGCGATGTGTTTGCTTCCCCGTCCCAAATCCAGGTGTATCAAGCGGTCCGCAGCTCTGCGAGTAATAAGGGAACGCTGCTTATTATCAAAAATTACAGCGGCGACATCATGAACTTCAAAAATGCGGCCCACCTTGCGAGCGAGGACGGTATCCAAGTGGATTATGTGAAGGTCGACGATGACATCGCCGTTGAAGACAGTCTCTATACGGTAGGGAGAAGAGGGGTTGCCGGAACAGTGCTCGTTCATAAGGTAGCCGGAGCAGCCGCAGAAGCGGGACTGTCCCTGCCGGAAGTGAAAGAAGCGGCGCAGCATGCGATTAACCATGTTCGCAGCATCGGCTTTGCGTTTACCTCTTGCACCGTGCCCGCCAAGGGAACTCCGACCTTTCATATCGAAGATAACGAGATGGAATACGGCGTCGGCATTCACGGCGAACCGGGAATCCGCAGGGAGAAAGTTGTTCCTGCAGATGAGCTGGCGCAGCGGATGGTCACGTCTTTGCTGGACAACTTGCAGATGAATGATTCTGCGGAGCATGAAGTTGCCGTATTAATCAATGGGTTTGGCGGCACGCCGCTGCAGGAGCTGTACTTGCTGAACAATTCGGTGATGCGCGAATTAGCGTCCCGAAACAAGCGGGTATTCAAAGTATTCGTCGGCAACTATATGACCAGCATCGATATGGCAGGCGCATCGGTGACAATCATGAAGCTGGACGAGACGCTTAAGAAGTGGCTGTCTGCGCCATGCGATACGCCGGCACTGTCGGTTAAGGGATCTTTTGAGCCCGTGAACTATACCGAGGTTATTCAAGAAGAGAAGTCAGAGAGGGCAGTTTCGTATAAAAACAATACGGATGCTGACGCTGCGGTGATTAAGAACAACCGGCTATCCTTGCAAAATATCGTATATCTGATCGATCAAATGAGCGAGGTCATCATCGAGAACGAGGTGCCGTTCTGCGAGCTCGACGCCCATGCCGGAGACGGCGATTTCGGCATGAGTGTCGCCAAGGGCTTCAAGCAGCTCAAGGGGGAGTGGGACGATATTCTGACCCACCATCTCAGCGATATCGGCGATTTCCTCGACGCCTGCTCGTTGATCATCATGGAGCATTGCGGCGGGGCTTCCGGACCGATCTGGGGATCCGCATTCCGTGCAGCGAGTAAATCTGCCGGTCAGAAGCAGGAATTGTCCGCTCAAGAGGTCGCAGATATGATGCAGGCCGTTGTGAAAGGAATCCAGGATACGGGCGAAAGATCGTTCGGAAGAGGAGCTGTCGTCGGCGACAAGACATTGATCGACGCACTCGTCCCGTTCGCGGATTCCTGGACGCAGAGTGCAGAGCAAGGTGAAGAGATGAAGCCAGCAGCGATTAAGGCGGCTGAAGCGGCGGTGCTCGGAGCGCAGAAGACGGCAGACATCGTTGCCCGAATGGGTAGAGCGGGCACGGTAGGCGAACGCAGCATTGGATACCCGGATGCGGGCGCACACGCGCTCGGGGTTATTTTCACGGAGCTTGCTAAAGTGATGAGGTAATGTATAAATATTCCATTTATACATTAATCAATCCAATCAATCATCATTGATTTCAGCTGAGTCGCACAGCTATTACCAACATCAAACCTTCGTTTCCAAATGAATTTATCCGAAAAAGAAAAAACAGACACACTATTCAGCGTGTCTGTTTTTGTTCTGTATATTTGTAATGTCAGTAGATTTCCTCGATGCACTCTTTGGAACTTGGCAATCCTTTGTCTAGAAAGTCTTTTACTCTAGATTATCTATTTAATCCAGTGACCAGTATTCAAAAAAACATTTACAAATCTATATAAATAGATATAATGATCTGTATGGAACCTATTTTAATTTACAAAGCGTTATCCAATGAGACCCGTTGTCAAATCATGGATTGGCTGAAAAACCCGGAGCATCATTTTGAGGAGAAAAAATATATGGAATACGGCATCAGCTTCCGGACCGGAATTTGTGTAGCCGATATTCAAAAGAAGAGCGGGCTGGCGCAATCCGTCATTTCCAATTATCTGCTGACACTTCAAAGAGCGGGACTGCTTGAGTCCGAGCGTATCGGAAAGTGGACCTATTATCGCCGGAATGAACAGACCATCAAGGAATTTTCCGAGTATATTCAAAACAAACTATAAGGAGGTGTTTTTTTGTTTAAATCCATCTAGATATATAGATATATAATTGAATATAGATGGTGAAACTGCGGACTAACATATCTACATATACAGATATGAAAATACAAATGACAGAATAGGAGCATCATTTCTTTGAGACAGAAACAAGTGAACCCTTTACTTATTATCATGTTGGCTTTAGGTGTTTTTGGCATTATTACGACAGAAATGGGTATCGTTGGCGTTCTGCCCCAAGTGGCCCGGAAATTTAATATCACGGCATCACAGGCGGGTACGCTCGTCAGTGTGTTTGCCCTTGTGGTCGCCATCTCGGGGCCCTTTCTGACATTATTGGCATCCGGTATCAACCGGAAAGTGATTCTTCTTATCGCAGTATTCATGTTTGCGGTGTCCAATATCGTGTACGCCATGACATCGAAATTCGAAGTGATGCTGGCGTTCCGGATCATTCCGGCCTGCTTTCATCCGGTCTTTTTTTCCGTGGCTTTGGTCACTGCGGCCCAGCTGGTTCCACCTGAGAAGAGCAGTAAAGCGGTCACGAAGGTATTTGCCGGGATTACCGTCGGATTTGCATTTGGTGTGCCTTTGACTTCTTACCTGGCGGAAAAGGTTTCACTGGAAACCGCATTTTTGTTTGGAGCGGCTGTTAGCGCGATTGCCTTTGCTGGTATATTGGTCTGGCTCCCGTCCATGCCGGTTAAGAACAAAATGTCATTCGGCAAACAGCTGGGGATATTGCGGAAACCCGCATTGTGGTTAAATATAACGTCGGTCATTTTTATTTTTGCGGCGATGTTTTCGGTGTACAGTTATTTTGCGGAATACCTCAGCCAGGTTACACCTATGAACGGATCGGTGATCAGTGTGATGCTGATGGGTTTTGGAATCATCATGATTTTCGGCAATTTCGTTTTTGGCGCCATGCTGCAAAAAAACATACGGGTGACCGTGATGCTGTTCCCTATCCTGTATATTGCGGTTTACGTACTGCTGTACAGCCTGGCGCCATACTGGATTCCGGCTATGATCGTTGTGGTTTTATGGGGGATGGTCCATTCCGGAGGATTAATCGTCAGCCAAACATGGCTGACAACGGTGACTGAAGATGCACCGGCGTTTGGCAACAGCTTGTTTGTATCGTTTTCCAACCTGGGCATTACACTTGGCACCACGGTAGGGGGCTGGTTGATAGCCGTTGCGGGTATCCATCAGTTAATCTGGAGCGGAATCGTGTTTGCGATCCTTGCCCTGGCTTCGATTTTGCTCAAAATAAAATATGTTCCTAAATAAATCGGAAGCCAGCCTAGCGCAAGGTAATGTGCCGCAGGCTTTCCATGCTTGATTCGTTGTTCTCAAATGCCCGTCCAACCGTTATATTTGTAAAACTGAAAGACCTCCTATAATGGATTTGCAGCGGGAAGAAACAATTTTTTTGTTACCATATTTGTCACGCAGGGCTTACACGCCTCGGCTATCAGATGTATAATCATGGAAGTAGCAGACAGATCATGCTCCAGCCTAAGATAACAGCTATCTAGGGCTGGGGCATTTTATATTGACTATTTTAGAAATGAAGATCGTCAGCAATCCGGAAAAGGAACGGCATCTTAAAAACCATTGGAAGGGAGTGTTTACCCTGGAACTTCAAGAAATCAATCAGAGATTAAAGGAAACAAGGGAGGTATTGCTTACAGTCCTCAATGGATTGAGCGGAGAGCAGCTGAACAGGCGGCACGACTCAAACAGTTGGAGTATCAGCCAGGTATGTCAACACCTATATAAGACAGAAGAATTGTATGTGGTTGCTATTAAAAGAGGATTGAAGGGCAAGGAAGATTCAATTATTGAGAATAAACCTTTGGAATTTCTGCTGGACAGAAGTAGAAAGTTAGAAGCTCCTGACATTGCTAAACCAACCGATGAAATTATAGAATATCAAGAAATTGTCGAGAAACTGCATCATTCTAGAGAGAAGCTAACGGAACTGCTCCATTCATTAGAAGACCCTTCCGTGCTAAGCAGAAGACATTTCACCCACCCTGTCTTTAAAGAGATGTTATTAATTGAATGGGTTAAATCACTGTACTTGCATGAACAAAGACATATTAAACAAATAAATGAAATTATCGAAGGATTTAAATAAATTTTTTGCTTATTTTGATATGATAGGAGCAAGAAAAAAAATGGGAAGTGAGAAGCTGTGGACAAAAAGGCAAAAAAGATATTATTGCAAACGTTCTGGTCATCCAGCGGCTGGAAGAACAACCCAATGCCATTTGCTGGGGAGGATTTTGAATACGCGAAAAGCATGGGGCTGATGTTTGATCCCATCTCCATCGGCCATGATGAGCTGATCCAGCGGCTGCAAAGCCTGCATCAGAGCGTTACAAAAGAAAAGGTTGCGGCTGCTTTTCTGCACAGCTTGTCTACGAAACAGGTGCATTTGCGAAGCGCGCTCTCCAGCTGGGCGCTGACCTCGCGCCTGCCACTTCATACGCACGAAGAACGGCGCTCGGCCGTGCCGAATTACAGCAGCTGCGGGGATTGCAATCACGCCGGGATTCAGTCGGATCGTGATTATGTGCAGCTCGACCTGAACGTGCTGAATTTCGAACGGGTCAAATGGGGCGGCGTCCGCTTGAATCATCTGATCTACTGCTGGCTCGATCTGGAGCTGTTGAGCCATGAGGAGACCTTAACGGTGGGTGATGAAGATATCGGCATCCTGCGGGGCCTGATTGAAGCCGTTGAAGACTGTACCGAACAAGAAAGCCCACGTCACTTGGAGAAGCGATGGAAGGATATTCTGCCTTCAAGCAAGCATGAACGAGACGTGCTCATGGAAGTTTGGGGATATGCCGGCGTGTTGGTTCCGAAGGACACGCCTCGCACGCGCCCGAGGAGAGACGACGATTTCTTCTCGATGTCGGAGTGGCAAGGAAGCGATGGGTATTCCCGGGAAGCGCTGCAGTTCTATTTCGGCGAATATCTGTAGACCATTTCTCACCATATGCTAAAGACTGCGTACCAGTTTAGAACTTTAGGGGAGGGATAGAGTGGAGCAGCAATTTCACACGTTGTATGATCATGGAGTGCTGTCTTATACGAGGGAAAGCTTGGATCGCCTGGGAATGCCCGAGAAGACGGCGGAAATGCTCGTGCATTGGGGAATGCCGAACTTTGAGCTACGAGAGCCTCCTTTGGGTCTTCTGTTTCACCAAGCGTTACCGCTACAGGATATTCATGGAGCCTATATCGCGATCGGAAGGGAGATCTGGAGCGAAGGGCTGCATGTCGCGATCCAAAAGGATACAGGGGGAGTGTGGGCAGTAACGGAGGGCGGTACACAGAAACCGACCTACATAAACGCCTCCATCGACAGCCTGCTCGCCTTTATGGACCGTGTGCTTCGATTCAAGCAGCAAACGGAGCACTTGCAGCCCGATCCACCTCCCATGATTTTGACGGCAGAACAATTTCGCGAGAAACTTGAGAAGTTCAGTAGAGGAGAGATCAAACCGGGAACCCGTCCGGACGCCTCGCAGACTCAGCGCGAGTGGAAGAGCGCCTTCGAACAAATGAAGCGGGAGCTGAAAGATATGGATCAACCAGCCGTCCGTTCCTCTTCATGGTGGGGAATTATGTTGGAGGAAATGAAGGATGGCTTGCGTTAACGGGATGGGAGGATGGAATTTGAGCTTTCATGATACGTACAGATTTGGTGTGCATGCCATCATATCGAACGCCGACGGCAAGCTGCTCTTATTAAAACGGACCTATGGGAACAAGGGATGGAGTTTGCCCGGAGGTGGGGTCGACCCCGGCGAAACGATCCATGGAGCCATTTTCCGCGAATGCCGCGAAGAACTGGGCCTTACCCTGCAAGATGCGGTTTTGACCGGATTTTATTATCACAGTCATATCAACGCGCAGGTCGGCATATTCCGCTGTTCGATCCCGCTTCATGAGGAAATTATCCTTAGTTCGGAGCACTCTGAGTATAAATGGGCCGAGTTGTCGGAGCTGAGCGAAGTTCAGCGGTTAAGGGCCCAGGATGCATTGGCTTATCAAGGAGAAGTTAAAAGCCGAGCGTTTTAGCATTCTTCCTGTTCTTCAAAGAGCGGATTACCGTTACTGACCCAATGCACAACATCAGGGTTACGCTAACATCCCCGTTGACGATGCTCCATCCGAAGCGGCAGACTTTGTATCCATAAAGACATCCATCATATAAAAAAGAGGCTAACCGTGTGAGCGGCTAGCCTCTTTGATTTCGGTTAAAGCTGATTCACAGTTTTTTCCAAGACCATGGCATGTGGATGAAACCTCTTACTCCTTCAAAGAGCCAATCAACAGCCCTTTAATAAAATATCGCTGCAGGAACGGATAGAACAGCACCACCGGGCCGATCGTGAGAATGGCGGTGGCCATCTTCACCGATTCCTGAGGAAGCGTCTGGGTGCCGAGAATGGCTCCGCTGCTCTGCATTTGTTGGATCATGCTGATCTCGGAGTTCAGCTTAAACAGCAGATACTGAAGGGGATACAGCTTCTCGTTGTCCACCAGCATGATGGCGTTGAACCAGTTGTTCCAGTAGGCAATGCCGTAGAACAGCGTGATCGTTGCAAGGACGGGCATGCACAGCGGGAAGTAGATCCGGAACGCGATATAGAAATCGCTCGCGCCGTCGATCTTGGCCGCCTCCGTAAGGGATGGCGGAATTTGGGACATGTAGTTGCGCACGAGAAACAGGTTGAACGGGTTAAACACCAAGGATGGAATGATCAGGGCCCAGATCGTGTTGTTCATGCCGAGATTGAGGTTGATCAGGTACCAGGGCACCAAACCCGTGTTAAATACCATCGTAATGAAAAAGAATAGTCCGAGCCCGTTGCGGTAACGGATATGCTTGGCGGCCAGCGTATATCCGGCCATGGACGTAATGGTGACCGCAAGGATCGTGCCGACCACCGTCACGAGGATCGAGATCATATAACTTCGGTACAGCGGCGTACTGCCGAACAGAAGCAGCTTGTAAGCATCAAGCGACAACTCGCTCGGAAACAGCTGGTAGCCGAATTGTTTAATGCTGGCTTCGTCGGTAAAGGACACCATGAGCACAAGCAGCATCGGTAGGATGCAGAGGATGGAGATGATGCCGATCAGGGCGGTGTTTACGGCATCGAAAAATTTGGGTCTGGACGTCATCTAAGTTTCGCTCCTTTCCGAGTGGTTCCGGCACGCTTTAGAACAAGGCATGGTCCGGATTCACCTTTTTCACGATTTTGTTGCTGCCCCATACGAGAATAAAGCCGACCACGGATTGATACAGTCCGACGGCCATGGCCTGTGCCGGATTCCCGATGGTGCGGAGGGAACGGAACACATATGTGTCGATGACGTCGACGGTCGGATAGAGCAGCCCGTTGTCCTTCACGATGGCGTAGATCATGTCGAAGCTACCGTACATGATTTTGCCCAAGGCTAGCAGGGTCAGGATGGATATGGTCGGCAGCATGAGCGGAATGGTGATATGGCGGATGAGCTGCCAGCGGGTAGCGCCGTCGATCCGGCCGGCTTCGTAATAACTGTCATCGATCCCCGTAATGGCCGCCAGATAGATGACGAGGTTCATCCCGAGGTCCTTCCAGACCGCCGCGGTCGTAAGGATCCACGTCCAGTACTGTGGCGAGGCGTACCAGTTGACGGGATCCATATGGAAGAACGCCAGGATCCGGTTCAGGATGCCGTAATCGGTCGACAGCAAGCTATAGATGATGTAGCTGACGATGACCCAGGACAAGAAATGCGGGAACAGAATGGTGGATTGCGTCACCCTCGAGAACCAGCGGCTGCGCAGTTCATTGAACAGAATGGCCAGCGCCATGGCTCCGAGCGTGCCGACGATGATGAATAGAAAATTGAGCTTCAAGGTGTTGAAGGTGACCTCCCACGCCCGGGGCGACGAGAAGAAGAACTTGAAATTGTCAAAGCCGACCCAGGCGGAATTGAAGAGTCCTGTCTTGAAGTTGAATTTCTGAAACGCAATGAGCATGTACGGAAGCGTGAAATAACCGAAGACCAGCGTATAGATGGCAGCCGGTACGACGAGCAGGTAGGCGGATCCGTTCGAGCGGATTTCGCTCAGGAAGCCGGAGCGGCTTTTTTTCATAGGTAGGCACGTCCTTTCGTAAGTGATGGGGGCTGCAAGCGTAGCAGTTCTGATTCGAGTGTAAAGAGAGTTGCCGCATGCAGTAAACTATGAAAATGGAGTTTGAGCGGATTGAAAGGGGGAACGCCTGCTTTAAAAAACGGCAAAAACTTCGAATTTGAGTATTTCGCACAGTGTCGCCAGGATTGAATAATAACCTGAAAAGCTTGGTTTTATAAGGGGTTTAGCCGATGAAGTCTATGAAGGGGAGTTTGGGGAGGAAAATAAAGAATGCGTTTTCATATTGATGTATGCCCTGAGCAAATGTAAGATGAGAATAAAATATCGATCCGTTCCAAGCGATCGGATGGCTAGGCAACCCTATTAAATTAACATGTATATTACATATAATGTTAGTAATTTTCATGAATGATAAGATCTCAGTTGACTATACAGACCGAATGATAAGGAGGGAGAATATGATCCGGCAGCGATTATTCCGTTATGCAGTGTATCGAAATATGTTTCTCAGCTTTGTTTTGCTCACGGCAGCGATGATTGCCCTCGTAACCGTCGTCCTGTACATGATGTTCTCCTGGAGCACCGCGAAGGAGGTAGGGAAAATATCCGAGTCGATGCTGAAGCAGAACAGCGCTGTATCCAGCGTCATCCGCGACCAGGTGTATAACGTGGGCAACCTTTTGCTCAGCGACAAGGAGATCGTGAATGCCCTTTTGGACAAAGAGGCCGATCCGGTGAAACAGTATGGCGTGTTCGGCACCCTTAACCGAGTTCAGTCCACCTATCCGTTCATCCATTCAATCGGGATCTATAACGGCTCGAATAACACGTATCTGAATACGAAGGGGATTACCAAGGAGCAGGAGAAGGCGCTGCTGGAGGAGATCAACAGCAAGAATACATCTTATTTTCACCTGTTTCCGCGCAAGATTTCTTCCGCCACTTCGGCGAACCGGAGCGAAGATGTCCTTACTTTCGTCCTCCTTCCGAGCTATTATTCGCCGTTAAGCTCCAAGGGCGCGATCGTGATCAATATGAGCACCGACACCATCCAGGATCTGATCGGAGGCTACCGCAACGAAGCGGTGGATTCGCTGCACGTCATTGACGACAAGGGAACCATCATCACCCATTCGGATCGGTCCCGGTTCATGGAGGATGTATCGCAGGAATCCTATGTCCAGTCCATTCTGGGAACGGACGCGGAAAGCGGTTACTTCACCCGCTCCATCGACGGCCGCAAAAGCCTCGTTACCTACGTCAAATCCAGGGATATGAACTGGACGTTTATCAGCGTAAGCCAATATCAAAATCTGTTGTTCAACATGCAGGCCCTCCGAACGTCGGCGCTGGTTCTCGCTTTGGCATGCTTCGTCGTCAGCATGTTCTTGTCGATCTGGCTGACGCATCATGCGTACAACCCGATCCGCCACCTGCTGGAGAAAATGAGCGCCATACCGAAAATGAAGGAAAACCGGCGGCAAATCAACGAATTTGCCATATTGGATACAACCTATGCCGAAATGACGGAGAAAATGAAGTCGATGGAGTCCGAGGCTTCCGTCGCCAGGCAGGCGCACGTGCTGCAGCTGCTGAAAGGCGGCGACGAGACGGCATTCCGCCGTTTGGCCCGGGAAGGCAAGGGGCCCTATTTCTTGGCGGCTGTCCTTTTGCTCGACAGCTTAGACGGCTCGCCCGGGGGCGAGGACGAGGAGCTGCAGTCCTATACCTGCGCAGCCGTCGCCCAGGCGGCCCAGCAGATGCTGGAACCGGAGGGAGCGAGCGTGGCAACGGTGGGGGACGGGACCATTGCGATCATTCTCCCCATGAAGCAGAGCCGACTTCCGCTCCATGTATTGGGCATGCTGGAGGAGTTGCAGGGCGAGATGCTCCGCACGCTCCGCGTGTCCGTCACCGTCGGCATCGGAACTGCCGCGCAGACGTACGAGGAGCTGCGCGAATCGTTCGATTGCGCGCAGTCCTGCTTCCAGCAGCGCTTCTTCGCAGGCAAGGGCAGGATGTTCCATGGCGATCCGGTCATCGCCGCGGAGTCGGAGCATACCGAGGCGCAGTATCCGGACAAGCGGGAGAAGCGCATCATCGAGGCCATCAAGCTGCAGCAGCGGGATAAATTAGAGAAGGAAATCGATCAGTGGATTAAGGAAATTCGCGATTACAACTATCATGAAGTCATGTTTTTCATCAACCAGTTCATCGGGGGCCTGTACAAGCAGCTCAATGTCCATACGGTGAAAAATCGGGAAAGCGCGGATCTCTTCCTTGACTTTACCCGGCGGATTACCCGTTTTCAGACGCTGCAGGAAACCGCGGATGCCCTGAAGGATCTTGCCCTTAGGCTCTGCAGCCTGTCCGAGGAATCGGGAGCAGTCCGGCATGCGGAGGTGGTTGATTTTATCCAGATGTACGTACGCAAGCATTATGCAAGGCCGGATATGTCGCTCGAGCAGGTCGCGGGCGAGGTGAAGCTGTCCCGCAGCTATGTCGGCAAGCTCTTCAAGGCGCATTGCGAGCTGTCGTTCAACGATTACCTGAATGCCGTTCGACTGGAAAAGGCCCGAGAGCTCCTCGCAAGCACCGAGGAGTCGGTTCAATCGATCAGCGAGCAGGTGGGCATTCTGAATACGACCTATTTTTATACGCTGTTTAAAAAGCACTACCAGATCTCCCCGGCACAGTTCCGAAGCCAGCATGCGATCGAGACGAAAAAAGCGCAGTGACGGGCGGTTTCAGTGTTTTAAAATGGCGAAAATCATCATTTTGAAGTATACGTTTTCCCTAATGTCTCCTTAAGATAGGAATCGTACCGCATGACCAAACCAAATGAAGACAGGGGGAGACACACATGAAAAAAAGGAAAGCGCTAGCATTATGGCTAGCCGCGATATTTATGGTATCCGTAATCGCAGGCTGCTCCGGCGGGGGTGATGCCGGCGGCCAGAACGAATCGGCGAGCGGCGAGAACGGCGGAGGGGACAAGCTGCCGGTCCGGTATCTGCTTCCGGGCTCCGCGCCGCAGGATTTGGAAACGGCGGTTAAAGCGATCAACGAGAAGCTGGAGGCCGACGGTCTGAACCTCACGTATGAACCGACTTACATCGCGTGGGACGTATGGGATCAGAAGACCAACCTCATGATGTCGACGGGCGAGGAGTTCGAGCTGATTGCCATCATGCACGATACAAAAGGACCGACGGTGCTTGCCGGCAGCGGCGGAATCATTCCGATCGACGATCTGCTGGATCAGTATGGCAGCGAGCTGAAAGCTTCCATGCCGGACTGGATCTGGGAGTCGTCGAAAATCAACGGCAAGATCACGTACGTGCCGAATTTCTGGGCGGATACCGCTTATAACGATGGCATGTTCACGATCCGCACCGATCTGCTCGAGAAAAACGGTCTGAAGCCACCGACATCACCGGGGGAGCTGCTGGATGCGGCGGAGACGCTGCAGAAGAACTGGCCGCAGGACAACAAGAACGTGTATATCAAGATGCTCGAGGAGCCAGCCTACTTCCTGCATACAACCTACGACACCTATCCGTTTACCGTTGCCGACAACATGATTTACATCGATCAGCAGGGGAACGTGAAGTCCTGGTTTGAAACCGAGGAGTTCAAAAAAGACGTGTTGTACATGAACGAGGCATACAAGCGCGGGCTGATCATGAGTGATCTGCTTACGACACCGACGGAGGTCATCAATCAGGAGGAGCTTGCCGGGCGTTATCTGTATCGACCGGGCGACGTCGGTTTGAGCGACGCCATTCTTCAAACATTCCCGGACGCGAAGCTGGATATTTACTATTTGGCGGACCAGCCGAAATTCAGATCCTACGCGATCCGGAATTCCAACGGGATCTCGGCCACGTCTCCGCATCCGGAGGCCGGCATTCAATTTTTGAATTGGGTGTACAGCAGTCAGGAGAACATGGATCTCGTACAGAGTGGCGTGAAGGACGTCCATTGGAAGGATACCGGTAAGAATACGAAGGATTATCTGGCCAAGAACGAGAACGGTTCCCCGGCTTATGAGCTTCCGTACTGGCTGCTCGGCCACGTCGAGATGAACCGTTACCCGACGAATACAGATCCTGCGCGGCTGGAGCGCCGTACGACAGTTGCGGACGATGCCGTGAACAGCATCACGATCGGCTTCACCTTCGATCCGACAAACGTCGCTTCCCAGTACGCGAATTGCATCGCAGAGCTGAAGACCAGCGTCTATCCGGTCATGCATGGGGTCGTTAAGTACGAGGACGCCTACGATAAAATGCTGGCCGCGATGAAGTCCGCCGGTCTCGATGAAGTCGTGGATGAATATAAACGGCAATTCGATGAGTGGAGAGCCGGTCAGTCGTAAGTGCAGACGCGATCGGCGGCAATGAACATGATTTTTAAACAGGGCAATTCCTCCCGGTTAGTGCCGGGGAGGAATTGCTTTTTTTCGTGCATGAACCATGAAGCAGGCCGTGAGGAATTTCGAGTCGAGTCTAAGGGGATTCGGGAGTGATCATGGGCGCCGCCTTACGGCTTCAATTCTCCGATATTGGCCAAAATCAAAGTTTTCTCTCAAAAGTAAAGTGTTCAAGACAGGGATTCCCGGGCTAGAGTAAAGGTCATAAGAAGCCTTGAGACTGCTCAAAGAGTTAGAAGCGAAAGTCTTTATTAAGGCTGGCCGCACGGCAAGAGCCGTGCAGAATAAGGAGGACGTAGTTCATGACCAAGCAAACACAAGCCATCCGGGAAGGCTGGCAATGGTTTACGGAAAGCCGGTACGGCATGTTTATTCATTTCGGGCCTTATGCCCAATACGGGCGCGGCGAGCAGGTTCTGTTCCGGGAGCATTTGGACCAGGCCGAATACGCGCAGAAGGCCTGCGAGTGGAATCCGGAGTTCTTTGACGCCGAGCTTTGGGCGTACACCGCGCGCAAGGCGGGGATGAGATATGCTTGCTTAACAACGCGGCATCATGACGGATATTGCTTGTGGGATACGGCCACGACGGATTATTCCAGCGCGAAGCAGGCGCCCGGCCGGGATCTGGTGCGCGAATTTACCGATGCGTTCCGAGCCCAGGGGCTTCGGGTCGGCTTATATTACTCCTGGATCGATTGGCGGATCCCGGCTTACTTCGACGGACCGGAGAAGGATCCCGAGGGCTGGGAGACAATGAAGCAGTATTTGCATGCCCAAGTGGAAGAGCTGGTCACGAAATACGGGCGCATCGATCATTTCTTTTTTGACGGGGTCTGGCCGCGAACCGCGGAGGACCTGGACAGCATCAAGCTGGTGGAACGGATGAAGTCGATTCAGCCGGACATCCTGGTCAACAACCGCCTTGGGTTGTCCGAGGAGGAGAAACTGCATGCGGACGGCGGCGGCGGCTCGGGCGATTCTGAGGTGCTGGGCGATTTCGGCTCGCCGGAGCATGCCATCGTTCCAGATCAGAAGCGGCTGTGGGAATCCAGCCAGGTAACAACGTGGCGGTTGTGGGGGTATACGAACGGCGAACGATGGCGTCCGGCCGACGTTCTGCTCGACATGCTGTGCGAGTGTGCGGAGAAAGGGGGCACCGTGGGCGGGAATTTGCTGCTTAACGTCGGACCGCAGCCCGACGGACAGCTTCCGCCGGCCTTCGTAGAGCGGGCGCTGAAGATCGGGGAGTGGCTGGACGTTCACGGCGAGGCCATCTACGGCTCCGACGGCGGGAACCTCACGGAGTTCATCACCTACGGGCGGCAGACGATGAAAGACAACAAGCTGTATCTCATCATCCGCTTCTGGGATGGGAGGCCGGTGCTGAGGCTGTCGGACTTGGTGACACCGGTATCACGGGTTACGCTGCTGACAACGGGGCAGGAGCTGTCGTTCCGACAGGAGGGCGACGTGCTGTGGATCGAAGGGCTGCCGCGGGAACGTCCGACCGAGCTGTTCCCGGTCATCCGCATTGAATGCGAGGAGCGGCCGCAGACGAATCAATGGGGAGTGAACCGTCTCTGGACCGGCGACCCTTCCCGGATCGCCGACTGGGCCCGAACGCGCGGAACATCCGTATACGTCGACGGCCAGCCGCGGACGAGAAAGGAGTAAGCGATGAGAACGCTGGTATTTTACGACGAGCATTTTCCTTACGAAGGCGAACGTCCGTCTGCAGAGGCACTGGAGCGAGTGCGGGAATGGGCGGAGATCGCCAGTGCTGCGGATGTGGTCGAGCGTTTGACGGAAGGGGGCTGGGATGCCCTGATTCACCTGCATGGACCGTACTTCCCGAAGGCGGCTTGGACCGCTATCGAAGGCCACCTGAAGGTTGGCGGCGGCCTGGTACATGCAGGAGGTGTGCCTTTCCGCAGGCCGGTCCGCGAGCTGAACGGAAGCTGGCATGCCGAACGTGAGCAGCTGGCTTATCATCAGCGAATGGATATCCATGATGTGCTGGCGGTTGACGTATCGCGCGTCCGGGAGCTGAAGGCTTCTGCCGAATTTCCGATTCTGCACGGACGCGAGGAGCTGTTCGGCATCGAGCCGACCTGGGGCTTGACGCTGCATCCGACCAAAGCGAGCGACATCCCGGCCGAGATGGGGGCATGCGGTCCGATGGACGCCGTCATCTCGCCGCTGCTGATCGGCATGGACCGTGATCGACGAGAGCGGTCCGCTCCGGTCGTCATGCTGGAACAGCATAAGGGCGATTACGCGGGGGGCCGCTGGATTCTGATCAACCAGCAGCTGAGGGCATCGTTCTGGGATACGAAAGGGATGGACATCCTGAAGGATCTGGCCGAATACGCGGGAACAGGCGTGACAGAGCTGTGGCTGAAGCCGAACTATGCCTCTTACGAGCCGGGCGAGCAGATGCGGTTGACGATCCAACTGCAGACGCTGTCCCGGACGTCCGCCCCGGCGCAGACCTGGCATTTTGATGTGAGTCTTATCAAGGAAGACGACGGCGAGACCGTCTGGACCGGACACGAGAAGTCGGAAGCCGGCATGGAACAACGGGATCTGCAGCAGCTTCGCTTGTCCGTACCCGTACGGCTGGAAGCGGGCTTGTACCGGATCGTTTGCGAAGCCGAGTCCGATTCCGGGGAGCGCCGCACCCTGACCCAGGCGGTATGGGGCGTTGATCGTCCGCTGCTGCAGGCGGGAGAGCGGCTGGAATGCGGGCGAGATTACTTCCACCGCGGCGGGCGGACGGTTCCGATCGTTGGCATGACGTACATGACCTCCGACGTCGCACGCAAATTTCTCCATCTGCCGAACGTGCAGCGATGGGATGCGGATATGGCGGAGATGAAGCGGGCGGGGATCAACCTGATTCGGACGGGTATATGGACAGGATACCGGATGATCATGTACGCCGACGGTCATGCTGCCGAGGACGTTATGCGGGCGATCGATGCCTTTATCCTGACAGCCAAGCGGCATGAGCTGGAAGTGACGTTTACGTTCTTCTCGTTTGCGCCCGAAGCCTGGGAAGGCGTGAACCCGTACCTGGATCCGCGATCGGTGGAGGCGCAAAAGCGCTTTGTCGCCTCCATCGTGGGACGTCACAGGGGCACGACCAACGTGCATTGGGACCTGATCAATGAGCCTTCGCTGTTCGATCCGAAGCGAATCTTCGAGGGGCCGGTATCGATAGGGGACCGGTTCGAGCGGCAAGCTTGGTCCGAGTGGCTCCGGGAGCGCCACAGGGATGATCTCGCGCTGCTTCAGGAGCGCTGGAACATGACGCCTGGCGAGCTTCCGTCCTTCGACTCGGCGCCGGCGCCGAGTCCGGACGACAAGCTGTTCAACAGCGTGCTGCAGCCGAAGAAGTGGGGACCGTGGATCGATTTCACGCTGTTCACCATGGATATGCACAATCGGTGGGCATCCGAGCTCATCGGCACCATTCGCCGCTCCGATCCCCGCCAACTGGTAACGGTCGGGCAGGATGAGGGCATCTGCTCCCAGCGCCCGTCGCCTTCGTTCTACGGGCCTGCCGTCGATTACACGACGGTCCACTCCTGGTGGCAGAACGATCACCTGGCTTGGGACGGTATATTTACGAAAACGCCGGACAAGCCGAATCTGATCCAGGAGACCGGCATCATGCACGTGCAACGTCCGGACGGCATCGCCAAGCGGACGGAGGAAGAGCTTCGCAGCATCCTGGAGCGGAAGTATGCGTATTCGTTTTCGACCGGGGGCGCGGGTGCCGTGCAGTGGATTTGGAATATTAACTACTTCATGGATAATGCCAACGAATCCAACATCGGAGCGCTTCGGGCGGACGGAACGCAGAAGCCCGAAGCCGATGTGTCCTATGACTTCGGCCGCTTCATGAAGGAAGCAGCCAGTCTGTTCGACGATGAACGACAGCTTGAGGACATCGCCGTCGTTTACCCATATTCGAATGATTTTTCCAGCCGGAAGCTGGCCTATGAAGCGACGACGAGGGCCATGCGCGCGTTGACGTTCGGCATGAACGTCCATCCGCGAGGCATCGGCGAATACCAGTTGGAGGACCTGAAGCGCTATCCGGCCAAGCTGATTATTGTGCCGAGCGCGCACAATTTCGACGATGCCGCGTTTGATCAGCTCCTCGACCTGGCAAGGGAAGGGAGCACGGTCCTGTGGACAGGCCCGCTGCGCACCGATGCGTATTGGGGGCCGGCGACGCACCGCCTGCAGCAGGAGATCGGCGAAACCGTCCATGCTAACGTTCTTCGGGAAGAAACGCTGGAGCTGGCGGGAGAGCATTTCGCCGTTTCGTTCGGCGAACGGAAGATTAACGCGCTGGCGGTGGATCGCCCGGCGGGCCGGTTGGATGGGACGCTAGAGCCCATCACGGTTATCTTGGGCGCGGGACGGTTCATCTGGTGCCCGCTCCCGGTCGAGATGAACGAGCGCTGGGAGCCGATCCAAGCGTTGTACGCGGAAGCTATCCGCTCCGCAGCCGTTTCGCCTGAGCTGGAATGGCTGAAGGGAGGCGAGCTGCCCGGAATCTACGGCCGCAAGCTGGCATTCGGGCATGGAAGCTTGTACGTCTTCGTCTCCGAGCATGGGGCAAGCGCAGAAGTTGAGGTAAGGGATCCGGTAACCGAGGCGGTTTATGCCTTCGAATTGGAACGGGAGCGGACCGTGATGTTCATGACCGATGCCGGGGGACAAGTGCGGACCGTATACCGGCCGGAGGAGGTACGGATCCGGCAGAGCCAATCATCTTGAGGCGTACTCGCCCCTTAAACGGTTGGAAGAGGGTTCCTGGATAGTCACGGCGCGGCCTTCTGCACGATACACATAGAGGGAGGTTCTCCGGCCGAGCGGATCGTGCCGGAGGGCCTTTTTCTTCAATCGGGAACGTCGGAAGGGCTGCTGCTTGGGCGGTGTGGCGTTGAATCCGATGGGAAAGAGCCTAAACCCGAACCCCTATAGGATGGGGGAACATTCAACGAACGATTGCATGTAATCATTTTGAATGATTTTAACTGGAAAAAGGAAGGGTGTGCGCCATGGACTACAAGGACGCTGCATGGCCAGTTTCGCGGCGGGTCGAGGACTTGCTGGAGCGGATGACGGCGGCGGAGAAAATCGGACAGCTGATCCAGCCGTTCGGCTGGAAAGCTTACATAAAGAACGACGACGGTACGATCAAGCTTACCGAGGAGTTCAAGTCGCAGCTTGCGGAGGGAGGAATCGGTTCTTTGTACGGTACGCTGCGGGCCGATCCCTGGACCGGGGTGACGCTGGCGAACGGACTGTCCCCGCGGGAAGGGGCGGAAGCGGTTAATGCGATTCAGCGTTACGCGATGGAGCACTCTCGACTGGGGATTCCGATTCTGTTCGGGGAAGAATGCTCCCACGGACATATGGCGATCGGGGCGACGGTGTTCCCCGTACCGCTCACGATCGGGAGCACCTGGAACACGGAGCTGTTCCGCAGCATAAGCCGCGCCGTTGCCGCCGAGACAAGGGCTCAGGGGGGAGCAGCCACCTATTCGCCGGTGCTGGACGTGGTACGGGATCCCCGCTGGGGCCGTACCGAAGAAACCTTTGGCGAGGACCCCCATTTGGTGGCCGAATTTGCGGTTGCCGCCGTGCAGGGACTGCAAGGAGAGCGCCTTGATTCGCATACCAGCCTGCTGGCTACGCTGAAGCATTTCGCAGGCTACGGCGCTTCCGAAGGAGGGCGCAATGGGGCACCGGTGCATATCGGGCTCCGGGAGCTCCACGAAGTCGATCTGCTGCCGTTTCGCAAGGCCGTTGAAGCGGGAGCCTTGTCGGTCATGACGGCCTACAACGAAATCGACGGAGTACCTTGCACGTCCAGCCGGTACCTGCTGCAAGACGTGCTCCGCGAGGCATGGAACTTCGACGGCTTCGTCATTACCGATTGCGGCGCTATCCATATGTTGGCATGCGGTCATAATACGGCCGGAAATGGCGTGGAAGCGGCAGCCCAGTCGCTAAAAGCTGGTGTCGACATGGAGATGTCCGGGACCATGTTCAGGGCACATCTTCACCAAGCGCTGGAGCAAGGGCTGATCACCGAAGACGATCTGAATAAGGCAGCCGGCCGCGTGTTGGAACTGAAGTTTCGGCTGGGTCTCTTTGATCGGCCTTATATGGATCCAGCCTGGGCAGAGCAGGTCATAGGCTGCAAAGAGCATATCGCACTGGCCTACCAAGCAGCGGCTGAAGGAATCGTGCTCCTGAAGAACGAGGGGAACATGCTGCCTCTGGGTCCGAGTGTCGGAACGATTGCCGTCATTGGCCCCAACGCCCATGCGCCGTATAATCAGCTTGGCGATTATACCTCCCCTCAGCCGTCGGGGGAGATCGTGACGGTGCTGGACGGCATCCGCCGACGGCTGGGAGACAGCCGCGTTCTGTATGCGCCGGGCTGCCGCATTCAAGGCGATTCAAGGGAAGGGTTTCCTCGGGCGCTGGCGTGCGCCGAGCAAGCCGATGTCATCGTGATGGTGCTTGGCGGCTCTAGCGCACGGGATTTCGGGGAGGGCACCATCGATCTGAGAACCGGCGCCTCGGTCGTGACCGGGCATGCCGAGAGCGATATGGAATGCGGGGAAGGGATTGACCGCTCGACCCTGACGCTGATGGGCGTGCAGTTGGAGTTGCTGAAGGAGATCCATAAGCTTGGCAAGCCGGTGGTCGTCGTCTATATTAACGGACGGCCGATTACGGAGCCGTGGATCGACGAGTTTATTCCGGCGATCGTAGAAGCTTGGTATCCCGGCCAGGAGGGAGGCAACGCGATCGCGGACGTACTGTTCGGCGACGTCAATCCCTCCGGTCGGCTGCCGCTGTCCATTCCGAAGGAGGTCGGTCAGCTGCCGATTCCTTATAATGCAAGACGGACCCGGGGCAAGCGTTACCTGGAGACGGATTTGGAGCCCCAATATCCGTTCGGCTACGGGTTAAGTTATACGGAATTCCGTTACGGCCACCTGACGGTCGAGCCGGAGTTCATCCCAATAGGTGGCGAAGCCACGGTCCGGATCGACGTGACCAACTCGGGAGCTCGGGACGGCGTGGAAGTCGTTCAGTTGTACGTCTCGGATTTGTCCGCCTCCGTGACCCGGCCGGAGAAGGCTCTGAAAGGGTTCCGAAAAGTATTCTTGAAGGCAGGGGAGACGCAGGAAGTGACGTTCACCATCGGCAGCGAGCAGTTGGAACTAATCGGCCTTGACATGAAGCCCGTGGTGGAGCCCGGCGAGTTCCGCATTCAGGTCGGCCCCGACTCGACAAGAGGAGAGATCGCGAGTTTGCAGGTGAAAGGCTAAGA
Source organism: Paenibacillus sp. FSL W8-0187 (assembly GCF_037969755.1). Taxonomy (NCBI): domain Bacteria; kingdom Bacillati; phylum Bacillota; class Bacilli; order Caryophanales; family Paenibacillaceae; genus Paenibacillus; species Paenibacillus sp. FSL W8-0187. Next base: position 5,155,037 of record NZ_CP150206.1, on the reverse strand, counting down.
ATCACAAGGTCCAATGGGGCTGGACAACGGGCTTCCCAACCAGCCCCTCGACCGCAGACTCTCTTGGCGGCTTCGACGGAGGGGAAGCCTGCAGCACCACCAACCTGCAGAATGAGAGGTGGATGGGGTGCTGAACGCGTTGAAAAAAGGATAACCGAATCCAATGGAGAATACCCATATATAAGCCAATTGCTGTGCTCATATCGTGTGTAGAATCCGGGGGCTTTTTCGACGGGATCGATGTTGTATTAGGATATCGTGCATTCCAATCGACCGATAAAGCGATCAAGAGAGGAGAGAGCAGAATGAACAAACCGTATCTTCAATTGTACGACTATCACATGTGGGCGAACGAAAGAGTTTTGAATCATTTGCAATCCTTGCCGGAAGGCGTGTTTCTCCAGGAAGTGAATCTGGGCTTCAACTCCATCGCGGAAGTCCTCGGTCACCTTGCAGCTGCGGAGGAAGTTTGGTTTGCCCGAATCAAGGAGGAAAGTCCTCCGTCGCTTGTCGCGAGACCATTTGCAAATATGGAAGCAGCTCGTCAATACATGAGCCAGCTCCAAACCGAGCATCGTGAATATTTAACGTCGGCTCACGATATGGGGAAGGTTGTGACTTATCACAACACTGCGGGGGAAGCATTTCAAAATTCGATTTCGGAGATTCTCCAGCAGGTCGTAAATCATGGAACATATCATAGAGGCAATATCACTACAATGCTCCGGCATCTAGGACACAAGGGGATCATAACGGATTACATTGCCTTTTTAAGAGCGTAGCTTAAACGCACTACACATAGGGGACTTCCTGTTGCCATGATTTTCATGAGCCGGGGGAGTCCTTTTGCTATTTTTACCAAACGGAAATGAGGATGTAATATAGAATGAGAATGTTAGGAACAAGAAGGATGGTATTATGAAAATATACAGGCTGGATGAGCTGGAAGGTTCATGTTACATAGAGGTATTGCCGGGGCCTTACCGGAATCGGTGCTGGAACGTGGATTCGATCTATATGGATGAAGAGACTTTCGGTTACCTGGAAAGCGCCGTTGAAAAAGAATATGAACCGTACGACCACTATGCATTCAATGAATTGGATGCAGAAAGATGGAGGCGGATCGTGAACAGACTTGAAGAAACCCTGATTTTCTTGAAAGGCAGTCCCCAAGCGGAGGAGTTGAAGGAGCATATTGGCTTCATATTTACTTCGTCTGAAACGGATTTTATCGAGGCCCTGGAAGAGAATATGGATCAATTAATCCGGCTCATGCAGGAATTCGTGGACTGGATCGCGCTTCAACTGCAGAATCACAAGGTCATTAGCATATTAGGTATATAGATCAATCAATCATTATCGATTAAAAACCCAAGCGTTAAATATGACTCCATTCGCTACGATGCGAAGAAGAACAACAGGGTCTTGAATGTGCCTTGGGAATCGTTTTAGGTAGAGATTGTTTATAAATATAAATGGTATAGTTCTTCCTGTGGCTCTCTTATATGATGTAAGGAATGCCTCTAAAGAAATAGATTCTAATCGCTTCACCTAACATGCGGATTACAGGTTCAAACTTTACGATCCTGTTTAGCCACCAGGCTCGCAATAGACGGAAGCATCATTAACTATAATCGAAAAGGTGATTGCTATGAAAACAATTAGAAGATCCAAAATCGTTGAAGGTACAACCATCCCGGGGATGATTTGCAACGGAGGGCAGTACTTTTATATTGATGTAGATATTTATGATGATGGCATGACGAATTGCTGGGAACTTGTTGACCTTAAAGGCTTAAAAAACAAGATCGACTCCAACTGGCTGACGCCTGTCGTACCGGTTGGCCAAAATCTGTCTATACATGGCCTGGGTGCGTTCCAAGTGAAGGAAGCGAACTGGAGATTTAATCAAGAAAGCTACTATGAGCACATTGAGCAGACCATTCGGCTCTTGAATCCGGAATTCGTGAATATATATGAAATTTCAGAGCGGGAGCAGAAGCAATGGGAAGCCAGAAGAGTGGCCCATTCCCCCCGTCCCACTGATTTTTATGTAAAAAGCGAACTGTTCTATCAGACGGTGGAGGGTGACGGCTTCAACATTTTCATGAAATACGAAGGTGCGAACTATTTAGTTCATCTGAATGTTTACCAGGACGGTCAAGTCATGATCTACAACCTGCCTCAAGACGTCCAGTGCCATCTTGACGAAGCAAACGTTTGGTTTCAGGACGGGACTTTGTTTACTACCTTTGATAGGGAATTGCCTATTCGCATGGCCGGACTTGGAGAGGTTACATTATCTGAACCGCTGTATGCGGCAGAGATCGAGGAGAAACATAAGGAATTCATGGATCTTCACAAGAAACTGAATGGAGAGAAAACAGCGCTCGAAGAATGCAGGGATGCTTATTATTCATATTTAGAAAATCCCATCGAGTTTTACAGAGAAAAACTTAGAGAGAAATATGAACGAGTACCTGAGCATGAGAGAATGTATCTAGGCGATATGGATACTAAAGATTGGGATTACCAAAGAATCCTCTATCGACCGGATGAGAAAAGAGAAGTGTAATGATACTGATTTAGAGGGCATTAACAGCGAAAAAATACATATAGATTGGAGAGTTTTATCCTATGTATAGTTTGTACGGAGAGCTGTGTACGGAAGTGTATGATCTGAGTAAACCATTAGGTTTCTCGTTTGGCGACGTGGAGTATTATTTAGAGCGTCTGAAGGACGTAAAAGGAAAAGTCCTGGAAGTCGGCTGTGGATCAGGCAGGGTGTTAATTCCGTTGCTTCAAGCGGGGATCGATATGGAAGGTGTCGATAACTCAGCAGCCATGCTGGATTCTTGCAGAAGACGAGTCGAGGAATTGGGTCTTGCAACTAAACTGTATGAAGACGAAATGCATAACTTTGCATTGACGGATTCATATGAAGCCATTATCATTCCCGCCGGATCTTTCCAATTAGTGGAGGGTCGGGAGCAGGCAGTCGCGGCACTGCATCATTTTTATTCTCATCTGAAACCTGGTGGCAGATTAATTATGGATTTGTTTATTCCTACTGATATCGAAGCGAATCATGCCTCTACTAGAACTTGGGAAACTTCTGATCATGAAGTGATCATATTAGAAGAAAGAATCACGGAAATGAATCTGCTGGAGCAGAATACTGTGTCGATTATGAAATATGAAAAGTGGAAGGAAGGGAATCTGATTCAGACCGAGCTGCAACGGTTTCCTCTAAGTTGGTATGGATATCACGAATTTGAACTCATGCTAGAGAAGCAGGGTTATGAAGAGATCACGAAATCGGCTGACTATGCATGGTTGAATAAACCCGTTAAAGCGGATCAGATGATTACATTCGAGGCTAGGAAAGCTCCGATAGGGCGCTAGTAGAACTAGTGCTCTCAGGGGGGGATCCATAGGTGCGTGGGAACCCTGTGCAGGGATTAATTAGAATCAGTGAGGTGATTGAATGCCGTATGACGCAGACTTAACCTCCGCAGACGTGGATCGATTACTCCAATTCCTCGAATATTTCCAGGATCCTGGGTCCGTTTTTTACCATGAAGTAAATGGATACATGTGCGAAAGTGAGAAAATTGGAAGTTTTCGTAAAGCGTTAGATGATGTCGGCTTCTTAATGGTATTTAACTGGAGCGACTGGTTAATGGAGAACGAGATCTATAGGAACTTAGATAACAATATGGATACCAGCATCATGAACGCCGATCTGGAAACCCTTAGAAAATTAATGACCAGTTATATTCGCGGGGATCGATTTAACGAAGGGTTATTTATCAGCGTATGTATAAAAGGGCATGCAGCTCAAATTTTGTTAAGACTGAGAGAATTAAAGGGCACGTTATCATGATCATACGCATACTTGTCATCGTCGGCATGTTGGTAGAGCAATATAAAACAGAGCAAGATGCGCAGGAACACTTATTCAATTCAATTTAAGTGATGATAAAAGGTTACTTCTGGCCGAATATAAAATGCATGCCTATTTCGTTGGGGAATTGATCGAAACAGAGGAGGGCTTTGCAGCTGTGAAGCTGACTCCAACGCTCGATGTTTCTGTTTGGATCGTTCATTCTTGCTCTTTTAACATACATTAATAATAACAACAAGAAAAAGTAAAAACCCACCCAAAGGTTAAGCGCCGAAGGTGGGTTTTTCGTTCCTGAATGACTTAGAAGGGAATAAACCATCCAAGCCAATGGAGATCTATGGAGAACACGTAATCTTATCTAGAATCACAAACGATGACTTGGATTTTATATGCAGGATTGAATGCGATCGAGATTTATGGCAGTTTGAAGAATCAGTACCGTCCGACGAACAAGTTGTTCGAAGCAACTATCTGGACAAAATCAATGAGGGAAGCGAAACAACAAGCTATGATTTTATCGTTCGTTTAGTGAATGATCGGAATAGAACTCCAATCGGACTTGCTCAAGTGTGGAGTTATATCGACTACAGGAAGAGTTGGGAATTGGGATTTGCGATCCTTCCTCAACATTGCGGACAGGGATACGGAAGTGAGGCTGCTAAGCTCCTTTTGAAATTTGCTTTTGAACAACTGCACGCGCATAAAGTGGTTGGTATGTGCAATTCGCAAAATGCTCGATCTGCAGCTCTTATGGAGCATATCGGTATGACCCAAGAAGCTGTTTTTAAAGAAGAGCTTTTTTGGAAGGGAGAGTGGACGGATCAGTTCTATTACTCCATTCTTGAAAAAGAGTTCTTTGAAGGTAAACAGTTGTAGGAAAGACTAGTTGAGCTGAAACTAATAGCAACCATGCGTTCCGTTCTAGGAGCCGGTTTAATGAATCGTTAATGCCAATCTCAATCTGGAGGGGCTCATGAAAGTAGCAAAACGCGTTCTAATCTTTTTTGTGTTGATTGTTATTACATCATGTAAGACCAACTCTGAAGGTTCAACTACAAATTATATGTATTTAACTGAGCAGCCGGTTGAGCTTATTGAATCCAAACTGGAATTTACCCCGGAGATTCCAACATACATCCCAATTGATGTAACAGAAGAAACCGCTTCTTTGGAATCGTATGAAACCAAGCAAGGGAAATTTCAGGAAGTGGTATATCACCATAGGAATACTAATAAACAGCAGCTTTATAATTTAATCATTACTTATGATGAGACTGACCAGATATACAGTGAACAATCCATTGCGAGAGGGAAAGTAAGCCACGCTCTGGATCATGGCATTCAAGGATATTATGAAGAAGATGATGATGATCAATCATTGTGGTGGAGAAATAACGGCTTAACGTATAGATTTGTATATTTTCTTAATGAAGGCCAGCCTAAGTTAGATAAGCAAGAATTAATTCAGTCCGCTAACTCGGTTGAGCAGCTTCAACCTAATTGACCCGTTAATTCAGAAAAAGATAGCTTCCGTTTTTATTCATGTTAACCATATGGAAAAAGCGGTAGAATGGTGGTATACGAGGCTTCTGAGTGTACCTTTCGGATTCGGTCCTTATGGGAGATGTACAGCTCCCGGACGGGAACTTCATGAGGATCGTACAAGAATTGAACAATCATATCGGAGGGGGAGAGAACATGATCCAATCCATTGTCCATATCGCCTTAGTCGTGAAGGACTATGATGAGGCTATCGCATTTTATACCGAAAAGCTGAATTTCACCTTGATTGAAGATACATACCAGCCTGAACAAGATAAACGTTGGGTGGTCGTAGCACCTCCCGGATCGGCTGGCACGACAATATTGCTTGCCAAGGCGTCCAAGCCGGAGCAAGAGCCATTTATAGGCAACCAGTCGGGCGGCAGGGTGTTCCTATTCTTAAACACGGATGATTTCTGGAGAGATTACCGTGAAATGGTATCGCGGGGAATTGAGTTTGTAAGAGAGCCCAAAGAAGCGGATTACGGCATGGTGGCGGTATTCAAGGATTTATACGGGAACCTGTGGGATTTGCTGGAGTTGAAGGAAGATCATCCATTGATGAAACGGACGAAGTAATCGGTATATCATATCGATCGTATATTCAAGAAACTACAAGGAGGAAGCAGCAGATGTCTAAAATTCTCAATGTGATTGTCATTGCAGCGCATCCGGATGAACCTGAAATCTATGCTGGCGCGATCTCGGCAGCTTACGCGGAGATGGGGCATCGGGTGAAGTTCGTAACGTTAACCGATGGATGCTGTGGTCATCATGAAATGAGCGGGCAGCAGCTGGTCGAACGTCGGATTCAAGAAGCGCAAGAGGCAGCAAAATGTCTTGGGGTACTGGAATACGTCGTTCTACCTATTCCCGATGGCGAATTGATGCCAACGCCCGAAGTACGCAAGGAAGTGATCCGTCAAATTCGTGGCTGGGAGGCTGATATCGTCATTACGTTCCATCCGGACGGTCCCGGTCATGTGGATAACCGCAATGTCGGGAAGGTAGTGCGGGATGCGGCAGATTTTGTTGCGAACGTACCTAATGCCGTCCCTGAAGTGCCGTCATTGAAGAAATCGCCGATATTTCTGCTGATGCCGGATTATGCAGCACGGGCGACGTATCAATCGGATATTGTCTTCGATGCAGGAAGCGTCATCGAGAAGAAATTGCTGGCCTGTGATGCCCACGCTTCCCAATTCTATGAGTTTGCACCTTGGCAGGGCGGTTTCTTGGATGCGGTACCGAATACCTGGGAAGAGAAGCGGGACTTTATTCTGAAGTATTGGGATCGGTTCCTGAGCGTCTCGAACGAAATGCTGCCTTCACTTGCGAAGCAATATGGCCAAGACCATGCAGCCAGCGTACAATATGCAGAGCCTTTCGAAATTGCTGATTATGGCAGAAGACCGAATGAAGCTGAAATGAAGGTTTTGTTCCCGATGTTAACCGGTACTCATGTGTAATCTATTCTTGGTTAGATCAGAAATAAAAGAGCGGATTCCTTTCTCAGGGAAATCCGCTTTCTTTTATGATCCGAAAAATAGGCTTACACCTTCTCCAAAGGTGATTCTACAACCGGACAGAACTCGGGATTCGTCGAACTTAAGCGTTCGGCAAATTGCGGCTGGAGCTTGGCAAGCTCCGTATAATAACTTCCGATCACGTGGTTTCCGCTCACCGACCCATTCTGGAAGGTCAAGGGCCATTGGGTATGCACATGGCTGTAATAGAATTTCTTCTCTCGTTTTGGCATCTTGTAGATATGAGGCGGGGCGTGCGTTACGACGTCAAACAGGTTAGCAATGCGGCAGCTGCTTCGAACATATTTGGCAAAGACCTTGGCAAAATCGGGATCTCCCACACGAGGGGACCCATAGGTAAACACATAAGGGGATTGGTGGTCCGTGTTGGCGGCCACATCGACTGCGCATAAGGTTGCGAGCGCTCCTCCAAGGCTGTGGCCGGTAATGAACAGTGTCTTGTGGGTAGGAAGTTGGTTAAGTGCCGACATAATCTGGCCGCGAGCAGAGGCGTATATGTTAGTGAAACCGCGGTGTGTGAGAGAAGAGTCCTTAATATATTTGAAGTTTTTTTGGGAGGCGATGGCATCTGAGATCCAGTTTGTCGTGGAACTGGTGCCCCGAAAGGCGATAATAATTTCATCCGGTGACTCTAGAATAAACCCAAAGCGCTCGGACACGCTGATTAAGGAGTTCGCCTCAATGGTGTCATAAAGCGAATAATTTAGCGGAAGGACAAATGAGCCGTCCGTATTGGTGAATTGTGTATAGGTCTGTCCGCAGATCGCTGCCAAGAAAATGGCCCATTGTTCTCGTTCCATGCTCGTACCCATGCACATCCCGCCCTTCTGTTCTCCTACACTATATTAGGGTGTGGAAGGAAAGGTGCCTATACGCCTAAGAATGGCATATTTGCCATCAAGCTCAAGCCTATACACAGGATTTTATCATTAGAAGGTTTGGGTAGAACCAAGTTATATGGTACGATTCAATAGACGTTCTTGGTCGACCGGTGCATATGAGCATGCACATCATCAGAGTGTACTTTAATGATACAGAGAGCAGGGTTATATAGAATGACGGACAATATTCAACAACGCTTCCGTTACAGTGAAGCACCCATTTGGGAACTACAGCGGAATTATTACGAAGAACTGGGGATGAAAGCCTGGAATAATGATCAGGTTCCACAGTATATTACGAGCAACCCTATGATTGCTACAGCTTACGCCGAAATTATATTCGGATTCCTTCGGGACCGCGCCGATCAAGCTGATCTCACCGAAACTGTAACAATTCTTGAATTGGGAGCCGGAGCTGGGCGCCTCGGTTATCATGTGCTGCACAAGCTGTGCGAGCTGAGAGATTTTGCGGGTATAGCACTGCCCCCTTTCCGCTATGTCATGACCGATCTGCCGATTAAAAATGTTACAGCATGGAATCAACATCCTGCCATGCAATCCTATATTGAACAGGGACTGCTGGACTTCGCGAGGTTCGATGCCGTGCATGACACGGAATTGAACCTGGTGGTATCGAAGACAACGATACGTCCGGGAGATCTGAAGCAGCCGCTGCTGGTTGTCGCTAACTACTTTTTTGACGGCATTCCGCAAGAACTGATCTATGTGGGGGAAGGCAAGATTTACGAGAGTGATGTTGTCATCGAATTTCCGGAGCAGCACAACAAGCTCAAGCCAGCTGAAGTGCTGGAACGAATGAAACTGGCATACGAGCATCGCCGTGAACCCAGATACGAGGAGGACACCTACCGGTACCGCGATGTGATTGCCCACTACCAGCAAGAACTGGAGGATTCGCATATCCTGTTTCCAGAGGTGGGTTTGACCTGCATGGAGCGTCTGAATCAGTTATCAACGTCGGGTTTCATGCTTCTCACAGCGGATAAAGGAGATCATCATCTCGATAATTGGAAGTTCGCCGAACCGCCGCAATTAATTTTCCATGGCAGCTTCTCTCTAACAGCAAATTATCATGCGTTTCAGTATGTGTTTGAGCAAAGGGGCGCAGAGGCGATTTTCCCCACGCAGCATTATAAAAATATTAACATCGGCTGTATCCTCATGCTGGAAGCACCCACGAGTTATGCCAATACTCGGATCGCTTACCGCCAATTTATCGAACGCTTCGGACCGGATGAATTCTTCAGTATGAAGGAATGGATCGACCGGAATATTGAGAGCATGGGCATGCAGCAAATTTTGTCTTTTTGGCGATTGGGCGGGTATGACGCCGAGTTCTTCATTCAAAGCGCGAAACGCATATCGAATCTGCTGCCGGATGCAAATGACGAAGAAATACTGGATATCCGAACAGGCATATATAAGATGTGGTCATCGTACTATGTGATGGAGCAGCGTTATGATCTGGCATTGGACGCGGGGCTGGTGCTGTTCGAGATGGATATGTACGAGGATGCGAGGTTCTTCCTGAAGGAATCCGTGGAGACGGATGAAGATGAGCCGGTGTCAACGGTTTTATATTGCTTGGCGATCTGCTGCTATGAGCTTGGTCTTGACGAGGAGGCTTTGGAATACACGCGTGAGGCGCTTGTTCTGGAACCCGATCATGAAGAGGCCTTGGCACTGTTGAAATGTTTTGAGTAAAACACGCATTTCTTAATGTTTGCGAAGGAAGTTACATGTTTTTCTCAGAATTGCATAGAAACGACGCACGCGACCCGGCCTCTGAGATTACAATAAGGCTGGGTCGTTCTGTATTTTGAACCTGATCCACTTACGATCCCAATCGTACAGATGGCCCTGCGAAGATTGTAGTAGTGGAGTATAATGTATAAGGATATTTACGTAAGGATGCTGACAGAAAAACATACAACGATAGGTGAAAAACATGAGAATAGCTTTTTTTGATTCAGGTTTAGGCGGTTTAACGGTGTTATCGGCGGCTATGAAGGAGCTGCCGCATGAAGACTTTTTGTTTTATGCGGACACCCTACATGTGCCATATGGTACCAAAGACAAGGAAGACGTGAAATCTTACATCCATCATGCGATGGAAACGATCATGAAGGAAGAAGTCAAAGCCATCGTCGTTGCATGCAACACGGCTACAAGTATGGCGATTTCCGATCTAAGGAAGGCTTATCCGGTCCCAGTCATCGGGATGGAGCCGGCCGTAAAGCCGGCCGTCGAAATCAATCGTTCCAGCGGGAAGCGAATCTTGGTGCTTGCTACGCCGCTGACCTTAAAGGAATCGAAGTACAGGGATTTGGTTCGACGAGTCGATAGCATGCATATCGTGGACTCCCTGCCTCTGCCGGAGTTGGTAGAGCACTGTGAGGCTTTGAATTTCGATCAAAAGGTCATGAATGCTTACTTTACCAAGCAATTCGAATCCTTCGATATGAATGAGTATGGAACCATCGTCTTGGGCTGTACCCACTATCCTTTTTACAAAAGAATCTTAACGGATCTGCTGCCGGATCACATTCGCATTATAGATGGCAGTAAAGGAACCGTGAACAGGCTCATTCAGGTATTAAGTGACAAGGATCTGCTCAGCTCCAGCGGGCGTCAGGATGTTAAGCTATTAAATTCGAGCCACTCCATGGAGTACACAGAGAAGATGAAGAAGGCACTGAGCATTTATAGAGAAATAGAGGGGTAGGGCAACCGGTGGAGATTCGCTTTCTACCCAATCATTTCAAGGACGAGGTCGTGGTCAAAAGGTTCCAGATATAAGGAGCGTCATGAGAGGAAGTGAGTGATATATATGTATATGATCTCGGCCGTCTTGTATTTCCTCACGCATCACCCGATCTGGTCATTTTTGATAATCTTATTCCTCAGCTTTGCCATGGGTATCCTCCTATCGATATGGCGTAACCACGGAAAGTGGTTTTTTATCTTGCCGATTTTAGGCTTTCTGGCAGCAATGTTCAACATCTTCTTCACGCATCACCTAAATGCCTTATTTCTTAACGCCGTTGGCACGGAAGGTACTGCAGTCGTTGTTTATGCAGAGGAAACAAACTCCCTGTACAATGATCAATATGTTTGGGAGTACGAAGCAGTCCTTAAAACCTCCGAGGGGGAAGATGTGGTGACGAATTTTACTACCATGTCTGCCAGCATCTATCCACTGCGCAATGTCATTCTTATTCCGCCCAAGGGTGAAGTTTTCGTTGCCAAATATGTTCCAGGTTTCGAGGGTAATATCCTCATCATGAGCGACAAGTCAGATTATGGGAAGAAATGGGTACTCAATAAAGACCTGAAACCAGTTGCAAAAGCCGAAGCCCAGCTTGCAACAAGCCCCACCAATCCGACATTCATTTCAGAATACCGCTTGGCACTTCAGGCGTTCATCGAAAAGCACCGTGATGGGCCCGATCCAGATCTAATACGTCAGTATAGGCAAAAACTCGAGGCGCTTGAGGCGATGGAACGCGAGCGGCAGCCTTAGCATATGGAAGGATTCTAGCCATTTTCATCATCTTCAGTGCAGCGCTTGTGCTGCATAAATGGACGGGAAACGAGAGCAAAATAGAGTGATTCAGAGCAGGCTGTTGGCGATCGGAGCCTTGTAGTGACATCTATCTTGCATTCATTAGTTTACTCGTTTCCTAAATTCGTCGGTAGAGTTCAATTACATATAAATTCTCCATATCCTGTCAGGCTTGGTTGTAGCATAATAGCCGATATACGTTTAATTATGAACGCTTGTGTTTGGCAGGCAAGGAGGTTGCAAGATGAAAGAACAAGAGGATATCATTAAAAGATCTTGGGATGAATGGTCAGACTCGTGGTATGTAGGATATCGGACCGAAGAGGTCATAGCCAACATCATTAAACAACCGGAATCCGCATTTCATCCTACAGCGTTCTCCATGATCATGAAGGCTTTCCCAGACCTGGGGGGCAAAAGGATATGTGTTCCTTCAAGCGGAGACAGTCATGCTGTGTTTGCTTTTCATCTCATGGGGGCTAAGGTTACTTCGTGTGACATTTCGGAACGACAGCTGGAGAATAGTTCGGTTATAGCAGAGAAATACGGATGGAATATTGAGTTCATCTGTGACGATACCATGAAGCTGAGCTGCATCAAGAGTGATGAATATGATTTCGTCTACACCTCGAATGGGGTCCATGTATGGATTCATGATTTGAATTCGATGTATACCCAGATCCATCGAATTCTTAAACTAGAAGGGACGTACATGATGTTTGACATTCATCCGTTTATGCGTCCATTTGGAACCAGCTCTACAGAGAAGATCCAAGTGGTGAATCCATATGATTCTACGGGACCTTTTGGAGAAATACCGACGTATAAGTGGCGTATTCAAGATATATTGAACGCCATGATGTCATCCGGTTTGAACGTAAAACATATGGAAGAAATGTTCGCAGTGGACGGCAGATTCTGGGTGGATGAATCCAAAGACGAGGCTAGCCGTTTGTCAGATCAAGAGTTGGAAGATTTCCGCAACTGGCAACTGAACCCGCTTGCAGCGCTTCCTCAGTGGCTATCGATTTATGCTACGAAATAAAATAATAAGACGACGTTTGACCCGACCTAAGAAGAGCAAGATCTAAAGGACGGGTTATGTCGTTAGAAGGGACTTTTTATGAGCGATCCGTTCCAGCAACTAGTTTCATATACTCAAGCCTCTCAGGAAAAGTATGGTGCTTCTGCCTCCGCTTTGTTCATCATTCAAGATGGTCATGCCATAAGGGAATGGTATTCTGGACAGCATCATTTTAAGAGTGGTGCATTGCCGGTAACCCGGGATTCAATGTTTAATCTATATTCAATCAGAAAGTCATACGTTGGCATGGCAACGGCCATTGCGGTTACAGAAGGGAACATCTCCATCGATACGGTTGTCTCTGATATTGTGAAAGATATGCCAACCAGCGATTTAAAAGGAGTGACCATCCGCGATTTAGCAACCAAAACCAATGCCAAATACTTTGGTCCCCAGCGAATCGAACGCGAGGAAGTCGCGGGAAAACTAATAAAAACGATAACAGGCAAGACGATCTCTCAATTAATAACAGAACGCGTATTTAAACCACTGGAGCTGAACCATTCGGAGTGGGTGTCTGTTCCATACTCCAATTTAGTATGTGATTTTCAGGCTGCGGATGGGTATGCATCCATTCGAATAGAGTCCGATGAAGGCCACGACCGGAATTTGTACGCGAGCGCCAAAGATTTGGCGATGTGGGGATACCTGCATCTACTTCAGGGAGCCGTTCATGACCAACAACTCCTATCTAATGAAGTATTTCGTTTGATTAACCAATTAAGAGCTGAAACTCAAGATCAGCACCGGATTTTTGGATGGTATTTTCAAGAAAAATGGTTTTATGCTTCCGGAGCCGCCGGGTGTCATTGCGTAGTTATTCCTGAATTCAATGCGGTAGGGGTTCGGATGCTGAACAAATATACAGAGAATTATAGTGAAGATCAGACCATGTTTAATGAAACATTTTACGAGTGTTTGGGGTTATATTTCCATGAAAAAGATTAAGCTTGGCATGATCGGTAGCGGTCATGTCAGCAATCGTTATTTTGAACAGGCGGCAATGCTTGAAGGTGTGCAGATTGTAGCAACATACTCCAGACTTTTGGAGAATGCGAAGAAGAAGGCAGCGGCATATGGAATTCCTGGGTGGTATGATGATTATCGACTCATGCTGGAACGAGAAGATTTGGATGGTGTAGTGGTTACGACTCCTCATTCCATGCATGCTGAGCCCGTGCTGGCTGCGCTGGAACAGGGATTGCCTGTTCTGAACGAGAAACCGATGGCGAGCACATTTGAAGACTGTAAGCGTATGGTTACGCTCGCAGAGGGGAAGGGGCTGATTTTCATGAGCCTGCCTTTTGACTTGAACCCCGTCTTTCTAGCTGCTGCCGATTTTATTGATGAGCGTTACATTGGAAAAATCACAGGCGCGGAAGCACAACTCTCCCTTCCCGGCCCATGGCGCGATAACTGGTATTATGATAAATCCGTAGCGCATGGAGGTGCGGTACTGGATTGCCTGGCTTATCCTGTTAGCCGCCTGATCGGTTTGTTAGGCCCCGCTACAAGTGTGATGGCTGAAGTCAACACGCTAATTCCCAATCGCATCGTTGGCGATGGTAAGAAGGTGAACAGCGATGTGGATGATAATGCCACCCTCATCCTTCAATTTGCAGGTGGGCAGCATGCCGTTATTCGCTCGTTATGGGGAATGTCCTTCAAGCAGAATAATACGCTGATCTACGGACGAAAAGGCACTATAGCTATGAATGACGGTGGATATCCTTTGGTTGTTCACACGTTGGGAGACGCTGTTCCAGATGCGGAGCCAGTCAATTGGCGGGGGAATGAGAGCTGTTATGTGCCGTATCGTCAAATTGCGGAACAACGTGATGAGAGTGTTATTGCCCATTTTGTTCGCTGCCTTCGTACGGGTGAACAGCCCGTCCAGTCTGCGAAACAGCAGCTACATGTGCACGAGATTCTGTTCGGTGCCTATCAATCTGCGGAATCCGGTGGGCGGTACGCATTGACGACAACTTTTACGCCAGCGGTAAAATTGGACCCGAACATATGGGATACTCGTAGCCGTTTTGTGTAGAAGGAATTAAAGGCTTCTCATTCGGATATATAATCCGGATGCAAGAAAGGACTGGAGAATTGAAATTAAAATTATTTTTCATTCTAATGTTAGTTATCCTTGTTGGTTGTAATAAAGAGGATGATGGGGTCGTCATAGAAATCCATAAAGAACAGCATATTAATTACTTGGAGGATTACGGATGGAGCATTGATAGATTTGCGTCCGAAACAAAATACGCTGCTCATACTTTACAATCCTTTAAGTCGCATGTGAAAGATATTAAAGAATTGGGTCATGTGGACCTGAAACCATTTTTGGATAAAGAGGTTATCGAAACAGGGTATATTCTGCAAGAAAAAACAATGACTTACAATCAGATTGTGGGATATATACTGGAGTCAGGCAATGAAATCATTGGAGGGTATTTGGTATTTAATCATGAGGCAAAACAAGCTGATGGAACATTGAACATCGATCAAAGTAATATGGATCCTATTCTTCATCGCAAGGAGTTGGGTAGTGATGATCCGCCTTCGCATAGCAAGACAATGCGATCGGGATGATTTTTTATTTTCTTTATTAGATAAACCGGGGACGTACCATCGATGTTACCCGATAACAAATATTATTAGAGATCAATCTAAGAACGGAAAGGATGCATTCTACATGATCGGTTTGATTATTATCGTTATGATAGTCGGCTTGGCCGGGATTATTAGCAATCAGTATTCTGCTCTGAGAAGGATGGAGCACATGCAGCGATCACTGGATGAGCTTAACATAAGACTACAGGAGATGAATCATCATCCTAAACCGTGATATTGTTTTTAATTAGCGAGGATAGTCTTGCTAACCAGCAGAGAAGGAATGAGCGTATTCGCCTTAATTCAGATCAATGTGGGAGTATGATATGACCCCTTTTAAACATTCAAAAAAAGAAATCAGAACGAAGTTTGAGATCGATTTGCTGCACCAGGCACAAGCCAAAGAACCTACGAAACCACCCCATCCTTGGCGTCACGAGGTTATCATACCAGCTGCGGGGTGCATTGCGTGCGGATGGGATGCCGATGAGAACCTTGTTCTGATCAGCAGCTCCGGTTACAGCATTACACAGGCCAGGTCCGGGAACCGACTGCACAGAGACCAGGATCCTAATGTAACGGATGATCATATTAGCGATAACTACTTGAGTTTTCGTATTCCGCAGGACGGACAGGACATTTCTATTTTTGGATTTGAGTCTGGAGACGGGATTCATATTACGAACGATGGCTGGATGCTGGAAGTCATTTACCCCTGGTGGCCAAGGGCTTCCGTAGTCTTGGATCGGGTGTTTGTCCCTAACTATGAATATCTCAAACATGCCGCGATAATCGATTTGAACCGGCTGGATGGGAAAATAAAATGCGGTTTTTCCCCGTCTGGTCAACATTTCGTTATTCTTGGGTCTGGTGGTGCGCTCTTGTACTCGAGGGAGTAGTTGCTTGGAGAGACTATACATTGATAGCATTAGAGAGAGGTCATCATGTCTAAACAAAATCTTAGAGATTTGATCTATGTGAATGGGAAGGAACAACATAACCTGTACTTTTATTCCTATGGCATTGAATTTTATAAATTTATGTCATGTGTAAGTAACCGACCGGAGAATTTGATTCTCCTTAAACACAAGTTCGAAGATGCCCAGTGGAGTATCCATTCCAGATTAGATTATGTGACATCTCAAGAACTTGATCGATTAGTGGAAGATAGCGTATACGATTATGGAGATTTTTGCTGGGTTGATTTTGATAGGGAAGAAGATCTGGTCAAATTAACCAAACTCCAAATTGCGGAATTATTAACCTTCGCTCATTTTGCCGAGCCCTTACATGAAATACCGAAAGCTAGGTTTGCTTACTACGCGCATGATGATGGATGGTTCAATAAGCTGTATGTATCTGACCTTGAGGATTATAAGACTCTGTTGTCTAGGGTCATCGTGTCCAAATTACATAGATTAACACGTCGGAAAATGGAAGACCTTCCAGATGACATAGCCGCCATGCTTCTGGAATCGACTAAGGAAGGCTTATTCATCGATTTCTCGAAAATCGTTAAAAGCAAAGCGAGTATAAGCGTACCTGTTACTGCCGTAGGGCATTACTTGGATTTGGATAAGGTATATGAATTTAGAGATGAAATCACTGAGTACCAGGTTTGGTTAACTTACTCGAACAAGAAATGGAGTTTTGTCAAAGTAAACTGACATAAAGATGCACAGAAGCCAATCGAAGATTAGACCAGAAGCTTAACATAAGAGCAACCGATGCAGAAGGGGGATCCATTTCAAATGATTAAATACAATATTTGTTTTGTTCGGCGCGGTGATGAGGTTTTATTGTTGAATCGTAAATCCCCGCCCTGGATGGGGTGCTGGAATGGCGTGGGAGGCAAGCTGGAGGCGAACGAAACCCCACGAGACTCGATGTTACGTGAACTGGAAGAAGAGACACATCTACAAGACTATAGTCTAACCTTTAAAGGCGTAGTGACTTGGTCCGTCAACGGTTCTATTACGGGTGGTATGTATTTATATCTAGCAGAGGTGCCTGAGGATTACATCTACCATACTCCAATCACGACAGCTGAAGGCATATTGGATTGGAAACCCGTTAAATGGATAACGGACGATGCGAATGTTGGAATTGCAGCCAATATACCGGGTTCGCTCGAACTTATCTTGCATGATCCCAATTGCTATGATCATCGCTGTACATATAAGGACGGTAAGCTCGTCGAACAAACCCCGATTCAGATCAGTGCCTTGATTGAAACGGATGAAGCGATGAGAGAGGCGTTGTTGAATCCGTATCGGGAAGAGGGAGTTACGATTTAATCTCATTAGAAAAAAATACTCAAACACCACATGACCCGACTTAGATAGGAAATATCTTAGGCCGGGTTTTGCTTTCAGTATGAGGAGCTCTGGAACTCACTGGCAGAGTGAAATAGAATCCTGAAGGTGTTGAACGGATTGAAAAAGGTTGTTACCCCAATAATCATTGTCGTAGACGTATTAGAATGAAGTAGACGATGAGAACTTTAAGATGATGCTATTACCGTTTAAAGGAGGTGCTGCCTTGTCAGCCATGGACAGTCTTTGTTCCCACTTGCAAACTGCTGCAGCGAATTTCGGCCTGACTGAAGTTATGCCAAAGATCTTAAGCTGCGGAGGAAATATCATCATTCACTTGGCCCCTCATCCGATCGTTGCCCGGGTTGCTGCGTTTACCCCCGAACAAGATCCCCAAATAGGCAAGAAACTTGAACAAGAGCTGCGCGTAGCTTCTCATCTTCACGAGGAGGGAGTTCCAGTGCTGCTGCCTGTGCATTTCTCGCAAGAAGGACCATTTGCGCTGGATGGGCACTGGATGACGTTCTGGGAGTACATTCCTCAAACAGCACTCCCATTCCCTTCACCGAGTGAAGCGGTCAACATAGTGAATACATTAACCCTTGCCATGGAGCAATATACCGGAGAACTCCCTATTCTGGGTGTGTGGGACAGGATCTATCAATCGGTTACGCGATTATCCGATCATCCAGATGATCGGATACAGCGATTAATCCACAAATTTTATGAAATAGATCAACAGATGCGCGCAGAATCCCAACTGTTAGCTCCCAGCCATGGCGATGCTCATGCCCGCAATTTAATGCCGAGCCCAAGGGGCTGGCTCTGGATGGATTTTGAAGATGTATCCTTGATGCCTCGTTACTGGGATCTGGCTTCATTTGTGGCAAATCTGGCTTTATTTAAAGGGGAGCAGGAGCCAACATTCCGGTTTATGATAAGCCGTCCCGACATTGTGGCAGACCGGGATGCCTTTGGATTTGCACTGTCCGCCCGCATATTAATGTCTACACTTGGCAACGTGGATTACGCCATTGCAGGTCATGGGGATATGGAATTCGCCTGTTCACAATTGGAACTTGCAGGGGAGTTCATCTACCGTGTGGAACATATTTGTAAGGGGCCTTAAGTCAGACGAAGCTTGATAAAGGATTCTGAAATCCAAGGAGATTATCAGCATAATGGGCAAATTTATTGAAAAGGCGTTAGTCCCCATATTTTTTGGACTCTTGCTTGCTCCCAAAGACGGTTTAAGATTTGGTTCCACATTATTAACAATACTCGTATAAAAACATGCATTGTTCATAGGAGGGGATAAGGTTGAAGGACACAAGCTTGTATTTTTACAATGAGCTATCGGAAACATATCACCTGATATTTAAGAATTGGCATGAAACCGTTCAATGGCAGGGGGCTTTCTTCGATAAGTTTATTCGTTCGTTATATACAGAGGGCCATGAGGATCCGATCGATCTCCTGGATGCATCATGTGGGATAGGAACACAGGCTTTGGGATTAGCGCAGCATGATTTTACTGTAACGGCAACAGATATTAGCCCTAATTCGGTTGAGCGAGCGAAGAGGGAAGCTGACAAGTTTGGGGTACATGTTCGTTTTGGAGTCGCGGATTTCAGGACGCTGGATAAGGATGTTCCTGGACAATTCGATGTCGTTTTGTCTGCTGACAATGCTGTTCCCCACCTACTGGACGACCAAGAATTAAGCGTGGCTTGCCGGAACTTCTATGAGAAGCTTAGAGACAAGGGGCTACTGATTATATCGATGAGGGACTATGACGAGATTTTGCAGAATCGACAGCGCTCCACGTTGCCCCGAGTTATGGATGAAGGAGAACGTATCGTTTTTCAAGTCTGGGATTGGGCTGAAGCTGGCAATCACTATATAACCAACCAATTTATTATGCAAGAGCTTGATGGGTCATGGAATACTCAAGTCAACAGCACATCCTATAGAGCTTTATTGAGAACGGAATTAAGTGGACTATTGGAAGAAGCGGGATTCACCGATATCAGATGGCATATGCCTTCGGAATCGGGTTTCTATCAGCCGATCTTGACGGCAAGGAAATTATGTATGAATTCCACCTGGGTAAAATGAGTTCCTTTCAATTGCCTTAGTATATGAGGAGGAGTTATGGATGGCAAAATTAACAGGTCACGAACAAGTCGTGGAGTATCTTCACCATCTTGAGCATCCATTAAAGGCTGAAATTGAGGAAGTAAGAAGCTTCATATTAAGCGTCGATGATCAGATAACCGAGCAGATCAAATGGAATGCACCCAGCTTCTGCGTTCAGGGCGAAGACCGAATCACATTGAATTTACAAGGGAAAGGCTTCTTTCGCATCATTTTTCATTGTGGGCCAAAAGTTCAAACTCATGACATCAAGGGAGCCATGCCTGAGGATACTCTATTGGAATGGGCCTCTAATGATCGGGCAATCGTGAAGATTTATAATTTAAACGATCTGGAGGAGAAGAAAGAACAATTAAAAGAAGTCATCGTTAGATGGATTGAAGTGACGAGTAAGGGTTAATCAGGTAAGTGAAGGGGTGAATCAGTTGAACAAAGTGATAGATTATTATAATGCCTTCGATGAATGGGGGCGCTTGGATAGGGAGCCCATTGAATTTATCGTCAATTTGCATCATATCTTGAGTATGCTGCCTGAGAAAGGTCATGTGCTGGATAACGGTGCGGGACCTGGGAAGTATTCGATGGAATTAGCGAAGAACGGTTACGATGTGACCTTAACAGACCTTACGCCAAGATTAGTCGAGATAGCGGCTGCTAAAGCCGAAGAATTCAAGTTAACAGGCCAGTTCAAGGGGTTTCACCGTGCCAATGCCAACGATCTTAGCCTATTTCAAGATGAGTTGTTTGACGGTGCACTTATGATGGGACCGTTATACCATTTACAGACAGAATCAGATCGGTCTACGGCTGTCCGAGAATTGAATCGTGTTACCCGAGCAGGCGGTTATGTATTTGTGGCATTCATGACTCGAATTCGGCATCTGATGACATCATTATCATTTCCGGAACAATGGAAACCGAATGATAATATCAGCAGCATTAAGGAATTTGTTAGGACCGGTATATTCAATCATAACGATGAAGGAAGATTTACCGGTGCGTATTATTATAACTTGGAGGACGTTAAGCCGTTCATGGAATCGCATGGCTTCGAGACGATTAAATTGATAGGTTCGTCAAGTATAGCAGGCTCCTTCAAGGCAGAGCAGTTCGATTATTGGCGGTCCCGTGGGGAAGAGGAATTCCAAGAAGTCATGAACCTGATCTACCAGGAAGCGGAGAACCCAAGCATTTTGGGGGTCTCATCTCATTTATTGTATATTGGGCAGAAACGATAAGGGTTATGAACAAAGTAATCAGAAGAATGGTTGCAATATTGGTACTGGTTCTCATCATTTTAGCAGTTACCTGCCCCAATGAGGCCGATTACAACAGATGGTTGTCGAAGGAATATGGAATTACGTGCGTAAACACAGGGATAGAGAATAAATGTAGTAAATCCGGGAAGGACATCCGGTTTAAGTCAGGGCATATAAAACATGCTGCCATTTATATGGGAGTCGAACAAATATATACGGAAGATAACAAGGATTATCAATTACGAGCGATTGGCATTCTGAATACTTTTTTTAAATACTAGACTCTACACAAATAATAAAAATTGCAGGGAAACAGGGGATAATGACATACCATGAACAACATGATCGTTCACGAAGTTTCCGACCTGGGTGCAGTAGACATCACCGAGCTCCTGACTGAAAGCAAGGAAGAAGGATTCAGGAATATCCATAGGCTAGTGAATGAATATAAAGAGGGTATCAATACGTTTCAGCATGAAGCTGAAGCCTTGTTTGAATGTCGAGTTGGTCATAGAGTCATTGGCATTTGCGGGTTAAATCGTGATCCGCATTCTGACGGAAGCATCGGCAGGATCCGCAGATTGTATGTGTTAAAGGAATTTCGGCGTCATGGAGCCGGGAGAAAGTTGGTTGAAGCGGTAATTCATATGGCGAGCAGCCATTATACTAAACTCGTC
The DNA here is from genome assembly GCF_037969755.1 of Paenibacillus sp. FSL W8-0187. Taxonomy (NCBI): domain Bacteria; kingdom Bacillati; phylum Bacillota; class Bacilli; order Caryophanales; family Paenibacillaceae; genus Paenibacillus; species Paenibacillus sp. FSL W8-0187. The sequence goes on along the minus strand of NZ_CP150206.1, from coordinate 5,133,469 downwards.
TTGAAAACGGACAATCCCAAGGCAGCTGAATTTTATAAGAATTTAGGTTTTAAGGAAAATGCGGATGATGAACTAGTCACGCATGAACTGGAGTTATGATGTAATCACTAATGTCCCGTCTCGATCTGATAGAGAGCTTTCAACGGTTATGAAAGGCTACCCTAAAGGCAGCCTTCCTTACCCCTCGTATGCTTGTTGCAACGTCTGCATATCGATTTTTGATTTCGATTTTGCCGGATCGGGGTCGGTTATCATTTCGCTTAAATTAGCCGGGACGATTTGCCACGATACGCCAAACTTGTCTTTCAACCAACCGCATACTTGTGCTCTCTCGTCACCGTCCTCAGACAGCTTCTCCCAATAATAGTCCAGTTCTTCTTGTGCCTCGCAATGAACAATAAATGAAATGGCTTCGTTGAATTTGAAATGCGGACCGCCATTTAAGGCAACAAAATGTTGGCCTTCCAGCAGGAAATCCACAGTCATGATCGCACCTTCGGCAAACTCATGATTGTCATTCTTCTCTGCACCGTAACGCGTGATTCGTTCGATCTGCGAATTTTTAAAAATAGAGACATAATGCTGGGCTGCTTCCTCGGCTTGGTGATCAAACCACAAGTTTGGAGAAATCTTCTGGACCCTATTCTTCATAATTTCAAGAAATTTATTCCTGCCACTTTTGGGTTCGCATAACAATGCAGTTAGGAAATTGTGCGATGGTTGCAGGATAACGGATGTCTCATGTGAAATCCATTAGGTATAGACGATGGAAGAAAACAATAGGCGACTGGGGTGACTAGTGATGAGCGATGTGCTTTTGCGAGATGTATTCGAAGAGGATCTTGATATATTTTTCGAGCATCAACGGGACCCTGAGGCAAACTACATGGCGGCTTTTACAGCGAAAGATCCTTCGGATAAGGCAGCTTTTGATGCGCACTGGGCCAAAATCTTAGGCGATGAGACCATCATCAAGAAAACCGTTTTATATGAGGGACAAGTAGCCGGGCAGATTTTATTCTTCGAACATATGGGTCAGCCCGAAGTTAGCTACTGGATAGGGCGCGAATATTGGGGGAAAGGCATAGCGACGAGAGCCCTTTCGTTATTTATCAGAGATATCAAAACCCGTCCATTGTATGCACGCGCAGTTAAAGATCATATCGCCTCGATCCGGATCCTGGGAAAAAACGGCTTCATCATCTGGGGGGAAGATAAGGGCTATGCCCATGCTCGTGGTGAAGAAGTGGAAGAATATATTATGAAGCTATCTTTTTAGAATAACGGAGGTTAAAACATTGAGTGGATGTCATTTCATAATCACGGGAACCTCGAGAGGAATCGGCGAGCAGTTGGCCCATATGCTTCTAGAGAAGGGCCATGTCGTGCATGGGGTCGCGAGAGGAACGTCCGAGAGATTGAGCAGCTATCCAAAATACAGTCACCATGTATATAATCTGAGCGATACGTTGGGTCTGGAGGAGCTTGTGGATAGAGTGTTTGACGAGATTGATGCCGATCATGCGGATATGATCTGCCTTATCAATAATGCGTCCATGCTTGAACCACTGAAGGCCATTGAACTATGCGATGCGATAGATATTCATATGAATGTGCAAATCAGTCTGATTGCGCCGATGATCTTAACGTCCAGCTTCATCAAGAAAACGGAGGGGCTCTCCATTCGAAAGAAAATCATCAACATCTCTTCTGGCTCCGGAACATATCCAGCACCTACGATGAGCGTATACTGCACAGCGAAGGCCGGGATCAATATGTTTACGCAGAGTGTTGGGACCGAGCAAAGGAATCGGCAGAACCCGGTGGAGATCATTGCGGTCAATCCTGGAATGGTGGACACGGATATGCAAAGAATGGCCAGAGGGAAAAATGAGCAGGAATTTGAAATGGCCAAAGCCTTCGCCCATGCGCATGAGTCTGGACAGCTGCTATCTACAGAGGAAATCGGGGCGCATCTGCTACATATCATCGACAAGGATTTTGAATCCGGAAGCACTGTAAATTATAACGATATCTAAGGGGCCTTGTCTTGTGAAAATCGGGACACAGCGGAGTTGCTGAGGTTCCAACGAAGGTGATGATGGATTTTGTGTGTAAACCTACGGGTGGAGAGCTGAGGATTTCGGAAGAAACGACGGATAGTCGTTGGATCGCTAAGGATGAAGTACTCCAATACATTACAGCCCCCGGCCATTCGTACGCGGTTTCAGGCGTATCTGGATTTTAATCGAGAGGTCGTCTATATGGAATATATCACGAAGCCGGAGTTTGAAATTAAGCTGAGACGGAATATATAAGGACTTCGTATTGGTTTATCATGTATCGAAAGGAATATTCGCATGGAAGAAGTTATTGTAACACCGTACAATCCGGACTGGAAAGACGAGTTCGAACGGGAAAAAGCTAAAATTGAGTCAGCACTGAAGGGACTTGATTTCCATATCGAACATATCGGGAGCACGTCTGTGATGGGTTTAGGATCGAAACCGACCATTGATATGATGGCTGGTGTTTTGAGTTTAACTCTAGTAAATGAACAATATATAGAGAATCTGGCCAGGATCGGGTATGAATATGTGTTTAAACCGGAGTTTCCGGAACGACTGTTCTTTAGAAGAGGGCAATGGCGGGCGGGGACGCATCATCTTCATATTTATAAGTATCAAGGCCAACAGTGGAACGACCAAATTTTATTCAGGGAGTATTTAATGAACCATCCGGATACAAGGGATCAGTATTGTACCTTAAAAAAAGTTCTTGAGAGTCAATATAAACATGACCGCGTGGCCTATACCAACGGCAAGGCTGATTTCATTCGTGAAGTGATCCATAAGGCAAGGCTTGATGCTGGAAGGAAGTAAAGATGATGTCCGAATATTACTGGGATTCTAAAATCGAATATTTGAGAAATACCAGATGGTTATATTACAACGATGACTACCTGGAGTTTCTAGTGAAGAACGTCTGGAAATTGAATGCCCCCGTTAACATCCTGGATTATGGTTGTGGATATGGGTATCTTGGACTGAAGCTTCTCCCGCTATTACCCGAAGGGTCAACCTATACAGGGATAGACAAAGGTGAAGATTTGATCAAGGAAGCAAGAGAGGTGTTTGATAAGCTGCCCTATTCCGCTGAATTCATTCAAGGAGATATTGAGGACATGTTTGTGCATCGTCAGTATGACGTTGCGATCTGCCATGCATTTTTATTACATATGGCAAACCCTCGGATGATTCTTCAAAAAATGATCGATAGTGTACTGTACGGTGGCCGAGTCATTTGTTTTGAGCCCCATTGGATTGCTAATACGGCAAATTATGGCTTTGATGAAATCCAGCATTCTGAAGTTGTCCCTCTAGGCATATTACAGAAATTGTACGAAGAGAGCGCCAAAGATAGCGGAAAAGACGGAAACATCGGCATGAAGCTGCCGATATTCCTAAGTCAGCTGGGATTACGGAATGTGGAGTGCCGAGTCAGTGACAAAGTGAATTTTTTGGACCAGAATATGGACGCTGCAGAGAAAGATCGGCTTTTTCAGTCCTTGAAGGAAGAAGGCATTGGGCAGGAACTCGAGGATTCGATTAAGGTAGTGGAGCAGTTGGTACAGAGAGGTTTATCAGTGGAAGAAGCACAAGCCCAATATGCCGCCGAACTTAAGCTGTTTCAGGTGTTTGATAGCGATTCGTGGTTAACTTACGCGCCGAATATGAAGATTTCTTTTGGCACGGTTAGTCGAGAATAAACGACCTAAGGAGCCCTATGAAAATTGGATTGGTAAGACATTTTAAAGTTATACATGAACTCGATAGAAAATGGATGACGTCCAATCAGTTTAATGCTTGGGTGGAAGCTTACAATAACGCTGAAATTGAACAATCGGACCTGGACTATGGTTTTTCGGAGTGGAACGTATGTATATCCAGTGATTTATCCCGAGCCATTCAGACGGCAGAAACGATATATACAGGCCCTATCATCGCAACGAATCGGTTAAGAGAGATTGAGGTCCAATCGATTCATCCTTTGGGAAATCTAAAGCTTCATTACCATATGTGGTTGCTGATGGGGCGTTTGGCTTGGTATTTGTCTCACGGCTCACAAGCTGAACGGAGAAGCGAGACACTGGAGCGAGCTGGGCATATCATCGATTGGATTGAAGAACGTTACGATAATCGCAACGTATTAGTGGTTAGTCACGGTGCATTCATGAAAGTGCTGACTCAGGAATTGTCCAAAAGAGGTTACCGAGGAAAGGGATTTGTACAACCCAGGAATGGTGCCATGTATATTTTTGAAAAATAAGCGGGTAAATCAAAGAGAGCCTTGGGTTCTCTTTTTCTGTTCAAGTGTACTGCAGCCCATCCAGGTTGAATTATGATGCCGGATACGGTACCATCATTGCACTAGTAAATGTTGTAATCGGCCAGTAAAGGAGTCGTATCTGCAATGACCAAGGTACTTGTAGTGGATGATGAGATTAGTATCTCAAGCGCAGTCGCTTATGCGCTGCGAAGAGAAGGACATACGGTGGAGACGGCAGGGGATGGGCAGGAAGCGCTGGAGCGTGTGGAATCGTTTGATCCTGACGTGATGGTGCTCGATGTTATGATGCCGAAGCTTAGCGGGTACGATGTTTGTCGCAAGCTCGAGGATCGGCAGCGTCCTGCCATTCTGCTCTTGACGGTGAAGGACGATATTGTGGATAAGGTGCTAGGACTTGAGCTTGGTGCGGATGATTATATGACAAAGCCCTTTGACATGCGGGAGATCATCGCCAGGGTAAAGGCATTGTCCCGAAGAAGCCGCACCCCTGAGACAGTTGGGCAGCAAGCCCCGGAACAGCATGTCATCAGAATATCCGGGCTTACCATTAACCTGTTGAATCGCACCATTCATGCTGAAGGCAAACCTCTTGAGCTCACACCGAAGGAGTTTGACCTTATGGCTCTCCTGGCTCGGAATCCGGAACGGGTATATTCGCGCGAGGCCTTGCTTGAACAAGTATGGGATATGGATTTTGCCGGCGGCACGCGTACGGTCGATATTCACGTCCAGAGATTGCGTAAGAAGCTGGGAAACCAGCACGAAGTGATTCAGACCGTATATGGCATTGGATATAAAAGCACGGAGATTCCATCATGAGCAAAAGAAAGGTCCGTTTCGGCTTAAAGTGGAAAGTCGCACTTCTTCTCGCCTTGCTGTTGATCGCCGTTGTTGTTGTTCTTAGCACATTGGTTCTTGCTGGGATACGGGAGGATCAGCGGGTGCGCCTGGAGCAATCCTTCGCCCATGAAGCCGAAGCGGCCAATCTCAGGGTTCATCAGGAATTTTTGACGAATCCTCAAACCCAGCCGGATGATTTTATGGAAAATGTCGGTCAACGGCTAGCGGTTGATCTTGGAACCCAGAGCGGCATGCCGGTGACCCTGTATAAGCTGGATGGTACATTCACAGGGACTTCCCTTCCGTTTCAGCCGAAAATGGATGTACAAGACGCCCTTGCACACACAGCGCAAGGGCGTTCCGCCTACATTACCGAGGGGGACCAGCTGCTCTATCTCGCTCCGCTTCGGAATATGGATAAACCGATCGGAACGATTCAATTCCACGCATCGCTAGCTGAGCAGCATGCTTTCTATGATCGGATCCAGAACCTGTTTATCGTGACGGGTCTTGCCGTATTGGCCGCGGGCTTCTTAATCGGTTTTCTATACGTCTGGCGGCAGGTTCATGTCATCAGCAGATTGAACCAGGCTGCGCAGAAGATTGGCGAAGGAGTCTATCTTAGTGAGCCGACGGTTAAGCGAAATGATGAGCTCGGTGAGCTGGCGCAAGGCATATATGAGATGAGCGGGCGAATTTCCTCCTCGGTGAGCCAGCTCACGGAGGAGAAGCTGAAGCTGCTGGATGCCATCGAACGGCTGCAGGAGCTGGAACAGCAGCAGAAGCAGTTTATCGGGAATATCAGCCATGAATTGAAAACGCCGCTGACTTCCATATTGGCCTATGCGGATTTGCTTGAAATGTATCGCGATGATCCAGCCCTGCTTGAGGAAGCCAGGGGACAGATCAGCAAGGAAGCACAGCGTCTATATCGATTGGTGGAGAAGGCGCTTCAGTTATCGTCCATGGATATTTACGAATTCGAAACCCATGCGGAGCACGTAGAACTTCTGCCGATTCTGCAAGAGGCGGCAGCCCGACTGGAAGCTAAGGCAGAGCAAACTAACATTGCGATTCAGCCCTCCCTAACGGATGGTAAGGTATGGGCCGATCCGGAGAATCTGATGCACATGGTTCTGAATCTGTTGGATAACGGAATTAAATACAATCGGCCCGGAGGAACTGTCATGCTCACGAACGAAGTGAAGCAGGATGAGCATGGCCATGATCGGATGATCATCAAGGTAAGTGATACCGGAATCGGAATCCCGGACGATGCCAGAGAACGGATCTTCGATCCGTTTTATACGGTGAGCAGCGACCGCTCCAGGGTTCACGGAGGAACTGGCTTAGGGTTATCTCTGGTACGCAATCTGGCGGAGAAACAGCATGGTTCCGTTCAGCTTGCGGAATCGGGTCCCGGCGGTTCTACGTTTGTGATTGTCCTGCCGATGAATCGGCCACAATCGACAGAGGTTATTTCGACAGAAGAAAGTTCAGACTTGGAATAAGGTCTGGGCTTTCTTTTTTCAAGCTTATCTATTTGTTTACAAGTTCGTTACAAGCTCGATATCGTATCGAGATATTCGCATTCTATACTGAGTTCAACAGGGAAAGAGGCGGCATGTTATGACACATTAGTTGCAGCTGCCGAAGCTCCTTGGGGATATGCATAGGAGGAAACCTGTTATGAAACATAGATTTGGGAAGCATGGGGTCAAGTTGCTGTCTGTTATTGCTGTGGCTGCAGCCCTTGCGGCCTGCCAGTCCCAGGATCGGTTGACGATCGTGGAGCCAGGCAACAGTGCAACTGGTCAGCCTCCTGTATCGAATGCTGGAGAGACGGCATCGGGGGAGCGCAAACTCACGGTTGTAGAAGGGGCGAGTGGGCAATACAGTCGGGAAGTGATCGTGAATCAGACGCACCGGATCGCCTCGTCCAACATTGAGGCATGGCTGTCGGAGAATGAGGTCAAGGTGCTAACAACCAAACTGATCAAGGAAGCGACCGAAACGGAAGAACCGCAATATGCTTATACCACAGAAGCAGTGAACGTAAGTACAGGTGAGCGGCGTGAGCTCACGAAGCATGAAGAGTCGCATCCAGGCGAACAGCTTGTCAAAGAAGAGATCTCGCCAGACGGTAAATATAGCTTTATTCAGAAATGGAGGGATAAGTACACGGCTGACAATTTTCTGAAGGATTTGAGTACTGGCAAGAGCATCCCGGTTAAGGGTGACAATTACATGGAGATTGGGGGATGGCTGGATTCCGACACCTATGTTCTCGCAGCAGGCTCCATGAGCGGCAAAGGCGATATTCGACTCATTTCCACGGACGGCACTTATACCACCATAGCCATTGAGGATGAGGATGTTGAATTTTACAACCAATTCGGAGCGAGTAAGGGCCGGATCTATTATACCGATGTGAACCAGGTGCTGAAGGTCGTTGAACCCGGACAGTCGAAGCCGATACATCTCATTGAAAATGTATGGAACTTTGCGATTTCTCCGGACAGCGAGTACATTGCCGTTGCGACAGCGACCAACACAGGAGGGGACGAGAGCAGCAAACTGCTGATCTATGACGCTGCCGGAAGTTTGCAAGGTTCACTTATCGGAAAAGGCAATCTGATCTCGTACTTGTCCTGGTCGCCGGATTCCGCCAGAATAGCCTTCGATGTGTATTCGGAGAATGAGAGCGGGATGAACGGAGTGTACGTATTTGATACCTCTTCGGGGAAGGTAAGCTGGATGGCGCCCTATTATTCTGCAGTGCATCCTGCCGCCCATCCTGTCTATCCTCTGACTTGGAGCCCATCTGGAAAAAGACTGGGAATTACGATTGATGATAAAGAAGCTTTAATTGCGACGTATGTGATGGATTTTAAATAGGTTTATATCGAGCTTCATCATATTACTCATCGACTTAGTGATGTTGGTGAGACAACGAGAGGAATGGATAAAATGAAATCATTAAAAAAATCAATCGTGGCAGTTGCTGTGCTGGGAATGACGTTAACGGGAGCCGCGGGCGTCTATGCGGGGGCAAACCTGGAGAAAATCTCGGCTTACCTGAATCACAGCATCGGTATCAAAGTGGATGGAACCGTATATAACACGGGCAAAAAATTGACACCGATCACATATCAAAACACAACGTACTTGCCGGTTCGCGCGATTGCTGATGTACTGAATGTACCCGTGCAATACGATGCGAAGAATCATCAGGTGCTGGTCGGAAGTAATCCTGGAAACGGTCAGACGATCGAGTTAACTACAGTGAAATATAACGATGCTCAATTAAAAGAAATCAAAAATGCATTCTCTAAATTTGATGGTTTCCAAGCACCGTATGCTCCAAGTCAGATGGTAAAAGGCGATGTGTATCAAAAGACGGGTGCTTCGGGAGATGGCGTCAACATGGTCTTCAAGCATATGACGGTATACATTTCCCCAAGAGACTACGCTCACGGATATGACAGCAAACCGGTTACTTTGTCCAATGGGGTTAAAGCGAAATGGTATACACCGGATGATACGGACATGCTGGGATTTCAGATCAATGACCGCTTCGTGACGATCAGCTCTCCGGATCATTCCTTAAGCAAAGCACAGCTGGAGAAGGTTGCCGTAAGTGTTGCCCTTTTGAAATAAATATAGAGACAAAAGATTATAGAGATATGGTTTAGATATGAAAAAGGCAAATAGAGGTTCTTACGAGGAAGCTTGCAGGGGGAAGGAATACCTGCAAGCTTTTTTCATTACAAAAGGCTATTCGAGAAAAGATATTTCCTGGGCAATCTAATCTGGCAAAAAGATGGGAAATCAGAAGGGGAAAGAAAATTAGGGATGTACGTAATTCATTAATCTTATTATGATAGGTTTACTTGAAATCGATGTTATATGAAATATTGGATGATGTGAAAAGAGGGAACCACCATAAATAACATACAAGAATTCATTAAAAGATTTAAATTGAATGTGATTCATATTGATGGAGTTCCGGAGTCTTATAGCTCGGAAGTCTACCGGTTAACCCTGTCGAATCAACAACAAGTCTATTTAAAGATCCCATTCAATAAGGTGAAATTATATCGTGAATTTGCTATGTTGCAACGATTGGCTGGGAAGCTGCCTGTCCCAAGAGTTCATCATTATTGGGAAGGAGATGATGAAGTCACCGGTGCATTGTTGTTAGAATCCATACCCGGACTACCTATAACAGGCGTTATCCATGGTAAACTTGCCTATGAAATCGGAAGTTTGCAAGCGCAAATGCATTCAGTAAACATGCCGGGGTACGGTTACGATAGCCCTGACGGATTTCATGTTTTACCCGAAAATAATTGGCGGACCTATATACGTAGGAATTTTGATAATTGTAAACCAGTATGCAGGGGAATATTAGAACCGGGGCTATATGAAAGATGCGTCGCATTTTTTGATAAAGCGTATTCAACTCTTCCAGAACCGGATTCTCCATGTGTTGTTCATTTAGATTTTAGACCGGGAAACCTATTGGTTCAAGATGATAAAATTACAGGTATTATTGACTTTGAGAGTTCCAGGGGAGGTTCATCAGAAATTGATTTTACGAAAGTGAATCGATATATCTGGGAGAGGAATCCAGCAACAAGAGAAATATTTGAAGAAGGTTATAACAGCATTAAAACGTTAATTGATCTTGAGCGAACACTGCCCTTTTATTCATTATATGATTCATTTTGTGGGGTGGCATGGTGTGCAAAACGAGGGATGGATAAACACAAGGCATTTTTAAATGAAAATCTTGATGAATTAAAGAGAATAACGACTTACTAGATGAGTATATAAGATGACGACTAGAACAGAGACAAAAAAGAGCAGCGATAACGCTGCTCTTCATCATAGGTTATGCATTACGCTGCAATAACAGGTAACCGCTAATGTTGGATGTTCTTTGGCGGAATACGATTTTGAAACCTACATCATTATCTAGTAAGCAGGCTAATGCAGTTCTTAGCAATGCATTCGGCGTCAAATCAGCTCGGCAGGGAGAAGCATTGCCAATGACACGGGCAGCAACGATTCTACGCGCGGAGCCCGCAACAAGAGGGTTTCTTGACCAGCTGATTAATACTAAATCCGGTTGAGGAACAGCAGTGACACGACCCATTCGATTCACCTCTTTTATTATAGTAGAGCCAGTATATTAAATGATAAGCTGATGAGAAGTGTGCAAAGCAAAGGGCGGAGTTTTACAAAATCATGGTTACAACCCAAATTGACGAAGGGGAAATGTAGTGTGGATCTTATGAAAATTAGGGACGAAAAGATAGCGGTGATAGAGGATTATAGTTGAGAGGTACACCGGCGTGAACACTTCCAAACATCAACAAGCTCATACCATTCGATCGAAAGGATTGGAAGAGTTTATCTAAAGTCGTTTAATTCCAGGAATATTTCACTTCCATATGGTACTATTTGGTTAAGTTGCGTCAATCCATACCGATATGGAAAATAAGGTATACCAGTATCGTCAAAGCGGCTTGTATTATTCATACTGGGTGAAGCGCGGAGAATCGGTGTCCATGATAAAGGAGTACATCACTGTACTGGATTTTTAAATGAAAGAAATCTAGGATTCACTCGGGATCTCGCTAGGGAGGACAATGACATGGACATAGAGTTAATGCCGGTCAATCGAAAGAACTGGGAAGAAGCATTGGCACTGCAGGTTTTGGACCAACAGCAGGGGTTTGTGCCAGCGGTAGCTGTATCTCTAGCCAAGATCTACATCAAACCGGATGGTGAACAAGTAGAATACATTCCTTTTGCGATATATGACGGGAACCGAATGGTCGGATTTATCATGCATGCTTATGAAGTGAATACAGCCGATGGTTATTGGATTAACGGCTTTTTAATAGATGCAAGAGAACAGGGCAAAGGATATGGCAGAGCAGCTTTACTCCAGATGATTACATGGATCCAAGGCCAATTTCCGCAATGTAAAGAAATACGCCTGACCGTGCATAAGGATAACCAAATAGCGAAAACTTTGTATAGCAATCTAGGTTTTGTGGAAACGGGAATCTGGTTTGGCGATGAGGAAGTTATGAAGCTGAATGTTCAATTTAACCTACAAGTAAAGAGAAAGGGGAGTGACCAATTGTCACAGATTAACATCAATCAAAGCAGTCCTGAAGAAGCGCATTCGGTAGGGACGAACCTGATCAAATTTAATGCACAGCATATCGCAGAAGATTTACAGCAGAATTATGAGGAGATCAACTTACATATAAAAGATGAGAATGGTGATATCGTAGGCGGAATCAATAGCGTGTTTTGCTGGAATTGGATTGAGGTCGATATTCTGTGGGTGGATGATCGGTTCCGGGGGCGGGGCTACGGCTCGAGATTATTACAGGAAATCGAGAGGATAGCCAGAGAAAAGAAATGCACCTTCATCAAACTCAATACTTTCAGCTTCCAAGCGCCGCTTTTCTATCAAAAACATGGATTTCAAGAGATTGCACGTATCGACGATGCCCCAAGGGGGCATCAGCATTATTACTTACTGAAAAGATTGGTCATGGAAAGTTAAGTCTTAGTCGAGGAAGGGAGCTATAGATAATGGGAGAGGCGCAGCAGCATTTCCATCCGGTATATTCATTAGTTAAAGCAGAGCCTGTCCTATATTCCAGGTATTTTGCAACATATCGGAAGAATGTTTGGTTCAGACCGAGTTGGAAGCATGTGCAGCAGATGATGGCGGATGCGGACGAATGCTACTGGATCATGTCTGGCGGTATAAGAATAGCAGGAATATCAATATCGGAGAATACGCTGGGATCCCTGTTTGTTATTCCTCCCTTTGGTTTTTCGCAACCGATTGCAGCTTATTTGAAGAAATATATCTTGGAGAATATAGCTGGAATCACTAGAATACATGCGCACAACGTTCTACCTGAACATATGGCAGCATTCGCGGCAGAAGGCTTTAAACCCGAGCAAGCAAGAAAATGCATGATTCGACCCGCAGTGGATACACACAGCCCCTTACTTGTCGATCAATTTAGGTGTGAACAACCAGAACCAGGTGAATTGGTGCAAATAACCCGACTGATGATGGATGCCTATCGTAATAGTATCGATGACCGTGATGGTGAGGCTTTTACCCAGGATATACTTTATTATTTTGAGAATAATTCAATTGATATTCTATTAGATGCTTCTTCAACTATAGTCGATCAACAATCCAATGAAATCGTGGGTGTATGTTTCGTATCCCTTTGGGAGGACCTACCGTTAATTTATGAAATTGCTGTTGCTCATGCCTATAGGGGGAAGGGATTGGCCGAGTATATGTTACGAAAAGCCATACGCAAATTAGACCGCTATTATGACGTCCTACGATTGTTTGTAACTACGGGGAATAGAGCTGAGCTTTTATATACGAAGCTGGGGTTCTTACCAGGAGATGAACTGACGAGCATGATCTATACCAACGAATAAAACCAACAACCATCGAAGGAGCTTAAGATGATTAGACTGCAACCAGTTGATAAGGATAATTGGACCGAATGCATTAAACTGAAAGCCAAGCCGGAGCAAGAAGGATTTATTGCTTCCAATCTGTATTCGATTGCCCAGTTTCAATTTCTTGAACATTTTGAAGCGATGGCCATTTATGATGAGCAGACGATGGTCGGATTCGCGTTGTATGGCTTGGACTCCGATGACGGCAACTACTGGATTTACCGTTTGATGATCGACGGGAATTTTCAAGGGAAAGGTTACGGTAAAGCGGCTTTGCGATACATAGTTGAAGAAATCCGAAACAAACCTGACCGGACGGATGTCCTTATGATAAGTTTTGATCCGAAGAACGAACGGGCCAGTCAGCTTTACGTCAAAGCGGGTTTTGAGGAAATCGGCGTCATGCCGTGGTCGGAGGGTGAATCCGTAGCGAAGCTTATGCTGTAAACCCTCAGTCTATACGTATGTGGAGAGGATTATGCTGATATGAAAATCATAGTGACTGGCGGCGCCATCATCCGGGATCATCAAGGGCGAATATTGCTCCAGCGACGCTCAGACTATGGCAACTGGGGGCTTCCCGGTGGCGGTATGGAGGCCGGCGAATCCGTGGAAGAGACGATGAGACGAGAAGTGCTCGAAGAAACGGGGCTGGTCGTCCGCGATAGTGAACTTTATGCGGTCTATAGCGGACCCAGAATGCAGTATCGATATCCGGACGGAAATGAAGTCGTGTTTGTGATGTTTATTTTTAATGCCATGGTGGATTTGGAAGGGGAGACAGAGGAACAAGACAGGGTACTTATTCATCACGATGTGAACAACGAGTCGTTGCAGTTGGAATTCAAGGCATTGCATGAGATTGAATTAGAGGAGATTAGCTCTGTTCAAAGACCGGTATTTGAGGATCTGCAAAGCGGGTTGGAGGGCACTCTAAGAACTTGATATGTCTTATGCCACGATAAAAGGGAGTGCCTACTGCTTGTAACAGTTGTGCACTCCCTTTGTTAGTCTAACTAGAAATTGGTTTCATACCCTAATAATTTGGTGAAGTCCTGGAATGTATCAGCGTAATAATACATAACTTCAATGTTATTATTGTCATCGGTGGCTTTTTGGCCCTTACTTCGTATAATGGGAATGAACTCCGCATAGGATGCGCCATTCATGGCTATTCGAACAGGCTGCTTAGGGTTGCTCAATTGTTCGTAAGTATAAAAGGATGGCTCCCCGTTCACGTTGATTTGCAAGTCGATTTTCTCTGAAGCCTTCACGGCCAAATAGAATTCCGGTATGGAATCGGGATTCACCAAAGCAAAGTCAGAAACCGGACTTTCTCCGTGCCCTGATGGGGAACCCGCATAGATAAAGTTTCTTGTGCCATTCGGAATGAGATCATCTGCTGATGGTTCCTGGACATAGTCGCTGCTATCATAATAGTCGTAAATACGATGCAGGACGACTGCGGTTTCGGCTAATGTTACCTTTTGGTTCGGGCGAAAATACCCTTTCGCGTCGGGTTTCATGATGCCCGCCTCGGCAAAGCCGAGCAGTGCATAAGCTTTGACGTAATCCAGATCGGAGGCTAAGGAAGGCCCCCATTTTTTGTCTTGCATCAATCCGATTTCGGGTGCCAACGGCTGATAGGCATACTTCCATTTTTCATATTGGCTGTAGGAATTGAAATACCTTTTGGGAAGATCTTTGATATCCCGCAGTCTCGCAATATACTCACCGTCCGATAACTCCAGGGAATATCCAATATCATCGAACAGCGCATTCAGCGTAATTAACAAGTCCCAGCGTGTTAGCACTTTCTCCGGTATAAACTTGAAGGTTTCGTCATGATAATTGATTTTGTCGGCGGCCGCAATTAAACCGCTCGGCGCCGACGGTATGCTGCCGTAAACATCCTTGAATATCTGGTAAGATGAATGCTCACTAGGTACGCCGGGTATTTTGATGTTCTTATCGCTTTCGACCCGTAAATCGGTAAACAACCGATGAACCATGAGGGTAAGATCAGATTTGGTCACCATCTTGCCTAAGGTATTTGTTCGATTCTCCATGTTCTTAAAGACCCCATGGGATCTCAGGAAATCAACGGATTCATTGGCCCAGGCATATTTGGATGGACTGGATTCCGCCGCGCTTGCCATGGTTGTCATGCACAACGATAGAATAAGAGTTAAAGATAATAATCGACTCCACCTTCTTAGAAACATTTGAATCCCCCTGTATGTAGTTATGTATTGGATTTATATCCCATCATTGTAGACGACAAATTATGACAAAAGCAATTGTTTTTTCTGAATGCTATCGGGGACTTTGAAAGATAAAGGTATGATTTTGATGGAATTTTTTTGAATGTAACCGTTGACATTACGGAACAAAATGGTAATATTTTAATTCATTAGATATACCGGTTGATTTCAGTACCTATCGGCTTGTACCAGATCATATTACAACAGGTTTCTGCTATCTTGGATGGTGAATGCAATGCAGCCTATCACGGAGGAGGAAACGTATGGGAATCGCTTGGTATGACATGGTCGCACGCAGGAATGGCGGCTACAAAGGAAGAGCGGTGTGTACCGTAGTCGGGAGATCGGCGGAAGAGGTGTTTGAGGAGCGGTTAGTGGAGATGCTGCCGCAGTTTCATTCGGTGCTGGATGCAGGCTGCGGGCATGGCGAGTTCACGCTCCGGATGTCCAGGCATGCTGAGAACATCATTGGATTTGACAACTCCGCGGAGATGATCCGAATCTCCCAATCCTTACTCGAGAGCAGCGGAACCCGGAATGTGGAATTTGTGTATGCCACAACGAAGACCGAGATGCCCTTTCAAGATGGTCAGTTTGACCTCATCTATGACCGCAGAGGGCCCACCTCGATCCTGGAACATCCCAGGATATTAGCTTCAGGCGGCACCATCATCGGGATCCATACGGATGTGACTGACGTTCGAAGGCGATTGTCGGAGAATGGCTACATGAATGTCGAGATTGAGGAGTATAATGAAGCGATTACTTACTTCCCGAATGCCCACGAATTTGCATTAAATCTGTCGGATACGCCAGGGAATCCCGATTTCACCTTGCCGGAGATGAAGGGAGAGCTGGACGCCAAGATACGAGAGAATCAGATCGACGGACAGCTTGGGGTTCGTGAACATAAATACATCTGGAAAGCGATGAAGGCGTGACATCAAATCGTTTATCATACCCAAAAAGGAGTGTTGCGATATGGATCATGAGTTCAACCGGAAGTGGCTGGAGGAAAAATTTGAAAACATCCGCAGCCGTACCTTAAAAGTGGTAGTGCAGTTAAACGATGAGCAAGTCAATTGGCGGCCCAACCATTCCAGTCTGAGTATATCGACGTTGATCAGGCACATCGAAGGCAACATCCAAGAGCGGGTCATGAAGGGGATTCTGCATCAAGATGTTACGCGGAACCGGGAGGAAGAGTTGGCACAGGTTTTTGTCAGCCGGGACGATCTGATTCAGATCGTGAAGAATCGGTTTCAGTTCCTGATCGATACGGTAAAATCCATGCCTGGCGAGGACTTTGAACAGGTTCAATCGGTACGCGGAAAAGAACGCAGCAACCTCGACATACTGCATCAATGCGCCACGCATTATTCGGAGCACATGGGTCAGATTTTTTACATCGCGAAGCAGTGTTTGGCGGTTCAATATAAATCCACATCGATCTAATAAAGTAAGTCCCCCTTAGATGGCGCTTTCAGCGATCAAGGGGGACTTCTTCAATTACCGTTCTAAAATAGGTTTCCTTGAGTTCCTCCGTCAACAGCTCCATGTGGCCGCCAGAAATAGATCCATTGTCAGAGGATGAAAAACAACGGCTGCGCTTCAGGTGCAGCTGGAGACGCAATTGAAATTAATCAGAATTAGATTATTGCAGTTAACGCCCAATCCAATAATACGTGAGTTGATTAAAGGAAACGCGAATCGCCCGATTGGGTGATTCGCGTTTTCGTCTTTCTCTGATAATCTTCAATTTGCAAGATTGTAAGTTCTGCCTTCCCTGTAGTTGGTGCTTTTTCCGTAGACAATTGGTGTAAATACTGGGAACAAAAACAAGCGCTCCAGAGTTGCGTCGAATGCTATACTGAAACGGAGATTGACCGGGAAGGAGTTGTTTACTCGCGAATATGGGCAAATATATCATGACATGGCTGATGAACCGGAAGCTGTTCGTCAAAATTTTTGTTTCGATTTGTATCGTTTCATTTACGGGACTATTTTTTCTCGCTGTGGTTTATCAGCAATATACGCAACGGATTTTGACGGCGAGTGAGACAGACCGGGTGCAGCGCTCGATCAATCAGGCGGGGCTCAATCTGGACAACCAGTTGAACCGGATCGTCAATAATGTATTTTACTTTTTTTACTATACGGATATGGGTGCGGAATTGCTTGAGACCAATGACAAAGAAAAAGCGAAAGCGGCACTTGCGGCGTTCCGTCTACAGTATTCAAGTGAACTCGATTCGGCTTTCTTTATCATTCGAGATGAGTCCGCTGGGGACGAAGAGACGCTATTGTACGATTCTGGGCTTGATCCGGTCACGGGGATCGATTACCGCCAGCAGAGCTGGTATCAGAAATTTATCAGCAAACAAACAACGTTGTGGTCAGAGCCGACAGATCAACTGATGTTTTATCAGGACCGCTCGCTGCACACGATTTATTTGACATTGGGCAAATATGAAGTGGGCGGCCGAAACGGAATGCTGGTCGTTCGCTTGAATGGTAAGATGTTCAGCGACGCGTTCCGACTTTTGGCTACCGAAACTCTGTCCATTGAGTTGAAGGATTCTGCCGGACGAGCAGTCTACACGTCATTCCCGGAGGTTCCTGAAGCGGAACGTTCGCATTATTTGGAGACGAATTCTCAGCTCAGTTACAGCGGATTTCGTGTTCAGGCGTATATTAGCACAGCATCCATTAAGAACGAAGTGCGCAAAATTCAAAGTGTCCAGCCCTACGTAATTGTTCTGATCTTGTTTATAACGCTGATCATCTCGTTCGTGCTGTCCTACACGCTGGTCCGGCCGATGCGCAAGCTGGTCCGATTGATGAAACGTGTCGAATTGGGCGACCTTGAGGTTCGGTTTACCGGAAAATATACAGACGAAATCGGCTTGCTTGGTCGTAATTTCAACAAGATGCTGGTTAATTTGTCCGAAATGATCGACAAGGTATACACCGTGCAGACAGAGAAGTTCCAAGCCGAGATGAAGCAGAAGGACGCGACACTGCTCGCCATGCAAAATCAGATCAATCCTCATTTCTTGTATAATACACTTGAAGTGATCAACTGCCAGGCCATACTGAATGAAGTGCCGAGTATCAGCCGGATGAGCAAGGCGTTGGCCGATTTCTTCCGTTACCCTGTTGATAATCAGCGGACGGAAGTCACGTTACGAATCGAGTTATCGCATGTCGAGACCTATTTGCAAATCCAGCAGGAGCGGTATCCGGACATCGAACTCGGTTTGGACGGGCTCGAGCCGTTCTATCATTACCCGATTGTAAAGCTGACGCTTCAGCCTATTGTGGAAAATGCATTTCTGTATGCGTTTACAGGCGAGCGGGATTATTATTTGAAAATTTATGCGGAGGATTGCGGCGGTGACGCTTACGCAATCTATATTGAAGATAACGGACAAGGGATGCCGGAAGCGGATATCGATAATTTGAACAAGCTGCTGACGGACGATCTGGACTCAATGGCGCAGTCTGCTGCCGGTTCCAGGCGGGGGATCGGGTTGTTAAACGTACATCACCGGATACGGCTTCGGTACGGAGATGGTTACGGTCTGCTTGTTGGGGAATCGATGGCAGGAGGCGTCGCCGTTCGGATTACGCTGCCGAAGGAGGGAGATGCGAATGCGGATATTAGTCGTGGATGATGAGGTTGTTATTCGTAAAGGCATTTTGAAACTGCTCGAGACATTGTACCAAACCGGCACATCGGTTGATGAGGCTCGCAATGGCGAAGAAGCGATGCAGAGAGTGATAGAACAGAAGCCCGATCTGATCATAACGGATATTCAGATGCCAGTCATGAACGGACTGGAGTTGATTGGAGCGTTGCGAGACTCTTATCCGGACATTGAATGGGTTATTTTGACCGGATTTGCGGAATTTGAATATGTCCAGCAAGCACTGCGTCATCAAGTGTCGGACTATTTGCTAAAACCGGTTACGCAGGACAATCTGAACGAGGTCATCTCGAAAGTGTTGTTGAAGGACCCTGCCAAGTGGACGTCCCAGATGGATATAGAGGGTATTAACATAATGAAGGATATCGCCACATCGCTTGTCAAAGCCGTTATTTCCGAGAAAGGGACGGAACTGGACCTGCAGCTGGACAAGTGGAGGGTCTATTGCAAAGAGCGTGATTTTCCTTTGATCCAAATCAAGCAGATGATGGGGCATCTCCAATTGCTGTTTCGTTCGGAGCTGTTTCTGAATGTCAAGTTGGCGGCGCCGGACGAATCGTCGGCGATGAACCAAAGCTCGATGTCCACAGAGGAACTGCTTGCCAAATGGCGGGAGTACCTGCTCGTACAAATGGCGATGGTAGCGAAGAATCGGGCCCCGCGCAATAAACGGATTGTAGACGATGTGCTGCAATACATCGAGCAGCATTATCATGATACAGGGCTGGGACTGTCGGTACTTGCTAATAGAGCTGGCGTATCCACCGCATATTTGAGCAAAATATTCCGGGAAGTGATGCGTAAGCCGATCACCCAATATATTGGCGAGTTCCGGCTGGAGCAGGCTAGAAGGCTGCTGAAGGAAGATGAAGCGGCCAAAATTAATGTAGTCGCCGAACGATGTGGGTTTCAGGATTACCCCTACTTCTCCAAAGTATTCAAGAAGTCTTTTGGCATATCGCCACTTGAATTTCGTGAGAAAAGCAGGTAGCTCCTGAGCCTGTTGAACCGGGGCGGGATTTGCTGCAGTAACTGATGCAAGAAAGAGGTGAGTTGATGAAAAGAGACGCGAGCCGCCCAATAAGAGACGGCCCGCGTTTTTAAGATTATAGAATTTATAAATTTTCAGCGAAGCGTAAGCAATTCTGTATTCGCATTTATATGTTTTGGGGTCCCCGCAAAGTATTTGGAATATGCATCGAATCATAGGCTCCACTTTATGGGGCTATTTTAACATAACTGAGGCTATCGGGTTTCAGGAAATAATAAAATGCGAATTCAGTTTTTACAGGACAAGAGAAGACGATACACGCCATGGTTGAAAACGCTTTTACAATCTAAAATGAGCACTGTGGAACGAATCAAATGTTTGTTGTATTCCATAGCTGGTAGTTACAAACAGACTAAAAAGGAGTGTCTGAAATGGTAAGAAATGCAGTTCGGTTATTTGTTCTCCTGTTGCTGGTCCTATCGCTTGCGGCCTGCTCCAGTGGAAATGGCAATGCCACGAAGACGGGCGGTAATGGGGAAGGATCTCAAGGAGGAGACAAGCCTCCGGTCGATGCCGCCTCGACGGCTACGTTGGAGGCATGGGGCAAGGCGATGAAAGAGCGTTACAACGGAGCGGAAATCAACCTGGCCTTCGCGAGCCATCCGTCTACCGAATCGTTTCAGAAGATGACAAAAGACTTCGAAGCGTTAACGGGCATTAAAGTTCGGTGGGAAGTGATGGAGGAGACGTATCTGAAAAACAAGCAACTCCTCGATTTTACCGGGAAGACGGGAACATACGACGTACTGATGGTTGACGGTTTCTGGATGAGTGAATACGGCGCGAAGAAAGTCGTCGAACCGCTCGACGATTATATCGCAAATTCTGCGCTGACGCCTGCATGGTTCGACTATGAGGACATCGTTCCGGCATACCGGAACGGCATTAGCAAATACGACGGCAAGGCTTATGGCATCCCGACTGCGGGCGAGACAAGGTTTATTGCTTACCGTAAAGACCTGTTCGAGAAGTACGGTAAGCAGCCGCCGAAGACGATGGATGAATTTCTGGGGCTGGCTAAATTTTTCAATGGCAAGGAAGACGGGCTGTACGGCGTCTCCATGCGCGCCCAGCGCGGTATTCATGCCGCATCCGGCTTAATGACCGTCATGTACAACTTTGGCGGCGGCTTTATTGACCAGAAGACCGGTGATGTAACGATGACCGATTCGAAGACGAAGCAGGCGATGCAGTTTTATGTCGATTTGCTGAAGAACGCGCCGAAAGACGTCGCTTCCTACACACATGAAGAGGCGCTGTCGGCATTCACGACAGGCAAGGCGGCGATGTGGCTTGACGCAACCGCTCTGGCCACCCGGATTCTCGATCCGAGCGGATCGCAAGTCGCGGATAAAGTCGGCTTCGCACCAACGCCGGAAGGGCCGGCTGGCAAGGCGAGTGCGTTAGCGGGCTGGAATATGTCGATTTCCTCGCTGTCGAAGAACAAAGAAGCGGCATGGGCTTTTATTGTATATATGAACAGCAAGGAGAAAGCGAAGGATTATGTGACAGGCGGGGGAGTTCCAGTCCGGACATCGATCTATAAGGATGAGGAGCTTGTAGCAAAGGACAGCTCGTATCCGATCCAGCTTGAGGCGTTGAACGATGCCAATGTGCTGGTCGAGCAAGGCATCTCCTGGATTCCGCCGCACGAGAAGCTCGGTCAGATTCTTGACCGCGTCGGCTATTACGTAAGCTCGGCCATGTCCGGGGAAATGACAGTGGACCAAGCGTCCGAGAAGGCGCAGAAGGAAGTCGAAGATATTGTAGGCAAATAAGCATGTATCATTCATGCGGGACCGCCGCACATATAGCGGTGGTCTCGTCCAATCAACATACAAAGAAGGTGAACCTGAGTGCTGCGTTCTTATTTTCAGCAGAGACCGCATTTGATTTATATTGTGCCGGCAATTCTGATTCTTGGCCTGCTGACCCTGATCCCGACGATCTTTCTCTATGTGCTCAGTGTTACGAATTACGAACTGGGATATGAATCGTTCAAGTTCGTAGGGCTGGACAATTTTATACGGCTCTTCTCCGGTGGCGATCCGGAATTCTGGCATTCGTTTTGGATCAGCATAGTATTCATGGTCATCGTTACAGCCGTCGAACTGGTGCTCGGTTTCTGGCTGGCGACGCTGCTTGACCGCGAATTCAAATTGAAATTTCTTGCATTCGCTTGTTTGATCGTACCGATCGCAATGACGCCAAGTATTACGGGACAGATTTGGAAGCTAATGCTTAATGCCGAATATGGAGTCGTTAACTATTTCCTGCAATTTTTCGGCGGGAAAGTCATCTGGCTGTCAGCTGAGAATGCATTCTGGTCGATCGTCTTGGTGGATGTTTGGCAAAATACGCCTTTTGTAGCCTTAATTATTTATGCCGGTATCCGATCATTGCCTACAGATCCGTATGAAGCGGCCGCGATCGACGGGGCGAACAAATGGCAAATTTTCCGAAGTGTGACCATGCCGCTGCTCAAGCCGATGATTTTGCTTGCCGTGGTTTTTCGCGCTATCGATTCCTTGAAGACATTTGATATTCCGTATTCGCTGACACAAGGCGGCCCCGGCAGCAGTACGGAGTTTCTAAGCTTACATGTATACCGTCTGGGTTTTGCACAGACTGGCTGGGTCGGACGATCGGCAGCAGTTTCCGTGATTTTGTTGCTTTTGACTACCGTCATTAGCTGGTTGCTGATCAAAGCCTACAGAAGGGGAGTGGACAACAGAGGATGAATCCGTATGGAACGAAAAAAATTGGCTTTTCCACTGCGGTTACGCTGCTGATCGTATGTGCGGTATGCGTATTTCCGCTGTTGTGGATGATCATGATCAGCCTGAAGACAAAGACGTTAACGTATGATCCGAGCGTTTGGTTTTTCTCGCCCACCTTTGAAAATTACAGAATGATATTTGAGAACCGCAATGCGGTCGATTATTTGAAGAATAGCTCTATTGTAGTTGTGCTGACGACGGTATTCTCGATCTTCATCGGCGGTCTGGCAGCTTACGGCTTTGCCAGATTCGAATTCAAGAAGAAGGAAAACCGAGCGTTCTGGGTGCTCAGCCTTCGGATGCTGCCGCCGATGGCATCGGTCATCCCGATATTCGTTATGGCGAGTCTTCTGGGGGTTCTGGATACTCATATCGTACTTATTGTGTGTTATATGCTTTTTAATATTCCGTTTACGATCTGGATGATGCGCAGCTTCTTCGAAGAAATTCCGGTCGCACTGGAAGAGGCGGCCTTCGTGGACGGGGCATCCCGGTTTAAAGTGTTCATAAAGATCATCTTGCCCCTAGCGATGCCGGGACTGATCGCGACTGCGATTTTCTGTTTGATCAATTCTTGGAACGAGTTCGTATTCGCCTTGTTCCTGACTAGTGCGGATGCCAGCACGCTGCCTACGACCGTCACACTGTTCTTATCGGTTACCGGGGTCGTGTGGGGTGAAATGTCGGCAATTGGGATTGTGACGATTCTTCCGGTGCTCGTATTTGCAATGATCGTACAGAAGTATATGATTCGCGGCTTGACGTTTGGCGGCGTGAAATAGCAGTAAGCCGCGCAACTCGGTAACATGCTTAAAGCAATGAACTAGTTAAATGGAGAGGAAGTTGTACGTTATGGCGACAATAAAAATGGGAATTGTAGGCGCGGGAACCTGGGGAGAGACGCATGCTTTTATTTATCATGACCATCCGAACGCGGAATTCACGGCCATCTGCGACTTGAATATCGAGCGTGCCCGTGCGCTGGCGCAAAAATTTAATTTGCCGGAATCCCAGGTTTTCAGCGATCATAGGGAAATGCTGGCTAAGGCAGGCATTGATGCTGTCGCTATTGTCACACCGGACTTTGCCCATACACAAGTGGCGATGGATTGCGCCGAGGCGGGCAAGCATTTCATAATTGAGAAGCCGCTAACAACGAGCCGGGAGGAAGCGGTCGCGATCGTGGAAGCGGTGAAAAAGAACAACGTCCGGATGATGGTGGATCTGCATAGCCGTTGGAGTCCATTGTTTGCGATTCCGAAGCAATCGATCGAGGACGGCGAAATCGGGGAGCCTTACAGTGCTTATTATCGGCTGAACGATATTAAATGGGTGGCGACAGACCTTCTGCCCTGGGCGGCCAAATCGTCTATTTTATGGTTCCTTGGTTATCACAGCGTCGATGTGTTGCGTTGGTTGTTCGACGATGAGGTGGAGCGCGTTTATTCGGTTTCCCGAGCTGGAGTCCTTCAGGAAGCTGGCGTCGATACGGTTGATGTCTATCAGACGATTCTGGAATTCCGCAAGGGCGGAATCGCGACAATGGAAAACGGCTGGATTACGCCGAATACAAACCCGAATGTCAACGACATGAAGCTGAACATTACGGGGACGAAAGGAATGTTTAATATCGACCCGACACACAGCCAGATGTTAGAGCGGTTTACGGAAACGAAGGCAGATCGGCCGGATATGCTGGTGCGGCATTTCATCCACGGCAAACCAAAAGGATTCGCTTACGAAAGCATTCGGCATTTCGTCGATCAGTTGATTAGCGGCAAGCCTTTCCTGGTAACGATGGAAGACGCCTACAATACGACAATGGTTATTCTGGCTATTATGGAATCTGCGAAAACAAGAACGCCGGTACGCGTCCAATACTAACTGTAGGGTGTGACAGGGGAGTCGTATAATCGCTTATCGTTTCTAAAATAACCCGCGACCTTACTGATTTTCCATGCGCTTATTCTGGGTTCGGCGATTATGTAAGCTGATGCTTCTTGATGAATTTTGCAGTTGATGAATCGATGTTAACAAAGACGTATCCATGGTCATAAAAAGCCATCCGGATACGTCTTTTTGCATGAATGGGGGATCATCGCTGCAAATGCTTGAACAAGCGGGAGCTGTGCATTCAAGTGAATGCTTAATCCTGGAGTTTGAACTTACGGTTGACCTGGAGAAGGGACCTGGTGAGTCTCTTTTTTCTGCATAATGCTCGTCAGCGGCTCGGGCTCCTGATATGTGATCGATTCATTGATTTCCGCATCCAACTGTCCGTTATTGAACTGGACACCTATAATATGCGTGCCGGAAGGCGATGAAATACCCAAAGCGCGTCCGTTGGTGGAGGTTCCGTTCAGGCCCTCATTGTTGCCCGGCGTGAAGACGGCCAGCAGTTGAGAAGGCGAGAGCTTATCTCCGGAGGCGACGTTATAGTTGGCAAGGAACTGCTCCATACTCAGGTCATAACAGCAGGGCTGCTTCTTGATCCAAATCACCTTGGTTTCATTTGGGCGGATGATGGTTTCGGTGCTGAAGCGATCCTTTGTAATGGTCCAGCGATTGGACTTGGATTTATCGAATGGGAGGGCAGGATCGTAATAGTAGTAGATTTGATATCCTTCCAGGTCGATTTCCCGGTCATTCGGGTTGTAGATCTCCACATAATTGTAATTTCCTTGCTCGTTCGAGTTAGCGACCACTTCAGTGATGTGCAGAGCCGTGGTCAAGGGCAGCCTAGGAACCGTTTCTTCGGTGGTTTTGTTGGATTTTTGCAGGGTACCTTCCATCAGGACGGGGTAATGATCGCTAGGGTATTGGCCATCTTCATTGTAGTTGATAATTTCACTGTGCAGGACATTCCAGCCCTGGCTGTGCAGAATCCAGTCGATCCGGTTTCCGCTGCCGCCGCCGGTAGGGTCCTTGTAATTATGGAAGGTTCCCAAGTCATCGTTGGTTCGCTTCTTGGCGGTGACATGTGCATCCGACACCCCGTTGCTTGCAAAAATCGAATACGTATCGCTTCCCGGAACAGTATTGAAATCGCCGGTCACAACTATGGGGATATCCGAGGCAAAGGCCTTCATTTTGTCGACGATGAGTGCTGCGCTCTTCTGCCGGGAAACCTCGGATTGGTGATCAAGATGCGTGTTGACCATATAAAAGGTTTTGCCGTTCTGAAGATCTTGAAAGCGAACCCAGGTTGCCATCCGCGGAATCTGGTTCCCCCAACTGGC
The DNA here is from genome assembly GCF_037969755.1 of Paenibacillus sp. FSL W8-0187. Taxonomy (NCBI): domain Bacteria; kingdom Bacillati; phylum Bacillota; class Bacilli; order Caryophanales; family Paenibacillaceae; genus Paenibacillus; species Paenibacillus sp. FSL W8-0187. The sequence goes on along the minus strand of NZ_CP150206.1, from coordinate 5,107,708 downwards.
GGAGCTGATCGTCTGCGGCGTATCGGACAGCCAGAAGTGAGACTGTTCCAAGGGCTTCAATCGCTCCGTATTATAAAAAATCGCCATGTACTCCCCTAAGTTCCCGCCTTCACGCCCGACTCCAATCCGATCATATCCTGGCAGATCGTTCTCCAGATCGACGATTTGCCGGTGAAGTCCTTCCTGCGTCCCGATGACGTCCGGTTTATGCTCCAGAATCAGGTTCTTCGTAACAGGGCGGCGGTTCTCCCAAGGTTGACTGTCATTGGCGGCATAACGCAGGTTGAAGCTCATCACGCGTAAAGGTCCCGACGATGCTTCAGCCGCGCTTGCCAGTTCGCCGGAAGCGGATAGCGGCGCCGTCGTCAGAAATGTAAGCATCATGAACAGACTGGTGATTTTGGGGATTCTCATTAAAATTCCTCCTTCGTCATGTGCAAGATGATGTTTCTTCTATAGCGGGTAATTAAGTAGGTTTATCCTGTCCTCCCTTCCTGATTTGCCCATATCATATCTTATTTTTAGCTGGTTGCGTATTTACAATTTTTTAGGTTTTTGCTTTCGTTTTGGATATTCGTGGAGGAAATGGATGAGCGTATCAGGAATATACCCATAGCCGGACAATAAAAGAAACTCAACCAGAGGTTGAATTCCGGATAGCGATACTCTACTTCCGCGTTATGTTTTTTCGTTACAGTGTTGTTTATAGTAGAGGCATCTCATGGAAAAGTGGTGGTCTTGACCTATGATTCAGGCGAATAACGTGATTAACGGAAATATCGGCAGGCTGCGAAAACAGCTGGGCATCACACAAGAGCAATTGGCTAACAGATTGGGTGTCAGCTATCAGGCCGTGAGTAAATGGGAGAACGGGCAATCCTGCCCGGATATCTTACTAATTCCGATGCTGGCAGATGTATTTGGAGTCACAATCGATGAGATTTTTGGCAGGACTATCCATAACTTCGATTTACGGAAAGACCTCGTACTGGAGTATTTGTTCGATGGTGATGTACGAGACAGCAGCGGAGAGGGACGACATGGACGGCTTGAAGGCGGAAAATATGGCATCGACCGCTTTGGACGGAAGGGCGGGGCTTTAGCGTTGGATGGCAGACATCATTATGTCCGGATCGACCAACCGCCTATTCTTTCTAATGATGCCTTTTCAATATCCGTATGGTGTTATTATGATACGCACAAGATCCTCCGAGGATGGCATAGCGCAATAGTTTCGCAAGATGGCCACAACCAGAACCGGGCGTTGCAGCTTAGCACGAAGGATGAGTATATTACGCTCCATGGTTTCCTGAGAGAACCGGATCTATCGATGAACGCCAAGATCGTGAAGGAACACTGGTATCATGTGACCATGACTTACGAGGAATCCCGTTACCGAATGTACGTGAATGGCCGTCCCGTTGCCGAGCGTTCAGGCAGTTTTACACCACACAATGAAGAACCGATGTATATAGGAAGAAAATCAACCGATGAACCGTACTTCTTTTTCCAGGGACGTATCGACGACCTGCGGATCTATAATCGTGCCCTTCAGGGTTGCGAGATTGAAGCTCTCCATGTTGAAGGTGGTTATAAGCCGGCTCCAATGCCACAGGTGGAATCTGTGGAGGAACCCATTCCGGTTCTGGAGGGATTGGACGACATCCGTATGATCTTTACAAAAGATACAATTGAGGCAGCGGCTGACTGGTATACCCGGAATTTAGGATTCAAGATATTAATGCAGGAAGAGGGCTTCTATATGTTGACGTTGTATAACAGCCCGAATTTGTTGTTGGAATGCGTGAAAGCAAGGGAGCCGGAATCTGGACAAGAGGCCTCGTTTATATTCAAAACCAATCGGGACATTGAAGAACTGCGTTCCTATTTATCTGCGGTTGGCGCGAGAGTTGAGCAGATTCGGGACGAAGGCTTCGCATGGTTTCTGGATTTTTCGGATCCTTTTGGACAAGCCTGGATCATTATGCGCGAGAAGGGTAGTCATCCGTTTTGAAGTTTCAACGACATGGTTGGATTGCACGTAATGTGCGTTAACGGTAGAATGATGTTAATCAGCAAATATTTCATCCAAGAACCCTCCTCGTGGTTAACGCCAAAGGTGGGTTCTGTCTGTTTATAATCATGCGTAAAGGAATGTGGATATGACGAAAAATGGAATTGTACTTGTGGTCAGCGTGACCCTTGTTCAAGGGGATCAAGTGCTTATTATCCAGGAAAATAAACCTTCGGTGCGGGATACCTGGAACTTCCCGGGAGGGCGCATCGAGCCTGGGGAAGCTTTGCTTGAGGCGGCTATAAGAGAAGTGAAGGAAGAGACAGGATATGATGTCCAATTGACAGGCACTACAGGGGTTTATCAATTCCTCAGCAGTTTGAATAACCATGTCATCATGTTTCATTTTACCGGGGAAGTGGTGGGAGGCTCGCTTCAATTGGGAGCTGGCGAGATTAAGGATAGCCGGTGGGTTATGCTGCCTGATATCTTGGCAGATGACAGCATGAATTTCCGGGATGTCGAAGTCATGAGACAGATCGTTGAGAATCTCAAGAATGGCGTGCAGCACTCGCTTGCATTGTTTCATCCGTCTTTGCTTCTAACTTTGGGGTCATCGCATATTCATAATTCTTAGCGGATTATTTCGTATTATTTTTTTGAATAAAGGAGCGAAAGAGGGATGATCCAACCTAAAAAAATCGCTTTTGGCGGATTCGTTGTCATCGGTATGTTCATATTACTGTACCTGATGACAGAAACTCATGATGAAATTCAAAGAGCGTATTATGATTTATCTCCCCAGCAATTCTTGCTATTAAAGATGAGTTTATTGGGATTTCTGTTCGGAATTTTAATAGAATGGAGAGCACTTGGGGATTTAATTAAGGGGCATGTTCGAATAAGCTGGCTGTTATTGCCTGCTGCTATACTTACGGTCATCATCTTCACTCCTAGTATTTATTGGCCCGAGTGGTTTGGACTCAGAAGGCTGTTTGTTATAGAGATATTAGGGAAACCGGAAATTCACATGCTGCTTTCCGTGTTCTCCGGTGTATTGTTTATACGATCTATCTGCAACAACAAACATAGGTCTAACCCATAGATGGGAACTAGTAATAGGATGAGAAGCATGATGGTTCTCTGATGCTGTGGAACACCGTTCATATGTTTTCGTATGTGAAGGATACGATTGATGTATCGAGGAGGTAAGGAAGTGGTCAGCATCCGTTTTCCCCTGGGTTCCTTTGAACCAAAGGTGGAGCCTACATTGGAGGAGAGGCAGAGGTTTATACAACAGATACCTTCAATCGTACCGACGCTCCGGCAAATCATAATGAAATGTCCCCTTTCCCAGCTGCATAGGCCTTATCGTGAAGAGGGGTGGAGTATTCAGCAAATTGTGCACCATCTGGCTGATAACGATATGAACGCATATCTGCGATTTAAACGTGCATTGACCGAGGAGGAGCCGGTGGCAAACTCATACCGGGAGGATTTATGGGCAGAACTGACTGATTACACGGAGGTTCCCATTGAGAACTCGCTTACGCTCCTGGAAACACTTCATTTTCGTTTTCTAATACTGCTGAAGGACTTACAGCCCGAGGATTTCAAAAGAACCATGAGAACCCAAGTGCTCGGCAGCATTACCCTGGATATCGCGCTGCAGCGATTTGTGTGGCACAACCAGCATCATATCGCGCAGATTACATCCATATTGAACCGTGAAAACGCGAAGTTACATAAGGAGTGAGCCCAATTGAGCTGGAGATCCAAGTATGCTTTTGGAGGCATTGTGTTCAATCAAAATCAACAGGTCCTGATGAGAAGTCCGAGCGGCCATTGGGGCGGCTATGTTTGGACCTTCGCCAAAGGCGGTGCTGAATTAAGCGATAGCTCCCCGGAAGAAACCGCAACCCGGGAAGTGTTGGAGGAGACAGGTTATAAATGCAGCATTATCGCGGCCATTCCGGGTGAATATGAATCGGATACATGCGTGACGAAATATTTTTTGATGAGTCCGGAAGGTTGGAGTGCTAAGTATGATGAGGAAACGCAGGAAATCAAGTGGGTTGGCGTGGAGCAGGCCTTTGAAATGATAGAAATGACATCAACCCCAAAAGGTAGACAACGCGATACAGATGCATTAATCAGTGCGATACATACGATGAGGGCATTAATAATAGAGAACAGATTCTAGTTATTAATTTTATTAGGAATCCAAAGGAGCCATCAAATCATGGGAATGTCAGATTAATATAAGGATCTAAGAGAAAAGATAGGAGACCAGTTAATATTTATGCCGTCCGTTGCGGGCATTATCCGCAATGATCAGGATTTTATTTTATTTGGAAGGAAGCATCACGAAGAATTATGGGGGCTTGTGGCCGGCGCCATTGAGCTGGGAGAATCCCCGGCAGAGGCGATGACCCGCGAAGCGAAGGAAGAAACCGGGCTTGATATCGTGCCTGAACGAATCATTGGGGTATATGGTGGAAAAGAACGCCGATATACGTACAGCAACGGACATCAAGTGGAGTACCTCACCATTGTGTTCGAGTGCCGCGTCATCTCGGGTGAGTTGGATCGTGAAAATGAAGAGTTTGCGGAACTCGTGTTCTTTCCGGAGGATCAGCTGCCACCCACGGCTTTAAAATATCCGGAGCATATTTTCACCAAAGCCAATGGAGAGCGGGCTCATTTCTGAAGTGCATGACCGACTGAATCTATGGAGGTGGCGGCGTTTAATGTCGGAGAGAAAGGAAGCAAGATGGAATCCGCATGCTGCCGTTCTTGGTTTGATTGTAGGCATATACGTTGTGGTCTACGCCAGAGTAATCATCCGGTTGATTTACCACTATAATGTTGTGTTGTCTTACGTATCGGTAGTATTGATTTCTTTTCCTGTGCTATTGCTGCTACTCATTCTGTATCTGATATCCAAAAAACCGTGGAGCAAGTTACATTCCACACATTATTGGTCAACTGGCATTATCGGGGTGATTCTCTTATCTTTTTCAATCTACGCCTTAAGTTACAACCAATCACAGCAGCACTTCGATTACAACCGTTGGGTTGGTTATCCTGAACAAAGATTGATCATGGTGGACGATTTTTTACAGAAACATGATTTGATCGGTTTAACCCAAGGGGAAGTGATGGACCTTCTGGGTGCCAACGACAATGCCAAATGGGCAAATGCCACAGACGATATAGCTGTGTATGATCTTGGAGCACGGCGAAGGGCCGATTACAAGAGAGAGGGTCTCTTTATTTATTTTGACGACCGTGGTTATGTCAAAAACTATGAGATCTTACCGAGATAGGAAAGATAGGAAATACAGATGGATTCTCTTTCCTAGACAAGACAATAGAAAGCAGGTCCCCTATGATGTTAAAAGCGATAATCTTCGATCTTGATGAGACATTAACGGACAGAAGGGCAGCGATTAACTCGTTCATCGAGCGATTGATTGCCCGATATTTTCCGGACTCCGATGAAGATACTCAGTTCATGATAGCTAAGCGGTTTAAGGAAGCGGATCATAACGGCTACCGGGATAAGCATGAAGTGTATAAGATGCTGGTCGAGCATCTTCAGTGGGTGAATCCGCCTATGGCTAATGAATACCTAACATTTTTCAGGGAAGCAATCCCGCTTTGTATCCAGCCGATGGATCAGCTGTCCCCCGTGTTGCACGAGTTGAAGTCTATGGGACTTAAGCTTGGCATCATTACCAATGGAACCGTCCAAGTACAAGAGGGGAAGATCCGTCAACTGGGCATACGCGAGTATTTTGATTCCATCGTGATTTCCGAAGAGGCTGGCGTTAAAAAACCGGATCCAAGGATCTATATCAGGGCTTTAGATCTGCTTAATGTTCTGCCATCAGAGACGTGGTTTGTTGGCGACCACCCGCATAACGATATCATCGGAGCAGCGCAAAGCGGTATCAAACCCATATGGTTTACGCGAGATGGCAATTGGGATTACTCCGAAGAAGTAAAGCCATATCGGACCATACATAGGCTGGAAGAATTGATTCGTATTTATAATGAACATTATGAAAGCTAGCAATGAAGGTAGAGTCCAGTGTCACTGGAGGTGCAGGAATTGAAGCGTTTTAAAAGCGATAATGGACAAAAGCTCGTCTATGAATCCTATGACCGCCTGATGGCGGGATGGACGGTACCTTACGAGCAGCATGAAATATCTACCTCGTACGGGATAACTCACGTAATAACGGCAGGTTCATCGGACCTCCCCCCGCTGCTGTTATTGCATGGAACGGGCGACAACGTCGCCATGATGTGGATTTATAACGTGTCGGAGTTATCCCGCAATTTCTATATCATCGCCGTGGATAATGTCGGAGGTTCGGGGAAGAGCGAGCCAAACGACAAGTATGCTCATGATTTCAATCAGGCAAAATGGTTGGACGAAATCCTTGAGGCTATGAAAGTAGATGCTGTCTATATCGCCGGTGTATCCTATGGAGCTTATCTGGCCTACCATTACGCCATCGTCAGACCGAATAGAGTAAGAAAGATTGTATGCTTGGCTGGCGGCATTGCCGGAAGTCAGCTTGAAGTGATGAGCAAAATGATGAGGGCTTTTCTGCCGGAAGCACTGTTCCCTTCAGAACGGAGTGTGCGTACACTGCTTCGCAAGCTGTGCGGTGCCCATGCAGATGCATTCGAGAACACCCCGGAGCTTATGCAGCACTGGTTCTACTTGCTGAAGTACTTTAACAATCGCTCCATGATGAAGCATACCATTACGATCCATTCGTCTGCCGACATTCAGGTTATTCGCAGCAAGTCCTTGTTTGTTATCGGTGAGCAGGATTTGCTTAGTTATTATCCGAAGGCGGTTGCCAGACTGGAGACAAATGGGATGCGTTACCGGATCGTTCCGGGCGCGGGCCATGCGATCAATCATGAGATGCCGGAGCTTGTTCATGAAGAGATTATAGGCTTTTGCAGGGAAGCGTGAGGGAAGTGTAATGACAATGAAGATTAAACATCTCACCGGTCTGTTCATCAATGCTCTGGTCTGTCTAATATTGGTTCTACTGGGGAATGCCATGACCCCGAAGCCTGGCACTAGTTCTGGAAACGGAAATCCAGTCATCCTGCTGTTAATCCCTCTGAGTATTCTTTTCCTGGTGCTTGTTCTTCAATGGATTCGTATGTTCAAGGATCTTAAGATGTCCCTCAGCAAGTTAAGCATGCTGATCTTAGCTCTGGCCGGCTATATCGTAGCGGGTTATGTATATCAGCTTCATCGACTCGAAGCCTATAGAGAAGTCCTAGCCGAGGCGTTCGAATTGAGGTGGGGGACAGCGGACTGGCAACATATTGAATCCATTACGACCGGCGGCCTCCTTTCGATACATTTGAACAATCAATTTTTCAACTGGAATACGTACTTCATGATGATCGCCTTCTCGCTGCTGCTGTGCTTCATATACAAGTGGATACAAGGACTTGCAAACCGGAGATATGACGGAACATCAGCGAAAAAATAAAACTGACAGCTGGGTGGATAGGAGGGAATGATGTGCCATACTTCGATAGGACGAGAAAGTGCTCCATCGTATTCCTAACCCTGAGCGCATTTTTTTTCATTGTGACGGTAATTACGTTTTTTAACAGCGAGTTCCCCGAGATTCTGGCATACAACTTTACAAATGACTTGAGAGGCAGCTTGCTTACGGTTATTTTCCTGTTAATCTCCATTATACTGCTGGTTGTTGGCATAGCGATGAGGGCGATGTTTAAGGATGCGAAGGAAGACTTTTATCGGATTGACAAGCTGTTGCGCGACTTGGAAAAGAGAGATTGATCGTACCAATTCAGGGGAGTGAATATCAAATGGTTATTGAAGAAATATACGGAAAACAGGCAGAAGCCTATGAGTCGATGGTTAGCAGACAGCCCGATTTATCCGAAATCATTCATGGAATCAGGTCATATGAGGGGCTGGATGTACTTGATTTGGGGGCAGGATCTGGCCGGTTATCTATGCTGCTTGCCCGTGATGCCAGATCCTTGATTTGTACCGATATATCCGAGCCGATGCTGAATATTTTAGATGACAAATTATCTGAAGCGTATGATTCGCGTAATTGGACTACCGTAGTCGCTGATCATCGCAGCCTGCCGGTTGATTCCTCAAGTGTAGATCTGATCGTATCGGGTTGGAGTATTAGTTATCTCGCTGATTCAAGCCAAGAACAATGGAGTGACAATCTCGGACGTGTCATGGATGAACTGCAGCGAGTTTTGAGACCAGGCGGGACGATCTTAATTCTGGAAACGATGGGAACGGGCACGGAGACACCGAATCCTCCGGGTTTCCTGACCGGCTATTACGCTCAATTGGAGCATCGATACGAATTTAGCCATCAGTGGATTCGAACGGATTATGTGTTTGATACAGTAGAAGAGGCACTGCAAAACACGGGATTCTTTTTCGGTGAAGAGTTAACGAACAAGATCCAGGCGAACCAATGGTCAACGGTGCCGGAGTGCGCCGGGATCTGGTGGAAGCATGTTTAACTAGGAGGTGACGCGGCCTCATGGAACTTCTAATGTATGTGATCTTGTTTATTCTTAACATACCGATATACAAGTGGATGTTTAGACGGATTTTTTAAAATGTGGATGATCTGAAGCAGTCGGTGAAGTATTCGTTTACGCCGGATCTCATCTCCTTGTTCCGTAGACGTTTTTGGAAGGATCAGTTCGGGGAGCTGAAGCTGTCCGTTTTCTATTTTTGTTGTTTAGGAATCTTTGTCATAGAATGCGTAGTTGTGACCTGGGTGGTCGACATGATCTTTCATTTATAGTGCCGATGACTGGGTGTCCCTAGGTAAGAACAGGTCTAACGAAGGGCGCCTTTCGCAGGTGCCCTTTTTTAATTCGCTATAATTCAGCATATACCCACACTATTCGATGGTAATCTAAAATTTTTACTTGGTTCCAATGGCCGATGGTGAGAATTAAGGCGTTTGTGGCACAGTATTACCAAGCTACTTATGAAACCGTATTCATTAATCTTATTTCATCGAATCGGGAGGGAAATGAATGAAACGAAACAGGCGACAAGGGATTGCTGCAGCTATTGCAGTATGGATAGTACTGTTATGGCTGCCGACAGCCGAAGCGGCCCAAGATCAGCCTGAATTGCGAAACCTCGCTGCAGGTATCGGGTACACATGGTCGGAGCAGCCGGAACCAAGCTATGGGGATGCGGGGAATAAGTTAACGGACGGGAAGTACGGTTCGACGATCTTCACGGATTCGGCATGGACAGGACATCTCCGCAAGTCCACGCGCAGCGTCATCTTCGACCTAGGGGAGAAGAAATCGATCGCTCGGATTCAGGCGCATTTCCTCCAAGATTCTTCGGTCGGTATTGCCTATCCGAACACGGTATCCATGTATGCGTCCAACGATGGCTCACAGTGGGGAACCCTCGCGCACATCCCTAGCCGCGAAGTGAGATGGGCAGATGTTCCTCCGAGCACCCAAGGCTATATCTGGGACGGCAATGAGGATGGATTAGCTCAGCATCACCCCAATGCGACAATGGCCTATGCCCAATATGTCAAAGTCACATTTACCACCGATGTGTTCGTATTTTTGGATGAGATCGAGATCTGGGGCACGGATGGCAAATTGAACAAAGCCAAGCAGGTATCTGCGGATCGGCTTGCTTATCAGGAACCGGGGAAGGCAACTGGTGGCATGCGTAATCTCGTGCTGTTGAATAACGGGAACGGTCCGGGTAGGGCTGATACCTGGACGAAAGACAACCTTATGCCATACGTGAGTTATGTCAATGGACAAGGTGAGCCGGTGGATTGGTTGTTCGACGGGGTGCTGTTCCACAGCGAGCAATCGCCGAGTGGACAGGATTTCACGAAGGGAACCGCTACCTTCGGCGATTGGAAGGGGTATTTAGACAAGATGTTCACGGATCAGGGCGATCTGCAGCATTTGAATGAAGCGGTAACTGAAGCGGGTCGAAAGCTGGGAGAACAAGGTCATAAGGTGAACGTTGTGCTCATGATGCCAAACCCAGGTGATACCGTGTCGGATTTCGGGGATGTGGATGGCGATGGCGTGACTGAGAATTTTAATTCTTCCGTTATCGGAGTCGAAGCGGCTTCCGCCAATAAGCAAAAGGCGGTTACCTGGTGGATGCAGCAGATCAAGCAACGGTGGAAAGAAGAGAAGTACCCGAATCTGAAGCTGAACGGCATATATTGGGGCGGTAAAAGCATCAGTATGACCGATCTGAACGAAGCGAAAATAATCCAAGGAACGAGCAAGCAAGTGCATGAGAAGGGTGTGAACTTCTACTGGATTCCAACCTTCCAAGGTAACCGGAATTATGACTGGAAGGCTTTAGGATTTGACGCCGCGCTGCTGGAGCCGGGTGCTTACGCTTCCGCTGTTCCGCAGCGCGTAGAGGATGCCGCAGGTTTAGCGAAGCAATATCAGATGGGAATCGAGCTGGAGTTCGATGAACAGATGAATACCGACACCGATAAGCAGGCGCGATATGTCGATCTGCTGAACGGAGGCATTGACTATGGCTATATGAACCAAGCATTTATGGCATTCGATCAAGGCAATACGGCATCCTTGCTTCAGAGTGCCGAGTCTAGCGACCCCTTGGTTCGTCAGAATTATGACCTCATGGCTCAGTTCGTGACAGGGACGTATGCGAAGCCAAGACCTTGCTCCAAGCAGCCAGAAGACCCCGTGGCTTCGGATGCGACGCAATTCGTGGTGAAATGCGGCACTGAAATTACGATCGCCCATAAATACAATGACCAAAGCGATATGTGGATCGTATTCGATCGTTTTGGTGCGAATAAGTTGGAAGGTCTCAAGGAATGGCGACTGGCCGAGAATACGGGAACGACGGTGAATCCGGATATGTCTCGACCATCGACGCTTCTTCAGGCGGATGTATCGGACTGGATCGGGCCTTACGTGGTGAGAGCGAATGCGAACGGCAACGGCAATCCGTGGGATTTCACAGGGGGCAACCACAACTACGATGGCGGCAGCACCAGCTCGCATACAGGAAGGACGGATTCGTTCCGCGTGTGGGCGGACGGTATGGAAGTAGCGGATGGTACCGTGACGACGAGCGTTTATACCAAGATCGTAGTGGTCAATCTGATCCAAGCCTATAACACGAAAGAGGTGGATGGTTCTGGAAGACCCGTTCTTAGGGAGACTGTCACGTACGAGATCTCGGGCGGTCATGTACAGGTCCATAATGAAATCGAGGCGCTGGAAGACATCACGTTCGATACGTATTACGGACTTCAGTCGGTGAATGGCGCATGGAACGATACGGTTCGCTACTTCGCAGGCGATCAGGAAGTTGCTTCAAGCCCTGCGAATAGATACAGCGATTCAGGCACGAAAGCCGTGAATCCGAATGTCGACAGCTATCTACTCAGCTCAACCGATCAGGGAGGATTCCAGCACAAACTGCGTGTAAGGTTGAATCGGCAATATGGTTTAGGGGCTTTAGCGAATCTCGCTGACCATATGCCTGTCATCTTTACGCAGGAATACGGAAAGACCTATTTCTTGCAGATCAAAGGGATGACACCGGAACTGAAACAAGGAGAGAAGTTCGCATGGCAGGGCAGCTATGAATTCTATGCCGAGAACTGAACCATGTGGAAATGCTGCTGCAAAAGCGACGAAGGAAAGATTCATCTCCTGCCTGCACTGCCAGCCATGTGGTCAATGGGCAGCGTGACAAGGCTTAAGGCGAAAGGAAATATCCAGGTGGATATGAGGCGGGAGCATGGGAAGTTGATTGCCTTCTTGATCCGAAATGGAAAGAGTTTGCCAAACTTTACAGAATAGTATAAACCGGCTGCAATCATGCAGCCGGTTTATGTTGATTCGGGTCAAGCAGGGTTCAACGCGGTTATTGATCCAACACAGTTGGCTCAAGCGCAACATATTTGTAGTCCAGTATTTGCTGTAGAAAGCCACCCAATCTTGAACTTCTTTAAGCGGCTCGGCGTTTAGCCTAAATCGCGTTTCTCTGCCTACTTTCCGGTCGAGCACCAGCCGGCCTCTTTAAGGATGGTCAAATGTTTGGATACCGCTGTACGGCCCATTGAAAATTGTGCCTTTAGTTCATGAAGTGGTTTCTCCTCTGTTTGTGATAACAGATGAATCAGTTGACGCCTAGTGGGATCTGCAATTGCGTCAAATACATCGCGGGACGGATTATTCTCAATCACGACAACCCTCCTAAAAGTCTTAGAGATTTAGTGTTAATCTCTAATGTTTATTCTTAACTAATACCCAAAAAAGGCATCCTTTTTGATATTCCGCTTAAAAATCTGATTATGTAGCAAATGGCTAGAAATAGAATCTACCAATGACTTCGGACCCGCAATAAAGTATTTCCCATTGTTTTTATATAAGGCGTTAAACGATTCAATTTCCTGATGTAAGTCTTCCTTTGAATCAAGATAAGTTACAGTTAATGAAGTATTGTTAGCCATTTCATTTAGCTCATTCTTGTAGATATAAGACTTTTTACTATCCAAATAGAGCAGCTTTTTATGTTTCTCGTCACTATTCCCTTCTGCCTCTAATTGTTTAAGGATCGACCGAAATGGTGTGATTCCAATTCCGCCCGCAATCAGAAGCGAAGGACTATTATCTTGGAAATAAAAAGAACCGACAGGGCCACTCATTTTAACTTTCATACCCTGCTTTAATTCTAATAAAGCTTTTGTAAAATCACTTGGGTTATCACTGATTCACGTGGTGATTTTAACCATATTCTCTGTAGGAGCAGCTGCCAAACTGAATGGTTTTGTAGGGTTTTTTATGGTCTTATGCGTAATGCTAAACAAACCATATTGCCCTGCCTTCCAGGTTAAATCCTTCTCTCTTTCAAATAGAAAAGAATATACATCCTCCGATTCTTTCTAATTGGACACCATTTGGTGTCGTGTCAATAACATTTTTAAACTCCATATGAACACGGTCTACGGTTGTTTAGATTAAAACAGCGTTATATCCCGATATGGATCGGAAGATCGTTGTATAGTAAGCGCTTTACCCTCGCTTCTATAATGGTAGCAAGCAGTAATTACTATTCATTCGGCTGCCGACGTTCAGGCTATTCTGCGATGGATTGTCAAGCTGAGTACGACAACTCTTCCAAAAAGGCTTCGTGAGCAGATCTCCACCTCAAGCATTTACGGGGGCGGTTTTGATGAGCCAGCGGCCTCAGCTAACACTTCATCCGAGATACCAGCAAAGCCATGACCTTTGGGAATAAATTCTCTTAAAAGACCATTGCCGTTCTCATTGGAGCCCCGTTGCTAAGATACGGCTTTGATCTTCCTCGCTGGAAATGGCCTAAATAAAATTTCAAGAACTTGTGCAGGTTTATTACGGAGCAATATGCCCAATGACAACGAATAATATATCTCAATTGATTTACCAAGGAAAGGTCACTGTATTTGCTGCAACACGCACACTAATCCAGTTGACAGGATTCCTTGGTCAGTAGAAGCTTTTGACAAGTTAATCAATTTAGAGTAATATCCACATGTAATAATTACACAGGTAAGAATAAGGATCTGAGTACAAGGCTGTCTCTTTACAGGGGGGGCTTTTTTTGCGTTTTACGTGTTAGGAATCGAGTTATGGGGGTGGAAGCTATAAATACCGCTGATCGTAATCAAGTACTTATTGTTGAAGATGATGCACATATTAGACGTTTTGTATCGATTAATTTAATAAATAACGGATTTGTGGTGAGTGAGGCTGCATTTGGAGGAGAAGCGATACAACTTTTCACTGCAAATCGACCCGATGTAGTCGTTCTGGATATTATGCTGCCAGATGCTGATGGATTTGAAATCTGCCGACAGTTAAGAGAGATAGAGCCTGCGGTCATCATCGTCTTTTTAACTGCCCGCGGACAAGATCTGGACAAGATCAAAGGATTAGAAATCGGAGCTGATGATTATATTGTCAAACCATTTAATCCGTTAGAGCTTGTAGCACGAATTAATGCGATATTGCGCCGAACAGAAACTGTTCTAAAACCGCAAAGATCCGTGATTCAATCCGGTCCAATTCGGATGGATCTGAATTCGAATAAAGTGTACAAACATGACTTCTTTATTGAATTAACGCCGAAGGAATTTCAACTAGTTAGAACCTTTCTAGAACATCCCGATACAGCACTATCCCGGAATGAATTATTAAATCTCGTATGGGGAGAGGATTATGTTGGAGATCCTAAAACAGTAGATGTTCATGTGCGAAAGTTACGGGAAAAGATTGAAGATGATGGCTCCAAGCCACATTGGATTGAAACGGTATGGGGAGTAGGATATCGCTTCAGGAAGGACGGTTAAGAAGTGGGTATTCAGAAAAGATTAGTAGGAAGTTATTTTGTGGTCATCTGTATCACTGTTCTCATTCTTGAGATTTTTCTCATGGTTTACGTGAGATATTATTATCTTCATAATGTTGAGCGGATTCTGATGAATCAAGCGGAGCTGTCTGCTTCTTTTTTTCAGCAATATTTTGCCGATGAAGATCTGGAGAAACAATCGTATCGATTATTAAAGGGGTTTGCACATAACTCGGATGCGCAAGTACAGATTATTAATTCATCAGGCCGACTTTTGCAGGACTCTACCGGACTTCCAGGCTGCAATGACATGACTACGTATTTAGATGTACGGACTGCACTCCAAGGACAACCCGGCACATGGAGAGGCAAGGACCCTTCCACCCAAGAAGCGATATTAGCGGTATCTTTTCCCTTACGAGCCAATGATATCATCGTGGGAGAAGTCAGATTTGTCACTTCCTTGACTGAAACACTACAGACAGTTCATCGTATTTCAATCGTACTGATCTGTGTAGGTCTGTTTGTTCTTGCGATTGTTACCGTTCTTGGACTATTGTTGTCTCGGACCATCACGAGATCAATTAAGGATCTTAAACAGGCGGCAGATCAGATGACAGAAGGAGACTTCAGGATAAGAGTACATAAACGCTATCAGGATGAGCTGGGTTCTTTGGCTGATACGTTAAATATGATGGCAGGTAGAATTTTGAAGAGCGAACAGCTTAAAAATGATTTTATTTCATCCGTGTCCCATGAACTGCGAACGCCATTAACGTCAATTAAAGGCTGGGCCATCACGCTGAAATCGAATGGGAATCACAACGAGCAAATCCTTAAAGAAGGATTGGATATTATTGAATCAGAAAGCGACAGGTTATCTCGTATGGTGGAAGAACTGTTAGATTTCTCTAAACTGGATAATGGAAGAATTGCCTTACACTCAGCACCTGTTCATCTATCAGAATTATTGCATCATGTGGGTAGACAACTTGCCCCAAGAGCAGCTCGGCAAGGAGTCTCACTCGAAATACAAACTGAGGAGATTCTCCCTACCATTCATGCGGACGAGAATCGCTTGAAGCAAGTACTAATAAATTTAATTGATAATTCACTCAAATTTACAGATGCCAATGGTCGAATTTTTATACACGCTCATACAGCTCTAGAACAAGTTGTTATTACCGTTGAGGACACTGGGTCAGGAATCTCAGAGGAGAATCTAGAGAATGTGCTGCAAAAATTCTACAAAGTAGATCCACAAGCACCTGGCAGTGGTCTGGGTCTATCCATATCAAATGAGATCATTAAGTTACATCATGGAGAATTACGCATAATTAGTGAGGTAGGTAAGGGTACGAAAGTCCAGATCTACTTGCCGATAGAAGAAAATTATAAAATTTAACTTTTTCATAACCACTTCGTTCCCTTTCAAAGATAGAATAGTCAATAACCTTGACAATCGAGGAGTTGGTAATCAGAATGCTCAACAAACTCATTAGAATAGGTTTCATATCAACTACGTTATTGTTGCTCGGAGGATGTGGGATTCCCGCAACACCAGTAGATATGATTAAGCCTCCATTATCAGAAGCAAGTATTCAGCGAGATAAAATCAACCATGAACTTATTAAATTACTACCTGACGAGGTTCAATTGTTAGTTCCTACGCTGGGAAAAGACGGTAATGATATCTCGTTCGGAGATATGGATGGGGACGGTATCGATGAAGCCGTCGTTGTATATGAAGAGAATAAAGCGACAGGTAAAATGTTGAAAGCGGCGCTATTTAAGCAAGATAATGAGGAGTGGCGAATCGTTTCGGAAGTCAAGGGCTTTGGTTACGGCTTGGAGTATGCTGGATTTCCAGATATCGATCAGGACGGTCGATCCGAGCTCGTGCTTGGCTGGTCGCTAGGGGCCGCAGGGAATGGTCTGGACATTTATGGCTTGAGTGAAGATAAATTGAAGCTGTTATCCAAGGAGGAGTATCACGGTAAGATCGATCTTGAGTATCCTTCCCAAGGATTGTAGTTAAAATTGGGAAGGTGTCCTATGATTTGAACGTTAAAATAAGGGACCGACCTGAATCATAAAACACAGTAGTCCGTGGCATTACGTCATGAAACAAGGAGTATTTGCGCTCATCGGATTATTTGTGATGTTCATTTTTAGGCGGATTCCTACAGAAATTCAACAAAATAGAGGTAGCCATCATGTTTATCACCCACATAATTTCAAAACTGGATAAAACCATGCTGTTCATTATATTGTGTCTTGTTGCCATTGGTACGATTGCTATTTATGGAGCCACAGTGGATACGAATTTAGAAGGCCTTCACATTAGTTATTTATATCTATTCGGTGCATTCTGCATTCCTATGCTGGCTCTCGCATGGTTAGATTATAGAGTTCTGTTTGGTAAGCTATCCTACGTTCTCTATGTAATTGGCATAGGGATGCTGGTTCTTGTCAAGTTTACCGGAGAGAATATTAACGGTGCTGTTCGTTGGCTAAGTATTGGAAATTTTCAGCTTCAACCTTCTGAATTAGCTAAATTATTTACAGTGCTTCTGATTGCTCATTTATTAGGCAAGCGAGAGGGAGCTCAGCTTCGTATTGTTCAAGATATATTACCGATTTGTATCATTTTTATGATTCCTATCATCTTAATTATGCAGCAGCCGGATTTAGGCACTTCTCTAGTTTTTGTGGGTGCACTGCTTAGTATGCTGTGGATGGGTAACATCCGTTCATTATATATGATTCTGTTCATCAGTATTATGATCATTACGGTAGGCATAATATTATGGCTATATTATGCCAATTTCGAATTGTTATCCAAGATGGTAGAGCCTCATCAAATGTCAAGAATTCAGACTTTTCTTGACCCAGCCAGCGATCCCGATAAATCATGGCATGTTAAAAACGCACAATATGCGATAGCTTTGGGAGGGTTGACTGGAAGTGACGTATCTTTTTTACGTAGAGGGTTTGTTCCTTATGCGTATTCCGATTCGATCTATGTGGTCATAGGCGAGGAATATGGTTTTTTGGGTTCTGCGGTGCTGTTGCTGTTATATTTCCTTCTCATATATCGCATGGTTCATATCGTCAAAGATAGTAGAGAACTTGCAGGGGCATATCTTGTTACCGGGCTTATAGGAATGTTAGTCTTTCAAATTTTCGTAAATATAGGCATGCATATCGGTTTGGTACCCCTGACGGGTATTTCCTTACCGTTCATAAGTTATGGAGGCAGCTCACTACTTAGTAATATGATTGCAATTGGTTTGGTGTTAAGTGTCAAATTTCATAAAAACGATATCTATATAGAATGAACTGAAGACAACCTTATTATTACAGGAATAGAAAGCAGGTTAAGAAATTGGGCATTTCTCAAACGGATGATCTCGTATTTCAATTCATCAATCAAATGGCAGTAACATTCTCTGCATTAAATCCATTTATGCGTTTTTTATCAGAAAAAGCGGAATACCTCTTTTACCTGGGGATTATTGTTTATTGGTTTACTCGCATCCATAAGAACAGGCAAATGGTGATAACAACTCTCTTGTCAGCTTGTGTTGGATTTAGTGTTGGTAGTATACTTTCTCACTTTTTTTATAGGGATAGGCCTTTTGTTCATCATACGGTTAACCAATTAATTGAACATTCCGCTAACGCTTCATTTCCAAGTAATCATTCGATTGGGGCCTTTGTAATCGCAACAGGTATATGGTTGTTTTGTAAGAAAGATGGCGTAATTTGGCTTATATTGGCAGGTTTGATTTCATTCTCCCGAATTTGGAATGGTGTTCATTATCCTTCTGATGTCATCACGGGAGCATTTATTGGTGTAATTAGTGCATTTATGGTTTATCAAATGGTTCATCGATGGTCTGTAGCTCATAAATGTTTGAACGCTGGCATCAATCTTTATGAAAAAATCGAGAATAATATTTGGAAAAGTTATAAAAAAGCTTCTAAACTCAAAAATTGAATGTTATTAGAATTGAGTGGAGGAAATTATGTCTATCAAACCGAAGAGAAAAGCAATTCGTAAAGTTATGATGAGCATTTACCTTGTTATAAGCGCCCTGATACTTGGAGTTGGAATCTATGCAGGGTATATATATTATAAGGCGGATGCTGCGATTCAACGTGTGGCAGCTCCAAAGCTGGCTGATGATCCGATTGATTATGTAAAGAAGGAATCGATTCAACCTATGACATTTCTTTTGGCGGGTGTAGATAGTCGGGATGGTGGTGGTGGGGTGATGAATACAGATGTTCTTATGCTTGTCAGTTTCAATCCACAAACCCAATCTGCTAGTTTGTTGTCCCTGCCGCGTGATTTGCTGCTAAAACCTAAATCGTTGCCTGCTCATAAATCCAATTATTATTATGCTTATTACTATATAAAGGATAAGTCAGAGGCTATTCCTAATACAAAACGTTTTTTCTCTGATTTGCTAGGTTTTCCGATTGATCATATGGTCGTGTTGAATTTTGATGCCTTACGGCAGACCGTGGACGCACTTGGCGGACTGCAAATCGATGTCGACATGGATATGAAATATAACGATTCCGCAGACGGAACGCATATCGATTTAAAAAAGGGCTTGCAGACTCTTAATGGTCAACAAGTGCTCGACTATGTCAGGTATCGTAAATCAAATCAAGGGACTCGGGAGTCCTCCGATTTCGCACGTAACGATCGACAGCAGCAAGTGATCAAGCAGATCATTGAGAAATTGGGGGATTTTCAAGGGATTTCCCAATGGGGAAACATATTGGACATTATCGGTGAAAATGTGAAGTCTGATATTCATGAATCTGATCTTCAACAATGGGTCTATAATTTCCCGAAAATCAAACCGAATCAGATTCGTTCATTGCAGTTGGAATCCAGTTGGAAAAGTCCCTATGTTTACGTAAACAAAGAGGATTTGCAACAAGCGTTGATAGATCTAGCTGATGAAGCAGGTATCCGTTCAGAAATTTCGTTTAAATGGGAAACTATTGGTGTACTGGAGTGATCCGTGCATGGAGTCCTTTAGTTGGTCAGACCTGATTTAACTTCATCTCAACTTTCGCTATTAAAAAACAATTAAACAAACCCTTGATGTAACTAGGTAAACTAGAGATCCAATCCTGCAGTTGACATAAAACAGATGTTTGATTCTTCTGGTTCTACGCTTTAGCAAAAATGAAGTCATGAGTTGCTGGAGCGCAATCTGGTAGACCAGATCGCGAAATCGCCGGTCCGACAGTGGAAATTAGAAGTCAACATGCTTGCTATACTGGCGGCTTTAGGGCTAAGACCCCGCCTCCGACTGATATCAGATGAATTATTGGAGAACCTTTTGACGTCATGAATTTGCGTTTATCTACCATTCAGGATCCGATGGGCGCCGTGATCACTATGCAATCACTAAGGATGCCCATAACGAGATATCGGATATGACAACAGAAGGGCTGCCGTGCTGGCTGGTACTTACATCAACTAATGCAGTAGTACCGGGAGAATTCTATTCGAAGCTGTTCGATTGGAAACTTGAAAATCGAAATGAGGATGCAACGATTGTGTTTCAGAATCGTAGCCAATATGAATGCGGCCTGAGTATGGTTGTTTCCGATAATGGAGCAGCTTGGTCTGAATGGAATGTTTATTACACCATTCAAGACTGTGAACGAAGTTTAATCAATGCTCGGAGGCTTGGTGCGCATTCCATCATTGAGACTCAGGATAAGCCTGGGATTGGTCGATTTGCCAGTTTCACGGGTCCTGATGGTATCAAGTGTTTCATCATGGCTCGCGAGTAGGTGCTTTATTTCAATATAGCTTATGTATTTACGGAGGTTATCCGGGCGATTCGTTTGTCCTCGGGTAACCTTTTTAATTAGGTGATTTCATAGCGAAAAGTGGCCATATTGCATTTTAACAAATTGGTCGCTCCAGATGCGTTACATCCCGATATGGATCGGAAGATCGTTGTATAGAAAGCGCTTTATCTACGCTTCTATAATGGTAGCAAGCTGTAAAAGGCGCTTGATGCTATAACAGCCTGAATGCAGCACAGATGCACGCAGAAGGAGGCAATCCACAGATGTTAGGAAGCAGTGATACGGCGGTGAACGTGGGGGTGAATGCCGAAACTCACATTCGCTTGGCGAATGGTCTGGTGGCCATTGAGGTGGATTTGGAAAAAGGCGGTTACGCCTACGAAGGCAGCAGGGGATTCGCTCTGCAAGAAGTACGAAGCGGCTTTCGATGGCAGGGCCGGGAATACCATACGGGACATTACGACCGCCATTATATGATAGGGCAGCCGGAGAAGATCCAAGATCGGTTCGGAACCGGAATCCATGCCGTGATTAAGCATGAATCCGATCTGCTCCCAGGACTGGAACAGCATTTTTACGTCTATGAGGGAGCTTCATCTTTCATCACAAGAGTCGTCATAGTCGGTCAGGAGGACTTAAAGGTAAACCGCATCGCGGTGGTGAAAACCGATAGCGTATCGGGCGGAAGCGAGACGGTTCCGGGAGAAGCTCTGCATGTGCTCCGCGTACCTTATGATAATGACAAATGGGTGCGCTACCTGACGGAGACGGCCCCGCTGGAGACAGAAAGTTACGAAGTGACGGCCTTGTTCCAGCCAGATAGCCGCAATGGGTTGATTCTGGGATCGATCAGTCATGACGTGTGGAAGACCGGCATTCGCGTCAAAGGGGAAACCGCAGGCAAGCTGGATGAACTGGAACTGTACGCTGGCGCGGCCGACACCATGACCCGAGATTCCCAGCCGCATGGCTACGTAAGAGGAACGCGCGTCGCATCTCCGCTGGTTCTGGTAGGGGATTACGACGATTACCGGACAGGACTCGAAGCGTATGGGAAAGCGAATGCGAAGATAGCGCCTGCACTGAACTGGGACGGCGGCGTCCCGATCGGCTGGAACAGCTGGTCGGCCGCGATGAGCACGTTGGATTACGACCTCTATGTGGTGACGAGCGATTTTCTGAAGCGGGAGGTTCAGCCGCAGGGCTTTCATAACGAGAATACCCTGTACATGAATTTCGATGCGTTCTGGGATCGCCTGACGCCTGCCGAGATGGAGGATGCCTTGAAAAGGGTCCGCGAGAACGGGCATAAACCCGGTACATACTGGACGCCGTTTGCTTTCTGGGGAAGTCCGGCTGGGTTCGGGAACCCCGTGGAGGGCACCGATGGGAAGTACACCTATGGCGATATCCTGCTTCGCGACCAGGATGGCGAGATTTTACCGGATGTTGACGGCGGACTTGCGATTGATCCTACGCATCCCGGGAACCTGGCGCGGATCGATTGGTTCATGGATAAATTCGTCTCCGAAGGATTTGAGTATATCAAGCTGGACTTCATGGCTCACGGGGCGCTGGAAGGCAAGCATTATAACCCGGATATTACGACGGGGATCGCTGCATACAACTACGGCCTCTCGTATCTGACGGATAAACTCTCCCCGGAGCGGATCGGCAGACCGTTCTTCATCAACCTGTCGATTGCCCCGCTGTTCCCTTATTCCTATGCGCACAGCCGCAGAATTTCCTGCGATGTGTTCGGAACGATCCAGGATACGGAATATTTGCTGAACTCGCTGACGCACGGGTGGTGGATGAACGATAATCTGTACCGTTTTAACGATCCGGACCATGCCGTGATCTATAAAAGCTTCAACCAGGATTCGACGACCCGCCATGAAGGGCGAAGCCGTCTGACCGCGTCCGTGATCTCGGGAACAGTGCTGCTGCTGAGCGATGACTTCCGGCATGAGGAAGCGGCATGGCGCGCCAAGACCTGGCTGGGAAATGAGGCAATCATCGAGATTGCGAGACTGGGCAGAACCTTTGTGCCCGTAGAGGGGAATCTCGGGAAACAGGCTGCGGATACGTTTGTCCTGACACATCCAAGCGAAGCGGGAACCACGTATATTGCCGTATTTAACTTTGACGGGGCCGAGTCTGTACAGAAGCCGGTTTCCTTGGAGCGGTGCGGACTCGAGGCGCACGCTTCTTACACGGTCCTGGATGTGTGGGAAGGCACGACAGGTCAAGTGAATGGCACACTCACGGTCGAGCTGGCACCAGCTGAATCGAAAATTCTGAAATTAAGCCGAAATCAATGAATAGAAGGAGGAGAGGTTCAGTGAGTATTCATCCGTTCAAATTCTTCCAAAAGCCATTCATGTTATTCTTATCGATTCTGTTAGTGGGGTCTGTGCTAGGCAGCTCCTTTGCTTCGGCAGAACCGCAGCAGCCGAGTCAAACGGCCGGAGGCATCCTTTCCTACGAGGCCGAGGCATCTCAGAACACGTTTACCGGCCATGCAGGAGCGGTCGATTGCGGCTTCTGTTCAGGCGGGCAAAAAGCCGGCAATCTGTACGGCGGCTCCACGCTGACGTTCAACGGGATTCAAACCGATAAGGCCGGTATATACAATATGAACATGTTCTACATCTCCGGGGATTCCCGCGCGGCTTCGATCTCCGTAAACGGAGCGGAGAAGGAGAACTTCAGTTTTCCAAAAACAGCGGATTGGAACACGATCGGCACCTATCAGATTCAAATTTACTTGAATCAGGGCAGCAACACGATTCTGTTCGATGACGCAGGCGGATACTCGCCCGATTTTGACAAGATTGAGCTGACCTTTGATTCAGCCGGCGATGACGGATCAGGCCCAGATGGCAGCATTGGCGATTTAGGCAAGCAAAAGAAAGCCTCGAGCTATGGCTCCATCACCCTAACCGAGTATGCCAACGGCTTCAAGGTATCCAATCCGACGTATGAGCTGCTGTACAACACCTCGACCGGATTGTCGCAATACAATTGGAACGGCAAAGCGGTTGCCAAGGGGTTATACAGCGAGATCCAGCTCGACCGGATGGTTGCAAGCAAGGAATATAAACATCATAAATTCTATAAAAATCAAGTGGTCCCATTCCAGGATGCAACCGGCAAGGGCATCAAGGTGACGGTCGTGAATGAGGATGGGGGAAAGCCATCGCTCAGCCAAATCTATTACGTCTATGAAGACGGGCCGTATCTGCTTACGGAAACAGTCGCTTCCCATCCTTCCGCCATATCTACGGGGAATATAGCACCGATCGCGATGGAAGCGAGAGGCGGCATCGACATCGGCAGCTATGACGATAACCGGGTCCTCGTCGTTCCTTTTGATAATGATGCTTGGTCCAGATACCAGGCGAAGTCGATGAATACCGGCCTCAACAATGGTCTGTATATCAGCTCGGAGCTGACGGCCATCTATGACAATACGAGCCGGAACGGCCTCGTCATCGGATCGGTGACGCATGACACGTGGAAAACCGGCATCTATTGGAGCGGCTCGAATGACAAATTGAACAAACTGCGCGTATATGGCGGATTTACGTCATCCACCTCCACGTGGGACACGATCCCGCATGGAATAGTAACAGGCAAGCAGATTGCTTCGCCGAAAATCATGGTCGGCTTTTTCGAGGATTACCGGACCGGGCTGGAGGCGTTTGGCCAGGTGAATGCAGCCATCCAGCCTCCGTTAGCCTTTGGCGAGGACATTCCTGAAGGCGTTCCGGTCGGCTGGAACAGCTGGGGAGCTTATGCCAGCGATTTAAGCTTTGACAAGGCGGTTTCCGTCTCGAATTATTTTAAAGACCATATTCAGAACCATTCCTTCAACAATGAAGGCAATATCTATATCAATCTCGATTCCTATTGGGATAACATGACGGATCAGCAGCTGACGGATCTGGTTCAGCTCATTCATAGCAATGGACAGAAGGCCGGCATCTATTATTCGCCGTTCGTGTACTGGGGCAATAATATGGAGCAGGAGGTCGAAGGGACCAACGGGAAGTATAAATACGGCGATATCGTGCTGCGCGATTTGGAGGGCAACGTGCTGCCAACGCTGGACGGCGCTTAAGCCGTGGATCCGACGCATCCCGGCGTGAAGCAGCGGATCGATTATTACATGAATAAGTTCAAGAGCAGGGGCTTTGAATATATCAAAATCGATTTTCTGAGCCATGGGGCAATGGAAGGCAAGCATGATGACCCTAGCGTTCAAACCGGGATCCAGGCCTATAACCAAGGAATGGCTTACGTGAATGAAGTGCTGGACGGCTCCATGTTCATCAGCGCTTCCATCGCGCCGCTGTTCCCTAGCCAATATGCGCACAGCCGCCGCATCTCCTGCGATATCGACGGCAGCATCGGCAGCACGGAATACCAGCTGAACAATCTCACGTACGGCTGGTGGCAGAACGGAACGATCTACCATTATACCGATCCGGACTATATGCACTTAACCAAAGGCGGATCGATGGAAGGCGCGCAGTCTCGTGTCAATGCGGCCGCGATCTCCGGCACGGTCTTCCTGAATTCGGATGACGTAACGGATGCGACGGCACGGCAGTACATGGAAACGCTGCTGACCAACCCGGAAGTGAACGGGCTTGCCATGAAGGGCAAGGCGTTCCGGCCGGTAGAAGGCAACACGGGCACGCAGGCAGCGAACGTATTCGTGCTGGATGATCAGGGAACCCGCTATGTAGCTGTGTTTAACTATTCGCAAAATGCGGCGCAGCGCACCGTGGATCTCGTTCGGGCCGGTATCGCTTCGGAAGGGGCGGCGTCCTATACGGTGACGGATGTATGGAGCGGCCAATCTCAGACGGTGTCTGGCTCTTCGTTGGATGTGACGCTAAAAGCGGCCGAATCCAAGCTTTATAAAATCGTCCCTAATCCATAACAAGAAGTCATAGATTAATTATGTACATCTGCAAGTTCATCGCGGTTCTCGGCTCCATCCGGGAATCGCGATTTCTTGCTTTTTGCTGAAAGGGATAGCGCTTGTATCCATACTGGAAAATCAATTGAAGAGGAGAAAACAACATGACAGATATGAAGCTTTGGTATACGAACCCGGCCCAGGGCTGGTCGCAAGGGCTGCCGATCGGCAATGGCCGAATGGGGAATGTGGTGGTATCCACCCCTGACAGAGAGATATGGCATATCACCGAAACCACCTATTGGTCCGGCCAGCCGGAGCCAGCTCAAGGGCGATGCAACAGCAAAGCGGATTTGGAGCGGATGCGGCAGCATTTCTTCCAGGGCGATTATCGCGAAGGCGATCGGCTGGCCAAGAAGCACTTGGAGCCGGAAAAATTGAATTTTGGCACCAATCTGGGACTATGCCAAGTCGTTCTGGAGTTTGACCATAACGTGAAGCCATCCGAGGGCGGGAGACAAAATGCAGCAGCTGAACTGCTGTTCCATCGGGAACTGGATCTACAGGAGGCAATGGCGCGTTCTTTTTGCGAGATCGATGGAGCGGAGATGACGCGAGAGGTATTTGCTTCCCATGCTGATCAGGTCATCGTTTCGCGGATCCGCAGCAGCATTGGCTCGTTAGGCGTGTCATTCCGCATTTCGATTCGAGGCGAGAACGGCCCTTTTCATGCTGCCGTTACTGGGAAGGACACGATCAAATTCCAGGGACAGGCGCTGGAAGGCATACATAGCAATGGGGAGTGCGGGGTGTCCTGCCTAGGTCTGCTGCGTGTTGTAGCGGAAGGCGGGCAGGTGAGTTGCACTGATGACACCATAACCGTAGCCGGGGCGGATGAGGCGGCGATTTATTTTGCCGTGAACACGGATTACCGTCAAGAAGGTGAGGGCTGGCGTGAGAAAAGCGTGCTGCAGTTGGATCAGGCCCTTTTGCTAGGGTATGACGCGCTGAAAGCCAAGCATCTGGCGGATTATCAGCCGCTGTATGCCCGCGTACGATTGGATCTGGGAAGCTCCGAGCATTCCAGTCTGCCTACGGACGAGCGGATCGGCAGGTTTAAACAGGGCAAGCAGGATGATCCGGCGTTGTTTGCGTTGTTTTATCAATACGGCCGGTACTTGACGATTAGCGGGTCACGACAAGACTCCATCCTGCCCATGCATTTGCAAGGCATATGGAATGACGGCGAAGCTAACAAGATGGCCTGGAGCTGCGATTATCACCTGGATGTGAACACCCAGATGAATTATTTTCCGACGGAGGCCGCGAACCTGAGCGAGAGCCATGAGCCGCTCATGCGGTATATCCAGCAGCTATCGGTGGCCGGTCGCTCGGCGGCGCGCCATTATTACGATGCCGACGGTTGGGTGGCCCATGTATTCTCCAATGCCTGGGGATTTGCGTCGCCGGGGTGGGGAACCTCCTGGGGGCTCAACGTGACGGGCGGACTGTGGATCGCGACGCATATGATGGAGCACTACGCGTACAACCGCGATCAGGCTTTTTTGGAAGAGCTGGCTTATCCTGTCTTGAAGGAGGCCGCAGCCTTTTTCATGGATTACATGACGGTACATCCAAAGTATGGCTGGTTGGTGACAGGTCCGTCGAATTCGCCGGAGAACAGCTTTTATACCGGCAATCCGGAGGATGGTCATCAGCAGCTGTCCATGGGCCCGACCATGGATCACGTCCTGGTTCGGGAGCTGCTGGCGTTCTGCGTGAAGGCAGCACAGACGCTGGGCGTGGATGAAGAACTTCAGCAGAAGTGGCAGACGGCGCTGGATCAATTGCCTCCGCTGATGATCGGCAAGAAGGGGCAGCTGCAGGAATGGCTGGAGGACTATGAGGAGGCGCAGCCGGAGCACCGCCATCTGTCGCATCTGTATGCCCTGTATCCCGGCAGCCAAATCACGCCGCATCAAACGCCGGAACTCGCTGCGGCAGCCCGTGTGACATTGGAGAACCGGAACAGCCGGGCCGACCTGGAGGATATCGAATTTACCGCAGCGCTGTTCGGACTCTTCTACGCCCGATTGCATGACGGGGATCAAGCCGTGCAGCATATCGCCCACCTGATCGGGGAGCTGTGCTTCGACAACATGCTCACCTACTCTAAACCCGGCGTAGCCGGAGCCGAGTCCAACATCTTTGTCATCGACGGCAACTTCGGCGGCACCGCCGCCATTGCGGAAATGCTGCTGCAGAGCCACGAAGGCGAGATTCATCTTCTGCCCGCACTGCCGGCCATGTGGCCGACAGGCAGTGTAAAAGGGCTGAAGGCGAAAGGGAATATTGAGGTGGATATGAGCTGGGAAGATGGGAAGCTGGTTGAGGCGAGGGTGAAGGGGAATGAGAGTGGGAGTGTGCGGGTGTTTTATGGGGGGAGGGAGATGGAGGTAGGTCTTGAGACGGGGGACTGCGAGAGATGGACACAGGGAGAGCCTAAGAAATCAAGAAAATTGGGAATTGAATTATTCCACTTAAGGCAGAGGTAAGATAAGGAAAGGATTACTAACCTTTAGTGATGGCATCTTACTCAAATAAGATGCCACTTTTTTATGGTAAAATAATCCTATTGTAGATTAAAAGTTCGCATTATCATACGAAAGGAAATTTAAGTTGAATGTAACCAATGCATCTTAAAGACAGCGCATTGTTGTTTGCTAATAATTGAAATGGTCAGGTTCTTGGATAGAGGTTCTTTCTCTCGAGATTGCGAGTTTTTTGTAGATTAATAGTCCTGAATCCACCAATCAAGAAGAAGGGAAATGAAGGAAAAAGTCGAATTTTTTATTAAATGTATAGTTCGTTCTGATTAAGTGTCATTATTTCATGGGTGAATGACACCGCATTTTTTGGAGGCGATTTTGTGATAACTAAGCCAGATTGGAATATATTTAAAGCCAAGTTTAGTGATAATCCACAAAGTTATTTTGAATGGTTCTGTTATTTACTCTTTTGTATTGAATTTGGATTGCCTTTAGGTACTTTTCGTTACAAGAATCAATCTGGTATTGAAACCAATCCTGTAACTCATGAAAATGAAGTAGTCGGATGGCAGGCCAAATTCTATGAGACTACATTATCGGGACATAAAATTGATCTGATGGAGATGTTGAAAAAAAGCAAAGGTAACTATCCCAACTTAACAAAAATTATTTTTTTTACAAACCAAGAATGGGGACAAGGGAGACTTCAAAATGACTCTGAGGCAAAACTTGCAGTTGAGAAAGAAGCTGACAAACTCAAGATTCAAATAGAGTGGAGAACCGCTAGTTATTTTGAATCGCCTTTTGTGATAATAGAGAATAAATTAATTTCTCAGTACTTCTTCGGCTTAAAAAAGAACATTATGGATTCGATAATTGATATGAGAAGGCATACAGAATCCTTATTATTGGAAGTTCAAACATCAATTACTTTCAATGAGTACAAAATAGAGTTGGATAGAAGAGAGCTTTTACTAAACTTGAATACTGATTTGGAGAGGAATTCAATAATAATATTAGGTGGAGAAGGAGGAGTTGGGAAAACAGCAGTTGTTAAAAATTTATACAATGTTCTTGGGAATAGTATCCCTTTCTATATAATGAAGGCGAATGAATTTGAGGTAAACAATGTTGATCTTTTATTTGGAGATGCCAATTTTAAAGATTTTATTGATGTTCATAACAGTGATAGCAAAAAGATATTCGTAATAGATTCTGCCGAAAAGCTAATGGATTTAAATAATCATAATCCTTTTAAAGAATTCCTTTCAGAAGTACTCCGAACTGGATGGAATGTTGTTTTCACTGCAAGAAGTCAATATTTAACAGATCTTGATATTCATTTTATTGATCATTTTAATCTAAGACCTTCAAGAATTAATGTAAGTAAATTACGTCAGGATGAGCTCGGTAACTTAGCGGAAAATCATAGTTTTGATCTTCCAAATGATTACAGGTTATTGGAATTAATTACAAATCCTTTTTATTTAAGTGAGTATTTGAAGTTCTATACTGAAGGTAGCAATGTGGGATATTTAAAATTCAAAAAATTGTTGTGGAATAAAATAATTAAAAAAGGAAGGCCATCTAGGGAACAGTGTTTCTTGAAAATTGCGTTAAAAAGAGCAAATGAAAATCAATTCTTTTTAACTTTGGATTCTCATGATATCAATTTGGAAGCCTTTGTACAAGAGGGCGTACTTGGTTATGAAATTACAGGATACTTTATTACTCATGATATTTATGAAGAATGGGCTTTAGAAAAAATAATAGAGGCTGAATATGTTAAAAAAGAAAGCAATATGGATTTTTTTGAGAAAATTGGAGATTCGATTGCAGTTCGAAGAAGTTTTAGAAATTGGATATCAGAACAGCTTTTTCTTGAGATTGCATCTGTCAAAGAATTTATTGAAGAAATAATTGAAGATGAGTATTTGAGCGGTTATTGGAAGGACGAAGTAATGATTGCTGTGTTGCTTTGTGATTACTCCCAGTATTTTTTTAGTTCTTTTAAAAGAATCTTTTTGAGTAAAAATAGAGAATTATTACAGAGGATATCATTTTTATTAAGAATTTCTTGTAAAGAAGTAGATGATGTTTGGCAGGTGGAATCTAAGAAAATCGATCTCTTGTCTATTAATTATATCTTTACAAAACCAAAAGGTAGTGGTTGGAACAGCCTCATACAATTTGTACATAATAATATGGATGAAATTGGATTGAAAAATGCGAATTATCTTCTGCCTATTATTCATGATTGGAACTCGAAATTCAAAGAAGGAGAAACTACAAGATTTTCAAGCTTACTCGCTCTTAAATATTTTCAATGGATAAAGCAAGAAAAAATATATATTTCTCGTAACGAAGATTTAATGAGGAAAGTATTAGAGACAATCTTGTATGGTGCGGGAGAAATTAAATTAGAACTAGCAGCTATTTTTGATGAGGTATTAAACAACAATTCAAAAGATCATAGGTCAATTTACTATGATTTGATTGAAATGTTACTGACGAAAATATTTGTGAATACTGAGATTGTCAAAGCGCTACCAGAATATGTGTTAAAATTAGGCGGTTTATTTTGGTTTCGTTCAGATGAACAACGGGATAGAATTCATTCGAGTTTAGGTGTTGAAGAAGATTTTTGCATTGATGAACAAATAGGTAACTACTTTCCTGCAAGCGCGTACCAAACTCCAATTTACTGGCTATTGAAAACTAAATTCGCACAGACAATTAATTTTATTCTAGATTTTACTAATAAAACAGTAGAGTGCTTTTTTAAATCGGAGTTAGGACAAGATGAAGTTGAAACAACGCAGCTTTATGTTGAAGATAAAAGTTACAAACAATATATCTGTAATAGGTTATGGAATATCTATAGAGGAACACAAGGTGCACCATATGTTTTGGAATCAATTCATATGGCTTTGGAAAAGGTGCTTCTTGAGGTTGCAAAAAATACTGATACTAGTACATTAGAATGCTGGCTTTTGTATTTATTAAAAAACTCCAAATCAGCTTCGATAACTGCAATTGTAGTGAGTATTGTGCTGGCTTACCCCGAAAAAACATTTAATGTTGCAATCAATTTATTTAAAACTAAGGATTTATTCTTTTATGACACCACTAGAATGGTACTTGATCAAAATGCAAAACTTCAATACTCCATCGGATATGGAATAAATTTTAACACTAAGTTTTATGAAGACGAGCGTATCGAGACTTGTAATGATAAGCATAGAACCAAGACCCTTGAACATATTGTGCGCGATTATCAATTTTTTAGAACTAATGACATTAATCAGGAAGAGGCAGAGCAGAGGCAAAAGGCTATTTGGGATGTTCTAGACACATACTACGAGGATTTGTCAGAAGTGTCCGTTGAAGACGAGCAAATAAAAACGTGGAAGCTTTATTTGGCAAGAATGGATCGAAGAAAGATGAGCCCTACTTTTGAAGAAAAGGATGGGAATATTCTTATAAGCTTTAATCCTGAGTTAGAACCAGAGGTTCGTGAATATAGTAAAACTTCATTAAGACAAAATTCTGAAAAGATGAAATATACCTCGTTAAAGATTTGGGCAAACTATAGAATTAAAAATGAGGAACAGTATAAGCAGTACATTAATTATGAGGATGATCCTAAACTTGCACTTAAGGAAGTACGGGAAATTGTTAAAGATTTTGAACGACTCGCTCAAATGGAAACACTTAACGAACATAATGAATATGAAGATTTCTTTCTAATGAATCGCTCAATTCCTTCAGAGGTTTCAGCTGTATTAATTAGGGACTTTCGCAATCTGCTTACTGTTGAAGATAAACATTTTTGTAAAGAGAATATACTGGAAGCAGCTACTTCATCGTTTAGAGCAAATTACCATTACCAGATATCAGATGGAGTGGAATCTGCGATTTCAGTATTGCCAATTTTAATGCAAGAATTCCCCGATGAAAAGGACATAATAAAATTAATATTGCTGATGATACTTTTTGACCCAAATAGTATTGGTATGTATGCTGACTTTTCAGACTTCTCCGTTAATGCAATTCAAAAGTATCTGTGGGGTTTGAGTTTTGAAGATGCTAATGCTATTTTCATGGGGTATCTATTTTTAATACCCAAATATAAATCGACTCGTGAAAAACTCTGGGAAGAAAGACGACCAAGTAGTTATCGCTTAAGTGAAAATGAAGTAATCGAGACTTTGGCTCGTGATTATGAAAATGATATACAAAAAATTATAGCGAATGAAATTACATTAAAGGATTTGGAAGCAATTTATGAATTAGATTTAAGTTCCTTATTAGTAGCCTTTCAGTTGATTCCTTTAGGAACTGAGAATCCTGTGCATATACAAATTGGACAAAATATAATATCGAAATTTGCTACTGATTTAGCATCAGACAGAAAAGAAGATAGAATTGATTACTCTGTTAAACATGAGTTTTTGGTCAAATTCTCAAAGTTGGTTTTAGGCTCTGCTGAAAAGTATATACCATCGTATTTGAAACCATTTATTGAAAATTTTAATAGATCAAAGATTTTCTCAGAATTGTTTGATCAATTTATTATCACTGAGGATACGTTTAATACTAACAATAAGTTTTGGAAAGTATGGGATATCTTCTTTGAAAAAGTAATTTTACTCGCTAACGAGGGAGAACAGTCCTGGTATGTAGGCGAAATAATAAAAAGCTATCTATTCGCAAAAGTCCCATGGAAAGAAACAGCTACGGAGTGGCGAACCTTTAGTGAAGAAAACAAAAGATTTTTCAAGGAAATTTCAAAAAAAATAGGCCACTGCCCTTCTACTTTATACTCACTGTCCAAGCTATTAGATAGTTTTGGTAGTGGCTATTTGATAACAGGAGTGGTATGGATTTCAGAGATGTTAAATAGAAATGAGGTATTATGGAATTCGAAACTAGATACCAACACTGTATATTATTTAGAATCTATTATTAAAAAATATATTTATATACTACGAGAAGATATCAGAAAAGTAAAAAAACAAAAACAGGAAGCTCTAGTAATATTAAATTTCCTTGTGGAACAAGGATCTGTTGTTGGTTACATGTTGAGAGAGAGAATTTTATAGGACCATAATTGAGGTCTGTTTTGTGTGCACATTTTTCTTTTCTGAGCGCCGCGGCTTTCTCGAACGCATAGCTTTGTCCAACATGGATTTCCTGGTATTTTCCCTCGCGACAAATGTTTTTTCTATGCAAACAAGGAATTGAAATAAAATGGTTTGATCACTACAGAATGTGTTGTCTTGCCGTGAGAAATGCAAGGAGGAGGTGGATAGAACATGAAACTAGACGGAATCATTTCTTTATACAATGATATGCGGCAACTAAGCCTTAAGAGGTATAGATTTGGTTTCAGATACAATAACGTTGCTTTCGATGTATTTTTCTTTATTGATGAAAGTCCTTACAAATTAATGTTTGGTGTGAAAGCTGAAAACTTCTATTTTGAAGTGGATGTTAAAAAAGGATTTGTTATTGATTCAACCCTGTCCCACGAAAAATATTCTGAATTATGCCGAATTCTTGGTTTGCAATATGACCCCACAAATAAATTTAAGCCCATCTATTTCTTCTGCGAGTTTAATAAGAACATTCCACAAAAAGCTGATAGGAAGAATGCTCCCAAACCCCATGAAATAGCGGGTTATCGAAAAGATGTGGAAGAAGCTGATAAAATATATTTTATGGGGTGGCTAGATAACACAACTAACGGTAACAAAGTCACTCCCAAAAATCTTGAAAAGTCAAGGTTATTATTGGGGAATGATGCTTATAAACGGTGTAATGCCAAAAATGTGAGCAGCAGATGGACTGATGATATCACAAAAGCTCAAGAAGTTACCCTTGATTTCTAACTAACGCTCAATAGTGATTGAGGTACAATTTTTTTGCAGTAGAATTAACATGGTTTAGCAGAGTTAAAATTATTGAGTTAGTTCCGAATAGGAGTAATGTTTATGCACGCAAATACTGATATTAAAAGGCTTATTATAGATATAATCGCATGTTTAGTATACAAAAAGACTCAAATGTACGAACTTATACTTAGACCAGCTGGAATTAGCGAAAAGTTCTTTGCGAGTCTAATGAAAAAACGAAATGTAGATGGAAAACCACTCACTAAACGAGATATGGGGACCATAATTGTTCAGGAACTGGAAAAGAAACCCGAATACATGAACAATATCAACTCGATTATAAAAATTGCAGCTAACTGGAATCAATTTCACTTAACTGATAATGAAATGCTTGCAAGAGCTACTGTTCAGAAAGCCAGAGAAGTTCTAAATGTAATAGAGATAATGGAAGAAAAAGAGAAGCAACTTCTAAGAGAAGAAAAGGAAAAGGAACGAAAGAGATTGGATGAAGAAAGACGGCTAGCAACTGTAGCAATGGAACATGAAATCCATAATCAGTCAAAACTTCTGTTAATGATGTATGACGAACTTGTTATGATGAAAGATAATCCTCAAAAGCGAGGTTTAATGTTAGAACAATTAATGAATATGCTCTTTAATGTATATGATATTGCACTGATGCAAAGTTTTCGACGTAACGAAGGTGGTGAGCAAATCGACGGAGCATTCAAACTGGATGGATGGCATTACCTCGTGGAAATGAAATGGACAAGTCAACTATCAGATATGAAACAATTGGATTCATTGTACGGGAAAATTGCTCGCTCTGGCAAACAAACTATGGGGCTCTTTCTTTCAATCGGTGGATGGTCTCCACATGTAGTCCCTTTAATGAAACAACAACCGGACAAATCAATTTTTCTTATGGATGGTTTTGATTTAAGAATGGTATTAACTCAGAACATCCCTCTAATTGACTTACTACAAAAGAAAATTGCTAGATTTAACATTGAGTCAGAGCCATTTTTAAGCGTAAGTATGCTGTTAAATGAATAAAAAATTTATAGTTTATCAAATCTTGACTTTTTGAATAATATGATTTGGAGATAAATTATGAAAAATAGCAGAGAAGATATATATGCCAAGATTAATTTTTTTAAGTTTTACTGTCACCACCTTTTATCAAATGGAATTGATATTTACTCTGATTACTATCTTGTGAATCTTAGAAGTTTGATCATCGAGTTAAAAAGCGAATTAGTAAATCACAAATATGACAAGCAACGTCGTCTCGGGGGAATGACATATTTTTTAAAGGAAATCAAGAAATATTTGGACGCTAACTACTTTTATAAGAAAACAGTATCTAAAGAAATTATGCAATTAAAAAGTAGTTTTTCAGCGTTTGAGCAATCTAATGAACAAACATACTTATCAACAAAAGCTGATGTGTTGAGGATCGTAGAGATGATACTAGCAAAGGTAAGTAGTTCACATAGTTTGAATGACCTTGTTCATGAGATTACAGCCCTTATTAATAATTCTCAGAAGGTAGATGAATGTTATAACAAAGTTAAATCACTTGCAAGTGACTATATTTGTGAGCTCTTACTACGAGGGTTTGAGTATGAAGAACTAAGAGAGGTGCTTACAAAATCAACCTTTAAACATGAGTCAGGTGCAGTCATTGATAAAAGTGAGGAGTTATTTAGAGATTTTATCTGGTTGCCTATTGATAATGAAAGTAGTACCTATACATTTGTTTTTAAAATTATAGGTTTAAAACTATATGTTAAATCAATCAAAATTGATGATGTGTTATTTTACAATCCAATTAGAGAAGATTTATTGCGTTGGAGAGACAAGGAAGAAATCTTTTCAGATGAAATATACATTATGAATCCTGAAGATCAAGAACTATTGAATGGTTATCGTAGTGAAATCAGGACGAGCGACCAAGATTATTATGAAATTGAGTATACTGATTGCCATGCACGAGTCAAAGTCAATGCTTCAGGTATCAACCAAGGATTATTACGAGCAAAGAATAAACTTGATAACTTATTACAAATTCTTAAGTTTAATTACTCAATTAGTAATGTGAAGATTAGTGATTTGTACTTGGTTTATGACCATATCAATGGCAATCAACATTTAGATTCTGTGACAACTAATGGAAGGACAAATAGGAAATTAAAGTTAACTGAGGTAGACTATTACCCTAAAGGGTTAACAGATAGAATATTGAACGATTTAACTAATAGAAATAGCCCATTAAATAATATTTTAATGGTTAATAATTCTGATTCTAAAGAGAATTTAATGAAAGTAATTTATTGGTATAACAGGGGTCAAGATGAGTCGGATAGCCACGTTAAATTTGTTAACTATTGGATAGCTCTAGAATATTTGGTGGGGCAAAATTCTAACAATATTAAAACAAAGATGCTTAATGACTTGGTGTGTGTTTTATCTCAGGTGACATTCAGAAATGAATTAAGGGGGCTCTATACATATTTCAGAAACAGATTTTTTGGTATTGATAGTGTCATGAAATTTCCAACTGAATTAGCTAATATTAGTGGGTTTAATGAGTTCCATACTAAACTCGATCCTAATCTGCTTATTAAAAACATATTAATATTTAACAACCATACTGATGATGATTTTATCAAGCATAAAATTGATTTTTTAAATAAATTAAATTCTGATATCAAATTTCAAAAAAACACAATCAAGCAACTGGAAGAGAAATACCAGTTGCTTGTTAGCAGATTGTATCGTATCAGAAATGGATTAATGCATAGTGCACTTACTGGAAAAAACGATATTAGTATATATGTTGAATGGCTCAGATACTGTGTTGTTTTAATTTTAAATGCCGCTGTATTAATTGATGAGGATAAAAACGAAGTTTGGAACTACGAATATGCAATCAAGATATTTAAAGAGTGGAAACATAAGGCCAATAAGGGGCAATTTATTGAGTTTTTCTAGAAACAATTGAGATCGTATCTATAGGATAGTAACAATTATTCTAAATTTGATGTCCAAAACAAGAAGTGAAAAATCGGAGCTAAAGTCAAAAGAAGATAACTCACAAATAATGATTTTAGAAATAAAGATCACAAGCCCTTACCCCTCCCGGGTAAGGGCTCTCTTCATTTCACAACAAAACCCTAACTCTTAATAGCCCCCATCATAATCCCCTTCACAAAATATCTTTGCACAAAAGGATACACCATAATGATCGGCAGCGTAGCGACCATGGTCACTGCCATCCGGATGCTTTCGCTGGAGACCGGGATCCGCTTGGAGCCCTGCGCCAGCTGCTGGGCATCGGACATCATGCCGGCGGTCTGGAACTGGTTGAGGATTTTGACCAAGACGGCCTGCAGCGTCTTGAGCTCCGGCTTGTAGGTATACACATAGGAGTCATACCAGGAGTTCCAGTGGCCGATGGCCAGGAACAGGCCGATCGTGGCGAGCACCGGCACGCATAGCGGCATGATGATGCGGAAGAACGTCTGCAGGTCGTTTGCGCCGTCGATTTTGGAGGATTCCTCGATCTCGCCGGGAATCTGCTCCATGAAGGTGCGCACCAGAATCATCAGGAACATGCCGATTAAGCCAGGGAAGATGTAGACCCAGAAGGAGTCGATCAGCCCCAGGGATTTGATGATCATATACGTCGGGATGAGCCCGCCGCCGAAATACATCGTGAACACAAAGAAGAAGGAGAAGTATTTCCATCCGAGCAGATTGCGCTTGCTGAGCGGATAGGCGAGCAGCGTGATGAAGAAGATGGATGCCGCCGTCCCGACGATGGTCCGAAGCACGGTAATCTTAATGGCGCTCCAGATTTCCGGGTTCCGGAAGATGGTCAGATAGCTCTCGATCGTTGGCACGCGCGGCCAGAAGTACAGATTGCCCCGCATCGTATCGGTCGCATCGTTCAAGGAGATGACCAGGATGTTCCAGAACGGATAGAAGGTAACGATAAAGATGCCGGTCAGGAACAGATATAAAGAGGCATCGAAGATACGCTCGGGCACGGTTTTTTTGCTTAACATGGATGTACCTCCTTATGGTTTAGAATAGGGACTGCCCGTTCAGCTTCTTCGCCGTATAGTTGACGATGACCACGATAATGAAAGCGACTACGGAGCTGAACATGCCGACGGCAGCCGCATAGGAGAACATGCCGTTCTGGATACCATAGCGGAACGAATAGGTGGACAGGACGTCGGAGTAATCCCGCGTCAGGTCATTGCCGAGCAGGAAGTGCTGGTCGAAGCCCGCGTTCAGGATGCCGCCAAGCGCCAGAATCAGCAGAATGACAATCGTTGGCTTCAGGTGGGGCAGGGTGATGTACCGGATCTGCTTAAAACGGTTGGCGCCGTCGACCTTGGCCGCTTCATAGAGCTCCTGGTTGATGGACGAGATGGCCGCCAAATACATGATCGAGCTGTAGCCCATATCCTTCCACGTATTGCCGAGCGCGACGATCCACCAGAAGTACTTGCCGTTCTGAAGGAATAGAACGCTTTCATCGGTAATGTGGAGGAATTTCAAAATGCCGTTAATCGCGCCGTCCGAGGAGAGCAGGGTCACGATGATGTTGGCCGCGATAACCCAGGATATGAAATAGGGAAGATAGGAGGCGGTTTGCACCGTCTTTTTGAATTTCACATTCTTGATCTCATTAATCGCGATGGCGATCAGGATCGGCATCGGGAAGGAGAAGAGAAGCGTGATCAGCGTGGAGGCCAGCGTATTTCGCATGACGATCCAGAAGTCGCCGTTGTTGAAAAAGTAACGGAACCACTCCAGGCCGACGAACTCGCTCGAAAACAGGGTCGACCAGAAGCCGCCGAGCGTCGGCTGGTAATTGACGAAGGACATGTATAGACCAACCATGGGCGTATACGCAAACACAATGGCCCAGATCAGTCCAGGCAGCATCATCAGGAATAAATACTTCTGCTGCTTCAGCATGGCCCAGCGGCTTTTTCGATGAGGACTTAAGTTCAAGTCACTCCGCGTCTGTAAGGTTGTAGCAGGTTTCATATGGGGCACCTCGCATCTCAAGTTAACTCAAATTATAAGACTCCGAAAAAAAGAGTGTCGATATGACAATGTAACGAAAGATGCTTGAAAATAACTTACATTGCTTGTTCCCATAGTTAAAATAACGAAATCGCTATAATATGAAGGGATAAAGCCGACACAGGGGGTATGAGCATGTATAGCATTTTTCTCGTTGATGACGAAGAGCTAGAGCTAGAGATGATCCGAGATTATATTCGTTGGGAAGAGATGGGGATATATGTGGCCGGAACAGCCCTGAACGGCAGGGATGCCCTGGAGAAGATCGAGGTGATTCAGCCCGATATCGTACTGACGGATGTCCAGATGCCCGTCATGAACGGGCTCGATATGGCTAAACGGGTGAGTGAGCAATTCGACTGGATACAGTTCGTTTTCCTGACCGGACACGATGAATTCAATTATGTGAAATCAGCCTTAAACGTGGGAGCCGTCGGCTATTTATTGAAGCCGCTGGATCTGAGCGAAATTGTAAGCGTTATCGATAAAGTGAAACGGCGCTGCGAGGAAGTGCGGATGAAGAACCGCTCCATTCGCGTGACCAAATCCAATATCGTACGAGAGATGATGTTCGAGCAGAACGAGGAGCGATTCCGAAACCTCGCTGCCAGCTACCATAAGCTGTCCCGCCGTACGGAGCCCAGAACGTATACCCTTACGCTGCTCGGCCTCGATGCTCCGCATGCTGCACAGCCGGGGGTGTCCCTTGAGGATGGCATGGCGCGTCTGCAGACCCATATGGAGGTGTGGCTTGCGAACAAGAAGCTGGAGGCGGATCTAATCATCTGCCGGGAAGGCGAGCTGGGCATCTTCATGGATGCCGCCAGCCATCTGAGCCGCTTTACGTGGGAGGATTTGCTGAAGCAGATGCAGGAAGCGCTGGGCTTTACGATAACCGCGGCCGTGAACGAGGAGCCGGAAGAGCTGTCCCGCATCCAGGAGTTATACCGGGAGACGCGGCTGATGCTGGAGGAGATGTTTTACGTCGGGAACGGGAGAGTCATCTATGCCAAGGATGTGCAGCGGCAACTGGAGAGCCGGCAAATTCCTCCTTTCCAAGAGACGGCCTATTTCGAGGACATTCATCAGCTGGCGTCCGAGCAGGCCGCGCAGAAGCTGCGGGATTACTTCAATCGGCTGGTTATGCTGAGGATCCGAAAAACCGAAGTATGCGATTTTGCCATCGGACTGGTGGAGCGTCTGCTGGAGGGGATCCACGAACCGATCACGGAGAGCCACAAGCGGGCGGAGCTTTACCATTCCATCTATCAGTGCCGAACCATGATTGAAATCGAAGCGATCATCATGGATTTCGCCGGGTATGCGATTCGGACGCTGGAACACCGGTTCATGGACAAAAACGCCAGGCTGGTGCACCAGGTGCGCACGACGATCGACCAGACCTATCATCAGGCCATCACGATCAACAGCTTGTCCGATCAGGTGTATCTGTCTCCCAACTACCTGCGTTCCATCTTTAAGGAGAAAACCGGCATGACGATCCATGATTACCTAACGAAAATCCGGCTGAACAAAGCCAAGGAGCTGCTGGCCGACGATTCGCTCAAAGTGCAGGACATCGCCCAAAGGGTTGGTTATGAGAGCACATCCTACTTCATTTCCTTATTCTTAAAAAGCCAAGGAGTCACGCCGAATGAATACCGCAAAAACATCTAACCCTTCCGGCCCGTGGAGCCGTCTGGCAGGGGCTTTCCCATTCGCGCACTTACGCGCATACACCAACTGGCGGCTCCGGCACAAGTTCTTTTTCATCTTTCTGATCGTGATCATCCTGCCGTTCTCGCTGCTGATCTATTATTCGTATTCTTCGACGCGCAGCACGATTACGGAGCATACCTATACGGCCTTGGGCGGATCGCTGGCACAGATTAACACCAACGTGGAGAAACGGCTGGAGTATTACAATCAGCTGTCGAACATCCTTTACATGGATGCGCAGCTCCGCAATTATCTGTCTACCGATTATGAGCAGGCGTACTATTATCTGGATGCTTTCCAATATATCAACCGGACACTGCCGTCCCTGATGACCCTGAATGCCAACATTCTGGGCATTTCGATTTATACGGGGAACCATACCCTTTATTCGGACGGCCAATATGTCAAATATACGGAAGAGCTGCCCACGGCGATGGAGGGGCAGGTGCTGGATGCCGCCGGCAATACGGTGTACTTCCATTCCGAGGATTTCAAGGCCAATGATGCACATATCACCATTGCGCGTTCATTAAGTTATTTCAGCTTACAGCATCCGTACGGGATTTTGACTATGGACATTAACGCGAATGAATTCTATTCCTTGATCAAAATGGAGAACGACAACAAAAGCGTCTATATTATCGACGAATTTGGCGGCGTGATCAGCACGGGGGATCAGAACCTCCAATCAAACCAGCTGTTCGACGTGTTCCCAATTCAGGATCGGATGACTCAGGATGCGGGCTCATTCGATATGAAGATTAACGGCCAGGAGCGTTTTTTTACGTATAAAAAGCTCAGTAACGGCTGGTCCACGGTCATCACCGTGCCCTACGACGAGCTGCTGGCCAATGCGAATCAGGCGACCAAGAACGTCATCTGGTTCTCCGCGCTGGCGATTGGCATGGCCATCCTGCTGCTCTATTTTACGACCAAGGTCATGACCAAGCGCATCGAGGTGCTGCTGCAGCAGATCCGGAAGGTGGAGCGCGGGGATTTCCGGCTGTCGATTAAGCCGATGGGGCATGACGAGATCGGTCAGGTGTCCTTTGCGTTTAATAAGATGGCCTCGACCATACAATCCCTAATCCATGACGTATACGTGAAGGAGATCGCAAGGAAGGAGTCGGAGCTGAATACGCTCCAGGCCCAGATCAACCCCCATTTTCTGTACAATACCTTGTCCTCCATCTCTTCCCTGGCGATTAAGGAAGGGGCTATGCAGGTGTATCAAATGGTCAATTATTTGGCCAAGTATTACCGGGTGTCGCTGAATAAAGGGAAGCGCATCATTCTGCTGGAGCAGGAAATCAACCTGGTGAAGAATTATGTCGCGATTCAGAAGATCCGGTTCCGGGATAAGCTTCATATGCATTACGACCTGGATGAGCAGCTGTTCGGGAACACGACGATCAAGCTGATTCTGCAGCCCTTCATCGAAAACTGCATCAATCATGCCATTGGGGACGAATCGGGAATCAACATTAACGTGAAGCTGAGGCAGGAGGGGGATGACATCTTGCTCCAGGTCATCGATGACGGCATCGGGATGACGCCGGAACAACTCGATCATGCGCTGAACAAATCAGATAATCTGTCGGGCTACGGCGTGAAAAATGTGGATGACCGGATCAAACTCACCTACGGGGAAGAATATGGCGTCAGCATCTTCAGCCGGCTCGGCATCGGAACCGCGGTGACCATTCGGATACCTGTAATCTCCGATAGGCATCCTGCAAACGAACGGGACTCGCAGCAGGCGTTACCCTGAATGAAAGACATTTTGCATCATGGATTGTAAGATTGCGTTATAGATCAATGAACTCCCGATTTTTACAATGATAGATATATTCGAGCATATGAATATGACGACCTTAGAAAGGGGTTCAGGGAATGAAGAAACTTAAATTGATTCTGGCAGCAGCGCTCGTTATGACAACGCTTTCGGCTTGCGGCGGCAACCAGAAGGCGGCATCGGGCGGAGACAGCGGCACGGAGACGGACAGCAACGCGCCGATCACGTTAACCTGGTTTGACCAAAACACGGGGGATGCCTTTACGAATCCGGTCGCTAAAGTGATAACGGAAAAGACAGGCGTCACCGTCGAGATCCAGCAGCCTACGGGCAATCCGGTCGAGAAGCTGAATCTGATGCTGGCCAGCGGCGATCTTCCCGACGTTATTTTGATGAGTCGTGGAAGCGATATCATGAACAAGTATATTACCTCTGGCGCGGTCGTCCCGCTGAATGATCTGATCGAAGAGCACGGACCGAATATCCAAAAAATGTACGGCGACACGCTTGCCAAAACCCGAAGCGAGGACGGCAACAATTATTATTTCTCCAACTGGTACGGCTTGGAGCAGTACCCGGTGTTCGGCTTCATGATGCGCATGGACATCATGAAGGAGCTTGGCGTCGGCGATAAGGTGAATAACGGCGAGCCGTTTACCGCGGAGGAATTCGAGGAGCTGCTGGTTAAGTTCAAGGAGAAATATCCAACGATCGATGGAAAAGAAAGCATTCCGATGACGCTCAACGGCGAGAATGTCGGAGCGGTGACCGGCAGCTTCAAGGGCATGTACGGCATGATGCCGTATTATGAAACGAACGGAGAGCTGAAGAAGGACGTCCGCGATCCGCGCTATCTGGAAATGGTTAAATTCCTGAACTCCCTGTACCGCAAAGGCCTGCTCGATAAGGAATGGGCGACGATGAAGACCAAGCAGTTCGAGCAGAAGCTCGGCAACGGCAACGTATTTGCCACGGCGGAAGCGCTTTGGAATGTAGGCAATGCGAATGCGCTGCTCAAAACCGAAGCAGCCGATAAGGCCACAGAGGAAGAGCGTCAGTTCTACCAATATAAAGTGCTGGCTCCGGGCGTGAAGCCGGAAGAGGCCACTTACGGACCGAAGAGCTCCCTGGGATGGGACGGCGTCGCCATCAGCCGCTCCAACAAGGATCCGGTCCGGACGATGAAGCTGTTGGATTTCCTGGCCAGCGAGGAAGGCCAGTATCTGC
The DNA here is from genome assembly GCF_037969755.1 of Paenibacillus sp. FSL W8-0187. NCBI lineage: Bacteria > Bacillati > Bacillota > Bacilli > Caryophanales > Paenibacillaceae > Paenibacillus > Paenibacillus sp. FSL W8-0187. The sequence continues at coordinate 5,064,173 of NZ_CP150206.1, read as the reverse complement.
TGATGTGGGGAGTAGAGGGCGAGCATTGGGACATGAAGGACGGCAAGCATGTGCCAAGACAAGAAGTGCTGGACGCTTTCAAGAAGAATTGGGACGAAGCTTCCCGTACGACGGGCATCCGCAAGTGGACCTGGATGATCAAGAACGGTCCCGGCGAGGACGGAACCCCGTATGACCTGATGGGCCGTTACCAGACCGATCCGGTCACGGATCTGGCGATCAAGAACCTGGCCGATACGTCGTTCGATACGGCACCGTATGACAACCTGGGTCCTGCTGGCGGAACGCCGGAAGCCATTATGGAAACGAAGGTGAACGACACCATCAATAAATATTTCCTGAAGATGGCTCTGTCGCCGTCCGAGGACCAAGTGGTGGAATCCTATAACCAGATGATGGCCGAGATCGAGGCGGCTGGCCTGGCCAAGCTGGAAAAGATCTATACGGACAACTTCAACAAACGTCAAGAGCTGTGGGGCAAATAATCTGACCAAGGGGAGTCAAAAGATGCTTCGTCTTTTGACTCCTCCTTTTTTTCTTGCGCAGGCATAAACCAGATCAACACGAATCGGAAGGATGATATTCTGTGACCATTCAATACCAAGAACAGTTTCGCGTGTTTGCGATACAAACCGATAACAGCTCCTATCTGTTCGGAATCAACGACAGCGGCAACCTGCAGCATCTCTACTGGGGGGAGTCCGTCGCGATCGAAGACGCGGCGCCGCTGCTCAAGCCCAGATCGCACAGCTCGTTTGACGCGGAAGTCCATTCGGAGGTGGAGGAATACAGCTTCTGGGGCGGCGTCAAATACAGCGAGCCCAGCCTGAAGGTCCGCATGCCGGATGGCGTGCGCGACTTGGCGGTTCGTTATGCCGGGCACCGCACGCTGCAGACGGAAGGCAGGGAGACGCTGGTCATCGTCATGAAGGATGAAGCGTATCCGCTGGAAGTGGAGTTGTCCTACCGGGCGATTCCCGAGTGCGACTTAATTGAACGTTCGGCCCGGATCGTCAACCGCGGCGAGGCGGATATCGTGCTGGAAAATGTGCAATCCGCGGCATGGGTCATCCCCTATCTGGCGGATTACCGTCTCACACACGTGACGGGGAAATGGTCCGGCGAATTTCAGCTGCGCAGCACCTTTCTCACCGAAGGAAAGAAGGTGCTGGAATCCCGCAGGGGCTTTACGGACAGCCACGCTAACCCTTGGTTTGCGATGGATGACGGACATGCCACGGAGTCGGCTGGACAGGTATGGTTCGGCGCGCTGGCCTGGAGCGGGAACTGGAAGATCACGGCCGAGCGGACGGTGTTCGAGCATGTTCGGGTGACCGGAGGCATCAACGATTTCGACAGCGAGTGGGTGCTGGGAGCGGGAGAAGCCTTCGATACGCCAAGCTTCGTCGGGGGATACAGCAGCGGGGGCTTTGGCGGGATGAGCCAGCAGCTGCATCGCTATCAATATTCGGATGTTCTGCCGGGCCGCGAAGCGAGACCTGTCCTGTATAACTCTTGGGAGGCAACATACTTCGATGTCAATGCCAAGGATCAAATGGCTTTGGCCGAAAGAGCCGCGCGTTTGGGTGTGGAATTGTTCGTTGTGGACGACGGGTGGTTCGGAGGGCGCAACCATGATCGCGCCGGGCTAGGCGATTGGTTCGTGAACCGGGAGAAGTTCCCGAACGGTCTCGGCGAGCTGATTGACAAGGTGCATGAGCTCGGCATGGATTTCGGCATCTGGGTGGAGCCGGAGGCCGTCAATCCGGACAGCGACCTGTACCGGGAGCACCCGGATTGGGTGTACCATTTCGAGACGCGGGAGCGCTCGGAGCTTCGCAATCAGCTGCTGCTGAACATTTCGAAGCCGGAGGTTAAGGCTTACATTTTGCAGTTTATGACCGACCTGCTGGAGCAGCATGACATCAAGTTCATTAAATGGGACATGAACCGGACGGTGACCGAACCCGGCATGAAGGATCATCCGCTTCACCGTCAGAAGGAAATCTGGATTCGCCACGTTCAGAGCCTGTACGAGATTTGGGCGGAGCTGCGGCGCAAATTCCCGCATGTGGCGTTTGAAACCTGCGCCGGCGGTGGAGCGCGCATCGATCTTGGCATCTTCCGGTATGCCGACCAATCCTGGCCGAGCGATAATACGGATGCCTTTGACCGCCTCAGCATTCAGGAGGGCTTCTCGTACACGTATGCTCCGCGGATGATGACCTGCTGGGTAACGGAATCGCCGACAGGGATGAACCGCAGGCAGGTATCCCTGAAATACCGCTTCCACAGCGCCATGATGGGAACGCTGGGCATCGGCTCCAACCTGAATGAGTGGAGCGACGAGCTGATTGCGGAATCAGCCGAATTTGTCGCGCAGTATAAATCCATTCGTCATCTGGTTCAGTTCGGCAGCCAGTATCGCCTAGACTCGCTTCGGCATAAAGGCGTAACGGCCGTGCAGTACGGCAGCGAAGACGGCAGCGATAACGTGCTGTTTGCGTTCCTGCACAGCCAGAATCTGGGCGAACCACTGCCGAGACTGCGGCTGACCGGACTGCAAGCCGATCAGTCGTATGGCATCGAGGGGCTTGAAGGTACATGGAGCGGCAGGGCACTCATGAACATCGGGATCGAGCTGCCGCTGCGCGGGGATTTTGACAGCTTGGTGTATCACATTCAGATCCAAAAATAGTTCGTATATCCCCCGGAACGGAGCGCGCCGCATTGTCTTATAGGCAATGCGGCGTTTTTTTTGCCGTCGACTTCCACGTTAACCTCAATGTTATGACTGATATTAGATTACATCATGGACTTAAGGGAGGAACGAAATGTAGATCACCATTATGGGGTTAGTCTTGAGTATGCTAACCAATGTACAGTATCGAATGGCTCCATATTCGCCCTATGGAGGAGCGAGGAGGGGCATACACCATATATTAGGACTACAGCGCACCGTTACAGTAGATCCACTACATATCCAGTCGTACTCGCAGCCAGCTGTCTGTGGTGGACCTAGAGATAGGGATTACAAAAAGTGTGGTACAGACGATGCTGGAACGTTCAAAAAAGAAGATTGCAGATAATAAAGCAAACAGCCTTTTCCTTGTGGATTAGGCCGTTTTTTTTTACGCTCTGATATTCAATCTTTGTTTTCAAGTTTGCTAATGCGCTCTTCTAATAGATTTATCCGTTTGTTGAATCTATAAAAAGTTGGGGTAACTCCAATAATAATTAAGATAATAAACAATATATACATACCATACACAGAAAAAACCTCCAATTAATTTAAAAAGTTTCTAATTTCCAGAATAACAAATGTATAGCATTAAACTACATAGACGAGTAGTAATTTCAATATTAAAAATGAGAATCTAAAACATGCTGAAAGTATCGAAAGCGACCCCTAGGTAGGAGTTTTTATTTTGAAGTAGTGGATTAGTTGTATGCCTAAATACTTCCATTTTGTAGTATGATAAGTTATAGCTCATAGGGCTTATCAGGGTGTGTTCAAGAATATAACCTATGGCATGAAATAGCACTTTATTTTTTGAGGAGGTTTAAAAATGAAGTTTTGTCTTCCTCTTGGTGACACTAATTTTATTGCGCTAGTCAATGCAGATAAATGTAAGACATTTGTAGATGAAGATTGGGAATTTGCAATTCTATAATGCTGATAATGACGAACATATTGGTGGCGATAAAATAAATATGTTAATGAATTCTAATGAAATATCAAATTTTGAAGCTAATGCAGATAAAGTAATTTGGTGCAGCTATATTCACTACATACTTCTAGATGATGATAAGGAGATGAGAGCATGACAACAAACACCACCGCGGAACAAATCCGAATTATCGAATATGACCCTTCCTACGCTGGGGCGCTCACTGATATGTGGAACCGCAGCAACGAAAGTTGGGGAGGCGGCACCAGGCAGAGAACGGAGGACGCTGTTCGCCGGGAGATGGAGATTTCGTCCAATCTTCATGCGTTTCTCGCCGTCGATGGTAAGGAGGTTGTCGGCTTCTGTAGTTTCGCCCACTACCGCCATGACGAAGGGGCCCTGTATGTGCCGCTGTTGAATGTTCGGCCCGATTATCACGGCTACAAGGTCGGCCGTAATCTGATCTTGAATGCCGTCCGCAAGACAGTTGAAGCGGGGTGGCCACGCCTAGATCTGTTTACCTGGGCAGGCAACACCAAAGCCGTGCCGATGTACAAGAAATGCGGGTTCTTCTGGGAAAAAAATGATGATTACGTCCACCTGATGAACTTCATTCCGACCATCTTGCAAACCGAAGCGCTCGCTCCTTATTTTGAGGAGCTGGATTGGTATGCAGACAGCACCCGCGAGCTCGTCATCGAGCCGGATGGCCGCCGGGAGCGCGGCTTCGATTTCTTTGAATACACCTGGGGTAAGGGAGATCTCTCCGTGCGAGCGGAATTCGAAAAGTCCGGTCGCGGGCTGACCGCTCTCGACACGCCTGATTATGCAATCTCCACCGAAATCGACGATCACGATCTTGTGTTCGGTTCTGCCTACAAGGTTCGCTATCGAATCAAGAACCGCTCGGCTTCCGAGCTGGCGATTGAGATCAATGGCCAGGACGACAAGAATATCCGTTTTGCGCTGACTGCTGCACAAACGATCGCTCCGGGAGAGACGGTCATCGTGGAGGGGGAATTCGAGATTAACCCGGTCCGGGAAGAACTGAATGACAAGAAGACCCATCCCGTTGTCAAGAGCCAATGGGTTATCGGTGGCAAGCGAGCCGAGTTCCGAATAGGCATCGCTCCGAAATTCCCGGTCAAGATGAAGACGGCGCTGCCAGTCAAGGAGCTTTATCCGGGCATTCCGGCCGAGCTGTATCTGAACGTGGAAAACCATTTTGCCTCGGAAGCGGAGTTCGCTTTTGAATGGCCAGAGGATGAATGCGTGGAATGGGCCGATCGTATCGTACGCTTCACACTTCCAGCTAAAGGAAAAGCCTCTGTCCCGGTATCCTTCATCTTGCGGTCCTACGGACTCTACTCGCGAGAGGTTGGGGTGACGGCAGTTCCGGTTGATCAAAAGGCGGTTTCCTTCACAAGCAAGCTGTCCGTCCTGATGAAGGGAACACACGGCCGTTTCGGTGGGGAAGATGGTGAACAGTGGGTCGCCGTGAACGGTGCATTCTCCCTCCATCTGAGCAAGCATGATAATAACATGTGGATCGATTATCCAGGATCCCACCACAGTTTCTGGTGGAACTATCCGAAGCTGGGTAAGCCGTTTGCAGAAGAATTCTCCAAGAAGCAGGCCAAAGAAGTGAAGATTTACTCAGAAGGGGAGAGTCAGGTACTTGAAGCCCTTTACGAGTCGGAAGACTTCCCCGGCCTGGAGATAAAGTCGGTGGCCAAGCTGTTCGCAAGCGGCATCGCCGAGTTTTATCACGAAATCTGCAACACCAGCAGCAAAGGGCTGGAAGAGAACATGTATCTGCTGACGAATTTCGGTTTCTTCGGCAACAGGCTCATCCTGCCATACCAGGGCCATTATGTGGACATGGGCGATGCTTACTCCAGCGATCCGGATCATTGGGACAGCGCCCAGATCACGGAGAACTGGCTGTTCAGCAAGGAAGAGAACGTCGGTTGCGGCATCTGTTGGGACCCTTCCCTGAAGCTGCTTCGCCCGGAATACCCGCTTGGTCTGGAGCATGATCTTGGCCGAATTTCTGGCGGAGCCGTCGTGCGGACGAAGACGACCGTGTTTGCTCTAAACACCTTCGCCAAGTGGTGGGATTTCCGCTGCTTCGCCCGGAAGCTGCGGAACCCGGTCGTACCGATGCTGGACGATCATCTCGAACTGGCGCTTGGCGGCGGAAATCCGTTCTTGGCTGGGCCGCTGAATGCAGAACTTATCGAAAGAAAGATGGTTCCGCTCGCCGGTAGCTTGGAACTGTATGTGCAAAACGGTGAGGAACCGGAGCGGAAGGTTGCCGACATGAAGTTGCAAAAGGAGCAGGACCTTCGTTCTGCGAGCTTTGAGTACTCCCCTGGGGAAAAGCAAGACCCGGAAAATGGCGAATCCGGTTGGAAGGCCCGTGCCGTCTATCGCGGCGAGGATTGGGTTCAGGAGCGGTCGGCTCTCTGGCTTCCCCAAACGGAAGCAGCCGTCGTTTGCGGGCTGGAGGAAGGAGCGGCAGGTCCCGTGTACACAGTGAGCAACGGGATTCTCTCCATAGCGGCTTCCCCTGGCTTCGGCAGCGTCGTGCATTCCCTGAAGCACCAAGGCGAAGAATGGTTGGACAGTTCGTATCCGGAAGCTGCCCCGCGTTCCTGGTGGAATCCCTGGTACGGCGGACTCGGCGTGGACATTCCCGGCATGAGTGGCTTCAGTCGACAGCAGGAGCCGAGAAGTGCGACATGGGCGGAGCGGATGGATGTGCACGGCAACGTCTGGAAGGGACTCCGAATGACCACTGTCATCGAGAAGCAGGAAGCGAATCGGGGGATCACGATCGACCAGCATTACCTTATGCTGCCTGGTGTCCCTGTTCTCTGCGTGCTGCATTCGGTGACCAACGAAAGTGGCCTGGTTTTGCCGCATTATTCGCTCAGGGATGATAATTTCTTCAAGCCTTCACCAGTCTTCTCCGAAGGATGGATGGAAATCCCCGGGGAAGGAAAGTTCCTTCTCGGGAAGCTGGAAGCCGAGCTTCATTTCAAGGGACTCTTGCGAATAGGCGCTGTTTCTCGACAGAACATGCTGCATATAGTGAATAGTTATCACAATCAGAGTTCATCAGCGTATGTGAACAACAAGGTGTTTAGTCACGATGTGAATCACCATCTTTCACTTCTGAATGGGAAAACCGCCTGGACACAGCCGACTTTTCTGATCTTGGGTCGAATCGATCTGAATTCGGAGGATGTCCGTGACCTTCAGAAGCTGACCTTTACCAATCCTGCCGACGAAAAGGAGATCTTACATGCCGATCATTGACATTCATATTCATCTGTCGGACATCGACAGCTTTCATCAAACAGCGATTGATCAGTCCAAAGTCGATTACACCACTGCCGGACTTAAGGCGGAGTTTGACAAGAACGACGTCATTCTCGGTATTGGAATGGGCGTCACGGAGCAGACCAAGGGAGCCTTTCCTGATTCCAATTCACCTAATCCGATGGGTCTTGACCTGCAAGAAAGCGTTCCACCGTTCCTAATGGAATGCGTCGGCATCAATCCGAACATGCTCACCGGCAAGCACGCCCTAGAGGAGCTCGATAGGATTGAAGCTCGTCTGCAAGTTCCCGAGGTGGCGGGAATTAAGCTATATGCTGGGTACTACCATCATTACGTCTATGACAAAATCTACACGCCGATTTATGAGTTGGCTGCCAAGTACGGCATGCCCGTGGTGATTCATACCGGCGATACTTACTCGATGAACGGATTGCTGAAGTATTCGCATCCGCTTACCGTAGATGAATTGGCCTACCAGCAGCGCGGCGTGAACTTCATGATTTGCCATTTGGGTGATCCCTGGGTGATGGATGCCGCCGAAGTGGTGGCTAAGAACCCGAACGTCTACGCCGATTTGTCCGGACTTGTCGTCGGAGATCGGCCCCATTTTGAACGGTTCATGAACGAACCGCTGTTCATGGACCATTTTCGCCGGGCGCTGGTGTACTGTGATCATTACGAGAAAATGTTGTTCGGAACCGACTGGCCGCTCGCACCGATCGACCTGTATGCGGAATTCGTTCGCAGGCTCGTGCCTGAGCAGCATCATGAGAAGGTATTCTACCAGAATGCCATTGGACTATTTCCGCGTATCAGGCAGCGGATCGCGGCGCTCTGAAAGCATCGGCGACGGCAGTTAGACCGTCCTACAGCGCGAAATTTCTCGAAACTACCGGGTAGAGGCCGCTCTAGAAAGTGCAGTGAAACATGGAGACTACAGCGTGATGGAGCGCCTTCTTCTTGTTCTTTCTAGCCCCTACGCACACTCTCAAGAACAGGTTGATTGCTCCACACTACCTGCATTATCACCCCATCCTTACCGGACGATTTACGGTACTTGAAAACTTCATGTGAATCAATTGTTCTAGGAACTTTTACCGTCAGGGTAGTTTTTTGTTTGGAAAGAAGATAGTTTATATACTGGGGATAGCCTCGATTTATGTTTAACTGTAACCACAAAGGTCGCAGGCCATAATTCCAAACGATGATTTCTTTTTCTGCAACATTTTTTTTAATTATGGCATCAGCACGAAGCAGTGGAAAGGATGAAACGATTCCCGAGAAGCGAATGCGGTCGCCTTTGTCCCCGAATTTCTTCCTTGACGAGAACCAATTCAAGAAATTGGGGACAACACCGATGGTAGGAACGATTCGTACGTGGAGCGTCTCACAACACATAAAGAGGAGAAACCTACCCCTTCCGGGTATCTCGGTACTTGGAAGGGGATTTTCCCATGATTTTTTTGAACAGCCGCGAAAAGTAGTAGGGATCTTGGAAGCCGAGACGGTGGCTGATCTCCTTGACGCTCTGGCCGGTCAGGTCCAGATGCTGGCAGGCCCGCTGAATTTTGAGCCGCAGATAGTAATCGATGGGGGAGTAGCCCGTCGCTTCCTTAAACCGGAAGGTGAAGTGCGGGATGGACAGATTGGCGTAGGCCGCCAGCTCCTTCAGGCTCACATGGCCCTCCAGATGCTCGGTCATGAACCGAAGCGTCTGCTCCATGTCATGCTTGTTATGCTGATCCAGCCCCCGCTGCGGTTGGAGCCGGGCGAGGCGGATGACGGCCGCCAAGTGGCCGGCGAGCTGCGAGACATGGATGATATGGTTCAGCGTATACCCTTTTTGCAGCAGCTCGTAACTTTCCTGAAACAGCTCCACGATGCTCCTTGACTGGTCGACCGGAAGGACGGCGGGTTCGGCTGCGTCGGTAAAGCCCTCGAACAATAAACCTGCATGCTTTCCCTTCATATGCCACCAGTAAATGCTCCAGGGATGAAACTCCGTTGATGCATATTCATGCGGCGTATCCGGCGGGATGACGACCGCCTGCCCCTTGAGCAGAGAATAGGTTTTGCCGCCGTTCAATCGGTACCAGCCTTCCCCCTCCACGCAGTAGATCAAGATGTACGCGCCGCTGCCCTCCGGGCGTTCCCGGTAGTGATGAAGCGCACGCGGAAAGTACCCGATGTCGGTTACGTGCAGCGGTTCCACAAGCGGATGCCGGGCCGCTTCTTTCATAATATGATCCGGGAGGACGATGATTTTCTGGGATTCGAATCCGTCTGGTTTTCGTATGGTATCCATAGCTTTACTATGAATCGGAACGGAAACGTTGTCAACCTGATTGAACGCTAGAAAAACAGAATATAATCCATCCTGAACATGATATCGTCAATGGCTCTGCGTGCAGACGTGCTTATAAAATAGAGACATGAAGCAGCCAATGCTGATACCAATGGAGGGATGCCGAATCATGACAAAACAGCTGCAAGTGAGCGTACGGGAAGAGACCGTAGAGATTCCCACGTATGAAGTGGGGAAGCCGGACCTGAACCCGATGTTTTTGGAGAAACGCGTGTATCAGGGGAGCTCTGGGCGTGTCTATCCGCTGCCGGTCATCGATAAAATTTACGATGAGAAAGTAGTAAAGCCCTACCGGATCATTTTCCTTGAAAATGAGTACGTGCAGATTCAGATCATGCCGCAGATAGGCGGCCGCATCTACCGGGCCATCGATAAAACCAACAACTATGATTTTGTATACCACAATCAAGTGATCAAGCCGGCTTTGGTTGGCCTCGCAGGACCTTGGATATCCGGGGGAATCGAGTTTAACTGGCCGCAGCATCACCGTCCGAACACCTTTGGCGAAGTAGAGTGGAGACTTGAGGATCGTCCGAATGGCAGCAAGACGGTATGGGTTGGCGAGATCGACCGGATGTACGGCACAAAGGTGTCTACCGGCTTCACGCTGCATCCAGGCAAGGCGTATCTGGAAATTCATGCGCAGATGTACAATCGGACCTCAGAGCCGCAGACTTTTCTGTGGTGGGCGAATCCGGCCGTAGCGGTCAATGATCATACCCAGTCCGTATTTCCGCCGGATGTTCACGCGGTGTTCGATCATGGGAAACGGGACGTGTCCAAATTTCCGATCGCAACCGGCACGTATTATAAGCAGGACTATTCGGCGGGCGTCGATATTTCCATGTACCGCAACATTCCCGTTCCGACATCCTATATGGCCTATCATTCGGATTATGATTTCGTCGGCGGATATGACCATGGCTTGAAAGCGGGGATTCTGCATGTCGCCAATAAACATATATCTCCCGGCAAAAAACAGTGGACATGGGGGCACGGCGAATTCGGCCAGGCCTGGGATCGCAACCTGACTGACGAAGACGGCCCGTACATCGAGCTCATGACTGGCGTGTATACCGATAACCAGCCTGACTTCACCTGGCTGGCGCCATATGAGGAGAAAAGCTTCAAGCAGTACTTCATGCCCTATAAAGACATCGGGCTCGTGAAGAATGCGTCCATTGACGCCGCCGTAAATCTCGAAGTCCACGGCCGCAAGGCCGTAGTACATGCTTATGCAACCTCGGTTATCGAAGAGGCTCGCATTTTGGTGACCAGAGCGGGAAGTACCTACTTGGATCGAAAGGTCAAGCTGTCGCCAGCCGATACCTTTCAGGCAGAGATCGAACTGGACGCGGGTATGAGGGAAAAAGATTTGCGGGTCGCGGTATTCGCTGCGGACGGCAAGGAGTTGGTCGCTTACCAGCCCAAGCCGCGTACCTTGGAGCGGACACCGGACCCGGCCACGGCGATTGGCAAGCCGGAGGACCTGAAGAATACCGAAGCGCTGTTCTTGGCAGGGCAGCATCTGGAACAGTACAGGCACGCAACCTATGAACCGGAAGCCTATTATATAGAAGGTCTTCGGCGCGATGCCGGAGACGTCAGGCTGAACAATGCCTATGGTTTGCTCCTGCTGCGCAGAGGGTGCTTTACGCAGAGTGAGACTTATTTTAAAAAAGCCATTGAAACCTTGACCCGCCACAATGCCCGGCCCTATGACAGCGAACCGTTCTATCATTTAGGCAAAGTCTTGAAGTGGCAGGGCCGTTCGGATGAAGCGTACGCTTATCTGTACAAGTCGGTCTGGTCGGGGGCTTGGCAAGGCGCCGGATATCTGGCTTTGGCCCAGATTGCCTGCGAGAAGCGGGAATATGAGGAAGCGTTCGAGCTGATCGAACGATCACTGGCTGCCCAGTATCGGAATTATAAGGCGCGGCATCTCAAGAGTTTCGTCTTAAGAAAGCTGGGACGCTTGGCGGATGCGGAGTCATGGCTTGAGGAAACGCTCAAGCTGGATCCCATGGATGCGGGCGCGATGAACGAGCTGGCAGCCGTATATCAAGAACAGAAGCAAGAGGATAAAAGCCGGCGGGCTTATGAATCGCTTGCCCAGCTCCTGCGCGATGATCCGCACAATTATATCGCCTTGGCTCAGGACTATGCGGAAGCAGGCCAATATGCCGACGCTTTGGATGTGTTGCAGCGCATCGAACGCCTTACAGGGCCTACCGTATATCCGATGGTTTATTACTATCAGGGCAGTTATTTAATGAAGATGAACCGAGCGGAGGAGGCAGCTGCTTGTTACCGATTGGCCACAGCGGCCGATCCGTCGTACTGTTTCCCGAATTCCCTGCATGATTACGCGACGCTGAAGCAGGCGCTCGCCCTACACCCTCAGGATGCGAAGGCTTTGTACTACTTGGGGAATCTGCTGTACGACAAGAAGCGCTACGATGAAGCCACAAGCAGCTGGGAAGCTTCGGTCGCTCTGGATGGCAGCTTCGCTACGCCGCATCGGAATCTGGCGCTCGCTTACTATAACAAGATGCAGGACCACGACCAAGCATTGGCATCCCTGCAAACCGCCTTCTCGCTCAATCCGGCGGACGCCAGGGTCTTCTACGAGCTGGACCAGCTGTATAAAAAGCTTGGTCATGCTCCGGCCGATCGCTTGAAAGCGATGGAGGAGCACATGGAGCTGGTCGAGCAGCGAGATGATTTATATCTGGAATATTTGACGCTGCATAATGCGCTGAATCGTTATGAGGAGGCATTGGCATTGATTCTGAAACGCAACTTTCACCCATGGGAAGGCGGCGAGGGAAAGGTACCGGCCCAGTATGTGTTGGCCCGGGTGGAGCTAGCGAAGCAGCTGCTTCAGGAGCATCGCTACGAGGATGCCGTAGAGCAGCTGCTTGCTGCCAAGCAATATCCGCTCAACATCAATGAAGGGAAACTCACGGGAGCGCAGGAGAACAACATCGATTATTACCTGGGCTGCGCATACGAAGGGCTCGGTCGGTCTGATGAGGAGGAGGCGTACTTCCTGAAAGCTTCCGAGGGACTGGATGAGCCGACCAGCGCGATGTATTACAACGATCAGCCGCCGCACATGATTTTTTATCAAGGGGCTGCGCTGCGGAGACTGGGCCGAGAGAATGAAGCCCGAAGCCGGTTTAACAAGCTGATCGATTACGGGGAGAAGCATATATTCGAGCCTCAGAGCATTGATTACTTTGCCGTCTCGCTGCCGGACTTTCTGGTGTTTGATGAAGATCTAGACCGAAGAAACGAAAATCATTGCCGCTACATGATGGGACTTGGGCATCTTGGTCTCGGTGACCGGCAGTCCGCGGAGAAGCTGTTCCGCGAGGTGCTGCAACTGGAGTCTCACCATCAAGGAGCTGCGTTGCATTTGGCGCTTTGCAAGACGTTGATGTAAAAGGTTGACACTTTATTCTCAAGGGCCGTTATGAACGGTCCTTGAGCATTTGTGCATTCTGTGTGTTGCGTTGACTACAACGGAGGAGATGACGATGATGATCTGGAGCAAAGGGATGCTGGATGGATATGAGGTTTGGACCGGGTGCACGGAGGTTATGGAGATGGTTCTGGTGCCTGAACTCGGAAGCAGGGTCATCTCGCTTCGCAATCGCATAACAGGCCGGGAATGGCTAGCGCAGCCTGCAGGAGTTCTGGAAACGAACGGGTATGCAAGCTCTTTCGGACAGCGGGACGGCAGCGGCTGGGACGAAATGTTTCCAACGATCAATGTCTGCCGGTATCCTGCGTATCCATGGGAAGGAACGGAGCTTCCGGATCATGGCGAGGTATGGTCCATTCCATGGAAGGCGCACATCGAGCAGGATCAGCTTCACTGCAGCGTGCAGGGAATCCGAATTCCCTATCAGCTGCGCAAAACCTACTCCTTCCCTCGTGAAGATACCCTGCGGATCGATTATGCCGTTCATAATTCGAGTCCGTTCCCATTTTCTTTCCTGTGGGCAGCACATCCGTTGTTTCAAATCGATGAAGGCGCAGAGATTATCGTTCCCAACGAGCTGAGGGAGATCATCGTATCGTACTCGGCGAACGGTCGATTGGGAGAATTCGGCGATATTCGGAAATGGCCGCAGCCATGGGATGAAAACCCCAATATCAGCTTGAATCGAACAGGCAGCAGGCTTGAAGCATCGGCGGAGAAGTTTTATTTTGCAGGCGAGCTGCCTGAGGGGCAAGCTTCCATTTACGATCCGGTTGCGGGAGAAGGACTCCGCATGACATTTCCTAAAGAGCAGGTGCCTTATTTAGGGATATGGGCGAATTACGGCGGCTATCAGGGACAGTATCATCTTGCGCTGGAACCAGCGACGGGGCTGCTCGATGATCTCTCGTATGCCATGCATCGTCAGGCAGCGGCCGAAGTGCCGGCCGGCGGCACGTATACGTGGTACCTTGAGATTAGCTGGATCGACGGACAGAAGAACGAAGTGAAGTCTACTTGATGGAAAGTGAACCGACAAACGCTTAAGCATAAGCCAATTCACGAATGCGCTGGTTGGGATTGTCCGTAAATAGTCCCCCATGATAACAGATCACCTTATGGATGTCATAATGAGTGAGCTTTTGCAACGAAAGCTTGGCTGACGCCATGTCATATGTAGTTGCCGGATCCGGCCCGACCAACCGTCCATTGATCACGTTCAGGGCATCTGCGGCAATCAGGGTTTTGCTCGGCATATGATATAAGCTGGTATGGCCCGTGGTGTGGCCCGGCGTATGGATCACGATGATACCGCCGCCAAACGGCAGTTCCTCGCCGTCGCGCAAAATGCTGTTCACTGGGGCTGTGGGAGGATTCTCCAGCGTTTGCTTAAACGCATTCCTCCACTCCGGCGGAACATGATCCGGCATCGAAGCCAGCGCTTGTGTAATGGCCTCGGGCGATAATTTGACAAGCCTTGTATCTCCTTCGATATAAGGCTTTTCAATTTCGCTGGCGAACACTTCCGGGGCGTGGTTGCTGTGCTGGATCATGGCCGGTAAACTGCCAATATGATCCAAATCCTGGTGTGTTATAATAATTTTGCTTACATCCTGGACGGAAACCCCGATGTCCGACAGCTGCTCCTGAATAATCGGGAACTGGCCGGGATAGCCGGTATCGATAAGCACCCGGTTCTGATGATCCCATATGAAAGTTGGATGGATCGTTTCGATTCGTCCCATCATGGCTGCGGAAATTTCCAGCATGGCAATGCCTTGATCGATTTGCATGTTACATACCTCCACGTATAAAGGGTTCTTCCCGTGTTTATCTTTCCGGGAGAGATGAGTAGAAGTAGATTATCAAATCAGCAAACTTATGTAAATAGTAAAATTTTATATCATAACATAAAAATAATTATTTGTCAACATTTAATTCGTTGATCAAAACCTCTTTAATATATGAAATGTCCGGCTCGGTATACATAGCTTGACTCCAAGACGTAGACTGCTCACAAGGCTGGATCTCATCTCGCTATTGAGGAATATGTAATTGCTGGTATAATCCTTGAAAAGAGGAAAAGAGAGACGAAGTAGAGAAGGAGAGGGATCAGCAATGAACACGACGATTGAACTGAATAACGTAACCTGGCAACGGGAGCAGAAGACCGTTCTTACAGGCGTGGATTGGACCGTACAGCAAGGAGAGCATTGGGCGGTTCTTGGGCTGAACGGCTCCGGAAAGACAACCATTTTGAATATGATTAACGGTTATATCTGGCCGACCAGCGGTACGGTTTCGGTGCTCGGGCATCGTTTTGGCAGGGTGGATTTAAGAGAATTGCGTAAATCGATAGGCTGGGTCAGCTCCTCGTTGCAGGAAAGAATCCGTCCGAATGAGTCCACGCTGGATGTCGTGATTAGCGGCAAACATGCCTCGATCGGCCTTTATCAGAAGGTGGATGAAGCAGATCGGGAACAGGCTGAGCAGCTTATGAAGGATTTTAATTGCATTCATCTGCTGGGTCGTACATATGAAACCTGTTCGCAAGGGGAGAAGCAGAAGCTGCTGATCGCTAGGGCGCTTATGGCTTCTCCAAGGCTGTTGATACTGGATGAGGCCTGTAACGGACTGGATTTTCTGTCGAGGGAAGCGTTGCTGTCCAGCATTACGGCACTGGCTTCAAAGCCCGATGCGCCGACCCTGCTATTCGTTACGCACCATATCGAAGAAATACTGCCGATCTTCTCGCACTCGTTGCTCATCCGCCGGGGCACAGTATTCGGACAGGGGAGCTCCAAGGATATGCTGACAAGCGGGAATTTGACCTCGTTTTTTGAGACGCCGGTTGAGGTGAGTTGGCAGAACGATCGCGCCTGGATGTCCATTCCGGATTTAAAATGAAGGCTCAAGGCTCGCGAGATATTCATGTCTTAGGAGAGTGACCATTGTGCCAAGTCGAATCATAGCGAATCGAAGGCTGTTCAATCAAGGAATAACAGGTATGAAGCCTGAGAGTCCAGAGCAAGTCGTAAGAGGGCTCGGCGCTGTGCAGGCCCAGGATTTTCATCAAGCGGTATGGGGAATCGGTCTCCGTACACAATCTGCCAAACTGTCCGATGTGGAGCAGGCCATGATCGATCGCAAGATCGTGCTGACCTGGCCGATGCGAGGGACGATATTCTTCGTGCCTGCGGAGGATGCCAAGTGGATGCTGAAGCTGACGGCATCGCGCTTTCACACGCATGATAAGAAGAAGCAGGCCGAACTTGAGCTTGACGAAGATACGCTCCATCGATGCCGCACGATCATTCGCAACGCGCTGAGTGGCTGTACCCGCGTATCCCGTCCCAGACTGATGGAGCTGCTGGAGGAAGCGGGGATCAGCACCAAGAATGGCCGCGGTTATTTCATTCTCGGGTATTTGGGACGGACAGGCATGATCTGTTTCGGCCCGCATGAAGGTAAACAGCAGAGTTTCGTGCTGCTGGATGAATGGGTCCCGAATTCGAGGGAGCTAACGCTTGAAGAATCGCTGGCGGAGCTGGCGCTTCGTTATTTTACAGGCCACGGGCCCGCTACGATTCAGGATTTTGCGTGGTGGGTCGGATTAACGCTGACAGAAGCTAAACGAGGCTTTGAGGCCGTAAAATCAAACCTTCGTTTAGATTTTGTCAACGGCACGGAATACTGGAGCTCTGTCACAACACCGGCCGTGTCCGCTGATACGGATTCGGTGGTTCTGCTTCCGGGTTTTGATGAATATTACTTGGGTTACAAGGATCGCAGCGCGATCATAGAGACAGAGCACGATGCGAAGATCGCTCCCCATCGCAACGGGGTTTTTCAACCGATGATGGTGGCAGGCGGGGAAGTGGTCGGTGTCTGGAAGCGGGAGATCAAGCGCAGCGGCATCGAAATCGCATTTAGTCCGTTTTTGCCAAGGAATGATCGAGAAGAGGAGTTTATGGAAGCTGCCAAGCAGTATAGCGATTTCATGGGAATGCCAATTGCACGAATAGAATGGAACCAAGCTCTCTAAGCTTATTGGCTGAGAGGAGCTCTTAGGAGGAATAGCGTATGGAGTCAATCATGAAGCTGGAATCATTGATTACCGAAATGACAGAGATTGTAACGGCGACTAATGAGGTGGAGTTCAATCTGAAGCTTGCGCCCGATAAATGGTCCAAGAAGGAGATCCTGGGTCACCTTTGCGATTCAGCGGTAAATAACCATATCCGGTTTGTAAAAATTTTGCTGTCCGATTATCCGATTGCCATTCAGGGGTACGCGCAGAATGATTGGGTTCGGGTGAACAATTACCAGGATCAATATGATCAATCGGAAGTGTTGTCACTGTGGCAGCAGATGAACCGGATGATTCTGCGTGTCATGCAAAAAGCCGATTCATCAGATTTTCAGAAAAAATGCGTGCTGCCTGATAAAACGGAGGTCACGCTGGAGTGGTTATTTAACGATTATGTCGATCATATGATCCATCACCTGGAGCAAATCGAGCTTTAATGCCTGTAGTATAAATAGGTGCATGACATGAAACGGAAGGTGTTCCTCGATGTTCAAAGTACTGAATCTCGCCCTCCGATTTATATTGGAATTGATTCTGTTGTTTTCGATAGGTTACTGGGGCTTCCATTTTGGTTCCGGGCTCGTGGCACAGGTCGTACTCGGTATTGGGCTTCCGCTGCTTGCAGCCGTCATCTGGGGCATGACCATCTCTCCAAAAGCAAGGATCAAGCTGCCGCTTGCCGTGGTGTTGCTCATCGAATTTCTTATATTTGCAACCGCGGTGGCATGCCAGGTATCCTCGGGCTTAATAACGTTTGCCATTGTGTTTGCATTTGTGGCTCTGGTGAACCGCCTCATCGTGATAAAATGGAGAATGCAGCCGTAGAGCGTATAGTGCAGATTTACATGGAGATGTACCTAGTGGGAGGTGGATGATACGGCTACCATCGGCCTTATTAGACACGGAATAACGGATTGGAATGTTCAGAATAGGGCTCAGGGACGGAGCGATATTCCTCTTAATGCTGAGGGGAGGCAACAGGCTCAACGAATCGCTGAGCGCTTAAAGAAAGAGTCTTGGGAGATCATCATCTCAAGTCCCTTGATCCGTGCCAGAGCTACTGCGCGGATCATTGCTAAAGAGATCTCTGTGCTTGATATCATGGAAGATCAACGGATTTGCGAGATCGATTGCGGTCATATTGAAGGAACTACAGAGGAAGAGAGACTGGTGTCTTGGGGGCACTCCTGGCGAGAACTGGACTTAGGTATGGAACGTTATGAGGATGTTGCTGAGCGGGGAGCTCAGTTTTTGGAGGAAGTAATGCAAACCTATGGGAATAAGAATATTCTCGTCGTGAGTCATGGTGCCGTCATTGGATTATCCCTGCAAAAACTGCTACCCCAGCGTTTTACAACAACCTATATGAATAATGCCTCCTTAACTCTTCTAACCAAGTCCAACGGTGAATGGAATTGCCCCTTATTCAACTGCACGGAGCATTTATAAATCCTCTAAAAAGGCTGCCTACGTCTGAGAATCAGATGGAGGCGGTCTTTTTGCAGTGGATTCAGGTTTAATTTAAAAGACGAATTAAAGTCACGTCCTTTAGTCGTTCAGGGTGATATGATGATTGTAAGAAAAGCCTATGTTCCGGCTGCTGGATATCCTCAATAACGTAGCGAATGGAAATGCCAGTGTGATCATCTAAAATCCTGCAGGTAAAGGAGAATGAACTTATGACTTTGAAGATCGGTATGATTGGTTTGGATACATCGCATGTCTCCATTTTCTCGAAAATGCTGCATGACAAGACGCATCCCTATTATGTACCCGACGCAAGGGTTACAGCGGCATTTCCCGGAGGATCACCGGACTTCGAGCTTAGTATAAACCGGGTGGACGGGTATACCAAGGAACTTGTTGCGTGGGGAACCGAAATATTGGATTCTCCGGGAGACGTGGCCAAACAGGTCGATGCCGTCATGCTCGAAGCGGTCGACGGAAGGTCGCATCTGTCCTTGTTTCGCGCGATTGCTCCTCATTGCCAAATGGTATTTATTGATAAGCCGTTTGCGGTGAGCAGTAAGGACGCAATAGAAATTGCCGAACTGGCGGAGCAGTTTCAGGTTACCGTTATGAGCAGCTCGTCACTTCGATATGCGCAAGGACTTCAGGATGAACTGGCTCGCGGCGGTGTAGATGATATCATTGGCGTGGACTGCGCCGGACCGCTTCCCCTTCAACCGACACAGCCGGGATTTTTCTGGTATGGAATCCACGCGGCGGAGATGCTTTACCGCGTTCTCGGACCTGGATGCGTAAGCGTACATGTCGCCGCGACGGAGTTGCATGAGGTATTAACAGCGGTTTGGAATGATGGGAGAATCGGGACGATTCGGGGCAATCGCGCAGGTAATGATCGCTTTGGGATGACCATTCATCGCACGGAGGCTAGCAGTTTTGTAGACATTATGGCGCATCCGAAACCCTATTATGCGAGTCTGCTGGAACAGGTCATGAAGATGTTCTCGACAGGTGTCTCGGATGTTCCTTTATCTGAGACGCTGGAGATCATTCGTTTTCTGGAGGCTGCAAATGTCTCTCGCGAGACGGGAGAAACCGTGAGACTGGATGATAACGATCGAACAGGAAGTTAAAAGAATTAACGATATGTGTTAATGGATGGAGGTTATCTGGGAGGTTGCTGCGATCACCCGATAGCCTTTTTGACCTGCAATTATACACAATATTCCCATTTTGACTTCGTTAATTGTATGATAGACAGATTAAGAAAATTCAGCAGCTATTCATTAGCCGTGTGGAGAGGTGGTTTTTATGACGTATCATATTCGGGTGAGACCGACAGCATTGGTTTTTCAAAATGAGCATGTGTTATTGGTCGAGTATGTAGATGAGAACGGAATGCATTACAATTTGCCTGGAGGCGGGGCCGAGCCAGGAGAGTCGATTATAGAGGGCGCTTTGAGAGAATTGTACGAGGAAACCACGCTGGAAGCAGAGGCTGGACCTGTCGCATTTGTGTACGACAATGCTCCTCATAAGCAGCCAGGAAATAACATAACGGACATTCACACGCTATACATCGTGTTTGAATGTTATCCACATGAAGGATCATCCCCGAAACTTCCGGCTGCGCCAGATCCGAATCAAACCGATGTGAAATGGATTCCGCTCGAGCAGCTGGACGACATTATTTTGTATCCGAATATTAAGAAGCACATTAAACAGTATGCACAGGAACGCAGAAATATTGAAATAATCGAAGATTACGTATTGGATAAATATGTTTGAATTCATTTTCACAGGAGACCTCAATGAAATCGCATTATAAAATGATCGCCTTGATCTTCCTCATTGGATACACCATGTTGCTAACTTACTGGATGATCTGGGGATTCGGGAGGACCACACAATCGGAATTCAGTTATAATCTGGTGCCATTTTCGACGATGGCAAGTTATTTCCCCATTCGAAGCTTGGCTTCATTGATCAATATCGTTGGGAATATCGCTGTGTTTGTGCCTTTCGGGGTGTTGATTCCAGTTGTATTTCGAATTCGATACGTTAAGATGTTGGGTTTCTTTTTAGTCGGGTTATTCGTGCTCGAAATGGCACAGCTGATCTCCCGGCGGGGAAGCCTGGATGTGGACGATTTTATTTTGAACTCGGTAGGTGTTACGATTGGTTATGGTTTGCTTGGGGTCATTATGAAATCGAGGCGCAGATAACCGTAACCGCATATTTCGATCATACATAAAATAGTGTATAACAGGCAGCAGAATGACTTAACTACGATGTAGGAAAGTCATTCTGTTTTTTTATTTGTGGCTGATTTTGTTGTGTAGAAGTTACATTCTCAACATGAGCTGGATGACGCCAATATGGGGAAATGTGGGGAAAACTATTGTTCGATCAGGAACCGAAGCTTACAATGATATGAGGGATTGGAAAATATTGTGTGGAAAGGTGTGTGTCTAGGATGAGGGATTCCGTGTTTAGTAAGTTGACTCATGGCATAGAGTTTACATATAACCTAAGGGATGATGTAGAAGCTTTTCTCATCAAGCATGGAGAGCAGGAAACGTTTGAGCATATCATGAATGTAGTTCGAGAGGCGTTAGCCATTGCGCCGTTATTTGATGTAAACCCAGATGCAGCCCGGCAGGCGGCGCTGCTGCACGATATCAGCAATGCTATTTCGGTAAGTGAAATGAAGGAGGCCGCGGAAGAATGGTCTCTACCTATTATGGAAGAGGAACACCGATATATCAGGATCATTCATCAGAAGCTTTCCATGGAAATGGCTCAGCGTATCTTCGGCTGCACTTCTCCGGACATATTGAACGCTATTGAATGCCATACAACGTTAAAAGCCGGGGCAAGCCAATTGGATAAGGTATTATTCGTTGCGGATAAGATCTCTTGGGAACTTGAAGGCGATCACACCTATCAAACGGACATGCGCACTAAACTGGACGAACTGGATTTAGACGGAGCGGCGCTTGTATATTTGGACCATGTATGGAATCAACGTGACAAAATGAAATTGGTGCATCCGTGGTTAATCGCAGCCAGAAGTGAGCTAATTAGCCAAAGAGTATAATCATTTGCCGCTGATTGCTTGATGAAGTAACTGATAATAGGAAGGACTAGATACCCTATGAACAATAAAGCGATGGGCATTATTTTCATCTGTATTTCGGCTTTTTTGTACGGTATCCGGTATTTAACGGCAGCGATCGCGGGGATATACAGTCCTAGGATGTTTGAGGATTTGTTATCGGAATTTGGAAAAGGACCGTTGATATTCAGCATCATCAGTTTGATTATTGGTATCTTATGCTTCATCGTCCCAATCATTCGTAAATGGCTAGAGGATGACCTGAACAAGATCAAGCATAACTGGGAGGAGTTTGATCAGACAGACAGCGCCGATAGGAGTCCATAATTGAATGCTATCTTGATTTTTTAAGGAGGTATATTGATGGGCGAAAACCAAGTTGCCGGCTTTTGGATCCGGCTAGGCGCCAATCTTCTGGATGGAATCATCGTGAGCCTTCCGTTATGGTTCATTGCAGGTTTGATCACTGGGAATTTTGAGAATGAGCCGATCAATAATTTGATTTATGGTCTGTATGCCATTTTGGTGCCCGTGTATTGGAATGGTTATACCATCGGCAAGCGTTTATGCGGAATTCGCATACGCAAATTCGATTTTCTTGAGCCGCCGGGCATAGGAACGATGCTGCTCCGCAACCTCGTAGCGGGAATTGTGTATACGCTAACGTTTGGAATTGGTCTCATCGTGAGTATCTTTATGGTTGCGATGCGCGAGGATAAGCGTTCCCTTCACGATTTTATCGCCGGTACGGAAGTTGTGTATGATTAGGAGATGAATTTACTTGGCAGTCCCGTTCGGTAGAGCATCTTGATCCGGGTATTCAACAGCTTTATGATGACAGCATAAATAGGGCTCCCGGCGGGTGGGTGCTTAAGGAAACGAGTCAGGAAATTTATATGTTGATTAGCGGAGGACAGCTTCCGTCGGCAAAAGGTTTTCGGATCGCATCCATGAAGATGACCCGAGAACAGATAGGGGATCCAAAGAATCATCTATATATCACTTTAGCTTCACAAGCAGATGATGGGACGGAGGATTACCCTGGCCAGGCAAGCGTCACATCATTGATCCGAATACCCAAATCAGGCTTACCTGCTGGAGCCGCAATTCAAGGCGTTTCCATGACTGGAGTTGATTAGATATCGGGTTCACGATAAAAGGGATTATTTTTGATATGGATAATACGCTGCTGCATTCCAGCATTGATTTTGGCGCGATGAAGAGGGACATCTACGCCTTTCTATGCCATCACAGAATCTTGCCCCAAGGTCTGTCTATGGACACCCATACGACCTCAACCATTATTGCTGAAGCCATGAATACAGGGCTGCTGTCGGAAGATCTTCGTCAGGCGATGTGGAATATTGCCAAGGAACATGAGATGAGAGGGATGATGGGTGCAGAACTAGAAGCGGGCGCAAGCGAGCTTGTTCAGCACTTGCATGGGCAGATGCATCTGGCCATTGTGACGAATAATGCGGTGGAAGCAGCGATGGCCGCATTGGAAGAGAACCGGATTGCGCAATATTTTGATCTCATTATTGGCAGAGAAGCCATGGGCTTGTTAAAGCCGGCACCCGATGGTTATTTGGAGGTACTGAAGCATTTCCCTCATACATCACCGAAGGAATGGTTGTCTGTCGGAGATGCCTGGGTGGACGGCAAGGCCTCCGAGAGCGCCGGAATTCCATTTATCGCCTATCGCGGGGACACCGCCAGAATGAACAGCATGGGTGTTTTTCCGCTTGCCGAGATTCAGCATATAGAAAAAGTTATAGATTATCTTCAGCCGCGTATCACTAAATAAATCTCGGAGGTGCCATTTCCCTATGCTGAGTTTTATAACGGTAGGCGTGAAGCGTTTCGTGGAGAGACCGGAAGGTTATGAAACAACCGGATACGTCAGGATGAATTTTGATACGGTTATCGAAATGATAAAGGCGATTGAAGGCCGCGAGGAACGGATTGAGGTCATTCGTAGAGCCGGTATTCTATCAGGTATGTTGGCTGAGGTTACATGATGAGAGGATATTTGTCCCATGTGTCTCTGACTTTATTTGTCTGCATCACCCTGTTCACGCTGTACAGTTTCATGTTTCCGCCTAAGGCAGGCAGTCCCTTGCAGGGACTGTCGTATGCGTCGATTCTTCTGTTGTCACCCGTGGGGATTCTGTTAGCAATCATTAGCAGATATCGAGGTAAACTCACGATAATCCATATTACAGCAATGGTAGGCCATTCCGTGTTACTGCTATTTCTGTTTCTATATATGACACTGGGATACCTGATTTTCGGTGTATAGGATACCGCGGGACAAGTTATGCCATATTGATGACTCTATAGAATTCCTTTACCCTCTCCAACTTAGAAGTTGTATAATCATGGAAGATGTCTAAATCATAATAAAGGCCCAGTCTTAGAAAGAGCTACTCTATGGCTGGGTTTTGTCACATACTGGACGGCGAAGGAGGCATTGCTTCATGATGAAGAAAAAAGCATATATTACCGACCTGGATGGAACGCTTCTACGATCAGATCAGACACTCTCACCCTATACTAGGGATGTTATCGCGAATGCGCTGGAGCAGGACGTGGTCGTCACGTTTGCTACTGCCCGCGGCTATATTAGCGCTCAAAGCGTCGTCTCGGAAATCTCCTGGAAGTACCCGCTGATTCTATATAACGGCGCTTTGATATATGACGGGGTGAATCAAACTGTAATCGATGGTTCCTGGCTTGAACGGGAGATCTCGAATGAGATTATCGACGTGGGGAGGAAGTTTGGTATTACTCCTTACTATTTTTCATTGGATGTGGATCATCGTGAGCGTGTTTTGCATGAGGTGCTGCGGAGAGAGGGAGAGAAGGCTTTTTATCATAGTCGGCCCCATGATCCGCGATTTATGGAAGTGAAGACCCTGATCTGTCCGCCGGATTACCGGACGCTAGCTCTTACATACATTGGACTTTTTGAGGAATTGGAGCCGATACGGTGCGAGGTCATGGAATTATTCGGTGATGTGATTCACGCGCATATGATGCCGGATTACTACATCCATAACCATTTTTTTCTGGAATTCAGTCATGCTAAAGCAAACAAAAGAGACGGACTGCAATTATGGTCCTCCCATATGGGTATTGATCTGGAGAGCACGGTGGTTTTCGGTGACCACATCAATGATATGGGGCTGTTTGAAGCCGGAGGCACCCGGATCGCGGTGCGAAACGCGCATGAAAGGATACGGCAGCTGGCTGACCAAATTATCGACTCGAATGAACTTGATGGCGTCGCCCATTATATCCAGCAACAGATGGAACTGTCGGGAGAGAATACCATCATATCCACTCTGGGAGGACAACTATGATGTTGAGACATCACAGTTCATAAACCTTCTGTCTTATCGAAATTAACTTTAACCAGCTCGGCAAAAGCGGAAAATGCCTTGTTCCTGAACCGGTCGTTGCGCCGGATCAGGCTTGTCGAGGTATGCCGGAAGGCTTCCGGGATCGAGAAGCTGCCCATATCCGCAAATTCTCCGCTCAAGACGGAGGTGGGGAGCAGCGTAGCGGCAAGACCTGATTGTACGATGCCTAATTGGGTCTCTAACGATGAGACTTCGATCATATTGGTTAGCGGAATTCCTTCGCTTAACAGCCATCTTTCGAGAATGCTTCGAAATGGGCATCCTGCTGGAGCAACGGCCCATTTGGTCACCGCCAGGTCGGGAAAGGGCTGTTCCTTCGATTTGATCAGCAGCTTGACCTCGTCCTCTTCTACATAATCGGCAACCAGTTTCGGCGGAATGTTTCCTGTCACAAATGCACCGTCCAGCTGGTAGTTTAATACTTGTGCAATCAGCTCCGAAGAGCTGCCGGTCAAGAGCGATAGCGTGACGTCCGGGTACATGGTTTGATAGTCCGACAAGGATTTAATGAAATGTCCGCAATGCACCGTATCCACGACGCCAATGGTTAAAGAACCGCTTGGATAAGGCGTTTCCTGTACAGCCCGCACCGCTTCTTCCGACAGATTGAGAATGGTACACGCATAGTCCCGGAACATGCGTCCTTTTTCCGTCAAAGTCACTCCATTGGAGTGTCTGTTGAATAAGGGAACCCCCAGTTCATTCTCGAGCTTTTTGACCCGGGCCGTAACATTGGACTGCACATACCCAAGTTGCTCTGCGGCGCGGGTGATATTCCCTTCATCAGCAATCCTCAGAAAAACCTTCAGATCGGTAAGCTCCATCTAAACCTTCCTCTCTCCTTCAGGCATCACTAAAAATGATGACATCATTATTATTTATCATTATACGGTATGCCGTTTTTAGATTACAATCACAACTACATCATAAATATTTTCATGCAAATATAGAGTGGAAGGATGTTGGAGGATGAAAAAGGCATGGTGGCTCTTATTATTGGCGGGGGCACTGGAGGTTGTATGGGTATCCGGTTTGAAGCATTCCGATACCTGGTGGCAGTGGATCATTACCCTCGCTTCGATTATATTCAGCTTTAAAGTTTTTCTGGACTCTGCGGCTAAACTTCCCATCGGTACGGTCTATGTGATTTTCACAGGACTCGGGACAGCCGGTACGGTGCTTGTGGAGATCCTCGTGTTTGGCGAGCAGGCGAATCCCATCAAGCTGCTGCTAATTGGCATGTTGGCTGCAGGGGTGTTGGGACTCAAACTGGTCACGAAAGATACGGATAATCAGGCGAAGGAGAGTGGTGCGTAATGGAATGGATCGCTCTGATCGCCGCAGGGTTATGTGAAGTGTTGGGTGTGATCGCATTAAGAAGGGTGAGCCTGACTCGAAGCTTGGGCTCCTACATCTTTTTAGCCTGTTCGCTCGGTTCGAGTTTTCTGCTGCTGACGTACGCGATGGCCTTTATTTCCATGGGAACCGCTTATGCAATTTGGACGGGAATGGGGACGGCCGGCAGCACCCTGCTGGGGATGTTTGTGTTCGGTGAACCGAAGGAAGCGCGGCGGGTTTTCTTTATTGCTTTAATCCTGGCTTCAGCGATTGGTCTTAAGATCATCACCTAATCAATCAGGTGTGTAGAATTTCATAGATACTGTGAAGGATATTGTGATTAGCATATAGAATTTAGATATAGTTTGGTGTTTTGAATCCATGAGATCAGACGCCAGGATGCATTTTTACATGGGAAAGGACAGGTGTATCTTATGAAATTCAGCGAGTATCGCTATGAACGCCCCGACGTAAAAGCTTTTGAGCAAAAGTTTAAGGAACAACTGAACGCCTTCACCTCCGCCAGCACGTACGAGGAACAGGATGAGGCGATGACCCGTATTAACAAACTCCGCAGCGAGATGGATACCCTGAGTCAACTGGTGTACATCCGTCACTCGATTGATACGAACGACGAGTTCTATAAGGCAGAGCAGGATTTCTTTGACGAGAACGGACCGGTCATCCAGGAATACATAACGGATTATTATCGGGCCCTCGTGGATTCGAAATTTAGAGCTCAGCTTGAGGACAAATGGGGGCGGCAGCTGTTCCAGCTGGCAGAGCTATCACTCAAAACCTTCAGCCCTGAGATCATTGAGGATTTGCAGCAGGAGAACAAACTGACGACTGAATATTCGAAGCTGATCGCTTCCGCCAAAATTCAGTTCGAAGGTGAAGAGCGTACCCTGTCGCAATTGATTCCTTTCCAGCAATCGACGGACCGCAATATGCGTAAGCGTGCTATGGAGGCGTCCAGCGGCTTCATGGCTGAGAACGAAGCAAACTTCGACCGTATCTATGATGATCTGGTTAAGGTGAGAACCAAGATTGCCAAGAAGCTAGGCTTTAACAACTATGTAGAGCTTGGTTATGCCCGCATGGCCCGTACGGATTATAACGCGGAGATGGTTGCTAATTTCCGCAACCAGGTGCTGGAGCATATCGTTCCCGTTGCGACCAAGCTGAAAGAACGTCAGCAGAAACGAATCGATGTGGACCAACTGCTGTACTACGATGAGAACTTCTCATTCAAATCGGGGAATGCAACACCTAAGGGTGACCCGGATTGGATCGTAAACCATGGTGCGAAGATGTATGAAGAATTGTCTCCGGAAACTCACGAGTTCTTTACCTTCATGCAGGAGAACTGCCTGATGGATCTGGTTGCCAAAAAAGGTAAGCAGAGCGGCGGATACTGTACCTATATTAGCGAGTACGGCGCACCGTTTATTTTCTCCAATTTTAACGGGACTTCCGGCGATATTGATGTGCTGACGCACGAAGCCGGTCATGCGTTCCAAGTGTACGAGAGCAGAGGGTTCGAGGTACCGGAGTATGGATTTCCTACCTATGAGGCGTGTGAAATTCATTCCATGAGCATGGAATTCTTCACTTGGCCGTGGATGGACCGCTTCTTCGAGGATGAGGCGGATAAATACCGCTTCGACCATCTCGCGAGCGGACTCATCTTCATTCCTTACGGGGTTACGGTTGATGAATTCCAGCATTTTGTTTATGAAAATCCGGATGCAACGCCGGCCGAACGGAAACAGGCATGGCGCGAGATTGAGCGGAAATATCTGCCGCACCGGAACTATGATGATAATGCGTATCTGGAGCAAGGCGGTTTCTGGCATAAACAAGGTCATATCTTTAATTCGCCGTTCTATTATATCGACTATACGCTGGCTCAAATCTGTGCATTCCAGTTCTGGAAGAAGATGCATGAGGATCAATCCGCTGCATGGGCAGATTATCTGCACCTGTGCCGCCAAGGCGGAAGCAAGTCGTTCACCGAATTGGTGAAGGTGGCAGGCTTGATCTCCCCATTCGAGGATGGCTGTGTCACTTCCGTCATTGGCAGCATCGAAGCTTGGCTGGACAGCGTAGACGATGCAGCTCTTTAAATCGTAAATAAGCATGGCTAAGACATGCAGGGTAACACGATGAGTACTTTACTCAGGTGTTTTTCCTGCATGTTTTTAATAGAGAGCATCTCTAAATATGCCTTACTCACTCGTGGCTCATGGATTAGGAGGATTTGAATATGATTACATACAAACCGTTAAGCGAGCTTCCGATTCGGGAAGTATCGGAGCTCTGGAATCACTCATTTGAAGGGTACATGGTTAACGCCTCGATGCCGCTGGACCGCTTCATTGCCCGTATCGGAAATGATGGTCTGTGCATGGAGAGATCACTCGCTTGTTACATGGATGGCGTACCGGCCGGCATCGTGATGAACAGTTTTCGGGAGGAAGATGGCGTTAAGATTGCACGTAACGGCGGGACGGCGATAGCTCCCGATTTCCGGGGGAAAGGAATCGGCAAAAACATGATGGAGAAAAACGCCGAGCTCTACGTAGAACAAGGCGTCCGTCGTGCCTATTTAGAGGCGATCAGCACGAATGCGGCAGCGATCCGTCTCTACGAAAGCGTTGGATATGAAATCATCGACCGGCTTCTCATCATGACGAATGAACAGCCCATGGAGCAACAGCGTGCGCAGAATACGCGTTCACCATATAAGCTGGTCAGAGGCCTAGCCGCGGAGACTGCCTCCGTAGACTTCTATCGATCCGGTGAAGTCTGGCAGACAGACGCTTCCAGTATCAAGGACGGCGAATGCGTTATTGTATATGAAGGGGAAGAACAGGTAGGCTTTGGTTTGTTTAAGCGGGTGTTCGATGCCAAAGGTCGTTTGACAGCAATTACGCTGTTTCGCTGTGAGGCCGCTCCAGGACACCCCGATGCAGAAGCTGTGATGAAGACGGCGGTACTGGAGATGGTACAACCCGGTTATGCCTGCAAGCGATCCGCATTCAACATCCGGGCTTCGCATCAGGAACTGGTAAACGTGCTGCAGGAGCTTGGATTTACGAGCTCGATGGAGCAGGTGCTAATGGTTCATGAATACAGCACTCCATAGGTTGAATGATTATTTGTAAAGCTCGAAAGGAATTGTGTTCATGAGAAAAAATACGGATTTGAGCCTGTTCCCGGCTCTCTCGAATGATATCCATTGGGGTGTAGTGCGAGCCAGGTTTGCCCTTGGCGAAGATTTCGAAGAATCGACGGTCAGCAATGTCACCATTCTTCCATTTGACGGGGATCGCTGCATTATTTTTCAGGTAGAGGACGGAAGCTGGGAGCTCCCTGGAGGAACCCTGGAACCCGGAGAGTCCTATATGGATGGACTTAGACGGGAAGTTAAAGAGGAGCTGGGTGCAGAACTCGAGTCATATCGGATCTTCGGCCAGTTTCGTTGTGAATCCTGCTGCAAGACTCCCTATCGGCCGCATATTCCCCATCCTCATTTTGTCCGATTGGTAGGTTACGGGGATGTACGCATCGTCGGAGAGCCGCTAAATCCCGAAGATGGCGAGCAGGTCATCGCGGTAGAGGCGGTTGATTTGGAGGAAGCTGTTAAGCGATTTGAAGAGACGGGCAGGCAGGATATTGCTGATCTGTACAAGCTGGCTTATGCCATACGTCAAGCAGACCGTTCGATTTAACAAACGACGAACCATGATTAACATACTAAGGTAGGGAGGGAACAATTAATGAAAGAAACAACCACGATCTACCTCGTGAGACATGGACAGACGGAGTGGAATGTGCAACACCGATTTCAAGGACATCTGGATTCGCCGCTGACGAAGCTAGGCATTCAGCAAGCGGAATGGCTCGGCGAAGCCTTGCAGCATGACCCTATCGACCTCATTTACTCGAGTACCAGTAACAGAGCATTCCATACAGCCGAGATTATTAGAGGGAACCGAGATGTGTCGGTTATGGCTTGCGATGAATTCAAAGAAATTAATTTGGGCGTATGGGAAGGACAGATACAGGAACGGATCGGCGAATTATATCCTCAGCAGTTGGATCATTTCTGGAATCATCCGGAGCTGTTCGGCGTCCCGGGCAGCGAGACTTTTCATGAGGTCAGAGAACGAGCGGTGAACAAGCTTGTCGATATTGCCGCATCGAATCCAGGCGCCAGCATTTTGCTGGTCACGCATACCGTGGTGGTCAAGCTGTTAATGGCTTATTTTGAAGGGAGAAGCATGGACCGGCTGTGGGATCTGCCATATATCCACCCGACATGCCTGAGCAAGATTGAACTGACGGATGAGGTGCCTTCCATCCTCCTGCATGGGGATGTCAGTCATTATAGGGAAGAACAGGGTGTGTAAGGATCGTTCGCTGGCTCGCCGACATTTGATGAAGGAGCTGTGTCATGACTCTTTATCAATTTATTCATGGGATTGCCAGCTGCCGGAGGTTAATCCGGGTCGGCCTTAGATCCACTTATGTAAGTAGCACAGATGAATCATATGTTCCTTCTGGCCTTGATAATATTCGCAACGTTAATAACTGCCTTATTCTGGAGTGAAGTGAATGAACATAGGAAGGTTTGTACATGTGTTTTACGATCGCTCAAGGGGGGATTTTGACTCTAGCGATATGGGTAGGAGTATCATAATTAGTCTATTTTATCCGGCAGAGACTAATGCAGAGAGTCCCACGGTCTCATCGTACGCTCGATTGTTTGATCCCTGTGCTGAAATGGCACTCGCTAGTCTCAAAGAGATGGGTGCGGATGAGGAGCATATTAAATCGATAGGGATTCCGGTGGTGAATCAAGCCGAGCCCATGTATACAGCTGAGAAACGCCCGGTTATTCTCTATGTTCCTGCCTTTGGGATTGTAAGAGATATGTACATGTTTCAAATCGAAAATTTAGTCAAGCAGGGATTTATCGTGGTAACGATTGGAGCGACTGACGAATCCATGTTTTCTATTTATCCTGATGGTCGCTTTATCAGACAAGCGGAAAAGATGTCATCCATCGAAAGTACTGATACTGTTCTGTGGGACGAGCTGTTGCAGGCAAGAGTGGAGGATATTTTGTATGCGGCCGCTCATTTGCAAGAGCTAGAGTCTTGTTTTTCATCCCCATTGATGGACATGGAACGGATCGGTCTGGTTGGACATTCCTTGGGCGGGGCAGCTGTATTTGAAGCCGTGAAGAGAAAAGCGGATTTCAGGGCAGCGATTTTGCTGGATCCCAGCTTTCATCTTCTCCATCTGCAGGATAGAGGTGATATCGCAACTCCGTTTTTGGTGATGCGGCAAGAAAAATGTACCCATAAGGAACTCCAACCCCAATTTTCAGAAGCGATCTTGAATCCATTTGTCGATGGGTATGAAGGGTTGTATTATTATTTGTCTGGGTATATGTCCTGTTTAAAGGTAGTGGGCGCCAATCACATGACCTTCAGTGATGTTCCCCTACTGTTTAAAGAGGGTGAAGTATCGCAAGTTCAAAGGACCATTAGTCGATACGTGACATCATTCCTTCGTGAGTATGTGTCGAATGAGGTACACGAATATCAGGGGTTATTGCTGAGTGAGACCATGAATCAGGATGGGGTTTATAAGATTGATCATAGGGGGAACGCGCTGAACAGAAAAGAGGTGTAAACATTGGAACACTTATTTCAGGAACTGTTGAAGCATTATTTTCAAGGCCCTGTGCATTCGGTCGAGACCGTGCCTTTCGGAATGACGAATGACTCCCGAATTGTCGTAATGAACCAAAAAAAATATGTTGCAAGAATATACAATCGTCATACGAAGAATGAAGAGAGGTTGCAGTTTGAGATTGGACTAACAGCTTATCTGGAGCATTGTTCCTTATCGTTTGATGTTCCATGTTTCGTCCCCAGTAAGGATGATGCGAAGTACGTGGTTCTGTCGAACGGTTCCCTGGGCTCCCTGACACGGTTTATCCAAGGAGAGGTCCCTGATCTATCCTGCATGTCCGATGTGCTTAGTTATGGACGGACAGTTGGGGAAATATCATTTGCTCTTCAGCAATTCGAATCGAATTCCGTTGATGTGGTGTGTCCTGAGATTGCGTTCCATGATGTTTACAACCTCCATTCTCTATCCAATCAGACGAAAATCAATGAGTTTTTGGCATGTCCTCCTTTCGAGATTGATGCCGAACAGATAGCTGTATTGCAAGGATACTATGAATCTGGGTTGAACCATGCATCTGAACTGAATGTACTGCCTAAGCAAATGGTCCATCATGATATTTTAGTTTTTAATCTCTTGATCGATCCCCAGTCCAGGGAGATGAGCGGTGTTTTGGATTTTGATTTTGCGGCCATGGATTTACGGATATGGGAACTATCCATCTGTCTGAACCATCTTCTTCATCATGAGGACCTGACCTTGACGAAGGTCGAGTTGTTTTTAGATGAATATCGCAAATATATGAGGTTAACTCATGTAGAGATCCAGTGGATTCCCTATCTCATGCAGTTATATTATGTTTCATTATTAAGCATCTATATCGGACAGCATTTGGCCGGAAGGAACATCGCCTCTTATTTTCACCTGATGTTGAAGCAACTTCTGATCAGAAGAGAATGGATGGAACGGAACCAACATGAGTTAACTGAATTGTTGTATTCGAAATGTCTATGAATGTTTAACGCAAACAACTTCTAGGATGTGAACAATGCTGTGAGATTACCTTATAAAATAGGATATGCCGTTACATTGGTATGGGTGGTTTGGATTGTGTACGGGTATGTGAATTACGATGTTATGGCAGACCGGGGTCAGCTCCCCATCGTCCTGTTGAGCGCTGTGATTGGCATTATCCTGCTTCCGATTTATTTTATATCCGTGCTGCTGTTCTATGTTTACAAACGAGGTCCGAAAAAGAAGAAATAAGGGGGGCGTTATCTTGAGGGATCGATATCTATATTTGCTTGGAGGACATTCCTTTCAAACAGAGACAAATAGACATTTTGTAGAGCAAGCGGGCGGTTCCAACGCTAGAATCGTTTTATGCATCATGAACAGACCGGGCTGGGAGGAGTATGTTCCCCTGTTTCAGCAGATGTGGACAGAATCAGGTGCCCAGGATATGCAGGTGATCGTTCCTGATGAGGATGGGATCCTGGACATGGAACAGGCCGAACAGGTGTTGTCATAGGCCACGGGGATATTTATTGGCGGGGGCAACACGGAGAAATACCATCACTATTACGCGACCGGTCGTTTTAAAGATCTGCTGATCAACTGTTATGAGAACGGTGTTCCCATTGCGGGGAATTCGGCAGGTGCCTTGATTCTTCCGGAGATCTGCCTCATATCGCCGCTGGATAATGAACAGAGTGTAATGCTGTTTAAGCAAGGGGTAGGGTTACTTTCGAATGTATTGATCAGCGTTCACTATACGGAGTGGAGCGACCAGTCCAATCTGCTGGAGGGTATGAGAACTAAGAAGGTGAAGCGTGGGATCGGCATTGATGAGCAGGCATGTGCCGTTTTTATCAATGGGCAGCTGGCGTATGCTTTGGGCGAATCCGTCCATGAAGTAATCTTCGAGGATTTTGACCCGGATCAATATACGATTGTGAAGGGGCAGTCCCATAAGTAGGTTTACTCACTTGGCTGACGATTCGTCAGATTAAAAAATGTGTCAAATGAGGAAATAGCGGTGCTCAGGATGTTATCCTTGCACCGCTATTTCTTGCTCTTCGGTCCGTTGCTGCTTGCTTGACGAAGATTATGGGCAAACGAAAGCCATTTGACCTCTAGACTCACTTTCGTCAGTCCTCAATCAGAAATCAAGAAACGGTTTCTTTTCGTATGTCTAACGTATGTTTTCGCACAACGTAGCGGAGAGGACGAGACGGTTCCGGACAAGCGAGAGCGGTTGCCTCCCTCCTTATGATTCAATTTTCTTGCGCTAGCTCGCTAATTCGCAGGATTTCATTCGTTATGAAAACAAATGTGACAACGAAGGCGACAAAAGGGGGGACCGTATGGCGAATGTGGGCATAACGAAATAAGGGGAAGTGCGAAATTCCCATAGTTTTCCTTTATTCGCATGCTCCATCTTCGTCCTTGAGGTTTGCCCTCCCATGTCTCAACGGGTCTATGCCCTTTCATTCCTTCGTTACACCTATCAAGGAGATGGAGTCCGTTACTGCTTTGTCCACGGGTCTGAGCCCTTTAGGCGAGCGTATCGGTTCTTCATGCTTCTTGTGAATCCTGCGAATGAGCCAGTAGGCAAGTGGTCGGTTATTAAGCGGCGACCGTTACTTTGTTGATGTCGTAAACGGAATGCTTCTTCGCCATAGCTACAAGCATACGAGCAAGCTTCCCGCACAGCTTCATGATCGACTTCATACCTTTCATGTTCTTCACTTGTTTGTTGTACTGATGCAGCGCCCGAAATTCTGGATTAATGGAAACCATATGAAAGACCGTCATGAAAAGAAGTTTTCGCAGTCCAGGTCGCCCTCGCTTCGTGATTTTCACTTCGCCCTTGTAGGTACCTGAGCTGTTTTCGGACAGATGTAAGCCAGCTAACCGAAGGACTTGGTTACCATGAGTAAAGCCGCCCAAATCACCCGCTTCACTGTATAACGTAGCCAGCGTAATATCATTCATGCCTTTAATGGTACGAAGGAGCTTTGCTGTGGGAATGCTTCGAAGGAGTTGACTCATCTTTTCTTCCAGTTGATTCAATTGGTCGTTATACATCTGCAGTTGTTGCAGCAGTAACGATATACTAAGTTTTGCTTCCTCTACACAATTCGGAATGGCAGCTGTCCGTTGCGCCGCATGGATGAGGGCAGCGGATACCTTACGGCTGCCTGCGCGCTTCAGTCGTTTTCTCCACCCGGCGATAACGTCTTCAACCGTTAAGTGGCGAAGATCGGATGGATGCGCAAATTCGGCCAACGTTGCGAGTGCCGTCTTCGAGGTGATGTCCTTAAATACCTGCTGAAACTCAGGGAAGTACATGTCAGTCCACCGATACATCTGGTTGACGACACTGGAGACTTGCTTGGTCACAAAGTCTCTGGTGCCCACAAGCTGCCTAAGCGCCCGATACGGCTCGGCGTGAATATGAGTTTCAGAATAGTATCCATTCTTCACCATGTCGGCAATGACCAAGGCATCTTTGACATCGTTTTTAGTTGGAGAGTTGTCCCGGTTTTCTTTGTTACGCTTCACTTGAAACGGGTTAACGAGAACGAGCTCGAGCAGCCTCTCTTTAAGCCAGAACGCTAGGTTGAACCAGTAGTGACCGGTTGGCTCAACGCCGAAGATGACATCGGTCTTGTTAAACTGAAGCATTAGAGCTTGCATCCACTGATATAACTTTTCATATCCTTCGAGATCGTTAGAGAACACAAGGTAGGAACCTCGTTCAATGCCACGATAGTCTGTCGCACGTGCGACATGTTTAAATTTTGCAATGTCGATGCCAATGATGAGATGATGGTTGGTTATACGTTCAATTCGTTGATTTTGTTTAACTGATTGTTTAAACTTCATAATAAGAGCACCTTCCTTATGATGTTGTGGTTGTCGTAGTGGACACCTTTCATCATAAGGAGGTGCTCGTTCAATTTCAAAGCCGAAATTTAAGAGCATACAGGAATGCTATGCCCCCACATTTCGTCCTTGCTCAGAACCAATCCAAGAAATGTGGGGGCAACAGTTATCATGAACGAGACAGACTCCCCGTAATTGCAACATCTTAGGTTAATTTTGGGAATAATGGTGTAGTAGAAGCTAAACCAAAACCAAAATCAGAGCTAAATTGCAAAGGAGAGTCTGTACTATGAAGGATACCATAAAATACGTAGGCTTAGACGTGTCGAAGGAAAATATTGCTGTATCTGTAGCTGATCCAGGAAGAGAAGGCGCTCGGTATTTGGGCACGATTCCTCATACCGAGTATCACATCTTGAAAGTATTGAGGAAGTTAGGCCAACCCAATGAATTAAGCGTTTGTTACGAGGCAGGTCCAACAGGATATCCTTTAGTTCGTTTGCTAACTGCACATGGATATGACTGCATTGTTATCGCCCCATCACTTATGCCTAGTCGTCCAGGAGAACGGGTAAAAACGGATCGTAGGGATTCGATGCGTCTGGCACAATTACTTCGAGCAGGTGAATTAACACGTGTGCATGTACCTACTCCAGAGGAAGAAGCGCTTCGTGATTTGGTACGAATGCGTGAAGATGTTAAGGAAGATCGAGCTCGAATCCGGCAGCGGATCGGGAAGTTTCTCCTTCGTCATCAGATTGCACCTAAAGAGCCACTTCGCCGTTGGACGGCTAAATACCGGTTATGGTTAGGACGTATTCCATTCGAGTCCGCTTCTCAACGTTTGGTTCTGCAGGAAATGCTGCATCAGATGGATGAAAATGAAGAACGTCTGAAGCGTTTGGAAGCAGCCATTCACGAAGAAGCCACGGAAGGGCACCACGCCCCCTTAATACAAGCCCTTCAAACCTTACGTGGAGTAGCTGAAACGACAGCAACAGGAATCGTAGCGGAAGTGTGTTCATTTACCCGGTTTGGTAATGCGAAGGCTTTCATGGGGTACACAGGTTTGGTGCCGAGGGAATACTCAAGTGGCCAAAGCCGATGGCAGGGAAACATTACGAAATCGGGGAATACCCACCTTCGTCGTTTATTGGTCGAATCCGCTTGGAGTTACCGCTATAAACCTGCGCTACAAGGAGAGTTAAAGAAACGTCAACAAGGAAAATCTCCTGAAATTCAGGCCATATCCTGGAAGGCACAGCATCGACTACATCGAAAATACACGAAAATGCTGTCAAAGGGTAAGCCTAGTGGCAAAGCAGTTGTGGCCGTGGCGCGTGAACTAAGTGGATTTATTTGGTCGATTGCCCGAGAACTTGAAGAGAAAAGGATAAATAGGTGATCACCATTCCTATTGGAATCTAGTCGTATTGTGAGAATGGTTGATTCAAGGTGATCCCGTTCCCCAAAAAAACAGGTGGAAGATGAAAAACTGAGTTAGAAGGCAAAGGGAAAAGCCGTAAGAGAGAATCCACGTCCATCGCTATGTGCCATCCCTCCAAAGGAAACGACGCACGACAACAGTTCGTGGTGCACTCTCTGCAGACGGAGAGAAAACATGCGGTATACAAAACCCGCGGATATCAGACTGCTCACCGTTGATAGCTTTTGCCTTCTAGTTCAGTTTTTACACCCTCTCTTGTATAAAGGGGATTGGGAAAACAAGGGAGTTACAAACTGCTATTTGACAGGTCTCGTTCATATCAGCGATGGGAGGAACGATTCGTACACGGAGCGTCTCCTAACAGGAAAAAGGGGCATTCCGCCAGATCTCGCTAATGAGAAGGATGCCTTTATGAAAACAATAAGAAAAGAATGGTTTTTTTATTTCAAGTGTGTCAAGATATACGAAAAATAAGCGACTGGGGGAACGTAGGGCATGATCTATCATATGATTTCTAAGGAAGCCTGGAGGGTAGCACTAGAGAATAGATTGTACGAGCCGCCGAGCTTACAGACGGATGGATTTATCCACTGCTCCACAGAGGAGCAAGTCAGCGGGGTAGCCAATATGTTCTATACAGGTAGGACGGATCTATTGGTGCTGGTTATTCAAGAAGATCAGGTGGATGCGGAGATTGTATATGAGGACTTATATGAGATGAACCAGTTGTACCCGCATATATATGGAGGGCTGAACCTGAATGCCGTCCAGAAGGTGTATCGTCTTGAGCCGGATGAAGAAGGGTTATTCACGTTTCAGGCTTCTACCGAGCTTGAATATAGAGGATAAAGTGTTATGAATATTAGCTGAGATACCAAGGAGGGAAAACAATGATACTCGAAGTGGCCATGCTGCAGGTGAGACCAGGACTAACGGCAGATTTTGAACGGAATTTCCAAGTCGCCTCAGGGATCATTTCCAAGATGAAGGGATATATTCAGCATGAGTTGAAGCGGTGTCTCGAGGATCCGCACAAATACGTTCTATTGGTGAAATGGGAGACTCTGGAGGATCACACGATAGGGTTTAGGGGATCGGCCGAATATCAGGAATGGAAGGAATTGCTGCACCACTTTTACGATCCATTCCCCGTCGTTGAACATTTTGAAGATGTATAAATAAAGCAGCCGTTAAGGCAGGTGTTGGAGATGAGCCTGGAAGATCTTATAAAGGAGGTTTACGGCAGTCCGCCGCTAAAGATCGAATTCATGTCGTTTGGTCATACCAATCAGGTATATCGTGTGACATTATCAGACGAACAAATCATTCTCAGAACCAATCACAAGCCCGGCGTCCTGAAGCATACAGCGGACAATATTGCGATTCTCTCTTCATTAGGTTTGCCGGTACCGAACGTGATCCGAACGGATGTATCCTTGGAACAGGTTCCCTTTGCTTATATGATACTGGAGCACTTTCCAGGACGGGACCTCCGATATGAGCTTGAGGGAATGACGCATGAACAAATGGCCGAACTTGCCGAACTGATCATTTCATACCAACGCACAGTGTCAGAGCTTCCCCGGGGCACCGGATTCGGTTGGGTTCCGATCGGGGAGCAGGGGCCTTTTTCATCCTGGACACAGATCATTGATCGTGATATCCGCAATCACATAGATAACATTATCGATGATGTTACTCCGGAGACTATCGTCCAATTACAAACGATGAAGCAGCGTTACACGCCTTATTTCGACCAAGTAGAGCCTGTCTGTTTCCTTGATGATCTTACAATCAAGAATGT
Source organism: Paenibacillus sp. FSL W8-0187 (assembly GCF_037969755.1). NCBI lineage: Bacteria > Bacillati > Bacillota > Bacilli > Caryophanales > Paenibacillaceae > Paenibacillus > Paenibacillus sp. FSL W8-0187. The sequence continues at coordinate 5,025,010 of NZ_CP150206.1, read as the reverse complement.
AATTGTAGCCGAAGGCAAGCTTCAGGGCATCGTTGATTTCGATTGGGTCTGCTACGGGGACCCGCTGTACATGATCGCCCTCACCCAGACGGCGGTGGTCTCCGATATTGGAGATCAGGGAATGGCCTACGTGGAGGCGTTATGCAGGCAGTGGGGAGCGAACCGAAAGCAGCGGGAGCTGATTGATTTCTACTCCGTTATTCATGCCCTGCAATTTATCGGCTTTCATCAGAGGGAGCAGAACGATGCCTGTAAACAGCGAATGGTCTCATTCATATTAGACAAAATAAACAGCGATACAAACAGAACCGCATGAGCTTAAGGAGCTCATGCGGTTCTTGTTATCCAATCATGGTGCAAATCCGACTCTCGGTTTATCTCGTTCCTTGGTATTCACCGAAACGTAACGAATGGCGGTTAACGGTACATACAGCATCTCGTATTCATCTTTATACCGGATGAATTGTTCACCTACTTCTTCAAGCGTGCCGCTCCGCACATAACTTCCATCTGTAAAATAAATACTTACTTCCTGATTCAGCAAACTTTTCAGCATATACAGTCCACTCCTTGTGAATAAAATAAAGTATCGGGGCTAGCGGTGTTGGACATGATTTCGAATAGCGTCATAGTTTAGTGACGATATCGTCAATGATCCCGTATTCCTTCGCTTCTTCTGCTGACATAAAATAATCCCGCTCCATATCTTTTTCGACACGCTCGACCGACTGACCTGTACGTTCGGATATAATGTGCGCCAGTTTCTCGCGGGTTTTCAAGATGCGTTTGGCCGTAATGGCAATATCGGTGGCCTGCCCCTGTACACCACCCAGCGGCTGATGGATCATGATCTCGCTGTTCGGCAGCGCAAGACGTTTGCCTTTGGCCCCGGCCAGCAGGAGAATCGCGCCGTAAGAAGCGGCGAAGCCCGTGCAGATGGTGTTGACTTGAGGTTTGATAATCTGCATGGTATCGTAAATGCCAAAGCCCGCAGAAACAGAGCCACCCGGACTATTGATGTACATGTGGATGTCCTTCTCAGGATCCTCAGCCGCCAGAAACAACAGCTGTGCGATAATACTGTTAGCGATGGCGTCATCGATGGCTGCACCCACAAACACGATCCGATCCTTCAGCAATCGGGAATAAATATCGTAAGATCGTTCGCCCCGGTTGGTTTGTTCAACAACATAAGGAACAATATTCATGTTTCATCCTCCATATTCGTTAGGTTTTCTGGTTTCAGCAAGTAAACGAAGAGGAAGCCGCAAAAGATACGGAGAAACCACGAAATAAAAATCGAAAACGAAAGTAACGAAATGATGAGTTCGTTCGTTTACCTATAAGATATCTTACCGAGATGAGGAAAGGAGTTGGCTTCCGATGACGATATATCGACCGAGCGTCTCCCCTTCGGCTGATCTGAGTCTGGAGGAATTGAATGCTACCCTGCACAGATATTGTCTCTCCCTTACAAACTCCTCATGGGATTCCGATGATCTGGTGCAGGACACTTGGATTAAGGCATTGGAGCATATGAAGCAGCGGAGCCATGTCAATCCCGAAGCGCTGCTGCTTCGGATTGCCAAGAATACATGGATTGATCGGGTCCGCCGGGATCAGACCTATAGACGAATTCTGGATGAGAAGCTGGAACAAGTTTTGCCTAGGGAAGAAACGTCGAACGAGGACAGCAAACTGAACATCGAGTTCGCTTTTCAATGGCTGCAGGAACACTTGTCGCCCCTGCAGCGAACAGTGCTGCTGCTTCGTGAAGTGTATGAATATTCGGTTTCGGAAACCGCAATGAAACTGAAAACAACGGAGGGCGCGGTGAAAGCGGCCCTTCATCGTGCCCACAAAGTGCTGCAATCGCTGGATCCAGAGGAAGAGGAACTTGCATTGGCTATGCCGGAAGAGGAGGAGATGACCCTGAATCTTCGGGCATTGGCAGAGGCATACCAATCCGGGGATGTTGAAGCGGTCGTTAGACTTATTCAATGGAATAGCAGTGAAGCATCTGCCATCGGTTGCATGGTTCCGATGCAGGTTCAAACCCCGAGCGCAAGTTATATAATGTACGGCGGATATTCGTCCGATATGAGAATGGCCGCGTAAAGCGAAGATTCAAGCAGGCTGATCATACACTTTATCTTGGAAGGCCGGAGCAGAAGTTGCTCAGGCCTTTTTTTGATGCAGATTAACAATCTTGAGCATGAAAAAAACGGGTATGGATATCCGTTCATCATATCGTCATCCAGTGCTTCCGGTTGTATACTATAACCAAGTAGAATTGTTAGGAATGAGGGATTAGGTTGCAGACCGAAGTGAAGTTGTACACCATGTGCATGATCCAAGACGGAAGCCAAATCCTGCTGATGAATAGACCGGATGCCAAAGGATTTCCCGGTTATATTGCGCCCGGTGGCAAAGTGGATTTTCCGGAAAGCATTGTCAACGGAGCCATTCGGGAGGTACGGGAAGAAACCGGCTTGATTGTAAAGGACATCATCTATAAAGGTCTCGAGGAATCGTGTGAGCCGAATACAGGGCTGCGGTATATGGTGTTTAATTATTTGGCCACTTCCTTTGAAGGGGAGTTGCTGGAGCATCCACCTGAAGGGGAGCTATTATGGGTGGACAGGGAAGAGGCATTGAAACTGCCCATGCAGGATTGGTTTAAACGCCGGTTTCCGTTATTTTTTGAAGAAGGCACGTTTGAATTAAGCGAGATTTGGGACGAGAAGGCAGGGATGGTTCTGGATGAAACGGTCAAGCGGTATCCGGCGAAAACACCTCAGGCAGCAGGTATCGTTGAATAACGAAGGGAGCTGTGTTCATGGCGGTCAGAGCGGTGTTCTTCGATTTGTACGAGACGTTAATCACGGAGTTCGAAAAGGCCAAGCGGATATCTAAGAGGTCCTATGATTATATGAATAGCCTCGGGCTATCGGAAGCGGAGTTTAAACAGGAGTGGGGAACCCGTTTTGAGCGAAGAATGAATGGGCATTTTCCCGACTATCATTCGGTAATCCGTGACATTCTGGTTTCGCGGAGTTTGCTCTATCCTCAGGAACACGTGGAGTTCCTTTATCAGTCGAGAGTCAGCGAGAAGAAAATCCCTTTCAATAGGATATCGAATGAGATATGCAGAATGCTGGAACTTTTGCGTAAAAGGGGTCTGAAGCTGGGCTTGATCAGCAATTGCTCGGAAGAAGAGGTAATTTCTTTTTGGCAGAGCGAATTGGCACCCTACTTCGATGACGTCATCTTCTCTTATAAGGTAGGGGTAGCCAAGCCAAATGATGAAATCTATCAATTGGCATGTGATCGCTTATCTGTAACACCACAGGATTCCTTGTTTATCGGAGATGGCGGATCGGATGAGCTGAGAGGGGCTCGCAGCGCCGGTTTAAGGCCGTATCATGCTTACTGGTACAATACGTTTATTGAGAGCGAGTACGAGAAGATCCATCAACCGCTGCATGTTCTGGATCTTATCGAAATTTCGACAGAAATGGAGTCGCGGGAGCCATGAAACTGCAAGCCATTAACCATCTTTGTTTTTCCGTTTCGGAATTGGAACGGTCCATCGCTTTTTACAGGGACGTGTTTGAGGCCAAGCTTCTGGTCAAGGGGAGAAAGCTGGCTTATTTCGATCTGAACGGACTGTGGATTGCTTTAAATGAAGAAGATGTCGATAGAAGCACCGCGAAAAGAACGTATACGCATATTGCCTTTACCTTGGAAGAGGAGGATTATGAAACAACGCTGCTTCGTCTGCAAGCGCTCCAGGTGGAGATTCTGCCGGGGAGGTCAAGGGATGAGAAGGACAAGAAGTCGATCTACTTCCTGGACCCGGATGGGCATATGTTCGAGTTTCATACGGGCAGCTTGGAAGACAGGCTGGATTATTACCGCGCGGATAAAGAGCATATGATCTTTTACGATGCCGAATAGTTAGCAGAAACGAACGATTCCAATTGCAGATCGAGGAGATGAGCCGATGAACCTTGCCAACCGTATTACGATAGCCAGAATGCTGTTGATTCCATTATTTATTCTTTTTTTTGCAGAATACCCATTATGGTTGACCGAGAAAAGCGGCTTTTTCGGATTCATTCATGTTTATGGAACCAACATCGCGCTGGGTATATTCCTTCTTGCTTCGGCTACGGACAAGCTGGACGGTTATATCGCGAGGAAATACAATCAAATTACGAATCTCGGAAAATTACTGGACCCGCTCGCGGATAAACTGCTCATATCGGTCGCCTTAATCATGATGGTTCAATCAGGGATGGTTGCGACATGGATAGCCGTTGTCATCATTGCGCGGGAATTTGTTATCACAGGGCTTAGGATGGTCGCATCCGAGCAGGGAATCGCATTGTCCGCTGACAGTCTCGGGAAATTGAAAATGGTGCTTCAGGTGATAGCCATTGCAGCGGTATTGCTGGACAATTATCCGTTTCAGCTCATCACTATGATTCAAGTGGACGAATTTCTCATGCTAGCCGCAGTAGCCTTGACGATATACTCGGGCATTCATTATCTGTTGAACAATTATAAACTCATTAAATTGAACTGATGGAGTAAGATGACCGTCACTCCGGCTTGAGCTAATTGGGGCAGCTGTTCATTTCATCACGTCGGGATTTTTTTCGAATTTGGCGCTGGGAAATTATCCTACTTTGTGCCTATTTTGGTGTCAGAAGGTAACGATTTAATCCGGGACTGTCGATATAGAGATAGACTGAAAAAAAGCCTGAGAGACAGAAGGTACAAAGGAGAGAAATAAATGAGCTTAAACAGAAAGACAACGAAGATGTTTCTTGTCGTTGTGATGATGTTGGCGATGGTTTTTCCAACCAGCGTATTCGCCGCCTCCGGGGACGTAACGTCGATTGAATTTGATACGAACGAGAGCAAAATTTACTTAACCGTTAATGAAACAACGGAACAACTTCGAGTATTGGCTAACATTGAAGGCTCTTCTACGAAGAAGGATGTAACCAATGAATCGACGTGGACTTCGTCCAACACAAGAATCGTAAAGGTTGACGGTGGACTCATTATTCCACTGGAGAAAGGTACGGCTCGAATTACGGCAAAATTCAAAGGCGCGATCAAAACGATTGATGTTGATGTCAAATTTGCCATTGACGAGTTTAAACTGGATCAGCCGGATAAAGTGGAGCATAAGCTTGGAACGGAAGGTCTAACCGTCAAAGCGTTGGCTGACGGAACGAACGACGTAACAACAGAAGCGAAGTGGACCACTTCCGATGACAGCGTAGTAAAAGTAAGTAAAGGCGAACTGACCCTTGTAGGTTTGGGAAGCGCAACCGTGACTGCGGAATACAAAGCACGTAAGGCTTCCTTTACGGTCAAAGTCACGGCACCTTACCAAAAGCTTGCGATCGTCCCGGGTGAAGATCTGGAGCTCTTAGTTGGCGATGCACCTGTTGAGCTGAAAGTATTCGCCAAGCAGTCGGAGACCGATGCAGGTATGGATGTAACGGATAAGATCGAGCTGAAATCGTCCAATTCTTCCGTAGCTGCAATAGAGGATGGCAAGCTAAAGCCGGTTGCGTTGGGTAAATCTACGATCAGCGTGAGCTATCTGGGTTCAACGGCCAAACTGGATGTGTATGTGCGCAATCCATATGAAGCTTTAATTCTGGATCAGACGGATTTCGTCAAGAATCCGGTGCTGTTTATGAATGATTCGATTACGGTACAAGCCAAGGTTCGCAACGCGGCTTCGCAATCCATTGACGTGGCCGGGGAATGGACCTCATCCAACCCGCTGGCCGTATCCGTTAATGGAGGTGTGATTACAGCTAGAGCTTCGGGAACCTCCAACATCAAGGTGAGTTACTTGGGAATCAGCAAAGAATTCACGGTAAAGGTTTATCCGACCGTGACCAAGTTTGAGGCAGCCGATACGGAAGTGGAAGTGCTCAAAGGCGAATCCAAATCTTTCCCTAAAGTGACGGGAACGCTTCTGGACGACGAGAAAGAGGATTTCAGTAGTGCGGTTATCTGGACTTCCAGCGATGAGAAAGTGGTAACGACCGAAGACGGCAAAATCAAAGCCATTGACGCCGGTACAGCAACAATCACCGGTAAGATTGGTTCCAGAGAGGTAGCGACGGTGCCGGTTACCGTCAATGAAAAAGTGCTGGTGCTGCTGCCGGATGTAGAAGAGTATCAGCTGGTTATGGGCAGAAGCATTGCGCTGCCGAAAGTAAATGCTGTATTTGAAGATGGCAAGGAGAGCGATGTGACCTCCTCCGTTGAATGGTCGCTGACGGGTTCGGCAGCTGTCATCAAGGACGGTACGCTTAAGGGATTAACCAAAGGTTCGACGACACTGAAAGGAACTTACTTGAATAAAGACATCAAGATTCCGGTAGTGGTTGAACAGGAAGTTGTAAAAATCGTTGTAGAGCCCGAGAAAATCGATCTCAATATCAAGAAATCCAAATCGATTAAAGTTACAGGCTACTACAGCAACGGCAAGACAGTTTCTCTCTCCTCCAAGATGAATTGGAGCTCGTCGGACAGCGCGATTGTGACGGTATCCAAAACGTCTGTTAAAGCGGTTGCCGAAGGTACGGCTACGATTACGGGTTCTTACCAAGGCAAAGAGGCTACAGTTAAGGTAAACGTAGTTCCGAAATTGAAGAAATTGACGGTAAGCGAGAAGAAACTGAATCTGAAGCCCGGAGACGTTAAGACTGTAACGGTTACAGCTGAATTCGATACCGGCGCGAAAACAAATGTTGGAGACACCGCCGTTTGGACAACCAGCAACTCCAGCGTTGCCAAAGTAACAAACGGACGTATTGAAGCGATCGCGAAGGGAACCGCCCGCATTAAAGGGCAGTACAATTCCAAGACCGTATCCATCACCGTTTCTATCAAATAGATCCAATAGACTAGCAGCAGCCCGGCTCTTTAGAAGAGCCGGGCTGTGTCTGTTCCGGGATAGCTTTTCTTTAGGAGTTTAAAGTAAGGTTCTTACGCTATCAGCTTATTGAAACCGTGAATCCCGGATGAAGGACTCAGTTTGTAAATAGGTGAATGGATATAGATGACTGACGAGTCCGCATCATAATCAGAGGAATATACTGCCACTAGGCATATTCGTACACGGGGGATTTAAGAAAACCGAGATTACGTCAACAAGGATTGTTCCACATATTTATATTCCTCGCCCGAGCGAAGTAAAGTTGCCTTAATGGAGGATGAGACAATGTCTGTAAACCATGAGAATCAACTTGTGAATACGAAAGTACCAATTGAATTGTTGTTTACGGATTTCATACCAGAAGGAGGCACTAGGGATATTCCCTATTTTACGGAGCGTTGGTATGAGCACCACAAACGCTTTGCCAATAAGCCCGTTATTCGCTTTTCCCCGCATAAACAACTGTATCATTATTTTATGAAGCGGGCCGATTTTCCAAGCATGTATTTGGATTGGTATCATACCATCTTTTCTTCCAGAAACCTTGTTCCTCCTCTATCTGATACTCAGATCATAGATCAGCGTTTTGTTCAATATAACATAATGAAGGGAGCCCTTTCGAAGAAACAAACCTCCTATTTTCAGCAGGATCCGCCATTGGTTAAATACAACGGAAATGGTGGTTACTTTAATCTTAAGGACGGTCATCATCGCACTGCATTTCTTCATTGTCATGGCGTCAAACAGGTATGGGTTAGCATGACTCAGCAGGATTATGATCAATGGAAAAACGCAGAGGTGCTCGGGTCTGTATTGGAAGTTTTTCAGCAGCAACAACGAACTCTCATATATACTCCCATTCTGCACCCCTCGTTCATGGATCTAGAAAGCGAACGGGATGACATCTATCCGACGAGACTTGACTTGATTCTTGAATATCTGAATGCAACTTCAGTTGCTGGGAAAAAGGTAATCGATATCGGCTGCAATATCGGGTATTATGCCCGTCACTTTACAAGAGAAGGGGCAATTGTAACGGGAGTAGAGGCTTTGACCGAGCATTATGAACTGGCTCAACGACTGAATCATCTGGAAAGAGTTTATTTTGATTTGCGGAAAGAGCGATTTGAGACATCCAATCTGATCGAACGATACGATATTGGCCTGTTGTTAACCGTATTTTATCATATGATGAAAGACGTGAATGCTCGTGATGCATTCTTACGTAAAATTAACCAGACCGTTGAGGAAATGTTGTTTTGGGAATCCGGAGATCAACCGGAGCTTGAAAAGGCAATTTTACTGGGCAGCACGCATTTTGAGCATTATGAGAAGCTTGGTATAACGACAGGTACAGGTAAAACGAGAGAGCTCGGGGTATTTCGGAAATCGAAAGGTTAATGTGAGCGTGAATGGCAATGACATCTTCTCAGCTTAGGATGTGTTCGCAATAGCCAAACGATCAATAAGAGACGATGGTCTTGCCCTCCTAAAGCAATCTAAAAACCGGTCGTCCCGGCCGGTTTTTAGATTGCTTACATATCGATAACGGTTGATGGGATGAAATCAAGTTTATCGTATGAAGAGAACCGTTCGTAAAATGGTCTGGATTTAACAATAATCCAATGGTAAAATCGTCTCAAATTTCGATCGCAAATTCTAGACGATGCAGGAGGAAGGATCAGAGGAATATGAAATCCATAAACGTACTTCATTATGATGCATTCTCGGTGCAGCCTAACAAGGGAAATCCTGCTGGTGTGGTCTTGAATGCGGATGAACTGACGGAGGAAGAGATGCAATCCATCGCCCGCAGCGTTGGATTCAATGAAACCACCTTTATCTTAAAGTCAGAGCAAGCAGATATCAGACTGAGATATTTTACTCCCGGCCATGAAATGAATTTGTGCGGCCATGCCACTATGGCATCCATGTATGCCTTGAAAACCAAGGGACTGCTGCCGGAAAAAGAAACCGTGTGGATTGAGACCAAAGTGGGCATGTTGCCCATAGAATTTCAAAATGCCGAGGGCCAGTTAACCATGAAGATGAAGCAGGATCATCCTCAATTCATAACTTATAAGGGAGATGTTGACCGCCTGGCATCATCTATAGGTCTTAAACGTGACGATTTGGACTTAAGTATGCCCATCGTGTATGGAAGCACGGGGATCTGGACATTGTTGGTGCCGATAAAAGGGTTGGAGCATTTTGACCGTATGGTGCCTGATAATGCAGTGTTTCCGGACGTTTTAACAGAAAATCCTAAAGCCTCGCTGCATCCTTTTTGCCTAGAAACGATGGATGCGTCTTCGTTCATGCACGCGAGACATTTCTCTTCGCCATACTCTGGCACCGTTGAAGACCCGGTAACTGGAACTGCATCGGGGGTAATGGGAGCTTATTATATGACTTACCTGAACCCTGAGGTATCCTCCGCTCAATTTAATATTGAACAAGGCCAGGAAATGGGGAAAGACGGGAGAGTGCATGTTCAAGTGAATCGCTGGAAAGAGACCATGGATGTCTATATATCCGGTACGGCGGTGTTCGTCAAGGAGTTCCAGGTTAGCTATTGATGGATGACCAACGAATGATAGAATCGTCTACATAAGTTAATACAAACAAGGAGTACGACTCATGCAGGAACAAGAAGAGATAAAGATTTATTCCAAGGTGACAAAAATGCTAATAGGCTCTCTGGCGTTTGTGCTGCTAGGTAGTGGATTAGTATACGGCGGGGTGACGTCGGACAACATGGTTATTGCCATTGTCGGAATTATCTGCGCGTTGTTTTTTGGCGCGGGACTGGCGTTTGCCATCACAAAGCTTTTCCAATCAGACCCGGCACTCTTGATCAATAAGGAGGGGATCGTCGATAAATCCTCCTATGTGAGCGCTGGAGCTGTCGCGTGGAACGAAATTAAAAATATTCATATCTATCAGATAAAGAATGAGAAGTTCATAGGAATTGAGGTTTATGATCCTGCTCATCTGATGTCCCGGCACCCTGCCTGGAAGCGGAAGCTTATGAACATGAACAAAGGCATGACGGGTTCTACTATTCATATTTCTGCATCGAGTATCTCCGCTAATTTATATGAATTATTCCCCTTGTTATATCGAAGATGGAATGCGTCCAAATCGAACCCGGATCAGATGATGAAGGAGGAGATCATGTTATGAAAACATTTAAGCCGGAGATGACTTTGGATATGGCGGTAAGTCATCTGAAGTTTATTGAAGGGGAAGCGGTAATGAATGTCACCCCCATCGAGATGGGGGAACTGAGCAAGGTGTTCAGTTACCGCAAGGGAGATGCCGATTATGTCATTCATTTTAAGGATAATGGGGACAGCCTTCATAAAGTGCTCAAAATCTACGATATGTACGGCACGCAATCCTTGCCCATTCCCCGTATCCACAAGATAGGGAAGGTGGAGAATATTCACTTCTCCATTTCGGATAAAGTATCCGGCACGCCGATAAGTGCTCTTGAGCCGATCCAAATCCGAGGAATCATCCCCGACATTGTCCAACAATTCATGCGGATCCGTCAGATACATATCGGAGAGTCCTATGAAGGCTTCGGGTGGATTACTCCGCAAGGCAAGGCTGCTCATGGTTCATGGCTGGCCTACCTGACGTCTGTTTTTGATGAGGAGCAAGAAGGTTTCTACCATGGATGGCAGAGCCTGTATGAGAATAGTTTTCTGGAAAAAGAGTTCTTTGAAGAAATCTACCAAACGATGATCGAACTGGTTCGTTATTCGCCTCCGGAGCGATATCTTGTACATGGAGATTTCCATTTGGGCAATATGCTGGGAGAGAACGAGAACGTAACGGGGATCGTGGATTGGGAGATGGCCATGTTTGGCGACTTCATGCTGGATGTCTCTGTTCTTCATATGTGGTACCCGATGCTGGAGTTTCCCCAAAAGCTGCAGCAAGCGATGGAGCAGCAAGGCGTAAGTATTCCTTATTTTGAAGAGAGGCTGTTAGGCCATCAACTGTTCAAAGCGCTGGACGGACTCCGTTTTTATGCGAAAAAGGATGATCCCCACAGCTATCAGTTCATGAAAAACCAAATCATGTCTCTATTAAATCGATAGATCCCTACGGGGATCTTTTTTTATGGGGAAATGTGTGAAACGGAATAGTTAACTGACGAGTCCAGAATAATTGGCCAAGAATATACTGGACTAGGTTGAGTTGAAGTGCGGGATCGACTTGAATCATGGCGTAGAGAGATCGAATGGAGGTATGGGAATGGGAACATCAAACTGGCAGAATTTATCTTACTGTGTGGATCTGATCCGATATGTATCTCCTAAGTCCGTCCTTGATGTCGGCGTTGGTTTTGGTCGCTGGGGTATGATCTGCCGTGAATATTTGGACGTATGGGGAGGGCGCGTATTTCGCGCAAATTGGAACACGCGCATCGAGGGGATTGAAATCTATCCGGCTAATATCGATTCCTATCATTCCAGTTTCTATAACGATATTCATGTTGTGGATGCATACGACCATATACAAACTGGTGTTCAGCCGGGACAATTCGATCTGATCATCCTGGGTGACGTTCTGGAGCACTTTACAAAAGAGCGGGCGCTTATCCTGCTGCAAACCTGTATCCAAAAATCCCGTTTTGTTTTGCTTAATATTCCGATTGGAACGGATTGGCCCCAGGGAGCCGAATACGGGAACGAATTCGAGACCCATTTAAGCATATGGACAACGGAGGAGCTGGATCTGTTTCCCGTAGCTGACAAGAGGCATTTTAAGGATTACATTAACCGTGATTTTTCCACATATTTGTTTTCGATGACAGGCAAGTAGGTGCGATCATTTTCAGAAATCATCTTAATAAATTTGGCGGAGATATATGGAATTGGAATGGAACATCTTCTATGAGGAAGGTGTTTTCTTTTTTGTTCTCTATTGAGGAAATGGTATATTGTAAGAAACAATAGATATCATGGAAGTTTATTATGTGGATAAAACAAAGAGAAATGAGCTGATTCTATTCTATGAAAAAGATCGTTTTGGCCGGTGGAACTGGCTTTATCGGAACTTATCTTACGAAAAAATTCACGAATGAACAGCAAACACAAGTACTTATGATATCCCGACGGAAGGGTCATCTCGCATGGAACGATCAAGAAGCTATCGTTGCTGCCCTGGAGGGGGCGGATATGCTGATTAATTTAGCAGGTAAATCGGTCAATTGCCGTTACGATGAGAAAAATAAGGAGCTTATACTGAAATCAAGAATAGATACAACGTATATACTCGGCAGTGCCATCGAGGCATGCCATACTCCTCCGCGTACATGGTTTAATTCCAGTACGGCTACGATTTATCGCCATGCGGAAGATAAGCCGATGACGGAGGAGCAGGGCGAAATCGGCTCGGGCTTCTCCGTCGAGGTTGCCAAGGAATGGGAGCGCGCTTTCTTCTCATTCTCGCTGCCTCAAACAAGACAAATCGCTTTGCGTATTGCCATCGTACTGGGACCGGGCGGCGGCGTCATGACTCCTTATGTTAACCTGGTAAAATACGGACTTGGTGGCGTTCAAGGTACGGGCAAGCAAAAGTTCAGCTGGATTCATGTGGAGGATTTGTATCGTATTGTTCTGTTTTTGCAAGAGAGGGCAGAGCTGAGCGGGGTTTTCAATTGTGCGTCTCCCTATCCGGTTACGAATAAGGAACTGATGGAGCAACTTCGGCTTTCATTGAATCGCAGATTGGGATTGCCGTCACCTAAATGGCTGCTTGAGCTGGGCGCCCGGCTTATTCAAACCGAAACGGAACTGGTGCTGAAGAGCCGCTGGGTTATTCCGGACAGACTCTGCAAGGCAGGGTTCCATTTTACATACGATACGCTGAATAAAGCACTGGCTGACATCTTGAAGCGATAAGAGGATTCTGACCGCGCGTCGTGGTTTTCGCATCGTAAAAAATGATTGCATATGCCAACGGAACGGATAGAATAATTTTATTAGATGAGAGAGAGGGAGTGTCCTATAATGAACCCTGCGTTTTCCATAATAGAGGTCGATCCATTAGAAACCGACATGCATCATCAATTAACGGAATTATTGATTCGGGTAGTTGAAAATGGGGCATCGGTAGGATTCTTAGCTCCGCTGTCTTACGATGAAGCTTTCGCTTACTGGGAGGATGTGCTTGGCCCAGGGGTTACCCTGTGGGTTGCCGTGCAGGATGGGCAGATGATCGGCACGGTTCAACTGCAGTGCGCCATGAAGGCGAATGGTAGACACCGGGCCGAGGTAGCAAAACTGATGGTGGATCCTGCATCCCGTCGCGGCGGCATCGGCAGAGCGTTGATGCTGCATCTGGAGCCGAAAGCCAAGCAAGAGGGTAGAACCTTGCTGGTCTTAGATACCCGGGAGGGGGACCCCTCCAACAAGCTGTATCAGTCTCTGGGTTACATCCAAGCTGGAGTCATACCCGATTATGCCATATCCTCTAACGGCCAACTGGACGGGACGGTGCTGTATTACAAACGTATCTAAGCCACGAAGCGGAGGGATTGGATGAATCGAGATGAGCGATTCTATCGCAAATGGACGGCGATTCGGGCGAAGGGAAAAGGCAGGTTTGTGCTTTCACGGGGCCTTTTACATGGCTTTTTATTATATATTGTGTGGGCTGCAGCCACCTGGTTTCTTGACAAGGACAAGTTTGATCCTGATTTTTTTATAACACGGTATTATTATTATTTTCTTATCTATATGATTGTCGGTTTCATTATTTCTATCGGAGCATGGAGAGGCCAAAACACCCGCTATGACAATTTGACCCGTTATTATGAGAAACAGCGGAAGGAGAACTTGCCGTAGCGGCGAGTTCTTTTTTTTGATATCAGTAAGGATAAACTTCAAAGTATGGGCCTTCCTGATATGGCACGAAAAATATCCCAGTAAATGCGGTCAGTTTTCTGAGAATGTACGTCGATAGACGTTTTCGAATATCGGCCGTCGGCATTACTAGCCTTCCCGCACAAAATGGTATACTGTTTTTTAACAGTAAATAGAGAAGGGATTGTGGTTATGGGTTACCAACTGACCGAACGGGTGATCAAACTATTATGCGGAAAGACCTCCTATGATCGTGGCGGGGTTTTATATAGAGATGGACATGTAACGATGCTGAAACAAGATCCGGACACTCGAAAATACGAGGCAGAAGTGACGGATCAGGAGTTGGGTATCGCCTATGCTGAGATTGACTCGAACGGGGATGTATTCACCGAATGCAGCTGCATCGATTATGGATTCTCCCGGAAGCGGTGCAGACATATTGCGGCGCTGCTCCTGAACATCCGTGATATTGAGCAAACGGTGGAAGCTCCGATACGCCCTTATCCATCGTTATTACATCCTTCTGGTAGCGGAAATACAGAAGACGGGCAATTAACGCCTCGGTATTCTCCGGAGCATGACAGAAGCTCGGATGAAGGGGAACAGGATGCGCTGCTTAGCAGCCAGCTGCTCGGATTGTTCTCTTATTCCGAAGGCCGGAGGGCCACGGCAGCATCCAGGTTTGACACCCGAGAAGTTCTGGAGATGGAGTTCATCTTCAAGTTATATCCTTACGGAAATCGGAAATACTTGTTCGGCGTAGAGCTGCGAATAGGGAAGAAACGATTGTATATCGTGCAGCGGATTCGAGAGTTTCTGGCGTGTGTAAAATACGGCAAAACCTGCATGTTCACGAAGAATTTCACGTACGATCCGGAGCTGCACAGTTTTAAAAAGGAGGATGATGATATTCTCCAGGAGCTGATTCGTGTATACGAGCATGAAAGCATGTTTAAACAGTCACTGGACATGTATGCTCCGCATGGCAAACACGGAAGCGGTGACCGAATGCTGATTATTCCTCCCACTTTTTGGCCCCAAGTAAGGGAACGATTATCCCATTCGAACCATTCCCTGTTGTCTTTGGATGGGATCCTCACGGATAAGCTGGAATTCGTTCAAGATCCGATCCCCCTTCAATTCGAGTTTGATGAAGCCGGGAATGATCAATACCTGATGAAGATCGAGGGACTGGAGCGAATGATCGTTCTGGAAAGTTACGGACTCGTCATTGTGGACGGTAAGCTTATTCAGCTTGAATTGGATGCTTGCAGAAGACTCTCCGAGATGAAGCAGTTGCTTGAGAATGCGAATAAACCGCATATCCGGATTCAACCTGAGATGATGGAGTCCATTATGGAGCGGGTGGTTCCGGGACTGATGAAGCTTGGAAGTGTCCATGTGGCACAGACCGTATCTGACCGCATTGTCAAAACGCCTTTAAAAGCGAAGCTCTATCTGGACCGGGTGCGTGGCCGGCTTTTGGCCGGACTCGAATTTCAATATGGAGAAATCACCATTAATCCGTTGGAGGGGCATCGCGCCATACGCAGCAGCAGCTCGATCCTCGTTCGCGACGGAGAGCAGGAGCAGCGGATTCTTGAGCTCATGGAGAACGCCTCCTTTGCCAAGACCGATGGCGGTTTCTTCATGAACGATGAGGATGCCGAATACGATTTTCTGTATCATACGATCCCGCAGCTGGAGAAGCTGCTGGTTGTTTATGCAACGACGGCCGTGAAGGAACGGGTGCTTATTGAACCGATGGGTGCCAAGGTGCGGGTGGAGGTCGACGAACGGACGGATTGGCTTGAATTGAAGTTTGATATGGAGGGGATTCGGGAAGCCGAAATTCGGGAGATCGTCAAATCGCTTGAAGAAAAACGCAAATATCACCGGTTGCGAAACGGCGCGCTGCTTCCGCTGGAAAGCGCCGAGTTCCAGGCAATGGTTGCTTTAATGAACCGGGTAGGGCCTTGGTTATACGAAGGGGAGGGCACGCAGTTCAAAATGCCGGCAGTCCAAGGACTTCAGCTGCTGGATTGGGAAGATTCGGGATCAACGGTCCAGCTTGGCCGATCCTTGCGCCAAATGCTGCAGCATGTGAAGAATCCGGATCATTTGGATTTTGCCGTGCCGCCGAGCCTTGAAACGGTCCTCCGGGATTATCAGAAGTTTGGTTTCCAATGGATGAAGACGATGGCCCACTACCGCTTCGGCGGCATCTTGGCCGATGATATGGGCCTTGGTAAAACGATTCAGAGCATTGCATTCATTCTGTCAGTACTTCCGGAGATCAGAGAACGTAACGAACCTGCGCTGATCGTGGCGCCGGCTTCTCTGCTCTATAACTGGCATAATGAGCTCCAGAAGTTTGCGCCCGAGATCAAGGCCGTCATTGCCGATGGTACGCAGACCGAACGGGCTAAAATCATACAGAATGCGGGGAACGCAGATGTCATCATTACTTCTTACCCGCTGCTCCGCAGGGACGTTGAGCGCTATGCGAAGCTGCCGTTCTTAACGTTAATTCTGGATGAAGCCCAATTCT
The DNA here is from genome assembly GCF_037969755.1 of Paenibacillus sp. FSL W8-0187. Classification (NCBI taxonomy): domain Bacteria; kingdom Bacillati; phylum Bacillota; class Bacilli; order Caryophanales; family Paenibacillaceae; genus Paenibacillus; species Paenibacillus sp. FSL W8-0187. Next base: position 5,008,593 of record NZ_CP150206.1, on the reverse strand, counting down.
TCAAAAATTACACAACGCAAACGGCTCAGGTAGTCAAAACGCTGCATGCCCGTTATCGGTTTGCTCTGACAGGTACCCCGGTCGAGAACCGACTTGAGGAACTATGGTCCATATATGATGCCGTTTTCCCGGCACTCTTTGGAGATCGAAAAACGTTTCAGGAATTGCCGAAAGAAACCGTGGTGAGGCGAGTGCGTCCCTTCCTGCTTCGCAGGCTGAAATCGGATGTGCTCAAGGAGCTGCCGGAGAAGATCGAGACGGTTCAGGCATCGGGCCTGCTGGTCGAACAGAAGAAGCTCTATACCGCCTATCTTGCGAAGTTAAGGCAAGAGACGCTCAAGCATTTGGCGCAGGATGGCTTTCAGAAGAGTCGGATTCGCATCTTAGCGGGCATTACTCGTCTGCGCCAGATCTGCTGTCACCCGGCCCTATTCGTGGAGGGCTATGAGGGTAGTTCGGCCAAGTTTGAGCAGCTTCTGGAAACCATTGAGGAATGTCGGCTTGCGGGAAGACGGATGCTGGTATTCTCCCAGTTTACGGGGATGCTGAATCTGATCGCCGGGGAGCTCGGATATCGGGGGATCCCGTTTTTCTACTTGGATGGACAGACTCCGGCATCGGAGCGAGTGAAGCTGTGCGAACGCTTCAACGAAGGAGAACGGGAAGTGTTCCTCATATCACTGAAGGCAGGCGGAACGGGGCTAAACCTGACCGGGGCCGATACGGTGATCTTGTATGATCTGTGGTGGAACCCTGCTGTAGAGCAGCAGGCGACGGACAGGGCACATCGCATCGGACAGAAGAAGGTTGTGCAGGTGATACGGCTGGTGGCTCAGGATACCATCGAGGATAAAATGGTCGCCCTGCAACAGAAGAAGAAGGATCTGATCGAGGAACTGGTTCAACCGGGAGGAGAGTCGCTTCCAAGCTGGACCGAGGCGGAAATCCGGGAGCTGCTGACGCTTCAGGGTTGAGCCTCTAAGTGTGGATGGGCCCAGGGGATAAACGCTGATATAATAGCTGTATGTGATTTATGTATCGTATACTCCAGTCATAGAACAGGACGGTTTTCGGGATGATATCTTTTTTACTAACGTTAAAACGTCTCTTCAGCGGTCTGTTTCGAGCGTTTAAGCAGCGGTATTTTGTAGCGCTGTTTGTATTGATCGTCATTATGCTGATATCGGGTACGATGTTTTATACCAGGCAGGAAGGGTTATCGGTGCTGGATGCTCTATATTTCTGCGTAGTGACCTTGAGCACGGTAGGTCATCCAGATTTCGTGCCACAGACGCCGCTCGGTAAAACATTCACGATGGTCTATATTGTCGTCGGTACGGGTTTATTCCTTGGGATGGCCGGACAATTGGCGTATGCCTTAATCCGAACGAATCGAAGGGATGAAAAGGACTGAATTCCTAATGGAAAAAGGGAACATTCCAGGCGTTTGAACTGTGAACCGATTGGGGAAGGTTCAGAGAAAACCGTCCTGGACTTAACTAGCAAGCAGATGACCTCGAATTCGTCGAGGTCATCTTTTTTATGAACACTGATATCGCTTTAGTTGAGCTGCTTACCCTATTGGACCGTTACCGCAAAATAAAAGCTGGCGCGTCCCTGCTCCAGAGGCCATGTACAATGAATTTCGTACAGGTACGAGCCGGGTTCTGTCGGTACGGTATATCCGTCGATATCAGGCTCCGTCAGGTTTAGGATGGTGAAGCCATCTATTCCTTCGGGTGGCGTTGTTTTAATATCCACGCCGCCTTGGACTACAACGGGTGTTATATCCTTCAGCTCCGGTCGGACTGCATCCGTCATCGAACACTTATCCCCGTTGCACCATGAATAAAGGTACCAGCCTCGCTGCACCGCGATTTCGGTGCCGTCGATTGTAACCTTGGGCAACGGAGGTTCGGCGGATTTTACCCACAGGGTTTGGATGGCTTTGCGGGCATTTTCCTTTGAGATCGGTTTTGAATTCTCTGACCTCGATCCGACATAATAGCCCGTACCGAACACAACGATTAGCAGGATTACATATAGAACCGATCGGGTTTTCTTCATGTAATAAAGCCCCCTTAATATATCACTCGTCTCATAATCAGGCGGAAAATATGTTATAATTTTGAAATCAAACACTTCCATTATAAACCAATCGTGGGTAGCAGGCGTTATATATATGAGAAGAAATCGAAGAGGGATGAATCTATGACACTAAAATGGTTGGATTGGGCAAAAGAGATACAGGCGATCAGCCAGGCCGGACTGGAATATACGAGGGATGTCTATGACAAGGAACGGTTTGAGCAGCTAAGGGAGCTCAGCATCAAGATCATGCAGGAGTATACCGAAGCAGGCGACGAGAAGATCCGTACGCTGTTTGCGAGTGAAACCGGATACCAAACGCCGAAGGTTGATGTCCGTGGCGTTATTTTTCAAGACGGAAAGCTGCTGCTGGTAAAGGAAAAGGCCGACGGAGCTTGGGCATTGCCGGGAGGATGGGCGGACATCGGTCTATCGCCTGCCGAGGTTGTTGTGAAGGAAGTGAAGGAAGAAGCGGGTTATGAGGTACGCGCAACGAGATTACTGGCTGTATTGGATAAGAAGTTTCATAACCATCCGCCTTCGGCCTTCCATGTGTACAAAATGTTCATTCAGTGCGACATTACAGGCGGAGCTGCAGGCGTGGGAACGGAGACATCTGCGGTCGGTTTTTTCCGGTTGGACGAACTCCCTCCGCTGTCTGAAGAACGGAATACCAAGGAACAGCTGCAGCGAATCTTTGAATTCGAGAAACAGCCTCATCTGCCAACTTGGCTGGATTAAACCAGATAACAAAGGAGCGTAGACAATGTGAAGGGTTTTAAAATTTATAAGGACGCACCGGATGAAGCGGAAATGAAACGCAGATATAACGGACGGATTAATATTTTCTTTTTTAGTGCATTTCTTATCTTTTGCGTCATTATCATTCGCATGGCCATATTGCAGTTCGTAGAGGGACCGGAGCTTGCGAGTCAGGAAATCGGCGGAGAGCAGAAGCACTTCCCGCTGCAGCCGATCCGGGGGTCCATCATCGATGCATCCGGCACGAAGCTTGCTTACTCTACGGCTTCAAACTCTTTATATATCACGCTCATGAAGGATTACAGCAAAAAGACGGACAAAGGAAAAGAAAACAGGCCGGAAGCGGAAGAGTTGGCGAAGCGGCTTGTCCAGGCGTTTAACAAGTATGGGGACCCCAAGGCGGAACCGATGACCGTCAAAACAGTGATTGACGACCTGGATTTGGAATATAACAAGCAGCATGGTTATGAACCCAGACGAATCAAATCCGATTTGACGAAGGAAGAGATCGCTTATTTCATGGAGAACCGAGCCAAGTTTCCCGGCATCCAGATCGTGGAGGAGAATGTAAGGCACTATGATCCGGATACGGTGGCGGTTCAGACGATCGGATTTCTAAAGAAGTTCAGTGGCTCTAAAGACCTTAAGGATTATGAGGCTATTGATCAGAGCAACAAGGATCAGAAGAATCCCGGCTTGATCTACACGGAAGAAGAGTGGATTGGCTATGACGGATTGGAGCGGATGTTTCAGGAAGAACTGCGCGGCAAGAGCGGGTATCTCAGCATTCCGATCAATCCGCAGAATATGGTGGACGGCGTACCGACGATGGTCGCTCCTGAAAAAGGCCATAATATTCACACCACGATTCATAAAGACATTCAGCTTTCGACAGAGCAGGCCATTACGGATCAGCTTCAATATCTTCATACCCATCCCGTATCGGGCAAGCTTCATAAGGATGCCTTGACCGGATACGCGGTCGCTATGGAGGTGGACACCGGTAATGTAGTCGCGATGGCCAGTATGCCGGATTACGACTCGAATGTACGTGTAAACGGAGGCAAGATTACGCCGGATATCGTGGATTCGTCGGGAAACGGCACGATTACAATCTACGGATCGGGCAGATCGGGAAACGGGTTTGAATCCACGATCTATCTTGGTTCTGTCATTAAACCGCTGACCGTGTTGATCGGGCTGAATGAGGGGTTATTTGGCTTGAACGAAACGTATGACGATAAAGGGTACGCTTTAATCGGCCGGGAAGGATATGAGAAGGCTATCTCCAACTCGAGCGGACATCGAAATGGACCCATTAAGCCGCAGCAAGCAATCCAGCAATCCTCGAATGCTTTTATGATCGATATGATCGGCAAGGAGTTAGTTGGCAAGTACGGCGGGGAGAAAGGCGTCAAAAAGTGGGATGAGTATATGATGCAGTTTGGTCTTGGTGTTGCCACGGGGAGCGGCTTGCCCGGGGAATTTAAGGGCCGTGGGGAGTATACGAATACAAAGGCAGCGGGGAGTAATCTGGCAGCTTTAGCCTATGCTTCCTTCGGTCAGATGGGGAAATACACGCCGCTCCAGCTAGCCCAATACACCGTTATGCTGGCGAATGAAGGCAAGCGGATCAAGCCGCAACTGGTCAGCAAAATCACGGATCAGGAGGGCAACGTGGTCAAGGAGTTCGGTCGCGAGATCCTGAACGAGGTCGAATTCCCCAAAGCGTATTGGCAGACCGTCAAGCGTGGGATGAATACGCAGGGGCTGGCAGCATTCGAAGATTTTAAATATGATTTTGCCCGAAAAACGGGAACCTCCGAGCAGGAAGCTAAAGTGAATGGAACGTGGAAGAAGATTGATAACGGCGTCTTCATCGCCTTTGCTCCGCGGGATAATCCGAAGCTGGCGGTTGCCGTCGTTGTACCGGAAGGCGGCTTCGGATCGCAAAGCGCTGCGCCGATTGCGAGGAAAATATTCGACGCTTATGATGAAGTCTACGGACTTGACGGAACGCCGCATCCGAAGAAGACTGAAGAGCAGAAGAAGGAAAGCAGTGAGGACGAGACAGAGGACAATAGATAAGAACCGTAGTCGCAGAATCGCGTTAAATTGCATATAACAAAAAGGCAGGCTGTAGAGGCGAACTTGATCCTCTCCATCCTGCCTTTTTTGTATCTTATTTAATCAATAAGGATTGTTCCTGATCTTCAGCACTTCCGCGAGAAAGGTCAAGGCCAGACCTTGGCCCCAGCCCTGGATTCGCTTATCGGGCACGCCTCTGTACCCTGCGGTATCCTTCATGACCGCCGTTCCCGCAGATACGCCGGTTACGGTGCCATCCTCGGTGATCTTGGACAAGATCCCGTCAATTGATTTCTGCGTGTATTTATTGTAGATGCGTCCTTTGGTCAGCAGGGCAGCAGCGATACCGGCCGACCCGGATGTTTCCAGCGGAGACTGCGGATCGGTCGTGATTGTATGCCACAGGCCGGATTCATGCTGCAGCCGGACCAGGGCGCTGAGCTGGTCGCGCAGCGAGCCTTCGATAATCATGAAGGAGGGATGCGTCACCGGGACGAGCTCCAGGGCACGGGCCATCGTAAGGGCAGCCCAGGCGTTGCCCCGGCACCAGAAGACGCCGGACATATGGTTGCCGGCGATATTGTCCCAGCCGTGGTAATACAGATTTGTAACGGGATCCTGCAGGCAATCCTCATGGCCATGATACTGCTTCAGGCCATCCTCGAAATAATCCTCCCGGTCCAGCATCACGCCAATCCGAAGCAGGAAGTAGCCTGCCATGAACATCGTATCAACCCACGCCTGCTCCGGAAAGTTATACGTTTCGGAGTTCACCGTATGCTGAAAGATGCCGTTGCCGAAACGCAGCGCATCATGCGTGAGATACTCGGCCATTTCCTTGGCCGTTTCGATATACCGCTCATCCTCATAAACTTCGTACAACGTTAACAAGGAGTGGCCGATGGAGACGCCGTTGACGGACAGCTTCGGCAACCCCTCCTCCATGTTTTCGTCGACCCAGGCTTTCAGCCGTTCCAGACACTCCTTCTTGCCGGTGGCCTTATAGGCTTCGCATACTCCGTAAAAGGCGACCCCGCCCGGCCAATCCCAGCTGAAATCCATACGAAAGGTCCGGTCGACCACGCGGTCTATGACAAACTCAATCTGTTGATCATCAAATACAAGTGCAGGCATCGTATGAGCTCCCTTCATATTCCATTGAATTTATTCTATTAAATTACCCTTTCAATCCCGTTGTGCTGATCCCTTCCACTATGTATTTCTGGAAGATAAAGAAGACGATGACGACCGGCAGCAGCGATAAGCTAGCCATGGCAAACATGCCGCCCCAGTTATTGAGCGACTCCCCGTCAAGGAATAGCTTCAAGGCGAGTGATACCGGGTATTTCTCCGGATTGTTCAAGTAAATAAGCGGATTGATAAAGTCATCCCATCTCCAGTAGAAGGAGAAGATCGAACACGTGATCAGAGCGGGCACGATCAACGGCACAACGACCCGGAAGAATATCCCGTACTTGCTGCATCCGTCAATTTTGGCCGCTTCATCCAGCTCCTTCGGAATCGTGCGGATAAACTGCATGATCAGAAAGATGAAGAACGGAATGCCGAAGAATTGGGGAACGATTAACGGCTTGAAGGAAGACAGCCAGCCGAATTTGGCAAACATGACATACTGCGGGACGATCACGACATCATGGGGCAGCATCATCGTAATCATCATGCAGGCAAACCAGAATTGCTGGCCGAAGAACTTGGTCCGAACCAGGCCGAAGGCGACAAGCGCAGAGGAAGCGACGGCACCGATGGTGGAAATGATGACAATGATGAACGAGTTCTTGAAGAAGGTACCGAAGGTGGTCCCGGCGAATCCCTTCCAGCCCGTAGCATAATTCGAGAATTCCAGCCGACTCGGAATCAGGCTGTAAGCCGTCGTGAATATTTCATGGTTCGGTTTAAGCGAGCTTGCCACCAGCCACAGAATCGGATAGGTCATGCCGAGGGCGAACAATCCGACCAGGGTATGGTAGAGAACACGTCTGGATTTGGTCATAATCGTCAATCTCCTTTCGACTCGTAATGAACCCAGCGGGTGGATGATCTGAAGATGAGCAGGGTCAGGACACCGACAATAATGAGCATGATCCAGGCAAGCGCTGACGCGTAACCCATTTCAAAATGCGAGAACGCCTTGCGGTACAAATAAAGCGAATAGAGCAGCGTTTGATCGAGTGGTCCGCCTTCTCCGCGCGAAATGATGTAGGCGGGGGTGAAGGTCAGGAACGCAGAAATCGTCTGAAGCGTCAGATTGAACAAAATAATCGGACTGAGCATAGGCAGCGTAATTTTGAAAAAGCGATGGACTGCGTTGGCGCCGTCCACGCTGGCAGCTTCATAGTAATCCTTCGGGATATTTTTCAAGCCGGCCAGAAAAATGATCATCGAGGAACCGAACTGCCAGATCGATAACGCGATCAGCGTCCACAGCGCTGTGCTTGGATTCCCGATCCAGGAGGTCGTGGAATGAATCCCGAAGAGGGACAGGGCAGAGTTCACAAGACCCTTGTCACCGAAGATCTGCTGCCACATGATAGCCACGGCCACACTTCCGCCAATAAGAGAAGGCAGGTAGAAGGCCGAGCGGTACAGTCCCACCGCCTTGGTCGCGGTATTCAGAATCATGGCAACAAATAGAGCGAAGATGAGGCGGAGGGGGACGCTGGCAAATACATAGGTGAACGTGACCTGAAATGACTTGCCGATCTTGTCGTCCTCCAGGAACAACCGCTCATAATTCCCGAGGCCCAGCCATCTTGGCGCTTCCATCAGATTGTAATTGGTGAACGAATAATACAGTGACGACAGGATTGGATATAAGGTAAAGATGAGAAAACCAAGAACGAACGGTGCAGAAAAAACATAACCGGTGATATGCTCGTTCTCACGGAGCCTCTTCATAGACTTCAACCCCTACGATTTAGATTTGGTTGCGCCCCGTGCAGGGGTCACGGATGTCAAAAAGGGCATCTCTTGCGCACACGGGAAAGACGTGCGGGAGATGCCCTTGTCTGACCATGTCCTGGTTATTGCTGAGATCTGGCCAAGATGGCGTTCGCTTCCTTGCGGAACTCAGCCGCGGCATCTTCGATCGAGATTTTCTTGAACAGAATACGTTCACTGAGATCTCGCAGCAGCTTCTCGATCTCCACCGCGCCAATCGGGTTAGGCGGATCGCCTGGCGTGCTGTTGGCCTCAGCCCAAGTAACATAGTCGAAAATTTTGGCTTCGTTCTCCGAGAGGAGCGGCTTGAGCGCTTCCTTCACCTTGGCGGATACGGGAACGCCGCGCTCGCCCTTAATCAGCTTGTTGGCCTCGATGTCGTTAATGAAGAAGCTGATGAATTTAGCGGCTTCCTCTTTATGCTTGGACGTTTCGGTGACCGAGAAGTACATCGAAGGTTTCAGGAAAAGACCGTCCTTCGTTCCAGGCCCAGGCATTGGATTCAGCTCCAACGGACGATCGGTGACCAGATTGGCCACTGCAAGGAATTGGTTGGACCAGCCGGTGCCCGATATGGAGTTGCCAAGGACAATTTCATCCTCTTCCGCTACGCCTTTTTTCTGGGCTTCCTTGTCCAGAGAGAGGATATATCCGTTGTCGTACCATTTCTGATAGCGTGTGAAATAATCGATAAAGAGCTGGTCGTCACTGTATCCGATCGTTTTACCGTCAGCGCTGTACATTTTCTGGCCGATAGTTCTTAGGTAGTAAGGGAAGAAGACGTCATGCCGGTAAGCAAAACCTCCGATCTGCAGGCCTTTTTCCTTGGCTTGGGCGCCCATTTTGTCCATGTCGTCCCAAGTCCATTCTTTGGATGGAATATCGATGCCGTTCTTCTTCATCGTCTCAACGTCGAAGGTGGTCTGAAGTGCGTTCACGCCGAGGTTCATGGCAACGAGCTTGCCGTTGACCTCACCGCCGCTCAGTGCATTCTCGCTGACATCGGCGACATCCAGCTCGCCGCTCTCGGTGAACGGCTTCAAATCCGCCAGCTGATTCCGGCCGGCATATTGATTCAGATAGGAGATGTCCATTTGAATAATGTCCGGGAGTCCGCCAGCCACCGCTTGGGGAGCAAGCTTTTTCCAGTAGTCATCGAATGGAGCATACTCCGGCTCAATGGTGACATGCGGATTCTGGGACTCATACATTTCAATGACCTTCAAGGTATAATCATGCCGGGACTGTCCGCCCCACCAAGCAATGCGGAGTTTGACCGGATCCTTGCTATCGCTTGCAGCCGCCGGCGGTGTCTCCGTTCCGGTTCCGCCGCTGGCTGGCGGTTCTGCAGCGCCGCCGCCCGAACAACCAATCAAGCTTCCGATCAGGGAAAACATCAGAACCGCGTTTAACACTTTTTTCATTCCATTTCCTCCCCTTTGTTGATAAACCACTTCATATCGTTTCAAATGTTAGTGCTTACATTCCCAATTATCTTGTTTTGGCGGGGAAAGAGTAAGGAAAAAAACCGTGTAATTTGTTTAAAAAGCAGAGATGTACGTACAAGTTAATCACTCTTTTTCATATATTCGGAGGGGGTGCACCCGATCTGTTTTTTGAACACCTGGCTGAAATATTGGGGATTATCGCCGAAACCGAGCAGCTCGGCCATTTCAAAAATCTTGATATCGGGATCGCTTGCCATCATTTCGGTTGCGCGCTTCATCCGTAGTTTCATTACGTAATTTGAGAATTTCTCGCCGGTCTCTTTCTTGAACAGCTTGCCGAGATAGTCGGCGTTCATATACAGCATGTCGTTTGCCACCAAATTGAGCGTAAGCTCCGAGTTCCCCAGCTGCTCCTCGATAATCTCAACCACCTTGCGGACGATGGCATTATATTTGACTTTGTTCTGCTCGAAGTTTCGCAGCGTGATTTCCCGAACCGTTTCTTCCAAAAAGGCTTGAATGGCTTGAAGCGTACTCATCTCGGCGATTTCCGGAATCCGTGCATAGCGTTCTTGCATCTGATCCGGGTCGGTTAGACGGATAAGGGATACATACTGCTGAATGACATAGGATTTGGTCATGTCGATACTAAGCTGCGCACGCTTCAGCTCCTGAATGAATTCGGCCAGGGCAAGCTCCGCTTCGTTGCGGTGGCCGGATCGGACCGGCATGCACAGGCGCTCCTCATCGAGGACAAACGTTCCTTCCAAGCCGCCGGCATGAAGCGTATCTTCCGTGGTGATCATTCCGCTCTCATCCAGATAGAAACGGTAGTTCAGGCATTGCAGCGTATCCCGGTACAGCTTCCGCGCCAGGGTTACAGGTCCGGGATCGCTGATCGTGATTGTGACGTCCATCTTGTAATACTGTTTAAAAGTACAGCGGATATCCTGCAGCTGTTGATGGAGCCGCTGCTGATCATGGTGGTTCTCGATTAGCACCAGAACATGCTGCCCGATCGTCGTACTCAGCAGCGTGGTGTCCAACAGATCCTCGGCGATGTTCTTCACGGCGAATTGATGCTCGTATTCGACAATGCCCTCCAGTTGGAACAACAGCAGACGGACGGGCTGATCGAAATTAGTTTCGAACAGGCTGCGGTATTCCTCCAGGTCATGGCGTCCATAGGTTTTGTTGGTGACAAACTCTTTGAGCACCTGTTCTTTGACATGAGGAAGCACCTTGCGAAGACGGCCTTTCATTTCCTGGATAAATGAGTCCTTGTTTTGGTTCAGGGTCAGCTCTTCAGTGACCTCTTTCAGAGCTCCTCCGATCTTGACCTCGTCGGTCGGCTTGAGCAGGTAATGCTTGACTCCGTACTGCATGGCACGGTTTGCATACTCAAATTCGCCGAAGCCGGACAGCAGCACGAATTTAATGTGAGGGTGGGAGGCATAGGTTTTGGCTACGAGCTCAAGCCCATCCAGTCCGGGCATGCGAATATCGCATACGACGATATCCGGGCTCTCCCTGACGATTTTTTCATATGCCTGAATTCCGTTCTGGGCGGTACCGGCCAGCTCGGTTCGGTATGCCGACCAATCCACCATCTGTGATATGCCGTCTAGAATAATTCGTTCATCGTCCACAAGCAGAACTTTATACATCCGAATCCCTCCATTATTTGGGTAATGACAGCATCACCCGGGTTCCAAGCCCCGATCCGCTGTCGATGGTTAACCCGTGGTGCTCGCCAAAAGCCAGCTTGATCCGTTCATCGATGTTTAACAGTCCGATCCCGTTACCGCTCGTGGCTATTTCGCCGCTTCGTAATCGCGTCAACGTATCCGGCGACATGCCGGGGCCGTCATCCTCCACGATGACGCAGAACGCGGAAGGGGTCTCCTTGCAGGACAACGTAATTCGGCAAGGGTTAACGGAAGGCTCCAGCGCATAATGAATCGCATTTTCGAGCAGGGGCTGAAGGGACAGCTTTGGAATTTTGCGCTGCAAATCCTGCTCCTTCACATCCATCGTGAAATCTAGGCGGTCTTCAAATCGGAATTTCTGAATAATGACGTAGTTCCTAACAATCTCCAGTTCCTCTCCCAGTGTCAGAATCGGCTCCTTCAAGCTGACGGAATTCCGAAGAAGGAAGGCTAAGGCTTGCACCATGTCGGAGATTTGGGTTTGCTTGTTCATCTTCGCCAGCCAGTTCACGGATTCCAGCGTGTTATACAGAAAGTGGGGGTTGATTTGCGCTTGCAGCGCTTTGAACTCGGTCTCTTTGATTAACAGCCGGTTCGAATAGTTCTCGGTAATCAGTGCGTTGATTCTCTCGATCATGAGGCGGAATGTCCGATGCAGCAGTCCCAACTCGTTCATGGCGACAGGGGCAGCATCCTGAGGCAGCACGTTGGCTTCGGCAAAGTTTCCTTTTTCCGCGAGCTTCATCCGGGTGATGAGACTCTCGATGGGATGTGTCAGGCCTCGGCTGAACCGGATGCCGAGCAGGATCGCAACTGCGAAAATAACGGTAAACACGATAATGACAAGCTCTTTGATGAATATGATTTGCTTGAAGGATTGATTAAAGGGCGTGACATTCATATACGTCCATCCGGTATTGCCTGATCGGTTATGTGCGATGAAGTAGGTATGACCATCCATTTCACGGGTAAGATACCCGTTACCAGATGATAGGGAGGATTGAATGACAGCCGGATCGAAGTGCGGGGTTGCGGGATAGATGATATCCGTACCCGAAGTCACGATTAGGTCGCCTTCCCCACCGGTGGATTTTCGGACGATTTTGTCCATATTGATACGAATAATGATGGTTCCCAAGTAGTTAAGATCGAATAAGGTTCCAGAGTAGGATCTTATTTCCCGGGAAAGTAGAAGAGCCGAATCCGTTTCGTCCGGGTATACCCAGCGTTCTTCTCCATCCGCCTCTCCGGCAAGCTGTAGAATAAACTCCTTTTTGGTGGGGGGAATCGGGACGACACTGCCGACGTCCTGCTGTTTGTCGTAGGAATCGATCAGGTGGATCGAATAGAGCATCGGCTCGGAGCCTATATAATTCAGGAGGCGGTCCACCAGATGCTGTCGCAGGATGAGGCGATCATAATCGGAGTCGCTCCCGGCGATGGAACGTAACATATTTTGAATCTGGGTATCGGTAATGATGTTGAAGGATAGCTGTTCGATCCGCTCGAGCTCTGACTCAATCGCAGAGGAGGACAGGTGTAAGACCTGAGATGATTTGAGGTACAGCTGCTCGTCGTAGATGGAGAAGGCATATTGTTGGACGATGACGGCGAAGGTAAATGCCATTACAACGATTAAGCTGATAAGAAGGGAAAGCTTGTTTTTGATTTTCATGTTTTTATAAATCGTTATCCATTTTTGCACAGCAACGTCTCCTTGCGCTGGTCCTAAAATGTTGTGTACACATTATGTACCGGGTTGTAAACGCTGTCAATACAAGCGCTGTTATTCTAGCACCTGGAATAATTGATGAGACTTTGCTTATGTAGTCGGTTATTTGAACAAGGAGAACGGTTATTTGAATTTATGTTCGGAGGCTCCCAATCCATAATGGATTTAGACAAAATTTTAACCAGCTGGGTCCCGAAGGGACTAAATCCGTGTTTATGTGGGGGAGGCTAGGGGAGTTTCTTCTGTTTCCGCAGGGCGTCATGGATAACGCTCATTTTCAAGAGCGCGGTGCGGCCAGGTTGGCCGACATGGTGGCTCGCCGTTTGAAGGCGCTTGGACTCCAGCCGTTGTCTCTGTTTTTGCGCTAGCGTGATGGGTCGGAACGAGGATTAAAGGAATTTTCGGTGTCGATAGCGAATGTATTTTTATTTATGCAGCCTAAATCCATGAGTTGCGAGGAGTGAAACGCATGTCAAAAGGCGAAAAACATTGGATTATTCCCGACGGGTATATCCCTCCTGAAAGCAGCGGAGAACTAACCAGTCATGAATCCGTCTGTGTGTTGAACTTAACCGAGCAGGACGTTGTGGTTACGATTCATGCTTACTTCGAGGATCGTGATCCATTGCTAGGAATGGAAACCATCGTACCAGCAAGAAGAACCAAGCACATACGAACCAACTCGCTTCAAACGGACGGCGGGCACGGTATTCCTCCAGGTATTCCCTATGCTATGGAAGTTACGAGCAGTGCACCCGTATTTGTTCAATACAGCCGTCTCGATTCCACACAGGCCGAGAATGCCTTGATGAGTGTTATGGCGTATCCGGTAACCAGATCCTAAGGAAGGTGATTGTATGGTACAGACCGTAATATATACCTCAGAGGCGCCTGAGGATTTTCGTCAATTAGAAGCTTTGTACGCTTCGCTTGGTTGGAACTCTATTCATCTATCCGTTACCGAATTGAAAACCATGTGCTTGCAGAGCTGGTATGCCATCTATGCATATGAAGGGCATAAATTGGTAGGCATGGGACGTTTGGTTTCCGATGGGGTTATTACCGGCGTTATATGCGGATTAGGCGTACATCCGGGTTATCAGTCCAGAGGGATAGGCCGCGAGATCCTCCATCGATTGGTTGAACATTGCGAGAAGTTCGGGGTCTTCCCGCAGCTGATGTGTGAGGAAGAGCTGGAGCCGTATTATGAGAAGCTGGGTTTTCAGCGATTCACCATTGGGATGAAGAAGGATATACAGCGAACTCATTCATCGGATGTCCCATAATCTTTGATCGTTATTTTGACCTCATACTGGATCGGAACCTCACTAAATGTTTGATCCCAATCTTTTTTGGCTGTCTTCCATATATGAGGATACTTAATTCTCAATTTGTTTCCGAAACCGGAAACGTCTGTCTTGTATTCATGTTGAATTTTATCGAGTACATTCTTTACCAAACGCTCAACCTCTTCTTCAATAGCTTTTTCCACTCTTTTCAAAAATTCAGTTTCAATGGGTTTCTCCGAAACCACCCAATGCTCGGCGATTCTTCCTTCGGACTCGACTTCTATATTAAACGAGATATTGTTTCCATCAACATGAGGTTTAATTTTACTTTTCATAGACAGCATTTCGTATACAATAGGCTGACCTGTCTTTTTATCAACGCTTTTAACCAAACCGCCTTTCCCCTTTCCGGTTATCCACGTTAAGCCCTCTATTTCCTGTTCATTCAAAAAACCACGCAGTTTTTTAGTTTTCCCTTCAATGACGGCAGCTCCTGCAAATTTTATTTCTCCATTCGACGACGAGACGACATTTTGCAAAAGAAAGCTGGCTCCGGAATGCAGCTTCCCCTCTATTTTGGTAAGTGTAGTTGGAGGCAAAATTTTGGTGGTTCTTCCGTGACCGTGTGTCATTTCAACGAGCCGGAATGCTGGGATATCCATCGGTTTTTTCGATTCTAGTGTTTTACTCGCACGGTTTTGAGCAATTAGAAGGAGGCCGCTTGGTCTCATCTCTTGTTCTCTAATAAAAAAATCCAACAACTTTTGCAAATCCAAAGTACGCGCAAGATCCTCTCCAATGATAATCACTTTTGAATGTTCGGCAAAGGCACGTTTGTCGATTCTTAATACCATATTGCGTAAAGTCGGCAGGATAGCATCTCCTGTTTCAGAAACGTTGTTGTAAGCTTTTTGTGATGAACCTGTTTTTGTTCCTTTACCTGTTTTACCTGTTGTCTCTGCGGTGAGAAATTGATTGGTTATCGTAATTTGATCCCGGTTAGGATACCTGCCTGTTTGTCCCGCTGACTCTTCCTGTGCCTCCTCCTGTTTTTCCAAATCCAATGAAGTGCCTACAATAAGGCCTAGATCTTCAATTTCTTTATTGCTCCAGCATCCAGTAAGAGGTAGGAGGATAAGAACCAACAGCGCATTCAAGAGGATCCGTATCGTGATGTGCTTCAAGCTTTTCCACCTCTCAGTCTCGATACTAGAAGTAAGATTAATGGTAGTACAGCAAATAATAATAACGCGACATTACCGATGGTATCCCCAAGTTTAAAGAGGTCATTGATATTTTTGGGAATCATGGCAATGATGTAAATAATCGGAATCAAGCCATATATAAATGGATGGATCTTCTTTTTGAACAACTGAGCCAGCCCTAAAGCAGCCGCATAATAGGTAATGGTAAAGGTAGTGAATATTTGCATAATCCATATCACAAGCAGCAAAGATTCAAACCGTTCAAAGATCAAACCGGGGATTTCAAAACTTCGCATAAGCTCAAGTGTAGGCCATGTGCTCGTGACCACTCCATCGATCGATAGGGCTCCTATGACCATGACAACGGTTATGCCGTAAAAGAGCAAGGGGATGAATACTCCAACTAGAACAACTTTTACGGCTTTGTCCGGCTGTTTCATAAAGGCTACAAGGAGCAGCATAATTTCAGAACCTAAAAATGCAAGAGCCGTTGTCCTTATTCCTTTTAGCATGGGGGCAATTCCCAATCCTAACACGGGACGGAGATTATCAATCTCAAATATGCCTAAGCTCAAAAAGGCAACCAATAAAAAAATGACGATCGTAATTGGGAATATGATTTCAAACAAACGGGCGATCGTGTTTATTCCACCTATGATCAGATAGAGACCTATCCACATAAAAGGCAGGATGATGGCCCAGGTGGGGGTACCTTCCAGCAAAAAAAGGCCGGTTACTTCTGCCATTGTTCTGACTTCATATGCAGAAATGGTAAAAAAGTAGCCGATCACAAGTAAACTGAGGAACCCGCCCACCCATTTTCCTACAATTTCTTGGTTATATTGATAAAAGGTTTTTTCGGGGAATCGCTTGTTTAATTTCACGATGATCACCCCTACGATCATTGCGATCATCCCGCCCAAAATAACGGTGATCCACACATCGGGTGTTTTCACCTTCTCCACAGATGTGCGGGGGAGGGTGAGGATCCCGGCTGCAAGAATATAATTGACGAGGATAACAACTGCTTGCGAAGTCGTAATTTGGTCTTTTGAACTACCTATCATGTTGGTGTATTTCCTTTCATAGAGAGCTATCATTAGCGGATGGAATCTTTCTTATGTATCGCCTTCCGAAGGCGTTTCATCTTCAAAAGTGGCATACGAATCATAAAGTCTTTCCAATCACTTGCTCGATAAGGAACGATCGGAGTGATATAGGGAACACCAAAACTCTTCAACCTCACTAAATGGCTGCAAAGGAAAAGGAAAAAGAGAACGACCCCATACAATCCAAACACAGCAGCGAAAAACATGGCTACAAAACGAAGCATGCGAAACGTAATTCCGGCACTGTATTGAGGGACGGTAAAGGAAGAAATGGCAGTTAACGCCACCACGATCACCAAAATTGGACTGACAATCCCCGCTTGTACGGCGGCTTCTCCAATGACCAATCCGCCGACGATACCCATGGCCGGACCAATGGGTTTAGGCAATCGAAGTCCGCCCTCCCGCAGAATCTCGATGGCTATTTCCATGATCAGTGCTTCAATTATTGCGGGAAACGGGACGCCTTCTCTCGTGCCCATAATAGACAAGGCCAGTTTGGTTGGGATCATTCCCTGGTGAAACGAGACAAACGAAATATACAAGGAGGGTCCCAAAAGCGATATAAGGGCCGCGAAATAACGCAATAGGCGGATGAGAAAACTCGGTAACCAACGATCATAATAGTCCTCTGGTGAGTGCAGCATCATACTAAATGAAACCGGAACGATTAATGCGAAAGGCGTCCCATCTAACAAGATCGCAACTCGTCCTTCCATCAAGGCACTGTAAACGCGGTCGGGACGCTCTGTATTCTGTACTTGTGTAAAAGGACTGAGGTAATTATCCTCGATCAGCTGCTCTACGTATCCTGATTCCGGTACATCATCTATCTTTATTTTTTTGATTCTTTCCTGGACCTCTTCCACCAAAGCAGGGTCCGCCATATCTTTGATATAGGCGATGACAAGTTCTTTTTTTGAACGTAGTCCTACTTGAAACTTGATGATGGACAAGTTGTAGTTGTCACCATGCTGTCGTAAAAGGGCAGTATTATCACTTAACGATTCTGTGAAGCCTACACGTGGGCCTCTAACCAGTGGTTCCGAGGAAGGTTCTTCAATACTGCGCGATTTCCCTTTGGTTGTACCGAGAATGAGCACATTCTGCACGCCATCCACTAACAGTGCGGTCGAACCTGTCAATATCTTGGACACTAAATCTTTTACATGATGTGCTTCGGTTACTTCACTAATGGTAAGAACTTGATTTTTAATAAACTCTTTAGAAACGGTCCCTTGCCCAAAAGATGGATCCTCATTATTTTTTTCGGAGAAGCTCACCATAAGAGATTTCATGATGTGTTTGTCGATGAGTTCTTTATCCGACAGTCCATCTACGAAAATGAGGGCCGCACAAATGCCAGTGCCTCCAATATGAAACTCCCTAAAGTGTACATCCGAGTTATGGCCGATTGCTTCTCTTACCAGTTCAAGATCCAAGGCGAAATTCCCCGTAAAATGCTCTAATGAGGCTTGAGCAGAACTCAATGTTTTGCTTTTTTCATTCTCATGTTGTTTCATTGTTGATACCCGCCATTTCCTCAGTCTTCCTTTGAGTTATGAATCCATTTAAAAAACCTTGAGATCATATACGGAATTACCAATGCGATGAAACCCTGCATAAAAACCTTCCAATCCGGAAGGTAGGAAAGCACCATTTTCCACATGTTGATCCCCCTGCTAAGTCAACATTAGCGTCGTTTAAACATAAACCTCTATAATTCCATTATGATCTAAGCAACAACCGTTTAAACTTAAAACATCGACGATGCGGGGGTACATTAGACCATTGAAAAGTTAGGCTTGGCCAAAGTCACAGGGTACGGGAGAGGGAAATAATGTTAAAATAACATCAGGCGGGTAGCTTGATGTTAGGAGGTTTCATAAGATGAAGACATTGTCAGTAGGAATTATAGGGACCGGATTTGGCGGTACCGTTCATGCTCCCATTCTTCAGCTGCACCCGGGGATAGAAGTGAAATCCATTGCTAGTGTCCATCGACAACGCACGGAGGACCGCTTGTGGAATGGAATTCCGTATTACAGGAATTGGCGTGACATGCTGGAGAGTGAGCCGTTGGATTTGGTATCGATCGTATCGGCACCCGTCCATCATTATGAAATGACGATGCTCGCCTTGCAGTCCGGCCACCATGTCCTGACAGAGAAACCTCTGGGCATGAATACGGAGCAAACGTTACGAATGCTGAGAGAGTCGGAACGGCTGGACCGACATGCTTTCGTTAATTTTCAATGGAGATGGACGCCGATTCGGCAACGAATAAAACAGATGCTGCAAGATAAAAAGCTGGGAGATATTCAGCATATCAAATATACAGGGAGCTTCTCCGGATACTCTGTACTGGCTAATTCTTACCGGGGATGGGAAGCCCGCAGCGAGGATGGCGGTGGATTCCTGTTTGCGATCGGTTCGCATATGATAGATTCACTCCTATGGTGGATGGACGAAGAGATTACGGAAGTGTACGGTGACCTGAGAACCCAGATCCCTGCCTATAAGGGAGATGCAGGGCTTGAGTTCAGGGATGCTGAGGATGCCTTTACCTTTTCGGGTCGTTTTAAGGGTGGAACCTCTGTCCTTGCGGATGTGTTTTTCCCGGGAATTGGCGGAGTCGGTTGGACGCTAGAGATCTACGGAACGAAGGGGACGCTGAGGATGCGAGATGACCATACCCTCGAATGCAGCTTTGGCGGGGCATTTGAATCTATCCCGATTGATCCGTTTGACCCTCCGGCTAACCTGGAGGCTCCGGCAGTGCACTATTATAACGGCTTCTATCAGATGATAGATGGCATGTACCACAGCATAACTGCAAATAAACCGACGTTGAACATGCCGTATTTCGTGGATGGCCACAGGGTACAAGCTGTTCTGGATGCAATTCGTCTGTCGTCCGAGACGCACAGCCGGGTCAGCGTTGATTATGGATCCATGATTCGGCATGGATAAGAGGAAAGTCAAAGGAGGGGCAAAGGCATGATTCCGAGGCGTTTACAGGTAGGGATGTGGGATCACTTTACGGAAGAACGATGGGATGAGCTTGCTGACCAGCATATCAGCGGGATGGAAATATGCAGCTTTCCGAATCGGGAGGCATTATTGCAGGTCAGCGATTATTGCTGCAGCCAGCGGATCGCTTTCGGTGTGCATGCCCCGATTCTCGGCGACGCTGGATTTCGATTGCCTCAAGTTAATGCTCCCGAGTCCGGGGACTTTCAGGAAGCACTAGAACAAATCTCGGCCGAGGTTCAGTTAGCATCCAGTGTGGGCGCAGATTATATGCTGTTCCATTATCCATTTTATCCGGTCTTCCAGGAGCCCTTTACCCCATATCCGAGACTTCCCGATCCTGCACATCGTTATAGTTACAACCAATTGAGCAAAACAAAATTCCGGGAAATTTCCAAGCGGTTATTTGAGTTCCTCTGTGAGCTGCAGCTCCGTTATGGGCAGCGCATTGTGCTGGAGCATGATTTTTTTGGTGATTACGAGGATGTTTTTGTGGATAGCTTTCACGCTTATCCTGAAATTGGGTTTGTGCTGGACACGGCCAGGCTTGATATTACCCGCAGGGCCTTTCACGGGTTCGATCCGTATCATTTTCTTGATCGGATGGCATCCCAGGTTTATTTGGTCCATTACAGTAACGTATTTTATGATGAGGACAAGTTCACGCATCATCTGCCTGTCCTGCCGGAGCAGGATCATGATGTGAACTATGGAGATGCCTACGCCTATTTGCGGTATCTTGCAGAACGCAATTCACGGTTTCATGTAACATTTGAACACAAAGCCAGTCTCATCACTCAACAGCAGCTGCATCAGATATATAGTCGGACGGCGTTGACGCTGGAAGAGCAGGGAGGGCATGTACTAATTCGATCGTAAATCGGATAGATATAAAGAGTGGGCTAGAGCTTACAGACTCAATTGGCGACAATACAGGGTACGGCGTTTGAACTGAACATCAGGTGGGGAGGAGCCCTCTATGATACAGAGCTTGATCGTTGTGTTTGTCCTGACGATGATTATTCATACGGCGGAAACCTTATCATACTCCGCAAGATATGCCGGGGTGAAGCTAAACAAGATTGCTGTTGCCTTATCGTTGACGGGGATCATTGTACTGGTTTCCCGAACATCCAACTTAGTTCAAGCCCCGCTGACGGCCAAGTTTGTTGATTATGCGAAGGTGGATCCTTCGTTTGACGTGCTTTCCTATTTCAGGGCGATTTTGTTAGCGGCCTCGATCGGAACGATTGTCGCAATCGCGTTATTTCCTACTTTCGTCAATCTGTTCAGCAGAGTCATCAGCAAGCTGGAGGTTGCCGGATCCATTCCGAAACTTGTATCAAGCGTGACCATCGGGCAGCTCAAGAACACAAGGCATTACATAAGAAAGCCCAATTTGAAATGGAGTCAGTTTCGTTACTTAGGAATACCTAAACGGTTTATTATGCTGAATATTGTGGTCACCGCTTTTTACACAGTAGGTGTCCTGTCATCTCTGTACGCAGCACATCTCGTTCCTCAGTACAGCACCACGGCATCCCAAGCATCGGGACTGATTAACGGAATTGCAACGATTATTTTAACGATATTTATCGATCCCCAGCTTGGTTTGATTACCGACAAGGCGACTCGGAACGAGGAAGCGAGGGACCAGCTTGGCAAAGTGTATACGATGCTGATGGTTTCAAGGTTTTTTGGGACCATGCTGGCACAGCTCGTGATCATTCCGGCCGCTTATGTGATCAGTGAGATTGTGAAGTGGATATAAGGACTATGGTTGTGGTTAGAAAGTCAGAAGGAGAGAGGAAGAATCGTAATGACTCGTAAACGTGTAGTTATGGAATCCGTGCTGTTTGCTGCAGCGATATACATAGGTTATTTTGTATTTATGATCCTGCAAGGCCTGGTGCTAACACAGAGACATGTGCGGGATCTGGATTTGACCAGGCAATATGAACGGGCGGAATCCCTCCAGGCTCAAGTAACTTTTGGCATGATCGAGCGGAATAGCGAATGGCTTACCGTGGCTGCAATTGGAGGCTTTATTGTATTGGGCGGCTTATATGGATGTGTTCGATGGATGTTGGCAAAACGAAGACCGCAACCTTAATATTGGATTTTCTAGAGAGCATAAACCCTGTTATGGATTTCCGTCCAAAGCCAGGGTTATTTGTTTTGAAAAAGAAAAATCCGAAGATGATTGGGTCACCCAATTACCCGGCATATGTCTTCAATCAGGCAATAAACACCTTCAAAAAGATAATGTAAGCGCTATTTTTATGCTTGACAGCCTTTTACGATGCGTTTATGCTAAACATGCGGTTAATTGGATCACCCAATTATCGTTTGCGCAAGTAGGGATAGAGAGGGTAGTCATATGACCATTAAGAAGATTAAATATCATCGGGTGTACGAGGATGTTATCGAACAGATCAAGAATCTGATTCTGGAAGGAAATCTGGCTCCGGGTGATGTTCTTCCGACTGAAAGGGAGCTGGCCCAATCGTTTGGCATTAGCCGCGGGACATTGCGGGAAGCATTCCGCATTCTGGAGCGCGAAGGACTGATTGAAGCCAGACCCGGCGGCGGGCGCTTCCTGAGCAAGGCACTGGATGTTGCCGAGGATCGAAGCCGCATCCTGGATAATATCGAACGTGCGACTATCATTGAGTTGTTAGAAGCGCGTGAATTGTTCGAGACAGGAATCGTGGAGCTAGCGGCCAAGCGGGCAACCGATGAGGATATCGCCGAGATTGAGGCAGCCTTCGCGACGTGGGGGGAGATTGATCAGAATGCGGAGGATCGATCGAAGCCGGATCAGGCGTTTCACCTGTCAATTGCTAAAGCCACGCATAACGTGGTCCTCGTCAATATGATTGAATTGCATATGGATTTGCTTCAGCGGACGCTGAGCAAAACAGCCCAGATTCCGGGTCGCAAGAGCGAGGTCTACGAAGAACATTTACTTATTTTGCAAGCTATTAAGGAACGCGATCCGGTAAAAGCAAAGCTCGCTTTGCTGAACCATCTCAGCCGGGTTAAAGAAAACATACAGAAAAACTACATTCATGTTTAAGAGGGGAGAAACATACCCCTTTTAGCACAAATTGGATAATCCAATTATCCAATGGTCATGGGTGAATATTTTGGTAAAGAGGGACTGCAGATGAATACAGACATTCGAATTCTATCCCCCTGCGGCATGCTGGGATATGGATTTCCTGAACAATCCTTCATGAACGGACTGAAGTTCGAGCTGCACGGCATCGTTGTTGATGCGGGCTCAACGGACGGGGGACCGCATAAGTTGGGTGCCGGCGTATCGATCGTCAGCAAGCGGGCGGTTAAGAAAGACCTGGATATTATGCTCACGAACGGTTTGCCCCGTAAAATTCCGATCATCATCGGCTCGGCCGGCGGCTCGGGCGCACGGACCCATGTGAAATGGACACTCGACATCATTGATGAAATTTTGGATGAGCGGGGACTTCAGGCCAAGGTGTCCGTCATATGGGCCGACTTCACCCGGGAGGAAATCCATCAGGCGAAGGAAGAAGGGCGGATTAAGGCATTAAGTCCAAATATTCCGCCACTCACCAGTGAGTTGATTGACTCCACCAACAGCATCGTTGCCCAGATGGGACATGAACCTATTGTGGAAGCGCTTCAACAGGGCGTGGACATCATCGTCTGCGGCAGGGCGTATGATCCTTCGCCTTTCGCGGCGATCGGGATCTACCACGGCAAGGACCCGGGGCTATCCTATCATCTGGGCAAAATATTGGAATGCGGCGCATTGTGCGCGGAACCGGGAACAACCAAAGACAGCATTCTTGGCACGATCAGCGACGATTCGTTTACCGTTCAGTCGCTTAACCCGGACCGGACGTGCAGCCCGACCAGCGTTGCGGCCCATACCTTTTATGAGAAGGAACACCCTTATATTCTGCATGGTCCCGGATTTACGCTCGATTTGGAGAATTGCCGCTTCGAGGAAGAGGAGAAAGGCATCGTTCGCGTAACCGGCAGCCGGTTCCTTCCGGCAGAGAAATATTTCATTAAGCTGGAAGGCGCTAGGCGCGTCGCTTATCGGACCTTCGTGGTGGCGGGGATCCGGGATCCGATCCTGATCGGGAAGCTGGAAGAGGTTGAGGAATATGTTCGCAATCAGGCACGGGAATATTACCGGGAAATTCCGGAATCGGATTATCAGATTCAATTTTACAACTACGGCAAGAACGGTGTTCTCGGAAGCAAGGAGCCGGAGTCGTTCGTCGGACACGAGGTCGGCGTTATGTTCGAAGTGGTGGCCAAGACGCAGGAGTTAGCGAACAGCATCTGCGCCACGGTGCGTTCCACCTTCCTGCATTATGGATACGAAGGCCGTAAATCAACGGCAGGCAATCTGGCTTTTCCCTTCGCGCCAAGCGATATCGAGTTCGGTCCTGTCTATGAATTCTCCGTCTACCATCTGATGGAAATGAACAATAATGCTTTTCGGATAGAGCATCGATAAGGAGGATCAAACCATGACTCAACTCGGCGATTTGGCGAAGGTGCTGCGAAGCAAAAATTCAGGCCCCTTCGAAATTACTTTAGACGTGTTGTTTGATTCCAAAGAGCAATATGACAAAGTGAAACAGTCCGGCATCATTACAAAACGGACGATATGTGAGCTGTATCAGATACGGGAGGAGCAGATTCATCACCTGGTATTTTTCGACCAGGCGCTGGGTTTCAAAATCACGATGTCGCGGGATATATCGTCCGGCAGTGTCGGCGACCGCGACGTGTACGGAGCCCAGCAGCATGCTCCCCTCATGAAATTATCCATTGAACATCTGGAGGAGGGGTAAGCCATGAAGGTGTTGAGACGCTTAAGGCAGGATTGGGTACTATACGCGATGCTGTCGCTGCCTCTGCTCTACTTTTTTATCTTTCACATCATTCCGCTATACGGCATGAAGCTTGCCTTTCAGGATTACCGGATTCTGGGGGATCATGTGTGGGTCGGGTGGAAGCACTTTAAGACGCTATTCAGTTCGCCCGCCTTCACAAGCGTACTGGAGAATACCATCATTATCAGTTTGATGAAAATCGTATTTGTATTCCCGATTCCAATCATGTTATCACTGCTTATTAATGAAGTTCGAAGCTCGAAATACCGCAAATACGTGCAATCCGTGGTTTATTTGCCGCATTTTCTATCCTGGGTCGTTATTGCCGGGATCTGGATCAGCCTCTTGAATCCTGCCGAAGGCGGAGTCAATCTGATTGCGAATTTCTTTCAACTGCCATCCATTGATTACATGACCAGCAAAGAGCATATTCGTTGGGTGCTTGTATTCTCCGAAATCTGGCGAAGCGCCGGCTGGGACTCCATCATCTATCTGGCAGCCATCATGAAGATCAGCCCAGGATTGTATGAAGCAGCCAAGATTGACGGGGCGACCCGCCTGCAGCAGATGAGGTTCATTACGCTTCCTCATTTATACAGCACAGTTGTAACCGTCTTCATTCTGAATCTGGGCTTCTTCATGAATGCTGGTTTCGATCAAGTGTTTAACTTTATGAACGATTCCATCATCAGTGTGGTGGATATTTTGGACACGTATGTGTACCGAATCGGTATCGGGAACGGACAATTTGCTTATGCAACCGCAGCGAGTTTGTTCAAGGGCGTTATCGGTATCATCCTCATCCTGGGCACGCATTTCATCTCGAAGCGCTTCTCGGGCAAGGGCGTCTGGTAAAGGAGGGATTTACGATGAGACGACTGGAAGTTTCGAAAATCGTTATTTATCTCATGTTGTTTGTGTTTACGCTCATGGTATTGGTTCCTCTCCTGAATCTGCTGGCGCTATCCTTAACCGATCCCGGCAAAGCCCATTTGATGGGCGGACTGGACATTTTTCCGAAGGGATTCTCAACGATCAATTACCAACTGTTATTGTCCAATCCCTTGATTACGGGCAGTATTCTGAATTCGGTATGGATTACCGTAGCGGGTACATTCCTGAATCTGCTGCTGACCTCCATGGCAGCGTACGTGCTGGCCAGAACCGAGTTTATCGGTAAAAAAGTCGTGTTGTTCTTTCTGATCGTCATTATGGTGTTCGAGCCGGGCATGATTCCCGAATACCTGCTGGTAAAGGATCTCGGACTGATGAATACGCTAACATCACTGATCCTGTACAAAGCGGTCAACGTGTACTATCTCTTTATTCTTATGCGGTTCATTCAGGACATTCCGGAGGAGATTCTGGAGGCTTCCCGAATCGACGGCGCAGGTCATTTTCGCTTATATAGTCAGATCATACTGCCGCTGTCCAAACCGGGGCTGGCGACATTGGGTTTGTTCTACGGGGTATATCACTGGAACGAATATTTCAGAGCCACGCTCTACATTTCGGATCCAACCAAATGGCCGCTGCAGGTTGTACTCAGACAATTTGTTGTCCGCAAGGATAATACGTCCTTGATCGGCAACCAAAACATGTTCGACAGCTCGATCAACTTTGATTTTGCTTCCCTGCAGGCAGGTACGATCATGATTGCGATTGTACCGCTGTTATTCCTATATCCGTTCATTCTTAAATATTACGCGAAAGGCGAACTGGAGGGCGGAGTGAAGGATTAAGCGGGAAGGCGAAGGCAGCTAACTTATAAGGCATGAATGTTCAAATTCAAAAAAGGGGAGAAAGATGAACATGAAAAAATTAAGCCTGTTATTCATCGTTGCCATGCTGGTTATGGTCATGTCGGCATGTACATCGAAGTCAAACACGCCGGGAGCAGGTCAAACTGAACCCGGAACCGCCCAGTCTGACGGGACCGGGGATCCGGTTACGCTGAAGATCGTGTACAAGGATGAAGGAACGGCAAACCCCGTTTCGGTTAAATTCTTCGAGACCTTGGAGAAATCCCTGGCTGAAGATGAAGGCTTGAACGTGAAATTCGAGCTTGTGGATCTGGCACAAGGCAGTTATGCCGAGAACCTCAATCTGCTGCTGCTGGGCGGAACCATTCCGGATATCATCTATTTCCAGGGCGGTGACCAGCAAATTGCCGATCAAGGTCTGTTGGAAGATCTGACACCTTATATTGAAAATTCAACCTACATCAAAAATATCATGGAGCCGCACAACAAGACCCGGATGGCAAGTTATCCGTATCTGCTGTGGATCAAACCGCTCGCACCTAAAACACCGGTCATCCGGGCGGATTGGTTTAATGCCATGGAGAGCTCCAAGGCCTTGATGGAGAACCCAAGTGTCGACAATTATTATGCCTTCTTCAAGGAATTGGTGGAGAAGAAGCCGGGTGAAGGCAAGCCGAGCTACGCGCTGACGGCAGCAGGCGATATTGCCGAGATCAACTTTATTTTCAATACGGCTTTCGGTTTGGATACGACCTGGCTCAAGAAGGAAGACGGAACTTATGAGTATTCCAAGGTTTCTCAGAAAGAAAAAGAAAAGCTGACGTTCTACAATAAGCTCTACAAGGAAGGGCTGCTGGACCCGCAATTCATTACAAAGCAATGGGATACCAAGGAGGACGCCTTCTATAAAGGGGAAGCTGCCGTTATCACGGGCACAGCCGGTAAAATCATCGATTTGTATGATGGAAGAATGCAGGAACTGGGCGGAGATGACGCCAATCTGATCGTCCTGCCGCCGGCTAAGGGCGAAGCGCAGGGCTTCGGGGCAACCGACGTGACGAAGGAATCCAGAGGGCTTGCGATCTCTTCGCAGTCACCGCATAAAGACGTAGCGTTCAAGGTCTTTGATTACCTTGCAAGTCCGAAGGGGCAAATGCTGGACCGCCTCGGTTTCGAAGACGAGCATTATAAGGTCGTTGACGGCGAGATCGAGCTGAACGAGAAATACTACAGCGAATGGTATGCGCGTTTCTGGGAGCCGACCGAGATCAAGTCCGAAACGCCTTTGAAAACGCCGCTATTGGGTGAGCCTGGAACCGAATCGTTGAAAATGGCTACCGAATTCTACACGGAAGACAACAATTTCATCATTCCTGAGCAATTCATTGCGAATTGGGATGCAATGAACAATCTGTACAAGGAATACTCGACGGACTTTATTACGGGCAAGAAAGACTTGTCCCAATTCGACCAATTCGTTGAAGCCTGGAATGCTGCAGGCGGTGCAGAAATTACGAAATATGCCAACGAAAACATCAAGTAAGGAGCCTATGACTATGACTTCGTTTCGTGACCGGGTGAGGGGCGTGGTGATATCCACCGCGCTCGGAGACGCAATGGGAGCTCCAATCGAGAAATTGACGTACGAGGAGATTAAGTCCAAATACGGACGCGTGGAATCTCTTATGACAAGATGGCATAAGATGGATCTGCCCGCCGACGTCCGGCTTGGACGGGTAAGGGGCGACGGGATTGTCACGGACGATACGCTGATGACCATTGCGCTCATGAATGTTTATCTTACTGAAGGCCGGCATCTGGATGCCTATGATATGGGCAATGAATTCGTGAAGGAGATTGCGTTCCGCAAGACGTTTGTCCCGGAGCTGAATGAGGAGACGTTGATCATTGACCGGTTGTTCTATCCGGAAAAATACATCTTCATGCGTCATGTGTTGGCCAATTGCGATCCGAGAGAAGGGGGCATCGGGAATATGGTGAACTGCGGGGCGGCGATGTACATCGCCCCGATCGGGATCGTCAATGCCGGTAATCCCAAGGCGGCCTATGATGAGGCCATCCTGTTTGCGATGGGTCATCAGAGCAGCTACGGTCTGGAAGCCGCAGGCGTTCTGGCTGCTTGCGTGGCGAAGGCCTTTGAGCCGGGGGTGAGTGTGGACGATATTGTCCGCACCGCGATCAGCCTGGCAAAAGACGGCACGAAAGCAGCCATTGTGGAAATGACGCAAGCCGCCCGCGAATTGCGGCATCAGCGGGATGACATGGACAAAGTGATCGAGGTATTGCAAGCGATCATGCTCAAATATTCGCCGATGGGCGATGACGTGAGTCGCCATATCGACAAGGTCGGCATCCCGAGCAACCATTATACGCCAAGCCGCCTATGGTCGATTGAAGAGCTGCCGATGGCACTAGCGTTTATCGTTCTCAACGACGGCGATTACTATCGTTCGATTCTGGACGGGGTTAACTCCGGGCGTGACACAGACTCGATCGGCGTTATGGCCGGGGTCATCCTGGGCGCCATGTATGGTTGTGAGGTTATCCGCGAAGAAGATATCGAGCAGTTGAATAAGGTGAACCGCTTGGACCTGTGTGCCATCGCGGACAGGTTCAGCGCCATTGCTGTGCAGATCATTGAGGATGATCTTCGCATCAATGAATCTCGGAAGAATATTGTGAGTCCATAGTTTTTCACAAGCTATTGCAGCTTAGCGGATGTAGAGGAATGGTTGATACAGGAGGGAGAGCAAATGATACCTAAACATTATGTAGAGACGGTATATGCGGGATTCATCGGTATGAACATTGGCATCAGACTCGGTGCTCCCATCGAACCGGTAGCTTGGACGTATGAACGCATTCGGGACGTATACGGCGATATCCGGGATTACGTGAAGCCGTACAAAACCTTTGCCGCCGACGATGACGCGAACGGACCGGTATTCTTTATTCGCGCGCTGTATGACGATGCGACGGACCGCGAGCTTGAGCCTGAGGATGTGGGCAAGGCATGGCTCAACTACGCAAGGGAAGGGATTGGCATGTTTTGGTGGGGCGGCGAGGATATCAGTACGGAGCACCGTGCTTATGTTAATCTGCGCAAAGGCATTTCAGCCCCGCGCTCCGGTTCGATTGAGGTCAACGGCACGGAGATGGCGGAGCAGATCGGCGGCCAGATCTTCATCGATTCCTGGGGCCTGCTGTTCCCGGGTCAGGCGGAGAAAGCGGCGGATTATGCGGAAAAAGCCGCCAGTGTTTCGCACGACGGCAACGGGCTGTACGGCGCCCGCTTCATGGCTGCTTGCATAGCCAAAGCCTTTGATGCTTCATCCATGGATGAGATTATTGCGGAAGGACTTCGCATGATTCCGGATGACTCCACTTATGCGCGCGTGGTCCACGTGGTGATGGACTTCCACCGGGAGCATCCATCGGATTTCCGCGCTTGCCGTCAATATTTGGAGGATCACTGGGGATACGATAAGTATACTGGCGTATGCCACATTATCCCGAATGCGGGCGTGTGCGTGCTTGCCCTTCTGTATGGCGAGGGGGATTTTGCGCGCACGGTCGAGATCGCATCGATGTGTGGCTGGGACACCGATTGCAACGCCGGAAACGTGGGCACGATCCTAGGCGTTTACGGCGGCCTGGCGGGGATTCCGGATCATTATCGCAAGCCGATCAATGACTTCATCGTGGCTTCGAGTGTATCCGGTTATTTGAATCTGGTGGATTTCCCGACATTTGCCAAAGAGCTTGCATTGCTTGGCTATCGCCTCAATGGAGAGAAGGCCCCCGAAGCGTTGGTGTCGCGGGTGAAGCAAGGCGAGGTGTATTTCGATTTCGACCTGCCGGGGTCCACGCACGGCTTTCGGACAAGCAATTCGTTCAAGACGCCTGTCTTGCGCCATTCAACCAAGAATACGTATGATAGCAGAGGATCCTTGGAAGTGGTCTTTGACCGACTGGTAGAAGGCGACAGCAGCAAAATCTACTATAAACCGTTCTATCGGCGGGCGGAGTTTAACGATGAGAAATATAAGCCGACCTTTGCCCCCTTGGCCTATAGCGGGCAGACCGTATCCGCCCAAATTTATGTGGATCAGTGGGAAGGCGAACCAGTAACCTTGACTCCGTATGTGCGAAATACTTATACGCAGGAGGAAGTGCGTTTGGCAACGTATACTCCAGAGTGCGGAGAGTGGAACGCGGTTGAATTCGTCATTCCGGATACCGAAGGCGCCATGATCGATGAGATCGGCTGGATACTCGAGAGCCCGTCGCCGCTCTTGAACCGCGCTATCGGTAGTTTGTTCGTCGGTCAATTCAGCATCACGGGAGCTGCGGATTATACGATCGATTTTGCCAAGCAGGCCAAAGAGTTCGCTTCTGTCACTCCATTCTCGCATCATCGAGGAAACTGGGAGCTGCGTGAGGGAGCACTGCATTGTATATCTGAAGGAGATACCTCGTCCTATTCCGGCAATTACTATGCAGGAGATATGGAGATTGAAGCAACCATTAGACCAATATCAGGCACCAGCCATTGTCTGATTACGAGGGCGCAGGGGGTCATGCGGCATTATCTGGCCGGGTTCGACGGTCCGAATTCCGTATCGTTTATCAAACAGGACTTCGGGATCAAGCGTCTGATTACGGCAAGATACGATTGGGAATGGGGGAAAGAATACCGCCTGAAGCTGGTGTCCGAGAAGGATCGGTTCATCTTGTATATTAATGGAGACCATGTGC
Source organism: Paenibacillus sp. FSL W8-0187 (assembly GCF_037969755.1). Taxonomy (NCBI): domain Bacteria; kingdom Bacillati; phylum Bacillota; class Bacilli; order Caryophanales; family Paenibacillaceae; genus Paenibacillus; species Paenibacillus sp. FSL W8-0187. Next base: position 4,977,729 of record NZ_CP150206.1, on the reverse strand, counting down.
TAGAATGCAAGGAAACCGCCTATGGTCATGGCATGTTCGGCTTTGGCTGCTTGGAGGATGGCGAGAATGAGATCAGGGATGTTCACGTCCGTACATCAGAGCCGAAGTTGGTTTAAGAGAAGGGAGCAGGTTATCTTTGCGCAAGCTAGTTGTCATTGGAAGCATTAATATGGATGTTGTGAGTAATGTAGAGCAGTTTCCCCGGCCGGGAGAAACGATTCATAGCAGCGGCACATCTTTTTTTCCTGGGGGTAAAGGAGCGAATCAGGCTGTGGCTGCAGCCTCAGCAGGTGCGGATTGTGTCATGGTCGGCGCGGTCGGTCTTGATCCTTTTGGGAATACCCTGGTTGCTTCCTTGGAGGAGCGCGGGGTTGGCGTTACATCCGTCCTCTCCAAGACAGGCACCTCGGGGATGGCGATCATCACGGTTAATGAGGCGGGCGAGAATTATATCGTGTTGTCGGAAGGAGCCAATGGGCGGTTGACTGAAGAAGATGTTGCGACTGAGGTGAAGTGGGATGGAGTATATGCTGTACTGCTGCAAAATGAAATTCCGTGGCAGACGACGCAGTATGTTATCCAATCGGCCAACAAGGCAGGCGTTCGCGTCTGGCTGAATCCGGCACCTGCGCGAAAGATCCCTCATAACGTGTTGCCGCTGATCGATACCTTGATTGTGAACGAGACGGAAGCCGAAGTGGTGAGCGGCCTAAAGGTGGAGGACACTGCTTCAGCGGATGCGGCTGCAGCGTCGATTATCGGCAGAGGCACCTCCAACGTGATCATCACCCTTGGCGAGCAAGGCTGCTTCTATGGGAATGCACAAGGTGAGCGTTTCACCGTTCCGGCTTTCCGCGTCAGACCCGTGGATACCACGGCGGCAGGAGATACGTTCATCGGTGCTTATGCGGCAGCTTGCACGGACGGACTGGAAACGGAAGAAGCGCTTCAGTTTGCAACTGCAGCGGCTGCACTGACGGTGACCCGGCCAGGCGCGCAAGCCTCCATACCGTCCAAGGAAGAGATTGTGGCTTTTATAAATAAGTAATTCGTTGCACAAGCGGGAGGGCGTCTTCATTGCCTTCTCGCTTTTGTTATCTTACCCACGCGTTTTTCTAATGTGCGACGGAGGCGTACCATGAGGGCGATCCACCATCTATTCCGGATCATATGAGGTTGCAATGGTTGTGAGCGATGGTATGTGAGATCTAAATGGAGCTGCCCGACATGTTCTGCTGAACCCTTTCATATAAGTAAGAGTGATAATAATGAATCTATGAAATGGGGTATCTGACTAATGGCAAAACAAAAAAGAGGCAAATCCTTGTGGAACCTACCAACTCGCGCGCGCGGTACGTGTCCGGTGTGCAAGAGTACCCGAACGAAATTGTTGTATCCCCGAACCAAATCGGACGGGACTGCCCTGAAAGTGTGCAAGCGCTGCGACGGCGCTTCGCAGGAGCGGGTGGACGCGGCTGTGTAGCTAGCACCACTGGACTTGATTGTTCGGTAGTGGGATTATTTCGTGCATGGCTGTCCGAAATCCGGCTTATAAGCTCTCTCACAAGAGCATACCGAAGTCAATCTGGCTCAAGTTGAAGCAGTTATGGCGCATGCATGCTCACATTTCTGTCCAACATGCAGCTCGGGTATCACCCGCTGCGTCCCATAATCCCTGCTCTCTCTTGCCGTTCAGGGATTATCTGGAATATAATAGTTATATCTATGAGTGTGCGTAGACCGTTTCCTTCTCTTCGTGAAGCGGTCTATGCTTTTTTACACGAATACAGGATTTTAGGGTACGCTCTTATTCAAGTTGCAGCTAACTAATATAAGAACATGTGGCAGCTGAATGGTAAGAGGGCTGAGAAGAATTTAGGTCATTGGCGGTGGATGGTATGTTAGAGAAACGGTTAAAGGAGTACATAAGCCAGCATCAGCAATTGATGACGGATTTGGACATCGTTCGTGACTTAGGGCTGCCGCAATGCTATATTGCTGCAGGCTACATCCGAAATTATGTGTGGGACTTGCTTCATGGGTTAGAAGGGACGGATCGGCATACGGATATCGATGTGGTGTATTTCGATCCGGAAGATGTGTCTGAAGCGCGGGATATTCGATTGGAAGAGCTTCTAAGAACAACCACGGGGAACCCGAAATGGTCGGTCAAGAATCAGGCCAGAATGCATGTGAAGAATGGAGATGAACCCTATCATTCGACCCATGATGCGTTAGCTCATTGGACGGAGACGGCTACCGCGGTCGGGGCAAGGCTGAACGCCGAAGGAGAGCTTGAGCTTTGCTGTCCTTACGGACTGGAGGATTTATTTGCGCTTCGGGTTCGCAGATGCCCTAACTTTCATAAGCGACGCTATTATTTGGAGCGGGTAGGAAAGAAACAATGGCAGGATCAGTGGCCGCTGCTAACGATAAGCGAAGATTAGAAAAAGGTATCCTAGCAGGAGTTGCAGTGAGCAAGGAAATGAGCTTTGTTCGTATGGAATTTATAGAGTGACCTTATAACGGCCAGAACAAGGGGATATAGCATGGACATATTCAACCGCGCACGTGAAAAGGAAATATCGTATCACGAGACATTGTACGAAGAAGCCGTACTGTTTCAACCTGGGAGCTGGTTAGCCAAGCCCGTTCAGACGGTCCTGGATCATTTGGAATTATTGCCGTTTCATGAGATGCGGGTACTGGATCTAGGCTGTGGCGTCGGGCGTAACAGCATCCCGGTTGCGCAGCGGATCCAAGCGGTTAACGGGAAGGTCATCTGCGTGGATCTGCTGCCATCGGCAGTTGACAAGCTGCGGCAGTATGCCGATTTGCATGGCGTAAGCTCAAATCTTGAGGCACTTGTGGCAGACGTAGAACACTATGAAATTACCGAGGATACTTATCATTACGTCATCGCATGCTCATGTCTGGAGCATATGAGCTCCGAGGAAGCCTTAGTATCCAAGATCAAACAGATGCAGGCTGGAACCGTGGAGCAGGGCGTACATTGCATATTGATGAGCACCGAGGTAAAGGAAATCGATCAGGAAACGGGTTTGGAGGAGGCAGGCTTAATCGAGTTGAATCTATCCGCCGACAAAGCCTTTTCCATCCTTGATGAGCTATATTCGGAATGGGAGATCTTAACGAGGCGGCAGGTGCAGCAGGATATTCAGGAAGTGAAGGATGGGAGAGACGTACTTTTCCGAAGTCAATGGATTACCTTCACTGCAAGAAAAGGAGGTTGTTGACCGTGGTGAAACATACGCATCTCGGTGTTTATGGAATACTGATTCAGCATGATCATATCCTGTTGATCCAGAAAGCGAGAGGACCGCACAAGGGGAAGTGGGATTTACCGGGCGGCTCCATTGAGTTTGGAGAAGAGCCGGAGCATACGCTGCAGCGCGAATTTTTAGAGGAAACCGGGCTTTCTCCGATTAAGGGGAGCATTCGGACGGCTGTATCTTACACGATCGTATATCAGTATGAGGCGAATCAGATGGAAGAGCTGCATCACATCGGTATCATGTATGATGTCGAGTTGTTGGATCTTCAAGCTGTTATCAAAACGGACGGTGACGGCCAAGACTCATTAGGAGCCAAATGGATTCCCTTGGAGTCATTGGGGGTGTTACCGTTAACACCGTTTGTAGAGATGATGATGGAGCCCGTATTAAAGGGTGAGGCTCATAAAGAAGCAGAGGTCGAAGGATGACGACTATCTATTTTGTAAGACATGCGGAATCTCCCTTTATCGATGGGAAGGAAAGGTCGCGGGGATTGTCCGCGGAGGGCTCCCTCGCTGCGGTTCGAGTCAAGGAATTGCTCCTGGGTGAAGGGATTGACGCTATTATTTCAAGCCCTTATCAGCGAGCCAGGGACACGGTCCAACCATTGGCAGATGCTTTAGGACTCCCGATTGCGGAGCAAGAGGACTTAAGGGAACGGAAAGTCGGAGATTTTCAGGGGCATTCCTTCCTCGATGCCAAAAAGATGCTGTTTCAGGATCCAACCACGTCCTTTCCCGGAGGGGAATCCAGCAAAGCCGCACAAAGCCGAGCAGTCCAGGTGCTAGAGGGAATCTTGAATACGCATTTAGGAAAGCGTGTCGTGATTGGCACGCACGGCGACATTATGACACTTATGCTGCAGCATTATGATCAACGATTCGATTATCATTTCTGGCAAGGAATGACGCTGCCGGATATATATCGAGTCGAGTTTGAAGAAGGGCGGCTTGTGAATATCGCGCGGTTATGGAGCGAGCAATAATTCAGGTGTACTTGACATGATATAAAAGGGAGCTGTCCCATATGAAGGGTCTGCTCACACGGATGGTTCGTCAGATTAAAAAAATGTGTCCAATGAAGAAATGGCTGTGCTCAGGATGGTATCCTTGCACAGCCATTTTTCGCATTTTCGGTTCGTTTGCTGCTTCGAAAGTAATAGACATGATGTAGGCTGTACCCTACTTAAAATTTGAAAATGTTGATCGTTTTTTGCAGCCGGAAGACGGCATTATTCATCGCTTCTGCTTCCTCGGCCATCTTCTGGATCGATGAGATGCCCTCATTCATGGATGCCGACACCTGCTCCGTGCCTGCGGCGGATTGCTGCGTAATCGCCGATATATTCTGAATTGCGGAAGAAATGCTCTTCGCACTTTCCAGCATGGATTCGCTCTCCTTGGAGAAAGCGGAGATCTGTTCCGAAATATACTGCACACTGTTTACAATCTCCATGAACACCAGCTCAGCTTCACGGATCATTTCGGTTTGCTGCCTGACGACCTCTTCATTAATTTTTATGTTCTGAGTTGCATGTTTGACGTCCGATTCGATGCTCCGTACGAGATTGAATACTTCTCTAGTCGATGATGTGGATTCCTCAGCCAATTTACGCACCTCTTGGGCGACAACGGCAAAGCCAGCGCCATGCTCGCCTGCCCTTGCCGCTTCAATGGATGCGTTCAAGGATAACAAGTTGGTCTGATCGGCAAGTTCCGAGATCGTCTCCGTGATCTGCGTAATTCCCCTGGCGCTCTTAGCCAGCGCATCAATGGATTCCGAGACCTTGGCTGTTGCGTCAATATTACGCTGCATCCCTGCAGACTGCTTGGCAACGGAGTCCCTTCCTTGCTCAACCAGTCCCAGCGTTTCGATCGAACGGGTATTCATTTCCTGGGTTGAATGCGTATAATTGCTGACCTTCTCTTCGATCTCACCGATGGAATGCGTCATTTCGGCTACGTCTTCCGATATTTCGTTCGCGCCGACGGCCAGCTCATTGGAAGATAAGGAGACTTGATTCATCACTTGAATGAGCTCCTGGTTTTTAATCGAGATGTTGGAGCTTGACGACATGACCTGGCGGGTGATATCCGAGGTTTCCTGCAATATTTTTCGAAGCTTGTCCACCATGCTGTTGAACGTTCGGCTGAGATCGTTCATGCCCCCAACCTCTTCTACCTGGAAGGTGAAGTCGCCTTTGGCGATTTTGGCGGAAACGCTGGAGATCTCCGCAAAGGAATTGGTAAGCGTTTTCTCAATAAGACGAGAAAGAGGAAAAGTAAAACCGGTTAGTGCCACGACGATGACCACGCCAATGATTGCTTTACCCATTAGAATAAATGCAAGCAGCATTGGAACCGCAAACAAAGCGGCAATGAGAAAACAGGCTGCGGTAATTTTTCGCGAGATAGGGAGTCTGTTGAACCATGCCATAAGAATGAGTCCTCCTCAACAACATAGGATATATTTACCATGATTATAGCATCGACAGGCAAAACTAGATATAACGAATTGACAAAAAGTGTTGGATTAGGTCGAAAGGACTGAAATTGAGGAGGGAGAGGGGATGCGCAGCAAATATGCGAATCCCCACTTGATGCACAGATATGAAGTGATTTTATTTTACAGCCCGGAATAAGGCGGAAGCGAGATAATCGGTATTATCCAGGATCATGCGGTCATGCTTGAACAACGTTTCCCAGAGCGCCACATCGAACAGGAGTCCTTTATCGCGCTGTTCAAATGTATCCAGATGACGTGTTTGCTCTTCCTTTAACTGGTCATTGAAGTGGTTGTACTCCAGAATTTCTTGCTGTTTAAACCCGCAAGCCAAGAGGGAGTCCGCCCATTCTTCCCTCATCATGAGATTAGGAATTCCGAAGAATTCGAGCAGTTCCTGAAGTTTTGCCTCCGGCATGGGTTTATCAAGCAGCAACTCTCTGTCCTGTAGGACGCCTCCATGATCCAGAACGCGGTAATATTCGGGCAGTGATTTCGTAGTATCCGTAAATACGGTAACGGATTCGGCCATGATTAGGTCGAATTGGTTGTCCTCGAAAGGCAATGCGCATACATCCGCTTGTTGGAACTGCACGTCGATTTCCATCGCTTCGGCTCTTGCACGGGCTTTTTTGATCATATTTTCGTTCAGGTCAATGGCCGTTACTTGATACCCCATCTCCGAAAGATGGCATGCGGTTCTGCCCGTTCCACACCCGACCTCCAGAATGCGGCTGCCCGGTTGAATGGGATAATTCTTCAGCATTCGGAGGGTTGCCTCGAATCCTCCCGGGTGGGCACTGCCCATACCTAATTTGGAGAGCATATGAATATAGTTCATCTCATCTATCCCTTCTTCCTTGTCATCAACATGAGGGTAATCGTTTATTTATTTACCATATGATTCAGGTACGTTTAGGGTTTTAGCTGAATTAGATATTTTGAGCCCTTTTTTCGGGAGGATCAGAATCATACTGGAGGAAACGTCATGAGGATGGAACCGGTAGAGGCAGCGGAACGCATCATACAATACGATTATCCCGACTGTTTGCTTGCTGTGCTTGGCGGCAGCGCGAGCAGAGGTGAATATAATGAACAATCCGATTTGGACATCATAGTCATTGAACGGGATGGTCATGATTTCAGCAGGAAGACGATAGAGGCACATGGGTGGATCGCGGAAATATTTATATTGTCTTTATCCTCCTATCGCGAATATTTCGATGAGGGAGTGATCGCGGCGAATCCTTCATTGCAGCGGATGGTCGTAGAAGGGACGGTGCTGCACGCGCTGCCTGAGGGGGAAGAGGTGCAGGCGGAAGCTCGAAGCGACTTGAATTACGGACCCATGCCCTTGATGCTAACCGACATTAACGAATACCGTTATATGCTAACCGAGTACCTGCTGGATTTGCAGAGTCCCCGAAGGGATGCCGAAAAGTGGTTTACGGTGCACAAAATAGCGGCGATTCTCTGTGATTTTGTACTTAGGGTGAACCGGGAGTGGACGGGTGAAGGGAAAACGCTGTTCCGTCTGTTCAACCGCTATGACTCGATCTTGGGAGAACGATTGGAAGCAGCGCTCACGGCGATGTATCGCCAGGATGATCCTTCAGTTCTTATGGCATTCACCGAGGAAATGCTCCATCCGTACGGAGGCAAGCTTCTCATTGGTTATGAGGAATAGAATTTCCTTGCCAATATAAAAAGAGGCGTACATTAGCCGTGACACTAGCACGAGACGGGAAATACTATAATAGTGTGATTACATCACGTCATTCTTTAAATCCAGGAGGGGATCTTCATGAGCGGAGTATATGGCGGCGGTGGATGGAACAATTCAGTAGGAATTATTTTGGTTCTCTTTATCCTGCTCGTAATTATCTTGAGTGCTTGGGTTTAAACCGTCAAGATTCTTGGCAGTAGTGACAGGAAGCCCGGCGCTTGCCGGGCTTTTGTCTGCCTCAATAAAGCTCAATTCGATGCGGCTTTGACCGAAGGGCTGTGTGCGGACACAACCGCAGTCATGACCAAATGGCTGCTGTCGGATTGAATCGCATGTAAAAACGCCTCTTCAAGGGATCCAAACACCTGGGCCAGTGACCCATCCAATCGGCTGGCGTAATGAACGCTTCCGGCGAATGTCCCGGCTGCCTTCGTACGATTAACTTCACCGTAGATGACATCCATGTAGTCATCGGTACCCATGGGGTATAGAGCGAATTGGCAAGCAGTCTCAATATCGGCATGTTCCCCGATGTCGTTGTTTAAGAGAGTCGAATCCTCAGTCATATATACATCGGCGTCCGTATCTCCGGGGCAACCGATGGAATAAGTACCATTAAAAACGGTATGCACGCCACTCGCTGCAGCATAGGCGAATATCGCCCTTGTCACATCAAAGACATGCTCTGCACGTCCACGAATACAGGTGCTCACATCATCTGTCTGAATCCATACCTTCCCCGTATCCACGGAATGTAGTGCGCCCATGATGACCTCCACAAACCGGTCCGTCATGGGAAATACCGAGAACCGGCACCCGACGATCCGACTGGTTCCGCATACAAGCTCATTCATTGTTATTTCCTCCCCATGATATAAGTCCACGCAAAAAAAACCGCACCCCGTGAAGAAAGTGCAGTTATGCCTACGAAAAGAAATAAACATAAATGCTACACTTCCCCACGCTAGTATGACCTAGATCGGGTGTTAAGGGTTAACGGCAAACCGCCGTCTCTCAGCACATGGCACCCCTAGTACAGCCAACATCCTATGTAGTTGGTTATCGTAAGTTTGCCCGGAGCTTCTGTTATCTTAGAAGTTCGAGGGTTCTTACTTGACTAATTGTATCGCTTAGTGATCGGTTTTTCAATCTTTGTCCATTATAAAAGGACCGCCTATCCAAGTTGCGGAAACTTAGGAAGGCGGCCTTTTTTCATCTATTTAATTAGTTGTATACTTTTACGCGATCTTCAAGCGGTGCAAATTCTTTCTCGCCTGGTTCAGCAACCGGCTTACCGAAAGGCATTTGAGCAAGCAGCTTCCAGCTTTCCGGGATGTTCCATTCGGATTTTACTTTTTCGTCGATCAGCGGGTTGTAGTGCTGCAGGGATGCACCCAGACCTTCTGCTTCAAGGGATGTCCATACTACAAATTGCAGCATGCCGTTGGATTGGTTGGACCAAATCGGGAAGTTGTCGGCATAAGCGGCAAAGTTCTGTTGCAGCCCGGCAATGACGTTGTTGTCCTCGAAGAACAATACCGTACCGTAACCAGCGCGGAATGCGCCCATTTTTTCGGCAGTGGATTTGAATGCTTCTTCATCGCCAACGACTTCCTTCAGGATGCCTTCCGTGATGTTCCACAGTTTATCATGCTGTTCGCCAAGCAATACAACGACGCGTGCACTTTGAGAGTTGAAAGAAGACGGGGTATACTTAACCGCTTCGTTTACGATTTCCTGAATACGCTCGTCCGAGATAACGGATTCTTTGCTAATCCCATAATAAGAACGGCGACTTTTGAGTGCAGTTGAAAAATCTTTAGACATTGAAAAAAAAACCTCCTGGTGTAATCGAATTTGCATACGCCTGATAAGAAGATGTCCTTTACTTCAAGCAAATATGCATGTTGCTTATTTAGCAATATTTTTAATTATCATTCCATATTAACTTACGTTTAGTTAGGAATAATATTTATGTTAGTATATTAATATAACTTAGAGTAATTGTCAACGACTTTTGATTAAATATAATTTCCCTTATCTATTAAATATGAATTGAATCCGTTTGGCTTTTTGAGAAGCTTCATTATATGGAGGCTTAACGAAAGGAGTGCTTCCTACCTGAGGATATTAGCTATGTCTTCTCGAAACTTCATATTATGAACAATTCATGAACAAAATATACAAGTATGAACAAATTAATTGATTTTGATTCTCAATTACACTTGTCGAGCCAGAATGAGGATGATATAATGCATATCAGAGCGCGATTGATAATCAATCTCAATGAGAATGGCGTTGGAAATTGCGAGATCCCGGATATTTTAGAGACATACGCATAGAAGGAAGAGCCATGAAGATTAGATACTTATTTGCAGCCGTTGTGGTACTCTCGATAATTTCATTATTTATTGGAGTTAAAGATATCTCGCCACTGCAACTATTCTCGATGACAGAACAACAACAGCATATTATGCTTGTAAGCCGGATTCCTAGGCTTGTCAGTCTTATATTGGCGGGTGTCAGCATGAGTATCTGCGGATTGATCATGCAGCAGCTCAGCCGCAATAAGTTCGTATCGCCGACCACAGCAGGTACGATGGACTCTGCCAGACTGGGGATTTTGGTAGCCATGCTCGTCTTCACGACAAGCGGTCCGCTTATCAAAATGCTCGTGGCATTTGTATTCGCTCTGGCAGGAACCTTTATCTTCATGAAGATACTGGATCGGATTAAGTTCAAGGATGCGATCTTCATCCCGCTCGTAGGGCTGATGTTTGGTAATATCGTCAGTTCGATAGCCACCTTCTTTGCATACAAATATGATCTTATTCAGAATATGTCCGCATGGCTTCAGGGTGATTTTTCCATGATCATGAAGGGCCAGTATGAAATGCTCTATATTAGTATCCCGCTTTTGATTCTGGCGTATCTGTTTGCCAACAAGTTTACGGTGGCCGGAATGGGAGAGGAGTTTGCAACCAACCTGGGTCTTCACTACCGGAGAGTTGTGAATCTGGGATTGGTCATCGTGGCGCTGGTTACGGCATCTGTTGTGCTGACGGTCGGCGTGATTCCGTTTCTTGGTCTGATCATACCTAATATTGTCAGTTTGTACTTAGGAGACCACTTAAAAAAAAGCCTTTCGCATACCGCGCTGCTGGGGGCCGGGTTCGTACTGTTCTGTGACATCCTGGGCCGGATCATTATTTATCCCTATGAAATTCCGATTAGTCTAACCGTGGGCGTACTCGGAAGCGGTATATTCATTTTCTTACTGATGAGGAGAAAGGCTTATGACTTATAAAGCCAAACTCGGCCTGTTGGCCGCAGCGGCAATCATCCTGGTGGCAGTCTTTCTGTTCATTGATCTTGGCGGCAATTGGGATTACGCGCTTCCAAGAAGAATCAAGAAGGTGCTTGCCATCATTCTGACCGGCGGAGCGATCGCTCTGTCTACCACGGTGTTTCAAACGGTCACGAATAACCGGATACTGACGCCAAGCGTTATGGGATTAGATTCCTTATATGTACTGATCCAGACCACCGTCATCTTCGTCTTCGGATCCTTCACGCTGTACAAACTGGGCAGCAACGTTAACTTTCTGATCAACGTCGGCGGGATGATCCTATTCGCCGGAGTCTTATATAAGATTCTGTTCAAAAGGGAAGGAAACAACATTTACTTCCTGCTGCTGATCGGCATGATTTTTGGAACCCTGTTCTCGAGCATGTCTTCTTTTATGGAAGTGTTGATTGACCCGAACGAGTTCCAGTTTGTGGCCGACAAAATGTTTGCCAGCTTTAACAATGTGAAGACCGAGCTTCTGGTCCTGTCGGTCATTGTCGTTGTGCTGACCTTGCTGTACTTTGCCCGATTTGCCAAGTACCTGAACGTGCTGGCGCTTGGCCGTGAGCAGGCGATCAACCTCGGCGTGAATTATGATTATGTTGTGAAGCGGCTTCTGATTGTGGTTGCAGTTCTGATCTCGGTGGCTACCGCTTTGGTAGGTCCGATCACATTCCTCGGGCTCCTGGTTGTCAATGTTGCGTACGAAGTTATGAAGACGTACAGGCATTCGTATTTAATTGCAGCATCCGTACTGATTAGCATTATTGCACTGGTCGGCGGTCAATTGGTTGTAGAACGGGTGTTTACGTTCTCTACAACGCTCAGCGTCATCATCAATTTCATCGGCGGTGTCTACTTCATATACCTGCTACTAAAGGAGAGTAAAGCATGATCCAGGTTACGAACGTATCGAAAGTCTATGGCGGCAAAAAAGTCGTTGATAACGTGTCGGTTACGATCCCAAAAGGTCAAATCACTTCCTTTATCGGCCCGAATGGTGCCGGCAAGAGTACCTTGCTGTCCATGATTAGCAGATTAACAGGCAAGGACAGCGGACAAATTACGGTGGACGGTAAAGAGGTTAGCCAATGGAAGAGCGGCGATCTGGCGAAGAAGGTTTCCATCCTGAAACAATCCAACCATATCAGCCTCCGTCTGACGGTGCGTGAGCTTGTATCCTTCGGTCGTTTTCCTTACTCTCAGGGCAGATTGAACGCGGAAGATGAGAAATACGTAGATGAGGCGATCTCTTATATGGAGCTTGGGGATATGCAGCATAAATATCTTCATCAGCTCAGCGGCGGTCAGACCCAGCGTGCCTACATTGCGATGGTTATCGCCCAGAATACAGAGTATATCCTGCTGGATGAGCCTCTGAACAATCTGGACATGAAACACTCCGTACAGATTATGAAGATTCTCAGAAAGCTTGTCGCTGATCTGAACAAGACGATTGTCATCGTGATTCATGACATCAACTTCGCTTCCTTCTATTCGGATTACATCGTGGCATTGAAGGATGGAGCCATTGAAAGCGAAGGGAAGACCGAGAACATCATTCAGAGCAATGTGCTTCGCGGAATCTATGACATGGACATTGAGATCGAAGAGATTAATGACAATCGGGTATGCGTCTACTACGGCTAAGCGACATGGTAGTAGAGAGTAGAGGATAAGGATTCTGGGGGAACAGAAGCACGGAATCCTTAATCATAAACAAGGACAGGGCTGCCTTGGATACAGGACGGCATGGTTTAGTCTGTTCATATTAAATTACATATTCAACCATGAGTTCAAATATATGTTGGATTGTTAAAGCGTTTAAATATAAAAATGGGGTGTGAAATAATGAAAAAATGGTTAGCTTTATTTATGGTAGCAATGTTCACGCTTGTACTTGCGGCTTGTGGTCAAGATAATAAAACAAGCGGCGCAGGCGGCGGAGATGCAGTTGGAGATACACCGGCTGCAACCGATGAAATCACGATTACCCATCAACTGGGTAAAACACCAGTGAAGAAGAATCCTTCCCGCGTCGTTGTTTTCGATTTTGGTATTCTGGACTCTGTCGATAAACTGGGCGTTGAGGTTCTGGGCGTACCCCAAGCGAATGTCCCGGCCTACCTGTCCAAATTCGAAGACAAGAAATATGAGAATGTGGGCAGCTTGAAAGAGCCGGACTTCGAGAAAATCAACAGCATCAACCCGGATCTGATCATCATTTCCGGCAGACAGCAAGATGCGTATGATGAACTCAGCAAAATTGCCCCAACCATCTTCCTGGGTGTGGATACAAGCAAATACATGGAATCCTTTAAAGCAAACATGAACACGCTGGGTCAAATCTTTGGTAAAGAAGCAGAAGTTGAAAAAGAGCTTGCTACAATTGACGAGAACATCAAAGCTTTGAATGAGAAAGCTACAGCAACCGGCAAGAAGGCATTGATCATCCTGGCTAACGAAGGCAAAATCAGTGCATACGGACCAGGTTCCCGCTTCGGCATTCTGCATGACGTGTTCGGTTTCGGAGCTGTAGATCCTAACATCGAAGTCAGCACACATGGTAAAGACATTTCGAATGAGTACATCGTTGAGATGAACCCGGATTATCTCTTTGTTGTCGATCGCGGTGCAGCGGTTGCCACAGGCGAAGGGGATTCAGGCGCTAAAGCGGTCGTTGAGAACGAGCTTGTGAATACAACGAACGCGGCGAAAGAGGGTAATATCGTTTACTTGAATCCGGATTTCTGGTATCTTTCCGGTGGCGGCCTGACGTCCGTATCCGAAATGATCACGGAAGTAGACGCAGCGATTAAATAAGATAGTGAAGTCGTTATGAATATAGAAAACACTGGAGCTTTCACATGAGCTCCGGTGTTTTATTTTTTTGCATTAGGGTAAGTGGGTAACGGATAATAAGAAGGACGAATCGTGACCTAGAAGATGATGATCAATAGACACTTGCAGCCTGAAGAGACGATGAGGAGGTCTTTACTATGTTTCGAAATAAAATCTATATTGCTGGACAATGGATTCAGACCGAAGAACAGATGGATGTATATAATCCGGCGGATGACAAGGTGATAGGTACCGTGTCCAAGGCTGGCAAGAAGGAAGCCGCCCTGGCCGTCGATGCGGCAGCCGATGCTTTTCCGGCGTGGTCTCGCAGAACGGCGAATGAGCGAGGGGAACTGCTGCGCCGCTGGCATCAGCTCATAGCGGAGCATACGGATGAATTGGCGCGGATTATGACCACAGAGCAGGGGAAACCGCTGAAGGAAGCAGCAGGCGAGATACAATATGCCAACAGCTTTGTGGCCTGGTATGCGGAGGAAGGCAAACGAATCTACGGTGAGACCATACCCGGATCATCCAGCCGCCAACGCATCATCGTAACGAAGCAGCCCGTTGGCGTGGTAGCAGCGATTACGCCGTGGAACTTTCCGGCATCCATGATTACCCGTAAGGTGGCGCCCGCTCTAGCAGCCGGATGCACGGTGGTGATCAAGCCATCTGGTGAGACGCCGTTTACGGCCATCAAGCTGGTAGAGCTTGCCGATCAGGCTGGTATTCCTGCCGGGGTCATTAACATCGTAACTGGATCTTCAAGCGACATTTCCGGCGTGTGGCAGGCGGACAGCCGTGTAAGAAAGCTGTCTTTTACAGGATCAACCGAGGTGGGGAAACAGCTGATGGCCGGAGCTGCCGCTAACGTCAAGAAAATATCGCTGGAGCTTGGCGGTCATGCGCCGTTTATTGTGACGGATCAGGCTGACCTGAACCAAGCGGCTGCCGGATTAATCTCCTCTAAATTCCGCAATGGGGGACAAACCTGCGTGTGTGCCAACCGGGTATATGTTCAGGAAGGCATTGCGCAGGCGTTTGCCGCGAAGTTTGCTGAGCTTGTCAAGCAATTGAAGGTAGGAAATGGACTGGAGAACGGCGTCGATATTGGTCCTTTGATTAACCGAGACGCTGTGGATAAAGTCGTTAGACAGATCAAGGACGCGGAAGAGAAGGGCGGCGTCATTCTGGCAGGAGGTCAAGCATTATCTGAGCTGGGTCGCAATTATGTTGAGCCGACGGTCATCATGAACGCAACCGATGACATGGAGTGTATGAATGAGGAAACCTTCGGCCCCCTTGCGCCGATTACCACTTTCCGGACGATAGACGAAGCGGTGCAGCGAGCCAATAACAGTCCTTATGGCTTAGCCGCCTATGTATTCACGCAGAATCTAGGCGAAGCGGTCAACATTGCGGAATCGCTGGACTACGGGATTGTGGGCGTGAATGATCCCGTACCTTCGACGGCGCAAGCACCATTCGGTGGATTCAAAGAGAGTGGATTGGGCCGGGAAGGCGGGCACTACGGAATGGATGAGTTCCTGGAGGTGAAGTATATTTCGCTTGGTTTATAAGAGCGGGGGGAGTATATCTTTGCACAAGAATGCGAAACGGGTGGATTGACAAGCATACATGTTACTGCGCTACTCCATGCCAATTCAAAATTAAGGGGTATGCTCAAGGTTTTCAGACCATGAGCATGCCCCATATTATTATGCTTGTAGGATAACGGGTTTTCCAGTTTCCGCAGATTCATTGGCCGCGAGCGTCACTTCCAGCGTCTTGAAGCCGTCTTCATAAGATGCCAGCACAAGGCTTGGGTCGTTGTTACGAATGGCGTCGATCAAGGCGTTGGTAAGATTTTTGTAGAAGTCCGTTTTGCTCCGATACACGATCTCTTTCTCCTTCTCTACAATGGAGAGCGTGGTTCCGTCCAGAACGACGCGGAAGTCGCGGCCCATGATCTCGATTCCGCTGCGGTGATCGAACTGGATAAATCCAGTTTGCATATGGCCGACGGCTCCGGAATCCAACACGAATTGGATGGCGCCCACATCCGGAATATCGAGGTCTGGGATGTCGTCTACCAGCAGCAGCTTCATATCAGCATACAGGCGGGTGATATCGCCGCACAGGTAGCGAACCAAGTCCATGGTGTGCGTGGATTGCTCAACTAGCTGTCCGCCGGATAATTCCTTTTTGCGCCACCAAGGAGTGGGTACAGGTGTTGTAATGTAGTGGGCGCGAACCATGCCGATTTTTTTGTCCTTGAGAAAGTCTTTGGCAATCGCAACCGTGTCCAGGTACCGCAGACAGTAGCCGGAAGCTGCAATGATTCCGCTTTCAGCAATGACCTTGGCTTTGTGGCGGACGGACTGGGCGTCCAGTCCCAGCGGCTTCTCCACCATGAGGTGAATGCCCTTTGCGGCTGCCTGTTCTTCGATATCCCCAT
The DNA here is from genome assembly GCF_037969755.1 of Paenibacillus sp. FSL W8-0187. Classification (NCBI taxonomy): domain Bacteria; kingdom Bacillati; phylum Bacillota; class Bacilli; order Caryophanales; family Paenibacillaceae; genus Paenibacillus; species Paenibacillus sp. FSL W8-0187. Next base: position 4,961,554 of record NZ_CP150206.1, on the reverse strand, counting down.
GGCAAAATGGTGGAATGCACACATACAGCACATCCAGATGCTCTTGCTCCAGCATCGTGCTGCCGTCCGTATAGTAAGCTGTGCCGTACAGTTCGGCCTGCTGCTGCGCTAACGTTTCATTGGTATCGCATATTGCAGCCAGCTGAACGTGTTCGTTCCCGTGAAGGTTTTTGATATGGACGGCGCCCATGCCTCCCGCTCCTAGCACGCCTGCTTTAATCATAGGTTGCCTCACTCCTGATCGTATAAGATGTTGGTTACATATTCCGGTAACTCGATTACTCACACGTGATTATAGCCCCGCTATCCATATTATTCAAGCACTCATTTGAACCTAGATTGACGGATGCGCAATGATAAAAAGCACAGAAGACCCTCTCAAATACCACGACGCCTTCTGTGCCGCTGCTTCAAATGAAGCATAGGTCTGTACGCCATGTCTGTCCGCTAAATCTGCTGCGCTTCCTCCACCCGGATACCCGCAATACCAGCAAGCTTAACGCCCGGGATCAAAGCATAGGCGGCACCATGGGTTCTTCCCATGGTGCCTGCTCCAATAACTAACCCTGTAACATTTCCGTCCACTCTTTTTCTGCGTGGTTCGAGCGATCCGAGTGTTATCCTTTAATCCCGTTCATGGCGATCCCTTCAATAAAGTAACGTTGAAGGAAGATAAACAGGATGATGATGGGAAGGGTAGCCATTAAGGCGCCTGCCATCAGCAGCGGGTAATCGGTGGAATGCTGTCCCTGGAAGCTGGATATCCCGATGGAAAGGACGCGCATCTCCTCGGAGCTCGTCATGATGAGCGGCCACAGCAGATCGTTCCATGAGGCTAATATGGTGAAGATCGCCAGGGAGACGAGAGCCGCCTTGGATAAAGGCAAGTAAATATTCCAGTAAATCCGGAAGTAACTGCAGCCGTCAATTTTGGCGGCTTCCTCCAGATCCTTCGGCAGCGTCATAAAGAACTGTCTCAGTAAGAATGTACCGAAGGCGCTGAATATGCCGGGTACGATCAGCACATAGAATGTGTCCAGCCAATTGAACTCGCGCATGATGACAAAGCTCGGAATCATAACGACCTGGGAAGGGACCATCAACACGGCCAGGAGCGCGAGAAAGATGGCGTTCTTGAAAGGGAATCTCAAGCTGGCAAATGCATAGGCTGCAAGGGAGCACAGAATGAGTTGGCCAGCCGTCCGTCCCACCGTCACGATTATGGTGTTCAAGTAATAGGTACCGAAGTCGATGGTTTGGATGACCCGCAGGTAGTTGTCCGGGTGCCATTCCACAGGCAGCCATTGGGGCGGAACGGACATGGAGTCCGCAAAGGACTTGAAGGATGTGGATATCATCCACAGAAACGGCATAATCATGAGCAGCGCCCCGACAGCTAACAGGATGTGGACCGCTAGACGGCTTGCTTTTCCCTTATTGGTTGAAGTATTCACATCTACACACCTCCTGTTATTGGTAGTGGACCCAGCGCTTCTGAATATACATCTGGACCATGGTGATGATCAGAATAACGATAAAGAGAATGAAGGCCTGCGCTGAAGCGTAACCCATGTTGAAGTATTTGAAGCCATCTTCCCAGATGCTGTATACAACCGTTCGGGTGGATTCCAGCATCGTGGTCTGTTGATCCATCATGATGAAGATCAGGTCAAACACCTGGAACGAATTGATGAAAGACATGACCAAGACAAAGAACAAGCTGGGCGTGAGCAGAGGAAGTGTAATTCGGAAAAACTTATACAACGTCCCCGCTCCGTCAAGCGAAGCCGCTTCATAATAGCTGCCGGAGATGCCCTGCAGACCGGACAGCAGAATGACGGCATTGTATCCGATGCTGCTCCAGACACTGACAAGCACGATGGAGAACAAGGCGAATCGCTCATCGAACAGCCAGTTGGGCTGTGGCAGGTTCATGACGCCCAGCACATGGTTGATCAATCCGAATTCGGAGTTGTATAACCATTTCCATACCATGCCGACCGCGATCGGCATGGTGATCACGGGAATGAAATAGAGGGTGCGGTAGAAGACCATGCCTTTGATCTTCTGGTTCAAGAGCACGGCCAGCACCGTTGCGAGTGCAACGGATAATGGCACCGTACCGACCGTATACAGCATCGTGTTGAGCAAGGAACCGGTGAATTTGTCGTCCTTCATCAAATTTGCGAAGTTATCGAATCCGATGAATTGAGGTGAAGTTAATCCATCCCACGACGTAAACGACAGGAACAGAGATGCTGCGGAAGGTGCCATATAGAACAGACCGAGGCCCAGCACAACAGGAAGAATGAAGATATACCCCCAGACAGCTTCGTGTACGGCAAGTTTCCCAACTTTTCGCTTGGTTGTTGTTTTAGGAGGTTCTGTGGTCACGGTGATGGGAGAGCTCACAGGCTGCACCGTCCTTTCTTAATTTCCGTATTGGGCGTGGCCGCTTGTCATTTCGTTTCTGTCGCAAGGATCGCATTCATCTGTTCGCCGGCATTTTTCAGTGCTTCTTCAAACGATTTCTTTCCGAGAAAAGCCGCCTGAATTTCCTTGACTTCAGCGTCTTGCCACTCTGCTGTTTTCTGGGATACGGGATAAGGTACGGCGAACTCCAGGCTGTCCACGAACACCTGTAGATCAAGAGATGGGATGGACTTCAGCCAGCCGCCCTCCGTGCCTTTGTATGCAGGCATCGAGAATCCAGATTCGGCGAGTAATTCCTGACCTTCCTTGCCGGAAAGAATCTGAATCAGCTCCCAGGATTCCTGCTCGACCTTCGTCTTGCCGTTGATGGCCCAGCTGAGTCCATGAACGATCGATGCCTTTTCCTTGCCGGCAGGAAGTTCAGCGACACCGAGTTTATCGCCGAGAAGCTTGTACAACTCGGGGGAGTTAACCGAAATCCCGGGGAACATAGCGGCCTTGCCGGAGCCGAACAATTGGCGGGACTTCGTTTCAAGCTGCTGCTGGGCGCTTGGGGAATAACCCTTCTCAATCAAGCTCTGCTCCCACTGGAAGGCCGATAGCGCTTCGGGTGTATCAAATCCAGATGATTTCTTATCGTCCGAGATGACGTATCCGCCTGCTTGAGCAATGAAGTTGTAGTATCCGATCTGGCTGTCGATCGGCGCGATGAAGCCATAAATGCCGTTCGATTTATCCGTCAGTTTGGCTGCGTTCTCCTCGACGGTTTGCCAGGTCCAGCTCTTGTCGGGATAAGGCAGACCTGCTTGGTCAAACAATTCTTTATTGTAAAAAAGTCCAACGGAATCCTGGAAGTAAGGGAGTCCGTGAAGTTTACCCTGATAGGTGTACATATCGACGAGCGCTTCGGTATAAACCGAGGTGTCCAGACCGCTTTGCTCAATTAGGGGAGACAGGTCTTTGATCAGACCGGAGGAGGCATAGGAATGAAAGTTAGGACCGTTCATCCAGTAGACGTCAGGACCGCTGTTGCCGGCGAGGCTGGTTTTCAGCTTGGTCCAATAATCGGCCCATGGGGTGTAAGTCACTTTCACTTCAACATTCGGGTGCTTCTCATTGAAAATTTTAATGGACTTGTCCAGCGTGTCCCGCACATTTTCGTCCCATAGAGCGACGCTGATGACCTTCTTGCCGTTTTCTCCTCCAGAGGCATTGCCGCCTCCGCAAGCAGAGAGTAACGCGGTGAACACGAATAATACCGAAATCAGGACAGACATTCTTTTTTTCATCAGATAACCCTCCTTGAATTCACATGGTTTTTGATCAAGCGTGGTTGGTCGTACGGCTTGTTCGAAGTGAAGCGGACCCCATATGCGCCTCCTTTATGTAAGTGATGTAAAAAGCGAAAGTTATTCCATAAGTCGAAAAAAGTTAACATCGATATGCTATCTTTCTTGACAGAATAACCAGCTTCTATTGCGAAAGATTATATAATCCCCTCGATTATTTTTCAAGATAGCGATTTCAAATCCATTTAAATTCTTTTTTTCACAATATGAGAGAATCAGCATGAGATCTAACATTACATCTTATTTCGAGTAATGGAATAAGTTTTTATTCAGTTCTGGAACATGTTATAGTGATTCTATCCTCATTTTTCCGATACAGAAAGTCGCACTATGCGAAGAAACGATAGAGAGGTTGAGCTTGCTTGAACAATATGAAAAAAGGTGACCATAAGCTGATTCAGGCATTAAACCGGTCCATGGTGCTGAACAAGATCCGCACAGAGGGACCCATATCCAGAATCGATCTGGCCAAAAAAAACAAGCTGAGTCCCTCCACGGTCGCCTCAGCCGTACAGGAACTCATCAAGGAAGGCTACGTTTCCGAGATTGGAACGGGCTCCTCCAGCGGAGGGAGAAAACCCATTCTGCTTAAATTCAATCCGGATAATCATTATTTGTTCGCTGTAGCGATAACGAATTCGGTTATGATGCTGGCCCGCATGAATCTGGAGGCGAAGGTGCTCCAGAAGGAAACGCATCCTCTAGCCGGGCTCCAAGGAGAAGCCGTTATCGAGCGGCTGCTGAGCCTGATGGACAATTTCATGACAGGCCAAGAAGACTTAGAGCGGTGTGTCGGGATTTCCGTTACCGTGCCGGGTATTGTGAGTGATAGTCAGGGCATGGTGCACTATAACACGAAACTTCGCATGACCGATGTTCCGTTGAAACGGATTATTGAAGAACGCTATGGACTGCGCACCTGGGTGGAGAACGATATGAATTCCGTTGTACTGGCTGAACGCCGATTTGGCGATTACGCATTTGCGAACCTGATTTATATCTCCATTGGCGACGGGCTTGGTTCCGGTATTTTGATTAACGATCATCTCCTAAGGGGCAAGCATGGCGGTGCCGGCGAATTCGGGCATACGAGCGTAAACCGCAGCGGCATCCGCTGCGAATGCGGCAATGTAGGCTGCCTCGACAGTTACATCAGCTGGATGGCCGTGTATTCGCGAATTATTACGGCAATCGCAACGGGGAGACCGACGCTAATCCAGGAGCTCAGCGGGGGAGATTACAGTAAAATTGTTCCGTCCGTATTCAAGGAAGCTCTTCGCAGAGGGGACAAGCTGGCAAAGGATCTGAATGAGGAGGTGGCTGAGCTTCTGGGAGCAGCCATCGTCAATCTGGTCAATATGTTTAATCCCGAAGCGCTAATCCTGGGCGGGGATATGGCGCATGGAAATCCGAATTTGCTGGAAATGGTGCGCAGCTATATAGACCGGCATGCGCTGCCGATTCTGAAGGAGGACATGGTATTCGGTTTGGCCTCCCTTGGCGAGGAAGACAAGTTAATGGGTGCGGCCTCAGTCCTGCTGCAGGACTTGCTAGGCTTCTCCCTGACGGAATAATGGATTTGACAACGTTTCCACCTGCACGTTATCTTTGGTTAAATGCATATGCGGAAGGGGAGAAGTTGATTGGAGCAGTATATTCTGGCACTTGACCAAGGAACAACAAGCTCGCGCGCGATCCTGTTCAACAAGGAAGGAGAAATCGTACACTCGGCTCATAAGGAGTTTCCGCAGTATTTTCCCAAGCCGGGCTGGGTGGAGCAGAATGCCAATGAAATATGGGGCTCCATTCTTGCGGTCATTGCGACATGCTTATCCGAAGCGGGCGTGAAGGCGGATCAGATTGCCGGAATCGGAATTACGAATCAGCGGGAGACGGCCGTGGTTTGGGATAGGAATAGTGGCGAACCGATATACCACGCCATTGTCTGGCAATCCCGCCAGACGGCGGGCATCTGCGAGGAGCTGATTGCCGCCGGACATGACGGGATGGTTCGGGAGAAGACCGGACTTTTGATTGATCCTTATTTCTCGGGAACGAAGATCAAATGGATCCTCGATCATGTAGACGGTGCCCGTGAGCGGGCCGAGCGCGGAGACATTATATTCGGGACCATCGATACCTGGCTGATCTGGAAGCTGTCCGGAGGCCAGGCGCACGTGACCGATTATTCTAACGCATCGCGAACGATGCTCTACAACATTCATGAATTGAAATGGGATGAGGAGCTCCTGCAACTCCTAGATATCCCTATGGCCATGCTGCCCGAAGTCAGGCCTTCTTCCGAGGTATATTCCAATACCGTTTCCTATCATTTCTTCGGTCGCGAGGTTCCAATTGCCGGAGCAGCCGGCGATCAGCAGGCGGCGCTATTTGGGCAGACCTGCTTCTCGGAAGGCATGGTGAAGACGACCTACGGAACCGGCAGCTTTATGCTGATGAACACCGGCGACCAGCCCGTAAAATCCGAGCATGGGCTGATCACCACGATCGCCTGGGGACTGGATGGCGGTGTACAGTATGCGCTTGAGGGCAGTGTGTTCGTGGCCGGCTCGGCGATACAGTGGCTGCGCGACGGTCTTCGGATGTTCCGCGAGGCGAAGGACAGTGAGCCCTATGCGCGTCGGGTCAACTCAACAGATGGCGTGTACGTGGTGCCAGCTTTTGTCGGACTCGGCAGTCCATACTGGAACAGCGATGTCCGAGGGGCCGTATTCGGCCTGACGCGAGGCACGTCGAAGGAGCATTTCATCCGGGCAACCCTGGAGTCGCTTGCGTATCAAACTCGGGATGTCCTATCCGTGATGGAAGAAGATTCCGGCTATGGCATCACATCCCTGCGGGTGGATGGAGGGGCTGTATCCAACACGTTTCTCATGGAATTCCAAAGCGACATCCTGAATGTTCCGGTGGAACAGCCGAACATTACGGAGACAACGGCACTCGGTGCCGCTTACCTGGCGGGGCTCGCTGTCGGCTTCTGGAAGGATCAGGAGGAAATCTGCAGCAAATGGAGCATGGGGCAAAGCTTCAAGCCAACCATGGAGGAAGACGTAAGGGAGCAATTATACAGCGGCTGGAAAAAAGCCGTTTATGCGGCAATGGCTTTTCATTAGCATTTTCTATGGTATAATGATCATTAAGTGAATACATGTCTGGAGACTTGGAGAGACCACTAGGCGCGGAATACCTCATGATATGGGGTTTGTTACTGCGCGTTTCGTGGTCTCTTTTTTGCTGTCTTTTTGCATTGGAAGGGTAACGATAGATAAAAACAGGGTAAATCATACTGGGAGGGATTCATTGTGAAGCAGGCACAGTCGTTTTCAAGTTTGGACCGCAGGCATCGATTTCAAGAAATGGCAGAGGGAACCTTCGATCTGATTGTTATCGGAGGGGGCATAACCGGTGCAGGGATTGCGCTGGATGCGGTCACGCGCGGGATGTCAGTTTTGTTGGTCGAGATGCAGGATTTTGCCGCAGGAACGAGCAGTCGTTCGACCAAGCTGGTGCATGGCGGCCTGCGGTACCTGAAGCAGTTTGAAGTTGGCATGGTGGCTGAGGTTGGCAAAGAACGGGCCGTTGTGTATGAGAATGGGCCGCATGTTACCACGCCGGAGTGGATGCTCCTGCCGATACACCGGGGTGGCACCTTTGGGAGGTTCAGCACCTCTATCGGGCTGATGGTGTATGATTTCCTGGCCGGCGTAAAGCGGGGAGAACGGCGTTCCATGCTGTCTGCATCCGAGACACTGAAGCGGGAGCCGCTTCTGAAGCAGGAGGGCCTTAAGGGCGGCGGTTATTATGTGGAATACCGGACGGATGATGCCAGGCTGACGTTGGAGGTCATGAAGGAGGCAGCCGCCAGAGGGGCGGTTCTGTTCAATTACGCGAAGGCCGAATCATTGAATTATGATGCGAATGGACGAATCATCGGTATCACCGTGCGGGATATGCTGGGTGGCGGGACCAAGTCCGTAACCGGAGCCAAAATCGTAAATGCCGCAGGGCCCTGGGTGGATCAGGTGCGCGAAATGGATAAGTCCAAGAAGGGGAAAATGCTTCAGCTGACCAAAGGGGTTCATCTGGTCATCGATCAATCCAAGTTTCCGCTTCGTCAAGCGGTGTACTTCGATACACCTGACGGCCGAATGGTGTTTGCTATTCCCCGCGACGGGAAGACCTACGTAGGCACCACCGACACGGTCTACAAGGCCGATCCCGTACGTCCCTTGATCACGGTGGAGGACCGGGATTATATATTGAAAGCCATTCATTACATGTTCCCTGGTGTGAAGCTAAACCCGGCAGACGTTGAATCGGGATGGGCGGGAGTCCGGCCCCTGATTCTGGAGGAAGGCAAAAGCCCGTCCGAAATTTCACGAAAGGATGAAATTTGGGAGTCCCCGTCTGGCCTGATTACCATTGCCGGAGGGAAGCTGACCGGCTATCGCAAAATGGCCGGCACCGTCGTCGACCTGGTTGCGAGACGGATCCAAGAAAGCGGCGGGAAAGCGTATGGTGCCTGCGTAACGAAGAATCTGCCTATTTCCGGCGGTGAGGTTGGCGGCTCGGCCCAATTCCCTGATTTTGTCCGCAAGCAGGCGGAGATCGGCACCGCGCAAGGAATTGACCGTAAGCTCGCCGAGCAGTGGGCGCGAACGTACGGCTCCAACGTGTCGGAATTGTTCCGCTTGGCCAAGGAGGGCTCCGAACAGGCGGAAGCAGCGGCGCTTCCGGTATCGGTGCTGGTTCCTCTGATGTATGCGATTCAGCATGAGATGGCAGTGAAGCCGGCTGACTTTTTTATCCGTCGCACGGGTTCCCTATTATTTCATATCGATTGGACGAGAAAATGGAAGCTGCCTGTGATCGATTATATGGCTGCGGTACTGGGTTGGAGCGAGCAGCAGACACTCGAATACACGAAAGAACTGGATGAGGAGTTGGTCTCGGCCACACAGCCTGCAGCAAGCGATCAATCGGCCCCGGCTCCAATTTTGCAAAACTCTTCTAAAACGAAACTTACGTCTTAACCGGCATCTAATTTTAAACAAACGGGGTGAGGGGGGAGCGGATGACTCTAATGACTATCCCTCCTCAAATATAGAAGTTAAGGGCATTGGTATGATAATCTATATACGTTCACACTTGAGAGGAGAGATGACCCGATGAACCACCAAGCGTATGAAGGATCATATCACGGAGAGCGCGCGGTTTGGCTCCAGCACGGCCCTTACGAAGCGGCGATATTGCCCGAAATCGGAGGCAATCTCATCGCTTTTAGGGATAACGAAAGCGGTTACCGGTTCCTCCGCGAACCGGAAGCAGGCGAGATGGAAGCATTCAAATCCAATCCTGGCGTTCACGGCATTCCTGTTCTCTTTCCGCCTAATCGTTATGAGGACGGCCGGTTTCCATGGAATGGACAAACCTATCAGTTCCCAATCAATGAAGAAGAGACGGGCAACCACCTCCATGGCTTTTTACATACGATTCCCTGGAGTGTGGAGGAGTATGGCAGCAGCGAGGCTGAAAGCTACGTGGTAGTTTCGGTCACCATTGATGAGAATCATCCCGTGTATGCCATGCTTCCGCACCAGTTCACCTTCCGGCTTCGCTATACACTGAATCAGGATGGATTGGCCCAGCATGTGTTTATCCGTAATCTGGGTACCGGCAGCATGCCGTGCCTGCTAGCCTTCCACACGGCGATCAACGCTCCGTTTGCACCCGGGAGCACGGCGGATGACTGCGTCGTGAGAATTACCATGGGCGAGCGGTGGGAAATGAGTGAGCGGATGCTGCCGACTGGCAAGTTCCAGACTCTGACGCCAGAAGAAGAACTGCTTCGGACAAGCGGCGTAAATCCTTATTTCGATTCGATGGACAACCATTACACGGCCGTTCCGCAAAATGGCAGAAACCGCATGGAATTGACGGATACCAAGCTTGGTAAAACGTTCGTTTATGATGTCGGCAATTCGTATAAGCAGTGGATGGTATGGAACAACAAGGCATCCCGGAAGTTCTTCTGTCCCGAGCCACAGATCAACCTGGTGAATGCACCGAACGTGGACTTGCCGGCTGACGATATCGGCTTGTTCGGTTTGGCTCCGGGCGAAATTTGGGAAGCAACCTCCAGGCTGTATCTTAAGGATTAAGGATTAGTCTAGGCTTTTCCCTGAAAAAAAGCGTATGGATTGCCGCACCCGAATACACAGGGCGTTTACAATCCATACGCTTTATATTTATAGGACTCCTTCTTCAACTGCCAGCCGAAGAAAAAGGTGTTTGTTCTTGTTTACGGCGGCGACTGCGTTTCAAGCGATCCGGAATGACAAAAAAGGCGGCATACATAAGGATAAACAGCGCGAGTGCGATGAGCTCCTCAACGAGGATGTATACGGGATGCGGTCCCAGCAGGTCTAGCAGCGAAGCCGTGTCCGGCTTGTGCATCAGGAACATATAATTCGAGCCGACAGCGAGGTTGACCAGACCGACAACGACTGCGGATACGTTCAGGAAGACCATCGTCCAGGCAATGGATTTCCAGGTTGGACGGTATCCTCGAACCCATGTCATGTACAACGCCGTCAATATGATCGCGATATGGACAACGAAGAAATGAAAGAACCGGAAGTGGGGAAAAGGGTAACCCAGATTGGGGGTTAATATAGCTTGCAAGGCCCCTCCAATTCCGGCAAAGTAAACTAACGGATATAGACGGCGTTCATCCGTAAGCAGGATGGCGATGGAGAGAAACAGGGTCAAGCTGCACAATTCCAATGGAAGCGAAGTGGCAGGGTCCCATATTCCCGTTGACGCATACCAGATATGAAGGGAGGCTTCGGGTAACGAAAGTGCAGCAAGCAGCCCCCATCTCACGGTCTTTTGCAAAGAAGGCTTGGAGGCGATTGTAGTCCTGAACAGGTACAACAGCGAGCCAAGGGCGATAAATACCATAATGGCTATCCAATGTTCAATGGAGAAAGCAGTAAAAACTTTCGGATATTTCGGATCAAAATAGGGACTGATGCGCAATCATCCTCTCTATGTTCATAAGCCTTTAATTTGATATTACCATAATATGGGGCAAGTTAGGGGTAGGATCATACCATTGCATCCCTATCGATCATCAGGTACAACCAGACCAGAATACATACATTTAAGTAGGTAAGCAAGGTGAAAATCATACCGTTATAGATTATGACGATGGAAGAGAGGTGTATTGATTGTGAGTAAACGACAGGGAGCCAAACGTTATGCATTTCTCCTGCTTAGCTTAGTGCTGATCTTCAGCTTAAGCTGGCTTGTTCATCCCGGAGAGGTCGAAGCAGCCAGCTCGAAGTACAAAAAGTTTTTCGATATCAGCAAAAAGGGCGCTCCCATTCCTGGTTACTCCGGGACCAAGGAGTGGATTCCTCAAGGACTGACTCTCGTTCCGAGCAAGAACTGGATTATTATCTCGCATTATTGGGGCAATAAGGACAGCAATCAAGCCAGCAGCATCTCGATTACAAGCAGTAAAACCAGCAAACGTATCAAAACACTCTATTTGTATGAGAGCGGCAGCAAAAAGCATACCGGGCATGTCGGAGGGCTTGCGGTTAGCAAAAATCATCTGTGGGTAGCGTCCGGCAAAAATGTGTACAAAATTCCGCTGAGTACAATTAGCAGCAAGAAAGATTACAGCAATATTGTCATGACTCCATATGCGCTCGGCCATAAAGCATCCTATGCCACGTATTCAGACGGCATTCTATGGATTGGCGAATATATGGATGGTGAGGATCAAGGAGGCAAACAGTGTGCGCCGGGACCTAAGGGCAAACTGCGAGGTTATCCATTGACGTCCAGCGACGGTTTCCCGTCGAATCGGAAGGCGACCTATATATGGAGTACACCTGACCGTATACAAGGGGCGGTGGTGACGAAATCACGCGTTGTGTACAGCCAATCCTGCGGCCGCAATAATGCAAGCAAATTGCTCATATATACTCGTGGAGCAAAGGGAAAGGCTGCGGCTACGCCGCTGACGATGCCTCCGATGTCCGAGAATATTGCCATGAGGGGTAATGATCTGTACGTTCTGTTTGAATCCGGTGCCCGGAAGTACAGAAACGGTGCAATGCCGCTGAAGCATCTGTACATACTCAATGCTAAAAAACTGAAGCTTTAACCCTGTAAACCAAAAGATCCCGCTTCCGGTTAACGGATACGGGATCTTCTGTGTTTGACGCCTGATTCTGAAGAGAGCGCTGCTCTCAAACAGGCTGTTTTACTTCAGCGACAAGGCGCTTGAGTGCCTCTTGCTTCCATCTCGGAATCCGAAGATGTTTGGCAGAAGGTGCCTTCTCCCCAAAGTAAACGATGCCTTGTTCCACCGTCGTGATTTTGTCTACGTTAACGTAGCAGTTTCCGCCGACATGATAGAACTGTTTACCGGAGAGCAGGGATGCGATTTTTTCGGCAGTCATTCTCTTTTTAATGTTATAGTTTCTGCCGTGAAAGCTGACCAAACCGTGCGATCCGGTTTTAAAGAACAGAATGTCTGTCTCCACCACGAAGTCCTCATACATGTTGCGGGATTCCGATACGTGCTTCATCATTCTGCTTCCCCCTTTTCCAAGATCAACATTTGATAACGCTTACATTCTAACATGTTTTCCCTGGGGTTTAAAGAACTTTTTATTTCGCATTAAAAAAAGCCCATACCTCAAGGGTAGGGGCTTGGACTAATATTTATGGTGCAGCAGGTGCTTCCGGTGTTTCCTTTGCAGGATCTGCTGGCGTTTCAGCCGGAGTTTCTTCCAGCGTATTGGTGATGGTTGCTTTATCCTTCAGCTCTTGAATATAGGCTGGGGATTCGGAATAAACCTTCTGGTTCTCAAGCTGACTGCGGATCTCTTCCTTCTTATCTTCAAGGGTAGGGTTCGTGGCTGCTTTACGATCGGTAACCTTGATGATGTGGTAACCGAAGGAGCTCTTCACCGGGTCGCTGATTTCGCCCTTCTTCAATTTGAACGCTGCTTCTTCAAATGCAGGGTCCATCTGGCCGCGTCCGAAGAAGTTCAGGTCGCCGCCGGTTTCTTTCGTAGCATCTTGGTTCTTCTCTTTGGCAATCGCTGCAAAGTCGGCGCCTTCCTTCAGCTGCTTCTCGATGGCTTCGGCTTCTTCCTTGGTCTCGACCAGGATGTGGGATGCGCGAACTTGCTCAGGCGTAGCGAAGCTTTCTTTGTTTTGGTCGTAAATTTCTTTAATTTCTTCATCGGTGACTTTGATTTTGTCGGCCATCAGTTTTTTGAGCTCGACCTGGGTTTTGGTTTGCTCTTTCAGGTCATCGAGCGTCATGCCGCTTTGCTGAAGAGCACTATTGAATTGATCCTCGGACGGGAAACTTCCCTTCAAGGTATCCACTTCTTTATTGACGTCAGCATCGGTCACCGTAATGGATTTCTTCTTCAACTCCTGCTGAATCAATTCCTCTGTGATCATGGAATTGAGTGTTTGTTTGCCGCCTGCGCTGACAAGCTCGTTGTATAGATTATCCTTGGTAATGTTAACGTCATTGACTTTAGCTATAGCTTCATTGCCGGATCCCTTGGCAAACGGAGGGACAATCAGGACGACGATTAACGCTGCCGCCAATACCAGCGAAGCGATCATCCAACCTTTGCTTCCGTTGCCGCCGCCACCTGCAGGGGACTGTTCATCGTTAAGCGGTTGATCCCCTGTTGGATGCATGAGTGCAGGCTGTTCGTTCTCATCCTTGTGAAGCTCGATCGACTCAGGATGGGTTGAATCTATTCTTTCTTCTTCATTAGACAAGCTGCCCGGATCTTGTTGGTTATTCTCTTTCTCTTGGGCTTGTCCTTGTTCATCCTCGGGTTGCCCCGGATGGTTTGGCTGCAAATCGTTATCTTTCATTTAATGATTGACTCCCTTCGACTGCATGTAATAATGAGTTGGTTCATTCTTTAATCACTTTACCAGATAAGCCAAGGGTTTACCTTAAGAAAAAATAAAAATTGAAAAGATAATCGAAAAAGTTGGAGCTGGGCCTACAGGATCAGCATTCCCGCTATACCGCATATAATTCCAAGCAGGACCACGGCAGCAACAACAAACCACATGACGTTCCTCGGAAATGAGCGTCTCACCATGAGAAGAGATGGAAGACTGATGGCCGGCAGGGTCAGAAGCAGCGCTGCGGCCGGGCCCGCTCCGAGGCCCGCGGCCATAAAGGCCTGAATGATCGGGATTTCCGCTGCGGTTGGAATGACAAACAGCATTCCCATCACGGAGAAGAAAATGACGGCCAGCAGCGTGTTTCCAGCAGCAGCTCCCAAATGAGGGAACATCCACACTTGCAGGGCGCCAAGGAGAAGCACAGCGATAAAATAAGCCGGTACCACCCGAATAATCATATGACCGATGCTGGCGAACCAGCGTTTCCACAGTGGACGTTCATCGAGTTGTTCAGTGCTCTCTGGCGCGTCAATCTCTACTGGATTCGCCTCTTTGGCAAAGCGGTTAGCCAGATAACTGACGCCAAAGGTCAGAATGATGCCGAAGATCAAACGCAGCGCGGTGAATTTCCATGACAAAACAAACGTCATAAACACGAGTGTCGCCGGATTGATGGTCGGGTTACCGATCCAGAACGCGAGGGCGGAGCCTACGGACACCTTTTTCTTACGCAGACCGATCGCGATCGGTGCTGCGCAGCAGGAACACATCATGCCCGGAATGGAGGCGATTCCTCCAATCGCCGTGCTGCCGAAGGTGGTTTTGCCAAGTACGCGGAGCAGCCACTGGGAGGGCAGCAGCGACTGGATCAAGGTCCCGAGCAGGATACCGAGCACCGCCGCTTTCCAAACTGCTTTAAAATACGTGACCGCATATTCCCAGGCTGCTTGCCAAGAAGGCACGGCATTGCCCGGGTCCAGACCTAATATGGAAGAGCCAATGCTGTGCTCCATAATAGCTTTGAGCGCTTTATCGTAATAAGGCCACCATTTTACGTAGGTTAGCCCTGTTGCTGCAATGATGATGAAGATGGTGATGAACCAGATGGTTCTTCTGCGATCCGAATGATCAAAGGCCATTCTGCCGTCGCTTGAGTGATTCATGATCTATACTCCCCCGATGTGTTGTGAAATGATTTACATATCCAATCAATTAGTATATCACATTGTGGACAGACAGAAGAAAGATATTCCCGGTAATTGCAAGAAATAGGAAGACCATTAGACTTGGAGCAGCCGATTTCTTATAATATAGATATTGTGTGTGATCACAAGTGTTAGTAAACGGACAAATATCAGATTATCCCCGGGGTAGATGAGACGTTTTTTATGCATCCACGCCGGGGTTGTTGCATGTGTTTTGTTAAAATTAACTCTTAAGACGAAGGGAAGACCCGTGATGAGTCAATCGGAGAAAATAAAATTAACCTCGTATTCCTCTAAAGGAGGATGCGGATGCAAGATCGGACCAGCGGACCTGGCACAGGTCATTCGCAAGCTCCCGCAAGCCGAGCCGAATCCCAATTTATTGGTTGGTTTGGATACAAGTGATGATGCTGGCGTATACCGCCTCACGGATGAGTTGGCTATGGTTCAGACCGTCGATTTCTTTACGCCGATTGTGGATGATCCCTATGATTTTGGACAAGTGGCTGCAGCAAATGCCATCAGCGATATTTATGCCATGGGAGGCAAGCCGTTGACTGCCTTGAATATCGTGGCATTTCCGATCTCAACGCTGGACAAGCAGGTATTGACGGATATTTTGAGAGGTGCGGGGGATAAATTGAAGGAAGCGGGGGTAACCCTGGTTGGAGGGCACTCCATCGATGATAAAGAACCAAAATTTGGCCTTGCCGTTACAGGTACTGTCCATCCGGACAGAGTAAGAACCAATGCCGGTGCTAAGCCAGGCGATGCATTGATTTTGACCAAGCCAATCGGCGTGGGTATCCTGACGAGTTCCATCAAGAAAGATCTGTTAAGCGATGAGGAGATTCGCCGAGTTACCGCCGTGATGGCGGCATTGAACAAAACGGCAGCCGAGCTCATGGAACCTTATGAGGTGCATGCGTGCACGGATGTGACTGGTTTCGGTCTCCTTGGCCATGCGCTTGAAATGGCGAAAGGAAGTGGCACGGGGATCCGAATTTCTAAATCTTCCGTTCCCATTCTGGAGCGGGTTCGAGAGATGGCCGATGGTGGTGTTATTCCAGGCGGTACAAAAAACAACTATGATCACGTGAAGGATGACGTGGATTTCCCGGACAGCATGGACCAGATTGATAAGTGGATATTGTGCGATGCCGTTACTTCAGGAGGACTCCTTATTGCGGTTGATGGCTCGCAGGCCGATCAGCTTCTGTCAGAGCTTCGCCATGCAGGTCTGGAAGCAGGAAGAATCGGTGAGGTCGTGGATAACCATCCGAATCGCATTGTCGTTGAGTTATAAAGGGAATCGGGTTTTGTATCAATAAAGGAGCGAACAGACATGTTTCAAGACATCACCGTAAAAGAATTAATGGAACTGCAAAGCAAGAAGAAGATTACTTTGATTGATGTCCGTTCCCCTTCGGAGTACAGGGATTCCACCATTCCGGGAAGTCTGAACATTCCGGTCTTCAATGATGAAGAACGGGCGGAGATCGGGACGATTTATAAACAGGTGAGCGTGGATGCGGCTAAAGAGCGTGGACTTGCCATAATGTCGGCCAAGCTCCCGAGCTTTGTGAAGCAATTCAAGGAGATCGAAGGGGATAAGGCGGTCTATTGCTGGCGGGGCGGCATGCGCAGCCGGACCGCCGCAACCGTTCTCTCTTTAATGGATATCCATGTCAACCGAATTACGGGCGGGATTAAGGCTTACCGGAAGTATGTGCTGGATACGCTGGAGCATAAGAGTCTGGACGCAGAAGCATTTGTCCTTCATGGATTGACAGGCACAGGCAAGACCGCAGTGCTTAGACAGCTCCAGCAGGAAGGCTACCCGGTCGTGGACCTGGAAGGGCTGGCAGGACATCGCGGCTCGATCTTTGGACATATCGGTCTCCAGGCGAATAATCAGAAGACGTTTGATTCGGGATTGGTTGAGCGGCTGAAGCAACTGGAATCTGCGCCGTATTTGTTGTTTGAGGCGGAGAGCAAACGGATCGGCAAAATTGCCGTTCCCGATTTCCTCATGAAGAAGAAGGAGTCTGGGGTAGCCATCGTGTTAGAACTGCCGATGGCCGAGCGTGTTCGTCAGATTCTGGAGGATTACAACCCTGCTGCTTTTAAAGAGCAATATTTAGCAGCCTTCCAGTTAATCAAAAGCAGGATCCACACACCGATCGCTGCGGAAATCGGCAAGTCGTTGGAAGAGGGTCGATTTGCTCAGGGAATACAGCTGCTGCTCGAGCATTATTATGATCCCAAGTATAATCACTCTTTCAGTCAATATGAGGGAGGCACGCCTATCGTTGTGGCGGTGGACCGGGTGGAAGAAGCTGTGGATGCGGTAAAAGATATATTGCGGAATCAAATGCTGCAGAAGACAGGCGCGTAAGATAACAAAACAAAAGCTAATTTGACGAAGCAATTCACGATCTATGCGCTGCGTTGGCATGGACTGCTTTTATTGTGAGCTGGTTATATTATTCAACCAGAACTGAAAGATCGCCCCTGAAGTATGAGCGGATACAACCGTACCGCTTATACTAAGGGGCGATTTTTTTTTGGCAAAGGCATTCTCTTTAAATAGAGGATAAAGCTTCGGATATAGGAGTATCTCCTGAAATCAGATCGAAGGAACGACGGAAGGTATTTTCTTCATCCAAGGATAACAGAATCGTTCGTGCTACATCCTCGCGCGGAATTGATCCGCCCTGGATATCCTCCGCAGCGGTAATACGACCGGTACCGGGTCTATTTGTAAGTCCTCCTGGACGAATGATGGTGTACGTGAGGCTGCTCTGACGAAGCATGCGATCCGCGTAATGCTTGGCGGCATAATACGGTTTGATCTCCTCATTCCAAAATTCCCGATGATGGGCTTGAAGCGCACTTACCATCACAAAACGCGAAACAGATGCCTGCTCGGCGGCTTCGATCATTTTTGCGGCTCCGTCCAGATCGATTAACAGGGTTTTGTCGTATCCGGTAGCTCCGCCTGAGCCGGCAGCGAATACCACCGCCTGGCAATTCTTCGCCGCATCAGCAAGCTCCTCGACCGATCCTTCCAGGTTCGCAAGAACACACTCTATTCCGGCGGCTTGATATGGGGCGGCCTGTTCCTCTTTTCGTACCATTGCTCTCACGGTATATCTTTCATGGTCTTGCAACAGATGTGTAAGCTGTTTGCCGATTTGGCCGTTGGCACCGACAACGAGAATCTTCATGTGGACATGCTCCTTTGCGGTAAAAATTTCCTTGAAAGAGTAATCATTGCGATTTTGACATAGACTACGGGATATTTCATGTATATCCCAAATGTACTTTCCTTTATCTCGGGAAAATGATATTATCTTGTTTTCACCAATTGACACGGGTTCGAAACAAAGGCAAAGGAGAAAAGAGAGTTGAGCGGACAGAAGCTACACCCGACTTCAGGAAGGCAACGTTGGATTTTTCTCATATCGATGATCAGCCTCATAGGATTTGTCACGCTGGCAGCTTTGGTAAAGCGGCAAGGCCTGGAAACGTTTGACATGGCGATCATAACAACGGTACAAGCCTGGGAGCAGCCGCTTATCACGGATATCGCCATCGGGCTGTCGTTTATAGGTTCTATCGGACCGGTGATTATGTTATGTCTGATTGTAATCGCCGTGCTATATTGGGTACTGGGGCACCGCGCGGAGATCCTTCTCCTTATTGTGGTCGTCTTCGGTTCATCTATTCTGAATGTATTATTAAAATGGGTCTTTCAACGGGCAAGGCCTGACATCCACCGCTTAATTGAAATTACGGGATATAGTTATCCCAGCGGACATTCCATGGCTGCCTTCTCGTTCTACAGCGTGTTGGCTTACTTGCTGTGGAGACATATCGACAGCAGGGCGGGGAGAGGGACTTTAATATCCATCTCCGTCGTCATGATTCTGGGCATCGGACTAAGCAGAGTCTATCTTGGGGTCCATTATCCAAGCGATATTCTTGGCGGATATTTGGCTGCTTGCGCTTGGCTTGGCTTTCTGGTCCGATCTTACGAGAAGAGGATGGGGAAGCGGGCCAACCCGGAAGATAGGATTGGATCAGAAACTGCATAACATTGGAAGCGCAAGGGTAATTCATGTAATAGCGGTTCAAACGGAGGAGTATGTATCATGGTGTGTATCCATAGATGTGAAATTGGGTTCGGTAAGGAGGGCTGTCTGTGGCGTTTGGAGCAAGAATGTTCAAAACCGGCTTAGCCGTGACGCTGGCTCTTTATTTAGCCATGCTCTTTGACTTTAAATCCCCTGTTGTTGCCGCCATAGCCGCGATTTTTGCGATGCAGCCATCCATATATAGGTCGTGGAGATATTTCCTGGACCAGCTGCAGACCAGTACGCTCGGTGCGATTCTGGCGATGCTCGGAGGATACTTTTTATCGAATCAGCCTATTTCCGTCGGTTTGGTGTGTGTTTTAGTGATTATGATTTGTATGAAGCTGAATATGGGTGAGACCATCGGACTTACGCTCGTCACGGTAATATCTGTGATGGAAGCTTCAGGTCAATGGGATTTTGCACTCAATCGCTTTATTCTGACGATTATCGGTATCATATCTGCATTTCTTATCAATATTCTTGTGTTTCCCCCGAAACCCAAGGAACAGTACATCACGCGGATTCATATTGTATTTGGCAAAATGTCACTTCTGCTGCGCACGGCCATCTCTCATGAAATGAAGGATTCGGTGTATCGTGCGGAGAAGAAGGAGCTGGAATCGGCGATCAAATCGTTGTCCGACAAATACAATTTGTTTGAGGAAGAGCAGAGGAAGCTAAAGCGGGCCAAGTACAGTCAAGCAAGGCAGCTAGTGGTGTATAAGCAATTGCTCCAATCCCTTCGTAAGGGGTATGAAGTGCTGGATGCGGTGGAGAACCACTATTTTCAGGCGGAACGATCCGAAGAAATCGACGAGAAGTTTGATCATAATCTAGAGCGGTTAATGAAGTACCATGAGCATATCTTGTGGAAATTCGAAGATAAACTGAAACCGAATGAGGACGAAGCTGAGACCATGGCGGAGAACAATGAAGCGTTTATGGAGCAGGTGATGTGCGGGCCAGGCGCCAATGCCGGGGGGCTTCGGCTGTCAGTGGTGGCTGCCTCCATGTATGATTACGGATATCAGCTTGACCGGCTGAACCGTGTGGCGGATCATATCAGCCGCGTTACGGATGATAAAGAGCAGGATGAAGTCTTGTTCTCGTGGCTGCGTAAATAAGTGAAGTTCACCATGAGGGTGCCGATCAAGATGCCATATTTGATCGGCTGTTTTCATGCACCAGATTTATGATGATTTCTCTTGGCAGTGAGCTTTGGGAATGGTATTGTATATAAACGCAAAAAAAACCGCCCGGTGGGTCGGTTCTGAAATTCGATGTTGAATTATACGGGGCTCATTGTTATAATTAGCAATGATTTGTCATTAAAATTAGGATTCGTGGTTAGAATATCACAATTGTATTATAACACAGGCAACTTGCGCTGTCAACCAGTATATTAGGGGGATGAACAAATGGCTATCAGCGAACAGGATTGGAAAGAAGAACAGGCACGGGTAACGGAAGTGACAACGAAAATCGGTAATAAAATATCTCAGCTGGAAGCGAGCGTTGGAGATATCCGTGAAGTCGTTATTGATATGCGGAAAGACTTTTGGGACGAAGTAACGGTCAACTTCAGCAACCCGGACGATTTGGGTGAAACGTCCACCAACCTGAGACAGCAGTCGCAGGTGCTCGCGGAACGTGAGCATGCTCATCTGCAATCCAGCAAGCTGCTTAAAAAGTATAGAAAACTTGTGGAATCCCCTTACTTTGGACGCATTGATTTTCAAGAGGATGGAACCACGGAGACGGAAACCATTTATTTGGGGACAGGATCTTTTTTGGATGAACATATGGAGACGTTTCTGGTTTACGACTGGCGGGCTCCGATATCAAGCTTGTATTATGACGGGGCACCCGGTCCGACCCAATATGAAACGCCTTCGGGTACGGTCAAAGGCGAAATGCTGCTTAAGCGCCAATTCGTCATCCATGACGGCGAGATCAAGGTATTGTTTGATACCGGTGTAACGATCGGGGATGAGCTGCTCCAGCAGGTGCTCAGCCATAGCGCGGATGATCGGATGAAGAGCATCGTAGCTACAATTCAAAAGGAACAGAATGCCGTCATCCGAAACGACAAAACCCGCATGCTGATCGTTCAGGGGGCTGCTGGCAGCGGCAAAACCTCAGCGGCACTGCAGCGAGTGGCCTATCTGTTGTATAAGTACCGGGAGACGCTTCGGGCCGATCAGATGATTCTGTTCTCACCGAACCCGCTGTTCAACAGTTATGTATCCACGGTGCTTCCGGAGCTTGGCGAGGACAATATGCAGCAGACGACCTTTCAGTCCTATCTGGAGCATCGGCTCGGCAAAGAGTTTGAGCTCGAAGACGTGTTCACGCAGACGGAAACCCTGCTGAATGCGGACGATTCGCCGCGTTATCGGGCACGGCTTCAGAGTATATCCTATAAATCCTCGGGTGCTTATCTGGACACCATCAGACGATATAAGGAGCTGCTGGAACAGGACGGGATGCTCTTTAAGCCGGTCGTATTCCAAGGTAAGGTTATCGTTAGCTCCGACGAAATGTCCGCGCAGTTCTATGGTTATGATGCGGCGGTTAAGCTTGCTGGCCGTATCGACCTCATGAAAGAGTGGATGCTGAAACGCCTGTCGGAGTTTGCTCAGAGCGAAAAAGACGCCCCGTGGGTGGAGGAGCAAATCCAGCTGCTGGATACGGAGGATTACCAACGGGCCTTTCAAACGATGAGACGTAAGCAAAACCGGAAGGCAGACACGTTTGACGATTTCGATAAGGAAAGGGACGTCCTTGCCAAAATGGTCATCAGCAATCGGCTCAAGCCGGTCAGACGCTGGATCAAGCGGTTCCGTTATGTGGATGTGAAGGGCATGTATCGAAAACTATATACGGATGAATCGTTATTTCGCCGGGCGGCCGGAAATTTGGAGATGCTCCCGGATTATTGGGAAGAAATCTGCAATCTTACCGTTGCGTCACTGGACAACAAATCGCTGTTGTATGAGGATGCGACTCCGTTCCTCTATCTGAAGGAGCTGCTTCAAGGTTTCCGCACGAACACGTCGATTCGACACGTCATTGTTGATGAAGTACAGGACTATTCCGGATTCCAGCTGGAATTCCTGAAGCGATTGTTCCCACGAGCGAAAATGACGGTGCTGGGAGACCTTAATCAAGCGATTTATGCACATGGAGAGGCACTCGGCAATCTCGAAAATCTGGTAAGTCTGTACGGCAAGGAGGATACGGAGGTTATCAATCTGACGCAAAGCTACCGGTCCACGTATGAAATCGTTGATTTCACGCGGCAGATGATACCGGGCGGGGAGCGGATCGTTCCATTTAATCGAAGCGGCGAAGCTCCGCGTGTGGTTGCGGTGAACGATGAAGAACACCTGCATGCAGCGATTGTCTCTGATATCCGTGAACTTCATGAACAGGGATTCCAGTACGTCGCGGTGATCTGCCGGACAGAAGAGGAGAGTAGACGCGTACACGAGCAGTTGTCAGCAGATATACAAACACGATTAATTGCCAAAACCACTCCGGCTTTTGAGAAAGGAACGCTTGTCGTTCCTGCCTATTTGGCCAAGGGCGTGGAATTCGACGCGGTGATCATATACAACGGCTCTGAGGATGTGTACCATCGCGAAAGCGACCGCAAGCTGTTCTACACCGCATGTACGCGTGCCATGCACAAACTTCATGTGTATCATATCGGGGAAAAAAGCCACTTTATCCCGGATGAATATTAAATGAATAAAGGTCTGTCTGAGCCACGGCTTAGGCAGGCCTTTTTTTTCATGATTGTTATATGAAATCCAAACATGTTTCATGGAAAAGGAAAAAAACGGAAACCTATTTAGGGTGAGATAGGGAGTATGCTTTATACCATAAGGAGGGAGTTATCCAATATTTATGATGATTTGACCGGTGATTAATAATTTTTTTCAATTATTTTCGGGAAAAGTGTTTTCTCGACCGCCGAGTCTATTCATTTTGGACACAAATTTGACGAAAAAAGGATTGGGGGTCTATTACTTATATCAAAGGTCGGGTGCTTGCGGATGAAGATAAAAACAAAATTAATTCTTTCGTCTACGATTCTTGCAACGGTTACGGTGGTTATCGTAATCATCGCGTTCATCACTTCGAACATGACGGAGAAGAGGTTCAGCGAAATTATTGAAGTGGATCAGAAGGTCATTTATAACCTGACGCAATTGGAGACCCTATTGACTGGTGTCTCTAATGATGAGCGGGGCTACCTATTGACCGGAGATTCGACCTTTGCAGATTCATTGAAAGCGAAACAGGAGTCCGTTGCCAAACTTATGGCTGAAACCAAAGGCTTGATGACGGCTGAGGAAGACCTTAAGGTGTTTAACGAGATTGAAACCGGATATGTCATTTATTCTGAAGCCGTTAACGAGGTATTGAGCAAATTGGGGTACGATACCGGTTTTTACAAGGCTGTGCCGTTCCGGGTATATGAGGCTGCGTTTAGCAAGGAACGGGAAGTGCGTAATTCCTTCAGTACGCTTATCGCCCAATTTACGGTGCATAAAAATGAAGCCTTGGCTAAGCAGGCTGACCAGATTGCGGACAGCAGCAGATTTCAGAACATGGTGATCATGTTGATCGGTATAGCAGGTATCGCTTATTTTGCGATACAGGGATATCTTCTTATTCGCTCGATTCGTCCTTTGAATCAGATGAGCGAACAACTTTTGAAGATTGCCGAGGGCGGTGGTGATCTGGTTACCCGATTACAGATTACTACGAAAGATGAGATCAGGGCGGTAGCCGACGCCTACAATAAACTGGTTGATGGATTCAGGGTGCTTGTCGTACAGGTGCAGGATACGGCTGGCAAAGTTGGTGTCGCAGCTTCGACGCTGCACTCCACGACCGAGGAAATCCGTCAAGCTTCTCAGCAAACCTCTGGGATTATGGAAGAGCTGGCGGCCGGGGTAGAAAACCAGCTTCAGGATACGGAGGAAACGACAGCTACGGTAACGGACATGGCGGAAGGCATGAAACATATCGCGCATGCCGCCCAAGACGTCTCCGGATTGGCAGCAACGACGAACCAACTTGCGGCTGAAGGGGAACAGGCACTTATACATACGCTGGCTCAGATGGAAGGCATACGCACCAGTGTGGATCAATCTGCGCAATCGGTGCGGGCGCTCGGCGAAAAGGCCTCCAACATTGGAGCGATGGGACAGATCATAATCGAAATTGCAGAGCAGACATCACTACTTGCCTTGAATGCCTCCATTGAGGCCGCTCGGGCAGGTGAGCATGGCAGAGGTTTTGCGGTTGTAGCGGCTGAGGTCCGAAAATTGGCTGATCAGGCCTCAAACTCTTCCGTCGAAATCAGACAATTCGTCCATGAGCTTCAGCAGGATATTGTTGAATTGGCCGGCGTCATGGAGCAGGGCACCCGCGAAGTGACCGAGGGAATGAACGTGGCACAAGGAGCTGAGAGAGCCTTTAAGGATATTGAGCAATCCGTCGGCGAATTGAACGAACAAATTCAGAGTGTCACTGTTGCAACTGAACAGATGGACTCCGGAGCAGGAGAGCTTGTTCATGCCATCCGCAGAATTCAGGAGGTCACGGAGACAACGGCAGGTGGAACCCAAAGCGTCAGTGCAGCCACGGAAGAGCAGCTGGCCTCTATGGAGGAAATTACAAATTCCGTTGAGGATTTGAACGTAATGTCCAGCAAGCTGCGGCAGTTGATGTCCGGCTTTAAAGTATAAATAAGGAAAAATTGCATATGGGAAAAAACGGCCACCTTGCAATCATGCATATTCCGGGTAAAAGAACCTACAATATGGATGACAGATAACGCAAAGGTGGTCTTTCTCTCATGGAAAACAAAAAATGGGATCTGGTTGCCCTTGCATCCATACCACTTATCATGACGTTGGGAAATTCCATGCTGATTCCCATTTTGCCGTCGATTTCAAAAGCTCTGGGGATCAGTTCCTTCAAAGTCAGTATGCTTATAACGGTATATGCTGTTGTAGCCATCTTACTGATTCCGATTGCCGGTTATTTATCGGATCGTTATGGACGAAAGAAAATCATCATCCCAAGCTTAATTATTGCGGCGTTAGGCGGAGCAGTCTCGGCTGTAGCAGCTTGGATGCTGAGCGGGACAGCGGCATATTACGTTATTTTGGCGGGTCGGTTTCTGCAGGGAATTGGTGCTGCCGGGGCATTCCCCATTGTCATTCCGCTTGTCGGTGACATGTTTAAAGAGGAAGAAGAGGTTAGTAAGAGTTTGGGTATTATCGAAACCTCCAATACGTTTGGCAAGGTAATTAGCCCGATACTGGGTGCCCTGCTCGGAAGTTTTATTTGGTTCTTGCCCTTTATAGCTATTCCGATTCTATGCTTGATCTCTATCGTGCTTGTCATTTTTCTTGTGAAGACACCGAAGTCGAACGACAACGACAAACAATCCATTCGCGAGTTTTTAAAAACAACCAAGCAGGTTTTGCACGAGAAGGGAAGATGGCTGTATGCGATATTTGCCATCGGCGGCATCGCGATGTTTGGCGTGTTCGGCGTTCTTTTCTATTTGTCGGAAACGCTCGAAAGCACTTACCATTTACACGGTGTGGTGAAAGGGCTGGTGCTTGCGATTCCGCTAGCTTTGTTATGTCTTTCATCTTACTTAGCCGGTAAATTTACGGGCAAAAATAAAGCGGCTAAGAAGTGGACCGGTTTCGCGGGCATGGCCATTTTGACGGCTTCCTTGATCGTAACCGGATTTAGTGCACAGATCTATTTTGTAGTCGGCATGATGACGCTTGGTGGCATCGGGATCGGGATGGTACTGCCATGCATGGACACGCTGCTGACGGAAGGTGTTGAGAAGGAGCAGCGCGGTACCATTACCTCCCTATATAGCAGTATGCGTTTTATCGGCGTATCGCTCGGTCCGCCAGTTGTTTCACTGCTGCTCGGGGCGAATCATTGGGTGCTGTTCGGCACGTTGGCAGCCGTCGCGGCTGTAGGTGGCCTGCTTACATTATTCGCCGTGAAGCCGGAGGCGAAGGAAGACGATACCGGAGGGAATTCATACCGAGTGGATTTCAAGAAACCGCAGGGCTTGAAAAAGAAAGGTCTTGTCCATAAATAATGGACAAGACCTTTCTCTCATATTCGGGTACGGATCGGGAGCATAGGGAACGAAGGTCCACTCGTATAATCGAGTAAACGGCTCCGCATGATCCATCCGGGTCCGATCCGGTAGGTCAGAGCTTGATGCATGCAAAATATTCGGATGAAATCAAAGAGATGCCAAAAAATTGGATTCGCTTTCGAACCCCCGTTATCCTGCAACGGTGGGTTCGGTATCCTCAAGCTTTGATGTAGCTTTAGTGCGCGATTTGCCGGTTGCCTGCATGACGATATAAATCAGGATCAACAGCACTAACGCAATGGCTGAATATCGGTACATGATCGTGTACGAAGTGGATTTGGCGATGGAGCCGAGCGCGATAGAGCCGATAGCGACACCGAAATCCAGGGAGTTGAAGAACATGCCGTTGGCCATGCCGCGCTGGAGCGGATGAACCTCCTGGATCATCCAGGTCTGGATGGACGGCTGCATCGCACCGAAGCCAAGGCCATAACATAATGCCGATAACAGCATAATTCCCGTCGATGAGGCGAAGGTCAGCAACAACAAACCGGTGACCATCAGAACAGCAGCGGGTATAACCAGCGCCTTGTGTCCATAGCGGTCATAGATTCTGCCGGAGAACGGCCTTACCAGAATGATGGCAATGGCATTGAACAAGAAGAAATACTGGGGATTCCGGAGGTGAGCCTCGGTGCCGAACAACGCCATGAAGCTCAGCAGCCCGCCGTACGTAATGGACATCAAAAAATTAAGGACGCTGGGTAGAATCAGCTTTTTATTGAATGAGCCCTTCGGTTGTTCCTCCACTCGAGGTTTAACTGCTGAGGGGCGCTCCGTGTTTCGTTTTGCCGATTTTAACGTCAGAACGTAGGCGAGTGGGAAGATAAGTACATTGATGATGACGGTGATGACCACAAGCGGTGTAAAACCCCCGTCTTGCAGGAGCGTCAAGCCGATCATCGGGCCGATCGACATGGCGAGGGTAGTGGATAATCCGAAATACCCCATGCCCTCGCCCAGTCGTTTGATAGGAATGACGTCTGAAGCCATCGTAGGAAACGAGGTGCTTGTCATGCCAAAGCCGATGCCAAACAAAACGCGCATCAGCAGCAGAAAGGCGATGCCGGATGCCCAGTAATAGCCGAGCGTGGCTGCCAGCGATATCAACAGCCCGACGTACAGAAGCAGGCGCAGTTTTCCTTTTTCCAGCGCTTTGCTTGACACGAAGCGGGAAGCGATCGCACTGAAGGCGAACAAGCTGGTGATCAGGCTGACCTGAAGCGGGCTTGCCATAAACGCCTCTTTGGCGTATGCGGGCAGCGTGGTCAGCATCATCTGCAGGGTCAGGAACAGAAACAGGTTGCTGACCATCAAGGTGATGAATTCTTTGGTCCATAATCGTTGTTTCGAATTTATTTCATTCATGTGAAACATCACTCCTGTTATTCTCTAAGTTGTGTATGTTGGTATTGATGCGTGAGAGTGTGTCCCAGAACATCTCTAATTGATGATCGTCAATGCCTTCGATTAACTGGCTTCCGCACTGACTTTCGATCGTTGTGGTTTTCTCGATCAATTGTTTGCCTGTATCCGTCAAATAGAGCTGGAAAGCTCTTCGGTCGTTTACCGAAACGGATTTGCGGGTGTATCCTTTTTTCTCGAGCAGATCCAAAATGCGGGTAGTGGTCGGTTGGTCCTTGTCCGCTTTGGCGGCAACTTCCTTTTGATTTAACCCTTCGTGCTCTCCGATGTGGTACAGCACCAGCCATTGCTCAGGGGTGATATCATAGGGCTTCAAGGCGTTAGCAAACAAATGGGATGCGCGGCGGTAGGTGTAACCCAGATGAAAACCGATGGAGGGGTTGCGTTTAGGTACTTTCAAGAAACAAGTCACACCTTTCATTTCAAGTTTTCAAAAATAGTTGTCTAAACAATTATATGCCTGACATGCAAATCAGTCAAACCATTCAAAAAATTAATTGTCTGCATGACAGGGTTTCGTAAAACGATGTGGAATATGAAAAATGGAATGATAACATAGCTCTAACAATTGCGAGCTATATTTATAGTACAAACCAATTTCTAACCACTCAGGAGGAAGTACAAATGTCACAATTGATTAATTTTGCACACCGCGGGTCATCGGCTATATGCCCCGAGAATACGATGGCTGCCTTTGCCAAAGGCTTGGAGCAGGGAGCTACCGGGATTGAAACCGATGTTCAGATGACGAAGGATGGAAGGCTGGTTCTGATCCATGATGAGAGTGTTGCCCGTACCACGGGGGCTGAGGGGCTAGTCAAAGATTATACATACAACGAACTGGCCAAGTTGGACGCAGGCTCATGGTTTGGAGCGGCTTTTCAAGGGGAACGGATTCCGCTGCTGGAAGAACTGCTGGAATTAACGAAAAACCGTGGCACGATCGTGAACATTGAGCTGAAGAACGGGTCGATTCAATATCCTGAGCTGGAAAAGCGCGTGATCGAGACCGTAAGACACTACAAAATATCAGAGCAAATCGTCATCTCAAGTTTCAATCATTATTCCCTGGTGGAGTGCAAACATATTGATCCTGAAATCCGTACCGGCCTGCTGTATGGAGAAGGGTTATACAAACCGTGGGAGTATGCCAAATTGGCTAAAGCGGATGCGCTTCATGCATACCATCGCGCAGTTCTACCGGAATGGGTAGCGGAAGCGAAGCAGCATGGTGTTGTCTATCACCCGTGGACTGTCAATGACGAGGAACAGATGAAAGCCTTGATCGATGCAGACGTGGCTGGCATTATTACGGATTATCCGGATGTACTCGGGGGATTGCTACAAACCAAGGGAGCGTGACTTTGTGAAAAAAACATGGCTGCTGGGCTTTGGCTTTTTCAGCATTAGCATTACCTGGGCGCTCTACAATGCGTTTGTGCCCTATTTTCTGGAGGATTACATATCCAGTGTCGCACTGATCGGTTTTTTTATGACGATCGACAATTACTTTGCCTTGTTCTTGCAGCCATGGATTGGAAGTCGAAGCGACCGTACTCATACCCGGTATGGCAGAAGAATGCCTTACCTGCTCATCGGAATGCCGCTTGGCGCTCTGTTTACCGCAATCATTCCGTTTCACACCGGAATGGTAACATTGATACTGTTCATGGTCCTCATGAATCTGGCTATGAGCCTGTATCGTTCGCCTACCGTTTCACTAATGCCGGATATTACGGAGGAGAAACGACGCACGAGGGCCAACGGCATCATTAACTTTATGGGCGGCATAGGGTCTATACTGGCTTTTGGCGTGGGCTCGGTACTGTATAGCGCTCATCGCTCCCTACCTTTTATTGCAGCGGCCGGCATAACGCTGGCGTCGTTGTTCATTTTGAGAACATTTATCCAGGAGAAGCGCGACGCTCCAGGCTATCAGGCTCAGACGGAAGCCAAAACTAAAGTTTCCTTTAAGAGTCAGCTCAATCGGACGACGGTGCTGCTCTTGGCGGCTATATTTTTCTGGTTTGTCGCTTATCAGGGAGTTGAGACGCTGTTTACTCTGTACGGGAAGAACGAGATGGGGCTAACGGAATCGCAGGCTTCCTTTTCCTTAACGTTTTTTTCACTCGCCTTTGTTCTGTTCGCCATTCCAAGCGGATGGCTCGGCGGTAAATTCGGCAAGAAACGGATGATTCTGATCGGCGTCAGCGGGCTGTTGATTGTCTTTGCGCTTGTACCATGGGTTGAATCAATGCTGTTGCTCCGTGTATTGCTGACTGTTGGCGGGTTATTCTGGGCTTGCATCAATATTAACTCCTATCCGTTTATCGTATCTACCGGATCGGAGGACAGCATTGGGACGCGGACAGGAATGTACTATTTGGTATCCTCGCTGGCGGCGATCTCGTCACCGCCTCTGCTGGGCAAGCTCATTGATGGCATGGGATATTCGATTCTGTTTTATTGTGCCGCTGGCAGCATGCTGCTCGCGCTGATCTGCGTTCTGATGATTCGCCATAAGGAAACGGCAAGTCCTGCAAAACCGCAGACCGCATCTGCCAGCTTGTCCTAGAAGATTTGTTTTTTGGATAACCGAAGGTTCGGCTCCTGCTAGTCCGTCCGTGCGGAATAACATTGACGAGAGCCTGCCAGGACAGGTAGAATCTAATATCAGATAGATTTGAATTAGAATATGCCGGCGAAGGTGCAGGAGCTGATTCCAAGGTTGACTACGATTTATGATATTGCCAAGAAAACAGGCTATTCGCCTACGACGGTGTCCAAAGTCTTCAACAACTATCCGGATGTCCGGGAGAAGACGAGAGCCAAGATCCTGGCAACCGCGAAGGAAATGGGCTATCTTCCAAACGCAAACGCCAGATCGCTTACAACGAAACGATCCTGGACCATTGGTATTCTTTTTGTAGAAGCCACTGGAGCAGGGATTCGTCACCCCTATTTTGGAGCTGTTATCGAAAGCTTTAAGAAAATTGCCGTATCCAAAGGGTATGATCTGATGTTCATCTCCAAGGATGTCGGCGGCCGAAGAAGCAGTTATGTGGAGCATTGCAAAATCCGAGGCGTCGACGGTGTGGTCGTCATTCTGTCGAGCAGCGAGGATCCCGATTTCCAGGAGCTGCTGGATAGCGGCATTCCGTGCGTCATTCTGGATTCGTCACCGGAACATGTGCATTCGGTTTACTCCGACAATATCGGAGGGAGCATGCAGGCACTTCGATATTTGCATTCGCTCGGACATCGCAGAATTGCCCATATATCGGGCGGATTGAATACGTTTGCAGGCGAACAGCGCCAACAAGGCTATGAGCAAGCCCTTCGGGAGCTTGACCTGGATCTAAGGGGAGAGTACATAACCGGCAGCGATTTTTTCTCCACCGAGAGCGGATACGAAGCCATGAAGAAGCTGCTGGGGCTTAGAGAGAGGCCGACTGCTGTTTATGCGGCAGGTGATCTACTCGCACTTGGAGCGATACGTGCCGTTCAGGAACATGGCCTGCATGTACCGGGAGATGTGTCCATCATTGGTTTTGATGATATTGAAATGTCCCGTTACATCACCCCTGCGTTAACGACCATACGCCAGGATACGGAGCAACTGGGCACCGTTGCGGCGGAGCTCCTTCTTTCTTCCATCGAAGAGCAAGACGCAACAGTAAAGTCGGTTATGCTGCCAGTTCAATTGATTATCCGGGAATCCTGCCACCCGGTCACCTAGGTGAAATATAAGGCAGGAATCATTTTTACCATTTTTCGAAACCGGTTTCGAAAGTAATCGGACTCTAGAGTTGAGTCGATTATGACCCATTAAAGGAGGATCTAACATGTCAAATTATCGTTTTGAGAAGGATACCTTTGTTATCGAGCAGTATGATCTTGCCAAACCGTTTTCCAGCTTTCTGCCCGGAATTGCAGGCCTGAAAGGGATTCCGATGTGGACCTTTTATGTGAATCGGGGGCAGGGGATATGCAGCTTCGGCATACGCGATAAGAACTCGCCAATCATGGAATTTTCCCCTGCGAATATCTCGTATAAGAATGTTTCGACTACCGGTTTCCGCACGTTTATCAAGATGGCGGGGACAGCGCCCGTTTATGAGCCGTTCCAATCCTTTCAGCCGGATTCCAAAGCGAAGAGAACGATGCTGATTCGTCAGAATGAGCTGGTCATTGAGGAGGAGCATGCCGGTAAAGGACTTCGCACTTCGGTGTCGTATTTTCAGCTGCCCGGTGAGGATTTTGCCGCCCTTGTTCGCGAGGTCAGCGTAACGAATATCGGAGCCGGGACTGTATCGCTTGAACTGCTGGACGGCATGCCGGAGATTCTGCCTTACGGTGTCGAGAATAGCGGGTACAAGGAGGTCGGCAATCTACTGCGGAGCTGGATGGAAGTGGAGAACTTGGATCAGGGGATCCCGTTCTATAAAGTTCGCTCCAGTACGCACGACGAGGCGGAAGTCAGCGAAGTTACGAGCGGTCACTTCTATCTGTCGTTTAATCAGCATGGGAAGCTGCTCCAACCCCTTGTAGACTTTGAGCTGATCTTTGGCGGAAACACTTCCTTGATCCACCCTGATCGATTTGCTGTGAGCTCGGTGGAATCTTTGATGAACGCCACGCCTTATGCCGTGAACAAAGTACCATGCGGATTCAGCGGATTATCGACTCAGCTTAAGCCTGGGGAGACGGCGACCGTTTATACACTGGTTGGTCATGTGAACGATATCGGTAAAATCAATAAACGTTCCAAAGATTTGTGTTCTCCTGCCTATATCCTCCGTAAACGCGAGGAGGCCTCGGCGTTGACCCGGAAATTAACCGCGGATGTGGCCACCAAAACGGGATTACCCCTATTTGACGAATATAGCCGTCAGTCCTATCTGGACAATTTTCTGCGGGGCGGATATCCATTCCTATTCGATAACGGGAAGGAAGGGGCCGTTGTCCATCTATACTCCCGCAAGCATGGGGATCTGGAGCGGGATTATAACTTCTTCTCTCTTGCGCCGGAGTACTATTCACAAGGGAATGGCAATTTCCGGGATATGAATCAGAATCGACGAAATGACGTGTTTTTTAACCCGAAGGTGGGCACGTTCAATATCCGGATGTTTTTCAGTCTCATTCAAGCCGACGGTTATAACCCGCTTAGCGTAGAAGGGACGAAATTTCGCGTGAGTGAAGGGAAGGAGGAGGAGCTGCAAAAGCTGCTGCGCGTTTCCGCGGCTGAGGAAGATTATGAGAAGCTGACAAAGGCATGCGCCGGGGACTATACGCCAGGAAAAATCATCAACGCGATTTCGGATCAAGCCATCAGGTTGGAGATTAGCGAGGAACAGTTCTTATCCGGGCTGTTGACGATATCCGATCAGTATTTTGCAGCTTCGTTCGGGGAAGGGTTCTGGTCGGATCATTGGACGTATAATATGGATTTAGTTGATACCTACTTGAATATTTATCCCGACCGTTATGAGGAACTATTGTTTGAGGAGAATACGTATACGTTCTTTGACAGCCCGGTGTACGTCCTTCCGCGGAGTGAGAAGGTTGTGATCAGTCAAGGAGGCAAGGTTCGGCAATATGGTGCTCTGCTGGAGGACGAGGAGAAGCTGAATAAGCTCGGCAGAAAACGGAACGCGGCGGAATGGCTGCGGGTAGATGGCGGATTAGGCGGCATGTACCGCACGAATCTGTTTGTCAAAATGATCTCATTGTCCCTCAATAAAATGGCGACACTCGATCCTTACGGGATGGGGGTAGAGATGGAGGCGAACAAGCCGGGCTGGAATGACGCAATGAACGGCTTGCCGGGACTGTTTGGATCGGGTATGAGCGAAACGATGGAATTGAAGCGTTTGGTCGCATTTATCGTGGATGCGGCCGAGCGGTGTGGCCATCAAGTGATTCAGGTACCGGAGGAGATCGCGTCTTATTTAGGTAGTGTATACGAAGCCGTACAGCAATATCAGTCCGGCTCATTGGATTCATTCGGTTACTGGGACTTGGTAGCGGGGCAGCGTGAATCCTATCGTGCATCGGTCCGGTACGGGATCAGCGGTCTGGAGGTTGAGATGTCGGTGAAAAACGTGAAGGTCATGTACGCGGCATTCTTGGACAAAATCGAAGAAGGGATTCAGCGTGCCGAGCAGATGGGAGGCGGAATCGTGCCAACGTATTTCCGCTTTGAAGCCGAGCGCTTTGAAGAGGTTCGGGATGCAGCGGGGAACCCGGTGATCACCCGCTATGGTTTGCCCGCGGCAAAAGTGCTTGAATTCAAGGCATATGCGCTCCCGCATTTTCTGGAGGCACCGGCCCGCGGAATGAAGCTCGCTGATGAAGGCCAGGCGAGAACGATGTATGATCGGATCAAGGCTTCCGATCTGTATGATCCCGCGCTGGGGATGTATAAAACGTCCGTCAGCCTGGGAGGCGAAACCGATGAAATCGGACGCATCCGTGCATTTACAGCCGGGTGGCTGGAGCGGGAATCCGTATTTTTGCATATGACCTATAAATACTTGCTTTCATTATTAAAAGCCGGATTGTATGACGAGTTTTTCTCGGAAATCAAAACATCCCTTGTCCCTTTTCTGGACCCGGCGGTTTATGGACGCAGCACGCTGGAGAATTCCTCGTTCATTGCCAGCAGCGTCAATCCGGATCCTCACGTGCATGGACGAGGTTTTGTGGCAAGGCTTAGCGGATCGACGGCCGAATTCCTAAGCATGTGGATTACGATGATGGCAGGGAAGAAGGTATTCCGTTACGAAGGCGGCCAGCTTCAGCTGCATCTGAACCCACTGCTTCCGGCTTGGCTGTTTGACGAGAATCAAGAAGTGTCGTTCACCTTTCTTGGTTCCGTCAAGGTGACGTATCGCAGCGAGCGCGCAGCAAATACGTATGGCCAGGACGGCGTTACGATTCAGCGATTAACTCTCATCACGGTGGGAGGGGATTCGATCAAGGTGGATGGACCCCTCCTTACAGGAACGTTGGCTCATGAAGTTCGTAACGGGAACATCCGAGAAATTCATGCTGTATTGAAATAGAGGGAAACGAACGCCAAACAGGCCACCCGGCAAGAATCGGGTGGTCTATTTACTGTTATTTGAAGTTCTGTTTATTCATTAGGGGGCTTCTTGTTATCGCTTGACATGGTTGAGCCAAACGAAATGCCGATGGCGGCACCGATCGTTATGCCGATAGCGATATTATCCATGGCAACGCCAAGGGCTACGCCAACGCCGATCCCCATGCTTATCCCAAGGGCCATGTTGTTCTTTTTCTTTTCCATACGGCCGTCACCTCCATCTGTATCATGTTGATCCAAACAAGCGCTTTTCCTTCTCAAGTTGCTGTTGTTCTTATTATAGAGGATATTGGACATGGATGCCGGATATCCAGTTCTTTCATGTTTCTTCGCTTGCAAGTCCCAGTGTTGCAACCCATAATAGATATATCGATTTCAAGTACATATAGATTCAACATCTTCGAGTGCGAGGAGGGGGTTATCATGCAGTGGATCGCCATGCTGACGATGCTGATTGATCATGTAGGACTTGTGTTTTTTCCGCATCAGGAGATTTGGAGAATCATCGGCCGCATTGCTTTCCCAATCTACGTCTATGCTCTCGTTCAGGGGCACCGCTACACTTCTTCGAGACCCAAGTATATCATTCGACTGGCCGTCATTGCGGCAATCTCCCAAATTCCCTATCAGCTTGCGCTGGATCTTAAAGGGTTGAATGTAGTCATTACCCTGGTAGCTGGAGCCATCGTTTTGTATGTGCTGGAACGATCGGATTCCCAGCTGTTATCATGGATGATTGTTGTTGCCGCCTGTGCGCTAATGAGCGAATTTCCGTTTGATTACGGAGCTTACGGCCTGCTGTTGATCTTGATTTTCCGATATGCCCAGGCCAGCTGGCTTGTTCCGCTTCATATTGTGTTGAACCTGTTATTCTGGTTCCTTAATAACTGGGAGCTGCAGATGTGGAGTGTCATCCCGACGGCTGCGATAGCCTATGGCCCGCATATATGGAGGAAGCTGGAGTCTATCCGGGTGAGCCGCTGGGTATGGCGTTCATTTTATCCTCTGCATTTGCTGATTATTGCGTTATTACGGGTGTTTTTATAGAGAAGAACTCTTTAGGTTAATGCCTGATGGATGATTATATACAAGGAGAGACATACATGTTCAATATCGCAATTGCTGCCTGCATTCTATTGTTCGCGGCGGCGGGTTACATCGCATTCATGAATTCCAAATTAATTGCGGATAAAAAACGGGAAGCATACATTCCTCCGCCTGCTTCGGAATATACCGTTTATATGACGCCTCAGTTCACGGAGGAGGACAAAAGATCGATGAGTCCCATCGGCGTCATGGAATTTCGCGATCCACAAGGCATGATGAAGGTATATCTTTGCCGGGTCAAGAATGAGTCGGAGGATTTGAAGCTGGAGCAAGCTGGCAATGTGTTTCTTCATCATTTGACGAAGGCCAGGGATACCGGCACGCTGATGTTCTACCGTACGGTGGAGGAAGCGCTGCAAGGAGCGGAAGAGAAGAGTTTGACCGATCGACTGTCTGCAGCTGCGAAAAAAAAGCCCAGAACAGAATAGGCAAACAGGGTCAATCCACCCACTTGCGGGGTAATAGAGAAATAAAAGACCGAAAGGAGATTTTCCGAAATGAAAACATTTATAATCGGAAGGACATCGGTCTCCGTCTTTATAGGCGATATTACGACATGGACGGGCGACATTATCGTCAATGCTGCAAATTCGGGACTGCTGGGTGGAAAAGGCGTGGACGGCGCAATTCACAGCGCCGGCGGCCCGGAGATCATGGAGCAGTGCATGGAAATTCGCAAGCAGCAAGGCGGCTGCCCGCCAGGCAATGCCGTGATTACCGGTGCAGGTCGGCTGCCTGCCCAGCATATCATTCATACGGTCGGCCCGATATGGGAGGGCGGTGGACGGCGGGAGGAGCATACGCTGGCGGAATGCTACCGCAACAGTCTCTTGCTTGCAATCGAGGTGGGTGCCAGAAGCATCGCCTTTCCTAATATAAGCACGGGTATCTATGAGTATCCTAAGGCTCCGGCATGTGATGTTGCGTTAAAGGCGGTTACGAAGCTGCTTGAGGAAGATTTGCCGGATAACCGCCTGGATCGGATTGACTTCGTTTGTTTTTCTCCTGATAATGAAGAGCTCTATGTCCATTGGCTTGAGCAGTACACACAGGAGAAGGAGGCGCAAATATAAAATAACCCCACAAAGTGGAGCCTATGCTTCGATGCTTATTCCAAATACTTTGCAGGGACCCCCAAAAACAAACCTCTATCGAGGCCTTTCAAGGATGAGCGACCGGATTCAAAGGTAGGTTTTTGCGATTATAGAATTGTTCAGCTCCGCTGAAAAATTATAAATTCTGTAATCTTAATGAAAGTCAGGGGCGCAGTTAGCGCCCCTGACGTTTGTCAGTCGGCTTTACATATGATAGGATCCGCTTGGCTCAAACAGTACCCATTCCAGCAACGTGATCATATCGTCGAGGCGGGCTTCCTGATTGAGAAGGGAGGCTCGCTCCGGACTGTTCTCTTCGAGAGCAGCCAAGCGGGTTTGCAGCTTTTTCTTCTGCATCGTAAGTTCATTGATCTTGGATTTGATCTGGTTCTCTGTTCGCATGGTATAATCCTTTCGTTTGGTATGAAATCCATCAATTTACCCCATATTATAGCATTTGATTCAGCTTAAGACGAAAGAGGGGTTCACATGACGAGTGAATATTATATGAAGAAAATGGCGGCAGAGCATGCCGCCAAGTATGTGCAGGATGGAATGAAGATTGGGCTGGGCACAGGCTCAACCGCTTATTACGCCATTCTCAAAATCGGCGAGATGGTCCGATCCGGACTCTCGATCCAGGCCGTGGCTACCTCTGAAGCTTCGGAGAAGCTGGCGATGGAACAAGGAATATCCCTGACGCCCATACATCAGATCGATCGCTTGGATCTGACGATTGACGGGGCTGATGAGCTGGACGACCAGCTGCGGTTAATCAAGGGAGGGGGCGGAGCGCTTCTCCGCGAGAAGATCACTGCTTTTCACAGCGAACGGCTTGTGATTGTAGCAGATGAAGCGAAAGCCGTAGCTCAACTCGGCGCTTTTCCGCTGCCGGTTGAGATTGTCCCTTTTGCTTATGAGTGGACAGTTCGGTCACTGGCCCAGCTTGGCTGTACGGTGCAAATCCGTTGTAAGCAAGATGAAGGGTTTTATGTTACGGATAACGGGAATTATATTGCTGATTGCCGGTTTCAGCATATTGCCCACCCAGAGGAATTGAGCTCCCAGCTAGGCGTCATTCCGGGCGTGGTTGAACATGGGCTGTTTATCGGTATGGCCGACCAAGCGATCATAGGCTGCCAGGATGGAACGGTACGGATACTGCATTCCGGGAGCATAGAAGCAAAGAATACATTTGACAGTTGATCCGGCGTTCATTAACCTTAATAACATGATATCTCTCGGAGGGTGAAATATGTCGGATATTCAAGAACACGAGGATACCCCGTTACATTTGCTGGTTGTCCTTGCCAGAGCTTATAACGCAGTTATGACACATTCGAATCGCAGCATCAATAGTCACGGATTGAACTCCACCGAATTCGGTGTATTGGACGTACTCTATCACAAAGGACCGCAGCCGCTGCAGAAAATTGGGGAGAAGGTGCTCATCTCCAGCGGTAACATTACATATGTGGTGGATAAGCTTCAAAAGAAAAACCTGCTGGTTCGCCGGGCTTCCGCTGAGGACCGCCGCGTTATTTATGCTGAGCTTACCGCAGAGGGACAAGAATTCTTCGAAGCCATTTTTCCTCAGCATCAGGAATTGATGGTTAAGGTGCTTAGCGGTTTGTCGGAGGACGAGAGAGCGCAGGCGGCGATGCTGCTGCGCAAGCTGGGAATCAGTGCAGAGAAGATGTTGTAGACCTATACAAGTTTTAGATTGGAGATAAGTATGCTTAAAGATATAACGGTGCAAGCGATACAACCCGAAGTAAAGGAACTGCTCAGTTACTCGGTATTTCCGGATCCGGAAGCGGTGGATCAGGCTGCAGCTTCTTATCAGACGGGCCGCAGCCGGTTGTTTGGATATGAAGAGGATGGGCTTCTCTTAGGAGTCATCGGTTTTGATATCGATCAGGACGAGCTTACCATTCGGCATCTTGCCGTTCTTCCGGAGAATCGGGGAAAGGGATATGGTCGCGGATTGATTTTGGAGCTGCTCCTTGAGGTTCAGCCTAAACCGGCCCGAGTGATTGCGGAAACGGACGAAGAAGCCGTAAACTTCTATCGCAGTATCGGCTTTGAGGTATACAGCTTGGGAGAGAAGTATCCGGGCGTTGAAAGATTCCGCTGCATCTACGAGGTGGAGGAGTCCGAAGAATAAGCTATTCAGATTACAAGCATGTTTGCCGTCTTGGAGTGTAATTAAAATTGCCATTCAAGACAATAAACCCGTTTCGCAATGGCGGCATTCCTCATATAATGTCGTAACGAGCGGGGCAGGGGGTGAACATGTTGGTGTACCATTATACCGCTGTCGGCGATTCCTTGACCTTTGGGTTTGGGGCGATGCCTGGCAGCGGTTTTGTTCCGTTATACCGTCGGATGGCGGAGGAGAAGCTTCGCCAGTTCGTGGCCCATGAGAATCTCGGGGTCAACGGATTAACCTCGGATGAGTTATACGATCGGGTAGTTCAGCTTCCTACGTTTCGCTATCATCTGCAGCAGGCCCAGATCATCACGATATCGATCGGAGGCAATGACTTGATACGTGCGGTAAAGTCCACGGGAGGTCGACCGAATCGGGAGGTGCTGGACGCTGCCTTGTATCGATGTCAGAATCATGTGGCTAATATCGTCAAACATATCCGAAAAATAAAGTCACCAGTCAGCAAACCTTATTATATTCGCGCTATCGGTCTGTATAATCCATATCCGGCCTGGACGGAGGCGACGGAATACGTGATTCGGTTCAATCGGCATTTGATGGGGTTAAGCGACGGCTATTTTCGCGTAGCTGATATTTACACACAATTTTCTGGCCGAGAGAAAGAACTGATGTCGGTGGACGGTTTACACCCGAATGGCCGAGGGTACCGGGTGATCGCGGAACAATTAAATCGACTTGGGTACAAGCCACTTGCATAGAAAACCGAATGATCAAAAAAAGGGTGTCCCATGGTCTCTTGACCGCGTGGACGCCCTTTGGTTTATATATAATCACTTATGATTTATAATAATTTCCTAAAAAAACTTCGCACCGCCCATTTACGTTCTTGCCGTTTTTTGTATTTCGGCAGTGACCGATACACATCCAGCGATTCCTGATAGGACTTTTTGGCATCCTCAGTCCTTCCAAGCGATTGATACATATAACCAAGCAAATAAAAGGCTTCGCTGGAGGAAGAGTGAATGGAATGGAACTGTTCCAAATAATGGAACGCCTTCTCCCGATCCGAATCCCGAAATGCATCAGCAAGCCGAAGAAAAGGCCGGCCATATTTGACCCTCGGATTAATCTCAAGGGCACGCATAATATTCGCTTCCCCTTGTGTGATGCTGCCGGTATGCAGGCGTGCATTTCCAATATCGTCCCAGAATTCGGCGGAGTCCTCTAGACTGGATGCTATGGATTCCAACAGCTTCAGGGCTTCCCCATACTTACGGCGCTCCAAGAGTAATCTGGCAAGCTCGTGTCTTGATGAAACGTCGCTGGGACTAACTGCAATCTGTCTGCGCAGCTTGGAAATATTCCGTGCACGTTTGATTGGCTTTGTCAAACTGGGAAATACCCCGACAAAACGGCGATCCAGCACATACACGATGAGAAGCAGCACCAGGATCGCCGTAATCGGATTACCGAAGATGTAGAACAGAAATCCAAAAATGATGAGTTTAAACAAAAGAGATCCCTCAATTTCTATGTAAAGTTGTAACACAAATTATACCATAACATGGATTTATTTAGGTAGAAATACCATCGGTTCTATAGACCTTGAAAGCATGCGCATGTCGGAATAGGCCCTAGGTATTGAAAGAAGGTCGATGATAGCCGATAAAGGTAGTAAAGAGGTGATAATCATGGCGAAAAAGGGACAGACATTCCATCATTACAGTTTCGAAACGAAGAAAAAGGCAGTCGCCATGCGGCTGGAAGGTATGACTAAGAAAGAAGTGGCATCCGCCTTACAAATATCAGATATCGGACGGCTGAAAGTGTGGATGCGCAAATACCGTGAGTTGGGCGAGGAAGGTTTGGTCGATCGCCGCAGAAAAATTGTATATTCAGATCCTGAGACCGATCGGGATGAAAAAGAACAACTTTCGCAGGTATAGACAATTAGTGATCGCATGAGGCGTGGTGGAACGACGGTTAAACCACGCCTTTTTCATATCGGAATCAAAGGAAATGTTCAATCCAAATCCGGCAGATTCCAAAGCATGGGCTGATTCATTATTCTTAACCCGAACAGGCGGCAGCCCAGTTCATTTGAGCGGAACCAACATAACATGTGGTATGTTCAAAAAAGGAGGGATTCATGTGAGCGGAGTAGGAGAAGGTTATGGTGGCTATGGATATGGCTCTTCTGTAGGTGCTATTTTGGTATTATTCATCTTGTTGGTGATCATTACTCGCGCATTTATCTAATCCATCTCTTGAGTGAACAAACCAATTGAATCAATAAGTGATACCGAGCACCATGAGCAGTCACAACGACAGACCGTCCTAAAGAGGCATGGCCTCTTTTTAGGGCGGTCCTGTTTTTTTGAAGCGAGAATCGGCTTTCATGACTTGTCATGAATCATCGTTTTAACCGTCTATCAGAGCATCACTAATAAAAACAGACCGCTCGAGAAGAGCGGTCTGTTCTTGGGAGAACGAATATTATCCGGTCAGAGGTCTGGCCCCGGCCTGTTACTCATGTTACATCATAATCAGTATAACTTTACCGTTTACGAAAGAT
Source organism: Paenibacillus sp. FSL W8-0187 (assembly GCF_037969755.1). Lineage (NCBI taxonomy): Bacteria > Bacillati > Bacillota > Bacilli > Caryophanales > Paenibacillaceae > Paenibacillus > Paenibacillus sp. FSL W8-0187. Next base: position 4,919,731 of record NZ_CP150206.1, on the reverse strand, counting down.
ACGATATCGAAATTCGAGTACCCCCAGGTTTCAATGGTTTTACCGCCGCCAGTGGTAATGTCCTTGGCTGCCGGGTTCCCCCATGAAAGCTGCACCTGTTCTTTTGTCATGCCGAGGGAAACCTGGCCTGCTTTAATCTGTTTCCAGACCGATGCGGACCATTTGTATTTTTGATAAGGATCGTAATTTAATAAAGAAGAACGGTCTGCAAACAGCTGCAGCACTTCCGAAGAGCGCATAGGATAGCTTTTCACTGTTTTTCCTGATGCCGTTTTGAAGATCACGTTGAATTCGCCTTTGTCGTCCGGCAAAATGTCGGTTACCGATAATTTCGAGAAGCGTTCCAGGTCTTCGAAATCATTCACCCAATACGTTCGGCCGATGAATTTAACCAAGCTGCCTTGCATGGCTTTTTTGATCAAGCCAGCCGTTTCGTTAGAGACAATAGTCATCTCTGCATCGCTTCCGAAGGAGATATTCGCTTGTTTCCACTTGGTATCCCAGCTGATTTTCGCACCCAGAACATCGGATAACACGGCGGCCGGAATCAGCAGCTCGCCTTTGTCTTTGATCGGTGCTGCTTTTAGGCGCAGCGGACTATCATTCAGCTTGGCCTGGTTGCTGCCTGCTGTAAGCGAGAGCACGGTCTCTTCGAACTTGGCCTCCACGGCTCCGTTTTTGGTCGAGTAGGCGCCGCCCAGTGCCTGAATGACGGATTTCGCCGGCACCATGATATTCCCGTTGATCTGTTTTGCATATTTCAAATTGTTGCGCAGGCTGGACGATACCGTTATCGATTTGGACAGACCACCCGAGGTTACCGTAATCTGTGTCTTGCCAACGCCCGCAGACTTAAGGGTTCCATTCTTCTGCATGTTCATCAAATAAGGCTTCTCTATATCGATCTGGGCATCTTTAATCGGTACTTTGATCTTGGCCCCGTTCGTGTAAGTCTCCTGGATACTGACTTCCAGGACATCCCCTACATAAGGCTTGGCATCGGATACCGAAACCGATACGGCCTTAACGACAGGCACATCAACCGATTTGTTCTGTCCATCCTGGTGATGGATCCAGCTTCCGTCAGAGCGCTGCGCATAGAATCCCTCCGATAGATCCTTTGCATTTCCGTAAATGGAGGTTTTTACGATCCCGCTCAGTCCGGAGACCTGCTCCTTGAGCTTCCAGCGGTCTTTATACACTCCGGTTGTCCATACGGTTCCGTCTTGGAGCGTCACAATCAGAAGATCCGTCGGCTCATTGGAAGCATAAACGATATGAGCTGCATTCTGAGCGACGGTAACTGGTATGATGCGCCCGTTATCGTCAAAGTTGGACGTTTCGTATACAACCACGTCACCGTTGTCACGCAAAAGGGCTACACGCCCGCTGTGAACCGTCATGGATTTAACCCCTGAAGGGTTTTCCACGATGCCGAGCTTCTTGAATTGTCCATTTTTGTAGTTATCCTGCAGTAACAGCTCCCCGTTGGAGGACAAGGCGGCAAATTCTTGATCGGCATTGGCGATGAGCAAAATGCCGCTGAGGTTTTTTGCTTTTTCCGAGCCGCCCCATACGGTACCGTCTGACTTCAGCCAGTAGTAACCCGCTATCTGCTTCACGCCGCTTGTTCCCGGAACGACCTGGGGTCCCTTGCCGATATCCCATTCCACTAATCGCCCATCCTGCGTCATACCAATGCCTTCGTATTCATAACCGCTGATGGCTGCAACTTTACCCGGCGTCCGTATGGCATGTCGTCCGTCAATCAGGGACCACATGGAGCCATCGCTCATCAGGTAGGTGTTTCTTCCCGCAATATCGCTGATCTGGAGCCTGGACTCTTCGGCAGCAGCGATCCCGTGCGTCGTGCCCGCAAAGCCAAGTCCCACCAGCATGCTGAACAATACGAGAACATACAACGTTCTTCTCACTTACATGACCTCTCTTCACTGTAACATTAGGAATATTTTTCAAACAGATTTATTGATTCGACAAAATCGGTGTTATTCCTGCAAAGGTTGCGTGGCGTTATGACCTTAAAGAGGGGAACAAAAAAACGCTCGCCGGATATCCGGGGGCGTCTTGCCAGTTAAGCTCGCGATTGTATGATGAACTGCGTCGGCCTAACGGTGTTAAGTTAAGGGGATTGCCAAGGGGATCATCGGTAGCAGAAACCTGATTAAGTAATATCGGTTCCCCCTCAATATCAATAAAGCCTCGTATAAATCATTCTTCATCGTTTCGATTTTGGCGAATTTCCTGAACGGTGCTTCTGTGCTTTTATTCTGCGCTGCGGGGAGCAAGTAAATGTTCAAAGTGCCAACTTAGCGGAACAAATACACAATGCCGGCGACCGCAAGAAATACGAAACCGGCTAATAAGAACCAGTTGGCTACTCTCTCTCTGGATGCGCGGTCGTCCTTGGATTCAGCATAGAAGTTGGCTCTTTGTTGGTATCCCGTAATAAACGCTCCGGATAGAAGCGCTGCAATCAACAAGCAAGCCAATCCTGCATATAAAAACAGGTTCATCACGTGTTCCTCCCATCATGCCCTTTATCGTTAGAACGTTGGCTGAGAGGGATTGGTTATGCTTTTCATATAAGGTTAGGTGAACCGTCTGACTAGAAGGTGAGGATTGATATGGAAAAAAGCCGCTCAACGAGGTGAGCGGCTCAACATAAAAAAAGAACTAAATCCCTGTAATAGACATTGCCGTTACAGGGATTTAGTTCGGGAACCTCCGAAGAGATTCCCTCATGGGAGAGGAGAAACCGGACGAAGAGCTTATGGGGAAACGTAAGTCTTCTCCGCGGTTGTCTACGACATTCATTGATGTCGATATTTCAAGGATGCCCGGCTGCGGTAGAAATATACCTGACTTTGAAAAAAAATGGAGAGACGTTATGTTTCGTTTTTCATATATGGGATGATTGTGTTACGATAATTACTGTCAATGGCGTTGTCTTGGCAATGAATTTATAGATAATGAAACGGGTGAATGAAGCAGTGAGAGTAGTATCCGGAAGTGCAAAGGGCCGGCCGCTCAAAAGTGTGCCTGGTACAAGCACCCGTCCGACGACGGATAAAGTGAAAGAATCCATATTCAGTATGATCGGTCCTTACTTTGAGGGGGGCGTCCTGCTTGACCTGTTCGCAGGCACGGGAGGCCTTGGCATTGAGGCATTAAGCCGGGGGATGGAACGTGCTGTTTTTATTGATGTGGAGCCGAAGAGCATCAGTACGATCAAGGATAATTTGAAGGCAACCAGGCTTGAAGAAGGCGCCGAGGTGTACCGCAATGATGCGGCACGAGCGCTAAAAGCGCTAGAAAAGCGCGGCTACAGCTTCGATCTGGTCTTTTTGGACCCGCCATACAGGTTTAAGAATGGTGATGAGCTGATGCTGGACATGGCAGAGCGAGGTTTGCTGCAAGATTCAGCTGTGGTGGTATTGGAATACGAATCAAGCTACAATTATCCTGAGAAATTTGGTGACTTTTGTTGTTTCCGGACTGCGAAGTACGGAGAAGCCGCCATATCGATATACCGTTACGACACAGCGCAAGATCAAGCGTCAGAGCTTGATGAGGAGGAATTACAGGATGAGAAATGAGAATACTAGTACATACCGTGTTGCCGTATACCCGGGAAGTTTTGATCCGGTCACCATGGGACATATGGATATTATCACACGCGCTTCCAAGCAGTTTGATCTGCTTATTGTGGCCGTGTTGAATAATCTAAGCAAGAACCCGCTGTTCACGATTGAAGAGCGCAAGGACCTCTTGAGACAGGAAACAGCACATCTTCCGAATGTGGAAATCGACAGCTTCCGTGACCTTCTGGCGAATTATATCCGCCAGAAGAATGCCCAGGTCATTGTACGGGGGATCCGCACGGTGACCGACTTTGAATATGAACTTCAATTAGCATCCACCAATCATAAGTTGAATCCGGATGCGGAGACGATCTTTATGATGACACACCCGAAATATTCGTTCCTGAGCTCAAGTCTTGTTAAGGAAATCGCGCATTTTAATGGAGATACAACGGATCTGGTCAGCCCCGAGGTCCATGCCGCGATGCGCCGTAAATTTAGTGGCGATAACGGTCAATAAGACGGGAACACAGCCAGAACGCCGCTATCAATAATAAGCAGATTACGCCTTGAACCTGCAAGAATGAAGGCAATCCACTCCAAAAGTTGAAGTGCTGATCAGCGTTGGCGTGATCCAGCGGTTCCGTTCGGAAGGCTGGTACGATGCCTGCTGATAGGGCGCTGAACGGTTTCCACATGGCCAGTGTAATCGCAAAGGCGAGCACCGAATGCAAGGCTCGCTTCACCATAAAGTAACGCCAAGAGAGACCAGTCTCCTGCATCAGCGACAGGCTTTGCAGTTGAGCGCTGATTCCGCTCCATGCCAGTGCGGCGGACAGTACAGCCAGCTGCAATATGCCTGCTTGGAATGCCGATGAGCTGATGGATTGGGCTGCCAGATGGGCCTCCAATAGTCCAGATACAAGATAGGGCGGAAGCTGCGGCAGCAGGTGACCGGTCAATACTCTTGTCAGGACGGCGAAGAACAAGATAAAGCCGCCTGTCATCATTAAAGTTTGAACCGAACGGGTAACGGAGTCGCCCAGTAACTTGCCAAAGCTCCGTCCATCCCGCTGATGGGCCTCCAGAGCAGCAGTCGCTGCCCTTTTTAAAAGGGGACGTTGGGTAAATTTGCTTGATCGGACTTTATTTAACGATGCTGTAAACTGCCGTGTTCCTTCTGAGGAAGCCGGTTTATGGAAAAGCCCGAATATCCAAGCGGCCAGCAGTCCGGAAATCCAATGAACGATCAGCAGCAGATAACCAGTTTCCGGTTGATGGAGCAGACCAGTTCCGATGACAACGAGAATGGTCATTGGATTGCAGAAGTGGGATAAAGCGGCGAGCCTTCCGGCCTCATCGGCACGAAGCTCGCCTTGTCTATACATTCCGGAGGCGGCCTGCGCTCCTGCCGGGAACCCGGCTGTCATTCCTGTTATAAGAACCCAGCCGCCAGCACCGGGAAGTTTGAATATTTTTTTCATCAAAGGGTCCAGCAGTACGCCAACTCCATGGGCCCAGCCATAGGCGATGAGTATTTCCACCAGAACGAGAAACGGCAGCAAAGCGGGAAATACGATATTCCACCATAGCTTTAGTGCTTGCAGGGTGGCTTGGAAGGCAGGTTCGGGCGCGCTGACGACAGCCAGTACAAGCAGGAAAGCGGCAGCACCCAGCAGGATGGTGTTCCACAGCCCGTTTGATGACTTGACGGCGTTGTCTTTATTCATAAGGAATCTCCTTTCAGCGTAAACATGGCTAGTACAACTTTATGCAAAGGAGACAACCGTCAGACCAAACTTGGTGGAAGGCTGGATATATAAGGCGGAGGGAAGGAAACTACATGAAGAAGTCTGTAAAACCGAATGGCTTAAAAATTGCGCTGTATTTATTAATGGTTGGGGTCATGCTGTACGTTGTCGTTTATATGCCGACCCCTTATCTTGTATACCAGCCGGGGAGCGCCGAGGAGGTTCGCCCCATGATCAATGTCGAGAAGAGCGATCCGGCGGAAGAGGGCACATTTATGATGACAACCGTTTCGGCAAGCTATGCCAATATGGTTTTGTTAATGATGTCTGCGTTTAATCCCAATTCGGAGGTTGTGAAAAAGGCCGAGAAAATGGGAGATCAGAGTAAGGACGAATATGCAGCCACACAAGTGTATTACATGAATTCTTCCCAGTCCGCTGCAATGGAAGCCGCTTATCAAGAAGCTGGTATTGACTACAGTATCGAGCCTGCTTATGTATTCGTGATGTCGATCTCCGAAAAATCTGCTAATGCCGAGCATTTCCGGCCTGGCGATAAATTGATCAAGATTGATGGGCAGCCGGCAGAGGATAATGAGAAAATTGCCAGCCTGTTAAGCGAGAAAACGATCGGGGAAGTGGTGTCCGTGGAGCTTGAACGCAAGGGGAAAACCGTTAAGGAACAGGTTCAGCTTGTTAGCATTAAGGATGAGAAGACCGGAGCGGAGCGTCCGGGTCTTGGCGTCATGATTGCGACGATGCAAAGCGTAGAGCCGGCGAATCCCGATCACACGATTCATTTTGCGGATACCAATATCGGTGGACCTTCAGCCGGACTGATTTTTACCCTTGAAATCTATAACCAGCTCACCGAAGGTGATTTAAGCAGAGGTTATCGGGTAGCGGGAACGGGTACCATTGACAAATCAGGCGCCGTAGGTCCTATTGGCGGCGTGAAACACAAGATCGTGGCGGCTGACCGGAAGGAAGCCGATATCTTTTTTGTGCCGCAAAAAAATTACGATGAAGCCAAGAAGCGGGCGGACCGAATCAAAACGGATATGAAGTTGGTCCCGGTTGACGATCTGCAGGATGCAGTAGATTATCTGGAGCAGCTGCCGCCTAAGGGGTGAGTGGCGGCAGCAGGTAATCGCTGTAGTAATGGCGGATATCCGGCTTAGGGTGTCCGTTGGCGTATACGGCGGCTGCCATCAGGTCCCTCTCCAGCTGAGGATGCTCCAGCGTTGTCGGCTTCTGGATAACAGGTAGCGAGGCGCTCTGCTTCATTCGTTTCAGCAAGGAACGCCCTGTGTCGCTGAAGCCAAGGACCCTGATATATCCCGGACCTTTGGCCAGCTCCTCGCGATTCATGGATGCCTTGTCATGATTGAGCATGATGTGCAGGAGCATACGCTGAAGTTTGGTGCGGGTATAGCGTTTGGTCTTCAACGCTTCGAGGAGAGACCCAACCGTGGGCTGCTTCAACTGCGCAAGCATGCGCTGAACACGATATTCCAAGCCTTCGGTAACTTCAAGGAAGCCTTCAAGCTGCGCGGGTGTATGCGTGAGTAGGGATTGAAACAGCGGCTGACGAAACTGTTCCCAGTGGACGGGAGCTAGTCCGCTTTCCATTTCCCGCTCCATGATGTTGTGCGTGAATTCGGGGATGTAGGGTCTGGCTGCTTCCAAGCCCTGTGAAAGAATGATGTTACGGATGGCGGTTGCACTGGCAATGGACGAGTCTCCCGGCAAGGGATCGTGGTAGTGCGCGTTTTCTCTTGGAATGGTGTAGGGTGTAATGCGGCTGCCAAGGCGGTGGAGGGCAATCAGATAGTGCAGGCCCAAGGAATTGTTCGGCTGCGTGAGCAGCTCTTGCAAATGGGCAATTGCTTGTCCGGACTCGCCGAATAGGGCTGCAGCGGCAGCACCGTAAGCGGACGGGAAGTTCATGCCTTCCCGGAGATGCCTTTCAATTTCGGATTGGAGCTCGCCGGATTCGCTGGCAAGCGAACGGGACAGCGGTAGAAGCTGCTCCAGCGTACCGCTCTCCGATCCGAAGGAAAGACAGTCCACCACCCCGGTAGCTTCCAGAATAGCTATCGCACCGTATGCAAACCATTCTGCAGGCTGCACGGCATAGGTTACCGGCAGCTCGATGCACAGATCTACTCCCATGGCAAGGGCCATTTCGGCGCGTGCGCGTTTGCCTGCAATAGCAGGTTCGCCGCGTTGGAGAAAAGGACCGCTCATCACTGCAACAACGGCATCCGCCCCTGTTACTTCTTTGGATTTACGATAATGCAGAACATGACCGTTATGTAAGGGATTATATTCAACGACAATGCCAACCGTCTTCATTAGTTTCAACTCCTTGATAAGAATATAACATAATTACAGGACGTTCCTGCAACAATAAGCTCATCGCCATATATGGGTGATAATCTCGTTGTAGCGTGAGAAATATCGGGGAACAATCATGGTTCTTTAGGGTTATCCTGTTGACAAAAGTCTTTGGGAATCGGTATAATAATCTTTGTTTGTTTGGAGTGATGGATATGCTAATTCAATTTCGTAAATTGACAACCAGCGATCAACCGTTACAGTTCCATCAAACCGTGGATGTAAGCAATGCCGTTAAGGATCGGAAGGACATTATTGCTGTTCAGCCATTAGACGTGGATTTGACAGCAGCCTCATCGATTTCTGGTACGGTGGATGTTCATGGAAGGTTGCAAGGCGAGCTGGAGATGAATTGCTCCCGCTGTCTGAGGCCGATCAGTGAACATGTGCACATCCCTTTTCATGAAGTATTCCAGCCGGTGGTAGATCCTGAATCGATTCAGGATGAGAATGATGACACTACATACGTGCAAGGTGAGAGTGTGGATCTCACTCCCTATGTAGAAGAAGCATTTTTGCTCCACCTGCCGCTAGCTCCGGTGTGCAAAGCCGACTGCAAGGGACTCTGCCCGAATTGCGGCAAGGACCTGAATGAAAGCACGTGCAACTGCGATACGGAAGTGATCGATCCTAGGCTAGCCGGACTGAAGGACTTCTTTAAATGATGATGGATTTGGCACCCGTGTTCAGCGGGTTGAATTGATAAGGAGGTGGGAACATGGCAGTACCTCAACGTAGAACGTCCAAAACACGTCGTGACAAGCGTCGTACTCATTTTAAGCTGGCTGTGCCAGGCATGGTGAAATGCGAGCAATGCGGAGAATTGAAACTTGCTCATCGCGTATGTAAAGTATGCGGAACGTATAAGGCAAGAGAGATCATCAAACAATAATTTTTAAATAAGTAGTACTTCATCTTTGGTGAGGTGCTATTTTTTTTGTCTGAAGTCCCCCTTTCTTTTTAACGTGACATGATTTATACTTAACATTAGTACCAGGTTCTAATATTTGCGACTAATTTACATATATGTATGTTTGAAGAATGGCGGCTTTCATAGCGGCAGAAGGAGTTGTTTCGTCATCGATCGTTTATCCAAGAAAGACCGTCACCAGCGGCTGATTCAGCTGATCGACGAGAATCCCTTTGTTACAGACCGCGAGTTGACTCGCCAGCTTAAAGTGAGCATTCAGACGATACGCCTTGACCGTATGGAACTTGGCATCCCGGAGCTTCGTGAGCGAATGAAGCAGATGGCGGAGCATTCTTATGACCAGGTTCGTTCCTTGTCACTCGAAGAGGTGATCGGGGATGTCGTTGACTTGCAGTTGGACAAGAGCGGAATATCGATATTTGAAATCCGTGAGGAACATGTATTCAGCAAAACGCGAATTGCCCGCGGGCATTACGTGTTCGCTCAAGCCAATTCACTTGCCATTGCCGTAATCAATGAAGAAATCGCGTTGACGTCTTCAGCGGATATACGGTTTTTGAGACAGGTGCGTCTCGGCGAGAAATGCATTGCCAAAGCCTACGTTAGGTCCATTGCCGGCCAGAAGGGAAAGGCCAAGGTGGAAGTGTTTACTTATGTCGCTGATGAAATGGTGTTTCAGGGGAATTTCGTAATCTACCGATCTGCAGGAGAATGACATAAGTAAAGGAGGAAGTTTGGCATGAGAATTGCGATTGATGCGATGGGCGGCGACAACGCTCCCCAGAGTAACGTCGAAGGCGCGCTCATTGCTGCACAGGAATGGAGCGATACCGAGATCATTCTCGTAGGGGATGAAGCGCAGATTGGAGCACTGTTGAAGGACAAACCGTCCAATCTGAAGGTGGTTCATGCAAGTGAAGTCATAGAAGCGGAGGATGAGCCGGTAAAGGCTGTCCGCCGGAAGAAGGATGCTTCAATGGTTGTGGCGGGGCGCATGATTCGCGAAGGCGAAGCCGATGCCATGATCTCGGCAGGCAATACGGGGGCCCTCATGACAACCGGACTACTCGTCGTGGGCAGGATGAAGGGGATTGAGCGGCCTGCGCTTGCGCCAATGATTCCTACTCTCGATGGCAAGGGGATGCTCGCCTTGGATCTTGGAGCGAATATGGATTCGAAGCCTGAGCATCTGCAGCAGTACGCATTAATGGGCAGCCTGTATCGCGAGAAGGTGCATGGAATCACCAAACCTCGGGTCGGGCTGTTAAATGTCGGTACCGAGCCGGGCAAGGGCAATGAACTGACGAAGCATGCTTATCCGTTGCTGGAGGAGCTGCCCATTCATTTTGTTGGCAATGTTGAGTCCCGCGATGTCATGAACGGTGTTTGTGATGTACTCGTATGTGATGGGTTCTCGGGCAATATTTTGTTGAAATCGATTGAAGGAACAGCTGGCGCACTCTTTTCGCTGTTGAAGGAGCAGTTCAGCAAGTCTCTTAAGACCAAGATGGCTGCCGCCTTGATGATGCCAGAGCTTCGCAGCCTGAAATCGACGCTTGATTATAAGGAGCATGGCGGAGCGCCTCTGCTTGGTCTGGGCGGTCTGGTCGTTAAGAGCCATGGTTCATCGGATGCGAACGCCATCAAGAATGGGGTTCGCCAAGCGCGGACGGCGCTGCAGAACCGATTGGTAGAGAGTATTTCGAATGAAATCAGCGGGAAGTGAGTGAGGAAATGAACAATTTGCGTCCAGTCGGTATTATTGGCACAGGCAAATACGTACCTGAAAAAATATTGTCAAATCATGATTTAGAGAAAATGGTAGATACAAGCGATGAATGGATTGTCTCGATGACGGGAATCCGGGAACGGCATATTGCCGCTCCAAATGAAGCGACGTCGGATTTGGCTTACCACGCTGCTGTGAACGCGTTGAAATCAGCCGGAATGAACGCCGAGGATCTGGACTTGATTATTGTGGCGACCATTACGCCGGATATGTTCTTTCCATCGACCGCATGTTTGCTTCAGGATCGGCTTGGAGCCAAAAAGGCGGCGGCATTTGACCTGTCGGCTGCTTGCTCGGGATTTGTATACGGCCTGGCTACAGCTACAAATTTCGTGAAGACGGGCATGTACAACAATGCTTTGGTGATCGGAGTGGACTGCTTGTCCCGCATTACGGACTATACCGACCGTAATACCTGCGTTCTATTTGGCGACGGTGCCGGAGCGGCGATTGTCGGCGAAGTGCCGGAAGGCCGCGGGTTCCAAGCCTTTGATCTTGGTGCGGAAGGTGCAGGCGGAGCGCATCTGTACATTGAGGCAGGCGGTTCGAGATTACCGGCTTCTGCTGAAACAATTAACACGAATAAACACTTTATTTATATGAACGGCCGCGAAGTGTTCAAATTTGCGGTACGGGTAATGGGATCTGCCACGGAAGCTGTATTATCCAAAGCAGGCATCGACAAAAAGGATATCGACTTATTCATTCCTCATCAAGCCAACATCCGGATTATTAAATCTGCCATGGAGCGTTTGGAGCTTCCGGAAGAGAAAGTCATGATCAATGTTGATAAATACGCCAATACCTCAGCCGCTTCCGTGCCGTTAGCTCTTGTCGAAGCACAGGAGTCCGGCCGCCTGAAAGAAGGAGACAAGGTGTTGATGGTTGGGTTTGGTGGCGGATTAACATGGGGTTCCTCCGTACTTATCTGGTAAACATAACAGCTTTTAGGCCTAGTGAAATAAGAGAAGGGAGCTCACGATTTTGGGTAAAACAGCATTTATATTTCCTGGTCAAGGCGCTCAGTCCGTCGGAATGGGTAAGGATGCCTATGATGCGGTTCCTGCTGCAAGGGATCTTTTTCTAGCCGCGGATGATCAGCTTGGATTTCCGCTCAGCTCCATTATTTTTAATGGTCCTGATGAAGATTTGAAACAAACGGTAAACACTCAGCCAGCTCTACTCGCAACCAGCATGGCTTACCTGGAAGCCATTCGTGGAAAGGGGATCGAACCGGATTACGTTGCGGGCCATTCCCTCGGCGAATACAGTGCACTTGTATGTGCAGGCGTGCTTTCGTTCGAAGAAGCTGTGTCGATCGTTAGAGCCCGCGGAGAATACATGGAGGCAGCCGTTCCCGGAGGTCAAGGCGCAATGGCAGCCGTGCTTGGCGCAGATCGTGAGGCTTTGTCCGAGCTGTGCAAGCGCATTTCGGCAGAGGGACATGTTGTAGAACTTGCGAACATGAACTGTCCGGGGCAAATCGTCATCTCGGGTTCAGCTCAAGGCGTCGCAGCTGCTGCAGAAAGAGTGAAGGAAGCTGGCGGCAAGCGGGCTATCCCCCTGGAGGTTAGCGGACCCTTCCATTCGACCTTGATGAAGGAGGCGGCTGACCGGCTGGCTGGTAAACTGGAGCAGGCTGCGTTTAATACCCCTTCCGTGCCGGTAGTTGCCAATGTGACGGCGCGTTCGGTAGAAGATGCCGCTGCCATCCGCGGTTTGCTGGTGGAACAGGTATACTCCCCCGTGCTTTGGCATGACAGCGTGGAATGGATGATCGCTCAAGGCGTGGATACCTTCGTCGAGATTGGTCCTGGCAGCGTGCTCAGCGGTTTGATCAAGAAGATTGACAAATCCGTCAAAGTCATTAATGTAAATAGTCTGGACAGCGTCAGCAGTTTGGAGACCGTAGTATAAATAACGATGGATAAAAACCAGATCACTCTGGAAAGGAGGAATAGGTATGAGTGAAGCTCTAAAAGGACAGACTGCGCTTGTTACGGGTGCTTCCCGCGGCATTGGCCGGAGCATTGCTCTTGGACTTGCTGATCTGGGCGCTAACGTTGCTGTCAATTATGCAGGAAGCGAAGCGGCCGCAACCGAGGTTGTGGAGGCGATTCGCGCAAAGGGCGTATCGGCCATCGCGGTTAAATCCAACGTTGGACGGACTGAAGAAGCCGATGCCATGGTAAAGCAGGTGATGGAGACTTTTGGTCGAATTGATATCCTGGTGAATAATGCAGGGATTACTAGAGATAATCTAATCATGCGGATGAAGGAAGAGGAGTTCGATCAGGTGATCGAAACGAATCTTAAAGGGGTATTCAATTGTCTTAAGGCGGTGACGCGTCCCATGATGAAACAACGTTATGGACGCATTATCAATATATCCTCCGTTGTCGGAGCGCTTGGTAATCCGGGGCAAGCCAACTATGTTGCGGCCAAAGCCGGAGTCATCGGTCTGACCAAATCAGCCGCGCGGGAATTGGCTTCCCGCGGGATTACGGTGAACGCTGTGGCTCCTGGTTTTATCGATACCGATATGACCCGGGAACTTCCTGAGGACATGCGGGAAGGCCTGCTTGGCGGAATTCCGCTCGCCCGACTGGGTCAGCCGGAGGAGATTGCCGGCGTGGTTGCTTTTCTAGCATCTTCCAGTGCATCCTATATGACTGGACAAGTCCTGCATGTGGATGGCGGCATGTATATGTAGACGCCGCTACTGTTCCGGCGCTGGCCGCCGGGCATTAAAACGTTTTCAAATGCCTTCTATGGCAATTTGAAGTCATATCTCGTATAATTACCAAGAGGAGGTGAGCCGGATGTCCGATGTATTGGAACGCGTGAAACGCATCGTTATCGACCGCCTGGGTGTTGACGAAGCCGACGTAACATTAGAAGCATCTTTCAAAGACGACCTTGGAGCTGATTCTCTCGATGTAGTTGAATTGGTGATGGAGTTGGAAGATGAGTTTGATATGGAGATCTCTGATGAAGATGCGGAGAAAATTACGACCGTAGGTGAAGTTGTAAATTACATACAATCTCATACCTAAGTCATTACAGTTAAGTCCCGTTCTTTAGCAAGACGGGACTTCTCCACATTCAATCCAAGCTTTAGCACGAACAAGTGATAGATTATTACTGCCTTCGTTATCATGAGTCTGCGTGTGCGGCCTCATAGATGGACGGGCAGTCCACATAGAGGTGAGTCTGTTTGAAACATAGAGTCGTTGTAACAGGAATGGGAGTCATGACTTCGATTGGTCAAGACCTGGATACATTCTGGAACAGTTTGATGGAAGGCAAGTCTGGCGTATCCCGCATCGAAGCATTTGATGTGAGTGATTACACAACGCAAATTGCAGCATCCATGAAGGATTTTAATCCTGAGGATTACATGGATCGCAAAGAAGCCCGCAGGATGGACCGATTTGTACAGCTTGCGGTTGCAGCCGGTTCGAAGGCGCTTGAGGACAGTGGTCTTGAAATTGGAGTGAATGCCGATGCAGAGCGTGTTGGCGTATCGATCGGATCGGGTATCGGCGGTTTGGGAACTTGGGAGGATCAGCATAATATCCTGCTCGAGAAGGGCCCGAAACGTGTAAGCCCATTCTTTATTCCGATGATGATCGCAAACATGGCCTCAGGCCAGATGTCGATCAATCTGGGAGCCAAGGGTCCGAACACCACACAGGTTACGGCTTGTGCTACCGGAACACATTCGATCGGCGATTCATATCGTCTGATTCAGCGTGGTGATGCGGATGTCATGATCTGCGGCGGGGCGGAGGCAACCATTCGTCCAACAGGGATGGCTGGTTTCTGCGCTATGCGTGCAATGTCAACCCGCAATGACGAGCCGGAGAAAGCCAGTCGGCCATTCGATACCGGCCGCGACGGTTTTGTAATGGGTGAAGGCGCTGGCGTACTTGTGATCGAATCCCTGGAGCATGCGTTGAAACGCGGTGCCAACATTTATGCCGAGGTGGTTGGCTATGGCCTTAGTGCCGATGCCCATCATATTACCGAGCCGGATCCGGATGGAGCAGCCCGCTGCATGAAGATGGCGATCCGTGACGCAGGCATTGCGCCGGAGGAAGTGGATTACATTAATGCTCACGGGACTTCAACGCCGGTGGGTGACCGCTCGGAAACGAAGGCCGTTAAGATGGCTCTCGGTGACCATGCCTATAAAGTGGCCGTTAGTTCAACCAAGTCGATGACAGGTCATTTGCTTGGGGCTGCTGGCGGCGTTGAGGCCGTTATCTGCGGACTGAGCTTGAAGAACCAAATCATTGCACCAACGATTAACCTGGAGGATCAAGATCCGGAGTGTGATCTTGACTATGTACCGAATCACCCGCGTAAAGCCGATTTGGATATCGTCATGTCCAATTCGTTTGGATTTGGCGGGCATAATGCTACGATTATCCTGAAAAAATACGCCGAGTAAGGGGACAGTGTGTTGAGTGGAGATCTGAAGCAGTTACAGCATAAACTTCAAATCCAGTTTCGCAATGCAATGCTGCTGAAGCAGGCCTTTACCCACGCATCTTATGTAAACGAACATCGCTTCAGTCAGAGCCAGGACAACGAGCGTCTTGAATTTCTCGGGGATGCTGTTCTGGAGCTGACGGTGAGCGAATTCTTATACAACCTATTTCCGGACCGTCCGGAAGGTGAGTTAACCAAGCTGCGGGCCGCTATCGTATGCGAGCCTTCCTTGGTTCAATTCGCTGTAGGTCTGGATTTTGGACGTTACGTTCTGCTAGGCAAAGGAGAGGAAATGACGGGCGGTCGAACCCGCCCGGCTCTTCTGGCAGACGTATTTGAGTCATTTGTGGGGGCGCTTTATCTGGATCAGGGATTGGAAGCGGTTCGCCGGTTTTTAAGCGACCATGTCTTTCCCACGGTGACCGTCAACGGTCGTCCGCAGATGAGCGATTATAAGACCGAGCTTCAGGAACTGACCCAGCATCACGGCATGGGCGCACTGGAATATCGTATCGTAGAAGAGCGAGGACCGGCACATGAGCGGGAGTTTGTCTCGGAGGTTTACATGGGAAGCGAATGTCTTGGACGTGGAAGCGGCAGATCCAAGAAAGAAGCCGAGCAGCAGGCAGCGGCAGTAGCCCTAAAGCAGCTGAAACGTGCGGATGCCTAAAGCTTCGCTGATGTGATGACAAACAAAGAGCAAAGAGCAGTCAAGCGGATAACCGGACCCGGATAGGATGACTGTTTTTTGCTCTTTTCGTTGTCTGTCTTTATAAAGGGACAGCTGCTTATTACGTTAATGGACCTCGTCCAAAGACGGCGGTGAAGCCGATTCTACTTGTGGTACAATAGCAGGAGAGGTGATAGATCGAATATGTTTTTGAAACGGATCGAGTTAGCAGGATTTAAATCGTTTGCCGACAAGACGGAGATGGAATTTGTCCGGGGAATTACAGCCGTTGTAGGTCCGAATGGCAGCGGTAAGAGCAACATTTCCGATGGGATCCGCTGGGTGCTCGGCGAGCAAAGTGCCAAATCGCTTCGCGGCGGCAAGATGGAGGATATTATCTTTGCCGGGAGTGATGCGCGCAAAGCGGTTAATTATGGAGAGGTCTCCCTTACGCTGGACAACGAGGACCATGTGCTGCCGCTGGATTTTAATGAGGTAACCGTAACCAGACGGGTGCACCGCAGCGGGGACAGCGAGTATTTCATTAATCGGCAATCGTGCCGACTCAAGGATATTACGGAGCTGTTCATGGATACCGGAATCGGTAAAGAAGCCTATTCTATCATCGGACAAGGCCGTATTGAGGAAATTTTGAGTACACGTTCAGAAGATCGCCGGGGGATTTTTGAGGAAGCATCCGGGATCGTTAAATATAAATCTCGTAAAAAAGAGTCTGTGCGCAAGCTGGATGAAACGGAGCAAAACCTGCTTCGTATCCACGACTTGGTTACAGAGCTTGAGGATCAGATCGGACCGCTGAAAGAGCAGTCCGAGAAGGCTATTCGCTACAAGGAACTTCGGGAAGAGCTGAAGCACAAGGAAATCTCTCTGTATGTGTATCAGATCGAACAGATACATACCTCATGGAGCGAGGCCAATGCCAAGCTGGAGCAGCTGAAGGAAGAGCAGCTTGCTCTGTCCACCGTTGTATCCGCGCATGATGCCAAGCTAGAGAGTGACCGATCGGCACTGCGCCAGCTGGAGCAGGAAGTTGAGGATCTGCAGAGCCAGCTGCTCCAATTCAGCGAGCTGTTTGAGAAGAGCGAAGGCTATGGCGAGGTGCTTAAGGAGCGCCGCCGTAACCTGGAACGTACGCGCGAGCAGTTGGAAGAAAGTTTGCAATCAGGCGATCATCGTTTGGGAGAGCGCGTAAGCGAGCTTGCGAGCATGAAGAGCAAGCTGCAAGAGCTCCAGCAGGAATTAACCCAGGTGCGGGATCAGCTGTCAGCGGAAGAAGCGAAGCTGGTGGGCGTAACCGGCGGAATCAGTCAGCAGCAGGAAGAGAGCTTGAAGGGGAATTTGCTGGAGCTTATGAACCAAATGGCTCAAGCGCGGAATGAAATCCGGTATGCGGACCAGCAGCAGGAGGCGCTGGACCGGCGGATGAATCGAGCACAAGAAGAGTCAGGTAAGTGGGAAGCCCTGAAAGAGGATTTGCTCCGCCGCAAAGAGAGTATCGATCGAAGCATTGAACGCTTCGGTAAAGAGATTGCCGACCTTCGCAGCGGTTATATCAGCGAGAGCGAGCGATATCAATCCCTGCAGAAATTACAGGAAGAGACGCAGGGAGCCCTTCGGAAATGGGAGCAGAAGCGAGAAGCGCAAATTTCCCGCCGCGATACCATGAAAGAGCTTCAGGACGATTTTGACGGATTTATGCTAGGTGTTAAGGAAGTGCTGAAGGCATCCCGCAAATCCGTGCTCCATGGCGTTCATGGTGCTGTGGCCGAGCTTATTCGTGTACCGGAAAAGCTTGAGCTTGCGATGGAGACCGCCCTTGGCGCATCAGTTCAGCATATCGTCATGGAGAACGAATCCGTATCCAGGCAGGCGATTGCCTTCCTGAAGCAGCGCCAGTTAGGTCGGGCGACCTTTCTGCCTCTGGACGTCATTCGTCCGCGGAATGTATCCGCATCCGACCGGCATTTGGCAGAAGGGGAAGCCGGGTTTGTAGGTTTTGGCTCCGAGTTGGTGAAGTATGATCCCAGATATAGCAACATCGTCGGCAGCCTTTTGGGCAATGTCGTCATCGCCGAGACCTTGGAGCAAGCGAACAAAATTGCCGCCAGATTCTCCTATCGCTTCCGTGTAGTCACGCTCGAGGGAGACGTGGTCAATGCAGGCGGATCCATGACAGGCGGTAGTCAGCACAAGAAAACGAACAGTCTGCTGGGTCGCAAGCGTCAATTGGATCAGCTCGATCAGGAAATTTCGGAAACCGAGAAGCAGCTGGAGAAGCTGCAGCAGGGCATTGAAAGCGTCCGGAATCAAATGATTGAATCTCAGAATAAGCTGGACGAGCTCCGTAAAGCCGGAGACGATAAGCGGATTGAGGAACAGCAGGCTGCAGGGGACCGCAAGCAGCTTGAGCATGAGCTGCGCCACGTACTCGAACAAGCCGAGCTGGCAGGCGAAGAGAAGAGCAGTCAAGAGAAGGAAGCCAAAGAGATTCAGGCAAGCCGTGAACGCGCGCAGAAGCTGTTGTCCGAGCTGGAGGAAGAAGAGAAATCGACCCATCTGGCCATCCAAGCTGCAGAGTTTGCCCGGAAAGCAAATGAATCGGCGAAGGAAGAGCTTCAAAGTCAGTTGACGAACCTCAAGGTTCGCGAAGGAAAGCTGGATCAGGAAACCTTCTCACTGGAGGAACAGCTCAAGCGCCTTCAGTCGGATGTCGACAACCATGAGAAGGAGCAGAAGCAGAACCGCACGATGCTGGCCTCCGTTCAAGCCGACCTGAATCAGAACGAAAGCGAAAGCGTGAAGCAGATCGAGGATCTGAACCAGTACAAGCTGAAGAAGGAAGAGGCGACGCAGCAGCTTGAATTCAAACGGGCTGCACGCACCGCGCTAAGCCGGAAGCTGGAGCTGGAAGAGAGCGAAACCAAGGAACAGCGCACGCAGCTGCGGTCCGTGGATGATCAGCTTCGCCAGACCGAGATTGGGGTAAACCGGCTCGATGTTGAGCTTGAGAATATATTGAAGAAATTAAGCGAGGACTATGAGCTGAGTTATGAGCTTGCCAAGCAGCGGTATCCGATTCCGGAAGACATCACGGCCGCTCAGAACGAAGTGCGTGATTTGAAGAGGTCGATAACTTCCCTCGGAGATGTGAATCTTGGGGCCATTGAAGAGTATCAGCGTGTCAATGAGAGATATCTGTTCTTGAGTGAGCAAAAGGCGGATCTGGTTGAAGCGAAGACAACGCTGTACCAGGTCATTAAGGAAATGGACGATGAAATGTCCAAGCGCTTCAAGCTGACGTTCGATGCGATCCGGCGCGAGTTCGGCACGGTATTTACGAAGTTGTTCGGAGGCGGACGAGCCGACCTGGTCCTGATCGATCCGGATCGATTGCTTGAGACGGGGATCGATATCGTCGCACAGCCCCCTGGCAAGAAGCTGCAAAATCTGCAGCTGCTCTCCGGCGGAGAGCGTGCATTAACCGCTATGGCGCTGCTATTTGCCATTTTGCAGGTGAAGCCGGTTCCGTTCTGCGTACTGGATGAGGTCGAAGCGGCGCTGGATGAAGCGAACGTGGTCCGATTTGCCCAATATTTGCGGGAGTTCTCTGAACAAACGCAGTTTATTGTGGTCACCCACCGCAAAGGGACGATGGAAGAGGCGGATGTGCTATACGGCGTCACAATGGAAGAAGGCGGCGTGTCGAAGCTGGTGTCTGTCAAACTTGAGAATGAGGAAGCGGAGATTGCCTAATTTAACATAACGACATGGAGGGTACGTATGAGCTTTTTTAAGAAGTTAAAAGAGAGCATTTCCAGCAAAACGGAAAATGTAACAAAACAGTTCCGCGACGGACTCGAGAAAACCCGGAAGGGTTTTATCGAGAAAGTGTCGGACCTGGTGATTCGCCGAAAAAAAATCGATGAAGAATTCTACGAGGAATTGGAAGAGATTCTGATTGGTGCTGATGTCGGCGTGAATACCGTGATGGATCTGATGGACGATCTTCGTGCCGAAGTGAAGAAACGGCGGATTGAAGACGCTGCCGATCTGCAGCCAGTATTGTCAGAGAAGCTGATGGGACTCCTTCGTGATGACAGCAGCAATGAACTGCGGGAGAATCCGGATGGCATTACGGTCATTCTGTTTGTCGGCGTTAACGGAGTCGGTAAAACAACTACGATTGGCAAGCTGGCGCATCGTTACAAGCAGGAGGGCAAGAAGGTTTTGCTCGCAGCGGGCGACACGTTCCGTGCAGGTGCGATTGAACAGCTGGAAGTATGGGGAGAACGGGTTGGCGTTGAAGTCATTAAACAGCAGCCCGGCTCAGACCCGGCAGCTGTTATGTTCGATGCCGTTCAAGCAGCCAAGCAGCGGCAAGCGGATGTTCTGCTCTGTGATACGGCGGGACGCCTTCAGAACAAAACGAATCTGATGGAAGAGTTGAATAAAATCTTCCGCGTCATTCAACGCGAAATTCCGAGTGCCCCGCATGAGGTACTGATGGTCCTTGATGCGACGACAGGACAGAATGCGTTGAGCCAAGCGAAGCTGTTTGGGGAGAAGAGCGGCGTGACCGGCCTCGTATTAACCAAGCTGGATGGCACGGCTAAGGGCGGCATCGTGATCGCGATTCGTCAAGAGTTGAATCTTCCGGTGAAACTGGTAGGCTTGGGAGAGAAAATGGGCGACCTCCAGACCTTTGACTCCGAGCAGTTCGTTCATGCCCTCTTCGCGGGTTTGATTAAAGAAGAAGAGAATGCTGTAGAACAACAAGACTAGACACTGGTCTAATCGAATATGTATATAGAAGGACCGAAAGATATACTTTCGGTCCTTCTTCATGTTCGGCTCGATCTGCGGGCACATGCTTCTTATGAAGAGACGATCCGAACGAATTCAATTGAACGAAGCGGGATGATGGCCGTATCTGTAGGAGGACCATAGATAATGGGCGGTACTTTTAAGGTGATGGTTCCTTCGCCCACTTTGGTCAGCGTGCCAATGATCACATCTCCGGGCACCATTACTTCGGTTTCCGAGCCGATAAATCCTTGCAGCCAATCCACGTAGCGCATATCGGTTAACCTCCTTGCCGTAATGAAAGTTTGAAGCTGAGGATCCAGCATCATTCGATGGAATTACTGAACGGAAGTAATATTGGCGAATGGAATCAGCACAAGGTCACCAGATGCCTCACGGAGCTGAACACCATCTTCAGCAGTAGCCAAAACGACCCCTTCCAACGTGACAAACGTTGTGCTGACCCGGACTTGTTGGCCGGTACGGACTTCGAAAAATTGAGTCAGCTCCGGATTAATCGTTAAACCGGTGAGGACCTGACTTTCCAATGATTCTACCCGTTCGGTTAATTGACTGGTTTCCTGGCTTAGAAGTTCGACCTGCCGTGTTAACATCTTGACTCGCCTTGCAAGTCTTCTGCAGAACAGGAAGCAACACATAGTCATTCTCCTTTCTGTATTACCAACGGTTGTGCTCTTCGATATGCCTCTTTAATTCTAAAAGCGAAGCGGTGCTTTCTTCCTCCGCTGCGCGGATCAGGGGCATAATCTGCTGCACATGACCAGGGCCGTATTTAAGGAAGGTTTCGGTTTTATCGACCAGAACATCAAGCGGCTGACGATAATCCGTAAAGTACTGACCGAGATGAAAAGAGCTCAGCAGGCTATGCACTTTGCTCATGGTGCTAAGCGCCAGTACAGGCTTGCCGCCACGTAAAGCGGCTAGCGACGGGTGAAGCTTAAAAGATATCAAATAGTCGACAGATTGAATGAACCGGTAAGTGAGCTCAATGTCCATAAGAAACGGCAGCGTCTCAATGGAAGCAGCGGGTGTAGACTCCTTTACCTTTTGCTGCAATTGCAGACATGTGTTGTAATCGGAGTACGCGTTGCCCGGATGATGAATGACCGGGATAAGGACGGCATGATAGCCTTTGGCGATAAGATGTGCCAGCAGTTTGGTCATGTTGTCCATCGGAAATGATGCATAGGAAAACACAACGACGCCAATCGTTGGACGTTTAGAGAAACGTTTCACCGGGATATCGGGCTGACGATAGCCGAATACCATGTCAGGGGCTGTTTCGACATTCCGGTGGAAGCCTGCCCGCTTGGCGATGGCCGACGATCGTTCATCCCGGAACACCGCGCGGTTTGCCTTGGAAATGATATCCCGATAGGCGGATACCTGCTCTTCAGGCCAGGTGTGTTCGGGGTAGGCATCCACAATGCCGACGCCATAGACCCAAGTGGGCTGTCCTACGAGCTGAGGGGGGAAGTAATAGGGACTGAACGAGTAGGGTGTAATTAAATCTCCGCCACCGATGATGAAGGCATCCGTCTGACGGGGATCCAATCGGGAGTTCCAGGGATAGACGTGATGATCATGGAATACTTGGCGAAGGGTGTGAAGAAATAAATCATCACCGAAGTTTCCCATTCCATAGTACCCGGAAGCGGCAATATGCATGTACGTATCACCTCCTTTTCATGCGCTGTCTAACTCTTGTGTGCTTGCTGACACCAGGCTTCGAAGAGGTTGCGGTTACGTTGGCTGGTACTGCTGCCATAAATGACGCGATGATACAATACGGCATCGACCTGAATCGGTGAGCTGTGCTTAAGAAGCCTGGCAATGACATCGATATCTTCGAAGATACGTCCGAAGCGATCCTCCCGATCCCACCAGCCGCCAATGTCGATTAGGGATGACTTTCGATACATACGGGGGACGAGCGGGTGGCCGTGTAGATTCGTTCGATTTAAGGAAGTAGACCACGCCGAATAAAGCTTGCCCGAATCAACGTTTCTTCTCCATAGAGGACCGAACTGCCGGGTGCGTTCCCAGCATCCATACCGGCCCGTGGCCATCCTGCTGTCCGGATTGTTGTCAAGCGCTTTGGACAGGAGTGCGGCCGCATCGGGAGCCAGCCAGTCATCGCCATCCAATTCCAGAATATATTGACCATTTGCTTCGAAAAGCAGCCGATTCATCATGATCGCCTTTCCGCGGTTACGCGATTGAGACAGAACCCGAATTCTGCTGTCAAGATAAGCACAGGCTTCCTCCAGACTATCGTCTTCAGAGCCGTCATCACCTATTAGCAGCTCCCAGTTATCGCTTGATTGTGCCAACACGGAACGGATGCTCCAGCCTAAAGTGTTCTTCATATTGTGGATGCTCATCAGAATGGAGACGACAGGCTGCTGAGGAATTTCAGGGGATAAAGACCCTTTGGAGCTGGTGGTGTTATTTCGCATCCTTGTTGCGGACAGAATAGGGAGAATATACTCCAGATCCTTTTGATACGGAGGATTTTGCGTTGGGTCCAGATGCATCGTAAGGCTTGGGTCTTCAGGCAGCAGGTCGTAAGGCAGAAATTTGGCAGCCGGAAGCCTGTTATTCCAGTAGGTAAGAGCAGCAAGCAGCCAGGATTTTCTCCAATACAGCGGGGCACCGTTCATGCATATACAGACAATATGATCTGGAATTGGGGTTGGCATCGGAATGGAAGTCTGTGCGCTCTTATTGGAAAAGGACAAGTTACCGCCCCATAGAATCCACTCACGGTCTATTTGTGAGATTTCCTGAATAATTTGTTTGCGATAGGCAAACGTATCGGTGGCTCTGTAGCCGAATGGCTGCGTACATAGTTTGGCATAAGGTTTCAATGGGAGCTCATGCCTTTGTCCAGGATGGCCTGCCGAATCACTTGATCGGCTTTCAATCCGCGTTCAACCCAGCGATTCTCTCTGGCGTAGGCAATGCGTGCCAGCTTATGCTCTGCTGTATCCGGGTGATGCAGCATGGAGGACAGCTTGCCCAAGAAATCATCATGGGTTGTCGCTGTGGTAACATGCGGCTCCATGGCAATGCATTCCGGCAGAGCTGTTGATAGTACGCGAACACCGGATGCCATATACTCGTACGCCTTGACTGGATTGGTTGCCAGCGTAATCGGATGGTATTGGAAGGGGATCAAAGCAACGTCAATATGAGTCAGATAACGTTTGAGCTCCTGGTGCGGCTTTTCACCGAGTATATGCACATTGGGAAGCTTCGAATAATCGCCGGAGCTGCCGTAAGGAGCTCCAATGGAAACGAATTGGACGTTTGGAAAACGAAGGGCCGCCTTAGCAAACAGCTCATGATCTACCCAATACGCCCAGGCGCCGATATAAGCGACAACAGGACCCGGAGGGAGATCGGCGGGCCTTTCACTGAATGGAATATGAAAAAATGAGGAGTCAGCGCCATTCGGGATCAGGGTGAGCGGTTTGTCCGGATAAGCCAGGGACAACCGGGTGTGAATCACCTCTGCGGTACATACGACATGGTCCGCCTCGTCAATCATTTTGGGTTCATACTTAGCCCAATGCGGAAATTCATCGCAGCAGTCGTAGATCGTAATGTCGGGCTTAAAGAGAGTGGAAATGCGAGTCCGGAGTTTAGACCACGTCGTCCAGACGACAATCGGATGTTCTTTGCGAAGGGCAGGCAGTTTTTTGTGCAGAAATGTTTTGGTATCTGTGAATAGGAACACATTCGGTTCCACTTCTTTGAACTCCTTATCCAGCGGTGCCAGGTTTTCGAAGAAAACCTGATGACCAAGCGCCCCCAATTGAGTCATAAGCTGCTGCGGTCTCTGTTTCATATACGACCAGTTCATCGTTCTCGGATAAATGATAACAGCCAAGAGGTTTCCTCCTTTCTTTTGTACTCGGGATAATATATGCATTGCTAGCTTCATAGAATTGGACGAATGAGCGAAAGGCCGAAAAATGGTTGATTTCTACAAGGATGCAACTGACCGGAACGAATCTATCAACTTGCCATATAATGTTTAAGATATGAGGATTCAGATCTATCTTTTCATATAAAACGAGGGGGAGTGAAGGTTCGTGAGACAGAAAAATGTTCTTGTTATATTCGGAACGCGTCCGGAAGCGATCAAAATGGCACCTTTGGTCAAGGAATTGGAGTCAGCCCCGGGTTTAACTCCAATCGTATGCGTAACCGCACAGCACCGGGCGATGTTGGATCAGGTGCTTCGTTTTTTTGAAATCCAGACGCAAACGGATCTGAATATCATGAAGGAAGGGCAATCCTTATACAGTCTGAGCGCTGATCTGCTAAAAGGGATGGAGAAGGTATTCCAAGCGAGAAAATATGATCTTGTGCTGGTCCACGGGGATACAACGACAGCATTTATCGGTGCTTTAGCAGCTTATTACGCGAAGATTCCGGTGGGACATGTGGAAGCAGGGCTGCGGACGTATGATAAATACGCGCCGTTTCCAGAGGAGATGAACCGCGAGTGGATCGGCAGAGTGGCTGATATGCACTTTGCCCCGACGGCGCTGTCCGCATCAAATCTCAAAGCTGAGAACCGTTCGGCTCACGTATATGTAACGGGAAACACGGGAATCGATGCGATGAAGTGGACGCTTCAGGCTCCTTTTGAGCATCCGATACAGAGCAAGTTACGGAAAAATAGCCGATTAATACTGATGACCATGCATCGCAGGGAAAACTGGGGAGAACCGATGAAAGGGGTATTTGAGGCAGTGAAGCGGGTGATCCAAAAGCACCCTGATATTGAAGTGATATATCCGGTCCATCCAAACCCTGTGCTGCAGGAGGCGGTCGCGCAAGAGCTTGAGGGGCACGAGCGAATTCACTTGACCGAACCGCTCGATGTGGTAGATCTGCATCATATCATGCAGCGTTCCTATCTGGTCTTGACGGATTCCGGCGGCATACAGGAGGAAGCGCCGTCACTAGGGAAGCCGGTTCTGGTACTGAGGGATAAAACCGAGCGCCCGGAAGGAGTCACGGCCGGTACTCTAAAATGCGTCGGTACGAAGTGTGAAGCGGTTCAGGCTGGAATAGAGCAGCTGCTGACGGATAAGGAAGCGTACCACAGCATGGCAAGAGCCCATAATCCGTTTGGCGACGGCACTGCGTCCCGCCAAATCGTCAGCGCCATTCAGCAATTTTTCCAATCGCAGGGAGGCTGATATAGGGGGGCGGCTTTGATTTTGCATGCCCGCAGGGCGTATAATGAAGTATAAGATTTTAAGCGAAAGGATACCTGTTATGGCCAATACTTACACATATCCACGCAGAGAAGAGATAGCGAATGCAATAACACATGGCATAGGAGCGGCATTAAGCGTTGCAGCACTGGTGCTCCTGATTGTTTTTTCAAGTTTGAAGGGCACTGCCTGGCATGTGGTTAGCTTTACGATCTACGGATCGACGATGCTCCTGCTGTATTTGAGCTCAACGCTCGTACACGGCTTGAGAGACGGGAAAGCTAAGGATTTCTTTGAGTTTATGGACCACTCCTCCATTTACTTGTTTATCGCAGGGACGTATACGCCTTTCCTGCTGGTTGCCATCCGGGGAACGCTGGGCTGGAGTCTCTTCGGGATTGTATGGGGCGTTGCGCTGTTTGGTGTCGTATTTAAAGCATTCTTCGTCAAGAAGTTTCTGTTCCTCTCCACGGTATTTTACATTGCGATGGGCTGGTTGATCGTCATTGCCTGGAATCCGTTAACGGCGGTTGTAGCGCCGCAAGGTATGAATTTACTTGCCATTGGGGGCGTGCTGTACACGCTGGGCACTATATTCTATGTATGGCGGGGTTTTCCTTACCATCATGCCATCTGGCATTTGTTTGTGCTGGCGGGTTCGATTCTCCACTTTTTTGCGATACTGATCTACCTTCTTCCTATCGGTTGAACGGGGAGGATGAAGGCTTCCTGAACATGAAGAAGGATGACAAGGGAAATGGCTTGACATCCTTCTTTGTTTTTTGTATGATAAGGTTCGTTAAGCGAACTGTAAAGTGTTTTTCCTTGACGAGGGGGGTGCCCTTAAATGAGTCAGGAGAATCGGCTCGAGAAGACGAACCGGATCAATTTGCTGTTCGATTTCTATGAGCAGCTGCTGACAGAGAAACAGCAGACCTTTTTGAAATATTATTTCCATGATGATTTTTCCCTTGGAGAAATCGCAGGTGAATTTGAGATTAGTCGTCAGGCCGTCTATGAACATATCAAGCGTGCAGAGCAGGTGCTCGAGTCCTATGAAGAGAAGTTGGGGCTCCTGAGCAAGCATGAGACGCGCATCCGGGAGCTGGATAAGTTTCGGGAAATGGTGGAGAGTAGCGACCTGGGTGAACATGATAAGAATGTAATGACCGATATGGTTGAGCGATTAAAAGTATGGGATTAAGTATGAACGGAGGTGGCGGATATGGCGTTTGAAGGATTGACCAGCAGACTACAGAATGTGTTCAGCAAGCTTCGTGGTAAAGGCAAGGTGTCCGAAGAAGATGTAACAGCCGCCATGCGTGAAGTCAGGCTCGCGCTTCTCGAAGCTGACGTTAACTTCAAAGTGGTTAAGGATTTCGTATCCAAAGTAAAAGAGAAGGCCATCGGCAAGGAAGTGATGGACAGCTTTACGCCCGGCATGGTGATCATTGACATCGTTAATAAAGAGCTGACGGAGTTGATGGGAGGAAGCCAAGCCAAACTGGCGAAGAGCAATAAGCCGCCAACGGTCATTATGATGGCTGGTTTGCAAGGTGCCGGTAAGACAACGACTTCGGGCAAGCTGGCCAAGCTGCTTCAGAAGCAGAACAGCCGACCGCTGCTTGTTGCCGACGATATCTATCGTCCTGCTGCGATCAAGCAGCTCGAAGTACTCGGTGATCAGATCAACGTGCCGGTGTTCTCCCTGGGAGATAAGACAAGCCCAGTGGAAATCGCGAAGCAAGGCCTCCAGCATGCCAAAGATAATGGTCACGATTATGTCATTATCGATACTGCTGGTCGCCTTCATGTCGATGAAGAGCTGATGGAAGAATTGAAGCAGATTCATAGCGTCGTAAATCCTGACGAAGTTCTGCTTGTCGTTGACGCAATGACGGGTCAGGATGCGGTGAACGTCGCGGAAAGCTTCAACCAGCAATTGACGCTGACAGGTGTCGTACTCACGAAGCTGGACGGGGATACCCGAGGCGGTGCCGCCCTCTCGGTTAAGGCGGTTACCGGATGTCCGATCAAATTCGCGGCGCTTGGCGAGAAGATTGATGCGCTGGAGCCGTTCCATCCAGAACGGATGGCATCGCGGATTCTCGGAATGGGCGATATGCTGTCTCTTATCGAGAAAGCACAATCGAACATTGATGCAGACAAGGCCAAGGAAATGGAACGTAAAATGCGTAATGCCGAATTTACGTTCGAGGATTTCCTGGAGCAGATGGATCAGGTCAAGAAGCTCGGTCCTCTGGATCAGCTGATGGATATGATTCCGGGCATGGGCAAGATGAAGCAAGCCAAGGATCTCAAGGTTGACGAGAAGCAGATGGGACGCATCGAGGCAATTGTCCACTCCATGACAACGGCGGAGAAGCAGCAGCCTGATATCATCAATCACAACCGTCGTAAACGGATTGCGGCAGGCAGCGGAACCTCGCTGGCTGAAGTGAACCGGCTCATCAAGCAGTTTGACGAAATGCGCCGCGTGATGAAGCAGTTCTCGGATATGATGGGTCCTAAAGGCGGCAAGAACAAAGCGATGAAACAGCTAAAAGGCTTGACTGGTGGGAAAGGCATGAAGTTTCCATTCCGTTAAGTCTCGGTCATATCGAATGGACATTTTTTGAAGGAGGTGAATTTTCAAATGGCAGTACGTATTCGTCTGAAACGCATGGGTGCTCACAAGGCTCCTTTCTACCGCGTGGTGGTTTCTGATTCCCGTTCCCCACGTGATGGCCGTTTTATCGAGGAAATCGGTTATTACAATCCGGTTGCTCAACCGGCTGAAGTTAAAATCGATGAAGAGAAAGCACTGAACTGGCTTCAAAATGGTGCGCAAGCATCTGACACGGTTCGCAACTTGCTTAGCAAAGCGGGCGTAATGAAGAAGTTTCATGAGCTGAAGCATCAGAAATAAGACTGATCGCGAGGGTTATCTATGGAAGAATTAGTTCGCGTTATTGCTAAGGCTTTAGTGGATCATCCAGAAGATGTGACTGTGAAAACCGTTGAGAAGGAGCACTTGATTGTATATGAGCTGTACGTGCATCCTGACGATGTCGGGAAGGTCATAGGCAAACAAGGGCGTATCGCCAAATCATTGCGTACAGTCGTAACATCGGCGGCGGTTAAAATGGATAAACGGGTGACCGTTGATATCATTTCTTAAAATATACGAAAGGGGGTTAGGATGCATGTCCTAGCCCTTTTTCGTACATGCTGAAGAAATCAGCCGGTCAAACCAGCTTAGAACGTTTATTAAGTGATGCAGGAGGAAGACCATGTCTGAAAAGTTGTTAACTGTAGGGAAAATCGTGAATACGCACGGCATCCGCGGGGAAGTTAAAGTCATGCCGCATACGGATTTTGCCGACCAGCGATTTGCTCCAAAGAGCCAGTTGTATATTGTCCCGGACAAGGGGAGCAAGATTGAAGTAACGGTGGATACATCTCGTTTTCATAAAAACATGTATATCGTTAAATTCAAGGAGCTGCATGGCATCAATGATGCTGAAAAATATAAGGGCTCGCTGCTGAAGATCACAGCAGATCTTCAGGAAGAGCTTCCAGAGAACGAGTACTATTTCCATGAGATCATTGGCTGCAAGGTGATGACCGACGAAGACCCTGCCGAGGAGCTTGGCTTGATCACCGAAATTTTGACCCCAGGCGCGAATGATGTGTGGGTTGTCAAGACACCTGAGGGAAAAGAAGTTCTCCTTCCGGCCATACCGGATGTCGTACTTGATGTAGACAAGGAATCGAAGCTTGTTCGGGTGCATCTCATGGAAGGGTTGTTATAGTCCATGCGGATCGATGTGCTGACGCTGTTCCCCGAGATGTTCGATGGTGTGTTTCATTCGAGTATTCTGGGTAAAGCAGCCGAAAAACAAATTGTGAACTTGAATGCCATCAACTTCCGCCAGTATGCCGGAAATAAGCACAGTCAGGTTGATGATACTCCATATGGCGGCGGTGGGGGGATGGTGTTAAAGCCGGACCCGATTTTTGCTGCGGTAGAGGATATCCTTGCTTCTGATACGGATGAAATTTCGAATCATGAGGATGGGGCTAATCCTGCCGGAGAGATTCCAGTGGAAATTTCCGGAACAGCCAAGCCTCCGCGAGTCATTCTGATGTGTCCGCAAGGAGAGACCTTTACGCAGAAAAAGGCCGAAGAGTTGTCTCAGGAAGACCATCTGGTGTTTATATGCGGGCATTACGAAGGTTATGATGAACGGATTCGCGAGTTTCTTGTTACCGATGAGTTATCCATCGGGGATTACGTGCTTACCGGTGGAGAGCTGCCAGCGATGGTTGCCATCGATTCTGTGGTCCGATTGCTGCCGGGTGTACTAGGCAATGAAACGTCAGCGGTGACGGATTCATTCAGTACTGGCCTGCTGGAATATCCGCACTATACCCGTCCGGCTGAGTTTCGCGGCTGGAAAGTGCCGGATATTTTGTTAAGCGGTCATCATGCAAATATTGACGTGTGGCGTCGGGAACAGGCGCTTAAGCGGACATGGGAGCGTCGCCCTGAGTTGTTAGACAAGCTGGAGTTGTCCAAGCAGGATCGGGCATATTTAGACAAGCTTCAGCGAGAAGCGGGATCCTCATAAGCTTTTTTGTTTAATCTCACGAACAGATCTGTAAGCACAGGTCTGTTCGTTTTTTTATTTCTTGAATGTGGCTAGTATGTAGTAATATGCACGTTTCATGTTTGCACCTGAGAACAAAATTCGTATGAATTGAATAGTGTGATAAATAGGCGTTTGCGGATGCATTAATCGTAAGGGGTGAAATCGATTGAAGCAAGGAAGAAGGAAGGGCAGCGGCAATAAGGCTGTAATTCAGGGACTTACGCCAGAACGAATCCGTGTCGGAAGGACCCAAGCCACTCGATTCGTTACATTGATCCGTCAATTAACATCACTGTTACGCGCATTTGTGGAACAGCCGGTTAACGAGGATTTCACACTTATCAAAATACAATTGCAGAGCCTTAACGATCTGGTCTCGGAAATGAGGTTCTCGCTGCGGGAACGGCGGGATCTTAGGCAGGTTGTACAGCAAATTGCAAGGATTTCCAATTCGGACAATCTGGAAGGGATTTTAACAAGATTGAATGAAGTCATGACGTTGTTTCAAATGTATGGAGAACGAATTGGGGTCGGCGGCGAGATCGGTCCGGATATCGCTGCTTTGCAAAATGGTATTCAATCAAGGCTGGATAATGCGTTTCCGAGTGCGGATGCTGTCCCTCTAATCGATTTAATGAACAATCTGCATTTTTACATTATGAATGCAACGACGAATCGAGTGGCCGGGTCTCGTCAGCAGCTTACTGAAGTACTTCAGGGAATTAACCAGCAGGCTGCGAGATTAGGGTGTTCCGGACAACAGCTGGGCAGGCTGCAAGCAGCAACGGATGGAATTAATGCATCGTTGCAGAATGGGGCGTCGCCTGAACATTTGAATGAACAGTTGATCAACTATACGAATGCTCTTTCAGGAACGATAGCGACATTAAGCGTTCCGGTGGCTGTCCAAGATGCTGCTCTGCAATCTCTGCCAGCTGTAGCAAGGACGAGCGCTGAAACTGTTCAAGGTCTCACGATCCAGGAAACGTTGGAAGGCGTGCCAGGTAACGATCAGCCGGGCGTGATTGGAGCGACAGGAGCCATGGGTGTGACTGGCCCGACAGGCACTGCAGGTGCTACAGGAGGGCCCGGATTGGACGGCGTGCCGGGAGCAACTGGCCTGACGGGTGCGGTGGGTGCTACAGGTCCAACAGGTCCGGAAGGACCGCCAGGGGCACCTGGCGGGATAACAGGAGCGACCGGACCGACTGGTGAAACCGGTGCGACTGGAGCAGTAGGCGAGACCGGTGCTACGGGTGCAACTGGAATAACAGGCGCAACTGGAGCAACGGGAGAAACAGGAGCAGTAGGTCCGATAGGAGCAACAGGCATAACCGGAGCTACTGGTGTCACAGGAGTGACCGGATCGACAGGAGCAACAGGAGCAACGGGAGAAGTAGGTGCCACAGGAGTAACCGGGGTGACAGGTCTGACAGGAGCAACCGGAGAAATTGGTGCAACAGGGGTTACAGGTGCTACTGGAGCAACAGGAGCGACGGGAGTAACAGGAGTCACGGGAGCAACAGGTCCGGCAGGGGCAACAGCTGCAACGGGCGTCACGGGAACCACAGGAGCAACAGGAGCAGCAGGAGCAACAGGAGCGACGGGAGTAACAGGTCCGACTGGCGTTGCCGGAGCAACTGGCAGTACTGGGCCAACGGGCGTTACAGGTGTAACTGGAGCCACGGGTGCAACAGGAGTTACAGGAGCAACCGGAGCAACAGGCGTCATAGGAGCGACGGGAACCACAGGAACCACAGGAGCAGCAGGAGCGACGGGAGTAACAGGTCCGACTGGCGTTGCCGGAGCAACTGGTGGAACTGGGCCAACGGGAGTTACAGGTCCAACCGGTCCAACCGGTCCGACGGAGGCGAATACGCTTATCGGCGGCAGCGTGTTGTATGCCAGTAATGGAGTCACTCAAAATGTGGCTACTAATTCACCTGTAACATTCTCGACGAGCATACTTCAAGGTGTAACATATAATGGTACAACGACGTTGACCATTGTGACAGCGGGTTTTTACTATTTTGATTGGCAGATATCGCTCGAAAATGGCCAAACCGCTCCCAACACGTTCGGAATCGTCGTGAACGGGAATATAACCAGTACGGCGAACATGAACTCGAATTCAGCCACTGCCGAGGTATCAGGATCTGCGGTCATCAATTTAAGTGCCGGTAACACCGTAGGGCTCTATAATTTATCGCCAGTCAGCAAAGCGATTAATGCTCCTCAAACCGGCGCAAGGATTTCCATCTTTAGAATTGGCTCTTAGCCCAGATTTGTATACTTCAGTGTCATATTTTTTAATATTGCTGATACAACTCCTGCGTTGATGGGTAATATGTAACTGGAGTATCACTTGAGAACTGGGAGGC
Organism: Paenibacillus sp. FSL W8-0187; assembly: GCF_037969755.1. NCBI lineage: Bacteria > Bacillati > Bacillota > Bacilli > Caryophanales > Paenibacillaceae > Paenibacillus > Paenibacillus sp. FSL W8-0187. Next base: position 4,886,973 of record NZ_CP150206.1, on the reverse strand, counting down.
ATCTTGTCATGACAGAACATCGACAACAACATGAAGCGAAAATAGAAGAAACAACAAATACAGAAGTTCAATTTCAAACGGTAGATGACATCCTTGAATACTATGGCAAGCGTCATAAGGGCATGCACGACTCGAAAGAAACCGTAAATTAAGGTGAGGCTAACCGCTTTCGGCATGATTTTCATGCTGGAAGTGGTTTTTTATGGACCAGAGCTAGGAGAAAAAGCTGGTTTAGGCATGAGGGTGTAAAGATAAAACACTTGATTCGGTCTACAAAATATGTTATCATTTCTTTTGTTGTGAATACGGTGGTCCGCTGCGGATAATGAAGGAAATACATAGAGTTTCCGGAAGATGCAAGAACACCTGTGTGAGAGGAGGGAGTCATAGATGAATATCGTTCAAGCGATTACTCAAGAACAACTTCGTAAAGATATTCCGAGCTTTCGTCCTGGTGATACTTTAAAAGTACACGTTAAGGTTATCGAGGGAACTCGTGAGCGTATCCAGTTGTTTGAAGGTGTAGTAATTAAACGTCGCGGTGGCGGAATCAGTGAGACTTTTACCGTTCGTAAAATTTCTTACGGTGTTGGTGTGGAAAGAACTTTCCCAATCAACTCGCCTAAAATCGATAAAATCGAAGTGGCTCGCCGTGGTAAAGTGCGTCGTGCGAAGCTTTATTATCTTCGTGAACTGCGCGGTAAAGCAGCGAGAATTAAAGAAATTCGTCGTTAATTACAAGGCGGTAAAAGGGGCTTGTGCGTATATACAAGCCCCTTTTGTATATCCAAAAATCGCTATAATGCGAAAGCGATCTATAGAGAAGGACGGTGGGTTATGGAGAAAGATCAACACCAGGAGGCAATTGAAACCAACGTGGGGAAACCGGCCAAAAAGGCTAAGAACGAGCTTGTAGAATGGCTGAAGGCTCTTCTCATTGCTCTGGTTCTCGTCGTTCTCATTCGCTGGCTTCTCTTTAAACCGTTTATTGTGCAGGGTCCATCCATGGAACCTAACTTTGTATCCAATCAGAAGCTGATCGTCAATGAGATTTTATATGATATCCGTAAACCCGAGCGTGGAGAAGTTATCGTATTCCATGTTCCTGATGAGGGCAGGGATTTCATTAAACGCGTGATCGCAGTTGCTGGTGATACGGTTAAAGTTGAAGGCGATAAAGTGCTTGTCAATGGGGAGCCTGTGAATGAAACCTACATACAGGAAGCGATTGATCAAGCCCATGCTGAAAACAGATTATACAATAACACAGATTTCCCGAACTCGTTCGTTCAGGATGGTGTTGTGCCAGATGGTCATGTGTTTGTGATGGGAGATAACCGCTCCAACAGCACGGACAGCCGTATGATAGGATATGTTCCTTTGGGGGATATTATTGGGCGAGCAGACTTGATCTTCTGGCCGATTAAAGACATAGGGCTCATCAACCATTAGCCAAGGCGCTAAAGAAACGATGAAAGTTTGCAGTGCAAAGTAGAGGTGACGACGTTTGACAATACAATGGTTTCCCGGACATATGACCAAAGCGCGCCGCCAAATTCAGGAGAAGCTGAAGCTGATCGATGCTGTAATTGAACTGACCGATGCGAGGCTTCCGCTCTCAAGCAGAAATCCGATGATTGACGAGATTTTGCAGGGCAAGCCGCGGCTCATTATTATGAATAAAGCCGATTTGGCAGATCCTGAGGTCACAAGGCAATGGCAAGCCCACTTCAAGGAAAATGGCCTAACCGCCTTTCCTGTAGATGCATCCACAGGGACAGGTGTTAAGGATATTCCGAACCAGATTAAGCTGCTGCTGAAAGAGAAGATCGATAAACAAATAGCCAAGGGCATGAACCCGCGAGCTATGCGTGTGTTGATTGTAGGTATACCGAATGTAGGCAAATCCACGCTGATTAACCGTCTTGCCGGCCGCAACATTGCAGAGACGGGTGACCGTCCGGGTGTCACGAAAGGACAACAGTGGATTAAGGTTGCTGGTGGTGAGATGGAATTGCTGGATACACCCGGCATCCTGTGGCCAAAATTCGAGGATCAGAATGTAGGGTATCGTCTTGCGGTAACCGGCGCCATCAAAGAGGAAATATTGAACGTAGAGGATATTGCCTTTTTTGCGATCAAATATTTCTCCAACTATTATTGGGAATCGATGAGCGAACGTTTTGATCTTAAGGAGCGCCCAACAGATCTGGATAACCCGGATGAAATTGTGGCGATAATGGAAGCGATCGGAAGAAAACGAGGCTGCATCGTCAGCGGAGGAAGAGTCGATCTGGAAAAAGCCTCGAGCATTTTCCTACGTGAACTACGCGCAGGCAAGCTTGGGCGTTATTCGATGGAATCCCCTTATTGATTCAATAGGGTGAACGAGAGCTATCCTCCACTAGTTTAAACCAAAAAATAACCATTCTGCCGGTTAACGGCGGAATGGTTATTTTTTCTGGATCAGATCAGGAGGAGATTAGACTGCATTGATTCTATCTAGTTTAACTCGGTAGATGCTCTGAAGATCGACTTCGTTTGATGTGCGTGCCTTGTTTGGACCGGCATTTTCGCCTCAGCTCCAGCAGGAAAGGGGAGGTTAAAGGGTGACGCTCTGTGGCGAGTGTGATAATCTAGAAGAGTTACTAGATTGATAGAACGTGTTTGAAACACCGTATGTACAGACATCAAACAAGCGGTAATTCGGAACCAAAGGGGTTAAACCTATGACAGATTTATTAATGTACGAGCGTGAGTACTGGAGCCGTTATATACATATTGCAGGTATTGACGAAGTAGGCCGCGGCTGTTTGTTCGGCGATGTGGTCGCTGCGGCGGTTGTTTTGCCGGAGGGGTTAGTGATTGAAGGGATCAATGATTCGAAGAAACTCAGTGCCAAGAAGCGGGAAACCCTCTATGATCTCATCATGGAACAGGCGCTGGCGGTTGGCGTTGGTTTGGTGGATGCGGAAACGATTGACCGAATTAACATCAAACAAGCCGCAAGGCTTGCCATGAAGATGGCTATGGAGCAATTGGCTGTTACTCCCCAGTTTCTGCTTGTTGATGCCGAGAAGGTGGATTGCGATATTCCCCAGCGTGCCATCATTAAAGGCGACGCTAACAGCCAGTCCATTGCTGCGGCCTCCATTATTGCCAAGGTCACTCGCGACAGATTGTGCGAAGGGGAATGGGAGACGCGTTATCCGGAATACGGAATCGCCGTACATAAAGGCTACGCTACCAAGTTTCACCGTGAACAGCTGCAGCTGCACGGACCTACCGCTATGCATAGAAGAAGCTTTCTGAAAAATATGGAGATTGAGCAATTGTCCTTATTCTAGATTTCGATGCAGCCCGCCCTCGTCAAAAGGCGGGCTGCTGCCGATATATAAGGTAAACAGAAGGTGTGGGAGGAACTATCGTGAACATCGGATCGTTGATTCGCGGCCTCCTGGGAGAGCAAAAGCCGGGAGACGCCAAGACGTTGGAATTAAAACCGGGTCAGGTCGTTCGCGGTGTTGTTATGAACGTATCGGAAGACGGACAAGAAGCCGTGGTGCAGATCCAGGGCGTTCAAGTGAAGGCGAAGCTGGAAACGCCGCTTCGAGCCGGGGAAACTGCCCTTCTGCAAGTTCAGCCGCCGGGAGAGGGAGGGACGGCCGTTCTCAAGCCGCTTAGTCAAACGCCGGGACAACCGCTGTCCCCGTCTTCCATGGCTGAGGTGCTGGATTTTGCCGGTCTTCCGGATACGAAGGAAAACCGCGAAATGATCCGGGGTATGCAGAACGCGGGAGTTCCGCTAACGAAGGACAATATTGCCATGTTCCGCGAGGCATTGGCCGTGAAGCCTCCGCAGATTCCCGCGGCGGAATGGGCGGAGTCGGCTGCGATTGCGTTTCACCGCGGACTGCCGATTACCCCCGAAAGCGTGAAGGGACTGCATCAAGCGGTATTCGGGCCCCAACTGCATCAACTACTGCAGTCGTTGGAGCAGCAGCTGGCGTCTACTTTAAGCGCAGGTAGTGGAGGTTTGGTGGATGCGGGGAAACAAGCAGCATCCGGAGCACCTCCCACGGTTGGCGGTGAGGCCTCCGCTGGCAGTATCACGCAGGCCGGCTCAGGTCAGCAAGCGCTGCTGACCAAGCTGCAAGGCCTGCTGCAGCAGCTGCGCGGCGAGCTCGCGCAGCCATGGGCCAGCGGCGGCACGGCAACGCCTGCCGCCGGTCAACCCGCCGCCGTGGCCATGGGCCCAGCGGCAGCTCCAGGCGAAGGTGCCGCAGGCCCTTCGCCAAAGCCGTCCACCCCCAGCGCGGAGCCGTGGGTGGGGCGGCTCTTGAAGCTGCTCGGTGCAGAGCACGAGCAGCAAGCCCTGCGAGGGGCCGGTACGGGCCCCGCGGGCGAAGCGGCGCGCACGGGTAGCGCCGCACCACCTGCCGGGCAGCAGGCAGCCGCGCAGCCCGGCAGCAACACGGCCGCGGGCGCGGCTCCAGGAGCGAATGCGGCCGTGCCAGCACACACTCCTGCTCCAGCTGCGAGTGCTGCTGCACCGCTGCCCGCCGCAGCTGAGCCAAGCGCTGCCGCGGCAGGCCAAGCAGGCCAAGCAGGCCAAGCAGGCGGACAAGCAGCTTCCCAGTCAGCAGCACCTGCCTCTAGCAGCAGTGGCGCAGCAGCGACTACACCTGGGGCTCTTGGCACGCCAGGGAATGCGGCGAATACGAGCCAGCAAGCTGCTGCGAATGCGCAGGCCGGTGCTGTGAATCAACAGGGCTCGACGCAGCCAGTTGTGCCATCCGGGCAGCAGAATATCGCCCAAGGCGTACAGCAAGCCGTTATGGCTTCAACGCCATCGGGTGAATCGGCGCTTGCCCTGCAAGACACACTGAAGGGAGTGTTGCTTCAGGTGTTGTCCAGCCAGGATGCGCCGCCTGCGCTAAAGGAAGCGGCACAGCAAGTCGTTCAGCATTTAACGGGCCAGCAGCTCTTGCTAAACACCGATCGAACAGCACCTTTCGCACAGGTTACCATGTTCATACCTCTGCATGGGGTCGACGGGGAACAGACGGCATCCGTACATATTCAATCCCGCAGAGGCCGAAAAGGCGAGCTGGATGCAACCAACTGCAGGCTGTTGTTCGACTTGGACATGAAATTTCTAGGCCCGACCTTGATCGATGTGCAGGTCGTTGACCGGATTGTCAGCCTCAGCTTTCGGAATGATCAGAGTTACGCCGCGGAGCTGTTTGAGGGGAAAAAGCAAGAGTTGGCTCAGGCAGTTTCATCTATCGGCTATCAATTGCTTAGCGTAAAAACAGAACCGCTACCCTTAGTTGCACCGCTTACTTCAGACGCGTCCGTGCAGGGAACGGCGGCAGAATACACCCCGCAAACCTATAAAGGGGTGGATATGCGGATATGAGCAAGGAAGAGAAAGAGCAAGGACAAATAACGGCCATGAAAAAGGCGGTAGCCCTTAAATATACGCCTGGCGAGAGTGAAGCACCGATTGTGGTTGCCAAAGGGCAAGGGAAATTGGCGGAGTCTATATTAGACAAAGCCAAAGAGCATGGCGTCCCTGTCCAAGAAGATGCAGCTTTGGTGGAGATTCTCTCTAAGCTGGATCTGGATCAGCAGATTCCGGAGGTGCTATACCAGCTTGTAGCGGAAGTGTTGACATATGTTTATCGTGCAGATCGTGAAGCGAAGGATGGAGGGATGATGCCCTAATGAACTCGCCATCCGGTAAAAAGGACAGCCGCAAGCAAAAAGGAGCCGCTGCCGAAGAGCTGGCGGCCGCTTCCCTGATTGAAAAAGGTTACCGGATTTTGGACCGCAATTGGCGCTGCCGCTTTGGAGAACTGGACATCGTCGCTGAAACAGGGGAGACCCTTGTGGTAATTGAGGTCAGAAGCCGAAGCGGAACGAATAGCTTCGGCACGCCTGCCGAGTCCGTGAATGCTCGCAAAGTGATGCAGGTCCGAAACACGGCCCAGCAGTACGTTCATCATAAGCGTTATTATGACCGGCCAATCCGTTTTGATGTTATCTCCGTTATGCTTCGCGCGGATCTGACGTCTGTCTCGATGGATCATATCGAGAATGCATTTTGATGGGTACGAGCCGAAGCAGCCATAACAAAGAAGGTGATAGGAGCTGAGCTCCATCACCTTCTTTGCGTATGACAGGTTTATTTTATGCAATAGGAGCAAACTTCCAGTCTTCATGAGTCATCGGCCTGATGACCATGGGTTATTGTCTTTCATCAACGAGTTGTTTCTTCGGCAGTGATATATTGTCGATCCAGCTGACGGTATTGAATCGCTTCAGCGATATGTTGGCTTTGTATTGCATCGGATGCCTCCAGATCGGCAATGGTTCTGGCCAGCTTCAGGATTCGGTCATAAGCGCGCATGCTCAGGCCCAGCGTATCGATTGTCGCTTGCAGGAGCTCTGCCGAGTCCTTGTCCAGCACCGCATGTTTCCTCAGGAAGCTGCCGAACAGTTCGCTGTTCCAGCTGAACGGGAGCTGTTTATAGCGTTCCAATTGAATCGTTTGTGCCGCATAGACTTGATCCCGCATTTGCTCGGATGATATAGGTATTGCGCTTCCCGGCCATTCCTTAGGCCGAGGCACGTCTACTTGAAGGTCGATCCGATCCATCAAGGGCCCCGATATTCTAGCGCGGTATTGAGCGATTCGGGTAACGCTGCACGTGCAGCGTTGATGGGGGTGATCACTGCCGTAATAACCGCACGGACAGGGATTCATCGAACAAGCGAGCATGAAGTGCGCAGGGAAGGTAAATACCGCTCGTGCCCGGCTGATGGTTACTTCGCGATCCTCCAGGGGCTGTCGCAGCACCTCCAGCACATGCCTCGAGAACTCGGGAAGCTCATCCAGGAAGAGAATGCCTTTATGGGCCAGACTGACTTCCCCCGGCTTCGGAATGGTGCCGCCTCCGATGAGCCCGCCAGCCGAGATGGTATGGTGAGGGGACCGAAAGGGGCGTCTTGTCATCAACCCGTCGGATGGCTTTAGCTTTCCGGCAGCGCTGAAGATTTTCGTTGTAGTCAACGCTTCTTGGTCCGCCAGCGGCGGCAGTATGGTGGGGAGGCGTTTCATGAGCATCGTTTTTCCAGTACCCGGGGGCCCAATGAGCAGAATATTGTGCATGCCTGCGGCAGCAATGGTCAAGGCACGTTTGATATGCTGCTGACCGATCACATCTCGATAGTCTTCAAGCTGCTTGCCCCGTAGGCTGTCCACTTGAGTTCCGCTTTGAGTCGTCGACCGATCATATCTGAGCATTGACAGCGAAACGGTAAAGCTTGTAGTTCCCCCAGTTTCACTACGATGGATGTTTTCATCGGGTCCTTCCTGAACAAGCTCCTTTAAATGCTGAAGCCCATAGACCTCGATTCCCCCGATCAATGCAGCTTCCGGAGCATTTTCGCGCGGGAGAATAACCCCGGCATACCCTTCCTTTTTCGCTTGCTCTACCATCGGCAATACCCCTGTGATGGGCCTAAGTGTACCATCCAGTGCAAGTTCGCCCAGGATCAACATTTGCCCGGCATTCGAAAAGGTCCATTGCTCGCTTGTTAGCAATATGCCGACGGCGATCGCCAGATCGAAGGAAGAGCCCTCTTTGCGCAGATCTGCCGGTGCAAGATTGACGGTTATCCGTTTTAAGGGATAGGTAAAACCGCAGTTTTTAATCGATGCCCGAACCCGCTCAATAGATTCGCGAATGGAGGAATCAGGCAGACCGATGATAGAAGTTTGGGGCAGCCCGTTCGCCAGGTCCACCTCCACCTGGATGACAACGCCGTCAATGCCGTGCAAGCAAGCGCTATGAAGTTTTCCGTACATAAATGAAAGCACCTCATTTCTGATATCAGTGGATTGAATCGTAATAGAACATCCAAGATTCGAAAAGGGTGCTTCCTCATTTTCGTTGGGTGACTCTAGTCCGTATTGTAAAATTTCCCTTCCCGACTGTCAATTCGCACTATGCAAGAAACTCCATTCAATAGGCAAGGGCCCATCCATGGTGCGGGATCTGAGCGGTGAATGTACCGTAGTTCAGAAAGTTGCCACTTTTTCAGAATCGTAGCTACAGGCAATAACGGGAAGGAATGTCAATAGTCAACGCACGGGTTCGCAAGTAGAATCAAAATCATAAACGACATGCTGCCTTAAGAGCGGCTGGCGTTACATCATCATACATAAGGGAGAGGGCTCGTGTGAAAATTTGGAACCGAAAGCTCGGGTTGCTGGCATTAGCTGCCATTATAACCGGCACGTTATTGAGCGGATGCTCAAAAGAAAACGCGGTAAAGGAGGAGAATCATGAAAACGTCGCCTTAGGTAAGGAAGTCACACTAGAGATGATGACTTTCTCTCATACGAACTGGCCGTATAAGGAAAATTGGCCGATTTATAAGTACTTGAAAGAAGAAACCGGCATCTCCTTCAAGGTACAACCTGTGATGAGTGATTACACCACAACGATGAACCTGGCGATATCCTCGGGCGAGATACCGGATCTTATGATGGTCAACAGCCTGAATGCCGCCAACACGCACGGGGTAAGCGGAGCGTTTGTCGACTATTTCGAGCACTTGGACCAGATGCCGAACTACAGGAAGTTTCTCGAGGACCATCCGGAAGTAAAGGCAGCTATTCTGTCTCCCGAGGGGAAGAACTATTTTATGCCGTTGTATGGACTTGAGCAGCAATCCAGGCGGTCATGGCTTTACCGGGACGACGTATTCGAGAAACACAATCTGACGCCGCCGACCACCTACGACGAATTGTACACGGTTGCGAAAAGATTGAAGGAAATATATCCGGACAGCTTTCCGATTGCCGTGTTTAACGGTTTGAGTCCTCTGGTTAATATGGCACCGGCGTTTAACACCAATAGCAGCTATTATTACGATGATGAGAAGGACGAATGGCGCTACGGCCCGACAGAGGACAATTACAAGAAAATGGTTGAGTACATGAATAAGTTTTATGCGGAAGGATTGGTAGCACCTGACTTTATGGCGCATAAACGCAAGCAATTTAACGATCTGCTGCTTCAGAACAAATCGTTTATCGCCAGCGACTATATCGGCATCATGGATGAACTTCCGTTAATGCTTGGGGATAAGGCATCCGAGTTCAGTCTCGATTATATGGTTCCTCCTGTTGGAACTCCGGATGGCAAGTCCCACAATGTATTCGCCGGATTGCAGTCCGACGGCTTTGCGGTGGCGGCAAATTCCAAGGAGCGGGATCGGCTTCTTCAGTACCTCGATTTCTTGTTCTCCCCCGAAGGAATTGAATTGGCAACTTGGGGTAGGGAAGGGGAGACATTCACAACCGAGAACGGGGCTCGCAAATTCAACGTGGATTACAAAGAGTTCGGCGACTTGAGAACCAAGACGGGCATCGCAACAATCGGGGCACATACGGTATTGGATATGACGGCTTACGAGTCCATGTATTCTCCAAAAATGCGGGAAGCGATGAAAATCGCGCCTGACCATGAAACGAAGCCGCAGCCAAGGCTCGCCTATACAAATGAAGAAAATGAAGTGCTGAGCATGGTCGGCGAAACCGTGAAAAAGTTCCATGAGGAGCAGATTGCCAAGTTCATTCTAGGACAGAAACCGATGGATGATTGGGATGCTTACGTGAACGAAGTGAACAAGCTTGGCGTGCAGCAGGTGCTGGATGTTCATAGGAGCGCTTATGAGCGGACGCAAAAGTTCCTAAACGAAGCCAAGTAAAAATTATACCTGCACGGATGTTGCCAGATGAGCGCACTGCTTTCCTTTCCCGGACCGGCTTTCGGAAGTATAGGCTGGTCCCGGTCCTTATGGGAAGGGGCCTGTAGGTCAGTTTTGATTTCGCTAAGGAGGGTACGTTTTTTGCAAGAACAGAATTCGAGTTTCTTGACGAAAGTGAAGCGGGACAAATACCTGCTGCTGCTTCTTCTTCCCTGTGCTCTGTATTACATCATTTTTAAGTATGTTCCCATATTCGGCATTTCGATCGCCTTTATGGACTACAACTTATTTAAGGGGATCACGGAGAGCGACTGGGTGGGGTTCAAATATTTCAGCATGTTTTTTAATACGCCTGACTTCTGGCCTGTTCTCAGAAATACATTTCTATTAGGGTTATATAAGCTGATTTTCGGTTTTCCGGCTCCTATTATTCTTGCGTTACTCATCAATGAGGTGAGCAAATCCTTTTTGAAGCGGTTTGTCCAGACGGTCAGTTATCTTCCGCATTTCATATCCAACGTGGTTGTAGCAGGAATCGCGGTCATGTTTCTGTCCCCGACAGGTGGAGTGGTCAACCAGTTGCTCAGCGCAATTGGAGTCGACCGGATCAACTTTCTGGTTGAGGCCTCCTGGTTTAGATCGATTTATGTAACGACTGACGTATGGCAGCATATTGGATGGGGCACCATCATCTATTTGGCTGCTTTGACGGCAATCGATCCGCAATTATATGAGGCGGCACGGATGGATGGGGCTAATCGGTGGAAGCAGACGCTGAACATTACACTTCCCGGCATCGCGCCGGCGATCGTGATTATCTTGATACTTGATATCGGAAAAATACTGGAGATCGGCTTTGAGAAAGTATACCTGCTCTCGACTCCGGCCACTTATGAGACAGCCGATATTATATCCACCTATGTGTACAGGGTCGGATTAACGCAAGGCAATTACAGTTATGCCACGGCAATTGATCTGTTTACCGGCATCATCAGCTTTATCTTCATTGTCGCGGCCAATTCGTTCAGCCGACGAGTCAGCGGAAGCAGCATCTGGTAAAGGAGGAACGTGATGAAACCCAAATGGAACTGGTTTGACGCGCTCAATGCCTTGATTTTGTCCGGGATTGTGATGGCGTGTCTATACCCGTTTGTTTATATGCTGGCCGTGTCCCTCAGTGATTCCGCATCCATCGCCTCCGGGGAAGTATGGCTATGGCCGAGGGGCTTCAACCTGGATATGTATCAGTATGTGTTCGAAGACGGACGGGTGCTGAAAGGATATAAGAACACGTTGATTTATGTGATTTCAGGAACTGCCATTTCTATGATTGTAACGGCACTTGGGGCTTATGCGCTGTCCAAGACCAAGATGGTCATGGGCAAACCGATCTTGATGCTAATCGTCTTTACGATGTTTTTTAACGGTGGGATGATTCCAACGTTTCTGGTCGTGAAGGAGCTTGGCTTTGTCAATACGATATGGGGGATGGTGCTGCCCGGAGCGGTAGGCACCTGGAATCTGCTCATCATGCGAACTTTCTTCATGGGTATGCCTCAAGAGCTAGAGGAATCCGGAAAAATAGACGGGTTGTCCGAAATCGGAATCTTCTTCCGGATTGTGCTCCCGCTCTCCAAGCCGGTGCTGGCTACCATCGGATTGTATTATGCCGTCGGGATGTGGAATAATTTCATGGGACCGCTGCTGTATCTGCGGGATGCTGATATGCAGCCGCTCCAGGTGATTTTAAGAAACATCGTGCTGTCGGGGCAATTGACGGGAACGGATGGTCCGGTTGTAGGCGATATCGTGGTGGTGGAGGATGGCTTGAAATTCGCTACCATTATGGTGTCCACCTTGCCGATCCTGCTTGTCTATCCGTTTATACAGAAGTATTTTGTAAAAGGGGCTTTGATTGGCTCAGTAAAAGGTTAAAGGTTGCAGGTTAAAGCGGCCGGCCGCTCACCTGTGTGTTATCGGATCCAGTAGGTTTTCCGGTAATCACCTGGTGTTTGGCCGGTTACTTTTTTGAACATGCGGATAAAGGAAGTGACATTGCGGTAGCCGATCCGGTTGCCTACTTCCTGAATCGGCATATTTGTTGTCTGCAGTAGTTCTTTCGCTTTTGTTATTCGAATCGCATTCAATTGGTCGCTGAAGTTGTTCCCCGTTTTCTCTTTAATATACCCTGACAGATAAGTAGGCGACATGTTGAGTTTAGAAGCAAGCTGTTCGAGCGATATTTCTTCAGCGTAATGCGACTCCAGATAATGAAAGACATATTGAATGATATCGTAATGTTCCTCTCGTTTCAGACGGATCGCATGGGCTGCATGGGCGAGCTCGTCGAGAAGGATGTCGCGGTATTGCTCAGGGGTCACGCTGTATGCAAGCTTTTCTGCGTAGTCCGGAAGTGCGTCGATATTGATTTTCAGCAGTTCTACTGTCCTTCTCATGCGGACCGAGACCGATTTGGCAAAGTGGCTTAGTTGATCGGCCGTGGCCTCTTGCCGCTGCAATCGATCCAGGGCGCGCTCAATAAGCGATTGGCAGCTGCTCTCGTTGCCGGCCTGTAAATTCACGTAAAACTCGTGCTCTTGCTCGGCAGTGAATCCTGTTACATCTTCACGGCGTTCCTTCTCCCAGATGATCTGGGTTTCCTCAATCGGCATGGCTTGTTGCAGGAGCGACATGGCTTCTGCATAAGCCCGGTCAAAATCAGAGGTTTGCTGGAACACGGACGAAACCGCAATATTCACGAGATAAGTGCTTTGATCTTGATCAAAAATCTGTTTGAGCTGACTCAGACACTGCTGCAGCATATCAGATTTTTCTTGAGTATACACAATGGACAAGATTTGCTTGCCCTCCATCTGAAGGGTGTGGGATAGGGGAAACGATTCTTGTATTTGCAGCGTGATCATATCTTTGATCTTGCCGGTTGCTCTTGTCATTAAGGCATCAAGCTGACGCGAAGGGACGTGCCGGTACCTCAACTGATAAACGATAACCATGAATGCACCCTCGCTGACCCAAAGCTCTTTGGCAGCGGCGGTATCAAGTGCAAAGTTTTTGAAATGGGCCAAATAATGGTAGCTGGTTAAGAGCGGTTTGGTATGGTCCATCCATTCCTTGATGCTCTTTCGTTCATGCTGCAAACCCTTCAGGTGGTTGGAAATGGCGCTGAATTCGGCAATGCTCCCTTGATATAGCTCCATCTCCGCCTGGCCCAGTCCTGTAACCATTCTCTTGAGCGGCCGATTGATTTTGCGGGAAAATACCCAAGATGCCAGAATCCCGATGAGCAGGGTAGCTGCAAATAACAGCACGGCAATCCAGTTCATGCGGCTGATGCTTTGGTTGAGTTCGTTATGCGGGATAATGGAGACGTAGGTGAGGCCGGAGCGGGTGCCCTTTTCGAAAAAGTAATAAGATCCCTTCTCCATCATCCATTCCGATTGGCCGTCCCATTCCGGCAGTGGCTGGGTGTTCACATCCGGGGCTGATTCGAACAGAATTTCTCCCTCCGAGTCCATCAGCAGAAAACGGGAACCGGTCATTCCTTTATAGGATTCATACCAGCTTTTCATATTTACGAGAGCTATGATCTTCCAGGGACTGCTCTGTACGTTTGTAATTAGAGGCATCAGCTGTAACTCGCTCTTCTCTGTCCCGATGGAGAAAGTGCTGCTGGGGAGCATATGCAGAAAACCGGTTGCGTGATCTCTCCGTTTCCAGAACTCGTATGGATAGGAGTCGCTTATGTAGTAATGCTTAAACATGCGGTCATCGTCAACGATGCCATCCCGTTCAAGCAGGAAGGAATAATTTTGGTAGTAGATCATGACATTGTTCAAGTGATAGTAGGGCTGGCTTACCAAGGTCCGGATCTGATCCATCACCATATCCACCTGCAGATAATTGATGCCCTTCTTTCCGCCGGAATCGGCCTGCCTGCTGATATTGCCGACAAATTCATCGTGCTGAAGGTTGAGGAGGAGATTCTTCCAAGTGGAGTATTGTTTCTCAAATTGATCTACGGTATTTCGAATCAGGGTCAGATTATATTTGACAATTTCATTGTTTACATTACGGGAGTAGAATGTCATCGACCATAGGTTGTAGGAGGAGAGCAGGAAAATCACGATGAGAAAATACACCAGCATTTTGACAAATAATGAATGCAGTGGAAAAAATGACTTCAACCAACTCATGCTGAATCTCCTTATGAATGCGTTCACTAATCTTTCAATCATTCTAACGGATAGCGGAAAAAGGATAAAGAGTTTTATTTTGCGTCACAGTTTAACTTAAATGAAAAGGGATTTAATGGTATAATAGTAATCGATATACTAATTATTTCGGATAGGAGAGGGAAGCGTGATGACCATATTATGGGGAAATATTATGATTATGCTAGCAGGATTGTTAGGTATTGCCGTTGTCGCATTGGGGATCATTGGATTGATACACTTTGCACGGAAAAACAAATGATTTTTACATATTTCTCCAATTTATATCTGGAAGGAATCATACCCATGCCAAATAGAGTGGATAAACTGTGAACTTTTTAAGGTAAGCGTTTTAAAAACATGTTACAATAGCTTGGGTTTAATATATAAAGGTTGACAGGGTAATCTTTCATAGATTAGTTCCGTGTTAGCCAGCCTTGTTCCAGTCATGTTGATAGGAGGATTCGAGAATGAATATCCATGAATATCAAGGAAAACAAGTACTGAAGCAATATGGAGTAGCTGTTCCGAACGGCAAGGTAGCGTTTACGGTAGAAGAAGCAGTTGAAGCTGCACAATCTTTGGGCAGTCCCGTAACCGTTGTCAAAGCACAGATTCACGCAGGCGGTCGGGGTAAAGCCGGCGGCGTTAAAGTGGCGAAGAACCTGGATGAGGTTCGTGCTTATGCTGAAGAAATTCTGGGCAAGGTGTTGGTGACTCACCAAACAGGTCCGGAAGGCAAGGAAGTCAAGCGTCTCCTCATTGAAGAGGGCTGCGATATTCGCAAAGAGTATTATATCGGTGTGGTCGTTGACCGTGCTACCGGTCGTGTCGTTTTGATGGCGTCCGAAGAAGGCGGTACCGAGATTGAAGAAGTTGCAGCAGCAACTCCTGAGAAGATTTTTAAAGAGGTTGTAGATCCAGCGATCGGACTTCAAACATTCCAAGCGCGGAAATTAGCGTATTCCATTAATATTCCGAATGAACTGGTAGGTAAAGCCGTTCAGTTCATGCTGGCCTTGTATAAGGCATTTGTAGAGAAGGATTGCTCTATCGCTGAAATCAATCCGCTAGTCGTAACTGGTGACGGAAACGTCATGGCTCTCGATGCCAAACTCAATTTCGATTCCAATGCGTTGTTCCGTCATAAAGACATCCTTGAGCTGCGCGACCTGGACGAAGAAGATGAGAAGGAAATCGAAGCATCCAAATACGATTTGAGTTACATAGCTCTCGATGGCAACATCGGCTGTATGGTTAACGGCGCAGGTCTTGCCATGGCTACGATGGACATCATCAAGTATTATGGCGGCGACCCTGCTAACTTCCTTGATGTTGGGGGCGGTGCAACAACGGAGAAGGTAACGGAAGCCTTCAAGATTATTTTGTCCGATCCTCAAGTAAAAGGAATTTTTGTCAACATTTTCGGCGGTATTATGCGTTGCGACGTTATCGCTACCGGTGTTGTCGAAGCTGCAAAACAGCTGGGCTTAACTCGTCCGCTTGTTGTACGCTTGGAAGGAACGAACGTAGACCTCGGCAAGCAGATTCTGGCTGAGTCCGGTCTTAATATCGTACCTGCTGATTCCATGGCCGACGGAGCACAGAAGATCGTCTCCCTCGTTCAGTAATATTTCATTCCTGAAGGGGCATGGCACGATGGGCTCTTTAGCCCTGCCGTGCGGTTGCTTTCATTTTCAAATAACAATAGGGGATGTGAATCAATCGTGAGTATTTTGATCGATAAAAATACAAAAGTTATCACGCAAGGGATTACAGGTAAAACAGCCCTTTTCCATGCAAAAGGGGCCCTGGATTACGGTACACAGATGGTCGGGGGAACTTCACCCGGCAAAGGTGGAACCGAAGTTGAAATTACGCTTGAGAACGGCGAAACCGTCAAATTGCCGGTTTACAACACCGTTGAGGAAGCCAAAGCCAAAACAGGCGCAACCGCTAGCGTAATTTATGTGCCTCCGGCTTTTGCAGCCGATTCCATTCTGGAAGCTGTTGATGCCGAGATGGATCTGGTTATTTGTATTACGGAAGGCATTCCGGTGCTGGATATGGTAAAAGTATCCCGCTATATGGAAGGCAAGAAAACTCGTCTGATCGGTCCTAACTGTCCTGGTGTCATTACACCGGGTGAATGCAAAATCGGCATCATGCCTGGCTACATCCATACGCCAGGACACGTCGGCGTTGTATCGCGCAGTGGTACCCTGACATATGAAGCCGTTCATCAGCTGACAGCTCGCGGCATCGGACAATCCTCCGCCGTAGGGATTGGCGGCGACCCGGTTAAAGGGACGGAGTTTATCGATGTATTGAGACTCTTTAATGAAGATCCTAACACCAAAGCGGTTATTATGATCGGTGAGATCGGCGGTACCGCAGAGGAAGAAGCGGCTGAATGGATCAAAGCGAACATGACTAAACCAGTGGTAGGCTTCATTGGCGGCGCGACGGCGCCTCCAGGAAAACGTATGGGCCACGCAGGCGCGATTATTTCTGGCGGCAAAGGAACAGCCAAGGAGAAAATCTCTGTACTTGAAGCTTGCGGTATCAAGGTAGCTCCTACACCTGCTGAAATGGGCTCAACCCTGGTTAGCGTGCTTGAGGAGAAAGGTCTTTTGGAGTCTTGCACGACTCACTAGAACTAGATTCTTATGCAATCCTAGGCTAAGCCTATGGTTATAATTTAAGGTAAGCAACCTTTTATTTCCTGAATAGGAAATGAAGGGTTGCTTTTTTGCTTTTGATTTTATATTTTAAGGAGGTCCCGTTTATGAAGCTGGATAGCTTACTGCTCATCGCATTGCATGAAAGCGAAGGTATCGGATGGAAGACCATTAATCGAATCATATTGAACGGTGAACTGCATCAGGGGCTGCTGTCATATGATGCAAATGATTGGAGAGCCTGTGGTTTATCTGTCGAAAAAGCGAATAAACTGGCCAAAGATTTTTCTTCCGTTGTCGAAAGAAAGCAGATTGATCTTTCGAGTGCGGATGATGTCGGGTTTGGACAACATGAAGCCGGGGTATGGAATTTGACAAACCGTTCAAAAATACGTACTATAACAGCCCTCGATGATATCTACCCGGACATGTTAAAATCTTCACCACAGGCACCCTGGGTATTGTATTGCATAGGCGATCCTCATCTGCTGTCGAGGCCGGGGATTGCGATGGTAGGTACAAGAATGCCTACTGCATATGGGCGCAAGATTGCAACGATGCTATCCGAGGAGTTGGCAGGGGCAGGGTTCATGGTTGTCAGCGGCATGGCCAGAGGCATTGATAGCGTAGTCCATGATACGGCTTTGCGAAGCGGGGGACCGACAGTAGCGGTTCTCGGAGCCGGCATTGACGTGATATATCCACCGGAGAACCGATCGCTGTATGAAGAAATCGCGGCAAAGGGACTTATCATTTCCGAATACCCGCCTGGCACCAAGGTGCTCCCGGGATTCTTCCCGCAGCGAAACCGGATTATTGCGGGACTCACGCTAGGTACCGTGGTGGTAGAGGCGGATGCCCGCAGCGGATCGTTGATTACGGCGGATTTAGCCCTGGAGGCAGGAAGGGACGTGTTCTCCGTTCCGGGACCTCTCACTTCACCCAAGAGTAGAGGGACCTTGGATTTGATCAAGCAAGGGGCCAAGATGGTCACGCAAGCTAGTGATATAATAGAAGAATATGATTCCTGGTTGCCAAAAGTGGCTTCGGATACATACAATAAGGAGCGGCGGGCCCCTCGTCAGGAGTATCCGGATGAACTAGCCGGGTTGACAAATGACGAACGACAAATATACCATATGCTCGAACAGGGTCCCGGGTCGCTGGATGAGATGATCGAGCGCACCCGGTGGGATTTTGGACATTTGCATTCAGTTCTGTTATCTTTAATCATAAAAAAGCAGATTACCCAATTACCCGGTGCTATATATAAGATCATTTAATGGGAAAGTTTGAATGTTGGAGAGGAGGATGAACCTGTGGCGGATTCACTCGTCATCGTAGAGTCGCCTGCTAAGGCGAAAACGATTGGCAAATATCTCGGCAGCAAGTATATCGTGAAGGCTTCGATGGGTCATGTTCGCGATTTGCCGAAGAGCCAGATCGGGGTTGAAGTGGAAAACGACTTCAATCCGAAATACATTACGATCCGCGGAAAAGGTTCTGTCTTAAAGGAACTTAAGGATGCTAGCAAAAAGGTGAAAAAAGTGTACCTCGCAGCTGACCCCGATCGCGAAGGGGAAGCCATTGCATGGCATCTTGCGCATGCATTGGAGCTGGATGATACTCAAAGCCTGCGGGTTGTATTTAATGAAATAACGAAAACGGCCGTGAAGGACGCCTTCAAGACGCCGCGCAAAATTAACATGGATTTGGTTAACGCGCAGCAGGCAAGACGTATCCTCGACCGTTTGGTTGGTTATAAGATCAGCCCTATTCTATGGAAGAAAGTAAAAAAGGGACTCTCTGCCGGCCGCGTTCAATCCGTAGCCGTCAAAATCATTCTCGACCGTGAGAATGAGATAAGCGCTTTCGTTCCGGAAGAATATTGGACCATTACGGCTAAGCTGGCCATTAAAGGATCCGCATTCGAAGCCAAATTCACCCAGCTTAACGGCGCGAAGAAGGAGCTGACCAATGAACAGGAAGTCAATGAAATTCTCGAAGCGATTCGGGATGCTTCCTTCCAAGTCGGCGAAGTAAAAGAACGCGAACGTCAGCGCCACCCGTCTCCACCGTTTACGACGAGTTCCTTGCAGCAGGAAGCTGCACGTAAACTTGGTTTCCGGGCTGCCAAGACCATGTCCGTTGCCCAGCAGTTATACGAGGGCGTCGAGCTTGGCAAGGAAGGCACCGTCGGTTTGATTACCTATATGCGTACGGATTCCACGCGCATTTCAGGCACGGCTCAAGAAGAAGCGAAAGAATACATCACCGAGAAGTATGGTGATCCGTTCGTTCCGGAGAGCCCGAGACAATACTCGAAAAAAGCGGCCAACGCTCAGGACGCGCATGAAGCGATTCGACCTACATCGGTGCTGCGGGATCCTGAATCCGTGAAGCCGTTCATGAGTCGTGATCAGCTTCGCCTGTATAAACTGGTTTGGGAGCGATTTGTGGCGAGTCAGATGTCATCTGCTGTGCTGGATACGCTTTCTGTGGATATTACCGCGGGCAAGACCGTTTTCCGCGCAACGGGTTCGAAGGTTCGTTTCCCTGGTTTCATGAAGGTCTACGTTGAAGGCAACGACGACGGGACGACAGAGGAAGATAAATACCTGCCAGAGCTTCATAGTGGCGACATTCTGGAGAAGCAGGATATTGAGCCGAAACAGCACTTCACTCAGCCGCCTCCGCGTTATACAGAAGCACGTCTTGTCCGAACGCTGGAGGAGCTTGGTATAGGGCGTCCTAGTACGTATGCCCCGACGCTGGAAACGATCCAGAAGAGAGGCTACGTTGCCATCGAAGAGAAAAAATTCATGCCAACCGAGCTCGGTGAACTTGTCATCGAACAGATGGAGCAGTTCTTCCCGGAAATTCTCAATGTGGAGTTTACGGCGAACATGGAAGAAGACCTCGACCATGTGGAGGAGGGCTCCGAAGATTGGGTCAAAGTATTGGCAGAGTTCTATGAATCCTTTGAAAAGCGGCTTGAAGTAGCAGAGGAAGAAATGAAGGAAATCGAAATCGAAGATGAGGTTTCCGATGAGATCTGCGAAAAATGCGGTAAGCCATTGGTGTATAAGCTGGGCAGGTTTGGTAAGTTTCTTGCATGCTCAGGCTTCCCGGATTGCCGGAATACCAAGCCGATCGTGAAAGATATCGGCGTGGCGTGCCCGAAATGCAAGGAAGGTCATGTCGTGGAACGCCGGAGCAAGAAGGGGCGCGTCTTCTTTGGGTGTGATCGTTATCCCGAATGTGATTTTGTATCATGGGATAAACCGTCAACGAAGCCATGTCCGAATTGCAGTAGTTTGATGGTAGAGAAGAAAAGCAAGCAAGGCATCAAGCTTCAATGTACTTCTTGTGATTATTCCGAAATGGTCGAGGAACAGGACGATGCAGCAGATTTGTAAGGCATACAGGGGGGAATGACTTTGACAGATTCACAGAGGGTTACGGTTATCGGTGCAGGGCTTGCAGGCAGTGAAGCTGCTTGGCAGATCGCTAGCCGCGGCGTACCCGTTACATTATATGAGATGCGGCCGGTCGTGAAGACGCCGGCTCATCATACGGACAAGTTCGCTGAGCTTGTATGCAGTAATTCGCTTCGCGCGAACGGTTTAACCAACGCAGTCGGGGTATTGAAGGAAGAAATGCGGATGCTGAACTCGCTTGTCATCGGTTCGGCAGACCGCAATTCCGTCCCGGCTGGCGGCGCATTGGCTGTTGACCGTGACGGTTTTTCGGGAGAAATTACGGAAACCCTGCATCAGCATCCTTTAATTGAGGTTGTAAATGAAGAAATTCAGCATATACCTGAAGAAGGCATCGTTGTTATTGCCACAGGGCCTCTGACTTCGCCCGCATTGTCATCACAGATTCGTGAGCTGATGGGTGAGGACTATTTCTATTTTTACGATGCGGCTGCTCCGATCGTGGAAAAGGATTCCATCGATATGAGCAAGGTCTATCTGGCATCCCGTTACGATAAAGGCGAAGCGGCATATCTGAATTGTCCCATGACGGAAGAGGAGTTTGACGCTTTCTATGACGCTCTTATCAATGCCGAAGTCGCTCAATTGAAAGAGTTTGAGAAGGAGATTTATTTCGAAGGCTGTATGCCGATCGAGATTATGATGAAGCGTGGTAAACAAACGGCCTTGTTTGGCCCCATGAAACCTGTTGGATTGGTGAACCCGCATACAGGCAAGCTGCCACACGCTGTGGTGCAGCTCCGTCAGGATAATGCGGCAGGTACTCTCTACAACCTTGTCGGTTTCCAGACTCATTTGAAGTGGGGCGAACAGAAGCGGATCATTTCCATGATTCCGGGACTCGAGAACGCCGAAATTGTGCGTTACGGCGTTATGCACCGCAATACGTTTGTTAATTCGCCTAGACTGCTGGAACAAACCTATCAGGTGAAAACACGGCCTAATCTGTATCTGGCGGGACAAATGACAGGTGTTGAAGGATATGTTGAATCGGCGGCATCCGGATTGATTGCTGGAATCAATGCAGCAAGAGCAGCTCAGGGGCAGGAGGGGATTGTATTCCCTCAGGAATCAACCATCGGAAGTATGGCCTACTACATCACCCATGCAGATCCCGATAACTTCCAGCCGATGAATGCGAACTTCGGTCTTCTTCCGAGTCTCGAGAAGCGCATTCGCAACAAAAAGGAAAAAAACGAAGCGCTTGCGAGCCGAGCTCTTGACGGAGTACGAATATTTATTAATGCTAACGAACTAAATACAATCTAATCTTATTTTCTTAGGGAGGTCTTGCCATCATGGAAATGACTTTTCACGCCACGACGATTTGCGCAGTACGGCATAATGGCACAGCAGCTATTGCCGGCGATGGCCAAGTTACATTTGGTGAAAGTGTAGTCATGAAGCAGACCGCCAAGAAAGTGCGCCGTCTTTACCGGGGACAAGTTGTCGCCGGTTTTGCCGGTTCTGTGGCGGATGCAATTACGTTATTTGAGAAATTCGAAGGCAAGCTGGAAGAGCACCATGGAAACCTGCAGCGTGCCGCTGTTGAGCTCGCGAAGGACTGGCGTCAAGACCGTGTGCTTCGCAAACTTGAGGCTTTGATGATTGTTATGGATAAAACAGGAATGCTCCTGATTTCAGGCGGCGGCGAAATCATCGAGCCCGATGATGATGTGCTGGCCATAGGGTCAGGCGGCAATTTTGCCTTGTCGGCAGGTCGGGCGCTTAAGCGACATGCCGGACATATGGAAGCAAAGGATATAGCCAGAGAGGCGCTTCAGATCGCTTCTGAGGTGTGTGTCTATACCAACAGCAACATTATTGTCGAAGAGCTGTAAGGATGCCATACAGTAACATATAGCCATATCAGGGGTGGAGGTATTCGCGATGAGTAAAGAATCGATGACGCCAAGACAGATTGTATCCGAGCTGGATAAATACATCGTAGGGCAGAAGGACGCTAAAAAATCGGTCGCTGTAGCCCTTCGGAACCGCTATCGCCGGAGTTTGCTTACAGATGACGAGCGGGATGAAATCGTACCGAAGAACATTCTGATGATCGGTCCTACCGGCGTCGGCAAAACGGAGATTGCAAGAAGGCTTGCCAAGCTGGTCCATGCACCGTTCGTCAAGGTCGAGGCGACAAAGTTTACCGAGGTTGGTTATGTTGGGCGTGATGTGGAATCCATGGTACGTGATCTTGTGGAAACCGCGATCCGGATGGTGAAGCTGGAACGTACCGAGAAGGTAAAGGACAAAGCCGAGGAAATGGCGAACGAGCGGATCGTTCAGCTGTTGGCACCTTCAACCAAAGGACAGAAAAGTCAGCGCAATCCCTTTGAGATGCTGTTTGGCGGTGCCAATAACGATACCCAGGCCGAAGATGAGGATGCGGACGATAAGGACGTTAGTCTCAAAGAGAAACGGAGACAAGTTCGTTTTAACCTGCTGTCCGGCAAGCTTGAAGATGAAACGATTGAGATTGATGTCGAGGATGCTGCTCCGAACATGTTTGATATGTTTGCGGGGCAGGGCAATGATCAGATGGGGATGAACATGCAGGAAATGTTCGGTAATCTGATGCCAAAGCGCACAAAGCGCCGCAAGCTGTCCGTCAAGGAAGCCAGGAAAGTGCTGACGCAAGAGGAAGCTGGCAAGCTTATCGATATGGATGATGTCATTCAGGAGTCTATTCGTCGGGCAGAGCAATCCGGTATTATCTTTATCGACGAGATCGACAAGGTTGCCAGCCAGGGCCGTCAATCAGGTCCAGATGTGTCCAGAGAAGGTGTGCAGCGCGATATTTTGCCTATCGTGGAAGGCTCCACGATTATGACGAAATACGGGCCGGTAAAAACGGACTTTGTCCTCTTTATCGCTGCCGGTGCTTTTCATATTGCGAAGCCATCGGATTTGATACCCGAGCTTCAGGGGCGTTTTCCGATTCGGGTGGAGCTCAGCAGC
Source organism: Paenibacillus sp. FSL W8-0187 (assembly GCF_037969755.1). Taxonomy (NCBI): domain Bacteria; kingdom Bacillati; phylum Bacillota; class Bacilli; order Caryophanales; family Paenibacillaceae; genus Paenibacillus; species Paenibacillus sp. FSL W8-0187. Next base: position 4,863,807 of record NZ_CP150206.1, on the reverse strand, counting down.
TTGTCACTCGACGATTTTGTATCCATTTTGACCGAGCCGAAAAATGCACTAACCAAGCAATACGTCAATCTGCTGCGTACTGAAGATCTTGAGGTTGAGTTTTCCCCAGAAGCAATACGGGAGATCGCCCAAATCGCGGCTTCGGTTAACCAGAACACGGAGAATATAGGCGCGCGGAGGCTTCATACGATATTGGAGAAGCTCCTCGAAGACCTGTCATTTGAAGCGCCTGAGTTGACGCTGGACCGCATGGTGATCACGCCGCAGTATGTCCGGGAGAAACTTGCCGGCATCGCCCAGGACCGGGATCTGAGCCAGTATATTCTGTAGTTGCATGCATATAGGTCTATCTTCCGGGTATGCGAAAGGAAATAATTGTCGATATTCATCATGACCCTACTAGCAAGTTGTCGAAGCGCTTTCGCATGTTGGAAGGGATCGGGACGGATTTCGTAATTTTTTGTGAATTTTATGGGTCGTAGCAGGACCTACCCTTCGGGAAAAATCGCTTAAATTTTACAGATTTAGTGGTACGATTTGCAATAATATAGAAAAAAACCGGATAAAAATGAACACAAAGCCCTTCTTTTTGGTAAAAGATAGGGCTTTTTTCTTATTGTAAAAAGTCCCAATCTTTAAGAAACTTAGTTTATGTGACATCATGTTGTCTTTTTCTACTTAAGACCTAGGTTAGTTCATACGGATTATATGATTTGTCGAAAAAAGAGGATTTAGCTAGGAAGAGTGGAATACCTTTCTGCAAAGTCCAGTCAGGAGGAATGAGCTAGTGAACCTGTTGAATAATAGTTCTTTTCAACGGCTTCAAAGCGGGTTGGATGCAGCAAATCTCAGAAACAATGTGATTGCAAACAACATCGCCAACGTGGATACTCCTCATTTTAAGAGATCCGAGGTATCCTTTGAGAGTCTTCTGAAAAAAGAAATGGATGGGGCCCAATTGTCACTTCAGGGCAGAAGAACAGATCCCAGGCATTTTGTCATTGGTCCAACCGGGGGGATTCCTGATGCTTCGGTCATGAAGGATGGCAGCAGCTCCATGAATAACAACCAGAATAATGTCGATGCAGACAGAGAAATGTCGCTGCTTGCAGAGAATCAGCTCCGTTATAATTCATACATACAAGCTGTAAATGAGCAGATTCGAATGATGCGTACAGCTATTGAAGGGAGATAGGGTTCATGAATATTAGCAATAGTTTCGGTATTAATGCATCAGCTCTAACAGCACAACGGCTTCGAATGGATGTCATCTCCTCCAACATAGCCAATGCAGAAACTACACGCGCACGAATCGAGAATGGCCAAGCCGTTCCGTATCGCCGAAAAACAGTTGTGTTCCAGCCGCAGCAGGAATCGTTTGAAGGGCTTCTTAGAGCACAGATGGATGGACAGAATGTGGGACAAGGGGTAAAGGTTGCCCAGGTACGGGAAGATCAAACCCCGCTGAAACAGGTATATAACCCTACACATCCTGATGCGAATGCGGCAGGCTATGTCTTTATGCCTAACGTGGACATTACGAAGGAAATGGTGGATATGCTAGCAGCTACACGTTCTTACGAAGCTAACGTTACTGCGATAAATGCTTCGAAAGCGATGATTATGAAGGCATTGGAGATCGGTAGATAACAAGTGAAAATACATAAGCCCATATTGTAGGAGGAGAGAAAGAGATGATTCAAAATGCAATGTTCAGTGTTCAGGGCGTACAGCCGCTTCAACTGCAGGAGCAAGTGAAAAATGGAGCGACTCCTTCCGAATCGATTCGCGATTTTGGCTCTTACCTGAATGAAGCACTGAACTCTGTGGCAGCACAGGAACAAAATGCTCATGTCATGAGCGATAAATTAATGATTGGACAAGTAAACGTAGATCAGGCGATGATATCCGCCCAACAGGCTCTGTTGAGCATTCAGCTCACAACACAGGTCCGAAACAAAGTGGTAGAAGCCTATCAAGAGATCATGCGCACGCAAATCTAAATGTTTCTAGCAAAGTTTCGGATGGGGTGACAATGTGAACGAGAGAATTACCCAATATAGGGAGAGAATGACCCAGTATTGGAACCAATTCAGCAACAAACAAAAAATAATGTTAATCGCTACAATAGCATTTGTTTTGATTGCTCTAATCGTACTAACGATGCAGTTCTCTAAGACGAAGTACGAAGTAGCATTCCGGGATCTAAATTCCAGCGATGCCGCAGGAATCATCAGCCACCTGGAGACTCAAGGGATTTCCTACAAGCTGAGCGAGGATGGCAGAAGCATCCTGGTTCCGAGTACGAGCGCAGCTAAAGTCCAGATTGATGTAGGGTCTCAAGGACTTGTACAGAATGGTACGATCGGATTCGAAACCTTCGAGAAGAACGCATCGGCCATCGGGATGACAGATAACGAATTCGAAGTGAAATATGTAAATGCACTGAATGGCGAAGTAGAACGACTGCTTGAGAAAATGCAGGGCGTCCAAGATGCAACGGTATTATTAAATCTGCCAAAAGAAAGTGTATTTGCCAAGAACGGAAACGAAGATCAAGCCAGCGCTTCCGTAGTTGTGCAATTCAAACCGGGCTATCGTCCTAATCAAGAAGTCATTGACGGGTACTACAACCTGGTGAAGACAGCCATTCCAAACTTGCCGGTTGAGAACATTACAATCACCAATGACGAAGTCGAGCTGCTCGCAACAGCTAAAGGCGGTCAAGGTGGATTGATGGGCAAGGTGGAAGAAAACTTCGCGCTTCAGAAAAAATTCGAAAGCGATGTTAGGCAAAATGTTCAGCAGTTTCTCTCGCAATACATGGGATCGAATAAAGTTAATGTTCTGGTTGCCTCGAAACTGAACTTTGATCAGGTGCAGAGCAAAGAAAACATCGTAACCCCTGTTGATGAAGAAGAAATGAAGGGGATTGAGCTCAGTGTTCAGGAGATCCAGAAGAACTATTCGGGAACCAGTAGTCCAACCGGCGGAGTGGCCGGTGTAGGCGAAGAAGCTGTTCCGGGATATCCTAGCGATTCTGGAAGTGGAGAAACGAACTCGGAAGAGCTCTCCAAAACCGTTAACTATGAAGTTAACCGGATTACGAAGGATATCATAGCAAGTCCATATACTGTTAAAGATTTAACCATTAATGTCTCGGTTGAACCACCTGCCGGACAACAAACTTTGGATGATGCAACAAGAACGGCAATACAGAACATTCTGGTTAATATTGTACGAGCGTCGCTCTCGGATACAGACTCTACTTATACAGACGCTGATTTGTCCAAAAAAGTTTCAGTTATTTCACAGGTATTTAATGTAAATGCGGATGAAAATCCGAAAACCGTTCTTTCAAAACCTGTATTATGGGGGATTGGTATCGCTGCGTTAGCGTTAATTGCTGGAGGAACCTATTTCATCATCCGCAGACGCAGACAGCAGCAGGAAGAATTTGAAGACGACATTCAGCTTCCGCCAGTTACGGAATTCCCATCGATTAATCTCGAAAGTATAACCAATGAAAGCCAGGTTCGTAAGCAGCTCGAAACCTTGGCGAAGAAGAAGCCAGATGAATTCGTGAATTTACTTCGCACATGGCTAGCTGAGGAATAGAGGTGGAAGCATTGGCTAAGGGAAATAACCAAATGTTAAGCGGACGTCAAAAAGCGGCTATACTGCTCATTACACTTGGCCCGGAAGTGTCCGCTCAAATATTTAAGCATCTTCGAGATGAAGAGATTGAACAATTAACGCTGGAGATTGCGAATGTTCGCAAAGTCGACAGTGATGAGAAAGATAGCATTATTCAGGAATTCCATCAAATTTGTCTAGCCCAGGAATACATCTCGCAAGGCGGTATTAATTACGCTAAAGAGATTTTGGAGAAGGCACTTGGACAGCAAAAAGCGATGGAAGTGATCAACAGACTGACAGCAACGCTTCAAGTAAGACCGTTTGATTTTGCCCGCAAAGCGGACCCAAGCCAAATCCTGAACTTTATACAGAACGAAAATGCACAGACCATTGCACTCGTCTTGTCCTATCTTCAATACGAGCAGGCATCCGCGATCCTATCTTCGCTTCCGCAAGAGAAGCAGGCCGAAGTAGCGCGTAGGGTTGCAGTCATGGACAGTACTTCACCAGAAGTCATTGCTCAGGTGGAACGCGTGCTGGAACAGAAGCTGTCGGCGACGGTTACGCAGGATTACACCAGTGCGGGTGGCATTGAATCCATCGTTCAAATTTTGAACGGCGTTGACCGAGGAACGGAACGAACAATCCTCGACTCCCTGGAAATCCAGGATCCTGAGCTCGCAGAAGAAATCAAGAAGCGGATGTTCGTATTCGAAGATATCGTCAACGTGGACAACCGTTCGATACAGCGTATTATCCGCGATGTCGAGAACGCCGATTTACAACTTGCACTCAAGGTGGCAAGCGAAGAAGTACGGGATGTCATTTTCCGCAACATGTCCAAGCGTATGGCCGAAACCTTCCGCGAAGAAATGGAATACATGGGACCGGTGCGGCTGCGTGATGTAGAGGAAGCTCAGACGCGGATTGTAAGCACGATCCGAAGACTCGAAGAAGCGGGCGAGGTCATTATTGCTCGCGGCGGAGGAGATGACATCATTGTCTAACTTGATCAAATCGTCCCACTATAAACCGATGGATGTGTTGAAAGAGTTGGATCTTGCTCGTCGTTACGCGTCACCAACCCAGGAAACGGTCGAGGAGTATACTCCCCCGACTGCCGAGCCGGCTGTTGTACTGACACTGGCTGAAGCTGAACGCTTAAAGCATGAGATGCTGAAGGATGCTCAAGAGTTTGCCGAAAGGCAAATCCGTGAGGCTTCGGAAGAGGCGGAGCGGCTGTTGAGTGAAGCGCAGCAGCAGATTGAAGCGTGGTGGAGCGAAAGAAGGCTTCAGGACGAGGATTTGTCTGAGACGCTGAAAATGGAAGGATTTAACCAAGGATACGCCGAGGGCTCAGCCAAGGCAGAACTTGAGATGAAGGAACTGATGGAGCAAGCGACTTTACAAGCGAGTGAATTGCTTCAGCTCGCCCATCAAGCTAAGGATGATTTAATTCAGGAAGCGGAGCCGTTCTTGGTGGAGCTCAGCTGCAGCATAGCGGAAAAAGTACTGGATCGTCAGCTTGCGATTGAACCTGATTTCACGCTGGAGTTGATTCGAAAGAACCTGGCACGCAAGCGGGAAAAAGGAGTCATCTCCCTTTGCGTAGCTCCTGAGCAATTCGAATTTGTATACGCGGCACGGGAAGAGCTCGGATTATCGATCGATTCTCAGGCAGAACTTCAAATTTTGCCGGATTCCACGGTTAAAGATCGCGGGTGCGTGATCAGGTCTTCCTTCGGAAGCGTGGATGCCCGCATCGATACACAGCTAGCCGAGATCAAAAAAGAACTCGTGCGGTTCGCTCTTGATGATGAGGAACGGAGAAATCAAGATGAAGAAGCTGAATAGTGCGCGTTATATGGATTATCTGAAACATCTGGACCCCGTTCGCATCAACGGCAAAGTTACGCAGGTTATCGGGCTGATGGTGGAGTCCGAAGGTCCGGATGCAAGCATCGGCGATGTTTGTTACATCTATCCCACGAAGCAATCCAAGCCGCTCAAAGCGGAGGTTGTGGGTTTTAGAGACAACAAAGTGTTGCTGATGCCTCTCGGCGAGCTTCACTCTATTGGTCCCGGCTGTGATGTAGTCGGTACCGGCAAACCCCTGAGCGTGCAGGTAGGTTCGGAACTGCTGGGCAAAGTGCTCGACGGATTGGGACAACCACTGGACGGATCTATCATTCCGGCGCGTATGCCGCATTATTCAACCCATAATGTCCCCCAGAACCCGCTCAATAGGCCGAGGGTTCAGGAGCCGATCAGCATCGGCGTCCGCGCGATTGACGGATTGTTATCTATCGGCAAAGGCCAACGGGTCGGCATATTCGCCGGATCCGGGGTCGGGAAGAGTACCTTGATGGGAATGATCGCCCGAAATACTTCTGCCGATGTCAATGTCATTGCCTTGATCGGGGAACGTGGACGCGAGGTGCTGGACTTCATTGAACGGGACTTGGGTCCCGAAGGGTTAAAGCGGTCCGTCGTGATTGTAGCGACCTCGGATCAACCGGCACTCATCCGTATTAAGGGGGCCTTGATCGCTACAACGATCGCTGAATATTTCCGGGATCGCGGCCTGAATGTGATGCTGATGATGGATTCCGTTACCCGCTATGCGATGGCGCAGCGTGAAGTAGGCCTTGCTGTAGGAGAACCGCCGGCCATGCGTGGTTATACTCCGTCTGTTTTTGCAAGTCTGCCGAAGCTTCTGGAACGCGCAGGCACAGGGCCAACGGGCTCGATTACCGCTTTTTACACGGTGCTGGTAGACGGTGATGACATGAACGAACCGATCGCGGATGCGGTCAGGGGGATCCTCGATGGTCATATCGTTTTAAACCGGAATATAGCGAACAAAGGGCATTTCCCGGCTATCGATGTGCTGGCTAGCATTAGCCGAGTCATGAAAGATATTTCGCCGGAGGAACAAATCGATGCTTCCGAGAACGTAAAGCGGCTGATGGCGATATACAAAGACTCGGAGGATTTGATCAATATTGGGGCATATCAACAGGGCTCGAATGCTGATATCGATGAATCGATTGAATATATCAGCCAAATATGGGATTTCACGAAGCAAAAAGTGAATGAGAAGACAACATTGAATGAGGTTCAGGAACGTTTGATTTCCGAGTTTTCAAGGAGATGACTTTGAAGAATGAAATTTCATTATGCATTCCAGAAAATCGTAGACCTGAAAAGCAACGAGAAAACGCAAGCCGAATGGATGCTGTCAAGTGCCATCGGGAAGCTGCAGGCAGAAGAGAAAAGTCTGAATGAGCTGTATGAGATGCGGGATCAAATGTATCGTGCTCAGCAGGAGGTGGCATCGCGATGCGTGCCGGTTGCTGAGATCCGAAACATTCAGGTATATGCAGAGTACTTGGAAGAATGCATTGAGCGGAAACGGGATGACATACGAATCGCTCATGTCAATGTAACGAAGAAACAAAAGGCATTGTCTGATAAGATGCTTGACGAAAAAGTGTGGTTAAAGGCAAGAGATAAATCCCAAGAAAAGTTCCGGCATGAAAGTCTCCTTCGGGAACAAAACGAGCTGGACGAAATGGCGACGGTACGTTTTGCGATCAAAGCCCGATAAGGTTTGCAAACACCGAAGGGTTATGACCGCGAAGGAGGAATGAGAGTGGCACGAAAAGACATGCCGCTTGATAAGGAAGAATCAGGCGGAGGATTTGAACGGATACTGTTGATTTTGGTACCTGCTATATTCACGATTGTTCTGCTCGGGGCGCTTGCCGTATTTTTTAGAGCCGATGTTCGGGATGGACTAATCGATGTAGCTAATAAAATTCCGGTTATCAAGAACTGGGTCCCGGATCCGGTGCTGACCCCGGAAGAGCAGAAACTCAAAGAAGCGAAGCAGCAGGAAGAAAGCGCGGAAGCAACGATTGTTGAACTCAAGAAGCAGCTTGCCGAACGCGAAGAAACATTAAATGAAGTATCAGAGCAAAAGGCAGCACAGGAAAACAAGGTGAAAGAGCTGGAAACCCAGATTGATTCGATGCAGAGCACACCGACAAGCGGTGAGACAGAAGAGGAAGACGCGTATACCAAGCAGATTCGTGAACTGTCCAAGCTCTACGCCGACATGAGTCCAAGCAAAGCCGCACCGATTATGCAAAACCTTACGCAGGAAGAAATGGTGCTTATGCTTAGCCAGATGAAGAGCAGCAACCGGGTTGCCATTCTGCAGAAAATGGATCCGAAAACGGCAGCGGATGCAACCATGATGCTTAAAGATGCTGAGACTTCTGAAGATTTGGCCATCGCGGCTTTGCAATCCAGACTCAAGAAGAACGAAACGGAGGCAGCGCAGAAGAAGTCATCCGACAATCTGGATAAAAACCAGTTGAATCAGACCTTTGCCGGAATGACACCCGCCAACGCTGCCGAACTGCTGATGCAAACGTACAAGATCAGTCCCGCTAAGACCATGACCATTTTAAATACAGTGGATGATGCTACTCGTTCACGGATTTTAAATGCGATGTCCTCGAAAGATGCGGAGCTGGCAGCAAAGATATTGAATCGCCTGATGGGCTCTAAATAAGCTCTGAAATGAATCTCCATCCCCAGGAAAGGAGGTGAAATAAGACGATGACAATAACGGTACAAAACATGTCTTCATCCGTGAGCAGTCCCTCGGGAAGCGGAAAGACAAGCGCGGCGGGTCAAACGACAGCGGCTGTTTCCTTTGATGCGACACTGGCTTACCAGATGAACAGCAGCGGTAACAGCGCTTCAACAACTTCGACGGAAGTCGCTGCCAAGCTGGAATCCTTGCTTGCGCAGTATTCTTCGGAAACCGATGCATCACTTGAAGGTTTGATGGAATTGCTCCAAGGTTTGCTGCAGGAGCTGGACACCATGGATCAGGCATTAATGGAGGATCCATCCTTATTGCAAGAGCTGCAGAACTGGCTAACGCAAGCGAATCTTATGCTGAGCGGAGCTTCTCCTCAAGCACAAGAAAATTCGGATGGGAATGAGATATCTCCATTGGCTTCCAGACCAGAGACCATTCGATTTGCAGTACAGGATACGATCAGCCAGCTGGCATCGATGCTGTCCAAATCTGGTCAGGTGGATCTGACTACCGAAGCTGCTGTAAAACAGCTTGTCCAATCTTTCCATAGTCTGCTTGGTCAAGGAACAGGGACCGGGGAGAGTAAGGCAAGCGGCAGTTTTGATAACATCCTGGCCCAAAAGCAACCGGATGCCGTTCAGTCTAACATATCGACGAATACTTCAGGACAGTCGGCTTCATCACAAACAACGGGCCAAGCGAATGCCAAGTGGTCATCGCTGACGACAAGTACCGACGTTGATGGTACAGCAACTGAGTTCGTGATTAACGAAGGCGATTCGCTGTTGGAGCAAGGAACGGTCACTGCCGGTCAGCTAGCCCTGCGTTCAGGTACGCAAATTGCAGTAAAGCCTGCAGCTCCGCCGGTGCCTGTTGAGAACTTCGGAAGCGAAATGACTTCCTTCATTATTAATAAGCTCGAAATCGTGAAACAAACCGGTTTTACGGAAGCGAGAATCTCCTTGAATCCGGAACATCTGGGTCAAGTAGATATCAAACTTACGATGCAGAATGGCCAATTAATCGCCCAGTTCATGACACGTTCGACGGATGCTAAAGAGCTGATTGACCAGCAAATGGCACAGCTTCGAAGCGCATTGCAAGCTCAAGGGCTGCAGATCGAGAAAATTGAAGTTACGCAGAGCAGCCAGCCTTCCAATGCGAATCTTTATCAAGACGGCCGTCAGCCTGGATCAGGCCAGCAGCAGCCGCAGCACCGCTCAAAGGAGAAGGATAGTCCTTCCGATGATGCCGTGCTGGCCGCAAATCTGACGGAAGAATTGAACGATTGGATTGCTGAGCATCAAGCCGACGATGAACTTGTACAAGCAGGAACATTTACCGCGAAAGCCTAACAGTGAGGAGGTGAGCTTGGATGGCAACTAATCCGGTATCTACGAAAAATATGTGGCCCAACTATGCTAAAGGGAATGTCAGCAGTAAAAACGGAAACGGCCAGGAGCTTGGAAAGGATCAGTTCCTGAGCATCCTGATTACGCAATTAAGGCACCAGGATCCGCTTCAGCCGATGCAGGACCGGGAGTTTATTGCCCAAATGGCCCAGTTTACTTCCCTGGAGCAGCTGATGAATATCAATACTCAATTAACGGCAATGAGTCAGTCTCTGGGCGCTGCTTCAAGTTTGATCGGTAAACAGATCAGCTGGATGTTCAAGCCGGAGGATGGTTCGGAGTCCGTCATGAAGAGCGGTATCGTAGATTCCATCATTGTTCGTGAAGGCGTCCATTATGCCAAAGTCGGTGACAGTGAAGTATCGCTTGACCAGATTGTGAAAATCGAGAACGCTGTAACCGAGAATGATCCAGATGCATTGAATTCAGGTCCGACAGATCCTGAAATAAACAATCCGGGTCCTTCTGTACCTGACACCAGTAATCAGGGCCCAACAGATCCTGTAACAAACAATCCGGATCCTTCCGTACCCGAAACAGGCAATCCCGATCCGTCAGTTCCTGAAGCCGGAGATCCCGGACAAGGGGGAGAAGAGCCTGGGGGAACAGCGCCATGAGTGACCGCATGATGATAGGCCATTTATACCCTGGAAAAATACATCCCGCAGCGCTTCACAATGAACGAAAACCAGCACAAGCTCTGGTAAATCCACCCGCGGGCACGTTTCAGGAACTCTTAAGTGAGAATCTTCTTAAAATCAGCAACCATGCGGCGAAGAGACTTCAGCAGCGCGGCATTGAATTGAAGAGTGATCAGCTTGCGCAGATCCAGAGCGCTGTGGACAAAGCTGCAGCGAAGGGGAGCAAGGAATCTCTCATTTTGATGAAAGATATGGCTCTGATTGTGAATATTCCGAATCGGACCGTGGTCACTGCAATGGATGGCAAAGCGATGAAGGATAACGTATTTACGCAAATTGATAGTGCAGTTATTATTTCATAAATCTGGCTGGCCCGTGAGGAAGCCAGGCGGCCGCTGATCGACAGAAGCGGTCCATAACAAAAGGAGGAAAATCGATGTTAAGATCCATGTATTCCGGTATTTCCGGAATGAGAGGTTTCCAAACCAAGCTTGATGTCATTGGTAATAACATTGCCAACGTAAACACGGTTGGGTTTAAAGCGGGACGAGTGATGTTTAAAGACGTACTAAGTCAAACGATGTCCGGTGTCACGCCGGGAACCGACGATCCATCCGGTGGTGTAAACGCAAAGCAGGTTGGTCTTGGTGTATCGATCGGTTCGATTGATACCATGCATACCCCAGGCAGCGCGATGATGTCTCCGAATCCAACGGACCTGAGAATCGACGGAGACGGTTTTTTCATGGTGAAGCTTAGTGAGGATCAAGATGTGCCTTTCTTGACCCGTGCAGGCGATTTCCATGTGGACGTGGCACGCAACCTGGTAACGTCTGACGGTATGCTTGTTCTCGATGCGACAGGTGAGCCTATCCAGTTGGGCGATGATGTAACAGCATTCACGATTGCGCAAAACGGCGCCATTATTCAGAAGATGAGTGACGGATCAACGGAAGAGGGAGCCATCATTGGCGTTGCGAAAGTACCGAATCCGGAAGGTCTTGAGAAAATCGGCGGCAATATGTATCGCGTGACCCTGAATGCAGTTCCTGATGGCGATCTGGATGCCGTTATGTTTGAAGGGAATAATGCTGAAGAAGGAACTGGTGCGATTATTGCCGGTCAGCTCGAAATGTCCAACGTTGACCTGACAGGCGAATTCTCTGAAATGATCGTTGCTCAGCGCGGCTTCCAAGCCAACTCCCGGATTATCACTACTTCGGACGAAGTGCTTCAAGAAGTTGTCAATCTGAAACGATAAGGATGGAGAGGGAGGGGGAGCCCCCTCCCTCATTAAACAAGGAGGCTGTCCATGATATCGGTAACGAGGTTAAATGGTTCGCAGTTGTGGCTTAACGCGCTGTTGATAGAAATGGTTGAGGAGACTCCTGACACCTACATTACATTGATTAATGGAAAGCGCATGATTGTGCTTGAAAGTGCAAATGAAATCATCGCTTCCGTTAAGGCGTATCATCACGAGGTAGGCATTCATCAAGCTACCATTAAAGTGCAGCAATTGGAGGAACCTTCATGAAAAAGATGCTCCCCTGGTTAATTACGATCCTGTTATCCATTACGCTGATCGTTGTGGCGATCTTCCTGTTGTCGGACAAACTGCTTGGCGATAACAGTAAAAGTCAGGCTTCGGCTAATGCAGCGGCTTTATCCAAGTTGTCAGCCGATGAGATCGTCAAGATGACCTCGGAAATCACCGGGATCAAGACGAATCTCGCTGATCCTGAACATATTGCCCAGATGGCCTTTGCTTTTCAGCTTAATGACAAAAAAGCAAAGGAAGAATTCGATAAAATCAAGGAGATTAAAATCAAACCGATTATTATCAAAACGTTGGCCGACACGAAACCCGAGTTGCTTAATGACTCCAAAGGGCGCGAACAGTTTATTGGCAAGCTGCAGAACCTGATCAATAAGTCGTTAACGTCCGGGCAGTTAATTCAAATCGAAATGACAGAAGTAATGATCGTAGGTATCTAGACTGTTCGTCGGACGACCTGTAAGGGGGTGAGTAGATGGTTGATGTTTTATCGCAGAATGAGATCGATGCCTTATTGGCCGCTCTCTCTTCAGGGGAAATGGATGCTGAAGAACTGAAAAAAGAGGAAACGCAAAAGAAAATTCGTTCTTATGATTTTAAGAGGGCACTCCGGTTTTCCAAGGATCATATTCGGAGCTTGACCCGCATTCACGAGAATTTTGCACGATATCTGACTACTTATTTCTCAGCGCAATTACGTACTTTTGTGCAAATCAATGTGGTGCAGGTTGAACAGCTTCCATATGATGAATTTATTCGCTCCATACCCAAAATGACAGTTCTTAATATATTCGAGGCGGAACCGCTTGTCGGGCGCATGGTGCTTGAGGTCCATCCGAACATTGCTTACGCGATGCTGGACCGTTTGCTGGGAGGAACGGGTATTGCTCCTTCTTCCGTCAGCTCGATGACCGAAATCGAGACAATCATCATGGAGCGCATTTTCAGCCGGGCATTCGATAGTCTGCAGGAAGCGTGGAAAACGGTGCTGGACATCTCACCGCGCCTTGAGGCATTGGAAACGAATCCGCAATTTATGCAGATCGTTTCTCCGAACGAAACCATTGCGCTAATTTCCCTTAGCACCAAAATCGGCGATACCACGGGGATGATTAATCTGTGTATCCCGCATGTGGTGCTGGAACCGATCATGTCCAAGCTATCGGCGCATCAGTGGTTTATCTCGGAGAAAAAAGCGAGTGTTCCAGAGGAAGTAGATGCTCTTAAGCAGCGTGTAAGTAAAGCCAAGCTTCCGATTGTTGCCGAGCTGGGTGTTTCACAGCTTACGGTGTCCGAATTTTTAGGACTGAGTGTCGGCGACGTCATCTCATTAAACAAACCGATGCATGATGGACTTTCCATAAAGGTTGGGGACAGATTAAAGTTTATTGGCAGTCCCGGAACGATAAAAGACCGGGTTGCTGTACAAATCGATGAAATTGTCATCGAAGGAGCTGAAGAATTTGACGAGTAAAGACTATTTATCCCAGGAAGAAATCGACGCTTTGTTAAAACAGTCGGAAATGGCATCACCAGCATCAATTCCTTCGGCGGCGACTGTCGATGATGTATTAACACCTCTAGAGCAGGACGCGCTTGGTGAGATTGGTAACATTACCTTTGGAAGTGCTGCAACCGCTCTGTCTACCTTGCTGGGCAAAAAAGTGGATATCACGACACCCAAAGTGTCGATCATTAAGCGAAGCGAGTTTGAGGAAGAATTTCCGAAGCCGCATGTAGCGGTACATGTTACTTATGTGGATGGATTTGAAGGAATTAACTCTCTAGTCATTAAAACACGTGATGCTCAGGTCATTGCTGATCTGATGTTAGGCGGGGAAGGCAACCCCGTGGAAGAGGAACTCAACGAGATTCATATCAGTGCCGTTCAGGAAGCGATGAACCAGATGATGGGCTCTTCCGCAACGAGCATGTCAACGATTTTTAACCGGTTTGTCAATATATCGCCGCCAGGCATTGACATTCTGAACATGGCCAATGGTGAAGGGGTTAACAACCTTCCGCCGGATGAGACATTGATTAAGATTTCATTCCGATTAATTATCGGTGACCTTATTGATTCAACCATTATGCAGCTGCTTCCCGTTCATTTTTCCAAGGATATGGTTCACATGCTTATCAACGGGACGGAAGAGCCGCAGCCTGCGAAGCAGGAAGCCGCGCCGACGGTGGAAGCGCCTGTCAGTACACAGGAACCGGCTCAAGCACCGGCTAACCCTGTTAATGGCAATGACATGGGCCAAGGATTCGACTACGGACAAGGCTACGGCCAGCCAGTGCAAGGACAGGGAGGACAGATCCCGCAATCCATGCCATATGGACAGCCGCAGATGCCTTACCAAGGGCAGCCGCAACAGTATGGCGGCATGCCAAATCGCAATGTGAATGTACAGCCCGTACAGTTCGCTAATCTGCAATCTGCGCCATACACCCAGGTGGATGAAAACAATCTGAACTTACTGATGGACATTCCCCTTAAAGTCACCGTAGAATTAGGGAGGACTCAAAAGCAAATTAAGGATATCCTGGAAATGTCACAAGGTTCGATCATCGAGTTGGACAAGCTTGCCGGTGAGCCTGTAGACATCCTTGTCAATCATAAACTGATTGCCAAAGGCGAGGTCGTTGTCATCGATGAGAACTTTGGTGTACGCGTGACGGATATCGTAAGCCAATGGGACCGGATTCAAAAATTACAATAGCACAAACATTTTAGGGAGGATTTTTATCAATGGCTAACCGAATTCTGATTGTGGACGATGCTGCATTTATGAGAATGATGATCCGTGACATATTGGTCAAGAACGGATTCGAGGTTGTGGGAGAAGCACAGGACGGTGCGCAAGCAATCGAGAAATTTAAAGAACTTCGTCCAGATCTGATTACGATGGATATTACGATGCCGGAAATGGATGGTATCGCAGCGCTGAAAGAGATTAAAAAAGTCGATGCGAACGCAAAAGTGATTATGTGCTCTGCCATGGGCCAACAAGCGATGGTTATTGATGCGATTCAAGCTGGAGCCAAGGACTTTATTGTTAAACCGTTCCAATCGGACAGAGTCATTGAAGCCATCAATAAGACGCTTGGCGTATAAGGATTCTTCTTATGATGATGGCAGCTTCTGATGGATTAAGCTCAAGTAGTACTACCGGGTATTATTTACAGTTATTTTATGTCTTTATCGTACTTGCCATCATCGTTGCGTTGATCGTGTTCCTGATTCGCTTTCTCAGCAGAAAGAATCAGAGCTGGATGCAGGGCCGCTCCATTCGTACTTTGGGTGCGGTTGGGATGGGCCCTAACAAGTCCCTTCAGCTCGTCGAAATTGGGGGCATCATCTATGTGATCGGAGTTGGCGAAGACGTCCGGTTGGTGGACAAAATTTCTGATCCAGCTGAAGTTGCGCTTATCCAAGCTGCATTTGAACAGGATTCTGGAATACATAATGGGGCACTGCCGCCTTTCATAACGAAATTGGCGGCAAAACTCCGTAAAGGCAAACCACCGGAAGAAATGGAATTGGACGATACATCTTCTTTCCATGAAGTGTTCGAATCCAAGCTGCGCAGCGTACCGAACCGGAAAGAAAAGGTCGAAGAATTGCTGCGGGAGGATCAAAAAGATTCATGAATAAAAAGATCTCGTACGCTATCGCGATTTTCATATTGTTTGGATTTCTGTTTTCCCATACGGCATTTGCGGATCCGATTCCAAACATCGATATTCAAATCGGCAATGAGGGAGACACACCGGGGACAAGCTCCTTGTCCTTGATACTCCTGATCACCATTCTTAGCATTGCACCGGCGATACTGGTGCTGATGACTAGTTTTACAAGGATTGTTATCGTGCTTGGCTTTGTACGCACTTCGCTCGGCACACAGCAAACACCGCCAAACCAAGTGTTGATCGGCCTGGCCCTGTTTCTTACCTTATTCGTAATGGCTCCAACGTTGTCGTCGATGAATGATGTAGCGCTCCAGCCCTACCTAAAAGGTGAGATTACTCAAGCGGAAGCGCTGGATAAGGCTCAAGATCCAATGAAGAAGTTCATGTTCGCGCACACACGGGAAAAGGATCTGTTGTTGTTCATGAATTACACAGGCGCAGAGAAACCCGAATCTTACGAGGATATTCCGTTAACGGTTTTGGTACCGGCATTTGCCATTAGTGAGCTGAAGACTGGCTTTCAAATGGGCTTTATGATCTTCATTCCGTTTCTGGTCATCGATATCGTGGTTGCCAGCGTGCTGATGGCGATGGGTATGATGATGCTGCCGCCAGTTATGATCTCGCTGCCATTCAAGATTTTGCTCTTCGTTTTGGTAGACGGCTGGTATCTGGTCGTGAAATCCATGCTGATGAGCTTTAACACGTAGCAATAAGCGGCAAGTAATTCGAATACAGGGGGACTCGCCGTGAGCGCTGAATTTATTATCGGTCTGGCAGGACAAGCGGTCTATATTGTGCTCCAGGTGAGCGCACCGATGCTGGTTCTCGCACTGGTTGTCGGACTTATCATCAGTATTTTTCAAGCGACAACACAAATCCAGGAACAGACGCTGGCTTTCGTACCAAAAATTATTATTGTTCTTGTAGCATTACTGCTGTTTGGTCCTTGGATATTAACGACGTTAGTGGATTTTACCCACGGGATTTTGGACAATCTCTACAAATATATCGGATAGGCTGAGTGTCCATGGAATGGTTACAGCAAAGTTTACCTGTTTTCATGCTTATTTTTTGTCGAATAACAGCTTTTTTTGTAATATCGCCAGTGTTTACTTCACGTGGGATACCTGCTTCTTACAAAATAGGCCTTTCGGCCATCATTGCCCTGATCGTATATTTTTCGTTCGGGCTCGGAGAAGTGGTTCCGCAAGATCTGTCTTATGTCATATTGATTGTCCAGGAAGTATTGGTGGGACTGCTTCTTGGTTTCACTGCTTATCTTATTATGACCGTCGTCCAAACGGCAGGAGCATTAATTGATATTCAGATCGGGTTCAGCATGGCCAATGTCATCGATCCATTTACAGGGACTTCAACCCCATTAATCGGTACCTTCAAGTATTATCTGGCTCTACTGGTATTCCTGAGCATGAATGGTCACCATTATCTGCTCGATGCGATCATGTACAGCTATGATTGGATTCCGATTACGGGTGATGTGTTTGGGAAGATCCATGACGGCAATGTAACGGATTTTCTCGTACGGACATTCTCGCACTCTTTTGTATTGGCACTTCAAATGGCCGCTCCACTGGTAGCAGCCCTGTTCCTGACCGATGTCGGGCTTGGCTTTCTTGCAAGGACGGCACCGCAGTTCAATGTATTTGTTATAGGTATTATCATCAAAATCATCGTTGGACTCGTGCTGCTGATGCTGCTCATGCCGATGCTGGTATCACTATTTGATCATCTGTTTGCCAAAATGTTTGAAGCACTCCGGCAGTTGCTCGGCGTTATTGGAGACGGGCCGACTTAAGGAGGATGGAGGTGAAGCGGATGTCATACCGGTATCCGGTCGACTTACAGCTTTTCGCTGGTGAAAAGACGGAGAAAGCCACACCGAAGAAACGCCAGGATACGCGTAAGAAAGGCCAAGTTGCCAAGAGTATGGAGGTATCGGGTGCATCGGTTTTGCTGGCCGCATTCTTTTGCTTGTTAATTTTCGGCGGGTATATGAGAGACCGCATCGTTCGATTATTCACCGACATTTATATTAATCGGCTCTCCATGGACGTTACGAAAGACAATGTGATGCAGTTATTTGGGGAGTACGGTGTCCAAATCTTGCTTCTGCTGGCTCCGTTGTTTATCTCGGTGTTCGTTATTGCGCTGGTGGCTAATTATTTGCAGGTCGGGTTTATGCTGACGGGCGAGACTTTGAAAATGAAGTTCAGTAAAATCGATCCCATCAAAGGGTTCAAGAACATATTCTCGATGCGTTCCTTGGTCGAATTTTTGAAATCGGTCATTAAATTGACCATCATCGGTTACCTCGTGTACACCACCTTGTGGGCTGCGAGGGAAGGACTATCTTCCTTGTCAACGATGGGACCCGACACCATTTTTCATTTCGTGGCCGATATCACCATGTCACTGGGTTTCAAGATTGCCATCGGGCTGATTATTCTAGCCATTCTGGATTATATGTATCAGAAATATGATTACGAAAAAAACATTCGAATGTCCAAACAGGACATCAAAGACGAGTACAAGAAGATGGAGGGCGATCCGCTGATTAAGGGAAAGATCAGGGAACGCCAGCGTCGGATGGCACTTCAGCGGATGATGCAGGAAGTTCCGAATGCCGACGTTATCATCACAAACCCGACCCACTTTGCAGTGGCGATCAAATATGACGGGTCCATGATGGAAGCTCCGCAGATCATTGCGAAGGGCCAGGATTTCATGGCCTTGCGGATTAAAGAAATAGCGAAGGAACACGGAATTATAACGATGGAAAACAAGCCGCTGGCACGCGCTTTGTACCAACGGTCGGAAATCGGGGATTCGATTCCGGGAGACCTGTTCCAGGCCGTAGCGGAAGTGCTGGCCTATGTATATAAACTAAAAGGTAAAGTGAAATAATTAGGGACCGGAGGCGTCAGTGCAGTGAAAATAAAAGATCTATCTGTCCTTGCGGGTGTCATTGGCATCGTACTCATGATGATTCTTCCGATCCCGGTATGGCTGCTCGATGTACTCCTGATTATCAATGTCTCGCTGGCGCTTATTATTTTGCTGGTGGCCATGAATACGAAGGAAGCCCTGGACTTCTCCATTTTCCCTTCCTTATTGCTCATCACGACACTGTTTCGTGTAGCGCTTAACATTTCGACAACGAAGCTGATCCTGTCGGAAGCTAGCGCAGGTGAGGTTGTAGCCACGTTTGGTAAGTGGATAGCGAATGGTGAAATTGCGGTTGGCTTCATCGTCTTTTTGATTCTCGTTGTCGTACAGTTCATCGTCATTACCAAAGGCTCGGAGCGGGTAGCCGAGGTTGCGGCAAGATTTACGCTCGATGCGATGCCTGGTAAACAGATGAGTATCGATGCGGATTTGAACGCAGGTTTGATCAATGAGCAGCAAGCCAGGGAGCGCAGAAGAAAAATCGAGCGGGAAGCCGATTTTTACGGGGCTATGGATGGTGCAAGTAAATTCGTTAAGGGTGATGCCATCGCCACGATTGTCATCATGCTGATCAACCTGATCGGCGGGTTTATCATCGGGATCTCTATTCATGGAATGTCATTCGGAGACGCGATGAGCACTTACTCCATCCTGACGATCGGGGACGGATTGGTCAGTCAGATTCCGGCGCTTCTGATTTCCACTGCAGCGGGCTTGATTGTTACAAGAGCCTCTTCGGAAGGGAACCTGGCGGAGGATCTAACAGGGCAACTCTTCTCCTACCCTCATCTATTGTACATTGTTTCAGGTACCGTTCTGTTGCTAGGGATTTTCACACCCATTCATCTGATTACGACCGCACCGATTGCTCTCATCTTATTCATTGCGGCACGGAGGATGCAAAACAATCTGGATCGCAAGCAGGTCGAAGTGGAGCAGTTGGAGGAGGAACAGCAAATCGAAGAGGTTCGAAGTCCGGAAAGTGTGATCAACCTGCTTCAGGTGGACCCGATCGAATTCGAATTCGGGTATGGGTTGATTCCGCTCGCAGACGCGCAGCAAGGTGGAGATTTATTGGACCGGATCATTATGATTCGGAGACAATGCGCACTTGAGCTGGGACTCGTCGTACCGGTTATCCGAATTCGCGACAATATTCAACTAAAACCGAATGAATATGTCATAAAAATAAAAGGGAATGCTGTCGGCGGTGGTGAATTATTATTAAATCACTATCTCGCCATGAGCCCTGGGTACGAGGATGATTCCGTAACGGGGATCGAAACGACCGAACCGGCATTCGGGCTTCCTGCTCTTTGGATAGATGAAGCCATGAAAGAGCGAGCGGATCTTGCCGGCTATACGGTTGTCGATCCACCATCTGTTGTGGCTACCCATTTGACTGAGTTAATTAAGAGACATGCCCATGAGCTGATTGGGCGCCAGGAGACCAAGGCATTGGTTGACAATATTAGAGAAAGCTATCCGGTCCTTGTGGACGAGCTTATTCCTTCTGTGCTGACCATTGGAGAAGTACAGAAGGTATTGGCTAAGCTGCTCCGCGAAAAAATCTCAATCCGGGACATGGTCACAATTCTCGAGACCCTTGCGGATTACGGACATTATTCGAAAGATCCCGATGTCCTTACCGAATATGTTAGACAAGCCCTCTCTCGCCAAATTACACAGCAATATGCTCAAGAGGGCGAGGCCATGCGGGTTATCACGGTTGGACCGCAGCTGGAGAAGAAGATCGCCGAAAGCATCCAGCAGAGTGACCAAGGAAGCTATCTCGCTATGGACCCGGCATCGACACAGAGTGTGTTTCAGAAGCTCAGTGAACAGGTTAACCGGATCATTCAGATGGGACAGCAGCCTGTTCTGCTTACCTCACCGGCCATAAGAATGTATTTAAGGCAGGTCATTGAACGAAGCATGCAGGATATTCCGGTGTTGTCCTATAGTGAGCTGGAGCCGAACGTCGAAATTCAAAGTGTCGGAGTGGTGAACTTATGAGAGTGAAGAGGTATATCGTCGACACGATGCCTGAGGCGATGCAGCACATTCGTACGGATTTGGGTGCGGATGCCGTCATACTGAGTACGAAGGAAACCAAGGTAGGCGGATTCCTGGGGATGTTTACCCGTAAGAAGATCGAGGTGATCGCGGCAGTAGAGCAAGCGGAGAAATCCAAAGGTTCTGCTCCGATGAAGTCCAAAGTTCTGCCTGCTGTACCTTCTGGTGCTGTACCCAAGGCTTATCAACGAACGGCTGAAATCTCGAAGCCCGGTACACAGACCTCCACGAACTCTGCGAGTAACACGGATACAGCTTCCGGCGTACAGCATGAGGATGACTATAGTCGTTTTGCCGAGATTCTGAGCCAGGTTGCAGCTTCCGAGGAGGAAGTTAACAGGCAAAAGAACGAAGTGGGCCATGTGCAACAGCCTGCAGCAGCTGCACAAGCAGCGATGCGAAACGATCAAACGGAAACAGCAGCTTCCGTTGAATCTGTTCAATCGGTTCAATCATCCCGTGGTGGACAGGAGGAGTCTTTAAGTTCCCGTCTAGGAATTAGCGAATCCGAACAAAGAGTCCTTGAAGAACTTAAGGAAATGAAGGAATGGATTGCGCGATTATCCAGGCAAAATCTTGAAGCGCAGCATCTTCCTGAGCCGCTGCATTTCATTCGGGATCAACTGCTCAAGCAGGATCTTTCGGCCAAACTGACGGAAGAGTGGCTTACAGCTGCGGAGGAAGCCTGGAAAGCTAATCATATGCAGATGAGTGAGGCCGAGCTGCAGAACGTGATTTACAAGCAAGCTGAGGCGTTCCTTGAGGGGCGTATCGGCGGCGGCGTTCAACCCGAGACGCGGATTGTATATATCGCTGGACCGACAGGGGTCGGTAAGACTACCACGATCGCGAAGATCGCTGCAGAGCAGCTGTTCCGTAACCAACGCAAGGTAGGTTTTATTACTTCCGATACGTATCGGATATCTGCCGTTGAACAGCTGCGTACTTATGCATCCATTCTCAATGTGCCGATGGAAGTCGTGCAATCGCCTGGTGATATGCAGCGAGCCCTTCAGAAGCTGCAGGATTGTGATTTGGTGTTGATGGATACAGCAGGCCGGAACTATCGGAACGAGCTGCTCGTTTCCGAGCTTCAAAGCCTGTTCTCCCATTCCGATCAAAGCGAAACCTATCTTGTGCTCAGCCTGACCTCCAAGAGCAGCGATATGATAGAAATCGCGGATCATTTCAGCAAATACGAACTCGATAAGGTCATCTTCACGAAGATGGATGAGACCGGCAGTTACGGCTCCTTGTTTAATCTGATAGATGCCCATAACCTTCGCTTGTCCTATATGACCAATGGTCAAAATGTGCCGGATGATCTGTTGATGGCCGACAGCGAGCGGTTATGCCATCTACTGCTGGGAGAGATTCGTACATGACGGATCAAGCTCAATCGCTCCGCCAGCTTGTTTCTTCTCAGCAATCAGGGAACAGCGATAAGGCAGCATCTCCAAGAACGGCCAAGATTATTACGGTCAGCAGCGGTAAAGGCGGGGTTGGGAAATCCAATTTCACACTGAATTTTGCGCTGACTTTACAGTCGATGGGCAAAAAGGTATTGGTGTTTGATGCCGATATCGGGATGGCAAACATTGACGTTCTTATGGGCGTGAGCTCTCGGTACAGCTTGTATCATCTCATTCGCCGGGAGAAGAGCATTGAAGAAGTAATTCAATATGGACCGGACAAGCTTCCTTACATTGCCGGAGGTTCCGGTTTGGCTGACATGATGTCCCTGTCTGAAGAGGAAATGAATTATTTTATTTCACAGATTGAAATTATTTCCTCGGAAATGGACTATATCATTTTTGACACGGGAGCTGGCTTGTCCAAGGAAAATATGAGGTTTATTACGTCCGCTGATCAATGCCTTGTCGTCACGACGCCGGAACCGACATCCATTACGGATGCTTATGCCTTAATCAAGGTGGTGCACGGCACGGAAAACCAGGTTCCGTTCAGCCTAATTGTCAATCGTGCGGGTGATGAACAGGAGGCTCGGGAGGCAGCAAACAAAATTATTTTGACGGCCCAGCGTTTCCTTGATATTGACATCAAGCTGCTCGGCTCGATTGCCGATGATACGCATGTTGTTCAGGCGGTTAAGCGGCAGGTCCCATTTACAGCAGCTTATCCGCGATGTAATGCCTCTAGTGATATCAGACGGATCGCGCTTCGCTACATGACCGTTCCTGCTGCCACAGAGCCGAAAGCTCCGAAGGGAATCAAAGGATTTATGCATCGGTGGCTCAAACGTACGAAATGATTCTTTGCTTGGATTAATGGAAACTGAGGTGGACATCTATGAAGCCTTTTCGTGTGCTTGTCGTTGACGATTCCGCATTTATGAGGAAAATCTTTTCCGATTTCATCGAGCGTGACCCATCTTTTCAGGTTGTCGGAACAGCTGATAACGGGCTTGACGCCGTTCGGAAAGTAAAGGAATTGAATCCGGATGTCATTACACTGGATGTAGAAATGCCGGAAATGAACGGCCTGGATGCTCTGAAGTTCATTATGGAATCGGGCCCCCGTCCGGTCATTATGTTGTCCGGCATTAATGAGCAAGGCATGAAAGAGACCATTCTTGCCCTTGAGGCAGGAGCATTTGATTTTATACGAAAGCCTTCCATTTCTAATGCGCTTGATATTGAGCAGGTGCGTTCAGAACTAATGAAGCAACTGAATGCGGCGATGCAGGCTAAACAGCGGAGGGCATTGTGGGAAGAAGAAGAGCAGAGACGACGGAGTGCGGACATAACGGTTCCTCTTTCGCCAAAGCCTTCTGACAAAACGCTGAACAAGAAGCCGCAGCTGAATGAGACGCGAACGACGGTCCGCGAGACTGACCAACGGAGCAAGCGAATGGATTCGCCTCGTTTGCCGTCAGCTCGGACTGTTGAGAAGAAGATGCCTACTGTTACGGACGGCGCCGAGCCCTCTGGTTCAAAGAGAAAACGGGCAGATCGTAAGCCTGTTGCAGACTTAGCTCCAGTCGTGCTTCCAGAGAACGAGGGTCATCAGCTCCGTGAAGCCAAGATACCGCAGACAACGGAATTGACGGATTTGGTTGCGGTGGGCTGCTCCACCGGCGGGCCAAGAGCATTGAAAGCTTTTCTCGAGCCCATTCCCGGCGACTTCTGTGCCCCGATTGTCATCGTTCAACATATGCCGCCGAGTTTTACCAGATCGCTTGCACAGCGCTTGAATTCATTCAGTCAGCTGGAGGTCATGGAAGCAGAACAAGGGATGGTATTGGAACCGGGGAAAGCCTACATTGCACCGGGGGGCAGCCATATGAGGGTTTACCGCTCGGACAGCGGCGCTTACCAAATCAGGATCAGTCAGGATGAGACTCGCAATGGTCACCGTCCGTCTGTAGATGTGCTGTTCGAATCCCTACTGCCGTTGACCATGATCAAACGTCATGCGGTGCTGATGACCGGCATGGGAAGCGATGGAGCGAGAATGATGAAGAAGCTTTACGATTCAGGAGTGACATCCACCTATGCGGAGAGCGAGCAAACCTGCGTCGTATACGGGATGCCAAGATCAGCTGTTGAGCTCGGTTGCGTAAGCCACGTTCTGCCACTTCATGATATTGCACCTAGAATGGTTCAAGCTGTAAATAACGGAAAGTGAACTTGAAGAGGAGGTGTCTCTCAATGGACATGAATCAATATTTGACAATGTTTATTGATGAGTCAAATGATCATCTGCAATCATTAAATGAAAACATGCTTCAATTAGAAAGCAACCCGGACGATATCGGGATCGTACAGATTATTTTCCGATCGGCTCATACGTTGAAGGGTATGGCAGCAACGATGGGATACGAAGATCTGGCTTCACTTACCCACCAGATGGAAAACGTGCTGGATCTTGTCCGGAACGAAAAGCTAAAGATGCAGGATTTTATCTTTGACACGCTCTTCAAAAGCTTGGACGCTCTTGAATCGATGGTGCAGGATATTACCGAAGGCGGAGACGGGAAAGCGGATGTTTCCTCAATCGTGGCTTCCTTGCAGTCGATTGTACGTGGTGAAGGAGCTTCGTCTGGAGGGGCAGCTGCCGAAGGAGATAACTCCGCTGTGGCCGTCCAAGGAATTGAATTGGATGAGTTTCAATTTTCCGTGCTTGATCAATCAATTTCGGAAGGACATAAGGTTTTATATATACAAGTGACATTGCGAGAGGATTGCCAACTCAAGGCGGTTCGTGCCTACATGGTATTCGAAACGCTGGAAAGATCCGGGGAAATCGTCAAAACGTATCCGGACGTTCAAGAGATTGAACAAGGTGAATTCGATCGCGTATTTTCGTTATATTACATAACGCAAAGAGAAACGCAAGACATTGAAAGCCAGATTCTGGGCGTTTCGGAGATCGAGACTACTACGGTTGTGGCGCTCGATCATGAATCTTTGCAGCAAATGGTTCAGGAGAGTGCGGCAACAGCAGAAGCTGTCAAACCGCAAGTTTCAGAGGCAGCTCCAGCGGCTGTGGCTTCACCGGAAGCCAAGAGTCCTTCAGCGCCTGCCAAAGAGTCCAAGGCACCTGCCCGAAATGCAGGGGGAGGTAATCCTTCGAGAACGATCCGGGTTGATATTGAGCGGCTGGATGTATTAATGAATCTGTTCAGTGAGCTGCTGATTGACCGGGTACGGCTAGAGCAATTGGCCAGTGAGTCCAAGAATCAGGAGCTGACGGACACCGTTGAGCATATGAGCCGCGTGAGCAGCGATTTGCAGAATATCGTCCTGAAGCTGCGCATGGTTCCTGTAGATACGGTGTTTAATCGTTTCCCAAGGATGGTGCGTGACCTTGCTAAAACACTGGACAAGAAGATTGATTTGATTATTACCGGAGCAGAGACGGAGCTGGATCGTACGGTTATTGATGAGATTGGTGACCCGCTGGTCCACTTGCTGCGCAACTCGGCTGACCATGGTGTCGAACCTGTTGCCGACCGCATCGCTGCTGGTAAACCGGAGACCGGTACCGTGCATCTGCGTGCGTTTCATAGCGGCAACAATGTTTTCATTGAGATTGAAGATGACGGACGCGGCATTTACCGTGACAAAATTCTAAAGAACGCGCTGGCAAAAGGCGTTGTGACAGAGGCCGAAGCAGCGACCATGACCGATGACGAGGTCAATCAACTGCTGTTCGCACCGGGATTCAGCACCGCAGAGAAAATTTCGGATGTATCCGGCCGAGGTGTTGGGCTCGACGTTGTTAAATCCAAAATAGTTGCCCTGGGCGGTAACGTCACCATCTACTCGACACCGGGGAAAGGCACGAACTTTTCCGTTCAGCTTCCATTAACGCTGTCTATCATTGCAGCTATGTTAATCCGGATGGGATCTGAAAAATATGCGATTCCGCTTTCCTCCATTGTTGAAACGGGCATCATCAAGCGTGGCCAAATCAAACATGTTCACGGCAGTCGCATGATCCAGTTCCGAGAATCGCTGATTCCGGTCATCTCGCTCAGCCGCTTGTTTGAAATTCCGGATTTTGATGAGGAGCTGGAAGAAGAAACAGAGATCGTTGTAATCCGCAAAGGGGATCGTCTGGCGGCACTTACCATCGATGATTTTATCGGACAGAGTGAAATCGTCATTAAGAATTTGGGTAAATATCTGCCTGCCATTCAGGGAGTATCCGGAGCAACCATTCTAGGGGATGGACAAGTCGCTCTCATTATTGACGCAAATGCATTTATCAAATAACAGGTTGCTATAACTCAGGCGGCAGGCCACACATTTTGAAGGAGGACTTATTCATGGGAGAAGAAATCAAGGTTATTGTCTTTAGACTTGGCGAGGAAGAATACGGCATCGAGGTAGACAAGGTTCAGACCATTGAGCGAATGATGCCCATTACGCGTGTTCCCAAGACCTATGCTTTCGTAAAAGGGGTTATTAATCTACGCGGCGTCGTCATTCCTGTAATCAATCTGCGCGGCCGCTTTGGATTGGAAGAGGTTGAAGCAACCGATCAAACGCGGGTTATCATCGTGGCGGTCAATGACATGCAGGTAGGTTTTATCGTGGATTCCGCAAGTGATGTCATCGATTTGAATACGGACAGCATTGACAATCCACCTGAGGTTGTCGGCGGAATAAAAGCGAAATATCTTCGCGGTGTCGCGAAGGTAGGAGAGGAGCGCCTTCTCGTCATGCTGAATCTGTCCGAAGTGCTGAACAAAAGTGAGATTATTCAGCTGGAAGGCCTTGAGGAGTAGACAGTGGAGCTGTTTAAGCATGGCAAGGAAATCAAAATGGATGTTTTGAAGGAAGTTGGAAACATCGGAGCGGGCAATGCGGCAACCGCCCTCTCCCGCTTGCTTAACAAACCGATTGATATGGCTGTTCCCAAAGTTCAACTCCTGCCTTTTGAACAGATTGCCGAAAGTGTAGGAGGGAGCGAACAACTCGTTCTTGCCGTATTTTTACGGGTAGAAGGCAGTGCGCCGGGAAATCTCTTCTTTATTATGAGTCCGGAAGCCGGGAAGAATTTGCTGCAGAATCTGGCGGGCTTTGAAGTGTCGGATGAGGAGCAATTCTCCGAGATGGAGCAGTCCGCATTATGTGAGATCGGAAATATATTGTCAGGCTCGTACTTATCGTCGCTCGCTGATTTGACCAATCTGTCCATGACACCTACGGTGCCAGCTCTCGCGATGGATATGGCAGGTGCCATCTTAAGTTATGGACTGCTGCAGTTCGGAGAAATGGGAGACGATGCCCTCTTAATCAACACGACGTTCCTAGAAGGGCAGAACGAGGTGGAAGGCCAGTTCTTCCTCATACCTGATCCACAATCATTTGCTCAAATTTTCGAAGCTTTAGGAGTGCCCTTAGAGCATGATTGAAGAACAAAGCATAGTGAAAGTAGCCATGGCGGATCTGAACGTCGCAGGTCCAAACGGTATTTTACGTACAACGGGACTCGGCTCGTGCGTCGGACTGACGTTGTATGATCCGGTGACGAAGATTGGTGGAATGGCGCATGTGATGCTTCCATCTTCAGCGATTGCCAGAGAAGGGCAGCTAAACCTGGCAAAATACGCCGATACGGCTCTTCCGATCCTGTTGAACAAGATGAGGAATTTGGGTGCTTCCCCGGCACGTATGGTAGCCAAAATGGCGGGGGGAGCCCAAATGTTTGCTTTTGCCGGCTCCGGTGACACCATGCGCATTGGTCCTCGTAATGTGGAGTCCTGCAAGGCTGGGCTCGAGCAGATGGGGATAACGCTAATTGCCGAGGATACCGGAGGAAATTACGGAAGAACCGTTGAGTTGGACTGTGCAACGGGTAAGTTTACAATACGAAGCGTACAAAAGGGCATAAAGGAATTGTAGCTAATGGGAAAACTTCGTTTTTATCTGATGACTGGAATTGCCGGGTTTGTGTTCACATTTATTTTCTCCATACGTAACAATCTGTGGATGACTAGCATGTATCGGGCTCTCCTTGCATGTGCGATTTGGTTTCTTCTGGCGTTCCTGTTGAATTGGATGTTTGCTGCCATTACGGGTCCGCGAGCCACTGTTCAAGGGGACGCCGACACGCAGCGGGAGCAAGACCGAGGAACTGTTCTTGATTTATCCACGCCTGATGAGGATCGGGAATTGATGGATTTAATCCATTCCGAATCCAGCAGCAAAGAGAATGGAGACTTTGTACCGCTAAATCCTCCTAAGCTGGTTTCAACGAAAGAACCCGAAGAACTGGCCAAGGCCGTTCGTCACCTTACGGAAAAATAAGGAGGGTGAAGGCAATTGGACGAACGTAAAGCTTCTGTGCTAAACCATGCGGATTTATGGAGCGCATGGAAGGAAGATGGAGACCATGAAGCGAAGAAGAAACTAATCGAATATCATTTGCACATCGTTGACTATGTTTCAAGCCGTTTGGCCATCGGTCTTCCGAAGAACGTTTCTAAGGGAGATTTGGCCAGCAATGGGGTAATGGGTCTGATTGACGCCATCGAGAAGTTTGATTACAAACGAGGCCTGCAATTCGAAACCTATGCTTCTTGGCGTGTGCGTGGGGCTATTCTGGACTCGCTGCGCCAGGGGGACTGGGTGCCGCGCTCTGTCCGCGAGAAGGCGAAGAAGATTGAAACTGCATATCAGCAGTTGGAACAGAAGTATTTACGCAGCGTCAGTGATTCCGAGATGAGTGATTACCTTGACGTGACCGAGAAGGAATTCCGGCACATGCTGCAGGAAGTAGCAGTCATGACATTGACATCTCTGGAGGATCCGATCCGCGAGGAGGAGTCTGAGACCCGAATGTCGCTCCTGGTTGATGAGAAAGCGAAAAATCCGGATCACAAGGTCCATGAATTTTACCTGCGAGAAGCCCTGATGAAGGGTATCGGTAAATTAACCCCGAAAGAGCGGACCGTAGTTTCCTTATTATATTATGAGGATTTATCACTCAGCGAAATTGCTGAAGTGATGTCGCTATCACCTTCACGAATATCTCAGCTTCATTCCAAAGCGATTTTGAGACTTCGGGGCGCGCTCGATAAAGATCGGGATTTGCTGATGCAAAACGATTGACGCTTGCCATATATGAAGGGGGTTCCTGGATTGTCTGTAGATTATGCATTGGATCAGTACTTTAGCGTTACGCTATCGGATGACAAGGTCGTCGCCTATATACAGTTCACCAAATGGGAGAAGGATTTCTCTTGTTCTGTAGAAGCTCTTGAACAATTTCTGAGAAGTCACCAGATACGATATGGACTTCAACATGATACGTTGCGGCGAATCGCAGATCATGCGGAGGAATATCAATATAGTAGAACGCCGATTGCAATGGGAACGGAACCTATGCACGGACAGAACGGCAGAATCGAATTTACCGTTAATTTTGGGAATGAGACGAATCTGAAGCCGCTTGAGATCGAAGATGGCAAAGTGGATTATAAAGAAGTGATTCGTTTAAATAATGTAAAGAAGGGGCAGCTGCTTGCCACCCGAATCCCGCCAACGAAGGGAGTCCCTGGAACGGCGGTGACCGGAGAGGAGATTCCGAGCAAACCGGGAAAGGAAGCTCATTTCAAGGTTGGGAAGAACGTCGTTGTTAACGCCGAGAAAACCGCCATGTACGCTGCAATTGACGGACTCCTCACCAAAACCGAAAAGGGAAAAATCAATGTGTTTCCGGTATATGAGATTAACGGAGATGTTGATTACAGTATAGGCAATATCGACTTTGTCGGCACGGTGGTCATTCGCGGCAATGTGCTGACTGGATTCAGAATCAAGGCAGCAGGGGACATCCGAGTCACTGGCTTTGTGGAAGGAGCCGAGCTGGAGGCTGAAGGCTCGATCGATATATCCGGCGGAATCATCGGTTATAACAAGGGTTATGTCAAGGCGGGTCAGGATGTCAAAAGCTCGTTCATCCAGGATGGAAACGTCATAGCCGGCGCTAGCGTATTTGTCTCGCAGAGCATCATGCACTCCAATATCCGGGCGGTCCGGAATATCGAATGCAACGGTATGAAGGGCCTTGTGGTAGGCGGCATTTTGCAGGCGGGTGAAAAAGTGGTTGCCCGAACGATCGGAAACAGCATGTCGACAGCTACCGTAATTGAAGTTGGTGTTCTCCCCGAGCTGCGGAATGAACTGTCGGATCTTAGAGCCCAATTGAAACAGTCATTGGAAAGTATGGATAAAACCGATAAAGCGCTTTATCTTCTGAATCAGTTAGCTTCCTCGGGTCATTTGTCGCCAGACAAGCTGGCGCTGCGAATCAAACTGAATGCCACCAAAAAATCAAACATGGCAGAACAATCCGATATTAAGGACCGAATGCTGGAAATCGAGAAGATGCTTGAGGATACCGGCAAAGCAAGAGTGAATGTGGTAAAGACGATCTACGGCGGTGCCAAAATTGTTATAGGGCGGTATACCCGCTTTGTTAAGGATCCCACGCAGCGGGTTTCTTTTTACTATCATGAAGGGGATATCACTATGGTACCGCTCTTGTAGGACAGAACAGACGTTTTAAATGCTTGTGGACATGATCCTATATCATGAGGTGATTCCATTGAGTTTGAAATCGGTTGAGATGCAAATTGCGGTCCCCAGAACCAATGAAGCGGGTAAGATGCATAATGAATCCCAGCAGCGCCCGATGAATGATCAGACGCTGCTTGCGGGTGAGTTATCCAAGAACAGCCGTGCGGAAGCCCAGCGAAGTACTGAAGTGAGTGAGACGGCGGAAACAGCCGTGCGCGATGACGGGAGCCGTCAATCCTCTGGGCAGCAACAAGGTCGGGGAACGGCGGAAACGGGCGAGACATTGGAGCAGCCGGCAGAGCATCCCTATAAAGGCAAAAATTTCGATGTTTCGCTCTAGATAATTTATAGGCACAAAGGAGTTAATGGATTTGAAACCATGGATATATATCGTGCTGCTTGGCATTGCCGCCGTGCTGTATGCTTTTATGCTGCCGAAACGTCGTGAAGAGGCCGTGTCCAGCGAGCGGGTTGTAAAAGAAGTGGAGAACACGCTTGAAGGATATATGGCGGAAATCCAGCACGAGAACGAACAGCTG
The DNA here is from genome assembly GCF_037969755.1 of Paenibacillus sp. FSL W8-0187. Lineage (NCBI taxonomy): Bacteria > Bacillati > Bacillota > Bacilli > Caryophanales > Paenibacillaceae > Paenibacillus > Paenibacillus sp. FSL W8-0187. The sequence continues at coordinate 4,832,606 of NZ_CP150206.1, read as the reverse complement.
CTGGAACTGGTTGGTCAGATGAAGAAAGATCTTGATGCCAAGCAGCAAGCACATCAAGAGCAGGTCAGTGATTTGCGGCAGCGCATGCTGGCCATGGAGCAGAAAATGACCGAATCGCAAACGCGTCTTCGAACAGCGGAAGAGAAGCTGGCGCAAACGACTGCGGCCGCTTCTTTGTCTGCAGGAGAGGCTGCAGCGGCTTCCGAAGCTGAGCCTGCACCACTTGTCCATTCCATCAAATCCAGATACGCGGAGCTGTTTGATCTATATGAACAAGGAAAGTCCATCGATATGATTGCCAAGACCACGGGTCTTCAGCGAGGCGAAGTTCAACTTATTATCCAGTTGGCCAAACAGGAGGAATCCGTGTGATCAAGAACCGTACATTTATGATGGGCCTGGGGAGCGGTCTCGTGATCGGCGCGGTACTGCTTCAGCTGATGTGGATCGGTCAAGGCACAGCCGCATCGGAGACGCAGGAGTTAACGAAGGAGCAGCTGATGGCTGCAGCGGAAGCTTTGGACATGCAAGTTGTCGAAGGTTCGGACGAGCTGATGACGGCGGAGCAGTGGGAAGAGAAGAGGCTTGGTGAGAGCGCTGGTGAGTCCGAAGAAGGGGCCGATCCTGCACGGAAGACGGGAACGGACAAGCCGGAAGCACCGCAGCAGCCGGAGAAGCCTGAAGCGGGCGTGGATAAGAAACAGGAATCTACTCTCAAAGTGACGGATCCGGCGAAGCCGAAAACGCCAGCCAAAGCGGAAGCGCCTATCAAAGTGAATATTCCAGCTGGAAATAATCTCAGTGATGTGGCAAACAGTCTTTTGCGTGCTGGCGTCATTGATAACAAACAAGCATTCATTAATAAGGCAACCGAGAAAAAGATCAATACCATGATCCAAAGCGGTACATATTCGTTCACAGCAGGCGAGAGCTACAATTCGATCATAACCAAAATCACAGCAAAACCCTCCAACTAGCTCTTCGGTTGAGAGTGGTTTTTTTCTTTACAGGATCTGGTTGCAGCCGTTGATGGAATGGACCTGATCAAGTACACAAAAGACATTGCAACCTGCCCATGGTTATGTTATAGTAATTGACGGTGTTAAAACACACGCTAGAGTGATTTCGTTGAGGGTGCTTCCAGGATTGGGAGTCTTAATGAAAAATGATCTTGGCGGAGGGACACACAAAAACCAAACCTAGGAGGTGCGTGAAGATGGCAGTAATTTCCATGAAACAGCTTTTGGAAGCTGGCGTACACTTCGGTCACCAGACTCGTCGCTGGAACCCGAAAATGGATAAATTTATCTTCACTGAAAGAAACGGTATCTACATCATCGACCTGCAAAAAACGGTCAAGAAAGTTGAAGAAGCATTCAACTTCGTGAAAAACGTAGCTGGAGAGAACGGTACAATCCTGTTCGTCGGCACGAAAAAACAAGCTCAAGATTCCGTGAAGGAAGAAGCAGAGCGTTGCGGTATGTACTACATCAACCAACGTTGGCTCGGCGGAACTTTGACTAACTTCGAAACGATCCAAAAGCGTATTAACCGCTTGAAGCAGCTCGAAGCTTGGGAAGAGGACGGCACGTTCCAAGTATTGCCTAAGAAAGAGGTTATCCTTCTCCGCAAAGAGAAAGATCGTCTTGAGAAATTCTTGGGTGGTATCAAGAACATGAAGGGTCTTCCAAGCGCATTGTTCGTTATCGATCCTCGCAAAGAGCGTATCGCCGTAGCGGAAGCTCGCAAATTGGGTATCCCAATCGTTGGTATCGTTGATACGAACTGTGATCCGGATGAAATCGACTATGTAATCCCAGGTAACGATGACGCGATTCGCGCTGTTAAATTGTTGACTGGTAAAATGGCCGATGCTGTTGTTGAAGCTCACCAAGGCGAAGAAACAACTGCGTAATCAGGATTAAACGTATAAATCATGAATTAAATGAAAAGGGTGGTTGGTAGGTGTATAACCTCTCACTGCCCTTTTTTTAAGATGTTAGAACGGGTGACGTGCGAATAACGCGTGGAATCTGGAGCCTGGCATCGCAGGGGAAGAACAACTACTTAACGCGGTCTGAATCTTGGAGAGAACAATCGTATGACGGTTTTCGAGAGGTTCAAACGCAAACTTCATCATACCAATTTGGAGGGAATTCTAATGGCAGTAACAGCTAGTGCGGTAAAAGAACTTCGCGAAAGAACAGGCGCGGGCATGCTGGATTGCAAAAAAGCGCTGGATGAAACAAATGGTGATATCGACAAAGCGGTCGCAGTACTTCGCGAAAAAGGTTTGTCTGCAGCAGCTAACAAAGCTGGACGTATTGCAACTGAAGGCGTTGTCGAGTCTTATATTCACGGCGGCGGACGAATCGGCGTTCTCGTTGAAATCAACTGTGAAACCGACTTCGTAGGTAAAACAGATCAATTCAAAGAGTTTGCTCGCGATATCGCGATGCATATTGCCGCTGCAAACCCTAAATATGTTCGTCGCGAAGAAGTGCCAACGGAAGAGCTTGAGAAAGAAAAAGAAATTTTGAAAAACCAAGCCCTGAACGAAGGCAAGCCTGAAAAAATCGTTGAAAAAATGGTTGAAGGCCGCATCAACAAATACTATGAAGAGTATTGCTTGCTTGAGCAATCCTTCATCAAAGATCCTGACAAAACGATCAACACGCTGCTTAACGAAAAAATCAGCACGATCGGTGAGAACATCTCCATCCGTCGTTTTGCTCGTTTTGAACTTGGCGAAGGCTTGGAGAAAAAACAAGAAAACTTCGCTGAAGAAGTTATGTCCCAGGTGAATAAATAAGCCGAATAGGCTAATATAAGTTATAGAAAAGAGTGGAACACACCTGTGTTCCTTCTTTTTTAAGAGATATAAAGGCATAAGAGAGATAAGATTGTTATAAATTCGGAGTAAAGGCACCCTTATCTCACAAGAAAGTATGGATTTAAGTCTTGATTAGACGACCAGAAGTTTCTACTTGAGACGGATGTGTGTACCCGATTTTTATAAACCGTCAAGCAGTGTGCCGGTGTGTCTGTCTGTCGTTTTTCAAACGGGCGTCGTATACTTAGGCGCCGTCTTAAAGTGGAGGGTTATCATTTGGAACAGCCTGTATATAAACGAGTGATATTGAAAGTCAGTGGGGAATCCCTTTCAGGGCAGAATGGATATGGTATTGATGCTGAGACGATCTCATCGATCGCTGAGCAGGTTCGTGAGGTTGTCGAGCTTGGTGTGGAGGTCGCGATCGTGTGCGGCGGCGGAAACATCTGGCGCGGTATTGCTGGCAGCGCGAACGGAATAGACCGTGCAACAGCAGATTATATGGGGATGTTGGCAACGGTGATGAACTCTTTGGCATTGCAAGATGCTTTGGAGCAGATCGACGTGCCGACTCGGGTGCAAACCTCTATCTCCATGCAGCAAATTGCGGAGCCGTATATTCGCCGTAGAGCCATTCGGCATTTGGAAAAAGGCCGTGTCGTTATTTTCGCGGCAGGAACAGGTAACCCCTACTTCTCCACCGATACGACTGCAGCGCTTCGCGCAGCGGAAATCGAAGCAGAAGTGATTCTCATGGCGAAGAACAAGGTGGACGGAGTGTACTCCGCTGATCCATTTAAGGATGAAACTGCCGAGAAGTACGAGCAGCTGACGTATCTAGACGTATTGAACAAAAACCTTGGGGTAATGGACTCTACAGCTTCATCGTTATGTATGGACAACAACATCCCGCTCATCGTCTTCGCTATTACGGAGCAAGGTAATATCAAGCGCGTCGTTCTGGGCGAGAAAATCGGAACGATCGTCAAAGGGAGTGTAGATTAATGCCGCAATCGGTGAAAAAGAATGCAGAAGAACGCATGGAAAAAGCGATCCTGTCTTTGAAGCGTGACCTGGCAACGCTGCGCGCAGGACGGGCAGCACCAGCGCTACTCGACCGGATCACGGTGGAATACTACGGAGCACCAACCCCGCTGAATCAGCTGGCTAACATCAGCACGCCGGACTCCAGAACGCTCATGATCCAGCCTTGGGACAAGTCGTCCTTGGCCGATATCGAGAAAGCGATCATGAAATCGGATGTCGGATTGACGCCGGCGAATGATGGTAATCAAATTCGCCTCGTCGTACCTGCACTGACAGAAGAGCGCAGAACCGAGCTGGTGAAAATGACGAAGAAATTCGGCGAGGAAGCGAAAGTGGCCATCCGCAACATTCGCCGTGATGCCAACGACGACATCAAAAAATTGGAGAAAACAGATATTTCCGAGGACGAGTCCCGGAGACATCAGGAAGATATCCAAAAAGCGACGGATAAATTTATCGCAGAAGTCGACAAAGTCCTCGTTGCTAAAGAAAAAGAGATTATGGAAGTATAAGAGACTTGTGGCCCCTCCTGTCAATGGTGGGGTTTGTCTCTTTTTTTGCAGAAAGATGCCTGGAGGAAATGGAATGATCAAACGGGTTCGATCGTGGTTGAATCAGGAGGACAGTCAGCAGACGCATCAGCTCTCTCCGGACAACATCCCACATCATGTCGCCATCATCATGGATGGTAATGGACGCTGGGCAAAACGGCGCGGTATGCCGCGAATCGTTGGCCATCAGAATGGCATGAAGGCTGTCAAAAGAGCGGCCATTGCTGCCGATGATTTGGGAATCAAAATATTGACGATGTATGCCTTTTCGACAGAAAATTGGACGCGTCCGAAGGATGAGGTCGATTTTCTGATGAAGCTTCCTCAGGAGTTCCTGGCTATTGAGCTGGAGGAGCTGATCGAGAAAAATGTCCAGGTCCGCATGATGGGGCATCCGGAAGACCTTCCGTCCCATACCGTGTCTGCGATGGAAGAAGCAGTTGCGAAGACAGCCGGCAATGACGGGCTTGTGCTTAACTTTGCGCTCAATTACGGCAGCCGGAAAGAGATCACCGAAAGTGTCAAGGCGCTCGGACGAGAAGTGCGAGATGGAATTCTTCGTCCTGAGGATATTACAGAGGAACTGATTGGCCAGCGGCTCCTCACAGGCGAATTGCCGGATCCGGATTTGCTGATCCGCACAAGCGGCGAGCTGCGGCTGAGTAATTTCATGCTGTGGCAGTTAGCGTATAGTGAGCTATGGTTTACGGATGCCTATTGGCCGGAGTTCACCAAAGATCATTTGGTGGAGGCCATAGCCGATTATCAACAAAGAACAAGGCGCTACGGTGGACTTTCGTAGCCGATGGAGGATGGAACGTTTTGAAACAGCGATTGATTACCGGAATTATAGCGGGAGCGGTCTTTTTAGGATTATGTTTCATAGGCGGTCTATGGTACCATCTTCTTATTCTGGCGATGGCGCTAATCGGTTATTATGAGTTTGTGCGCATGACCAATACGGCACCGTTCGGGGGAACGGCATGGATTGGGTACGCGGGGGTGCTGCTGCTTGTATTTCCATGGGGACCGCTTAATTTGAATATTCAGATCCCGTGGGAACATGTACTTTGGCTCCTGCTGCTTTTATTTTTGCTGGCGACCGTAACGACGAAGAATGTAATTGATATCAAACGGGTTTCATTATTATTTTTGGCATCAGCGTATATCGGAATCGGATTTTCCTTTATCGCCGAATCACGACATGCTCCTGACGGCCATGGCGTATTCTGGACTTTTCTGCTTCTGGCCTCGATCTGGGCAAGTGATGCGGGAGCGTATTTTGTCGGACGCGCCATGGGGCGCCATAAATTATGGCCTTCCATAAGCCCGAACAAAACGGTTGAGGGTGCGCTCGGCGGTGTGGTCATTGCCGTGTTCACATCACTGCTCTTTTCATTCTTCTCAGATGGATTCCTGACGGCTGGACAAGCGATTCTGATTGGACTTTCCTGCGCTGTTATCGGTCAACTCGGAGATTTGGTGCAATCCGCTTATAAACGGGTGTATGACATCAAGGATTCGGGCAAACTGCTGCCGGGCCATGGAGGGATACTGGATCGATGTGACAGTTGGATCGTCGTATTTCCGTTTGTACATATATTGAGTCTCCTGCCTTACTGATGAAAGGAAAGATGTGCATGAAGAAGATCAGCGTACTCGGCTCCACTGGCTCCATAGGTACCCAGACCTTGGATGTCGTGAGGAAACACCGGGAACATTTTCAGATTGAGGGCCTTGCAGCAGGGAGTAATAAGGAATTACTGCTTCAGCAGGTCAAGGAGTTTTCTCCGCGTAAAGTGTCCGTTGCCACAAAAGAGCTTGCTGACAGCATCAGGCATGATCTTCCTGCCGGAACCGAAGTGTTCCATGGTCATGAAGGCTTGATCGAGATTGCGGCAGCGACGGATGCGGAAATGGTGGTTACAGCGGTCGTTGGAAGCATGGGGCTGTCCTCTACGCTTGCAGCCATCGATGAGGGGAAGACAATCGGGCTTGCCAATAAGGAAACATTGGTAACTGCTGGTCATCTGGTTACGGCTCGAGCGGCTGCAAAAGGGGTAAAACTCTTGCCGATTGATAGTGAGCATTCCGCCATATTCCAATGCCTCAACGGAGAGCGGCATGAAGATATTGAACGGATCACGCTGACGGCTTCCGGAGGCTCATTCCGGGATTATACCCGTGAACAACTGGTTAACGTTACGGTGGAGGATGCGCTTAAACATCCAAACTGGTCCATGGGTGCCAAAATCACGATTGATTCGGCCACCATGGTCAATAAAGGGCTTGAGGTGATGGAGGCCCACTGGTTGTATGATATTCCTTATGACAATATTTCCGTGCTTCTTCATCCGGAAAGCATCATTCACTCTTTTGTGGAATTCCGTGATTCGAGTATTATTGCCCAGCTCGGCAACCCGGATATGCGGGTTCCGATTCAATATGCGCTTACTTATCCGGAGCGTTGGTCTTCGCCTGCGCCAAGGCTATCTTTGGCAGAAGCGGGCAAGCTGCATTTCCGGGAGATGGACCTTGAACGTTTTCCTTGTTTAAGGCTTGCTTATGAATGTGGTAAAATAGGTGGGACAGCGCCAACGGTATTCAATGCTGCCAATGAAATTGCGGTTGCCCGGTTTCTCCGCGGCGAAATCTCTTTTCTGCGGATAGAAGAGATCATTGAGGAAGTGCTGCAAAGCCATCATGCTGTGCCGGAACCGGCACTGGAGACGATTGAAGAGAATGATCGAATCGCACGTGAATTAGCTTCCCGACTATAGGATTTGAAGTGTTTTTGAAATCTCCCTTGAAAAAAAGCGGACAGCTTGTGATTCTCTTGTGGACGACAGGAGAATAATGATAATCTATAGGGACATACTGCGTTCTCAGAGGAAAAGGGGGATGTAAAGAATTGGAAATGGTTCGGGTCGTTTTTTTAACGGTGCTCATGTTTTTTGTGATCGTTACCGTGCACGAATGGGGTCACTATTATTTTGCCCGGCGTGCCGGAATCTTGGTACGCGAGTTCGCGATTGGATTTGGTCCAAAGCTGTTCTCATATAAACGCAATGAAACGCAGTTTACGCTTCGTCTTCTTCCATTCGGCGGATATGCCCGCATGGCCGGAGAAGATCCGGAACTTGTCGAGATTCAACCCGGTCAGACGATTGCGGTTCGATTGAATGCAGAGAATCAAGTGAAAAAGATTTATCTGGATCAACTCGACAACCGTAAGAATGTTATTCGCGGCGAAGTCCAGTTTATGGATATGGTGGATCGTTTGTCGGTTAGGCTTGATGTGGATGGTGAATTCCAGCAATTTGAAATCCATCCGCAAGCCTTAACGGTAGCCAAAGGTGTAGAGACGCAGATCGCACCGAGAGACCGCCAATTCGGCAGCAAAACCGTGGGCCAAAGAGCGCTTGCGATTTTTGCAGGTCCTGTCATGAACTTCATTCTGGCCTTCGTGCTGTTTGCTCTTCACATCCAAATGGCCGGTATACCGGTTGAGAATCCAACCTATGTACAGATTGGCGAGATTACCAAAGGCATGCCTGCCGATGAAGCCAATCTGAAAGAGGGAGACATCATTGAGAGCATTAACGGAACCGCTATTGGTGCCGATTATCAGAAGATGATCGAATTGATTGCGGCTTCCAAGGACAAGCCGATGGAATGGACGGTACGCCGGGGTGAAGAGTCATTTGATCTGACCTTAACTCCGCGGACCATGGAGGGTCAGGAAGGCGGCAAGGTCGGGATTGTTCCCAAGCTTCCTACCCGATCCGCAGGGATTGGGGAGACAATTACCAGTTCCGGGACCGCGATGGTAGATACAACGAATATTATTTTCCAGGGCTTCAGACAGTTGATTCAGAAGTTCTCCATGGATGATCTTGGCGGTCCTGTACGGACGTTCGAAGTGACGGGACAAATCGCCAAACAGGGTATCGCACAGCTGACCTATTGGGCAGCCATTCTAAGCTTGTATCTGGGCATATTCAATCTGCTGCCGATACCGGCATTGGATGGAAGCCGGCTCGTATTCTTAGGGATCGAAGCTTTAAGGGGCAAGCCAGTTGACCCGAACCGAGAAGGCATGGTTCATTTTATCGGGTTTGCAATGCTGTTCCTGTTAATGATAGCCGTAACCTATAACGATATTTTACGTTTGATCAACGGATAAACCCTAAGGTACGGCTCGGTGCGCCAGCCGCAACGAATGCCGTACCTTTTCTATTGTTAGCAGATTATGACGCTTCACTATCTAGCAAATGGAGTTACTATAAGGGCTGGCTTTATAGCCGCAGCTCGTTCACACATATCGCCAATAACGCCAGTCGAGCCGCCTGAATCAGGAGCTTTGACCATGCGTTTTATTAATGGGAGGCACACGATTTATATGTCTAAGGAATCGAAGGATAAACAATTCGTGACGGAGATTACGCCGCAAGCGGAAGATTTCTCGCGCTGGTATATCGATGTCATCAAAAAAGCGGACCTGATGGATTATTCTCCAGTCAGAGGCTGCATCGTCTTCAAACCGGACGGTTATGAAATTTGGGAGCATATCCAGGAGGAGTTGGATCGGCGCTTTAAGGCGACGGGCCATCGGAATGCGTATTTCCCGCTGTTCATTCCCGAGAGCTTTTTCCAGAAGGAGAAGGAGCATGTCGAAGGATTTAATCCGGAGCTGCCATGGGTAACGGAAGCGGCAGGAGAGAAGCTGGAAGAGCGTCTGGCAATCCGTCCGACTTCTGAAACGATGTTCGGGCATATGTATTCCAAATGGATTCAATCCTATCGTGATCTCCCTGTGCTGATCAACCAGTGGGCCAACGTGGTACGCTGGGAAAAACGCACGCTGCCATTCCTTCGCACGAGCGAGTTTCTATGGCAAGAAGGCCATACTGCTCATGAAACGGAAGTTGAGGCAAGAGGGGAAACCATGCAAATGCTGGATATCTATCAGCAATTCGTAGAGGACTATCTCGCGATTCCGGTAATCAAAGGACAGAAGACACCTTCGGAGAAATTCGCAGGCGCCGTGGATACATTCTCGATCGAAGCGATGATGAAAGACGGACGAGCTGTACAGGCAGGTACTTCGCATTATATGGGTACCAACTTCTCACAAGCTTTTGACATTCAATATTTGAACCGTGAAAATACGCTGGAATACGCTCATACAACATCCTGGGGCGTCAGCACGCGTCTCATTGGTTCCTTGATTATGGTTCACGGGGATGACCGCGGATTGGTGCTTCCTCCTAAAGTCGCGCCAACGCAAGTGATCATGATTCCAATCGGTCCACCGAAGACAAGAGATGCGGTTGTGGGTCGTACGGACGAGCTGTTCCGTGAACTGAAATCAGCAGGCATCCGCGTACGCGTTGACGATAATCCGGATGTGCGTCCAGGCTGGAAATTCAATGAGTATGAAATGCGCGGAGTTCCGGTGCGTCTGGAGATCGGGCCACGTGACATGGAGAATGGCGTGTGCGTGCTTGTCTCCCGCATAACAGGTGAGAAGAAAATCGTAGAACAGGCTAATCTGACACAGGAAGTACAGAATATGCTGGAGCAGGTGCACCAGGAAATGTTCGAGCGCGCGAAGCAGTTCCGTGAGGATCATTTCTATTCCGTGGAATCGCTGGATGAAATGAAGGAAAGCATGGAAGAAAAACGCGGGTTTACCTTGGCAGGATGGTGCGGTTCGGAAGCTTGTGAAGATACTGTCAAGCAAGAAACCGGTGCTACGAGCAGAAACATTCCGTTTGAACCGTCTGAGAAGAAAACCAAGTGTCTCGTATGCGGTGATGATGCGAAACATACGGTGCTGTTCGCGAGAGCGTACTAGTAAATCGATATTATGAGTTCCCGGCAAGTTTGGGTGAGGGAGGAGTCCTTCGTCCAAAACCGGGATTCATCATCTGGAGTAAGCTTCCGGATGGCAGTATGGCGGACGCTCTTCTTTATTGGGGCAGGACGAATGGGTGCTGCCAGCGGAGGCTTTATTCTATTTTTTTACATCGACTAAACGCAGTCTGTCTTCTGTGGATGTACGTCGATAGAATTTTTTTCTTATAGCTTTATGCATTGCAGGGGGAGGGAACCATGGGCACAACAGAAGATAAAAGGAAGCGATTTGAACTGCTGATCAAGCAGGGAGAAGTTCCGGCCAATCTGGTGGAACCCTATTTTTTGGACGGCGTGATTGAGCAGGTAGAGACAAGCAAGGCCAGTAAGGACTGGAGAATAACCGTCCTGAAGGAGACCTTGGTTCCAGCTGAGGTCTATCGCACATTTTGTCTGAGAATTCAGGAGAAGATGGGGCATATCGCGAAGATTAAATTTGTGTTCCGATATGGAAGCGGCGTTCCCGAAACAGATATCGTGCAAGAATACTGGGGCTTGTTCCTAGAGTGGGCACATCGGGAGATCCCTTCGGTTAATGGATGGATGGCAAGGGCCAAATACGAGGTGGAGGATGGGCAAGTCCTTCTCTCCATGTCGGATGGCATGTCGCTTGAGCTTGCCCGAAAGAAACAGATCGATGCCGCCATTACCCGTTTTTTCGGACAATATTTTGATCTGACGCTGCGCGTGAAAATGCAGGTCGGCGATAATGGCCAGGCGGCTTATGAGGAGTTCGAGCAGAGGAAACGAGAAGAAGAGCGTGAGGTCATCGAGCAGATCATGAGCAGCATGGAAGCTGAGCTGGACGCGGAAGATGAGGAAGAGGGCGCGGTTCGACTGCAGGTTGGGTATGATATCAAGGAACAGCCGGTTCCGCTTCAGGAGATCCAAGACGAAGAGAAGAAAATTACGATTCAGGGAACCATCTTCGGATTGGATCGTAAGGAGCTTCGTAACGGCAGTACGTTATTTACATTCTATCTGACGGATTTCAGCGATTCCTTGCAAATGAAAATGTTTGGCAAGACGAAGGACGATCTTAAGGTATTGAGCCTGCTTGAAAACGGCAAGTGGGTGAAGGCTCGCGGACGGGTTGAATACGACCGGTTTATGCAGGTGCCTGAGCTGGTGATGATCCCGTCTGATCTCAACGAAGTACCGTCGCCTCCTTCGCGCAAGGATAACGCGGCCGAGAAGCGGGTGGAATTCCATCTGCATACGACCATGAGCACGATGGACGCGGTCACGCCGATCGACCGTTATATCAAAACAGCGGCGAGCTGGGGACATAAAGCCATCGCCGTAAGTGATCATGGTGGTGTACAGTGTTATCCTGATGCAGCAAAGAACGCCAAGAAGCATGGGATTAAAATGATGTACGGCGTTGAGGCCAATGTCGTGAATGATGCCGTCAACATCGTGGAACAGGCACAGTCGATTGAACTCAGCAGTGCCACTTATGTGGTATTCGATATTGAAACCACAGGTTTGTCCATTACCGCAAACAAAATCATCGAGCTTGCTGCCGTGAAGATGAACGATGGCAAGGAGATTGATCGATACGCAACCTTCGTTAACCCGCATGAGCGAATTCCATATCATATCCAGCAATTGACCAATATCAATGACGATATGGTTAAGGATGCCCCTGAATTGGAGCCGGTATTGAAAGAGTTTGTTGAATTCGTTGGGGATGCCGTACTTGTGGCTCACAACGCTCGATTTGACATGGGGTTCATTCAGGCAGCACTCAAGAATGCCGGGATGGATACGCTCGACAATCCCTACCTGGATACGCTGGAGCTTGCACGTCTGGTGCATCCGGGACTTAAAAATCATCGTCTTAACACATTGGCAGATAAGTATAAGGTACTGCTCGAAAGCCATCACCGCGCGATTGACGATACGATTGCACTGGCTGGAATCCTGAACGGGCTCCTTAGCGATGTGGACAAAACCAAAGGCGTCAAGATGCTGGACCGCCTCAATGATTACGTCGGTAAGGATCTGTCCAATACCCGTCCTTTCCACTGCGGCATTTATGCTTTGAATATGACGGGCAAGAAAAACTTGTACAAACTGATCTCCATGTCACATACCGAATATTTCAAGCGAGTGCCGTGTATTCCTAAATCCAAGCTTCAAGAGATGCGAGATGGGTTACTGGTGCTATCCGGCTGCGAAAAAGGGGAGTTCTTCGAAACGGTGCTGAACAAAACGGAGGAGGAAGCCGAAGAGATTGCGGACTTCTACGATGTTCTAGAGATTCAGCCATTGACGATGTATATGCATTTGGTGGACAAAGGCTTGGTGGGCAGTCCCGAAGAGATCAAAACCGCAATTTCCAAAGTCGTGCGCATCGGCGAAAAGCTGAAGAAGCCAGTCATCGCCACAGGAAACGTGCACTATCTTGAACCGCGGGATAAGCTGTTCCGGGACATTACCATCCATGGGATTACCGGTTTCAGCCCGCTCAAGGATATGCGCAAGCCTGACGCGCATTTTCGGACTACGGAAGAAATGCTCGAAGAGTTCGAGTTTTTGGGACAAAACAAATGTTATGAAGTTGTTGTAACGAACACTAGCGAGCTGGCCGACCGCTTTGAAGAGTTGGAATTGTTCCCGGATAAGCTGTTTACGCCGATTCTGGATGGCGCGGATGAAGAAATCCGCAACACCTGCTACGACACGGCCAAGTCCATTTATGGCGAGAACTTGCCGGAAGTCGTAGTGGCCCGGTTGGAGAAAGAGCTTGAGCCGATCATTAAATACGGTTTCTCAGCGAACTATTTGATTTCCGAGAAACTGGTGAAGAAATCGAACCGGGACGGCTATTTGGTTGGTTCACGGGGTTCCGTAGGCTCATCCGTCGTTGCCACATTCCTCGGCATATCCGAGGTTAACCCGCTTCCCGCCCATTACATTTGCTTGAACAGCGACTGCAAGCACAGCGAATGGTTCCTGGACGGCAGCGTGCCGAGTGGATTTGACTTGCCGGACAAAGCTTGTCCGGAATGCGGAAACATGATGAAAGGCGAGGGACAGGATATACCTTTTGAAACCTTCCTGGGTTTTAAAGGGGATAAGGTTCCGGATATTGACTTGAACTTCTCCGGTGAATATCAGCCGCATGCCCATAATTTCACCAAAGAGATGTTTGGCGAGGAGAATGTATTCCGTGCCGGAACCATCGGTACCGTGGCAGAGAAGACGGCGTTTGGTTTCGCTAAAAAATACGAGGAACACAACAACAAGCGCTGGCGGGGCGCGGAGTTGAATCGGCTTGCGTCAGGCTGTACCGGCGTCAAGCGAAGCACGGGCCAGCATCCCGGCGGTATTGTCGTTGTGCCGGATTACATCGAAGTGGAAGAGATTACGCCGGTGCAATTCCCTGCGGACGATGTCAACGCCGAGTGGAAAACGACGCATTTCGATTATCATGCCTTTGAAGCGAATTTGCTCAAGCTTGATATACTCGGGCACGATGATCCAACCATGATGAGAATGCTTCAGGATTTGACCGGCGTGGATCCAACGACCATTCCGATGAACGATCCGAAAGTGATGAGCATGTTTAACTCAACGGAAGCGCTGGGCGTCAAGCCGGAGCAAATACGCTCACCGGTGGCCACCTTCGGCGTTCCGGAGATGGGAACCAAATTTGTACGCCAGATGCTGGTGGAATCGCAGCCGTCGAGTTTTGCCGACTTGTTGCAAATCTCAGGTCTATCACATGGAACCGGCGTTTGGCTCGGCAATGCTCAAGAGCTCATCAAGAATGGTACATGCAACATCAAAACCGTTATTGGTTGCCGCGACGATATCATGTTGTTCCTGATTTATAAGGCAGGCATGGATGCTAGCCTCGCATTTAAGATAACAGAAAGTGTGCGTAAAGGCCGGGGGTTGTCACAGGAATGGATTGACGAGATGAAGAAATGCAAAGTGCCGCAGTGGTACATTGATTCCTGTCTCAAAATCCAGTACATGTTCCCGAAAGCCCACGCCGCTGCGTATGTTATCTCAGCGGTGCGGACGGCTTACTTCAAGCTTTATTATCCGATAGAATATTATGCAACGTACTTCTCGGTTCGAGCCGAGGACTTCGATATCGAATTATGCTGTCAGGGCTATGAGGCGATTTATCGCCGAATTGAAGAGATTGAGCAGCTGGGCTTCGGAGCAAGCCCGAAGGAAAAAGGGATGCTGCCAATTCTGGAGATGGCGCTGGAGATGACGGCAAGGGGCTTCTCGTTTAAGAACATCGATCTGTATGAATCGGATGCGCTCCGATTTAAGGTGGATGGAAATTCGCTCATTCCGCCGTTCTCTGCACTGCAGGGCATCGGTGATAATGCCGCCCGCAATATTGCTGCCGCACGTGAATTCGGTGAATTCCTCTCCATAGAGGATTTCCAGCAAAAATCGAAGGCAAGCAAAACCGCCGTGGAACTGTTGACCCAAATGGGATGCTTCCGCGGTCTGCCGGAGAGCAATCAGTTGTCATTGTTCTGATTCTTGTCATCCTTTCATGGCCGTGACGCCTTGACAGTCAAGGAGTCATACTTGTCACTATTACCAGACTATGTTATAATTTTTTTGGTAATCATGGAGATAAAACCGTTGTGTAAAGAGTGGGGCAACCCACTCTTTACTCTTTGGTATATAGGAAATCAACTTGGAGGTTATGTTCTTTGAGCACATCAAAGATTAAAACGACTGTGGAAGAAATGGTGCAGCCGTATTTGGACGAACACGGCTTTGAACTGGTAGATGTGGAATACGTTAAGGAAGGAAGCAACTGGTTCTTGCGCGTGTTTGTTGATAAAGACGGCGGCATTGACATTGACGATTGCGGTTTAATCAGTGAATACCTGAGCCAGAAGCTGGACGAGAACGATCCTATTCCGACAGCTTATTTTCTTGAAGTCTCTTCTCCTGGCGCGGAACGTCCCCTGAAGAAAAAAGAGGATGTTGCGAAGTCAGTCGGCAAGAACGTGTTTGTTACGGTATACGAGCCGATTAACGGGTTGAAAGAGTTTGAAGGCAAGCTGGAATCCTTCGATAACGAGGAGCTAGTCATTCAAACCGTCAAGAAGCAGCACGTGATTCCATATGCAAAAGTAGCCAGTGCCAGATTGGCCATCATTTTTTAAACGGAAGTTTTGAAAGGGGGAACCGATTTTCAATGAGTATGGATTTTATTGAAGCGATGAATGAGTTGGAAAGAGAAAAGGGCATCAGCAAAGATGTGCTGTTTGAAGCCATTGAAGCGGCACTGATCTCGAGTTACAAGCGCAATTTTAACACGGCGCAAAATGTACGGGTAGACATGAATCGCAATACGGGTGTCATCAAGGTGTTCGCGCGGAAGCTGATTGTGGACGAGGTGCTGGATCCGCGGACTGAAATTTCGCTGCATGCGGCCCGGGAAATCAATCCGCATTTTCAGATTGAAGATATAGCGGAAATCGAGGTTACGCCGCGTGATTTCGGACGGATCGCAGCTCAAACGGCAAAGCAAGTTGTTACCCAGCGCATTAGAGAAGCCGAACGAGGCCTGATCTACAGCGCTTTTATTGACAAGGAAGATGATATCGTAACGGGTACGCTGCAGCGCCAAGATTTACGCAACATCTATATCGACCTTGGCAAGATCGAGGCGGCCTTGCCGCTTACCGAGCTTATGCCTAACGAGAAGTTCAAGCATGGCGACCGGATCAAAGCTTACATTACCAAGGTTGAGAACACAACCAAGGGGCCGCAGATTATGCTGTCCCGTACGCATCCGGGCCTCTTGAAGCGCCTGTTCGAGCTTGAAGTGCCGGAAATCTTTGATGGCGTCGTTGAAATTCGCTCGGTTGCGCGTGAAGCTGGATTCCGCTCCAAAATTGCGGTATTTTCCCGCAACGATGAAGTCGATCCGGTTGGTTCTTGCGTAGGACCTAAGGGTATGCGCGTACAGACGATTGTCAATGAGCTTCGCGGCGAAAAAATTGACATCGTGCGTTATTCCGATCAGGTTGAAGAATACGTGGCCAATGCGCTCAGCCCATCCAAAGTACTTGAAGTTCAAGTATTTGAAGATGAGAAGATGGCGCGTGTAATTGTTCCGGATTATCAACTCTCGCTTGCGATTGGGATCAAAGGCCAGAATGCTCGTCTCGCGGCGAAGCTGACAGGCTGGAAGATTGATATTAAGAGCGAAAGTCAGGCGGAGCAGGAATTTGGCAGACCGAAGTCCCAATCAGGTGAAATGCACCAGGATTCCGTCTCTGTCGATTAATTCCAAATGACAGGGGGTTGTCGTCTTGAAACAGAGAAAGATACCGCTGCGTAAATGTGTAGCGTGTCAGGAAATGATGCCGAAGAAAGAGCTTATCCGGATTGTTAGGACGCCCGAGGATGCTGTCCTGATCGATCTCACCGGCAAAAAATCGGGACGGGGAGCGTATTTATGCGGCAAAGTTTCCTGCTTCAAGCTGGCACACAAAAATAAAGCACTGGATCGAGCGTTGAAACAACATGTGAAACCTGAGATCTATGAACAGTTGGCACAGGATTTCATCAAGGTGGAAGATGAATTCCTGGCTGCAAAAGAGAGTGCTGCCGATGATGAATAGGGCGCTTTCTCAGCTCGGCCTGGCCATGAGGGCAGGTAAGGTGGTTACCGGGGATGAGATCGTGCTCAAAGCCATCCGGTCTTCTGATGCAAAATTGGTTATTCTGGCGGGTGACGCCTCAGTTAATACAACAAAGAAGTTCCGCGATAAATGCGGTACTTACAATATCCCTCTGGTAATCGGATTTGACCGGGAAAGTCTGGGCACAAGTGTAGGTAAACCCGAGCGGGTTGTGCTGGCAGTTACGGATCAAGGATTCGCAGAAATGATCTCCAAGAAAATGGAGACAATGTCGGAGGTGGAGTATATTGAGTAAACAGGAAAACAAAGACAATAAACTTCGAGTATACGAATATGCTAAATCGTTGAACATGAGCAGTAAAGAAATCATCACGATCCTCAAACGTTTGAACATTCCGGTCAATAACCATATGAGCGTAATGGAGAACGATACGGTGTCCAAGGTAGAGCAGTTTTTCAAAGATATCAAATCCAATGCAGCAGCCAAACGGGATAGTGGTGACGCTTCCCGAACCGAGAACCGTAAACCAGCGGTTTCCGGAGCCAATGCGGCTGCAACTGTATCCAATGCAAAAACAGAAGGCACTTCCGCTAGTGTAAGTGCCGAAGGCAACCGTAATGGGCAGGACGGTATGCGTAATTCAGGACAGAGAGCACCAGGACAACAAGGTCAAAGCCAGCCCAAAAAACAACAGGAAAAGCAGGTAGGTATGAATAGTAGAACGAATCAAAACACTCAGAACACTTCAGGTTCCCAGCGCCCCCAAGGAGGGCAGGATACCCGAAGAACTCAGTCTGGCTCCGCACAAGGAAGTCAGCAGAACAATCGTAGCCAATCATCCAGACCAGGCGGCAGCACGCAGACCGGATCACGTCCTCAGGGCGGAGGTCAAGGCGGCGCACGTCCGCAAGGCAATAATCAAGGTGGAACGCGTCCGCAGGGCAGCAACAACCAAGGCGGAGCGCGTCCACAGAGCAAGCCGGGTGGAACCGGAGGCGGTTTCTCAGGATCCAACAATAACAATAGCAATAACAGCAACGGCCAGAACCGCAATTCCAGAAACAACAATAACAATCGTTCAGACTCCAAACGTTTTGATGACAACCGTCAGGGAGGATTCCGTGGCAACAATCGCGGTGGAAAGAACAACCGCGGCCGGAATCAATATAATCAGCAGCCGCCTCGCGAGAAAATCGACAACACGCCGAAGAAAATTATCGTCCGTGGCAACATGACCGTCGGTGAAACGGCGAAGCTGCTTCATAAGGACGCTTCCGAAGTCATCAAGAAGCTGATTTTCCTCGGCGTGATGGCCACCATCAACCAGGAGCTGGATATCGATACGATTCTATTGCTCGCTGGTGAATTCGGTGTAGAAGTCGAAGTGAAAATTCCGGTAGAGGAAGATCGTTTTGAGACCGTTGAAGAAAACGATGCTCCTGAAGAACTGAAAGAGCGTCCACCAGTTGTTACTATTATGGGTCACGTCGACCACGGTAAAACGACGCTGCTTGATGCGATCCGTTCCGCGAACGTATCAAGTGGCGAAGCTGGCGGTATTACGCAGCATATCGGTGCTTACCAAGTCGAGATCAATAACAAGAAGATTACGTTCCTGGATACACCGGGTCACGAAGCGTTTACAGCCATGCGTGCCCGTGGTGCACAAGTAACGGACATGACGATCATCGTGGTTGCGGCTGACGACGGCGTAATGCCACAGACAGTCGAAGCGATTAACCATGCGAAAGCAGCAGGTTTGCCGATCATCGTTGCCGTGAACAAAATCGATAAACCGGATGCTAACCCGGATAAAGTTAAACAAGAATTGACGGAATACGAGTTAGTGCCTGAAGAGTGGGGCGGAGATACCATCTTTGTTAACGTTTCGGCGAAACAGCGGATGGGTCTGGAAGACTTGCTTGAAATGATTCTTCTGGTAGCAGAAGTGAATGAATACAAAGCAAATCCTGACAAACGCGCACGCGGTACCGTTATTGAGGCTGAGCTGGATAAAGGCAGAGGTCCGGTAGCACGCATTCTCGTTCAGCATGGTACATTGAAAGTGGGCGACGCCTTCGTAGCGGGCAACTGCTTTGGACGTATTCGTGCGATGGTGAACGATAAAGGCCGTCGATTAAAAGAAGCGGGTCCTTCAACACCAGTTGAAATTACCGGTTTGACTGAAGTTCCAGGTGCCGGCGATCCGTTTATGGTGTTTGAGGATGAGCGTAAAGCGCGTAATATCGCTGATAAGCGTGCGATTACCCATCGTCAATCCGAGTTGAACACGAATACTCGCGTGACGCTGGATGACCTGTTCCAACACATTAAGGACGGCGAGATCAAAGATCTTAACGTGATTATCAAAGGTGACGTACAAGGTTCTGTTGAGGCACTGAAAGGTTCCTTGAACAAAATCGAAGTGGAAGGCGTTCGCGTCAAAATTCTCCACAGCGGTGCCGGGGCGATCACGGAGTCCGATATTATTTTGGCAGCTGCCTCCAACGCGATTGTTATCGGCTTTAACGTTCGTCCGGACGTCCAAGCGAAACAAACCGCCGAGCAGGAAAAGGTTGATATTCGTCTGCACCGTGTAATATATAATGTAATCGAGGAAATTGAGCAAGCTATGAAGGGGATGCTCGATCCGGAGTACAAAGAAACCGTGATCGGTCATGCGGAAGTCCGCAGCACCTTTAAAGTGAGCAAAGTGGGTACGATTGCAGGATGTATGGTGACATCCGGTAAAATTACGCGTAACGCAGAAGCTCGCTTGATCCGTGACGGCATTGTCGTTCATGAAGGCAAGATCGATTCCCTCAAGCGCTTTAAAGATGACGCTAAAGAAGTGGCACAAGGTTATGAGTGTGGTATTACCTTGGTAAGCTATAGCGACGTCAAAGAAGGAGACGTAATCGAAGCCTTCATCATGGAGACAGTAGAGCGCTAACGAATGAGGTGATCAGACCATGGCAAAAATCAGAACTGGGCGCGTAGGCGAGCAGATTAAAAAAGAGCTCAGCCAACTGATCCAATCGGAGATGAAAGACCCAAGAATCGGTTTCATTACTGTGACCGGTGTTGATGTTACAAATGACCTGTCTCAAGCGAAGGTATACCTGAGCGTGCTCGGCGACGACGAGCAGAAGGCAGCTTCCTTAAAAGGGTTGGAGAAGGCAAGCGGCTTTCTCCGCTCCGAGCTGGGCAAGCGGATCCGACTTCGGCATGTGCCGGAGCTGATCTTCAAATTCGATGATTCCATTGCATATGGCAGCCATATTGAGAAGCTGCTGACCGAAATCGTGGATCGCGAAGAGAAATAGAGTAGTTCGTTTTTATAAAGGAGAGGGCGAATGCAGACCTATGAACAAGAGCTGCAGCAGGTGAAATCGTTCCTGCTGGAGCACGATGATTATTTGGTTGTGTCGCATGTTCAGCCCGATGGAGATGCAGTCAGTTCCACCCTTGCGGTGGGCTGGCTTCTCTCATGTCTGGGCAAGAAATTCACGATGATTAATGAGGGGCCCATTCAAAAACGCATGAAAATGTTGTGGCATGCAGAAGACATTCTCAATCTGTCTGAAGAGCAGCCAGGAAGAACGTTCTCTCACGTCATTTGTGTGGATTGTGCGGATTTTGCTAGAGTAGGCTATACGAAACAGGTATTTGCCGATCAGGCAAGCATCGTTAATATTGACCATCATCCAACAAATGATCGTTATGGAGCCGTCAACCTGGTCGTGCCGGATGCGGCAGCAACCGCAGAAATCCTTTATGATTTGCTGAATTTGTTTGAAGTGGACTGGGATGCCGATATTGCAACAGCGATTTATACGGGATTGCTAACGGATACCGGCGGTTTTCGGTACTCGAATACATCGCCCAAGGTTATGAGCATCGCTTCCGATCTGTTGTCCTATGGCGTGAACGGACCTGAAATTGCGGAAACGTTACTAGAGGAAATGACGCTTCCACAGATGAAAGTGCTGGTTCAGGCATTAAATACGTTAAGTGTGTCGGATGATGGTAAAATAGCCTGGGTATACGTAACGCCTGAGTTTATGGAATCATGCGGCGCCGTTAGCGAGGATCTGGAAGGGATTGTGAATTACCCCCGAAACATTCAAGGAGTTGAAGTCGGGATTCTATTCAAGTCACTGAAATCCGGAATGGTCAAGGCGAGTTTGCGTTCAGCCGGAAAAGTGGATGTTGCGGCATTAGCCCAGTTATTTGGAGGAGGCGGCCATGTTCGGGCAGCCGGTTGCAGCATTGAAGGCTCCCTTCATGACATCATCCCTAGAGTAGTAGAGCAGGTGAGATTAAAGCTATGACGCAATTAGAAGGCATCTTGGCCGTTCACAAACCGGCAGGCTGGACATCCCACGATGTGGTGGCGAAGGTTCGTGGAATGGTTCGTTTGAAGCGAATTGGACATACGGGTACGCTGGACCCCGAAGTAACAGGCGTGCTTCCGTTATGCCTGGGGAGGGCCACGCGAGTAGTGGAATACCTTCAGGAACTGCCTAAAGAGTATCACGCGGTCCTCCGTCTTGGATATTCGACGGATACCGAGGATATCACTGGGCAAGTAGTAGAGACGGCAGATGATGTTCATGTGACCAGAGAAGAGGCGCTTGAAGCGCTGCAATCTTTTACAGGCCAGATTTCTCAGATCCCACCCATGTTTTCCGCTGTCAAAATCAATGGTAAACGATTATACGAGCTTGCCAGAGAAGGTAAGACCGTGGAGCGCAAGAGCCGGACCGTAACGATTCATGAAATCGAAATGACGGATTTTGATGCTGAAGGGGAGTATACGGAAATTTCTTTTCGAGTATTGTGCTCCAAAGGTACATACATCCGCACGCTTTGCGTGGATATCGGGAGGAAACTCGGCGTGCCGTCTGTCATGGTTAAGCTGGTACGCACAGTATCGGCGGGAATCACGGAGGAGCAGTGCTTAACCCTGGAGCAAATTGAGCAGTTCATGAAGGATGAAACGCTGCACACCCGGCTTATTCCCGTGGATCAAGCGATTGATTATCTGCCGAAGCATACGGTTTCTGAAGAGAAAACGGATGCTGCCCTGCAGGGACAGCGCTTGTCCTCGAGAGCGGTAGAACCACCTGTTGACAGCTCGGAGCCTATTCGCTTGTATGATATAAAGGAAAACTTTCTGGGAATCTATCAGCAGCAAGAGGAGACAGGGGCTATCGTTCCTGTGAAAGTATTTTCCTAAGCATGACTGGATTTAGTGAGTGGAGGTGAGTAATCATGAGGATTGTTTCTTTATCTTATCCTGTATCTTCTGATATTGTACGAGAAGCTGCCGAGCCGAAGGTAGCTGCAATCGGCCAGTTCGACGGTCTTCACCTGGGACATGCCAGCGTGCTTTCAACCGCAGTCAATATTGCGCGGGAGAATGGAGTGCCGGCCGCCGTTATTACCTTTTATCCTCATCCGAAAGACGTGATTGGTAAAGGAAGCTACGAGGGATATCTGACGCCTCAGCCTGACAAGCAGCAGTTGCTTGAGGAGATGGGCATCGATATTTTGTACGTTGTCGAGTTCAATAAGGAATTCTCCCAGGTGAGTCCGGAAACATTTGTTGAAGAGATGCTGTTTCCCTTGAATCTTCAAACAGCGGTGGTCGGGTTTGATTTCCGTTTCGGCCATAAAGGCGCCGGTGACGCAGTCAAACTTCAGGAACTCGGTGAAGACCGGATGTCTGTCGTTACGGTTCCGCCATTCTTGGTTGATGGCGAGAAGGTAGGAAGTTCATCCATACGGATTGCCTTGAAAACGGGGCAGCTGTCGGATGCAAACCGCTGGTTCGGACGGAATTATCATATCCGCGGCACGGTCATTCATGGGGAGAAGCGGGGAAGAAAGATCGGTTTTCCTACCGCTAACCTGGAATTGACGGATCCGTTCGTGGTACCTGCATTAGGCGTCTATGCCGTTCGGGCACGCACGGATAAGCATCGCGACTGGATTCCGGGCGTGATGAACATCGGCGTGAAGCCAACGTTCCATGAAGGGATCACAGAGCCTGTTTTTGAGGTGCATCTGTTTGATTTTGAAGGGGATCTGTATGATCAGACCATGACGGTGGATATCGTTCAATATATCCGCAAGGAGCATAAATTCGAATCGGTTCAGGAGCTTGTGGAGTGGATTCAGCGAGATGCCGTCGAGGCTCGCAAAATATTAGAAATTAGTGAATAAACGTTTTGGGACAAATTGTTCGCAAACGGATTTTCTTTTTCAGGTAAAGTATGCTATACTCTTAGAGGTCGCCTGAAGATTGGGCGATTTTAACCTTGGCTTGGATGTTCGATCTCACCGTCGGTACCTGGGCCAACGGCGATTATAATGAGGGAGGTGAACAGGATGGCATTAACTCAAGAACGTAAACAGCAACTGATTGACGAGCACAAAACTCATGAGTCCGATACAGGATCTCCAGAGGTGCAAATCGCTATCCTAACGGAAAACATTACGAACTTGACTGACCACTTGCGTACACACAAGAAGGATCATCATTCCCGTCGTGGATTGTTGAAAATGGTCGGCCAACGCCGTAAGTTGCTTGCATACTTGAAAAACAAGGATGTTAAACGTTACGGTGCTTTGATCGAGAAGCTTGGATTGCGTCGCTAATCATCCATAAGATGTGCCGAAAACAGCCTGGTTGTCCACTGTCCTTCTTGGAACGACAGCGGCACAGCCGGGCTCTTTTCTAAGTATTGTACAATTTACCGTTTTCGAGCTTCCCCACAAAGTACTGCGTACGCTTCATAGCCTAAACTCCACTTTGTGGGGTTATCTTAATATAGATTCTTATAGATTGTAGGCGTGGTCTGTTCGCTAAATTTCGCTTAATGGTATAACCAGGGGCAATCTATACGGAGAATGTTCTATACGGTTCGGGTTGTTCCTGTACATAGGTTTGCGATTTCGACCGTTTGGATGGCTCTGGTTAGGAAATGTGGACAGTGTTTTGCAAAAGACATGCTGATGGTAGAAGAAGATTTCAAAAAAATTTATCCCCATGAGGAGGGATTACATGGAAACACGTGTTGAAATGCAGCTTGGCGGAAGACCCCTCGTATTCGAAACAGGGCGCCTTGCGAAGCAGGCAAATGCGGCTGTGATGGTTCGTTACGGCGAAACGGCAGTCCTGTGTACAGTGACAGCTTCCAGTGAACCGAAGGATTTGGATTTCTTTCCATTGACGGTTAACTATGAGGAGCGTTTGTACGCAGTCGGTAAAATTCCGGGTGGATTCATCAAACGCGAAGGCAGACCAAGCGAGAAAGCGATTCTTGCCAGCCGTCTGACAGACCGTCCGATTCGTCCGTTGTTCCCTGAAGGATTCCGTAATGATGTACAGGTTCTAAATCTCGTGATGAGCGTAGATCAGGATTGCGAGCCGGAAATCGCGGCCATGATCGGTACTTCCGCTGCCTTGAGCATCTCGGATGTGCCTTTTAACGGTCCGATCGGCGGCGTAGCCGTAGGGCGTGTTGATGGCGAATTTGTGGTGAATCCGAATATTGCACAGCAGGAAGCAAGCGACATCTATCTTGTTGTTTCAGGTACCAAAGATGCAATCATGATGGTTGAAGCCGAAGCGAACGAAGTTCCTGAGGAAGTCATGCTGGAAGCGATTATGTTCGGGCATGAGGAAATCAAGAAAATCGTAGCTAAGATCGAAGAACTCGTAGCCGCTTGCGGTAAAGAGAAAATGGCAGTTAAACTTCATGCGGTCAATGAAACGGTGAATCGTGAAGTGCGTGATTTCGCCGAAGCCCGTCTTGTTGAAGCCGTTCGCATTGAGGAGAAACATGCTCGCCAGGATGCGATTGACGCTATCAATGATGAAGCATACACCGTATTTGAAGAGAAGTATATCGAGACACCTGAGTTGTTGAAGGATGTTAAAGAAGTGCTTCACGATATCGTGAAGGAAGAAGTTCGACGTTTGATCACGCATGACAAAGTTCGTCCGGACGGTCGTGGTCTGTCTGAGATCCGTCCTATCGATTGCGATACCAGTCTGCTGCCTAGAACGCATGGTTCCGGTCTGTTCACACGTGGACAAACCCAGGCTCTTAGCGT
The DNA here is from genome assembly GCF_037969755.1 of Paenibacillus sp. FSL W8-0187. Classification (NCBI taxonomy): domain Bacteria; kingdom Bacillati; phylum Bacillota; class Bacilli; order Caryophanales; family Paenibacillaceae; genus Paenibacillus; species Paenibacillus sp. FSL W8-0187. Next base: position 4,807,484 of record NZ_CP150206.1, on the reverse strand, counting down.
ATGTACACTAGGTGCTCTAGGTGATGTACAGATTCTCGATGGAATCGATCTGGAAGAGACCAAGCGTTTCATGCACCATTACAACTTCCCGCCGTTCAGCGTAGGGGAAGCTCGTCCGCTTCGCGCTCCGGGCCGTCGTGAAATTGGTCATGGTGCACTTGGTGAACGTGCATTGTCGAAGGTTATTCCGAATGAAGTGGAATTCCCGTACACGATTCGCCTCGTGTCCGAAGTAATTGAGTCAAATGGTTCGACTTCCCAAGCGAGTATTTGTGCAAGCACACTTGCTATGATGGATGCAGGGGTGCCGATCAAAGCACCTGTAGCCGGCGTGGCGATGGGCTTGATTAAAGACGGAGATCATGTTTCCATCTTGACAGATATTCAAGGGATGGAAGATCATCTCGGCGACATGGACTTCAAAGTGGCAGGGACACCTGACGGGGTTACCGCCATTCAAATGGATATCAAAATTGACGGTATTGACCGCGCGATTTTGCAGGAAGCACTGCAGCAAGCAAAAGAAGGACGCATGCATATCCTTGGAAAAATGGCAGAAGCCATTCAAAAGCCAAGAGAAACGTTGTCCCAATATGCGCCAAAGATTATTACGATGCAGATCAATCCGGACAAAATTCGCGATGTGATCGGTGCCGGCGGCAAGATCATTAACAAAATCATCGAGGAAACCGGCGTGAAGATCGATATCGAACAAGACGGCCGCGTGTTCATTGCATCTGCCAACGATGAGATGAACAAAAAAGCTCTTTCGATTATCGAAGGCATCGTCCGTGAGGTAGCTGTTGGCGAAATCTATACAGGTACTGTCAAACGGATTGAGAAATTCGGTGCATTCGTTGAAATTCTGCCTAACAAAGACGGGCTTGTTCATATCTCCCAGCTCTCGACTGAGCGCGTAGCGAAGGTAGAGGACGTGGTTGCCATCGGTGATGTCATTACTGTGAAGGTTACCGAAATCGACCAGCAGGGACGGATTAACCTGTCTCGCAAAGCGGTTTTGACTGCGGAAACAAACAAGAGCGGATCTTAATCCGCGCTTTGTTTGTTTAACAGCATATAGATACAAGGAAAAGAGGCAGAACCTATCATTCTGGCTCTTTTTTTAATCTTTTCGGCCCATGGGATTCCTCTAGTCTTGAACAAGCATCTACAATAGGCTTCACGGCATAGGCCCACTTTGAGGCACATATTTCCTCCTGAACCTACATAAAATGGGACAAAGCTTCTCAAGGGGAGGGTGGATATGCCCATGAATGGAAAAAAGATGGTTGTGCTGCTAACCGGTGCCGCAATGGTGTCGGCTGTTGCCGTGTTCAGCGGGGCCTGGGGATATGTTTCGGGACTGCAGATTAAACCCGAGGGGCAACTCGTTAGCGGTTCAGAGAATGCAGTAGATCTGAATTTATTGAGTCAAATCGAAGCCGCTGCGGCAAAATCACGCATTGAGCCAGTGGATGCCAGGGTGGACTCCGTGTGGAAAGCGATTCCCGGTTATAGTGGACTTGAGATCGATATTGAAGCTACATACCAAGCAGCATCGTCGAAAAAGCGAAAAGCTGGAGAGGCCATTCCTTACGTATACCGGCAAATTCCGGCCAAAGTAACGCTTAATGATCTTGGAGAGCAACCGATTTATCGGGGCAACCCCAACAAGCCGATGGTATCGCTGATGATTAACGTGGCCTGGGGGAATGAATTTCTGGTACCGATGCTGAACACGCTGGATGCGGAGAAAGTGAAGACGACCTTTTTCCTGGATGGGAGCTGGTTGAAGAAGAACCCGGAGCTTGCCGGCGAAATTCTGAAACGAGGTCATGAGGTGGAGAATCATGCCTATACGCATCCGAATATGAGCCGTCTCAGCAGAGATCGGGCGGAACTGGAAATCGCGAAGACGCAGGATCTGCTCAAAGAAAGCCTCGGTGTGGAGAACAAATGGTTTGCGCCGCCTTCTGGCGATTTTAATCAGCAGACCGTATCCATCGCCCAGGCAAGGGGATTGAAGACGGTCCTGTGGACGCTCGATACGGTCGATTGGAAGCATCCTGCACCGGATGCTGTCGTTCAGAAAATCTCCACGAAGGTGGAGCCTGGTTTCCTGATTTTGATGCATCCCACGGATTCCTCGTCCCGGGCGTTAAAGGGAATGATTGACGGAATACGGGCCAAAGGGCTGGAAATCGGAACCGTGAGCCAGACGCTTTCTCCTGAGCGAATTATGCCGAAGGGAAGTTGAGCGGCATGGTAAAGTTTGATAGAATGAATGGATGGCATGAGGCTGGTAATCAGCCAAAGTGAGCCTGGATGGAACAGTTAGGGGGGCCCTCGTGAAAAAAATACAATTGTCTAACGGCCTAAGAGTGGTTATGGAGCAAATCCCGACAAGTCGTTCGGTTTCATTCGGTATTTGGGTGAAGACCGGATCCCGCAATGAATCGGAGGACATCAACGGGATAACGCATTTTATAGAGCACATGATGTTCAAAGGGACCGATCGCTTTGACGCCCGTGCCATTGCTGAAGAATTTGATGCTATCGGCGGCAACGTCAACGCTTTTACGTCCAAGGAATATACGTGTTATTACGCCAAGGTGCTGGATGAGCATTTTCCGATTGCGGTTGACGTGCTGTCCGACATGTTCTTCAACTCCAAGCTGGATGCGGGCGAGTTAGCCAAAGAGAAGAATGTCATTCTGGAAGAGATCGCGATGTATGAGGATACACCGGATGATCTGGTGCATGACCTGATGTCGTTATCGGCATACGGCGATCATCCGCTGGCTTATCCGATTCTTGGCACAAAGGAACGGCTGGAATCGATGGATTCGCAAGCGCTGAGAAATTACATGGACAAACACTATACCATTGAGAATACAGTGATCGCTCTGGCAGGCAACATTAATGAGGATGCGATTGAGTTATTGGAGCGTCATTTTGGCGGCTTTGCCAATCACGGCAGCTCCGAACTGCTGGCCGTGCCTGCCTTTTTGGATGGTGTTCAGTTCCGTAAGAAGAAAACAGAGCAGAATCATATCTGCATGTCGTTTCCCGGCTGCTCCATCGGAGACGAGCTTCAGTATGCAATGGTACTCTTGAATAACGCCATTGGTGGCGGCATGAGTTCACGCTTGTTTCAGGAAATCCGGGAGAAGCGCGGACTGGCTTATTCGGTATACTCATATCATAGTTCGCACGCAGATAACGGAATGTTCACCATTTATGCGGGCACAGCGCCTAAACAGACAAAGGAAGTCCTTCAACTGACCACGGAAATGCTGCAGGATCTGGCACAGAACGGTATGACAGAGGAAGAGCTGCGCAAAGGGAAGGAACAACTGAAGGGCAGTCTCATTCTGAGTCTGGAGAGCACGAGCAGCCGCATGAATCGCTTGGGTAAGAACGAATTAATGCTGGGTCGCCATTTTAGCCTGGATGAAATTATTAAGCGGATTGAGCAGGTGGACATGAAGGATGTCGACGCGGTTCTTGACCGCATGTTCGGGACTCCATATGCACTAGCGATGGTAGGAACTTCAGATAAAGCGCTGAATGTACTTAGGAGGAATGAATTTGTTGCACTACGTTCAAATCAATAGATTGCCAGGTAATGAAGATGTGAAACTTCCCGTGAAAATGTCCGAACTAGCCGCAGGTTTTGATCTGCACGCAGCGGTTCATGAGCCGGTGGTATTGAACCCGGGCGAACGCAAATTAATCCCGACCGGTTTTGCGATTGCCATGCCGGCCGAGCTTGAAGCTCAAATCCGTCCGCGCAGCGGACTGGCCTACAAACATGGTATTACCTGCTTGAATTCTCCAGGCACGATTGATGCTGATTATCGCGGGGAAGTGAAGGTGCTGCTGGTGAATTTAGGACAAGAGCCGTTTGCAATTGAGCGTAATGAACGCATTGCCCAGATGGTGTTCAAAACCGTCCCGGCGGTAGAATTCATGGAAGTTGACGAGTTGTCCGATACCGTACGGGGTGCAGGCGGATTCGGTCATACCGGCAAGTAATCTATATTATAGATAATTTATGGATATCATCATCATGGTTTTATCAAGCACACCGCTCCGGCCTAGCCGGGCGGTGTTTTTTGCGTTAGCGTCCATGCAAAATGGCTTCGGATCCGACTCTCCATCTATAGTGTTGTTTATTGCGTTAAGGCGGTAGTTTAATTGAAATGCGCTCACCACCCTATAGGCGACGGCATAAGATGGTTTATACGTTGGTTAGAAGAAAGGAGCGAGGCCTTCCATGCTGACTGGAGTCCGGACCGTCTTTGTAGGTGGAGACGCAAGGCAAATTGAAGTCATACGAAAATGCGCTGAGATGGATGCCTCCGTCATGATCGCCGGGTTTGAGAAACTGCAGGATTCTTTTCAGGGAGTGACTCGCGAGCCGCTCACGCCAGAGCTGTTATCGAATGCTGATGCTCTGATCCTGCCTGTCGTGGGATGTGATGATGAGGGACGTGTCAGCGCGCTGTTCTCAGAGGGGCCATTGCGACTGCAGGAGGAGCATATCGCAGCGATGCCTGGACATGGAGTGATCTATACAGGCATGGCGAAGCCCTATTTGCGCTCGCTATGTGACAAATATAAGATCAAGCTGGTAGAGATTTTGGAGAGGGACGATGTAGCCATCTATAATTCCATTCCGACAGCGGAAGGTGCACTGATGATGGCGATCCAAAACACGGATTTTACGATTCACGGATCAACCAGCATGGTGCTTGGCATGGGACGGACAGGATTCACCATGGCGCGCAGCCTGCAAGGCCTGGGTGCCAAAATTCGGATGGGCGTACGTAAATCGGAGCACTATGCCAGAGCGGAGGAAATGGGCTGGAAGCCCTTCCTGGTAAGGGATCTGAGTTCTTATGTGTCGGATATTGACTTGCTTTTTAACACGATTCCAACTATGATAGTCACAGCACAAATCATCTCGAAAATGCCTCGGGAGGCTGTCATCATCGACCTTGCCTCCGCACCCGGTGGATGCGATTTTCGCTATGCTGAAAAACGGGGTATCAAAGCCATGCTCGCACCCGGACTACCCGGAATCGTGGCTCCTAAAACAGCCGGCATCATTATGGCCAATACGCTGGTGGAGCTGATTTCTGAAGAAATCAAGATTCGGGGGGATGCGTAGATGAATTGGAATGGAATAACAGTGGGTTATGCCCTGACAGGATCGCACTGCACGCTTGAAGAAGTGATGCCGCAGATCCAGCGGTTCAAAGATGGTGGAGCGAATGTGGTGCCGATTGTGTCCAGCACTATTATGACAACGGATACCCGATTCGGCACATCGGAGAATTGGCAGAAACAGTTGAAAGAAATAACCGGGAATGATATTATTTCTACAATTGTGGAGGCGGAACCGCTAGGCCCATCCAAGCTTCTTGACGTTTTGGTTATCGCCCCATGTACGGGAAACACGACCAGCAAGCTGGCCAATGCGATGACTGACAGCCCTGTGTTAATGGCAGCCAAGGCGCAGATGAGAAATTGCAGACCCCTGGTTCTGGCGATTTCAACGAATGATGGCCTTGGACTGAATGCGGCGAATATCGCGAAGCTGCTTGTAACGAAAAATATTTATTTTGTTCCTTACGGACAGGATAATCCGCAGCAGAAGCCTAACTCGCTTGTCGCCAAAATGGATTTGATTCCGGAAGCGTGTTATGCGGCCCTAGAAGGGAAGCAGCTGCAGCCGATGATCGTTGAATATTCGCGTTAACCGCGATAAAGCCTTTTGATCAATAAGGGCAACATAGAAAGTTACAGCTGCAGTTTCATTCATGAAGGGGAATTTAGCCATATGACCGAGCATTATTATAATGTGGCCGTTGTTGGAGCAACTGGCGCAGTCGGGCAAAAGATCCTCAAACTGTTGGAGGGACATCAGTGCGGACTTAACATGTGGATCGTTTCAGATCATTTTCTGAAGGGTGCAGCATGGAATGCCGTGCTAATCGCAGAAATCATCGTCAACAAACGGAACGGCCTGGCTTAGTAGCCGGCCGTTTCAATCGGTCGGCCCGAAATTTACGTCTCCTGGGCATATATAAACGGAGGAATATTTTATGCGCATCTTAGTTCAAAAATTCGGCGGAACCTCGTTGTCTACACCGCAAGCAAGAACCCATGTTATTGGGCACATCCAGCGCGAACTGGCTAATCACTACCAATTGGTCGTGGTCGTATCGGCTATGGGACGCCGCGGGGAGCCTTACGCTACAGATACTCTTCTGGATTGGATCGGTCAGAGCGGAAACGCGCTTCCAGACAGAGAGCGGGATATGCTGCTCTGCTGCGGTGAGATTATCTCAGCCACAACGCTATGCAGTCTGCTTCAGCATGAAGGGATAACCGCAACGGTGCTGACGGGTGCCCAAGCCGGATTTCTTACAGACGATCACTTCGGAAATGCACGCATTAAGGACGTAAAACCTGAACGGGTTTTGAAAGAGTTGGAGTCTCACCAAGTTGTTATCGTCACTGGTTTCCAGGGGCAGACCGATTCGGGTGACTTCACGACGCTGGGCAGGGGCGGAAGCGATACCTCGGCCACCGCGCTTGGAGCCGCGCTTCGCGCCGAAATGGTTGATATCTACACGGATGTCAACGGCATTCTTACGGCAGATCCCCGCATCGTCGAGGATGCGAAGCCACTCAGCTATGTAAGTTATACAGAGATTTGCAATATGGCTCATCAAGGTGCCAAGGTCATTCATCCTAGAGCAGTTGAGATTGCCATGCAATCCCAAATTCCGGTCAGAGTGCGGTCAACCTTCTCGGATAATGAGGGAACACTGGTCACCCAGCCGGAGGGCTTCAGAGATATACAATCCGGAATTGTGGACCGCTTTGTGACGGGAGTTGCTTATGTAAGCAATATTACGCAAATCTCAGTGGAATGCGATCGCACGGAAGGTCTTCAACTGAAGGTTTTCAAATCGATGGCGGAGCATTCCATTAGCGTGGACTTTATTAATGTTACCCCTACGGGAGTCCTTTATACAGTGTTTGACAGCGACTCGGAGAAGGCGATTGAAGTGCTGCAGAGCCTGGATTTGAAACCAAAAAGCTTGTCCGGCTGTGCAAAGGTATCCGTTATTGGCGGCGGCATCAACGGGGTTCCTGGCATCATGGCCAAAATCGTAGAATCCTTGAGCGAGCACGATATTCCGATTCTGCAATCGGCAGATTCGAACACTACGATCTGGGTGCTTGTGAAGAAGGAAGATATGGCTCAAGCGCTGCGCGCATTGCATCACAAATTTGAACTTCACCGATAATACCTTAGAGTCTGTTCGTTAATCGTTTGATAGGAAATACTATATATAAGATTACTTACGAAGGAAGCTTGCCTGTTCGGGAGAGCTTTAAGGAGGAATCATTGTGGATTTCGGAAGATTGATTACGGCTATGGTAACCCCATTTGATCAGAATAACGAGATCAATTGGGACGAGACTGCGAGATTGATTGAGTACCTGATTGTCGAACAGAAGTCGGACTCTCTGGTCATTGCAGGAACGACGGGCGAATCCCCGACGCTTAGCGAAGACGAGAAGCTTGAATTGTTTAAGTTCGCAGTGAAGCAGGCAGGTGGACGAAGCAAGATTATCGCAGGTACCGGCAGCAACGATACGGCACATTCTGCAGAATTGACGAAAAAAGCGGAAAGCTGCGGCGTCGATGGCATTTTGCTTGTCGCTCCGTACTACAATAAGCCGAACCAGGAAGGGCTCTACCAGCATTTTAAGGCGATCGCTGAGGCAACTTCCTTACCTATCATGCTGTACAATGTGCCGGGACGGACGGGCATCAGCCTGAGCGCGGCTACCACCCTGCGTCTGGCTCAATTACCGAACATCGTTGCGACGAAGGAATGTGCTTCGATTGATCAGGTCACCGCCATTGCCGCAGGTGCTCCGGACGGCTTCATCGTTTATTCCGGCGACGATTCCTCAGCCCTGCCTGCTCTGGCGGTAGGTGCTTACGGAATCGTAAGCGTGGCCAGCCATATCGCTGGCGCCCGCATGAAGGATATGATCCACGCCTATGTGGAAGGAAACGTGAAGGAAGCCGCCAAGCTGCATCAATCCTTGTTCACGTTGTTCAAGGGCCTGTTTGAATGTCCTGACCCGCTTCCAAACCCGGCGGCGGTTAAATTCGCTCTGCATGAGCGGGGCTATCAGGTCGGCGGCGTTCGTCTGCCGCTCGTTTCTCCTAGTGAGAACGAGGCTGCATTTATCCGTAATATGCTGTCATCCTTGTAAGCTGCGCACCTACCAAACCTAAGCCATTGCCTTCAATGAAGGCAGTGGCTTTCTTCGTTTTAAACCCTTCTGTTTCTGGGTATCCTATGGCTCACGAAGGTGGTTGACTTGTGTTTTCACTTTTTCATCATGTATAATGAATTCAAGTGACTGGGTGCGGTATTTTTTTGAAATTTAATATAACAATGGTACGACGTCCAAAACTATAGGAGGGTTAGATACATTTGTCTAAGAAAATAAGCAACGATAAACTATCGATTTTTGCCTTGGGCGGCGTCGGTGAGATCGGGAAGAACATGTATGTCATTCAATATGCCAATGACATCGTTGTCGTGGATGCGGGATTGAAGTTCCCAGAAGAAGATATGCTTGGGATTGATATTGTTATTCCTGATATTAGCTATTTAACGGAGAATCGCGACAAAGTGAGAGCGATTTTGCTGACTCACGGTCACGAGGACCATATCGGCGGCCTCCCTTACGTATTGAAACACTTGAATGTTCCTGTGTACGGAACGAAATTGACGCTCGGATTAGTGGAAAACAAGCTCAGAGAAGCGAATTTGCTGGGTGAGACGAAACGGATTCTGATCCATGCGGATTCGGAAGTACAACTCGGAAACACACTGAAAGCGACCTTCTTCAAGACCAATCACAGTATCCCGGATTCCGTAGGGATCTGTATCGAAACACCGGAAGGCAATGTTGTGCATACGGGTGACTTTAAGTTCGACCATACTCCGGTAAACGACCAATATGCGGATCTGCAGCGTATGGCTGAGATCGGAAGCAAGGGAGTATTGGCTCTTCTGTCAGATAGTACGAACGCAGAGAGACCAGGCTTCACGCCTTCCGAGAAAAACGTGGGCATCGTGCTGGAAGATATTTTCCGCAAAGCCGAGCAGCGGGTGGTTGTTGCAACGTTTGCATCGAATGTGCACCGGATTCAGCAGGTTGTTAATGCAGCCGAATCCACGGGCCGCAAAATAACGGTTATCGGAAGAAGCATGGTCAATGTGGTGTCCATTGCCGCTGAGCTTGGATATTTGCACATTCCGGACGGCATGCTGATCGAACCTGAAGAGGTTAACAAAATGGCAGCTGACCGGGTTGTCGTATTGTGTACAGGCAGTCAGGGAGAGCCGATGTCAGCGCTCACACGCATGGCACGTTCCACTCACCGCAAGGTGGACATTCTGCCAGGGGATACGGTTATCATTGCAGCAACTCCGGTTCCAGGTAATGAAAAATATGTGGGACGTACGATTGATGAGTTGTTCCGCCTTGGAGCAGACGTGATTTATAGTGGATCCAATTCGGGTGTCCACGTATCGGGTCATGGCAGCCAGGAAGAACTCAAGTTGATGCTGAATCTGATGAAACCGCAATTTTTCATCCCTGTCCATGGAGAATACCGGATGCAGCGCCGTCACGCTCTGCTTGCAGAGTCCGTTGGTGTTGATCCGGACAACATTTTTATTACCGATATCGGTGAAATTGTGGAAATCCAAGGTGGCTCGGCCCGCAAAGCCGGCAAAGTAACTGCTGGAAATGTTCTGATTGACGGACTTGGCGTTGGTGACGTAGGAAACATCGTATTGCGCGACCGCAAGCTTCTGTCCCAGGACGGAATTCTGGTCGTTGTCGTTACCTTGAGCAAGCAAAACGGTTCCATCGTATCCGGTCCTGATATTATTTCGCGTGGATTCGTATACGTACGGGAATCCGAAGGGCTTCTGGATGAAGCGAACCGTATCGTTTCCAGCACGCTTCAGAAGCTGATGAGTGAAAACGTGAATGAGTGGGCGTCACTGAAAACCAGCGTAAAAGACGCTTTGGGACGCTTCTTGTATGAACAAACACGTCGCAGACCGATGATCTTGCCGATCATTATGGAAGTCTGATACAAGATAATAAAATAATCAGGCACACAGTCGCCCCTTTTTCGCAGGTAATAATTGGACGGTTCCCGCGAAAGAGGGGCTTTTTATAGGTTGATCCTTAAACTTCTCCCGAAAGATTTCGGCAGGAGTTTTTTTGGTTGCTGCTATTCCGCTGCCAAGCTGAATGTACCCATATAAGCATAAAATGATCCCGTCATTTGCCATACTAAGGGTTAGCTATGTGTTGATTGCAGCAGCTAGACATTAAGATAAAGGCAGGGATGCGCGATGGAGAAAGATCAATGGACTACCGGCAACAGAAGAGCAGGATGGACTGGCGAGACGGAAGCGCCTCCGGTCGTCCCCACTGAGGAAGGCAAAAAAGCGGCCGTAACGGAAACGATACAGCAGCTGGGACAGACGGGACTGCCGAGCGGCGGGGAATCCAACGTTTTTTGCATGACCATCATTGGACAAATCGAGGGACATATCGTGCTTCCACCGCAAAATAAAACCACAAAATATGAGCATATGATTCCACAGCTTGTGGCAGCTGAGCAAAATCCGCGGATCGAAGGACTCTTGATCATACTCAATACCGTTGGCGGCGACGTTGAAGCCGGACTTGCCATAGCCGAGATGATTGCATCGCTCAGCAAACCGACCGTAACGGTAGTCATTGGAGGGGGGCACAGTATCGGCGTCCCTATCGCTGTAGCAGCAGATCACTCGATCATCGCGGAGAGCGCGACGATGACCATTCACCCGATACGCATGAGCGGGTTAGTCATTGGCGTACCGCAAACCTTTGAATACATGGAGAAAATGCAGGAACGTGTCGTACGTTTTGTAACGAGTCATTCGAGGATAACAGAGGAACTGTTTAAGGATCTGATGTTCAAAACCGGTGAATTGAACAGGGATATCGGTACCGCGGTTTCAGGTACAGACGCCGTCAAATATGGCCTTATGAACGAGGTGGGGGGCATTGGGCAGGCATTAAGCCGTTTGAATAGCATGATTGAAGAACGTAAAACGATAAACCCTGGAGGGATTACGCAATGATATGGTACAGCGTCATGCCATTGGATCCGATCGGGATGCTGCAAGGGGAACAGGCAGCCGTCACGTCCAGGGAAGTTCGGGTTGAAGGAATACTAATGGAAGTTGAACCTATGGCAGAGGATCAGGCGAAAATTGTCCGTTTACTCGATTGCGGGCTTCAAGATTACTTGAATCCACGCTACGCTCCGGGGGCAATGATTCGCTATATTCCGACGGTTGAAAATGAGGCTAAAGGCTGAAAACAGAACATAGGTACGCCACCGAATATTATGCTATAATATGGATTCGGGGGTGACACTTTTGGCAAAGCGGAAAAGAAAGAAGAAGGCAGCCTTTGCAGCCGTATTGAAGTATGAAATTTATGGGATTGTATTGATGACACTTTCGGTCATCGCATTATCCGGAGAAGCACCGGTGGGGCGTTCCCTGTCCAAGATGTCGGGATATCTGCTGGGCAAGTATTATTTTATCATCCCCCTAATCGGCATCTATTACGGGTTAATGGTGATGATTCACCGGAAATGGCCCAAACGGTGGAACAGCAGACGCACCGGTGTCCTTCTCTTGGTATTATCGCTAACTTTAATGAGCAGCATTGCAGGTTTGGAGTCGAAGCTGGCCCCGATTGGACAATTGAATGCGTCAAATGCGATGAGCCAGATACATAGTGATTTGCAAGGCGAGCTCCTTCATGCCGGGGCAGATGATGGACATCATCCCGTCATGGGCAGAGACATCAGCGGTGGTTACATTGGAGCGTTGCAGTTTGCCTTTCTGTTAATGCTGTTTGGCAGCATAGGGGCAAAGTTGATTGTGATTGTCATGCTAGTGATCAGCTTCATGCTGATTACCAATCTGTCCTATGTGGATTTAATGCGGATGTTCCGCGTGAGGGTTGTAAAGGCTGGAGAACGGATTCAGAAAAAAGTGAACAGCCAGCAGACCAAATCAAGAGCTGCGGCGAAATCAAGCGCGAAGGAACAACGCATCCAGCTGCCGGAAGATCTGGATGAAGATGATGATCTGGATGATATGGAGAGCATGAGACTGCCGCGCCGCAAAACGCCGCAATTCTTCCAGTTGTTCGGTTCCAAAGGCAACAAACGGAACGAAGCAGTGGAAGAGGCTGGGGATGCTGCGGATGAGGCGGCTCCGGTATTTACCGTTGGCAACGGGCATGGTGCTAAGGAGAAAGGGGAGGTCGTCCTGTTCAACAGTCCGGTTCAACCGGAGGAGGGAGCCGATGTTATCACTCCTGCAGCAGAATCCGTGCCTTCCTCGCCGATTATTCGTGATTTCTTCGAGCAAGTGAAACAAGAAGGACGTCTGGATGACGAGTACGACGATCACGAAGCGGTGATACCTTCGGCACAAGAGGACCCTTCGGGGAACACGGCAGCAAGTCCTGAGCCCATGGGTGGCCTTGAAGCGTCGAATGGCGAGTTGAATGGAGCTGCTACTGCAGGTAATGAGGGGCAGGAGGGAACGGCACCGGCAGCACCTCCGGCTCCGCCGCCCAAGCCGTACAAGCTGCCGCCATTCCGGCTGCTATCCAAACCGAATAACGGCGGTAAGGGTGGAGACCAGAATGATTATATGCAGACAGCGCGTAAGCTGGAGGCGACGCTGGAAAGTTTCGGCGTTCGGGCCAAGGTGCTGGAGGTGGTCCGGGGGCCGTCAGTAACCCGCTATGAAATTCAGCCGGACATTGGGGTTAAGGTCAGCCGGATCGTCAATCTGACCGATGATATTGCACTCGCACTTGCGGCCAAGGATATTCGGATGGAAGCGCCGATTCCTGGCAAATCAGCCATCGGGATCGAAGTGCCGAACAACGAAGTATCACTGGTTACGATGAGAGAGGTTATGGAGACGCCGACGTTCCAGGAAGCGGAATCGAAGCTGTCAATTGCATTTGGCCGTGATATTTCAGGTCAGACGATTGTCGGTAATTTGGCACGCATGCCCCATCTCCTTGTTGCAGGTGCAACGGGTTCGGGTAAATCCGTATGTATCAACGGCATCATTACCAGCATTCTGTATAAAGCGAAGCCGGATGAGGTTAAGTTCCTGATGGTCGATCCGAAGATGGTCGAGCTCAATGTCTACAACGGAATTCCGCATTTGATGGCACCAGTGGTAACGGATCCGAAGCGGGCATCCTTGGCACTTAAGAAAATCGTAGTAGAGATGGAGAAACGGTATGAGCTGTTCTCCAAATCCGGGACGCGAAATATTGAAGGTTACAACAATCTGATGAAGGATAATCTGCCGGCAGTATTGCCTTATATCGTCGTGATCGTGGACGAGCTGGCCGATTTGATGATGGTTGCAGCCAACGATGTGGAAGACGCGATCACGCGTCTGGCCCAAATGGCCCGTGCCGCCGGGATTCACTTGATCATCGCGACGCAGCGTCCGTCGGTCGACGTTATTACGGGGGTCATTAAAGCAAACATTCCGTCGCGTATTGCCTTTGGCGTGTCTTCGCAGGTCGATTCTCGAACGATTCTGGATATGGCGGGAGCAGAGAAGCTGCTTGGCCGCGGGGATATGCTGTTTATGCCGATGGGCTCCTCCAAGCCGATTCGGGTGCAGGGAGCCTTCATGAGTGATCATGAGGTCGAGAACATTGTGGATTTTGTCCGGGATCAAGGGCAGGCGGAATATGATGAGTCGTTAGTGCCTGAGATAGAGGAATCGTCGAATTCGGATGAAGAAGAATTGGATGAGCTGTATGAGCAGGCGGTGACCATCGTACTGGAAGCGAAGCAAGCGTCCGTATCGCTGCTGCAGCGGAGAATGCGCGTAGGCTATACCCGTGCAGCGCGTCTTATTGATTCCATGGAGGCACGCGGGATTATCGGACCTTACGAGGGAAGCAAACCGCGGGAAGTGCTGATGTCTATGGAGCAATACCAACAACAGCAGAATCGAATCAGTTAAGGGAGTCAATCCCTTAACTTCAGAAAAAGGAAGCGAACAACCCAGAATTTTGGGTTGTTCGCTTCCTTTTTTGTTGGTTTACGGGATGCTGTGCCTTTTGCGGTATTTGCTTGCCGTCATTTTCATAAGTTTTTTAAAGGTTCGGTCAAAATGCGTCAGGCTTTCAAAGCCGATCGATTCGGCGATGTCCACGATTTTCAGGTCCGTATCCGTCAGAAGGCGCTGTGCCTCGCGAATGCGGGTGAGGTTCAGATAGTTAATGATCGTAAAGCCCGTAATTTCTTTGAATATCCGGGACAGGTAGAACGGGCTGATGTAGAAGGTTTCAGATAATTGCTGCAGCGTGATTTTGTCTGCGTAATGGGCGTGAATAAACTTAACGACGTCCGTGATTTTCTGATGGAGCGGGTTCATGGAGGTGTGAGCAGGCAGCGAGGCGGAATGGGTTAACCGAGAGGTTTTAATTAATAACTCGGTAAGCAGTACCTGCAGCATGTATTCGTACGAAGCAGAGCCTTCTCTGATCTCATCGGCCATTTTATTCAAAATTTGCATGATGATTGCTTGCTCTGGAACGGTTAAACGCAGCAGCGGCGTATCCTGATTAAACATGCTCAGCAATCCGGATGCCAGCAAGGGGTGGCCTTTCCCCAGAAAAGAATCGCTAAAATTTATGACGATACGTTCATGCTCAGGATCGCCTTGACCCGAGGTTTTATGAACGTCGAATTTATTGATGAGAATGAGGTCTCCCGCCCGAATGGTGTACAATTTTTCTTTGATAAAATAATTGCGCTCGCCTGAAACCAGATAGTAGACTTCATAGGTTCCATGATAATGGTTATTTCGTTCAAAGGGCTTTGTGCGATGAATGCGATGGTAGTAAAATTCCCCTTCTTCTTCTCCGTAGGTTACGGTATGGGTATCGCTGGATATCATAATCGCCCCCGCTTCGTTTCAATTCCTTCATGATCAGGTCTATTCCAGTTCTTCAGTTATATTGTAGCAACTTCTATTGACCAAAACAAAGCAAGATATGTTGAATAATCCTTCAATTTCGCAATAAACGTGAAGAAATCCAACTGATGATGCCGTAACATAGTAGATAATCTACAGAAATGGGCGGTGTTATGATGAGATCTTTTATGGATGAACATTTTTTGCTCAACAACGAGACTGCGCGTACCTTATACCACGATTATGCAAAAGACATGCCAATCATCGACTACCACTGTCATCTGAGTCCGAAAATGATCTATGACAATCACCGGTTTGAGAACGTGACCGAAGCGTGGATTAACGGCGATCACTATAAATGGAGGGCAATGCGAGCCGCTGGAGTGGAAGAGGCATACGTCACGGGCGGCCCGGGAGTGAGCGATTATGACCGCTTCTTGGCTTGGACGCGCACCGTTCCGATGACGATCGGCAATCCGTTATTCCATTGGTCTCATCTGGAGCTGCAAAGACTGTTTGGCATTAGGGATATCATTCATGAACAGAATGCTCCGCAGATATGGGAAGCGGCAAACAAGCGACTGCAGGAACATGATTTGACAACCCGGGGATTGATCGTTTCAAGCCGTGTGAAAGTCGTCTGTACGACAGATGATCCGACGGATAACCTGGATTATCATATCAAGTTGGCGGAGGAAGGTGATACCGGATTTCAGATGCTCCCCTCATTCCGTCCGGATAAGGGACTGGAGATTAACCGGGAGACGTTCCTGCCCTGGGTAAAATTGTTGGCGGACCGAAGCCGGATGGAGATTACGGATTATTCGGTATTTCTGAAGGCACTTGAGCAGCGGGCTGAGTTTTTCCATTCGGTTGGCGGCCGGGTATCCGATCATGCGCTGGATTATGTGCCCTATCAAGAGGTTACGGAGAAGCAAGCGGCTGACATATTCCTGAAAGCGCTTAAAGGGGAACGGGTTTCCCGTCAGGAGGAGGAACAATTCAAAACGTATACGCTGCTTTATCTCGGCCAAATCTACGCAAAACTCGGCTGGGTCATGCAATTTCATATGAATGCCCAGCGCAACAATAACACCCGGATGTTCCGAGAATTGGGCCCGGATACCGGTTATGATTCGATTCACGATAGTCCAATCGCGGTACCGCTCGTGAAGTTGATGGATCGGCTTGATCAAGAGCGGGCACTTCCGAGAACGATTCTCTATTCACTTAACCCAAGCGATAACGATATTCTCGCAGCACTGATCGGCAGTTTTCAAGGCGACGGCATTCCGGGTAAAATTCAGTTCGGATCCGCGTGGTGGTTCAACGATACCAAGGACGGTATGGTCGACCAGATGAGCAAACTCGGCAATATGGGGCTGTTAAGCCGATTTGTCGGCATGCTGACCGACTCCAGAAGTTTCTTATCCTATACCCGGCATGAGTATTTCCGGCGGATTCTGTGCAATCTCTTCGGAGATTGGGTTACACGGGGAGAAGCGCCGGAAGATATTCCATGGCTCGGGGGAATTGTACAGGATATTTGTTACAACAACGCAGAGAGTTACTTCCGATTTGGCGGGATGGAAGGGAGATAGATCAGATCATGGATGCAAAGACAGACCGTGGGCGAGCGCTGAAGTTGATAGGACGGGATTTTTTACAATTACAACAGCAGAACCACTTGGAAATGTTGAATTACCCTGTTAAGGTGCTTCAAATAGGCGAGGGCAATTTTCTAAGGGGATTCTTCGATTGGATGATCTATGAATGCAACCGGCAGGGGTTATTTCAA
This sequence comes from Paenibacillus sp. FSL W8-0187, assembly GCF_037969755.1. Lineage (NCBI taxonomy): Bacteria > Bacillati > Bacillota > Bacilli > Caryophanales > Paenibacillaceae > Paenibacillus > Paenibacillus sp. FSL W8-0187. Next base: position 4,790,522 of record NZ_CP150206.1, on the reverse strand, counting down.
GGGAGCGTTGCCGTCAGTCAGCCAAGACCAAGGGGACGACGCAAGCTGGAGCAGCTTCGAGAGCAGGAAGGGATTTACGGTTTGCTGACCCGAGGTATCCAGGATGGACGGAAGATAGAAGAAGAACGGTGGATCCCGGTGTTCTCAAAGATCATAGATCCTTATGCGGAATGGGAGAATTTCTTAAGGATCGCCGAGCTGGATTCCCTGGAGATCGTAGTCTCCAATACAACGGAAGCTGGTCTCGATTATCAGCTCAGTGACTGGAATCCGTCGGAACCACCGATGTCATTCCCCGCAAAGCTGACTATGCTCTTATATCGGCGTTATGAGTGTTATGAAGGCTCGCCGGACAAGGGCCTGTTGATCCTCCCGTGCGAGCTGCTGGAACGAAACGGGGACGTCTTGCGCTCGGTTGTGCTGCGGCATGCAGAGGATTGGGGCCTTTCGCCGGCTTTTCAGAGCTGGGTCGAGGAGTGCAACCTGTTTTTGAACTCACTTGTGGACCGGATCGTAACCGGTTATCCGGAAGAGGCTGAGCGATATTTTGACCAATGGGGTTATGAAGACCGATTGTTGAACACGGCGGAGCCCTATTATTTCTGGGCTATTGAGGGCGACTCGTCATTGGAGTCCAGGCTGCCCCTGCAGTCAGCGGGTCTCCAGGCAAGATGGGTACCCGATCTGACCCCGTATCAAGTGAGAAAGGTAAGAATATTGAATGGAACGCATACGCTGATGGCTTCCATCGGTTTGCTTCATGGTTTCACTGAAGTGAAAGAGATCGCAGAAAGCACGGAATGGGGAAAAGACATTCGCGACGCAATGCTGCAAGAGATCGTCCCCTTGGTGCCTCTCCCGTTGGAAGAGGTTACGGCATATGCCATATCTGTATGGGAGCGATTCCGCAATCCCTTTCTTCGGCACAAGCTCCAGGATATTGCCATGAACAGCATCTCCAAGTTCAAGGTGAGGCTTTTGCCAAGCTTAAAGGAATATGTCAGTTCGCACAACACGCTCCCAAGCCTCATGACTCGGGGATTGGCCTCCTTGATCCGTCTGTATCATGCCAAATCGGTCGAGGGGCAGTGGTACGGAACGTGTCTTGATGGTAAACAGATGCTGTTAAGAGATGATCCGGACAGCCTGATGACATTTTACCAAGCGTGGCAAAAGGTAGAAGACGGGGAATGGAGTATACGTCAGCTTGTGGCATCCATTCTTGGCAATCAGGCTTTATGGGGCGAGGATTTGAACCGGATATCCCATCTTCATGAAGTTGTAAGCAGCTATATCGAAGAAATGGAGCTGATCGAGACATGAGCGACATCGTCATACTTCACAACAAGGATGATGTAGGCATCGCGCTTCGTCCTTTGTCAGCAGGAGAACATGCCATCGGGTTTCTGAACGGGAAGGAGCATGCGATCGAGGTAACCGAGAGCGTGCCAAAAGGTCACAAGGTGGCTCTTCGATTGATAGAGCCGGGCAGCCATGTTTTAAAATTCGGTTATTCGATCGGACTGGCGAAGGAAGTCATTTTGCCGGGACGATGGATCCATACTCACAATTTGAAAACCGGACTATCCGGTGAAGTGGAGTACCAGTATAATCCTAGTGCAAAAGCAGTGCCTCAAGATTCACCAACTGTTATGGAATCCTCGATGTTCCAAGGGTATATCAGATCAAGCGGTGAGGTTGGGATCCGCAACGAAATTTGGATCATCAATACCGTCGGCTGCATTAACAAAACCTGCGAGCTGTTAGCGCGTATGGCTGGCCAGCAGTTTCAAGGGAGAGGCATTGATGGAGTTTATCACTTCCCGCATCCCTACGGCTGCTCGCAGCTTGGAGATGATCTAAGCCATACCCAGCGTCTGCTCTCGTCCCTGGCCCAGCATGGCAATGCGGCAGGCGTGCTTATTATCGGGCTCGGCTGCGAGAATAATCAGATCGATCAAATGCAGGCCATGATTGGCGAGCAGGACGGGAAACGGATCAAGTATATGCGTGCTCAGGATATGGAGGATGAATTGGAGGAGGGCATGTCCCTCATATCCGAGCTTGTGGAATATGCCGAGACTTTCAAACGAACGGATGTTCCTCTCTCCAAACTGAAGGTCGGACTGAAATGTGGGGGTTCGGACGGTCTGTCGGGCATTACAGCCAATCCGCTGGCGGGCCGCATTGCAGATACCATCACCGCTCACGGTGGCACAGCTCTGCTGACGGAGGTGCCGGAGATGTTCGGAGCCGAAACGATCCTGATGGACCGGGCAGCCGACGAACAGGTGTTTAAGGATATTACGGTGCTGATTAACAATTTTAAGCAATATTTCGTATCGCACGGACAGGAAATCTATGAAAATCCTTCTCCAGGGAATAAAGACGGTGGCATCACAACCCTGGAGGAGAAATCACTGGGGTGTACTCAAAAAGGGGGAAATGCCACGGTGTCCGATGTACTCCGTTACGGCGTGAGATCAACGAAGCCGGGGTTAAACCTGATCGAAGCGCCAGGCAATGATCTCGTATCGGTTACGGCCTTGGCTGCAGCGGGCGCCCATCTCGTCCTGTTCACAACGGGCAGGGGGACGCCGTTTGGCGGCCCGGTCCCCACCGTCAAAATCGCGACTAATTCCGAACTGGCCGCTCGTAAAAAGCATTGGATTGATTTTAATGCAGGTGCTTTGCTGGAAGGCAAAAGCATGGAGGATCTCCATGAGGAACTCATGAATCGTATGGTCCAATTAGCCTCGGGTGTTGAACAGACGAGAAATGAACGCAATGGCTTCCGGGAAATATCCATTTTTAAGGATGGCGTCATTTTATAGCGTGAGTTGTTGGAACGATGGTTAGAAAAAAGAGGAGGAGCACATATGTCCAATCCTATTCAGCAGCAAGGACCGTTAACCTTATCACCCCTACAACTTGGCACCAAGGCTTGTCAATCGATCATGGGAACGTATTCGCCGGAGCAGCTGCCGCCTGCAGGGCGGTGGCATTACCACCAGGGCGTATTTCTGGTTGGCATGTCACAATTGTGGAAAATTAGCGGTGAGTCAAAGTTTTTGGATTACGTAAAGGGTTATGTCGATCATCTGGTGGACTCCAACGGGAATCTGCTGCTGGAGCGGGGGGAGCTGGATTCCGTTCAAGCGGGCCAACTCCTGATGGAGCTGGATGCTGTATGTCCCGAACATCGGTACAGGGCTGCCGCAGATAAACTGCTCCGTCTGTTATCTACGCTGAATCGGACCACGGATGGAGGATACTGGCATAAGGATCGCTATCCTTACCAGATGTGGCTGGACGGCTTGTATATGGGTGGCGTGTTCACAATGAAATATGCGCAGCAGTATAACGAGCCGCATTTATTTGACGAGGTGCTGTTCCAGGAGAGGCTGATGCGTTCCCATACCAAGGATCAGGCAACCGGGTTATTTTATCATGCTTGGGACGAGAGCAGAACGATGCCTTGGGCAGATCCGGTTAGCGGACAATCCCCGGAATTTTGGGGACGCGCGTTAGGCTGGTACGCGCTGTCGATCGTGGAATTCCTTGATTTACTGCCTGAGGATCATCCGGCGAGGGAAGAACTGGCTGTCGTGCTCCGCGAATTAAGTGAGGCGCTGGTGCGTTATCAGGATCCACTGACCGGGCTGTGGTATCAGGTTATAGATAAAGGGGGCCGGGAGGACAATTGGCTGGAAACCTCATGCTCCAGTCTCTTCATATATACCTTAGCCAAAGGAATCCGTCTCGGTTACCTGGATTCTTCCCTGATCTCGCACGCAAGACACGGATATACTGGCCTGGCCCAATCCGTATATATGAATGATCAGGGGCATCTGGTTATGCCTAAAATCTGCATCGGCACAGGTGTCGGCGATTATAAGCACTATGTGGAAAGGCAGCAATGCGAGAATGATCTTCATGGGGTCGGAGCGTTGGTCATGGCGTGTGTAGAACTTGGCAGAACATCTGAATAAATCGGTGCAGGATCGTTAACTCTACTCCGAACGACAAGGAGCTGTTCCTTAGAGGAACAGCTCTCTTTGTGTTTCAATGATGTGCCGTCTTCGTTCGCTCCTCTCGCCGAACAGGTGCATAGGAAACTGGCAGGCTTGTCATAATAACGGTAGCGAGGCTTGTTAAACCACAAGAGAAAGGTAGAGCGCAGCATGAAAAACTCAAGAATCTGGATTCTGATCAGCATTGCGATCCTGTTATCTGCCGTTGTCTTCGCTCAGGGAGGCCTTAAAGCAGATCATTCAAATCTTCAGGAAGCTTTGCCAACCTTTAGCCAGCAGACCATCAAATTTGGTTCTACCGGCGAAGATGTGTATGAGCTGCAAGGCCGTCTGAAATACCTGGGCTTTTATCATGGCAAAATCGATAGCGTATTCGGTTCCAAAACCCAAGGATCCGTTAAATGGTTCCAATCGGAGTTTGGCATGAAGGTTGACGGTATCGTAGGTCCGAAGGTCAAGCTTAAACTGTATAATGCAACCAAGGATTTCCGTCCGACCGCTCCGAAGCTTCATGAAGGTGGGGGCGGAGCAGCGGCCGGTGCGGGCGGCGGTGCCTCCAACAAGGAAGGCGGCAATAACAACTTAGCCTCTTCGAATACCATGGGACTTTCAGACAACGATTTAAGGATCATGGCGAATGCCGTTTATGGTGAAGCGCGCGGAGAACCGTTCGAAGGCCAGGTTGCCGTAGCGGCGGTTATTCTCAATCGAGTGAAATCTCCAAGCTTCCCTAACTCGCCGCATGGGGTTATATTTGAGCCGAGAGCCTTTACCGCTGTAGCTGACGGTCAAATATGGCTTGAGCCGAACGAGCAGGCGCGGAAAGCCGTAGAGCAGGCGCTAAATGGCTGGGATCCGACAGGGGGCTGTCTGTATTACTTTAATCCGAAAACAGCGACCTCGCCATGGATATGGACCCGCCCTCAAGTCAAAACCATCGGTCAACATATCTTCTGTATGTAAGCCGCAAACAACAGCAACCGGGGCCTGTCTTCGGTTGCTTCTTCACTTTGCAATGGGTTAGAATGAAAGTTATCTATGAAGTAAATTATGGCAACGACAATCCATGATGTAAGGGGATATGGACCTTGACGAAAACGGAATTTGAACACGGTATGGCCGGAGGAATACGAATTCACGTGTTGCCGACCAACCGATTCAAGACATTTGCGATATCGCTTTACGCCGGAAGTCCATTAGCAGAAGAAACCGTGACCTCGACCGCGCTTACACCTTTTGTGCTGCGCAGAGGAACCGTTTCATACCCGGAAACAAGAGCATTCCGAGAGCAGTTGGAGCAGTTATATGGCGCCGGATTTGGATTTGACGTGTATAAGCGTGGCGATTATCAGATCGTGCACTTTCGCATGGATACGATCAATGACTCTTTTGTTAAGAGTCCGGAGAGCCTGCTGCGCTCTTCATTTGCTTTTTTGGGTGAAGCTTTCACCCAGCCTGTGTTAGAGAATGGCGCATTCCGCAAATCTTATGTACAGACCGAGCGTGACACGGTCCGCAAGAAGCTGGAGTCCATCGTCAATGATAAGATTCGTTACGCCGCGGAACGCTGCATTGAGGTCATGTGCAAGAACGAACCGTATCGATTGCATCCGTTAGGAGAACGGAAGGATCTTGATGGTATCACGCCGGAAGGCTTGTATGAGTCCTATCAGAATTGGCTTAATGAATCTGTTCTTGATCTGTATGTAGTTGGCGATACGAATTTGGATGAGGTGAAGAAGCTCGTAGAGGAGCATTTTAAACTGAACCGAACCGGAAGTAAGGATTATGTCCCTTCCACCACACGAACGGTCGCGAGCGAGACGCAGACGGTTGTGGAGAAGCTGGACATTAATCAAGGCAAGCTCAACATGGGCCTGAGAAGCACGATTACTTACGGCGATGATGAGTATGCCGCTGCGCTCATGTATAACGGGATTTTGGGAAGTTACCCGCATTCAAAGCTATTCGTTAACGTGAGGGAGAAGGAAAGTCTGGCGTATTACGCGTCGTCCCGATATGACGGTCATAAAGGGATTGCTACCATTCAGTCCGGCATCGAAGTTCAAAATTTCGAGAAGGCCGTCCAAATTATTCGCCAACAGCTTGATGACATGGCTAAGGGTGCCATTACGGATATCGAAATGACCCAAACGAAAGCGATGATTCGCAACGTAATTAAGGAAATGCAGGATTCGGCCTTTGAGATGATTGCCTATGACTTCAATCGAACGCTGTCAGGCCGGGAACGTACGCCGGATGAGCTGCTGCAGCAGGTGGAAGGCATTACAGTGGATGATGTGAAGCAGGCGGCTGCGGCATTTTCGCTGGATACGATCTATTTCCTGAAAGGTCAAAAGGAGGAATAGCCGGTGGAGAGCATTCATTATGACAACCTGCAGGAAACGCTGTATTACGAAGTGATGGATAACGGGCTGCACGTGTACGTGCTGCCTAAACCCGGCTTCCAGAAAACTTATGCGACCTTCGCAACCAAATACGGTTCGGTGGATAACCATTTCAAGGTCGAAGGCGAGTCCGAAACTCGCGTTCCTGATGGCATTGCGCATTTTCTCGAGCACAAAATGTTTGAGGAGCCGGAAGGCGACATTTTTGCCAAGTTTGCCTCGAACGGTGCCTCGGCGAATGCATTTACAAGCTTTGACCAGACCGTGTATCTCTTCTCTGCCACGGAGAACATCCATGAAAATTTGGAGACACTGATCAATTTCGTGCAGAACCCTTATTTTACCGATCAGAACGTGGAGAAGGAAAAAGGGATTATCGGACAGGAAATCAACATGTACCAGGACAATCCGGATTGGCGCGTATACTTCGGTCTGATCGAAGCGATGTATAAGGTGCATCCGGTGCATATTGATATTGCCGGTACGGTTGAATCCATCGGGACGATTACAAAGGAAGATCTGTATACGTGCTACAATGCGTTTTATCACCCGAGCAACATGCTGCTGTTCGTGGTGGGTGGCGTAGATCCTGTAGAAACGATGAACCTGATCCGTTCGAATCAAGCCGCGAAATCGTATGAGAAGCAAGGCTCCATTGAGCGTTTATTCGACCCGGAGCCGCAGGGAGTTGAAGAGAAGCGGAGAGAGAGCCGCCTGGCTGTATCACTTCCGAAATGCCTGTTCGGCTTCAAGGAGAAGCAGGTCGGTTTAACGGCCGAGGAGCAGCTGCGACGCGATTTGACAACGAAGCTGATGATGGATCTCCTGTTCGGATCCAGTACGGAATTGTATCAGCAGTTATATGACGAAGATTTGATTTCCGACAGCTTCGGCCATGAGTATAACAGTTCACCCCAGTATGCGTTCTCTGCGGTTGGCGGAGATACAAAGGATCCGGATCACCTGCTGGAGCGCATCCGCACAGAGGTGGATAAGCTAAAGGCAACCGGATTTCAGGTCTCCGACTTTGAACGTGCCCGCAAAAAGAAAATGGGCGGATACTTGCGTATGCTCAATTCCCCGGAAAACATTGCTCATGAATTCACTCGCTATCAATTCCGCGGGGTGGATTTCTTCAAGGTTCTTTCGGTTTATGAATCCATTACCATTGATGATGTAAACCGCCGCCTGCAGGAGCATGTCGATTGGGATCAATTGGCCGTATCAATCGTTGTGAGTCCGTAATGAAGCAAGACATGGGAAGAGAACTGAAACCGATCGGGGAAATGACGGTGCTGATCACCGGTGCGAGCAGAGGCATTGGTGCGGCTGTTGCCGAGCGCTTTGCCTCGGTACGCATGAATGTGGTTATTCACTATATGAATTCGCATGAAGCGGCCAATGAAGTTGCCCGTCGCTGTATGGGCTATGGAGCTAAGGTATTAACCGTATCTGCGGACCTTCGCGACAAAGAGCAGATATTGCGCATGAAAGAGAAGCTACAGAGTCATGATATGGAGCCCGATATCCTGGTAAACAACGCCGGGGTATCCCATTATGGGCTTCTGTCTGACGTGACGGAAGAAGAGTGGGACACTTTGATGTCCATTAACCTGAGAGGGATGTTTCTGTGTTCCCAGGCGTTTATGGGGCGTATGATCTCTCAGCGTTTTGGCAGGATTATCAATGTGTCCTCGATCTGGGGTTTATCGGGTGCCTCCTGCGAGGTATTGTATTCAACAAGCAAGGGCGGCGTTAACTCCTTTACGAAGGCCCTTGCGAAGGAGCTTGCCCCATCAGGCGTGACGGTGAACGCCGTTGCACCCGGCGCGGTGGATACGTCCATGCTGGGGCATCTGGAATCGGATGAAATCCGCATGCTGGAGGATGAGATTCCGGTCGGCAGATTGGCACAGCCGGATGAGATTTCATCACTGGTGTATTTTCTGGCGCTGCCCGAGTCGGGATACATTACCGGGCAAGTGATCAGCCCGAATGGCGGCTGGGTGACCTGATCGTCGTTCGTGGTGCAATTCACCACTCATAAGGTATTGGTTACGGGGACATATTACTATTGTTACTTTAAATCTGAATTGCCACCACGCAAAAGGAGGATTTAACTCATGTCATCCGTAATCAAAAACTTTGATTCTTGGAAGAAATTCCTGGGCGATCGTGTCGTTCAAGCCGAGAAAGCGGGTATGAGTGAAGACACCATTTCTCAGCTGGCTTATGAGATTGGTGATTTCCTTGATGAGAAGGTTGATCCGCAAAACTCATCCAACCGGGCACTGAAAGAATTGTGGGATGTAGGTAACGAGGAAGAACGCCACGTTATCGCGCGTCTGATGGTGAAACTGGCCAAGAACAACGCATAACCCTCTTGCAAAGAGCCCCCCGCCAACGGGGGCTTTTTGTCAAGAAAAAAGAATGTAATTTTCATGTCATCGTTAATACTTGCCTTTCATTTTTATTTTATATATCATTAACGTGACCCATTTTTCATTTGACCTGTTTTTGCGTGCGATTTTCGCTGAAATTTGTCGAATATTGATGGAAAAGAAGTGCAAAGAGGTGTCTTTGTGGAATCGAATCAATGGTACATGGAATACAAGATACATAAGAACCGACCTGGTTTGCTCGGTGACATTGCATCCGTGTTAGGTATGCTCGAGGTCAACATCCTGACAATTAACGGCGTTGAAGGCCAAACTCGCGGAATGCTGCTGGAAACGGATGATGAAGAAAAAATTATCCTGATGGGCAAAATGTTAAACAAAATGAAAAATATTACGGTAACAGCCTTGAGACCCCCAAAACTGGTGGATATTTTGGCTGTCCGACATGGACGATATATTGACCGGGACTCGGATGATCGTAAAACGTTTCGTTTTACGCGTGATGAGCTCGGTTTACTTGTTGATTTTTTGGGTGAATTGTTCAAAAGGGAAGGTAATCAGGTCATCGGTCTTCGCGGAATGCCTCGCGTCGGCAAAACCGAGTCCATTATCGCTGGCAGTGTCTGCGCGATGAAGCGCTGGACGTTTGTCTCCTCTACGCTGCTCCGCCAAACCATTCGCAGTCAACTCTCTGAGGACGAGATGAACTCGAACAACGTTTTCATCATTGACGGGATTGTCAGCACGATCCGATCGAATGAGCGCCACTATCAACTCCTGCAGGATATTATGGGGATGGGGAGCACGAAGGTGATCGAGCATCCGGATATTTTTGTTCGCGAATCCGAATATTCCTATGATGATTTCGACATTATAATCGAATTGCGAAACAATCCGGAAGAGGAAATCGTTTATGATACGTTCACGGGCTCTTATAGTGACGATTTATAATATTTTTTTGACTTTGACCACGAAATTCTAAAGTAGGAGGTGATGGCATGTCCGAACTGGGACAGCAATTGAGGGAGGCGCGTCTACAAAAAGGGATGAGCCTTGATGATGTGCAGGAAATGACAAAAATACGCAAGCGATACTTGGAAGCCATCGAGGCAGGGGATTACAAAGTACTTCCCGGCAGTTTTTACGTGCGGGCATTCATCAAAACCTATGCGGAAGCGGTGGGGATTGACCCGGACGAACTGCTTGAAGGCCATAAACAGGATGTGCCTAAATCCGAACCGGAAGCGACCATGGAGCCGGTTATTCAAAAGCGTGCCACCAGACCTTCAGCCGAACGGAACATGAAGTGGCTGCCTACTCTGCTGATGTGGACATTCCCGATTCTGATCGTTGTCGTCATTTATTTGGTGGCAATCAATTCGAATGAGCCTAAGGATGAACCTCAGGTAAGCAATAATGACCAGACGCAGACGGATCAAGCGCAAAAGCCGGAAGATTCTGGCAATACGGATCCCGCCACGCCAGGTGACGGAGCGCAGGGCGGCGATAACGCCACGGACGGTACAGGTAACGAAGGCACAGACGGTGAAGGAACAGACGCAACGGATGGAACAGATGGCACGGACATCGATGAACCAGGGAATACAACGCCTGGAGCAACTACGGTGACGCAGGACCGGACGGAAGGCAAGAACACCGTATTTAAGGTATCAGGCTCGTCTGTGAAGGTTGAAATTGTGGCAACAAGTGAAGGAAAGAGCTGGGTAGAAGTGTATCGTGGTTACAATACCTCCGGGGAGAAGCTGGCTTTCCAAATGCTTGAGAATGGTGCTGCGCTCAGCTTTGACCTGGATAGCCAGGGACTCTACGTGAAATCGGGGAATTCCGCTGCAACCACCATTACGGTTGGCGGCCAGCCCGTAACAGATGGGAAATCAACGTCGCGTATCTTGCTGGAGCCGGCAGATGGTTCCACAGGGACTACGGATACCAGTACTACTGACTCTACAGGCACTACGGATGTAGAATAATTGTCTCACCTCCAGGCCATCATAACAGCATGCAGCTGCATGCTGTTATTTCGCTTTATGGAAGAGGTGTTGCTCTGTGACGGTCAACTGGATTATATTCGGATTAGGCGTCATCGTCAGCCTCTTGGGCTATTATTTGATTCCAAGCGACTGGGGATATGGCATATTAGGCTTTGGACTGGCACATATTTTGCTTGGTATATTGAGCATGTTCCGCCGTCCGGTGCATGATGAGAAAGCTAGCAGTTGAAGGAGCAGACTTCGTTTTCGCCGGGTGTTGGCGATAAGCGGAGTCTTTTTCGTTCCAGGTCACCCGCTGATCCTTAATGGGATTAGACTTGTCTCTATGTTTTACCTATAATAGAAGCATTATCGTTAATGAAAGGAAGGATTCACCATGGCTTCAGAAAATTCATTTGATATCGTATCCAAAATGGATATGCAGGAACTTAGTAATGCGGTTAATCAGGCGGAGCGGGAGATTGAGAACCGTTTTGACTTCAAGGGCAGCAAGAGCAGCTTGAAGCTGGACAAGGACGCACTGGTCATTGCATCCGATGATGAGTATAAACTCAACGCCGTTATTGATATTTTGCAAACCAAGATGGTGAAACGGGGCTTGTCGCTGAAAAATGTGGAGTACAGCAAGATCGAGCCGGCTTCCATGGGTACCGTTCGCCAGCGTTTGACCTTAAAGCAAGGAATCGATCAGGAAAATTCGAAAAAGATCAATATATTGATCCGTGATTCCAAGCTGAAGGTCAAGAGTCAGATTCAAGGTGACCAAATTCGGGTAACCGGAAAAAACAAGGACGATCTTCAACAGATCATGCAGCTGCTTCGCAAAGCGGATCTTTCTCTGGACCTGCAGTTCACCAATTTCAAATAAACGCCGTCACAGGCTCACGTAGGATTGGATGGACAGGTTGTTTCTTTTGACAGGGCGTCAACGGAAATATTATACTAAAAAACGATATATAAGGATTAACGTATACATAGATCACTGGGGGATGAATATGACAGACAGCGCTTCACGCTTCAAACCCTTTAGGCTCTTGGGAAGAGCGACCCTATTGAAGTACAGATGGTTAACAGTCGCGGGGTCTGCGAAAATTTCAAGACAACCCGTTGCAAGGGAGGTTGCCCCATGAATTTACCCAATCGTATCACGTTGGCCCGCATTTGCTTGATCCCTGTCATGATGATTTTTCTGCTGGTGGATTTCGATTTTTATCCGGCTCCTATTGTATGGAATGATTTTGTCCTGCCCTATAACCAATTGATTGCGGCTTTGATATTCATACTTGCTGCAAGCACGGATGGGATTGACGGGTATTTGGCCCGGAAAAACAATATGGTGACAAACCTGGGTAAACTTATGGATCCGCTCGCGGACAAACTGCTGGTGGCAGCTATCCTCATATCGCTTGTGGAGATGGGGAAATGTGAATCATGGATTGCTGTTGTCATTATCAGCAGAGAATTCGCGGTTACTGGCTTGAGACAAATTGCGCTCCTGGAAGGTTCCGTCGTTGCAGCAGGTCAATCAGGAAAAATCAAGACGGTGATTCAGATTGTGGCAATTGTCGCGCTTCTGATCAATAATTTCCCGTTTGTATTCTTGGGAATTCCGTTTGATGTCATTGCAATCTGGGCTGCCGCGATAATTACGATCTATTCGGGAATCGAATATTTTGTCCAGAACAGGCATCTTCTTAAAGGTACCGGGGCATAACGGCAATAGGAGCTATCCTATTGCTTTTTTCTTCCGCAGGGTAATAAATTTGTGACGGCGAGTGGCGAGTATTGTGAAGAGATAGAAGATACAGGAGGATCGACGAATCATGAAAGCAGAAATCATTGCAGTTGGAACCGAACTTCTCCTTGGACAGATTGTGAATACCAATGCACAGTATTTGTCCAGACAGCTTGCCTCAATGGGAATCGATGTGTACTATCAAACCGTTGTTGGGGATAACATGGAGAGGCTCAAGGAGACCTTGCGGCTGTCCAGCAGCAGAGCCGATATCGTGCTTCTGTCCGGCGGCCTGGGCCCCACACAGGATGACCTGACAAAGGATGCGCTCGCATCCTTTCTGAATCGTTCATTGCATATTGATCGGATGGCTATGGACCGGATCGAACGTTTCTTCCAAGAACGGGGATCCGTAATGACCGAGAACAATCGGCGCCAGGCCCTGGCTATCGAGGGAGGGACTCCGCTTCCGAACGAAACAGGCCTCGCCGTCGGGAACGCGGTATCGTATGAAGGCACTCATTATATTGTGTTGCCGGGACCGCCGAAAGAACTGATGCCGATGTTTGAACAGGAGGCCAAGCCTTGGCTTCTGCAGCATGTGCTTACGGGAGAGCTTCCCATCTATTCGAAGATGCTCAAATTCGCAGGCATCGGGGAGTCCGCGCTTGATAAGCGCCTGGAAGACCTGATTACGGCCCAGACCGATCCGACGATTGCATTGTATGCCAAGGAAGGGGAGGTCACCGTCCGAATCTCCACGAAGGCCTCCAGCGAGGCTGAGGCGATGGTCCGGTTGAATGAACTGGAAGCCCGGATCCAAGAGAGAGGCCCTGAGTTTATGTATGCTAACGAGGATGTGCCCATTGAGAAGGTTATCGTGGATATGATGGCAGATCATAGCTGGACGCTGAGCGCCGCGGAGAGCTGCACGGGAGGCCTTGTAGCAGAGACGCTGACCTCCATCCCCGGCAGCGCATCGATGTTCCTTGGCGGGATCGTCTGTTACACTAACCAGATCAAGGAGAAGCTTGTGCATATCCCGCATGCGCTGCTCGAGGGGGATGATGCGCCGGGAGCCGTCAGTGCGGAGGTTGCCGAAGCGCTTGCAGATCATGTTCGAATGGTAACCGACAGCGACTTTGGTTTATCGGTAACGGGCGTAGCAGGTCCAGGGTACGCTGAACGCAAGCCTATAGGTCTTGTTTACATCGGATTGTCTCAACGGGGAAAAGCAACAGAAGTGCATGAGCTGCACCTCCAGGGTAACCGTGAGACGATCCGGCTCCGTGCGACAAAGGCGCTGCTCTGCCGGCTTTGGCAGCGTCTTGTTGCCTCCAAACAAGATTAATTTTGCAAAAATAGAGATATCCGCTTTTCAAAAAAAGTAAATAATTTACACCTTGCTTGGTACCTCTTCTTGAATTAACGAACAGTTCCAAGTATAATGGGAAATACGGAAGAACCGTGGCATATCGAATGATGTTGCCACGGTTCTTGTTCTTTATACATAGGGGATGGAGCATATACCGGAAGGGGCGTTGAATAAAAAAAAACGAATGTATGTTCGAAAAAAAGCTTGGCAAACGTGTCAAAACAAGGTATGATATGACTATCAACAGTGAAGGGTTGTGGAACAATTGTCAGATCGTCGTGCTGCGCTGGAAATGGCGCTTCGTCAGATAGAGAAACAGTTCGGAAAAGGTTCCATCATGAAACTGGGTGAATCCACCCACATGCAAGTTGAGATTGTGCCGAGCGGATCGTTGGCATTGGATATAGCTTTAGGAACCGGCGGCTTGCCTAGAGGCCGGATTATTGAAGTGTATGGACCGGAATCCTCCGGTAAAACAACAGTAGCCCTCCATGCTATTGCGGAAGTTCAGAGGGCTGGTGGACAGGCTGCATTTATCGATGCCGAGCATGCTCTGGATCCATCGTATGCAAGTAAACTGGGCGTTAATATTGATGAATTGCTGCTCTCCCAACCGGACACGGGTGAGCAGGCGTTGGAAATTGCGGAAGCTCTGGTACGCAGTGGTGCAGTGGATGTCATCGTTATTGACTCGGTTGCTGCGCTTGTTCCAAAAGCTGAAATTGAAGGCGACATGGGGGACTCCCACGTGGGTCTGCAAGCTCGTCTGATGTCCCAGGCTCTTCGTAAATTGTCGGGTGCTATTAATAAATCGAAAACGATTGCCATCTTTATCAACCAGCTTCGTGAGAAGGTTGGTGTTATGTTTGGTAACCCTGAGACGACTCCAGGCGGACGTGCTCTGAAGTTCTACTCGACGGTTCGTTTGGATGTGCGTCGAATTGAGAGCATCAAGATGGGGAACGATGTGGTGGGTAACCGCACACGGATTAAGGTTGTTAAGAACAAGGTAGCGCCACCTTTCAAACAGGCTGAGCTTGATATTATGTACGGTGAAGGCATCTCTAGAGAGGGAAGCCTAATCGATATCGGAACGGACCTCGATATCGTGGATAAGAGTGGTGCATGGTATTCTTATGCAGGTGACCGTCTTGGCCAAGGACGTGAGAATGCGAAGCAATTCTTGAAGGAGAATCCGGAGATTGCTAGTGTTATCGAGAACAAAATCCGTGAAGCGAGCAATCTGACTACGGCTGTTCCTGAGCCTTCCGAGAAGGATAAGGAACAAGAGGAAATAGAAGAGCAAGAGTTGTTTAAAGTAGAATAGTAAATTGCTGGTTAATGATTAAGTGTTGAGGACTGTCCGGTGTTTGTAACGCCAGACGGTCTTCTTTGCATTTATCCAGAATTGAGAATCAGTCTTGGTTATTTTACTCAGGATGGCGCGGTAGTGAGAGGAGCGACATATGGAAGAAGAGAATAAAGAAATGTCGGAGCAGGCAGAATCATCAGGTATTGAGCATTTTCCGGCTCACGAGGATTTGGTTGTAACTTCAGTCGAAATGCTGAAGAAGCCCAAACATCGATACCGAATCGCGTTTGGTCCATACCTCATGACCGTTCATGAAGATGTAATGCTGAAATACCGGATGTTCAAGGGAAATGTTTTTCGTAAGGAAGAGTTGGAAGATATTATCGTGGCCGACGAGCGACAGCGGGCTTACGTAGAGGCGTTGAATCATCTGGCTAGGAAGCCAAGAACAGCCAAGGAGATCACCCAGCGACTGCAGCAAAAAGGTTTCGAGCCGAGCAGCGTGGAGACGACGCTGGAGCGCCTGGAGAAGGACAAGCTGATTGATGACGCGTTATACGCCAAGATGTGGACAGAGCAGCGAATGACCAGCCATAAGAAGGGACGGCTGTGGGTCAAGCAGGAACTGAGACAGAAGGGAATCGGCACGGAGCTGATCTCCGAGGCATTGGGCGAGATCAGTGCAGATGCCGAATTGGAGAGCGCGCTCGCCGTGGGACGGAAAAAATGGCAGCAAACCCATGGGGAGATGCTGGATCGCAAACGTAAAACGGGAGCATATTTAATGCGTAGGGGCTTCGGCGGGGACCAGGTGCGTCAGGTACTCAAACGTCTGGTCGATGAGGATCAGCAACAGGGCGAGTGGGACGACGGGCTGGAAGATTTCGAATAAAGGGCAAATTGGGCACTTTTTCGTGAAAGAAATGGTTTCGTTGGATGAAACTGACGTTTACCCATTGCTTTCCCTTGACAATATCTTTTTATAAATACTAAAATAAATATGAATCTTTTTATCATAAATTAGAATCCTTTTTCCTTCCAAAAAAGTGACTACTTTGTGAAAGATTCTTAAATCGCCAATTCATAGTGAAATGTATTCCGCTGGTTAAGGCGGAATTTGCGTACGTGATACGGCGTTCGCAGTATGGACGGCAGCTTCCACTGCCGGAAAATTTTATGTATGAATGAGTAACCTGACAATTGCACATTTCCCAAGGAATGCCTTGGAGGAACCAACGAGGAGGTGATCAGATGCATCCAATTTGGTGGATCATAATCGTTCTCGTTGTAGCCGCTATATTCTTTGGGTTCGGTTATTTTATTCGCAAATCCCTTGCAGAAGCTAAAATTTCCAGTGCCGAGCATGCCGCTTTGCAGATCGTAGAAAGTGCGAAGAAGGAAGCAGAAGCATTGAAGAAAGAAACGGTTCTTGAAGCTAAAGACGAAGTTCATAAAATCAGAGCCGAAGCTGAAAAAGACACTCGTGAGCGCCGGAATGAAATTCAACGGCAGGAGCGCAGATTGTTGCAAAAGGAAGAGTCGCTGGATAAAAAAATAGAATCTTTGGAACGTAAAGAAGAACAAGTGGCGAACAAAGAGAAACGAATAGAAGAGACCCAGCAGCAAATCGATGCCATTTACAAGAAACAAACGACAGAACTGGAGCGCATCTCCAACCTCACGATGGAGGATGCCCGCAGCATCATTCTCAGTAATGTTGAGCAGGAAGTTCGTCATGAAACCGCTCAGATGATTAAAGAAATCGAGCAGCAGGCGAAGGAAGAGGCAGATAAGAAATCACGCGAGATCATCACGCTGGCTATTCAACGCTGTGCGGCTGATCACGTAGCTGAGACCACGGTATCTGTAGTCACCTTGCCGAATGAAGAAATGAAGGGCCGGATTATCGGACGTGAAGGCCGAAACATTCGTGCGCTTGAGACCCTTACAGGGATTGACCTTATTATCGATGATACTCCGGAAGCTGTTATTCTCTCCGGTTTTGATCCGATTCGCCGTGAAATTGCCCGTACAGCTTTGGAAAAGCTCGTGGCAGACGGACGGATTCATCCGGCTCGTAT
Source organism: Paenibacillus sp. FSL W8-0187 (assembly GCF_037969755.1). Taxonomy (NCBI): domain Bacteria; kingdom Bacillati; phylum Bacillota; class Bacilli; order Caryophanales; family Paenibacillaceae; genus Paenibacillus; species Paenibacillus sp. FSL W8-0187. The sequence goes on along the minus strand of NZ_CP150206.1, from coordinate 4,773,166 downwards.
CGAAGAAATGGTGGAGAAATCCCGCAAGGAAGTGGACGAACGCATTCGCGAGTACGGAGAACAAGCCACTTTCGAGGTTGGCGTTCACGGTTTGCATCCAGATTTGATCAAAATTCTGGGTCGACTGAAATTCCGTACAAGCTATGGACAAAATGTGTTGAAACACTCCATGGAAGTGGCCTATTTGACTGGCCTGATGGCCGGCGAATTGGGCGAAGACATCGTGCTTGCGAAACGGGCAGGACTGTTGCATGACATCGGTAAAGCGCTGGATCATGAAGTGGAAGGATCGCACGTTGAAATCGGCGTGGAGCTGGCGAAGAAGTATAAGGAACATCCGGTGGTTATCAACAGCATTGCCTCTCATCACGGTGATTGTGAAGCAACTTCGGTTATTGCCATGCTGGTTGGCGCAGCTGACGCATTGTCTGCTGCCAGACCGGGAGCACGCAGAGAGACGCTTGAGACGTATATCCGTCGTCTTGAGAAGCTCGAAGAAATTTCCGAATCCTTTGAAGGCGTTGAGAAATCCTATGCCATTCAAGCAGGACGTGAAGTTCGTGTCATGGTACAGCCTGAGAAAATCGACGATGCCGAAGCATTCCGCTTGGCACGCGACATTACCAAAACGATTGAGAATGAACTGGATTATCCGGGTCATATCAAAGTCACCGTTATCCGGGAAACCCGAGCGGTGGATTACGCAAAATAGAGTTTGGACCTTAAAAAGTGGCCGCAATCCGGCCACTTTTTATCTTTGAAATTTCCGAAAATACAGTTCGGACATTTATGAATCGGGAACGGTCTTGCCGGGAATCAGGACAAGCATCCCTGAAGGAGTGATTGACATCAACGTATTATTCATCGGAGACATTGTCGGCAGTACAGGTCGTAAAGCTTTGAAGGCTTCCCTTCCGGAGCTGAAGTCCAAATATAATCCGCACATCATTATTGCCAATGGGGAGAATGCAGCTTCAGGACGCGGCATTACCTCGGCCATAGCCAATGAATTTTTTAATTGGGGCATTCATGGCATCACCTTGGGAAACCACACGTGGGATAACAAGGATATTTTTGAGTTTATCGATGATGAGCCTCGCATGATTCGTCCGGCAAACTTTCCGCCCGGCACACCGGGCCGCGGATACACGATCATCAAAGCGAACGGCAAACAGCTAGCGATTGTGAATTTACAGGGACGAACATTCCTGCCAGCGATCGATTGCCCGTTTCGTGCAGCCGATGACATTGTGGATGAACTTCTCCAGAAGACGAAGTGCATTCTGGTGGACTTCCATGCAGAGGCAACCTCGGAGAAGATTGCCATGGGATGGCATCTGGAAGGCCGCGCCTCGATGGTGGTTGGAACGCACACCCACGTGCAAAGCAATGACGACACCATACTGCCTGGAGGAACAGCTTATATTACGGATACCGGCATGGTCGGCTCCAAGGAAGGCATCCTCGGCATGCAGCGCGATGCGGTAATGTATAAGTTCAAGACCCAGCTTCCTGCTCGTTTCCAGGTCGACGAAGGCAAATGGCAGTTCCATGCCGTATGCGTGGATATGGATGAGGAAACGGGAAGAGCCCGGAAGATACAGAAAATCCGCATGTACGAAGACGAATGGCGGATGGATTAAAAAAGGCGGAATCCGTTTAATTAAATTAGGAACGGATGGTAAAAAGCAGGAATTTTTTCCCCTCTCACGAATAACATCTAGTAAGCGGAAGCAAACCATCACTCAACATTCCCAGGGGAGGTACTTACCATGGAAGTATTAAAAGTTTCAGCAAAATCCAATCCTAATTCAGTTGCAGGGGCGCTCGCTGGAGTTCTTAGGGAGCGAGGCGGGGCGGAACTGCAAGCGATTGGGGCGGGAGCACTGAACCAGGCCATTAAAGCGGTAGCGATTGCCCGGGGATTTGTAGCACCGAGCGGGGTGGATTTGATTTGTATCCCTGCTTTTACGGATATTGTGATTGATGGCGAAGACCGGACGGCAATTAAATTGATCGTAGAACCTAGATAAATTTCGAATGTTGAGGTATTAGCCTGTTTACTCTCCTTGGTGTAAACAGGCTTTTTGCTGTGATAAGTTTAGAAGGGAGATGAATGGCGCGATGCGGACGGTTGATTTTCACTGTGATGTTTTGAGCAAAATGTGGGAAGATTCCCAAGCCTCCTTTGTGGATGACCCGCATTTGGATGTAACGCTGCAGCGCATGGAGGAGGGCGATCTGGCCCTTCAGGTGTTCGCTGTTTTTTTATCGGAGAAATGGGGGAGACCTTCCTTTGAACGGGTGCTGGGACAAATAGATACTTACCGCAGACGCATTGTTAAACCGGGTCATCTGAAGCCACTGCTCTGGCGAGAACAAGTCCAGGAGTTCGGACAACGGAAGAATGGACGATACGGCGTTCTGTCGCTGGAAGGCGTTGACGGGCTGGAGGGGAATCTGTATTACGTCCAGCTCTTGTATGAGATGGGCGTTCGTTTTATGGGGATTACCTGGAATTATGCGAACTGGGCTGCAGATGGAGCATTGGAGCAGCGAAATGGGGGATTCACAGAACGGGGGCGTCAACTGGTAGAGCTATGCAATTCGACAGGTATTATTCTGGATGTGTCCCATCTGTCCCAAGCTGGCTTCTGGGAGCTCGCGGAGCTGACCAAGCGACCCATTATCGCCTCGCATTCCAATGCGTACTCCGTCTGCCAGCATCCCCGGAATTTGAATGATGAACAGATAAGGGCATTAATCGCGCTAAACGGGATGATCGGAATCACGTTTGTGCCCTGGTTTATCCGCAGCGGTGTAGAGCGTGTCAAGCCGGAGGACGTATTGCCGCACATCGAGAAAATTTGTGAGATGGGCGGAGAGAAGCACATCATGTTTGGTTCGGATTTCGACGGGATTGATCAATGGGTAGCCGGACTTGAGCATCCGGGCCAGTATTCGGATTTTCAGGAGCTGCTGCTTAAACATTATCCTGAATCGATGGTCAAGGGCTGGATGTCGGAGTATGCCCTCCGTTTTCTTGAGCAGAATTTACCTTCATTGTCAACTCAAGCATAGTAACCTTTCGCATAACGACCATGATTCGAGGATAACTTTGACAATCCTGTTGCAGATTGCTCATGAAACGGAAGAAGGCGGCCTGAATCACCCGGGTTGCCTTTTTATTTTTGGGTAATAGAGAGTATAATAGGTGATGGCATGTACAGCATATAGAGAAAAACAAGGAGTGAGACAGATGAGTAAAACTGTACCTGTGGGTGTATCCGCCCGCCATATTCATTTAACCCAAGAGCATATTGAGGCATTGTTCGGCCCTGGATATCAGCTTACAGAGTTCAAACCATTGTCCCAACCAGGACAATTCGCAGCCAACGAAACGGTAGCGGTCATTGGAACGAAGGGACAATTCGATAAAGTAAGAATTTTGGGACCTGCACGTCCTGCAACCCAGCTGGAAATTTCCCGCACGGATTCCTTCGCCATCGGTGTGAAAGCACCCGTACGCGAATCCGGAAACATCGCCGGTACCCCGGGTATCACGATTAAAGGCCCGGCAGGTGAAGTAACGGTGGACGAAGGTGTTATCGTAGCTGCTCGTCACATTCACTTCCATACGTCCGTTGCGGATCAATGGGGGATTAAAGACAAGGATCTGCTGAAGGTACGCTTAGGCGGCGAACGCGGTCTTGTACTGGAGAATGTCATTGCCCGCGTATCCGATAATTTTGCGCTCGACATGCACATCGATACCGATGAAGCTAACGCTGCTGGCGCCAAAACCGGAGACACTGCTGAAATTATTGATTAATCCATAGCTTCAGTAAACCTTTATGAACATACTGTATGTGTCACGCATGTGCTGCTGTTAAGCGATCACAGCTGGAAGAGCCTGAGTCGATTCACTTCGATTTCAGGCTCTTTTTTGAAATTTCCCAAGGGTTTAATGTTTCTGGAAGCCAATTTGAAGGAAAAAGTTCATCTGTTAAGGTTTAGCCTCAATAACGCCAGGGTGGTAGCTTAGGCAATAAGATCATGATATAATTTAAAACAGTGCCTATTTAAGATATTTTGTCATGTAAACCAAAGATTTTGCGGATCTAAGGAGTGACCAAGCATGTCCAAAGAAAGTAAGGACTACTCCAAGTATTTTGATTTTTCAGGAGCCAAAGTTCTCTCGGAAGATGAACACGGGAAGAGAATTCGCATCAATGGCCGGGAAATCAACATCCTTTCGGAGCCTAATCATAGACAGGAAAAACAGCGCGGCAAGCAGAGTGTCGAAGTATTGTATGATACCGAGCTGCCGGAAGAGTTCCGAAGCATCGGAGCTGGCAAGCATTATATTGTGTATACGTTCGGATGTCAGATGAATGAGCATGATTCCGAGACGATTAAGGGATTGCTGGAGCAGATGGGCTACCAGGCAACCGAGGATCGGAAGCAGGCGGACATCATTTTGCTCAATACATGTGCCATTCGTGAAAATGCGGAGGACAAAGTGTTTGGCGAACTCGGCCACCTGAAGCATTTGAAGATCGAAAAGCCGGATATGCTGCTTGGGGTTTGCGGCTGTATGTCGCAGGAAGAATCGGTTGTTAATCGAATTCTCCAGAAGCATGGCTTCGTGGACTTGATCTTTGGTACGCACAACGTACATCGTCTGCCTCACCTTATTCAGGAAGCGCTCTTCAGCAAGGAAATGGTGGTTGAAGTGTGGTCCAAGGAGGGCGACATTGTTGAGAATCTTCCGAAGAAGAGAGAAGGTCTCCGCGGCTGGGTCAACATTATGTACGGCTGTGATAAATTCTGTACATATTGTATCGTTCCATACACCCGCGGCAAGGAACGCAGCCGGCGTCCGGAGGATGTCATTGCTGAGGTTCGTGAATTGGCCCGGCAAGGGTATAAGGAAATTACGCTGCTCGGTCAGAACGTGAACGCCTACGGCAAGGATTTTGAAGATATCGAGTACCGTTTCGGCGATCTGATGGATGATATTCACAAGATCGATATCCCACGTATTCGCTTCACGACATCCCATCCAAGGGATTTCGACGATCATCTGATCGAAGTGCTGGCGAAGGGTGGCAACCTGGTCGAGCATATTCATCTGCCGGTACAGTCGGGCAGCTCCGAAGTGCTCAAAAAAATGAGCCGCAAATATACACGCGAGATGTATTTGGAACTGGCCCATAAAATTAAGAAGGCAATTCCCAATGTAGCGTTTACCACCGACATTATTGTCGGGTTCCCTGGTGAGACCGATGAGCAGTTTGAGGAGACGCTGTCTCTTGTGCGAGAAGTAGGTTATGATGCTGCTTATACGTTCATCTATTCTCCTCGCCAAGGAACACCGGCTGCAGTGATGGAGGATAATGTACCGATGGAGGTCAAGAGCGAGCGGCTTCAACGTTTGAATGCAGCCATTAGTGAGTACAGCCGCCAGAGCAATGATAGGCTGCTTGGCGCTACGGTGGAGGTCCTTGTAGAAGGTGTCAGCAAGAACAATGATTCCATGCTGTCGGGACGCACACGCACGAATAAGCTGGTTCATTTCGAAGGCTCAGCGAATCTCATAGGCAGCTTCGTGAATGTACGAATTACGGATACGAAGACCTGGTATATCAAAGGGGATATGATCCCGAACACGATTCCTGCCTCGGATGCGGTATAATAGAGAAGCACAGCATTCAAATGCAGCATTGGGCTGCGAGCAGAATGCGGCTGGTGCTGCATATTCCCATATAGATGATGAAGAATTGGAGCGATGAACCTTGGCACATGATCATGTTCGTACGAACACATACGGTATGTCAACTTACAACACGCGTGAATTGATTATACGTGACGATATTTTAGCAAAAGCCGGCGAGCTGGCTGAATTAATATCCACCAGTGAAGAAGTTCAGATGTTTAAGCAGGCCGAAGAGAAGATCCAGAACCACGAACGGGTTCAAAACCTGATTAAAACCATTAAGAAAAAGCAAAAAGAAATCGTAGCCTTTGAATCGTTCCAGAACAAGGATATGGTTGCCAAAATCGAACGGGAGATCGAGGAACTGCAAGAGGAAATTGACGGTATTCCGCTCGTGATGGAATTCCAGCAAAGTCAAAGCGATATTAATTATCTTCTTCAGCTGGTTGTGTCCGTGATTCATGATACCGTTTCGGAAAAAGTGAATGTGGAAACAGGAAAAGATACGCCGCCAAGCAGCTGCGGATAGATGAAACGAGGTGCGGAATGGTTCCGCACCTTTTCTATTCTTGCTGCATTATGCACAGAATGAGAATGAATAGGGCATAGTACACTTATAAAGAGGATAAGGTCAGGAAATCCTTGACATCATCTTTAAATATGTCATAATGAAATTATCAAAATAATAGTTATGGTGATGGAAATGACGGATCGCGAACAGGCGCCAAAGAGCAGTGCCAAGAAATACAGAACACCGGATGGTGTACCCGCCGATATCGTGATGTTTACCTTGACGAAGCGGGAACGGAAAACCTTCACCAAGACATTGCCCATACGTGAGCTTAAGGTGATGCTGATCAGGCGCAGATCATGGCCATGTGCGGGGATGTGGGCACTCCCCGGTGGATTTTGCCGTGAGAGTGAGTCTATTTACGATGCCGCCAAACGGGAACTGAAAGAAGAGACCGGGGTGGACGGCGGTCACTTGGAGTACTTGGGCGTGTACAGCGCACCGGGACGGGATCCAAGGGGCTGGATCATCAGCCATGCATTCTATGCGTTGGTAGAAGAATGGATGCTGGAGCACCGCCAGGCTGCCGATGATGCGGAAGAGGTGGGTCTGTTTACTGTAGCGGAAGCTCTGGAGGAGCTGGAGCTTGCTTTTGACCACAGGGATATCATTATGGATGCGTACCGCAAGATTCAGCAGCAAATGCTGCAAACGACAATTGCACGGCAGTTTTTACCGGAGCATTTTACACTGAGTGAGTTGTACCAGGTCATTCAGACCGTCGTGCCCGAGTTCAACGAGCCCAATTTCATCCGCAAAATCACATCGACCCGCAGCAGGCAGGGGATACTGGAAGAAGCCCGTGATGAGAACGGCAAGCCGCTAAATTCCAATCAATATTCCCAACGGCCGGCCCAATTGTATCGTTTTACGGATCATGCACCACTGCTATCGATTTATACGTAGGAATGGAATGGATTCACCCGCTGTTATTTTATCGATCACATTAATCATGTTGAAGAGGAGTGTGTGTCAGATGAAAGCCTTGATCGTGATAGATTTCACGAATGATTTCGTGGATGGCAATCTGCCTGTAGGCGAACCCGCCATCAACATTCAGAACACAATCGCGGAGCTAACCAAGTCATACAGTGATCGTGGTGATTTTGTTGTAATGGCCGTGGACCTGCATGAGCACAATGATGCTTATCATCCCGAAACCAAGCTGTTTCCTCCGCATAACATTCGGGGAACCCGGGGGCGGGAATTGTACGGTGAACTTCAGCAGGTATATGAGGAACGCAAGGACGCCATTTATTGGATGGACAAAACGAGATACAGCGCATTTTGCGGTACGGATCTGAACCAGAAGCTGCGGGAACGCGGGATTACCGAAGTCGATCTCGTCGGAGTATGCACCGATATTTGCGTTCTGCATACTGCAGTGGATGCTTATAATTACGGATACCGGATTACGATTTATGAAGATGCCGTCGCGAGCTTTAATCCGGAGGGACACAAGTGGGCTTTAAGTCACTTTCAAGGCAGTCTCGGGGCATCGGTCGTGCGAAGTAAGGAACTTCTTAATCAATAGACAGCTTGAACCACCCGGAAGCCTAGTTGAACCGGGTAACAGTGGAGGATGATCGTGATGCTGACAGCAGGATTAGCACTACATACGGACAAATACCAGATCAACATGATGTACGCTCACTGGATTAATGGCTCTCATCGTACGCGTGCGGTGTTTGAGGCGTATTTCCGCAAGCTGCCATTCGGTAACGGATACGCGGTTTTTGCCGGTCTTGAACGGATTGTACATTATATTGAATCCTTGCGTTTCACGGAGGATGATATCGCGTATTTGGCCAAACAGGAAGAGAAGTATAAACCTGAATTTCTGGAGGAGCTTCGCCGGTTCCGTTTTCAAGGGAATATTCATTCCATGAAAGAGGGGGCGCTGGTATTCCCGAATGAGCCGCTCATTCGAGTTGAAGGGACCATTTTTGAAACACAGCTGGTTGAAACGGCACTCTTGAACTTCATGAACTTTCAAACCTTGATCGCCACCAAGGCGTCCCGTATCCGTCAGGTTGCCAGCGGCGATACCTTGCTGGAGTTTGGCACAAGACGTGCACAGGAAGCGGATGCGGCGGTTTGGGGCGCGCGTGCTGCGTATCTGGCCGGTTTCCATGCCACATCGAATATGCTGGCTGGCGAGAAGTTCGGAATCCCGACGAAAGGTACGCATGCACATTCCTGGGTGCAGACCTTCCGGAGTGAGCAGGAGGCCTTTGATATATTTGCCGAGGTGATGCCGGATCAAGTGACGCTGCTGGTGGATACCTTTGATACGTTAAAGAGCGGGATTCCCCATGCCATTGTAACAGCGAAGAAGCTGGAGGCTCAAGGGAAGCGGATGAATGCTATTCGTCTGGACAGCGGGGATTTGGCCTATCTGTCGATTCAGGCACGGAAGATGCTGGATGAGGCTGGTCTTCATTATGTTGGCATTGTGGCGTCCAATGATCTGGATGAAGGAACGATTCTGGATCTCAAGGCACAGGGAGCTAAAGTGGATACTTGGGGCGTTGGTACCCAATTGATCACGGCAGCGGACCAGCCTGCGCTTGGAGGCGTCTATAAGCTCGTGGAGCGGGAAGTTGACGGCAAGATGGTGCCGACTCTCAAAATCTCGGGCAACCCCGAAAAAGTATCCACACCAGGCAAAAAAGAAGTATACCGCATCATATCCAAGGGAAGTGGCAAAGCGATAGCCGATTACATCTGCTTCCCGGAAGAAGAGATGCCGCCGGAAAACGGGAAATTAAAGCTGTTTAATCCGCTGCATCCTTACATGCGCAAGAATGTAAAGAATTTTGAAGCGGTGTCCATGCTTGAACCGGTGTTCCTGAATGGCGAACTGGTGTATGAGCTGCCGAAGCTTGAAGAGATTCGCAGCTATCATGATGCTCAGCTGGATCAGTTCTGGCCGGAGTATCTGCGGAAGCTTAATCCGGAAATATACCGCGTTAATCTGAGTGAAGAGGTCTGGGAAGTGAAACATCGGATGATGGCCGAGTTCATGGAACAGCATGAAGAGTAGGTTATAAAATACAGCAATGAAAAAGACGCTTTCCCAATCTTGCCGCTTGGCAGGAGAAGGGGCGTCTTTTTGTACTCGGCTATAGGTCAAGTCGATCCACTATACTTCCGTTGACGTCACGCGCGGTGAGATGAACCTTGTCCTTGTTCTCTAGCATGTCGGGCTGGCGTTCGTAATACCACATGTACAAATCTTCACTGACATCTGGCTTGAGTTGCTGATAAGGTATGGTATGGACCGGCTGACCATTTACTTGGACCTGAAAGGGTTCCTGGCTTCTATATATGCCAAGGACGAGTGATGAATACTTGTCTGTCTTCGAGAATACGGAGGGAGAAGAGGAATCTTCAGCAGGAGGGTACAATATTGTTGCAAATGAAGTGTTCCATCCGAACCATCCCTTGGTATAGGTTGATAAATGCAATCCTGTTCCAGGTGTAACCAAGAAAGCATACGCCTTGTTCGGCGATGATTCTGGTTTTATGATTTCAGCATGATCAACCCTAAAAGATGCCTCAAGAAAAGCATGCTCCCCATTGAACACGGCCGCTTCAACTGTGCGGTGTGTGCTCCTGTATTCGTAGATCCCGGTAAACAATAGGAAGAGTAGACCGATTAATACGTATACTTTGAGACCAGGCCGGGTAATGATGGGGAATACTCTGAAGATTAGCCGATACAGTGTTAGAATGAGCCCCAAGCTCAGGAAGAACACGAGAAACGAGCCGGCAATGCCCCCTGATTGTGTATGTATACCAAGGAATCCAAAAACCTGGCTGATCGGTTTATAGATGACCGGTAACAGAAGTAGTGTCACCAGAGTGAGCAAGAACGAGAAGCGGTAGGATCTACGTTTAGATCCATGATCAAAATGAGTCATAACGTGGATTTCAACTCCTGCTGATAATTTATTTATGAAAGTATTCTTTTTCCATAATAACATAATTCTGATTATAAAGGACGATACTGGATCATTTCTCGAGAAAGCGCATAAGTCGCCATATTCCGAGTGTACGGATGAAGCTTCGACATATTCATAGTGCAGATCCAAATTGCTTTACAGCACCTAAACTAACCCAAGGAGTGATATATGTGGACAACGAAACCGAATTTCAGGCCTACGTGCTGCGTCAAGATGAGCAAGGGGTTCGCGGCAGTGTGGAGAACATGAGTTTGAAGCAGCTGCCCGAAGGTGACGTTATTGTGCGGGTATTATACAGCGGGGTCAACTATAAAGACGGTCTAGCCAGCATACCGGAGGGGAAAATTGTCCGCCGGTACCCGTTCATTCCGGGTATTGATCTGGCAGGGACGGTTGTGCATTCCGCTCATGCTGATTACAAGGAAGGCGATGGCGTTCTCTGTACCGGTTATGAATTAGGGGTATCTCATGAAGGTGGGTTCAGCCAGTACGCACGGGTTAAGGGCGAATGGCTCGTCCCGTTGCCGCAGGGTTTGTCCCCGCGTGATGCGATGGCTATCGGAACCGCAGGTTTTACGGCTGCATTATCGATAGAGGCCTTGATACGGAATGGACTGCGACAGGAACAGGGGGCTGTTCTAGTTACGGGGGCAACAGGGGGCGTGGGCAGCTTCGCGGTCTCCATCCTCAGTCAATTAGGCTATAGCGTAACGGCATCCACAGGCAAATCAAGTCAGAGGGACTGGCTCTTAAAGCTGGGAGCCCATGAAGTGATATCCAGGGAAGAGGCTGCGGCATCCTCCAAGGGGGCCATCTCTGCCGAGCGATGGGCAGCGGTGGTGGATCCGGTCGGTGGAAACCAATTGGGTTCACTGCTGAAAGGCGTGAAATACGGCGGGAGCGTCGCCGTTTCCGGCATGACGGGCGGCGGTGCTTTTGATTCGACGGTGTTTCCGTTTATCCTTAGGGGGATCAATCTTCTCGGAATCGATTCGGTGTATTGTCCTATGGCCTTCCGCCGATTGGTATGGTCGAAGCTGGCCGATGAATGGAAGCCGGCATCTGTTCTTCAAGAAGGAATTACAGAATACGGTCTACACGATCTGCCTGAAGTGCTGAACACCATTCTGCAGGGCAGGGCGGTTGGAAGAAGCGTCATCGCTCTATAATATTACCTTGATTTCTCATACGCATAATGTTCCTCATCCTCAGGCATGCTAAGGGAAGGCAACCTCTGACACCTAAGGAAGGGTGAGTGAACATGAATTACCGCAGAATCGTTACCGCTTTATTGCTTTGTTCCATTCTTGCCATATCGGTCGGTTGTTCCAGGCAGGTGGCCAGGGACGAGGCGCGCTTATATAACATGAGGGCTTACGAGGAAGGTTCCAGGGAGGCCCGGATATCGGGACGGGGTTTGAATGGAAAATTCCTTGAGGATCTCCAGGCCTCATTCAATCAGGTGGGTATGCCGCTGACCAATGAAACCTATGCGGAGGACAACGTAGGCAACATCACGTATCAATACCGGATCAATTATGATGCAAGCCAGTTTATTACCGTGTATGTCTATCAGGATCAAGCGGCCAGGGAAAAAGGAATCAAGGAGATATACGGCGTTACAGAAGGGGATGCCAATGCGGCCGGCGGGCATAACCTGATCATGAGCGACAAGGAAACGTCCATCGTATATACGTCGACGGGCGACAAAACGGATAACTATTATGACCAGGTCAAAAAAATAGCGCCCTCCCTGCTTGCCAAACATCAACAACGCGCCAGCAGTTAGAGTGGAGAGAAGTAGCTGTCCATAAGTAGGTTTGCTCACTTGACGGGCGGTTCGTCAGATAAAAAATGTGTTAAATGAAGAAATGGCGGTGCTCAGGATGTTATCCTTGCACCGCCATTTCTTCCTTTTCGGTCTTTGTCGCTTGCTTGAGTAGATTATGGGCAAGCGAAAGCCATCCGACATAGGCTCACTTTCGTCAGTCCTCGAAGCAGAAATACAAATAATAGTGTTCCAGTTTGGCGATCTGACGAGAGAAATAGATTCGCTGTGTGTAGGCGTAAATGATGACTTTGGTGAGCATCTTGGGATGGTAGCTGTCTCGCCCGCCACCGGGATAGGCGACCGAAAGATGCGGTCATCCAAGCGGTTGACCGCTTCATGAATGATGCAAACAAGATGATGAGGTGGAATGTCGTCCTCCAAGTCCAGTTTCTTTTCGTATGTCTAATGTAGGGGATCTGCACAACTTAGCGGAGAGGACGAAACGATTCCGGACAAGCGAGAGCGGTCGCCTTTGTCCCCGAATTTCATCCTTGCTTAGAACCGTTCCAAGAAATTTGGGGGCAACAGTTATCATGAACGAGACAGACTCCCCGTAATTGCAACATCTTAGGTTAATTTTGGGAATAATGGTGTAGTAGAAGCTAAACCAAAACCAAAATCAGAGCTAAATTGCAAAGGAGAGTCTGTACTATGAAGGATACCATAAAATACGTAGGCTTAGACGTGTCGAAGGAAAATATTGCTGTATCTGTAGCTGATCCAGGAAGAGAAGGCGCTCGGTATTTGGGCACGATTCCTCATACCGAGTATCACATCTTGAAAGTATTGAGGAAGTTAGGCCAACCCAATGAATTAAGCGTTTGTTACGAGGCAGGTCCAACAGGATATCCTTTAGTTCGTTTGCTAACTGCACATGGATATGACTGCATTGTTATCGCCCCATCACTTATGCCTAGTCGTCCAGGAGAACGGGTAAAAACGGATCGTAGGGATTCGATGCGTCTGGCACAATTACTTCGAGCAGGTGAATTAACACGTGTGCATGTACCTACTCCAGAGGAAGAAGCGCTTCGTGATTTGGTACGAATGCGTGAAGATGTTAAGGAAGATCGAGCTCGAATCCGGCAGCGGATCGGGAAGTTTCTCCTTCGTCATCAGATTGCACCTAAAGAGCCACTTCGCCGCTGGACGGCTAAATACCGGTTATGGTTAGGACGTATTCCATTCGAGTCCGCTTCTCAACGTTTGGTTCTGCAGGAAATGCTGCATCAGATGGATGAAAATGAAGAACGTCTGAAGCGTATGGAAGCAGCCATTCACGAAGAAGCCACGGAAGGGCACCACGCCCCCTTAATACAAGCCCTTCAAACCTTACGTGGAGTAGCTGAAACGACAGCAACAGGAATCGTAGCGGAAGTGTGTTCATTTACCCGGTTTGGTAATGCGAAGGCTTTCATGGGGTACACAGGTTTGGTGCCGAGGGAATACTCAAGTGGCCAAAGCCGATGGCAGGGAAACATTACGAAATCGGGGAATACCCACCTTCGTCGTTTATTGGTCGAATCCGCTTGGAGTTACCGCTATAAACCTGCGCTACAAGGAGAGTTAAAGAAACGTCAACAAGGAAAATCTCCTGAAATTCAGGCCATATCCTGGAAGGCACAGCATCGACTACATCGAAAATACACGAAAATGCTGTCAAAGGGTAAGCCTAGTGGCAAAGCAGTTGTGGCCGTGGCGCGTGAACTAAGTGGATTTATTTGGTCGATTGCCCGAGAACTTGAAGAGAAAGAGATAAATAGGTGATCACCATTCCTATTGGAATCTAGTCGTATTGTATTCAAGGTGATCCCGTTCCCCCAAAAACAGGTGGAAGATGAAAAACTGAGTTAGAAGGCAAAGGGAAAAGCCGTAAGAGAGAATCCACGTCCATCGCTATGTGCCATCCCTCCAAAGGAAACGACGCACGACAACAGTTCGTGGTGCACTCTCTGCAGACGGAGAGAAAACATGCGGTATACAAAACCCGCGGATATCAGACTGCTCACCGTTGATAGCTTTTGCCTTCTAGTTCAGTTTTTACACCCTCTCTTGTATAAAGGGGGATTGGGAAAAACAAGGGAGTTACAAACTGCTATTTGACAGGTCTCGTTCATATCAGCGATGGGAGGAACGATTCGTACATGGAGCGTCTCCTAACAGAAAAAGGGGGCATCCCGCCAGATTTAAGAACTTTTGGGACACCCTCTTTAGCATGTTAAATTCGCTGTTATTATGATTTGTGTTTATCCAGCTCATATTTGATGTGCCGCAGCTCAGGCAATAAAATCCGGTTCATCGCAAGCTTGACAGCTCCGGTCGAACCTGGCATCGAGAAGACAGCCGTGTGGCTTAACGTGCCGCCGATCGCACGGCTCAAAATGGCCGCAGACCCAATATCCTCCGTAAAGCTTAGGAAGCGGAAGATCTCGCCGAATCCGGGGAGTTCCTTATCTAGCAGTGAAGATACGGCTTCATAGGTGGTATCCCGGCTCGATATGCCTGTACCGCCGGTTAATAGGACGACATCAATCTCCGAATTGCTGACCGCAGAATAGATCGTTTCACGGATTATTTCATAGTCGTCTTGGACAATGCTGTAAGATATAACGGCATGCCCGGCTTCTTCAAGCAAGCCGATCATCAGTTTACCGCTCTTGTCCGTGTCCTTGGTCCGCGTGTCCGAGACCGTAATCACCTTACAGTTCACGGAAGCGGGGGATTGCTGTTTATGCTCTTGCGTTGAATTCATAGAAATGACATCTCCTGTAGTAGTTAATGGTGGTGAACTTGCAGTAGTCGGATGAAATGTAGTACACTCGCTAGCATAATCATGATGCACGCAAAGGAGTATGGAACGTGGAGCATGTAACACCCATTTATATTTTATCAGGTTTTCTTGGCAGTGGAAAAACGACATTGCTTAGCCGTCTCATTACCTGCTTCAAGCAGCAGGGTTTGCGGCCGGCCATTGTCATGAACGAAATCGGCGAGGTCAACATTGAAGGGCTTGTCGCCGGTGAAGAGGTACCAACGGCAGAGATGCTAAGTGGCTGTATTTGTTGTACCATTCGATCCGATTTATCATCTGAAATTGCGATGCTGATCCAGCGGGAACAGCCGGATGTCATCGTCATTGAAGCGACGGGGATCGCCAATCCGATGGAAATCCTGGACGCAGCAGCAGAAGCTTCTTTATACATGAGAATCGATGTGAAAAAGCTGATCACTGTCGTGGATGCCGCGCATCTGCTGCATTTGAATATGGAGCAGAAGGGGAAGACCTATCGTTTGATGCAGGAGCAGATTCGCGCCGCCTCGGCGCTCGTCCTCAATAAGATAGACCTGGTGAACGATCAGGACAAAGAGACGATTGAGCAGCTGGTTGAGCGTTGGAACCCGTATGCTCCGATTATCCCTGCGGTACGCTGCGACTTGAATTTTGAAGATCTGCTGCAGGGCGGTTCACATGGACAGAATGAGCATTCGCATGTACATGGTCGAGAGGATAGGGATGTCCATGAATATACATACAAGCAAGAGCACACCAACAGCCATGAACATGTGCGCAATCGTGACCATGCCGACAACCACGACCATGGTCATGCTCACGATTCTCATGATCATGTGATGTCCTACACCTACTATTTCAGCCATGCGGTAAACAGTGTGGAATTCGAGCGATTCATAGCTGGGCTGCCAAGGGATGTGTACCGGGCTAAAGGCATCCTCACCTTCAATGATACCAACAGCCGGTTTCTATTTCAGTACGCCTTCCGGGAATCCGATTTTATGAAAATTACGCCTCAGGGTCAAGTACCGGATGTGGTGGTATTTATCGGGGAGCACTTCCAGAAGTCGCTGCTGCGAGAGCAGCTTGAAATGCTGGAAGGGAAGATAAGTCGGGCATAAGTCACAGACTTGCCTGATCATTTTTGGGCAATTGTACTGGGGTCTTTCTGGCCCATGTTTGATTCAGGGGGCAGTTCAAAGTTTAATACAAAGGCATAGCGTAATAACTACAAGGAGGATCTACCCAATGTTAAATGAACTCAAATATAAAGAATGTATTGAAGCATGTCTCCAATGTATGAACGCTTGCAATGTATGCTATGTATCCTGTCTGAAAGAATACGAACTGGCCATGCTTCGCGATTGTATAACGCTCGACAGAGAGTGTGCCGACATATGCGCGTTTGCGGCTCAAGCCATGTCACGGAAAAGTCCTTACGTTAAGGAAATTTGCGAACTATGCATCAAGGCATGCCTGGCTTGTGCGGAAGAATGCGGGAAGCATGATCACGAGCACTGCAAACAATGTGCCGACGCGTGCCGGAAATGTGCCGACGCATGCCGCGAAATGCTAAAGCACATGTAAGTTAACTATCGTAGTACGATATAACAAAGCCTGATTTCCGAAGCGGGAAATTAGGCTTTTTAGTTGTAAGTTGAGTGTCTTCAGGTTCGGTGAACTGACTTTTCTCCACGAGATCAACTGGAGGAATTTTACTAACTTCGTATTTTCCCCTATGATAGATGTGCGAGGAAGGTAAGTATAATGAATGGTAAAGAATGAGGTTGTAACATGAATAATTCAGTTGGAAAAAACAATCGGTATGTCCGAAATATGAATCGTATCGGCATTATCGGGCTGCTTCGCGATTATGGCAGTTTAACGAAAGCGGAAATCGCAGCCAAGATGGACTTGACGTTTACGGCGGTTAACAATCTGGTGGAAGAGCTGATGAAGGAGCGATTGATCATTGAAGCCGGGTTATATGATGACTCCAGCCGTGGCAGGAAGCCCAAGCTCATCTCGTTGAATCCCGCCGATAAGTATTCGGTCGGCGTCCATATTAGCGCAGCCTCCGTGCGGGCAGCGGTCATTAATTTGCAGGGAGACATGTTGTTCACGAAACATTGCTCCTTTGAAGATAGCGCTAATCGCGGCAGTGTAGTGAATATTATTATATCCACGATACAAGCTGTACTGGACAAGTCAGGCTTGGAGTCCGAAATTATCGGCATCGGCGTAGGGGCTCCCGGACCGCTTGATCCGTTTCAAGGCAAAATTCTGTCTCCGCCCAACTTACCCGGTCTGTATCAAGTACGTTTAAAGGAACTAATCGAGGAGAATACGGAGCTCCCAACCCATGTAGAGAAGGACGCTAACGTAATGGCACTCGGTGAGCTATGGTATGGAAACGGTCGCCATTTCAACAATCTAGTGTACGTGGATGCGGATATCGGGATTGGGAGCGGCCTGATCATCAACCAGAAAATATATCAGGGTTTCCCCTTTGGAGCTGGTGAGATTGGGCATTGTACGATAGATATCAACGGTCCGCGCTGCACTTGCGGTAATGACGGCTGCCTTGAAGCAATGGCGTCGGGGATTGCCATCGTCCGTAGAGTGTGTGAGGAGATAGGACGTGGGACTGAAAGTTCTCTTTGTTCTTATCTAAATGGTGAGAATCAGAATCTGGATGTAGTCGATGTAATCCATGCCGGGCTGGCTGGAGATCCACTAGCTGCCAATATCCTGCATGAATCGGCATGTTATGTCGGTATATCCCTGGCCAATATGATAAATGTGCTTACACCGGAAACTATCATCCTTGGCGGAGTACTGGCTAATCGTTACCCGGATTTCTACAATCATGTTAATGAAACATCCTTTAACAGAAGCTCGTCCAGCTTCCATAATCAGATGGTGCTGCAGCCCTCAGAGCTTGGAGAACATGCGGGCATCATTGGTGCAGGTACGATTATGTTTGAAAAATATCTGAATGAAGTGAGCGATTAGAGGGAAAAGGACTTCTTCACCTTTATTAATATTAAATAAGGTTTAATAAATTCCTGAATGTTCTTGGCTATGCTCAAGTATTGATTTTGGCAAGGCAAATCCGTGAGTTTAGCAGGGGAGCAAAAACAGCCCGTTTATCCAACGATAAACGGGCTGTTTTTGCTTTTTTAATCTATTTTTGCTGCCGAAGTATATTCATCCTTACCAAAGTCTAGGCATTGCGGACTGTACCGGGCTATCCGGCATTTATTAAGAAGGATCACGGTATGTGCTGGTGGGTCCTCTTCATGGTCCCATGGTTATGGGAAGAAAGTCTAATATTTATTTGATTATCCATTATTAGGTGTTAATTACTTGATTGTCGTGTATGATTTTGGAAAGACACAGGAGATCCGGGTCCTTATAACAACAATTAGATTAAGGAGGGAAGAATTACAAGGCGAGTGGACGAGGTGGAAAGAGAAAGGGGAAGGGGAGGCCAATATACAAAAAGAACAAAAGCAGGGAGCTATCAACAATGCACAGGAGGAGATGCAACGCTTAGTGAACAAAGAAAATGCACATCTTCTGGAAGCTCTTAAATATCTGGAAACTAAAAAGGAACAGGACTTCCCTAGAAGCGAGCTTGTCAAAATAATCAATGAACGCAAAAGTTTCGCGTGGAAATACGCTCGTGATACCGGAAAGCGATTATATGACGCTGTTTCGAAAAGTGGAAATCAGGTTTATGACGATATCAAGGATGAAGGCGATCAGAATATCGATGATCTGAAGAATAAGAAAAATAATTAGCGACGTAAATATTGTTGGGTTAATCAGAAAAGGGTTATGACCAAGGTAAACGTTAAGAAAGAATGATTAACAAGGCGGCCATTAGGCCGCCTTTGCTTATTTTATCTTCCTGCCCGTGACCTCCGATGCTTTTTGATAATGGCCTCGTGGCCGGAATAATCGCTGGATTTTCATGTCATGTGAGATAACGGTACCTTTGTTCACAGAGCTTGAAGTGTTGTGCTTTCAGGTAAAATAGCTCTACAATACATACAACACCAGATTAAGTGAACAGGAGTTGAAATGTTTGCAAGAGCTGCTGGAATTGAACGGAGTACACAAGCGTTTCGGTAAATTTGCAATCTTACATAACATTACCTGGTGCATTTCCCGAGCCGAGTGTGTTGCTATTACAGGAAGCAACGGCGCTGGAAAGAGCACCCTACTACATGTAATAGCCGGACTTGCTAATCCATCGGGAGGGTCCCGGGTCGAGTATGAAACCTCCCTTCGCGTCGGATATGTTCCGGAGCGATTCCCTGCGCTTCGATTTCGTCCTTCTGAATACTTGCGCCATATGGCCGCCATTCAGGGTATGAACAAGCAAGAAGCCGAGAACCGAATTGGTGCGATGCTGAATGTGTTTCAGCTGCAGGACATGAAGATGACCCTATGCTCCAAGGGGATGCTGCAAAAAGTCAACATCATGCAGGCCCTGCTTCGTCAGCCCGATCTATTGGTTCTGGATGAGCCTCTGTCGGGACTGGACGAGGCTTCTCAAATGGAGATGATTGGCATTCTAAGTGAAATCAAAAGACAAGGGACAGCCATTGTCATGTCCGTTCACGAGCCGCTGCTTATTGCTTCGCTGGCCGACCGGGTAACGCAGCTCCGCCAGGGGCGGATCGAACGGGACGGAACGCTGGAAGCCGGTTCGGAGATGGGACGGATGAAGCTGGAATTCACGCGTGTTTCTCAGGACAAAATGCTGGAACTGGAACGCCGTTCAGGGTTTCACTATTGGATTTCGAGAGGTAACCCTGCATCGATGGTCGTGTCGCGGCAAGTCGCGGATAATATGCTGCTGGATATTTTACAGTCAGGTGGTTCGCTGATACGGCTGGAACCCTGGAGCGGAGAGATGGCAAAGCAAGTGTACCCAACCTCTGGTCAATCAAATGAAGGGGAGGGAGCATAATGTGGTCATTGATTCGTTACATGCTTGCTAGTTACACGAGATCCTATCGATATTTCGCTCCGATTGCCTTCATGTTGATATCGGTGGTGTTTATATACTCCTACCGGCCCAATCCGATCATGGACAGTTATGCCGTAACGGCTGCATTTCTGTTTGTTGGCTCAGCTTGGCTAGGTTTGAACTTTCTCAATCATGATCAAGGGCGTCAAACGATGCTCCTGATCGTTCACAGCGGGAAGGCCATACGATATTATGCCGCCCAATATGTAACCGTAACGCTTCTATCTATCCTGTTCAGTTTATTTGCCGTCCTTTATCCAATCGTATTTGGAATGTTTGATAAGCCGATTACATTATCCCAGTTTGCATTGGGTTATCTGGGACATGTGGCATTGTCCTTGCTTGGGATTTCTCTGTCCGTATTTTTTCAGTTTGGCTTTATGGAGAATCAGGGAAGAGCGGCAGGATGGCTGTTAATCGTTATCGTTATTTCCTTAGCCGGGCAATCTATCGTTCAGGATGATCTTGCTGATTTGAGATTGATTCCTTATGTTCTGCCACCTGTCTCTGTTATGATTGACATGTTCATTCATGCTGACGAGCGTTCCCAGTTCGTGTTATTCATGACGATTGCGTACACGTTCATATACAGCTTTATTTTGCTGGCGGTTTATCTATGGACGGCCTGTCGTAAGGATGCGGCAACCATAATCCGAAAAGTAGGTTGAAGTAGGAGGAATCTTCCTTTACCATAGGGATATACACAAATAGAAACGGTAAAGACAGCCAATACTAGAGGAGGATACCATGAAACAATCTCGACTGATGGATAGTGACCACTCCAAAGAGCTGTTTGCCTATTTCGGATTAGCGGTGTATTATTCACAGGCGCTTGAGCAGCAGCTCGCGAATCTGTTGATGCTGATCAAGCTTTCCCAAGGGAATGTGCCTTCAGAAGAAGATTTCACCCAACTATATCATCGGAAATTAAGCAGCTCTCTGGGCCAACTGGTACACGAGATCCAGCATTACTTTCCATTCTCCGAAGAAGAAACACTTCAATTAAAAGAAGTCTGGAAGCAGCGTAACTACATCGTTCATGATTATTTCAAAGAACGGATTCATGAGACGTTCAGTCCGGCTGGCCGTTCCCGAATGATTCGGGAGCTGACCGCATTTAAGGACCAGGCTCAAGCGTTAGAGCAAAAGCTGCAGGGCTATTCTCGCGAAATGTATGTGAAGCTTGGCCTGGACAGCGAAAAAAGCGTATAAAAGAAATTAGGGCTGAGATGAAACATATTCCAGCACCTCTGCGTCAGATAGATTAGGAGGTGTAATTATGAAAAAAACTACGAAATTGTTAACTGCAATGCTTGTCACTTCGTCATTGCTCGGTGCCGGCGCCGCCTCTGCTTTCAACGATATTCAAGAGGAGCAGCCACTACAAATGATGAAGGAGCTGCAAGCGAAAGGAATTATCCAAGGGATTAGTGCCGATAAATTCGCTCCGGCCAAAACAATAACGACCGCCCAAGCGGTGCAGATGATTGTGAATGTCGCCGACCTGAAGGTACAACCGAACTATACGGGCCGTTCGTTTGACAGTGTGCCGAAGGATGCCTGGTTCGCGGATGCTGTGAATATAGCGGCTCAGAACGGATTGTCCGTATCCGCAGACATGAAATGGAATGAACCGATAACCCGAGAAGGGTTCGCGACATTGCTCTCGGAAGCGATTCAGAAGACCGGGAATTATCCCGTGGTCATGATGTATCTGCATGTGGCCGACGAGGATTTGATGAAAGAGGAGAGCCGGGGAGCGGTGCAGTTCCTGCTGTTAACCAAGATCGCTGAGCTCGACGCCAACGCCAAGTTCCATCCCGCCAAGAGTTTAACCCGTATTGAAGCGGCAGAGCTTGCGTACAATTCCATTCAATTTATTGAGGAGCATCAGAAGAACATGATACCCGAGAAGCCGGGACAATCTGAACCGGATGTAAGTACAAGCGTCGTTAAGGTGGATGATGCGCAGAATAAAGTCACGGTAACCAAGGAAGATCTACCGAATCCGGGGTATGGCATTAAAATTACGTCGGTCGACTATGTTGGCGATACCGAAGCCGTGATCTACTACAAAGTTCTTCAACCCGATCCGGACAAAATGTACCCGCAAGTCATCTCCAAATCTTCAGATGACGTGCTCGTGCCTTCCAAGTACACCAAAATCACGGTCAAAGCAGAAGCTACTCTTGATCATCCGGCAAAGTAATTCTTGTAATGTACCGCCAGCATACAATGCAATAAAGAAGGCTGTTCCCAAGCGAATGTAACATTCGACAGGGGACAGCCTTCTTTTATTGATATCTGTAGGTATAAACTTCGAAGCCTGGGTCTTCCTGATTTCGCAAGAAAAAACTCTTCTAACTTGGTTTATACATGACCACCAGCCATTTTACTGTTGGAGGCAAGTACCGTCTCCTTACTCTCTGCAATCGGAGCCGTGCTGCCTTGCTGGAGTTGATACATTTTAAAGTATCTTCCGCCCAGGGCCATCAGCTCGTCATGGGAACCCTGTTCCACAATTTCGCCGCGGTGAAGGACCAGAATCTGATCGGCGCTGCGGATCGTGGATAAGCGGTGGGCGATGATAAAGGTCGTGCGCCCTCGCTTCAGGACCTCCAGGGCTTCCTGGATTAAGGCTTCCGTCTCCGTATCAATGTTAGCGGTGGCTTCATCGAGAATCAGTATGGCCGGATTGAACGCAAGAGCCCGGGCAAAAGAGATTAACTGTCGTTGTCCGGCGGAGAGTGTGCTGCCTTTCTCCAGTACTGGCTCATCGAAGCCTTGCGGAAGATGAGCGAGCAGCCGATCAGCCCCTACGTCGCGCAGAGCCTGCTCCACTTGTTCCCGTGTAATGCTCGGATCACCCAGGCTGACATTCGAAGCAATGGTGCCTGTGAACAGGTACGGGTCTTGCAGTACAATCCCCATATGCTTGCGGAGCCATTGCTTTGGAATATCGGTAACGGGCTGGCCATCAATGGTAATCGTGCCTTTCTGCGGGTCATAGAAGCGGAACAGCAGATTGATGATGGAGCTTTTGCCGGAGCCGGTATGACCTACAAGCGCCACGGTTTGGCCTTGCTTCGCTTCAAAAGAAATGTTCTTAAGGACATAGTCCTTCTTGTACGCAAACGACACGTTCTGAAATTCTACATTTCCTAAATACCGCGGCATGCTGCCATCCGTTACTTTCTCGCCTGTTTCATCCATCAGCTCAAACACCCGTTTGGCGGAGACGATGGAGGTATCGAGCGCTGCCAGCTGGTTAACCATGCCCGTTATCGGCTGGAACATGCGGCCAAGCAGATCAACGAAGGCGTAGAGGACGCCGATCGAGACGATGCCGGCACCATTTAATGAAGCAGAACCGAAATACCAGAGTACGACTACAAAGGAAACGTTACGCAGAACATTCACCAGATTGTGCGTGGTGAAGGAGTTCAGATTGAGCATTTTGTTCTGATGAGCCATATAATCCGCATTCAGCGCCTCGAACTCGTCCTGGGTCGCTTTTTGGCGGCGGAATACACGAATGATGGCCATACCTTGAATGGATTCATTAATGATGGCATTGATCTCGCTCAGACGGGAGCGGATGACGGTATTGTATTTGGTTGCAAATTTACGGTACAGAATGGTCCATACAATCAACATCGGAATAACAAACAAACTGATCAAGCCCAGTCGTACATCCAGAAGGAACAAAGCGACGTAGACACCCGTGATATACACGGCGCCGGAGCTGAAGTTGGATAATACCGCAACGAACAGGTCCTTTACCGCTTCGGTATCATTGGTTACCCGGGAAACGACTTTGCCCGCTGGTAAATCATCAAAGAAGTTGACGGGCAGCCGCTGAATATGGGCGTACACATCGGTACGCAGCTTCTGAATGACCCGATTGGCTGCCGATTGCAGCCAGTAGGTTCTGCCGAACACCGTAATCATGGAGATCAACAGGCAGATCAGAAACAGGCCGACCAGCTTATATATGTTGGGAAGTTCGGGTTTATAAAATTCAAACAGCTGTTCCTTGGTCAATTTAACAGCCGGATACTGCATCTCCTCTGAGGCGTAGGAAATTGTCATGACACCGTCCTGAAAGGAGCGGTTTCCTTCGGTTCGGGCTACCGGCTCGTTAATGAAGTAAAAGCTGCGGCCAGCCTGAACGAGACGTACTTCCTGTCCTCGCGTCTCGCCTTCAAGAAAGCGATCCTCGCGTTTATAATAAGTCCCGTTATAGGATGCGGCATCTTGAGCCTGCGTCGTCTCATAATAAGGCCGTTCAATGCCCAGGATATGCTCGTCAATCATCGTTTTTGCGATGAAGGGACCTGCAAGCTCTGCGGCAACGCCGATGGCCAGCAGAATCAAGGCGGCGATGAAGGTGCCCTTGGCTGTTAAGGCATAACGGAACAGTCGTTTGGCAATGCCGGATTCATTCGATATGGTCGTATCGGTTGGAGTCAATTAAGACACCTCCTCCGAGGTCAGATTGTTTTCTACCTGCTGGCGTTCGAATTGCTCACGGTACCAGCCACCGAGCTCCAGCAGTTCATCATGGGTTCCTTGCTCCGTGATTCGACCGTCCTCCAGCACCACGATGACATCGGCATGCTGAACGGCTGAGAGTCGATGCGTGGAGATCAGGGTCGTCTTGCCGGCGCGTTTGCTCCGGATATTATCGATGATTCTGGCTTCCGTCCGGGCGTCTACAGCGGACAAGGAGTCGTCCAATATTAAGATTTCAGGGTCGCCGATAAAAGCTCGGGCCAGTGAGACCCTTTGTTTTTGCCCACCGGACAACGCCACGCCTTTTTCGCCTACAAGGGTATCAAGCCCATCGGACAGGGTGACCAGATCGCGGTCAAACGCAGCGGTCGTAATGGCCTCCATGATCAATTCGTCGCTGGCATCCTTTTTGCCGAATTGGATGTTCTGACGCACCGTCTTGGAGAACAAAATCTGCTCCTGCGGCACATACCCGATCCAGCCATGGAGCCGGTCAGTCGCCAGTTTCTCCATTGGTATATCGGAAATGAGGATTTCGCCGGTTCCGGTAGGGTACTCATGGAGAAGCTGCTTCAGCAGCGTCGATTTGCCGCTGCCCGTGCGTCCTACGACGCCGAGCGTCTGGCCTTTTTGCAGCGTAAAATTAATATGTTTCAAATTATCAATTGTAGAGGTTGGGTAACGGAACGTGACATCTTTAAATTGAATCGTATCCGGAACCTCCACCTCTACAGGATTCGCGGCATCGGTAACATCTGGCGGGGTCTTTAAGGTTTCGTTGACCCGATCCAGGGAAGCGTTTCCGCGCTGCATAATGTTGATCAATTCCCCGATGGCAAACATCGGCCAAATCATCATCCCGAGGTACATGTTGAACGATACGAGATCTCCGAGCGTGATTTGATTCTGGAACACCAGATACACACCGTAGGCTAAACCGATGACGTAACTGAGACCGATGGAGAAATTGATGGTTGGTTCGAATAAGGCGTCCACTTTGGCTACCGCCAGGTTTTTACGATATACATCATCCGTAATGTCCTGGAAGCGCTGCTGATCGGCGCGTTCCTGTACATAAGCGCGGACGACACGCACACCAGCTACAGACTCCAGAACCTGGTCGTTCATGTCTCCGAAGGCATCCTGCGCCAGCGTGTAGCGTTTATGGATGGCTCTTCCGTAGATGACCATACCAATGGCTATGATCGGCATGGGCAGAATAGCCGCCAATGTAAGCTTCCAGCTGACAATGAAGCCCATGGCGAACAGTACGACAATCAAGTATATGGTGGAGTCGGTCATGACGAGCATCCCAAAGCCGGTAGTTGCTGCCACGGAGCGAAGGTCATTCGTAGCTTTTGCCATGAGATCTCCTGTACGGTTACGTTCGAAAAACGGCGGAAGCATCCGCAGCAAATGGTTCATGTACCGGGTACGGAGCAGGCGTTCCACGAGGTTCGCTCCTCCGAACAAACGGTGCATCCATATGTAAGTGGCACAATAAACGACAGCAACGATGCCGAGAATCATGAGCAGATATTGGACGAGGGACGCCCACGTTATGGAACTGCTGACGATATCGTCAATGGCGTTTCCGAGCAGAAGCGGCGGCAGCAGCTCAACCAGTCCGCAAAAGATGAGAAGCGCAAGGCCGATCAAATAACGCTTTTTCTCTTGCTTGAAAAACCAGCCTAAATTTTTAAGTACGGCAAACACATTATCCCTTCCTTTCGTAGGTCGTTCCGGCATCATATCATCCTAAAAACCAAAAAAAGCACATCATCCGACGACGGACGATATGCTTCATTAATTTTGAACTTATCATTCGCACGGCGATCATGACTTCCGCGCAACGGTTAGCTGCTCGTTCTGATCATTCTGGCAACGAATGAACGAGGCTTGATGATGATGAGACAGCACCATTGGGGAGTCGATCCATATTTAATTGTAGGAAATGATGATCCAGATGATCTTGATCCATCGCAAACGGTTTAAACATGTCACTCACCCTTTCTTCGTAATTTACAATTTATTCAAATCGATCTCGTATGGACTGAATTTTATCACCATGAACTGGAATGTGTCAAACTTATTTTTCAGGATCATAGCAAGATATTCGATAGTGAAGGTAGGATAGAACCTTATGTCACTATTTTATTATCAAAATGATTTGTATCCTAACGTGCGTATGCGTTATGATAATATTGCAACTATTTATAAGATACCGTCCCTAAGATCTCCGGTCTGCAAAAAGATAGGGGTCAACATAATATGACGTCTAAGGAGGGTGTACGACACATGCAAATTCAAGTCAGCGACCAGGCGGCACGTTGGTACAAGAAGGAACTTGATCTTCAGTCAGGCACGTTCGTTCGCTTCTTTCCACGATATAGCTCAGGCGGCGGTCTCCATCCCGGATTTTCGCTCGGTATTTCGGTAGAAGAACCAAGAGAAGCGGGACTGACGGAGCATTCCGAAGAGGTAACATTTTTTATGGAAGAACAGGATTTGTGGTACTTGGAGGGATATACGCTACGCGTGAAGTATGAGGAATCCTTGGATGACATTTCGTATATTTATGAAGAAGAGGGCGCAGTGAATTAACCTGATGTGAGACTGCAGCGCCATCTAGGGAAAGGAGGTTCCCAAGATGAGCGTATATCACCGCGATATTCGCCAATACATCGGCAAACGCTCGGTGGTCCGTGTGAAAGCGGCGGTGCTTGTGCTGAACGATAACGGAGAGATTCTGCTCCTGAAGCGGCAGAACAAGGACGAGTGGGGACTTCCACTCGGAAACCTGAAGCCCGGCGAAGCTCTTGAAGACACAGCGTCCAGAGAGCTGTGGGAGGAGAGCGGCCAGACAGCGGATGATATGCGACTCTTGGACCTTGTGTCGGGTCCGGAGTATATGAAGAAGCAAATAGGTGGAGATGAAGTGTATTATGTGATAGGTGTGTATGCGGCAACCGGCCTGCACAGTGCCATTCATTTGTCCCCTAATACGGAAGTATCTCTTAAATATTTTGATTTTCAAGCATTGCCCGTTATGGATGAGATCACGGTCCGCTTGCTGGACAAGATAAAAAAGAACAGCTGAGGCTCGTTTAGTGGTGGCAGTTTGTACGCCTTAAATTCCCCGCACGGGGAATTTTTTTCGGTCAACATGAGGAGTCCCTGCCCCATTCAAACCGGGGGAGGGACTCCTTTTGCCATGCGAAGGCGTGTACATAGGATCATTATGGCTGCCCGGACAGCGGGACCTCCAATGCAAAATCAAAATCGTCGATATCATAGACCTGAACGGGAAGAGCGCTTTCGACGATACGCTGAATCAATTCGTATTGATCGGTCAGTATGGGAGCCGCGGCTCTTTGGGATGCCAGCAGCAGCTCGGTTTCCACAGGATCGAAGGATTCCCCATAGGGTGCGGTGTCCATGGTATTCATGACCGAGACCCGGGTAGTTTCACTAACGGGAATGGTGGGGCTCTTGGACCAAGGCACCTGCAGGGCGCGCTCGATTTTCTTTTTGTTCAGTGGTTCTTCAAAATAGGAAATCAATTCGCCAATCTTTATCTTGACGTGCTGGTCATCAGCACTGCTATTCATGAGATGTTCCTCGGTGGTATGAAGCTCATATAATTCCAAAATGGTAGTGTACGGAATGATGTACTCGACGGGTTTAGGTGGTACTAACAGCTGACCGTAAATGGCCAGCATGACGGCCTCCGTCACGAAAATTCTGGTCATGACTAAATCCTCCTGCAAGACATGATACAATTCATAAGTTTAGAACTAATAAAGCATTGAAGCGCATAAATGTCAACTGCTCTTCGCCTGTCAACCACGTGGATGTTACTTCAGAAAGGGGCTGTTATCACCTTTGAAATCATGGAAAATCTATTATCCGTTCGTTAAGCCATATATGAAGTGGATCATCCTGACCCTTATTATCGGCATGATCAAATTTGCAATCCCGTTGTTACTGCCCATGATCATGAAATATGTCGTGGATGATCTGCTAATCAACCAGCAGATGACCATTGAACAGAAAATCCAGGATCTGATGTGGATTCTCGCCGGGACCCTGGTGCTGTTTGTCGTTGTACGTGGTCCGGTGGAATATTTGCGGCAGTATTTTGCCCAGTTCATTACCAGTCGTATTTTATTCGATATGCGTAATCGACTGTATGCCCATCTGCAGCGGTTATCCCTTCGTTACTATCAGAATACCAAGGTAGGCGAGGCGATATCGCGCTTTATCAATGATGTGGAACAATCCAAGAACCTGGTAGAAGTCGGTATGATGAACATCTGGCTGGATATGTTTACATTGGTGTTTGTATTAATCGTCATGTTCTTCATGAATCCCGTTCTGACACTAGTTGCCATCTCGATTCTTCCTCTCTACGGGTTAGCGGTGAATTTGCTGTATAAGCGGCTTAAGCGCTTGACTAAGGACCGGTCGCAGGCTCTCGCCGGCATCCAAGCGTACCTGCATGAGCGGATTCAAGGGATCTCGGTCATCCGAAGTTTTACTCTGGAGCGGTACGACCAGAAGAAATTCGAAGGCATCAACGGCAATTTTCTGAAAAAAGCGATGGCGCAGACCCGCTGGAACGCGCTCACCTTCTCCATTATCAACACACTCACCGATATTGCGCCTATTCTGGTTATCGGTTATGGAGGATATCGGGTGATTCAGGGAGATCTGACATTAGGTACATTTGTTGCCTTCTTTGGTTATCTTGACAGGCTGTATGCGCCCCTTCGCCGCTTGATCAACTCGTCAACGGTGCTGACACAGGCTTCAGCTTCGCTGGAACGGGTCAAGGAGCTCATGGACGAGCCATATGACATCGTGGACCGTCCGGGTGCCAAAACGCTCAAGACAGCAGGACAGATCGAGTTTGACCGCGTAAGCTTCAAGTACAATGATGCCGCAGGCTGGGTGCTGCAAGATATTAACCTGACCATCAAGCAGGGGCAGACGGTTGCGTTCGTCGGCATGAGCGGCGGCGGCAAATCATCCCTGATTGGATTGATACCGAGATTTTACGATGTACAGCAGGGAGCAGTGAAGATTAACGGTCACGATGTCAGGGATTTGACGCTGGACAGCCTGCGCGGATCGGTGGGGATGGTCCTGCAGGACAACTTCCTGTTTAGCGGATCTGTTCGTGAAAATATATTGTTTGGCAATCCGGAAGCGGATGAGCAGAGAATCGTCGCCGCTGCCAAAGCCGCCAATGCGCATGATTTCATCACCCAGTTGCCGCAAGGCTATGAGACCGAAGTGGGGGAACGGGGCGTCAAGCTCTCGGGCGGGCAGAAGCAGAGACTTGCCATCGCCAGAGTCTTCCTCAAGGATCCGGACATTCTGGTGCTGGATGAGGCGACTTCGGCGCTGGACCTGGAGTCCGAGCATCTGATACAGCAGGCGCTGCAGTCCTTGTCCAACAATCGCACCACATTGATCGTGGCCCATCGCCTTTCTACCATTACGCATGCTGATCAAATCGTTGTGCTGGAGAATGGTAGAATTACAGAGCAAGGCACGCACGGCGAGCTGATGAATCTGGATGGAAGTTATGCCAGACTATACAACGTGCAGCATTTGGAGAATTAATATTCTCTTATTTCATTGATTAACGAAAGACCCGTCCTTCTAAGGCATGGTGTTCGGCCATGCTTCAGGGGACGGGTCTTTTGATGTGTTTAAAGGCTTATTTCTCGATATTCTTGAACACCGTGTCATAAGTCGTCTGAATATAGTCCAGCGTCTGCCCGTGTAATACGATATTGTTCACCAAGGTGATCAGCAGGAACAGTACCATGATGCCGGTCAGAGCTTGTTGAATCCGGAGGTTCTTTGTTTTGGCAATAAACAGTGCTGCAAGCACAAACAGGGCAAACAGATAATGTCCTGCGTACAAGTACAGATCGTAAGCATACGTAGCCAAACCAAACCCAACGATGATGTGCAGCAGAATCGCGAACAGAATATAGATGCCAAATGCCCAGGTATCGCGGGAGCGGATACCCTTAATGAAGGATAGAACCGCAAGGATAAGCATCCCGATACCGACGATATGGACATGAATCGGATACGGCTTGGCCAAATTCGTCACGAATGCAGCGATCCCCGGATCAATCATGGCAAGCTCAGGCGATAGGATGGGACTTACGAATAACATGTAGAAGACTCGGGAATGGTGCTCGAATGAAAAAGGAGAAACATAGCTGAGCGCACCGTTCTGCACGCTTGAAAACACGTTGGCGATCCACGATTTACCTGAGAACAGCAAGTGTTGAAGCAGAGTTACGATCACCGCCATCCCCAGGAAAACCAGCATAGTCATGATAAACCGTTTAAACGTGTCCTTTTGTTTTCTATCGAACTGGCTGATCAGCAGTGCTCCTGCGAACGTAGCTACATTCGTAGACGTGATGCCGAAATTAATCAGGGCCAGGGAGGCATTCGGCATGACGGCAAATCGATTCGTAAGCCGGCCATAGTGCAAATAAGCGGCTGATAGGATGATCATAAACTGCGCATAAGCGTAGGAATCCGGTATGAATGCCGTGAACAGCGAATAAGAGCTGATACCGAAGAAAGCCGCCGTGACGAGAGACAACAACCAGCTGGCTCCGCTTCTTCGGACGATGTAATAGACCAGCGCTGCGCTAAAGGCGTTCAGGACCGATTGAATCAGAAGATAAGGGAGGTTGGAGCTCCCGATCATCGTTGTTAACGGACTGGTCAGGAAATTAATGAACGGATGGATAATTGAGATATTTTCCGGTCCATATTCCATTGAAGGATCGAAGTTGAACAGATTCAGCGTAAAGGGCGCACCATAGAATGGGCTATGAGGCATCAACTCGGCTGCATGATCCTTGATGTAGGCTACGAACGGAAGGTTCATGAACACATACCATAGGGCCAGACAGACGCTTAGGCCGATCGCCGTGTAATTATCTTTTTTATGTCGAAATAAATAACTGAAAAAAGTCATGTTTTTCATTCCCCCCATCTTGCTATTATATGTACTGAAAATAGGCCAAGCGGCATTCGCTTACCAGATCAGCAGGAGCAATCCGGAAATAATAAAAGCGACGCCAGCGATTTTTCGGATCCCGATGGTTTCCTTGAATACCAGTTTGGCAAACAGTAACGCCCACAGGAACGTAAGTGCATTCGCCGGCATAACCAGCGTATAAGGAAGCTCTCCTAGAAGGTATATGTTTAACAAGGCTCCCAATCCGTAACTAAGAAAACCGATCAGCAGCAGCTTGATTTGTTTGTTTGCGGTATATCCTTTGAAGAATACGCTGCCCAGTGAGCCGAGTAAGGTCATCAGGAGCAGAAGCAAGTATAGGAACCCGTCATTTTTCATAGGAAGTTAATGTCACCCCGATTCCAAGCAGGGCTACGGCTGCCAGTTTTTGCAGGGTTAATGGTTCATCCAGAAAAAAATCACCATAAAACAGAGCCACAATATAGCTGATACACATCAGAGGATAGGCAACGGACAGCTTCTCCAATGAAAACGATTTGATCATGAGAATGGCCCCGAGGCCGTAGCAGATAAAACCGATTCCCATGTATATCAAGTTGGCGTGGCCCCATTTCCAGAACAGCTGGCCGGTAGCCGTCAAAAAAGCCGATAGAACCATGAACAGCTTGCCCAGGTGGCGCGGGGCGCTCTGCGCTTTTATCTGTTCCATGTTAATCCCTCGCATCCCTGAGCAGATTTCTGATTGATCAAATATTTGTATTTGACGAGCCCGAACATAGGGAGGTCGGACAAGGAATCGGAGTAAGCGCAGGAAGCTGCATAATCAATGCTCAGTTGCCGCTCGTTCAAGTACTGCTGAATCCGGTTCACTTTTTCCTCCCCCTTACAATTGTTTCCTTCAATTATCGAGGTAAAGCGTCCTTCCCGTACGGAAAGTTTCGTAGCGATCACGGTATCGACGCAAGGAAGCTCTGCAAAGTATCTCATGTAAGCGTCGGGGGACGCCGTTACAAGCAGCACATGATAACCCTCGCTTTTTTTTCGCTGCATTTCCTTCAGCGCAGCCGGAAAGATGGCAGGTTTTAATTCCGTTTCGTAAAAATGTTTCAGGTCGGCATCATCCATATGGCGCATCGCATGAAAATAAGCGCTCTTTGCCTTCTCAGCCTCCAGAAGACGGAGCTTGTACAGCACGGAATGCAGCACGACTTTCAGAATGAAGGGTGCTGTGGACGGTTTTTTGCGAATACCATATTTTAAAAACTGAAACATGGAGTCTGTATGGATGACCGTTTGGTCGATGTCAAAGATTGCGAATTTCTGTTTCATATCATTTCCCTCAATTACTAATTCTGTATTATTCAAAGTATACTAAAATCCCGATAACGCTGATGACATAGAGGATCACGGTGACCAGGATGTGTGTGTCCTCCAGGAGCACCCGGTCCGGAGCCCCGCCTTTTTTCTCGATATGAATCAGATAAAGATAGCGGAACATCCCATATATGACAAGCGGTATGGTCCACATGAGGTGAACGGTTCTGCCTGACGTAAAGGTAAACAGTGAATAACTGATGATGGTTGCTGTGGTGACAATGCTGCTCATCTGGTCCAGCAGATCGAACGAATATTGATCGAGCACCTTGCGGTGAGAGCCTTTGTCATGCTGCAGCAGATGGAGCTCATGTCGTCTCTTGCCGATCGCCAGGAAGAGCGATAGCAGCATCGTACAGAGAAGGAACCATGGCGTGAACGGGACGTGGATGACCAGTCCGCCCGCGATGGCTCGCAGCACGAACCCGGCCGCGATAATCATGATGTCAATGATGACAACATGCTTCAGCCGGAAGGAGTAGGCTACGTTCATGGCAAAATAGAGCACCAATAACACGGTAAACAGCGGATTTAGGAAATAAGATACGGCCAGCGAAGCGATTAGCAGCAGCACGCCGAATGCAATAGCCAGCTTGGGCGGCAGCGCACCCGAGGCCATGGGACGGTATTTCTTTACCGGATGGTTGCGATCCGCTTCGCGATCGGCATAATCATTCACAATATAGACGCAGCCGGAAACGAAGGACAACAGGAAAAAACCGATCAGGGTGTCGAAGAGCACGCCTGGATTTACCACTTCAAACGAGAAGAGGGGGGCTGCAAATATGAGCAGATTTTTGGTCCATTGCTTCGGCCTCAGCTGCCTGAAGAGCAGCATGGGAAGCTGCCTAAGCGGAGCAGCCGCCGATTCGGTATTCGTTGAAGACAATTGTGTTACCTCCTGATACATCATATTTCATAAGGGATTACGGAAAAATCGCTAAAACACGATAGCTATCATACCATAAAATAGACTATATATGGTAATGATCCGTCCGATACGAGGCTTGTTAATAGAACAAATAAACCTCCCCAAGCGTTCACGAACCGGCAGGGAGGTTATTGTTCTTTTTATGTTATTTATAAAAAAATGTTGCATCTGTTGCTGTTCCTCACGATTTACCGATGAGCAGGGACAACAGACCGGCGGCGATGAGCGGCCCGACGGGCACGCCGCGAAATAGGGCGACCCCAAGTACCGTGCCAACAAGAAGACCGGCAACCACGGTGGGATTGCTTCCCATAAGCGTGGCACCACGACCGCCCAGATAAGCGACAAGCATGCCGACGGCGATGGCCAAAAGAGATTTCCAGTTCAGGAAGGATTCGCCGATCGTTTGCAGGCTCATTTTGCCGCTGGCCAGCGGTGACATGACACCTATGGTGAGAATGATAATGCCGAGGGTCAGTCCGTATTTCTCCAGCCATGGAAATGCTTGCTGAAAGCCGGTTACACGGATGAGAAGCAATGCCAGCATCGCAATCGTCACGGCCGAATTGCTGCTGATAATGCCAATTCCCGCCATTGCCAGCAGGATGAGTGAAGTTACGTCCATGGGGGATCGCTCCTTTTTTGTTAAGCGTTCGAGACCAAGTGCTCGGCAATCAAACGACCGTGTAGTCTCCCTGACTCAATAAACACCTCATTGGCATTACGACCGGATGCAATGACACCAGCGACATAGAGTCCCGAAACATTGGTCTCCATCGTATCCGGATTATAGAGCGGCTTCTCCATGTCTTCATCCAGTTCAACGCCGGAGGAGGCAAGCAATTTCCGATCAGGACGGAATCCGGTCAATGCCAGTACAAAATCATTTTCAATGATTGTTTCCTGGCCTTGATTCGAAAGGACGGTAATGGAAGACTCTGCGATTTGTACGACACGCGAGTTCAGGTGAAGCTGGATATGTCCCTTTTGCACCATACTATCGAACAGAGGACGTACCCAAGGTTTGATGTTCTGTGAAACTTCCTCACCCCGATATACCATCGTGACCTCGGCTCCGACACGGATGAGCTCCATGGCAGCATCCACAGCGGAATTACTGCCGCCAATGATCGCGGTTTTCATTCCAGCATACGGATGGGCTTCCCGGAAATAATGGGTAACTTTCTCCAAGTCTTCTCCAGGAATGCCAATATAATTCGGATGATCAAAATAACCCGTAGCAATGACTACGTGTTTGGCTTCTCGTATGGACTCTACACCGCCGCGGCGCTGGGTCTTTACCTGAAAGCTGCCGTCAGGCTGCTTGGTTATGGTGAGAGCTTCCTCGTATGGGAAGATCTTCAGATTAAAGTGTCTGGCAACTCTGCGATAATAAGCCAGTGCCTCGTGCCGAAACGGTTTATCATTCGATATCGCGAACGGAACTTCTCCGATTTCAAGCATTTCAGCCGTACTGAAAAACTGCATATGCGTTGGATAGAGATAAATGGAATGAACTACATTGTGTTTATCAATGATCTCGCAGCTGAGGCCCCGGTTGCGGCATTCAATGGCAGTTGAGAGACCACATGGGCCTGCGCCGATAATTAAGACGTCGAGCATGGTGAACCTCCTTATGTAATAACCTTACGCAATCGATCTGCATAATAATCCTACAGCAAATAAAAGGATAAATCCAGATTTGACGGGATTGACAAACATTTCAAATTTGATTACCATCTAATTAGATTAACGTTAAATTAGATGATTGTGAAATTTATTTAGAATGGAGGAAGAACACCATGATGGAACCAATTGCAAGTGAAGCCTATAAGGCATCCGTTCTCCGGAATTTTATAACGAAAGACGGAACGCTGCGTTCCATTCCGGCCCAGTACAAAAAGAAACTCGTCATATTGGAGTATCTGGTAGAGCAGCTTGAAGCAGGGAAAGAATATCCGGAAAAGGATATCAATGCGTTTATCAAGCGTTATCATGCGGATTATGCGACCATTCGGCGGGAATTTATCATTCATCAATATATGAGCCGTGATCATGAAATCTATACACGTAACCCGCGCGAGTTATGGACCCAATGGGAAAAGGTTTAAACGGGATTACACAAAAGCCACCTTTTACTGCCTGAGCAGTGGAAGGTGGCTTTTTGTATTAACTATCCGTTGTATACATAGGTAAAAGTTCGATTAGAAACCGGCAGCAGCCTTTTTAACGAGCTCGAGACCGTTCTGAACGATCATTTCCGCTTCGTCAGGGAATTGGTTGTGGCCTTCAATGATGAGGGTTTCGATATCTTGCACGCCCCATTGACGAAGATTACCCATTACGAAGTTAACGGCCATCTCAGCCGCGGCCATAGGTCCCTCCGAATAGTTACCTCCACGAGCATTCAGGATGACGACTTTTTTGCCTGTCACCAGACCTACAACGCCTTGCGGCGTATATTTGAACGTTTTGCCTGCTTGGTTCAGGTAGTCGATATAGGTATGAAGAACGGCAGGTACGGTCATGTTCCACAATGGGAAAGCGAGCACGATTTTGTCAGCAGCAAGAAACTGGTCAAGATATTTGCTTACATTCGCAGCAGCTGCCTGCTCTTCGGGGGTAGATTCCAATCCTTGAGCAGCTTTGAACATACCGTTAATGGCTGTGCCGTCATAATAAGGAAGATTCTCTGCAAAAAGGTCAAGCTCCGTGATTTGGTCTTCCGGATGACTTGCTTTGAAGGATTCCAAAAACGCATGGTACATTTTTACGCTTACCGATTGTTCGATGGCTCTGTTGTTTGCTTTGATGAATAGTACATTAGACATGTATGAAAACTCTCCTTGTTGTGTAGTTTACTTTATAAAGTATAGTATATTTCATTTCGATCGTTTGTCAACAACGTCTTAAAGTGCGTGTTCAAAAAGGTCGATTTTCAGCACCGAGAAGGTTGGATGAAGCTAGGGACGTCAGGAGCGGAGCGTACGTTTTGGGTACGTGAGCACCGGAAGGCCCGGCTGAATTCAAGATTCGATGTCGAGCTGCTTCCTTATTCGCTTCGTGATCAAAAGCGGACTTTTTGAACAACCTCTTAATGTACGATATCGATATTTCCGGAATAGGTTTCCACTTGGATGGTATCGGTTGTTTCTTTCAGTGACTCCGGCGCTGAAACGTCTCCCGATAGTGTCTTAAGGTCATAGAATCCCCGGAAGGACGGGTCAGGCTGCACTTTCACATTGCCGGATCTGCACAGGATATTAACCGATGAAACGCCAAGCAATCCCACGTTTACGTTACCGGAAGTGACCTCAACGTCGACGGGACCTTCCATATTTTTCAGCACGACATTTCCCGAATGATTGACCATCTGGGTGGATGCCCGGATGTCAGAACCGCGAATATTTCCTGAAATGTTCTCAACGCTTAACTGCTCGGCTTGTATTCCGCTCATGTTAATGTCGCCTGACTTCACGGAGATGTCAATCATCTTGGAGGAAGCTCCGCTTACCTGGATATTGTCTGAGAGCGTCGATAAATCGAGTTCGTCGAGTTTTGTGCTTGATGGAAGCACAATGGTCAGTTTTCCTTTCGGTGAACGAAAGCCCACACTCATCAACTGGAAAGTGGAAGGTGTAGTCAGATCCAATTTCACCTCAGGGCCTGATGGATTAAAGTTTTTAAGAATATCGACATGCTCCGGTTTTAATTTGCCGTCAAACGCGATATATCCGTTCGAATCGCCGCTGTCCTCAAACGCGAAGCTGATATTAATATTGCTGGCAATAGTTAATTTTTTCAAATTTACGGCATCCTGCAGATCCCATCGATTCTGATAGCTGACAAGCTCTTCACCGAATTTAAACTTGTTCAAGGCCATGCCGATGATTCCTACCAATATAAGTGCGATTGCTAAACTGAACAACCATTTTCTGTTCACTGTGCGTCACGTCCCTTCAACAAACGCGTATTCCATCTGGAGTACCTCAAGGTTAACGATAACAATCCAACCATGGCTGAGCGTGTGGCATATCCGAGGAAGATGCCGATTCCGATCAAAGAGATGGATAAGAATAATTTGGCCGGATAAAACGTTCCGTTTACGATATAGTCAATCAGAACGAGCACTGGGCTCAGCAAGGTTGCCAGGGCTCCCAGAGCAATGGCGACCCCTCCGGACCATAATGCTGCAAGGAAGGGGACTGCCACCAATGCACAGAAGAACAAACCGACTCCTAACGCATATTTTCCAAAAGAAGACGGTCTTCGGATCGCTGCCGGAACAGGCATATCCATATCCACATACCGGTCGCCTAACGCTTCCTTGGCCATTTCAAAAGGATCTCCCAATTCACGAGCGATTTCCTCTTCGGTTCGTCCATTCTGCATGCCAATGACAAAATGGGACGCCACATCATGAATGAATTCCCGCCGTTCGTCGGGGGGAAGCGCGGCAAGACGCGATTCCAAAATTGAAATAAACTGTTTTTTAGTCATACAAATTTCCTTCCTCTATCAGATTGGTCACATTGCCCACAAAAGCTTGCCATTCCTTTACCAAGGCTCTCATATAAATCACTCCGCTAGGCGTCAGCTTATAATATTTACGGGGCGGACCCTCGGTCGATTCCTGGAGGTACGTCGTACAATAACCTTCATTAACAAGTCGGCGAAGGAGAGGGTACAACGCCCCTTCGGCTACCTCAATATGCCTCGATACCGCTTGAGCCAACTCGTAGCCATACTGGTCCTTGCGATGGATTAACACAAGCACGCAGAGTTCAAGCACGCCTTTTTTGAATTGAATACTGACATTCATACGGCAGATGATACCTCCTTTCATAAGTCCATGTTCATGCTGTAAACATGAGGTAGTAATTAATATTCAGTAGTGGTCTATGAATAAGATATCACTTAGTACTGATTAATGCAAGGTACTGATTATAAAATAGGCTGTCGTCAGAATATCGTCGAATCATAAGAAGCTTTGTTAAACGAAAGAAAGTCTCGTTTAATCTTAAAAAGGCACGGTTAATAGAAGTTATCAGAACATTGGGTCGTTTTTCCAAAAGAAGAATGGAGGGATGAACAGTATGTCCATCGATCGGTTTATATTAAAAAAATTGGACAGATGCCAGGAGATCACAACGCGGAGAAATCTCGTGAAATTGTTTCAAATCCGAATTCAGAGAGCGCAGATAGCCGAGGATCGCCATTACGGGTTATAATGAAGTTAAACAAAAAAAGGGCTACCCCTCTTTAAAAGAGAGATAGCGCAAGAGAGTCGTTTTCGCTTTTGCTGTGAAGAATTGCCTCGGATCCCTCGATTTCAATGCTGATCAGGGAATTGAGGCATTTTTGCAGCGCGTTTTTACCGGTTTGAATTTTATGGTCAAGCGCGCTGGTTAGCAGTTTTAGCACCTTCTGTACCGGCTGCTTGCTATCCGTTGTAAAGTATACGGGAACCGGCTTATTTTGGAACATGATTAGTGTTTTCATATCAATCACCTCACGAAAGATTTTTCATGATATTTGCATTATAAATTGCCAATCTTAAAATAACCTTAAATTCATAGAATTAATCAGCATCATTTTTCTGAGCGTGACATTTTTGTGAACGACGATATTTTCCCGACTACAAACCCGGATTTAACCTATAATCAATACATAAATAGTCCCTCGGGACTAACAATGCCGCGTGAAAAATAGGAAATAGGAAATATGACACAAATTGACAGAACTGACCCTCGGATGATATTATTACAATAATGTAACTATTTTTTGCAACTATTGAAATAGGTGATTGGACTTTGCTTATGGAATAAACATAAGGATTACCATTTTTGGAAAGGCAGGTTAACCAGATGATACTCACCGTGATCAGCGGGCGAAATGAAGATGATTGGTTTGATATCGACGTACCCGATGAGTGCTCCATTGAACGGTTGAATGAGCTGCTGGGGCTACGTCTTTTTCGTGAACCCTCGGGTGAAGGGATTCAATATATATTGGAAGCAAAGTTCCCGGAAGGCTTGTGGTTTACGGTAGGGGGCCATTCTAACCTAGTTGAAGCAGGACTTAGAGAAGGCTCCTATATCCGTTTACAGCGGGCATTCTCAACAACCACCGAGGAAGCTCCTGTCTATGGCAGAAGATTGTTGTTTCAAGAAAGCTGAGATTGGGTAAGTAACCCTTTGGTTTTAATTGAAACAGCAAAATACATAATTGTACATTTCAGACGCTCTGGATTAGGAGGAAGTGACATATGAACGTGTTGTACCAACGTTCGCCGCGTATTAGACCGGCTTTACCCAATGAAGACATGGAGATTCTGAGACCGCCGTCCGAGCCAAGCAAACCGTCGTTTTCGATGATTGCCATCATTATTCCGATTATTATGACGGCTGCGATGGTTGGTTTCTATTTCTATATGAGCGCAAACGGCAAAATGGGGAGCAGTTACATGATACTCACCATCTTTATGATGCTGACTTCCTACACGCTGCCGTTCTTCATGTATTTAAGCAACAAGAAGACTTATCAGAAGAAGCTGGCCGAACGAAATCAGAAGTACCGTGCACAGCTTGACCTGCACCGGGAAGAGCTTAAGGAGCGGCAGGAGGATCAGGTACATATTCTGTTTGATATCCATGGCGATCCGGACGTGTGTTACAACGTTGTGAAGAACCGGAGCAGCAGCTTGTGGGAACGTTCCCCGGAAGATAAGGATTTTCTGGAGATTTGCGTGGGCAAGGGAGAGGTTCCGTTCTACATTAACGTAAAGCCACCCCGTGCGGATGGGTATGACAAGGACCCTCTGATAGAAGCAGCCGAATTGCTGTCTTCCGAATTTCAGTCCGTCGACGATGCATCGATTGCGCTGCCGTTATTCGAATCCAAGGTAATAGGGATCGTAGGCGGAAGAGACCGCGTATTAAATATGCTGCGCGTGATGATGGCCCAAACGGCTGTGCGGCACTCACCCGATGAAGTGAAGATCGCCGCTTTCTACGAAGAGAAAGAAGCGAGCGAGTGGCAATGGCTGCGCTGGCTCCCTCATACGTGGGATGATGATCGTTCCAGCCGCTATCTTGCGGATCGACGGAGCAATGCCCATCAACTTGCCGATGAAATATTTACTCACTTGTACCGGCGTAAAAATAATCGCTCTGAACATGGGAAGAAATCGATTGAGACGCCGGCATACGTGGTGATCTTATCTGCTACCCAATTAATCGAGGAAGAACCGCTGCTGCCTCTGCTGATGGAAGATGCCGAAGCGACCGATGCGGTTACCATCATCTTGTCCGACCGCAAGGAAAGCTTGCCGATGCACTGCCAGCTTATTGTTGAGGTTGACCGGGAGCAGGCGGCGTACACGATTAAGAAAGCGGACGGCACGGTCTCCAAGCAAACCTTCCAATCCCATCATATTAGCAGAGAGCAGATTGAAGCCTTGGCTCGATACATGGCGCCAATCCGGCTGAAGCGATCTTCTGCGTCCGATATCCCTAGCGTTTTGGCACTTTTCGAGATGATGGATATACAAAAAATCAACGATTTGGATATGCACAGACGCTGGCAGCAGAACCGATATCCGGATTCATTACCCGTTCCGATGGGTGTCCGGGCGGGCGGAAAGAAGATTAATTTGAATCTTCATGATAAAATAGAGCGTCAAGGTCATGGACCGCACGGTCTGATTGCGGGAACAACCGGTTCCGGGAAAAGTGAGGTTATTCAATCGATTGTGGCCTCCCTGGCCTCCGAGTTTCACCCGCATGATCTAGCATTTATGCTTATTGA
Organism: Paenibacillus sp. FSL W8-0187; assembly: GCF_037969755.1. NCBI lineage: Bacteria > Bacillati > Bacillota > Bacilli > Caryophanales > Paenibacillaceae > Paenibacillus > Paenibacillus sp. FSL W8-0187. Next base: position 4,731,589 of record NZ_CP150206.1, on the reverse strand, counting down.
TTATAAGGGCGGCGGCATGTCCAACACGTTTGTTAACTTGCCGCACGTAGTAGGCACCATAACGAACCTGGATAACAATCTGATTGAACGTGCGAAGGTGTCGCTGAAAGCCGAGCTGGTCCGCCGCCAGAAAATATTGAACGATGCGGGAAATCTGCAGCATATCGACGAGTACTACAAGCTGCTGCGCAATCGCCATGGCGAGCCGCTCCCGCATCTCGTTATCATCATTGATGAATTTGCACAGCTGAAGAAAGATCAACCGGAGTTTATGGATGAATTGATCAGCATTGCCGCTATTGGACGAACACTTGGTGTCCATCTGATCCTTGCGACCCAGAAACCGGCAGGTGTCGTGGACGATAAGATTTGGAGTAACTCGCGCTTTCGGATCTGTCTTCGGGTACAAAGCGAGGGCGACAGCCGTGATATGCTGAAGATTCCGAATGCAGCCTGGATTAACAAGCCCGGACGAGGCTATTTTCAGGTGGGCAGCGACGAAGTGTTTGAAGAAATGCAGTTTGCCTGGAGCGGCGCTCCTTATATTGAAGAAAAGGATACACCAGGCGCAGTGGTTATTCGCGAGGTGCGAATCAACGGGAAGTCGGAGCCTCTGCTTGCTTCTAATCCCTCCCTGGGAGCGCATCTGGAGGTGCCCAAACAGCTCCAGGTGTTTATCGACCATGTGGCTGAGGTGGCCAAGGAGCAAGGGATCGAACGGCTCCAGGGACCTTGGCTTCCACCGCTTCCGGAGAGTCTGGATCTGGAGAGCATACCGTCTGGGACCGAGCTGCAGAAGCAAGATCTGTTCAGTGATTCGGCACTTGTGTCCTATGTTGGGATGGTTGATGATCTGCCAAACCAGTGCCAGAAGCCGCTGATGCTCAATCTTGAGCAAGGCCACTGGGCCGTATACGGCATGCCCGGACTTGGTAAGACCACCTTTATTCAAACGATGCTGATGTCGTTAGCCAATCGGTATACCCCGGACTTTTGGCATGGGTATATCGTGGATATGGGCCGGATGCTGCGGGATTTTGCAGGGCTCCCTCATATCGGAGGAGTCATGATGGCGGAGGAAGAGGATCGTATCAAGCGCCTGTTCCGTTTTCTGACGAAAACGGCGGCGACTCGCAAAGATATGATTGCTGAAGCAGGTGTGAAGACTGTTGCGTCCTACCGCCGGGGCAATACAGGCCCCGTCCCGCAGCTGGTCGTGGTTATTGACGGTTACTTGAATTTCCGCAACTCCTATCCGGATGAGAATGATATGCTTGAATACTTGCTGCGAGAAGGCGGCAGTCTGGGGATTACGTTTGTCATTACGGCGAACCGGATTTCGGATATGTTCGAGAAGGTCCGAAGCAATATCTCGCAAGCAGTATCGTACGAACTCGCCGATCCTGCTGATTACTATTATGCAGTGGGGCGTCCAACAAGAGTTCCCAGCCAGCTTCCTCCAGGAAGAGGATTGGTTAAAGGGCAGGTGCCGCCGCTTGAATTTCAGACGGCTTTGCCGGCTTCCGGTCAGGAAGAGGGGGACCGTTCCGCAGCGCTCCGCGATACGATTCGCACTCACCGGGCAACGTGGCACGGGGAAGAAGCACCACGGATTGAGTCACTGCCGGACAAGATTCCGCTCCATCAACTGCTGAAGGTACAAAAGCCTTATGAATCAGCAGGAATGGTGAAGTTTCGGGTTCCTGTCGGGGTGGCTACGGATGACTTGACCCCTTTTGCTATCGATCTGGAGGATGGACCACATTTTATTGTGGCGAGTCCGATGGAAGGTGGTAAAACATCATTCCTCCTTAGCTGGATGTTATCACTTGCATATCATACATCGCCGGATGAGCTGGAATTATATACGGTAGATACGCGCTATGGAAGCAGTGGTCTGAGTCGGATGAACCATCTTCCGCATGTCCGTGGGCATGCGGAGAATGAGGAAGATTTGGCTCCGCTCATTTCAGGCCTTTATGAACGGGTTCAGACCCGGTCCAAAGACAGTGAAGATCCGACTATCCTGCTTATGATTGATGACGCTGACGTGCTCAGCAAGCAGCTTTCCGATTTCACCTTGAAAGACCAGCTGTCTGCCATCGTCAGACAGGGAAGAGACCGCAAGGTACATGTTGTCATTGCCGGTGTACCGGCCGATTTCCCGACGTATGGCGTCGATTGGTTTACCGATATCAAGGCTGCACAAAACGGATTTTTATTCGGAACATTGGATTCCAACGATTTATCGTTCTTCAGAATTCCTTTTTCCGAATCTGCCAATAGTCCTGGAGGACTAAAAATACTTCCGCCAGGACAGGGGTACTATGTAAAACGTAAATTTTCCAGAATAAAAGGCGCAGTTCCGTTCGATGACGAATGGAACGCCCAAAGATGGGTCACAGAAATTCGCGACCGATGGCATGTTGTAGTTTGAGGGGAGGTGGCTCATAATGTTGACAATTCATGCTTCCAAACAAGAAACGATCACGCTGAACGACAAGGAATTTTTCTTCTTGGCTGGAATTATCGGATCGGACCGATTACTTGGTGTTGAAGATCCTTTTGTAGGATACTTAACGGAAGAAATCGCGGTTGAGTGGGAGAAAACCAAACAATCGCTCCTAAGCAAGCAATATTTGATTCAAGAGGAAGGCGGGGAATTGTCGATTCCACCCGAAGTCTTCTCAAGAGTAGCTATTGCCGGACTTGCGGAACGTGCGTGCTGGTTGAAATATGAAAATCAGGATTCGGCGTTTGAAGGATATCTGCATGTTACGGACGAACGGGTAATACAAGTATGCAGAAGCAGCGAAGACAACCGATGTTACCTGCTTAGCGAACTTGGTACTATCGAACAAACCTGCGATCAACTGGTGCAGGATCTGGCCCTAAGCGACCAAAACTGGGGGGATATACCGGCACTACTCCTTAGCCGGAAGGAATTCGGAGATATTTACACCTCCGTTTCCGAACAGAAGTGTGACGATATCGGCGATCGCTTGGCCAGGTTGACGGATGATGCGGAGGGTTCAATCGCTCTAGCGAAATGTATGAAAAACAAGGTGTCTTCGGGGGAACTCCAGCTGTCGATATGGAACGGAATCAGCTGGGAAAGTCAAAATGCAGCATTTATAGTGAACGAGTCCATGAATTGGCTGCTGCGTATGAGCCTGGAGGGAGACCAGGACTGGTTAACCGCAGCGCCAGCGACTAAAGAGCAGTTTCGTCATATGCTACTCATGTGGCTGAAACAGTAACAGAGCCTGTATGAAAGGTGAGGACCAATGCGTATTTCTGTCGAGCCGGAGTCTCTCCGGACGTTAAGCCGTCAGCTGCAGCATAGTGGCGATGAATATTTAGCGATTACGAGAACGCTCAACCAAGCTATGGAATCACTCGTTTGGGAGACGTCTCTCAAAGCGGCGGTTATTGATGAGTGGCAGTCTGCCCGGAGTCTTGGAGAGCATCTGGGAGCTCTTCTAGCTCAGCTGGGCAAGCATCTTCAAAGCAAAGCCGATGAATTTCAAGAAACGGATCATCAGTACCATACGATTTTGGAGCATGCAATCATAAGTACAGTATCACCGACAGCTCTGTTTGCGGCTTCCGGCATGGAGGGACGTTCATCCATATTACCGGAATATGGTAATTCCTCGACGGTAATATCGAACCCGAGTTCGGTAGCCGCTGCCGTAGGTATGGCCAGTGGAGACAACGGGGATTCGGCTAAACAAGCCGCATTAGCCGGGCAAAGCTGGACCTTTACCGATCCGTCTTCATTTGGTATTGCCAACTAAATTCCTATTCCCTTTGGGATAATCAGGATGGTAAATGTTTCAAATTGGGACGTATAGGGTAACTGGAAATTAGGTCTGAGGACATTTTGATAAACTGAGACTCTTGGGCTAAGATGTCAAGTGTCACCAGAAAACGAATTTCTAGGAGGTTACATAAATGGCAGGACGTATTTTAATTACGCCAGAGCAAGTCGAGCAAGTAGCGAACCAATTTAAACAAAGCGGTGATCAAAGTCAGCAAATCGTTAACAGCCTGACTCAATCGATCAACGGTATGGAAGGTCAATGGGACGGTATGACGAAGCAGCGCTTTTTCCAAGAATTCCAGGAAGCAAGCCGCTTGATGAACTCCTTCGTACAAACGCTTGACAGCATCAGCAATGAGCTGAAAGCGATCGCTCAGAAATTCCGTATGGCTGACGAATCTCGTTAATACCCATTCGGAGACTTTTGCTTTATAATAGTTTAATAGGCAGAATAAACCGGGTGGAAGACAACCCGGTTTTCTTGCAATTTTGGATGTTTAGAATATAACAATCTGGTTAATAGAGTAGAGAGTTATATAGTTAGGTAACGGAGTTAAGAGAGGATGACGTTCATGACATTTCAGCCAAACCCGGGCGATGGGATTGTTGTAAATGGAACGGCTTATACAGTAGGGCAGCATCCCGCAGCGCCAGGCGTAGCCTACGCCCAAGCTGGGCGGCAGGGAATCGTCTATCAGCTGCTTCCTGTGGATGGGGAGCTGCATGAAGCCAAAGCACTAAAGGTGTTTTTTCCTAAGTTCAGAATTCCGGCTATGGTGTACCAATCCGAGCATATGGGGAATTATCGCGAGATACCGGGTTTGCAGGTAAGTAGTCGAGAGGTGCTCACTCCCGAAAGAAACGGAGATTTGATAGCGGAATATCCGGATTTGCTCTACGCGGTCATCATGCCATGGATTCATGGATGTACTTGGTTTGACGTAATAAGCGATCAGCGTAATCTGGGACGTTCTGAAAGTCTGATGCTTGCCAAGGCATTGGCAGCCATCGGTTCAAGCATGGAGCAGCGCGGATTAGCACACTGTGACCTGTCTGCGCCCAATGTCATGCTTCCGTTTTTTTCGGAAGTGAAGCTGCCGGAAGGCGCTGCCGCCGTTGAGCTTGTCGATGTGGAGCAGATGTACAGCCCCAAAATGGATCGACCTGATGTTTTGCTTGCTGGCTCTCCTGGATATGCGGCTCATCGAACGGTACATAGCGGGTTATGGAGTGCGTATGCCGACCGTTTCGCGGGCGCTGTTATCATTGCGGAAATGCTGGGATGGAGCGATCCGGCTATCGTTAATCGGGCATGGGGCGAAAGTTATTTTGACCAGCATGAAATGCAGACTCCGTGCGAGCGTTATTTTTCACTGAAAAAGTCGCTGGGTCAGCGTTGGGGTACACGGATTTCGGATCTGTTCGGCAGAACCTGGGACAGTCAGGATTTGAGCAGCTGTCCTACCTTTGGTGAGTGGCTGATTGCATTATCCTCATTAAGTGAGGAAGAAGTGGTGGAGGAAGTATCAGCCGCTGCAGCCGCTGCAACTGCCCATGACGACCATTCGGATGAACCCCGTTCTGATACTTCCCAAGAGGTGCCGGCTGAGATTATGGCATCGCTTGGAATTGAGCCAGGCACCCGAGAGGTCAACGACAGTGTGGTTGGACGTTTGTTTCATCAGGCGCGTGATCTGGAGGATGCGGGCAATCTTTCCGGTGCGTTGGAAATATTCCGCTCCGCGTATCATTTTGTAAAAAAGGATAGTCCGCTTGAAGTGGAGCTTGCCGCTGCTATACAGGGGCTCGAGGAGCAGCTTCGTCCGGCTGAAGAATCATCCAGCAAAGGCATTAAAGCACTATTGTTATCCCGTAAATTCATGCTCTCGGCCGCTGCGGCTATCGTCATATTGGCAGGTTCTGCGATTACGGTGAACCAGATTTTGGCGGAGAAGGCAGAGAGTCGTCAGTTGGATGCCCAGCGATTAGCCGAGCAGCAAGCGCAGGAGAAAGAAGCAGCTGCCCGCAAGCAAGAGGAAGAAGCGCGGAAGCAGCAGGAAGAGGCGGCTCAGAAAGAAGCAGAATCTAAGAAAGCGGAAGAGGAGCGCTTGAAGGCAGAAGAGGCCAAGAAGGCTAAAGAAGCTGAGCAGGCGCTGAAGGAACAGGAGAAAACCGAGCTTCAGGCAAAGTATGAGAAGCAGGCGAAGTATGAAGCTTACCTGGCATCGCTAGAAGAGAAGAAAAAGAAGCAAGTATTGCAAGAGAAATATGATAATCAAGTCAAGTATGAAGCGTACTTAGCCCAAATGGAAGAGAAGAAGAAAAAGGCGGCCCAGGAAGCAGCGGCTGCCAAGGCGGAGGCAGAGCGTCAGGCGAAAGCCAGGGCTGCCCAAGAGGCCCAAGCCGCAATGCTTCAGAAGCAGCGTTCACAAAACGTAGTAGAACTGGTTGCCCTATATAATAAGGCGTATAATGCCCAGGTAGCTGGCAATAAAGACCGCGCTAAGAATGCCGCGCGTGAGTTCATAGAGCTGTATAACAACGATAAAGCCTATTATAAGACGGTTGGTAAAATGAGCAGCCGCCTTAATAATCTGCAGGAATTCATAAGTAACGACAGCCACTGGATACCAAAACTATAAAGAAGTAAACATGACGAAAATGCAGGGGTGAATGTTAATTCACGATGAACTATACCATTCAAGCATCACAGCGCACGCCAGCGCTCATTATATATCTGATTGATATCAGCGCGTCTATGAATATGCTGATGGAGGACCGCAGGCGGATCGACGTCGTATACGAAGCATTATCCTTGGCCATTCGGCAAATGGTGTTTCGCTCCACCAAAGGGAATCGGCTGACGCCGAGGTACCGGATCGCCATTCTTGCTTACAGCGATGATGTCTATGATTTGTTAAACGGGATCAAGGGCATTGACGAAATTGCGGCGATCGGATCGCTTCCGGACTTAACGCCTAAACGGTTCTCCGATTCGGCGAAAGCGTTCCTTCAAGCCGAGAAAATTCTGCAATCGGAGATTCCGAATATGCAGGATTGCCCTGCACCGCTTGTGTGTCATATGACGGACGGTGTAGCCACGGGAGAGGATCCGGAACCAATTGCTCGCCGCATCATGAACATGAGCGTTCCGGACGGCAACGTGCTCGTGGAGAATATTTTCATTTCCGATCATCTGATGAGCCAGCCGATATCCGAACCGCGTCGATGGAAGGGGATTTTGGCTGATACATCGCTTGAGGATGAACATGCGCGCAAACTTAAAATGATGTCTTCCGTTCTTCCCGAAAGCTATCGAGAAATGCTGCTAGAGGCGGATTATCAACTGAGCCCGGGAGCCTTGATGATGCTTCCAGGCACTTGCTCTGAGCTGGTGTCCATCGGGTTTCAGATGTCAGCTGCCACGCCGGTAAGGTAAGAGGTCACAAGGATGAAGCGATCATACACGAGAAGCATGGAATCGTTGGGAATTCGTAAGCAGAAGGCTCAAGCAGCGTCGTTTTATTACGAGAGCAAGCAGACCGTGGAAGAACCGATTACGAAGATTAAAGATTTGTTCACATGTCGTTATGCGTATGGCAGAGCGGCAGAATCTGTCATGCTCTCCGAGATGGGTCAGGATTTCATTGCGTTAAAGATGAATGAAGATGTGTGCCATTTTGTACTGTGTGATGGTGTCGGATTGAGTTATCGAGGCGATGTGGCTTCACGTCTGCTGGGTCAGGGGTTAATGAACTGGCTGGAAACGGTGGAGGAACTCACGAGCGCATCGCTTGAACGCAAACTGAAGGAACTTACCCATGAAGCCGATCGGGAAATGCGGACGCATTCGCTGAGTTCCGAAACGCCAAAGCTGCTTCGTGAAGTACTGGAGGAGAAGCAGCGCAAGGGAAGCGAAGCCATGTATATTTGCGGACGCATAGAGCTCTCTTCGGGTTTTCGTCGCAAAGGAAGGCTGTGGCTCGCATGGCAGGGTGATTCCAGGGTACGCTTGTGGCGCAAGGAAGACGAGATCACCTCGGTATTCGGAGATCGTTTCCGAACGTCGGAACGCTGGTCTTCCCGAAGTGGACCGATCGGAGGCAGTCCTCATGTGTTCTCGTGCAAATTAGACCCGGAGACCGAATATCGGCTTCAGCTATACAGCGATGGGCTCAACGATCTGGACCCGATGAAGGAGCCGATTCCCGACGAGCAGGTGCAAGTATTAATGAATGCTCGCCATACGGACGGTCTGGAAGATGATGCTTCGTTTCTGGAGATTGTATGGTAGGTTCCCAAGAAGTATGGTATGATAAACGCTGAGTCGGACCCTAGGGTCCGGCTTTTTTGTGCAAAAAATTAGAAATCATGATTATAAAACAACTCCTTTTGGGTAATCTTGTGACAGATGAATGCATAACGGATGACGATTAAAAGGAGCGTGTTGATAATGAATGAAGGACACGGACGTTTTCATGGGAGAACAGCGATCATTACCGGAGCCGGATCAGGCATCGGAAAAGCAGCGGCCATTCACCTGGCGAAGGAAGGCGCAAACGTTGCCTTATTTGATCTCTTGGATGACCGAACGAATAAAGCGGAATCGGAGATCAACTCGATTCGGGAGGGTTCAGCCAGAGCTTTTGACGTGGATACCACAGATCCTGACCGGGTGGAGAAGGCGGTCCTCGAAACGGTGGAGATTTTTGGCGGTGTGGATATCGTATTTGCCAATGCAGGGATTAATGGCGTGATGACGCCAATTGATGAAATGAAGCTGGAGGAATGGACCAAGACGCTGAACGTGAATTTGAACGGTACGTTTCTGACGGTCAAATATGCGATTCCGCACCTCAAGAAACGGGGACAGGGCAGCATTATCATTACCAGCTCCGTCAATGGTACCCGAACCTTCTCCAACTTTGGGATGAGCGCTTACAGCACAACCAAAGCGGGACAGGTGGCTTTTGCGAAGATGGCTGCGCTGGAGCTGGCAAAATTCAAGATCAGGGTTAATGTAATCTGCCCCGGCGCAATTTCTACCAACATTGATCAAAGCACGAAGAAGCAGGGCGATCTGGAGGAGATCGTGATTCCGGTGGAATATCCGGAGGGGAGCCAGCCGCTGTCTGACGGTCCGGGTACGCCTGAAGAGGTCGCGGATTTGGTGGCGTTTCTCGCTTCCGATCAGTCGAGACATATTACAGGGGCTCAAATATTCATAGATGGAGCCGAATCGCTGTTGTAAATGAGATCAGTTGAACCCCCAAAGGTTCCCTGCATTTAGAACTTGGAATATAAACTGCGCTGCTATATGATGAGGAGGACGAAGGGAAAAGGAGGAGGCTGGATAATAATGAGCATCTTTTCCAGATTGGCTGAGCAGAAGATTGAAGAAGCGATCCGTAACGGGGAGCTCGATCATTTGCCTTTTGCCGGGAAGAAACTTCCGATCGACGATCTTTCGCACATTCCGGAAGATCTGAGAATGTCCTACCGCATCATGAAAAATGCGGGTTATGTTCCTGAAGAAGTTACACTTCGCAAGGAATGCGTTCAACTGTATGACCTACTCGGTGCAGCCCAAAACGAGGGTGAGCAGGAGCAGCTTCAACGCAAGCTGAATGAAAAGCATCTAAGACTGCAATTGCTGATGGAACAGCGGGGCCTTAGCGGTAATAGCGCGTTTACACAGTATGAGTCCAAGGTCAGGGAACGATTAACCCATGAGGAATAACAGAACAGCGCCAGCCTTTCTTCTCTTTTCGAGAATGATAGTGCTGGCGCTGATTGTTTGTCGGGATGTGAAGGAACGTAATTTGAATAATGCTCAATGAATCCCTTATTTCGGTGAGCTGTACTTAGGATTCAAACAGCTGATTTTTGACATGATCCGTCATTTTTATCGGGGCAGAGGATACTTTCGATAAGTCAAAAACAGGAATTAGATCCTCAGGGCGAACGGATTCCAAATGATCCAGAAGGCCGGCGGTCCAAGCCAGCCAGCCGATGATGCGTTCGGGCATCAGGCCCTGGCCGCGAAGAAATGAGAGGCTAAGTCCGCGGGTTCTCTTAGCGAGCCTTCTGCCTTCCGCATCCACCATCAGCGGGGTGTGCGCAAACTGTGGCGGGTGGTAGCCTAATGCTTGGTATAACAGAAGCTGACGTGGGGTGGAGTCCAGTAGATCGGCTCCTCGGAGTACATGGGTTATGCCCATTAAGGCATCATCCACGACTACCGCTAGTTGATATGAGATAATATCGTCTGCCCTGCGAACCACAAAGTCTCCTCCATCGGATAGCCGATAGGACTGCTCTCCGGCGATGCCATCAACAAAGGAAACGATCGTCTGCGGTACCTTCATCCGCAGCGAAGGTTTCTTATGAAGCTCTCTAAGCACCGCTTCCTCCCGAGTTAAATCTCTGCAAGTTCCCGGGTAGCGGAGGCCTTCCGATGCAATGCCGTGCGGTGCGCTGGCTGCAGCCGTGATATCGGCCCGACTGCAATAGCAGGGGTATAGTTTATTCGATTCCTTCAGCTTGCTGATTTCCCGCTCGTACAGCGCTTGGCGTGCCGCCTGATGATAAGGTCCATAGGCACCGGCCATACCAGGACCTTCATCCCAATCCAAACCGAGCCATTCCAGATCTCTCATAATCTCGACGGCAAGCTCCTGTCGGGAACGCTGGACATCGATATCTTCTATTCGGAGTATATATTGGCCGTTCATACTCCTTATTTGCAGCCATCCAAGTAAAGCGGTCAATGCATTGCCGATGTGCATTTTGCCTGATGGCGTAGGGGCAAAGCGACCGCGAAATGTGGCATGCTGCTCCATACAGTTCACCTTCTTGACTCCATGAATCTTGATGTTCACTTGGGAATGATATTCATATTGTAGCGCAATTATATCGATACTTTCCAGCCGTGGCGAACAAGGAGCTCCCCTTGACGAACATCGGGTGTTTTATATAATTAAGGGATTATATTGATATTTATTAGGATAACGGAGATGTATCCATGACTGAATTACCGATTCACCGAATACTTCCACAATTGAAAATGGCTTTATCTACTGGGACCCATGCGGTTTTGATCGCTGAACCGGGTGCAGGCAAGACGACCCAGGTGCCCTTAGCATTCCTGAATGAACCCTGGCTGGAAGGCAAGCGGATCATCATGTTGGAGCCCAGAAGGATCGCAGCCCGCTCGGCCGCGAGTTACATGGCATCCTCTTTAGGAGAGGCAGTTGGTGAGACGATCGGATATCGCGTCCGAATGGACAGCAAGATCGGGCAGAATACGCGGATCGAAGTTGTGACGGAAGGCATCATGACGCGCATGCTGCAGGATGATCCGGAATTAACCGGCATTGGTATGATTATATTCGACGAATTTCATGAACGAAATTTGCAGGGCGATACCGGCCTGGCTTTTGCGATGGAATCCCAGTCGGTGCTGCGGGAAGACTTAAGGCTGCTCGTCATGTCTGCCACCCTTGAGGCCGCACCAGTAGCGAAGCTTCTTGGCGATGCACCAATCATCGTTAGTGAAGGGCGTGCTTTTCCAGTGTCTACTCACTATTTGCGCTCATTCTCTCTCGAAGAGTTACATAAAGGTGTTGCGAGTGCCATCATGCGGTCACTCTCCGAACAGGAAGGCGATATTCTAGTATTTTTGCCGGGCGCCCGCGAAATCAGGAGGACCGCTAACGAATTATTAAGAATGGGTTTAAGGGAAGATGTCGTCATTCGAGAGTTATACAGCGCGCTTCCCATAGATAAGCAGGATGAAGCGATTAGACGCGATTCGAATGGCAGGCGTAAAATCGTACTCTCCACAAGCATTGCCGAGAGCAGTATTACCATTGAGGGGATCATGACCGTTATTGACAGCGGTTATATGCGGACGGAGGTGTTCTCGCCGAGAACGGGACTGCCGCAATTGATTACGAGACGGTTATCCCGGGCATCCGCGGATCAGAGGAGGGGAAGGGCTGGACGTGTATCTGCTGGTGTATGTTATCGCTTATGGAGTGAGGAAGAGCATCGCCATCTGCCGGAAAGCACCATTCCGGCGATCCGTGAATCCGATCTGACGCCGCTGGCCTTGGAATTGGCAGTATGGGGGACGCGCGACCCGGAGCAGCTTGCCTGGCTTGATGTGCCGCCTCGACCAGCTCTTACGCAAGGGCAAACGTTATTGAAGCAGCTGTCGGCTTTGGATGATTCGGGCAGTATTACACAGCATGGCCGTGAGATGGCGCTTCTCGGGCTTCATCCAAGGCTGGCCCACATGCTGCTGAAGGCACAAGAACTAGGCGAGGCATCGCTGGCCATCCGAATGGCTGTACTGCTTCAGGAGCGTGATATCATGAGCAGAGGTGAAGCCTTAAGGGATCAGGATATGCGTTCGCGCGTGGAGCGGCTTCTCGCGTATGAACAAGGTGGGCAGCGGTTCGCCGAACAAGATATGTCCAATGAAGCCGTACTGCAGCGGATGAAACAAGAGATTAGGAAACTGCATACACAGCTAAATATCACATATACAGTAAGCGGGGATCTGAACCTCTGTGGACTATTGCTGTCATTCGCCTACCCGGATCGGATCGCAAAGAACAGGGGAGGAACCGGGTTCCTTATGCGAAGCGGCAGAGGTGTGAAATTGGTGTCGGTACAGCCTATGAGCCGTGCCCCGTATATTGTGGTCGCTGCAGTTGATGATCAAGGCGCGGACGGCAATATTCAGCTTGCCTCTGAAATGGATGAATTATGGCTCGATAAGTATTATCATGGCGAGATGGAACAGTATAAAGAGGTCGTATGGGATGCTGCTACCGGCAGCATCAGGGCGAGACAAAAGCAGATGCTTGGAGCGATCGTGATCAAGGAGCAATCCTATTCGAATCCAACTGGAGAGGAAATAGCGCTAGCCTTGCTGCAAGGGATCAGGCAAGAGGGCCTTGGATTGTTACAGTGGAGCAAGGCAGCATTGCAGCTGAGAGAGCGGCTGGCTTTTATGTTCCGACATGATCCCGAGGGGAATTGGCCTGATGTTTCGGACGAAGGCCTGATGAATCAGGCGGAGGAGTGGCTGCTCCCTTATTTGGACGGGCTGCGGAATCGAAATGATATGAGACGTCTTGCTCCGGGAACGCTCTTGGAGCATATGCTTAGCTGGGAGCAAAAGCAGCAGCTTCAGAAGGAAGCGCCAACTCATATCAGGGTACCGAGCGGGTCCTTAATCCCAATTAACTACAGTGACCCTGAACAACCGTTCCTGGCTGTTCGCCTGCAGGAAATATTCGGACTTCAGGATACTCCGCGAATTGCCAATGGACGGGTTGCGTTGACCTTGCATTTGTTGTCACCTGCACAAAGGCCCGTTCAGGTAACCTCGGATTTATCCAGTTTCTGGCGCAGCGGCTATTTCGATGTGAAAAAAGACTTAAAGGGAAGATATCCTAAACATTATTGGCCTGATGATCCCATGGAGGCGACTGCAACCCATCGGATCCGGCCCAAGGCTTAACAGAGCAGCGTCACGTTTAATTTCACCTTCCGTCGGGTAATGTTAAATATGAACGACCACCGATGAGGAGGGTTTATCATGGAGAAGAAAATTGTTGGAGTATTCCGTTCGGAACAGGAAGCGGCTCAAGCCATCGAGCAGCTTCAGCAGCATGGGATTCCGAATGATGCCATTTCGATTATAGCGAAGGATAAACGCGAAGCAGACATGATTGCTGAACAGACGGGAACGATGGCGCCAGAAGGAGTAGCTGCAGGCGCAGCAACAGGCGGCATACTTGGGGGTACGGCAGGTTTGCTGGCAGGACTTGGGGCTTTGGCTATTCCCGGCATCGGTCCGATTCTTGCCGCAGGACCTATTGCAGCGACGCTTACCGGCGCAGCAGTGGGTGCGGGAGCCGGGGGGCTGGTCGGTGGTTTTATCGGCCTTGGCATCCCGGAAGATGAGGCGAAAGAGTACGAGTCCTATATAGAGCAAGGACGGATTCTGGTACTGGTTGACGCTGATCAAGAAAATACAGGCGTCTACGATATATTCCGCGATTATGATTATAGAAACGAGGGTCGTGCCGGTGCGGTTGATCTGGATCGGGACGATATGCTTCCGCCGCGAGGCACTACGCTGCTGTAAGGAAACAAACCCGGTTCTCATTGGAACCGGGTTTTATATTGATATCAATCGCGGTCTGTCTTCTATGAAGGTTCATCGACAGACGTATTTCTTTTTGATATCTGAAAACCTTTTTATAATACATAAACTCATGACGGATTATCACATGCGAACAAATTCAGGCATACTCCTCACGACAGTCAAGATAGAGATTGATGAAGCAAAGAAAAGCCTGGAGTACGCCAAAGCTAAACTTGTTCATCTAGAAGTCCAACTGGCTGAGTTGCAGAAGTAAATAACAAGGGGACCTTCTTCGAGGGTCCTTAACCTCAGGATCAGTAAATAATTGGATTACCCGATTCAGGGCAGTGTCCCTTACAATGAGGAGTGTTCACACGAAGTCAGACGAAGGGGGAGCAGTATGCCCAAAGAAAGAATACCGGAAATTGAGCGCTTGCGGGGAATTGCTTTCCTGGCTGTAGTCTTACAGCACTCCATCGCGCACTATTCTGTCGCGCCGGGAATGACGACAGGCGATGGTTTGATGATGGCAGTTCTTCTGATGGTGACGAAATTTGCTGTGCCCGTCTTTATTTTTATTACTGGCATGGTGCTGTTTTATAACGATAAAGGTCAACTGTATTACGGAAAGTTCATCAAGAGGCGTTTTGGTGATATCTACGTTCCGTTTGCGGTATGGACCTTGATTACTTTATTGATCAATCATAAGTTTAATCCCACTGTAATTGAGGATTGGAAGTATCTTGGCGAAGTATGGTTAACCGGGAAATCGAGCTCGCATTTTTGGTACATCATTATGCTGTTTCAGTTCTATTTGCTGTACCCGCTGTTCCGCTCCGCTATATTAGGAATAAAGAAGCGATGGGGCTGGCAGACGCAGCTTACGATATTGATTGTATCCGGGTTATTGTACGTGGGTTTAACAGGAATTATCAATGATATTGGCCAATGGATGGGAAGCCTGAATATCCCGGTATGGAGTGAGCTGTTCACAACCTACGCAGATCGAAATGCACTCTATTATTTCTTCTATTTTGCGCTGGGGGTGGCGGCCGGATTATACCATGACGCTTGGAAAAAATGGCTGCAAAAGGCACGGCCGGCGATATGGCTCGCCTTCGCATTTTTGTTCGGATGGATGCTCATCCAGGCCGTTAATGAAATCCGTTCCGCCGCGAATGGCGCGATCACATTCTATTCCTTATCGCTGCTTCGCCCGATGATGGCACTTTTTCTGATTAGCTCTATATTGGTCATGTACGATGTGGCTGGTTGGATATGTCGTCATGCCGGAGCGGGAGCGAATGCGCTTCTGACCTCCATTGGGCTCTATTCGTATGGTGCTTACCTGATCCATCTATTGACACTACGTATGAGCTATGCAGTCGACGAATCTATGCTGATCAGCATGCACCCTCTGGTTCGTATACTCTCTTCATGGATCATCAGCGTGGGCGTGGCTTATGGTGCCACTCGCCTGCTAGCCAAGCTGCCGTTCGGGAAGTGGCTTGTCGGAATCGCCGGAGCAAGAAGAAATCGCGGGGTTCGCCCATACGGCAAATCGCGTCCAAACACCGGCACATCCACCGGGATGTGAAGAATTAAACCCACCCTCCGAGGGTGGGTTTTTTCATGAAACCAATCCTTGATCCACCAACCACCCAAAAAACAGCAGATGAAAAACCACGCACTATATAATTTCATTATATGAAAAATTCACAATAGTATAAACACTGACGCTCTTGCATCATTCTTCTTCATCCAAGACCCAACCACGTTTCAATCTATGCCTTCTTGGTTTAAAAAGAGGGGGATGCTTCCTATTGTGCAAACTGGGAAACTGTGGGTTATAATTAGGTATATTATGGGACAAGTAGCTCGTGAAGGAGGAGGCGTCCAGATGGCATTTATGATCGCCCAGCGTGCTTTTATCAAAGTATATCTCATTACCATGGTGGAGCAGCAGCGCGGATATGGATATCAGATGCTGGAAGAACTGCGGCAAGAATTCAAGAGCCATGGATATTCACCGCCGCAAAGCGAAATTTACCGGGCTCTGCATGAGTTGGTGCAAGAAGGTGTATTATACCGTACCAAGCAGCTGAAAGGGAATGATCCGCGGGTCGATTTTCAAGAAATCGTTCTTTATCATTTTACTGATGACGGTGCCGAGAAAGCTAAACTCTACAAAAAACAGGTTAAAACAGATTTGGATCGGTGTTTGGGGATTCTTCATAAAGCGGTCAACGATAATTTTTAAAAAAACATCTGAACGGAATGCAGCCAAAGGAGGAATGACCTCGTGAGCAAGAAATTGCGCTTTGGAATTATGAGCACTGCTCGGATCGCAAGAAATTCAATGATACCAGGCATATTGAAATCGGAACGCTGTGAAGTCGGGGCGGTCGCTAGCCGCAATGCAGACAAAGCAAGTGAGCTCGCGGATCGATATCATATCGGGAAATACTACGGATCTTATGACGAGCTCCTGGAAGACCCCGACATTGATGCGGTATATATTCCTTTACCGAATCACCTTCATAAACCTTGGACCATCAAAGCGGCGCAGGCCGGCAAGCACATCTTATGCGAGAAACCGGCAGCCCTGACCGAAGCGGATGTCCGTGAGATGGCTGAGGCTGCTAAAGCACACAACGTGCTGTTCGCGGAAGCCTTTATGTACCGATATCATCCGAAACACGCGCGTGTTCGCGAAATCATCGAAAGCGGCGAAATCGGCCAACTGCGCGGAATTCACGGATCGTTTACCTTCAACAATGCGGAGGATAAAAGCAATGTTCGTTACAGCAAGGATATGGGCGGAGGTTCAATCTATGACGTGGGATGCTATCCCATCTCAGCGGCGCGCATGATTTATGGTCAGGAACCAAAGGCTGTAACGGCCCATGCTTTTTTCTCTGAGGAGCATGACGGTGTGGACATGATGGTCCACGGGATGGTGGAATTTGACGATGGACTGGGACTTACATTTGAGTGCGGGATGTGGACATATTCCAGATGCTCTTTAGAGATCGCAGGAACGGAGGGCAGGATTGAGCTTCCTTCTGCCTTTGGATGGGAGCGCATGGAGGACATGGCCCAGATCTGCGTTCATACGGCCAAGGGATCCCGTGAGGAGAAGGTAGGGATTTACAACCACTTTGCATTGCAAGCGGATGCGATGGCAGCGGCCGTGATGGACGGAACGCCGCTCCCTTATGGTCCGGAAGATGCCATCAGCAATATCAGAGCCATTGAAGCGTGTCTTCAAGCAGCCAGATCCTCATCGCGAGTGGTTATTAAATAAAGAAGCAACACTGTCAAAATAATCGTTAGACTCAATAAATCGCCGTGATGGCGATTTATTTTTTTTACCTATTGCATTCCTCTTCAAAATCATTAAAATAAACTTAACGATAAAATAATTTTAACGTAAATATTATTTTAATGGACTGAAAAAGTTTAATGTAATTATCCATTTAACGAAGAGGAGAAAGAAACCATGCAAAATGCCGCTGTTCTGGAAAAGCAAGGCTTTGGTCAGCTCTTGAAAATTCGCCCGTACTTGATTTATTTATCTGCCCAGGCTATTACCCGATTCGGAGATTCCCTGGATTCCATCGCTTACAGCTGGATGGTCTATATGCTCACAGGTTCCGAACTGTTAATGGGTACATTGTTCGCCTTTAATTTTCTGCCCGGGTTGCTTTTCAGTTTGTTTACCGGCACCTATGTCGATCGCTGGCCGAAGAAACTCGTCCTGGCACTAACCTATCTCAGTCGCGGTATTGTGGTTTCGCTAACGGCCTTTCTGTACGCTGTAGGTTCTCTTGAAGTCTGGCATTTGTTCCTGTTCACGTTTCTAAATTCAACTCTGGAGTGCTTCTCCAGACCCGCCGAGACCTCCATAGTCCCCCGGCTGCTTCCCAAGGATAAACTGCTGGCAGGCAATTCTTTCTCAACTTCCGTAAGTCGGAGCGCTGAATTAATCGGTTTATCCATCGCCGGTGCCCTTATTGCTCTGATCGGAATTTCGGGGACGATCTTGATTGATGCTATAACGTTTCTAATTGCAGCAGCTATTATCGCTTTTATGCCGAATCCGGAGGCAGCCGAACAGGCTGAAGCCAAGGAAACCTCCGCACGGCCAGAGACAGAGATGAATAAAACGGTGTTCGGCGATATTAAAGAGGCTCTTCTTTTTGTGAAGCAGCATACGCTGCTCCTTATAACAACCGTGCTTGCCATGATCAATAATTTCTGTTTGGCCCCCCTGAACGTACTGCAGCCGGTCTACGTCAAAGAGACCTTGGGTGCAGGACCCGGAGGTCTGAGCGTTTTAGGAACGGGCCTCCTGATCGGTATGATTTGCAGCGGGTTATGGATTGGACGTTATGGGAAGAGCTTCAAAAAGAGCACGTTGATCATGTCAGGGTCTATCATGCTCGGAATCGGTTATTTTGCGTTAGGGATTCCAGGGCATCTGCCGGCATGGCGCGTGGAGTCTGCGGCGGTCTGCATGTTTGTTGCCGGATTTGCCGTCTCTTTACTTAGTGCCCCTATCTCGACATATCTGATGGAAGTAACGCCTCGGCATATGCTCGGCAGAATAGGTGCCCTTATGGCGGTGGCGTGCACGGCTGCCATTCCTGTGGGAAGCTTGATTACCGGAGTTGTAGCGGAGTATTACTCTCCTCCCATTCTGTATTCGATCATGGGAATTGTCATGATACTGCCCGTCATATTTCTCATTCGGAAGAAGAGTTTCCGTGCCATTTAAATCCTTCGCATTTTGTAATTTCGATACTCTCGGCCTATAATGAAAAGAAGTGAAAAATAACATGAAGCTGAGGTGTACGGTGTGGAAACGAAGGAACTGACTACACTGGAAGAGATCAAAATATATTCAGATCCATATCGGCTCCAGATTTTGAATGTATTGAATAAGATGGACCGTCCGGCAACAGTAAAGGAAGTCGCGGACAATATCGGGGATGTGCCTGCTAAAGTTCATTATCATATGAAGAAGCTGGAGCGAATCGGAATGGTCAAGATCGTTTCCACGAAAGAGATCAACGGCATCATTGCTAAGTATTATGAACCTTTTGTCGGGACGGTAAAGATCAAACGCGGAGCAAATTCCGAGGAGCCGGTGATCAAGGAATTAATTCGAACCGAGACGAACAAACTATTATCGGAGTTGTTTGACCAGAATAGAGACCGTTTCTTCAAAAATATGAGTCAAGAGGGCGAAACGACGTCCATGTTGACCAATACAACCTTGTATATGAGCGAGGAAGAAGCGCGTGAATTTTTTGTTGAACTGGATAAAATGTTGACCCCCTATAAAAAGAAACGCGGTGAAGGTTACGACGAATATGAGTTTTTTGCTTCGAATGTTCGGACTCATAAAGAAACTTGATCACGGAAAACAAGCTGGTACCTTACGTACAGGTACCAGCTTTCCCTTCTATTTAACTGGATCGGTTCATACCTTCTTCTTATAATCGTCTTGTCCAGGTTTAATGGACATGCCGGGAGAGGTGGACGTTCCGTAATCTTCCACGGCGTCCCACGCGCCGGCGTCATCAAATTTACCGTCGGCCGCTTGGCGGTTGACGCCAGCTCCGGAAGGGGGCGGGGTCATGACATCCTCTTCAACCGGCCGGTTGTCGTTGATATCTTTCCGCGGCGTATGTTCGAGACAATAGGCCGTATAAGGCAAAGCTTCAAGCCGCTCGTATGGAATTTCTAGGCCGCACTCGGCACAGGTCCCATATTCGCCCTGGTCCATTCGCTGCAAGGCAGACATAATCTGCTCCAATTCATGATCAAGCGTTTCCTGAATGGCCAGGTCCCGTCCGCGTTCGAAAACCTCGGTCCCTATGTCTGCGGGATGATTATCGGCTGAGCTCAGTTCTCCCGTAGAGTCCCGAAGGGAATGATCCCTATTGGTTTCATCGCGGGACTCCAATTGCTCTTCCAATCGTTCTTTATCACTGAGCAACCGTCGTTTAAGTTCACTGTATTGTTGTTTTGTCATCGTTGTCATAGATAAGTCGCTCCTCTCTTTCGCTAAGTACACAATAAAGCTTCTTATGTAAAATCAATACCCGAAATGGATTGGTAACAATCACATGAATTGTGGGAATGGCAGCCCATCGTTTTTGGAACATTCTCCAAAAAAGCCCTGGAGTGTTTTAATCCCAGTGCTTAATGTGATATAAACAAAGATAGAGAGAGAAGGCTAAAAAAGTAGGGCTGCGCCAATATTTGGAGGTAAATCATTATGGATGAACACATGAAACGCCGATTGGATAAACAGAAAAAGCTATTTAAGCAACTAGGCATTCAACTGGACGCTTTGTCTATCCATGAAAAGAATTTTTCGAATAAACTACGGGGTTATGATCAGGAGGAAGTGGATTCCTTTCTGGACGAAGTGATTCAAGATTATGAGCGGTTTTATGCCACCATCTCCGATCTTATGGATAAATGGCAGGAGCAGCAAATCACCATTCGCGATCTCAGGGCTGGCGTTAAGCCAGAGGCAGAACGCCCGGCACTGAACCCGGAAGAGATTGAAGAGACGGTGGCGAAGCTGGAGGCCGACTTGCATACCCTTAAGAAGCAGATTCGCCCTGAACAAAGATTTTATATTGATTGATGCAATATCGTTGCGAGCGAAATTATTACATAAGAAGCGTCCCAATAACAATAACCACACTTGGCCGATCACCGGCTGCGTGTGGTTTTGTTGTTTGGGTGCCCGGTTATGAGTAAGGGTGGCGCAGGCAGAGGCTTATCCGAGGCGTCACTCTCCATCTTTTTATTTAGCGGGACGGGTGTAATGAGCGCCTCCGAGAGAGGTTTCTTGTTCGTATCATCACATGGCAACGCTTCTGCTCCCATGAGCGTATAAGCCCAGACCTGTGCAATGTCCATTTGGTGTGGACGCTCAGTGTTATAGACCAATAGCAAGATCGTTCCAGGGGTTAGCGCTGTTATCCAGTGACACCAATCAATAGGGGCGTGTACCACCTGACCGGGTACGATCTGATATACGAGTTTCTGATGAGTATCCGGATCAATCAGGGAATAGCTGATTTCTCCCTGAATGACATAGCACAATTCGTCCGTGTCCGGGTGGCTATGGGGAGAGAGGCCCTTACCTCGTTTAAGGTGAATTTCTGACATCATCATACCTTGCAGAAGGGGCAGCTCCAGTGACGACACATTCGCAACTCCGAGGCCGGTTCTACGCTCAGCCTGTTGCCTGGAATGATAAACATGCCTCGTCAATGCAGGATCCCCGCAAGCGCTTTAAAGGTTATCATACGAGTTACTCCTCCTTTTTGAGATTGAGATCCTATTATGTTGTACAAGCGTGTTCCTCTATAATATATGCTCATACGTTTATAAATCTGACTGCCTACGACTAAAGAATCATTGATGTCATCAAAACTGGTTTTGCTTGTAAACCATTTTCATAACAATTACTATGAGAATAGGAGCAGACTTAGACTGATAGATGACAAGGGAGGTTAGCCATTTGTCTAACAACCTGAAATTCAACATCCGCAGCAAGATTGTAGTTGGATATTTAATGATATTATTATGTCTTGGAGCTTTTCTCTGGATTGTATCAGACCGCATCTCTTCTCTGCAGGAAGAGGCGGATTTTATAGAGAAGCATGATATCGAAGTACATAATCTCACGCACGAAATCGAGAAGAATTTACTTGAAATGGAAACGGGTCAGAGGGGTTTTGTGATAACGGGGGATGATACCTACCTGGAACCTTTCAACCAAGCGCTGTCGTCTTGGCAGATTAACTATAACAAGCTGTATAAGCTTGTTAGCGATAATTCGGAGCAAGCCAATCATCTGGAGAATATTAAGGAGAATATCAAGGAGTGGATTACCAACGCCGGTCAGCCTGCCGTTCAATTGAAGCAGCTAGGGCAGGATGAGGAGGCCCTTCATTTCTTTATTAATGATCCCGGCCAGCAAGCCATGAACTCCATTCATGAGCTGTTCCTCTCGTTTAGAAGCAAGGAACGCGAGCTGACAACCAGCAGGATTGAAGAGATGAAAGAAAGCAACACCCATTTATTGTATACGATGTATCTCCTTTGGGCTGGGGCAGCGCTGATTACCATATGTGGAGCTTGGGTGATATCGAAGAGCATTGTAAAGCCGATCACGCAGGTAACTCATATCATCTCCGATATTGTCAGAGGTGGTAACCTCTCCCAACGGATTCATGTGCGATCCAATGATGAGGTCCGCCAGTTGGCGGACACAACCAACGAACTCCTTGCACAGGTCGGCAGACAGAACTGGGCTAAGGATCACATTTCGGTTATGTCGACGCTTCTTCAATCGTCAGATCGTGTGGAAACGGCCGTACAGTTTTTCATTCATAAGCTGGCTTTGATCATGAAACTGCCGTACGGTGCCGTTTTTATTAACCGGGGTGGATCGGAACTGGTAAAGGCAGCTGCTTTTGCCGATCCGGATGGTGAGCCTTGGAACAAGGTCAGAGATCGTTTCCTGCCAGGCGAAGGTTTGGTGGGACAATGTATGCTGGAGCAGCGAATGATTATTCTGGACGATATTCCACCTAACTATGTTCGGATTGAATCGGGGCTGGGTGATGCTGAGCCAACCACGCTGATGCTAGCGCCCGTTATGTTTGAAGGACAAGTTCTTGGTGTCATTGAATTGGCCAAGTTCAAGCCTTTCGATGACCTTGAAGTTCAGCTGATCGAACAACTGAATTTTCAGCTTGGGGTAACATTGAACTCGATCCAGAGTAAAATGGAAATCCAGCAATTGTATCATGAATCCCAAACGCTGAATGAGGAGCTTCAGAGTCAAACCGAAGAACTACAGGCGCAGACCGAGGAGCTGCAAACCCATTCTGTGGAAATGCATATGCTGAACGAGCGATTGGGGGCTCAGAAGGAGGCCGCATTAATCGCAGCCAGCGAATTGGAAAAATACGCGAAAGAGCTGGAGAAGAGTTCGAAGTACAAGTCTCAATTTCTGGCCAATATGTCCCATGAGCTGCGGACTCCACTGAACAGCATGTTAATTCTTTCCCAGATTTTGGCTGAGAACAAGCAGGGGAACCTGACGGAGGAAGAACAGCATTACGCTTCTGTCATCCATAATTCAGGCAGTGAATTGCTTAATTTAATCAATGATATTCTGGATCTGTCCAAGGTCGAGGCAGGAAAGATGCAAATCGAAATGGACTTGGTAAATTTGACGGAGCTGCCAGAACTGATGGAAGGTTATTTCTCCAAAAGCGCAGAATCCAAAGATCTGGAATTTGATATTGAGATGGCCGACGACTTGCCTGACCTGATGTACAGTGATGGGATGCGGCTCCATCAAATTCTGCGTAATCTGCTCTCGAATGCAATTAAGTTTACGGAGAGCGGCAGTGTTAAACTACGGGTGAAGAAGATGAATTCGATTGTGACCTCGGATTTTGTGATCAGTGGCGACGTCATTGCTTTTTTCGTTGAAGATACCGGTATCGGGATTGCAGCAGAGCATCTTCAACCGATCTTCGAAGCGTTCCAGCAAGGCGAAGAGGCTACGGCCAGAAAGTTTGGGGGGACAGGTCTCGGCTTATCCATATCGCTGCATTTGGCGAAATTGCTTGGTGGGTATATTACCGTGGAGAGCGAGGAAGGAATCGGGAGCACGTTTGTTTTATATTTACCGCTTGTTACGGAATATGGGACCAGCGAAAGTCTGTTTATGCTGCCTGAAGCGGCTGCCACTTCGAGCAACGCCAGTTGGAGTGATCTCCGAATGGAGGCGTTCGACATGGAAGTATCTAGCCGCTTGGAGCACAAAACCGTATTGATTGTAGATGATGATATTCGGAATGTGTACGGTTTGACCAATGTGCTGGAGAAACTCCAAATGACCGTGCATACAGCCCAGAACGGATTCGAATGCTTGGAGATGTTATACAAACATCAAACCATCGATGCGGTGCTGCTGGATATGGTCATGCCGGAAATGGACGGAGTCGAAACGATGAAGCGGATTCGCGAGAACCCGGAATGGGCGGAGCTTCCTATTATCGTGATGAGCTCCAACACAATGAGGGATACGGATCAGTTTCTTGCAGACGGCGCGAATGGATATCTGCACAAACCCCTTCATATCCAAGAAGTGATCCATACGCTTCAGAAATGGATTGGGAATTAAGGAAGCGATCGTATATTTACCTGTGGCGGCAGCTTCGAATATTGTCATAATGTCGTATGTTGACGAATGCGAGCCAATTGTTTTATGATGGATTCATAGCAGGAACATAAGACGGCGTGTTACCTTAAGAGGGCATGAGCCAAGAAGAGACAGCTTTCACATGGGGTCTTTTCTTGGCTTTTTTAATGTTTTGGGGATCGATACGAGCATTTCTTCGGATATGAATCCTTCGCCGTTTCTCTGATTAAACTTAAAGGAAAGGGGGAAGTTTATGAGCGGGATCGAGTTGTTTACAGTCGTACGTGTTATTGGTAACAATGTCGTTATGGTTACCGGCGGTAAGAAAGAATCGGAATACGTCATCCTGGGTAAAGGGATTGGCTTCGGCGCCAAAGCAGGCGGAACGATCGCTTCGGACGACAAGCGGATTGAGAAACTCTTCAGGCTGGAGGATCGGGAGCA
This sequence comes from Paenibacillus sp. FSL W8-0187, assembly GCF_037969755.1. NCBI lineage: Bacteria > Bacillati > Bacillota > Bacilli > Caryophanales > Paenibacillaceae > Paenibacillus > Paenibacillus sp. FSL W8-0187. The sequence goes on along the minus strand of NZ_CP150206.1, from coordinate 4,706,899 downwards.
GTGGAGTCAAGCTCACCATCTGCTGGAAGAATTTGATCCACTGGTGATGGAGATTACAGATCAGATACTCAATCTCATTGGACAGGAATTTCCGGGCACACTAAATGACAAGGTGTACCTAGCACTTCCAAGCCATATCCAGTTTACGATATACAGAATCCGTAAAGGCATGGATATTATTAATCCTTTCCTTGAAGAAACCCGGATCAGCTTCCCAAAAGAATATGATATCGCAGCCAAGGCAGCGGAATTGATCGGCCAGGCCTTCGATATCGAAGTTCCGGAGGATGAGATCGGCTTCTTAACCTACCATGTGTATTCGGCCGTCAGCCATGTGCCCGTAGGCCATCTGGTCAAGGCATCGAATGTGGTGGGAAACCTGGTAAGGTATATTGAAGAGGAACGGCAGGTCGCTTTTGACCGGGGAAGCATGGATTACGTCCGTCTTCTGATGCATTTGAGGTTCTCGGTAGACCGTATGTTGAATCAAGAAATCCATGTGGATAATCCATTTGCGGACCAGATCCGCTCCAAGTTCACGAATGAATATGGTCTGGCTACGCGCCTTGCAGGCATGATGGAGAAAGAACTCGGCAAGAAAGTACCTGAAGCGGAGGTTTGCTTTCTAGCGATGCATCTATATCGGCTTTTTACAGGGCGACTACAACAAAAGAATCAACCCAGGGAGGAATCTTAACATGTTTGATCGTTGGAAAAAGAAAAAAACAGCTACTGCTATTCAACTCACAGCACCATTGTCAGGTACAGCTGTGCCTTTATCGCAAGTGCCGGATGAGGCATTTGCTGCTGGTCATATGGGCAAAGGGATAGCCATCGAGCCTACCGAGGGCAAATTAATTGCGCCATTTGACGGGACGGTTGCGCATGTCATCAAGTCCAAACATGCCGTGATGCTGGAGGATCCGGCGACCGGTCTGCAATATTTATTCCACATCGGGATTAATACAGTCGGCTTGAAAGGCGAAGGTTTCACAAGCCATGTTCAAGCGGGTGATCAGGTGAAGTCGGGTCAGACGCTCATCGAATTCGACATGGCTGCAATCCAAGCCGCAGGTTATCCGACGATTACCCCGGTTATTGTGACCAATGCCGATGAGGTGGCTTCCAAGGTTGACGGTCAGACCGGTAATGTCGTGTCCGGCCAGGATCCTGTCCTGACCATTGAATTGAAATAATTCAATTCTATAGGCGATTGATTGAAATATTGGTCATTGACAAAACAGGAAAACGTGAATTAAGATAACAGCATAAATGAATACGTTTTAAGGCGTGTTACCATGAATTTGGGCATGAGCCAAGAAGAAACGGACTATATTTTTTATAGTCACCGTTCTTCTTGGCTTTTTTTGTTGGTATAGGGTCACGGTTCAGCGGGGCTGACGGAATTCTATATCACAAGAAAACTTACCTCTAAGACACGGTCGCTCTCTGAGAACCTTGATAGATAGAGGTTTGCTTATGGCCCCTGGTACCCATGATAGCCGGATCCATGCCGCCTTAAAATGATGAATACATGTACTACCAAGGAGGAGGATTTTCTGAGTCTTGTTGTTCCTTGAGTGGAAGGGAATAAATGGTTATTCATTCGACGCATTATGTAAACGGTTTCAGAAAAAAGCTAAATTATTGAAGTTGAAAGGATGATTGACATGCTGGCTAAATTGCAAAAGCTGGGTAAGTCCCTTATGCTGCCGGTGGCTACCTTGCCTGCGGCAGGTATCTTGCAGGGGCTTGGACTGATCGACTATCAAAAAGATATACCTTTGGGAGCTCTGGGAGCATTTCTGAATCAATATGTAACTCCGTTCATGACCTCCGGTGCACTTGCCATTCTGGATAATCTGCCGATTATCTTTGCAATCGGTGTTGCGATCGGATTTGCCGGGGACGCCGTTGCAGGTCTTTCCGCCCTTATCGGGTACATGGTGTTAACAAGAGTACTGGAGCAAGTGCCTCTGCAAATGCCATTTATACCGGATGACGTGAAGCTGAATATGGGAGTTCTGGGAGGTTTCTTTGTCGGTCTGTGGTCCTCCTATCTGTATAACAAATTTCATAAGATTAAAATGCCGGATTGGTTGGGCTTCTTCGCGGGTAAACGCTTCGTTCCGATTATCACCGCAGCCTCCACGATGGTCCTCGCGGTGCTGCTCGGTATGATTTGGAGCCCGATCCAGGATGCTATTTCCGCTTTCGGCAACTGGGTTGTCGGTCTTGGAGGCATCGGATCGTTCATTTTCGGTACAGCCAACCGCTTGCTTATTCCGCTAGGTCTGCACCATGTATTAAACTCCATCGCATGGTTCCAGATCGGCGATTACACGAATGCTGCAGGCGAAGTCGTTCACGGCGACCTGACGCGTTTCTTTGCAGGAGATCCGACGGCCGGTATGTTCATGTCAGGTTTCTTCCCGATCATGATGTTTGCGATGCCGGCTGCGGCGCTTGCCTTTATGCATACCGCCAAGCCGTCCAAACGAGCGCTCGTCGGCTCCATCTTTATCGGTTCTGCAGTGGCATCGTTCCTGACAGGGATCACCGAACCGCTTGAATTCGCGTTTATGTTCATTGCTCCGGTATTGTATGTGGTGCATGCGATTTTGACAGGTCTTTCCGGATTGATCATGTATGTCCTGGATGTACATTTGGGCTTCGCGTTCTCGGCGGGTCTGATCGACTACCTGGTGAATCTGAAGCTTTCTACCAATGCTTGGCTGCTCCTGCCAGTTGGCCTGGCTTTCGGTGTCGTTTACTATCTGCTGTTCAGAATTATCATTGTCAAACTGAACTTGAAAACGCCTGGACGCGAGGATGACGACGTGGATACGGTTTCTGACGATAGTGGTACAGATGCCCCTGCTTCGTCCGGCGCAACATCCAGTAATTCCAAGGCAGCTAAGGTTCTGCAAAACATCGGCGGAGAAGATAACATTGTCAGCGTCGATGCTTGTATCACACGCCTGCGCCTCATAGTTAAGGACGATAAGGCTGTTAAGGATTCGGAGTTGAAAAAATTAGGCGCATCCGGTGTCATGCGTCTGGGTCAAGGTGCGGTTCAGGTTGTATTCGGACCGCAGGCGGAATCCATTAAAGACGAGATCAAGGATATTATGAAAAAATAAAGGAACAACAAAAAGAAGCAGGCCGATAAAGGTCTGCTTCTTTTGCTGTTTTCACAATTTTCGGGCAAAATACAGCTTGTTTATGACGTACGTTTATCGGTTCAAACTTCTGCGCTGTCCCCAGTATCGCAGGTTGACGTCAACCTCAAGTTCAAGCGACGTTTCATCGTAGATTTCCTTTTTCTGTTCCACTAATTTCTTCCAGAGCTTCGGATCGGTTCGGTACAATTGGAGACATAGCTGGTAGGGATCCGCGTGGATCAATGCAGCTTTATGGAAGGTATTATGCATTTCTTTTCGCAGGGTATCTTCCGTTAAGCGCTTCATCTCCTTAATTCCCACCTTCTTATACATATTCTGCACCGTCCCGATGACGTTAAGCTTGATTCGATATGACGCATCCTTTGGTTTACGGATGACTTCAATGGATGATTGGGGCTTCTCCAGCCGTATGCTCCCGACGGCTTCGCCGTCCGCCTGAACAATGACGGCAGCATGGGTTTGAGGCGAGGCTAGCCAGCGTGTACCCAACAGATCGGATCGTTTGAGCCAACCCATCAATTCCTTGTTCTTGATCAGAAAACCGCCGTTCACTTCTAAAATCGGGTGCTGCTTCAGATTTTCCGACCAGTTCTGATTTGAAATATGGAGCGAGGGCAATACGACGGTAGCGGCTTTCTCCCGGTAGAGACGAATAAAGTTCACGAATTGAATCGGACGTATAAACGAGAATTGGACATAGCTTTCTCTGGGTTCATGAAGCAGTGAGTGCAGAGGTGAGAGCTGAAAGAACGGCGATACCGTAAAGAGGTCCTCCATATTGTCCTTGGTGCCATAGATCCATTTCGTATAACGGATTTCCTGCGAACGGTTGGTCAGGTCGAACACTTGGGACAACTGCTTAGGTTTTAACACCGCTTCCGTAAGCACCAAAGCCGTGACATGGCCCCAAGAGACCCGCTGCTGATTCGATGTATACAAATCGATTAGGGCTTCAGCCAAAGTGGTGCCGGTTCCTCGGCCGACCCAAATCGGCGCTTTCTCAGTTGGCTTGCTGCTTTCTTGTTTGGCAATCGTTGCGAAGTCCAGCATCTGCACATAGATGATATACTTGTCGTTCTTATAATCGACGCCCAAAGCCGTGATGTAGTTGATATCCTGCACTTCTTTGTTATCCCAGCAGCCTGAAATCAGCAAAGATCCTATACATGCGAGTATCCATACACGCTTCATAGGGCTCCACCCTTTTTTCGTTTGCCCGGAAATCGCATGAGATTGCCAATGATTTTGGATAAGGAAAAAGGCGAGAAGGGGGCAAGATACGGCTGTCCAAATGGATTATGATGGGCTGCATACTGAACGATCAAGAATACCGATATGAAAAAACCGAATAACCCGAATACCGAGGAAAGAGTAAGGACTAAAAACCGGAAAATCGTCTGGGTAACAACAAAATCCTGATTGGAGTGGGTTGATCCCGCAACAAAAGCCAGTGCGCCGATCACCGTCATCGTTGGGGAGAAAAAACCACCCCGAATCGCGGCGTCACCGATGATGATACCGGAAACGACCGTAATGGTTGACGCGATTGGGGAAGGCATCTGCATACCGGCTTCCCGCAGTAGGGTAAGTAGAAACAAGATGATCAGCATTTCAAACCCGGTCGGAATAGGAAGCCCAAGCCGCGTGTTCGCGACCGTGGCCAGCAGCGGGAAAGGGATTTGATCCTGATGAAAGGATAGCAAGGTAATATAAAATCCCGGAAGGAAAACGGAAATCAGGAAGCCAACCAGTCTGAGAATTCTCCATGGGATAACGAAATAAAACGGCATCTGCGGATCCTCTGCGGCAAACAGGAGCTGCATAAAACTGGCAGGTGCAATCAATACTACGGGACTTCCCTGCATAATAATGACCAATCGACCGCGAGTTAAAGAGTCATAAGCAAGATCGGTCCTTCCCGTATAATCGAACATGGGAAGCACCGTAAATCGATACGGCGTTAGATGCTCAGCGAGCTCGCCCATGCCTACGGGTGAGTCGCCGGAGAAATCATTTAGCTTATTCACGATGGCAGTGACGGTCTCTGGGATCACCTTGTCTTTTAAGTACATGATGCCGACAGTAGTTTTGCTCTTGTCACCCAGCTTAAAGGAGGAATAGACGAGTCCGGGTGATTTCAGCCGTTTGCGAATGAGCGATACATTGATATCCAATTCCTCGACGAACCCGTCACGAGGACCTTTGATCGAGGTCTCTGCGGAACTTTCCTCCGGGGTACGCCCAATGCTTTTGGATGCGCTATAAGAATACAGCTTATTGTCTTTAGGAAAATACAACGCAACATAACCTGAATATACAATATCATCAACCGATTCCACATTAGCCTCGGATGTGTCAAGGGTAAGATAATATTCCAGATGGTCGGGATCAAACGGATGCTTCTGAGAAATGGATATATTCCATTCCTTGCTAATAACAGGCAAAAAGGTTTTGGACATCAATTGAGAATCGCACATCATCGGGTTGTAAACCATAATGGCCCATGGCAGCATATCACCTTCTGCACCAGGATAAGACGTAATATAGATGTCATCGGAATCGGCATAACGATCTCGGAGCTGCTGTTCCGTCATATTCATTGCGGGGATTCTCCTTTCGACGAATGTGAGTTCTGTTGTTGGGATGGTTTATGGATCAAGAAGAACAACAGGAGGCTTAAGATGGTAATATAAACGGCGGATATGGGCAAAAAATAGTCTGCCATTGCATAATACATTTTGGGATTGCTGATCGGTGAAGCGCACAGAATAATAAGCAGCGTTGACACGGCTAATATGCCTACGCTTTGCTTGGACTTGGGAAGAAGGGTTTCACAGAGCAAAAAAATCGAGATGGATATGGAGATATAAGCTCCGCTGAGCCATTGGAAAATCGACAAAAAGTCGACATGCTCTACGAATTTGCCCAGCTTTACGAGACGCCACTGTTCATAAGCCGGGTATCGCTGGAGACCCATTTCTTCAGGTCCAAATTCGGCAATGCCGCCAACGGTGGGTCCAAACGTCAGGAAGATCAGAACCAGATGGATGAGCAGGATTGTAAGAAAACCGGGTTTTTTCTGAAGGTGGGGGCGTAAGAATAAAATCAATATAAATTGGGACAGTCCTCCGAACATGACGGGGATTCCGCTTAGAACCGGCTGGAAGCCATCTTCAAGGACCGGCAGCAAATAATTGTAGTTCTTTACTTTCAGATTGGCCAAAGATACGAATATCCCCAGCAAAACGACAAAAGGAAGCAATATTCCGGCAGAAACGCCAATGGTCTTTATGCCGTGATTTGCGCTGACAAGACATAATACTAAGAGTACCAATGCGGTGGCAATGATAGGGGTTTGGATCATATAGGTCGATTTTGTCCAATCGATGACCTCTTTTAAGGTATAAAAGGCAAAAGTAAAAAAATATAAAGCGGACAAACTCATCACCAATATTCGTGCCCCTTTGCCGCTGCTTTCGTCAAGTGCCTGCGTGATGGAACGATTGCCGATTTTTTGGATGATCCCGTAAATAAGCAGAACCCAGGGCAGGAATAATACGGCCGACACGATAATGGTGATCCAGGCATCCCGTCCGGATTTCTCCAGAAGCACAGGTATGATCATGACATGATTGGTCAAGCCGGCCGTAAGCATCATAATCATAAACGCCTGATTCGTTGGAATACCGCGAGTTCCTGACATGTTTGATCCCCCAATACAGCTTTCTTCCGTTTAGAGTTCTCGGGGAACACCCAAAATATGCGAGAGAACCCAGCCATAGACTGGACATGAGCATAATTCCATGGCTTCTCTTTGCCAAAAGGCATTTTTAGGTTGAGATACGCGGTACATAAATCACGGAGGTTCCCTTCATAATAAGGAAAGTTTTGAACGAACCCATAACAATAATCTGGAGGACAGAACCGTGAACAAAGGGGCGAAGGCGGAGTCAGGGAACTTGAGATGGTGGCAGCTATCGCTGCTGGGGGTTGCATCAACGATCGGCACAGGGTATTTTCTCGGATCCGCTTTAGGCATTCGGCTTGGAGGACCGGCTTTTCTTCTTTCCATTATATTGGCGGCGACAGCCACCTTCTTTGTGTTTGATGTGCTGTCACGGATGACGGCCGAGGACCCGCAGAAGGGCTCGTTCCGAACCTATGCCAAAAAAGCCTATGGCCGATGGGCAGGCTTCTCTACGGGGTGGATGTACTGGTGCTCCGAAGTGTTGATCATGGGGAGCCAGATGACGGCGCTGGCGATTTTCTCTCGCTTCTGGTTCCCTGGCGTTCCAATGTGGATATTTGCGTCAGGTTATGCCGTATTGGGACTGTTTGTCATCTGGATCGGCAACAAAGGCTTCGACCGGCTGGAGAATGTATTGGCTATCATTAAGGTCGCCGCGATTGTCATGTTTCTCATCATTGCTGCTGCCGCCTTGATGGGGTGGTTAAAAGGAGGGTCGAAGTTGCACGTTCCGGGCAGCATAAACGCATTTTTCCCGGCAGGTGGCATGGGCATGTGGTCGTCCCTGATTTTTGCGTTCTATGCCTTCGGGGGAATTGAAGTCATGGGGGTCATGGCGATTCGCTTGAAGAATCCGAAGGAAGCGCCCAAAGCGGGTAGAGTGATGATTCTGCTGCTATCCATCGTATACGTTCTTTCGATTGGCATGGCCGTGATCATGGTGGCCTGGAATCAATTCTCCACGACGAAAAGCCCCTTTGTTGTGGCACTAAGCTCCTACCACCTTCCTTTTATCCCGCATATATTTAATGCTGTATTGATTATAGCCGGTTTCTCGACCATGGTTGCCTCGCTGTATGCAGTGACCACGATGCTGGTTACGTTATCCGAAGATAAGGACGCTCCCAAGCTGTTTTCTAGGAAAAAGTTTAAGCGGGATACGCCCATATATGCACTTTCCCTTACAGCTATCGGATTGATTGTATCTATTGTGTTGTCTCTGCTCATGCCAGGCAAGATTTATGAGTATTTGACCACGGGTGCAGGACTTATGCTGCTGTATAACTGGTTCTTCATCCTCATATCGGCAGGCCGACTCATAGAGCTTACGGTGTGGGGCAAGATCAAAAGATACATCGGGATGCTGTTGATTGCGGCTGCCGTCAGTGGAACCGCACTCCACCCTATGAGCCGCCCGGGGCTCTGGATCAGTATTGGGTTTATCGTGGTAATCGGTCTGGTTGTCCTATGCATGCGCTCCGTGTGGAAGAAATCCGGTCAAGGCCACGCCAGGGAGGCGGATAAACCCAAGTTTCGTCCGAAGCCGGCTCGTTAGAATATGAGCGGATATAGCAGCGCAAGAGCCCGAATTCCAAAATAAACGCCAAAGACGATTAACGAGATGCCGGAAATTATGGAGATCAGGGAGAGCGCTCTATTGCTCAAATATCGGCGGAATACACTGCCGAGCGCAGCCATGAACAAATCCCATAGTACAACCCCGGCGATGACGGCCACGCTGTAGAGAAACAGATTGGCGGAGCCGTCGTCCGTTGCGGTTTTAACGAGAATAGAGCCGTAGATTCCGAGCCAGAACAGGATTGTCATCGGATTGGATACGGACAAGAGAAACCCGGAGAGCATGCTTTTCCATAACGAATCTTCATTGTTTTCTTGACTGATCGTCACTTTATTGGCATTCAGGATGCTTTCAAGCCCCGAATAGATAAGAACAAAGGCACCGAACAGCCACAGAAAGGTCTGCATGAACGGCGTATTCAGGAAGTGAACAACGCCCAGGTAGACCAGGATCATATAAAGGATATCTGCCAGGACCGCACCGATTCCGAACAACCATGCATGCCAAAACCCTTTCTTAATCCCCTTATCGAGCTGTGCTGCATTGACCGGGCCTACGGGGGCTGATAGAGAAAGTCCCAGAATCATGTAGCTAATAAAAATACTCATTGACTTCCACCTCTCGTCATGAACATGGATAAGAAAGCTTGTACCTTCATGCTCGTACATTCTATTCAGCACTCAAACAAACTAAAACTTATGATTGGAAATTTTTTCTGTCTTAAACAGACCAACAAACCGCGCAACTCACCTGCGCGGTTTTATTTGAATTCGTTTATTTGGTAGGATATAGGTTAGTGTCAGACAGCAGGTATCTCAGCATTTAATATGATGAAGAAGGGGTCGATCAAGATGAGTTTTCCATTTCGGATTACGGTATTGTCAGACACCCATATGCCAAGAAAAGCGAAAGAGCTGCCAGCCGCACTGCTTGAAGATGTGAGGCATTCGGATCTTATTCTTCATGCTGGTGACTGGTCTAATTGGGAGCTCTATGAACAGCTTAGTCAATATGCTCCGGTGGAAGGAGTAGCCGGAAATGTTGATGACGAGCGGATCATAGAACGGTTAGGTTACAAGAAGCTGGTCGAAATCGAAGGCAAACGCATCGGTATTGTGCATGGGCACGGACAGGGAGGAACAACCCCCTCCCGGGCAAGAAAAGCTTTTGCGGACACGGAGGTGGATTGCATCTTGTTTGGCCACTCCCATATACCGTTTAAAGAACATGTGCAAGGGGTGCTGTTGTTCAATCCCGGTTCCGCCACGGACAAAAGACGGCAGCCCCGGTACTCCTATGGAAGGCTACACATCGTGAACGGAATGCTGGAGGCGCATCATATTTTTTACGATCAGAAGTGAATGTGATGATAGCAGTTGGTAAAAACAGTAAGGGGTTGCCTGCTTTTGAAATTTCCCGTATGGGGTTAATTAATAGAAGTCCCCGATATGGTAAATCATGTGGATGAGAGGATTGTTATGTTAACGGAAGAAAAGCATGAGCATGTGATTCAGGTAGGTCTGTCCGGATGGGGAGATCATAACAAGTTGTATGATGAAGGGGCGAGGGCCGCCGACAGGCTGGAAATGTACAGCCGACATTTTCCCATCGTGGAGATGGACAATTCATTCTATGCCATACCGTCACCGGAACAAATGAATAAGTGGGCAGCTGCTGTTCCGGAACATTTCGGTTTTATTGTAAAGGCTTATCAAGGCATGACAGGCCATGCACGCGGCCAGGGCAAGGACAGATACCCAAGCGTCAAAGCGATGTTTGATCATTTGCTCACGTCAGTTGAGGAATTGCGGGCTGCGGACAAATTAAGGACCGTTCTGTTTCAATACCCGCCCTGGTTCGGGTGCGAACGCAAACATGTGGACATTCTGAAGCGTACGCGGGAGTGGATGAAGGATGTACCCGTAGCTCTGGAATTTCGGCATCAGAGCTGGTATGCGCCAGAGTTTCGGGAGAAGACTCTTGAGTTTATGCGAAATGAGGGCTGGATTCACAGCATCGCCGACGAGCCGCAAGCGGGCATTGGATCCGTCCCGGTCGTGCTTGAGACTTCGTGTACAGAGGCTGTGATGATCCGGATGCATGGCCGTAACGCCGAAGGGTGGCACTCCAGCGGTCAGCCCAACTGGCGCGAGGTGCGGTATTTATACCGTTACAGCTTAGAGGAATTGGAGCAGTGGAAGGTATGGATAGAGCAATTGCTGGAGAAGTCGAAACAATGCTGGATTATATTCAATAACAATTCGGGAGGAGATGCTTCCGACAATGCCAAACAGCTTCTTCAACTGCTGGGGATGGATACCGGACCTGAACCGCTGCGGCAGATGGACTGGCTGGAAGTGGATGTTTTTTCGGATAAATGACTTTAATTGGAAACCTATACAGAGAATTGGTGGCTTTACGGACAAATCGTCAAAAAATTGACGCAAATTCATCTGTTTCTGAGATCATTATTATATATAAAGGGTATTTTCGGTATTGAGGCCAAGTGTATTATAATGTAATCGTAAGAAAACGTTTATTTAATGTAAAATGTAGTATGCAGAATGTAAAATTAGAAATTCCGTCCTTGAGCAATCAAAATAATCTGACGGAGGGAGTCAGCGATGAAGACCCTTGACAGAATGACAGAGGGACCTTGGCAGAAATATCATGGTCCGAACTTGGGGTACATTCAAGATCAGTATGAGAAGTTTTTGCAAGACCCGCAATCTGTGGAGCCAGGATACCGTGAGCTGTTCGCCAGCTGGGGACCGCCTCCATCTTTGGAAAACAATGAAAAGAAAGCGGATTCGCAGGGACAAGGTGTTAGCTATGACCCGCAATTACTGAAAAAAGGGGTAGCTGCCGGCAAACTGGTATGGAACATTAGAACCTATGGTCATCTGGCCGCCGACATTGATCCAATTGGAATTGGAAACGAAGCTGACACACGTCTGCTTCAACCAGAAAGCTACCAACTCAGCCAAGCGGATTTGGCAGCCCTGCCTGCAGAGATCGTCTGGGAGGAGGCTCCTAGCGATATCAAGAATGGCTTAGAGGCAATCCAGCGGCTGTTACAATTATATACAGGCTCCATTGCCTATGAATTTAGCCATGTTCACGATGAAGAAGAACGCAAATGGCTCAACGAGCAGGCCGAATCGGGACGTTATTTGTCCGCCATGAGCGTAGAAGAGCGCAGGGGGCTTTTGAAGAAGCTGTTTGAGGCCGAGCAATTCGAGGAGTTCCTGCACCGCACATTCGTAGGTGCGAAGCGCTTCTCGGTTGAGGGCAACGAAGCACTCGTACCACTGCTTGACGAAATCGTTCGCCAAATGGCCGAGGTGGATGTCAACTCCATCCTCGTAGGGATGGCACACCGTGGGCGCTTGAACGTCCTGGCTCATGTACTGGGCAAGGATTACAGTAAGATTTTCTCGGAGTTCATGCACTCTCCGAATAAACATCTCGTTCCATCCGAAGGCTCCATGGGCATTAACTACGGCTGGACAGGTGACGTGAAGTATCATTTGGGTGCGGACCGTTATTTGAAGAAGGATGAAGCACGACAGGTTCGGATTACCCTTGCGAACAATCCGAGTCACCTTGAATATGTCAATCCGGTGGTAGAGGGCTTTGCTCGTGCTGCTCAGGAGGATCGCAGTGAAGCGGGATATCCGAAGCAGGATGTAAACAAAGCGCTGAGCATTCAGATTCATGGTGATTCCGCGTTCCCTGGCGAAGGGATCGTGCCGGAAACCCTGAACTTTAATAAACTGCCAGCGTTCCGTACGGGCGGATCGATTCACATTATCGTGAACAACCGTATCGGATTTACAACAGAAGGCAAGGATTCCAGATCGACTCATTATGCGAGTGATTTGGCGAAAGGATATGAGATTCCGATTATCCACGTGAACGCCGATGATCCGGAGGCATGTATCGCGGTTGCTCGTCTTGCGAGTGATTATCGCAATAAGTTCAAGAAGAGCATTCTGATTGACCTTGTTGGCTACCGGAAATATGGCCATAACGAAACCGATGATCCGGAAACTACCCAGCCGCTTATTTATCAGAAGGTGAAGAACCATCCAACCGTCAGCACGATTTATATGAAGAAACTGGTGGATGGAAACATTCTGACCCAAGAACAAGTGGACAGTCTGAAGAATAGCGTTCTGGAGGTCTTGAAGAATTCTTACGAGAGCGTGAAGTCGAAGGATCCTGTTGATCAGATCCTGCTTGGACTGAACGCGACCGACGGTAAATCCAAGACGGAAGTAGCTACGAATGTATCTGCACAAGTGCTGCGCGGGATTAATCGCGAGCTCCTGCAGTGGCCGGAAGGCTTTACGGTATATCCGAAGCTTCAGCGTATTCTCGAGCGCCGCAGCAATTCGCTCGACGAAGGCGAGAAGGTGGACTGGGGCCATGCCGAAACGCTGGCTTTCGCTACAATTCTCGCAGACGGCAAGCCGATCCGGATTACGGGACAGGATGCCGAACGTGCAACATTTGCCCATCGTAACCTTGTGCTTCACGATGCGGTTAATGGAGAGACCTTCTGTCCGCTGCACCGGTTGCCGCAAGCCAAGGCTTCGTTCGCGATCCATAACAGCCCGTTGACTGAAGCAGCCGTTGTTGGATTTGAATATGGCTACAATGTGTACTCTCCTGAGACTTTGGTTATCTGGGAAGCGCAGTATGGCGATTTCGTTAACTGTGCCCAGGTTATCATTGACCAGTTCATCACAGCCGGCCGCTCGAAGTGGAGACAGAAGTCCAGTTTGGTTATGCTGTTACCTCACGGTTATGAAGGGAATGGTCCTGAGCACTCCAGTGCAAGACTGGAACGTTTCCTCCAGCTGAGTGGTGAAGATAACTGGACGGTTGCGAATCTGACTTCCGCTGCCCAGTATTTCCATCTGCTGCGCAAACAAGCTTCCTTGACCGAAACCGAAGATGCCAGACCGCTGGTGATCATGGCTCCGAAGAGCTTGATTCGTAATCCACGCGTGGCATCGCCTGTGAATGCGTTCAGTGAGGGCGGTTTCCAGAAAGTGATGGAGCAGCCGGGTCTTGGCCAATCACCGAAGAAGGTGGAACGCCTTGTTCTTTGCTCGGGGAAAGTTGCAATCGATTTGGAGGACGCACTGGATAAACAGAAGGATCAGGATCAGTCCTGGCTTCATATTCTTCGTGTGGAACAGCTGTATCCATTCCCGAAAGAAGAAATTTCCCGTGTGATGCAGAAGTATCCGAACCTGAAAGAAATTCTGTGGGTTCAGGAAGAACCTCAGAACATGGGCAGCTGGAGCTTCATGGAACCAAGAATTCGTGAAATTGCACCTAAAGGCACAGAGGTCCGTTACAGCGGGCGTCCTGAGCGTTCGAGCCCTGCTAGCGGCTATCAGGATGTTCATGCTTATGAGCAACAGACCATCATTTCTTTTGCCCTTAATCGTAAAACTATAAATCAACAGATCTCATTGGGGAGGTAGCGGCTGTGAGCGAAATTACTGTACCAGCTATGGGCGAATCCATCACCGAAGGAACGATATTCAAATGGCATGTTAAAGAAGGGGATAGCGTTAACATCGGTGATGTGCTGCTCGAGTTAGAAACGGATAAGGTTAATCTTGAAATTAGCGCAGAGTCTGAAGGCGTTGTGGAAAAAATCCTTCGTCAAGAAGGGGAGAATGTAACGATCGGTGAAGTGCTCGGTCAAATTTCTCCACAGGAAGGCGTTGCAAGCGCACCGGCACCGAAGGCTGCTGAAGCTCCTGCATCCGCGCAAACGGAGACTGCTCCGGCACCCGCGGCAGAAGCACCGAAGCCGCAAGCTCCTGTACCGGCTCAGAACGAGGAAGGAGCGGGTCTGACTGCATCGCCATCCGCACGCAAACTGGCTCGTGAACGCGGGATTGATCTGGACCAGGTACAGGGCCGCGACCCGATAGGTCGGATTTACCATGATGATGTGAAGAATCATAATGAAGCCAAGCAGCCTGCAGCACCAAGCAAGTCTGCTGCTGCCACAGCTGCTCCGGCAGCACAGGCTCCGGCTGCTGAGTATGGAAAGCCAGTAGAACGCACTCGTATGTCTCGCCGTCGTCAAACGATTGCGAATCGTTTGGTCGAAGCGCAGCATACGGCTGCGATGCTGACTACCTTCAATGAAGTAGATATGACAGCGATCCTGGATGTACGTAAGCGTCGTAAACAAGCTTTCCAAGAGAAGCATGACGTAGGCCTCGGCTTCATGTCCTTCTTCACCAAAGCGGTTGTGGGTGCGTTGAAGAGATTCCCGCATCTCAATGCCGAGATCGATGGCGACGACATCGTCGTAAAGAAATTCTATGATATCGGTATCGCGGTATCTGCGAAAGAAGGACTTGTCGTTCCGGTCGTTCGCGATGCTGATCGTCTTGGCTTTGCCGAGATTGAGAAGGAAATCGGCAATCTTGCTGCGAAAGCTCGTAATAATGCCCTGTCCTTGTCTGAGCTGCAAGGCGGTACATTTACGATCACGAATGGCGGCGTCTTCGGCTCGCTGTTGTCTACGCCGATCCTGAATACGCCGCAGGTGGGTATCCTCGGCATGCACAAAATCCAGCTTCGTCCGGTAGCCATTGATGCAGAGCGTATGGAGAATCGCCCTATGATGTACATCGCACTGTCTTATGATCATCGGATCGTTGATGGTTCCGAAGCGGTTCGCTTCCTGGTTACGGTTAAAGAGCTCCTTGAAGATCCAGAGTCGCTGCTATTGGAAGGTTAGTATCCGCCCAGAGATGTGCATAAATAAGAAGGCCGCATGGATATAACCATGCGGCCTTCAAAGTATCCAGAAACCCAGGTCATTTTACGACCATGGGTTTCTTTTTGCATTCAGGTAGAAATCAATCGATGAGAGGAAGGGGAGTCCCCCATTTTTCCTGGTGATCCAGGTGAATCGCCATCTTCTCCATGTTCTGCGCGTCTGCTGTCATCAAGGCTTGTTCCTTGACGTTTTGCAGCCCGCGCAATCGGCAATAGCGAACCCGAACCCCATAAATCTGTCCTCCTATGGGTATATATGTTATATGCTGGCGCCTTTATGGGATATATTACCTATGATTTGGTAAATTCAAACATTTTAATATTTTGCGTGGAGGGAGTTGATGGGTGAAATGAAGAACAATAAAGCTTTGTGGATTATCTTAGGAGTTGTTGCTTTGTTTATTATTATCTATTTTCTTGCCACAGCTAGCTAATCCTATATAATTAGGCCCCTAGTTTTGAGACTATTAAGAAAAAACTTACCACCTGCAAAAAACAGGGGGGTCTCAACAGCCTGAAGGCCGCATGGAATGTCCATGCGGCCTTCTTAACTATTTCATTATGATTGAGATTTTTTATCGTTTGGATCCGGAAGATCCCGAGGGTTCCAATTCTCAGCCTGAGGCTCCACATCCTGGTGTTTCTTCACCTTGTCCCTTTGTTCCTGAGAGTCATTCTCCGTATTCTGCTGATTGCGTACTTCCTCGCTGTTCGGTTGTTTCATGGGAATACCTCCTTCAGTCGATATAATACATACATACCCGGTATGACAAAAGACAAACAGACATCAGACGTCAAGTCATTTGATTTTCATTAGGGTTGAAGTTAACATGGTAACTGAAAGTACACTACATAAAACATGATAAGTATAGATAAATGAGAGGAGAGATAGACATTATGGCGAATCCATCACAACGTACGCTGCTGTTTACAGGTGCGTATGCGGAAGACAACCAAAGCGGAGTATGCGTATATGAATTTAACGGGGATAGCGGCGAACTGAAGCTGCTTGATGAGGTATCCGGCATTAAGAATCCGACCTTTCTGAACGTAGACCCGGAAGCCAGACGTTTATATGCCATTGGCGAAATTACAGAGGAAGGCGGAAAGACTGGCGAGGTCATCAGCTTTGAGATTGACCCTATGGCCGGCAAGCTGACCGAACGGAACCGTATTCGCAGTGTGAGCAGCTCTACTTGCCATATCCAGCGAGATGAAGCGAGCAAGCATCTGATTGTTTCGAGTTATCATGGAGGTTTGGTAGGCCTTCATGCAATCGGTACGGATGGACAAGCCGGTGAACTTCTGGATGAGAAGAAACACGCGGATCTCGTTTCTGTACGGGAAGATCAGCAATCCAGAGCGCATTCGGCGTTTTACAGTCCAGATGGTAGATTCGTGTTCGTACAGGACTTGGGACTGGACAAAATTCTCGCTTACACGGTAAATGAGAATACCCAAGAATTGAGCTTTCATGGCGAAACCCAGTTGGAAGCAGGCGTAGGCCCCCGTCATTTAGCGTTCCACCCAAGCGGTGCTTACGCTTATGTCATCAACGAGTTGAATTCCAGCGTCACGGTGCTTCGCTACATCCCGAACGAGGGGCGTTTAGAAATACTGGAAACGATATCGACACTGCCTGCGGATTTTGACGGGGAGAGTTACTGCGCCGAGATTGCCGTGTCGGCGGATGGCAAAACGGTATACGGGTCTAACCGCGGACATGACAGCATTGTCGTATTTTCCGTGCATGAAGATACCGGTCGCTTAAGTCCGGTTCAATATATTTCGACAGAAGGCGGACACCCGCGTCATTTTACGCTGATGCCTGGGGGTAAGTTTCTGATTGTCGCCAATAGAGACGGGAATAATCTTGTATTGTTTGATGTGAATCCGGAAGACGGCAAGCTTGCCTTTACGGGATATACCGTCTCGCAATCCAAACCGGTATGTGTAAAACCGGCGGTATTCCAGCTTTAGACAGCCAAGATTCAGATACCGACTCGTTGGGTTATCTATAATC
This sequence comes from Paenibacillus sp. FSL W8-0187, assembly GCF_037969755.1. Taxonomy (NCBI): domain Bacteria; kingdom Bacillati; phylum Bacillota; class Bacilli; order Caryophanales; family Paenibacillaceae; genus Paenibacillus; species Paenibacillus sp. FSL W8-0187. Next base: position 4,689,542 of record NZ_CP150206.1, on the reverse strand, counting down.
AGGAAAACTTAAACGAGGAGGTTGTGGCAATGTCAACAAATCAACGTTTGGATGGTAAAGTAGCCATCGTTACCGGTGCTGGTTCCGGAATCGGCCAGGCCGCAGCCCTTCTTTTGGCGGAGCAAGGAGCGAAACTGCTGTTGATCGATATTGATCGTGAACGCGTGGAGAAGGTGAAGCAAGCGATTGAGCAAGGCGGAGGCGAAGCGCTGACCGGCAACTGTGATATTTCCAAAGCGGAATCGCTGAAGGATTGCTTCAGCCAAGCTGCCGAGAAGTGGGGAAAGATGGACATCGTGTTTGCCAATGCCGGGATCAATGGGACCAAGGCTCCGATCGAGATGATGGAGCTTGATGAATGGGATGCTACGATCAATACCAATTTAAGAGGAACGTTTGCCACGGTAAAATACGCGATTCCTTATTTGAAAGAGCATGGTGGCAGCATCATCATTACGAGCTCCATTAACGGTAACCGGGTGTTTACCGGCTTTGGTTTCTCAGCATACAGCACCACGAAGGCCGGACAGGTTGCTTTCATGAAGATGGCGGCTCTGGAGCTCGCACGTTATAAAATTCGGGTCAATGCCATTTGTCCCGGCGCGATTTCAACCAACATTGATGAGAGCACCATCGAGAAGCCAGAGCTCGACGAGGTGACGATCCCGATTGAATATCCGGAAGGTGATCAGCCATTGGCGGACGGACCGGGACAGCCTTCACAGGTTGCCCAACTTGTAGCATTTCTTGCATCGGATGACGCTTCCCATATCACCGGCACTGAAATTTATATCGACGGAGCGGAATCCCTCATTCACTAACCTTCAACAAAGACCGATTTGACAAAACCGGGCGTTTTCCTCATAATGAATGAACGTATTGTCAAATGGAATAGTGGTGATGAAGATGGGGATGGGGATTGTCGTTGTGGAAATATGCGACAGCAACTTGATGAGTGCTTTGGAGCTTGAGCATCTTGAGGAATTGTATCCCGAAATCGCTGTCCTGCGGGCCGATTGCATGAATCTTTGCGGTCTGTGCAAGCTGCGGCCATATGCACTGGTGAATGGTAAACGTGTATTCGCGGCAACGACGGAAGAATGCGTCGAGAAGATCAAAGCTGCTATCGAAGCTGAACTGGCTGTTTTCCATGATATTTAATACGTCTGAATGCAGACGAGATCGTATAGTAAAAGGGCAAGGTGCGAGTGAATCGCAACCTTGCCCTTTCCTTTAGTTATAACTATTTATGGCTGGGTTGGCTCAGGAAGCATTATGGCTTGCAGCAACAATCTCTTCACACTCCGCGGAACAGCAGCCATGATGAAGTTCCTCACACTCTTCGCAGCATACATGCTGCAGGTGGCAAGCGTCATTATCGCAGTTGATGTACCGATCTTCGGGCTTTCCGCAATGGTGGCATTTACCAACGATGACATCCTCGTCCGTTTGATTGATCGGTACAGCAATACGCTCATCAAATACATAACATTTCCCGTCGAACAGACGGCCTTTTACTTCAGGGTCTTTCCCGTAGGTGACAATGCCGCCCTCCAGCTGGGCAACGTCCTTAAAGCCTTCCTTCAGCATGAAGCCGGTCAGCTTCTCGCATCGAATGCCCCCTGTGCAGTAAGTCAGGATGGTTTTGTCCTTATGCTCGCTCAGGTTCTCGCGAATCCAATCCGGAAACTCACGGAAGGATTGAACCTCTGGACGTATCGCATTGCGGAAATGACCAATATCGTATTCGTAGTCATTCCGTCCGTCGATGACGATTACATCATCACGCTGCAAGTATTCATAGAATTCTTGAGGCGCTAAGCGGGTTCCGCTGATCTCGTTAGGGTCGAGCTCATCCTCCACCCGGAAGGTAACGAGTTCTTCGCGGTGACGGACAAACATCTTCTTGAATGCGTGCCCTTCGGATGGGTCAATCTTAAACACCATGTCCGCAAATAGCGGGTTGGCGTGCATATCCTGCATATATTGCTCAGTCTGTTCAATCGTACCGGATACCGTACCATTGATGCCTTCGGAGGCAACCAGGATACGTCCTTTGAGTCCAAGATCTTTGCAGTATTGCAGATGCTCGTCTTTGAACGCTTCAGGGTCCGGGATTTGAACAAATTTATAATAGAGAAGGATCTGATACTTCTGTTGCTCTGACATGATTTAATCACCTGTTCTTTTATATATTCAGCCATACGTGTACCTATAGAATTGTAGTGAATTCACTCCACATAGTCAACTTAAATGTATAGAAAGTTTGCCATGATATGTGAATTTAAGGGGTTTCACGATTGCAGGAAAGCGGTTATGATGAAGGGGTGAGCTTGAGAACACTTTCAATTATTGGAGGCGTTGAACAGCATGGTACATATCGAGCAAAATGCACTCGTATTGTTTCAAGGCGACAGTATTACCGATTGCGGGCGAAATTACGAGGAGTCGGACAGTTTGGGGCATGGATATGCGCTGATGGCTGCTGCCCGGCTTGGTATGGAGCTGCCTTTGAAAAGGCTGCGTTTTGTAAACCGCGGAATCAGTGGTAACCGGGTCGTCGATCTGCGGGGGCGCTGGGAGGAAGACTGTATTGACCTGGATCCGACATGGGTATCCATTCTGGTCGGTATTAATGAGACCGGCAGGAAGTATAATCGTGGTGAAGCAACGTCCGTGGAAGCCTACTATGAGGGGTATCGTGAGCTGCTTATCCAAACCCGCGAGTTAACCGGCGCGAATTTTATTCTCATGGAGCCGTTCTTGCTGCCTGTTACGGAAGCGAAGAAGGAATGGCGGGAGGATCTGGATCCCAAAATTCAGGCCGTTCGCGAATTATCGCGAGAATTTGAGACGCTGTACGTTCCGCTCGACGGCATTTTTGCTGCAGCCAGCTCCAAGATAGAGATGAGTTATTGGGCATCTGACGGTGTTCATCCTTCCCCCGCAGGTCATGCGCTCATGGCAGAAGCGTGGCTAGCGACGATGCAGGGCCGGTCCATTTTGTAGACGCTCCGGATTTTTTCTACTATATAAATAATATTTCGTTTAGTTGACAATCCCCGGAAGCTTGTAACGTCCGGGGATGTTCTTTATGTAAACCATTACATGCTTTATAAAATCTTGATTGACGAAAACAATTGGGTACATATAAAATATTCATAATAGATCGTTGTTCAATAGGAACGACTTATTTTTTGACTTTAATGCTTTTGTCTATGAAAGCGGGGAAGCGTTGTCGCTTTATGTAGAAAATTATTGAAGCGGTTAACAAATGAGAGGGGAATCATGATGAAGAGAAAAATGTGGTTATCACTTACACTCTCCGCACTGCTGGTTACAGCGGTAGGATGCGGGGACAAGCCGGAAGGCGGCGGTACGACTCAAACGGGCAGCGGCGGAGAAGCGGAGAAGAAATCCTATAGCATCGCTATTTCGCAGATCGTAGAGCATCCATCCTTGGATGCAACGCGGGAAGGCATTCTGGCGGCTTTAAAGGAAGCCGGAATTTCCGAGGAAGACAACACGCTTAAAATCGATTACAACAATGCGCAAGGCGATCAAGCGAACAACCTGTCGATCGGCCAGAAGCTGAAGGATACGAAATCGGATCTGGTGGTCGCTATCGCCACCCCGTCCGCGCAGGCAGTGGCTGAGAACGTAAAGGAAAAGCCGGTACTGTTCGCAGCGGTGACCGATCCGGTTGACGCAAAGCTGGTAAGCGACTTGCAGAAGCCGGGTGGCAACGTCACCGGTGCATCGGATACCAACCCGGAGGCAGCTAAACAGCTGATGGATTTCATCAGCACCAACTTCCCGAATGTGAAGAAGATCGGCCTTGTCATTAATGAAGGGGAAGCCAATGCAGTGGTTATGGCAAAGACGGCTGAAGAGGCGCTCGCCGAGCATGGCATCGAGCTGGTTAAGGCGGCTGTAACGAACACATCCGAAGTGAAACAGGCCGCGGAATCGTTAGTCGGCAAGGTAGATGCTTACTATATCACGTTGGATAACGTTGTGGTCAGCGGCGTTGACGCGATTATCCAAACGGCACAAAAGAATAAAATTCCGTTCTTCTCCAGCGACCGCGATACGGTGGAGAAGGGGGCTTTTGCAACCGTCGGATTTAAGTATTACGACCACGGCTATCAGGTTGGACAGATGGCTGTAGAGATCCTGAAAAACGGCAAAAATCCGGCGGACATGGAAGTGACGAAGCCGGATAAGCTGGATCTGATTTTGAACACGAAGGTTGCGGCTGACTATGGTATTGAAGTGACCGACGCCATGAAACAGGAAGTCAAAGACCCGGATAACAACATCATCGAGTAACTGTAAGGCGCGGAGATAACAGCCCGCGCCTTACTTCTTAATCCTTAAGGAGGTCAATGACATGCTGGATTTCGTGATGAGGCTGGATGGTCCGATTGAATTGGGGCTGCTGTATGCGCTGATGGCACTCGGGGTATATATCACGTTCCGAATTTTGGATTTTCCGGATTTAACAGTGGATGGAAGTTTTACGACAGGCGCAGCGATTGCAGCGATTCTGATTACCAACGGTGTGAATCCATGGCTTGCTACGCTGGCTGCGTTTGCCGGAGGTATGTTAGCCGGTATCTGTACAGGCCTGCTGCATACCAAGGGTAAAATCAACGGTTTGCTCTCGGGTATTATTATGATGATTGCCCTGTATTCGATCAATATGAGGATTATGGGTAAGCCTAATATTTCGTTGAGCCAGGAAGCGAATATCTTCGGATCGATCGATCCGATTTATATTATGTTAGTGATTGTGATCATCGGCAAGCTGCTGCTCGATGCATTCTTCCGCACGGATCTTGGTCTAGCGCTGCGCGCGACAGGGGATAACAAGCGGATGATCCGCAGCTTTGGTGCGAACACGGACACTACAACCATTCTGGGGCTCAGCATTTCAAACGGTCTGGTGGCCTTATCCGGCGCCGTGGTTGCCCAGCAATCCAGTTTTGCCGACATTAGCTCAGGTATCGGTATGATTGTGATCGGATTGGCATCCGTTATCATTGGCGAGGCCGTGCTTGGGACCGGTTCGGTATTCCGGACGACGCTGGCTGTAGTCTGCGGTTCGATTATTTATCGGATTGTTGTTGCCGCTGCCTATGAGATTCCATGGCTTGAAGCTTCAGATTTAAAACTGATCACCGCCATCATCGTCATTATCGCTCTCGTGGTTCCGACCATCAACCGGGCGATGAAGCAGCGTTCACAGGCACGGAGGCGCTCAACCGAACTGTTAGCTGCGCAAGGGAAGACCAAAGGAGGTGCGCTCTGATGCTGGAAATGAACCATGTGTCCAAGCTGTTTAATCCGGGAACGGTGGATGAGAAGATTGCCTTGATGGATGTCAATCTTCACTTGAATCCGGGGGATTTCGTAACGGTTATCGGAAGTAATGGTGCAGGCAAATCCACGCTGATGAATATCATTTCCGGGGTAATGAGACCGGATGCAGGCGAAGTGCGCATTGACGGCACTTCGATCGGCCATCTGCCGGAATTTCGTCGCAGTCGCTGGATCGGCCGGGTATTCCAGGATCCGATGGCGGGCACTGCGCCGCATATGACCATCGAAGAGAATCTCGCGATGGCATATCGTAGGGGCCAGTCCCGCAGGCTCAGCATAGGCGTTACAGCCTCCAAGCGGGCGGGCTTCCGCAAGCACTTAGAGCGGCTTGGCATTGGACTCGAGGATCGGCTCCGAGCCAAAGTCGGGATGCTGTCGGGAGGGGAGCGTCAAGCACTAAGCTTGCTGATGGCGACCTTTACGCAGCCGCAAATCCTGCTGCTGGATGAGCATACGGCAGCGCTCGATCCGGCGCGTGCGGAGCTGATCACCCGGATAACCGATGACATCGTGCGCGACATGAAGCTTACCACGCTCATGGTCACGCATAACATGGAGCAAGCCATCCGTCTTGGCAATCGCCTCATTATGATGGATAAGGGACGCATCATTCTGGATGTAGACCAAGAGCGCAAGAAATCCCTGACGGTGGCGCAGCTGCTCGGGGAATTTGAGCAGATTAGCGGTCATAAGTTGTCGGACGATCGTTTGGTTCTTGGGTAAGCATCTTGCGTTGAGACGGGAAACATGATAATGAATATAACGCTAAGCCTTCAATCTTGACAGGCTTAGCGTTTTTCTATACGCTAATTTCTTCCTGGCCAGTTAACTACTGAGGTCGCTTAATGATAGGACTGTTTTCAATTCCATCGCTTTTTGCATGGATTCCTGATAACGTGTTAATGTTGGGTGAGCCACATCTTTAATCCGGAAAAAGATCAAGAGTGTGCTTTAAAAATGCCTGACGACCGCTAGTCTTAAACTAGCGGACATTTGAATGTAGGAGGCTTATTCTTCCATGGTCGTTCGTAAAGAAGATCTACAGATGAAAATATTGTTAGTGGAAGATGATAAAACGATTGCGTCCGGGCTGGAGTATTCGCTGCAGCAAGATCGCTTTTCTACCGTTCTATGCCATGATGTCGTTTCTGCAAAAAAAGTGCTCGCTGAAGATATAGATCAATTCGCTTTATGCTTATTTGATTTATCGCTCCCGGATGGAAGCGGTTATGAATTATGCAAAATGGTGAAAGAGCAACGAGATATTCCGGTCATTTTCTTAACGGCGATCGACGATGAGGTCAATGTCGTGATGGGGCTTGACATGGGAGCGGATGATTATATTACAAAACCATTTCGTATTCGCGAGCTTCTCTCGCGGATCAAGTCCGTCTTGCGGAGATACCATAAGTCGTCTCAGACCCAAGGGATCATTAACATTGACCAGGTTCGTTTGAATACGCTGGAAGGAAAAGTGTATAAAAACGGCGCGGAAATTTCATTGACCGCTCTGGAGTATCGCTTATTGTTGATTTTTGGTAACCATATTGGACAAGTTCTGTCAAGAAACCAGCTTTTGGAGCAGATTTGGGACGTGGCAGGCGACTTCGTGAACGACAATACGCTAACGGTATACATCAAAAGACTAAGGGAAAAGCTGGAGGATGATCCGCAGCATCCCACGATGATCAAAACGGTACGCGGTTTAGGATATAAGGTCGGTGATTAGATGCTGCGAAATCGAGAGATTCAGATATTATTGTTGATCATGGGTTCCATCAGTTTAGTGGGGGGCGTTGCCGCTGCTTTCATTTCGTCTGTAGCTGCGACGCTCGTTTTCATCATGTCTATATTACTTATTGGAAGCAGTCTGTTATTCACGAAATGGAGATACCGCGAACTTGAACAGCTGTCCGTCTATTTGCGTGAAATAAGCAGAGGCAATTATTCACTTGACGCTCGTGATAATCAAGAAGGCGAGCTTAGCATTTTAAAAAATGATATTTATAAAGTGACACTCATGCTATCGGAGCAGCGATCGCTTCTTCAGCGAGACAAAACGGGGCTGACGGATGCCATTTCCGATATCTCGCATCAGCTTAAAACGCCGCTTACCTCCATGACGGTGATGGCAGATTTGCTAAGCAAACCCGACCTGCCTCCAGCGAAAAGAACGGAGTTCACCCGCAATATCCGTATTCAGCTTGAACGAATCGATTGGCTTGTTTCTTCTTTGTTAAAGCTATCGAGAATCGAGGAAAAGACAATCCAGTTCAAAAGAGATCAAGTATTCGTTCATAAGCTTATACAAAAGGCATTAGAACCGGTGTTGATTCCGATGGAGATCAAGGACCAAACGGTTTCCATCAAGGGCGATGACAGCGTCTCTTTTGTCGGTGATTTCAAATGGACGGCCGAAGCGATTATCAATATTTTGAAAAATGGCGTTGAGCACACGCATGAAGGCGGACTCATAGCCATTTCTTTTTCCGAAAATGCGCTATTTACGGAAATTATCATAGTTGATAACGGAAAAGGAATTCCAAAAGAAGATTTACCTTATATTTTCAAACGTTTTTATAAAGGGAAAAATGCGAGCGAGGGGAGCATCGGCATTGGTCTTGCGATGGCTTACAGCATTATTGCAAGTCAGAACGGCGTGATCGATGTGACGAGCAGCAGCGACAAGGGTACGCAGTTTCGGATTAAATTTTATAAGCACGTGATTTAGCGGCACTCCGTAAGTGACTGAATTGTCACCTTCATCGTCACTGAAAAGTCATTTTAGACAGATACAATGATATTCGACAGATGAACGATGGAGGTACGACCATGCATTTGAAGCAACAACGTAAGATTATTTTTGCTATCACGATATTCTACACCCTGTTTATTCTTTATTTTTTGTTTTTCGCTTTCGGCAGGGTAGGTAAGGTAGATCAAATCTCCGAGTACACCTTTATGTTTTTACCTGACAGTTTTTTCAGGGTGCCAAGTCTATCAGATCTTCTACATCCTACGCTGATGGATTTTGTGGGTTTTGGGAACATCGCCGCTTTCATTCCTTTTGGCATAATGATTCCGTTGTTATTTCGGACTAGCTTTGTTCGCTTCATGACATTGTTCATCCTATCCATCCTTCTGCTGGAGACGATTCAGGCACTAACTTTCCTCGGCAGCTTCGACATGAACGACGTCATACAGAACTCAACGGGCGCAGCGATCGGATTCGGGGCGTACAAACTTGGCTTTCGCGCGAAAAACATCTGGAGAAATATTGCTGCTGCGGGTATTTCCAGCGTTGTTTTGATGCTCGGGGTGTGGGGCATCTTCGGGGTGGTTGATCAAGTGTTCACCAAAGAGATGGGCCCCTTTGTGGCGATAAACGAATGGAAGGACAGTAACGGCAATCCATCAACGGGAACGAAACCGAACCGTCTTAAGATAGGCGGTCAAGACGTGGAACCCCAATATAATATGTACAGCATTGAAGGCAAAAACAAGGAAACGTACAGGTACACGTTAGGCAATAAGAAGGAGGTGTACCTCTTTTTGAATTATGGAATTCCCGATCAGGAGGATTCCCAAGGCAGCATTAGGGTTACCGCCGATGGACATGAGTTACTGACTGTATCTGTAGAAGCCGGACGCCATGAGCCGGATATGACCTCCATTTTCCTCCCACAGGCCAATGAGCTTACGATAACCATTGAGGGAAATGTAACCCTGTGGGATGTTGGATATAAAGAGATGGTATATAGCTGGAATTGAGCATGAAGGGAGGGAGATATGACAATGGAAATTTTAAAGATAGATCATCTGTCTAAAATATACGGTAAAGGCGAATCGGCGGTAAAGGCGCTTGACGATGTTTCCTTTTCGGTTCGAAAAGGTGAATTTGTCGCCATCATTGGCCCGTCCGGATCGGGGAAATCGACGCTGCTGCATATGCTGGGCGGTGTGGATTTGCCGACGAGCGGCAAGGTCCTCGTAGAGGATACGGATATGTATAACTTGGACGAAACGCAGCTGGCTATCTTCAGGCGCAGACAAATCGGGCTGATCTACCAGTTTTTCAATCTGATTCCCGTCTTGACGGTGGAAGAGAATATTACGCTCCCGCTCTTGCTTGATAACCAAAAGGTAGATAAGAAGCAGTTGGATGGTCTCGTGAAGACTTTGAATCTGCAACATCGCTTAAACCATCTGCCTAATCAATTATCAGGCGGACAGCAGCAAAGGGTATCGATCGGCAGAGCACTCATTAGTAATCCTGCCATTATGCTGGCGGACGAGCCGACCGGGAATCTGGACAGCAAGAATAGCAGCGAGATCATCGACTTATTGCAAATGTTGAATAAAACCTATCACCAGACATTGATCGTGATCACGCATGACGAACGAATCGCTTTGCAAGCTGACAGAGTCATTTCGATTGAAGACGGAAGGATTGCCAAAGACGAGGTGATTCGCCCTTGAATATTGTCAATAAACTCACCGTCAGACATTTGCGGCAAAACAAGAGAAGAACGCTTGTAACCATCATAGGTGTCATCATGTCAGTTGCCATGGTGACGGCTGTTGCAACGCTTGGTTTTTCTTACTTGGATTTAATGAAAAGGCAAACCATCGCAGATGAAGGGGAATGGCATGTCCTATATCAAGATGTAAACAAGGAACAGCTTGCAGCGATAAAAAACGATGACGCAACCAAGACCCTTGCGATCACAAACGATCTTGGTTATGCCCCATTAGAAGGGGGACAAAATCCAAATAAGCCATATTGGTTCATCAAGGCTTATGATGCACAAGGTTTAGCGCAATTTCCGATTGAAGTGAGCAAGGGGCGTCTGCCGCAAACCGACAAGGAAGTTGTGATTTCTGAAGCCGCTGCGACAAACGCCAAGGTGAAATATGAAATCGGGGATCGTCTCACTCTGCGCGTCGGCGAACGATTCGAGGAAGGGAATGATCAACCGCTGGGCCAAACCGAATCGCTGCGCATCGTAGATAACAAAAAGAACGAAACGCTGCATAATACGATGACTAGGGATTACACGATCGTAGGCTTCATCAAACCTCCCGTATGGGAACCGGCGTGGGCCCCGGGGTATACGACCATTAGCTATGTCGATGAAAACATCATCGGGGCAAACGATCGAGTCAATGCGGCGGTAGTCTTGCAAAAAGTCAATCAGTCCTTGTTCGCACATGCAGAAAACCTGGCAGAGAACAACCAGATCGAAACGGTCCAATATCATCACGATTTGCTTCATTATTATGGCGTTTTCAAAAGCGAAGCCTCGTACAGCACGATGGTCTCCTTATCGGTGATCCTGATGGCGGTCATTATGATCGGCTCAGTTTCGCTGATCTATAATGCTTTTGCAATTTCCGTCTCGGAACGTTCCCGCCATTTAGGGATGCTTGCAAGCGTGGGGGCTACGAAAAGGCAGAAGAGAAATTCGGTGTTTTTTGAGGGTGTCATTATTGGCTTGATCAGCATTCCGGTTGGAATCCTATGCGGTCTTGCCGGGATCGGTATTACCTTTCAGTTCATTAACGCTATCATTCAAGGGGCTTTAGGAATTACTGAAAAGCTAACGGTGATCGTCACGCCGTTATCGATTTTGATTGCCTGCGCTGTCTCCATGTTGACGATCTTCATATCGACGTATCTCCCGGCCGTCAAAGCATCCCGGATTTCAGCCATGGATGCGATTCGTCAAACTACCGATGTGAAGCTTTCGGGCAAAAGCGTGGAAACGCCGAAATGGATTCGAAAGCTCTTCGGAATCGAAGCGGAGATCGGATTGAAGAACTTAAAAAGGAACAAGCGGAGATACCATGCCACCGTATTTTCGCTCGTGATCAGCATCGTTTTGTTTTTAACGGTATCATTTTTTACCGGTAATCTGAAACAATCCTTGGCCATGTCGCAGGAAGGCGTCAACTATGATATAGAACTATCTTACGGCAATGAAAAAAGAATAGACGATCGGTTGGTTCAGTCCATTGCATCCCTTTCGGATGTATCGGAATACAGCGTGATTCATGAGTTGTACAGGAACGCTTGGATCGAAGAAGCGTCCATCGCCGATGAATTGCAGGAGGCGGTCAAGAAGGATAAGAGTATCCTGAAGGACGGAAAATATCCTTACGATATTAAAATCAATGCATTAAACGATTCGAACCTGCGGGCTTATGCCAAAGCAGTCGGAGCAGATTACGAGTTACTGACGGATCCGGAACATCTCTCCGCCATCGTGATCGATACCATCGATTATAAAGATATGGACACGGGAAAATACGTCCAAACGAAGGCTATTCATGCGAATGTTGGGCAAAGTCTCGATTTGACTACGTTCGATGAGGAAACGGAAAAAGTGACGGATGTAAGTGAAGTGTACATTGCGGCGTTGACGGATCGATCTCCGATGGGGATGAACTCAATCGGAACAGGCGGGTTAAATATCGTCGTCTCGGAACGAGTCCTAAATCAACTGGCAGACGATAAGAGCGGGGAGTTCGTTCAAACCTTTCTCTATCTGAAAAGTGCGGACCCGCTGAAAACGCAGCAGGAAATCGAAGAAATGAAAGAGCCTAATCTGTATGTGTACAATGTGTACCAATCCAGAAAACAGGAAGAACAGATGATACTATTGATGTCCGTCTTTACTTATGGCTTTATCGTATTAATTTCAGTGATTTCGATTGCGAATATTTTTAATACGATCTCAACGAGCATCGCTCTTCGAAAGCGGGAATTTGCGATGCTGAAATCCGTTGGAATGACGCCAAAAGGCTTTGCGAAAATGATGAACTACGAAAGTGTTTTTTATGGAGCCAAATCACTGCTGTTCGGGCTTCCTATCAGCTTCGTCGTGATGTATTTGATCTATATGGCCTTTGCGAACAAATTTAGCTACGGATTCGTCCTTCCCTGGATGAGTATTCTGTCTGTCATTGCCGCCGTATTTGTCATTGTCGGTTCTGCCATGCTATATTCCAGCGCGAAAGTAAAAAAGGAAGACATTATCGACGCGTTAAAGCAGGAGAGTATATAAAAGTGACCGGCTCTGACTTGAAGCTGCAAGGAAAGACAGTGTCAACCATCATTATAATAAAGTCACAAGGGGGGCCTCGTTTTGGGGATCGATGCAATCTATACGAATCTACGTTTTTTAATGCTGCCGATCATCGTAATTATCGGGATCGAATTCGTTCTAATCGGGTTATATTATTATCTTTATTATAGAAAACAACAATCAGAGGGAAAGCCACGGATTCAAATGAACAAGCTTTTTCTTGGCGCCTTGTTCATCGGATATGTTGTATTTGTACTTGAGCTAACGATGTTGGGCCGCGGCAATTCTCATTTCTTGCAGATGAATCTCCATCCATTCAGCGATTATGTTGAAGCATGGAACAAATATTCCTTACGTGATCTTCAGAACGGTATATTTAATATCATCATGTTTATCCCGATGGGAATATTGCTGCCTTTCATCAGCCGAAAATTTAAAGCATTCAAGTGGCTTCTTCTTGTCGTTGTAAGTTCTACGCTCTTTATTGAAACCTATCAGACGCTTTCAGGCGCAGGACTGTTTGAGCTTGCTGATATCATAAACAACACGCTTGGTGGTATTTTTGGATACCAGTTATACAGACTGTCTGCTTCCATTGTTTATAACAAAAGAGTAAGAATGAAAAGCCTGCTGGGAAACCTGGCGATCCCTTTATTGATGGGTTTGTTATTTGTCGGCATGAATATCGTCTACTTCCAGCAGGAGTTCGGTAACCTGGCCATAAACTCGTTTACCAAATGGAATATGAAAGGTGTTCATGTAACAACATCCCTTCAGTTAAGCTCGGCACCCGCAGTGGCCCCCGTCTACAAGAAAATCACTCAGCGGGATGGAGTAGAAGCCCTGCTGCAGCAGAAGTTAGGATTATCTGAGTTGAAGGTTAAGGATTGGGATGGCGATCGTGAGGTTCTATTGGAAGACAAATCAGGAACACCATTTACATTCTATCAATCCAAAGATGGAAACTGGTCGTTAACTGAGGACAATGATATACCAGAGCGTAATATATCATTCGCTGACCAAGAACCGAGTCTTGCAAAGGCCAAAACCATAATGGCCGATCTTGGCCTACTCCCTCAAGACGCTGATTTTACAGCATTGGAGGACGGGGAATTTCAATGGTCCCTCCCGGATAAAGCGGGTCTACACGAGAGTTATTGGACTGGCGAGCTGTTACTCGGTCTTAAACAAGATGGCAGTATCTATTCGATAAATAATGGGCTCCAAGAGAATCAATTTATTAAGGAAGTAGATATATTGTCTCCTGCAGAGGTGTATGATCGTATCAAAAATGGTGAATTTCCACAAATCAAAAGAAATGCAATATTAACGGATGATCAACTCGTTATTAAAAAGGGTGACCAACTGGATATAACAGGAATTGAGCTATCGTTCATATATGACACGAAAAACTTCTATCAGCCTGTATACACAGTATACGGTGTATTTAATGGGGATTCGAATTGGTTCACATTAATTCAGGCAAGAAGGAGCTAGGAGAGGATATAGTAAGTAAGGGCCCTGACTTGGTTGAAGTCAGGGCCCTTATTGTTGTCCAACAAAGCGCTTCCGAAAATTTCGGAGCGCTTTTTCTCATCGTAGTGATCAAACTGACGATATATAAATCATAAAGAAAAGTGTTGAATTTGGCATTTTTAAATTGTATTGGTTATTTTTTGTAAAAAAATGACGTAAATAAGTATTGACCGCTGGAATATTAATCAATATGATTACTGTATAGAGAAATATACTAATATTTGGGTTCTGATCCTAAAGGGTGGTGTTAGCTTGGAAATGACAGCCACGATTCGCGAACAAATGGAAGAGTTTTTACATAAGAACGAAATGACGATTAATCGGTTTGCTGAGATATCGGGGGTCAATAGCGGCACACTCAGCAACATCCTGAATGGCAACCGCCCGATTTCCATGCAGCAATTGGACCGGATTACGTTAGGTATGGGTCTGGAAGAGGGTTGTTTTTACGAGCTGTATATCGATGAATGCATATTTCATGCTACGCCGGATTGGCGTCGGCTAGGTCCGTTTCTTCACCGATGCGCGGAACTGGGGAAGCTGAATTGTCTGGACAAGGCTGTCCGGATGACGATGGATAATATCTCTTATTCACCCTTACTCTTTGAAACGGCAGAGCTTTTTTTCAAAGAGGGAAAACATGAGGCGGCTGTACTGCTGTATAAAAGCGTGGCGGAGAGTGAACGATTTCAGCATTCGGAGCGGTTGGCCCTTTGTCAGTATCGGTTGTTTGTATTAGAACTAACGGATGATCAGGATGCAAATTTGCAGGCAGCCGTTTATTTTGAGCCATACGTGGATCGATTGGATGAGATGTATCAGTTGGATGCGCTTGTAAAATTAATCAACGTGAATTTGTCTCTAGATAGATGGGATAAAATGGAATATTTGGCAGAGAGATTGGAGAATAAGGGAATAGCTCAGTATAAGCAACTGAAAAACGACTTTAAAAATCAAGAGTTCCCAAAGCAGCCAATTATTTTTTATATTTTGTACGCATATCTAATCCAAGCGGATGTTTCTCGTGAACAAGAAGACTATGAAAAAGGTTTATATTATATATCTTTATATTCAGATCCCGATTGGATAAATGAACCTGATCCTCAAGAAAGAAAAATTATGACTCAATTTAAGGAATGGGCTGAGGCAAATCGTTACATATATCAACTTATGGCAGGACAAGCTGATGTATTAATTGATTATGTTGAATATGTAGCCAAGAGAGAAGATGAGATTTTTCTAGCACTATGTAATATTCTGATTGCTGCTAACCGATATAATTTAGATATCGATGATATTTTAGAACGTTTTCAGAATTATCTTATTCTTAAAGAACAAAAGAGTCATCTTGGAAAAATAAGTGAACAAGTCACGCTTGATCGCTTTACACGTCTACAGACTGAATTAGCCATATACAATTTTTCAAGAGAACAATTTGATAGAGGAATAGATTATTTATTGGAAAGTTTAACATATTCGATTAGAATTAATAGTGTTAAAGGTATGTTGAGATGTATGGGCTTATTTGAGGAGTTTCGACATTTCTCGTCATATGAACAACAGCAAAAATATAAAAAATTAGTCAGTGAGGTGCATAAAAGAAATGAAAAGAAAATTGGCTTATCTGTTGGTTATCTGTAGCTTTATATGGATATTTAACAATTCAGATACCACACATGAAGCTGACACAAGTTTACATCAAGATACACAAGTTAGGATATTTAGTGGACATGGCACAGGACAAGAAACGTAATTTACAACTAGAAGAATTTATATGAAAAAGGTGGCACCAGTGATTATTCATGGTCCACCTTTTTCATATAAATAATTTGAATGCATTTCTGCGTTCACTATTGACCTCAGTTCTACAAAATAATAGCATGTAATTAAATATTTATTATACTAATATTTGGGTTTTCATCTGGGGGTGTTGTTACTTGGAGACGACAGCCACGATTCGCGGAGAAATAGTTAGATATTTGCAGGATCATCGTATGACGATTAACCAATTTGCAAAGATATCGGGTGTCAATAGCGGAACACTCAGTAATATCATAAATGGCAATCGTCCCATGTCTATGCACCAGCTAGACCGGATTACCGAAGGTATGGGGCTGGAAGATGGACAATTCTATGAACTTTATATAACGGAGAGCATTTTCCATACGACTCCCGACTGGCGTAGGCTCGGACCTTTTCTGGGGCGATGTGCGGAGCTAGGTAAACTGGATTGCTTGCATAGAGCAGCACGAATGACGATGGAGAACCTCAATTACGCGCCGATGCTTTTTGAAATGGCGGAGGAATTATTCAATAGGGAAAAGTATAAAGCAGCGGCATTATTGTATGAATGCGTGGCTGAAAGTGAAAAGTTCCAGCATTCAGAAAGGCTTGCATTATGCCAATATCGGCTCTTTGTAATGGAGTTAAGTGACAATGTGGAAGCTAATCTAAAGCTGGCAGTATCTTTTGAGCATTATATTGATAGATTAGATGATGAATATCAATTAGACGCTTATAGAAAACTTATTAATGTGAATATTTCTTTTCAGCGGTGGGACACAATTGAAGTGCTGGCTAGAAAAATGGGTCATAAAGCTAGATTACAATATAAGAACAATTGTAAAATCGCGATTATGAGTGATGGACAGGAAAAGCCCATAATCTTTTACATACTCTATTCATTTCTAATACAAGCGAATGTCCGTCGTGAAGCAGGAAATTTTGAGGAAGCATTAAGTTATCTGTCTATGTATGAAGACCCGGATTGGATAAAGGCACCTTCTGATCAGGAAAAAAAAATAATCAATCAGTTTAAAGAATGGGCAAGAGCGAATCGATACTTATACAGGTTAATGTCTGGAGACTCTGACGTTCTATCTGAATATGTAAACTATGTTGAAGCCAGAACAGATGAGATTTTTACTGCCTTATGTAATATTGTCGTAGCAGCAAATCGACATCGCTTTAACATAGATCATATTCTGGAGAAGTTTAAAGAGTATCAGGCATATAAACCACAACGAAGCCGTCTCGGCAAGATAAGTGAACAAGTTACGATGAACCGATATGCTCGTCTCCTTACCGAGCTAGGGATATACTATTTGAACTCCAAAAAATTTGATCGTGGTTTAACATTTATTATAGATAGTTTGGAGTATTCGATAAGAATCAAAAGCGACAGAGGGATGTTGCGGTGCATGGGGATCTTCGAGCAGTTCCGCCAATACGCATCAGAGGAAACAAAGAAACGGTATAATGATTTGATTGGTGATGTTCAGAAATTATCTGTGTACGCTTGGAGCCCTCAAGTGTAAAGAGAAATGCTAGTTAATAGATTTTTCTGGGGGGTTGTTACTTGGAGACGACAGCCACGATTCGCGGAGAAATAGCTAGATATTTGCAAGAACATGGCTTGACAATAAATCAGTTTGCGAAAATATCAAAAATAAACAGTGGAACTTTAAGCGGCATACTTAATGGAAACCGTCCAATGTCAATGAATCAACTGGATCAGATCACCTCCTGTATTGGATTTAAGGAAGGTCACTTTTACGATAAATATATTTTTGAATGTATATTTCATGCTACCCCTGACTGGAGGCGGATAGGTGCTTTTCTTGAACGCTGTGCAGAGTTGGATAAATTGGATTGTTTACATTTAGCTGCACGAATGGCAATGGAAAACATTACTTACGCACCGATGTTATTTGAATTGGCAGAATCGTTTTATAACGAAAAAAAATACAATGCAGCGGCAGCTTTGTATGAATGTGTTGCTGAAAGTGAAAAGTTCCAACACTCTGAAAGGCTCGCCCTTTGTCACTACCGACTTTTTTTACAAAGATTAAGTGAGAATCAAGAATCTAATTGGCAGGCCGTTGTGTTATTTGAGCCGTACATTGAACGGTTGGATGAAGAATATCAACTTGCAGCATATGTAGAGTTAATAAATGTCAGCGGTTCATTGGGTCAGTGGGATAAAGTGGATTATTTAGCTGTAAAAATGGAATCTAAAGCCATGACTAGATATCAGAATCAAAAAATTGAGTACTCAGGTAATCATCCATTAGTTTTTTATATCTTGTATTCATATTTAGCTCGAGAAAATAGTTATAGTGAACGTGGAGATTATGAACAAGCTTTGTCCTATACGGGCTTTTACGAAAGTCCTGATTGGATTATTGACCCTACCGAAGATGAATGTAGAGTCATAAAGCAGTTTAGTGAATGGGCTGAAGCCAACCGATACTTGCATTCCATACTGGCGGGAGACTATAACGTTTTGCTTGATTATGTGAAATACATCGAATCAAGAGAAGATGAAATTTTTGTGGCACTGTGTCATATTGTGCTCGCAGCAAATCGACATCGGCTCAATGTGGATTATATACTTGAACGTTTTAAAATATATCTCACCTACAAACCTCAGAAAAACCAAATCAGCAACATTAATGTGCACGTCACATTAAACCAATACACTCGCCTCCTCGCCGAACTAGGGATATACTATTTGAATGCTAAACAGTATAATCGCGGGTTATCCTATATCTTGGATAGTCTCGAGTACTCGATCAGAATCAAAAGTGATAACGGGATGCTGCGGTGCATGGGAATCTTCGAGCAGTTCCGTCAATACGCATCCGAGGAAATACAGAAACGGTATAATGAATTCATTCGTGATGTCCAAAAATTATCCGTGTATGCTTGGAGCCCGCTTGTGCAGGGCTCTATCTGTGCGTCTACAGGCTAATGTACAACGCTGAATAGGCGACACAACAGCCCTAAAAGCTGCCATGATAGCCTCCCGAGGCTATGGCCTAATGCCCGGGTTTGTGATAAACTCGGATAAGTTTATTTTTACATATCGCATGAAAGTAAGGAGTCCATGTCATGACATCAAGAACATTAATAGATCAAAACACAAATTCCGCAGGGCGCACATGGATGATTTTTGCAGGTATCATCCTTATTGCTATTAACTTGAGAGCGGCGATTACTTCGGTGGGTCCGCTGATCGGGATCATTCGAGAGGATATAGGAATTTCGAGTACATTGGCGGGTATGCTGACGACGCTGCCGCTGTTGGCTTTTGCTCTATTATCGCCGATGGCACCGGCCATGGCCAAAAAATGGGGACTGGAGAATACCCTTTTGCTGAGTATGGTGGTGCTGACATTCGGAATCGGCATACGCTCGATATCATCACCGTATACACTGTTAATAGGTACCGCATTTCTTGGAATGGCCATAGCCGTAGGGAACGTGCTGCTTCCAAGTCTGGTCAAGCGGGATTTCCCGCGGCATATCGGATTGATGACGGGCACGTACTCTGCCTCGATGAACCTGCTCGCCGCGATCGCATCCGGGATTAGCATTCCGCTGGCTACCCAAGCAGGGCTTGGTTGGCAAGGGTCCCTGCTCATTTGGGGTTCATTGTCCGTCTTAGCTCTGATCGTGTGGATCATCCAGCGCCGCAGTTCCGGAAAAACAGCTGAGGTCAGTTCGACTTCTACCAAACAACAGAGTGTGCTGAGGTCACCGCTTGCTTGGTACATTACTTTATTTATGGGACTTCAATCGTTTACGTTCTACGTGAACGTCTCATGGCTGCCCGAGATTCTGAGAAGCCAAGGCATGGATTATAGTGCGGCGGGATGGATGCTCTCGATTCTCCAATTTGTCAGCTTGCCATTTTCTTTCATTATTCCTGTTCTGGCTGGCCGGAATCCCAATCAGCGTTTGCTGGTGACGATCTCTGCATTATCCATGCTGACCGGATATGCAGGCTTATTTTCCGGCATGTCTTCATTGAATCTGCTATGGGTGATGCTGGTAGGTATTTCAGGCGGGGCCAATTTCAGTTTATCCCTGATGTTCTTCACCCTGCGTACCAAAACGGCTCAAGAAGCTGCCGCGTTATCTGGAATGGCTCAGTCACTGGGTTATTTATTGGCTGCCGTCGGTCCGATGCTGATCGGGTTCCTGCATGATACGACAGGAGGGTGGAAGGTGCCCCTGGCGGTTTTGTCTGCCATTGTTGTGGTGTTGTTCATCTTCGGCTTTGGTGCAGCGAAGCCAGGTTATCTCTCCGTACCGAACGAGGCGAAGCCTGAGGCTTAATACCGATAGAGGTCATCATGACAACGATGAATACCTGTGAGTAAATAGGGCTTGCTGAAAGCGGAAGCGCGGAATCCACCACTGCTGTCGTTCAGGAAGCTCTTCAATTCCTGGGAGGTTGGGGATTCCTTCCAATATTCTCCATCTGTAATAAAAGCTTCTGCAATCATGGTATTTTTTTTGCCATGCGCCGTTTGTTTTCTATAATGGTTCTGTACATTGTGTTATCGGAGAGTTGAGTAAACAACCTATGGCCGGGATATGGATTAGCTTCAAGGATCCAAATGTAGCCATTCTTGTCTATGGCAAGATCAACCCCCAATTCACGAGTCAATTTCCATTTATTAACCGTCTCGGCAATGGTAATGGATAGTTGTTTTATTTTACGAGAACAGGCGTCCACTTTGGTTTGGTTATTCTGAAAGAGCTTTAAGAGAACCTCTTGCAATGGTTCTGCATGCCCTCCTTGATGATAGTTGGTCACAAATTTATGAGGTGCAGCTACACGGGCGACCATACCCGAAATGATCCATTTGTCCTCTGGCTTCTGCAGGTATACACGGATATCAAAGATTTCCCCACGGTACTCCGCCATTCGCAGGCCTTTCTGCACCAAATACCGACGCTTTGAATTCCGATATGAATCAATTACTTTTAAGACAGAGTGAACTCCAACAATCTTCCGACTTGGGCCGCAGCGAACTTCATATCCCCTACTCAATTCATTGACACGGATGATTCCGTTGCCGCCACTTCCGAGATTGGGTTTTATGAAGACGGATGAATATGTTTTCAGCATCCGTAAGATCCTTGAACCTGTCATCCATCGAGTTTCAGGCAAATGTGGACGCAAGATATGATTCTGTAACATTCCCCACTGATCCTTCATTTTTCCAATTGTCATTGAAATCCACCCCTCTTGTTGAATCCCAGGTATAAAGAGCATATTCATCAAACATCCCTGCTGTATAGACTAGTCTCCAATAACTAACAAAAATCATAATGAGTGATATCAGAGGTCACAACATGGTGCTCTCAATAATGGATCAAACAGCAAGAAGGGCATCTCGCAAGATCTAAGATCTTTTGAGACACCCTCCAAGCCGAATCCATTTCATTGGCAGAATGCCGGGTGTAAAGCTCGATCTTTCCACCTCAGCTAGAGCGGGAGATGATTAAGTTTATCACTCGACAAAAGGACCAAGGCAAATACTTTGTTGCAGGTCCGAAGTCCATGGTCGAGTCTATATCCACTTTTCTGCAAAACCAAAACATTACGAAACAAAATATCAAAAAGGATGCTTTTTTGGATTGTAACGAAGCATCGAACAAAAATGAGCCAAAGCTCGGTTGATGACCGAACTTTGGCTCATTCGTTAATTTCGAACGAGACATTCTTCAGATCGTAGCATTCAAGATCCTATATAGATTTTACATAGCGTTTACATAAATGGGTAGATTGATAATGAGTATTTGTTATAATCTGAAATTTGATGATGTTCTTTATACCTTGGGATGCACGAATTAACCGTTTCATTTCAATCAAGCATATGGGGAGCGATGGATTTTGAAACCGGAGACAGAGAAAAAACAAGTACAAGCTCAAGTCGGCAATAGGCAGCCCTCTGGCAGGTGGCGTGCCCTCGGCGAAACCTGGTGGACCGCTCTACAGTTGGGACTCACTTCATTTGGCGGACCGATCGCACATCTTGGATACTTCCACCAGACTTATGTGCGGCGCAAACAATGGCTTGACGAAAAAAGCTATGCGGATCTGGTGGCCCTCGCCCAATTTCTTCCCGGACCGGCTAGCAGCCAAGTAGGTATTGGTGTTGGGATGATGCGAGCGGGATTATGGGGCGGTATCGTCGCCTGGCTCGGCTTCACGTTACCATCCGTGCTCATGCTCATGATCTTCGCCTATTTGATGCAAACTTTCGATCCCGGCTCGGCAGGCTGGATTCAAGGGCTGAAAATTGTCGCAGTGGCCATCGTAGCGCAAGCGGTACTTGGGATGGCAGGAAAGCTGGCCTCAGGTCCCATACGGTCGGCCATAGCGTTAATAGCCATGGCAGTCGTTCTGCTGTGGCAGAGTCCCGTTTCTCAAGTGACGGTCATCGCGCTGGCCGGCATATCGGGACTGTGGTTGTTCAAGCGTCAAGCAAACGAGGAGGCTGCACCCGAGATCAAGATGCCGATCGGACGGAGAGCCGGACTCTTTTGTTTGGGCATGTTTGTAGTATTATTAGTGGGTCTGCCGATCCTTAAAGGGCTGACCGATAATGGTTGGGTAGCCATTGTGGACGGCTTCTACCGAGCTGGATCGCTTGTATTCGGCGGAGGGCACGTCGTTCTCCCGCTGCTGGAGAGTGAGACGGTGCTGAACGGATGGATGTCTAAAGAGGATTTCCTAACGGGTTACGGAGCGACACAGGCTGTACCCGGTCCGTTGTTTACTTTTGCCGCTTACCTCGGGGTCTTGATCCAGGGGATTCCTGGAGGTATCGTTGCTACACTCGCTATCTTTTTGCCTGGATTTCTGCTCATCGTAGGGGCAATGCCGTTCTGGAACAGCATCCGTAGAAACCCTAAACTGCAAGGCATGCTGACAGGCATGAATGCGGCAGTGGTCGGGATTCTGCTGGCCGCTTTGTATCACCCGATATGGACATCCTCCATTCATAGTCCGCTTGAATTTGTGATCGGAGCGGGTCTGTTCGGGATGCTGATGTTCTGGAAGAGTCCTCCGTGGCTCGTTGTGATTGCCGGTGCATTAGCCGGACAGCTCCTCCTGTGATTCATTGGTTTGGACCTCGGCGCTTTGTGCCGGGGTCTATTTGATTTTTCAGGGAGTAAATCACGGCAGATTGGTTAATTATTTAGGGTGTACCTCTCTTCTTGAAGTATATCTTGAAGCAAAGAGTTCTTGCTCTTAATTCGATATAGAAATGAGTGGATAAACCTACATGTTGGATAGCGAAGTGAAAGATTGCATAATCATTGGCGGCGGAATTGCAGGTCTGCAGGCGGCTATACAGCTGGGGCGGTATTCTGCCTACGATGTCCTGGTGATCGACCGGGGAACGGGGCGGTCCACCATATGTAAGAGCTACCGCAACATCCTCGGATGGCCGGATGGGGTCCCTGGTGAAGAGCTCAGGCGGCGCGGACGTCAGCAGGCGGAATCTGTCGGTGTAAAGTTTGCTGCCGATGATATCCGGAAGGCGGGGCGTGATGAAGCTCAATATTTTGTGTTAACCGGTAAAGATGGAGTTCAGTACAGGGCCAAGACCTTGCTGCTCGCAACAGGCGTGATGGACCGCTTTCCCAAGCTGCCAGGCCTGATGCCCACGCTGGGCACATCCGTTTTTGTATGCCCCGATTGCGATGGTTATGAAATTCAGGATCGAAAGACCGTCGTGATGGGATCGGGGGATCCCGGTGCCAGTATGGCCGTGCTGCTATCGGAGCGGACCAAGGATATCATCTACATCAATCATGAGGGGGAGCCAGCTTCTTCCGAGCATATGTCCCAATTGGCTGAGCTCGGGATTCCATATATAGAGAAAAAGGTGTCGGAAATTCATGAGGAGGGCGGCATTCTATCGGCCGTCGTGTTGGAGGATGGGAGCATTGTGTCCGCAGAGCGGGGGTTCATATCTTTTGGCGGGAATATGATCTATTCCGAATTGGCCGAGCAGTTGGGGGCAGAGCTGGAGCACAATCGTCATGTCAAGACCGATCCAAGGTCCAAAATGACGAGTGTCGAGTTGCTCTGGACCGCTGGTGATCTGGGCGTCCATTCCGAATTAACCACCGTGGCGATGGGTGAGGGTGCGACTGCCGCGATCTGGATCAACAAGACGCTAAAGAAGATGACTAGCGGGGCTGTTACTTGATGTTATAGAAATAGACCCGAATCATTAGAAAACGACGATATGATTCCGTAGATAAGCATTCTAAAAAACCCGCCTGATCAGGCACGGCATGAGCGAGAACGGCCGGTGGATCAAGGCGGGTTTTGTTAAATAGTACGCCGATCGGCATTTACAGACCGAATCGGGTGATATGCTCTTCGAGCCTATACTTTTGCAGTAATTCGGTTTGCTTGGGACCGATCAGATCAAAGTGCGGGTAAGGTAGGCGATAATGGATATATTCCGGATTAAGTCCGTTGGATACACACCAGTCCTCAAGGCGCTGGATGTTCGAGCAGCCTACTTTGGTTACGGTATGGAACTCCGGAAACCGCTTGTCATACCAATAATGGGTCAAAAAAGCGATGTCTCCTTGTGCGACCTTCTGCTTCCATTGCAGCAGTTCCTGTCTCGAGATGCCGAATGCCATGTTTGTCTCATCCTTATAAGTATATTCATGCTTCTCATTATATCAGCATATACTTGACTGCACCTACTTGTTTTCCTAGTATGACGCTGCCATATACAAGCGTTACGGTTTACCGTTGAACGGAAGGATATCGAAGAGGGGGATGCGATATGATACTGGAATCAGCGATACTTTATATCAAGCCAGGGCTGGCAAGCGAGTTTGAAAGTGCTTTTCGTGAAGCTTCCGGCGTTCTGTTATCGAAAAAGGGATATGTAAGCCATGAGCTTAACAAGTGCGTGGAGAACCGGGATGAATATATATTCCTCGTTCGCTGGAGCGGCATTAAGGATCACCTGATCGGCTTCCGTGGGCATCCGGACTATAAGCTATGGAATGCCTCTCTGGAGCCGTATTATACCCGACCGCCTGAGGTTAAGCATTATATCGATATCCGGATCGATAGCCGCGAGCAGGCTGAGGCGGAGCTGACTAAACTATTGATCCCTGAGAGCGGGACGGATTCAGCTTCCCATGAAGAAAGGACGGCAGAATAATCAGATCTTAAAAATATCACTTCATACGTCAATAGGGTGCATTCTCGGAAGCTGTCCTTGGACAGCTTCTTGGCGTATCGGAAGCACAGGGGATCGGGATATATTTTCATGGTAACAGAAGGAGAAGCCGGTCTATTATGCAATCGGTCTTATTTTGTCCCGAATAACAGGAATTATGGGATGTCATGACGAACTTTGTTGTAAAGTTAAACTACATAAGGAGTGGTTACAATTACTATAGATTATCATGGCGTTCGCCGTCTTGCCGATGACATTCGAGCAAACGTTTCCAAAGTTATGGTAGGTAAAGAGCAGCTGATTGACAGACTGTTTATTGCCATGGTTACTTCAGGTCATGTTCTGCTGGAAGATGTGCCAGGTACAGGTAAGACATTGCTGGCTAAATCCATCTCGAAATCGATAGATTGCACGTTTAAGAGGGTGCAGTTTACGCCGGATTTGCTGCCGTCGGATCTGAGCGGCATTTACTTCTATAATCAACAATCCACGACGTTTGAATTTCGTCCGGGTCCTTTGTTCACGAATATCCTTCTAGCCGATGAAATTAACCGGGCGACACCCCGTACGCAGTCCAGTCTATTGGAGTGCATGGAGGAACGCCAGATCAGCATTGACGGGGTAACCCATCAGTTGGAAGAACCGTTTCTGGTCATCGCGACGCAGAATCCGCTAGAACAGCAAGGAACGTTTCCGCTGCCGGAGGCACAGCTGGACCGCTTTCTGTTCAAACTGAATATGGGATACCCTACTTCGGAGGAGAGCGTGAATATTCTGAAGCGATTTAAAGAGGATCAACCCTTGGAGTCACTAATGGCAATTGCAACATCTGAGCGGATTGTACAAGCCAGACATATCGTCAGCAAAGTACATGTCAGTGACGAGATGTTATCTTATATCGTTGCGCTTTCCGAGCAATCGAGACGGGATGAAGCGGTTGCCTCCGGGGTAAGCCCAAGGGGCTGCCAAGCCTTATTGAAGGCTGTGCAGGTACAAGCAATCCTGAAGGGCAGGGAGTTTGTTACCCCTGATGATGTGAAGGATTTGGCTGTCCCGACATGGGCGCATCGGTTGAAGCTTCGCGGGACGCTCCACAGCCGCGGCGGTGCTGCAGCGGCGGAAGAAGTGATCGAACGGTTGCTGCAGCAGGTTTCCGTACCGACTGAAGAAGGCATATCGTCGTAGGGGGCGAATAGCTATGGGAGCCTACTGGATATTGTTCATCGCCGCTGTGGTCGTCGTCGTGCAGGGCAAGCTTTTCAAACGGATGGCCTTGAAAAGGTTGAACTACAGCCGCTCCTTCAAGGTGTCGACTTGCTATGAGGGAGATTCCGTGGAATTGATCGAAATCATTGAGAACCGCAAAGCGTTGCCTGTACCCTGGTTAAGGGTGGAATCCCAATTCCGCTCGGGTCTGGCATTTGATAATCAATTGAACCTGGATATCAGTGAGGGGCAATTCAATCAGAATCACAAGAGCTTCTTCAGTCTTCTGCCTTGGACCAAGATCCTTCGCAGACATCGGATTACCGCTAAGCGCAGAGGCCTGTATAAGCTGGGCACAGTATCAATGACGACGGGGGATCTGGTCGGAATGGAGTCGATTGTGGAGAGTAAGACGTTGTCCGGTGGCATTATCGTGTATCCGATGCCGATGGATGTGTCGGACATGGCCCTCCCGGTCCAGACTTGGATGGGCGAAATGCTGGTCCGAAGATGGATCTTGGAGGATCCTTTCCTGATATCGGGCGTGCGCGAATATCGCGACGGCGATCCGCTGAAGGATATTCAATGGAAAGCGACCGCTCGGACAGGCACCCTACAGGTCCACAGGCGGGATACCACAGCTGACAGCCGACTCTTGATTTATCTGAATATAGAGGATCATGAGCAGATGTGGAGCAAAGCGACGCGGCCGGAGCCGATCGAGTATGGCATCCGCCTGGCGGCTGGCATTACAGCTCATCTATTGTCACAGGGAATGGAGATCGGAATGGGGACGAACGGAACGCTTGGCGAGGATTCAACCGATGAAGCATTCGTCCCCGTTGCAGGCGGCATGACGCAGCAGCAACTGATCTTCGAAATGCTGGCGAGACTGGAGCTGACGCGAAAGGCTTCTTTTCATGATTATTTGGTCCATGAACTGTCCCGGCATGAAGAGGCGAGAGATATCCTCATTCTGAGCACTTATGTCAGCCCGAGGCTGGAAGAGATGTTTCAGCGATTTCGGGACCATGGGCACACGATTCAGGTATTTCCTCTCGATGATGTGCCGTCTCCTGCAAAGGAGGTGTCTGCATGACCTCTCGAGGCACTGGGTTTATAAAGGCTTTCTTGCAGGGATTCGTGGAATGTGTGCTCTATTTTCCGGTTCTCTTTATTCCGGCGTTCTATCTGCTGCCTGAATCGTACCACTGGGTATGGCCAGTCCTAGTATTAGGCGGGTACTTACTTGGCTATACAGGTGCGCGATGGTTTAATCTGGATCGTCAGTTTAAGGCAACCTTATGGGCTAGCCTGGTTTCCATTACGGTATCCATCGCTTTCATAGGCGTTGATTTGACTCTTATTTATTTCATCCCTCTGATATTTATTGCCAGTTATCGCGGAAGCCGAATGGAGCAGGGAAGCTGGAATTTGATGTTTCCGGGGACTTATTTCTTAATAGGTTTGATTCTGTACGGGGTCAGCAGTTTTATGCTAAGTTTCATGGATTCATTCCAGGGTGGCATATCATCTCTGACCTGGATGGGGGCAGCGGCTTTAGGACTGACCCTGTTGATTGTCAATCGACAGTTGGTGTTGGATGAGACACTGCCAGGCAATGATCAACCCATATTGGAACGGCGAGTTCTGCGCTACAATCGCTGGTTTATCATCGTATTGTTGCTTCTGGTTGCGGTGGTCGCTTTTCTTCCGCAGCTGCAGCAATGGGTCTCTGATATGGCGCGGGGGATCGCTGCATGGATCTCCGGATGGTTCGGCTCCGGAGCGGAGCAGGCCCCGGAGCCGCCTTCGATGTCGGAGCCTCCGCCCGAAATGCCATTCCTCGATGAAGAAACCAAGCCGCCGAGCCCATGGATGAAGGTATTGGAGCAAGTGCTGATCTATGGCGTGTTCACCGCTATCGGGATCGGGATTTTGTATGTTCTGTTCAGGTTTGGCAAAGTACTGCCTAAGCTGTACCGAAGATTCTCTGCATGGATGAACAGGATGATGAACAGACAGAACGTTCAGCCCTCACTAGGTTATGAGGATGAAGTGGAGAATATTGAACATGACCCGGCATCCAAACGACTAAAACGGCTGTTGTCCGGTATGCGTATCGGCGGAAAGTTTCGAGCAGGAGAAGGATCAGAGCATCTGAATGAGAAAATTCGCCAAATGTATCGGATGATACTTTCCCGAAGTATCAGGGAAGGCTATCATTGGAAAGCATCGCTAACACCGCGGGAAACCGAAAGCGATCTTAAGGAATGGGACGGAAGGAAGGATCGTATTCCACAATCCTTGATCGAGCTTTACGAGGAAGCCCGATATGGTACACGTACCATTACGGAAGAAGAAGTTGAACGGCTGCAATTGAATAGGAAGCATACATGAGGAGTGGACATCTTGTCGGTACAAAAAGAAAGCAATGCTGTTATTCACTACGGAGATCCCGCGGTCACCGGGGGAGTCTCCGTCTTTGATAAGGAATTTGACAAGCTTTTTTATTACGATGGAACGGATCTGGGTTTAACCTACCAACCGCAAGAGTCCGCGTTTCGCCTGTGGGCACCGACGGCGAGTGAGGCCTACGTTCTGCTCTATCCGGATTGGCAGGCAGTAGAAGCCCGGCGAATCGCGATGACGCGTGATGTGAAGGGAACTTGGCTGCTGAAAGTAGGAGAAAATCTTCGAGGGATGTTCTACACCTACCAGGTCCTTATCGGGGATCAATGGAACGAAGCTGTCGACCCCTACGCTGCCGCTGTAGGCGTTAATGGGGATCGTGCTTATATCTTGGACATGGCCTCGACTGATCCAGAACACTGGACAGAAGACAAACCGCCATTTCATAGTCCTCTGGATGCCGTAATCTATGAACTGCATGTTCGTGATTACACCATTCATCAAGGCAGCGGAGTGAAGCATAAAGGCAAGTTTGCAGGCCTGGCGGAGACAGGTACCCGAGGTCCGGGAGGGATTCGCACAGGGCTTGATCATATTGTCGAGCTTGGGGCCACGCATGTGGAGCTGCTCCCGATCTATGATTTTGCAACGGAAAGCGTGGACGAAACCAGGCTTCATGAGCCGCAGTACAATTGGGGATACGACCCGAAGAACTACAATGCTCCCGAAGGCTCGTATGCTACGGATCCGTATGTGCCTGAGGTTCGGATTCGTGAATTGAAGCAGTTGATTCAGACATTCCACGATCATGGCCTTCGGGTCATCATGGATGTGGTGTATAACCATGTATATGACGGGTATCTGATCAATTTCACGAAGCTGGTCCCCGGATATTATCTGCGTTATACGAAGGACGGCAAATTCTCCAACGGATCCGGGTGTGGAAACGACACGGCATCCGAGCGTCCGATGATGCGGAAATTCATTGTGGAATCCGT
Source organism: Paenibacillus sp. FSL W8-0187 (assembly GCF_037969755.1). Lineage (NCBI taxonomy): Bacteria > Bacillati > Bacillota > Bacilli > Caryophanales > Paenibacillaceae > Paenibacillus > Paenibacillus sp. FSL W8-0187. The sequence goes on along the minus strand of NZ_CP150206.1, from coordinate 4,659,893 downwards.
CCTGCATTGGGTGAAGGAGTACCGGATCGACGGTTTTCGCTTTGATCTCATGGGTTTGCTGGATGTGGAGACGATGAATGAAATCCGGGCGCGCCTGGACCAGATTGATCCGTCCATCATCACGATCGGCGAAGGTTGGGTAATGAATACCGAGCTGGACGAGAAGAAGAGAGCGAATCAGCAGCAAGCAGCTGTGATGCCGCGAATCGCACATTTTAACGACGGTTTTCGAGATACGGTCAAAGGAGACATCTTTCAGTTTGATTATAGAGGCTTTGTGAGCGGCGGAGATGGATATGAAGACAAGGTGAGGCAAGGCATCGTGGGCGGCATTCCGTATTCCAAAGATATTAAGGCGTTTGCTTCCGAGCCGGATCAGTGCGTAAATTACGTAGAGTGTCATGATAACCATACCCTATGGGACAAAATTATGCTGTCGACAGAAGGGGAGAATGATGCCATACGTCGCGATATGCACCGGCTGTCATCGGCGATGATTCTGACCAGTCAAGGCATCCCTTTTCTGCATGCTGGTCAAGAGTATTATCGCTCCAAGAACGGAGTGGAGAACAGCTATAATGCTAGTGATGAAGTGAATCGGCTGGACTGGGGTATGGCATCGGAGCATCAGGATGGAGTGAAATACATTCAACGGCTCGTTCAGCTCCGCAAGAATCACCCGGCATTCAGAATGAGGGATGCGGCGTCGATTCGTAAGCATCTTCGGTTTGAACCGTGCCCTGGGCATGCCGTTGCTTTCTCGCTTCGCGATCATGCGGGCGGTGATCCAGAGAAACATATTTATGTGCTCTATTATGCAGCACGGAAAGAGTCCTCTCTGGCTTTACCTGAGCTGGGCGAATGGAAGATTCTGCTAGGCGAAGAGCATATTAGGCGTCTAACCCGGGATTCCCTTGTCGTAGAAGGGATCGGTGCGGTCATTTTATCCTGTTAATACGATACCGGAAGCGAATATTACCAAGAAATGAATAATGCCTGATTCTATGATCATCTGATATGCTGATGGTATCAGATGATAGAATCGAGGCGTCCCTTTGAAGAAGTATTTCCTGTCACTTTGTTTGCTGCTGTCCTTTACATCGTTTTTTGGACTTTTTCAGGCAGCAGCGGCTCAAGCTCCTAGCCCGACCGATTTTCACGATATCTCGGCAAGCTTTGCCAAAGACGCGATCCAGCGTCTGGCCAAGAAAGGTATCGTAAGCGGGGATGGCACAGGAGCTTTTTTGCCACGAAATCCGGTGACCCGGGCCGAATTCATGGCCATGGTTGCCAGAATGCTCAAGATGGAGCCTGTTCAGAATGATTTGTCCGCGTTTCGGGATGTTTCCCAATCAGCATGGTATTATGGCTGGGTTCACGCGGGACTTAATTTGTCCATTGTTGAGGGGAACGGTTACCGGTTCTACCCCAATGCATCCATAACAAGGCAAGAGGCCACTGTGATGGTGATTCGTGCCATGAAAGAAAATGGATATATGAACGGAAATACAGCCGGCCGATACACGGATTCTGCTTCCATCGCGGAATGGGCTTGGAATGCCGTTGGCAAAGCGACTGATACAGGCTGGCTGCAAGGGAGTAAGGGACAGTTCAGGCCGCAGGACGCGATCTCCCGAGAGGAAACGGCTATGCTGCTGGATCGGGTCCTGCAGTCGGGGAATGTGCTGACCCAGATTAACCTCCAGACTCCTGCAAATGTTCATATGGGCTGGTTGTATAACGGTACAACGAATCAATACATCTCCTATGCCAAACGGGCCGGATTGAATGTTCTGGTACCGCGCTGGTACTACATGGAAGCTAACGGCAAGCTGACGGACCATACCGACAAGGAGCTGTTGAATTGGGCTCATAACAACAGCCGGCAGGTGTGGGCAATGGTGGGGAACCGCGGAAATGCGGAAGGAACTCATCAAGTTTTAAGCAGCGCACAGTCCCGGAAGTCTGTCGTTGACAGTATTACAGCGAATGTCTCCCGGTATCGATTGGATGGGATCAATATTGATTTTGAGAACGTCATGCCACAGGATCGTCAGAATCTGACGGCCTTTATTACGCAATTATCCATAGAGATGAGGCGGCTAGGAGCTAAATTATCCATCGATGTTTCACCTGATCTGAATACGGATTGGACGGCTGCATTCGATTACGCAGCGCTTGGCACTCAGGTGGACTATATGGTGCTCATGAGTTATGACCAGCACTGGGGTGGTTCGCCAATAGCAGGCTCGGTTTCCTCGGTCCCTTGGAGTGAATCCGCGCTGCGCAAGCTGCTGACTCAAGTTCCGGCTAAGAAGAGCATCATCGCGTATCCGCTGTACACGAGGGATTGGAAGACCGCTTCGTCGGTATCCTCGGAGGACATTAGTTTGGCCGAGCAAGGACATCGCATTCGCCTGAACAAGGCTTCATTAACATGGAATGCCAGCGTGGCACAGTATGAAGCAGCTTATAGCAGCGGCGGCATTCCGCATCGCATATGGACCGAGGAGTCCCGTTCTTTATCCATGAAACATCTTATGGCCGCCAAATATCAGATTGCCGGTTATGCCTACTGGTATCCGGGCGCCGAGACGACGGACGTATGGCAGGCCATTCATAATGCGGAACGGTATGCTTATTATTCGTTCCGGATCTAAACATCAGATATGTTGAATTCAAGACCAGCCTCGATGAGTGAGGTTGGTCTTTTTTTACTTGTAAAAAGGTCATTCCGTGATACAATAGTTAAAATTTATATAGAATATTTTTCCTGTAGGAGTGATCACATGACCGTTCGTGTGGAGGAACGTCTGAAGCGCCTGGGCATCAGCCTACCTAAAGCAGGCTCGCCAGCAGCGAAGTATGCCAACTATGTCGTTGTTAACGGATTGATGTATGTTTCAGGGAAAGGACCCTCAGGACAGCCAAGGGGCAAATTGGGCGAACATTACACAACAGAACAGGGCTATGAATATGCTCGCCTGACCGGAATTGAAGTCCTGGCCGTATTGAGAGAAGGCCTGGGATCACTTGATAAAGTGAAGCGCGTGGTCAAGGTTCAAGGCTTCGTTAACGCGACAACCGACTATGAGGAGCATCATAAGGTATTGAATGGATTCTCGGACTTGATGCTTGATGTATTCGGGGATCAAGGGATTCACGCCAGATCCGTATTCGGAGCCGTATCCTTACGGGATCAGCTACCTGTTATTGTAGATTCAATCTTTCAAGTGGAGGAATAGGCATGGCATTAGTGTTAAGGGAGCTGCAGGTGAAGGAGGATGAAAGCCTGCTGCTTATGGTCCAGGAAATCGGCCAGGGCGGGAATGGCTTCGTTAATGGTCTGAATAGCGGAGGCATGGAGGAGTTCGCCTCTAAGGTGCAGCGCAATTACGAAATGGCGAGAGGCATCGATCTTCCGGATGAGTATGTTCCTCAGACGATATATTGGTTATACGATAACGACAAGCCTGTAGGATACGGTAAGCTGAGACACCGACTGAATGAGAATCTGCTAGAGCTAGGGGGACATATCGGGTATGTCATCAGGCCGTCGGAGCGTGGAAAAGGATATGGCAAGCGACTGCTGGCGGAGTTGGTCAAGAAAGCCTATGACAAAAACATAAGCAGGGTCCTTCTGACCTGTGATGAATCCAACCTGGCTTCCCGTTGCATCATTGAATGGAATCACGGTGAATTAAGTTCCATTACGAACGGAACGTGTAAATACTGGATTGAGACGGCTGCCGGGCACAACTAGTTGGAAGCAATGCCAATCAACACGCGCTTGGAGAGAGATAAGTAGAAGTGAGGAGCGCTCCTCAACTTCTACTTATTTCTTCAACCAGTCGAACATCCGGTTGATCGCCGCTGCATGCTGCTGCGGCGGGAAATGATGCCCAAGACCTTCGTACAGATGGGCTTCCGGCTGATGTCCCTGCTCTTGAAGCTTGTCCAGCATCCGGTAACTATGTTCCACCAGGACCTGCTCGTCCCGCGTCCCATGGACAATCAGGACCGGACATCGGATTCGGTCCGCATAATGGATCGGAGACCGGAGAAGGTATCGTTCCGGAAACTTGGTTGGCGTACCGCCAATGATGCGTTTCATCATTCTGCGCAGATCGATTCGTTCCTCGTAGGTTTGGGCCAAGTCGGAGACGCCGCTCCAGAGAATCATTTTGGATACATGCGGCGACAGGGCGGCTGCCACGGCAGCATTGATCGCCCCGCGGGAAAAGCCTAACAGATGAATACGTTTGTTATCTATCCATGAAATGCGCGATAGCCATTCGATTGCGGAGATCACGTCCATCGTATCGGCACCGCCGAATTCATCCCTGCCCTCGCTGCCTTCATTCCCACGATAGGCTGGAGCAAACACCGCATATCCTTGCGCTGCGAATTCTTCGACCCATTTTAACCTTACCGCCCCAACCCGTCCAATGCCGCCGCGGCAATACAGGACCAGTGGCAGCTTAGGTTCAGTTGACCCGAAGGATCCTTCCGGGACAGTGTCCTTATTCAATGAGCATGCAAGCGTGCCGACTACCGTTACGCCGGGTATGGCATCGACCGCTTCGGACATCTCATGGGTGCTTGAACGGGGCAATTGCGGCGGCAGACCCAGATACCCCTTGACATGTAATCCCTCTGAGACATAATCAATATGATAGATCATCGATGTCCTACCTCCTATGCTTAATCATATTGTATCGAAAAGGGGCTCTATTCTCAGATGTTGGAGTTCAAGTAAGTATAGTACGTTCTTTCCGTTGAAATCAAGAATGAACTGTAAAAAATTACAATTTGCTAAGTGGATTGATGTCTGCTAAAATGTATTCTCGAGAATATGAAATACTCATTATCTTGGCGGTCGTGGCGAAGGGGTTAACGCACCGGATTGTGGCTCCGGCATTCGTGGGTTCAAGTCCCATCGATCGCCCTCAAAGTAAAGTATGCATAATGGGAAGGAGAGCCGATAGGCTCTCTTTTTTTTTCGTGGTTATTCCCAACATATATAGATGCCAGACCGTACATAAGATGATATAATGATGTGGAAATCGAGGTGAACATCATGGCAAAAAAGAAAAAAACATCCCCATTGCCGCGAACTGAAGCTGCCGATAAACCCGCAACGTTAAAGGATATGCTGGACCCTCAAGTGCTGGCGAAGTTGAAGGCAACGACCGAATCCTTGAAAGCCAATGAAGCTGAGCGGCTTGAGCAGGAAAGGCAGGAACGGGAAGCTGTGCGCAAGGCTGAACAGAAGCGGCGCGATAATGATTTTGAGTATTTACTGGAACACAGCGAGATGGATTGGAAAAAATATAAGTGACAGGCGGCGGTTTGCTGTCTGTTTTTTTTGTTATCGCGGTCTGCCTTGTGTGAGAGTACGCCGGGTTTGTCCAAGTCCCAAAGGGCCGATTGTCTTGTTCTCCATTATTCTGCCTAACGACACCGCGGACGTTAAAGTAATGTTGCCGCTCATTGAAATGATGAAGAAAATCGAAGGGCTAAAAGTCGACTATCTGGAGTGTCTTTTCTAAACGATGTATATCCGAAGTCGAAGGCTTCCAAAAAAAGACTCCCTTGTGGATGGAATTTTGGTTTAAACCAAGGGACGGTTCCCTGGATCATGTCGCTTCTCGGTATCGAATCGGATGATAATGAGCATGGTGTATATTTTGCGAATGTGCGGAGTTAGCATCAAATACTCTCAACTGCCGCAGGAATACGATCGGTGGCCTCGTTCCGTTAACGGGTAGATTAGTTTATTTATGATATGCTTAATTTTTACATCTGTAACTTTTTAAACATAGCAATTTGAAAGAAACCATGGCTCATTTTTTATGCTAATTTGTATTGTGTATAAACCTACTAAAACGCTTGAAGATTAAGGAGGTAAAAATAATGAATAACAAAATCCAAAAAATCACGCCAAACTTGTGGTTCGATACACAAGCCGAACAGGCGGCAGAGTTATACACTTCTATTTTTCAAAATTCGAAGATAGGAAGAATCACTCACCATGGCAAAGATAATCACGGGATACCAGAAGGAACCGTAATGACTGTGGAATTTCAACTGGACGGGCAAGAATTCGTAGCCTTAAATGGCGGTCCGTATTTCAAATTCACAGAGGCAATATCATTTATCGTGAACTGTGAAGATCAAGATGAATTGGACTATTTTTGGGAAAAACTCTCCGAAGGCGGAGATGAAAAGGCTCAAAACTGCGGTTGGCTAAAAGATAAGTATGGCGTGTCGTGGCAAATTATTCCTTCCGCTCTAACCGAGATGGTAAGCGACCCAGATCCAGAAAAATCAGAAAGAGTTATGAAAGCATTGCTCCAAACGAAGAGTAAAATTGACATAAAAACTTTGATGCAAGCGTATGAGGGATAAAGTGCACTTTGCCGTTACAGACTGGGGGAAGACCGTACCACGAGTCATTGATAACGGAAAACGTTAGTTCAGAATTTACCGCCGTATGATTGATAGGGCGGTTTTTCTTTTGGCCAGAAATCAACAATCAAGGATAACAGAGCCTAAAAAAGAAATGAATCACCAACAGATGAAAGAATGCTTCGCAGAAACCGCTGGTTTATAGATAAGGGGCATAACGAGGAACGTGTGCTTCAGGAATATTTACAGCTTGTGAGATACAGACACGATGAATATATTGAGCCTACCCGCTGGCATGCGGATCTGGTAATGAATAGTTCCCTGAAGGTAAATCAAGGCTTTGAGGTTGTGAGTGATTGGATTCTAACCAGATTACTGGAGAACAGGAACCCGCTTAGATAACAGGCGTGCTGGTACTCGGTATCTTGGAACATCCATGTAAGACCTCTCCGTATTCATGTGAGGTGTTGATGTCATGCTGAAAGCGGGTTACAATAAGTAAGTCAGTATTCATACTCGCTAGGAGGCGTAAAGAATGAAAGTTGAAATATGGTCGGATTTTATGTGTCCGTTCTGTTATATTGGTAAACGCCGTTTCGAATCGGCTTTGGAGCAATTCCCTAATAAAGATCAGGTTGAGGTGGTATACCGCAGCTTTGAGCTGGATCCCAGTGCATCGTATAAGACCGGGGTTTCCATGGATGAGATATTGGCATCCAAATACGGCATGAGTATCGAACAGGCTAAGGCTGCGAACGGCAACGTGACCCAGCAAGCGGCAAGCGTCGGGCTAACTTATCATATGGATCGCGTCATCCCGGCCAATTCATTTGATGCTCACCGCCTGGTTCATTTTGCATCCGGGCATGGTAAAATGAAAGAAATGACGGAGCGGTTGTTCCGTGCACACTTTACAGACGGCGAGAATCTTGGTGATAAGAATCGGTTGGCTGATCTGGCGGCTGAAGTCGGCCTGGAGCGGGATCAGGCAGTGGCCGCGCTCGAGAGTGACGATTTCCAATCGGAAGTAAGGGCAGATGAATCCGCTGCAACAAATTTGGGGATTCGGGGAGTGCCATTCTTCGTGTTGGGAGGCAAATACGCCGTGTCCGGTGCGCAGCCGCTGGAAGTGTTCACGGACGCTCTAGATAAGGCTTATCGTGAAGCGAATCCGCTAGTGATGGTGAATGACTCCGACAGCAGCGACGGCATGTGTGCCGACGGATCTTGCGATTTGCCGGGCAGCGCGAAATAAAACATACACAGCAAGTAAGAGCCCGAAGTATCAGTAAGCGATCTTCGGGCTCTAATTAATTACTAATCATAATACATAGGAGGCCATATGCGGCATCTTCCATCTGAGGAACTTATCCATCGAATTCAGGATTCGGAAACGGATTATATGTTGGATCGAATGAAAGCAATCGAAGGTCGGACCGGAAATCCCGAAGGGGTCGAAATGAAGCGCTTCGGCCATGTACTGTGCTTGTACAGCAAGACGATGCCTTGGCTTTCTTTTAACACGGTGAAAGGACTGCGTTCAGAGGATCTGAATAACTTGGACGATATCATCGACTTTTATCGATCGAGGGACCGCAAATTCCAGTTTGAGATCGTACCCGGCCTGGTGAATCAGGAAGTCCTGACTGCGCTTGCCGATCGCGGATTCTATCAATCTGCTTTTCATAATTCCATGTATATGAACCCGCAAGAGATGAAGGGGGTGCAAGGTAATGGAATTGTGATCAGAACAATAGACAAAGATGAATTTGAGGATTATGCTAAAGTTCATTGCCGTGGAACAGGATTGCCTGATCAAGGAATTCCATCTGTAGCCGCGAATAATCGTGTATTGTATTCACGCCCGGGATGGAGCTTCTATATCGCTTATGTCAAAGATGAACCGGCTGCAGCTGGCGTCATGTATGTAAATCAATCGACAGCGTCACTAACATTTGCGGCAACTCTCCCGGAGCATCGTAGACAGGGCTTGCAGCAGGAGCTGCTTCGTAGGAGAATACAGGATGCGAAGCTTGCAGGATGCGATCTGATTGCCTCCCAATGTGCCTTCTTATCGCAGAGCCATCGTAATATGGAATCGATTGGCATGAAGCTGGGTTATGTTCGGACGACGTGGACCGAGCGCTAGCCTGAAAGTTCAGAGCAGTAATGCAGGTGGTGGCAGACATGCAAGAACATATGGATTTTCTTAATTTGGAGTACTTACAACTAGGCTCTGCTAAACAGAAGCAAGCAGCCATGGTTATAGACGAGCTTAGACTATGGGATCATTTGAAACCCTGCAACCCGATATTGGTGGGTACGATCCCTATTGGGATTGACATCGCTTCAAGCGATCTCGATATCATATGCCATGTGACGGATTTTGCCCGTTTTGAGCGAGAGCTCACGACGCATTATAGTGAACTTGTTTCGAATTTCACATGCTCATCCCGTACGGTCAACAACGTGGATCGAACGGTAGCGCGTTTTCAGTATAAGGGGTGGGAATTCGAGATTTTTGCACAGCCAATACCTTCGACGAAGCAGAATGGTTACCGTCATATGATTGTGGAATACAAGCTTTTGAAGCGACTCGGTGAAACTGCAAGACAAGGAATTATCGAGCTGAAGAGGTCGGGTTACAAGACGGAGCCTGCCTTTGCGAAGCTGTTACATATCACAGGCGATCCTTATGAGGAGCTGCTCAAGATGTATCACTGGCCGGAGGATCGACTGGACGCCTATATTAAATCTTATATGGACAAGGAGAATGGATATGAGTGACAAACAGCAACTGCTGAATGAGTATTCCGCATGGATCGGCAAAGTGAAAGAATTCGCGGAACAGGAAGAGGGATACTGGAGCACCCCGATTGCAGAGGGGAAATGGGCCGTACGTGATGTGGTGTGCCATATTATGCGCTGGGATGAGTATTTTTACAATGAAGCCATTGCCAAAATTTCTACAGGGGATGCATTGACCGTCCGGCATATGGATTATGATACTTTCAATGAACAGTCGAGGCAATATGCAAAGACGTTATCAACAGAAGCGCTGGTGGATCAGACGATAATCGCAAGGGAGAAGCTGATTCGGGCGATCGAAGCCCTGCCTGAAACGTCATATGAGCTGCGGTACACGGACGCGGACGGACATCCCTTTGAGGTAGCGCAATTTATGCGGGATTTCATCTGGCACGACAACCACCATCTGGCTCAGCTGAATCAGGTGCTTCAGGTCAGCTAGTCGGCAATACTTAGCAGAAATGGGTGAAGTCATTGATTGGCTACTTGGACATCATGTCTTACTTTACAGAGAGCAATCTGGAATGGTTATTAGAACAATTTAGAGCATTAGGCCCTCTGCCGGGCATCCTTCTGACTTTTCTGAAATCCTTCATTCCACCGATGCCCACGATCGTGATTGTAGGTGTGAATGCGGCGGTGTATGGGCTGTGGGCCGGGTTTCTTTACTCTTGGATCGGCATGGTGGCAGGATGCTTAACGACCTTTCTCATCGTGCGCAAAATATCCGGTACAGCACTGATCGAACGCTGGGCGAATAAACCTAAAGTTCAGCGTGGTATGCGCTGGATTCAGCGCAACGGTTTCAGTTACGTCTTCCTGCTTGGCATACTCCCCGTAGGGCCGTTTGTAGCGGTCAACGTAGCCGCCGGGCTAGCTAGAATGAACCTGATGTCCTATCTGATGGCTGTAACCTTGGGCAAGGGCATTATGGTGTTCTGTGTCTCTTACATCGGTGCCAACCTGTCCGATTTTATTGCGGAACCTTTTAAATTGTTCGGTGTCCTTGCCTTTATCGTGCTGTCCTTGTTGGTCAGTCGGAAGCTGGATTCATACTTTATAAGAAAACAATCGGTACACGATCAACAAGCAGAGCTCGAGTCCCATTGAATAGCATCATGGCTGAGGAAAAAAACGGACGGTATGGTTCTTCATGACCATATCGTCCTTTGGCATATCTCGATCTCGCCTTTTGCTGTATAATGGAAAAATAGTAATGACAAAACCAGCATGATTGAAAAGGGAGTAAGTGTTATGACCAAATTGGCCTCATCCATTCTCGAAATGATACGTATGATGATCATAATGATGATCTTTGTAACGGTTCTGGGCAACATTGAACATGAAATACTGAAGGCCTGGATACCTTGGAACGGACTATATTTCCTGTTCCTGTTCGTGGGGAATGTACTGTTGTTTCTTGTGTTTTACCGGAATCGCCTGCAGTTCAGGGGTTGGTATCGTTCAACCGCGACCCAGCACAAGCTGTCTAGAAATACGACGAGGATCGTCATGGCACTGGGCATGATCTTTATCGGTGCGCCCATCATGATCACGTGGTTCATAGTATAATTGGTGTAATTCATCGATCATAAGCTCGAACGATGGGATTTAAAGGGGCAGTTCCAAAGGTATCGACCTTTGGAACTGCCCCTTGTTGGATGATTACAGTCTTTTACGTTTATACAGCGTTACCAAGAGACAAGAGAGAAGAAGCAGCACGATGGATACTCCGGCGTACAAGGCCTCCTTGGCACTGCCTTGTTCCTCGGCAGCCCCGTTTGACCAATCGCCCGGCCGGCCCATTCCCCGGCCTCCCTGCATTTGACCGCCAAACTCGCCGCCGAATCCGTTCCCCATCTGCCCCTGAGGGAAATCCGGCATCTGGCCTTGACTATTCTGGCCGGGGTCCTGAGGCATGGTTGATTGATTTCCATCGGAAAGGGGGCTTGCGCTCGATCCGACAGCTGATACGACTGACAAGGAAGGTTCATCTCCTGTAGGAACGGTGTCGGTGTCAGGATCAGGCCCTCCAGCTTTGCCTGAGGTAGCATCTGCGCTACTTCCGGACGCGTCGCCAGAAGGATCAGGCGTAGCACCATCGCTGTTGGCGGGCGTTTTCCCGGCAGAGGTGCCTCCGGCCGGGGTGTCGTTAGGGGGAAGCATCCCATTTCCATTCGTCCCGCTGCCGCCATCTCCACCCGGTGTCGTGCTCGTGCCAATATCAGTATCAGTAGTGTTTCCCTGGGTGCCTCCATTCGAATTAGGCTGTAGCGTACTGTTATTCCCGCCAGGTACCAGTCCGCCGCCACCACCAGGTCGCATGCCGCCACCACTACCCCCGGGGCCCATGCCGCCGCTGCCGCTTCCATCGCCTGCGGAAGGGATCGTTCCATCCAGCTGCTGCTGGATATTATCTGTCCATTTTTGGACGTATGCGGTTAGTGTCGGGAGAGATTGCTCATATTCCTCGTAAGAGAAGAAAGGTCTTGGGTCCTGCTTGACGTGCTCGGAAATCAATTCTTGCAATTGCGTCACCCGTTCATTGAATATTTCCTGCTGCATGTAACCTTCCAGCATCTCCGAGAGGATGGCGTGATAGCGATCCATATATTCATCAACCTCCAGCAGCTTGGCAATCAGCGGCCGTTCCGCCAAGGCTCCCTGGGTTGGCTCGTCAATGAGGACGCTGGAGCTGCTGAAGGTCCCGAATGACATGTTGTAATCCCAAGGCAGGATAGAGAAGACGCCATTGTTCTCATGTAAGTAATAGTTCTGTTTAGTGGTACCTATATAACTGTCCATATTGGAGGCGACCACATTCAAGGCAACATACTTGAGCACATTATCCACATCCAGGACCTTCTCATAATCGGAGCCGTTATTGAGCTCATCCAGCATATCGATCAATACATCATCGTTGGATGATTTGGATTTCATGACAAGTCCGGTATAGGAATCAGGGTCATTGCCAAGCCAAGTCAGATCGCTGCCAGCGCCGGTCATCTCAGCCTTGTACAACGCGCCGTACGAATGATCGAAATGACGCTCCAGATAGGAGTCGCCAATCTGTTCAATTGCGAGGTAGAATCCCCATAATTCATCGTTAACGTATACATTGACGTAAGAGAAGCCGGGAGTCGGCAGTCCGACGGAATCCGCCAGCTCGTAGGTGAGGAATTCCCGCATATACGAGGCGTCGCTGTAGTTGTTGTTCAGATTGATTTTACTGATATCATTCAAGGTTTGATTGAGGTATTCGTCAAAGGATATTTTGAAGCTGTAACGGTCGGAGTCCGAATTGACCACGCTGCGCAGGCTTAAATTGCCTTTGGTGCGAATGCCGACATGATCAAATTGTATGCCGTTGTAATTGACGGATGCTTCTTTATATTCTTCGGCGCTGGCGTTGTGCAGCATATTCTGAAAATCCGCTTCGTCCATCGTGATTTTAACATCTATGACTTTATCCTTCGGAAAAACCGTTGAATCGATTTGCTCCTGCTGGGCATCACTCTCCGTGCTGCTTACCGTTTCGGCAGCTGTGGGTGTCCATTGGCAGCCTGAGATCAGGAGGAATATGGTCAGCACAAGGGACAGCAGGACCGTCATTCTTTTCTTTTTCATCTCTGCCCACCGCCTGACTTAGGATACATAGTCGCCACTGTAACTGATCAGAATCGCGTTATGGACACCCGGGAGCTGGGACAGCTTGTTTACGAACTGGCCTTCGGCGTCACGCAGCCTTACTTCCAGTGTCAGTTCAATGCTGCCTGGCGTCACGGTTTTTTGCTTCAGATTATAACGCTTCACGGCTTGACCGATTTGTTCTTTTACGGATTGCTCGCTCTGCTCATTATCGCAATGAATCACGAGCAGATAAGGCGTATCCACTGTTGCTTTTTTAATGAAGAAGAACAGGATAAGACCGACTGCGATGGAGCCGATGGCTGCCAGCGTGTAGAACCCGGCTCCGGTTACGATCCCGGCAACCGCGGCCCAGAACAGGAAGATCAGATCGGTTGGATCCTTGATGGGCGTACGGAAACGGACAATGGAGAGTGCGCCGACCATACCGAGCGAGAGCACGAGATTTGAGTTAATGGCAATGATGACAACGGCCGTGATCATGGTCATCCCGATCAGAGACACGTTAAAGCTTTTGGAATACAGCACGCCGCTGAAGACTCTTTTATAGAGCAGATAAATAAATAGCCCGATAACGAAAGAAACGGACAGCGTAATCAGGATTTTGGCGATGCTGATATCGGATACGAAGTTTTCCATGACGGAGTTTTTGATGATATCCGAAAAATTGGTGGTGCTTGTACTGCTTGATGTAGATGTGGTGTTCATGAATTATTGATCCTCCCATGTGTTATATTTCAGAAATTTGCGGCACATCACGTACTTGGAGGCCGATTGACGGCCCAGTCCTTCCAGCTGCAGCGCGATTTTGATGTGATCCGGGATATACTCGTCATATTTGACTTCCAGTATGATCAGATTCTCATCGATCGCCCGGATGGGCAGCAGATTCCGATTGAACAGATCCGTGGAGTGCAGGCCGGTTCGAAGCTCCTTATCAAACGTAATCCGGACATTTCCGTTAGGACAGACATACGGCTCCCGGACATAATCGACAATGACCTTGGGCCGCATCAGCTTATGCTTCATCTCATAATACAGCTCCATCATCAATGGCTTGTCTGGTTGATAGAGGCATTCGTATTGACCGGCCATGATCTGATCAACCATCTCCCTTGTGAGCGGCTCCTTCAGCTTGGCGATGTAATCCCGGAATTTGATTTTTTTCTCAAAATGGATGGTGTCGTCGGTTACGTTGTAGATGCGGATGCGGTATTTCACCCGGTCCCGAACCCCAGCCAGCTTCTCGTATAACGCTTTGTTGTTGATATCATCAAAGTACAAACTTCGAATGTGATATTCCCCGCCAGGTCCTGCATGCTGATCGTAGTTCACCAGATTTCTCAATCGTTGACGGATGATTTGATACTGGTGAATATTCACAAAAAATTTCAGCTCGTTCCGGTATTTCAATGGGGTCGTCATGATTCCACCTCGTTTCTCTCGATCATTCGTTTGCTTGTTTGCTTACGAAATCTATCCTATCAATCGTTCCTGATATCTTTCTTAAACGCGGCTGAATGTAAACTGAATGTTTTCGCATAGAGAGCAGAGGTGTCCGGCTGAAGACTTAAAGGACTTTCCAAGGGGAGCTAAAGCGCATAAAGAGAAATCCGATCTATGTTGAACTTGATATCAAGACGGATATGGATAAGCTGTGTTTCCGAATCGGGGAAAAGGATCCCGTTTGTGATTGAGAACTATGCTTATCGGGATGAATGGGGAAGAGAAACGGATGACGTGGTGTCGCCGCTTTGATTTTCCGGGTATTTAGAGGTGGTTTGATGCCACGATGATCTATAATGCACAGCGCAGCCGTGTCGTGGATTATTTAGGGAATAAACAGTACTTGGCGGTCGATCTCCGGATAGCCGCGGGGACTAACAGCGAAATTCGCATTCAATGGGGGAGCGGAGGTTTTATGAGGGGCTTTTGCAGTTTCGATTTCCCCGGTGGTTCACCGGAACAGCCGATGTAAACGAATGGTATGATGACGGGAATCAACAATACCGGATATCCGTTGAGGTGGACAATCCGATATGGGGCCTGTCTTCCGGAATAAGGGAAGCTTTCAGGCCCGGATCATGGCTGTAGCCAATGGAGCTGTTCCGCTACATGTGAACCCTCTGCGGGTTGAGGTTAGAGAGTAGCGGTAGTATCAGAGGAGGAGAGGCTGCTGCTCTTTCGCTCACGGAACATTCGGTAGTATAGAAACGAAGATACAACATATAGCGTTCCGGTAATACAAAATGTGATCGCATATCCCCAATAGCTGCCGTAAGTGGTGACGAGTTTAGATTGTACGGGTCCCATGGTAGCCCAGCCCAGCATGAAGGCTGTTTGCGTGACCGAATTGGCGATTCCTCTTCGGTGATCCGGTACGCGGTCGATCAGAATAGAGGACTGTATCGGATTGGCGGCATTCATTAGGGCTTGGCGGAACAGGAAGCCGACCGATGCGATGAGGAGTACGTTCGTGAACCCGGTTAACAGCAGGAAGGGCAAGGATAGGACTTGAAAGAGCACCACGGCCCTGACGGCTCCCACCCGATTCACCAGTGTAGGTCCAATCAGCATCGATACGATAGTCATGACTTGTCCGAGTGATATCAGAATGCCGACAGCCGATAACGATACTGAGAAGCGGTTGGTAAAATATAAATTCAAATAAGGCACGACAAGCCCTGAGCCCAGGCCGATTAACAATTGGGCAAGCGCGAACTGCCCGATGACTTTGTAATCCCCCAAACCGGAGGTGTTCACAGCTCCTCCTGCCTGAGCTGGTTGATGATCAGTAAGCGGTGCATCCAGTGCCTGTATCTCCTCGGCCTTCTGATCGGTTGTGAACAAGAGCGGGATAAACGCCGCAAAGGTTGCCAGGCCGCCTATGAAAAGCGCGGTTTTCAAGCTGCCGACCTTGTTCATACCAACGGCCTGCAGGGCATCCGCCAAGAATCCGCCTCCCATGCTTCCGAGCACTTGAGAAGCAAGAACAAGCGAGGCGTGGATGCTAAAGATCCGCATGCGAGCCGCTTTCGCCGTGTTTTCCGCTAGAAAGGGGATGGCCAGCACCTGAAAAAAGGATGCGAATAAACCGGTATATATTGCAAGACCAAGCAAGCTGAACTCGCTTTCAAGAAAAGAGCGCGCGATCAGTCCTGCACCGCTTAACAACGCCCCAAGGACGAGGATTCGTTTGCGGCTGCCACGGTCTCCGATCAGGCCAATCGGAATGAACATCAGTGCCGTGGCTAGGGATTGAATACTGACCACTGTTCCATTCATGGAGTCATTATATCCAAGGCCTTGTATGTACAAATTGTAGAGCACGCTAAACATGCCGGTACCGATCTGATACAGCACGTTAGCTAGAAAAAACAGCTTGATGTTGCGCGGCCAAGAATGCATTTCTTTTGCCGACTGTTGAATGAAACCCATGATGATACCCCCTAAATTTTACAGCAGCAACCTCTATTCTAGCAGGTTCCACATAAGGGAGGAAGAAATATTATAAGTGAGTGGAGTGCGATTGACATGTTATAGACAAAAATATAAAATGTCTATATAAATAACTAATTGAAAAGTGGTGTTTGCATTGGATCCGAACGATCGTTTCTGGAATGCTTCTATAGATGAACTTAAACAAGGCTATATTGACGAAGGGCCTGTATGGGTATGCCTCCTGTGCGGCAAGACGATTGAGAAAGGGATCATCTACCCGGACCAAGATGTGTTATATGAGTCAGAACGATACATGACCGTTCATATCCGCCGGGAGCATGGCTCCGTGTTTCAGTATCTGTCTGGCCTCGATAAGAAGCTGACTGGACTGACCGAGCATCAGAATCGATTGCTGCAGCTCTTCTACCAAGGCAAGAACGATAAAGAGGTACAACAGGAGCTCGGCATAGGCAGTGCATCGACGATTCGCAATCACCGGTTTGCCCTGAAGGAGAAGGAAAGACAGTCCAAGGTGTTGCTGACTTTAATGGAGCTGCTGAAGGAAAAGGATGACCATGCACCGGCATTCGTGGAAATTCCAAAGCAGGCCAAAATGGTGGATGAGCGCTACAATGTTACGGAGGAAGAGAGGCAAGCGATCCTGGCCAAGGTGTTTCCCGAAGGGACCGATGGCCCTCTAAAGACATTTAAGCTCAAAGAGAAACAAAAGTACGTCGTTTTACGAGAAATCGCTGCCCGTTTTAAACCGGATGTCTTGTATTCCGAACAGGAAATCAACGATACGATCGGAAGAGACAATCCCGATTATGTGACCATTCGCCGATATTTGATCGAATATGGTTTTTTGAATCGCACGGATGATGGAAGCCAGTACTGGTTAACGACATAAACGCTAAGATAGGAGGTTTTAACGCCATGAATCGCAGACAGGAACTAAATCAAATGTATAAGGAAATCAAGATTGAAGCTGGCGTGTATCAAATTCGAAACACAAAGAACGGCAAGGTATTTGTTGCCGGAACGAATAACTTGAAGACTATGAACGGCAAACGATTCGAGCTGCAGATGGGAACAAGCTACAATAAGACGCTTCAGCGGGAATGGAATGAGTATGGTGAGGATGCTTTTGTCTTCGAGATTCTGGAGACGATTGAGCCGAAGCAAGATCCGTTCTATGATCTGAAGGACGCGGTCAGCAAACGGGAGGCATATTGGATTGAACAGCTGGAACCTTTTGGAGAAAAGGGGTATAACGCAGAGCGAAAATAAGGCTTTTGTGTGGCGAACCTATGTGTAGGATATGAAATCACATTCCTTTCGTTTGCAATGCGCTGTAAGGGTAAGATATGATGAATTTAGAGGCTTAAATCGCTTCCTTTTCTACTTCTTACTACACGAAAGCGAGACGTGAACACGATAATGAGATCCATAGCTTGGGTAACCGACAGCACGAGTACAATCGATCCTGAATTCGCCAAGGAAAATCATATTTATATTGTACCTTTGAGGTTGATACTTGGACAGGAGGCGTACAGAGAAGGAATTGACATCTCGGCAGAGACCTTTTATGAAAGAATGAAAGATGAACCGAAAGTCAGCAGTTCACAGCCTCCAATCGGTGAATTCATCGAATTATATGAATCCCTGAAAGTGAAGTATGATGATATTATCGCCATTCACTGTTCATCCGAGCTCAGCGGAACATTGAATTCATCTATGCAGGCAGCAGAGATTGCCGAGGTACCCGTGGTTGGCATCGATTCTCAAGCGGGAGCGTTTCCGGTACGCGAAATGATCATGTCCGGGATTCACTGGCATAGCCAAGGGGATACCGTGCAGATGATAAAAGATAAAATCCAGTCCATGGTGCAAAACATGTCGTTCTACCTTATTCCGGCAAGCCTGCACCGGCTTCACAGCAGCGGTCGGGTATCCGGCACCCAGCTTCTTCTCAGCAATCTGCTCCGCATTCATCTGCTGCTGCGTTTTGATGAAGGCAAAGTCATTGTGGAAGAGAAGATCCGAACGTTCAAGAAGGCCAAGCAGAGAATGCTGGAACTTATGAAACTGGATTTACAGAAAATTAAAAAGGTCTGCATCATGCACGCAAACAACGTAGAAGAGGCCGAAGAAATCCAGAAGGAAATCAGCGGGGCCCATCCGGCGTTGAAAACCGAAATTATGACCTTTATTCCCGTTGCGGGCATCCATGCCGGCGAGGGCACCATTGCGATGTCGTGGATTAAATATCATCCTGCTTATTCCTAGTTATAGTACAGATCCTGCCTGCAGATACTATCTGCAGGCTTTTGTTTGTTTTTCGATTCTATACGACCTGTGATGGTTGTATATGTAGTAGGAGATGATTCCAAGGAAAGGAATGACGTTCACATGAAAGTGATTATCACGCAAGCTGAGGCGATGCAAAAGAATATATGGGATGATATCATGCTGATGTTCGGAAGAACGGATGAGGATGAAGTATGGGACACGGAGCAGTTTATATTAACCGAGGAGCAAGCCCGTAAGCTTGGACTGCTTAAATAGGCGAAGAAGGGCCGTTGTCGATGCGGCTCTTTTTTCTTTCTTAGGCGGGCAGCTTAGGCTTGGTTTGGGCTGTAAGGAAATCATGTTATGATGGAAGGACTCTGTGGAACAGAGGACGAATATAATAGTGTGAATTTGAAGGAAGGTGACAAGTTGAAGCGTAGGACAAAATGGATGTGCTTAACGATGCTGGTTGTCATCTTGCTATTGGCTGTGGCAGGTTGTCGGGGCGAAGCCGAACCAAGCAACCCTGGGGACAACGGACCAGGAGCTTCGCCTTCGGAGCAAGTGCAGGAGCCGCAGACTTCTTCTCCAGATAATGAAGACGGGTCAACGTCTTCATCAGGCAGCACGGACAACGAAGGCGAGGACGGGAAATTGCCCGAGAACGAGCCTGAAGATGCGGTAGCTGAACTTCTGAATAGCATGACCGTCAAGGAGAAGATCGGCCAGCTGGTGCTGGTTGGAATTGAAGGGACTACCTTGGATGATACTTCGCGCAGATTGCTGGAGGATTACCATGTAGGCGGATTTATCCTTTTTAAGGATAATATCGATAGCGTACAGCAGTCAGTAGACCTATTGAATGAGCTGAAGAAGGCAAATGCTGTGAATCCTGTGCCGCTATGGCTGAGTATTGATGAGGAGGGTGGACGGGTTACCCGTTTTCCCGATGAATATGTGAAGCTGCCGTCAAGCGGCAAAATCGGAAGCAACGGGGATCTTGCACTGACGAAGCGTGTTGGCGGTCTTATCGCGCAGAAGGTAGCGGGGCTCGGGCTCAACATGGTATTCGCCCCGGTGCTGGACATTAATAGCAACCCGAACAATCCGGTCATCGGCGATCGATCCTTTGGCAATACAGCAGAAACCGTAAGCACGCAGGGGATTGCCTCCATGAAGGGGATACAGGAGCATGGCGTCGTACCTGTAGTGAAGCATTTTCCAGGGCATGGCGATACTTCGGTCGATTCCCATCTCGGTCTGCCTGTTGTTGACCATGATCTAAAGCGTCTGCATGAAGTGGAGCTGGTACCTTTTCAACAAGCGATTGATGAAGGGGCCGATGTGGTCATGGTTGCGCATCTGCTGATGAAGGGCATTGATCCGGATACGCCATCTTCCTATTCGAAACCCGTCATTCACGATTTGTTAAGGGAAGAAATGGGGTTTAAGGGTGTCGTTATAACGGATGATATGACAATGGGGGCTATTTCCGGCAGCACGGACGTAGGGGAGGCTTCCGTGAAGTCCGTCGTCGCAGGGAGCAACATGATTCTGATCGGACATGAATATGCATTAGAAGAAGCGGTCATTCAAGCATTGACCAAGGCTGTTGATAGCGGCGTAATCCCGGAGGAGATGCTGAACGACCGGGTGAGGGCAACGCTTGAACTAAAGCACAAATATCAGCTGAGCGATGAGCCCGCGAAGGCTCCCGATGTGAAATCGTTGAATCAGCAAACGAAAGCTGTACTAGATCAGCTTAAATAAACGTAGCATATGTAGTGTAAGAGGATGAACTTGTACTTGTTCGAAGAGGCAATGACTAGTTCCATAAGGCAGATTTGGAGCATAAAAAACCCGATCTCAGGGTGAGGTCGGGTGAAATGAACTAGAATATATTAGAAGTTGATATAGTGTAAAAAATATGCTAGAATGAAGGATAAATAACTATTGGCTTAATGTCATAATAACCTAATGCTAGATTAGCATGAAAATATGGGATTGTCAACAGGGGGGCATAGAATGGAGAACCGTCAAAGTGCGGATTTTGCATTGGAACGAGAGGTTACGGATACAGAGAAAGCGGCTAATTCTCCGACAGAGGATTTTTCGGTTCATGACGATCTCTCACTTCCACCAGGCATCAAGATTAGCGATCCGGTTCGCATGTACCTGAAAGAAATCGGTCGGGTTCCCCTCCTTACAGCCGATGAAGAAGTGGAACTGTCCAAACGAATAGAGGAGGGAGACGAAGAAGCGAAACGCCGTTTGGCCGAAGCGAATCTTCGTCTCGTTGTAAGTATAGCAAGACGCTATGCTGGTCGGGGAATGCAGTTCCTTGATCTGATACAAGAAGGCAATATGGGCCTGATCAAAGCGGTGGAGAAGTTCGATTACTCCAAGGGCTTTAAGTTTAGTACGTATGCCACCTGGTGGATACGCCAGGCGATAACCCGCTCGATTGCTGACCAAGCAAGAACGATCCGGATTCCGGTGCATATGGTAGAGACGATTAATAAGCTCGTCCGTGTCTCCAGGCAGCTCCTTCAGGAGCTGGGGCGCGAACCGACACCAGAAGAAATCGGTAAAGAGATGGATATCACGCCGGAAAAAGTACGTGAGATCCAGAAGGTATCCCAAGAACCTGTGTCCCTGGAAACGCCGGTCGGCGAGGAGAGCGACTCCAACCTGGGTGATTTCATTGAGGATCAGGACGCATTGGCTCCGGCAGATGCCGCGGCGTTTGAGCTGCTGAAGGAACAGCTGGAGGAAGTGCTGGATACGCTCACCGAGCGTGAAGAGAATGTGCTCCGGCTGCGCTTTGGACTTGAGGATGGTCGGACCCGCACTCTGGAGGAAGTAGGGCAGGTGTTCGGCGTTACCCGTGAACGCATCAGGCAGATTGAGGCGAAGGCGCTTCGTAAATTGCGTCATCCGAGCCGCAGCAAACGTCTCAAGGATTTCCTTGAATAAATCCTGGGACGCATAAAGAGATCATGAATGAATCCCTTGGTTACGGTCTAATGGCTGTAATCCAGGGATTTTTTGCTATTTAGCCAGGATTCCACTCCAGTTTGACACCACCCAAGTAGTTGGATCATAATGATGTAACATCCCCACATTTAGTAAGGAATGTTGTGCCTAATGTGAAGAATAGGGAGTGACATGTCTACGATGACTTTACATACATCTGCTATCGACCGATTGTGCAAGCGCAATGTGGAGCTGTCTGCTTTTTCTACGTATGGGATCGGCGGTTCAGCCAATTATCTGGCCATGCCTAAAACGGCAAATGACCTGGCGGATCTGCTGCAGGACTGCAGGAAACGCGGGATGCCATGGTACATCTTCGGGATGGGCTCCAATATCCTGTTCCCGGATGAACCGAAACATGATCTGGTGTTTATATCGCTCAAAAACCTGGTGGATCTTCGGGTGTCAGGAGATAAATGGTACGTTTCATCCGGCGCGCCCATGTCGCTACTGTCCTTGATGGGTTTAATGGGGGGGACGGATTTGCTCGACTTTACTTTTTTGCTGCCAGGCTGCGTAGGGGCCGGCATCTATATGAACGCCAAATATAATGCGCGCCAAATCTGCGATATTCTGGACACGGTTTATTATATCGATACAATGGATTTGAGCTTAAAGGTACAGTCCATTTCCGTGGCGGACTGTTTATTTGCATACAAGCAATCCATCTTCCAGCAGCACCCTTGGATCATAGTAGGCGCCGATCTCAATATTCCGGTCAGCTCGGAGGAGCAGATCAGCATGACGTCCGAACTGCTTACAGAATGGAAGACCCGCGGCAGCCATCCATCATCCTTGCCGTCCTTCTTCTCATTCTTCCTGGGCGAGGTGCACGCATTGGCAGGAAGAGGAATCGAGACGCCGCAGTCAATGCTTGACATCATCAAGTACCGGACGAGTAAACGCCATTTCGATTACCCGTCCTGCGGTTCCGTATTCAAAAATAATTATGATTATGGGGTAGCCGTCGGCTCGCTCGTGGATCAGCTGAATATGAAAGGAACCGAATATGGCGGCGCGATCATTTCTCCGCATCACGGTAACATGATTCTGAACCAGAAGCATGCCAAGGCAACCGACATTCTGTACTTGATGAATCTGATCTCGGAGTCGATTAACAACCATTTTGGATTCGTTCCGGAACCGGAAATTGTATTGGTATAAATACGACCTAAAAATAATCTCTGTAAAGGAATTGGAATAAGTAGAATTTAACGATATAATCAGATAGGTGATCATCTGTTTATCGATATAAACGATGAAATTTATGTTGCGAGAGGGGCATTATATATGGCAAAAACATTAATTTTTGGACACAAAAATCCGGATACGGACACGATCTGCTCTGCTATTGCTTATGCTGATTTGAAGAACCAGCTCGGCCTTTCCGCTGAGCCCGTACGTCTTGGTGACGTTAACGGTGAAACGCAATATGCGCTCGATTACTTTAAGGTAGAAGCGCCGCGGTTCGTTGAGACGGTTGCGAATGAAGCCCAAGACGTTATTCTCGTGGATCATAACGAGCGTCAGCAAAGTGCAAGCGACATTGATCAGGTTCGCGTAATTGAGGTTATCGATCATCACCGTATCGCGAATTTTGAGACAAGTCACCCGTTATATTACCGTGCTGAGCCTGTTGGCTGCACAGCCACCATTCTGAACAAGATTTACAAGGAAAAAGGTGTAGCCGTTCGTAAAGAAATTGCTGGCCTGATGCTGTCCGCCATCATCTCGGACTCCCTGTTGTTCAAATCCCCAACCTGCACGGACGAAGATATCGCAGCAGCTCGCGAGCTGGCTGAGATCGCTGGCGTGGATGCAGACAGCTATGGGCTCGAGATGCTCAAGGCAGGCGCCGATCTGAGCGACAAAACCATCGCGCAATTGATCTCCCTGGATGCCAAGGAATTCCAAATGGGCGGAGCTAAAGTGGAAATCGCACAGGTTAACGCGGTTGATACCAATGATGTATTGTCCCGTCAAGCCGAACTCGAAGATGCGATTCAAGGGATTATCGCTGACAAAAATCTTGATCTGTTCGTCTTCGTCGTGACAGATATTCTGAACAACGATTCAATCGCTCTTGCACTCGGTAAAGAGTCCAAAGCCGTTGAGAAAGCATACAATGTGTCTCTGTCAGAGAACAAGGCTCTGCTTAAAGGCGTGGTTTCACGCAAATCGCAGATCGTTCCTGTTCTGACCGAAGCATTCAATCAATAATATCTGGATGAGTATCAACAAGCCTGACCATCGACTGAGGAATCAGTGGGGAGGGCTTGTTTTTTATTGTTGATTTTCCCCTATTCATCCATAATTACAATATAATTCAATATCGCCGTCTTTAAGCGCTTACGAAGATTGAAATATTGTAATGAATTTACATCGAATTGACATCCATTTTACCAAATGGGTCCGTATAATAAAGATATGAATGATAAAATACATATACGTTTCAAATATCCAGGAATTGGGTTAATGATGTTTAATGTACGCTAAGTCGGGTTCACGAGCTGAATCTATTTAATAGAAGGATGAAGAGGGAGCGATGAGAAGATGAAGAAGTCGGCTTGGAAATTGGGAGCAATGATGCTGCTTGTACTGATCATGATGACAACCGTTGGCGTAGCCTCAGGCAACAATTATGAGCCGGTTCCGAAAGCTTCGAATCAGGAAGCTGTCTACATCAACGGGCTTGAGATTAGAGACGGCAAGGTCTATCTGCAAGTAGATCCGATTGAATGGTATGAGGGAGAGGAAGCGAATCAGGTATTCCGCGAACGGGAACAGGACCCTGAGATGACGGAAGCTCTGGACGGCTATTATATCGTAAATGATACGGAAGAACAGATTGAACTTCCTGTGGCAGAAGATGCAGAAGTGCTGCTTCAGTTGTACGATCATACCGGACGGTATGAGGATGCCCAGATTTCCTGGAACCAGTTGGTAAGTCTGGACAAATTCACGGACATCTACAAAAAGGATGATATCGTAGATATGAAGTGGTTTCCATTTCATATCACCGTCGAAGATGGCGTCGTTGTGAAGATGATCCAACAATACGTGCCTTAAATGGATGATAAATAGAATAAACGGATGAAAATAAAGAGCCGCTCCATTGGTTATTCCTAACCGCTGGAGCGGCTTTTGTGCTGTCCAATGACAACAGGGTCAAGCGCAAGCGGGCACTTTACTGACTGTGTTTCATCGGCTTGAGTTTACCATTCACCACATCGCTGACGAACGGAGCAATTTTGGATTTGCGCTCCTCGTATTCTTCCTTCGTCAGTTTGCCTTCGGTCAACTTCTGATCCAAGCGCTTGGTAAGTGCTTGGACTTGTTGATCAATGACGGACTGGACGGGCACGCCTTTCTCCTTCGCGATCTGAGCCAATGATTTTCCGGATTGGAGCGACTGCTTGAGTGCTTCCGGCGTCATCTTCAGAAGCTTGGCCAGCTCGGCGCTATCCGAGATTAATCGGCCATGACGATGATGCATCCGCTGCTTATGCCATCCGCCTTTGGCGTCAAGCAGCTTGTCTGCGGCAGCGGAGTAATCGATGGATTTACCCAGCTGCTTCGGATGCGAGGCGATTTTATCCTTCAACAGCTCAACGATCTTGGCTTTCATGGCATCTCTAGATACACCTTGTTCCTTGGCTATTTCCGCGAGTGTCGAGGTTTTGAGTTTATCCTGAAGAACTTGCGGTTCCAGCTTCAGAAATAGGGAGATTGCCTTGAACATATGACCGGGTTTATGTTGCCCGCGTTCGTCTTTGGTCGAAGGAACAGCCGGTGATTCTGTTTGCTGTCCAATCGGTTCCGCTGAGACCGAGACGGGAAGATAAGCGAGGCCCATGACTACAGCGATGGCGACAAGCACCAGCCGCTTCACTGATTTCAAGTGGGTTGTCATTGTTGTTTACCGCCTTTCTTGATGTTGGTCTTACAGTCCATCATTCTTTCCCGCTAAACTGAAATCATCCTTAAAGTAACCTTAAAATAGGATGAAAATACATAAATTTCTTGTCAAATGGAAAATTGGCCATTCTATGAAACTATCGACTCTTCTCTGCTAATATGGTATCATGGAGTCTTGATAACGTATTAAAGTGAAAAAGCAGTTTGCATATGAAACGGATTCCTATACATCCTGAATATGGCTGCGTTTAATGTCTACGAGGGGGATTTTTTGGTGAAAAAGATAGCATCCGTATTAGCAGGCTTCATGCTTTTATTAACCGTAGTCGGCTGTTCAAGCTCAGCAAGCGATGGCAATGAGCTGGTTGTCGGGATTGACGACAAGTTCGCGCCCATGGGTTTTCGTGACGAGAGCAATGAAATTGTCGGCTTTGATATCGATTATGCTCGTGCAGCCGCCGAGAAGATGGGCAAGGAAATCAAGTTTCAACCCATCGACTGGAAATCGAAGGAGTCCGAGCTTAGCAGCGGCCGTATTGATTTGATATGGAACGGCTATACCATTACTGATGAGCGCAAGGAGAAGGTGTTGTTCACTAAGCCTTATCTGGAGAATAGCCAGGTCGTCGCCGTGCTGGCAGATTCGGATATAACTTCGATCAGCGATTTGGCAGGCAAACAGGTCGGTTTGCAGTCGCTATCCTCAGCTGCTGATGCGTTAAGTGCCCACGAGATTCACACGCAGGTGAAGATCAACGAATTTCCTGACAATATGCTGGCTCTGAGCGATCTGAAGAATGGACGCGTAGAGGCTGTGATCATAGACGAAGTCGTGATGAAATACTTCATGTCCAAGGAAGAGGGAACGTACAAGATTCTCGAGGAATCCCTGGCACCGGAGCAGTACGGCATTGGAGTTAAGAAAGGCAACGAGGAGCTGCTTCAAAGTCTGCAAAAAGCACTGGACGATATGAATGCCGATGGTACGGCAGCCAAGATTTCCGAGAAATGGTTTGGCGAAAACAAAGTGTTGAAGTAGGATGTTCCACAAGGATGGTTATTCATCCTTCCATAGGTATTCCAAGAAACCGGACTTTGACCAAAGGCTCCGGTTTTGTGTTCCTTGCTATGGGTCTACGATATCTTTGAAGAACTTCAAGCATCTCAAGAAGTTTTTCCATTAGGAGTTAAGAGTATATGAGTATGGATTACATCATTCAAATCGGCAAACCTATGCTGGAGGGCGCACAGACAACGATCCTGTTGTTTTTAATTGCCATCCTGGTCTCCATCCCGCTCGGGTTTGTGTTCACGTTAATGGTTCGAAGCGCAATCAAGCCGCTGGCTTGGTTGGCCAATGCCTATATTTATGTTTTTCGGGGTACGCCGCTGCTGCTGCAGCTGCTGTTCTTTTGCTTCGGGCTGCCGGTGCTGCCCGTAATCGGCGAGTATCTCGTTTTAGACCGTTTTGTAGCCGCAAGCTTGGCTTTTGTGCTAAACTATGCTGCTTATTTTGCGGAAATCTTCCGGGGAGGCCTTTTGGCGATTGATAAGGGTCAATATGAAGCGTCCAAGGTGCTGGGCCTAAACCGCTGGCAAACGACCACGAAAGTGATTCTGCCCCAAATGTTTCGCGTAGCCCTACCGGCGGTATCCAACGAATCCATTACGCTGGTGAAAGATACGGCGCTGCTGTATGCCGTGGCGGTTCCGGAGCTGCTGCACTTCGCCTATACGGCGGTCAATCGCGATGTCACGATTATGCCGTTTTTCATCGCGGGTGTTATTTATCTACTGATGACGCTAGTGTTAACCATGTTATTTAAGTTTCTGGAACGCCGATTTAAATATGAATAGAAGGACTGTCGTGTAATGGCAATTATCGAAGTAACCCATGTAAAAAAATCCTTCGGCCAGCTGGACGTGCTGAAGGACGTCAGCTTTGAGATACAGAAGAATGAAGTGATTGCCGTCATCGGACCTTCCGGCTCGGGTAAAAGCACCATGCTCCGGAGCCTAGTGCATCTGGAAGAGATCAATGGCGGATCGATCAAGCTGCAGGATCAATATCTCGTAAAGGATGGCGTGTATGTCAGCCCGCCCCAGATCAAAGCGATCACAGCCCGAATGGGTATGGTATTCCAGCATTTCAACCTGTTTCCTCATCTCACGGTACAGGAGAATCTGGGGCTGGCACCTAAACATGTGAAGAAACAATCGAAGGAAGAAGTTAGGTTAAACAGCGCAGCGCTTCTGCAGAAGGTCGGTTTATCTGATAAAGCGGATGTATATCCTGGAAATTTGTCGGGCGGGCAGAAGCAGCGCGTGGCCATTGCGAGAGCGCTGATGATGAATCCGGACATCATGCTGTTTGATGAACCGACATCGGCGCTGGATCCCGAGCTGACAGGCGAGGTGCTGGCGGTCATCAAGCAGCTGGCCGAGGAGCATATGACGATGGTGATCGTAACGCATGAGATGAGTTTTGCCAAAGAAGTGGCAGACCGAATTATCTTTATGGATAACGGACAGGTCGTCGAATCCGGCACGCCGGATCAAATATTTAACCAACCGAAGGCAGAGCGGACCCGGGAATTTTTAATTCGGGCGACGCGTTGAACAGTGACTGGCTCAGAGCCCGATCGCAAGATCGACTTTGAGCCGGTCTTTTTTTTGGCGAAAAATAGGGCTATTTCGTGAAAGCGTTTAAATTGCGGGTTGACGGAATCCAGTTTGGCCGATATCATTGTTTTAAAGAATGTTAAACTATTTCATATAAACATCTACAAAAAAGAGCGAGGAGCGGAATAAGTCATGAGTCATGTTATTACCATTCATTCGGATGTATCCAAAGGTAAAATCAATCGCAACGTTTATGGTCATTTCTCCGAGCATCTGGGCCGCTGCATTTATGAGGGCATATGGGTGGGTGAGGATTCACCGATTCCGAATACGGAGGGGATCCGCAATGATGTGCTGGAGGCGTTGAAACAGCTTAACATACCGGTGCTGCGCTGGCCCGGCGGTTGTTTTGCTGACGAGTACCACTGGAAGGACGGCGTCGGTCCGCGTGAGAATCGGAAGCAAATGGTCAATACGCACTGGGGCGGCGTTGTAGAGAACAACCATTTTGGCACGCACGAATTCCTGCGTCTTTGCGAGCTCCTGGGTTGCGAACCTTACATATCCGGCAATGTTGGCAGCGGTACCGTGCAGGAGATGTCGGAATGGGTTGAATACATGACTTTCGATGGCGTGTCGCCGATGGCTGCGTGGCGTCAGGAGAATGGCCGCGTGAAGCCTTGGAACGTGAAATATTTTGGCGTTGGGAATGAAAACTGGGGCTGCGGAGGCAATATGCGGCCAGAATATTATGCGGACCTGTACAGACGCTATCAGACTTATGTTCGCAACTATGGCGATAACAAGATTTACAAGATTGCCTGCGGCCCGAACGTCGATGATTACCGCTGGATGGAAACCGTGATGAGAGAAGCTCACCCGTTTATGGATGCCATCAGTCTTCACTATTACACGATTCCGGGCGAATTCTGGACCGGTAAAGGACCTGCTACCGGTTTCAGCGAACAGGAATGGTTCACCACGATGAAGAAGGCGCTTCATATGGATGAATTGATTACCAGACACTCGGCGATCATGGACCAGTATGATCCTAACAAGCGGATCGGCCTCATTGTAGACGAGTGGGGGACCTGGTTTGATGTAGAGCCTGGCACCAACCCGGGCTTCCTGTATCAGCAGAATACGATCCGTGATGCCTTGGTGGCGGGGTTAACGCTGAATATCTTCCACGAGCATAATGATCGGGTGGTCATGGCGAACATCGCTCAGGTTGTCAATGTCCTTCAGTCCGTCGTTTTGACCGAAGGCGAGAAGATGATCCTGACTCCGACCTATCATGTGTTTGATATGTATAAATTGCATCAGGATGCAGAACGTTTGGCAACCAATTACAGCGGCGTCGATTACGAGATGGACGGCGAGAAGATTCCGCAAGTATCCGTAACGGCCTCGAAGGATCAAGCTGGCAAAATCCATGTGAGCCTGTGTAATGTGAGCCACACGGATCAAAGTGACGTGACGATTCAGCTTCGGGGATTAAACGGTGAGGTGTCTAAGATCGTAGGCCAGCAGCTTGCCTCCGATTCGCTGGACGCTCATAACACCTTTGAATCGCCGGAGACCCTGAGGCCAACAACATTCCATGCATTTGAACAGGAACGCGACGTTCTGCGTGCGAAGCTCGCACCGATGTCCGTTACCGTTCTCGAGATCACGGCAGGATAAACGAAGGTGATGGCGGATAATCGGTGTAAAGGTTGTCATGACGATTACCAGGTTAACGATGAACAAATTACACGCGTCCTATCATCTCCCATGTTTGCGTCTGACCGGTGCGTGTCGGATGGTGAGTATGACGCCCGACTGCGTGCGTGCTTCTCTTGTCCAAAGCTGCAAGGGAACACGACGTGCACGCTGTGCGGCTGCATCGTACAGATCACTGCAAAGCTGAAAGACAAGCGATGCCCTTATCCGGGGCAAGACCGTTGGCCAGTTGCCAGTAGCGCTTCATAGCAAATCATAGTCAGGCCTGCTCTCATGGATGGATCGTGGGAGCAGGCTTTTATTAGTATGGGAGAACTTCCATTATCTTTACAGAAACTTTCAACCTATGTTATGACTATTAGAAAAAAGATCATCAGGATAGGGTGTGAACATGAAAAGAGGAGGCTTTTTATACTACTGGACCGCGCATTCGAGCATTTCGCTGGCAGGCGTTGTCTACATCATGGTACTGACAACCTTTATGTATCAAGAATCCGGCTCGGCCTTTATTGCCGCGTTGTTCCCACTGTTTAATGCAGTCGCACGGTTTGTTGCCGGGCTTACGGCTCCGCTTGTCATGGAGAAATTCGGCTTCTCCAAGCTTCTGGTGAGGCTTCAAGTCATGAAAGCTCTGTTGTTAACCGGATTGGTCATTGCATTCCCATACATATCATCTCAGGTTTCCATACTATGTATGTTTATCTTGTTCATTGCTTTTACCGAAGGATGGGGAAACCCGCTCATCCAGTCCATGGTTCCGAGATTAGTTGCACCTGACCGATTGGTTAAGGCCAACAGCTCACTATCCGTGACCAGCCAGTCCTTGCAGATTGCAGGATATACCTTTACGGGCTTTCTAGTTGTACGGTTTGGACATATGCCGACTTTAATCATGAGCTGTGTACTCATCTGGGTATCCGTCTTTACCCTTTGGATCGCAGCACGCTCCATGAAGGCAAAGGAACCGGCTGCAGCTGGACGAGCGAAACCAAGCTGGGAAGTGATTCGTGAAGGCTGGTTCTACCTGTGGAGAAATCCTACATTAAGAATCGTCACGATGATGGATATGATTGAAGGGATTGCCGGAACCATCTGGGTAGGAGCGATCACGCTGGTGTATGTCAAGGAAGTGCTGCATCAAGGCGAAGCTTGGTGGGGATTCATTAACGCCAGTTATTATGTAGGCGCCATTGTGGGTGGGTTACTGATGCTGCTGTTGTCTTCCTTTATCCAGAAGAATCTGATTCCATGCATGGCCGTAGGTTCCGCGGTGTTCAGTTTGCTTACCCTGTGGTATGGCCTGAACAGTATCCCGATCGTGGCTTTGATCCTGTGTATAGCAATGGGACCGGCCTACCAACTGCGGGATGTGGCTCAGCAAACCGCGCTCCAATCCAGTGTAAATCAAGAGATGCTGCCGAAAATTTACGCTTCGCGTGATATCTTGCTATCCACGGTAACGAGTTTATCGATTGCCATAATTGGTCTAATTGCGGATACACTCGGCATTCGCATGGTGTACATTGTAGGTTCAATCTGTATTGCGATATCCGCAGGGTTGTCGTTTACGCTCCTGAGATTGCAAAGGAATTCGGCTTTAGAGGCAGAAACGGGCGGCAGCAACTTTTCATAACATGTTATAAAAAGAGCCGTACCTGGATCAGGATCATGGGAGACTGATCGTCAGGTACGGCTTTTTTTAAGATATAGAAACTTCGAAGGGTCTGCTGCCTGATATCGCAAGAAAAACTACCGCTAAACGCGGTCTGTCCTCTTTGAGAGTACGTCGATAGACGTTTTTCTTAAATGAGGTCGTCGCGCCTCGGATTAACGGCGAGCCTTTGCGTTTGCTTTAGGCTTTGTTCTTCTTGCTAAACAATGAATCAACTGACAGCAGGCTGCTGCCGCTAAGGGCAAGGTGGACAGCCATTGCGAGCAGCGCTATATCCAATTCATAGCCATTTAGGAAGCCCATGTCCAGCTTG
This sequence comes from Paenibacillus sp. FSL W8-0187, assembly GCF_037969755.1. NCBI lineage: Bacteria > Bacillati > Bacillota > Bacilli > Caryophanales > Paenibacillaceae > Paenibacillus > Paenibacillus sp. FSL W8-0187. The sequence goes on along the minus strand of NZ_CP150206.1, from coordinate 4,628,007 downwards.
GCCTGAAAAATAGCAACGACAAGCACGACGCCAAGAACAAGGGAGGCAATCCTTGTTCCCAAACCGATAATCAGTGCAATACCACCTACAATTTCGATAATGGCCACAACGGTTGCCATGAATGCGGGGATACCCAAACTTGCGAAAAAGCCCTCGATATTTCCGATGCCGCTCTGGAATTTATCCAAACCGTGAGCCAAAAAGATGACCCCCAGGATAACCCGAATAATAAATGTACCCGTAGAAGAATAACTACGCATGAATGGTAACAGCTCCTTGTTTTTGTTTTTAATTGTTATCAACTAACTTTTGTATAGCTGAAACTATAGATTGTATCATACTCAATAATGCTGTTAATTGTCAAGTAACTTACTAAAATTAATCAAATTTTACTATTTAGTGTCTGGGACGGTATTCGGTTGGCGACTGCCCAGTCCAGCGGCGGAATTGTCTTGAAAAATGGCTTGCTGAGCGAAAACCGAGTTTGTCTGCGATCGCCGTCATTGGCAGATGGGTCGTGACCAGCAGTTCCTTGGCTAGGGTGAGCTTTTGACGGCTGATATATTGCCTTGGCGATATTCCGTAAACCTGGCGAAACAGCTTGCTGCATTGGCTGCGGCTTAAATTAAGCTCTTTGGATACCGCTGCGACAGAGATCTCCTCTGTGAGTCCTGATGATAATTTCTCTTCAATGGCATGCGCCGCATCGGCAGCATGCAAGGAAGACGGTTTATGCGAGCCTGCTGCAGCCTGTGTCGACGAAGGCAGCTTGATTTCATCCTGTACCTTCAGAAGTGAAAGTACATCGTGGATGATGAGCAATGTATAGGACTGGAGCAGCAGCCTGTCTTCAAAGGTAAGATTGTATTCAGCTCTCGGGTTCTCCGGGTGAAGCGAATGGGCTGCCGGCTGACTGCGCCGAACGATTCCCTCCAGCTCTTGAACGTATGCATTCAGATTGCTGTGCTCGCTTTCCTGCTGGCGAATGTGACGGTAAGGGGCGGCGGACAATAAACTCCGAATTTCCTGATCATCGAGATCAAAATGAACGTTGAAGTATCCATACGGCCCGCTCGCCAGATTGGAGGTTTGATGTGGCACTCCGGATTTGATCAGAAGCCATTCCCCTTGCCGCAGCGTAAAGGACTCCCGATGAATTTCCTGCAGGACCTCGCCTTCCAGACAGTACAGCAGCTCGAACAGATGATGATGATGCCTCGGATAACTCCATCCGGGTGGATGGGAATCAAAAAGGCATCCTGTTACTTGAAGGGTGTGAATCATATTAGGAAAGCGAAAAGCGATATCCATATGGGTCGGCTCCTTTGGCATCGAAAATTCCAGTGATTATGCCATATATATTATCATAATAGGAGCTTGCGATTCTGAATATTCGGCACAAAAGGTATAAAGGATGATCCATTTGGAGATTGAGCAGCACGAGCTTTTGATAGATGATGATAATAGAAAGCGAAATGATACGAGCAGGGAGGAAACAGGATATGAAAGCTCAATTGAAAGCGGTTAATCAACAGTTCGTGCTCGGGGATGAGCCGATCCAGATTCTGTCGGGTGCCGTACATTATTTTCGGATCGTACCGGAATATTGGGAAGACAGGCTGATGAAGCTGAAAAGCTGTGGGTTGAACACCGTGGAAAGCTATATTCCGTGGAATTTGCATGAACCTAAGGAAGGACAATTTACGTTTGATGGCATCGCCGACTTGGAGAGATTCGTCCAAATCGCCGGTGGTCTCGGGCTGCATGTGATCCTTCGACCAAGCCCTTACATATGCGCAGAATGGGAATTTGGCGGGCTTCCGTCCTGGCTGCTGCAGTATCCGGATATCCACCTGCGGTGCATGGACCCGGTGTATCTGGAGAAGGTTGACCGTTATTATGATGAACTGATTCCGCGTCTGGTTCCGTTATTAACCTCCAATGGAGGTCCGGTAATTGCCATGCAAATCGAGAACGAGTACGGGAGCTACGGAAATGATACGGCTTATCTGGAGTATCTGAAGGATGGCTTGATCAAGCGGGGCGTAGATGTATTGCTGTTCACTTCGGATGGTCCCACCGACGGGATGCTGCAAGGGGGAACCGTTCCAGGCGTGCTTGCCACCGTCAATTTTGGTTCAAGAACCGAGGAAGCTTTTACCAAACTGCGGGAATATCGCGCAGAAGACCCTCTGATGTGCATGGAATACTGGAATGGATGGTTTGATCATTGGTTGAAACCCCATCATACCCGGGACGCGGAAGATGCCGCCTCCGTGTTCAAGGAGATGCTGGACTTGAATGCATCCGTGAACTTCTACATGTTTCATGGCGGAACGAATTTCGGATTTTATAATGGGGCGAATTTTCACGAGAAGTATGAGCCCACGATAACTAGCTACGATTATGATGCCCCTATTTCGGAGTGTGGGGATGTAACAGCTAAATACGAGGCCATTCGCAGCGCGATTGCGAAGCATCAGGGGAAAGAGCTCTCGGATTTCCCAAGTCTGCCTCAGTCCGTCAAGAAAAAGAGCTATGGTTCGGTTCGCATGACGCATTATGCCGACTTGCTGGAGCATCTGTCAGTTCTATCCGATCCGGTGAAACGTACGACACCTGTTCCGATGGAACTGCTGGGTCAAAGTTATGGCTTCATCGTTTACGCAACGGATATCTCCGGACCTCGTCAAGGAGAATCGCTGTATCTGCAAGAGGTGCATGACCGGGCACAGGTATTCCTGGACGGTAAGTATCAGGGAACGGTTGAACGCTGGAATCCCCAAGCCCTGCAGATCGATGTTCCGGCAGCCGGGGCTCGGCTTGAGATCGTTGTCGAGAATATGGGGCGTATCAATTACGGCCCGAAGCTGAAGGACTATAAAGGGATCACTGAGGGAGTCCGGATGAACAACCAGTTCCTGTATGACTGGAGCATCTATCCTTTGCCGCTTGAGAATCCGAATGCGGCACGGTTTCAACCGCTTGCGGGTCCGCTTGAACAGCGGGATCGCCCTACCTTCTATCGGGGTGAATTCTCGGTGGATGACATTGGCGATACGTTTATCCGCTTGGACGGATGGGGAAAAGGGGTCGTCTGGGTTAATGGATTTAACCTGGGGCGTTACTGGGAACAAGGACCGCAAGCAGCACTTTATCTGCCTGGACCGCTGCTGAAGCAGGGGCGCAATGAGATCTTGGTGTTTGAGCTGCATCATGCTGAAACAGCAAGCATCGATCTTGTTGATCAACCCGACTTGGGCTAATTAGGGTGTGGGTAGACAAACGATATTAATGAATAAAAGGGAGCCCTCTTGTACTCATGAGAGGGCTCCCTTTAGTGTTCATAGGATTAAACCAATTGCTTACGAACTTTTAAATAACGGTACAGAATGATGCCGAAGAGTGAGCATAGGATGGCACACAATCCGATGAAGCCATAGCCGGCCTGCAGCCCGCGCAGCAAACCGAGCTCTGTTCCGCTGCCGTACATTTGCTTGAATCCGTTCGTGATCGCTCCGATTGCGTAATTGCCGATAACGCTGCCGATTCCCATCATCGTGACGATGAACGTAATCGCAGTGTCGCTCTCGTTCGGATATCTTTTGGCAATTAGAGCCATGACCGTCGGATAAATGGGAGCAATTCCAATGCCGGCAGCCGCAAACAGGAAGGCATAGGATTCCCCGCCAAAGATTGCGACAAATGTACATACTCCGGTCAGCGCGGACAGGATGATGATGGACAGCGTGAAGCCGATCCGATCCGTTATCGGGCCAAGCAGCAGGCGTGCTGCCGAGAAGCAGAGGAAGAAGGCGGACAGCATCCCGGCTGCAGCCGTAGGTTCCCATTTGTACGATTTTTCAAGAAAGTTTACGAGCCAACCGCCAACGGCCATCTCCGATACAACACCGAAGGAAAGAATCATGACGACCAGCCACAGCGCAGGATCTTTAACTAATAACTTGAGCGGAGTTCGTTCCGTTTCGGATAGATCGTCCCCGGGAAACTTACTCATGAGTGCCGGGATCATCGGTAGTACGGATAACATCAGCATGGCCAGATACATACCCCGCCAGTCCAGCGTGTAATTAAACACGCTTACGGTCATGAGGCCGGATGCAATCATTGGTGCCACGGTTGAGCTAATTCCGTAGAAGAAATGGGACAGGTTCATCATCGTGCCTGTGTTTCGCACAAAGATCCGGGCAGCCAATATGGCGAGGCCGATCTCCAGCATACCGTTTCCAATGTACATGAAGAAGTAGGACGCGGTAAACATTGGGTAGCTGTGCGACAGGAAGATGAACACACCCGAGAGAGCCATCGAACCGAAGGCAGCCATGCTGACCCACTTGATCCCGATCTTCCGGGTTAACAGCGCGGTGAAAGAGCAGGCAATCAAGTACCCGAGCGCGTTCAGCGATAGCAAGGTACCGATCTGCATTTCATCCAGGTTGAAGTCGAATTGAATTCTTGGAATGGCGGGTCCCTTTATATTTTCCGATATTCCGAAAATGATAAAGCCGAGAAAGATGGTTGCCAAATGAAGGGTGTAGTCTTTGCTGAATTTAGGTTTTGCTTTCGTTTGAAGGTCTGTATTCACGGTTATTCCCCAATCGTCATCGTTGAATTTTACATTGCACTTGTATCGGATATCATCATATCCAGAGCAAGCCGTTGCAGGCCGGCTATATAGTCATGTTCCCATTCGCGAAGCAGCATTTCGGGCAGATGCCGCTCCGGTACGTAGGCGGAAGCCCGGTCTTTAACGGAGAGCAGGGTGGAGGGCAGAAGGTTATGCTCACACCACAGAATGGCATCCGGATTGAGAATCGCGGTGAAGGCGGCGCTTAATCGGCTTAACGCATCGATTTGCTCCTCATCCGGCTCGATGAGACTGCTCATGACGGAACTTTTACGGTCCAATACATCATGAAAATTGTTGTCCTTGCTCATCGGTACATAGCCGATCTCACCCGTGAAGAACGACCTGCCCCGAACGACGTTTCCGTTGATCAGCAGTCCCGCCCCCGGACCATTATGTCCCAGATACACGTATACCAGGGAAGCCTCCTCCGAGCGGCTCAGATTCTGATAGCCAAGCACGGCCGCATTCATGTCATTCTCCACGATGACAGGAATGGAGAACAGGTTCTCCAGGTAAGATTTAAGGTCGTAATCCTGAAATGTCCCGTACAATGGGACGTGAAAAATGACGCCATCTCTCACCGCAGCCGGCATGCCGACCGCAATCGAGCGGACCTTAGGATAACGGTGGATCCAGCTTCCTAGCTGGGAAGCCAGCGCTTCCGGTCCAAGCTGGAGTATGCCGTCTTCAGCTTTCCGTTCGATCAGATCGCCGTTCCAATTAAAAATGGTATATACGCTCTGCTCCTTCTCATAATAAACGGCGAGACCCAGCATATAGTCCGGGTTAAAAGCGTAGCGGTTTGCACGCCTGCCGCCACTGGACTCATCCAGTCCGAGCAGGGTGACCTCGCCTTCCTGCGCCATCTGTTCCAGAACTTTGCTCACCGTAGGAAAGCTGATGCCGAGCCGATCACTTAGCTCCGCTTTGGTTCCACTGCCGAGCTCCAGCAGGGAAGATCGGAGCGCGCGCCGCACGGCGTATTTCATGGATTGCGGTGTGGGTAAAGCTTCTTTGCGCGTTGTCATCACCACTCCCCCTCTTTTTAAACGAGTTTAATAAGTGTCTGGAGATGATTATTGCATATCTCAAATGATGGTGCAAGAACAATTTTGCTGCATGAAATCGGAGGATATCAGGAGGACAGAAAAAGAACGTTCGCAACAAAGGATAAGGGATGCGGACGCTCTAATTCTAGAAGTAGTTTGAGATTATCGCAGAAGCATGATGGTCCCGCCGAGGATTGATCGGCATCAGGATCATGGAGAACCGCAGCAGCGTTTCTTGGCGCCCTATTATACATGAAATTAGATCAAGGCGGTTGACAACAGAAAGGCTCCATGAGAAAATGTACGCGCGTACATAAATTGCAGGAGGCTTGATGAATATCGCTAGTCGTAAAGAAGTTGCACAGCTTGCCAGCGTTTCGGAAGCAACGGTATCCCGTGTACTGAACGGGGTCGGACCAATCAAGGAGGAGACCAAGCAGCGGGTGCTGGAAGCGGCGGATCAGCTCGGGTATACCCCGAGTGCGCTTGCCCGAAGTTTTGCCCGTCGAAGAAGCGGTAACCTGGGCGTCGTCATGCCCTATCTGCCGAAGGCTCGAATATTCTCCGCTTACTATTTTTCCGAAATATTGAGCGGTATTGGCAGTAAGGCGTTGGAGAGTCAATATGACCTGTTGATGCTATTCCGCGAGCCCGGCGGTTCGATGGACTACTTGAACCTGTTCCGAACCCGGAAAGTTGATGCCTGCATTATTCTGGGCGCCCGGGATGATGAAGGGGAACGTGCGGCCATCAAACAGCTGAGTGAAGCGGATCAACCCTATTGCCTGATTAATCAATACTTTGACGGTGAGGCGTTTCACGTTATGGATGCCGATCATGTGGATGGAAGCTATCAAGCGGTTCATCACTTGACGCAGCAGGGATTCCGGAAGATTGCTTTTCTGAATGGGCCGCCTCAGTATTCCAACAGTCGCGACCGGTTGAAGGGGTACGCCCGGGCACTGAATGAAGCGGGAATCGTGCTGGATGAATCCTTGCTGTTCGAAGGCAACTTCAGCCGTAAAAGCGGTTATGCCGCAGCCGAGTTAATCGCCGGGAAGTTGGACCGGATTGAAGCCGTATTTGCCGCCAATGACCGCATGGCGATTGGACTTCAGCAGGGCCTGCGTGCGTTAGGCATTTCGGAAGAGCGAATGCCTGCCTTTGTCGGGTATGACGATTCGGAAGCCGCCGAGCTGTGCACCCCGCCGCTTACCAGCGTGAGAGTTCCGTTCTATGAGCTGGGATGCCTTGCAGCGGAGCATGTGCTTCGGATGCTGGAAGCCTCCGATTTGCCAGCAGGTAACGTAACGAACGCAGTTCTCCATCGCCAACTTCCAACTCGCCTGGTAATCCGTGCATCTTCGCTTCATCGAAATCAATGAACCCTTATTTAAGGAGGAATGAAGGATGAAACAATTACGTATCGGCATGATTGGTTATAAATTTATGGGTAAAGCCCACAGCAATGCGTACCGGAGCCTCCCGATGTTTTTTCCAGAGGCGCTGAAGCCAGAAATGGTAGCAATCTGCGGCCGTAATGTGTCGGCCGTTCAAGCAGCGGCGGTTCAGCTGGGCTGGAGTGAAAGCGTTACCGATTGGAAGGAGCTTGTCCATCGGGAAGATATCGATCTGATCGATATCAATGCTCCAAGCGATGCCCATAAGGAGATTTCCATTGCCGCGGCCAAGGCGGGCAAGCATATATTTTGCGAGAAGCCGCTTGCTTTGACCCTGGCGGACGCCAGAGAGATGCTGCAGGCAGCGCAAGAAGCGGGAGTCACCCATATGGTCGGATTTAACTATAGATTTTCACCAGCCGTAAGACTGGCCAAGAAGCTGATTGAAGGTGGAAGATTGGGTCAGATCTATCATTTTCGCGCCTGGTTTTTGCAGGATTGGATCATGGACCCGCAGTTTCCGCTGGTATGGAGGTTGCAGAAGGAAGTGGCTGGATCCGGATCGCACGGGGATCTTGGTGCTCACCTGATCGATCTCGCCCATTATCTGGTCGGCGATATGCAGGAAGTGATTGGAATGAGCGAAACCTTTATCAAGGAGCGTCCTATTGCCAGCGAGATGACCGGGTTAAGCGCAAAAGGAAGCACAGGCGGTCCCATGGGGAAAGTGACGGTAGATGACGCTACGCTGTTCATGACCCGCTTTGAGAACGGGGCGCTGGGCAGTTTTGAGGCGACCCGCTTTGCTGCGGGTCACCGCAGCACCAACTCCTTCGAGATCAACGGCAGCTTGGGCAGTGTTAAATTCGATTTTGAACGGATGAATGAACTGGAGGTTTACTTTACATCCGACGCTGAGGATGTTCAGGGCTTCCGCCGCGTACTCGCAACCGATCCCGTTCACGATTATATGGAAGCATGGTGGCCTCCGGGACATACGATCGGTTTCGAGCACACCTTTACGCATGAAATTCTGGAGCTGTCGACCGCTATATCCGAGGGAAGGCAGCCTATGCCCAATTTCGAGGATGGCGTGAAATGCCAAGCAGTGCTGGAAGCCGTGGATAAATCCATTGCAGAGCGCCGCTGGGTGCAGCTGTCGGAAATGTAATCAAGTCATTCGGCCAATCTTGGCCGGACACATAAAAAAAGGAGTGCTATCATCATGAAAAAGGCTTTAATTGTATGGGGCGGCTGGGACGGACATGAACCCGAGCAGGTTGCCGGCATTTTCGCGGAATTGCTTCGGGATGAGCAATATGAGGTAGAAGTATCCTGCACGCTGGATGCTTTTAATGATGCAGAGAAGCTTCAAGCCTTGGATCTGATCGTGCCGGTATGGACGATGGGCGAAATATCGAAGGAGCAGGTGGAGAACGTATCGCTTGCCGTACAGAAGGGAACCGGTTTGGCGGGCTGCCACGGCGGTATGTGTGATTCGTTCCGCAACAATGTGGATTGGCAGTTCATGACAGGAGGAAACTGGGTTGCGCATCCAGGCAACGACGGCGTGAAATACCGGGTTGAGATTAAATCGAGCTCCAGTCCGCTGGTAGCAGGAATGCAGGATTTCACGGTGGCCTCCGAGCAGTATTATCTGCATGTGGATCCGGCCGTTGAAGTGCTGGCAACCACTCGTTTTCCGGTTGCGGCCGGACCGCACCTGCTTAACAAAGCGGTCGACATGCCGGTGGCGTGGACGAAGCGCTGGGGATATGGACGGGTCTATTACAATTCCCTCGGCCATCATGCCGATATCGTCGATATGCCGCAGGTGAAGGAAATGATGCGCAGGGGATTGCTCTGGGCTGCTGAAGGCAAAGCGTTGTATTCGGGCTCGGACATGAGTGTGTTTACGGAAGGTCAAAGCTACACAGGCATGGGAGACAGCCAATAAGGCAGAAGGAGACTTGGATCATGAAGAAAGTAAAGGTTGGCATCATCGGCTGCGGAAAAATCAGCGGCATATATATGGAAAACTGCCATAAGTTCGATATCCTGGAGCTGACGGCTTGTGCGGATATCGATCGTGCGCGTGCCGAGGAACAGGCTGCCAAGTATAATATCCCGAATGTATACACTACCGAGGAACTGCTTGCAGATCCGGAGATTGAGCTGGTCATTAATCTGACGATACCTGCACTTCACGCGCAAATTATGCTGGACGCACTGCAAGCCGGCAAGCATGTGTACGTGGAAAAGCCGCTTGGCGTGACCCGAGAAGAGGGTAAGGCGGTGCTGGATATGGCTGCGTCCAAAGGGCTGCTTGTCGGATGCGCTCCTGAGACATTCCTTGGAGCCGGTATCCAAACGGCACTGAAACTCATTGAAGACGGACGCATCGGCAAGCCGATTGCAGCGACCGCATTTATGATGAGCCGCGGACACGAGCATTGGCATCCTGATCCGGAATTTTATTATGCCGCTGGCGGTGGTCCGATGTTTGACATGGGGCCTTACTACCTGACAGCGCTGGTTCAGCTGCTGGGACCCATCCGCCGTATTAGCGGCATGACCGGAACAGCCCTTACGGAGCGGATGATTACCAGTGAGAAGAAACAGGGTCAGAAGATTCAGGTGGACATTCCTACTCACGTGGCTGGACTTATGGAGTTTCATAACGGTGCGATTGGCACACTGATTACGAGTTTTGATGTATTTGGAGGGAGCACGCTTCCTAATATTGAAATCTACGGCACCAAGGGTACAATGCTCGTCCCAGATCCCAACGGCTTTGGCGGCTCGGTTCAATATCGGTTGACCGGAGAAATCGAGTGGACGGAAGAACCATTGCTTCCGGGGTATAACGAGAATACAAGAGGGATCGGCCCAGCGGATATGGCCTATGCTATCCGCAGCGGGAGAGCTCACCGTGCGAGCGGCGAGCTTGCCTACCATGTGCTTGAAGCCATGTGGGGATTCCATGATGCTTCCGATGAAGGCAAGCGCTATGAGATGGTCAGCACCTGTGACATCCCGGCACCGCTGCCGCTTGATTTGCAGAAGTATACTCTTGATCAATAATAGAATGATCTAAAAAAGCGGCTTAACCCGAAAGGTCCAAGCGGACCTCGGTGTAAGCCGCTTTATGCTATGCACGGATACGTCCATCATATAAACGAAGATGATTATTGAGAGCACGTATAACTTACGGTCATTCTTTGACGACAAGACCGAATATTTTGGTTAACGGGATAGCTTGATGCGGCGAAATGATGCATCCTTGAAGATCCTCCAGGGTCACGCCAATATTATGGAAATCGGTTCGGCTTAAGTCGATTCCTGCAAGCTTCGTGCCTGAGAACTGCGATTGGTCGATCTGACAATCCACAAATTCCACCTTACTTAATTCGGAATGATAAAAGTCCGACTTTACGAGGGAGGTGGATTGGAATGATACCTGCTTCATGTTAGCAAAACGGAACGTAGCGTAGTCGCCCGTGCAATGATCGAACACGACATTACGGATGGTGGCTGCCGTCAAGTCGAGCCCCAGAATTTTGCAATGATTGAATTGTACGCGGTACATAATGGCCTCACTGAGATCTACGTTGGACAAGTCGCAATGGTTAAATACCAGATCCGTTAGTTCGGCATGGTGGAGCGTGACGTGCTGGAACGTAACGTTATGGAATATCATTTGATCGAATTGAACCTTGTCGGCTGAAATATAAGACAGGGTCTCGTCCTGACAAGTGGATTGAATGAACGAGGATTCATCGTCAACGCCGGCATCGGATAGAATCATAGGCTCAAGCTGTTTGGGGAGCTTGGGTTTCACAATTTTGACTGAGGGGGATGGACTGGCTGTATTGCTGTTGGTATGGTTTTCGCTTTTGGATGACATGACTTCTCCTCCGAACATAGAAATAAGTATAGAGATGAGAACTTATAAGAATCATTTCCATCGACGTACTTTCTCAGAAGACAGACCGCATATTACACGAGTTCTGAATAAACCTGATTATGTTGTATAGAAGTATATCATGTCCTTATCCGATTGTCCGGTCCCTGGAATTGATGGCGGCGTCCAAGGTTCCGCCGAGCCGATTCGGAGACCATGCCAGCAGACTGACACGGCCATTGCCCGTTAGATCGCCAATGAGAGGTGTCATTGATTCACCGGCAACCCAAGGCCCAAACCGTTCTTCCTGCCGCCAGAAGGAGGTTCCCGAGCTATAGAGAACGAGCCAGTTCCCTGCGGTATGTTCAACGAGAATCAAATCTTTCAGCCCATCCCCATCCACGTCACCTAGCATCACAGATATGGGCGAACCGATGGAATCTTTGTCAGAATACCAATTTCCGGCGTCCACGAGCTGTTTTCCGCTGCTTAACCAGACCTGGCATGTGCCTGAGTCGGAGTTCCACACAACCAGGTCATCCAGTCCATCGCCATTCACATCTCCTATGGAGGGAATCACGCCTTCACCCTTTACGGAAACCTCATGCTGAATTAGGGGAGAATAAAAATGACACCCGGAGCTATAAGCAATGGCGGCTTTTCCTGTGACAGGGTCCCATAGAAATAAATCATGTCTGCCGTCCCCGTCCAAATCCCCCGTAAGAGCTTTCCAGTCCACGGCTCCAAATTCACAGAGCCAATGACCCGATGGTACTAAACGGCTGCCTGAACCCAAGGCAACCTCACAAATCCCCAGCTCCGCATGCCATACAGCCGCATCGACGCTGCCATCTCCATCATAATCGCCTGCCATCGCAGTCCCACCGGGGTAAAGCGGCCAGCCTGCCAACAGCGGGCGTATATACTGTATGCCATTATGGATTTTAATGGGGGACAAGACCCCAAAAGTAGCGTCGTACCATAAGTTGTTGGCCTCGTTCCGGACGATCCATCGATCCGGCTGCTCTTTTCTCGTGGCGTGCAGAAACTTAGGGAGTTTCATGGTCATCCTGTCCTGCCATCGGGTTTCCCTGAAATCCGGTATGAAAGGCAAGATTGAGGTTATGGTCACAAACGATTTACGCTCCCTATTAAAGGACTGAATGATTCTTCTAAGAGGCGAATGCTCTTCATAATGTACAGTGCCGTCAGCAAGGAAACGGATATAGGGGAATTCGAGATAGGGGTGGTAGAAGAACGAGGCCAGTTCACGATCGCCTGTGAAATCCTGTAATGTCCGTTCCATACGAGTGACTTCTTCCTCGATCTTGTCACCTGCCACATAATAAAGCGGAGTGGGAACGTAGATCGTTCCGTTTGTCATCGGATCGTCCGGGGTGTGCTGGAGTGCGGCTCTCCTTGCATCCGGGCTCGAAGGCGGAGATTCATAGAGGATGCCGTTACCAATCTCAATAATATGCCGCTGGACAGATGAAGCGGTATAGTGGGGAGTTTCATACCAGACCGCTGTAAGACCAGCCGCTTGAAACATCTTATGAGCCCGTTGTACCCGCTGATAAGCATAGGATTGCTGCAGCTGCCGGAGCGAATGGAGCGCCTCGGGCGGATCATCCGGAGGACAATTGGCGCAACATTCGGGATAAGCAAATTCGAATCCGTCGCCGCTTACCGATTCCCCGTACTGATGCGTATATCCATGAATACCTAGCGAGGCTCCAAGGGCTACCATCCTTCGTAGCAGCCTTGCAAACCGAAGGGAAACTTCATCATGCAGATCATCTATCGATCGATCCACATGGTGCACCGGATCGACATATCGCGGAATGACGGCCAGGTGAAAGGGGATCTGTTGATGATGCAGGAACTGTGCGATGACCAGCAGCTTCGCCTGTTGTTCCCCTGTCTCATACCAGCCACCTGGTCCGATATCTTCAAGCCGTATCAATGCTTTATTCATCAAGATGCGCTCCTTCCATGGGTAGCTGCTCGGAGTACCGATCTCGATATATGTATGCCGGGAATGGGCATTGCGTCATCAGGGATGAAGCGTTCATAAAAAAGAGGATCGCAGATCGTGTCCGCGAATACATAGAGATTAAGATATGAGCAGGAGGAAGAGGAAGTTTATGCATATTAGACACGCAAATGAACATGATGTTGCAGGCATCGCTAACGTCCACGTGAATAGCTGGAAAACGACGTATAAAGGAATCGTGGATGATAGCTTCTTAGAAAATTTGTCTGCAGCGGATCGGATAGAAGGCTGGCGCTGGAAGCTTGCCAATATGCCGGAGGACGAACAACTTCTGGTCATTGCAGATGAAGATGGCGAGGTATACGGGTTCATGTCTTACGGCACGGAGCGAGAGCAGAAGATTTCTCATGAAGGAGAACTTTACGCGATCTATCTTTTGGAAGAGCTTCAGGGGAAGGGCTGGGGGAAGCAGCTGTTTGCGAGGCTGAAGGAATTTCTGCAAGTTAGAGGATATCGTTCATTATTGGTCTGGGTGTTGGAAGGCAATAAGGCTGAGCATTTTTATAAATATATGGGCGGCCAGGAACTGAAACGAAAAGAGATTGTCATCGGCGGAAAAACACATACTGAAATGGCTTTGTTGTGGAGTTCCATTGATCGGATTCGGCCCTTCTCCTAAAAAGCGCTCCGCTTAAGTTTACATTGGTGAGGGAATCTACTATGATGGGAATATACCCCGGTGGGTAATTGCGATGCTTACAATTGCTTTGCCGACTTTAGGAGGTTCGCATTTGAGTATAATTCCGATTGGTCCTTTTATGATTAGGGCCGACATTGTGATTTTTCTGATCTGCGCGGCGGCCGGTTTCGCTGCGCTTCGAATTCGTTTGCGTCAGATGCCGGAGCGGGAATGGATCCTGGACACCTATTTATCTGTACTTATCATCGGTTTTATTTCATGGAAATTCGGGATGCTGGTGTTCGATCCGATCCGCACCTTGCAGCATCCGACCTCGCTTATTTACATGACGGGCGGAACGAAGGGGATATGGCTTGGGGTCGTTCTATCCCTGATTTACATAGCTTTGCGCTGGAACAAGAATAGAAAAGATTCAGGTTTACTGCTGAAGTCCGCTCTGTTGTCGGCATTCGCGAGCGGATTGGCCGGGTATGTATTTCAGTGGTTGTGGGCGGACGGGGCCGGTATAAACTCTTCATTATTCTTTATTTTATTATTCTGTGCATTGCTGACGGTTAGCTGGCTTCAATTCCATTCCCCTCTGTCCCGTTTTCTTACCCTGGGATTAGGGAGAAATGGAGCGGTGCAACTCATCATCGGGTCTCTTTTCGTGTGGGCAATCTATGACTTCGCTTCCACCTCGGTCAGCGAACGAGAAGCGATCGTATCTCCGAATGTAGAAGGCAAACCGGAAGCCGTTGCTGAAGGGTTGAAGCCCGGGCTTCGCGCACCGGATTTTACGCTGATGAATCGGGAAGGGCAGGAGATCAAACTGTCCGATTATCGTGGGCAAACGGTTCTTCTGAACTTTTGGGCATCTTGGTGTCCGCCTTGCAAGGTAGAAATGCCTTATATGCAGGATTTTTACGATAAACATCAGGATGAGAACGTGATAATACTAGCTGTAAATATGACGCATCTGGAAAATAGCATGAGTGAGGTACAGTCTTTTGTCGAGCAGAACGGTTTAACCTTTCCTGTCCTATACGACCCGAACGGAGCAAGCACCAGACGGTACGAGGTGGTGGCCTATCCGACCACCTACGTCATCTCGCCGGACGGTCTGATATCTGAGCGGTTTCAAGGCGCGGTTGACGAAGATTTAATGGTTAGAGCCTACCGAAAAGCTAGCGCGATTAAGTGAGGTTAAATGGCGGATTTTTGGAGATGTGGACACCTATCTCTGCCGTCTTCTCCCCAGGCGGAATATAATACACAAACGCTGGGGAGGGGGAAAATAAGTGCAACCAATACCAATTTCGGCAGAAGGATGCAGAGGTTACGTCGGCAAAACCGTTTGCGCTGTCATGCGTGATGGAACAGAAGTCGTGGGGACTATTCGCGGTGTACATGATCGAGGCCTTGAACTCGAATTTGGGAACCCATCCGTATATACATTGTCCACAAAAGGTAAAAAGGGCAAAAAGTCTTCGAAGTCAGCTAAAAGCGGTGCGCAAACGTCCGCATTTGGACCTTACGGCTACGGCGGTGGCTACGGTGGCTACGGCTGGGGAGGCAATGTGTTTGCTTGGGAAGCCATAGCGCTGTTGTTCCTCATTCCGTTCTTGTTTATCTAAACGTCAAGGAATTTAGTTCACGGGCGCAGTGTTTTTATAGAAGAGACAGGTGGGAATATCCCAGTACTGTCTCTTTTTTTTAGATATCAGAAAGTATAATCTTCGAAGCATGGACCTTCCTGATATCGCAAGAAAAACATCCTATAAACGCGGTCTGTCTTCTGAGAAAGTTCGTCGATAGCCGTTTTTCTTTAGATATCAGAAAGTATAAACTTCGAAGCATGGACCTTCCCGATATCTCCAAGAAAAACATCTTATAAACGCGGTGTGTCTTCTGAGAAAGTTCGTCGATAGTCGTTTTTCTTTAGATATCAGAAAGTATAAACTTCGAAGCATGGGCCTTCCTGATATCGCAAGAAAAACATCCTATAAACGCGGTCTGTCTTCTGAGAAAGTTCGTCGATAGCCGTTTTTCTTATGCAAGTCTTATACATTACGTGTGGATTGGGCATGGTGGACAGGTTCAGCGGTTGCATTGGTCTGACTGAGCAGCCATATAACTGGCGTGAATGCGACGAGAAAACAGCTGCTCGCCAGAATTGGAAGCAAGGACCATTCAGCGATGGAGTATCCAAGAACCGTCTGCCATCCGATGGCGATTAATCCGAGCAAATATGCCAGACCGCTAATATGGATGAGGATCGGTTTAACTGCAGGATTGACGGATTTCCTCATGGACAGCCACGCCACAAAAGGGATCGCTTGCAGCGCATGAAACCCTAGTCCGTGCAGCCAGATGATATTGCCGCCGATCCCGGTAAAACGTCCCGCATTGATGGAGATCCATATACCGGCTGCAAAAGATACCAGCACCGCGATCATGGCATAACGAATGCCGAGCCCGAGTTCCGGATGGGCTTCCATTACACGCTTGCGGAAGTATTGGGCGCCAAGGGTCAGGTAGAACACGACAAGCAGCATCGCAACGGCAGGGAAAATAGTCGAGATGACATAATCAAAGGTCGAGCCGTTCTGAACGAATCGCGGATCGACACCGCGGAAATTTTGAACGGTTTCGGCGAAGTAGGAGAACAGAACGAGCGGAATATAGCACCAGCGGTAGAACGATTTGCTTCGTGGCCTCATACCGGAAACCGGCAAAATGATTGCGGTTGATACGATGAAGATCCCCAGAGCGGCGTTGAAGGAAAACGCTTTGGAGATATCTCCATCCGGCGAGACAGACCCCCCATTCAGCAATACCCATATCCCGCATATTCCAGCTAACAAAAACCCGAGCAGCCCTGTCA
Organism: Paenibacillus sp. FSL W8-0187; assembly: GCF_037969755.1. Lineage (NCBI taxonomy): Bacteria > Bacillati > Bacillota > Bacilli > Caryophanales > Paenibacillaceae > Paenibacillus > Paenibacillus sp. FSL W8-0187. Next base: position 4,611,441 of record NZ_CP150206.1, on the reverse strand, counting down.
GCAAAAGCCAAGTCTCCTGCTTATACAGCTTGAACGCCCAGCTCGTCGTTTCACGTGCAAGTTGATTCATATGAATGACACCCTCTCCGTAATGATGAATTGTTTATAATTTACAGGAGAATGGGGGTGACTTTAACGGGCTGGGGATGTAACAGAACCCTGTACCCCGGAATGATTTCAGGGCTGGACTAAAGCCGGGGATGAAGCAAGTGTTAATCTGACCGCGGATTCCAATATCTTTTTCAACCATAAGGACATTTCGGAAATTGTATTTATGGGTTATGTCAATGAGGATGAAATCGCCTTTCGTGATGCCTTAATGGAAGGAATTGCGAAGGCGGATCAAATGGCAGCCGCAGGCTCAAACCCATCATAGATTGTAATTTAGCAGCTTTTGTCTTGAGGTAACTCTGGCAGGGCTGTTTTTTTGTTTGCAACAGATTTATAAGATGGAATTCTGAATAAACGCATATAAATCTTTGTTTATTTTTGAAAATACACTATTCAAAGATAAACGGGCGTGATATTATGGGAAACAAATGAAAGCAAATTCATAGGGTCAATCGGAGGGGAAGCTTCATGGTTCAAAGCTTATGGGAACAGTCAAAGGCACAGAAGGCACAACATACATTGGATGAGCTCGTCTACCGTTCGAATTTGATCGGTTCCGACCGGCGCGTATGCAACTGGGGCGGCGGCAACACATCCAGCAAAACAACGATTCAGGATTTTCGCGGCAAAGACATTGAGGTTATGTACGTGAAAGGCAGCGGTTCCGATCTGGCTACCATGAAATCGGGCAATTTCACAGGCTTGCGCATGGAGGATATTCGGCCGTTATTCGAAAGGGATTCGATGTCGGATGAGGAAATGGTGGCTTATCTGGGGCATTGCATGGTCGATGCGAAGCACCCGCGCGCATCCATTGAAACGCTGCTGCATGCGTTCTTGCCGTTTCAGCATGTGGACCATACCCACCCGGATGCCATTATCAGCTTATGCTGCGCCCATAACGGCAAAGAATTAGCACGGGAGATCTTTGGCGACCGATTTGTGTGGGTTCCTTACGTTCGTCCCGGATTTACCTTGTCGAAGATGATTGCCGAAGGGGTGTTGGCTAATCCGAAGGCCGAGCTGGTACTGATGGAGAAGCATGGGCTTGTCACATGGGGCGATACATCAGAAGCCTGTTACGCGCAAACGATTCGTATCATTAGTGAAGCGGAAGCTTTCATCGAAGCTCGAGTAGATAACGACAAGCTGTTCGGCGGCCGGAAGCATACACCGCTTGCATCGGAAGTGCGTCGCAGCATCGCTGCTAAAGTGATGCCTGCCGTTCGCGGCGCCGTCAGCGACGTGAAGAAAATGATCCTCTCCTTCGACGATCAAGATGATGTACTGGACTTTGTCGGCGGTGCCGATTCGCCGAAGCTGTCCCAGGTAGGCGCAGCTTGCCCTGATCATCTGGTTCATACCAAGGTAGTTCCTCTCTTCATCGACTGGACACCTGACGCCGAAGATGTGGAAGGTCTTAAGGCAAAGCTTATCGATGGGATTGCTGCTTACAAAGAGCAGTATAAAGCTTATTTTGAACGCAACCATCATGAAGGGGACGTCATGTTCGAGGCGGCTCCGCGCGTCATTCTTATTCCAGGCATCGGAATGATCAACACGGGCAAGAGCTGGGCGATGTCGCAAGTCAGCGGCGCCCTGTATCATCGGGCGATTGCGGTCATGCGCGGTGCGACGGCCCTGGGCAATTTTGTATCCCTGAGTGAAAATGAATCCTACAACGTGGAGTATTGGCCGCTTGAGTTGTATAAATTGAGTCTTGCACCGGCTGAGGCGGAGTTTTCCCGCCAGATCGCTTTTATTACCGGGGGAGCAGGCGGTATCGGAAGTGCCACAGCCCGCAGGCTAGTAGCAGAAGGCGCGCATGTCGTTTTGGCGGATTTGAACCTGGAAGGGGCGCAGCAGGTTGCCGAGGAGATCAACGCAAAACACGGGGAGAATCGGGCATTTGCTGTTAAGATGGATGTAACCGACGAAGAGGCGGTGAAGCGCGCCTATCGAGAAACATCCATCACTTATGGCGGTGTTGATATTATCGTCAACAATGCGGGCCTTGCAACATCCAGCCCGTTTGACGAGACATCGTTGAAGGAATGGAACCTGAACATGAACGTGCTGGGCACAGGTTATTTCCTGGTTGCGCGGGAAGCCTTCTCGTTGATGAAGACACAGGGCGTTGGCGGAAGCATGGTGTTTGTCGGATCGAAGAATTCCGTCTATGCCGGCAAGAACGTGACCGCATACAGCTCTGTAAAAGCACTGGAGGCTCATCTGGCGCGCTGCATTGCTGCTGAAGGCGGAGAATACGGCATTCGAGTCAACACCATTCTGCCGGACGCCATTCTGCAAGGTTCCGCGATCTGGAATTCGAACTGGAGGAACGAGCGGGCAGCAGCTTACGGGATTGAACCCGATCAGCTGGAAGAGCATTATCGTAAGCGCACAACGCTTCTTGTCAACATCTATCCGCAGGATATTGCCGAAGGCATCGCTTACTTTGCATCATCAAGATCTTCGAAGACGACCGGCTGCATGCTGACGATTGACGGCGGGGTACCTGCTGCATTTACTCGTTAATCGAATGAAGGTATGACACATCTACCGCAAGGAATCAAGATTTCTTATTAAGATGGGGCGCTGGGTCTAATATGACCCGGCTATCCATCATACGGGAGGATATGTGATGAGGCAGGATGTTGCAAGGAACTTTGAAGAAGCTAAAAAGCTCTATGGGCAGCATGGCATCAACGTGGACGAAATCTTGACGGAACTTGAGCGCATCAAAATCTCCATCCACTGCTGGCAAGGAGATGACGTCCGAGGATTTCTGTTCCGCGATCAGGAGCTATCCGGGGGCATCTCCGTGACCGGGGAATATCCCGGGGCTGCAGGTACGCCGGATCAGCTGCGGGCCGATCTGGAAAAAGCGATGTCGCTCATTCCGGGATCCCACAAAGTGAACCTTCATGCAATCTACGCGGATACCGACGAGTCCGTTGATTTGGATCAGCTCGAGCCGAGGCACTTCCAGTCTTGGGTGGATTGGGCCAAGGAGCAAGGCATTGGCCTCGATTTTAATCCGACCTGCTTCTCCCACGACAAATCGAAGGATGGGTTTACGCTGAGTCATGCCGATCCGGCGATCCGTCATTTTTGGATTGAGCATTGCAAGGCGTCGCGAAGAATCGGGGCTTACTTCGGGGAACAGTTGGGTCAAACCTGTGTAACGAATATCTGGGTTCCGGATGGATACAAGGATATGCCGGTAGACCGAATGGCGCCGAGGCAGCGGCTGAAGGATGCGCTGGATGAGATTTTTGCTGAAGAAATGAATCCGCAATGGAACCTTGATGCCGTCGAGAGCAAACTGTTCGGACTAGGCTCTGAGGCTTATGTTGTGGGTTCCCACGAGTTTTATATGGGGTACGGCATTCGAAACAACAAGCTGATCTGCCTGGATGCGGGCCACTTCCACCCAACCGAAAGCATTGCCGGCAAACTGTCGTCGCTTGCTCTTTTCACCGATGGACTTCTTCTCCATGTCAGCCGGCCAATGCGCTGGGACAGCGACCATGTCGTCATCATGGATGATGAACTGATCGAGATTGGACGCGAGCTGGTTCGCAATAATCTGCTGGATGTAACGCATATCGGACTGGACTTTTTTGATGCCAGCATTAACCGCATCGCTGCGTGGGTTATTGGCACACGCAATACGATTAAGGCACTGCTGCGTGCCAAGCTGGAACCCATCGATAGGCTGAAGCAGGCTGAACTCGAAGGCGATTACACGACCCGCCTGGCGATATCGGAAGAGTTTAAGTCCTATCCGTTTGGAGCGGTGTGGGATTATTACTGCGAACGCATGGGTGTACCTGTCAGAGAAGAGTGGCTGTCCGAAGTGAAACAGTATGAGCAGGATGTATTGCTGAAGCGTTCGTAAGGATGAGAAGACGAAGTACCCTCGGGTTGGTGCCCGAATCGTTGATTTTGATCTGACAAGGAGGCTGGGGAGCGTTGAGCATTCTTGCATTTGATTTGGGCGCAAGCAGTGGCAGGGCTATGCTGGGTCAATGGAATGGCCGAACCATCGACGTAACGGAAATCCACCGGTTCCCGAACGATCCAGTTCGAATCGGCGACCGTTTCCAATGGGATATATTACGGATCTACCACGAGATGAAGCAGGGCTTGCTCCGGTTGAAGGGACAGCATAACTTGCCGTCGAGCATCGGCATTGATACCTGGGCGGTGGATTATGGACTCCTGGATCGGAGCGGGGAACTGCTCCTGAATCCGTATCATTATCGGGACACACGTACGGATGGCGTGATGGAACAGGTCTTCCGGGATGTGCCGCCTGCCGAGATCTTTGATCGGACGGGGATTCAGTTCCTCTCGTTTAACACAATCTATCAGCTGGCTTCATTGCAACGGCAGAAGCCCTACCTGCTTCAAGAGGCCGAGCGTTTTCTTATGATTCCCGATTTGCTGCGATACTTCTTGACCGGCGAACTGGCGAATGAATTTACGAATGCTACCACAACGCAGCTGTTTAACCCGCTTTCGGCCAGCTGGGATGATCATCTCTTGAAATCATTAAATATCCCTCCTAAGTTATTTCATCCTGTTGTTCAACCCGGTACGCTTGTTGGAGCTTTGAGGTCATCCGTAACAGAGGAGCTGGGGATTCCATCCATTCCGCTCTATACGGTTGCAGAGCATGATACGGCTTCCGCCGTGGTCGCGGTTCCGGCATTGGAACGATCATTCGCTTACTTAAGCTGCGGTACCTGGTCGCTGATGGGAACCGAAGTCGACCAGCCTGTCATACATGAACGGGCCAGAGAGCTGAACTTCACGAATGAGGGAGGAGCGTACGGTACGTACCGGCTGCTCAAGAACATCATGGGACTTTGGATTCTGCAGGAATGCCAGCGGACCTGGGGACGGGAAGGGTTAACGTACTCCTACCCCGAATTGGTTAATATGGCGGATGCGGCGCCAGCATTTGCTTGTTTCATTGATCCCGATGATCCTGTATTCCTCCCTGCAGGTGATATGCCGAAGCGGGTAGTGGAATATGCGGCCCGCACGAACCAGAGCATTCCGCAGGGAGTAGGTGCTCTTGTGCGCTGCATTATGGAGAGTCTGGCCATGCAATACCGTTACGTGCTGGAGTTGACCGAGAAATTATCCGGGCAAAAATTTCAGGGCTTGCATATGGTAGGTGGTGGCATTCATAATGAAACATTATGTCAGTGGACTGCGAATGCGATAGGGAGGCCCGTTTGGGCAGGTCCCGCAGAGGGCAGTGCTATCGGCAATATGGCCGTGCAGTGGATCGCGCAAGGCGAGCTATCCGATATATGGGAAGCACGCGCAGTCATTAGAGAGTCCTTCCCGGTCAAGACTTATGAGCCGAAGGAAACTCCCTTGTGGGAGGAAGCTTACGGAGTGTTCGGTCAGCGGACAGGGAAGCGATAGAATATATGAACAGTAAGGATGGGCGGTATGATGCTGGTTGCAGAACGATATGAGAAAATAGTACAGTTGGTCAACGAAAGAGGGAGCATCCGGGTCTCCGAGCTGAGTCAGCTCTGCGGTGTAACGGAAGAAACGATTCGCCGCGATCTTGACAGGCTGGAACAGGCAGGGCGCCTGCGCCGTTCCCATGGCGGAGCGGTTAGCGTGAAGGATCAACCGGAAATTCAGCGGTCGCAGCCGGAAATACCGTATGCTGAGCGGGAAATCATGCATGCGCTGGAGAAGCAGCGAATCGCGGAGGAAGCGGTCAAGCGAATCCATCCGAATGATCGCATCCTGCTGGATGCAAGCTCTACGGCTTGGTACATGGCGAAAATCATACCGGATATTCCGATTACCGTGCTGACGAATTCGATAAAGGTGGCTGCTGAGCTGAGCACCAAGGAGAGGGTTCAGGTGATCTCCACAGGCGGCATTCTGGCTCATCGCTCCCTGTCCTTTGTCGGTCCGCTCGCAGAACGCTCGCTGGATGCATACTACGTGGATAAAGCCTTTCTGTCATGCAAGGGTGTGCACATCGAGCGGGGCCTTAGCGAATCCAATGAGCTTCAAGCGAGAATCAAGCATAAAATGATCGGAATGACGGATGAGACCATTCTGCTCGCCGATGCCAGCAAATTCGGCACGCAGGCTTTTGCGCAGGTTGCCGATCTCTCCCAAGTGAATCTGATCATCACCGATCACAGCTTGAAGGAAGAAGAAGCGGCACCTTATCGAGCATTGGGCATCAAGATCGAATCTGTATAGAGCAAGTTGTTATAACATATCACATGGAATCCCCCCGTTCCGGGGGGTTCTTGCTAGAGGCCGATTCTTCGGTCCATATCCTGATGATTAGCGGGGTGAAGAGGTTGAAGATTTCATTATTTGTCACTTGTCTCAGCGATGCCTTGTTCCCGCGGGTAGCTGAATCGATGGCAAGATTGCTGGCAAGGTACGGCGTGCAGCTGGAATTCCCGGAAATTCAGACTTGCTGCGGCCAACCGGCCTACAACAGTGGTTATTGGGATGATGCGCGCATAAGTGCCAAGACGATTCTGGACGCATTTGACGATAGCGACTTTGTTGTGTCCCCTTCCGGCTCCTGCACGTATATGATTCATCATTATCCGGATTTGTTCAAGGACGATCCCATATACCTGGATAAAGCGAAAGCGCTTCAATCCAAATGCTATGAGTTTACGCAATTCCTTGTTGACGTGCTGGGCGTGACCGATGTAGGCGCCGTTTATCCGCAAAAGGTAACCTATCATCCTTCCTGTCACGGAAGCCGTCTGCTCGGCGTTAAGGAGCAGCCGATGAAACTTCTCAGCCACGTCAAGGGGCTGGAGCTTGTTCCCTTGCCTTTTGCCGAGGATTGCTGCGGGTTCGGTGGAACGTTTGCCGTGAAAATGGCGGACATTTCGGGGGCCATGGTGACAGAGAAAAGCGATCATGTGCTGGAGACCGAGGCGTCCGTGCTTGTCGGTCTCGATATGGCCTGCCTGATGAATATTGCCGGCAATCTGCGTCACCGGGGCGAGAAGGTTCAGGTCAAACATTTGGCCGAGCTTCTGTATGAGGGGGTGAGTGTACATGAGCACAGCTGAATCGAAAGCACAGACAGTTAAGGAGCGTGCAGGCTACGCCCTAAATAATGATTTTCTGCGCAATGCGGTGAAGTTTACGACAGAACGGCTGCGGCTTGGCAAAAAGCTTGCGTCGGAGGAACATGGCAACTGGGATGCGTGGAGGGAACGGGGACGCCAAATTCGGCTCCATACCATTGCGCACTTGGATTACTATTTGAATGAGTTTGCTGAACAGGCCAGGGCGAACGGAGCCCATGTACATTTTGCGGAGACGGCGGAAGAAGCGGTCACGATCTCCTTGCAGATTGCGGAGCATAAGGCGGCCAAGTCCGTCGTAAAATCAAAATCGATGGTGTCCGAGGAACTGCATCTGAACAAGGCGCTCGACTCGATCGGGGTGGAGGCCGTCGAAACGGATCTCGGTGAGTATATTATTCAGCTTGCGGATGAAACGCCATCTCATATCATCATTCCTGCCATCCATAAGAACCGTTATCAGATCGCGGAGCTGTTGTCCGCAGAGGCAGGCGAAACGCTGCCGCCCGATACGGCGATTATGGCGGGTTTTGTCCGCATGAAGCTGCGCGAGAAATTCCTAGAAGCGGACATTGGCATGACGGGTTGTAATTTTGCGATCGCCGAGACAGGCTCGATGGTATTGTTTGAGAATGAGGGCAATGCCCGCATGGTGACGACGGTGCCCAAGACACAGATTACCCTGATGGGTATGGAGCGGATTATCCCGTCATGGGCGGATCTCGAAGTGATGGCTACCTTGCTGCCGCGCTCGGCGACCGGTCAGAAGCTGACAGTGTACATGTCTGGAATCAGTGGTCCGAAGAGAGAATTGGATGCCGATGGACCGGATGAAATGCATATTATCATCATCGATAACGGACGTTCTCTCCAGCTCGGCGACCCCGAATTTCAGGAGCTGCTCAACTGCATACGCTGCGGCGCATGCCTGAATGCTTGTCCGGTATATCGCCATATTGGCGGGCACGCCTATGGAGGCACATATAGCGGCCCCATCGGTGCCGTATTAACACCGGCCTTGAACAAGAATGTCGCGGAATGGGACGATATCGCCAACGCATCCAGCCTGTGCGGGGCCTGTTATGAAGCATGCCCCGTGAAGATTCCGCTGCATGATATGCTGGTTTCCCTGCGCCGCCGGAAGATTGAAGCTGGGCGCGGTGACAAGCTGGAAGCGATGGGAATGAAGGGCTTCTCGGCGATTATGGGGAATGCCAAGCGTTACCGTAGTGTGGTATCCCTCGGAAAGTGGGGGCAGAAATTGGTGGTGCGAGGCGGGGAGATCCGAACGAGGATCGGTCCTTTGAAGGGGTGGAATTCGTACAGGGTAACGCCGAGTCTCCCTAAGGAATCCTTCCGTGACCGATGGTCGGAGATGGAGCAGGATATTCGCAGAACCTCCGGGTCGATGGACCCTGAAATCGCAAACCGATTGAAGGAGCGGCTTCAGCAGCAGAAGTCCGGAAAGGGGGAGAATGCACATGACTAACGAAACTGATCGCAGCTGGCTGAACCGTCTTGAAGAACAGTCTCGCAAGAAGCAGGAGCAGTTCATGGATGGAATCGCCGCGAAGCTGGGGAGAGACCGGGTTCGCACCGCCCCGGAACACCCTTTCCGCGGTGCCCCCGACTTCTGGAATGAATTTGAGTGGCCGCTTGAGGAGAGGATTACACAGTTTACCGCCAACTTTGAAGCGGCCGGGGGCCATGTGGTAAGGCTGAGCAATCGCGAAGAGGTCAGCCGGTTTATCAGGGACAAAGCGAAGGAGATGAGTGCGGCTACGATTCTTCGTCAGCAGGAAGAGGTACTGGACCGCCTGGGGCTGGAGGAGAGCCTGCCGGAGGCTCTTGTTCTCTCCTGGAATGATGCAGCGGACACGGACTGGAGGGCTGTAGCGGCCAGGGCTGATTTTGGCGTCGTCATGGCGGATTACGCAGCGGCTTATACCGGTTCGATTACGGTGAAATCGGCCCCGCATAAAGGCAGATCCGTCAGCCTGCTGCCGACCGTGTTGATGGCTATCATCCCTGTAGAGCGGATGGTTACCCGACTAGGCGAGATTCTGGTTCAGTTCGATCAGTCCGGACGCGAGCAGCTGCCGGCGGGAATCCACTTCATCTCGGGTCCGAGCCGTTCCGCCGATATTGAGAACGATCTTACGATTGGCGTTCACGGGCCAGGGATCGTGTATGCCCTGCTGGTCGATACCTATGAGAGTTAACGATAACGAATAACATAGGAAACACAGGATACCGGATAGCCCCAAGCGGGAGCAGTCATGACATGCTCACGGCTTGGGGCTATTATAAGATTATGGAATGGATAAGTTTTCAGTGAAGCTGAAAATTTCGATAAACCTCTAAAGGCAGTCTGTCTGCTGTAGTAAAAGTACGTCGATAGATGTTTTTCTTACATATGAGGTTATTTGCCTTTGCGTGTCAGTTCGGCCAGACGGTCCCATTGCTCATGGGTCACTTCCGCCAAGTCGTTGAATTGCCCCGCACCCCTCAGCCATTCGCCGCCATCGATGGTGATCACGTCACCATTAATATAACCGGCATAATCGGAAATGAGATAAGCGGCAAGATTAGCCAGTTCTTCTGCGTCCCCTACGCGCTTCAGGGGGATGCGGTCGATCATTTTTTGCTCCAGGTCCGGCGTAGGCGATAATCTTGACCAAGCGCCTTCGGTCGGGAACGGACCCGGGGCGATCGCTACCTGACGGATGCCGTAAGGAGCCCATTCCACCGCGAGGGACCGTGTCAGCGCAAGCACGCCCGCTTTTGCAGCTGCCGAAGGGACCACGTAGCCAGAGCCTGTCGAGGCATATGTTGTGACGATGTTGAGCATCGTTCCGCTTTTGCCCTGTTCAATCCAGCGTTTGCCGACTTCAAGGGTTGCGTAGAAGGTGCCGTGCAGCACAATGTTCAGCACGGCATCTACAGCCCGAGGGGAGAGACGCTCCGTGGGGCTGATAAAGTTCCCGGCTGCATTGTTGACAAGCACATCAATGCCTCCGTAATGCTGCTCTGCCGCTTCAACAAGCTCCGAGATCTGTGCAGGGTCCCGTACATCGCAGCTCTTGTACCATACCTCACAGCCCTGCTGTCTTAATTCTTCGGCAGTTTGCTGCAGAACTTCCTCACGGCGTCCGCAGATGGCGAGTTTGGCGCCAAGCTGGGCGAATTTCTCCCCCATGGCACGCCCCAGCCCTGTGGCGCCTCCCGTGATCAATACGACTTTATTTTGAAGCAAATCGTCAGTGAACGGTCCCATCGATGGTTCTCCTTTCAAGCAGATATGGAATAGCGTAGCGGATCCTCTGTACACATCCTTTATTGGCAGGCTGCATTAACATCTGGCAACATTGGTATTGCAACCGCTTACCTCCAGCGTAACATGGTTAACGCTTCCAGTCATCACATTCTTTAAGTGATTCCCGATTGCAACCGGACAAGGTGATGGAGCGAATACCCTCCACTAAAAAAGCCTCATTATCCAACGAGGGATATAGAGAATAACATCCAGAACCAGAGAAGCGTTACCTGATGAATTTTCTAACTTGGTTCGTCCGGGCCAGTTAATCTTTCTCATGATATATTTACCTCATTTCAAATGAATTTGTTGGAATTAAAATTCCAAGTGCTTGCACCTTTAAAATGTCATGATCGTCTATTTCATTATCACGCCAACTAGCATTGGAAACAAATGATTTACCTCCCTACCCAATATGTGTAACGATGACCTGCAATACCGAAAACGAACCCATGATCAGACCGACTATTATTGCGATTACAGCCCTGAATTTAATTTTCAATAAATCAATATCATCTTGTTCTACATCCTCAGGAATTCCATTGAACATTCGTAACCAATCATTATCTGGATGATTGAAGACATACAAGCCGAACAAAACGATCAGAACGTTGACCGTTATGATCAGAGCATAGAGTATTAGTAAAAACATAAGATCAACCCCTTGATGTTAAATACGCAGGAGCCAAATGAAGGTTCCAGTATATGGGAGGATTAGTAGGCATCGTGCGTACTGCTCCCTGTGCGCACGATCGAGTTTGATCATCACGGAATCCTCCTTTTTCAGTTTCAGAATGCGTTTGCTTGGTTAGGTTAATAAGAAATACTGGTTAAAACGATACATCGTAGTAAATTCTACATCTTATATATCACACTGCCACTGACCATGGGATTTTGATTACATCACGAGATGAGGAACCTGACATGATTCTGAAATCACTGACGGAGCGGCTGATACTTAAGACGATAACGGGCAGTACTTCCGTGGATATCACGAACCTGGATACAGATTCAAGAGAGATCCGGCCTGGCGGCCTGTTCGTCTGTGTTCCGGGCTTTCATGTGGACGGCCATGACTATGCCCGGCATGCGATACGCAACGGCGCTGTTGCCATCGTAGCTGAGCGGGAGCTGCCGGTGCTTCCAGGAAACGTAACGCGTATAACGGTACCGGATACCCGAAGAATTCTGCCGATTCTCGCAAACGTTTTTTTTGAAGATCCCACGCAGCATTTGAAACTAATCGGAATTACCGGGACAAACGGCAAGACAACGACAACCCATATGGTAGAAAAGATACTGAACGACGCTCACCGCAAAACGGGCATTATTGGCACACTGTATATGAAGATCGGAGATCATATGGAGAAGACGCTGAATACCACGCCGGATACGATCCAACTGCAGCGTTATTTTCACACGATGGTCACCGATGGCGGGGAGTATGCCGTATTGGAAGTGTCTTCGCACGGATTGGATATGGGGAGAGTGCGCGGATGTGATTTTCAAACCGTGGTCTTTACGAATTTATCGCATGATCATCTGGACTTTCATCAGAATATGGAGAGCTATCGCAATACGAAGGAGCTGTTGTTCGCCCAGATCGGTAACAGTAACCGTGATATGCTGAAGAAGGCCGTCCTGAATGCGGATGATGAAGCATCGTCCTATTATGCAAAACGTACATCCGCACAGATCGTAACTTATGGCATTCGTAACGAGGCTGATGTTCGGGCAACACAAATTCAAAACATGCGTGAAGGTTGCACATTCCATGTAGAAACGCCATGGGGACACGGCGACTTCAGTCTGAAGGTGCATGGTGTTCACAATGTGTATAACGCACTTGCTGCCATGACCACTTGTTTGCTGGAAGGGGTAACGCTTGAAGAAATCCGTAGAAGTCTTCACCAATTTGCAGGGGTTCATGGACGATTTCAAGAAATAGAAACAGGACGAAGATTTCACGTGGTTGTGGATTATGCGCATAATCCAGGTGGACTTAAGGCAACTTTGCAATCCGCCAAAGAAATCACTTCAGGAAAAATGATATGCGTGATGGGCTGCCGGGGCGAAAGAGATCGCTTGAAACGTCCGCTCATGGCGGATATTGCAGCTTCGTATTCGGATTATGTATTGTTCACGACAGACAATTCGTTCTCGGAGGATCCGGAGCAGATTATGGCTGAGATGCTGGGTGGCTTAACCTCGCATGAAGCGGGAAATTGGGAGGTGATCCTGAATCGTAAAGAAGCCATTCAACGAGCTGTGGAATTGGCAGGTGACGAGGACAGGATCATTATTACCGGACGAGGACATGAGACCCGTTATGTAGCAGGCAGCCAGATCGAATCGTTTAGCGATGAGGATATTGTGTTGCGTTCCTTGCTGGACATGGAGCAAGGCATCCAGATGATGACACCGGAGCTATAAAATTACCCGGGAGGTGCTGGATTTTGAAACGAATGGTGGTTGGGGCAACTTTAATTGCAGCTTTGCTGCTTATTACTGCCTGTACACAGTCTTCTCCTTCTAAGGAAGAAGGGAGGCAGGAAGATCATCGGGAGGAAAAAAATGATTCCGCTTATCAAGTGCTTGCAGAGCAGTTGAGGACACCTTGGTCTATCGATTTTGACGGCGATACGATTTATATTAGCGAGCGGGAAGGAAATATCGTTCAGATCCAGGACGGCACTTTTACCAGACAGTCGGTACATACCGAGAAGCCGGTCGCTCATCAAGGAGAAGGCGGATTTCTGGGCTTTGCGTTAGCCCCTGATTTTCAAAATTCCGGCAAGGCCTTCGCCTACCACACCTATAATCAGGATGGAAAAGTCATGAACCGGTTGGTCCTTCTAAAGCAGGAGGGGAATCAATGGACAGAGTCGCATGTCTTTCTTGAGCGCATTCCCGGCTCTAACGTACATAACGGCGGCAGAATTGCGATCGGACCCGACGAGATGCTCTACGTAACAACGGGAGATTCAGGTGAAGGAGAGCTTGCGCAAAACCAGGAAAGTCTAGCAGGCAAAATATTGCGATTGACGCTGGATGGCAAGGTCCCGGCGGATAATCCCACTGCAGGCTCTTATGTCTATACGTTAGGGCATCGGAATTCGCAGGGGTTGGCTTGGAATTCGGAAGGTGAGTTCTACAGCTCAGAGCATGGACCGTCCGGCACACCCGGCGGACATGATGAGATTAATGAGATCACGGCTGGCAGCAATTACGGCTGGCCCGAGATTATTGGAGATGAACAGCAAGAGGGAATGAAATCCCCGCTCTACCACAGCAGTGAAACGGCTATTGCTCCATCAGGCATCGCTTTTGATGAGGAGGATCACATGTACGTGGCCACCCTTCGCGGCCAGAAGCTGTACCGATTTCAGCCGGAGAATGCCTCACTTGTGTTGGTATTGGAGGGGGAAGGCCGATTAAGAGACGTCAAAGTCCATGATGGCAAAACTTATGTCATTACCAACAATACCGATGGCCGTGGGGTGCCCTCCGATCAGGATGATCGACTGCTGGTGCTGAAATAATTCAAAGAATTGTACATGTCTTGCAATTTAAGAGAATAAGATAGGACAAGTACAATAAGAAAAACGTCTATCGACGTACTTTCTCAGAAGACAGACCGCATATAGCGGAAGTTTTTCTTGCGAGATAAGGTGGGTAAGCCTCTGAAGTTTATACTTTCTTATCTCTTAACAAAAAAAGGCCCCTTCCTGTATGGAAGGAGCCTGAAGTGGCAATAACAGATATTATGTTTGTTTGGCTTCGGTTTGTTTTCGAATACGGTAGACGCATTTTTTGTCACCCTTGGCAAGGCACTCGGTACGTTCCACATCCGCCTCCAGCAAGGATTGAAACAGGTCAAGCTCACAGCGGCATGCGTGTTGGTACCGGTTGGCTACTTGGGATATGGGGCAGTTCAGTTCTTCGAGGAGATATTCTTCTTCGTTGACTTTTTTGTAATCCACCATATATCCGTTGTCATTCTGAACCTGGGCCAGGGCTGCAACTCGATCTTCGAGCGCATCGGCTTTCACCGTAGGCGTGTACTTGTTCAGCAATGTATCCTTACGCTTGTCGAACAGCCGTGAAATCATTTCATCACCGGCCTCGTCCTGCAGCTCGTTCAGCAGATCGAGTGCAAGTGCATGATAGTTCTTAGGGAAAAAATCTTCGGCGGATTCCGTAAGACTATATAAGGAGACGGGTCTTCCCATCGGTTGTTTCACGGTTCGATAGGTGATGTAACCCTCGCTCTTCAAGCTCTCCAGATGGCGCCGAACGGCCATCCCTGTTATGCCCAGTGCCTCGGTAATGGATTTTGTGCTGAGTTCACCATTTATTTTTAACATTTGCATGATATACTCGCGAGTACTGTATGCGACTTCTTGATCCACTATAATCACCGCCTTGTTTCTCGATGAATGCTTTCTTTTTTAACAAAAAAGGTTAAAAAGCAATATGTCTCATCTTATGTCTTTACTTTCTATAAGTCAACCGGAATGGCTGTTTTGAGGCTATCATCACGCGGTTTATTGACAATTGGCATGATTAACCACATAATTATGATATATTTTAGTATAAAAAGTATAGAAAACTAAGGAATTGATGAAGTTTGAGCTTTTTGCAATGATAGCCAGTCGAATATTTGAAAGATTATTACACTACGGAAGGTGGAATACGGATGTATGTTATTGGCTCAGCTTGTATTGAAGAGAAAGCGGGAGAATGCGTTGACGTTTGCCCTGTGGATTGCATAGAAGAAGGAGATGACCAGTTCTATATCGATACCGATATTTGTATCTCCTGCGGGGCTTGCGAAGCGGCTTGTCCGGTTGCGGCCATTTTCTATTTTGAGGATCTGCCGGAAGACCAGAAGCATTATTTTGATAAAGCGGTTGAATATTACAAAAACAAGTAGGTCGCTCCGGTTTGGTTCGCTCCGGTTTGAGGCTATCCGCTCTGTTGTCCGTCCGTTTCCGGATTGGAATAGGTAAGGTAGAAACGGACTCCCAAAGGATCTGCTATCCTCAAACCTCCGCTAGTGGGAAAGATCAAAAGATTAAAGATAAAGAGATAAGAGATTAAAAGATTAATTAAAGATAGAAGACTAGTAAACAAATAAAGGCGGCTAAGATAATTAGTTGGAAAATTGAGCGTTAACCTGCTTCATGATAATCAAAATGCGTGTTCTCTATACATAAGCCATCCGGGATCATTTGAGGGTCACCTCGAATTTATTTCTCGGGTGGTTTAATTCGTTTTAGGCGGATCATGCAGGGAAGCAACTAAAGACCTGGGACAATACCGGAAATATCATAGATTTCCTCCTTTTGAAGCCATCCGAGATGAAGAATGCCCCAATCATTCTTTCCTCAGATGGCTTTATTTATGAGGTGGAATGACGTTGTTATCTACATTTTAAGAGACTTCGTGTTAAGTTTATGTCATGTTGTGCGCGAAGCGCGGTCATCTGTATGTATGTACGAGATTGAATTTCTTTCGCAAAAGATTGAAACACTTACATTTCCAGAAGCAAAAAAATATTAATTTAAATGTGTCATATATATTGACACATTTACAAAACACGTTTTATTATTAATATCACTGGAGAATAAAAATAATAAATTTGATAATAATCACGGTTTTTTGATGATTTCGGATCGTTTTATTTGGAAAAATGATCTAATTAATCTACTGGTGAAATTAAATAGGGGATGTCTTCATGAAAAAGCATGATCAAGACTTTATGAAGCGGCAGAACAGACTCACAGTATTCCAAATCATCAAGAACGAACAGCCGATTTCAAGAGCAGCTATTGCCAAACAGACGGGAATGAGTCCGACAACGGTCAGCCGGATCGTATCGGAGCTGACGGAAGAAGGGTACGTTCACGAAACGGAAGAACAAGCCTCGGCGGGACGCGGAAGAAAGTCTTCCTTAATAAGACTGCTGGATACGGCGGTCATCTCGATTGGCGTTGAGCTCGATCGCCATCAAGCCCATATTGGCTTCATCGATGTTCAGGGAAATGTATTGTGCAGCGGAAGTTTTCCGAGATCGTCGGAGGATACAGCCGAAGCCACGGTGGCTCGAATTGCAGACACCATTGAAGAACTCATCACGGAATGCGATATCGATCGCAGGCGGGTGGTGGGCATTGGCGTTGGACTGCCGGGCATCATCGATGTTGATGCCGGAGTGGTTAATTTCTCGGTACAGCTTGGTTGGAAGAATGTGAGGCTTGCCGAGAGGCTCAAGGAATTAACCGGGCTTCAAGCGGTCGTAGACAATGAGCTGAAGGTAAAGGCGTTGGCAGAGCAGCTTAAAGGCTCGGCATACGGCTCCAACCGGACGGTTCTCCTTGGGTTCGGTAATGGCGTAGGCTCAGCGCTGATCCTGGAAGGGGAGATTTACCGCGGGGTGACCAATAGCGCGGGGGAAATCGGACACACGACCGTTGATCCTGAAGGTATGATGTGTGACTGCGGAAAAGCCGGTTGCCTCCAAACTTATATCAATATACCGTCTTTGTTGTCGGAAGCCAGCAAGATTAAGCCTGTTCGTACGATTGAGGAACTGTTCGCGGAAAGACGGGCTGGAACACGATGGGCGACCTATTTAATCGATAGGGCACTCGCGTATATGGCGATTACGATTAATAACGTCGTCAGCATGTACAATCCGGACAGCGTCATATTGAGTGGTGAGATTCTGGACAAGTTTCCTGAAGTATATGAAGAGATCACCGACCTGTGCTACTCACAGTATATCTGGGAACCGCTTCAGGATTCCTTCACGATTGTCCGCTCCGAGCTTCACGAACATGGGGTCATCATAGGGTCGGGACTTGTCGCACAGGATCGTTATTTTCGATTGAATTAATACAACTGGAGATCGGGGGAGCAAAATCATGGGATTTGTGCCATTGGTAGAGGAATATCGCGGAAACGTACTGGAGAACATTCACTACGGAGCGATCAGCGTTGTAGACGAGAACGGAAAGGTGGTTTATGCAGCGGGTGATCCGCATCATATGACCTTTCTGAGATCGGCGGCTAAACCATTCCAAGCAATACCGGTAATGAAACGCCGGATTGACGAGGTGTACGGACTTACGGGGGAAGAAACGGCCTTGTTTGCCGCTTCCCACCGGGGCGAACGCTTCCACATTGATGCCTTGGAATCTATTTTGAAGAAAACCGGGATTCAGGAAGAAACGCTACACTGCTGCGCAACTTATCCATTGAACGAGGATGCCAAGGCGCAGCGCCATCGAGATCATGAGGACAAGCGGCGGATCTTCCATAACTGCTCGGGTAAGCACAGCGGCTTGATTGCTTTGTGTAAGCATATGGGCTGGGACGAGAGCACGTATTACAAGCCGGAGCATCCGGTTCAGCAAGAGATCATCGAGACGCTGGCTTATTTTGCCGAAGTTCCGGTTTCCTCGATTCCGCAAGGCATTGATGGCTGTGGGCTTCCCATTTTCGCGCTTCCGCTGGACCGTATCGGATACGCTTTCCTTAAGCTGGCCTGCCCGGATTTGATCAAGGACGCGGAGACGGCGGATGCAGCTGCCAGAATGGCAAAGCTGATGAATGAGTATCCGGATATCATTGCAGACACGAAGTTTGTGTGCTCCGCCTTGCTCCGGGACCACAATCTGGCAGCCAAGGGCGGCGCTAAGGGTGTGTATGGCATCGGGCTTCGGAAAGAACGCTTGGCGATCTCGCTTAAAGTATCCGATGGCTCCGAGCAAGTATGGCCTTGCATCATCGCTTCCATCCTGGAGCGTCTCGGCTACAGCGATCAGGCTACGATCGACCGCTTGTATGCGCTTGTTCCGAATGAGATTTTCAACGATGGCGGTACGCTGGTTGGGAAGCGACGCGCGGTGTATGAATGGAATGTTTAAGCTGTGAGGAACTCAAGGCGATCGGCAGGATGTTATATGCTGACGTGGCGAGTGAATCTATAGATATTCACTACATCAAAGGGGGAGTAAAACAATGAGATTCAAAGGTAGAACATGGTCACTGCTCATGCTGCTGCTCGCATTTACGATTGTTGCGGCAGGCTGCGGCGGAAACAGCGGAAGCGGCAAAGGGGCAAGTGAAGGCGGCGGCGAGAGTAAGCCGGTGACAAAAGATAACAAAGATGTTGTCATTGCGATTAACGCCAACTTCATTACGCTTGACCCTCACAATGCCGGAGACACGCACTCCATTTCCGGTGCACGCACGATGTACGAAGGTTTGATGGGCTTCAACGAGAAGATGGAACTTGTTCCTGTGCTGGCTGAAGACTACAAGATCAGCGAAGACGGCCTGACCTACACATTCAATCTGCGCCAGAACGTAAAGTTCCATGATGGAACAGATTTCAATGCAGAAGCTGTAAAAGTCAACCTGGATCGCATCATGGATGAAAAGAACAATCTTAGAATGCGTAAAAGCTTCTCTACCGTCGCCGATGTTAAAACTCCGGATGACCACACGGTTGTCATCACCCTTAGCCAACCGTACAACGCTTTCTTGAACAAAACCGCGATGGCGCTGATGATCAGCCCGAAAGCGCTCAAGGAAAGTGCTGACATCACGAAGAATCCTGTTGGTACGGCGGCATACAAGTTCAAGGAATGGATTCAAGGTGACCGCCTTGTTGTTGTAAAGAATGAAGATTACTGGCAAGAAGGTCTTCCGAAGGTAGACAGCATTACGTTCAAACCGGTACCGGAGAACGGTTCCCGGATCGCGATGCTGAAGACGGGCGAAGCGGATTTCATCTATCCAATGCCTACCGAGCAAGTCTCTGAAGTAGAAGGCGATTCCAATATCGTCATTGATAAGACCGATTCCACCATCGTTCGTTATATTACGCTTAACACCATGAAGAAACCTTATGACGATCTGAAGGTTCGTCAAGCCATCAACTATGCTATCGATAAAGATGCTTACATTAAAGTAGTTAAATCCGGACTGGGCTCGAAGCTGAACTCTTCCATGTCCTCCATGACGCAGTATTACGCTGAGCAATCCGGTTATGAGTATGACCCGGAGAAAGCCAAATCCCTCTTGGCGGAAGCAGGCTATCCAGATGGATTCGAAGCTGAGATCTGGGGAGAAAACGATTCCGAAACGGTAAAAGGCATGCAGTTCATTCAGCAGCAGCTGGCGCTTGTCGGAATCAAAGTTGAACCGAAATCGATGGAGGGTGCTACCCTGTCCGATCAGATTAACTCGGCTACGCCGGAAAACGCAAAAATTCAAATGTGGTATGTAAGCTGGTCCCCTTCGTCAGGTGATGCTGACGGTGCGACAAAGGGTCTGTTCAGCAGTGAATTCTTCCCGCCAGCTGGTTCCAATACAGCATACTACAAGAACGACAATGTAGATCAATGGATCAAGGATGCTAACGCATCCGTAAAAGCTGAAGATGCAAAAGAAATCTATGCAAACATCCAAAAACAAATCTGGGAAGACGCTCCTTGGGCATTCCTCGGGGTCGATCAGGTCATCACCGGCAAGAGAGCTTATCTTGAAGGCGTTAAAGCTCTTCCGGACGGATCGATCAGCGTGATCAACGCAGAAGTCAAATAATCAGGCAGCGAAGAGCTTGCTAAACGTATACCTTGTGGTGGGCCGCCTCTTGAATCAATAAGGAAGCGGCCCATCGTATTTTAAAAGCTGGCATGTTGAAAGGAGGCACATCCTTTGGGAAGATATGCAATTCAGAGGCTGCTGGGTGTTATCCCGCTGTTGTTCGTTGTATCTATTCTTGTATTTATGTTCATTCACCTTATTCCTGGAGATCCGGCACGACTTGTTGCAGGTAAGGATGCCACCCTTGAGGAGATCAACGGGATTCGAGAGCAGCTAGGCTTAAACTTGCCGCTATGGCAGCAGTATGTGAACTACATGGGTGATCTGTTGAAGGGTGACTTGGGTGTATCCGTTACTTCCGGTTTGCCGGTGACGGACATGTTGGAAAGCCGCTTTTTCCCGACGATTGTCCTGACCTTTACCAGCCTTGGCTGGGCACTGGTCATTGGTCTGATCATTGGTATCGTATCTGCCGTCAACCGCGGAAAATGGCCGGACTATATCGGGATGTTGACGGCGATATCCGGTATTTCCCTGCCAGGTTTCTGGCTTGGTCTTGTACTTATTCAAATTTTCTCTGTCGAGCTGGGCTGGTTCCCGACAGGCGGTGTCGACAGCTGGCAGTCCTACATTCTGCCTTCCTTTACGCTGGGGGCCGGGATTATGTCCATGCTGGCAAGATACTCCCGTACGTCGATGCTCGAGACGATGCGTGAGGATTATGTCCGGACGGGACGCGCGAAGGGTCTGCGGGAATTCGTCGTTGTTGGCAGACACGCGCTGCGCAACTCCCTGATTCAGGTCGTAACCGTTGCGGGGCTGCAGTTCGGATTTTTGCTGGGCGGCTCGGTTATGGTTGAGACGGTATTCAGTATTCCCGGCATGGGGCGTCTCTTGGTAGACTCGATTGCGTTCCGGGATTATACCGTCATTCAAGCGCTATTACTGCTGTTTGCAGCCGAATTTATTCTGATTAACCTGATTGTCGATTTATTGTACGGTGTACTGAATCCAAAAATCCGGTATGCATCGAAATAGGAGGGGGAACCCATGAGCGACAATTCAACAGTGACGGTCAATTCCTCCGTACCGGAGGATACGCTTGCGAAGAGTCAGGCAACTGGCAAATTTAAAGCGTTCACGTCTAAATTCATGAAGCAAAAGCTTGCTGTTATATCAAGCGGATTTATCTTGTTACTACTAGTGCTGGCGGTGATCGGTCCGCAAATCGTTCCGTATCCTCCGAATGAGCCGAACTATGATGCGATGATGCAAGGCCCGTCGGCTGCCCATTGGGCAGGTACGGATGAGTACGGTCGCGATATTCTGAGCCGCTTGATTGACGGAACAAGGTTGACCATGGCGGTCAGTTTAAGCGCTGTATTTATATCCGCGGTTCTCGGTACGATTCTCGGCCTGATCAGCGGCTACTATGGCGGCTGGATCGACCGTCTCATTATGCGGGGAAGTGACGTCATGTTCTCATTTCCTGACCTGCTGCTTGCCATCGGAATCGTAGCGATTCTGGGGCCGGGCTTATCCAATGTGGTGATCGCGGTGGCGGTCTTCGGGACGCCGTCGTTTGCCAGAATCATCCGAAGCGTGACACTCTCCGCGAAGGAGTCTTTATATGTAGAGGCAGCACGGTCCATGGGCGCCAAACATAACCGGATTATATGGAAGCATATTTTTCCTGAGACGGTTCCCAGCATCATTGTCAACGTATCGATGAGAATCGGCGGCGCCATTCTGGCTGCTTCTTCGTTAAGCTTCCTCGGACTCGGTGCCAAGCCGACGGAACCGGACTGGGGCGCCATGCTTAGCATGGGGCGCGATTACTTGAGTATTGCACCGCATATCGTGTACTACCCGGGACTTCTGATATTCCTGACCGTGCTTGCATTTAACCTGATCGGTGACGGACTGAATGATGCCCTTGATCCGAAAACGAAAAACTAATAGGGGGGATAGATCGTGACGCAAACATTGCTTGAAGTAAAAGGCCTCAAAACCGAGTTCAAACGCGATGGCTCATCGGTGCTTGCCGTAGCAGGGGTCGATTTTCACATCAATAAAGGCGAAGTGCTTGGACTCGTGGGTGAATCCGGATGCGGCAAAAGCGTGACCTCCCTGTCCATCATGAGGCTCCTTAAAGATACGCCCGGCAGAATATCCGGGGGCTCGGTAAGCTTTGAGGGTAAGGATCTCGTACAAATGTCGGAAAAAGAAATGCGCCGCTATCGTGGAAACGAGCTGGCCATGATCTTCCAAGAGCCGATGACATCGCTGAATCCCGTCCTTCGTATCGGGAAACAGCTGGAGGAATCCATCATGCTCCACTTGGGCTATAGCCGAAAGAAAGCGCGGCAGCATGCCATCGACTCGCTCAAACTCGTGGGTATTCCGCGGGCTGATGAAGTTGTGGATGACTATCCGCACCAATTGTCCGGCGGTATGCGACAGCGGGTCATGATTGCGATGGCGATGTCCTGCAATCCGAAGCTGCTGATTGCCGACGAGCCGACCACCGCCCTTGACGTCACGATTCAGGCTCAGATCTTGGATCTGATGAATCGACTGAAGACCGAGCAGGAAATGGGCATGCTGCTTATTACCCATGATCTTGGCGTCGTGGCCGAAATGTGCGACCGGGTGGTTGTCATGTACGCAGGCAGAGTCGTGGAAGAGGCGACGGTTGAAGAGCTGTTCGAGAACCCTCAGCATCCGTACACCAAAGGACTCATTCATTCAGTGCCCAAGCTTAGACAAAAGGTGCGCCGTTTGGAATCCATTCCAGGGAATGTGCCGGATCTGCGGAACATGCCGAAAGGCTGCAAGTTTGCCCCACGGTGTCCGTTCGTAATGGAGCAGTGCCTCTCCCAGGAGCCGGAGCTTCTCCCTGTCGCACATGAAGAACATCGCAAGAGCCGCTGCTGGCTGACACAGGAAGGTCACTCGAAGGGAGGAGAAACCGCATGAAAGAAACACCTCTATTAGAAGTAAAGAATTTGCAGAAATCGTTCACGGTGAAAAAAGGATTCTTCGGTACGTCCAAGCAGCTTCGTGCCGTGGATGGAATCTCCTTCGCGATCCATAAGGGCGAGACCTTCAGTCTGGTTGGCGAAAGCGGCTGCGGCAAATCGACGACAGGCCGCTTGGTGACCCGTCTGCTGGCGCCAAATAGCGGCGAGGTCCTGTTTAACGGAACGGATATTAGCGGATACAATGAGAATCAGATGCGCCCGCTGCGCAAAGACATGCAGATGGTCTTCCAGGATCCATACGCTTCCCTAAATCCAAGAATGAAGGTCAAAGAACTGGTCGCAGAACCCTTGCTCATTCATACCAAGCTGAGCACCAAAGAGCGGGACAAACTGGCTTGCGAGCTGCTGGAAACGGTCGGATTGAACAGCTTCCACGCCGAACGCTTTGCCCATGAGTTCAGCGGCGGTCAGCGGCAGCGGATCGGCATTGCCAGAGCGCTGTCCGTGCGTCCGAATCTGATCGTAGCCGACGAACCAGTATCTGCACTGGATGTTTCCATCCAATCGCAGGTGTTGAACCTGCTGCAGGATCTTCAGGAGGAGTACGGCCTGACTTATCTGTTCATCTCCCATGATCTCAGCGTGGTTGAGCATATCAGTGATCGGATTGGTGTCATGTATCTGGGCGCGCTCGTGGAGACGGCCGATAAAGATACGCTGTACGACCGCCCACTGCACCCTTATACTCAAGCCCTGCTGTCCTCGGTACCTGTTCCGGATCCGAAGCAGAAGAAGGAACGGATCATTCTGAAGGGAGATCTGCCGAGTCCGGTGAATCCGCCGACAGGCTGCCGCTTCCATACACGCTGTCCATCCTGTATGGAAGTGTGCAAGCAGATTACGCCGGTTTATCGTGAGGTGGAGCCGGGCCATCAGGTGGCATGCCATTTATATGACGAAGAAATCATGAAAAATGCTTAACAGCGTTGATTCTCTTATATAGGAGGGAAGGCCTCGATATGAATATCACAATAGATGAAGCTTCATTGGCAGATACTTCGATTTATGTGGTTTATGAGGGCGAGGAGTCTCATTTTCGTTTAACGGAATCTCGAAAGCATAGCATGAAGCTGACTTGGTTCTATGGCCGCTCTGATCAAGAAGCGGACGATCTCGTAGTTGGAATGGGGCAACGCTCGAATCTTACGTTGGAGCAAATGCGCAGAACAGGCGCATCCGCTGCGAGAGCACTGCTCAAGGAAAACAAATCAAGCGCAGTACTGATCCGAGCTTCAGCCCGTGATGGTGGGGCTGCTTCCCGGATATCTATAGAGGAAGAACTCCAGGCGTGGGTTGAAGGCTGGATGTATGGATTGTATCAATTCAATAAGCATCGTGGAGTTACGGCCAATCTGCAAGTTCTGTCCCTAAATCTTCGACAGGAAGATTGGCAGGGGCTTTCCCGTGAAGAGATGGAAGCCATCATCCAGACGGCAGAAATCCGAATCGTAGGGACACAGCTCACCCGAGACCTGGTGAATGAATCACCGGAAACGCTAAATCCGGAGGCGTTTGTTGCGGTTGTCGAGGATCGTTTCAAGAAGGCACCCGTTCAGCTTCATGCGTATCGCGGACAAGAGCTCCATGATCGGCAGATGAACGGTCTGATCGCTGTGGGTGCTGGCAGCAAATACGAGCCTGCCATGATTGAGATTTCCTATAATGGGGTGGATTCCGAGAAGGAAAGTCCTCATATTGTGCTCATTGGCAAAGGCGTAACCTTTGATATGGGCGGGATGAACGTCAAAATCGGCCGAGACATCAGCGATGCTCGTATGGATATGGGAGGCGCTGCAGCCGTCGTGGGTGCCATGGATATTCTGGTATCGCAAAAAGCTCCGGTACGCGTAACGGCTCTTATAGCCGTTGCGGATAATTTATCGGGACCGGATGCAATGCTTCCTTCTTCCGTTGTTCATTATCCGAATGGTTTAAGCGTTCAGGTAGCGAATACGGATGGGGAGGGGAGATTGATCATTGCGGATGCGCTGCTGCATGCAGCGAAACTTGGCGCAGATAAGGTGATTGATATCGCAACCCTTACCGGTAATGTCGGAGCCGCACTGGGCTTGGAGATTGCGGGCATCTGGGGCGATCAACAGATTACGGCCGATTTGGTTGAGATCGGTGAGCGTAACGGAGAGCGCCTATGGCCTATGCCGCTGATGGACGAGTACGAATCGGATCTCAGAAGCGATTATGCCGATCTGAAAAATGTGGGTACGTCAACTTTGGCAGGCGCTATAACGGCTGCGCTGTTTATCCGTCATTTTGTGGCGGATTCCATGAAATGGGTGCACATCGATATGGCGGGCACGGTCCAGTATAAAAGGGAATTCCCCCACTCCGCAGCGGGGGCTACCGGCTATGGTGCAAGATTGCTCGCCGATTATGTGGAGAAGCAGTTTCTCCATGCATAAAGAATCAACTTCAGTAAGGAGTGACGACGATGCTGCTTGAAATAATCGCAACATGCGTGGATGATGCCATCACAGCAGAGAAGAATGGCGCGGACCGTCTGGAATTGATCACAGCGATAACCGAAGGCGGGCTTACGCCGGGAATCGGGCTTGTTGAAGAGGTTGTGAAAGCCGTTCAGATTCCTGTACATGTCATGGTCAGACCTCATAGCAGATCCTTTGTGTACAACGAACATGATATAGCTACCATGATGGCGGAGGTTAAGGCGATCCGCAAGGCAGGTGCAGCTGGCGTTGTGCTTGGCATGCTGACTCCGGAAGGGAAGATTGACGAGGACTCCTTGGTCAAAATGCTGGAATGGACAGGAGATATGCAAGTGACGTTCCACCGGGCTTTTGATGAACTGGAGGATCAGTTCGAAGGACTGCGTACATTGCAGAAATACCCGTCGGTTACCCGTGTCCTAACGTCAGGAGGGCCGCAGCCTGCACCGCAGGCCATCCCGAGAATTCGGGAGCTTGTAGAACAAACGGCAGGCAGTGAACTTAAAATATTGGCCGGCAATGGTCTGAAGTGGGAAATCATACACGATTTTATCGACCGGACCGGTGTGAGCGAGGTCCATTTCGGCTCAGCTGTTCGGTACGGTCGATCAGGGCTGAAGCCCATCGATCCGGTCGAGCTGCGATCGCTGGCTGAGAGCATACATCAATAGAAGTAGCAAACCTATCGGAAACAGGTGAACAAAAATTGCAAACCGTATGGAATAAACAGCAAGAATTTGTGGTTGGCGTTGACCTTGGGGGTACGAAGATCGCGGCAGCGCTCTTTGATTCCGAAGGACAGCTGCTGAACCGGGAGCAAATGGAGACAGCGGGTGCGCGTACGGCTGAAGAAGTGGTCGCGAGAATTACGAACATGATCCGCAGCGTGTCGGACGGCCACCCTCTTCGAGGCGTAGGGATGGCTTCACCCGGAACAGTTAACAGTAGGGAGGGGATTGTCATTCATGGTACGAATCTGCCGGAATGGACGAATGTCCCCCTCAAAGCCTGGATGGAACGTGATCTGCATACGGAAGTACAGGTGCTGAATGATGCCAATGCAGCCGCATGGGGAGAGTATGTAAGAGGTGCCGGAAGAGGGTCGACGAACATGGTGTACGTGACGCTAAGCACCGGCATCGGCTCAGGGATCGTGCTGGATGGGAAGCTGTTCCTGGGCAGCAGTTCATTTGCTGGGGAACTGGGACATCATATCATTGATCCGAACGGTCCGCAGTGCAATTGCGGGAGCCACGGCTGCTGGGAGGTATTTGCTTCAGGAACGGCCATCGGCCAGGCAGCATCCGAGCGGATGCTCACCCAGCCCAGCGTAATTTCTGAACTGGCCGCAGCCGAGGCGGGAGTGAACGCCAAGCATGTGTTTGAGGCAAAACGTCTTCATGATCCCGTCGCAGTAGAGGTCATCGATCGAGCCATCTACTATATGGCGCTAGGACTGGTTAACGTCATTCACAGCTTCAACCCCGATCGCATCGTGATTGGAGGGGGAGTAAGCAGAGCAGGCGATCTTTTATTCCCACAGCTGCGGGAAATGACAGATAAGCTGGTCATGCCATCCTATTTAGGCACGTACGAGATCGTTCCTGCAGGACTTCGGGACGATGTTGGTCTGGTTGGAGCTGCGGCCTTGTTCCAGTAGCATAGGTGTAAAATAGGTGTAAAGAGAACGTTACGGATAGGATAAAGGATGGAATAGAGGTTAGATAAAAAGCGTTCGGATCGGCGACGTAGTTTCATGTTAACCGAGCTTAAGCGAATTAGACAAAAGCCGCCCTTCAGGGGGCGGCTTTCCACTTATTCATAGAGAGCGGGAAACGGAGCGATCATTTTTTTCATTATAAGTCCGTAACATGTGACAAGTGATAGGCGTGAACCGTAAGCCGTCATCCGTTTTCACTGAAGGCGATTTTTGGTTTCCTGGTTAGGTTTGTTTGTATCCGACAAACAATAAGCGGTTGCTCACACTTTCCCGCGATGCCGGCGGAAACCGCCGGCTCCAAACCCGCACGTGGGATGACCTGCAGGCTTGGAGCCGGCGGCTGCCGCTATTCCATGTACTTGGATGCGTCAAACGTAATCATGGACGTATGATTGGCATGTTCAATCAGTGAAGAAAGCTTGGTTACTTCGCGTTCCTTCTTGCGCGCTTGCGCCTGATAAGATTCCGGATCATATAAAGCGACGTTGAACAGCGTTACGGCACCATCTCCGCTACCACGGCTGCTCTGCCGCTCCAGCTTCTTGCGGGAGCCGAGATGAGCAAGTTGTCCGATATCGCTGCGGATCTGTTGGGCCAGCTCGATCGCTTCCATGATGGTCATGTCGGAGCCGTTCCAGCTAATGGTTTGCGTTGTATTGGAGATTGCCATCAGCAAATCCAGCTTTCTGTAATCCGCAGCGGCGGCCTCGATTTCTTCCGTAATGGCATCCACACTGCGTGCAGGATATTCCGCCGTTTCCCCTTTTTCAATGATTGTGCTGCTGTTGTTCAAGCGTTCCGACATCAATTGATTCATGAGACGGTTGATTGCTGCCCGGACTGCCAAAGCTTCAGCCATCGTGATTTGACTCATAGGGCGCTCCGGTTTGATGCTATCCGCTCTGTTGTCCGTCCGTTTCCGGAATGAATAGGTAGGGTAGAAACGGACTCCCAAAGGATCGGCTATCCTCAAACCTCCGCTGGGTGGCTAAAACTCCCAAGTTCAAAAGATAAAAGATTAACAGCTTAAGAGAACAGAATAAGAGAGTAACAAGCAATTTGAGAAGGAAAGCAGAGTTACATAATTGTCATGACTGTGTGAGATGGTTAACAAATAGTCGGCCGGAATTAACCATCTTTACGACAGCTCCAAACATAAAACGATAGATTTTTAGGATATGATTGACAGCATCCTTGCTTGTATACTATATTAAGAGAAGGTTACAAAACGTTAATGAATTTTGCCGAATTTCGTTTGAAAACGGGGGAACCGTCTTGGGTGAATTACTCTTGTATAGAGAGTATAGGGAACCTTCAACCGAACCCTTAGCTAACTCCGTAGGCATCGAAGGAGAGAACATATTTTGAAGAAGTTTGTCATCACTTTGCTAGGGTCTGCAATTATTTTTTCTTCTGGTGCCGTATCAGCATTTGCTGATCAACAACCGAATTTTCAGTATCAAGTGAAGCAATTGGTAGGAACGCCATACAAATGGGGCGGAACGACCACTAGCGGGTTTGATTGCTCCGGATTTATTCTGTACATGTTTAGAAATTTCGATATGGATCTTCCACGCACTTCCCAAAGCCAGGCTCAAGCCGGTGAACATGTGGATCGCGAAGATCTGCGGGTTGGAGATTTGGTATTCTTCAATACAAGCGGCAGCGGAATTTCTCATGCAGGCGTTTACATTGGTGACGGACAATTTGCGCATGCTTCCAGCAGCAAGGGAGTCAGAATCAGCAAGCTTAGCGATTCATATTACGAGCCACGTTATGTCACGGCACGTCGTGTGTTGAGTCAAGAAAATTATGCGAGGCTGGTAGGAAGCGCAAGCTAATTGGATTACATTGCAGTTTAGGGTTCAATACATAACCAGAAAGCCTGACAAAGGGTTGTCCTTGTCAGGCTTTCTTTTTTTTAGATATCAGAAAGTATAAACTTCGAAGCTTGTGACTTCCTGATATCGCAAGAAAAACGTCTACTAACTGTGGTCTGTCATCTGTGAAAGTAGCGTCGATAGAAGTTTTTCTTACTATAAGTCTGTCAATCCCACAGGGGTTGTTCGGTTACTCCTTAACAACAGAGGCATTCACAGCTGCTTCCATCCCGTTATTATAGAGACGGAACAGGCCAAGACGCCAGAAAGCAGCGCCTTTCAGATCATAGCGTTTGGCCAAACCGAGCTTATCGTCTACGGAAGTGGCTGTTTCGCTGCTTAAGCTGATGCCGAGCAAAAGCTTCTGCTTCGGGACACCTGCTTGGAGTGCCAACTGGATCGCTTGGTCCACCAGACTGTTTGGTTCGGGAACCTGAGATTTGGTTCCGACCGGATTGTACTGATAAGCCATAACGATGAGATCATCGGCGATGGAAGCAAGCGTTTTGTAATCATAGCCTTTATAGGCGCTGTTCAATGGCGGCACCGCTAAGGACAGAGCAATGTCATGCGGCAATGCTGCCTTTAATTGCTTGACATAATCATTGAGCAGCTTCTGCTGGTTTACGACATCCAGTTTAAAACCGAGCCCTTCAAAATCAAGTACAACGCCGCCGAAGCCGTTCTCCGTTACCGCGGCTGTGATGCCTTCAATGGACTTTTGGCGCAGGCTGCTATCGCTCAGTACTTTGGTTAATTCGCCGTTTCCATCCAAGGCGTAGACCATGAGGTATGGTTTAATCTTCTGGTCCGCAGCATCTGCTACCATCGATTGCGGCGTAACGTCACCGGCCGCAGCGGGCAGGCGGTACTCGTCGCCTTGAAGCGTGAACTGACCCTCACGATCGATGCGGCTCCATCCAAAGGCGACTGAATTCATAGATGCAACAAGATCCCGTTCTTGGAAAGATTGCAATGCATAGAAGGCTCTCAAATGCATCTCGCGCTGCGGCGATACAAGGGAGACCGTGCGAGTTGCCTGATTCCAGCCCACATCGACACCGAATTGGCTGCTGAACGAGCTAAGCGGGATCAGTACACGGCCTTCCCGTTGAACCGGCGGGGCCGCAAGCTTCACTTGTTTTCCATTGACCGTTGCTGTCGTGCTTCCCACCTGAAGTAACACTTCAGTCGATTGGCCTTTCACACTGCCGATGGCCTTTACGGTTTGCGTCTTGCTATTCCAAGTGATTTGAATGCCCAGCGCTTCACCGACCGTCCGGAATGGAACGTAGGTGACCCCTTTGTCTACCCGCGGAGCCGCATCGAAGGTTAGCGTAACATCATCCAGCTTTACCGATATGGCAGGCTCAGCATATACCTGACCAACATGGGGTGCGGTGCCGAGCAAGGATAAGGCAAGAACGGCAGCGACAGCTGTTTTTCCTATTTGTTTATGCAGCATGCTTTGGTATTTCCTCCGATCCATTAAATAATAGAATGATTTCATAGAATATGGAATTAGGTCTAGCATACGCTAGTATAGCAAAATTTTCATAGAGTTCCAATT
Source organism: Paenibacillus sp. FSL W8-0187 (assembly GCF_037969755.1). Classification (NCBI taxonomy): domain Bacteria; kingdom Bacillati; phylum Bacillota; class Bacilli; order Caryophanales; family Paenibacillaceae; genus Paenibacillus; species Paenibacillus sp. FSL W8-0187. The sequence goes on along the minus strand of NZ_CP150206.1, from coordinate 4,580,599 downwards.
CCATGATGTCAATGTCATAGAATAGATAAGAGTAAGCATGTTGATTTTTTAAACTTTCCGGTATAATAAATGAAGGATTTTATACATAACCTGATGATTACATGCATAGGGGGATAACGCGCGTGTTTAAATTCTGGAAAAACAAAAAGGGCAGGAATAGCGAAGCCAACAACTCGCCCATCCCGGAAGAGATGATCGAAGCCGTACCGGATCGGATCATTGAACTATCAGGTCGCGAGGTTCGCCGCAGTGTGGCGCCTGTTCTTGGCATGACGGTGCTTGATCTGGCCGAACGGAATGACGTGGACTGGAACTCTTTTTGCAAAAGAGGAACTTGTGCGCGCTGCCGCTGCATGGTGGCGGAGGGAATCGAGTATTTGTCCGAGCCCAATCTGGCCGAAGAACAACGCTTGGATCCTGAGGAGATCGAAGAAGGATATCGTCTGGGATGCCAGAGCAAGATCGAAGCGGTCGGTCCCATCAAAATCAAGCATTCCCCATACTTTTGACGACATAGAAGACGGATGCCGTCCATATTTAAAAAATCAGGCAGCCGTACAATGGACATAATCCCTTTCAAGTAGACAGTGCGAAGAAAGAGCACATCCGTTTACTTGGAGGGGATTTTTCATGGTCAACAAAAGTAAGCCACCCTTGATAATCAAACTTCGTTTCACGGGATATTGTTGAAAATATCCATCAGATTTGAGACCAGCGCCTTTTGCCACATTTTACTAGAATGACTATACTACTAATATCTTGTAAAAAACAGACTATAGATAATTTGCGGAGAAACTCAAAAAAACTACGCTGCGATCGATCGGTGACCATGGTTTTATGAGTTCTTATCATTACTCGTGGCCGGACCGATATCCAGGGAGACGTCCTGCTCGCACGAAGCCGCTTTCAAAGGAGGCGACCGTTATGAATTCGATCTGGTCCATCCGAACCGGAATTCGGGATTTCCTGGACTCTATCTATCGAACTGGCCGGTCCTGGATTGAGAAATATCCATTTATTAAAACGGCGTATACGATATTTTCCTGGTTGTCGCTAATCCTGTTTGTTTTAAGCTTGTTTTTCGTTAAAGAATCGCGTACCATGATGGTTCAATATTTATGGTCGTTTTATGTACTCCTGCAATTTTGGTTTCTATGCCGAAGCAAAACGATACCGTGGAAGCAGATTGTGCTGTTTGTTCTGGCGGGCGTTTTTCTTGTCGTACCTTTTACGACGCTTACGGTCAATGCTCTCCACGTGCTTTTCGGCGGAAGCACATCTGACACCTGGTCCATTGCCGTGATCACGCCAATTTTCGAAGAATTGTGGAAGCTCCTTCCGCTAGGCATATTTCTGTTGTTCTCGCGTCGAGCTTCCGCTTTGAGTTTAAGCGATTACACGCTCATCGGCGCGGCGACTGGCGTTGGCTTCCAACTGATGGAAGAGCTCTCCCGAAGATGGCTAAGTTCCGGCCCGCTTGAGGAAAAGTTCGGCTACAGCTTTACATGGCTGGGCGGCGAAACGATCCATTGGGATTTGTTCTCGTTGTTTCCTGGGCGTTTCGAAGAAAGTGTCTTTCCGACGCTGATGACCATCGGTCATCCTGTGCATACCGCCATGATCGCGCTTGCGTGCGGAATAGCCTATCGGCTGCGGACAAAACTGACGAAATGGGTTTTTCTGTTCCCGGTAATCATATTGCTGTGGGCCATCCTGGATCACGCGGCATATAACGGTCAGCATCAGCTGCCGGGTTGGGTGCTCCAACTTCATGATTGGACCGGCAGCGGTTATAAAACTCAGCCGACCTTCCTGCTGATGCTGGCCGCATCGATTTTTGCCGACTACTGGTCGCTGAACAAAATACGAAACCGTCTACCGTCGCTGCCGAACGAGCCGCTGCTTAATCCGTTTACCGAGCTGTGGAATATGACCCGCTCTTTTTGTCTGGACCGGGGAAAATTCGTCTATTGGCTCGGATTTTACCGGGAGCGCAGGGAGCTTGGATTTCATTTGCTTTATGGAAATGAAGAAGCAGCCAGTAGACAGGAACCTATCGATGCTCGGGTAAAAGCTCTTTGCCAGGCGTTAACCGGGTTCGCTATAATTCTGCTCGTGGCCGGTCTGTTCACAGGTATCGGGACATATGCGAGCGGTGGAGAAACGGCATGTTTTGCCTGTATGTTCGACTCGCTGCAAGATTGGTGGGATCGGCTGGATTGGTATGAACAGGGCGCGATCCTTCTTGGAGCTCTTGCCTTGTCACTGCTATTCGTCGGATTCTGGCCGGCTTTTGGCATCGCAATGACAGGGATGGGAATCGCCGGGAGCGGACATGAGATTGCCGGTTATATCCGCGATCCGAAGAAGCTGTTGGCTCCCGAAAATGCGCTTTCTGTCGCTATAGGCATTGTACTAAGCCGAATTCCATTCGGCAAAGCGTTAAGCTGGGCTGGTAAAAAAGGGCGCAGCTATGTGCGTAAGCTTCTGGATAAGCTCGGATCCCGGAAGCCGGATACCGACGTCCCGGTTAAACCGAAACCTCCGAAGAATGACGGCCCGGGTAAGCATCAGGACGATCCCAAGAAGCCAGATGACGATCCCAAGAAGCCGGATGACGAGCCCAAGGAGTCGGATGACGGTCCCAAGAAGTCGGATGACGATTCGCCACCGAATAAGGATAAAGCCGATGAGGGGACGGAACAAGATGAGACCATTGGAGACGTAGTTAAGGAAGGAAATAAAACGAAATATACGAATCCAGCTGGAAATGAACTTACTTGGGTTGATCAATCTCCTAAAAATATTAATCGAGATATTGACCAATTCTTAAATAGTAAAAACGTTGGTAAAGCAACTGAGGCTAAGGTTGCGGACTTTGTAAGAAATAAAACAGATGTAGAAGTAAAAGCGTATGCGCAAAAAGTGATGAGGAGTGATGGTCAAGTTGCCGGTGATTTAGATGTTGTAACAAAAGATGCGATTATTGAAGTCAAAGCATCCATTAAAGCAGTAAAAGTAGATCAATTTAATAAATTTACGGATCCAACTCATGATTTATTCTTTAATCCAGAGAATAAAAAGGTTGTTTTGTATATTGATAAGTCATTGAGTAATTTAAGACCCGAACAACAAGCCATGCTGGAAACCATAAAATCTAAAGGTGTTACGATCATTAACTCATTAGAGGATTTGAAGGGGGTTATATAATCGGATGGGGACTTCTGCTTTTATCTTAATGAACCAAAAAAAGTATACACCGGAGCGTCTTTTAGCTGATTCCATCATTTCTGCTTTCCATGCGGATGTAATGCTGAACTTTCATAACAGTAAAAACTATGCCAGTAATGGACAATTGCTTTCTACGACGTTGAATATTAATGATAAGAAAGTACGAGAAAATAATGAATCGTTTATACTTTATGTAGATGCATTGGATAATCCACAACTTGATTTTTTTTACTATGAGGATGTGGGTTTGGATTCCAATCATAAACTATACCAAGTAGGAGCAATTGAAGATATTTTTGGCGTCGAAGAGTTGGTATTTCGATTTATATATCAATATCTCAAAATAAATCCTGACGACTATTTTTGGGTTGCGGATTATGATTGGGTTTACAGCTGGGAAGACGTGCAACAATTAAAATCCCTACCATTTGACTCAGATTGGTGTTATAAAAATCCTAGAGAAAGTTTTGGATAATCATTTAAGTAACCAACACTTGATAAACTCTCAAAGGCTCATTCAACTTGGATAAGGAGAAATGAGCCTTTTTTGCATGCCTTTTTGAAGCGTAGAAAGCGAGTATGTCTCAAGGGAAAACCATTTTTCATGAAAAATTAAACAACCATAGTGCGGTTGAGTACCGAACTAGGCTGCTTAAAGGAGGATTCACGTTAAACTGTCTACAACTATGAATACCTTACTCCATGGCCAATTTACTTTGTTCCCGGAACGAACTCGGCGTTTGTCCGGTAATTTTCTTGAATAACATCGAGAAGTACTTATCGTTGCCGTAACCCACTTGAGAAGCAACCTCATGTATCGGCATTTCGGAATCTGCCAGCAGGCGCTTGGCCTCTTCAATCCGGCGGGATATCAAGTAATTGAAGGGGGAATCGCCGACTTCTTTTTTGAACAGATGGGATAAATAATGCTGACTGACATACATCGTATCGGCAATGTCCTTGAGACTGATGCTCTGGGTATAGTTGGTGTCGATAAAATGTTTGGTCCGCAGCGCAATTTCGTTCTTGCCTTTCAAGGACTGGAATTGGTGCTTCACGTCCACAATGCGATAGATCACGGTAATCAATGACATCAGCAGGTTGGTGCTCAGTGTTTCATACCCCAGCACCTGAGAATCGCATTCACGGAGGATCTCGGAAAGATAGCTCTCCACTTTATAGGCGTATTTCTCACAGGATATGACCGGCTCCACATAAGCCGGGAGCAGCATGCCCTGGGGAACCCCTTCAATGTGAAGCGAATCCACGCCGCAGTAGATCACCTTAAAAGGCCCGTCCGTGATAGATCTCTCCTCGTGAGGAATGCCGGGGTTATAAATCGCAACATCGCCTTTGTGGAGTTCGTATACTTTTCCTGCAATAGTGAATTCTCCGCGTCCTTCTACTATATAGATGATTTCACAGAAATCATGAATTTGCGGCGGTCCATAAAAGAAGTCCTCGTCCACAACCTGCCCGGCAAAGAGCAGCTGCGGATTTTTGATGAAGCGGAAGTGATCGCTTTTGCTATGTGAGATTTCGATCTTTGGCACGGTCTTGTCCCTCCTGGAAAGCAACATCCTCTACCTATTATAATGCAAAATGCCCTTCGATGCGGATATCGTTTACATCTGCTATTCGGAATGGTTCACTGTCTTGCTGAAATTATGATTCGATATAACAAAATAGTGGGTTATCTCTTGCACCGAATAATCTTACAATGATGTCATAATCCTTATAGGGAGGCGTAACACACATGACAATTGAAAACGATTACAGATGGCGGGACGGATTTCCGAAAATCGGCATTCGCCCTACGATAGATGGAAGACGGAGAGGGGTACGGGAATCTCTCGAGGAACAGACCATGAATCTGGCTAAGGCTGTCGCCGAGATGTTGACGAAGGAGCTCAAATATCCGAACGGCGAGCCGGTTGAATGCGTGATTGCGGATACGTGCATTGGTGGTGTTGCCGAAGCGACTGCAGCCGCCAAAAAATTCAAGAATGCCGAGGTCGGCCTGACGATAACCGTTACGCCTTGCTGGTGTTACGGCACCGAGACGATGGATGCCGATCCTTCCCGTCCGAAGGCGGTATGGGGCTTCAACGGAACAGGACGTCCAGGGGCGGTTTACCTGGCCGCTGTATTGTCGGCCCATGCCCAGAAGGGGCTTCCTGCATTCGGTATCTATGGTGAAGACGTTCAGGATGAAGGGGATACCCGTATTCCGGATGACGTTCAAGAGAAGCTTCTGCGTTTTGCACGGAGCGGCTTGGCTGCTGCGTATATGCGCGAACAATCGTATTTATCTATGGGCTCGGTGTCGATGGGCATCGCCGGCTCGATCGTGGACGACAGCTTCTTCCAGGAGTATCTGGGCATGCGGAATGAATATGTGGACATGAGCGAGTTTACGCGCCGCTTGGAAGAAGGCATTTATGACCCTGAAGAGTATAAGCAGGCGCTCGCTTGGGTGAAGGAGAACTGTACCGAAGGAGCGGATAACAATCCGGATCATCTACAGAACAGCCGGGAGCGCAAGGATATGGAGTGGGAAACCGTCGTCAAAATGACGCTGATCACCCGTGATTTGATGATCGGCAATCCGCGTCTGAAGGAGCTTGGCTTCGAAGAGGAAGCTCAGGGCCACAGCGCAATCGCTTCCGGATTCCAAGGTCAGCGCCAGTGGACGGATCATTCCCCTAACGGTGACTTTCTGGAGACCATCCTCAATTCCTCCTTCGATTGGAACGGCAGACGTTCGCCTTATATCGTGGCAACGGAGAATGACAGCCTCAATGGAGTCGGCATGCTGTTCGGATACCTGTTAACCAATACGGCACAGATTTTTGCGGATGTACGGACGTACTGGAGTCCGGCTTCGGTGGAACGGGTGACCGGCTATAAGCTTGAAGGCAAAGCGGAGAACGGCATCCTGCATTTGATCAATTCCGGCTCGGCTGCACTGGATGGAACGGGCGAGCAGGAGATTGACGGCAAACCGGCCATGAAACCGTTCTGGGAGATCACGGATGAAGAGGTTGATCGTACGCTGAAGGCCACGCAATGGAGACCGGCTAACCTGGAGTATTTCCGAGGCGGCGGTTACTCAACCGACTACTTGACGCGCGGCGGCATGCCGATGACGATGTTCCGTCTAAACTTGGTAAAAGGGCTTGGTCCCGTCCTGCAAATCGCCGAAGGCTATTCCGTGGACCTGCCGGCGGAGGTGCACGACACGCTCGACAAGCGTACTGACCCAACATGGCCAACAACCTGGTTTGTACCGAACCTTACGGGACAGGGTGCGTTCTCAAGCGTTTATGAGGTCATGAATCAGTGGGGGGCTAACCATGGCGTGATCAGTTACGGACATATCGGAGCGGATCTGATCACCCTGGCTTCAGTTCTGCGTATTCCGGTCAACATGCATAATGTGCCTGCCGAAGAGGTGTTCCGCCCGCGTGCATGGGGGATGTTCGGAACGACCGATCCGGAGAGCGCCGATTTCCGCGCTTGTCAGAACTTCGGTCCTCTATATAAATAAGGTCAATCGAGAGGAGTAGGACATCATGCTGAATATGGACACGAGAAACGAGCTCTGCAAGTATGCCAAAAAAATCGTTGACAGTGGACTCGTTGTAGGACCGGGAGGAAACATCAGCGCCAGAGCCGGGGACAAAATGTATTTGTCCCCGAGCGGTTTTGCGCTGGAGGAGATTGGACCGGAGCAATGGATTGAAGTGGATATCCCGACCGGCGATATTACCGATATAGGTCTACGACCATCTTCCGAAGTGCTGATGCATCTGTATGGATACCGCAGCAACCCCGATATCGGGGCGATGGTGCATACACATCCATCCCATTGCATTGCCTTCACGTTGGTTGAGAAGGAACTACCAGTGATGTTTCCCGACCAGGCGGCATTGGTTGGACGTACAGCCTATATCCCTTACATCATTCCTACGACGGATTTGCTGGCAGATGCCGTCGCGGAGAAAGTAACTGCAGCCAGTTCAATCCTGCTGGGGAACCACGGACTGGTCACAACTGGCCGGAATCTGCGTGAAGCGTATTACCGAACTCAGGTAGTTGAAGAGAGCGCCAAAATTTATCTGAGCGCCAAGGCAGCCGGCACACCGGTGCCACTGACAGACCAGGAAGTGGACGATATTGCTGCGCTGGAGAGCGAAGATTATCGTATTCAGCTTCTGCAGAAGATGAAATAGAAAGATTGTGGAACAGATCCGGTTGTTCAAAACTCGGATCGGTATAGTACTAAAGGTGAGAAAGGATGCGGCTTATGAGCAAATCATCTGCGGTGCTTGCGTTTGACTTGGGGGCCAGCAGCGGCCGGGCGCTGCTGGGCGAGATCACCTCTTCTGATCATGAATCACTCGGCACGCTAAAGATTACCGAGATTCACCGCTTTGCCAATATACCCGTCCAGATGGGAAAACATTTGCACTGGAATTTCCCGATGCTGCTGCAGGAGGTTAAGCATGGCATCCGCAAAGCGTTCCAGGCCGGCTATCAACCGGTCAGTTATGGCATCGATTCATGGGGCGTCGATTATGGACTGATTGACCGTAATGGAGAGCTCATCGGAGTTCCTTATCATTACCGGGATCTGCGGACGGAAGGCATGGTGGAGGAAACCTGCGACCAGGTCGGCAGAGAACGTCTGTTTCAAGAAACCGGTCTGCAATTCATGCCGTTTAACACGATCTTCCAGTTAAATGCGATGCTGAAGTCAAAATCCCCGATGCTGGAAATTGCGGATAAGTTTCTGCTCACTCCGGATCTTCTGAACTATTTTCTGACGGGGGTCCAGGCGTGCGAGTTTACTATGGCAACCACTACTCAGCTATACCATGTTACTGAAGGCAAGTGGAATGAACCGTTAATGGAGGAGCTGGGGCTTCCCGCATCCCTGTTCATTGATCCTGTGCAGCCGGGAACCGTGATTGGAAGGCTGCAGGATACCGTGGCGCAAGAGCTGGGCGTTCCGGCGATTAAAGCGATTGCTGTAGCTTCGCATGATACGGAATCCGCCGTGGTAGCCGTTCCGGCAAACACACCCCGTTTTGCCTATCTTGTATGTGGAACCTGGTCGCTTCTTGGAACCGAGCTTCCGGAGCCGCTTGTCCATACAGGCGTGCTGGAAGAAGACTTCTCCAATGAGGGTGGAGCTTATCAAACCTTTCAATTGCTGAAGAATATCATGGGCCTTTGGATTCTTCAGGAGTGCAAGCGGCAATGGGAGAATCAAGGATTAACGTATTCTTTTGCAGAGCTGGTTGAACTCGCGCAGGCTGCGGAATCGTTCCGCAGCTTCATAAACCCGGATGACCTGCGCTTCATGAATCCGGCGGATATGACGGCTGAAATTCGGGATTACTGCCGGGAGACAGGGCAGCCTATGCCGCATAGCACCGGAGAGTATGTCCAGTGCATACTGCAGAGCTTGGCCCTAAGATACCGTGAAGTGCTTGAGCGGATGGAGGTTCTTACAGGACAGTATTACGATGGGCTTCATATGGTTGGCGGCGGCATTCAAAACGAGCTGTTATGCCGGTATACGGCCAATGCCATGGGCCGTACGGTGTGGGCCGGACCGATCGAAGCAAGTGCTATCGGGAATATGCTGGTTCAATTTGTGGCGAATGGTACATTGCGCACTCGGGAAGAGGGAGTAGAACTCGTCAAGCGGTCTTTTCCGCTTGCCTGGTACGAGCCTGAGTCCAACGAGGATTGGGAGGCAGCATTCCAACATTACAAGACCATTGTCGAACAGCAGCAGGTACAACAGTGAGGTTCATCGACTCCTGGGACTGACGTTCCTGGCGTAGATTCAGTCTTTGCATCTTAATCTGATGAAAAAGGATGTCATACCATGCTAAAAGGCATATCTCATTTGCTCTCGCCTGAGCTGCTGAAGATCCTGATGGAGATGGGTCACGCGGATGAAATTGTGCTCGGTGATGCCAATTTTCCGGCAGCCAGTCATGCCCAGCGGTTGGTCCGGGCAGACGGACACGGGATTCCTGCGTTGTTAAACGCGATATTGCCGTTACTCCCGCTGGATACGTATGTTGAGTCCCCGGTAGCGCTGATGGCTGTGACGCCTGGGGATACCGTGGAAACTCCGATCTGGGGTGAATACCTTGAGATCATTCAGCAGTTTCACAGCGTTCCCATAGAATTTGATGAGGTAGAGCGATTCTCGTTCTATGAACGGGCGAAGAATGCTTATGCCATCGTGTCGACAGGTGAAAAGGCGCTGTATGCAAATGTGATCCTCAAAAAAGGCGTTGTCATTTAATTACGCTAAAGACCCCTCACTGCCTAAATGGAGTGGGGGGTCTTTGTGTGTGTTAAGCCACCACCTGAACGGTGAGGTATAAAACCTCCAGCAAGATCGGCGTGCCGGCCAGGAGTACATCGCCGGGAGAATACAAGGTTAGTGCTCCCGGCGTGAGGGTGTATATTCGGCCTTCCTGAATCATGCCATTGATATAAACCGTTGAGGTGGTGTTCGGACCGACCTCAATGCTCTGAAATGTATGGTTTCCGTCATCATCCGTAAATTGCTGGACAGATATGACAAAAGGAGCATCCAGATTAACTTCGGACATCAAAACGTAAAAATAACGAAGCGTTGTCGGTATTACAATGATCTCCGGCACAATCACGCTACCGGGTAATCCTTGGATGCCTTTGGGATGATGGTTGGATAATCGGATCTGGATTTGCACGGTCGTCTCCTTTTTCTATTTAGGGATAATATCCTATTATTTTACTGTAAGATATTATCCTTGTAATAAATTACAAATATATTATATTTATAGTATCTTGAAAGCTAGTTAGTTAGGACAAGCTCCTCTTACGCTACTTCTGAATTGAACCCGCTTACAGAATTTTCGGCTTATGAAATGAAAGCTCCTACATCCAGCGTTTAATACACCTCGATCCTTCAGCACGGCAACACCTTTCATATATATGGATGAATTTCATGACTTGAAAGGAGGTGAACATTTATGTGTATTCTTCGTCATACTTCCTGTAACACAACGGAGCAATGCGGACGTGATAAATTTGGCGTTCGTCTTGAGGTATGGGACTGCGGCAATGGTTCCGAAGAGAGATATACTTGCGGCTGCTAACATTTTATGAAAGCGCATGCATAAACAGCGGAACTCCTTGTTCCGCTGTTTATATTTAGCGCCGGTCCTCTGGTTTCTTATCACCGTTGAAGAGTGAGGTATCAATTATGATGACGGGTCCATTGCAATTGCAATATGAAAGAGAGACAGTGAACAGCGAAGAAAAACAGCAAGGAGCAGTGTTAGCAAGATATCAATGTCATCGGATGGGGGCTTGGTCTCCCTGGTTGTCGGGAAGGAGAATGAACGGTGTCCATGAGTGCGCTATGCCTAATGTATCTGAGCTTGATTTTTGTGTTTTCGGGAGTGTCGAAACTGTTGTCGTTAGCGGATTTCAGGACGACAATCGAACGACTGCAGCTGCCTGCAGGTCACTTACCGATTGTACCTGTTCTCATTTGCACCTCTGAGATCGCAGCTGGGGCAGGTTTATTGTTTTCCTGGAGCAGGATGCTTGCGCAAATTGTGATTTTTATTTTGCTGGCAGGGTTCGGCTACGCTGTTTACCAAGCAAGGATCGTGCAGAAACAGGAGATAACATGCAGCTGCTTCGGCTCATGGTCTAATGAGACTCTCGGCAGGAATACGGTTGTCAAAGTTGCATGCTTAGGTTTATTAAATGCGCTAATTTGGCTTTTTTCAGAACCCGTGAATCCACTCAGTATGCCGGTCCAAGAGGCGGTTCTCACCTTGCTGTCCTCCGTCGGGATTGCCGCTATTTCGTTAATTGCATTGAATGTTTATACTCTTGATTCCATACAGGCGAGGGGAGAATAAAATCTATGGATTTGATTACAACTGTACTCGTGATTCAATATGGCTTGATATTCAGTTTGGCCTTCTTCGTTATGAAGCTGTACCGGCATGTTCGAGAGTTGAAGTTGAGGCCGCAGGTAGCCGTAAGCGGTGATGAGGAACCGACCGTTCCGAAGGAGGGACTAGAGCTCGGCATGCAGATTCCCCGAACAACCTATGTGAGCATGAACGGGGACCCCCTTAATCTGTATGACGATAAGTCCAAAATCCTCCTGTTCACGATGAATCATTGCAATGCATGCAAGGAAACATACGGGGCTATCAAAACGTTCATGACATCGCATCCGGAACTTCCGATTACGTTGTTTCTGTACGCCCAGGATGCCGAGGAGGCTGCTGAAATGGCCAGTGCCAACGGATTAACGGATTTGCAGGTGGTCTGGGCTGATCGGGCTTTGATCGATTCGTTTAAGGTGAACCGTTTTCCGTTGGCGTTCTATTTATCTGAGGAGCAGATCGTGATCAACAAAAGCGTAACCAATTACTTGCATCATTTTGAACAAATGATCAAGCAGCTGCCGCAGGCAAAACCTTCAGCCCTTAACAAATCGGCATAATGACGAAGGAGGCTTAAGGTTGCACAACATGAAATATGCAAACCTGATGTTTGAGGTTATGAAGCAGGTGTACCGTGTCTCACCACGCATGTTTACTAGATCTACGATGATATATTTACTCCAAGCTTTTCTACCTGTAGCACAGATTTACGTTACAGCTCAAGTCATAAACGCCATTACCGGCGTTCTTACTCGGGGCGAAGCTCCAATCAACGCATTATATTGGCTGGCTCTTCAACTGATGGCTATGCTGATTGGCATTGTGCTGGCTTCCCTTCAAAAGTATACCGAGCGAAAGATGAATGCTTATGTCTCCTTCTGGTTTAACCTTCAGGTATCTGAGAAGTTAAGCAAGCTTCCGTTCGTATTCTTTGAATCTCCAGAAAGCTATGACAAGCTGCAGCGGGCTCTGCGCAATCTGAATATCTGCGGTATTAACATGGTGTTCTACATGTTCTCGATTGCACAGAGCGTCATTACGCTGGTCGGTTTGCTCATTCTATTGTTTAGCTTTCATTACATATTGCCTATTGTCATGCTGCTTCTGATCATACCACTGCTGATCATCCAGAAGAAAGAGGGCACTTCCCGATTCGTGGTGATCCATCAGCAGACCGCTTCATCCAGGATGGCGGCGTATATGAACCAGCTGCTGCAGACGAAGGAAGCGGCCAAGGAAATCCGGCTGTTTCATGCTAAAGACTACTTATTGAACAAATGGCGGGGCATCTATTTCAAGAATACGTATGAAATGCTGGGCGTCGAACGGAAAAATATGAAGAATCGCCTGATCGTGGAATCGGCCGTCACGATTTTTTCTTTTAGTATTTTAGCTGTATTCATATGGATCGCCTCCCGCGTCAAACTAACCATCGGCAGCTATGTCGCGCTCTATCAAGCGGTACAGGACACCCGTTATTCCATACAAAACATCAGTCAGAACATCGGGCAAATCTATCATGACGGCTTGTTCATCCACGAACTGTTTGAATTTCTGGATACGCCGGTTCCGCAAACGGATCAAGCCCTGCCGATGGACACGCCTTTACGGGAAGGAATCGATGTGGAAGGCGTAACATTTCGATATCCGAATCAGAAACAGCCTGTTCTTGAGGATTTGACGATTCGCATCAAGCCCGGAGAGAAGATCGCGATTGTCGGTGAGAACGGTGCGGGGAAGAGTACCCTCGTAAAAGTTATGCTGGGACTATATGAACCGACGCATGGCGTCGTGCGTTATGACGGCGTCCCGATACAGGATTATGATCCTGCGAGCTTTCGCAGTAGAGTAACGGCGGTCTTTCAAGATTTTTACCGATATGAATTGACCCTTGAGGCCAACATAGCGCTGCGGGAGATTGATCCGGATGATCGCCAAGCGCATTACCAATTGAACGATGCCATGGAAAAGGCATCGATGACCTCACTTGCGGATTCGCTGCAGGATGGTGTTACAACCCAGCTTGGAACGCGTTTCTCGGGAGGGCGTGAACTGTCTCAGGGCCAATGGCAGAAGGTAGCGATCGCCCGGGCGTTCTATAGGGATTTCGAAGTGATTTATCTGGACGAGCCGACAGCAGCAGTAGACCCGTTGACGGAATCCGCCATTTTCGAGAATCTGATGTCCATGACCGATAGCAAAACTGCCATATTCATATCCCACCGATTGGGAAGCTGCAGACATGCGGACCGCATTCTTGTTCTCAAGGATGGGAGAATCGTCGAAGAGGGAAGACATGAGGAGTTAATTGAGCAGGGTGCCCACTATGCCGAGATGTTCAACAAGCAGGCTCAATGGTATCGGTAGAATCGTACCTTAAGTTGAAGATTTCGAATGGGGACAGGAGCGGATCAAGAACTATTCTTGGTCCGCGTTTTGTGTTTCGTTGGCGATTAAAGAGATAGCAAGCAGAGATCAGGGAAGACGAAAACATACAGGTACCGCTTGGATTACGCATAATAAGAGGAATTTTGTTCCTGAATTCCGAATTAAATAAGGATATAAACAGACTGGAGGCTAAAATATGAAACATTAATCCCCATCACCTACCGTAAGGTCAGAAAGATAAGTAGTCAGGGGGACTATATATGATCATGGATAAAAAAACATGGATTGTGGAAGCAACCATTTCGGATATGCAGCAGGCGATGGCAGAGGGTTGGATGACTTCAGTTGAGCTAGTTCAATTGTATCTGGAGCGGATCGGGTTATACGATGGAATTCTCCGTTCGGTTCTTGAAGTGAACCCTGAAGCGCTGCAAATTGCCGAGGAGTTGGATCGGGAGCGCAAAGACCAGGGAGCAAGAGGATTGCTGCACGGGATTCCCATCCTGCTCAAAGACAATATCGACACCGGGGATCGGCTGCATACGAGCGCCGGCTCCATCGCCCTTGCGGATTCGTTTGCCACGAAAGACTCTTTTGTTGCAGCGAAGCTGCGTAAGGCGGGTGCTGTTATTTTGGGTAAGGGCAATATGACCGAGTGGGCGAATTTCATGTCATCGACGATGTGGGCCGGATACTCATCAAGACATGGACTTACGTTAAATCCATACGGCCCTGGCGAAATGTTCATTGGAGGTTCAAGCTCAGGCTCCGGTGCTGCGGTGGCGGCGAATTTGGCTGCAGCGGCCATCGGGACGGAAACATCCGGATCGATTATCAGCCCTTCCAGCCAGAACAGTCTGGTTGGCATTAAGCCGACGATCGGACTGGTAAGCCGGTCAGGTATCATACCCATCACCCATACGCAGGATACGGCCGGTCCGATGACCAGAACGGTGGAAGATGCCGCAATTCTGCTTACCGTGATCGCGGGAACCGATGATTTGGACGAAGTGACCCAGATAGATCCCCAAAAAAGGGTTGAGGACTACACGAAGTTTCTGGATTCAAAGTTTTTGAAGAAAGCTCGAATCGGGATTCCCCGATACTACTATAACCACCTGGATCGGGATAGACTAAATATTGTAGAGTCCGCCATTGAAGTGCTGCGGGATCAAGGAGCCACTATTATTGATCCGGTGGAGCTGCCTTGCCAGGATACCAAGTGGGATGCCAATGTCCTTCGCTATGAGTTCAAGAAATATGTCAATGATTATTTGGCGAACCTAGACGCGTCTCTGCCGGTTCATTCGTTGGCTGAAGTTATCGCTTATAATGAGGCACACGCCGATGCTGCCTTGAAATATGGACAGGGGACATTGATTTGGGCCGAGGAGGCGAGCGGTACGCTAACCGAAGCAGAGTATCTTGAGAGCAAACAGAAGAATAAAGAAATGGCGGGAACGAGAGGGATTGACCATGTTCTGCAGACATATCAGCTGGACGCCCTGCTGTTCCTGGGTAATGAATATGGACCAGATTTAGCTGCCCGGGCAGGGTATCCATCGGTTACCGTTCCCGGCGGTTATGCCGAGAATGGCGTCATTGCACCTGGAGGCTATATTACGAAGGGACCACAGGGTATTACGTTCATCGGGACGGCATATAGCGAGCCCGTACTGATCCAATTAGCTTACGGCTTTGAGCAGGCTACCCAGCATCGGGTTCCACCAAAGCTTTCATCCCAGTCATCAGAGTAAAAGAGAGGTGAAGTTCCATCATGCCGCGCAATTTGGAGTATGTTCCTTACGGTTACGAGCCCCCGAAGCCGACAACCAAAGGGACCTTAATATTCTACGATCTCTTCGAGCAGATCCAGAAGGATTTGGAGCAGGCTGCTGCCATTTTAGAAGAACGGTCATTTGTAAAATTGGTGCTGTATCCGCTGCATGAAGAGACGGCCAGGCGGATGTTCAAGGAGCCGGTTAGCCCTTATTACAAGCGGGAGAAACAGCTTCAGGAATGGATAGAGGAGCATGAAGGATCATCGGTTGTGATTGAACCCTTCGAGTCGAAACGGAAAAAATACACGCCGATCGATACCGCGCTTCGTCATCTGGTAGAGAAATACGGAAGTCCCCATTTTCTTATACTGACACCTGAGATGGCCAATGTGTTTGCATCTTTTTCTTCATTCGAGGAATGGATTGTGAAGCTGAGGCTCATCCTCTTGTCCGAGCCGCCGCAGCTTCATCCGCGATTGGAGAAATTTCGCCATCGTTGGGATGTCGCGGGGGAGAAGGCATAGCAAACTAAAAAGGTATTCTCCTCAGAGGAGACTGACCTCTTAATCGAGATAAATCCAAACACCTTCAAGAGAAATCTGCCAAATCATGTCGTAAGATATGGGTGTCACCTTGGAGGTGTTTTTGTGTTGGCAACCAGAGTGAGCCACCAATGGAGTAGTCCTAATCCCCATTTTCTGGTGTTTAATTAAATGAATTAAATACATAATTTTGAAAATAAAATAAAATAAAATAAAATAAAATAAAATAAAATAAAATAAAATTATCCTTAACTTTCTCTTGAATTAAGTAGTCATTAATAGTGTAGTGTAAAAATTAGGAAGGGAATGATATGTATGGATTTTTTGGTTGCCTTAGAGTGATAGAAGGTTGCTAACGAAACACATTTTTGAAATCTAAAATAAAGGAGAATAACATGAAAATTAAAAACTTAGCTTTTACATTCATAGTAATAATAAGTCTTATTTTCTCTTCGGGTAATGTAATTGCAAACGAAGTCGAAACTGATTCCTACTATAGCTATTTAAATGAATTGAAATTCAGAGAAGAATTTGGATTGAAAACTCAGTTAAGCGAAGATAATATAATTCTGTTTAACAATGACAAAACGGATGATTCTAAATTTGGTATTAAATTAACAAGAGTTGAGGAAGAGCAACTATCGTTACGTATTGAACATCAATTAAAAAAGTTGCCTTTGGTGAAAAATTACCTGCACACCAATAATTATGAAAATGATACTATCGTATTTATTGATCAAAAATTAGGTGGAGTCTTAAATGTTGGAATTAAGAATGAGGACGATAAAGCAAAGTATGAATCTGATTTGAAACAAATTTATGGTGATCCCACGTTAATTAACGTTTTCATAACTAAGTATACTGAGCAAGAACTGATTAAAATTAATGAAAGATTACTAACGCTATTAAATGTAGAGCATAATGGAGTGATAATAACTGATACATTGATAAATCTACCAGAACAGAAAGTAGAAGTAGGAGTCAAAAATCTAGATTTAGAAAAAAGAAAAGTGCTGGAAGAAGAGTTTAATTCTGATATGTTATTGATAAGAGAATCTTCATTAGTTAGAGATCAAAATAGAAGTTTGGGATATAATCCTCTTCAAGCCGGTACTTCCATTACTAATGCTAATGGTGGTCTTTGTACGCTTGGCTTTATGGCCAAATATCCAAGTACAAGTTCTGGATATATCATTACGGCAGCACATTGTGGAAGTACTGGAAATAATTTTAAACAAGGGACAAATAACGTTGGCTCAATGGGTGCAAGAATATACGGTGGTAATGTAGATGCAGCGGCAATTGGTATATCTTCATTAACATATAGTAATAATCTGTACACTAATAATTCAAGAGGAGGATATTTTGATCTTGTTCAAAATAGTAGTAATGAATTTGTTGGGGAGATGATTTGTATTTCAGGCGCTTCTTCATCTAACAATCCAGTTTCTTGTGGAGTGCTGAAAAGTAAATCTGTTTCTTACACGATTGAAGGTGTGAATTTTACAGGTTTAAGAAGTGCAAGTTACAGTTCAAACCCAGGAGATAGTGGAGGACCAATCTATTATAGTTCGATTTTAAAAGGCGTTCATAAAGGGAGATATAATGGGGATGGAACATATTCACATGTTGGCAATGTATTAAGTCGGCTTCAAATGAACGCCATATTAAATTAAATCAGCTTTTTCTAAGTAATACTAACTGGGAGCGAAATTATGTATAAAAAAAAAGCATTTTTAATATGTTTATGTTTATGCTTACTAACTGCTTGTAATGGTTCAAGTTCTGATTATGAGACATTAATTGGTGTTGTTAAAGAGATTGATATAGACAATAAAAAAATCCTAGTCATTTCTGGGTTGAAGAATGAGGATTTACATGAAGATTCTAACGTCTTAATCGAGTCAAAAAAGTATAAAGATGTACTATGGGTAACTGGAACAGATCCTGCTATGTTTACAGTCGGTGAGGAAATTGAGATTGTATATAATTCTATAGAAGATTCATATCCAGGTCAGGTCACTGCGAAAAAAATCAATAGATTAGATCGTTAGAAAATAAATTGGATCAGACTAAGAATTATCATCCAATGAAAACATAGTCTCAGTTAAACAAGAGAATGGACTGCTATTCAATGTCCGTTAGATTAGACATAGAAAGAGAGTTTAATATGCGGCGATCTTCTCCCGAGATTGACTTGGGAAGGGTCGCCGTATTTTCTTTTAAATATATTTTCACTGACTAATTTCGTCGTTTTTGAAATGAAAAAGGTATACACAGTCATTTCAGAGCAACTGCCCTCATCGGCTTATGCTCAGTTTTTCTCATTTACTCAGTCAAATGCTTATCGTAGTTTGTGTCATGTTATTGAAATCACTGATTTGAATCGAACAAGGCTGGCTCATAAAACAACAATTTTACCCTGTTTTGGACTTTTCAAAGTCATTGTGACAAACCACTACTTCGTGGTTTCTTTTTCGCTGACGCAAAGAACTCGGTGGTCAAATAAGTTTAACTCAATGTCTCATTTTCTCCTTTTTTACTGTCTTCCGTAATAGTATTTTCAAGTCACGGTTTATATCCGATACTTATGCCTTACTTGGCTTATCCCGGATGCAAAGATCAGCATTTTTAAGTCTTCATTATGCTTTGTTATCGATATGCTTAATAGCGCTGACGTTTTTAGCCAGATACAAGTGAGTTTTAATGCAATACAACGTGAAAAGGACTGCGCCCCAGGGGAACAGTCCTATGTTAATCCGTGTACAGACCGTTAAATCTCATCGATTCAGGTCCCTACGCGGGTAAGTTTACTTATGATCTTGCGCACGCTTTCTCCAGACAGGAAGTAGGTCCGTTCCAATTCCTCAATGGACCGTCCTTTGCAGTAAGCGCGATACATTTCTTTATTTCGACTTTCGATGCGTTGTTTGGAACCGCTTAACTCTCCCCAGCCGGCTCTTTGCTCGCTCTGTTTCGGTATGTAGAGTAATTCTCCATCTATATACTGTTGAATTTGCTGCAGCAGCTCGGGGGGAAGCACTTCTCTTCCGTTCTTGTAATGGCCCATCGATGCCCTCCTCTTTCTGTATACATATTTAAGCTATCGTTGAGTTTCAAAACAATTGCATTGATCATGCTTGCCCTCCTCCTTTCGTGATATTGGTTTTTTTGGGTTTTTAGATTTTTGGATTTAAAAATAGATATAGGGAGCCCGCAGCGGGCTCCCATTTAACGGATATTCGCTTTACGCGAATACCACCTCACGGATCTGAATCATTGCAATCAGCCTCCTTTCAGCTCATTTCGTCGGCCCCGACTTCTATATTAAGCCATATGTAGGTGGAAATTTGCAAGAGATAAAACAATATTAATTGTTTTTTACCAAAATTCATGGGGTGAATGATCTATGAAAAGCCGAAGGGCTCATAGGGGATTTTGATGGTGTGTGACAGGATTATATAATATAGTTACTTCAGAATGCAAAAAAAGAAGGAGCTTTCGTGTATGTCCAATCACGATCCGCATATTCAGGAGTTAATTACGCTGAAAACGATCGCAGAAACGTTGAACGAGTCCAATGAGCTTGCTCCCATGCTGGACGTTGTAATTGCCAAGCTGCTGGAGCTAACGGGACTTACGACCGGCTGGCTGTTCCTGGTGGAAGATCGGGGAACGCATGAATTCGTAGCCAGCCGGAATTTGCCGCCTGCCCTGAGCCGGGATGATAACGAACCCATGAGATGCGGCAGCTGCTGGTGCCTGGAGCGTTACGATGACGGACGTCTGAAAAATGCAGTGAACATTTTGAATTGCAAACGACTGGATAACGCCGTTCGGTATCAGTGGGGGGATACGGAGGGCATAACCCACCATGCAACCGTTCCACTTCGATCCGGCAGCCGCAGGTTCGGCGTACTGAATGTCGCTGCACCCGGGAAGCTGCATTTTACCAAAGAGGAACTGGCACTGCTGGAATCGGTAGCCTACCAAATCGGCAGCGCCATTGAGCGCATGCGGCTGTACGCAGCCGAGCAGCGCCGCGCGGATTTGTTTGCCCGGCTTGGGGAATATAGCAGTGCTCTCGGTGCTTATGCTTCCCAGGCGGTTAACCGGGCCGAATTAACGAAGCAAGTCATGAGTTTAATGGGACGTTACTTTGACTGGCATGTTGCCGCATTACTGGAACCTATCGGTAACGAAATGACACTGCGTGCCCTATACAGCGGAGGTCAGACGACGCTGCCCCATGCCCAATTTCCACTTCCTGAAACCGCACGAATCCGGTCTGGCAAGGGAAAGGTCTCTGCGGATCCGGTCAGTGCCGAAGACGCGCAGCGGCTTGCGGATTTATTGGTTGAACAGGGATGGATAGCCTCCATCACCCGAGCGGTTGCGGTTCCGCTGGCGGCTGCCGGAGACACCTTTTTTGGACTGCTTTTGATAGGGTACGATCATTACGGGGATGCGTACCGGGCGGATATGGAGGTGATCGAGGCACTGGCTGAACATATCGGCATGACCCTTCAGCGCATCCGTCTGGAGGAGAACCGGCGGGAGCTCGCAAGAATGGATGAACGCAATCGTCTAGCCCGAGACCTGCACGACTCGGTAAGTCAAACCCTGTTCTCGTTAGTCATGATGTCCAAGGGGGTGGGGGGAATGCTTGCCGCGGAGCCGCATGAGCGGAAAAGCATGCTGCAGGACACCATCCATGATATACAGTTTTTATCGCAAAGCGCCCTTAAGGAAATGCGGGAACTGATCATGCAGCTTCGCCCACCCGGACTTGAGGAAGGGCTTATGACAGGCCTTAAACAATACGGCGAACGATTGAAGCTTCATGTAAGTTCACATATCAGCGGGATACAGGACCTGCCCCGGATCGTGGAAGAAGCCTTGTGGAGGATCGGTCAAGAGGCGCTGAACAATGTAAGCAAGCATGCGGATACGAAGGAAGTAACGGTCGTATTAACTCTACAGGAAAATGAAGTTGAACTTCGGATCGAAGATCATGGCCGCGGGATTACCAAGCAACGATTGAACGAGCTGACGCGGCATTCAATTGGGTTGTCGAGCATGCGGGAACGGGCCGAATCGCTCGGAGGACAATTCCGTCTATACAGTGTGTACAGAGAGGGAACCATCATTGAGGTTTCGCTGCCCTTAAGGGGTAGATCAACAGAGAAGGGGGGGGATAACGGATGATCCGATTGTTGATCGCTGACGATCATGCCATGGTACGCCGGGGATTGCAGGTTTTTCTGGCTACGCAGCCGGATATCGAGATGGTTGGCGAAGCCGCGAATGGCGAGGAGACGCTGGAAACGGCCAAACATCTAAATCCCGATGTCGTATTAATGGATCTGAATATGCCAATCCTCAATGGAATCGATACGACCGCACGGTTAAAAAAAGAACAGCCTCACATTAAAGTCATCGTGCTGACCTCGTTTATCGATTATGACCATGTTTTGCCCGCCATTCGGGCAGGCGCACGCGGCTATCTTCTTAAAGATATTGAGCCTGAGGATCTGGTGGCTGCGATCAGGCGCGTGTATGAAGGCCAAGTTGAACTGCATCCGGATGCGGCAGGCCTGCTCATGACGCATGTTACATCGCCAGCGGGAGCAGATGAGACCAGCTTGTCCGGCCATCAGGAAGAGGCAGCGCAGTTGGATAAACTTACCCGCCGGGAGCAGGAGGTACTGCAGCTGATTGCATCGGGCATGAACAACAGGGAAATCAGCGAAGCGCTTTACATCACCGAGAAGACGGTTAAAACCCATGTCAGTCATCTGCTCGATAAGCTGGGGGTTGCCGACCGGACACAGGCGGCCATTTATGCGCTCAAGCATGGAATCGTATGAGGATTGCTGTATTTGGCGTACATAACGATCATATCTAAGACTATAGTTGTAGAAGCTCTCAGCCGAAGGCAGGAGAGCTTTTGCTCGTAAAATCACTCCAAATGTTGACGATTTCCATGGCTTGCCTCCTCTACAATGGACTTAACAAAACATTCAATACCAACAAGGGAGGCAGTACCATGAAGATCGTGATTATAGCTGGCAGTAATCGCAAGGAAGCAACAAGTACCGTTCTGGCCAAAGCCTTGGAAGCGCAAATGAATACGTTGTTCGTGGAAGTGAAGCTGTTTAACCTGTATGAAACACCACTCCCGTTCTATTCACCAGACGAGATATTCAATCGCCATGCTGGCGTGCGCGAGCTGCAGCGTCTGTTAATGGAGGCGGATGGCATTATTTTGACGACACCAGAGTACCACGGAGGGATGAGCGGAGTCCTGAAGAACGCTTTGGATCATTTGGGACAGATGCATTTCTCAGGTAAACCGGTTCTATCGGTAAGCTCGGCGGGAGGGGCGGTCGGTGTGAGTTCACTGCAGCAAATGCAGGCTACCATACGCAATTTGCACGGGATTAATAGTCCGGAATGGATTTCCATTGGTGGTTCTCAGCGGACCATTTACGAATCCGAAGCGGCAGAAGGCACGATTGTGCTGGATTATCGGGCTAAAGAGGCGCTATCCATCTTTATGGAGCTGGTAAAGAAGGTCAGCGGTAAAGAGGAGGTTGAGCCCTCATGATCACTCATTTTGCCGGATTGAAATTAAAAACGGTCTCCATTCAGGGTGTGAAACAATTTTACAACGGACTACTTCATTTCCCGATTGCAAGCGAAAGCGAGGTTGAGATCGTATTCCAGCCTACACCGGATTTCACACTCGCATTTGAAGAAGCGTATGAATCTATAGCTCCTGCCCATATCGCGTTTGAAGTGCCTTATTCCCAGTTTGAATCCATGATCCAGAAGCTCGCAGAGCAGATGCCTTTATTGAAATGGCCTGATGGTGAAGTGGTTGAGCGGTTTGATTCCGGCGTGAATGTGTACTTCAAGGATGGCGATGGAAACTTGCTTGAGTTTATCGCGCACGATGATCTGAAGGAAGGGGTACTGGCGCCGAACGGCACCTATGGCGTCCTGTATTTGCGGGAGGTGGGATTACCTGTGGAGGATCCGATAGCCGCAAGATTATGGATGCAGAAGACGCTCGGTTTAACGATCGCCAAGGAGTCGGAGCAATTCGCTTTTGTCATTGGAGGAACAGCCCATGCTGTTGTTGTATCAACAAAGCGCAAATGGATTCCGATTTCGATGTATGCGCTGGCACCATCCCTGGAGATAACTTATGGAGTAACCAACGAACGGTTTCTGGACCGGGTTCGATCCACTCTGGATCGGCGGATGATGGTTTCGGATACCGAGGATGGTTTGCATTTTAGAATGTATGGTTACAGCATCCGACTAAAGATCACAAGCTTTCCTAAAGACATTGCAGTCAGGCTGAATCTGCCAAGTGCAATTGAAGGGAAGGAGGTGAATTCGGTCATTAGTGACCGGTATTTGGAGGATGGTCTTACAGCCTTGAGCCGCGGCGGCGAGATTGGCTGGTTTGAAGGACATGTTGGCGGAGCGTATTTGGCGGCTTATTACATGCAGAAGGAGTTTGATCTGCCGCAAGATGTACTGCAGGGGTTGGCTTCCAATTGCTTGCACTTGCGCAGTCAGCATGAAGATTGGTTCGAACCCTATCCTCCCGAACCTGCACAGCCTGAATTAATGAATCGATTTATTGAAGGACTGCTGCCTAACCTGACGAATCTGAGTACCTCCGGACACGGGGTAACCCTGGCCGTCTTGGGACTGAAAGCATTGCGTGAGCGTCCGGACTTACTGACGCCGTCAATCGTGCGAGGTTTACTTAAGCTGATGGAAGATGCAGCAGTTGAACACAAGCTTGCCAGGTATTACGGAATTGATGATTATAGGAAGCTGGATCGATCGGAGATCTCACTCTCGGAAATACCGCCGTACCGGAATGCATCCGATCTGGCCATTCGTGCTTTATCCGAGTTGGATCATGTGCTGCCGGATCAACACGTTGAAGGGAAGTACTACTTTTTTGCAGGTGAGCTTGAGCATGGCATTACCCACGCCCACGCATTGATTGAGCTGGAACGGCTCGGTTATGCCCAGCTTGCTAAGCTTGGTCAAAACAATCACAGGCTGCAAATAAAACTCAACCGTTTAAAGCCACAAGCGCTATCGAATCAGAGAGTTGAGGCTGCAGAGGAAGCTTCGATTACGGATTCGGCCTATTGGAGCGGGCTGTATGAAGATCCGCATGCAATCAAGGTGCCATATGCCGCACTGTCCTTGATGCGGTACGTGCCGCCAGAGAGAAGAGCAGATATGGAACGCGGCGTATGTAAACTGCTCTCGTTGATGAAGTAGGACAAAGGATATTTTGACATTGGTAAAATATGGTGTTAGGCTAAAAATTAGTTGTTAAAAATAGATTGAAATATGCTTAGAAGGCATAGAACTGGAGGGTATCATGAAAGTCGCAATCGTTGTAGGAAGCATTAGAAAAGAGTCGTACAATATGAAACTGGCGGAATATTTGAAGCAGCGCTACTCGGATCAGATTGCGTTTGAAATCTTGGGGCTTCGAGATCTTCCGTTTTATGATCAAGACATTGAGCTGGATCCTCCTGCGGTTGTTAAGGATTTCAAAGAGCGGATTGCTGCCGCCGATGCGGTATTGTGGATCACACCGGAGTATAATTACTCCATACCGGGCGTGCTCAAGAACGCGCTCGATTGGTTATCGCGCGTTGATAAGGTCATGAACGGGAAGCCTTCATGGATTATGGGGGCGTCGATGGGACAGCTTGGAACGGTTCGCGCTCAAGAGCATCTCCGGGATATTCTGTTTTCTGTCGGCATTACTTCGCCGCTGCTTCCGAACAATGAAGTATACATCGGCGCGGTACACGAGAAGATGGATGAGGCTGGCAAGTTAATCCATGAGCCAACCATCGGTTTCCTCGATATTGTGGTGAACAATTTCATTACATGGATGAACACCCGCAAATAAATATGAAGTCATGGAGCCCTTTGGCAGTTGCTTGCCAAAGGGCTTTTCCTGTATATTCACCTCGTAACACGATAGAACCTAAGCAAATGGGATTTGCTTATGAACGGGGGAAGCTTTGATTGTATACGATTCTTATTGTGGACGACGAACCGATTGTAAGGGAAGGGATTCGAAACCAGATTCAGTGGGCGGACCATGGCTTTGAATGCATCGGAGTTTGCGAGAACGGCAGGGATGCATTGGAGACTGTCACCCGCCAACCACCTGATGTGGTGTTAACGGACATCAACATGCCGTACATGGATGGCCTGGAATTGTCCCGCCATATTACAGAACGTTTTCCTAAGACGAAGATCATCATTCTGACCGGGTTTGACGATTTCGAATATGCCCAGCAGGCGGTGAAGCTGCAGGTCACGGATTTTATTATGAAACCGGTTACCTCGGCGGAATTAAGGGAGATGCTTGATAAACTCAAGCTGGAGATGGATGAGGAACACGGACGTACGGAGCACTTGAAGAGGCTCAAATATCAGTTGAATGAGAGCTTGGTCTTGCTTAAGGAACGATTTCTCGAACGACTGGCGTCATCGCCGATGAAGCGATCCGAGATCGAGAGCAAGCTGATTTACTTTGATATTCCGCTTCCGGGGCCGCTTTATATCGCAATAGCAGCGGATAGGGATGAGCTTCGTTCGGATGAAGAGCACGTCGATAATGAGCTGTATGCTTTTGCCTTATACAATATCATGCAGGAATTATTGGCGGGTGAGCCCGGTGCAGCCGTTTTTCGGTACAAGGAGAACAAGGTTATGGCCATTCTGTCGGGCTTCGGCGAGGAGGAGCTGCACGCTCGGGCGCAGGAGCTGGCGGAGGGAATTCGCGGATCTACGAAACAGTTCATGAAATTCACGGTCACGCTGGGCATCGGAACGATTTGCCGTGAGCTTCAGGACATCCGTTATTCCTGCAGGGCTTCGGAGGCTGCATTGGAATACCGGCTCCTGATCGGCCGCGATCAGGTGGTCCATATCACGGATCTTGAAAAGCGGGGGGACGCTCCTCTCCTGGATGGGATCGAAACCGAGTCAGCGCTAATCTCCGCGATCCGGGCTGGTACGGACTCCGAAGTAAAGACGTGCATCCGGCGGTTGATCAGCGAACTTGGAAGCGCTTCAATTTCAATCGAGCTCTGTTATGTTCGGATCGTACGAGTGATGCTTGCGGTTCTTCAAACTTTGATGGAAATCGGCTGCAATGAGAACGAGTTGATCGGCAAAGAGAAAAGTCTGCTATCCGATCTACATTCTTTTCGGTCCTTGGATGAGATCGAGGGTTGGTTAAACGAGGTGTGCGAGCAGGCGCTAAGGGACGTTGCCAAGACGAGAAAGGACTTGACCCGCTCCCAGATGCTGGAGGCGGTCGATTTCATCCAGCGACATTACGAGGATCCGGAGTTATCGATTAAGACCGTGTGCAGCCGGATCTTCATGAGCACGAGTTACTTCAGCGCTCTGTTCAAAACGCATACCGGGAGAACCTTCGTTGAATACGTAACGGAAGTCCGTATGGAAAAAGCAAAGGAACTGCTGAAGCATTCCTCGATGAAAACCTATGAAATTGCGGCAAAGACCGGTTATCAGGATCCACAATATTTTAGCGTGCTGTTTAAGAAACATACCGGAGATACCCCGACCGAGTACCGAAATAAAATGGCGTCAGACGAGGTATGGCCATGAAGGCACCGCAGCGAATCAAAACCATTCAATCCCGCATCGCCAGCTCCTTCGTGATGTTAGTGCTGTTTACGGCGCTGCTGCTGATCTTCATCTCCTATCGGCTGTCCGAATCGGCTGTTCGCGAAACGGCGGAGAGTTATACCTCCGAGCTGATCAATCAAGTGAATGCGAATATCCAAACCTACATTACGGGCATGAAGGACATCTCGCTCGCAGCGATGAACAATCCGAACGTCAGAGAATATCTGGCCTCGGCCGATGAACTGCAGCCTGCGGAACTGGCTATATTGAAAGCGAAGATATCGGAATATTTCCACTCGATTCGGGTTTCGCGCAAAGATATTGCGTCGATTAATATTTTTGGAGCCGGCGACACCTTTATCTCCGATCGGGCGGACGCCGAACTGAATCCCTATATTGCGTTATCGGAGCAGCCCTGGTATCGGCAGGCGAAGGAAAACAAGGGACAGACAGTGATCTCCTCGTCCCATGTACAGCCGGTCATCAAGGGAGAGTACCGCTGGGTCGTATCACTGAGCCGCGAGCTCAGCGGCGTGAATCCTTCGAATGGGCTGGGCATTCTGTTGATCGATCTCAACTTCAAGGTGATTAACGATATGCTCAGCAAGCTGGATCTGGGGAACCGGGGTTACGTGTTTGTGATTGACCGTCAAGGCCGGATTGTGTATCACCCGCAGCAGCAGCTGCTCTACAGCAATTTGAAGACGGAGAGATTAGAGCGGGTAATTTCGGACAAGCAAGGGGGATTTGTCGTGAAGGAGGGCGGGGCAAGCCGGATATACAGCATCAAGGATACGGATTTCGGCTGGAAAATCGTTGGCGTTTTTTATGAGAATGAGCTGGTGGACAATAAGAAGCAAATGCAGCTTTCTTTTGCTATAGCGGGGTTGTTATGTCTTGGCGTGGGCGTGCTGTTTTCCGTTGTCATCTCCCGGAACCTGACGCGTCCCATCAAGAAACTCCAAGAGAAAATGATGGAAGTGGAGAAGGGGAATTTCGATATCCGGGTTCCCGTGGGGCATTCCAGGGAAATCTCCGGCCTGGCCCGCAGCTTCAACGTGATGGTGCTGAAGGTTAAGGAATTGATGGATCAGATCGTGGTAGAGCAGGAAATTAAGAGGAAAAGCGAGCTGAATGCCCTGCAAGCCCAAATCAATCCCCATTTTCTCTATAATACGCTGGATTCCATCATATGGATGGCCGAAAGCAAGAAGCATGATGAGGTGATTCTGATGACATCGGCTTTAGCAAGGTTGTTTCGAGCTTCGCTCAGCAAAGGGAGGGAGATGATACCGATTGCTACCGAGGTGGAACATATAACGAATTATTTAAAAATACAACAAATGCGATACCAGGACAAAATCCGTTTTGCCCTGGCTATCGATCGCGAACTTTACCCGTATCTGACATTGAAGGTGCTGCTGCAGCCGCTGGTGGAGAATGCCATTTATCATGGCATCAAGAACAAGGAAGGTCCGGGAACGGTCACGATTACAGGGAAGTTTCAACATAACCGGATCGAGTTTCAAGTCAGGGATGACGGCATCGGCATGGATCAGTCCAAGGTTGAGACTCTGCTAACGTCCAAAGAAGGCAACCCAGCGAGAAACAGCGTTGGGATTGCGAACGTCCACCAGCGGATTCAGTTATATTTTGGAGCGGAATATGGCCTTAGCTATACGAGCGAGCCCGGATCGGGGACATGCGTAAAGGTGCTCATTCCAGCTGTTCATCCGGAGGAATGGCGGAGCTTGGAGGGGGATGTGCCATGAAGTCGTACATGAGACTGCGATATATTTTACTGCTGCTGATTTCGGTGCTAATCCTGGGTTATGTCGCCTTTCAATGGTCCAAGGCAGAGCCTGGTGCCAAGAAGATCATCGTGGGTGTTAAAGCACTGGATGAAATTGAATTCTGGCGGGTACTGATTGAAGGGGTGAACACGGCTTCTCGTGAATTCGGTGTGGATGTCTCGGTGGTAGGACCCACCCAGGAAATCGAAGTGGACTTGCAGATCCAATTGCTGGAGGAAGCCATCAAACAGAAGCCGGATGCGATTGTCATGGCCGCTGGAGATTATAACCGCCTTGTTCCCGTAGCAGAGTCCATTCGTAAGGCTGACATCCCGCTAATTATGATTGATTCCGCCGTTAATGGTGATTATGCGCAGAGCTTGATCGCGACCGACAATGTGAATGCTGGACAGAAGGCAGGCAAAGAGCTCTCTTCATTACTCCCGGCAGATGCCAAGGTTGCTATCGTCAGTTTCGTACAGGGGACCTCGACGCAGATCGAGAGGGAACAAGGGGTCCGAAGTATTTTGGAGTCGCGCAGCGGCACGGAAATTGTGGGCACTTACTATAGCGAAGGCAAGGAGGAGAGAGCCTATGAAATCACGAAGAAGCTGCTGCTGGAGAGGCCTGACCTGAATGGAATCGTGGGACTGAATGAGCCTTCTACGGTGGGGGCAGGCAGAGCGATTCGAGAACTGGGGCTGGGGGGCAAGGTCAAGCTGGTCGGATTCGACAGCTCGGTGAAGGAAGTCAAGCTGCTCGAAGAGGGAGTCCTGCAAGCCACGATCGTTCAGAAACCCTTCAACATCGGCTATTTAGGCATCAAAACAGCCGTATCCATCATCGAAGGAGACAAGGTGTCACGCAACGTGTACACCGATTCCGTAGTCATCAACAAAGACAATATGTATACCGAGGAGAACCAGAAGCTGCTCTTTCCCTTTGTGGAAGAGTAGCTTCTTCCTTTATGGGGTCCTGTTAACAGATCATAGATTATTCAACATCGATCAGAGAATATTCCATTCCTCCGCAAGGGGAACGATTTGTACAATGATTCATAAAAGGTGCCAGCTTGAGAGGTGAGGGGTTTTGAGCGAAGTATTGATACAGATGGAAGGAATCACGAAGGGATTTCCGGGCGTGCTTGCATTAAATAACTGCCGATTTGAACTGCTGCGCGGTGAGGTTCATGCGCTTATGGGTGAGAACGGTGCTGGCAAATCAACCATGATGAAAATCCTGACCGGCGTATACCAGAAGGATGCAGGAACGATCACGTACAAGGGGCAGCCCGTGGATTTAACGAATCCGAAAGCGGCACAAGACGCGGGGATCAGCATGATCCATCAGGAATTGAACTTGGCGCCCGATCTGACAGTTGCTCAGAATATATTCATCGGGCGGGAGCCGCGACGAAAGCTCCGATTGTTTCTGGATGAGCAGGCGCTAAACCGACAAGTGAAGGAACTGTTCGAGCGGATGGGACTGGACATGGACCCATCCATCAAGGTTTCGGAACTAACGGTTGCCAAGCAGCAGATGGTGGAGATTGCCAAGGCATTGTCTTATAGCGCCGACGTGCTGGTCATGGATGAGCCTACTGCGGCTTTAAGCGAAACCGAGATTGAGGATTTGTTTCGCATCATTCGTCAGCTTCGAGAAGGCGGAGTTGGAATCGTTTACATTTCCCATCGGATGGATGAGATCAAGCGAATTACGGATCGCATTACGGTCATGCGTGACGGGCAGTACATCGATACGGTATCCACAGCTGAAGTTACCACCCAGGACATTATTTCCAAGATGGTTGGCCGGCAAATCTACGAGACCTCGAAGCCGGAGAGGAGCGCAGGTGAACGTGAGACGGTATTGGAGGTTAAAGGACTGAATCAAGGTCGAACTTTGAAGGACATTAACTTCACTCTGAAAAAGGGAGAAATCCTTGGCATTGCAGGGCTGGTTGGCGCGGGGCGGACCGAGCTTGCCCGGGCGATCTTCGGTGCCGACCGCATTCAATCCGGCGAGATCCACGTTCATGGCCGCAAGATAACGATCAAGGGCCCCCACGATGCGGTGCGGCAAGGGATCGGCTATCTATCCGAGGATCGTAAGCGCTATGGATGCGTTGTCGATCTGGATGTGAAGAGCAATGTGGCTATCGCGTCATACGGTAACTTCGTGCGTCCCGGGGGCTGGATGAGTACGGCCAGGATTCGCGAGCAGGCAGAGGAAATAGTGTCGCGATTGAAGGTCAAAACACCACATGTGGACCAGGAAGTAAAGTACCTCTCCGGCGGCAATCAGCAGAAAGTCGTCATCGGCAAATGGCTGACCCGCGATTGCGACATTCTGATCTTCGACGAACCGACCCGCGGGATCGATGTAGGGGCCAAGAGCGAAATCTACCGTTTGCTGAACGATCTAACGGCACAGGGCAAATCAATCATCATGATCTCGTCGGAGCTGCCTGAAATCCTTCGAATGAGTCATCGGATTCTCGTGATGTGTGAAGGCCGGATTACAGGCGAGCTGGAACATGAAGAGGCGACCCAAGAAAGCATTATGCATCTGGCTACAGCGAGAATGTAAGCCGTTATCCATACACGTCAGGAGGAATAAGCAGATGAACATTCAAATCAAATCGGGTGCGCTGCAGCAAGTGCTGGCTCTAGCCAGCCTGGTCGTTCTCATTCTATTCTTTACGTTCTCATCCAGCAATTTCTTTCAGTTCTCCAATATCGTGGGCATTCTTCTCTCGACCGCGGTGATCGGCGTGCTGGCTTTGGGATCTACCTTTGTCATCATTACCGGCGGCATTGATCTGTCCGTCGGGACGGTCATGACGCTGAGCGGTGTTATGACCGGCGTATGCATCACCTTCTGGGGATTACCGGTTCCTGTCGGCATCCTTGGCGGCATCTTGACGGGCGCGCTGTGCGGGCTTCTGTCCGGAACGGCGGTGGCGAAGATGAAGATCCCGCCTTTTATCGCAACGCTGGCGATGATGATGATCGCCAAAGGACTGGCCCTGATTATCTCCGGAGCCAAGCCGGTCTATTTCAACGACGCGGAAAGCTTTGCCGAGGTGTCCCAAGGCAGTGTGCTGGGCTGGTTGATACCGGGTCTCGATATTCCGAATGCGGTCGTTATTTTCTTCATTGCGGCGGTTGTAGGTTACCTCATCTTATCGAAGACCATCATCGGCCGATATAACTTTGCACTGGGCAGCAATGAAGAAGCGACCCGATTGTCCGGCGTCCATGTGGGCTTCTGGAAAATCGTCATTTACACCCTAACCGGCGCCTTTACCGGCTTGGCCGGTGTCATGATGGCATCGAGGCTGAATTCGGCCAATCCGGCCCTGGGTGCCGGGTATGAGCTGGAAGCCATTGCGGCGGTCGTGATCGGGGGAACTTCGCTCAGCGGAGGGAAGGGGACCATCATCGGTACGGTGATCGGCGCTTTGATCATGAGTGTGCTGACGAATGGATTACGCATTCTGTCCGTGCCGCAGGAGTGGCAAACCGTTGTCGTAGGGTTCGTTATCATACTAGCGGTGTATGCGGATATTTTGCGCAGACGCAAAGCGTAGGGCCTTTGTTAGAGCTGCGTTCCGCGCTAAGTTAGCCGAATGTTAACGGGTTAGAAGCTTCCTTGAATGGAAGTTCTATAGATGTACTATTTTGATAAACAAGGGGAGATGAAGATTATGAAAAAGCTATCCGTATTGGCTCTGATTCTCATGCTGACTGCAAGTATGCTGGCGGCCTGCGGTTCATCCGGCAAGAACGCTGCTGGAACCGACAGTCCAAGCGAGGGCGGATCCGGCTCCGGTTCGGCAGCCGAAGGGGAAATCTACATTCCGATCATTTCCAAAGGTTTTCAGCACCAGTTCTGGCAGGCTGTAAAAGCGGGTGCCGAGCAGGCAGGGGAAGAGCTTGGCGTAAAGATTACCTTTGAAGGACCGGAGACGGAATCCCAGGTGGATAAGCAGATCGAAATGCTGCAGGCAGCACTCGACAAGAAACCAAGCGCGATCGGCTTTGCCGCATTGGATAGCCAGGCCTCCATACCTTATCTGAAAAAAGCCCAGGAAAACAACATCCCTGTCATCGCCTTCGATTCGGGCGTGGAAAGCGACATTCCGGTCACGACGGCATCGACGGACAATATGGCTGCATCCGCGCTTGCGGCAGACAAAATGGCGGAGCTCATCGGAAATGAAGGCAAAATCGCGATGGTGGTCCATGACCAGACCAGCGTAACGGGGGTTAGCCGCCGCGACGGCTTTAAGAAGCAGATCGAAGAGAAGTACCCGAATATCGAAATCGTTGACATCCAGTATGGAGGCGGGGATCACCTGAAATCAACAGACCTGGCCAAGGCGATGATGCAGGCGCATTCGGATTTGAAAGGGATATTCGGGGCGAATGAAGGTTCTGCGGTTGGCGTCATTAACGCAGTAACGGAGATGAAAAAGGAAGGTCAGATCATCGTGGTCGGATTCGATTCCGGAAAAGCACAGATTGACGCAATCAAGAACGGGACAATGGCGGGAGCCATCACGCAAAATCCGGTCGGCATCGGATACGAGACGGTAAAAGCCGCTGTGGCGGCCATCAAAGGGGAGAAGGTTGAACCGCAGATCGATACGGGATTCTACTGGTACGACAAAAACAATATCGATAGCGACGAGATCAAAGCCGTGATTTACGAGTAAGATGAAATGAAGGGGAGCCCTATATGGGGCTCCCCTAAACGTGACATCCGCTTACGCAGACGCCACCTCCATATTCTGAATCAATTCGTTCAGCCTCCTTTCCGATCATTTGGTCCAGCCGGACATCTATATTAAACCATGGCTGGCGCCGGGAATGAAGTGAATAAACAGGCTTAATTGTTTTTTACCAGGAAGCCTTGTCATGAATGATACCGGGTTTATTTTAACGGATCTGCCCCTCGTCCCACATCCGCTTCCAAATCTCTTCAACCGTTTCTTCAGGAGATAAATCGGAGGTATCCAGCCACAGGCCGATCCTTGGCGTTTCGTCGGTTAACCGCCGGTTCAACTCATGGATGGTCCATACCCCGTAGCCTTTTTTGTCACGTATCTGCTCTCGTGCGCTAATAGCATTCTCGGATGGGTTTAACACAACGACGAAAACAGGAAGGCCGTTTAGCATTTCGGTTATTTGGTGCAGCGCCGGGCCGAGAATGACGTCCTGCAGAACGACATGAAAACCGGCTTCAGCATAGGTTCTGGCAACGGAGGCGGATAGCTGATACCGTAATGCGAGCTGCCTCTCCGCCTCTAGCGAAGCATCCGGAAGCATTTCTTCTCTGCCCCTGACTATCATTTTCCGAAACGAGTCCCCTCGCAAATGGACCCCGCGTTCAAACTTCTCCGCTAGCAGCTGGGCTACCGTCGACTTACCAGAGGCCATGACGCCAGTGACGACGATAACGGCTGGTTGACCTAAATATGACATCGCGTTTCCTCCAATTTTCAAATGAAGGGGAGCCCTATATAGGGCTCCCCTAAACGTGACACCCGCTTATGCGGATGCCACCTCCATATTCTGAATCAATTCGTTCAGCCTCCTTTCCGATCATTTTGTCCGGCCTGACAATTATATTAAACCACAGCCGGATGTCAGTCGAAAGTGAACAAACAGGCTTAATTGTTTTTTACCAGCCGCATTGAGACAGCATGCATAACAGAAAAAAATGAAGCAACTAACCCTTGTCCCTCCATATTACTTACTTCCACGTAAGTATCTCACTTATAAGTACGTACTTCCGTAAAGTAAACTGTCTACTCTACAATAATTGTGTAGTTATTAACCAATACACTCATAAGGAGAGATTGACAATATGGAACTTCAATTGGCATTGGATTTGGTGAATATTCCGGAAGCAAAACAAGTGGTGGCTGAAGTCGCCGAGTTTATCGATATCGTGGAGATCGGCACGCCGGTTGTCATTAACGAAGGGCTTCATGCCGTAAAAGCGATTAAAGAGGCTTTCCCGCATCTGCGCGTGCTGGCCGATCTAAAAATTATGGATGCGGGCGGTTATGAGGTCATGAAGGCATCCGAAGCGGGCGCGGATATCATTACGGTGCTTGGCGTATCCGACGATTCCACGATCAGAGGCGCGGTGGCGGAAGCCCTCAAGCAAGGCAAGCAGGTCATGGTGGATATGATCAACGTAAAGGACATTGAAGGAAGAGCACGGGAGATTGATGCTTTCGGCGTCGATTACATTTGCGTGCATTCCGGCTACGATCACCAGGCGGAAGGTAAAAACTCATTCGAGGAATTGGCTGCGATCAAACGTGTCGTTAAACATGCGAAGACTGCCGTTGCGGGAGGAATCAAAATCGAGACGCTCCCTGAGGTGATCCAGGCGAATCCCGATCTCGTCATCGTCGGCGGCGGAATTACAAGCCAAACGGACAAGAAGGTTGCAGCGGCTCAAATGAACCAACTTGTGAAGCAGGCTTAAATCAGAATGAGTCAAAAGATATTTCAACAAGCAGCCGTCGTTGCCAAGGAAATCGCGGTATCCATACAGCAGGTTGATGCTGTCCAGGTCGAGGAATTAATTGAACGGATCGAGCAATCCGATGCTATTTTCTTGGCAGGGGGCGGCAGATCCGGTCTGATGATCCGAGCATTTGCGATGCGGTTAATGCAGATGGGATATAAGGTGCATATCGTCGGCGATACGGTAACCCCGGCCATCGGCGCGCGGGATTTACTATTTATCGGTTCAGGCTCCGGCGAAACGCAGAGCTTGGTGGCGATGGCTCAGAAAGCCAAGGATATCGGATCAGCCATAGCAGTCGTAACGGTGAAGCCCGAATCGCGTATCGGAGTGCTTTCCGATGCGATCGTTCAGCTCCCCGGAAGCACCAAGGATCAGAATCAAGATACACTCGTCACTGTTCAACCGATGGCCTCTTTATTTGAACAGACGATGCTGATCGTGCTGGATGCGGTCATCCTGAGATTGATGGAGAAGAGTGAGCTCCACTCGGACCAAATGTTTGGCCTGCATGCCAATTTGGAGTAGGGTGCTGTCATGTGATATTTTCCACTTTGTTGATATAACCGCGACCGTTGTATACTGTAGGGAAGAAGGGGTGATGCATTATGGCAAGTGAAGTCAAACAGCGAATCAATCTGAAGGAAATAAACTGCCATAAAGAGTTAACCCTGGCGGTCATCGGCGGCAAATGGAAGCTGATCATCCTATGGCATCTTGGTTTAGAGGGCGTTAAACGCTTCGGTGAGCTAAATCGAATGATTCCTCATATCACGCAAAAAATGCTGACCAATCAGCTCCGAGAATTGGAGGAAGATCAACTGGTCCATCGTGTAGTTTACCCCGAGGTTCCGCCTCGGGTCGAATATTCGCTCACGCCCTACGGGGAGAGTCTTATGCCGATCTTGAAATTGATGTACGATTGGGGAAAAGATTACGGCGAACAGGTCATCTGGAAAGACGGTGAGAAGCCTGAGGATAAAGACGATGAACAGGCAACGGAACAAGCAGTTGCCCAGAAGCTGTAATTTCACGAAAATGTATACGAATGCCCGGGCAACGCGGTCGTCACAAATGCATCGAGCTGTAATCAGCGGATTCATACATTTGCCCGGGTTATTTTTACAAGGAAACTTGTTGTTTTTTCGGCAGGATCTGGTGACAGCACGATTCGTTGAAAAATAATTAAGGCGCTGATAGTATGGAAAACCCCCTTAAACTTAAGGGGGTTTTCGAGCAAGATGACGCTGAGCTCTGAAGAATTAAAAAGCGGCGAACAAATAGGTTCGCCGCCGCTGTTTTCGCGCTTCCTTGGTCAATGTAATTATTGCTGGCTTTTAAGATATTCAGCGAGTTGATCAAAAGTACCGCCAAATCCTTGTTTCACCATTGGAGCCATTTCATCAAATGCTGCTTGTTCTTCTGCAGTTGCGTTGACAGGGCCACCCTGCATTGTTAGCGTTGTTTTTCCATCGGCTTCTTCAAGTGTGATAATATTAATAATTTCAAGTGGCCAGCTTGCGTTAAAAGGTGCACGTATAGTGTTACCTTCTTCATCAGAGAATGATTGGATGAATACCAGTTTTTCAGGAACTATGACTTCTTGATATACAAATTTACCCCACATGGCTTGGGTACCATCTGGCGACTTCTGACAACCTAAGAACATACCACCTGGACGTACATCCATTCTAATAACATCTAGTGAAAACCCTTGAGGACCCCACCATTTACCGAAGTGTTCTGGATCCGTCCAAACTTTAAAAACCAGTTCTCGAGGGGCATTGAAAACACGGGTTAGAAGTAAGCCACTTTTGCTTTGCTCGGTCATTTGAATTCCTCCTAATATGAAAGGTTGCGGCTGCTACCCTTTCTTTTGTAATTTGTCTAAATAATCCTCAAGTTGATCTAAGCGCTGTTCCCAAATACCGCGGAACGATTCCAACCATTCGTCCATCTCTTGTAGCGGTTCAGGTCGTAGTCTATATATCCGTCGATTAGCCTCTGCCTGAACTTCTACCAATCCTGCTTCATGCAATATCTTTAAATGTTTGGAAGTCTGCGGCTGCCGGATTTTAAGGCGATCAGCAACCTGACTGACAGTTAAGGGACCGTCTCGTAATAGTTCGACTATCTGCAATCGGTTAGGTTCGGCTAGTGCGTTCAAAGTTGTCTGTTTCATATGACCTTACCCCCGATCTTGTTATTACAACGAACTCGATGCTTGAACTAAAAGTTCTGCTAGCAGCTCATAGTCTGGAGTATCATCTTCTCGAATTTTAAGCCATTTTCGTTCGGGTGGACCATCGAAATTTTTGGGGACTTCTAGATTTGTTGTGTTCATGATCATAAAGGCGATTGCATCTTTTGATGGTGAAATTACAGCTGCATATTGTCCGTTCTTTAGAAAATGTGGTTTTTTGTACTGAATCTTTTCTTCTACCTCCGGAATTGCTTCATGGACCATGAGTCGAAGCTTGTTACTGACGTCTACTTGCCAAGGCAGACTAAGGTTTTCGATGAACGAAATTACTTCTTGGCTCATATCTTGCCCTCCTTATTTGTGAATATTAACCAACGATTGGTTACAATATACCATGATGAGAATATTCTTGTAAAGGAATATTCGGAAATGAATCTTGCCTTTCCTCAAAGGGTTAGTAACTGAACGTAATTTGACAATAAAGTGAGCAAAATTCGAGAGTAGTTTAACCGTATGATGAGCACCACATGACAGTTTTACCGTGATACGATGTAAGCATAGAAAAGGCGAGAATGACACGCACGGCTGCATGAACGCGACATGCAACCGTGGCGTAGATCTTCTCGCCTTGCGTTTTTCGTTATTAATTTTTAATACTACTCTTCTTCTCTCCTCATTTGATAGTGATGGTGATAGTGGTGATGGTGATGATGATGGATCATATGATGGCCTGATGGAAAACTATATGGATGAAAATGGGGGTGATGCTCATGACCGTGACCATGCCCATGACCATGCCCATGACCATGATGATAAGGCTGAGGTTCTCTTTGTTGAGTTTCTTGAAGGTTATAGTTTTGTTGATTCATCGAATTTCTCCTTTTCGTCTTGAGATAATTCATATTATGTATACAAACGATTAGTGACACTTGACCATAAGAAAATGGGCTACCAAGATAAGTTAAATGGTGAGGAAATAAACCTCCGGTACCTAAGTGCCGGAGGTTTATTTTGCTGGCCGGATCATTTTCTGCACGGAAGGATTGACAATTCGCTGAAGGAGATATAATATCATACCGTATAAATCGTAATTATTACGATTAAGGAATGGAGGAAGTTCAGTAGATGAATAACAACAATAAGATTCCAGTTACCGTACTCAGCGGTTACCTCGGATCAGGCAAAACGACCGTGCTGAATCATGTGCTTCATAATCGTGATGGATTGAAGGTAGCGGTCATTGTGAACGACATGAGCGAAGTGAATATTGATGCGGATTTGGTTCGAGGGGAAGGGAGCTTGTCCCGAACGGATGAGAAGCTGGTCGAAATGTCCAATGGCTGCATCTGCTGCACCCTCCGGGAAGACTTGGTGCAGGAAGTTCAGAAGCTGGCACAAGAAAACCGTTTTGACTATATCCTGATTGAATCGACGGGTATTAGCGAGCCCGTGCCTGTTGCGCAGACCTTTGTTTATCCAGATGAGGTATCCGGTGTACAGCTGTCCGACCTAGCACGGCTGGATTGCATGGTGACGGTTGTAGACGCGAACCGATTCTGGAAAGACTTCTCTTCGGGCCAAAGCCTGCTCGATCGGAAGGAAGCGCTGGGCGAAGAGGATACGCGGGAAGTGGTGGATCTGTTGATCGACCAGGTTGAGACGTGCGATGTGCTGCTGTTGAACAAATGTGATCTGGTAAGCGAAGACGAATTGGCCAAGGTTGAAGGCATCCTTCGTAAGCTTCAGCCAAGCGCCAAAATCATACGCACTGTAAAAGGACAAGTCGCTCCTGCAGAAATTCTGAATACCGGTTTATTCGATTTTGAGAAAGCCAGTCAGTCCCCCGGCTGGATTCAGGAGCTTCAGAAGGAAGAGCATGTACCGGAAACGGATGAATACGGCATCAGCTCTTTTGTTTATCGGAGAAGAAGACCGTTTCATCCGGAACGGCTGGCAGCATTCATGAGTTATTGGCCGGAAGAGGTCGTACGCGCGAAAGGGATCGCTTGGCTGGCAGTGCTTGAGGATGTTGCGGCAAGTCTAAGTCAAGCGGGTCCTTCGATTCAGTTCGGGCCAGCTGGATATTGGGTGGCTGCTTTAACCGAGCAGGAACAGCAGGAGCTGATTCAGAGTGAGCCGGATGTGCAGCGAAAATGGGATGCCGTCTGGGGGGATCGGATGACCGAGCTCGTGATGATCGGGATTGGGATGGAACAGTCACAAATCGAGCAGGAGCTGGACGATTGTCTGTTGAGCGATCAGGAAATGCAGCTGGATTGGTCGACGTTTAACAATCCGCTGCCCTGGATGGCCATCGAAGAGCTATCACTGTAAGGTTATATTTTTTTGATTGAAATTAATCGTAATAATTACGAATGGATAAGGAGCCACTTGAGGGCTTTATAGGTAATCTAGAATATAATCCCCTTTGCGTAGACAGTGCTGAAGAAGAGCGCTACAGTTTACTTAAGGGGATTTTTGTCATGGAAAGTTCAAAAGAAGAATACGAAAGAAGCAGGGGAATATGCGGAAATTCATCATTTAAAAACTCAATTGCAGGAAAAGTTATTACCCTGTTTAGAAAGCGCCCTTCAGAAGGACCGGATTTTAAAAAATCATTTAATGATGTGGTCAATCTATTTATCTGTCCAGAACTTATAACTATCAAGTCCAGAGCACCTGCTTTGTATTTGTTGTATAATAGGAAGAATAGGAAGAAGATTCCCAATTCATGTTTCGATGATAGCTTTATCGTATTTCAGAATGTAATGCTGACGCATGAGCAACATCAATCAGGAGGACAAGGTAATGGCAAAAGCAAAGGTTCCAAAGAGACCCACTAGAGATGAGTTTGTACTGGAAGAACTCGGAAATCAGCTTACGGAAGCTTACCAGGAGGAATCGGTTATCGTGCTGACGGTCTGGGGAAGGGAAGAGGCGGTCCGCGGGCAAATCGATCAAATGGACTCCCGAACAGGGAAGGTACA
Source organism: Paenibacillus sp. FSL W8-0187 (assembly GCF_037969755.1). Taxonomy (NCBI): domain Bacteria; kingdom Bacillati; phylum Bacillota; class Bacilli; order Caryophanales; family Paenibacillaceae; genus Paenibacillus; species Paenibacillus sp. FSL W8-0187. The sequence continues at coordinate 4,540,415 of NZ_CP150206.1, read as the reverse complement.
TATGAAACAGAATGGTGTTATAACGAAGGTTCCTTTTATGGACATTATGGAAGTGAATTATCCGAGAGACTAATCAGAATCATGTGTGCTTCCCGTAAATGAATCAAAGAGATTGTGATTTAAAGCGGTCGGCTTCATACCCGGTAGCGCGATGTCCAAAGTCGTGGTATATTAAAAAAAGTTATCTATGTGTTACTGGCGTAGCTTGGGGTACCAAGAGGGAGCACATAGGATCATATGCCGTACGCCTGGGCAAGAGGTAAGGAGACGATGAAGTCGCCTTGCCTCTTTATGTTTTTTAATACAATGGCGAAGGAGCGGATTAGCATGAGTAAGGAACCCGTAATTTTAGATGGAAAAAAGGTATCCGACGATATCAAGGCCAAGCTGGCTGTAAAGGTACAGGAATTGAAGTTGCAGGGGGTAACGCCTTGTCTGGCAACGATTCTGGTTGGCGATGATCCTGCTTCGGCGACCTATGTGCGGATGAAGGGAAATGCTTGCGAGCGGCTTGGCATCATATCCAAGAAAGTAGTGCTGGAGACATCGACAACGACCGAGGAGCTGATTGCTGCGATTCAAGAGCTGAACGAGGATCCGAATGTCCACGGTATTCTGCTGCAGCATCCGGTACCGCATCATATCGATGAACGGGCAGCCTTTGATGCCATTGACATTAAAAAAGACGTGGATGGAGTAACCACGCTCGGTTTCTCGCAGAATGCGTTTGGTTTTGCCGATAATCCGTCTTGTACGCCTGCTGCGATTATTGCGATTATGGATTATTATGATCTGCCGATCGAAGGGAAGCATGCCGTGGTGGTCGGACGCAGTCCGATTCTGGGTAAGCCGGTATCGATGATGCTGCTTAATCGCAATGCTACCGTTACGATCTGCCACTCGAGAACGAAGAACCTTGGGGAGATTGTGTCCCAGGGAGATATCGTGGTTGCGGCCGTAGGCAAGCCTAATTTCATTCAAGGGGACTGGATCAAGCCGGGAGCCGTCGTATTGGATGCCGGCTATAATCCAGGCAATATCGGCGACTGCGATTACGATGCCTGCGCGAAGTTGGCATCCGCAATTACACCAGTACCTGCCGGTGTTGGCCCCGTTACGATTGCTACATTGCTGAAGCATACCGTCGAATCGGCTGAGCGAACCGTGCAAGGTTAACAGTAACCATGTAATAACGGGATAAGGCACGGTCCATTTGCGCGTCCCGAAAGGGGATTTGCATGGAGAATCCCCCTTTGAATCGCTTCGTTCCTCGCTAGAATCTGGAACGCAGAAAAGTATTGCCCATCAAAGGCTCGGGGTGGAGTCTGCATTTCACGGATCCCTGGACGTCATGGTATAGTTAGGAAAAAGCAAAATCGAAGGGGAGAGATTCATGCACAAACAACTCATTTCCAGTTGTGCTGCGGAGCAAGGAGCTGTGGAGGATAATCTGTTCGTTGCAGCGCCGCAAGCGGCTCCCGGGAGCACCGAATGAAGAACACGATTGCAGATATTGCCAAAAAAGCCGGAGTTGCCAAAAGCACGGTCTCCCGTTTCTTAAACGGAGGTTCTGTCAGTAATGCAACACGCCGTAAGATAGAGCTGGTCATTCAGGAAACCGGTTATATTCCGAATTCGTTCGCACAGAGCTTGAAAGCGAAAAAAACCAGCATGATCGGCACCATTGTGCCGCGTCTGGATTCATTCTCAGCATCGCAGACCGTTGCCGGCATGGATGAAGAATTAAGGAAACACGGTTATCAGCTTCTCATTATTAATGCAAGCCAGGACTTATCCAGGGAGATTGAAGCGCTGTATGATCTCGCCAGACAAAAAATATCTGGCATTATTTTATTCGCTACTCAGGTGACGGAAACGCATCTTGCCGCGATTAAAGAGATCGGCATCCCCGTCATCCTGCTCGGACAACAGCATAAGGATGTCCACAGCATGATATATAACGACTATGCCGCAGGTTATGACATGGGCCGATATGTGCTGTCCATGGGACACCGTCATATATCTTATATCGGCGTGACGGAAAAAGACGTTGCTGTCGGAGTTCAGCGGAAGGAAGGGTTTCTGAAGGCGTTAAGCGAGTATGACGAGGTTGAGGCGGTTCTCTATGAGAGTGGGTTTAAGATGTCGGATGGTGTAAAGACCGCATTGTCCATTTTTGAGTTGAACCGAACGCTGCCAACTGCAATGGTCTGCGCTACCGACAACATCGCGTTAGGCGTTATGAAAGCGGCTCATATGAAGGGCATCCAGATCCCCAACGAACTCTCCGTTACCGGATTTGGCGGATACGACGTTACCGAAGTAATTCATCCCGGATTGACAACGGTTAAATATGGATATTCCCAAGCGGGCCACCTCGCCGCTCAGCATATCATAAAGCTGGTCAACGACGAGCCTGTGGATTTCCTGACGGTCATGAATTGCGATATGATTCATCGGGAAAGCGTTGACAATCTAAATTAGGTATTTTATACTGAAAAAAACGGAACCGGTTCCAATACTGCTTTTGCTTGGTATTGGAGCTGAGTTCATTATTTTTAACCCTAAATGGAACCGGTTCCGTTATAAATGAGTTAGGCTGATGTTCACGCATAGCATGATCAGTTTGGTTTTTTTTGAGAAAGCCTATTTACAAGGAGAAGAGACATGGACAGAGAACCGAGATACCGACGCCTGGATCAGGCCTCTCCCGAAGAGATTGCCTCCTTGAAGGAGCAAGCGAAACGAAGCGAATGGAGGCAGAGGTTTCACATACAGCCCATCATGGGCTTGCTGAATGACCCCAACGGATTTTCTTATTATAACGGGGAATACCACTTGTTTTATCAATGGTTTCCTCTGGGCACGTTTCACGGCCTGAAATACTGGTACCATACCTCCTCCAAGGACTTGGTGCACTGGCAAAACAAAGGCATCGCCATTGAGCCCGGGGACTCGCATGATGCATACGGCGCCTATTCGGGAAGCGGGATCGTGAAAGACGACAAACTGTATCTGATGTATACCGGGAATACCCGGGATGAGGAATGGAACAGGCATTCTTATCAATGCATGGCCGTGATGGACCGTGTTGGCGCCATCACGAAGTTCGATAAGCCGCTGATTGACCGTGTGCCGGACGGATATACCGAGCATTTCCGTGATCCGAAGGTATGGAAAGACGAAGACCTGTTCCGGTTCGTCATCGGCGCCCAAAGGGACGATCAGACAGGAACGGCTGTCGTATATGAATCACCGGATTTGCTGGACTGGACATGCAAAGGGGAAATCCAAACCTGTCTTGAACATTTTGGCTACATGTGGGAATGCCCCGATTATTTTGAACTGGAAGGACAGGGCGTGCTGCTGTTCTCGCCGCAGGGGCTCAGTCCGCAAGACGACGAATTCCGGAACGTTTACCAATCCGGCTACATCGCGGGCAAGCCGCTGGATCGGAGGTCGCTGGAGTTTGAACACGGCTCCTTTTACGAGCTGGACAGAGGTTTTGATTTCTACGCGCCGCAGACCATGCTGGATGAGAAAGACCGGCGCATCATGGTAGGCTGGATGGGTTTGCCGGAGGTCGTCTATCCAACCGACTCGCATGGCTGGGCGCATTGTTTGACGCTTCCTCGTATACTCACTTTCCGTGAAGGGAAGCTGATTCAGAACCCCGTCCCCGAGTTGGAACTTCTTCGTGTGTCGACAGCCATGGAAGCAGCGGATACGCTTTACGGCGAAGTGAAGAGTTATGCAGGGGTTGAGGGAACCGTATTCGAGATGATATGCGAGTTCCACTCGATCGAAGCGGACGTTGTTGGCATTGAATTTCGAGCCGGCGAAACGGAGCGGACCGTCATCCGGTATGACGCCGTCAGGCAAAAGGTTACGCTGGATCGCTCATCATCGGGTGCAACGATTGTGAGTGATTACGGAACGACACGTACCTGTATGCTGCATGCCAAAGTAAACTCAATCAAATTCCATCTCTTTGTGGATATTTCTTCGGCAGAAGTGTTCGTCAATGATGGCGAAGAGGTGTTTACGAGTCGGATATTTCCAAAGCAGGACAGCCGTCATATTCGATTTTTCGCAAAAAACGGCAGCACCGGCTTGAAGGTCACGAAGTGGGATCTTGCCCAAGCCGTAAAAGATATAGAAGGGGATGAATGAACATGGCAGCGGATAATCGGAAAATTGCAAAGCAGGTAGTGGAAGCCATCGGTGGCAGGGAGAACATCGCTTCCTTTGCCCACTGTGCTACGAGACTCCGAATTATGGTTCACGATCAGAAGAAGATTGACCAGAAGAAGGTCGAGAATATCGATAAGGTCAAAGGCGCTTTTTTCAACTCCGGCCAATATCAGATTATTTTTGGGACGGGAACCGTTAATCAGATTTTTGAAGCGGTAGAATCGCTTGGGCTGGAGAGCACAAGCAAGGATGAGTTGAAATCCGAGGCGAAAAAATCAGGAAATCCGTTTCAGCGGGCGATTCGCACGTTCGGTGACGTCTTTGTACCGATTATCCCGATATTAGTCGCCACAGGTTTGTTCATGGGATTACGGGGATTATTGACGCAAGAAACCGTCCTCGCCTGGTTTGGAGCGACGCCTGATGATATCTCGCCTAATTTTCTGCTTTTCACCCAGGTACTAACGGATACGGCTTTTGCTTTCTTGCCGGCATTGGTGGCATGGTCCGCATTCCGGGTGTTCGGAGGCAGCCCCGTGCTTGGTATCGTGCTGGGTTTGATGCTGGTTAACCCGGCTCTTCCCAACGCATATAGCGTGGCGAACGGTTCGGCCGAAGCGCTCATGCTCTTCGATTTCATTCCGGTTGTCGGATATCAGGGTTCGGTCCTGCCAGCCTTCTTCATCGGACTGCTGGGCGCGAAATTCGAGAGATTTTTGAGAAAGCGTATTCCTGAAGCGATTGATTTGATCGTTACGCCATTTTTAACTCTGCTCGTTATGATCATCCTCGGTCTGTTCGCAATTGGACCCGTGTTCCACTCTCTGGAAGAGGTAGTCATGAACGTGACCACCTTCTTGCTGGAGCTGCCGTTTGGCATTGCGGGTCTTGTGATCGGTTTCTTCAACCAGATCATTGTAGTCACCGGCGTGCATCATATTTTCAACTTCCTTGAAATTCAGCTTCTTGAGAAGACGGGAAGCAATCCGTTTAATGCGATCGTGACTAGCGCCATGGCAGCGCAGGGGGCAGCTTGTCTGGCTGTCGGACTCAAGACAAGAAATAAGAAACTAAAGGCGTTATCCCTGCCATCCGCATTCTCGGCCATGCTGGGAATATCGGAACCGGCGATCTTCGGGGTCAACCTCCGTTACGTCAGACCGTTCGTTATCGCCCTGATCGGCGGTGGCGTGGGCGGTTTCATGGCTTCCCTCTTCCAGCTTGAGGCTACGGGTATGGCGATTACCGTTATACCCGGTACGCTCCTATACTTGAACAGTCAGCTTCCACTTTACATTTTGTGCAACTTAACAGCGATGGCTATAACGTTTGTACTGACTTGGTTGTTCGGATTCAATGATAAAATGCTCGATGAGGTTCGCTCGGAAGCGAAATAATTATTTTTATTTTTTCGATTTTTGATATCGTGAAAACCGCGCTCCGGCGCGGTTTTTATGCATTGTCGGGAAGCGCCGGATCCGACCTTGCTGAAATTGTGGCTTGCTCTGAAATGCTTTTCATCATTTACAATATGGTTACTGGCTAGAATATACGGAAGAGAGGCGAGTTTCATTGAATAGGAAAATCATATTTTTTGATATTGACGGGACGCTGCTGGATCATGAAAAAAAGGTTCCGGCTACAACGAAGGAGTCCATACAAGAGTTAAAGGATGCCGGGCACATCGTCGCCATAGCGACAGGGCGCGCTCCTTATCATTTTGAAGAACTGCGGGAGGAGCTCGGTATCAATTCCTATGTTTGTTTGAACGGACAGTATGTGGTTCACGAAGGCCAACCGATCTATGGAAATCCATTGGCGATAGATGCCTTGCAGCAGCTGACGGAGCAGGCCGTGGAGCTTGATCATCCGATCATCTATGCCGGCAGTGAAGCCATGAAGATGAACGTAACCGAGCATGTTCATATCGATTCCAGCTGGGGCGAGCTGAAACTTACGATCCCGGAATATGATCCCGAATATTACTTGGGCAGAGACATTTATCAGGCTATTGTATTCTGCACGGAGGAAGAGGAAGCGGCTTACGTGAACAGATTCGAAGGTCGGTTCGATTTCGTTCGATGGGGTCCTTATGGAATCGATGTGTTACCGTCGGGCGGATCCAAAGCGGAAGGGATCAAACAATTAATTCAGCTGCTGCACATCGATCTCGAGGATACTATCGCTTTTGGTGACTATCTGAATGATCTGGAGATGCTGTCACATGTAGGCCACGGTGTGGCTATGGGCAATGCGCCGGAGATCGTTAAGCAGGCGGCCAGATATATAACCCGGGATGTTGATCAAGATGGTATACAGTACGGTCTTCGTATGTTGGGTCTCCTGGGCAAGGAAGCGCAGGAGATCGTATAGTTTTTCGAAAAGCGGCAGGATTGACGCGGAACACATCGCTGGAAATGTTAAATGAGATGAGAGCAAGTAAGAAGGTTATCTTATGACCTGGGACAGTCCCGGTCGTAGGATAACCTTTTTTTACATGAAAGGGTAGGCTTTAATGTGGCCTGCTGTCTGGTTCAGGAGCCTTGCAACAAGTATTAATCGAAAAATAATTTTAAATAATTATTATTCGACTATATACATTAGTGTGTGGCATACAGTATAATAATTTCCAGGAGTTGATGATATGTCAGAGGATCAAGATATTCTGCACAGTTTGGTTCAGGAGCTTCGGCGAGGAACCATCATTCTTGGTGTCCTCAGCCAATTGTCGGAACCTCAGTATGGATATTCATTGGTGACCATACTGCAGGAGAAGGGGATCAGCGTGGAAGCGGGTACCCTGTATCCCTTGCTGCGGCGGTTGGAGAAACAAGGCTTGCTGGATAGCGAGTGGGATACGAATGAGGCTCGTCCGAGAAAATATTACATCATAAGTCAGACAGGTAAGGATATATATCGGCAGCTATATCATGAATGGAAGGATATGATGACAAGTCTGGAGGGACTTGTTGATGACAAGGGGGACTCAAGTAATGGATCTGATTAACAGGTATATTTATGCGGTGACGCAGAAGCTGCCCGAATCGCAAAGGGCCGATATTGAAAAGGAACTTCATGGACTCATCGAAGATATGCTGGAAGACAGGGGCGCTGGTGGTGAGATCGCAAGCACTGAAGCTGTAGAACAGGTGCTGCTGGAGCTCGGGCCACCCGGGGAAATGGCAGCAAGATATAGAGGGAGAGAGCGTTATCTTATTGGTCCCGGTTTGATTGACAGCTATTGGTCCGTCCTGAGGATCGTTCTGTATTCGATAGCCGTTGCTCTTGGCATTGTCTATATCATTGATTTCTTTACACGCTCGGATCCCACCGCCGAGCAGCTTCTGGAGTACTTCGTCTCATTGCTGAGTGTAGCAACACAAGCGTTCGTTTGGGTCACCGTGATTTTTGCCTATATCGAATACCGTGGTACTCGCCAAGTCCCCAAAGATGCATGGAAACCGGCCGATTTACCCGTAATACCGGATCCTGCCTCGCAGATTAAACCGATTGAGCCGGTGCTCGGCATCATATTTTCCATACTGTTCTTCGTATTATTTACGTTTTCTATTGATCTGATCGGTGTTTATCGATTAAATGAAACCCTGGTTGCTATTCCTGTATTTGAACAAGCTGCATTTGCCAAGTATCTCCCGTTGATATGGTTTCTGACAGCCTTCAGCATACTCAAAGATAGCATCAAGTTAATTACACGAAAGTGGACGCCGCAGCTTGCCGTCGTTCATGTCATGTTTAACGTGGCTTCCGTTATCGTGGCAGTCATCGTGTTCTCCGATATGGCCATCTGGAATCCGTCTTTCATGGATCAGCTCATGCAATTGGGTCTCATAACACCGGGAGATGAAGCATATGACATTGCTAAATCAATTTGGGATCGATCCAGGGATGGCCTTATTTACGTCATTGTGATTATTACCCTTATAGATACTGTATCCGTTCTAATGAAATGGTTTCGGCGTAAGGAAGGCAATGCCACTTTAACTAAGTAAGACTATGCAACAAGGAGTTATCCAATATGATGGATAGCTCCTTTTTCTGTTCAGTTAGACCATGAACGACACGCGACCCATCGGATAAGCATAGGATATGGAACGACGCAAATAATTTTTTGACAAAAATGTGAATGATATGTGTCAAAATTATGTACAATGGTGTTATAATAGGGTAAGAGTTAAATGAAAACCCTTACAGAATGAACGGAGCTGATTATGATGAAATACGCAATCCATTACTCTACGAGAATGAAAGACGTTATTTTGTTTTCCTTTGTTATTAGCATTATTCTGTTTCAAGTAGCTACCTTGACCGAATATTCTTATCCTGTCCTATTCTATATGCAGATGGCGGTGAACGTCGTTGTTGTTGCGGCACTAGCGATTGAATGGTATGCCCGATTGGTGAAACGGGAAGTGAATATTCAGGAGAATTCAGATACGATTACCATCAATGGCGTAGAAATTCATGCCGACCAGATTCGTGAGATCAAGGTTTCCGGATGCCATAAAACCACATTCCAAATCAACCTCAAGGACAAGAACATGAATCCGATGTATTGCTGCTTTAAATTTGAAGAGAAGAATTGTGAAGGGATTCGGAGTCTTACGCGTTGGGCCGAGCGGAACCAGGTTTCCATACGTAAGGTTGGACCGCAAACCCGTTCCGGTTTGGTTCTCTCGTCTAACAATTAATATGCCAATTTATATCATATAGAAGCGCCTGAACCATCGATGAATGGGTTCAGGCGCTTCTTTGTTTTGGTTAGAGATGTATGCAATGATCGTTTGTTTTGTTATCCCGGCGTATTCGTCATGGACCCTATGCACCTAAGGGAGCTGAAAGTTTAACCAATGTTAAGTTTTTGTTTCGATGCAGGTTAATTTCGTAAGATATACTATGGATAATATTGGGTTGCCATACATGAGGAGGTTTGAATATGGTAGAAGTTTCGAGATTCTTGTTAAATGGGGAATACCGCAAGCTGTACGAGCTGTTTGGAGAGGATTTACGTTTACTCGTAACGGTCGAACAATTTGAAGCGATGGCAGAGGAATACACAGCAGGCGTAAACGCGTTCCATATCACGATGGACGACACGCTCAACAGGATCCGAATGATAAACTGGCTGGATGATAGCGGGCAAAAAGGCATTCAAGCGATGATCGATGAAAAGGGGACGATTGGAGGGCTTATGTTATCGCCTATTGAGAGATTTCCTGAATCGGATGCCAAGCAAACAGACTCAGTTTTCCGACTTCCTTTTAACGGAAAATGGTATGTGTTCTGGGGCGGCGAGAATGTTGTGGATAATTACCATTACGTAGAGGAAAGCCAGCGGTACGCCATAGACGTCATAAAGACTGAGAACGCGATGTCTTATAAAGGAGATCCCGACAAGAATGAGAGTTACTTTGCGTTTGGGGAAGAGATTCTTGCTGGTGCCCGTGGGAAGGTGCTGGGTACCGAGAATAACATCATAGACAATGAGCCAGTGGGTATAACAAACGAAACTGAACCCGTCGGTAACTATGTCATCATCGATCATGGAACTTCAGAATATAGTCTATATGCACATTTAAAGAAGGGGTCGGTATGCGTGAAGGAAGGCGCTGAGGTCGAAGCAGGCGATCTGATAGGTCGATGCGGCAATTCCGGTAACTCAACCGAAGCTCATTTGCATTTTCAAGTGTCGGATCATCCGGATTTGTTTGGGGTAAATACGAAGTCTCTTAACATCAACTGGCTTGGCGGTATCAAGGTAAGACGAGGCCGAGTTGTATATGGCGGGGGTTGAACATTAGATCAAACAAAAAGCATGGGCCTGAAATCTCAGCCCATGCTTTTTGTTCTATTCATTAATAAGTAGGCGCTCATGTTCATGTTAAGTTTGCAACTTAGCTGCTGCAGCCGCCGCCACAGCCACTCCCGCAAGAGGACCCGCTGCTGCAGGATGAACCGCTGCTGCAAGAGGAGCCCGATCCATCGCCTGATGACCCATCGCCCGAATCCGATCCGCCAGACCCACATGCCGAAGCGTAGGTGCAGGAGGAGCTGCTGCTGTTTTTGTGAAGCTCGCGTTCATCAGGGATCATGTGGTCACCAAATTGTTCCGGTGCGTTCCAGGCAAAATAGACGGCCGCAGCCAGGAGCACATCGCTATTCCGGAAATCGACCAGCTTCTCATGACGCGCCGGCTCCTCCTGGGCAGTTCGAACCCGATCTTGCAGATCCAGAATGATTGCATCGATGGCCGTATGCGCTGCAGGCATCTTCTCGTAGGTCCAGGCATTAAAGCGCTTCTGGCCATGATTCACGGTGAAATGGCGGGAAGTGTAGACCTCCAGCTCTTCGCGCGGCAGCGGGACGCGAAAGAAAGCTCCCCATAGCTTGGCGCTGTATTCATGCCAACCGAATAATTGTACATATACCGTATCAAACCACGCACGTTCATTCGGAATAGGCACATGCTCGCTTCCGGTATTTGGAGCGTGGTGAAGCATTTTTCCAAGAAAGCGTTCCGAGAATTGTTGGTACTCGTATGTATACATCAACATTTCATGCCATACTTCATCCACGTCTTTGCTGAACATGGGGACACGATCCAGCACGGCGCACATGATGAAGAACCGTTTAAGCTCCTGCCATCTCCATTCATACTCCTGTTCAGACAGATTCGGATGCTCACTCATTACTCGTTGCTTCAGCATGCTCTGATAGGTGTAGGGCAGTGCAGCCTCCAATTTGCCGACAAGCTCACTCGCCGGGCTTCCTGCCTTGACGATCGGCGGCAGTTCAGGTATTTTCCCGCGTCGAAGCTTATTGCCATTAGGGAGTGACTGGCTGCTGTGTTTGCGCAACGAGCGTTTCACGAAAAAAGAAATAATCCATACATCCACCACAACGAATAGAATAATCAGTATCCAGGTTGTTGAATTCATACCTTGTTCCCCCTGTCTTTTTTGTGTTTGGAGGTGGGCTTATTCATTCTCTCCTGAGTAAATTATTGCAAATGTAACGAGGGTTGGCAATTGAAATTGAAAATCGATTATAACTTGAATATGAGGGCTTCTTTATGATACATTCCGTGTGTATCTAACGTTTTTTGATCATGCAGCTGTGATCTTGATGGGTGGCAATTACGTTTACTTTAGGAGCATACATATGTTAACAGGTTGGAAACTATCCGTAATAGGTATTATTATTGTAGGCATTACCGGCATCGTTGCGTCTATTACCGGTCTGATCGAGCCTGGCCGGGCGATTGCGCTCTTCGTTGTATTCGTACTATTTATCGGGGCGCTGGAGCTGCTGGAACGAATCAGGAGCCGAAGAAAGAAGAAGGGGGAAGTGCAATCTTCCAAATAAAAATGTAAAGACAGCAAGGAGGGAGCTTGTGAATTGGGTAGCCGTGCAGCCGTACTACAAAATCAACCGAGTCGTGGATGGTATCGAACAACGAACGGAAGAGCAGGGGCGGGAGATGTTCCTGTACGAGGATCGCATCGTAACGAAATACCGGGAGTTCCCCATCAAGCAGGTCTTTGACCTGTCGTATCGGCCGATGGGAGACGGCGGTGGTTTCTTATACTTGCACACCCAGCAAGGAGTGTATTCGTACACGGTGAAGGATGATCCGGGTTCGTTTATATCGGCATTTAAAAATCTCTAATGGCATGATCCATAATAAAACTGGTCTCAGGTCCAGTTCATATCCTCGCCTGCAGCACGTTTGCGAAAACTACGTTGTCATATAAGCTGATACTATTCTAGGGACGGATTAGGGGGGCAGGGGTGGATACGCTATTCAATTTTATAGAACAGATCGGGCACTACGCATTATTCGTCGTATTGTGCCTTGGATTGGTCGGTCTTCCTGTGCCTAATGAAGTCGTGGCAATGACAGGCGGAGCGTTAGCGGCATCCGAGATTTTAACGCCGTTTCCGTCTTTTATCATGACGTTTCTTGGTGTGTGCTCGGGATCGACGGTAGGTTACATGCTTAGTCGCTTTACCGCGAGCAAGCTGTTAAACCGCGCCCAGGAAAAGTCGAAAATCCGCCAGTTTCTTGATGTATCCGAACGGTTGACCCGCCAATACGGCAATTACGCCATATGCATTAGCGCTTTTTTGCCCATCTTGCGCAACGTGACGCCCTATGCGGTAGGAATGAAAGGGATGCCGTATCGCAGATTTGCGATGTATTCGTATTCCGCGTCCTTTGTATGGACCATCGGTTATTTCTCTTTAGGCATGTTTGTCGGAGATCAGGTCGTCGATCATATTGGAGCCTTGATTAACCGGTACGGTTATTATGCAGCAGGAATCGTCGTGGTGCTGGCCATCATTCTGATCATTTCGTGGGTGATTCGAAGAAATAAACGAAACAAGGAGAATAATGAAATTCAGTTTCACGGATAAATGCCGCATGCCTGTGAATTAAGGCTCATCCGGCAGGGGCTCGGGTGATGTTCGAATGATTTTTACGTATTCTCGGGGTAAGAACCAAGGGGTTTCTTGAGTTTGATAAACCCTGGTTGACGTGTTTTCCTGCTGATAACTGGGATGTGTACGAGTATTTGTTACGATGGCGGCTGCTAAAATAGCGAGAAAGATGAAAGCGCAAACAACCGCTTTTTTGATCAACATGGGAACCACTCCTTTATATACAGTGATTTCCTGATTGTCCCTTTTTCATTCCAACATACCCTTTGACAAAGTTTTGATCTCAAGATATACTGTTTTTCAGTGTGATTCGAAAAAATACCATATGGTTTTACCTGGAGGAGCCTGCCAACAGCGGGCTCTTTTTGTGTTTTTTTGGACTTATGCCTAAATAATGGGGAAATACTACTAATGAAGGAAAAATCGGACTATAGGAGGAGTAGACTTTGTCTTTGCTGCACATCGCCGTTATGGCACCTTTTATCGTAGCGCTTGTGGTTATGTTGACTTACAAGCTCATCGGCCGTGTTCACACCGGATGGGTGATTTTGCCGGTACCGGTTGTCCTGTTCGCCTATTTCTTGGGACTTATCCCAACCATTCAGGGAGGTGAACAGCTTCAAGCTGTCCTGGAATGGATTCCAAGCGTGGGAATAAACTTTACCGTTTATTTGGATGGATTAAGTTTAATTTTTGCACTATTAATATCTGGTATTGGTTCACTCGTTGTACTGTACTCCATCTTCTACATGGACAAGAACAAGGAAGCCGTTCATAGATTTTACATCTATCTGCTTCTGTTCATGGGCGCCATGCTTGGTGTTGTGCTCTCCGATAACCTGATGGTGCTGTACGGCTTCTGGGAACTGACAAGTATCTCGTCATTCCTGCTGATTGCATTCTGGCATCATCGCGACCGCTCCAGATACGGAGCTTTAAAATCCATGCTGATTACCGTGTTCGGCGGACTTGCCATGTTTGCAGGGTTTATTCTCCTTTTTATCATGACAGGCACCTTTAGCGTGCGGGAGATTGTAGCGAATGTGGGGAGCATTACGGGAGACGCGCTGTTTATTCCGGCCATGATTCTGATCCTGCTGGGAGCATTCACCAAATCCGCGCAGTTCCCGTTCCATATTTGGCTGCCGGATGCGATGGAAGCACCGACTCCAGTTAGTGCTTATCTGCACTCCGCTACGATGGTCAAGGCCGGAATCTATCTGGTGGCCCGTTTTAGCCCGGTGTTTGCCGGGCAAGCTTCCTGGTTCTGGATCATAGCGATTACGGGCTTGACCACGCTGATATACGCTTCGATCCGTGCGATCAAGCAGACGGATCTAAAAGCACTGCTGGCATTCTCCACCATCAGCCAATTGGGGCTGATTATGAGCTTGCTCGGTCTTGGCTCTGCCGCAGCTTATTATGGAGGCGGTGTGGACACGCTGCTCTATACGAAAGCAACGACAGCCGCCATCTTTCATTTGATGAACCATGCGATATTTAAGGGCGCTTTGTTTATGGTTGTCGGTATCGTCGATCATGAGACGGGCACCCGCGATCTGCGGAAACTCGGAGGTCTGATGTCGCTCATGCCAATCACGTTCACCGTGGCCGTCATTGGTGCATTTTCCATGGCCGGTCTGCCTCCGTTTAACGGATTCCTGAGTAAAGAAATGTTCTTTACGGCGGTCCTTCAAGCGCCTCACATGAATTTCTGGAATGCCGAGACCTGGGGTGTGCTGATACCGGTCGTTGCCTGGATCGCAAGCGTGTTTACGTTCCTGTACAGCATGATCCTGGTCTTCAAAACCTTCACCGGACGCTTCCAGCCTGAAAAACTGGAGAAGAAGCCGCATGAAGCACCGCTCGGGATGCTGATTCCCCCGGTTATTCTGGCATCGCTGGCCATCGTGTTCGGGCTGTTTCCGAACCTGCTGTCTCATGCACTCATTGAACCGGCGATGGCCGCCATTCATCCGGGGCTGCTCGTGGCAGAGGATCGTTTCCACGTGCATATCGAGATGTGGCATGGGTGGACAACGGAAATTTTCATGACCATCGGAATCATTGTTCTCGGTACCGTTCTGTATAAGCTTCACGGCAGAGCGCGTATCTTGAATACAACGCTTTTCAAGCGATTCACATTGAACAATTTGTATGACGGGGGATTGCGAGTCCTCGAAAGAGGCGGCAAATCGCTGACCTCCACTTATATGACAGGTTCACTCCGTCACTACGTGATCTATATCCTTGTATTTTTCATAGCCATTCTTGGCGGGGGGCTCCTGTTGGTCGATCATATTGGATTTGATATGACGGACTACGCACCGATGTCCTTCTATGAGGCCGTTGCCATACTCGGTCTGGTCATCCCGGTCGTTGTGCTTCCGTTCGTACGAACACGATTGATGGCGATTATATTAACCGGTGCTGCCGGCTATATGGTGACCTTGTTCTTCGTTCTGTTCCGGGCTCCGGATTTGGCGCTGACCCAGATGGTTGTCGAGACGGTTTCGGTCATGCTGTTCCTGCTCTGTTTCTATCATCTTCCGAAGCTGAAGCGGGAGAAGGTACCGATGAGCCTGAAGTGGAGAAATTTGCTCATTTCGGTAGGCGTCGGTGCTGTCGTGACCTTGATCGCATTGGCTGCGAGCAGTGGCAGGACCTTTGACTCCATTGCGGATTACTTCATTAAAGAGAGCTACCATTTGGCCGGCGGTAAAAATATCGTCAACGTCATTCTGGTGGACTTCCGTGGATTTGATACCTTGCTTGAAATTACAGTTCTCGGCATAGCATCCCTTGGGATTTATGCCTTGATTAAAATCGATTTGGGTGAAGGCATTTTGGGCGAACGGGATCGTTATGAAGGGGCATATCTCCCTAACAGTAATGATGTCATTCTGCGCACCATATCCAAGGTGGTTATCTTTATCGTCGTAACCTTCTCATGGTTCCTGTTCAACTCGGGACACCATGAGCCGGGCGGAGGATTTATCGGGGGGCTGATGACTTCAGCCGCACTGGTTCTGTTGTCGATGGCTTTCGGCATGGACATGACCAGGAAGATCGTACCTTTCGAATTTCGAAAGGTTACGGCTACCGGACTTGCGATTGCACTCCTTACAGGGATCGGCTCCTTTGCTTTTGACGCACCGTTCTTAAGTCATTCCTTCGGTTACTTCAACCTGCCGTTGCTCGGGGAAACCGAGCTGGCTACTGCGGTTCTCTTCGACCTCGGCGTCTATTTAGCCGTCGTTGGCGTGACGATGACCATCATCAATTCGATTGGGAGGGATAACTGACCATGGAACTTTATATGTCGCTTGCCATCGGAATTATTTTTGCGGTTGGGATATACCAGATTTTATCCAAAAGCTTGCTGCGGATTATTCTCGGTACTTCACTGTTGACCCATGGCGTTCATCTGCTGCTGCTCACCATGTCGCGGCTGAAGACCGGTGCTGCTCCGCTGCTTGGCGAGAAGGCTTCATCCTACGTTGACCCTGTTCCGCAAGCGTTGATTCTGACATCCATTGTCATCAGCTTTGGCGTCACATCGTTCTTCTTCGTACTGGCGTATAAAGCATATCAACGCTTGGGTACGGACAACATGGAGGAGCTAAGGGGGATGGATGATGAATAATGTAATTGTTCTTCCTCTCCTTATTCCGCTGGTTACAGCTGTTATTCTTATTTTCTGCTCCAAATATGTTCGTGTTCAGCGTTGGATCAGTGCGGTTAGTATCGCAGTAAACCTGCTTGTGGCGTTGTTCATTGTAAGTCAGGTAAACAATGAGGGCATCCAGACGCTTCACATGGGTGGATGGCAGCCGCCGTATGGAATCGTATTTGTAGCCGACATGCTTGCGGCACTGCTGGTGCTTACGACGTTGATTGTCGCGGCTGCCTGTCTGTTCTATTCTTTCCGGAGCATCGGGGAAGAGAGAGAGAAGCATTACTTCTATGCTTTTTTTCAATTTTTGCTGGCTGGCGTGATCGGATCGTTCCTAACAGGGGATTTGTTTAACCTGTTTGTCTGTTTTGAGGTTATGCTGATCGCTTCCTACGCCTTGATCGTGCTGGGCGGCACCAAGCGCCAGCTGAGGGAAACCTTAAAGTACATGCTGATTAATATTATTTCATCCACCTTGTTTGTTGCAGCTGTCGCTTATTTATATGGCACAGTCGGAACGCTGAATATGGCGCATCTGTCTCTGCGAGTGGCCGAAGTTCAGCAGGATGGAATCTTGTCGGTCATCGGCCTTCTGTTCCTGATTGTATTTGCCTTGAAGGCGGGTTTGTTCCTGTTCTTCTGGCTGCCCGGTTCCTACAGCGCACCTCCGGCGGCAGTTACGGCTTTGTTCGGCGCGCTGCTCACGAAGGTTGGGTTATATGCGATTATCCGTACCTTTACGTTGATCTTCTATCACGATACCGGCGGCATCCACGCCGTCATCGGCTGGATGGCTGCGGCAACGATGATTCTGGGCAGTTTGGGCGCGGTTGCGTATAAGGATCTTGGACGAATCCTGAACTATAACATTATTATTAGCGTTGGCTTTATCGCCTTCGGCATAGCGACGGCATCTTCTGACTCCTTGAACGGAGCCGTATTCTACTTGATGCATGACATGATAGCAAAGGCGCTGCTCTTTATTCTGGGCGGTATCATCATCGCCAGTGCAGGCGCGAACAAGCTGAGCGATATGGGCGGGCTGATGAAGCGCCATCCTTTGGTGGGATGGATGTTCTTTATCGTTGCACTGGCTCTGGTCGGCATCCCGCCCCTTAGCGGCTTTCTCGGCAAAGTCCTCATCGTTCGCGGCGGATTGAGCGGAGGCCATTATGTGCTTACGGGACTGGCATTGGCATCAAGTTTGGCGGTATTGTATTCCTTGATCAAAGTGTTTATGGGGGCATTCTGGGGCGAATCACCTCGACTCCAAGAATCAAAACCGGTCAGAATTCACAAGACAGCTTATGCGGCAGCTATTGGGCTAACGGTTATGGTGATTGTCCTTGGGGTGGGTTCGGAGTGGATATACTCCTACACCTCTCAAGCAGGCGCCGTATTATCCGATCCATCACTATATATTAATGCTGTATTAAAGGAGTAGTGGATATGGGCCATCAAATTCTGTTAAATATCATCATTGCCGTTGTCTGGATGTTCCTGAACAATAATTGGTCCCCCCAGCAATTGATCATCGGCTATCTGATCGGAATCTTGCTGATTTATCTGTTGCGACGCTTCTGGCCGAACGATTTCTATTTGCGCAAGCTGTGGTCCATCATGCTGCTGCTGCTCTTGTTCCTAAGGGAGCTGTTAAAATCGAGCATCACGGTAATTGGACAGATCCTAAGACCGAAGCTGAATGTTCGTCCAGGCATCTTCGCCTACTCAACCGAGCTGAAATCCGACTGGGAGATTACGGTGTTATCGTGCCTGATCTGCTTGACGCCAGGAACGCTTACCCTGGAAGTGTCTCGCGATGGTCAGACGCTATATATTCATGCGATGGATATTGAAGATGTCGAAGAGCTGTCGAATCAGATCCGCGATACTTTCGAACGCGCGATCAAGGAGGTGACCCGCACATGATTCATAGCATCCTGATTGCCTCTCTGGTGATTTTGTCGCTGGCTATACTGGGCTGCTTGTACCGATTAATCAAGGGACCTTCAATGAACGACCGGATCATGTCGCTGGATACGATTGGAATTATACTGTTGTCCATGATCGCTGTTCTGTGCATGCTATTCCGGACAACTGTCTATTTCGATATCATTCTGCTGATCGGGATACTGACGTTTATCGGAACAACTGCGCTTGCCAGATATATCGAGAGGGGTGATGTCATTGAACGCACAAACGATGAGTCAGATCGGTGAGTTTCTGATCGCGCTGATGGTGCTGCTCGGAGCTTTACTTGGTGCCTTGAGTGCATTTGGCCTTATTCGTCTGCCGGATGTTTATATGAGGTCTCATGCAGCAACGAAAAGTGCTACGCTAGGCGTCCTCTTGATTCTTGCAGGTGCATTTCTGTATTTCACCTTCTACCTGGAGCATGTCAGTGCAAAACTGCTGCTGGGAATTGTATTCGTATTTATTACGGGGCCGGTAGCGGGTCACTTGAATGGGAGGGCGGCGTATCGATCAGGCGTATCCATGTGGGAGAACAGCGTCCACGATGACCTCAAGCCTGAACTCAAGCGCGAACGTGAACGGATGCGCGCTTCCCAGAAAGGGGAGCGCTCCGAGAAGGGATGACCGAACAGGGAGTCCCACACTGACATATTGACGAATGACAAGATGGGCTTTCCATGAACTTGGGAGGCCCATTTTTTTGTTAAAACTTGGTCAGTGGGCATCACCATATGGTAGAATTGACCAAAACATATTCGAAAAGCTTGGCAATGAACGTTAGCTGTAACACTTCCAGCAGAATATGAACAAGGAGCACATTTACAGATGATTTTAGAGCAAGCTGATATGAAACTTAGAGAGTTATCTTCCTTTCTTGCAAAATTAAATGGGATTCGTCATCATCATGTCGGATATTGCGGTGAACAGGAAGGCGAGATTTACAGCACGCTTCAGACGGAATTCACGGAGAATGGCGAACTGAGCAGTCAAAAATTCACCGTCATATATGATCAGGATCAGATTGTGGGGGCATTGGGGTTCGATGTAGATGAAGAAGAACGGTCCGCTGAATTATGGGGACCTTTTATCGACGCGGAAGGTGAGCAATGGAATCGATTGGCGGAGCAGCTATGGGATGCAGGGACTTCGAAGCTGGAAGGCTGCGTAAATCGTTATTACGGTTTTTATAACGTGGATCATCAATCCGCTGTACGCTTTATGGAAGACAAAGGGGGTAGAAAGTCAGGAGAGCATCATGTTCTACGACTTCGAAAATCTGCTCTATTAACGGATGGCCTTTCGGGACTCCAGGATTTCACACCCGAGTATGCGGATGAATTTGCGAAGCTGCATGGTACGAATTTCCCTAATACCTACCTCAGCGCTCAGGATATTATGCAGCAGCTGGATGAGGATCATCGACTCTTTATGTTTACGGAACTAGGAGAGCTCGTTGGCTATGTTTATGTGGAAGGTGAACCCGAATTCAAGGAAGGCAGCATTGAATACATCGCAGTATCCGAAAATTTCCGGGGGAAGGGTTATGGCCGGGCACTTCTTGACCAAGCGCTTCATTATCTGTTCCATATCGTACAGCTGGAGGACATCTCGTTATGCGTAGACCAGAGAAATGAAAGCGCGATCCAACTGTATCAACGTGCGGGGTTCGACCCGATACATAAACTGGCGGCTTACGTATTGGAGTAAGATGGGTTTGTCCCGCATCTAAGCATGTCTACTATAACAAGACCCGCCAGTCCCGGTTGCAATGGATGGGCGGGTCTTGTTATGGATTTAACGCTTTGTCTTTTTGTTGCTTATCACGATACTTCCCGGCTGATCTTCATGATGGTAACGTTTTTCCATCTTTTTGCCGGTTAACCACAGCAGCCATAGAACAACGACTGCGATTAGAATACGCCAGGGCTGTGTTATAAACGCTTGCCAGTCATGTCCGATAAAAGCGACCATGAAGATCATTACGGATTTCCCCGCCATAACGGCTATCGTAAATGTCGTAGCCGATACCGTACTGATGCCGGATGCAATATTGATCAGCGAGGAAGGCGTGAAGGGGAAGCAGTACAGGATGAAGATCGGCGTAAAGCCTTTTTCTTCGATCCAATGGAAAAAACGCTGGGATCCCGGCATTCTTTTTTGAATAAGCAATCCCAGCTTGCCGCCCAGCTTGCGAACGATCCAAAACACGGTAATGGATCCAAGGCAAACGCCGATCCAGGACAGTAAGAATCCCCACCATAAACCGTAGGCTGCGGAGTTCCCCATTACAAGGACGATAAGGGGCAGTATGGGCAGAAACGCCTCTATAAATGGAAGCAAAATACCAGGAATGGGACCTAGCTGTGAATACTGCTTAAGCCACCCCTGTACTTGATCCATGTCAATTTCCTTTATATGGGTCAATAAATTCTGAAGCCATTCCAACATGATGAGTAAATCCTCTCCCTGCCTAGGGTAAAATTATGTATTTTCTGGTCGATCTCGGATGGAATATATTATAGCATAACGGAAACCAATATTATAAATTGCAGGTATTGGACCGGATGGATGATCACACATAAAGCTCAAACTCCCCGAAAATAGCGGAGAGTTTGAGCTATAACCGTTAACGGTTGTTATCCAGAATGGGTGGGCATCGCAGATTCCTTGGTTTTTGGATTCGAATCTGGAGGAAGATCCGGCTCGGTCCCGTTCCAATCGATTTGATTCTTGCTCCGCAGTGACCACACAACCAAGAGAATAATTCCGATGATGACCGAACCGATCGTGACCATATAATTGCCCCATATAGAAAGGTATTCAATCTCGATGAATGCATAATTCGAAGGCACCACGACATACCGGATCATCTCCAGCCAGGCTAGGTGAAAGCCAATATTCATCCATAGATTGTTGGATACGATGCGGCACAGCTGCAATACCGTACCAAAAGCAATTAAATTGATGATATACTCCACCGTAATCAGATCCCATGTACCTATTCCTGTGGCTACCATGAATCCCGTTACGGCGATAGGTGCAAGTACGAATAACACGACCTGAAGGATCAGCGCAAGCCAGCGCGAAAAACGGGTGTTCAGGTTCCGAAACACATAACCGCGGAAGGTTAATTCTTCAGGAAAGGCTTCATAGAAAAAAGCAATGGGAACGTTGATGAGGATAACGAGCATCGTAGCGACAGGGAAGTGGAATGCCACGATTCGGAGCCACCCGGCGGCACTGCCAATCAGCAAGGCTGCTGCTGTGACCAGGGCAAGGAGAGCAATGCCGAGAATGAAATAACGAAACCCGGAAGGAGGGGAGCTAAGACCAAGGCCGCTCCAGGGACGCTGGTCGACATAACGCCTAAGCAGATAAATCAGCGGTACGGATACACTTGTTGTTACGACTGCAAGGAGGATTTGCAGCCCGAGCGTGGGGATCTCGTAGGAACTCGCTGTCGTGGCTATCACAACCGCTAGTCCGAGCCCTGTAACAAAAGCCAGCCATCCAAGGACGACACGCCAGAGCAGGTTTAAACGGCCCTCTCGATCACGGAATGCCCGAGAGACACCATGCCTAGCCTTCGATTCAGTTAATGTGCGAATGACAAACTCGCTCCTCTCCTAAGAACACACTGAGCGTGTTCACGATTCTTTTTGACATTAATATATATAGTATTGGTTCTACCAAGGTGTTCCATAGAGAGAACCTATTTTTACGAGGATAGGCATTGTAGAAGCAAACCTAGGAAACTGAAATGTTGTTTATAGTACGTTGTATTAAAAAAAACCGGGAGTGTATAATGGGATTATGCCGAAAATCGTAGATCATGATAAACAAAGACAACGGGTCGCTGAGGCTGCCCTGCGGGTGATTCAGAGGGGTGGACTCGAAAAAGCGACGGTGCGCAATATCGCGGAAGAGGCGGGATTATCCGTAGGTTCGCTGAGGCACTATTTTACCAGCCAGGCTGAGCTGTTGACTTTCTGTATGAAGCTTATTATCGAACGGATTGAAGAACGTTTTTCTTCACTATCCTTGAACGGACCCGTGTTTGAGGATGTAAAGCAAGTGTTGATGCAATTTCTGCCGATGGATGAGGATAGGACGATGGAAATGGAGGTGTGGATGTCGTTTGTTGCCAAAGCGCTAGTCTATCCCGAGTTAAGAATAATGACTGATCATATGTACGATGGTTTAACCAAGGCGTGCCATTATGTGGTGGATACGCTGGTTGCCCATAAGCTGGCTAAACCGGAGTTGGATCTTGAATATGAGAAGGAACGAATATACGCATTGGTGGATGGGTTAGCGATACACCATATCATGAGGCCGCAGCAGCTCGCCACAGAAAAGATCGAGAGGATAATCGATCAGCATCTGCGTTCCTTATGTCTGGATGACAAGGCAATGGCCTAAAAGACCCATGTCACTTAGCGTGTCAACATTGACATGTCATTCCTTTTTTTAATACAATGGTTCTTCGACAGGCACTTCGTGTGAAAAAAGATACAAAAGGAGAATGGCATGGTCAAAAAACACAAAAATCTGACAGTCGGCGAAATTCTGAAACGTTTCATCTTTATCACCATCGGTGCAATTCTGATGGCTGTGGCGCTTGAAATATTCCTGGTGCCCAACGAAATTATCGACGGTGGTATTACCGGTATTTCCATCGTATTATCATCGATTACGCCCATCAATCTGGGTGTGTTCCTATTTATTATCAACTTACCGTTTCTGTTCATCGGTTACAAGCAGATCGGTAAAACGTTCGCATTTTCTACATTATACGGGATTGTGGTATTGTCAGTGGCGACAACCTTCCTGCATCATGTAGACCCGTTTACGAACGAGAAAATTTTAGCGGTGCTGTTCGGTGGTTTGGTTCTCGGGCTGGGGGTAGGTCTTGTCATCCGTTATGGCGGAGCGCTCGACGGTACGGAGATCGTTGCTATCCTGCTGTCCAAAAAGCTGCGGATGCCGGTCGGACAAATCATCATGATTATCAACGTGTTTATTTTTATTACGGCAGGGTTTGTATTTGGTGCAGATTCGGCCATGTATTCGATCTTCTCATACTACATAGCGGCAAAAGTGATGGATATAGTGGTAGAGGGCTTGGACGAGTCCAAATCCGTTACGATTATATCCAATGAATACGAAGAAATTTCAAATGCCATCATGCAGCGTCTGGGCCGCAGCACGACCATGATCTATGCCAAGGGCGGGTATTCCAAAGAGGATACGCAGATGATTTATTGCGTCATCACTCGGCTGGAGATTGCGAAGCTGAAGACGGTTGTGCAGGAAATTGATAAGAACGCATTTATTTCGATTCAAAATGTCGCGGATGTGCTGGGTGGGAGCATGGCGAAGTCTGATATTCACTAGGGTACAAGCGACGCTCTTAGTGTAATAGGTTGATTAACGAACAGCGGTTTTTTGCAGATCGTTCTGCAGAAGGCCGCTGTTTTTTGTGGCCGCTATATGCGGCTCTCTCCCTGAGATAAAGAAGGATTGCCTGAGGCCCTGATAGATCTTCGTAGAAGAGGTCTATCATGAATCACTCAGGCAATCCATCTATCATTTCTCATTTCCGTACTTCAAAAAATTCGCATTCATCCCGCTTATGATAGCCGAGCGAGCTGACGCTGGATTGTGTAATGACGGTTTCGTCAGTGAAGCGGATGACGAGACTGCCGGAATCAATCAGATGATTATCCTTGAAGATGCGTATACGGATCTGCTGCTCCATCACTTCCTGAAAGTCTTGGTCGGTTAATAGCGGTCTGACTATCGGCATGGGTCATCCTACTCCTTACGTTTGAATGGTGGATTGCTTGTGAAAACGTCCTATGATAAAGGGGGATTGGTATGACATTTGCGACAAACAGGGAAGTAGGTATCATTCCCACCAATCAGGATCTGCTCACCGGCATACACGGGCTTACCGTCAATGACGCGAAGGTTCATGATCGCTTTGCGCTCACAGAACCAGCAGATCGTCTTCATTTCCTCGATTTTATCGGCGTAAATCAGCATCCAGCGGCTGCCTTCAAACAGCTCGTTCCGGAAATCATTCTTCAATCCAAAGCCCATGACAGGCACGTTAAGCTCATCTACGATCCGAACGAGCTGCAGGATGCTGTCCTTGGACAGGAACTGGCATTCGTCAACCAGAACGCAGTATGGCTTAGGCTGATGATCCTTCACAATCCCGTAGATGTCGGTTGTATCGGATATAGGTATCGCTTCGCGGCGCAGGCCGATTCGTGAGGATACATATCCAACGGCATCCCGGTCATCGATAGCGGACGTAAAGAGGAGTACCGGTTTGTTCTGTTCTTCGTAGTTATGGGCGACTTTCAAAATCTCGATGGATTTACCACTGTTCATGGAGCCGTACTTGAAAAATAATTGAGCCATGCTTTCGTTCCCTTCCTATAAGTGCAATGTTGCTTCTTCGCGTTTAGTTGTGCAAAATTCTTACAATATAAGATATGACATGCAGATTATATTGTCGCATTATTAGGCAGCTTTTGTCCATTGCCTGTAAGGACTATATTCTGACATATATGACTTGGGCGTGGAATGAAAAAAAGGTTTGACAACCTTTACCAGCGGTTGTAATATAACGGCATACCAAATGAATACCGAGATAATCAACCGGATAACTGGAGATATCGCGCATATGAACAAGTACGATGATGGTTGGACGTACTTAGACAAGCGCTATATCTCCTTTTTTTATGAGATAAGAAAGCATAAACTTCAGGGGTTTAATCATCCTTATCTTGCCCCTATATGGGGTCTGTCTTCTGGGGAAGTAGCTCGATAGACCTTTTTGTTTGCTTTTTAACCAAGTAAGTAGGTAAGAATAATTATAGTATGGGATGGTGAAACGAATGTCAGCGGATACCTTGATTATTCAACAGGTAAATAAAATTTTTCAAGCCCCGACGGGGAATGTTACCGCGCTGAAAGACATTGATTTGCGGGTTCGAAAGGGAGAGTTCATTACGTTAATCGGACCGAGCGGATGCGGCAAGAGCACCCTGCTCAAAATCGTTGCCGGTCTGGACACAGCGTACGAAGGGAGTGTCTTGTTGAATGACAAACCGATATCCGGTCCAAGCATCGAGAAAGGGTTCATCTTTCAAGAGCCGCGCTTGTTTCCATGGCTGACCGTGGAGAAGAATATCGCAGGCAATTTGTCGCTGAAGCAGAAGGACATCCGCAAGAAGGTGGATGAGTTCATCGAGCTGGTACGGCTCAAAGGCTTCGAGAAAGCATATCCGAGGGAGCTGTCAGGGGGGATGGCTCAGCGGGTGGCAATCGCCCGGGCGCTGCTGCGGAATCCGGACGTGCTGCTGCTGGATGAGCCGTTTGGCGCGTTGGATGCATTTACACGTTCCCATATGCAAGAGGTGCTGCTCGATATATGGCAAAATAACCGCACGACCATGCTCTTTGTTACCCACGATCTGGATGAAGCCGTGTTTCTTGGCGAGCGTGTTGTCATTATGAACCCGAGACCGGGCCACATCCGTTCCATTCTGCCGATTGATCTGCCGTTCCCTCGCAAACGGACCGGATCCTCCTTTCAGGAACTGCGGACCAAAGTGCTGCGCGAGTTTGAGAAAGTGGAAGAACCGGAGTTTGATATCGGTGCGGGCATTTAAACACGCAGGATGATGCTGAACGTCTAACAGGATAGATGAACGATAGAAAACAGGGGGGAGAGTTTGATCATGAAACTGAAGAAAAAGAGTGTAGTCATTATGGTATTCCTCATCATGTCTGTCTTGGCATCCGGCTGCGCGGACGCAAACAGCCAGCCCAAGGTCAGCGCTGTAAGGAAAGGAGCGGACGGCAAATACAAAGATCTGACCGTAAGACTCGGGGTACAGGGCAGCGGCGGTTTGTTTGGCAAGGCCCGCGAAGAGAAGTGGTTTGAGGAGGAGTTTGGCAAGTTGGGCGTCAAGGTGGAGTGGTCGGAGTTTCAGAGCGGCCCCCCGATGACCGAAGCGATGGCTTCGAAGCGCCTGGATTTCGCGGGGCTCGGCAATATGCCGATTATCGCTGCCCAGGCGGCAGATATCCAGTTTAAGGTCATTTCCCAGAGTCTGCACGGCCAGAAGAATGTAGCTATCATCGTGCCGCCGGGCAGTTCCGCGCAGACCTTGAGTGATTTGAAGGGCAAGAAGGTAGCGGTGACCAAAGGGAGCAACGCCTTTAACTTCTTGTACCGGGGATTGGCGGATCAAGGAGTCAAAGTGTCCGATATTGAAATCATCCAGCTTCAGCCCGACGAAGCCCAACCCGCATTCGAATCGGGCAGCGTCGATGCATGGGCAACCTGGGACCCGTATATCACCTTGAACACGCTGACAGGCAAAGGCAAAGTGCTGGCGGACGGCGAGCAGCTTGGCGTTCTCTCACCGTCGTTCAATATCGTGCGGAAGGATTTTGCCGATCAATATCCGGATTTGGTCACGCTCTATCTTACAGTGCTGGACAAAACGCTCGCTTGGGAGAAAGAGAACGAGGCTGAGGCCCTAAAGCGGTATGCCGATGAGCGCGGCATTCCACAGGAAGTCATTCAAGGCACCTTTGACCGATCAAGGTCGATCAACATTCCGGTGACGGATGCCATTATTGCCGAACAGCAAAAAACGGCCGATTTCCAATTTGAGCAAAAAACGATCCGCAAAAAAATCCAGGTTAAAGACGTGTTTGATAATCAGTACATTGAGGCTGCGTCTAAATAAGAGCAAATCATCTGAATCGGAAAGGGGGTAACCGTATATGCTCCAAGAAGGGATCAGCAAAGGAGCCGTGGTTGTGCCCGCCGAGTCCATTCGCCGTCAAAAGCGGCTAGACCGCAGGTTCCGGCTAAAGCTTACAAACGCACTGATCGGCTGGCTTGTTCCGCTCTTAATAATCATCGCATGGCAGACCGCGGGAACTCTGGGCTGGCTCAACCCGATTCTGCTTCCGACTCCGCTCAGCATCTGGAATGAGTTCGTTCATCTAACAAGCACAGGCGAGCTGATCAGGCATCTTGGCATATCATCCTGGCGAGCACTGCTCGGATTCCTGCTTGGCGGCAGCCTGGGTTTGGCCGCGGGCATATGGGTAGGATTTTCGTACAAAGCCGAGCGGCTTGTCGATCCGTCCTTGCAAATGCTGCGGACGCTTCCCCATCTGGCAATCGCCCCATTGTTCATCCTTTGGTTCGGTTTTGGGGAAACCTCGAAAATACTTCTTATCACCAAAGGCTCGTTCTTTCCACTTTATGTGAACACGTTTCTCGGTATCCGATCCGTGGACAACGGGCTGTTTGATGTAGCACGCGTTCTGCAGTTCAGCCGCTGGGACCAGATTCGCAGGCTGATCGTTCCCGCCGCGCTGCCCCATATTTTCCTCGGCATCCGCCTCTCGATCGGCGTTGCATGGCTTGGTCTGGTTGTGGCTGAGCTGATGGGCGCAAGCTCCGGCATCGGATATATCATCAATGACGCTCGGTCCTTCTCGTGGACCACCGTTGTCTTTGTCGGAATTATGGTGTTTGCACTCGTCGGAAAGCTCTCGGATACACTCGTTAAATGGCTCGAAGGCAGGCTGCTGCGTTGGCAGGACAGCTACAAGGGGGATGACAAGTCATGAAAAGTCCAATTGCCACCCGTGAACTTACGGAGAAGGATTGGTTGAAGGTCATACCAAGGCCGCTTCATGCCTGGCTTGTGCCTATCGCGATTGTGGCTTTTTGGCAGGTAGCGGGTGGTTTCGGATGGATTTCAGCAACCCTGCTGCCTACGCCGCTAACGATTGCCAAGCAATTCGCGAATTTGGGGGCCAGCGGTGAGCTGTGGGAGCATTTTCGGATCAGCATCCTTCGAGCGCTCTCGGGCTTTTTACTGGGTGGTTTGACTGGTCTAGCCTTGGGGGTCTCCACGGGTCTGGGCAAAATGGCGGAGCGAACGCTGGATCCCTCATTGCAAATGCTGCGCACTGTGCCGCTCTTATCGTTGATTCCACTGTTTATTCTCTGGTTTGGCATCGGAGAATTTTCAAAGATTCTGATGATTTCCCTGGGGGCTTTCTTCCCGATGTATGTGAACACCTTCCTTGGCATTCGAAACATGGATGCGAAGCTGTATGAAGTATCAAGGATCTTTCAATATTCCAAGCCGCAGCTGCTGATCCGATTGATCGTACCGGCTGCCTTGCCGAACATTTTGCTTGGCATCCGCCTGTCGCTCGGCGTCTCCTGGCTTGTTCTGGTCGTCGCGGAGATGATGGGGACCAGCGCGGGCATTGGCTATATGATTCAAGACGCCAGAGCCTATTCGCAGACGGATATCGTGTTTGTAGGCATTATTATTTTCGCGATCATGGGCAAGCTGTCCGATTCCGTGGTGCGTCTGCTGGAATCCAGGCTGCTGAGCTGGAGAGAGACCTATAAGGGCTTCTAAGAGGTTAGGCCGACAATATATTAAAAGGAGTGATAACGAAGATGGGAACAACCAACCGCAGAGATCACCAGTTGCATCTGGGTGCGTTTATCTACTATGCCGGACATCATCATGCCGGGTGGCGTCATCCAACATCCGATGTGGAGGGAATGTTTGGAATTGAGCTGTATAAGCAGCTTGCCGCCACAGCGGAGCGGGGGAAGTTCGACATGATGTTTTTTGCCGATTTGCTGTATGTGACCCAGGTCGAAAATTCCGCCTCCGGTATGCTGGACCCGTTGACGCTCTTATCCGCTCTCTCCACCGTTACGGACAAACTGGGACTGACCGCCACGGTCTCCACAACATACAATGAGCCCTACAACGTGGCAAGGAAGTTTGCTTCTCTCGATTGGATCAGCGGAGGAAGAGCGGGCTGGAATATCGTCACGTCCCAGCTGGATATCGAAGCCCACAATTATGGGAGGGCGAAGCATCCGGAGCATGGCTTGCGTTATGAAATGGCACGTGAGTTCGTTGAAGTGGTTACCCGTTTATGGGACAGCTGGGAAGACGATGCGCTTGTGCTTGACCGGGAGTCTGGTAGATTTGCGGATGGAGCGAAGGTACGGCCTGTGGATTTTAGCGGACAATGGTATTCCACGAAAGGACCGCTGAACGTACCAAGGCCGCCGCAAGGCTACCCCGTGCTGATACAAGCTGGTTCTTCCGGTCCGGGACAGGACTTCGCCGCGCAATATGGTGAGGTTATCTTCACGGCACAGCAGTCCAAGCAGGCAGCGCAGGAGTTTTATGCAAGCGTCCATTCGAAGCTGTCTCATTATGGGAGAGGAAGCAAAAGCCTGAAAATCATGCCGGGCCTTTCGCCTGTCATCGGGTCTACGGAGGAGGAGGCACGGCGCAAGGCGCAGGAGCTGCTGGAATTGATTCCGCCAGCGTCGGCAATCACCGTTCTATCCGGGTTCCTGAATTACGACCTGAACGGTTATCCGCTGGACCGGCCGCTGCCAAGAAACATCCCGGACCCTGTGGCAGCTTCCAACGGCATGAAGAGTCGGGTCCAGTTATACATGGATTTGGCTTACCAAGGAAATCTGTCAATCCTGGAGTTAGGCAGAAAGATACTGACCTCAAGGGGACATATGCAGTTTGTTGGGACGCCCGAACAATTAGCCGACATGATGCAGGATTGGTTTGAAGGTTATGCCTGCGATGGATTTAATATCATGCCGCCGGTTCTACCCGGTGATCTGGACGATTTCGTGAATACAGTCATACCCGTGCTGCAAGAACGAGGCTTGTTCCGTACTGAATACAGCGGAACGACGCTGCGGGAGCACCTGGGCCTAACACGTCCTGAACCCGGGCATTTTCACCGGGAAGTTCACCAAGCAGCCGCGGATGTAATCTAAGCGAGCCATGTTGTTAAAAAAACGTTTCGAGTGACCGAGGTTTAGGGGTCATCTTGGAACGTTTTTTATGTATTATAAAAGTCAGATAATATTTCTCAATTACTTTGTCAGAAAAAACGAACTTCTCTGGTCATATAAGTAGTCAACGATACGAAAGAGGGTTTGAGCAATTGGAAACGACAGCAGACAGCAGGGTCCAGTGGGATGAGATGGAGGATCAGGAGTTGGTGAAATATGCGCAGGCAGGGGAGCGGGAAGCATTCGGGGAGCTTGTTCGGCGTCATCGGTCCAAGGTTTATGGCTATGCCAGAGCTATAACCCGGGAGTCCTACCTGGCAGAGGACGTTGTACAGGATGCACTTATCCGTGCGTTCATGCATCTGGGGAAACTGGTCGATGCCCGGCGGTTCTTACCGTGGGTGCAGCGAATCGTCCGGAATCAGGCCTATACCCGCCTTAAGGGAAGCCCTGCGATGAAAGAGCAGACATTCACCGAGCTTGAAGGCAGGGGAAGGGCTGATGGTGCCGGGAGTTCAGATCAGTGGAACAATCTGGACAGTATTCTGGGCAGGCTCCGTCATTCTGCAACCGAAGCTGCCGCTGGATTCCACGTTCCGGAGGAACGGATCGTCCAGCAAGAGACGCTGCGCTTTTTAACGGACATCATTCAATGTCTGAAGCCACGCGAACGGCTTATTTTCGAATCCCATTTTTTCGATCAGCTGTCTCCGCAAGAAATTGCCAACTTGTTTCAGCTCTCTTCGGCCAATGTGTATCAGATTATTTCGAGATCACGGAAGAAAGTGATCCAAGAAAAAATCCGCGTCACCGTTGACTCTTATATTAAGATGAGAAGGGACTTGGGAATTATGAAAAAGAAGATTCTGCCTTATGAAGGACCGTTGAAAGAAATCAAAACTTGGACAACCGCTGCGGATGCCACGTATAAAATGCTTCAATTTACAGATCGGAAGTTATCCCTGCCGATGGTCATGGGGCTTACAGGTCATGCATTCCGGATCAACATCATCCCGGATGAAGTTCACATTGCAGGTCCAACGGCGTACTTTTTTGGTGAAGTATTATCTCGGGGCCTTCATAATATCGGGTTCCATTCCAAGTTTGTAGATGGCATGTCGGACGGCGTCGGCACCAATGCCAATCTGCTGGATCCAACCGCTTTGGAGAAGAGTGCCATGAGCAAGCGCAGCATTCATCAGGAGCTGCCAAGGGCCCTTGATCTGATTCATGCTTCACTAGACCGGGGATACCCTGTGCTGGCTTGGGATATATTCTTTCCGGAATTTGGTACACTGTATGGTTACGACGATGAAACGAGAACTCTCTATGGGGAAGTATGCGGCAGAGTGGATACGCTGCCCTACGAAAATCTCGGCAGAAGCGTGATGGAAGATCTATTTGTTCTGGCTATTGAGGGCTCCGTTGATTTAACGCTTCAGCAGCAGCTTCGACTTGCGCTTGAAACCGCCATAGAGCAATATGAGGGGAAAGAAAGCGTGGTGCCGACGGCAGTGAAGGGGATTGCGGCATATGATGCTTGGGTTAAATCGCTGCAGGGGCGGAGGATAGAACCGAACGGTCATGCTTACAACATCGAGGTATTAAGAGATGCCCGGTATTACGCTGCTGAGTTCTTCAAGGAACTGATTGCAGCTTGGCCGGATGCGAATAAGGAAGGATCGGAGCTCACGCAGCAGTTTAAAGAAGCCAGCGTGTTATATACAGGAATGTGTGAGAAGTTCAGTGTCCTGCATCAGATGTTCCCATTCCCGGTAGGTGGAGAGCCTAATTCGGGGGAGCAAGCAACGAAGGCGATATCACTGGTAGAGGATATTAAAGCTCTGGAGATCGAAGCTGTTGCTAAATTGAGAGAGATCTTTGCAAAGTTGTCTTCATAAATAGTGGTTGGATACAAACTTACCCCATTTGGTATTTACAATGTTGAGGTTTTGTCTTAAGATAAGACCATAATTCAATATCTAACAGAGTCAACCCCACTTTTTACTGTTTTCTGGTCTCCAAAACAGTGAAAAGCGGGGTTTTTTTGTTGTGGAGGGAGAGTTGGAATTGTTACATGTATTAAAAAATTCATTCTACGTATTTTTGGGAGCTTGCTGTTTTGGTATTCTGTCAACGGTTGTAAAGCTTGCTTACCAGGAAGGGTTCCTATTTCAGGAGGTTATGATCAGCCAATTCGGGACAGGCTGGCTCATTCTGCTGTTGTTAATGCTGTTTTTTGGACGTCAAAAGGTCACGAGCAAGCAATTCCTAAGGCTAGCCGGGGTTGGGTTATGTACATGTCTTACAGGCGTCACGTATTACCTTGCCCTTCAGAGCATTCCGGCATCGATTGCCGTCGTTCTTCTATTTCAATTCACCTGGATCGGCGTCATTATCGAAGCCATTGTGAAACGGCAATGGCCGGATAAATCCACCGTCATCTCCGTTATCATCCTGTTTGTCGGGACAATTATGGCTGGGGGGATTTTGGGTGCAAATGAGCTTCAATTGAATTGGAAGGGGACTTTATTGGGGCTGACTGCGGCCTTGATGATGGCTTTGTTTGTCTTCTTCAGCGGCCGGGTCGAGACGCAGATGTCACCGATTACCCGGAGCTTCTATACCTCAACGGGTGGTCTGATTCTGTTGACGATCCTATTTACGCCGAAAGTGTACACGGAGATATCCCTGTTTGACAACGGGTTATGGCTGTTCGGCTTAATCCTAGGTGTATTCGGTGTTGTTTTGCCTGTACTGCTATTCGCACTGGGCGCACCCAAAATCAGCACAGGACTGGCAACCATCCTTGGGGCTGGAGAGCTGCCCGTTGCTGTTATCGCTTCGGTGCTGGTGCTGAGCGAGCAGGTAACTGCTCTGCAATGGATCGGGGTTATCGTGATCCTGCTGGGCATTGCGTATCCGCAGATGGCGGCGCAGAAGGGGGGCAGGGTGCCAGCGGTACAAAGATGAGATTCAGAAGAAGATAATATGAGACCAAATCAAGAGGGAATATTTAATTTTTGATAAAATGGGAGTGAATGAAAGTGGGGAAATCCATCGTGAATGGATGTCGAAACCATGAGTATTTTGCGATTGCCCGAGAAATAATACCACGTTCATGAAATTTATAGGATAATAAAATACGAGCATAAATGCCTTGCAAGATATGGTTTATACAACGATATCAAGCGCTACGAAGCTGGCATATGATAAAAGACGTTGTAACCTCCTGGTTGCAGCGTCTTTTTGACGTCATTGCACTAAAGTTGCAGTCGCACCTCAAAATCAACTACTATTTAAAGAGGGAACAGCACTTCTAGAATGTTAGCAGCGTGTTTTGTTTTTATTTACTACTCGAGTCATCACGGCTCTGAATCACACAATCGAAAGGAAGTATCCCATGAATTCTATGCAAATCGAACAGCTCAAAATCATTCGGAACGAAATTACCCGATTTATGATGAAATACAAATTCGCCTTAGATGAGATCGAAACCAAAATGGAAATATTAAAAGAAGAGTTCCAGGCTCTTCATGATTATAGTCCGATCGAACATACGAAGTCCCGCCTGAAATCGCCGGAGAGCATCATGAAGAAGCTGCTCCGAAAAGGCGGAAACATATCTCTCAGTTCCATCGAAGACAACATTAAAGACATCGCTGGTCTAAGAATCACCTGCTCCTTCATTACCGACATTTACAAAATCAGCGACATGCTGCAGAAGCAGAGCGACTTAACGGTCCTGAACGTCAAAGATTATATCAAGAATCCGAAGCCAAACGGATACCAAAGCCTGCATCTGTTAGTCGAAGTGCCTGTTTTTTTCTCCGACCGGGTGGAGAAGGTATGCGTTGAAGTCCAAATTCGGACTATTGCCATGGATTTCTGGGCGAGTCTGGAGCATAAAATTTTCTACAAATATAATAAGTCGGTTCCCCAGCATCTGCTGGAAGAGCTTAAGAAGGCGGCGGATACGGCTAACGCGCTGGACCGTCAGATGGAGCAATTGCACCACGAAGTACAGGCCATTAAGGATTCGGAAAGCAATGATTCGCTGCTGGAGGAGCTGAAGAGCATTCAGATCAACAACCGCAAGTATGAGCTTCCGGCCGGATTGCTTGAAGTGTTGACCGAGGATAATTAAAAGTTCTGGCAGGGGCAAAAAAAAGAAAAGCTTCACCTGTTTCATCAACCGTACACCGGGTATATATATCCTAAGTGGGAAGTGGAAACACATCAACACCAGACGGATAATAAGACGTTAAGTCGGAATTACCGAAAGGATTTGATACCCATGTACAGCATAACGAGGAATAAGGACGATACTACCTGAATTATTCCAAAGTACACCTTAAGCAATGGAACGATTGCGTTAGAATAGAAATAACCGCTTCCCACGAAAAAACTCTGCGAGTGATCTCGCGGAGTTTTTTTTGCTGTCGACAACCATCCTTGCATGCCCCTGAATCTGCACGTGCACAAAGGGAATAGGATGCATGATGTACAAATTGTGCTCCTTTTCCTAGTGGAAAGCCGATGACTGTGTGAACGATTCTGTTCACAATATTGAGGGATTGGCGGCCCTCGAAAGAACGGACTCTATGATATACTTAGAAATTGGATACAATGGTAACAAACATGATGAAGATGTTATGAACCTACATAATAGAGGTGTATGTACAGTGACAACTACCGTAGTCATCGGCGGCGGCATTACCGGACTTTCGACCTTATACTATTTGCAAAAAGAGTTAAATCGCCATCAACAAGATATGGAATTGGTGCTTATCGAGGCAAGTGAAACGCTGGGAGGCAAAATCCGAACCGTTCAGAACGGTGAATTTATTATGGAAACCGGAGCGGATTCGATCGTATCCCGGAAAACGAATGTGGCACCACTTCTGGAGGAGCTTCAGTTAACAGACCAGGTTGTGTATAATGCCACGGGGACTTCGTTCATATATACGACTGCAGGTTTGAAAAGAATCCCGGATGAGAGCGTATTCGGCATACCGCTTAGCCTGAAATCCTTGGCGGAAAGCGAGCTCGTGTCTGCCGAGGGGAAGGTGGAGGCGCTCAAGGACTACTACACGCCGAATGAAACGTTTACCAAGGATGATTCTTTGGGCGAGTTCCTTGAAGCCTTCCTTGGTAAGGAAATCGTTCAGAATCAGATCGCTCCGGTCATATCGGGCGTATATTCCGGAGAGCTTCATGATCTCACGATTGCGTCCACGTTTCCTTATTTACTAGAATACAAAAATGCACACGGTAGTATCATGGGTGGTCTAGCCGAGCATAAACAGAAGTTCCTGGGCTCAGGTAATAAGAAGTTTGTTTCCTTCCAAGACGGAGTCTCCGTATTGATTGATGCACTGGAACGGACCGTGATACAAGCAGGCGCGAAGATATACAAGGGCGTTTCCGCAGAGAAGCTGGAGAAAATGGCTGGCGGTTACAGGATAACATTGCCAAATGGCGAAAAGCTTGAAGCTGATTTTGTTGTATTAAGCACAATGGGATCCGCCGCGAAGGAGCTGCTGCAAGATCCGCTGCTTAACGAGGACTTTGACCAGCTGTATACCAAATCGCTTATCAGCGTGTATCTTGCCTATGATATTCAAGACGAAGAGCTTCCCTACGATGGAACGGGATTCATTACGGCTAAGGGAACCCAGTTAAAGTGTGATGCTTGTACCTGGACGAGCCGGAAATGGGAGCATACTTCCGAGAACAAGCGGTTATTAATGCGATTGTTCTACAAGAGCTCCAATCCGCATTATGAGGAGTTCATCCGATTATCCGATAAAGAATTGAAGCGGGTCGGGATGGAGGATATCAGCCAAAGCCTCGGCATTAAGGCAGAGCCTGTTTCTTGTGAAGTCACTAAATGGCATGATAATATGCCGAATTATCATTTGAAGCACCGGCAAATCGTGGAGTCATTAGAGCATAAAATGGGTGACCTGTACCCTAACGTTATGCTTGCGGGATGCTCCTATTATGGAGTGGGAATACCGGATTGCATTGCGAACGGGGAGAAGACGGCAGGTCTGATCGTAGAAAGGATGCTTGGATGACAATTTATATCGCGTTGCTCAGAGGGATCAATGTCGGCGGCCATAACAAGATCAAAATGGCCGATTTAAGAAAAATGCTTGAACACATGGGGCTGGCTCGCGTGCAGACCTACATCCAGAGCGGAAACGTGCTCTTCGAATCTGCGGAATCCAAGGAAACGCTGCGCGTCCAAATGGAACAAGGCATACTTGAAACGTTCGGCTTCTCGATATCGGTGATCCTTAGAACGTCTGAGGAAATCGAGGGGATTGTTCGGAACTGTCCATTTTCGGAAGAAACGATACGTCAAGCGGAGGAAGCGTCGGAGTTTGAGAGTCTTTATGTTGCCATGCTGCCGGAAGCGCCTGCTGCTGAAGATGTGGAGAAATTAAGGCATTATGTAAACGAAAAGGAAACCTTCGAGGTTATTGGTGAAGATGTTTACTTACTGTTTAAGGAAAGCGTTCGGAATTCCAAGCTGGCGTTTCAGTTGACGAAGCTCGGCGTACCGATGACGATGCGGAATTGGAAAACCATGAACAAGCTGGTACAACTGTCCCAGACAATGAAGAGTGAGTAGTCGCCATCATTTATACAAATGAAGGGGTACATAGGCTAACCTCAAAATTCGAGAGGAAGTTCGGGCTAAAGTGTTTCACTTCCTGAGGAGCGGGTAAATATAGAACAAGTGGGAAGTGGTATTGTCAATCGACGGACGGAAGAACATGATGTCATTCCGAAAGGCAGTTGATTCACCATGAACACTCGCAAAAGGAGAAGGAGAGCGAAGTTTCTTCGATTCTTTTCAGGTAAGGCACCCTAGCAATTGGAAAATGGCTGCATAATGAATTTTAAATCGCTTCCCACTGATAAGGATCCTGCGAAATTATTCGCGGGGTCTTTTTTTGTGCGGGAGACCGGATTAATTGATAATATCTGAATAAGCTGAAGCTGCATTCCATGAAAGAGGATCCTGACGGATGCTTGCCCAAAGATGAACCGGATAAGACGTGAATAGTCTGGAGGTAATGGGTTTTATACGCTATGCTGCCCCCGCTTGTGGACCTTGAGATAGGGGTGACTACTTAATATATAGTAATGAATATCTGTTAACAAATTATCCTATTTTACTAGATGATTAACTGATCCCGGGACTTGTGAATCATTTATCAGATTTTACATAAATCGGTTTAAAAATCAAAGGGAATATGCAATTATTGATCTTAGGAGGTGAGGTGCTAAATGGATCTCTTATAGGGGATAGCCTAAATCTAAATCATGAGGGATTTAATATTGAAAGCGCTTTAATTAAAATTTGGAGATCCCATGGAGACCTGGAGAATTGGGAAACTGAATTGATTGTTCAAAAAATCATTTCTAGGAGGTTTTCCAT
The DNA here is from genome assembly GCF_037969755.1 of Paenibacillus sp. FSL W8-0187. Classification (NCBI taxonomy): domain Bacteria; kingdom Bacillati; phylum Bacillota; class Bacilli; order Caryophanales; family Paenibacillaceae; genus Paenibacillus; species Paenibacillus sp. FSL W8-0187. The sequence goes on along the minus strand of NZ_CP150206.1, from coordinate 4,502,741 downwards.
TGTCTAAGATCGTCCTGAATCGATGTATATCCTGTTTCTTGATTCTCTGTATCGTGTTGTCGGCCTCGTTTGCCGGTTTCCCAGGACAGGCTTCAGCCCAGTCATCCAACGCACTGAACAATGTACCCGAACTGCTGATCACCGAGCTTGTCCCTGATTCTACGAATGTAGGAACCGCCGATGGTTATGAATTTATTGAAGTATATAACAATACCGACCAAGACATCGATTTCAGCCATTACAAAATTCGTTACCGTTACTTGGAGAGTGATACCCTCTGGGCTCATGTACCCGATGAGGTGATGATTCCATCCAGAGGCACGCTGGTGTTCTGGATTATTAACGCACAGAACAGCAAATCAACGATTGCTGATTTTAATAAAAATTACGGCACCAACCTGATTGAAAACACCGATGTCGTCAAAATATTCTCAGGCGGCATGTCCAATTCACGCATGCGGGAGCTCGTGGTTGTGACGAACACCGGCCGTCCGATCGTATCCGCATTTTACAATGACGGAGATGTTCATAACGCCGCCGATCAGGGGATCTTCTATAAGTACCCGGAGGATGGCAGCCTGAAGATGCAGCGGATTTCCCAGCTGGAGCATAAGGCTACGCCGGGTTCGCTGCAGCATTCCGAGGTACCTGCGGAGCCGGTACATATTGATGTGACCAAGGAACCAACGGTCACCAACCGGACGACAACGACGAATGTGACGCCGGGCGAAAATCTGGAGATTCTCGCAGAAGCGCACGATGATCGTATGGTTACGTCGCTCGCGTTATCTTATCGTGTCGATGGACAGAACGATTACAAAGTCGTACAGCTTCAGGAAGGAAAGCAAGGCCTCGGTCATACGATTTCTTACCTGGAGCTGCTGGGACACACCAAGCTGGAGTATTTTTTCACGGTGTCCAACACCTTTAAGGAAGTAGCGAGTCCCAAATACGAAGTCGATCTCACGGGGAATGGTGCCAGCGCCAGCCTGAATGTTGACGATCAACAGACCGTCACCGGGATAACCTATATTCGGGGTGCAGCAGGTGGGGTAGAACCTGCAGATCTTGAGCTTCATATCGACGGGCAGCCGGTTCAAGGTACACCCGTTATGGAGCATTCCGCTTATTTTGTTTTTGAGGGCGATGGTATTGACGATGGGATCAATACGGTAACCATCGGCAAGAATGTTCTGTTCAAGACCGAGGCGAACATTGACGGGTATCAAACCATCGTTGTCCCCATCGAACCGCAATGGTTGATAAGCGGCACAAACGAAATTACCCTTCGGGCAGGTGATAATGAGAAAACCTATTTCGAGGATGACAAGCCGACCGGAAATATGGATGACTTTAATGCCCGCAATGTACGGCTGTTGTTAGGAGATGGGACAGAAATCCGGGATCCGCAATTTAGCGATCCTGCGCTTATCCATGACCTTGGTGACGATGGACGGTTTCTGCCTTTTGTTGCATTTCAATTCGATATTCCAGCCGATAAAGTAAAGGCCCTGTCTTACGCATGGGATACTACGACGGTTACAGACGGGCAGCACAACGTTGAATTGAATGTAAAGGGGAAGTCTGAAGCATCTGCCATTGTTGAGGTAGATAACAATGGACCGGTAATTAGCGTGACCGTTGAAGAGGGAAAGAGCTATAAGGGAAGCATTCCGATCGATGTGACTGCAGAAGATAGCGTATCCGGCGTGGAACAGGTGAAGGTCCTGCTGGATGGTCGAACCATCCAGGTGCCATACGATACGTCATCATCCGAGCTTGATCCAGGTGATCATAAGCTGGAAATCCGGGCAGTGGACAAGATCGGCAACATCTCGGAACGTACGGTAACGTTTAACACGGCACCGGAGCATCCGAATGCACCTGTATTGGTCTCACCAGCAGATATGGAGAGCGGAACCGGGTTGTCGCCGGAACTGAAGGTTCAAGTCAGCGATCCATCGGATGACGAGCTTGAGGTCTCCTTCCATCAGGCGTATCCGTATCATGCATTAAGTGGCGATCGAGTAAAATTATCCAAGAACGCCTCGGATGAAGAGCCACCTAAGGACAGGTTCCCGGTGGGCGAAACTGCGCTAACTGCAGAGGAATTGAAGCTGGTAGCAGAGTCCAACGATCAATATGTCACGGTGGATTCCACGTCCCAGTTCCCTTATATCCGGTTTGAGGTAGAGCTGGAGCATGCCGTGGAGCCGGGTGACAGCGTTGAAGTGACTTGGGAAGGACACACGGTGCCCGGCCGTAAGGTCACGATGTATGCGTGGAACCACAACCAGAACAAGTGGACGGAAATTACCAAACATATTGCCCAGTCTGAAGATGATTTTACGCTGCGAGGCGAACTGATGGCAGCAGACTACGTCCAGAACAGCAAAGTGGATGTCATCGTACAGGACGAAATTCCATCCCGTGGGGATTATGATTACACTTTTGTATGGGTATCGGATACCCAGTTTTTAACGGAGCTGTACCCGCATATTCAGCAGAAGCAATTCGACTGGATTGTCGATTCCATCGATGATATGAACATCAAATATTTGTTCCATACCGGTGATATCGTGAATGATCCGACAGCTGAGTATCAATGGAAACGTGCCGATGATTACATGAAGATGCTGGAGGATGCAAATCTGCCGCATGGCGTGCTCGCCGGAAATCATGATGTGGGAAGTTATGATTGGGATTACACGACCTACAGTCAATATTTCGGGGAGGAGCGTTACAAGAATCAGCCATATTACGGAGGTTCCTACAAGGACAATCGCGGACATTATGACCTTGTCTCCGTTGAAGGCAACGACTTCATCATGATGTATATGGGATGGGGCGTTGAAGACGAGGACATCAAGTGGATGAACGAGGTTCTCGCAGCGTATCCGGACCGTACCGCATTCCTGAATTTCCATGATTATATGCTCGCGAACGGAACTCGTTCCGGTATAGGCAACAAATTGTACAAGGAAGTTGTCGTTCCGAATCCGAATGTGGTTGCCGTTCTGAGCGGCCATTACACGGGAGCCAGTCTGCTTAAGAATGAATTGGATGATAATGGTGACGGTATTGCGGACAGAACCGTGTATCAGATGCTGGCAGACTACCAAGGGCATGCCGATGGCGGCAGTGGTTACTTGAGGTTGCTGCATTTTGATAAGGATAGCAATCAGATTTACGTAAATACGTACTCTCCTTATCTGGATAAGTACAATTATTATACAAATGGCTCGGATGAGTTCAAGATGAATCTGGATCTTGAACCGAAATTAAAGCGCGTAGCAACCGATTCGATCCAAGTAAATCATCTGAGAGGAGAGTCTATCGGTACACCGCAGAACGTGGCTAGCGGCACTGAGGTTACTCAACCGTGGACAGGACTGCAATCCGATGGAACCTATTCGTGGTATGTCGTCGCACAAGACAAATTCGGGGGGAAAACCCTTTCGGATGTGTGGACATTCACGACAGATGGCGGGAATCTCAACGCTCCGACCAACCTGAAAGCACTGAATGTGACATCGTCAACAGTTCAAATCGGTTGGGATCCCGTAAACAGTCCAGACCAACAAGTCGTGAACTTTAATGTGTATCAGGACGGGGAGCGCGTGGCAACGGTCACGGATAGCGTATATGAAGCGACAGGGCTAACCCCGGACACGCTGTATGAATTCAAAGTAACCGCCGTGGACAAGCAAGACACGGAATCCGCTCCTAGTGAGGCCTTAACGGTCATCACTCAAGCCGTAGAAATTCCGGGTGCACCTGTATGGACAGCCGGGGAGCTTGAATTTTCGGACATTACTTCAAACGGCGTAACCATGAGCTGGCCGGAGGCGACCGCAGATCATGGCGTGGATGGATATCGTGTATATCTGAAAGGGCGGAGTGAACCGGTTGTTGCCGTGACCAATGATGTGTATTCACATACCGCTTCCGGTTTGGAGCCGGACACCCGATATCATTTTACTGTAAAAGCCTATAACGCTGCGGGAGAGAGCGCCGGACTTCATAACACAGTCACAACACCGGCAGCAGCAGTAGACAAGAGCGAGTTAATCGGATTAATCGCATCGGCACAGCAAAGGCTCGACGAAACACGAGAAGGCACATCGCCGGGGCAGTATCCGGTCGCAGCAAGGTCTGCACTCCGTGCTGCCATTGAAAGAGCCAGCGCCATAGTGCAACAGGATCATGCAACTGCCAAGACCGTACAGGATGCAATCATTGCTCTGCAAGCCGCGATCCGTACCTATAACGCATCGGTTGTACCTTCAACGGAGAATCCTCCATCATCGGGATCAGAATCAGGATCGGGGGCTTCTGGAGGATACGTATTATCTGGAGACAACCGTTTAAAAGAACTTGAAGTGATCATCGGCGACAAAGCAGCTGAACTTACCCCTGCATTCAATGAGAACAGAACTGAGTACCGACTTGAGACGGAAGCCGAATCTGTGCAGCTCCGTGTTCATGCAGCGCATAGCAAGGCAACAGTCCTTCTGGGAGAAGAACCCCTGAAAAAGGATCAGGTTATCGAGCTGAAGGAAGGAGATAACCTGTTGAAGCTGGTGATTCGGGCGGAGAACGGGACGACCCGAACCTACCAGTTAACCATTCACCGTAAGGCGAAGCCGGGGACTGAAGAACCGAAGCCGGAGCCAAAGCCGGTGATGTTAACAGACATCGCAGGACATTGGGCTTCGTCGGCGATAGAGGAAGCGGTTCAGCTCGGTATCGTTGGGGGTTATCCGGATCATACCTTTAAACCGGACCGACAAGTAACACGCGCCGAATTTATGGTCATGATGGCCAAAGCACTGGATGGACAAAGGGATGCTGGGAAGCTGGATTTCAAAGACAATTCCCAGATCGGATCCTGGGCGCTTGAAGCGATTCAATGGGCCGTATCCGAAGGTATTGTGAAGGGATATGAAGACGGCTCATTCAGACCGAATCAATCCGTCAACCGTTCCGAAATGGCGGTCATGATCGCACGTTACCTGGGCCTTGCCTTACCAGAAGCAGAAACGGAATTCCGTGATCAGCAAGCCATTCCAGCTTGGGCAGAGAAGGAAATCGCTGCCGCCACTGCGGCTGGCATCGTAAATGGCCGCTCGGGTAACCGGTTTGCTCCACGGGACTCCGCGACCCGGGCGGAAGCCGTCATGATGATTCTTCGTATGCTGGAGAACGTGGAGAAGCAGTAAGAAATAAGAACAAATAAGAGGCTGACACTAGAGCTGGAGCTTTAGTGTCAGCCTCTTTTTAGGTTGAAGGGCTAATGGAGATTCATGTTAAGGGTATGGAGCAATGAATTAAACCCACCGTCCACCGCGAAATACAGGTTCAATCGAGCCGTCAGCCAGCACACCGTCAATGTCCAGTTCAGCCGAACCGATCATGAAATCAACATGCGTCAGACTAACATTGGCTCCGCGAGCGATGAGTTCTTCCTTGCTCATCTTGGTACCACCCTCGATATTGACAGGATAGGCGCTTCCCAGCGCAAAGTGGCACGATGCATTCTCATCGATACCGGTGTTATAGAAGACGCGGTTCAGCTGGGAGATTGGCGAATCATGCGGTACGAGTGCCATTTCTCCTAGATAGGACGCGCCTTCGTCCGTTTCCAGAAGTGTTGTGAGGTGCTCCCGCCCGGATTCGGCTTCATATTCGACAACTTTGCCGTCCTTGAACGTGAGCTTTATGCCTTCTACCAAGCGGCCGTTCAGATTAAGCGGAAGCGTACTGGTTACGGTCCCGTTTACGCCTGTACGGTGCGGCATTGTGTAGATTTCTTCGGTTGGCATGTTTGCCACGAAATATACGCCGGCTTCATTCTCGTCACCGCCGCCAAGCCAGAGATAGCCTTCCGGCATGTCCACGCGCAGATCCGTTCCCGGCGCACGATAGTGGAAACTCTTATAACGTTTGGCATTCATGTGATTCTGGCGCAGTTTCAACTGAGCAATATGATCCCGCCAAGCGGCAACCGGATCTTCGCTATCCACTCGATTCATCTGGAATACCGCATCCCACATCGCTTGAATACGATCCGCTTCGGGAAGATCCGCGAATACCTTATCGGCCCAGGCACGGGTAGGTGCCTTAATGAGCGACCAGCTGATTTTATTGTTGCGCACATAAACTTGGTATTTTTCGTTAGCTACGGCAGCGGCTTTCACGGCTGTAGATACTTTGGCTGAATCAATGCCTCGGAACAGCTCCGGATCCGGAACCTTAATGCGCAGAATGGCTCCTCCACCTTCTGCAAGCTGCTGCATGGCGTCGGCCTGCCACTGCGGATAATAACCGAAAGAGTCAGCCGGTGCTTTCTCGTAGCGAATGCGGGTGATTCTCTCATCATCCCAGTCGACTTGCACATATTTGGCGCCTGCATCGTATGCTTTGGCCACGATGTGGCGTGTCAACTCTACGGTTTCGATTGGAGCATTGACAATCAGTACTTGGCCCGGTTGAACGTTTACGCCTACCTTAACGACCAGCTCCGCGTATTTCTCCAGATTTTTCTCGAAATTATCCATATGTAGATTTCCTCCATTTCAGATGTACACTCTATTTTAACATGTTTCCTCTGTGTTCGAAAAAAAGTGGAATCAGGACAAAAGTGTGACAGTCAGCTGTCATATTTTCTGAATTACAATAACGACAGTAAAGAAAGAAACCTACTTAGAAGGAGTGTATGAGAACGTGAAGACACAATCGACCAACAAATTGCCCATCGTGCTCACAGGCCTGCTGCTCAGCATCTTAATGGCCTCCATGGACAATACAATCGTAGCGACCGCAATGGGGAATATCGTCGGGGAGCTCGGAGGACTTGATCATTTCGTATGGGTGACTTCCGCTTATATGGTCGCTGAGCTTGCGGGAATGCCGATCTTTGGCAAGCTGTCCGACATGTACGGTCGCAAAAAGTTCTTTGTATTCGGGATGATTGTATTTATGCTGGGTTCCGTACTGTGCGGTACGGCGAATTCCATTACAGAACTGGCGCTATATCGTGCCGTGCAAGGCATCGGCGGCGGTGCGCTGATCCCGATTGCATTCGCTATTATGTTCGATACGGTTCCCCTCGAAAAGCGGGGTAAGCTCACCGGGTTATTCGGAGCCGTGTTCGGATTATCCAGCATATTCGGACCGCTTGCAGGTGCGTATATTACGGATCATATTACATGGCAGTGGATATTCTATGTTAATTTGCCAATCGGCATCGTGGCTTTCATGATGGTCACGCTGTTTTATAAGGAATCGCATGAACGTTCCAAGCAGCCGATTGATTGGATGGGAGCCGCTACACTCCTGACGGGCGTCATCTGTTTTATGTTTGCTTTAGAGCTTGGCGGCAAGCAGTTGGCGTGGAATTCCTGGATTATCCTGGCGTTGTTTGCTATGGCGTTTGTCATGCTGGTTCTCTTCGTGCTTGCTGAGAGAAGGGCGCAGGAACCGATTATTTCCTTTCGTTTATTCAAGAATAAACTCTATACGTCCAGTGTGCTGTGCGGTTTATTCAGCGGAGGATCGTTCATCGTGGCTTCCGTTTATATTCCGATTTTCATTCAAGGGGTACTCGGTGGAAGCGCAACGAATTCGGGGCTCGTCCTGCTGCCAATGATGGTGGGTTCGGTCATCACGGCTACAGTCAGCGGTTTTCTGATGAGTAAAATATCGTATCGCAACATCATGATCCCGACGCTTGTCCTGTTCACGGGAGGGATGGTGCTCGCTTCGACGCTAACTGCGGAATCCAGCAGGTTCATCGTAACCCTATACATGGTACTGATCGGGCTTGGCATCGGCGGATCGTTCTCCGTGCTGAGTACAGCCGTCATGCATGGCTTATCCTATAAACAGCGCGGGATGGCGAGTTCGACCTTTAACTTCACGCGATCGCTTGGAATGACCATTGGAATAACCGTGTTCGGGTTGATACAGAGCCGATCCTTCACCGGATCCCTGTCATCGGGAGGAGTGAACAATGGCGGACTTCCTGAAGGATTCGATCTGAAGGATCCCCACATCTTATTGGCGCCAGAGACAAGGTCGCTGATTCCGTCAGAGCTGCTCAAACCGATCTCTGACAACCTCGCTTCCTCCATTGCCATTACATTTGCCTGGGCTATCGTTCCTGCAGCATTAGCGCTTGCCGCAGCAACGTTAATGGGGCGCAAAAAGTTGGATGAAACAGCGGAGTTAAAGAGAGAGGAGGTGGTTGGTTTAGAAGAGGAGGGAGAAACTCCGGATAATGAAAAGCTGGTGATGGTGCCGTAGCGTTTACGGTATGGCGGTATGACCCGGATCAAAATGATTTGTCTCATAAACGGATTTGCTCATTGGACTGATGGTTCGTCAGGTTGAAAACCATGTCCTATGAAATAATGGCGGTGCTCAGGATGTTATCCTTTGCACCGCCATTTCTTGCTTTTCGGCCGGTTGCTCTTAACTGAATAAGAGGGCATCCGCCAGATCCAAGACCTTTTGGGACACCCCTCTTACCGTTAACTCTTAATGGCACCTGCTGCAATATCGGAAATGAATTGCTTGCTGATGAACAGGAACATAACGATCAGCGGAATGACGGCTAGCAGCGTACCGGCAATGACCATCGAATAGTCGGTCGTGTATATTCCGTTCAATGAGGAGAGCGCAACCTGCAAGGTGAATTTGTTCTCATCATTTAGAATAATAAGCGGCCACAGGTAGTCATTCCATACGCCGATGAACGTGAAGGCGGCCAGGAATGATAAGGCGGGACGCAGAATCGGCAGCGATATATTCCAGTAGAGGCGGAAGAATCCGCAGCCGTCGATTTTGCCTGCATCTAGCAGCTCTGAGGGTACCGACTCCTGTGCATATTGCCTGATCCAGAAGATCCCAAAGGCGTTTACCATTCCGGGAATGATCAACGCTTTATAAGTTCCTACCCATCCGAACTCTGCCATAATGACAAACGAAGGTACCAGGGACAACTGGGCAGGCGCCATCATGGTGGCAAGCAGCAGCATAAACAGCCATTTTTTTCCTGGGAATTGGAATTTAGCGAACGTGAATCCGGCCAGGGAGTCAAAGAATAAGACTAACAGCGTACAAGCGGAAGCAACGAACAGGGTATTCCAGAAGGCGCCGAAGAAATCAATGCTGCTCAGCACTCTTGACACGTTATCAAGCAAGTGAGGACCGAACCATAGTTTCGGGGGGAAGCTGTAAATGTCCGAAGTGGTTCGCGTTGCCATGACAAGCAGCCAGTAGAAGGGGAAAATCGACAGTAGCAGTCCGGCGATTAACCCGATGTGAAGGAATAAGGATTTCCATTTGAACATACGATTCACCCCCATTTCAGTCATTGGACGGACTGCCCTGCACCATTTTCCAGTTCACGATGGAGAAGAGGGCAATGAGCAGGAACATTCCCCAGCCGACGGCAGCGCCATATCCGAAATAGTTATTTACGAAGGCTTCACGGTACAGGTAGAGGACGATGGTCATACCGCCGCCGCTGACGCCGCCATCATTGCCGACAAGCACCTGCGGTTCGGTGAAGATCTGCATGCCGCCGATGGTCGAGGTGATGACCGTGAAGAGAATGATGGGTCTTAGATTGGGAATGGTGATTTTGAAAAAGGATTGAATACCGGAGGCTCCGTCGATCTTGGCTGCTTCGTACAGGACGGTCGGAATGCTCTGCAGCCCGGCAAGATAGATAATGGCGTTATACCCTGCCCATCTCCATATGACCATGACCGAAATGGCGAGCTGTATGCCCCATGTCTTATTCAACCACTCGATAGAGTTCAGGCCGAGCAAGGACAGAATATAGTTGAGAAGGCCGTAATTGTTCGAGAATACGGTGCCGAATACGATGGCAACCGCCACGAGTGAGGTAACGTTCGGCAGGAAATAACCGATCCGGAAGAAGGTGCGGAACCGGACAAACGATGCATTAAGCAGGAAGGCAACGACCAGCGCGATGAACAGCATCGGTATCGTGGAGTAGATCCAGATGAGCAGCGTGTTGCCGACGGCTCTCCAGAATTCCGGATCGGTGAGCATGAATTGGTAGTTGCCCAGCCCGTTGTAGGTCATCTCGCCGATGCCGTCCCATTTCTGAAAGGACAGGAACATCGAGAAGGCGATCGGAAAGAGCCCGAATATGGCAAATAGAATGTAAAAAGGGGAAATCGCCAAATATTCTTTGCGGTGTTTCCATATCTGTGCTGACAGTCGGTCTTGTGATTTCGGATGCTTAGGAACAGGCTTCTGTTCCACGGGCGTATGATTCAGCATTGGATTATCCATCGTACTGTAACCTCCTCAAGCGGTTGGTATTTAAGTACTTATAGAGGTTGTTCAAAAAGTCCGCTTTTGATAAGAAAACCTCTATCGAGGCCACTTCAAGGATGAGCGACCGCGATGCATAGGTAGGTTTTCTTGCGATATAGAATTTCATCAGTTCCACTGATAACTCATAAATTCTATATCTAACACGAAGCGAATCAGGAAGCAGCTCGGCATCGAATCTTGAATTCAGCCGGGCCTTCCGGTGCTCACGTACCCAAAACGTACGCTCCGCTCCTGACGTCCCTAGCTTCATCCAACTGAAGCGTTTTGAAAAAACGCACATCGGAAGCATAAGCTTCGGTGCTGAAAATCGACCTTTTTGAACACGCACTTATAGCCATCGAGAAACATACAGGTAAGAACCGGATCCGGGTTTAGCGCAGCAGTTCTTTTTTGACTCTGGCCAGCGCGTCTTCCCAGGCTTTATCAGGATTTTTGCCTTGGAGCGCAACGGATGACAGCTCTCGATTGACAATGCCGTTTACATTAGCGAATTTACCACCGAAATAAGCAGGTTTGACGTTACGCGCAGAGTCCGAGAACACCTCGCCAGTTGCCTGATTCCCGAAAAATTCCTCGGGCTCCTTCATCACGGGGGCATCCAGCGCGTCTTTGGCGGAAGGGAAAAGGTTGATCTTCTTGAAGGATTGAACCTGATTTTCCGGATTCTGAATATATTTCATTACTTCAAATGCTTCCTGCGGATATTTACTCGTCTTCATGATGGCGAGGAAGGAGCCGCCATTGTTGCCGTCCCCGCCAGGGGCGCGTGCTACTCTCCATTTACCGCTGGTATCCGGCGCCGCCTGCATCAATATTTCCTTCATCCACACCGCACCGACAAAGGAAGCGACCCGTCCATTGTTCATGGCGGCATTCCATTCTGAGGAGGAAGTATTAGTGTTGGCGCTTAGCTTCATCTGTGAAGCCTTCACCGCCGTATCCCAGGCCGTCTTCATGGAGGATTCAGGTGTTTCGCCGATAAACGTATTGTCCTCGGCAAAATATATGCGTTCAGACTGAGCATTCATTTGTGTGTAAATGTTAGTGATGTTGTCGAGCATTTTTACTTTTTGATTAAAATGCTCCTGCAGCTTCTGCCCGGCTTCCAAATATTGATCCCAGGTGCCGAGCTGCGCATGGACCTCTTCCGGTTCGGTTGGGAGCCCGGCTTCCCCGAACAAATCTGCCCTGTAGTATAGGGCGGTTGGTCCCGTATCGATCGGAAGGGCAATCATGGCGCCTTCCGGGGTAACGCCAAGCTTCCATTTCCAATCCAGGAACTCCGGCTCAATCTCCTTGGCGCCCAGCTCATACAGATCGTAGAAACGATCCGAACTCGTAAACAGCTCTGCCACCCAGTCGTTAAAAGCGACGATGTCCGGTCCTCCGGAACCAGCCGCCAGCGTTGTTTTTAGCTTCGATTTGAAGTCGCCACCGATTTTTTGTGCATCGATTCGGATCCCCGGGAACTCCTTTTCAACGGACTTAATCAGCTCATCGTCCAGGCTTCGGTTCCAATACCAGAGTGTAAGCGTTTTCGTTTTTTCGGTGGAAACATTTCCAGCGCACCCGCTGATGATCATAACAAGAATCAGTAACCCCAAGCTAACCATCCTGCGTGTATTCACTATCGTCAGCCTCCTAACGTGGTGAAGTCGGTGATGCTTAAATCTTATTCAGTTACCAAGCTTGCGTGAGTATAAATATATGATTACGTTTATAAACATTAGACTAAAAATCGAAACATTCCATAAAAAGGAATAATAAATGGACAACCTGGGGGCGATATCACGGATCGATCAAGTCTTTCTAATATATCATTGCCTCCTCCTTCTGTAGGTTCGTTAGGTCATGCTCGTCATTAATATCCCGCATCACCTACACGAATGGGTTCGGTCGATGAGTTTTAGAATCGGATGACCTCCTTTCTTTGACTTTCTTGTATAATAGCTTCAAACTATTCTCAGTATAAGCTAATATTGTAATGGAAAATGAAGTGCTAGATTGGTAAATTCAAGGGAATTAGGTGAGGTGAAAAGAGTGAATGACCCGCATAACCGTCGCTTGATCATCTGCTCCTACCGTGAGCTTGGGGAACACGAGCTCACCGGGAATCTTAGGAATGACGTGGCCTCCTTTCTGCAGAAACACCAATGTCCAAAGACAGCAGAGCATGTGCTGAAAGTGGGGGAGGAAGCCCGCAGAATTGCTGTTCTCTATGGCGCCGATCCGACCGCTGCTGAATATGCCGGGTATCTGCATGATATTAGCGCCGTTTTTCCGAATCATGTCCGCATTCAAGTAGCCCGCGAGATCGGGGTGGAAGTATTGCCTGAAGAAGAGCAATTCCCCATGATCATCCATCAGAAAATATCGGCATATATGGCCGAGGATTTGTTCAAAATTACAGAACCTGAAATCTTGAACGCTGTTGGTTGCCATACGACGTTAAGATCCAAGGCTACATTGTTAGATAAGGTACTGTTCGTCGCGGATAAGATGGAATGGGATCAAACGGGAATCCCTCCGTATTTAGAGGAGATTACGGAGCAGTTGCAAACCTCGCTGGATCATGCCGCATTTGAATATATTCAATACTTATGGAATCGGCGTGAATTGCTGAAGGTAGTCCATCCTTGGCTTCGAGACGCATATGATGAATTACGGGATTCACTAAACCATAACCTCGGGAATCCGAAATAAACGAAGTTTGGAGGCGGGTTCATTGACGCAAATTGCATTGATCTCCGACATACATGGAAACATTCCTGCCTTGGAGGCCGTTCTGAAGGATATCAAACAACGCGGAATCGAAACCATCTATTGCCTGGGTGACTTGATTGGGAAAGGCCCGCACGGAGATATCGCGGTTGATCTGGTCAGAACCCATTGCCAGCAAGTCATCAAGGGGAATTGGGACGACTTTATAGGTAAGGAAACCGATGATCCGGTCCTCCAATGGCATCAGCATCGACTTGGAAGCGAGAGGCTTCAATATCTTGCCGAACTTCCGTATATCCTTGAGTTCATGATGAGCGGTAAATGGATCCGGTTGTTTCATGCATCGCCCCGCAGCGTGTACGAACGAATACAACCATGGGATGACCAGCAGAAGCTGGAAACCTTGTTTCACAGTTCCCCGCTGTGCGGAGACCCGAGAATCGCGGACGTCGCCGGTTACGCGGATATTCATAACGCATATCACCAGCATCTGGACGGGAGAACGCTGTTTAATACCGGTAGCGTCGGCAATCCCCTTGAAATGCCAGAAGCCTCCTATGTCATTTTGGACGGAATTTATGACAGCGAAGATCCGGCTCCTTTCAATATTCAATTTATTCGCGTACCATACCCTATTGAACAAGCCGTACAGGATGCCTTGGAATCCTGCATGCCTTCCCCTGAGGACTATATTCTCGAGGTTAGAACGGGGCGGTATCAAGCAAGTAAAGACTAATGGATGATATCGATTTCTGAAGAGCCGGTGATGCTGGCTCTTTTTTTTAGAGATAAGAAAGTATAAACTTCCAAGGCTTAGCATCCTTATCTCGCAAGAAAAACTTCCGCTAAATGCGGTCTGTCTACTGAGAAAGTACGTCGATAGACGTTTTTCTTATGTCACCCATCGCATAAATTTATTTTACATTATTATCTATTAAAGGATGAAGGTGATCGATTAAATAGGAATGAATGTTCTTAAATAGGTCTTAAGAAGGGTAGGGAGTCAGCCGCAGATTCGATATGATTAAGAGTAATGGATAATTTTGCTGTGCATGACTAGCAGCGACTTGATTTAGGAGGGTATGAGTTTGGTTGAGATTACAGAGTCATGGATCGATTCGCAAGCACCGAATAGTGCAGCCATAAAGAATGGACAGGGGCTTGTCAAAAAAGGGCGGTTTCTGCAGCTCCATCATTCGGAGGATCATGCCGTACTTTTTGGCACGTGTGCAGGCAGCGGAAGTTCCGACTACCAGCCGTCTGCCGATTTTGCGGTACCGGAGAAGCCGGTTATGCGGTGTACTTGCCCGAGCCGGCAGTTTCCGTGCAAGCATGTGCTTGGACTGCTTTATGCGTATGCGGGCGGAGCGTCGTTTTCATCCGCCGAGGTACCGGAGGATTTGGCCGCCAAGCGGGAGAAAGCGGAGAAGCGGGAAGAGCGCAAGCTCAAAGAATCTGCCGAAGGGGCAGCGCCCAAACCGAAGAAGGTCAACAAATCGGCATTAAAAAAGAAAATCAATGCGCAGCTGGAAGGTCTGGACGTATTGGAGAAGCTGATCCACTCGTTGATCCGGAACGGATTAGGAACATTGGATAAAAAGGAACAAAAGCTGATCCAGGAACATGTAAAGCAGATGGGCAACTATTATTTATCGGGTGCTCAGTCGGAACTTCGCCGCTTGGCGCTGGTGTTGTCGGACAAAGACCAGGAGAAAGCTTATACATATGCGGTTGAGCAGCTTGCCGTTATGAATGCAATCATTAAAAAAGGCAGGCAATACCTGGCTTCAAAGCTTGAGGATCCGGATATGGCGCTGGACCATGAGTCGACGATTGAGGAATGGCTGGGGCATGCCTGGCAGCTGACGGAGCTGCAAAGTTTCGGACTCGTAAGCGAACAGGCCGAGTTGATACAGCTTTCCTTTCTGAGTTATGCCGACGATGCACGGCTGGAGCATGTGGATATCGGGTACTGGATTCAAAAGGACAGCGGCGAAATTCACCGAACGATTCAGTACCGTCCCTATAAGGCCGCCAAGCTGATGCGTGAGGAAGACAGCTTTTTCGAAAAAGCCCGAATCCCAGTGCTTTACCGTTATCCGGGGGACATGAACCGACGGGTCCGCTTTGAAGAGATGGCTTCAACTCCGGTGACCGGGGAGGATTTGGTTTGGATTCACGAATATGCAGCGTGTTCTTATGCTGAAGCCGTTAAAAAAGTAAAGAACCAGCTGAAAAATCCGCTCGCTGACAGTCAGCCCGTGATACTGCTTCATGTTTCCCGGATCAGCCGGAACGACGAAGGCCATTATGCCATCACGGATAAAGCCGGACAATCGATTGCACTTGGCGACGTATTCTTACAATCGACGGTACCAATGCTGCGGTATCTGCCGGAGGAGAAGCTGAGCGGCGTCTCCATGCTGGTTATGTTTGAGCACAGCCTGACGACGGGCCGTCTCTTGGCGCAGCCGCTGACCATAATTACGAATAACGAAATCATCCGGCTGTTGTACTGAGCAGGGTTAACGAAGGAGGAACGACCATGAGTACGGCATTATTGCAGGAGCTTAACCAGGAGGTTAGGCGTTTATATATTGCCGGCAGCGAACTCGCAGCCGGCGACTTTCGCCTCAAGCGGCTGGTGCCGCAGTTTCAGCAGCTTGGAGAGCGCGCTACCGTGTTCAAGAGATTGGGTGAAGGAATCAGCGCTTTAATCGAACCGGAATCCGGGAAGGAGACTCCGTCGGCACAGCTGCTTCAGGATTTGAACCAGCTGTTGAGCTCCGTGCTGCATACGCAAGGAACGACAGCCCCTGAAGGAGAGCTCCACCCGGTAGAGCATCATCCGGTTTCACTGTCATCCCATTTATCTTTCCGCAAGCTTTCCGCTGTACAGACAGCGCTGACCACAACGGGCGGCGGTCGTTACGAGATCATAGAAGAAGCATGGAAGGAGGGCTTGTTCCGGGATTTCCGGCTGGTATACCTTGCGATTGAAGCCTTGAATGACCCTTATGTGGAGATTGGAGAGCTTGCGGCCAATGAGATATTGCCGTCGTTTGGCCCGGAAATCGTTCCGTTTCTGCTGGAAAGCTTTAATCCGGCGGGCGGAAAGCAGGAGTCGCGCAAGTTGAAGGTGATGGCGCAAACTGGCGGCAAGGAAATAGCGGAACTGATTCGCCAAGCGGCCGAGACCGGCAGCGATGAGGTGCGGTGCATGGCGATTAAATTGCTTGCCCGCTACGAAGAGTATGAAGCTGATCTGATGGAATGGAGCAAGAGCAAGAAGAAAGTCATCCGAGAAGCGGCTTATGGCGCACTGGCCGAGAACGGTTCGGATCAGGCTGTGGAGCGATTGTATGAAGCCGCTCAAGGAAAAGACAAAGAGCTGGTTAACCCTGCCCTGGGCAAATGCCGTTCCGTCTTGTTGACGGATTGGCTTGTACGAGATATGTCCGCCGAGCTTCAAGCGGTTTCCGAATTTCCGGATGACAAGCAAAAGCTGGAGGAGAGCTGGAGCAAGGTGAAGCGCTGCTTGTGGGCACTGCACGACAAACAAAGTCCGGCGCTCGAAGAGCTATACCGGAACGTGCTTCAGCAATATTCCTTATATATCAAGTCTTTGGGCTGGACATACCTTATAAATGAAGCGGTCATTTACATGAATCGCGTGGATTCCGAGGAAGCCAGGGAACTGCTTCGCCAAAACGCGGAGAACGATTTGGAGCAATACAGACATAGCAGCTCATATGTCCGCGAGGTATTCCAAAAAGCCGCGCGCGTGCTGCCGCCGGACCGCGTATATGAACAATACAAGGACGTTCTGATGCAAGGCTTCGCCTCCTCGTCGCTTGGCAACGCGGCCAAAGAACGAAAAAGGCTTTTGGACACCCTGTCGGATATGGTTATCCATCGGCAGTATAAACCATATGAGGAAGTCATGCCGTTTACGGGGAAGGAGAGCTACACGTATTACGTGGAAATGCTCCCGCAGGAGCAGCTGCAAGCAAGCTGGGATGACAGATGGCTGGAGTTGTTTATCGAGCAGGATGAGCTTGCGCTGGTAAGTGCGTTCGCCCGCCGGGGACATCACAAAGCCGAGTCTTATTTACAGGCGAAGCTGAAGAATTCTCCGGAATTCCGCAACCGTTTTGCCAATTTGATCATCATGGGGCTTGTTCGTTCCGGCATGAAGGATGAAGCGTTATTTGAAGCTATCGTGGCCGCACTGGAAGATAAGCGCAATCACGACTGTTACATGATTGAACCATTTATTTTCAAGCAGCTTTGCCGATTGCCTGCAGGGTATTATGACCGCGTTCATGCGGCGCTGGGCAACTATCGGGACAACGCCGAGGATCAGCTTCGTTACATCCTTCGGATGATGAAGGAACAAGACATTTAAAGGAGTGAAACACCCATGGCAGCAGGCCAAGAGCAATTACAAGATATCATGCGGCAGCCCGCGGAAATACTGTTCCGTCACGAGCTGGAAGCGCTGCGTAAGGAGGATTCCGGGAACATTCCTGCCGGATGGCAGATGTCGCCGCAATCCGTACTCAAATTTATCGTCGGCGGCAAGGCAGGCAAAACGGAGATCACGCCTAAATATATCGGGAACAAGCGGCTGATCGAGATGGCGGTCGCTACCTTGGTAACCGACCGTGCTCTATTATTGATCGGGGAACCAGGTACGGCCAAATCCTGGCTGTCCGAAAATCTGGCGGCAGCGATCTACGGGAATTCCGGGCTGGTCGTTCAGGGAACGGCAGGAACGAGTGAAGAGCATGTCCGGTATTCGTGGAACTATGCCATGCTGCTCGCACAAGGCCCGACTCCCGAAGCGTTGGTGCAGAGTCCGATCATGCGGGCGATGGAATCGGGAGGGATAGCCCGTTTTGAAGAGATTTCCCGCTGCGCTTCGGAGGTACAGGATGCGCTGATCTCCATTTTGTCCGAAAAGACGATATCGGTGCCTGAGCTCGGTAAAGAAATGAACGCCCGGAAAGGCTTCTCTATTATCGCCACTGCAAATACAAGAGACCGCGGGGTCAATGAGATGTCAACGGCGCTCAAGCGCCGTTTCAATATTATCGTTCTTCCCGCTCCAGCGGATCTGAATACCGAAATCGAAATCGTAAAGAAACGGGTGTCGGAGATTGCCTCCTCTTATGATCTGCAGGCTGCTGCTCCCGCAGATGAAGCACTGCTCAAGGTTGTGACGATCTTTCGTGAGCTGCGCAGCGGCATGACGCTGGATAAAAAGGAAAAGGTGAAGTCCCCGGCCGGGGTGATCTCGACGGCCGAAGCGATTTCGCTCCTGACAAACAGCATGGCGCTGGCTGCGAGTTTTGGCAGCGGTGAGTTGACGGACGAGGATTTGGCAGCGGGACTTCAAGGGGCGATTGTTAAGGATGATGATAAAGACCGGCTCGTATGGAAGGAATATCTTGATAATATCATGAAGAAACGCGGGACCGAGTGGCGGGGCTTATATAACGCATGCAAGGAGATCAACCAGTGAATGCTGCCGGCATACATGTTTTTGGAGTTCGGCATTTGTCGCCCGCCGGTGCGAAGCATGTACTGGATTTTCTGGATGAGATCAACCCTACGGCGGTGCTCATCGAAGGGCCGGCGGATGCAAGCGGGGAAATACGTCATCTGACCCAGGCAACAACGAAGCCGCCGATAGCCATATTGGCGTTTACCGAAGAACTGCCCGTACGAACGATTTTGTGGCCTTTTGCGGTATACTCCCCGGAATATCAGGCCATGAGATGGGCGCAGAAGCGCGGAGCTTATGCGGCATTCATCGATCTGCCCTCATCCACAGCCGTTTGCATGCAGGCGCTGCGCCGCAGCTCGGAGGGTGAAGCGGACGGGGAAGAGCTTGGAGGCGAGGATCATGGATCCGGCTCGGGACCAGCTGAGCCGATGGACGAGAGCCGGACGGATGAAAAATCCGTATATGAGCGGATTGCCGAGCTTGCCGGCGAATACGATTACGATATGTACTGGGAGCGGAGTTACGAACATAATTTGAGCGAAGGATCTTACCGGAAATCCATATCGGCTTTTTCCATGCAGATGAGAGAACTGTCGGAGGAAAAAGAGCGGCGTGAGGATACTGTGGAATACGCCTACAATGCCGTCCGGGAGTCGTATATGCGCCGTCAGATTGTTGAAGCGATTGCGGCGGGGCATAACCCCGAGCGCATTGTAGTCGTGTGCGGGGCTTACCATGCCTCGGCCCTTAGCGATTTGTCCAGTCCGATGAGCGACGAGGAATTGAATCAGCTTCCTTCCCGGATAACCAAGCTGACGCTAATGCCATATTCCTATTATAAGCTGTCGTCCATTTCCGGTTATGGTGCCGGAAATATCGCTCCCCATTATTTTGAGATGATGTGGCAACGAATGAAGGAGGGCTCTTTAGCGGAATTGCCGCATCATTATTTATCCATGGTGGCGGGCTCGATGAGAAAGAACGGTACCCACCGCTCCACGGCGGAGGTGATCGAAGCCGTCCGGCTGGCGGAGTCGCTGGCAGCGCTCCACGGGGGCGGTCTCCCGACACTGCGGGATTTGCGGGATGCGGCCCAGACGCTGCTTGGGCGCGGCGAACTTGCCGTCGTGGCAGAGGAGCTTGCACGTGTGGAGATCGGCACGGCGATCGGCGAACTGGCGGAAGGCGTCAGCCAGACCCCGATCCAGGACGACCTGAACCGTCAGCTGAAGAGGCTGAAGCTGGAGAAGTATAAATCGGTTGTTGCCAACGATTTAATCTTGGATTTGCGCGAGAACCGGAGAGTAACCTCGAAAGAGTCCGCGTATCTCGATTTGAACCGGTCCTTTTTGTTTCATCGCTTGAAGCTCTTGGGAATTGATTTTGTTAAAGCCAGGCCCAGCGGGCAGGAGCAAGGTGCGTGGGCCGAGCACTGGGTTGTGCAATGGGCACCGGAGGTTGAAATTCAGGTCGTTGAATCGACGCTGCTGGGGGAGACGGTAGAGGTGGCTGCCGCTTATATGCTCCAGCAAAAGCTGGCGGGCTGCAGCTCGATTGCCGAAGCCTCTACGCTTATCCGGATCGCCTATGAATGCGGGATGATTCATCAGATGGAAGCGGGTCGGCAGACCCTGCAAAAGCTTGCTGTGGACAGCCGCGATGTCGTTCAGATTGCGGCAGCTTCCCGGGAGTTATCCGTGCTGATCCGTTTCGGCGGGATCAGGCGGATGGATACGGAGCCGCTAGTACCGCTGCTGCAGCAGCTCTTTATGCGCGCTTGCTTGTTTTTGCTCGATTGCAGTCAGTGCAGCGACGAGGTATCAGGCCCGATGATAACCGCCATGAATGAGCTGAACAGTGTCGCCATGGAGCATGCGGAGCAGGTGGATGAGGAACTTTGGCTGCAAGAGCTCGGGCATTTGTCCGAAAGAGATGACTTGAACGCCCGGTTGTCAGGATATGCGTGTGCGGTTTTGATGGAGCGGAATGCAATTTCCGCCGGGCAGTGTGCCGAAGAAGTTTCGCGCAGATTATCCCCCGGCATTCCGGCCGATTTGGGAGCAGGATGGTTTGAAGGCTTATCGATGCGGAACCGGTATGCCCTTCTCTCCCGGTTAAGTCTGTGGGAGCAGCTGAATGAATATATCCAGTCCCTGGAGGATGATGAATTCACTCGTGCGCTTGTTTTTCTGCGCCGGGCGTTCAGCAGCTTTTCGGCGAAGGAGAAGACGATGATTGCCGAGCTGCTTGGCGAGCTATGGGGCGTGAATGCAGAGCAGGCTGCCGAGATTTTGACCGGTGACCTGAAGGAGGAAGAAGCGAAGATGATTGACGATTTGAATGATTTTGACTTTGAGGATTTTTAGGCGATGAGCTGCATACCGGAACCAAACCAAATATCACGTTGGCGGCTCATTCTGGGCCAGTCGGCTGAACCTCAGCTGGCGGGCTACAGCCCCGGAGGGAGCATACAGCTGTCGGAGGAAGAGATGATTATGGACCGTGCGCTGGCCGCGATTTATGATAATACGGACGGCGGAGCGGAAGCCGGAAGTGCGGCCGCGGGGCAGCGGGCAGCCGGGCAAGGAAAGTCGGCTCCCCGGCTTGCGCAGTGGCTGGGGGATGTCCGCTCCTTTTTTCCCGAAGACGTGGTGTCCATTATCCAGAATGATGCCATGGAACGAAAGGGCTGGAAGCAGCTGCTGTTTGAACCGGAGGTTCTGGCTACCGTCAAGCCGGATATACAGCTGGTTGGCACGCTGCTGTCCCTGAAAGGCAAGATTCCCGAGAAAACCAAGGATACGGCGCGCCTGCTGGTGAAGGCAGTTGTGGATGAGCTTGTCCAGCGTCTGCAGGAAGATATTCGCCGGGCTGTGACAGGTGCCTTGAACCGCAGACAGCATACACCGCTTCCTTCGCTCAGCGGTATTGACTGGAAGCGGACGATACAGCGAAATCTGAAAAATTATGATGCGGACCGCAAGCAGATCGTGCCGGAGCGTTTTTATTATTTTGACAGGGCAAGACGGAGCAAAGAATGGACCGTTATCGTGGATATCGACCAGAGCGGTTCCATGGCGGAATCCGTGATCTGGGCTTCCGTTATCGGATCCATATTTGCAAGCATACCCTCGCTCGACACCCGTGTGGTCGTATTCGATACGGAGGTCGTTGACCTGACGGAGCAGTGTGCCAATGATCCGGTGGATATGTTATTCGGTATCCAGCTGGGCGGCGGCACGGATATTCATAAATCGGTCGCTTACTGCGAGCAGTTTATTGAAGAGCCGAAAAAGACTCTGTTTATCATTATTTCGGATCTGTATGAAGGCGGCAATCAAGCCGGGCTGATCCGGCGAATGCGTGAACTGCGGGAAGCGGGAGTCAAGACGATGTGTCTCCTCGCATTATCCGACGAGGGAAAACCGTTCTATGATGAGCAGGTAGCCAAATTACTGTCCAGAGACGGGACACCTTGCTTTGCGTGCACCCCTGCACTTCTACCGCAGCTGGTGGAAGGCGCCCTTAAAGGGCATGATCTGGCAGAATTAGCGAAGAGGTTAGGCACCAAGGGGATATGAATCGGAAGTATAAACGGAGCGCGAAAAAGACCTCACAGACGATCCTGTAAACAACGGATCTTCCGTGAGGTCTTCTACTTGTATTATTGTTGATTCTCGGAGCTATGACCAGCGTTTGGCTGCTGCTGTTTAAATACCTCGGCTGCTTCTTCTGCGGAGATTTCGGTGTCAAATTCACCTGGAATCGGCATTTTGTTCAATTTCGTGGTTTGAACTTCTGCTTTTGTCGGTTCGTTACTGTTATGGTTTTGTTGGCTCATGTTGGCGGCACCTCCTTATCAAAGTACGTCTTCTGTATTTTGCCAACCATTCCCTAAAATTATGCAGAAAAACGGCATTAACGCTTGGCATGATCCGAAGAGAGCCAGCTGTTCCTGATTCTATCGTCAAATATTTAACTTCATATTCAACGGATGCCTGTTTCTCTGCTATCATAGGAATAATCGTTCAATGTTTGACGATAATCCGCAGTACATATGGAACGGAGAATGTACTATGAGCAAGTCTTATTCGTTCTTCCCTTTAGGGGATTCGGCTGTTCTCGTTCAATTCGAAGACATCGTGAGCGAGAAGGTGCATCGCCAGGTCACAGCTATGACGAGGCGAATGGAACAGAATCCTTTTCCAGGCTGGATCGAATGCATCCCTTCGTATACGAGCGTAGCGGTTTACTATGATTATGATAAGATCGGCAAGCCAGATAGGTTCGATACCGTGTTTGCTTACGTCTGTTCGATGCTGGAGCAGCGGATGGAGGCGTGCGCTTGCGAGAAGACCATCACGAAATATGAGGTTGTTGACATTCCGGTTTGTTATGGGGGCGACTATGGGCCGGATCTGGACGAAGTGGCTCAGCAGAACCACCTATCTCCCAGGGATGTCATTCGTATTCATTCCGGGCAGGATTACTTAATCTACGCGATCGGATTCGCGCCCGGCTTCCCCTATGTCGGAGGTATCCCGGAGCAGATTGCGACACCGAGGAAACAGACTCCCCGGCTGCAAATCCCGGCTGGATCCGTAGGAATCGCCGGCACGCAAACCGGCATTTATCCGATCGAAACGCCGGGCGGGTGGCAGATTATCGGCCGGACGCCGCTCGTTTTATTTCGTCCCGAAGCCGAGCCGCCAACGCTGTTGAAGAGCGGGCAATATATCCGGTTTCGGCCTATTCAAGTTGAGGAATTTGAACGGTTAAGGGAAGTGGGCCTATGAGTATAACCGTACTAAAGTCAGGACTTCTTGTTACTCTTCAGGATGCGGGAAGACGGGGTTACGGCAGATACGGGATTATCACGGCAGGAGCAATGGATAATTCCGCTTATCGGATCGCCAATCGACTGGTTGGCAATGAGAATGAACAGGCCGTTCTGGAAATTACATGGTCAGGATTCGCGGTTGAATTTCATAGCGATCGGTGGGTTGCCATTACAGGGGGGGATCTATCACCCTCGATTGAAGGTGTGAAAGTTCCCATGTGGCGTCCCGTGCTGATCAAAGCGGGCCGTGTTCTGAGCTTTCAACAGCCGGTAACGGGTTGCCGCGCTTATATGGCTGTATCGGGCGGATTTGATGTCTGCCAGGTAATGAGCAGCAGGAGTACGTATTTAAGGGCCGGAATCGGAGGATATGAAGGGAGGCCGTTGAAGAAAGGAGATTCACTATTTGCTCATCCTTCTCAGCTTCCTCTGGTCATGTCTGAACGCTACCTTGATGATTACGGCGGTTTCCTCACCGTGAATTGGGCCGTCTCTGCTGAAGGGTATCCTGGTTCAGGGCAGGAGGCGGTGATACGCGTGCTGAAAGGGCGTCAATATGATGACTTTGACGCCATCAGCAAGCAGGCGCTGTTCGAAGAACAGTTCACCGTAACTCCGCAATCGGACCGTATGGGCTACAGGTTGTCCGGTCCGCCGCTTCAACTAAGCCATGCAAAGGAATATATATCCGAGCCGGTAGCCCTTGGAACGGTACAGGTACCCGCAGATGGCCAGCCCATCATTCTAATGGCGGATCGGCAGACGCTTGGAGGTTATCCCAAAATTGCGCAAGTGGCGACCGTTGATATTTCGCTGATCGCTCAGCTGTCTCCTGGGGCAGCAATTCGTTTTGCGGGTATTTCGTTGGCAGAAGCAGAACAGCTTTATACGGCTCACGTTCGAGAGTTTCGAATGTTGGAGGCCATGATCAAGCATAAATTAAAGGAGTGGTGAGTCAGCATGGTTCGAGTGGACCTGAACTGCGATATGGGAGAGAGCTACGGTGCTTACAAGTTAGGCCATGATACGGAGCTTCTTCGCTGTATAACTTCGGCAAACATTGCTTGCGGATTTCATGCAGGTGATCCGGCGGTCATGAGGGAAACGGTCCGTCAAGCGATTGAGAGCGGTGCCGCAATCGGCGCGCACCCTGGCTTGCCCGATCTGGCTGGCTTCGGAAGAAGAAGAATGGAGATAACGCCTGCCGAAGCTTATGACATGGTAACCTATCAGATTGGAGCCCTGATGGCTTTTGCGATACAGGAAGGGTCTGGGCTGCAGCATGTAAAACCTCACGGTGCTCTGTATAATATGGCAGCAACCTCCAGACCCCTTGCGGATGCGATTGCATCGGCGATCAAGCATATCGATCCAACACTCATTCTGTATGGGTTGGCGGGCAGCGAGTTAATCGCGGCGGGGGAAAGGGCAGGGCTTCGCACAGCAAGCGAAGTGTTTGCGGATCGTACCTACCAGGATGACGGCACCCTCACGCCGAGACATCTGCCGGATGCCATGATAACGGATCCCGAAGCTGCGGTTACGCAAGTCGTACGGATGGTGAAAGACAGAGTGGTAGTTTCTCTGAGCGGCAAGGTGATTCCCATTACGGCAGATACCGTCTGCATTCATGGAGATGGCGCGCATGCATCGTTATTCGCCAGCACCTTGCGATCACGGCTTGAAGCAGAAGGCATAAGCGTTCAAGCGCTGCTATAATAAAAGTTAGGATGCTATTTTCGTGACCCGGCAGCTTACATAAACGAGTACAGGAGATATGACCTATGTTGAAAATATTAATTTCAGGCTTTGAACCATTTGGCGGAAGCTCTATCAATCCAACGGAGAGACTGGTTGAGGAGATCAAGCACGAATCCTTCCCCGGTGCAGAGATCAGAACGCTGCTGCTTCCCGTACATTATGATGAGTGTGCGGAAATACTGCTGCAACAGATGAAGGCCTACGAGCCCGATGCGGTCATTGCCTGCGGCGTAGCGGGTGGGCGGACCGCCATTACACCGGAACGGATCGCCATTAATATCAAGGATATACCACCGGAATCGACGATTTCGGATAATCGGGGTGTAAGACCTCAAGACGATCCCATAGACGCTGACGGACCGGACGGACTGTTTTCAACCCTTCCCATCCGTTTGATGGTCAACCGGTTGAAGGAAGCGGGAATTCCAGCTACGGTATCCAATACAGCCGGAACGTATATTTGCAATAATACGATGTATGCGATTTTGAACGATATTCGCCTTAAGCAAAAATCTGCCATTGGCGGATTTGTGCATTTTCCGGCTTCGATAGAGATGGCCGTGGAGAAGCCATCCTTGCCGACTTTATCCCATGAAACGATGTTGAAAGGCCTGCGGATCATCGTACAGGCCACGATGGATGAATTGAACGGACGAGCTTAAGTCACGGTCGCTCAGCCCTTACGCAATGAGTGGTAGATAACATGATCGAATACAAGATTATCAAACAATAACTCCCGTAACCCGCCATCCATGAGAATATCATGACATAGCGAGTAACGGGATCTTTTTTTATTTTCTAACTCTATACATCATGTCATTAATCGACTGCATCTTCGATTACCGGGACGCAAGGGGAGAGAAACGGATCGCGTTGTTCCCGTAATTGTCCGCGTGCCAGCACCTGAACCCGGAACTCGTTATCATAACCCTCCAGATTCTCATCATCTCTGGTATACAGGAGACCGTATGAACCGGGAGCGATTTCGCCAATCAATTGGTACAGCGCCACGATCTCGTCAGCTTCGGCTCCCTTGCGGTTCGTAAAACCTCCGACATGAAGGTAATAGAAGCCGTTAGCCGCATTTAAGGATAGCAAGCCGCTGCCCCATGCAAATTCGGTCATCTTAAGCTGTATTTTCTGAATAATCATGTCGAGCTGCCCGGCATCCGCTTCCGCAGGATTTTCCTGGATAGTAGCCCAGCCGTGAAATTCATACATGAATGCTCACTCCTTGTCGTTATAATGGATCGGTATCAATGTGGACTTCTATTCCATATCTTTGGCTGTATTCATGTAATTTGTCAATAACCGATTGGGCAGGCTCCCCTTCAAAATGATAATAGACTTTTCTGCCGGTTTGCTCCGCTGCTTCAAAGGTCGCTTTCATCTGATCACGGACCTTTTTGTTAACCTGCTGCAGGGCGGGCTTGGTCTGGGCAATATATTCATCGCTAACCGCGTCGAATTCCCGCCCGATCGGGTCGGAATCAAACTTCATTCTCGATTCTCCACCAAGTCGCTCCGCAAGCGCATCCGCGGCAGCATCCGGCTTGTTAACCTTCTGCAGCTCTCCGGAATATCTCGGCATCCCTTGCGGTGTGTCGTTTGGTTCGTCAGACTTTTCATCTTCGGGTTTGTCTTTTGGCTTTTCTTCCTCCGGCTTTTCGCTGTCAGGCTTATCTGGATTCGGCTTATCATCATCAGGTTTATTCTCATGGTCATCATCCGGCTTCCGCGGATTCTCTTCCGGTTGTTCATTCGTACCGTCAGGCTTTCGATCATCGCGAGATCGGCCAGAGGGAGTATCCGGCTCATCGCGCGTTTTCAAACCGACTTTCTCGGAAAGCGCATCCAGCCACCTTCTTGCACGGGGACCCAGCTTATTGGACAGCCAAGATACCCCTTTACCTATCGGAATCCGGCTGAGGATAACGGCTAACACGGCAGCGGCCGCATTTTGCGGGGATAACAGCTTCTTTGGGTCGCGGATGTATCCGGCAATTTCGTGTCCGCCACCGGCAATGCCTGCACCTGTCATGGCAATACCAAGAGCGGGCCAGAAGCTGACAAACAGCAGGGAAAGGGCAAAGGCTCCCAATATGATACCCGCTTGTTCCCAGCCGCTAAGCCGATCCCACCAGTTCTGGAGTGAGTCGAACAAGCACGCGAAACAAGAGGAATCGCCGGCTATCATCGTAGCTCCGATATTGGACAGGATCCCGGCAGCAAGCATGAGAATGCCGATGGCTCCCAGAACGGCAGTATACTTTCTAACATTTTCCTGGACCTGATCCCTTTGGCCTGCTGCTTCGAGATTGCCATACAAAATCGAGTATCCGAGCTCGCGTCGTTCTCGGTAGAATCCAATCAAGTAACCGAGGCGTTTCCTGTCCGTAAAGAGAGCCCGCGTCATCTGCCAACACTCCGTTAATGGATTGATGAGGGCCTCACCCTTCAGAACCGGGAGACGGTCACGGATTCGATGCAAATCGAAATAGTCGATGAACAACCCTACAACCAGCAGGACCAGGAAGAAGCCTTCGGTTCGGTAGCCCTCACCGGTCCATTCATGAATAGTCAGCACCCACTCCGGCAGCCGATTCTGTCCATTCCAGGCTGCATGATTCAGGATAGCCCATAACAGAAGGACAGCCGGAAATGCATAGGCCCAGCGTGAGAGGCGTTTGGCGTACCGGAAAGCGATGCCGATTCCGAGTGCGATCATGGCACTATGTACAGGATGCGTAACATTCATCATGGTCGGAATAAAGCTTTCCTCGAAGTAGCCCGGAAATAAATCGAAGAACTCCCAATGGAGCGTTTTGCCGCCGAGAAAAGACACCCCGTAATTGCTTTGGACTAAGCGCCTCGACAGCTCCTCCATAAATTGAAAGCCAATGCCGGGAGCAGCCCCTAATACAACATAATCGCTCAGACTTAACGAAGTAGCTCTTCTTGAAAAAAATAAATACAGTCCCAGCGGCAATAGCTTGTAGACTTCCTCAACGACTGGGGTCATGACGGCGAATGACCATGTGTCGTTAGTCCGTCCTCCAAAGATCAAATGAAGTCCCTGCATGGTCCCATTGGTCAAGGGAATGACCAAAAGAATCCCTGAGAGAACAAACAAGCTGACCTGCTTCCAGGTAACGGTTTTGCTCCGGCTGAGCAGCCAAAATTGCAGCAGTACGTAGAAAGACCACAAATATTGAACAAGCATGGTCCGCGATTCTTCAATCAGAATCAGACTTAAAACGAGCACCAGCAGGGAAAGCCAGGAAAATAAGTGATACACTTTGGCAATGAAAGGGTATCTCCCAATCCATTCCCTCCAAACCCGATATATCCCCTCCACCGTGTCTCTAATTCTCGTCCGAATGACCGCAATAGACGATGTAATGGAATCCACCCCCCGCTGAATGAACCATTAGCTTAGAACGTTCACAAAAGACAGTTTGCTATATATTTACACAATGGGTCCTCATCGTGAAACATTTTCTTGATAAGCATATGCGGCTCGAAGCAAAGGTAGTGCTGCCTAAAAAGAAAACCCCTGATCAGCCGGCAGAATATCCGGATAACCAGGGGAGAGGAGGTAACTATTTATATTTTACGACGATGGCATTACTGACCTGACGCCCAGGGGCCGTTAAGTAAGATCCATTATAATACAAGCCGCTGGAGGCACCACCATCCAGATTCATCGCTTGGTACGCCCCAGCTTGTTTCATAATTTCAGCAAGCTGTGGAATGGTTGCTCCGCCTGTCGTTAACAAAATCAGCTTATGATCCTTCGTGATACCGAGCGCGCTTCGTGCGCCGCCGCCTGTTAGAATCTTTGGATCTTTGAAGCCTTCCTTCTTGACATCCAGGGTTACCTTGCCGTCAGTCAGTAGACGCGGGCCACCTTGAAGTGCCCCTTCCAAATGCCCGGCATCATATACGGATCTGAAATCAAGTCCAGGAATCATGGTGGCCAGATTGTTGCTGTCATAGGTGAAGATCGTCCGATTATCTCCCGAAGCCTTGTGCAAAATATTGCCTTTGCTGACCAAATAGCCGTAAGGCGCTTTGTATGCACCGGAAGTGTAGGCATCAAAGAACGTACCGTTTATAGCCACTACGGCGTTACTACGCTTGGCTATACTACGCAAATCCTCGACCTTCCCTGCTTTATTGCCTGCCAGAACAACGTCCAGTTCCACCTTCGGATGGAGAAGTGAAACGGTAACCACCTGCGCACTGAAGGAACGGGAGCCCACCTTGAAGTTTTTCCTAGCCGTCGTAACGGGCTTGGTTTGGCTGGATATTAATGTTCCCGATAGAACAGGGAGCGTGTTTGATACATTCCCATCCGTGATTTTTAGGGTGGATCTATTATGACTCCAGGATAGCTGTAAGCCCAGATGTTGGCTGACAAATTGCAGCGGTACATAGGTGGAGCCGTTCTCGGAGAACGGGGCTGCTTTAGCCTGAACTTTCTTGCCATTTACATAGGCATTGAGGCTGCCCAAGTATAGCGTGAGAGCTGTATCTTCGCGAGTAATAGTGAGTTTTTTTTCAGCGGCTGTATACGCCACCTTTACGCCGTCATAGGTCTTGAGTACCCCAATCGAAATATAGGATTGGCTGTTCTTATCCACATAAGCCAAATTCTTGGGTGCGGATGCGGCATACAGCGGCGTTATTACCGTCAGCATGGCTAGTACAACGATTGCAATAATTCTTTTCATGTTTCCTCTCAAGCTCCTCTTCTCTTTATCTGTATTGGGCAACGCAGGATTTGTGCCTATACTTTATCGGAAGATAAGGACTATTTATTTAGGACAAAAGTCCAATTCCTGTCTTGTTTTTGTAAATAAATTCCGATAACCCATTGACAATGAACCTCATCTCTTATATGGTTAATTACATGAGTAACTAACCGATGATGCAATGAATGTTATAAATGAAAGTTGGTGAGGTAAATGGCATTTCAGATTGATGACAGCAGACCGATATTCATGCAAATTGCCGACAAAATTGAAGACGACATCATCGAAGCCCGGCTGCCTGAGGAGACACAGGTACCATCAACGAATCAGTTTGCAGCCTTTTACCAGATCAATCCGGCAACGGCTGCCAAAGGCGTAAATCTGCTGGTGGATCAAGGGATTTTGTACAAGAAACGGGGGATTGGCATGTTTGTAGCTTCAGGGGCTCGTGAATTGCTGATGGAAAAGCGCAAGACGGAGTTTTATGAGCAGTACGTTGTCGCCATGATTAAGGAAGCGGCGAAGCTTGGGATTACCAAAGATCAATTATCGGAAATGATCCGCAGAGGGGAGCAAGACTGATGAGCCAAACCGTGATTGAAGTCAAGAATTTGAGTAAGGCATACAAGGATGCGACGGTTGTCGATAATGTGAGCTTTACCATCGAGGCGAATAAGATCTATGGATTGCTGGGCAGGAACGGCGCGGGCAAAACGACCATCATGCAGATGATAACGGCGCAGCTGTTCCCGAGCCAAGGGGAGATTCGCGTATTCGGAGAGCATCCATACGAAAATCAGAAGGTGATCCGGCAGGTATGCTTCATTAAGGAAGGCCAGAAGTATCCTGATCTGTTTACGGTTAGGGATGTGATGGAAACTGCAGCGAATGTATATCCGAACTGGGATGCGGAATATGCCAAGGAACTGATCGAGGTATTCCGACTGCCCATGAAACGACTCGTGAAAAGATTGTCCCGCGGCATGCTGTCGTCGGTCGGTATCATTGTCGGACTCGCCAGCCGCGCACCCATTACGATTTTTGATGAGCCTTATCTAGGTTTGGATGCCGTGGCTAGAGAGCTGTTCTATGATCAATTGATCGAGGATTACACCAATCATCCGCGTACGATTATTCTGTCCACGCATTTGATTGATGAGGTTAGCAGATTGTTAGAGCATATTATCGTTATTGATTCCGGCCGAATTTTACTTGACGATGCTACGGATGACTTGCGGGGACGTGCGTTTAAGATCGTCGGTCCCTCCGGAACGGTTGAATCGTTTATCCAAGGGCTGGAAGTGATACATCGGGAGTCGTTTGCTTCCATGTTATCCGTCACGGTGATAGGCAGCGCGACAACGAAGTTGCATAAAGAGGCGGAGGAATTGGGCTTAGAAACAACCCCCGTTTCCCTTCAACAATTGATCGTATATTTAACTAAGCGCGAAAAGGTGGGGATCCAACCATGAACGGAATTCCTGGCGTAATCCATATTTATTCGAGACAGAAACTATCCTGGTTTTATTTGCCCTGGGCCATCACGGCATTCAGCTTTCTGATCAACTACATGATCAGCGTGTTGGTTAATGGTGAAGCGTTCTATGCCGGGGGATTGGCAACAATCTTTATCTATGTGTTTATCGCGGCTCTTGTATCGGTGCTGCAGCTGTTCCCCTTTTCCCTCGGATTCAGCATTCGAAGAACGGACTTCTATCTGGGCTCTGTTCTGATGGTGGTAGCGTACAGCGTCATAACGTCGATTATATTATTGGCATTAGCCGAAATTGAACGCTTTACGAGTTCTTGGGGAGACCGGATATCGTTCTTCAAACTGCCGTATTTGAATGACGGCACGTTATTTGAACAATTCATCATTTATTTCATATTGCTTCTTACATTTGCCTTTATCGGGATAGGAATCGGCGTGTTCTATCTTCGTCATCGCGGCATTAAGACCTTTGTCATGTTTGCGGCCTATTTCATTATATTGTCGGGGGCCAGCGTTCTGGTTACCCAATACGGCTGGTGGGGGCAAGTGATTGACTGGGTTGTCAAACATACTGCCTTTGAATTGTCCCTGTGGCTCATTCCCATCTCGGTTATCCTCGCACTCGTCAGCTACCGCTCGATTCGTAAAAGCTCGGTGTAAGGCAAAAGACGTCCGATTACTCGGACGTCTTTTTGTGCTTCTGTTTTTTTAACGTCTTCGCTCCCGCAAGCGTGGTGCCCAGCGGGAACGAGAGGAGCAGGTGTTTGGATATGCCGATTTGTTGGGAGGTGTAGATGCCGGAGTGCCCGGAGAACAGGTAACTGATCACACAGGCCATAAACATATACACGGCGCCATCACTGCCGAACAGTTCGATTCCCATAATAAAGCAAGCAATCGGGGTGTTCGTTGCTCCGCAGAAGACAGCAATAAATCCTAATGCAGCCAGGAACGGGGCGTATAATCCGATCCATTCCGATAACGCGTTACCCAGCGTTGCCCCGATGGCAAACAGCGGGGTTACTTCTCCACCTTGGAACCCTGCCCCGAGCGTCAGCGAGGTAAAGATGATTTTGCCGAGAAAGGCGAGAGGTGATACCTCGTCTGTGAAGGAGGCTTCTATCAGGGGGAGACCCAGTCCCAAATAATCGCGTGTCCCAAGCAGATAAACCAGCCCAATGATGATGATGCCGCCGACAGCGCTTTTGATCATCGGATTGCGGAAGAAATAACTGTACCACCGCTTCAAGGAATGGGTTAGCTCATTGAATAGTCGGCTTGTCAGACCAAAGAGTATCGAGGCGAAAATCACCTTTAGGATCACCAGGAAACTCAAAGCCGGAATTTCTCCGATCGGATAATGCAGATGGCTGACGCCCCATAGGGAGGTGGCGATCAGATTCCCGACCAAGCTGGCTACGAATGCAGGTAATAGGGCTTGATGCGAGATCAGTCCGATGGCAAGGACTTCTAGTCCAAATAGCGTTCCCGCTAGCGGCGTGCCGAAGATGGATCCGAAACCGCCGCTAATTCCGCAGATCAGCAGTATTTTTCGATCCGCCGGCGTGACGCGGATAAGCTTCCCGAACCACTCCGATAAACTTCCTCCCATCTGAACGGCAGTACCCTCACGTCCTGCAGAGCCCCCAAACAGATGCGTGATTAATGTTCCGATTAGAACTAAAGGTGCCATTCGCAATGGAACGGATTCCGTACCGCCATGGATTTGTTCAAGGATGAGATTATTCCCCTTGGTGCTGCTCTTGCCAAACTTGTAATAGAGGAGGCTGACCACGGCTCCTCCCAAGGGAAGGAAGAACAGCAGCCAAGGGTTCTCCATGCGAAGGGAGGTTACATAGTCCAGACTGTAAAGAAAGAAGGCGGAAGCACTGCCCGTCATCAATCCAACAACACTTCCCAGAACGATCCATTTGATGAAGTAACCGGACAACAAGGCGTATGGCCATTTTTCGGTACCTTCAAACCATTTTTTAATCATGCAAATTCACCCGTTTCTATATATTCGCCGCTAACCCTTCTTCAATACACAAACAGACTCCTACCAGGAAAGCGACCTCTGGTAGGAGTCATTAGCTATTGAAGCGGTTATGGCGAACTCCATCGCCTCATTCAATTAGCATTTATTGTAATGGAATAGAGGTTTCACTGTCAATGGCACAATCCATAGGAGCGGAGCTTTTTATTAAGCCCAAAGAAATATCGCTTTTATTTGGAAAAAAGTGCTTGACTTGGGCATGGACTTTTTTCAGATGAGAAATTCAAGATGTCCATGGACGCAGGAAAGACCTTTATTTTATAGTTACAGATGATAATGAGAATCAATATCAAAGTATTGAGGGGAAAATGATGTCATCAAACACGTCCAATCCAAGTCTTACAGATTCCAAGACCCACGTTAAACTCAAGGGGCGGCCATGGGCTGCGACCCTGATTCTTACCGGAGGCGTGGCAGCGCTGGTGCTTGGCATAGCTCTATCGATATCGCTCGGAGCGGCCGAGATTGATCTGCGAAATGTATGGGAGGCGGTGTTTTTCTTTAATCCCGATGTGACGGAGCATCAGATCATACAGGAACTGCGCTTGCCGAGAGTCCTCGGTGGAGCGATGGTGGGTGCCTGCTTTGCGGTATCGGGCGCGATCATGCAGGGAATGACTCGGAATCCGCTCGCTGATTCAGGTTTGCTCGGATTAAATGCGGGAGCGGGTTTTGCCATTGCCCTCTGTTTTTCGTTTTTTCCAGGGCTGCCTTATATGTACCTGATTCTGTTCTCATTCCTTGGGGCAGGATTAGGTGCGGTCCTCGTGTATGGTGTCAGTTCCATGGCAAAAGGCGGTCTGACACCGGTACGTCTTGTTCTAGCGGGTGCTGCGCTTAGTGCTCTGTTAAGTGCGCTTAGCGAAGGTATCGCATTGTATTTTCAGGTCGGACAGGACATGGCGTTCTGGTATGCCGGCGGGACGGCGGGGATTAAGTGGATCCATCTGAAGATTATGCTGCCGTGGATCGTCGCTGCTATATTGGGAGCTATTGCATTGTCACGCTCCATTACCATGCTCAGCCTCGGCGATGAGATCGCCCGCGGGCTCGGGCAGCGAACGGGACTTGTCAAGCTGGCCGGAACGGTGATCGTGCTGGTGCTGGCAGGGGCTGCCGTCTCGGTTGTCGGTGCGGTAGGCTTTGTCGGTCTCATGATTCCGCATGTCACGCGCAAGCTGGTCGGTGTGGATTATCGCCTCATCATTCCTTGCTCGGCTGTTCTTGGGAGCTTGCTGGTCGTCATTGCCGACTTAGCAGCAAGAATGGTGAACCCTCCTTACGAGACACCGGTGGGCGCGATCATCGCGTTGATCGGGGTGCCCTTCTTCCTCTACTTGGCACGCAAAGAAAGGAGGGAACTGTAATGGAGACCATCACAAACACCATGCATGGGCGAAAAGACAAGAAGCGCAAAATCATAACCCTGTCTGTGCTGGCTGCACTGATCGTTTTGGTATTTCTGATCAGTATGAACACGGGAGTCATTCGTTTATCGCCACTTGAGGTCATCAAAACCTTGTTTGGCAGCGGGACGGATAAGCAGGAGCTGGTGCTGTTCGAATTCCGCTTGCCGCGGATCGTCATCTCGCTGCTTATTGGGGCCGGGCTAGCGATATCGGGATGTGTGATGCAGGGAATATCCCGTAATGAGCTGGCGGATCCGGGAATCTTGGGGATTAATGCAGGAGCAGGCTTGATGATGATGCTGTTCATTTCATTTTTTCCAAGCACGACGGCGGCCCCTGTCTATCTACTGCCGGTGCTTGCATTGATTGGGGCCAGCTTAACCGCTGCATTAATATGCGTGCTGGCCTATAAGAAAAATCAGGGTTTTAAGCCGACGGGGCTCCTGTTAACAGGGATTGCCGTTGCGGCGGGCATTAGTGCGGCTATGATCGTGCTAACGCTGCGCTTGAGTCCTGAAAAATATCAGTTTGTTGCCACTTGGCTAGCGGGCAGCATTTGGGGTTCCAGCTGGAAGTTTGTATTGGCATTGCTCCCATGGATCCTTGTGCTTCTGCCCTTCGTCATGTATAAAGCGCAGGTGATGAACGTGCTCAATCTTGGAGAACCGATGGCGACGGGACTCGGTGCTTCCGTCACAAGGGAGCAGCTGAAGCTGTTGGCAGCGGCGGTGGGCTTGGCAGCCTCATGCGTTGCGGTAAGCGGCGGAATTGGATTTGTCGGACTTATCGCGCCCCACCTGTCCAGACGGTTGGTCGGTGCGAAGCATCAGATGCTGCTGCCGGTAACGGCGCTGGTCGGTGCACTGCTGGTCATCACAGCCGATACTCTGGGACGTTGGATCATCCAACCATCTGAGATTCCGACGGGGATCGTGGTTGCGGTGATTGGTGCTCCCTATTTCCTGTACCTGTTATCCAGGTCGAGAGCGTAACAGGATAAGATCGTAACTGATCTAAAATGTGCGCTTTATTAAAGGAAAGGACTTGCTCATTTCTATAATGGAATTACGGATTAAGGAGGTCCTTATGCTGCGTCGATTTTTTTCCTATTACAAGCCTTATAAAAGGCTGTTCATCCTG
Organism: Paenibacillus sp. FSL W8-0187; assembly: GCF_037969755.1. Taxonomy (NCBI): domain Bacteria; kingdom Bacillati; phylum Bacillota; class Bacilli; order Caryophanales; family Paenibacillaceae; genus Paenibacillus; species Paenibacillus sp. FSL W8-0187. The sequence goes on along the minus strand of NZ_CP150206.1, from coordinate 4,466,676 downwards.
GATTTTTGCTGCGCTATCTTTGCGGCTTTACTTGAATTGATATTCCCGGTTGCCGTCAACCGCGTGATTGACGACTTGCTGCCGAGTGGTAACTGGAAGTGGATCTTATACGCTTGTTTGGGTCTTCTCGGCATTTATGTTGTCAGTTCCTTCTTGCATTACGTGGTCACCTATTGGGGGCATAAACTCGGCATCAACATTGAGACGGATATGCGCAAAAAGCTGTTTGATCGGGTTCAGAAGCAATCCTTCCGTTTTTTTGACAACAACAAGACGGGACATCTCGTCTCGCGGATGACAAACGACCTGATGGATATCGGGGAAATTGCCCACCACGGTCCGGAAGATCTGTTCATTGCCCTTATGACGCTTGCCGGAGCCTTGGGCATTATGCTCGGGATTAACTGGGAGCTTGCGGTGATGACGTTTGTGATAGTACCTCTGATGGTCTATTTATCACTCTATTTCAGTGGAAAAATGTCGGCTGCGTTCAAGCGCATGTTCTCCGATATCGCCGATTACAACGCAAGGGTGGAGAACAACGTCAGCGGTATCCGCGTGGTTCAAGCCTTCTCGAATGAGGAGCATGAAATGGCTCGTTTCGCCGAGAACAACAACCGTTTCCGCGTGACAAAGCTGATTGCCTACCGCATTATGGCGTGGAACTCTTCGATTAGCTTTATCCTGATGAAATTCATCTCCCTGTTCGTTTTGGTGTGCGGTACTTGGTTCGTGATCGAAGGCCGGATGACCAACGGGGAATTCATCGCTTTTGTCATGCTGTCCAACGTCTTCCTCGGCCCGATTAAACAGATTAATGCGGTCATTGAGATGTATCCGAAGGGAATCGCCGGCTTTAAGCGTTATTTGGAGCTGCTTGAGAGCGAACCGGACGTTGCGGATACGCCTAATGCAAAGCCGGTTCACGGTCTGCGGGGAGACATTGCCTTTCACGGGGTATCCTTCGGGTATGAGAACAAAGATCAAGTGCTGCAGGATGTCAGTTTGTCCATAAGTGCCGGTGAAACCGTTGCGCTTGTGGGGCCGTCCGGAGCGGGCAAAACAACGTTATGTTCATTGCTGCCGCGTTTCTATGATACAGACGCTGGCCGGATTACGATTGACGGGATCGATATCCGAGACATGACGCTGCAATCCCTTCGTTCCCATATTGGCATCGTGCAGCAGGATGTATTCCTGTTTGACGGCAGCATTCGCGAAAATATTGCCTATGGCCGACTTGACGCTGACGATAGCGATATTATGAAAGCCATGAGCCGTGCCCAGCTTGAGGAGCTGGTCGCTTCACTTCCGGATGGGCTGGACACCTTAATTGGCGAGAGAGGCGTCAAGCTGTCCGGCGGACAGAAGCAGCGCCTGTCGATAGCCCGTATGTTCCTCAAGAATCCGCCGATTCTTATTCTGGACGAAGCGACGTCCGCATTGGATGCGGAGACCGAAGCGGCGATTCAGCAGGCATTGGCCGAATTGTCGGAAGGTCGGACGACACTTATAATTGCACACCGGCTCGCTACCATCAAGAACGCAGATCGGATTGTGGTTGTTGCTGACAAAGGCATTGCCGAACAAGGCATCCACGAAGAACTGCTCGCGGCGCACGGCATATACAGCCGATTACATCGAGCCCAATTCGGGGCTTAAATCCAGCTATCATTTTATAGGAGGATAAAACATGTTCAAGTCTAAAATACGTGTCATGCTCTCCACGCTCGTCTTATGCTCGATCGTTATTTCGGCATGCAGCGGGAATGGGAATACCGTGAATAATGGCGGCTCTGCCGGTGAAACAGCTGCGGGCACGGACAAGCCCCAGACTGAGGCCTCAGCGCCCACGACTAGAGAGGTGGATACGATTAACGGAGAAATCGAAATTCCGGCCGCTCCCGAGCGAATTGTAGTTGATGCCTACCTGCCAACTCTGCTGTTGCTCGGAGAAAAGCCGGTCGGCGCGACAGCGACGGATCTCGAGAACGTCCATATTCAAGACATGATTGAGGGCATAGAGAACACGGGGGAAAGCGCTCCGGAAAAGATTGTGGAATTGAACCCAGACCTGATTATCAGCGCTAACTCGGACCCGGAATTATACGAGAAATTGTCCAAAATCGCACCGACGGTCATTCTCCCTTATGAAACCTATCGAGGCGTGCACGAAGAAGTGGAGGGACTCGGTGCTATACTGGGCAAAGAAAAAGAAGCAAAAGAATGGCTCGCCGGTTTCGATGAAAAAATAGATGCGCTGCGCACAAAAGTGAGCGGTGTGTTGGAAGAGGGAGAGACGTTCTCGATCTTTGGCGCATTCGGTAAAACCTTCTATCTCTACGGAGATGGCATTTATCGAGGAGGCTTGGCGATCTACAAGGAGCTCCAGCTAACGCCTCCGGCAACGATCCAAAAAGAATTGATTGATGCTAACGTGACTTACAAAGAGGTTTCCATGGAAGTACTCAAAGATTATGCAGGCGATTATATCTTCTTTGATGAGTCTAACGGCGCCGAGATGGATAAGAAGGACAAGGTGTGGACTTCGATTGAAGCGGTGAAGCAGGATCGCGTGTTTTATCTCGATGCCAAACGATTTTGGCCGTTTGATCCGATTGCTGTCCTAGCTCAGGCGGAGGAAGTGACGGAAATGATCGTCAGCCAAAAAGAGAAGGAAAACGCGAAATAACCAGCGAGCTCGGTGATACCGCACGGATAGTGATGGACGGCAATGGCAGACCCTGAACAAGAGCGGTCTGCCATTTGTGTTCTCATGAATATTAGTTCAGTGCCAGGAATACGGGCCGCTATTATGCGTTCGTGTGATGGAACAGTCGGAATCTCAGATGCGTGACATTCGGAGATTCGATGACAGCGGTCCGAACAAATTCGATATTCGGCGAGTGGATATGTTCGAACAATTTCTGACCGTTGCCGAGGAGGATCGGTACCAGCGTGATCAGGAGCTCATCCAGCAGACCTGCTCCGATAAATTGCTGTATCACGTTGGCGCCTCCGGCAATTTTAACGTCTTTACTCCCCGCCGCAGCTTTGGCATGTTCCAATGTGCGTTCGATTCCATCCGTAACGAAGGTATAAGTCGTGCCGCCATTCTTGATTTCTGCGGGGCGAGCTTCGTGAGTCAGTATAAACACCGGCATATGAAATGGAGGGGTATCTCCCCAAAATGGATGGCCGTGATCGAACATCGTACGGCCGAGGATGACAGCGCCCGTTCTGCGATTGGATTCGGCGATCAACTCCGCGTCTTGATTAAACTCGCCCCCGGCCAGGCCATGCAGTTCGCGCCAGCTGGTGAGCTCATAGATCCATTCGTGCAGTCGTTCACCTCCCTTGCCTAGGGGCAGCCGTGCGCTATGATTCGGGCCTGTAATATATCCGTCCAATGACATCGACATTTCAGCAATAACTTGAGACATGGATTGGTTCACCTTCCATCCGGAAATTTCCTTGTTGCCTATATTTCTTTAGTTCCCTGTATTGACTCGTATTTACGAAAAACGTTATTCCGGGATCAGTATAGCATTCACGATATGTCTAAATTTCTTATGATTTGCTATCTTCGAAGATGTCATAGAAGAGGGTGTATATGAAAATGGCAAGGTCCGTGATCACGGACCTTGCCATTGTTTTTGTATCAGTATTGCTTATAAATCAGGTCTAGCGTGTATCTGTGGTTGTGGGCTCGTCCGAGACTTTCAGTTTATCATTCAGGATACTGTCCTCAAGCACGCTGAATTTGTCTCCGTATACTTTCGTGATATGTTTTTCGCCCCATGCACAGAGCATATCGAGAATTCCACTCAAACTCATGCCGTAATCGCTCAACTCATACTCCACTTTAGGCGGCACTTGATTATGAATAATCCGATTGATCACGCCATCGTCCTCGAGCTCCCGCAGCTGCTGCGTCAGCATTTTTTGCGTAATGTTCGGCATGAGACGCTTCAGCTCGTTGGTTCGTTTACGTCCATGGGTCAGATGGCAGAGGATCACGCATTTCCATTTGCCCCCGATCACTTCCAATGTCGCTTCGACGGCGATGTTGTATTTCTTCGTTTGCATATTCATCCTCCTATTTTAATAGGCACTAAAAAGTATCTAGGGTACTATCAGGTACCTACATTACAAAAAAGTACGTTCTTCACACAATAAATGATATAGATCATAATAGCATTTGCCGGCTGGATTAAACCATACTCAATATTTTTACAATATACAAGCAAGAGAATAGGATAGGGGGAAATATCAACACCATGATGATAGATAAAAGAAGAAGTTTGCTGGCGCTGCTGGCGCTTGCAATCAGTGCCTTCGCCATCGGAACAACGGAATTTATCAGCGTAGGGCTGCTGCCGTTGATTGCGGAGGATATGAATATATCGGTGACGACAGCCGGATTAACCGTTTCGATGTATGCGCTTGGCGTTACCTTCGGTGCGCCGATCCTTACGTCGCTGACATCAAGGATGTCCAGGAAGACTTTGCTGCTCTGGATCATGATCATTTTTATTATTGGTAACAGCTTGGCAGCGGGCGCAGCTTCCATTGGTATCCTGCTTGCAGCACGCGTGCTTTCGGCCTTTTCGCATGGCGTATTTATGTCGATCGGCTCGATCATTGCCGCAAACGTGGTGCCTGAGAACCGCAGGGCGTCCGCAATCTCCATTATGTTTACGGGGCTGACGGTAGCTACGGTTACCGGCGTTCCGCTTGGAACGTTTATAGGTCAACAATGGGGATGGAGACTTGCTTTTGTCGCCATTGTTGTGGTCGGTATTGTTGCGCTGATCGCGAACAGTATCCTGGTCCCTTCGGACTTGCCTAGGGGAGAACGAACTTCATTCCGTGACCAGGCTAAATTGCTGACGAATGGAAGACTGCTGCTTATGCTCCTGATTACGGCTCTCGGTTATGGCGGGACCTTCGTGGTCTTCACTTATTTATCCCCATTGCTGCAGGATATAACAGGCTTCAAGGAAAATACGGTGGCCATTATCCTGCTTGTATATGGGATCGCCATTGCGGTCGGTAATGTGATCGGCGGGAAGGCAGCCAATCGCAACCCCCTTCGAGCACTATTCTATATGTTCATCGCGCAAGCGCTGGTGCTGTTCACGCTTACGTTTACCGCACCGTATCAAGTGGCGGGATTGATCACGATTATTCTCATGGGATTTCTGGCTTTCATGAATGTGCCGGGACTACAGGTTTATGTCGTAATGCTGGCTGAGCGGTTTGCACCCGGGGCAGTGAATATGGCTTCCGCGCTGAACATTGCCGCATTTAATGCCGGCATCGCCATCGGCGCTTTTCTGGGCGGCTTGATCACGAACTCCATGGGCCTGATTCATACGGCATGGATCGGGGCACTGATGGTGCTCGGCGCGGTCGTTCTCACCGGATGGAGCTTGAAGCTGGAACGGAAGAACTCGGAGAAGCCGGAAAAGCAAGCGGCCTGAATGCCTGAATGATTATTTTATGGTGAAGGGAGGTGATGTCAAAGCGTTTTATCGGAGATACTTCAATATAGGTTAACTTTCATCACAACATCACAACCCAAAAAAATGTTCGGAGGTTTATCAACATGACAGCACAACACTTACAAGACACAACCACTTTATATAATGGCGTCAACATGCCTTGGTTTGGATTAGGCGTATTTAAGGTAGAAGAAGGACCGGAGCTGGTGAATGCCGTCCGTACGGCCATCCAGTATGGGTATCGCAGCGTGGACACGGCCGCCATATACGGCAATGAAGAGGGCGTCGGACAAGGCATTCGCGAGGGGTTGGAAGCTGCCGGTATCAAGCGGGAAGATCTGTTTGTCACATCCAAAGTGTGGAATGCCGATCTAGGTTATGAATCGACTATGAAGGCTTACGAGGAGAGCCTTCGGAAGCTGGGTCTGGAATATTTGGATCTGTACCTTATACACTGGCCGGTTGAAGGGAAATATATAGATGCGTGGAAGGCGTTAGAAACGTTGTACAAGGAAGGACGCGTGAGAGCCATTGGCATGAGTAATTTCCAAATCCATCATCTGGAGAAGTTAATGAAGGAAACGGAAATTAAACCGATGTTGAACCAGGTCGAATATCATCCAAGACTAACGCAAAAAGAACTGCAGGCGTTCTGCCGTACGAATGGAATTCAGCTCGAAGCATGGTCTCCATTAATGCAAGGAAAGCTGCTGGATCAAGAGGATCTTCAGCAAATTGCAGAAAAGCATCATAAATCCATCGCTCAGATCATTCTTCGTTGGGATTTACAAAACGGCGTTGTCACGATTCCGAAATCGACCAAAGAACATCGGATTGCGGAGAATGCGGCAATCTTTGATTTTGAATTGTCCGATGAAGAGATGCAGCGCATCGACAGCTTGAATCAAAATCACAGAGTGGGACCGGACCCGGACCATTTTGATTTCTGAAAAATCTGCGTTTACGCAAGGATAGTAGTGTAATAAATATTGTGACTCTCCTGGACCTCGGGCGGTAACGACGGGAATCAGGAGGGTCCATTCCTACATAACGGAAGGAGAGAGTATAATGAATTTGGATCTGAAGGGAAAAGTCGCATTGGTAACGGGTTCGACATCCGGCATTGGCAAAGCGATTGCCATGTCGCTTGCAGCCGAGGGAGCATCCGTCATAATAAATGGAAGACATGAGGACAAAGTAAAGCAGACGATCCATGACATTCACGCTGTGCATCCGGACGCCGAGCTGCGTATTGCCGTGGCGGATCTCGGAACGGAGGAGGGCTGTCATCAGGTCAGGGAAGCTGCTCCGGTCGTCGATATTCTGATCAACAATTTAGGGATCTTTGAGCCTGCTGAATTTTTCGATATCCCTGATGCGGAGTGGTTTAGGTTCTTCGAGACCAATATTATGAGCGGTGTTCGGTTAACCCGGCACTATTTGAAGAACATGATCAATCGCAATGAAGGTCGAATTATTTTTATCGCGAGTGAAGCAGCCGTCATGCCGTCTCAGGAGATGGCGCATTACAGCGCAACCAAGACGATGCAGCTGTCCCTTTCCCGGAGCTTGGCCGAGCTGACGACAGGAACCGGCGTCACGGTGAATACCGTCATGCCTGGATCCACTCTTACGGAAGGCGTTGAAACGATGCTGAATACGCTCTATCCGGATGAGGATCTATCGATCGAAGAAGCCGAGCAGCGGTTTATGAAGGAGAATCGGCCGACTTCCATTATTCAGCGATTGATCCGACCGGAGGAGGTTGCGGATTTTGTTACATATCTCAGCAGTCCCAAATCCTCGGCGATTAACGGTTCAGCTCTCCGCATCGACGGGGGCTTGGTACGAAGCGTATTCTAAGCAACCGAGGTGCTGTGAACGCTCTGTTAGGAACGGTATTTCTGCCTAAAGGATTTGGGTTTGAAGCCTGTATAACGAATAAAGCAGCGAATGAAATACGGAAAAGAGCCGAATCCGGATTCTTCGGCAATGCGTCCGATCGGATCGTTGGTGTGGATCAATAATCGCTTGGCTTGTTCGATCCGATGCCGTGTCAGATATTCCAGGGGCGTGCAGCCGAACGTTTTTTTCATGCAGATCGACAGATAGTTCTGGTGGAAGTGCATGGCATCGGATAATCTCTGATAGCTGACCGGTTCTTTGTAATGTTGTCTCAAATAGTTGGCGGTTCGTTCGGCTATGGCATATTGAGGATTCTGATGCTGGATTCCATCCTCTTCGGCTTGAAACAGCAGGAGCAGCTCATGCAGCAGCTGCTGCTGCTTCCAGCGTGCCGCCGAAGAAGACGATGGCTGAAGGTTCTGCAATTGATCTATCAGGAGTCTCGCTTGCTCTATCGAAGGTAGCTCTCCATACTTGGGTATATAAAAAGAGAAACTCTCGATCTGTACAATAGGCTGATCGGTTTGCGATAAGGCAAAAAGGGTCAGTTCCTCCGTTTCAATCCAACGACCGCACGTCTGAAAATGCAGCCAATAAAAGTGGGTCTCCTCCTGACAGGGCAGATACGTACGGTGCGCGGCATCGGGTCTTAAAATCAGGTGACAGCCGCTCTTTACCCTGTAAGCAACTCCGTTCTCCTCCAGAAATAACGCCCCTTTTGTCACCAGAATCAGATCAAAGACCCCAATGTTATAGCGATCCGGATGTTGGTCTCCTACCTGATAGGTATCTTCTCCACAAATCATATAGTGCGGTAGCGGCGGCGCTGTGAACTGGAAGATCATCTGCGACCAGGCCTCCTCCTCAAACGAACTTTTCTCTATGATAATCGTTTTACTGTTCCGGATTCAATAAGACAGCATGTTGTAATCGGATAAAAAGATGTTGTTTCTGTGTATAGGGTAACGCCTGGCCCAGATGGTATATTTCTACCAGAGTGTGCACCAACAAGACAGAAACAAGGAGCGTGGAAGTTGATGCTGCATGAGACTGCGTTTAACAGCTTGCCATTAGGAGCAATTAAACCGGCTGGCTGGCTTAAGAGTCAGTTGGAGATTCAAGCAAGCGGGTTTACCGGACATTTGGAAGAACAGTGGAAAGACGTAGGGGATGAGAACGGGTGGCTTGGAGGCCAGGGAGAGAGCTGGGAACGGGGACCGTATTATGTCGACGGCTTGCTTCCGTTAGCTTATTTGCTCGAAGATGAGTCTTTGATTGCCAAAGCGAATCGGTGGATCGAGTGGTCGCTTGCGAGCCAGCAGGAGAATGGCATGTTCGGTCCGGTGCGCATTACCTCCGTGAACCAGGATATCGATAAGGAGCAGGACTGGTGGCATTACATGATCATGTTGAAAGTGATGATGCAGCATGAAGAAGCAAAGAGCGATGAACGGATCATCCCTTTTCTGACGAAGTTTTTTACTTATGTCCATTCGGTTATCGAGGAACAGCCGCTGCGGGGCTGGGCCCAAACCAGGGGTGCGGAGATGCTGCTGTGCATCGTGTGGTTATATCGACGTACGAAGCAACCTTTTCTGTTAGAGCTTGCGGATATTGTTGCCGGACAAACAACGGACTGGAGCGACATCTTTCATGATTTTCCGTTCTGGCGAAAGGTCGAAGAGTGGGATTGGACAACCCATGTCGTGAATGTGGCGATGGGAATCAAAACGCCGGGCGTGCTGTATGAATTAAACGGAAATCCGGTGGAGCGGGAAAGTGTACATCGAGGCATCGATTCCCTGATGACGTATCACGGCCAAGCGCATGGCATGTTCTCCGGAGACGAATGGTTATCCGGCACCCATCCGAGTCAAGGCGTAGAATTATGTGCCGTCGTGGAGTATATGTTCTCGATGGAGCAGCTGACGCGTATTTTCGGGGACGGACGTTTCGGGGATATTTTGGAGAAGGTTGCATTTAATGCACTGCCTGCCGCCATCTCCCCGGATTGGACCTCGCATCAGTATGATCAGCAAGTCAACCAGATGATCTGCAATGTCGCTCCACGGGCCTGGAGCAACGGCCCCGACGCCAACGTCTTCGGTCTGGAGCCGAACTTCGGATGCTGCACGGCCAATATGCATCAAGGCTGGCCCAAGCTGACATCGCATCTGTGGATGAAGGATCAGGAGGACGGGCTTGTTGCGGTTTCCTATGCCCCATGCACGGTGAGGACCACGGCCGGTCGTCAAGGCGTTCCGGCTGTGGTCGAGGTAACCGGCGAATATCCGTTCAAGGATCGCGTTCAAATCAAATTGTCGTTGGAATCCGCGGTATCGTTTCCTCTATCGCTGCGCATCCCGGCCTGGTGCGACGATCCCCGTATAACTCTGAATGGGCGCGAATTGCCATTCCAGGTGGAGTCCGGTTATGCAAGAATCGTGCAGAACTGGCAGAACGGTGACCGATTGGACATTCATTTGCCCATGGAAGTGAAGACCGTGTCACGCAGCATGTACGCTACCAGCATTGAAAGAGGGCCGCTGGTGTATGTGCTGCCCGTAAAGGAGAACTGGCAGATGATCCGGCAGCGCGACATGTTCCACGATTGGGAGATATACCCTGCATCCCCGTGGAAATACGGTTTGGTCGCCGATACGTCATTCGAGGTACTTGAGCAGGATATGGTCCGCCAGCCGTTCCTGGCGAAGGATGCACCTGTCAGGGTGAAGGTTAAAGGTCAACTGATTCGGGATTGGAAAATGGAAGGCAATAATGCCGGAAACCCTCCGCTGCATCCGAACACGGACGGACAGCCCATTACGGAATTGGAGTTAGTTCCGTACGGAAGCGCCAGGCTTCGGATCGGTGAATTTCCTCTTATCGGGGAGCGGAGAAGAGTCGCTAAGAAATAATTAAATGGATTGAACCATCGAAAAACCGCGTGGATCGCGGTTTTTTTGTTATACAGATATGTTTTCAAAGGTTAAGATAAATGTTTACGAAGCTCAGGAATACACATAATATGGAGTTATTGGATAATACGCATGTTGTTGTCGCTAGGAAGAAGTATAAAAAAAGAAAGAGTAATGGGATAAGAGACATGGAATGCGTTGGTGAGAAAGGGAAAATTGACGAAGGAGATGTTCATGAAAAGAAAAATAATAGTAATCCTATTGCTTGTATTTGTTATTCTGATAAATGGCAATGCTCAACGAGATTCGATCGATATGCCCCTTTATAAGGGCAGAAGCCTCGTTATTGGTGTGATCGGAGAAACACCGCAAGTTAGGGAGAAGGGGCATGTGGGTTTTAGGGAGGTTACGTTTCAGCAGCTAGAGGATCTAGACATTCCCGCGGAGCTTGACGCTGTTTTCATAACCAAAGAACATCTAGTGGAAGCTTCTGAGCCCAAGTATACAAAAGTTTATCATCAGGCTGAAGTGCCTTTTTTCTATATCGAGTCTAAAAAATCTCATGTCCCCTTCACGATCGAGGAATTGTCCTACGATGAGGTTCCGGATCTTTCATCGGATATGTACGCAACAGGATATTACGGCAAGGATGCGTCGCATTGGGGTTACGGTTTATACAACGGTGTAATGAATGAGACCAATATCCAGGCTGTCTATTCCCATATTTTTGCGACCATCGAGTCGTTGCATAATGACGGAGGAACGTAATTTGCGAGAAATAAATTGGTTGGAGAAAAACGAGACGCTTGAGTCATTGCTCAAGCATGAAACTTCATTCCATGCCGTCCCATTAGATTCCGGGATGGAGGCAGAAGTGATGATGATCACCACATTAACGGCAGACTATGTACTAAAGGTTTGGAATAAAGATTCCAAGCCCAACGTTCAGATGCAATATCACATATTGAATGCATTGTGCACGCATGGAAGCGCGGTTTCGAAACCTTTAGGCTGGGGGACAGACCGGAATGGCAACCCAGTTTTGCTGACCAGTTACGATGGTACTCCCGTTCAAAATGTGAATCAGCCTAAACTAATGAAACTCGCTAAGATGCTAATGGATATACATAAGCTTCCCCTGGATAGCCAGAGAGGCTCTGGGTTGAAGAGATATGATTTCATCTCCTATTTTTATCCTCGAATTGATGAGTTTCCCGATATCAAACAGCCATTGATGGAGCTTGTTCAGCGTGCGAACATGAAACAAGATTGTGTCATCCATGGCGACTACCATCTGGGCAATATTCTTGAGATGGAAGACAAGTTGACCGTCATCGATTGGACTAATGTCCAAATGGGCGATCCCAGGTATGACATCGCTTGGTCGATATTCTTAATGTGGATATATGTGAGCGAGAAGGGAGCTTCTTTCTACCGTGCTGTATTTTGTACCGAGAACCGTTACGAAGCGGATGAGCTCGAGCTTTTTGAAGCTATAGCCTGTCTGCGCTGGGTTTTGCTTAGTAAAGTGGCCCGCCTACCCATTAGAAAGGATACGATCTCAAGGGTCAGGTCGATATTGAAGAGCAACACGTATTTAAAATTCAAGCCTCTTGAAGTCTGATCCCCAAATAACCAGCCGGGTTCCTAATAAGAAGTGGACAGTTGTGGGATCTTGCAGCAGTACACTTGGCCCCCTAAGATACTATCAATTAATCCGGTTGACCGCAGTGGAGCATCAACCGTCTTGCATGATGGCACGGGGCTTTTTTTCTATTAGAATTTGAGCGTGATAAGCCTTCCAATCCACCAAGATTGAGATAAGTTGAAGGTCTACAAAAAGCTCGATTAAACTTCTCTCCGAAGTTTTAACAAAGAGGGTTGACATAAGCACGTCCCATCTTGTACTCTGTGGATGTAATCGTTTACGTAATCGATTACATATAGGTATCATAACGTTTTGAGGTGAACAATGTTTGGCAAAAGCAACGATTAAACAAGTAGCAGCGGCAGCAGAAGTATCCACGGCAACCGTTTCAAGAGTGCTGAACGACAGCGATTATGTAAGCGATGAGATTAAAGAGCGAGTGATGGCGGCGGTGAACCAGTTGAATTACCGTCCAAGCGCCATCGCCCGCAGTCTGAAGCAGGACCGAACCTATATGATCGGCGTCATCGTTCCCGATATTTCCAACCCTTATTTTATGGGCATCTCCAGAGGCATTGAGGATATTGTAGGCAAAGAGGGCTTTCAACTTATTTTCTGCAGCTCGGATGAGAATCCCGACAAGGAAAGACGATTGCTTAAGCTTATGCAGGAAAAGCGCGTGGACGCTGTCGTACTGGCGACGTCAGGCGGTAATGATCCAGCGATCAAGCAGCTGGCGGATTCCAAAATGCCGATCGTTCTCGTAGACCGGAAGCTGGACTCTCCGGAAACGGGGATGAATCTCGATCTGGTAGCCGAGGACAATACCGAAAGCGCATCCCGCCTAACCCGGAAGCTGCTTGAGGATGGGCATACGGTTATTGGTGTGGTAAACGGTCCGACAAGATCCAGCACGGGCAGGGAACGTCTTGACGGTGTTCGGAAGGCGATGAAGGAATACGGGTTGAATGAGGAACCCAAGGTGTATAACGGTGACTTTTCTACAGAGGACGGAATCCGAGCAGTACGGCATTTTCTGGGGTCGGAGCATCGGCCAACCGCTATTATATCCCTGAATAACCGCATGAGTCTTGGCGTTCTGCTTGAGATTGTACGCAGCGGTCTCAAGATTCCGACCGACATGGCTGTAGCCTCTTTCGGTGAGGTAGAGGCCGGTCCATTACTTAAGGAATCGGGACTCTTTTACATGGAACAGCATCCTTATGACATGGGAATCAAAGCCGGAGAGATTCTTCTACACCGAATTCGCCAAGAAGCTCCGCTGTCCGAACCGGCTTTTGAGATATACCGCAATGAAGTGAAACAATTAAATTGATTGATACTCCGCATTCCAGTATGCATGCACAGGAGGCACTGATATTCCGGCCAAGCGCCTGACCGCTTTCGGCTGACTGGAGCCGGTCTCGGCCGAATACCGGGCATGCACAGCTTATGGTCCTTTGTACAAATAGGAGGCAGATAACATGAAACAGTTATACACCATTGGCGTGGATTTCGGTACGGAATCGGGCAGAGCTCTGCTGGTTGATATCACGACAGGGCAAGAAGTTGCTACCCATGTGACGCCGTACACGCACGGAGTCATGGACGAGGTGCTGGTCCACTCGGGTTTGAAGCTGGAGCAGGATTGGGCGCTGCAGCATCCGGACGACTACATAGAGGTGCTTCGGCAATCCATCCCGCGTGTGCTGTCGGAGGCAAACGTATCACCGGATCAAGTCATCGGAATCGGTATTGACTTCACGGCATGCACGATGATGCCACTGGATGCTGGCGGGACTCCGCTGTGCTTGCTGGAGGAATGGAGGGACAATCCGCACAGCTGGGTAAAGCTGTGGAAGCATCACGCGGCGCAGGATGAAGCGAACCTGATCAATGAAGCCGCTAAGCGGCGAGGGGAGAAATTCCTTGCACGCTATGGTGGAAAGCTGTCCTCGGAGTGGATGCTTGCGAAGTCTTTACAGATTCTGAATGAATCTCCTGAGCTGTATGAGCAAGCTGTACTATTTATGGAGGCTGCCGATTGGGTGGTCATGCAATTGACCGGTCAGCTCGCACGGAGCAGCTGCACCGCAGGCTACAAAGCCAATTGGCATAAAAGGGAGGGATATCCGTCCAAGGAGTTCCTGCAGTCGCTTGATCCGAGGTTCGGGTCCCTTGTGGAGACGAAGCTGAGAGGCCCGATCAAGCCACTGGGTTCAAAAGCGGGCGGATTAACCGAGTCGATGGCAGCCTTAACCGGGCTTCTGCCGGGCACTGCGGTAGCTGTAGCTATCATCGATGCCCATGCCATGGTGCCGGCTGTCAGTGCAGTAACCCCCGGTAAGATGGTGCTTGCCATGGGCACCTCTACTTGCCACTTGGTTTTAAGCGACAAGGAAGTGACGGGTGAAGGCATTTGCGGTGTCGTCGAGGACGGGATCATTCCCGGTTATTACGGGTGTGAGGCCGGACAATCGGCCGTTGGCGATATATTCGCCTGGTATGTGGATGAGGCAGTGCCAGAATATGTCCGGCGCAAGGCTGCCGAAGAGCGCCTTGGCATTCATGAGTGGCTTGAGAAGGAAGCGGCGCAATATGCGCCTGGCCAAAGTGGACTGCTGGCTATCGACTGGTGGAATGGAAGCCGTTCCGTCCTGATGGACGCTGATCTTAGCGGTGTCATCTTTGGATTGACCCTGCAGACCAAGCCGGCGGAAATATACCGGTCGCTGCTGGAGGCCACTGCCTTTGGAACGCGGGCGATCATCGAGGCTTTTACCGAAAGCGGCGTAGAAGTCGATGAGCTTTATGCTTGCGGCGGATTGCCGCAGCGAAACCGGCTGCTGATGCAGATTTATGCTGACGTTACCGGCAAAGAAATCAAAGTAGCGGATACCATCCAGACGGCTGCTTTTGGCGCAGCCATGTTCGGCGCCGTGGTGGCAGGCAAAGAGCAAGGAGGCTTTGCGAGCATCGTAGAGGCGGCGGAAGCGATGGCCCGTGTTCGAGAAGACACTTTTAAGCCGAACGAAGCTCATGTTCGTGTGTATGACCAATTATACAAGGAATATAAAGGACTTCATGATTATTTGGGCAGAGGCGAAAATGGGGTGCTGAAACGCTTGAAGGCATTAAGGAGCGGTAAACCCGGAATGAATGCATGAATGAACACCTAAATGAACGCGGGATGGCCGCTTTGCAGGCCTCGTTCGTCATGAAAGAGCGGTACGGATACGATATCACATACTAAGGGAGCGATAACAGATGATGAACTTTAATGGGCTCAACATGCACCTCGGAAATTTATCCCGGCTGTCCAATGCGCAGACGAGATCCATCAGCGCGGAGAATTTTACCGGTGAAAAAGGAAAGGGCGGCATGGCCACCGATGGCACGGGTGCAGCGGCTTCCAGGGATTTAGGCGTGGGCTGGAAGGTCTCCCCTTCCGTGGAGATTTTACCGGGAGAAACCTTTACGATGGGTGACATTCAGGGCCCCGGGGCGATTCAGCATATCTGGCTTACCTGTCATCCAACACTGTGGCGCAATCTGATTATCCGAATGTATTGGGATGATGAGAAAGACCCTTCGGTTGAGGTACCCGTCGGCGATTTGTTCTGTAACGGATGGGGCGAGCGCAGCGACGTCAATTCGATTCCGGTTGCCGTGAATCCGGCCGGCGGCATGAACAGCTACTGGCAGATGCCCTTTCGCAAGCAAGCCCGATTGACGATGGAGAACCGTGCGCCGGAAAAGGCAGTCCTTTACTATCAAATTGACTATACGCTGACGGACATCCCGGAAGATGAGGCTTATTTTCATGCGCAGTGGCGGAGAACGAATCCCGTTCCTTATAAAGAGGTTTACACCATTCTGGATGGGGTGACTGGACACGGGCACTATGTAGGGACATACCTCGCCTGGCAGGTGAACAATAACGGCTGGTGGGGCGAAGGCGAGATCAAATTCTATATGGACGGGGATCAGGATTATCCGACCCTATGCGGTACGGGAACGGAAGATTATTTTGGCGGAGCCTGGAACTGGGAGCAGCCGATGGGTACCTATAGAACCTACTCGACGCCATATCTGGGGATGCACCAAGTGCTGAAGCCGGACGGATTGTATCGAAGTCAGCAGCGTTTTGGCATGTATCGATGGCATGTCATGGATCCGATCCGCTTTCAAAGCGATCTTCGCGTGACCATTCAGGATCTCGGCTGGAGGTCGGGAGGAAGGTATCTTCCGCAGCAGAGCGATATTGCATCGACGGCGTTCTGGTATCAGGCCGAGCCTCATGCGCCATTCCCAGAGCTTCCGGATAATGATGAGCGGGAGGTTATATAGAGGAGGTGTTATTGCTTACCTGCCGGTAAGGTGATAGTGTGAATAAATGGAGCTCTTTAAGGGTGCACATGGCGTTTCCAAAGATGAACTATGCGCCAGATCAAACCTGATAGAGTGCAATGAAAATGATTCGAAGTATAGTAACGGGCTAATTCCCATGAACGCTCCATCGTTAGCTGATATGAAATTTAACTGAACATAGTGATGAACCGTCCCTCGCAGTGAAGCTGCGCAGCGGACGGTTTTTTTGTGCTGCAACGACCTACTTTGGTACGAACGGGTATGAGTAACAAAATGTATTAAGAGTAATTAATATTACGTTATGGAGTAATTAATTATTGACTCTAAGAGTAATTTAAAATACCTTATAAAGTAACAGAGTAAATATGAGACATGAAATGACCACTCTGATTATGGTTGTGAAGGGAGAAAGATGGATGTCAGAGGTTCATATGCTGCAACCGGATATTCATACGCTTCATGGATTTTTCAGCAGGGAACTGGAGCCCGCCCTATACATTCAGTCTGGGGATACTGTCGTGTATCAAACCTTGGATGCGGGTTGGGGACTGGAGAAGCGTGCTGCCCCGGGCGCGGCGAGAACGAAGTTTACGGAGCGCAAGCCGGAGCGGCAGGAGGAGCATTTTGGGCATGCGTTAATGGGTCCCGTCCATATTGAAGGGGCTAAACCCGGACTTACATTGGAGATTCAGATCAACGAAGTAATTCCCGGATCGTGGGGGTGGACCTCTGCCGGAGGTTTTCCGAGTTATTGGAACGAGAAGCTGGGCATGACCGACACCAAGGAAGTGACGCTGGATTTTGAATTGGATGCCGGGACAATGACAGGCAGGAGTCAGTTCGGAGATTTCAAGTACGGCATCGGCCTGAAACCGTTTATGGGGGTTATGGGCATGCCGCCGAAGGAAAAAGGCAAGCATACGACTTTTGTGCCGCGCCCATATGGAGGCAATCTCGATTGCAAAGAGTTGACAGCTGGCAGCACGTTGTACCTGCCGATTCCTGTGGATGGCGGGCTGTTCTCAACAGGGGATGGACATGCGGCTCAGGGCGACGGCGAAGTTAGCGGTCCCGCCCTGGAATGCCCCATGGATAAGGTGTGTCTAACCTTTCATGTCCGTGACGACATGCCCATAACGATGCCCAGAGCCAAGACGAGTACCGGGTGGCTTACGATGGGGTTCCACGAGGATCTGGACGAAGCCATGTGGATGGCCTTAAGCGGGATGCTTGATCTCATGACCGAGCTTTACTCTATTTCAAGAACGGAGGCGTACGCCTACGCCACCTTGACGGTGGATCTGCGGGTAACCCAGATCGTGAACATCCTTAAGGGCGTGCACGCATTTTTACCTTTTGGGGCGTTGAGGTGAAAGGAAGTTAAGGGGGATGGCTCAGACGGATGAAAAAAAGGAGATAACTCTATAATCAAACTTCATAAATAAATGTCCATTTTTAAGGAGGTCTAATGTATGCAGTTATACGAGACAATGGTCAATAACCAAGGGGTATATATTCATGTGACGGAGGTACATCGGGAGCTTAGGAATGAACAAAACTCATTGGTCATCATCCCGGGACTGTCCGAGTCGGCTGAGGATTACATCACCATTATGGAAAAGCTGTCGCCGAGGCATATCGTTGTCATCACGCTTCGTGGTCGGGGCCGAAGTGATTCGCCTGCTTCGGGATATACGCTCGAGGACCATATCAGCGACATTGATGCGGCTATTTGTCATCTTGAACTTGAGCAATTCGTACTCATGGGATACTCCCGAGGGGGTCCTATCAGTTAGGCTACGCGGTTCAGAATCCGGAACGCATTCAAGGCCTGATCATCGGAGACTATCCCGCGGTTCATACCCAGCTGCCAGCGGGATGGGTGGAATTCTTTGCTTCGCTACCGCCTTGGAGAGGAAAGAAGCTGTCCGACCGTATGAAAACATCGGCTTTACAGGCGCTGCAACAGGAATCGGCTAAGGTCGAATTGTGGAACGACTTAACCCGATTGACATGCCCAGTCCTTATTATCCGTGGCGTAAAACCACATCCCGGGTTATCATTAGAAGCAGTGGAACAATATAAGCTGTCGCTGCCTCAGGCAAGCATCGTGGCGTTCGAGGAGCATGATCATAATATTTTTGAACCGGATGTGGATGTGTTTGTCCGCACCGCAGACTCTTTTCTAAAAAGAGATTAGGCAGAACCATCAATCTATCACTAAAAAGGGTGTACGCACTTGGACAATCTGAAGCTGAATGTATCACTTTTACGACAAAGAGTTCCGAACCTGACCAGCGCAGCCAAATCCGTGGGATTACGGCCGGCCACGGTCTCCAACCTATGCACAGGAAAAATTCCCGTTGGTCGGGCGGAAGTCCGCACCATTGCCGCATTGGCATCTCTGGCAAAATGCAGTTTGGATGAACTGATTCTGCGCGGGGAAAGTGTGGAGATGATCGAAACGGGCATTAAGCCCCTTGATCTATTTGCTCCTTTGGCCAAAGGCGGTACCGTCGGGCTGGTCGCCCGTCCCGGAATGGGCCAATTGGTGCTGCTCGGTGAATTGTTTCATCACTTCAAGCAGGAAGGGTATATGACGATTCTGCTGAAGCCGGAAGGCGAATATCTCGAGCTGCAGGATATGCTGAATGATGTAGAACGGGTTGCCAATTCAATAGAAGAAACCTATTCCATTGTGACGAATGCAAATACCGATAAAGAGATTGTGTTTGCAGCGGACCGGGAGCATGTCTTGACCGGCAAAATCTACGACCTCCAGGAACGTCTTCAACAAGAGGGTTTGAGGCAGGTCACGACTTTTCTTGTGGACCTTAAAGGTGCGGTTGTTGATGAAGACATGCCTTACGGTCCGCTGGAGACGCTGTGGTATTTCGATGCCGATCTGGCGGCCAGACATATGTTTCCTGCCGTGAACCCGTTATATTCTACATCTTCCGTATTGGAAGGCGTTCACCTGGATCAGGCTCACTTATCGGTCCAACAGCGGGCCCAGAAGCTGCTGCGCCGTTATCGCGAGCTGCGTTCGCTGGTTCAAGTGCGAGGATTGCAGGCCATTCCGGCATCCGAGACGGAGGTTTATGAGCGTGGAGCACGGCTTGAGGCTTATCTTACGCAGCCTTTTTACGTTGCCGAGGCTTACACCGGGGTACCTGGCGAGCGGGTGCCTTTGCAGGATACGCTGCATGATGTTCAAGCTATTTTGAACGGCAGCATGGATCATCGTTCGGTGGAGAGTTTATCCAGGATCGGATCGATAAAATAGCGCTGTAATCATCAAAAGTCGAATTCTCGCAGTTTGTTTATCGGGAATATCGGCTTTTTTACATGATTCCGCATAATATAATCCGTATGTCCCATAGCTGATAAGCAAAGGCCAGTATATAATATGTGCTAGTTTGTATCGTGCGGATGGCAGGAAGGTTGCACTGGACAACTGATATGCCATGCTTGTACGGGATACGAGACCATACATAAAGGAGAAATGGACATGAAGAGAAAAGGTTGGCTTATCGCTTTTGCAGCGGCATTATTGTTAACACTTATCGTAGTACCGGTTCAGCAGTCTTTTAGTGCAGAGGGCAATCCGACGGCAACCGCCATTACACAGAGTGCTCTGAACGATCAGTTCCATTTGGATCATGTCGTTAAGATTTACGTGCCTTCAACGGTGAAGGGAGATATTCCGATGACGGATGCAGCTCATCAGAAGTTTGTTGACCAAACACTGACAAAGCTGTCCGGCTGGTTTGGCGGAGCAACGGCGATTCCGGGTGAAGGGGCATGGGTGGACAATAACAAAACCCTGATCAAGGAAAAAGTAACGATCGTGTACGCGTTTGCCGAGAAGCTTGACAAGGACTCGCTTAATCAAGTGGTGGATTATGCGAAGAAGCTTAAAGACGATTTGTCGCAATCCGCGATCTCACTCGAGGTTGATGGTAAACTGTACTTCATCGAATAGTTGATTCTCGGATCAAAGGGTTTGCTAAATAGGGGAGGTCTCCCTGCTGTCTGTGATGGCAGAAGAGGGAGACGTCCTCTTTATTATGTTTGAACTTTAATAGAGAAACCTCCACAGATAAAATGTGGCGTAGGATTCCCAGTTCGCCCATGCTGCCGACAGCTCCAGTATTTCCTTCTTCGTCGGTTTGACCTCCAAGCCCAGCAGTTGTTTGATGGCATTGTGCAGACCCACATCATCGATAGGAAAAGCCGCCGGTATTCGCAAACAGCGCATCAACACATAATTGGCCGTCCATGGTCCGATCCCGCGAATGCTGACCAGTTGTTTCTCCGCTTGTTTCAAGCTGCCTGCTTCAAGCAGCTGCTCCTTGGTCAATTTTCCTTCTACCATAAGCTGGGCCACTCCGATAAGATACTCGCCTTTTTTCACGGTCATCCGAAGCCCGTCCAGGTCTTCAACACGCAGCGGTGCAATGTCCTCAGGTCTTGGAAAAATCCAATAAATCTCTCCTTCACACTCCACGCGGCGGCCGAAGGCTTCTACGAAACGTCTTTTTAACGTATAGGCATAGGCGAGGTTAATCTGCTGCCCCAGAATGCCCCAGCACAAAGCCTCGAACAGATCGGGAATACCCATATTGCGAAGCCCGTAGAAGGATTGAACGGCTTGACTGAGTAATGGATCTGCTTCCGCCATCGTATAGAACGGTACGAGATCGGTATTCAGATCGAACCAGTCCCGAACATAACCCGCTACTTCCGACCGCTTGCAGGGATCGGAGGGGGCGGTATTCCCCAAAAACCGAACAAGGATCGCCTGTTCTTGAGGCTCCGCACTGACTTCAATCACAGCGATGTCACCATCAAGCGGGATAGCCCGGTAGATGCTGTCATTCCGGATATGAAAAAGACATTCGTTCGGCGATCTTTGCAAATAATTGAGGTTCTCCGTAAAACTGAACTCCTTCGGTACGAACAGCCTTATGGCTTCGGCATGATCTTCCCAGCTGTCCCGGGGGGGATGGTTCTCCATAGTATAGGGCTTATCGTCATGTATCTGGTTTCGCTTCTGCATCTTCATCGTTTCCTTTCGCTCCTGAACTCTTCCATACTAGTTGTACCATAAATGCAGACCGTATAATTTTGTTATCTTGCTCTTCTATTCCAAAAAGCGTACAACAGGATTATCCTGTGGTTATAATGTTAGCGGAGGTGAGGAAACGTGGCAAACCGAATACAACCGACCGAAGCCCAGTGGCAGGCCATTATCAACAACGACAAGGACAGTGACGGCAAGTTTTTCTATGCGGTGCAGACAACAAAGATCTTCTGCAGGCCATCCTGTAAATCCAGACCCCCGAAGTTTGAAAATGTGCGCGTGTTTCAATCGGCGGATGAAGCGAAAGCTGAGCGTTTCCGGCCATGCAAAAGGTGCAAGCCTACGGGAGAACGTCTGCCGGACCACGAATGGATTGAACTCGTCACCGAGTATATCGATACACACTACATGGATCATTTATCACTTGATGTATTGGCCGATGTGAGCCACGGCAGTCCGTACCATCTGCACCGGATATTCAAGCGTGTCAAAGGTCAGACCCCGATGGAATACATTCAGGATTATCGGATCGGCAAGGCCAAGGAGCTCCTGACGAATTCCAGCTTGGCGATCTCGGATATCGGCCATAAAGTGGGCATGGAGAACACGGCTTATTTTATCACGCTGTTTAAGAAGAAAACGGGGATGACCCCCCTTAGCTATCGCGGGCAATATTTAAAAAATACGAGTGCGGAGGTGCACGATCATGAAATCCAATCATTCGATTACCATTAACTGGACTCAACTGCGCCATGATAACTGGAGTGTATACATCGCGGCCACGGAGCAGGGATTATGCTACGTCGGATCACAGGATAAGCCTTTAACAGAGTTGGAGGACTGGGTACAAGCAAAATTCCCTGGCTGTGAAATCGTGCAGAATGATGAAGCTATGCAGCCATATGCCGCCGAGATGATGGAGTATTTTCAGGGGAAACGCGATCGGTTTGAGTTGGCTTTGGATTACAAGGGGACCGCTTTTCAGATGGCGGTATGGAATGCGCTATGCCAGATCCCGTATGGGCAGACTTTTACGTATTCTGACATCGCCAACCAGATCGGAAAGCCGGCAGCAGTTCGAGCTGTAGGAGCGGCTATTGGGGCTAATCCGCTGCTGATAACAGTTCCTTGTCATCGGGTAATTGGCAAAAGCGGCGCATTGACGGGGTATCGCGGGGGGCTTGCCATGAAGACCCGGCTGCTGGAGCTTGAGGGTGAGCGAGCCAGGATGAGGGAGACGATGAATTATGCCTAATTCATTGCCGCAACGCATAGCAGGGCTCGATTGGTCGGGGATACAAGGAGCTTTGGATGAACAGGGCTATGCTGTCCTACCAAAGCTCCTGCTATCTGAAGAGTGTACAGAGATTATCAACACCTATTCGGAAGAGGATCGGTTTCGAAACACGATCAATATGGCTCGGCACCGGTTTGGGCTCGGAGAGTACAAGTATTATCAAGCTCCGCTGCCAGAATCGCTGCAGCAGCTTCGGGAAGACTTGTATCCTGAGCTTGCGCTGACGGCTAACCGTTGGTTGACGCAGCTTGGACATGAGGAGAGGTATCCGGCGAGCTTGGATGAGTTTCTTAAGATGTGCCATACGCAGGGGCAAAAGCGTTCGACGCCGTTGATTTTGAAATATGAAGAGGGCGGCTATAATTGCTTGCATCAGGATTTGTACGGAGATGAATTTTTCCCGTTTCAAGTGGTGTTTGTTCTGAATGAGAAGGAAGTCGATTATTCGGGAGGAGAGTTTCTGCTTATCGAGCAGCGGCCGCGGGCACAGAGCCAGGGCCATGTAATCACCTTGGAACAAGGAGCGGGGTTGATCTTTCCGACCAACCATCGTCCCGTTCAGGGAACGCGGGGGTATTACCGGACCACGCTCCGGCATGGTGTCAGCACGATTACGTCGGGTACCAGATACAGCCTCGGGATTATTTTTCATGATGCAAAGTAGAGGGGCGCGTGTGTTTACTCATTCATTATGGGATGTGAGGAGAGAAATAGTATAATAGGAGAAAGTGTTGGAATGGGGTGTCCGAGTTAGGTGAAACAAGAAGTGCTTTATAAAACGCCGAAGACCCTGCTCAATAAAGGAACGGGATTCCTGAATGGGTACACCCATACCTTGAATCCGTATACGGGCTGCACCTTCGCTTGTTCTTACTGCTATGTCCGGCAAATGCCGGTATCGATATTCCGCAATCAGGAATGGGGGAGCTGGGTTGACGTTAAACTCGAATCTGCTGCCATCCTACGTAAAGAACTGAAGCGTGCCAAGTCCAAGGGACCCGTCACGATTTTCATGTCTTCCAGCACCGATCCTTACCAGCCGGTTGAGGCCAAGGAAGAAGTGACTCGTGCATTGCTTGAGGTGATGGTCAGCGAACCGCCGGATTTTCTGCTCGTACAGACGCGCAGTCCGTTGGTCCAGCGGGATATTGATCTGCTGCAGCAGTTAGGAGAACGCGTGCGGGTAAGCATGACGGTCGAGACGGACCGTGATGAGATGCGCAAGCATTTTACGCCGTCAGCCCCGCCGATCCAAGCGAGACTGAAAGTCCTGGCACTCCTGAGAGACGCAGGAATTCCCGTTCAAGCAGCGATTGCACCCGTGCTTCCGAGCACGGAGGCTTTCCCACAGATCCTGCGGCCGCTCGTGACTCGCGTGTGCATCGACGATTATTTTATGGGGGATGGCAGTGGCGGGAAACGTACAAAAAGACTGCCGGTTCAGGCTCTGTACGAGGAGCTTGGGGAGCACGAATGGTACGATCCAGCTGCTTATCAGGTGGTCTATGACCGATTTAGCAGGGAGTTTCCGGAGGAGCAGTTGTTTGTGAGCCAGAAGGGTTTTGAACCTTAAGGTTTAGGTTAGCAAGTTTGAGAAGATGATGCGTGATCTATGGATTAGATAGATTATGATAGGTTTAGGCCAGGACCAGGAGTTCGTTTCTGGTCTTTTTTTGTCATGTCTCGTGATAGATGATTATGGTATGATAGGCGAAAATAACCAGTCAGACGGTAGAGGAGCGAATGCACAATGAAGATGGATTTGACTGATAACATTGCGTTAATTACGGAGCTGCGGGCCAATTAGGCCGCGTCATGGTCAGAACCTTGGCGGAATGCGGTGCTTGAACACTTCGGCGCGCTGCCTCATATTATCTTTGCCAATGCCGTGGCATTCCTGGCTTCGGACTTGTTGTCGTTTATTACCGGAGCGTATATTCCAGTGTGTGGTGGGGATTTGCGAAGTTTGTGGATATGGAGTTAGATGGAATCAATGCAAACAATAAAGAAACAAAGGGGCGACTACTTTTTGAATCCGATATTAATAGATTTTCCAAGCCAATTTTTTACTGATAGATTACTGATCAGAAGTCCATATCCTGGAGATGGAAAGATAGTATATGAATCCATTATGGCTTCACTAAATGAATTAAGAAGATGGCTTCCTTTTGCACAGAAAGAACAATCAGAGGAAATAATTGAAGCTAACTTAAGAGAGGCTTATTTGAAATTTTTAAAGAGAGAAGATCTTAGATTTCTTATCTTTCATAAAGATACTAACCAATATATTGGATCTTCAGGTCTACATAATCCTAACTGGAATATACCTAAATTCGAGATCGGATACTGGATAGACAGTCGACATAGTGGGCAAGGACTCATGACTGAAGCAGTACAGGGTATTTCTGACTTTGCATTTAATGTATTAAAAGCTCGAAGAGTGGAAATCCGATGCGATACATTGAATGATAAGAGTAGATCAATTCCAGAAAGATTAGGATTTACATTAGAAGGGACACTAAGAAATGAAGATACATCTGTTGATGGGAGTACGTTAAGAGATACATTTATTTTTGCAAAGATTGATGAGAAGAACTTGTAAGTAATCGATGAAGGCTTTGACATCATATAACACAAAATTCGCGCAACGTAAATTGGAATTTCCTGAAAGTCCAATTGAAGGTGCGATCAGAGAAGTAAAAGAAGAAACAGGACTTATTGTTAAAAATCTGAGGTTTAAAGGGATCTATGAGTATGTAAATGAAGAAGCCGATGATAGACACATTATTTTAAATTACTTAACAAACGATTTTTCTGGAGAATTATTGTCGGATTTCACAGAAGGTATACCAGAGTGGGTGAAGATTTCAGATTTAGAACATTTACCTATGCAACAATCTATCAGAAGAAGAATGCCCTACTTTTTCCAAGATGGGACATTCGAAATTCATGTGGTTTGGGAAGATGGAGAGAAAGAAGTACATATAAGGGAAACATGATTTAACGGTATTTTGGAGATGGCAATTACATCAACTCACATGACGTTCCTACTGCGAGGCATTCGCCCCTTGGTCGACGTAGATGGTTCGAGGAATAGGATTCAGGCGATACATTGATGTCATGATTATAACGAGTGGATAAAACACACTATTAATTGAAAGGATTATCAAGGTGGAGAATCTAATAATAGAACCCTACAAACCCGAAAGGGATATATCCGCTATCCAAGCCATGTTGTTTGGGGATGAATACTTTAAGGAAAAGTTTCTGGAGACCGAAATCAATTTTCCTGAAGGTATATTTGTTGCTTGTTACAACAATGTGACCGTGGGATTTCTCTCCTTTAGCGGTTTTAAGGGGAGAGGAACCGAGATGACAATCTTTGTAAGAAAGGAATATAGAGGAAAAGGCATCGGTAGCAAGCTTATTGAAAGCGCAGAACAATTACTTAATCAATACGAGGCAGTCGAACGTTCGATTGGTGCATGTATGGACGGCGATCGGTCTTCTCTGCAATTTGTATGTAAGAACGGTTACCACATACTTCATTCTTCTTATATCATGGTGCGTGAAGGAGAAATTCTTCCTGAAAGTCATTTTCCTATCAGGCAGTATGAAGATGATGATTATCCTGTGTGGCATGTTATTCGCGAAATGGCTTTTTACAAAATGCGTGAACGAGTTGGTATTCTCCCATCGTATTATATTGCACCTTCAGAATGGGAACGGAATAATTTTTTGAAAGATAGAAACAACAGATTTGTAATGGATATCGATGGTGAAATAGCGGCATGTGGAGTTATTGACGGCTGTGAGCTGCGTCAGGTGGCAGTTCGGCCAGATATGCAATCTCGTGGATACGGTAAAGCCTTCGTTTCATTTCTTTTGAATGAGATGATGCATCGTGGCGAAAAGATCGTTAAGCTTGAGGTAGTCAAAGGCAATCCTGCGAAAACGCTGTACGAGAGTCTCGGCTTCAAGGAAAAATCCTTGTACCATATCGTAACTAAATATTATAGACCGGACAGCCGATTGAGTAGACCGCCCGACGAGATGTATTAGCAGCATTTCGAAGAAGCGGACTCAGCAACCATATTCAACTCCCTAACCACAGTTACGACTCCCCCCTTGTGGGCTTAGTGGAGTTGAATGTCGGGAACACCAAACGTTATGTGAACCAGCGTGATTTTAAAAAACTAAAAAGATGATCCATGGAGGTTCTCCATGTTAACAACAAAACGATGTCTACTTTCTATAATTCAAGAAAGTGATTATGAAAATGTAAAGAGATTATACATAAATGAGCATGTTCGATCTTACCTTGGCGGAACAACTGATGATGAACAATCCCTGAGAATCAAATATTTTGAAATCATTAATAAATCTAATGAGGATAGTTCAAGTTATTGGATTGTGAGAATGTCAGAAAGCAAAGAATTTATCGGCTTGATATCTTTGGACGAATATTACGATGGTGAAAACATTGAAGTGTCGTATCAGTTCCTTCCAGAATACTGGGGAGTTGGTCTTGCAACAGAGGTTATTAGTAGATTAATTGAATATGCTTTTAATGAACTAGGAATACAGAAGTTAGTAGCAGAAACACAAACGGCAAACATTAGATCATGCAAGTTGTTAGAGAAAGTAGGTATGATAGTGGAGAAAAGAATTATAAGATTTGGTGCCGAACAAGCAGTTTATAGTATACAAAGATTATGAAAGGTCCGTCGTTTAATAGCATATTTCCTCTACGGGCTCTGCCCTTGGTTTGTAAGAAGTAGTGAGCAGAGAAGTAGATTCGCGAACCCCCTGTGAGGCTAAGTCCGTTGGACCTGAATGGGCAAAGGAGAATAAACTTATCGGTCTTATGCTCGAAACTCAAGATGTTAATATTTCAGCATGTAGGTTTTACTCCAAGAACAATTTTATTATCGGTGGAGTTGATAATATGCTTTATTCAAAATTTCCGACAGCTAATGAAAAAGCAGTATTCTGGTATAACAAATTTGAAGATTGATAAAGATTGAAGCAGTTTGGAAGATGGGCAAGGGAATCGCATAACAATGCGTTTACGCAGCGGGCAGGCTGACGCCCGTGGGCTGCTGGAGAGACTTCGAGGAAGAGGTTTCTTGCAGACCGTTATATGAGAGATCTGTAATACAATTAAGCGAGGATACTATGTGGCGAAGCCACTTAGTCGCTGTGCTCCCTTAAGCCACTCGGACTCAAGAACACAACAACGTTAGGTGAAACCATGTATAATAAATAGATCAAACCAAAGAAGAGGCGATATTTTGCTTGTTATCCGATCAACAAAGAATTTGTTAAGGGATATGAAAATCGATAAAACCATAACCACAATTGACATAGCTGATCCGTTCTTTAGTTGGCATGCTAATCTCGTTTTTGTGAACAAACGGAAGCATATAGTTTTAATAAATGATCTGTCGAGATTGAGTTTGACTTTAGCAGGAATTAGAAGTACCCAATACAAAAACCTGGAGAATATATTCAAGGAACAATTAAAGAATTATCTAATATCTGAAAACATTAACAATTCAACAATTAATGAATACCTAAACGAGTGTAATGAAGCTTTTTATACAACAACTAACAATAGAAGTGTTCTCGGAACACTGAATGATATTGTTCTAATCATGCAGGAAGTAAGAAAAGAATTTGATAATTATTATGATTTAAATAGATGGAATAATGATAGAGTTTACAAATCGATAGATCTAAATAATCAACGAGAATATCTTAGACCTATAGATTTATTTAATAAGGAATTAGAAAAACGATACATAGGATTATTTGACAGTTAATGAATCAAGGTTAATAAAATCGTCTAACATTACGTTCCCGAGCAGGGCAAATAGCTTCCCGGTCCTGTATTCCTGATGGAGATATCGCAACCTTAGTACTTGAACCCTAAACAAAAGGAGAAAAAAATGAACAACATTAAAAGCTTTCTGAGAGATGTAAGAGATAATAATTATAAGGTTCCTGAGGGAACAGATATTGATCAAGTAGTTCAAGAAATGATTCAACACATTGGGTCGATCGATGAGGAATTAAGGGATCAGCTCATTTATGGAACTTTAAGTAAATGGATAATGACTCAAGAACTAAGTATAGAAACAGTAAGAAAAGTATTATACGTTACCTTAGATGATGATCATTTATTCCATGGAATTGGGGATAACGATCAAGATACCGTATTTACGCGTTCTTTTTCAGTATTGTTCATACCACTTGCTTTACATTACAACGATATCTCCAATTATTTAACTGAAACAGATTATGAATATATTTACTCTAGAGTGACTTTATATTTTGAATTTGAAAAGGATTTTAGAGGATATGTGTCTGACAAGGGATGGGCACATTCGATTGCACATTCAGCTGATGCTTTAGATTCAATTGTCGCTTCGACCTATTATTCTCATGAACAGATATTGTTTATTTTAGAATTGGTAGGGGCAAAGGCTTGTGTTAATAACTATTATTTTACAAACGGTGAAGATGAAAGGATAGCCGAAGTCGTTCTTCAAATTGTAAAACGTAATACTCTAAAGAAAGATATTATAATTAACTGGGTGCAACAACTTGGAGGCTTTGAAAGATTGGGAATATATCCTCAAGATGAGATTATAAGAGGAAATACCAAAAACCTTTTACGAAGTGTCTATTTTAAATTACTGGATATTAGCGGATCTGAAGTTATAACAAATGAAATAATAAAAACATTAAAACAGCTTTAAAAAAACAAATCTAATTCTAGCTAAATCGAAGAAGTCCCGAACATCCGATAACAACATATTCACGCTGCGAGTAGTTGGTTAAAGAATCTCACAGAAGTTGCGTACGTCATACAACACCATATTCACGTATCGGGGCAATGCCCCTTGGTCCGGTCGGAGTTGAAGAGGATTCGACTGGAGCGAAGCTCAGATAACAGGGCGGAATCAGCTGGACACATCGATCTCCCTAAGATAGGAACGATCTATGGGAGATCGACGTCGTGAATACAAGAAAGTTAGGCGAAACCTGCGAAAGAGCATTTAGAAACAAAAATACCTTAGATCATAATTATATCAATCGATTAAGGAGAGACTTTTATGAATCCACCCAAGCATATTGTTTCGGCAGCTGCCATTGTAATAAATGAAAAAAACGAATTGTTGCTTATTAAAGGACCAAGAAGAGGCTGGGAGATGCCTGGTGGTCAAGTTGAAGTAGGAGAATCTTTAAGTCACGCAGCCATAAGAGAAACCAAAGAGGAGTCAGGGATAGACATAGAAATTATCAAATTCTGTGGAATATTTCAGAACGTAGGAAATTCAATTTGCAATACACTATTTTTAGCGAAGCCTATAGGTGGAGAATTAATACAATCATCAGAGAGCTTGGAGTCAGGCTTTTTTCCAATAGAAGAAGCACTGAAAAAAGTTGTGTGGAAAGATTTTAGACAAAGAATTGAGTGCTGTTTAAGCCCAGAAACGCAACCGTTTTGTATTGAATTTAATGACGAGAAGAATATATGAGAGTATAGAGTATATAAAGACGCTGCATACATCATCTAACCATGTGCTCACGCTGCAGGACGTTGTACCCTTGGTCTACCCGAGGGATTTCGATGAAGAGGAATCAGGCAGGCAACGTGGGGCAAGACAAATTGATGATCCTGATCATTTGCGTCTAAATCCGGTTACAGGCTACAGACTTAAGCATAGATATGGAGCTAGACTACATTGAAGCAACGACTGAAGTCGGAAATCTCCAATCACAGAGGCTACTGAAGAAAATGGGACTTGTTCAAATGAAGGATTTGAAGGATGGATTATTTCACTTTACATTAAGGGATAGAGACGGCGTTAAGAAGTAAAGGAAATTACTGAAATACATATATAAAATGAGGTGCATGAATGCTTTTTCATTTTAGCGAAGAGGCTGATATTGAAATCTTCATCCCAAGAGAAAAACAGAATCGTTCAGATTTTCCGGCAGTCGTTTGGGCAATAGATGAGGAACATGAATTCTCCTATTACTTCCCAAGGGATTGTCCGCGAATCGTATGACCAATTTGAAGACGAGGGGTTTGAAGTTTTTGATAAGACTGCAGGATATTATATTTCCTATCAAACCGTAAAACCAATGGGTATAGAGAAGATTGATCGACTGGTTGAGAGACTGTTAAGTAAGGGAATTGAATTAAGGTTTACACCCAATTTATGTCCTCTTAGGGAAACAATTATTTCTTCAGATTTTAAGGGATATGGAATACATAGGTTTAATAATGCCAAGAAATTGTAGGAGGGAGCAGATGCTCCGTAAACTAGCAGATGCTCCGTAAACTAGCAGATGCTCCGTAAACTAGCAGATCTAAAACCTGCAGTTGTTATTTAGTGTTCTGAAATTTTTGACGATAATCATGTAGTTCTTTTTGAAAACGATAAAAAGGACCTGATAACATTTTAATGCTTCTTTTCAGGCTGATTTGCTTTTTTGGATCATGTTCAAAATACTCCAATTGGTCAATATTTTTATCTATTTTTTCCCGAAGTGTGAGTATGAACCCAATCGCAATGTGAGTTCTGGCTAACTCCTGAAGATCAGCAGCCAAAGCTTCGCTAAGATTTCGAATGTCCGGAAGGTGTAACGACTTTTCTACGAAGAAAACTTCTGGGGTGAAATCCTCACGAAAACCTTGTCCCGGTACTTGGTCCCAAAAGTCATTCCATTCTCGTAACAGGCCTGTTTCATACAACAAAAATTTAAGAAACCCACATAACCATGCCGTACAACTTGTATTACGTTGCTGACATCCAATTCCGTCCGCAAGATGCCTGCAACTATTACAGCAGGAGCCTCCATTGGCAATGCAGACTTTGCAAATAGGATCGGATCCGACCTCATGCAGAGCCTGAATACCAATCGTAATGACAGCTTGTCTGCTCACTTTTTTTAATAACGAAGTCGATGGGTGAATGGATAGCGAATCTTGTTGTGATGGATCATTAACCATAAAGCCTGACATTTCGCATCCACTCCTCATTTATTAATGGTATAAAATCAAATATTCAAAAATTTGAATATAAGGGGTATTATACGATAGTTGCAACCAAATAACAATCGATGCTCAGGCGCTTCTTTTTTACGCGATGTTTGGTATACGGTTGTGTTATTATATTCATATATTCAAAAGTTTAGCCACTGAGGGAGTATAGCCATGAACCAAAATCAAAATATTCAACAGTTTAAAGCTGATTTTTTTAAAGCGCTGGCTCATCCGATGAGAATTCGAATTCTTGAGGTGCTGAGCGAAGGGGATAAAAACGTCAACGAATTGCAAAGTATTTTGGGTTCAGAAGGTTCAGCCGTTTCTCAACAATTGTCAGTATTACGAAATAAAAATGTAGTTACTGGCTTAAAAGACGGAACATCGGTCATTTATTCCTTACGTGACCCGTTGATTAAAGAATTGCTAGCTGTTACAAAGCAAATATTCGATAATCATCTCGTTGATGCGATTTCTTTGCTTGAGGTCATCCGAAATGAACCATAACTAAAAAAACAAGGGCATCCGTGAGCAATACTCAGGAGCACCTTGTTTTTTTCGTTTATAGAATAGACGATTTTAGCGATTGACATTATTCATTGGCAGGAGTAACATCTCACATATATTCAAATAATCAAATATATGAAAAAAAGAAGGTAAAGCAGATGAAATGGACGGGAAGATTTGAGGGATATCATGCATCCGCATTTCGTAAAGATCTTATTTCAGGCCTGATTGTTGGTATTATCGCCATTCCATTAGGAATGGCGTTTGCTATTGCTGCTGGTGTCAAACCCGAGTATGGTATTTATACAACCATCGTTGCCGGTATTTTAATTTCTTTGCTCGGAGGCTCTAAATTTCAAATTGGGGGACCGACCGGTGCATTCATCCCCATCCTTTTCGCTATAGTCATGCAATATGGATACGAAAATTTGCTGATTGCCGGATTCATGGCTGGCATCATCCTTGTCTTAATGGGATTATTTAAACTTGGTGCGTTGATTAAGTTTATTCCTCGCCCGGTAACCATTGGATTTACGGCTGGAATCGCAGTAATTATCTTCAGCGGACAAATTGCTAATTTTTTGGGTCTAAGTGGTATCGAGAAACATGAAAATTTTCTGCCTAACATGAAGGAAATTGTGATGCATCTGACAACCACGAATATCTACAGCGTCATAACAGCCGGGGTTTGTTTGGTTGTCCTTCTCCTTACACCCAGAATTATGCCGAAGGTTCCGGGTTCCTTAGTGGGGCTTGTCGTATCCAGTGTGGTTGCGGCTGTGTTCTTCAAAGGTGATGTAGCAACGATTGGATCATCATTCGGAGCAATTCCTAGTACATTACCTCAATTCCATTTTCCGCAAATAACCTGGGACCGTATTGAAATGCTGATTCGTCCCGCTTTTATTATCGCGATGTTGGGTGGTATTGAGTCTTTGTTATCGGCTGTTGTAGCCGATGGCATGACCGGCAGTCGTCATCATAGCAGTCGTGAACTGATTGGGCAAGGCATCGCGAATATGGTGACACCTCTATTTGGAGGTATTCCAGCAACTGGTGCCATTGCACGGACAGCAACCAATATCAAAAGCGGTGCTGTCTCGCCTATGTCCGGAATAATACATGGTATTGTTGTTTTTTTGGTACTCATTTTGTTTGCACCTTATGCATCTGAGATTCCACTTGCCAGTATGGCTCCCATCCTGATGCTGGTTGCTTGGAATATGAGCGAACGAAGAGAATTTGCTCACGTCTTGAAAACCAAAACGAGCGATTCCATTGTACTCCTCATTACATTTATACTAACCGTATTTACGAATTTAACGACTGCTGTTGAAGTGGGGTTAATCTTAGCTGTCATTCTGTTTGTGAAACGAATGAGTGACGTTTTGAGAGTAACTAAAGTGCTTCCCGATCCAACTGATAACCATGAAAAAGTAAAGGCACACATGGTAACCGAGGGGCATGATTGTCCCCAAATCGGTATGTACACAATTGAAGGTCCGCTCTTTTTTGGTGCCGCGAACATGTTTGAGAAGTCGATCATGGATACGATTCATCAAAGACCTAAAGTCTTACTTCTACGCATGGGGAAAGTACCCTTTATGGATACAACAGGGGAGCACAATTTAACCAGCTTAGTTAAACACTTCAAGAAGTTTGGTGGGTTGGTTCTTATATCAGGTGTCCAACCACAGCCTATGGAAGTATTGAAGAGAACTGGCTTGTTTGATTTTATTGGGGCGGCTCACTTCTTTGGGCATACGGGTGAGGCGATTGATTACGCATTATCCCGATTGGATCATAACAAATGTTTAGGATGTAAACATTTTGCTTTCCGCGAATGTACCACATTATCGAACAAGGTGCTCCAAAAGGATGCTATACAAGGAGCTCGTTGCTTAGATACAACAAGTCGATGAAATTATATGATCTGTGGTTTCAGCTGTAACTTAAACCAGCGTGTGCCAATGTGGTATCGGCACGCGCTGGTTTGTATAGCTATTAACATGATTCAAATTCGCTAGAAGTTAGGAACCAATCGAACAAGTTTATCCGGAGAGCCGTCACCATTTTTGTCGCCGTTGTTACTGGTAACGAAATAAAGCGAACCGTCCGGCGCTTCGACAATGTCGCGAATGCGGCCGTATTTATTCACAAACAGATAATTAAGATCACTACTGTTGATCGTCGGCTTTCCGTTCTGCTCTCCAATGACCATGCGGATGATCTGTTTACCTTTTAGGTTGGTAACAAGAAGATTGCCTGCCCATGGCCCTTGAGTTACAAAGGTCATGCCGGAGGGAGCCCAGGTTGTACCGCTTGCATAAATCAGAGGAGGTGTAATGCCTGTTTGATTCTGATTTCCGCCCTCATATTTAGGCCAGCCGTAATTGTTACCGGGCTCGATGAAGTTGATTTCGTCCTTGGAGGATTCACCATGCTCCGATTCAAAGAGACGGTTCGTTCCAGGCTGCCATGCTAATCCTTGAGGGTTCCGGTGTCCACGGCTATAGATTGGAGAAGAGGCGCCAAATGGATTGTCAGCAGGAATGGTACCATCCAAATTCAGGCGGAATATCTTCCCTCCGAGGTAAGAGAGTGTATCATCTTTATTTCCGTAGTTGCCGTCGCCGAAATACAGTTTGTTGTCCGGACCTATTTTCAAGCGGCCGCCATTGTGATAGACCGCACCAGGGAGATTAGTGATCAGAACCTTGTCAATTGTAGCCTTGTTGTTAATCTCTTTAAGACGAACAACCCTGTTGGCTACTTTGTTGTCGGATGTTTTGTAGGAATGATAGATATACATGTAATGATTGGTGGCAAAATTAGGATCAAGCGCCAGTCCCAATAAGCCGCCTTCACTCTTAGGCATATAATAAAAAGGAGAGCTGAGCGTAATGACCGGTGTTGATTTCAAATTCCCGTTCTCAACGACACGAACTCTGCCGCTGTTGCGTTCCGTGAAGAAGATCCGTCCATCCGGTGCGAAATCGATAGCCCATGGGGTTTCCAAGTTGTTAGCGACAACTTCTGGTATATATGGATCGGAAGAGGCAGGGTTCGTTTTAACCGACAACGCTTGGCTGGCCTCAGATATATTTCCTGCTAAATCCCTGGCGTTAACGGTGAAGCTGTATGTGGTATTTGCCGTTAGTCCTGTTACCTTGAAGGATGTGACAGACGTGCTGCCTGCTAATGAGCCGTTTTTATAAATATCGTACTCATACACGCCTACGTCATCTGTCGATGCCGTCCAGGTCAAATGGACTGATGAAGATGTTTTGCTTGAGCTTTCAAGTTCTGTCGGGGCAGTCGGTGCCTGAGTATCGGTTTGGTTCGTCGTTTTCACGGTGAGAGGACTGCTGGCATTGGAAATATTCCCTGCTGTATCTCTTGCCCTGACCGTGAAATTATATGTGGTATTCGGGGTTAAACCGGTAAAGGTGTAGGAAGTATCCGTTACATTCGCTTGCGCCAACACATCGTCTTTATACACGTCATAATCCTTCACGCCAACATCATCCAATGATGCAGTCCAGGATATGCTTGCCGTTGTATCGGTTACACTGGTTGCTTGCAAGTGGGTCGGTTCGGTAGGCGGGTATACATCACCTGACGCATTTACCTTCACCTTGTCAAAAATAGCCGTGCTTAATTTAGACTCATTATGGCTGCTGACAGCCAATCCTACATACAACGAGGCATTTATGTTTAGAGTCACATTGCCTAAATCGCCCCAGTTCAATCCGTTGTTGGATACATATCCTTTAATGACGTTGCCTTTACGTTCTAGCTTTATCCAGGCTGGGCTGGTCGATGCAATTTTCTCGCTTTGGGAAGTTCCGCCTGTTTCTGCCCGGTACTGGAATGTGAACCCGTTCGAAGGTGTCAACAGCAAATCGACATGCTTGGAATCAGCATTCAGCGTTTCCCTTATCATGATACCGGCCTTGGCGAATTCGTGTGAATTGGTTTGAGAAGAGACAAGGGCGATAATTGCGCCGTCTCCCGTCCAGGGCTGGTACACATAGTTAAACTGATCTGATTTACCCCAGATGTCCTTGCCCGCACCGCTTACGGAAAATTGATCAGCAGTTGGATCATAAGAAGCATTGCCCTTCACCGACGGTGAACCGATATTTTGTTGCTTCCACGGACTCGGCACAGCAGCAGCTGCTGTTTCTTCCTCAACCTCTGCCTCAGCAAAGCCCGAGGTAGGAAATAATGTGATCAACATACAAATGCAGAGACTTAAGACCATCATTTTGCTTCGTGTGATCATCGCGACACTTCCTTTTTAATTTTTGGAATGACAACAGGGGAAGGCTTTGACAAACAATGAATCATGAATTCCTCCTTTCCAAAAGTTAAACCGCTTATACTTTCGACTTCTACTTTACCACATTTGGATAAAAAAGGGTTTAATTTTTTGAATAAAATCCCAATGTATGGTTTCTGAGAAGAGAAGTTGATCTCTTCTGTAATTTCTGGCTGTCGCCTTCTTGTGGACAGATGTATAATCATGGAAGAAGCCCCGCTACAAGAACATATGATTGATCATTAACGGGAACTATGTAGTGGTCGTGCATCAAAGAGGTACCGATTGAATTGGAAAAGGAGCGAAATTAACACATGATTTTATGGTTTAAAAATCTTCCTGCAACAGATACTGATTTTTCTTCATGGATTCCTTTTATTCGAAAGCCTTGGTTCCGAACACATTATATGAAGTTTGTATATTTGTTAATGATAAGTATTGCATTAGCACCTGGCCTTGTTTTTGGCGTTGATTTAATCTCACAATTGATTACGGAAACCAATCCAGTATTTAGCAGTACCAGTAGTAGTGTTGTGTTTTATATAACATTAATCCTATTTAGTGCTTGTATATTCGTGATACATGAGTTCTTTCACATTATAGTTATCTATAAGCTTGGTGATATAAGTTTGACTTTTAGCAGCATATTTTTTTGGCTTAATACAGATGCTCCCCTATCAAAAAAGAGGTTTTGGTTATTCATGAGTCTTCCGCTTATGATGTTGTCTATAGTTCCAGCTTTTGCTTCAATAGGTATGAGCGGATTCATGAAATCACTCATGTTATATATTTGTTGGTTTAACATGGTCCTATCATCTTCAGATATCATCAATTCTTTTCTAATTCTTATTAAACCTAAGAATAGTATATTTTGTAGAGGATACTACCGTTTGCAGTAATATCATCATGGTCTGCAATAGCTTATAAAGCGAGGTGTAGCTGCATTGGAGTATTACTTCGGAATTGTCCCACCCATGGATATTCACGATAAAATTATAAAATTAAGAGACAAGTATAACGGTCATCAAAGTTCCGGACCCCACATTACGGTAAAAGCATCGTGTGGACTAACGGAAGATATAGGGTGGCTACCACCATGTCAAAAGGTGATTTCGGAATTTGGTGATTTTCCAATACGTGTGGGAGACCTAAAATTTTTCGGGAATATGGATGTCCTTTATTTAGAAGTGAAATCCCATGAGTTAGTAGAACTACATAAGAGACTTGTAACGATATTTAACCCCAATCAGGAACAAATCATGAAATGTTTTGAGTTAGAACGATATAAACCGCATATCACGGTTGCTCGAAAATCTGTAGTTTCTGACTGGATCATCGAAATGAAGAAGGAGCTGGAGTTGTATGTTAGCTTAGTTCAAGAATTTCAAGCAACTCATATCAGCTTGTTCTATAGAGCGGATAAAAAAGAGAAATATAAAAAAAGGGCTGATTTTTGCCTAACGAGTTGATGCCTATGCCATTAAAGGAGGATTGTGACGAACATGATCATACTAATCAGCGGGAATAGCTGCACGGGTAAGACCTATATGGCACAACAATTGCTGGAGAGGTATCACGTTCCATATCTTTCGATCGACCATTTGAAAATGGGATTATACAGAGCGGATATGAACTGTGGCTTCACCCCCCTGGATTCAACAGAGTTTATCGGTGAAAAATTATGGCCGATCCTCAAGGGGATCATCAAGACGAACATCGAGAATAATCAGAATCTAATCATTGAGGGCTGCTACATCCTGCCTCACCATCTTCAGGATATCGAGCCATCCTACTCAGAGCACATCATACCGGTATTCTTGGGATTCTCAACCACGTATATTCAGCAAAACTTCCAATCCAACATCATTCAACATCGAAATGCTATCGAAACTCGGATGTATCCTGAAGAAGGAACGGTTACAGATTATATACAGGAGCATGATGCTTTCCGTGAAAAGTGTTTAGCTTCTGCTGCTGTCCCATATTTTGAAATTAAAGAGAACTACGAAGAAGAAATTACAAAAGTATATGACTACATCGAAAGTGAGAAGCAGAAAATCGAAAGTGGAAATCGATTAAATAACAAGTCGTGAAATATAAAGGATGTGCCCTATTTAATAATATGGAGTAGCCTATGAAAAAACAATTAGTACTTGTCCTTGCAGTGGTCCTATCCATGTTTTTATTATTTCATGTTAATCAATGGATGAAGAATGAATATGAAATATGGACGAACATTGTAAATCGGGAGTGGGATGCAAAAGGGACGGGTGTGTATTTTTATGAAGAAAATAATCAAAAGTATGGTCTCTATATGATATATGGAAGTGGACTTCCAGTCATTTCTTCTCATAAATCCAAGGTCAGAATCATAAATGATCATGAGATTGAGATGGAGATTCCTGATCATTCCATGAATGTGCAGTCAACAGACCAAAAACTACATGTATCCAGATTAAAATGGAATCAGGGTAAGTTGACCATGGACGGGCTGACATTTGACGCTTCAGAGACTTCTGAGAAACATGAGTGGGTTTTAAATCTACGAGCGAAATAGTATCGCTGTAATCAAGGAAAGGAAGGAGTTATGGAATTATTCTTATATCATTATTATGATGCAGAAGCCGGACCCTTTCGAAATTTATCCGCACTATCCATAGAAGAAGCGCAGCAAGTACAGAGAAGACTCCAACAAAATAAAAATATGTTTCTTTTTTTGAATAATCTATAGGAATGAGATGAAGTTATAGAACCTAAAGAATGGTGGGAGTACATGCATGATCATAATTGATTTGTTAGAAAATGACATAGAAAAGATAAATCAAACAGCTAGGCTATTGCATGAGAGTTTTGAAGCATGGCCCACAATAGATTCTGCCATACGTGAAGTTTTCGAATCTCTTAGTGATGATTCAATTAGTAGAGTATTAGTTAATGGGGATGATGAAGTTATCGGGTGGATTGGCGGGAGAAGTCAGTATGACGGTAATGTGTGGGAACTGCATCCGTTAGTTATTAGAAAAGATAGTAGAATGCGAGGTTTTGGCAAGTTATTAGTGATCGATTTTGAACGTCAGGTCTACCAACGCGGAGGTATAACCATCATATTGGGTACGGATGATGAGTATAATCAAACCAGTCTAGCAAACGTGAATTTGTATGATGATATTCCGGCCCATCTATCCAATTTTGAAAGTCTAGATCACCCAGCGAACTTTTATAGAAAGTTAGGTTTTGTAATCGTCGGCGTTATACCAGATGCGAATGGAATAGGAAAACCGGATATTATTATGGCAAAGCGTGTTAAATCTGTAGATTAGATTAAAGTATAGAGTTTCCTAACGGATGCTGCTGCCGTTCAGTCCAAGTTAATGGGACAATGAGGGCTCCAGACGCTGCAAAGCTATTGCAATTTTATCGATACTGAAGTCGACCAAGCTTTGCTTGGGTTTGATGAATATGATAAACGGGAGGCGTTCGTATTGTTGATCTCACAGATGAATCCGGAGACATTAACGAGAGAACAGATCACAACGGTGGTATTCGGGGCGGAAACGGAAGTGGATGATGGTACGCAGTCCGGAGATTGTATCTTTGTGTTTGGCGGAAAAAACCTGGATCGAGTATGGAAAGCGGTTGAATTATACAAAAGCGGTCGCGCCCCCTATCTATTATTAACTGGTGGAGACCGATTTGGCGAGTGGGAGCAACCCGAGGCGGTCATGATGCGGG
The DNA here is from genome assembly GCF_037969755.1 of Paenibacillus sp. FSL W8-0187. Taxonomy (NCBI): domain Bacteria; kingdom Bacillati; phylum Bacillota; class Bacilli; order Caryophanales; family Paenibacillaceae; genus Paenibacillus; species Paenibacillus sp. FSL W8-0187. Next base: position 4,426,320 of record NZ_CP150206.1, on the reverse strand, counting down.
ATGAAGCGACAAAAATGGGTATTCCGCCAGAATCCATTTTTATTGAAACGATGTCCAACCATACGAAGGAAAACATTATGGCTTCCCTAACCGTGCTTGATCGGGCATTAGGGTTACAACGAATCCATCGACTCTTGCTCGTCAGTGCACCTGGTCATATGCGTCGATGCCAGCTGATGCTCAGGACCTTTATGCCTCCTTGGTATGAGTATGTGTGGTGCCCAGACCATCGTTCTCAAGGGAGGCGCGACAATTGGTGGACCAATCCTATCGAAGAGAAGCGTGTACTGAGTGAGCTTAACAAAGTGATTGGCGGGGTAAGGGGCCGATATTTTGTTGATGCGGATATTGAAATTTGAACATTATCACGATTTCGCTGAGTATATCCAGTTTTTAACCGTTACAAGGATTCGAACTTACTATATTTAAGCATGTTCGATAATTCGCATTTTAGGGTCTTCGATTCTCCAACGGAGAAGGCGGAAGCATGCTGGAGAAGCAGAGCGGTCCCCTTTGCCCCGGATTTCAACCTTGGAGAAGTACAATAAGAAATCTGGGGGTAACAGGGATCGAAAGTATGATCCGCATTCGTAGTGCTGCTTCACAAAGAGTTGGGTTTTTATCACCATTGTATACGGTCATGAGAGTGGCGAAATCTATCCGGAGATCCCGAAACATAACCCATAACTAAACTAACCATACAGCGGCCGTTTTCCTGAACACACTTCAAGGAGGACGGTTATTTTTATCTTGCAAAATAGGGAAGCAACCCTACGCTCAGGCCTAGGCCCGGGCGCATCTTGTTTGAAAATCTTCTTACATAGACTAAATTGATCCTCCAGAGCTATTTATAATAATTAACATATAAAGTAAATTTTTAACATATAAATCAACTTGCGAAATATGTAAATGAATCAAAATTGAGTAAGTGAAATGGATCATCTTGGTTTTTGAGAATGTAACAGGATGATTGTATTTTATACAGGAGGTGATGTTTGTCGTCTTATGCAAGATAGGGCTAAAGCTTAATTATCAATTATTGAGGAGGGATTAATGGATGAACAAGGGTTTATCCAGAGTGCTGAACAAATCAAGAGTGATGATGTTGCCTTTATTGGTCGTCGTGTCTATGATTATGAACTTTTTTCCCCTAGAGGTTTCTGCAGCAGAACGAGGTGCTTGGGCACCCAATGTGTCTTATGCCGTAAACGACAACGTGACATACGATGGGAAAGCGTATAAAGCCATTCAATCTCATACCTCATTACCCGGGTGGGAACCGCCTAATGTTCCTGCATTGTGGCAGTTTGTTCAAGGTGGTGGAGGTGGTGATACTGTAGCTCCGACAACTCCTACGAATGTAACTGTAAGCGCAGTCACCTCTTCAAGTGTTACTTTATCCTGGCAAGCATCTACGGACAACGTAGGCGTGACAGGATATGATGTATACCAAGGCACAGCCCTTGCCATATCTGTTACCGGTACGACAGCGACAATAACGGGTCTTTCACCGAAAACGACATATTCTTTTAAGGTCATTGCTAAGGATGCTGCCGGGAATCTTTCCCCTGCTAGTGCGACCGTGAATGCAACAACTACAGAAGGACCAGGCGGAGGTCCCCAGCCGACGAAGCATATATTGACAGGGTACTGGCAGAACTTTGTCAATGGTGCCAGCAAATTGAAAGTGAGAGATATACCGGATCAGTACGACATCATTGTTTTAGCGTTTGCCGAGATGGACCCTGCTAACCCTGGTGGTGTCACTTTCAATGTAGATTCTGCGCTATCCGCTGCTCTCGGTGGGTACACAAATGCTGAACTGATCGCGGATATTCAGGCTAAACGTGCTCAAGGCAAGAAGGTCATTATATCCATTGGAGGGGAAAAGGGAAACATTAATTTGAATAATCCTTCCCCGAATGTAGCGAACTTTGTGAATAGCATGTACGGAATCATCACTCAATTTGGACTTGATGGGATAGACATTGATCTGGAGCATGGCATGAATGTACCTAACTTAACCAATGCGATCCGCCAACTGAAGCAAAAAGTAGGAAATGATTTTGTTCTGACGATGGCTCCCCAAACGATAGACATGCAGAATCCAAACACCTCCTATATGAAGCTCTATAACAATCTAAAGGATATGACAACCGTAATTAACGTCCAGTATTATAATTCCGGATGCATGCTAGGTCGGGACGGAAAATGCTATTCCCAAGGCACTGTTGATTTCCTGACGGCTCTTTCAGACTTAACGCTGCAGTGGGTATCACCTTCCCAATTGGGATTGGGAGTACCTGCTACCTCTTCAGCAGCTGGAGGCGGATATGTTTCTCCAACGGTCGTAAATAATGCCCTGAATTGTCTAGCAACTGGAAACAGCTGTGGAAGTTATAAGCCCGTTGCTAAATACCCTGATATACGGGGAGCAATGACTTGGTCCATTAACTGGGATGCGACCACGAATTACACGCTTGCCAAAACGGTAAGACCATTCTTGAACACGCTGCCTTAACTTAAGGATACTGTACAATCAGTACAACGTGTGTACTGCTCCTTGTGCGCACGTTGCGTGGTCCAGAGCTGTGTGGATGGCTGTCGACCATTAAGTAAATTATAGTTATCAAATAGGAAACCTCTCTTTGATATGTGGTGGTATAAAACCATCATTAACATGGAGAGGTTTCTGTTTGGTTTCTTTGCCGAAACTAGACGTTCGTGGTGCGTTCGTTTGTATGATTTTTCGAACAAAATATGAGATTGGTTGCTGACGGCAAGGCCGATTGTACGATATATAGTACAAATGCTGAATCTGGTTGCTTGCGGTATGCCCAATTGTACGATATATCGTACAATTGCTGAATCTGGTTGCTTGCGGTATGCCCATTTGTACGATATTTCGCACAAATGCTGAGTCTGGTTGCTTGCGGTATGCCCATTTGTACGATATTTCGCACAAATGCTGAATCTGGTTGCTTGCGGTATGCCAATTGTACGATATATCGTACAAATGCTGAACCTGGTTGCTTGCGGTATGCCCAATTGTACGATATTTCGCACAAATGCTGAGTCTGGTTGCTGACGGCAAGCCCATTTGTACGATATTTCGCACAAATATTGAATCTGGTTGCTGACGGCAAGCCCGATTGTACGATATTTAGCACAAATGCTGAATCTGGTTGCTTGCGGCAAGCCCAATTGTACGATATATCGTACAAATGCTGAGTCTGGTTGCTTGCATGATGCCCATTTGTACGAAATATAGTACAAAAGCTAAGACATGGCCGTTATGGGAGGTGCATACATGATCATATTAATCAGCGGGAATAGCTGTACAGGTAAGACCTACATGGCCCAACAATTTTGTTGATGCGGATATTGCTATTAACTAGGTGCGATCATTTCCCGTACGATCCTATAGAGAGAATGTCGATTCCTTCAAAAATAGTGAAGCAAGATACGCCCAGGCTTAGGCCTGGGCGTATCTTGTCTAAATGCGACTGTAACGTACAATCAAACTGAGCCTCAAGGCTCCCATATCACCGTTGGGTACGGGAGTTGGTCACAAGCACTGGCCCAGTAATAGGAGTCGGCCATGATGCGCCGTGGCAGGAAACCGATCTCGCCACGGGATGCGGAGATGAGCTCGGATTGCGATTGGAACACGCCTTCCGCATTTGTTGTGGCATTAACATATTTGCCTGCCATATGGGTGAATCTTCCGCTGATCTTGGCCGTAACAGGCTGCCTTGTTTCCATATCAACCATCTGCATGGATACTCTGGCGGCACCATTAGAATAGGTGATGGTCATCTGATCAATAACCATCGGTTTCATGGTGGACGGCGCCGTTGTTGCTGAAGCAGCCGCGCTGGGAGCGCCTTCATTGCCGCTGATATCGACTGCCGTGATTTTATAATAATAGGTGGTGCTCGGCAGCAGTCCGGCATCTTTGTAGGAAAGTCCTTTAGAGGTTCCCGCGTAAGTAGCGGGTCCGATCTCAAAGTCGGCTTCAGTCCCGCGGTAGATCCGATAAGCATTCACGGCCGAGTTATCCATCGCCATATTGTAAGTTATATTAATGCGTTGAAAATCAAACGTGGCAGCTGTTGCCCCGCTAACCGTACTTGGCGGTTCATGATCAGCAGGAGGCTGCCATGCGTAGCCGCCAGGTCCCCATTCGCTTGGAAAATCAACGATCGAGGAGTAGTGATGGAGAGCGATGCCTCCAAACGCTGAATCGTTCAGAAAAGCGTCATACACTTTGTTTAACTCCTGCTCCATGTAAGTTCGCCCTTCTTCATGGAAGCTGATGGTTTCCGGATCCCCGCCATCCGCGATGTCTTTCGTCTCGACTCCGATCACAACCGACTTCGGCTTGCCGATCGTATTTGCATAGGCCAGCTCGTTCAGCGCTTGTGCGATAATACCGGCGCTCCCATCGGCCTGATCGCGATAATTCATAATCGAAATATAATCGGCCGTGTCCTGAATATGCTCAGACAGCCATTTCGTCTTTCCATTCCATGTAATATTGCTGGCGTCGGCCGAAGTGTCGTACCATCTAGGAATCGCTGCGCCGACTGACAAGGCGAGTCCCGATGCCTGCTTACGTTCCATCAGCAGCTGCAGCATATCCAGGTACTGAACCTGGACGGAAGGCTTTGCTGTTTTGAAATCCGGCAGGATATACGGTTCTGTATCCAAGTTCACGCCATCAAAACGAGCAGACTCGCCGGAGGCCAAATTGTAATTCAGTATCTGCTCAAATTCCCTTACGGCATGAGACTGATATCGATTATAGGCTCCGAAGTAAGGTGGGGTGGTACCACCGGCGATCAACGCTTGAACCCGAAAACCCTCGGCGTGTGCCCACTCGATGAATTGTTGGACCTTACTACGATGATCTTCCAGCATTTTGGTTCCGTTATATTGACCTACAGCCAAATAAAGCGTCGTAATCGGACGTTGATTAAAGGTTGCGGTATCCTTTGCCATGGACAAGAGGACAACGCGGGAATTCGAATTCAGAACGAGAGGGTAGGAGGCATTTTCCCAGATCCAGATCGCACGATCTTGATCTGTCAGCGGTTCTGAGTTATAGGTGCTGCTAGTTACCGTTTCAGGGTTCGTCGCGGAGGGACTGTATACTTCTTCAATTACGTTGAAGGGAGTTGGGTGGAAGAGATTCGTATAAACGGCATCTGTAACCGTCGCGGGATGATTACCTTGGTTAACCGGTGGCTGCCCCCCTGTTCTTGCATAGACCGTTAGGCTATAGCCTATATTGCCATAAGAATCGGCTGCTCTGGCTTCCAGACTGTGAACCCGTCGCGGGGATTGACGCGAATCAAATGTATATTTATAGCCGTTTTTGGCAGGGGAGACCTGCAGCCATTCTCCACCATCGATGCGGAGCTCAACCAGTGATATCGGATTTTTACCTGCTGCGGATATGTTAATATCCATTTTGTTGCGCTGCAAAGTATACTCAATAGGGCTGGTAATCTCCACTTCTGGAATATGAGCTGCAGGATTATCGATGTTCAGGTGAATCCAAGGAGACCAGATTCCATAACGCGTAACCGCGTCATTTGCTTTCAGCACCATTTCGACTGAACCGTCCAATTGACTCGTATCGAGCTTGTAGGACCAGGTCCCACTGTCATCGCCATTGGGATCATCCATCTGAACATCCGTTACAAACTCTCCGTCTACGATGAGTTGAAGCTCATACACACCATTGTAGGTCCCGAATAACTCAGACACACCCGGCTGAAGCGTTTGCCCATCCTGATGGGAATCGATTGTAATTAACGCTGCTGCCTTGGCATGTGGGAGTGGAACCCAGATTGTAGAGATGAGCACTGCCGCCAGAAACAAAAGCCCGCACCTACGTAAATGTGAAAGCATTATCGTAGTCACATCCTTGTCAGTTTGATGTAAACCTAATGGACTCTCCGGCAGTTACAATGGCTATACATTTGCAAAAATATGAAGCGCTTACTTTTTAATATTACGAAAAAAATCGATTAGAACCGATATTAGGGACGTGTCAGGTTATTATTTTGGAATAGGGGAATGTCTTTGAGTATTTCAGCAAGAGCTGTGCTCATCTCGAAAACGTTCGGATTGGCAACTTTTTTTATCCGCATCTACGTCTTGAGACTGAGAGCAACTCTGTACCTGAGACGGTGTGAACCTGTGCAGATCTGCTTTATGCTGAGATTAACGGAATTTTACTGGAGAATCATGGAATGAAATATTCAATAAAATATTCAATAAAATATATAGTGAGGTGTTTCAACTGCTGCGAAAATTACTTAAAACCGTCATGCAAAGCTCCTGGATGATATGGGAACGTATCTTCAGCTTCATTTCCAGGTTCCGCAGCTCGCATATCTCGCGCTTTGGCATATGCACGGTCATGATTAAGAAGCATCGAGGCGAGTGCATCGTCTGCGAGGACTCGACGGTTATTCAGAATGGAGATCTGGTAGGCGAGCTTCATTTGGATAATGAAACGATTCTGAAACTCATCCGATCGGAAGGGCCAGATCGTGCGGCTTTGAAAATAGCAAGACTTACAAGAAAGTCCATGCAGCAGATTAGCCGTGCATATGAAGACCAGTCCGAGTTCAGCGAGGTGAGCGCGTTGGTCGGGATTACACTGCTGCACCGTGGATTAACTCATGGGCTTGGTTTTGAGCATCAAGCGATGAAACCGGACTTGTTCCAGAAGCTGACCACTTCCTACCTGCGAATGCTGTTATCGGTGATGCACCCGGATGGGAAGAGCCGGATTGATCGAAGAACCGAATTACTTGTTCCGATGATGTTAATACATACCCGCTCATCGCTGATGAAGCGATTTTCAATGGCGGATAAGCGGCCTCCACATGAAGAGGGTCATGTCGTCTTGGTATCGGCTGGGCTTGAAGCTTGAGTGAAAAGGCATTGCGACGTACATAAGGTAATCCAGTTATAAACTGCTAAATGGGAGTTCTACAAGAAATGAGGAGAGCAACAGATGGAAGAATGGTATAAACTTGACCACGTCGGGAAGCTGTTTCCCGCGGTTGCGGGAAGGGAGAATTCATCAACCTACCGATTGTCGATGATGCTGACAAGTCACGTGAAGCCATCAGTTTTACAACAGGCGCTCGATAGTGTAATAAAGAGATTCCCTCTATTGAACGTCGAGCTTAGAAATGGCCTGTTCTGGAAATTTCTACGGGAGAAGGAGACACGTTTGATGGTGGAACCGGAATCCACCTATCCCTGTGCTCCTGCAGCCCTCTCGACGGAGAACGGAAGTTTGGTGAGGATTTTATATCATGGCAACAAAATCAGCGTGGAGATTTTCCATGCGCTAACAGACGGCGGTGGGGCTCTGGAGTTCCTCAAAACCTTGGTGTTCCAGTATTTATATCTGCTCGGTGAGAACGTGGAGGACAAGGAAGGTCTGATTCTGCCGCCCGCTTCATTTGCCCGTTATGCCGAAGCACAGGACAGCTTTAAAGCTCATTATACTTCGGTCACGGCCGATTCCAGAATGCCGGAGGCCCTGCAAATTCCCGGCACCCGATTCTCGCCTTATGGACACAACGTCATCCACGGCATGATTCACGCCTCGCGCCTGAATGCGGCGGCCAAGCAGAAGGGAGTGACCCTCACCGCTTACCTGACAGCGATTTTGATCATGGCGGTTTATGAGACCACGTTGCCTTTCAACAACGAGAACCGGCCGATCGTGATTAGCATGCCGGTGAACCTGCGAAAAATCTTCCCTTCGAGCAGCCTGCGCAACTTTTTTGCAGTCATCAACATTGGCGTACAGATGAAGGAAGGCATGACATTGGATGATGTACAAGGTATCGTGCATGCACAGATGAAAGAGAAAACGACGAAGTCTTATCTAAGCCAAGCGATGGCCGGCAGCATGAAATACGAGAAGAACCTGTTATCCCGATTCACGCCGCTGAAACTGAAGGATATGGCGATTCGTTATGGATTCGACCATTTCGGTGAAGAGGCCAAAACGCTAACGCTTACCAATCTGGGCCGAGTCGACATCCCTGCGAGCATGGCTGCGCATATCGAGTCGATGGAAACCACGATGTATCCTACGGCCAAGAGTCCAATGAACTGTGCCGTCAGTTCGATCAATGACCAGCTGACCATCACCTTTGCCAGGAATATCGTTGAAAGCGATGTGATCAGGCACTTTTTTCGTCAGCTTGCCATCTTAAGCGGATTGGATATAAGGATCGTCAGCAACGATTGGGGGATGGGTGCATGAGATGTGAGAGCTGTGGGGTATCCGTAAACCCGGCGCACGCAACATGTCCCTTATGCCGGAGAAATTTACAGGGTAAGGGCAACGCACCATCTGTGGGAGATAATTCTTGGTACCCCGTCTATGAGGCTGTTGAGGAGCAGCGTGCGAGCAGTCTTTTATCCAAGTGGCTTACCTTCATTGCCGTGTCCGTCATCGGCTTATCCGTTCTTATAAATATTCTGGGAAATCACGAAGTATGGTGGAGTCTGTACCTCATGCCCTGCGTGCTCTATTCATGGCTGTTCATCAGACATACCTTAATGTCCAAGTCGCACCTCGGCGGCAAAATCGTCGTACAGTTGCTAGGGCTGTCCGGCATGCTGCTTTGGCTCAACGTCGCAGCGGGTACGAATTACTGGTCGACCGGCTACGTCATTCCGTTCCTGATGATGGCGGCAACCCTGCTGATTACCGTTATATGCTGCACCAGAAAAATGCGCTGGCGCGAGTTCGCAGGTTACTTGTTAACCCTGATCTTGCTTGGGTTTGTGCCCTTATTACTGTACGCCATCGGCATGTCGCACGTATTATGGACAGCCGTTGCGGCGGCCGTATATGCCTTATTAACGTTTAGCGGGATGTGCCTGATTGCAGATAAGGGATTTCGAAAGGATATGAAGCGCAGATTACATTTTTGACAGGAGGTAAACATCATGTGCTCCATTACGATTAGAAGAATGGCAGATTATGAACGAGACATTCGCGAGGAAGTGGCGGAAGTGTTTGTTGATGGGTATTATAACGAATTGTCCTATTTCACCCAGGACCGAAGCACATTGAAGAAAGCCTTCCGGGGTCTCTTCAGTCCTGAGGTGTTTTATGTAGCAGAGGTCCAGGGAATCATGATCGGGATTTTAGCCTGTTCCCATCATGGGCAGCGGGCCATGCCGGTCGAAATAGCTCCGCTTCAGGAAGCATTTGGAGACAAGACAGGGGAACTTGCTTATAACGTCATGAAAAATGAATTTAACCCGGCATTGCCCTATGATGACGAGACGGGTTATATCGAATGTGTGGCAACTACCACAAAAGCGCGCGGCAAAGGCGTTTCCACCGCTTTAATGAAGCATGTCATGGAGGAGCTGCCATACAAGCGTTATGTTCTGGAAGTGACCGACAGTAACCAGGTCGCGCTTCGGTTATATCAGAAATTAGGATTCCGGGAGTTTAAACGTTTATCCGAGGATGACTCAGGGGAGAAAGGCTTCAACGACCGTATCTTTATGGAATGGAGAAAGCCTGATCCACGCTATTAGGGAAAGAGCCCCTATACGTTACGGCACTCCATATCGAAAAGAATATAGTTTTCAGGAAAACCGTCTATGGAGATTGTCCATGGACGGTTTCTTTTTTTCTCAATAAGATAGCCATGTAGCGGGCATATCCATCGCATATTTGTGTAAATAATCGACAGGCTGTCACTCATAAGATGAAGAAGTGAAGGGTTCATTCCTAGGGATTGTGGGGAGGTGGCATGACTTGCTGTCGATGTTGCTCTTTATATTTTCCGTCGGTGCTGCAGTGGCCAGCGTGGACACCACCTGTGGGCTGAATGTGTTAGGCAGTCTGGAGGGCACGAAGGTCAGTAAATCCAAATATGCGCTGGTGTATATCGTGTCCTGTACCCTGGGCGGCGCTATGACGGGACTGGCGATCGGGTTCATCAATCTTTTGCTCAAATTAACCCCTGTTGGTTTATATCAAAACTATTTTATTGTCGTGCTGTTTGCCATACTCCTGGGCTTGGAGTTCATTCAGAAAACGGGAATTCTTCCATCCGGCAATTTCATCGTTCCCTCGGAATGGATCAAGCACGCAGGGTACCGTTCCGCGGTATTATGGGGCCAGATTCTGGGCTTGGGTTTTATCACATTGCAGGTGGGCGTCCTCTTTCACGCCTATATCCTGGTCTCCTTGTTCGCCGCTCCATGGTGGTTGAGCCTGCTGGCAGGCGCAACGTTTGGAGTCGTTCGCGGTACCGTGTTCAGCCTCCCGCTGATCCGATCCATCGTGTACCGTATGCTTGAAAAAAGAGTACGCAACCTCACGCTTCTCACGGCCGTGCGGCAAACGGTATCCAAGCTGCTGATTATCGGTTCCATCATCTGGATCATCAGCTACTGAAGAGAAAGGAGCATAGGGACCCATGTACGATTTGCTCGCGATATCCGTTACTCTGCCCATGCTGTTGTCGGTGGTGAGCTTTGGCTGGAGCCGTGTATTCGGTGACCCCGATCTTTTCCCCGGAAGTGCCCGTCTGCATGTTCTGCTCACCCTACTGCAAGTCCTGTCCGTTACCATGGTATATTGTTTTCCATCGCGGCTCAGCTTCCGGGGCATCTCTTTACTCTATTTCGTTCAGGGCTTGGGCGTCGCTTATTTCATCCGGAAAAAAGGAAGGGTGGACTGCGGCTGCCTCGGACCTCAGATCAACTCCAAGCTTGGCTTTCCATTGATTGGGTTCAATCTGGCGATGGGTCTCATGGGATTGGCCTACAGCCATCCTGTCTGGTTTGCGCATAGTCACTCTTTCGCTGTTACCGGCCTGCTTATGGAGGGGATGATGTTGCTGCTATCGCTGTTTATCATCATAGGCGTTCCGGATGCGCTGCACGCGATCCGAATGTACCGAGAGATTGCCGCAACACATATTTCCAAAATAAAAAGGTTGTAAGGAGGCCGCGATGGACACGTTCTTCTGGATCTCATATACCATGCTGTGGATTCTGGTCGTACCGTTGGTCATTCTGAACCTGGTCCTGTTCCGGCAGTTGGGGATTATGGTGATGGGTACCGCGAGAGGCGTGAATCAGTCCGGCATTCCGGTCGGCAAAAAAATACCCGGGGCCACAACGACGACCTTGCAAGGAGCCGAGTGGTCCACGAGCGAGCTGATTGGCACGCCTTCCCTCATGCTGTTCGGATCGCCGACGTGTAAGGAATGCGCCGATATTTTGCCTGATTTTAGGCGGATCGCCCAGATGAATAACGTGAAACCCATTCTTTTGTTATTCTCGTCCGTGGATTTAGCATCGGATTATGTCCGAAAAATGGCTTATGACGATGAGGTGCTGATCGTAAGTTCGGAGTTTGCGAATCATCTGGATGTGCAGGTCACCCCCTATGCCTATGCGGTGGATATGAACGGCGTCATCCGGCATAAGGGATTGGTCAACAGTCGGGAACAACTTGAAGCGTACGCGAAAGCATCAAGGGCTTCTTAAGATGAGGTGAGAGTATGTGGCGGAAGCCGGAGAACAAGGACGAAGAGACGCAGGTGTTGATCAGCCGGGTTACCCGGAAGATGAATCGGAAGTCGCTACTGAATAAATTTGCGCAAAAAACGGCCGAGACGCTTGCCAAAGTATTGGTCCGGCCCGATGATGACGATATTGTCAAAATCTCGTTTGCTGCGGGGCCCTGCCGGCCTCCGCATGGACAATATTGCTCGGGCTGCGGCGCAGATGCTTCCTGTCCGTCCGATTATATTATTTGCACACCCAAGACGGTGATTAACGATTGCAAAGGTCTATGTCCTTATCCTTCCGGGTGGTGGTATACGAGTGATCCAGTAGGACATCGAGCCAAGTGTCAGGATTGCATCTCGCAATATGTGCACCCTTATATCGGCCGAGATTGGTGTTATCAGGGAGCCCAAGTCTATGGGCGGTATGTGATCTGTGCATGCAGGTCAACGGAGCTGTATTGATAGAAGAATAAGGTATGTGATTTATGCAATTCATGATGAAATCAACATTGTAATCCAAGGTGGGAGGTGCCCGGTATGCAGCCGGATTTTTCGGCAGCTTCCAGCTGCTCGGAATCATTGCAGATGATCTATGATGCTTATTTTGCCACTTTAAATATTCAAAAGTCCGGCAGCAATGCCTATATGCTCGCTCCATCTGCGGGAGAAGGTGGCTTCTACCGCTTGCGGACCTATAGCGGCCTACAGATATGCTATTCGGATTATCAATATCATCGCCGGTTTACGAACCGGTTTCAATCGAAAGAGCCGATGATCGAGATTCAGTTCAATTTTAGCGGAGAACGGCATATCCATATTGGCGGAAAGGATCGCACCCTGGACCGTGGGACAAGCGCCCTGCTGTTGATGGAGGATATTGACGTTCGCTTTGCGCTACCGAACCAAGAGCGGCATCAGTCTTTCTCGCTTGGCATTCCTGTCTCCCTGTTTAATTTTGCGGTGGCCCAGACTGCAGGACGTGAAGAGAATCATTTCAGGCAGCTGCTGGATGTTTCCGAATTTCAAAAAATCCACTTGTCTTTCAGCTCCTATGAACAAGAACTGATCAAGAGATTGATTCATGATGTTTGTCAGCCCATGCGATCCATGCTGCTTGTTGAAGGTACAGCCTATGAACTGCTGGATCGAACGATCCAGCAGCTGTTCGGTCATGAATCCTTGCCTGAAGGGCTATCAGCGGCTGATGTACGCAAGCTATGCCTCGCTCATGGGATTCTGGAGTCGAGATATGCTTCACCGCCTTCGTTGCTGGAGCTGGCCAGAGAAATTGGGCTGAATGATTATAAACTTAAGATGGGCTTCAGGCAATGCTACGGGACAACCGTATATGGGTTCATCCGGAAGGTCAGGATGGAGCGGGCGATGGAATTATTGCATAGCGGGGAGGCTAACGTGACCGAGGCAGCCTTGGCCGTAGGTTATCGCAATGTGAGTGCATTCTCGCAGACATTTCGCCAAACCTATGGTGTCAGCCCTTCTGAAGTTAAGAAGTACTACTGATACAGAGATTTACACGAATTCGTTTAACTTTCTTGTGATCGAAATAAGGCCTCCCCGTTTGGGGACGCCTTATTTTGTTTAAGTCGTCGAATCAAGCATCATTCGCAGAGGGGCTGATCCCGTGTTCCAAGCACAACCAATGCCATCAGAAGGACAATGATCCCGATCAGCGCAAACGGGATATGTTTGTCCACTCGATAGAGGGTCGTGCTGAGAATCGGGGAGATCATGGCAGCAATGCCCTGAACGGCAGACACCAGGCCGGCTACGCCGCCTTGCTGCTCGCGGCTAACCGCAAGCGAAGCGCCTGCCATAAATCCCGGCATCATCAACCCGGTGCCCACACCGAATAAGAAGAATGCGATGAAGTAGCTTATCAAGCTTCCGGTGAAGAGCAGCAGCAGCATACTGGCCATAAGCAGTACAGCGCCGATCAGAATCATCGCTTTTGGCGGCCATTTGAGTTTCTTCATCTGCAGGCCCTGCGTGACAATCATGGCGACTCCGCTAATCATCAAACTGAGGGAGATCATACGGGCTGTTTCCTGGGTCGTCAGATCGAGCTGATCCTGATAATAAAACCCGCCGATGACTTGCACCGTAATGATGCCCAGCATGGTGGCCAGGCCCGCAAATAAATAAAGACAAACTCCTTTTTGGAACGGATTCACACGGGGGGCCTTCTGCTGAATGACCGGTTTTGTGGCAGGGACAAGGTAAAGTACAGCAACCACAGCGATTACCGGTAGAAGGGCGCCAGCATACAGCGGGGCGATCAGGCTGATGAGCGCAAACCCGCCGGCAATAGCAGGACCCAATACTAAGCCTAAGCCGTTAGCCGAGCCAAGAAGTGCCATTCCGGCGGAGCGCCCTTTCTCGTCGGTCACATCGGCGATATACGCCTGAGCTGAAGAGGGAACAGCCGGAATAAAGAAACCCACCATAGCCCGAGTAACAATGAGCAGAAGGATAAGCAGCGCACCGGAGATTCTATCATGAAGACCCAGGTACATAACCGCAGTGAATAACATATAACTGACGAACATGCCGATAAAACCAAATACAATGACAGGCTTCCTGCCCTTGGAATCACTTAAATTTCCCCATACCGGTCCCATGACGGCCATTGCGATAGAGCCCAGGGATATGATCAAGCCCGAATGCGTCTCGCTTAATCCCAATTCTCTGATCAAGGGCGGCATAACGGGAGCGATGATCATTAATCCGACCATGGCGACAAATACGCTGAAGAACATGCCGATCCGGATTCTAGCCATTCTATTGTTTCCTCCTATCGTTCCTATTTGAAGCAACATTACGTTGTGAACATTGCTACTCATAAGCCTAAAGTATACTCGCGATTATTCGCTACCTGCTGGCGGATGAAGTTGTGGCGGAACGGATTATTTTAAGGGATAGGATGAATGGCTTTCGTATACTTCCATGTATTGCTTATTGAGAAACTATAAGGCGGTTTTTAGAAGTGGACGTAGACAATAATAGTTCAGGCAGCAGGTTCAGAAGCTTTACCAGCGTTCGGGCATCTCCGTAGTTCCAGCGTTCTGCCCCCAACACATGAACAAGGCCGTTCCGGACAGCCGGCAGGTTGTCCCATAGCGAGGACTGCATCATGTCTTCCGCAGCTTGCCTGGATACGGCATTGCCCGGTATAAGCATAAAGATACGGTCACCGGCGAAGAAGGGCAACTCCTCAGTCGAAATTTCCTTATAACCCAACCCGTCGTTCAGCACCTTGCGAATAGGCTCCGGCGGTTGAAATCCACGCGCGTGATATAGACCTGTTGACAGACCGGACATTCCCATAACGAAGAGACGGGATCCATGGTCATATACGAAGACGGACGCGGTTTCGCTAGGCTTCATGGCTTGCTGCAGTTCCCTCCACATGTTATCCGTCCTGGTTCGATACCAATTGAGCCATTGATCCGCCTCATGCGCTCTTCCGAGCCAATCGCCAAGCGTATGCAAACGATGGGCGAGAGGAGCGAAGGAATTGAATGTGACAGTAGGGGCGATTTTGGAGAACCATCGGTATTCTTTTTCATCGGCATGGGCCAAAATGATCAAATCCGGTTTCCATTCCATGGTTTCAATCGAATTTTTCCGATGGCTTATATCAAGAGCATATTGAATATCAGCCTGCTGGTTATGGGTATTGGTCAGGCAATTGCCTGCCATTGGCCGCATTCCGATCGCGAGCAGATCACCGAAAGTTTCGCCGTAATACAGAATGCGATTTGGTACCGACGGAATATCGACTTCATGTCCGGTCCAGTCGTTTACGCGTTTACTGACGTCCATGCGTTCGGCGAATTGCTTCGGTGACATCCCCGTAATCTGGCGGAAACGGCGGCTGAAATAGTATTCATCCGTGTATCCAATCTCTTGGGCGATGTTTCGCAGCGGTTCATTCCTTTGCGCTAGAAGTTCTTTGGCGCGATTAATGCGCAAGTCGGTTAAGTAATGCAGAGGTTTTTTCCCGGTTCGTTCCTGGAATATGTGCGTGAAACGCCAGGTCGATAATTCGGCCATCTCCGCCAGTTGTTTTACCGTCAGATCAGGATACATGTAGTGCTCGTCAACATATTGAATAACGCTCTCTACGGCTTGCACAGAGGTTGGTTCACGGTCTGCCTGAATATTTTGCTGAAGCAAAAAGACGAGCAATTCGTGAAACTTGGCATGCTGCTGCACCCAGTGGATATTAGATGAATATTCACCGTTAGAATGTAACGATTCAATCAGCCGGAGCAAATGAGAACTAGGATACGCACATAATTCAAACTTCCCCGGAATGAGTTCGTCTTTGTATGTTGTATGCTGCTGTTCACCAACTTGAATGACCGCGAAGGCAAGCGTGGAGTATTGAATGGCGTTGTCCGTTCCGTTATGAACCTGATAAGTGGTGCCGGGACACAGTAAATAACACTTGCCAGGCGTAATCGTGAGGACATGTTGATCGATATGCAGACTGCCTTTACCTTTGGCAAAGATTAACAAGGTATGGGAGTTCGACGTCAAACTACCCGATGTCCATCCGATGGACTCCGTTCGGCTATCCGCATCCACTAAATGATAAGTTAAGGAACGATAGGGGATCTGAAAGGGATTCGCCTTCATGATGGCAACAACTCCATAATCTTAATGATAATGATAATCAATATCGATAATTGTAAATAGAAAAACGAGACAATTCAATAGGTAAGTATTGAACTGTCTCATACAGATGGTCAGTTATTCGGTTATCATATTCGGAAGCTCTTGAAGTAACCATTCCCTTGTAGCTGCGTCACTACCGGATTTAGCAATGTCGATGGTATACACATGCCCATCCTTGACAGCAGGAAGGCTAGCCCAGATCGGACTGTTCATCATGTCTTGTGTGGATTTCTGAGCTTCGGGCTGAACCGGATTCAGGATAAAGATTCTGTCTCCGGCAAACTCGGGAAGGTTCTCCATCGAGATCTCCTTGAATCCACTGTCTTCATCCAGCAACTGTTGAATATTTGGCGTGGGCTTAAAGCCGTTAGGATGATAGAGTTCTTGAGATAAGCCCGTGCTGGCCATGACAAAGAGCCGGTCCCCCGGATAATACGTGAAGACGGAGGCTGTCTCATCGGGTTTCATGCCGACGGATTGCAGTTGCTGCCACATGGCATCTGCCTTAGCCTCATAATCGGTTACCCATTGTTCAGCTTGCGCCTTTCTGCCGAGAATATCGCCAAGCTCCGGCAAACGCTTCTCCAAAGGAGCAAATGTATCAAACATAAGCGTGGGTGCTATCTTGGACAGTTGTTCGTATGCCGTCTCGTCTGGGTTCGCCACGATAATCAAGTCCGGGTTGAGTGCGAGCACCTTCTCGAAGCTGGTCGGAAATCCAATGTCTTCCACATTTTGAATCCTGTCTTCATAAACGGCCCCTTTCATCCGGTTCATATCGGTACCGATTACTTGGACATCCAAGACCAATAAATCGCTGAAAGTTTCACCGGAGAATATGATGCGCTTTGGCGATACGGGGATATCAACACTGTGTCCTTTATAATCCGTATAGGAACGCATAGCATCTTCCGAGCCAGTATCGGATGGGGGGGAGTCGTTAGGGCTGACGGTTGGCTGAATAGCAGTTCCTGCCGTTCCCTGCTTCATAGAAGAAGGGGGGCTGCTTCCATTGCATGCCATCAACATGAGACTCATCAATGCAAGGATGCTGATAGTTATGGGCAATTTTTTAGTAGGTTTCATGGTTTCTCCTCCACAACGGTTTTCAAAAATATTAGAGATAATGATAATCATTCTCGTTAAAAACATCATAGCGGATGCTTGTTCCGGACTCAATGGACAAAAGAAAAGGTTCCTTTTCAGTTTGTACAAGCCGTTTGAAGTGGATAACGAATGTGACAAAATTCATTTCGATGGCTTTGCACATCGTTCATACTTGGGTTCCAAAGACTGTGCATGTCAGGAGGGAGCATGTTGTCCAGATTAAGACGCGGAGATATGATCCTGTTTGCCTTGATCCTGATCCTTGGCTCCTTCACGGGTCTGCAATGGTGGAAGCATAGCCATGTGGATTACCAGCAGGGACAACTGCAGGCCTTGATTACGGTGAATGGCAAAGAATACGAAACCGTCCCACTGACCGGGGACGAACGTATCATTGATATTAAGACCAAGTTTGGACACAACACCCTGAAAGTGTACGACTACGGGATCCAGATGATATACTCGGATGCCCCGAGGAGAATTGCACTGGATATGGGATTTATTTCGGAACCCTACCAGCAGATCATCTGCGTGCCGACTAGAGTCGTGGTCGAGGTGTTAGTCCCCGAACATGAACAGCGTGAGACGGAACTGGATGCTGTGGTAGGCTAAGTTCAGGGTACAAGAGGGTATGGTTATCATAAATTTCACTAAGAACCGGGGGTTTTTGCCGGTTCTTTTCGTTATGTAGGACATTGGCGTGAATGTAAGGTTAGCGTAACTTTTTAGCTGAAAGGATAGTTATAATTAGAGAGGAAGTGAGATCGTGCTACCATAATTTCCCGAAAAATAGGAACGAAGGAGGCTGAACATGCTTTCCATTATGAAAGGGCCGTACCTGCAAAACCCGACCGAACACACTATGACCGTGATGTGGGAAACGTCTCTCCCTGCAACTTCCAGGGTAGATGTTCTACTTGCTGAGAGAATACATAGCGGACATCAAGGGAACTACAAGCAGCCTGTTGACCTATTCGGTACTTTCGCTAATGAGTCTCCAACACGGATACATCAAATAACGGTGGAGGGTCTCGAGCCCGGAACCACCTATTATTACAGGATCTACACCCAGCATGAATCCTATAAGATTGATTCAAGATTTTATATGTTCAAGACAGCAGCAGGACAAGGTGAGCCATTCTCTTTTACAGTGACCAGTGAAACCGGGGGTTACAGCGGGTTTGATTCGTCGGGAGGACGTATAAATCAGAGAATTTTCAGCCGGATGAAGCAGTATCGACCCGATATCGCCTTGTTTGTAGGAGATGTCGTCCATGACGGGAAGCTTGCTGAGGATTGGGACAAGTATTTCTTTGGGCCTGGACGAGATTTTTTTGTGGATACACCTATCTACAGTTGCCTGGGAAATCATGAGGACAACGCGTCATGGTATTACGATCTGTTTGCTTTTCCCGAACCGAAGAATTTCTACGCATTTTATTACGGAGACGCTCATTTCATCTGCTTGGACAGCACGGAATTGATCAGAAAAGAAGATTATCCTCGCAGCTCCGGCGTAATGAGTCCGGGAAATGCGCAGTATGATTTCTTGGAACGCGAGCTCTCAACAAGCAATCGCAGGTGGAAAATTGTATATTTTCACTACCCGCCATATGTTTCGGGTGGCTATCAAGTCGAGGATTTGCGGCAGCTTTGCCCGGTATTTGAACGGTATGGCGTGGATCTGGTTATCAACTCGCATACGATTGTATATGAGCGAAGCCACCCATTGACGCAAGGAACCGTGGATTACGACAACGGCATCGTGTACATCGTAGCAGGCGGCGCCGGAGCCATGCCGGGCTGGTTGCTGCCTAAGAGGGAATGGCATACTTCGCAGTCTTTGGCGGTGCCTCATTTTCTGCAAGTCGTTGTAACGTTGGATCGCTTGGAAGTGCGCGCCATCGATGATGAAGGGCGATTGTTTGATACGCTGCGAATACGAAAAAGCGCTGAAGGCAAGAGGGATTACATATAGAAGAGATATGGTTGAATGCAGGTCTCCAGTCCAAGCAGTAAGGTGGGGTGAAGATGGAAATGCTCGCATTGATATTGATAGTAGGCTTTTTATTCGTTGTGGCATATTTGAGGGCGATCTGGAACGTATTGCTGGAGATTCGAAACGAGTTAAGACAAGATAGCGACAGAGGGACGTGATTATATAATGAACGAGAAAAAAGACTACTCCCACGTATATTGGATCGGGGGGTCCCCCTGTTCAGGCAAATCCACGATTGCTGAAATGATCACGAAAGATTATGGCTACACCTATTATCAATGTGATTTGTTCAACGAGAAGCATGTGAACGCAAGCAATCCGTCTGAGTTTCCCACCATGTTCCGATTGAAGGATATGACCTGGAATGCGTTGTGGTCACGACCTGTAGAGCAGCAGGTTCATGAAGAACTGGAGTTTTATCGCGAGGAATTCCGGATGATTGTGGATGATGTATCGGCCATGCCGGATACGAGCCCCATCATTGTGGAGGGTGCAGCGCTTTTGCCGGAAAAAGTAGCAGAGCTGGTATCCAGCCCTCATCAGGCGATCTGGGTCGTGCCGGTACCGGATTTCCAGAAGGAGCATTATGCGAAGCGGGAATGGATCCATGATATTCTGGATCAATGTGATGATCCTGATACCGCGTTTCAGAATTGGATGGGACGAGATATCGGCTTTGCGGCATATGTGGCCCAGGACGCCATGGATCGGGGATTCAAGGTTATCTTCGTGGACGGAAGCAGAAGCATTCAGGAGAACTACGAAGAGGTTAAACGGCATTTTAATCTATGAAAATAGCAGGGAATAAAATGAAGAAAATCAGAATTGCATTACTGGTATTGTTAGCTCTTGTGCTTCTGTCTCCCTTTGTGTACGTGCAGGCGAATAAAATGATCTACGCTAAGAAGGTGAATGCCTACCTGCTAGAAGAAGAACATTACAGCAAGGATGAGATACAGTCGGTAAAAGGCGTCTGGGGCGTTAAGCTGCCTCCCTTTTATGTCGTCGTGGTGTTCAAGGACGAGCCTGATGTCGAATATATTTATTTTGCACATGATACGATTATGCAGTTCGAATACCGATTGACGCCAGAGGGGAAAGCCCGTGGAATTACCCGATCAAAGCTAAGGCATTATATCCCAAGGGACTAATATGGTATGATCTGATTTCAGTTTAAGCTGTTCAAGGGGGAGTTTTGCATGTCCATTACACTACAAACTTCGCGTCTGCAGTTGAAGACCGTGGATCAGGATCGGGCAGCGGATGTGGTGGATTTTATAGTCAAGAACGATGACCATTGGAAGGTGTGGGAGCCCGCTAGAGAAGCTGAGTTCTACACCATCGATAAACAGGCGGAGATTCTGGCTGCGGAGAGTCGAAGCATAGCTGACGGATCTCTGTTTAAAGTGTGGCTGCATCAAGATGATGAAATCATCGGTTCGATTTCGATCAGCAATATCGTTCGAGGCGTCTTTCAATCGGCACATGTGGGATACAAGCTGGCACAGGCTCACACGGGGAAAGGATATATGACCGAAGCGCTAAAGGCTGTGGTCGCCTATTGTTTTGATACGTTGGAGTTACACCGGTTGGAAGCTAACATCATGCCAAGAAACAAAGCTTCATTGAATGTAGTGAGACGACTAGGCTTCTACGAAGAAGGACTGGCTATTAAATACCTGAAGATTAACGGCGTCTGGGAAGACCACCTACATATGGTTATCCGCAATGAACGCTTGGAGTAAACGCATGGAAACGAAAGGTATATACTACAATGATTTATAAGACAAACCGATCATCAAGACTCAGACCTGAGATGGGAGCATTTGGGGCGCTGGGTCTTTCTCACAATTACGATAAGTTCAGGAGGTTATCGCTATGCCGTGGCCCATGGTCCATTTTGCGGTTGCCCAGCAGCTGGGCGTACCGGAGCCGTCTCCGTACTTGCTGATCGGGAGCATCGCTCCGGATGCCATTCATGTTAGAGGCAAGATCACGAGAGAACAGAAAGGGATTACGCATCTGGTACATGACGGAAGGCTGCCTGATGCAAATCTCATCAAGGAGAATTATCTGCATTATCTAAATCTGAAGCCGGAGAAGGCTTGGAGAGAATATATATACGGTTATTTTGCGCATATCTACACGGATTTACGGTGGGTTCAGTCGTTGTACGCTGATTTTAAGCAAGAAAACATAGAGGACGAAGAAAACATAAGATATACATACAACCAGGAGGTCAGCCAGCTTGAATTCGAATTGAAACGATCAGAGCATTGGACAGACTCCATTTTGAATAAGCTTAAGGATTCGGCAGGACATTCCATACCTCTTTTTGTTGAAAAGTCAGAGGTAGAGCAGTACCGAACGCTCAAATTAGAGTGGCTGTTGGATGAACGTAATGAGCCGAAGGTTGAGCTGATTTATTTTACCTTAGATAAAGTGGAAACGTTCATACAGGACACAGCTGCCGAGTTGAACACATTATTCATCCCATCGGGAATTCATGAACATGGAGGTTGAATTGAAAAGAAAATACAATTACTTAGGGATATATAGGAGGTTGTGGCTCTGAAGAATAAACTTCGATTGGGTTTATGGATCTGTTCTGTCTGGATGGTATTGGTTTTGTGCTCCTGTCAGAGCGAAGGTGAAAAGGTAGAGCATGTTGAAGCTTTTATCGCTGAAAATATAATGATGAATGCAGATGGATTCTCTGTACCCGCAGGTTATAAAAAAGTGAATTCCATTACCAATTATGAAGACAATCGAGGGGAAACTCAGTCACGAGTACGGGCGATTGAAGATTATTATGATAGCAATGGTAACTTTATTATAACAAAGGTATATGATCAGAGTCATAAACGATTGAAAAATCTACAGACGGAGGATACAAACAATCTCGAACAGGAGTTTGATCAGCCTCTAACCATCCACATCCCTGATGACCAAACATGGAAACCCGTCCAGCTAACCGATGAACAAAAGAATGAAATTAAAGCACATGTTATGAAACACACCAAAAATCTGTGAGTCTATTGTAATTGAAGGTACAAGGGGGGGCTTTTCATGCTTCAAGTAGGAGTTAGGCGACCCAATCGCGGCGATATAGATGCCATGGATGATTTTTTCAGGTTCGTGATTACCGATACTTTTGCCAAAGAAGGTTTATCAGATTTACTTGAAGATATGGAGCAGGAGATCGACAGCAAAAATAGGTACTTGAACGCGGATTTTGATACGCACGGAGAGCAGAGATACTTTCTCATCGGACTGCTAGACAACAACATTGTGAGCTGCATCGAGTTTGGACCATCCAATGCATTGATCCGGGAAGCTACTGATGGTGAATGGCGTGATGTGGTTGAAATCGGAACGGTATTTGTTCATCCTGATTACCAACAGCAAGGGATCGGAAGTTTAATGTTAAATGTCATGTATCTTACGCTTCTCAATAAAGGAATGACCGAATTTTGTTTGGATAGCGGATACACCCAAGCACAGAAGATCTGGAAGAAGAAGCTAGGTGAACCCGATTATGTCCTTCAGGACCATTGGGGGAGCGGAGCAGACCATATGATATGGAAAAGAAGGCTCGTGGATGTTCCTGTTCTGTTCAGATTATAGGCGGTTATTCGAACAATCGAAGCCAAGTGGAAGTTCTGGTTGAAAGCAGACATTTTTATTTATTGAGTAAAAATTCGTATTATCGTATATTTATACCTATCATGTTGTAGGAGTGGTATACGTGCATAAGAGAATCGAAGAGCTTACCTTAAACGCTTGGCCAGCGCTCCAAACCTTGACACATCATGGATGGCTGTTACGATTTGCAGACGGTTATACCAAGAGATCCAACTCCATTCATGCTCTCTATACAGAGCCTTCGATAGACCTTTATGGCCAGATTGAACAATGTGAGCGTTTATATGTAAAGGCCGGGCTTGACGTCATATTTAAAATGACACCATTCAATCCGCAGGAACTCGATCCTATTTTGGAATCCAGGGGATATACCATACAGGATCCTACCAGCTTTAGAGTGTTGGATCACTTGGATGATATTGAGCCTCCATCCCATGAGGAGGTTAAGATCGAAGAAAAGCTAACCAATGAATGGCTGAATGTGCTCGGGGATGTTACCGGAATTTCCGAGAGAAACAAGGCTGTGAAAAGAAAGCTATTTAACTATTCCGTGATACCGTATGGATTCTTCATCCTATATGATCAAGCTGAACCTGTAGCATGCGGGATCGGAGCTTTGGAGCAGGGCTTTGTAGGAATATATGATCTGGTTACGGCTCCGGCATGTCGAAATCGCGGGTTTGGCAAACAGTTACTGTTACATATACTGCAGTGGGCCAAGAAGAATGGAGCCACGAGCAGCTATTTACAGGTGGTACAGAGTAATCTTGCTGCAAGCCGATTGTATGATCGTCTTCAGTACAAAGAGATTTATTCCTATTGGTACAGACACAAACGTATCGAAGGGTAAGCACATGCGACCCAAATCATGGATATTGATGAATCCGCTGCTTATGTGAACAAGGGGTTACTCAATCTGATGAACAGTTGTATAATCATGGAAGATGCCTGGCACGGATGACCCGGCTTGAGTTGATGTTATCCGATGCGGAAAGTTGGTGAATCCATGTTTGATTTATCGTCGAAATATTATGATGTAATTTACAGCCTTAAGGATTATAAGCAGGAGGCGCACCTGGTCCGGGAATATATTGAAGGACAGGGCAAGAATTACCGGACCATGCTCGATGTTGCCTGTGGAACTGCGGAACATGCTTTGTTCTTAAAGCAGTTCTATGCAATCGATGGTATTGATCTAAATCCCGAATTCGTCTCGATAGCGAAGTCAAAAAATCCTGAGGGAAATTATTCGGTTGCCGACATGACCCGTTTTCACTTGGATCGGAAATATGATGTGATCCTGTGTCTGTTCAGCTCCATCGGTTATGTGAAAACGCTGGATCTATTGGTACAGACCCTTACGCAGTTTAAGGAGCATCTGAACGAGGAGGGTGTCATTCTGGTTGAGCCGTGGTTTACACCGGATGTCTGGACCGCCGGAAGAGTGGACGCGATCATGACTGAGCGTCGCGGGATCCATATCAGCAGGATGTCCCATTCGGACCGCGAAGGCAATATTTCGATCATGAAATTCGAGTATTTGTTTGGAAGCGAGCATGGAATTGAACATTATACGGAGGAGCATCGTATGGGGCTCTTTACCGTGGATGAGATGATTAAGGCATTCCAGGAAGCGGGCCTTCACGTGGAGCATGATACGCAAGGCTTGATTGGAAGAGGCATGTATATTGCACGAAATATGAAGTAAGGAGGAGCTTGTAATATGTACACCCATAGGCCGCTGGCAGACGAGGATTTATCAACGATATGCAGCTTTCCTCAAACGCCGGAGGAGCTGTTTTACGTGAGTCCCAGATCGGAGTTTCCTTGGACGCCGGAGCAAATCTTGAGTTTGCTAGAAAATCGATATGATCCTACGGTTATTGTTGAAGAATCTACAGGGCAGGTTGTCGCTTATGCGAATTTTTATGAGGATGTTGATCAATCTCTGCTGCTCGGCAATGTTATCGTTGCTCCGTCGCATAGGGGAATGGGAGCCGCGCAGAAGCTGTTACAGACCATGATGGATATAGCCAAAGAGAAATATGGAATGACAACCTTTTCTCTTAGCTGCCATAATACCAACTCCAGAGGGCTGGTTTTTTATCATAAGCTTGGATTTGAGCCCTTCGATGTCCGTATTACGACGTTAGATGATGATCAGAAGATGATTACCATTCAGATGAGGATGAATTTAGTCTGAGTGGGATGGTGTATAGTCGTTCTTGAAGGAAAGGATGAAAGGGGAGCGAGGTATGTCCACCATTCAGGCGGTGCTGTTTGATTTTGATGGTACATTAGCAGATACGTTGCCGCTTTCGTTTAAAGCGTTCCGGGCGGTTTTCTTGAAATATGAAGGCAAAACGTTGACGGATGCGGAAATCGTGGAGACCTTTGGTCCAACGGAGGAAGAGATTATAACTAAATATCTCTCGAACCCAGCCCATGTTGACGAAGCCGTAGAATATTATTACGAAGTGTTTGAGAAGGATTTTCAGAAGCATGTACAGGTGTCGGAATCGATCCAGAATCTAATCTCGAAGTTGTGGGATTTACATATACCCATGGTCATTATTACGGGCAAGAGCAGAAGGTGCCTGGATATCTGTCTTAGAAATCTGGAGCTGGACGGTTTTTTTGCCGCTACTATCACGGGTGATGAGGTTGAACGTTCCAAGCCGGACCCGGAAGGGATATTCAAAGCCGTTCAATTGCTCGGTCTGAGTACATCGGACGTGGTTTTTGTCGGCGACAGCGATGCCGATATAGCGGCAGGCAAATCAGCCCAGGTGCTCACCATTGGAGCGCATTGGTTTGATACCGTACAGAACGTAGAATTTAGCGTTGAACCTGATGATATTTATACTCGGCCCGATCAGTTAATAGCCCTCGTCATGGGCCAGGGAAAATGAGCGAGCGAATGAATGCAGGAGGACTATATTGAACAAGACAAGTATCCATTCCCCAGGAATGCCCTTCACAATTGAATGTGAGGACATCCTGCTCAGGGAATATATGGTGGAAGACCTTGATGCGATCTTTAAGATCACGCACGAACCTGAGATCAGACAGTTCCTGCCCGGTTGGGATGTACCCAGGGAACAGCGGCTCGAATGGTTAATCAACTATGAAATTGTGGAGAATCGGCAGTTCTTGCAGACCGTTCATGACGGCGGGGACGTGGGGAAGCTGCGTCTGCGGCTAGCCATGGTCTTAAAAGAAACAGGCGAATGTATCGGCTGGTGCAATACAGGTCCTAAGGAAGAGCTGCCTCAGCCCAATCGAGAGATTATGTACGGAATCTCGAATCAGCATTATAATAAGGGATATACTACGCAAGCTGTACGGGCATTAATCCAGTTCTTGTTCCGGAATACAAGCGAGCGCGAGCTAAGCGCTTTAGCCGTCGTTCATAATCATGCCTCCAATAAAGTGATCCAAAAATGCGGGTTTACCTATATCGGCGAGATCGAACTTGAGCAGGAACGGTATCATCACTATAATTTATGCGATGAGAATTAGGGAGGCCATATGAAACAGCTAGCCCTTGAAGCGGGAATCTTTATTGTGACGGAATTGCTTTTGATCACGCTCTTGGGCGTGGGCGAATGGGCAATGATGGTGTTCTCAGCAGGTGTAATCATTACGATATTATTGTTAATTTTCATGCGTCTGACAGAGTTGGTGAAGAGTAACAGAAATCGTCTAGATCATCTACAAAGGCAAAGGATTAAGGAATTGAACCAACAATCCAAATTAACTTCGACATCCGGGCATTGATTTGATGAGTCAGAATGAATAAAATGATATGCTGGGTAGCAGAAGGGTAATCGTTGAAGTTAAGCAGCATGAGAAGGAGGGCAGCCGTGCGTTACAACGTTATTTTATTTGATGCAGATGAAACATTATACGACTATGCCAAATCGGAGGCTTTTGCGTTGTCCGGCGTTTTTGGCGAGATTGATCAGGAGTGCACGGATGCCATCGTAGACAGATACAGACGCATTAACCAGCAGTTGTGGCGTGATTTCGAGCAGGGGAAGGTTACACAAAGTGACTTGCGTACGGCCAGGTTTGACCGGCTGTTGGCAGAACACAACATCAAGTGCGCCTTGGATGCCAATGCCTTTAGCGATATATACATAAAATATCTAGGGCAAGGCTCCTTTCTGATGGAAGGGGCAGAAGAGCTGTGCAGTCAACTGGCCGAACGCGGCCAACGAATGGCTATCATCACGAACGGAATCAAGGAAGTGCAGTTTAACCGAATTAGCCGGTCTCCGTTATGCGATTCCTTTGAATGCATCATTGTTTCGGAGGATGCTGGGTCCCAGAAGCCCCACGAAGGCATATTCGATTATGCATTCGATAAGTTGAATCATCCCGACAAGAAGGAAGTTCTCATCGTCGGCGATTCGTTAACTTCCGATATACAAGGAGGCATCCATTACGGGATTGATACCTGCTGGTATAACCCACTGCGCAAGCCAAACCCGACATCCATTCAACCTAAGTATGAGATCCATTCCCTTATGGAACTGCACGATATTATTTCATCTGAGTGATCTTGTTGTATCCTGTACCCGATGCGGTTTCGTCGAAGTATTCAATCCCGATGTGCTCAGAGGCCATAAAACCGGAGTGCTGGGAACGTTACTCGATATTATCTGGCGTTAACTAAAATACATATCAACAAAGGAGCATGAACATGATACAGGCATTTATTTTTGACATGGATGGGGTCATTATTGACAGTGAACCGCTTCACTTTGAAGTCGATATTCAGGTGATGAACGACTACGGATCGGCGATAACCCATGAACAGCTGGAGAAGTATGTAGGCATGACCAATCCGGAGATGTGGGCAGCCATTAAAGATGAACATCAGCTTGCTCAATCCGTTTCGGAAATCATTGAATACCAATTGTCCAATAAAATTGAAATACTCACCTCACGGGAAATGGAGCCTATAGATGGCATTCGGGAGCTCCTTGCGGAGCTTAAAGCACGTAACATACCGGCAGCTATTGCATCATCATCGCCACCAGTATTTATATCGGCCGTCTTGCGTAAGTTCGATCTCTTGGATCAGTTTGAATGCGTTGTGAGCGGTGAAGAAGTGGAGAAAGGGAAGCCGGCACCGGATGTGTATCTTAAGGCGGCTGAATTGCTCGGAGTGAATCCAGAGCATTGCATGGTGCTTGAGGATGCAAGGCATGGCGTTGCTGCAGCGAAGGCGGCTGGAATGAATTGCATAGGCTTCGTGAACCCGAACTCGGGGAATCAGGACTTATCGCAGGCCGATCATGTGGTGAACTCGGTCCGAGAGGTCGCGCAAATTTGTCAATTTGAATAGTTCATGGTCTTAGAGCTTGGCAGTTTGGCCGCATATTGCGGCTAAGCTGTTTTTTTTGTTTATGGTCCAAATGGTTATAAACTCAACTTATTGATCATAAAACTCGTTTATACTATATCTACTATATTATATCTACTATTAGTATCTAGACCTAAGTCTAGGTTGATTATCGTCTGAAGACGGAAGTCATCTTTCTTCAATCATGATATTCTTACATTAACATGATATGTGAGAGGAATGTGAACGGATGATTTCGGATATAAATTTGACCCACGATATCGCACAGTATAGGGATTGCCCAGTGTGTAGTCTAGCAGAGGAGACAAGACCTGATGGATTTTTTACGTAATTTAGGCGATATCGGATTATTTATTCATGCCATGATCGATGCGATTATTTTTCCGATTCCGGCACTTTTCTCGCAATTGTCTTTAAGTGCATTGAGTCCGGACCGAGCGATCTGGCTCGCCTCGATCGGATTTGTCGGCTGCTTGATCGGAACGCCGATCGGTTATGGAATTGGCAAGGCTTCCGGAAATTTGGTCTTAACCAAGGTCATGAAGAAAAAATGGCACGATTCCGCCACCGCCTTGTTTACCAAGCATGGCGAAGCCGCAATTCTTGTCGGTGCGTTTACACCGATTCCTTTTAAAATCTTCACCATTCTATCCGGCTGCATGAGCTATCCCTTATGGAAACTTCTCACCTACGCAGCGATCGGACGCGCCGTGAAGTTCTATACCGTAGGTGTGCTCTTCTACGTATATGGCCGTGCTGCAGAGAATATGGTGGACAGCGTGCTTACGATTATTTTGATGTCCGTAGGTGCTCTGATTGGAGGAATTTGGCTGACGGTTCATTTTATCAAGAAACGCAGGAAAAAACGTTCGGAAATCCCTGTCGTGCAGGGTTCAAAAGATTCAGTTGATGTAACGGCAGGTGAAGAATGAATGATCGAGCGATTACGAAGATTTGATCACCGGATATTTGTCTGGTGCAACCAGACGATCAGCAACAGAGCCTTTGATCGGCTGTTCGGCGGCATTACCCATCTCGGTGGAGCCACCTTTACGATTCTGAGCGCACTGCTCATCGCCTGGGCTGCATTTGAAGCATGGGACATAACGGCATATCAGAGTGCCATTGCCTTAACCGTTAGCCATCTGATTGTTGTCCTCATCAAGAAGATCGTCAGAAGAGATCGTCCGTTTCGGGTTCTAGAGCAGGTGAAGATTGGAAATTTTCCATTGAAGGACTATTCCTTCCCGTCAGGACACACCACGGCGATCTTTGCCGTCATAACACCATTGTTGTTTCTGGTATCTCCGCTGCCTACGATACTGCTAATTATCCTGGCTGCGCTGGTCGGTCTATCCCGTATATATTGGGGATATCATTACCCAACTGATTGCCTGGCAGGCAGTCTGATTGGATTCGGTTCTGGATGGCTGGTCGTTTACCTGATGCATGTCATTGGAATCACATAACGTTAGATAAGGAGTAATATTCATGAGATCCATATATGAGCAAAAAATCATCATATTAACCGGAAGTCTGGGAGAGGGTCACAACCAGGCATCAAAGGCCATTGTGGAATCAGCAAAAAGA
The DNA here is from genome assembly GCF_037969755.1 of Paenibacillus sp. FSL W8-0187. Taxonomy (NCBI): domain Bacteria; kingdom Bacillati; phylum Bacillota; class Bacilli; order Caryophanales; family Paenibacillaceae; genus Paenibacillus; species Paenibacillus sp. FSL W8-0187. The sequence continues at coordinate 4,396,310 of NZ_CP150206.1, read as the reverse complement.
AACTACCCTCATCTGCGCGTGAAAGTCATTGATTACATGGAGTTAACTCATCCACGTCTGCATGTGGCTGGTCAGTTTTTCTTTGTGCAATGGATGAAGCACTTTCCATCCTTTTATGGATACTTATTCCAGAAAACGCGCGAGGAAAACACCCTCATCCAGATGCTGAAACGCTTTAGTACCTTCAGTCTTCACAGGCTCAGCACGATGCTGGAAACGGAAAATCCGGCTGTCGTGGTCAGTACCTTTCCGCCGGCAGCAGCGGGGATGTCTCTGCTGAAAGCGATGGGTTTCACAAATGTGCCGACGGCAACCGTCATGACGGACCATACGGATCACAGCTACTGGATACACTCTCATACGGATTATTACATGGTTGGTTCCGATGTGGTACAGGTTGCATTGGAGCGCAAAGGCGTGCCAAGCGAAAAGATCTCTGTGACCGGCATACCCGTTAATCCGCTGTATAGTCAACCTGTCGATCCGGAACGGCTCCGAGCCTATTACGGCTTGTGTCCATCCGAACAGGTCGTACTGATTATGGGCGGTGGAGAAGGGATGATCGATAAAGAAATAATCGAACTCTTGAAATCAAGGGCATACCCGCAGGGTGTTCGGTTTATGGTCGTGTGCGGCCGCAATATGAAATTATATCAATCACTGCTGGAAGAGTTTTCAGAGCATCCGCAAATCACGGTCATGGGTTACGTAGATCGTATGCATGAGTTGATGGCGATAGCGGACCTAATGATTACAAAGCCGGGAGGCCTCACGATTTCCGAGGCATTAACGATGGAACGGCCGATGCTGTTAGTGAAACCCTTGCCAGGCCAAGAACAGGATAATGCGGACTACCTGGTTGGAATAGGCGTGGCACGGCAAGCCATGGCGGGTGAACTGCAGCACCAATTGCTAACATTAATTACAAGTCCGCCCTTATTGCAAGAAATGAAGCGAAGAGCGGCCATTAACACGCATAAAAATTCGGCTTTAACAGTCCTCACAAGATTGATGGATATTCAACAGAATCAGCGCCATTCTCGTGAATGGTCTGAAAATATGAATCCGGTGCCCTACGAGGTGCTGAACAAAGAAGTTTATGTAAATGATGCTCTACAACACTACTATGACAGTTATCGGTAAGATGAAGGAGTTTTCCCCATGAATTTGTTTGAATTGGTTGAGCAGTTGTTTGAACAATACGGCTACCTGGTGTTATTGATTGGGCTTCCCCTTGATTTTATTGCTCTTCCAATTCCTCCTGGAAATAGTACCTTAACCTATACCGGGTTTTTGACCTATAAAGGAATCATCGATATGGTTCCTGCCGTTGGCTCTGCTTTTATGGGAGCGGCTATGGGGCTAACCATTACCTATATCCTGGGATACAAGCTGGGGATGCCGCTTATAGAGCGCTATGGAAAATGGCTGTTTATTAAGCCGTCCCTTGTAGAGAAAACGCAGGCCTATTACAACAAGTATGGAAATAAGCTGCTCATTATTTGTTTTTTCATACCCGGGGTCAGGCAATTTATCGGGTATTTTATCGGCATGATTCGGGTTCCCTATCGAACGGTGTGGCTATATGGGTACACGGGGGTAGCCTCATGGGTGCTGGTCTTTTTCAGCATAGGCTTTATATTCGGCGAACAGTGGCAGTACATTCTGAATGTGGTTGAGCATTATTTGAAAGTGATCTTTGTCTGCCTGGGTAGTTCATTTCTCGTTCTGCTGGTGTGGAGTCGTGTTAAACGCGAGAAAGCCAAGAAGCTGCCCAAAGTGACCAGGAATGAATAGTTATAAATGAAAAGAATACTTGCCAAAGCTGGCCCAGCAAACGTGGTTTTATGTATCTGTGCTGGGTTTTTATTTTTGGGACGAGCCTTACAGAATTTATGATATATTCTAAATAAGTCAGCAGTACATACATAAGGAGTTTGAAAAATAAAGGATGTAGTAGGGGGCAGATCATGAGCAAAATCATACCATTATTCAGGGTATTCGATGAAACGAAGGCAAGGGAATTCTATATCCAATATCTTGGTTTTACCTTGGATTGGGAACATCGGTTTGATGACTCGGCACCGCTCTACATGCAAATAACAAAGGATTTGTTAACGATTCATTTGACGGAGCATTACGGAGACTGTTCCCCAGGAGCAGCCATTCGCGTGGAGATGGCAGGGATTGAAGATTTTCACGAACAGCTGTTAAGCCAGAACTATCCGTATTCCAGGCCTGGAATCGAGACTGCACCTTGGAACAGCAAAGAACTATGTGTCGTTGATCCATTCGGCAACCGAATCACTTTCTACGAGGAGTTGGAATCCAAGTGAAGAAGCTAAACAGGATGCGATTTGAACAAGCCAGGCAATATATGCTGCACCAGGCCAGGGACCTTGAACGGGCACTATTCCGGTACGAATTCGAGGACGGGTCGTTTACTGACGTATTAACCGAGCTCGATAGCTATCAGAACGAGGACGGTGGATTTGGTCATGGTCTTGAGCCCGATCTTCGCTGCAAGGAGTCATCTGCTCTGGCAACAACCAGAGCGCTTGAGATTCTTCGGTTAAATCCAGATCATCCGGAGCGCAGCGAACGGGTTATATCCACGTTAAAGTATCTTGAGCACTCCTATGTGCCAGAACGGTCAGGGTGGGACATTATTCCTAAGGAAGCCGAGCAGTCTCCGAGGGCGATCTGGTGGCAGTACGGAGCCTTCAAGGATCATTGGGGAAATCCGAATGCGGATATCACCGCCTATTTTATCGACGAGCGGGAGTTATACCCTTTAGAGTTTTTGGAATCAAGGATTGATTATGCTGTGAACTACCTGAAACAATCTAGCGATCTTCATGAAATGCATGAATTGTTTTGTTATTTGCGCTTGAACGAAAGATTGCCGAAAGAACAGGCTTCCGAGATCGAAGAAACCCTTGAGGTCTTCATGGATAATTGCATAAGCAGGGATCCTGGCAGCCGCGAGGGATACGGAGCAACGCCTCTCAGCATTATGGATTCTCCGAATTCACCTTATTATGCTAAATACCAAGAGCTTCTGCCGCTGGAACTGGATTTGCTTATAGAGAATCAAGGGGAAGATGGTGCCTGGGAGCCCAATTGGAGCTGGTACCAGTACGAAGAGGTATGGCCGTTGGCCAAGGAGGAATGGAAGGGCGTTCTGACATGGAATGCACTTCGGACGCTGCGTAATTTTGAACGGATTGCGGTGGATTGACATCGGATCAGGGATACTGGACTCGTTGTAAAATGCTAATATCATTACCATACGAATTTTACAAAAAATGATGGTCAAGGAGTGAGGGAACATGGATTTGAGATACCCGATAGGGCAATTTGAATGGGAAGGGCACTCCGCGCCTGAACAAAGGGAGCTCTGGATTCAAGAGATTAAGAGCCTGCCGGAGAAACTGAGGGCTGCAGTCCAGGGGCTAAGCCAGGAACAACTGAATGTATCTTATCGAGATGGAGGTTGGACGATCCGTCAAGTCGTTCACCATCTTGCAGATAGCCACATGAACAGCTATATTCGGTTTAAACTTGCTTTAACGGAAGACAACCCAACAATTAAGCCTTATGACGAGCAGAAGTGGGCTGCCCTTCAAGATTCATTGATCCTGGACATTGAGGCATCGCTTGTTTTGCTTGATGGCATGCATGCCAGATGGGGTGCTTTGTTAGACATCATGGATAACGGAGACTATCTCAGAACGTTCTATCACCCAGAGAACCAGCGAAAAACCAGTCTGGAATACGCCATGGGCATGTACGCCTGGCATGGAAAGCACCATACTGCACATGTCACATCTGCAAAAGAACGATTGAAATTTTAGATACAGCACAGCCTGCTCCGTCAACTGGCGGAGTTTTTTACGTGTCACCGTGTCGTGATATCTAACTTGATTGTCGCAATTTTACACTGTGAATCGGGCGGTTCGTGTGATAGATTAATGGCATGATGTCCTAATATTAGATACTGAGGTGACGAGAATGATTAGAATCGGAAAAATTAGTTATTGGCATGTGCACGCGTGGGATTATACGAAACAAGCGCAGGAGCATCCGGATGCTCAAATCGTAGCGGTATGGGATGAGAACCCAGAGCGCGGAAGAGAAGCAGCGGAGAAGCAAGGCGTACCTTTTTATGAATCCTTGGATGACATGCTGCAAAGTGACGATATCGATGCTGTGATCGTGGATGCTCCGACATCCATGCATAGAGAAGTGATGTTGAAAGCTGCGGCAGCAGGCAAACACATTTTCACGGAAAAAGTAATTGCTGCCACCCTGCAAGAAGTCAATGATATCATCAATGCCGTGAATGAGAACCAAGTCAAATTAACGGTATCGCTACCGCGACTGAATGACGGTTATACTTTGGCGATCCGCGAGGTATTGCAGCAAGAGTTGCTTGGCACCGTAACACTTGTTCGTGTACGCTTGTCTCATAATGGCGCGACTGCCGGATGGCTGCCTGAGCATTTTTACAGCCTGGAGCAGTGCCGTGGAGGCGCCTTAATCGATCTGGGATGTCATCCGATGTATTTGACACGCTTGTTCCTGGGTGAAGAAGCGGTTGATGTCAATGCGAATTTCGGATACATCACGGGTAAGGAAGTGGAAGACAACGCCGTTGCTACGCTTTCTACAGCTACGGGAGCGGTCGGTGTGGTTGAAGCCGGATTTGTTAACAGCTTCTCGCCATTTACGATTGAAATTCATGGTACGGATGGAACGATTCTGTACGGAACGCCGGATAGCAAACTTCTGATTCGTTCAACGAAAAAAGAAGAGTACAAGGATGCTTGGATTGAGCTGCCGGTACCGGCGAATCGTGCAAGTGCATTTGAACAATGGATTTCCCATATTCAAGAGGATACCATTGCAGAGGAAAATATCGCATTTGCGGTTGAACTAACCAAACTAATGGAAGCATCCAACCGTTCGGCCAAAGAGCATCGCGCCATTCGTTTGGATGAACTGCAAGCATAAGATACAGGGATGATGCATCAGGATGAATAACCATTTTCCATACGAATTGATGAAAGATCGGCAGGATGCCTTGGAGCGACTTGATCTGAGAGTCTATTGGGGGCGTTATGAGATCCGGGTTCTTCGGTTTCATCTCACCACCTTTCCGCCAGGAAAGATTGTCTCCTTCCACAAGCATGCGGAGTATGAGTTTCATTTCATACCCCGCGGCAAGGGGACCGTTATTATGGAAGAGGAACCTTATCCGCTGCGGGAAGGCATGTTTTATTTAACGGGTCCGAATGTGCTTCATTATCAGGAGGCGGATGCAGCGGAGCCGATGGACGAATTATGTCTGCATGTGGACATTATTCCACGCGATGAGGTATCCGAGCATGAGAGCCAGGTGCTGCCTGTTTCGGATCCATGGGAAATGGCGGAAGCCGATGACTGTATGGAGAAGCTGAGGGGATTACCGCTGAAGCCAACGATGGATATCCATCGTGCGATGCCTTATTTCCTTGAGGCTTATCAGGCTTCTCAGGAGAAGTATTCGGGTCTGTATACAACGATTAAGCAGTGCATTATTCAGATATTGCTGCGCGCTGTACGCGCATATGAATCCGAGCCATCGGAAGCGGAACTGCCTTCACGAGATATGAAGGCTTACCGCTATCAATTGGCCCTGGAGTATATTCATGCAAACTCTTCGGGAGAGGTTGTACTGGATGACGTCGCGGAGAAGCTGCATATCAGCTCAAGGCAGCTGCAGCGAATATTCAAGGAGCAAGCGGAAGGGCAGTCCTTCAGCGAAATACTGGAACATGTCCGGCTTGAAGCCGTATGCAGGAAGCTGATCGATACCAATTGGTCGATTGATAAAATCGCCATCCACGAAGGCTTCTCAAGCGGAAGTTATTTGCATACCGTGTTTCGAAAGAGATATGGATATACGCCATCAACATATCGAGCAATGAATGTGAAATTGTAGGGGGAGTATCAGCCATGAGCAAAACCATTCGAATAGGAATTATTGGAAGCGGCGGCATTGCGGGGGAGCATGCAAAGTATTATAAACAAATTGACGATGTGCAGATTGTTGCCGTAGCTGATATTTTACCCGGCAGAGCCGATCAATTTATTGAGCGCTGGGGACTTCAGGGGGCAATCGGATTTGATGATCACCGCAGATTGTTGGATCTCGACCTGGATGGCGTAAGCATCTGTACGCCAAACGTCGCTCATTACAGTACCACGATTGATGCGCTGTCAGCGGGCAAACACGTAATGCTCGAGAAACCGATGTCGGTCACGTTGGATGAAGCCATCGAGATGGTCCAGATCGCGAAGAAGACAGGGAATATGCTCAATGTAGGCTTCCAGCCGCGTTATGATCCGAACATGGGCATCATTAAGAATCTGATCCAAAACGGCGAGCTTGGAAAAGTCTATTATGTGGAAACCGGAGGCGGTCGCCGCCGTGGGATGCCGGGTGGCACGTTTGTTCGACAGGAGATTTCAGGGGCAGGTGCCATGGCGGACATTGGCTGTTATTCCTTGGACATGGCCCTGAACGCACTTGGATATCCCAAACCGTTGACGGTATCCGCGTATACATCGAATTATTTTGGCACGAATCCCAAATATCACTCCGAATCCGGAGCGTTTAACGTCGAGGATTTCGGCGTAGCGATGATACGATTCGAAGGAGACCTTGTGCTTAACTTTAAAACTTCGTGGGCTATGCATATGGATACCTTGGGGGCGACCATGTTCCTTGGAACGGATGCGGGCATGAAGATTACACCGGCAGGTTCAGGCCCTTGGAGCGGTGTGTGGGATGGGAAGGTAGGATCGATCTCCTTGTTCCATGATATCCAAGGTCATCATACCGAAAGCGCAATACCGCTGGTCCACCATGAGCTTAACGTATTTGAGGAGAAAATCAAGGATTTCGTAAGCGCTGTGCGCGAAGGCAAGCCGGCACCGATCCCGGGCGAGCAGGTGCTTCGGAATCAAGCGATTCTGGACGGCATCTTGCGGTCTTCCCAAAGCAAAAAAGAGGTTGAGATTCATATTCCGGACTTGGATTGATGGTAAGAAAGCCGCGCGTGCAGCGCGGCTTTTTTTTGTGATTGTTTATACTTGTGAGGTGATATTTTTAACATATAAAAGCTTCCATTTTTTAGATGGATATGATAGTATAAATGCGAACAATTGTTCCTCGGAAGAGTTGGATTGGACCCAGACATAATATCCGGAATGAAGGATGGTGCAGACCTGATGACTGATCGATATGCTGAAATCGATGAGGTAATCGCGTATATTCACAATAATATTTATGAGCCTCTTCCGTTATCGACACTGGCGGATTACATAGGATACAGCCCATATCATTTTTCGCGTATATTTAAGGATCGAATCGGACTGCCTCCATTATATTATGTGTCCTCGCTTCGTTTGGAGAAGGCGAAGGACTTGCTATTACATACACATCTGAGTATCCGGGATGTCGCCATGGAGATCGGTCAGCAGAGTCTGGGTACATTTACAACACGCTTTACGGAAAGAGTAGGAGTGACCCCTTCCCAGTTTCGAAACTCGAGGGAAGAGGCGGACGAGCATCTGTTATCCCTACAGAAACTGAACAGCTGGCGTGACTCCATACCGGTTGTGAATCCCAATCTGACAGTTGAGGGCACGGTAGAGGCAACGGCTCCATTTCAGGGTGTCATCTTGATCGGGCTGTTCGCCAAGCCGATTCCCGAAGGTTTACCGTTATACGGAACTTTGTTATCCTCCGTCGGCTCGTTTCGGTTCGGCGACGTCAGACCCGGAACGTATTATCTGATGGCCACTTCGGTCCCATGGGGCATGCAGGCGGTTGATTTCCTGCTTCCTAAGTCTACCACGCTGCGTACCCGTTCGAAGGAACCCATTATCGTTACCCCAAACTTCAAGACCCCGCATCTTCATGTAACATTGCATGTTCCCCGGCTGGATGATCCGCCGATTCTGATTTCTTTGCCATTATTAATGAATCATTTTCTCAAAAGGGTTGCTCCCATGCTGCGTTGAGCCCTGGAGAGGATCGGTTCGTATGTTGATACACTTTTGGCATTGAAGGCTACCTCACACCATGGCAGCTCTTCATTGCATTTCGTTGACATTTGGATTCTGATTCCTGATACTTAAATGAGGGCGAATGGCATAGGCAGTATTGTTATTTGTAAGTAAGAACGAGAGATTTGAGGTGTCACCTGTGATTGTTGTAAGCTCGTGTTTAGCCGGTTTGCAGGTTCGTTATAACGCTACGGACAGTTTGGATGCGAACATTCAGCAGCTGGTCAAATCGAAGAAAGCTGTGACCGTATGTCCCGAACTTCTTGGCGGATTCTCAACTCCACGGGAGCCTGCGGAGATCGTCGGAGGAAACGGTGATGACGTACTGGCAGGGAATGCTAGAGTGGTTGAATTGTCCGGGAAAGACGTGACCGAGATGTATATAAATGGTGCCTACCAAGCGCTTCGAGTGGCACAAGAGCTCGGAGCATTGCTGATCGTCCTGAAAGAGAGCAGTCCTTCCTGCGGCAGTGCCATGATTTATAATGGAGAATTTGCCAATGAGAAGATAGCCGGTTATGGCGTAACTACGGCTCTGCTGCGCAGGGAAGGTTATAAGGTTATTTCAGAGCACGACCTTAGCGTATATGCAGCACAGCCGGAATACGCCTCTCTTTTTATTGGGAGATAAATCAAACGTCTTCGTTTATATATTTTCGTCCTGCTCTATAATTATGATAGAATTATCATATCGACTGCTTACATGTTGTGATTCTTTATATTGGAGGGAATTATGGAACTCATAAATCAAACCGAAGTACAACAAATGATTGATAAATTGAAGGACCAGGATTTATATATTCACCTTGAGATGACAACAGGCGCTTATGCTGCCCATTATGACAGCACGAAGCACCCCGCGGCTAACTTTATTACGAATGCAACCATTCGTTACAGCCACGGTTCTATATCCGGCAATGGACCCTATCGGGTTGGATTGAAAATGAGTCAAGGCTGGGTATATACGGAAGGACTCACCCATTTCGAACAGAGTGATACCGATCGGCTGATCATGGCAGGTCATGACAGTCAGGGCAAACTGGTTGTCGCTTTGCAGCTGAGCCGGGAGCCTTTTTAATAGAGAGAGGAGACGAGGATTGATGGAGCAAAACATACTGGTCATATTGCCGCACCCGGATGATGAAGCATTTGGTTTATCCGGAACGTTGGCTAAATACATTATGGAAGGCGCTCATGTGACCTATGCTTGCCTAACGCTTGGGGAGATGGGCCGCAATATGGGCATTCCCCCGTTTGCAAACCGTATCACGCTTCCAACCATTCGCAAAGCAGAGCTGGAGGAATCCTGCAAAGCGATAGGCATACAGGATTTGAGATTGCTTGGTTTCCATGATAAAACGATTGAATTCGAGGATCAAAATAAGCTGGATAGCGCGATTGCTTCCCTGCTTCAGGAGATAAAGCCATCGCTGGTGTTCACGTTCTACCCTGGATATAGCGTTCACCCTGACCATGATGCAACGGGAGCGGCTGTAATCCGCACGATTCAGCGTATGCCTGCCGGGGATCGACCAGTCGTTCAATGTCTGGCATTCTCCAACAATTGTGAGCAAGAATTGGGTAAACCGGATGTTTATCAAGATGTATCCATGTTTATGGTACAGAAGCTGAACTCCATTCAAGCCCATCGCTCTCAATTCCAAGCAGCGGAGCTGCTGGGCAAGAAACAGATGAAGGCCAAGGAAGTGGAGCAGCGCTTCGGGACGGAACGTTTCTGGACCTATACATTTGAATAAATCTCCAACATGGGATGGATCCATAAAAAGAGCCGCAGATGCTAATTCTGCGGCTCTTTTTTGCATGGTTTGGTCTTAATGCATTGCGGAGAGAATGAATCGACGTGCCGCCTTCTTAGAACAAATCGGATGGATATAAATACGGTATTTATCGATTAAGTATTGCACGATGAAGGATGCAGCGATTCCGGCCACGCCGAGATCCATGTGCTGACTAATTAGGGGCTACTAATGGATAAGGGGTAAAGCGTTCCTTTCATACAGAAGGAGGTTTTGCCTGTCTCCTCCTCTGATACAACGAGTACCAAGGCATCGCTGATTTCGGATAGGCCAATGGCTGCACGGTGACGGGTTCCGAGCTTACGTTCACCATAGGTTTTTGCTGTTAAAGGCAACACGTTTGCGGCGGAAATAATCATCTCTTTACGTACGAGCACAGCCCCATCGTGCAGCGGGCTGCCGGGAACAAATATGGATTCAAGCAAGGGACTTGTGATTTCTGCAGACAAGGGAATCCCTGGCGTTATTAACGAATCCAGACCATCTTCCCGTTGAATCACAATGAGCGCACCCCGTTTTTTTTGACTGAGATGATATATGGATTTCGCGATTTCTTGGTATTTGCTTGTGAAGGGGAAGAGAAAACAATTGAGATAATACGTTGATGAAATCGATTCAGCTTCCAAAAATTTAGTTCTGACAAGGTCTAACTCACCCAGCAGACATGAACTATCCTGGTCCAAATTGACGATGATATGCTGTAATTGTCTGGTGATATCCGAGAGCTGTTCCTTTAATTTGTTTTTCAGCGGCGTAAAATTACAATCCTGATTTTGCATCCGATATCTTCCTCCTTATCATTGGTATCATTACCATTCGGGGATATCGATATTCTTTAAAGCTGGTGGAGTTTCACTTATAGTTAAACTCGGAAAATCCGATTTATTAGTAAAACTGATAAATGCTATAAGAACATTGTAATTGACCGGTCCAGGTAAGCTGTGATAGGTTCAAAGGAGAAATAAAATTAATTGTATCGTAATAGTAGGAATTAATAATGTGCGCTTTTGAGAGGTGGATATTGTTGGAACTTCAAGTAATGAACAGTCCTTTTAATCAGGAACAGGTGGAGCTGCTGAACCGCCTACTGCCCACACTGACAGAATCCCAGCGGACCTGGCTCAGCGGATTTATCGCTGCATTACAGGGAACGGCAGCCGCAGCAGCAGTTGTGGCAGCACCGCAAGCGAACACGTTAGCCGCTGTATCGGCGCCAGTGGCAACAGCTGCTAAAGAAGTCACCATCCTATACGGATCACAGACAGGCAATGGTCATGGATTATCGAAAAAGTTATCGAAGAAGCTGGAAGAGGTTGGCCTGCAGGTCACGATGTCTTCTATGAGCGATTTTAAACCGAATAATCTGAAGAAGTTACAGAATCTCCTGATTATCGTCAGTACGCATGGAGAGGGTGAACCGCCGGATAATGCAATCCCATTCTATGAATTTTTGCATAGCAAGCGAGCACCTCAGGTAGACCATCTTCAATATTCCGTACTGGCGCTGGGGGATACCTCGTATGAATTTTTCTGCCAAACGGGTAAAGATTTCGACAAGCGGCTCGAGGAATTGGGCGGCAAGCGGCTGACGCCAAGAGTAGATTGCGATGTGGACTTTGATGAGTCGGCTGCAGATTGGATGAATCAGGTTCTTCTATCGTTGAACGAGGCTGGAGCGGGATCATCCGTTGTTGAAAATGGGAGTGCGGTAGCCCTGAGCGATAGTACGGAATCGGAATTTTCAAGAAGCCATCCATTTCAAGCGGAAATCCTCGAAAATTTGAACTTGAACGGAAGAGGATCCGACCGTGAAACACGCCATATCGAAATTTCTCTTGAAGGTTCGAATTTGCAGTATGAGCCGGGCGATAGCTTGGGAATCTATCCGGAAAATCACCCGCAGCTGGTGGATGATCTCATCGCTGCTATGGGATGGAATGCTGATGAAGTGGTTGTCATTAATAAGCATGGTGAAGCGCGAACGCTTCGAGATGCCTTGCTCCGTCACTATGAAATCACGGTTCTCACGAAACCTCTGATCGAGCAAGTGGTTAAGATTTCAGGGAATGAAGGACTACAATCATTGCTGAAGCCAGGTCATGAGCAGGAATTGCGCACCTATATTGAGGAACGGGATTTACTCGATCTGGTACAGGATTATGGTCTGCAGCAAGTGGCGGCGAGTGATTTTGTATCCATACTACGCAAGATTCCGGCCCGCCTTTACTCTATCGCAAGCAGCTCCAAAGCATTTCCCGATGAAGTTCATGTTACCGTTCGAACGGTCCGTTATGAAGCACATGGCCGCCATCGCTACGGCGTATGTTCCGTACAATTGGCAGAGCGTCTGGAAGCTGGCGATTCGCTGCCGGTATACATTCAGCATAACCCGAACTTTAAGCTGCCTGAGAATTCGGACACTCCGATCATTATGATCGGACCTGGTACAGGCGTGGCACCTTTCAGAGCCTTTCTGGGGGAACGGGAAGAGACGGGGGCAGAAGGGAAATCATGGTTGTTCTACGGAGATCAGCATTTCTCAACGGACTTCCTCTATCAGATTGAATGGCAGCGTTGGTTGAAGGATGGAGTACTGACGCGTATGGATGTTGCTTTCTCTCGGGATACGGACCAAAAAGTGTACGTACAGCACCGCATGCTGGAGAAGAGCAAGGAGCTATATCAGTGGCTCCAAGAAGGAGCCTGCGTCTATGTTTGCGGCGATGAGAAGAAGATGGCTCATGATGTGCATTCCGCCCTGGGGTCCATTCTCGAGCAAGAAGGCGGCATGAGTCCGGAAGAAGCTGCGGAATATCTGACGCTCATGCAGCAACAGAAACGTTATCAGCGGGATGTGTATTGAGATCATCCCTGTGGTTTTCGAGAGGAGAAAAAGGAACATGTCTGATAATAATCTAGTATCACCCCATAGTGCGCCGCATAGTGATGTTGAGGACATCAAGCGTCGAAGCAACTATCTGCGTGGCAGTCTTGTAGAGACATTAGAGGATCGCATTACGGCATCGATTCCCGAAGACGATAACCGGCTGATGAAATTTCACGGCAGTTATATGCAGGATGACCGGGATTTGCGTAACGAACGACACAAGCAAAAGCTTGAGCCTGCTTACCAGTTCATGCTGCGTGTTCGTGCCGCTGGCGGTGTCGTAACTCCGGAGCAATGGCTGATGATGGACCATGTAGCCCAAAAGTATGCCAACGGAACGATTCGCTTGACCACACGCCAATCTTTTCAGCTTCATGGCGTACTGAAGTGGAATATGAAGAGCACCATTCAAGAAGTGAATGAAGCCATGCTTAGTACATTGGCTGCTTGCGGTGACGTCAACCGTAACGTGATGTGCAATCCGAACCCTTATCAATCCGAAATTCATTCGGAGGTATACGAATGGGCACGTATGCTTAGCAGTCATCTCGATCCGCGCTCGCGTGCGTATCATGAGATTTGGCTGGACGGCGAGAAGATTGTAGACAGCCTCCAGGAGGAGCAGGAGCCGATTTATGGGCCGGTGTATCTGCCGCGGAAATTCAAGATCGGGATGGCTGTGCCGCCTTCCAATGATGTTGATGTGTATTCCCAAGATCTTGGCCTCATTGCAATCATTGAGGAAGGACAATTGAAAGGCTTTAACGTTTCGGTAGGCGGTGGCATGGGGATGACACACGGTGATCCGTTAACCTATCCTCAAGTGGCAAAAGTCATTGGTTTCTGCAAACCCGAGCAGATCGTTGACTTGGCCGAGAAGACGGTGATGATCCAACGTGATTACGGAGACCGTGCGGTGCGCAAGCATGCTCGTTTCAAATATACGATTGATGATCGCGGAATCGATTGGTTTGTGGGCGAGCTCACAAGCCGTCTGGGTTGGAAGCTGGAGGAGGCAAAACCGTTTCATTTTGATCATAATGGTGATCGCTACGGCTGGGTTAAAGGCAGCAATGGCAAATGGCATTTTACACTGTTCATCCAAAACGGGCGTGTGAAAGACGAAGCCGATTACCTGCTGATGACAGGCCTGCGTGAAATCGCTCAAATCCATAATGGAGATTTTCGTCTGACGGCCAATCAGAATCTGATCATTGCCAATATCAGCAGCCACAAGAAGAAAAAGATTGAAGAACTCATCAAGCGTTACGGACTTATGGACGGTCATCATGATTCTGCCCTGAGAAGAAATTCCATGGCATGTGTAGCCCTACCGACATGTGGATTGGCGATGGCAGAATCCGAGCGATATTTGCCGACGTTATTGGATAAAATCGATGTCATTCTGGAAGAGAACGGACTTCGCGAAGAGGATATCGTCATTCGAATGACCGGGTGCCCGAATGGATGTGCCAGACCGATGCTGGCCGAAATCGCATTTATCGGAAAGGCGCCTGGAAAATATAACATGTACCTGGGTGGAGGTTTCTCCGGACACCGACTGAACAAGCTTTATAAGGAAAACATCGGTGAGGCCGAAATTTTGGATTCCCTTCGTCCCATCATGAAGCAATTTGCACAAGAACGCGAGCAAGGCGAGCATTTCGGTGACTTTGTTATTCGTGCCGGTTACGTGAAGGAAGTATTAGACGGGCAACAATTTCATGCATAATGATACTCAGTTATAAACAAACCGGAGTTCTTCTTGAGGAGAGCTTCGGTTTGTTTTGTTTATTGCACATGGGATTGAGATAAATTAAAACCGTTTTGGGAGTTCGTCCGTCTTAACCCATAGAGCATCATATAGAGAGAGAAGGAGAGGAGATCATGATGGGCTCCCAAGCAGAGATGAAAAAGGTGGTACTGACAACAACGGAAGAAGAAACCGATTTTTACCAGGCTATTATGGAACACAAGGACACACTGATCCATATTGCTTACAGTTATTTGTGCAACCGATATGATGCCCTGGAAGCAGTGCAGGAGATGACGTGTAGAGCATGGGTCAAGCGTTCAACGTTAAAAGAAGGGAGAGCATTCAAAGCCTGGATCATCCGCATCTTGATCTATGTTTGTATTGACGAACAGAGACGTCGCAAGCGAGCTGTCCCAGTGCCTGATCATGAGCTGGAAAAAGCGATTGTCAAACCAGCTTTGGGAGGGTTCAATCATAACAGGCTTGCTATGTGGCCCGTTCTGAAAAAGGTGAAGCCCAAGTACCGACATGTGCTGATATTGAAATATTATAATGACATGACACTGAAGGAGATAGCTGCGATCCTCGGCAAGCCGGAGGGAACAGTAAAGACATGGCAGTACAAGGGGCTGGAGCATTTACGAAAATTAATGAATAATCGGGGGGAATGGCAGGATGACTAGTCCTGAAGAACAAGCAATGCTTGCCGATGCGGAACAGATCCGTCAGGAACAACGGCAGCAGCTTCATGCTATCGATGCTACATACGCTATTCAGCGCGGGTTGGCGATGGGACGGACGCGCGGGAAATCTCGAAATCTTTCTTTGAAAGTGGCTGCTATCACACTCATAACTATTATGGCTGCCGGTTTGTGGCTGCTCAGTCCGTTCAAGGACACCGTTGCTCCACAGGCAGCCAAGGAGCAGACGTTGGACTGGGGAGCACTGAGCAAGTTTAAGGGAATGGACTATGATATCGATCAAAGTACATTGGAGTCGGCGATAAGAAACAATTATATTCAGATGATCAACAAGTCGGTGAAATCGGGACTTTACGAGATTAACATCGATGCTGTTACAGCGGACGAGAACAAATTAATACTGTTATATTCAGCCAAGACGGATTACAGCCAGGAGATCTATGATGTGAACAGTGTTAGAATGAAGGATGCGCAAACAGGCCGTTCTTTAGGAAATACCTCAAAAATAGGAGGCTGGGAGAGTCAAAGCTGGCAAGGGCGTGGAACATTAAAGTTGGATCGCAGCCAACCTTTCCCTAGAAGCATTGAAGTGGATTTTCAAATTGCATCCGTAGATCGAGGCAAACTGTCTGATCCCAAGACAGGAACGGTCAAGTCAGAGATGAATTACTCCGAGAGGATGAAAATTAAGTTCAACTTGGATCCGAAATTTGCTTCAATCAAGACGGAGACGTATCAACCAAATCAAACATTCAAGCTAGGCGATCATCAGATTGTGTTATCTGAGGTTGAGATTTCTCCGCTCATGACACAAGTAAGATTCGCTTACGATCCTGGGAAAAAAATTGATTTTCAAACCAAGCTTTCGATAAGTGACATGGTACAACCATTCGAAATTGTATCGAAGACGGCAGATGGGCGAACTTATAAATTGTCCAGCTTGTTGGGACACGGAACGGAGGATGGGTCTCAGTATACGTTCAGCAGCAATATGCTGGATGATCCAGAGTCTATGGTACTGAAGTTGTATCCTGAATCCCGTTCATCGTATGCATCTGAACAAGAAGTAGAAAAACATATGCTGGAGTTCAAAATAAAATAAGAGAATAAGAGCCGCCTCTAGAAATGTGTGAGGCGGCTCTTATTGTTGTTCATTGCTCCAATACGCTTGCGGTGCTCGTTTTCTTTTTCAACAGAGGGAGCAGCAGCGCCGAACCGGTCAGGAATAAGAATGTGCTGGCCGCATAAACGGCGAACAGGGACAGTTGGTCTTTGAGCAATCCCCCCAGCGACATGCCCAGCACCATCATTCCCATATAGATGGGGGTTAGGGCGCCGCCGACCCGACCGATATACGGCCCCTCCGTATTGTTTAGGATCATGGTGTTGATTCCAATGTGGATGGTCGGATAAAAGAATCCGTTAAGCACTAGAAGCAGTATCGTAAAGATGACGCTGGTTGACCAGCCGATACCAAGGGTCCCGACAGCACTAACGCTCAGGCCGAGAGCAAGTAAGGTTTGAGGGGGTATTTTCTTAGCAAATGCCATGACGAAGCCCCCTCCGACGAGCATCGCCGCCCCATTGACCGTTAACAGCCATTGCAAGAATGACTTATCCTGACCGAGGTTCTCAATCGTCACAAATATCGCGAGCGGCTGAGTAAGTCCCGCTCCCAAGCCAGCCGCGGCGAAGGTCGCGCCAAGGGTTCGAAGCGTTTGATTATTCCACACATAACGAAGGCCTTCAATAAGCTCTTGTTTCAGGTTCTGCTGCTTGGATTGTGTCTCTTCCTGTAAATCACGGGGCAGCATTGTCAGAATCAATCCAGAACCCAGGAATAACGCGCCTGTTACGATCAGCGATACTTCTATGCCGAACGTTTGATATACAAATGCACCGGCGATCGGGCCGATGACCGTAAAGAAGGCAACCATCGATTGAAACATGGCCATCACGGATTGCAGCTGTTCAGCGGGTACATGCTGTTTGAACAGCTTCATCGCTGAGGGCTGAGAGAATTGAGACAGCGAAGCTGAGACGAACGTAAGTACCAGCAATGCCTGCCACGACCCGTTATGAACGGCGATCAGTACGAGAAATACCGATACCGCAGACAATGCATCAGAACTGACCATAGTACGCTTGGGTCGCCAGCGGTCCGCGAAAGTACCGCCGATGAAGGCAAACAAGAAAATGGGCGCAAATTCAGCTACGGATATGAGGGATACATACACAGGGTTATTGCCTGTCAAGTCGGTAACGTATAGCAGAATGGCAAAGTTACGAACCCAAATGCCAAGATTCAAGAGAATGCGTGACAAGACAATCGTTCGAACATAGGGATTGTTAAGCAAAATGAAGGTGTCTCCTTTCGGGATCTGTACTTAACAGATGGGATATCGTAAAAAACAAGCGAATGCGCATTTCGTTGTTTGATACATAGACATAATATTATTTTGTCTATAAATAATCAACTGTTTTTTTTATTTCATCTACTTTTTTCGTAAAAAAAGCGCTTCCCGCATTTGTTCATGAGCAGGAAGTGCCTTTGAGACATTCGAAGAGGGCAGCACCAAGACCAGCACGAACAAGACTTGCAATAGCCGGAGGTTCGTCAACCCGGCATACATATCTGGGGGCAATTCCAGCCTCCTTCAAGAATTTCTCGTTCATTTGTTGGAATATAAAATCTTCCTTATAGCTTACTCGTCGGCGATCATCACGGATTGATGATTACGGGGATGTGTCTATTTTCCGGATATACGCTCTTAACCTTGTTCAAGGGACTTAATAGAGATATAATGGACAAGGGTATTTATTGAATACCGGCTACAGATTCAATGATGAAAGAGAGCGGAAATGTATGGGCCGTAAATGGAATAATATTAAGGAAAAGAAAGCATCCAAGGATGCTAATACAAGTCGCGTATACGCGAAATTCGGTGTAGAAATCTATGTTGCTGCCAAAAAAGGCGAGCCGGATCCCGAGTCCAACCGTGCGCTGAAGGTTGTTCTTGAGCGTGCCAAAACATACAATGTGCCGAAAGCCATTATTGACCGTGCCTTGGATAAAGCCAAAGGCAGCGGGGATGAGAATTATGAAGAGCTGCGCTATGAAGGTTTTGGTCCGAATGGTTCGATGATCATTGTTGATGCTTTAACCAACAACGTCAATCGTACGGCGCCTGCTGTACGTTCTGCCTTTAATAAGAACGGCGGCAATATGGGCGTCAGCGGTTCAGTATCTTATATGTTTGATCCAACCGCAGTAATCGGCGTTGAAGGTAAGTCGGCTGAGGAAGTTATGGACCTGCTGCTCGAGGCCGATCTGGATGTCCGTGACATCCTGGAAGAGGAAGAAGCGGTGATCGTCTATGCTGAACCCGACCAGTTCCATGCGGTTCAGGAAGCATTCAAAGCCGCTGGAATTACGGAGTTTACCGTTGCCGAGCTTACCATGCTGGCTCAGAATTTTGTCACCTTACCGGAAGAAGGACAGGTACAGTTCGAGAAGCTGATCGATGCACTGGAAGACCTCGAGGATGTTCAGCAGGTGTATCACAACGTGGAATTTGAGGAATAGTTAAGTAACGATTGATATCTTACTACATTAAAAAAACATCGTATTCAGGAATTCCTGAGTACGATGTTTTTTTGTTTTTTGGCGATTTATTTTAGCTACGGTAAGCAGCCAGAACATTAGCTTAGTTGTCGGCTTGAACCATAATCACTTCGGCGGAAGTGAATGCGGGTATGGACATGGTCATGATCGGGGAGTGGGAGACCACGATTTTCATGCCGGGTTCCAGCTTCTCGTCGGGATTCAGTCCAATCACTTGAGTATCCTTGGAGATGGTGATGATGATATCGTTATCCGTGGATTGATCTGAACCTACATTGATATACAGTTGATCCTTAGAAGTGCGTTCGGATGCAGTTATCGTGCCTTCGACTTTGGGCGCTGAGGTATCGGAGACCACGATCTTATCTGCATGCGACAGGGCAGGGTAAATCACGGACACGTATTCAGCTTCGATTCGCAGACCCGATTTCAAGGCTTCAGCTGTTAATGGTTTGCCCTCGGCATCTACAATCTTTGTGTCGCCATCAACAGCGAGCACGATGTATTCGAGGTCACCTGCTTTAACTGGTTTACCGGAAACGCTAATTCTTCCATCCTTCATTTCTGTAAGGATTCCGTCAATGCCGGCTGCTTGCTCCTGATCGTTATTCTCGGCATCCGCGTTGACCCGAATATAATTCGTTGTTGATTGAGGCGGCATACTTAACGCAACGGTAGGTCCATAGAAGGAACGAATGCTCATGCCGGTTTTCAGGTCGCTTGCTTTCATTGTGTTGCCATTTTGATCGATGATTTTTGCTTTTGGATCCAGATGAAGCAGAATGGTCTCTTGGCTGTCGTTGTACAGATTGGTTCCCTCCACAAGGATACCTTGTTTGTTAACCTCGGAGATAGTTCCATCTATAACGGCAAAGTCGTGATCCTGAACAATAATCGTAAGCGCCGAACCTTGAGCGGGTAAGCTCTTCGTTATGTTTGGGCTATAGAAAGCTTTTATCGCTTTGTTTTTATCCACGATCGTTTGCAGCTGGACCTGGTTCCCTTGGGCATCGATGATTTTAGTATCCTTGGATACGGAGAGCCTGATTTCTTGTTGGTCGGTTGCTGCCAACCCCCGGCCGGCTACGGTAATCCATGTGCCTGTTTTGTCATTTACGAAGTCCTTTATGTAGCCCATCGTTCCAGGCACGCTTTTCTTCACCTGGTTCATGATGTTACCTTGTCCCGTATGGGCTGAAGCAGGAGGGACGTCCTGTGCATTCGCTGCTATCGGCAGTGCCGCCATCGCTAGAACTGTAGCGGTTGTTAGTACTTTGTAGATTTTTTTCATGGTAGTATCCTCCAAATGTAGATTATCATAGAACGCTAGGATTCAGCTAAGTCTTATCATGAATTGGTAATATGTACTTGCTGCTATATATCCATAGACGGACGGGACGTGCTAATGTTGCACAGAAGATGAAAAATCTCTTGTGAGCATCGTGGCAGTCCAAAAATAAAAAGATCGCCCGATGCTGCGGGCGATCTTGGGGAGCGTAATGATTATGCAGAAATGATTAGGCTTTTGTCCGTCCAGGGGTGCGAATAAGCAGGGCCAACACTGTAATAATTGCTGTAAAAAGAAAGATCATATTAAATCCATGCTGAATGCCAAAGGAATCGGATACTTCTCCAATCAAGAGTCCAACAACGGCACCTCCCAAACCAGAGGCAACGTAGATGAGGCCTTGCAGTGACCCGGCCTGCTTCGTGAGTTTCGAAGCAATGCCCTGAGCCGTCGGAAACAATACGGACAGGGCAAGTCCGAACAGCATCATCAGATAGCTGGCGTTCACAACTAGGACCCGCCCGAGAATCAAGGCTAGAAAAGCGAATACGGAGAATCCGATCAAGGTGCGTCTTTCGCCAAGCTTGTAGATGATGAACCCGCCCACGAAACGTCCAATGGTAAATAAGAAAGCAAAGCTGGCAATGATATACGCTGCCGTTGAGGCTTTCTGCGCCGCGTCCATCCCGGCTATGTCCAGCGACGTATAGAAGATAGGGAAGAAATTCAGGAATCCGGCTTCTGCTGCAACATAGAACAAAATGAACAGAATGACGTATAAGATTTGGCGATCCTTAAACAATCTTGCAACCGACATCAAGCTGACTTTATCTTGTCCTTCGGAGACGACCTTCCGTTCCGGTTTAAACATCATAAGTCCAGCCAGAATGAGGGCAATCACGACGGCTACTCCGATATAGAACATCCGCCAACTGATGTTGTGAGAGAAAATCGCATTCAGTACGAGCGGAGTAACAATCATTCCAACTCCGAATAACGCGTTGGCTAGGTTGAACACCACGCCGGATCGTTCCTTGAAGAAGGTGGGGATCAGCGTCGCAACAGAGACTGTCATGGAGCCGATACCAACACCGACAATCAGATAGAATCCGAGGAAGAAGGCCACGGCATAGGAGGAGCCGGTTCCGATTAAACCGAGAATCATCAGAACCGTACCGAAGGTCATGACAATCTTGATGCCTTTACGGTCTGCGAATATACCGGCCACAAGGCTTGCCAGCAAAAATCCTACTTGAAAGACGGATACCATAACGCCGACTTGGCTGAGATCCAGATTGATATCGGTCTGGACCTTCTCCAGAATGAGCCCCTTGGTGTTCTGAATTCCGCCGAGTACAAACATGGTAGCAAAGATGAGAAAGTAAATAATGGGGCGCTGTATTTTTTGCATGCTAGTTCATTCCTTTCTCTCGATAGGTTTGTATGGCTTCAAACAGTTCATCCGCAGCCCAGCCGTAACAGTAGTACAGCAGTTCATCTGCGGCACTACGCTCACCGGCCTTCACGGCCTCGATCAGATTCTGAGGAGAGATGTTCCACATCTGAATTCCGCTATAGATACGCGTATCGGGGGCGGATAGATTTCGCACCTTGTTGTTCTGATCAGCGACAAATTGAATAGGGAACCCTTCTCGCTTAAACGTCTCATAGGACAGGTCGTACGGAAGCTCAAAGAATCTTTTAAAAGCTCGGAATGCACGTTCCTGTTCCTCTGCAGTATCCGCTAAATAATGAATCAGTCCTTGTACGTCCGCACCGCCGCCCAGCTTATGATACGGAAAATGTTTCAAGGCGGGCGCAAACTTCGTGATGCTTGCATAATCCTGACCGAGCATCCAGCTGTAAGCAGGAGGCCAGAGGTCCAGCCACAAGGTAAAGTCTTCGTTTACTTTCCTTACGCGATCGATGAGACGTTCCACGAAGCCGGTTACGCTTCGTTGACGAAACGTGATCCATTCTTGTATAAGCACATGGTTTTGGGCAAACGTTACGGCCTCCTCGAATTTTTTCTCTGCAATTAGGGAGGTCCATTGTCTCAGCGTATCCTTGAGGGCGCTTACATCCATGTGCTGTTTCAGCATTTTCTTCTCGCAGTGCGGACAGAAGCAAGTTAACAATCCTTTCGGGTTCACTTCTTCGCCGCCCCAATCCGGATACCGGATGCGATCAATCATGTAAGTGGTGTATCCGTAGCGCTTGCGCAAGTCGAGCAATGCTGTTTCCCAGAAGCCGATGACATCAGGGGCATTGGGACAGAGCCAGTGAGGTATGACTTGTCCATCCATATCCGTAACTAGGTTGTTGGCGAGCAAACGGCCTTCAAAATGGCCATTTAAAATATTCAGCCACGGGATAATCTCGTACTCTTCGTCCTGCAGTGATTCTTTAATCATCATCAAAGGGTCCTGATCCGGGCTGAGGGTGAGTTCTCTTCGCTGATCAAGTCCAGAGCCCTCATAAGAAGGAAGGATGGCGTGCATCGTTCCCGTACCGAATACAACTTCGTGCACGGCGTTTCGCGGTAAACGGCCAACAGGGTTCGGATTTCGTTCGAAAATGGTATTAACTTCAGGGAAGATGTAACGGACATCCTTCAGCTTACGAATATAAGACATAATCTGCGGTATACCTTCGTCTACAATATCATGCGGGTGCAATTGGATTCCTGACATTTTATAATCACGCTCCTGTTAGTAGAGTTGTTTGTCATTCATATATTGAAGTGACGGGTAAGCTTGCTTTAAGCCCAGAATGGCTATGCCTTGCAGTGCGGATTGATGCTGTAGGGTTGATATCTCGATCGTAACATCGGTCACGTCCGTAGTGTGGAGCCCCACTTTGGCATTCAATCCTTCGAGCGAGAGGGATTGCGTTAATCCACCCATAAGCAGGATCTTCTCCGGATTGAGCAGGGAAATAATATTCAGAATGCCCAGGGCCAAATGCTCCTCGAATCTAGAAACCAAATGACGTGCCTGGATATCTCCCTCCACAGACATCTCAAATACTTCTTTAGCCGTAAGCTTCTTATCGAAAATCTTAAGCGCAGCAGCTTCCAAACCGGAACCGGAACATATAATTTCAAAGTGTCCCTTGTCCGATGGGGTATACAAATGATGCTGCTGAAACAGCATGTAACCAATTTCACCTGCTGCGTTTCTTGCACCTCGTATCAATTTGCCGTCAATCAGAATAGCGGAACCCAGCCCGGTTCCAATGCCAATGAGCACGGCAGAGTTTAAATTCTGGAGCGCGCCGGCATACATCTCGCCGACAAGCGCAGCTCGCACGTCGTTCTCAACGGTAACGGGTACCTGAAATACGTTGCTAAAGTACTGCCTTAGATCAATGTTCTTCCATTCCGGCAAGTTGGGAGATCCTTCAAGGACCATGCCGCAGGATGGATCAACGATTCCGGGAGTGGCAATACTTATGAATGCGAGGCGGTTGGCCGGCTGTCTGGTAGATTCAATGAAATCTTTGATGTCGGTTGCCATATGGTCTAGAAATTCCCGGCTTGACTGATGCTTATAAGTAGCAACGGTATGCTTAGCGATGCATTCGCCGGCCAGATTGAATTGTCCGAAATGGAGGGTAGTCCCCCCAAGATCAACGGCGATACCGAAGGCGGCGTTCTTGGCAAAATGAAGTCTTGTGCCGCGTTTGCTTAAATCGGCGTCATCCTTCTCGTCAAAAATTAACTTCTCCTCAATGAGTGTCTTGACGATATCGGACACGGTTGCCTTGGTTATCCCGGTCTCTTTGGCAATGTCGGTCCGGGCTATAGGTCCCATATCCTTAATGGTGTTGAGCACAATCTCTTTGTTCATCCTGCGAATCGTGCTGGGCAAATGTACTTCCATTGTGTGCGATCACTACCTTCCTCTTTAAACACTCTGCCCTTTAAGTTTAATAAATAAACTTAAAAGGACGTGAATGTGGGATTATCAAAATGTTTATGAAGAATTAATATTGAAAAACTCTATTTAAGTTTATAATATATCCTTAATGAAACCGGTGTCAATGGAAATTCATTAAACAATAAATGGTTGCCGACTGGATCCCGTTCAAGTCGTCGCATATCTGATACCATATTGTTGGAGGATCATGTTATTGATGAAAAAGACGAGGGGGTAGCGCAGTGAAGGAAGAAACGCTGCTTCAGCTATTGGACGAGTTGAATCAGCAATAAACATTCTATCTTTATTGCTGCTGATTTTCCGTCACGGATTACAGACTATAGTTAAGAATATCTATAGGGAGAAGGGCTGTCCATTTGAACGGTTTTATCTCCCTATACAACCTCCAAAGGTTTAAAGTTAACCAGGGTAGAAGAATTCTTAAGCTTTTGCTTATATCATGAAGGCATGCATTTTGATAAAATGAAATCGATTCTCAGCCAAAATAACCGGGAATTTGACATATTATGAAGGAGTCTCATAATTTAGGGCGAATATATTCGGAGTAGTCTGTACAGTGAAAGAGGGTGACCCGGCGTTATCAAGAAAGATCTGCATATACGGCGAATCGCATTTGCCTCTGTATTGAAGTGTGAGGAATGAGGACACTTAAATACAACTTGAAGAGGAGTTAGGCAAATGGATATCGTTACCGAAAGATTAGTGATTCGCGAGTTTGAACCAGATGATTGGCAGGATGTTCTGCAGTATACATCCGATCCGGTGGTGATGCATTACATGCCTGAGCCGGTGCATACGGAAGAAACGGTGAAGCAATTTTTGGAGCAGAACAAGGGTGAAAAAGCTCATCATTATGCGGTTATGCTGCAGGAAGATCAGCATGTGATTGGTCACATGGTGTTTCATCCATGGTTCGGCGAACATACGTATGAAATCGGCTGGGTGTTTAATTCGACCTATCATCGTAGGGGGTTTGCCACGGAAGCCGCCAGAGCTTTGCTTCAGCACGGCTTCGAGGTATTGGGGTTGCATCGAATCATTGCGACATGCCAGCCCGAGAATACACCTTCGTACCGGGTGATGGAGAAGCTGGGCATGAGGAGAGAAGGCTATTTTCAACAGTGTATCCCTCGTGGCGATATTTGGTGGGATGAGTATTCCTATGCTATGCTAAAGTCTGAATGGCGTACTATTTCATAGTTCTGTTGTTGTAACATGCGTGCCCAATGTATCTCTCATAACAATGAGGTGCATTGGGCTTATTTTTTCTGAAATCTGTGAATAAGGGCGGCTTGCTTAGAACGGATGCCTTAGCTAGATTAAGATTGGGCTTGGAGGTGCAACATGATGCGAAATATGCCGGCAAGGGAAGCGGGGGGCAGAAGAAAGCGTATCGTGATTCGAGTTTTGCTGGGACTAATGGGAATCCTGCTGATTTATACGATATATGTGGGCAGCACGATTTGGAACTACGCACAAAGAATAGTGAATATCCCGGCTGATGCAGCAATAGTGCTGGGGGCTGCAGTATGGGAAGGAGAGCCTTCGCCTGTTTTTCAGGGACGCATTGATCATGCACTTTGGCTGTATGACCGTCAGTTCGTAAACAAGCTGATATTTACAGGTGGACGTAGTTCGGAGGATGAACTTGCTGAATCGGAAGTCGCCAGGCAGTATGCCATCAAGCACGGTGTTCCAGAGAGCGATATCCTTATCGAAACGGCTTCGAGGATCACCGAGCAAAATCTGCATTATGCCAATAAGGTAGGAGATTCAGCAGGGCTGTCCTCCTACCTTATTGTAAGTGACCCGCTGCATATGAAGCGGGCGATGATGATGGCAGAAGATATGGGCCTGGAAGCCAATCCTTCACCCGCATCCCGGAGTGCGTATCAGAGCCTGAGAAGCAAAGTCCCTTTTTTAATCAGAGAAGTCTTTTATCATATCGGTTATCAACTGGCTGCACCATTCCGATAAGGGGTCTGCTCAGAGGAAGGCCGTGTCCGATTACAGATTCTTGAGATCGTTCGCAAGCATCTGATGGCTCTCCTTGTCGGTTACCCTATCGAGATACCTTGTCGCGTTTTCTTTGGACGCCATAGCTTGCTCCTTGTTTCCCAGGACCAGATAGGCTCGGGCTTCCGCTTCATACCCGTAACCTATATAGAATGGTTCGAGGCTTGCCGATGATCCGACAATGATGCAGCGCTTGGCATAACGCAGTGCTTGTTCGCCTTGACCCGCTACCGCATACACTCTGGAGAGCTGCCAATATCCAATGGAAAGGTTGCGCTGTGTATGATCTTCAACCCGTGTCCAGTGCCAAAACGAGCTGTGACATATGTGAATCATGTTTTCTTCGTCTTCCGGTGTACGTTGTTTGTTCTCCAAGATATCCCATACCTGATTGAAGCAGTCCATCGCAAATTGTTTATGTGTTTTTGGTTCCTGATTGTCCATGCCTTTTCCTCCGATAATATGTATGCGTTATAAAGCCGGTAAATGGATCGTAAAGGTTGTCCCGTGATCAGGTATGCTCTCTACGTTCATCGTTCCGCCATGATTATGAATAATGTTCTTGGTAATCATCATTCCGAGTCCCGTCCCGGTGTCTTTGGTTGTAACAAAAGGCTGTCCCAGGGATTGGATTTGCTCCTGTGTCATTCCAACCCCTTCATCCTGCACGATAATTTGAACCTCTTGAGAATTGTGCAAAATGTCTAAGGTAATGGTACCACCTTGATTCATCGCTTCCATGGCATTTTTTAGCAGATTGATGAATACTTGCTTGAGCTGGTTTACTTCACCCTGAACGAAGACCGGAACCCTCGGATAATGAGGGATGATCTCGATGTTTTTGAGGGCAGCTTGAACCTTCATCAGCGTAATGATCTGTTCCATAATGGCAAACACGTCGATGGGTCCGCTGATGTGAACGCCCTGCGGTTTCGAGAGCACCAGGAGTTCATTGACAATGAGCTCGATGCGTTTGAGCTCCGATTCAATGATTTCAAAATAAAGCTCGTTGCTGCGCTCCGCGGATCGCAGCAACTTCACGAATCCATTAATCGAAGTTAATGGATTTCGAATTTCATGGGCAATGCCAGCGGCCAACTGGCCGGCGGTGGTCAGCTTCTCGGATTGCATCACGCGATCCTCTTCTGCCCGCTGCTCTGTGATGTCTTTAAAGATGCCGACAGCGGCCTTCTCGCCTTCATAATTGATGATTAACGTGAACCCGGTGACCATCTTCTTTTGTCCGTCCAGACAGCGTATCAGATAATTGAAGCTTCCGAGCTCTCCGTTCTCCGCATATTTTGCCCTGCGTTTCATCAATGCGTTATGGTACGATGCGTCGACGATCACGTCGGTTGAAATTCCAAGGACGTCACGGGGATGCGCAGCGTTAACAAGTCTGAGCGCGGCAGGATTAACATAGTGGACAATGCCTTTTTTTGTGATGAGTACGGAGAGGGGAAGTCCTTCCAGCAGCTGCAGAAACGAATGTTCCTTCTCGTTGAGCTTCTGTTCCATCTGCTCCAGCTGTTTCATGAGCTGTCTCAGCAGCGTTCGATCCTCAAATTGTACCAAATATCCCTTGGGACCCTGCTCCGGATCCTGCTCAACAGAGCAACGTGCATTAAGGTATAACTCGCGACCGGACGGATGGCAATAAGCATATTCAAACGGGATTAGGGATTGCTGAAGCCCATGTGCAGCTTTTGCGTTCTGAACCACTCGATTCAGTAATTCGCGGAAGCTGTTTTCTTCTTGCGGCGCCCCGGCAGTTAACTCCTGCTGCGAATATCCCAATAGATCACATAGTGCCGAATTGACCTTGAGAATCGTTCCATCAAGCGATACCATTGCCATTCCGATTACAGATTGTTCAAAGGCAAAATCATGATTAGGGCTGGAATAGGGCAGCACTGCAAATCTCCTTTCAAAATTCTGGGAGGATTGAATGTACCCATATTATATGTTGGACCCTGTCATTCATCAATCCTTTAAAGCGATAGATTTTAACGGAAACATCTTGTTTTGGCGAAAAATCAGTGAAATCTATCACATGTCATAGACGTGAAAGAAATAGAGCGGGGCTTTTAGAGGAAGATGACGTACGCAGTTCAAGAATGACAAGGCAGCAAGAATGACAAGGCAGTGAGAATGCCTTGCCATTCCAAGGAGAAATCGATGACATTAACGAGCCGGTTGTATCAGATTTTCATTGCATGATCTAATGAGAGCTTAAGCTCATCCGTAATGGGTCCCATAGGCAGTCGAAGGGTGTCCGATGAGATGATACCCTGCTTGGCAAGCAACCATTTTAGCGGAGCGGGATTGGATTCTTCAAACAGCTTACGAATGTAGGGAAGCAGGTCTTCGAATTCCATTTCGGATCGTGAATAATCTCCTTGGGCAGCTAATTGAAACACCCGAATGAAAACCTCGGTATTCACATTGGCCGACGCCAATATTCCACCAGAGGCTCCATGAACCAGCATTTCATGAAAGAGGACATCGTTGCCACATAGAACGGGCTTCGTATCGTAATGGGATAAGCTTCTCATGAGCTCCGTACTTTCAGTGCTGTCTTTCATCCCGATCACGCCGGGGATCTCCATGATTCTTCTTATGACATCAACCGGTAACCGGATTCCAGTACGCGATGGAACTTCGTACAGAATTACCGGGATCCCGACCTCGGCCACCCTTCGAAAATGCTGCAGAATGCCATCGATCGAAGGGTGACTGTAATACGGCGTGACGACCAATACCGCATCAGCACCGATATGGCCTGCCAGTTCCGTTCGCTTTATGCTGGATACCGTATCGTTGGTACCTGTACCAATGATGAGCGGTAATAGCCGTCCGCCCAAACTCCCCCGCGTTTGCTCCACAACCTGCACGACTTCCTCCCAAGCTACGGTCGGCGCTTCACCGGTCGTTCCGTTGATGACCAATCCCTGAATATCGTAGGATAACAAACTCTTCAAATAATGATGATAAGAAGGAAGATCCAGTTCGTAATCCTGTAAAAAGGGAGTGATCACAGGAATAAAAATGCCATGCAGTTCTTGCTGACTCAACATAACCTTTCCTCCAATTCATGAGTGATGGCTATACTTTAACATGGGAATTAAGATCGGAGTTAACTATAATAATAGATAATTACTATCAGTATTATTGATAAGGAGATAGCGATGGAACTCATCTACCTGCAAACCTTCAGGGAGGTTGCGATTCGCCAGAGTTTTACGAAAGCCGCGAATGAGTTGGGTTATGCTCAATCCAGCGTAACCACCCAGATTCAGAAGCTGGAGAAGGAATATGGCGTCAAGCTGTTTGAACGTTATGGCAGAGGCTTGCGCCTGACGAAGTCCGGCGAGGAGCTGTTTGAGTATGCCGTTCAAATGCTGGATCTGTTCCAGCAGTCGAAGGAAAAGCTGACCAAGCAAGGCGGAGGCACCTTATCGATCGGAACGATAGACTCGCTGGCCGCTTATTTTCTTCCGTCCGTCATTCACCAGCTGAAACAAAGGCATGAAGATCTTGTCATCCGCTTACAACCGGATCGTGAAGATAGCATTATCAGTAAGGTGAGAGAGGGCGAGTATGATCTCGGTCTTATTTTGGATAGAAAACCAGAGGACTCCTCCTTGAATTGGATCGCCATTCGGGAAGAGCCCCTTCTGCTGATTGCCCATCCGAATCATCCGCTTCTTGTTAAACCTGTTATAGAGCTAGAACACCTGGCTGATGCCGAATGGATTATGCCCGAGGATAGTTGTAATTACCGCATGATGTTGGAAAAGGTGCTGCGTGCTAGCGGAGTTCCAATGCGAATAGGCCTGGAATTGGGCAATCCGGAGGCAATCAAGAGATATGTGATGTCCGGTACGGGCATCTCATTATTGCCGAAGATGGTAGCAGAGGAGGAAATCAAACGTGGTGAGCTTGCGATTCTTCCCTTTGCGCATTCCGACATTCGACTGGACATTCAGTTGGTTATTCACCCCAAGAAGTGGTTTTCTCAATCGCTGAAGGATGCGATCGATATGCTGAAGTCTAAATCCTAATGTCGCCTTATGGTGATATTGCAATTAACGGGAAGATTCAGTATGATTTAAATAACAATGTATAGGTTTATGTGTGACTGGCGCAGCATGGGGGACCATGAGGGAGCACATAGATGACGACGGCCGTACGCCTGGGCAGAGGTAGGGGAAGCTTATTTCCCTTACCTCTTTATTATTTTCTGATTCTATAAGTCTCTGAAACTACGAAAAGGGGATAAAACAACGATGTTAAAAACGAAGAAAATACTGCTGCTAGGTTCGGGAGAACTGGGAAAAGAAGTCGTGATTGAAGCACAGAGACTGGGTGTGGAAACCATAGCCGTCGATCGTTATGCCGACGCTCCTGCCATGCATGTTGCCGATCATAGCCATGTCATCGATATGCTGGATGGGGAGAAACTGCGCGCAATCATTGAGCAGGAGAAGCCGGACCTGATCGTACCTGAGATCGAGGCGCTGGCTACCTCGGAACTGGTTAAGCTGGAGGAAGAGGGGTACCGGGTTATTCCTACTGCCAGAGCTGCGAAGCTTACGATGGACCGAGAAGGGATTCGCCGGTTAGCTTCAGAGGAGTTAGGGCTGCCTACTGCGGGCTATCGATTTGCCGATACTTATGAGGAGTTTAAACAGGCTGTTCTGGACATGGGGTTTCCATGTGTAATTAAACCTCTGATGAGCTCCTCAGGTAAAGGCCAGAGCGTATGCCGCTGCGAAGGAGATATCGAGTCCTGCTGGAACATCGCCATGGAGGGCGGCCGTGTGCAGAACGGAAGAGTGATCATTGAGGAATTCATTATATTCCAGTCGGAGATCACGCTTCTGACCGTTCGTTCCGTCAATGGAACAAGCTTCTGTGCGCCAATCGGACATATTCAGGAGAGCGGGGACTATATCGAATCCTGGCAGCCACACAATATGTCGGAAGAGCAAATCGAGGAAGCTAAATATATTGCAAGGAAGATTACCGATGAGCTTGGCGGTTATGGATTGTTCGGGGTTGAATTGTTCCTGACTGAGGATAAAGTGTATTTTAGCGAGGTGTCTCCGCGACCGCATGATACCGGGTTGGTTACACTGGTCACGCAAAATTTATCTGAATTCGCGCTTCACGTCCGTGCCATTCTTGGCTTTCCGATCCCGGAGATCGAATTGATAACGCCGGGAGCCAGCCGTCCGCTAAAAGCGGCGAGAGAGCTGGAGAATTATACAGTTACCGGCGCCGAGCAAGCACTGGCTGTTCCGAATACGCAGCTGCGCATTTTTGGGAAACCGGTGACCAAGATCGGAAGACGGATCGCAGTTGCGTTGTCAACCGCCGGCACAGTGGAGGAAGCCCGTTCGCGTGCGAAGCTGGCTTTGGATAAGCTTGCTGTTGAAGAAGCATAAATCATCGGGATTCCATTGATATAGCTCATTATATTATGTTGAAAAGGTCAACTGGAATAACCGGTTGGCCTCTTCTGTTATGGAAAGATCATGGATCAAAATCGGCTACGCACGGTTCAAATGCTGATAACCTGTTCTTGTTTTGGTTTTGATGATAAATATGCAGAAATTTATGTTCTTTCATGATAAGATACACAAGAATACAAACGACCCTCACCCATTATAATGTTTTCAAGGCGATGCTATATAGGCAAGGCTTGTAACGTCATAATATAAATAAATATAAAGAGGAACGTTTAAGACGGCATAGGAGAATCTACATGAGAGACATGACGCAAGGAAGTCCGATCAAGCTGATTATCATGTTTACGATCCCGCTTTTGATCGGAAATATTTTTCAACAATTTTATAATATGGCGGATACCCTGATCGTGGGTCGTACCATTGGTGTGAACGCACTTGCGGCTGTGGGCTCGACAGGCAGTATATTGTTTTTTGTTATTGGCTTTGCCCAAGGCTTGACGGCCGGTTTGTCCATCATAACGGCGCAGCGCTTTGGCGCCAAGGATATCGCGGGCGTCCGCAAAAGCGTGGGAACAAGTATATGGATTAGTCTTGTATTCACGGTTTTCCTCACCATTGTGAGTGTCATATTCACGAGGCCCGTCCTCGTCATGATGAACACGCCGGCAGAAATTTTGGATGATGCTTATTCGTATTTAATCGTTATTAACTGGGGTGTTGGCGCAGCCGTTCTGTTCAACTTGCTGGCTAACCTGCTCAGAGCACTTGGGGACAGCCGGACGCCGCTTCTCTTCTTGGTGGTCGCAAGCATTCTGAACATCGTACTCGATCTGTTGTTTATTCTTGTATTCAAGATGGGAGTAG
This sequence comes from Paenibacillus sp. FSL W8-0187, assembly GCF_037969755.1. Lineage (NCBI taxonomy): Bacteria > Bacillati > Bacillota > Bacilli > Caryophanales > Paenibacillaceae > Paenibacillus > Paenibacillus sp. FSL W8-0187. Next base: position 4,363,823 of record NZ_CP150206.1, on the reverse strand, counting down.
CCGGAGCAGGTCTTGCCACGGTGGTATCGCAGCTGTTCTCCTGCCTGCTCTGCTTATTATACATTCACAAAAAGGTTCCGCTTCTGCAGTTCAAGAATGCCGATTGGTCCATCGATTGGACATTTATACGCAAGCATATGTGGGTCGGTTTCCCGATGGGCTTCCAAGCCTCCATCATTGCGATCGGAGCCATCATTCTACAGATTACGCTTAACGGTCTTGGGGCAACGGCCGTAGCCGCATATACGGCAGCTCAGAAGATTGACATGCTTGCTACGCAACCCATGAGTTCCTTTGGCATTACGATGGCGACTTTTGCTGCCCAGAACTTCGGAGCGAATCGCATAGACCGAATCAAGCTTGGAGTTAAACAATGCATATGGGTCTCGGGATCCTTCAGCCTCGCCGTGGGCTTGCTGGTTATATTTGCGGGTCCTGCAGCCGTCAGCCTCTTTGTCGGTCAAGGAGAGGAAGAATTGCTGTCCCTTAGCAGGCTGTACTTCTTATCGAACGGCAGCACCTATTTGCTGCTGTCGCTGTTGTTCATCTACCGCTTCACGCTGCAGGGACTGGGGCAGAGCTTTATCCCAACCGTAGCCGGCATTATGGAACTGATTATGCGGGTATTGGCAGCCATCTTCCTGACCGCGCAGATCGGGTTCCTCGGCGCAAGTCTGGCAAATCCGCTGGCTTGGCTCGGAGCCGTCATCCCGCTCGGCATTGCCTATTACCTGAGCATTAAAAGATTAAGCGCGCCTGCTAAACCCGTCTCCGTACCTGTTCAGGCGTAAGGATTTTTACACAATTGAAATCAGAACGAATCATGACTTAATGAACAGAAATCATTCTGTTGTTCAAGAGCCATGCATTCGTTCTTTTTTTTGCTTCATCAAGCTTGAAAAAAGATGCATTCCAAATTTGGATGCGCCGGGGTAAGATCACATTAGATTCTTTTAACTAATTTGACAGATTAGAACAGGAGAGGTTGCCTTGTATAAAGTGCTGTTAGTGGACGATGAAGCCGATGTTAGGGAGGGACTCGTGCAGGAAATCCAGTGGGGAGCCTGTGGATTTACGATCGAGGGAACGGCGGAGAACGGGAGAGAGGCCATGGAGCTTGCGGAGCGATTGGAGCCGGATGTCGTCATTACCGATATCAGTATGCCGTTTCAGGATGGGCTCCAGCTGGCCTCGTGGCTCAGAGAGTTTCAGCCGCTGTGCAAAATCGTGATCTTAACCGGATACGATGAATTTGATTATGCCCGTCAAGCGATTACGCTCAGCGTGGACGAGTATTTGCTGAAGCCATTCTCTGCCGAAAGCTTCACGGAGCTATTGGGGAAGATCAAAGACAAGATCGATATGGAGGTTACGGAGCGTGAGGATGTGCGCCAGTTGAAGGAGCATTACCGCACGAGCCTGCCTTTGCTTCGGGAATCGTTTCTTGCGTCTCTGCTCACCCGGAAATTGCCCCGCTCGATCATTGAGGAGAAGACTCGAAATTACGGTTTGTCTTTGAATGGGGGGAGTTACCTGGCTGCCGTTATGGCATTATATCCCGCTTCTGTAGATAAGGAGCATACGTCCTCAACTTCCCTTCGCCATTCGGGAGACTTGGATTTAATGCTGCATGCCATGCTGAACATTGCTAAGGAGCTTCTGGATCCCGAATTTTTTGGAAGCGTATTCATATATCAGGACAGCATTGTGCTGTTGATTATGAATGACGAGAGCGAAGACGAAGTGTGGTTTAGCGAGCTGCAGGTGACACTTGACCGCTTGTTAAAAAGCATTCTTCATTATTTGAAGCTCCCGGTTACGATTGGAGTGGGCTCTATGGTGCGGAATCTGTCCGACCTTAAGTATTCCTATCAGGATGCGCTGCTGGCGCTCGACTACCGGTTGATTCTTGGTGCCGAGAAAGTCATCTTCATTGATGATGTTGAGCGCCCGAGACCGGAGGGAGTTCGTCTGGATGAATTAAAGGAGCAAGCGCTGATCCGCAGTCTAAAACTCGGAACGGAAGAGGAATTAACTGAAGCAATCTCGCACATATTTGATGAACTCATGGGTGCCTCCTGTACCATTCAGGACGTTCAGGTATACCTTTTGGAGGTTGTAACGGCTATATTGAGATCGGCTCAAGAATCCGGGATTGAGATCGAGGCGTTGTTCGGCGCAGGGTCTCAACTGCATGCGGAGATCTTCAAGTTTTCCGGATTGCAGGAGGCTAAAGCCTGGCTTCAGGACGTCTGTTTGACTATACGCAAGCATATCGCCAGCTCCAGGCAGCATGCGTACAAAGACATCGTGGAGAAGGCACTCCAATATACCCGGGAGCATTACGGTGACTCGGAGCTATCGCTGCAGAAGCTGTGCGTGCAGCTTCATATCAGTACAGGCTATTTTAGCGCTGTGTTCAAAAGAGAAGTCAAAATGACCTACGTGCAGTATTTGATGCAGCTTCGGATGGAAACGGCCAAAGAGCTTCTTCGATCATCGGAACTTAAAGCGTTCGAAATCGCGGAGCGTGTCGGATTTGCAGATCCGAATTATTTCAGCTTCTGCTTCAAGAAGCAGGTCGGCATCTCACCCAAGGAATACCGGACACAAGCGAGGGGGTAGAACTCGGTGAAAATCACGTATGCTAAGCGGGACTCGTTTAAACCAACCATTCAGCGATGGGTTAGGCGATTTCGCGCACACAGCATTCAATCGATCATCATGTGGTCCTTCTCGGCATTTATTCTGCTTATCGTGATCGTGGTAGCCGTTCTGTTGTTCAATAAATTCTCACGTTCGGCGGAGCAAAGCGTGTTTTTGAATGCCCAGCAAATCGTGGATCAGGTCAGCTATAATCTCGAGGATTATGTGGACGGGATGGCACAGCTGTATCGGGCCATTGAGGAAAATATGCTCGCGGACGGGCAATGGGATGATGAGCAGGTGACTCAACAGCTGAACACCATCATGCGAAGTCGGGATGACATTGTCTCCATCGCTTTATTTAATGAACAGGGCGATATGCTGAGGAACCACCCGGCCATGCCGGTTAAGCCCAGCGCCCGGGTGACGGAGCAGAGCTGGTTTCACTCGGCCATGAGAGTCTCCGACCATCTGAGCTTCTCGCTGCCGCATGTGCAGAATTTGTACGACCATACATTTAAATGGGTGGTCACGATGAGCAAAGGAATTACGGTTGTTCATAACGGAGAGCCGACGTATGTCATTCTGCTGGTGGATATCAACTTCAAGAAAATCGATGAGCTGAGCAGCCGCATTAGCCTGGGTAAGCGGGGGTATGCGTACATCATCGATGAAGGAGCGGGAAACATTGTGTATCATCCCCAGCAGCAGTTAATTTACATGGGGCTTCGGAATGAGAGCGTAGAACGGGCACTTACTTCTTCGGACAGTTACATTGATGAATCGGATGGAGTCAAGCGGCTGAATACGGTGAAGTCGGTCGTTAATATCGGATGGAAAATCGTTGGGGTTTCCTATTTGGATGAAATCATGACAACAAGGGAAGAGGTCAATCGCTATCTGGTTCAGGTTGTGGCGATTGTTCTGGTGCTTGCCATCGTGGTCTCCCTAATTCTCTCGGCTATGCTGACCCGCCCGATCCGCCGGATGGGCAGAACGATGAAGGCAGTGGAACGGGGCGATTTCAACGTGGAGCTCCCGCTGCAGGGGCCGCTGGAAGTGGTACAGTTGTCCAGCCGCTTCAATCTAATGCTGGATAAGATCAGGCAGCTCATGAAGCAGATTGTGAAGGAGCAGGAATCGAAGCGTAGATACGAGCTGGAAGCTTTGCAGGCTCAGATCAACCCGCATTTTTTATATAACACCTTGAATTCGGTGGTCCGCATGGTCGGCATGAGCAAGAAGGAGGAGGTCATTACGATGATTACTTCCTTGTCGAGGCTGTTTCGTTTGAGCTTGAGTAAAGGGAAGACATCGATAAGCGTCCGTGAGGAACTGGAACATGCAAGGCATTATTTGACCATCCAGCAGATGAGATATAAACAGAAATTCGATTTTAAGATCGAAGCGGATGAAGCAGCGCAGTCTTATTACACGCTAAAGCTGGTGCTTCAGCCCTTAATTGAGAATGCCATCGTACATGGCATCGAGTATATGGTGGATCATGGACATATTCACATAACGGCAGCTATCAAAGGCGACCTATTGGAGATGACGGTGAAGGACAATGGAGTCGGGATGTCTCCCGAGATGGTTGAAAGGATATTAGAGGTTGAAGCGCTACGTCAAAATCCGGCTCCATTTATCAATACGGCAGGCTCTGGTGTGGCCGTTCGAAATGTTCATGACCGCATCCAATTGTATTATGGGCATCGTTACGGTCTGGAATTTGAGAGCGAGCTCGAAGTGGGCACTACCGTTCGCATACGGATTCCGGTCATTCACGACAAGGGGGAGGGGCGGGAGAATGATTAGAATTCATCATGTGGTACGGATACCGGTTGTACCTAAGGGCTGTCTCGTAGTGCTTATCCTAACCTCGTTCCTATTAACATCGTGTGCATCAGGCGCAACCATGGATGAGAATGAAACCGAACTCCGGCATATTGCCCTCGTGGCTCCCATACACGCCGAAGAGCAGGGGGATGCCATCCGATTAGGCGCCGAGGCGGCTGCCAAGGAAAACGGATTGGTGCTCGATTATATCCCGCTGGAGCCAAGTGACGATGAAGCGGAGCAACTGCAAGCTGCATTGAAGGTGCTGGAGAAAGGCTCCTCCGCGATTTTGATTGATCCGGCATCCGAAGCCGTACTGCAGAAATTAGGGGATCAGGCATCAGCGGCTGATGTCCCCGTCATTGCTTTGAATGATGAGCGAATGACCACAGGTGTCCTGTCCGCCATTGCAATCAATAATGAGGTCGCCGGACGCAAGGCGGGTGAGCAGTTGGCTGACTTACTTGAAGGTCGGGGTGTTATCGCCATACTTCGATCCGACAGGGAGGATCCCGACCTAATGGCCCGCGAAGAGGGCGCCAAAAGTGTACTGTCGGAAATGAGCGGGATTCAAATCGCGGACGGAGCTGCGTGCGGCAAACGTGAAGATGCATGCTGGCAGGCAGCCAAGCAGCTGCTGGACCGGGAATCGGTCGACGGGATTCTGGCACTTGATATTCAGGCTTCCTTGGGAGCGGCCAAAGAAGTCGCGAGAAGGAAAGTTCAGGGGAAGATCAAGATTGTCACCTTCGGAAGTGATCTGGAGCAGCTTCAGCTTCTGCAGGATGGCATCCTTCATAAGCTCGTTGTGCAGAACGGGTTCAGCACGGGTTATCTGGGAGTAGAACAGGCCGTGAAGGTCTTAGATGGTTCGAAATATGACAAGCCGATTGTGCTTGAGACCAAGGTAATTGATGCCGACAACATGTTCTGGATGGATAATCAGAAGGTGCTATTTCCATTTGTGAAGTAAAGAAGATGCGATGCTTAGAAGTAAAGTGATGAGAATTTTGCTAGAAAGCAGGAGGATTTTGAATTCGAATGTCAGGAGCATTGCGGCATAATGGCGGTAGACAGTGAGATATGGCATATAAATGCCGTACCCGTCACTGAAAATTCGAATGAAAAAAGGGAGGTCAACCCAGGTGAAGAAGAAATGGCTGATAATCCTTATGGCTGGCATGATGCTGACCACGGCGGCATGCAATAACGGCGGGAGCAGTTCAACCGGCAGCGATAGCAAGGGAAGTGAAGCGGCGGGTGGCAGCACCCCTCAAGTCGGGGTGGCGATTTATAAGTTTGACGACACGTTCATGACAGGCGTTCGGAATGCGATGTCCGATGCAGCGAATGGCGTAGCCAAACTGGATATCGTGGATAGCCAAAATGCGCAGCCAACTCAAAATGAGAAAATCGATCTGTTTATTTCAAAGAAATACAGCTCCATGATTATCAACCCGGTGGATCGGACGGCGGCCGGTGTCATTATCGATAAGGCTAAAACTGCGAATACACCAGTGGTCTTCTTGAATCGGGAGCCGATCGCGGAAGACATGAACAAATGGGATAAGGTGTATTACGTAGGGGCAAAAGCGGAGGAATCCGGAACGATTTCGGGTCAGCTTATTGTCGATTATTGGAAGGCCAATCCGAAGGCGGACAAGAACGGGGATGGTAAGCTGCAGTATGTCTTGCTGCAGGGTGAGCCGGGTCATCAGGATGCCGAGCTGAGGACCAAATTCTCCGTACAGGCGATTCAAGATGCGGGGATAGAAGTCGAAGCGCTAGCGGTGGATACCGCCATGTGGGACCGCGTGAAAGGACAGGAAAAGATGCAAGCCTTCCTTGCATCCCATGGCGACAAGATTGAAGCGGTTCTGGCCAACAATGACGATATGGCGCTCGGCGCTATTGAGGCATTGAAAGCAGCAGGTTACTTCAGCGGCGACAAATATATGCCGGTCGTAGGCGTAGATGCGACAGCTCCGGCTATTCAGGCGCTGGAAGATGGCACGCTTCTCGGCACCGTGCTTAATGATGCCAAGAGCCAGGGCAAAGCATCTGTTGCGATTGCCGCAGCACTATCCAAAGGGGAAACGCCGAACAAGGACAACACCGGATTTGATATTACCGACGGCAAATACGTATGGATCGCTTACAAAAAAATAACGAAGGACAATATCGCCGACGCGAAATAATAGCAGGGTTATAGGAAGGGGCAGCGGCTAATCGAAGCGTTGTCCCTTTATATTCGGCTTTTTTCGATCCCGGCTAGCGAAGGAGGTATCCCGAAGGTGACGGAACCGTATGTGCTGGAGATGCGGAATATATCGAAGGCGTTTCCCGGCGTTCAGGCGCTAAACGACGTAACATTCAAGGTGAGACCAGGCACCGTGCATGCTCTTATGGGCGAGAACGGGGCAGGTAAATCAACGTTGATGAAATGTTTGTTCGGCATATACAAGCCTGATGAAGGCGATATTTATTTGAACGGCAGCAAGGTAACCATCAACAGCTCCAAGGATGCACTGAATCACGGAATTTCCATGATCCATCAGGAACTTCATCCCGTGCCGCACCGCAACGTGATGGAGAATATATGGCTGGGAAGATTTCCGGTGACGGGCTTCTGGCCTTTGAAATTCGTGAATGAGAAACAGATGGCAGAAGATACGCTCCGTCTGTTCCGCGAGCTCGATATCGATATGGATCCCAGGGCAAGAACAGGTGCGCTCTCCGTATCCAAAATCCAATCGCTGGAAATCGTCAAAGCGGTATCCTATCGCTCCAAGGTCATTGTCATGGACGAACCGACCTCCTCGCTGACAGGCAATGAAGTGGAGCATCTGTTCAGCATGATGAACAGGCTGCGTTCTCAAGGCGTGTCCATCGTCTACATCTCGCACAAAATGGAAGAGATTTTGCGCATATCCGATGACGTGACGATCATGCGCGATGGGAAGTATGTGGGCACCTGGCAAGCCGGCGAGCTGACAACCGATTTGATTATCACCCGCATGGTGGGGCGGGACCTGACGGAGCGCTATCCGGAACGGACCAACGTTCCCGGCGAAACCCGAATGCAGGTCCACCAATTAAGCTCCACGAATCCGAAATCGTTTCAGAATGTGTCCTTCGAGCTAAGACGGGGAGAGATTCTGGGCGTTGGCGGCCTTGTCGGCGCACAGCGAACGGAATTGGTTGAAGCTATATTCGGGCTTCGTCCAGTAGCTTCCGGAACCATATCGATAAACGGGAAGCCAGTAAAGATCAAATCACCCTCGGATGCCAAGAAAAATAATATGGCGCTGCTGACGGAAGAGCGCAGAGTTACCGGCATATTTCCGGTTCTCTCGGTCTATGAGAATACCGTCATTGCCAATCTTCAAAGGTATCAGAATTGGGCGTTCCTGTTAAATGAACGCAGAGGAATCGAGGATGCGCGAACGAACGTGGAGCAGCTGAGAACCAAAACTCCCTCAGTCCATACCCAGATTCGGAACCTGTCGGGCGGCAACCAGCAGAAGGTGCTGCTGGCGAGATGGCTTCTGACCGAGCCTGAAATCCTTCTGCTGGATGAACCGACCCGTGGAATCGATGTCGGCGCCAAGTTCGAGATTTATTCGATCATTACAGAGTTAGCCAAGCAAGGAAAGAGCATTATTATGATTTCCTCCGAAATGCCCGAGCTGCTCGGAATGTCCGACCGAATCATGGTGATGAGCGAAGGGCGGCTGACGGGAATACTCGCAGGGCAGGAAGCAAGCGAAGAGGAAATCATGCGGCTTGCCGCACAGCAGCGGTCAGCTGATTCGGGAGGGGAAGTCGATGAATACGCAAACCATCGGTAAGGTGAAAGATTATTTGGCGCAGCGCGCCATATTCGTTGTATTGATATTGCTTGTTATCGGGATTGCCGTCGCAGATCCAAACTTTCTGGCCTTCTCCACGCTGCGGGATATTTTGCAGCAATCCTCCACCCGATTAATTATCGCGCTTGGCGCGGCATTTATTCTGATCACCGGCGGGGTTGATCTCTCCGCAGGACGCGTTGTCGGTTTAACGGCGGTCGTATCGGCTTCCATGCTGCAAACGGATGTATACGCAAACCGCTTCTTCCCGGACCTGCCCCAAGTATCGGTTGTATTGCCGATCCTTATCGGTATATTGGCGGGGCTTATCGTTGGTTTAATCAATGGTTTCATTGTGGCTAAACTGCATGTGCCGCCATTCATAGCGACGCTCGGTACGATGGTCGGCATTTACGGCGTCAATTCCATCTATTTTGATATGGAGCCGAACCAATCCCAGCCGATTGGCGGCTTGAGACCGGACTTTACCGTGTGGGGCAGCGGCTACATCGATTTCGGCGGCGGATATTCTCTCCCCTACATCGTCATTATCGCCGTCTTTGTTGCATTCGTCTGCTGGGTGATATTCAACAAAACCCGGCTCGGCAAAAATATGTATGCGATCGGCGGCAACGTGCAAGCGGCGCATGTATCGGGGATTAATGTAGCTCGTAATCTCATAGCGATCTACGCTATTTCAGGTGCGTTGTACGGCATCGCCGGTGTGCTGGAGGCTGCGAGAACCGGCGGTGCGACGAATAACTACGGCAACATGTATGAACTGGATGCGATTGCCGCATGCGTGGTTGGCGGGGTATCCACTGCGGGAGGCATCGGTACGGTGCCAGGTGTGATGGCCGGGGTTCTTATCTTCGGCGTCATCAATTACGGATTAACCTTTATCGGTGTCAGCCCATACTGGCAATTGATCATTAAAGGGCTTATTATTGTGGCAGCGGTCGCATTTGATATTCGCAAATATATGGCCAAAAAATAAAAGGAAAAGAAGCCGCTGGAATATATCCCGCGGCTTTTGTACAGATATCAGGAAGTATAAACTTCGAGGCTTGGGCCTTCCTGATATCGCAAGAAAAACATCCTATACCCGCGGTCTGTCTTCTGAGAAAGTACGTCGATAGACGTTTTTCTTTAGATATCAGGAAGTATAAACTTCGAAGCACGGGCCTTCCTGATATCGCAAGAAAAACTTCCTCTAACCGCGGTCTGTCTTCCGAGAAAGTACGTCGATAGACGTTTTTCTTTAGATATCAAAAGTATAAACTCCGAAGCACGGGCCTTCCTGATATCGCAAGAAAAACTTCCTCTAACCGCGGTCTGTCTTCCGAGAAAGTACGTCGATAGACGTTTTTCTTTAGATATCAGGAAGTATAAACTTCGAGGCTTGGGCTTTCCTGATATCGCAAGAAAAACTTCCTCTAACCGCGGTCTGTCTTCCGAGAAAGTACGTCGATAGACGTTTTTCTTTAGATATCAGGAAGTATAAACTTCGAGGCTTGGGCCTTCCTGATATCGCAAGAAAAACTTCCTCTAACTGCGGTCTGTCTTCCGAGAAAGTACGTCGATAGACGTTTTTCTTTAGATATCAGGAAGTATAAACTTCGAGGCTTGGGCCTTCCGATATCGCAAGAAAAACTTCCTCTAACCGCGGTCTGTCTTCCGAGAAAGTACGTCGATAGACGTTTTTCTTATAATCATCCATTACAGGAGGTGCTGTTATGATCATGGATAAGAAGGTTTTAAATATCGGCGTGCTGGGCTGCGGCCCCATATCGCAGTACGGACATTTCGAGGCTTGCCGGAGAGCGCGCAATGCCAGGCTATACGTGATATGCGATGTCGCTGAGGATCTGCTCAACCGCATGGCCGAAATCCACCAGCCAACCAAGATCTACAATGATTATGATAAAATGCTCGCCGATCCTGGGGTGGAGGCTGTCATCATTGGCATCGCGGATCAATTTCACGTGCAAGCCGCTCTTAAAGCCATCGAAGCAGGAAAACATGTTCTAGTGGAGAAGCCTCTTGGCGTCACCGTAGAAGAGTGTGAGGAATTGCAGCGGAAGGCGCGGCATTCTGGATGTATTGTCCAAATCGGCAATATGAAGCGCTTTGACCCGGGCATTGCTTATGCCAAGCAGTTTATTGATCAAGAAATGGGTGAGATGCTGGCGTTGAAAGCATGGTACTGCGACTCAACCTACCGGTATACGGTCACCGAGAACGTGAAGCCCATGGTGCAGCTTAGTCCGAATGCCTTAAGGCCGGAAGGCAATCCCAAGCTGGATAAGCTGCGTTACTTCATGCTAACACATGGCAGCCATCTGGTGGATACGGCTCGATTTTTAGGTGGAGAGATGAATAGCGTTACAGCCTGGAACACGCAAAAGTTCGGAGCGTATAACTGGTTTGTCACGGTGCAGTATGCCTCGGGCGCTGTAGGACATCTGGATCTAACGGTTGCCGTGCGGATGGACTGGCATGAGGGCTTTCAGATCTACGGCGAACACGGAAGCGTTATTGGCAAGACCTATAATCCTTGGCTTTTTAAGTCCAGCGACGTCGAGGTATTCTCCTCACGCGACGGTTGTTATCATCGTCCGCTCGGGGAAGATGCGCATTTCTTCAAGCTGCAGGTTGAAGCCTTTGCGGATACGATTATGGAGCAGGCACCCATGCGAGGGGCCAATCTAGAGGATGGAGTGGCAGCCATGCGTGCCATGGCGGCAATTGCACGATCGGTGGAGAGCGGGAATACGGTGAAGCTGGCTGATGTAACGGGAGGTGTATGAGGCATGAGGCTGGGCATCTTCTCCAAGACGTTTGAACGACCTACATTGGAGGGGAATTTGGACGCAGTGAAAGCAAACGGACTGAGTGTGATTCAATTCAATCTTACCTGCGCGGGTCTCCCATCACTGCCGGACGAGATCGATCTGGAAACCGCGGTGCATATAAGAGAAGAATGTGAGAAACGGCATCTACATATAGCCGCAGTATCCGGAACTTTCAATATGATTCACCCGGATCAGGGGTTACGCCAGCATGACATTCGCCGGTTTCGCCATTTGGCAGCGATGTGCCATTCAATGGGGACGTCCGTCATTACCCTGTGCACAGGCACAAGGGATAAGGACAATATGTGGAGGGCACATCCGGACAACGAATCATCGGAAGCATGGGATGACCTGCTAACGACCCTGCGTGAATTAGTGAATATGGCAGAGGAGTTCGAGCTGGAACTGGCTATTGAACCTGAGCCGGCCAATGTGATCAGCGATGCGGTCAAAGCCAGACGGCTGCTGGATACGATGGATTCTCCCCGGTTAAAGGTCGTTCTGGATGCAGCGAACTTGTTCAGTCCGACGGAGAGGAGACCCCTGGCAGAAGTTATCGATCAAGCGCTGTCACTGCTCAGCGAACATGTCATTATTGCACATGCCAAGGATTATTCGACCGTAAACGGACTCCATTATACGGCTGCAGGAACCGGTGAACTGGATTATAAAGCTTACATGAAATTGCTGCACGCTTATCATGTCAGGGGTCCGCTTATTCTTCATGGCCTGCATGAACGTCAGGTGCCGCAAAGCGTCTCTTATCTGAAGACCCAAATCACAGCGGCCATGTTATGACACGAACTTCAACGCAATAACAGCAACACCCATGAATGTTATGGGCTTCTTGGTTCATCCTCATTGAATCTTCACAAGTTTCAGTTACAATGAGGTCTTATGTTAAAGTTGATTTGTACTGACGAAGGATTCAATAAGGAGAAACCAGATGAAGACCATATTAATCGTGGATGATGAACCGAATATTCGAGAAGTTCTTGTATCTTACCTGAACAAAGAACATTATCTGACGCTGGAAGCGGCCAACGGTGCCGAAGCGTTCGATTTCCTGCGAGAGCAATCCGTCGATCTTGTCATACTGGACCTCATGCTTCCGGATATGGATGGTGAGCGGATATGTCAGGAAATTCGTACGTTCAGCTCGGTACCCATTATCATGTTAACGGCTAAGGTGGCCCAGAGCAGCCGGATTGGCGGGTTTGCCATCGGGGCCGATGATTATATCGTGAAGCCGTTCGATCCTCGGGAAGTTGTGGCAAGAGTCAAGGCCGTCTTGAGACGGGGAGATGACAGCAAGCTGCTGGCGGACGTTATTGTATATCACCAAGGCGCGCTGGCCATTCATTCGATGAAACACGAAGTTACCTGCCATGGACAGGTCGTAAACTTGACGCCAAGCGAATACAAACTGCTGCTTCTGTTGGCCAAGTACCCCCAGCGCAATTTCTCGCGCGAAGAATTGGTTGATCGCGTGTTAGGCTATGACTTTATCGGCGACATCCGCATTATTGATCAGCATATCAAGAATCTGAGGCAAAAGATTGAATCCGATCCTAAGCAGCCCAAGTATATCATTACCGTTTACGGATTCGGATACCGCTTTGGAGGTGATGGGGCTTGAAGCATCGGCTGGACCTGAGGCTTGCCGCCATCATCATCAGTATCACGGCAGGGATTCTGATCATGTTTACCGTGATCAATATTGTGACCAACCATTATCATATAGCCATGTTCCAGCAGCAATCATCCGTGCATGATGGAATGGCTGAGCTGAATTATCATTTGGAGCAGGCGCAGATGCAATCCATCATTTTGACATGTCTCTTATCCATTGCGATTGCTTCCGTAATAGGCATATATGTTGCAAGGAGAATATCGGCCCCCCTCGTCCAGATGAAGCGAGCGGCTGAAATGATGACGCGGGGGAAGTGGGACATCCGTGTGACAACCAAAGGGTACGATGAAATCGCGGGACTTGGCTCTTCGCTGAACGAGCTGGCTGTGCAGTTACAGAAGCAGGAGTTGCTTCGCAGGAATATGACCCAAGATATCGCACATGAACTGCGAACGCCGTTAACCACATTAAAGAGTCACACCCGTGCACTTGAGGATGGCATATGGGAGCCGACCGCAGATCGGTTTCAAACGTGCCTGAAAGAGATTGATCGATTGATTCAGCTTGTCACGGAGCTCGAGGATTTGCACGATATGGAATCGCCGGAGTTTCAACTATCCCGATCCAAGCAGGAGCTTGGTCAAATTATGGAGAGGGCCATCACCTTGGCGGCAGCAATGTATCAAGAAAAAAAGGTGGACCTGCAATATGTCAGCGGTTCGCCGATCCTAGCCGAGGTGGATGCCGACCGGATGCTCCAGGTTCTAATCAATATGTTAAGTAATGCCTTACACTACACGCCAGCTGGCGGAACGGTACAAGCCGAGCTCGTGGACGAAGGGGCAAATGCCCTGATTCGAATCAGAGATTCAGGTCAGGGGATTTCTTCCTCCGATCTGCCGTATATTTTCGAAAGGCTGTATCGGGGCGATAAGTCAAGGAATCGGTTAAGCGGCGGAAGCGGGATGGGGCTGGCTATCGTCAAGCAGCTGGTTTCCGCTCATGGCGGTCAAGTGTGGGCCGAAAGCGGAGATGAGATTGCCGGCGGGAGCTGCTTCTATATCCGGATTCCGAAAGAAGAATAGATGAATGGACATGCAAAAAACCGGATCAGAAGATCCGGTTTTTCCATCCCATTAACTTGGCTGCGCTCTCAACATAATAGTAATCGCCATAGATAAGCGAGACATTTATATTTTGTCCTGCAGGCAGATGTCCCGTGGCTTCCTTCAGGATGCCTTCATACGCGGGGTCATCCCATTCGGCGTAATGGGCCGTCAAGGAGTCGATGATACGCAGGGCACTTTGGCGGTACAGAGCGCTTTCGGTTAAAGGCACCAAGTCCGCGATTTCAAGTAGACCGGAAGCAGCGCAGGATGCTGCTGACGTATCCCGTGGTTCGGAAGTCATCGGGGTCGATTCCGTCTCTTCACGATCGGATGGTCCCATCTCCTTGCGCTCCGCACGGAAATCCCAGCGGGGTATGGAATCCTCCTCAAGGGAAGCTATGAAGAAATGGGCAACCCGCTTGGCGGCTTCAAGATACCGTATATCGCGGGTATAACGATAGGTATTAGCCATGCCATGCAATGCCCATGCCGCTCCACGGCTCCATGCAGATTCCGGTCCATAGCCTTGTCCTCCCAGCGACTCCAGATATTCTCCCGTCAACGGATCAAATCGGCAGATGTGCCGAACGGAGCCGTCCGGTCTTATGAAAAACTCGGCAACCGTATTGGCTTGCTCTCTGGCGATATGAGCGAATCTCGGGTCGCCACTCTCCTCGGAAGCCCAGAATAGAAGGGAGAGGTTCATGGTGGAGTCGATAATGGACCAGCCTTCATTCCCATGATTCCATGAGGTTGGTTTCACCTGATTCCAAGCACGTATGAATTTCCCGACCGGGTTATACCTCCCAGCCAGCAATGTAGCGGCCAACAATCCTCTCCGCCGGGCATCCGGATCGCCGGTCAGTTTATATTTGATGACGGCTGTCGGCAGAAATTGAAAGCCGACATCGTGATGAAAATTACTGTCCCCGATCAGCGCTTGTTCAAGTCGAACATCCCATTCCCAAGCCCATTCCTTATACTGCGGCTCCTTGGTCATATCATACATGATCCAGAGCATTCCCGGCCAAAAACCGGAGGTCCACCAATCGATCCGGGTGGAATCATAGATCCCGTTCTTTGTCGCATGGGGAACTTTGTCTTGTAGCTGTCCCGTCATACGCATTACTTTCTTTTCCAGTTTCCCCCATAACGACCCATAGGTTGTTACCTCTTCCTTAACTTGTCCGTTCATCGCTAACCTCCCATAACTGATGGCATCGAGCGGCCCGAGTTGGCATCTGCTTTGAACCATTGTTCCACAGAACGCTTCGGAATTCTATACCAACCGCTTAAGAACTATTGAAATAACAAGCCGATCTTAAAAAAACACAAGCCTTTCGAACCACCTAAAAAAAACACAAAGGAACCGATCTTCCTCCATTGCTGCCCGGTCATGAAAACTTATAGGATAAGGATATTCATCATATCCATTACCTAAGGAGGCGATAAGCCGATGCCGCAAATTACGATTAAAATGTACGAAGGACGCACGGATGAGCAGAAAAACGAAATCGTTGATGTTTTTACAAAGGAGCTGTCGCGGATCATTGACCGGGAGCCTGAATTTATCAGCATCCGGTTTGACGAAATTCCGATAGATGACAACGCACCGGCCAATTTGAGAAACAAGAGGTGATGACAGATGGCCGAGCCAAGCAAAGCAGCGGTAAGCCCGAATCTGGTGGGAAAGCTCGATAAAGGGAGAAGATTACTTGGCTTCATGTGGAAATACAGGGCGCTGTACTTCATATCGCTGCCGGGACTGCTGTTCTTCGGATTATTCAAATATGTTCCGTTAATGGGCTCCGTGATCGCATTCCAGAACTACAATTTGTTTGCGGGCGTAACGGGAAGTCCCTGGGTGGGTCTTGAGCACTTTGGGCGCATGTTCCAGCACTATGATTTTTTGAAAATTCTGCGTAATACGCTTCTGCTGGGTACATATGACATTCTGTTTGCTTTTACCGCCCCCATTGTTCTGGCTTTATTGCTCAATGAGGTTCGTCAGGTCGTGTACAAGAAAATTGTCCAGACAATATTCTATGCGCCACATTTTCTGTCATGGGTTATTGTAAGCGGTATCTTTGTGGGTATCCTGTCCCCATCATCGGGGATCGTGAACGTGATACTCGGCTGGTTCGGCATAGAGCCGATTTATTTCCTTGGTGAAGATTCCTACATTCGAACGGTATTGGTGGGCTCCGGATTATGGAGAGATGTCGGATGGGGGACCATCATTTATCTGGCGGCGCTCGCAGGCATAAATCCGGATCTCTACGAAGCCTCCGAAATTGATGGAGCGGGAAGATGGCGCCAGACCCTCAGCATTACCCTGCCAGCGCTGCTTCCCGTGATCACGATCCTGTTCCTGCTCAAGATCGGGGACTTCATGGATTACGGGTTTGAACGCGTATTCGTGTTTCAGAACCCGCTCAACATCCAGTCCAGCGAAATTTTGGACACGTACATTTACAAAGCGGGCTTGCAGCAGCTGCAGTACAGCTATGCCACCGCCATCGGGGTGTTCAAATCCGTTGTTGGCTTGTTCCTGATTTCCATTGCAAACACCATCAGCAAGAAAGCGACCGGCGAGTCGCTGTATTAGAGGGGAGTGACCACCAACGTGAAATATGACAGTGCGGGCAGAAAACTGTTTCTTGTATTGAACTATATCATCCTTACCTTTCTTGCACTCACCATGCTGCTCCCTTTTCTCAACGTCATTGCCCAGTCGTTCAGCAGCCCAGGCGCTATCGATCGCGGAGAAGTGATGTTCTGGCCGGTGGAATTTACCTTTGCCTACTATAAGCATGTATTCAACGATATTTCCATCTGGAGGGCATTCGGGATCAGCGTCTATATTACGCTATTCGGAACCTTCATCAATCTGGCAGCAACCGCTTCGCTGGCGTATCCGCTCTCCAGGCCCGAATACGTCGGCAGAAAAACAATCATGATTATCATCCTGATGACCATGATATTCACGGCACCGCTGATTCCGCAATTCATTCTGATGCGCGAGCTGAATCTCGTCAACACGCTGTGGTCTTTGATGCTGCCATCGGCGATCAGCGCATTCAATCTGT
The DNA here is from genome assembly GCF_037969755.1 of Paenibacillus sp. FSL W8-0187. NCBI lineage: Bacteria > Bacillati > Bacillota > Bacilli > Caryophanales > Paenibacillaceae > Paenibacillus > Paenibacillus sp. FSL W8-0187. Next base: position 4,346,804 of record NZ_CP150206.1, on the reverse strand, counting down.
TTGTGCTTCGAACCTTCTTCACCCAAATTCCAAGCGAACTGATCGATTCGTCCCGAATCGACGGATGCAGCGAGGTCCGTACCCTGTGGAGCATCGTGCTTCCGTTATCGAAACCGGCGCTGGCGACGGTAGGGATATTCTACTCCGTAACCAATTGGAACAAATACATGGACGCCCTCTACTACATCAATGATCGCGCCAAGTATCCGCTCCAGGTAAAATTGAGGGAGCTTCTGGTGAACGAGGGCCTGACCGATACGGGCAATATGGCATTCGAAGCAAGCTCCCAGTCCGTGCAGGGCATTCAGATGGCGGTAATTCTGGTAGCCACCTTGCCCATCATTCTGTTGTATCCGTTTCTGCAGCGCTTCTTCATTCACGGGATGATGATCGGGTCGATCAAAGAATAACCCTAAAAAAACGACAAACCGAGCCAAAGACATTCCTTGTTCCCGCCCAGACGGCTCTCTATACTGATATTAAGTTTGAAAGCGCTATTATAAGCGACTATATTAGCTTGAAAAGAGGGGTATTCATGAGAAAAAGCTGGACACGTGCGCTTACGTCAGGTCTCGTACTGGCCATGCTCGTTGGCTGTTCGGGCAACAATGGCGGAGGCGGGGGAGCCAATGCCGGCGGAGACGACCAAGGCGGGAATGAAGCGGGAGCCACGAAATTTTCCATTTCGATGCGGACGCTTAACGTATCCTACGTTGAGAAGAATCCGGATATCAACAAGGATAAGTACGTGCTGGAGCTAGAGAAAATGACAAATACGGACCTGGATATCCGTCTGATTCCGCATAACGAATATCAGGATAAAATGGTGCAGATGTTCGCAACGAATGACATTCCGGATGTGGTGCAGGGCACTGGCGGAATCAGCGGTCCCGAGCTGGCGGGTGCCGTGGAGAACGGAGTCTTTCTCCCGCTGAACGATCTCCTGCAGGAGCATGGGCAGGACCTGCTCAAGTTTATCCCGGAGGAAGCCTGGAAGCGGATGACGGATTCCAAGACGGGCAATATTTACGGAATTCCCGAAATCTTGTCCAATCCGTCGAGACGGGCCACATGGATTCGGACCGACCTGCTGGAGAAGGTAGGCAAGGAGATCCCGACAACGGTGGAAGAGACGATGGATGTGCTGCGCGCGTTCAAGGAAGCCGGGGTGGAGCAGCCTTATGCCGGACGTCAGAATTTCAAATATGCGGACACCTTCTTCGGTGCGTATGACGTGCTGGGTTACCTGAACCAATTCAAGGTGTTCCCGGACGGGAAGGTAAAGCCAACCTTCTTTGACGAAGAAAATATGAAGCAGGCGATTCAGATATATAAGACGATGCACGAGGAAGGATTGATCAGCAAGGAATTCGCGACCATTGAAAGCGCGGATTTCAAATCCATCGTCACGAGCGGCAAAGCGGGCATGTGGTCCATGAATGCCAATGAGCTCCCGATCTGGGGCACCCAGTTGAAGGAGAATGTGCCGGACGCGAAAGTGGCGCTGATTCCTTCGCCTGTAGGACCTGACGGTAAAGGGGGATATGCCCATTACAATCCGGTAACGCGTTCCTTCTTCATCAACGCGAAGGCAAAGGATAAAGCGGAGGATATCGTGAAGTTCTTCAACTGGATGGTCAGTGAAGATGCGGAATTGTTCTTCAGCTTCGGCCTTGAAGGCGAGGATTATAAGGTAACCGACGGCAAGCCGGTCTTCGAGGTTCCAACGGACACGGCAGGAGCGGATAAAATGCGTTATTTGAACTACTGGCTGTGGCTGGTGCAGGACACGACCTACAACAAACGCGTATCCGAGTTGTCAGATTCCGGCAAAGAGCTGATTAATGCTTTTGATAATATGCTTACGAAAGAGGGCCGCCGCGGCATTGAATTCGATCCGCGTCTGGAGGCGATGGTGAAATATCCGGAGCTGAATCCGAAATCGGATGAACTGCCGCCGCTGATTCTAGAGCATGTGCTCCGCATGGTATACGGCAGGGAGCCTATCGATAACTATGGCAAGGTGCTCGAGGAATATCTGTCCAAAGGCGGCAGCGAGATTATTGAGGAAGCCACGAAACGATATAACGAAAAAGAAAACGCTTTCGAATAAGCAGAGCATGTTTTAGTATAGTGTTGAAGAATGACTCCTCTGCTTGTCTAAGCAGAGGAGTATCTTGCTAAAGCTAAACTACTCTCGCTGTTTTGAAAGGGGAATGGGTGATGTACCGCATTCTGGTCGTTGATGATGAACCTATGATAAGGATGGGCTTGGCGAAACTGATCACGCAGACGGATCCGGCCATGATTCAAGCGGCAACGGCCGGAAACGGCATGGAAGCATTGGAAGCGATCCAGACGACACGACCGGATTTCATCTTTACAGATATTAAAATGCCAAAGATGGACGGCTTGGAGCTAAGCAAGCAGCTTTATGAAAAATACGGCGATATCACGGTGGTCGTCATTTCCGGTTACGGCGATTTCGAATACGCCCAGAAATGCATGTCGTATGGGGTTAAAGAATATCTGCTCAAGCCCGTGACCAAATCGGTGGTACATAACACCATGAATAAATTGATGGCGGATCGAAAGTCCATGCAGGAGAAGCAGCGGTTTTATTTTCCGCTCTCCAAGCTGGAGGATTGGCTCGAGCAGCTGGAACTGGCCGTATGGCATTTACAAATGAACGATATCCAGAACAAGCTGCAAGAAATCGAGGATTACTGCAACGAGCGCAGGCTCGAATCGATTCAGCTTCAGGAATTGCTGGATGAATTGTATGCGAAACTGATCAAGCAGTTAAACGGTCGGGATGTGTATTCATTTGAGCGTATGACAGGCATTTCGGGGCCGGAACCCGGAGGAAACCATCATTATTTCGAGAGATTTCGTCAAGCCGTGGATCAGACGGTAAAGCTCATACGCGAGAAGCGAAAAGGAAATGCCAAGGAGCCTGTCGAGGAAGCAAAAGCCTACATTGAGCGCAATTTGTCCCGCGATCTCTCGCTGGATGAGGTTGCCGATATGCTCGGACTCAATCCGTCGTATTTCAGCCAGCTGTTCAAACAGATGACGGACGAGACCTTTGTCCATTACCGGATCAAGAAACGAATGGAGAAGGCGAAGAAACTCCTTGCCATTCCGCATTATAAAATTACGGACATTTCGTTCGAAGTGGGGTATGCGGATCATCCCCATTTTACGAAAACCTTTAAGAAGGTCACCGGATACACCCCTTCCGAATACCGGGAGATGCTGGGGATACAATGATGCGGAGGAGCCTATCCCGTCAAATCTTCCTGTACTTTTTCATCGTCGTGATGTTCTCGCTTACGACGGTGGGCGTTTTCTTCTATATGAAATCATCCGAAGCGATTGACGAGCAGGTCGAGAAGTATATGACCACCGTCATCACGAACGCCGCAAGGCAAACGGATAATCAGCTGAAGATGTTCGAGCGGATCAGCAATACGATTTTGCTGCAGGATTCGGTGAAGCGATTTTTGGATATGGACCCCAGCGACAGCTACGAGCATTACCGGTTCACCCATCTTATTCGAAAGGATGTCTTTCAGAAGATCTTCATTCAATACCCCACCCAGACCCATATGATGTACATACTGGGGTTCCATGGCCGGTCGATTTTCGATCAGAATCAGAATTTCTCCGCCATGTCGATCGATCCGTCGGACCGACTTCGTGAATTGACGGAGAAGACGCCGGGGAACGGGGAGATCGTCATCTTGAAGACCAGCCTGCTGGAACAGGATCGCGACAACGTCATTACGGTTGCCCGCAAAATCCGGGGAATGGATTCCTACGACGTTAAAGGCGTGCTCGCGGTGGAGTTCAATGAAGATCAGTTGTCGGGTTTATGGAATGGCGTCGATCTCGGAGAGCAGGGTTTCTTCTTCATCCTGGATCGCGAAGGCGAGGTCGTCTATGCCCCAGATCACGTGGATATGGAGGGAATCACGACCACGGACCTGCCGAAGCGCATTATCGCTAAGGGTGATCATCGCTTCATTGAACCGGTGCTAGGCGAGAAAGCGATGATCATCTCGCGCCAATCCGAGTATTCAGGCTGGAGCCTCGTCATTATGATGCCGCTGGATGAGCTTCGGGCGCCGATTTCGGGCATTCGCTCCACCACCATTATCGTAGGCGTTGTCACTTTGATCATTGCGCTCGTTCTGGCTTACAGATTCGGCAAATCGATCGTGAACCCGATCCGCAATCTGAAGAACGGGATGAGGCAGACGGAGAAGGGAAACTGGACGCATATCACCGATGTGAAGCCGCGGGAGGACGAGATCGGCGGATTGATCCATAGCTACAATCTCATGGTTAGCCGCTTGTCAGATATGATCGAGCAGGTATACGACACGGAGCTCCACAATCAGAAAACGCAGCTGGAGCTGCAGGACATCCAACTGGAGCGCCAGCGGGCAGAGTTCCAGGCGCTCCAATTACAGATCAATCCGCATTTTCTGTACAACACGCTGGAAACGATCAATTGTTACGCGATCGTTCAGGATTCCGACGAGATCTCAGACATGGTAGAGGCCATGGCTTTCATGCTTCGATACTCCATTCAGACCAACCTAGAGGAAATCACCATTGCCAACGAGCTGAATCATGTGCGGCATTACATGATGATCTTACAGCATCGGATCGGGCGCGATTTCGAGATCGAGGTGGCGACGCCGCCCGAGCTCCTATTGGAGAAGATGGTCAGGCTCTCCTTACAACCGATTGTCGAGAATATTTTTCAGCATGCTTTTCCGGAAGGGATCGAAGCATGGCATTACATTCGGATCGACACGAGAATCGAACAGGACAACTTGCTGGTTATCGTCGAGGACAATGGGGCAGGCATAGCTGACCATAAGCTTCATAAACTGCGCAAAAGGCTCGAGGAAAACCGCTTGGTCGATGATGAAGAGGGGATGCATGCCCGGCGCAGGGGTGGCATCGGTATCGTGAATGTCCATCGGCGAATTCAGATGGTTTACGGCGAAGAGTACGGGATAACGGTTCATAGTTCGCCGGATCAAGGCACAAGCATCGTCATGACGATGCCGCGAATGGAAAGAGTGCGTGAACAAGAAAGCAGACTGAAACAGCTGCAAACCTAATCAGGAGGGATCAATATGCATATTAACTTATCGGGTAACATCGCATTAGTCACAGGTTCGAGTGGAGGGATTGGTCGTGCAGTTGCGTTGAAGCTGGCAAGAAGTGGGGCTAAGGTAGCCCTAAACTATCTGAGCAGCAAGGATGCCGCTGAAGAAGCCGTAGCGGAGATTCGAGGTTTTGGCGGTGAGGCTCATGCATTTCAAGCAGACGTTACGCATGTGGAGCAGGCAGAGGCGCTCGTAGCTGAAGTAGAGAAGGCATTCGGCGGCCCGGTTACGATTCTGGTTAATAATGCAGGGCATTTGGTTGAGCGTCTGGCGAATGCGGAAATGACCGAGGAGCTCTACGACAAGGTCATGGATGTAAATATGAAAAGCACGGTATTCGTGAGCAAAGCCGTCATTTCGGGGATGAAAGCGGCCGGTCAAGGCCGTATCGTGAACATGACTTCCGTTGCGGCGCACAATGGCGGTGGACCGGGCGCAAGCATTTATGCAGCGAGCAAGGCTGCCGTCCTGAGCTTTACCAAAGGCTTGGCGAAGGAGCTCGCTTCAAGCGGAATTAATGTGAATGCCGTATCCCCCGGCTTTATCGGGCAAACGGCGTTTCATGCGACGTTTACCCCGGATGATGCGCGAAAAGCAACGATCAAGGGTATCCCGCTAGGCCGAGAGGGCATCCCGGACGATGTCGCCGGCTCTGTGCTGTTCCTCGTCTCGGAGCTGTCTTCTTATATAACGGGGGAGACGATCGAAATTAACGGCGGTATGTTCATGCGATGAGGGATTGGATGAAGGTCAACGCGAAGTCGAAATTCTATCCTTGGAGCGTGCAAACGATCGATATCCTGAAGGCCGAGCTCGATCAAGTCATCGACCGGAGGCTGGATGTTCCCGTTGATCCAGGCGGCTGGTGGCACCAATACGTGTGTCCCGAACATCACACGGAACTGGTGTTTGATCCGCTGGAGGCGGACTGCAGCACCTTTCGTTGTCCGTATGGCTGCGAAGTGGAAGGAGAACCGTACAGGGGGGCGTGGCTGGTATTCAAGCATCAGGCCATGGCCCGATACGTCCTGCAATCTGCCGCCGTCTATGCCGGTACCGGAGAGAAAGCTTACGCCGATCTTGGAAAAAAGTTGATTGTCCGCTATGCGGAGCAATTTCCGCTATACCCGGTACATCCTGATGCCCAGCCCTGGATGCTGAAAGGGCGGGCATTCCATCAGGCTTTGACCGAGGCCATCTGGGCCACGACATTGCTTCGCGGCTACCTGCTGCTGGAGGATGCGCAAGTGTCGTTCGACGAGGCTGATCGCCGGAAGATTAACCGGTTCTTGCACATGCTCGACAGCAGCATGACAGAGTATCATCATATTTTGACCCGGGAGCGCGGAAATCCCGAGAACAACTATACCGCCTGGCTGATTGCCGCGCTGTTCAGTATCTATGCGGTACAAGGCGAAACGGAGAAGCTGCGGCAGCTGGTCGTGAAGGAAGGCGGCCTGCGGCATCATCTAAGCATTGCCGTCAGGCCGGATCAGCTTGAATTCGAAGGCAGCATTTATTACCACGTATTCGTACTCCGTGCTTATCTGATTGCTGCGGAAATGGGGAGCCGGGTTGGTGAAGAGCTATTTTCCCTGAGAGGAGAGCAAGGCCAATCCATGCAGGGCATGCTGACGGTACTGGTTCGATTGGCAGACCCAAACGGCTTCCTGCCAGCACTTCACGACGGTCCTTATTGCAGGGCTCCTTATGCGCGAGAAATTGCCGAGATTGCGGAAATCGGTTTATCCGTATTTGGAGACAAGAGCTATCAACGACTGCTAGACAATGTGTATCGTGAACTGAATGGAGAAGCCGGCCGGGTTGGCATGCTGGAAGCTCTGTTATACGGAACGGGCCATTGGGATGGAAGATCCGGAGTGGCTTCTTCTGAGACGAAGGGTTCTCATAGGGAGACAGCGGGAGGAGTATGGGAAGTAGGGGACATCATCGAAGTACGAGTTACACGAGAAGTCCAAGAAGCAGGCGATGCAGAACATCCAAACCAAGCAGGTAATGAACTTGAAGGTAATGAAGCATGGGACATCGAAGGCAGAAACGAGAATGACTTGTCCGATCTGTGTACTCCTACCGTCTTTCTTCCTCACAGTGGACTCGCCCTGTTGAAGTCGTACCATTCGAATGGGCTTCAGGCGTTAGTCGATTTTGGCCCTCATGGAGGATCACATGGTCACTTCGATAAACTGAATCTGATGATTCATGTCGGGAACCAGCCTCTTTCACCAGACCGTGGAACCGTACCGTACGGTTCGATCCTGAAGAAGGATTGGTATCCCCATACAGCCTGCCACAATACCGTCTCGGTAGGAGGCCGTTCCCAGAATCCGGCAGAAGGCAAATGCATACGGTATGAATCCGCTTCAAACCGTTCCTATATTTGGGTGCGGGCCGATGAGGCCTACGATCAAGCCATTCTGGACCGACATTTGATATTGACGGAAGAGTGGCTGCTGGATTGGTTTGAAGTGGAATTGGATGAACCGGCAGTCGTGGATTGGTGGTTCCATTACGTTGGCATGGGACAGCTGAGCGGACTTCAAAATGCTGATCAGGGCCGCGTTAAAACGGATCTTGGAAACGAAGATGGATACGCATATGTAAAAGAGAGGTGCACCCGCGTCTTGTCCCAGGATGGCTTGCAATTCAATCTCCACATTGCCAATGCATCAGGGCCACTGGCGGTAATCTCATTTATCGCCTTCGAGGGTATGGAATGCTCACAGGTGGAGTCACCTGGGCTTGCTGACGATCCCGGCCGCCTCATGGAAGGAATCCGGCTTCACCGATTAGATTCGAAAGCCCGCTTCATTGCCGTTTACCGTACCGGCACCGAGCCGCTCACATTGGAATGGAACCGGTCGGGAGATGGGGATTGGCTCAGCCTGTCCGATGGAAGGACCGCGAGAAGCTTCACGATGACCAACAACGGGTTGAAGGAGAGGGTACTCGATGAAAACCTTGTTTGAACCGAAAAGCGGATTGTTGTCCGTGCCATATCAACCGGATGAAGAGAGTAAGCTGCTTGAGAATCCTCCTCGTTTCACCTGGATGCCGGGACAGCTGGATAACGACCGTTATATGCTGCAAATTTCGACCTCGCCCTCGTATGAAACTGAAGCGACAACAACGATATCGCCGATTCCCTATAACTTATACACGCCGGAGCAACCTCTGGAGCCGGGTACTTATTATTGGCGATATGCCTTGCTGACCGGGGAGCAAGTGGAGGATACGGCAGACTTGGACCATGACCGTTCTTCTTGGAGCCAATCCCGAATGTTTCATGTCCCGGAGGGGCTGCCCGAGACTCCCCTGCCTGGCAGAGAGGAAAGGTACGAACGCACGCATACCGGTCATCCGCGGTTGTGGCTGGACGAACAGGGGATTGAGGCGTTCCGGGAAGGTCTCCGAAAGGATGAAAATTACTGCGGCTGGCGCGCTTTTTACGAGAAATCGGTCCTTCCGTGGCTGGATAAGCCGTTAATTCCGGAACCGGAACGTTATCCCGGCAATAAGCGTGTCGCCAAGCTGTGGAGAAAAATGTACATGGATTGCCAAGAAACGTTGTATGTTATCCGGCACTTAAGCGTGGCAGGGGTCATTTTGCAGGATGATGTTTTAATAGCCAAAGCGAAGACTTGGCTGCTCCACGCGGCCCGGTGGGATACGGAGGGAACAACATCCAGAGATTATAACGATGAAGCCGCGTTTCGGATGGTTGGTGCACTTGCATGGGGATACGACTGGCTCCACGATTACCTCAGCGCAGAGGAGATTGATCTCGTCAGGGGAGCTCTTCTGCGACGTACGAAGCAGGTGGCCTTCCATGTGATGGAGCGCTCGAAAATCCATCATGTCCCTTATGACAGCCATGCTGTTCGTTCGTTGTCCTCCGTGCTTGTCCCGGCCTGTATTGCCATGCTTCATGAAGAGGCTGAGGCACAGACATGGCTGGATTACACGCTGGAATACTACGCCTGCCTCTATTCGCCTTGGGGCGGAGAAGATGGAGGCTGGGCCGAGGGGCCGCTCTATTGGACAACGGGCATGGCATTTGTGATCGATGCGCTCAATCTCATTCGCAACTACGTATCCATCGATTTCTATCAACGGCCGTTCTTTGGGCGCACGGGCGATTTCCCACTCTACTGCAGCAGTCCGGATACGATCCGGGCCAGCTTCGGGGACCAGTCCTATCTCGGCGAACCCGTCAGTCTGAAGACGGCTTTCAATATTCGCCAGTTTGCAGGCATTACAGGGAATGGATTATATCAGTGGTATTATGAACAAGTAGTTAAGGCGGATACGGACGCCGACTCCAAGTTTTACAATTACGGCTGGTGGGATTTCCGCTTTGACGATATGCTGTATCGGCATGATTACCCTCAGGTGGAAGCTGTTTCTCCTTCTGTTACCGTTCCGTTTTCTATAGATAACGTCTCGGAAGCGAAGGATGGAACCATCCAAGCCGTCAAATGGTTCCGCGATATTGACTGGGTGGCGATGCATCACCGCATGGATGATCCGGATGAGCATATTATGCTGCTTGCAAAGAGCAGCCGTTACGGTTCCATGAGCCACAGTCACGGTGACCAGAACGGATTCTTGCTGCACGCGTATGGCGAACCTCTCGCAATTGAAAGTGGATATTACATCGCTTTTGGAAGCACGATGCATATGAACTGGCGGAGGCAGACGCGTTCCACGAACAATATTCTCATTGATGGCCATGGTCAGTATGCGGGAAAAGATAAGGTGCTTTGCATCGAAGCCAGCGGAAAGGTCGAGCAAGTTGATGCGTCATCGGGTTATGGGTACGCCCGTATGAACGCTACGCAGGCCTATCGGGAGAATGTCCCTTATCTGGAGCGGTATGTGCGCGAGATCTATTTTTTTGACGAATCTTATTTTGTCATCGTGGATACGGTGGATCTTGCCAAGCCAGCCAGCATCGAGTGGCTGTTTCATACCCTGAACCGGATGAAGCTGTCCGGGCAGACGTTTCGGGTGATGGGCAGCAAAGCGGAAATGGAAGGGCGATTCGTGTACTGCTCATCCGGCGACTTGTCGCTGAATCAGCATAATCAGTTCACCGATGTCGACCCCGAAGAAATCGATGGACTGGATAATCAGTGGCATCTGCATGCTGAAACGAAATCAGCCGCAAGCCATCGCATCGCGACCCTCCTGGTTCCCATGAGGGCACAAGAGAGTAAATACGTCTCGTATTTTCTGGACGATCAGGACCATGGGGTTCATATCTATTTCACGAATGAGGATGGGAACACCAGAAAGGTGGAAGTGCCTAAGGCATATTAGGTCTTAGAGGCGCTGATTTGATCCAAAATTCACAAAAAGACTCTGCTTCAGCGAAAGCTGCTGCATGTGGAGTCTTTTTTTGCATATTCGTCACCATACTTATGATTCAGCTGGCGTTTCGTACAGGTCATGGCCGCAGATCGTTCGTTAAGGAGTGTTCTGGAACCCGGATCTATAACTGCCTAGCCTGAGAAGGCGTCATGCTCTTGTACTGTTTGTACAGCTTAGTAAAATAATTCGGGTTGCTGCAGCCGACGATGCCGGCAATCTCCGTGATGGTTAACGTCCGTTCACGAAGCAGCTTCTCCGCTTCATTCATCCGGGTCAGGTTGACGTAATCGACGAATGTGCGCCCTGTTAAACGCTTGAACATTTTGCAAAAATGAAACGGATTCAAACCGACCTCTGCAGCAGCGGTCTCTACCGACAATTTCTCACCGATGTTGCTCTCGATGTGCTGAATGAGTTTTTTATAACGATCCCGATTCGCAAAATACGGCTCGGCCGACTTCTCCGTGAACTGTAAGGGCATGAATGTACGTGCCAGCAGAACGAACAGTGTGTACAGCTTGGATTTGGCAATGAGCTCATAGGCCGGACGGCGGGCAACAAGCTCTTCAATGATTTCATCCAGCAGCGGATAGCAGTCTGCGCCAGCAGGGTGGTTCTCGGCAGGCTTGACTGGGAAACGGAGCTGGCCTTCCATATAGGGAGCGACATAACGCACATGAATCGGATCATGGAGGAAATCGTTAAAGAGGGATGCATTCACCACGACACAATCAAATCGCACGTGGCCATCTTCAAGGGCATATCCCACGTGCAGGCTGCCGCCGGGAATGATGATTATTTCTCCAGCCTTTACGTCATACGGAGTTGTATCAATATGGAATACCGCGTGCCCTTGGCGCATGCTAATAATCTCAAAGTGTTCATGCCAGTGGAGATACAGGATACAGTCTTTCGTTTTGGCATGGGAGCAGAAGTTATTAAATACCTGCACAGGATAGGCTTTATAGTCTAGTCTCGTATTTTCATGAAGCTCTTTTGGATTGGACATGTGAATTCACCTCGGACCGCAAGATAAGAGTGGTAATGCACAAGGTTGTATAGAGAAATTGTTGAGTTTCGCCATTATAATGAAGTTGCTTCATTTACATTAAGCCAATATTGGAATGATGACAACGGGTTAGGATGTGAAATTGTAAGCGGTTTACAACATTATGACGTATTCAGGGGGAGTTAGCATGACCACGACATTTAAAGTTGTGATAGCAGGATGCGGCAGTATGGCGAATACATGGGCGGAATATGCGAAAGGGCGAGAGGACGTTGAAATCGTGGGCCTCGTGGATATCCAGGAGAAATTTGCAAAGGCATTTGCCGATCGGCATGGACTTTCTTGTCCCCTATACACCAATATTACGGAGGCCCTTACTTCAAGCGAAGCGAATATCGTATTTGATGTGACCATTCCCGCCAGCCACTATGGGATTAGCACAGCAGCGCTTAAGCACGGGTGTCATGTATTCAGCGAAAAACCGTTAGCGGAATCGATGACGGAATGCCTGGATATCGTGAGGCTCGCAGAGTCGGCAGGCAGAACCCATGCCGTCATGCAAAACCGCCGATTTGATCCGCGAATTCGGGCATACAAGGATTTGATTGAAGGTGGAGTGATTGGAAAGCCCGGGTTCATAGGGGCGGATTTTTTCCTTGGCGCCCATTTTGGCGGGTTTCGGGACCTGATGGACAGTCCCCTGCTGCTTGACATGGCCATTCACACCTTCGATCAGGCCCGAATGATCAGCGGAGCCGATCCGGTATCCGTGTACTGTCAGGAGTTTAACCCGCCGGGTTCCTGGTATGCCGGTAACGCGATGGCGATATGCATCTATGAAATGTCGGACGGCTCCGTGTTCAATTACCGCGGTTCCTGGTGCGCCGAAGGAGCCCAAACCTCCTGGGAAGCCGCATGGCGCGTAACGGGAGAGAAAGGAACGGCGATCTGGGACGGCCATGATGATATTTATGCGGAGATCGTGGCGGAAGGGGATCAATCAGGAAACTTTATCCGGAAGTATGAACGGATTGAAGGGACGCTGCCCGAAATGGAGAGGACCGGACATCACGGCTGCCTGGAAAATATGTTTCATGCTCTCGAAGCAGGCATCAAGCCGGAGACGGATTGCAGCGATAACGTCTACAGCATGGCGATGGTGCTGGCTGCCTTGGAGAGTGCCAAGACGGGACGGAAAGTCTTGATATCGGAGTTCATGAAGGGTTGAAGGGAACGAGTGAGTAGCCTTAGGACATTTTGATACAACTTTGGCCTTGGCTGGACGGTAGCCTGCTCATGCAGGTGTTGTTGGGGACGAAAACATATTGGGTAAATGAAGCCGCGGATTCGCGGCTTTTTTGTTTTAAGTACCGTGTTGAGAAGATGATAGACTGTACCTGCTTTTTCGGTGCGAATGATGCATGAAGCAGGAAGAAACCGATTGCATTCAAGTGTTAGAGATGGAGAGGACAGTATTCGTAAAATCTTGCTCTAATAACATCGTCTGAGTTGGTTTCTCGAATCAGAATGACCATGGTGTAAGGTAAAAGATGCCTTTCAGGAGTCCTTCCTTTGGAGTCACCGCTCTTCCATTGAGGGACAAAGCCGTGCTACAATATAGCACAAGCATAAGTAAAACGCTTAACCTGGAAAAACTGGTATCGCAAGCTGCTTTCCTATTTCCCCATTTTCCTTATCACCATTACGCTTATCGTGTTTCTTTCTTTTATTATGTTTAACAAGGCCTCACGCGAAGAGGCGGCCAAGGTGAACGGTATATCCACCAGATTTATTATGGAAGACCTTGACCGCTCCATCCATGCGATTGAGATGAACGTGCTGAACGAAGTGGAGGCAAGTTCCCTATATTCAAGCTATCTGTTCAGTACCCCGTCATCCGACCAGAATCTGATGTACTCCCTGGTGAAACGACTTCGCGTGCTGCAAACGGACAGCGACTTGATTGATCAGTCTATTTGTACTGTCATTCGGATCAATCAGTGCTGACCACCAGCGGACAGAGTTCCCTCTCATCGTTTCCGGACCGTTCTTTTATCGAGCACGCCGCGAAGGAGCACGATTATCGGGGTTCGTCGGCCGTACGCTCCATGACGGGTCTGGGGGAGAACGAACCGAAGCAGGTCGTCTCCATGTACAAAAATTTGCCGCTCCCCTTTGGAAGCCAGGGTCTGCTGGTGATAAACGTCAGATTGTATCAGTTGGAGCAGATGATTAATCTGATAATAAATGACAGCGTTTCCTTTTTGAAAATTCTGGATTCCAGCGTTCGCCGATATCGCCATTCGGGCATGGCAGGGGCTGACCGGTAAAGCTAACGATCGCCGCGGGAGCGTGCACGGGGTATGCAGCGGGTCCCGTTATTCCTTTACCGGGGATTATTACAAGCAGGATCTGCTCATGGTGGCGAATGACAATTACGGGACCGGCATCATGATGCTGGCGGGGGTATCATAAAATTGAAAGGCATGCTGGGCGGCCAGTAAGGCATACACTTTCTGTAAAGCGCTTAACTCTTAGATGGTTAAGCGCCTCGATCCAACAGGTTAAGCGCTTAATTCACATTAAGTTTTATCCATAGGATGCAACGACGATGAAAAGCTGAAAAGGAGATGAACCGGTTGACGACGACACGATTAACGACGGCACAAGCACTGCTGAAGTTTTTGGATGCACAGTATATTTCTGTTGATGGAGTGGAGACGAAATTCGTGCACGGGGTGATGGGGATATTCGGACACGGGAATGTAACCGGTCTTGGCGAGGCCTTGGAACGAAGCTCGGGAGAACTGGTTTATGTTCAGGGCAAAAACGAACAGGGCATGGTGCATACCGCCACGGCATACGCAAAGCAAAAAAACCGGCGGCAGATATGGGCCTGCACCTCGTCCATCGGACCCGGTGCGCTCAATATGGTCACCGCCGCAGCTACGGCAACGGTGAACCGCATCCCGGTACTCCTGCTGCCTGGTGACAACTTTGCCTGCCGCCAGCCTGATCCGGTGCTGCAGCAGATTGAGGCCCCGTCGGATTACACCGTGTCGGCCGCAGATGCATTCAAGCCAGTGAGCCGGTATTGGGACCGGATTTCCCGGCCGGAGCAGCTTATCGCGGCCGCCCGGCAGGCGATCCGCGTGCTGACCGATCCGGCGGAGACAGGGGCGGTTACGCTGGCGCTGCCTCAGGACGTGCAGGCAGAGGCGTACGAATATCCGGATTCGCTGTTTGAGAAAACGGTACACGTCATCGACCGCCGCCCGCCGTCGGCGGAAGGACTGAAGCGTGCGGCGGCACGGATTGCAGCCAGCAAGCGTCCGCTCATCATTGCAGGAGGAGGCGTGCACTACAGCGATGCTGCCAAGGACCTGGCTGTATTTGCGGAAGCTTTCGGCATCCCGGTCGCTGAAACGCAGGCCGGCAAAAGTGCGCTTTCCTGGAAACACCCCCTGAACCTCGGCGCCATGGGCGTAACGGGCTCGCTGGCGGCGAATCGCATCGCCGCGAAGGCTGATCTGATTATCGGCATTGGCACCCGGTATTCTGACTTTACAACGTCCTCCAAATGGGCGTTTCAAAGGGAGGACGTATCGTTCCTGAACCTGAATGTCAACAGTGCGGACGGCGCCAAGCTCGGCGGCGAAGCGCTGATTGCCGATGCGAAGGAAGGGTTGAAAGCGCTGCATCAGATGCTGTCTAGGGACGGCTATCAAGCGGGTTACGAAGAAAACGAGCTTGCCAGTTTGAAAGCAGAGTGGGACAGCGAGGTGGACCGGCTGTACGCTGCCGAGCATCCGGACGGCTTGCCGCAGACGAGAGCCCTTGGCGTCATCAATGAGGTCATCTCCCCATCTTCCGTCATCGTCTGTGCGGCAGGCAGTCTGCCGGGAGACTTGCACCGGTTATGGAGACCTTCCGAACCGAAGACGTACCACATGGAGTATGGCTTCTCCTGCATGGGGTACGAGGTGAGCGGCGCCTTGGGTGCGGCCCTCGCGGAGCCGGACCGTGAAGTCTATGCGCTGGTCGGCGATGGCAGTTACCTGATGATGCATTCGGAGCTGGTCACCAGCTTGCAGGAAGGGCGGAAGATAACGATTTTGCTGTTCGACAACCACGGTTTCCAATGCATTCATAATCTGCAGCGGAGCAACGGCAGCGACGGGTTCGGCAATGAGTTCCGACGCCGCGAAGAGGGGACTGGTCGCTTGACCGGAGAGTACATCCCGATTGATTTTGCCGCGCACGCGCGTGCGCTCGGCGCTAAAGCCTACAAGGCCAACACGCCGGAGGCGCTGCATGAAGCGCTGCTCCTGGCGCTGAAGGAAAACGTGACAACGCTGATCGAGATTCCGGTCGTTCCGGGAACGAACACCGACGGTTATGAGTCCTGGTGGCGCGTAGAGGTGCCGGAGGTGTCGGCCTCAAGCAAGGTGGCCGAAGCGCAGCGCCAGATGGCGGTCCGAAGCAAGGAAGCAAGGCCCTACTAACGACTGCAGCAGCAAAGCAAGTAAGATCTTGCTAACGACCGGAGTAGGGGGCAATATGAAGCCGGCTCGAGGCAAGGCGGGCAAGGAATGGCTATACAAGTGCCTCGAGCAAGGAAGCTGGTTCGATTGAGGGATCTGGACAAGGAAGCAAACCCCTGCTAAACAAAGCAAAGGAGCGATGGTAATGAGTGACAGGCTGTTCAAGCTAGGGATTCATCCCATTAACTGGGTCGGCGAGGACGTTAGGGAGCATGGAGACGACACGACGTTTGAGATGATTGTGGATGATATTGCGGCTTTGGGTCTGACAGGCACGGAGATGGGAAGGAAATTCCCCAAGGATCGGGCAGTGCTGAAACGGGAGCTGGATGCGCGCGGCATTCAGTTGGTCTCCCAGTGGAAGTCGGTGCTGTTCTCCGATCCCGACAATCGCAGGCAGGAGCTGGAGGATTACCGACGGCACGCGGAGTTTCTGGCCGGGTTCGGCAGCAAGGTGATCAGCACGGCGGAGGTAGGGGGATCACTTCACTTCGATCCCCGCCGGACGCCGAATGAGAGCATCGTTCTCCGTCTGGATGACACCGGATGGGAAAGCCTGGCGGAAGGACTGAACCAGGCTGGAGAGATTGCGGCAAGCTACGGCATGAAGCTGGCTTATCATCATCATGGCGGCACGGTTGTGGAACAGCCGTACGAGATCGACCGGCTGATGTCCATGACTGACCCTTCGCTGGTGTCTCTCCTGTACGACACCGGTCATGCCTATTACGGGGGAAACGACCCGTTGGAGCTGCTCCGCAAGCATTATGACCGGATCGCGTATATCCATCTGAAGGATATCCAGCTTGATGTGCTGGAACAGGCGCGCCTGGACAACTGCGATTTCGTAAGCTGTATCCGCAGAGGCGTGTTTACGGTTCCTGGCGACGGATGCATCGATTTTGCGCCGATTATCGGAGAGCTTGTTGAACGCGGCTATGACGGCTGGGCGATGCTGGAGGGTGAGCAGGATCCTGTGCTTCATCCGGCCAAGGAGTATGCTCAACGGGCGATTGAATACCTGGACGGCCTGGAGACCTGACGAAGATGCACGGCTGAAGCCACGGCTCGAGGGTCGAGCCAGGCTCAAGGCGATGCGACTGAGTTTGAGGGTGGAATCGTAACATACTTATCGGACAAAAGTAAACTCATTCAAGTGCGGGCGGAGCGATCTGGGAGTGTCTACCGGTTGGAAGTATTTTTGAACTGTAAGTATTACGAGAGCTGCAAATGATTACGGCCATTAGCGAACGGAGTCATGCAGTCATATGAATGCTCAGCCGCGGCCGATCTGATCAAGGAGGTTTATCCATGAGTGAAATCACGTTCAATAACGCAAAACCGATGGATTTTGTGGCTGTAGGGAGGCTGTGCATCGACCTGAATGCCAATGAGATTAACCGGCCGATGGAGGAAACGACCACGTTTACCAAATATGTCGGAGGATCACCCGCCAATATCTGTATCGGGATGGCCCGCCTGGGCCTGAATACAGGCTTCATCGGCAAGGTGGCGGACGATCAGATGGGGCGTTTTATTACAAAGTACCTCGAAGATAACCGGATTACGACGAAGGGCGTGACAATCGATCGTACGGGAGCCGTAACGGGTCTGGCCTTTACCGAGATCAAGAGCCCGACCGACTGCAGCATTCTAATGTATCGCGACAACGCTGCGGATTTGCTGCTGGAAACAGGGGACGTGAGCGAGGAGCTGATCGCCTCCGCCAAAATGGTACTGATCTCCGGAACCGCGCTCGCGGCTAGTCCTTCCCGGGAAGCCGTGTTTCTGGCTCTGGACTATGCCAAGCGCCACGGCGCCGTGATCGCGTTTGACCTCGATTACCGTCCGTACACATGGAAATCCCCGCAGGAGACGGCAACCTATTACAATTTAGCGGCGGAATCATGCGACATTATCCTCGGCACGCGCGAAGAGTTTGACATGATGGAGCAGTTCGGGGGCAATCCGGAGCGCAGCGATCGCATCACGGCGGCCAAATGGTTTGATTATAACGCCAAGATCGTGATTATCAAGCACGGCAAGGAAGGCTCCATCGCATATACCCCAGGCGGTGCCAGCCATACGGCTCGGAGCTTTCCGGCGAAAGTCATCAAGACGTTCGGGGCGGGGGATTCATACGCTGCCGGCTTTCTGTACGGCCTGATGCAGGGCTGGACCATCGAGCGCTGCATGGAATTCGGCAGCGCGGCGGCTAGCATCGTCATCTCTAGCCACAGCTGCTCCGATGCGATGCCGACGAGCACGGCGGTTCACGATTATATCGAGTGCTGCAAGCGAGGCGAGATTACTGCCAATACCTGAGTTTAGTCCATGGTTAGGATTTTATTGAGATCTATCAATACTGAGATTTCGCCCGTTCATAAGATTTCGTGTTTTTGAGATAAGGCCTGTTTTGTGATTACCCTTGTTCGTGAGATTACTCCTGTTCTTGAGAGTGTATTCTTTCTAGGAATCTCACCCCTTCTTGTGATTTTGCTAATCTTCATTTCTTGTAGAGCAGAGCATTCATTTTTTCTATCTTTACTGATCCAATCGAAAGGGGCAAACCAGCCATGACGCAAACCCTGAGCAATTATATCGACGGACAATTCGTTCCATCCCGATCCGAAACAACTGATCCCGTATACAATCCGGCAACGGAAGAGATTCTTGCTTACGTCCCGCTATCCACGAAAGAGGAAGTGGATCAGGCCGTACAGGCGGCCGCCAAAGCGGGACGTACCTGGGCAAAGACGGCCGTGCCTCGCCGCGCGCGCATTCTGTTTAAGTATCAACAGCTGCTCGTGGAGCACTGGGAGGAGCTGGCGCGCCTGATTACGGCGGAGAACGGCAAAAGCTATGCCGAAGCCTACGGCGAGGTACAGCGCGGCATCGAGTGCGTGGAGTTTGCCGCCGGTGCGCCTACGCTGATGATGGGCAAGCAGCTTCCTGACATCGCCACCAACCTGGAGTCCGGCATGTACCGGTATCCGATCGGCGTAGTGGCGGGAATCACGCCGTTCAACTTCCCGATGATGGTACCGTGCTGGATGTTCCCGCTCGCCATCGCTTGCGGCAATGCGTTCGTGCTGAAGCCGTCGGAGCGCACGCCGCTCTTGGCACAGCGTCTGGCGGAGCTGTTCGCCGAAGCCGGTCTGCCGGACGGCGTCCTGAACGTCGTTCACGGCGCGCATGATGTGGTCAACGGCATTCTGGAACATCCCGGCATCGCCGCCGTATCCTTCGTGGGCTCCCAGCCGGTGGCGGAATATGTGTACAAAACCGCTTCCTCCCACGGCAAGCGCGTGCAGGCTTTGGCGGGGGCGAAGAATCACAGCATCGTGATGCCGACTGCCGATTTGGATGGGGCCGTGACCCAGATCGTCAGCGCGGCCTTCGGTTCTGCCGGAGAGCGCTGTATGGCCTGCTCCGTCGTCGTGGCCGTGGGCGACGTGGCGGAACCGCTGATGGAGAAGCTGAAGCAGACGGCCGATGAGATTACCATCGGCAACGGAGCGAACGAAGGCGTTTTCCTTGGGCCGGTTATCAGGCAAGCTCACAAGGAGCGCACGATCCGTTATATCGAGGCGGGCGAGCAAGAAGGTGCCAAGCTGGTGCGCGATGGACGAAGCGACGAGGCCGTGAGCGGTGACGGATATTTTGTCGGACCGACGATTTTTGATGAAGTGACCAGCGAGATGAAGATTTGGAAAGACGAAATTTTCGCCCCGGTGCTGTCCGTCATGCGGGCGGAATCGCTGGAGGAAGCGATTGAAATCTCCAACCGCTCGGACTTCGCGAACGGGGCCTGCCTGTTCACGCAGGATGGCAGCGACGTGCGCCAGTTCCGTGAGCATATCGATGCCGGCATGCTTGGAGTCAACCTCGGCGTTCCAGCGCCGATGGCGTTCTTTCCGTTCTCCGGTTGGAAAAATTCTTTCTATGGGGATCTGCATGCGAATGGAACGGACGGCGTGGAGTTCTATACTCGCAAGAAAATGGTAACAGCGCGCTGGTAGCCCTTAAGCAGAGGAGACGTTCATATGAAAACTATTAATATCGGCATTATCGGTGTTGGACGAATCGGCAAAATCCATGCGGATCATCTGCTGCGCACGCCTGGTGCGAAAATTGCGGCCATCAGCGATTTGTTCGCCGACGACGAGCTGAGGGCCTGGGCCGCGGATCGCGGCATTCCTATGGTTACGACTAATAGTAACGATATCATGGAACATTCGGATATCGATGCCGTGTTGATCTGCTCCTCGACGGATACGCATGTCCCGCTGATCAAGCAGGCTGCGGCGAACGGCAAGCATATTTTCTGTGAGAAACCGGTCAGCATGAGCGTGGATCAGACCCGCGAGGCGCTGGCGGCCGTGGAAGCGGCCGGCGTAAGTCTGCAGATCGGCTTCAACCGCCGGTTTGACCATAACTTCAGCAGGGTTCAGGAGATTGTGTCAGAGGGAAGAATCGGGGAAACGCATCTGATTAAGATTACTTCGCGCGATCCTAGCCCGCCCCATCCGGATTACATTAAAGTGTCCGGCGGGCTGTTTATGGATATGGCCATTCATGATTTCGACATCGCCCGTTTTCTATCGGGCAGCGAGGTGATCGAAGTGTACGCCCAGGGAGCGGTACTGGTGGACCCTGCCATCGGAGAGCTGGGCGACATCGACACCGCCCTCACAACGCTGCGGTTTGAAAGCGGAGCGCTTGGCGTCATCGACAACAGCCGCAAGGCCGTCTACGGTTATGATCAGCGGATCGAGGTGTTTGGCTCCGGAGGCAGCGTATCCGCCGATAACGACTATCCAAGCACCGCTGTTATCAGCGGTCCGGACGGCGTCACCCGCGACAAACCGCTGTATTTCTTTCTGGAGCGGTACAAGGAAGCGTACATGAACGAGACGCGGCAATTTATCGAAAGCTTGCAGAACGGCACCCCGGTGCCGGTCAGCGGCCATGACGCCCTTCAAGCAGAGCTGATCGCCCTGGCGGCCAAGCGTTCGCTGCAGCAGGGCCGCCCGGTAAAGCTGGCCGAGCTCACCACCGGCATTTCGGCAGGCTAAATCTGGAGAGGCTGTAATTGGCAGCATGATGTAGGGAGATGCCTAAGCTGGCTGAACAAGAAGATATAACCGTTTGTATTCGCTAAGTATCTGCTTGAAATCGGTATATGAGAAGCTGTTGCCAAAGCGCTGGAATATCTTGCTCAAACGGGAGAGCGTATCTATTGAAACTACATCATTAACAGACCAAATCCATAAAAGAGGAGGAACACCATGCCGAACTTAATTGTACCCATAACGACGCCGGACCTGGACGGGCGCGTGCTGTCCATTACGCCGGAAAGCGCAGGCTGGGCATATGTGGGCTTTGAAGTATTTCGTTTAAGGGAAGGACAGACGCTGAGCCGAGCCACGGGAGATCAAGAAGCGGCTCTTGTTCTGTTAACCGGGCGAGCCGACGTGAAGGCAGGGGGAGAGAGCTGCGACAACATTGGCAAGCGCATGAGCGTGTTTGAGAAGACGCCTCCCTATACGGTTTATGTGCCATCACAGAAACAGTTCGAGGTCACGGCATTAACCGAAATGGAGCTGGCCGTGTGTCTTGCCCCGGGGAAAGGTACTCACCAGGCCCGTCTCATCGCGCCGGAAGATGTCGGCGTGGAGAACCGCGGGAGCGGGAGCATGTCGCGTCTAGTGCATAATATTTTGCCGGAGCAAAAGCCGGCGGATAGCCTATTGGTGGTCGAGGTGTTTACGGATGGGGGCAACTGGTCCAGCTACCCACCGCACAAGCATGATCGCGATGAGCTGCCGGAGGAATCGCTGCTGGAGGAAACCTACTACTACCGGGTTCAGCCGGAGTGCGGTTTTGCCGTTCAGCGGGTCTATACCGATGACCGTTCGCTGGACGAAACGATGGCGGTCAAAGACGGCGAGGCCGTAATGGTGCCCGAGGGCTACCATCCGGTATCCGCGCCTCCCGGGTATGATGTGTACTATCTGAACGTCATGGCGGGGCCGAAGCGAATATGGAAATTCCGGAATGATCCGGATCATGATTGGCTTATGAGATAAAGCAAGCTAAGTCAGGGAACGTGCTATGGACCAGGATCCTAGGTGTGCATGTCTGCAGGCAGTATTAACGACAAAACGGCCTTGCGTTAAACGAGATGAAAGCCCATAATAAATTGAAATAGCCAAAATTAAACAAATGGAGCACAAGGGATGATAAGAGCGACTATTTATGACGTTGCGCGCGAAGCCGGCGTTTCCATTGCTACCGTCTCTCATGTCATGAACGGCAAGGGCAAGATCAGTCGCGAACGTCGTGAGGAGATTCTGGATATCATGCAGCGCCTGAATTATCGGCCGAACGCGATTGCCTCAGCCCTCGCCGGCAAAAAAACCTATACCCTGGGATTGCTCGTCCCCGACATCTCCAACCCCTTTTTTGCCGAGATTGCACGCTCGGTCGAGGATCACGGGCATCAGCTTGGATACAGCGTGATCATCTGCAGCACGGACAACCAGGAAGAGAAGGTAAAACGCTATGTCAGCCTGCTGAGGCAAAAGCAAGTGGATGGCGTTATTATCGGTACGGGCGTATCCCATGGTGAGCTGCTCAAGCCGTTTCAGGAGCATTCGCTGGCTATAGCGCTTATCGCCCGGGACAATCCGGCACTTGGAGCCAGCAGCGTTCGGGTTCATGACTTGGAAGGGGGCCGTCTCGCTGCTGAGCATCTGCTTCGCCTCGGTCACCGCAGGCTGGCCGTACTTGCCGAGCATGAACGGGTGACGAGCAGCAATGAGCGGGTAAGGGGTTTTGTCGAAGCTGCCGCCTCGTTCGGTTTAGGGCTTTCCCCCGACTATATTGCGGCCTGTGACCATAAGATCGAGGACGGATTCAGACGAGCCAAAGTTATGTTGGAGCTGGAGGAACCGCCTACTGCGCTGTTTTGCTGCAACGACATGCTGGCGATCGGCGCCCTACAGGCGATTCGCGAGCTCGGGCTGCGCGTTCCTGAGGACTGTTCGGTCGTCAGCTTTGACGATACGATTCTGGCCCGAGTAACAGATCCGCCGCTCACTGTTATTGCCCAGCCGATGGAACAGATGGGCCGCCTGGCGGTGGACCTTGTGGTCAGGAATCTGGCCAGCCAGGGAGAACCTGTACAGCGCATTGTGCTCCCCCCGGAGTTGATCATTCGCCGATCCACGGCCCCGCCACCGGGATAAAAAATCTTCTGGAGACAATAGGTTACAAAAAAGAATCATTTTCTAGTTAAAACGGACAACAGAGTCGTTATCAATGGGCATTGGCAGTCGATTTGCTGCTATCTGCTAAATAACGTCTCTAAAGTCCGTTTTTGGTTTAGAATTTTATTTCGATTACATAAGGTTTTCTTAGATTCGAAAGTACACGCCGAGACACCAATTAGCAACCGTTACAGGGCTGAATGATCCGCATCTTTTGAGGTTTTGCGGAACTCCGCGGGTGCTATACCTTTGTACTTGTGAAATGCTTTACTGAAATGAAATTCATCATGAAATCCGCATGCGTTAGCGATAAACCTCAGGGTATACGACGTGTATGCCAAGTAACGCTCTGCATGGCGCATACGGATGTCGGTCAGGTAGTCCTTGGGAGAAACATGCAGATGCTTCATGAACAGCTTTCGCAAATACGACTCCGAAATGGCATGTTTCTTAGCCAACGCTCCAATATGAAGCGGATCGGCGTAATGGTCCTCGATGTCGGTTTTAATCCGCTGATAAACCTCAGGGGACGGGTTCTACGGATTCCGCAGTCCGAATCGGGAGAAAGGCTCTGAGGAACGGCAGGCCGATATTATCGCGAGCAATCTGAAGGCATACATGGAGCGCGAATACATATCCGGGATGTTTATATGGCAATTTAGCGATTGCCGAGTGACGGAAGGGCTTGGATGGCTGCTGAATCGTTCATGCACGCGGAACAGCAAAGGTATTGTAGATGAATATCGTCGTCCGAAGCAGGCGTATGAAACCGTTCGACGAATCTTTTCGGGGGAACCCGGGTAATATTTGACTGAGTGGTACATAAACCCTATACTTTTAGGTAACAAAGATCATGTTCAAAAGGGATGAGGGGAATGACCACGAACGGAAGACCGCGTGAGTTCAAGAAGGAAGCTGTCATTGATGCTGCCACGGACGTATTCTGGTCCAAGGGTTATGAAGCGAGTTCCACGCAAGAGCTGTGCGAGAAGACAGGGCTGGGTAAAGGGAGCCTGTACAATGCGTTCGGCAGCAAAAATGAGTTATTCGAGCAGGTGCTTCAACGTTACAATGATGAAGGCCTGGAGATATCCAGAGAGATTCTGGGCCGGTCCATCCCGGTTAAGGATAGGCTGCGCGCCTTGTTTGAATGGGCAATCGGCATGGATTTTTCGGACCCGAACCACCGCGGCTGCATGGCGGTTAATATCAGTATGGAACGGGCTGGGCGGGACCCGATGGTTGAACAGATATTCGGGCAATATATTTATGATCTTGAGGAAGACTTGATCAGCGTGATGGAAGAGGCGATACAATCGGGGGAAATTCCGGCTGAACGCTCTGCGAAGCAGCTGGCTAGCTTATTCTTAAGCAGCTACTATGGACTGCGGGTGATGAACTCCGCTACGATGAATCGCGAGCTGGCCGATCGAATCGTCGAAAGTACACTCGACGTTATTTTCTAGATTATAGATGAAATTGATCGGTATTAAAGAAAAGGCCGTATCCAAGGGTGGTTCAAACCTACCTACCTTTGTGGATGCGGCCTTTGGCTTTCTTATTGAAGTGCGCAAATAAACGAATATATGTCACTTGAGATGGAGTATTAGGCTAAGGACAGCATTTTTTCACCGAAATTGGCATCCTCCAGCAATGGGCGGCCGATGGCTATCATATCTGCTATCTCATCTGCTAGAATGAAATTGGCGAACGCTTGGGTGCGGATATTGCCGACCGCGATCACCGGTATTTTTACATATTGTTTGATCACTGCAGCATAAGGTGTTTGGTAGCCCTCCGGTGTGGCTAAAGGTGCAGCAGGAATGAGCCCGCCCGAAGATACGTGCACGGCATCCAGTTCGGATTCCAGGTACGTCAAGGCGAGTGCAACCTCTGCTGGTGTCAGGCCGCCATCGGCAAAGTCGGATGCAGAAACCCGCAATTGCACCGGGTAATTGATCCCTACTTCGGTTCGGATGGCCCCCAGAACTTCTTGGATCAATCGGACTCTGTTCTCCAGGCTTCCTCCATATGTGTCTGTTCGCTGATTTGACAGCGGAGAGAGAAACTGGTGGAGAAGATGACCGTGGGCGGCATGAAGCTCGATTCCATCAAAGCCAGCCTGCAGGCTTCGATGAGCAGCCATCCGGAACTGTTCGATGACTGCGTTAATGTCGGCTTGGGACATCGTTTGTGGCAGTCCATATTCATCGTCGTAGGCAATCGAACTAGGGGCTAATCTTTTTTCGGTGACGCTGGGCCATGCTTTTCTGCCGGCGTGGGTCAATTGGATGAAGATGGGCGTTCCTTTTGAATGGACCTCATCGACAATCCTACGTAATGGAGCCGTATGCTGTTCGGTATATATCCCGATATCATCCGGGAACAGACGGCCATTTGCGGACACCACGGTAGATTCGATAATGATTAAACTGACATGTTCTGCCCGTTCACTGTAAAATTTCACATGATGATCGGTTGCATAAGAATCCGGCGTTCCCTGATTTTGCTGCATAGGAGCCATGATCATTCGGTTCTTCAATTGTACCGTTCCGATTTGTATAGGATCGTGCAGGTTGATTGTCATTGTATATTCCTCCTTGAATGAATGCTTGTTAACCTAGCTCTATTGTATAAATCATAGCCCTATAGTTACAGATGAAACCCAATGAATCCCTACCGTATTACTTTGAATTTATAAGCGTTTCGCACATCCAACTTTGAAATTGAATTTGGGTAAGACAGAGGAGTGTAATCATGGATCAGATTGATCTTCAAATCTTGGAGCTGTTAAAAAACAATGCAAGAATCTCCTTCTCCGAATTGGGGAGAAAGGTCAATATGACGCAGCCTGCGGTATCCGAACGTGTGAAGCGTCTGGAGGAGAAGGGCGTAATTACGGGGTATCGTGCGGTTCTATCTCCTGACAAAATGGGGAAAGGCGTAACGGCCTTCATCCTGATTCAAGCCAGTCATTGTGACCGGCTGACGGCATTCGCCAAACAGTCGCAGGAGGTCACCCAGATTTATCAAGTCAGCGGACAATACAATTTTCTTATGAAAATCGAAACTGCTTCCATGAAGTCTCTCGAAGCCTTCATCTATGATTGCAGCGAGTATGGACATACAACGACCATGACGGTTCTCTCCACTCCTCTGGAACAAGAATAAGAATATCCGCGGGAGATAAGACTGGTTCACGATCTGGACCGGATCGGCGACAGAGGGCTTTGTAAGAAAAACCGTTAATTCAGCAACCAAAACCATCAACCCGTTCAATTTGCGTTTTGAACGGGTTGATGGTTTTTCTACGTTATCCGCTCATTGATTTCAAGTAAGGTCCGTGCGCTTAATCTGTGTTCTTACGCTTCTCGGCCTCCAGTTGATCATGAGAACCAGTTGATCTCTCATATAAGGGACGGGGTATTGGAAATTGTTCTCGATCCAGTGGAATACCAGGCCTAGTAAGGCGTGCATGTTGTAGATGATGAGTAGTTCATGGTTGAGTTCTCCCCTGGGGTAGTCCAAATCCTCCATGGCGATTTGTTTTAATGCCGAGAACATTTTATCCCGGACAAGGGGTAGAACATCGCTTTTGAATAAGGCCGTATATACGTCTGCATTTTGGTGAATATAATCAAATATTTTTACCGCATTGGCAGGCAGCTCATCGATATGAAACACGTCGACTTCCCCGTAAGGAGCCCTGAAGGATGCGATCAGCTCCTCCATTAAAGGAGTCAGGATATCATCGAGAAGAGCCTCTTTGTTGTCGTAGTGGGTATAGAAGGTTCCTCGATTGTAATTGGCTAACTCTACGATTTCCGTAATGGAAATGCTGGAAAAGCTCTTCTGCGAGAGGAGTGATAGAAGCGCTTGCTTTAAAGCTTCTTTGCTGCGGACGATGCGACGATCGGTCATTTTATTGCTTGTTTGCATAGATTCGATTCCTTTCGGTTAAAAATATAACGAATTTAATAGTTAAAATATATACAATTTTATGATTTTTGTTCGGTATCGTACATTTCCACGCTTTTTAATGATTGTGACCTAAATCATACTACGATTATACTAGAGTTGACATATGTCGTGTATTGTACAGTTGTTGATTTGTTGTCCCTGGTTTCCAAAATGATATCACAACCAATTATGGGGGTATGGAACTTGAGATTATCTGGTAAAGTTGCGATTGTTACAGGTGCTGCTTCCGGTATGGGAAAAGCGACAGCGGAACTGTTTGCTGCCGAAGGCGCAAAAGTTGTCGTGTCTGACCTGCGTCTTGAGGCGGCGCAAGCCGTTGTTGACGAAATTACAGCAAAAGGCGGCACGGCCCTGGCACTGGTAGCGAATGTGGCCAAGGAAGAAGATGTGCAGCAGTTGGTTGATGCTACTGTTAATGCATATGGAACGCTTGATATTTTGATCAACAATGCCGGCATTATGGACAACTTCGTACCGGCTGCGGATCTAACGGATGAGTTGTGGGATCGCGTATTTGCCATCAATACAACAGGACCGATGAGAACTATTCGTAAATCATTGCCAATCTTCCTGGAGAAAAAGAGCGGGGTCATTGTCAACATTGCTTCTGCTGGAGGGCTTATGGGGTCCAGAGCAGGTGCAGCGTATACGGCCGCTAAGCATGCTGTTGTCGGATTAACCAAAAATGTCGGTTTTCAATATGCAACGCAGGGAATCCGGTGCAATGCGGTTGCTCCAGGCGGCGTCAGCACGAATATCGGAACCACTCTAAACGCGCCGAATTCGTTTGGTATGGAAAGAGCTATGGCTGGTATCAACCTGAACCCACGGGCAGGGGAACCGGAAGAGATCGCAAAAGTGGTATTGTTCCTGGCTTCAGATGAAGCCAGCTTTGTAAATGGTACTGTTGTTACAGCTGATGCAGGATGGACTGCCTATTAATAAGCATTTGCAAGCGCTAGGGCTTTCTAAAGGATACCTCCTTTAGGAAGCCTTGTTTTTTTGCTGCGACATGAGGGTTGAAACTTTTCTAACTCGTAAATAAACCTTTACTATTCTACACAACCTAAATCAGTCTATTGACAGACATGCCCATGTTACATAAGTTATTCTTCTCGAGGAAGGAGCAGATGCACTGTGGAAATATTTCTTATGGTACTTATTTTTCTGGTTCTTATCGGTATTTCCAACATCATCAATCGATTTCTGCCATTCATTCCTGTCCCGTTGATTCAAATTGCGCTTGGGATCGGGGCCGCCTATATCCGCGGGTTCCATCACGTGCCACTGAATCCGGAATTGTTCATGGTCCTGTTTATCGCACCGCTCTTGTTTAATGATGGGAAGCTGACCCCACGGAGCGAGTTGTGGAAGCTCAGGTCCAATATTCTGCTGCTGGCGCTAGGTCTCGTATTTGCAACCGTTCTGATCGCGGGACCTTTCATTCATTGGCTTATTCCGACCATACCGTTATCAGCTGCCTTTGCGTTGGCTGCGATACTCTCGCCTACCGATGCGGTTGCGGTGGGCTCCCTGTCAGGCAGAGTGAAGCTGCCGGGGAAAATCATGCATTTACTTGAAGGCGAAGCGCTTATGAATGATGCGTCCGGTCTCGTTGCGTTTAATTTTGCGATTGCAGCTACAGTGACGGGTTATTTTTCTTTAACGAAAGCCATCGGCAGTTTTTTTGTCATTGCAATTGGAGGCATCGTTGTCGGGGCGCTTCTAGGGTTTCTTGTGATTTGGTTCAGAATGCTGCTGCGCCGGCTCGGTATGGAGGACGTCACGCTTCATATGCTGATCATCATTCTGACGCCATTTATCATCTACCTTATAGCCGAGGAATTTCATCTGTCCGGGATTCTGGCTGTCGTTGCGGCGGGTGTCACCCACGCCGTGGAGAGGGATCGTATGCGATCAGCATCCATTAAACTTAGAGTTGTATCGGACAGCACCTGGTCTGTAATCCTGTTCACGTTAAACGGGCTGGTGTTCATTCTGCTCGGGCATGAAATACCGGGGGTCGTCAATCAAATATGGAGTGATCCTGCCTATAACAATGGACAAGTCCTCGGTTATATATTCCTAATAACGGCTGTTCTGATATTGCTGCGGTTCATATGGGTGTGGGCTTCAACGAACCGCCAGTTCAAGTCTTCCCTGCTGACTGCACTGTCGGGCGTACGGGGGGCATTAACGCTGGCTGCGGCTTTCTCCATCCCGCTCACCCTTGCGGACCATCGTCCATTTCCAGAGCGAAGCTTAATGTTATTCATCTGCGCGGGTGTCATCCTGTTAACTCTGGTCATCGCGAGCGTGCTGCTTCCGCTGCTGACACGTGAGAAACCTGTGAATACGGCCGCGGTGATTGATCGTGAGAAAGAAGCACGGCTTCATATGCTGCAAGCGGGAATACGTACCGTGCGGGAAGAAATGACGGATGAAAACAGGGAGGAGGCGGTTCAGCTTATTTATGCGTATACCAAACGGCTTCAGCAATCTCAAATAACGGATAAGAGCGACATGCGAGAGTTCTGGGAAGCCACGATCACCGTTAGAAAAATCGGACTTACTGCGGAACGGAACGTTACAGAAACATGGCTTAAGGAACATAAAGCTTCTGCAAGGGTCGCGGAGCAATTCCTGTCCTCGCTTAACAAAGTTGAGATGCTGCTGACCAGCCGATATAAGTTCAGGCTGCTCACGAAGAATTTATGGCGGAATTTAAAGCGCTTGTTGAAAAAAAACGAGTCCAAAGAAATGCCCATGTCTCCGGATCACCCGGATTGGGAGATGTATAAGGCATTGAAGCTGGAGGCCATTCGTACAGCAATCCATGAGATCCAAACGGTGAAGCCGGCGCAGAGGCAGGAAGTCCTGCAAGCGGTTATTGCAGACTATCGTGCAATGGAGCATTTTCTTCAGAATGATCGTGTATGGAGCCGAAGAAAGCAGAAGCTTAGCAGTGAACGCAGGGAACTGGAACTTAAAGCCATTCAGTCAGAGCGTAACGAGATTCAAAGCATGTTTGAACATGGCGATATTGACCGGGCACTTGCGAGCCATCTGAGAATGGATGTGAATTACCGAGAGGCGAATTTGTATGAGTCCCAAGCACTGGTTGAAGACGAGGGCCATTAGATGATGGTCCTTGTTGTGCTTGATGGAGTGTCAGGTTTACGATACAATAATGAAAAGCTAAGATGGGAACATCTGCTTCTGCTGCAGACCACCTATTAAAGGTTTAAAGGCAATCTCATTCTTAAAAAGGGGGTAGGAACATGAGCGTAAATAAAGAAGTGGCCTCCAAGAAATCGACAATGGCCTGCCCGTCCACTTATAAAACCTTCAGTTTGGCCGTACAGGCGCTGGTTACGCTTGAACGTCACTCCGGCAAATGCTCAAGCGGCGATATCGCATCGTATCTGCATTCGGAATCGACTTTGATTCGACGCGTACTGAAAACACTCGCGCAAGCCGATATGATTGAATCGCGTGAAGGAAGAGATGGTGGATACCGGCTGAAGAAGAACGCCTGCGATATTACTTTGGCTGAAGTGTACTCGATTCTCCAGGTCCACAGCTCAATCAGCGACAGTATGCTGGACGCAGCTTCCGGTCATTGTTTTGCTGAGGAAATCAAGGAATCCTTTGTTGGTATTTTATCCGAGATTGAGGACAGTACCTTAAAAATACTGGAATCGCGCACGATTGCGGACATCGCTCAGTGAACCTTTCAAAATGTTGTTGACAAAGAAATTCACTCTGCTATATACTGTGCATAAATCAACACAGTTAACTCGCGATTTAAACTGTGCAAAAAAATGCACAATATAATTTTGGAGGGGAAAAACCATGTCAACAATAACAAAATCCGATTTTCAAACCGTGATTCGGGAACGCCACTCGGTTCGTCAATATGACCCGTCGGTAAAGATTCCAAGAGAAGAGATGGAAGCCATCCTTAGGGACGCTACACTGGCACCTTCCTCAAGCAACCTCCAGCCATGGCGCTTTCTGGTGATCGATGATGCTGAGCTCTTGAAGAAGCTGCATCCGATTGCCAACAATCAGGAGCATGTTCTTCAAGCCTCGGCCGTCATCGCCGTATTGGGCGATCTGAAATGGTATGAAAAAGGCGAGAAGATTTATTCCATGTCTGAAAAAGCCGGTTATATGACCGAAGAGGTGAAGGAGCGCTTCATTTATACGGCCGAAAATATGTATGCGAACCTGGATCCATCCGTTAAAGAAAGCATCGTGGATGTGGATGCCGGACTGATCTCCATGCAGCTGATGCTGAGTGCACGGGCCAGAGGGTATGATACCGTACCGATGGGCGGATATAACAAAGTTCAATTCGTGGAAGAGTTCAATATTCCTTCCCATTATCGCAGTGTCATGTTGATTGCCATCGGGAAAGCAGCCGCTCCAGGTCGGCCAACGGTAAGATTGCCGCTTGAAGACGTTGCTTTCTGGAATGAAATCTAACACATAAGCAAAAAGAACGGAGATCCTGCTTGATGATCTCCGTTCTTTTGCGTTGATATGATCGATGCTCATGATTCGTGAACTAAATCTCTTGATTCATGTGTGAAGCATGCAGTTATGGAGCAGCGTGTTACTTCGGAAGGTTTACTGCTCCGTGCAAGAATAGATCTACGATCTCAACAGCCATATCACGAGGGCTGGCATAACCGCTTCGGGTATCTTCACGATTGCCCAGCATCAGCATCGCCGAAAAAGCCTGCGCCATGAGCAAAGGATTGCCTTCCCGAAGTTCACCAGAACGCATGGCTTGATTAAACCGATCGGCGATGACTTCATGAATGCGCTGTTCCGCCTCACGGATAGCGGCCATCTGCTCCTGGGATAAAAAAGGCTGTGCTTCCCGCATCATGGTCTCCATCTCGGCATGAGGCTTGGCAATCTTCGCTTCGGCTACCCGGATCAATCCAGACTCTAGGGTATCGGCTTCCTGCAGATACTGACGAGTAGAAGCATATGCTTTATCTAGAATCGTGGTTACCGCTATTTTAAACAGCTCGGGTTTACTTGTGAAATGATAGTAGATGGAAGCCTTGGTCACTTGGCAAGCCTTCGCGATCTGCTGCAAGGATACGGGCTCGTAGCCATTTTCCATGAATAACTTGGAGGCGGTCCAGAGGATGGTTTCCTGGATAGGAGCCTGATCGGCAGCTGCTTTGGGACGCCCGGGATTTCGGGGGTTTCGTATTTTTGTCATGATGACCTCCTGTGTATAGTGTAAGACATGCAGGTCGTTTTTTCAAAATGAATATTGAAAATTAACCTACCGGTATATATAATTAATTTGCGCGGTTTGTTTTCAGTCTAACTAAGGAAGAAACAAGATCATGATAAAGAACATCACGGAATGGAGAGGATCTACAAATGCACGGATCAGGACCGAATTACGGAAAATGGGTTGCAGGGAAGCGAAGCAAATGGGTCACGCTCTGTGTATGGGTACTCATCGCACTGACGTTGAATTTGCTATGGCCGGCTGTTGCAGATAAAGAGGATAACAATGCAGCCAACCTGAAGGAGGATGTTCCATCCGTCGTAGCGGAAGCCATTGCCGATAAGGAATTTCCTAGCAACGGGGGAGTACCGGCTCTCATCGTGTGGCATAAAGCCAATGGATTGAACGAAGGGGATTTAACCAAGCTGCAGGAGTTGACGGCGAGCCTGGAATCCGATCCGCTCCCGTATCAAACCTTCGTTGTTCCTTTCCATCAGCTGCCTCCGCAGGCTTTAAGCGCCCAGTTGTCAGAGGATCAGAGCACGCTGGTGATGCCGCTATTTTTTGAAGAAGACCAGGAGACGGACCTGCTCAAGGAAGGAACGGCAGAACTTGAGAAGCGATCGGAACAATTGCTGGGCGGTAATCCGTTTCAGACGGCCATCCAGAGCGGAGACGGAATCAGTGCTCGCGTAACAGGTCCGGTTGGAATCTCTATTGATGCAACGGGATTGTTTGAGGATGCCGATGTGTCGCTCATGATTGCAACCGTGCTTCTAGTGCTGATATTGCTGCTGCTGATTTACCGTTCACCGATTCTTGCCCTAATCCCGCTTGTAGCAGTCGGTTTTGCCTATATGGTAACGAGCCCGATTCTTGGGTTTATGGCGGATAAAGGCTTTATCACCGTGGATTCCCAATCCATCGCCATTATGACCGTGCTGCTCTTTGGAGCCGGGACGGATTATTGCTTGTTCCTGATTTCGAGATTCCGCCAGCTGTTATGGCATGAACCCGATAAACGCAAAGCCTTGTTCCAGGCGATTACGAGTTCATCGGGCGCCATTGCGATGAGCGGCTTCACGGTTGTTTTGTCTCTATTTGCGCTGCTTCTGGCTCAGTACGGGGCATACCAACGATTTGCGGTGCCTTTCAGCTTGTCAATTCTGATCATGTTCATAGCCAGTCTGACATTGGTACCGGCATTGTTGGCTATTTTCGGGAGAGGTTCCTTTTATCCTTTCATTCCGAGAACGTCGGAGATGCAAGCGGAGCGCGCCAAGAAAAAAGGAAAGCCGGTTCCTGCACCGCACAAAGAGAAGGAAAGCCGGATCGGCCGTATGGTGACAACGAAGCCATGGACCGTCGTCTTGGTAGCTTTAGTATTGCTGGGTGGACTTGCGACCTTCTCATCCCAAATCAAATTCACCTACGATCTCCTATCCTCATTCCCTGAGGATGTTCCTTCCCGCGAAGGATTCACCGTCATCGGCGAACAGTTCTCCGAAGGAGAGCTTGCGCCGGTTCGGCTGATGGTGGATGGCGCGGGGCAAGCTTTAGATCTTGAAGAACGCCTGAAGGCTCTGGATTATGTGGATCGTGTATCCGAACCGCAGAATGGGGCGGAGAATAACGATATTATCGGTTATGAAATCGAGCTATCCATGAATCCTTACTCTATGGAAGCGATGCAGCATATTCCGGATCTCAGGGAGATCGCGGAGGTTTCACTTGAGAAGGCAGGAGTCGAGAATCCGGCGGAAGCCGTGTGGATCAGCGGTCAAACGGCTACCCAGTATGACACGGAGATCGCGGGAGAACATGATGCCAAACTGATCATTCCCGTCGTCATCGGTTTGATTACGCTGTTGCTATTGGTATATCTGAGATCGGTTGTGGCAACCGTCTATCTGATTGCCACGGTCATCTTGTCTTATTTCTCCGCCCTGGGGCTTGGCTGGATTATCATTCATTACGGTCTGGGGGCAGAAGCCATCCAAGGAGCCATACCGCTGTATTCGTTTGTATTCCTGGTCGCGCTGGGCGAAGACTACAACATATTCATGATTTCGAGCATATGGCAAAAACGGAAGCAGATGCCCCTGAAGCAGGCGATTAAAGAAGGCGTGGGCGAGACGAGTTCGGTGATCACCTCAGCCGGTTTAATCCTGGCAGGGACCTTCGCCGTACTGGCCACGCTTCCGATTCAAGTATTGGTACAGTTTGGGATCATAACGGCCATCGGTGTTATGCTGGATACGTTCATTGTAAGACCCTTCCTGGTACCCGCGATCACAACGCTCCTGGGCAAGTGGGCTTTCTGGCCAGGCAAACAACAGTTGGTTACCGAAGAGAAATCTACATTGACCGTTGAAAATAAAGCGTAGCCTTAACTTAATATGGATTTCTTGTGACAACCACCTCATCTTAAGGTTATGTAAGAGATGAAGGTGGTTGTTGCCGATTTTGACGAGCGTGAGGGGGGGGCTAGTAAGATAAGGAGGAGGCTTCATGACATCGTAGATTCTATGTGCAAAAGAAGGGCCCTTAACGGAGTTGTCAGATATTTATCTCGATGGTGAACGGCAAGCAATTCATTTCTCAACAAGAGGTCTTGAACAGACAGTGAAATCAATTCCCCCTGCAATAGCTGCTCACTTACAAGAACATCAGGCAAAATCGTGATGCCGAATCCAGCCTTGGCAGCTTCGATCAATACTAAGGAATTTACGCTTGTCCATGCAGGTTGCGCGGTATGTCCGGACAAATAAAGAACACTGTCTAAAGTATCGCGGATCGCACTCCCCTTTTCACGCAACAATAATTTTTCAGAGCAAAATTGTTGCAGAGTCAACTCCTTGTGATCGATGGGATAGTCAGGAGCGCACACAACATATAACGGATAGGAAGCAAAAGGGATGCATGTAAAAGGCCCTTGGGGAGCCGCACCTTCAATCAAAGCGATGTCAGCTTTGCCGTTCCGCAATATTTCAATGGCATTCGCTGCGCTGACCACATCGACATGGATCAGTATATCAGGCCAATCTTTTTGAAAGGCTTTCAAGATTTTTGGTAACCAGAACGCTGCAATGGTAATGCTGGAAACGATGTGCAAGGGAGCTTGTTTTTCCAAACAGCTGATCCGTGCATCTAATGCTTCGCACGAAGATAGAATCGGTGTAACTTCCTCCAACAAAAGCCGGCCGCTTTTTGTAAGCTGAACGCTTTTTGAAAGTCGGTCAAACAATGCTGTTTCTGCCTTTTCTTCCAGTTCACGTATGGCATGAGAAACTGCCGATTGCGTGATATATAACCTTTCCGCAGCCCTTGTGAAGTTTCCCGTTTCTGCTACTGCCCGAAATATTTCAAAATGCCGAAGTGTCATCATTGATGCTCTCCCTCCCATGAATAAAACTAATCGTTATTGCAAAATAATATCATTTTACTAATCAATCATCAACCTCCATAATAACAGGGTGACAAGGAGGCGATCTGATGATAAGCCAAAGAACCCAACTATATATCTGGCTTCTGGGCATAAATTTGTTTATCAGCACATTTACATTTGGCGGTGGGTATGTTGTTGTTCCGATGATTCGGAAGTATTTCGTATCCAGGAAAAAACTACTCAACGAAGATGAACTCGTCAATATGGCTGCTATTGCACAGTCCTCACCAGGAGCAATCGCAATCAACTTGTCAACTCTCGCAGGGTTTCGGGTAGCGGGAATGACGGGCGCTGTAATCAGTTGTATTGCTGCTGTCATTCCATCCCTCGTCATATTGGGATTCATCTCCACGTTCTATGTTGCGTTTGCGGCGGATCCGTTAATCTCCGCAGTATTGAGAGGAATGCAGGCAGGCGTTGCAGCCCTTATCGTTGATTTCGTTGTGGATATGTGCAGTATGATGATCCAAGAACGTTCTCTATTTCTTACTCTGATGATTCCGGCAGCATTTTTAGCGAATTTTATCTTTGAAGTCAATGTAGCCATTATCCTCATCTCGTGTTGTTTT
This sequence comes from Paenibacillus sp. FSL W8-0187, assembly GCF_037969755.1. NCBI lineage: Bacteria > Bacillati > Bacillota > Bacilli > Caryophanales > Paenibacillaceae > Paenibacillus > Paenibacillus sp. FSL W8-0187. The sequence continues at coordinate 4,310,136 of NZ_CP150206.1, read as the reverse complement.
TTATGTATTGTGCGAGTGCGGCTTAATGAAAGGCGGCAGAAATAATGGGGGAACTATTGAAACTGTTATGGGTCTTTTTTCAGATCGGTTCGTTCAGTATCGGGGGTGGGTACGCAATCATCCCGTACATTCAGGAACTGGCAGTTCAAAAATACGCATGGGTATCGCAAAGGGTTTTTACCGATATCATTACCATCTCGCAAATGTCACCCGGCCCATTAGCAGTAAACACCTCCACATTTGTTGGCTTACAGGTCGCGGGGATACCGGGCGCAATGATTGCAACTTTCGGCTGCGTGATTTCAGGTGTCGGCATTTCTATTTTGCTGTATCGCTTTTTTCAAAAATTCAATAAATCTATCTATGTGTTTGAAGCTTTGAATGGCCTGAAGTCGGCATCACTGGGGCTTATTATTTCGGCTGCTGCAACCATATTGCTAATGACGTTTCTTGGGACTTCAGCAATAAGCATGGCTTCTAAAGTGGATTGGATTGCTGTAGGTGTATTTACGGGATCTTTGTTTGTATTGAGAAAATGGAAGATGAACCCGATCCTTCTCATGGTTCTGACGGGGATACTGGGAGGCATTATTTATTAAAGAAATCTTCGCGGCTCGTCGCGCAGTTGATTTCAAACATAATTCATATTATGTAAACAAATAATTCGAATCTGTTTAATATAAATATGGTATATAAAAGGAATTATGGAAAATAAGAGGCGATCATCATATCCTCACTTTACTTAACTGGATTTTAGGTTGCCTTCATCTCTCGTTAAGGTTTGGACCTTATACTAAGTATGTCACTACAAGTGATGGAAGGAGCAACGCAGATGAACAAGAAAAACAAAATGAGTATGTGGTCGTTAGGACTTGGAAGTGCTTTTCTGATGATGATGTTAGCTAACCATGACAATGTGCATGATGGACAAGCCCGATCCGGTATCGCTTCAAGTGCAGCTAGATCCAATGTGGCCATCCAATCCGTTAATAAGAGCTCGGCAGTCAAAATGCCCGAGAACCAGGAAATCACCCCCGAAATGATTAATCAATTCTTAAAATTAGTGGCAGAGACATAAGATCATGTTGATTCTCTATACGTAAACGGTTTTGAAGACCAGTCCCATGCTCAGGGGGCTGGTCTTTTTAGCGTGGGCTCAAAAGAGTTCTTAATCAGAGCGATTTTGCTGGCAGATGTGTCGCTAATCAATCGACTGTAAATTTTTTCGGAAACAGGAACCCATGTTCTTGTCATATCTTCCCAGGAAGCTTATTATTATCAAGAGGGTTAACCTGAAGCGGGGGGATTATAGACGAATGCAAAGCGATTACACGTTAAACAGCAAGCGAAGGACCACGGGGATTGGCATGTACCGGGAGATGCTATTCCGATACGTATTCCCGCATAAGAAACTGCTGGCAGCGCTAACGGTGCTGCTATTATTTTCAATCGGGCTGCAACTGATTAATCCGCAGATCATCCGGTATTTTATCGATACGGCTCAAGGAGAGGGAAATCTGACATCCCTTTATTATGCGGCAGGTTTTTTTATCGTATTTTCATTGCTCCAACAAGGCGTATCCATTGCGGCTGCTTACTATAGCGAGAATCTGGGCTGGACGACAACCAACAAGCTTCGCGCTGAATTGGCGGAGCACTGCCTCTCGCTGGATATGAGCTTCCACAAAACGCAAACGTCCGGCTCTTTAATCGAACGGGTCGATGGCGATGTGAATGCGCTTGCTAATTTCTTCTCCAGCTTTATTATCCATCTGTTCGGCAATCTGCTCCTTATGATCGGGATCCTGGCTCTTCTGTATCGGGAGAACTTCTGGATTGGTTTTGTCATGACAGTGTTTGTTATCGGCAGTATCTACGTCATTCAGCATATTCGGCGGTTTGCGATACCGATATGGAAGCGATGGCGCGAGCTGAATGCGGATTTCTACGGATTCATTGGCGAGCACCTCGAAGGCACTGAAGATACGCGTGCCAACGGGGCGGCTGGATATGTCATGAATCGATTCTACGAGATGGCCAGACGCATGCTGCCGGTTCGAGTTCGTGCATTCATCGGATTTTTCCTTATGTGGAGCACAACAATATTGGTGTTTGCGCTGGGCAATGCGGCCGCATTTATCGTCTGCGCCATACTGTGGAAGAATGGACATGGCGGTTTGACGATCGGCTCCATCTATTTAGTATTTTATTATACCGAGCTGTTAGCCAAGCCGATTGAGAAGATCCGTACCCAATTAGAGGACTTACAAAAGGCAGATGCCAGCTTGATGCGGGTCCGGGAATTGCTGGCAACCGAGCCTCAGATCAAAGACGGACCTGGAGCTCCGCTTCCACCAGGTCCGTTGTCGGTGGAATTCCGCAACCTAAACTTCTCATATGAAGAGGGCGGGCAGGTTACGCTCGAAAATTTGCAGCTGCGGCTCGAACCAGGCCAGACTCTAGGGCTGCTCGGGCGTACAGGCAGCGGCAAAACGACAATCGCCCGCTTGCTGCTGCGTTTCTATGATCCTCAAGAGGGTAGCGTCACGCTTGCAGGAACGGATATCCGGGCCTTCAAGCTTCATGAACTGAGGCGCAAAGTCGCCATGGTTACGCAGAATATTGAGATTTTGGAAGGGACTGTTCGTGATAATCTGACCTTGTTTGATGAAGGTATCGCGGATAGCCGAATCATATCCGTGCTCGAGGAGCTTGGGCTTGGGGACTGGTATGCTTCGCTTCAGGAAGGGCTCGATACGAACCTGGCCTCAGGCGGGGGGAGCCTGTCGGCTGGTGAGGCCCAGCTGTTGGCATTTGCCCGTGTCTTTCTGACGGATCCGGGTCTCGTCATCCTTGATGAAGCATCATCCCGCCTCGACCCGTTAACGGAATACCGGATTGAAGCAGCCATTACGCGTCTGCTGCAGGAGAAGACGTGTATTATCATTGCCCACCGCTTGGCTACGGTTCAACGTGCCGACCGGATTCTTATTCTGGAGAATGGTCGCATGCTCGAAAGTGGTCGCCGGGAAGAGCTTGCCTCAGACCCGCAATCACGGTTTAGCCGCATGCTGGCCGTTGGAATGGAGGAGGTGCTGGCATGAAAACAAGACATTTTTTCTGGCGGTTGATTCTGTACCGGCCTGGCTTGTATCTGATCAACCTGCTGGCATGGTCCCTTATCCATATGGCACCACTGATCCCCGGACTGTTAACCAAGGCTTTCTTTGACCATCTGGAAGGTACATATGCTTTTCCCTACGGCGTTTGGGCGATTGCCGTGCTGCTCATTGGCGCTGCTTTAGCCCGGATTGCGCTGATCTTCGGCGGTTTCATGACAGACGTGCATTTTCGCTTCCGGATCAGCACCTTGCTTCGTCGCAATATGCTGTCCCATGTCATGAAGGAGCCTGGAGCTCGGGCGATACCTTGCTCCCCAGGTGAAGCCATCAGCAATTTTCGGGATGACGTCGATCAGGCCGAAGAAGCGACAAGCTGGTCGGTGGATACTTTAGGACTGGTCGGATTCGTTATCGTTGCCAGCTGGATTCTTATATCCATTGATCTGCAGCTGACGATTCTCGTGTTCGTTCCTTTGATCCTGGTGGTCACTGCGGCCCAGATTGCGACAGCTCGCATTCAGAAATACAGGGCAGCAAGCCGGGAATCGACGGCCAAGGTAACCGGTGCGATTAGCGAAATGTTTGCCAACGTGCAAGCCATTCAAGTCGCAGGGGCTGAGAAACGCGTAGTGGAACGGTTTGTAAGCCTTAGTGAGAAACGGCGCCAATCCATGGTGAAGGATAAGCTGTTAACGGAGACCTTATCTTCCGTATTCACCAACTCCGTCAACCTCGGCACAGGATTGATCCTCGTGCTTGCGAGTCTTAAGATGCGAAGTGGCGATTTTACGGTTGGGGACTTGTCGCTCTTTGTATATTATTTAACTTTTGTCACGCAGCTCATATCCAACGTAGGCAACTTCATGACCTACTACAAGCAGATGGGCGTCAGTTTTCAGCGCATCAAATCCATGCTGCAAGGGGCACCGGCTTCGCTGCTTACAGCAGCCAATTATATCGGTATCGGTAAGGTTAAGAACAAACAGAATAAAGAGAAGGAAGCTAATCCTAATCGTAGGACACAGAAAGATTTGTTGACCAATGAAAGAATCCATCCTTCCACCATTTCTGCAGCCGAAGACGGCGTGGAAACGGCTTATATCGAGGCGCCACCTCTTTTACTGCTTGAAGCGCAAGGACTGTCGTATCAATATCCCGAAACCGGACGCGGTATATCGAATATTAATCTGACCCTGAAGCGTGGTACCTTTACTGTCGTTACAGGGATGATCGGCAGCGGTAAAACGACGCTGGTTCGCACCCTGCTGGGTTTACTGCCAGCTGAAAAGGGCGAGATCCGGTGGAACGGTGAGAGGATAACAGAACCCGCTGATTTCTTTATACCTCCACAGAGTGCGTATACTGCGCAGATCCCCAGGCTGTACAGTGATAAACTGCGTAACAACATACTGTTAGGTATAATCGAGGAGCCGGGCAGTCTGGACCGCGCACTACATGCGGCTGTAATGGAAGAAGATATCAAGCATCTGCAGCATGGCCTGGAGACGATGGTAGGACCACGAGGAGTCAAGCTGTCCGGCGGTCAAGCTCAGCGGACAGCGGCTGCAAGGATGCTGGTACGGGACGCGGAGCTGTATGTATTTGACGATTTATCCAGCGCATTGGATGTTGAGACCGAGCGTAAGTTATGGGAGCGGCTGTTCAGCGAGCGCGGCGGGGCGACTTGCCTTGTGGTATCGCATCGAAAAGCAGCACTTCACCATGCGGACCATATCATCGTGTTAAATGGCGGAGAGATTGAGGCTGAAGGCACGGCAGAACAGCTGCTGGCTTCAAGCGAAAGCTTCCGGCAGCTGTGGTATGGCGAAGAAACAGGATAATAAGTAAGATCAAGATTGCAATCGATAGAGTAAAAGATGTATCCATTTCACCATAGACAGAGGAGATATCCCCCCATGCAAAAAGCGGAACAAATTCAGCTGGAATTCCGTTCGGCAGAACACCTGCCTATCTTGAATGAATTCGAGCTTCCGGATGAACAAGTCCAATTTACCGCTCATCCGAAAGAAGCATTAAACCTAGTGGAAGGTCAGTTTCCCATCGTCATTTTAGCTGATGATCATCCTGTCGGCTTCTTTATCCTGCACGCCACGGAGCGCGTCAAGGAGTATACAAGCAATTCTCATGCCATGCTGCTTACTACCTTATCCATTGACCATCGTCAGCAGCGTAAGGGGTATGCCAGAAGAGGGATGCTTGCGCTGCCATCGTTCATTCGAAGTCAGTTTCCTTCCTGCGATGAAGTGGTGTTGGTCGTGAACCATAAGAATGTTCCGGCTCAGCAGCTGTATGAACGGGTTGGTTTCGAAGATACGGGCAGAAGAAGGATCGGGCCTACGGGAGAACAATGGGTTATGAATATAGCCATCTGATATAAAAATGCCGCAAAGACACCTGGTCTTTGCGGCATTGCTTTATTTTACTTGGTTGACGCTCCGCCAGGTAGCTTCCAAATTTGAAGCAATATACTCCAGAATCGGTTTGCTGTAGAAATAACCGCTGTGGGACAGGGGATTCCAGCAGGTCAACCAGTTTCCCACGTTAACGGATACATCGTTTCGTACCGTGCGGTCATATGCTTCATTTATACTCTTAAGGGGATAAGCAAGGATATCGTCTTTATCATAGAAATTGACCCATTCCCCCAGCAGTTGATCATGATAGTGCTTCAGATGCCCGGAAGGGACGTTGATCGGCTTGTCAAAATCGCGGTACCGCATGCTCCACAATGGCAAGGTGGTTCCCAGCGTATAGAATAAGGTCAGGAGTTCTCCGCGCTCCAGCGGAGCTTTCGGGTCAACGACCAGACGATGCCCGCGGGAGGAAAATTGCAAATCATAGAAGAAATTGCTGGCGATTACAGATCCCAGGCTATGAGAGATCACGCATAATGGAGCCTCGGGGCCGGCAGAGAAGGCAAGTCGGTGGAGCGCCTCACTGATCGTCCGATGAACGGCCTCATAGTTCTGATCTTCGGATTCTACGGGCTGATAAGCCACGGCATCCGCCAGATTGTGGATCACGTACTGCCGAAGGTGCTGATAACGTAAACGGTAAGGTTTAATGCTGCTGTTGATTAACTCAGACTCGCGTGCCGCGAATACATCGGCCCAATGCACAGCCTCCATGGCCAGTTGCTCATGCGGAATACCGGAGGTTTGAGAGAAGGTTTCTCTCAATTTTTTCATAAATTTATCCGCATAGTCTTTCTTTTGTGTTCCCAATCCGTGTACAATGATCACTGCAATTTTTTGCTTCATCTAACTGCAGCTCCCTTCATCGGAAATGGAATGAATGGATATCTTTTACTCTTTATACGCGATTTATACTTGAATTGTAAATAGGTTATTACAGTACGGGTGAAACTTGGTAAGGTTAGTAGCTCTTTAGAGTCATTCCGTTCATGGCCAAATTTGATTACAATGAAGGGATATCTAGTGGTAACATGATAGGTAAAGAGGCGGTACATTCAAGTTTTAGATTGAAATAGGAGGAAAGGTATGTCCTATAAACAAATGAAATGGTTGATTCTGATCATTCCTACGTTGACGATTGGCATTTGGGAGTATGTTCGGCATGAGTTCCTGCTGCCTTATATATCAATGGATCTTGGCAACCTGCTGGCACCTGTTATCGTGTTCTTGGTTTCCATACTGTTTCTTACTCAATTGTTCGCATTGATTGAACGCAATCAGGAGGAACTGAACCAATCTAGGGCATTGCAAGCGGCCATGCATGAACGGGAGAAGATTGGCCGGGAGCTTCATGACGGAATCGCCCAATCCTTATTCTTGCTGAACGCACAAATTGATCGAATTGAGAAATCGGGAGTAACCGGAGACATTCCATACCAGGAAATTAAGGAAAGTGTCCACCGAACCAATACCTACGTTAGAGAAGCCATTGCTAATCTCCGATATCCGGCAGATCCGCAAGCCATTCCGTGGATGCATAGCATGAACAGCTTAATTGAGGAAATCAAGCAGGAGACCAATCTGCATTTCGACGTTCATTGGGAAATCCCGGATGCCATGCTGTCCGCCAAAGAAAAGGTGGAACTGCTGGCTTCGATCAGGGAATCCTTGTTGAATATTCATAAGCATGCCGAAGCGAACCATGTGAAGATAACTGCGACAGCGGTTGATTCAAGCTGGCACTGCTCCGTCAGCGATGATGGCAAAGGTTTTGAGTTGGACAAGCCGCTCGGCAGCAACCGGTATGGAATCAAAATCATGAAGGACCGGGCCGAGGCCATGGGCTGGAAGTTCATGGTAGAAAGACATAACAACAAGACGATAATCAGCATTCGGAAGGAGAATACCGCATGAACGAGCAGCCTTTTCGCGTGTTAATCATCGATGACAGCGATCTTGCGAGAGAAGGAATTCGCACCATTCTAAGCAGCGACCCGACCTTTGAGGTTGTGGCTGAAGGAAAAAGCGGAGAGGAAGCGCTGGAACTGACCGAAATATGGATGCCTGATATTATCCTGATGGATATTCAGATGCCTGGGATGGACGGATTGGAAGCGACCAAGCGAGTGAAGGACAAATTCCCTTACGTTAAAATTGTCATGGTTACGGTATCCGACGATATCGCTCATTTGTTTGACGCCCTGAAACGTGGAGCGCAAGGCTATCTGCTGAAGAATCTGAATCCCGAATCATGGCACGAGTACCTCAAAGCCATTGCCGTGGACGAAGCACCGGTGAGCAGGGAACTTGCTTTTCGTATCCTGAAGGAGTTTTCGCAGCATGACAAGCCGAATCTAAGCAATAGTCCATTAACGGCGCGGGAAAAAGAAATTTTGGGACTCGTAGCCGAGGGGTTGTCCAACCGCGATATTTCGGCTGCCTTGTGTATATCCGAGAATACGGTCAAGAACCATCTGAAGAACATTTTACAAAAGCTCCATTTGGAAAATCGGGTACAGCTGACCCGTTATGCCTTTGAACAAGGGTGGATGGGGAAGAGGTAACGGTCACGCCCGCGTCTATTTATCCGCTAAGATAACTCAAAGGATGACTTTAAGCGAGCGAGAGAGACGTCCAAGGAGTGTACGCGTTCATTTCTGTTTAACAAGGAATATGCCCAGCGCAATGATCCCGATGCCGGCCCAATTTTTCCATGTTGGAACTTCCTTCAGGAACAAGTAAGCCACTCCTAACGAAATCAGGATTTCCAGGCATTTGGAGAAGATCAACGTATAGCCTAACTGTTCGGTGGCTTTATATCCATAACGGATTCCGTATCCGATGCACATGTTAGCAATGAGAAACAGAGGAAGCATGAATAACTGAAACTGCAGCGTTGGCCAGAACAAATGCTGGATATGCTTGGTTTGGTACGAGAAGACAAGGTTGATGATCGACAGCCCGCCAAAAAGTAGACCGACACAGTAGATATAAAACATAAAGCGCCTCCTGAAACGATGTCATTGTAGTACGCCATTAATGTTTCCGCGTGGCAACTTTTTTATCCAAGGACAATGCGGCCAAAGTTCTCTTGCGTGATATCATGACAGCTTGTCATAAGGATTAGATTCTTAAGCCGTCTCGAAAAAAAGGATGACTCCCTTCCGTGCGGAGTCATCCTTTTACATATTTGTTGCGGAATTTCATGACTTTCAGTTTAATATCCATGTATAACATTGGATCGTTGGCTTCGTTAGTGAGCTTGATGAAGTCTGCTGTACACACCACCGGAATGAATCAATTCCTGGTGCGTTCCCTGCTCGGCAATACCATCGGAATTGACGACGATAATTCGGTCTGCGCTCTGAATGGTGGTCAGTCGGTGAGCGATTACCAGCGTTGTTCTGCCGACGGACAGCTCAGCCAGGGACTTCTGGATTTGCGCTTCCGTCTCTGTGTCGAGTGCCGACGTGGCCTCGTCCAGGATCAGGATTGGCGGGTTCTTGAGGAACATTCTCGCGATGGACAAGCGCTGCTTCTGACCGCCAGACAGCTTAACCCCACGTTCCCCGATCACCGTTTCCATACCGTCCGGCAAGCTTCGTATCAGTTCATCCAGCGAAGCACGCCGTGCGGCTTCCCAGATTTGCTGGTCCGTTGCATGTAAATCGCCATAAGCGATGTTGTCGCGAATCGTACCGGAGAACAGGAACACATCCTGCTGCACGATGCCGATATACTTGCGGAGGTTTTGCAATTTGATATTCCGGATATCGATTCCATCCACTGTGATCTTGCCTTGATCCACATCATAGAAGCGGGGGAGAAGGCTGCAGATGGTTGTCTTTCCCGCACCGGACGGTCCGACAAACGCGACCGTTTCTCCAGCACGGATCGTGAGATGTATGTTATTCAGTATCGTCCGGGAAGGTTCGTATCCGAAGGTAACGCCTTCAAAGCGGATATCTCCTCGCACGGAGGACAGGGATACGGCGTCAGGCACGTCGGCGATCTCTGGATCGGTATCCATAATCTCCAGGTAGCGTTTAAAGCCGGCAATGCCTTTGGGATAGCTCTCAATGACGGCATTGATCTTCTCGATCGGACGGAAGAAGATGTTGGAGAGCAGCAGGAAGGCCATGAATTCACCCATTTCAATTTTGCCTTGAATGAAGAACCACGCGCCGCAGATCATGACAAATACCGTGATCAAACGCATCAGCATGTAGCTGATGGATGAGCTTTTTGCCATCGTTTTATAAGCGAGCAGTTTGGTGGCCCGGAATTGCTTGTTCTCTTCCTGAAACAATTTATTCTCATGCTCTTCGTTTGCAAACGATTGGACCACACGGATACCGCCAACATTGTCTTCGATGCGGGCATTGAAATTCCCTACATTACGGAACAGTTGACGATAGGTCGTGGTCATTCTGCTGCCGAATTTAATGATCAGCCATGCCATCAGCGGCACGATGATAAAGGTGAGCAAAGCTAGCTCCAGGTTGATGTAAGCCATTAAGGAGAAGGAACCGAGCAGCGTCATAACAGCGATGAACACATCTTCCGGTCCATGGTGGGCTACTTCTCCGACATCATTAAGATCATTCGTGATGCGCCCCATAAGATGTCCAGTTTTGTTATTATCAAAGAAACGGAAGGATAACTTCTGAATGTGGGAGAACATTTTCTCTCGCATATCTGTCTCAATATTAATGCCGAGCATATGCCCCCAGTAAGTTACGATGTACTGCAGCGCGGTATTCAGCGCATAGATGGAGAGAAGGACGATGCAGGCAATCAGGATAAGCGGCCAATCCTGGCTTGGCAGCAGATCGTCAATGAATTTGCTGACGGCAAGCGGGAAAGCAAGCTCCAGCAGTCCGGCAATAACGGCACATGTAAAATCCAAAATAAACAATCCCTTGTACGGCCGATAGTACGAAAAAAACTTTCTGATCAAGAATTATCACACTCCAGGTTCTACCTCTGTCAGGGTTATTGGGTTAAGATTAGCGGACAGCCATTAGGGGCTGTCTTGCGATGGTTTCGTATCATACAGCTCAAAAGCTTGAATGTACTCCTGAATAATCTGGTCCACTGCTTTCAACTCTCCGCTGACCACTTCTCTGATGGCTTCAAAGTCTGGGTCATTGACTTGCTTCTTCAAGGTCTCTCGTTTCACAACCAAATTGTCGAGAAAAGAAAGCGCGCGCCCCCGGCGGAACGTCTGCGCCATCTTGCCGCCTTCCCTGCCGCCGCAGCCTTCCTCACGCCGTCTTCCGTGTCTCCCGCCGTGCCGATGGTTATCCCGGTCCCGAGGCTCCGACCGTTCTTGACTCGATGTATCCTGTTCCTCTTGGCGCATAATATCAACCTCCTCAACGATAATAACGTATACGTTTGTATACCATTTAAAGTGATTGTATACATTTGTATACGATTCGTCAATCTGTTTTTTCTCCATTGGATTGGAAAAATTGAGGAGATCGATGGAAGATATGCTATGATGATAATTAGCTGTCCCAGGAGATTGTCATGGATGATGAATACGCACACCGGGATCAGAATGAACATGGGAAGGGAGCTGTACACTGTGAGTGAACATCAACATGAGTACTGGATGCGTCAAGCGATTGCAGAGGCCCATCGAAACGTTCAACTTGTGGAGGGTGGTCCTTTTGGAGCGATTGTGGTGAAGGAGGGTCAAGTGATTGGCAAGGGCCGGAATCTGGTTACCGCGCTGAACGACCCGACGGCTCATGCCGAGGTGCAAGCCATAAGGGAAGCATGTCTGCACCTGGAGGATTTCCAATTAAAAGGCTGTACGATTTATACCAGCTGCGAGCCTTGTCCGATGTGTCTGGGGGCCATCTACTGGTCCAGGCCCGATGCCGTTTATTATGCAAGCACGAAGAAGGATGCGGCTGAGATCGGATTCGATGATCATTTTATATACGATGAAATTGCGATGCCATTGGACCAGCGCTCCATCCCTATGAAGCAGGTTCAAACAGAGGATTATTTACTGCCATTTCAAGCGTGGAGCTCTGCTGAGCGCAAAATCGAATATTAATAATAAAACCGGGCTCCCTGCATGGGAAAGCCCGGTTTATTCTTATTTATGGATAGGGATGCCGAAATATGTATAGAGCGCTTCGGCATATTCCTGTGCATTGCCCGGTTTAAAGGTGTGGACGCCGCCGGCCTTGTAAATTCTGAATTCGTCATCATCCACAGTATTTCTGCCTTCCGCTGTACGTATGGATACCCGAGCCGTTTTATTAAAGGGTGAATCGGGGGCATACTCGCACCAGAATGAAGTGGTGATGAAATCTCTCGGTAAGTTAGGTTCCTCCGTAAAGGAGAAGACGGGATCCCAGGCTTCTTTTTTCCACTCTTCGAGCATCCAGCCATACGCTTCGGTTTGGACGAGCCGGTAGGTCTCGTTCCCCTGAGTCTGCACAAGGCCATCAACCAATTCCAGAGGGTGGCGCGGTCCGGCTCCTCCGACACCGACGTCGACAATATATCGCTGTTCTTCGATATCCACCTGCAGAATATGATGCCGACGCTTAGCAGGCGTATCGGTTTCATCACGCCAGAAGCGTCCGAAATAATGAGTGACCTTAAATCCCAGTTCCTGCAGCAGCCAGCCAAATAGCGCATTGAGCTCGAAGCAGTAGCCGCCGCGATGCCGGGTTACGATTTTATCGTAAAGATCGGGGATATCCAGGGAAAGTGGAATTCGATCAAGGATATCGAGATTTTCATAGGGTACGGTATGCACATGCTGTTCCTGCAATCTGGCGAGCATATAAGCGCTGTTTACAATCGGGCCCGTGTATCCAATACGCTCAAGATATTGGTTTGCGTCCAGGCCATGTATCGGGTTACTCATTCGATCACCGCATCTTTCGTCTTTGGTCAGCTTGGTAGAAGTAAGCCGTATATAATTATATACTTTATATCATATATTTGGGCTTTCTAATAGAGAACAAGAAGGAGGCGGAAGGGACTCTGCTAATGGATAGCATGGATAGTTTGTGGAATGACCGTAGGTTTATTGGGCTGGAATGGGAATGCCCCCCAATTTTATCCGGGGAGTTAGTCCCATCGTATGAGGGGAAGTTGGCTGCTGCTGAAATAGTCATTAAACAGGTGACTAAATCTCTATATTGTCCAGCACAAAAAAGGGTGTCTCTTACCGCCGATCCTACGGCGAGGGGACACCCTTTCTTAAGGAGTATAGATTAACTCAATATTAACCGCAGGTGCAGTTCAGAACCGGTTTACGTGCTGCCGTCGTTTCGTCGAGTCGCTTCACGACCGTGGTATAAGGGGCGCCTATGACAACCTCCGGCGTGGTTTCGGCTTCTTTGGCAATCTGGATCATCGTGTGGATGAAACCGTCCAGCGTTTCTTTGCTCTCGGTCTCGGTCGGCTCAATCATGATGCATTCCTCTACGTTGAGCGGGAAGTAGATGGTTGGCGGATGATATCCAAAATCGAGCAGCCGCTTGGCAACATCGAGGGTGCGTACGCCGAACTCCTTCAGTTTTTTGCCGGACAGCACAAATTCATGCTTGCACAGCCCTGGGTAGGCTACTTCGTAGTATGGAGCCAGACGATGCATCATGTAATTGGCATTCAGCACGGCGAGCTCCGAGACGCGGCGCAGTCCTTCCGGTCCATAGGTGCGAATATACGTGTAGGCCCGGACCAGGATGCCAAAGTTGCCATAGAACGCCTTCACGCGGCCGATCGACTGTGGACGGTCGTAATCCCAATAGAAGGTGCCGTCCTCGCGTTTGGACACGATCGGTTTTGGCAGGAACGGGATCAACAGGCTCTTCACGCCAACTGGGCCTGCACCGGGACCGCCGCCGCCATGCGGCGTGCTCATCGTTTTGTGCAGGTTGAGATGGACTACGTCGAAGCCCATGTCGCCGGGGCGGGTAATGCCCATGATGGCGTTGGAATTGGCTCCGTCATAGTATAGCAGGCCACCGGCTTCATGCACGATTTCCGCAATTTCCACGATTTGCTCTTCGAACAGCCCCAGTGTGCTAGGGTTTGTCAGCATTAAAGCCGCCGTATCGTCACCGACAACTGCGCGAAGGGCATCGAGATCCACCATGCCGCGCTCATTGGACTTAATTGTAATCGTGTCGTAACCGGCTACCGTTGCACTGGCAGGGTTGGTACCGTGCGAGGAGTCGGGAACAATGACCTTGGTGCGCTTCTCGCCACGGCTTTCATGGTAAGCACGAATCAGCATCAGCCCTGTCCATTCCCCATGGGCTCCCGCAGCGGGCTGAAGTGTTACTTGATCCATGCCGGTCAGTGCTGCGAGATCATTCTGCAGGGTATAGAGCAGCTCCAGAGCGCCTTGAATGCTTTCTTCAGGCTGGTACGGATGAATCTTGGCAAAGCCAGCAAAACGGGCAACATCCTCGTTGATCTTCGGGTTGTATTTCATTGTGCATGAGCCGAGCGGATAGAAGCCGTTATCGATACCAAAGTTCCGTCTCGACAGCTCGGTATAGTGACGAATGACATCAACTTCATAGACCTCAGGCAGTTCCGCCGGTTTGCTGCGAAGCAGGCTTTCCGGAATCAAGGATGCGGCGTCGGTTTCCGGAACGTCGCATTCGGGCAGGGAATAGGCGACACGGCCGGGCTTGCTGAGTTCAAATATCAAGGCTTTTTCCGGTTTCATACGATCGCCTCCAATTCACCAATAAATTGGTCGATTTCTTCCTTCGTCCGCCGTTCGGTCACGGCGATCAGCATGCATCCTTGAAGCTCAGGGTACACAGCGCCAAGATCATAACCTCCGATATAACCTGCACCCAGAAGCTTCGAGTTGACCTGCTTCACATTCGTTCCTTCGGGCAGTTTCACCACAAATTCATTAAAGAACGGCGAGCTGAACGGGAGGGAGAGGGAGCCGTTTGCGACACGGTCGGCAGCGTAATGGGATTTGCGCACATTCAGCAGCGCTGCTTCCTGCATGCCGGCTTTACCTAGGGTAGACATATATACGGACGCACACAGCGCGAGCAGCGCCTGGTTCGAGCAGATGTTCGACGTTGCCTTTTCACGGCGAATATGTTGTTCCCGCGCCTGCAGTGTCAGTACAAATCCGCGTTTGCCGTCCTGATCGACGGTTTGACCCACGATACGACCAGGAATGCGGCGCATCAGCGGTTCGGATACCGCGAAGAATCCGCAGGTCGGTCCGCCGAGAGATGCCGGAATGCCAAGCGGCTGGGCATCGCCGACAACGATGTCGGCTCCAAGCACGCCAGGGGATTCCAGTAAACCAAGGGACAGCGGGTTTACGCTCAGCACAAGCAGTGCTTTTTTCTCATGAACCAGCGGCTCGATTGATTTCACATCTTCGATGCAGCCGAAGAAATTCGGTGATTGCAGGAGCACGGCGGCGGTATCATCCGTTATGGCAGCAGCGAGTGCATCCTGGTCGGTAACGCCATTGACGATGCCGACTTCCACGACGTCCAGATCGAGTCCGCGGGCCGAAGTCAGAACGATTTCACGGGCTTCGGGATGGACAGCACGCGAAATGACGATTTTCTTCCGTTTGGTTGCCCCGCTGGCGAGCGCCGCAGCCTCGGCAAGTGCCGTGGAACCGTCATACATGCTGGCATTGGCAACTTTCATGCCGGTCAATTCACAGATATAGGATTGAAATTCAAAAATCGCTTGCAGCTCGCCTTGGCTGATCTCCGGTTGGTACGGTGTATACGCGGTGTAGAATTCAGAGCGGGAGATCACATGATTGAGTACGACAGGAATGTGGTGGTCGTACAAACCAGCCCCCAGAAAGCTTGTATAACGGTCGAAATCGGCATTGCGGTCTGACAGGCGGCGCATATGCTTGAGAAGCTCAGGCTCACCCAGCCGTTTTGACATGGGGAGAACGCCGTTGTAACGGACCGCTTGGGGGATATCGGCAAACAGATCTTCGATCGTTTCCGCGCCGACCGCAGCAAGCATATCGGCTTGATCCTGATCCGTCATAGGCAAGTAACGATGCTTCATGTTAAGGTAGCTCCTCTTTTGTAGAATGGTGTCTTTACCACTTTGGCTTTTAACTTCTTACCGCGGATCTCGACCCATACCTCGGTATCGAGACCCGTATATGAGGTTTCGATCAGGGCTAATCCGAGATTTCGCTTGAGTGAAGGGGATTGGGTACCGCTGGTCACTTCACCGATGGGTTCTCCTTCATTGTTGTATACAGGATAGTGGGATCGCGGAATTCCGCGATCGATGAGTTCAATGCCGACCAGCTTACGCGGTACACCGTCTTGCTTCTGCTGTTGAAGCGCTTCCCGACCGATGAAATCGCCGCTGTCCAGCTTCACGAAGAAACCGAGACTGGCTTCAAGCGGAGAGATCGTGTTTGAGAGCTCTTGGCCGTACAAGGGTAATTTCGCCTCGAAACGGAGTGTATCGCGGGCGCCGAGTCCGGTTGGAACAAGACCATGTGGTTCTCCGGCAGCTAATAGTTCTCTCCAAATTGTGGGAGCATCCCCAGCGGAGCAATAGATTTCAAAGCCGTCTTCTCCGGTATAACCGGTGCGGGAGAGCAGGGCGGTGCAGCCGCATACCTGTGCGTTCTGAATAAAATGGAAGGAAGGGAGTTCGCTTGGCGCCTCATTGGTTACCTGTGACATGATGTTCACGGCGGCAGGTCCCTGAAGCGCAATGAGAGCCGTCTCAGCGGACACATTACGGATGGTGACATCACCTGCAAGATGATCTTGAAGCCACTGGAGGTCTTTGTCGATGTTGGATGCGTTTACAACCAGCATGAATCGATCTGCCGACAGTTTATACACAAGCAGGTCATCTACCGTACCGCCGTTGTCGTAACACATTAACGTGTATTGGGCCTGGCCAATTGATATGCGGGTTACATCATTTGTGGTCATCTTCTGGATAAAAGCTTCAGCGTCTTGTCCGGTGACGATAAATTCACCCATATGGGAGACGTCGAACAGGCCGGCGTGCTTGCGTACGGCTTCATGCTCTTGAACAATGCCAGAAAATTGCACGGGCAGTTCCCAGCCGCCGAAGTCGATGCAGCGGGCAGAAGGAAAATCGGAATAAAGCGGGTAAAGCGGTGTACGTTGTAATGAACTCATCTCTTCACCTCTTCTAATTGGCATGATCAATTGGGGGAAACACCAAAAAAGGACAGACAGAAGGATAACAAGCCGTGCTAAAAAAAGCCCGCTCGTTGCGTAATCCTTCTGCTCTGTCCTTTGTACCTGAGAGTTACCCCACATGTCATGTAAGTATAATGTCAAGCGTGTGTGAGTTTCCCCGTGGGTGATTCTACATTCAGAATTCTCTCCAGAGGTGCGTCCGGTAAAGGTCCTTTTGCCTGAGAGATTCACCGTGTTACGGCTTACTCCTTCGGCGCTACCTGTCAATCTTGTCGGTAATCTCTCCCGCTACCATCATCCGCGTGAAAATTATTGAGTTGTCAGATCATTCTACGTTCTTGTGATTATTATAAACGTGCCTCTCCATAAAGTGTCAACCTTTATTTCACCAAAATATTTTCATTCTTAAAATTTTTGTCAGATATCTTGACATCACTGCATCCCTGTTTTATTCTGTGGGAGAATAAGCCAACCGAATATGCGGATGATGATGGATGGGAGAGACCGCCACGAGAAGGTTCAAACCTTGGCGGCACCGAAGGAGCAAACCGTTACGCCTGCCAGGCTGACGAGTAATCTCTCAGGTAAACGAACCGCCATCTGACGCAGCTCTGGAGAGTGCGCAAGCCACCCAAGGGGAAAGGTCGAACCGAAAACAAGAAGCGGTCGATCATAAACTCTCAGGTACCGAGGACAGAGAGAAGGCGAATGCCTTTTTTCGCGTCCTTTTTTTCATTTATTCACCTTAATTTCATTTCTTTAAGAAAAGAGGAGTATCCGTAATGAGTGAAATCAGAGAGAATTTGGTGTACAGCGACGATCATGAATGGGCGTTGAAGGTAGATGGAAATGTGGTGCGCGTCGGTATTTCTGATCATGCGCAATGCCAGCTGGGCGATATCGTATTCGTAGAACTCCCCGAGGCGGGCGCTGTCGTTGCTGCAGGTGACAGCATCGGTACCATTGAGTCGGTCAAAACCGTATCGGAACTGTATTCCCCTGTATCCGGTACCATCACGAAAGTGAATACTTCCCTGGAAGATCAGCCGGAGCTTGTGAACGGAGAGCCGTACGAAGGCGGATGGATCATTGAGGTTGAGGTGGAAGGTGACCTGGAGGAGGCACTCGGAAAGCTGCTCACCGCAGAGGCATATCGTGCCAAAGTGGATTAAGTATTGAATCATAACCTTAAATAATGAAACATAACGGCTGCTACTCGTGATGAGGTTTACGAGTTGCAGCCGTTTTAATTTTTGCGTTAATCCTTGGAGCCTTGCAGGTTCGATATCAAGTGCTTGAAGCCACACGGCGCGCGGTCCGGCGTGCTCGAAGCTCAGGGAGATTCACGATCAGAATCCCGCCGATGATGAGCATGCTGCCAATGATGGAATAGGAAGAAATTGCTTCGTCGTACAGAAATGCGCCCAGCCCCAACGCGATGATTGGAGAAACAAAGAGCCAGGTGGACGGGAAAAAGGCATTCGTTGCTTTTAGCAGCCAGGCATATAGACTATGGCCCAGCATCGAGCCAACCATCGTCAAATACAAGACAGATCCGATGGCTGGCAACGTTAGAATACCATTCCATTGTACCTGTTCACTGAACAGGGATAACAGCAATAGGGCTGCGCCGCCATACATCATCTGCACCGCATTGATCGTAATCGGTGAGACATTCGGCATGTCAAAGGACAATTTCCGGGTAGCCAGGGAGCCCACACTATAACCGATTTCGCCTATAAGAATTGCGATACAGCTCAGAATCCAGATGAGATCGCTCCCCATCGCTAGCTCGGGCATAATGAGCAAACATACCCCCGCAAAACCGACCGCGCATCCCCAATAATCACTACGCCGGGCATTTTTCCGCATCACAACCGATTGAATCATCAGAATCATCATGGGGCCTGTTGCCGATAGGATGGCGGCGATCCCTGAGGACACGTACTGCTCGGCCCAATACAGCGTTGCAAACGTCAAGAATGTGCTGGTCATCCCGATTAGAAGGAATTCCTTTCGCAGGAGAAGGCTCGGTTTTGCCTTCCGCTGCCATATCATCCATAGGAAGATGAAGGCGCCCGCCAGAAGAAATCGAAGCCCTGCTGAGAGAAACGGCGGCAGTCCTGCTTCAACGCCAATCTTGATGGCGAGAAACGTCGTACTGAAAATGGCGCACATAAGCAAGTAGTTAAAAATAATCATGTAGCATCCTCCTTTTTCTATACTATAATAGGTAGTTAATAGAACAGATTGGCGATAGGTAGAACAGATATGATTTATGTGGATTGGGGAGGAGCAGATGGAATTATCAACGCTGGACGACAAGAATCATGGTAAGCGAACATTACAGCAGTCGGTCTATGACACGATACTGGAAGGAATAGCTCGGGGAGAGTGGAAGGAGACTGACAAAATCCCATCCGTGAGGGCGATGGCGGAGCGTTTGAACGTTCACCGATTAACGGTGCTGAAGGCTTATCAGCTGCTGCTTGAGGAAGGGATCGTGGAAGTAAAATATAAATCAGGGTACTTCGTAGCGGGTAAGACGGAAGACACATTACCGGAATCCCTTACAACCAGCCCGCGATGGGCATATCAGGCCAAATCGGTGTATGTCAATCGCAGCCGCTTGTCCGACATTCACAGGCATCAGGTCGAATACCAGATGTCGGAAGCGCTGATTGATCCTGGGCTGCTGCCAAATGCATTCTTGTCCAATCACGTGAAACAAGTGTTTGACATGTATCCGAAAGTATTAAGCACGTATTCTTCCGTATCCGGAGATTTGGAGCTGCGCGAGGAGATGGCTCGCTATTTTATGGACAAACAAGGCATAACGGTCCATCCGGAAGAGCTGCTCATTACAACGGGATCCCAGCAAGCGATCGACCTGATCTCGCGTTCGCTCGTCAAAAGCGGAGACTGTGTATTGATCGAACGGCCGACGTATAGTCCGGCGATCGATGTTTTTGTGCAGCAAAATGTCAAACTGCTTCCAATTGAGATTACACCGGAAGGGTACGACCTTGAACGAATTGAAGGTCTTATGCGAGCGGAGAAACCGAAGCTGTTCTATATGAACCCAACGTTTCAGAATCCGACGGGATATACGGTGCCGATCACACAGCGCAAGGCGCTGGTGGAACTGGCGGAGCGATATCAGTGCATTCTGGTGGAGGATGAGGTGTATCACGACATTTATTTTGGAGATCCGCCGCCGCTGCCTTTTTTTTACTACGACACCGAAGGTTATGTCATTCACATTCGAAGCTTCAGCAAATATGTGGCCCCCGGCTTGCGGATATCGGTGCTGGCTGCCCGTCCGGAACTGATGAATGTCATCCTTCCGATCAAGGCGTTGTCGGACAACGGGACGCCGCTGCTGACGCAAAAGATTTTCCAGCACTATTTCTTCTCGAGCAGACTTCAGGAGCATGTGGCCAAGCTGCGGATTGCGCTGGAGCTTCGTAAAGAGAGGATGGAGAAGCTGCTTGAGCCTACAGAATGGCGATGGAACAGCCCCGGCGGCGGTTTGAATTTGTGGATACAGCTGCCGGAAAACGTCAACGTGGATGCGTTGCTGCAGCAATGCCTGGCGGAATCGGTAGCGTTTGTGCCGGGGCGTATCTGCGACCCGCTGGATCAGATGGACTCGTGGATCAGGCTGAGTTATTCGTATATCAGCGAGATTCAGCTGGAAGAAGGGGTCCGTCGTCTCATCGAGATATCGGAGCGGGTGTGTTATGTGCAAAATCGCAGCATATGTTTGGACAATCATTGAATTACAATCAGAGCAGCCCACCTCTAGGAGGGGGCTGTTTTTTGCTGGAGACAGGAGATGCAGGCGCGAAACCCAATCGAACGGTTAGATGAGCTTTTCATGAAGGAAGTTTGAAGCTGGATTCGTATTCCATTTTGCAGGGTAATTACATTTCGGGTTCGCAAGCGGATCTATTACCAAGTGCAACTTCGTCAGACACTCATCTACTACCTACATACCAGGAGGTTCCGACAAATGGACAATTCAAACGCCAATTCGAATGCTAACAGCAGTTACAACAAGACGAGCAAGGACCAACAGCTGGAACAATTCACGGTAGACAATGACGCTAAGGAACTGACAACCAATCAGGGACTTAAGGTCTCTGAGGATGAACATTCGCTTAAAGCGGGAGAGCGCGGTCCGACCTTGATGGAGGACTTCCATTTCAGAGAGAAGATGACGCATTTCGACCATGAGCGGATTCCGGAACGGATTGTGCATGCCCGCGGTTTTGGGGCTCACGGTTATTTTCAGCTATATGAATCCATGAAAGATTATACAAAAGCCAAATTTCTGCAGGACCCTTCCGTCGTCACCCCGGTGTTTGTCCGATTCTCCACGGTTGCGGGCTCCAGGGGATCAGCGGACACTGTCAGGGACGTACGCGGTTTCGCAACCAAGTTTTATACGGAAGAAGGGAATTATGATCTGGTTGGCAACAATATGCCGGTTTTTTTCATACAGGATGCCATGAAGTTTCCTGATTTTATTCACGCTGTTAAACCTGAGCCTCATAACGAGATTCCGCAGGCGCAATCCGCCCATGATACGTTCTGGGATTTTGTCGCAAACAATTCGGAAAGCGCGCACATGATTATGTGGGCGATGTCCGACCGCTCGCTTCCGCGAAGCTTCCGAATGATGGAGGGCTTCGGCGTCCATACCTTCCGTTTCGTGAACG
This sequence comes from Paenibacillus sp. FSL W8-0187, assembly GCF_037969755.1. Classification (NCBI taxonomy): domain Bacteria; kingdom Bacillati; phylum Bacillota; class Bacilli; order Caryophanales; family Paenibacillaceae; genus Paenibacillus; species Paenibacillus sp. FSL W8-0187. The sequence goes on along the minus strand of NZ_CP150206.1, from coordinate 4,288,657 downwards.
AAGAAGGACAAGCGCATTTCGTGAAATTTCACTGGAAGCCCGTGCTCGGCACGCATTCCCTCGTATGGGATGAAACGCAGAAGCTGGCAGGCAAGGATCCTGACTTTAACCGCCGCGATCTGTGGGATGCGATCGAATCAGGGAATTATCCGGAATTTGAGTTTGGTGTTCAAATGATTCGGGAGGATGAGGAATTCAGTTTTGGTTTTGACATCCTTGATCCGACCAAGATTTGGCCCGAAGAACTCATTCCCGTCAAAATCATCGGTAAGATGACGCTCAATCGCAATACGGATAATTTTTTTGCGGAGACGGAACAGGTTGCATTCCATCCCGGACATGTCGTACCCGGAATCGATTTTACCAATGATCCGCTTCTGCAAGGCCGCTTGTTCTCTTATACCGATACCCAGCTTTCACGGCTTGGTGGACCCAATTTCCACGAAATTCCGATCAACCGCCCGATTGCACCGGTTCATAACAATCAGCGTGACGGGATGCACCGTATGACCATTAATAAGGGACCAGTCAGCTACCACAAGAACGGCATTGCCGGTAACACACCGAAGCCAGTTCCAGTGGAGCGCGGCGGTTACGAGCATTACACCGAGAAGGTGGAAGGACGTAAGGTGCAGGCACGCAGTGACAGCTTTAAGGATCATTTCAGCCAAGCAGCCCTGTTCTGGAACAGCATGTCTGAGGTCGAGAAGCAGCATATCGTAGCCGCATTCCAGTTCGAGCTTGGTAAAGTGCAGCGAAAGGAAATTCGCCAGCAGGTCGTCGACCTGTTCGCCAACGTTGATAGCGAACTTGCCACCCGAATTTCGGAGGGGATTGGAACCATGCCTCCGCAAACCAGTGGCTCCGCTTCCAGCGAGTCTTCTCCGGCACTGAGCATGATGAATACCGTGCAGCTCCCGTTAACCCGTAAAGTGGCGGTACTGGCAGGCAACGGATTCACGGATGAACTGCCGTTTGTGCTTACGCAGCTGCAGCAAGCCGGCATCATCACCGAAGTGGTTAGCGCGAAGCTGGGTGTAATTCAAGGCAAGGCCGGCGCGGAATTGGAAGTGAACCATTCGCTGCTGGGGGCGGATTCAGTCTTGTTCGATGCGGTGCTTGTCGCAGGCGGCGCGTTAAGTGTATCGGAGCTCCTGGCGGAGCAGAAGGTGCTGGATTTCGTCAAGGAAGCGTATCAGCATTTCAAACCGATCGCAGCCATCGCCGAAGGGGCAAATTTACTTCCTTCATCCAGCGGCGAAGGGATCGTTGTTGCTCAGGAGAATGTGGATCTGAAGCCGTTTGGCGAAGCCTTCATTGAGGCGATCGCGGCGCATCGCCATTGGTCGCGCACCATCTAAGAATGGATTGCCCTTGAATTAATAAATGGATTGCGCTATAATCCCCCTTAATCACTGGCTAAAAAAGGTGAAGGGGATACTAATATGATAAACATTAAATTCAATCAACTTCATCATCACAAGCAGCGTTAGCACGCCTGTCATTCTACAGGGTGGGCTAACGCTGTTCGCGTTGGCCTCCCTGCCGCATATCAAGCGCGCGGGACCATGAGGTCCGGCGCGTTTTTTATTTTCATTAGAAAGAAAGGATGAGTTAGCGATGCAGAATATAAAAGGAACGTATGATTATTTTGGCCAAGAGCAGGCGGTCCGAAGAAAGGTGCAATCGACGCTGCGTGAAGTGTTTGAATGCTATGACTATGCTGAAATGGAGACAACCATTCTGAATGAAGCGGACCTGTTGTCTTCCAAATACGCAGGAGGGGAAGAAATTCTGAAGGAAATGTACCAGCTGACGGATCAAGGCACGCGACGTCTGGGTCTCCGGTACGATCTGACGATTCCATTCGCTAAGGTGATCGCGCTGAATCCCGCCATCAGCCAGCCATTCAAGCGTTATGAGATGGGGAAGGTATTCCGGGATGGTCCCGTGAAACGCGGCAGATTGCGGGAGTTTCTGCAGTGTGACGTTGATGTGGTAGGGATCTCGGGACCAGAAGCGGAAGTTGAGCTAATGCAGCTTGCAGCCGAAGTGTTTCGGAGACTTGACATTCCAATCATTCTCCGGTGGAACAATCGAAGCTTTCTGGGTGAAGTTCTTGGCGCTATGGGCGTACCGGAAGAGATGAAACCATCCGTCATGCTGACCCTGGATAAGCTCGATAAGATTGGCAAAGAGGGGGTTCGGCAAGAACTTGCGGGCAAGGTACTCGAACCGGAGATTTGTCGTCAAATTCTGGATTTTGTTGATCTCAAGGAGCCGACATTTGAGCAGATAACAAGCAAATACAACTTGGACAACGAGCGTGGCGCACGGGAAGTACAGATCCTGCAAAATATGCTGCAGCGCGTCGGGTTGCAAGACATCTGCATATTTGATCCGTTTCTATCAAGAGGCTTGTCATTCTACACGGGAACCGTATACGAAATTTTTGATGCATCGCACGATTTCCGTTCAAGCTTGGGCGGAGGCGGCAGATATGATGCGATTATCGGGCAGCTCGTTGGACGCGAGGATATTGCATATCCTACGGTGGGTCTTTCGTTTGGCATGGAATCCATCATGGAGATGATCCGGAACCGTCCGATTGAAACGAACAAGCCGCTCGTTATGGTTATCCCGATAGGAGAAACCGTTCCGGAAGGGTTGACGGCAGCAGCGGCACTCCGGAATCGCGGGATTCATACTCGATTGGCGGACAACCGACGCAAATTGAAAAAAACATTAGCATCCGTTTCAGCTGAAAGCATCCCTTATGCCATCCTGATTGGCGAAGATGAAGCGGCTTCGGGCATGGTCCGACTGAAGAAAATGACCGAGGGCAAGGAGCTTACACTGATTCTGAAGGAAGCGGTAGAGCTTATCATTCAATCCTGTGAAGGATGAATGCCTTTGTTATTTTTCGAATATAATGGTTTTCTACCGAAAAGGTACTCGCGCTCGAAACGATCTCCAAGTAGAATAAAGCGTATAGATTTTACCAGGGGGAGCGGATTGCAATGCTGCACGAACAATTCTTCATGCTGCACCAGAAGCTTGCTGTTAACGCTCCAGCGAGTACAGCTACGGAAGTGACGCTTGAGCAGATTGCCGATACGCTGTATTGCACAACGCGGAATGCCAAGCTCGTTATACGCAAACTGGAAGAGAAGGGTTGGATTATATGGAAGGCGGGACGTGGGCGCGGAATCCGTTCCAAGCTTACCTTTCTCGCCGATCAAGCAAATCTGCTACAGGAGGCAGCGCAGCAGCTCGCGATAAGAGGGGAATATAAGCAAGCCTTCGAACTGCTGCGTACCTATGGTCAGGGTATGCACACCAATGATTCTTATGTGGAATGGATGAACGGGCATTTTGGCTTTAGCAAGGAGATGAACGAAGGGGAAGAAGAAGCAATGGATTCTCTGCGGCTTCCGGTTTACCGCCTGATTGAAACGTTGGATCCCGCCGAATGCTACTACAGTTTTCAAGCTCACATGATCCAGCAGATATTTGACCGGTTGGTGATATACGATAATGCAAATGATCAATACCTCCCCGTTATCGCGCATTATTGGAAGAGCAATGAGGATGGAACGATCTGGACCTTTCATCTGCGTAAAGGAATACGGTTCCATGACGGTAAAGAATTGTCGGCGGAGGACGTGAAATTCACGGTGGAACGCCTGGGACGGGATAAACGAAATGCTTGGATCGTGCGTGAACTGCAGCGGGTAGAGGTGGTGTCCCCCCGAGAGGTTCGTTTTATTCTAAACAAGCCGAATCGAATTTTCATTCGGTTTCTTAGCTCCATTTGCATGTCCATCGTGCCTAAACATTTGGTAAGCGTCCATGAAGAACAGTTCTGGAAGCAACCTGTTGGAACGGGCCCCTTTCGGGTAGAGGAATGGACCGATGATCGGCTGACCATTCATGCTAATCCCCATTATTATCATGGGAGGCCGCATTTGGACAACATCCACATTATCTTGATGCCGGAAGATGCGGAGCATTGCGAGGTCAGTTGGGAGCGGCTGCTGCGGAATCCGGAGCATATCGATCATAACGGTGAGAAGCATGCTGTTGATATCATCGAATCCTCCGAAGGCTGCACGACGTTGATTACATGGAATATGAAAAAGCCGGGGCCCTATCAGTCCATCGAATTTCGCAGGGCATTCAGCCTCATTCTGAACCGTGCGGAGATGATACGCGAACTTGGTGACAATCGGCTTTACCCAGCCAAAGGGTTCATCATGGATGAGCAAGCGCCTTATCGTAAAGACCGATATGATCCCGAACTCGCAAAGTCACTGCTGAAACAGTCGGGTTATGACGGCTCTCCCATTACGTTGGCTACGCTCGCTAAGCATATTAAAGACGCCGAATGGGTTCAGAATCAATGCGCTTCCATCGGGATTCCATTGATCATCCGAGAGGAGAGGATGGATACCATGCACCAACTGGACGTGATGCACAGCATGGATTGTATCTTGCACGGCCTTGTTCTTCCAGGTGAAGAAGTATGTTTAATCGAGAACTACGTGCAGAAGGGAAGCGTAGTTAAAGAGTTCATGGATCCTTCGCTGCATCATTGGGTGAAAGAATGCATAGATGATGCGCTTGCCAGCGAATGGTATGAGGAGCGTTTGAGTATTTTATCCCATATTGAAGAGAGGCTTCGGGAGGAAGCGCATGTTTCATTCTTGACTCACACGAGATTTTACGCAAGCTTGGATCCTTCTTATAAAGGGGTGGTCATCAATAATCTGGGATGGCTGGACTTCAAGCAGATTTGGCGAGAATGATTTCTTCCCATAAAAAGAGCAAGCGCGGTTATTCGCGCTTGCTCTTTTTACTTATAAGGATTTCGTACGGCTTCTTCGGGATCTCCGCTTTCGAAAGAAGCCATGAAGTTTATCGAGAATTCGAATATGGGTTGAGGTATGCTGCGATTCACACGCGATCTCGTCATGAATAATGAATCTTCCTTGACGATCAAGTTCGTCCCATTTTGCTTGCTGGTATTCGTTCAGCTTTTCCAGTGTATATACATCGTTGATCATGTTAACCTCCCTATCAGACATTCAGATTTCGCTGTAACGCCAGTAGAATGTCTTGATACTCTCATTATGGAGGTCAACCGAATTTGTAAAAAGTGTAAACCTCGGCAGCCCTTTTTCCCCTTTTCATGAACTAAAGGATTACCGCAGAGAAGAGATTAGACTTTATGCTCACGATGGGTGATGGTGGAATTCTCAATCTGGATCGTGGCATGTTCGATGTGGAATCGACTGTCCAGAAGATCAATCGCTTGTTGCAGGATCTCATAAGTGTTCGCGTCATCTTGGGCGACGAGATGGCAGCTCAAGGAGTCGAAATTGGACGTAATCGTCCAAATATGAAGATCATGGATGCCGGTGATCCCAGGAATAGACAGGAGGGACTTCGTTACCTCTTCAGAGTTAATCGTTTCCGGTGCGCCCTCCATCAGAATATGAACGGTATTCTGTATGATTCTCCAGGCGCTCTTCAGAATCAAGATCGACACCAGGATGGATATGATCGGGTCCGCAATGTACCATCCGAAGGCAATCATCACGATCCCGGCGATGATTGCGCCGACAGAGCCGAGTGCATCACCGATAACATGGAGGTATGCGCTGCGGAGATTCACATTGTTCTTCACATCCCCCGTCCGCATCAAGAACCAGGCACTGAGAAGGTTAGCCAACAGCCCGATGGCCGCAATGAGCATCATGCTTCCGCTGGCGACGGTCGGCGGGTTATCAAAGCGCTGAATCGCTTCCCATACGATAAAACCGGCGATGACAAACAAGGCGACTCCATTTAATAGTGCTGCCAATATTTCAAAACGGTAAAAGCCGTAGGTTTTATTCGGCGATGCTGGCTTCGTAGCAAACCATAATGCGACCAGACTGAGCAGCAATGCGCTGGCATCACTTAACATATGTCCGGAATCGGATAACAGAGCTAAACTGTTGGTTAGCAAGCCCCCTACAAACTCTAGAATCATGATGCCAATTGTGATGATGAGGGCAATGGCAAGGCCTTTTTTGTTTCCTGAGCGGGCATGATCATGGTGGCTGTGGTCATGTCCATGATGGTGGTTATGATGATGCATAATCGAAAACTCCCTTCGGATCCATCTGTTGATTGTAATCAAAGATCATAAAACATTTTGTGTTATATATAATATGAGCATATGCTCATATATAATGTAATCTTACCGTTTGATTTTGTCAAGTTTTTCCGAATGTTTTGTGGAAGTGAAAATAATTTCTCACTTATTCATTTATCTAGTATGCTTGATAAGTGAGGAAATTAAATTTTTTGTGTGATGATTTGTTCTTATTATCGGTTGAAGAGAAGGAGTGATATGCGACATGGGAGAACAGCGTAAATCGATTAGTGAAGCTTATGGCGAAACAGCCTATCCATTGATTGGACATAGCCGCAGGAATCTCGAGGTGCTGCTTGAAGCATTTCGGGATGTGGATGGGTCGCAGATGGGGGATACATACGGCAAAGGGGCCATCATTGAGGAGTTTCAGGCGCGCATGGCAGACGTTCTGGGCAAGGAATCAGCTGTCTTTTTCCCAAGCGGAACCATGGCGCAGCAGATTGCTTTGCGGATCTGGTGTGATGATGCGGAGCTGAAACGAGTGGCCTATCATCCCCTCTGCCATCTGGAGATTCACGAAGAGGACGGGCTTAAGGAGCTGCATCATATCGAACCGATTCTTCTTGCCGATAAAGAGCGTTTGATCACGCTTGAAGACGTGCAGAGCCTGGATCGTGACATTGCATGTTTGCTGCTGGAGTTGCCGCAGCGTGAAATTGGAGGGCAGTTGCCCGAATACGAAGAGTTGGAAGCGATATCGGCGTATTGCCGTTCGCAAGGCATTAAGCTGCATCTGGACGGGGCAAGATTGTTCGAGATCACCCCTTATTATCAAAAAACCGCGGCAGAAATCTGTGCACTGTTTGACAGTGTATATGTGTCCTTCTATAAAGGTATAGGTGGGATTGCCGGCGCCATTCTGGCTGGCGGCACCGATTTCGTGGCGAAGTCTAAGGTATGGAAAAGGCGTCATGGCGGTGATCTGGTCAGTCTTTACCCGTATATCATTAGTTCAAGTTATTATTACACCGAAAGAATAGGTAACATGGGCCGATATTACCAGGAGGCTAAAGAGCTTGCAGCTTTGTTTAATTCGTGCGAGGGCGTGAATACGAAGCCTGCCGTGCCTGTATCGAATATGTTTCATGTCCATTTTGAATTGAACAAAGAACAGCTTGAACTCATTCTTATCGAGGTTTTCCGTGTCACGGGCATCGGATTGATCAGTTATTTGAACGAAGCAGGGGAAAGTCAATGTTCTACGGAAGTTCACATTGGGGAACGGTACGGTAAAACACCGAGAGAAAGCATTCAAGAGGCCTTCCAATTGTTGAATGAGAAATTGCAGGAAGTTATGAGCACATGACAAAAGGACCTGAATGAGGTCCTTTTTATTTTGCCTATATTTATCCAATCGGTCCCATATAGACAAGCTCTGACGAATTGGCCGGATGCTGGGCAAGACCAATGATATCACCGGCTCTAGGAATTTGTAGTTTCGATACGAGGGTCTCCAGCGTTTTGGTATATTGGCTCCCATCGTTCTCGGTTACATCCAATTCCAGGATGACAACCGGGTCGAAATTGATCAGCTTTCCGGTATCCCGTACGGTTCGTACTTTAGCGGTGGCCGTTAATGCCAGGGCTCCGGTCGCTGCCATCTGCGCTTGCTTCGCCTGCTCCAAACTTTGATTGATGGCATTGCGATGCTCTTTCGGAACAAAACCTTTCATCATCATGCCGGTTAAACCTTTGTTCATCATTTTATCTGCTTTTTCCAGCGCGTCCTCCGGACTTTTCTTTTTTCCAAACCATCCCATAAGCTTAGCACCTCACTAGTAGAATTATTTATAATTCCATGTTACCCGTGGGGGTCTGAGGAGACAATGGTTTGGCAAGGATACAAAACTTCCGGCATTAGGAGTAACTCAACACGATACTTCTGCACAAACTTTTGCCGTATTCAAAGGTTTGTGCACTCTTTATCCTGTCGTACAGCGATTAAAATGAAGGGAACAACAAAAGTTTTGCGGGTGGAACATGCTTTTGTAACCTTTTAAGCTCATGAATTATTTACTTCGAAGCAGATAGACCAGCTTTTTGTAGTAAGATGCTGACTCTTTGTATTTCCTTAATTCCTCCGATACCGCGGCCAATGCTTCATATAAGGATTCAAGTCGCAATGTAAGATGATTGGATTCGTAGTATGGTAGACAAGACAGGGCATGCCCCATAAATTCATCATGATGACCGTGTGCCAAGGCTAGCTGACATTGGTAGTAGGCAACCGACATCTCTTGATCCGTTGTAAGCTCTATCGCTTTCAGCTCCTGAATATACTGGGTTAAAAGCCCCCATTGCTTTTGTGCTAAGGTCAATTCACACCGGTAAATCAATAGGACTGGACGGAATTGCTGCCGTACTTCCGCCACTTCCCGCGCGAGTAGTCCTTCGAAACGGTTGATTTCTTCTTCCGCTTTTTCATGATCTCCCTGCATCGTCAGCATGATAATCCGATTGTTCAGGATGGTTGACACCATGTTCCCCTGGTTTACCGCATAGACCAAATGGGCTTCTGCCATAGAGAGGGTAACCAGCGCCTCCTGATACAGTCCCATGGAATAACAGTAGCCGCTGTACGCGATGTACAGATCGGATAAGCGGTGAAACAAGCGGTCTTCATAAACCTGTCTCATCGTTCCTTCAAACACCTGCTTGGCCTGGTCATATTGCTTCAAAAATATACAGGCCTCCATTTTGAAGTTTTGAGTGGTCAGCCATAAATCGGTGCCGATCTGAACATGTTCGCTTAACCGGTTCACTTGGCTTAAAGCCTCATGATAGCGGTTCTTGGATCGATAGAACTGGATTTTATAGAACAGCATCGCTTTTTTCGCGGGCAGCGGGAGTTCTGCGTCATCGGGACGGCCGTATTTTTCCAGATAAAAATTGAGGTAATTCTGGTGCAGATATTCATGGGACACCGCATCGTTCACTTGTTGATAATAGACCGCCTTCATTAAGGCCGTTGTGAGTTCTACCGTAAGACTGTCATGTCGATCCGGAAGATCGTATATGCGCTCCTCTGTGATGTGAGAGACCGATTGGGATAATTCTTCAAAGATGCGTTCCGCGGTCTCGAGTGTATCCTTATCGGAATTAGCTGCATTGACTAAGTAGGAGGGGGTCACTTGCAAACGCTGTGCCAGATGCTCGGCAAGGTCCTCGGCCAGTGGATAACGCTCGGCAAGGATGTTCGCAAAATGGGTGGTTGTCACTAATCCCTCTACCAGCTCTTTGCGAGCTATTCCTTTTTTCTTGCACAAGAAATCAATGCGCTCTTTTAACACGAAAGGAGACTCCTTCTATAACTGGATTTTGGGAAAAGTATACCATGCCGAGCGAGTCCAATCCGGACTGATGGTTAAAAGGGGAACAAGGACCTAGTCACTTGAGAGTGGTGTGTCGGTTAGCAAGGAAATGTGTCTTGGGGTGTCGAATGATGTATGATGCATAGGTTGTGGACCCATATATTTTGTTTCATAAATTGTATAGTTGAAGGAAAGGAGATCATATGGGAGAGATTTTAATGACAATGGAATCGTTAAAGGGCATCCATACATATATCGAGGAGCAGATGAAGGCATGGAAGGTTCCGGGGTTGTCCGTTGCGGTGGTCAAGGATCAGGAGATCGTCATGACGGAGGGTTACGGGTATCGAAATATCGCCCAAAGCCTGCCTGTGACAAGTGAGACGCTGTTCGCGATCGGTTCGTCCACCAAAGCTTTTACTGCACTGGCAGCCGCAATTTTGGCGGATGAAAAAATCTTGGATTTGGATACACCTGTGAAGGAGTATCTTCCTGATTTCAAAATGTTTGATGCTTTTGCAACGGAGCGGATTACGCTGAGGGATATGTTATGCCATCGTTCAGGCTTACCGCGGCATGAGCTCATGTGGTATAACGCATCACTGACTAGAGAAGAAATCATAGAACGACTACAGTACTTGGAACCAAATGTAGATTTCAGGACGAAATGGCAGTATCAAAATATCATGTATATGGTGGCGGGATATGTTATCGGGCATGTGAGTCAATCATCTTGGGAAGACGTTGTTCAGAAGCGGATATTCGAGCCGCTGAACATGGCATCCAGTCAATTCTCTGTAGACAAGACGCAGCTCCAACATGATTATGCGATTCCCTATATGCAAATTGAAGATCAGGCTCAAATCATTCCGTTTCGAAATATAGATACCATTGGCCCGGCGGGATCGATCAATTCCAATATCAAAGATATGGCGAATTGGGTAAGGTTTCAAATGAATCATGGAATGCACAACGGGAAGCGCCTCATTTCTAGCGAAGTGCTGGATACGCTGCACACGCCCCATATGGTTTGCGAGATGACCGAGGTCAATGAAAATAATACAAATATGGGCAGCTACGGTCTCGGTTGGCTGATCGAACCTTATCGAGGCTTACGGATGGTGAGTCACGGAGGCAATATTGACGGCTTCACCGCACATGTTGCCTTTATTCCTACGGAGAAGATTGGCGTCGTGGTGTTGTCGAATCTCAATGGTACTCCGCTTCCTGTATTTATAGCCAATTACATTTTCGATTCTTTGCTCGGTGGCGAGGTCAAGGACTGGAGTGGGCAAGCGTTGGGACAAAAGAAGGAAGCAACCGTTGCGAACGAGCCGGCCACAAACCGTGAGGCAACTTCAGGTGCGAAAGAACCCATTGTTCCATTGTCCAGTTCCTTATTAGATTTAACAGGGACGTATGTTCATGCAGCGTATGGAGAAATGATGGTTGAACATACAGATGGAGAGCTTCGGGCAGGATTCAATTCAATGCTGTTCCCCCTCACACATCAAAATGCGAATCAGTTTGAACTCCATGTTACGGAGTTTGATATTAAAACCAAAGCGACTTTTCTTACGGACTCGAACGGGAATGTGGATCGCTTATCCGTTATTTTGTTATTCGAGCCTGGTGCAAAGGAAATTGAATTTGTTAGAATAGAGAGTAGAAGCGAGTGAACTTTGAATCATCCAAATTTGGCGAGGTGAAAATCATGATGGCTCACATTAGAAGCACAACCGTTCAAGTCGTTAAATCAGGCTCCGGGCAAAGCAGCACGGAAATATCGAGCAGAGAATTTGTTCGGAGCCTTCTTCAACATTAATTAGAGCTGCAATATTTCATGTGTCGGCTTTGCTCACTATTTACAAGATTCTATGTAGATAGGAGCAGGGAGAATGAAATACGAGAAAGCACTAGATATTTTGCCTGAACACATAGTCAAAACCATTCAACAATATATTGATGGAAGTTATATTTATATTCCGAGAAAGTCGGAGAATCGGAAGTCCTGGGGAGAGCAAACCGGGGTAAAGAAGGATCTGGATATTCGGAATCAGAACATTTTCAAATGTTATATGCATGGCGACTCCATCCGTACATTGTCAGAACGATATTATTTAACAGAGCAATCGATCCGTAGAATTATTCGGGCAGAACGAATGAAAGAATAGGCGAGATCATAGCTCATTTTAGTAAGACTGTTATATAGCATTAGTTATCAGAAGGAAAAAGCGGCTAGGACACTTGTCCTGGCCGCTTTTAAATTAAGAAAAGTTACTTATCGGAAATTTGGAACGAACTTTTGATATTTTGTACGTCCAAAAACATGCCTTGATACTCGTTCTTGGCGTTATCATTCGATGGATCGTATTGGACATCAGTAGGTGTGTGGAATACATACACCTGATTGCCTCGTTCCCCGAGCTGTACAGCTGGTATTTGTCCCTTGATTTCTTCCTCCTGCTTAGCCCAGTCATTCTTGGACCAGACGGAGATGGTGAACAGCGTGCCTTGAGTCATTGTATTGACGAAGTTCAGATGATGGCTGTTCCAGATGGATTGATCACGGACTTCATAGCGCGTGTCCCAGCTCTTGGGAATCTCGAGTCGAAAGTGATAGGTGCTGTTTGTATACTCGTGGAATAAATCAGCATGAGAGTATAACTCCAAGCTTGATGATACGTTATGGAGCTTATTGTATTTCATGGAGAACCTCTCGATTAGGGTCACGGCCTCAGCACGTGTGATTTCTTGATTTGCTTGATAGCCCTCGATGTTTTTTCCTGATATCCCTTGTGCAAGGCCCAAGTCAAGCATGTATTGGATAGAATCCTTTAGATCGTAATTTTTGCCGGTGGCGTTCGCCAACAACTGAGCTGCCAATCCGCGCGTAAGCTTCTTCTTCGGTGACGCAGCCTTCCAGCCTAAGTTCCGGGCATACGTGATATAGGGTTCTTCCCATGGTGTCGTTGAGGAGTCGTCAGGGATAACCTTCGGGTAGGCAGCTCGAATGAGCATCGTCAAAAATTCGCTTTGTGTCACGGTCCGTTTCGGCTTGAATGTTCCATCCGGATACCCGTCAACCACGTCTTGCTCCACGGCCCATTGAATGTGAGAGTAACCCCAATGATTCAATGGTACATCCTTGAACGGAGTCTCATCTGCAAGCGCAACTCCACTATGCGTCCCTATGTAACAGATCGTAAGCAGAGTTACAGCCAGCACTTTCCCTAAATTTTTCATTTCCGGATTCTCTCCTCATCGCGACAGATTTCTTACGTGGAATATAATGTCATCTTTGGGCTTGTCATGCAAGAGTAATTCCAACGAAATTGCAAAATTGCTCTGTAATGATTTACCAAGTTAAGGAAAAGCATTAAAATAGAGGTTAATGACATTCGCAAGTAGAAGGAGTTTATACATGAATCCATCATATACCCAGCGCATACAAGAAGTTTATCCACATTTACATATTCAAGATGTTGAGATTGACAGCATCGGTCAGAACAACGATGTGTTGATTGTGAATCAAACGCTTGTCTTCAGATTTCCTAAGTACGCAGCAAGTCTCAAAGCCATGATCAGAGAAACACAGTTATTGAATGGGATTAAGACCAAGGTAACGCTGCCTATACCGAATCCGATGTATGTTTCATTTGACGATATGCAGGTGGGCAAAATGTTCATGGGCTATCCGTTAATCGAAGGTCAACCGTTATGGACAGAAGATCTGCTTCCACACCGGAATTCGAACATCGAGGATAGGGTAGCGGAACAGTTGGTCGAATTTCTCGTTCAACTTCATGCTGTGGAGATCAATGAATGGATTGCTGACGATACGAATATCGTAAATGTCCACGAAGAGATGTCCGGATTGTACACTCAAATTCAAGACCATTTGTTTCGTTATATCAGGCCTGATGCACAAGAGGAAATCTCAAGCAACTTCACCAGGTTTCTGAACAACCCTGCGAATCATGACATTCGTCCAACCTGCATTCATGGTGATTTTGGCACGTCCAACATCCTCTGGAGTCCGGAGAAAGGCCGAATTACGGGTATTATAGATTTTGGAGGCTCTGGGATTGGAGATCCGGCTTATGATCTAGCGGGAATTCTGTCGGGGTACGGTCAAGAGTTCTTCGAAAAGTGCATCGCCATGTATCCGAATGGAGACCGAATTGCGGAGCGTGTACATTTTTATAGAAGCACATTTGCCTTGCAAGAGGCGCTGCATGGAGTCATTCATCAAGACGCTGAGGCGTTTGAGGCAGGCATGCGAGATTTTAGATGAGACAATATCAGGGTTGAATCCTACCATTAAAATACATAACAGCGAGGTAAACCAATGGACGTTACATTAAAGGTGTTAGATAACACGGAGCTGAAAAGCATCTGGAAAGAAGCGTTTCAACAGCAAAATATAAATCGCCCGGATGAGTATTATGATTATTGCGAATATGAGAACCAAATCGGCAAGCGTGTCACCTTGTTGGCTTTTGTTCATGAGGAGCTGACTGGTGTTTCCCACTTGAAATACGAATCGAGTTATCCATATTTTCGAGATCAGAATATTCCGGAAATCAATGATCTGAATGTGTTCCCAGCGTACCAGAGAAACGGCATAGCTAACAGCATCCTAGAAGAATTCGAGAACATCGTCCGCCAAAAAATGCCGCGTATCGGTATCGGCGTGGGATTGTACAGAGACTATGGTGCGGCACAAAGAATCTATGTCCGTCGCGGTTATATTCCTGATGGCAACGGGATTATGTACAGCAATGAACCTGTGGTGCCCGGTGACATGGTATGTGCGGATGACGATTTGAATCTGTATCTGATTAAAGAGCTGGTTAAATAAAGCATTAAAGCAGGTTCAGAAAGGAGCGGGCTATGATCATCGGCGTTCTTATCGTGGTGCTTATCATTGAACTCATTGTGATTGAGGTCAGACTCAAAAAGAAGTTGGATAATGACGAGAGAATCATTGAGAGACTCGATCTCATGATCAAAGATATACGTGAATTAAAGAATAAACCGTAGAGTTACGATCTAGAGGAGTATGAAAAGATGGGCAATGTGGATAAATGCAATCAACTGAGCCCAACTAATTGGCTAATGTGACCGGGAATTTTAAGCGTGGAAATGAGAAGGATCATAAATAAGCTCGAACAGGAGATCGAACGATGAATAAAGGGTTTTCCCATTGCTTGCAAATTTTCCCGACGTCTAACTTCGAGAAAACCAGCGAGTTTTATGAGCGAATCGGGTTCCGTGCTGTGAACTATTTTAATGCAGCAGAACCGCATGTGTGCCTATACAAGGACTCTGTTGAGATTGTATTAACGAAGACGGAAATTGAGGTTGTTCCGAATCGAATCCGTTACGGATATGGGTATGATGCTTATTTTATTACTTATGGACAACGGGAAATCCAGCAAAAGCTTATCGATTTGGACGTGAAGATTGTCAGAGCCTTGTCGACGACGGATTATAACAATCATGAGTTTGTATTTGAGGATGTGGACGGGCGCTGGATTGCGGTTGGTAATAAGCTATAGAGCCGTAAGCGTGAAAAAAAGGGGGGATAAGACATGGTTGAGATTCTGGTCGTCAGGCATGGACAATCGGAAGCGGATATTTTGAATCGGTGTGAAGGACGGGCTGACTATGCACTAACGGATCTTGGCCAGCAGCAGGCGCGGCTCCTAGCGGAGTGGATTCATCGTGAATACACCGTGGATGCCATTTTCTCCAGCACGTTAAACCGGGCCAAGCAGACCGCGGCAGCAATAGCTGAAACGACAAAAGTCCCCGTTACCTATGACGATGATTTAATGGAGCAAAATAATGGCCTGACTTGAAAAGAGTATGCATTGTCTCCCATGGCGGGATGATCTCGATGTTATTCCGAAGCTTCTTGAATCTTCCTTATCATACGGACATTCATATCCCGACTGGCGACACAGGTGTTCATCTATGGAGATATGATCGGAGCGGGAAAAAGATGATTGCGGCTACGAATTTGCAGGAGCATCTATCGTGAAATAATATATATTTAACTCCCGCTATGGCCATCGTGCTGTTGCGGGAGTTTTCATAGGTTTTACAATGTTCTATATCATCGTAAATATTATTAACAGATCAGAGAAACTTTTTTACCAAAATTTGCGTCTAATAGTATGACCTCAATAAATATCAAAAAAGGATTAGAAGGAGTTATGGAATGAAACTGAAGAAACGATCATTGCTAACCGTATTGGCTGTTGCCCAATTAGCTGCAGCTTATCCGGCGAGCGCGGATGCAAATACCGCAGACAAGCCACAACAGTCAGTCACCCAAGAAGTGTACGAGCAAAATGCTGCGGCAACCAAAGCATTAAAATCCGGGGGTACAGACGCTGCTCAAGAAACAACCGATACTACAGAGACAACCACTCAGACAGAGACAGTGACGGAAGGGTCTCAAGTGCCGAATGAAGAAGGAACAACCGAAGTACCGGTTGAGGAAACTGGCGAAGTGAAAGATCCGGCAACAACTACGGAAGAGCCGGACAACCAGAATAACCAACAAACCGTAACAGGTAAAGAACTTATTCTATATTTTAATAGTACAAAAATGGTACAAGACGGCGTTACCTACAATGCACCACAGCCGATGCAAGTCAAAAAGGGAGTATCCTATGTTCCCATTCGTGCCCTTGTGGACCGTGTAGGCTTCAAGGTCACTTACGATAAGAAGACCAAAGAAACCGTCATTACCAAAGGAACCACTGAGCTTCGCTTCAAAACAGACAGCAGCAAGTATACCGTGAATGGCGTGACGAAAGAGATGAAGGGAACCTCCTACCAGACGAATAGCACCTTCATGGTTCCGCTGACAGCTATAACCCAAGCGCTGGATATTAAATATAAAGCGGATAATGTAGGCAAACGTGTCATCATGAATCTGGAAACCAAGCCCGTAGCCAAGTTTACGGTGGGACCTAAAGAGATTTTTGCAGGAGAAACAACAGTGACTTATACACCGCAGCTGGAGAATGTACAAGGTGAGATCATCGACGAGCGCTGGGAAGGCAAGCAGGATATTTTCGATGCACCAGGCGAATACATAGTCACTTACTCGGTTCAGGATTCTACAGGAGCGTGGAGCGAGCCTTATAGCCAAAAGATTACGGTCATTCAGCCGAATCTACCTCCTGTTGCCATGTTCGAGACCGATAAGTCCGAGTATAAAATGGGTGAGTTGATTACCTATACGAACCTAAGTACTGATGACCAGGACAAGCCTGAGGATCTGACGTACAAGTGGGAGAATAAACAGTATGCTTTCTTCACACCGGGCGTTTATACGATCAAGTTAACGGCCACCGATAAGAAGGGACTTAGTTCCACCTACGAGACGACGATTAACGTGACGAACGAAACGTTATATAAAGAAGAGGATTTCAATATGCTCTTTATCCCGGAAGGGGAGAAATTCACGTTCCTCGGTAATGTGACTTCACGTGCGAAGATCAATTATGATTTTTACGACGAGCCAAGCACCTTGATTCGTAGTAACAGTCCCGAAACCGTCAACACCGAAGGCATTGTGTACCGAGAGACGGCAGTTGGCGATATGCGCTTTATGATTCACCATGTGAACAATTTGAATAAAAATGTGAAAATGTACGTTATTGCAACAAACAAGAACAGCACTCCGGTAACGCTCAGACAAGATTACTTGGGATTTGCAGGCCCGTCGCCGATCGCAACGGCAGCAGGCAAGAAGTCTGTGCTGAACTACTTCCAATCCATGCAGGACGATTCAAAGCGAACTTCAGTAACGCTTGCACCAGGTGAACAGAAGCTGGTCATGACGGAACTGAGCGATGTTAGAATGAAGCAAGGACATGTCATCTCCCTATACTCGGATATGTACAGCGACCTGCCGATTCAGTTCGATGTTGTGATGATTGATGAGAAATCCGATCCATTGAAGGTTCTGAGCACGCTGCCGATCCTGAATCGTGATGGTGTTCACAACCGCGGAACCTATCCGGATTCGACGCGGGTCATCCGTTATTCCGAACTGGTAGGTGCAGATTCCGAACGTCTCGTACTTGGAGACAATCAGGATGACCCTAACCTGGAAGGTATGGACCCTATGGTTGGAGACATTACGCACAACACGGGTAACTTTGGTGTCTTGTATAAAATTACTTTGGATCGCGTAGCGCCGGATACCCTGATCTCGTTTAACCCACGGGGCGGTAAGTACTCGGGATATGCCATGATAAATGGAACGATTGTACCGATCTATTCCCTTGGACAGGTAGCTCCCGGCGAGCAAGCAGTCCTCTACCGTACAGGCGATTACGAACAGAAGGTTGAAATCATGCTGACGGCTGCGCCGGGAAGCAATTTGCCAGTAAACCTGCTGTTTACCCAAATGCCTTAAGTTCTTCATTAAGATTGGATGACATAGAGGCTTTACGACTTAAGCAGCTGCTTGAGGAGTGAAGCCTCTTGCTGTATCATTTATAATAATGAAACTGGGCAGAATCAGTTAAACTCGAAGATGTAACAGAAATCTGCTAATACGGAAACTTTGGAGTGATGGCGTGTGATTAGATCAGTGGATATTCCCTCCTGAAATAGAACGATTTTATTTTAGGAGGGCATAAACGATGAAATTTCATATTATAGATGTTGAACAGTGGACGAGAAAACCTTATTACGAGCATTATCGATCGAATAAATGTACCTTTAGCATTACCGTGGATATCGACATTACTCGCTTGCTGTATTCGTTAAAAGCTAATGGATTCAAGCTTTATCCTGCTTTTATTTATATGGTTACCAGGGTTGTCAATAACCGGGTCGAATTCAAAACGTCCTATAGTCCCGAAGGGGAATTGGGTTACTGGGATCGGATGACGCCAAGCTATACTTTTTTCCATAATGATGACCATACCTTCTCCTGTTTATGGACAGCATGTTCGAATGATTTCTATCGATTTCACGATCATTACGAGCAGGACATGGAGCGTTATCGGGATGCAAAAGGGATTTTCGTTAAAGAGAATCCACCGCTGAACACGTTTCCCATATCCATGATACCCTGGGCAAGCTTTAGCGGATTTAATCTAAACATTGTCAATGAAGCAGACTATCTTCTTCCTATCATAACCGGAGGAAAATATATCGAGCAGGGTGGCCGTATTCTGCTCCCAGTCTCATTGCAGGTGCACCATGCTGTGTGTGATGGTTACCATGCCAGCATGTTCTTTCAAGATTTGCAGAGTTTGGCGGATTCATGTGAAGGCTGGTTAACTTAATTCATCTCCAATTAATGTTCAACTCGACCGTATATTTACGGGTAATGTTCCATTCATGGCAATCATGAAAAATAAGAGACGACTGCTGCGCAGTCGTCTTTTCTATTCACACCAATGATCTCGACTCTATAAAATATCCTCATATTATCTTCACAAGTTTTGGTTAATTACATACAACCTTGACAAAAGGTATCCTATGAACGCTAAGACCGAAAGGAGAATGGATGATGTCACATGAACAAGTTCAACAATGTATCGAGGAATGCTTGCGCTGTATGATAGCCTGTAACCATTGTTACACCGCATGTTTGGATGAACATGATGTGGCGATGATGAAAGAATGCATTCGCTTGGACCGGCAGTGTGCGGATATTTGCGGATTTGCTGCTCAAGCGCTGTCCACGAACAGTATGTATGCCACAGAAATATGCAGGATCTGCGCCGATGTCTGTGAAGCATGTGGCAACGAGTGTAAGAAGCATGATATGAAGCACTGCCAGGAATGTGCTGAAGCATGCTTCCGATGTGCGAAAGTATGCCGGGAGATGGTTGCCTAAGTAAGGCATCCATCGAACAGTAGGACGACGCGGGAAGAACCGCTATATGCGGGAAACGTACTATTTTGGGGTACATGCTGACAGAAGAGGCCCCGCTATATACTGGAATTCGCCCGTTATGGAGAACATGAGGACAGAGGATCCGTTATTTCGCCGAAATCAACCCATTATGGAGTTCATGCGGACACAGAATCCGCTATTGCACCATAATCACGTGTTAATCCCCCAATTATCTCGCAATAGCGGATCTCATGTCCACATATTACTGCGAAATGGGTGATAACAAGGAAATAGTGGAACCAGTGTCCTCAAATATCGAAACTCGATAGACATTAACGATGCCGGGTGGCAAATCATAATGAGGGATTCGGTACACGGTTATCGCTGCTGAACTGAATAAAAATTATACGCAGAAATCGGACAAATTGGGCAGATGCAGACAGAGGATCCGCTATTTCGGCGAATTCAGCTTACTTTGGGGCACATGCGGACAGAAGAGTCCCGTCATATGCTCAAATTCGCCCAATATGGAGGACATGAGGACAGAGGATCCGTTATATCGCCGAAATCAGCCCATTATGGAGTTCATGCGGACACAGGATCCGCTATTGCACCATAATCACGGATTAATCCCCCAGTTATCTCGCAATAGCGGATCTCATGTTCACATATTGCTACGAAAAGCGTAAAACCAAGGAAATAGCGGAACCAGTGTCCTCAAATATCGCAAATCCATGGACATTAACGATGCCGGGTGGCGGATCATAATGAGGGATTCGGTACACGGTTATCGCTGTTGAACTGAATTACAGTTATACGCAGAAATAGGATGAATTAGGTATATTCGGACAGAGGATCCGCTATTTCGGCGAATTCAGCCCATTATGGAGTTCACGCGGACACAGAATCCGCTATTGCACCATAATCACGGGTTAACCCCCCAATTATCTCGCAATAGCGGATCTCATGTCCGCATATTACTGCGAAATGGGTGATAACAAGGAAATAGCGGAACCAGTGTCCTCAAATATCGAAACTCGATAGACATTAACGATGTCGGGTGGCGGATCATAATGTGGGATTCGGTACACGGCTATCGCTGCTGAAATGAATTGCAGTTATACGCAAAAATAGGATAAATTAGGTATATTCGGACAGAGGATCCGCTATTTCGGCGAAATCTTCCTAGTTTGGGGCACGCGGACAGAAGAGTCCCGTCATATGCTCAAATTCGCCCAATATGGAGATCATGCAGACAGAGGATCTGTTATTTTGCGGAATTCAGCCTACTTTGGGGCACATGCGGACAGAAGAGTCCCGTCATATGCTCAAATTCGCCCAATATGGAAATCATGGGGACAGAGGATCTGTTATATTGCGGAAATCGGCTTACTTTGGGGCACATGCAGACAGAGTAATCTCCGCTATATACTGGAATTCTCCCAATATGGAGATCATGAGGACAGAGAATCCGTTATTTTGTCGAAATCAGCCCATTATGGAGTTCATGCGGACACGGGATCCGCTATTGCACCATAATCACGGGTTAATCCCCCAATTATCCCGCAATAACGGATCTCTTGTCCACATATTGCTACGAAAAGCGTAAAACCAATGAAATAGCGGAATCAGTGTCCTCAAATATCGCAAATCCATGGACTTTAACAATGTTGGATGGCGGAATCGTAATAAGGAAATTTGTACACGGCTAATCGGCATATAGTCGACAGTCATTCAAGCATGCCTGATAAACTGAATAACAGTAAAACAAAAAGCTTACGCCGTTACATAACGGGTAAGCTTTTTGAATTTAACGATTAATGAACGCTGATCTGGAATGTTTCCCATCCCGATACGATGGTCTGGTTGTCGACCATAGAAAAGAATGAGAAGGATTGAAAAAAGGGCGTTCTACGAAGCCTTTGCCGATGCCAGAGGCGTTAAACCCATATGCTCTTGATCCAGCTGATGGCAGCGGGAGGTAACGGCAAATGCTCCGATTGCGAACACAACGGCAGCCCAAGGCAGATATTCGAGACCAACGTTATCCACGACAAGGCTGCCCAGTAGAGAACCAACGGCGATGCCCAGATTGGATGCGACCGGCATAAGTGTAGAAGCGAAGTCCTTGGAGCCAGCTGAAGATTCATCCGCTAGGTCAATCAGGTATAATTGAACGGCGGTACTGAGCGCAAAGGAGAAGCAGGCGACCAGCATTAACGACATTAAGGCCATCCACGGGAGTGATAGGGTAAGAGCAAGCGCCATCATAATCATCGCTTGGATGATGAAAATCACTTTCAATTTTACCCTTGAATTTCCTTGCGCTACCTTGGCCCCGAGCCAATTACTAAGAATGGTGAAGGCGCCATAGGCCAGCAGAACGGTACTGATCCATTGCTGCGGAATTCCCATTACATTCTCTAAAAGCGGCGTTATGTACGTGTATACGATAAATACAGAGCCTACGCCAAGGACCGGAATGAAGAAGGCAAGTCGTATCCGCTTGTTCTTGAACAAGGCAAATTGCTGTTTCATGGAGCTTACGCTAATGGTATTGCTCTTGGGCATGACAACCATCATCAAAACTAGCGGGATGATCCCGACCAATGATGTAACAATGAAAGCCGTTTGCCATCCGGCCATCTGGCCGATTTGCGTTCCGACAGGAACGCCAAGGACATTCGCAATCGAGAAACCTCCGATGATCCAGGCAACCGCGCCAGCCCTGCGGGAAGCGCTCATATGCTCGCTTGTTGCGGCAATGGCCAGCGATAAAGTTAATCCGCACAAAATCGCGGTGATGATGCGAATGAATAACATGACGGGGTACGTGGTGGCAAAGATGGTCAAATAATTAAACAATAACACCGCAATATACGCTGTCAGAATGGTAACATGCCGAGGAATACGTCCGAGCAGCGTGACCGCAAACGGCGTTCCGATGGCGTAAGCAATAGCGAAGCTGGATACGAGGACACCGGCTGCAGCAAGCGAAATGCTGAGACTTACACTGATGTCTTTTAATAATCCAACAATGACGTATTCGGTAGTACCAAGTACAAAGGCTGCAAAAGTAAAGGCGATAATAAAGATGGTCTCTCGTGTTCTGGTCATGGTTGTCTCTTCTCCTGAATTCTCTTTTTGTATGCTTCGATCTTACGTTATGAAAGGCTTTTCAAGTCAAGCCTGAGATGAGGATTTTAAAGCGATGCACCTCCAGCTTCATGCTATAATGTAGGGAAAAAGTGGAGTGGGTGGATATCTTGCCGAATCAAACTTCAAAACGCACATGGCGTGCAGACAAACTATCGCAGATTGGTTCTTCCATATTCGCCGAGGTCAGCGAGTGGAAACAAGAGGCTCTTCAAGAGGGAAGAGATATTATCGACTTGAGCATCGGCAGCCCTGACCGTGGTCCTTCTGCGGATATCCGTGAGGTGCTTAGCCAAGAAGCGCTGAAAGAAGATAACTATACATATCCAGGTACTAGAGGAATCGCGGAGTTTCGAGAACAGTCAGCGGCTTGGATGGAATACCGTTTTGGTGTAAATGTCAATCCCGATACCGAAATACTCGCCTTGATGGGATCTCAGGATGGATTATCGCATCTGGCTCAGGCCATATGTAATCCGGGAGATGTGGCCATTGTACCGAATCCGGGTTACCCAATCTATGCCGGAGCGCTTGCGATTGCAGGCGTTAGGCCTTGGTATCTTCCGCTGAAGGAAGAGTTTGGATTTGTTCCGGATCTGGACAGCATTCCGGAGGAGGTTTGGGCGAAAGCGACATTCATTCTGTTGAATTTTCCGGGGAATCCGATTGCGGTCCGGGCAGATTATGCTTTTTTCGAAAAATTGGTCGGGTTGGCAAAACAATGGGACGTACTGATCGTTCATGATCTTGCATATTCCGAAATGGGTTTTGACGGCTATCGCCCCATGAGTATTCTGCAGGTTCCCGGCGCGATCGACATCGCAGTAGAATTTCACTCCTTCTCAAAGAGCTTTAACATGGCAGGCTGTCGCATCGGCTTTCTTGCCGGTCATGAGGAAGCAGTGGGCGCGCTGCGGGAGTACAAAAGCAATATTGATTTTGGTGTATTCAAGCCTGTACAAATTGCGGCTGTCCATGCACTGCGTCAAGCCATGGCATCTGGCCATGAGGAACAGGCTGTCGCCTCACTATATGAGCTTCGGCGTGATGTCCTCGTGGCATCACTCGCCGAAGCAGGATGGGTTGTACCTAAACCTCAGGCCACGATGTTTCTATGGGCCCGGCTCCCTGAAGCTTTTCGTGATGTTCAATGGAGCTCGCGCCGTTTCGCCCGCGAATTACTGCTTGAAACCGGCGTAGCGGTTATTCCTGGAGATGCTTTCGGTTCCGAAGGAGAGGGCTATGTGCGAATCGCGTTGGTCCAGGAAGAGCCAGCTTTGCACGAAGCGGCACATCGTATAGGGAAGTTTATTCGGGGGCTTAAGTCGTAATGAAATGGCTTGGAGTTTCCTTTGTCATGTTCCTGGGGCTGGCGCTGTTCCCACAGAGTGCGGGCGAACACATTCAACATCCTGTATCGTACATAGAGGAAGTTGAGGGCGATACAAGCCATGCTCCATATAAGGTACAATTCATAGACTTAGATAAGTACCGAAGTATCGGTGCATACGAGAATACGTTTACCACCATTCCAGATAATGGAAATAAATTAACCGTTAAGGTTCGTAATAGGAACAGCTCGGGTACAGTGATTCTGAATGTCTACCGAGGAACGGAGGAATTCGGATATATGGATGTCAAAGCCGGCAGGGAGGGCATCCGAACATTTGTCATGAATGATGGGACCGGAGTAACGGGGGATTGGAAGGTTTACACTACGACACGTGACGGTCATGTGATGAACCTTCGGGTTCAAGCAGGGCAGCATTAATCAATGCTGTAATTCAGTTGTTAGTTACTTGAGTCATTCGCTATCCAACGTTAATAAAGGGTGAACACATTGCGGAACTATGTCCCTATACAAGCTCCAACGATAGAGAATCCGTCTCCGGACTCTTCTTACACCTATCACGAATATCTGCCAAGCCCTGCATTAAGTCCTTATGTGGCCTGTTATTGGACCTTGGATTATACAGCTTCGCCACTTCAGCAGCCGCTTCATCGCATTCTTCCTGACGGTTGCGTCGATATTATATTTAATCTGAAGGTACGGGATGCTTCAACCTCCGGCTTTATTACCGGACTGATGTCATCTTATGAAGCCATGAGATTGACGCAGGATCAGGCATTGTTCGGTGTCCGCTTTTTTGCGGAGTCCGTCCGCCCATTCATACATTATCCAGCTTCCGATTTCCGTGAGGGTCCTGTGTTCTTAGAGGAAGCATGGGGGCTGGATGTGAATCAGTTGAACGAGGAAATGGTCACAGCACTGGATTCCGCCAACCGAATGGATGTGGTTGAAAGGTTTTTAATGGGCGTCTTAGGACAGAATAACGTCCGTTCCGAGCCGCTGCTGGAGCATGGCATGCAGTATTTGTACGCCGCCAAAGGGAGAATAACGGTTCGTGCCTTGGCTGATAAACTTAATTATAGCGAGAGAACCATAAGAAGAGCATTTCAGAAGGAACTCGGCGTCAGTCCGAAGGAAATGTCGGAGATCATTCGTTTTCAAAATTTGCTGCTGGAGTTGCATCAGGCCAAGCCGATCCGATTTCCTGATATTGCTGCCCAATACGGCTACTATGATCAGCCTCATTTTATTAACAACTTCAGGCGTTTATATGGCATGTCACCCGTACAGGCTTTGAAGTGATCAATGATGGAATTGTTGATGTGTAGAAGCACGTTGTCCGTTTTTTACAATCATTCAATAGAGTCATCGACGAAAATAAGTATGAGGTAACGATGATGCATAGGAGGTAATGCCATAATGAAAGCACGTATATCCGTACTTACAATCGGCGTCGATGACCTGGAGCGGTCATTGAAGTTTTACCGCGATGGACTCGGACTCCCGACCGAAGGGATCATTGGGACGGAATTTGAGCATGGGGCTGTAGCATTCTTTGAATTGCAAGCGGGCGTGAAGCTGGCGATATGGAATCGCAAAGATCTGTCAGTTGAGGCGAATGTTCCTCTGTCCCCTCCGAGTTCCTCAGAGTTTACCATCGGTCACAACGTCGGCAGTAAGGAAGAAGTGGATGAGGTGATGGAGCAAGCCAGAAGGGCGGGTGCAACGGTAACCGTGTCAGCACAAGACACATTCTGGGGGGGCTACTCCGGCCATTTTCTCGATCCGGATGGACATTTGTGGGAGATTTGCTGGAATCCTGCTTGGGAGCTTGATATTTCGTAACGGATGTGATAAATTAAACAACGATTGTTTTGCGACTGAATAAAATATTTTGAATGTATAACCTCATTAATATGGTCTGAGGGTCTCTACCAGGAACCGTAAAATCCTGATTACAGAAAATGTTTCTCATTTTTTGTAATCAGGATTTTTTTGTTGATTATAGGCAAATACGACATCGAAGAAGGGGGATTCTATTCCAGATGAATCTGAAAGTATTAATTCTAGCGATTTCGACGATATCCGTCGGGTTGGTTGAACTTATTGTTGGCGGAATATTGCCGCTCATCGCGGATGACTTGCATATCTCACTCGGCACGGCTGGGCAGCTGATTACCGTGTTCGCCCTAGTTTATGCGGTAGCAGGACCGGTTCTCCTTGCGCTTACGGCAAGAGTGGAGCGGAAACGGCTTTATATGTTTTCCTTATTTGTTTTTTTTATTGGTAACTTGCTGGCTTATGTAAGCCCGAATTTTACGATGCTATTGGCTGCTAGAATATTAACTGCCATGAGCACAGCGCTGATTATCGTGTTATCGTTGACCATTACCGCCAAGGTGGTTGAACCTGAACATCGGGCGAAAGCATTAGGCGTTATTTATATGGGAATCAGCTCATCGTTGGTGCTTGGCGTGCCGCTCGGTATTTTGATTAGTGAAGCTTTTGGATGGAGGGTACTGTTTCTCGGTATCGGCATTCTGTCGATTGGCTCCATGATCTTGATTTATATGTTTCTGGATCGGATCAAGCCTGAAAATGTCACGCCGTTATCCGTTCAGATCAAGGCGCTCGGCAAATCGAAAATCGCCGGAGCGCATCTCGCTACCTTATTCATGCTTGCAGGGCACTACACGATTTATGCATACTTCACGCCGTTTCTTGAATCCGAACTTGGGCTGAGTCCATACTGGATCAGCATCTGTTACTTCCTGTTCGGACTATCCGCAGTCGGCGGTGGGGCCTTTGGAGGCGCACTCGCCGACCGGCTGGGGTCGCATAAGAGCATTGTAATCATCATTACATCATTCATGTTGGTGCTGTTCCTATTGCCGTTCTCCACATTCTCGATCGGCGTATTTTTGGTCGTGATGATGATATGGGGTGCATTAAGCTGGAGTCTGGCCCCTCCGCTGCAGAATTACTTGATTCAAGTGGATCCGGGCTCGTCCGATATCCAGCAGAGTTTCAACAATTCCGCGCTGCAGATCGGAATTGCCCTGGGATCCGCTATCGGCGGCCTTGTGTTAGAGCAGGGAGGTACCGTATCCAGTACGTCTTGGGTAGGCGGAGGAATTGTCATGGTGTCGCTAATCTGCGCCGTTTATTCCTTAACGAGACCTGCGCTTGCATTGAAGACAAGCAAATAGTCCATTATTGCTCATTATCAAAAGACAGCTGCGATGACGCAGCTGTCTTTTTTCTCCGCTAGAAGCTCCGCTAGAAGCTCCGCTAGAAGCTCTGCTAGAAGCACAAGGCATAAACGCGTTCTGCTGGCGAAGATCCTGCTGCGTTAAAGGCTGATATGAAGAACGGACGGAATTGACATCGGATCAAAATAACCTTAAAATATAATTGTTTCATGTGAATAAATATTTCAATGTTATTTAGATTCGCTTCCCATTTTACTGATTAGTTATCTATTCAATGGAAACAATATTCTGATTTGAAGGGGGTGATATGGACTGGACAACTGAAATCATCATAACTTTCCGAGGTATAACTTCCCTGGTATGCTCATATTGTTTCTTGCGAAACTAATTTTGGTTATAATGAAAAAACAATGAGTCGAGGAGCTTGCATAATCATGAGTACGAGCAAAATAAAAAACGCTATCCATGAAAATTTCATTCAATTTCTGCAGCAAAAAGAACAATATGAGAACCGGTTAAGCAGCGCTTTTATCGAAGAGCTCCGGAAACTAATAGAGATAGAATCCACACTAAACATAACGGAACTACATACCATTGCGTGTATTGGTGAGCAAGAACCGATTAATGTTACATCCATTGCCGAAACGATGAACCTGAGCAAAGGGAACACCTCCAAGATAACCAATAAATTATTGAAGGCGGGTTGGGTTCGCAGGGCCCAGCTCAATGATAACAAAAAAGAAGTGTACTTCCGGCTAACAGCGGCCGGGAAAAGGCTTTTTGCTATTCATGATGAGCTCCATATCAAGGAGCAGCAGAGGATGATCGATTTTTTGGACAGATATAGCGAATCCGAGCTTGAACTTATGAAGCGATTATTTGGAGATTTGGTTGACTTTTATCATTAAGAATATGTTCGCCGATGCGATACTTGTAATCTTGAAGGGTTATTCAAGCGAGCAATGGCTGGGGGTTGAATGCATGAATTTCGTGAAGACGATCAGAGAACGAAGAAGCATCCGCAAGTTTAACTCCATTCCCGTGGACCAGGAGCTGGTGATCGAATTACTCTACGCTGCGCGGCAGCTTTATCCGTCCACAGAGGAAGTGGCCTTCCGAAGCGTGTATGCGGGGACGGCGGATTCGAAGGAACGTTTGGCTGTCAGTATGCTGGAACCGCTGGTGAAGAACAGACTGGTCAAATGGCTGCCGGAAAAGGTTCGGGATTTCGTTCGGAAGAGGGTCACCGATATACCTGGCCATCTTATCATCATTGCCTCTACGGATGCGGACAGAAGGAAAAGAGATATGAATTATGCAGCGGTCTGCGGGATCATGCAAAATTTTCAGCTTCTTGCCTGGCAACGTCGGCTCGGTACGCTGTGGGATACAGAACCGATGATGCAGAGCAAAGAATTATTCGAGCTGTTGAAGCTGCAGCCTAATGAGAGGCTGGTTGGTATTTTTCATCTCGGATACTTCGATAAGGCTCCAAGAGGCAGAGCACGTACACAAGCTGAAAAGAAATGGACAATGATATCGAGTCGAGGGGGGCCATTTGATGAGTTATAGCGCTAAACCTGTTTCCGAAAATCATATTCTGGAATTGTTAAATGTTGCTGTATGGGCTCCTAATGACGGAATGCGGGAACCTTGGCGGTTTATATTTATTGGCTCCGGTAATACAGGCATGCTATCTGAATTGCAGGACCAGGCTTCGGCCTATCTGATATTGGTTATTAAGGAAGATCATGATCCTCATAAGATAGAAGAAGATTACGGAGCTGCAAGCTGCCTCATACAGAATTTCCGTCTGCTCGCTCAGGATCACATGCTCCATGTGCGAATGACGATGAATGACTGGATTTATGATAGAGCTTGCACCCGTCGATTTGGTGTTCAGGATGGCGAACGGATCGTTGCCGTTCTGGAAATGGGATATCATGAACAATCCATGGAGCCTGTGAAGGTGGAGAGCACACCGGACCTTACCTTTGAGTTGTTGTAGATGGATGCCATGCAAGCCTACGATAATGATCACATTATATACTCACAAGAGTCGCCAAATAGGCGACTTTTTTTGATGTAAACTCATGTTTGGAGGCAGTCATGGTCGTCCTGGATCTAAATTAGCCGGAAGGGTGGGTGTCTCGTAAATGGAGACAAAGAGGCAGGAAAATACCTGTTGTTCGTTGAATATATCGGAATACATACTGCAACCGCAGGAGGAGAACAACATGAAGTCGATCACCGTTCAAAGTCTTACGGAAATTTTTCATTTGGAAGTACTTGCAGGAGCCAATCGCATGGATCGTATGATTACCCGTCCACAGACGCATAGGCCCGGGCTGGAGTTTGTCGGGTATTTCGATTTTTTTCCTATGGAGCGAGTGCAGGTGCTTGGTCGCAAAGAAATCAACTATTTATTGACGCTTAGCATAGAAGAACGCAAGTTACATATCGGGAATATCGTCAAATATCATCCGCCGTGCTTTATTGTTACGTCAGGACAGCAGGAGATTCCTTATCTGACGCTATTCTGTAATCAGGAAGGCATACCATTATTGCGGACGACAGAGACAACAACGGAATTTATCGCTAAGTTAGACAGCTATTTGGTGAAGACACTGGCACCGGAGATGTCGATCCATGCGGTATGTGTGAATGTATCGGGCATAGGAATCCTGCTTCGGGGTAAATCCGGGATTGGCAAAAGTGAGACAGCCCACACCTTGATCAGACGTGGTCACCGGTTTGTGGCTGACGACATTGTGGTGCTTAAAAAGCTGGGCCCTTCGACACTTCTTGGCACACATAATGAGACAACACGCGAGTTTCTGGCGCTACGCAGCATCGGCTTAATTAATGTCGTTCGTCAATACGGACGCACGGCGTTCCAGGACGAGACGCGAATTGTGCTCGATATTGAGCTGTCGCCTTGGCGGGAAAATTCCCTAAACAACGAGCTTGAGGCGGTACCTCAGTTTACAGAGTATTTAGGCATTCAAATTCCGCATATCGAGGTTCAGCTTCAACCGGGACGCGACGTTGCCAGTCTGATCGAGGCGGCGGCCAACAATTGGTATCTTAAACAACTCGGATACAGCGCGGCTGAAGACTTTATGAAACGGATCGAAAACGAGATGCAGTCGTGAGCCGGCCTTAGACAAACAACAGAATTTTTCTTGTCCTGTTTTATGTTATGGATGATGCTCGAGTCGCGAATATTGTCTTACGATTATCCCTTCCGCGTTCTACTCGGCTGTCAGTAGCATATATTTTCTGAGAATAACGCTATTGGAAGGGGCTAGATCAATGAGTGATCCCTTGTATGAACACCGGTTTTGGTTACAGATTCTTGGCGACCACTGTCGTTTTATTTTTACTGCGCTTTCACCCAAGGAAAAAGGGGATATCGCCACAGCCGAGTCCTTAATGGCTAAATTTGATATGCTGCTAGGGGAGTCGCGGCGACCCGATGCCTCCACATTCATCGAGAAACTGACGAAGGATGCCTATAAAGCCTCTTATGAACTGCGTGAATTCAAGCTGAATTTGCTGGAACGACAGCTTGCAGGCAAAATTGACTTTCTCCTGACCCCTTCCTTTGTCAACCATATGGTCAATGAATTGGAGGAATACCTTCGGATACTACAGGCGTTACAAGAAGGTAAGGGCGTACCTCTGTTCCATCCCTTGCATTATGATATGGTGTGGCTGCAGGATGCATATGGTCATGCAGCAAGCCTAGCGGCCGATCTGGATTTTGCTGAAAAGCCGTTAATTGCAAAAAGCATGGCGTTTCAGAAAGATTTTGAAGGGTTTTATCTAAAGGCAGTAGAAATGACGGGTTATTTAAGGACCCATATAAAAGATTTCCCTGCCCTGCGCAAATTCCATGCTGATGTCGATATGGAAATGAGGGTGTTCATGCACTTTCTGGCGGAACTCGAAGAATTTGAACTGCGCGGAGAGGTGTTGGACCGGATTAATCCGCTGATGCCGGATCATATGTATCGTGAAGAGTGCTACTATTTGTCCAAGTTGGCTGCTTTGGGTGAAGTACAGAACCCGAACTGCGATCCGACAAAGCCGAGAGTCACTGGTTGAAGAGTGGTGCCCGCATGCCTTGGATTTGATCGAAAGCCTGTCACTCGATGGATGCTGATCAATAAAAAGATGGCGGTGCATCTTGAACTGACCAAGGTTGCCTCGAATAAGCAAGGTCTCCTACGAAGTCGTCATGTTGGCGACTTTTTTTGTTATATCCAAAAGGGCTAGGAGTTCGTAACGATAGCCGCCTAACTAACCAGTAGAAATCAGTTAGCTGTTGGACAGGATAGCGTGGTAATATGAAGTAAAATGCAACGTAGGAGAACGAATACGATGGATCGGATAAAGAAATGGGCTAGGATGCTAAAAAGAAAGGTCTTTTTACTTTATTTTGCTTATAAAGATAGTCGGACTCCCTGGTACGCCAAAATATTCGCCATATGTGTTGTCGCTTATGCCTTTAGTCCAATTGATTTGATTCCAGATTTTATCCCTGTACTAGGCTATCTGGATGATGTGATATTAGTCCCTCTTGGAATTGCGATCACATTGAAGATGATTCCGGAAGCCGTGGTCCAAGAGCATGAACTACAAGCCGAGGAACGGATGAAGCGCGGTAAACCGAAAAATTGGTTTGCAGGTAGTATGATTATTGTTATATGGATAGCGGCTGTGCTATGGATTTCACTTATTGCATATCGGCATGTGTTGAATCAATAGGATGCGAAAGCTTCAATGGATCAAGGAGTAGTTTGCTAGCAACGAAATGATAGGAGTCGTACGATTGCGGCTCCTTTTCACTTTTTTTAGGTGATCTCATCAACGGTTTCTTCAACAGGGACGTTAGGATTTCAACAAAAGGATATTAATGAATTCGGACGAATACTTTTAATAGAACATCTCGTTTTTGGGAAACTGCGATGACTTATTAGTCAGTGGGTGCCGTCCCGATAAAAGTGGAGTTGACCAAATTTTGAAGAATTCGCGGGGTGTAGTTGGGAGGGGGAACGTGATGAATTCAAGTCAAAACCAAGGAAGGCCTAATGTTCTACTCATTACAGTCGATCAGATGCGTTTTGATTGTCTCAGCATAGCGGGTCATCCTGTCGTTGAGACGCCCAATCTGGACGAGCTTGCGAGGACTGGTGTACGGTTTAGCCGTGCCTATTCTGCCACACCGACTTGCGTACCTGCAAGGGCAGCCATATTCACCGGCCAATCACAGCGGGCTCATGGCCGTGTCGGCTATCAAGACTGCGTGCCATGGGATTATAAGAGAACGCTGCCTGGGGAATTGGCCGGTGCCGGTTATCATACACAGTGTATCGGCAAAATGCACGTCTATCCGGCACGGAATCTGATGGGGTTCCACAATGTCATGCTTCACGACGGTTACTTGCATCACAACCGCAATTACCACAGTATTCCGATGCAGGAGCATTACGATCAAGTCGACGATTACTTGCAATGGCTCCGTGAGAGGGTGCCCGGCGCGGATATGATCGATCTCGGTCTGGATTGCAACGCATCGACCGTCGCCCGTCCTTGGCATTTGGCAGAAATGCTGCATCCGACGAATTGGGTGGTCACGCAGTCTATTGATTTTCTACGTCGCCGAGATCCCGGGAAGCCATTCTTCCTGTGGATGTCTTTCGTCAGGCCCCATCCGCCGTTCGATCCTCCGCAGGCGTATCTGGATCTGTATGAGGATGCCGATATTCCGGAGCCGCCGGTGGGTGACTGGGCGCAAACGGAAGACCCCGATCTGGCTGGGTACTCTCCTACCACAGGGAGGGGACTGGTACCGAAACGCCGCTTGCGTAAAGCGATGGCTGCCTATTACGCCCTGATCACGCATAGCGATCACCAAATTGGCCGCTTCTTGCAATCGTTGAATGAATATGGCGAGCTGCAGAACACAGTCATCCTGTTTACATCAGACCACGGCGAGCTGCTTGGAGACCATCACTTATTCCGGAAGTCTCTTCCGTATGAAGGAAGCACCCATGTACCGTTTATCGTCAATGATCCGGGCAACCGATTAGGCTTGCAGCGCGGCATGGTGTCGGATCAAGTGGTGGAGATGCGGGATATCATGCCTTCGCTGCTGGAAGCGGCTGGCGTGCCAATACCGGATACAGTCGAAGGAGAAAGCATCTGGAGACTTGCCTCAGCAGAAGAGAAAGAAGGGCAAAGCGTTCGGTCTTGGCGCCACCATCTGCATGGCGAGCACGCACAAGGAATGCAGTCGAATCACTGGGTGACTGATGGGAAGGAGAAGTACATCTGGTTCTCCCAAACGGGTGAGGAGCAATTCTTTGACCTGATTGATGACCCGCAAGAACTGCATAATGCAATTGCGGATGAAGAACGCCAAGAACGTATCCGATATTGGCGCTCTGTTCTCATACAGGAGCTTGATGGTCGTGAGGAGGGCTATACGGATGGGCAACAACTGATCACAGGCCGGAAACCATCAGCAATATTATCCCATATTAAAATATAGCTGCATTTTTTTGAGTGTGCTTTATTCGAGCCCATAAAACACGCAACAGGTTGAATCTTACCACAAATAGAGGAGGATTCGGTTCCATTCTGTTACAATGAAGATAAAATCTTTTAGAAACGAAGTTGAATATGAAGATTGAACTAGGACAACAACAAATAGAATGTCATGTAGAATATGGCCCACGCAAAAAGATCTCAATCCAAATTGATCCCTCAGGGCTTGTTACGGTGAAGGCACCGAATCATACAGGTGATGATGTGGTGCTGAACGCTGTGAGGCAGTATGGGGATAAAATTTTGAAACAGCTGCAAGCGATTGAGGAAGCTCGAACTGCTCCGAAGGTCAGAGCATACGAAGAGAGTGGCAAATTCCTTCATCTTGGCAAATATTATTCGCTTGATGAGTTAATCGAAACGCATGGGCTTACGGAAGAAGCGCTCCAGCATGAACTGAAGAAGTTTTACTTCGCCAGCTGTAAGAAGGTGATCGGGGAACGGATAAAGATCTATCAGAAGCAGTTGAAAGTTACGCCTAAATCCTTCACCGTTGAAGAATCGCGAACGAAGTGGGGCAGCTGCAGCTCGACTAAGCATCTTACCTTCAATTACCGTCTCGCGATGGCGCCTCTTGAGGTCATTGACTATGTGGTGATTCATGAGCTCTGTCATCTCATTCACATGAATCATGATCGCTCCTTCTGGCGACTCGTTGGCAGCATGATGAAGGATTACAAAGCGAAGGAAGCGTTCCTTGCAAAGTATGGACACGCCATGACATTATAATGCGCTGGAGAAGAATGTGAACAGAAGCAGTTAGCATGAACGTAAACAAGTAACTGAGAATATCCCCAAACCGGTACGAATCATGATCGAAAATAAACACATATGCATGCTTAAGCCGCCAATTGGGTGGCTTTTTTTCTTATCCAATATCGAAGCGTGGGCGGTTTGATTACAGACTTTATGGTAACGAATATGTGAAGAAATCATAAGGGAGAGTGACGTTTATGATATCTTCACAGCTTCAACACATTTAATATGTATGATAAAGGAAGAGTCATTACTGACCCGAATATCAGTAGGAACATGCCAGCTATGAAGGTTATTTTATTAATCATCCTAAGCAAGATTGAATCTTACTGGGCATGAAGGTCTTGAAAGGAGGTGAACATCATGAACTCCAAGTTCATCGCGATAGTAGGTGCTGCTGTTTTGACACTTGGCATCGGAACTGCGGTCTATGCTTCGGAGGTAGCTCCAAGTACCTTTAAAGACATGATTCCATTCATGAAAGAAATGCATCCCAATCTCAGCGATTCCGATTTAGAGCAAATGTACAATAATTGTCACGGAAACTCGAACACCCAAGGCATGATGCAAAACAACTCTATGATGCCAACAGTAAATTCAGGCTCAATTTATAATTGATTTGAACCAGTAAAAAAGACTGTCTATGAACAGTCTTTTTTTTGTTTAGATATTTTTTTGTTTTGTCATCGAAGGAGGAAAATCAACAAAAATGAACTGTATAAAATGACGTGATTGATTAAATATTAAAGATGTTTGATCAATATGAAAATAACTTAACTTGGTGAAAATACATGATACCAACTAATCAAAAATTAATTCTAATCATGTTGGCAATCCTAGGAGTATTTCATTTAACTACTCCTGTCTTGCCGATTATACATGATCAAAGCGATCTTGAGATTGCAATTTACCCCGAACGTCACAAATTACTTGTACGAGAACATGGGCAAGTAATTAAGACCTACTCTGTAGCTGTTGGCAATCCGTCAACTCCGACTCCAGTGGGAGATTTTAAAGTTGAATATAAAGGAACGAATTGGGGACCCTCATTTGGCCCACGTTGGATAGGATTAAATGTACCGTGGGGGAATTTTGGAATTCACGGTACGAATAAGCCCTATTCAATTGGTCAACACCTTAGCCATGGTTGTATTAGGATGCATAATAAGGATGTTATTGAACTGTACGAATTAATTCCGATTGGAACCAAAGTAACGATATACGGTCATGTACTTGGAGACACAAATCAAAATCCGAGGGATTTAGCTGAAGGGGATGTTGGTGGAGATGTGCAGCTTATTCAATCCCGTCTAAAAAGTGCAGGATATTACAATGGGGAATGTGACGGGAAGTTCCGCTTCAATACAACCGAGTCACTTAAGAAATATCAGAGGGATCATCACCTTATTCCAAATGGTGTTGTTTCTCGAAAGGTATATGAAGAGTTTGGTTTGATTGAATAAATGAGTATCCAAGATAAACAGCCCTCATTCTGCTTAAGCAAAATGGGGGCTGTTTGTTGGCGGCAAAAACGGATTCACGCGACCTACACAAAGATCAACCCATTCATAATCGTCCATGCTGCTTTACTCAGA
This sequence comes from Paenibacillus sp. FSL W8-0187, assembly GCF_037969755.1. NCBI lineage: Bacteria > Bacillati > Bacillota > Bacilli > Caryophanales > Paenibacillaceae > Paenibacillus > Paenibacillus sp. FSL W8-0187. The sequence goes on along the minus strand of NZ_CP150206.1, from coordinate 4,252,573 downwards.
TGGCATATTGAGTGATTTCCAAGTATCGACTCTATTAAGAAAACGAGTTGTTCCCAAAATACAGGTGCAAAAGTTCTTAAACTAAGATAATCTGAATTTTAGATATCCTTCATTTTATAAAACATGTCACACATATACTTGGTTATCCCCTGATTCTGGAAATTTTTATTGACAAAACCTAAGAAACGGCCCATAGAGGCTAACGAAAAGAGGCTGCATGATACAAGAGAGAGAGGAAAGCCATTTCTTGCTTTCAACTAAATTGAAACTGCCCCAGCCCCTTTATCAATCAGTGCCGCGTCCCCGGCTGCTTGCGCGATTGAATGCTGGACTAAACCGCAGGGCGACATTCGTGACGGCTCCTGCCGGATACGGTAAAACGACACTGGTCAGTGATTGGGCCAGACAACTGGACCTACCCGTCGGGTGGTTATCGCTGGATGACAAGGATAATGACCTCATCCGATTTTGGAACTACTTCATGAAAGCGATCGAACAGGCAATCGGCAGGTTGTCAGACTCCGTTCGTGCCGCGAACGCAATGCTAAGCCCGGGCCAATACGAGCCATTTATGGTTGCTCTGTTAAATGAATTGAACAGCCTGAATGAGCCGATTATTCTGATATTGGATGACTGGCATGTCATACATAATACGGATATCCAGGCTTCCGTTTCTTATTTTCTGGAGTATTTGCCTTCCTACGTGCATCTTTGTTTCTCAAGTCGAAGCATCCATGGATTTCTAAAGTCGAGATGGATTAGTCGGGACTGGATCCAGGAAATCCATACCCAGCAGCTGTGTTTCAATTTGGAGGAGACGGTGAATTTCTTCCAAAACGTTGAGAAGAGGGAGCTGCAGAGAGAGCAGATTGAACGAATCCAATTTCAAACCGAGGGCTGGGTGACAGGACTTAGGCTGATCTCGTTGTCTATTCATGATGATGAGTGGATGGGAGCTTTCAAGTACGTACATTCCAACCCGGAACGCGTCGAGCTATATTTATTCGAGGAAGTGTTTGAATCGTTGGACGAGCCAACAAGGCAATTTCTGTTGAACGTCTCGATTTTACAGCGAATGAACGGTCAGCTATGTAAGGTTGTAGCTGGCGAACATGGTGCACAGATGCTAGCGGAGCTGGATAAACGCAATATGTTCCTCATCCCGCTGGATGAGAACAGGGACTGGTTCCGATTTCACCATGTATTCGGCGAGTTTTTGCGGAAGCAGCAGCGACGCCTTGATCCTGCGAGGACAAATGTGCTCTTCCAATCGGCTGCAGCCTGGTGTGAATCGCAGGGACTGCTCGAAGAAGCGATAGATTACTACTTGGCCGGAGCCTATCATTCGGAAGCGATACGTCTGCTAGAACAGATGAGAAGTTTGATGGTCCGCAGGGAATTTTCGACCATGAAGGTGTGGTTGTCGGCGATTCCCGAGGAACTGCTTATGCAGTATCCGTACCTTTATTTTTCGTACATTTTTTCGTTATTGTGGTCCCAGGAGCTGGAGCTGTCGGAACGGTATTTACAGCTAGCAGAAAAGCATTATGCTGCTTCCTCAGCAAGCTGGAGCCCGGAAGAGAATAATCGCTATTTGGGATATTTGTATTATGTAAGGAATTTTAAAGCGACCCAATATGACATGGATATGATAAAAGGACTGGAGTATATCCATCTGTCACTTCAGCATAGTCCTAAAGGAACGGATCTGATCTTTGCATCTCCTCATATGCCACTTTCTCCTTCTATCTACAGGTCATACAATGGCAAGCGCGGCCAACATTTGCCTCGGGGCCTTTCGGATACCTTCTTTTTGAGCATGATCGAGTTCATGAAGCCAATGGGCCTGCAGGATTCGGTCGTTGTATGTTATGGAGAATTACTCTACGAACGCAACGAGCTGGAGCAGGCGGAGGCTTACTTGAAGCTGGGCTTACAAGGCACGAGTCAGGCGCATTATCAACCAGAGAAGGTATACGTTCCCGCTAGTCTTTTCATGTCACGTATCAGCAAATCCAGGCAGGACATCAGTCAAGCCGAAAAATGGTTGGAGGAAGCCTATAGAAGGGCGATTGAGGATGGCGCTAAGGAAGCCCCCATCTTGCTGGATGTCGAAATGGCTCGTCTGCGAGTGGATTCTGGAGACTTATCTGCAGCTATTGAATGGAAGGATCGCTACAAGGTCTCGTCGGATGATCCGGTATCCGTATATCAGCTATTCGTCTATATCTTCCTTGTTAGAGTATTGGTGGAGACCGGCAACACTCAGGAGGCATGGGCGTTATCTGAGAGATTGCTGCAAATTGCGGTAAAAGGCCATCGTCCGATGGACGCTTTGGAGATCCAAGTGCTCCAGGCGATGATGCTGCAGGTGAGGGATAAGCCGCAACAAGCACTGCTCAAGCTGGAAGAGGCGCTTACATTTGCGAAGCCCGATGATTATATCCGTGTGTTTGTTGATAAAGGCCATCTGGTAGCAGAGCTGCTAGCGGAATATGTCCAACATCGTCAAAAAGGGAATATTCGAGATAAAAATGCGCCTTCACTTGCCTATGTGCGGAGAATATTGTCCGCTTTCGGAGGAACAGCCGAATCTCCGGTACAGGGCAAAGCAACAGTAGAAAAGCTTCTGACACCGCGAGAATATACGATATTTCGTTATATGGAGGAAGGGATGGACAATCCGGCAATCGTTGAAACGCTTGGCATCGGAATGGGGACCTTGAAGGCACATATCAATCGCATTTACAGCAAGCTGCAGGTGAAAAACCGAGTCGAGGCGATTAAAAGAGGTAAAGAGTTTCAGGGTTAAACACAGAAGTTTCAACAGCAGGCTCGCCGGATGGCGGGTCCTCTTTTTAATGTGTGAACTATAACCGGGCCTATAACCGGGGTTAGATTCAAACTATCGAAAAATCCAATATAATGTTCATCGTGACAACTGAATTAACGAAAGGAAGAAAAGATCAGATGAGACGCATCTTCTGTATTTCGATGGCATTATTTCTCGTGATAGGCATCATCCCGTTTCAAGCATTCGCTTCGAATGATGCAATGTCCGGTGACGGGACGGCGAACAATCCTTACGTCATTACAACGTTAAATCAATTAAACGCCGTGCGTAATGATTTGAATGCTCATTACAAGCTCGGAGCGGATATCGATGCTTCGGAGACAGCAAATTGGAGTAACGGGGCTGGCTTTATGCCTATAGGCAACGACGGAAACGGGAATAGCCCGTTCACCGGTGTCTTTGATGGAGCTGGACATGTCATCCGTAATCTGACCATTCATCAGCCCAAGATTGACATTGTCGGCCTATTCGGGATGGTAGGCTCCAACGGGGTGATAGACCATATCGCTCTCGAAGGAGGTTCGATCATCGGAAACAACCATGTAGGCGGGCTTGCAGGGCGTAACACTGGAACGATTGAGCAGTCCTACGTTACCGGAACGGTTAGAAGCCAGATGGCCACCGTCGGAGGGTTGGTCGGATACAATGGCATTCACGGTAAAATAACCTCCTCTTACTCTACGAGTCCTGTCATCGGTACCGATTATGTCGGTGGCTTGGCAGGGCGTAATGACGGGACGGTGAGTGACTCCTATGCTGCCGGTACGATCAGTGGCACCTCTATAGTCGGAGGGTTAGTAGGGGATAATGAAGGTGGGGAAATACTCCGGTCATACGCCACGGGTGCCGTCAGCGGGAGCGCTGAACATGTCGGCGGCCTGGTCGGTTATAATATTTCTGCTCTCATTAGTCAGTCATACGCCACGGGAGCTGTACATGGCGGGAGTGCTGTCGGCGGTCTTGTGGGCAGCACGGACCACGGATCGATCATTCAGTCATACGCCACTGGCAGCGTCAGCGGGCGCGATCATATTGTGGGTGGTCTGGTTGGGAGTAATAGCGGAACTTTTAGCGACAGTTTCTGGGATGCCGAAACGGTCGGCTTGGATAACGCCTGCGGATACGATACATACGGATCTTGTAAAGCGACCGGCCTCACTACCGCACATGCACTAACCCCATCGAGTTACTCGGGCTGGGATTTCAACAATGACTGGTTTATGGTCGAAGACTCGACACGACCATTCCTTCGCTCCGAATGGTCGGCCGCAATTGGGAACTCGCATCAACTGCAACTGATGGCCATGGATCTGTCAGCGAATTACACACTGGCGCAGGGTATTGATTTCGACACAACGTTCACTGACAACAGTCGCTCCGATATGTGGGCGACGAGTATAGGGAACGGTTTCGGCTTTGAACCAATCGGTAATGACAGCACTCCGTTCACAGGTACGCTCGACGGGCAAGGAAATGATATTACGGGCCTTTATATCAACAGGAGCAGTTTGTTGAGTGTCGGTATGTTCGGTCATATTTCTGGCGGTGAGGTTCGAGACGTTCATTTAAAGAACGGGGATGTCACCGGCGGCCTTCAGACAGGCATGCTGTCGGGACAGAACGGCCCCAGCAGTCAGATTATGAAGGTCCATGTTTCAGGGAATGTTACCGGAGCAGACAAGACGGGTGGTCTGATCGGGAATAACGACGGAATGATCGGCAGTTCTAGTTCGAGTGCGACGGTCAATGGAATGAACGAAGTCGGTGGACTGGTCGGAAGGAACAGCATAGGGAGTGTTACTGAGGCTGTGTATGCTACCGGGAGCGTTAGCGGAAACAGCCATATCGGTGGATTGATCGGCTTGAATGCGGGTCTGGCAAATAAGGCGTACGCAACGGGTCAAGTTGATGGTCAATTCAATGTCGGCGGGTTGGTCGGACTCCTTGATATGAATAGCCAAGTTAACCTGTCCTTCGCCGCTGGGACTGTTACCGGAATGGATTTTATCGGAGGCCTCGTGGGGCGGAATGAGAGCGGTAAGGTCAATGATTCGTACGCAATCGGTTCCGCTTCCGGTCGTTCCGATGTTGGCGGACTCGTGGGAAGGAATATCGGTGACATCAGGACCACTTATGCCGTCGGCGGTGTAACCGGCAGCGGCGAAGTCGGCGGGTTGGTCGGACGGGAATTCGGCACGGTTACAGCGAGCTTCTATAATAAGGAAACGACCGGACAATCTGATACTGGCAAAGGTGAACCGCGGGTGACGTCGGAAATGAAACAGCATGCACTCTTCGGTACCGAGTGGGACTTCAGCGGAATATGGGTGTTACAGGAGGGAGCCATGTTTCCTGTTCTACAAGGAATTGCAGCGAACCTGGAATGGGACGCTGCTCCACCAACCGTCACCAGTGCGAAGATTAAACGTGAGCATCCGAATAACGTCATCGTGACCTTCGATGAAGAAGTCACCCTCACTGACGCCGGAGGTATTACAATTACAGCGGACGGGAGGCCTTCTACTATTACTCGGGTGAGCGGATCGGGAACTCATACGCTTGTCTTTAATGTAGATAAAGCATTTGAAGAAGATCAACAGGTTCTCCTATCCTACGATACACAATCCGGAAATATTTCCGACCACGCAAACAATGCGTTGCTCAGTTTAACGGATCGAATCATCGACAACCTGACTCTTCCCGTTGACCATACACCGCCATCCATCTCCATTACGATGACCACGGCGGATGGAATGGAATATGTTGATCGCACGTGGAGCCATCAAACGGTTAACGTAAGTGCAGAAGCATCTGACGAGTCTGGCGTCACTTCATTTACGTATTCGCTAAATGACGGAGTGTCGTGGAGTTCTTATTTATCAGATATCGTCCTTCGTGATGAAGGTGTTCATACAATTTCGTTCAAGGCCGTCGATACAGCGGGCAATGAATCGATTGAACGACGTACAGTCTGCATCAGCACAACGGGTATAACTTTGACGCCTACACTAGTGAAGGCGGACGGAAGTGAATATACGAGCGGCGAATGGGCTAGGTCGAGCGTAACCTTGAGCGTCTATGCCGAATCGGGAGTCAGCGAGATCGCTAATCTGACTTACACCCTAAACGGGGGGCCTTCACAAGCCTACGAGAACAAGGCCCTCATTGAAATATCGAGCGAAGGCGAAAATAACATTCGTTTTGAGGCGTCCAATCAAGCGGGCAATACGTTATTCCTGGACATCACGGTGAAGATCGACAATACGCCGCCATCGATTAGGATTTACCCTAATGGAAGTGAAATGCAGGCAACATCGGCAACACCGAGGGTAACGGTCATTGATTCAGGAAGCAGCATAGATAAAGCCTCGCTGGAGTTTCATTGGACGACCGATTCGTCCATGCCAGCTACAGGCTGGAGACCATTTGTGAACGAGGCTACGCTTATGAAAAGTGGTGTTGACGGTGATTGGTACTTGCATGTAAGAGCACAGGACCAAACAGGTAATGCGGTTAACGTCACGTCCAGCCGATATCGTTTGATAACCCAGAAGACGAGTGAAGCAAGCGATGCAAATCTCACTAACGGTAGCCATATATATTCACTGCCGAGCAACACCTTTCTTGTAGGCTTGGAAGGGAGAACCATTGCTTTTGAGGGTGGGCAGATTCTCATTCCTGCTAAAGCACTGAAGAGGCCATTTTATTTATCCATAAATCTAACACTTCCAGATGATGAAGAATTTCCCCTATCCGCAGGAGAACAATTAGCTAGTAAAATTGTGGAGTTCAAGAAAGATGTATCCGGAAAATTCGATGCAGAGGTAACCATCCGCTTGAAATTTGACGCCAACGCCATACAAAAAGGCCTTCACGTGCTCCAACTCCGTCAGTTTAACGAAGATACGAAGGAATGGGTAGCGCTGGATAACGTCAACATTGACTGGGATGAGGGGATTATAAGTGGTACAACCGACCACTTTACTTCATTTGCGATTTTCGCGAAAACGATGGTGCCAGCTGAAATCGGTGTTACGTTTACCGATGTGAAGGGTCATTGGGCACAAAAGAACATTGAGAAACTCGCAGGAAAAGGCGTTGTGAACGGTTATACAGACGGAAGTTTCAGACCTGATCGTACGATTAGCCGAGCAGAATTAGCAGCAATCCTGGTTCATGCATTGGGGCTCACTAGTAAAGGTAATAAGGAGTTCGCCGATACAACGAATCATTGGGCGAGGGAAGCCATTTCAACAGCGTATTATTACGGAATCATTCAAGGATACGATTCGGTTACCTTTGGCCCCGACGATTTCATTACGCGCGAAGAAATGGCACAAATGGTGGTTCAAGCTTTTCAATTGGACCATGCGCGTACCAACAAAATCTTTACCGATCAGGATAAGATTGCAGCTTGGGCACAGGAAGCGATGATGATTGCAGTAGATCATGGAATCATGAAGGGTTATCCAAACGACATGATAAAACCCAAATCTCATGCTGGCCGCGCAGAAGCGATTACCGTGATTTGGCGCGCCATGGAGACAAAAGGCTTGGATTAACGAGTGTCGAATAAGGGAAGGACTTGCTGGTATTTAGCCACAAGTCCTTTTTTCTTTGTGTAGTCAAATGAATGCCCTCACATCATGTGAGTATGGTAAAGTAGAACTTAACGGACAGATGATGTTCGTCTCCCGGCTAGGTGTTCCGAATTTTTATAGCTTTAGTTTTATTGATGCGACAGTTAAAAGGAGAAAAATATGTTAACGACACAGCAACTACAAGACATTGAACAATTGCAAAAAGAGTGTGAAATTCATGATCATGTACAACTGAAGCTTAACTGGGAAATGCTAAGAGATCGCCAAACGGAGCCGCTTGATTTTTTTCATTATGAAAACGGCGAACTTATAGCGTTTTTAGGTCTGTATGCTTTTGGTTCTACTGTCGAGGTATGCGGCATGGTAAAACCAAGTGAACGTCGAAAGGGGCATTTTGGTCGGTTGTTTCACCTGGCAATGGAAAAAGCAAACTCAAATGGATACAAGAAAATCTTGTTGAACGCGCCTGCGGGATCAGATGCGGCAAAATTCTTTTTGAATACACAAGGTGCTGAATATGCATTCTCGGAGCATCAAATGGAATGGCGCGAAACGCCGCTGGAGGAGACAAACGATATTCTTCTGAGACAGGCAACCGAAGAGGATTTCGAAATGAGCGTTCGTTTGTCCGTGACGGCGTTCGGATTGGACGAAGATGACGCCAGAAAGATGGAAAGACATCATTTCGCGGATAACACGGATGTGCTCATGATTGACGTGAACGAAGAAACGGTTGGGAAACTTCGGGTGAGTCGAGAAGAAGGGCAGGCGTGGATTTATGGTTTCTCCATTTTGCCGGAATATCAGGGCAGAGGAATAGGCAGAAAGGCGCTTGGCCAAGTCGTTAAAAAGCAAAGCTCCGCCGGATATACGGTACACTTAGAAGTCGAAACGAAAAATGACCATGCTCTTAGATTATACGAGTCGGTTGGATTCAAATCAGTGCATGTACAAGATTATTATAAATATGAATGCAGATGAAAAAAATCGATATATGTGCAAGAAAAGTCGCCATTTGGGCGACTTTTTCATTCTAACCCGATAATTCTATCAAACGAACATCTATTGGAGTCGATTTATTCTGCCGATAATGAAGGAGCATATATTCTTTATCATTTGGAGGAATTATCATGAAAAAAACAGTCATCCTGCTCACCAGTGCGGCACTCATGTTTGCGACCACCGCAGGCACAATTTCAGCCAAACCGGGCAACACCCCACCTGGCAAGACAAGTAACGCGGCTTCTCCAAAAGGACCAAAAGAAAAAGAAACTCAAAATGAAGAGCATCAAATCGAGAAAGTCGAGTCATCTGATGACATGGTCAGCAAAGAAGAAGATCAAGTTGAGGATTCCCCTCCCTCAGAAACAGAGAATACGAACGACGATTCCGCCGGAAAAGCGGATTCCAAGGGCAAAGGACATAAAGGATACAAAGGTTTGTTAAATGCTATTCAAAACGTAGAAGATAAACCGGCAGGCGCTGTTTTAGCAAATATTTTGCTTACCGAATATGCGGCCAAGCTGACGGACGAACAACAAAAACAACTTGAAGCCATTATTGACAAAAACAAGGCATTAGAAGCGGCAGCGGGCATGCTTGAAACAAACGGCAGCGTGACAGACGCTGTGTATCTGCAAGAAGAAGCCATTCAAGCAAATTTCAAAAATCTGGATTTATACAAAACGATGGGTAAGCTTAACGAAAAGGCGGGTAAAAAGAATGGGGTTAAGCTGTATGTGAACGGCGAAGCTTCTGACGCCGAACCTTTTGTCAAAAAAGGCAACACATATGTTCCTTTTCGCGCTATAGCCGAGGCTTTGGAAGCCGAGGTAATCTGGAATTCTGAAAAAGGTTCCATCACCGTCACGAAGGACGGGGTGAGCATTCAACTCCTGGTTGGCAGTAAAACAGCGACCGTTAATGGTAAGAAGGTCTCGTTGGATGCCCCAGCTACCGTTACCAAGGGCAATACGTATGTACCCGTACGCTTTATAAGTGAGGCATTGAATGCAACGGTCAAGTGGGAATCAGAAAGTCAGACCGTTGTTGTGTATGAAGAGGAAGCAAAATAGGTAAATTTCTTAGCCGCTGATTTAGAATGAGATCAGCGGCTTTTTGTATTAATAATGTCTTCGTTAAGAAGGGCATTTCGTCTACCGTAACTTCTTCCCAGTAAGTTACACCTCGAATGATTGAGACATACAGCCTCAAATAAGCTCCGTTTGGAATCGGTTTGCTGGTAGAGAAAGATAATTCCTTCGCTTTCCCTTCCTTGGTATATCCAACCATTACATAAATATATGAGTCATTATTCCCTATGCTGTGGAAAGCGCGATCCACGATAGTATAGTAGATGTTTCTACTCGTCAGATGATTTGAAGTCAATGGGACAGTTGACATAAAAATCACAAAAAGTGCAATTCAAAATGCGGGGATGGCAAATGCTCTTTTCATATTCAATGCTCCTTTTTCTTTATGAATTTAGGATGAAGCGACATCTTTATATTTCAAGCGGCGGATGGACCATGTTCCGAATAGCAGAATAAAGGTGCTGTTCATGAACATAAAAACGAGGCTCTCCGCAAGGGTTAGTCCTTTTTGACTCAGGACGCCCATGCCTATGGTCAACAAAGAGTAGGGAAACAGCATGCCAAAGTTCAGTACATATAAGCCGAGTCCCAGAAAAACGGCGCAAAGGCTGATACCGATAGGCGTAGCGAAACTTCTGATCCTTATGGACAACCCCAACTGCAGTGCCGCAATGGAAATGGAAGCGAACCATCCGCGCAGGCTCCATACTAGGGTTTCCATCGGGAACGGACCCGGAATGGAGAATAACCGGCCAGCGGCCCAGTACATGAACATAAAGAAGGTCTGGGCCGCGAAGATCAGCAGGCTGACGGTAAACAATTTGGCAACAAACAGGCTGGAGATGGGCATCGGGGAAGCAAGAACCATATTCCAGTTACGGTTTGCATGTTCCAATCGGCATACGAAGGCACAGCAAATGGCAATCAGAATGGGCAGAAAAAACTCTCCATAAAACAAACTGACTTGTGTCCACAGGCTGTACCAACCGTTCTGCAAGGTCGCTTGATTGAAATAAAAGTTAAAGCATCCGATCAGCAGGCTGAATACGGGCAGTATCGCCAGTACCAGGCCGATGCGGGAATGTCGAAGTTTGAGCCATTCGGCGGAAATGCTCCTTAACATGGGGTTCCTCCTTAGATCTCTTGTTTTGAAGTGTGAATGATCCCTGCAAAATAGAAAACCGCAGCCATAAGAATAGAAGCAATCAGCAATCCAGCAGGCAGCGTGCCTGATAGATATGAACCTGAAGTAGAGCTGTACACATAGGTAACTGGACTTAAATCCATGTAGTAGGACCAAACGAACAGGTGACGAATACCGGACGGAAATAGCCCAGATGTCGTTCCAATAAAGCCGCCCAGCATGCCCAAACATAAGGAGAAAGCCTGATTCCGTACCGTAATGGACAACCATTGCTGGAGAGCGATGATGACGAATGTTGTTACCATCGTTCCGATGGTAAATTGGACGAGCAGGGAAAGCGGTAAACTCCCGCCAATGCCTTTGGATTTGCCGAATCCCACGATGAAAACTGCCTGCGCCATAATACCGTAGAGGATCAGGCTGTTCGCACATATGTATTTTGCAGCGTAGACATGATTCCGACCTATATTGGTTGTCATTAACATTTTCCACGTGTTTCCCTTATGCTCCATATCACAAATGCGGGAAACCACAATAGCTGAAATAATAGGAAGAAACAGACCGTTCATGGAAGAGATGCTGAAGATCAAGGCTTCCCAACTCGCATTTGCAGCGCTCCTTGAGATGGAAATACTCATGGACATGGATGCCCAGACCATCTCAGCAGCAAGAAACAGCGTAAGCATGACCCAGATCCGTTTGCGGCGCATTTTGAAATACTCCAGTGACAGAGCGTTCATTACAGGCTCCGCTCCCTTCCGGTCAAATCAAGGAAAATGTCTTCCAGGCTCTTTTTATGCTCCTCAATCCGGATGACGGGAAGATCTTGTTCCACCAGCACCCGATTTATGCGTGAAACTTCCTCGTCCGGGAGATGTTCAAACACAAGCTGTTTCCCCTGGATTTTGGGTAAATATCCTTGGGTTAGCAGAATCTTCGCCGCACTTGTCGGGTCCGTTGTCTTGAAACGAATGGTGGCTTTGTTGCTGGTTTGGAGGTTCTGCATCGTCCCCTGAAAAAGCAGCTTACCGTCATTGATAATGCCTACGGATGTTGCAATCTGCTCTATCTCCGACAATAGATGGCTCGATAACACCACGGTAATCCCGTATTGTCCGGGGAGGGATTTGATTAACTCACGGATTTCGCCGATACCCGCAGGATCAAGGCCATTCGTTGGCTCATCCAGAATCAGCAGACTGGGAAAGGCGAGCAAAGCCATGGCAATGCCTAGCCGTTGTTTCATACCCAAAGAGTATTGGTCTGCCTTCTTATGCTTATGGTTTTCGAGTCTTACAATTCGGAGTACCTCGTCAATATTCTTGCTCGGGACGCTGCGTAGGCGCTGCATGACCTTCAAATTCTCAAGTCCTGTCAGATGGCCGTAATATGAAGGAGATTCGATCAGGGAACCGGTCTGGTTCAAAATGGACGGGCGATGATTGTCCAAGTCTTTGCCAAACACTTTGACCTTGCCTTCGGTAGGCTTAATGAGCCCGAGCAGCATCTTAAGCGTGGTTGTTTTGCCAGCTCCATTCGGGCCCAGGAAGCCGAAGATTTGACCGGGTTGCACTGTTAGATTCACCTGGTTTACACGGTGTGTACCACTGTAAGTTTTGGACAGGTTATGGGTCTCCACGATGGGGGGCGACGTAATTAACATTGTTTTCAACTCCATTTCATAAAGGTCTCTGTTGCCCACTATAGAACAGGATTCTTGCGTTCCCCTGAAGTTAACCTTACATTTACCTTAAATAGATTAGGAAAATATCGGCTGCATGCATTCGTCATGTATACTAAATTGGGTGATGTGAAATGGACTTGATAAAGAATAAAAAAATACTGATTGTTGACGACGAGCCTGAAATACGGGAAATGATTGAACGTTTCCTACGAAGAGAAGGCTTCTTCCGGATCTATACTGCCGGCAATTTCTCGAATGCCCTGTCTGTATGCAGATCGGAGAAGCCAGATGCGGCCATATTGGATATCATGCTGCCGGATGGAGACGGCTTTTCGCTGCTTTCATCCATCCGGTCGTTTACGGACATGCCTGTACTGTTTTTGTCTGCGCGAGGTGAAGATGAAGATCGGCTGCTCGGGCTAGGCTTGGGCGCTGATGATTATATGGTCAAGCCCTTTTTGCCCAGAGAGCTTATTCTCCGACTGATGGCTATTTTGAAGCGGGTATATGCCTCCAACATCGTAGAACGGTTACCTGTATTTCGGTTGGGTGCTCTAACGGTAGATTTGGATAGCGCTGTCGTACTAAGGGAGCACAAAGAATTCTCGTTGACTGCCAAGGAGCACTCCATACTGATGAAGCTGTATGAGAATCAGGGCCGGATCGTAACCAGTGACGCTTTATGCCAAGCCGTATGGGGTGATGAGATTTATGGTTATGAGAACACTTTGATGGTGCATGTTCGACGCATTCGGGAGAAAATCGAGGAAGATCCATCAAATCCGGTGTATTTGTTAACCGTGCGTGGACTCGGGTATAAACTCATGACACAGGAGTCCCGATAATGGATGGCGTTATCCGGATATTAAGGCGGTTTGTCGGTTCGACGATTCTGGTTTCCTTTCTTCTGTTACTGTTCAATCTGGTACTACTCGGTTCATTGATTTTCCAGGAAAATCACAAAGGGCCTTCCCCTGAAGCAATTGTGCAGAAATTGGCCAACGAATTGGTTCTGCAACAGGGAAACTATGTGCTTGGCCATGAGGGGATTCAGCTGCTGGATACGCACCAAACTTGGGCCATGTTGATGGATCGGGATGGGCAGGTACAGTGGAGCGAACGACTGCCTGAGGACATTCCAAGGTCCTATGATGTAACGGACGTAGCCAAGTTCTCCCGCTACTATCTAATGGAATACCCCGTATATGTATGGGAACGAGAAGATGGATTGCTGGTATTGGGATATCCTAAAAACACCTACGGAAAATATCAAATCGACTTCTTGGTCGAGTGGCTAAGGTCCCTACCTGTACGAATTTTGTTGTTACTGTTGTGCAATGTAGCCCTTGCACTGCTGGTTTCCGTGCTAATTGGAACGCGGGTCATCCGGGGAATAAGGCCGTTGATTCATGGCATCCATGCTCTTTCCAAGGAAGAGCCGGTCCAGGTGGATACAGGGGGTATATTCAATGATGTGTCCCAAAGCATCAATTCGACCTCTCAGATGCTCCAAGAGAAGAATGATGCACTCAAAGCGAGGGACGTTGCGAGATCGAACTGGATCGCAGGCATCTCCCATGATATCCGGACACCGCTGTCCATGATCCTGGGTTATGCGAGCGAGTTGGAGGACCAGCCGGAACTGTCTGCTGAGTATAAACAACAGGCTGCAATCATCCGTCGCCAGGGGGAACGCTTGCGATCTTTGGTGAGTGATCTGAATTTGGTATCGATGCTGGAATACGATATGCAGCCATTACAGTTGAAGTCGATCCGTCTCTCCGCGTTGGCCAGACAGGTCGTATCCGACTTTTTAAACAACGGCCTCGATGAGAGCTATGACATTTCTCTTCATGTGATGGACGAGAGTCTGATCGTGAGCGGGGATGAACGTCTATTGTATCGGGCGATAACGAACCTGGTACAGAACAGTATCAGGCATAATCCGGACGGATGTAAAATTGAATTGAAAACGGGTCCGGCAGACGGGGTGTTTTATAGCTTTGTGGTATCGGACAACGGAAAAGGCATCCCGAAAGAAGAACTAAAGGGCGTGATTTTACTTCCCTACACTTCTGGACGAACACGCCCGAACCGACAAGGACATGGACTGGGACTACCCATGGTGGAGAGGATTGCCAAGGCTCATCAGGGAGAACTGATTCTGGAGAGTGATCGAGGGGAAGGACTTACAGCTGTTGTAAAACTGCCCGCTTCTAAGGTTGGAGAGTAAGCATTGTATCTAATTACTAACATATTCGTTAAAAAGCCGCGAATATCGCGCACATAGACGAACGGATGATCATTTAATGTGTTGGGTATCGTTTATTATTTTAAGCGTAGAGGGTATTAGAAGCAGGACGAGAGAAAGCAGCATGAGAGATTGACCCTCGTGCTGCTCTTCTCGTTCTAAGAGCCCTTCTTCTTAACGACAGGGATCCAAACTTCCATTTCATACATGCTGTTGCCTCTATCGTAAGTCATTTCAAACTCAGGACCATTTGCTGGTTCGTAATTGCAGGTTGGAAACCACTCTGCCCAAATGCGCTTCCATAAATCATGAATACCGCTTTGCCCGTCGGGGTATAGGCCGGTTGAGAATATCGCATAGGTTTGAGGTGGGATCGGGAGTCTTTCAAACTCTTCTGGCATGCCACTCTGGGGCATAAAGTAACCGATCATGTAGGAAAATTCCCCACCTTGCTTGTTGTATAGTATCCCATGGATCTGACCATTTTCCCCCAGACCCGCAGCTGTACGGATTCGATCAACGGTGCCGTCGGATATGCATTTAGTCCAAAAAGCAGGTATATCAATAAACGGATGATCGTCATCGCTATTCACCACAGTTGATACGCCGAACATCTCAAAATCCTGTTTTTCTTCCATTCTGTAATTCATCTCAACATCTCCTCGAATCGAAATATGAAAGGATAACCGAGGATAGGCCTTCAGGGTAACGCCTTTGTCGCGCGCTGACATTGGCATCACACCGTGCATTTTTTTAAACGCTCTAGAAAATGCCTCAGGCGATTCGTAACCATACTTTAAAGCGATGTCGATGACCTTTGTACCGCTCTGCTGCAGTTCAAATGCGGCAAGGGTCAGCCGTCTGCGCCTAATATACTCTGAAAGCGACACATTTGTTATGAATGGAAACATTCGTTGAAAATGGTATGTTGAGCAGCAGGCAATTCTAGCCACGATATCGTAATCAATCGTATCAGACAGGTGTGTTTCTACATATTCCATTGCGTTGTTCATACGATCCAGCCAATCCATACAGACCATCCTTTCAAGATTGAGTATAGGGGATGGTAACCAATGTAACCTAGCAATCCATGCACCGAAATATCATGTTCGAGATGATATGAATAAATCCTTTTTTGTTGATTGTTGATTCAACGATTATTTGCCCAGGTACAGTTTTCATGGGATTTAATTTTGCCAAACGAGTTGAAGAGTGAGTATACTATAAGAATGGATTGATGTAGCAAACCAGTTATGGTAAATAAAGGTGGACACATATGGCTAAATCCGACCGGTATACTTTTCAAAATAAAATGAAGCGCATGGTCACCGATCTGCGCCAAAAAATTAAAAGCGGCGCTTACGCTCAAGGCGATTATCTTCCGTCGGAAATGTCTCTGATCGAGCTGTACGGTCTAAGCAAAAATTCGGTCCGGCAAGCGCTGGATCAGCTGGTTCAGGAAGAATTGATCGTTAAAGTGCCCCGTGTGGGCACCCAAGTGGTTGCTTCTACCGGACAAGTCCGGAAGATTCGTTTCGGTATGTATCCTTCTCTATATGCAGAGGCGGAAATGGAGGCCCTACTTGCCCTGTTCCAGGAACGGCACCCGGATATTTTTGTAGAAATCGTGGACCTGCCGTATGAACATGCGGAAAGCATCGCGAACCTGATGCGACTTGGCATTGTGGACGTGTTGTCCGTCAACATGCAGGATATGATGCATTTCCAGGAGAGCGGAAGTACCGGTCTGTTTCTCCCACAGCAGCCCTATGCGTCAACCTACACTTTTTTGCATGCTCCGTTCGTGGATGCCGAAGGCAAGCTGGCGGCAAAGCCTTTCATTCATTCTCCCGTGATTTTAGCCTACAACAAGGAGCATCTTCGGGAAAAACGACAGTTTGAGCCGGACAGTGGTTGGAGCTGGGACGATCTTCAGCGAATGCTGAGGGAGCTGAAAAGCCCCGGACGTTACAGTCTGGCCCTGCAATTGTATTCGCTGAACCGATGGCCCATTTTCCTCATGCAGAATAGAGGCGATACGGAGATTGATTCGTCATGGAGCCGGGCGATCGAGGGTTTGTCCTGGCTCCGCAGGCTGATTCACGAGGACGGCATGTTCCCGTTGGCGCTGGCTCAAGGCGCTTTTGAAGCGGAGAATCTGTTCCGTGAGCAGAAGGTCTCCGTCATTTTGACGACGTATTATCTGCTCAACCAGCTGAAGGGAGCGTCCTTTACTTATGACGTGGCGCCTCTGCCGCATTTTGATAATGGAACAACACTGCTATTGGGCACCGGGATCGGGGTAAGCGCCCACTCCAAAGAGCAGGAGCTGGCCCAAAGCTTTGCCGATTTCCTGGCCTCTAACGAGGTGCAGGAATACATCCGCAGGCATTCGTACAGCCTACCAGCAAACCGCTATATTACTGAGAATGTGGATCCGGAGATGGAGGGACGGCCCTCCCGTCTCAACCTGCACCGAGAAATGGCTCATCTATATAAGACCTGCAAAGATATACGACTAAGTCTGGATGAGATGCTGCTGTTCCGCGAGCAGTTGAAGCAATACTTCTCTTATCTGATCGATGAGGAAGAGCTGATGTCCGGGCTGGGAAGTAAAACAACAAGAGACAAATGGATTCATAAGCTGTGACCACCGTGGTCACGGCTTTTTTTTACTTTCTCGAATTTACAAGTTTTCAATTGAGGCTGAACGATTCTATCATTCTAAGATAAATACCAGATAAGAACCAGTTGACACTATATAGGGTATATGCTAAATTCTTTGCGAGTATATGAACTACATAAATACCAGGACTTCATGATTCAACATTCTTAGTCGGGGAGGGATGCCGCGATCCTTACTTGGTAAAACGATCAAGTTTACCTGCACAGGTCGGACAGTTATTTGATTTACGGTACATTCCATAATAGAAATGAGGATGAATTAATGAACATAACCCACAGCAGGCTTCACGTGAAGAAGGCACTCCAACGCCTGTGTTTCGCGATTTGTGCCACGTTACTGACTGCGGTTTTCTTCCCCACAAGTGCCTCGGCGGACATTGGGAAAACTTACAGTAATCCTATCGATTTGGGATCTCCGATGCAAAGCGTTGCGATTTATGACGGGGCATTTGGAATTCAGGACGGGCGCGAGGTTATGTATACAACGGTATCCGGCAAGCCGGCTATCTTTCATGTCATTGATCTGAAAACCAAAGAAGTGCTGAGCACGCACCCGTTAACGGGATCCGAAAGCTCTTGGACGCATATTACGACCCCTGACGGGACGGTGTATATCGGGGGGAACGGCACACTGTACTCCTACTCTCCGGTGACTAAACAATTGAAAGTTCTGGGCGGGATCGGTGAGCAGGTCGTATATGGCTTGTCTCACGATGAGCAGGGCCGGGTCTACTTCGGTTCTTATCCCCATGCGAAAGCGGGCCGCTACGATCCCGCTACAAGGGAGATGAAGGACTACGGCATTGTAGGCACGGGCCAAAGCTACAGTCGTTCCACTGCGTATCATGATGGATACCTGTATGTCGGCATCGGGATAGAAGGCAGCATTGTGAAGGTCAATGTGGAGTCTGGCGAGAAGGAGACCATCCAGATTCCGAGCTACAACGGAGCGGTTGACATCGGCATGGTGAACCAGCTGGATGTCGCGGGCAAATATTTGGTTGCCGGCATCAGCAAAGGAAACAACGCGCTTTTGTTCTATGATCTGGATCTGCAAAAGTGGAGCGAGACATACCACTTGAACAATAAAGGCATTCGTCTCTCTTACGGACCGGAAGGCAGCAATAAAATCTATTTCGTGCAGAATAACCATTTGATGGAAGTGGATTTGAATACCCTTGCTGCTGTTGACACCGGTGTGGTGTACGGAACGTTCCTGCGCAATACGGCCTGGATTGAGGTTCCAAACGATCTGGATCTTCCAGGTGTTTCTCTTGCAACCGTTCAATTCGGCGGCAGCGTAGCCTTCATGAATCTTACGACCAAACAGGTCAAGGCGATTCCATATCCGGTGAAAGGCAACCCGATTCCTGTCCAGACGATGGAGAACGGTCCGGATGGACGTCTGTTCATTAGCGGATACCCTGGCGGAACAGGGTCTGCGTATTCGATTGAGACAGGAACATTCGAGACCTTCCCTATGGGTCAGTCGGAAGGGATGGTGTCCATGAACGGCAAGATGTATATGGGCGTTTATCCTGGGGCGGATATCTTTGAATACAATACGGAAAATCCGACACAGCGTAAGAGCCTGTTCAAAATTACCGGCCAGGATCGACCGTTCATCATGAGAGCCGCGGAGGACAAGCTGTTTATCGGTACCATTCCGGATTACGGCAAACTCGGTGGATCCCTAACCATTTATGATCCGGCCAACGGCAGCAATTATACCGACTACAAGAACGTCATCAACAATCAGTCGATTGTCGGCATTGCGGTGAAAGATGGCAAGGTCTATGGTTCCACCACCGTCGCTGGCGGACTGGGCATCACTCCTTCAGAACCGGCGGCCAAATTGTTTATCTGGGACATCGCGACCGGCAAAGTGGAGAAGGAATGGGTACCTTCCATTGAAGGCGCTTCTCCCACGCCTCATATCATCAGCGGTACGAGTTTTGGTCCGGACGGGCTGCTGTGGGCGGCTTTTGACGGAACGCTATTCGCTGTAGACCCGAACACCCAGGAAATTGTAAAAAGCAAAACGATTTACGAAGGTGTTGAGAAATACGGCAATTGGCGTCCGGTATATATTCGCTGGAGCGAGGACGGCCTTATGTATCTGACGCTTGCCGGTCATGTCACCGTGGTCAATCCGGAAACGATGGAGCACCAGACGCTGGCGGAATCCCAGCACGTGAATTTGGGACACGACGGCAACATTTACTACACGAACGATACGCAGCTGATGAAGATTGAAGTGTCTGATGCGGCGGCACCGGATAGCCTGGGCTCCCTGATGGACGATATTCAGTCCTGGAAGTTGCAGGGTGATATCAGCCATCCGCTTAGCCAGCAGATCGGCAATGCTCTGAAACAAGCAGAGCTAAAGCATAAACAGGGCAAGAAGGATCAGGCCGTGAAGCATCTGAATGATGCGCTCAAGCATCTGAATAAAGCCAAAGCGGGAAGTATTACGGAAGAAAAGCGTTCGGAAGTGGAGCAGCGCATACAAGCGGTCATTGGTGAATGGTCTTGATTTTAGCAGAGAATCGGTTTAAGTAGATATTCTTTGCAGGAAAAACATCTACGAATAGAAAGTCGCCCATTGAGGCGACTTTTTATGTCTTACCGATGATGTGTTAATATAAATATGGTTTTTAAGATGCGCTGAATGGATATTTTCAAATGGTGCAAGGTTTTTTGTAGATGGAAAGGAGAGCAAACATGAAAATAATCATGGTTGGGGCAAGCGGTACGATTGGACAAGCAGTCGCCAAAGAACTAGGACAACATCATGAAATCATTCGCGCTGGAAGAAACGGAACAGACGTAATGGTTGATATTACATCGGTTGATAGCATCAAAAACATGTATGAGCAAGTTGGGAAAGTGGATGCAGTCATTAGTGCAACAGGCGGTGCTCATTTTGCTTCAATTACCGAATTAACGCCTGAGTTAAACGAAATAGGGATTGAAAGTAAACTTAAAGGGCAAATCAATTTAGTCCTTTTGGGAATGGACTACATTAATGACAGCGGAAGCTTTACTCTAACAACGGGCATCATGATGGATGATCCCATTCCTCAAGGGGCATCAGCGGCCATGGCCAATGGTGGTGTTAAAGCGTTCGTTAAATCCGCCTCGATTGAAATGCCTAGGGGAATCCGTATAAATAGTGTTAGCCCCAATGTCTTACAAGAATCACTTGGAAAATATGGCGAGTTTTTTCCGGGCTTTGAAGCAGTTCCTGCTAGTCGCGTAGCCCTTGCTTTCAAAAAAAGCGTAGAAGGAGCACAAACCGGACAAAATTATGAAGTTTATTAATCACATATATTGAAAGCCGCGGAAATCGCGGCTTTTTTTGTTTTAACGATATCGAATAATCTTGGAAGACTAGGACTTCATGTTTTAAGCTCGAACCAGTTACTACCGAATGACCCAAAAGTCCCTCTTGCTGGGCCTACAAAAGAATGAAAGTTTGGGCTGTTTTTATGACCAACCGAAGCACACCTTTCGGACGAATTCCGACAAAACTTTATAGACGAAAAGAATCATTTTTTCGGGAAGTTTGATGAAATGGGTGTACGCTGGGGGTTGGATATAATACGATCAGACAAAGTGTTTTTGTTCATGAACACGAACGAAATCGAATCATACCGATAAATGGAGGGAAACACTGTGAAATTATTAGGGACGATTATGATTATAATGGTGAGCATCTTCTTGCTCGGCATGGGTTGTACGGATCAGGAAAAGGAAGTGGAAACGACACTTGGACAATCCGAGCAAAACGGCGACGATATACGCATACCGCACAATGAACGGCTTCATTTATCCACCGATAAGAAATGGATCGAGGAAGAAGGGCATCAGTCCGATCTGATTCGATTGCAATGGACGGCGGAAAGGGCCAAGCCGGCGATTGTCTGGGTTGACGAGAATGGCAAGGACAAGACGGCGATCATTTCCCATGACAAGGCAAACAATCCGGAGCAGCAAGATCATAAGCATATCTCGTTCGAGACGACTATGTCGCCGACTGGTCAATACCCCAACCAGTTGTTTACCCGGTTTGAAATTCCGTTTGACACCGACGTAAGCGAGATCCGTACGCATTCGTCCAATTTCAATGTCATGAGTGGTATCTTGCGGGTAGCCGGCGAAAGCGGGACGAATCGGGATATCCAACTAAGTGCAGCCGGCAAGGATAATGAGACGACACCGAGATGGGCCGTACGGGCCGACAGTTTAGAGGAATCGGGTGACAATGCGGGTGCCAACCTGCAGTTCGTCCGTTATGGAGATGACGGCAAAGTGCTCGATTCCCCACTCACCGTGCAGCGCAGTGACGGCAATATCGGAATTGGCACGAATGAACCCGACACCAAGCTCGATATAAACGGGGATATGCTGCGTCTTCGCGAAAAGTATACGCCCGCTTCGTCCACTGCTGCATGCAGCCAAGGACAGATCTCTTGGGATGACCAATATGTATATGTTTGCGTTGCCCAAAACAATTGGAAAAGGACCGAACTATCCTCCTGGTAGTTTCTGCGCCGCTGATCTGTATCAAGATCAGCGGCATTTTTTGTTATTAGCTATGTTCTAATGCCGCTGCTTTCTTCGACTAGGGTCTAGGTCCAATTCAGTCTCAGGAAGGATTTGGAGTAAACGAGCCTAAGGTACAATGAGATGTAATGAAATCTACATTGGATCTTCCGCAATCCGCAATTTACTTCAAGCTTTAAGCTGAAAGGTGTCCCAAGACCATGAGAAAATTGAAAAAAACATTAAGAATTATCGGGATAACACTAATAGGGCTACTCATAACAGCCCTAATTTTTCCTACCTGGACATCGTCCATCAAAGGCGAAAATAGTATTAGCATACTAGAACAAGTAGAGATCAATGGAAGCAAGCAAGAACTGATGATACGCGGCGATGACAAGAACAATCCCGTTATTTTATTTGTCCACGGAGGACCTGGAGCTCCGGAAATCCCTTATGCCGCGGCATATCAAGACTTGTTGGAAACCCGGTTTACGGTTGTTCATTACGACCAAAGAGCCAGCGGAAAATCCTATCGTTTTTTTGAGGATTACGCTAATCTTTCATCGGAGTTGCTGGTAAATGACTTATTGGCTTTAACGGATCACGTTTCGGAACGTCTGGGCAAAGAAAAGATAATTCTCATTGGACATTCTTATGGTACGTATATTGCTGCACAGGCGGCCCATAAGGCTCCCGAAAAATATGAGGCTTATGTCGGGATTGGCCAGATGGGGGATACCTTAACAAGCGAGATGGACAGTTTGACCTACTTAATCAGCCAAGCTCATCAGGCCGGCAACGCGGAAGACGTCTTATATCTGCAAGGCCTAACCGATAAAATCAAAAAGGGCGAAATGTTCACTCCCCGAAATTATGTCGTTCAATATGGCGGAGCTTCAAGACTTATTGACAGCCCCGACGGCAATAGCCTTGGAATGCTATTAAGCAGCGAGTATAACTTAATGGACGTCATTCGATATAACGTCGGGATATCTTTTTCTCAAAAGGTTTTGTTGGAGGAGGTTATAGAACATCCGTTGCCAACGCTTGTAACGAAACTTGAAATACCGTGCTACATTATCATGGGCGATTATGACTATATGACATCCTCTCATGCAGCAAAAGAATATTTCGATATGCTTGGAGCCGATCAGAAGGAGTTTATCGCGTTTGATCAATCTGCGCATTATCCGCACTTTGAAGAGAAGGAAAAGTTTTTTGAATGGGTATCCAAGACATTTCTTTAGCATTCATTCCGGAAGTACTGGTATTGGGCAATTCACCACTATAGGCATATGACAATATAATGCAGTATTTCTATTTAGTAAAGGGGAGCTATGATGTATAAACTCACTTTAACAACTGCGAAGAAGTTATTGGAAATTGCTGAACAGCGTGCCAGACAAATGGGACTTAACTCGGACATAGCGATCGTAGATGAGGGCACAAACCTAATGGCTTTCTATAGGATGGACAATGCCAAAATAGCAGGTATCGATATTGCCATAGGTAAGGCTTGGACCAGTGTAGCTTTGCAAATGCCAACAGCGAATTTAGCGCAATCTGCGCTTCCTGGTGGAGCAACCTTCGGAATTAATACAACGAATCAGGGGAAAGTCGTTATCCTCGGCGGAGGAATTCCTTTGGTTCATGAAGGAAGGATTGTCGGTGGCATTGGTGTAAGTGGAGGAACAAGCGCACAGGATATTGACGTTGCCAATGCAGCAGTGCAAGCGTTTGAAAATATGAGAAGTAATGATATCCAATATGCAAACGCACGGATTGGCACTGTAAATCAATCGTTTACTTATTAACGGCGCTCATGTTCGATTGTTAAGGGCAGGCTGCTTCTGTGCAAGAAGCGGCCTGTCTTCATCCTATTTAAGAGTATAAATGGACTCACGGTGCGATAGCCGGAATGGAAAATATCATAGGACTAACATATGTATACTTTTAAAACCTCGATAATCGTGGTTTTTTTGCTTTTGACAAGAATAATAATAAACTTACAAATACTTATTGTTTATTTTGAATTACTTATATATACTTATTAAAAGAATGAAAATACTTAAGAAATGAGGGGGAAGAGATGTTCCAAGAGGAACGATTAGTAAACATCCTGGATTACTTAAAACAACATAAAACGATGAGTGTTGGAGAGATATGCTCGTTCTTTCAAGTGTCGCGGGATACCGCGCGCAGGGATATTGTCAAATTAGTTCAAGAAGGAGTTGTTGTTCGTACGCACGGAGGGGTAGCCTTGCCTGAACTGCAAAAGGAGCTTACTTCTTATCAGGAACGACTTATTGATGAGCCCACGAGCAAGAAGGTAATCGGCGAGCATGGCGCTAAACTGATTCGGGACCATGAGACTGTATTCTTGGACGTATCTACGACCGTACAATTTGTTGCGGAGCATATTCAAGCGAAACAGATAACAGCGGTTACACACTCCATAGATAATGTAGGAATACTCTCCAACCGAGAAGATCTGAGCATCTACCTGCTTGGCGGTTATCTGCATACCCAAAATCGATTATTATACGGTCCTTCCGTCATTGATAAAATCAGTGAAATCCGTGCCGATAAAGCGTTCATCGGTGCGACGGCAATCCAGCCAGACGGACTCTATTATCCATATGAAGAAGATGTCCGGGTGAAAAGGGAAATGGCCCGGCGCTCGGATCAGGTCATACTTGTTGCGGATCATACCAAATTCGCGGTGAAATCGAGGTTCAAGTTAGACTTGGATCATGTGGATATTATTGTAACCGATCGATCGATTCCCATTGAAATACAAGAAATATTAGACAACAAAAATATTACGCTTATAGAATGTCAGGCACATAACCAACAGGATGGAGTTGAGTCGAAATGAACAACCAAATCATTCAACATGTCAAAGTCCACCTGCCTCATCAAATACTTCCTTCTGCAACGGTCTGGATTGCGAATGGGAAGTTGAAGCGAATAGAAGCGACGCAAGAACTGGAAACAATCGAAGCTGATGCTGAACTAATTGATGGCAAAGGAATGTGGCTCATACCCGGGATGATAGATGTTCATATTCATGGGGCCAATGGCTATGACATGATGGACGGAACCGAGGACAGCATTCAAGAAGTATCACGCGCTTGTGCTGCAACCGGATGCACTTCGTTTCTGGCGACTTCCGTGAGTTCGACGACAGAGGATCTGCTCAATATGATTCGCAGCGTAAAATCTGTAATCGGACGAGAACAGGGGGCAAGAATCGCTGGCATTCACTTGGAAGGACCCTACTTGAATCCGAGACGTAAAGGGATGCAAAACGAGAAATATCTTCGCCACCCGAATCTGGAAGAAATAAAGTTAATTTTTCAAGAAGCGGGTTCGCTCATTAAAATGGTTACGATCGCACCAGAATTGCCTGGAGGCTTGGAACTCATATCCTATCTGAAAGAGCAGGATGTTGTGATTGCCGTAGCCCATTCCGATGCCACATACGAGGAAGCGAAGCTGGCTTTCGCAGCGGGTGCGAGTCATGTAACCCATTGTTTTAACGGCATGAGACCGATTCACCATCGAGACCCCGGACTGATTGTAGCCGCATTCGAAGAACCGCATGTCAGCCTGCAAGCGATTGTCGATCAAATCCATCTTCATCCCGCCATTGTCCGATTAATGCACCGTCTCAAAGGGCCTGAAGGCATGGTGCTGATTACAGATGCACTTCAGGCGATGGGATTAGGTGATGGCAATTATATGTTTGGTGGTCATCACGTTACCGTTTCCGAGGGGATTGCAAGGCTTGCGGATGGCACTTTAGCATCGAGCACGGTGACTATGAATGAAGCGTTACGTCTGACCGTGGCTAACGGAATTTCAATGGAGGACGCCGTGCACATGGCTTCAACTACGCCGGCCCGTATTCTGGGTTTATCTCACAAAGGAAAAATCGAGGTAGGATACGATGCGGATCTCGTCCTGATGGACGAAAGGTATCAAGTGCAGTGGACGATGATTGAGGGTAAATTGTATTGTTAGAATAGAAGTCATCACAAGAGACTGGTGTAAAGTTGACTAAACCTATTCGTTGCCTATATCCGATACATGGCCAATGTTATCATTACCCCATATCAGGTGCGCAGCTGATGTGTATAACCATTGTTGATGTAAAGGAGATACGAACATGAGTAAAGACAGTATAATTAAGTCCATGCTTTCGGATCAGGTAAGTATGACACCAAATGGATTTGTCGCAGATGAATTAAGCCCAAATCAGTTTGCAGATTGTTACGAGTTGTTTTTTGACAAAGTCTTGGAAATTAGTGCAGCGGATATAGCGGGAGTAGAAGGCTATGGTGAGTTCAACGAGGATTGCAAAACAGAGTATAGCACCTGCAGGCAATTTCTAATCGACACATTTGCAGAAGATAAAGAAGGATACTGGTATAATTGGAAGGAACTCTTTGATACAACGATTTTAGATCGTGACTTTGTCGAAAAATACTTGATAGAAATGGACACTAGAATTGATTATTGTGAAGGCAAACGTTATTTAGTTAATAATAACACGTTTTTTGAAATAATGATTACAGATGGAAAAACGACGGTCGGTTTCCCAGACTGGAGCAGATCCGGCATATGCGATTTCCTTTTAGATTTTGTCATTATGGACTTAAATAAGCCTTACTTAAACATACCTGAATTGTTATTCGAGTATTGCAAAAAAAGGAATATTGTCATACCGGATTTTAAAGAACGATTTTTATGTATGGCGTATTACAAGGGAATCGATGTTTTGCGGTGGCATGCGTCGATCGATGACATAGAATCTTGCAATTCTATTATGAAATCTATCGGTCAACTGAAGGATCGAATATACGCCTTATAAAGGGTGATCCTATGAAATATGAAAATGCCAGCGATATCATACCTGAGAAGTTATTGAAAGAAATTCAGAAATACGCTGCTGGAAAACTTCTTTATATTCCTACTGGAGAGGAAAAAAGGGGTTGGGGCGAGAAGTCGGGTTACCGAAATCAA
This sequence comes from Paenibacillus sp. FSL W8-0187, assembly GCF_037969755.1. Taxonomy (NCBI): domain Bacteria; kingdom Bacillati; phylum Bacillota; class Bacilli; order Caryophanales; family Paenibacillaceae; genus Paenibacillus; species Paenibacillus sp. FSL W8-0187. The sequence continues at coordinate 4,225,682 of NZ_CP150206.1, read as the reverse complement.
TTACAAAGGCGTAATATTATGATTCGCAATAAGTATGCCAATGGGGTAACGGTTTCGGAACTTGCGGATGAGTATTTTTTATCTTTGGATTCCATTAAGAAAATCATTTATTCGAAGAAAAATGACCAACAATTCACTTATGCTCCAACTGTACGATCTGCTGTACAGTATGCGAATATTGGAATGCTCGAAGAATGGATTCATTGTTATATGCTCCACTCCCGAAATGCTGCTCCTAGTTCACATGATTTTATGAGAAAAGAGTATTTGTATTTCGGTGTTGTTAAATTTCCTTTGCGTCTCATCGAGTTTAATGGAATCATGGCCGGGAAAGACTGTACCGATGAAGCAGACTCAGCTGCTCTTCCACCACTTCTTATTCAATATAAAGAAGGTAAATTTTATTGCATCGAACAGAAGAAAGTATTAGCTGCACTAAAACAACGCAAAGTAAATGCTTATCCAACCATAATTGTACTGAAGGAAACAACGAATTATAAAAGGTTTATGAAACACTATGAAAATGTTTTATTTTATATTAATCAAGTATGACTTTGCTAAACGAGCCACCTCATTGTTAATGAGAGATTCATACGCGCAGCGTCATACAACAGACAGCGGGGGCGACCCAGGTCAAAGGACCTTTGGGGACCCCCCTTTTTGTGTTTAAAAAACTTAAACAGCTTTTTCGTGCGTTTTGGAATGGCTGCAAGCTGTTCAACAACCCGCGATACCTTCCTTTACAATTTCGTTTTTATTGTGCTGAACCTGGTTTTAGCCGTTCTGGTAGCGCTGCTGATTAATGAAATTAAGGATAAAGCGATCAGCCGGTTCTATCAAAGCACATTCCTGCTGCCGCATATCATCTCGATGGTCGTGGTCGCCTATCTGGTCTACAGCTTTTTGAATGTGGATAGCGGTCTTGTGAACAGGTTATTGATCAATTGGTTTGGTTCGGAGGCGGTGTCTTGGTATGGAGAACCCAAGTATTGGCCTTACATCCTGGTCAGCGTAAATGCATGGAAGAACGTAGGTTATCTATCCATCATCTATTTCGCTTCCATTATCGGAATAGACAAAGAATACTATGAAGCTGCCACGATTGATGGTGCAACCAAGTGGAAGCAGATGACCCGGATCACCATCCCGCTTATTTTGCCTGTCATCACCACCATGACCCTGCTTGCGGTCAGCGGCATTCTCCGGTCGGATTTACGGATTATTCTATCAGGTTCCTATGAATACAGGCGCTCTGATCCCGACAACAAATACCATCGATACCTTTGTCTATCGTGCCATGATTCAATCCGGGGATATCGGCATGTCGACAGCAGCTGGATTCTATCAATCCGTCGTTTGTTTAGTGCTTATCCTAGTAGCAAATACGGCAGTAAGACGCATTAATAAACGTGACGCTTTATTTTAACAAAGGGGGAGAGATAGAAATGGTGAAGGAATGGAGTTGACCACGCTGGTTGGAACCGTCGTAAGCCTGTTGATAACAGCGCTTTTTGCTTATCCGTTATCCAGACCCGAGGTCTATGTGATCGGGTACGCTAGTGTCCTTCCTACTTGAGCTAAATTCATAGCCGATTACATGACAACCTTAAAAAAACAACAATACACCTTAATTTAGTCCCTTTCCGAATTTGAGAAATGGGATTAGAACTAAGATACCATACAATAATTTGTATACATCCCAGAATGTGGTTTTTATAACTCCATGAAAGGGGGATTGCTTATACCGAGTGTTCAAAAAGCATTAATAAAGTCAAACTCATATGGGAAGACGCCTATGGGAAAAGCTACAAAATTCAAGTGTCGACGGATACGGCAGCGCCTGTAAATTGGACGGAGGTATACTCCACTTCAACCGGTGACGGAGGGATGGACGAAATCTCATTCGCAGCACGAGATGCCAGATATGTAAGGATGTATGGCACGGCAAGAGGAACATCCTACGGGTACTCTTTGTACGAGTTTGAGGTGTACGGTTCCGCTGCTTCAAGCAGCGATACGGATCCCGGCGATATGATCAGCAATGACGCAGGGCTTATCATTTAGAAGTAACTATGGTCACAGGCAAGATGCCCGAAACCAATCCAATAGGAGGAATAGGAATGTATAAAAAATGGTCCATTCACGTACTTTGCCTCGTCCTTTTGATGTCGACTTTTCTCTCACCGGTGTTTGTACAAAAAGCCCACGCAGCAGGCGAGCAAAAGCCATTTCCCCAGCAAGCGAGTTTTGCTGGGATTACGAAGCCCAATCATCTCTCGCAGTCGCAATTGAATGCAGACGTTATCGCTTACTATAATTCATGGAAATCCAGCTATTTGAAGAACAACTTGTCCTCCTTGCCCGGCGGATATTATGTGAAAGGCGAAATTACAGGAGAACCTGGCGGGTATAAGGCGTTGGGCTCTTCCGAAGGTCAAGGATACGGCATGCTCATTACGGTGTTAATGGCTGGTTATGATCCGAATGCCAAAACCATTTACGACGGCCTGTTCAAAACGGCCAGAGCTTATAAAAGCAAGGGAAATCCTAACTTGATGGGCTGGGTCGTAGCGGACTCCAAAAACGCGCAGGGAGATTTCTACTCGGCGACCGACGGGGATCTGGACATTGCTTACTCGCTCATTCTTGCTCATAATCAATGGGGTTCATCCGGTACAATCAATTATTTGGCGGAAGCCAAAAAAATGATTACGGATGGAATCAAGAAAAGCAATGTCACGACTAACAACCGGTTAAATCTCGGCGATTGGGATAGCAAAAGCGCACTGAACACGAGACCTTCGGATTGGATGCTCAGCCATTTAAGAGCCTTCTACGAGGTTACCGGCGATTCAACGTGGTTGAATGTCATCAATAACCTGTACAACGTCTATAGTTCATTCAGCGCCTCCTATTCGCCGAACACGGGGTTGATTTCGGATTTTGTCGTTGACAATCCTCCAAAACCCGCTCCACGAAATTATTTGGAAGAGTTCCCGGAAACGGACGAATACAATTATAATGCCGCTCGGGTACCACTCAGGATTGTGATGGATTACGCACATTATGGTGAGACGAGAGCCAAATCGATCACCGATAAACTGACTTCCTGGATTAAAGGAAAGACGAGCGGCAACCCCAACAATATTCGGGACGGGTATCTATTGAACGGAACGGTGTCTCCATCGGCAAGCGGGGCGGAAGGTGTTTTTGTCGCTCCGTTTATTTCGGCAGGAACCCCGAATAGCGGAAACCAGGCCTGGATCAATAGCGGCTGGGACTGGATGAAAAGTCATAAATCCGGCTATTACAGCGACAGCTTCACCCTTTTAAACATGCTGTTCATTTCAGGTAACTGGTGGAAGCCAGGAGGGGGAGGGAACCCAGCAGATACGCAAGCACCAACGGCTCCGTCGAATTTGGCGGTTACTGGAAAGACTTCGTCCAGTGTCACTCTTTCATGGAATGCTTCTACGGATAATGTAGGGGTTACGGGTTATGAGGTTTTTAACGGCTCAACACCAGCGGCTTCCGTTACAGGAACGAATGCGACCATCAGTGGCTTGAGCGCCAACACGGCCTACACCTTTACGGTCAAAGCCAAAGATGCCGCCGGGAATATATCGGGCGCAAGCAATGCAGTGACAGCCACAACAAATAACGATACATCGTCCCCGAATCTTGCCTTGAACAAGACGGCCGTTGCAAGCTCAAGCGAAGCCTCGGGCTTTGAGCCAGCTAAAGCTTTTGACGGCAGCCAGGCAACGCGATGGGCAAGCGCAGAAGGCGTTGACCCGCAATGGATTTATGTCGATCTCGGGGCAGTGAAGAACATCAACCGAATCCAATTAAATTGGGAAGAAGCCTATGCGAAGAGTTACAAGATTCAAGTATCTGTCGATAACGGGACACCTACCAATTGGACGGATGTATTCTCCACAACAACCGGGAATGGCGCCATAGATGAGATTGCCTTTTCGAACCGAAATGCGAGATACGTGAGAATGTACGGCACGGCCAGAGGTACCCCTTACGGATACTCCTTATATGAGTTTGAAGTGTACGGAACAGATTCTACGGGCGGCTCGGATACGGAGACACCAACGGTTCCAACGAATTTGGCAGTAACCAACACGACCTCCTCCAGCGTTACGCTTTCATGGGGTGCTGCAACGGACAACGTAGGCGTTACCGGTTACGATGTTTATGAGGGCGCCACGTTGGCTGCCATCGTTACCGACACGACAGCGACGGTTAGCGGGCTAAACGCCAACACGACCTATACATTTACGGTTAAAGCGAAAGATGCAGCCGGCAACGTCTCGGCTGCAAGCAACGAAATCAGTGCGACCACTAGCGGGGATACGGTGAACCCTGTCAAACTTACAGCGATCGAGGACAGCTTCGTTCGTGGCGGTACGTATGCCGGGGATCAATATGGCTCCCAGAATACGATGACTGTAAAGCTGCGCGCCTCCAATGCCTCTTACGATCGAGCAGGATACTTGAAATTTGATACTACCTCATTAAGCGGGTCCGTAAGCTCTGCTATTCTCAAAATCTATGTAACCAATATTCATAGCAATACGAGCTCCTATACAGTGGAAGCCAGGGGTATCAACAATGATGCATGGTCTGAAACATCGATCAACGCAACTAACCAGCCGACAGAAGCCGGGTCTGCATTGGGGACCGTGAAGGTAAGTCAAACAGGTGCCTATGTGAGCTTTGATGTCACTTCATTTGTGAACAGTCAATCGGATGGAGTCGTAAGCTTCCGCATCGTCGGTCTAGATGAAGATATGGGCGCAGATTATGCGACCAAGGAACATTCGGATACGGCCATTCGCCCTGTTCTTATCATTAACGGAGATTAATGACTACATTAAAACCACGATCAAGTGGAATCTTGGATTAAGACAGAAGGGCTGCCAATTGGGCAGCCTTTCACTTTGTTGGTCATGAACCATAGGATTATCGAATCCTTTCAAGAAACTGAACACCATGATGCCGATTAGGTTTTTATCTAATCGGCATCAGCTTTCTTTACAATGAAACTAAACTAGTATAATAACATTTAGTGCTCCGGATAGCCTGTGTTCTAATGTATGTAAAAGTCGTAAACTATACATGCTATCATGATAAGGTTCTATAATTTATGATGATATTTGCAATCTATGAGTCACTTTATCATCCGTTCGATATGTACAATAAAGATATATCGTTTTCAGTTCATAAGAAATGAGGGCCCAATATGCGTTACCTTTATGAATTTATCGAGCATCAAGATGACATGCCTTTTAAGCTGTTTGTCAACAGTGTGAAGCAGGTTCCATTTCACTGGCATAAAGAGGTGGAGATTGTCTATGTTCTCCAAGGTTCTGTTATCATGCATCTTGACCAGAAGCAGTATACCCTGCATCAGGACGATGTCATTGTGGTGAACAGCATGTCGATCCATAAGTTTGAACAGAATAGCCCTGACAATATTTTATTAACGCTTCAATTTGGCCCGGAGTGGCTGCATAATAATGTTTTTATTTCCTGTAATTCTACGACAGAGGCTGAGCCGACCGGCTTCCGATTTGACACAATCAAGCAAGAACTTGCAAAGATGGTGTGGGAGATGAACAAGAAGTCTCCAGGCTATCGAAGCTACACGATGGGAAGGCTGCAAACCTTATGTGGGCATTTATTGCGATATTTTTCGGAAGGGATCAATCCGGAAGCTGAAGATGGCAGCAAGAGTTATGACTATAAAAGGTTGAATCGGGTTCTTACCTATATCGATCAAAATTATAAAGAGAAGATTACGCTGCAGACGATGGCGGAACAAGAACACTTAAGTTTGCATTATTTTTCTCACTTTTTCACCGATAAAATCGGTATTCCTTTCCAAAAGTATTTAACGCTGATCCGATTGGAGAAGGCCCAGTCGGAGCTTTCCGGAAGTGAAAAGAGCATTACCGAAATTGCGATGGATTGCGGTTTTGCGAACGTAAAGCTATTCAATAAGTATTTCAAAGAAAAGTACGGTTGTACACCAAGCTCGTATCGTGAAGCCGCTGCTCCGCTTCAGGATAAGCCTAATCGAAAACCGCTTACATATGAAGAATCCTCTAGTGGGGACTATTATGAATTAGATACGATCAATGCGATGGGGGCGTTATATCGATATCTGGAAGTGAAGTCGGATCAAGAACAGGAGAGGGCGAACCCACTAACGTCGGTTGTTACGGATCAGGAGCAAATTCGGATTCAGCCGGGAATGTTGTCAACAGGGTACAAAAAACACTGGAATGTTACCACAACAGCTGGCAGGGCAGTTGAAGGGCTGCGCGATGACTGGCGTCGGCAGCTTTCCGAGCTTAAAGCACGAATTCCTTTTGAATATATACGTTTTCATGGCATCTTTAATGATGAGATGATGGTATACAACGAAGAGGATGACGGTACTCCGGTCTATAATTGGGCTTATGTTGACAAGCTTTATGACTTTCTTATTGAGCTGGGAATCAGGCCGTTTGTGGAGCTAGGCTTTATGCCGACCTTGCTCAGCCGTTCCAACGAAACGGTATTCTGGTGGAAAGGGAATATTTCCCCTCCAGCTGATCAGGCAAAATGGGAGGCACTTGTTCGTGAGTTCGTTCGGCATTGCTTAAATCGCTACGGGGCTGAGGAAGTAAAACAGTGGTACTTTGAAGTATGGAATGAACCGGATTTATCAGGCGTTTGCTGGGCAGGAAGCAAAGAGGAATATTTCTCCTTTTATGAATCTACCGTTCGAGTGATCAAGTCGGTTCTTCCTGAACTAAAAACAGGCGGACCTGCTTTAGGTTATGGTTCACTTTGGAACGACACATGGGCCGAGGAGTTTATGGAATATTGCAAGAGGCATCATGTAGCGATCGATTTCTTTTCTTTTCATATCTATTCGGAGTATCCCCAGCTCAAAGCGGAGCAGAATATGTTAACGAAAATGATGCCTCCAACTTTTTATAAAGAGAGCATCCATCGACTGCAGGAAAAAATGGAGCTTGCCGCTTTCCGTGATATGGAGCTGCATATTACCGAATGGAACTTTTCCCTCTATGACCGGCATCTGTTGCACGATACCATGTTTATGGCCCCATTCGTGATGTATCATGCGATGAATACACTGGGAGATGTGCAGGCCATGGCTTTTTGGTGCTTCACTGATGTGTTTGAGGAAAGTCTTGTTCCATCCTCTCCGTTTTATGGAGGCTTTGGTTTAATGAATCGGGATGGACTTAAGAAGCCGAGCTATTACGCCTTTGAGCTTCTTCAGAAACTGGGTGAAGAGATAATCGTTAAGGGTGATGGTTATGTAGGTACTCAGAATAAAGACGGGAGCATACAACTTCTGCTGTATCATTACGTCCATTTAGATCATATGTTTTCAAGCGGGGACTGGTCGGAGATGTCCAATTATAACCGTTACAGCGTGTTCCAAGAGAAAGGCAGCAAGGTGTTTCAAATCAATATTCCTCATCTACCGGGAACCTATAAATGCACAACCTATCAGATGGACCGGGATCATGGCTCCGTTTTTGACGAGTGGGTTCGCATGGGAGCACCCGAAATCTTGACGGAGGAGGAACTTGCGTATCTTCACGGAAGAAGCGGCCCGGTCATCCGGACAGAGATATTACAGGATCAAGGTTGGCAGAAAGAAATCAATCTTCCACCGCATGGTGTGCTATTGCTCACATTAGAGAAACAGTTTTAAACACAATCTTCAAGAACACCTCCTCCATGAGAGGGGGTGTTTTTTGCTGTCGATTCCAAGTAGATGCGAATAACCGGATCTAAGGATAAGAATTGAACAAAAAACGCCCATAGGCGAGGCAATTTACAACGAGTAAGCGTTAACAAAAGTACCTATACTATAGCTATGTGCACAACAGAATTAAGGGAGGGGAATCAACAGATGAAGCGTTTTATGAAATGGATGACGGAATCTTTTGCGCCAAGATTGGATGCGATTACAAATAACATTTGGATAGCATCAATACAAGAAGCCATTATGGTTGCCATCCCGATGATTTTTATCGGTTCTATTATTACTTTGATCTCAATTTTGCAAGACTTCATTCCTGGCATGCCGGATTTGACGCCAATCACAACATTCAGTTTTGGCCTTCTCGGTTTGTTTATTGCATTTCTGACGCCGTATACCGTTATGGAGAAAAAGGAGAGGCACAAAATCAAGCTGCTCGCAGGAATGACCGGCATATCCTTATTCCTCATGCTGCTTAATCCCGTCGTAAACGAAGACGGAACCGTTCAGTTCATTCTTGAGCGTTTCGGTCCTGCGGGTATGGTTACGGCACTCATTGTAGGCGTCTTCATCGCCGTGATCATGAATGTCTGCGCTAAGTTTTCTTTCTTTAAAAAAGGGTCTTCCATGCCAGAGTTTATTATGGATTGGTTTGACTTCCTGGTACCGATTGCTGTGATCATGGGCATAGGCTGGGTTCTTGTATATCAGCTCCACTTTGATATCTTTGGACTGATTGTGAGCGTGTTTGAACCTATTAATGCTATGGGGCAAAGCTTGTTCGGGTTTATTCTATTTAACTTTATTGGGGTTGTATTGTATTCCTTCGGAGTTAGCCCATGGGTTCTGATGCCAATATGGTATGCCATATGGATTCCGGCGATTGAGGAAAATGCCGCATTGGTTGCGCAGGGACTGGATCCTGTCAACATTAATACATTTGAAACATTTTTCTCCGGATGGCTTGGAATCGGAGGGATGGGTGCAACATTGCCGCTTGTTATCTGGTTCCTGTTTGCCAGATCCAAAAAGCTGAAAACCATTGGTAAAGCAACATTAATTCCTTCCCTGTTTAATATTAACGAGCCTGTTGTGTATGGAGCACCAGTTGCCTTCAATCCGCTATTGATGGTGCCTATGTGGATTAATGGTCTCATTACGCCCATTATTGTTTACTTAGCTCTTGATATGGGTTTTGCACAAATCCCAAGTAAAATCTTCCAGCTATGGTATACGCCGATCGGTGTATCGACTTACCTCATGTCCGGATTCAATGGACTTATTCTGCTCGCCGTCGTCTTGTTGATTGTGTTCGCCGTATGGTTTCCGTTTTTCAAACTGTACGATGCGCAGGAATTGAAGAAAGAGCGGGAGTTACAAGAAGAAGCTTGATATGAAAGGGTGGATACAAATGAAAGTATCTATTAACGCATTGATAAAGGAAATGACACTTACTGAAAAAGCATCCCTGTGCGCAGGATTAAATATGTGGATGACCAAAGGGATCGAGAGACTCGATATTCCGCCGGTTCATATGTATGACGGAACGAATGGGATTCGAAAAACGAACAGTGACGATGAAATGGGGATCACGACAGAGAATGTTCCCGCAACTTGTTATCCTACGGGCTCCGCTATCGGTTCTTCGTGGAATCCTGAACTGCTGCACGAAGTTGGGGAGGCACTTGGTAATGAATCCAAAGAGATGGGAGTCGAATTGCTGCTCGGCCCAGGAATCAACATGAAGCGGACTCCGCTTGGGGGAAGAAATTTCGAATATTACTCCGAGGATCCCTGTCTGACAGGCGAACTGGGCGCTGCTTTCATCAATGGTCTCCAAAGCAAAGGAGTTGGCGCTTCGCTTAAACACTTTGCTTGCAACAATCAGGAATTCGAGAAAATGGTGACGAGTTCAGAGGTGGACGAACGGACGCTGCGCGAAATTTATTTAAGCGCCTTTGAGCGAATTATTAAAAAATCGGATCCTTGGACCGTCATGTGCTCCTATAATTTGCTTAATGGCTCGTATACTAGTGAGAACGAGCATTTATTACATGATATCTTGAGAGAAGAATGGGGATACGAGGGCGTCGTGATCTCAGACTGGACAGCTGTGAATGATCGGATCCGTGGGCTGAAAGCAGGACTTGATCTCGAAATGCCGGGGCCAGCCGGTTATAACACGAATGCGATTATCAAAGCCGTGGAGAGCGGAAATCTTGCAGAAGAGCAGCTCGACAAAAGCGTTGCCCGTATTCTAAAACTCGTAGAACGTGTAACTGGTATTGAAGAATCGGCTCCGGTATCTGATATGGAGTACCACAATCTTGCGAGAAAAGCTGCAGCAGAAAGCATTGTGCTCCTAAAGAATGAGAATGGCATTCTTCCGATCCATGCGGAGTCAACCCATTCCATTGCAGTTATCGGCCGTTTCGCCAAAAAACCTAGAATTCAAGGAGCCGGCAGCGCAAAAGTAACGCCGACGCGCGTTGATATTCCATTTGAAGAAATGAAGGCGTTGGCTGGAGCTTCCGTTGAGATGAGTTATGCTCAGGGCTACCCTGAAGATGACTCCATTCATGTGGAGATGATCAAGGAAAGTGTCGCATTGGCGGCAAAATCGGATGTGGCAGTTATATTCGTTGGCCAGCCTGAGTACGCCGAATCCGAGATGCGTGATTTGAAGGGCATTGATTTGCCGGAACAGCAGATCCTGCTCATTCAAGCGATTGCAGCCGTACAACCTAAATGTATTGTGGTGACCAGCAGCGGTTCAGCCTTGGCGATGCGTCCATGGGTTCAGCATGTTCCCGCTGTCATTCACTCATGGCTTTCCGGACAAGGCATGGGTAAAGCAATTGCTGAAATTTTGTTTGGACAGGTGAGTCCATCCGGTAAACTGTCCGAGACGTTTCCGGTTAAACTTTCTGACAATCCTTCACATATGAGGATCCGTGGTGAAAACGGCAAGCTGTATTATCGTGAAGGGCTGTTCGTCGGCTATCGATACTACGATAGGAAGGAACTCGCTCCACAGTTTCCATTTGGCCATGGCTTATCCTACACTTCATTTGCCTATAAGGATATGAAGGTAGCTCAAACGGAGACAGGGATCACAGTCTCTTTCTGGCTGGAGAATATCGGAAACCGAACAGGGAAAGAGGTCGTTCAGCTTTACGTCCACGACGAAGAATGCACATGGACACGTCCTGAGAAAGAATTGAAGGCATTTTCTAAAATCGAGTTGGCTCCTGGGGAGAAACAGCAGATTGTCTTTGAACTTGAAGAGAGAGACTTTGCTTATTACAACACCAAATATAACCGCTGGGTAGCGGAGAGTGGTTATTTCCAAATTGCACTTGGCAGCTCTTCTCGTGATATCAGAATTACGGAGCGACTGTATTGTGATTTTGGCAAGGAAGAAGTATCATTTCATAAATTCAGCTTGGTTAGCGATTGGATCAACGACCCCACTGCGAAATCCGTATTGGAAGAGTGTCTGAACGAGATGAATCAGCATGTCGTAGAGAAGATTTACCTCAATGAAGAGTTCATCGGATTTTGGGAAGACTGTCCAGTCATTAAGATTTTGCAAATGTATGGCCAAACCTGGATGGTTGACCGGTCACCGGATGAAATCATCGAAGAGCTTATAAGTCGAGTCTATCAGCGACGCGGTAACATGTAAGACAAGATAATATTCCTTATAATAGCTTGGGATCTGAAAAAGGATTCCAAGCTTTTTTAGTATACAAAATGGCGCAACCACCATAATTAGGCCCTGTATTGCAGATTGTCAGAGAACCAGCTCTGATGCAGCAGTTGTGCAGAACATGGCGATCCACCTGAACAAACTACTTGCGAAGTTCGTTTTAGACTGTAGTGATTTATTGTGCTGTCACATTATGGGTCAAGTTGTTCGTTGTATAGAGTGAAAGGGGGGGAGAGGGCTTGAATGACGCGGAGATAAGTCAGATCATTGCAGATGTGTTGGATGGGGAGACAGAACAATTCGAGAAAATCATGAAGGTTTATCAAAAACCGATTTTTCTCTACTGTTATCATATGCTGGGTAATCATGCCGAGGCCGAAGATAACGCACAGGAAGTATTTCTGAAAACATTCCGCAGCTTGCGGAAATATACTCAATATAAGATGGATTTTGGCGCATGGTTATACAAGATAGCCTATCATCAATGTATTGACATCATCCGTAAGCGAAAACTGGTGAAATATTTACCTTTCTTTTACCAGGATGATAAAGAAAATAATGATGTCGATATGCATATTGAAGCCAACTATTTTGATGAATCCGTACATCAGGCCATGGCGAAATTATCGGCGGAAGAGCGTAATTTGTTAATCTTACGTTGTGTCGAGGATAAGAGCTACCAGGAGATCAGTTTGATTCTCGGCAAGAACAGCGCAAGCCTTCGTAAAAAATACGAACGTACATCTGCAAAATTTCGAAAGTATTATGCTCAAGTAAAGGGAGTGGGAATGTATGAATATGGACAGGGAACGGGATTTGAAAAAACTGTTTGATGACCCGCGCATTCCCGACGTCGACCTGACAGGAAAAGTAATGAATACACTATATGCTCAGCCAAAAGAAAAGGAGAGGTTTTTTGTGAAATATAAAGTTGCTTTGACTGCGTTTGTAGGAATGATGTTAATGGCCTCCACAGGTTATGCGGCAGTTCAATATCATTCTTTGACGAATAAGGATGGCGAAGTCGTATATGAGACTAAATCGACGAAAGATTACGGAAAAACAGAATCGAAAGAAGAGATAGAGCGTTGGGAGGCATACTATGAACTTAAGGAAAAGGTGCTAAAGAACGGGGAAGCTGGGCTGTTCTATTTGGTTGCCAATAACCCGAATCATGAAACAATTCTTGGAACGCAGATAACTAAGTTCCAAGATCTTTCTCAATTGCGCGATAAGATTACGGATAAATACGTTAAGATCGCAGACAAAGTCAATGGAAATTATACATTCCAAACGGCGCACGTAATGTTTAAAAATGCTCAGGAAGTGAATCCTCCTTCTTCGGAAGAAAAAAAGAAAATGGCAGAAAAGCTGAGAAAGCAGGCGGAAGAATCCAATCAGGGATATGCCATGATGCCGGTTGAAATGACAGATCAGTTTTTCATTCTCAATGCTACGTATCAAAATGGAGAGGATAAAATCGGGGTTAATATCACTAATCTGACTGGAAAGAGCGACCCTACAACGTATATTGACGAGAAAGTTGAATTTAAGCAGGAGAAGATTCAAGTGAAGGGTGTAGAAATGCTGCATACAGAATTTGGTCCTTCGCAGTGGCACGAGCTGAAATGGGTATACGAGAGCCCGGACAAAAAGGTCAAATACGTCTATAGTATAGATGGAGACATGAATAAAGTAAGCAAAGAAACCTTGATGAAAATTGCTGAAAGCTATTTGAAATAATAAATTTTAATCAACGGGAATCTTCTCCAATGCGAATTGGGGTTGATTCCCGTTTTGGGATGATAAACAGTTTTTATGTAGGCAATTACTTAAGGGAACTTAAAGATTATTTATAGTTCGCTTGGAACTTTATGCCTTCTCTGAGCGTTGTATTTGTCGTGAAGCAAGAAGCCATAACAAATGGGAGGGCTATTCATGCTTAGAATTGAAATGAAACGATGGATTAAACATCTCAAAGGTCAATTACGCCGGCTTATCATTGCAAGTATTGCAGCAGGCTTACTTACAGTCCATGGCGTGTTGGCAGTACCACCTACGCAAGTGAATGCAGAACCTGCCGATGTTTCGGTACGCAACTGGTATCCTTCCTCAGTCTTCGAAGTTCCTGAAGTAAAACCTTCTTGGACGGTGAAGGTGGACAACTATCTGGATATGGACGACGAGAATTATCTAGGTCGCCAGGCGATTGCTGAAGATGGGAAGGTGTTCGCATTCACCGGGAAAAAGCTGATTGCCATCGATGCGAGTACAGGCAAGCGGTTATGGAGTTACGGTAAGGACCTAAAGCCTTACGTTGTATTTCATAATGGCGTTATTTATGGCCTATCGGGAGATCAGATGCCATACGCTTTGAACGCAAAGACAGGTAAATTGAAATGGCAGTCGAACACATCCATCTACATGGATACTCGGCTTCGTACGGAAGTGCTGGTTCCAACTGTTGATACGCTGTATGCAATAAAAGGGAGCAGTACCTTCGCGTTTGATGCAGCCACAGGAAAGTTACGGTGGAAAACGAACGAGCCGTCAGGAGAAGGACATGGCACTGATTATCTTCAGGAGGCGGATGGAGTAATCCTTCGGACGTTCTATATACAAGGAGCGCTCACTTCTCTTCAATTGACTGCCTATGACAAGAAGACGGGCAAGAAGTTATGGGACCATTTTGGTCAGGGAGAAGCGCTCCAAATTAAAAACGGTCTCGTGTATTCGGTTGACTATTATTCTCCATTGCTGACTGATTATCAGTCGCTGCCGGACCGCAAAGTGATCGTAAATGTGTATAACCTTAAGACCGGCGTAAAGAAGAGCAGCCGAGATTATAGCTGGAAAATGTCGGGGGAGCCGCCATATGAGTACGGCGGAGGCGGCTTATTTATAAACCAAGGGAAGTTATACATGGATCAGGGCAATAAGGTGGCCGAATATAATTTTGACACCTATAAGAAAGGTGAGGTCCCTTTGCGAACTTTTCCTCGCCCTTATGGGGGCGACTGGGAGTTGATCGGACTGGTTCAGGAACGGTTGATTTTCAAAGACATAATGACTCGTGAACTGGCAGGCATCAAGCTGGCGAATGGAGAACAGATCGATTGGAGAGGCGATGCACCTGTTGCGCAGATTGACGTATATGGGAAAGGGTTATATCGGGCGCAGCGTAACGGCACATTACTCGGCATCAATATGTTGACGACGTTGCCAGTTTTTAGAGTAACGACGGGTGCAGATTTACACGAGTCGACGCTAAAGACAAACGGTATGATCATCATCCAAGCGGAGGATAAACTCCTCGGGGTAAAGGTACCGGCATCGTTGAAATAAAGGAATAGCTTGTGCTACTTGAATCATATTTCGTTTTAACAATAAAAAATCCCACCAACGAAATTGGATGGGGATTTTTTATTTAAGGTTGGGTGAGTGTTTCTATCTTATGGATGCTCGGTGAGACTGGATAAAGGGACGGTCATTTCCTGCTCCGAGTTTCCGATCGGATAGACCCGAGCGGTTTCATCCTCATTGACATGCTGGATAAAGATAGGGGTATCCTGATAAGTGACATTTTTCATAATGGCCGATTCCGAAATTTCAATCGCTCTTTGTTTGTTCATGACAGTTCTCCTTATTTCGAAAGATCTTTCAATGGATCAGCCTGACGGTGAGAGGCTTTTTGTATGTCTCGATCCAGCTTCGATGGTCCTTGAAGTTCTTCGGCAGCCTCCATTTGATCATTCAGCTGTTGTTCTATTTGTCCAATCCCATGCGCTTCTTGATGCTGTTTACTCTTCGCCAAAACGATCCCTCCATTTTGTAGTAAGACCTTTGTAATCTCTGCATTACTACAATGCACCAAAATAAACGAACTTATGCAGCTGTTCACGTGCATTCGCGAAGGGTTATCTTCCGAAATCATAAGAAGAGTGGTATCATATTGATTGGCTAATAATTCCAAAACAGGAGTCGCACAAACTTCTTAACGAATACTCTTCGAATGAAAACATGATCGTGATCGAGATTACAGTAATCAATACAAAGTCGCTCGCTTGAGCGGCTTTTATAATTATTGGTCTATAGGACTCTTAAAAAGATGGAGGTATCCTGAATGGGAAGCTCGAAGCTATTGCTTAAAGCCGCAGAATCTTTCGAATTTCATGTAGGAACGTTAGTCTTCCTGAGTAACTCAACCAATGAAGTATATCGGTTTACGAAGGACAATCAGTCCTATATCTTGCGGTTATCTCAGAAATCACACGAATATGTACCGAAGATAAGGGCGGAGGTAGATTGGGTTTATTACTTGGTGAAGAACGGAGTACGTGCTTCATTACCGATTCAAACATGTAATAATGAGTTAACGGCCATATTCTGCGATGAAGATAAGTGGTATATAGCAACTGCTTTTCATGAGGCTGCAGGTCGCTTTTTTGATAAAAACAATGAACAGCTATGGGGCCCAAAGATATTCAGAAATTGGGGAGAAACCATGGGAAGAATGCATAGGCTATCGAAATCATATGAAGTATCAGACATCCTTGTGAAGAGAGACAGCTGGAGCAGAAGAAGCATCAATAATCCTCATCTGCAGCAAGGCAGTTTCAATGTACTTCTTGAAAAATTGATCTCTATGGAGAGTACGATTGATTCACTGCCTAGGTGTTGCGATTCGTTTGGACTCATACATCATGACTTCCATCCTTATAATTTTTTTATCGACAACAGTGAAATAACGGTTTTTGATTTTGATGATAGTATCTATGGCTGGTTTTCATTAGACATTGCAATAGCGGCCACTCATGCCGTTTGGTGGGGAGTGCATGCAGAAGATCGTGTCACAAAAAGCAGGTTTGCCCAACTGTTCTTGCGTGAATTCCTCATGGGTTACGAGAAGGAACACCATCTCACCGAGTACTGGAAACAAACAATCCCCATGTTTATGGAGTATAGAAATATTTGTTCTTTCTTCTGGTGGCTTAGTGAATGGAATGGGCATGAGAGCTGCCTTACAGAGAACCAACAGAATGCAATCAACCATGCTGTTATGCTGATTGAAAGAGGCTTGCCTTTTGATGGCTGTGATATTCAACTTTAGTAACATGATAGCTTATTTTAATGGAGGTAGTAAATTGAGGTTAAAAGCGTGTATATTAATCGCCTTCATGATTCTAACGGGTTGCTTTGCAGGAACTAAGGAACAGATCTCTCCTGAGACCGATTCGACATCTTCCAAGATCGAATTTACACCGGTGGATTTGTTCCAAGGGGACGCAGCGAAGTTTAAGCTATTCCTCGGTCCGATGACGGGTGCATTTAAATTAAAGTATGAGGGAAATAAACCTAACGTCAGCTTGGACATCGATATTTGGAAGAACGGGCAGAAGGTAGATTCGGCAGGGTCGATCGGAGATTTGTTTTACAGTTCGAATGAGCAAAAGGGCAGCAACGAAGTAGAACTAATCATATCCGTTGACACGGAATCCATAGAGGGTCAAAAGGAGTTCAGCAAGATTAAAGTCAACACCACTTCTCACACGGGATCAAGTCTTTCTACCATTACTATTCCTTGGGACAAAAAGTTGACAGCACACGGTTTGATTCAGGATACGCGTCCACGTTCGTTTACGATAGACCAGCCCGTGCATGTATTTGGGATGCATGCTACAAGTACCAATAAAATACATACAGCGGATCTTTCAACGGAATCGTTGAGAAAAACGGAGTGGGCACTTGTGTTCACTTTGCGTCTTGATGAAGAACACATAGAATAAACGCTTTGGGTTACAGTGCTTGATCCATGATCACAATTAAAGCAGAAACATGACTGGCGTTGAGGAATGAAAACAGGTCAAATATAATGGGGGGGAATTATAAAATAACGTTAAGGGGTGATTGTAGTGAAGCAAAACAAGTATGATGATCTAGGATTTTTCGAGAATTACAATCAACTTCCCCGTTCAATCAAAGGATTAGAGGGAGCAGGAGAATGGGGTGCCTTTCGATCGATGTTTCCGGAACTTAGGGACAAAAAGGTGCTTGATCTCGGCTGCGGATTCGGGTGGCACTGCAGGTACGTAAGAGAACAGCATGCACGTTCTGTGGTCGGAGTGGATATCTCAAAGAACATGCTAGAGAGGGCAAGGTTGATGACCGATGACACGAATATAGAATATGTGCAGGCCGCAATAGAGGATTTTGACTACCCTGCTAACGAGTTCGATGTCGTGATTAGTTCGCTTGCACTTCATTACATTCGTGATTTCGAGGATATCTGTAAAAAGGTATATCAGAGTCTAACGGTTGGAGGTTCGTTTGTCTTTTCAGTTGAACACCCCGTGTTTACTGCTGTGCCCGAACAAGATTGGTATTATGGCCCGGACGGGGAAAAGTTATTTTGGCCTCTCGATCACTATCATGAGGAAGGCGCACGCCAAACTAGATTTCTTGACAATGAAGTCACCAAGTACCATCGGAATATAGCCACACAGATGAATGCGTTAGTGAAAGCAGGATTCCAGTTTAGGGAAATGTCTGAGCTTAAGCCAGAACACGAGCAGCTTCAGGATCCAGAATGGCATGATGCATTCAGACGCCCCATTTTCTTATTGATCGCCGCAGATAAGCAGGTCTGACCCGCTTGGACAAAATAAACAGAGGGACACCTAAACAGGTGTCCTTTTTAGTTCATGAGGAGAATCGGTCAAGGTGACGACCATTACATATTAAACTGCCGGATATTATTCATTTGATTTCGGGAACTTTCATCGACCGTATAAAGTATCGTTAGGAGGGGGGATTAATTCAGCGCCTTTTGTAATGCCTAGGCGTTAAGGTAGAGAACTTTTATCAATGATTTAGAAACTATCACCATGTGAATATTTCACAATAGATTAGAATCAAATGTGTCGCCCACTTATATCGAATACCATACTTCTATTCTCTCCCCTTGTACAAACAGATCGTTGATACCAGAAGTGCTGCGGGCTAAAGCTGGGCAACAGGCACGGCCCAGCTCATACACTTAAGACGGCCCAGCCAACCTTTTTCTGCTTTCAGATGCGCCAGCGGTCAGGTGCGCACTAGGAGCGCTTCCGGCACACTGCTGCTCTATCCGATCCGGACGATGATCATTCATACAATGAAGATAATCAAAGGCATGAAGCATTCTTTTTGCTGACTAAAAAATGAAAGGGGGCCGCCCACTGCATCAATGATGACATATGGATGGCCCTAGATTAAATTAATTTTAACAATGTTAATCTATCATTAGCCTACTCCTATAGTGGAGAGGCCTCATTTAGACGATTGGTTTAGCCGGAGGTTATACTCCTACTAGTTCCGGAAGAACTCGACCTGATCGATATCCGCCCATTGGGAAGAGGACGAATTGGATACGTAAAATCCGATCGTCGCCTTGCCGCTCGTCACTTGAATATTGGATATCGTGACAGACGTCCACGCTGTTGTCACCGGACACCCGGTTTGAAGCATGCTGCCTCCATAGTCCTTCACTTCCATGACACAGCTGTTCTGGCCTCCGCTGCTGCGCATGCGGGCGCGCATCGTATACGTGCCGTTATCGAGACCGCTAATCGTCTGTCCGACATACGCGGTCGAAGGTCCGCTTGTGCCCGCGAGACCGACAAAGTAAGAGCCTTCGGCAGCGGGAAGCCCAACGCCGTCATTAGCTCCATGAATAAGAATCCGTTTCGGGTAATCATCGCCGTACGTCGTCCAGCCCGCTACATTGGCTGTTTCAAAACCGGGATTGTTAACGACATTCGTTTGCGGCGGTGTCACGGCATGCCCGAAGCGCAGATAGATGCCGTTTGCCGGATAAGTTGCGCTGGTGACAGCTGCGACACGGGTCGAATCAATGGTCATCAGGGCATTCCAGTTGGAGGATTTCGTATCGGATACCGGAAAAACGTTGGTTTTGTACTGCCATGACGCGCCGTTATCGGAGCTGATCATCGTAAACATCGAGGTGTAAGGATCCCCCGTGTTGGCGCTGCTTTCATCGGTCTGGAATGCGGCCATAAGACGGCCGTCGTCAAGCTTCACGACGAACGGAGCACCCGCCTTTTTGCCATTGCCGCTGGGCACGTACATCGTTTGGCGGGGAACCGACCAATTAAAGCCGTCCGGCGATATTTTATACTTGATGACAAAAGGGTGGCCGGCAACGTCCGAGGCTTCGAATACGGTTATATACCGCCCGTCGTTCATTCGCGTGATGACCGGCATACCGTCGCGGGAGCTGGCTGCCACTCCGTCGCTAACCGTGATGCGGTTGCCCCAGCCGCTTCCGTTCCAGGTCTTCATATACAAATTTTGCAGCCCGGTCGTTCCGACCGCAGCCGGACTGTCGTCCGCATAAAGCACCGCGATTGTGCCGTTGATCATGTCTAGATGCGGCTCCCACAAACCTTTAAAGCTGGAGGCGGTTGAACTCCCGACCAATCCGCCAGGCAAATCGCTCCAGGTGTAACCACCGTCGACGCTCCGCTTGACGTTAAGCTGGATGTCATAGGTCGAGCCGTTCTGTACGACCTGCCGATAGGCTAACCAAATTTCCCCGCTTGGCAGCCTTAACATTTGACCGTTCCCCACATTGCCGTCGCTGCTTGAGACAGCTGTGATCGGAGCGCTCCATGTATAGCCGCCGTCTTGCGTTCGGGAGACGACAATGCGCGTGTTGCCTCCGCCAGCGTTGGTATCGAAGGATACGAGCCACTCGCTCGGCGTAAGCTTGAGCAGCCGAGGATACCATACGCCTCCCGATGGCGGCGTATAAATGGCAATCTGCTGCGAAGCCCACGCCATACCTGATGAAGCGGCATGAACCGGCGACAATGGAATTGCCGTTAAAGCAAGCGCAAGCATGACGACGAAAGCAAGTGGTTTCTTCCAGAAGCCTTTGTTTCGAATCATATGCAATTAACCTCCCAACCCGAATTAGAAAGCGCTTTCTAAAAGGGATTGTATCGCAATTAATATCATTTAAGATATACTAAATATATATTATTTTTTCAGTGGGACTGACGTAAAAAGCGAGGTCAGACATGGAGCATCCGTTATATAAACGTATTCAGAACGACATACGCCAGCGCATTCAGAGCGGCGAGCTGCAGGCCGGCGACTTGGTCTCGTCGGAGAAGGACTTGGCCCAGCGGTACGGTGTGAGCCAGATTACAACCAAAAACGCGCTCAACGGTTTGGTAGAGGAAGGCTTGTTAGTGCGATATCGGGGAAAGGGCACCTTCGTTCGGGAACAGGTCATTCTGGAAGAGCTACATCTTAAGTCGGGCACAAAAAAGACGATCGCGATTATTTTGCCAACGATGAAAACCAAGATCGACCAGCAGCTGCTGGATGGTCTGGAACGTTATTGTGCGGAGCGGGAGTATGACCTGTTGATCCGCATTACACGCGAGTCGCAAGAGGAAGAATACCGAGCGATCAAGCAGTTCCAAGAACGAGGCGTCGATGGGTTTATCATTTTCCCGGTCGAGCAGGAAAGCTACAATAATGCAATTCTACGCTTGTCGCTCGATCGGGTTCCATTGGTGCTAGTCGACCGTTTCTTGAAAGAGATCAAAGCGTACAGCGTCAGCTCTGACAATTACGGAGGCGTTCGCGAGGCTATATCCAGTTTGCTTGCGGTGGGACACAGGCGCATTGCCTTCCTGTCACCGGAAATTACAAATTCGGTTACGGACGAAAGAGCCAAAGGCTTCGAGGCCGCTTTTATGGAACAGGGCTTGCCTATAGACAAGACACTATGGTGCATGCTGGATTTGGAAACTATAGCAGAGGGTCACGGACAACGGGATGTCGTTCGTTTTCTGCGTGATCGGAGCGATATCACGGCCGTCTTTGCCGTTAACGCGGAATTGGCCCGCTATACCCATTATGCCATTCGGGAAATGAGGACGGGAGCAGGGAACGAACCGCAACTAGCCGCTTTTGACGATCCGGATATCGAAGGCATTCCTTTCGTCCGTCAGCAATTGGATGAAGTAAGCCGGCGTGCCGTCGATTTGCTGTCGGAACAGTTGTCCGGTACGAACGAGCCAAGGCGTGAAGTCGTACCGGTCCATTGGATTTGGCCGGAATGAATCGGACTTCACGAAGTTCGATCTAAGAATACAATGAAATAACCCATCAAGGGGTCGTCCTTAAAGTAGATTGTTGAGGGATATCTTAGAATTGCCCCACGGCATATTGAATGTACAAAAGAAACCGTTCCTTTCGTAAATGGTTTGGGTTGAACCTCCATTTTACCAAAGAACGGTTTCTTTGCGTCTAAAAGTAAGCAATCTGCACGGCGTAGCGGTGAGGACGAATCGATTCCGGACAAGTGTCAGCGCTTGCCTTTGCCACCACATTTCACCCTTGCTCAGAACCATTCCAAGAAGGGGGCCTTCCGCAAGATCTAAGACCTTTTGGGTCAGCCGCTTAATTGATAAGAAACTTTGCATCTCAAAGCTCCTGCTGTTGATATCGTCTGAAAAGTCTCCATTAAGAGCAGTCTGTTTCCTTTGGAATCCTCTCTATAGATGTTTTTAGTCATTTACAAACACCAAGTTATATTATAATAATATACTAAATATACTATTTAAATCATAAAGGTTGTGATGGGCATTGAAATCTCTGCCGCTATACAAAAAAATTCAGGAAGATATCAAGCGGCTGATCGCCATCGGCAAGCTGCGGGAAGGGGACCGGGTCCCTTCGGAGAGAGAATTATCCGAACGTTACCGCGTCAGTCAAATTACAAGCAAAAATGCGCTGGTCGGACTGATGGAGGAAGGCTTGCTTGTCCGGATCCAAGGCAAGGGCACCTTCGTTATGAGCAGACCGGAAAACTCCACGGCGCTTGATCAGTTGGGAGAATGGACAGCAGGTCCGGGCAAGAGCGGGCGTATCGGGTTAGTGCTGCCGACGATGAAAACGAAAGTGGACCAGCGTTTTTTAGATAACATCGAGAAGTACGCCTCTGCCGCAGGTTATGAAGTGATGCTGAGAATTACACGCGAATCCCAGCTTGAGGAGTCCAAGGTCATCTCGTCCTTTCTGAAGCAGGGGGTGGACGGCATGATCATTTTTCCGGTTGAAAACGAGACGTACAACGATTCGATTCTGAGGCTCTCGCTGGACCGTTTCCCCTTCGTTCTGATCGACCGGTTCTTGAAGGAGGTCAAGACATACAGTGTAAGCTCGGATAACGTTAATGGCACTAGGGAAGCCGTGGAGTATTTACTTAACAAAGGCCATTCGTCTATCGCGTTCATCTCTCCTGAAATTACGAATACGGTGACGGACGAGAGGGCCCAAGGGTTTGAGCAGGCTTTTCTGGAGCATGGATATTCGATCGACAAAAGCTTATGGTGTCTCCTCCCGCTGGAAGAGATCGCATCAGGTCAATCCATTGAACATATCAGGGCGTTTTTAGATGGCAGTCCCCATATCACCGGCATCATCACGGCCAATACGGAGCTGTGCAGAAATGTCTATAAAGCCGCAGTTGCATCCGGTAGACAGGTGCCGGACGAAGTGGAGCTGATCACATTCGATCCGCCGGATCTGCCGAATGTCCCGTATATTCGCCAAAACGAGGAGGAAATGTGCCGGTTGACCGTAGAGCTGCTAATCGAGCAGATCGAAGGAGCTTTTGAGGCGAGAAGAATCGTGGTGCCAGTTATGCTGGTAAAAGAGTAAAGCGGCTGGTCGACAATAGAGGAGATCACCTATTTTATATTAAATATAGTATATAAAATTATATTATTATAAGTTATCATGATTTCGTAAAGCGCTTACACCACATCTTTTAAAGAAGAGGGGAATCGCATGAAATCGAAGAGCAAATTCGCAGGCATGATCATGCTGCTGCTGATGTTCGCCTTAACCGCTTGCAGCGGCGGCAATGGACCAAAGGACGGAGCTACTCCAAGCAACCCGGACACTCCGAAATCAGGCAATGAAGCTTCCACCGGGCAGGACTCAAAAGAACCTGTAACGATTGAGTTTATGGGCCACGGCAATCCGAACGAAAAGAAGATTTTCGAAAAGCTGATCGCTTCCTTCGAGGAGAAGTACCCGCACGTTACCGTTAAATACACTTCGGTGCCGCCAGGTGAGTACTCACAGAAGATGACGACGCTGATCAGCTCCGGCAAGGTTCCGGACGTATTCTACGTTGGAGGTCCCGAGTTTTACCGCTTCGCGGAAGCCGGAACGCTCCTCAACATTCAGTCCTATCTGGACCAGACCTCATTGTTTAATCCCGATAACGTATGGAAGCAGGCAATGGACCGCTATCGCTTTGACGGCAGCAAGGTCGGTGCCGGAGACATGTACGGACTGCCCAAGGACGTAGGACCATGGTCATTTGTTTATAACAAGGATTTGTTTGACGAAGCAGGTGTACCTTACCCTTCTGCAACGGCAGGGGAATGGACCTGGGACGACATGCTGGAAGCCGCCCAAAAGCTGACGGTCGATGCTAACGGCGACGGAAAGCCCGATCAATATGGTGTAGGCGCTTACAGCTTGGAATCGGCAGTATGGGGCAACGGCGGTGAATATATCGACTACGCCACTGGCACGGTAAAGGTAAACGAGCCCGAATTCTATGAGGCGATGCAATTTGTCGCTGACCTGAACCTGAAACATAAGGTCAGTCCGAATCAGGAAGCCGAGCAAGCGATGAATGCATATACCCGCTTTATTAACGGCCAGCTGGCGATGTTTGCGATGGGCCCATGGGATCAGCCTGCATTCTGGGAGCTGCCTTTCGATTGGGACATTGCTGCGTGGCCGGCAAGCCCGAAGACGGGACAAACGGCGACCTGGCTCGGCTCGATGGGATTTTCCGTTTCGGCGAAATCCAAACACCCGCAGGAAGCGTTCGACTTGGCGGCCTTTCTGTCCCTGGATGAGCAAGGGCAGCGCGAAAACTACCAGCTTGGCCAAGCGGTTCCTAACCTGATCGACATGGCAGAAGGCGAATTTAAGGAAATGGACAAAGGACCGCAAACACGGCAAGTATTCCTTGATATTATCCAAGATTACGGACGCCCGGACGTGGTGGCTTTCTCGAAGGATACGCAATGGATCGATACGTTCAACCAGAACGCGAGCAAAGTATGGAACGGTGAGATGTCGGCAAAAGACTTTACGGCCCAGATCCAGCCGAAGATGCAGGAGCTGTACGATAAAGGAAATAAATAATGCCGTAAAAGGCAGGGGGGCGTCAGCCATCCAAATCGGTGCCTCCCGCCGTACGGACATCCTGTCATAACGAATACAGGCGAAGGTGGAATGGAATATGGGTACCAAGCTTGGCGGGTATCGCAGAAGAGAACTGGCGTGGTTGTATCTGTTCGTGGCTCCGCCGGTTCTCGGGTTTCTTTTGTTCGGCCTTGTGCCGATCTTGTTCTCGATCTATATCAGCTTTCACAAATGGGATATGCTTACCGATCCGCAGTGGTCGGGGCTCGGAAACTATAAGGATCTGTTGAAAGACGAGAAAGTGTTCAAATCGTTGTACAATACGATCTATTTGATGATCGGCATTCCACTCGGCATGATCCTCTCAATGCTGCTGGCCATCTTAATGAACCGCAAATTTGCCGGCATCTCGTTCATGCGGACGATTTATTATCTTCCGGTCATATCGCCGATTATCGCGGTATCACTGCTGTGGCAGTGGATATTGAATCAGGATTACGGATTGCTCAACAACTTCCTGTGGGAAACGTTCGGTATAACCGGGCCTAACTGGCTGGGCAAGCCGGAGTGGGTGAAGCCTTCGCTCATCCTGATCGGGCTGTGGAGCGGCATCGGCGGGAACATGGTGCTGTACCTTGCAGGATTGCAATCGATCTCCTCAACGTATTATGAAGCTGCGGAAATCGATGGCGCTGGTGCATGGCACAAACTGACGCGAATTACGATCCCGCTGCTCACGCCGATCCATTTTTTCGTCATCGTCATGGGTATCATTGGCGCGTTCCAGTCATTCAGCCAAATTTACGTGCTTGCGGTGGATGGCGGGCCGGAATACAGCGGTGCCACGGTCGTCTATTATATTTTCCAGCACGCGTTCGAGTACTTCAATATGGGCTATGCCAGCGCGGTGGCCTGGGTACTGGGCATTCTCATCTTTATCGTTACGCTCATTCAATTTAAGCTTTCCAATCGATGGGTTTACCAAGACTAGGGGGGAAATCTGTGAAACGGGAAAAAATGACGGACCTCTGGTCGCTGCTGCTGTTGCTTTGCGGTTCGATCTTTATGATCGCACCGTTCATATGGACCATCTCGACTTCATTAAAGGATCGGCGAAACGTATTTGAAATTCCGCCACAGTGGATTCCCGATCCGATTACGTTCGATAACTATGCAAAAGTCTGGCTGGAGTCGCCCTTGCTTCACGGATTCATGAACAGCTTGATCATCGTGGTGATCGTCCTAACGATTGGGATGCTGGTATCCGCGATGTCTGCCTATGCGTTCGGTAAATTCGAATTTCCTTACAAAGGCATGCTGTTCATGGGTTTGCTCGGAACGATGATGATTCCGTATTCGGTCGTTATGATACCGCAGTATATCGGATTTTCCAGGCTGGATTGGGTGGACACACTGCTGCCGCTCATCGTGCCCGGCCTGTTCGGCAACATCGTTGTTATCTTTTTTATCAGGCAATATATGCAGAGCGCGATGCCGACGGAATTGATCGAAGCGGCGAAGATCGACGGCTGCAGCTTTCCGGGCATATTCTTCAAAATCGCGCTGCCTATCATGAAGCCGGCCCTCGCTGCTCAAGCCGCACTTGGCTTTATGGGCATTTGGAATGATTTTCTTGGTCCGCTGATTTACTTGCACACGCCTGAGAAGCAAACGATTCAAGTGCTGATCGCCTCGATGCAGGCCATGTACATCGGCCAGTCGGACTATCCGATGATCATGGCTGCCGCTATCATCGCCATGGTGCCGGTAATCATCGTGTTCTTTTTCTGCCAAAGATATTTTATCGAGTCGATGGCAATCAGCGGAATCAAGGGGTGAGGCATGTGCCGATAAGTATGCCGCGCCTGACGAAGATCGTTTGTTGTCTTGGCACGTTAGGATTACTGGCCGGATTGGCATTGTCGGGATGCGATTCAAGAACGAAACCGGAGGCGGTCGATTTGGACATTTACAACGAAAAGATGTACGCCAATCCTTTTCCTTCCCTAGAGGAAGAATGGGAGGATTACGGCAATGGGGACCCGTATGTATTACGGCATGACGGCCGCTATTATTTGTATGTCAGCACGAAGGATCACCGGACGGGCATCAAGGCTTGGATATCGGACAATCTGGTCGATTGGAAGTATGCGGGTCTGGTGACGGAGGATCCCGTATCGACCGGCGCCTACGCACCAGAAGTGATTTACTGGAACGGCTGGTTCTATCTCTATACGTCTCCGGCAGGAAAGGGGCATTATGTGTTTCGCAGCGAATCGCCGACAGGCCCGTTCGAACGGATCTCCGAGAACGTCGGGATGAGTATCGACGGCTCGGTGTTTATCGACGATGACGGCTCATGGCTGTTCACGCATGCAGGTTCGTCAGGCATTGTCGGCGTTCCCATGGACGGCCCCGCCGAATTCGGGGTGGGTCAGACGATCCCAGGGCCCTATCTGGGACATTGGACGGAAGGGTCCATGATTATCAAACGGAACGGAACCTATTACATGACGTATACCGGCAATCACGTGTTCAGCAAAGGTTATCGCATTCACTATGCCGTGTCCCATGATTCGCCGCTCGGTCCGTATACCGTTCCGGTCAACAACCCGCTTGTGATTAGTACCAAGCCGGAGTTCTACGGGCTCGGCCACAGCTCGACCGTACTCGGACCCGATCTGGATTCCTATTATCTCGTATATCATAACTTGACGGGAAGATCTCAGGAAGGCCCGCCTGTCCGTCGCATGAACATCGACAGGCTGGTCTTCAACGGAGACAAGATGGAGATTCTGGGGCCTACGAATTACGACCAGCCCGTTCCGGGAGGGCCGGTCTTTGCCGATAGGCTGGATGCAGCCGCCATCAATCAAAGCCGGTGGGAAGCAGTGAATTCTGGAGGAATGGCACAAATCGTGAGCAAGGAGAGCACGGATCAAATGTATACGGCCGAATATAACGTGGTCCCATCGAAGGCTCGCGTCGCGGCTTTGTTTGCGTATCAGGAAGCGAATCAATACGGATTCGCCGAAATCGAGCCCGAGCTAAACCGGATATCCGTGGGCAGGATGGAGGGTGGAACACGCGATGTGCTTGCAACGGCGAAGATTTCCGAAGACACGGATTGGTCCAAGCTGCACACGATTCGCGTCGAGCGCGGAGGAGATCGGCTCCGGGTTTACCTGGACGGCACTCTGAAGCTCGATCAATCAGCGGAACCGTTTGGATCAGGCAAAATCGGTTATCGATACGAAACCGGCGAGCCGAGCTTTTCGTATACGGCATTCTCGAATCACGCTTCCGGCAGCAGTGATTTCGAAACGGCAAAACCGCTTCCGGGCAGCATTGAAGCGGTGCATTACTTAAGCGGCGAAGGCAGAGGATTCTCGGTCCGTCATCCATCGGCAGCAAGCGCATGGCGTAGTTCTGACGGTACGGCGATCCAGGTGGCAGAGGATGGGAGCTACTCGGCATCGCTGACGGAAAAAGGCGACTGGTTGCGTTATGCGGTGAACGTGTCGGAATCCGGCATGTATGCGCTGGACCTAACGGTCAAGGCCGGAGCGGGGCCGGCATCCTTCAAGCTGCTCGTGGACGATAAGAAAGCCGGAAACTATAAAGTCGACGGCAGCCATTACTCCGGTAACGAACCCTGGGTTAAAATTCGGGTTGGATCCCTAAAGCTTGAAAAGGGATTACATAGCCTTGCCATTCAATTGGACAGCGACCATACGATGGAATGGAAAACGATGGACTTCGAGCTGGTCGACGAGCATACGTTCAAGTTGGAGCATCTTTTGGAACAAACAAGCTCCGAGGATGTCCACGGCCAGTGGATCGAAACTGTCGGCGGTTTTGCCGGGGCTGCTAATTCCGATGCAAAGATGTATGGAGGAAGCCCCCTTTGGACCGACTATCGTATCCGGACGACCGTGAAGCTGGGCGACGATCCGTCCGGTCAGGCGGGCGTGCTCTTCCGAGTGACTAACGAGTCGGATTTCCGGGATCAAGTGAGCGATTCGCTGATGGGATATTTCCTTGCGGTCAGCGCGACGAAACTCGAGCTGTACAAACATAATTACGATTCCGAATTGCTGCATAGCGTCAAGGTTTCGCTGGAACCAAACGAGCCGGTAAGCTTGCGCATCGAGGCGGTCCGAGGCACGATTCGCGTATATGTGCAGGACGGGGAAGAGCCGGTCCTGACATACGATGATCCCCAGGCATTCATGCAGGGGAGAGTAGGCCTGCGATCGGTTCATGTGGAGCAGATCGAGCTCGGCGACTTGACGGTGGAATCCATAGGTACGAAATAGATACGATAAACTTACAGAAGATGGAGAGTGGAACATAATGTCTAGCTCGCACAAATATATTAAAGACTATCCCAGACCGCAATTGGTACGTGAAAACTGGGAAAATCTGAACGGGGAATGGGATTTCCGGTTCGACGATGCATGGGAAGGGGAAGATGGCAAGTGGTACGACCGTCTTGAAGCCGACCGCAAAATTACGGTCCCCTTCGCGTTCGAGACGAAAGCAAGCGGTATAGCAGATGAATCGTTCCATCCCTGCGTATGGTATGAGCGGATGGTTGCCATACCTGCTAAGGAAGCAGGCAAACGTGTCTTGCTGCATTTTCAAGCGGTCGATTACTCGGCGACCCTGTGGGTCAACGGCAACAAAATCGGTACGCATGAGGGAGGATACGCAGCCTTTTCCTTCGATATTACCGAGGCGGTCGAGCTTGGCCGAGAGAACAGGATTACTGTTCGAGCTGTGGACAGCAACAGCTGTACCCAACCGCGCGGCAAGCAGCGATGGATGAAGGACAACTTCGGCTGCTGGTATGTGCAGACGACGGGGATATGGCAGACCGTATGGATGGAGTACGTGAATCCGATTCATATCAACCGGGTGAAAATAACTCCTGAGCTTGAGCGCGGGGCAGCGAACTTCCATTATGAACTCGGCAATTCCGGGCATGATTATGATGGATTAACCCTTCAGACGATCATCCGGTTTGACGGGAAGCTGATCCGCTCGACGGAAACGAGTGTGGAGCGAGGAACCGTAACGGTTGACGTAAGCGTCGTCAACGAAGCGGTAGGGGAATGGAAGATCAAGCCATGGCATCCGAATCATCCGAATTTATACGATGTCGAGATGATCCTGAAACAAAACGGTAATCCCATCGATACGGTCTATTCATATTTCGGCATGCGGAGCATCCGGATCGTAGGCGATCAAATTATATTGAATCATACGCCGATCTATCAGAGATTGCTGCTGGACCAGGGCTATTGGAACGATACGCATCTGACGCCTCCGTCGGAGGAAGCGCTGCTGGAAGACATCGACAAAACGCTTGCCCTAGGCTTTAACGGCGTGCGCAAGCATCAGAAGCTGGAAGATCCCCGTTACTTATATTGGTGCGACCGCAAAGGGCTGCTGGTATGGTCGGAAATGCCGTCGACCTACGAATTCGGGGACGATGCGGTGGAGCGATTCACGAATGAGTGGATGGCTGTTGTCCGGCAGCATTACAATCATCCTTCCATTATCGCATGGGTACCGTTCAACGAGTCCTGGGGGATAACCGACATAGCCACCGACCGCAAGCAGCAACAATTTACCGAATCGATCTATCATTTGACCAAGGCATTCGACCAGATGCGGCCGGTCATCGTGAACGATGGCTGGGAGCATACGATTTCGGATATCATCACACTCCACGATTATGAAGAGATAGGCGCTATGCTGGAAGAGCGATATCGGGACAAAGACGCGCTGTTAGGCAACGAATTTGCGCATAACAAGCATCGTTATCCATTCGCACAGGGTTATGGCTATCGAGGCCAGCCTGTGATCATCAGCGAATATGGCGGCATCGCCTTCACAAGCGAAGAGGGTTGGGGTTACGGCAATCAGGTTCGCAACGAGGAGGAATTTTTGAAGCGATACGAGGGAATTACGCAAGCCATAAAAAATTTACCCTACGTGAGCGGATTCTGCTATACACAAATTACGGACGTGCAGCAGGAAGTGAACGGCTTGCTGACGATCGATCGTAAACCGAAAGTGAACATGGACTCAATTCGAAGCATAAACTTGGCGTAAGCGAATAGAGAACGTACAACCATACTTTTTTCTGGAATAGGTTATGTTTTCTCATGAGATATAGGCATGGAAAGAACAGGGACTCGTCAATCGACGGGTCCCTGCCGCTTCTTCCAGCCGTTTTGGAGTTTGTTTTTCATATAACGGGAAAATACAACGTGCCGGATATAGGCCCATAATGAAGAGTTGCTTGACGGAAACTCAACCTGAACAGAATGGATAAGCTCGAAAAACTCCACGAAAGAGCTGGTAATGGCAATACCTATTCAATAAATGCAAACGTCGGGACAATTGATGGGCAGTGTGCACTGAAGTATGCAGTGTGCATTTGATGTATGCAGTGTGCACTGATGTATACGGTGTGCGTCTGCTGTATGCGGTGTGCGTCTGATGTATGCGGACAGGAGATCCGCTATTTCCGAATAAATGTACCAAATTCAAGACTTCGCGGACACAGAATCCGTTATTCTCGGTTTCTCCTGTTTTTAGGGTGGTATATCAGGAAATAGCGGAATCTGTGTCCGCTTAACCTTATATTAAGCCCCTTTGCTTACGAATAGCGGAATCACGGTCCGCACGTAGTTAGTCTAACAGCTTCTATCTCGTAAAATGCCCCAAAGTATCATTGGTTTCCCATATGGGTTTCTCTATAATTTAAATATTTTTCGCACCTGGCGATAAATATTCAGATTATATTAATGTTTCCAAAAGTAGATAAATTGGAAAGGAGATATAGCGATACAAGAAACATGTCGTGCATCTATGTGTCTTATATAATGGCGCTACAATAAATTATATTACAATCCAAAAAGTTATCTCTAGTAAGGAGAACAATATGCAATGTAGACGGGAGAACTTTATGTTACGACGTAAGTTGTTGTCCTGAGAAAACCACTATCTCTGCAAAGAAAATGAGGATATTATGTTTATATGGAAAGGGCAGGATGAGAGAGAACTAAAAATGAACGGGAGGTAATTCTTATAATATGAAAGATATGAATTATTACAATACCTTTATTCAAGTTTCTGAAGACTGCCCTGTTAGCGCGGCTAAAATTCCGAAGGCAAAAGGTGAGTCTAAGACCATACCGGTTATTCAGTATGAGATGATATCGAACCATCCCTACCAATACACGCAAGAGGATGTGTTATTTGAAGTGTTTGCCGCGCGCAATCATATCTCGGAAAATGATAGAGTATTCGCTCGCGAGAAGTTCTTCTCCAAAGGGCAGCCTTGTCTCCGAACCTCGTCCTTGAGCAAACGCTTTGGCTGGGGTATTCATCATGACGCTCAAGGGAAAGTCGCGATTTATGCCGTAGAGTCAGAGGAATACGCAAAACTCATGAACGATAAAGGCATTGCTCAAGTAAAGGCGATGCGCTCCAAACGAGCATAGGAGATATCGGAAATTTCATGTTCGCCTATACAGTTCAATGAGACACATAGGAATTGTAACCAAAGGATCGGAACATAAATCATTGGATCGGCCGCCGTTCTGATGGACGTAAAATGAGCAATTAAGAAGAAATGTCACATGATGTTTTAAGTTAAAATGAGTGTAAATCGCGTAAGATAATACACGAAAGGGTGGGATGATGTCAGAAACCGAAGATGATAAGAAAATCCATTGGAAAAGGAATATCATTCTCTTCTTAAGCAGCCAGACACTCTCACTGTTTGGTTCTGCCTTGGTGCAATATGCCATTATGTGGTACATCACGCTGACTACGCAGTCAGGCATGATGATGACGCTGTATATTATTTGCGGATTCATTCCGACGTTTTTGCTGTCGCCGTTTGCGGGCGTATGGGCGGACCGCTTCAATCGTAAATCGCTCATTATGATTGCGGATGCAATGATCGCGGTGGTTACGCTAATTTTGGCCATCACGTTTATGCTTGGCTACCAAGCGGTTTGGCTGCTGTTTGTCATTTCTGCCGTACGTGCACTCGGGGCAGGCATTCAGACACCAGCGGTCGGGGCGATATTGCCTCAAATTGTGCCGCAAGAGAAGCTAACGAAAGTTAACGGTATTAACGGCAGCCTGCAAGCACTCACCATGTTCGTAGCGCCTATTGTCAGCGCGGCTTTGCTTACCATGGCAACGATCGAAATGATTTTTTTTATCGACGTCGTTACGGCTGCGATCGCGATCTTTACCTTGTTTGTCTTTCTCAAAATTCCGCTGCACAAAAAGGCATCTGATACGCAAAGTACAGGCTACCTGGACGACTTCAAGGAGGGCTTGGCGTATATAAAACAGCATGCCTTTTTAAAATCCTTTTTTATCTTCTTCGCATTTTTCTTTGTGCTCATGGCACCTGCTGCCTTTCTGACTCCGCTGCAGGTTACCCGCAGCTTCGGTGACGATGTATGGCGCTTAACGGCAATCGAAATCGCGTTTTCCGTCGGCATGATGGCAGGAGGAGGGATCATCGCGTCATGGGGCGGGTTCAAAAATAAAGTGTACACGATGGCTATAGCCAGCTTCATCATGGCCGCATCTACTTTTGCGCTCGGCATTGTACCTGTATTCTGGATTTACTTAGCCATCATGGCTGTGTTCGGAGTAGCGATGCCTATATTTAATACGCCGACGACCGTCATGCTGCAGGAGAAGGTGGACGAAAATTATCTGGGACGTATATTCGGTGTCTTCGGGATGATCTCGACTTCCATGATGCCCATCGGGATGTTGATATTCGGACCGCTTGCTGATGTGGTTAAAATCGAATGGCTGCTGATCGGTACCGGACTGTTTATGCTCGTACTTACGGTATTCTTCGCTCGGAACAAGCGATTGGTTGAAGCGGGTTTGCCACTGCCAAAAGAACAAGAAGCCACTTCGGATTAATGCTTCAAGCCTGGACCACAGCGGCTTCAGATCTAGTACATCCGTCTGCCACGGGATGTTTCTCCAGTTATAATAAGCGAGGATGAATATCCGAACGCCCCATTCGTTAAAGGATCAGCAGAAAAAAGGATCAACAGAAAATCGACATACCGAATGAAGTGTGGAAGCTTATACGAAGTGTCCCAGGCTGGTTATCGTGCGCATAGGAACCATCAAGCATATTACCAAGTCATGAATACAAGGAGCTAGTGACCTTTAGAGGTTACAGCTCCTTTTGTCGTGAACAAGAATATCTACGTAGATGAAGCCGCGGTTATCGAGACTCTGATCCATCCTTATAATTTTCTAATACCATCTGGACGTAGTTTTCGGCAATTTTCGTTCTATCGAATCCTGTTATATTTATTGTTGACAGATTTTAACACCAGGAAGATAATAATTGTAACTATGGTAAAAGGAGGGAATATGTTTTAGGAGTTTTTGTTCGAATGGAATTTCTAAATGTAAAGATTCGGTTGTACCTCGTATATTAACCCACTAAAGGAGTGTAGTCATGTACGGTAAAATCGTAGACATTTTGTGCTCTATCAAAGAAGACCAACCGGAACTCCGCCAAAACCTGTCCCTCGATACGGATCTAAACAACGATATAGGCCTGGATTCTCTGCAAATGATCCAGTTTATGCTCAAAGTCGAAGAACAGTTAAACGTGGTCATTGACTATGACCAATTCGATTACGAACATCTCCAGTCGATCGACTCATTTATCACTTTTCTGAAAAGCTGCCAATCGCAGGAGCAGCCCCTATACGAAGATGTCAAGCAATGATGCCGGCGTGATTCCGAAAATCGTGATGGGTACCTTCGATCCCGAAACACGTTGGAGGGATCCGGATCTGGCCCGGCTGCCCGCTATGCCCGATAAGGACCGGGAATCGATTGTCCTCTGCATGGACGAGCTGCTATTTCCATTTTGCGGACCGGACGATGTCCTTTACAGTCGTTGCAAAATTGATCCGGCGCTGCACGAATACCTGAACGGGCTGGGTTTTTCTTTTCAGTCCCATTATCACTATGATTTGAACGATGAGCATAAGCCTTTACCAGGATCAGACGTTTTCAAGCGGTGCATGTTCAGCCTTGCAGCCGAACAAGCCCAAGATCCTATAACGGCAAACAGGGTGCTGCAGACGGCAGGTGCCGGTTATTCTGAGGGTGCACTCTTGCCGGGATCGATCTCTTCCTTATATGCCGCAAACGGTTTGCGCCAAACACAATCACCGGATGAAGCGTTGTTCACCAACGCTACCAACATTCTATCACCGTACGCTATTACGGCAGAAACGGAAACTTACCTCCGTGCCGCAGGACCGTTTGATCCTTTACCGGACATGGAGACGGTTGTACGTGTTAACTCCAAGATATACTCGAGCAGACTCCTGGCTAGCATCGGCGAGAAGTGCTACGGGATGGAGGCAAACAGCGCTGCGGAAATAGAGGCGATTGGAACTACGCTTTTGAAGCGGGGATCGTATTTGCTGAAAGATCCATTCGGTGTTTCGGGCAAGGGTAACCTGCTCATTGATAGCGAAGCCATGCAGCGAAGGATAGCGGAGCACCTGTATAAACAGGAGGGCAGCGGATTGCGCGTTCAGTTTCTGCTAGAGCCCCTGCTGCCGAAAGTGACCGACTTCAGTTCTCACTGGTTTATCCAGGAGAACGGTGAGAAGGAGTTCATCTCCGTTCAGCGGATGATGAATCACCAGCAAAATTACAGCGGGTCTATCCAAGCCGATGAAGATTTTAACGACATGCTGGAGAACGCCGGCTATTTTACGGTGATAGAGAAAGCGCTCCGGGCGCTGGCCGAGGACGGCTACCACGGCTTTGTCTGCTTCGACTCCATGATCCTGGAGGACGGAGAAGTCGTATCCATTGTGGAGATCAACGCCCGCAAGTCCATGGGACTGATTAACGCGTATCTCGATAAATGGTGGGAACCATATGGCCTTATCGGCTGGCTTACGTTCTTTTCTCTCGGTCTTCCGCAAGGCTTCACATTCGGGAAACTCCTGCATTCTCTGCGCGAATCCGGTCTTCTGTTGACAGCACCCGGGGATTACGGGATCGTTCCGTTATCATCCAATACCGTCATGGTGAACGAGATTCTAACACGGCGCCGTATCGCCGAAGGAACACAGAACAAACGGGGTATGCCGAAGGGACGGCTGTATGCAGCCGTGCTGGGACGTGACGACGAACATCGCAGCGAATTGGTCAAAAACCTGCGTCAGATGCTCGCCGACTTATCCGTTAAAGTGTACAACTAAATCTGGAACTCGGAGGCTGCGCATGTATTCATCTTCGGTCACCTTGCTGGCGTCGGGCAATTCGCTTGGCGCATACATTCCGGCTATGCATCTGCATACGTACCTGCAAGGCAAAGGTATCGGAACAGAGGTTCATGTTCTGGAGAACTTGTATCACGAGGAAGTCCGGCACAAGATACGCTCTACCAAAAAAGCATTCCATGCGGATTTCTCCGTTGCCCGTATGGGCCATAAGCTGGCCAAGCCCGTTGACTCTTCCCTGGATGAGGAAGCGGTCCGGAGAATGCTGGACGACTGGAGACAGGCCGGTGTCTCCCGCTTTGCCGTCTTTACCGGCTTCTGGCTGCCAATCCTGGAGCGTTATAAGGCAGCTGCCGGCATCCCGCTGGACATCCGGCTGATTCGGTTGGATGCGAGTGATACGCCGTCTTATAAGGTACACAAGCAATTATATTTAGGCTACGACAACATCTGGTTCTACGAGCACTCAAAGCTGTCGCCGGGCAGTTACCTTGCTTCGGACGAAGCAGAGCCTCTGCCTTACGCGCAGCGTACCGGACGCATTCTGATCCATGGCGGCGGCTGGGGGATCGGGACCTATGCCGCAACGATCTCAGAACTTCGTAAGCTCGGATACAGCCTTGATGTGATCGTTTACGATCCCTCTGAGGTGGAGGAGGACGACGGGGTTACGCGCTACTTCGGAACGGAGGCCTTCTGGGATCCGTGGAGCAGGGATGTGCAGGGGCGGCACACATTTCCGCCGATGGTGCGTTATGTCCGTGAAGACGGCGTTCTCCAGGAGTTTCCACTCGGGGATTACTCTGCTTACACGGACCTCATGCGAAATTGCGTTGCAATCATCAGCAAGCCGGGGGGAGCGACCCTGAACGACTCGCTGGCGTTCGGAATCCCTTTTGTCATGCTGGAACCGTTTGGCGACCATGAGCTTCATAATTCAGCCTATTGGGAATCCTGTGGTTTCGGTATCCGGTTTGCGGAATGGAAAGCTCAGGATTTTTCGAAACCTATGCTAGAGGAGATTTGCAGACGTTTGTTGGAGCAGCGATCAAAAATCAACCATTTTGGGAGGAACACCTATGCAGCCGAAAACAGCAGTTACGTTTGACCAACTGACGTTCCGTAATATGAAAAGAACCCTGGTACCGCTAGCGGAAACGGGAAGGAAGCTCAAAGAGGACCCGACTTATGCGGCCCCTGTACCTTATGAGATTGGGATCAAACTCAATAACGGATGCAATCTGCGCTGCAAGCATTGCTTCGAATGGAATCCGGAAGGCTTCCATCACGGCTTTGCCAAAGAAGTAAAGAACGACGAAATCGAGATTCCTGTCGTGGAGAAGCTACTTGCCGAAACGAGAGAACGCAAATCGCGCGTGTTCCTGTGGGGCGGGGAGCCGTTGTTCTACTCCAAGTTCGATGAACTGGCGGAGCTGCTGGCCAAAGAAGACCGGTATACGACCATTTGTACGAATGCGATTCTCATTGAACAGAAGCTGGATTCTATTCTGAAAATGTCGGAAAATCTGGTCATGCTGGTCAGCCTGGAAGGCTTCGAGAAAGAGAATGACGCAATAAGAGGCAAAGGCACATTCAAGAAAGTGATCCACGCCATACAGCTCCTGCTGGATCTGCAAAAGCAGGGCTTGTATAAAGGCAAAGTATCTGTAGCTCTGACAGTAAATGACCAGATGGTCGGCAAGCTTTACAGCTTTATGGAATACTTTGAAGAGATGGGCGTAGATTCCGTGTACTTCTGCTTCCCTTGGTACATCCCTTCCGGTACGGCGGAGAAAATGGATACCTATTTTGATGCCCATTTCCCTCACCTTGCTTCCCGCTTTGCGGACGATCATAAGAACAGCTGGCACTCCTTCACATTTCACATATCGCCGGAGCATTTCGATACATTGATCGAAGAGCTGAAACGCGTCAATTCACGCGTATGGAATGTACGTATCCGATATCAGCCCGCGCTGGAGCCCGAAGAGGTGGAAGGGTTTATCCGTGGAAGCGAGAAGCCGGCCATGAACCGGACGAAGTGCTTCTCGATCTCGAACCGGATGGACGTGATGCCGGACGGCAAAGTGAATCCGTGCAAATTTTTCCCGGAATTCAGTGTCGGCAATTTGTATGAAGATAGCGTGGCGGATATTTTCCACGGCGAAGATCTTCGGAAACAGCGCGAGGTTCTGGCCTGCGGTTTGATGCCGATTTGCTCGAAATGTGTGCTGCTTTATAACAATGGAGTTTAAGCGTTTAAACTTTATGCCGTTCATTCAGGCAGATCAGGCATACGTTTGGGAGGAGCGGAGATGGACTATATCCGTGTACGGGAGCTGCACAAATCGTTTGTGTATTACCGGAAAGAAGCCGGACTCAAAAATTCATTGAAAAACTTGTTTGCTCGCAAGTCACTGGTGAAGGAAGCGGTTAAATCCGTTTCCTTCGATATCGGTCCCGGCGAGTGTGTTGGTTTTCTTGGGCCTAACGGGGCGGGTAAGACTACGACGCTCAAGATGTTATCGGGCATTCTATATCCCACGAGCGGAGAGGCCGATGTACTCGGCTATGTGCCGTGGGAGCGAAAGAATGAGTTCAAGCGGCTTTTCTCCATCGTGATGGGTCAGAAAAACCAGCTTTGGTGGGACCTTCCCGCCAGCGAGTCGATTTATTTGAACAAATGTATTTATGACGTGGACGATGATCTCTACCGCCGGAGTCTTGCCGAGTTATCGGAAATGCTTGATGTGCAGGACCTTTTGGACGTGCAGGTGCGTCGGTTGTCCCTGGGGGAGCGGATGAAAATGGAGCTCATCGCCGCTCTAATCCACCGCCCTAAGCTGCTTTATCTCGATGAGCCGACGATCGGCCTCGATTTCCCTTCCCAGAAGAAGGTCAGGGAGTTTCTGAAATACTACAATGAACAATTCGGCGCGACAATTCTGCTGACGAGCCACTACATGAAGGATGTGGAGGATCTGTGTAAGCGGACGATCATCATTAATGAAGGCAGTATTCTGTATGACGGTGATCTTCATAAAATCAACGATCTTTTTGGCGAGAACAAAGTGATAAGGCTGCAATTCTCCGAACCCGTTGCCGAGCAGCGGTTGGCCAAATTCGGAAAAATCGTCAGCGCAGACGACTACAACGCAGTTTTGGAGCTGCCTAAGTACCGCTTGAAGGAAGTGTCGCGTGCCGTGCTCGATTCGTTTCCGATCGTGGACTGGACAATAGAGGACGTGGCGATCGAGGAGAGTATTTCGATGCTCTACCGCAAGGAATCCGTCGGATGAACAGAGGCAAATTGTATAGGGCTGTTTTTTCAATGGGCGTCCAGCATTCGATGGAATACCGTTTTCACTTCTTTCTTGGTCTTCTGGGGGCCACGTTTCCGATTGTTGTCCAGTATTTCATCTGGACGGCGGTGTACCGGCATTCCGGTCAGGATGCGCTGTTCTCGTATTCGTACGGTCAAATTATATTGTATACGATCTTGGCTGGATTGGTGTCCAAGCTGATCGCTACCCAGTTCGAGCACCAGATTGCCGACGATATCAAAAACGGTGGTCTTAACAAGTATTTGATCAAACCGATCAGCTATTTCGGGTATCGGCTGGTATCTTTTTTCGGCCAGAAGGCGATCTATTACGGGATTACAGCTTTACTGCTCATCGGGATTATTGGTTTCGCATCTGCTGGTGGCGTGCTCGAGCTCCAGGCTATACGCCTGATCCTGTTCGCGGTCACGCTATCGGGGGCGCTTTTGCTCAATTTCCTGATCGCCTACTGCATCTGTGCGAGTGCTTTTTATCTGCATGAGATCTCGTATTTTTTTGTCATTACAAGTCTGCTCGTCAATATTTTGAGCGGAGGCATGTTTCCGCTCGAGATTTTCGGGGAGTCGATTGTGAAGGCACTTCAGTACACGCCATTCCCATATACGATTTATTTTCCGGTCAATATCCTCAGCGGCAAAGCGGAAGCGGCGGCTATGTACCAAGGGCTGCTAATCCAGTGTGGGTGGATTCTGCTGTTCTTCTGGTTATCCCGTCTGACTTGGCGCATTTCCATGAAGAAATATTCGGCAGTAGGGGGGTAACGGACGTTGCGTATGTTTAAAAACGCGAAGAAATACATGCGGCTGTACGGTTTATTCATCAAAAATTGCCTCATCGCTCAAATGGAGTTTCGGGGCAATTTTATGATGAGCCTGCTGGTCGAATCCGTCTACCTGCTCGCCAAGCTGTTATATGTGCTCGTCGTGTTCCGCACCGATCTTCATGTAGATGGCATACCGCCCGAAGGGCTGCTTCTATTTATAGGCATGCATACGGTGGTGACCGGAATTTATGTAGGCCTGTTTTTTACAAATTTCATGAAAATTCCCGAATATATTAAGGACGGTTCGCTTGATTTAATGCTGACGAAGCCGGTATCTCTTCAGTTCATGGCTTCCTTGCGTTACGTCGATTTGGCGCTGCCGATCCCCGATATTCTGGTTGGGTTCGTCATGGTCGGTATCGGCTGGCATGCCATGGATATTCCGCTGACGTTCCTGCAGCTCGCGGGGTTTGCCCTGCTGCTGCTCGCCTCTGTTATCATCACATACTGCCTGATGATTATCCCGGCGCTGCTGTCATTCTGGTTCGTCCAGACGGGCTCCGTATCCGAGATCGCCCATTCCATTTGGGACGCCAACAATTTCCCTATGGCTATTTACCCGACCTGGGTCCGGCGGATCGGAACCTTTGTTATTCCTCTATTCCTCATTACCAATTTCGGACCGATGTTTCTGCTTGAGCAGCTCAACTGGCTGCATGTGGGACTGGCGCTGGCCGCTTCACTTCTGCTCTTCGCAGCTGTACGGCTGCTCTGGAAACAAGCCGTAAAAGGATACAGCAGCGCGAGCAGTTAAGCCAGCAGTTTGGTGGGTCTGAATGAATGCCAAGCTTGCATCCTTGCATGAGGAATGAGAGTAGATGCGCCCGGGCTCAATCGCACCGAACACTGCTGGTCAGGATTCCGGATCACTTGTCAGAAAGGGGAGAATCAGATGAACGCGTTTCAGCTTCCGGTGGTGAATCCGCCGCTTAAAGGATTTTTGCGGTGGGCTTACACACTCTCGATCACCAGCATCCACGAAGAAACGATGCCTTGGTATTACAGCAATTTTATCCAGATGTTTTGCAAAAAAAACTTTCTGGAGGACGGCAGGCAGTATTATGTCGATTTTTTTCGGGGCAAGCCCAACGAACTGAATTTCAACAACCCGTTTCTTCTCACCTGCTCGGTCAATTATACGATTCTGGAGAGTTTGGCATTGGACGCCTGGCCGAAATTTTTCGCGGATCAGATCCAAAACGGCTATTATTGCGTTGTGTTTTTGGACGAAGCCAGGCTATCGCCGGCGGCCTCCTATCAGAAGGAGCCGTTCCCACATCATCTTTTTCTATATGGTTTCGATTGGGACGAAAGTGTCTTCTATGCGTCGATGTTCGATCATACGGGAGTTTACCGCAATTTGCAGATCCCGTTCCGGGAGTTCCAGGACGCCGTTCAGTCCATGAGGCATCTTCTAAAGGAGAGGCTCACGGCCGACCATCATACGTACTTTTATAAATATGAGCCGCATTCTCCATATCCTTTTGATAAAACGGCCGCGATTGATCAGCTGCGCGATTATTTAAACGGAGAAACTCATCTCAACCGGATCAATTACAATTCGGACAACGAGGAAGCTTTTGGAATTAAGGTCTACGACTATTTGCAACTGTACTTTGATGCCGTAGAGGGTAACGATTCCCGGCTCGGTGACCGTAACGATGTAAGACACCTTCA
Organism: Paenibacillus sp. FSL W8-0187; assembly: GCF_037969755.1. Classification (NCBI taxonomy): domain Bacteria; kingdom Bacillati; phylum Bacillota; class Bacilli; order Caryophanales; family Paenibacillaceae; genus Paenibacillus; species Paenibacillus sp. FSL W8-0187. Next base: position 4,183,744 of record NZ_CP150206.1, on the reverse strand, counting down.
TGTGCTCTGGGAGCACAAAAAGATGATGAGCGAACGGATTGGATACTTGGTTGATGAGGGGATCATCCCGTATGATGAAGAGCTTGTGGCTGGCTACAAGGATATCACCAAAAGGGCGATGAAGCTGAGAGATCAGTATATTCGTCATGAAATTCGCGAAGATAAAGAAATGTTTGAACGGCTGAGGCTCCGGTTCGATGAGTTCCAAAAGGAAGAGCCTGTTCTCCTGCAAAAACTGATTACGCTGCTCGAAGGCTCGAAGGAGTCACTGGTAAGTACCTGCGGAACCCGATGCGATACATACTAGAAAGCAGACCGGGTATTCAGTAATAGGGGAAGTATTGTTAGAGCAAAACCTGCTAGCCATGGCTAGCAGGTTTTTTGTTTATTTTACTTTATGGCTTAATGATGGTCGCGTTAGCCTAACTTCGTCGATAATGAATCCCATATGCTCATCAGTTGAGTAATGGCGGCATCCAGGGCTTCGTATGAAACACCGTCTCGTGCTTGCGTCGACATTCCTTGCAGAAATGTTTCGAATAAGGTTACCAGCATGGGGATATCCGTTGAATCCGGCAACTCTTTATTGGCTACGGCCCGCTCTATACAGCCTTTTAGCCAACTGTGGACCCTAGCTCGTTCCTTGGCAAGCATCTCTCGGATGTGTTGTTGCTCGGGTGAACAATTCACAGCGGACAAAATCAACAGACAACCTAGAGGGTGGGAGCCTTCTGTCTGCATTTGAGCCGATCGTCGTAGTCCTTGTTCGATGGCCGTTCTTGATGTCACACTTGTATCCCTGAAACTTTCAGAAACTTGTCCATACCTCGAGATATATTCATCCATTACTTCTCGGAATAGAGATTCTTTTGATTCGAAAGCGGCATAGAAACTCGCTGCAGATATATCGCCCATGGCAGCACGTAACTGAGCAAGCGAAGTGGATTCATAGCCGTGTTCCCAGAACAGAAGCATGGCGGCAGCAACTGCCTCGTCACGATTAAAAGCTCGTGGTCGTCCCGTTCGTGCCATATAAATGCCCCTCCTTTATTACTTTTATACTAATCGATCCAGAAGTCCTTGACAAGGGAGAAGGGTGAATTTAATATATGGAATGATCGATCCATAATTGAATTTATCATGAGGGGGAAAATATTTTGTCTCAATTATCATCTTCCACGAGTACGGCACAAACGGTAATTACGCCTGCCAGACTTCCTTGGTTAGCACTGCTCGCGCTTGCGATGACAGGTTTTATTTGTATCTTTACAGAAACCATTCCAGCCGGTTTACTACCGCATATCTCGGGAGGTTTGAATATTACAACAGGAATGGCCGGACAGCTCGTAACTTCCTATGCTTTGGGTTCCATTGTGGCGGCAATTCCGTTTGCTATGTTTACCGGTGGGATGAGGCGACGTCCGCTTCTGTTAGCTATTATTGTAGGTTTTTTCATCTTCAACTCGATTACCGCACTGTCAAGCAGCTATGCATTAACGCTGGTCGCGCGATTTTTCGCAGGTGTATCTGCCGGTGCCGCATGGGGGATGATTCCCGGATACGCACGTCGTATGGTTCCGGATGCTTTAAGAGGTCGTGCCTTGGCAGTTGCGATGGTTGGTACTCCGATTGCTCTTACGCTAGGCGTGCCGGTTGGCACCTTGCTCGGTGATCTGATCGGTTGGCGACTTGTATTCGGACTCATGTCACTTCTGACTCTCGCATTAATTGGATGGGTTCTGTGGCAGGTGCCGGACTATCCCGGACAGCCTGGAAATCAACGTATGACGATCCGTCAAGTGTTTGTTATGCCCGGCATCCGTCCGATTCTTATGGTGGTACTGACGTGGATGCTGGCACACAATATTTTATATACGTATATCGCGCCGTTTCTTGAGCCTTTGGGACTGGTTGAGCGTGTTGATCTGGTCTTGCTTGTATTTGGAGCGTTCGCACTGATCTCGATCTGGATTGTGGGTCTGTTGATAGATCGACACCTGCGCCTGCTTGTACTACTTAGTCTGTTGGGCTTCCTGCTGGCAGCCGCAGCACTAGGGATGGGCGTCACATCGGCGTTCGTCGTTTATGCGGTCGTGGCATTATGGGGATTTACCTTCGGCGGTGCCGCAACCATACTGCAAACAGCGCTTGCCGATGCAAGTGGTGAAGAAGGCGTGGACATCGTAATGCCAATCAATACTACAGTCTGGAATCTGGCCATCGCCGGTGGCGGGATTGTCGGGGGTGCTTTGTTGGAGTTTATTGGAGTCAAGTCGTTTCCGGGAGTGCTGTTGATTCTGCTGATCATTGCATTGACTATTGCGTGGAGTTCGAAGAAACATGGTTTTCCCAGCAAAACATAAGACTTTATAGGTTTGTTTTTCATGCTGGATAAAACTTGTATAATCCATGTTATGCTATGCTTGTAATATATTAACGTTAATTTAGTGATGAAATCGGTAGTAACGGTATATACTCACCTGAAGTAAGTATGCCAGTAAGGATCTTTAAAATTCATAAAGGAGAAACATATAATGAGTATAGAATCAGAACTCTCTTCTCAAATATACCGGCTTGGGGAATTACACAATGATTTTAGAAACGGTGAATTCGAGGAAATGAACACGCTATATTCAGATGAATTTCAAGGCATCCTGTACATGCCTTCAACGGGAACAATGGAGATGTACAATGCCGAGCAAATTAAAAAAGGAAATGAAGATGCTGCACGTTATTACAAAGGCAAAAACATTAAGTTTATTTTTTCGGGACTGAAAATCCTTCCCCAATCTGAGGATCAGGCCGCAGTTTCATATGAAGTCACGCACCTAAACGATACTAAAATCGTACGAGCCATTTCACTCGAAGTGTGGAAAAGAGTAGACGACAAATGGAGAATGATCCGCTGGTATGAGGAAAAGGGGGAGGTCCTTTAAAATGTATAATCTTACTAGGACCCGTTATATGGGATATCCTGCATTCCTAATGTTGAGTTAAGTTTCACCCAAGCGATTCGAAATGGGGTTCGTATGAAAGGAGTGCGCATGGACCAAAACATAAAATTAATGTTCTTGGATGAACATGCCATTGAAGGTGCAGCACGGTTCGGAGTTAGCCCCAAGGAGCTGACTTTTATTGGAGGATTTCAAAATTTTGTATATTCCTACAATCGCAATCATATGAAATATATCCTCCGTTTCACACCGAGCACTCATCGCACAGATGAAGGACTTGCAGCTGAAATAGAATGGATTCGTTATCTATCAGAGAATGGTCTAGCAGTTTCAGACTCGGTATCTTCGATTAAAGGAAAGGACTTTGAACGAATCCAAGGAAATCATATTGATTTCTACGTGACCTCATTCAGATATGCGCCTGGTCGTAAAATCGGATACCCAGAATGCCTGGATAATCCAGTACTCTACGAGCAATGCGGACGCCTGACTGGCCGTCTCCATGAACTGTCGAAGCGTTACAAACAAAAGGCAAATAGACACACATGGGAATGCAATGAATACCTATTACGGGCCAAACATTATATACCTGCAGAGCATCTACCAATTCTTCATGCACTTGATGAACTTAAAAGACATTTGTCCAGTCTCCGTGTTACTACTGATAATTTCGGTTTGATACACGGAGATATCAATGTAGGAAATTTCATGGTTGATGAATCAGGGGAAATAACGCTCTTTGACTTCGATGAATGCCAGTACAGTTGGTATGTCGAAGACATTGCCATCCAGCTTTATTATTTGCTCTACGTATTCGGGGAAGATTCGAAGGCAGAGCGTAAGCGGCAGTACGAACTTTTCATGAAACATTTCGAGCGGGGCTATACAGAGGATGGCCGTCAAATGCCTGACGGCTGAAAGGATCAGCTGAAGCTCTTCCTGAGACTGCGTGAAATTATCGTGGTTGTCGGTATGCACCGGAGTTGGGATCTAAGTCAAGCAGATGGTTGGACCCGTGATTTTTTAAGTGATAGTAGGATGCGGATTCTAAAAGGAATTTCGTTGATCGACAAATTCCAGTAATTTATAAAAGCGAGGAAAAGACGGGACAAGTATGGTTAGATGTTTGATAAACACTTCATAACTGAAAGGGGTGTGGAATATTGGACATCATTTTTATTCGTCATGGGCAAGGCTTACATAATACAGACATCCCTGACAGACTGAATACAGTGAATCCCCGGTTGACCGAAAAGGGGCGCGAGCAGGTAGCTAAACTGAGGTCAGAATTCTCATTTCATCAAGAGGATGTGTTTATCTCCAGCCCAACATTAAGAACAATTGAGACCACCAATATAGTTACATGTGGATTGAACTCGGCGAAGAAATACGTGACCCCACTCGTTGGACCACGAATGTTTCCGATGCCCTCAAACCCCGAAGCCTTTATGTTGAAATGTGATATCCACTATCCACTTGGTATGATCGTAACCGACCATTCAGACTATATTGTATTGGAAAAGGATCATCCGGAGTTATGGAAAACGGGAATTAATACGTTGTCTGAATCCGCATTCGCACCACTTGGATTGAGATTGATAAGGTGGATTAAAGCGCTGCGTGTAAAGAGGGTCTTTATCATAACTCATGATGGAACGGTAACGAACTACCGATGCTTGTTAGGTGAAGGTGGATTGACAAGGTCTGATTTCTTAGGAGAAGCTGGCTGGTACAAGGTGAAAATATAGCCACACTTTGGATATTGGATAATTCTGGGCTGTGATTGATGTTATAATCAAAGTGGACGCTTTATTTCGACACGAGGGAGGAGATGGCGGCTGAATAAACGCACATGGTATGTCTTTCTGGCAATTTGCGTTTTGATTCTAATCAGCGCGATGATATATTCGGCGTTTCAAAACAGAACATCGTTTAAGGAGATAGTCCTCGATCAGTTGAATGAACCTGGGACTATTAGCCATATGAGCGTCGGGAAAAATCGGTTCCGTCCGAACGAGCAAGTGATAGAAATTACAGATCCCGCAGAGATCGAGCGCATCATGAACACCTTTTCCGAAGTCAAACTGCGTAAAACCAGCAGAGTGGATCACGGTGACGATGAATATGAAGTTTGGTTCCAGGGCCGTAACGGCCCAACCTTTGCCGTATACTTCTTTAGTTCAGACCACGTGCGAATCTATAACGGTTCGAGCAATCATAAAAGGTACAACAGGGAGTATAAAATCGTGAACGACTTCGATTTTGGGGTTATCGAAAATCTATTTAAATGAACGAATGAGGAGGAAGGTCATGGGAAGGTTGACGTTTCTCTTCATTATTTTTGGAACCCCAGGCCGATGTGAGGGTCATTTAATATACTCGTCCGTATCATTTTTGAATCGTCTTCTGCTGCTTGAAAAAATACTGGACTACTCGTTCCAGTTTGTTTATACTCATGTAGAAAAGGAGGGGGTATCAATGGGACGGACCAAGGAATTTGACCGGGAGCAAGTACTGCGCAAGGCCATGATCGTATTTTGGGAAAAAGGATATGAAGCTACAAGCATACCGGATTTACTGGAATCCATGGAGTTGAGCAGATCCAGTATGTACGAAACGTTTCAGGATAAACAGACGCTGTATTACGAGGCCATCCAATATTATAAAAAAATGTCGCAAAAAAAACGCGATCAGATGATACATGCAACTTCTGCGATCGCGGGGATCCGCCAGTATTTCGAGCTGCATATCATGAACGCTTTTGCCACGCACGGCGAAGCTCTCCCCAATGGATGTCTGATTACGAATGCTTCTGTTGGTTTGGATACGGTGGATGAGCCCTTGCAGAATATGATTCGCCAAAGGTTTACGGAATTGGAGCAGCTGTTTTATGAGACGTTAAAGAAAGGGCAAGAAACGGGAGAGATAGCCCCGGAGAAAGATATTAAAATGTTCTCGTACCTTCTGCTGAATCTCAACCATAGCATCAACGTAATGGCCAGGGTCCAGAGGGATATTAATAAAGTCCACGGTATGATGAATGCGGTCTTCGAGATGCTGTAAATCTATTTTTTTTTCATCAAACCGGAATGATCATTCCTGTATTGTAATGCAATAGTTCATAAAAAAAGGAGTCTTAACATGAATGAAAACGCAAAGGAAAGATTGGAGAAATCCGTTTCTACATGGATCACATTGATTCTTGCTGTTGCCTGTGGGTTGATCGTTGCAAATCTTTATTATACACAACCTTTAATTGAATCGATCAGCTCGGCAATAGGGTTATCTTCGGAAGCCTCAGGTTTGATCGTCACGCTGACTCAAATCGGCTACGGGATCGGCTTGTTATTTATCGTCCCTTTGGGAGACTTGCTCGAAAACCGCAAACTGGTGGTTACGCTGTTGATTCTGACGTCCATTGTATTAATCATCGCCGCTGAGGCACAGAACGCGGCGCTGTTTCTTGCCGCCTCCTTGTTTATAGGCGTGGGGGCCGTCGCGGCCCAGATCCTGATTCCCTATGCGGCGCATCTTTCTCCTGAGGAGACGCGCGGACGTAATGTAGGCAACGTAATGAGCGGTCTGTTTTTGGGAATCATGTTGGCCCGTCCGGTATCAAGTATGGTGGATAAATATTTTGGCTGGCACGCCATTTTTATTATTTCCTCCGCTATGCTCTTGGTACTGGCTTTTGTATTGGCAAAAGTCCTTCCGGCAAGGCAGCCGCAAACTAAGGATAAATATCCGGTAATCATCTCATCCATGCTGCATTTGCTCAAGACAACGCCGATTCTGCGGCGCCGCGCACTGTATCACGCGTTTTTGTTCGGCATGTTTAGTCTGTTCTGGACAACGGTTCCGCTCGTTTTAACGAGTCCGGTGTTTCATTTTTCATCAACAGGCGTAGCGCTGTTCGCTTTGGCAGGGGTTTCCGGCGCGGCGGTAGCGCCTATAGCTGGCCGCTTTGCAGATAAAGGTCTGATACGTTCGGCAACCGGATTGTCCATCGTGCTGGTGATACTGTCGGGGCTTTTGCCGATTATGTTTCCTGGAGGTTCTATATTCTCTATCGTTATCCTGGTCATTGCTGCCATCCTTCTAGACATGGGCGTTTCAGCCAATATGGTGTTGGGACAGCGAGCGATCTTCGCTTTGGGAGATGAGGTGCGCAGCCGGCTGAACGGCATGTATATGGCGATCTTTTTTGCGGGTGGAGCCATAGGCTCTGCAGTCGGAGGTTGGGCTTACGCCATGGGCGGCTGGAAAGCGGCGATGTGGGTTGGCGTTCTTTTTCCGATCTTGGCATTACTGTACTTTTTTACGGAAAAAAAGGGGCACACGGCGATATAAGCTGAATGACTGTTGATTCTTACAGGAATGTGACATCGATTTTTTTAACAGGCTCTAGTTGAGCACGTGTGAATATATCGGAGTTTATGTTTGACATAGCATGCGGAATATCGCGGCTTTTTTAATTTTTTCGCAGCTATAATTTAAACATGAATCGAAATAGTAGGCATTTCATCTACAAGGGAAAATATGGATCTTCAGCTGTCTTTGAAAAAACCATCGCAGCGGCAATTCAAACGGGATATCGTCATTTCGATACAGCGAAGATATACGGCAGAATCCGGCAGCTAGACACGGCTACACGATATTCCGTTAACCCGACTGGCTACATGATACATCCGATTTACATACAGTTGATGAAGCTATTTGTAAAATAACGCGGTAACACCACAATAACTCCCGAAACGGTTGAACAGGAGGATTGAATGCTTTTATGGTAAACTTCTAATTAAGAAGTCTAGGCAAGTAAGGAGTGGAGTGGTTGTTTGCTGAGCAGCGGCATCAAATTATTATTCAGAAACTGAATCAGGACAAATCGATCCGAGCGTCAGAGCTCATCGAGCATTTCGGGGTTTCGTTCGAGACGATCAGACGTGACCTCGAATACTTAGAAAGTGAAGGTTACCTGCGGCGGGTGCACGGCGGGGCGATTCTGAAGGAGCCCGACTATAGCCGGGAAATCCCGCTGCCGATCCGCGAATCTATATATATGGAAGAGAAGACCGAGCTTTCTCAAATCGCGGTTCGTTATGTGACCGAAGGGATGTCCATCGCGCTTGACCCAAGTACGACGAACACTCAGATTGCTAAGGCGTTGAAGGCCAAGTTCGACCGATTAACCGTTATTACGAATTCGCTTTCGATCGTGAACGAACTCGTTTCGATGCCAGGTTATACGGTGATTATGACCGGGGGCGTCATTCGTCATCAAGAGCAAAGCATCATCGGCGATCTGGCAGAAGAGTTTACTTCCCGCTTTCATGCGGATTTGTTCTTTATGAGTATGAGCGGGGTTACGTTGGAAGCAGGAATTACCGATAACGCAATCGGCGAAGTCCAAGTGAAAAAAATAATGCACGCGAACGCGAAGCGCTGCATCGCCCTCGCAGACAGCAGCAAGTTCGGACAAAATTCATTTATCAAAGTATGCGGAGTCACCGAGGTCGAACGATTTGTGACGGATTCCAAAATCGACCGGGATATCGTTGATACATTTAGCAAAAGCGGCATCGAAATCGTCTATAAATAATAGAATCCATATGAACGATTTTTGGTTTTTTACGAACCAGGGATCGTTTATTTTATGTTTATACTCGGTTTTTTGGTTATAAGAGGTTGTGTTTGTGTGTGTTTATGTGTTAATGGGACAGGTATGATCGGTCAACAGATTTCGTAAGAAAATAGATTATAAATCATAAATAATTGTATGTGATTGATTGTATATATGTGGTATTATCTGTATTAATCAAGGGTCAAGAAAATAAACGATCGCTTCTAAAAAGGAGGAGAAACCAATGAAAATCCACTTTCTTGGAACGGCTGCAGCGGAAGGATTTCCAAACCCGTTCTGCCGCTGTGACGCCTGCTGCAACGCGAGGTCGCTCGCAGGAAAAAACATTCGAACGAGAAGCTCTGTATTGATTGATGGCGTTATCAAGGTTGACTATTCCGCAGATTCGCATATGCAGGCGCTCCGTGATCGGATCGACTTGGGCGGGGTTGAGCATCTATTGTTCACGCATACGCATTACGATCATTTTCAGCCATCGGATCTATACAACCGTATTGAAGGATTTGCGCACGGTATCGATCACCCCTTACATATTTACGGCAACGATTCGGCCATTAACCAGACTATAGCCGCACTTGGGCCGGACGCTGGAGGCAGGTTCGCGTTCCACTTATTGCGCCCGTTCGAGACGATTTCACTCAGCGACACACAAGTCACCCCTTTGCTTGCGAATCATGACCCAATGGAAACTTGTTTGCTGTTTTACATAGAAAAAGGGGGCAAAACGCTGTTTTACGGCAATGACACCGGATGGCTGCATGAGGATACTTGGAAATGGCTTCAGGGCAAAGTGATCGATATGGCGATAATCGATTGCACGCATAGCTTTACGAACAATGATCGAAATCCAAACCATATGGGGATTGAAACTGTGCTTGAGGTTCAGCGCGTGTGGCGGGAAGAAGGTACGCTTGGGAGTAACGGTCTTGTATATGTAACTCATTTTACACATAACTCCGGATTTCTGCATGATGATTTTGAACGCGCTTTCGAACCCGCGGGTATTAAGGTGGCATACGATGGTCTGATCGTCGACCTATGACGAGTGACAGCAGCAACGCAATTGAACAGCGCCAGATTAGGATTGTCGGCATCGTAACCGCGCTAACCCTCTTCGGCGATTCCATGCTGTACATTGTCCTCCCAGTGTATTGGAAGGAAGCGGGACTGGACGCGCTTTGGCAGGTAGGCGTACTGTTGTCTGTAAATCGACTGGTAAGGCTGCCCCTGAATCCTGTAATTGGCTGGCTGTATCATCGGATGTCGCTTCGAACCGGTCTGTTCATCTCCGTTTTGTTAGCGGCGCTTACCACAGTAGGATACGGCATCTTCAAAGGATTCGTTCTTTGGATAGCTTTGCGAGCGGTGTGGGGGATTGCATGGTCCTTGATGCGAATGGGCGGGTATTTGACCGTCATTCGCTACTCCGACGATACGAATCGAGGGCGCTTAATGGGAACGTATAACGGGTTGTGGCGCCTTGGCAGCTTGGTAGGCGTACTGTTCGGAGGGTTGCTTGTGCCCTTCTTCGGGTTACGGTCTGTCTCGATATGGTTTGGCATGATGGCCTTGGTCGGACTTCCGTTGATCGCGGGATCCATAAACCAAGGGAAAGCTTCCGGGACACATCAAATGGAACTAACACGTAGTAACATAAATACGGTGTGGTCGCTGCAGGTGAAGAAAATCGTTCTAAGCGGATTAATTATATCATTACTGCACGCCGTGTTCGGCGCGACACTCACGTATCTTATCGATACGAGTTATCCAACGGGGATACCATGGTTCGGATTGATCATTGGCAGTACGGCGTTAGGCGGCGTATTGACAGCGCTGCGCTGTACTTGGGAGCCGTTCTTGGCTCGATGGTTCGGACAGCGTACGGATGGACCGGGAGGAAGGCTGCCTTTATTTATGCTTTCGTTGGCGGGTGCGGCAGCCGGTTACGCATTACTTCCGTGGCAGCTGCCGATCGGTATTTGGATTGTTATTGTCATTTTCGTCATGATTACAAGCACTGCGCTGGGTACGATCATGGACGCTATGGCTTCTGACGCTGCGAAGAGCACATCCGTTATTACAGTCATGACCGCTTATTCCGTATCTACCGATTTAGGGGCGGCGATCGGTCCGACATTGATTTATTGGGTGGTCGGTTTGCAGTATGGCGTGACATCGATGTATTTGGCGTGCGCTGCTGTATTCATTTTGATCGGGTTATGGTATTGGAAGGAATATGCGACAAAGGGGCGGGTATACCTTGGTGAAAAAGCTAAAGTTTCGTGAGGATGGAACGTTTGTCATCGTACAATTTTCTGATGTAGAGTTTATTGACGCTGAGGACCTGGATCCGGAGACGCCGCTTCTCGACTCGATGACGAAGGCGACGATGGAGAGAATCATCGCGATTGAGCAGCCGGATCTTGTTGTGTTTGCAGGCGACTTAACGGCAAGTGCTAGAAGCAAAGATCCACTTCAATCGTTCCGAAGCGCGGTCGCTGTCGCTGAAGAAAACCGCGTAGCATGGGCGGCTGTGTTTGGCAATCATGACTCGGAAGGGAGCTTGCCACGAAAGAGAATGCATGAGGAGCAGCTCCTGCATGAATATTGCGTAGCCCAACCGGATCCTCCGGGGGTTAGCGGAGCGGGAAACTACGTGCTGACGATTAACGATCGGGCGGAGAAGCCAGCGGTCTCGTTGTTTTTCCTCGATAGCGGCGATTACTCACCGATTGAAGCGGTGGGCGGATACGACTGGATACGCCGAGATCAAATCGAATGGTATGTATCCGAATCACGGCAATTGGCCGAGCAAAATGGCGGGGCGCCTTTGCCCGCACTGGCTTTTTTCCATATTCCGCTGCCCGAATACGATGAGGTATGGAAGACGAAAGTGTGTGAGGGCCATTGCAGCGAATGGATCAGCTCGCCGAAGGTAAATTCAGGCTTGTTTGCCGCCATGGTAGAGATGGGCGATGTGATGGGCACGTTCGTCGGACATGACCACTCAAACGATTATTGCGGGACACTGCACGGCATACGTCTTTGCTACGGGAGGTCTACTCGTTACGTTAGTTATGTAGACGGTATACGTAAAGATAAGTTTCCGACGGGAGCAAGAGTCATTCGATTAAAGGCGGGCGAACGACAGTTCGAGACATGGATCCGCCAGAGCGACGGACTTATCGCGGAATTACCGATACATAAGCCGGTCGCTCAGCTTCATCGATAGTATATCAATAGGGTAGAGTTCTGATTCACTACCTCCTCCACGCAATTTCTCTTCATCCTGAAAATAGAGTTCCTAAAGAGTTAACAATAAGCTGCGAATTTTCTTCCTTTCATACTGAGCCATATTCAATCTGCCTCTTTCTTTTAGAATGTTGTCTTGACGCCACCATGCTATCTGAGGGATTGAACGTGGCTTTTTTCTCGATCTTGTGAATAGCGGATGGCCGCATGAAAGGGGTGATGCAACAGACGGAATTCATACCAAAGGATGCTGGTGTTATCAATCAGTAGTTTAAATTGAGAGTTGGAAGGAGATATTGTGATGAGCTTGCGTTGGCGGAAATTCACTGTGGTTTCTCTTCTTACCAGTTTAGTGCTGTATCCCATTTTGTTGTTTGCCGGACCAGTACAAGCATCAACCGCTGCAGACGAGTACGATTTGCTGAGGGAGAGGTGGCATGTATATTTGACTGGGGGGACGGCAATTGATACGTCCGACCCGGAAATTGCAGCGAAAATCAGTCTAATCGAAACAAACGCGAACAAGTACTGGGCATCGATGAACAAAAACACCGGGCGAACTTATTTGTGGAGTGATTTGGCGAACTGGAGCGTTTCCAGTACGATTTCATCCAACTATGTAAGGCTGAAGGAAATGGCACTGGCCTATGCTACAACAGGATCATCCCTGAAAGGAAATGAGCAGCTAGCTGCTGACATTCTGAGTGGACTGGACTGGATGTATGCTAACAAATATAACGAAACGAAGGGTGAAACGGGCAATTGGTGGGATTGGGAGATCGGCGTGCCGATGAACCTGACGGATGCGATGATTTTAATTTATGATCAAATGTCCGCAACGCAAAAAACAAACTACACGAAGGCATTGGACAAATTCGTTCCGGATCCAACCTATCGTACAAATTCCCCTTCACTCCAAGAAACGGGTGCAAATCGGCTTGATAAAGCGCTGATTGTCTCTTTGCGCGGCGTGCTGAATAAGACGGATGCCAAGATGGCTCAAGGCCGTGATGCGATCAGCCAGGTGTTGTTGTATGTGCAGAGCAGGGACGGGTTTTACGAGGATGGGTCGTTTATCCAACATGACTATGTCGCGTATACAGGAAGCTACGGTGCCGTTCTGCTCGAAGACATTGCGAAGCTGCTGTACCTCCTTGGCGGTTCGAGTTGGGACGTTACGGACCCGAATATCGCTAATGTCATTCGTTGGGTAACAGAGGCGTATCGCCCTTTTCTGTATAAAGGCGCCATGATGGATACGGTACGAGGACGTGCGATATCGCGCGAAGCATCACAGGATCATCAGGCGGGACGGAAAATCTTGGCTTCACTCGTCATGCTGGCCGACGGCCTGAACGCTCGGGATGCTGCGACGGTACGCCAAATTGCTAAAGGCCAAATGATGTCGGATACAACGTTTCCGAGTTATACGGAGGGGCTGTCCATCTTCAGTATCGGCAAAATAAAAGCATTGATGGGCGATCCATCCGTTGAACCCGCTGGCGATATGATCGATACGCATATATTCGCTGGTATGGATCGCGCCGTACACTTAAGGCCTGAATTCGGACTGGCGCTTGGTTTGTTCTCAACGCGCATTTCTGCTTTTGAATATGGTAACGGCGAAAATTCCAAGCCATGGTGGCAAGGCGCAGGTGCCGCATATTTGTACAACACGGATCAGACGCAGTTTTCAGGAGCCTATTGGCCAACGATCAATCCGGTGAGATTGCCGGGAACGACTACGGACGGCTCTACAAGCAGCGTGGGCTCTTTCAGCTTTAAATTCAATACGTCGAATTGGGTAGGAGGCTCATCGATTGATGGCCCTTACGGAACGGTAGGTATGGAATTTTCGATGTCGAAAAATACGGGTACTCCGTTATCAGGCAAAAAGTCATGGTTTCTATTCGGCGATAAATATATAGCGCTCGGATCCGACATTTCGAGTACTGGAGGTCGCGCTGTAGAGACGATCGTTGAAAATCGGAAGCTGAATGAGAGCGGGTCAAATACGTTGACGGTGGATGGAACGGCTAAGCCTTCAACGACCGGGTGGACGGAAACGATGACAGGCGTACAGTGGGCGCATCTGTCTGGCAGCGTACCGGGATCGGATATCGCATACGTATTCCCTGGAGGAGCGACAGTTCGTGGTCTACGTGAAACGCGTTCCGGATCCTGGAAGGATATAAACACCGATGGAAGCGATAAGATGGTATCCGCACAATACGCAAGCCTCGCGCTGAATCACGGCGTCGATCCGGTGCAAGCCTCCTATGCTTATGCCGTTTATCCGGGAGCGTCGACGACTGAGGCAGAAGACTATGCGGCAGACCCTGGCTTCACCGTATTGAAAAACACAGGAAACGTACAGGCGGTCATGGATACCACGGATCAAATGGCGGTCGGAGCAAACTTTTGGACGGATTCGATTGAAACCGTTCAAGTGAACGGAGCAGATTACTTGACAAGTAATAAGAAAGCATCCGTCACCATTGCCGAGAACGGAAATGAGCTGCAAATCGGGGTTTCAGACCCGACAAAAGCAAACGGTGGCACCATTGAAGTCGAACTTCACCGTGCAACAACCGGCGCGCTGCTGCTTGATCCAGGCGTTACAGTGAAACAGTTTTCTCCGACTACGATATTGGAAGTGAATACGGCAGGAGCGATTGGAAAAACGTTCCTGGCTAAGCTGAGTACAGGGTCAACGACGCCGCCAGCGGCGCCTCAATTGATCGCAGCCTTGCCAGGACCCGGTTCAGCTACGCTGAAATGGAACGCCAGCGCCGGAGCTACCGGCTACCGCATTTATTATGGTACAGCGCCCGGCAGTTATACGAAAACCGTGGATATATCGGCAGTCAGCGGTAACAACCAGTATACGGTCACGGACCTTTCCAGCGGGACAACGTATTATTTTGCGATAAAAGCCCTTAACAGCACGGGTATGGAAAGCGCCGCATCCAATGAATTATCCGTAACGCTTGGTTATGCAATCTTACCTTCCGATGATGCCTACGTTCGCAGCGGGTCTTATGCAAACAGCAACTTTGGCTCTTCCGATCAATTGGTCGTTAAAAACGATCCCAACTCCGGCTACCACCGATACTCTTATTTGAAATTTGATTTATCGCAGCTGCCGGAACAAGTTAAAAGTGCGCAGATCCGTCTGGTTCCGACAAGTGCCGGACTCGCCAACACAAAAGGCGTCGCTTATGAAGTAAGCAATCATACATGGACAGAAAACGGCATTACTTGGAACAATAAGCCTGCTGCCGGCAGCCTGATCGGAAACTGGACCGTCCCGGCAGCCGGAACACCCGTAAGCATTGATGTAACCGCACAAGTGAATGCCGCCTTGGTTGGTGAACGGACGATCGCCGTTCAACTCGCTCAAACGACCAACTACGGCTCGAACGGCTGGATTATTTACGGCTCTAAGGAACATACGGATGCAGCTTACCGGCCTGTGCTTCTGTTCGAACGACAGGATACGGTTCCGCCTGACACGATAGCCACGTTATCCCCGGAACAGCCGGACGGCCACAACGGTTGGTATGTCCATCCTGTAACGTTATCATTGGCCTCTAAGGATCAATTATCGGGGGTAACCGAATCGGTTTACAGCTTGGACGGAGGCAGCTCATGGCAGGAATACACTGAACCCGTTACATTCAGTCAAGACGGTAAATATACGATAAGCTATCAATCAAGGGGTGATGCGGGTAACACAGAGCCTGCAAAGACGATTACATTTAGTCTGGATACAGGGGCTCCACTTATCATTGTTGGCGATCCGGCAGCAGAAAGCTACAGTATAGATCAAGACTTGTTGCCGCAATTTGTTGTGCACGATGATCTGTCCGGAGTCGATCAGACGAAGACAACGTTGTTGCTTGACGGACAGCCTATGGAGCAAGGCGCAACGATTCCGCTTTATACACTTTCACTGGGCAGTCATTCATTAGAAATTACAGGTTACGATTCAGCAGGAAATATAGGAAGAGCCAGTGTGGACTTTCAAACGACTGCGACTAGCGAATCGCTCAAAGGAATGGTCACAAGATTTGAGAAGGACGGCTGGATTGACAACAACGGTATCGCAAACAGCTTGAGACAAAAGCTCGACAAGGGTGAATTGAACAGTTTCATCCATGAAATTCAAGCACAGAGCGGCAAACATGTTCATAGCGATACCGCACGCTACTTACTTCAGCATGCACAGGCATTGATTTAGTTGGACAGGAAGAACATGGAATGCCTAATGTTGATTTCTTGTTACGCGTATTGAAAAAGCAACTTTAGAAAATGAGCTCAATACTTCTTTTTCAACGAGTGAGATGGGATAGCGGTATGCCGAGTTATTTAATGAAAAGAGTTTTGCTGGTCTACGATAGAAGTTATGAAAGACTTTGAAAGCCGCATTGTATGCGGCTTTTTTTGATTGCTATGGGAGGGATTAACTTAAAACACTTGAGTTCATTTTTGCACAAAAGGGTCTCCATGAATTGAACTGTCTTTCATCAATTGCCTGTGGGTATAATCAAATTGCAAAAGGCACTACACTAACGGCAAAGGAGTTGATGCCGTATTCTGGACGAAAGAAGTACCCGGATTTTGACGCTGCTTTATGAGGCGGCCGATTATGTATCGCTGGAAGAACTGATGCAGAAGGTCGGTATCTCCAGACGAACCGTTTATTATGATATGGAAAAAATAAACGATTACTTGAAAGCGATTCATCTTCCGCCGGTCAAATATGTCAGGACAGTTGGCTATTATTTACCTGATGAAAGCAGGGCCGGTCTTCCGCAGTCAACCGGGAAGCCTCATGCACAGCCGTATTATTTGTCCCCACGGGAAAGAATGGCGTGGATGTCGCTCTATCTGTTGTCGGCAGAGGGTCCGCTCTTTGTTCATCATCTGACGGACCTTTTGCAGGTTAGCCGAGGGACTGTGCTCAAGGATTTGAATATGGTCCGGTCGGACATGAAGACCTCGAAGCTCAAGGTAACCTACGATCGCAAGTGGGGCTATGGCGTAAATGGGGAGGAACGTGACAAGCGGAAGGCCCTGAGCTATTATTTCGGTCAGGTTTTCGGCGATGCAGGCTGGGAGCAGGTATTTAACCGGAAACCGGAATCGGAGGGACCGGATCTTGCCCGAAACTTATTTCCCCCTATGAAGTCGGGGCACCTGAAGATGGTGTATCGCCTTATCTCGGATAGCGAAGTAACGCTGGGCGTAGATTTGACGGACGAGATGTTATTTCATTTGACGGCACGCTTCCTGTTGTATGTACGACGTATTCAGGAAGAGCAGTTTATCTCAATAGACGAAGATGAACGAAACGTGCTACGGCGGATGCCAGAGTATGAAGTTGCCGCTGGGGTTGCTGAAGGTCTCGGCCAAATGTTCGGTGTCTCTATCCCGGATGAAGAAATCTGCTACTTTACGATGCATCTGCTGGGAGCGAGAGTCAATCGGATGGAACAGATGACCGGATCCGAAGAAGTGCTCAAGCAGCTTCGGCAAGTGACCAGACAGATGACAGATGATTTTCAGCGTTACGCCTGCGTATTCCTGCCGAACCGGGAAGCGATGGAGGAGAATCTGCTTGTCCATTTGAAGCCGGCTTATTACCGGATCATATACGGACTCGGGCTTGAAAATCCGCTGCTCGAAAATATCCTGTCCAAGTACAGGGAAGTATTCGAGCTGACCCGTCGCTCCGCGACACCGTTCGAACAACTGGTTGGACGTCCACTTGACGACAACGAAATCGGATACCTTGCCATGCATTTCGGCGGCTGGCTGCGTAGAGAGAACACGAAGCCGGCTGTACGTAGACAGGCCGCCATCGTCTGCGTCAACGGCATTTCCGCTTCGCGAATGTTGAAATCGCAGCTGGAGAACCTCTTCTCGGCAGTGGATATTACAGCGGTACTCTCGCTGCGGAATTACGAGTCGTTTGATGAAGAGAATGTTGATTTTATTTTCTCAACGGTACCGCTGCCGGATAGTAAAGTGCCCGTTCTCCTAGTGAATCCGATTCTCAGCGATAAGGATAAGGAACACCTGCTGAACCAAGTCAACATGGTTGCCGGCCGTAAATCAAAGACCCCGGCGTACTCGGTTCAAGCGCTGCTGGACATCGTCCATAAATATGCCGCGGTTAGGGATGAAGCAGGACTTACGGAGGAGCTTAACCACTACTTGTCTGTTGGGAAAACATGGCTGAGTGAAGCACGCAAGCCATCATTATCGGATCTGCTCACTGGACAGATGATCCAAATCAAAAGAGAAGCGGCCGACTGGCGGAGCGCCATACGCGAAGCCTCCGAACCCCTGCTGAAGGATGGGCGCATCGATGAAGTCTATATCGATGCGATGATTTCCAAAGTGGAGGCGCTAGGCCCTTACATCGTCGTTGCACCAGGCATCGCGATTGCGCATGGCAAGCCGCAGGATGGTGTCCGGCGGCTGGGAATCAGTCTGCTGCGACTGGAGCAACCCGTGGCCTTCTCAGAAGAAGCAAGGCATCAAGTTCAGATCATTCTGGTACTGGCGGCGATTGACGGTGAATCCCACCTCAAAGCGCTGTCGGAGCTGACCATCCTGCTTAGGGAGAAGGAAAACCTGATCCGTCTGAAAGAGGCCAAGACGAAAGAAGAGATACTGCAGCAATTAAACACCGGTCTTTAGCATCGATTAGAATATCGGACTTGGGAGAGATGAGAATGAAATTTTTGGAACCGTCACTAATTGCGCTGGATGTGGAGGCCGAGACGGCTGAAGAAGCGATCCGCTTAGCAGGAGATCTGCTGGTAAAAGCGGGTGCGGCCGAAGAACGTTATGCCGACGCCATGGTGAAATCTTACCGTGAAAGAGGTCCGTACTTTGTTCTTGCACCTCATATCGCACTTCCGCATGCTCGTGCAGAGGATGGGGTGAATGAAGCGTCCGTCTCGCTGATTAAATTGAAGAAGCCGGTCGTATTCGGCCATGCGGCCAACGACCCGGTACAGCTTGTATTTGCGCTCGGCGGCTCTTCAAGTTCGGAGCATATCGCCATGCTGCGAAAGCTGACCACCTTGCTAAGCAGCCCGGGCAGTATTGAACAATTCATGAATGCAACTGATGTAGAGACAATCCAACAACTTATTAGGGGGAACGAACAATGAAAATTTTATGCGTATGCGGTCTTGGACAAGGAACGAGTCTGATTTTGAGAATGAATGTGGAGAACGTGCTGAGCGGTATGGGAGTAAATGCCGACGTGGAGCATACGGACGTTTCCACGGCATCCGGAACCGCTGCCGACTATATCATTACAAGCAATGAACTGGCACAAAGCCTTCAAGGTCATGCGGCCAAAATTGTTATCGTCAACAACTATTTTGACAATAACGAAATCAAACAGAAGCTGGAAGAAGTGCTGTAAACCATTAGAAAGGGAGAGGGCATATGGACGTACTTTTTTGGATTGCCACCAACATTTTTGGAACGCCCGCCATTCTGCTCGGATTTATCGTTCTGGTCGGCCTTCTGCTTCAGAAGAAATCAACGAGCCAGCTTGTAAGCGGCACCTTTAAAGCGATCATCGGCTTCCTCGTCATCGGCGCAGGCTCTGATGTCATCGTAAAAGCCTTGAATGTATTCGAGCCGATGTGGAAGGAAGTCTTCGGATTGGAGAGCGGATCCCTTGGTACCTTCATGGGTCAGGAGGCATTCAACTCCAAATTCGGAAGCGCCGTTACGCTTGCTATGCTTATCGGTTTTCTGATCAACGTTCTGCTGGCACGCTTCACCCGGTTTAAATTTATTTACCTGACCGGGCACATGATGTTCTGGACGTCGACTGTTTTCGCTGGCGTGATCGTTCATGCGGCCAGCGGCATCTCCATCTGGAAGCTGGTACTGATGCTCGCTGTCGTCCTTGGTGTGTACTGGACATTCCAGCCGGCGCTGGTTCAGCCGTTCCTGCGTAAAATCACGGGCAACGATAACATTGCGCTTGGTCACACATCGGCTTCGGTTGCTTTGCTTGCTGCCTTGTCCGGTAAATTGTTCGGCAACAAAAACAACGATTCCGAGAAAATCAAAGTACCCAAAGGCTTTGAGTTCCTCCGCGATTCCAACGTCATCACTGCGCTCAGCATGGGAGTTTTGTTCCTGATCGGGGCCATTATTCTATCGACGAAAGGCACACCGGCGGCTGCGGAACTGATGAAACAATCGGGTGACCAGAACTTTATTATTTACTCTATAATCCAATCGTTCACATTCGCAGGCGGAATCGCCATCGTTCTGATGGGGGTCCGGATGTTCGTCGGCGAGCTGGTTCCGGCCTTCAACGGGATCGCGACCAAACTCGTACCAGGCGCCAAACCGGCACTCGATGCGCCAGTTGTGTACCCTTACGCGCCGAATGCGGTGGTTCTTGGATTCCTGGGAGCTTTCGCGGGAGCGATTATCTGGCTGCTTGTACTTGGCAACACCGTTGCTTACATTTTCGTGCCAACGATGATCGTCTTATTTTTCCACGGTGCTACGGCTGGGGTGTTCGGGAACTCGACAGGCGGTGTTCGCGGGGCCGTTATCGGCGGCTTCATCACTTCCACCGTTGTAGCTTGGGGACAGTTTCTGATGGTTCGCTTCTTCATCGCCTCGACGGTGCCGGATACAGCCATGTGGGCAGCTGATTCCGATATGTTCATCATTGGACCGATTCTGCACTTCCTGGCGAAACTGTTCTTTTAACCATCCGATAACAAAGACGGCTGAGTCCCCTCGACTCAGCCGTCTAAAAGATAACAGAGTGGAGGAGAAACGATATGGGTTTTATCCGTACTTTACATGGAGATATCAGCAAAGAGGAGCTGGGCTTTACGTATTCCCACGAACATATCGTATGCCGCCCGGCCTACTGGCAAGAACGGGGAGAGGACGATTTGCTGCTGGACGATAAGGAGAAGTCCAAGCGCGACGTTCTTGATTTCAAACAACACGGCGGACGCTCGATCGTGGACGCTACAGCCATCGATTATGGGCGGGATGTTCAGGCGGTACAGGAAATCGCGATCGAAACCGGCATTCATGTTGTAGGAACGGCGGGATTCAACAAGAGCTTTTTATGGGATGCCAAAATCAAAGAGGAGCTTAAACCGCTGATCGGTCATTATGAAACCTACGCCCAGTGGATTGAAGCAAAAAGCATCAACGAGCTGGCGGATTTCGTCATCCGGGAGGTGGAAGAAGGGCTGGAAGGCACACCTTTCAAAGCAGGCCAGGTTAAATTCGGGACAGGCTATAACCGCATTACGCCTCTGGAGGAGAAGACGCTGCGCGCTGTAGCGCGCGCTCATCATGAGACGAAGGCCCCCATCCATTCCCATACCGAAGTTGGCACCATGGCGTTGGAGCAAATCGAGCTCTTGAAGAGCGAAGGTGTGGATCTGTCTTTTTTGAGCCTGGGACATATGGACCGCAATCCCGACCCCTACTACCATGAGCAGATCGCCTCAACGGGAGCTTACATGAGCTTTGACGGTATCGGCAAAATCAAGTATGCACCGGAAAGCACCCGAATCTCGCTTATTCTTGAGCTTGTCCGCAAAGGCTTCGAAAATCAGATTCTCATCAGCGGTGATACCGCCCGGAAAACCTACTACAAGCATTACGACCAGGGTCTCGGTCTGGAGTACATTATTTCCAAATGGGTCCCGCGCTTTGTAGACGAGGCGAACCGAAACGGTTTTGATGGACTAAAACTGGTGGAGAAATTTTTCGTAAGCAACCCGGCCAACTGCTTTTCATTTAAAAAGTAAGGGGGGGACTCGCTATGAAATTCGAATTCGAAAATTCGGTTGAGGTGAAGGATAAAATTCGCCATTTCCGCGCTGCCATACTTCCTATTGGTGCCGTTGAAGCGCATGGTCCCCATCTGCCGCTGGGTACCGATAACCTGCTCGCGACCAGACTCGCGGACAGATTGGCAGAGCGGACGGAAAGCTTCGTTTTGCCGACCCTCCCCTATGGACAGGTGTGGAGTCTGCGCAATTTCCCGGGGAGTATCAACGTCTCAAACGAAGCGCTCATCCGACTGCTTGCAGATATCGGCGAAAGTTTGTACCAGCAAGGATTCGGCATTTTCGTCATGGTCAACGGCCATCTCGGCAATGCGGTTGCGTTGAAGGAAGCTGCGAGAATGTTATACGAACGGGTGCCCGAACTTAAGGTGTTCTATTTCTTTTATCCTGGCACGAAGGAAGTAACGGCTTCGGTACGGGAAGCTTCGGCTGCACACGCGAGCTATATGCATGCCGATGAAATCGAAACATCCTACATGCTCTATCTTGCGGGCGAGTACGTGGACATGAGCAAAGCGATCGATGGCGCCCCGCATATCCCGATCGAAGCGGATTGCACGCCAACACCGTGGGAGGAAATGACTTCCTCTGCCGTACTCGGGGATGCAACGCTGGCAACGAGGGAGAAGGGGGAGAAGATTATCGAGCGCAGCCTGGAAGTGATGGCCGAGATGGTGCTCCGGGCTAAAAGAGCATTGTCAACGGATCATCAACCGGAAGAGAACAGATAGCATTGTAACTACAAGAACAACGAGGTGAAAGAGACGATGATGAACACCTATTTTGATGTGATTGGCGGGTTGTTAGACAAAGTCCGTACCGAGCAGGCAAAGTCGATCCGTGAAGCGGCAGAGAAAGTGGCTGCCTGTATTCAGCAAGGTGGTATTATACACTTATTTGGCTGTGGACATTCGCATATATTGACCGAAGAAGTCTTTTACCGAGCAGGCGGACTCGTACCGATTCGCCCGATCCTGGTCGAGAAGCTGATGCTTCACGAAGGCGCGGTCCGTTCGTCAGAGCTGGAAAGACAAAACGACCTTGCTGTCGAATTTATGAAGGAGCAGGATATCCGCGAGGGCGAGGTTGTCTTCGTACTGTCCACTTCGGGCCGAAATCCCGTTCCCGTGGATGTCGCTTTGATGGCGAAGGAGAAGGGGGCCTTTACTGTAGGCATTACCTCACTGGAATATTCCAAAAGCATGCCGTCCCGGCACAGCAGCGGCAAGCATCTGGCCGATGCCGTTGATCTGGTAATCGATAATTTCTCGGTTAAGGGAGATGCCGTATTGAGCCATCCGGGCCTCCAGGTGCCTTTCACGCCGAGCTCGACGGTCGTCGGGGCGCTCATATTGAACTCCCTGTTCGCAGAATCTATTGAGATTATGATTGAACAAGGCTTCAAGCCCCCTGTATTTCTCAGCGGAAATATCGATGGTTCCGACGAACACAACAACGCGTTGGTTGAGGCTTATAAAGGACGGATCGCTTTATTGGCATGATCAGGATGTACCGAGCAGTAAAGAAAATATACGAGGTCTGACATAGAGGAGGAAAGACATGTTCGCACAAACCGTAACCATACAGAATGAGCAAGGCTTTCATGTCCGTCCAGCTCAGCTTTTCTCGGAAAAAGCAGGACAGTTTGGAGCAGAGGTTCATCTGAAGACTAACGAAGGACGCACCGCGGATTGCAAAAGCATGCTGGAGCTGATGACGCTCGGCGTTGAGCAAGGAGCTGTCGTGACCATCGAAGCTAACGGAGATGGAGAACAAGAGGTAGTCGAAGCGCTGATACAGTTAGTCGAAAGCAAGTTTGGTGAAGCCTGATGAAGAGGCTGCATATAGAAGGAATCGGCGTATCGGAGGGAATCCGGATCGCTAAGGCATTCATTTACAAGCCTTCGCTAGGGACCAGCAGTGACAGCAGCCTCGAAGAGAAGCTTATTCCGGATACCCCGGCCGCAATCGATGCAGAGCTTATTAAGCTCCGTGAAGCCAAAGCAGGCTGTGCGGAACAATTGGAGAAGCTAACGGAGAGAGCGAAGGAAGCCGTGGGCGAAGAGCAAGCCGGCATTCTTGCGGGACAGCGGAAGCTTCTGGACGATCCTGCCTTCTATCCGAAGATGGAGGCAAGAGTCCGAGAGAAGCTGGAGCCAGCGCCAAGTGCCGTTGCCGAAATTGTGAGCCAGGTCGCTTCCATGTTGGAAGGCATGAACAATGATTATATGAAGGAACGCGCCGCGGACATTCGCGATATCGGTAATCGTCTTCTCGCCTGCTTGTTGCCAGGACAATCGCGTGACTTTACGGGAATCACCGAACCGGTTATCTTGGTCGCTGATGATTTGGCGCCGTCGGATACGGTACAGCTGGACCCTGCCTTGGTTATCGGCTTTATTACCCGTACTGGAGGAGCGACCTCACATACCGCTATTCTCGCACGGTCGCTCGGAATTGCAGCTATCGTCGGCGCTGGTGACGGCGTCGACGGCATCAAGGACGGCGATACACTCGTCCTTGACGGCTCAGCCGGGCTGTGCATTGCCCGGCCGCATGAGGCGGAAGCGGAGCAGTATCGGCTCCGCATGCAGGAAGATCTCGAGCGCAGACAGTCGCTCGAGGTATACGCGGCGCGTCCGGCAGTGACCGCCGACGGCACGCGCGTAGAGCTCGCGGCGAACATCGGCAGCGCCGCGGAAGCCGAGACCGCCGTCCGGCAGGGCGCGGACGGCGTAGGGCTGTTCCGCACGGAGTTCCTGTTCATGAACGCCCCGGCCATGCCGGGCGAGGAGGAGCAGTTCCGTGCGTATCAGGAAGCAGCCCGGATGATGGAGGGCCGCCCCGTAATCATCCGCACGATGGACATCGGCGGAGATAAGGAACTTCCGTATCTGCAGCTGCCGAAGGAAACAAACCCGTTCCTGGGCTACCGTGCGATACGGGTAGGCCTTGTCCGCCAAGAGCTGCTTCGCACGCAGCTGAGGGCGGTGCTGCGGGCCAGTGCCTTCGGTACGGTGAAGGTGATGTTCCCCATGATCTCCGGTCTTCAGGAATGGAGGCAGGCAAGAGCCATCCTGACGGAAGTGCAGGTGGAATTGAGGCAAGACGGGATCCAGTTTGACGAGAAGATGGAAGTTGGCATCATGGTTGAGATTCCCTCAACGGCCGTGTTGGCGGAACGATTCGCGAGCGAGGTCGATTTCTTCAGCATCGGTACGAACGACCTCGTGCAGTATACGGTCGCAGCGGACCGCATGAATGAACACGTCGCGCACCTGTACGATTATTTCCATCCAGCTGTGCTTCAGTTAATCCGCACGGTCATTGAGGCTTCCCACTCGGCCGGTAAATGGACCGGCATGTGCGGCAGTATGGCGGGTGATCCGCTGGCGGCACCGCTGTTACTCGGACTAGGTCTTGACGAATGGAGCATGGAGGCCGGTGGTCTCAGCCGGATGAAGGAAAGGCTCGCTAGCCTGGATCGTCAGGAATGTCGCGAGCTGGCAAAGCGCATTCTTGGCCTTGATACGCCCCAAGCGGTTCGTCAGGCGCTGGAGAAATTTCATCACGCCCAAAAGGCAGTGGTATAGATTCCGTATCCACATGGCGTGGACTATTAGCAGGTGTTGAGGGTGTTCCAAGAAATGGCATGCCCGTATGAGAGATCGCCAGTTTGGGTCAAATAGATGCTACAAATAAAGAAATGGCGGTACAGGGGGTTACTCCGGTACCGCCATTTCTTTGTTTTCGAATATCGAATGATCTGAGCGTAGTTACACTCGCTTGATAGTATTGAACGGGAGTTAACCTAGAATGGTAACTTAACTGCATGCTTACCCTTTACGACGCCATGCATTGGCAATTAGGCCCACGATGAAGCCCCAAACGGCATTTATCGCAAAGACACTTACCATTGCCAGTGGATTAGTTAAAGGACCTTGCAATTTTCCATCGATAAGGGGAGAGGCAATCCCGCTTATAATGATAGCAAATAAGGCATAACTCAAACCGGCAAAAACAAGAATGACAACGGGATAAGCCGTTCTTTTGAATAGAACGATCATGAGCCAGGCCAAGGAGATAAGGACCGTCATCAGAATGCTGCCGAATGCTTGACCGATCAGATCCATGATCCCGGTCATCTTCATGATGGGTCTGATAAGCGCTAAAGCGCCCAGTCCAAGAATTAAAAGCAGATTTTCTTTCACAATATCTATTGTTCTCATATCCAATCCGTTCCTCTCTATGTTGTGGATGATGAAGTCGATAAGCCATAGTCCAATTCATTCCCCAACAAGTATGATGATTGCCGATGCCCCTGTGCTTCAAGTTCTCGGCTGTTATTAACATTAACAAATCCATGTTGTGAACTTATGACGATACTTTGCGATTTACGTGAATTTTTTTTCGATGGATTTCCCGATCTCCTGACAGCGATAATATGCTAGACTACCTATATATTACTTTTAGGAGTCCATCATACGATGAAGACATTTACCATCTTGTACATTGAAGACGATCAGGAAATCGGTTCCTGGTCCAAGGATTTTTTAATCGGTCAAGGCTATGAAGTGATATGGAAGAGCTCAGGCCATGATGCGGAAGCAGCAATGGAACATTGCGATCTCGTCATTTTGGACATTATGCTTCCGGGTCTGGACGGATTCACGGTCGGTCAGCGGCTAAAACGAATCAATCCCGCCGTACCCATCCTGATGCTTACGGCCAGAACCGCAATCGAGGATAAGCTTACTGGCTTGTCTTTTGCTGATGATTATATGACCAAGCCGTTTCATCCGGATGAGTTGGCTGCCCGGATTCAAGTCCTCCTCAGGCGTTCTGTCACCGCGGAGCCGGAACAGCTTCTGATCCGGCATTTAAGCATCGACCGAAAAGGAAACCGTGTATGGAATTCCGAAACCGGGGAAGAGATTGTGCTTACAGGTAAGCAGTTCCATATATTCATGTATTTCCTGGACCACCTGAATCACATATTGACCCAGAAGCAGATTTATGAAGCCGTTTGGGGTGAACCGCATCTGAACGGAGATAAAACGTTGAACGTACATATCCGTCATCTGCGCGAGAAGATCGAGTTGGATTCCGGCTCCCCCCAAATTATCGAGACGATCCGCGGTGTAGGATACCGGGTGCGATCATGAGGATCCGCGGCTCGTTAATGAGCAAATACCTGATCTTTATTTTGACCGCCTTACTGCTATGGCCGATTATTCCAGCCCTGTTTTATTTACCAGGTTATATGCTCAGCGATCATCCAGTATATCGGCCGGAAGAGATAACCCGCATGTGGCAACAGGAGGCAGCCAACCTGGATGGTGCAGGAAGGGATAGGATTAATACTAGACTGCGGGAGTTGAACGAGGACTATCCGCATGCTGAGATATTCTGGGTGGACCCATCAGGGAGGACGAACGGAGTCGGGGACCTCTCAGAGGATATACCTGAGCAATGGACTTATCTGGATATTCTTTCGATTCGAGCGCAAGACCGTAATCAAGAAACGCTGGTCTTAACCTCTCTCATCGGAAACGATCCGAAGCAAGGTTTTATGGTGATGCGGGTCCCGGAATCCCATATCCTTAATGCAGAAATGTCGCTTTCGGGAAACTTGCCCCTAATCTTTCTGTTTTTAATGATCTGTGGATGCTTCTTTATGCTGTCATGGCTGTTCTTCATTAAGCTTCGCAAAAGACTGATCAGGCTTCAATCGGCAATGACCGTAAACGGATTGAAAGAAATTCCGAATGAAGTCACGATCATGAAGGACGACGAGATCGGAGAACTTGAAGGCTCGTTTAACCGGATGGTGAAGGAGCTCAAAGAAAGTCAAAAACGGGAGCGGGAGGAGGAGGAACTGCGTAAGCAATTCATTTCAACGATTTCCCACGATCTTCGAACCCCGCTGACTGTCATCCGACAGCATGTCCATACCGTTCGAAAAGACCCTGCTTCCTCCCAGGGACAGGTTTCACTTTCTGTCATCGAGCATAAGCTCGATGACATCAGTAATCTAATGGATAATCTGCTGTCATACACGCTATTATCGGCGGGGAAGTATCCGCTGCACAAGCAGCCATTTGATATTATAGAAGAGGTTCGGAATCGAGTGGCTCAGTGGTATCCGGTATTCGAGGCTAAGGAATTTGATGTCCTTGTCGAGCTTCCTGACCAGACATTAATTTGGGATGCGGACCCATTGTGGTTTAACCGGATCCTGGATAATGTGTTTCAGAACGTGGTACGTCATGCGGGAGCCGGTCGCTACATTGGCATTCAAATGATTGAGCGTCAGAAGCAGCAGATGCTGGTCATCAGCGATAAGGGGCCTGGATCCTGCAGCGAGTCACCTGAAAAAGGCGCAGGAATCGGGTTGTCCATTGTATCGATGATGGCCAGGGAGATGGATATGCAATGGGAATTGAAATCCGACGCAAACGGAAGTGCTTTTTATATTTGGAAGGATAGCAGTTGCGGTGTTATAACTAACGTGACAGATTAAGCATTTATAGGGTATGGTAAAGGGAACTAGTGTCACATAGAAATCGCCCGCATGTTATTCGAATTTAATATACGTTTCCTTTCGAAGACCAAGGAAGAAGCTGCGTTCAAGTCGCTCAGAGTGACTTATACGCAGCTTCTTTTTTGAGTATTGACATACCTAAATCCGGAAAGAGAGCTCTACGGCTTCTCGTCAACGAATTTAACCCAAACTTAAACTTGAGGTCACTTTGTTTTTCGATTAGGGGGATAGAATGAGGTGTAAGGTGAAGACAGAGTTATTTAAGGAGGTAAGTTTACCAACATGAAGATTGAGCATGAGCAAGTTTCAGCTGATCTGCAGTCACCGCAATGGATGAAGATACGTAGAATTTCTGGTTATGGCGCTGCCATAGCGGTGGCGCCGTATCTATTGATTAAAATGGCATGGACTTTCGGTTACTTCATACCAACCGAGCAAATGGGCGACGCTAGCTGGCGTGCGATCAACGCAGCTACCGCAGTGCTAGCGGCTATCGGAATCCTGCTGGCCATGGCGTTCACCAGGCCGTGGGGCGAACGTCTCCCTGCATGGCTGATTGCCTTTCCCGTATGGGTTGGTACCGGTCTGCTCGTTCCCATGCTGGTCTTGGCACCGGTGCTAGGACCGGCAGCTATGACTCGGGATAAGGAGGCGGGGGCCGCCGACGTTTGGGTGTACGAACAGTTCTTCGTGATGGTCTCGCTGGTTGGCATCGGCATTTGTCTGCCTCTCGCCTTCGCAGGTTATGCGAGGACACGGTGGCCGGAGGCGTTCGGTGATTCGATCGACTATAGCAGGTTACCAGGTAATACTTGGAGATTGCAGCATACATTGTCCAGGCTGGTTGGAGCCGGCTGTGTCCTGTTAGGTATCATTAAGGTGTACTGGGCTACCGGAGGCACTCTCGGTATTGACCCGGCCAGACTGGACGATCGTGATGTGTGGTGGCATCTGCTAACGTTTAGTACCGGAGCGTGGTCCATTGCGGGGGCGTGGGGATTGCTGGTGCTAACTTCCCGTCGCGGGCCGCAGCGGTTTCTGTACCCGATGGCATCGGCATGGATTTCGTCGGGCATGCTGTTCTCTTATAATCTCTTTTCCGCAATTCGTACCGATTCGCAGTTCTCGCCAGAGTACCAGCTGCTGCGGATGCTAACCACGGAGGCCGGTGTCGTCTTCGGCGTCATGATGTTCATAATCATTCTGTTCGTTCTGCACGATCGACGACGCGCCTTGTAGGTTTGCTTACCGGACGATCCGTTGTAACATCTTATGAAGTCGCGGTAATCGCGGCTTTTTTTGTTTAGCCGAATCCATACATACAGACTACATACAGACCAACCAGGTGAAATGATTGTTCAAAAGTATGATTTTAACAACATGAAGGCATTCTATACACGATTGACTCACTTATATGAAAGTAGTGGAGGAAGACTATGCCTATTTTTAAACCATCGCAAATTGCGCGCTCGATTTATGAGATTAACGGAGAAAGACTCCAGCAGGCAGGTATTAAAGGGATAATCCTTGACTGGACCAATACATTAACGACCAAGAAAGCTGACTCCATAACTGATTCGATGAAATCTTGGCTGACTAACATGCAGTCGAGATATGGAATTAAGGTGATCATCGTTTCTAACAGCAAACCTCCAATGGGTGACCACGGACAAGTCCATGAAATTCCAGCTTTGTTCGAAGCCGGTAAACCGAAGAAAAAAGCGTTTTTAGCCGCATTGAATATGCTTGGAACCCGTAGTAACGAGACAGCCGTTATCGGAAACGGCATCATTACAGATTTATGGGGCGGAAACCGTCTGGGGATGTACACGATTTTTATATCTACTTCATGGGCGAAACCTCGGATTTTAGGGGCTGTAAAACGACTATTCGTAAAGGTACTTCGAGTATAAACGGACGTGCTACAGAATGAAGAAATCGTTCAAGCGAATATATGAATATATTGAACAATAATTGATGTGAATCGGCGGGGTGAATGGATTGGATTTTTACCAAAGTCAAGAATCGCTGACAACCGTGGAATGGATCTTAAGAGGGGTTGTTAGCTTCGTTTTTTTACTTCTTGCAGCCAAATTAATGGGGCAGCGTTCCATTTCTCAATTGAGATTCCTCGATTTCATTTTGGCTTTAACGCTCGGCAATATTATTGCTCATCCGCTTTCAGATGAAGAATTGGGATTAAAGGGATCTATGATCACGACGATCGTTCTCGTCGTTTTATACATTATAGCGACGTGGTTGAGCCTGAAGTGGCCGTTCTTCAAACACTATCTTGATCCATCCCCCATCACACTCGTTAAAAATGGACTCATCCAGTTTCATAACTTATCTAAGGCCAGAATCTCTATTGATTTTTTATTTTCTGAGCTAAGAAAGGAAAAAGTAGAGGATATACAAAAGGTAGCCCTTGCCGTATGGGAACCGGATGGAACCATATCGGTTTTTATGGACACCCCATACCAACCGGTTACTCCGGCAGATATGAGATTAGAGACGGGGCCGTTTACGATCTCAAGGCCGATCATCATAGATGGAAAAGTCGATATGTCGCTTCTTCAGGAAATGGGTAAGGATTTGGCTTGGCTTCATTCAAAAATAGCACCCGCTAATACGAATATCCACGATGTAATGCTTGCAACCGTTGAGAACGAGAACGTGCGAGTTTTTTCTGAACCCAAGAAGTAGGGGCGCTTCCGCTACGTTCCCAATTCTTATGATTGCGTTCACCACTTTAGATATTTTTAATATTTACCATATTTTTTCTTAAGTTTTCTTCCCTAAACTAAAGGTGTCGGGGGAGAGTAACATGGATCAGAATTGAAGGACAAACTAAACAGTGAAAGGATGGATCAAGAATATTATGAAAAAATGGCTCCGTAAGGATGCTTCGGAGGCCATATTCTTTCTCGTGCCCAGCGGTATTGGATTTGCACTCTTTTATCTTATTCCATTTGCCATGGGCGTGTACTATTCCTTTATGAGCCAATCGGTAGACGGCCATTTTGCGGGTCTCGATAATTACGTGGATCTGTTTGGGAGTGCTTCCTTCCGCAAGGCGGCATCCAACACGTTTTTCTTCAGCGCGGTCAGTGTTCCGCTTATGGTCATGCTGTCACTCGGGTTAGCGATGCTGCTCCATAAAAATACATATTTTCAAAAATGGCTTCGGACTGCTTACGTCATGCCGCTTGTTGTGCCCGTCGCCTCCATTATCATGATCTGGCAGATGCTATTTGATTGGAACGGCTCCCTGAACGCATGGCTGAACAGCTTTGGATATGGACGCGTGGACTGGATGAAGACGGAATCGGCACGATTGGTCGTGATCATGGTGTATCTATGGAAGAACATCGGTTACAACGTCATTTTATTCTTGGCCGGGCTGCAGCAAATTCCGAAGGACTACTACGAAACGGCCCGGATTGAAGGGGCTGGTCGTCTGCGGCAATTCCGAAGTGTTACGCTGGTCTATCTGACTTCTTCCATGTTCTTTGTCGTGATTATGTCCATTATTAACTCATTCAAAGTGTTCCGGGAAACGTATCTGATCGCAGGCGATTACCCCCATGACAGCATTTACATGATGCAGCACTATATGAATAATATGTTCGTATCACTCGACATTCAGAAGCTGACCGCTGCTGCATCCTTGATGTTTGTCTGTATTCTGTTGATCGTCCTGATGCTGTTTGCGATTGAGCGCCGACATCGGCAGTACATGGAATAGGAGGTGGAGCGAAGTCTGTGCGAGTAGTCTACATATTGAAAAAAAGTATATTAACATTCGTCATGGGTGTTATTGCGTTAATCCTAATATCACCAATTGTGATTACATTCACAAATTCATTGATGACAGAGCTGGAAATCCAGATCAATTATGGTCTCATCGGTCAAATGAATGAAGTGATCCCAGGTAGAGACAGCTCTTTCGCAAACCTGAAACTGATTCCGGATAAGGTATCTTTTGCACAGTATGGGAAGGTGTTCATTGATAACCCGAAGTATTTGACGATGTTCTGGAATTCCGTGTTTATGGTGATGCCGATCATTGTGGGTCAGACTCTCGTAGCAGCGTTGGCTGCTTATGCATTCTCCAAGCTGAAATTCCGCGGCCGGGATTCGATGTTTTTGGTATATGTCATGACGATGCTTATGCCATTCCAAGTTACTCTGGTACCCAACTATATTATGGTTGATAAGCTTGGCATGCTGAATAGTACAGGCGCCATCATTGCTCCTGGCATTTTCGCTGCTTTTGGCGTGTTTATGCTCAGACAGTTCATGCTGGACATTCCCTATGCCTACATCGAAGCTGCCAAAATAGACGGTGCCGGACACTTGCGGATCTTTATGACGATGATTGTTCCGATGATCAAGCCAGGATTGGCCGCACTTGTGATCTTGCTGTTCGTTGATTATTGGAACATGGTGGAACAGCCGCTTATCTTTTTGGACGACCCGTTTAAGCAGCCGTTATCCGTTTTTTTATCCAGGATTAATGATAGCGAGCGGGGGATTGCCTTTGCTGCATCCATGCTCTATATGGCCCCGATGGTGATGTTATTTCTGTACGCCGAGTCGTATTTCATCGAGGGAATCCAATTGTCAGGTGTTAAGGGTTAACTTTTCAAGGCAGTTTTTAGGAGGAGAAGAAAGGATATGGAGCTTGGAAAAGGGTTAGCTGACCAAAGACGAAAGCGAATCCTTCAATTCGTGTTCATGGGTTTTATGGGGATGCTGCTGCTGTTTACCTTGTTTAGTAACACGCTACAGTCGTTGACCTTGCCCAAGGTGACCACGGAACAGCCGAAACAGGGAGGCATTGTGCTATCGATTGAGGGAAGCGGAATACTTCAGCCGATCGCCGAAGCTAAGCTATCCAGTTCAAACGACTGGAAAGTTCAGCAGATTCACGTAAAAGAAGGTGAACGTGTGAAGAAGGGACAGAAGCTTATCGCTTATGACAACCCAACGGCAAGACAAGAAATCGAACTTGAAGTAACGAATCTGGAAAAGCAAAGAATTGAGCAGCAAAATCTTCAGGATCAATTTATTCAATCTTCTATTGAAGAGGATGAACTTAAGCTGCGCAGCGCAAAACGCGAAATTGAAAAAGGGAAACTTGATATTGCAACGCAGGAACGCAAGATCAACGAGATGAAAGAACGACTGGCAAAAGATCAGATACTTACCGCTCCCTTCGACGGTATTATTACGAAGCTGAATGCGGTAGAAGGACTGGCATCTGCGGGCGAGCCGGATGTCATTGTCTCGAATAGCAGTCAAGGCTATAGGTTTGACGTTGGTGCCGATGCAAAACGCTTGTCCAGCATTGGAATATCCGTTGGTGAGCGGATCGAGGTAGAGGTACACACAGATAAAGAGCAGCAAGCCAGTGTCATTGAAGGCATCATTGAAGAAATCACCAATGCGGAGCCGATGATTGAGGGGGCAACCGAAGGAGCGGAGACGGTAACCGTCCCTCAAAAGATGATTCGTATAAAACTCATCAACGCCAAGCTGAAGGGAGGTGAGCAGGCTCGGATTAACATCGAGAAAAGCTCTCTCGATCAAGGGCTGCTTGTTTCTAATGAAGCTATTCATCAGGACCGGGAAGGCATGTACGTTTTTGTAGTCGAAGAGCAGCCGGGTGCACTCGGTAATGTTTTTGTTGCTCGAAAAGTCAACATCAAGTTCAGCGAGCGGAATGACAAAGAAACGATGATCCAAACGGATAGCATCTATGAACAAGATAAGATCATTCTGAAAAGCAGCGAGCCTCTGCAGGATGGCAACCGGGTTCGCTTGGAATAGTGAGGCGGCATTGTAATCAGAACATATCAGGAGGAAATCATACGATGAAAAAATGGCTTTTACTTATTTCTATGGGCGCTTTAATCGCGAGTTTAACCGCTTGCGGCTCAGGAGAAGGCGGGAACGTGGATAAGCCCGCAACGAAAGAGGGAAAAACGGTGCTTACCCTGTCACTGACAGAGTCGACTCCGTTCTATCAAACGCTGGAAAAAAAGTTCGAAGAGAAATACCCGGATATCGATCTGCAGATCCATGCATATAAAAGCATGGGTGAACAATGGGGACCTGGGGAATTCGAGAAGTATCATACTGCAACGAATACAGCCATGTTATCGGGCAAAGGGATGGATATCATTGAAGTTAGCGGCTTGCCTGTTAAAGAATATGTGAGCAAAGGTTTCCTACTCAATATGAATGATTTGCTGGAGCAAGACCAGACACTCCATAAAGACGATTTGCAAATGAATATTTTGGACGGTCTGAAACTGAATGACGGGGTGTATACCATCCCTTTGGGATACTCCTTGAGAGTATTGGTTGGTAATGGGGACATGCTGGGTAACGCCAATGTGGCGTTCGATGATAAAACCTGGGATTGGAAGGAGTTCGAGAAGGTTTCAAAGGAAGTTATCCAAAAGGCAAAGGAGAGCGGTACCGATGAGATTTATGCATTAGCGTCCTACCCGCCGGAATACCTCTTTCAGGAGATGCTTTATGAAAACTACGCTTCATTTGTTGATACTACAGCCAAAGAGGCAACGTTCGACTCTCCGGAATTTGTGGATTTGCTCCAGCAAGCCATGAAAATGAATGATGACAAGATCATTACATCCGATGAAGCAAAGCCGGGCAATCAATTGTTCAGTTCCACCCCGATTGTGTCACCGCTTAATTTTATCGAAGGCCCTTATATGCTATTTGATCATCCAAAGATCATGCTGTTACCCAGAGCTGGAGAAACCGCAGGTCAAAAAGGCGCGAGGGTTTTTACATCATCCGGGTTCGCTATCCATGCCAAATCGCCAGCACAAGAAGAAGCTTGGAAGTTTATTTCCTTCCTATTGTCTGAAGAAGCACAATTACTGCAGGAAAGAGAAGGGTTCTCGATGCTTAAATCCGTGAATGAAAAGCTGATCAATGACCTTCAGGAAAAAGTGGGTAGCGGCGATTATAAACTTCCGAATGGGCAGCCGGCCAAAGTATCTGACGAACAATTCAACGTGTTTAAACAAATTGTTCAGTCCGCGGATCAATACGTGGATCTAGACAGTAAAGTGATATCAATTGCCGGTGAAGAGTCTCTGGCGTACTTCAGCGGACAGAAAACGGCAGAAGAAGTGGCGAAGCTGATCCAGAACCGGGTCACCACCTATTTAAACGAATAGGAAGATCATCCAGGAAGCAGCCCACATTTGTGCGCTGCTTCCTATTGCACAGAAGAGGGACAACGGAGAATAGGCTTTTTGATTTTCTTTTTATACAGGAGGTACATTATGCACGGACCAAAAAAGACATGCGCGGTCATCATGCTTAGTGCAGCGATGTTAAGTCATGGGTTTGCCCTTGATGCGTATGGGGCATCCTCAACAGGCTACTCTGTTTCTAAATCAGCAGCTGCAGTCGCGTCCAGCCTGGCACTAGATAAACTGGGCTCGGTTATATTGAAGCAGAACGTCAGTGTGAGGCTTACGGGAATGGAAATTTTCACTCAGCCAGACGGGAATATTCTCGTCTATACGCTTCGTTATAGTAACAGCAGTGGCAGTAGAGTAGATCTTATTGATTATTTTTCCCAAGTTTCTACGCCAAGTGGGGCAACGGGAACAGGCAAGAAAGTTACGAGTGACGCTGTTAAACGAACGGTGCCTGCGAACAGCAGCCTCTCCGTGACGTATTATGTGAACGTTGGGAAATCAACTAAGGTAAACGGAGCCAAGGTTTCCCTGTTCGGATGGGATTTTGACAGCGCGAGTTATCAGAAAAAACTGGGGCAAATCACAGTTCCGGCCGATTACTCTTCGGTAGTTCCGGTAGGCAAGAGCAAGAAGATCACGATGAACCATCTTCCGGTTACGGCGAAGGCGGATACCTTGCAGAGGTATACCATCAATGGAAAAGTATATATAAAATTAGGACTCAGGCTCACGAATGGAGGGACAAAGGCATTAAGCGATCCCGGGTATAAGGCAAATTTGAAGTCGGCCGGGGGCTCGGTATTTGAGCTCATTTCCGATTCAGCCAGCACCGGATACAAGCTGCAGCCTCAGGAGAGCAGCATCATCTTCTATTGGGCGGAGATCCCTTCCACGATAAAGACGAACGGCATGACACTGCAGCTGGCGCATGAAGACGAAGCATTGAAAATCAATCTTCCTGTGCAAACGTTCAAGCTTCCGGCGGCAGCGACGGATATCGCCGTGGCCAAGGGCAAAAGCGCAAAGCTGATTATGAAACAACAGCCTGTTACGGTCAAGGCGGAAAGTGTGAAGCGAATGAAGCATAATGGAAAAGTGTATATGAGAGTGGGGATTCATTTTGCAAACGGAGGCAAGAAGGTGCTGAGCGATCCCGGATATAAAGTACAACTGAAGTCGGCCGGCGGCTCGGTATTCGATCTTTCGCCTGAGGATGACACCGGGGGCAGCTTCAGGATCCAGCCAGGACAAAAACGCACGATTTATTATCTGGCAGAGGTTCCGTCCCAACTGAAAACAGACCATATGACGATGCAATTCACACAGGAAGACGAAGCTTTGAAAATGACGCTTCCGGTAAAAACCTTTAAACTTCCGACCATTACCGCTGATGTGCCTGCGGCGGATTATGCCATCCGAAACATATCGATAAACCATCAAACGATGGAGACGCAGCTGAAACATGCTTCGGTATTTGCAGAGAACGATACCGGCAAATGGAACCTTCAATTCCGCGTGAAAAATCTCAGTGAAAAATCATTGAAGCTGCCAGCTTATGAGCTGTCCATCCTCACGGATGAAGGTTACAGCATCCCCGTGAATGCGAAGGCGTTTGACAAGATTGCTCTGAAGCCGCTGGAGGAGAAGCTCATCGATCTCAGTGCAGATGTGCCATTGCATATGAAACAGAATAAACTGCAGCTGCAATTGACAGAGCCTGCTGTGGAGGGGAGGATCAGCTTCCCGGCAGCCCACTATAAAATCCCTTATGCTCAGGAAGGTAAAAGTCATCTGGGTGTAGAAAATATCATCGAGAATGCTCATGGAACATTCGGCGTCAAGCTGAGCTCATATCAGCGGGTGCCACAGGGAGATGTGGATCAAATTGTAGCCCAAATCAGTATTCGTAATACCAAATCGTCGACCGTATCGCTGCCCGAGTTCAAAGCTGCAGTTAAGGCAGGAATGCGCGATCTAAGCAGTACGGCCCAAATTGTAGTACCGAACGATCAAACAACTCTGGCCCCGGATGAAACCATGGAGTTGTATGTACTTGCCAATGTACCGTATTCCTATCAATTCAATCAATTCAGAGTCGATCTGCAGGAAACTTCAGGAGAGGACGTTCACAAATTTCTGTCGCTGAATACCAATTCGCTCAACAATGTTATGAAACAGGTCGCTGCCGGCGAATCTTATTTTATCCATACGCCAGGCAAGAAAGCGGAAGTCCGTGAACGATTGACGACCGTTTACCAAGACAGCAGTTCCAATTTAATTTATACGGAATTGGAGATGGTGAGTCAGGAAACACGTCAATCCAAACAGGCACAGCTTGTTGCCTATTATAAAACACCGGAAAACGAGTTTTTTGAGGCGAAAATCAGTCAATCATCCGATAAGACAAGTCCGAATGGGAAGAATCTGGTGACCGTTTGGAGCAAGCTTCCGCAGAATGTAGTTACTTCGGAGCTTGTATTGTATGTCGGGGAAGGTGTAGCAAACGGAAAGATGACAGAATTAGGGGAAGAATCAACGGGATCTATCAATACGGTGGGTTTAGCGCTTAGCCCTAGAGTTACACAACCAGCAACGAATCTGCAAAATGTAGAATTGTTTCCGTACCATCTCACCATTACGAGAGGAGAAGGTACGCTTAGCGCAGGGAAAGATATGCTCAACACCGTTATTCATTATAATCTCTCCAGGAATGGGGATTACGAGATCGGTTCTTATGACCATAAACTCATTATGGAGCTGATTGACCCAACCGGACAGTCGACAGAGAAGATATTAACACTCGGTACCGATTTGACCATCGGCAACAACAAATCATACTCCATTAACTTGAATAGCAACTTCAGCAAAATCGTAAGTGGAGGGGCGGTTCGAATCAATTTGTATGATGAGTTCCAAGGGCGGAGAATAATGCTAGGAAGTCAAAGCTATCCATATACTTATGAAGAGGATCAGGCTAAAAAAACAGAAAGCGATTAGTCGTATCAGCGAGCGACATGCAAACATGCTATTAAAGACAACAACCCTGAAGATATATGATGTTCGGGGTTGTTTTTTGTTAATTCCTTTAAGAGAACCAACAGATTGAACAAGCATTATGTTAAAGATACGTATACTATTTTATAAGGAGCACAAATACATGAGTAAATTACCCGATCCTACATGGGCACGCCTAGGCTTTCCAGAAGCTCCAGATTTTACGGAATCCGGGAAAAACATCGGTATTGTTATTATTGATAAAATTACCCCTCATCCTGCAATTCAGCATTTAGGCGATCGATTAAAATACGTCACCGTTCATGACGACTTCTCCATTACATGCCAAAATATAGCTTTAGAAAAGCCCGTAGACCATGATGACGCTAGTGGTGAGCATGGATTAATGACACTACTGGCACTATCCCATAAATCTTTTGTTGTACAAGGAAAAACGCATATAGGAATTGCACCGGCGGCTCATTATATCGTACTTAATCACGGGGCGTTCAGGACCGGGGAAGGAGAACGATTAAAAGCGGGCATCGAGTGGATTATGAATAAACAGAAAGAATGGAATATACGAATCATATTAAGTACAGGATGGCATGCGCTAGATCATCAGGTATATCTGAAAAGCACAAGAAAAAACAGCACGGTTCAGGCACTAGCTTCAGCAGTTAGAAGCGGGGTTCTCGTGGTATGTTCAAATGGGAATACGCGTACAGCTAATATTTTGCCACCTCGCGATTATCTAGCAGTAGGGGGATACAATGACCGTGGCCTCGCTGAGCACCATAACCATTTACCATTTCCCGATGAACCGTATGGACGAAATGCCGAGGGGCACTTCAGACCCGATGTTCTAGCACCAAGAGTATACTTAACCGTTCCTTTTTGTGAATTCAATAAAAAAGCAGATATCGTTTCCTATTATTGGGGAACATCAGGCGCAGCAACACTCGTAACCGGAGTCGCAGCATACCTAATGTCTGTTTTCCAAGGTTTAGATGCAACAACTCTACGCTCTGCGTTGACTGCATACGGCGATCGTATAGATGGCTATGATAATCTAGCTCCTAGGATTAACGTCACCAAAGCAAAAACAGCGATTGAATTGGGTTTGATAACGAATCAACCTCAAGAAACTTTACCATCCCTGCAGATCAGGCACACCCTTAAAGAACTACATTCACAAGATGATACGAAAAGGGCGGTTGCTCTATCTACGCTCGTGGAAAAGCATCTTTGCTCACGGGATCTTTTATGGCAATATACATACGATCATTCACCCATCGTAAAAAAAATCGCTGTTTCGGCTTTGGAAAAGCCCATAAACGAAGCGGAGCGACAGGATTTCTGGGATCGATTAGCTCAGGAATCGGAAGGCGGCGTTCGTGGTTGGTACGCCTATGCATTATTACAAGACGCAAGGAAAAATGAAGGTTCCCAATGGATTCCATTATCAACGGATATCAATTGGACAGTTCGATGGTGTGTAAGCGAATATCTTGCCATGTTTCCTGACTTCTTTCCGCAACTTGAAACAACGCATGATCCAGATTCTATTCTCTCAAAAGCCTCTCCGCTAATACAATGGCTTAATGATAGAAATGGATAAGCGGGAAGCAATTGTTTCACAAGATCTTTGCCTGTTAGCTGGGTTGCCAGTTTTGAATAGAGTACATGGGTTATTCCGAGGTAGCATTTTTGTAATAGACTTAGCTACATTGTAGTGCCTTATAGCTTGAGCTTAAAGATTAGACTAGCGCTATTTCTGTCTTTTTTGTGGACTGTGGGAACCAGAAGCGATTGATCTGCATATTACCTGTGAAAGGAGCGTGAGATTCGTGGAGCAGGAAGAAAGATTAAGAGACTGGATGGAGAAGTATACGAACCGTCTGTACAGACTTGCGTATACCTTGACTCACAGCAAGGCTGAAGCTGATGACCGTGTCCAGGACGGATTCATCAAAGCGTATTATGCGATGGGAACGTTTGATCAGCTGCGAGATCCTTTTCCATGGCTGGCGAAGATCGTTATCAACGAGTGCAAAATGGCAAAGCGACGAAGTTTCCGTGAAATCGTAACTAACCTTCTTCCGGAAAGGTCGTCGCTTAGTACGGAGGATACTGTTCTGCGTTCGGCAACACGCGACGAGATGTATGAAGTGATTTTACAACTGCCAGTGGTTATGCGTATCCCTATCGTCCTTCACTATTTAGAAGAGCTGAGCGTCCAACAAATCGCAGACATTACCGGCGTCCCGACAGGAACCGTGAAATCAAGACTGGCACGAGGAAGAGCAAAACTTAACCGATCGCTAAAGGAGGCAGGAGTTCATGATCGAACAACAGATTCAGAATGCGAAACGATCCTATGAATCAATGGAGACAGATGTTGACCGTTTGATGGAGAGAGTCCGGCATAGTGTTGCCAGCGAGGATCGTTCAGAACGTACAACCGGCATGCTTCATAAAAACCGCTCACAGCGGATTGTCCGCCGCTTGTTGCTAACCGCAGTCGGAACTCTTACGGCCTGCGCGGTGATTCTCGGCAGCGGCTTTGTCTTCCCAGTTATGGCGTCTGTACTACAAGAAATTCCGTTCGTAGGTTCTGTGTTTCAGTACGTTCGCGATATCGGCTTGAAGACAGCTTCTGAAAAAGGAATGACTGCGCAACTCGAGCAAAGTGTGAACGATAACGGGATCACGCTGCAAATTCAAGAGGTGATGTATGACGGTGATCGTCTCTCCATTGGTTATATACAACAGGTTGAGGATGGCTTTTTCGATATGGGTGGTCCCACAAACGGAATCAAATTCAAAATTGACGGCAAGCCCTACGCAGACTCCGTAGGTGCGAGTGGTCCTCAAGCCATTGATAGCAAAACAGGAGTAGGACAAATCAGCTTGCAGCCATTTAAACAGAAGTTACCGGATGAGTTCGAACTAACGATCGAAGTAGCAGCCGTGGGAGGAGTTAAAGGCCATTGGGATTTTTCAATTCCCGTTAAAAAGACCGTTTCCGGAATGAAATCATGGATGCCGATGATGAGTGCAACGGATGGGGAAACCACCCTGCTGATTAAAAAAATAGGCATTAAACCAGGTACGGGTACGATGGATGTGGAATTG
This sequence comes from Paenibacillus sp. FSL W8-0187, assembly GCF_037969755.1. Lineage (NCBI taxonomy): Bacteria > Bacillati > Bacillota > Bacilli > Caryophanales > Paenibacillaceae > Paenibacillus > Paenibacillus sp. FSL W8-0187. The sequence continues at coordinate 4,142,093 of NZ_CP150206.1, read as the reverse complement.
GAATACAGGCGGCCGGCAGCTAAAGCGCAAGATCCCATGTATGACATCCAGGCTATTACAGATACTGGAATTGAGTTGGAATATTATGCGATGGTAGGAGATGGCTACGTTAAAGACGATACGCATATTCAGCTGGGAACCTTTCAATTTGAAGTGCCCCTTGTTACACCGAAGTCCATTACGCTCCGTCCGTATTTGCGCGGGGATGTTCCGGTATATGGAATTAGAGTGCCGATGAATCATGAACCGTCGACCGATCATCCTCTAATTATTCCTCAAGGGGAATTAGGTCGTCTGCTAGTGACGAAAGTGGAACGGTTAAAAGATAAGACGATGGTACATTACCGGAAAGAAGTCATTGACCCCCTTCAGCAAACAGGGCTGATCATCGAGGATTTGGAAGGTAAGTACAATTTTTTCCCATGGGACATGTACATTATTCCATCGGAAGAAACGGAGACGAAGTTAGTTGACGCCCAAAATAATGATTACGTAACCGAATTCCCGGCCTTGAATCCGGATCAACAGCCAGTCTTTGTCACCCATGAATACAAAAATCCCATTTTCCCGAAAGAGCTGGAAATGACAATACCGATTCAATAATGTAAACGTCGGACGATTGATGGGCAGTGTGGATGATGTGTCGGTGTGCACAGCTGTGCGCGGAGTGCACCTGATGTTTGCGGACAGGAGGTCCGCTATTTCCCAACAACTGTACCAAATTCAAGGATTCGCGGACACAGGATCCGTTATTCTCGGTTTTTCCCTGATTTTGCGGTGATATATCGGTAATAGCGGAACCTGTGTCCGCTTAACCTTATGCTTAGCACCTTTGTTCACAAATAGCGGAATCACGGTCCGCTCAAGAGTTGTTCAATCAGCTTCTTCCTCATAACCCCCCCTAAAGTATGATTGGTTTCCCATATGGGTTTCCAACAATATCGACTTTATGGGGGGTTACTTCATTAAAATGTATCTTCAGCCTCTACTTTTAAATGTTCACCGTGAGCAGTTTCGCCTTCGCCGCTGATCCCCTTGACCTTTACCATTTCCAGTACCTTTTCGGTCAATTTTAATTCCCCAATCGACATGGTTAGCGGCAGCCTGAAAGTTAACGGTCAATCCCAATGAGTTAGCAGAATGCGGTGGAACAGATGAATAAGCGACAACGAGCAAAATGAATGCTTTCCATCTGGAGTATCCATTTACAGGAATGCTAAGGGGCAGCTTATATTAACAACAAATAAACCGGCACAAGGATGTGCCGGTTGACTGATATTTCTGATACCCAATAAAGCCATAGATACATGATAGTATATAAAAAAATTCAATATAAGTCTATTACTTTTTTTGGATAAATTGTATGTTATATAAGCGACCGCGGCGCAAAACGAATAAGACATGATAATGAGGGGAGAAGTCTTGCATGATTACACTCAGAAAAATCACGTTAGAAAACCGACGTGCCATATTTAATCTGGAAGTTTCAGAAGATCAACGGCGCTTCGTTGCGTCCAATCTGTCGAGCGTGGCTTCGTGTTATGTCCTTGCAACCAATGACGGACATCCATTTCCATTTGCCATTTACGCGGATGAACAGCCGGTCGGTTTTGTTATGATTACTTATAGAATCACCGGGTACGAACTCCCGACAATCGCAGACGACAGCTATTGCATCCTGCGGCTGATGATGGACAAGCAATACCAGAACAGGGGCTATGGTCGAAAAGCCATGACAAAAATCTTGGAATTTATCCGTACCTTTCCGGCAGGGCCAGCACATTACTGTTGGATTTCTTATAAGGCTGATAACATGGCCGCCAAAAAGCTTTATGAAAGCTACGGTTTCCGTGACAACGGCGAAAGCAGTGGAGACGAGTTAATAACCGTGTTACAACTCTGATTCACTGCTTCAATGGATCAACCTTAGAAGAGATTGTCCCAAAAGTTAAGATCTGTTCGCTCGAAAAGACCACTCGATAGATGAAAGAAACAACAATAATAAGGAAATGGCGGTGCTAGGGAGGTAATCCCTACACTGCCATTTCTGGCTTTTGGTTATTGATTCTTCTTGAGCAAATTGTGGGCGAGCGAAAGCTACCCGACTCAAGGCTAGCAGTGTCCGTACCATCTTTGCAGTTTGGGATGATGGCTAAGCCGCTTTTCGGCTTCATTCAAATGCTCAATAATAGAGGCTGGCAGGTTCATTAGGATTCTCTCCTATATTGTATCTTATTTTGTCTTTCCTTGTTCTCCTGCGAGTTGTTCGGTGTTCGAAGGCGGTGTTCGTACAATGCTTGATGGAGCACAATATGTAACTTATGAAACTTGATATTGGTTCATAATTCACACATTCTCAACATCATATATGAGCAATGATCGCGGAGATTCGAATGAGAAAATTGATGATAGCAGCGGGATTACGCCGGACAGACGGATGACAATGCACATCTTACACATTTACGATGTCATGTTGTCTTCTCTACACTTTGGAATGTAAGCGTTACCTGTTAATCACTGAAACGTGATGTACGTAAGTGAACCAGATAACCTGACATGAATCGATATTTGAGAAAGGAGGGGAAGCATGAAGGGGAAAAGACTACTTGCTGTGATATCCGAAAGACGTTCAATCCATCGCGAAACGAAGCCGCCTAATAAGGGTGTAAACCAAACGTCTCTTGGTAAAAGAATCAGGGTGAACTGGCAGCTCTATCTGTTCTTGGTGCCGGTCATGCTGTATTTCCTTGTATTTCACTATGCGCCCATGTATGGTATCCAGATTGCCTTTAAGAACTTTATCCCTAGCAAAGGAATCATGGACAGCCCATGGGTGGGTTTCGATCATTTTGAGCGTTTCTTCCATTCCTACTATTTCTGGGATTTGCTGTGGAATACGTTCAGCCTCAGCTTCTACGAGCTGTTAATCGGGTTTCCGCTGCCGATCATCCTGGCGCTTGCTTTCAACGAAATCCGGACGGGTCCCTTCAAGAAAATAGTCCAGACCGTTACGTATGCGCCTCATTTTATATCCGTTGTTGTCATGGCGGGTATGATTATTACGTTCTTATCGCCGTCCACAGGCATACTGATCCAATTTATCAAATGGATGGGCATCGACGCGCCGAATTTTCTGTCGGATCCGGCCTGGTTCAAGACCGTATATGTTCTGTCTGGGGTCTGGCAAAGCACTGGATGGGGGACCATTATATATCTGGCTGCGCTGTCCGGTGTCGATCCCCAGCAGCATGAAGCTGCGATCGTGGATGGGGCCAGTCGTTTCAAACGATTGTTGCACATCAACCTGCCGGCCATACTCCCAACCGTCACCATTTTGTTAATTTTGAACATGGGCAACATTCTTACGATAGGCTTCGAAAAAATACTGCTGCTGCAGAACTCACTGAATATGGAGTCTTCTGATGTCATTTCAACTTATGTCTACCGGACCGGTCTGGTAGACGCGCAGTACAGCTTCTCGACAGCCGTTGGCCTGTTCAACTCCGTTATCAACGTCATTTTACTGGTAACGGTTAACCGGATTGCCAGACGCACCAGCGAGAACAGCCTATGGTAGAAAGGGGGAAAGTACATTGGTTACCGCTATGAAGGAATCGAAGTGGGACAAGGTATTTCTTGGCAGCGTCTATATCTATTTATCCATCGCTCTGATTGTTGTTCTTTATCCGCTTATTTATATTCTCAGCGCATCGATCAGCAGCCCGCAGCAGGTGAATTCGGGTGCGATGTGGCTGTTTCCCAAGGAGATTACCTTGGCCGGATACCAGCTGGTCTTCGAAAACCCGAAGATTTGGAACGGATATCTGAACACGATAGTCTATACTGGGATAGGAACGCTGTTGAACCTGGCCGTAACTCTGCCTGCAGCCTATGCGCTCAGCAGGTCTGATTTAGTCGGTCGTCAACTGTTCTTGGGATTTATTCTGTTCACGATGTTCTTTACCGGAGGGCTTGTGCCAACGTATCTCGTAGTCCGGAATTTGGGGCTGATCAACACGATGGGGGCGCTCATTCTTCCCGTAGCAGCATCGGTATGGAATATCATCGTTGCCCGGACGTTCTTTCAGACGACGATCCCGAAGGAACTGCAGGAAGCGGCATACATGGACGGCTGTACCAACCTGAAGCTGTTCGTCCGCATTATTCTGCCGCTGTCCGCACCGATTATCGCAGTCATGGCTTTGTTTTACGGGGTCAGTCACTGGAACAGCTATTTTCCGGCTCTGATCTATCTCAACGATGAGAGCAAGTACCCTCTGCAGATGGTATTACGGCAGATTCTGGTTCTTCAGGAAATGACGGCGGAGACGACCGGCGCGGGAATCAGCGGGGATGCCGCCAGGGCAATGAATTCCAAAGCCGAAACCGCATCACTGATCAAATACGGGGTTATCGTCGTATCGACACTGCCGATTGTGGCTCTCTATCCTTTTTTACAGCGATACTTTGTCCAAGGGGTCATGATTGGCTCTGTAAAAGGATGATGAAAGCGTTTTATAAAAATATGAACTTGAGTATTCAAAGGGAGGAAACATGGATGAAGATGACAAGCAAACCTTGGAAGCTGGTGTTGACGGGCATGACGGCCCTGTCTCTGCTCGCCGGATGCAGTTCGGCCAGCGATACGACTACTGGAACGAAGTCAACAGAAGCAGCCGCAGTGAATAAGGAAGGCTTCCCGATTGTTAATGAACCACTAACGCTGACGATGATGGCACCTGATGTCGGTGTTCAGAACTGGCAGGATATGATCGTTCTGCAGCAGATGAAGGAAATGACGGGCATTTCCTTCCGATACTTAAACGCTCCGAAGGATAGCTTTGATACGAAGAAGAACCTCGTATTTGCCAGCGGCGATTACCCGGATGTCTTCTATGCTGCAGGCTTGACGGCGGCTGAACAGATGAACTATGGCGAGCAGGGAATTCTGATTCCGCTTGAGGAGCTTATCGAGGAATATGCTCCGAACTTCAAGGCGCTGATGGACGAGATTCCCGAGATCCGTAAATCCATTACCGCTCCTGATGGGCATATCTACTCCTTGCCTGCGATCGATTTAAGCCAGCACTGGTATCGCAACCCGATGTGGTATAACGGAGATTTCATGGAGGCCCTGAATATCGACAAGCTTCCGGAGACGACTGAGGAGCTCTATACCTTCCTGAAGCGGGTAAAAGAAGAAGATCCGAACGGCAATGGTGTCGCCGATGAAATCCCGATCTCTTCCGTATCGACAGCAACGACCAATGCTCGGGATATTCGTACTTGGCTTCTTGGCGCTTTCGGCGTTTATGAAGACGAAATTTATGTTGATGATGAGGATGTTGTTCATTATACCCCGATAGAAGAGGGCTTCAGAGAGTATCTGGTCTATATGAACCGTCTATGGAAAGAGGATCTGCTTGACCACGAAAGCTATTCACAAACTGCAGAACAGAAAAAGGCCAAGGCACAGAACAATCAGGTGGCCCTGTTCTCCGACTGGCATGCCTACATGACCAAAGGGGGAGAACCGTCCACCAAAGATCCGATGTTTGCTCCGGTGAAGAGCGATTTGGTAGACAAGCCGGCCATCGCCAAGAACAGAGGGATTACTACGGGAGCTTTTGCCATCACGGTTACCAATCCTGCCCCTGAAGCATCGATGCGTTGGGTGGACTACCTTTACTCTTATGAAGGATCGCTCTTTTTCAACAAAGGACCTGAAGGCAAGCTGTGGGAGTACACGGATGAAGCCAATCGTGTGAAGCGCTATCTGCCTGTTCCAGACGGCAAGGAAATGGAGGATTACCGTGCGACTTTGACACCAAATTACGGCATTCCGGCTCCTACCATCAACACGGACGATATTAATAAAGGATTGAAGACCGACTTTGATCTGTGGGTTGAGAAGGAAACGAAGGAAAAGCTGCTTGATCGCGGAGCCAGACCTCCATTCCCTGCGTTGTTCCTTACCGTTGAAGAGCAAACTGAAATTAACAGTCTGAACTCTGATCTGAGCACGTATGTACAACAGATGGAAGCGAAATTCGTTACCGGAGCAGAACCATTGTCAAATTGGGATAACTACCTGAACACGATGAAGAAAATGGGTGCCGACCGGGTCGTTGAAATCTACCAAGGTGCATATGACCGCTGGAAGTCAAACTAAACATAAATTGTGCCTAGTAGAATTCAAGTGGGCCTGATTAAATCCTGAATATCATACAAATGTGGAGGCATAGTCTATGAAAATTACGAGACATCCGAACAATCCGATCGTCGTTCCGGGGAAGTACGAATGGCGTAAAGTCACCGTATTCAATCCTGCGGTTATTATCGACAACGGCAAGTTTTACATGATCGAGCGTACCGCAGGCTCGCTAACGCCTTGCAAGAATGTTTTGGGACTGCTGGAGAGTGAAGACGGAGTGAATTTTACGCACGTAAAAGACGAGCCGATCGTGACTCCTGACATGCTGGGCTTTCCATATGGAAGCGTCCAGGACCCGCGGATTGTCAAAATTGACGGCACGTACTATCTAAACTATGCCCTTAGGCCGTGCGCCATGAGTTACTATCCGACAGGAGCGGGCATACCGGAGCGTTCGATTCCGAAATATCCGGACGGGTGGGGAGAGGAGGAAGGCCACTGGCTCACTCGCTCTTCGATTGTGAAGTCGGACAATCTGATCGACTGGGAATTCGTTGCAGATACGACACCACTCGACATAAACGACCGTGACAACATTTTGTTCCCTGAGAAGATTAACGGAAAATATGTATTGCTGCGCCGTCCGGAGGAATACGTGGGTGCGGCTTACGGAACGGACAGCGCGGCGATGTGGATTACATACTCAGAGGATCTGGTTCATTGGGAAGAGCCGAAGCTTCTGGCCAAGGCCGAGAATACGGCGTGGGAATCCAGGAAAATTGGCGGAGCAACGCCACCTGTGCGAACCGATAAAGGCTGGCTGGTCCTTTACCACGGCGTTGATGATAAGGTCGTTTACCGTGTTGGGGCGATGCTTCTTGACCTGAACAACCCTGAGAAGGTCATAGCAAGAACTAAGAATTTCATTATGGAACCGGAAACATATTATGAGAAATTCGGTTATCAAATTCCGAATGTGGTGTTCCCGACAGGAAACGTGGTCAAAGACGGCCTGCTCTATATCTATTATGGTGTGACCGATACTGCAATTGCACTGGCTACCGTGCCGGTCGATGAGCTGGTAGAGCATATCTTGAACGAACCGCAGTGAGTGAAGTGAAGTAGAAGCATCAGGGCCCTTTCGAGACAAGATCTCCTAAAGGGCCCTTCTGTTATATATCCAGCCTATTCGAGTGATGTTGTTTGCGGTACTGACCGGGCGTAAGCCCGGTTTCTTTCTTGAATTTGCGGATGAAATTGGGTGCATCCAGGTAGCCCACCTGTTCGATGATTTCCTTCAGGGGAGCGCTTGTCGTCACAAGCAGCCGAATGACTTCTTCCGTGCGCCTCTTCCAGATATACTGCGAGAAACTGATCCCGGTCTTCTCTTTGAAGCTGCGGCTTAAGTAAGAGGTAGAGACGGAAAATTTAAGGGCAACATGCTCCAGGCTGAGCGTATAGTCGGCAAACTGCTGATTCACATAATGTACGATATCATCGATCAGTTTAGGCGCTGCTTGCTCATGGTTGCGCTCAACCTTCTCGCAAACCTCTGTCGTCAGCGACAACAGCTTGTCCTCGAATTCCTCAAGCGTCTCAAACGACGTATAGTCCGAGATATTGCTGAATACTTCGTTCATTCCGACCTCGGAGGCGGAACGAAGCAGTGCGTTCAGCAGATCGAAGCAAATGCAGCGCAGCAGATGAATCTGCAGCGGTTCGCTCCGGATGGTCTCCATCATCTCGGCGATCATCTGCACAGCCACCGACTCGTTGCCTTGCTTCAGGCTTTGCTCCAGCTTGAGCAGCGATTTTCTTGGAAGCCACACGCCTTTGGCGACAGGATGACTCTGCTCTGCCAATTGGTCGAAATAGGTGATGCGGCTGCTGCCAACCATTCGGTGCTCCAGTGCGGTTGCGGCTTCGATGAAGGATTGGTTCAGCTGCCCTAAACTCCGGTAAGGCGTACCTACGCCCATGCTCGGATCGAGCCGCGTGTTCTCGGAGATCAATTCCTGGACCGCGCGAATGATCTGCTCCATCCGGAGCTTCAGCAAATCTTGACCAGGGTCAGGAAGTGATACGATCAGCGCAAATTGATTATCGGCTGAGAATTCAACGCCGTAAATATTCGCATGAAGCCCTGATGGTTCAACATGGCTGAGAATTTCATGCACCTGCTGACGATCATTCTGGACATCCTCGGTCGCATCGTTTTCTTCCCAGGACAGAATCACACAGAAATAAATGACTTGTTCTTGGGGAGATTCCAGTCCGACTCCGGCGATCATTCGCTCGATTTCGGGATCATCCGGCTTGCCGTGCTTCAGTAGAAGCAGCATGCATTGGTTGCGCACGAAGGGTTCTTGCATATCGATACGGGCACTGTAATCGTGAAGGGTCTGACGAATCCAATCCCATTCATTGCGCGTTCTTGGCTCTGGGGTATCGTTGACTCTGAGCTTGGCGAATTCCATCAAGTCCTTAATCGGGTGATATTGGCGTCTAGCCAGTACAAAAGCGGCGAGCACTCCGGTTACGACTGCGATGCCAAACACCATGAGAATGAGCGTCTGTACATGAGCGACCCGGCTGAAGAACTGGTAGCTTGGCATGATGGTCATGTAGTTCCAGCCATTCTCCCCGGATTTGACGGATACGACGGAGTACTTGTCATTCTTCAGGGAGACATTGTGTATGCCGGCATCAAGCGCAGCCAATGTCCCGAGATGTTCTTGAGACAGGGATACGCCTTGATGGTTGGCTGTAAGCACTTCATCATTTTGATTGAAGATGTAGCTGCTCCCGGTGAAATCGCTAAGAATGGAATCCATGACCCCGGTAAGGTTGGACTCTTTCACCATATATATGACACTTCCGTAGGGATAGGGAGCATTGGGCTTAATAGGTACGATTATAGTCAGCATCGCCTCCTGCCTAGAGCTGTTGATTGTAACATTCTCGGCAGGCCGTATTAACATCTGATTCGTTTCGTTCAGAGCAACGATTATATCTTCCAGATTCCAGTTCTCATAACGATAAAAGGAATCGAACGCAACGTTAACATTCGTTAGGCCGCGGTAAGAATAGATAACCGGGTCGTTATGATAGTATAAGAAAATGTCTTCAATGATGCTGCTGTTCGCCTTATAGTTGGCCAAAGCTTGAATGGCTTCCACCCTGTAATAAGAATCACGAACCATATAAGGAGTTAAGCGTCTGTCATAAGCGATTCGGCCTGAAATCTCCCGAAGCTCTGCGATACGGGAGTCGATGTTCATTTTGACCTGGTTCAATTGATTAATGTTGGATAGTTCAATCTCGGAACGAAGTCCGTTGACAGCGCTATCATAAACGAAAATGGTTACCCCCGTCAGGGGAATCAGGAAGATCAGAATATAAGACAGAACGTATCTTAAGAGCAGCTTCGACTTAAAGTGATTCCAGTTTATCCGGAAAGTGGATACGATGAATGATCTGAGCTTGTGAATGGTCATTTGGGTGAAAATCCTCCATTGCATTCTTTCATGTCTGCGGAAATCCGATTTTATCAAAAACGATAAGTTACTTGAAACATTATATCATTATAATGATATAATTCAGAGAAATATTAAAAATTAAATTTCTAATAATTACTCTTTACTTAAACGTAACCTCACCGTTGGCGATACAGGCATTCCTCGTTATATCGATCTGGGGCAATGCACCGTCAAAATTGCACTGGCGTTGGCCGATGCATTCGGGTGTACGGTCAATGAGCTGCCCGTCAGCATCGTGCTGTCCTGGTTTGAGCAAAAGGCCGTTGCTATTCTGCTGGGCTTATTCAGTCGGGCATTCAAGATATCCGAATTGGACCGAAACCACCGGAGTTCATCTCCAATGGGGTCCTGGACATCCTGGTCGACATGTTCAGCCTGAAGCTGATTACAACGGCGGAGGAAGACATGAATGCCAGGCTGGCATTGTCATAATTATTCAAATGGCAAATTAAATTAAACGGCCTTACCCTGAAGAAATTCAGGACTAAAGCCGCTTAATTGACTCTTTTGGAAATGGCGGTACAGGGATGAACTCCCTGGGATCGCCATTTTTTTATTTTTGCTGGGCTTAATGGTGTTGGTTTTTTGCTCCCCACTCACATAACTGTTCCAAGATGGGTAATAGCGTTTCCGCTTTATCTGTAAGACTGTACTCGACTTTTGGCGGAACTTGAGGATACTCTTTGCGTGACACCAGGCCGTCAGCTTCCAATTCTTTGAGCTGTGAGCTCAATGTTTTGTAAGTGATTGCTCCTATTTGTCTTTTCAGATCATTAAAGCGAACGGTTTGGTTTTCTGCCAAAAGGTACATAATAACCATTTTCCATTTACCACCAATAATTGAAATGGTATATCCAAAAGGTGTATCTTGAACATTTTTAACTTTACCTTTAAATTCAGCCATACTCATACTTAACACTATCCTTTCGGGTAGTACCTATCATAATTGTGCGTACTATTTTTTTATTTGTGCTCAGTCTATACTAACCTTACTTTGATGTAAAGGAGAGAAACAAATGACTAAAAAAACAATACGCCTGTTAATGCCACAGTGGCAAGGGGGAAACAACCCGAACTACTCTTTTGGAGCCGAGTTGCTTGCTTGGCTAGCTCCGGACAGTGATCAGCCCCTTATCCATGTACCGGTTCAAACTTATGATGGAACTCCGCTAGAAAACGAGGATGGAATGAATGGAAGAAAACAGCTGCTTAAACAGCTAGAGGCTGCTCATCATCTTATTGAAGCTCATAAGCCAGATCGCATCGTCATGTTTGGCGGTGATTGCTTAGTTGAACAAGCTCCTTTTGCCTATTTAAACGAGCGGTACGATGGGGAATTAGGTTTAATATGGATCGACGCTCACTCTGATTTGGTCAATTATGTCGGCTATGATAACGGGCACGCATTACCTCTCGGGAATCTTTTGGGAGAGGGAGATGAGGAGTTTGCAAAACATGTGAAAATCCCGCTAAAACCTGAAAATGTCTTTATTGCAGGATTAGCGACTCCTACAGAAGAAGAACTTGCAGTGATTTCAGAAGCGTTTCAAAGACTAGGTGTTGCACCTACAGAACCAGACACGGAAATGATTCAAAGACTTGGTATTCGAACGGCCGGAACGAAAGAGTTAGCGAGCAGTACTGAATCTATAAAAGAATGGATCAAAGAAAGCGGCATTAAGCACCTAGCTATTCACCTTGATTTAGACGTACTTGATCCACAGGCATTTCGTTCTCTATTATTCGCTAACCCTGAAGAACCCTTTAATTTATCTCCTAAGGGAACCATGCAAATGCCTCAACTAGTGAGTTTGCTTAAAGAATTATCTGAAGCGACAGATGTCGTTGGATTAGGTATAACAGAGCATTTGCCGTGGGACTCCATTAACTTGAAGAAACTCCTTGGAGATATACCCATTTTAAATAACTAAAATTATAAAAGTATTTTAATAGAACAACGAACTGCATATACTTAGAAAATACATTCCGCACCCTAGTTTTAGGGTGTGTTTTTTTATGGTAGCAAGTGCAATGATTCAGATTGATTTCGTTTAAATGAAGGCCATTCCTTGAGGAAGGCCTTCATATCTTAATATCAATATAAATATAATAATAAACAGTAAATATTTATTGTAAAACGATAAATTTATTGATAAAATCAAATTCATAATAATGAAGTGAGGTGCTTTTAATGAAACGTGGATCCACACTCTTTCTAAGGATAGCTGTTATTCTTATTGGAATCCCAATTCTTGCATTGTGTATATTTGTGGTACCAAGGATAGCGAATTTCACTGCAGAATTGTATCCAGATCATACTTATTTGAAATATCTCGTTTTCATCGATTTGTATGCAGCAGCGATACCTTTTTATTTTGCTTTGTATCAGGCTTATAAGCTTATAGGCTATATTGACAAGAACAAAGCTTTTTCAGAATTATCCGTGCGCGTTCTAAAGAATATAAAATACTGTGCAACCATAATCAGCAGCTTGTTTGTGGTAGGTATGCCACTCTTCTATCTGATTGCGGAGAAAGACGATGCCCCAGGTATCATACTCATCGGAATGGCACTGATTTTTGCGTCCATGGTGATTGCCGTTTTTGCTGCAGTTCTTCAAAAGCTTCTACAAGAGGCAATTGATATAAAATCTGAAAATGATTTGACGGTCTGAGGTGATACTATGGCGATTATAATCAATATTGATGTCATGCTGGCTAAGCGAAAAATGAGCGTAACCGAACTTTCGGAGAGGGTTGGAATAACAATGGCTAACCTTTCTATATTGAAAAATGGAAAGGCCAAAGCCATTAGGCTTTCAACTTTAGAAGCCATTTGCAAAGCGCTGGAATGCCAACCTGGAGATATTTTAGAATACAAAAGTGACGAGAACACGTAAGGATCATAAAGCAAGGACGCAAAAAATCGCCATTTTGGTGATTCATAGTTGATGAGATGAATGTCTGATGGGGAACAGCATCGAAACAATAAACTGACATGCAGTTTGGTTTGCATAGCAGGCAAGGATCACTGCCCCCAGTATGTGGTAATATTGTTGGCAAGAACAATTGAAGAGGGGCTCGATACTTGATTCGGGGAGTAATTATCGAAGATTTTTTTGTTTTAGTAACGAAAACGAAAGTTCAACAAACAAAGGCTCGTGAAACATCTATCGTGTGTACATGAGGAGGGTAAGGTATGATGGACAACTGCAATATTGGTAATTCTCAGGAAAATAGTGAGATTGATAATGATCAATGGATCAGCGAAGTGGATCAGATTCTTCATGAGATGATCGATAAGTTAGGTGTAGCATATGGCATCGTAAGGGAAAGTAATAACCAAGAGGAGCCAACTTGCTGGAATATTCATATCGAAGATTCTGAAACGGTGCTCACATCGACCATCTTATTTGAATATATGAGCCAGAATAAAAACTTGAAGGAAGCAATGTCTCTTTTTATGTGCGATCAGTTTCCACACTATAGTTAAACGAGTGCGTTAACGTGTAAAGTTATTTAACTAATGGTCAGGAGAGCGAAAGGGTAATTTAACGTTGCAACTTATGGAAATTAAGATCGTCATATAATGAAGGGGGAGAGTATGATGATTCTTTTAAGAAGTATATTGATTGTACTCTTCGTATCTTTAATCGGGTGTCAGCAAAATACGACCTCAACAGAAAACCTCACTAATGAATTAGAAATAGAAGGTTTTGTGGAGCCAGAACCATCGGATTGGGTGAAATATATAACGCCAGTCAGAGAGTACATGTATTATAGAACACAAGCCGTGGTTAACAAGGATATTCATATTTTGTGGGATCATTACCCAGATCTAAAAGAAAATATTGACCACAAGCAAGGTGTTAATATTGAGAAATATGAGGTTGAATCCTTAAATCAAAATGTTAACTTGTTGGATGCCAATTATAATATTGAAGATGATGAACGAATTAAAGTGAAATCGATAAACGATAATAACGTGGAAGTTCTTATTCATGCAAGTATGATTTGTTTGAGAGATGATTTTGATGAGTCCGGAGGGGAATATTTAATTAAGCTGTTCTTAGAACATAAGAACAACCATTGGACCGTCGTAAAAACTGACGAATATACTTTACCAGAATATAAAGAATGGATGAAGGAAAAGGAACAGATATAAGCCCTTGTTAAGCCTATCTAAGCGAACGGGAACCATAGCTGAATAATAAGTTGAAGGCAGCCGCCAGTATGATCGGCTGCCTTTTAAGTATAGGATGACACTTTAGGGGTGTAGCTTGCAAAGGCAACCGGCGCCTAAATCTGAATGCGACTTCGAGAATATTACCGCCTGTGTTAAGCACGACCTTCAACAGGTCGTGTTTTTCTTGTGAACCAGATCAAGTCTTTGATGATCTAATTAGAAGAAGGACTTGAGGGGAAAGGGGAACTACGCGTGGATTTACCAGAGAAAGCAGAGCTAGCAAGACAAGGGGATAAGGAAGCTTTCATGTACTTAATAAAAGCTGTTCAACAAAGCCTATTTGTTATAGCAAGATCCATCGTTAAAAACGACGAAGATTGTGCAGATGCGATGCAGGAGACGATTGCTAAAGCTTTTTCTAATGTACATACACTGAAAAAGCCGGCTTATTTTAAAACATGGATTATTCGAATTTTGATCAACGAGTGTAATCGGATTATTAAGAAAAAGAAACAAGTACACCCTGTCCCTTATGATATGAGAAAGACATCATATAAGGGTGATTATGAACAAATCGAGCTGTTTGAGGTGATTGACAAACTGGATGAACAGCTTCAAACCATCGTGACGCTTTTTTATATCGAGGATTTATCGGTCAAGGAAATATCCAAAGTGCTTGAAGTTTCCGAAGGAACAGTAAAATCACGTTTATTCAGGGCTAGACAGCAATTATCCGAGCTCGTCCTAGGGGAAGGAGAAGCCAAATATGAATTATCATGATCCGGTCGACCGCGAGCTTAAACAATTGTTAAAGTCCAAAACACAAGACTTGGTCATTCCTGATACAGTACAGCTTGCTGTGGATAACACGCTTTCCTCACTTTCTAAGCAGAATATGAAAAAGCAATATCCCCTTAAACGATGGAGATGGGCAGCAGCAGTTATAGCCCTCATTTTCGTCCTAGGTACGGTTTCAATCTTTACAGTGCCGACATTTGCCGAAATGCTCAGGTCTTTATTTGCCAAGGACAACTCGGATATCGGACTCCTGCGAGCCCAAGAATTGGGACTGGTGCATGATCCCCATATTAAAGTGAAGGACGAAGGTTACACGCTGGTCATTGATGAAGCTGTTGCGGATCCAACCCGAGTGACGATTGCTCTTCAACTTTTTGATAGAAAAGGGAAGCATGATCGCAACAAGCTTGCCCTTATTGATCCGAACAAGATTACGATCAAAGATGACAAAGGAAACGAAGTAGGCAGCATGTACGATATGGGGTACACGAGCGATTTTTATTATATGGTTGCTTTCTTTAGTGAGCCGCTGCAAACAGACAAGATTACGATAGAAGGGAATATTGGGACGCTTGGACAAAGGAACGAACCATCAATAGAAGGAAATTGGAACTTTATCTTTGACATGGATATGAAAGAAGCAAACAAGCAGACCAAAATAGAGGAATTGTCTGGCAGCTACACAACGCCGAACGGCATGACGATCACATTAAAAAGGCTGACGAGAATGGTACAAGGAGTACGGTTCGAACTGGAGACCGAGCTTGATGATGAAGCAATGGGAAGATCCCCCGGTGATTTATGGGAAAAGCAGATGCTAAGCTATCATTTCGAAACCATAGAAGGAGAAGAGATTCATTCGATGAATCCGAGAAAAATGGGGTACATGAACAGCCTGATGACATCTGATCATAGAGTGATAGGAAACGGAAAAATGCGTTGGAGTTATACGTTCAAGTACCTGCCTGAGCATGAACCGTACCGTTTTGTCCTGGATGGATACTCGGTCGCGGAAAAGGACGGAAGCAGGGTTTCCTTTAAACCGTCGCAGCTGACCGAGCCCAAAGCCTTTAAAATATTGAATGATAGAGTGGAGTTGGTTGGGACTTCGCTTGAGGAATCGCAAAGCGGCGACGGAATCTCTGAAATGGCTGTCTCATTCTACGGGGAAATGGAAAATGAAATAAGACACGAGGAATGGAAAGCCTATGATTCAGCAGGCAAGCAGTATGAGGTAACTATGAGGGGAGCATCATCATTCGTAAATACTCTGACTGATCATTGGAGAGAGGGATTTATCAGCATGGGGGATCGTAACACACAGCAGCCTTATGAATTCCGGATTCCGGGTTTAGATCAGATTCCGGAGGAACTTATACTGGTAAGGGAAGTGGTGGATAAACGATACAAAGACCCTGAATGGTCCGTATTCATAAAACAGTAGAAACAAACGAACCATTCCTCTCAGGGAATGAGTTCGTTTTTTTTCTTTCTAAGATGTTGGAATGGAATGTGCGCTTTTATGGATTGCTCGATTACATCAGTTTTGGATATATATCCACAATCCATCTGTTGATATACTAGCGTAAACATAGAGAAGGAGGAGAGTCGAATGGCTCTAAGAAGCGGATGACAACAGGACTTAATTTTGAATAGCGTGCAGGTTGTCATGATGGACTTGTACGTGCAGCAGAAAGGGGAGAAGACATGGAGCATTTCGTTGAAGAGAATCTCAAAACCGTGAAGCAGCAGATGGAATTGGCATGCCAAGCATCGGGTCGCCAGATAGAGGACGTGAAATTGTTGTTGGCAACCAAAACCGTACCGCTTGAAAAATTGCAAATGGCTATACAAGCGGGGGAGACTCTATTCGGGGAAAACAAAGCACAAGAACTACGGGGCAAATTTCCGCTTATGCAGCAGTTCAATCAGGTAGAGTGGCATTTTATCGGACATTTGCAAACGAATAAAGTGAAGGACGTTGTCAAATATGTTACGCTCATTCATTCTGTGGACCGTTTGAAACTGGGGCAGGCCCTTCACCATCAGCTCGTTAAAGAGAACAAAACCATGGATGTTTTGGTGCAAATCAACACGTCCTATGAAGAAAGTAAATTTGGTGCTCCTCCGGAAATGGCAGTGGAGTTGGTAGAACAGTTGTCCCAGTTCGAAACGTTAAACGTGAAAGGCTTAATGACGATTGGCAAACTGAATGCAACCAACGATGAGACCCGGCATTGCTTCCGGTTACTAAAATGTATTCAAACACAAATCAGAGAGAAAAATTTCCCTCGTGTGCAAATGGATATCCTCTCGATGGGCATGTCCGGTGATTATAAGGTGGCCATCGAGGAGGGAGCTACCATCATCCGTGTAGGGACAAGCGTATTCGGCCAGCGTTACTTGCCGGACAGCTATTACTGGAACGAACACGCGCAACAGGACGATTAGGAGAAAGGCAGGAGAACACTCATGAATACAACAACATCCCCTTCGCTGCGCGGCCGCGATTTGATATCGCCAACCATAGCCGCTTTAATATCTGTCATTGTCAACTATGGAGGCACCTTTATTCTCGTGTTTCAGGCAGCAAAAGTCGCGGGTTTAAGTCCCGAAATGACCGCTTCCTGGATTTGGTCCATCTCCATTGGAGTGGGCATAACCGGGATCTGGCTAAGTTATCGTTACCGGGAACCGATTATTACGGCTTGGTCAACACCAGGCGTGGCTTTTCTCGTTTCGGCCTTAGCGGTAACCCCTTATCCGGAAGCCATTGGAGCTTACATAATCTCTGCCGTAGGATTTATTGTTTTAGGATTATCGGGCATGTTCGAACGATTTGTCCGGCTTATTCCTTCAGGTATTGCTTCTGGACTACTAGCAGGCATTTTACTGCAGTTTGGCATTTCAGCTTTTGGGGGAGCGAAAGTTGATCCATTGCTTGTCGTTGTCCTGTTTGCCGCTTATATCGTGTTAAGACGGTTTACATCCCGCTATGCGATTGTTGGCATACTGGCCATCGGACTGATTTATTTGATTGTTATGGGAATAGCGGATTTCAGCACGATCCACTTGGCGATTGCATCACCGGTATTTGTCGTTCCGGAGTTTTCACTACATGCTACATTAGGTGTTGCATTGCCGCTGTTTATTATTACTTTGACAGGACAATACATGCCTGGAATGCTCGTTTTGCGGAATGACGGGTTTAAGACGAGCGCAAATCCGATTTTGACCGTAACGGGTCTGGGTTCACTTCTTGCAGCACCTTTTGGCTCGCATGCTTTTAATGTAGCAGCCATTACGGCAGCGATTTGCACAGGGAAAGATGCGCATGAGGATTCCACAAAACGCTATATTGCAGGCATTGCATGTGGCATTTTCTATATTGTTGTCGGCATTTTTGGCGTGACGTTGGCTGCTCTGTTTTTGATTCTGCCGGCTACCTTTATCGCGACATTAGCGGGATTGGCATTGCTTGGCACCATTGGTGGTAGTCTTGCCAATGCTTTAACGGATCCCAAGGGACGGGAGACTGCATTGATTACGTTCTTAGCGACAGCCGCGAATGTCACTCTACTTGGCGTCGGTGGCGCATTTTGGGGACTTGTTGCGGGTTTGGCAGCACATCTATTGATTCATGGGAAATTTCATAAAAAGCAATACAGATCAAGCGGAGTACAGCAAGCGGAACCAAAACAATAGAAGGTGGGAACATGAAAACAGGGATAGCGCGGGTCAAAAGACGGGTGCGAGGTTGTTGGTATTATAAAAGCAACCCCGCAAGACGATAAATGCCTTCTTCAATGGCAGCTTCATCTACTTTAGCAAAACCCAGTACCCATCCTTTTCGATTGCTCTCCAAACCATACGTGCTAAGCGGATAAACACGGATACCTTTTTCGAGCGCTAACTTCGTCACGGCTTCTTCGTCAAACGATGGTTCTGCCTCAAGAAGCATATGCAGCCCTGTTTCTATGCCGCTTAGTGTAAAGTGTTCATTCAGACCCGTCGCGATGATAGCTTTCGTCATGGCTTCGTGTCTGCGCCGATATACATTTCGAACTCGTCTCATATGGCGCATGAAATGACCATGTTTAATAAAATGAGTAAGCGTTAATTGCTCCATAATTGGAAGATGACGATAGGTTAGTTCTTGAACTTGGGCAAGCCGGCGAATAGCCTCATTGGGACCAATGATTGCCGAGATGCGAATTCCAGGAGCAACCATTTTGGAAAAACTCATCATGTACAAGGTATTTTGAGGACGCTGACTGAACAAGGTTGGAAGGGGATCGCCGCGATATCGAAATTCGCTGTCGTAATCGTCCTCAACAATCCAAAACCGCTGTTCGGCAGCCATATGTAACAATTGTTGCCTGCGAGGTTCCGACATAATAACTCCAACCGCACACTGGTGGGATGGCGTAACAAATACTAGTTTGGATTGAGGGTGAATGCGGTCGACATACAGCCCGTACTCATCGACCGGAACGGATACAACTTGCATACGCCGATACTCCAGCGCCATCCAGGCAGCAGGGAAGCCGGGATCTTCAACCGATACCGTATCTCCTTTATGTAAAAGGGCTTGGGCGATTAGATCAATGCTATGTTGTGCGCCTGAAGTTAATATGATTTGATCGAGATTCACATGAACGCCCCGTTCAAGGGATAAATAACGTTGAATCTGTTCTCGCAGCGGCAGGAAGCCATAAGCGTTGCCGTAAGCCCAATTGTCCAAGTTTGTTTCTGTGGAAGCATGTAAAAAAGATTGTCTCCAATTCTTTTGAAAATGTTCGTCCAGATAGGGCTCATGGGGACTGAAATCGATGTCTACTTTCCGATGTTCTTTGTCTCCGAACCAACTGTGCAAATGACCGACTGAAGCGTTTAATAAGGGCAATTCGGGGAGGAGGGGCCCTTGGGTAGCCGTATCCTCTGATGGACGAGAGGCATATGACCATTCGCTAACTCTTGTCCCGCCGCGACGAGAGGTGACGGTGTACCCGCGGCTGAATAATTCCTCGTAAACAATCTGTATGGTTGAACGGGAAACGCCAATCAATGGAGCGAGTTCGCGGGAGGGGAGCAGTAATTCGCCTGGCTGGCGGCCATTTTCCGGTCGTAATATTATGGATTGCTTGATCCAGAAGCTGCTGCCAGATGGGACGTTCATCATCTCGGTTAACTTTTAGCATACATACACCTCTGATGTTATTATGGATTGCTTAATTTACTGAATTATGGATATTAAATAACACTCCATTGATTGATATACTATCATGACAATCGTTGCTTATACAACACAATATAAGTAGACAAACGAGCATACAGAGAGGAAGAGGGTTCATGAAATATTTGGAACAACAAGACAAAGCAGTGGCACATGCTATTCGGCAAGAACTTATACGGCAGCGGGATACAATAGAACTGATTGCATCGGAGAATTTTGTAAGCCAGGCTGTCATGGAAGCCACAGGTACGGTGCTGACCAACAAATATGCGGAAGGGTATCCGGGAAAAAGATATTATGGCGGATGTGAATATGTTGATATCGTAGAGGAGCTTGCCACTTCCCGTGTCAAAGAGCTTTTTGGTGCGGAACATGCCAATGTGCAGCCTCACTCCGGTGCGCAGGCGAATATGGGAGTTTATTTTGCATCAGTCAAGCCTGGTGACACCATTTTGGGCATGAATTTATCCCATGGTGGACATTTAACGCACGGGAGTCCGGTGAACTTTTCCGGTAGACTTTACAATTTTGTCCCTTATGGTGTCGATGAACAAACCGGACGCATTGACTTTGATCAAGTGCGAAAACTTGCTCATAAGCATCATCCGCGCATGATCGTTGCTGGCGCAAGCGCTTATCCTCGAACGATTGAATTTGAGTTGTTTGCCCAAATTGCTGCCGAAGTTGGAGCCCTTTTCTTTGTGGATATGGCACATATTGCGGGAATTGTCGCTGCGGGCTTGCACCCCAACCCTGTACCGCATGCGCATTTTGTAACGACAACAACGCATAAAACGTTGCGAGGACCAAGAGGCGGAGTCATCATGTGCCGTAAGCCATGGGCGCAAGCCATTGATAAAGCGATATTTCCTGGGTCACAAGGCGGCCCGCTTATGCATGTCATCGCGGCCAAAGCGGTTGCACTAGGCGAGGCATTGCAACCGGATTTTAAAACGTATATGGAAAAAACTATTGAAAATGCTAATGTACTAGCGGAAACACTAGTGAATGAAGGGTTAACCGTTGTATCGGGAGGAACAGATAATCATATCATTTTGGTTGATTTGCGCACGATTGGACTTACGGGAAAAGAAGCTGAAACCATCCTTGATGAAGTGGGGATTACCGCTAATAAAAACGCAATTCCTCATGATACGGCAAGCCCGTTAGTAACGAGTGGCATTCGCTTCGGAACCCCTGCTATGACATCAAGAGGATTGGGCCCCAAGGAAATGAAAGAAGTTGCCCAGCTGATTGGACTTGCCTTTAAAAATCCGAACAGTTCGACGGTTAAAGATCAGATATTGGGAAGTGTACGTGAAATTATCTCTCAGTTTCCTTTATATGGCGGGCTTTAATAGTTTTGCTTTAAGTCTGCTAGTAGCCAAATACTCATGGCTGTCGAGTTCAATCGACAGCCATTTTTAAATGGATCGCCAATCATAACCCCGAGTTACTCAACCCATTCGCCGAAAATTGCGCGAGCTTTGCTCCAATCCACGCCCAGACTGCCTTGCCAGCCAGCCCAAGGCATCTCCATATCGGAACGGCCCTTGGTGTTGTCCAGACTGAACTCGGCGTTGATGATCGACTCCATGTTCGTCCAGCGATCCGGGGCAAGCTCCAGGATGCGATTGGGGATCACACCGACCATGGCGAGCGCCTTGAGCATGCCGCGGCGTATGCCAGCGTGTCCTTTGATGATTTTCTCGGCGGTGAGTCGTTTCTCATATTTCCCCGGTGTTTCGCCCGCTTCCGCCCGGTCCAGGCTATGCAGCAGATCGCTGAAAGCCTGCTTGTCTTTTTCCGTTGGTTGAATAGGACCTTGCTCCAGCAGTTTGACGAACTCGGTCATGTCTACATACGCTCCGAAGCTCGATCCGCTGTAATTATTGCCCAGATGCATTGCATAACGGATGTAGGACAAGTTGTCCCAGCCTTCGTCGCTATGACTGAATGCGCACACCCTACAGGCAAGAACGCGCTCGGCTTCCTCATACGTATGCGCCCGCGCATGTATCATGGAATGGTAACTGGCCAGCGAAGATATGCCTCGCGGGTAGCTCCCGCCAACCCCGGCGATAAAGGCGCTGCCTACGCTGCTCCAGGAAAGGAAGGGGTTCGTCTGCAGCTTGATCAGCTTGTCGATGATCTCGTCATGACGGATGTATTGCAGTTCATTTGGGACCCATCCGCTGGCGTGGAGCAGCTCCTGCTCGGCCGGAGTAAGTGTAGCGGTCTTATAGATGGAAACCTCGCGTTCCCGATCATAGTCGTTATTCGAGTGGTGGTACAGCTTTTTCAAAACGCGCATCAGCTTGTTATTCATAATAACTCCTTTCAATCGAGGGGGATAAGCTCGCTCTTCTGATAACTTTGGGATGTCTCATTCTATTATAATAGCTACTAGTAATGTAGACATGCGCTTAAAGGACCAGGCGGGACATAGAGGAAGTGATGTTATTCAGCAGAGGCTAACCTCGTTATGCTGATGGGCAGAACAGTCAAACTGGAGCAATGGTAGAAAGAGCTTGAAATAACGTGCTTAAAGCCAGCCTGAGGATAAACGGGATTTCCGGCTCAAAGCTAACCCGTTGGTCAAGTCACCGATTTTTAGGTTGAGCCGAAAAGTCCCAGCTAATCTCTTGTAATTCGTAGGCTGATGTTTTATATTGACATAAGAGTAGGTCAAAAATAAAAGAGGTGAACGGACGAGATGACTCCACGCACGAAGGAACAAAACGAAGAGATCCGGCTGCGGCGACTGACGCAAATCCGTAAAGCCGCTGCCGATGTGTTTTTGAATAAAGGGCCTTTACTGGAAATCCGTGATGTTGCCACGCAGGCGGAGCTCGGCTATGGCACGGTATACCATTATTACAGCAATAAGGGCGATTTGCTCCACGATCTGCTATGGGACGCGTTGGAGCGGGCCGGGGGATGGCTGGAGGCTCCACCAGAGGCGCCGCTGAAGGTTCAGCCGGAGGTCGCGCGGGCTCCGGCTTCGGATGAGGCGCTGGCGGGCGGGCATTTCGGCTTGGCTGCGGCGGCGGATACCGGGAACTCCGCTGCCACGGATTCCCGAAGCGAAAGCCGCGAAACGGCCGATGCCGCAGAGCTTAGCCCCGTCGCTGCCTCCAGCGTCCGGCTGCTGGAGCTTTGGGCTGAGGACCACGCCCTGTACCTGCTGCATAAGCTAGCCGGTGAGGGCTTTGCCTCGTTACCTGAAGCGCGTTCGGCCCCGCTCTCAGCCGCCTTTCACCGGGAGGTGCTCGCTCCGTTTGCCACGCTGCTGGAAACCAGCCGTGTGGCGGAAGGAGCTGCCCCTTCTGGCGGAAACGCGGCGGAGCCGCCAAATCGGCTGCAGCGCGCGGAAATGCTGCTGGCCGCCTTAGTCGGCTGTGCCTCGCTTTCACTTCGCCGCGGTAAGCTGCACGAGGAGGCCAGGGATATCGTACGGTTTTTAAAACTATAGTGCTGATAAGGAGCGAATAAACATAGATGATCATTTTAAAATCACCTAGGGAAATCGAAGAGATGAAGCCGGCGAGCCAAATCGTTGCGGACTGCTACCGTGAGGTGGCCAGACTGATCGAGCCTGGGATCACCACCCGGGAAATCAATGACTTTGTTGCCAGACACATCACCAAGCTGGGCGGCAAGCAGTTTACGAAAGGGTACAACGGTTTCCCCGCCGAAACCTGCACTTCGGTCAACGATGTGGTGGCCCACGGCATTCCTTCGAATCGGGTGCTTATGGACGGCGACTTGCTGAAGCTCGACATCGTCGTGGAATACGGCGGTTGGTTCGGCGATTCGTGCTGGTGTTATGCGGTGGGCAATATCCGGCCGGAGGCGCAAAAAATAATGAAGGTGGCAAAGGAATGCTTGGATCTGGGGATCGCCCGGGCAATCCCCGGGGGTCGGCTCGGCGACATCACGTCGGCGATTCAACAGCATGCGGAAGCGAACGGGTTCTCGGTCGTACGCGATCTGCTGGCGCACGGGATTGGGCGGAGCCTGCATGAGGAGCCGAACTACGAGCATATCGGCGTAGCCGGCAAAGGCATTCGGTTAAAGGAAGGCATGGTGTTTACGATTGAACCGATGATCAACGAAGGTACGTTCCGTATCACGATCGACGACGATCAGTGGACGGCGAGAACGGCCGACGGCAAGCTGTCGGCGCAATATGAGCATACGATTGCAATCACGGCTGACGGACCGCTGATTTTAACGGCCCAGTGAATTTTTTGAATGAACAAAGCCGGGGAATGACAATATAAGAAAGTGGTATACATTTCATTTTCCAAAGGAGGATATCTGTTATGGCTCACCAGAAGAGAAGGAAAGAAGCTGCCTGGAAGTCACGAAAGCAAGAACAGCATCCCCATGGTAAAATCAAATCGCTCAAGGAATTGTCCAGCGAATAGAATGAAGAGTATACTCCATGTGAGAGAAAGACTGTCGGCGTAAAATACCGGCAGTCTTCTTTCTTGTATTCATTCATCAGACATCTCGGTAGTCTATGGAAAAAACTTGAAAAATATTTATATTACAATTATAGTAGATATTGGAATTAAAAATAATATTTGTGTGAAGAGGAGCGTGCGCCTATGAAAAAGAGAATTGCTAGTATTCTTACCGCTACTGCAGTTTTATTATCTATTCCAGCAAGTGCATTTGCATACACGCCATTACAAACTCAATCATCCAGCATTATCACCCCGCTTGCACATGATCAATGGAATTTCGTTATATCAGGTGAAGATGAGGTTACTTTTGATTATGCAAAATCAGATGGAGTGAACTTACGTGTCTGGCTGGGGGATGATGAACGCGCTGGTATGGAGCTCCTTGTTTATGATCCAAATGGCAATCTTTTTGCTTCAGGTAATTCAACATCTCGGACTGATTATCAAGTTAAACTGGAGACTAAACCCAAAATCGAAGGAACCTACAAAATCAAAGTGGTTGTAAATGATGGTGGAGGACCCTACTGGATTTCATTGGCTGCAAGATCATACTAATGCTTGGACCGTCCATAATTGGACGGTCTTTTTTTATCTGTCTTTAACAGACTCACAACGAATCTGGAGATTGCTTGATTATGCGAAAATGAATATACAAATTGACTTGACATTGGAGCTTACTCCAATGTTACTTTGAATACATGGAAAAACTTTATTCTATACAAGAGGTTTCGCAGTTACTTGGGATTCCAAAGGATACGCTTCGGTACTATGACCGGATTGGGATCGTATCGCCGTCCCGTGAAGACAATCGGTACCGCAGGTATTCGAAGAACGACCTCATCGATTTGATGAATATTCAAATCATGCAGTATGCGGACTTCACTCTTAACGAGATCAAGGGAACGTTTGGGTTCCACAGAATGGAGAATGTAGATCCAGCTTATTGCCGTAAGGTTGCTTCGTTCCTCGATGCGAAGAATGCAGAAACGCGTAAGAAAATTGCCCATCTGGAAAAGGTCAGTCAATTGCTCGACGTAGCAGCCGAAACGCTAAGGGACTTTAATCATGAAAGCGACCAACGGCTGGCAGAAATCGTTCGCGAACTTTACCGGTCTATTCGCAAGCAGGAACCGGGAATATCCGAGGAGGGATGTCATGGGCATCAACGTTAGGAATTTCTATTTTTTGATTGCTGGCATTCTGGCGATACTATTTGCCTTTACACACGCATGGAATGGGCAATCCGCAGTGCTGCCGATGCTCCATGTGAGTGCGATAGCGATGGACACTCGAACCGTTGTCCAGCGAAAAGGAAAAAGAATTTACTACTTGGATGATAAGACTGTCGGCGTAAATTACCGGCAGTCTTCTTTTTTGTCTTAATCTTTCCGACCTGTTCCATAAGGTCGCAAGTGCCTAAAATTGTAAAATAATCTAGATATCATATTTAATTTGCTAAGTGTTGTGTAATCGCTGTCATTCTATAATTTACTTAGAAAGGAGGTAAAAGGAAAAAGATAAATCAAAATATGAGGAGGTAGATTATGTTTAAATTCAGTAAGAAGTTGATGACGGTTATTCTTGCAGCTACCATGAGTTTTGGTTTGTTTGCAACGACCTCAAGTGCTGCGACCGACTATTGGCAAAATTGGACCGATGGCGGCGGAACGGTTAATGCCGTTAACGGCTCCGGCGGTAATTACAGCGTGACCTGGCAAAACACCGGGAATTTTGTTGTCGGTAAAGGCTGGAATACGGGATCGCCAAACCGGACGATTAATTACAATGCCGGGGTCTGGGCCCCGTCCGGCAATGGGTATTTGACACTCTACGGATGGACGAGAAACGCACTGATCGAATATTACGTCGTTGACAGCTGGGGTACGTATCGACCTACCGGGACTCATAAAGGCACGGTAACCAGTGATGGGGGCACATATGACATCTATACGACCATGAGATACAACGCACCTTCCATTGACGGCACACAAACGTTTGCCCAGTACTGGAGTGTTCGACAATCGAAAAGAGCGACCGGGGTCAACTCGTCCATCACTTTCAGCAACCACGTGAACGCATGGGCAAGCAAGGGAATGAATCTGGGAAGCAGCTGGTCATATCAGGTGTTAGCAACAGAGGGTTATCAAAGTAGCGGGAGCTCAAACGTAACAGTGTGGTAACCGATCGCCATCAATAAACTCAAGCGAACGGGAGTGGTAGGGCCGTCTCTGAGGATAAGCGGGGTTTGTGCTGTCTGATATGGTATCAACAACGAATCGACCATAAGGAAACTTCAATCCCCCACATTGGAGACAGACCGGTGGCCGTTTCCTTCGTTTACCCCTAAGTGCGGATACGTTGCGGGCCGTTTCTCGTCATACGAACGGCCTTCAACGTAACGGGGGGAGGCGAGTTACATGCCGTTATGGCCTATCAGTGTTCCTATCAGCATCAGCATAAAGGAGATATATCAATGAGAAAGCTATTAATGTTCTTTTTAATAGCAACAATGGTTGTGATCGGCGCTTGTTCACAAGTGAAGTCTGAAAAGATAGATGGTTTTCTATTTGTGGAAGGTGGGACCTCTAAGAACAACCAGTCTAACTACGCTGAAAAAAACGCAACCGTATCGCACTTTTACATTGGCAAATATGAGGTCACTCAAAAAGAGTGGGTGGAAGTCATGGGCAGTAATCCCTCTGCATTCAAAGGCGACCATTTGCCGGTGGAAATGGTGAGTTGGTATGACGTTGTGGAGTATTGTAATCAAAGAAGTATTCTAGAGGGCTTAAAACCATATTACAACATAGACAAGGGTAAGAAAGATCCGAATAATAGGAATGATAACGATCATATCAAATGGATTGTCACGATCAATGAGGGAGCTAACGGTTACCGATTGCCTACAGAAGCCGAGTGGGAATATGCTGCAGGCGGAGGTCAGAATAGCAAGGGTTACATCTACAGCGGAAGCAATAATGCCGACGAGGTTGCATGGTATTGGAAAAACGCCGGAGACAAATACCTATCTGGGGATTGGAACTGGCCTATCATAGAGAGCAATCATAATACAACAAAATCGATCGGTACCCAGAAACCCAACGAGTTGGGGGTTTACGATATGTCTGGAAACGTAAGGGAATGGTGCTGGGACTGGCATGGCGACTTGGATAGTCCAAGCGGTTCCTTCCGAGTAGTAAAGGGTGGAGGTTGGATCGGCGACGTCAGCAACAACGAGATATCTTTCCGAGGTAAATTCGATCCCAATGGCTTTGGCCCCGATCAGGGTTTTCGTGTCGTTCGCGGAGAATAGCCGGAACAAGGCATAATTAAGGTTGATTCATTCGCCCAAGAAATGATATAAACCTCTCGCCGTCCTCTGAAGAGGGCGGTTTTTTGTTCGTTAGCCGTTGGTATCTAGCGAATAAAGAATTTTGATAATGGACGCCTATTGCAAACTGAAGTTGAATCGTTTATTATGGATATAAGACATCCATAATATAATCCGTACCGGATCAGGCTCATTAGCAATGGAACAATAGCGTATGCAAGAAGGTTATTTTTCGCTCCAATTATGGATAATGTAGATCCGTAAAAGTAAAAAACCAATGATCAACCAACATTCGATGTGGAGTTTATTGGAGGCGGCTAGGCGGGCTTTTCACTGCCCTCAGAAACTATAGCGGAAGAGAGATGGATGTTATGAACGATTTTTTTAATGAAGCCATTTGGGAGAAGGCATGGAAAGAACACGGCGAACGCGTTGTGAACAAGATGAAAAAGACCGGAATCGACCCGACCCGAACCTTTGATCATAAGGCGAAGACCTTCAATGAGCAATCATTTAATGAAGAGGGAAGAAAACGGACCACACGGATCATGAATTGGCTTGAAGGACAAGGGGTTCAATTCGACAACGCCTCTGTACTGGACATTGGCGCCGCTTCGGGAGTATTTTCGGTGCCGTTTGCAGAGCGAGGGGCCCGCGTAACTGCCGTAGAATCCTCTCTGCCATTGATCGAATTGCTGAAGGAAAATATCACAAAATTCGCCAATGACCAGGTGAAGATTGTACCGGAACCTTTTGAAGATATTGACGTGCTGGCCAGAGACTGGGACAATGCCTTCAATCTTGTCTTTGTTTCGATGTGTCCGGTCATTCTGGATTGGGATAGCGTCGAAAAGATTTTACAATGCGCCCGGGATTATTGTTATATCAGTATGCCGGCAGGCTCTATGGAGCTCAGTTTGGTGAATGAAATCTGGCCGCTCATCACCGGTCAGCCCTTCCAATCGAAGCACTTGGAGTTCGGATATTTGCTTCATCTGCTGTATCTCAAAGGCTATTCCTATGAGTCCCTTATCACACGGGAAACGAAAACGACGGAAGTTACAAGAGAAGCGGCGTTACAAGAAATGATGAACTGGCTTCGCAGTCACGGTCTTGCTGCAGATGATCAGAATCGGAAATTGGTTGCAGACTATTTGGAGCAAGCGTATCCGTCCGGCAAAGTAACCATCCGGCAGAGTGGTCGTTATGGCAAAGTACTGGTTCGAATGCAAGATCAAAGCATGTACACAAGAAAAATTTGATCGAGACTACGCACGTGTTACGTAGTCAGACCAAGAAGATGAAAGGATGATAGTGATGGCGATTCAACACGCAACAGATTCTACTTTTAGAGGGATGGTCCAAACCGAAGGAGTAACCGTAGTGAATTTTTGGGCTTCTTGGTGTGGTCCGTGCAGAATGTTTGCACCCGTTCTTGAGGAATTTGAAAGGGAAGCAAAAGGTTCCATTAAAGTAGTTAAAGTTAATGTAGACGATAACCCGGTGACGTCTTCCCAATATCAGATTATGAGCATACCGACCACCCTTATTTTCAAAGATGGGAAGCTTCTTTATAAAGAATCAGGCATATTGCCGAAACATGTCTTGAAACATCGCACTGCCTCCAATTAAAGGCTCAAAATGAAAGGAGTTCTTCATAAATAGAAATGAGATCTCAAAGGGATCACGGTATGCATGCACAAGAAGTCGTGCTTTGTGGGCGGCTTTTTTGGCTTTTTCCATATTCGTCGTGACTTCATGGATGACCTCAATGTAATATAAATATGAACAGATGGGAGATGAGGAATGATGTTGAAATTAGTAAAGGCTATGCTCGTGGGATTGAGCATGACTGTAATTGGTTTAGATTCTGGAAATGTGCAACCTACCGCCGTGTCGGCAGCCAGTACAGAATATTATGTCGCCACCGACGGCAGCGACTCCAATCCAGGGACGATCCGTGCGCCATGGAAGACGCTGCAGCATGCGGCAGACGAGGCTGATCCGGGTAGCATGATTTACGTTCGGGACGGCGTATACAATCAGAAGCTTAAGATAACACGCTCCGGGACAGCTGCACAAGGTCCCATTACTTTCACGAACTACGGTTCGGAGAAAGCCATCATTGATGGTGCTGGACTTTCAGTCAACGGGATCGAAGGGCTAATCGAGATAAAAGATGTGAATTACATTACTATTCAGGGCTTAGAGATTCGCAATTATACGACGACTTCCAGAAATGCGGTGCCTGTTGGAATCTATGTTCAAGGCTCAGGCGGCTTTATTAATCTGACCAACAACAAGATCCACGATATCAAGAGCACGGTCACACCAACCGGCAGCGATTTGCTTGGAAGAGATGCTCATGGTATCGCCGTATATGGCACCAAAGCTCCGGAATCGCTTCATGACATTACGATTCATGGTAATGAGCTGTATAATCTTGTCCTTGGTTCCAGTGAGACACTGGTACTGAATGGTAATGTAGATAAGTTCGCGGTAACGGACAATCTCATTCACGATAACGACAACATTGGGATCGATATTATCGGTTTCGAGGGGACAGCGCCGGAAGAAGCATACGACCAGGCCCGAAATGGCTTGGTGAAAGGTAATCGGATATACAACATTTCTTCCAACAACAATCCTTCTTATGGGAAAAAAATCCCGAATAACAGTAACTCAGCTGGCGGTATTTATGTTGATGGCGGCAAAGACAGCATCATTGAGCAGAACTACAGCTACAACAATGATATCGGCATTGAAATTGCCTCCGAGCATGCGGGCAAATCCACCAGCAATATTACGATTCGAAGCAACATGGTGCACAATAACCGGTTGACGGGGATCGCCATGGGTGGATACGACGAGGAGCGGGGCTCAACGGTGAATTGTAAAGTCGTAAACAACACCGTCTACAATAACGATATTTTAGGTGATGGTAGCGGCCAGCTCTATGTCCAGTATGATACGAGAAATAACGTGATCAAGAACAATATCTTTGTGGCCAGTTCCACAGGTGTGCTGATCTACAATGAATATGCCAAAAATTCAGGAAACGTCGTGGATTACAATCTATATTATTCTCCAGGCGGTAGTGCAGATGCATTCTGGACATGGAAGAGCAAAGACTATACTGGCTTCTCCGCATACAAAGCGGGAACCGGCAACGATGCGCATTCTTTGTTCATGGATCCTAAATTCGTAAATGCTCCCGAAGGCGATTTTCATCTTCAGTCTTCGTCCCCAGCGATAGATGCTGGTTCGACGGATCACGCGATCATCGGAACGCAGGACATTGACGGTGAGCCAAGAGTGCAAGGAGCCAATGTGAACATCGGCGCAGATGAGTAGAGCAATGTTTTTTTGAAAATGGGCAAAACAGAGCTGAAATGTTAAGGGAGGCAATATTACGAACATGCTGCGCCAGCTGGCCACGTGTCAACCATGACAGACTATTGGCTTTTTGGAATCAGGGAACCCCAATGCCTGGATGATTGTATTGTATTGATGGAAAATGAAAATCTTAAGAAGGCTGTCGGTAAATATGACCGGCAGTCTTTTTTTGACTCATGATCACATATAGCCCGAATGAGCCATTTTCATATATAGATAATTAAGAGAAAATGAGAAAATCATGTAATACTACCGAGTCGTAAGGCTGCTGGAACAAGAATGGAATAGAAGGGAAGTAGCTTGAAAAATGAATAAAACAGGAGTTTGGTTATTTTTTGCATGGACTGTATCAGCTGCAGCAACTAGCGGAAGTTTGTTTCTTAGTGAAGTATGGCATTTTACGCCATGCGTCTTATGTTGGTATCAACGGATCTTCATGTATCCATTAGTCATTGTTTTGGGAATCGCAGCATATCGGCAAAAGACGCACATCGTCCCATATATCCTGCCCCTGGTTATCATTGGCGGAGGCATATCTACATATCATAGTATTATTCAAAAGCTCCCCAAAGAGTCGGGTATTGCTGCATGCGGGCCGGTCTCCTGCTTGAATGACTACTTGAATTGGTTCGGCTGGTTGACGATTCCGATGCTGGCATTTGCCGCGTTCGTGCTCATCGCTGTAGCTCTATTGATGGCCCTGCGCTCGCAGAAGCAACAAACAAACCAGTGATAAGTAAATGACACGTAACAGCCGGCCTAATGGTCGGCTGTTTTCCATCATCACCCACTTTTTATATCTTGTGGTCTTATTCCATATCCCTATCCTCCAACAAGGAGCTTGTGATACATTACTTAAAAATCATGACGAGGAGATGGAATTTGTTATGCATAAAGTAATCAACCCCAAAATCCACTATTTCGGGACTTCGGTTGTGTTGATAAGTACGATCAACGAAGACGGCACCCCCAACCTGGCTCCGATGTCCTCTGCCTGGTGGCTCAATCAATCATGTATGCTTGGAATGAGCAGCAAGTCTCAGACTGTGCAAAATATGATCCGTGAAGGTGAGTGTGTGCTTAATCTCCCGTCGATTGACTTGATTCCCGCAGTTGATCGTCTGACCATGTTGACAGGTCGCAACCCAGTCCCTGAGTCGAAAGCAGAGAGGGGATATAAGTTTGAGGCGAATAAATTTGGTGTCGCAGGGTTAAATCAACTTCCGTCCCAGCTTGTTCAAGCGCCGCGTGTGAAAGAATGCCCCGTCCATCTGGAAGCCAGGTTTGTAAAGCTCCATCCTTTTGAAGAACCAAGTTCACTTGTTGCCATCAAAGTGCATATTGAAAAGGTTCATATCGAGGAAAATCTTCTTATAGATGGCCAATCAAATTATATTGATCCTTCGAAATGGAATCCGATGATTATGAATTTTTGTGAATATTTCGGTTTAAGTGAGCAATTGTCTGCATCTAAATTAGCCCCGGTATTCGGACCTCATTCAGTTGAAAGCATGAATATGTAATGAATGGTATGGCATATAAGGGTATGCGATGTGGGACTAGCGTTTGGCTTGAACTCAATAAGTTTGCAATAAAAAAAGCGACAGGATTCAACCTGCCGCTGGTGCTCCAAGGAAAACTAAAATTTCTTCAATGCTGGTATTGATGTAAGTGTTCATTCCAGATATGTACTTGCTGAACTCTTCCGAAGACATTTTACTTTTGCCTTGCATATAAGACTTGATCTCTTGAATGCTGTCGGATTTGTATTTGTTCAATTTCTTTAGCATGACGTTGCTTCTTTTTTTCATGTCGGATGTCTGCTTGCTACAAGTTTTCTTTGCTTCGCTGAGACTTTTTTTTGCCTTATCAAGTGACATTTTCGCTTGGCTCAACGCTTCTTTACTGGCTTTAGCCTTCTTAAGGCTGTTATATTCAGTAGAAAGTTGTTTGAATTGAGTGGTTAGCGAGGTCACATTCACGCACACAGGGTGCTTGTACGCTTTTTGGGCAGCCTTCACTTTTTTCACCTGTGCGTTATAGTCCTTAAAGTACAGTTTATGAATCTCAGACGTAGAAACGGATGCTGCAAAAGCCTGTGACGGAATGAACAATGCCAGCATCAAAAGTAATACAAAAGTCTTTTTCATTAGGATATGCACCTCTTCAGTTGTAGTGCTTATAGCATATACCATAATTTGTAACCTATCAATATATTAGTAGAAAACCTAGCTCTAATTTCTCCAACCCCATAATCACGCAGCCTCATAGCTATTCTTAATATTTGCGCACCTTCATACAATGAATGGGTGCGGCAATCCTATGAAGAACGGCATATATAATGTGGCCGGGAAGGGGGATGGAATGCTTCTTGGAACGATATTACGTATGTGTGGGAAACCGAAAATAGATGGAGGAAGGCTCGGACAGGATTTGAAGCCAAAAGCAGAGATTACAACCGGAATGGAAGCCAGCTCTTTGCTGGTTGTCGGTCATTCGCCTGGACCCCAGTTATGGGTACAGCGGGGGGTAAGAGCATGGCATTGACGGGGAGCGGATTGCTGTTAGTAGCACTGACTGGCTTGATGGGGGCGCCGCATTGTCTGATTATGTGCGGAGGGATTGTTTCGTCTCTGGCCCTTCGAACCAGCAGTTCTCCGCTTGCTTCTGTGTTAGCCTACAACGCTGGCAGAGTGACAACGTACACAGTGATCGGAGGTTTTATGGGGATGGTGGGCTCTTTCCTGGATGTGGCTGGCAGCTTTGTAGGTTTCCAAGGAGCGGCCAGCATCATTGGCGGACTGCTCATTCTGCTGTGGACTTTTCGGCGGTACACATTGCCCATTTATAACGCTCATCTGCCGAGACACTCTTTTTTTCACCTGAAATTGGAACGGCTTGGTCAGCGGTATGAGTTGGTAGCGACATTTTTAACCGGCCTTTTGCTCGGTTTTCTTCCATGCGGCTTGACCTATGCGATGCAGATGAATGCAGCGGCATCCGGTTCTAGTCTGGAAGGCCTCTTGATCATGCTGGTGTTTGGACTTTCGACTTTTCCCATTTTGCTCCTAACGGGGCTGTCTGCCGGCAGTTTAACGAAAAAGTGGCGCAGAGGAATGCGTAAATTCGGCGGATTTCTGGCCTTTTTAATGGGAGTGCTGTCTATTTTAAAAGGACTTAGCGTCAACGGATGGATTCCGGGAATTCACCCATGGTTATGGTAAGCAGAACTAGCGAACTTTGAACAACGTCTTCACCGTGACATATTCATTCTCCCAACGAAGGACCGCTTCCGCCTGCCAAAGTCCTTGCATAACAGGTACGGCCGTTGCACTGTATACACCCGGCTTTGATTCGACAATTACGGCGGGGAACACACCACAAAACATATCTGGCATCTTGAGGTTGAGTTTGATATCGGCGTTAACAACGGGCTTCTCAGGCAGCTCGGTAATGAAAACCTGAAAGGACGTCTCCTTCATGGGTTCTGCAACAGAGTGAACGGTTTGTATTTCCATGCGAAGCTGCCCATCGGTATAAAGATCTTCTACTTTGGTACGATCATGAACTTGCCGGTACAGAATTATAGCCGCGATCATAAAGAGCAACAACAAAGCAATGCCCCATCTTGTCTTCATGATATCCCTTCTTTCGCCTGAAAACATGAGTATTCTCTCATAGGTATGTAAGAAAAGGTCAGAACATGCACATATAGATGAGACTCTAATTCTGGATATGTGCTGGTAACCTAATATGGAGAAGAAATCCATACCGGAACTTAATCCCCTCCGCAACCTTCTAGGGATGTTGGAATTTCCCTGTGACCTGGTTGTGGATTTTTTTGATAGCGGACTCTGTAAGATCGTTTGGGATTTGGATGGAATATTGATGGATGGGAAGGCGGGTCTCCAATCTTAAGAATTGATACGTATCCGGTAGGAAAGTCCGGTTGATTTCTCAATACTTGAGAAAATGATCGAGTTTAATTGTAGATAAGGCAGACTGTTCAACTTTTTTGGCGGAAATAAGAGTGCATAAGGAAATCCCCTTGGAAAAGGGGGTTTTTGATTTCTGATCGAGAAGTCGCCTTGTAGAGAGTAGATTAAAAAGTTGTGCCATAAATGAATGAAACGAGACGTTACTTGACAACGTAATAACGAAAGGGAGTCATGGCACAATCAAAACTGGAATAAACCTCTGCTGCTTTAACTGGAGCTTAGTTGTTTTAGTCAGAGGTTTAACCATAAAATTTCTCAGTTAAGAGGGGAGAAGTACTGTTGGAATCACTTTGGTTGGAGTATGCTTGGGCATTACTAATTCTAATTGGATTGGAAGGTTTACTATCGGCGGATAATGCCCTTGTACTGGCAGTGATCGCGAAGCACTTACCGGAGGACCAGAAGAAGAAAGCTATTAATTATGGGATCATTATGGCTTTTGTTTTTCGCTTCGCTGCTCTGTTTGCAATATCGTTTATTGCGAATGTCTGGCAAATACAGGCGATCGGAGCTGCTTATCTTCTATACCTCGGGTTAAAGCACATCATCAAAGCGCGTTTCGGTAAGGAAAACACGAATATTCGCGAGGACGTAAAGAAAGATGCTGCCGGTAAAGGCTTCTGGCCAACGGTAAGCAAAATTGCTATTGCAGATCTCGCCTTTGCAATTGATTCCATTCTTGCTGCAGTGGCTTTGGCACTGGGTCTCCCAGATTCCCCGCTTCCGGATTTCGGCGGTATGGACGGAGGACAATTCTTGGTTGTCGTGCTTGGCGGAATCGCCGGGCTCGTTCTGATCAAATTTGCTGCCACATGGTTTGTAAAGCTGCTTGCGCAGCGGCCAGCACTGGAGACCACGGCTTATGCCATCGTGGCATGGGTCGGTGTCAAGCTCGCTGTGATTACTTTGGCCCATGAGGATATCGGGGTGTTAAATCATGATTTCCCACATAGCACAGTCTGGACCATTATTTTCTATGGTGTCTTGGTGGCGATAGCTCTTCTCGGTTGGTTTGCGCCTGTGAAAAATAAACAGTCACAGACCGGTCAACTCTAGTTCCGTGCTTTCCTTCATTGCAGGCAGATGGCCTTTCCGTATCGGAGGGCCATTTTGCATCAGATTGAATAGGATTCATTGATAACAAATAAAGACAGACCAAGGGGTTCTTGATATATGTATTATGA
Organism: Paenibacillus sp. FSL W8-0187; assembly: GCF_037969755.1. NCBI lineage: Bacteria > Bacillati > Bacillota > Bacilli > Caryophanales > Paenibacillaceae > Paenibacillus > Paenibacillus sp. FSL W8-0187. The sequence goes on along the minus strand of NZ_CP150206.1, from coordinate 4,105,797 downwards.
AATAAATGGCGAAACGGTTGATTCTGCTGAGGTTTTGGATTATTTACAAAAGAACGATGTGCTCCATGTCTGTAAATATGTGCAAGAGAAAACAGGATGTACAATAGCCGAAGCAAGGAAGTTATACGTAAAAATGCTTCAGAACGAAGGCATTGAAGAAAAACCGAGTACCTTGGAGATTTTAACGTACTTAAGGGCTGAATACGAAGATAAAGACTGATATCATACTGATAATAGTAGTAGCTGGCACAAGTTCGGCTATAACGCGGATGCGATCAGCCGTCTGCTCCTGGGCCAGCGGCCGATGACGGGGATTACTGAGTCCTCGAATGCAAAGGAGGGACATATGTTCTGGAAATGTCGTCCCGTTATCGGATGCCGAACGACCGAGACAAGCCTTTTCACTCGATCGGATTTATAGTATGCTAACCATATTAGGGAGGAGTGGGAATTTATGGTGAAACAACTGATCGTCGGAGACGCTCTGCACGAATTGGCCCATACGCGCCGCATCCTGGAGTGCTTACCCGAGGAGCATATGACGTGGAAACCGCACGTCAAATCCATGACGTTAGGCGGGCTCGCCACGCACCTGATCAACTTGCTGAACTGGCAAGTCGCGATTTTTCTTTACCCGGAATTCGATCTTTCGACCGTGCCGCTTCGGCGGGAAGCTTTGGAAAGACGCGAAGACATGCTGGAGGAATTTGACGCGAACGTTATCAAGCTTGAACAGCTGTTAGCCGAATGCGATGAGAAAGCGCTCGCAGAGGAATGGACCTTGCGGAACGGCGACCATATCATTCTGCGCCAACCGCGGGCAGTCGCGCTTCGCACCTTCGGTTTAAGCCATATGGTTCACCATCGGGCGCAGCTCGGGGTATATTTGCGGCTGCTTGATATTCCGGTGCCGGGCATCTACGGTCCCTCAGCCGATGAGGAAGGCAAGTGAACGAGAAGCGCCGAAAAGTCGCAGGGCACTTGTAAGAGACAAGAACACATACACATACGAAGTCGCGGAAATCGCGGCTTTTTTTGTCAGCGGATATAGACAAAAAAATATATTCTAACTGAGCAGATGATACTCTAATTCCAATCGGCCTTAGAAGCCAAACCTGAAGATAACGGGCAGTTTTATTGAATCAATTATTTAAGGAAACTGGGCGTTTTCGAGTGTAATCATTGTGTTATTCAAAAGAGCAATCTAAAAGAAATCCATGCATTATTAATTTGCTATGATCGAAAATAGGAGTTGTCAACAAGTCAAATTCATATTGGAGGGATGGACATGAACCAAAACAAATGCAACAAACAAAATTGCGACGCAAGTAGGTGAATGCGAGATTGTGATCACCCGCGTATTTGATGCTTCACGTGATCTTGTGTTTGATGTTTGGACGAAAGAGGAACACCTATCGAAGTGGTGGGGGCCACAAGGTTTTACGATGACTATTCAGCAGTTTGATATGAAGCCGGGCGGTACATGGGAGTTTATCATGCTCGGTCCTGATGGCGTTGATTTTTCCAAATACCAACTGACGTTAACGGGAAACGCTGGTTCAAATCAGATAGTGTAAAACCTTCCATTTAATCTGATTGTTGAAGGAGTGTACGTATGAAGACATTAGGGTCGATGAATGTAGATGTTATAACGTTGTTTGTGGAGGATTTGCAAAGGGTGAGAGCGTTCTATCAAGAAGTATTTCGATTTTCCGCCACATATGAAGACGAAGTATCTGCAGTATTTGATTTCGGAAATATGAGCATTAACCTCCTCAATATTTCCGAGGCATACGGTCTGATCCATCCTGGAACAGTTGCAAGCCGAGAATCCGGATCTCGTTTCCAGTTTACCATTAGGGTGGAAGATGTGGATGCAGTATGTAATGAATTAAATAAACAAGGTGTTGCTCTACTTAATGGTCCAGTGGATCGACCATGGGGGGTACGCACTGCTGCCTTCACAGATCCGGCAGGACATGTCTGGGAGATAGCGCAGCAATTGATATAGATTTCAGTCTTCAGGCGGAGGTCAACGATGATGAGGTCCTTATAATAAGGAATGGAAAGGAGAGACATACCCATAATCAAGGCGGATATCTTTTAAAGACAAATTGGAGGTTGAAAAGATTGAATAGGCACGACAAAAGCACCAATGCACCAAGCCTTCTACGCAATCGGTTCCTGCAGACGATTTTATTATCAAGCGTACTCCTGCAGATCGGCATCTGGGTACGTAATTTCGCGATCCTCCTGTATGTTGCGGATAGAACAAATAATGATCCATACGCCATTTCGCTTATCAGCGTAGCAGAATTCGCACCTATTTTTGTTTTTTCGTTCATCGGAGGTACATTTGCTGACCGCTGGAGGCCAAAGCGAACGATGATCTGGTGCGATTTATTATCCGCGGTATCGGTATTCGTAGTGCTTCTTACCATACATTACGGTTCTTGGCAATCCGTCTACCTTGTCGCATTCATCTCGGCTATTCTTTCGCAGTTCTCGCAACCTTCAAGTATGCGGTTATTTAAGTATCATGTGTCTGAAGAACAACTGCAGCAAGGGATGGCTTTATTTCAATCGCTGATGGCCATCTTCATGGTACTTGGCCCTATGCTTGGCACCTTCGTTTACAGCACGTTTGGACTTGAAACATCCATCGCTGTGATGGGCGTGGTCTTTCTGCTTTCCGCACTCGTCCTGATTCGCCTTCCTGAGGATAATATGAAATCTCAAACGGCCGCAGTCAAAGGGCAATTCCGTAAAGATTTCGCGGAAGGCTTCCGCTATGTTTGGCAAAGCCAAGTGCTGCGCATGCTCGGACTCGCGTTCATTCTCGCAGGACTTGCTGTTGGCGTAGCCCAAGCTCTCAACCTGTTTATCGTAACGGAGCGGCTGGGTAGGAGCGAGGAGTTCCTGCAATATCTGCTGATGGTGAATGGCGTAGCCATGCTGATCGGCGGGGGGATCGTTGCCGTCTTCGCGAAGCGGGTTCCGCCGCAGGTTCTTCTTGCAATAGGCATGCTGGCAGGCGCGGTCTGCACAGCCATTGTCGGTTATTCGACGAGCGTTACGGTCACGCTGACCGTTCAATTTCTGAATGGGCTTGTGTTCCCTTGCATTCATATCGGAATCAGCACCATGATCCTGAAATGGTCACATGCTTCCATTGTCGGTCGGGTGAATGGGGTTCTGAATCCGATGTTCGTAGGCATGATGGTCATTTCCATGTCTTTCGCTGGTGCGTTAAAGGATGCCTTTTCGCTGAGTACGATATATGGCGGAGCCGGATTACTATTTCTCTTTGGCGCACTGGTCATGGTGCCGATTATGAACCAAAAAGCGCCGGATAACGTACTTACTGCACAAGAGATATAATCTCGCGATATTTATAAGGTTTAATGCAAAAGAGCCGGCTATGAAAAATGAGTCGGTTCTTCTTCATTTTGTGGTGATTAACTTCCAGCACAAGCAGTCCATGAAGCTACGGTCAGTATGGCGTGACTTGCAATCTATCCATCGGACTAAAATGATTCCTGTCTGAACCTTCTTGTTATTTCCTTCGCCTATAGTGTAGAAACAACAATGCATCATCTTGATCCAAATTGATAAAGGAGCCCGGATATGTGTTTTGTTTCATCAGATAAAGGAGGAAATAATCATGAAAAAAACAACCATTGTATATCTAAGTGCAGCGTTATTAATCGGAGGAACTTTGTCGTCGCACGCCGTTCATGCGGCTTCCCAAGCGGAAGCAGGGCAAAGCGTAGTAAGCTCCGGATTCAAGCTGAATCCGGCTATTATAAAGGAATACGGGGGAGCCGTATTTGAACTGGAATCTTTAACAGCTACTCCGAAATTCATGGAATATGTCATTTCACGGAATGTCCCTGAAAATATGGATCCGGAAATGGACCGCAATATTATGCTTATGAACTATGTCGTCATGGACAGCAACGGATGGATTTACGACCGTATTCAGGCGGAAGACAAAATGCGCGAAAAGCCGGACGGCACGTTTGACCGTTATTATAAAGAGAAACTGGGGGCATTAAAGAGCAAACCGAAGGAACTTATCATCAAGCCCTATGTAGGAGGCAATTATGATGATAAAAGTACAAAGTTAGCGGAAAAATCCACCGTAACGGCGAAGCTATCGGATACCTATCCGGTTAAGCTGGATCAGGGCAAGATCGGAACCATGACCGTAACGGGTGTGAAATTCGAAAAGAACCGGACCGTGCTAACGTTGTCGATCGAAGGGGAGACGGCATCCATTCAAAACGTTGGAACTTGGCTCGTGGAAAATGGAAAGGCCCTGGATTTAACTCGTAAGGAATTGATCGGCTTAAAAGACGGTGTCTACCGCTACGAACTTGAATTCCCGGCGGTTGATCGAAATGCGGCCCTTCAGGTGATGACTAAGCGAATGACGCCTGTTACGTTTTTGAAAGAGTTGGAGATGAGGATTAAGCTCCAGTAAAAGCCAACCATATGCAGGAAGTAGAAACGGCCATCAGTGCCGTTTCTGTTTTTTTTTGCACAAATAATGAACCGAACCTCCATTCTGTTCGCCTTTATTGTATAGTACTTTTGGGAGTTGACAGGATGGAAAGCGAAGAACGATTGTTTGAGTTGTGCCGGAAAGGCAATAAAGATGCTTTTTTTAAGCTGGTGGAACCTCTGCTGAGCCGAGTATACAGTACGTCCGCGGCTATTTTGCGCTCCACTCATTTGGCTGAGGATGCGGTACAGAACACGCTGATCGAAGCTTATCAAGCCATTATCAAAGGGAAAAAAATAAGGAATTTCAAATCCTGGTTCAATCATTTGGCGGCCTGCCGTGCATTGGATCTGGTCAGACAAAGGTCACGGCACGCTAATGTTTCGGGAAATATCGACGAGCTGGAGCTTCCGGACGAGCATGAATCACCGCTCGAAGCCGTACTGAAAAAAGAGAGGGGATCCGAACTGCTGGAATGCGTCATGTCACTGGACATCCACCATCGGTCCGTCATTGCGCTGTATTATTACCAGGAGCTGTCCATCGATGAGATTGCCGACGTTCTGGGCATCAAGGCCGGGACGGTTAAATCGCGGCTTCATGCCGCCAGACTAAAGCTGAGCCAAACGGCATCCCGACTAAAAATGGAGCAGGTGATCGAATGTTAAACCAGGATGAACGGCAGCTGAAGAAAAATATACAGCAATCGTTAGATGAAATTCCGCTTCCTGATTCTTTAATTCAATTTGCCAAGGAGGTACCGCTTTGTTATCAGCAGCCGGAGGAGGACATGGTGGTGACGAAGCCCCGGCAGCGAAGCGGCAGAAGAAGGTATACAATAGCTGCAGCCTGCATGGTATTGGCCTTATCTCTGGGTTTCACCGTGCAGAAGTCTCCGGCTCTTGCCGCTATGGTCAAAGGGATTCCCGGCTTCTCCATCGTTTCGGATTGGCTGGACACGCTGCGCGGTCATGATGGCGTTGAGAACGCCCAATCCCATGGCTACAGTCCGTTTGAACCTGTCGTGAAACAGTTTGATGGGGTGACAGTCAGCATCAGCGATGTATATTTGACGAGCGATAGGCTGTCATATAAAGTGTTCATTAAATCCGACCGTTTGAAACAACATGTCTTTAAAAGACAGGACGGCAGTTTAGATCTTAACAGGGAAGCACCGGTCTATTCCGTAAATATTCCTGAAATTGCTGATGGAGGCAGTAGCGCTAGCGTTGTGATCGAATCGAGCGGTGATGCAAAGGAGCCAATACTGGTCATCAGCCGGATTGGTGAAGTAAATCCAGAGGATGTCAACATGTTTTTAAACCAAAACCCTAAAGAATTGCAATTTGAAATCGGTATTCGACCCTACGTTGATGAAGACGGTAAACAAACAACAGATACACTCAAGATGAGTGTTCCTTTTCATCATACGGACTGGTTGGAGGATCGGATCATACCGATTCATCAGACCGTCAAGGTGGCGGGGGACCCGGATTTGCGGGAAATGACGCTGGAGCATATAAAAATTACACCGACCAATACCTATCTCGATATCAAAATCGCGGATGAAGCGGATTACTATCTGTTATTCGGCCATTCTGGAGCCGCCCCATTTGTAACGGATGATAAGGGGAAGAAGTACCAATTGCATACGGACACCCCGCAGAACATGGTGGATGTTCCCGGTGGGAAACGGATGAACGGCAACAAGCTTATGTTTACAGGCTCCCCTTACTTCGATGAGTCGGTGAATTCTCTTACGCTGCACTTGGATCAAGTGCTACTGACAGAAAAGAGCCCGGGCGGATCGTTTACCCTTTCGCTAGACGAAACGTATCCAAAGAAAGTCCGCTTTAAAGATCAGGAGTTAACAATAATCGGGGCGAGTTACAAGAACGACTATTTGCGATTGAAAATTAAAAAGGAAAGTAACGATCATAACAAGCGTTTGGGTATTTTGTTTGCAATGTACCCTGAAGCCAAAGGGAGTTTAAATCCCGAATTGCAGGAGCGTTTCGATAAAGGCATCGGGATAGATTCAGGGGAAGCACGAGTGAGAAGCGAACAGGACGATTACTATGAAGTACGAGTTTTCGCTCCCAAACTGGAAACCTATGAAATTGTAATGTACCGGGAAGCTGCCCCGGTCCGGATAAACCAAGACATTACAATTCCTATCCGTTCACTACGATGACCGTGAAGAAACACTACTTGATTTCTTTTCCAGAATGAATATGAGGTGGTTGCATGGATAACAAATTATATGATCGCATCAAGGGCGGCCTGTACGGAGTGGCTGTAGGCGACGCTCTTGGTGGAACGACGGAGTTTATGAGCGAACGGGAGATTAAGGAGAAGCACGGTTATTTGACGGAGATTATCGGTGGCGGGGTGTGGCAGCTGAAACCGGGGGAAGTGACCGATGATACGTGATGACGCTTTGCGTGGCAGATGGGATACTCGAAAACCCTGATGAGCCGCTGGAGGCGATCGGGCGTTTCTTTATGGAATGGTACCAATCACGGCCCAAAGACATAGGGAATATCATCCGTCATGTTTTTCAAAAATACGAGGGAGACTGGTTTGAAGCGGCCTTTGTTGCGCACATGGATATAGGGCAAAGCGCCGGGAATGGTTCCCTCATGCGCTGCCTGCCGGTGGCTCTTGCCTATAAGGACCTGGTGGATATTGACCGAGTGACAATTTTGCAGTCACGGATGACGCATTATGATCCAAGGTGCGCCGAAGTCTGCGTTTTGTACAACCGAATGGCGCAACGCCTTCTACAGGGCGAAAATTTAAGAGCAGCCATCATGGCCGAGGTGGTGGGAAGCGAATACGAAGGCATCATTGAAGCACAGCCGGATTGCCCGGCAAGCGGTTTTGTGGTGCATACCTTCCGGTGGGTACTACATATTTTGCTCCAAACATCAGATTTTGCAGGCGTCGTACAGAAGGCGGCAAATCTAGGGGAAGATTCCGATACGATCGGCGCCATCGCGGGTGGGTTGGCAGGTATCTACTACGGATATGAGGGCATTCCTGCCCGATATGCGGAAGCGATCCTCATCCAAGAGAGACTCGATCGGATAATTTCGCAGCTGTATGCACTGAAAACTTCATAGAGTTGTTTGTCACCCTGCAGAAATTGAACAGGATTTGCCGGATGTCTGATATCATTCCCTGCTATTCTAAGGATGAAGGGAGGTCGTTGGATGAATGTGCTCGAAAAATTAAATGAAGCATTAGACTACATCGATCAGAATCTCGAGAATGAGATTGATGAACAAGAGATAGCTAAACGTGCTTACTGTTCGGTTTTTCATTTCAAAAGAATGTTCTCATACCTGGCAGGTATTCCTCTTCAAGAATATATTCGCCGCAGACGTCTTACGCTCGCAGCATTTGATTTGCAGGACAGAACAGTCAAAGTGATCGATATTGCCATTAAGTACGGTTACAATTCTCCAGACGCATTTACTCGCGCTTTTCAAGGATTACATGGAATTACACCAACAGAGGCAAGAAATACCAGCCATTCACTACAAGCTTTTCCTCCAATGACCTTTCGATTATCAATAGGAGGTAGTGAGCCCATGAGGTTTAGAATTGAGCAAAAGGACGCATTTCAAGTGGTTGGGATAAGTAATAGAGTTACACCAGTAGATTCTGGAGAACATCCTGGTGTGGCACAGGTCTGGGGATCAACAGACAAGGAAACGTACAACTTATTGAAAGCACTTAACAATTTAGAACCATATGGAATTTTGCATGTGAATGTTGGAGATGCAATACGACTGAAGCAAGATTTTGATTATTACATGGGAGTTGCTTCAACAGAACCCTGTCCAGAATACTTCTCTAAATTATCTGTACCAGCTATGACATGGGTCGTATTTGAAGTTATGGTCCCGTGGGGGAAGGAGAAATGGCACCGTATTTATGGAGAATGGTTTCCTTCCTCAGGGTATGAGCAAGTTGAAGGGCCAGTGATACAAGTAGGTCCTGATATCGAAGTAGGTATAGGAAAACAGGTGTTTACAGAAGAAAAAAAAGTCGAGTTATGGGTTCCTGTAATTAAAGTAGTCCGGTAGAAAAACACTCCATTACGTGTGTTTTTTCTTGTTAATTGAAACCTGTATCTAATGACAGCTGTCTCGTAAATCATCCTCTGTATGAAATGGGATGCTTCAACCATAATAAGACAGATTGTTTTATTCCAAACATACAGAGGAGCAGATGAATGTGAAAAACAAAGGATTGGTGGCATTACTGTTAACCTTGGCGCTAGTTTTTACCATGACGCCAGTAGTACCTGTGCAAGCGAAGGCTGCTAAGGAGAAGGATTGCCTAAGTCCCAAAATGGTGCAGCTAAAAACCGATATGCAGAAAGTTTGGATCGACCACACAATATGGACAAGAAGCTATATTGTCAGCGCCGTATCCAATCGACCTGATCAGAAGGACGTATTGGACCGGCTATTGCGGAACCAGCAGGACATGGGCAATGTGATCAAGCCATATTATGGAGAAGCCGCAGGCAATAAGCTGGCTGATCTTCTAAGAGAGCATATTCTGATCGCAGTGAAAATTGTAGACGCTGCCAAAGCGGGCAATCAGGCAGATGTGACAAGTTAGAGGCAGATTGGCATAGAAACGCCGACGATATCGCCAAATTTTTAAGCGCAGCGAATCCGAACTGGCAGTTTAAAACGCTGCAAGATATGCTGTATACGCACCTTCAGTTGGTTACGGAAATCGTCGTTAGCTGTATCAAAGGAGATTGGAAAGCGGATATTGCAGCAACTGACAAAAACGAGATCCATATGATTCATTTAGCGGATATTCTGACGGAAGGCATTGTCAAACAATTTCCTGAAAAATTTTGATGCGCGCTTAAGAAGCAGATATCGTTGGAACAATCATTGAACTCAGACTCAAAACAGCACCTTGTTTTCCATAGGTGCTGTTTTGTTTACGCATTGATTCAAATAAGAAAATAGTGTATTTTAAAGGAATGATAAACCTCTATTACCAGATAAGTGTAATTTAAAAAACGAAGCAAGTCAGGTCTTGAGTGATACTGGCCTCTAATTTGGGAAAGGGGGCTTTAGAATGTTCCTACTCAGTATCATTTTGTATGCGATCGTCGTTTCGTCCGGGTACTTATGGATCAAAAAAAAGCTGAAGGTATCCTACGATTCAGATGGGCTGCTGTATAAGCATATTAATCGATTTCATCTAATTGGGGAGTCCATCATTGTAGTTGTTTTTCTAATCGGCCTTTTCTACATGAGGTTTGTTATGGAATGGAGATTATCGGCTTATCAGGACGTTATTCTTGTAATAGCTATTCTGCATGCATTCCGATCCGTTGTTGAAAGACGCCTCAATAAGGATTCCAAACAATACCTCCTCAGTGCTTATACAAGTGTTAGCGGCTTTCTCTTTTTCCTTGGTGTCGAGCTATTTGTGTGACAACACAAGAACACGGAAATTCTATAGGAAACTTTTTTATCTAAACAAACCATTAAGAGCCGTTTAAGCTTTCCATCGTCACCCGAAAGGGTTGCTTTCTCTGACTTGGGCAGAGCCCCGTTGCACCTTCGAAATGGACAGAGCTTGTAAAATGAGAGAGAGGTTGCCCGAGGTCACATTTTGTGACTTGAAGGACAACCTCTTTCTTGATAATGATGTTAATTTCCATGGTTGCTAATAAACCCACTCGCTGAATCATGAGATGTATTTAAATAGGCTGCTTTGTTGGACGAATAACCATTTCGCTTATGGATACGCTATTTGGTGTTCCTACTACATAAGCAACCGCATCTGCAATATCTTCGGATTTCATGCTGAGCTCAGGGTTTGCAGAATTTTGTTGCACCCACTTTCGATTCTCTTCATGATGAATGGACGTATATAGTTCTGTATCAACTGCCCCAGGAGAAATAACGATGGATTGAATATTGTTTTCTCTTTCTCCTTGACGCAGTCCCTCCATAATTGCTCTTACAGCAAATTTCGTACCACAATAAACAGACGAATCTGGATAAACAACATGACCAGCAACCGAAGATGTTGTAATAATTTTTCCGGAATGCTGCTTTTGCATGATTGGTAAAACGGCTGAGATTCCATTCAAAACGCCCATAATATTTACGTCCAACATGGCTTTCCACTCTTGTTTTCTGCTCTCAGCGAGCGGAGCTGTGGGCATAATACCAGCGTTGTTAAAGTTAGCATCAATTCGTCCATATTTCACAATGGACAAATCCGCCATTTGTTTGATGCGAACGTAACGATTGGCGACGAACTGCTCCAGCAAATGTTGGCCAACGAAGACTGCGGCTGAAAGCCGCGCAGCCTTTGAATCGTTACGGATGCAAGGTAGCGAAGCATTGCAGTTCATTACGAAGGAGACGGCCACCTTTGAAAAAGGAGCGATGGTCATTCCATTATATCTCGCCAAGGGTGTTGAGTTTGATGCGGTTCTGATTTATGAGGCATCATCTCGAGCTTACAGCCGGGAAAACGATCGCAAACTTCTATATACAGCATGTACACGTGCCATGCACCGACTTCACGTATACACAACGGGCGACTGGTCGCCGTTCGTGCAGGCATTGCCTGTTGATTTGTATGAGCAAGCAGCATATTGACGGATCGATGAGGACACCTTTTGCGATAAGCTGCTGCCCATAATTTAGCCAAACTTCGGGAACAGATCCATTTATTCATCGACCTTGTTTATCCATACACAGCTCGATGAGCAGACAACAGGGATCATGCTAGCTCCTTTGCAAACAAAGTTGTCGACTCGCACGTATGTAAACTTGTAAACAGCCTAGGCCGTTAGTCGGCCAAGGCTGTTTTTTACTGCTTGTTAGTCTGAACCGTACATCACATTATAAGGGCAGAGAACTTTCTTTGCAGGCTCCGCTCTGCGAGGCTTTTCGCTAGACATGATACAGCTCATCGTCTTAGCCGATGTTAAACGCTGACGGTAGGTTCAACTATAGTTATTCTACTATGGACTGAATCGAGATTAACGGTTGCGCCAATCGGCAAAGCGGCTTTATAAAAACCATGACCTGTAGCAAGGTTCGTTATAAGCGGCTTACCGAGAGGTACAACAAATTCGTTGATTACATCTTCATAGGATTTGCCATAAGCCGCCTGGCAGCCTGAGCATTCTCCCATAATAATGCCGATGCAGTCACGAAATTTTCCGGCAAGCTTCAAATCATTCAAGTACCTGTAGACGGTATTGGTGGGTTCATGTGTTTCTTCAAGAACGAGAATCTTCCCCCGTGTATCGATTTCGAAAGGCGTGCCTAACGTATCGACAAACGATGTCAGATTACCACCTACAAGCTGCCCCGTAACGTTGCCGGGAACACGGCTTATCAGCGGCATCCCCTGTGGATTCAAGATGGACCGGGTTAATGAATATACGGATGTCGCAGAAAAAAACTGATCGAAATTATAAGCGGGCGTTTCGGGTTTGAAGTCAATAAGCAGCAGACTATGGAATGTTATTAGATCCACGTATTGATGCAGTACATTTAAGAGTACCGTGATGTCGCTGTAACCCGTAACGATTTTTGGATGATTTCGTATCTCATTATAATCAAGGTACGGAAGTATTCCGGCCACTCCTGTACCGCCTCTGGTGGGTAGTATCATTTTCACCTGCTCATCTCGAAACATCATCATTAAATCGGAGGCGCGCTGCTCGTCTGTGCCGGCAAGAAATCCATTCTGCGCATATACATATTGACCCAATACAACGTTAAGCCCCATTGCTCTCAAATATTCGATTCGTGCATTAATGATGTTTGCAGCGAGTGGGCTACCCAAGGTAACGATTCCAACGGTATCGCCGCTCTGCAAGATAGGCGGACGTATCGGCATATCCATTTCTTCCTTCCCTGAAAATAGAAGAAGCCATCGCGATCATGTCTTTAGAATATATTGACTAAATTTGCAGTGCAGTACTAAAAAAAGATTTTGAATGAACGTATTCTGTGTTGAGATAGAAGAAGTGGGGCAGACTTTGCTTGCTCGTTTCTCTTGCTATATCGCCGAAGGATCAGAAAAGTGCTGCCTTCTATGAAGACTTCGAATGTTGGATAGATGTCTCGATGTAGGCTCTCAAAGTTTTGATAAACGTACGCATGGCGTATCCGACATACCTGTCGCTACGGTAGATCAGACAAATGTCCTGAGAAGGCGTAGGGTTCCTCAGGTGCACAACCTTGATGTCGGGATTGTGAAGATTCTCCAATAGAAGTCGCGGCAGAACACAAGCGCCAACTCCGCCCTGAACCATCTGCAGGAGGGAAGATAACGTTGTTGTCACCATGTGCGGCTGTAGAGTAAACCCGTTGTCCATGCAAAATCGGTCGATCAGCTTCCGGCATTGGTGGTCGGCTGGAAACATGACCATCTTTAAGGCTTGCAACCTCTTCAAGGGGATGAAGTTCTCCGTGGCAATGGGATCATTCATACTTACTGCTAATGAGAACTCTTCATGAAACAGAGGAATTGACGTGAGACGATCATCGATAACAGGTCCAATGGTTACTCCGACATCGATGCTTCGGTCCAGAACTTGTTCTGTTACTTTTGTGGTTTCCAAAAGGGACAGGGAGATGGTGGGATAGGTTTGATGGAAGTTCAGTAGCAAGGCATTAAACATGAGATCCGCGTCACCGGGCAAGACCCCGATGGAAAGAGATCCGCCTTGCATTTGCTTCAGATCAGCAATGGCGTCGTCCGCTTGCTGCAGATGCCTGAACACGGCAGCACCATGTTCACGAAGAATTGCTCCAGCGTCTGTAAGAACAATAGTTTTACCCACACGATCGAACAACAGAACCCCTAATTCTTCTTCCAATCTTCTTATCTGCTGACTGATATTGGGTGCGCTGACACCCATTTTTTCGGCTGCTCTCGTGAAATGAAGCTCTTCACATATGGCCATGAAATATTGCAGTTGTTTTAACTCTATCGATCTCACCTGCTTTCTATTGTATCGCTGTATCATGTTCACTGATTATTGTTGCTCCATCTTGTTTTTCTGTCAACGAATAATCGTTAACTGATACTTAACGTTCCGGTAACGCCCACTGCATTGATGGAAGGTTCCATGAGATCTAAACTGGGAATAGCAAAAGGTTCTCATAACAAAGGAGGAAATTAACATGTCTGACATGGTTATCAACACGGCAACAACCGTACGTCAAGTGGTGCTGCAGCAGGTGCAGGCGATCCCTGAGGAACTGTTCGACATTCAAGGGCTAGGATTCAACAATACAATCCGTTGGAATGTCGGCCATGTGATTTATTGGATGGATAAGTATTCTACGCTAAGCTTCGGCTCTCCGGCTGCTATACCGGGTTCGTACGAAACGCTGTTTAACTCTGGAACAAAGCCCTTGGAATGGACGTTTACTCCTCCATCGAAGGAAGAGTTGGTCGCGTTGTTAACCGCGCAGCTTTCTCGCTTATCTGAGTTGACACCTGAAATGCTGGGGGAGAAGCTTTCGAATCCGTATGCTTTGGGCCCGTTCCAATTCAACACCGCCGGCGAGTTGTTCAACTTCGCTCTGATTCACGAAGCCATTCACCTTGGAACGATATCGAGCCAGCTAAAGGTTGTGTCGCACTAACCAATGTTACGCAAGATTCCTTTTACATGGCGTCTCACCAATCAAAACGACTCAATGAAAACTCAATATTTAGAGAGTACAATAAACCATTAATAAGGAGGATTTGTTCATGGATAAATCTCTAGACTCAGTCCAATCCCGGACTTGTGAAGTGTTTGATGCTTTTAAGCAGGCTTTGGAAACAGGGGACACAGCCGATTTTCTTACAACGGTTACGGAAGATTTCCATTTCTTCGTTCCGCTTCCGTTAGAGGGATGGAACCACGAACAGCAAGGCAAAGAGCGGTTCGAGGAGTTGATCAGGTTCGAGCGCTCCGTATTTAAGATGCAACTGACTCCGCTCATCGAGCTTGAGAGTGAGGACAACGGGGTGGTGGTATTTCGCTCGGAAGGTTTGTTGAATGGGCGGCCTTTTCGTAATGAGCTTGCAATCGTCTTCGAGTTCGAGGGAGAGCGGATTCGCTCCTTCCGGGAATACGTAGGTATGCCGTTAAAAAACTACGAGACCCCATAATCGATATAAACACTGCCGTGTATATTGGGAAGCCGGTTCCATTCGGATCAAGGCTTCCCCATACAAGTTCTAGCCTACTTAGCCTTCAGATTAATTTGAAATACATCTCCCGCCTTACCACCAAAAACGATCATCCCGCTTTCAGGCAGTACAACCGAGTGATTGTTGCTTGCCTTTGAAAAGTTCACAACATTTCCCTTTCCGTCATAAACGGCAAATCCTCCACTTGAAGGAGCCACCACAGTCATGGCTCGATTGGCTGATTTTTCATCAATCTTATACCAAACAGCCTGACCATTGAATGGTATGCTGCTGATCGAGGAGTTCCCTGCATATATGGGTTGAATCGCATCTTCACTGATATAGGATTGACTATTGACCATTACATACTCCGTACGGTTCAATGTATAGAACTTCAAATCAAATGCATCCCTTCCATACATGATAGGAATTTCAACTGCGTTTACGGCTTGATTCTCATCCACAATATTAGTGCCGTTTGCGTACCCATGTTCCACATCAACGGATATTTTCTTATTTAAGACCTGTGGTGCTAGATAAAATCCAGAAGTTATCTTTTCATCCAATGCATAATAACTCTTTCCGTTTCTATGCTCCCATACCTTTTTAGTTGTATCATTTAGAGGATTGGGATCCAGCTTTTGATATTCATACATTACCGTAACGGTTTGGCCTAAACCTGGTAGATTCGTATATGCGTTAACCTTTAAATACGTTTTTCCATTCTTTTGTAGATCAAAGCTTATGGCTACATTTCCTTCCTTGTTTTTAAATTGTCCATTCCCCGTGTATACATATGTTTGTGATGGTATCTCTCCGCCTTGTAGAGCAGGTAAATCAATTTCTCCGTTCTTGACTTCAAGATTTATTGTTCTGTCCACGGAACCGTATAATCCAGAATAAGAGAGATATTCCGATGGCATATCCACTTTTATGGAAGGATCAAATATTTTATCGGGCAGGATATCTTGAATGATGCCTTTATCCTTTAAATATTCTAATAAAACGTTGGATGCAAATGCACTATTGAAAACTGAACTCCCTCCAGATGAAAGCACAGCCATAGAAATATCATGTTCGGGTAGGGCAGTTAAAGCTGCGTGATACATAACGGTATCCCCGCCTTTGGATAATGCTGTTATTCCGTAATCACTAAAAGGTGCTAAACGAACGGCATCCCAACCAAGACCGTAATTCACGGTGTTCGTCTCTTCAGAAACCCAGATTCCATTTCGATACTCATGATTTTGCATGGCCTTTGCAGACTTCTCAGATAAAATATCCGTTCGATTCCCGATTAATACTTCAGCAAACTTACTTACTTCCTCTGCCGTGGAGTAGAGGCCTCCTGTCCCAAGGATATTGGCACTCTCAACGGGTAAAGCCCGATGGATCCCAGGGAAATAAGTTTTTGCCAACCGTACTCTATCAAAGGAATCGAGTGGTGTTTTAGTAGAGTCTAAATTCAGCGGGGAGCTAATATATTGTTCAATGAATTCGGTATAACTCAAACCGCTCACTCGTTCAACCAATAATTCAAGGAGTTGAAACCCATCATTACAATATACTGAATATTCGCCTGGGTCTGACTTTAAAACTTCTGATTGTAATTTGACCAATAATTCATCATGATTTTTCGTATCATTATCATCAAAAAATATACTATTCGCATAGTGACTACCGTAAAGACCTGAAGAATGATTCATTAACATCCGTGGCGTAATCTTTTTATATCGTTCATCAGCCATTTTAAATTCCTTGATATACGTGATCAGTGGTTTATCAATATCAATTTTATTTGAATCAGCTAACACCATCGTTGCAGTAGATACATACATTTTACTGACCGAGCCTATTCCAAACATGGTATCTTTGGTTACCGGTTCCTTGGTAGCTCTATCATACACACCAGCGCTATCAGATAACACAATGGATCCATGATCCATGATGGCATACTGCAAGCCACTAACATCATAATTGGACACGATCTCCGAAGCCAACGCTTGAGCCTTTTGCTTGACCGTATCTTCATTCATTTGAGCAAAAGCAGGGGTGGCCGGTAATGCAAAAAGCATAGCGGCGATTAACACAGAAGCTATCTTCTTCATTAATAATTCCTCCTAAAATAAAAGCGGTATTTACTACCTCACGTTAGCTTAATAGATGGGAGTAAAAATGAAGTAAAGCCAAAGTAAAAAGGAAGCAGGACACAAGATTCGTAAGAGATATGGGTTAGATATCGATGTATAAATTAGCGGGGGGAGGGGAAATTCAGTTGTAAAATGTAAGGGCATGTTGTTGGTCGATAACGAACAAGGCATGTACTATAATCGAGGCAGAGCGCATCCGTAACAGTTGTGAAGAGTTAGTCGCCTTATTCATAACCGGAGTGTATGTATGCGTGATAAGAATATATTATACTTATGTGGCGGCTTCGAATACAATGAACGTATAGCCAAGAGCGAGATCATGACCGGAGCCAGCGATCCGTCCGAACGCCTCAGAGCGCTCGACCTGGGTCGGTGTTCACGCGTGAATCGAACCTAATACAAGTTCATCGGAGGGGATACGATGGGAAAACAGTTTCCGGCCATGCTCCCCGAGCATATGGCCTTTATCCGAAAGCAGCACCTGTTTTTTGTCGGCACGGCTCCCATGTCGCGGGATGGGCACGTCAACCTGTCGCCGAAGGGATACGACACGTTCCGGATTTTGTCCGATCGTAAGGTCGCATATTTGGATTTGACCGGGAGCGGCAATGAGACCAGTGCCCATCTCGAAGAGAACGGTCGTATCACAATGATGTTCTGCGCATTCCAGGGACCTCCGAATATTCTGCGCCTGTACGGAACCGGAACGGTAATTCTTCCGGAACACACCGAGTGGGAGTTGTTATACGGAATGTTCGAGCCGATGCCTGGAGTCCGGCAGATCATTACAGTCGATATACATAAAGTCCAGACGTCCTGCGGTTATGCGGTACCATTCATGTCGTACGAAAAGGAGAGAGAAACACTCCAACGGTGGGCGGAGCACAAAGGTGAAGAAGGCTTGAACAGTTACTGGCAAGAAAAGAATTTGAGCAGCCTCGACCAATTGCCGACATCTCTAGCGAAACGAACAAGGACATAAAGGGGGTAGCTTATGACAAACGGTGAAAGGAATTCCAAGATTGATCCCTATTTTAACAAGCTTAAGAAGTGGAAGGAAGAATTCAATCTGCTGAGAGAAATCGTTCTTGACTGCGGACTGACCGAGGATTTTAAGTGGATGCATCCTTGTTACACGTTAGATAACAAAAACATTGTTTTGATTCATGGCTTTAAGGATTACTGTGCGCTTCTGTTTCACAAAGGCGCGTTGTTAAAAGATCCCCATGGAATCCTAATCCAGCAAACGGCGAATGTTCAGGCAGCGCGTCAGATTCGGTTCACCAATGTTCAAGAGATCGATGAAATGCAACTTATCCTGAAAACATATATTGTTGAAGCCATCGAAGTTGAGAAAGCCGGTTTGCAAGTGAGCTTTAAAAAGAATACGGAATATATCATACCGGAAGAATTAGAAAGTAAATTCGTTGAAATTCAAGGCTTAAAAACGGCTTTTGAAGCATTAACGCCGGGACGGCAAAGAGCCTACATTTTGCATTTTTCTGCACCCAAGCAATCCAAAACGCGAGAGTCCAGGGTTGAAAAATATATCCCGCATATCTTGAATGGAAAGGGATTAAATGATTGATCGACAACACACGAGCAACAGCCTGGAGTATTTGACTCAGTTCTGCCCCACATACAAAGGTGCTGCCTGTTATATAGTAAATTAATACATATTCATCTAAAGGGTCCGCACAGATAATAAATCCCACTGATCAAATTAAGAATCAGTGGGATTTTGTATGTTGGAAGGGAATTCAACTCTTTTTACACAACAAATCCATCTAACTTTGCGAGAGTGAGGATATACGAGTAGCAATGAACAACGTGGGTACTTCCTTGAAAAATCCGGGCTTCCATCTGTTTATGGTGTTTCCGGCGCGTCAATGATATGAATCTCCGGCTGCCAATTCATAGCGAAATCACTCATGCCGTTAATCATGATTTTGAACTTTCCACCTGGAAGCTGGGTGGCCAGCTTGGAAATGCCCATAGGGGTAAGCTGGAGCGTGACGGCGCGTTTATCCAGTGTGATTTCTAAATTGAAGTCTTCTCCGTCCACTAACGGGAAGATATCGATGGAATTTTGGCTGAAATCGCCGTTACCGGAATAATCCACTTGTGCTCTTAGTTGAATGGTCTGAGGATAAGAGTATACCGGTTCACTGGATTGGAATAAGAAGAGTCCTTGAGCGCTGTCGTAAGTAACTTCTGTAACCGTTGGAGGCTCGGAATCAAATCGGATGGGCAATTCGACTTTGTCGATTTCTGCATCCTTCTCGAAAACTTTAAAGATCAGGGAGACCGGGCGGTCTTGATCGACATTCGGAACAGGTGCTACATGGATGCCATGATCACGGGCGGTTAACTGGATGAGCGATGGATCCGAAGTCTCGATCTCGATATGTCCTATCGTTTGGCCTTCTGATTGAATCTCGTACCTATTAGTGACAGAGTCATAACGAATGTCCAATTCTATGAAAGCATCGCCTCTCGTTACCTCGATAAGGTTTCTAATATTCCTTATATCATATCGATCTTCGTCTAGCGAGGAGTCCGTAATTTGGGCTGACATGCCATTCACGCGCAACATGTTGCTATTTAATACAAACGATGCATTTTCCTCGGCAAGAGAGACCCTTAGGGACTCTATTCGGCTGTTTTTGAAGGCTTTCATTTGTTGGATCAGATCGTTATAACCGATTGCCAAACTTGCAGCAGGCGAATTCGGGTTGTCTGTGATGGAGTAGGCGTTCAAGATCGCCTGGTTTAATTGCTCAAACGCGAACGACGGGTAAGTGCCGGCTGTGTTCCCTGGAATTGAGGTGTCGCGCAGCGCCTCGGCTTCGGTGATCAGCGCTTCAAACAATTCCCTTACGTTGTCCGGCAAATACTGAACCATGATCGGCCCGAATGCAGGTGAGATCGTTCCTGTTGCACTGCGGATCGCGGTGGCGGCTGAAGACGGATCATATACGACCTCCACCGGCCTTGCCATCGGCAGTGATTCCGCTAGGGCAACAACAACGGTTCGGCCCGTAATGTTAATATGTTCAACCTCTTTCGGTAATTGTACCTCACCATCCTTGGTATATACCGATAATTCATGGGCAGTTGGAACGAAGAGGGGGTTAAGGGTCTCATTGTATGTGATGACGAGCGTCCGTGCATCGGAAAAATGCAAGGCCGGCTGTTCCAACTGCAGCGCTGAAAGCGTAATTTTGCCGGTTGGCGCGGACACATTGCCTGCAGCGTCGACCGCATACGCTTTGTAGTCGCCCGCTGACAGATTCGCCGTTGCAATGAGTGTTTCCGCTTGAGCCGCTGCAACGACGGATTTACTGGCAAGCTTTTCGGCGACAGAGGTTTCAAGCTGCGCTTTCGTGTTGGTGTTTAGGGAATAGGGGACTAAGTAAACGAAACCGGTTTCATTGCTAGTGACCGCCACGTTCTCCCCTATGAGAACGGAGGAGGCAGACAAAAGCCTTACAATCGGAGCAGCGCTATCTGGCGAGCTTGGGTTGCCCGGATTCGGATAGCTTGGCACGGTTGATCCGCCGCTGCTGCCTCCGGTAGACGGCGTTGGATTCTGCGTCGGCTTCTCAGCAGGAGGAGGTGTTACCTCGTCGGGTTTGGGCGTCTGGACTGGCTGTTCTGACGGGGTATCTAGCTGCTCTTTCACTTTCAGGAATCGATTGGCGACTAAGGCGACCGATTGCCTGTCCGCTTGACCGACTGGGTTGAACTCCTTTCCATTCATGCCGTTCATAAGCCCAAGCTCAATGGCGGCTGCAACGGCATCCTTGGCATAGTAGGAGATGCTCGCCGCATCGGAGAGTTTCAGCTGGCTGCCCATGCCCTCAACCTCAACGCCCAATGCTCGAACAAACAACACCGCCATGTCTTGTCGAGTTAGGTTCTGTCCCATGCCAAACTCCCCATTGCCCTGGCCTTTGATTAAGCCGGCTTTAACCGCAGCCTCTACGAATGAGTAGGAGTAGTGGTCCTGCGGGACGTCGCTGAACGTTGAATCCGCCGGCTTCGGCGACACATCAAGGTTTAATGCCTTCGCCAAGATAATGGCAAAGTCCTGGCGCTCGATTTTGCCGGTCGGATCGAACTTGCCGTTGCCCTTTCCATTGATAATGCCCTGTTCCACTAATTCCAGAATCGCATCCTTGGCATAGGATTGATTGATATCGCTCAGCGAAATGGAATTCGCGTGGACGGGATACGCGCATGCGCTCAGCAGCGCGGCTGTGGTCATTGCTTTGACGATGAGTTTGCGTTTCAGATAAAATCCCCCTCATGAAATGGCAGAATCAATGCCGGATTATGGAATCCTTAACGGATTCGTGATCTTATCATATATGCCGAGGTTCACGGCTTGCAATCAATTTTTTAGGAAATAGGTCTATACTTGCACTGGGTCAATGGACACAAGAATGAAAAGTCTTCCCGTTCTTATTAAATAAGACATTAGATGACATAATGATGGGATACACTGAGTGGTAAATCCCGAAAGGAGTAATAAATCATGAGCCGAAGAATCATTTTAGATTTAGCAGTTACGTTAGATGGTTTTATTGAAGGGAAAAATGGGGAAGTAGATTGGTGCATTATGGACCCGGAGATGGGGTTTATGGATTTCTTAAATCAAATCGATACGATTTTGTATGGCAGAAAAAGTTATGATTTATGGGGGCAATTTACACCTGAAACGGATCATCCGGAAACTGAACAAGAATTATGGTCAATCGTTCACAGTAAAGAAAAATATGTGTTTTCAAGGACGCAAAAAGGGAGCGACCATAAAGCAACTTACATCAACAATCATATCCTTGAGGAAGTACATGCATTAAAGAATAAGCCAGGTAAAGACATCTGGTTATATGGGGGAGCAAGCCTTATTACAACCTTTATCCAGTTAGGGCTGGTTGATGAATTCAGATTATCGGTTCACCCTGTCATTTTGGGAGAAGGAAAACCGTTGTTTATGGATATCAAGCAAAGGTTGAATTTAAAGCTGGTAAATGCAAAAACGTTCTCCACTGGGGTTGTACAGCTCATCTATCATTCGGATGGGAATGAAGTGAACCATGTTAACCTTGAGAAGACGCCATAGTTAAAACATAGTTCTGTTTGATCAGTTCATGGATTTCTTCTTCTGGTACGGTGCCGTCAAGAATACGAGTGCAGCTTGAATCTAATGACCATTTCGATGAATAAGGACAATTCATTGAAGTGGTCTTTGTTCATGGAACGCCGCCTGAAAGTGCCGTGTCCTTCCCAATCCGAGGTTAATACGCATTATAAGTCGAGTGAATCAATTTATACTGGTCATTTTACGCACGCGATCTATTTATCATCTTATTTGTTGCAAATGCAACATAAATAGATTAAACTACATCTATATTTTTATTGCATTTACAACATGAATGAAAACGAGGGAGTCAAAGTATGAAAGGAATTCTTCGTGAAATTGGAATGATCGCAAGGGCATTAGATTCGATAAGCAATATAGAATTTAAAGAATATGACCTGACGAAAGGACAGTATCTGTACCTTGTTCGAGTATGTGAAAACCCAGGAATCATTCAAGAGAAGTTAGCTGAGATGATAAAAGTAGATCGAACAACTGCAGCCCGTGCTATCAAAAAGCTTGAACTTCATGGCTTTATTGAAAAGAAAGAAGATCAACATAATAGAAAAATCAAAAAACTCTTTCCAACAGTGAAGGGGAAACATGTATATCCTTTTATAAAAAGAGAACATGATTACTCCAATACGGTTGCATTAGAGGGACTTTCCGAAAGTGAAGTAGAAGTCATGTTTAATCTGCTGCAAAGAGTCAGAAAAAACGTTGAAAAAGACTGGGAGTTTGTAAAAAAGGGCAACAAGAGATTGTATTGAATTACTAAATGGAGGAGAAACCAATTGACTCTAAAAATAAGAAAGTGCACGTTAGAGGACCTAGGCTTACTTCAAGACATCAGTGTTGAGACGTTTTATGAGACATTTAAAGATCAAAATTCACCTGAAAATATGAATGCCTATTTAGAAAGAGCATTTAACTTAAACCAATTAGAAAAAGAGATATGCAATAACTCTTCGGAGTTCTATTTTGTTTATTCTAATGGAGAAATCGCCGGGTATTTAAAGGTCAACAGCCATGATGCTCAAACTGAATGGATGGGCATTGATTCGCTTGAAATCGAGAGGATTTATATTAAGGGCCAATATCAAAAACATGGGCTAGGCAAGTTTCTGCTGAATAAAGCTATGGAAATCGCGATGGAACGTAATAAAAAGAGCGTTTGGCTAGGCGTATGGGAACGAAATGAAAATGCTATTGCTTTTTATAAGAAAAAGGGGTTTGTTCAAACAGGAACCCATTCTTTCTATATGGGGGATGAAGAACAGAAAGACTTTATCATGACCAAAACATTCATAGAGCACTGAAATGGCTTTCAGCTATTAATATGGTTAGATAATGAGGAGGTTGTACGATGGGTACTGAAATTGACAAAATTCATCATGTCGGGCATGTTGTCCAAGATATGGAGACGGCATTGGAGCTGTATCGTAAGCTAGGCTTCGTATCCACGCCGCCGGCGTATCCGACGATGGCGGAACAAGAGGGGGAGACCCCTAAACCGTTGGGAGCAGCTAATGCTCACATCGACTTCGTCGAAAATTTTATTGAAATCGTAACGATCGTGAAGGAAGGGGGGAGAATTCCCGACGATGCCCATCTTATTCCACTTTCGGCTCCTCCAGCTGTAAGATCTCGAATCATTGCTTCGATCAAACGTACGGTTGCGACGATCTCTGGATGTCTTGCCCGCTTTGAGGGGACGCATATATTGGTCTTCTCTACTTTTGATGCAATCACTTCTGCAGCTCGTCTGGAACAGGGAAAAGTCGGACATGGAGGTGTAAGTACCGTACAACGTCCCGTGGAGACGAAGACTGGTACTCAAATGGTACCTGTACGTTTATTGGAAGTCGATGACGACCAAGTGTCCGAAGGACGGTTGGCATTTGCCGAAAATCCACCTTCGAACATATTGAAGACAAAGATTCATACGGATCATCCGAATGGGGCAATCGAGTTAGTCGAAACGATTTTGTGTGTCGAGGATCCGGAGCTTATAGCATGTGTGGAGCGTTATCAACTTTATTTGGGAGTCGAGCCGCAAACAGAAGGGAGGGAATTTATATTTGATCTCGGTGGTGGACGCATTATGATCATTTCCAAGTCCCATTTAACCGATTTTCTTCCTGGAGAAGCGCTCCCTTCTTTACCTGGATTCGTTGGATACGTGGTAAAAGTGCGCGATCTTTCTGTCACGAGGCTGTACCTTGAATCGAATGGCTTTTCTGTGCTCGAGACAGCGAGAGGTGATGTTTTTGTACCGGGTGCCTCACTTCATGGAACCACGCTCATTTTTAGACAAGGTTGAGAATTTCGAATTCCACTCGACGACGCTATTGCTCCTCTTCAATTTGTAAGCGTAGAACTTCATGTTCTGCGCTTTTTATTATTTCTGTATCTTTTTGTGTGAAAAATATAGGCGAATTTTGTTCCATTTAAGTATTTACATTAGCAGCAGAAGGAAGGGGAGAACTCTGTTGAGGGCTGCCTAAAATTTTATTATTGAATAAAAAATTTATTGACAGTATAGGATAGGGGGGTATACTATAATTACAAATCTCACCGGTAAATAATGGTTTGAAATTAACTCACTTTCTAAGGCGGCCGCCGCGAGCGTTAATTTATTGAATCAAAAGAACCTGGTGATAAGTAGCTAAAGGAGGTTGGATTTATAATGTCAAAACAAGAGCAGGTTCTTTTACAAGCAGATCCAAAACGATGGATGGCACTAGCATTGTTATGCCTTGCGAATTTTATGGTGATTATGGATACATCGATTATCGGAGTTGCATTGCCAGCAATCAAAGAAGCGCTTGGATATACTCAGGAAAGTTTACAATGGGTCTTTAACGCTTATGTGATTTTCTTCGGGGGGCTCTTACTACTCGGTGGCCGATTATCAGACCTCTTTGGACAACGGCGCATGTTCATGTGGGGTTTCATGATTCTCACAGTAGCATCTTTACTCGCTGGTTTTGCATGGAACGAAGAGTCACTAAACATCGGTCGTGCACTGCAAGGATTCGGTTCCGCTTTAATAGCACCTTCAGCTCTAACCATCGTGATGATGTTGTTCAGCGGTAATCCTAAAGAATTGGGTAAAGCGCTGGGGTTCTGGGGTGCTTCGGCAGCTGCTGGAGGATCAGCAGGGGTATTTCTGGGTGGTGTTATAACGGAGTGGTTAAGTTGGCAATGGACCTTCTTAATTAATGTACCTGTTGGGATTGTCGCCTTACTCTTATCTCCTGGTCTTTTAGCAAAAGGTATACGTAGAAAAGGAAGCATCGATATAGCAGGATCCATATCGGTCACAGCATCATTGGTTTTAATCGTTTACGGCATCGTGACTGCAGAACATAATGGATGGGGAGCACCGATCACCGTGTGGACACTTATCGCAGGAGTGATATTGTTTATTCTTTTCCTCATCATTCAGCTAATCAAAAAGGAACCGCTTGTACCCCTTCGAATCTTTAAGGCGCCTAACCTGGCTGCCGGCAATATCGCGCTTATCATGTTATCTGGTGGTTGGATACCATTATGGTACTTCCTGAACCTTTATATGCAGCAGGTACTAAAGTTCTCAGCTTTTGCTGGAGGGATTGGTCTGCTTCCGATGACGATTTTGATTGCTATCTTCATGATCGTTATTACGGGCAAATTGATCGGTAAATTCGGTATAAAAGCAAACATTGTGATTGGATTGATTGCACTTGGAGGCTCAATGCTCTTATTCTCAACCAATACGCCTGTGGATGGCAGTTTCCTTATCAATGTACTTCCAGCTTCACTTTTAGGTGCTCTCGGAATGTCTCTAGCCTATATTCCTTCGATGATGGCTG
The DNA here is from genome assembly GCF_037969755.1 of Paenibacillus sp. FSL W8-0187. Taxonomy (NCBI): domain Bacteria; kingdom Bacillati; phylum Bacillota; class Bacilli; order Caryophanales; family Paenibacillaceae; genus Paenibacillus; species Paenibacillus sp. FSL W8-0187. Next base: position 4,079,928 of record NZ_CP150206.1, on the reverse strand, counting down.
CTATGTCGGGAGCCAAGCCTGAAGAAGCGGGGCTTGCATCTGGACTCGCTAATACAAGCTATCAGATAGGATCTGCTATAAGCCTTGCTATCATGGTAGCGATCGCTGCATCAACAACGGCTTCCATATCAGATTCTAATCCTGTGGCAGCTCTTAATAATGGTTTTCAGCAAGCTTTCCTTTGGTCTGGAATCGTTGCTTTTGCGGGTGCGATATTAGCCTTGATGTTTATCCGTTCTCCTAAACAGACAGATTCATCAAACGTTCCGAAAGCGATGTAATCGTTGAGCAACAAAACTGAAGGGATGGCTAACCAGAGTAATGACTGCTGTTTTGCAACTCAAGCGTAAACAGTGGGATTCATGCAATCTATTGATAGTTAAAAAACAAAAACGATGACTTTGTGGCATCGTTTTTGTTTATAATTGAAGATTCAATTTATCAACTGTCGGTAGACAAAAACATATATACTTGCCGATTAGATGGATGCTTGATGTTGATCAACATTGGTCTATTAGAGAGGAAATGAAACTTCATTCATACCAAGACGGCGTTTCTTTTTGCCTATCGGCGATTTTCAACGCTTTAGCGATCACGGAAGATTTACCAGCCTATGCGGATGATCAGGCCTTTCGGATCGCCCACTTCAAGGTAAGCGGCCTGACCGTTGACATCGTCATATGGAAACCCGTAGGCCAAACGGTTAATGCTGTGGTCGTGCCAGAATTTAGCGTAATAATTGGCAGGCGCAGCCTGATAGTAATTCGACACGTTATTCCAGTCATTAGTCGTATAAACATGGCGATTGATGGCTGCACAGGTTGCCGCATCCGTTAAAGCGCCGTCACATCGGAAAATATCCTGTGTACTGTATGGAGCGTACCCGCCGAAATAGTTGGCATTAGCGCCACCTTGTGCAAAAGAACCATGAATCGGTGCGACGATGCGATAAGGCGCTTGAATCGTGGCCAGCGATTTGAAGGCGGCAGGAACTTCGGCCTGGAATTTGGCGAAGATTCCGTTTCGGGTTTCGTTTTCGAACTCACCTACGGTTTGATCGAAGGAACCGGTTTTGTTGATCAGTCGATGCTGGATTGGAAAACCGAATCCGTCTACACGTGTCGTATTGCCGTGATAGCCAGCCGCGTCAATCGTGAATTCGACGAAATCGAAATAGATATCGCGGTTTGGATCGGTCGGATTGTTCAGATCGGGGCCGGCGAATCCATCGTTATAGGTCTTCAGGTACATTGGAGTGCCAACGCTAAGGAACATTCGACCTGACGTGATCCGGGGCAAGGTGACCCAGGAAGCATCGCTGACCTTGTGATAAATGTTGGCGTAGTTGATGCCGTTCTTGGTTAGATGTTCTGGTGCATCATTCAAGGCGCTGGAGATGGGGATCAGATTGCCATTGAGGTCCAGATAGCTCCACTGATTGTTAACGGGATTGATGCCGAGAACGCCCCAGTATATTTGTGAGTCGGTATAAGCGCCATTGGTCCCGTTCATGATCTTCACCGAGACGGAGCCGTTTGGAGGCATGGGAATTGAGGACGGATGAATGTCATAAATGGAGCCGGAAGTAGAGGGAGGTGGAATGGATCCGGCGGTGTAAGTAAAGACACCGGTGTCGTAGGCTGGAGTTCCGTTATTGTAAGTAAAAGAATACGCAATCACGTGGCCGGTGGCCATGCCAGAGATGGCCTGTTCATATCGGGATTTGCTAGCGTTGTAAGCCATTCTGAGATTTTGCTGTTCTCCGCTGTTTACTTTATAATGCACATCGACCCAACTCGTATTGACGGCGGATTTGAACCATACGGTAGCTGTACTTCCGGATAAATCGACGCCCTGCGTATAGTCTGCAGCTTCGGCTTTCGTACCGAAGATGAAACAAGAGGTCAGCAGCAACGACAGGATCAGCAGGTAAGGTATTCTCTTTCGCATCATCAGAGTTCCTCCTTTAGTATGGGCATAAAATCAACTTCGCAATTGGGTTTGAAACGGCATCCCTCCTTTGTATGGCGGTGGAATATGGCTGTCTGACTTAGAATTAATGTGATCACAAAAAGGATTATAATTTGTTTTACCAAAATATAGTAGTGTTGGAATTTCGGGCTGGGGTTCGCAATTTCGGATGTGGGCGCATTCATCGCGAAGTAATGACAATTGAAGGCAAACCAAAAGACAGCTAATCATATGGATTAGCTGTCTTTGTTGTTTCCCAAGCAATGATGTTCCTTGGATGTATATGACGACAGAGAGGATCAATCCACAACCACGAAATCATCATGCAATCTGCGGAGGCGGTAAGCGTTCATAGCGAATTCACGCAATTCCTCAAGGATGCTGTAATTTGCCCATGCGCCTGCAATAGCGCCGATCCCAGGCACCATCTGCAGCATTTTCCGAAAGTCCATGGCGTCGCGATACTCGATCTGAAATGTCTCCCAGTCCATATTCTTGGCGTAATCGGCATCGGAGCGCCATTGTTCCTTTTCTATATGCCAATGCTTGATGGAATCGAGCAACCTTGCACGGTTTTCTGGCCCGGAAAATGTCATTTGAAATACCTTGAGAATGAATACCCGCTCGGAGAAGTGTTTCGTATCATAACCGTAAACATGGGCCAGCTCAAACAAATATTTCATCTTGATCGCAATTAAAGCTGGAAAGTCCACCATGCTAAGCATAATGCCGCCAGCCCCTGTTCCAGCGCCCTCGGCAACAGCGATTTTTTGGTACAGGGCAAACAACTCTTTCGCTTCTTGATCGGCAGCCTCCAATTCCAGTGTACGCTCCACCGCGCGACTTGGCGTATATTCCGCACCGAACAATGCCGTGCGAACGATTGATCGAATGGTGGTCGTAATGATGCTGTGCACCTTCGGGGGAATCAAATGATTGATCCGATTGCCGATGGTTTTCGATGTTTTTTCCAGCCATCCCGGCGGTTTGAACATTTTTTGTTCCCAGTCGGCAATTTCCCTCTGTATTTTATGTTTGTAATCCATGATCAATCGCTCCTCCAAAAGTCTTGGCTATATTGTAACGAATATTTCCTTGATTCGGAACAGGCCGCGGAAGGTAGCGTACCTCGACTAAAGTCCAGTTTCGCATAGAGTTAAGAATAAGATGTATGGGTTCATCCCCAAGGCTATCAAAGGTTATCTCATTTTCTTGATAGTTAGTAGCAGGTTATTGGATCCACTTTTGAATCCATTGTGCAGTTATTTCCGGATGGGAAATGGGGAACTGATGTCCTAACGGTAAGTAAGTGATTGGATTGCGGCTCCATTCATTCGGAACAGAATACTCCAAATCTTTATCTCCCCAAAGGATGTTTAGCTTGTTCAAATCAATCCCGTCAGGATTCGCTTGAATCGAATGGGGGTTAGAAATAGCTGACATTACTTCCGAATTAGATGTTCTAACTCGAGGCGACTGCAAATCTTCCATCACGTAATCTAAATAGGAATCAGGGATCTCCTTCTCATTCAAAAAGCTTCCGTTTGCCAAGAGCCTTCTTTTGAACATCGATTTATTCATCAGTGATAAAAAGAACTTTGTTACATGGGAAGAGCGATATTTGTAATGTGCGGGATGTAAAACAGGTTGCAATAAAATTAACTTTTTAATTCGCTCTTGAAGTTGTTCTGCTGCGTGCGCTGCGACCAATCCTCCAAAAGAATGTCCTATTAAGATAACCGGTGATTGAAAGCTAAGGATCAAATCAACAACGGAATTGATGTATCCAGCCATCGTTTGGGGATTGTGATGATAAGGTGACCGTCCGAAACCAGGCAGATCTACAAGCCAAATCGGTTGGTGAGGCAAGGAGTTTGCCAATGGAATAAAGCAATCCGCACCAGCAAATGTACCATGGAGCATGATGATCGGTATTCCGTTTCCTTCCCTAACCAGTGCAGTCAAGTTCCCAACCCGGCTATTGTGAAAATTATCGGAATAGATTGAATCCTTATGGGACAAACGATAGTCCAAGTCAGTAATAACAAAAGGCAAGGTAGTTTGTTGAAGCGATATATTCAAATTGTGTTTATATCCCATTTCTTTTATTGATGTTGTAGGGAAATCAGGCTTCACAATAAATTCCATAGAGGCTTCAGGGATTTTTACTAATTTTCCTACTCCCATACGAAGTAAACTTTTCATTAATTTTAGCGAAACTGTGCCTACAGGAGCTTTTACACGAACTTCTTTTGCGATTGCTGTAACGAGCTCCTTCATGTTAGGAGTATTATATTTCTCATCCAGCAAAAAATATGTGTTGTTTAGCGGTTGCTCCTCCTCAACTAAGGCAGATACCAAAGAGGCAACATGATCCACATGAACCATAGGAATCCAGTGTTCTTTTCCTCCAGGGACAAAAGGCATTAGTTTTCTCCTAGTGGAATCGACCAAAATACTTAAACCACCGAGCTGCTCTGTCTTTCCAGTTATGGAATCTCCAATTACGACGCTGGGGTTAACGACAGACAAAGGTATGCCTAGATCATGCATGGTTTGTCGAATATACATATCCGCTTTAAATTTCATTTGTTCATAGGGCGGGGCTTTCTCTAGATGGAAGCCCGTCTGATCATCTGAGAAATTCTCCTCGTTATATGGACTCATAAATCCGACTACGTGAATGAATTGCTTCAAAGCTTTCTTTTGATGAACCGATCGAGCAATTGAGGCAATTTCCTTGGAGGCTTGAAGAAAGACCCGTTCTGCTGCGCTTTGATCCAGTTCTATGTTCATAGGGCCACCTGCATGAATAATGATATCGGAATCCATGACTAGCCGTAGGTCATTCCCCTTTAACCCCAGATTTGGCTGGGTTAGGTCGCCCAGGACGGGAACCACATTTTGATGTCCAGAAGGCACTAATGAGTTTACCATGTTGTTGAATTTGTTCATGGAACGAACCAAGACAATGGTGCGATGATGTTTTGGCATAAGCTTTATGATCTGTTTGCCGATAAAACCAGTCCCGCCTGTCAAAAAAATATTCATAGTTGAAATTTACTCCTTCGATCTAGTACTGTTCAGTACTAATAATGGACAAAAAATTACTTCTTTAGCAAAAATGCTATAGAAGTAAGGATATTATTTAATAATAAGGGGTTGTTTGTGGCTTTGGTGAGGAACAGTCCGCCTTCTATTGAAGAGATAATCAGTGCTGCTGTTTGTTTAATAGGTGTTTGTTCCGGTAATTCTTTATTTCGAATGGCTTCCGATAACAGTTTTTCGAGTAGATTGGTTTGATGCTCGAAGAAATCCTTAACCATTTCTTGGACTTTGATCAAGTCATTAGAAACTTGAGTAAAGAAGGTAATAAACGGGCATCCTCCTAAGTAATCAGTTCCAGCATTATCTTCAGTTATAGCTTTCAAGAGACTTTCTAACTTTTCAGTTACGGACAAGTCCGATCGGCCTAGAACGGTGTCGATCCGCTCTTGATAATGAATGATAAACTGGCTCATAATTTGTAGCAACAAATCCTCCTTACTTTTGAAGTGATAATAAATGTTAGTTTTTGAAACTTTACAATGGTCAACGATATCATCCATGCTTGTTAGCTGATAGCCTTTTGTTAGGAACAAATGTGCGGCAACTTGTAGCACGGTATCACGATTCGATTTTCTTTTTCTTTGTTTTTCCATACTAGTACTATATAGTACTAGTTTGAGAGTGTCAACTAGAGGAACCTGATGCTTCAGTGCTAACAAATAACATATTCGAAAATATAATATTGTAGACATGACGCTCCGGGACTGCTGTCTTTGCTTGATGGGTAAAACGGATGAGATAAGGTGTTAAGGTAAAATAGGACCATTTAAGTTTTGCACCGAGCCGAAGACACCTCATCTTTAGTTTTTATCGATTAATGTCTTGTTGCGTCAAAAACTTGTTAAGCGAATGGGAAGGATTAACTATAACTGTAATCTACCTTCAATTATGTATTACAGATGATATAATTCGGTAAGATAGCATGTAAATAAATTGAATAATCCGGTTATGTTTCCCAAATCGAATGTATGAAATAGTTAAAGGAGAGATGCTATGAATTTTAATGAGGTTGTTTCAATCGGTGATACATATTTGCTTCCGTTAATATCCGAATTGTACGGGTTGGAGGGTTATGAAATCCAGCTGATTCCACCCCATGATGGAGGGCGGAATGTCGTATATACATGTGAGAAAGAAGGAGCCAACGCAAAAATACTCCGAATCGCTTTTTTACCTGACAGAAGCCGGGAGGATTTTCTGGGTGAAGTAGAATATGTTCGGTATCTGTTCGAGCATGGAGGCAGTGTCTCCAATGTAATCAGCTCCCGGAAGAAGAAGCTGCTAGAGGAGATTACCTATAATAATCATACCTTCTTTATCTGCCTGTTTGAAAAGGCTACGGGAAAAATGCTGGTAGAAAATCATTATCGGTACCGGGATGGAGCTCCAATTACCGAATATTTTTATAACTGCGGTAAAGTCCTGGGGAAACTGCACCACATATCGAAAGGGTATACACCTGTCCATCGCCGGCATCATTTTTTTGACAAATTCAATGCCGAATATATCGATAAACTGATTCCTGAGTCCTTACCTCAGCTTAAGGAGAAGCTGGTAGAGCTCCTTAATACTCTACAAGGATTGGACAGGAACCAAGAGACTTTTGGTATGATCCATTTTGATTACAACGATGGGAATTATTCAATAGATTTTGATACAGGGCAAATCAGCGTATATGATTTCGATAATTCATGTTTCGGTTGGTATATGTTTGACTTGGCCAGTGTCTGGGGAAACGGAGTGGGCTGGATCCAATTTGAACCAGACGCCGGTAAACGTAAAAAGTTTATGGATGATTATTTTGAAACCGTCCTCGCGGGATACAGGTCCGAGACCACGATCGAAGATTCGATGTTGGATCAGTTGTCTTTATTTATTCAGGTGGGTGTGGGTGTCATGGAAAATATTGTTGATGCATTCGAGGTAATGCAGAACAACGGTGAGGAGCCGGAGTGTGACGAAGGACTGTCGTATCTTATAAAATGCATGGAAGACGATATCCCGTATGAAGGATTTTTTCATGACATTTACTCTTGTGAAGAACCATTTGAGTATGAGGAACGAAAGATTTAGTCTTTTAGCAGCCTTTGATAATATGCGGGTGACGATTGAATCTGATATTAAGTCAGAAACTAAATGGGATGGAGAATTAAATTCACAGGAGCTTACTAATTTAGCTGCTTGGTTGGCTCCGCCGTAAAGTAAATTTCGTTATATAACATGCACTTTGTAAACTTCTTTATGACCTCACATTCGTATTGCCCTTTTTGAAATAAATTTAGGTAACTAATCTCGCTGCGGATGTATTTCCCATCATCGTACCAGTTCATAAATCGATTGTTAAATGTTCTGTTCATACAAAAATACGGCTCCATGACGATAACCTTCCCACCTGGTTTCAAAACTCGCTCAAACTCGATCAAATATGAACGAATCTGATCATCTGATATATGATGAAGAACGGCAACGACAAAGATATAGTCAATGGTATTATTCTCTACAGGGATCTGGTATTCATCAAATATTTCAAATTTATGGTTGGGGTACAGCCTTTTGGCGAGACGAACCCGATCCATATTGGGTTCAATGCCAAGATACCGATCTGAATGACAAAGAGAGCAATTGGCTCCAGTACCCGACCCAAAATCAAGAATGAACTTATTCTCCAATTGGAAATGGTTTTGGATATGGTCATGGATGTATTTTTTTGTAATCCATTGGGGACGGACAAACCAGTGATACAGGCGCGGGGATAGAGGCATAGTGTAAACAAGTCACCACCTTATTTTATGTAACTCAAAAGTTAATTTAACTCATTATGGCATTCGATATACTTAGAAAACATAACCGGTTTCCTTCGTTTTAAGAAAAGCAAACCGTTTGTATAAACAAAGCAGCCGGAGCTTTGAATCCGACTGCTTTATTCTTTTTACTGTTCAAGAAAATTATTGAATAGACCTCATCATTCGACCCCATGCATTTCTATTCGACCTGCGTCTATATGCCATTCCAATGAGTGTGGCACCGACACCTACAGCTAATAAAGACATGACGGTTTTCTGATTATTGATTTTGAAAGGGATCATCCGCTGCATACCATTTCACTCCTTTTTCTGGGATATTTGTTCGGGCTTCGAACTATCGTATTATGGGTAGGTTTTTAACTCTTCATTCAGAAAAAGTATGGTTACCATTTTGTTTTACCATTTGTTTTCCTTCAAAGAACACTTGGGTCCATGGGGTTCACGCAGCAGGATGTTCGCAAAGAGCTTGCGGTATTTAGCGGCGTTGTATTTTTAACGTCTTCTATGGTCCAGTTTTCAGTGATCTGATATTTGCCCGTTGATTGGTGTCTGGCTTGATCGATGGAATCGTAAGTTCACAATGATGGGTGTTGACAGTTCATTGCGGTTTCCCTTAAAAACATTATGAAAATCATTGTGACCAGTATATTTGTTCAAGATCAAGACAAGGCACTTGAGTTTTATTCAGAAAAGCTGGGGTTTGTCAAAAAGGAGGACGTTCTCGTCGGAGAATTTAGGTGGATAACGCTTGTTTCTCCCGATGAGCAAGAGGGTACCAAGCTTTTACTCGAACCGAATGACCATCCTGCCGCCAAAGAATATCAGAAGAAGATACTTGCCGATGGCATCCCAGCAACGATGTTTGGGGTTGCAGATATTAATAAAGAGTATCATCGATTGTTGGAAAACGGCGTGAAGTTTACGATGGAGCCGACAAAAATGGGCGAACTCACAATAGCTGTCTTCGACGATACATTTAAATGAGATTGATGTCATTCTAGAATAGTAGGGCCCCTTGTAGGTTTACCAAATGAATATAATTGTTTTCATAGGAACAAGCTACTACAATTGGATTAGCGTGTATAAAACAAAATTGGCGTCTACTTCTTATGAGATTTTGCAACTTGTCCAAATGAACAGCAAAGAGAGCAGCAGAGGGGGAAACTGCAATGAAAAACAATGAATTAAAGAGAGGGCTCGAAGCTCGTCATATTCAGATGATTGCTTTAGGCGGCACAATCGGTGTCGGATTATTTATGGGCTCTGCAAGCACGATCAAATGGACAGGTCCTTCGGTGATGCTTGCGTATGCAATTGTAGGGGTATTTATATTTTTCATCATGCGCGCAATGGGGGAAATGCAGTATGTAGAACCGAACACGGGGTCATTTGCGACCTTTGGACATAAGTACATTCATCCTTTGGCAGGGTATGTGACGGCTTGGAGCAACTGGTTCCAATGGGTTATTGTCGGGATGGCGGAGATCATTGCTGTTGGGACGTATATGAAGTACTGGTTTCCGGATTTACCAGCCTGGATACCAGGGCTCGTCGCAATCCTGATTCTCGGTGCAGCCAACCTATTCTCTGTGAAATCATTTGGTGAATTTGAGTTTTGGTTTGCGATGATTAAAATCGTTACCATCGTCCTGATGATTGTTGCAGGGTTTGGTCTGATTTTGTTCGGAATAGGCAACGGTGGGCATGCGATTGGATTTTCGAACTTGTGGCAGCATGGGGGCTTTTTTACTGGCGGGTGGTCGGGGTTTTTCTTTGCTCTCTCGTTAGTGATCGGGGCCTATCAAGGAGTCGAACTGATCGGGATTACAGCAGGTGAGGCAAAAAACCCGCAAAAAACGTTAATGCGCGCGACGCAAAGTATTATCTGGCGGATTTTGATCTTCTATATTGGCGCGATTTTTGTGATTGTTACGGTCTACCCTTGGAATCAATTGCAAGCCATCGGCAGCCCGTTCGTTGCTACATTTGCGAAAATCGGCATTACTGCAGCGGCGGGGCTGATCAATTTTGTTGTCATCACAGCTGCCATGTCAGGTTGTAATAGCGGGATTTTTAGCGCAGGACGCATGCTTTATACATTGGGAGTCAATGGACAGGCACCGAAAATATTCACGAAACTGTCCCGAAACGGCGTGCCCTTGCTTGGAACGATTGGCGTACTCGTGGGATTGGGCATTGGCGTGATCTTAAGTTATATTTCACCCGAAAACCTGTTTGTGCACGTGTACAGCGCCAGCGTACTTCCCGGTATGGTACCGTGGTTTGTCATTCTAATCAGTCAAATCAATTTCAGAAAAATCAAGGGGGATGCCTTGCAGCATCATCCGTTCAAAATGCCTTTCGCCCCGGTGACAAACTATGTGACCACTGCCTTTTTGCTTATGGTACTGGTCGGTATGTGGATGAACGATGAAACTCGCATTTCCCTGATTTCCGGCATTATTTTCTTAGGTATTGTTGTGATGAGTTATTACGCTTTTGGGGTTGGCAAGGCAGCTCCAATACACGATCAAACCAATCATGAAAATAGCAACAAATGAATTGGAAGACTTCCATTTGAAGATACTAATAAACATCCCATTCTCACCAAAAGAGAAATGGGATGTTTTAATTTGAAAGTTGAATCTATGCTTGTCTGGATATGCGAAAATAGGGGGGAGCTGGAACTGGCCAAGCTCATAATCATATGGGTTTAACTGGTACTGCTTATGGGCAGTATAAGTTTAATCGCTCTTGTAAACCTTTTACGACTTCTTCGGGTATCTCCCTGACCTTGATATCTTCACCTAGGAAAAGCAGCCAATTGGTTATTTCGGTTAATTCTTCTGAATGATGAACATTGATAAAAGTCTTTAAGGTGGCTGTGGTTTGGTACGGATTCGTATATGAAACTGAAAACTTTAAAGGATGGTATTTTTTGAACTGGGCAATCGCCTTTGGACCGAGATCAAGGACAAGGTTGATTTCTTCTTCCTGCTTACTTAGTTGTTCTAATATCTTTTTCTTACTTACTCTTTTTTTCGTAGGGTATGGTTCTACATGGGTGAGATTGTCGACAGGTACAATTCGCCTCTTCTCTTCGTCCAAGTCAAAACCTTCAATTAGCCATAAGCTTTTTTCACGATAAAGATGCAAGAGATACATGGGATAAGACTTGATTACCTTCTCTTCTTTGATGGAAAGCCATAAACATCTGTCCAGAAGCAGGACCTGAATGAGTTTATCTAACATCGGGTGGGGCAGGTCAGACAGATCAAGAAGGTCGGGGTTATGAGGGTTGGTTCCTTCAAAAAGCAATATCTGATTTAACAGAACAAGGTCATCTTGCTGGTTTTCCGAGATGAGGCCTAGTAATTTTTCAGCTAAAGACTGACGACTCTTTAGATAAGGGAGTTGTTGATTTCTTGTCGCCATAAAGGCAATAAACAAAGCTTTAATTTCATTATCGGTAAAGCGGACTGTGGGCAGGACAGAGTTGTTCATGACAAAATACCCCCCATCCCTCCCAACTTCAGCGACAAGTGGCATCCCCATCGCTTCAATTTCTCTGATATCTCGAATCGCTGTCGAGCGAGAGATATTAAATTCCTGCATGATTTCAGATATAGTAAAGTGGGCACGATTATTGATATAGCGCATGATGATATTAATTCGTTCAACTTTTTTCATAGGGCCTCCACTAAACAGTATCATTTTTTGACACGATTTAAGGATATTATAAACCCATCAAGTGAAAAGACAAATCATTTGATAAATTTAAAAAAGAGGAAGGTTTTGAATATGACAAATTTTACGCTTGAGGAAAAAGACAGCTTTATCGTTTTAGGAATTGGAACTGAGCTGCAGAGCGATTACACAGACTATGCTGGCATAAACCAAGAGAAAGCAGACTTTTGGGAGGCTGTGAAACAAGATGGTAGGCTTGATACTCTGAAGACCATCGCCGCAAATGACTACATTTTTGCCGTGAACGAAGCGGTTAATAATAAGATGATGTATTATGCTGGTGTTATGACAGAGGCATCTCTACCCGAAGCAACCAGGGTTATTCAGTTTCCTAAGGGGGAATACCTTGTTGTTAAAGGGGAAGGGAAGACGGCTGAAGAGTTGAGTAATACACTTACTGGCATTGCCTTCGGACAAGTTTTGCCGGAAGCACAGAATTTTGCCTATGTTGGTGGGCCAAATGCAACGGTTGAGATGGGGCAGCGAAACGGGCTAGTATTTGGTGAAGTATGGATTCCCGTTGTTAGGAAATAAGTGAACACTTCCGATGCAAGCTTTGCTCGAAGCAGGTTCTAAGTAGTAACGCTCACAAAATTTTTTAGGAGGGATGAATATGTCCTATATCGTTGATTTTAAAAATGTGTCTACGGTTGGTTTAGAATCTTCCCCCGTAGCAGAAGCGCTTGCTGGTTTACGAGCGAATGAAGCCCGTTACTTTATGAACAAATACAAGCATGAATTTACGGTTGTACCAGCAAGCGAAAGCCAGGAGACCCTGGATTATGTAAATCGAATTTTAAAAGAAGAACGTGATATTGAGTTTGCGGCCAAACCATTAGAAACGTCGCGTTTTCAAGTGGAGAATATCCAATTTGCCTACGTCTTTTATGAGGATGGTCTTGGACTCAACGTCATGTATACGATTGATGACCCTAAGAAGCGGGCCGTTGGTTTCAAGCTTTCTGAGGGGATGGAGGTACCACCGGAGTTAGAAGGAAAGTTTAAGTTTGCCAGGCAGAAGTCTAAATTAGCCGGAACGATTCGAGGCTCATTTTTCGTCATTAAGGGAGAATATTAAAGTCTTCATCAGTAGTAACTCGAAAAGCAAACACGCCTTGCGGCGTGTTTTTTGCTTTTTGCAGCATTTCATCCAATCGCTCATGATGTGCATAGTCCGACCTCGCGATCGCTGGTTAAGCAACCCTACAGTTGCTTATACTGGATATATGAATTGGGACAAAGACGAATATTCAAAGCACTAGGAGACTCGACTCGGCAGCTTATTTTAGACGAACTATCCGAACGCAACGCGCTTACGTTGTATGAACTAACGGTACGTCTCATTATGAAGCACGACCTGTCCATTTCGCGACAAGCGATAGCCAAACATCTTTCTACATTAGAAGATGCAGGGCTCGTAAAATCAAAACGAAAGGGAAAATATCGAGTAGTTATATTCAACAACGAACCACTTAAAAATTTGCTGAAAGGATGGATAGAGTAAATGAAGATCATTGTTACCAGTATATTCGTACAAGATCAAGACAAGGCACTGGAGTTTTATACAGAAAAGCTGGGGTTTCTAAAAAAGGAGGACGTTCCCGTCGGAGAATTCAGGTGGATAACGCTTGTTTCTACCGATGAGCAAGACGGTACCGAACTTTTACTCGAACCGAATGACCATCCTGCTGCCAAGGATTATCAAAAGAAGATATTTGCCGATGGGATCCCAGCGACAATGTTTGGTGTCGCGGATATTCAACAAGAGTATAAACGATTAGTGGAAAAAGGCGTGAAGTTTACGATGGAGCCGACAAAAATGGGCGAACTCGCAATAGCTGTATTCGACGATACATGTGGCAACCTTATTCAGATTGTGCAAAAGTAACACACATAAGAAGTCGCGGAATCCGCGGCTTTTTTTGTTTTATACCCAAAACAATATAAAACCTTATCAGCTTCAGCCCATACACGACATCGAACTCCTTCATACGTTATATGTAACCTGCCTAATTGGTGGATGAAAAGTATGATCAGTTATTAATAAGGAGTTGGATAGATCGTGAAATCAGAAATTAAGCTTACAGGGCGAGTGATTTTTAAGGGTGATCCTGGTTATGAAGCCGCTCGTAAGAATTGGGATCCACATACGGACAGATTCCCTAAAGTTTTTGTCTTCGCTCAAAAAACACAGGATGTTTCCAATGCCATAAGATGGGCACGTAAAAATAATGTCCCTATTCGTCCGAGAAGCGGAAGGCATGCTCTAGAGACCAACCTTTCACAGGTTAATGGAGGCATTGTCATCGACGTTAGCAAAATGAAGAACATTAAGTTGAATAAAAAAAGTGGCACTGCTGTAATTGAGACAGGTAATCGGGTAGGAAGAATTGTAGATACGTTGGCGCGGCAAGGCTATATGGCTCCATTTGGTGACAGTCCAACGGTTGGTATCGGCGGAATCACACCTGGCGGGGGAATTGGGCCGCTGCAAAGAACGACAGGTCTCATCTGCGATAATCTGGTCGAACTCGAAATGGTTGATGCTAAAGGGAGAGTCATACGGGCGAACAAAAAACAAAACTCCGACCTCCTGTGGGCTACCCGCGGCGGCGGTGGCGGTAACTTCGGTATATATACCAAATATAAATTAAAAGCACTGCGCGCTCCAGCCCACGCTACCGTATTCCGCATCACCTGGCCATGGGAGCAGTTCGAAAAAGTCGTAAAAAAGTGGCAAGTATGGGCACCTAACGCCAGCACCAAGTTGGGCAGCGAATTAAGCATCGGTCCCAAAAAAGGCGGGAATGTCAGTATGTTGGGGGTGTACCTGGGATCAAAAAGCGAGGCCATCCGCCAGTTAAAACCTATTCTTAGCGTGGGGACGCCTACTCAAAAAACCATCCGGTTGCTACCATATATAGAAGCCACGAAGTTTTTGCTGGCACCGGATCCGATTCTTACCCAAAGGTTTAGCAATCAGTTCTCCAGCGGCTTCGGCAGACGCCCATTTCCGGATAAAGCCTTTAAAGTTATGCGAGAGTTTTTAGAAAAAGCAGAGGGAGGGACCCCAGCCGGTTTCTACTTCCTTAACTGGGGTGGGGCTGTAAGTCGGATCGCACCAAAAGCTACAGCATTCTATTGGCGAAAAGCTAAATTCTATGTCGAATGGAACAGCTCATGGGTGAAGCCATCTCATGCGGCTAGAAATATTGCCTTAGCCAGAAACACCAGGAAGAAACTGCAGCCTTATATTGTAGGGTCCTATATTAACGTTCCAGACCAAGGCATAAAATGTTCAGGGCCGGTTTATTATGGAAAGAACTTTGCCAGATTAAGAAAAGTAAAAGCCAAATACGATCCGAAAAATGTATTTAACAATCCGCAGAGCATTCCACCGGCTTAAAGAAGCAGTGCAGCAAAGCAACTATGGTTTGGATTCAGAAAGTTTGAAAATCGTAGGGAGGTAAATAAGCAGCAAGATGCTAAGCATCGTTTATAACCAGAAGGGCCATTCTGTGTGGGATGGTCCTTTTTTTGAGTTGTTTCTATTTCGTAATTATTACGATTTATATTGACAAAGGATAATCCCCGCCGTATAATCCTTAATCGTAATGATTACTATTAAATGGAGGGATTAAGTATGAAACTTAAACTTGGGATGGGAGTAATTTTAGTAGCATTGGGGTTATTGTTTGCAGGGTGTCAAAACGCTGATCCTAATGAGAATCGTCCTATCAATGAGACTGAGGCAGACAGCGGTACTCATGAAAGCAGCAACAATCATAATCATGATGATGAGGACGACCACAACCACAACCACAACCACAACCACAATCATGATCAGAAAACAGAAGCGATCTACAAGGGGGTCTTTGATGACAGCCAAATCCAGCATCGCACACTGTCAGATTGGGAAGGAGACTGGCAATCGGTTTATCCATACTTGCTGGATGGAACACTGGATGAGGTGTTTGTGCACAAAGCGGAGGATACCGGAAAAATGACGGCGGCAGCGTACAAGGAATATTATGAAGTCGGCTACAAGACAGATACGGAACGTATTGTCATCGAAGGTGACACCGTCACGTTTTTCACGAACGGTCAGGAGCAGTCGGTCGAATACCAAGCCGATGGATACGAAATACTGACTTACGAAGCAGGTAACCGCGGGGTCCGTTACATATTTAAGTCGGTTGAAGACATCGAGGGACTGCCTCGCTACATTCAATTTAGCGACCATCGCATCTCGCCAAGCAAGTCTGATCATTTCCATTTATATTGGGGAGACGACCGCGAGGCTTTACTTCAAGAGGTTGCGAATTGGCCTACCTATTACCCGTCCGCAATGGATGGCCATAGCATTGCCCATGAAATGATGGCACACTAACGGCTTCGATGCTCGATATCGGCATTCTGGAGTACATCACCGTTGATTCTGGGTAACATCAAAAACTTTGAACCTAATGAAAGCGGTCGGAAATTTGAGAAGGGGCATCAGGAGGCTTTAAAAAAAGAAAAAGAACTATTAGAGCGATTGAAGCAATTGCCAGATGGTGAACAAAAAGCCAAAGAAACCAAACGAATGATCGACCTTATCCGGAATTTCATCGGTTATCGGGAATATCCAAAATACGGCATGGTGAATCGCTACTTCGTTTATAAGCAGGCTTTACTCAAAGAAGCCGAACAACTCGTACAAGCGGGCGTTATTCATGAAAGAGAAGATATATATTATCTCACGTTTGAAGAACTTCACGAAGTCGTATGCACCAATAAACTGGATGACCCGGGTTGCATGGTCGAGCAGCAAGCGAATCTTGCAAACCAGACAGATCATCAGCAAACGAAAAGACGAGTACAAATTGTATGAAAAACTAACTCCTCCACGTGTTATCACGTCGGATGGCGAAATCATTGCAGGTAAGTACAAACGAGAAAATCTTCCAGCTGAAGCGATTGTAGGTCTAGCTGTTTCTTCCGGTGTTATAGAAGGGCGAGCACGTGTCATCTTAAACATGGAAGATGCGGATCTGGATGATGGAGATATATTAGTCACCTCCTTTACTGATCCCAGCTGGACACCTTTATTTGTATCCATAAAAGGCCTGGTCACCGAAGTGGGTGGATTGATGACCCATGGAGCCGTTATCGCGCGTGAATATGGCTTACCCGCCGTTGTCGGGGTGGAAAATGCCACTAAGCTGATAAAAGATGGGCAACGAATTCGCGTGCATGGAACAGAAGATCGAAATATTGTGATGACTGAATAGGTGAAGTAAGAGGCGATTTATCCCCAGTAGTATTACTTGGAGTAAACCGCCTCTTAAACCTTTTCCACCGTCAGAATTGCTTCTTCTTCAGAAAATCATCACCTTGGGTTGTGAGGAGAGTAGCCCAATAAGTTCCCGTCAAATGGGATGACCTGTTCTGTTTGGATGACTCCATCGAGTCGGAATTCGACTAAACGCTGTGCCCCGGGAAACCTCAATTTTTCTTCCTCACTAATATCCCAAACGATTGTTGAACGTCCAGTAAGCTGGAGTGTTCTGCCCATATGGAAATCAAGAAATAAGATCCTAAATGCGTTTCGATGGGACACAACATTTCTATTCATTAAGAATGGAGGATCTAGAACAACTATTCCCTGGTTTGATGGGGATCGTCCTCAATGTGAAACCGGAGCTCATCGAGTAGGGTTTTTGTAGAAAATGGAAAAAACTTCAATGGAGCAGCGGAAGAACACTACAACCGTTCCCTTGAGTTTTTTTGTAAAGGAGAAATTTGTATGAGTAATGTTTTTGTGAAAAGTGAGTTTGCACCTTTAAAAAGAGTCGTTATGGCTCAATCTGAAGTTGTATTTCCATCGAAAATGTTTTGGGAGATGAGTTAGAAAAAAGAGGGGTTAAAGTAGAATATGTAGATTTTAAAATATCAAGAAGTTTCGGTGGATCTTTCAGATGTAGCACTCAACCTCTTTTAAGAAGTGATGACTAAATAGATTTTGAAAGTCGCATAAATTGCGGCTTTTTTTGCTTTAAGTATATAAATTCGTCAAATTTATCGTCGAATCGGATCAAAACACAAATCTAGATTATTGTATTTGGATTGACCATATCAACGTATGTTATCATAGTAAAGCAATGAGTAATTTTAAAACTGAACGAATACTTGGAGGGAGTACTCATTAATAACGTCGACCTGAATGAAGCAATGTCCATGTTAAAGAAGACGAGCCGTACTTTTTATATACCCATAAGCTATTTGGAATTAGGAATAAGGGAGGCAGTTGCATCTGCCTATCTATGTATGCGAGCAATAGACGAAATCGAAGATCATCATGAACTCACTGACGAATTGAAAGTTGAATTACTTTTTGGGATTTCTGAAATATTTAAATCCCAGGATGTTATGGAAGTTATGGAAGCAACACGAAGATTACTATCACCTTATCGGGCGGTATTACCGGAAGTTACGATGCAGCTAGATAAATGGGTGCTTCTTTGTCCGTCTTCCGGAGTCGCCATCGTAAATCATTACATCGCAAAGATGTCGTTACATATGTCTGATTGGGTTCAGAACGGGTGGAATATTCATACAGAAGAGGATCTGGACAGATATACCTATAGCGTGGCTGGTATGGTTGGAGAGATGTTATCAGAACTTTGGTTATGGCATGACGGGACGCAATCTGATCTAACAAAAGCGATTGCCTTCGGAAGAGGACTACAAGCAGTAAATATACTCCGAAATAGAGATGAGGATCTTAAACGTGGTGTTGACTTCTTTCCTGATGGTTGGGGATTTAATGAAATGCACCAGTACACATGCCGTAATTTACAAATCGCCGATTCTTATGTCGCAGACCTAAAGGATGGTCCAGCGCTAAAATTTTGCAAGATTCCACTAGCGTTAGCTCATGCTACCGTCAAACTCATTTCTGCGGGCGGAAGCAAATTAACGCGGGATACTGTTCTAAAAATTGTGAATCGTGTGACTGGATAACGTAATTGTTCATAGTTAGACTTGGATAAGGAGCCGTAAGCTATGGTATATCGGCTTCTTTCTGTTGTTCTTCTATCCTTTTGAGCAATGTGACAAGAATGTCATACGGAATGGAATATTGTTAGGTTAATCGATGGGAATATATAGACGTCTATCTTATACTGGAAAAGGCTTGAACGAGTTTTTTCCGAAGGAGGACATCCATTGATGACTGATGTAGTTAAAGCAATAATACTTGGCATAATAGAGGGCTTAACTGAATTTTTACCGGTATCGTCTACTGGACATCTTATTTTAGCAGGCCATCTACTTAGCTTTGAGGGAGACGCTGCAATAACTTTTAAAATTGTGATCCAGTTGGGTGCAGTCATGGCAGTTCTAATTCTTTATTGGAAAAGGTATTTGCAGATTGGGGCTAATCTGATTAAAATGGATTTTTCCCAAAGTAAAGGATTAAATGTTATTCATATGATTTTGGCTATGTTACCAGCATTAATCCTGTATCTTGTCTTCAAAGACACAATAAAAAGTCAATTATTCGGCCCAACCCCTGTCTTGATCGGTCTAGTTGCCGGTGGCTTGTTGATGATCGTCGCAGCACGGAGCAGAAGAACTAAAACCGCTGATACGATGGATGGGATTAATTACAAACAAGCTTTCGGGATTGGCCTGTTCCAATGTTTGGCTTTGTGGCCGGGATTTTCAAGATCGGGGTCCACGATTTCCGGTGGACTTTTGCTTGGTACTAGTCAAAAAGCCGCCGCAGATTTCACATTCCTTATTTCCGTGCCTGTTATGTTTGGCGCAAGCTTGTTAGATTTATACGTTAGTCGCGATTTGCTGAATGCTGACGATCTCTTTCTAATGTTAATTGGCTTTACGACATCCTTTATTGTGGCCATGATTGCAGTAGTGACGTTCATCAAACTGATTAAGCGACTTCGATTGGAATGGTTTGCTCTGTATCGTTTTGTCTTAGCAGCGCTCTTCTATTTAATCGTCATACTGTAAGGTCCTAGCATAATTAGATGAAACGCAGCCGGAAAGCTGCGTTTTTTCTTTGACATTGAACCCGGGAGAGTCCGCCGTCGTCTATTTATCCGATTTGGGCAACGTCAAGAGCTTGCCGTTCATTCCTGTCTCGCAGCCGGACGTGAACGAGGACTTGGATACTTGGAGAAAGGCATTAACGTACCGACATTTTGATGTGTTGCCTCCAGACTCCTTGCTTGGAACGTATAGGTTCACGGGAGGAATGGAGCTGTCTCCATTCGGCGCTTATGGGGGCTCCGAGACGGATATCGCAGCTTTGCTTGAAGAGATGAAGGCCGAGAGCGAAGAGTCGGGAAAAGATTTTATATGGAGAAAAACTTCCATTCTAACCTCGTTTCCGTTGTTATCGTACACCACCGTATATCGCAATTCAGATCAAGAGAGGCTGTATTTGGTCATGGAAACACCTCGCGATTCCAAAGTGAAAATACAGACGTTAGCCCCATCATCAGCTAAATATGAAGAAATGGAGCTGAATGGACACGACGCCCATTATTTAATAAACGATTCATATGTATATACCGATAGCCATATCTACCAAGAAATCAGCTGGATGATCGAAAAAGAGGGGCAGGCGATCATATATCGGTTAGGCAGCGATTCGCCTGCGATGACAAAAGAGCGACTAATGGAAGCCGCAAAAAGTATATAGGCTGATAACGTCTGGACGGTCAGGATACATCGCTCCGGAGATATGGTGATGATGCCGCGTAAATCGCGGCTTTTTTTTTATTGAACGAGAGCATACCTTTAGCTGGTTGTTTGCTCCCAGAAAGGGGCCAAATTGACCGATATAACCTCAATGACTTCTTCAAACATCGTTTCCACTGAACGATCTTGAGGGTTCCAGCTCCATTGCAAAGCGGATCCGAATATGCCCCAACTGATAACGAGTGCCGCAGCTTCCAATTTTTCTTGCGAAAAGCCCTGTGTGTCCATTTCATTTACCCGTTTAAGCAGAAGTCGATGAAGATCCTGACGCATGGCATTTTCAAACATCGCTTCAAACTGCTTGTCTCCTGGCGTACTACATTGTCGAAACCGCAAAAGAAAATCGAATATGGTTTGAAAAAGGATGCGCAAATTGTCCGCATTGCATCTTGTTTGTTCCGGCAGTCTATCCTTTATAGTCCTTTGGAACTTTTCCGTCATCCAATATTCAAGAAAGTCATATTTATCCTGAAAATGAGCATAAAATGTTGTTCGATTTACGGTTGCTTGATTCGTGATATCGTGCACAGAAATGGAATAGATGTTTCTCTTTTTCCCAACCAAATCGTTAAAAGCCTGCACGAACAATTGACGGGTTCTTTTAACACGCGGATCCTCGGGATTTACCGACATTTTATCCCCCTCTTTCTCTCAAATTCAATAACAGACAAAAGGGCAAAAATGTTGGGAACACAACAAAAACAGCTTTTTGCAGGTTGTTTGCATAACTCAATCCTTTTATCTTTTACTTAAGAGGTTGTTCAAAAAGTCACTTAAAATCCATTGAGCTGTTTGTGTCTGATTCAGCGACTTTTGTTTACACGCACCTATACGATTATGATTGCACAAACAAAATCGTATGGCAAACTCTTTATCTGATTTGCAAACGAAAGGATGAGTATAGAAATGATTGTTGTTACAGGAGCGAATGGAAAATTAGGCCGGAAGGTCGTAGAGGAACTTCTCAAGCGTGTTCCTGCCGGGGATATTGGTGTAAGTGTCCGTGATGTGAACACGGCACAGGATCTAAAAGAACGAGGAGTTCGTGTCCGGCAAGGAAATTTCGATGATTCCGAAAGTCTTCTACACGCCTTTGAGGGAGCGTCTCAAGTTCTTATTATCTCGTCCCACTCCTTGGGAGAAGTTGCTGTTCGCCAGCATCAAACCGCAATCGACGCGGCTAAGAAAGCGGGTGTTGGTCGACTGCTGTATACTAGCCAAATGTTTTCATCTGCAACGTCGCATTTTCCTCCCATGAACGTTCATGCTGCTACAGAAGAGATGCTAAAATCTTCGGGAATGGCATTCACGTCGCTGCGAAACGGCTTTTATGCCGCATCAGCAATGATGTGGATGGGTGATGCATTGAAAACAGGGGAATTGATTGCTCCGGAAGATGGTCCTGTTGCCTGGACCAGCCATTCCGACCTGGCTGAAGCCACAGCGGTCATCTTGACAGAGCAGAGATATGACGGTATGACCCCTCACCTTACGGCTTCCGAAGCGATTGATATGGGTAGAATTGCATCGATTGCTTCCAAGGTCTTGGATCGACCGATTCGGCGAATTGTCGTGTCGGATGATGAATATCGAAACCACTTGATGTCCCGAGGACTGCCGGAAGCGATGGTCGGCATGCTTACGGGTATGTTTCAGGCAAGTCGACAAGGAGATTTCTCGCAAACCAATCCGACTTTGGAAAACCTGATTGGCAGATCCCCAGTGAATTTTACGGATTATTTAAAAGACTCGATCTCCCAATGATGAGAGTATAGTCGGTCTTTATACACCAGTGAAATAAAAACACTGAATCATAAGAAGGAAAACCAAGGTCTAACTTTAAAATGGAGCAAAAACAATTTATATCGGCGGACAAAATGCTATTAACTCAACAGGTGAGCTAATTGGAGCTGGCGATTTGGAAATGCAGTCAAAGCAGGCGCTTCATAATAACGCAACGATTTTAGCGTCTGAAAATGCAAGTTTCGCCAATCTGGTTAAACTAAATATCTATTTAGTTCATGGAAGTGACCCGCGAATTGGATACAAAGCATTTCAGGAGGTTTCCGGTATATTAGATAATCCACCTTTGGTTACCGTTCTATTTGTTTCGGGAAATAATTCGGTATTATTATACTGCAATATTATTTAATGGAAAACGACCGATCGAACCCCGGTCGTTTTTTTTGATAGGAATGAGATGTCGGAACGTCTGTCGCGCAGTTTCTTTAACTCTATGGGCTAGATAAGCTTTCTAGTTTTGAGATTACGAAAAATCAAAGGTGTGCAGGCTTTGCCTTAGCACTTGCATGAATGTTGTATGATTTAAGTTGAAAAGAAAAAACAAGGGGGAGAACCTTATGGAAAAGGGGAATCTTTTCAGCAAGATATGGGCAATTCCCAAAGATACCATAGCAGCAGGTCGTCGTCATACGGTTGGACTTAAATCGGATGGCACGGTGACGGCTGTGGGTGATAATAAATATGGCCAATGTGATGTAAGTGGCTGGCGCGATATGGTTGCGGTTGCGGCTGGTAATGTTCATATGGCGGCGAACACGGGTAATGCTCATACCGTCGGGCTTAAATCGGACGGCACAGTGGCGGCTGTGGGTTGGAATAAGTATGACCAATGCGATGTAAGCAGCTGGCGTGATATGGTTGCGGTTGCGGCGGGTTGGCGTCGTACCGTCGGTCTTAAATCGGATGGCACAGTGGTGGCTGTGGGTCGAAATAATGAAGGCCAATGCAATGTAAGTGGCTGGTGTGATATGGTGGCGGTCGCGGTGGGTGACTGGCATACCATCGGTCTTAAATTGGACGGTACGGTGATGGCTGTGGGTAATAATAGGTATCGCCAATGCAATGTAAGCGACTGGCGCGGCATCGTGGCAGTTGCGGCGGATTATCTTCATACTGTTGGGCTTGAATCGCATGGCACGGCGGTTGCTGTGGGTCAAAACAAGGTAGGCCAATGCGATGTGAGCGGGTGGCGCGGTATTGTCGCGATAGCGGTGGGTAGTCATCATACCATCGGGCTTAAATCGGACGGTACGGTGGCAGCTGTGGGCTGGAATGAGTATGGTCAATGCAATGTAAGTGACTGGTGCGATATTGTAGCAGTTGCGGCAGGCTGCGCTCATACCATCGGCCTTAAATCAGACGGCACGGTGATTGCTGCGGGTGATAATGAATATGGCCAATGCGATGTAAGCAGTTGGACTAACATCCAACTACCCGGCGGTAAGGGGTGGTAAGAATAAATAAAATAAAAATAATGTTTATTCCTTTAGTTATTGTTCTGATTTTTTAGCGGGGATAACCATATTCGAATTTTTTGTTTTGAGGTTGCTGGGTTTACAATATAATTCAACGGGTTCTTTGGTCGCCGTCAGAAATAGAAGTGATAATTGATTATGGAGATAAGATCCAACTGAAAGGAAAGTCAGTATTCAGAATTTAAAGAAGGAAAAATATCATTAATTGAAGACTACAGTTGATTAGCCAAGCGGGCTCTAAAAAGAGAATTAGTGATGAACTTTGCAAAAATAAAGGAAAGCAGCCGATTAATGTGATCGGCTGCTTTTCGCTGGTTCAGCTGACTCAAGTCTCGCAATCTCATAAAAGATACGATACTACTCCAGATTTTGCTTGCATAACCATTACCTTTATTTATATCGAGTATAACAAATATCAATTATTATAATATGCTCTATTCCATTATCATTTATTTTATAAGCAAATCCAAATAGGAGTCATAACTGTAAGCTGCAAGGGATTTTGTTGAACAAATCGAGTCGGAGATAGGGTACCGATTACGATTATGTCCGTCGGACCTAGGTGAGAGCGGGTCATTCAGCGATGAGTGCGGGCTGAATTAAAGGAGGAAGTAGTATCATATGGCATTGATTGTGTTTACTTTCATCGGGGTGTTTATCGGCGTATTATCCAGCCTTTTCGGCCTAGGTGGCGGCTTCGTTGTCGTCCCAATTCTATATGTTTTCCTTCCTCACGTTGTTCCTGCGGAATATGTTATGCATACAGCTGTGGGGACATCACTGGCTGTCATGATTATAAATTCAACGAATTCCACCTATAATCATTCGAAGCAAGGTAATATCAATTGGATGGTATTTAGACAATTAGCCGGTTTTATCGCATCAGGCGCTCTAATCGGCGGGCTGTTGGCCCGCTATATCGATGGTGGATTGCTCAAATGTGCATTTATTATGCTACTTTGTTATGTCATTATATCTAATTTGTACAAGAAAACAGCGAATAGTAACGATGAATTTCCGATCTCTCCTCTGCCAGGACGCATGTCCCGTTTCGTTATTGGATCGTTCATTGGCATTATTTCAACGTTGCTAGGGATTGGCGGTAGCGTTATGACGATCCCATACCTTAGAAAATATGGGATGCGGATGCTGCATGCGGTCGCTCTAGCTACACCACTAGGTCTGCCTGTCGCTATTGTCGGTGCATCCACTTATCTTGCTTCAGGATTACGGGTAGCTGGCATGCCAGATTCGACCATTGGATTTATTTATATACCTGCATTGATTGGATTTTCGCTTGGGGGGCTGATAGGAGTACCAATCGGGAGAAGGTGGGCTCAGAAAATTCCAGATACTTTGTTTTTTAGAATTTATTTATGGTTACTTATCATCGTGGTCATTACGATGATTATAGAATAACCCATCAAAGATGATGACTTGTTCAATGAACCATTCGGCAATATAAATGGATTTTGGCGTATAAAGTTTGTCTTTGATATCGGCCCTCATCGAGATATTTTGATATAGAAAGAGGTATAATAAAATAATAGAAATAATCAAGTACAACGCGATATTCTCGTTATTTATAAAACACGAAGGAGGGAATTTTATATGCAATATGGACCTGATCCTAATGCAATCTACCCAAATGAGGCAATTAAAAGTATATGTTATATTAAAAACGTTGTAACTCGCTCAAATATTGTTGTCGGTGACTACACATATTATGACGATATCAACGGGGCTGAAAAGTTTGAAGAGCGTGTCACACATCACTATGAATTTATTGGAGATAAGCTGATTATCGGAAAATTTTGCGCAATAGCAAAGGGTATTGAATTTGTAATGAATGGTGCAAACCATAGAATGTGCAGTGTCACTACCTATCCATTTAACATTATGGGCCATGGTTGGGAGAAAGCGACTCCGACCCTGGCCGACTTACCCCTTAAAGGTGATACTGTAATTGGAAACGATGTATGGATCGGTCAAAATGTGACCGTAATGCCCGGTGTACATATTGGAGATGGAGCAATTATTGCAGCCAACTCTGTTGTTGTAAAGGATGTTCCCCCTTACCATATTGCAGGCGGGAATCCTTGCAAAGTCATTAAGCAAAGATTTGACGATGAACTCATCGATTATCTCCTTCTCATTAAATGGTGGGATTGGCCTGTTCGTAAGATATTTGATAATCTTGAAACTCTATGCAGCGGGGATCTGACAAAAATCAAAGGAATTTAAGGGGGTGGCTCACAATGCGAACATCCATTTTCAGGCGTTTGTAGCTAAAGCTCCAAACTACTTGACAGCCCCGTTACATGTTCAAGCTTTTGCAGGTCAACCTATCAGCAGATAATTAACGATCTACAAGTAATGAAAGGCCGCCCATAGGTTGGCCTTTTTTTGCTTTGCTTATCTACAATAATGTGAAGAAACACAAAACGATGTTTTCTCAACAGTACTCAATGACTCTAACCGATTGCAAATATCGTAAATTCAGTAGCTGTCTGATCATCAAGTGCAGTCATGAAGCGTGCATGAACTAAATACAGAAAGGCGTGATTTAACGTGTATCCAAGACACTCTGCATTTATGAGGATTTCACATAAAGGAGGTCAACCAGTAAGTTCTGGTGACCTCAGTTATGATCTATCCGTCTGTACGAAGCGTCAACAAGCGTTTTAGGTTATCATCAATAAATTTGTTATCGGCAATGTTGATTCCGCGACCGGCAAAATGTCCCCAGATCGACTTGATCGGATTGAAAACAGCATTAGGCATAAGCTTAGCCTCGTATTCGTTATCATCCGCAGAGCAGAAGAGATCCGTGCTCCCTGGCATGACGCAGGCAAGTGCTTTAATGCTCTTGAGCGCCTTATCGAAATCTCCGTTGTAGGAAGAGTTTGCGCTAATATCTGCATTTTGTCCTGTCCATAACATGGCTAAGACATTGTGCGGATCCATCTTCATGAAACTATCTTCCCAGACGCCCACCATAAAATCTGCCAATGAGTCAAATCCCAACTCACGATAAAGTTCCTCTCTGTAAAACGCGTGTGATACGCCCCATCCGGCATAGACACGACCAACCGCGCGCATGTCTGCAGAAGTCAACTGATTTAGTTCACTTGAATCGAAGCGGACTGCAGCCATGAGTGGAGCTCTCATTCCTTCCAGGACCACATACGTCTGGGGCCAGGTCTTTGCAACTCCGGCGAAAGGTGCAATTCGTTCCACCATGTCGGGATAACTTGCCCCCCATTGGAATGCTTGAATGCCTCCCATTGACCATCCAACGACGAGAGCGATCTTTTCAATACCGAATTTTTCGGTCACCAGCCGATGCTGGAATTTAACGTTGTCATAGATGGTTACCCCCGGAAAATGAGCCCGGTCAAATGGGGGAGGCGTGTTACTGGGAGACGAGGATAACCCGTTGCCCAATAGATTTGGAACGATAATGAAATATTCTTGCGGATCTAGGGCCATGCCGTTTCCAATCAACCATTCATTCTGAACATGCTGATCGCCAAAAGCAGTTGGATAGACGATGACATTATCTTTCTTTTCATTTAATCTTCCATAAGTTTTATAGGCAAGAAAAGCGCTCGGTAACGTCACACCTGATTGCAAGGTTACGTCACCCAAATCAAAAATCTCATAATCCATCGTTTTGTCTCTCCCTTCAAAATGAAACCACACATGTAGCGTGTATTTCTTGTACTAAGTATAGATCCGTGGTACTCTCAATAAAAGTGAATGAAATTCAAAGTTGTATTCAATATTATTGAAAGTAAGAAGGGGGATCATACGATGGAATTGCGCCAATTGAATACGTTCCGCACGGTTGCATCAACATTAAATTTCACTCGGGCTGCGGAAGTGCTGAACTACGTCCCCTCCAACGTCACGATGCAAATGAAAGCCTTGGAGGATGAGCTTGGTGTTCGTCTCTTTGACCGCTTGGGCAAGCAGCTCGTTCTCACAACTGCAGGTAAACGCTTTTTAATTCAGATCCAAAGTGTTTTAGACAAATTGGATGAAGCCCGCAGCGTCGTTCATGATAATGAAAATCTTATCGGCACCCTAACGATCAGTGCCAATGAGGTTATTTGCGCCTATCGGCTTCCAGCTGTCTTTCAACTATTTCGTTCACGCTATCCTGGAGTGCGCCTCATCTTCCGCTCCGTTCCCAATCAAGAACTCAAGCAAGCTCTCTTTGAGGGAGCCGCGGATGTCGTCTTTATGTTGGACGAACCCATTCGCTCGAGCGGACTTGAAGTGGAGCCGATGGTGGAAGAAACTTTCCGCTTATTCGCTGCTCCTGACCATCCACTTGTGAAACCAACGGTACTGCAACTGGAAGACTTTCATGGACAAGTATTTCTTACGAATGAAAAGGGATGTCCCTATCGAACCATGTTTGACCGGCAATTTGAGAAAGAGGGCATTGATACGATTACTTATTTAGAGTTTCAAAGTGCCGAAGCCATTAAACAATGTGCAATTTCGGGAATCGGTATTGCCTTTCTTCCTGAAATCGTAACGAAAGCCGAAGTTGAACGGGGCGAACTTGTTGCTCTTCCATGGCAAATTCCGGACTTGCACGTGTATACACAGATGTTATGGCATAAAGATAAGTGGCTTTCACCCATCATATTATCTTTCATAGAAGCAGCAAGGGAAGTTATTGCTATAGAGGAGGAGAATAAAACCGTTTAGCTATTATAGTTAGCTATATTAGTTAGCTACTTTAGCGAATGATTTTGGGGCCCATGCGGACACACGATTCGCTATTTACCGAAAATCGGTCCATTTGGGAGTCAATCCGGACATACGTTCCGTTAATCTACCCATAACCACTAATTTAGCCCGCAATAACCTACAATAGCGGATCTCATGTCCTCATACATTCGTTAATGAGCAGAAAAATAACAAATAGCGGAACTACAGTCCTCAACCACGGCTAATCCAGAGCAATCGTGCTGCTTGAGAGTCCATGCGGACATACGTTCCGTTAATCTATCCATAACCACAAATTTAGCCTGCGATAACCTACAATAGCGGATCTCATGTCCTCATACATTCGCTAATGGGCAAAAAAAAGAAATAGCGGAACTACAGTCCTCAACCACGGCTAATCCAGAGCAATCGTGCTGCTTGAGAGTCCATGCGGACACACGATCCGCTATTTTCCGAAAATCGGTCCATTTGGGAGTCTATCTGGACACATGTTCCGTTAATCTACCCATAACCACAAATTTAGCCTGTGATAACCTACAATAGCGGATCTCATGTCCTCATACATTCGCTAATGGGCGGAAAAAAAGAAATAGCGGAACTACAGTCCTCACACATCGGGGGGGACGATAAGCTTTAAAAGGGTCGTTGGTTCACTCATCATTCGCCTTGACCATATTAACCTAACTGAAGCGCACCATTGAACCACACGGATTTGATTGCCAAGGAATCCGAGATCGTCGTTGTTGGATCACCAAGATTGGAACAGAAACGGGGGATACATCCGTCCCCACCAGAATATCCACATCGGGTTTGTGCAGATCCATGGCGTTTTTGAAGCCTTCAGGAATATTTATTTACCATTTTGAGCAAATAATTACGGAATTCTTCAACATAGGATTGGGGCTCTACGATTTCTAGATTAGTCCCGAAACTTGCTAAAAATTGAAATCCAATACTGTTCTGAGGAATATGGATAGTGGCTAAGAAATATTCAGAGTTAAAGTTTTCAATGCTCTTGCGACCGTACCTTTCAATGAATTGATCTTTTACACTGGGCGCAATCAACGCCTTGATAGCAACAAGTTGAGGTTGATAACCGGCTTCATTTTGTTCAAATACATAATCTCTAGGGATAAAGGTTTCTTCATCCATATTGAGATTATCGATCCTGGATAATTTAAATGTTCTATAGCTCTGACGATGTAAACAGAATCCCTTTAAATACCAACTCGTTTCGCTAAAATGAAGCTGATACGGCTCAACAATTCGATTCGTTATCATGCCATTTTTATCTATATAATCGAATGAAATTAACTTTCTCCCTATTATCGATTCCTGGCATGTCTTCAAGGTTTGAAGAATCTCGGACCGACCCTCCCAATCATAAAATGAAAGTCGGACTGAACTTTTCAGTGACATGGGGTGAACCATGGCTTCCATTTTTTTAATCGTGATTTCAACTTCCTCGCTAATTAGAATTTGTTCCAATCCGCCGAGTGCAGTCAATATATTTTCTAAGTCGGAGCTGCTTAAAAGACGTTTATCCACCTTGTATTCATCCATAATACCGTACCCACCATGAATTCCAAGAACTGAATAGATGGGAATGTTGGATAAGCTCAGTGTTTCCATATCGCGAAGAATCGTTCTTTTGGAAACGTTAAATAATTGTGCGAATTCTTTTGTTGAAACGATATCCTTTTTCAGCAATATCATGATAATGGATATTAATCTCTCAACTTTCTCCATAGCTGCCCCTCTTTTGGTACAAATTTTTAAATGGTGACATGCGTCTGTCACCACTAATAAATTATACTTCATTTATCAAAAGAAGGAGGTACAACTTTATGTCAGCAATTGTATATTTAAACTTTGATGGAATCGCAGAAAGAGCAATTGAATTTTATTCGGAGGCTCTAAATGCGAACGAGGTAAAAAAAGTGAAATTTAGGGATTTTCCTCAGGATCCAAACTATCCGTTGCCAGAAAATGAACTCGATATGATCATGGAGTCTTCGGTAGAATTTGCAGGCGGGAAAATGATGATGTCGGATATTTTGCCTTCCATGAAGGCGGTGACAGGTGAGCTGGTGAAAGGAAACAACGTACTTATTAGTCTAGTCATGGACGATAAACAAACTTTGGAAGAATACTTTAATCAATTATCTGTTGGTGGCCATGTTGTGATGCCGTTATCTAATACTCCTTGGTCTTCGTGTTTTGGAATGCTGGTTGATCAGTTCGGAGTTGCCTGGAAATTTAATAGTGACGCAGATCGCTTCCTTGATAAAGTCAGTTCAAACAAACAGTAACTCATTCAAAACATGGCCTTCCAATGAAAGGGCCATGTTTTGATATTCTCATTAGAAAGGAGGAGGATGGGGATTAGTTATGGAAATCGAACATGTAATTCCAGTAACATCAAGAGAGGATTTAAGGATTTGGCTGCAGAACCATGGCAAGACTGAGGAGTCTTGCTGGGTCTTGGTTAGTATGACGCCAACCCCTGATAAATTGTTATATTTAGACGTCGTTGAGGAAGCATTATGCTTTGGATGGATTGATAGCGTCAAGAAGAAAATTTCTGAAAGAGAGCTGGCTCAGAGACTATCACCTAGAAGTAAGAAAAGTTCATGGACTGAATTAAATAAAGAACGCGTCCGCCGACTTGAAAAGCTGGGGTTCATGAGAGACGAAGGCAGAATGGTTCTTCCTGAGATGGATCACGATTCTTTCAGACTCGATGGAGTTATTGAGCAAAGACTAAAAGAGGAAAAGCAAGTATATGAGAATTTCATGGCATTTCCAGGTCTTTATAAAAGAGTTCGGATCGACACGATACAAAGCAATAAGAATCAGCCAGAATTATTTAAGAGCAGATTAGACAAGTTCATAAACAACACGAGAGAGAATAAAATGTACGGTCAATGGAACGATAATGGCCGTCTACTAGACTATTGATATTTCTGGGTTGAAGGCACACAACCTTAGTCCGGTTGAGTACCGAACTAAGGTTGTGTGCCTTACCTATTTTTATCATGGGAACTCTATTGTATTCGACATTATGAAATCAAAAAATTCCTCAAGATGATTTGCTGCTTTTCCAACTTCTTCAAATTCATTCCACTTAAATGCAGTATCAGAGCTATGATTATATTCATTCTCACAAAGGAACCACGTCTTTCTCACTAGGTGGCGGGACAGGGAGCCGATGCGGCTTCTGAGCGGCAGAGAGAACGTCGTCTAAGACTACAAAGGCACGATGTCTACGGGGAAACAGCGGGAGATGTGTAATGCCGGTTTCGAGAAGGAGCGTGACACTCTCAAGAAGCTGTGTCTGCCAAATAATGGGGATCACCTGAGCCGATGCGGCAACATGCCCGGTAGCGCAGGGCATTTGCATTCCGCTTTCGGAAGACCGGCACATCGTTACGCCGATTGATCGCGCCAGCTACAAGTGGGGAAAAGGAATACAACAAGAGTACAGCGGTGGAACACGTGAACAGCCGGTAGGATGTATCGTTTGGATTTAAACTGTACACCATTCGTGGCATGGTCAAGATGAAGATGCGATGCGGGCTGGCGCTGGGGCAGATCCAGGAAAATCAGGCTGATAAGATGAGAAGCCTGGTATCCAGTGCGTAACGGAAAAAAGAGCAATCTACAAGTGGATCACTCGCACAAAAAGAAATCCACCCCCTCGATTTTGTGGAAAAGCCGGTCAACGGCTGGTTTGAGGCTTCTCATATTCAAGCATGGAGATTTCTTGACTGTACATTGTATGTCACATTAGAACCTTGCTTCCATGTGTGGAGGGGCGATCATTCTAGCTTGAACACTAAGAGTTGTCTATGGCGCAACTGACCCGAAAGCAGGATGTGCTGGAACACGAATGAACTTGTTAGATGAGCCTCGGTTTAACCCTCAAGTTGAACTCCATACAGTCGTACTTCAAATAGAATACAATTAATTGTTAACTCCGTTTTTTAGGCAATTACGAAAAAAATAAATAATTTAAAAAAGTGAAGGGGTTGGACTAATTCGAGCGTCTATTTATGCAGGGAAAGATCGGTTCACGAAAAGGTATCAAGTAGTCCTACGGAATACATAAGAGCATCTTTAGATTTACTATTTGTGTCTGTATTAAGGGGACGAAGATTATAAGCGCCCGTGAGGGAAAGTTGGTGATGTTATGGGCATATTTTGGAAAATGGGAGCCAGAAATTTTTTGGCCCAGATACGGCAAACGCTACTCACCGTATGCATAGGGTCTATCGGTGTCGTTCTGATTTTTTCTTGTTATTTTGTCATTTCTTCTATTACACACAGCAAATCACAATGGGAAGAAAAACACTTTGGTGTCATTGGTACAGAGATTTATTCGCGTGTCGGACTTGATTTGACCGAGGCTCAGATTAAGAATGTTCAAACGAAGCTTCAAACCAGGAATATTACCAGTCTCCCCTACGTGTCTCAGGTAGTTTCCGTGCACAGCGGGAATAATGAGAAAGCCAGGGAAGATAGCATCGTTGCATTAGGGTTTGATTTTCAAAAGGCTCGGGAATTAGAACCGAAGCAACCGCTGTGGTCTACGGATCTCCTGACAGCAGAAGAAGCGATTGTATCCGTTCCGCTGGCACGGCGGTTGGGACTTAGTGCCGGTGAAACAATGGTGATCTCGTTTGCCGGGCAAGAAGTGCCTGTAACGATCCGTGATGTAGCAGAGGAACGCGGATTAACAGGTTTTCGCGGAACAATGCGCGCACAAGGGACAGTTATTCTTTCGGATAGGCTTGCGCATCAGCTATTCGGCGTTCCAGAAGCAAGCGCACAAAGTATTTTACTGGCGACGGACATGATGTATTCATCATTACCAGGCAC
This sequence comes from Paenibacillus sp. FSL W8-0187, assembly GCF_037969755.1. Taxonomy (NCBI): domain Bacteria; kingdom Bacillati; phylum Bacillota; class Bacilli; order Caryophanales; family Paenibacillaceae; genus Paenibacillus; species Paenibacillus sp. FSL W8-0187. Next base: position 4,046,624 of record NZ_CP150206.1, on the reverse strand, counting down.
TTCCTTTTTTACGGATCTCACGGAGAGAGCAATCAAAAAAGAAGCGCTATCTCATATGTCGATGGTGCAGAGTATTTTCACGCCTCCATTTTTGTTTTTTGTCGCTGTTTCTTTGTTCGCTGGAATTCTGCTGTTGGCGCAGTTGTTTAATATTCTGAAAGAAAGGCGCAAATATTATCTTGGCGTGCTCCGATCGCTTGGACTCAGTAACCGCAACTGCTTTGTCATCTATGTGAGTGAGTGTACGTTACTGTGTGCGGTCATTACCATCTCGGGAGTTGTTCTCGGGAATGTACTCGGTTTCGGATTGCTGTCTGTTAATGTATTTTATATCGAACAATTACTGGAACGGTATGCCGCTTACGCCTATCCAATCCAACCCCACGTGGATGTGGTGGCAACATGCTGGATTGTGTTGGCCATGTTTATCGTTTTCTTACTCCTCGCTTGTTTTGTCGGGCGTTTCATTAAGCGCACATCCATTCTGCACCTTATGGGCAAGGAGGACAATCGTGTGAATCCGGCACAGAAGCGTCTGCTCAAAATCTTAGGTTGTCTCCTTGTCACAGTGGCATTCATTTATTTTAATTATGTCGCCACAGAGGGGCTTTCAGATGGCGATAGGCTTGATGCAAAAGTATTCGGTTCGATTATAAGTTGGCTTATTGGAATTATAACGACTGCCTATCTTATGTTTCTCATTGTACCTTGGATGAAACGGGCATCCTCCGTTTTGCCGCATCGGTGGTTGGATCGTTTGGCTGTTACGTTAGGCACGCAGTACCCGCATATGCGGTTTAATCGTTCATTTGGCATCGTTTTATTGTTCACGGTATTATCCTGCTGTTTGATTGTGATGATCAGTTTCGCTTCCAATGTTGAAGATTATGCCGCTGCAAACAAGAGAGATTCTTTTATGGCTACCGACGCTTATATGTCTTATGCCGATGAGCGGGAAAAAGATAAGCTGACAGACAATATGAATGAAGTACAAGAAATCGTGCATGGTGCTGCCTACATGGATACGTACAGACTATTGGTTTCATCTCCTGACAATGCACTTGATCTTACAGAACTAACACCCCCTACGAATGGTAACAAATGGGCATATTCGCAAGTTGTGTGGGGAAAGTGGCTAGGGGAAGGTTACCAATTACCGCTCACCTCCCGTGCGCCGCAATTTCAGAGCGATGCAGAAGTATTTCAGGCCATGAGCGATCAGGCGTCTGTCGTTCTGGTGGATGATTCATTGGAAGGCACGTACCAAGTAGGCGATCAGATTCCGCTTCGTTTACTGAAAGGTGGGGGCAAAGAGGAGAACCTGATTGGAGAGGAAGTGGTCACGATAGCGGGAACGTTCGCCATTGGTAAAGATAACCGCTTCAATGGCAACGTATTTTTAGTGGCTGACGAACTCTACAATAAATATAGCACAAACGGCGCTTATAAGCACCCTGGGGATCCCAAAGGCTATGCGCTTTTGCAGTTGACTGATACAGGTGTGACGGCGGTAGATTCCATAAAGACACTGAAATACCATTTTACAAAAACAGCTGGTGTTACGGTCAGAACGCCTGGTGAGGACCAGGCAATCATTACGACGATTGTTAAAGCTGAATTCACGCTGTTTTCTTACATTATGTCATTCATGATGCTTATGGCCTTACTCGGCATGTATGTGATTCAGATTCGATCTGTACAGGAGCGGGCTCCCCATATGGTCATGTTATGGCAGATGGGGGTAAGTCAAAAGTCGTTGAAACAGGTTTTTATCGTAGAGGGTTGTCTGATTGGTATCATTGGGCTGATTAGCGGTATTGTGGTCGGAAGGCTCGGTTCGGAGATGCTGATGCGTTTGGCGTGGATGGGGGTTAAGTTTTCGTTCCCTTATCTGGAAGTGACAGGTCTCATCTTTGGATTGCTGATCTTCATCTGGTTGTTCAACCGATTCAGCACAGCCGGATTAAGACGTAAACAGATCAGTCGGACAGAGTAACATGGGGGGAGGATGACTGATGGAACATAATGGTTACAGGAAATTCTTGAAAAAGGCGCAGCAACGTGTTGTACCCGAGATTGGGGAGTTGCTTCCTAACTTCCCCGTAGGGACGAAAAATCTATATGATTTTTTAGGAAACGGACTGTTAGTGATTGTCGTTTCTACTCGGTGTGCGGCTTGCCAAGATGCCCTTGCTGTGTTATCCGATTACTATCAGATGCATTCGGTTAATACGGTCATGCTAGTGGACACACTGGAGGACAATATGCCCTTATTCTATGAAGCGTTTGCTGCGTATGCGGAAGTGTTTCATATGGAGACGGAGAATTGGAAAAAACACTTTGCTGGCGTTCCATGGGCGGCAGCACTGGACAGAAACGGGGTCATATTGCAAGCGGCTCCATTCAGGTCTTTGCCGACACTGATACCGGTACTAGACTTTATTGATAAGGAGATGATTCGCCATGATGACTAAGATCAGCCGGTTGTTCGATTCATTGCGAGAACCGAGTAGTAAAGCGCCTGAAAAATATCACTTGGGTGAAGTGCCGATGTTTGCTGGACGAATACAACATCGCAACTCCACGTTAATTGTCATTATCTCTTTGTATTGTGCAGTATGTGTTGAGTTGCTGCCAAAACTCGAAAGTGTTGCCGATGTATTCGATGGGGAGATTGTTCTTGTAACCGATGGTGACGTGAATGAAGCCCAAGCAATCCAGCAGCACTTTGACTTTTCCTTTGACGTACTGTCCGCTTCCGCTGAGGAATTCCATAACGTGTACCGCCCGGAATTTACCCCCTATGCCTATGTACTTAACGCTGACCGTACGATTGCCTACATGGGGCATGTGGGAGAGGTGACGACGACGAAGGGAACGATTGCCCAATTAGGTCTTATGCCCGTGGTAGAGGAGGTTTCTCGATCATGATTGTAGCCAAAGATGTTCGTAAGAGCTACGGCATGGTAGCGACTCCACAAACAGTCGCATTATCAGGGGTGGATTTACGCATTCATAGGGGCGAGATGGTGAGCATTATGGGGCCATCCGGTTGTGGTAAGTCTACGCTGCTTTATACGCTGTCAGGTATCGAGCCAGCTGACAGTGGCGAAATTTGGTTCGACAAGCAAGCAATACACCAAATGAGAGAAAAAGATGTCTCCGCGCTCAGATTGACGTCGATGGGTTTTGTCTATCAGCAATACAATTTGATTCCTGTGTTGAATGTCATTGATAATGTGGCGTTGCCGCTTATCAGTCAGGGCGCTCAGAGGTCAGTTGCCCACAAAGCTGCAAAGGCGGCACTTGAAGATGTCATGCTAACGGATAAGTTGAAGGCCATGCCGCATGAACTGTCCGGAGGACAAGCCCAGCGGGTTGCAATTGCCCGCGCTATTGTCCATAATCCTCGCGCCATCTGGGCTGATGAGCCTACTGGAGCTCTGGATACTGTGACATCCGAGGCGATAATAACTTTGCTACGCAAGATAAATACAGACAAGCAAGTGACCATCGTTATCGTCACGCATGACCCGATAGTTGCATCAGCAACAGATCGTGTAATCCGTATGAAAGACGGAAAACTAACTGATTCTGTTGAGAGCGACAAGGTAGAAGGAACAGGCGAGTGAAGAGCCATGATCGTGTTTAGTTATGCGCTTGATGTCCTGTTTTCAGCGATCTTCTTGCTGGCACTACGTAGCAAGGTAACTAACGTAACGAATTTTCGCTATGAAATCTTATCCTATGGGGTAGTGTAGTGGGGAATTGATTTGGCGATTTTGTTGCTTGGCGTATTCACCATCCTGTATTGGAGAAAACGAAAGATAACAGGCGCGAAAGGATGCCACTGTTTCGGACATCATAGTTGGCTGAATCAGATGCCAATTTATCGGAACGGGACGCTTGTCATCCTGCTAGCTGTACACTTAATATTGCCGCATCGTCCACCGGGAGGGTTCCACCAGATAACCCTGTTTTTATAACCACCAGTCTGTTGTCCGTGTGGTTCGATTTCTTCTTACTTGGAATGACGGTTTTATCAGTATCATATCCGCGATCCGCCAAGACGATTTTTCTTGATCGACCGATCGCTTGGAATTGCTGCCCCCTTTTGCCCCCGTGCCGTGTTGATGAACACACACAATGGAGGAATCAAGTATGACATATTTGTCATCGGGATCAGCCGCCAACACGGCAAGCATGCGATCGAAAATGCCGGATTTCCCCCAACGACGGAAACGACTGTAGACCGTGCTCCATGCCCCGTAGTATTCAGGCAAGTCTCACCACGGGGCACCTGAGCGAAGCACCCAGAGCATGACGTTGAACATTTTTCGGTTATCGATAGCAGGGCGTCCGCCTTGCGGTTTTCTCTCCTGTGGCAGTAAGTATTTAATGAATTCCCATTGGTCGTCTCGTATCTCGTATCGTCTTCTCATAGGTTAAGATTACCCAATTTATGCCTGAGTTCATAGTTTGCATACACGCCCTAAGTGTGATGCATTGTTTTACAACACTAAAAAATCTAAATATTCATTAGGAATTTCTTTATATCTAGCTATAAAGCTGCCACTTAAATATACATTGTTAGCCGGATTTTTGTTTATCGTCCAGCCGCTTTCTTTAGCCCAATTCATAAATTCATTCATTTTGTTATTCATGGCCCACCCCTCCCGCATTATTCACTCCAATTTACACCCGTTGTCTTTCCCCTCGGTATTACCTTTCTTCCTAGAATGGTATCGAATAATAAATTGAAGACGAATTGATCCTTTCTGCACCTGAAATTGATTTCTCTATCCTATGATATGGATGCCTTGCAAGAAAGGAGTTATTGTGTGTGAAAATGATACAACGCTGGGTAAGCATTTTTTTGTCAACAGTGATACTATCGACCCTCGTCGCCTGTAGTGCGGCTGACGACACGGGTCAGTCTAAGCTCGGTACGACGCAAGAGCCTGTGAACGGCGTCCAGGAATTGTTCGGCAGCAGCTTGTTCCTAGGCGACTCTATTATCGGAGGACTGACGAACGAGGACCTGCTGCCTGGGGCAAACGTTATGGGGGGATTGGGCGCAACGGTCCAATCTACGCTGGGCAACGTCGAAGAGATCACCAGCCGCAAACCGTCGTATGTGTTCCTGTCATTGGGGCAGAACGATCTAGGGGAACCGAGAGAGGAAGCGAAGAAGACGTTCATACAGCAATACACCCATCTGGTTGATCGTATAAGGGAACTATTGCCGACGGCGCGCGTGTACGTACTGTCGATCCCGCCAGTCGACGAGGAAGCCGTGAAGCAAGAGCCTCGGGATGCGAGCATTACGGACTACAACCAAGCACTTGATCAGTTGGCCGATGAAATGAAAGTCGATTACGTGGACTTGTCAACCCTCTTTGCCGCCAACAAAATCCGTTACGCGGACAACGGCGTTCACTTCAAGCCGGATTTCTATCCGCTGCTTCTGGATTACTTGATGGAATTCGTAAAGTAGGGAAGTGGCAGGTTTAGGAGTGCCGCCAGATATGCGATTTTGGTCCCAAAATAGATTAGAGTTGTATTTAGATAACAACGTTTGTCTAGCATGTGGAAAAGTGCTAATATCCAAATGATGCACATACTGGTGAGTCTAAGGGCTAATGTCATGCTCATTAAAACTTGAGAGGTTGTCACATGTCTAAAACAATAATGATTGTAGAAGATGAGCAGATTTTACGAGAAATCATAAAAGATTATTTGCTTGAAGAAGGTTTTGAAGTGCTTGAAGCGGACGATGGCAAAAAAGCTCTGGCGCTATTTCAAGAACATGAGCTGGATCTGATCATTCTGGATATCATGCTCCCTGAATTGGATGGATGGTCTGTATGCAAACGCATCCGAAAAGTATCAAACGTTCCGATTATCATGCTGACGGCCCGTTCGGATGAGGATGATACCTTGATGGGTTTTGAACTTGGAGCCGACGACTACGTAACCAAACCGTACAGTCCTCCAATCCTGCTGGCCCGGGCGAAGCGGCTTTTGGAGAGCAGACAGACCCGGGACCAGGAAGACGATACATTGTCCAGCAACGGTATTTCCATCCACTTTCCATCCCGAACGGTTACGGTGGATGGGGTAAACTGCAGTTTGACGCATACGGAATTTGAAATTTTGGCTTATCTGATGAAAAACAAAGGAATTATTATCACCAGAGAACAGCTGATTACAAAAATCTGGGGGTATGATTTTGTCGGCGACGATCGGACTGTCAACAGTCATATCCGCAATTTGCGTTCCAAGCTAGGGGAGCATGCCAAGCATATTGCCACGATTGTTCGATCAGGTTATAAATTCGAGGAGAAGTTATGAAAAAAGGCATTGTTCTTAAGCTGTTCCTATTAACGACGGGATTATGCTTGTTCATTCTTGCCGTGATTTTTATAGGGCAAACCGTATTTTTCAAACAGTATTATGTTCACCAGAAAGTGAAGAGCGTTAACAAGGCGCTGCAGGCTTATGAACAAAGCGACTTGAATCGGGCCGCGAACACCCAAGAGATGGTCAAGCTCGAGCAAGACTTCTATCAAAAGAACAACACATGGATCGCGACGCTGGACGCCCGGGGGAATCTGAAATATACCGAAGATTACATCATGGAAATCAAGCTGGAACATTCGGATGATGCCATGTTCTCCAATAAAACGTTGAACGTACCTCTATACAGTTTTATCAACGTAGAGGACTTCAGCAGCAATAATCCGTTCCTCACTCCTTGGATCAAAGAAGGGGAACCGATTGCGATCGAAGGCTTGATCATGAACAATAAGCCGGTGATCCAGCGGATGGCGAGGCACGCATACAATCTGAGAGAGGAAAACCAGCTGGAAAATCGGCAGATGGTGAACAAAGAGGGCGAGGTCCTCAATCGAACGAACGTGATCCAATATCGTGAAAAATATCCCGGATTTCTGGTCCAAGGAACCATTGCGAAAGTCCGGATACCGAAAGGCGCAGAAGTTTCTCGTTATACGAATCACTTGTTTCTGGACCGTATCAAAGCTTTCCAAGCGGATCTGCTGTACGGCGACTATGATCCTGCCGTGAATTCGAATCGGACTATGGATGTCGAGGAATACCGCGTGGACTATAAAATTTTCGTGGACCGCATTCAAGATGGTGACGGTAATCCGGCATACTTGTTTGCGATGACGTCGCTTCAGCCGGTCAACGAAGCCGCGGGAATGATCCAAAATTATTATGCTTACATCATTATCGCGACGCTTCTCCTCGTGATGCTGGCATCGTTCTATTATTCCCGCCAGATCGCCAGGCCGCTGCTGCGCATCAACCGCACCACCCGGCAAATGGCAGACCTCGATTTCTCGGAGAAAATCCCGATCACAACAAAGGATGAAATCGGAGACTTGTCGCGCAACATTAATGAGCTCTCCGAGCGGCTGCACTCCCATATTCTCCAGCTTGAGCAGGACATCGAGAAAGAGAAGCAGCTGGAGAATACGAGAAAAGAATTTATATCCGGCGTATCTCATGAGTTGAAAACGCCGTTAAGCGTCATACAAAGCTGTCTTGCGATTTTGAAGGACGGGGTTGCAAGCCATAAGCGGGATTATTATTTTGAGGCCATGGAAGACGAAGTCAAGAGGATGGATCTGCTGATCGTGGACATGCTAGAATTGGCAAAATATGAATCGGGAACGTATAAAATGAACAAGGATTCCTTTTATATCGACGCCGTCATCGAGCGGGTATGCGCAAAATTGGCTACGGACTTAGAGGCAAAGAAATTACATCTTGATATGTCTCTGAAACCTGTCGAAGTGCTGGCAAATGAGCGGCGAATTGAGCAAGTCGTTGTCAATTTCCTCAGTAACGCGATTCGCTATACGCCGGAGCAGGAGTCCATTCTCGTCAGCATTATAGAAGATGGGGAGACCGTTAAAGTTTGCATCGAAAATAAAGGAGCCCACATTCAAGGCGAACAGCTTGAGAAGATCTGGGACCGGTTTTATCGCGGCGAGCCTTCCCGAAAACGGTCGACTGGAGGGACCGGACTTGGCCTTTCCATCTCCAAAAAGATTCTGGAAATGCATGGTGTCCCATATGGTGTAACCAACACTCCCAATGGAGTCCTATTCTATTTTTATTTGAATAAGAAAGCGTAGAACCCGGTTCTGCGCTTTTTTAATTTATGTCTACTGAGAAAGTACGTCGATCGATGTTTTTCTTATGTTTATTTCTGAGGAAAAGAAAGCTTAAAACAAAAAAACGCAGACGGCGACTTATTTCGCTTGCAGCGATTGGTTTGCTTTGTTTTTGTCTGATGAAGTGGTTGCCATGGGATAAGGCTCCCGTTTTGGGTCAGCATGGAGAACAGTCTGTGAACCAACTGATTGCAAGGAATGTTAGCCAACCTAAACCGGAAGGGAAGATCGTTTATTTAACGTTTGACGACGGTCCGAGCGAATGGACGGAGGAGTTTCTTGACGTTTTGCAGCAATATGGCGTAAAGGCGACTTTTTTTATGCAAGGAAGCAACCTGCAGCGCAAGGATCTGCAAAGTGTCGTGAAGCGTGCAGCAGACGAGGGACATTATATTGGCGGTCACAGCATGACTCACGAATACAACAAACTGTACGAAGAGAGGCAATTCGTATCTGAGATGAAAGACAACTTGGCGTTGATCCATGAAATTACAGGTGAACGGCCGAATTTGGTGCGTCCGCCATACGGTTCAGCGCCTGGACTGGACGATAAGATGCTGCGCGACCAAATTGCCCAAGAAGGAATCAAGATTTGGGATTGGACCATTGAATCGAATGATTGGCAACTGAAGGATCACCCGGATCAAATTGTCGAGAATATCAAACAAGCAACAAAAGTCGATTTGGAAGTCGTATTGATGCACGAAAAGCCGCAAACCCTGCAGGTTCTTCCGGAGATCATCGAATTCTACGAAGAAGAAGGCTACCAATTTGGTGTTTACGACGATAACGAGCATTTTCACTTGAATTTTCAAAAGGATCATCGCTTGTAGACGCAGCAATAGCATCCTTTGGAACAGGGAGCTGTTCTTGAAGGTCTCTTATGGACCTGTCAGGAACAGCTTCCTTTTGTTTGCCGCAACCTAAGCCTAATACTCTATGAAAGTTTGATATTATCTGCACCTTATCTTTATCTCTGAAGATTACACTTTTTTCAGGAGGAGGAGAGAACGTATGAAAAAAGGCAGCTCGATTATAATTACCCTTTTGTCTGTGCTGGTGATCGTTCTGCTATATCAACTTGTTTCCGGGGAAGGGACAGCAAGCGACCGTAAAACCGGCATGGATGTCCGCTCGGATAAGATAAGAATGCTAGAACACCAGCCAGAAACCCCTTATAAGGTCGTGATCGATTCAGGACATGGCGGTAAGGATAACGGTGCAACGGGAGCCAGTGGAAATTTTGAGAAGGATTTTACGCTGCAGGTAGCGCTTAAGGTAGAAGAACTGGCGAAACAGGAGCCGCAAATTGAGGTGGTTCTCACTCGATCAGAAGATCGCTTTATATCTTCGATTGACCGGGAACGCCCGGAAATCGGCAATCAACTGGGTGCAGATTTGTTTATATCCATTCACGGGAATACGTACGAAGACGCTAGCGTTTCTGGTACTGAAACCTACTATTACCATGAAGATTCCCTGTTTTTGGCGGAAATTTTGCAAAAGCATATGGTCCAAACCAGCGGATTTCGGGACCGGGGAGTAAAAAAAGAGGATTTCTTCGTCTTGAAGGAATCGAACATGCCGGCGGCTCTAATCGAAATGGGTTATTTAACGAATCCGCAAGAAGAGAATGAAATGCTGACGGAAGATTTCCAATACCGGATGGCAAGCTCCATTCTAGACGGAATTAAAGAAGCTCTAAAATTAAATTAAAGAGAGGAACATGAACATGAAAAAAACAGTAGCAACCCTAGTAATTGGGAGTATTACACTTGCTTTGGCAGCATGCGGAAACGAATCCATAAGCTCGAGTCCGCAGCAATCGACCACTCAAAGCCAAGAACAGGCAACGGAATCAAAAGGCTCAGTAGAAACCGCGTATCAAGTGTTCTTCCAGAACAGCGTATTTTTTGGGGATTCCATTACGGAGGGTTTATCTTTCCATGATGTGCTGAAAGAGGAGAATGTTCTGGGAGGCGCAGGTAAAACAGCGGAGTTTGCACTTCAAGATATGGATGAGTTGATCAAGCGGGACCCGGAACGAATCTTTATCCTCTTGGGTTCGGATGACATTTTATGGCCAGCGGATAACCCCAAAGCCTATTCCATGAATAACTATGCGAAGCTGATCGGTACGATCAAGGAAAAACTTCCACAAGCGAAAGTAACCCTTTTATCAGTAACTCCGGTGACGGCGAAAGCGGAAGAACTGGAACCAAGATACAAAAATATCAATGATTATAACCAAGGCTTAAAAGAGTTGGCGGAGAAAGAGAACATTGGATATGTTGACTTGTCCCCAATATTTTCAAACGGCTCAAATGATCTGTACGACTCGGACGGCATTCATTTCAAACCAGAGTTTTACACTAGAATGCTGGATCTGCTAAAAGATCAAGTGGAATAGCATGCAATGGATCAATCAACATGGGGGTGTGAGTATTGGTCTTTAGCAGCCTAATATTCCTGTTCCTCTTTCTGCCGGTCACCATTCTGATCTATTACGTATCTCCGATGAAATTTCGAAATGCTGTCCTCCTTGTTGTCAGCCTGATCTTTTATGCATGGGGAGAGCCTTTATACATTTTTATTATGATCTTCTCCACGGTCTTCGATTATATCAACGGGCTGCTGATCGATAAATATAGACATCGGAAGCTGATTGCCAGATCGATTTTTATCGGCTCGATGGTCGGCAGTCTGGGGATTCTCGGATTTTTCAAATATGCGGATTTTGTCGTGGACAACATCAATCAGTTGTTTCACATGAATATCCAAGCGGCCGATTTGCCGCTGCCTGTGGGCATATCTTTCTATACCTTTCAAACGATGTCTTATGTCGTTGACGTTTACTTGGATAAAGTATCGGTGCAGAGAAATTTCATCTCTTTTGGGGCATATGTGACCATGTTCCCGCAGCTTGTAGCGGGTCCCATCGTCAAATACGGCGATATTGCGGAACAGCTTGTTTCCCGTAAGGTGTCGCTGGACCGTTTTGGCGAAGGGGCGGAACTGTTCATTAGGGGACTTGCCAAAAAAGTGCTGTTGGCCAACAATATCGGATTATTGTGGGCGAGTGTTAAAGCGACGCCGATCGAGGAACTGAGCGTACTCTCCGCCTGGCTTGGCATTACCGCATTTACACTGCAAATCTATTTTGACTTCAGCGGTTATTCTGATATGGCACGGGGACTGGGGAAAATGTTCGGATTTGATTTCATGGAAAATTTCCGTTATCCCTACATCTCTAAAAGTGTAACCGAATTTTGGCGCAGATGGCATATATCGCTTGGGAGCTGGTTTCGGGAGTACGTTTATATACCGCTTGGCGGTAATCGATCTGGGCTTAAGAAGCAGCTCCGGAATTTACTGATTGTATGGTTTTTAACCGGATTATGGCATGGCTCCAGCTGGAACTTTATCGTGTGGGGCTTGTATTTCGGATTCTTTGTGATCATCGAGAAACTATTGCTTCTGCAATGGTTGGAACGCAGATCTGCTTTTGTCGGCCATGTCTATACGCTTCTGGTCGTCATCATCGGCTGGGTTTTGTTCGAAATGGAGACACTCTCTTCCGCTTGGCGTTTCATTGGCGCGATGTTCGGTTTCGGCGGGCATGTTTTTGCGGATCAGCAGGCGCTCTATGATTTGTCTACGAATGTTGTATTACTAGTCGTATTGGCATTCTGTGCGACTCCGCTTCCGGGAAAGATGTTATCCTTCATAAAGGAAAAATGGAGAATTGCCAGCATGATTGCCGTACCGGTTATCTATTTTCTATTCATGGTTCTGTCGACGGCTTATTTGGTCAATGCAACCTACAATCCGTTTTTATATTTTCGATTTTAAAAGGGGACAGCTATGAACAAATATGACAAAATCAACCGGAAGTTGCTGGCCTTATTACTGCTGATATTTATAGGAGCGATCACAGCTCTCAATCTTGTGGCGCCGGATCGTACATTATCGGAATCTGAGAATCGGATGCTGGAGCAGCCGCCGCATTTCTCGCTGAAAGCATTGGTGTCTGGTGATTTCACTCTTGATTTCGAAAAATATGTGTCCGACCAATTTGTTTTTAGAGACTTTTGGATCGGGACAAAAACCGATACGGACCGCATGATGGGGAAAAAGGAGAACAACGGAATTTACATCGGCAAAGACGGGTATCTGATTCAGAATTTTATTCCCCCTGCAGAAGAGGATTGGAAGGGGAAGGTTGATGCCATTCATGCGTTTGACCATGCCACGCCCGGGTTGAACAAACATGTGATGCTGGCGCCAACGGCAGCGGCTCTGTATAAAGACAAGCTCCCGAAATATGCCATGGTCGGCGATGAAGAAGCGTACCTGGAAAAGGTCCGGCGCTTCCTGCATCCCAATATTCGTTTTATTGATGTTTTTCCAAGTTTATATGCTGAGCGTGATCAAGCTATATATTATAAAACCGATCATCATTGGACGACGAAAGGAGCTTATATAGCTTACCTGGAACTTTGCAGACAAATGGGGTTGACACCACAGAAAGAGGCAGAGTTTAACATCCAGCAAGTAACCGATGAATTTTACGGCTCACTTTATTCAAAAAGCGGTTTCAGACATATACAGCCCGATAGCTTGCAGCTTTATTTGCCAAAGGATCAAGAGAAATATACCGTAACGTATGTCGATGAAGAGAAGACCACGGATTCATTGTATGCGATGGAGCAGCTGCAGAGGAAGGATAAATATGCGGTGTTTCTTAACGGTAATCATGCACGAATCCATATTAAAACGGCTAATCCGAGCGGTAGAAAGCTGCTGGTGGTTAAAGATTCGTATGCTAACAGCCTGATTCCTTTCTTATTAAAGCATTATAGCGAAATACATGTGGTAGACCTTCGGTATTATGAGGAGGATTTGGCGTCGCTTGCGAACGAACAGGGGATCCAGGACATGCTATTGCTTTATAATGCGAATACGTTTTTCGAGGACCCATCCATAACAAATTTAACGGAGTGATCAAAATGAAAAAACAATGTACAGAAAAAAGAAGTTTTTACTCGGTTATGCTTGCATTCGTCGTCGTGATTGGCGTTTTGTCCGGATGCGCAGGCAAGGATGACAAGACTTCAGAACATCTATCGGCTACCGAAATCGGAAAAAGTATCGAACAGGCAGTGAGCCTAAAAGAAATGAAAAAGCAGGATCTGAATAAGCTGCAGAAATTGTATAAGATGGATACAGACAACGTGGATGATTTTATTTTTTATACGTCTACATCGAATGTAAAAGCTGATGAATTGGCCGTCATCAAGCTAAAGGATGAGCGTCAGGCAGAAAGCGTCAAAGAGAATATTGAGCAACGAATCGAAGCACAGAAAATGAAATTCAAGGATTATCGACCAGATGAATATTTTCTGGTCGATCATCATGTGTTAAAGACGAAGGGGCCATTTGTCTTTTTCGCGGTTTCTACAGAGGCTGACTCAATGGAGCGTACGTTTGACAGCGCATTTTAACACAAAGCCTAACTAGAGCAGTAGACCCCATATCACAAGCGACGCTATGGATTTGGAACCAGCGTGTGGAAAGGCCGGCGAAACCCAAGACGAGGAGTGGGGAGATGGAACCTGTTGTCGGCTTGGATGTCGCTTTATCGATTGTCAGCCTTCAATTGGCCACTCTTTGTGTGCTTGAACATAGATGCTATATAAGAAGTCAAATGCACAAGATTGACAAGTGACCATACAACAAGCCATATGATGAGTGACGACAGGGTAGTCCAGAGGCCGAACCAAGGCAGTACGCGTCCTCCGCCGATAAACGTTACTAGTGGGGAGAGGGACAACAGAACTAAGATAGGAATTAGCTTTCCGACCATGATCAGAATCAAACGAATGGTCCTTAGCCGTTTCTTCCTCCGACGGATACGAACATAGCCATACGCTCCCCATATAAGCGTCGCGAGGATCAGCGCAATCATGATGGTCTCCATGTTTCGGTCGTTAAAAAAAGAGATTTCGGGCTGCTCTCCCTTCATAATATTAGCGATCCCATCGATAAACGCCGAGTAATTCACAAAAGCGTTCAATCCCGAATTAAACATCACTGAAATCCCCATCTGCTCGTCCAAATAAACCGTTTCTTCCGACTTGTACGTCCAGAAAATGCCGCTGTGGGATATCGTTCGACCGCCTGATTCATCTTGATCTGCGAGCCAACCCATGCCATACGGAGCAATGTCTCCGGCTGAATGAAATTGATTCATCAGCGCCGGGGGAAGAAGGTTGCCGCTATACTGAGCAATCATCCACTTGGACATGTCTTCCGCGGTTGAAACGATGCCTGCGGGACCGTCAATGAACCACAGCGGCTCCGAGCGACTCAAGGAACGACCTAGAATCGAGTAATGACCCGGCGGGATAGCTTCATTCCCATTGATTTGCTGCGTAGTGCTGACACTGAAGGTATGGTTCATACCCAGAGGTTTAAAAATATGACGATCCAGGTAATCCGAAAAACGCTCTCCGCTTATGCTTTCCACGAGGTTCGCCAACAGCATGTAGTTGGGATTATGGTAGCTGTAGGTTGTTCCAGGTTCATGTGCGAGCTCAACCTCGTTTAATAACCGGTTTGCCTCAATCAGTGAGTGGAACTGCGGAGTCCTCGTCATATCGGGATTTGTTCTGTCATTAAGGCCGCTGGTCTGATTCAATAAATGTCGGACCGTAATGTCACGGACTCGGGAATCCCGAGGCGAAAGTTCGGGAAAATAGGAAACGTAAGCCTCATCCAGATCAATCCGACCTTTATCTACCAGCTGCAGCACGGCTAAAGCGGTAATGGACTTGCTTAGCGAAGCAATGGGAAATGGCGTATCGCCCGTTATGCTTTGGCCATCAGCAAATGTACCGTAGCCTTTTGTATAGAAGACCTCGTCGTTATGGGATATCGCTACAGACGCACCTCCGACGTGATTGGCCTTCATGCTCTGGATCATGTATTCGTCAATGTCCCCTAAAATTTCGGTACGTTCTCGGACTTCCAACGCGGATACGGACTTCGCCAACACGGTCCATAACAGAAGCAAGCAGGTAATTGCGATAAGCATTCTTTGTTTTGTTCTCGGCATCATAGCACTCCTTCAATCGTGATAAGGAAATGCTAACGGATAATTATCAACTATTTATCAACTCCATTCCAAAACGTGCCGTCACGCACCCACCGCCGTGAGGTCTATTTTCGACCTGCAGGCTCCCATCATGTATTTCGCAAAGCACCTTGCAAACATAAAGTCCTAGCCCACGATGTTCGGTTGCATCCCACACCTCCCCGCGGTAAAAAGGAAGCGCAGCCTTGTCCAGGGCATCGTCCGAGAAACCGGGTCCGTCGTCTGTGACGGTAATATGGATTGAGTCATCCTGGATGACATAACAAACGTTCACCTGACTGGTTGCGTATCGCGCCGCATTGGCTACCAGATTCTCGAAAACCTGCATGACGACATGGGCATCCACGTTTATTATGGTATTTGCGTTTTCGATGGAAGAGACGAAGCTTTTGCCGAGCTGCCTAGCAATTTGTTCGGCACTGTCGTTCAGCAAAACCGTCAACGGGATCATATCCATCGGTTGGCGATGCACCGGGACGTCCTCCAGCTTCTGAATCGAGTTCATGGCCTCCGCATAGTTTTCCAGGCGAACGATGTGAAGGTTCATGGTATGGATCAGGTCCAGCACCTTTTCTTCTGACAATTTCTTTTCGGGGTAATAGGTGGCGAGAAACTCCGCGTACCCTTTCAGCACAGATAGGGGCGTCCTCAGATCATGGGCGAAAATCGCATTGAGCTGTTTGCGCTCCTCAACCGATCGCCAGATTGTCCTAATATTTTTTTCCAATTGTGAGCGCATGATTTCAAAAATGGTGATCAGCTCGCCCATCTCGTCCCGGCTGTCATAGGATATGCTGAAGTCTAGATCGTTGGCCGAAATATTCACGGATGCTTGCTTCAATATCTCCAGCGGACGTTTTAGTTTCCATCTGTAAAATAGAATAGCCATGGTGACAATTCCGGCTGCCACGGTGAGCAGCACCGCCGCGACGAGGCAGGGCAGAATCCAATCGGTCTCACCAAAACGCTGCCTCAGGTTCTCTGCCCAGGCGAACTCCATCGTGATGATGGCCAGTACGGCCAAGATCGTGAGAACGCATAACAGGATAAACGATTGCAGCAAGGTAAGTCGTTTTAGCAGTAGCCTATTCATGATCTCGACCATTTGTATCCTACGCCCCAAACCGTCTCGATTCGATCGTCGCAGCTGTATTCCTTTAATTTGGCGCGAATTCGCCGAATATGCTCCGCGATAACGCTGCTATCGCCTTCATCGTCAAGACCCCAGATTTTTTCGTGAATGCGCTCCTTCTCGAACACCGTGCCGGGATTCAAGGACAGCAATTCGATGATCTCGAACTCTTTTTTAGCCATAGAAATGCGTGTATCCTGATAATAGAGTTCCCGGGACGTATAGTTAAGGATCAAATCATTGTTAAACCGCACCGAGGTTTTCGTTTGAATTCGCTGTTCCCTGCGCAAATGCGCTTCGACCCTGGCGCCGAGCTCGCGAATACTAAAGGGTTTCAGGATATAGTCATCGCCTCCTGCTCGAAAGCCGGCTACTTTATCGGCATCTTCGACTCGAGCGGTTAAAAATAAGATTGGGCACGAGACAAAATCTCTGATGATTTCGCATACTTCAAGACCGTTCTGCCCAGGCATGTTGATATCCAGCAAAACGAGATCGGGTCCTTGTTCCACTTTACGCAGGGCCTCCCGGCTGTCCTTGGCCGTCATGACGAAATACCCGTTGATTTCAAAGTAATCGGTCAGCAGCTTTCGAAGATCCGCTTCATCGTCCACGATCAGTATTTTATACACTCATGTTCATCTCCCGTATCCAATGTTTGATATCAGCATATCAAAGATGATTCAGCAGACCAATCCGTTTTTTATCGGAGGATAAGAACATGTAGCTTTAGGAGTCGCGAACTCGCAGCTTTTTTGTTAAAAGAATAGTTCCACTTAAGTGATGGAGGTTTTGAAAAAGAGTCACATCGAGTTGATAGGGATGAACCGGGTTGAAACTGGGCTCCATCCCGATGGATTCGTTGAGGCTTTCTTTATTAATAAAGAATTTTAATTTTTTTGGGATTCCAGCTCTTGTAATGAATAAAATTAATCTAGAAATTAATTAAATTGATTTTATATGCATTTACAAATTGAATATATTGATTTATAATTCAAAAAAAGAAAGGAGTAGAGCATGAAATATCCCATCATCACACAGTGTCCTGTATGTGACCACCAACTGCACGCCGTTAAGCTGGAATGCGGACATTGCCGAACGACGATTGAGAACACGTTTGAATTATCAAAGCTGGCTCTACTCTCGCCCGAACAACTCCATTTTGTGATCACCTTTCTAGTAAACAGAGGCAATATAAAGGAAGTGGAGAAAGAGCTGGGCATATCTTACCCGACGGTACGGGGCAAGCTCAATGATATCATTACAGCCCTCGGATATGATACGCGGAAGAAGCCGGAAGTTGATGAGAAGAAAGTCATTTCCATGCTGGAGAATGGCGATATCACCGCGGATGAAGCGGTCAAAATGTTGAAGGATGAATGAGCCTATGCTTCCGAAGCGAGTTTTTACGAAGCCGATTCAGGAAGCATCGTTCACAAAAACTTTTAGGAGGAAGAAACGATGAAAGAAGAAATCAGTAAAGTGCTGTCCATGATGCAGGAAGGCAAAATTGATTCTGACAAGGCTTCGGAGTTGATCGACGCGCTAAAGGAAAAGCAAACGGCTCATCCATCACATGCCGTGCAGGTGCTGGGGAAACCCGACTATTCGAAGAAATTCTCACCTTCATCCGGCGGTTATTTAGACAAAACGTTGAAAATACGGGTAAGCTCCCAAGAGAACGATAATGTCAACATCAATTTGCCGATTAAACTGGTAAAGGCTGTTCTCGGAGCGGGGCACAGCATTGCGTCCAATATTCCGCAGGCCGCGAAATATGTGAAGGATATCGATATTGATCTGCTGATCGATGCAATCGAGAATGAGCTTGACGGGCAAATCGTTGACATCCGCTCCGGTGATAAGGATACCGTCACTGTAGTGATTGAGTGATAGGTTATGATAATTGTGAAGGTTAAGAGCAAGGAGCACGCTTTTACGATTCCAGTCCCATATGCCGTATTGCGTATAGGGAGCGGTATCCTGACTTCCAATTTAGTCCAACGCAAAATGAAGGATTGGCTGAGCAAGCACGACGGACATGCGGGTGAGCACTTGAGCCGGAAGGATGATTTCGATTCGGACTGCAGCCGGTTTGGGATTGAACTGGTGCAGTCGATTCTCGAAAACGAAAGCACGAAGCAAGCGATCAGGCAGCTCATCAAGGAGTTGCAAGGTTGCAAAGGGACGGTTCTGGTCGATGTCCAGACTCAGGACGGCACGGAAGTGTTGATTAAATTGTAGGCGAAGCTTTCATTTATTGCGTCTCTACATATTGCCAGAACCAAAGAAGGCAGAGATATAACGTAAATAACACTCCTTGACCGTAAGTTATAAATTGTGTTAAGTTTTTTATGTGATTACAATGATGATTTGAATGGGAGGGATAAAGTGATGACTGCTTCTGAAATTGTAGATGTACATGTGAACCTGTCATTAAAGGCGATGTTTGATCAGGTTCACAAAATAACAAATCAGATACCGGAACTTTATCCTTCTATGCATATATACAGTTCATGACTTATTTATAGGTAGTCTCTTATTTCTGTATAGGTATAGTTAGGTTAATGTACGCAAAAAAGCACCGGTGAGCTGGTGCTTTTTTGCGTTTTCTCCGTTTAAAGGGAGATAGATATGAAGCATTTATCGAAGTATGAGAAAATTCGTAAGATCTTATCGGCTCTAAAGCAACCGAATTATAGATATTCGCAAATAACAGAGGCAATCTTCAGGAACAGGATTGGAACTTTTGAAGCAATGAACAACTTGCCTAAGCCATTAAGAAATGAACTAATCAAAGAGCTTGGAAACAATGTGTTAAGCATCACACCAAAAATGGAGCAGAAATCCAATCAAGTTAGTAAAATTCTGTTTGCCATCCCTGGCGATGAATTCATTGAGTCCGTAAGGTTAAGTTATAAAACTGGATGGAAATCCTATTGTATCTCTTCGCAGTGTGGTTGCGGATTTGGTTGTACATTTTGTGCTACGGGAACACTTGGTTTGAAAAGGAATCTCACAACGGATGAAATAACGGATCAACTTCTTTACTTTACTTTGAATAACTATCCCTTGGACAGTGTGTCCTTTATGGGGATGGGAGAGGCACTTGCAAACCCCTATGTATTTGATGCATTGCATGTGCTGACGGATCCTCAACATTTCGGTTTAGGACATCGAAGAATTACGGTTTCCACAATAGGTATATTACCTGGAGTAAAAAAGTTGACGAAGGAATTTCCACAGATTAATTTAACCTTCTCCCTACATTCACCGTTTAATGATCAGCGAAGTGAGTTAATGCCAATTAACAATCATTTTCCATTGGAAGAAGTTATGACCGTGTTGGATGAGCATATTCAACAAACGAAGCGAAAGGTCTACATTGCTTATATCCTGCTGAGGGGTATCAACGATTCGACTAAACATGCTGAAGCTGTTGCAGATTTGTTGCGTGGAAGAGGGTCATGGGAACATTTATATCATGTCAATCTAATCCCTTACAATTCTACTGATGCCACATCACAAAGTTTTGTAGAGTCGGATCAGAACAGCATCAATATGTTCCTTAAAATCTTGAAGTCAAAGGGGATTAACGTCACCGTCAGGACCCAATTTGGATCAGACATTAACGCAGCATGCGGCCAACTATATGGATCAAACGGGAAAATTTAATAACTCAATCAACTGACCAGGGGGAATACAATGTCCCATAAAAATACATCGATAACACATGTGATTCTCCATGCAGAGCCGGTTTTCAGCATTTGCATGGAGGAGCCAACAAAATTTAAACTGGCTTTGCTACTTGAACTATAATTTCAAGGAGTGAGTCGTTCGTGAGATATATTAATGCTACTGTCGTCTTGCCGGAGGAACTAGTTGAAAAACTGCAGGATTATATACAAGGAGAATACCTCTATATACCCGCTAAAAAAAATGAACATAAAGTCTGGGGAGAGCTGTCCGGCGCACGAAAAGAGATTAACAAAAGAAATAATGATATTCTGAATGCATATTTAGCTGGCGCTTCAGTCGAGGAACTCGCAGAATCATTCTTTTTATCAACCTATGCTATCAGAAAAATAATATATCAGAAATAGATGCCTACTTTTCCCTTCAAGAGTGCTAAACACGAGCACTGTTACTCTTGAAGGGATTTTTATAATGAGAAGAAGAAATCTGCACTCTGAGTACACACTACATGTTCATTAGCATTAGTTCTGAGTTAACAAATATAAAATACTACAGCATCGTTTTGTATATAGATCATGAATTTTCTATCTGTTATCGTGTAGATGTAAGGGACACATTGGGTATTAACCATTTAAATTTGCACCAAGAGGGGGTCGAAGTGATGGATGTTATCGTAGATACTTCGATTGTAATATAAGTGAGTAGAAAGAAAATGTTGATATTCAAAATCTAATAAACTACTGATTATCATGATTTCTGCTCACTTTTGAGCTGTCCGTTCCTATAATGAAATCCACTTTTTTACGATGATAATCAGGAGGTAGCTAAGATTGTTAAACGTTTCTATTTATAATATGGAAGGTAAAATTACGGGTGAAATGGAACTTGAAGAATCCATCTTCGGTATTATCCCCAACGAATCGGTTCTGCATGAAGCTGTTGTTAACCATCTTGCGAACAAGCGTAGCGGGACACACTCGACTTTAACTCGTGGCGAAGTTAGAGGGGGAGGCAGAAAACCCTATAAACAAAATAAAATTAATAGATCTCGAGCGGGTTCCATACGTATGCCGCACTGGCGTCACGGAGGTATTGCGTTCGGTCCCAAACCTCGTGACTATGGATATCGTCTCAATAAAAAGGTTAAACGTCTTGCGATCAAATCAGCTTTATCCGCCAAAGTACAAGATGATGAACTCATTGTAGTTGACCATATTAAACTTGAAAGCTACAGGACAAAAGCTATCGTCGCGATGCTTAAAGCTCTTCATGCCAATAAGAAAGTGCTAATTGTAACACCTGAGGTGGATCACATCGTGTATAAAAGTGCAAATAACATTCCAGATGTGCAGACCACTGAAGCCAACTCGCTGAATGTATATGATATTCTTAATTGTGACACGCTCATTATAGCTAAGGATGCTATAAATATAGTTACAGAAGTCTACGCCTCAAAAGCACAATTGGAAATGGGGTGATGAAGAAAAGTACAAGGCCATATGAACTTTTAGAGTCGCAGAACAACGATCGCTAAATGGATATGATCCCCTTTAAGGAGACTGTGTGTAAAAGCACATTAAGTTCACTTGGAGGGGATTCTTCATTTATGAACCCTGTAAATGCAGCTTCTTCCACCTGATAGGATGTATTCGATCCGTTCGACAGTAACATCATTTCCAAGAACATGTTGAAATAATTGCAATTCGTTCTTACATAAACCAGTACATGCAGCGGCCGCTTCACAAATCGGACAATGCTTCTCAATAAACAAAAGACTCTTATCATCTTCTTCTTTGATTTCAGCCATATAGCCCTCACTCGTTCGAATCTCCGCTAGTTTTTCCAGCCTTTCCATTACATCCGGTGTATCCCCAATGTACTTCATATATTGTTCTTGCATGCTCTTATTTCGGACAGCCAGCAGTTTATCCATTCCTTCGTTCCCGAATGCCTCTTTCATTGAATGGATTAGACTACGTGATAACTCCGAATAACCGCTAGGAAAAAAACGATCCGCTGCCGGTGTCAGTCTCCATAGTTTGGTTGGTCGGCCCATGGGGCGAGGTTCTTCTTCGTATGTAACCAATCCTTCTTCGATTAGCGCACTCAAATGTTGACGAATCGCCATTCCTGAAAGAGAAAAGTGGGAGGAGAGTGCCAAAACGTCCATTCTACCATGCTCTTTTAGCTGATCGATGATTGCTCTCCGTGTCCTTGTGGAGGCATCTTTTTTACTTTGAATTCGACTCATTTGCATACCTCCAATTAAACCATACAATCTACGCGAACCAGTACATTTTAAACAAAAATGTTGACAAAGTCAAAAACGAAATGTACGGTATACTTTGTAAAGGGAAATGTTTACTAAGTGTTCGAATTCAATATATACATCATCATTTGGAGGGATATGCAATGATTCAGATCACTGAAACAGCATCAAGAAAAGTAGCCGAAATAATAGCAAACGAAAACCTTCCTAACTCGTTTCTCAGGGTAGGTATTGAAGAAGGGGGCTGCAGCGGACTATCTTACACGCTTACCGTGGATGAATTGCAAGGAGATAGAGATATCATACTGAACCAAGGAGTGTTTCGCATCTTGGTGCATGATAATAGCGTTGAGTTCATTGAAGGTCTTGTCATTGACTATGAAGAAAGCGGGATGTTAGGCGGCTTCACCATGAATAATCCCAATGCAAAAGCTTCTTGTGGATGCGGAGCCAGTTTCAGAATGGCGAATTATCGTGGCGAAGTTAAAAAATGCGATTAGAAGCAGGAAGGATAAATATGAATGAAGTCACTGGTAGTATCTGATAGAGCAATCTATTCTTTTAAGCATGATTGGGGCTTGGAAGAGGGACAACACGTAAGAATTTATGCTAAATACGCAGGTGGAGGTTCAGATGCTTTCACAGTGGGTCTAAATGCCAATGCAACACCGATCGATCCCGTATGGGTTCAATCCATAGAGGGAATTCATTTCTTTATTGAACATACGGATGCCTGGATTTTGGAGAAGCAGCTCCTTCAAATCGGTTGTGACGAGGAAGGAATAACTTTAGATAGAATAACGTATTGAATTTCCGAGTTGTGCCCCCGATTCTGTAGGCTAAGGTGAACGAGGAGAAAAGAGTTTATCTATATTTAAATTCACCTGATTCACGATGATCATTTTGAAAATATTCTTATAACAGAGTATTGGAGATACGAATGCTGGGGCAATCCATTATTTTCAAGACTAATTTGGAGTTATACATAAGGAGAACTGAAGGATGGAAATGACCTCCGAAAATGCCGGGGTTTTCGACGCCAAGTATAGAGCACTAACTATAGGGATCATTCTTGCGGTAACGACCGTTGCGTTTGAAGGACTGGCACTTGTGACGATTGCTCCGACCCTGGCTCAACAATTAGACGGGCTGCATTTGTTCGGCTGGATATTCAGCGCTTTTCTTTTGGCACAAATCCTTGGAACGATGATTATCGGTCAGCGGATCAACCGAATGGGCGTTTTTGCGTCGTTTGGCATATCGATTTTTATTTTTGTGACAGGCATCGTGATTGCGGCTGCTTCCGTGAACATGATGATGTTACTCGCAGGGAGAGTGTTTCAGGGATTTGGTGCAGGGGCTATTATTACGTGCGTGTATTACAGCATTACTTTGGGTTATCCCGATAAGCTGAGATCGAAAATACTTGCTTTGTTTTCTGGGGCTTATATTTTGCCTGCATTAATCGGCCCTTATATTGCCGGATTAATAGCGGAGTATGTGTCCTGGAGATTTGTATTTTGGATGGTGCTTCCTTTCATTGGTTTGGCTGTACTGCTGACGCTTCCCGCTTTTCGCAAATTTACTGTGAGACGGGATTCTACTCCAAAGAACAGCCGAAAAGAAGGATTTGCGTTACTTCTAACGATTGGAACGGGCTTGCTGCTGGTTGGATTAAGTCTGATAACCAATTGGAATGGTATATTGCTTTCGGTAGCCGGATTGGTGATCTTGATTCAGCCTTTGCGAACATTGCTGCCTGAAGGTACCTTAAGCGCTAGAGCGGGTTTGCCTGCTACGATTGCTTCAAGAGGTTTCTTCGTTGCTTGTTATAATGCGACTGAAAGCTATGTCGTCTTGGCTTTGACCGATGTGAAAAAGCTTCCTGCAGATTTAGCGGGACTGATTGTGGCCGCGGGTGCGTTAAGCTGGTCAACGGCGGCTTGGCTGCAGTCAAGGTATGATATTAAAGACCACGGGAAGGGCCGAAAGAAACGGGTAATGATCGGTATTGGATTTATGATCATTGGAGTTTTATCAGTACTGCTGGCTGTTGGCCTACCTGCAGGGGGAATTGGATTTGCAGTTCTTTCGCAGCTCTTCACTGGGTTTGGCATCGGTCTGGCACATCCAACCACCGGAGCCATTGCGCTGCAGCACGCGAAAGCAGGGGAAGAGGGAGAAATATCCGCCAGTCTTCAGTTTACAGATGCATTTAGTCCTGGCTTGAGTATTGGAATCGGCGGAGCCCTCATTGCGATTAGTCAGTCGCTGGATTTGGGTATATTGACGGGGATATTATTGGCTTTGTCTCTCCAATTTATCTTTGTGCTCTTGAGTTTTACGATTTCCTTCCGCATCAAAGATTGAACAACCTGCAAAAAGAACATTTACTCAAGAGGATTTTAACCATTGGATAATTATAACATTGACAACTGTAGGTTTTTCCAAAATAATAGAATGTAATTGAATACTGGTACCTTTAATTCAGTCCAGAGAGGCTGGCAAGGGCAGCGGATTTTTATAATCATGCGAGGATTAGTGCGTATTCCGTCAGGGGATGCTCTGCGTCTTCGCGCGGGTTATGATGTGAAAAAGAGGCTACTTGTCAGTTATGACTTGACGAGTAGCCTCTTTTTTCTGCTTCTTTGGTATCAGAACACTTTAACCTGGAGGTATTCTGATGAGCAAACAAGATCAAGAGTTTTCGTGGCAAGCGGTACCGAAAACGCAGAGAAACCATTTTTGGAAGACGTTATCCGTCATGTTAGGATTCACTTTCTTTTCGGCAAGCATGCTGGCAGGGGGGACGCTCGGAGTCGGCTTGACGTTCATGGAGTTCATTGGAATCGTGCTTGCAGGCAATTTGGCACTCGGCATCTATACGGGAGCGCTGGCACATATCGCTGCCAAAACGGGCCTTTCCACGCATTTGCTGGCAAAGTATGCGTTTGGTGAGAAAGGCTCGTACCTGCCTTCATTCCTGCTCGGCTTTACGCAGGTCGGTTGGTTCGGCGTCGGTGTGGCCATGTTCGCGATTCCGGTTGCCAAAGCGATGGATTGGAATGTGTACCTGTTGATCTTCATATTTGGTCTCGCCATGACGGCATCAGCTATCTTCGGCATGAAATCGCTCGTCATTCTGGGCTATATTGCGGTACCGGCTATTACCATTCTTGGCGGTTACTCCATGTTCGAAGGGACAGGCTCCTTGGGCGGACTGCAAGGATTGCTCGATTACACCCCGACCCAGACGCTCACCGCGGCAGCGGCATTGACCATTTGTATCGGGTCATTCATTAGCGGCGGAACACTGACGCCCGATTTCGCCCGGTTTTCTCGCACGTCCCGGCAGGCGGTTACTGCAACGGTCATTGCGTTCTTCCTGGGGAACTCACTCATGTTCCTGTTCGGCGCAGTCGGCGCAATGGCATATAAGCAGGCAGATATCTCGGAGGTCATGTTCCTGCAAGGGCTGATCATTCCGGCGATCATCGTTCTGGGACTGAATATTTGGACGACCAACGATAACGCTCTTTATGCTTCCGGGCTGGGCTTTGCCAACATTACGAAAATTCCGAAAAAGTTCTTCGTCATTGTAAATGGCATCGTAGGTACCATATTGGCCATGTGGATGTACAACAATTTCGTCGGTTTCCTGAATGTGCTGGGCGCGGCGATCCCGTCCATCGGGGCCATTATCATCGCGGACTACTTCTTCGTGAAGCGCAGAAACTATAAACCGTTTGCCGACATGACTTTCAAGAAGGTAAACTGGATAGCGATGGTAGCTTGGGCCATCGGCGTTGCCTTCGCCCAGTTGGCTCCGGGAATCACGCCATTGAACGCACTGATCGGTACGGCAGTGGCCTACATCGTGTTAATGCTGATCGTTCCTGCCAAAGAATCCAAAGAAAAGGGGAAAATAAATGATTATACAGAACGCAAAATTGCGGGGTAAAGAAGGCTTATGGAATATCGTCGTGAAAGACGGGAAGTTTGAGCAAATCACGCAGTCATTGGAAACAACTGCGAATGAGGAAGTCATTGACGTTGGCGGCTCGCTTGTGCTGCCGCCGTTCATTGAACCTCACATTCATCTGGACACAACATTAACGGCGGGCGAGCCGGAGTGGAATTTGAGCGGAACGTTGTTCGAAGGCATCCAGCGTTGGTCAGAACGCAAGGCGTTCCTGACGCATGAAGATGTCAAAATGCGCTCCAAAACGGCGCTCAAGTGGCAGATGGCGCAGGGCATCCAGCATGTACGGACGCATGTGGACGTTACCGATCCAAGCTTGACCGCAGTTAAAGCGATGCTGGAAGTGAAAGAAGAAATGGCACCGTACATCGACATCCAGCTTGTTGCTTTTCCGCAGGAAGGCATTCACTCTTACCCGAACGGCGCGGAATTGCTGGAAGAGTCGCTGAAAATGGGCGTTGACGTGGTCGGCGGCATTCCACACTTCGAATTCACGAGGGAGTATGGCGTCGATTCGATGAAGGTTGCGTTTGACCTCGCCGAAAAATACGACCGTCTTATCGACATCCATTGCGACGAAATCGATGATGAGCAATCCCGTTTCGTGGAAGTCGTCGCCAAAGAAGCCTACGAACGCGGACTGGGCTCCCGCACGACAGCAAGCCACACGACGGCGATGGGCTCATACAATGATGCCTATACGTACAAATTATTTAGATTGCTGAAGATGGCTGACCTGAATTTCGTCTCCAACCCTCTGGTTAACATCCACCTGCAGGGACGCTTCGACACGTATCCGAAAAGAAGAGGGCTGACTCGCGTCAAAGAGCTGCAGGAAGCCGGTCTCAATGTGTGCTTCGGTCACGATGACATCTTTGATCCATGGTATCCGCTAGGCACAGGCAACATGCTTCAGGTGCTGCACATGGGCATCCATGCATCGCAGTTGCTCGGTTACGATCAAATCGTGAACTCAATCGATCTCATTACGAAAAACAGCGCGAGAACGCTGCATATCGAGGACGTGTACGGTATTGAAGAAGGCAAGCCTGCCAACTTCATCGTTCTTGAAGCGGAGAATGAATATGAGGCTATTCGCAAACAGGCCGCAGTGCTTTACTCGTTCAGAGGCGGCCGCAAAATTGCGGAAACGAAGCCGCGGGACACGTCGATCGTTCTTGAGGGCGGTTCAGAGAAAGTTAATTTCAATAAATAATCTACCATGTATTAAAGTCCGCGGATTCCGCGGACTTTTTTGTTTAACAACAGCCTGATGGATCATGAAGGTGGTAACGCAATGTGGAAGAACTGTTGGTGTACAATATACGTTGACATGTATATACGCTAAAGTGTATATTAGGTGCACGAACACATTAGTCATCCAAATAACGTTACTCACTTTTGCCGATGTCAATCGGTCCAACATTGTTGAACTACTTAAAAAAGGTTCGAAATCGGTAAGAGAAATTGTCAATGCCCTTAGTATCAGCCAGTCGCACGTATTCCGTCATTTGCGCATTTTGAGCGAAGCAGGGATAGTGCGCTCCCGTAGCAAAGCGCAGCTGCGAATATATCTATCCTTGAAGAGGTCTCGATCATTTTGAGGAGTAAAAGCTGGACTACTAGAAAAAGGAGGAACTATGACAGGTATCAATAGTTTTATTACGAGTTACATGTTAAATTATCGGGACGTCTGGAACAAAAGGCTAGATTCACTTGAAAATTATCTAACAAGGATAAAAGCTGATTTTGAATCGTAAGACATTTTGCTTAAGGAGAATGTGAATATGACTGATCTTCAAACTCTGAATCGGTTGGTCGGCACTTGGGATATCAGCGGCGGAGCCGAAGGAACTGTAACCTATGAATGGATGGAAGGCGGACATTTTTTGATCCAACGCGTCCAGCTTTCTCAAAATGGGCAAGAAGTGAAAGGCATTGAGTTTATTGGGCATTTGAAGCCGTTCGGTGAGAGAACAAGCACGGATATCCGATCCCGGTATTATGATACGCTAGGCAACACGTTCGACTATGTTTATGAGATCGAAGGAGACACGCTTGTCATTTGGGCAGGTGAGAAGGGATCGACTTCATACTTCAAAGGAATTTTCAGTTCTGATGGGAACTC
Organism: Paenibacillus sp. FSL W8-0187; assembly: GCF_037969755.1. Classification (NCBI taxonomy): domain Bacteria; kingdom Bacillati; phylum Bacillota; class Bacilli; order Caryophanales; family Paenibacillaceae; genus Paenibacillus; species Paenibacillus sp. FSL W8-0187. Next base: position 4,018,054 of record NZ_CP150206.1, on the reverse strand, counting down.
CAATGAAGGTACATGGAGTTATCCCGGTGGAGGTGGATATGAATCGACGATGACGAGAGTCACGGACAACAGGAGGGATAGAAATTGGCTAAGCAGCTAGTCCATGCAAAACCTATAACAAAGACTGCTTCCAGATTTGCGCTTATATCGGTCCTCGCTGGGACGTTGTTCATTTTAATCCTTTCTAGTCTTCATATTCTGGAGCCTGAATTTGATCCGACATGGCGCTTTATCAGCGAGTATGCGCTTGGCACCTCTGGTTGGATGATGCAATTGTCTTTTGGAATGCTGGCGGTTGCCCAAATCAGTGTCATGGTTACGATTTTCCCGCAAATTCGTACCATCACAGGATACATAGGACTTGTCATACTAGGGATCAGTGCAATTGGCGTCATCATCGCGGGGATCTTCGTCACCGATCCAATTTCTATCAGTCCAGAGGATGCAACGTTCAATGGCAGAATGCATTCGATTGGAGCGATGCTTGACTATACGCCACTGGCCTCAGTCTTGATTAGTTTTTCGCTAACTCGAGTCGATACTTGGAGACCGATTAGGAGTCTGCTCATTCTAAGTTCTGTTATTGCAATAGTCGCTATGCTCCTATTTGTACTTCAAATTCCCCAAGATGGACAGTTTGGACCCGATGTTCTGGCAGGTTTGTTCGGACGATTCTTAATTGCAGCCGAAATTGCATGGCTACTCATTGTCGGAATCCATGCTGCAAAGCTGGGATCTTTTAAAAGGAAATAGCTGAGGCATATTATTGCGAAAAATTACATTTGGATACGTAATCGATAAACCGACTGCAATCTGTTGCAGTCGGTTTAAGTCTATAAGGATGGCTCAACTACTTCAACCCCATGGGGCTTTCGGAATAATACCGTGATTGGCTGAATGATAAGAGGCCGTATGAATCGAGAGGTTCATGATTTTAATGCTGCAATTTTCGGAAGACACTATAGCTTCTTTGTGCGCATTCGGAGATGGCAATGGGGTGGAAGCCACTGACATCGGCATACAACGTATCGTTTAGCGGCGAGATCCATTTCTCAGGGAGCGCCGCTGCTCCAAGTGAAGCGCCAAGAATGGAACCGACGGTGGCGCCATTGCAATCGGTGTCCCAGCCACCAAGTACCGCTGTTGTTATGCCTTTCTCAAAATCGCCTCCGGAATGAATGAGAGCAGCCGCGCATAATGCAGCATTATTATTGGTATGAACAGGGTGATAGTGCTTAAATGCTTCCCATATTTTACTCACCAATTCTAATGAATCTTCCGTTTCCTGAGCAATGTTGACCGCTAACGCGATATCTTCTGCAAGACGGCTGCGTTTCGGAATTTCACTCAATCCGATCTCAATAATTCGCTTCATATCACTTTCAACGAATGCGGCGGCAATCATAGCCGAGCAAAACATGGCGCCGTAAATACCATTCTTCACATGGGAGAAGGAAGCGTCTCGCCAAGCAAGCTCAGCTGCAAGCTGGGGCTGGCCGGCAGCACCGTATGCATAGCCGTCCACACGGATCTGGGCGCCGATCCATTCGCGGTAGGGGTTCAAATAAGAACGTCCCGAGTGGATATGTTTCTCCCAGTCATCTGGCCGATCGCCGCTAATATGTGAAGTGACACGCGCGAAATTAAGATAGGATTGCGCTTCAGCTGTGAATACCTGCCCGAATGACAAATGACGATGCCACAGCTTGCCCACATCCCAGGAGTTGAAATCAAGCCCGCGCTCCTCAAGCATGAGCAGGCCAAGAACGGTATAACGAATATCATCGTCTGTTTCCATAAAGCGAATATTCTCCCGGCAGCTGGCCATGCTGCTCCACCTTGCTATCTCGATACCGTACTCGGCTTCTGCAGTTGACTCGCCCGGTGTATAGTGGCGAATCGGCCATTGCCCCGAACCTTCGAACCACAACTTAATATTGTGCCACCCGGGTCTTCCGCCGGAGCCTTGCATGAAGGAAGGAGCCTCGAGAGGTTTTCCGAGCGCACAACCAGCCGAACGGCCGAGCCAAGCACCATGAAATTTATCCTGCCATTTAAATTCATCCCAGTTTCCGGACAGGATTCTCGGTCCATCCGGACGTTCGGCGCGAATGGCTTCCAATTCCGACGGCTCGATATACTTGAAATCCGCCGTTGGTTCAAGTGCCATTAAAGCCTGGTATACTTCCATTAATTTTGCTTCGTCTGTGCCGGCGGCTTCCAAACGTTCGGACATCCCTTCTACATTACAGCCTTCTTCTTCGCGCTGTTTTACTTCTTCCCGAACTAATTCCCTCAGTCCAATCCATTTCGTCATAACGGTTGCCCTCCTGAAATACGTGAAATCAATGTATGCCTTGATTATAACCAGCCATGCCGGCAATGGCTTCTCAAATTAAGAAAGCGTTATTCTCATTTTTTGTTCATTCCATAACTCCCATCGATTGCCGATAACGGATCGGAGACATGCCGACAGTCTCTTTAAAGACGCGGTAAAAGGTCGGCAAGCTTTGAAAGCCGCATTCGAATGCAATATCAGCAACAACTTTGTCCGTTCCTGCCAATTCCCGCTTGGCAGCCTGGATACGAAGTAAGGAGACATATTCCGAGAAACGGTAACCCGTCGTTTCCAGAAACGCTCGGCTCACGCGCGAGACGCTTAAACCAAGTTCATCAGCCAATTCCCCTAAGCTAACCGGCTCGTTGTAACGATGCTCGACCAAAGCGGCAAGCGATTGCACCTGGAGAACGGAATGTACCATATGATGACGCTCATCATCGGATAGCAAACCGTTGTAATGTCGAAGAAGACGGCCGCACAGCTGAATGAGCGCGCTTTTGGCCATGACCAAATACCCCGGGGACTTCTCTCGCAGTTCTTCCGCTATAGCCAGTACCCAAGGAGTGAGCTGTTTGGCGAGGGGGGAATCGCCAATGATATGATTGCAAAAATGATTGGAGCGATAGGAGAATGGCAGCAGCAGCCCAGGCTCCTCAGCTAGCAGCAGCGCGGGACCAAAGTTAATAAAAAGATAGCGGCTCGGGTCATCGGGATCGGATTGGGCAATATGCCGTTCCTCGTTATTGACCAGAAACAAGTCGCCGGGATTAGCTGTATATTGTTTATTTCCGAAGAAAAAGCGGCCTTTGCCTGTTAAACAAAGGCCGATCTCCAGACTCGCGTGCACATGAGGTGGCTGCTGATAAGTAGCAGGAGTCCATTCGAAAGCATTGATGGCAATGGGATGATCATAAGCAATATGAAGTTTCATTATGATCCAATGGCCTCCAGACAATAATGAATTTATATGCTAAGTATATAGACAAGAGATGCCTTTAACCAGATACTGTTATTTACTTCTATACATACATTTTGAGGTGTATCTAAATGAAAAGAATACGCCGACGTTGTATACATCAAACACAGTAAATATTTATTTTTGTCTGGTGTCAAGAGGTGTATACGAAAGTAAAGACTAGTATATAGAACAGCGGGAGGCTTCTTTTTATACTTGAAATATGAAATACTGCATTATAATTTGCAGCGAAAACTATAACGAAATGTACCGGAGGGGTAAAATTTGAAGAGCAAAAAGGCACTTGTCATGATCTCCTTGACGCTTGCATTGGCGATTACAGGCTGCGGTTTCAAAACGTCGTCTGAGCCACCACCTGGAAATACCAAGGAACCGGTCGAAACAACAGGCACAGGAAACAGCAATGATATCATTGAGGTTTCAACGGTTTCGCCAAGCGATCCTTACTTGAAATTTGACGAAGGTGAAGACTTCGACAAAAACTCAGTTTATGACGCTTATGAAAAAGATCTCGGTGTCAAAATTACAAACAAGTGGATTGCAGATGTAAGCCAATTTAAAGAGAGAGTAAAAATTGCTATCGCATCCAACGATCTTCCGGATTTCTTGCTTGTAAACGCTGCACAGCTTAAAGAGCTTACTGAAGCGGATATGATTATGGATTTGACAGAGATTTATGATCAGCATGCTACGGAAGAGACGAAAAAGTTTCTGACCATGGACGGCGGCATGCAAATGAAAACAGCGATGATCGACGGGAAAATGATGGGTATTCCAAGCTCATACAACCCGTTCAACTATCAATTCTTGTTCGTTCGTACGGACTGGCTGAAAGAACTGGGCCTGCCTGAGCCTAAGACAATGGATGATTTCATTGAAATTGCCGAAGCGTTCAAAGCGAAGAATCCTGGCGGTACAAAACAAGCTTACGGTATTGCGGTCAGCAAGAATCCTTTTAGTACAGAGACAGGCGTTACCGGACTGAGAGCGTTCTTGAACGGCTATCATGCTTATGAAAACATTTGGATGGAAGACGGTAACGGCGGTTTGATGAACAGTGATATCCAGCCCGAGATGAAGCAGGCGCTTGCAGCGCTGCAAGACCTATTCAAAAAAGGATTGATCGATCCAGAGTTTGCGGTGAAAGATTCGGAAAAAGCCGCTGAGCTAATCTACGACGGCAGTATCGGCATGGTATTTGGCGCTTCCTGGACACCTGCGCAGCTTGTGCAGGGCGCTGTGAAAGACGGAAAGGTTGTCCAAGAATGGGGAGTATTCCCTATCCCTTCTATCGATAACAAGCCTACATTAAATCAAATCGGTCTTGGCGTTGACGAGTACTATGTAATCTCTAAAAAAGCCAAGCATCCGGAAGGCGTGATCGGTTTATTAAACCAATGGATCGTTGTTGACAATCATCCGACAGAAGAGCAGAAAGTATATACGTATGGCAAAGACCCTGTGGAAAAAGGCAACAACTACTGGCTCCTGAACCCTCTTCGTGTAGGCAAACAGTTTGACAATAACGGCGAAATATTGCCTAAAGCTATTGAAAACAAGGACGAAAGCATCCTTGAGACAGTAGACCAAAAAACGCGTTATGCACGCGCCATGCAATACGTTGAAGGCGATACAAGCATGTGGTGGGAATATGTAATCTCCGGTCCGAATGGTGCCTTCTCACATATTCCAGAAATTCAAAAGAACAAGCAGTACCTGCAAAACAAATTCTACGGCGCGCCTACGCCGACGATGGCAGACCGTCAAGAAATCTTAACGAAGAAGCGTGATGAAATATTCATCAAAATCATGATGAACCAAGTATCCGTAGACGAGTTCGATAAATTCGTTGAAGAGTGGAAGAAGCTTGGCGGCGATGAAATCACGAAAGAAGTTAACGAGTGGTATAAATCGCTTCAATAGGATCTGTAGCGCAAAGGAGGGATTGAATCGATGCAATCCCTCCTTTTTTCAAGAACAATCAGGTTCTTGAGCAAGGGAATGCACAGCATGATAAGTGAATCAGCGAGGTGAAAGATATGAAGAGTCTGACGCGCGTGTGGAAGAAGGAATGGCCGCTTCATTTGATGCTGCTGCCGGGTTTGGCTTTTATTATTATTTTTAGTTACATTCCGATGTCAGGAATCATGATGGCTTTTCAAAAATATGTGCCGAATAAAGGGTTGTTCGGCTCCCCGTTTATCGGATGGAGGAACTTCCAGCTGTTAATGGATTATCCGGATATCGGCCGTATCTTTTTTAACACGGTATATATTGCTGTAATGAAAATCGTTGCCGGTTTGTTCGTGCCGATCACCATTGCTATTTTGCTTAATGAATTGCGCAGAGAATGGATGAAAAGAACGTTCCAAACCCTGGTCTATCTACCCCATTTCTTATCCTGGGTGCTGCTCAGCGGTATTTTGGTCGATATTTTGTCTCCTTCTTCCGGCATATTGAACCAGATGCTTGGATGGTTCGGCATGAAGCCGATTTTCTTTCTTGGCGACAATAACTGGTTCCCTTATGTTATGGTCATCTCCGATGTATGGAAGGAATTTGGATTTGGCACCATTGTTTATTTGGCGGCGCTGACAGGAATTAATCCTACGCTTTATGAAGCCGCTGAAATCGATGGTGCGGGCCGCTGGAAACAAACGCTTCACGTGACGCTGCCGGGCATGATGCCGATCATCGTTCTTATGCTGACGCTTAATATCGGCAATGTGCTGAATGCCGGATTTGATCAAATATTTAACCTGTACAGCGCGCCGGTTTATGAAAGTGCCGATATCATCGATACTTTCGTCTACCGCATGGGGATACAGCAAGCCCAGTTCGGATTTGCCACAGCTGTCGGCTTATTGAAATCCGTTGTATCCTTTATTTTCATTTCCGTATCCTACGTACTCGCCTACCGACTAGCGAATTACCGTATTTTCTAGTAGCGGAAAAGTCGGTGATTCAGAAAGGAGACACACCGTGGTCATTAAACCGTCATTCGGAAGAAGAGCTTTTCTAGTTAGCAATCTAATCATTCTTGCGTTTATATCTTTTTTATGCTTAATGCCGATTATTCATATTTTGGCGATATCCTTTAGCTCGGGTTCGGCGGCGGCAGCCGGGAAGGTTGCGCTGTGGCCTGTAGAGTTTACAACGGCGGCTTATGATAACGTGTTCGGCAAGCCTGAATATGTAAGAGCCTTTGGAATTTCTATTCAACGGGTTGTTGTAGGGACGGCATTAAGCATGCTGTTAACGATTGTTACGGCTTATCCTTTATCCAAGGACCGCCATTCGTTTCGTCTAAGAACCGTTTATGCCTGGATTTTCGTTTTTACGATTTTGTTCAATGGTGGGCTAATTCCTACCTATTTGACAATTAAAAGCCTGGGACTTATTGATTCACTCGGAGCGCTGGTGTTTCCTATGGCGATTAACGTGTTCAACGTCATCCTGCTTTTGAACTTTTACCGCAATTTGCCCAGGGAGCTTGAGGATGCTTCACGGATAGACGGAGCCGGGCATTTTTCAACACTTTGGAAAATATATGTTCCGCTATCGTTGCCCGCACTGGCGACAACGGGGCTTTTTACGATGGTAGGGCATTGGAATAGCTGGTTTGATGGCATGCTTTATATGAATCATCCGGAAAATTACCCGCTGCAAACTTTCTTGCAAACCGTTATTATTAAGATGGATTTCCGATTTCTTAAATCAGAAAATGTGGAACTCATGCTCCAGCTGTCTGACCGTACAAGCAGGGCGGCACAAATCTTTGTTGCGGCTTTCCCGATTCTTATTGTCTATCCATTCTTGCAGCGGTTTTTCATCAAAGGCATTGTAATGGGAAGTGTAAAAGAATAGTCAGGAAGGTCGTAGATCTCGGGCACAGGAGAACAAACGATGAAAAGTATATTCTTTTTACAGGATTCCTCTATATTCAAAAAAATAATGGCTGCCTTTTTGGCGGCCTTACTTCCGCTTATGGCTGTTACCTGGTTGATTAATGAGCAAGGGGCTAATCATATCCGGAGTGAAATATCCGATTCGATATTGAATACGACGCGGTTTTATATAGACTCCCTTGATAAGGAAGCAGACCGGATTAGCCGATATTTGCCTAACTACGTCATGGACAGGGATTTAATGGAAGTGGCCGCGACAGGCGAGCAGATGAACTCCTATGAGCGGTCGTATAAAATATTGGATATTCAGCACCGCTTGGATTTAATGAAAAACTCCAGTCCGTTTATTCGTGAGGCGAAGGCGTACATTCCTCAAATCGAGCGTACTGTGCTGAGCAACAGCTTTGAAACCAAGCTGAATGCAGAAGAATATGAAGCGATGCAGCCAGACAAGAAGCTCTATACGGAGCCCTTTATTTATTGGCAGGATCGGCTGTTTATTACGATGCAATACCCTGCAGGCAAAAAGGACCCGCTCTATGTGGTAGGCGTAGAGCTCTCAACCGGCAAAATGAAAGAAACATTAGCGCAAATCGGCAATAGTAGGGGAGGCCAGAGCGTATTGTTTAATCTGGAGCGCGGCTGGGAAATCAATAGCGGCTCCGACCTTGAATTGCATGATCTGATGAAGCAGCTGGCTTTTGAAAAGCAGGCAGCAAAAATGGATGAAGGTTATGATACGATCCATTATAAAAATAAGCGATTTCTAACCGTATTCAAGTATTCCAGCCTCTGGAATTCATACATGATAACGAGCATACCGGAAGAGATGATTCTCGGTTCGCTCGAGGTATATAAAGCTTTGTTTTGGTGGGCTTGCGTGCTTGCTGTTTTTATTTTTTTATTCTTTACCTATTTTTTAATCCGGTTAATATACCGTCCGTTGATCAAGCTGGTGCGTTCTTTCCGCCGCATGCAGCAAAACGAGCTGGAGCCGATCTTGATTGACCGCAGGAAGGATGAGTTCGGCTATTTATACCAGGCTTTTAACGATACCGTGAAATCTTTGAAAACACTGATTGAGGAAAATTATGAGCAGCAAATTCGCAATCAGCGTTCGGAGCTGAAAAGATTGCAATCGCAAATTAATCCTCATTTTTTATATAATTGCTTTTTCGTGCTTTGCCGTTTGATTAAATCCGATAGCCAGAAGGAAAAAGCCTACCAGTTCTGTTTATACATCGGGCAATATTTTCAGTTCATTACTCGCCAACATGATGACGACATCCCGCTGGAGATGGAGCTTGAGCATTCCCGCACTTATGTGGAGATGCAGTCGATCTGTTACGGGGATCGAATCCAAGTGCTGTTTGAAGTCGAAGCCCAGCCGATTGCAGTCCCCCGTTTGATTTTACAGCCAATTATTGAAAATGCTTACAAGTACGCCCTCGGCAATATGCGCGGCATGGGCGAGCTATGGGTGCACAGCAAGCTGCGAAATGATGCTTTATACATTTATGTAGAAGATAACGGCGAGTTCATTACGGACGAGGAGATCGAAGCGCTTGGCAAGAGGCTGCGTTATTCAACCAACCAGATTGAGGAGACAACTGGCCTGCTTAATGTTCATCGCAGAATTCAGCTCCGTTATGGAGAAGAGTATGGGATTACCGTATCACGCTCTGAGCTTGGCGGGCTTCAAGCTATTATTAAACTGAGCATGAGCTAAGGAGGAATCGCCATGTACAGGCTTTTAATCGTGGATGATCTGCCGATTATTGTAGATGGTCTTCTGGAGTTGTTCGAGAAGACGGAGCATTTGGACCTTGAAGTCATGAAGGCCTATTCCGGTGAAGAGGCGCTTGCGGTGCTGTCTCATCACCGGATGGATATTGTGATTTCGGACATTAAGATGTCCGGCATAGAGGGTATTGAGCTTCTGCAGGAAATCAAATCGCAGTGGCCGAAGTGCAAAGTTATTTTATTGACAGGGTACAATGATTTTCACTATGCGAAGAACGCCCTTACGTTTGGCGCTTTTGATTATTTACTGAAAGTGGAAAGCGACGAGAAGATCATTCATACCGTTGAACGGGCCATAGAGGAAATTGAGGAGGAACAGGATCAGGCGCAAATGATCTTGCGTGCCCAGTCCAAAATGAGAATAGCGATGCCTTCCTTGCAGAAGGAATATATTTGGGGCTTATTTCAAGGCAAGACGATGACGGGGCAGCAGCTTCGGGACGCTTTTGCGGAAATGGACATTCCGCTTGAGGCATCGCTGCCTGTCTATTTACTGATTGGCCGGATCGATGCCTGGAAGGAAATGTTCACGGCGCCGGACAAGGCTTTGCTCGCTTACGCTCTTCAAAATATCGGCGATGAGTATTTATCCGCCCATGTGCGCTGCTTCTCCGTCGTATTTGATATGAACAAAATGGCATGGATCTTTCAGCCTAAAGCCGGCCCGGAGTTAACGACGGATACCGGTACGATGGAATGGACCAGGGCATACCGCTATGTGAGCGGCAATTTGGAGACGATACAAGCTACCAGCAAAAAGTTGCTGAGCCTCTCCGTATCTTTTCTTATTGGCAGCGAGGCTGTCCCATGGAATCGGCTGTCGGATCGTTTTCATGCGATGAAATACGGTCTTATGCAAGGCCATGGCTTGTTCCATGAGGTCATCATGACAGATAAAGATATTCAGAAGTCCGAAGAAAAAGAGAAGGCGAACAGCTATCATGACAGCTTTTTACACGCTCGCGTACAGCTGCTGATGAGCTGTCTTGAAAATAATCACCGTGAGCAGTTTAATCATCTATTTGTTGAATTGACAGACATCTGGAACGATCCGGATACTCCTTATGAGCGCAAGATTGAGTTGTACCATTTCCTATCTGCGGTATTTCTGGCGCATTTGCACAAAAATAAAGATATGCGAGACTATATGAATACCCAGATTAATTTGGATATGCTGTTCCGCCAGGAGGAGACCGCTTCATGGACGGAGCTCATTCCATACTATTGGCAAGTTGCGGACTGCTTTTTTGAATGGAATGCGATTAGGGGAACAGAGCTGCCGGCGGAGGTCGTCAATAAGGTGCATCGGTATATAGAGGAGCATATTGCGGGTGATATTTCCCTAACCGCTCTTGGGGATTATGTCAGCTTGAATCCATCCTATCTATCAAGGCTTTACAAGCAGATAACAGGAATTGGACTCTCTAAATACGTAAATGATTACCGCAATGTCATTGCAAAGGACATGCTGCTCAATACATCCATGAAGGTCAATGAAATTGCCGCCAAGCTCGGCTACAATTCAGCGCTTGCCTTTATCCGCTTCTTTAAAAAGCAAAATGATATGACACCGCAGGATTTTCGGACGGCCCGCACCGAAACGATGCAGCAAGGTCAATAAATGTATATGGAATGTAAGCAATGATCTATTTTGATGAGCGGAATCACCCCTTACAATGAAATTATGATGCAATTGTATAGGCAAGGGGGAAGAACATTGAAGACATTAACAGCTGTACTATTAGGCGCAGGCAGTAGAGGAAGATACATCTATGGACCGTATGCGGAGAAATTTCCGAATGAGCTGAAGTTTGTTGCCGTAGCCGAGCCGGATGATGAACGCAGACAACGTTTTGCAGAGATTCATCAAATCACTGAAGAACACGTTTACAATTCGTGGGAAAAGGCATTCGAGCAGGGGAAAATAGCCGACGTGATGATCATCTCCACGCTTGATCGGATGCATTATATCCCAGCAATGAAAGCGCTGGAGCTTGGCTACCATGTCATGCTGGAGAAGCCGATGTCGCCGAATGTGCAGGAATGTATAGAACTGGAGCAAGCTTCACTTAAGTTTAAGCGTTTGCTGGTGGTCACGCATGTGCTTCGCTATTCCCCGTTTTGGTCGGGCATCAAGAAATGCATCGAGGATGGGGAACTGGGCGCAATCGGGACCATTCAACTGACCGAAAACGTAGGCTATCACCATATGGTTCATAGCTACGTACGCGGCAATTGGCGCAATTCCGAGGAAACAAGCCCGATGATTTTGGCCAAGTCCTGCCATGACCTGGATATCATCTCCTGGCTGATGGATGAGCCGTGCACAGCGGTCAGCTCCTTTGGCTCATTGCTGCATTTTAAAGCCGAGAACTCGCCCGAGGGTGCAACGGACCGCTGCATCGATGGTTGCGAAGCGGAGAGGGAATGTGCCTTTTCGGCGATTAAAATGTATTTGGAGCAACCTGCCGATCATTGGGCGCGCTATATGACGCACGATTTATCACAGGAAGGCATTATCCGGGCGCTTAAGGAAGGACCGTTCGGCCGCTGTGTCTATCGCTGCGATAACAATGTTGTTGACCATCAGGTCGTCAATATGGAATTTGCCACCGGCGCCAACGCTAACTTTATTATGTCGGGATTAACCAAGAGCGCTACCCGCCGTGTGCAGATTATGGGCACGCAGGGAGAGATCATTGGTGACATGGATAAGGGCTCATTTACGCTGTACCGCTATGCGACGGGCGAAGAGATTGAAATTAAATGCAGTGTGCAGGGAGACGGCCACGGCGGAGGCGATGAGCGCATGGTGGGCTCCTTCCTCAAAAATGTACATAAGTTCGACCGCAACCCGTCTCAAGGCCTCACATCGGCTACAGCTTCCTTGCAAAGCCATTTGATAGCGTTCGCTTCCGAACGATCTCGCTTGGAGCAAGGCAGAAGCATAAAGCTGACAGAGATGTATGAGAAGGAAGAAGCGGGAGTTTAATTGTTGAAATTGTGGAACTATTCGGCAAAGGCAAATAGAACAGAATTACTTGCCGTGCAGTAACCATGGCGGACATCCGCGGCGTCGGGGGTTGGGAAGTGCGTACCCCGGACGCCGTACAAGTTCGCGAGCAAAGAAGAAGGAAATGGGGTATATGAATTTTTTATTTTTGAAAGCGATTCCAACAAAGGCTTTTGCCAGATTTCTTGAAAGGGGGGATCGATTCAGGTATTCATCACAATGCGGTAAAGATTTCAGGCATTTCTTTCAGTTGAGAACAAAAAAGGAGTTGACCAAAATGAATTCGAATAAGAAATGGGGAACCGTCCTGATGGCAGCCGTATTGCTGATGGCCCCGGTTTCTGCGGTCCAGGCGAAAACGCCTGTTCCGGAAGTGATGATTGCACAGGCAGGCGATGCAGGCCAGCCGGAAGGAAATGAGGCAGGAAATCTACAGTTCGTACCAGATCTACCGACGGATGCTGGGGAACCAGCAGCGGAACAGGCAGGATCAGCTCCGAGTCCAAACCAAGTGGCAGCATCTTCGGCAGTGGAAGAGACGCAATTCCGCAATCTTGCGGCCGGCCTACCTTATGAATGGTCTGAGGAGCCAGACGCGTCGCGTCCTGACGGCGAGTACAAGCTTACGGATGGAAAATACGGCACATTGGATATGAATGACCCGGCATGGGTAGGGCATCAGCGTGGAAAAACGAGGGAAGTTGTCTTCGATCTCGGAGAGGAAAAGTCAATCGGAAAGATTACAGCTCGCTTCTTCCAAGATTATCCCACCAACTCGATCCTCGTACCTTTGACGGTATCGATGTATGTCTCTGACGATAAAGAAAATTGGGGACTGTTGTCCCATAACGCCACCCAGCTGCTCTGGGGGGAAGGTCCGCCAAGACAGGAGACCTTTGAATGGGACGGCAGCCGGGATGGAATCAAAGGCGGGAATACGAACGGCAAGCTTGCTTATGCCCGTTATGTCAAAGTCACTTTTACGATGCATCCAACACAATGGTCATATATTGATGAGATCGAAATTCGGGGTACCGATGGACAGGCTGACGGATCAGTAAAGGTCCCTGCCGAGCATCCGCAGTTTATGGCTCCGGGAGAAGCCACTGGAGGCATCCGCAATCTCGGACTGCTTTATAACGGACAATATCCAAATGGTCTGGGTGATTGGAACAAGGAACGGATCATCCCTAATATCAGTTATGTAAATAAAGATGGCGAGCCTGTCGACTGGCTTTTTGACGGGATATTATATCTCGGACTGGCTTCGCCTGCCGGCCGTGACTTCGGTGTCGGGCAAACGATACTGGAGGACTGGAATTGGTATTTGGATAAAACCTTCGCAGCCGCAGGGGATATGCAGCAGTTAAATGAGGCTACAGTGGAAGTCGGATCCAAGCTGAATCAGCCTGATCATAAAATGAAGGTTGTGCTCATGATTCCGAACCCGGGGGAATACGTAAACGACTTTGGTGACGTTGACGGTGATGGGGTATCCGAAAGCTTCAGAGACTCGGTTGTCGGCAAAGAGAAAGCGCAAGAAAACCGGATAAAAGCGATGCAGTGGTGGCTGGATCAGGTCCGCCAAAGATGGCAGGAGGCGAACTATTCCAATCTGGAGCTTGTCGGCATGTACTGGCTGGAAGAACAAATCAGCACAAGCGATACGGGCCCGGATTTGATTAAAGCAGTAAGCGGCAAAGTCCATGATATGGACCTGAAATTTTTCTGGATTCCGCATTCTTTGGCATACAAAGCGTTTATGTGGAAGGACGTTGGCTTTGACAACGCTGCCTTCCAGCCGAACTATTTTTTCGAGGACATGGGCTACGACCGTCTGGAGGATGCCGCCAACCTGGCGAAGCAATACGGCATGACCAATGAAGTCGAGTTTGATGACCGGATGCTGACTGACGGCGTGTTCCGTGAGCGATTTATCGACTACTTGAACAGCGGCGTTGAAACAGGCCTGATGCAAAACGGATTCAGAGCTTATTATCAAGGGAATAATGCCGTTTACAATGCGGCGGTCAACCAAGATCCTTCCAATCGCATTTTGTATGACTGGTTGTATCAATATGTGAATGGAACATATCAAATAAATAATGCGGCTCCGCCAGAGGCAGCCGTGCAAATAAATGGACAACCTCTTCAAAGTGGTGCCGTGGTAAATGAAACAGAGCCGTTCCAGTTTACGTGGCAGTTAAAGGATGACGATGGAGTGACGAAAGTGACGGCTCAGTTTGACGGCAAGCCTTATACGGCTGGAACAACCATAAATCTGTCGGGTGCACCCGGAAAACATGAATTGGTTATTACCGTAACGGCCGGCAAGTCGCAGAAAACGTCTTATATCATCGATGCCCGTGCAAACGCGGACAGCATGAAAACATTGGTGAACCGATTTGTAGAACAAAATCAATTTACGAATGCCGAAGCGCCTCGTTCTTTGAACAATTATCTAGAGCTAATGAAACGCTACGAAGGAACGGATGCGACACAGTTTGACAAATATCTGAAAGGATTTAACGAGGAACTTGATATTTTGTTGAAAGATGGCGTTATAAAAGAAACGGCGTACAACGCGCTGAAGGAAGACGTTTATTACCTCATTGGAAACTTGGCGCAAAATAAAAAGGCGGAAGCCTCTTCAGTAGAAGGCGGCAGCCCGAATTTGCAACCTGAAAAAGCGGTGGACGGATTCCCAGCGACAAGATGGGCCAGTGATTACACGAATAATAGCTGGTTCCAGGTCGACCTTGGCGAAGCCAAGGAATTCGATACCGTACGAATTCATTGGGAATTTGCGCGTGCTAAAACCTACAAACTTCTTGTATCTGACGATAAACAGAATTGGACCAGTGTGGTCAAGGACAATGACGGAATGATTACGGCACGTGACGGAAAAGAAACGGTTCATTTTGAGCCGGTCAAAGCCAGATACGTCAAATTTCAAGGGCTTGAAAGAAATACGGATTATGGTTACTCCTTCTATGAGTTTGGCGTGTACAACCTGGCGGGAGGCGACGGGGTAACCCCGATCGACGGCGTAAGAGCTGTAGCAGATGTCGGCGCAGGAAAATTGACGATTGATGGTCTGGTCATGGATGGAAGCAGTCAGTCCGAAGTGAATTTGAAAGTGCTCGATTCGAAAGGGAATGTTCGGTATGAAGGCCAGACGACAAGTACAGTAACGGGAAGTTTCCAATTCACGATCAAGCTTACCGGTTTTCTAAAAGGAACCAACGTTGCCTATCTCTCAATGGACGGTATGTCGACTCCCGTGAAGTTTACATTTGAATACAAGCCACAGTGAATGATGATTATTTCTCGGGCAAGCGCAGAATTCGATAACAAACGGCTTGTTTTCGTTGATTTCGGCCTTGGACCAAGGCATTTCATGACAAATTCTGTTGCAGCGTGATGCAAATAGCATGCGGTATACAACGTATGAAGAAAAGAAACGTGGGAATGATATAGGTTCTTATAGGCCATGTCCAGTTCGGATATGGCCTTTTTTTCGTGTATCATTTTCTATTTTTTTGCGATTTTCATGGACAATACGTCTCATATAGCATACGAAAAAAATAGTACAATACATCAAATTATGCTGCTTGCTCTCCTGTAAATCCCCCTTTATCATAAGTCCATGCGGAAGCGTTTTCAGCATGGCCGTTACGAAAGTGTTCTCCAAATGGTTTGTGCCGGATGCCGCGAAAGGAGGGATCAAAGATCTAGAGTTCCATACGAGAATAAAATAAAAGAAAGGATGATATGTCAATGAACAAACCTCGGTTTCAAAAGTCGTTGGTAACGCTTTTGTTTTTGTTTACACTGGTCATTGGTTTGTTAGGATTCAATCAATCACAAGCCTATGCGCTTGACAATGGGCTTGCAAAAACGCCTCCGATGGGCTGGAATGGTTGGAACGCCTTTCATTGTGACGTTAATGCCGATCTCGTGAAGAAAACGGCTAAAAAGATCGTTGATTCCGGGATGAAAGAAGCGGGCTATGAATACGTCAACATCGATGATTGTTGGATGCTTAATCAACGCGATGCAAACGGCAATTTAGTTCCCGATCCGGAAAAGTTTCCAAACGGGATGAAGGAAGTCGCCGATTATGTTCACTCTCTCGGTCTGAAAATTGGTATTTACGCAAGCGCAGGTACCACGACTTGTGCCAATTATCCGGGGAGTCTCAATTATGAAAAGAAAGATGCCCAAAGTTTTGCCGAGTGGGGAATCGACTATCTAAAGTATGATAATTGTGGCGACCCTCTGGGGCAACCGATACAGGAACGCTATTCGAAGATGCGCGATGCGCTTGCGGATACAGGACGGGACATTGTTTTCAGTATGAGTGTTGGGGGAACCGATGATCCGTGGATATGGGGCAAGCAGGTGGGCAATCTGTGGCGGACAACAGGTGATATTAGTGATACGTATCTACGGATGTTAGTCCATTTCCTTAAGACTGTTGAACTGTATCCGTATGCTGGTCCGGGTTATTGGAATGATCCCGATATGCTGGAAGTCGGTAACGGGGGCATGAGTTTAGAAGAATATCGTACCGAATTTAGTCTTTGGTCCATAATGGCTGCGCCATTGCTCTCGGGTACCGATTTACTGAATGCCTCCCAAGAAATTTTAGATATTTACGCCAATCGCGAAGTGACTGCGGTGAATCAGGATCCGATCGGAATACAAGGACGTCCCATCAAGATGCCAAACGACGGTACTTATGTATTGTTGAAACCGATGGCCAATGGGGACAAAGCCGTGTTGTTCTTCAACTCAACCGATGGTGCGTCAAATATGGAGATAAGTCTAAGTCAATTGGGCATACCAACCTCAGTCGACAATAAGACCTATACGGTTCGGAATCTCTGGGCACATGAAACGACTACGACCACAGACAAAATCAGCGCTTCTGTTCCGTCTCACGGAATTATGATGTATCGCGTCAGTCCGGAAACGAGAAATGAGGTTTCAACTGACGGATTTAAGCGAGTTATCGATAATGACGGCAAAGAAATTTGGGTCAAATCGCTGTCTGACGGAAGCAAAATGATGACATTGGTCAACCGAACTACTGCAGCGACAACAATCAGTGCTGAACCGGAAAAATTAGGTTTTAAACCTGCTTCAGTTTATTTGGCTGAAGACGATTGGACTGGCCAAACAATGAGTTATGCCAGCAAAATCGTTTCCGATGTTAAACCATTTTCAGCGGTCACCTACCGTGTTACACCGGGAACACCGAACGGGGTGCCTGCGGCTGTTGGTATATCGTTTGACGGTCCTTCTGTTATAGCCCCAGGTGAAACCACAACGATCATAACAACGCTGACCAATTATGGAAGAGTGGCTGTTCATAACCTGGATCTCAATCTAAATGTACCGGAAGGATGGACAGTAATCCCCGCTTCGGACAACACATTTCAAACCATGCCACCTGAAGGCATAAACAATTCCGTTAAGGTGAGTTGGAAGGTGACGGTGCCTCAAGACGCTGAGGCTGGCTGGAGTCATCTTACAGCGGATGCCGCGTTCGTTTCTGGTGGGGAAATTCAGGGGCATGTACGCTCAGAATTTTCCGTGCAAGTCCCGTCCGCCCCTAAGGCGGAAGATACATTTCTAAGCGACATGCCATTTTTCGGCAACGTTTCAAACGGCTGGGGTCCCGCTGAAAGGGATACAAGTGTTGGCGGGAGTGGTCAAGGAGATGGCAATATGATCACCCTGAACGGTAAAGGGTATGAAAAAGGATTGGGCGTTCATGCATACTCTAAAGCTTCATTTTATATCGGTAAAAACTTTTCAAGGTTTATCACGGATATTGGACTAGACAGTGAGACTCAGGGGGGCTCTGTCGTCTTTCGAGTGTGGGGAGACGGGCAAAAGCTCTATGATAGCGGCGTAATGAAAAGTGAGACGGATACCCAGCATGTCAATGTTGATGTTTCCAATGTTGATGTTCTTACGTTGGAAGTAACGGACGGTGGGGTAGGCAATGGTGCGACTCATGCTGATTGGGCGGGAGCTAAGCTGTTGAAAGAGGTGTTAATAGATGACATCAAGATCAACGGGGAGTCCTTCTCAAGTTTTGATCACGTAACCAAAGATTACTACATGACATTTTTGGAAGGCACGATATCGGATGTACCCACGGTGGAAGTCATTCCGGCCAATAACGATGTCATGGTAGATATGTTACCGGCTGAACAACTTCCGGGTACCACCGTGATTACCGTCACCTCGGCAGATGGATCCGTGACGCAAACGTATAAGATTCATTTTAATATCACTCCACAATTGTATTTAAGCGACATTCCGTGGATATACGCGACGACTGGCTGGGGAACGATTCATCGAGATGCTAGTGTCGAAGGGAACCCGATTGAATTGTTAAGTGATTCGGGCGTTGTCACTTATGATAGAGGAATTGGAACGCATGCTAATTCAGAAATCATTTACGACATTGCTGGGAAAGGGTATGATCGCTTTCAATGCTATGTAGGCCTTGACCAGGAGGCAAACAGAAACGATGTCGGATCCGTAGCTTTTCAAGTATGGGCCGACGGTGAGAAATTGTTTGACAGTGGGACGATGAAAAGAGACACTCCGGCCAAGTTTATTGATGTTGATGTTAGTGGAAGGAAACAATTGAAGTTAATCGTTACCGATGCCGGCGATGGAAATGGCAATGATCACGCCGATTGGGCGGACGCCCAATTTATTGCTGACAAAGCGAAATAAATAACCAAAGTGTCCGCAACATTCGACGGCAAAGAGAAAGCGTTCGAAAACTGGATAAAAGTGATGCAGTGGTGGCTGGATCAGGTCCGCCAAGGATGGCAGGAGGCGAGCTATTCCTATCTGGAGCTTGTCGGCATGTACTGGCGAGAATTCGAAAACGAACGGCTTGTTTATCGTTGATTTCGACCTTGAACCAAGGTCTTTCATGACAAATACTCCTCGCGCCATGATACGGATAACTTATAGTTCCAAATAAATAAAAGCCATGGTAACAGCGTTAATCCTACGCTGTTACCATGGCTTCTTTTGAATAGTTCGATGTTTATTAATCTATACACTACAATGGGTCTTTAATTAAGCGATATAGAAAATAGTGCGCTCGCATCTGGAGTTTGATCGTTTTGTGCAGGTAAGCCTGGATACTTTCAGATAGCTTCATCGCATGCTCGATGTTCTCTAGATCTAAGCGTGCAATGGATTGTTTTAAGTTCACGGTTTCCTCGGAATATACAGCGCTCTGCAGTACCTGAAACATCCTAATTTTAAATAGGTGTGCTTCATTATAAAGACGGTAATCGTTATCAGGGTCTCGCTTAGCCGTAAACAGGCCGCTTTGCTCCCAGTAACGGATTGCCGATTTAGGAGCCCCTGTCCGGCTGGAAACCTCGTGGATGCTGAAATGTTGGTTAAAGTCGTAAGCTTGACTACCTTCAGAATACGATTTCAATTCCCTTACCAGTTGATCTAAACTTGCTTTTTCCCGATGCAGCATGACCTCCCGATCCCTGATGATCCACAATGCGTCATTCAACTCATTTCGCCCAAGACAATGCATTACCTCGCTCGTTACTTCCATACCAAATCCGGCAGCCATGGCTTGAATACATGCCAGATAAGCTTCATGCCGTTCGGTATACATACGATATCCATTTGAAGATCGAACTGCAGGAGGTATCAGCCCCTTCGCTTCGTAGTTCCGCAGGGTGCTGCTGCTTAACCCGTATTTTTCAGCCAGTTTTTTGGGTCGAAAGCCCATGTTATCCCACCTTCGTGAACAATGCACAACATTAAAACACTTGTAATGTTATTCTTGATTATTTATTGATTTCCTTCAAATTTATCCTCTAACCTTCCAATTGGCTTACATGTTATATGATGGAGATAATCCAATTCAAGGAGGAGTATATATGACTGTAAAACCAGTATTCCGTTACGACATGACCATTGAGGAGATTGGCGGGGCAGGCAATCAATATATCGAATCGGTATGGAAAACACTATACGATTCGATGCTTGATGAGTTAACAATCGCTTTTTGTGAAATCGAGGATGCTGCCTATGGGGTTTATTTGGACCAGTTGATGCCCGTAATCTTTGATAGCCTTGAAGATGCAGGTTTCGAGGCAACGGAGCCCCTCAAGGAGCATGATTTTGTCATCGGGAAATGTTTGCTATTTCGCAATTCGCTTGAAAAATGGGGAACCGAGGAAAATAGGTCTAGAATTTTCTGGAACGTTATTCGTAGTAAGAATGGTCAACAACCTATTGGAACTCTATTGACGGAAATCCCTCATTCTCATCTGAAGTTCGACATTCCTAGGGCACCTGTACTATATTCGCTGAGCGAGCATGAGAGGGAACAAATCGCGCGAGGGATTCGACGGATTAAGGAATCAGAATAACGGAACAACGGGGCAATCGGATCGGATCGGGACTTGCGGTTTACCGAGTATCAAGCCAATAGCGCCTTTCGGCATGACGGAAGATCGGGCAGGTGCGATTTGGTTTACGGAAATGAATAGACACCGAAGGTGATGTAACAGAATTTCCAATTCCAACACTGAATTGTCGGACGACAAGAACATGAAAACTGTGTAAGTCGCATTCTATGCGGCTTTTTTCTTTTAAGTATATAAGTTCTTGTCGTGACTCGATGACAAGAGCTTCTAATTGAATAACATCAACAGATTATTTAGCTAAAGGACACTATACCTCATATGATTCAAACAATCTTTAGAGAAAACATTAAAGTACTTTGATAATCTTTTTATATTGATATTAGGGAAATGAAGGGAATGTCAGTTTTATCTTTGCACTTGCATAAATGTTGTACACTTATATTGGAATCGAAAGGAAGCGGATTGTAATGGAAGCCCCTAGCTTCGTCATTATGAGTCGGGCGGTACATTGGCAGATTCAGATTATCCTCTTCTTACGATATAGGCAGTCGATTGCGCACAACATGAGCTACATTATTTCGAGCAAACACAACCAAATGAAGACCGCCATTGTCGAGTGATTGAACTCAATCAAGTAAGGCCGCCGTTGAAGCAACGCAGCACAGGCTCGCCGGGCAGGCCCTGGCTGTGACGCATGTAACTGCTCACGAGTTGGGTGCAGCGACCTATGGGATCAGCACCTTACGTTGAGTACAATACATAAGGGAGTGAGGAGTGAGAAAAATGAAAGCTGTTAGTCCAGAACGCCAAACATTGTTGATAAAATCGATGCAGTCAACTTTAAGCAAACTCGAAAATGCCTACAAGAATATGATTGAGAAAGGATCAAACGCAACCCTCGTTAAGAAACGACTGGATGCAGTGAAAATCGCCTTAGATAGTCTGGAAAATGCTTGGCATGGAGCAGATTTTTCATACGAAAAGGAAAACATCCTTGAAGCCCGAAAGGTTATAATTGGTATTCTTCCATCTGTAGAAAAACAGCATGAAAACGCTAAAGAAGGTAGTCCTCAAAAGACGTTACTTGAAAGACGCATTGCTTCTATTGAAGCAGCTATAGAAGCTCTTGATGTTCACACAATAAATTTTAAGTGAAATGCGGCTCTCGGCGTAAAACGATACTGGATCAAGGATAGAAGACCTGTAGGATTACGCTCAAAAAATAACGCTGGAAACCGAAATTCCATATATAACTTGGAAGTATCAGAAGAACAACGACGCTTCGTTCCGTTGTTGTTCTTGTTACCAATTATTACATACCTTATAATCTCATAGTCGAACATTGCATGCACAGTAAGGAAAATAAAAAAATAAGATGAGGAAGTCACACATGAGAAAATTGCTAGTATGCACGTTAGCTATCATGCTATGTTTAGCTGCGTTTACCCCCGCTACCTACGCTTCTGAAGTCCGAGTATCCGTGGATGGCCGTGAAGTACAATTTCCAGATGAACACCCATACGTCGATCAAAAAACCAACCTTACGATGGTTCCACTTGCTTTTGTATCCGACAAGCTCGGAGCTACTACGAAATGGAGCGGAAAATTAAAACAAATCACGATCTTGCTTAACCGTGACATCATTATATTGATGATTGGCGATAATCATGCACTGGTGAATGGAAAAAGAGTAGATTTTGAAGGGTCGGCGGTGCTCAAAAACGGTCGCACGATGGTTCCGCTTCGCTTTATTAGTGAAGCCTTGCATGCAATTGTGGATTGGCAGCCTTCTCTCAATCTGGTGAGCGTCATGACCTCAGTGGCTCGTGCTCCGAAAGGAACATGGATATGGGATAGCAACATCCTGAAACAGGATCAAGATAAAATTATAAGTTTTGCAAGAATAAGAGGGTTAACGGATATTTACCTTCAGGTTGATAGAGACATAGATCCAGCAATATATGAGGGTTTTATTCGAAAAGCGAAGAGCGAAGGAATTCAAGTGGAGGCACTTGAGGGTCGTCCCGAATGGGCCTATAGGTCTAAGCAGGAGGATATTCAAAAATTTATAGCGTGGGTTAAAGCCTATAACGCCGCTGTTGGCCCGGAAGCAAGCTTTTCGGGATTGCATTTCGATATTGAACCTTATGCGCTAAGTGAATGGACGAAGGACAATAAGACGATTCTTGAAAGCTGGATGGACAATTTGAGACTGATCGAGAAAGAAACCAAAGGGAGCGGCTTGAACATTGCGATCGACGTTCCGTTTTGGCTAAATACGATTAATGTACCGGGGAAGGATTACAGTATGAGCGCATGGATGCTAGAGAAGTTCGATTGCCTAGTCATCATGAATTATCGGAATTATGCGTTAGGCAACAATGGAATTGTGAAGAATGCGCAGGCCATACTGAGAGAAGCCTCCACGTTGAAGAAGAAAGTTGTTGTTGCTGTAGAAACGCTCGAAAGCAAAGAGGGGCCGCGGGTCTCATTCTATTCCATGAGCAGCGAAGTGATGGAAAAAGAGTTGCAGTCCGCCCATAATCAATTGGCGCACTACACAAGCTATGCCGGCTTCGCCATTCACGATTTCAAAAGCTGGAAGGACATGAAATAAGAAGCTGCTTTTTTCATCTGGACAGATTATCGATCCCATCGTCGGAGATGTGGTGGTCGAACCGGTACGGCTTGCAACTCGGCGTGGCATCCAGCGCAATTTTTATAGCGATTGCTGCTGCCGGTTTGTATGGATTACAGAAACGAAAGCTTGAGATCCGTGATTAGCCTGTCAGAGGTTGAAATAACAAACAATGACAAGCTAGAGAAATAGAGTTTATTTAGCTAACTGAATACGGTAGTTGAACCATGATAAAGAGGCGGCTGATCAAACGATCAGCTGCCTTTCGTTTTTGGAAAATAATGAACAGATCAATACGATGGAAGTCCGTGAGAAAAGCAAGGTACAAGCGTGTATGATTCATAATTGGCTGATAATTCCATTATGTATGCAATTTTAGACATTCAAAATTGAAGTGTCCAAAATATTAGACATTCGTCCATCCAAGCTAATTTCACAGTTTCAGCCGTTTGAGCTTATTGTAGAGCGTAGCCCGCGAAATGCCGAGCTGCTTCGCCAGCGTGTACTTGTTCCCGTTGACCGCTTCAAGCGCCTCACGCATTAGGTTCCGCTCGTACTCGTCAAGCCTAGCCTGGTATGTAGCACCGTTGATGGGTGCGGTGCTTGCACCAACATCCTCTCCCGGCTGCGGACTCTTATCGCCGGAATAAATATGGTCTGGCAAATATTCGCGCCGAATCTCTCCTTCGGTAGAGAAGATGACGAGGCGCTCAATGGTGTTGCGCAGCTCGCGGATGTTGCCAGGCCAATCGTAATGAAGCAAATCCTCGAATACCTCCGGCGTAAACGAATGGATATGGCGGCCATAAACGAGCGAGAATTCGTGAAGAAAGGACTGTGTAAGCTCGTAAATATCTTCTTTGCGGGCGCGTAAGGGGGGAACCTCCAAAGTTACGACGTTTAGCCGGTAATATAGGTCCTCGCGAAAGCTACCGTCATCAATCATCCGCTTCAAATCACGGTTTGTGGCCGCGATAATCCGGCAGTCGGCCTGCAGCAACTTCGTGCCGCCGACCGGGAAGTAACTCCGTTCTTGGAGCACGCGCAGCAGCTTGACCTGAAGATCAAGAGGCATTTCTCCGATCTCGTCAAGGAATAGGGTGCCGCCGCGGGCCAGTTCGATCTTCCCTTTCTTCCCTTTCGGGTCTGCACCTGAGAAAGCGCCCCGTTCGTAGCCAAATAATTCGCTCTCGAACAGTGCGGCTGGTATGGCTCCGCAATTGATTGCAATGAAGGGGGCGTTCATCGACTCGCGGGACTCGTGGATCGCCTTCGCGAATAATTCTTTTCCGGTACCGCTCTCACCCAGGATAAGCACCGTCGCTTTTGTCGAACTGATCTTCTTGATCGTTTCGATACTGTGTTTAATCGCGCGGCTCGTTCCCTTGATATGCTGAAATGGGTCTGCCGCAGGGTTCAGCAGGGCCACTTCCTTCTGAAGATGATGGACCTTGCTTGTCATCTGCAGCAGCTCTTGATGCAGCCGCATTTGGGTGGTCAGGTCTGATTCCGCCGCAACGGCGCCAATAATCCGATCCTCGAGAGTAACCGGATTCGAATTAATTAGGACGAACAGGTCGTGCCGCGGCCGATGCTGCATTTTATGGGCGGGCTGGCCGGTTTCGAGCGTGCGAAGAGACTGCAGACGATCGACGGGAAAGAAATCCGAAGCAGGCTTGCCGATGATATCGTCTTTCGGAATGGAGAATATATGCTCCGCTCCTGACGTCCAGACGGCTACACATCCTTCCTCGTCAATCAGCGTAATGGCAACGTCCGGGTCCAAGGTATCCAGCGTTGTTGCAAAATAAGCCTCCAGCACCCGGTGAGCCTGCACCACCGTATCCATAACATCTTGTGCGGAAAGGTAACCGACAGCCTTGCCGTCGTTAAGAACGATCGCCAATGAACAAGAGTTGAAGGCAGCAGAGACTTTCGTTACCGGATCATCTGTGTTTACTGTCTTGACGTTGATCAGGATATCTTGAACATTCAGAATGGTTTCGGCTGCCGATACAGGCAGCAGTGCATATTGACCGGACTCATCCCTGACAAAAACAGGGGTGAACTCGGCGGCCATCCGTGCACCCCGGATGGCTACAAGGTCGGTCAGATCTACAATTATGCAGTCCGTGCGGATGAAATGCTCCACGGCCGGCAATAGATGCTTCATTCGATTGCCCCCTATTTTATGGGAAATGTAAATGCTTACAATTTGGTACTAGGGCCATTATACCGGGCCTGTTTTCCGGTGTAAATCATTTAAACATATTTTTGACGACCATCCATAGATTAGCAGGCTTTTCAGCCAGCCGTCGGGTGTAGTACGGGTACCACATGCTGCCGTAGGGCATATAGCAGCGGATTCGGTAGCCTTCCTTCGCCAATTGCGCCTGGTCGTTCATTCGCAGGCCGTACAACATCTGGAATTCGTAGGCATCGTTCGGGATGCCATTCTTAAGAGCATATCCCTTGACCCAATCGATGATGCGATCATCATGCGAGGCAATGGCGGTGTACACGCCTTGGTCAAGGTGCATTTGAATGAGGTCTTTGAAGTTATCGATGACTTCGCTCATTTGCTGATAGGCAACGGATGCCGGCTCCTTGTACGCTCCTTTTACGAGACGGAGGTTTACACCAGCTTCAATCAATCGCTTCACATCTTCGCGTGAACGCAGCAAGTAGGCTTGGATCACAGTCCCGACATTGGTTAATCCCTCCCCGTGAAGGCGAAGAACGATATCGATTGTCGCTTGTTTAAAGGGGGAATCCTCCATATCGATCCGTACAAAATTGTTATCTTGTTCAGCTTGGATGACGATGTCCCGAATGTTGCTATAGCATGCTTCCGGATCAAGGGCCAAGCCCATCTGCGTTGGCTTCAGTGATACGTTGGAGTTCACCTTCCGCATGGCGATCCCATTAATTAAGCGTATATATTCCTCTCTGTAGCCTGCAGCTTCCGATAACTGTGTGATCCCCTCCCCCAGATGATCCAATGTGACGATGATCCCTTTCTCGTTCAACCTCTCAATTTCATCCAACGCTTCCTTCAAGCTGTTACCTGCAATGAATTTAGATGCTAATTTACGGCCGTACCGAAGGGCAAGATGCTCGACCAGTTTATTGCCGGAAACTGATAATAATACTTTTCGATAGAGTTCAGTACTATCCACGGTTGATTTCTCCTTTCAGGCTGTCATTGCTCGTGCAATGAATCTTTACCAGGTTTAACTGCAAGCAAAAATCGTTCCAGTCGAAAGAAACAAGCACAGTTGGCACGATAATTGCTTATTATTCAAGAGGACCGGTGGAATAGAATTTTGACGATTCTACCCAAATCACACGAAAAGGGTGGGTAATAATTATGAGAACTGAATTCAGGAACGAGTCGTTTGTTAACTTTAAGGATGAGCGTAACAATGCGGAATATGACCGTGTACTTGAGCAGACGGAGGCAGGACTTGGCAAAGAGTATCCGCTAATCATCGGAGGTGAGCGCATCATGACTGAGCACAAAGCCGTCTCCATTAACCCTGCGAATAAAGCTCAGGTGGTCGGTATCGTATCTCAGGCGAATATACAATATGCGGAGCAGGCAATGCAGGCGGCTGCAGCTGCATTTGAGACTTGGAAGCGGACTGATCCGAATGAGCGTGCACGTTATTTATTCCGGGCAGCAGCTATTTTGCGCCGGCGCAGACATGAGTTTTCCGCCTTGATGACATTTGAGGCTGGGAAGACCCGGGTAGAAGCGGATGTTGAAACGGCGGAGGCGATCGATTTCCTGGAGTTCTATGGACGCGAGATACAGCGACTTAGCCAGCCGCAGCCATTAACGGTTAGCCAGGAAGAAGAGAATGAGCTGTATTATCTGCCTTTAGGCGTCGGTATCATCATTCCGCCATGGAACTTTCCATTGGCCATTATGGCAGGCATGACGATGGCTGCCGTTGTATCCGGGAATACCGTCGTCCTTAAACCGGCCAGTCCAACACCTGTCATCGCTGCCAAATTTATGGCACTGCTCAAAGAGGTGGGGTTGCCGTCAGGCGTCGTCAACTTCGTTCCTGGACCGGGTGGAGAGGTCGGCGATTACCTTGTTGACCACCCACTGACCCGTTTCGTCAGCTTTACAGGCTCCCGCGATGTTGGACTCCGCATCAATGAACGGGCAGCCAAGACGCAGCCTGGGCAAAAATGGATCAAACGTGTCATTGCGGAAATGGGCGGCAAAGATGCGATCATCGTTGATCAGGATGCAGACCTCGATCTGGCGGTGGACGCCATAACGCTGTCCGCCTTCGGTTTCTCCGGGCAGAAGTGTTCGGCTTGTTCCAGGGCTATCGTCCATGAGAAAGTCTACGACATCGTGCTGCAGCGTGTAGTGGAGCGGGCAAGTCAGCTGGTAATGGGTGTCCCGGCAGCCGCCGCAACCGATGTAGGTCCTGTTATTGATGAAAAGGCATACCTCAAAATCCAGGAGTATATCGAAATCGGAAAACAGGAAGGACGCTTGGTCCTTGGTGGCGGCACAGGAGATCCGAACGGATTCTTCATCAAACCGACGATTTTCGCGGATGTAGACCCGAATGCCCGGATTTCGCGGGAAGAAATATTCGGTCCGGTAGTTACATTCACGAAGGCGAAAACCTTTGATGAGGCGGTGGCGTATGCCAACAATACGGATTATGGCTTGACCGGTGCCGTCATTTCTCGTAGCGGGCCGAATCTGGAGAAGGCAAGACGCGAACTTTTCGTTGGCAATCTGTATTTCAATCGCAAATGCACTGGCGCCTTGGTCGGAACGCATCCGTTCGGCGGATTTAATATGTCAGGCACGGATTCAAAAGCCGGCGGTCGGGATTATTTGCTGTTGTTTACGCAGGCAAAGCTGGTAGCTGAGCGCTTCTAGCAGGATGAACATCAAAACGCTCAACATATATAGTCTAAAATATTAGACACGAAATCATGATGTTCATTTCGAATGTTTTTGAGTATAGTCAAGAGGGAACAGTATATTCATTGAAGAGAGCCTGCGGGAGGAGGAGAATCTGTTGCTGAGCTATCAATTAGTGCAAGACCAAAGCACGAAGCTGGCAATAACTCCTGAACTAAAGCAATCGATTCATATATTAACCATGTCCGCCGAAGACCTGGTCCGGTATTTACAGGAGCAGGAAGCTGAAAACCCGGTCCTTGAACTCGAATTCAGACGGGATTACGACGCTTATGGCTACAGGAGAAGGGCCACAATCAGCACTGGGTACGAGATGGACCCATTATGGAACGCAAGGCAGTCGCAGGACACGTTGGAGTCAAGGCTTAGGAGCCAACTGCGTATGCTCCCCTTGCCAAGGGAGGTATACCGAATTGCGGCATTTATGGCGGGGAATCTAAGGGATGACGGATATCTGGATATCCCGATCACCGAAATCAGAAGGAAGCTTGACGTATCAGAAGAGCTTATTCGGACCGCCCATGAGGCATTGCAATCGTTAGAGCCTGCCGGTGTCGGCTGCAGAGATTTGAGTGAATGCCTGCTGCTGCAGATTATTAGAGATCCGGCGGCCGCTCCGTATGCGTATGAAGTCGCAGACCGGTATATGTCGGAGCTGGCATACGGGAAGCTGGAGAAGATCGCAATGGCTTTGAACATACCCTTGGAGACGGCAAGGACGGCATCGGAATATATTCGCGGATTAAATCCTCGTCCGGGGCTGGCGTATGCCTCGTTAGAGCCAGAGTATATCGTTCCGGATGCGATCGTCGAATACTATGAGGGTGGCTTCATAGTGTCGATCCATCCGGAAAATCTCCCCAAGCTCTCCATTAACAACTCCTCCCGAGAATGGGTTAAGTTGCGGGGATCAGCCGAAGCCACTTCGTATTTGAGCAGCTGCGTCCGATCTGCCCGTTGGCTGGTTCGGAGCTTGGAGAAGAGGAACCGGACGCTGATGAGGGTCGTCAATGCCATTATGGAGGAGCAGCGACAGTTTCTGCTTGAAGGAATTAAGGGAATTGCACCGATGAAGATGAATACGATATCCACCAAACTGGACCTGCATGAATCGACCGTTAGCCGGGCGGTGAACGGTAAATTCGTACTTACGCCGCATGGTGTGCTCCCTCTGAAATATTTTTTCTCCGCTAGACTATCGACGACGGGCGGTAGCGGTGTATCCTCCCGGAGTGTTAAAGCCCGAATCAAGGAGCTTATCGACGCCGAAAATAAAAACATTCCCTATTCGGACCAGTATATGGCGGATATGCTGCGAGC
This sequence comes from Paenibacillus sp. FSL W8-0187, assembly GCF_037969755.1. Taxonomy (NCBI): domain Bacteria; kingdom Bacillati; phylum Bacillota; class Bacilli; order Caryophanales; family Paenibacillaceae; genus Paenibacillus; species Paenibacillus sp. FSL W8-0187. Next base: position 3,988,651 of record NZ_CP150206.1, on the reverse strand, counting down.
GGAGGGAATCCGGCTGTCTCGCAGAACGGTTGCGAAGTATCGGGAACAAATGCAGATTATGCCCTCCTCATTCCGCAAGCGCAGATAGAAAAGGGTGTCTCGGATAGGTTTCCGAGACACCCTTACTTGGTTCCGCCAAGCATGGGCGATAACTCGGAGATGAAAATCTATATATATAGCCGTAAGCGCGATATTACAGCGTTCGATTACAAATAAAAAGCTCGCACAGGCAGGATATTATGACTTTCCTGCGCAGTACGAGCGCATGCGTAACTTGCGCTTAAGCGATTGAACCGCCGTATACCGAACTTACGTACGGTGGTGTGGAAGGGCGGCTACTCAACTATTAGTAGCCGCCTATTCGATTTTCAATACTCCTGAGGCGGTGCGTTATTTTCCTTCAGTCGGCTGTTGTATCGGCATCATTCTGCTCTCGTGTCAGCGAACTTGCAAACGATCCGATTCCCTTCATCATAATGTCAAGCGACTCCATTAAATGGTAGAGGATTACCGGAGGAACGGTGTCGTCATCAGGCATCCCGGCTTCCTCGGCGAGATTGATGATATGGTCATATCCAATAACCTGCATACAGACCTGATGCAAAAATCCAGCCGATTCATAGTAAATGCGGTTCGGCGGATTCATATCCTTCTCACTCATAAAGGCGTTCCGAATATCGCAGCATAGCTTGAACAGATTAACAGCCAATGTTTTCAGAACCGATGAAAGGTCTGCATAGGCGCTTTTGCTGACGGAAGAAGAATCTTGGTAGTGACTTGCTGCAAAATAATCAGTACGAGTAATTTGCCTTAAGTAAGAGACGGTTCTCTCCGTTAATTCGCAATACGAATGGGGCATGGCAGCATCCGGTGCGGAAGCGATCCGGATGCTCTTTAATCGGGAGGCGGCTTCCGTGAGCGCCGTCGCATCGAGCTGCAGCTGCTTCGCGGATTCCCTGAAAAAACGGATCAGTCGTGTCGACACCATCATAACAGAATCCGCGGAATCGGCCGGACGTTGTCCCTCGAGAAGTTCTTTTGCCATCCATAATCGATACTTTAATCCCTCGATGGCTGTGATTAACTTGTGCGAAGATTGATGGGCGGCGACATTTAGCGTAGTCGAAATGATCCAATCGGCTGTATGAGGGCCGTTCACGTGAATGTCTGGATCAACCACCGCATAGTTTCCTTTATCCTCAAGCATCAGCTCCAGTGCCCGGTTGGCAAGGACCTCGTTCATATTCACATTCAGGATATTGCTTGAAGAACCATGGATATAATCTGTAATAAATTGCTCCGAATGCTTTCCATCCATGATTTCATCCGTCGCCTTCATAATGAGATTTCCGATTCGCTCCGGCACGATGCTATGCTCTATGCCTGCACGTACGGTAGCGCTTTTGACGGAAGCCAAAGCCTTAATAAATTCGCTATGGACACGAGCGTTCACAGTGGGATATTCTCCGGCAGCGCGCATCGTCTCCACACCGTAGTATGCATGGGAGGGCACGTTGACCTCTCCATTCTTGTCCCGTTCAATTCTTAACATCATCATCTCATCCCTTTCGAAAATGTTGTGTCGTCATTTCCTTATAGGGATAATAAGCAATTTTCGTGCCATCAAGATGGGATTCTTCGAGATATGAGTATGAAATTATAAAACGACATACATCAGAGTATGCTATCCGGCCTTATTTAATGGCAAATAGCGACCGCTGCATGATGCCCCTGGATATGTTTGTTGAAAAGGTTGATTCTGTTGTTGTAAGAATATTCACGATCAGTTTCCGTTCTTATTTAGGGTAAAAGGATAGTAGTTTAAATATAGCGTTATTAACATTAATTGGAACTTATGAATATTCACATTTTGTGAAAAAATAACAAAGGGTTCCAGGGCTAAGCCTGCTGTTAGATTTCATCGCTTCATCTGATCATTAACTTTTATATCCATTGTAAACTACACGAAGGTTAGATAGATAAAATGGAAAAGGTGATTCATATGGATAACAACATCAATCTGAAAGTGATGTCCTACAGCATACGGCACGGAAAAGGATTAGATGGGAAAGCAAGTTTGAGCCGCATAGCGGAAGTGATCACAAAAGTCCAACCGGATATTGTTGCATTGCAAGGGGTGGACCGTTTTCTGCCCCGAAGCGGCTTTCGAGATCAGCTGAAAAGGCTGGCTAAACAGCTCGGGATGCACGCTTGTTTCTCTTCTAGCGTTAATCTCATTATTTTTCAATATGGAAACGCTATTTTAAGCCACTATCCGATAATTTCAAAAGAAATTCAGTATATTGGCGGGTCTAAAGAGAGAAGGAGCATCTTAATGGTAAAACTGCAAATCAATGAAGACGTGGTTACAGTAGTAAATACCCATTTGGGGGTACATATGAAAGAACGGATAAAACAGAACCCAATTCTTTGGAATGCTTTAGAGAAACTGGAACAACCGACGATCCTGGCCGGGGACTTTAATATGGAGATGGACGATCCTTTCATGAAACGGTTGAACGCCCGATGGACAAAAGTCACGCTTCAGAACAACCTGCCTACCATGGAAAATGGTAAGGAGATCGATCACATCTTTGTAAACATGCCGACAGAACTGGCCACAGCCAGGGTTATTCCTTACGACGCGTCGGATCATTATCCGGTCATTGCAGAACTTCGCTGGCAGTAAGAGATTGGGATGATCTGTCATAAAGACTTTGTGTTTATCCACGAAGAAATGAACCTCATCCAGGTGTAGAAGCTAAGTAATTAAAATTACTGAATAGACCGATGAACTTCCCTGAACGGAATCTTTGTCGGTCTTATTTTCTGCAAGGGGACTTGATTTTCTGTAAATAAAGATATATGATTGACCCATCAATTATTGACGAGTCAATGAATTGAAGGAGGTATTTATCATCTCTACATGTCATACAGAAGACCTGCTGTACTTGCTAATGCATTTAAACAAGCATATAGCGACCCGGTTTGAACGTTGTGCTGGAGTTAGTCCCAATCGGCTCGAACTCCTATGCAAACTGACGGGGGGCCAAATTAGCCAATCGGATCTGCAGAAGGCAGTGTCTATTGATCCTGCTGCGGTGACCCGGCATGTTCAGCAGTTGGAAGCGGAAGGAATGCTTCTGCGAACCAGATGTGAGAATGACAACCGGATTACGTTAGTTCAGCTAACCGAAGAAGGCAAGAGAAAAGTAGCAACGTTTAGAGCGGAGAAAGATCGATTTATGGAGGCCCTGCAGGCAGACCTTACAGAATCAGAACGACTTGCGTTTGTTCAAGTGCTGCAGAAGCTGAACAGCCAGATTCAACAGATGAAAGAATCTAGTAAGACCAATTAACTTATAGAGATTAAAGGAGAGACTATCATGACTGTAACATCCCTAATCAATGATTATAAAGAAATAATTACCTCCCGTCGCTCTGTGCGTGTGTACGATCCAGCGGTTAAAATCAGCCGTGAGGAAATGACTGAGATTTTGGAAGAAGCAACTTTGGCACCATCTTCCGTTAATCTTCAGCCTTGGAGATTTCTTGTCGTTGATAGCCCAGAAGGTAAAGCGACGCTTGAAGAGCTTGCACCAGGTAACAAAACGCAAGTTACAACTTCCTCTGCAGTCATTGCCGTTTTCGGAGATATGAACGCATTTGATAATGCTGACGAAATTATGGGTACTGCTGTGGAAAGAGGCTATTTGCCGCAAGAGATTAAAGATCAACTGATGGCTAACTATACTGATCTTTTTGCACGTATACCAGCACAAGCTTTTCGCGAAATGATTCTTATTGATAGCGGCTTGGTATCCATGCAGCTCATGCTTTCTGCTCGTGCCCGTGGATATGATACAAACCCGATTGGTGGATATGACAAATCCCGAATTGCGGAAGCATTTGGTATGGAAAAGGAACGTTATGTACCGGTTATGCTCATATCTGTAGGTAAAGCTGCTAAAGAGGCACGTAGAACAACTCGTCTGCCTATTGACCGTATTGCGGATTGGAAGTGAGGTTATGACTATGATTATTATTCATGCAGAAATGAAAGTAAACCGTGAAGTAGAAGCGGAATTTCTGGAGTCCATACAAGAACTTATTGCGTCATCCCGCGCGGAGGCAGGGAATGTGTCGTATAAACTCCTAAAGGATACAGATCAGGATGACACATATATGATGGTTGAACAATGGAAAGATGAAGAAGCAGTAGGGGCTCACAATGCAAGCAGCCATTTTCAGGCGTTCGTAGCTAATGCTCCAAAATACTTGACAGCTCCGTTACAGGTTCAAGCTCTTACAGGTCAGCCTATTAGAAAATAATTAAAGATCTAAAGTCAAAAAAAGGTCGATCCCAGAGGATTGACCTTTTTTTGTGCCAGTTATGATCGAAGAGATATTCCTATACCCTTATAAAAGCGAGCTTTGGAGAGCCTATATCATAAGTACGTTTAAAATGCGAATCAGAATGGAAATCGTTTAGAATGGATTGAGTAGTTATGCTCGGTTGCCCATTTCACAATGCCATTCCAGAAATTTTCACAGGCTGAAACAACACTGGAGGGATTTGCTAATTCTCCAGACATAACCATTCGCAGAACATTGTCGAATCCTTCTGGACGACCAGGCAGTTTCAAGGCTTCCGGTAGAACCATGGAGCCAGTAGAGTAAAGCTTTTGGTTGTGTAACCCGACTAACATAGCTCCATATTGGGCAAATTCCACTGCCAAATAAGGCAAATAGGTATGAGGTCCATTTAGACTTACATTTCTTAGTTTTCCAACAAATTCGTACATTTCCCCTACAAGGACTTCATGGATTGCATGTCGAAAATCTTCCTTTGTAGGTGACTCTGCAGCTTCCTTTAATCTTGGAAAAAAGCCCTCAGGGTCATACAGGCAAAGCTGGGAAAAGAATGGCCCATGCGTCAATGGCCAGTCTCCTTCAACCGTAGAGGCGACCTTAATGAGAACGTCTGCACTACAGACGTTCACTTCTGCTTTCCAAGGCCCAGCAGACCATTCATAGCTAAAGTCTACGGACTCATTGGATTCATTTAGAACGCAAAACATCTCAATGTCCGAGTAAGGGCCGTCCGTACCTCTGGAAACAGAACCATAGACCCCAATGGCTAGGATTTTTTCTCCGTAAACCTCGTGTAATCTCGAAGCAATGTCGTGGCAGGTTTGAAGTCTTTCGGTTCGAGAAATATTCACAGGTCCATTCATGTGCATTAGCGTGCATCTCCCTTTGAATTATTTGGGTGGTAAGCTACTAACACATGGATGGAGGACCTCGGGCTTAACGGGGGACTTTTTTTGGATGCATTATATTTCCTCCCACAATGTTTTCATATGGAAATTGTACCCAATGAAAATTATTATTACAAGGTGTTGAGTGGAGTCTTAACGAATAACAAATGGTAGAATCTGCTATCTAATGATTGTACAATTAACTAGAAAATTTTAAAAAGGCTAAAATTAGGCCCCGATGATGAACCGATTGAAGAAGATACGGTTCAGGATCATTCGAGCTATATCGACAATCCGCATAAAATCATTTACTTAGCGCTCGTAAATAATCAAAGTCGTTGGATAAATTGTTATAAAAAGAAATTGGAACAAATATGCCTATGTCGAAGATATCAAAGTTGACAAGCATTATAGAGGACACGGTGCCGCATAGTTGCGGCTTTTTGTTTTTTTAACGATATATGTTCTTGTCAAAAACGGAGGACAAAAACATATATCGTTAGTCAAAAATTGGTATCATGATAAGTCGCATATTACGCTGAAGGCAAGGGGATACGAGCAGCATACATGGTACATGTATTCCGGAGTAATCGATTTGGAAACTGCGAATCACGAGCCTCGTTTTCCCGAGGGGTTCAAGGTTCGTCCGATTAAGATGGGTAATATTGAGCAAAAGGTTATGATCATGAGCGGTTCAGCAGGGTTGACTGCGCCGGATATGAATATTTACCGCCGTTTGATGTCCTGTCCAACGTACAGTCAGGATTTCGACTTGGTTATACTAGACGAGGCGAATACAGTCGTCGGCTTTGCAAATATCTGGCTCGATCGCGAGAACAACATCGCGATTATCGAACCGTTCGGAACGGCTCCGACGCATCGAAGAAGGGGATTGGCAACAAACCTCTTATTCGAGTGCATGCGCCGCTTGAAAGAAGTCGGCGTCAGCAAGCTCTACATTAATCATGGGGGGATGTGGACGCTGGAACCTGAACCGGATGACGCGATGCGCGTCTGCACGAGGGTTGGCTTTCAAGAACTTGGAAATATGTTTGTATGGTGTAAGTCATTCTCATGAACTCTTAATAAACAGTTCCAGGAAACATGCGGACATACAGCAATGGGTTATTTGTTTTCACATCGTTGAAAGTTGCCTGTGATCTTTTAACTCATACCGGTATGAAGCTTGATGAAATTGCACGCGCTACCGGATTTGAGTATGACACTTACTTTATCAATCAGTTTACGGTTAAAAAAGGCATATCACAGACAAAGTATAGGAACATCACTCGCAAGTTCGCCACGACCCAATAGGTTGCTTAGTCGGAGTCATCCAACTCAATTGACAGAGACCAGCTTAACAATTAATGTATTGGAGGATACAAGGTCATTTTATTTTTGGAGGATATTTATGAATCAACGTTATCGAATTACGAGATCCATGCAACCAAACTCAAGTGGTCAAGAGATTTCATTGGAAGAATGCCAAGCTTATTTTTCATCCAAAGCTGATTTTACTTATCAGACGGTGCTGACTGTGAAAGGGGAGGAAAGCACTATGTCTATAGAAGGGGATTTCTTTATGTGGAAACAGGGAGAAGCCCTTATTCCATTCAGACACTATATGGGGGAGTTGTATGTAGCCGTCTCCCATCAAGAAATCGTACCCCTCATGATCGAAATTGCAACTGATCTTCGGGCAGATATCGTGGAAGGGTAATGTCTTTATTGCCGATTAGATGAATATCTAACTAGATGAGAAGCGTCCCAAAACAAAGGGCAAGTAGTAAGGCTCTAATTCTGTCTCTATGATCTTTCATTACAACACATAACCGACCCAGTTTTGGGTCGGTAGTATGTGAAGCGTTGTATTTTACGGAAGTTAGTTGCCCCGAATTTGGCTCCACATGGACACCATTCGATCCAGCCCCGATGCTCGGCGATCTTGCCGTCCACAACGCGATATTGACGGTAAAGCGTGACATCAATCGTATTGCCCGTGGGCGCGGTTCCAAAGAACATGCCTTGATGTGTGCCTTACACAGTCATTCTTACGAGCACCTTATCCCCCTGACCGATGATCTCTTCCACGGTGTAGCGTTTATAGGGAAATGCCTCCAAGATCGTTGCAGCGAATTTTTTTAGGCCTTCCTTGGATTGATAAGAGAGCTCTTGATAATCGTCAGTCAGAAATCGATCCACAGACTCCAATTCACTCTGATTCCAAAATGCCTCGATAAATTGGTTTACCGTCTCCACATTGGTTTGTTCCAACGTTTTCATACTTAAACATCTCCTCATGAATGGGTTATTAGGAATTGACTTAACGACGAAATGCCGTTCTTCATAGGCGGTTATTGAGCTTGGATCTGAGGCAAAAGCGTGGCCGTATCGAACCAGCCGCGGTGATCAGCGATGTCCCCTTCGATGACGCGAAATTCGCGGAACTGTGTTGCCTTCACGGTTCTGCCTGTAGGTGCATTTCCTGCAAAATGGCCAGCATGCACAGCCGTCATGAAGACTCTAGCGATGACCTTCTCGCCTTGGGCCAGAATTTCCTCCACGGTAAACCGCCGATCCGTAAATGCCTCTACGATTTGTGGTGCAAAGAATTGATCGGTCTTCTCCAACATGCACTGATTCGTAATGTCCTTGATAAACGCGGTGGCGTGACGCTCGTAACCGTTATACATGATGAATTCGAACAGGCGATGAGCACTGCAAAAATTCTTGAAAACGGGTTGCCGATTGTTCTTTCAGGTATGAAGACGTTGCTTGAAACCGGTGAGACGCTCGCTGACCACTAAAAATCCAGCACATGTTATTGAAACCATTAATAAACAAGATATCAAAGAAGACTATTGGCTCAATGTGTTTTCTGATGCAAAAACGGATGGTTATGATGCGGAGGGATATACCATCATAAGTACAGAGTTTCTCATGATGTTAAATCTGGATAGCTGGCCTATTGAAACAGAAAAGAAAACAAGATCATCAAGTATGTCAAAACCGAGGAGGAAGCTCGACGTATCAATCATTTTTTCGATAGAACGGTTATCGATCTAGAGAAATTTGTTGGTAGATGCGATCAAGGAATCGGAGGTGTCGAATCCGTTAGCGTCAAATAGTACAGAATTTGTATCAAGAGGATAGGCGTGGAGGATTATGGATAGGGGCTGATCCATGATTTTTTTGAAATTACAATCGACCTATTTCTTTAGCATGTTTTGCGGCATTATGACCGGCAATGGATACCAGCATATCCTGGAATCCAATGCCTTTTTAGCTTTGCTTTAACCTTGGACTATCTGGATCGTGTCACGTATGACCAAGCTTGTAGGCAGCATGACTTTCTTATTGCCGTAAGATGAGCCTTCGGTAATTTCGAGCAGCAGCTTGGCACTCTCATAGCCTAGGACGTCGAAATATTGCTTCACGGTGCTCAAGGCCACCTTGGCAAATTTGGAGCTCTCGAAATCATCAAAGCCCATTAGGGATACTTGTTCGGGGATACGTATGTCAAGTGCGGTGAGCTGTTCGATTACCTCAAGGGCCCGCTTGTCGTTCGCGCAGAATAGCGCGGTCAGCTCTCCGTCTTGGATAAGGCGCGCAAGCACAGCATAGTCCAGTTCCTTATCCAGGAACAAGAGCGAATCGGGTATAGGAAGGGACGCATTCGACATGGCATTGCAATAACCGTTATATCTGTCGACTTCCGGGCTCAGATGATAATCGTAAGCCGCGAATCCAATTCGTCGATGTCCTTGCTGGATCAAGTATTCAACAGCTTCGTAAGCACCGTCATGGTTGTTACAGGTGACAACGTTGACTGGATAGCTGGAAGGGGAGCGATCCAGCATAACAAACGGAATCGATTTTTTGCGAACCTCTCCGAGATAGCCCTTTGCAGCTTCTGGATCAGAGGAATAGATGAGTAATCCTCTTAGCTCCGTTTGAATGAGCCCCAGAACGAGCTCACGTTCCTGTTCGAAGTCGTTCTCCACGAATTCGATGATCAGCTTGCAGCCATGCTGGCCTAGAAGTGACTGAATGCCTCTCATGATCTGCATATACGAACTGTCGTACAGGTCGATGCCGGAGATGACGAAGGCCACCAGATTGGAGGTCTTCTCCGAGACGGCTACTTGGCTGGCGACAAAGCTTCCCTTACCTCGGACGCGGTAAATCACGCCCTCGTTCACCAGCTCTGACAGCGCTTTACGCACAGTGATGGAGCTGACATCCAGCAGTTTGGAAAATTCCGACTCGCTAGGAATCCGATCGTCCTTCGTAAATTCCTGATTCTCGATCTGGGATAAGACATAGTCTTTTACCATCTGGTACTTTGGAAGAGCCAAGTCCTTCTTGTTCAAGTAAGTTCACCTCGTATCAACATTTCCTCAATTATAACGCACACCGCTTTAAAAAGTATACGTACTTGAAACACATCCCATTAAAGATTTTGTCGAATAGGTGAGAAATGTTCAGAAATTAAACAAAAAAAGGAGCGAAATGATTTAAAAGGTTTGAATTTCACGGAGGTCTGTATTACGATGGGGTCAAATAAGGTATGTGTTTTGATTTGCTTATTATAATAACTTCGAAGCGGACACCTTGGAAAAAAATGAATGGTACTATACCATGAATCGGACATAAAAAGGAGCTGCCGGGGAATCCAGCAGCTCCATCATGGAATTACAACTATAAGGTTACAATGGCGCCTTCCTTCTCGAATGGGTAGTCAATGGCGATGCGCGCCGCTTCGGTATCGCCGATGCCGCTGTACAGATTGACCTTGCCGTCGGGACGCATTTCGATGCCGGCGGTGAACGCGCAGTCGGTCAGATGCGGCTTCTTGGCGGGGCCATCCGGATAACAAGGGCGGGTGCCGATGATTTTCAAATCCGAGAATTGATTCGTCTGCGGGTCCAATACGAAGGCCATGTTCATATAGGTCGATCTATCTTCTTGAGCGTAGCAGATATGGCCGATGACGCCGACCTTTCCGCTCTCGAGCAAGTAGGCCTGGTTGCAGCCGCCCCACTCGTCCTTGTTGAATAATCCGCGGATATAAGGGGCGTTCTCGATGACTTCCGGAGACAATTCGTCCAGGCTGTCGATGACGGTGAATCCCACCAAGGATTCGCTGCCGAATTCCTTGCGAACCCCTTCGCCGCGCGGCCTGGAGAAGACGCCGATCCTCCCGTCCTGTAGCTCTACGAGCCGAATGTCCTTCATATAATTCGGACCGGTCGTGAAGTAGAAGAGATCATGAAGATCGCTGCCTTTGTAGAAATAACCGTAGAATGTATCGAGGCGTCCCTGCTTGTAACGGACATGCGTGCCGCCCAATACGAGCTGCTTGTTGATCACGCTAATATAAGGATCTTCTAGCTGATAAATCATCGTATTCGGCACGGCTGTCCACTGGTCCGGACCGCTCTGCTCGAACAGGCGAACCCAGGACCTCGCCCACTCATGGCGTTTTTCCACGCGTCCGTAAATGTAGCGCTTGCCGTTCCATTCGAACGGAATGGAAGGATTGTAGACATCGAAGCCTTCGACTCCGCGGAAGACAAGCTTGGCGCTTTCATAAATGCGTTTGTTTACTTCGAATTGCTGACGCAGTTCTAATAAGTTCATTCGTGGCAAATCTCCTTTCAGGCTGCAGTAACAACTCTATCCTAATCGAAAGTCTTGCTCTCAATCTTGCTCTATTTTTGAATGCATTATGGTGTTTTGACATCGGAGGAACTAGTCAATATACAAACAAGGAGGGATATCGCATATGTTGAAGCTTCTTGCGGCAGACGGCATTGATTCTGAAATTCAGGCCCACTATCGGCTGATCGCTTCGGTGCGCGATACGATCGGCATGCATACGCACGACTTCTTTGAATTGTTTCTTATTCTGAAAGGAAGTGTTGTGCATGTCATTAACGGCAAAAGGCAGCCGCTGCAGGAAAATACACTCGTGTTCATACGGGACCGGGACGTTCATTACTATGAGCAGACGACGGATAGCGATTGCCAGTTCATCAATTTGTCGTTCCATCGCAAGGTCCTGGATGACCTCATAGCTTTCTTGGGAGAAGGGTTCCCAAGCGAAAGACTGCTTGGGCCAGCCATGCCGCCGTCGACCTTGCTGTCCAAAACGGAGAAGGAATATGTGCGATACCGGCTGGACCAGCTCAGTCTGATTCCGCAGGAGAAGAAGCTGGCCGTCAAAGCGGAGGTAAGAGTCATTTTGACCGACCTGTTCTCCAGGTATATCAAGGCTGACGCGGATTCGATTGATCTTACCGGACAACCGGAATGGCTTAAGTCCCTATGCCGAGAAGCGAAAAAGAAAGAGCACTTCACGCGGGGAACGGCTGCGCTTGTCCAGCTGTCGGGCAAATCGCATGCCTATGTATGCAGAATGTTCAGGGAGCATCTCGGAATGTCCCCAACCCAGTACATTAACGAATTGAGAATGTCCTATGCCGAGAATTTGCTGCTAAACACGGATATGGACATCGTGGAGATCAGCCTTGAGATCGGACTTGACAACGTCAGCTACTTTTACGACTTATTCAAGCGGAGGCATAACCTAACGCCGCATCGATATCGTCAGTTCGGGATAATACGGAGATAGTATGCTAATTACCGATGAATACATCAGTAATTTTATTTGTTGACGATGAAGTTAGTATGTGTTAATTTCTACTTAGCATAACAAGTTGTAGGCATCACGATGATCATATCTATAGGGGACGGTTGCCGGAAGCAAATGCGTTTTCGACGAACGTTAGGATACAGTCTGGGGGTGAAATTGAATGCGCTTACATAAAAAACGAACCAAATGGCCAGACTCATGCGACTTGGAGTAATAGCACCAGCCGCATTGATCACAACATGTTAACAGTCAGGAGGTGTTCCTTTGAAGACAACCAATAACAGGCTGGTGGCCAGAATCGTCAAGCACCGCTATCTCTACCTTATGGTGCTTCCCGGCTTTCTGACGCTGTTAATCTTTCACTATTTTCCGATGTACGGAATATTAATCGCTTTCAAAGATTTCAACGCTTCCAAGGGGATATGGGGAAGCGAGTCGGTAGGGATAAAATACTTCACTTCTTTTTTTAACGATCCGATGGCGTTCAGGGTATTAAAGAATACTTTGCTTCTCGGTTTGTATACTTTATTTTGGTCATTTCCGGCGCCGATTATATTGGCTCTGTTGTTTAATGAATTGAAAAACAAGGGCTTTAAGAAGCTTGTGCAGACGGTTTCTTATTTCCCGCATTTTATTTCGGTTGTCATTGTTGCGGGGATGCTTAAGGAATTTACAGCGAGAGACGGTTTGTTTAACCATATTGTCGGCTTTTTTGGCGGAGATCCGATCATGTTTCTTCTCGAACCTGACTTTTTTCGGACTATCTTCATCTCTTCCGGCATATGGCAGGGCGTCGGGTTCGGTACGATCATCTACCTTGCTGCATTAAGCGGAATAGATCCTACGCTGTATGACGTAGCCGAGGTAGACGGCGCAGGCCGGTGGAAGAAGGTGTTGCACATCACATGGCCGTCGCTTAAGCCGACCACAATCATTTTGCTGATTTTCGCCGTCGGAGGAATCCTCGGGAGCGATTTCCAGAAGATCATTCTGCTCTATTCGCCTGAGACTTACGAAGTAGCAGATGTCATCGGATCCTATGTTTATCGTCAAGGTATACTGGGCGCACAATACGAGTACACGACGGCCATCGGATTATTCATGTCGGTTATTTCCTTTACGATCCTTTACATGACCAATTGGTTAAGCCGGAAAGTATCAGAGACGAGTTTGTTCTAGGTGGTGGGATGTTGAAAAAGGCTAGTTTGGGTTCCAGAGCATTCGATGTATTCAATATGGTTATCATGCTATTCATCCTGATTGTCGTGCTATATCCGATTCTGAACATTATCGCGACATCGCTTAGCGGCACGCGTTACATCTCCTCGGGGAGCGTAACGATTTGGCCCAAGGGATTTAATCTGGAAGCGTACACGACGGTATTTAATGATCCGTACATTTTTAAAGGATATCTGAACTCGATTATTTATGCGACCGGCTCTACGGGCATCATGCTGCTGTTTACGGCACTGATGGCGTATCCGCTCACGATCCCGGGATTTGCGGGCAAGAAATTTCTGACCATTTTTCTCATGATTACGATGTTTTTCGGCGGCGGCTTAATCCCGACCTATCTGCTTATGCGCGGTTTGAACCTGTTAGATACGGTCTGGGTCATGATTCTCCCCGGTGCGATCAGTGCTTATAATGTGTTTCTGTTTCGGACCTTCTTTCTGAATATTCCTTCTGAACTGAAGGACTCTGCCTATATCGATGGAGCGAGTGATTTGGTCGTTCTTTTCAGGATTATACTGCCGTTGTCGAAAGCGCTGTTTGCAACCTTTGCTCTATTCGGTCTGGTCGGAAGCTGGAATAGCTGGTTCGAGGCTTTGATTTATCTGCGAGATCAGGATAAGTATCCTTTGCAGATGGTGCTCCGAAACTACCTGTTTACCTTGGATACGACCGCAATTCAAGGACGAGTAGGAGGCGGCGCGATCGCCATCAATGCCCCGGGGGAAACGCTTGATCCGAAGGCGGTACGAATGAGCGTCATCATTATTACCATGTTTCCGATCATGTGTATTTATCCGATCTTTCAGAAGCATTTCACCAAAGGGATATTCGTCGGCTCCATCAAAGGCTAGAGATCCGGATGCGCCGGTGCAAGCAAGTTGAGTGTGCAGTCATTCATGACCAGTAATAAATAGCAGATTTGAAGAAGAAGCGGTTCATTGTGCAAATTAGGGGGAAATGGGATGAACAAATTGGCAAAAATGCTTGTCCTTGGGTTGATCGCGCTGATGGTTTTTTCCGGATGTTCGAATGATTCCAAAAAATCCGATACCCATGAAGAGAATCAAGAAGTCTTGCGCTTTTCGGTCACGCTGCCTGCGAACGGTGTGGATAATCCGAATAGTCTGGTGGGCAAGGAATGGCACAAACGCATGGAAGCTTATATGGGCAAAAAGGTAGAAATCAAATATAACTATATTCCGTCTTCCGAGTATGACGAAAAGGTCAAGCTTATGATCGCAAGCGACGATCTGACGGATTTCTTCGTGACGCCTTTATTCTATGATACGACCGAAATGGCCGAACAAGGCCAGCTTCTCGAGTTAGGCCAGTATCAAGATTTAATGCCGAACTATATGAACTACATTAGCAAGGTAAAGAACGGGATGAAGCGGGTAACGGATGCCGACGGCAACATGTTTACCTTTAAAGAAACCTCCACGCCCAGATTCCCCGAGGATCGCGGCATGCTCATCCAGAATACGTCTGCTTACCGCTATGACGTGTTCGAGGCCAATAACATCAAAATTCCGGAAACGCTCGATGAATTTTATGGGGCTGCCAAAAAACTTAAAGAGCTCTACCCCGATAAATATCCCGTTGCGACAAAATGGAACAGCTTGAGATCGCTGTTCTCCGCGAACCATATCCGGGATGAAATTTTTTGGGACGGCGAGAAATACGTATACGGAATTCTGGATGAAGGATATAAAGATGCGCTCCAATTTGCGAATAAGCTGTATGCGGAGAAACTGTTAGATCCGGAGTATACCATTGATACAGACGATACGCTGAAAAGAAAAGCGCTGAACGGCGACAACCTCATGTGGCTGACGCAGTGGTTTACGACGCCGGCCGAGTACACGAGAACGGCCGACGACGGGAAGATTTTCGCGGTTTCGTTGTATCCCGACAATCCGAAGTACGGAAAAGCCTGGCAGGAGGTTGTGAACGGCAATACCCCTGACTTGGGCTGGGGAGTCTACGGCGTAAGCTCGAAAGTTAAAAACCCTGAAGAATTGATCAAATTCATCGATTATCAATATTCGGATGAAATGATCCAGCTCATCACTTGGGGAATCGAGGGCACAACCTATACGATCGGGGAAGACGGCGTTCCGACCTTTGTCGACTCGCTGAAAACGGCCAAGGATCCCTGGTTGGAGGGCGATAAATACGGCATGCGCGCTAGCCGAAACCATAACCCCGGCTTGCAGATGGTGAGCGACGCAAGAGCGTTCATGGATTTTGCCGCGACAGACTATACGGTATTTAACGGCAAATATGAAGAGGTGCCGATTGAGAAGGCGGAATTCCTGACGAGTCTGCCAATGCCCGAGAACGACTATGTACCTTCCTGGTTGAGCGAGCCGTCGATTCAACTCACGGGCAGTGAAAGCCAGCGGGTCTCGGAGATTATGAACCCGATCAAGACGTTCGTTACGGAAGAACAGGCCAAATTCGTAGCAGGCAAAAACAGCTTCGACAATTGGCAGGCATTCATAGATAAGGTCCAAAAAATGGGCAACATTGATGAAGCGCTAAAAATCTATAATGATGCTGCACAAAGAGCGCTAGGAAACGAATAGAAATCGTCCCTCCGCTGCAAGGCCGCCGGGGAGGGGCGGTATGCCGCAAGGCGATAGGATCATAGATAACGAAACATAGGATGTGAGAAACCTTGAATGAAAAGAAAGAGATTTTATTCCATGTGGAAAAGCTGCTAAACAAAAGAGATCAATTTATGATAACGAAGCTTTATTCTATGGATTTTTCCGGTTTTACGACAATGAAACAACTGTTTATTCATGAAATGGATGGACAACCGTTTGAGAGTTTCGCTCCGGGTCAGCGGTGGGGAGAAAATTGGGGATACGGCTGGTTCCGCACGACCATCGTTGTTCCCAAAGAGGCCGAAGGCAAACGGCTTGTGGCCATGCTTGATTTCGGATCCGAAGCGACCGTGTACATAAACGGTATCGTGAGCGGCGCAAAGGACCTTAACCATCATTACGTAACGTTAACCCGTTCAGCAAAAGCCGGCGAGGCATTTGAAATCGTCGCAGAGGCGTATGCCGGCCATTCGGATTCCAGGCCGATGTTCGGAGAGTCACAGCTTTGCGTTTTTGAAGAGGAGGTCTACCAGTTTTTCATCGATTTGGAGTGCTTGTACGATCTTCGCAATCATCTGGATGCCAAATCCCTCCGCGTTGCGGAGATTGATCGATGCCTGACTCAGGTGTTCGCGACCATCGACCTGACCCTCCGTCAGGAATCGCTCGGTGAGAATGCAAAGCAGTGCCGGAAGTTGATGGAGCCGCTCCTCTCCTGCGTGAACGGTTCAACGGCGCCGACCCTGTACCTGATGGGACAGTCCCACCTGGATGTCGCCTGGCTGTGGCCGATCGCGGAGACAAAGCGGAAGATTGCGCGGACCATGTCCAATCAGCTGGCGCTCATGGACGAATACCCGGAATACACGTATACCCAGAGCCAGCCGTTTTTGTTCCAGGTGGCCAAGACGCTGTATCCGGAGCTTTATGCGCGCATCAAACAGGCGGTAAAGGAAGGGAGGATCATTCCCGAAGGCTCCATGTGGGTGGAGCCCGATACGAATCTGCCCAGTGGCGAGAGTCTGATCCGTCAGGCACTGCACGGCAAGCGGTTCTTCAAGGACGAATTCGGCGTGGACAACGAGATGCTGTGGCTGCCTGATGTATTCGGCTATTCCGGGAACCTGCCGCAAATTATGAAGGGCTGCGGGATCCATTATTTCGCGTCTACAAAATTGTTCGGTACTTATGATAATGTAGCGGATCCGTTCCCGCATAATACGTTCATGTGGGAAGGGATCGACGGTTCGCAAATTTTGACGCATCTGATGAATTACGGCGATTACTATCCAATTCGGATCAACCCGTCGTTCTTGATCCATCAGTGGAGCGATCGCGTCCAGCTTGAAGGAATTTCCACACGTCTCACCCAGTTCGGACATGGCGACGGAGGCGGCGGATCCAATCGGGACGATCTCGAGTTTATGCGCAGGCTCGGCAATTTGGAGGGCGTCCCCAAGACAAAGCATGGCTCGCCGATCGAATTTTTTGAGGATCAGATCGAAAAAGGCATTCCTGACGCCAAATATGTAGGAGAGCTCTATTATCCCGCTCATCGCGGGACCTACACGACGCAAGCGATCATCAAAAAGCTAAACCGGAAGGCGGAAATCGGTTTCCGCGAGGTGGAGCTTTGGGGGGCTGCGGCGAAGCTGCTTAATAACCGAGCTTACCCTTACGAGGACTTGGAACGGTTATGGAAGGTTCTGCTGCTGAACCAATTCCACGATATTCTGCCGGGTTCCTCCATTCATCGCGTCCACGAAGAGGCGCAGCTGGAGCTGAAGGAATTGAATCAGAACGTATATGACATGGCTTCAGACGCAAGAGATGCGCTCACGGACGACGATGCCTCCCGGGTTACCGTCTTTAACTCGCTGTCCTGGCCGAGAAAGGAACTGGTCGCGTTACCTGCCGGCATCCATGGAATTGCGGATGAGAATGGAGTGGTTCTGCCGGTGCAAATGCACGAAGGCCTTCGCTACGCCGAGGTAGAGGCGCCTTCCATGGGCTGGTCAACGTACAAGACTGAAGAAGTGGAAGCGGGAGATGCTCCAGCAACGTCTGCGGTCCTTGCAACGGAATCGCGTCTAGAGAACGAATGGATTGCGCTCGAAATGAACGAACTGGGAGAGTTGACTCGTATTTTTGACAAGGAGACCGGCACGGAATGGGCGGCGGATCGCTGCAACGTCATGCGGATGTATCGGGATCAAAATTCGGATTTCGATGCTTGGGAGATCGATCGGCGCTACCGCTTGGCACCCGTCGAACTGAAAACAAACGCCAAGGTATCCGTTACCGCAAACGGACCGCTCTTCGCCAATATTCGGGTTGAGCGCGAACTGAACCAATCGACCATGGTCCAGGATATCCGTTTGCGCGCCGGCAGCCGTCGAGTGGAATTCCATACGACGGTTCACTGGTGCGAGAAGAACAAGCTGCTAAAAGTCGATTTCCCGGTTCGCGTTCATGCGAACGAGTCGTTGCAGGAGATCCAGTTCGGTTATGTCAAGAGACCGAATCATGCTTCGCGTCCGCATGATGCGGATCGTTACGAAGTGGTTCAGCATAAATGGTCGGCGCTTGCTGAAGCGAATCGCGGCTTCGCGCTGCTGAACGATTGCAAATACGGGATTTCCGTGAACGGCAACACGATGAGCCTAACGCTGCTTCGGGCTCCGACGTGGCCGGATGAGACGTCGGATCAAGGGACGCACCATTTTGCATATGGATTTACGTTCTGGAACGGCGCGTTTCTGGATAGTCCTGTCGTACAGGAAGCTTACGAGCTGAACTATCCTGTCAGCCTCGTGTCCGGAGGAGGCCGGGAGGCGCAATCGCTGCTCTTCATCGATCAAGCCAATGTGATCGCGGAGACGGTCAAGCTTGCCGAAGACGGATCGGGCGATTGGATCGTGCGTCTGTACGAGAGCAAGGGAGCTTCCGTAGCGTGCGGGCTTCACTTCGGGCTGTCCGTTGCGGCGGTTTATGAGACAAACATGCTGGAGGAGAAGTTGGCGGCTTTGCCGCAGGAGGGCGAAGAGGTATCACTTAAGTTCCGTCCGTTCGAGGTGAAGACGATCAGGCTCCGGCCGAATGACGCCGTTCTATCTGGAGCCGAATGACCAAGATCGCATGCGCAGCCGGATGGATGAGTTCGGACGGGCTACCAAAAGGGTTGCGGAGCGGGTAGGCGCATTGTTTGTGGATACGCAGGCGGCTTTCGCCAGCCATTTCGACTACGTACATCCGACTGCGCTGGTGTCCGATCGGGTGCATCCGAGCTTGACGGGCCATCTGCTGCTTGCACGCGCACTGCTGGAGGCGATTAGCT
This sequence comes from Paenibacillus sp. FSL W8-0187, assembly GCF_037969755.1. Taxonomy (NCBI): domain Bacteria; kingdom Bacillati; phylum Bacillota; class Bacilli; order Caryophanales; family Paenibacillaceae; genus Paenibacillus; species Paenibacillus sp. FSL W8-0187. The sequence goes on along the minus strand of NZ_CP150206.1, from coordinate 3,969,547 downwards.
TCGATTGGTCGCGAATGCGCATGGGTTCCTAACGTCAACTGTCTTAGGTGGAATAATTCCTACTATATATTAGGGGGGACAGGGAAATCGGACTTCATTGATATTCATAAGCAGATTTATGGGTTCGAAAGACATTTCTTTACAGAGAACAGCCGCGCAGCTTGTGCGGCTGTTACTCACAAAGATTAATGTATCCGCTTACATAATGTACTTCGAGACGGAGCTTCCTCATATCGCAAGAACAAAACTCCCGTTAAATGTGGTCTGGCTTCATTGAATAAGCACGTGGATAGATGTTTTTATTGCTCGATCTGGAACATCGCATTGCTCCCATGCTGCGAAAGGAGGTGGTTAGTGAGGAGTTCATCAACGGAGAAGCAATGCCGCTCAGTGTCGCTTCGATCGCTTGGACGCGATAAACCAAACACATCCAGAGGTATTTGGGTAACCATGGCAGTAGAAATATGGATTGAACAGACGGTATCGGGTTAGAGCAACGATTTCTTCTATCAAAAGGCCAAAAGTTCGGGAGGTATGAGAAATGAAAATGAAACAGTGGAAACGTGCGGGGATATGGACTTGTATCCTGCTGATGGCCATGACGGCGCCGGGCGCCGCGATGGCAGTGCAGGCGGCGGGAAGCAGCGCCGAGCCGAATGTGAGCAGCGAGAAGATAAAGGTCCAGGGGCCATTCATGATCAAGGTGGTGGATGCCGAGACAGGCAGGGGCATCCCACATGTCCAACTGAAGACGACGAACAGTGTGTTGTATTATACGGACAGTGCCGGTATTGTGGCATTTGACGAGCCAGGTCTGATGGATCAGACGGTCTTCTTCCATATGTCGAGTGACGGCTACGACATTCCTGCCGATATGTTTGGCTACCGGGGGCAGGCTGTAGAGGTTAAGCCAAACGGCAGTGTAACGCTCGAGATGAATCGGATCAACATTGCAGAGCGGCTGTACCGGCTGACAGGCCAAGGCATTTATCGCGACAGCTTACTCGTTGGCCAGAAGCCGCCCATTAACGAGCCGCTGATCAACGGCTTGGTCATGGGACAGGATTCCGTGCAGACGATCGAGTACAACAATAAACTGTACTGGTTCTGGGGCGATACGGACAGACCGGCCTATCCGCTGGGGAACTTCCGCGTGACGGGTGCGACTTCGAAGCTTCCGAGTAAGGGGGGACTGGACCCGGATATCGGTGTGAATCTGGACTATTTTACGAATCAAGACGGTTTCGTCAAAAGTTTGGTGCCGCCTCTGCCTGATGGTGCAGGCATAGCCTGGGTATTCGGTCTGATGACCGCCAAGGACAGCGCCGGACAGGAACGTCTGCTCGCTGGCTACAGCACGCACAATCCTGAACCCACCGCCTTCGGTATTCTTGCCTTTAACGACACGACGAAGGAGTTCGAGCAGGTCGTCCAGTTCCCTTCCAAAGACGACTGGCGTCATCCGGGCGGACAGGCGACCTTCTACGAGGAGGGGGGTAAGGGATACTGGCTCTTTACCGAACACCGAATTCCGAATTTGCGCGTTGCTGCCAGCTATGACGCCATCATCGACTATACCCAATACGAATCGTTTACTTGCCTGACGCCGGGAACGACATACAACGGGGCTCAAACGTCGCTGGAACGCGACGCGGACGGTAAGCTCGTATGGGGCTGGAAAAAGGACACTCAGCCGCTCAACCAAGAACAAGAGAAAGAGCTGATCCAATTAGGGCTGATCAAAGCTGACGACCCGCGTTATTATCAATTGAAGGATATCGATACCGGTGAAGACGTTCAAATCGCCCAAAGCTCCATTGAATGGAATGAATATCGGCAGCGTTACGTGATGATCGCGCAGCAGATACAAGGCAAGACATCGGTACTTGGGGAAGTCTGGTACGCGGAAGCACCATCGCCTCAAGGTCCTTGGACCAATGCCAAGCATATCATTACGCATAACGACTATACTTTTTATAACGTAGCCCAGCATGAATACTTCAACAAGGACGGCGGCCGGGTCATCTACTTCGAAGGAACCTATACGAATACATTCACGAATCATGTCCCAACGCCACGGTATAACTACAATCAGATCATGTATAAACTCGACTTGGCGAATCCGAAGCTGGGTCTTGAGCCGGTTCAAGAAACGAACGGTAAATAGCGTCAGGGCGCCAGAGCTTTTTGGATAAACGAATAAGGACCTTTCCGTAAGCACTGTGGGGCTTTACGGGAAAGGTCCTTTTCGACTTGGATCTGTTCCTGCAAAACAAGCATACTTAGCTGCCGCTTCTCCATGATAAGCTGGCAAGCGCGATATCTTAACTAGGGGAGTCCCCGTGGATTTCCCGATACTGCTTCGGAGTTAGATTCGTGAACTTCTTGAATGCGGAAAAAAAATGCCCTTTGGATATGAAACCGCATTGATCTGCAATCTCCAGCACCGAGAGCTGGCTGGAGATCAGTTTCTCCTTCACTCTCTCGATTCGTTCCTGAAGGATGTACTCGGACAATGACACGTTCATGATCTCTTTGAATAGCTGCCGGATATAGCTGACGGAGAAGGAAAAATTGTCGGCTATCTGCTCGATCGATAATTGCGCATCCTGCAAGTGGTTGTCCACGTATTCTTTAATCTCCAAGACGATCTCTTCCTTGCGGTTCGAAGATTTCGGAACTTCGGTCTCGGATGCGAGCTTCGTGACGATGCTCTCCAGCCATGCTTGAAACTCGGACAGCGTGCTGTACCGCTCCAGCAATTGATGGATGCTGCTGATTTCATGCAGAACGCTGGACTTGTTAAAATTTTTGAGCAGGTCATAAGTAAAGTAGGTCAGGTTAAGCTTACAGTCGCGATAAGGAAGCTCATGGACGTGCTTCATCTGCTGACGCAGCAGAACGAGCGCGGTCTCCGGGCGGCCGCGGCGGATCGACTTGATGATCTCGGCTGTCTCCAGCGCCTCAGACGCAGAAGGATACCCTGCCATAAACTCTTCATAATCGCTCTCCAGAAAAATTTGCTTCTCTCCGTTAAGAAATCGCAGTTTCGTCAATTCGTAGATATGATCATAGATGTTTCGGATATTAGCGCCGAAGTCATAGGCATTGCTGACTGCAGCCGTTGTATCAACGTTCAGAATGCGTGCGACCTGATGGTGGATCTCCTCCAGAAGACGTTGTAGCTGAAGCTCGTCCAATTCTTGGCCTCCGATGACCAGGATAAGGTGATCGCCGCCCATATCCAAGCCTTCGGACGCATAAGAACCTGCACCAAACACTTCTTCGCTAATATTGCGTATGGCGTACTTGATCAATTTCCGGGAGGGGAAATCGTAACGTTCGCAAAAGACCGTATAGGCTTCGATCCGAAGAACGGCCAAAAACAGAACGTCGCAGGAAGCGAGCTTGGTCTGGGTATGGATATATTCATAGCCCTTGGTACCCGGCGTCCCGTGCAGCATCCACTGGGCGAGTAGTTCCGTTCGAACGAGCTCGGATTGGTTTCTCATGGATGCATGCAACTGCTCCACGTTGTTCAGCAGCATATCGATGCCGTCGTGGATCCATTGGATATCCGGCTTGGCATCGAACGTGGAGTTTGCGAATGCAATCTTTCCCTTCAGCTTTTCCGACAAGAAGGTGATGGAACGCAAGGAACGGCGAGAACTCCAGAAGAACAACAAGGAGAGGAGTGCCAGTAGCAGCAATGTATACGTTATCAATTTGTGCTGGAATAAGGAGATGTGGCGTGTCAAAATATGATACTCGTTCGAGTAGTATACCGACCAATTTTCAGTAGTCAGCTTGGCTGTATTGACGAACCATCTCTGATGGGGGAGCCGAACTTGAAAATCGCTGTCCTGCTGCTCCTGGCTCGCTTGATAAAGCTGTCCGCTCAGCGCGGGATTAGGCACGCCCAATAGAAGTTGCCCATGCTCGTCGAGAATCCGAATGTCTTGCTCCGAGGCGATCGTTTGGCCGAACAGAAGCTTCGACAGCAGCGGTTTATCAACGAGCAGCACGAGATAGAAGTCAGACGGCTTCTCGGGGGTTGCGGGCAGAACAAGGGCCAGGGAGTCCGAGCCATCCAGCGAATGATTAAAGAAACGCAAATATTGGGGGTGGAATGACTTCACACGCTCCAGCATGCTCGGGTCGGCAAAGGATTCACTGCGGACGATTCCGGCTTTGGAATCGACGACAAGATTGTGCTTCAAATTAATCAGATAGGATCGCTGGATGAGTGGTTCGGTGGACATGAAGTTGGATTGGGCGACGAGCGCAGCATGGTCGATGAGCGGATCTTTGCTTGTATTGAAGAACCAGTTCTGAATATTCTGATCGGCGTACATGCTGAGCCCGTTAGCTTTCAAATTGCCGAGAATCATTTCGGCCTTCGAAGCCAGGTTGTTGACTTCGTTCTGCGAATTGCTGCGCACCTCCAGCATGGTATATTTTGCGAATTCTGCAGACAGTAAATAGACGAAAGGAATCATGGAACAGATCAGAACGGTGGTCAGTACAAGAAAGGTTCGAAAATAGGTCTTCTGTAAAATAGGTTTGATCTTCATATATAAGCCAGCACCCCTTGCTGATGGATTGACGGTTTAAGGGTATAACGTAACGGTTCGATAGAAAGAAACGAGCCGTGACCTCTTTACTCAATCATATCCTGACCCTTGTGTGAAGTCCTCATTTTGACAAAGTAGAAATTAAGATGATGCTGAAAGCCCGATTTACCGCACAATCCTTAAGTTGAATACCCTTTGTGACACAATGAGGACTATTCCGAATTCCTCCTTCCGTACATAATAAACACTGTCAGGATATGGCCACATCGGACAGACCAGATCGAATGGAGGGATACTATAAATTGAGAATGTTTAGGGATCTTGTAAAGAACCGGGGCTTGTATGCGATGGCGATACCGGGAATCATCTTTCTCGTTGTCTTCTCCTATGTTCCTCTGTCCGGACATCTGCTAGCGTTCAAGGACTTTCAGATCAGCAAAGGCATATGGGGCAGTGATTGGGTGGGGCTGGACAACTTTCGCTTCTTTTTCTCCAATCGGGATTGGATTCAAGTGACGGTCAATACAGTTTATTTAAATGCGCTGTTTATTATTTTTGAGATGGTTTTTGCGCTTCTCATTGCTCTTTTCTTGAATGAGATTCGCTTGAAATGGTTTAAACGCACGATCCAATCCGTCATCTTCCTTCCTTATTTCATTTCCTGGGTCGTCGTCGGGTATATGGCATTCATTTTATTCAACAATACGGACGGCCTGATTAACCGCGTGCTGGGCATGACCGGGCTTCAGGCTGTCGATTGGTACCAGACCCCCTGGGTATGGCCGATTATTCTAACCTTAACGCGAATCTGGAAGAGTGCCGGTTACTACTCGATTATTCTGCTCGCTGCCATTACAGGTTTCTCCACCGATTATTATGAGAGCGCCCGCCTGGATGGAGCCACGAGGCTGCAGCAGATGAAATACATTACGCTGCCCTTGCTGAAGCCGCAAATCATCATTCTCGTCCTTTTGGGAGTCGGACGGATCTTCTACGGGGATTTCGGCATGATCTACGGAATTATCGGGGACAACGGAATTCTATTCCCGACGACTGATGTCATCGATACATATTCCTATCGGGCGTTAAGGCAGCTTGGCAATTTCAGCATGTCATCGGCTATCATATTCTATCAGTCTATCATGGGGCTTATCGCCGTCGTTTCGTTTAATGCGTTGGTTCGGAAAATCGATAAAGACTCCAGATTATTTTAAGAGCTTGTTCAAAATGTCATCTTTCCATGACAAAGCAAATTATGAAGTGGACTCGACCTTCAATCTTGAACTGACTTTTTGGACACGCACTTTAATTTCGCGGAATGTAAGGGAGGTGAATTCCAAATGAATCGTCCGGACGCTCTGATCCCGCGCCCACGAGTCCAACGGACAACCGAGTTCTCCGATAAAATGGCGGTGTTGTTGTTCGGACTGTTTTTGATTATATTTGCGCTGGCTTGTTTGCTTCCTTTTTGGCTGATGGTCATTAATTCGTTCTCCAGCACCCGAAGCTTGGCGGTGAACGGATACTCCATATGGCCCGCTGAATTTACGCTGGAGTCGTATCGTTTCCTCCTTCAGGGCAAGCAAATGTTTACCAGCTATGGCATCACCATTGCGGTAACAGCCATCGGAACTGTTATCGGCCTCGTCGTCACTACGTTGTTTGCTTACGTGCTGGCCCATCCGAAGAACCGATACCGGGGCTTTCTCTCGTTTATGACCTACGTGCCGATGGTGTTTGGCTCGGGGCTCGTCGGCTTCTATCTTCTGGTCGTTCAATGGCTGCATCTGAAAGATACGCTGTGGGCGCTTGTGCTCCCTTACGTCATGAATCCGTTTTTTGCGTTTATCTTAGTCTCGTTCTATCGCTCGTTGCCTTATGAGCTGAACGAATCGGCTAACATGGACGGCGCCGGAGAGTGGGCGATCTTCTTCAAAATTATCCGGCCGATCTCAACGCCGGTTATTGCAACGATCAGCTTGTTCTACGCACTGCAATATTGGAACGATTGGTGGTTGTCACTTCTGTTTATCGATAACAGCGATATGTACCCGCTTCAGTTGCTTCTTCGGCAGCTCATGTCGCAGATGCAGCTCACGTCGCTCAATCACGGCAATGTGCTTACGCTGCCGCCGGCGGAAGGGGTCAAGTTGGCAACGGTATGCCTGACGATCGGCCCAATTATACTTGTCTATCCAATGGTTCAGAAGTATTTTGTCAAAGGTCTGACGCTCGGTTCAGTGAAAGGTTGAATATAAGAGGTTGTTCAAAAAGTCGTCTTTGCATGACGAAGCAGGATCATGAAGCGGATTCGACGTCGAATCTTGAATTCAGCCCGGCCAAAGCGTATGTTCCCGAAGCATGTTTCCTGCGGAAACATTTCAGTTGCTCACGTAGCCTCCATTAAGCTAACGGACACCATAAACGCTATTAGCCCGCTGTGTGGTAGTTCCCGATTCTAACGGACCGAGGAGACCTTATTTCGGTCAAAAGCGGCTAAATGGCCGCCATGAGGGACCAATAAGGCCTCTGGAGTCCGTTACAGCGGGAAATAGCCGGGAAATGGGCAAATAAGGTCATTACGGTCCGTTACGCTGCCGCGCTACCGGGCGTCCCTAGCTTCATCCAATCTTCTTGGTCCTGAAAACATGACTTTTTGAACACGTACTATAAGATGATGATTTGAAGGGAGTAATTTACATGGCCAAATCAAAACGAAAATTCTTGGCGACGACGCTGCTCGGACTAGCCATCACTTTGTCCGGGTGCTCCGGATCCGGCGGGGATGCATCCGCGCCGGGTGATTCCGGGGAAACCGGCGATCCGTCCCTTGAACCGGTCACTTTGGAGGTTGTCATTCCGGGGGCAAAGGGGGCTAACTATGACGAGGTACTGACCGAAGTCAACAAGCGACTAAAAGCCGAAATCAATACGCAGGTTAAATTTACATTTGTCGACTTTGCCGATCTGAATCAGAAGACCAACGTCATGCTGGCTTCGGGAGAGAACGTGGATTTGATGTTTGATGCCCCGTGGCTGCATTTGGACACGATGGCTTCCCAGGGCTATTACGAAGAATTAAGCGAACTGCTGGAGCAATACGGCCCCAACGTAAAAAAGACGAGGCCGCAACAAATGTGGGACGCCAACAAAATTAACGGCAACATCTACGGCGTTCCCTTGGGAAGCGCCTATACTCAACAGAGAGCAGTCTTCATCCGAAAGGACCTGAGGGAGCAGTTCAACTTGCCGCCCGTAAAGACGTATGAGGATCTTAAAACTTATCTCTATGCCGTTCGTGACGGTAAGTCCGGTATTACACCGCTACTCGCAGGCGCAGACGACGTCACCTACAGCTGGGTCAACTGGCTGATCCGTGACGATACCAGCATCAACATTCGTCCAACGAATTTTGCTGGAGCCAGCTTGATGCTGTATTACAAGGGCAACGATGGGAAGGTCTACAACTTCTTTGAAACCCAGGAACCTAAGATCTGGTCCGGCATCCAGGATGTCCGCAAGCTGTTCGTGGACAAAGTCATGTCGCAGGACGTTTTGACGAATAAAAGCAGTCCGGCAGAAATGCAGCTTCAGAATAAAGTGGCGGCTACGCCCCAAATGGCCTTTGGGGTTCCCCAATCGTTCAACGACCAACTGAAACAGGTCGTTCCGAGCGGCGAGTTGGAAGCCGTGCGTCTGTTTGACCTTACCCAAGGGAAAAACATTTCCAATTTCAAGATGGATAACTTCATCTGCATTGTAAAGACAAGCAAGCATAAAGACCGCGCGATGATGTTCCTCGATTGGGCGAACAAGCAGGAGAATTATGATTTGCTGGAGCACGGCATCGAAGGCGTGAACTGGAAATCAACCGGCGAGCATCAATACGAAACGCTGAACAACGATGGCGGTATCATCTCGTTCCAGCTCATGTTGAATCCTACGTTAGAGCGGGAGTGGGCTGGTACGGACGAAGAGACTCAGAAGTACAGTCAATTCATTATGAAAGCCGACAACTTCACGAAGGACATCCTCACCGGCTTCACTTTCGATCCGACTCCGGTGAAGAACGAAGTGGCCCAGTTTGCGACTATTCAGGCCAAATACTATAGTGGATTATTTAACGGGGCGCTTGATCCGGACGAATACTTTGCCAGATTCAAAACGGAAGGCGAAGCGGTGCTCAAGCCAATCCAGACGGAGCTGCAGAATCAGGTCGATGCCTTCTTGGCAAAATAGAGATTGCTGTTCACTGGAACAATGCCCCGCAAAAAAAGGACCGCTTCCAATAGGAAGTGGTCAGCCTGTTGAAAATCTTCAACAGGCTCTTTTATTATTTACGAAATGATGTGGAGTTCGTTTTATGTGGATTCCGGTTCGAGAACGATGCCTCTGTCCCCGATTTTGGAATCCTTACATCAATGGGGAGTGTCCCATGTGGAGCGAAAGCGGCTCAAAATGGCGAATAATGAACAAACAGAAACGGACTAGCGTATGACTTTACGCTAGTCCGTTTCTTTCTGCATCAACTCGCAAAATATATCGAAAGTGATTATGAGGCATGTATAGATATTTTGACGAAATCGTACTTGATAAGATTGGACCGCTTCGCATAGGAAGCGGTTCTTTTGGCGGGTTGTTGTTATTTTCTAACGGCTTCCGGTAAACGGGGCAGGACCGGAAATAACCTGACGGATCGTCGCGGCCAGGTGTTCGGCCATTTGCCGATGCTTCTTGACGGAGGGGTGCCCGCAGCCTCCCATTCCGTCTTCCGGCCGCTTGATGAGCGGAAACTCCACGAAATGAATGTTGTCGTCGCCTTCTTCGTGGAGACGCTGGACGAGAGCCTTCAAATGGGGAGCGGGATCCAGCGTCATCGGACCGATTGCGCAGAACAAAGGGGCCGATGGATATCTATCGCGAATAAAACCCGTCAATTTGCGATATTGTTCAAGGTAATTCGCAGGCTCGATGGGCGCGGACCAATCATTGGTTCCGAGATTAACGACAACCATTTCAGGATGAAACGGATCCATGGCTTGTTGATCGAGATCAGGACAGATGGTTTCCATGAAATAATCTGACATGCGGCCTTCCTGGCCACCGCCGAAATTCTGATAGCATCCCGTGCCGGACGCGCCCACAATCAAAGTTTCGGCATTTAAAAGTTGACCGGTCAGCGAGCTGTAAGCGAGCGCGATATTTTCGCGTGAAGCATCGCAGTCGCAGGGAATCTGCGCCTCGTTACCAAAGCCGCACGTGATCGAATCACCAATGATGAGCAGTTGGTGGGGAAGAGGGGCTGGCGGGCTCAGAAAGGTTCCTTTTTCTGTCGTCAAATCAGTAAATTTAATGCTGCCGAATGCCGCTTCCGTACGTTTCTGCAGCGTTAAGGTATGTGGCGAGTCCTCAAGGTCATCCGCAAGCTGGTACAGCCGGTTATCCGGATCGATTCTCATCACCCTTACCGGAAGATCGTCGATATAGACGTTAAGCCAGCTTTTCCCCTCTCCGTTGACATCCTCTATCTCGGCCGTTATTTCCCGTCCTTGAAAGCGCACAGTTATCGCACTTCCGGGAAGAAAACAGGAGATGCCATCCGGCTCTTGATGGAAGAGCCCGTGTCTCAGACTTAAATTCAAAAAGTCGAATTTCATAAACATACCTTCCTTTCAAGGATCTATTTAAGTAAAGAATTTATGCGTACGGGTTCTTGCATGTAGACTCCCGAATCACCAAAGAAACGCCAGACAATATTTTCGTGTTGCCTCCAAGAGTTTTGCCTTGAATAACTTGGTGGAGTAAATGCGCAGCGTTTCTGCCGATTTCCTCGAAATCTTGCCGGACGGTAGACAAACCGATCGACAGGTTGCTGGAATGGTCCCAATCGTCGAATCCCATAATGGAAACATCCTGCGGAATTCTAATGCCGCGGTCCGTCAGCTTCTCGATCATTTCTATGGCAAGTTTGTCATTGCAGCAAAACAAAGCAGTAACATTCCGCTTCAAAATACTGTCGGCTAGTGCGTCATAGTCCACGCGGGTCAGCAAGTTATCGTCGGTTAACGGAAACCCTGCCTGACGCATGGCGCTGCAATAGCCGGCGAACCGCTCCTGCTCGGAATGAAGAAAGAAGTGATAGCTTGCGAACTTTATTTTGGTGTGCTTCAGACGGATCAGCTCCCGGGTAGCCAGGATCGCTCCGTCATAATTGTTGCATCCGGAAAAATAGCTGGGATGATCCACATTGTACCGGTCTACCAATAGATAGGGGATGTTATTTTGTTCGATGAATAGGTAGTTATCCTTGCTCTGGATCGGATCGAACGGATAAATCAAGAAGCCGTCGACTTTCCGGTCCAGCATTTTCTGAATGGATGCTTGTTCAACGGCCAAATTTTCGTTGCTCCATTCCACGATTAAGGAGTAATTGAATTCGGCGGCCACTTGCTGGGCGCCTTTGATGATTTTCATATACGATACATCGTAATTGTCCTCCGCCGATAAAATGAACGCGATCAAGTGACTCGAATGGTCTGCGGCTTGATCTCCATTTACAAAAGAGCCCTTTCTTTTGATTCTGGTGATTACGCCCTCGTTGGCCAGTTCCGTCATTGCTTTTCGAATCGTTATTCCGCTTACATGAAATTGTTTCATAAGATCTTCTTCATTCGGCAGCTTATTGCCAGAGCGAAGCTTGCCGACTTGAATCTGATGCAGCAGCGCTTGTTTTACCTTCATGTACTTCGGCTCGTTCACAAAAATTCTCCTCTTTTACAGACTGGTGCTTAATCACGGTACTTCAAATGATTTTATAAAAGTATACTTTATTAATGCGTTGAAATCAAGGCTGTTATCTTGAATTTCATGCATATGATACGTATAAATTAAGGGGGGTTCATTGCTTTGTAATTGACTAAAAGTATACCGATTGATAATATAAATATAGTTATTAACAAAATAATGTATACTTTATTTTACGCTATAAGGATTTCGTTAGTCTATGCAAAAGTTGGAGGGGGATTTATGTTGGAGTTTAACTTTACCAAATATGCCAGACTGATGGGGAGATTTGATCTGACCGAGAAAGAGAAGCCGAAATGCGGATGGGTCAACAGCGCGGTTTTTGTTGCCTTCCGAGGTACGGCCATCTCGATGACGGCTGAGGATTCCGACGGCCAGGATTATGTTGAAATCGTAGTGGACGGTGTCGCTCGTAATTGGATCAATTTGAAGAAAGGGGTACATGAATACATAATCGAACAGGGGCTGCCGGAGGGTGAACACACTTTAGAGATCCACAAGCGAACGGGGATCCTCACCGGAAGTATAGCATTTCATCATTTTTCTCTGCCTGACGGCGGAAGCTTCCTTGCCCCGCCCGCGGCAAAACCTGTCCGGCTTGAATACTTTGGGGATTCCATCACGGATGGAGCAGGGATCGGTCATCCGCATGTGCTCGCTGAAGCTCCGCATCTTGACGACGGATACATGTCCTATGTCGGGATCAGCGCCAGAATGTTGAATGCGGAATATCATACGATGGCCATATGCGGAATTGGCGTTTGGCAGGATGCGGTAGGGAACAAGCAAGGATTGCCGGAACATTTTTCGGGGACGCTCGGCAAAGGGACGGCGCCATGGGACTTTTCCCGGTATATGCCTGATGGAATCGTCATTAATTTGGGCCAGAACGATTATTCTACGCCAATTGACGATGAGGCGTATATTGCCGCTTATATTGAATTCATTCAGGTTATCCAGGAAAAGTATAACGATCCCTACGTCTTTTGCTGTGTCGGAACCATGAATAACAACTATCTTGCGAGCGTGAATAAGGTCGTGTCCTATTTCAATCAAAGCGGAAACGGGAAGGTATTCGTAGTTGATCTGGGGTTGATTCATCCGGAGGTGGAAGGATGGGGCGGCCGATATCATCCCGGCTATCAGACGCATTACCGAATGGGGTGGGAACTAGCCTCTTTTATATCCGCCAAGACCGGATGGGAATTGCTTAAGCGTCCGTCGATCGCCACGGAATGCGTGTTTTGAAATCATTGATTTAACAGAGTCGCTAAATCAGAGCGGCGAATACATGAGCAGCATCATGCTATTAACTGGAGCGTGGGTCATTTTCCGAAAAAATGGATTCATTCAGCTCGATCCAGAATGCAGCTTTCGGAGGAAAAGAAACGTGAAGATCGAAATTAAAAACGACCGCTCCCTGATTGAATATGGGGACGGTCGTTTTTATACTTTTGAATTTGCTGCATGACAGGGGACGAGTTATTTTAAAAAAAATCACAAAAAAGGAGTATCGGGGGATTCTAATGTCTGCAAATCTTCTAATATGGCCTCCAAATCTTTTCTGGCCGATGGGCTCAATGACTGTAAGGGCAGAGGAAGGCTTGGGCTTGAAACAAAATCGCTGATTTCTGCTGCCGTGGATACAACACGAAGACTACCGTATTTAAAGAATAGCTTCCATAGAGGGTCTAGAAGGTCCGATAATCGTTTTGCTTCGTCAAGATACCCTGCCTGGACCAAACGAGTTAACTGGAGGCAAGTTTTTGGAAATATCCCTGCGAGAGCTGAATACCACGCTTCACAGCCTGCACTCAAGCCAATGACTCCAAACGGATCTCCACTGATCCCTATGGTTACATGGGGAGGAATTACGGATCGTAGATTGTTAACTCGCGATCTAGCTTCCGCTAAATCAGAAGGGACTCCGGGGATCTTTATCGAACTGACGTTTGGTAGTTCAGCAATCCGACCATGTAACTCATCGCTAAATTGAAAATGGGTGGTACTCGGATTATCATATACACATAATGGTACGGAAAGTGAGCGGGTCACTTGTTCGTAGAGTTTAAATACCTCTTCATCCATTAGTGTTTGATAGGAGAAAGGAGCAAGTAAGACGGCGCTTGCCCCTAATTTTTGTGCATCTTCAGCATATCGAAGTACATCAAGGGTACGGATCGCACTTATACTCGTCATTACGGGAATTCCTTCTGCTGAATGGATAACAAGTTGAAGTACACGGGACCGCTCATCCCGGTCCAGGTATGCATAATTTCCGGTTGAGCCGAGCGCGCCAATGGAGTCGACGCCGGCGTTAACTAAACGTTGTATCAATGTCACAATAGACTGTTCGTCTATACCCGTCTCATTAAGTGGTGTTAATGGAAAAGCAGATAATCCGTGGAACATGAAATGACACTCCTTTACAATCGCGAAGAATTATAATTGGATTATAAGAAATGAATTGGACTACTTTACAGTGCCAATTTCCAATCAATTAGCAGTGCCAATTTTTCTGCGAAAATATTACGGGAACGGCAACGCTATTAATACGTAAAACAGTGGAAGCCGATTTAAAATCAAACAAGATGTCATAACACTGGTTGCCCCTCGCGTATTCGTCAAAGGGCAGACATTGCTGTGCGTTCAGGGGAGTGATGATTTCATGCATTTACTTGAGTTTTGCAAAGGAATCCAACTGGGGGAAGTAGCTGTCCGGATCATTGTAGACTACGACATGGAGGAGAGTGAATACGCGGAGTTAAAGCAACGTTTTCAGACGGATCGCCATTCATTCTTCCAGCATACTACAGGAGCAGCCGGGTACAGGCAAAAACTGCTTTACCTTTTCGTGAGATTTTCCATTGATGCTTATGGGGAGTACCGAGTTCGGGGAATCGCCGACAAAATCTATTTCGATACGTTTTCGGACATTCGGGTTTGGTGCGAGGTTTGTTACCGGGATTACGGCGAGTACGGCATTGAGGAGTACAACTGGCTTCAAGAGCATGTCCGGCTCCGGCTGTTCCGCCTTGGCAGGCTGCAGTTTCAGCCTATCGCTTTTGAAAGCGATTTAAAGGAAGGGAACCTGACAGTGGAGAAGCATCAGCTCGTGCTGAATGTGCACATCCCGGAAGGGGAGCCGCTAACCCCGCAAGAGGTGGAACACTCCTTTTCGTTAGCCCGGGCATTCTTTAGAGGCATTCCGCCAATCTACACTTGCCGCTCTTGGCTGCTGTATCCCGGTCTTGATAATATCCTGAAAGCCGAATCGAACATTCTACGCTTTCAGCGGCTGTTCCATATTTATGAGGTCGATGAAGCATCGAGGGAAGCCGAGCAGCGAATCTTCAATCGAGTCACAGCGGTTCCTTCCGAATATGGAGAGGGAACGAGTTTGCAGTGTGCAGCGAAAGCGTTTTTACAAAATGGTGGAAAGCTTGGCCGGGGCTGTGGTATATATGTGCCGGAAACTAATAACCACTTTGATCAAGAGGTGTGACACGCAAAAAGAGCAAGTGTCCCTCAATTCTATTCAATTGAACTGAGGGATTCATATTTTTTTACGCTGTCTACTTGAAAAGGAGCATATCACATTTGGTTAGCGGGTTTTTTGGACACAAACATTTAGCTTACATAATGGTTGTCAGCTCTATTTATAGATTTCTTGTTCCAAATATCAAATCGAATGTTACTGGTAACAATCCCGTATAGAATAATAATCACCCCTATCCACTGAGGCCAGCTTATGGCTTCTCCCAGCACTAAAGAGGACATCATAACGACAACCGGCAATTCGGATGACGTAAGAATGGTTCCCAATCCCGAACCAACATGCGGGATTCCAATCGAATACAGAAGTGGTGGAAGGACGCCGCCGAATATGCCCAGAGCTAATCCATAAGGAATGATTCCCATAAGTACATCCAAGTCAAACAAAAACGTTGGCGGAAATACGATAAATACGATCAATGCGCCTCCCGTGGAAAGAAGTGCGCTTTTTAGAATAGGAGGGGTCTCCTTTTCAACCGACCCACTCAAAAAAACGAATGTGGAAAAGGATAATGCCGCAAGCATTCCCAAAAAGCTTCCCTGCCATGACAACGCCAAGGGTTCCTGAGAAAGGATATTGGCAGCCAACACGGAACCAACCAGAAGCAATGCTATGGAAATAAGTTTCGTCTTGGTCGGTTTTTTCTTATGGAATCCCCACTCCAACAAAGCTCCGATCCAAACAAATTGGAACAAAAAAACGATAGCAAGAGATGCGTTTAAAGTTTGTAAGGCTTGATAATAAAATATGCCCGTTAACCCGAATGGAACTCCGGATAAGATAAGCCTTGAAGTTTGTATTCGAGTCAGTTTTTTCTTTTTAGTAAATAACACGGCAAGCCAAGTAAGCACAACACCGAAGAGATACTGTCCTCCGGTTACAGCGGACACGGTGAAACCTGCTGCATACGCCAATTTGACAAAAGTGGACAAAACCCCCATAACTGCAGCCTCCTAAAAAAACGATCAGTGCATAGTGCCATAATTTCATCAAGTCAATTGCCAAGATATACCGATGAATATTAGGTTTAGATCAATGAATCGCTCCATGCGACTCCATTCATTTAGGTATTGACTTTCTCGCAAGGTTAAGGATTATGATTCTAAAGGAAAGAGGGGATTATAAGCTGTTAGGAGGGGATTTCGTGTCGAATACTTGCGAAAAATGCAGTGCCCATCTACCTATGGGGAATACATGTCAATCGATTTTTAACGAATTTATGGCACTTGAATTCACTGATCCTAGCTATGGACAGGTTCACTTTCTCACTGTTGCATCTTACATGGTTCAACATGAAGGCTATAGCGATGAAATGTATGTCTGGGTCCAAACCGCATTACGGAAGCATCTGGAAGAAGGCTACGCAACCGGGTTGATTCGCCAAGATATGGCCAGAGGACCAGGGAGCACCAAGGGGATTCGAAGGCCAGTGAATGCGCCGCCTCTCCCCAAGGTGGCTTGGACCATGACGATTGCCGACGTAGCTGTACAGATGCATGACGCCGAAAGCTATTGTAAGCTCATTGAGCAGTGGGGTCGTACGACGCTTAAAGAGATGGGAGCGCTTGTTTTATGATGAATGATGCGAATCAGAACCAAGTCAAACGGCGTGCGGCTCTTTTGAGCAAAACCGATGGGTCAGCGCTGCCAGCATCTATTCTTGGAAGAATTCGCAAATTGCGGATTGCGGCATACTGACTCTGACGCCTTTTAGGGGAAATACTCTCGATCGCGAAGTGGTGTGTTCAATCCGCAAGTATGCCTCTGATCAGGGATACGAACTTCAGTATCAATGCCTGCTCGATAACCAGGCGTCTACTACATCCAACATGCATTTTACGACCAAAGACTCTTCCGGCACCGGTGGGGTCTTTTTTGCGCTTATTTCTTGATTTTTTTAGTAGAGTTATATTGTACAAACTAAATGTAACATCCGGGGAATTGTGTATTTCAAGGAATATTGGATATAAGCGGCCAATCTAGGTTAAGGTCCTCATTAGTGTGATTACACTTGTGGGAAGCTGATTGTTGTTTTACATGCTGATTTGGTGTAAGACTAGTGTATGAAGTGTGAGATATAGGAGAAGGTGACAATGGCAAATATTAATGATATCGCAAAGCGTGCAGGAGTATCCGTATCAACCGTATCAAGGGTGCTGAATCAACATCCTTATGTATCTGAATCGAAGCGGGCAGCTGTGCAGCGTGTGATTGATGAAATGGACTATACGCCAAATCGCTTAGCTGTCGATTTAATCCGAAAGGAAACAAGAAGTATCGGTGTGATCATGCCGTACAACAACAATCAAGCCTTTGATCAACTGCTTCATGGTGTACTTAATCGATCGGTTGAACGTGATTATTCCGTGATGGTTCTCCCTACAAAGTACGATCCTGAAAAAGAGCTTAGCTGCTTAAATATGCTGAAAAATAAACAACTGGATGGAATTATCATTACCTCTCGTTCGAACACTTGGGATGCCATTATGCCATATACCAAGTATGGGACGATCGTCGCATGCGAGTTTACGGATCATCCTGAGATTGGCTGTGCTTACATGGATCGATATGCATCTTATGTAGATACGTTTCAACTGTTAAAGGATAGAGGGCATTCACGAGTCGCTTTTACGACAGCAAGAGGAGAAGAGAGTAATAGTACACAGCTGACAATAAAAGCGTATCAGTATATATTTGGTGATCTGTCGCCAGCATACCATATCACGGATTGCTACAGCATTGAAGACGGGGTAAGAGCAGCACAACAACTACTTAATATGGATCTTAGACCAACCGCTGTTTATGCGAACGGCGATGAGGTTGCGACAGGCATTTATCAGTATGCAAGGAGCATTCAACTGGGGGTGCCAGAGGATCTGGCGATCATTGGCCAAGAGAATCAGCCCGTTGGAATTGGGCTGCACCTGTCTACGGTTGATCATCAATTGGTGAAAGTCGGTGAACAAGCCTTTGATCTTACAATTGAGAAATCAAAGGATAAGGTAGAGATTCCTTACCACATCATTGTACGTCAATCGATATAGTTAGGAGCTCATCTTTAATAATGCTGATGGAATGGCGACAAATCCAAGGTTTTAGAAGAGTTTTAAAGCTTTGTCGATGGGCAAAAACATGGTTTCATTAAAAGCCGCTATTATAGCGGCTTTTTAAGTTTTATCTATGAAGTTACCAATATTCAACGGAAGTTAATTTAGTCTGATTTGATTTCGATATTCGAGAGGACTCATTTCATAAATCTCTTTAAAAGCAGCCCCGAATTTACTCTGACTTTTGTACCCCACCGCCAAGGCAATATCCCCGATGCTTTTTGAAGTCTTATGTAACATGGAAGCAGCCTGCCTGATCCGATATTCTTTCATATATGCCGCAATGGAAACGCCGTATACTCCTTTGAAAGTAGTCTTTAGTACAGTCGGACTGATACAGTATTGCTGAGCTAGTTCCTCAATCGTAAATCTTCGTTCAAATTCTTCTGTCATTCTCTTTTGAATCTGTTTGATAATATCAACTTGCTGCCTTGCATAAATCGTCTTTTGTGTCTCACTGGCTATATCAAAGTAATAAAGATATATTAACATTTCTAGTACTTTAAGCCGGAAATAAGTGGATTTGGCCTCGATAGGAACCGAGTACATACCACAGAAGATATGCTGAATCTCTTCCTTGGCCTGTATAAAAAAGCACTCATCGTTTACAAAAAAACGAGTAGCCATTCCTTGAACATCAATTGGAAGATCGGGCAAATAATCTGACAACTGTTCTGCCAACTTTTCCAAATCAATCGTAATGTTTATCCCTTTATAGCAGCCCAATGGAAGCTCAATGCAATCACTGTGGTTGCTCATTGTGTTCATGAACAAATCACCTTCGCCTATATATTGCAGGCACCCGTCCTTCATTTTACACTCGGCTCGTCCTTCTTGACAGTGATTTAGTTCCAGAATGTTACGTTTGGAGTGAAGTGTTGGTATAAAACGGCTCGCCTGAAAGCTTAAGCTAATCACCTCAACACCAGGCATTACAGCATACACCGAGGCAGTACCTTGCCCATCCTTAGGATCCAGCTGATAAACAATGTGGTCATGGTTCCGTGCAACAATCATGCCTGTACTAAAATGTGAAAAAGCAGATGCTCCCATAGGTTGGTTTCTCCTCCGATTTTTATTTCTATACCCCATCTTAATATATACGAATTCAAATAGACAATTTCCGAGAGTCTTGGGTTTCCATTGGGAATCCATAGGCAGTAGGAGTTCGTTTACATACAGTATCGTTAAAAATTATTCCAAACCGTCGAACTTTTAGCCCAATCAGATTCACTTTCCACATTTTATTGAAAAAAACATTGGAGAGAGTATACTTTTAAACAATCAAACGATCATTTGATTGATATATAGTTTGATTGTTATAAAAAATTCGATATTTGAAGGGAGTAGTTTTTTTATGAAAAAAACTTATAAACTGAGCAATCTGGATTGTGCGAATTGCGCGGCGAAGATCGAAAATGGTATTCGCAAGCTGTCTGATGTGACCGAGGTTAAAGTTAACTTTATGGGGCAGAGGATGATTCTGGAGGCTCCGGATGATAAATTTAATGCCGTTCTTGAGGAATCCAAGAAGGTTATAAAAAAACTTGAACCGGATGTATCCATTGAGGCTTAAGGGATAGATGCAAGTTTCTCGATTTGGTCCATAACGAATGAACATGGTTAGCCACATTCAAATTGCGCTATTTGATTCAGCAGTGGTTGTGATGATACAGCCGCTGCTTTTTCAAATAGGAGGAGGATAGAGACATGTCAAAAAAGGAAGTAAAACAGTTGGTGCGTATCCTTATTGCATCTGTTGGTTTCGTAGCGGCACTACTGCTAAAGTTAGAGGGCATCGCTGAATTTCTGCTATATCTCGCCACATATCTCATCGTTGGAGGAGACATCATCTGGAAAGCGATAAGAAATATTTCTCGAGGACAGGTCTTCGACGAGAACTTCTTGATGTCAGTGGCCACGATCGGGGCATTCTGTCTTGGCGAGTATTCAGAAGGTATCGCTGTTATGCTATTTTATCAAGTCGGCGAACTGTTTCAATCCTATGCCGTTTCCAAATCCCGCAGATCCATATCCGAACTGATGGATATTCGTCCCGACTATGCCAATGTGCTAAGAAATGGGGAATTGGTACAAGTCGACCCGGAAGAAGTACAGGTTAATGAAATCGTTGTGGTGAAGCCTGGAGAGCGTATCCCTCTGGACGGTGTTGTTACAGACGGTTTCTCCGCAATCGATACATCAGCTCTTACGGGAGAGTCTGTTCCGCGGGAAGTACATGCCGGAGAAAATGTGATTAGCGGCTGCATCAACCAAACCGGTAAACTGACAATCCAAGTAAACAAAGAATACGGCCAGTCTACGGTAGCGAAAATACTGGAGCTAGTTGAGAATTCTTCCGACAAAAAGAGCAAGAGTGAAAACTTTATCACAAAATTCGCTCGATACTATACGCCGATCGTTGTTTTCGCGGCGGTCATTTTGGCCATCATTCCACCGCTTATCACAGGTCAGTCATTTGGTATGTGGGTTGAACGAGCGCTGACCTTCCTTGTCATTTCCTGTCCCTGTGCTTTGGTTATTTCGGTACCGCTCAGCTTTTTTGGCGGAATCGGCGGGGCATCCAAATCCGGCGTTTTAGTGAAGGGAAGCAACTATCTTGAGGCTCTGGCAAAAACAGAGATGGTCGTGTTTGATAAAACCGGTACACTGACAAAAGGCAGCTTCGTGGTCAGTGAGATGCATTCCGACAAAATGACAAGTCCGGAGCTATTGGAATTGGCAGCCTATGCGGAGGATTACTCCAACCATCCTATCGCACAAAGTATCAAGAAGGCATTCGGTAGAACCATTGATTCCTCTCGCATCAAAGATATCGAAGAAATCGCCGGTCATGGTGTGAAATCTGTGATTGATGGCAAGGTCGTGTTGGCGGGCAACGCCAAGCTCATGAAACGTGAACGCATCTCCTTCAAAGAAAAGAATCTTGTAGGTACTGTGGTACATCTGGCTGTAAACAAGGAGTATATAGGATATATCCTCATTGAGGATGAAATTAAGGAGGACGCTGCGCGCGCTATCGCAGCTTTGAGATCGGCAGGAATCAAGCAGACCGTTATGCTGACCGGTGATGCCGATGCCGTGGGGAAAAAGGTTGCCGCAACGCTCAAACTAGACAAAGCCTATACCGAGTTGTTGCCAGCGGATAAAGTTGAACGAATGGAAGAATTAATGAAGGAGAAAAGCGCCAACGGAAAACTGGCTTTTGTCGGTGACGGCATCAATGACGCACCTGTTCTTGCTCGCGCCGATATCGGCATAGCCATGGGCGGCTTGGGTTCCGATGCGGCGATTGAAGCTGCGGATGTTGTGATCATGACCGATGAGCCATCCAAAATCGCCACCGTGATGAAGATAAGCAAAAAAACGCTCCGTATCGTCAAACAAAACATCATTTTTGCTCTGGGTGTCAAGGGAATTGTACTGGTTCTGGGAGCGCTTGGCATCACAACCATGTGGGGAGCAGTATTTGCTGATGTTGGAGTATCCGTCATTGCAATTATCAACGCAATCCGGGCACTCAACGTGAAAAAACTCAATACGCAAAAAACAGTAGCCCGAGAGCAAGGGGAGAGAGCGCTGGCTTAATGTTGAGGGGGGTGTTACCGGATAGATTCTGTGAGTAACACGCCTCCTTTTTTATCGATTGAGGTTGTGATCTGCAATTCCTTTCTTTGGACAAGTCATTTGAAAAAAATCATCGATCATTTGATGAACCAGTCGTGCTCTTTCATTGTCGGCGAGTGAATAATAAACTTCTTTCCCCGCACGTCTGCTTTTGATCAGTCCGTGAAGCTTCAGCAATTTCAAGTGATGAGAAACGGAAGCGGCACTTATGCCAAGAGCGGCTGAAATATTGTTTCCGCACTCCTCGCAGTGACAGAGCAACCAAAGGATTCGCAAACGTGTGCCGTCGCAAAGCTGTTGAAAGACGGTGGCTCCGTCCAGAAAATATTCCACATCAGGCATTTGCTTTAAAGCATGGCTTAAATCTTGTCCGTGGTCGTGAAGTATTTCCTTGTCTTTTTTCATGGACACTCCTTCAAATAAGTATTCATTTGATGAAACGATCAGTATGCTCATTCTATTTTAGCCTATGCATTATCTGATATCTAGTCAAGGAATCCCGGGACTTTTGCTTTCCATCACCGGTATATTCCCGGTTATTCTCAAAAAGATAGTTGACAATGAGAATCATTATCAACTATTATGTTAACTAGTAAACAAAATATGATCAACACATATGAAAAGGAGTGGCGATGAAATGACAGTGAGTCTGCGAATAGAACAATTGAAGGCGGCAGTTGAGGGTAAGGAAATCTTGAAAGGTCTGAGCCTTACGGTAAACGGCGGAGAAATTCATGTCGTGATGGGACCGAATGGAACAGGGAAGAGTACATTGGCCTCCGCTTTGATGGGGCATCCCAAGTACGAAGTGACGGATGGGATGGTTACATTGAACGGAGAAGATCTGCTGGAGATGGAAGTGGATGAAAGGGCACGGGCGGGATTGTTTCTGGCCATGCAATATCCGAGTGAGATCACGGGTGTCACGAATTCCGATTTCATGCGTAGTGCGATCAATGCAAAACGTGAAGAAGGCCAGGAAATCTCGTTGATCAAATTAGTGCGCATGATGGAAGCAAGCATGCAGACGTTGGAGATGAACCCTGAATTTATGCATCGTTACTTGAACGAGGGCTTTTCCGGGGGGGAGAAAAAGCGAAATGAAATTTTGCAAATGATAATGCTCGAGCCTTCATTGGTCATTCTGGATGAAATCGACTCTGGTCTGGACATCGATGCCCTGCGCATCGTTGCTGAAGGGGTCAATGCTTTGCGCAGTGCAGACCGAGGATTCTTAATTATTACGCACTATCAGCGACTCCTTAATTATATTAAGCCGGACTTTGTACATGTGATGATGCAAGGAACCATCGTAAAGTCAGGAGGGCCGGAATTAGCGGAGCGGTTAGAAGCAGACGGATATGAGTGGATCAAAGAAGAGCTGGGTATTACAGAAGAAGCGGCGACGCCGGATGAAGAAGAGTCGTTTCAAATTCCGATGCAAACCAAGTCACCGCGTATCTGAAAGGGGAGAGCCGTAACATGACAATGAACAGTGCAGAAAACCAGTTATCAGGACAGCTTCAATTTGAAGCAGAACCGGATTGGCTTGACAAGTTGAGGAAAAGAGGCTTGGATGCCGTCAGCACCCTGCAGCTACCCAAGCTGGAAAAGACGAATCTGCAGCGGTGGCCATTACAGCAGCAAGGGATTTGCCGTAAGCCAGAGCAGATGAGATCTTTCGATGAATTGCCGGAATCCATCAGGAAATGGGTGTACACGGACAATATGTTGGTACAGCGGAATTCGGGCTCATTCATTAAGTGCTTGTCAAAAGAACTTCAGAAGCAGGGAATTATTCTGACCGATCTGGAAACAGCAGCAAGGCAGTATCCGGAACTTGTAAAGCCTCATTTCATGCAAGCCGTGCAGACTGAAGAGAATCTGCTTACTGCGCAGCATGCCGCGCACTGGAGCGGCGGAGCTTTTATTTACATTCCTGAGGGGGTTCATGTAGAGACCCCGCTGCAGACGCTATTTTTTGTAGACGAATCCGATACGCTCTTTATGCCGCATGTTTTGGTGGTAGCCGAGAAGCGTAGTTCCGTAACGCTGGTGGAGAATACCATGTCCTCATTAGATAAGAGTGTGGCAGTGAATCAAGCCATTATGGAAGTATTCGTTGGCGAAGGTGCAGCAGTCAATGTCGTGTCATTGCACCAACTGGAAAGAGACGTGATCGACCTGACTTATCGGCGCGCAATCGTTGAACAAGACGGAAGTGTGAATTGGTTGAATGGCGAAATGAATTGGGGCAAGTCGATGAGCGATACGGCATCCATACTCAAAGGCGAAGGGGCACGTTCGGATATAAAATCAATCTTGGTAGGATCCGGAAATCAGACTATGAATATCACAGCCCGGACGGTCCATTTTGGCAAGAATTCGCCAAGCGATATGGTACTCAGAGCAGTGATGAGAGAGCAGTCAACCGCAATATTGAACGGGATCACCAAAATTGAGAAGGGAGCAAGCGGGGCGAACGGACAGCAGACGGAAAAAATATTGATGCTGCATCCCGAAGCGCGCGGCGACGCCAATCCGATCCTGTTGATTGATGAAGACGATGTGAAAGCCGGACACGCCGCCAGCGTCGGACAAGTCAATCCGGAACAGCTGTATTATATGATGTCCAGAGGCATTAGCCGCGTAGAGGCCGAGCGGCTAATCGTGTATGGTTTCCTCGCTCCCGTCGTGGCCGAAGTACCGCTGGAAGGTATAGCCACTCAGATGCAAGCACTCGTGGAACATAAACTGGGTCAAATCAAGGAACTAGATCAAGCAAGCATATCTGAATAAGGAGGATGACAATAAATGGCCAAGGAATTGATAGAGCTGGGAGAATATCAGTATGGCTTCAAAGATGCGCATCAAGCGGTGTTCCAATCCGGGAAGGGACTGACGCGTGAGATTGTTGCCACCATATCGGAGATGAAGGGAGAACCGGGCTGGATGCTCGACTTTCGTCTGAAATCGCTGGAATTGTTCCAAAGTATGCCGATGCCTGCATGGGGCGGCGATCTGCGAGCACTGGACTTCAATGATATTCAATATTATGTCAAGCCTTCCGAGAAGCAGGGGAAGACCTGGGAGGAAGTGCCGATTGAGATTAAGCAAACCTTTGACAAGCTTGGCATACCGGAAGCGGAACAGAAGTTTCTTGCCGGCGTGTCCGCCCAATATGAATCCGAAGTCGTGTATCACAGCATTCAGAAAGAGTTAGAGGAGCAAGGGGTCATCTTCACAGACACGGATACGGCGCTGCGCGAGCACCCGGATCTGCTGCGCCAGTATTTTGGCACCATTATTCCGCCGAGCGATAACAAATTTGCCGCACTTAACAGCGCGGTATGGTCAGGAGGAAGCTTTGTTTATGTTCCAAAAGGGATAAAATGTGAAGTCCCATTGCAAGCTTACTTCCGCATCAATTCGGAGAACATGGGACAATTCGAAAGGACGCTCATCATTACGGAAGAGGACAGCTTTGTGCATTATGTAGAAGGCTGCACGGCACCGATTTACAGCACGAATTCGCTACATAGTGCCGTTGTGGAAATCATCTGTAAGCGAAATTCCCGTGCGCGATATACAACCATTCAGAATTGGGCGCCCAATATTTACAACATGGTGACAAAGCGGGCGGTAGCCGAAGAAAATGCAACAATGGAATGGGTGGACGGCAATATTGGCTCCAAACTGACGATGAAATACCCTTCCGTATTGTTAAAAGGCCGCGGAGCCAAGGGTTCGGTACTCTCGATTGCAGTCGCTGGCAAAGGACAGCATCAAGATGCCGGGGCCAAAATGATTCACCTGGCGCCGGACACGACCTCGACTATCATATCAAAATCGATCAGCAAGCATGGTGGTAAAGTCACGTATCGCGGTCTGGCTTCCTTTGGACGCAAAGCTTCAGGAGCCAAATCGAACATCAAATGCGACACGCTCATTCTTGATAATGAGTCCACGTCGGATACGATCCCTTATAACGAGATCAAGAACGACAATGTCACGCTTGAGCACGAGGCGACCGTTTCCAAGGTATCCGAGGACCAGCTCTTTTACTTGATGAGTCGAGGCCTGTCTGAAGACGAAGCGACCCAGATGATTGTGATGGGCTTCATCGAACCGTTTACGAAAGAACTGCCTATGGAATATGCGGTTGAAATGAACAGGCTCATCAAGCTGGAGATGGAAGGCAGTATAGGGTAAGCTCTATTATTTGTCCAGAATTATGAGGCTGCAACTGAGTTCATCAGAAAGGATGGGAGAGAGATGCATAAATTGGTTTTGATTAGACATGGAGAAAGTCTGTGGAACAAAGCGAATTTATTTACAGGCTGGATGGATGTAAACTTGTCGGATAAAGGTATTCAGGAGGCTTTACATGCCGGCAAATTACTTAAGGAAGAACAGTTCGTATTTGATGTAGCCTATACCTCATATTTAAAGCGAGCGATTAAAACACTAGATTATGTGCTGGAAGAAATGGATTTGCTGTGGATCCCTGTATATAAAACATGGCAGCTTAATGAGCGCCATTATGGTGCGCTTCAAGGTTTAAGCAAAACAACAACCGCTGAGAAATATGGGGAAGCGCAGGTTCAATTATGGCGCAGAAGCTATGATGTGCTGCCTCCTGCTTTGACTAAGGACGATGCCCGTTATCCAAGATACGATATTAAATATCGCGACATGGATGACGAGCTTATCCCGTTAACGGAAAGCCTCAAGGAAACGGTTGTTCGAGTTAGGGATTATTGGGATAAGGAAATTGCACCGCAGATTAAAGCGGGTAAAAATGTCATAATCGCTGCACATGGCAATAGTCTACGGGCATTAGTCATGTTTCTGGAAAATCTCAGCT
Organism: Paenibacillus sp. FSL W8-0187; assembly: GCF_037969755.1. Classification (NCBI taxonomy): domain Bacteria; kingdom Bacillati; phylum Bacillota; class Bacilli; order Caryophanales; family Paenibacillaceae; genus Paenibacillus; species Paenibacillus sp. FSL W8-0187. Next base: position 3,942,991 of record NZ_CP150206.1, on the reverse strand, counting down.
CAAAAGAGATTATTGATTTGAACATCCCAACGGGTATTCCGCTTGTATATAATCTTGATGACCGACTACATCCGGTCGAGAGATATTACCTTGGAAGCGAGGAGCATCTCGAGAGTAAGATCAAGCAGGTTGCCGAGCCAGATAAGATTATGGAATAAGGGCAAGAATTGGATTGAAACTGTCGATGATGCGTGTGGATCTATTATTTTAGTTAACTAGTAAACAATGTAAGTGGAGGGGCGGTAGAACCTGATATGAAAAAAACGAATGTAATGAACATGCAAGAGCAACAAACTCAGAAGCCCCTAAAGCTTATACCATTAATTGTAGCGATTTTCATGGGAAACTTCCTTTCGCTGTTGAATAGCAATACGATTAATATAGCTTTGCCGGTCTTGCAAAAAGAATTTGCAACCGACTTAAGTGTTGTGCAATGGACACTGACAGGCTTCATGTTGGCGCTCGGGACCTTCGCGCCTACAGCTGGCTATTTCGGCCAACGCTTCAGTTATAAGCGATTGTATATTTTCGCCTTGCTTGGCATGACGATTGCTTCCGTACTGTGCGCCTTGTCTTGGAACGCGTCGATGCTGATCGCCTTCCGCATTGTTCAGGGCGCGTTCTGCGGTATTATAGTGCCGGCGTCGATGACCATGATATTTCAAATCATCCCCAGGCACCAGCAGTCTGTCACCATGAGCATCTGGATCGCAGCTTCGATCGTGGCGCCAGCCATTGGACCGACTTACGCAGGTTGGCTTATCCAGCACGGCTCCTGGAAGTGGCTCTTCTGGACCAATGTGCCGCTAGGCGTGCTTGCGATCGTTGTTGCCGTTTTCTTCATTCCTTACTATCGTCTGAAAGTACCGAAGGGTTTCGATGTATGGGGGCTTCTGACGGTCATCGCCGCAAGTTCGCTGCTGTTGATCACGTTGTCGCAAGGCTCCGGTTGGGGATGGGGCTCGGCCCGTACGCTGCTTTGTCTGGGAGGCGGGCTATTGGCGCTAGCACTGTTTCTTTGGCGCGAGATGTCAATCGACACGCCGCTTCTACAGCTCAAAGTATTTCTGAATCGGCGATTCACGTCGACGGTGATATTGCTGTGTATCGTGATGATCAACTTTTTTTCGGGCATGCTCCTCGTTCCCGTTTTCTTGCAAAATGTTCAGGGACATTCGCCACTTGATTCGGGGATGATTCTGTTACCAGCTACATGTGCCATGGCGATTATGTCCTTGGTTGTCGGTCGGCTGTACAAAGTGGTTGGCCCCATGCCGCTACTGCTTGTTGGCGTACTGTTGATGGCCGCAGGAAATTTGCCGCTAGCGTGGCTGAAAATCGACAGCTCATCTGCATATACGCTCTTGTGGATGACGGTCCGCAGTCTAGGTCTCGCCCTGGTGCTGATGCCGGCGACGACGGCCGGGATGGAGGAGATTTCCCGCGAATATATCGGACACGCCTCCTCCATTCAGAACTGGCTGCGGAATGTATTCGTATCGTTCGGTGTGGCTCTATTCACCACGCTGCTATCTTCACGTACGGCTGACCACGCCGCAAGGCTGACCGATGGGGAAGTCGGACCGAACTTGGCCCACCTGTCCACAACGATGGGCATCAACGATTTGAACATTTTATCAACGCTTATTGTCGTGCTGGCACTACCATTTGTTTTTGCAATTTGCAAAGCGCGGCAGAAGGAACGGGGAATCGACAGAGCCTGAAGGAATCCCTGCGTTAACCATCTCGTATCTTTGGTAGAGGAACGTTGCTCCCTGGTATCGGAACATGATACGATTGTTTCTCGGTAAACTATAATTTGTGTTACGGAAGGTGCGAGATGATGAATTCATTGGAGACGATCAAATGGCTGGTCCAGGATCAGGTTGTTCATTTTGTGCATCTGAGCGAGCAAAGGATCGAATCGGAGCAGGACAAGATTTTTCGTTATGCACAAGAGCAGCAATTGGAGTCGATCCCGCGTCATTTGACTAGCGTGCACGTGATCGACTGCATCGGCAACAACGAGCCGATCAACAATACGGCGCTTGCAGTGAAGATGAACTTGTCCAAGGCCGGCATTACGAAGATCAGCGCGAAGCTGTTGGAGGAAGGCTATATCCATCGAAGGCAACTGAATGATAATAAGAAGGAAGTCTACTTCAGTTTAACGGAGAAGGGCAGACGGGTTTTTGAGCTTCATCAACAACTTCACAAGCTGGAGGAGGAGAGGTTTATGCAGCTGCTTGAGCCGTTTAAGGAAGCGGAATTACACGTTATTCTGCGATTTCTGCAAAGCGTATCCTCCCATTGGGCTAACAAAGAGCAGGAGTAGGCGAGCGGCCTGATGCCTCGTGAATTGGTTATTCAACTTTTGATAGATGTTTCTAGTCCTCCGATAGCGTTAATGTCTAATGATACAAAAGTGTTCACATTCCTATCGGACGATAAGAGCATGGTATCTTGAAAGTCACATGAAATGTGGCTTTTTTTGTATTTAAGCATATCTTCAACAGACTTTAATCCGTATTTAAGTGCAATTAGGATGCAAAACGACGTGCAAAAGCCACGTAAAAGATTTTTTTTAAAAAAATTAAATGCTCGAACCGTATGTGAAATACTAAATTTGACTGATATGGAAGACTCAACATTTGGACAAATAGCATCTTAATTCGGATTAGCGGAATGTCTAGGTGCCCAAGAGACCATCGGTGCAAAAACGGATTCTGAACTTAGGGATTGAACGGAGCGTGCACATTCGATTTCTTCCTATCACGAAGCATGTCGTTCCATTCGAAAACTAGGATGAAAGAACATGAATGGATTGACGAAATCCATCGTAAGCGTTGAAGAACCGAAGAAGATATGATATTCAGCATTTGGACAAATGCCGGCCAATCTAAGGCCGGCATTGTAGTGTTCAAAAGTCGTCAGAATGTTTCTGTTTAGGCAGAAACACGCGGAAGTTAGCTATTTACAGAATCAATAACGCTGGCTAAAATGATCTTACTGATGCATCAGTTTGGCTATAAATCCTACTTATCCTATTTGAATTATAATTTTACTTGGAAGCTAGGTTTTAAAAAAGACAAAGGTGGTTTCTATGAGAAAACAACGATATTACGGTTTGTTATGGTTAGGGTTATTGACGCTATTCCTAATACTGTCTGCTTGCTCATCCGCATCTACCAACAACGAGCCGGAGGCATCGCCGCCGTCAACTCCCCCAGCGACTGCCTCCAGTGAGCCGGCTGAGCAGGGGACGGAGGGCCATTTACTCGAAGAACCCTTGACCGCAACCGATCTAAACAAGCTCCCGGACAGGGCGAAGCAGCGCAATGATGCGATTATCGTGACGCTGGTGAATCCGAGCGGGGCCTTCACACCATACTTCACCCAAGTGGGCTATGACGGGAACGTAAACTCTGTCCTGTACACACCGCTTGTCCGCGTCGACACCGGCGGTTTGCCAGTTCCGGGTCTCGCGGAGAAATGGGACATTTCCGAGGATAAGCTGACTTATACATATTATCTTCGCGAAGGACTGAAGTACAGCGATGGTTCCCCCATGACAACCGAGGATGTGGAATTTACATGGACCTTGCTTCATGACCCGTCTTATGACGGCCTCAACAGCGTGGTGGAGACGAAGATCAAAGGTGGTCAAGCCTACAAGGACGGTAAGGCGGATTCCATTGAAGGCATTCAAATTATCGATGAGCGAACCATTTCCGTGACGCTGGAAGAGACCAACGCAACGGCGTTGACAGTGCTTGGTGGACCGATATTGTCCAAAGTGTACTATGGAAAGGATTATCAGTTCGGCAACCTGGATTATATTAAGAACCTGCACGCCAATCCGATCACGAACGGACCTTACAAGCTGGAGAAGTTCATTCCAGGCCAAGAAGTGCGTTTTGTCGCCAATGAACACTATGTGTTAGGCAAACCGAAGACCGAATACTTCATCTACAAGACCACGGAGGGAGACACTTGGCAGTTTATCGAAACCGGGGAAGTCGACTATGGCAGCTTTTCAGCTACGACAGATAACATCGAGAAACTGAAATCCCTTGGCTTCTTAAACTTGATTCCGTCCACGGCCAGTAACTACGGCTATAATCAATTCAATCTGGAGAGGGATCAATTGAAAGACAAGCGGGTTCGCCAAGCCTTGACTTACGGTCTGAATCGTCAGCTGATTTACGTGGATTCCAGGCAAGGGGCAGCGTCGATCGCCAACATTCCATCATCTCCGATTCTGTGGTCTTATACCGAGGAAGGCATCAACCCGTATCCGTATGATCCGGAAAGAGCAAAACAATTGCTGGACGAAGCGGGCTGGACGGTCGGCGCAGACGGCATTCGGGAGAAGGACGGGGTCAAGCTCCGTATCAACTATTTGGGATCGAAGAGCCCGAATACCGATATTTTCATTGCCGTCGCCAAAGAGAACTATCAAGAAATCGGAGTTGATTTCGTGCCTGAGCAATTCCCGGATTTCAACACGCTTGTATCCAAGGTCAATAACGGCGATTATGACATGGCTTCGTTCTCCACGACGATTATCAGTGATCCTTCGCAAGGGGTGGAGCGGTTCATCAAAGGAGAAACGAAGGGCTACGACAATCCACGCATCGAAGAGCTTTACGCCCAGGGTCTTGCGACTGGCGACGTCGAAAAGCGTAAAGCGATTTACCACGAAATGTTCAAAATATTGAATGACGAATTGCCGATCATGTTTACCAACTATACGAAATCAGTCATCGCAATCAACGGACGCATCGACGGTTTTGAGTTGAACCCGCTCGCGGGTATCGCATACAGCTTGCCGGGTTGGAATCTGCAATAAGCGAGCTGGCAGCTGGAGGGAAGATTAGACAGCTCTATCAAAGAAGACATCTCCTGCCTGAATCCATCAGGCAAGGAGATGACTGATGAAGGAGAGAACATGAGAACCTATTTGCTCCGAAGATGCTTGTACATGCTCTTGATATTAATTGGCGCGTCCTTGTTAATCTTTATCTTGTATTCCTTAACGCCAGGCGACTATGTAGACAACAACTTGAGTTTGAGCGAGGAGCGCAAGGCGGAACTAAGGGAAATTCACGGGTTGAACAAGCCTGTCATTGAACGATACGTGAACTGGATGGCCAACATTTTCAAAGGCGATTTCGGTTATTCTTTGCCCCAGCAGCGCCCCGTCCTGGACCTGTTTCAGGATTACATATGGAACTCCTTTCTGCTGGCGGTGGTTTCGACGTTCTTCACCTGGTTCATTGCGGTCGTCGTGGGTGTTCTTACGGCCTATAAGCAATACTCGCTGCTGGATACCCTGGTGATGATCGGCATCTTCGCCGCGATGTCGATTCCTTCGTTCTTCATCGGGTTATTCCTGATCAAAGTATTCGCCGTCGATTTAAAAATTCTCCCGCCGGGTGGAATGATCACGACAGGGAGCCGGGCCGAGGGCTGGGACTACGTCGTCGAGGTGCTGCACCATATGCTGCTTCCGGCAGCCGTCATGATTTTGCTTGGCGTCGGGTCGCTCACCCGTTATTTCCGGAGCAACATGCTGGAGGTGATCCGGCAGGATTATGTCCGCACCGCCCGTGCAAAAGGGTTGAAGGAAAGAACGGTGCTGTTCCGCCACGCATTGAAAAACGCGATGCTGCCCGCGATTACGTTGATTGGCTTCGAATTGCCGGGCCTGTTCGGCGGCTCCATCATCATTGAGAAGATATTCAATTGGCCGGGCATCGGCCAGTTGTACATGCAATCTTTCACGGTGCGGGATTATCCGCTCCTCATGGGCTTTACCATGTTTTTGGCTATCTTGACGGTCGTCGGGACGCTCATATCCGATATCCTCTACCACACTTCCGATCCCCGGGTCAGGCTTTAAAGAAAGGAGGAACTACCTTTGTCGATTCCAACGACGGCAAGTCAAGCCGGAAAAGCCAGCAGAGGAATGGAGGTTTCAGACTCCTTATGGAAGCAATCCACTCGGAAGCTCAAGAAAAACAAGCTGGCCGTAACTGGCTTCGCCTTCATCGTGTTGATGTTTGTTGTTTGCTTTATCGGTCCCTTGTTCTCCCCATATGCGGATGGCAAAATCAATCCCGCCATGATGCACCAGCCCCCAAGCGGCAAGCATTGGCTGGGAACGGACCTGCTTGGCCGCGATGTGCTGACCCGGCTCTTGCAAGCAGGCCGAATTTCACTCACGGTCGGCCTTGCGTCCATGGCGTTATCCATGACAATCGGGACGGTTCTCGGCGTCATTTCGGGTTATTATCGTGGAGTAGTCGATCAGTTGATCATGCGAACCGCCGATTTGTTGTTTACGATCCCGGGGCTTCCGATTCTCTTCATCATGGGGGCGTTAATGTCGGATTGGAAGGTTCCAACCGACTATCGGCTGTATCTGGTCATGCTCATGCTTAGCGTCATCGGCTGGCCCGGCGTGGCGCGGCTCGTCCGCAGCCAAATGCTGACCTTGCGGGAACGGGAGTATATGATAGCTGCCGACGTGCTGGGTCTCAGCGATAAGCGCAAGCTGTTTCGCCATCTACTGCCCAATGTCTTCCCGCTTCTGATCGTCATCGCCACACTTAGCATCGGAGGAGCGATACTGTCGGAATCGGTGCTCAGCTTCTTCGGGCTCGGGGTCATGCCCCCAACGCCCACTTGGGGAAATATGATCGATGCGGCCAACAACGTCATCGATTTTGAGAAACGGCCCTGGCTGTGGATTCCGCCAGGTCTGGCGATTTTTTTGACGGTCATTGCCATCAACATTTTCGGTGACGGATTGCGGGACGTTCTCGATCCTAAACAGAATACAAGCAGGTGAACGGATAATGAATTCATTAATCGAGGTCAATCATTTAAGCACTTATTTCGAATCCGGAACCGGAACGGTCAAAGCGGTGGACGATATCAGCTTTCGCATCCGCGAAGGCGAAACGGTATGCGTCGTGGGCGAATCCGGCTGCGGCAAGAGCATCACGGCCATGTCGATCATGGGACTGGTCGAAGGGCCGCACGGGAAAGTGGTGAACGGCCGGATCCAATTCGGGGACAAGGATCTTCTAAAGATCAGCAAAGAAGAGATGCGCCGAATTCGGGGCAACGACATCTCGATCATATTCCAGGAACCGATGTCTTCCCTGAACCCGGTCATTACGATCGGCAAGCAAATCATGGAGCCGCTTATGCTCCATCGCCAAATGAACAAAAAACAAGCCTATACGCGGGCGCTCGAGCTGATCGAGCTGGTCGGCATTTCCCGAGGGGAACAAATCGCGGCTTCCTATCCCCATCAATTGTCGGGAGGGATGCTGCAGCGGATCATGATTGCGATTGCGATCTCGTGCAGCCCCAAGCTGTTGATTGCCGACGAACCGACGACGGCATTGGACGTTACCATCCAGGCGCAGGTACTGGAAACACTGAGGGAAAGCAAAGAGCAATCCAATATGTCGATTCTGCTGATTACGCACGATCTTGGTGTGGTGGCCGAGATGGCGGATTATGTCATCGTCATGTACGCGGGGAAAATCGTCGAGGAGGGAGACGTCGAGGAAATCTTCGACCGTCCGAAACATCCTTACACGAAGGGATTGCTGAAATCCAAACCGATCCTCGGCCAGCGCTCGGACCTGTTGTACTCCATTCCAGGCCAGGTACCCAATCCGCTTGAACTGACAGAATCCTGCTATTTTCATGATCGCTGTGAAAGCTGCATGGCCATCTGCCGATCCCGGCAGCCGTCACTAAGAGAAGTGGAACCCGGTCACAGAACGGCCTGTTGGTTGTATGAAGAGGAGGCGCGGCATGAGTGAAGCATTGCTGGAAGTACGACATTTAAAAAAATATTTTCCCATTACCGCCGGGCTGCTTAATCGTAACGTCGGTCACGTCAAAGCGGTCGATGATATCAGTTTGACAATTCGGGCTGGAGAAACGTTCGGCCTGGTCGGCGAATCCGGCAGCGGCAAAAGCACGGTTGGGCGCACGATACTCCGGCTTCATGAGAAAACCAGCGGGGACATCCTGTACAAAGGTATCCCGTTTCACGACCTGCCCAAATCGGAGATGCGAAAGCTCAGGCCTAAAATGCAGCTTATCTTTCAGGACCCCTACAGCTCGCTTAACCCGCGTATCCGCATCGGAGACGCAATCGGCGAAGCGCTGCTTGAACACGATTTGGCCGAAAAAGCCGAGGTTCGTGGTCAGGTGCTGGATGTACTGGAAGCTTGCGGCCTGTCTGCCTATCACTACAATCGGTTTCCGCACGAGTTCTCAGGCGGCCAGCGGCAGCGGATCGGCATTGCCCGCGCTCTGGTGCTGAATCCTGATTTCATAATCGCCGATGAGCCGGTATCCGCGCTTGATGTGTCCATCCAGGCACAAATCATCAATTTGTTTCAAAAACTTCAGCATAATCGCGGATTAACCTATTTGTTCATTTCGCATGACTTAAGTGTCGTGGAGCATTTGTGCAATCGCATCGGGGTGATGTATCTCGGTTCCATGATGGAAATGGCTTCGCGTGACGAAATGTTCAGCCGTCCGCTGCATCCATATACCCAAGCATTGCTATCGGCGATCCCTGTCCCGGTACCGAGGCTGAAGCGGGAGAGGATCGTGCTCAAAGGGGACATTCCGAGTCCGGCTCAACCGCCTTCTGGCTGCAAGTTCCATACACGCTGCCCTTATGCCTTGGCGCAGTGTAAGGAAGTCGTTCCCGAGTTCCGCAACGTGGGGGATGATCATTACGTGGCATGTCATCTCGTTTGAAGCGGCACGCCATCTTCGGATCCTTATGTAACACATTGAGGATATGCCCGGGGGCGTGTTCGGATGATGCGGAATGTTGTAAAATATGAGCGAAATGGCTGCTGGATACCGGCAGCCAGTCAATCATAAGAGGTCAAAGAAGGAGTGCAGCCTGGCAATATCTTTTATTCGTACGGAAGCCTGACCCTCTGCCACTATGCATCCAGGATCGAGCCGTATGCTGAGGCAGACGATGAGCCGTCGCTTCATTTATACCGGCTTCTTCGCAGTCTGAGCGAGAAGAGCCGTTTGCGGATTCTGCACTTTTTGCGCAGCGAACCGCGTACTTTTATCGAAGTGATTCGACATCTTGGCATATCCAAAGGCATTACGCATGATCATATTTTCAATTTGCGCAGTGCGGGACTGCTCAACGTTCATGTCGTCGGAGAGACGGTATCGACCTATAGTTTACGAGTGGAACGAGTTCAACAAACCGAGCAGGGGCTGTTCGATTATTTGGGAATGCCCCCCAGCCTGTTATCCAATTCCGTCAATGAAATGGAATAATCAAGCAAACGAGTGTTGACCGAATCGTCGGAGACACAGCTTTAAGCAGGGATGAGCTGCTTAGCTGTGTCTTTTATTTGTTAAAAATATCAAAATTGTAAAGGAGCGAGATACCATGACTACATTAAATGATTATTTAGCACAAAAAAAAGCGGCGGCAGAGGCCCTGCGTTCTCAAGCGGAGCAAGACCCCAAGCCGAATACCTATTCGGCCAAGGTACAGGCGAAAGGCCGCAGCGGCGTTCGAGAAATACGTATACGCGACTTCCAAATTATCAGCGACAGCCCTGAGAATTATGCCGGATATAGCCTCGGTCCCTCATCACCTGAAATTCAGCTTGGTGTATTAGGCAGCTGCCTGACTCATATTACGTTGATTAAAGCTGCGGAACGGGGCATATCGCTGGAATCCCTTGAAGTCGAAGTCACGGGTCAGTTGCACCCGCTTGCTGGCAAACCGGGATACGAGGACATTCCCATATATCCGCATAATATCGAATATAACATTCACATCGTATCCGAAGAATCCGCCGAAACCATCGCCGAGCTTCATGAAGTGGTTGAGCGCGCATGCCCGATATACAACCTCCTAAAGTATCCGCAATCCATCTCCGGTGGATTAGTGCATCGCTCGCCTGCTAGCCAGCCAGAAGGTTCTTCCTATTAGATATGAAGGTATAGATACATAGTCTTAACAAGTGGACACACAATTTGTATTGTGTGTCCTTTTATGCTATAACAGGGCACAGAATAATTTATAACAAGAGCCATCTGTCTTAGAAAAAACACTTTACAGAAAGCAAACAGATTCTTATTTTATGTTATTTGATTTTTCCGCCTTATTCCTTGGAAAATCAGCATAAACGCCATTAAGAAAAATAAAATATTGACTGAACTTAAAGGCTGTTTTCCTAAAAAATCCTTAATTATAAGATAAGATTGGATAACCAAGATAATGGATGCATATAGAAAATACATATTAGATTTGTCTTTAAATTTCCGGCCAAGTGACTTTATTATCATGGTAAATGCAATGGCATAGATAGTGATTATCCCGACAAGGATAAGAGCTAAGATCGATAAGTTCAAAAAATCAGCCCCTTCATTTATTATGAATTACATTTTATCACATAAAAAGCAAATCTTCCGTCCGACGATAAGAAATATATATTGATAGTACAACTCTCTTTGGACAAGACCACTATCCTTAAGTGTTAGATAACTTGAAACAGGTTCAAAACAAGAAGGAACACCTATAATGAACAGGGTATTAATTAAGCGTTATTTTTCATCTGCCGAAAAAAAGAATACATGACATACGTTGATAAATTGTAAGATATTTATACGGCGGTGAAACGTATCATAAGTAGAATTGCTGATCATTATGCTAACGGGAGAGGTTAGTTCAATAGAAGACAAGAGAAGGCAGCCGTTTATGAGATCGGCTGCCTTTGTTCAACTAATGGGCAGGTTGGTGCCGTAAAGGACACGAAGATGGTCCGATTACCGATTAGATAATGATCTAAACAGGTTTGCACAATAGTGATTTTAATGAACAGCATGAAAACCTGAAAATGGTAGCAGAAACGCTGCCTGATGGAACGGCGATTTGTTACAGTTATGACGAGGTAGGTAATCGTATGCAGAAGGTGGCCCCAGCAGTAGGCAAGAGTAAACAACAACGTACACGCATAATAACGCAAATATGATAGTTCAGACTTAACTTAAAGCTTACTGCTTGGCATAATTTAGCCCTAAGTGATGAGCTTGGTTAAGCAGCATCTCATAATGCCTGGGATTGGAATCCAAAGTCTCGTATAAAAATTCTACCTTGGAATTGGATACACCGCAATAATCTGCAATTCCCACATTGAGAAGATGCGTCATCATTTCATCATAGTTACGCTTTTTCATCTGTTCTTTCGAAACGCCCGCCAAACCAATCCACAAGACATGCTGATGATGAAGCTGGTTCGAACCGTAGGCAAACCCATTGTTCCATACCCGGTCAATATAACCTTTTAGCATAGCTGGCAAATGCCACCACCAAATTGGAAAAATAAATGCCAAGGCATCATGCTCCTTCATTCGCCTTATTTCCATTTCTACCTGAGGGGAAAAGGACTGTTCCTCGGCTGACCAATCAGGTTCATCTACGCCTTTTAAAACAGGGTCAAAGCCAATCCCGTGTAAATCCAATATCTCATAGTCGTGGCCAGCCTCGGCAAGACCTTTTACAAAACGATCGGCAACCTTAAAAGTCAGGGAATCCTTTCTTGGATGCGAAACAACGCTCAATACTCTCATGCCTGTATGTTCACTACCTTTCTTCACAGCTAACTCGTAGCCACGGTCAATGGCTGATGCTATTATAAACAGTAACAAAATACTCTGGAAGTACGCACTTTCAAGTTCTATAGGATGATAGAGGTGCCATAGAAACATGGAAGTGCCCTAGAAAGATGCCCTAGAAACTTACCTGAATAACGGACTGAAATGAAAGAATCTTATGTTCCTAGCAAAAACACAGCCTTTTAACGGAGGAATAAGAGATGACTGAAAAGAGCAAAAATAACGTTCAAAAGAAGTATAAAGTTGGAGTGGAGGCGGCATTAGAAGTAATGGGGGGGAAATGGAAGCCCTTAATCATCTATCATTTGATGACTGGCCGGAAACGGACGTCTGAGCTTCGACGGTTAATACCCGACATTACTCAAAAAATGCTGACCACTCAACTAAGAGGCCTGGAAAAGGATGAGATTGTTGCAAGAAAGGTTTATAAAGAGATCCCGCCTAAAGTGGAGTATGAGTTAACGGCCTACGGGTGGGGATTAAAGCCCGCGCTAGACTATTTATGCTATTGGGGAGAGGATCACCTGGAAAGGGTTTATGGTGACAAATCCAAGGTTTTGGAAGAGTTTTAAGGCTGTACAAAGTAGTGGTGAAAAAATAACATTGGACTGACCCCATAGAGTGGGATCAATCAAAACACCTTCAAGGGAATGCTTCAATAGAGACAACCTTGGAGGTGTTTTGTGCATTAAAGGGGTGGTACCAGCCTATTAGCTAAATGACTTTAGTCAATTTGATGTCCATCCAATGCACCCAATTCTTACCGTCGTTTGACAGCTCCCAACTACCTGTTAAGGTGTTGCTATCTTCACTAAACATTCCTGTGAATCGCTCCGATTTGCCCAAAATTGTCCAGGCACGGTCGATTAGGTTCGCTTGGTATGCACTGAAATTGCCTTGATTGTCATATGAGTGTGTGGTGTACTTCTGACTGGAAGCATCATAGCCAATGATCTCAATAGCCTTAACCTCTTCTTTCCCCATATGACCATCAACATGATGAATAAGAAAATGACCCCCGGGCAACCATTCGTAGGTATCTATTGCTTTCAACTGATCAGCTGGCCCAGACGGACTCGCTTTAATCACACCCTCTGTATTCCATTTCCCTACGAAGACATTCAAGCGTGCCATTGCAGGATCTGGTTTAAACGAATTTTGTGAAGTAAGGGCATCATCATTCTCTTGTTCACTGATATTGTTTGTTGCCATTTTGATTCTCCTTTCATGCTATGTTTTTGTATCATAGCATGTAACAATTGTTATGATTTCTTATCAATTGCTCATTTAATTACTCAGGGATAACCAAATTACCTATTAACCAGAACTGCCCTTTAGAATGCACAAAAGCGACCATTTTGTAGGAATTTCGCATAATCGTGACCACCTGCATGCCGCGTATCTTCTCCACCAAATGCCAAATCGGCGAAAAGTCTCGGTTAAACGGCCGGGGATTGTTTTACTCTGCAACATAACCCAATGGCTCCTTTGGGCGCAGCACCAACCACAAACAAAGAAAGGACATGGAATAAAACGGTTGCATCTTTCGTAATTTATATATTGAACATATTGAATGAAATGTGGTGATTCGGATGAGTTCTACGGAAAGAATACCTTTATATCAGAGGGTTCAAGAGTATATACGCAACTTGATAACGTCAAAAGTACTGAAGGTTGGAGACCGCATACCAACGGAAAAGGAACTCATGGAGCGTTTCGGCGTAAGCAAGATTACTGTCGTTAATGCCTTGGCCGGTTTGGTTAACGAAAGAATCATAACCAGGGTGCCCGGAAAGGGGACTTTTGTAAGTGAGCCTGAATATGAAATGCCGGAAACATCTCCTAAAATTGCCGTAATGCCTATCCATAAAACCAGTGGAGAAATGGGGACGCGGTTGATAGGCCTAATTCTGCCCAGCATTTATGACTATTTTACGGTTAGACTTATACAAGGTATTCAGCAAGCGCTAAATGAAAACGGTTACCGTTGCGTTATTTATTTATCAGAGGGCAATCTGGATAAGGAAAAAGAGGCTATTAAGACATGTAGTAAAATCGGAGTGGAAGGGTTACTGATTTTCCCGGTTGACGAGGAGTTATTCAACGAGGAAATATTAAGCATGAAATTTGCGGGGTTTCCGTTTGTTCTCATCGACCGTTACCTTCCTGGGGTGGAAACTCATTATATAGCATCAGACGGTAGGCTTGGCGTTAATATGGCTGTAAATTATCTGTGGGAACTGGGGCATCGTGAAATCGCCATATGCTCCGATTCGCCCATACAAACCGTCACCGTTCAAGAGCGGATCGATGGATATATGAATGCCTTCAAGGAAAAGGGATCACTCATAAACCCTGCCCACATCGTGACCGGTTTTGAAATCGGAAGTCTTGAGCAAGCTGAAACACATCCACTGTACCGCTATATCCAAAATCGAATGGCAACGGCCTATATTACGCTAAATGGAAGTCTTGGAGTGAAAATCTATCAGATTGCGCGTCAAGTTGGATTGAAGGTGCCTGAGGACATATCCATCATCAGTTTTGACGATCCGACTTCAATCATCGAAGGATACAGCACCTTCACACATGTTAAACAGTTTGAACGAGACATGGGCTACCGCGCGGCTTACACGCTGGTTGAGGTCATTAACAATGATGACGGGCAACAAGGAAAATACTTTAAAACCCTAGTGGAGCCGGAATTGGTGATTGGCGAGACGACGGGAAAAAACGTTTTCTCCACCTCGTGATATCAACACCCGTTTCCCCCTATATAGGTAACCTAATAACGAGTCCGACGCGCTTTCTATTCAAAACCTGACAATGGAAGCGACGGTTCCCCGGGCTCTTCTACTACGTCAACTGCAACTTCCTCTCATGAAATCCTCCCATAATAAGTCCCAAATCCATAAAGAAATCCAGCAGAAGCTCTTCAAACCATTCACAGGTTGCTTTATTTCAATAAACATTTTTATCAAACAATTTCATAAGTATATATTGAATATAATGTATTTTTGCCAAGGAATAAAAACACCTGAACATGGCCGACAGCCATCGATCATGCCCCAAACGACGCATCGTACGCCCAGGGAGCAGTGCACACGATGTACAAAATAAAATTATGGAATGATTCCTACACCATATTGAATATATTTAAATTGTAGATATGAAACCGCTTGCAATGAAGGAGGGGGAGACAGTCGCTATTTACCGTCGAAACATCGAAAATTGGCTCTGTTCCTAAGCTATCGGGAATGGATTCGTAAAAATCCGATACGACGAAGTAGGAGGTGTACGGGGAATGGTACCAAAGGGTGTGGTTATCCACGGATTTGAGCAATTAAAAAAGAACAGGAAACTAACTAAAATATGGTATTTCAGGCATATCTATTTGTTTTTGCTTCCTGCTATCATCTGGTTTCTGGTTTTTGCTTACTACCCGATGTACGGCATTGTAATCGCGTTCAAAGATTACAAATTCAATCTGGGGATCATGGGGAGTTCATGGGCAGGCTTCAAATACTTCGTACAGTTTTTAAACGATTCCAAATTTTACGAAGTACTCCGAAATACGTTATCCATTAGTGCCCTTAAACTTGTTTTCGGATTTCCAGCTCCATTGATTCTAGCCTTAATGCTCAATGCCGTCATGCACAAAAGAATCAAAAGAGTGTTTCAAACGATTTCCTATCTGCCGCACTTCGTTTCGTGGGTCGTTGTCGTTACCTTACTTCAAAAAATCCTGTCTCCGAACGTAGGGCTTATCAATGACATTCGGTACCAAATGGGTTTGGATCCGATTTTTTTTATGGGAAAGCCGGAATTATTCTATCCACTGGTCATCATTTCTGACATTTGGAAAGGTATAGGCTGGGGTTCGATCATTTATTTAGCTGCGTTAACGAATATCGATCCGCACTTGTATGAAGCTGCGGAAATCGACGGGGCAGGTCGATGGAGCAAACTATTTAAGATTACGCTTCCATGCCTTGTTCCAACGATAGCCATACTGCTCATATTCTCCCTCAGCGGAATACTGAACGCGGGTTTTGACCAAATCTGGCTGATGCAGTCCCCAGCAACATTAAGCGTCTCGGAGATCTTGGACACTTATGTCCTAAAAACAGGCCTCCAACAGGGGCAACTCGCATATTCCACGGCCATTGGTTTATTCAAATCGGCGATCTCGCTGCTGCTCATTGTTGCTGTCAATAATATATCCAGGCGCGTGAGTGACGTATCGTTATGGTAATCAGCTAGCGCAGAAGATGAGGAGGTGTGTGTATGGGTGCGAGAAGGCTGACGACAGCAGATAAAATGTATATGACGCTTAACTATTCGGTGCTGCTGTTATTCTGCGCTACAGCACTATATCCATTTATCTATTTTCTAGCCCTTTCCTTCAATGACGGCTACGATGCGATGAAGGGTGGAATCTATTTTTTTCCTAGAGTTTTTACATTAGAGAACTATGCGAAAGCTTTTAGCAACTCTATAATCTTAAATTCGTTTTATATTTCCATTACACGAACGATTGTGGTAACGGTTGGCTCCGTATTTTTGACGGCCTTACTGGCATACGCCCTTTCACGGAAAGGTCTGCCCGGAAGAAAATATATCGTGTTTTTCTTTTTCTTCACCACGTTGTTCAGCGGAGGGCTTATTCCGACGTTTATCCTGTTCCGGCAATTACACATCCTGGATACGTTTTGGGTGTTGGTATTGCCCTCTCTATATAATTTTTTTAATGCGATTATTATGAAAACCTTCTTCGACGGGATCCCTGAAGCTCTGTCGGAATCGGCCCGAATCGACGGAGCAAGTGAGTTGGCGGTATTTGCAAGAATCATATTGCCTCTTTCGATGCCGGTGCTTGCTACCATTGCCTTGTTTGTCGGAGTGGGCGTGTGGAATGACTGGTTTACCGGTCAGTTTTTCATCCAGAATGAAAAACTGCAGCCTGCAGCTACGTTCCTTAATAAGATGATCAGCGAAGCTTCTTTCCAGTCGATGACGTCGGGAAATAGCGGATCTGCTATTCAAAACATGACCCAGACTCAGATGGAACTGCGAGGAGTAACGCCGGAAGCCTTGAGGATGACTTTCGTCATCATTATTACGACCCCGATTATCTGTGTGTATCCATTTCTACAGAAATATTTTGTAAAAGGCGTATTGGTAGGCTCTCTTAAGGAGTAGTTGGTATAAAAGGTAAAGCCTTTTATATAAAAACTTCCAGTGGAAGGGGATTGTAGTATGAGGAGGAACAAGCGTAGGAGTGTTCTTGTTATGACACTAATCGCTTTACTGCTTTTAGTGACCATGACGGCATGCACGGGAAAAGGCGGAGGGGAAGATGCAGGCACGGTTGACACAGGTCCGAAGGAGCAAGGTACTGAAGAAATAAAACCGGTAACCTTGACTTTTCTCAGTGCTTGGAACGGTGGCGGAGCCGGTTTCCCGCAGGACCAGGAGAATAATCCTGTAGCCCAAAAAATTAGGGAGAAAACCGGAGTAACGTTAAAACTGGAATCCATCACAACAAGCGAAGTAGAAAAACTAAACACCATATTTGCTTCCGGTACGGTTCCGGATATTGTTAACGCACCATTCTGGTCGACTACAGGAGGAGAAGGACAAGTCATCAAGAAGGCAGCCATGGAAGGACAGCTCCTGGATTTAACCCCATATCTCGATAAATACCCGAATATTAAAAGACTTGTGACTACCGGGATTGCAAAGGATTTTGCCGAGTTCGATCTCAATAGTCCCGATTTTGAAGGCAAGACTTATCTCATTCCTACGGAGACCCCGGACGGCACCCCTGAGAGCATTCATAATTGGAATTACGGTCTTTTTGCCAGGGGGGATATCCTGAAAGCTTTAAATGTAAAAGCGGAGGATATTGATACGCAAGAAGAACTATATGATCTATTGGTCAAGATCAGAGATGGAGGTTTTAAGGATATTGGCGGGAAACCGGTCATCCCGGCCGGAACGATGTGGAATGGATGGGATTCCGGCCAGTTCCTAGCCGGGTGGTCGGATTACACGATTTCGGACTTCCATCAAGTGGATGGAAAACTGATTCACTGGACGCAATCCAAGGACCATGAAGCTAAGTTGTTATACATGAGGAAGTTATTAACGGAAGGTTTGTTTGATCTTGAAGCCTTTAACAATACGAGTACAACAGCGAATGAAAAGCTTACGACGGGCAAGCTTGCCGTGTTCGGAGCCCAGCCGATGTTAGATGATTTGCAAAAAACGCTTTATAAGACGAATCCGGAAATGCAATATGAACTACTCGGACCGATGAAGAATAAGAGCGGAGAAATCCGAACGCAAGTGGAAAAACCCGGCCGTTCCGGTTTCCCTGCCCTGTTCTTAAGCGCTAACATCAAAGATCCTGATGCGGCATTACGTTACATTGATTATGTCAACAGTGAAGAAGGCCGATTGCTTGCGTATTTCGGGATCGAAGGAACGCACTACACCATGGAAAACGGGTTACCCCGGTGGATTCCTGATGTGAAAAAACAATTCGATGATAACCCGGATCTGAAAAGAGACGCAGGGCTCAATTATCTTCCAGGAAGATTCATCGGGGCATTCTCCAATGATATTACTTGGCCTATGCCCGAGGATCAAAAAACGAAGTGGAAAAAGTTGGAGGAGAGTCTCTCAGCAAAAATGCCTATCAAAATTATAGACAAAGTAAGCGCCAACTACCTTGCAAGAGAGTGGCCCAAATATCAGGAATATAGAGATAAAACCAGTAGTTTGAATTTCGATGAGGAAATTAAGAGAGCGTATTTTGCGGCGTCAGATCAAGAAGCTCTAGATATGCTTCATAGTGTTCAAGAAAAATTTAGAGCTGCCGGCGTAGAAGAAATGGCGGAGTTTGTGGCTCAAAAAGCTGCAGAACGAGATGATGTAGGGTTCTAAGTGAAGGAAGTTTATCCATGGGATGGTGTCACTGCCATCCCGAATCACTTTTTACATGTAAGGAAGGGGACGACAACATATGTTAAACCCGATTGTTTCAGCAGGCGCATTCACTGAACTCGATCAGTTTATGTTCGAATCGTGGGGTTATTTTGTCATTCCGAATGTACTGTCGAAAGAGGAGGTCAAAGAATGCCTGCAGGCATCAATTCGACTTCATGAAGCGGCAGGTACAGTCGGTTGGGGGCAAGTCGGCAGAGGGTATGAATCTGAACACGCTCTTGAAAACTTAATGGATCATCCATCGGTTTTACCGAAGATCCGAGGTTTACTTGGCGACCGATTCATTATGCAGTCCGGGTGGAATACGAAGCAGCCGGTAAGGGGAGGTATGGGAGGCTGGCATCAAGACGGATCCAGCGCCTTCGATTTTAAGAATCTGGGGTACCCAGTCCCCCTTATTCAGCTCCGTGCTTCATTTTTATTGACCGATCAGGAAGAACCTGGCATGGGGAATATGGAGTTCATTCCAGGCAGCCACCGCAGTCTCATTCCTCTGCCGGATTCGATCCGGACTACAAAGTCGGATACGCCGATAAGCCATGTGGTATGCGCGCCTGCAGGGTCAGTCCTGGTGTTTCACAACGCAGTATGGCATCGGACGTACGAACATAATTGGGATTACGACCGCTATACCATGCATTACATCTATAGCCCTCCGTGGGTAAAGCCCTCGGACCGTTTCCATAACGATGTCAACTTTATGCAAAGAACTACGCCTGTGCGAAGAGCTTTAATGGGGGATTTTTCAAGGCCTGATGCGCCATTTGGAGCAAGTTATACGCCACCTCCCTTTGAAGAAAACTAAAATCTTGTAAAAAAATATAAACGATGACGGAGGGGAAACGCATGTTGAACGTTGCGATGTTAAGTAAGTGGCATGTGCATGCAGATGATTATGCAAGAAGGTTACAATCTCACGGTAACGTCAAACTCACGGCAGTCTGGGACGAACAGCCTGAACGCGGAAGCGAATGGGCT
Organism: Paenibacillus sp. FSL W8-0187; assembly: GCF_037969755.1. Classification (NCBI taxonomy): domain Bacteria; kingdom Bacillati; phylum Bacillota; class Bacilli; order Caryophanales; family Paenibacillaceae; genus Paenibacillus; species Paenibacillus sp. FSL W8-0187. Next base: position 3,923,293 of record NZ_CP150206.1, on the reverse strand, counting down.
GCCCAATTGGGAACGGATTTTGAAGCGGATTTGGACACGCTGCTAGAGCGGGAAGACATTGATGGCGTCGTGGTGGATGCCCCTACAAGCATGCATGCAGACGTCATGGTAGCAGCTGCTGAGGCCGGCAAACACATCTTTACCGAGAAAGCCATGGCTCTTACCGTAGCAGAATGCGATCGGATTACTGCAGCAGTACGCAAAGCAGGCGTCAAGTTCTGCATTTCATTTCCCGCTCTCACAAGGCCGCACCAATTGTTCGCTAAGCAGCTAGTAGATGACCATGTATTAGGAGACATCACGCTTTTGCGCATTCGTAACGGCCACGACGGTGCATTGAATAATTGGCTCCCGGATTACTGGTATGATGAGAAGCAAACAGGGGGCGGAGCCATGATGGATTTGGGCTGTCATCCGATGTACATCGCAAGTATGCTGCTCGGTAAGCCTAAAAGAATCACATCCATGTTTCATTATTTTACCAATCGTGCAGTGGAAGATAATGCGCAGTGCTCCATTGAGTTCGTAAACAACGCGGTCGCACTGGTCGAAACAAGCCTTGTTACGTACAAAACTCCTTCTGCCCTTGAGATTTACGGCACGGAGGGCACCCTGATGATCTCAGATGATACCGTTAGAGTCAGCTCGAAGAAGCTCGATGTACCTTTTTCCGGATGGATTTCACCTAATCAGCTCCCTAAAGAGCAGCCGCTTCCGATCATCCAATGGGCAGATGCATTGATTCATGACAAGCCGATGCCTTTCGGATTGGAAGAGGGGACGAAATTGACGGAGCTATTGGAAGCAGCATACATCGCTCATAAGGAAAACCGAACGGTAGAGTTTAAATAACGCGGGGGAGGGAATGCGATGAGAACCGTAAAAGTAGGGATCATCGGTTGCGGAATGATTGCGAACGGCAAACATATGCCGTGTTTGTCCAAGTTAGATAACGTACAAATGGTGGGCTTCTGCGACTTGAAACCGGAAAGAGCCGAGGAAGCCGCGGAAAAATACGGCACGCAAGGCGCTAAGGTGTTTACCAATTACAAGGATCTGCTTGCTATGGAGGAGATTGAGGTCGTACATGTGCTAACACCGAACAGCTCCCACGCGACGATTTCCATTGATGCGCTCGAGAGTGGCAAACATGTCATGTGCGAAAAACCAATGGCAGTCACAGGAGCGGAGGCCAAAGCGATGTACGAAGCCCACTTGCGAACAGGAAAGAAGCTCACCGTCGGGTACCAGAATCGTTCCAACGCCAAAAGCCAACTGTTAAAAAAGATGATCGCCGATGGGGAACTTGGAGATATCTATTTTGCAAAAGCTGTCGCTACCCGAAGACGAGGCGTACCTACATGGGGCGTGTTTCTTGATAAAGAGAAACAAGGGGGCGGTCCTATGATCGATATTGGAACCCACTCCCTTGATCTGATCCTATGGTTGATGGATAACTATGAACCGGAAAGTGTCGTCGGCAGTGTCTTCCATAAACTGAAGCATACCGAAAATGCCGCGAACGAATGGGGAGCCTGGGATCCCAACGAATTCGAGGTAGAAGATTCGGCGTTCGGGTATGTGAAATTTAAAAATGGAGCTACGGTCATCATTGAAACAAGTTGGGCCCTCAACATTGCGGAAGGTGGTGGCAACCTGCTGTGCGGAACGAAGGGAGGAGCGGATTTTGCTAAAAATGAACTGCGGATCAATGGCGAGAGGGACGGGAGCTTGTTCCTGAATAAAATTGAGGTGAATCCGAATGCAAGAGAACTGTTCAGGGGAGAAGAAATGACCGATTTCGAGTATGAAGCCAAACAATGGATTCACAGTATCGTAAACGATACTGAACCTTTAGTTAAACCGAGGGAAGCTATGATTGTTTCACAAATATTAGAAGCCGTCTATATATCCGCAGATACAGGCAAAACCGTTTATTTTGATTAGGAATAAGGACGTGAAATATAAAATCAGCCCCTTCATTTGTAATGATTTACATTGTACCATCAGTAAAAACAAATCTTGTGTCCGATGACAAGAACATATAGACATTGAAAGTCGCTAATTTAGCGGCTTTTTTGTTTTGCCGGTTTGATGGATCTAATCATTTTCCAATCGCGATTTCATTAAGCTAACTGGTAGGAAGAGGTAATAAATGAATATATCTATAATCCACCTTTCATCGTTGTCTTCTTTTCCAATATGATGATTATGTATGGCGACAAGCAAATCAGAAACTGTATAACGGACAAATCGACAGGGGTGTTTACCTTAACCATTCACCTTGTAAAAAAACGATTGGAGGACTTCATAATGAGCGAAATAACAGCCGAAACTTTGACACCGATCATAAGTAAAATGCTCGGTACACCAATAATCTGCACCGATTTTCAGAGCAAACCATTACATGGCGGTACAGTGGGTGATGTACAGCTTGTAACGGGCAATGCCAAAACCACTGACGGCGGGACGTTGCCCTATAAAATCGTTTTAAAAACGCAGAAGAAATGGGAACGCTACAACGATCCCGATTCCTGGCGTAGGGAATATGATTTTTATAAATCCAATTTCAGTGCTCTGTTTTCTGAATCATTCCGTTGGCCTGAATGTTATCACGCCAAAATGAACGAAGAAGAAACCGAAACGCAGATATGGATGGAATATATCGACGGCATATCGGGTTTAGATTTGACTGGCGATATGTATGAACGCGCAGCCGAGGAATTAGGACGGTTCCAAGGCAAGTTATATGCCGAACAGCCAATCATTTTACAGAACTTGACCAACCTGAGTAAAGTGGATTGTATGAAGAACTTCTATCTTCATTATCGGTCTTGGAATAAAGTGTACGATTACATACGCTCCGACGATTGCGAAATCCCGAAACACCTATGTAACATGCTCATCGACATTGATGAAAACGCAGACGAAATTTTCAACCGTATAGAAAAGCTGCCCATCGTGCTGTGTCACAGGGATTTTTGGGTAACAAACATATTCTATTCAGACGGTAAAACCATACTCATGGACTGGGATACCACGGGGTGGGGCTATTTAGGTGAAGATATGGCAAGTCTTATCGCGGACGAAGCCGATATTGAAAACATGGTTGAATACTACCATAGATGTATCCCGGCGTATTACAAAGGCTTTTCGGAATATGTGGATATTTCACACATAGAGAATAACTGCGTTTATGAGTTGATTCTACTTATGTTCGGATACAGGCTTGTAGAGTGGTATATGGACGCAGGATCAGGAAACAAACTCCAAGATACAGATGATGAAAGAATGCTGCACATCCAAACTCTGCAAAAAATCTTTGAGATAAGGAATGAACAATGATTGATAAATGGTTTCACTTATTACATAAACCGCTCCGAAAACAATACGGTCACCGTCGGGGTAATCACAAGACGACATAGACTCATGGGGTGATATAAAACCGTCCGCAGGGCAGGTAACGAACCTCGAAAAGTGAAAAAAACGCAGCAGACACGCTTTCTCAATCCGTACCCCATAATATTACTTCGGAAATGGGTTTGGCGCTACTCGATGTTGCAGATGCGATCCGTCCTTATCCGGAAGTCATTGATTATTTACAACATGTCAAAGACAACAACTTTTTGGATGAACTGGTTAAGTTGGAAGGCGGGAAGGAAACCCAGGACGCGATCTATACTTATCTCAGCAAATACGGCATGCGCTGTGCTGGAGAAATCGATATCACCAGAACTCGTTGGAGCGAAAAACCGTAGTCGGTGTGGAGAATGCTACCAAACGGATAAAGGATGGGCAGCGAATTCGCATACATGGGACTGATGGGTATTTCGAAATATTGTCATAGCTGAGTACCATTTTCGTATACTTCGTGGATTCCCTGAGCATGTTTCACAAGAGATTGATTAATAAAAAGACAACAGCCTGTTAAAAAAGGATGAGTAAGATTCACATGTTGGTGATGGATCTGAACTCATCCTTTTTTCTGCATTTCTTCAAACTAGATTCCTTTAAGTGTGCTGCTTATAGACAGATATATATGATCCGATTCGAAAATAATTGAGACGGATGAATTTATCGATTGGGAGTTGTAAATATTATGTATGGAAGAGCTTTACTACAACATAGATTGGAGACTTCACACTATGGATTCCCTTCAATCCTCCAATCGGAATGGCAGTAAAAGTTCAGTAACATTCTGGTCGGCGGTTATATTCACAGGTATCTTTTCTGTCTGGGCTGTCGTTAACCCAGAAAATCTGACGAACACCTTATGGGGATGGGTTTACAAGTACCATGGCCAATTAGCTGGTTTACGATGATGATCCCGCTTATTGTCATCGGAATTTGCTTATTGCTGGCCTTCAGTAAGTTTGGCAATGTCAGGCTGGGGAAGAAGGATGAGAAGCCGGAGTTTAGCACGTTCTCAAGGCTAGGAATGTTGTTCACTGCAGGAATTGGTGTCGGCCTTGTAAACTTTGGTGTCGCCGAGCCGCTTGTTCATGTCCCTATCGAACCGGGGCGAACTTGTTGCTCTTCCATGGCAAATTCCGGACTTGCACGTGTATACACAGATGTTGTGGCATAAAGACAAGTGGCTTTCACCTATCATGATGTCTTTCATAGAAGCAACAAGGGAGGTTCTCGCTTTAGAGAAGGATAGGGAAACGGGTTCCCAAACAGAAGAAGCATGAAGTCGTCTTTTATAAAAACTATATCTATCAGAGGCTGGGCTGAAATAGGGGAGCTCAAAGGGTGCGTGGCTGCAGCACCGTGCTCAAACGCTCGCAATCTGGATGATGTTTACGATGTCGTTCCCGACATTTGTCGGCGAGTCCAAATTTGCTGTACAGTCCTCCCACAGCGAAACGGCATTGTGGGTGGCAAGCAAAGCGTATCAAGCGGTCGCCGAGCATACCCTCGGGACGGTAAGTGAAAGAGAAGCTGCAGGGGTGGAGGCTGCAGCTTCTCTTTCTGTTGTTTGGCGGTATGATGATCTGACACTGGGAAATCAGTTGCGCGGCTCAAAATGGCGGTTCAAGTTCAAACTCAACAGCCGCATCTTTTAACACCGTCTGCTGCTCTTTACTGAGAGGTATCCCACTGTGTATTCGATCCTGTTCGCGCTCATATTCAAGGACCCCCGGAAGTGTTGCTCTATCATATCCGGGCATTGGCTGCATTTTACTAGTTATACTCATATAAGTGTCCATTTCTTTTTTGAACTGATCTGGTTGTATAAACCGGCTGATATCCAGTGCGATGATCAACGCGCCTTGATTAGCTCCCTTGTACTTTTTCCCATCGTCTTTTTCTACTACCGGAAGACCTGCTAAGAAGCCGCCCAAAGCTTGGCACATAAAACCTAATCCCATATTTCGAAATACAAGTCCGGGCGCGAGCTTAAACAGCTGCTCCAAGTGAGGAGAGGGGTAGAGGTCATGCATTGCCCCAAAGTCTAGAACCATGGGTACTTCAGTGCCCGAAGGCACTGCGAAGGACATCGGTGATCCACCGGCTGCACGCATGATCGATTCCTCGGTGGTTAAGTGTAACTGATGCCCAGACGTAACATACCCGACGAGCCCTTGCTCCGCAAGGAGGCGTGAGTAGATTCCAGCTGCTCCGATATGTCCGTGATTCCGTGTGACGGCCGCAGCGATCCCGTGATTACGGCAGCGATCAACGATCTCTTCCACTGCCCGAAATGCCGCAAAATAACCAAGTCCTCCGTCTCCATCCACTACCATCGTAGAAGCCGCTTCATTCACTGTGTAGACTTGTGGATTTGGATGAATCAAACCATCTCGCATGATCCGGGCGTAGGTAGCTATTTGCTGGGAACCGTGACTGAATACTCCTCGAAGATCATTTTTTACGAGTACTTCCGCTAGAAAATCAGCTTGTTCTTCCAACATACCAGCCTTACGGGCTAGTGCGGAAGTGAAGCACCTGAGCTTTTCAGGCCTAACTCTGATACTGTCCTTCTGCTCTACATTCACCTCGTAACCCTCCCAATCCACCATGATTTTAATACCATAATCATTCTTTAGCTGATAACCTAATCCTTCTAAGTTTTTCATATCCTATGAATATAATTACCCCTGCAAGGGAGCACAGAATAATGGAAATTTCCGACCCGTGTTCCTTTCGTTCAAAACCATACATTGAAGGAGTACTTTACAATACTTCGCAAATTGGATCTAAAAAGTTGGAGATCACAGAGGGCATCCCAAGAGGAACCTGCTTCGTTTGGAATGTTTTTTCTGAAAAAGGTGAAATCGTTCTAAAGGGGCTTGAAAGAAGCAGTGGAAAATACGAAAGGAGATACATCGGTTAACCTGGCGAATCGCTCAACTACGATGAATTCTGATTTATGCCAAGTTAATCCGTATCTCTATAGTCAATACATATTCATTTTGGTACTATTTTTATAATCTACCGGACACACTCCAACTCGGTTTTTAAACAGGCGGCTGAAATAATATTGATTCTTATAGCCTACTTTGATCGCCAAATCACCAATTTTGATGTTTTGCATGGAGTTGTCCAATAATTCCTTCGCTTTCGAGATGCGAAGCTCAGTCAAATACTCCAGAAAAGATACTCCGACCTCTTTTTTCATTCGTTTACTCAAATAATTGGAATTAATATGAAATAACTCCGCCACATGAGGTACGGCCAGTTCCGGATCATTGTAATGATAGTGGATATATTCTGTTATTTTCACCATAATTGGCGAGAGTCCACAGGCATTCGAGAGTGCTTCCTGCGTCATCTCATTCTTGAGCTTCGTAACTTCGTCAGGATGAAGACCGCACAAGTGATCGTGTAACTTAGACAGCATTCGGTTTAGATCGCTCTTGGGTACCGGCTTCAGTAAGTAATCATAAGCATGCATTTGCAGGGCTCTTTGCGCATATTTAAAATCATCATACCCACTAATAATCACCACGACCATGTCAGGATACCGACTCGTTACAATTTCGACCAGATCAAGGCCATTCAACCCCGGCATGTTAATATCCGCTAGCAATACGTCTGGTGTGGATTCCTCGATTAGAGACAGAGCCTCAGCAGCATTCCTTGCTTCTCCTGATGGTTCAAAAGGCAGCCGACTCTCTTGGATGTATTTCCGTAAGCCATTACGGATAATTTTCTCGTCATCCACGATTAGGACTTGCCACATGAGTTGTCACCTCCAAGTGGTACATTTATCGTCATACAGGTTACACCTTGTTCACTACTGATCTGCAAACCGTAAAGCTCACCATAAGCAAGTTTGATGCGATGGTTGACACTATATAGACCGAATCCGATCTCTTCGTTTCTGTCTTTTTTTCCGTCCCGCAACGTCTTCTGAAGTGATGCGAGCCTGGATTTAGGAATGTCTACTCCGTTATTCAGGACAGTGACGATCAGTTGATCCCCTTGTTTATATGCACGAATTGATATTTTACTTTTCTGGTTTGTCAGCGGCTTGATTCCGTGATAAATCGCATTTTCAACGAGTGGTTGAAGGATGAACCGAATGATCTGATGTTGTTCCAAATGCTTGTCATAGCTCAATTCGTAATCCAGAATATCATCATACCGAACACATTGGATATTTAAGTAGCTCTCGACATGTTGAAATTCTTGTTCCAGCATTACAAATTGACTGCCGCTGCTGAGTCCAAGCCGGAAATACGTGCTTAAGGATTCTACAATGTCCACCACATCATTTGCGTCATGGCTTGCAGCCATCCATTGAATCGTATCCAGTGTATTATACAGAAAATGGGGCTTAATCTGTTCGTGAATCATCTGCAGCTCCATTTCCTTCTTTTCTTGCTGGGATTGATATAGCTTAATGAGCATTTGATTGAAACTACGCGCTAACTCTCCAATCTCATCGCGCCTTTTATCGTTAGAACGCACGCTCCAGTCACCGTCTTCCACTTGTCTCATCAATTGACGCAGCGCCTGTATCGGCTTAGCTATGGAGGAGCCCAATAATAGGACGAGTATCAAAAAGAAGATACCTACTACAGTTCCTACCATAAGAGCCGACCGCTGGGTCTTCGTCATACCTTGGGTAAGCTGGGATTTCGGCACTTGGAATATGAGCTTCCAGCCCGGAACACCGGTAATCGAAGCCGTAAAGATAGCCATGTTAGCTCTGGAATCATCCAGTTCTGGAAATTCTGAATTAACGATAAGCGATCCTCTACCGTCATACACCAAAATGTCTTGGGCGATATCTTTCATTTTACCGATAGGAACGGCGGCTGCGATGTAAGCTGCATCCTCATGAACTAGCGGTTCAACACGGTACAGAATAACAACAATCTCTGCTTTGTTGGCTCTTGAAACAATAACGTTACTTACAACGCAGGGAGCATTCGACGAAATCAGTTCTTTATAATAGTCTCGATTTAATATAGAGAAAGAGTTGCTATCCGGCGTCCAAGAGTTTCCTTGGAGATCAACAATCCGAATGGACTCGTAGTCATGACCTCGACGTTGTTCGAGCTTGCGACTTTCGCGTAACAGCTCTTCTCGAGTCAAGTGATGATCAGAAGCAAGGGTGGCGAGCATTTCGACTTCTCCAATCCGCTGCTGAAACCAATAGGATATTTGTTCGCTCCGGGCATTGACGATTTGCTGTGTCAGTGATTCATTGAGTGGGACGACCGTTCGTTCCATCTCTATGTGTATGGCGACTAACAACGCAAGGAATAGTAAGAGAAAGCATCCTCCGGCATATAATGTAATTTTTCGTTGTATTGAGTGCATGTCTTTATTACATCATGTTGCATTCCCTTTATAAATGAGAAGTATCACTTATCCAAAATGTATAAATAAAGTCCAAAATGTGCAAATACATTTGGAGATGCATAGCCTATAATACATATTGTACATTTTTTCACAATGTTTAAAATTCAAGTACAAACGTTATCAGGGGAGGAACTATGAGAAAACACGCAGCTAGAGTATTGTCCATTATTATGGTGCTGGCACTTGTATTTACGATGGCAGCTTGCGGCTCGAAAGAAAACGCAAAGGATGCATCGAATGGTACAACGACGGCCATTGGGGTAGGTAGTGGTAAGCATGGTGACATTAAAGTTGAGGTAACCTTTACGGATTATAAAATCACGGATGTGAAGGTTCTGGAGCAGAAGGAAAATGAAGTACTATCGGAGCCTGTATATACTCAATTGAAGGAAAATGTCATGCAGGCAAATAGTGCAGAGGTAGATGTTATTAGTGGATCTAGTGTGACGAGCAAGGGGTATTTGGATGCAATTCAGGATGCGATTGTTAAATCGGGAATTGCGCTGGTGGCAGGTAGTGGAACAACTGATGCGAAACAGACCGAAGAGTCGGAACAAACGTACGATGTCGTCGTGATCGGCGCGGGCGGTGCTGGCTTTAGTGCAGCGCTCGAAGCAGCAGATGCCGGAGTAAGCGTAGTTATTCTGGAGAAGATGCCGACCGTTGGCGGTAACACATTGATCTCCGGTGGGGAGATGAATGCGCCTGACAACTGGGTTCAGCATGCACTTGGCATTACCGATGATAGCCCAGAGTTATTTTATCAGGATACGATGAAGGGTGGCGACAATCTAGGCCAGCCGGAAATCGTGAAGATTTTGTCCGAGCAAGCACTGGGTTCAGCCGAATGGTTACGTGACGAGGTAAAAGTAGAGTTTTTATCCGATCACCTCTTCCAGTTCGGGGGACATTCCCGTAAGCGTGCACTTATTCCTGTCGGCCATACAGGGGCGGAATTGATTACGAAGCTCAAGACCAAGGCCGAAGAGCTTGGAGTTAAGATCAAGACAAACATGAAAGCTGAGAACCTACTAACGGATGAGAGTGGTAAAATAGTTGGCGTTGATGCGAGCACAAATGGTCAAAAGGTGACCTTCCATGCGAACAAAGGCGTTATCATAGCGTCCGGTGGATTTGGTTCTAATATTGAGATGCGTAAGCAATATAATCCTGAGTTGGATGAGAGCTATATGTCTACGGATACGCCAGGGACGACAGGTGACGGGATTGTTATGGCTCAAGCAGTTAATGCAGATATTACGAATATGGAGAATATTCAGACCTATCCGATCTGTGACCCTGCTACAGGTGTAATCTCACTTGTGGCCGATTCCCGGTTTGATGGCGCGATACTGATTAACCAAGGGGGAACACGATTTGTAGAGGAATTGGAACGACGCGATGTCATTTCTAAGGCAATTCTAGCACAAGAAGGGCGTTACGCTTACCAATTCTGGAATCAGGAAATCGCCGATATCGGCAAGACGATCGAAGTGCACCAAGATGAGTATGATCAATTAGTTAGAGAGGGAATGCTCTATAAGGCTGACACGATTGAAGATGCGGCTAATTTCTTCAAGGTAAATGTAGAAACATTGAAAGAGACTATAAGTAAAGTCAACGAGTATGCGAAGACAGGCAAGGATCTGGATTACAACCATCGTGGTGGTTTGGTATCGCTGGAAAAAGGCCCGTATTATATTCAAAAAGCAGTTCCGTCGGTCCATCATACAATGGGTGGACTGGTCATTGATACGAAAGCACGTGTTCTGTCGACAGAAGGTAAGGTTATTCCGGGACTGTACGCTGCTGGAGAAGTGACAGGCGTTGTTCATGGTGCGAACCGTCTGGGCGGAAATGCCATTTCGGATATTGTTACTTACGGCCGGATTGCTGGTCAGGAAGTCGCAAAGTAGATGTGTAAGACTTTTTGAAGATTCATTTTTTTAAAAAAAGATCATTTGAAGTGCTAGAAGCTATTTCTTAAATGGCGGGCTAGCACTTCTTTTCTTAATTTGGTGAAGCCCACATCAAAGAATGTTATGATATCCTGTTTACTTTCTTCTTATTATCTCTTAATATATGGATAACTATAGATAAGAGGTTGAATAATAATGAATGCTAAAGAAGCAGCGTTGTTACTTGGGGTTCATTACAAAACCATTCTAAACATGATTAATGACGGGCGTATAGCCGCTTCGAAAAACGACTCCGGAGATTGGGTAATCAGTGAGAGTGACTTAGCTGCTCGTGAGCAACAGATTGGCGATAAAGAGTTTGCAACGATTTATACTCATATGGCAGTACAAATAATTGAAAAAGCTCATAACCGGGCTATAAATGCAGCAAGAGAAGAGCTTATTGACGTTGCGCGTGCAACAATAAAGGTCAAAGAGAATAGGAATGAGTTGAATCAACAAGTAAAAAGACTTCAAAATGCATTAGATGCATACAAGGCTGCTGAAGCTTTCGCACTCACTGTTGATTCAATCAAAAAACAAGCGGAAATAGAAAGACACCAATAGTACCTGATAAGTATTGGAGACATATCTAAACGGAACTAATTATGTGGAGGTGTACTTAATAAGTGCAGAAGGATACCCAAGATGATCTATGGCAAAGAATACTTTTAAACCCGCTGATCAAACTAAGCATCAGTGGGTTTTTTATATGAGATGTTATTCTACACATTTACGATCTTTAGAAAACATAAATATAACCATTTTTCCACTTGTAGTCCTTTTCAACATTGGATTACTCTGAAAGTATTGAACATATGAAATTGTTCATCAGACTATGAGGAACCGGAGAGTGATAGGCATGACGATGAAATTCCGGAAATACAAAGATGAGAGCGATTACATGGCACTACGTAAGGTAATTACTCAAAAGTTTGCCGATCCAACCCGCCGTTTTTATCCTAGTCTAGCGGATTTTGATTATAACCGCGCCTTCGGCGGTGAAAAATTCCTTCAAAGTCTGATGGTTTGCGAAATCGAAAATGACACCATTATCGGTGCTATTTGGCCTGGGCATTATCGAATTCTATATTGCTTTACCGGGCCTGAATACATTCATCTAGAAGATGAAATATTCGCTTGGGTGGAACAACACTATTGCGGTCCGTCACTTGAAGATCGCAACGGACAGGAGGTTTATATTTGGGGTTATATTGAGGATCTTCCCCGAGTACAAACGCTCAAAGCCAGGGGATATGAACAGCATACCTGGTATATGTATTCCGGGGTTATTGATTTAGAAGATGTGAATCAAGAACCTCATTTTCCCGAGGGGTTCAAGGTGCGCCCGATCGAGGCGGGCGATTTAGAGCAAAAGGTCAATATCATGAGCGGTTCAGCTGGTTTGACTGCGCCAGATATCGAGATTTACCTTCATTTGATGTCCTGTCCAACGTACCGTCAGGATTTGGACTTGGTTATTGTGAACGAGACGAACGAAATTGTCGGCTTTGCAAATATCTGGCTCGACAGTGATAACAATATCGCCATTATCGAACCGTTTGGAACGGCTCCCACATATCGAAGGCGGGGATTGGCAACAAACCTGTTGTACGAGTGTATGCGACAGTTAAAAGAGGCCGGCGTCAGTAAACTCTACATCAATCATGGGGGAATGTGGACGCTTGATCCAGAACCAGATGACGCGATGCGAGTCTACACAAGAGTTGGATTTCAAGCACTGGGAAATATGTTTGTATGGTGTAAGTCGTTTTCTTAATTGACCCCTTGAAAGTCGCTAATTTAGCGGCTTTTTTTGTTATATCGGTACAAGTTCATGTCCCGATTCGAGGTCACGAACTTGTACCGATTGCCGTAAAGGACTAGAACGTGTTCCGATTACTGGTTAGACAAATATCTAATCATTTTCCAATCGCTATTTCATTAAGCTAACGGGCAGCAAGAGGTTATAAATGAATATATCTATAGTCGACCTTTCATCGTTGTCTTCTTTTCAAATATGATGTTTATGTAGACGCTAAGGATGGTGATTTTAATATGTTAATGGAGAAGCCAAGCATTATATTAACCACAGGGATCATGGCTAGTGGAAAATCGACCGTAGCACAGTTGCTTTCTGAACTCGATAACATAACCTCTGAAAAACTAGTTGGGTAAATTTGAACGGCGAACAACAGGCATAAAAATGTTGTACCTTTTAAAAAAACGATTGGAGGACTCCATAATGAGCGAAATAACAGCCGAAACTTTGACACCGATCATAAGTAAAATGCTCGGTACACCAATAATCTGCACCGATTTTCAGAGCAAACCATTACATGGCGGTACAGTGGGTGATGTAGAGCTTGTAACGGGCAATGCCAAAACCACTGACGGCGGGACGTTGCCCTATAAAATCGTTTTAAAAACTCAGAAGAAATGGGAACGCTACAGCGATCCCGATTCCTGGCGTAGGGAATATGATTTTTATAAATCCAATTTCAGTGCTCTGTTTTCTGAATCATTCCGTTGGCCTGAATGTTATCACGCCAAAATGAACGAAGAAGAAACCGAAACGCAGATATGGATGGAATATATCGACGGCATATCGGGTTTAGATTTGACTGGCGATATGTATGAACGCGCAGCCGAGGAATTAGGACGGTTCCAAGGCAAGTTATATGCCGAACAGCCAATCATTTTACAGAACTTGACCAACCTGAGTAAAGTGGATTGTATGAAGAACTTCTATCTTCATTATCGGTCTTGGAATAGAGTGTACGATTATATACGCTCCGACGATTGCGAAATCCCGAAACACCTATGTAATATGCTCATCGACATTGATGAAAACGCAGACGAAATATTCAACCGTATAGAAAAGCTGCCCATCGTGCTGTGCCACAGGGATTTTTGGGTGGCAAACATATTCTATTCAGACAGTAAAACCATACTCATGGACTGGGATACCACGGGGTGGGGCTATTTAGGTGAAGACATGGCAAGTCTTATCGCGGACGAAGCCGATATTGAAAACATGGTTGAATACTACCATAGATGTATCCCGGCGTATTACAAGGGCTTTTCGGAATATGTGGATATTTCACACATAGAGAATAACTGCGTTTATGAGTTGATTCTACTGATGTTCGGATACAGGCTTGTAGAGTGGTATATGGACGCAGGATCAGGAAACAAACTCCAAGATACAGATGATGAAAGAATGCTGCACATCCAAACCCTGCAAAAAATCTTTGAGATAAGGAATGAACAATGACAATTGGAGGTATCATGAATCTAACAGACTACGGCTTTCCGGCTCAAAATTATTCAATAGACATAGAGGGGACTTATGCAAGAGTTACCGCTGTGCATAAAGGGAGCTACAGCCTTGTTACCGAGTATGGTGAATGCACCGCAAAACTAAAATCGAGTGTTTATTTCAACAACTGTACTGAGGAATTCCCCACTACTGGTGACTTTGTAGAAATTCAATACAACACAGAGGGTGAAAGCCTTATTATAAAAACGTTAAAACGCAAATCCAAATTTGCGAGAAATGATTTATCCGGTCATGGGTCTGAGTATGTCAAAACCATTAAAGAGCAGACGGTTGCTGCTAATTTCGACTATGTATTCATCATGCAATCCCTTAATCACGATTTGAATCTAAAGCGATTAGAACGCTATTTAACTCTATCATGGCAGTCGGGCGCAGTGCCTGTTGTGGTGCTGACGAAATCAGATTTAATAGAAGACTACTCTGCACAACTTACTTCAGTCAAACAAATTGCGATTGACGTGGATGTTCACGCGATCAGTGCAAAAACGGGCTATGGCATTGACGGACTTGCAGACTATCTTAAAAAAGGAAAGACCGTTGTTTTTCTCGGATCGTCGGGTGCGGGAAAATCCAGTCTTGTCAATGCTTTGGCAGGCAAGAAGGTGATGTCTGTCAAAGAAATTCGGAAAGATGATAGTAAAGGAAGACACACGACCACGCATCGTCAGCTGATTAGATTGGACAGCGGCGTGATGGTTATTGATACCCCTGGCATGCGTGAGCTTGGTATGTGGAATGTTTCTGAAGGTTTAAGAGAGAGCTTTTCTGATGTAAAACAGTTTTTAGGACGATGCAAATTTTCAGATTGTAAGCACCAAAGCGAGCCTGGTTGTGCGATAAAAATGGCGATTGAGGACGGAAACCTTGCCTATGAACGGTGGGAAAGTTATCTAACTCTTAAAAAGGAAGCTGCGTTTGTTGATGATAAAGCTACTTATTTACGCAGTAAAGACCATCAGCAAGTAACGATGAAAGTATGGGAAAGGCAGAAGAGTAAGGAGACTCGTCGTACTAACGATAAACATTGATTTTACTGATAAGCATATCGTACAAGTCTTTATGTAGCTTGGATTGAGATAATGCCGGAATGTTGATAGATAATGGACTAGCAGAGTCTGTTGTTGTCGTCGAAGGATAAAAGCATAATCCCATAGAAAGTCGCTATATTAGCGGCTTTTTTTGTTTTATCGGTACAAGTCCTAAATCTGAATATCCTTGAGTTATTTCGAAACTGAACTAACGGGAAGTGTCAGTTCAATAAATACAAGAAGGCAGTCGGGCAATGTGAGCGGGCTGCTCTTTCGATCAGCTAACGGGCAGGATAGTTTAACGACAGCAGAGAATAGCAGTCTAATAACTTTCTAATATGAATTGGCTTGCATTTAACCTTTAACTTGACTGAAAGCTTGCCGATTCACTAATGTCACATGTAAGAGATCAGGTGAAGGGCGATTTTCGTGGAAAGAACTGCTTGCGGATCTGTTGTCGCGAGACAAGAATATATTGCAATTCAAATTCGATCAAAGACTTGTCACGAGTTAAGAATAAGTATAACCAAAATGAACGATTACATAGCCTTATCAGTCTTATGTATGAGAATAACAAAAGGGGGTGCGTGAGAATGACTGATCGAGAGATTTTCGAAATGTATAAGGAGCAAGTTTATTATTTTTGTTACTATATAATGAAAAATCAGGCTGATGCTGAGGATATTTCCCAAGAGGTATTTGTCAAAGTAATCTTGGCAGACAGAACTAAGGTAAGGAACTTGAAATCGTGGATTCTACGAATTGCTTCGAATGAATGTAACAATGTTATGAGGAGACGTAAAACAGGATGGATGAAAGAAGTGCGTCATTATTTGTTATCCAAAACTCAGGACTATAACCCCGTAGAAGAATGTTTAGATCATCGGGAAACGAAGGATGAGCTACAAGGATTATACAGTGAGCTCCCTGAAAAAATTAGAATGGTGGTTGTGCTTCGATTTATCAACGAATTGACCGTACCCGAAATTTCAAAAGTGATGAACATACCCGAAGGAACTGCAAAATCGAGATTAAACAAAGGGCTAAAACTTCTTAATAAAATGGTTGAACCACAACTAAAGGAGATGAGAAGTAATGAATCGTTTTTTTGAAAATGTTAGGCGTACTCCTCTGCCGGATTATGACTTGATGTGGACAGCCATCGAAAATGAAGCACACAATCGACGAGTCAATCTGCAAACTTCTCAAAAGGCTACTCGGCAACGCGGTAAAGTTATTCCTATCAGCATCGTTTTCTCTTGTTTCTTACTTGTCGCCATCCCTGTATTCGCAAGTGTGACGATTGATTGGGATCGAATCGGAGGAGGTAGCGTTGCAAATGCATTGAATAACGGTATCGGCCAGCAGTATGATCTTCAATCTTCCAGTTCAGGTGTGACCATGAATTTGAATGGTGTTGTGACTGATGGAGAAAAAATGAAGATGCTCGTGTCTCTGGACACTCCAACTGATCTGACGCAATATACTGGATTTGCTACAGAAATAAATACAATGACAAGTGAATACAAATCGAAGGCAAAAGTATATGGTTATTTTGGATACGATCCGGACAGCCAGAAACTCATTGGTGTCTATGAAACACCCGATACCTTAAAGGATGACACGAAGGAATATACGTTCGAAGCACAAAATCTTATTTTTTACCGTGATCGGGATATTCGCTTGAATTCTAATCATCAACCCGGAGATACAATGATTACAGGAGTTGCACAGTATCCAACGATTCATATTGAGTCCGTTAGACAGGATGGAAATCAAACCGTTATCCGCTATAAAGTCGCTGCTTCCCCATCTCACTTAGGACATGGTAATCCTCATTTAGTAGTTCATACCGGTGATCAAGAATTAGACGCAATTCCAACTATTTTACCGAGCGAAGATAAAGATTTGTTGATAGAGCAGGTGTTCAATATGACCAAAACAGATTGGACGGATGCGAGTATTCATTTCAGTTACATTGAAGAAGCAAAGCGGATATTGGGCACTTGGAAATTCGATTTTAAAGCAGATGGTCAAAAAGCAAGTGAGGCTATCTACACAAATAAATTACTTACTAGTCCTGAATTCCAAGAAAAATCACGTATCACTTTAGAACAACTTGTGATTACTCCTTTAGATATCCAAATTCTAATAAACGAAGAAGGTTCTCTTAAGAATGGAATTGTTCATTACAACATAGCACAATTGGCTATAGGGGATAACATAATTACTGGGGTGAGGACTTTGAAAGGTAACCTTCCCGAAAGCTATCAGCATTTATTTCAATTTGAATCTCCGGAGTGGTACAAAAACTGGTCTGATGTTCCAATGAAGCTGATATTAAAAGATGCTGTCGTTGAGAAACGGGATACTACGAAGAACTGGATTACTCTAAACAAACCAAAACAAGAAAAGCAGTATACCAAACTCAATGTCGATGGATTTGATATTCAGTTCACGTATTATATGGAGGGGGAGAGTTTGATTGTAGAGTCACAATCCGAATCTCCAGGCTTCAGGGGCGTTAACCAAACAACTCTGCGAATTAACGGCAAAGAAGTAGTACCTGAAATTACACCTAAGGGTATGGTTTCTACAGAAATAAATGTTGACAGCTATAGTGGTATTCCATTGGATGAGATGATTGAACTAAACCCTGGTATTTATAAATACACCGATCCAGATCGGGACGTAGAAGTTAAACTATAATGGAGCTAAAATCCCAAAGAGAGTCCACATTAAGTGGGCTCTCTTATTACGACTTTAGTCAGTTGAGCACGCGATAGCGTGCGAAACATAAAACCACCTGCTATGCGAGTGGAGGGAACGAGAGTTTGAGTAATAATATGGGAATCGGACATTTTGGTTAGAGAGGGCAGCACTACCAAGCAATAAACCAAGTTTATACATCAAACTGGGTACGGTATCGACCTAGTGCAAACTCAATGCCTCCCATTACCAGTCCAATGAGCCAAGGGATCAAATAGTACATCAAACGAAATAATACAAGAACCGCAGCGTTTGTTTCAGGAGGGTATCCAAGGGACTGAAGACCAAGCAGGGTAATAAGATCAAAACCGCCAATGCCGCCGGGTGTCATACTGACAAGACCAGTCGCTACGGCGACGGTGTAAATGCCTAATGCCGTTCGAAGAGGAAATTCCGGAAGTAGAGTCGCCGCAATCGCCCAGAAGGCAACGCCTGCTAATAGCCACTCCACGACAGAGACACCTACAGCTGCAACGATTATGGACAGATTCATCTGGGGCAGATTGCGGTTCAGCCATTTGCTATAGAAGGGAGTCCGCTGAAAGAGCAGGTACCCCGGCAGATAAAGCGCGATCGCCCAGACAGCATACAAGGTCCAGCGATGAGATTGAATCACCGCATCGATCGGAAACAGCCCGGTCAAATCCCCCCAAGCCAGCAGCGAAACTCCCGTAATTGTAATAGTAGCCAGAAAGGCAATACAAGCTGTTATAGTTGGTATCGAAACTCCTCGCCCTCGGTATAGGAAGGTACGAAGCGCGGCACCAACGATCCCGGCAAATCCTATAACATTGTTTGACGTGTTAGCAATCCATGCATAGCGGAAAGTCGCCCAGATCCCGAGAGGAAGCTTGAAATGATGCCGAAGCAAAAACTCATAGACGCTAACCGATGCGACTGCGACTAGGGATAGAGACAATAGAAGGAAGATTCGTGTAGGGTCGAGATGCTTAAGGATTTCCAGCGTGGCAGCCCAGTCAATCCGGCCCAGCTCAGACTTTCCCGCCCAAACAATCATTCCGAGGATGATCATAGGAATCAAGATCTTCACAATTTTCATGCGATATAATGTTGAGATGAGTTTTAATTTCCCCAATCGTGCAAACTGCTTTTTCACCTTTGCCATTTGCATTCTTCCCCTTACGTTTATCGTATATCTAGTATGCCCATAAGGACTCTCATTTAAAATCCGAAGCTAAGTATCAATTATCAATTTCATACTTTTCTTTTAAAGCAAATGGGGTACACCGAAACTTAACTAAGGTCATCACGCTATATGAATAGCCGCTTTCAAGCAGCGTTTTTCTGGTTTTTAAATTTGCTGATACGATTCCCCTAAAACAGTATCATTTTTTGACATAATTTAAAGTTATTATTTACCCATCAAGCGAAATGACAAATCATTGAAAACTCTAAGAAAAGGAAGGGATTGAATATGGCAAATTATACGCTAGAGGAAAAAGACAGCTTTATCGCTTTAGGAAATGGAACGGGACTCGTTTTTGTAATTAATAGAAATGAGGAGGGAAACAAATGAGTAAGATGATCGGTGTGGAAACGACCATGAAAGTAAATACCCAGCCCCACGGAAAAATGGTTGCTTATTGGTCAGTCACATTACTACTCGCAGCAGCTATTATGCTAAGTGGTATCGGACAACTGATGCAATTTGGAGGCAACCTCGATTTAGTTACGAATCTGGGCTACCCATTATACATATTGACTATTCTCGGGATATGGAAAGTGCTTGGAGCCATCACTCTCGTCGTGCCAGGTTTACCTCGACTTAAAGAATGGGTTCACGCAGGAATCTTCTTTTTGATGACGGGTGCGGCATTGTCTCATGCATTTGCTAACGATTATGGTGATTACGGTTTTAATCTTATCCTTCCGCTTTCATATGCTGCACTAAATATCTTTTCGTGGGCTCTACGACCAGCAAAGAGCCGCTTACACTAAAATACAATTGCAACCTTTTGAATATTGCGATGTTACCACATGGTTGAATCAGTGGTCATGTCAGCCCTCCGGTAGAAAACCGGGGGCTCTTTTTTGTTTCCAAAAAAGCAGGCAGCAAGGCGCTCTATTCTTATCATAGCCGTAAATAGGGCTGGCGCTGCGTGCGTCGTTCCTTTATGAAAGAGCTGGGCGAGGCTAACGTAAGCGCCGGGGTCTCTTACTAGGAACTTAGTTGCATTTTGACGATTGATGACAAATGTTGCTTTTTAAAAAGATAAATTTTGGGTAACTGATTCAAAGTGGTCTTTATTATTGTATCCACAATATCACAATTGGAGGGATCATATTGCCAGGACTGAAATTGGGAAAGAACAGCAAGCCGGCCCGGTCAGAACAACCGGATGAATCCCGGCGGAATTTTTTGAAAGCCTCGGGTATGACGCTGGGCGGTCTGATCGTTGGCAGCGTGTTCGGGGGTGTCCTGACGGACAATCTTGAGAAAAACAACTCCCCCGCACCGGCCAGCAAGCCGGAAGCTTCGTTGCAGGATGCGCTAATGTTCTTTAATCAGGAGCAGTTTAAAATGACCGAAGCGGCGGTCGAACGGATTTATCCCGAAGATGAGAACGGCCCTGGAGCCAAGGCGCTGGGCGTAGCCTTTTTTATTGATCATCAGCTTGCAGGTCCTTGGGGATATAATGCGCGGGACTATATGATGGGTCCTTTTGTCCAAGCCCAGGCAACGCAGGGAGAGCAGTCGCGCCTGAAACGCAACGAAATGTTCACGTTGGGTCTGGAGGGACTTAAGAGTTACTGCCAGCAAAAGTATAAAAAGGTTTTTACGGAACTTGAGGCTCAGCAGCAGGATGAAGTGCTGACCGCTATGGAAAAGGGGGATAAATTTCCCATGCGCGGGGTGACGAGCAGCAGTTTCTTCAAGATGCTGAGAAGTTTGACGATCGAAGGGGTCTACGCGGATCCGCTCTATGGCGGCAACCGGAATATGAACGGGTGGAAGATGCGGAAGTTTCCGGGCAACCAGATGAGTTATGCCCAGCAGATTACGAAGGAAGGGCTGGTTCAGATGAAGCCGAAGAGCCTGCAGGCTCACATGAGCGAATAAATTTCACAGATATAAGGGGACATCAGACGTGGGCAAATTACCTAAAGTACCAGTGGTTATTGTTGGAATGGGTTGGGTCGGCGGCATTATTGCGGCCGAACTGACCAAAGCGGGCATCCAGGTAGTCGGATTGGAGCGCGGAAAGAGCCGAAGCACAGAGGATTATTTCATGGATCATGACGAGCTCCGGTACGCGCGGCGTTTTGAACTGATGCAGGATCTATCCAAGGAAACGATCACCTTCCGCAATTCGGAGTCAATGAGGGCGCTGCCGATGCGCAGCTATGGCTCCTTTCTGCTGGGAGACGGGCTCGGCGGTGCCGGATCGCACTGGAACGGGCAGACGCACCGTTTCCTGCCGTATGACTTTGAAATCTACAACCAGACGGTGGAACGGTATGGAAAAGGCAAAATTCCCGAGGGCATGCAGCTGCAGGACTGGGGAATCACGTATGACGAAATCGAACCGTACTACGACAAGTTTGAGCAGGTAGCCGGCATTTCGGGGGAATCGGAAGCCAATCCGATGCTTGGCAAACGGTCCCATCCGTTTCCGACCCCGCCGATGAAGAAAACGCCGATTTTGCAGCGGTTCGAAGAGGCGTCGAAGAAACTCGGATACCATCCGTACATGATCCCTTCGGCAAACCTGAGCGAGAACTACAAAAATCCCGACGGCATATCCCGGGCAGCCTGCCAGTACTGCGGATTTTGTGAGCGGTTCGGCTGCGAGTACGGTGCCAAGGCGGATCCTGTCGTTACCGTCATTCCGACGGCGATGGCCACCGGCAAGCTGGAGGTGCGCACCTTCTCGAACGTGACCGAAATTCTCCATGACGGCAAAAAAGCGACCGGCGTGGTGTACATCAACACAGTGACCGGGGAAGAGGTGACCCAGCCGGCGGACGTGGTCGTTCTCGGCAGCTTCATGCTGAACAATGCGCGCCTGCTGTTGAACTCCAAGCTCGGGACGCCTTACAACCGGAAGACCGGACGGGGGACCATCGGCCGAAATTATGCGTATCAGGTCAACTCCGGACGTGCGGTCGGCTTTTACGATGACGAAGAGTTCAGCACGTTCATGGGCGCCGGGGCGCTCGGGATGGAGTTCGACGACTTCAACGGGGATAATTTCGACCATTCCGATTTGAAGTTTCTGCACGGGGCTGGAATCCGGATCAGCCAGAACGGCCTACGTCCGATCGAGAACAATCCGGCGCCGCAGGGTACGCCGACCTGGGGCAAGAAGTGGAAGGAGACCACACTAAAGTATGCCAACCGGGTGCTGACCGTGGCGACGCAAGGGGCTAGCCTGCCCTGGAAGCACCATTACCTGGATCTGGATCCGACTTATAAGGACATTTACGGCAAACCGCTGCTGCGGATTACGTTTGATTTCGAAGATCAGGACCGAGAGCTGACGAAGTATCTGGCAGATAAGGCGGGCGAGGTTATGAAGGAAATGGGGCCTTCCCATGTGGAGATCAAGGACAAGCTGGACCCGTATAATATCGTTCCTTACCAGTCCACCCACAATACCGGAGGCGTCATTATGGGAGCGGACCCGGAAACGTCGGCCGTGAACAGTTACCTGCAGATGTGGGAAGCGGAAAATGTGTTTGTGGTGGGTGCTTCGGCATTCCCGCATAATAGTGGATACAATCCGACCGATACCGTCGGCGCGCTCTCCTACAGGGCGGCGGAAGGGATCCAGAAATATTTGAAACAGGGAGGCATGCTTGTCTGAACGGGCAAGTCCTTCCATGCTTATGCGATTAACATGCTACTTCATGAGACTTCAAGGAAAGGGAGGGATCGGCTATGCTTTCGACGATTGGAATACCGGGGCTGCTGCTGTTGCTGCTGCTCGCCCTGCTGCTGTTCGGACCGTCCAAGCTGCCTCAGCTTGGCAGGGCGGTGGGAGCGACACTTCACGAATTCCGCAACTCCGCTCGTCATCTGACGGAAGAGGACGAAGAGAAGCAGGACGCGGGGCGCCGCCAGGAAGATCACTAGGAATGGTTTGTTTGGTTCGAAGATGGCAACTTAATTATTTTATCGGGAGGGATTTGACATGAAAAAATGGATGTTGATTGGACTTACCTTGCTGCTGGTTGTGGTGCTGAGCGCATGCGGAGGCGGCGGCAGCTCGTCGGACGAGTCCTCGTCTTCAGGCGGATCGGATGGTGTAAAAGAAATTAAGGTGACGGCGTCAAACTTTAAGTTCGAGCCTACCGAGATTAAAGTCAAAAAGGGCGAAAAAGTCAAAATTACGCTGGAGAACAAAGATGGAAATCACGGCCTGGCCATTCCCGATTTCAACGTTGACCTGCAGCAGCCTGGCTCGACCGAATTTACCGCCGATCAAGTTGGTGAGCATGAATTCCACTGCTCCGTCATGTGCGGAGCCGGTCACAGCGATATGAAGGGGACCTTGATTGTTGAATAAATATGTATGCGGTTGAGACCGCCGGATTGCCGCCTGGATGACTGCGGGAGGCAGATCAAGAAAGCGTTGACCAGCCGGACCATAAAGGTTCGCGCTGGCGGCGCTTTTTTTGCATATTGTGAATTCAGAAATCTATGAGAATTGTCTGAATCGATGACATGATAGTTTTTTCGTAGAAATAATACTTTAAGTTAGGAGTTGATTGCTGATATGGCCTTCTCTAATGAAGTAACGAGCAGGAAGAGATAATAAATGAATATATCTATAGTCGACATATCATCGTTGTCTTCTTTTCAAATATAATGTTTGTGTATTATTCAATAAATCGTCCACGCTAAAGGACTGTGGTTGGATTCATGTTAGAAGATAATAAGTTCTTGACTATGACGTTAGGGCATAGTGCATAGTTCTCTATGAATACATAACTAGGAGTGAGAGAAATGAATATAAAATCACTGCGTTCAGATCATATTTATCAAAAAGTTGCCCAAGCTTCACCCGAGGAAAAGCTTGAATTATTCAGAAACGAAATGATGGCTCCCTTTATGAAACAATGGCAACTTCAACAGATTCCTTTTAAAGCTGAAGAGGCGAATGGTTTTGATGTTATTACGTTTAATAGTATGATGCATCGATCCCCTGATCAGATTACCCCTCAGATTTCGGCAGAGATCGAGCTGATTTCGTCCGAATCATTTTGGTTAGAGTGTGAGCATGCTGTGAAGAAAAGCCTGCATCTATTTGTAGAGCATGAAATTAACCTCCCCGTGTCCGATTATTTGTTTACCATTCAACTAGGGAATCCGGAAAACGGTGCCTTAGCAATAAACGAAGGATATAGCGGCTTTGGGGGCATTCCTGGGTTTATCTGGGGTACACTCTTGCCAAATGAGTACACGATTCCTCGAATGAAGGCTGCGCTGGCGCACGAATGCAACCATAATGTGCGATATCAATTTATTCAGTGGGATCACACGGTTAATCTGGGCGAGCTGATTGTAAGTGAAGGATTAGCTGAAAACTATGCTACGTTCATGTTTGGAGAAGAATTGCTCGGCCCTTGGGTAACGAAGACAAATGCAGAAACACTGAACAGGCGCATAAAGCCTGTGCTTAGAGAGCAATTGCAATTAACTGGGTTTGATCAATTTGCTCCGTATCTTTACGGTGACGAGATTGCAAAACTTCAAAACTTTACACCGGTTAACATGCCTTATAGTGCCGGATACGCTTGCGGATATCATTTAATCCAATATTATTTAAGAAAAACAGGAAGAACCATTTTCGAGGCCACAATAACACCTGCTGCTCAAATACTAGACGAGGTAAAAGAATTTTGGAATGAAGAAACCATTATTAGTTATTAATGATTAAGCTAACGGGGAACGATAGCTTAATCAAAATAAGAAGGCAGCCGATCAATGTGATCAGCTGCCTTCTCGTTTTTTCGGAAAAAATGAACTGCGCACTAAAGCGGATAAGGAGGGGAAGGGTAACCTTCCATTGAATAATCGAGGCATAGGGACAGAACTTTTCTCTACTTCTCAACACGCCAATCTACCTTTTTCAAGATCAATACGATGGAGATCAGCGAGAAAAGCAAGAGTACAAGCGAGTTCCAGGCAACAGACCCGGACCAACCCGATATCAGCACCTCCCGCATGGCCTCAGCTGCGTAAGTGGTTGGGAAGATATAAGCGAACCATTGCAAGATCACAGGCAATTGATCCATATCCACCATGACAGGCGTCAAAAACGAGATGAACATCATCAACGCCTGGACCAGCATATTCGTCAATTGATGGCTAGGCGACCAGAAGCCGATCAGTACACCCGCGCCAACCACGCTAAAGACGGTGAGCAGCAATACAGGGACAAGTCCCCAGCTGTAGTGGAATTGAATGCCGTAAGCAAGTTGACCAATCATCGCCAGGATAATAAAAGACGGTACGCACATGATCAAGCCGCGCAGCAGATTGGCGAAGATGAAGTTTACCTTGGCAATCGGCAGGGACGAATAGTACGTGAAGTGGCCTTGATGCTTCTGCCAAGATATCTCCTGAGCCATGGAATTGAGGCCCATGACGATTAAGCCGAAGAGCATATTTCCTGTAATAATACGGGTCATGACAGCCGGCGTTGGGTCGACCGTAAAGAATTTGAGAAACAACAGCGTCGTTAAAGGAAACATGCATGCCATGATGAAAATCCAAACCCATGCCTCGCGGATAATCGAGAATTGAATGCGGGCCAGGATCAGCCATTCCGTCATTCTGCGTTGGATTATGCTCTGCTGCTGGTGCCCTTGGAGAAAGACCGCTTCTTGCAGTTGCAAGTCATGATTTTGCATGGATGGTTTCATCTGTTCCATGTTAGACCACCTCCGTTTTGGCAAGCTGATCCTGTTCGTCATCGATATGGAAATAGACATCCTCAAGATTCGGCGGGACCAATGAATACTCTTCGATCGGTAACTGCTGCTCAGTCAAGACTTCAATCGCGTGGCTGGCATCTTGCTTCTCAATCAGTGTCCGGATTCGGTTTTCTCCTGTTTTGGTCCACTGTCCCAGCGCGCTTAAGCTTCGGCAAACATAATCGCTCTCGCCTAAGGAAGTCGTAATTTCCAGCTTCATCCGCTGATCGACCTTTTGTTTTAAGACACTGACATGATCGATGGCCAATAGCTTGCCGTGATTTACAACAGCTACTCTGTCTACGACCTGTTCGGCCTCCAGCACGTTGTGTGTCACCAAGATTACGGTTACTCCTTGGCGATTGCGCTCCTGAATCAGATCCCATACGAGCCTTCTCTTTTTAGGGTCTAGTTCATTGGTCGGTTCATCCAGGATCATGACGGGGGAAAAGCCGATCAAGCAAGTACCAATCCCGATTAAACGCTTCTGTCCGCCAGAGACGTTTTTCAACAGCTTATGACGAAGGTCCTGCATTCCAAAACGTTCCAACAATACCTCTGTTTGGTTTACGGCGGACTCCTTCGTCAAACCCCGCAATCTTCCCGTAAAATACAAAGCTTCCCAGGTTTTTAAACTGGTCAGGGCGTGAGGCTCTTGCGAGTAGTAGGCCACCTCCTGAGCAACTCGCTTGGTTTGGGTCTGTACGCTGGTTCCTTTATAACGTACCGTACCTGAGGTGGGAGCAAGGTGGCCTACCATCTGCTTGATTAGCGTGGATTTTCCTGCTCCATTCGGACCGAGCAAACCGAGAATCTCCCCTTGTTGAACGTCGAAGCTTATGTTTTGATTGGCGATAACCTTTCCTTTTTTGTACGTTTTATTCACATGCTCTAATTGATAGATCAGCCTCATCATTCTTGCCCCTTTCTGCTGGTACTATGGTTTTGCTGCTACGTGTCTGAACCCCGAGAGAGTATGTATTCTTTGACTGATCAATGCTGTGGTTGAGCTGGTGCCTAAGTATACTTAACGGTAAATGAGCAGGCGTTAATATTAAGATACCGTATTGCTCTGCCAAGGAGTGACGGGCGACAGAATGGTTTTCGTCTCTGTCTCAAGACGGAGACGGCATGCTGAGCTCTCGATCCCAATATTACGATCACAAGATATATGTAACGCCATTCCGCGAAAAAGCGGGTGATGATAGTGAACGTACGCGGAGTTCGCTTAGAGCGGAAGAAAACGAAAAGCTGGACAAAATCGCGAATTGATTGTGAGCATATGAAGTTAGGGGAGGAAACCCATGAGCCTGTAACGGTTTTTGTTACGCTTACGATATGATTGGATTCAGAAAATGTAGAACCATGCCAGGTTCAAGAGGATATACCTCGTCCTTGATCATGGTCGGAAAATCATATCGCAAGCGGAGCTGCGCTTCGTTCAGCTCAGAAATAATCTGAAGCGCTTGTGCAACTTGCTCTGCACGCAAGAAAAACGCACCGAATGATCCAAAGTCGATGCCTCGCTCTGTCGTCATTGGATCAACATAGCTAAGAGGGGGCTCACCTTCGACTATATCTCCACAAAGCAAGTAGTGAATCGCCTCCCAGGATCTATCAATATCCAGTCCGGGATAATCCTCTATTTTCAAATTCTCCAATGCAATTTCGCCGGTAGCGATTTGCTGCACCAGTTTGTCATCAATAGCAAAGTAATATCCGTACATCCCCATGTTGTCACCCTTCTCCATTTTTAGTAGTGACTCTACTGAACTATCTAAATGTAACACCCGGAAATTGTGTATTTCAAGGAATTTTGGATATAATCGTCAAATGTAAGTGTTTAAAGTAAAGTTTGAGGGTGCTGCCTCTATCTATAATTAGGATAAGGTGGAGGAAATGGTGTGAAATTGAGCACCGATTACTTAAGTGGAAATGTGATACAATCAAAAAAGTTTGCCCTTGCAATATGACAAGAAAAAGGGAGTGGAATAATGAAAAAGGGTTTGCTCATAGCTTCGGTTTTATTACTAAGTCTTGTGTCAGTAGCTTGTAACAACGATAATAGTGTATCGAATGAAGTGGGGACACAGGAAATTAAAGAAAAAGTCCATGCGTATAGTGTCGGTACCTTTGAGGATGTAACTGCATCCATTACATCACATGAACTAATTGTGACTGATAATGGTAAAAAGACTTCTTTTGACCTTCCAGAGAACGAATTTTTTGTTTCGATTGCACCGTTTATTGAATACACGCATGAATGTGCTATCCACAATTTAACGGGGTGCCAAGGCGAATTAGTAGATAAAAACTTCGATGTGCTTATTCGGGATGAAGAAGGTAATGTGGTGATGGATGAAAACATTACTTCTTTAAAGAATGGTTTTATTGATCTATGGTTACCGCGAGATCGGACATATCAAGTGAAAATTGAGTATGATGGCAAAACAGTAGAATCTGAAATCGCTACTTTTAAAGATGACAATACTTGTACCACAACGATGCAACTAACATAACACACAATAAAGCATTAAAGCCTGATCGTTCAGGCTTTTTTATTTTATGGGTATAGGTGGAATCAGGAACTTTTTCATAGGGCTCTTAATTTATGGTAGGAATGCTCAAAAAAGTAAAAGAATTTACCCCTCTGTTGAAAGATTATCTCCCTATCACAAGTGAAGGTTTAGCACTACTATAAGGGTAGGTTGTAAGAGATTCGAGAAAAGTTATCGCGCAGCAACACTTTAGTCCATTACCGCTACACCCGGTTACACGGCATGATTTCCTCCCCTGCGCAGTACTGAACTGCCTGTATGATGAGCTGCTGCGATGTAAGTACAAGCCACGTTTTTTTTGTTTCTGCTGTCAAGATATTCAATCAACTGGAACCCGCACAAAGTATTAACCTGCCTAATTAGCATGACTCTCTCTCCAATAGCATGAGCATGCCCAATCAGCAATATTCCACACAAAAAGTATGAGCTGCCAGTCAACATGATCCCCTCACAATGGCATGAAATAACCCACTCAGCATGATCCCACACATAAGCATGAACTTGCTTATTCCGTACGAAACAGTCACATTCGCACAAATTTGCCGCAGAATTTCTTTTTTGAACGGCTTGATTGCTCCAGATTGTTCTTTCTCGTTAAGACAGAGAAACAATGTAGGTTTGTTTGCACTCTGAATCATTAAAAAAGAAAGTTGGAAAATAACGTTCGTTATAAAGAAGTTAGTAAGTTTTATTTTTCCAAAGACTACTCCACAAGGAGAGTGTATTCATGTTTAGAGAGATGCATAAGTCCAAAATTCACCGTGCTGTCGTGACGGAGGCCAATTTGAATTACGTGGGAAGCATAACCATCGATCAGGATATTTTGGATGCATCGGACATCCTGGAGAACGAAAAAGTGCAAGTTGTCAATATAAATAACGGAGCCAGGCTGGAGACGTATGTGATAACAGGCCCCAGAGGCTCGGGTATGGTTTGCTTGAACGGCGCCGCTGCCAGACTTGTGCAGCCGGGCGACCGCGTCATTATTATTTCTTATGCAATGATGGAGGAATCGGTAGCCCGGACGTATCGTCCGCATGTCGTCATTTTGGACGAGCATAATCGCATCGTAACGGAGGATTATCAAGAACTGCATTCCACAACGGTGTAATAAAAGACAGAACGGAGGGCTGCCGACTATGAGAACCATCCGTAATTTGTCCGGCGTATTGCTGGCGCGCAAGGAAAACGATGCGGGAATTTTATTTTGCGAAAGCGGTCAGGAGCGTTACTTGTCGTATGGCCAATTACTTGTATTGGCCGGAAGGGCGCTCCATCTGCTGCGCGAGCAGGGCCTTGAGCCAGGGGACTTTGCCGTTATACAGACGGAAGATAACGAACGGTTTATCCTTCTATTCTGGGCTTGCGTGCTCGGCGGCATTGTCCCTGTACCTGTGACGGCGGCGCGTACGGACGAAGGACACAAAAAGCTGATCCAGGTATGCAAGCAGTTGGAAGCGCCGAGATTGCTCTGTGATGAAGAGCTTTGGCCGGGAATTCAAGGCTACGCTTTGAAGCACGGGGAGGCGGAGGCGCTGGCCCAGCTCGAGTCCGGCAGCGTGCCGGTTGCTGAGATATTTGCAGCGGCTGCGGATGCAGTTCGGCCCGAGGCTGAGTCATATGACGCTGCCGAGACGGACATCGCATTCATCCAGTTTACATCAGGTTCTACCGGAGATCCGAAGGGGGTCGTATTAACGCACGGCAATATTCTGTCGAACATGCGCGCCATTATCCTTGGGGCGCAGTCGACGGAGAGGGATTCTTCGCTAAGCTGGCTGCCACTGACGCATGATATGGGGCTCATCGGCTTTCATCTTTCGCCGCTGTTTTGCGGCATGAATCAGCTACACTTGTCAACCTCGACGTTTGTGCTTCATCCGATGAAATGGCTGGAACTTACGCATAAGCATCGGGTGACATGCCTCTCTTCGCCGAATTTCGGTTATGTGCATTTT
This sequence comes from Paenibacillus sp. FSL W8-0187, assembly GCF_037969755.1. Taxonomy (NCBI): domain Bacteria; kingdom Bacillati; phylum Bacillota; class Bacilli; order Caryophanales; family Paenibacillaceae; genus Paenibacillus; species Paenibacillus sp. FSL W8-0187. The sequence goes on along the minus strand of NZ_CP150206.1, from coordinate 3,892,915 downwards.
TTGCAGCATTGGAAGCCGGAAGGAGCGGACGATTGGGATTTGTCTTGCGTCAGGCTGATTTTTAACGGGGCCGAACCGATATCGGCCGCCCATTGCCGCGATTTTCTGGAGGCGATGAAGCCGTACGGGTTAAAGGGGAATTGCATTTTCCCGGTATACGGGCTTGCGGAAGCGAGTCTGGCCGTAACGTTCCCGGGGACGGAAGATCACCTGAATACTGTCCTGCTTGATCGCCAATCGCTCGCTGTCGGACAGCCTGTACGAATGGCCGCACACGGGGATCATGCCGCGATCGAGATCGTCGAGCTGGGTTTCCCCGTACAAGAGTGCGAGGTGCGCATTTGTGACGAAACGGGAAACCCTTCGGCAGCAGGCAGCGTAGGCTTGATTCATATTAGAGGGCGCAACGTTACAAGCGGCTACTATAAGCGGCCCGATGTAAACAAGCAAATGATTTTCCCGGACGGTTGGCTGAATACGGGAGATTTGGGTTTCTTGCTGGAAGGGCGTTTATATGTGACGGGCCGCATGAAGGACGTCATTTTCGTCAACGGGCAAAATGTGTATCCGCATGACCTGGAGACGTTGATCAGTAGCCTGAAAGGGGCCGAAATCGGGAAAACGGCAATTGCCGCCGTTCAGGATCTGACGACCAAACGGGATGCGATCGCCGTTTTTATTCAGCATCGCGGCAAGACCGGCGGATTTGTACCGCTGATGGCTAAGGTGAAAAAACTGCTGAACAGATCGGCCGGTCTGGACGTTGCTTTTGTTGTCCCCATTCGGCGAATTCCGAAAACGACCTCCGGTAAAATCAGGCGCTACGTATTGGCGGAAGCGCTGCGCGAAGGCGAGTTTGCCGAAACGCTTGCCGAGTTGGCTGAGCTGGAAGCGGCGGCCACGCTTAAGTGGTGTGATGCGGAAGGCGGCGATGCCTTGCGTGGGGATGTCGGCTTGGAGCCAGCCATGGAGACGGAAGAGCGGATCATGACCATCTGGCGCGAGGTGTTGAAAAAGGATTCTATAGGCCGGAAGGACAGCTTTCTCGAACAAGGAGGCAATTCGCTCAAGGCGGCTTATGCCGCCGCCAGGCTGCAAGAGACGTTTGGCGTCGAGCTTACCCTTACCGAGCTGTTTTTGCATGATACGGTGGGTTCGCTGGCCGCTTTGCTGGAGCAAAAGGCGCAAGAGGGCGAAGGAACTGCCGCCGCCGTCCCTCCGCTGGTGTCCAAAGCGGAGGAGCGGACGGTTTATCCGGCGACCTCGGCGCAAAAGCGACTGTTCATTTTGGAAGAGCTGAATCCGGGGCTGCTGGGCTACAATCTGCCGTTTACGGTCCAGGTGAAGGGCCCGCTCGATATTGAACGATTCCGCGCGGCGTGGCAGGCGCTGATAGAGCGGCATCCGGCGCTGCGGACGTCCTTTTATATGGAAGATGGCAATGTGATGCAGCGCATTGAGCAGGCGGTTGAGCCTCCGCTTGCCGTCGTTGACGGAAGCAGCTGGCCGGCGTCTGTGCTGACGATGCGGCAGCGCAGCTTCCTGCAGCCGTTTAATCTGGAGCAAGCGCCGCTGCTGCGGATGGAGCTTGTGCGCCTGGAGCGCGAGTCCAGCGTGCTGCTGCTGGATATGCATCATATCATTACGGACGGAACGTCGATGGGCATTTTGATGTCCGATCTTACGAGGTTTTATGAGGGGAACGCGCCGGAGCTGTTGTCCATTCATAGCGGGGATATAGCGCTGTGGGAGGAAACGGGCCGAAGCGGCGGCTGGCTAGAGCGTCAGAAGCTTTATTGGCATGAAATCTTTCGGGATGGTGTGCTGTCTCCGGCGCTTCCGTCCCCCCGTCCAAGGCCGCAGAAGCCAAGCTACCGCGGGGCAATTGAGCGCTTCGAGCTGGAGCCGGAGCTTGCCGGATCGCTGCGGGCGTTGGCTGGACGCGAGGGTGTAACATTATACACCGTCCTGCTTTCGATTTATTATGTGCTGCTGGCGAAATATACGGGCGAATCCGACATCATTGTCGGCACGGCAGCCGCAAGACGGATGAGGCCGGAGCTGCAAAGCGTAGTCGGGATGTTCGTCAACATGGTTCCGATCCGCCTGCGCGGGCAAAGCGGTTTGCGCTTCGATCAATGGCTGATGCAGGTCAATGGGGAGGCGCTTGCGGCTATCGGCAATGGGGATGTGCCTTATGAAGAAATAGCCGAGTTGGCGAATGTGAAACGGGAATATGGGCGGAATCCGCTGTTCGATTCGGTGTTTACGCTGCAAAATATGGAGCTGCCCGAATGGAGGGGCAAGAATGTCGTTTATGCACCCCAAGAGATGGACAGCGGCACGGCCAAGTTTGACCTGACTTGGGAGTGCGCGGATAACGGCGTTAGTATCGCATTTACGCTGGAGTATGCGCTGGATTTGTACGATGAGCGGGCCGCCGCGCAATTGGCCCGGCATTATGTAGCACTGGCCCGGGCAGTCGCCGCGCAGCCGCATGCGGCGCTTGGTGAGCTTGATCCCATTGATGCAGGGGAGCGGGAACGGCTGCTCCAGCTTGGCCGTTCATTCGGCACCCAGCCGCAAGAGCTGTCGCTGCACAGGCTGTTTGAACGGCAAGCGGTGGAGTCACCGCAGCAGATTGCCGTTGAAATGGGCGAGAGGGCGTATACCTACAGTGAGCTGAACGAACGTGCCAACCGGTTTGCGCGCGCGCTTGTGCGGCGCGGCGTTGCGCCGGGGGCAAAGGTGGCTCTGCTGCTCTTGCGTTCGCCCGATATGATTACGGCGATATTGGCTGTGCTGAAAGCGGGAGCGGTCTATGTGCCGATTGACCCGCAATATCCCGAAGAACGGATTTTGTTTATGCTGCAGGATACGGAAGCGCGGGTGATCGTGACTGCGGCTGCGATGATGGAGATGGTCGCAGGGCTTGCCGGAGACAGCATAGATGTCGTCGACATGGATGGACTCGATACAAGATGGGACGGCGAGTCCGGCCATAATCTGGACTTTGATGGCTCGGCAGACGATCTCGCTTATATCATGTACACGTCCGGATCGACGGGCAAGCCGAAAGGGATTATGACCACGCATCGCAATGTGTCCCGGATTGCTGTCCATACCGATTATGTAAGCATTTCGGAAAACGATGCGCTGTTGCAGCTTTCCAACTATGCCTTTGACGGTTCAACGTTCGATTTGTACGGAGCGCTGTTGAATGGCGCGAAGCTGACGCTGGTTGGAGAGGAAGAGGTTGCCGACGTTGTGAGACTGGCCGAGCTGATTGAGGGCAGAGGCATTACCGTATTCTTTGTGACGACGGCGCTGTTCAATACGCTGGTCGATCATGGGCTGGAGTCGCTGCGCGGCGTGCGCCATATTTTATTTGGCGGAGAGCGGGCTTCCGTACCGCATATCCGCAAAGCGCTCCGCGCGCTTGGATCGGGCGTGCTGCTGCATGTCTACGGTCCTACGGAAACGACGGTGTTCGCTACCTGTTATCCGATTACGAAAACATGGGACAGTGAAGGAGCGGCCACCGTGCCGATCGGCGTGCCGATCGCGCGTGCGGAAACACTGGTACTCAATGAACAGAGCCGATTGCAGCCGGACTGGGTGCCGGGGGAGCTGTGGATTGCGGGTGACGGTGTCGCATCCGGTTATGTGAATTTGCCGGAGCAGACCGCTTCAAAGTTCCGGCCGCATCCATTCCGGGAAGGCGAAACCGTGTACGGAACCGGTGACCTGGTGCGCCGCCTGCCTGACGGAAATTTGGAGTTTCTGGACCGGATCGACAGTCAGGTCAAGCTGCGGGGTTACCGGATTGAATTGGGCGAAATCGAATGCAGGCTGCTGGATTGCGCGGGCGTTAAGGAAGCGTATGTGGCGCTGATCGAGAATGACGGTGCGCGGTATTTATGCGCTTATATCGTGGCAGAGCAAACCGAAGGGCAGGCAAGCGTTCGGAGCCAACTGACAGGCAAGCTGCCGGCATTTATGATTCCCGCCGCGTTTGTGCAGTTGGAGAAGCTGCCGCTGAACGGGAGCGGCAAGGTGGACAAAAAACGTCTGCCTGCGCCGGAGCGCGCAGCGGTCGCAGCGGCGTACGCAGTCCCATATGAAGCGCCCGCCACCGATACGGAGATCCTTGTCGCAGGATTGTGGCAAGAAGTGCTTCATGCGGGGCAGGTTGGCGCGCTTGACCACTTCTTTGAGCATGGCGGCCATTCCCTGAAGGCAGCCGCATTGACCTCGGCAATCTACAAGCATTGCCGGGTGCGCATGTCGCTCCAGGAAATTTTCAAGCTGCCGACGGTCAGAGAGCAGGCGGCTTGGATCGACAGCGCTGCTAAGGAAGCGTACGAACCTATTGCAGAAGCGCCAAAAGCCGCATCCTATCCGCTCAGTCCCTCGCAGCGGCGCATGTTTTTGGCGGAAAGCATGGCTGATATCGGACTAACCTATCACATTCCACTTGCTCTTAAACTGTCGGGTGTGGTGGATGAGACCAGAATCGCGTCAGCGCTTCGGAAGTTGATCGAACGGCATGAGCCGCTGCGGACCTCCTATCATTGGATTGATGGCGTTCCGGCCCAGATTGTGCACGATTCGGCCGATTTTGTTCTTCAAACGGCGGAGCTCACGGGGACGCCGCTGCCGGAATGCTTGAGCGAGTTTTTCCGGCCGCTCGAGCTCGCCGCAGCGCCGCTGCTCGCCGCATGTTATTGCCGGCCTGAATCAGAAGGAGCGGAGGCCTATCTGCTGCTCAACATTCACCATATCGCGGCGGACGGCATAGCCGTCAAGCTGCTGCTGGAGGAATTGACCGCTTTGATCGACGGCGCGGAACTTGCATCTTTGGCTCTGCATTACAAGGATTATGCCGTTTGGCAGGAGCGACAGTCCGGCTCGGAGCGGGCCAGGGCAAGCCGAGCGTTTTGGACGGAGCAGCTTGCAGAGCCGCCGGCGCCGCTCGATATGCCGCTGGATCGGCCGCGCGGCGACCGTCAGACATTTGCGGGCGATACGTATACCTTTCATATTTCGGCGGTGCTCGCCGCACGACTGAAAGAGACGGCCGCAAGCGCCGGAGCGAGCATGAACAGCCTTCTTTTTGCGGCTTACGCGCTGTTGCTCAAGGGAACGACGCATCAGTCGGAATTTGCAATTGGTTCTTTAGCGGCAGGCCGGACGCATCCGGACACGGCCCGGATGATCGGCATGTTCAACCAGTTTTTGCCGATTCGGATGCGGGTGGCGGACGAACTGCCAATCTTGGCGTTTGTCGGCGAGACCCATGGGCGTTTGCTTGCTGCATACGAGCATGGCGATGTCAGCTTCGAGCACATGATGGAAGTGGCCCAGTATTCCCATGACCCGTCGCGTAACCCGCTGTTCGATACGATGCTGATCGTTCACAACCAGTTTGAAGACGAGAAGCTGGCGGCGCGCGGCGACGGCTGGAGCATGGAGCCTTTGCCCGTCAACCACGGAACATCCAAGCTGGACTTCAAGCTCGATCTGTACAGCGATGGCGAAGGCGGTCTGCGGGCGGAGCTGGAGTATAATACGGGATTGTTCCATAAGGGAACGATGGAGCGGTTGGCGGATCGACTGCTATACATTTTGGAGCAAACGGCCGCCAGCCCCGACCTGATCTGTGGCGATGTCGCACAGGCGACACCTGCCGAAGAAGCCGCTTTTGCGGCATGGAATGATACGGGACATCCGTACCCGGCGGAGAAGACGATTCACGGATGGTTCGCCGAGTCCGCCCAGCGTTGGCCGGGTCGAACGGCGGTGCGGTCTGCCGAAGGATCGCTAACGTATGGGGAGCTGAACGACCGCGCGGAACGTATGGCTGCCGTGCTAAGAGGCAAGGGGGTTGTGGTCGAAACGATTGTGCCGATTGCCGCTCAGCGCTCGTTGTCCATGATGATTACGATCATAGCGGTGCTCAAGGCGGGAGGGGCCTATTTGCCGATCGACCCGGAGCATCCACACGAGCGGATCCGTGGCATTCTGGAGGATAGTGGGGCGAGGCTGCTTCTGGCGGGGGCCAAGTGGATTCATACGCTCCCGGCCTTCCAGGGAGAAACGCTCGATCTGGATGCGCTTACGGCTGCTGCTGCATCGGAGATGCCGAAGGGCGAAGAAGAAACGGACCTGCCGCCTCAAGCGGGCCCCGAGCATTTGGCGTATGTCATTTATACGTCAGGCTCCACCGGCAAACCCAAAGGCGTTATGGTGGAGCACCGCGCGGTGCTCAACCGGCTGAACTGGATGCAGACGACTTATCCACTGAATGAGCGTGACATTATTTTGCAAAAAACGCCGATCACGTTCGACGTTTCCGTATGGGAGCTGTTCTGGTGGAGCTTTGCCGGCGCTTCGCTTTATTTGCTGGAGCCCGGCGGGGAGAAGGAGCCATCGGTCATGCTGCGCGCGATTGAGGAGCAGGCGGTTACGGTTATGCATTTTGTGCCGTCCATGCTGGGTGTCTTTTTGCCCTATGCGGCGGACAGCGGCAGAGGCGGCGAGCTTTGTTCCCTGCGATACGTATTTGCGAGCGGCGAAGCGCTCAAGCCCGCGCATGTCGCAGGTTTTTACACCCTGATGGAGCGCGGCGGCCGCCAATGCCGGCTCATTAATCTGTACGGCCCGACGGAAGCGACGGTCGATGTCAGCTATTACGATTGCCCGGACGCTGGGGCGGGTACGATTCCGATCGGCAAGCCAATCCATAACATCCGGCTCTACATTGTGGACGAGCGGACAAGACCGCAGCCGATCGGCGTGTCCGGCGAGCTGTGCATCGCGGGTGCCGGTCTTGCGCGCGGATATCGCAACAGGCCGGATTTGACGGAGCAAAGCTTTGTTACGAATCCGTTTACCGCAGGAGATAAGCTGTACCGTACCGGCGATCGCGCAAGGTGGCTACCGGACGGTAATATTGAATATTTGGGACGCTTTGACCATCAGGTCAAGCTGCGCGGTCTCCGCATCGAATGCGGCGAGATCGAGCACGTACTGCTCTTACAGGCGGAAGTTCGCGATGCCGTGGTGACGGCAGTGACGGACCATGCGAGAGAGCCAGCTCTTTGCGCATATCTAGTGACAGCGGAAGGGGAGGCGCCGGAGGAAGCGAGCCTTCGGGCTACACTTAAGGAACTGCTGCCGGAGTATATGATTCCTTCGTATTTCATTGCTATGGAAGCGTTTCCGCTAAGCCCGAGCGGCAAAACCGACCGCAGTCGCCTGCCGCAGCCCCGGTTCGCTGAATCGGCGGCTTGCGGCGAGGCACCGGGTACACAGACGGAGCAGCGGCTAGCCGATCTTTGGCGGGAGGTGCTCGGTCTGGCTGCAAGCGAACCGGACAACCCGGTGGCGATCGGGAGAGAAGCCCATTTCTTCCAATTGGGCGGCCATTCCTTGCGAGCCGCGCAGCTTGCGGGCTTGATTGAACAGCGTTATGGAGCGGCGTTTGCGATGAAGGATGTGTTCGACGCTCCCCTGCTGCGGGAAATGGCGGCCCGCATCGACAACGCGGCTCCCAAGCAGGCTGCGGTTATTAACCGGGCTGAGAGCCGGCCGTTCTATCCGTTGTCGCTCGCGCAGAACAGACTGTTTGTGCTGCAGCAGCTTTATCAGGACAGCACGGCCTACAATCTTCCGCTTGCTCTGAACCTGACGGGCAAGCTTGATCAGGACAGGCTTCGCGAGGCGATTCAAGGGCTGATTGACCGCCATGAACCGCTGCGCACCAGCTTTGACTGGGCAGATGGCAAGCCGGTACAGCATGTCCATGAGCGGGTTTCGTTTGAACTCGCCGTGCATGCCTTGATGGATGCGGCGGACTTGAATACATTTGCGCGCGCGGTCGTCCGCCCGTTCGATTTGCGAAAGGCTCCGTTAATCCGGGCGTTTCTCGCGACGGACGGCGAAAGTCGGCATACGCTGCTGCTGGACATTCACCACATCGTCGCCGACGGCGTGTCCATGAATGTGATGGCGCGCGATTTCGAGCAGCTGTATCGCGGGGGCTCCTTGCAGCCGCTGCCCATTCACTATAAGGATGCCGCCGTTTGGCAGCAGGAGTGGATGGCTTCGGAGGCGAGAAAGCAGCAAGAGCAATTTTGGGCGTTCCGGCTAGCGGGTACGCTTCCTGTGCTGCAACTGCCGACTGATTATCCGCGTCCCCCTGAACAAAGCTTCGAAGGTGCCAAGCTTGCTCTGCCGATTCCGGCGGAGCTTGTCGAGGGGACCTCGGCGGCGGCAGAGCAATGGGGCGTTACGCCATTCCATATATGGCTTACCGCCTACCATACGTTATTGCATCTGATGACGGGGCAAGACGATCTTATTGTCGGCACGCCGATCGCAGGCCGCTTCCATCCCGCAACCGAGTCTCTGGTCGGCATGTTTGTCAATACGCTGCCGATTCGAAGCCAGCCATCCGGCGAACTGCCGTTCAGAGCGTTCGCCGAGCAGCTCAAAGAAATTGTGCTTGCGGCGCTGGACAACAGCTTGCTCCCGTTTGAGCATATGGTGACGATGCTGGATGTGCCGCGTGACCTGAGCCGCAATCCGCTGTTTGACACGATATTTGTGATGCAGCATATGGAGGCCGGACAGACGGCGGCGGACGCCTTGCAATTCGAGGTGCAAGTTCCGGACAATCGCGTTTCGAAGCTGGACTTGACGTTTGAGATTGCGGATCAGGGCGCAAAAGGCGCAGCTTTGACAATCGAATATAGGGCGGCGCTGTTTAAGGAAGACAGCATACGCAGAATGGCGGAATGGTATTTCCGTATTGTCGGCCTTGCACTGGCGGAGCCGGGGCGACCGCTCGGAGGGATCGGGCTGCAGGGCTCCGCAGAGGCACAGAAGCAGAGCGAAGCGTTCAATCGCACGGCAGCGCCGTATGCAAACGGCGATACGGTAGAGGTTTACCTCGAAAGGCAAGCGGCGGAAACGCCACAGGCCGTTGCGGTTGCGGCGGAGAACGGAGCATTGACGTATGCGGAATTAAACCGGAGGTCGAACCAGATGGCGCAGACGCTCAGAAAGCAAGGCATCAAGCGCGAGGAGCGCGTGGCCGTCGTGATGGATCGCAGTCTGGAGATGATGATTTCAATCTTTGGCGTGCTGAAGGCGGGCGGAGCTTATGTGCCTGTTACGCCGAGCTTGCCGCCCGATCGAATCCGCTACATGCTGGAGAATTCCGGAGCCAAGCTTGTCTTGACGAAGGGCAAAGCCCCGGAAGGGCTGGAGACGTCTCTGCCATTTACGGACGTTCATGAGGTGATGACGCAGGAGCGGGACGACTTCCCTGTAGAGAAGCTGCATGATTCACGTTCGCTTGCTTATGTGCTGTATACTTCGGGATCGACCGGACATCCGAAAGGCGTCATGATCGAGCATCATTCCGTCGTCAACCGGATCGGCTGGATGCAGAAGCAATACGGACTGGACGCAAGCGGAGTCGTTATGCAGAAAACGCCGATTACTTTTGATGTATCGGTCTGGGAGCTGTTCTGGTGGAGCTTTGCGGGAGCCAAGCTGGTCCTGCTGCCTCCGGGCGGCGAAAAGGACCCCGCGCTTATGATGGATACGATCGCGCGGCATGGCGTAACGACGATGCATTTTGTGCCGTCCATGCTGCACCTGTTCTTGGAGGATCCCGGCTTGCTGCGCGGCGATGCCAGGCTGGAGAGCCTGCGTCATGTGTTCGCCAGCGGCGAAGCGTTGACTGCGGATCAGGTGCGGAGGTTCCGCGAGCGGATCGGAGTTCCGTTCAATGCCAGGCTTGTGAATTTGTACGGCCCGACCGAGGCGACGGTTGACGTTTCCTATTACGATTGCTCTGACGACGATATTTCGATCAACGATATTTCGATCAATGTACCGATTGGCAAGCCGATCGACAACATCTCGCTTTATATCGTGAGCGAATCGATGAAGCTCCAGCCTGTCGGCATTGCCGGGGAACTGTGCATATCCGGTGCGGGTCTGGCGCGGGGTTATATCGGCCGGCCCGATTTGACGGAAGAAAAGTTCGTCGATAATCCGTTTACGGAGGGCAGTCTGATGTATCGGACAGGAGACCTTGCCAGATGGCTGCCTGACGGAACGATCGAATATTTGGGCCGAATCGACCATCAGGTAAAAATAAGGGGCCAGCGCATTGAATGTGGTGAAATCGAGCATGTGCTGCTCGGTCATCCGGCGGTCTCGGAAGCGGTGGTTATGAAGCGGGACGCCACAAGCGGAAGCGAATATTTATGCGCGTACATCGTTGGCTCCGAACCTGTGGACCACCAGGAACTGCGGGATTTTGCAGGGCTGCGCCTGCCGGATTATATGGTTCCGCAGGCCGTGGTGGAACTGCCAGCCATGCCCCTGTCTCCAAACGGCAAAATCGACCGGAAGGCGCTGCCGGAGCTGGAGCTGGCGGCGGGTAGCGCCACTCCGTTTGTCGAAGCGGCAAGCGATACTGAACTGGCGATTGCCGCTGTATGGCATGAAATTCTGCAAAGGGACGACTTCGGCATCCATCATCGTTTCTTCGATGTTGGGGGAGAATCGCTGCTGCTGGTGCGGGTGCATCAACGGCTGGAGGAGTTGTATCCCGGCGCTCTGGGCGTAACGGATTTGTTCACCTACCCGACGATCGCATCGCTTGCGGCTTATCTGAAGTCGAGAAATCGGGAGCTCGCCAGCTGGAGCTGGAGCGGTCTGTCGGTGGCAGACGACTGCGTCTGCAATGGTTATGCCGCGGAGCGTATCGGCAGCGTTCAGTTCCAACTGGACACGATGGTATCGGAAGGACTTACGGAACTTGCGGCATCCCGCTCGGTAACGGTCGAAGCCGCGGCGTATGCCGTATATCTATACTTCTGGCGCGGCAAGTCCGGCATGGGCCGGCTTGTGCTTCCGGCAATGACGGACAACGGGCTGATTGCTCCGAAGGAAATCGACTTTGGGGAGGTGCGGGATTTCGATACGCTGCTGCGGCATGCTGCCAAACGGGTAAACGCGGGAGAATGTTATACCCCGCGGCAAATCAGAAAGCAGCCGCAAGCCGAAGCCGGATTTGCCTTATTTCCGTTATTTGCAGGAGCAGCGCAGCACGGGTTCAAGGAGCGGGAGGGGCTATTGGAACGATTCGATGTTGTGCTGTATATGAGTGGTGCTGCCGCCGCACCACGAGGGGCGGAAGTGCCAGAGCTTGGCGGAGTATGGACGTACGACGCCCGGCGCCTCAGCAAGGAAGCGGTGCTGGATTGGGCTTCCGGTTATCTGGAGCTGCTGTCAAGCGTGGTCGAGCAATATCGCGTCGCAATAGGAAGCGCCGAATCGGGGACGTAGCATGGGCCAAGGCGGGCTTAGCCTGACCCTGAGAATACATCTGATAGAAGGAAGAAAGGGGCATTCCTGTGAAAAAAGTGTTGATCATGATAGGTAATATCGCTCTTTATCTCGGGGTCTTTTATGCGCTGCTCTATCTGCTTCGCTCTACTTACAATTACGAAGTGACGCTGTCCTTCGCCAAGTTTCTGGATCGCAATCCAGCCATGTTTATGGCTGTTCTGTTCACGTTGATTACGCTTGTTTATTTGCTCATCTTTCGTATCAAAGGATGGATATGGCCCCATGCGGAAAAAAATCTGTTTCGCGCGTCGGGCTTTAAACGGCTGAAAGCCTCGCGCGTCTTGTTAATGATTGGCTTGGGTCTTGCCGGAAGTTTGTTCAGTATCGGCCTGATCGTCATTGACGATATTGCGCGGCAATTTCCGTCCATTCCCGCGCTTGTCAACGATACGATCAGGGGGGATTCGATCTGGTATGTCATTCTGGGCGCCGGTTTGATCGGCCCGGCATTTGAAGAAATATTGTTCAGGGGTCTCATTTTCAGCGAGCTTCGCAGGGTTATGCCGGTATATGTGGCCCTGGTGCTGCAAGCCGCAGCATACGCCTACTTCCAGCCGAGCCTGGCGCTTTCAGTCATCAGCATCGGTTCGGGCCTGATTTACGGGTCACTGTATCTGCGCACTGGGTCGCTGTGGGCGCCTATTCTGGTACAGAATACGACCATGGGCACAATCTTTCTGTTTAAATACATCGGGTTCTACGAATGGTTTGGCAAGCTGGGCGATGTTTCGCTGTATATTATTACAGCGCTCTGTCTGGCTGCGTTGATTGGAGGTACCGTCTATGTCTGGCGGACCTCTGGCAGCGGAGGCATCGGCGCACGCGCCGGTCAAGCTCTGACGGCTGACACGCCGTCAGCAGCACAAAAGGGGGGCTGACCGCATGAAGGCGTGGGGAATGATGCTGGCTCGCGTGGCTGTTGTTATCGGCCTGTATTTTGCATGGTTTTTTACCGTAACGACATTATTTTTCGATTATGTGTACCCCAAAAGCACGTGGTTTGAACAGAACACGGTAACCGTCATTATTTTGAACGATATGGTGGGTTTGCCGCTCATGCTGCTGGCCTGGAGGCTTATATTCAAAGAAAATCTGTTTAAGGCGGCTAAGTTTCGCGTGATGGGCGGCAAATCAGTAGCGATCGCTTTATGGATCGGGCTTGGAGCCGGCCTGTTTACGGTCGCATTCTCCCGTCTTCCCGCCATTGCATCGGACAAGTACCAGTTCCGCGAATTGTTTGATTACCTGAACCGTGCGGAATGGTATGTATTTCTGGTTTTCCTGATTCTCGGAAATATTTACAAGGAGACGTTGTTCAGAGGCATTCTGATGAATGAGTTCAGACGCGTACTCCCGGTTTGGATCGCAATTGTGATTCAGGGCGTGTTGTATGGGGCGTTGTTCTTTTTCGGAGACATTCCGCTGTCGCTGTACGGTTTTCTCGGCGCGGTTATATTTGCGCTCTTGTATGTCTGGTTTAAATCCATTTGGGCGCCGATTGCCGCGCAAGTCGCCTGTCAGGGCAGCCAATACCTGCTTTGGCATTACGGGCCGGAGACGACGGACGTCACCGTCATGTCGGTTGTGATGGCTGTGGCGGCCGCCATGATTGCGGTTGGCATATTCCTTGCGGTCAAGCATCGCACTTCGATCTCCTTGACGCTGACTTCCGAGGCGGTGACGCCATTGTGAAGGGACTGCGAATAGCGGGAAATACCGTCTTATATTTGGTCATTTATGCGGCGGTCGTGATGCTTGTCAATCAAGTCCTCTACAACTGGGTCGGCGATCCCGGGCTGAAAGACTGGATCAAAGGCAATTCCGGCATTGTGCTGATTGTATCCAATATCATCGTGCTTGCCGTCTATATTCCACTGCTTCGCTGGCAAAAAATTTCGCTGAAGGATTTAGGATTAGTTCCTGCGCGGGCCGGATCTTTGCTGCTTTCCGCCGGGACAGGCGTCTGGCTCGGCTTGTTTATCAGCGCTTTTACCCGTCTTCCGTGGGTAAAAGCGACCTTTCCTCCCATTTCGGATTTGGTCGCATTTGTCGCTGGCGGCAGCCTGATCATTTTTGTGTTCGGCAGTTTGCTGCTGGGGTCTTTGCTGGAAGAATGGCTTTTCCGAGGAATGCTGTTCCATACGCTGCGTCAACGTCTTTCGGTTCCGTGGACAGTTCTGCTCCAGGCCGTATTGTTCGGAACGGTATTTATGAATGTGACGGTCGGCGCATTTGCGGCGCTTGGTGCGATCGTATACGGCGCCGTTCGCGCCGGGTCGTATTCGCTTTGGGGGTCGCTTGCGGCTCATGTGTGCAGCACAGGCACTTTGTATATCGTGCTGCAATGGGCGGGCGATTGGCAGTCCGGTACACTTGGATTACTAGCCCTGATCAGCGGACTCGGCATCGCCGCGCATATGTTGCTGCTGCTGCGCGGGATTGGTGGAAGGGCGGACAAAGAACAGGCCGTAAGCCATTCCATTACTAACTAGGAGGTAAGGGCGCCATGTTTCAACTGGATTTGCTGGATACCAAAAAAGACACATCCGGGCGGAAGGGGCGGAGCGGGGGATCCGTCTCCAATGTTTCCCTCAAGGATATTGCGATTGTCGGGATATCCGCCAAGCTGCCGCGCGCGGAATCGCATGAAGCATTCTGGGAGCTTCTGCGGAGTGGTAAGGATCTGGTAGGCGGGTTTCCGGATTCCCGCAAGGAGGAATTGAAGCCGTATTTGCGCCGCATGGAGGCGCAATATGGCTCCGTTTCCTTTTTTGACGGGGCGTATATCGAAGATATTTCGGGTTTTGACTATTCTTTTTTCCGGCTTTCGCCCAAGGAAGCCTCGCTGATGAGTCCAGCGCAACGCCTGTTCCTACAGACGGCCTGGGGAGCGCTTGAGAATGCAGGGTACGGCGGAGCTGCGCTGCATGGTTCGCGCACCGGCGTCTTTATGGGCTATAACGGGGACGCGCAGCATGATTACAAGCGAATCATCGAAGCTTTGGACCCGGATGCCTTGTCCATGGCGGCGCCAGGCAATCTGAGCTCCATGATACCGAGCCGGATTTCGTATTTGCTTAATTTGCGCGGACCGGCGATCAGCGTGGACACCGCCTGCTCCTCCTCACTGGTAGCCGTCCATCTGGCATGCCAGTCAATTCGCAGCGGTGAATGTGAGGCGGCGATTGCCGGCAGCGTCAAGATTAACGTGCTGCCGCTTGATACCGGTATACGGCTTGGCATCGAGTCAAGCGACAACCGGGCCAGAACATTCGACGACTCGGCGGATGGAACTGGCATTGGCGACGGGGTGATTGCGCTGCTGCTTAAGCCGCTGTCGCGTGCGCAGGAGGACGGCGACCCTATATATGCTGTCATCAAAGGCAGCGCGATGAATCAGGACGGCAGTTCGGTCGGCATTACCGCCCCGAACGCCCTCGCTCAGGAGGACGTCATTGTGCGCGCCTGGCAGGATGCGGACATTGATCCCGAAACCTTGACGTATATGGAGGCTCATGGCACGGGAACCCCGCTCGGTGACCCGATCGAAATCGACGGGCTGACGCGCGCCTTCCGGAGATATACCGATAAGCGGCAATTTTGCGCCATCGGCTCGCTGAAAACCAATATCGGCCATCTCGACCATGCCGCCGGCATTGCAGGGCTGCTCAAAGCGATCCTGTCACTTGTCCACAAGCAGCTTCCGCCAACGCTTCATTATCGCTCGCCCAACCGCAACATTCCGTTTGTGGATTCGCCCGTTTATGTCAATGACGAATTGACGCCATGGGAGACGAACGGCGAAGCAAGAAGATGTGGAGTAAGCGCGTTTGGCATGAGCGGGACCAATTGCCATGTTGTGCTGGAGGAGGCTCCTACCGGTACACCATCGGGTCATTCGGACAGAGCGGAGCTGTTCTGCTTGTCAGCGCACAGCATGACGGCGCTGGAGCGGCTCGTCCTGCTGATGCGGGACTGGGCTCAGGAGCATCGCGCTGATGAGAACCGCAGCCTAGCCGATCTTTGCTACACCTTGGCCGTTGGCCGGGGAGCCCATCGGTATCGCTTGGCGATTGCGGTAAGCGGCTGGGAGGAGCTTGTCCACACCTTGCATTCTGTTGCCGAAAGCGGCCTTAACGGCCTTGCGCTGCCGAACGTCCTCTTCGGGACAGCCGACTCAGCTCCGGTCGGGAATATGAGACAGCAACCCGGTTCAAATGAACGGGAATTGGAAGCGCTGGAGCTGGGCCAACGTTACGTGGGCGGATACGAGATCGACTGGAAGGCAATCTTTCGGGGACAACGCTGCCATCGGCTGCCGCTTCCGACGTATCCGTTCGATGCTCATCGTTGCTGGGTGGAGGAGACGCGGGCTGGAGCAGCGCTTCATATGCCATTTGCCGCCTGGAGCGGATATTCGCTCGGTGGAGATATTCCCGAGGAGCTTGGGCAAGAAATGAACGAGACGTTTGCCAGATGGCAGGCCGTGCTTCAGCGGAGCGGCGGGATGACGAGTCAGAGTCGCCGCGGCGTTACGTTAACCGGAGAGCGCTCCCGCCTGGAATGGGAGCAGCATGTCGCAGATGTTTGGGGAGAGCTACTGGGTTATGACGAATTGCCTGCGAATGCCGGGTTTTATGAGCTGGGCGGAGATTCCATTATTGCGCTCAAAATAGTAAACCGGGTCAGCGAGCTTGTGGGCGTACGCATTCAGGCGGCGGATTTGCTGGGACATGCGGATCTGCCTTCGTTCACAGCGCTGATCGAGCAGCGTCTCAGGGAGAGCGGCGCGGTGACAGCGCAAAGAACAAGCGCAGGGCATGATCGACAAGGGGCAGGCGTTGGGATCGGCGAGAAAGAGGCGAACGGCGGGCAAGCGGTAGCCAGCACCATTGACGGGAAAATGGCGTACGGTACTCGTGACGGGCAAGCGGCGGCTGGAGGTGTTGGCGGATCAAGAGTAACCAGAGTGCAGGACGGGCCATGGACCGGCCAAGTGTCCGACTCTTTGTTCGGCGATACGCTGGAGCCGATTCCAAAGGCGGCTCCGCAAGAGCATTATCCGGTTTCATCGCCGCAGAAACGTATGTATTTGCAACAGCAGGCGATTCCGGATGATCGCAGCTATAATTTGCCTGAATTGTTGCACTTGGACGGGGTTATTGATGCAGATCGGCTGGAGGCCGTCCTGCAAGCCATTGTAGAGCGTCACGAGACGCTTCGTACCACCTTCCACGTCATCGACGGAGAGATCAGACAGCGTGTTCACGACGCCATTTCTTTCCGCTTGATTCGCATGGAGGCCGATGAAGCGGAAGCGGAGACCGTGCTGCAAAGCTTGTTCCGGCCGTTCAGGCTCGATACGGCTCCGCTGCTCCGCGCAGCTTTGCTGACGCTGGGGCCGGAGCGCCATGTGCTGTTTCTTGATATGCACCATATTGCATCCGATGGCATGTCGGCGGGCATTCTTTTGTCCGACCTGATGACTTTATATCAGGGAGGTTCGCTGCCGCCGCTGCCGCTGCAATACAAGGATTATGCGGTATGGCAGGAGAGCAGGCCGCTCTCTGGGAACGCCGAACGGTATTGGCGCGAGCAATGCCGGGGAGACTGGCCGACGCTTGCGCTTCCAACCGATGCCCCGCGGCCGCTCGTCAAAGGCAATCGCGGCGAAACGTTCGACGTCTACGTCGAGGCTGGTTTGACGAAGGCTGTGCGCAGCCTAGCGGCCGAATCGGGCACGACTCCGTTTATGGTGCTGCTATCGGCATATTACACGTTCCTCGCCCACTATACAGGGGCCGAGGACATTGCCGTCGGCACGCCGATTGCTGGACGGAATAGGCGCGTGCTAGAAGCGATCGCGGGCATGTTCACCGGCACGCTGGCGCTGCGCGCTTATCCGCTCGCGGACAAGCCGTTCAGAGCTTTTTTGTCCGAAGTGAAAGAGATGGCGACTGGGGCTTACGCCCACGCCGATTATCCATTCGAGGAAATTGCGCAATGGATGGACAGAAGGGATGCCAGCCGGAGTCCGCTGTTTGACACGATGTTCATCATGCAAAACCTGGGTATTCCAAACGCTTCATCTGAGGGGTTGTCGTATCGCCACCAGCGCTTTGAGCATGGAACCGCCAAATACGATTTAATGATTCAGGCTGTGGAGAATGGTGCGGAATTGCGGCTTGTCGTGGAATATAATACCGATTTGTTTCGCCGCGCGACAGCCGAGCGGTTCATGCGGCATTATGTGCAGCTGCTGCGCAGCGTGACGCTCCGTCCCGACGCCACACTAGGCGAAGTGGAGATGCTGACGGAGGAGGAGCGCCTGCACATGCTGGCGTTGGGGAGACGCGAAGCGGACTTTTCGCCGCCGCGCTGTCTGCATGATTGCTTTAAGGAACAGGCGCTGGCCGTTCCCGAACTGCCGGCCGTAGCTTGCGGCGGTGAATCCATGACCTATCGGGAGCTGGATCGCCGTACCGATGCGCTGGCGCGAACCTTGCGCGCCAAAGGTGTGGGACGCAGCAGCGTAATCGGCATCATGGCGGAGCGCTCCATCCCCACGCTGACCGCTATGCTCGCCGTTATGAAAGCCGGAGGCGCTTATCTGCCTGTAGATCCGCATCATCCAGAGGAGCGCATCCGCTATATGCTGGAGGACAGCGGCGCGGAGCTGGTAATCGCGGACGGCGCGCGTTCCGGATCTACGACCGTCGTGCCGGCCTCCTTGCAGGTGCTGGACATAACGGATGAGACGCTGTTCTCCGGCGGAGACGATGCTGCCGCCGCAGGGGCACAGGATCCTGATGACCCGATGTATGTCATCTATACCTCAGGTTCAACGGGTCAGCCGAAGGGCGTCATGGTGCCGCACCGCAGCTTTTACAATTTCGGACATTCGCTCAGGACGTTTTTTGACGGACAATACGGCGAGGGTGACAGATGCCTCAGCCTCACCAATATTTCGTTTGACGTCAGCGTAGCGGAGCTGTTTATGCCGCTTATGTTCGGGGCGTGCACGGTGCTTTACCCGGAGCCGAAATTGCTTGATCCGCGGCGAATTGCCGAAGTGATTGCGGAAGAGCGGATTACATTCGCTTATTTGCCGCCGTCTTTGCTGAAAGAGGTTGCGCGGCTGCTGGAACAATCGGCTTCCGCGATTACGCTGGACAAAATGCTCGTTGGGGTAGAGCCGATTAAAGACGAAACGCTGGAGCTGTATACGAAGCTTAATCCCGGGATGCGGATTATTAACGGCTACGGCCCTACGGAGGCGACGGTCTGCTCCAATATGTACGCATACAAGCCGGGCGCTTATCGCGGCGGCTATGTGCCGATTGGCGGGCCGATGCACAATGTCGAAATTTATATATTCGGCTATGGCGGCCAGCTTGCTCCAATCGGTGCAGCCGGGGAGCTGTATATTGCCGGCAGCGGCCTTGCCGACGGTTATGTGAACAAACCGGATATGACAGCTGAGCGCTTTTTGCCGCATCCGTACAACGAGGGCCGGTTCATGTATCGCACCGGCGATATCGCAAAGTGGCTGCCTGACGGCAACGCTGTGTATGTGGACCGGGCCGATCAGCAGGTAAAAATCAGAGGCGTGCGGATTGAAATGAACGAGGTTCGCTCGCAATTGATTTCCCTTCCCGAGGTGGAGGATGCGGTAGTGGTCGCCCGCGAGCAGGCAAGCGGCGACAGGGAGCTGTGCGCTTATGTAGTCGCTTCGGACAAGCTCCCTTCGCGGGAATGGCGAAGAAAGCTGAAAGACAAACTGCCGGAAGCGATGATTCCGGCCTATATCGCGGCAATTGATGCGATACCGCTGACGCCGAACGGGAAAGTGGATCGGCGCGCCTTGCCGGAGCCGGACTTCGGGGAGCGGGGAAAGCCGGAGCTGCCGCGAGACGGGATGGAAGAGCGCGTCGCCGCCATTTGGGAGGAAGTGTTGGGCGATACGGCCGGACCAATTGGTATTCACGACGACTTTTTCGAGGTTGGCGGCCATTCCTTGAAGGCTGCCGTGCTGGCGGGCAAGCTGCAGCAGGCGACGGGCACCCTGGTTCCACTTAGCCTGATATTCGAGCTTACCTCCATTGCGGAAATAGCCGCCTGGCTGAAGGAGCGGGACGGTGCCGCTGTGGCGGCCGAGCCGATCCCGAAGTCGGAGCGCCGCGATTGGTATCCGATGTCGCGCGCCCAGCGCCGCCAATATATGATGCAGATGCTGGCCGGAGACGCCACCATGTATCATGTGCCGTTTGCGCTCCGCTTGCAGGGCAGGCTGGATGCGGCGAGGCTGGAAGACGCGTTTACGGCTCTGATCGCGCGCCATGAAAGCTTGCGGACGACCTTCCATATGACAAAGGACGAGTTCAGGCAAATGGTTCATCCGCCGTATGCGTTCAAGCTGGAGACGCTGGATCGTGCCGCGTCGACCGGAGACGAAGCGCTGCGGGGAGCACCGCCGGACGGCGCCGAGGTGACGAGGCTGATGGAAGTTTTCCAGCGCCCGTTCCATCTGGACAAGCTGCCGCTGCTGCGGGCGGGGCTGCTGCGGCTGAATGAGGAAGATCATCTGCTGCTGCTCGATGTTCATCACATTATTACGGACGGCGTATCCTCCGGTTTGCTGGTGAATGAGCTGTCGCAGCTGTATGCCGGACAAGCGCTGCCGGAGTTACGCGTGCAATACAGCGATTATGCGGTGTGGCAGGAAACCGGATTTGCAAATGGCACATATGAGGAACATAAACAATACTGGATGGAAATCTTCGAAGGCAAGCTTTCTGTGCTGGAGCTGCCGACGTATCGGCCGCGCCCGTCTCTGCCGAGCTATAAGGGCCGCCGATATTCGTTCCGTCTCGACGCGCGAACAACGGCAGCGGCGCGAAAGCTGGCTCGGGAAGCCAAGACGACGCTGTATACGGTGCTGCTGGGCGCTTTTGCCGCGATGCTGGCCAAATACAGCGGGCAGGCCGAAGTGATTGTGGGCACTCCCGCCGCCGGCAGGGAACATGCCGATACGCATAGCATGATCGGCATGTTCGTCAACACGCTGGCGCTGCGGACTAGGCCGGCAAGAGACAAGACGGTAAGGGCCTACATGGCGGAGCTGCATAACCATGTCGTAGAGGCGCTTTCGCGCCAGACGTATCCTTTCGAGGAGCTGGTCGAGGGGCTGAAGGCAGATAGCGACAGAAGCCGCAATCCTTTGTTTGACGCCATGTTTGTCTTGCAAAATATGGACCGGGCGGTGATGGAAGCAGGCGGGCTCGTCTTTGGTGTGATGCCGTTCGAGACGAGGACAAGCAAATTTGACCTGACTCTGGAAGCGGTGGAACGGGAAGCGGAAATCGAGCTTCAACTGGAATACGCAACGGATTTGTTTCATGAAGAAACCGCGCGCCGCATGGCGGAAAGCTATACCGTACTCGTAAGGGAGATGTGCAGATCTCGTGATCGCACGGTCGGCGAGCTTGAGCTGATGAGTGAAAGCGAGCGGGATCAATTGCTGGCTCTGTTGGCCGGAGGAAGCATGCCGGTACTGGCCGCTAGCAGAGAGGGGGGCAATGGTAGGATGGAAACTCGAGCCGAGAAAGACACGACGGACCAGCAAGGAGATGCGACGGCTTCCTCGCAAGCCACGACGGAATGGACGGGGTTTGTCCAGGAGGTGGAGCGCCAGGCGGCGCGCACGCCGGATGCGGCGGCGATTCAATTCGGCACGGAGACGGTGACGTACGCCGAGCTGAACGAACGCGCGAATCGGCTTGCCCATTCCTTGCGGGCGAAGAGTGTGGGGCCTGAGCGCATTGTCGCGCTGATGGCGTCCCGCAGCCCGCTGCTGCTTGTCGCCATTTTGGGGATTCTGAAAGCCGGAGGCGCATATGTCGCCATTGATCCCGCTTATCCGAAAGAGAGGATCGACTGGATGCTTGAGGATTGCGGCGAAGCGCTTCTGCTGACGGAAAAAGCATATGCAGGAGTCGTAACGAGAGCCGTTGCCGAGTGGTATCTGGACGATCCGGAGCTGTATGCGGCAGACAGAGGCAATCCGGAGTTAGTCCATAAGCCGGACCATTTGGCGTATGTGCTGTATACGTCGGGCTCGACCGGGCGTCCCAAAGGAGTGATGATCGAGCATCGCGGGCTGGCGCATTTCATCAGCGGCTTCCGAGAACGGATTCCGTTTGAGAAGGGCCAGAGCATCCTGGCGATGGCATCGGTCTCCTTTGATATTTTTGTCGTTGAAAATCTGCTTCCGCTCACGCTGGGTATGCGGATTGTACTCGCGAGCGAAGAGGAACGGGGCGACGCCGCCTTGCTGCAAGGCCTGATCGACACGTACGGCATCGATGTGCTGCAAATTACGCCGTCGCGCTTCAAATGGTGGATGAACCAGCGAGGCGAAACGGACGGTTTGCAACAGCTGCACATATTGATGATCGGGGCGGAGCCGCTCACGGCCGATGTGCTCGGCAGGCTGCGCGCCGCTACCGGAGCCAGATTGTTTAATTTGTACGGTCCGACGGAGACGACGGTGTGGACCTCAATGCGGGAAGTGACCGAAGGCGAGGAGATTTCGATCGGTACGCCGATCGAAGGTTCCCTCATGATGGTGCTTGACGAAGGACTGAAGCTGCAGCCGACAGGCGTGACGGGCGAAATTTGCATCGGCGGGCCGGGCGTCGGGCGCGGGTATCTCAGCCATCCCGAATGGGATGTCGCTTTTGTGCCGAATCCGTATGCGCCGGGCGAACGCATGTATCGCACGGGCGACCTTGGGCGCAGGCTTGAAAATGGCGAGTTCGCCTACGCGGGACGCCGCGATTTCCAGGTGAAAATCAGGGGTCACCGGATTGAAATCGGTGAAATTGAACAGCTGCTGCTTCGCCATGAGCAGGTGAAGGAAACGGTCGTTACCGCATTCGAGGAAGAGGATGGGGAATATGCGCTTTGCGCGTATGTCGTCATGTTGAACGTCGCAGCAGCAGATGCAGAGCAAGACGACGACACGCCATCCGGCCGGTTGACCGCGCAGTTGCGCGAATTTCTCGGGGACAAGCTGCCTTCTTATATGGTTCCGGCCTTCATGGTCGTTCTGGATGCGATTCCGCTTACGCCAACGGGCAAAATCGACAGAAGGTCGCTGCCGAAGCCGGGACCAGCCGACACTGGCACACGAGAGCTTGTTCAGCTGTCGACGGATACCGAGCGCAAGCTGGCGGAGATTTGGAAGGAACTGCTCGGTACGGATGCGATCAGCGCCAAGGACAGCTTTTTCGATCTTGGAGGCCATTCCCTGAAGGCGGCGGGCATGATCAGCCGCATTGCGGAACGCTTTGGCATCCAAATGCCGCTGCGTGATATTTTTATGAACCCTACGCTTGAAGGTTTAGCGGCCCATCTGGACACTAGCGGAACCGTGGCGGCCGCACGCATTCCGAAGCAGCCGGAGTGCGAGCATTACCCGATGTCGAGGGCGCAGCGCCGCCAATTTATGATGGGGCTGATCTCGGGCGAGGCAACGATGTACCATGTGCCGTTCGCCGTGCATATGCAGGGCAAGCTCGATGTGGAGCGATTGGAGGAAGCTTTCCTTGCAATAATGCGCCGCCATGAATCGCTCAGGACGACGTTCCATCACGAGGAGGACGAGTTCCGCCAGCGCGTGCATGCGGAGCCGGTGTTTTCGTTGGAGCGGGGCGCTAAGCTGAGAATGGCGGCGGGCAAGCTGCTCGCGGAAGGCGGAGACGAAGGATTATTCGGCGGCATCAGCGCGCTGATGGAGCGCTTTATCCGTCCGTTCGATCTCGGCAGTCTCCCGCTGTTCCGTGCCGGATTGATTCCGCTTGGCGAGGAGCGCCATTTGCTGCTGCTGGACTTGCATCATATTATTACCGACGGCGTCTCCGTCAGCGTCCTGCTGCAGGAACTGACCACTTTGTACGGCGGCGGCGAGCTGCCAGAGCTGGATATCCAGTACCGGGATTACACGGTATGGCAAGAAGAACAAATCGGCAGCGAGGCCTATATGGGGCATGAGCGCTACTGGCTGGAGGCGTTCGAAGGGGAACTGCCAACGCTGGAGCTCAAGACTTCCTTGCCAAGACCGGAACTGCAAAACTTCAAGGGCAGTCTGATCAACTTCAGACTGGATGAGGGGCTGACGCTCCAGATCAAGGCGTTTGCGCGCGAGCGCGGCACGACGTTGTACACCGTTCTGCTCGGAGCTTATGCGATGCTGCTGAGCAAATGGAGCGGTGACGAGGATATCATTATCGGCACACCGGTAGCAGGCCGCAATCATGCGCAGCTGGAAGGGCTGATCGGGATGTTCGTCAATACGGTCGCGATTCGCAGCTTCCCGGAATCGTACCGGACCGTTGGCGACTATTTGACCGAACTGCATGAGGATGTACTGCGGGCGCTGGAACACCAGAATTACCCGTTTGAGGATTTGGTGCAAAAGCTGGGAATCGAACAGGACCGCAGCCGCAACCCGCTGTTCGTTACGATGTTTATTTTGCAAAATATCGATCGCGTCGCTTACCGTTCGGGCGGCATTGAATTTGACCCCAAAGAGTTCGATCCGGGCGTCAGCAAATTCGATTTGACGCTTGAAGCGGTGGAGCAGGACGGCAAGATCGGCTTTACGCTGGAATATGCGACAAGTCTTTTCCACGAAGAAAATGCCTGGGCGCTGGCGGATGATTATACGGCGATCATACACGCGCTGGTCGAAGACGGAGCAAAGAAAAAAATCAGTGCTGTGCTTGCGGCAAGCAAGCTTGCTTGAACCAAAATTCTGAGCCTAAGGGGGCGGCGAACCATGAAGCTGTCAATGAAAAGGAAACCGTTTAACGAGTTTTGGATGAACTGCATGCTGAACCAGGCCTTTTCCATAGCGGTGTCCGAGGATCCCAGCTACAGGGATGCGGCGTATTTGAACATTTACCGGTACTTTCCTTGGGAGGCCGCAACCGACAAAGACTTCCGCTATCCGACTATTGACACGCTGTATTATATGGACGATCCGGCCAGATTCCCGCTGTCGCAGGTGATCCGCTATATCGAGCCCGGTCATTTCCGCAGCATGGAGACGGTGCCGGAGGAAATCAGGGCGATGCTGGAGGGCGGACGCAACTTGAGCGTAAACGTCGATCTGTATGACTGGCTGCCGGGCAGTATGGCCTGGAAAAGGTTCCATTGGTATCATTATTCGCTGTTTAATGGATACGACAAGGAGCGCGGCGTCTTCTACGTCATTGACGATACGCTTGCCGGCTACGAGGAGCACGAGGTGCCGGAGGAAAGGCTGCTCAAGGCGTACGGCAACTCGGAATACAACGTGAACCCGAGCTATTTGGGGCCTGCCTTCTACGTATACAACTTGCAGGAAAAAATTCAGCCCTATGAGTTGAAGCTGACTGAAGTGGTGGAAAATGCGGAGCGGCTGGCGAGGGAGCTTGGCGAGTTCTCCATAGAGGGCATGTGGAATGTAGATTCCGACCCGGAGAAGAAGCAAGCTCATTTGACCTATGGCCTTGTCGGCGTCAACATCATTTGCAACCGGCATATCGCCAACACGTCGCTGCTCCGCTCCCTGCGGGAGAAGGGGCTGATCGGCGAAGCGCTGCATGAGTCGCTGTCCGGTCAGCTTGGCGCAGTGAGGGACGGATGGGATCTGGTGAAGGACCGATTTGTGACGGGGGACTTCGAACGCGGCAGAGAGCTGGCGCTCGCGGACGATTTGTTCGCGAAGGAAAAAACGTTCTGGACCATGCTTGTCGCCGGCGCGTAAAAGCCGCTTGCGTCAACATGTTACCCGGGAGGCGGGCGTTATGACGATATCTTTAATTTGTTTGCCATATGCAGGGGGCTCCGCTCAAGTGTACAAACGCTGGACGAACCGGCTGCATCCCGGCGTGCGTCTGGTGCCGGCCGAACTGGCGGGCAGGGGAAGCCGCATGGACGAGCCGTTCTATGCGGACGCGGCGGAGGCCGTGCGGGATTTGCTGCCGCTGGTAAGAGAGACGGCGCTTGGCTCAGACTCCTATGCTTTATTCGGCCACAGCATGGGCAGCCTGCTCGAGTATGAGGTGCTGCATGCGCTGCGGGAAGAAGGATTCCCGCTGCCTGCGGCAGTCTTCCTCTCCGGCAGAGGGGCACCGCATTGCGAGCAGAAGGAGGCTCGCCGGACCCATCTGCTTCCGGATGACGAGTTTCTCGAGGAAGTGAAGCGGCTTGGCGGCATGCCGGACGAGCTGTTCCGGCATCGGGAGCTGCTGGATATGTTTATGCCGATCCTAAGAGCCGACTTCAAGCTTGTCGGCGAATACGAGCATCGAATGCGGCCGCCGCTGCCGCTCCGGCTCACCATCTTGAGCGGTAAAGATGACGGCTGCGTCAAAGGCCCGCTCGGCGAATGGGAGCGGTACGCGACGGGAGGCTGCGAGCTGATGCTGTTTGAAGGCGGACATTTTTTCCTGCATGAGTGGGAATCCGATGTTGTAGCGGTGATTAACAAAAAGCTGACCGAGGCGCCTGCCCCGATCTGACCCGTAAGGAGCGTGATGGAAGATGCTGAACAAACATGCGATATGGTTTCCCGGTCAGGGATCGCAGCGCGTCGGGATGGGAAAAATGCTGAGCGAGCGGTATCCGGTTGTCAAAGCGACGATGGAGGAAGCGAACGAAGCGCTGGGCATGCGCCTTGACAGCCTGATGTATGAGGGACCGACAACGGAGATGACGAGGACGGACAATGCCCAACCCGCTATTCTTGCGCTTGGTGTGGCAATGTACAGCGTCTACAGTCGTGAATGGGGATACCTGCCTGCGATGGCAGCCGGCCACAGCCTGGGCGAGATTACCGCTTTAACCTGCGCGGGAGCCATAACGTTCCCGGATGCGCTCAGGCTCGTACGCCGCCGCGGCGAGTTGATGCAAGGGGCCGCCGCTGCAGGGATCGGCACAATGGCCGCCGTGAACGGGCCGAGTCCCGATGTTGTCGCCAAAGTATGCTTGGAAATCAGCGCAAGCTGCACGGACGGAAGCCGTATTGTTGTGGTATCGAATATGAATTCAGACCGGCAAACGGTGATTTCGGGCCACAAAGAGGCTGTCCATGAAGCGTCCGAAAGACTGTCCGCCCATGGGGCCGCAGTCATTCCGCTGCAGGTAAGCGCGCCGTTCCATAGTCCGTTGATGGCGCCGGCGGCGGCACAATTTGCCGAAGTGCTGAGCCGCGTCTCGTTTGGAGAAATGGATTTTCCCGTCGTTTCCTCCTTGACGGGTCTGCCATACGGAAATACGGCGGAGATCGCGGGTATGCTGGCAAGGGGATTGACGGACCCTGTCAATTGGCCGGCTGTCCTTGCCTTTCAGAAAAGTATTGGCGTTGCCTCTGCCGTAGAACTGGGTCCGGGCAATGTATTGAAACGGCTGGCGCCAGCGGACGGACTACGCGTATTCGCTTTTGACGACAAGGAGGATGAAGCGCAACTGGTTGCCGCAAGCCGGCAAACGGACGCTTATTCGATTGATCTGCTGAATCGTTGTCTGGCTATCGCTACGTGCGTCCGCAACCGCAACTGGAACGCGGCCGAATATGAACAAGGCGTCGTTTCGCCTTACCGCGGCGTGCAGCGCTTGGTTGATCGGCTTCGGGAGACGGGAGAGCAAGTGGCGGAAGCGCATGTTCGGCAAGCGCTGGCGATGCTGGAATCGGTGTTTCGCACCAAAGGCACGTCCGCCGATGAGCAGGAGCGGCGACTCGCAAGGCTGTGCGATGAGTTCGGCCTGCGCAGCTTGCCGGGCGTTTCTCCTGCCGACCGGCCATACGCGGGCAGTCCATTATAGTGCGTGTTCAAAAAGGTCGGTTTTCAGCACCGAGAAGGTTGGATAAAGCTAGGGTCAGAGGAGCGGAACGTACGTAGTGGGTACGTGAGCACCGGAAGGCCCGGCTGAATTCAAGATTCGATGTCGAATATGCTTTCAGTGTTACTTCGTGATCAAAAGCGGACTTTTTGAACAACCTCTTATTAGGAAGGAGCGGGGTCATGGGGATCCGGCTGAACAATGACGAGTTGGATCAAGATGGAGTCAAGCGCCCGGAAGAGCTGCCGTCTCCCGTGGAGATTTTGCAGGCATTGATCCGCTTTAACACAACAAATCCGCCGGGTGAGGAAGCCGCATGCATCATGTATATCCGGCAACTGCTTGAGGATACGGGCATTGAGACACGGACCTGTTCGCTTGATCCGGCCCGGCCCAATCTGCTGGCCAGGATGAAGGGCAGCGGGGAGGCACCGCCGCTGCTGCTGTACGGGCATGTCGACGT
Source organism: Paenibacillus sp. FSL W8-0187 (assembly GCF_037969755.1). NCBI lineage: Bacteria > Bacillati > Bacillota > Bacilli > Caryophanales > Paenibacillaceae > Paenibacillus > Paenibacillus sp. FSL W8-0187. The sequence continues at coordinate 3,865,125 of NZ_CP150206.1, read as the reverse complement.
CGTTGGCACAGGGAAGCAAGACTGGAGCCGCGACCCGTTCGGGGGCAACATCGAGGGCGGCTTCGTCTGGGGGCGGGGCGCTCTTGATATGAAAGGCGGCCTGGCGATGCTCGTATCGGCTTTCCTCCGCGCGCATGTACGCAAGCTGCCGCTGCGTGGCGATCTCATTCTGGCGATTGTCAGCGACGAGGAAGCAGGGGGCGAATACGGGGCTTCCTTCCTGGTAGAGCGGCATGCCGATTATTTTGCGGGCGTCAAGTATGCGCTCGGCGAATTCGGCGGCTTCTCGTTTCATGCGCTGGGAAAAACCTTTTATCCGATTATGGTGGCGGAGAAGCAGCTCTGTTGGCTCAAAGCGACGATTCGAGGAGATGGTGGCCACGGCTCCATGGGCAATCCTGGAGCCGACTGTATGGCGCAATTGGGGAACATGCTTCAATCGCTTAGCAGGAATAAGCTGCCGATACGTGTGACACCAGCGGCGCGGTTGATGATTGAAGGCATGGCCGCCGCACTGCCGCTGCTGCCGGCGCTGCTGCTGAGAGGGTTGCTGCGTCCCCGGCTGTGCGGCCTCATCCTGAAGCTGCTGGGGGAAAAGGGAGGGACATTCGCCCCTCTTCTGCGTAATACGATCAGCGCGACCGTTGTTCGCGGCGGCGAGAAAATCAACGTTCATCCAAGCGAAATTACGGTTGAGCTCGACGGCCGAACGCTGCCGGGCGTCACTCCGCAGCAATTTATGGACGAGCTGCGCCGATTCGCGATTCATGATTCGATCGAGCTGGAGGTGCTGCGTCATGACCCATGCGCCGAAGCTCCCGACATGGGGATGTTCGGGTTGCTGTCCGACGTGCTGAAAGAAGCGGATAAGGAGGCCGTTCCGGTGCCGATGCTGCTGCCCGGAGGAACGGACGGAAGATGGTTTGCGAGGCTCGGCATCCAAACCTACGGTTTCCTGCCAATGCCGCTGCCCAAGGACATGCAGTTTACCAAACTGATTCATGCGGCTGATGAACGCATTCCTGTAGAAGCGGTCGGGTTCGGCACGGATGCGATTTACCGGGTGCTGGAACGGTACGGAGCGATGCCATGATGCCTTTTAAAACGTTTTGAATATTCGCATATTTACAATTTTATTAGCGCTTGAAATGCAAATGGCCATTTCAAGCGCTTTTTTTGCATAGCTTTTCAAGATTGTGAGCATGGACACATCGTTATTTCTATGAGTTGCCAACAACAGCTTTTGCACGATTGGAGTTATAGATGATGGCAAAGGATTCAACGTTGAAGAATGTTCACAAAAAAGTTTAGTTTTATCTATTGTAAATAGCTATGTAGAGGATAAACTTAAGGGAGCATGCAATTTGAATCTACAGCGTGTGAAACAAACGTTTCATTCACGTTTAAAATGTAATAGAGGACTACAAAGGCGTAGTCTTACTAAAGCAAAGAGGCTTAAGGTTATAGCATTCCTACTTGTTAGGAAGCGGTATAACTTTAGGCCTTTTTGTGTTTATTCTCTGGTATGGGAGATGAGGAAATGGCAAAAATTTGTTTCACACCTCTTTTAGTCGAGAACAGAATCGATGTTCAAAAGTGTATCACGGCTGTAATGGTTGCTATGCTCATTGCAAGTAAAATGGTTCCAAAAAACTGCACCTAAGAAGTAGAGGAGGGTACCCATGAGTATCGATAAAAAGATGATTGAAGAGATGGTTCGTAAAGTCATCATGGAAAAAGTAGGGGCTGATGCTTTTGAACAGAACGTTCATAGAGGTCCAGGAGGGATTACTTCTATTAAAGTGCCAAATATGAAAGTAACAGAAGAGGATCGTCTCGATACAGGCAACACTAATGATATCGTCTATTGTAAAGATCTTTTTTCGCTAAAGGAAAGTCCAAGACTTGGCTGCGGTATCATGGAGATGAAAAAAACAACCTTTGACTGGACACTTAACTACGATGAAATTGATTATGTGATTGAGGGACATCTGGACGTTATCATCGATGGTACAAAGGTGTCAGCTGGACCAGGAGAAGTGATCCTGATTCCAAATGGAAGCAGGATTCAATTTTCTGTGCCAGAATATGCACGATTTATCTATGTAACATATCCGGCTAACTGGGCAGAACAAGCGTAACATTCTAATTTCTACTCGCCGGAGAAATCCGAAACCGAAACCGCCGCAACAGTAATGTACGTATACTCCGGGCTCCATGGTTTCAGAACCGGGGCTTTAGCGATGCCCCGGTACCAATTTCGAGCGGACTAGCTGCCAGAATAATTCCCGACCGGCGGGCAGGATCTCCTGATACAATCCTTGTATTCTGCGGGATGATGTCTAATGAGACCAATGTGACCACATTACGAACAGTACTAAAGCCTGATTCACTGGGCTTTTTTTTATACCTATTGTAGGATTTTGACACAAAATTGGGTGCATTGTGGAGGACCTTTGTCGATTAGGTGTTTCAACGAAGAAGGTTATCAACCTGAGCAACGACATTCGAATTTATTTACTAACAAAGCAGAAGCTTATAGCGTGGTCACGTCCTATATTGATTATTATAACGAGCGTTGTATTCACTCAAGCATCGGAGTATCAACCATCACATCTCTTTGGTGATCAACTTCGAGTCTATTGCACTTACAGCAAATCGTATTTTTTAAGCTATTCTCGGTCCTCCGTATCTATTTTTCAATCTAGCATCTTGTTTAATGAAACATAACTACATCTTTCACGTATATCCCTTTAGTTCTATATTTTAACAGAGAAAACGATAGAGAAATCTATAGACTATCGTAGAGGTCACGTGATGTCGGTTTTGAAAAAACGAAAGTGGATTTTATGGTTGTCAGCTTTAGTCCTTATCGTTGCAGTTCCAATAACAATTTTCATGCAAATAATCATTCATTCTAATGTACCAGAACTTGCAGAAGGAAGCATTGAGCAGCGTTATGCACAGCAAGGAAGCTATCATGTAAAGGTAGAAGAAGTTAAGAGTACGAGCGGTGAGGCTTTATTTAGAATTTACTACCCAGCATTTCAAGGAGACGAATCCTATCCTATTATTTCTTGGGGGAATGGAACAGATGCCACGCCAGATCGTTATGATGAGCTCTTAACTCATCTTGCTAGCTGGGGATTCATTGTAATAGATTCCTATAGCAAGACAACAGGAACAGGCAAAGAAATTGTGGAGGCTATTGATTATTTGAAAAATGAAAACCAACTAGCAAACAGCTTGTTTTATCAAAGAATACAAATGGAACATATTGGTGTAGCTGGACATTCTCAAGGGTCTACTGGGGTCATTAATGCTCATACCAACTATATAAGTGGATCCTTGATTAAGACGGTTGTATCCATCGCTCTCCCGGATTTGAAGCATTGTGATCCAGAAGATATGTACGATACAGCACGCATTACTGTTCCTTTCTTCATTATGGGCGGTACACGAGATTTTCTAATCTCACCGGTATCAACGAATCAATTAGCCTTGCATAGTACTAACGCAAGTACGCCTGTTATGATGGGGATGGCAAAAGGTGCAGCTCATACTGCGATTGAAGGTAATGGTGGCAATCATAGGGGTTACTTGACGGCTTGGATGAGATATCGGCTGTTTGATGATCAGGAAGCCATGAAGGCATTTCATGGGGATTCTTCGGAGATGTTGCATAATACAAATTGGTTGGACGTTAAACAAGCAAATATGGATGATAAAAAATTCGTGCAATAACAAAAGAACGGCATTTTTTCCGTTCTTTTGTTGATGTAGTCATTGAACTAACGGAGGCGATAGATTAATTGATTTAGGCTGAAGCGACAAATGTCGGAGGACAAGAAAATTGCTGAGAGACAAGAACATAAGCCGATTACCAATTAGTATTTTAGTCATGCCTTTGCAGCACACGCGGTGCAGACTGAGAAGTTACCATTAGATATCGTTAAAGAACTTCTTCATCAGAAAAATATTAGAGTAACAGAATACTACACTGTACCAACTTCCCAGCAGATTACGCTAACAGGAATATTAATACATAGATGTTAGAATTTTTCATAGGAGTGTAGTCCACCATCAAATACTAATCTTATGGAAAAGAGTCTAGATAAACAATATACTAGCTATAAAGTTATTTGTTGAGGTGAATATCAAATGGATGAAGTCGATGAATCAAAACAAATTGTATTACAAATCGGCGGTGCCTTGAAAAAGTACAGAAAAGAAAAAAACATGAGTTTAGACGACTTAGCGGAATTAACTGGCGTAAGCAAACTTACTCTGGGGAATATCGAACGTGGCGATACAAATCCAACTTTGGCGATTATATGGAAAATTTCAAAAGGCATATCTTTACCGTTATTGGCTTTGTTCAAATCAGAAGACCCTGTTAGTTTGTATCGAGCAGGCGAAGGACTGCGGTTTTCTAATGATCAAAAAAATTGGATCATTGAACCAGTCTTTAAAAGCAACGATATTGAAATGTGTCGGGCTTACTTACAGCCAAATAGCTCTTATCACCCTGAAGGTCATCATGTGAATACAACTGAAATTGCAACAGTAATGACGGGTTCCATTGATATTCAACTCAATGGAGAGATTTACACATTGAATCAATATGATACGATCAGTTTTCGTGCAGATTTTCCTCACTCTTATACCAATCATACGAATAACGAAACAGTGCTCCATATATCCTTAAAGTATGGTTTCTAAAAATCGAAAATGCCACTATTCAATACAACTCTGAATTCCATGACGGGAATTCAGAGTTGTATTTTTGTTTTCAGATGAGTTAACGTATGTTATAAAATACTTCTTGTTATTTATATTATATTATACTATACTTTTGTTGTTCGCGCGGATGTTATTGCATAGTTTTTTTCAATCAGCAGGAAACAAACACTACGTATGAGTTCAGGAAGGAGAAATGAAGAATGCCGAACAAACAAAACAAAAAAGCCGTACCATCCTCAATAGGGCTGATCATTCTCGGCATTATTATTATTGCAGCTAATTTACGTACTCCCTTAACCTCAGTTGGTCCTTTAGTGAGTTTTATAAGGGATGACGTTCATATTTCAAATACATTAGCAGGCCTGATCACAACGGTACCCTTGCTTGCCTTTGCTTTATTATCGCCTCTAGTACCAAAGTTAGGACGAAGATATGGGGTTGAGCGTATCATTTTGATTGCCCTAATCTTTCTGACTGTTGGTATTGTAATACGATCTTTATCTGGCTCAGTTAATCTGTTTATTGGAACAGCAGTTCTTGGATTCGCCATTGCCATATGTAATGTATTATTGCCCAGTATAATCAAACGGGATTTCCCAAATAAAATTGGCTCCATGACAGGAGTTTACTCCATTTCAATGAATTTATGTGGAGCAATCGCATCGGGAATCAGTGTACCGCTAGCCATGAACGCAGGGCTAAAATGGCAGGGAGCATTGGGAATATGGGGGATTCTAAGCTTTGTATCGATCCTCTGTTGGTTACCCCAATTAAGAAATCAAGCGAATCAAACAGCCAAGACAAGTCAAAAGATGGTCAGTAACGATGTGAATGTTTGGCGATCCCCGCTTGCTTGGCAAGTAACCTTGTTTATGGGTATACAGTCTATGGTTTTCTATGTGTTGATCGCATGGTTGCCTGAAATTTTAAAGCAGCAAGGAATTGACTCCAACCAATCTGGATGGTTCCTCTCGATCATGCAGTTATCGATGCTTCCATTTACCTTTATTGTCCCTGTTATTGCTGGGCGTATGTCTAGCCAACGTTTGTTAGTGGTCATCACAACCATTTTGCTTTTGACGGGGACGCTCGGACTTCTTTACGGAAGTTCCAATGTCATTCTGTTGTGGATCATCATACTCGGAATTGGTGGAGGCTTCGCCTTTAGTTTGGCCATGATGTTTTTCGGGTTACGCACTGAAAATGCGCATCAAGCAGCGGAACTATCTGGCATGGCCCAATCGATCGGATATCTTCTTGCCGCAATCGGTCCAGCCCTTATAGGATATCTGCACGATGCAACAAATAGTTGGAACCTGCCACTTTTCATTCTTCTTGGGGCTTCGGTCTTACTCTTTTTAGTTGGTATAGGAGCAGCGAGTAATCGTGTTGTAGGTAGTCGAGATGGTTACGAACTGCCACGGAAAGGATGATAACTATGTTTGACAAAATTATGGTGGCCATTGATAAATCTGAAATAACGAACAAACTCCTTGATGCAACCGTTGAAATAGCCCAAAATAAACAAACTCAAGTTACCTTGGTTAATGTCAGCCAGGATTATGTGTCAAATGGCATGACATATGTACCCGAGAATTTCTTGGAAGAATTATTGAACGAAATGGAGAAAGCGAGTTTGGAACAGCTGCAACAAACCAAATCTAAATTAAAATCTGCGGGGATTAACACGGAAACAGTTCATCTTAAGGGAGACCCTGCACGTGAAATATTAAATTATGCAAAGGATACCGAGCAGCAACTTATTATTATCGGAAGCCGTGGGCTAAGGGGCATAAAAGAAATGATGCTTGGAAGTGTCAGCCACAAGGTTTCACAGCTATCAAGTTGCCCAGTCCTGATTGTACATTAACTCCTTCGGGAACTGCAGAAATGATGCATTGTTTTACTAACGGGGAACGTTATAGATGAATCATACAGCGGCATTCTAGGATATTTGTGTCCTACAATGCCGCTGTTTTCTATATCCCTTTTGATTACTTGTCCGATTAGATGGTTATCTAATGTCTGGTGCGGGTTGCGACAATCTTAATAGATTGCTTGTAAAAAACAGTCGATTTGCTCTAGCCGAATGCCATCAAAACTGGGAGCAGTGTTGTCGGTGGTATGCTCCCTGTTTTTTATGGGCTTTGTCGTCTGACAAAAGCGGTCTTGAGGTCGATTACTGGGGATAATGAAGTCCACGTACGGTGATCTCCGTTTGCATTGGCCAATTACGACAAAACTCAACATGAGATGTCGGCAAAGTGCCCGGATCACAGTTGAGTTTCGGGACGGAGCTCTCTGCTAACCACTCTCCGTACGTGATAACAATGTCCGTCACATCAGCCGGATCTCCATCAAACGGAAGTTGTCGCGGCCAGGTTAACGTCGGTCGGCGTCCTTCGCCAGGCAGCGAGAGTGTCCAGCGATATTCCGTCATTTCTTCCTCCGTCAACTTACGCAGAATGCCGATTGGAAGGAGATTAGTCTCGATGAAAGAGTTGTGTTTTAATACCATCTGTTCACCTTCTACGGATCGTAATGCACGGAAAGTTTTCCGTCCAGGTTCCGGGAGCTCGCTCCAATTACGAGGTTTTATGATTCCCTCCATGTAGGCTATTCCTTTAACGGCCTCCGAATGGCGGTACGCCCAATCAAATCCCAGGGCCGAACCCCAATCGTCCTGATGCAAGTGCTTACTTTCATTGACACCTATTTCAGCGATTAGAAAATCGTTAGCGGAGATGTCAACCTTGAGGGGAGGTATTCTCTCGATCTCAAGACACGGAACCTGTTGTAACGCCAACGCCTTCACCGGGAAGACAGCCTCAAGACAACCATCCGCCGCTCCTGCATCTCCATCCGCTGCAGTGAAGAGCGCAGCGCCAACTCAATCTAGTGCTCCATCGACCACGATTCCAGCTGTCCAGGAAAGTCCGGAAACGGAAGCTCCTCCAGCAGCAAGATAGACCCCACATCATGGGCTTTGATGGACGCGGTCATCGTTCATAGTGGCGAGCATGATGCTACTGATGACGATCAGTGCATGCGGAGGACCGCAGGACCAGGCAGCGAATCAGGTGAATCGATTGTTAGTGGCTACCATCAGATTGACAGGATCCTGAAGGAAATTACTAATCATGGACGGGACCGTAATGGGCTAGTTTAACAACAGCTGCATTCAATCTCCCTACAGGAGATGATTCCGATGGTTGTGAAAATTAGTGCTGTGTTTCGAGTGCTCCACTCTTCGGAAGCGAGATATCGTTACCAGTTATAACATACTACTGACGTTGGTATTTTTGTCCCATATTACAAGAAACAAAAGTAGTGGTTCCAATGATGTCCGTAGTCGTAGTTAGGGCAATGGATATAGGGTAGAAGTTGAAAAATAGGAACAATTGCCTTAATCAGCCAACATCCAATATCCAAGTAATAATAGAAGAATAGACAGGGATAGGAGACAGATAATACTGAATCTATTAGAGTAATGGCGTCATTTTGCGGAAATCTGCCGAGGGACAAAAACGTGTGTATATCTCTGTTCTTAATCGATTTTTGTGTGTAAAACATATCCTGTCTTTTGAATATAATAGTTTTAATAGGTAGTTAAGTGAAGTAGAGTGAAGTCGCCGAAAGCAAAAATTAGTAAAGATTAACTATCATGACCTAGAGTTTCATGATGGTTATCAATATCATCAAAACAATTCTAGAAAGACAATATTGAACAAAAGACCTATCGATTTTCATTTGGAAACAAGATACAGTAAATGTAAATCGAATACATAATATGAACATGATTTACAATTTAATACCAGTTTTGTACGACAATAGCAAACCCGCCGAAAGGTGGCGACGCAAAGCTATAGGGGCTAATGCGGGATCTACTGCGACCGCGATGCCAGCCAGTTGCCGAATACAACGGGAGACCTCCGTTTTATTCATTTGAAGAAAGGGGGTTTTTTGACGTTCCAAAAAACAACGGCTAGCTTCGCTGTAAGAAAAAACTAAGTTTGGGGTTAGATAAGGCCACAGTCATAATTGGCTCAGGAGGGGGGATACTTCTTCATCGCAGAATGCGAAGAGGATTCTTCTGTTCGTTATTAATAAGACATTAATGAATCGATAATCCGGGAGTTGATGGTCATGGAACAAACGACATGTGAAGTATCAATTGACGAATTTCCGTGGGGAGAATGGACCAACGATGAAGGAAGCCGGGTTAGTTTTTGCCTTGATTCTGTAACGACCCGAAAACTCTATCAACTTGCGTTCAATTTCGGAATAACTGTGGATATGGCACTTATGGCTTGTTATGTAATCCTGCTTGCCAAATATACCGGCGAGGATGACCCTGTAATTGGGTATTCGTTGGAAAGCCAGATGCTTCCTATACGATATTCTCCTACTGTACATAAGCCATTAGGTAAGTTTCTGATAGAAGTTAAGCATACCACGATGCAAGCACTCGAAGATCGGAATATGCGTAAGAATCTGAGCGGCAATCCGTTCATCAAAGCGGCGTTTACTTGGCAAAAAGCCAACACCACTCCTTTGAAATCCGATCAGTTGGGGATGTTTGAGCTTGCTTTGACAGCTTTTAAGAAGGAATCTCTCATGATACACCTTGATTATGCGACCCGCTTGTACAGAAAGGAAACGATTGAGCAGATGGGCGACCACTTGAGCCGTATTGTGCAGGATGTTGCCGATTTTCCCGAGAAAGTGATTGCCGACATACACTTGTTGTCCGAAGAAGAGGAGAGACAGATTCAGGCTTTCAGCGGAACTAAGACGGACTATCCTTCCAGCAAAACGGTCCATTACTTGTTTGAGGAACAGGTCCGCTTAACCCCCGATCGCCCGGCGGTCATGACCGAGGACCATCAGATGTCCTATCGGGAATTGAACGAACACGCGAATCAGCTTGCAAAAGCCCTACAGGATCACGGCGTAAAGCCGGAGAGCGTCGTTGGCATTGTCGCGGATCGGTCTATCAGTATGATCGTCGGGCTTACAGCTATATTGAAGGCGGGTGGCGCTTATATGCCCATCGAAGCCGATTCTTCGTGCGAAAGACTCGAATATATGCTCGAGGACAGTCGGGCGGGATTTTTGCTGGCCCCTTCCAGTTGGAAACCTGACTTTGCATTTGAAGGAAAATTAATTTATTGGGACAACGCGCACCTTTACCATGACAGCTGTCCCCATACGATATCTGCAGTAACCTCGCAAAGTCTAGCGTATATCATCTATACTTCCGAATCAACGGGGACACCGAAAGGAGTCATGGTTGAACATCGCAACATCGTAAGACTGGTCAAGAATACTAATTATTTCAATTTTTCCATTGATCATCGAATTTTGCAAACCGGCGCAATTGCATTCGATGCGTCAACCTTTGAAATTTGGGGATCCCTTTTGAACGGATCTACCTTGTATTTGATGAAGGATAAGGATCTATTAGAACTTCTCAAATTGAAGGAAACCATCATCGGCCACCGCATTACGGCTTGGTTTCTGACTACAGCTTTGTTCCATAATCTGGCCGAACAGGATCCTGACATCTTTCGTACGTTGAACACCTTGCTAGTTGGCGGAGAAGCGTTGTCGCCGAAGCTCGTAAACGCCGTAAGTAAGACGTGTCCCGATCTGCGGATGGTCAATATATACGGTCCGACGGAAAACACGACATTCTCCACTTACTTCCCGATTGAACGTGAATTCGAATCCGCCATTCCGATTGGCAGACCAATATGCAATTCCTCCGCTTATATCCTTGACAAACAGTTGAAGCTTCAGCCCATCGGAGTAGTGGGAGAGCTTTGCGTTGGAGGGGACGGTATCGCGCGGGGGTATTTGAACCAACTGGAATTGACAGAAGCAAAGTTTGTGGAACATCCGCTCCTCGGGGAAAGGTTATATCGAACGGGGGATATGGCCCTGTGGCTGCCGGATGGCAATATCGAAATTATCGGGCGAATCGACGATCAAGTGAAGATCAGAGGGTATCGAGTAGAACCGAGAGAAATCGAGGCTCGGCTGCTGGAACACTACGGAATCTCGAAAGCCGCGGTAGCCGTCAAAGCCGACGAGAGTGGCAATCCGATAATATGCGCGTACTTTGTTGCGAAACAGGTTTTGTCCGATACAGATGTCAAAGCGTATTTAGCCCGTAATTTGCCTGAATATTTCCTGCCCTCTCTTGTGGTACAGATGGAAAGTTTGCCGCTCACCCCTAACGGGAAAGTCGATAAAAAAGCTCTGCCGGACCCTGATCTTCTGATGCTTGTCAACTGAGACGAACCGCTAAACGACGCAGCAAATGCTGAAAAAGATCTGGCTGGGCAAGGATGCCGAGAGAATCGAAAACGCATTTGACTCATTGAGATTTAGCGAAATTCGAGGATTTTGTCCGAGTAGGAAAACAAAGCATTTTTCAAATGAATCGGAGATAGCACAGGATTTAGAGCAAATTGGATTTAATACGAAACAAGTAATCCGTGATATTGAAAGTCGCTATTTTAGCGGCTTTTTTGTTTATCGGTACAAGTTCTTGTCAGAGTTAAAAAAGCTGCTGAGCATCTAGGTTACGCCCAGTCCTCCGTTACTGCACATATCAAGCAGCTTGAAGCTGAGGTCGGAAAGCCTGTTTTTGATCGTTTGGGTAAAAAAATGATACTAACCCACTACGTAGAGCAGTTTCTTCCCTACGCTTTTAAAATCATTGAACTATATGATCAAGCTTTAACGACAGACAACGAACCTATTGGTGGCCTTACGCTGGGTGTATCAGAATCACTTATGATTTATCGCGTTTGATTTCCTAGACATTATGACCAGTCTTAAAACAGGTGAAATCGATATTGCATTAGTATTAGAAAGTGATGGATGGAAAATGTCTGAACTCCACTGCGAAAATTGGTGATTTGCCACAAGTTTTTCGTTCACCCAATCGGTATGAAAAATGGGCAATATGAGGATAAATTCAAACTCCTTCACAGGAGCTTGAGCAAAGAGTAGATAAATTACACCCTTGACATGATTTGGTTATTATTCAATAATTATATACAACCAATTACTGGTAATATATCTTTCGTTTCTGTTTAACCATACATCAACTTCGATTGTCTTCATGACACTCCGCTAACACGACTCCAATTTTGACGAAACTAGATTATGCCTATATATAGATTCCTCCATATTAAGACATGATTACTATCCCCTCCGTGGCTTCACCCATAAGCGTACCTACTTGGTTTTGATCTCTACATCGTTGCGCACTATGAATGTCAGCATTCATCAGCAGTTTACATAGCTGATTCTATATAGTAGAGCAGAGTTGCTCACGTTTAATTTCCCCTTCCCAGATTTCTAACCCGCTTGTCTTTACGCTTCTCACAATGTGATTAGGTATTGTTTTTCATGACTTTGTACGAGTATATAAGCTCTAAGGAGTTTGTATAAATCGGCTTAAAAAGGAGCGGATGCCCGCACGATAACGGTTATGCACAGCTTTGAGAGGATCATTTTCAAGAGAGGAGGCAGCTCAAAAGATCGCGATTAAAGATGGTGTCGAAAAACGAAAGGCGCATCATGACCAAACCAAATCATGGGAGGTAATGTGATGATGTTTCAAACTCGTTCGGATTCCCGTTTCATCCTGCGATTCATGCTGATTGGCGGCGGATTGCTGCTCGTATTCGCTTGTATGTTCGCGTTCTCGAAGACCGTGTCAGCCCACGGATATATTAATGATCCGGCTAGCCGCGCGATCCAGTGTAAAAACGGATTGAATACCAACTGCGGCCCGATCATCTATGAGCCTCAGAGCCTGGAGGGGCCGAAAGGTTTTCCTGCTGCCGGACCCCCTGACGGCAAAATCGCCAGCGCCGGCCTTGCCGGCTTCGCTCAGCTTGACCAGCAATCAGCTACGCGCTGGAACAAGGTGAACATGACGAGCGGCACCAACAACTTCACTTGGATTTTTACCGCTCGTCATGCCACGACAAGCTACCGTTATTTCATCACCAAGCCGGATTGGAATCCCAATGCACCGTTGACTCGCGCCCAGTTTGATCTGACTCCGTTCTGCACGATTAACGGGAATGGCCAGCAGCCGCCGGCCACGTTAACCCATACCTGCAACGTGCCGCAAAGAGACGGTTACAATGTCATCCTCGGCGTATGGGATATCGCGGATACCCAAAATGCCTGGTACATCGTCATCGATGCCCAATTCGGTCCTGGCGACAGCATTGCGCCTACGGCGCCGACTAATTTGGCCGTCAGCAACGTTGGCACAACGACGGCCAAGCTGACTTGGGGGGCCTCGACGGACAACAATGCCGTCACGGGTTATGAGGTGTACAACGGTGTCAATGTCATCGCCACCATACCTGCCAATCAGACGAGCGCCAATCTCACCAATCTATTGGCAGGCACGACTTATAACATAGTTGTGAAGGCGTTCGACGCTTCCGGCAATCGATCGCCGAGCAGCAACAGTGTCCAGTTTACGACCACGCAGTTACCGGTTGACGTGACGCCGCCGACCAATCCGACCGGCCTGCATGTGATGGGCACCCCGACGTCGACATCAGTCACGTTGATGTGGAATGCATCCACAGATGATTCCGGCATCGCTGGTTACAGGATTTACAACGGCAGCACGGTGATCGCTACCGTCACTGGAACGGCAACCGAGAAGGTCATTACCGGTTTGTCGCCGAACTCGCAATATACGTTTACGGTCCGCGCTTACGACCCGTCGAATAATGAATCTGGCGACAGCAATGCCGTGACAGTGTCAACGCCTGACGGGCCGAGTGCAACGCCATGGGCGCCAAATACCGCTTATGAGGTCAATGCGCTTGTATCCTATGACGGCAAGGTGTACAAATGCATCCAGCCCCATACCTCCTTGCCGGGTTGGGAGCCGAGTAACGTGCCCGCGCTCTGGCAGCTACAACCGTAAACGCGTGCTTTAGATGAGCAGGAAGCCCGCCGCTTGCAAAGAGCGGCGGGCTTATTTTTCATGGTTGATTCAATCGAATAGATTCCATCAATGTCTCTAACATACTGATACTACCAGTGCGAAATATAAGACTAGAAGGGGGAGAATAGGATGAAGGAATTGTTGCCGGGCCGTACGCCTCATCCCGAAATGCATTCGGGTCAACGAGAAGCGGGGCGGCAAAGTCCAAACCGCTCCCTGCGATGAGCAATGAGCATCGACTTAAAATAATCAATTAAATCAACTAAAGCTCCATGCTTTGGCATGGAGTTTTAGCTTTCCTTATACAGGGATATCGCATCTGATTAACCTAGCTGCTGCGAACCATTGAACCATACGGATTTGATCGACAAGGTATCCGAAATATTAGTGGTCGGATCACCGTTTACAAGAATAAGATCAGCGCGCGCACCTTCGGTAATACGGCCGCGATCGTGAAGACCAAAGCAACGGGCCGGTTTGATAGTAGCCGACTGAAGAGCTTCGATCGGAGTGAACCCGGCCTTCACCAGCAGTTGCATTTCGTGGTGGACACTGGCCCCATGAGCAAGACCGCCAAGGTTCGGAACGGGAACCGGCGCGACATCCGTCCCTACCAGAATATCAACTCCGGCACGGTGAAGATCCATCACATTCTGAAAGCTGTTTTCCATATTACCTTGCGGAAACGTATTGAAGCTTGAGTTCAAAATATCGATCCAGTCCGGACTTAATTTGGAATGAACACGTGGATCATTCGCCAATTCCGATGCCGGATTTCCAATAATCGATGAATTCAACACCAAGCACGGTATAACAAATGCGCCTGAACCCGCTATGGACTTCACTAAGTCGGATGTGTACTCGGGTCTGTCGATAAACAAATGGCCTAAACCGTCGACTCCAAAATCGATAGCTTCTTGCGATGAAAGAGCCGTCAAGACGTGGGCAATGACCAGCTTATCCAACTTGTGGGCTTCTTTCACGGCTGCTTTTAAAATCTCGTCGCTTAGTACAGGCAGGCCAGGTGCCCCCATGACCGTTCCTTCTTCAATCATGACCTTAATATAGTCGGCTCCATTCTCCACCTGGGTATGCACATGCTTAATCGCTTCTTCCACCGTCGTCACTTGCGGGATTTCTTCGTGATCGTGAGCGTATGCGGCCAACATCGCTTCACGGTCTTCCTCGGATAACTTCTCTAGCTCCTTCAATACGAATTCCGGTATTTCATCTCCATCGGGCAGTAACTCATCTGGGTGTCCACCCGGAGCGCTGATCGCTGTGCCGGCAGAACGGACGTCAGCGACGTCATTTACATTTTTCAACTGAATCTCGCGCCCTCTTTTAGTAAAATCGCCGTTCATTTCGAGTTCTGTTGTAACCCCGAATTTTAAGGCATCTCGTAATCCGCCGATTGAGGTGTGGACATGTGCATCAATCAGACCAGGCATTAGAGTCCCATTTTCTCCATCGATAATCGTTGCATCGGCCGGAAGGTCTCCGCCCACTGAAATAATGGATTCCCCTTTAATGACAACATGTCTGGGTGCAATAATTTGATCTCCATCAAAGATACGTACATTTGTAATCGCCATAACTTGTTCTAACGCAGCATTTTGAGTTATCTTCTCCATTTGAATTCCTCCCAAGTGTTTGTCGTTCAACAATTCGGAGTATAACTGTTAGATAACTAACTGTCAATAAACTAATATTTGTTTGACAAGCCTATAGGATCACTGTATAGTTTAGTTGCTTACAATTAGATTTCTAACAATCACAGGGGGGACGATCATGCAATCCCGAAAGGATACGCCTTATCTGGATTTGTTTCAGATTATCGGTCTTAAGTTAAAGAAAAGAGCGGACGAGAGTATAAAAGAACTGGGGTTAAACGCTCAACAAGGAAAAGTAATCGACTATATTTACGAGAACCAACATAATCATATTATTCAAAAGGACCTTGCAGATCGGTTTCATCTACGTGGGGCCAGCATTACAAGCATGCTTCAAGGTTTAGAGCAAAAAGGGTTCATCGAGCGCAAAATCCCGGCCAATAATGAACGGCAAAAAAATATATATGTATTGCCAAAAGCTATTGAACTGATTGAAGACTTTCAAGACTCATTCCAAAAGGTGGAGGAAGAAATCGTTCAAGTCCTTACCGACGAGGAGAAACAAGTCTTAAAGAAATTGTTGATCAAAATCAATGAGCGCATATAAAGAAGATGATTCCAATGAAGTTATGGAGACATTTTCAAAATATGCTTGTCCCAATTTTATACGCTTACGACGAGCAAAAACATATAGGAGCCAGGGGTGTCGAGGGACAAGAATATTATCCCATTGGAAGTCGCTAGTTTAGCGGCTTTTTTGTTTTATCGGTACAAGTTCTTATCCCGAGTCGAGGACAAGAACATGAGCCTACCGATTACCGATTAGATAAGTATATCTAACTATGTTTCCATGCAGTTTCATTAAGCTAACAGGCAGGAATGTGACGTTAATGATCGCCTTTATTCTTTTGCCGCGAAAAAAGGAGCGAACAGCATGGATAGATGGACCTGAAGACCGCAATAAAGCTGCAACTGGGGGGGGACTTGCGGTGTCCGGGCTGCGCTTATTCTAAAATGTTGTATAGAAGCCGCCGATCGCGCTAAAATGGCTTTAAATGTAATGCAAAAAAAACGGGGGCTTCGCCGTGACGATGAAATGGATCGACTTGTCCAGGAATGCGATAGACTTATACGAGCAGAAACATAGGGGCGGGCATCTCGTGTCCGAGCACTATCATCAGACTCACCAGCTGCTATTTGTGCTGGAAGGGGAAGGCACTATCCGGCTAGGGGGTGAAGTACGGAAGCTTGCGGTCGACGATACGGCGCTGATCGTGCCGTATTCCGTCCACTCAGTCATGTCCGACTTCAGGCTGACCTTGTTAGTGTTGGCGTTTGACGAGGCAGTGCTCGATCCGGATATGAGGTCGCAGCTACTCCACGCCTACTTTCCGGCCTCCTGCCTGATGAAGCCGGGTTTGTTTGCTGCGAGCGAACTGCGTCAGCTGCTGAGGAAAATGCTGTTCGAGCAGTCCAGGGAGCTGTCGCCGCTCGTCCGGCTTTCACTCAAAGTCCAGCTGTCTCAGTTGCTGCTCTTGCTGGTTCGATCGGCCGGAACGGAGGCCGCCGGAGCGGGCTCCAGCTCCAACAAGCTGCGTGCCGAGAAAATTCGCAGCTATATCGATTCGAAGTATTTTGATCCGCTGACCGCTGGGGACATCGCCTCCAAGCTGGACATCAGCACGCGGCACGTGAACAACATCTTCAAGGAACGGTACAACATGACACCGATGCAATATTTGACCGAGGTACGCATCCGCGTCGCCCAGAAGTTGCTGGTGGAAACGGGTAAGGACATTATATCGATCTGCTTCGAGGTCGGCTACGATTCCGTGTCTACGTTTTACCGGTCGTTCAAAGCTGTCGCCAAGCTGTCACCAAAAACGTACCGGGAGCTGAACGCGCCCGAGCAAGCTGAGTAGGCAGGGATCCTTCCGTCAAACGGACAGCGAGCGCACAAATGTGGGATCAAACGAACAAGATAACGATCAAAGGACGACCAGCCGATTGATTGAAACATATTTTCCCCTTCATCCCCCATCGGCTAAACGTCGGCGGGGATTTTGTTTTTCGCTCGAATAATTCGCTTCCAAAATTGAGAATCGTGTTCCCGTAATCGTAAGAAAAGCGGTTTCGCATCGACTACAATACGGTTATACGAAGCGAAGGGGGCAATGAACGATGGCAGTTCGCAACATCGGCATTATTATGAACGGAGTTACCGGAAGGATGGGAACCAACCAGCATTTAATCCGTTCGATTCTTGCGATTCGCAAGCAGGGGGGCGTCGCGCTACCAGGCGGAGACGTCATAATGCCCGACCCGATTCTGGTCGGTCGGCAGGAGAGCAAGCTGCAGGCGCTGGCCGCGGCCCACGGCGTCGAGCGTTGGAGCACCGATCTTGAAGCATGCCTCGCCGATCCGTACTATGAAATTTATTTCGACAGCCAGACGACGGTGCGCCGCGCGGAAAGCATCAAGCAGGCGATTGCCGCGGGCAAGCATATTTATTGCGAGAAGCCGACGGCCGTTGATCTCGAAGGGTCGCTCGAACTGGCCCGCATCGCCGCCGAGGCGGGGGTGAGAAACGGTGTCGTGCAAGACAAGCTGTTTTTACCCGGATTGCTCAAGCTGAAGCGCTTGATCGACTCGGGCTTCTTCGGACGCATCTTGTCCGTGCGGATGGAGTTCGGCTATTGGGTGTTTGAGGGCGACTTGCAGCCGGGTCAGCGGCCTTCGTGGAACTACCGCAAGGAAGACGGCGGCGGCATTATCGTCGACATGTTTGCACACTGGCGCTATGTTCTCGAGAATTTGTTCGGGGAAGTGAAGGCTGTCTCCTGTCTTGCCGCTACACATATTCCGAAACGTCTGGATGAGCAGGGCGTTCCGTACGATTGTACGGCGGACGATGCGGCGTACGCCATATTTGAGCTGGAAGGCGGCATTATCGTGCAGGCCAACTCGTCCTGGGCGGTGCGCGTAGACCGCGACGATCTGCTCACGGTTACGGTCGACGGCACCGAAGGCAGCGCCGTGGCGGGTTTGCGGGACTGCAAGACGCAGCATCGGGTCAACACGCCGAAGCCGGTATGGAATCCGGACATTCCGAACCCGTTCCAGTTCCGTGACCAATGGGTGGAGGTGCCGGACAACGCGTCATACGACAACGCGTTTAAGGTGCAATGGGAAATCTTCTTGAAGCATGTCGTCATCGGCACGCCGTTTCCGTGGGATTTGCTCGAAGGCGCGAAGGGCACCCAGCTTGCCGATCTCAGCTTGAAGTCGTGGCAGGAACGCCGCTGGATCGACGTGCCGAAGCTGAGCCTGTAAAGGAGGGGAGTACAGATGACCCAATCGCTGCTACTCCCCCGCGCAGGGGGAGCGTTATATGAATATACTCCGGGCAAAGCAGGCTCGTTCTCCGTGCCGGCCAAGCCGTTTACGGGCCGCATCGCCTTCTCGGCCGCCCATGTCGTCTGCGATCCGTTTGCGGACGCAGATCCGCTGCATCATTCGCAGATTGATTGGAACTCGACGCTCGCCTACCGGCACCATTTGTGGTCGCTCGGTCTGGCCGTGGCGGAAGCGATGGATACCGCGCAGCGCGGCATGGGCCTCGATTGGAACCGCTCGAAGGAGCTTATCCGCGCTTCGATCGCGGAAGCGCGCTCGGTCGGCGGCAAAATCGCCTGCGGCGCGGGAACCGATCATCTGCTCCCGGGACCGTCGGTCACGATATACGACGTGGAAGCCGCCTATGAAGAGCAAGTCGGCTTCATTGAAGGCGAAGGCGGTCAAGTCATTCTGATGGCGAGCCGCGCGCTTGCCGCCTGCGCGAAAGGGCCCGAGGATTACCAGCGGGTGTATGGGCGCATTTTGGGACAGGTGAAACAGCCGGTCATTCTGCATTGGCTCGGCGACATGTTCGATCCCGCTCTGGCCGGCTATTGGGGGTGCAAGGACGATCTGGACGAGGCGATGGACGTTTGTTTGCGCGTCATTCGGGCAAACGCGGACAAGGTCGATGGGATTAAAATCTCGCTGCTCGATGCCGGCAAAGAAATCAAGATGCGCCGGCTACTGCCGGAAGGCGTCAAGATGTACACCGGCGACGACTTCAACTACCCGGAACTGATCAAGGGTGATGAGCAGGGCTACAGCCATGCGCTGCTCGGCATATTCGACGCGATCGCGCCGGCCGCCGCCCAGGCGCTTCATGCGCTAGACGCAGGCGATCTGGTCAGTTATGAGGCGATTATGGAGCCTACCGTTGCCTTGTCGCGTCATATTTTCCAGAAGCCGACGTACGCCTACAAGACGGGAATTGTGTTCATGGCCTACTTGAACGGCCGCCAACCGCATTTCCGCATGATCGGGGGAGCGGAGGGATCGCGCTCGATCGTCCATTTAGCCGAGCTATTCGTGCTTGCCGACAGGGCCGGGCTATTGGCCGATCCGGAGCTTGCCGCCGAACGGATGAAGCCTGTCTTGGCGCTGGCGGGTATTCGGCCGTAATCATTTATAGAGATGTTTGAAATCCGGGAGGGATCAGTATGGAACCGCTTCATTCCATAGACAGACTCAGCTTGAACCAGATTACGACCGATCGGCTGAATATGCGTGAGGCCGTGGAAGCATGCGTTCGCGCCGAAGTGCCTTGGATCGCGCTGTGGCGGCATAAAGTGGCCGAGACCGGCCTGGCCGAGAGCAAGCGGCTTGTGCGGGACGCGGGCCTGCGCGTCTCCAGCCTGTGCCGTGGGGGTTATTTTCCGGCGGCCACCGCGCCTGCGCGCAAAGAGCGGATGGACGACAATCGCCGCGCTGTCGAGGAAGCGGCCGAGCTCGGCACCAACGTACTCGTGCTCGTTTGCGGACCAGCGCCGGACCGGGATATCGATTTCGCCCGCAAGACGGTCGAAGAGGCGATCGCGGAGCTCGTGCCGTTCGCCCGCTCGCACGGAGTCAAGCTCGGCATCGAGCCGTTGCACCCGATGTATGCCGCTGAGCGCTCTGTCATCAATACGCTGGCGCAAGCCAACACGCTCGCGGAGCAGCACGACCCGCAGGACGTCGGCGTCGTTGTCGACGCGTTCCACGTCTGGTGGGATCCTGAGCTATACGCGCAAATTCAGCGTGCCAGAGGGCGGATACTCGGTTTCCACGTTTCCGATTGGATCGTGCCGGTACCCGACCTGCTAATGGGCAGAGGGATGATGGGGGACGGCGTCATCGAGCTGCGCCGGATGCGTCATGCCGTTGAAGCGGCCGGTTACGTGGGGGCGATCGAAGTGGAAATCTTCAACCGGCAGGTATGGGATATGCCGGGAGACGAGGCGCTCACGCTCATCAAGGAACGTTATTTGCAGCATGTATGAATTATAAATTTGCAGCTTTGGCGGGCCGGGAGAATCGTTCCCGGCACGTCAAGGCATAGCTTTGGAGGGAAGGAATGTGAAGATTTATCGCACCGCGCTGATCGGGATCGGGGGATTCGGCGCTGAACATGTGAATATCATGCAGAAGCTGGTCGAAGAGGGTAGCCTGCAGGTTGCTGCTTTTGCGGAGCCGAATGTCGGCGCTCATCAGGAGTCTTACGGCAAGCTGACCGCGCTTGGGGCCGTCCATTTTATAGACTACGTGCAGATGCTCACGCTGCATCCGGATATCGATTTCGTCGTAATCGTCACGCCGATCTCCTCCCACAAGCCGATGTGCATCCAGGTGATGCGGATGGGCTTTCACGTGCTGGTGGAGAAGCCCCCGGCGGTAACGATTCAGGACTTGGACGAGATGACCGCGGTGCAGATGGAGACCGGGCGCTTGTGCCAGGTGAACTTCCAGAATACGTCGGGCCAGGCGTTCCGAACGCTGCTGGAAAGGATCGGTTCCGGTGTGCTCGGGCAGGTGGAGCATGTGGTCGGCATTGGCATGTGGAAACGGCTTCGCTCTTACTACGATCGAACCCGCTGGGCCGGCAAACTGGTCAGCGACGGCCAGTATGTGCTGGACGGGACGTTCAACAATCCGTTTGCCCACTTGCTGCACCATAGCTTGCTGGCGGCCGGAGGAAGCGCCGCAGACTTGTACCCGGAATCGGTGCAGGCCGAGCTTTACCACGTCAATGACATCGAGGGGGACGATGTCTCCTGTATTCGCGCCGTTATGGCTAACGGTGTGAGCGTTCATTTTTACGCCATGCTTTGTCACGAAGTAAGCGAAGTGCCTTCGATTGCCGTGTACGGAACGCGAGGGGAAGCGCATTGGAATTACCAGAACAAGCTGACAATTCGCGCACAGGACGCCGAAGAGGATTTGGCGTTTGGTCCGACCGATTTGATGTGCAGCATGTATCTGAACCTGATGGAAGCGATTGAAACCCCAGGGAAACCACTCTTCTCGCCGCTCAAGGCAAGCCGAAGCTTCGTGCTTGTATCCAACGGCGCCTATGAGTCGGCTCGCGCCGTTCGTGCCATCCCCGGCCGATTCGTGACCGAGCGGGAGGATGGAGATTCCACCGTGCGCTTGCTGCCCAGCTTGTCCGAGAAGATGAGAGAAGCGGCAGCGAAGCGGCAACTGTACAGTGAATATCCGCTTCCTTGGGCGACGCCGACCCGGCCGTTCCGGATGGAGGGCTACAGTCGATTCGAGCTGCCTGCCAATATGCGCACAAATAACGGTAGACCGACCAATTAGAGGCGTTCCTTCAGGGCTCTTCTTTTTACAATGTCGAGGTTTAATCTAAAGATAAACCATAAATCAATATTTTTCCGAGGCAACTCCACTTTTCACTGTTTTTTGGATTCCAAAACAGTTAAAGATGGGGTTTCTTGTTGCAAGGGGAAGCCGACAATGTTACATGTATTAAAAATTCATTTTATGTATTTTTGGAGGCAAGCTACCTATTTAAATGAATCAGGACCAAATGGTCTCTGGTTCTTTATTTTGTTTGTAATGCCTCAACGGAAAAGGAAATTACCACCAAATCCAATACTCCCATCGCTTTACCTGACTAATTCCTCACTCTACAGTTTACATACAACTACCTTTTTAAGTTATTACCAAATTGATTTAAGGGAGTACATTTTTTTATTTCATCCTGAAGGTAAAATGATAAACATGAGAGCTCCTTATTACAGTCGGAGGGATGGGAAAAATGAAAGCGGTTTTAGACAGCTCCCGAAAGTACGGCGCAACAAAAAGGAAAAATAATTTTCTGTACTATATCAGAAGAGACGGTCTGTTATATTTTCTTTTGCTGCTGCCTATGGCGTATATCCTGATTTTCAAGTATGCACCCATCTATGGCCTTGTGATGGCATTCCAAGATTACAACATTTTTGAAGGAATTAGAGGGAGCGAATGGGTAGGACTGGATGTGTTCCGGTTTATTTTTGAGCAGGACAGCTTCTACCGTGCATTGAAGAATACGCTGGTCCTGAATGTTCTGGACTTGATCGCTGGTTTTCCAGCGCCCATTCTTCTGGCGATTTTGCTCAATGAAGTAAGACAAGCAAAATTCAAGAAAATGACCCAGACCGTGTTGTATCTGCCCCACTTTTTGTCCTGGGTTATTATTGGCGGTATGGTCTATCTGATGTTTTCTAACGGCGGCATGATCAACAATTTCCTGTCGGGCTTTGGTTTTGAAAAAATCGAGTTTCTGTCGCAGAAAACACCTTGGTTGATTACTTATATTACCGTTGGCGTATGGCAAAATATCGGATGGGGCACCATCATTTATTTGGCGGCCATTACCGGAATCAATAGGGAGTTGTATGAGGCCTCCGATATTGATGGCTGCAGCAGGTTTCGCAAAATGTGGCATATTACGCTGCCTGGCATTAAGTCAACCATCAATATTTTGTTGATTCTCCAAATAGGCAGAATGGTTTCTATCGGATTTGACCGTCCCTTTGTGATGGGGAATTCACTGGTTAGCGATTACTCTGATGTTATCAGTACTTTCGTGTATAGAGTTGGGATTAGTTCGGGTGATTTCTCCCAGGCAACGGCGGTAGGATTGTTCCAATCCGTGGTCGGCCTGATCCTGCTGTTATCTGCAAACTTTGTTGCGAAAAAATTAGGCGAGGATGGGATATGGTGAGGGTGGCGAGCAATAGGGGCAAGATGAAAAAAATGACTGTAGCGGATATTGCCATCATTGTATTTATCGTGGCATTGTCCTTCACATGTATCGTACCGTTTCTGTACATGATTGCGCTTTCTTTCAGTTCCAACGAAGCGATTATTTCTCAAAAGGTCGGACTGTGGCCAGTAGACTTCACAGCAGAAACGTACAAAACCATATTGAGCGATATGGATATGCTTTATACGCTTGGATACAGTATTGTGCTTACGATATTTTACACTTTGGTATGCATGTTCCTGACCATATGTGCAGCGTATCCGTTAACGAAGAAGCGGCTGAAGGGAAGAAACTTTATTTTGACGGCGTTAGTCTTCACCATGTATTTCAGTGGCGGTTTAATTCCCTCCTATATTCTGGTTAAAAACCTGGGCATGATGAATTCGGTTTGGAGCCTGGTTTTGCCGGGTGCCATGAGCGTGTTTAATATGATCATCCTGAAAACCTTCTTCAGCAATCTTCCGGAGAGCCTGGAGGAATCGGCAGCCATTGACGGGTGTTCGGATCTGGGCATTCTCATCAAGATTGTGCTCCCCCTTTCGTTGCCATCGATCGCCACATTAAGCCTTTTCTATGCGGTGGACAGATGGAATGGATTCCAGGATGCGCTGTTCTACATTACGAAAAAAGAGCTGTACCCTATGCAGATGAAGCTATACCAGATCATATCGGCCAATCAGCAGTTGGATAGCCAACAAGGAGGAGAAGGAAGTGTCGGCTCCTATATTGTCCCTGAATCTTTGAAAGCGGCCAGTGTCATGTTTACAACGATTCCGATTTTGCTGATCTATCCTAAACTGCAGAAGTATTTCGTGGATGGTGTGATGACTGGGGCTATCAAGGGTTGATGGGGAAACAGATTATGATGAAGGGGGGATCCCGGCCTCGCGGATGATTTAAGAGAATCAATCACAAGAACGAAAGGGTGGTTAAAGTGTATAAGGGCATAAAGAAGAAAGCAGCAATTCTATTTAGCACAGTGCTTCTAGCCGTAGGAGTGGCAGGCTGTGGTGGCGCAGGCCATAACAATGGGGAGACGGTATCAAAAGGGTCCAACGCATCGGAAACGGGCTCCGGTTCCCCAGTAACCTTGACAGTGGAAGTGTTTGACAGAGGTATTCAGGGACAACCGGACTTGAACAACAACACGTGGACCAAATATGTCAACGAAAAATTCGGGAAGCCTAATAACGCCATTGTAAAATTTGTTCCTGTCCCCCGTTCCCAAGAAGTCGACAAGCTGAATGTGTTGATGGCTGCCAACGAAGCTCCTGATATTTCCTTCACCTATGACGGGAATACCGTAACCCGTTTCGCAAAAAGCGGTGGCCTCTATACACTGGATGAATTGTTGGAGAAGCATGGCCAGCAATTAAAGTCTTATCTGGGCGAGAAAGTTCTTTCCTACGGGAAATATGAAGGCAAACAAATCTCGATCCCAGGCAAGCGGACTCTGATTGCTTGGAACGGCATGTTTATTCGCAAGGATTGGCTGGATAAGCTGGGAATGCCTGCTCCAACGAATCGGGATGAATTATATAATACCCTCGTTGCTTTCCGTGACAAGAACCCGGGTAATGTGGATGGTGTCATTCCGTGGGCAACTGCGGCTTCCGGCATGAACTACACCTTTGGCAACCTGATTCCTTCGTTCTGGGGTCCGATGTCGGAGGAGGAATTCGTTACCACCACCAATTGGCTGAAGCCCGGCACTAAGGATGCTTATAAATGGCTGAACAAACTGTACAATGAAAAGCTGATCAGCCCCGACTTTGCACTGGATAAAACAACCAAACAAGCGGATGCCGATGTGACCAATGGCAAGGTAGGCTTCTACGCTGCCAACTGGGATTATCCACTTTCACAAAAAATTCGTGAACCACTGAAGCAAAATGCACCTGATGCCAACTATGTTGCTGTAGATACCTTCATAAACGACGAGGGGAAATACCTGAAAGAGATATATAATGAAAACGGGATTTTCTCATTCATCCCGAAAAGCAGCAAGAATGCGGAGCTGGCCATAAAGTATCTGAACTGGATGGCTGATCCGGAGGTGTTGTTCTTCCTTCAGTTTGGTGAAGAAGGCGTCAACCATAAGCTTGTAAACGGCATCCCGCAAGGGATTGCGCAAACCGGCGAAAATATGCAAACGAGCAATCTGAATATGGATTATACTCTAATTGTAAACGGTGCAGAGCTGGGCGATACCGAAAAGAATGTCCGAACGTACGCAGCAGCCTTAGCAGCCGGAGATCAGAGCTATGAAAAACTGGCTGTCGATTCATACAAGATCAATACGACGGATGGTTATACAGGCTTCTATTACGGCGTCTCGAACGAAGCTAGTATCAAGTACGGCAAAACGTTGGGTGACTTGAACAAGCAGATGAGTGACAGGCTGGTCGTTGCCAAGCCGGCAGAGTTCGACGCCTTGTATGACAAGCTGGTGAAAGAATATATGGACGCCGGCGGTCAGGCTGTTCAGGATGAGAATATAAAGAATTATAGAGATATCAAAGCACAGAACAAGTAATCCATGGCATAAGGATAAACCAGTCTGTGGTTTATCCTATTTTCGTTGCTGTTCCCGAATAATTTTGCTATTATTCGGGGGAATCCATATGTTCAGGAGGATACCCATGTACAAGGTCATGATTGTAGATGATGAGCCGTGGGCAATTAAAGGAATCCGCAACGCCTTCGATTGGGATAAATATGGATTTGAAATTATCGGACAATTTAAAAGCGCTTACACGGCATGGGATGCCATAAAAGCGAATGAACCCGATTTGGTATTTACGGATATCCGTATGCCTGAGATATCCGGACTGGATCTGATGAAGAGAGCCAAAGTAGAAGGGCTGGACATTGAGTTTGTCATCGTAAGCGGATATGCGGAATTTGAATATGCCCAGGAAGCGCTGCGCTATGGCGCGCTGGATTATTTCCTGAAACCCTTGGATATCGATAAGGCTGACCCCTTCATCGCGAAGCTGGCCATGCACTTCTCCCGAAGAAGCACAGCACGTAACCAACTCCTTCTGGATGCGCTGACCTCGGCGAAAGAGGACGAGATAAAGAGCTTCCTACCGCTTCCCGATGATGCAGCTGTGTACTATTATCAGGTGTTGACCATCTATTTCAGGGGAGAAAATAAAAATATTAGGAACCTGCTTTCTTTGGAGGGAAAGCCTGTTCATGTTGTGGAAGTTGAAGCTGGAGCCCGAAAAATGCTAGTTGTCCTGATGACGGAGCATAGGGCTTGTCTGGAAGGACATTCGGATAAGCGGGTTCTGAATAAGACAGGTATCCATGTTATGGGCGTCAGCAGCATCTCTAATCAACTAAAGCACATGAGCAAGCTGATTAAAGAAGCAGACCTGTCCGCTTCCCAGGTTTTTCTTGAAGAAGCTGGGGGCGTCGTTCACTACGAGCCGAAGCTTCATCTGGTGAAGCCATGTATCGATGAAATCCACCACATCCTTCAGGGAAATCAATTTGACGATGTGGAAGCGTACATTAAAGGGCTGCAGGCATATTTCAGGGATCATCATCTGGGCATGTCTGAGGTTGTCTACCTGTGGAATCAAGCCGTCGGGATCCTTATAAAAGCATATTCTGAGGAATTGAAGGATATGGAACTGGAATTCCTGAATTATTCCGAGATCAAGGAACGATTTGAACACTTTGAGTCGCTATGCAGCTTTTTACATGAGGTTCTCGACTCTATCAGGATAGGAAACAGCCGCTCTGTGCAGGAAGGGGACATCCAGTCCTGCTTCAACAGGATGATAAATTATATCAACCATCATTTTGAGCAGAAATTGTATTTGAAGGATTTATCTGCCCAATTCTTCATTAACCAGGTGTATTGCTGTCAATTATTCAGAAAAAATCTGGGCAAAACCTTCTCTGAATATGTGTCGGAGCTGAGAATCAAGAAAGCCCGTGAGCTCCTGAAGCGGACGGATCTATCCATTGAAGAAGTGGCCATTAAGGCAGGGTATGTCGATTATTATTATTTCAATAAAGTGTTCAAGAAGCATTGCGGGATGACCCCCACCAAATTCAGAAAAAGTTGATATGAACGGAGCGGCGGGCCATGACGATCAGTAAACTGAAATTGAAGCATCAGATATGGCTTATCTTTTTTTTCTCAATCATCATATTTACTGTCATGGAATTTTATTATTATTATAGTTTCTCTAATTTAACCCAGAAGAGAGCCGCCCATTACAGTAACCAGATGATAGAACAAACACGCCGCAAAATTGATTCTGCATTTAGTGATATCAGGGTCAGCACCAGCATTGCGGTCAATAGCAGACGGGTTCAGGAATTTTCTGTAGTGGATGATGATTACAAAAGGGCGTTTAATAGCGGTCCAAATGCATTGGATCTCATGGAATATATGAGATCCTTTAATTCGTACGTGGACGGAATTGTAATTAATGATATTCGGGGAAGACGGCTTTACAGTTTGGCATCAGCAAGCGGAGATATTTTTTTTCTCAATCGTTACGATACCTTTATCCAGAAGTATAAGGAAGATCCTTCGCTGCGGGACAAGGGGATGTTCACCTCGATTCTAAAAGACGACAGAACAGGAACGGAACAGTTCTTTTATATAGCGCCGATTGTGGAGGCCATCGGGGGAATCTATTTCTCCCAAATTACGGGTTACTGTACCGTTTTGGTCAATATGGACAAAATGCAGGGGCTTGTGGAAAATACGGAATTAACGCCCAACTCTACCTTGTACATTCTGAATAGCCGGGATGAGGTGATTGCTTCCACCAATTCCAATGCCCGAGGTGCGTTATTCAGGGAAGTTCTGTCTATGGATAAGGGCATCCTGCTTAACGGGGTCAAAACAACTATCGATGGGGAAGATATTCTCGTCCAGGTTAAGGGTTTGGAGCAGGCAGACGGGTGGCGGGTTGTGAGTATGATTCCAGTGCAAGAGCTTACTGCAGATATGAACCCTATACGGAAAGTCAGCATTATCGTGGGGATTGGGATGATTCTAAGCATGCTTATCATGGGCAGTTTCTTTATGAACAATCTGATGCGTCCGGTGATGGGACTTGTTCTGGATATGAAGAGAGTGGGGAGCCGGGACATGGGCTTCCGCATTAAAGTACGGTCTACCAATGAAGTAGGCATGCTGGCCTGCGACATTAACCGGGTAATCAATGAAAGGGAACAGATGGCAAGAGATATGATCAATACCCAGGCCAGATTATATGAATCTGAGTTGAGTCAGAAACAGGCGGAGTTTGCTGCCCTGCAAAGCCAGATCAACCCCCATTTTCTCTATAATACGCTCAATTGCATCAGCAGCATTGGATTGGAATACGGAAGCAGAGAGATCGCGCAAATTGCATCTTGCATGTCCAAAATATTCCGGTACAGTATAAGAAAAGATGATCTTGTGCGGATAAGGGAAGAGCTGGACTGTATTCAGGCTTATATGAACATTATCGCCATCCGGTATGAAAATAAATTTATCATCGAGATCGATGTGGACGAGGGACTCCTGGAGATGCAAACCCCCAAGATGATTCTCCAGCCCATTGTGGAGAATGCGGTCTATCATGGGCTTGAGCGGATGGATCAAGGGGGCCGGCTTCAAGTTACCGGGAGCATAGATGCGCACGGGGACGTATGCTTCCAAATCACGGATACCGGGAAGGGAATGGACCCGGAGCAATTGGCTTCCCTTCAGGCTAAGCTTGGCATGGCATCCCCGGAACCTACACAAGATGGCCAACCTGCTACAAGCATCGGACTTTCCAATATCCATAACAGGCTCCGGCTATTGTTTGGAGAGGGTTACGGGATCGCCATACAAAGCCAGTTCGGCCATGGGACGACCGTGACCGTGAGGATTCCAAAGCTGTTAAACAACCGCAAACCTTCTGAAGAGTAAGGTTATGTCGATAGCCGGACACACTACAATGTAATGTTTTTCTTCAGGACACATCCCTTAATTGGGGATTGTGTCCATTTTTTCTTCGAATTCCCGGCAATATCAATCAGACGTTGAGAGGGTTAAGTATAATCCGAAGGTCAAGACACTTTTTCTAAAACGGTTACCAAAACAATTTAAGATAGTACATTTATTAAATTTTCTCTGAAAGTAGAATGAGGACATGGCTGAAAAAATCAATGACAGGGGGATGGATGAAGTTGAAAGCGGTTTTATGGGATAGGAAAAGATTCAGGTATTTGCTGTTTTGTCTCGCAGTGCTGCTGATGCTGCCGCAATGGAACGGAGCGGCTATGGCGGCAGAGCAAACGCCAGATGGGGCGGATTTGGCATCCCGGCAGGAGGGAAAGGATGTGTCTGATTTCTACAATGTTATCATGCAGACAGGGGCCGACCCTTGGGTTTACAAGCATACGGACGGCTATTATTACAACGTCTTTGTCAACGCCAGCGGCATCATGATCCGCAGATCGATGACCATCAC
This sequence comes from Paenibacillus sp. FSL W8-0187, assembly GCF_037969755.1. NCBI lineage: Bacteria > Bacillati > Bacillota > Bacilli > Caryophanales > Paenibacillaceae > Paenibacillus > Paenibacillus sp. FSL W8-0187. The sequence continues at coordinate 3,835,143 of NZ_CP150206.1, read as the reverse complement.
CGGCATTGAAGCGGGCGAGAGGAGCCTAGCCTGGACACCGGTTAAGGGTACAATGTACAGTTCCAATGTTTGGGCACCCGAAATGCACTATCTCAAAGATATCGATGGCAAATACAAATGGTATATTTACTTCGCGGCTGACAACGGAACCAACGCAAACCACCGCATGTATGTGCTGGAGAACGCCAGTGAGAGTCCGATGACCGGAACCTGGGAGTTCAAAGGGAAAATAACCGATTCCACGGACCGCTGGGCGATCGACGGCACTGTGCTGACTGTAAATGAGAAACACTATTTCATCTGGTCCGGATGGGAGGAAACGGATGGGAGTTTCCAAAATCTATATATAGCGGAAATGAGCGATCCACGGACCATCAGCTCGCAGCGGGTATTGATTTCGACGCCTGACCATGATTGGGAAACGTCCCCGGGCAGGATCAACGAAGGTCCCCAAGTCAATATACGCGGTAACACCATCAACTTGGTCTATTCCGCAAACGGAAGCTGGACAGACAGTTACTGCCTCGGACTGATCACGGCCAAGATTGGCGACGATTTGATGAACCCCAGCTCCTGGGTAAAACAGGACAATCCGATTTTCTCCAGCGCCAACGGCGTTTATGGCCCGGGTCACCACAGTCTCACCACCTCTCCCGACGGCAGTGAGGACTGGATTATCTACCATTCCGCCCGCTGGCCAGGATCAGGGTGGACCCGCAATGTCCGAGCGCAGAAATTCATCTGGAACGCAGACGGAACGCCAAACCTGGGAGAGCCCGTCGATCCAAACAAACCGATTGCCAAGCCTTCAGGGGAGCCGGCACGTCAGCGCTATGAGGCGGAAGCAGCCCTGTTGGTGAAAGATCCCAGCGGCGGAACCGGCCCCGGCGTTTGGTGGGAAGGTACCGCTTCCGACGGGAAGAAGATCGCCAATATCAAGAACGCCAATGATTATGCCCAGTTTACAGTCAACGTGCCAGAGGCGGGATTTTATGTGCTGTCTGTGCGCAATGCCAACGGCTCATCGAATGGGGTGGATGCTTCACATATCTTGTCGGTAAACGGCAGTTCCGGCGCCCGTTTGAACATCGTCTATTCCGGCTGGAATCGTTGGGGAGCCTCCACGGTGAAAGTCTATCTTAAACAAGGCAACAATACCATCCGTTTCTCGATGGGTGCCAACCTTGCCGAAATTGACAGCATGGATATACTCAAGCTTGATGTTGCGTCGGAAATTCTTTTCGATTCTCCGGGGTACACGCTGGGGTTAGGTGAAAGCCGCAGTTTGCCCGTGTATACGGTAACAGGCACTACCTATTCCCCTTTGGACAGCGGAGTTTCCTTCAGTTCTTCCAACAAAGAGGTCGCTGATATTGATGGGATGGGGGTCAAAGGACTCAAGGCAGGCAGCGCCACGATCACCGCGACATATAACGGAAAGACGGCCACAGCCACGGTTACCGTTGCCGCTGAACCTAAGTCTGTGCAGTCCATTGCCATCAGCGGATTGAACAACATCCTGACCAGCGGGCTGACAGGGCAACTGCAGTTAACAGCTCGCTACAACACCTATGAAGTCCAGGATGTGTCGGCTGACGCCACGTACTTCAGCAGCAAACCAGACGTGGCCAAGGTTACGGTCACCGGTCAGGTATATGACACTGGGCCGGGGGATACGGTGATTACAGCCGTATACGGCGGCAAGGAAGCAAAATTCAACTTAACAGTAACACCCGATCCGTCTCAGGTTCCTCAGATTATTTCTCAAGTAAAAACTCCCTCCGGAGTGACACCGAGGCTGCCCGGCGTTGTTGACGTCAATTACAAGGGTGAGATAAGCATCGCCGAGGTCAGCTGGAAGCTGGAAGGAATACACTTCAACTCACTTGGCACGATTCAGGTGCCTGTCATATTAACACTAAATGGCGAGAAGATTCCTGCTGCCGTTTCCGTAGAAGTGATCCCGGGATGGGGTCTTGATGAGATTGTAGATAACATGCGCAGCAGGATAGTCGGTTTCTCTTATCCGCTGGGCGAAGGCTTGGGAACCTATAGTCAAGATGCGTATAATGCTCTCTTGGCTGAGCTGGATCATGCGGAAGAGATGTCTGTAGACCCTGATCTGCGTGAAGAGCAGTTTGAGGAGGCGCTGGATCGCCTTGCTGAAGCGGAAGCAGCCCTGCTTGGCTCACTTAACCTTACCGAGGATGGCGTGACCTATAACGCCTACCGGGATTTCTCCGGCGATGAGACGGGCAAGTACCCTTACGGCATTACCATCGATGCTCTAACCAATGGCGCTACTGCCACTGTGCAAGAAGAGGACGGGAATAAGTTCCTTCGACTGACCACAACCGCTGTTGCGGGCAAGGCAAATTTGTTCCTGCCGTTTGCAGGCGAGGTCAAGGCAGAAGCGGATCAGCGCATCGTCATCGAATATCGTGCCAGATTAAACAGCAGCTTTCAGTACGCCAATGGTGCCATGGTGAGAAATGACAGCGGCACCGGCAATTATTCCATGGTCACAGCTTTTGATACGGGTAAAATCATCGTACAGAATGGGGGGTCCAAGAAGCCGGTCAAGAACACTTCATACAATACATGGTACAAAATTAAAATGGTGGCAAACTGGGACGCCAAGACTTATACCGTTTATATTAACGATGATCCTGTTCCGGCGGCCACTGACTTCCTCTTCCGCCATACAGGCGGCAGTAAGTTGACCGGCCAGCTGTTCGGCATCGACGGCTACGCTAACGCTTCAATCGACTTCGACGATTTCAAAGTCATGGTTACGGGAGGATCGAAAACTGCGCCGATCACATCCGCGGCTCTTTCGCCAGAAGTTCCGAATGGCCAAAATGGCTGGTATACGCATCCGGTAACGGTAAGTTTGTCAGCAAAAGCTCCACGGGATAGCGTTGCAAAAACCGACTACAGTCTGGACGGCGGGACAACTTGGCAAACCTATACGGCACCAATCACATTCAGCCAAGACGGCACTTACACAGTTACCTATCGTTCGGTTGATCCAGCAGGGAATGAGGAGATGGCGAAAGCCGTCAGCTTTAAGCTGGATACGAAAGACCCGACTATAGAAGTTGTCATTCCTGGAGATGGCGGCACCTATGAAGATAGCGAGGATTTGACCCCTTTAGTGACTACGCTGGATACGGCATCAGGGGTCGACAACAGCAAGACGACGGTGACGCTGGATACGTATTCCTATCCGATCGGCACCACGATCCCACTCTTTTCATTGCCGCTAGGAAGGCATGAGCTTGTGGTGTCTTCAGTTGATCTAGCCGGCAACTCAGGCAATAAAACCGTTGTGTTCTATACCGTAGCAAATATCCATTCGCTAAAGGCATTAGTGACGCGTTTTGCCGAGAGCAAGGAGATCGATAATGCCGGAATTGCCAATAGCCTGCAGAAAAAATTGGAGAACGGCAATTTGAACAGTTTTGTTAACGAGGTGCAGGCGCAAAAAGGAAAACACATATCGAACGATGCGGCAAATTATTTACTTAGGGACGCACGCTTCTTGTTGTCCCGGCAATAATGAGAAGGAAGTATCAAGCCCTGGCGTCTAAATGAAAAGCTAACGCAAACGGGAAAGGGAAGCGCCAAAAAAGGACGCGAGCGAATACGCGTCCTTTTTTTTTCTGTACGCGAAAAACAAAAAAATCTATAGAAAAACCTAGAGATTCTTAAGGTATGCACCGGAGGGACTGCGATACAGTATAAACATCATCGAAAAGTAATTAACCAAGAAAGAAGGTTAGAACATGCCAACAACACCTGCGACCGCCGAAACGGACAGTGTGCCGATGGCCAAACAAGCCTTTTACGAGACCAAGAGGTTTCGGCAGAATATTCCGCTGTTCCTCATGCTCGTACCGGGGATCCTGTATTACGTGATATTCCGGTATTTTCCTATGGGCGGGCTTGTGATCGCTTTCAAGGATTACAATTTCCGCGATGGCATTTTGTCCAGCCCTTGGGTGGGACTCAAGTATTTCAAGATTTTATTTCAGTCCGACGCTACGCTGCAGATCATCTGGAATACCCTCTCCTTAAGTATTCTGAATCTGATCTTCGGTTTTCCCGCGCCGATCATTATCGCCATCGCGCTGAATGAGGTTCGAAAAAGATGGCTGAAGCGCTGGATTCAAACGATTATTTATCTTCCCCACTTTCTGTCATGGGTCATCGTAGCAGGGCTGGTTCTCACCTTGTTTTCGATCGACGGCGGCACCGTTAACAAGCTGCTGGAGCAATGGGGAATGGAGCCGGTGCCGTTTCTGTACCGCATCGAATCCTGGGTTACGATCTTTATCGGCTCCGGGATGTGGAAGGAAATGGGGTTCGGTGCCATTATCTATCTCGCCGCCCTTTCGTCCATTGATCCCAGCTTGTACGAATCCACCGCCTTGGACGGTGCGGGTAAGCTGAGACAGATCTGGCATATTACGCTGCCGGGCCTCCGTCCTACGATTATCCTTCTGCTGATCCTGGGCATGGGTCGCTTGATGGAGGTAGGGTTCGATCAGGTTTACAACTTGCAGAATCCCACAGTCCTGGAAAAAGCCGAGGTCATCAGCACCTATGTGTACAAAGTGGGGCTGCAGAAGGCCCAATTCAGTCTGACCACGGCCATGGGTCTATTCGAGTCCATTGTCGGCTTGGTGCTGCTGTTGTCGGCTAACGCACTGGCCAGGAAATTCGACCAGGGATTATTCTAGCCCATGCTTCCGAAGCGAGTTTTGTACGAAGCTTATCCGGAAAGCAAGGCTCACAAAACTTTTAGGGAGGGGAACTGCATTGAGAGAGTCGGCTAGCGGAAGGGTTTTTTCGGTCTTCGTTCACACAGTTTTAATTATCATTGCACTCACCTGCATCCTGCCTTTCCTGCATTTGATCACTTTGTCCATAAGCGAAGGGCAGGCAGTGGATCTGGGACAAGTCTTGTTCTGGCCGGTGGGCCTTGATTTCACCGCTTACAAATATTTTTTTCAGAACACGCCAGCCTTGCGGGCGTTTGGCAACAGCGTCATCATCACATTGGGCGGAACGGCGCTTAGCATGCTGACTACGGTTCTGACGGCGTATCCTTTGTCCCGCCGCTATCTGTATGCCCGCAAGCCGCTCACAACGGCCGCGCTGTTTACGATGTTGTTCAGCGGCGGCATGATTCCTACTTATCTGGTGATGAACAATCTGCATTTGACGAACACGTATTGGTCCTTATGGTTCGTTGGGCTGATCAGTACCTATAACATGTTAATCATGAAAAGCTTCTTTGAAAACATTCCGAGTGAAGTGACGGAATCGGCTCAGATTGATGGCTGCGGAGAGACGCATCTGCTTTTGCGCATTATTTTGCCTTTATCTCTGCCCATGCTGGCCACATTGACGTTATTCTACGGCGTTGGTTACTGGAACATGTTCATGAATGTCATTCTTTACATCAATCGGACGGAACTGCAGAATCTCACGGTCATTGTCCAGAGCATGCTGCAGATTCAGAGCATGGACAACATGATGGCGATGGATATCATGCAGCAGCAGGAGTTAATCTCCGAGAAACTGAAGGCGGTAGGTGTAATGGTGATGGTGGTGCCGATGCTGGTGGTATATCCGTTTTTGCAAAAGTATTTCGTTCAAGGGATTATGCTTGGTTCCATTAAAGGTTAGCGGAAACACATCCATTCATTATAGATCATGGGTCGAGAGGAGCTTGTAAATGTTAAAACAAACATCCAAGTGGAACAAAAGGGTCTGGTCATCCGCAGTATTGGCTATCGTGTTGACGGTGGGGGCTGCCGGCTGCAGCCAGCCAAAAGAAGGGGAGGGAAGCGGAGATAAACCCGTCATTACCGTGTCAAACTATGACAGAGGCAATATCCCGGCCGCGGAGGGAACCGTGGAGGAGAATCGCTGGACCAAATGGATTAATGAACATTCTCCGGTGGGGGCCAAGTTTGTACCCGTGCTCCGGTCGGAATCGACTCAGAAGCTAAATGTGATGTTCGCATCCGGCAGCGCACCGGATATGGTCAATGATTATGATACGGGCTTCCGGGATTCCCTATATCAGCAGAAGCAACTGCTGCCACTGGACGATTATTTGCAGTATGCCCCTGAATATGAAAAATTGCTGGAGAAGTATCCCCAGCTGCGCGAGGTGGGCACCAAGCCGGATGGCAAGCTTTACGAAATCGGCAAAATTAACGAGCCCCATCTGCAAAGCGTGGCGTTTATCCGGGTGGATTGGTTGAAAAAACTGAACCTGGAGGTGCCGAAGACGACCGAAGAGCTGATTACAGTCTTGAAGGCTTTTGTAGAGCAAGATCCTGACGGCAACGGCAAGAAGGATACGTACGGAACGAATATAAGCTATACCTCCGGAGGCATGGTGGATTCCATGTTCGGCTCGAGCGGTTGGGCCATCTCGGCTGACGACAAAATCATCCGCAGCTGGGATAATACGCTGGAGGCGACGAAATTCAAGAAAAGATTGTTCGACGAAAGACTGATCGACCCGGATTACCTGGCAGACACGAATGGCTCCAAAGCTAAGAAGGATTATTTGAATGGCAAGGTAGGCGTATTCCTTCCTCCGCAAATCAACAACTGGTTTGAGAGTACGGTCACCGATATCAAGACCATCAGAAAGATGGTCCCGGATGCGGAAATTGCGCCGATGATGCAGCCTGAGTCCCCTATGGGACAGTTTACCCATCACGTGACCAACCCGATTCAGATGACAACCGTGGTTAACGCCGCAGCCAAAAATCCCAAGGCTGTGATGGAATACATCAACTTTATGCTCCAGCCGGATACAGCGCTGACATTGAGAAAGGGGCTGGAAGGAGAACATTGGAACAAGTCAGCGGACGGTGCGCCCATCGTGATTGATCCCGACAAGAATACGAAGGAAGTGGATTGGGCCGCGGACTACACGATGTTCTATTCACTTCCCCAAAATGAATTTTTGACCTCCGTATCGGCATTTAATGTGGAGGATCCGGATCAGAAGGCGGGGCTGGAAATGATGAAGCAAGCGGACCAGTTCTTGCTCAATCCGGATGCCAAATATCCCGCTCTGAGTCACTACGAGCATATGCCGGTTCTGACAAGCGACTTGGTGGTTATCAGTACCAACGTGAACAAAGAAGTGAGCGACATCATTGTCAAAGGAATCATAGGCGGGTCCAAATATACGGCCGAGCAGGCTATTGCGGATGCTAAAGCAGCCTGGGAGAAAGGCGGCGGCAAGCAGATTGAGGAATACATGAATACGTGGTATCAAGAAAATAAAGACACGGCCTTCCTGGGCGATGATGTACTGGAAATGGTCCGCTCCCAACTAAAGTAAAGTTCGGACGGAGCACTGGGAATAGAATAAGGACTTGGTCCGGTAGAAGCCGGGCCAAGTTTTGTTTTAATTCAGGATGAAAGGGATTACAATCGGATTACATCATCGTTTGGGGGAGGGAGCCAGACTGAATCCGATAAGTTGGCCGGGGAGAATTGCCGGAGAAATGAAGGGCAGCTTCAAGTTGAAGCTGATTGTACTGCTCTCGTGTATGGTCACATTAGCATTTGCATTAGCGGGGTGGCTGGTCTACCGCTTAAATGTCCAATTGATGGAGGACGAGATCAGCAAGCAGTTCTCCATTGCCAATGAACAGGCTTTGGCCCGATTGGAACTCACCTTCCAAGAGGTAAGCCGGGTATCCCAATCCATTATACTGAACCCTTCTATAGAAATGTTCGTCACAGAGAGCCTTGATCCCGGAGGGGATCTCTATACGCAATACAAGAACCGTAAGTACGTGGAGGAGCAGCTGATCACGCTGCAAGTGGATACGCCGTCGATTCGTTCCATCTTTCTGTTCAATGAAAATGGAGATTTGGCTATTCGCTCCCAAAATGGGGCGTCAGGGGAACCCGGACCTGAAGAAATGGCCATGTTGATGGGCAAGCTGGAATCGCATCGGGGGAACTTGGTCTGGGGACGGGCCAGTCTGCCTAGTAGTGTCGATCCCGGCGGACGCCGGACGGTGCTAATTGCCGCCAGACGGATGCTCAATGATAAGCTGATCCCGTACGGAACCATGGTGGTGGTCATGGAGGAAAGACTGGTGTCCAAAGTGCTGCGGGATCTTACGGAGAACGGCAACGGTAAGGTACTGCTGCTGGAACCTCTGGAGGGACTGCTCTACGCCAATATGAATCAGGAGGAGACGGAACAACTCATGCGCTTGATCGAAGCCGGCGATCCCCAATATGTCAAGATGAGTGGGGTCACCTATTTATTTGTCCGCCATCGTCTGGAACCGGCAGGCTTCACGTTATATGGAGGGGTTTCTCTGGAGGAAATTCAACGCAAAAACAAAGACATCATCCATATCTTTGTTATTGCCGGAATTGGCGTCGTGCTTCTTAGCGCACTGCTGATTACGATTTCTACCAGAACCTTGCTGAAGCCACTGGCTGATTTGCTGCGGGGGCTGCGCAAATTGCGTTCGGGGGATTTCTCGGCTCGGATTAGCGTCCGTTCCGGCGATGAGCTCGGGTTCATCGGTGAGAGCTTCAACAGCATGGCGGAGCAAGTAAGCACTCTGATCAACAAAGTGTATCTGGCCCAGATCAGCCAGCGGGAATCGGAATTAAAAGCCATTCAGGCGCAATTGAACCCTCATTATCTGCATAACCTGTTCAATGAACTGTATTGGAAGCTGTATAACGACGACCAGGCGGAGGCGGCTCTACTGATCAACGCCATCTCGGAGATGCTGAAGTATTCGCTTAAATCCGTCAAGACCGATACGACGCTGGGAGAAGAACTGCAGCAGATACGGAATTACATTAAGATTCAGACCGAATTGTTTACCGGCCAGATTGAAACGATCATTCAGGCCGAAGAATCGCTTCTGGGTCTGCGGATGATGAGATGCCTGCTGCTGCCGGTGGTGGAAAATGTTTTTGTGCATGCCTTCCGAAATATGGATGAAGACCGGGTGCTCAGGGTGAAGGCGGCTTTACGGGATGGAGCGTTGCATATCGAGGTGGCTGACAACGGCTGCGGCATGGATGACAGCACTTTATATGCTTTGAAGGAAGCTGAGGATGCGCTGTCTGAGAACAACAAAACGGGAATTGGCTTTAAAAGCGTGCTGCGACGCATTGAACTGGTGTATGGGGCTCCTTACGGAGTAGAGATTTCCAGCGTCAAGGGAAAAGGAACGACCGTTCACATCAAGCTTCCCATTCAGACGATCCCGCAAGAGTACTAAGCCTATGCTTTCGAAGCGAGTTTTGCTCGAAGCTTATCATGAGGTAACGCTCACAAAACTTTTAGGAGGGAAATGGATGAAAGCCAAGCTGTTTATCGCCGAGGATCAACCGAATTTTCGCAAAGGATTGCTCAAGCTGGCCGGGAAACGGTCCGCCGAGTGGGTGGTGGCGGGAGAAGCGGCAAATGGCCTGGCCGCTCTGTCTTCGATGGAGCAATGCATCCCGGATTTGCTGTTAACCGATATCCGCATGCCCCATATGGATGGGCTCGAACTGGCCGAGGAAATCAAGGCTCGAGGCTGGGGGACCAAGATTGTGATCATCACGGGATTCAAAGATTTTGCTTACGCCCAGTCCGCCCTCAAGTTTGGAGTGCTGGACTTTATCACGAAACCTTGCGTAGAAGCGGATATATTAAACATGCTCGATCGGACCTATGTACGGCTGATCGAAGAGAATCAGTCCGGGCGGCTGGTGGAGGATTGGAAGCGCCAGCATGAGGACAGCCAGCTTCGCTCAGCGATTATGGGCATGTCCTGCAACAACGGAGAGGTGGAGGCTTTGCTCGGACGGATGAAGGAATGCGAGCTTTACTTTCTTAGCATCCCTACCTATATTTCCTCAGAAAAACATTATTCCGCCCAGGATATGCCGCTATTGCAGTTTGCTCTCGGCAACATTGTCAGGGAGCATTTGCATAAATGGTATGGCGGAGGCTTCCGTTTTTTTTCCTTGAGTTCATCGGAATGGGCTTTATTGGTGGACAGGACGGATTCCCGGCCGGAAATGCCTTCTTCCTGGTTGCAGATCCTCACCGATTCGATTCAGCAGTATCTGAAACTGGCGCTTGCCTGCTGCGGACAAGGACGATGCCGCATGGCGGAGGACCTGCGTCAGGCTTACGAGCGGTATTGCAGCGGGCTGGGCCGAGAGGCGGCCTCTGAGCGCAGTACTGCCTATGAATCTTTACTTAACCAGACGGCACTTTACGAAAAGGAGAAGGAAATCGTATCTTGGCTTATGTCGGGAGACAATGGCCGTTTGAACAAGGAGCTTCTAGATCAAGAGGTGCGGATCAGTAGTATGCCCCTGCAAACCGCTAAAATCGAAGCCCTGCTCCTGGCCACGGCCCTTCTCCGGCTGGTGCAAGTACAGTTTCCTGTATGGCGGATGGCCGCACGTTCCATCGAGTGGGGTTCCGTCTACAAATGCGAGACGCCCGAAGAGATTGTGGCTTGGCTGCAGGGATACATCCATGAATTCCTACTCTCCCATAACAACTGGCTTGCCGGCAAAAAAGATAATCCGGTCAAGCAAGCCATCCGGTTTATCGAAGAGAAATATATGGACGAATGCGGATTGGCTAAGGTGGCGGCGCATGTTCATCTCAACCCCAGCTACTTCAGCAACCTGTTCAAGAAAGAAACTGGCGAAAGCGTCACCGGCTATATCCAAAACCTGCGCGTGCAGAAAGCGAAGATCCTGCTCAAAAGCACCGATATGAAAATTTTCGAAATCGCCCAAGCCATCGGTTTTAACGATTCCAATTACTTCACGCATATGTTCAACAAAGTAGCAGGGCTCTCGCCCAAGGAATACCGCAAGCGGACAGCAGAGCCGCCGCAGGGAGTCGCGGATGGATTTTGATGCGAAAGGAGAAGCGCGATATTCGACAAATACAAAAAATCACAAAAAAGTGCTACTCAGACTTCTCCAAATGATGAGGGAGGTTTCTATCATGAAAAACAAAAACATTATCCATTAAGATTGCGTTTATCTAACTGAAGGGAGCGTATCGCAAGGAATTCTGGAGGACAAGAATTGAGCTAGGGTCAAGAAAATAATGGAACCGTTGGAGGAATCATCTATGAAAAAAAACAATCATCGCACTAACACTCTCTTTAGTGTGTACCTTACTAATCGGTAATCCAGAGATAAGCTTCGCGAGTAATTTTTCGAATACGGTTGACAATGGAAAAATTGAAAATGGACGGATGCTGATTCCATTACGTGCTGTTTCAGAGAGATTCAATTCAGAAGTAACTTGGAACCAGGCAAAAAAAAGCATTACGATTATTCGTGGCAAACGAGAGCTATTGCTGCGTGTTAATTCTCGCACAGCTTTATTAAATAACGCTGCTTTCAGCCTTGATGTGCCAGCAAAAATCGATAATGGAACAACTTATGTACCCGCACGTATTTTTGCTGAAGCTTTTGGAGGAACAGCGCTGTGGTCCGAACAAGAACGAAAAGCAACCATTACAATCGGTCTGCAACAGGTCTTTATCCATACAGAGCCGCAGAAGCCTTGGAGAATGAGTCAAGAGAGAATAAATGTACTTAATGAAAAGATAAATGAAGCCACCGATCTCTCAAGCTATTCGCAAATTCGAACACATTTCAAGCCTTATTTCGCGGACTCATTTATAAACAAGATTATTCGAAGCAATGGCATTAACAATAACGCCATACTAACAAAAAAGGCCGATATTACCTATAGCAGTACCACCGCGGCGAGAATGCACCAATCGGCTTACTTTGAAAGTGGTCCTAGTAATCTTGAACTCGTTGATCGTTATGTATTCTATAAATTTGTTGATAACCAATGGAAGGTAGACGATGTGAATGTGGGCAGACAAATTATTGAGCCATAATACGATACGAGAGTTGGCCAGATGAATTTAGATGTTATCGAGGAACAAGAACATATTCCGCTTGAAGTCGCTATTTTAGCGGCTTTTTTGTTTTATGGGTACAAGTTCTTATCCCGATTCGAGGACAAGGACTTGTATGATTGCCCAAAAGGACAAGAACATGGTCCAATTACCGATTCGATTAAATTTTATAAACCAGTGTCTAATGATACAAAAGTGTCTACATATAAAAATATTCAAAAGCCTGATGTATCGGGCTTTTTATTAAGGTAGTAGTACGTAAGTTTGTAGAAGGTACATATCATTTGAAGGGAAAAAACCTGAGGTTTTGGTTGAGATTATTAAGAAAGCTACAGGAAAATCTGTCGCTGAAATCATTAGTGAACGAGTGTTTAAACTTTTAGGATTTACTCAAAGGGAGTGGAGAATAGAAGGAAAAGAAAACGCTGGTGCAGCGGAGGGACGGGCCAGGTATTTCTTCCATGGAACCATCTATTGAATAATCACCCGTAATGACGATGCATGCATCATATCTGAAGTTTTCGAGACCTCGGCCCATTTTCCTAAACAACAAGAAACCACACCGCATTGTTGCGTACAACAATTGGGGTGCAGTTCATTTGCAGTCTCCTTTTTTGTTAAGAATGAATAAGATCCGAGAGATCAACCTAGTGAGTAGAGTCCTTTAACAAATATTCCATGTTTAGCATACCCTTAATCCGCTGACTGCTCCGCCGAATGCCGTGATGCCATGCTGGACAATACAAACGCGGCAATGATGGCGATGACTACGCCGAGTGCAGCGAACCAGGTAATGGATGCCAAAGAAACACGGTTAACGATCAGCCCGCCGATTCCTGCGCCGACAGCCATGGCAAGCTGCATCATGGAACTGTTCAAGCTCAGCATGACGCCCGAGGATTCAGGAACAAGCGAAACCAGGTTAAATTGCTGCGCCGGAGCGGATGACCAGGCAGCAAAAGACCAGAGGATCAAAATGGCGAACACGGCAATGACCGACTGTCCGACTAAGGATAGCAAAATCAACGAAATGACGTGAAGCACCATCCCTGAAACGAGCGTGTATTTGATGCCCCGTTTATCCGCGGTGTAGCCGCCGACTTTCGAGCCAATCAAACTGGCAACGCCGAACACGAACAGAGCTGCGCTAATCAAAGATTCATTTAAAAGAGTCACCTCTAGCAGAAAAGGGGATATGTAAGTATAGGCGAGGGAATATCCTCCCAACCAGAAAAAAGTAATCGCTAAAGCAACCAAAACCTGAGGTTTTTTTAACAAAGCAAATTGTTTGATCAAAGGGACAGGCTTGTCGCCCTGCATCCGTGGAAAAACCGCAGCAATGACAAGCATGGCGATGACCCCGACAATTGCGATGGCCAGAAATACCGCTTTCCAGCCAAAAGCCGAGGCTACCATTCTGCCGAGCGGGACGCCGATGATGAGCGATGCGGTGATGCCCATGGTGACGTTGGCGATGGCGCTGGCCTGCTTGCCTGGCGGAGCGATTTTGGCGGCAATGCTGAGCGCGTTAACGGTGACCACCCCGGCGCCTAACGCCGTAATAATTCTGGCGGTAATGAAGAGACCGAAGCCGGACAATATAAATGTAAGTAGATTTGCGGCAATAAAGAGGCTAAGCGAATAAAGGAGGAGCTTACGCCGGTCCATTTTGGCCGTCAGCGCCATCAAAATAGGCGTGCCGACCGCATAGGCCAGGGAATAGACCGTAATGAGCTGGCCTGCTGTCGCGACGCTTGTTCCCAACGTCTCTGCGATCCGGTCCAATATACCGGAAATGATGTAATTGGATGTTCCAACTAAAAAGCTGATCAAGGCTAGAACGTAAACTTTCCATATACTCTTCATAATTCACTCTCCTGATGTGTTTTAAATAACAACCATGTTTTTAAAAATAATATCGAAATATAAAAACAAAGCATTATGACGTTAGGTTTGGTAAAATATAGAAAATCAGGACTATGCCACTATTTGAGCATATACTCATATATTGGTTTATTGTAATCATCAAATCAAAGGAGCCCCCAGCTTGTTGACTGACTCCTATAGCATTCCACGAACGATTTCGCCGCCTCTGCAGGCATGTGACCCGCATGGACCGCCATTTAGTAAATTTTCTCGGCCAATTTATAACGCTCCAAATCTCCGAGTACCGAAATGTTTCGGTCAATTCCTCCCGCGAAATCTTGATCTCGGGATCCGAACTGACCGGTGTTCTCGAATAACATCAAAAGAAAGTTGGTGCTCCATCGTTACTGACGTTAGTGAAACCGACGTGGGTTCTCTCCTCCTTTTAGAAAAGTGGCATTCTGCATTGCAATACAACAGTAGTTGTTTGAACAACACATGTTGTATTTATATGCTATAATATCAACCGAATGGTGCGCAATCATCAATAACCATAAACCGTTGTATAGACAACACCATTTCTATAATGTCGTTTTATTAGGGGAGATCTTAACCATGACAATTAAAAAGAATGAAGCTGATCCTCGAGTGATACGTACACGGCGACTGCTTCAAGACGCTTTTGCTTCATTAATTCAAGATAAGGACTTTGAATCGATAACCGTTAAGGATATTGCAGAGCGGGCTACTGTTAACAGAGCGACTTTTTATGCGCACTTTGTAGATAAATTCGAAATTCTAGAGGCCAGACTAATGGAATCCTTTATGAAAATCATAAATAGTAGAATAAGCGGTCACGAAGTATTAAATGAAGAAACCATTCAGAGTATTTTTCTGGGTGTATGCGATTTTCACAAAGATCTAAGCACTATGTGCAAAAGAAGGTATACATCGCTTGGAGCTGTATTCGAAATTCAAATAAAGGAAAAAATTCAAACGATACTTCTTTCCTTTATAGACAAAGACAAGATGCAATCGAGTCCAAACTCGCAATTCTTAATAAATACAGCTTCTATCATGTTAAGTTGGGGGATGTATGGGGCGGCTTACGTTTGGAACAATGAGGGGCGTCTAATAAGTGCGGAATCATTCGTTAAACAAACTATGCCCTTAGTAATGAACGGAGCCAAAGACCTTACCGTCAGTTAATCCTTGATTGCTCCCTATCAACATCATCACAAAACACCAAAATACAATTGCTACATATTTGGAAATGGCGTGAATGTCCAGTTGAGACACTCATTCATGTTTAAGCTGGCAAATGGAAGCCCATGATTTTATGGCATTTGATTGAATCCAAGAAGAGGTTCAACGATCTGGAAAAGCTTATACCTGATGTTTCACAAAAAATGCTTTCACAACATCTCCGAGATTTAGAATGGGAGGGTATCGTCGATCGAACGGTCTACTCTGCGATCCCTCCCAAGGTAGAATATTCTCTTAGCGAATACGGCAGAACATTGATTCCGGTAGCAGAAGTCATGTGTGCTTGGGGAGAAAATCATAATAAGCGGAAATATGAAGAGTCCGTATCATAAACATGGTTCAATGAACTTGTATACAATTACAATCCACTGAAAGCAAAAGCTGCCACGGGAATTCGGGCAGCTTTTTTTGATGCTTGCTTTTAAGTAAGTACCCTACTTTGAAGTGGGTTCTTAACATCAGTTTGAAGTGATGCTAAGTTTGAGGAGGAAAGAGCAATGAAAATTATTGTTTTTGGATAGCGAGCGAACGCTCGGTTCATCCTGCGCTGAAAACGTTGAAGCGAAGCGGTGACTCCGGACAATAAAAAATACATCGCAAGGGCGGCAGTCTTTTCTCAACTAAAGGGGTAGGTTAGTGCAGCCATGATATTTGAGAATAAGATACGGTTTACCACCCTGTGTCTAACGAAATAGCGCTAAAAATTTAAACCCATCCTTACTAGTTCGCGCCTGATCGTACTTGAGATAAAAAGTACCCCTATAGTATTTCATCGGATATGTTCATTCAGATAAATTAAATTAAATTAAATTATCAATAACTTCCTCAAAGATCGAATTTGTACCCGAAGATGATAACATGGATTCACTCAATTCTTGTTTATAACTTAAGATGTTATCAATTTTTTCTTCTAATGTATTGATAGTAATTAGTTTATGGACTTGTACAAAGTTTTCTTGTCCTATGCGGTGTACACGGTCGGTGGCTTGATTTTCAACTGCTGGGTTCCACCAACGATCAAAATGTATAACATGGTTAGCTGCTGTTAGGTTCAAACCTGTTCCTCCAGCTTTCAATGAAAGAATAAAAATAGGTGTTTTTTTGCTTTGGAAATCATCCACCATCTTCGTCCGTTCCTTTTGTAAGGTACTACCGTTCAAGAATAGAACATGGACATCAAATCTTTCAGTTAAATGTTGCTGTAGTAACTCTCCCATTTTTACATACTGAGTAAAAAGAATTACACTTTCATCTGCCTCAAGAATAGTACTAATCAGTTCATCAACTAGGACTACTTTATTAGAACGTTCTGCGATTTTCGTTATGTTTTCTTCTTTTAAGTATAATCCAGGATGATTACACAATTGCTTTAATTTTCCAATCATAGTCATCATATATGGCTTCCGTGTTTTCCTCGTTAACTTCTTTGCTTCTTCTTTTACTTCATGCACCAATTTTTTGTATAACTCTTCTTGTTCATCAGTTAATGAGCAGTATTGCTTTTGTTCTATTTTCTCAGGTAGATCACCTTTTATTTTTTCATCCCTTTTTGTTCTCCTTAGAATGAAAGGCTGAATGAGTTGTTGTAACTGTTGTGTCTTTTCTTGATTATGCTCACGTTCGATTGGTTGGACATATAGCTGCTTAAATACTGCTTCTGTACCCAGAAACTTTGGATTTAAAAACTCAACAAGTGACCATAACTCCATTAGACGATTTTCAATAGGAGTCCCACTTAAGGCAACTTTACCCTCACAGTTCAAAGAGCGTATAATATTGGATCTTTTTGTTTGGACATCTTTTATATGCTGAGCTTCATCCAAACAAATAATATGCCAATTCATGTTCTTGAAGAGAATATGGTCATTTGTAAGTGTGCTATAAGTTGTTAAGATTATATCGAATTTATCTATATACATTTTGAAGCTATCTTTTTCCCTTTCGGTTCCATAGTGAATGTGGACTTTAATATTGGGAGCGAATTTACTGATTTCTTTTTCCCAATTAGCTATTAATGAAGTAGGTACAACAATTAATGAAATTTTTTGTATGTGACGTACTTCATTAAAGAAAGCGATGGTTTGAATGGTTTTTCCTAATCCCATATCATCTGCTAATAAAGCTCCGATTTTATGTTTATTTAAATGTACTAACCATTCAGCACCCTCTAATTGATATTGTCGTAATGTACAGGTTAGCTCAGTAGTCTTCTTTAAAGGAGTCTTTCTTTTTTTGATAGCCTTCATTTGGTCACTATATAATGGATTTTCCGCGCGATCTGAAGATACGCTTCTTTTTTCGATCGTCTTCCAATAATCAAATAATTCGCCTAACTGTCCGGGATTTTGCATACGTTCTGTATAAAAAAAGGTAGCCGTTATATGTTCACAAAACGAAGCTACAGAGCATGTACAACTGTATTTTAACTCTTGAATTTTCACTTCATGTCCACCGCTTTTACCAGCAACACTTGCTTGAATTGATTTTTCATCATGGCTATAATTGTAGACTGCTCCAGATCGACTTAAATGACGACCAGTTTTGATAATTTCTTTAACATAATCGTTTGAACTATCATACGGACGAAGGAACTCTTTCCACACTGCTAATGTTTCCATCTGTCATCACTCTCCTAACCTAAATAATATAGGGATAAAAAAAAATAGGAAGACTTGTCTTTTGCATTGTTTTCCATTAGTTAGGTCCCATTTTTAGCTTTGAATGGAAGAGGTATTACACACTAGAGAATCTGAACTGGCCGAATGAATCGCAGCATTATGTATCAGTTGCTCCAACGGGTAGGTCCGAGAATAGGCGAAAATAATAATGAACACGGCAGGCCGTAATCCATTAAAAAAGGCAGTGCGAGAAAGTCGCTTGGTTAAGTTTTAACGGGCAGAACACTTCCAATATGTGTTAATATCGAAATGGATATTTCTTTATTCAAATTCAGAGGGGCAGGCCTTGGTCTCGTTGGAAACTGAAAATTGGAGGGAGTTATTGAAATGGCTAAACTGATCTATGCTGCTAACGTATCTTTGGACGGTTACATTGAGGACGAGCGCGGCAATAACATGAAATACTTTGAAAGTCGCATAATATGCGGCTTTTTTCTTTAAATTAAAATATTTTCTTGTAACTAAATGGGAGCGTTATTCGGGTTGCTCTTTTTACTGCATCGCCGTTTTTATTTTGTCACATTTTCGGCCTCCTTCCTGTCTTGTTTAATGAGAGCGCATGAAGGAGGTTTCTTCGAATGATTGCAAAGTATGATGTGGTCGTTGTTGGTGGAGGTATTGCCGGACTGACCGCAGCTCTTTATTTAGCAAGAGGAGGAAAACGCGTCGTCGTTTTGGAAAGTCAGAATCAGATGGGGGGAAGGGCGATCACAAACAAGAAGGACGGAATACGCTTCAATTTGGGTTCGCATGCACTCTATGCCGGGGATGCGTACGACATTTTCCGGGAATTGAACGTAAATCCGGATATTTTTCGAAAAGTCGACGAGTTCACCCCGTACGGAATCTGGAAAGAGCAGGTGCACCCTTTTCCGGCTGCGGTCCGTTCGCTGCTTAAGACTCCCTTGTTATCGGCTGCGGACAAATACAGGTTCGGAGCTATCCTCATGAAGATCCTCAAGCTTGACACGGCCGCGATTCCACACATGAGTCTGCGAGACTGGATGGAACAGCACGTGGGAAGCCCGATGGTACGTCATCTTCTGTACGTACTGGCCCGAGGAGGAACATATGTGCAAGCTCCGGATTTACAAGTGGCGGGACCCTTGTTCAGACAGATGCAGCGTTCCATCACTGGAGTGTATTATTTGAAGAAAGGCTGGGGATCCCTGATCGAGGAAATGTGTTCGGAAGCACGTCGGCTCGGCGTTGTCTTGGTTACAGGCAGGAAAGTCAATGCCGTTGAGCATGATGACGGACGGGTGCAGCGAGTTCGATGCGAGAATGACGAAACGATTGAGACTCCTTACGTGATCCTGACGACATCGCCGAAGATATCAAGCAGGCTGGTTCCATCAGCCGAACTGACTTCGCTGCGGACGTGGGAGCAGCAGGCCATTCCGATCACGGCCGCTTGCTTGGATATTGGTCTCCGCCGACTTCCCGCGCCTCAGCACCAATTCGTCTACGGCATCGATCTACCGGTCCTTATGATCAACTCATCACGAATCAAAGGGCTGGAACTCAGCGAGAACGATGATGTTCAAGTGTTTCAAATGATCAAGTTCCAAGTGCAAGGAAGCAAGGCGCAAGAAGACCGCAGACAACTTGAACAAGCCATGGATCTCGTTCATCCCGGTTGGAGACGGGAAGTGGTGGCGGAGCAGTATTTGCCCAAGATGACGGTCGTTCATGACTTCCCACATATGAAGCGGGTCGAGAATCCGGGGCCTGCCGTTCCTCAGATCAAGGGCTTATACGTGGCTGGAGATTGGGTGTCGCACGGTGAATATTTGGCAGGCGGGGCGGCAGCAAGCGCGAAGCGAGCTACACTCCATATTCTTGCGCACTAAACAGACGATATATTCGGAAAGGAGGTCTGTATGGACACGGAACAACTATATCAAACTTATCGGACGTTATTGTTCTCACTGGCCTATCGAATGCTGGGAAGCGTTATGGATGCGGAAGACATCGTGCAGGATGCTTTCCTGGCGATGAACCAACTGCCTTCGGACGCAAATATCCGGAACGTAAAGGCATACTTGTGCAAAATCGTAACGAACCGTTGTCTGAACCTGTTGCAGTCGTCCGCGAAACAACGGGAAGTTTACGTGGGGACTTGGTTGCCGGAGCCGCTCGTGCAACTTGAAGACGCAAGCTTGGACCCCTCTGAAATTTATCAACAAAAGGAAACGATCTCAACGGCCTATTTGATGCTTCTGCAACAGCTAAGCGCGGTTGAGCGGGCCGTGTTCCTCCTGCGGGAAATATTTCAATATCCGTACGACGAGATTGCAGGCATGGTGGGGAAAAGCAGTTTCAATTGCAGGCAAATTTTCCATCGGGCCAAGAAAGGTATCCGCCATGAACCGCTGGACATAGCAACGAGCACCGTTACGGAGACGCAAGTGCGGCAATTCATCCAAAGCGTGATCGCGGGGGATGCGAACCGGCTGTTGCAGTTGTTGTCGCCTGACGCCGTCCATTATACAGATGGAGGCGGCAAGGCGCCGGCCGCGCAGAAGCCCGTCGTCGGAGCGGCGCAAGTCATTCCGTTTTATATGCAATGGATGGATTGGTTCGGGCGTCCTGACAGCGACTATTCCTATATCATCACTACGGTGAACGGAAGCCCGGGAATAATCATGATGATTGATGGACGCATTGCATACGTCTATTCGTTCGAGGCTTCGGACAGTCGGATTCATTCCATCTATGTAGTTGCAAATCCTGACAAACTCAAGAATGTGGAGGAGGTAGTAAGATGAGAATCATCGAATTGGAACTGAGAACAGCCCGGTTAGCTGAAATGAAGGTGTTCTACACAGAAAGACTTGGATTGGCTTTAGCAGATATAACGGAACATTCAGTCACGATCATTGCCGGAGAAACGCGATTGACTTTCGTCCACGAAGAGGAGGGAGGGATACTGCCGTCCTATCATTTGGCAATGAATATCCCAGAGAACCAAATTCGCGAAGCGAAAAGCTGGCTTCTGGCCAAAGGCTGTCAGGTGCTTTCCGCTAAGCCGCTTCCATACGCAGGGATCCAGGCAAACGAAGATATCGCTTATTTCGAAGGGACGGATGCCCATGCCTTCTATTTCGAAGATCCTTCGGGGAATCTGGTGGAGTTCATCGCCCGGCATCGAATGGACAATGCTTCAACAGAGCCTTTCGATCACGAATCCATTCTGAATGTCAGCGAGATCGGTTTTCCGCTTCGCGGCAGCGTATCGGAGGCCATTCAGCGCTTAGATTCTCGATTTGACGTCACGCGTTATATCGGGGACGGAAAGACGTTTCAGATGCTCGGTGACGAGCACGGTATGTTCATCCTGGGGGATTTGGCCATCGGATGGTATCCTTCGATGAAGATTCCAGAAGTTCATCCTATTCGAATGACCATTCTCGATCCTAAAGAAGGGGAGTTTCAATTGGACCCGTACCCTTACTTTATTCGGGCGGTTTCCGAAAGGCTGGTTTAAGGGAGGAATTAAAGAATGGAAGTACAAAAAATGACCGTAACCCGCTCTTCGCTGCCAGCTTCCGCTCAATACGCACGGCTAGGTTTTAGCATATTGAACGTGCTTTTTGCGATCTGCATCGCGGTACAGGTCTTCTTGGCTGGATTCGCGCTCTTCGTAGATTCGACACAATGGGGGATACACGGTAATTTCGCCATGTACTTCGCGCCTATCCCCGTATTGTTGTTTATATTGTCTTTTCCGGCCAGACTGCCCAAGGGCATTAAAATGAAGAGTTTGGTGTTGATCGGCCTAATCCTTTTGATCTTCGCGACGGCTGTCTTCTCGGAAGAAATCGGATTTGCGGCAGCGGCACATCCCGTCATCTCGCTAGGCTTGTTCTTGAACGCGTTGCTGATAATGAGGGAGATGAAGAAAGGATAGATTAGCGTAGACAGCATCTGTAATAAAATTCATTAGAATAAGCAAAATTATAGGCGATCCTGTGGGGACAGCCTATAAATTTGCCATAAACAATAATAAAGCAAAAGCTAAAAAACATTAATTCACGTCTATATTCCATTTTCCCAATCGTCTACATGGATAGAGCGAAATCGATTTTTGATATTAAAACTTTAGGAGGATGAAAAATGAAGATCAAACGAATAGTTGCAAATGTTAAGACGCAGGACATTTCCAAAGCTTCTTATTTTTACGGGGAAGTACTTGGACTTGATCAACTAATGGATATGGGATTTATTGCAACATACGGTTCGCATGAGAAAATGGGCACTCAGATTAGTTTCCTATTAGAGGGAGGCTCTGGGGCACCTGTGCCTGATCTGTCAATTGAGGTTGATGATCTTGATGACGCGTTAACTCGGATCAAAGAAGCAGGAATTCCAATTGAGTATGGACCAACTGAGGAGCCATGGGGGGTTCGACGTTTTTTTGTTAGGGACCCATTCGGGAAACTTATCAATATTCTTATCCATCTTTAAAAAATAAAATGAGCAAAAAGTTGCATTTCAAAATCTTCTACAGATGAGTTCGAGTAGGTGACACATCGAATAAGAAAGTTATATAAATGTGTCGGAGGACAAAAAACATTGTTCCATTGAAAGTTGCTATTTTTTAGCGGTTCGTTTATCAGGTTAGCCAGAATCTTCTGGTTGGCCTTTTTTGTTGTCGTTTTACGATATTACGATAGGGGAGCCGGGACAACGTAGCGGCTTTAGGGGAAATGATCCCGTGAAATATCTTTTTAAAAATTCACAGGTACCGCAACCTTTCGTCATAAGTTCACAATATTCATCTAATATGATCATTACATGAACGAGTCACATGTTCTATTGAGAATAAAAGGAGACATAGGGGAGACATAGGAATGAAGAAGGGAACGCTGTTTCTCACTTTTGTTGTTGGCATGTTAGGAGGGTTTATACTTTTTGAATTCATCGTGCGGATTGTGTTGCGGCAAATGAACACGTTTCCGGTTACGTTCATCGGAGCTCTTTAATGGATTCGTCATACTGGCAAAGCCATTTGTTCGGGTTATTGAATTGTTTCCGATTCTAATGCTCTTCCTTTCGTTTACGGGAAAGCTTCCGAACTTTTTGCGCTGGATGATTGTACTCAATGCGATTCTATCACCTATTCTTCCAGGTTAGCTGCAGGGCCCTGGCACGGATCCTTTTGCCGTGGTCAGTGTGCTTGTTATCAATGCCATTTAGGGATTATGCTCAGGAGTTGATTGCAACAGCAATAAAAAAAATGATTAAAATTTAAATTGATTTCATCAACGATGAGGAAAGCGAGTATACAAAATGAAAAAACACCTTCAACTGCTCACGCTGCTGCTCATTTTATCAGCATTTTCTTTAGTCGGATGTGAAGGGGATACGACCACTAACGTCGGTAAGCTCGAATTTAAGAATCCATTGCAAATTCCGCCAATACTTGAGCCAATGACGGAGTCAGAGGGTAAGAAACACTTTGCCTTAACCATGCAGTCAGGATCAACTGAGTTTTTGGAAGGCAAGCAGACACCCACTTGGGGGATTAACGGATCTTATTTAGGGCCGACCCTCCGAGTTTCGCGCGGCGACCAAGTTTCTTTCGATGTGATCAATCAATTGAATGAAAGCTCAACCTTGCATTGGCATGGGATGCGATTACCAGCAGTAATGGACGGCGGACCGCATCAGATGATCGAAGCAGGAGCAACCTGGGAACCTTATTGGACAATCGAGCAGCCGGCCGCGACTACATGGTATCATCCCCACTTGCATGGGAAGACAGCGCAGCACGTTTATCGTGGTCTTGCAGGATTATTTATCGTTGAGGATGAGGAGTCTAAAAAATTGCCTTCGGAATATGGTGTTAACGACATCCCGATTATCATCCAGGATAAATTATTTAAGGGCGACGGTTCTTTTAACGAGAATATGAGTATGACTCCGTTTGGATTGTTAGGCAATCAAATCTTAGTAAATGGGACATACGATCCTTACCTGGAGATCACTGCAAGTCAGGTTCGTTTTAGATTACTGAATGGTTCGAATGCGAGAGCTTATAATATCGGCTTTTCGGATAATCGTTCATTTTATCTGGTCGGCAATGATGCCGGGCTTTTACCCGAACCCGTTTTATTAGATCGTTTGTTGCTAAGTCCGGGTGAACGTACTGAGATCGTGGTGGAGTTTGAAGCTGGCGAAGAAACGATCTTGCACAGCTTTGCAGGAAAAGACGGGATTGAGAATGGGGAGTTTGATATCGTAAAGATTATCGCGGATACAAGTTTATCGGCTTCGTTGCAGCTCCCGAATCACCTTACCACTGAGCCGCTCATCGATGTGCCCGAAAATGTAAAGGTACGAAAATTTGAACTTACAACGAAATCTGCAATTAATGGCAAGGAAATGGACATGAATCGTATTGATGAGGTTGTTCCGGCTGGCGCACGTGAAATATGGCAGATCACCAATAAGGGTTGGGATCATAACTTCCATATTCATGATGCAGCATTCACCGTAATGGACAAAAATGGAGAATTTCCACCATTATATGAGCGTGGGAGAAAAGATACGGTCTTTATTCCGAATGGCACTACAGTCAGACTGGCCGTCGACTTTGGAAGCTATCCTGATCCCGATACGCCGTACATGTATCACTGTCACTTGTTGTATCATGAGGATAGCGGTATGATGGGGCAGTTTGTCATTGTCGAACCAGGCACCGAATCCCAAGTTTCGAAAGAGTTAAGCAAGGGAAGTCATGACCATTAATATAAGACACGGTGGCTGCTTGGCCGCCGTTTTTGTTTTCACATATAAAGATGTACCGATTGCCGAAAAGGACAAGAACATGCGCCGATTACCGATTCAATAAGTATCTAACTATGTTTCATGCAATTTCATTAAGCTAACGGGAAGAATTGTTTAATCATTATCCTCCGTATCACAAAAGTTGAATTCGGTCTGGCCCGGACTGTGCACATTAGCAATACATGAGAAACTGGGCCTGCTTTTGGACCTCAGTTCTTGGTCGACTTCGCACGCAAGCTCGATCGGAAACCCAAGTACGTCTTCTCGCGGACGCTGGATCACGTGTCGTGGCAGAACTCTTTCTTGTTGAAGGGGCTTGTTTCCGAGGAGGTGCCACAGCTTACGGCAGAAGGGAAGGAACCTAGTCGTTAACGGCGGTCCCGGCCTCGGTTCCACCCTGGCACAACTGGGCTTGGTGGATGAGTATCACTTCCTGGTACAGCCAATCGTTGCCGGACGTGGCCCCCAATTATTGGGGGGAGTTCGTGATCGACTGAATCTGAAGCTGACCGAGACCAAATCCTTCGGCTCCGGCGTCGTAGTGCTCCGCTACACGCCCGTTCGTTAACTGCCAGGCCACCACGGCTTGGCACTGCCAGACGAATATATACTGAGCACAAGATGTAGCCGGCAAACATTTGTCGGCTGCTTCCACGTGGAGCTTTTTCTTGCTGAACTAACGAGCAAAGATACAAGTATTGCAGAGATATAAATGCAAGTAAGAAAGTTGTTTGGAACGTATTAACTGATCCTGATTACATTAGAGATTGGTTAGGTGTACATATTGAAACGGATTGGAGAGAAGAGAGTCCGATCACATTTTCATTTTCATTATCATGGGACGGAAAAAAAATTACCGATAAGGGACATGTATTGAAATTCAAGGAACCGGACACTTTCTACTATTCATTGAAGTTTCGAGCAGGTTAGCTGAAAAGGAATGAAGATGAAGAACTGATTACAAGATAAGTGTGTCTAACAAATGGCTAATTAAGCGGAATGGGTAGGGATGAACCATTAAGAAACTCTCAAAAGAAGTATTCTTGGTTTCTGTGGTCGGTATATTATCGTTATTTGCTCTTATGTGCTTATTTGGCATCATCTTCTTTGCGGGATTATGGTATAAAGATGTATTTATGTAATTCATCATTGTGTTCTAAGAACAGGAAATGCTTCACTAACGGATACGATAGCCCGGCGATGGAACTCGCCCAATAAATTGGCCAGACGCATGGGGAAATCCTTCGTTATGGGGCCCTTTATTAAGTATATTCATGCTGGCAATGGACAACGCTTAAGGTTAAGTATTATCTTATGCGGGAGGTCGTCGCTTCTTGAAATTTGAACTAGGACGTTGCTTACTGAATGAACGATTGATGGAATCCGGAAAGTCAGCGGAATGGCTGGCAAAAGACTTGCTTTTTAAACCGGAACGAGTTTACGACTTTATTGAAAACAAAAGAGTGATGCCACTCAAAATTGCCATATCGATCGCCGATTCCATCGGTTGTGATGTTCGTGCCTTGTATGAATTAATTCCGATCAATAATGAAGTAAAAGGAGATTAATGGAATAAGTGGTAGGTTGCATTAAGACTACAAATGTGATCCATTAAGCTGAGCAATGGATCGATCCGCCTCCGATTGGTGACGGATTTCGCAATGAAAAATAGTAGTGCGGTATGGATCACAAATTATTATTATAACAATGAATAATCGACATTTTTTTGATGAGAAATACCCTAGGGAGATGATACACTTAAATACGACATAAACTACATATCATCTCTATTAACAGGGGGAAATCGAAGGATGATTCAGTACTATCGCAACAAAACATGGCTGTGCGCCTTTCTGCTGGCGATTTTTTTGGCAGGACTTTGCATGTTCATGTCAGCAGATTCCGCACAGGCACAGGGGAAGAGCATGCCTGTTGAGAAATTAAAAAAGATAAGCAGATTGTCTTTTAATTTAAGGGATGCGTATCAGAACTCCTATACGGTTTATATTTACGCTCAAGATGAAAAATCATCAACCTTGACCGAAATGGACTACTGGACCGGAAATAAGCCGGGGGACAAGCAATACACAGGTACATATAAAGCAGCTCTCGTCAAAAAAGGAGCGACGTATGGTACGATACAGTCCGTGAATCTTGGCCTGCATTCGGTTACGCTGCCCCAGACCTGGCATTATACGATTCGAAGCCAAGAAAAGGGCACGCCGGATATTCTGATGATTACAGAATGGGGGACATCTAATTTCAATCTGGCTACTCCTTTCATTATTCGTTCGGGGTCGCTGATGCCCGTGAAGTTCGTCGATCATAAAGGCAAAAAGATGGATAACTACTATCCTGCAGGACGGGAAGACGGCGTTCGCATGCTGTCAGATGCGCGGGTGCAGTTCAAGTTTTACAATAACGCTGTTTTCAAGTATGCCGTTAATACGTTCAAACTTAACGTGAGCAAGCTGGAATTGCGTTTGACGGAGACGCGATACATGGATTATGATCATCCATCCTGGCCAAACTCAGGAATCGGTGACCGCGCTTATCTCGAAAGCCTGAAGGCTGCCGCCAAGAAAGGGATTCTTCCCGACCAGCCAGGAATCAAGCTCGGCATGACTCATAAATCGCTCCAAAGTACGCTTAAAAAAGCCAAGCTGCGGGAAAACGGTGAATGGGGTGCATTTTATGTCTATCAGAACTATGCGATAGGCTTCGATTCCTATCTCCATGAGCTGGATTCCAGCTCAAGACTTATGATATTCAACCTTTTTGCCGAAAAGCGAAATTTGTACCCGTCAACAGTTAAATTGTGGCTTGGCAAACCGAATGATGAATTTTTCAATGAGGCTGATGGCGTGTATGACATGATTTACAACTTTGGTTTAGGCAAGCTGTCATTTCATTACGAGGAAGAGGATGGACAAATCTTCTTGGCAACGATTTATAGATAGTTGGTTGATGAACCGGCCACTCGGAATTATCTGTTCTACAGCAAGCCTCGAGTCTTAACAATTGTCGTTTGAGAATTCGATACATCGGCATTTACGGATTATCGGGTTAGCCAGAAATTCTGGCTAGCCTTTTTTATACTCGTTTTTACGTCTATTGGTGGGGAATTATTATCTTTCTCTGAAGAAACAACCGACAGCCGTTGGGTAGCGAAGGATAGAGTTCTCGATTTGATTACACAGCCAAGTGTTCGATTTCGCTATCAGGCTTATTTGGAGTTTAACGGAGCCGTAAACTATGCGGACTACGTAAATAAGAGCCCGAGTTTACAATCAAACATCAAACATATATTTCGAAGTAGATTGTTTCTCGTTGCTGAACAAACGGGTACGATAATTCAATAAGGAAGTCTACAACAGAAACACTGAAGGAGCTGCCGTAAAGTAGCTCTTTTTTACATGCTCACAAAATAAGTTGTTTGGTACATATGTCCTGCCTGGTGCTAAGCTAACGGGCAGAATAGTCCAAAACCTTTAATAAGATTCCGTTAAAGAGAAAGTTCATGTGATTGTTCTACTTGAAGGGCAATGCGCTTTTCATTGGAGGAGTACCAGCGTCCATGACAACAGGGGTAACCGTGTGCAAAAAATTGGCGATACACCTTAAAAAGTTCCTAAAATGGTGAGTATCATCAAAAAGTTTATTCTCTTACTGAACCTTTTTCTCCACGGGAGCGAATTAAGGGTTGTAACACGTTCAGGAGGGGCCCCTATGAATGATAAAGAGTTACTTCCGTGGCTTCAAAAAGCAACGTTGGGCGACGAGTCGGCCTTTCAGCTTGTCTATCAGGCGACTCACCAAGACGTCTATCGGACGGTTGCTTTTCTCGTCTACAACAAACAGGACATTGAGGATATCGTGAATGAAGTTTACATGCGCATGTGGCAGTCGTTTCACAAGTACGACCCGAACCGGCCGTTTCGGTTTTGGTTGCACGGGATCACTATCCGTCTTGTCCAGGATTGGAAAAGAAAGGCCTGGCGACGAATTCGCCTCTTTGAACGAAACCGCCAGATGACTTATGAACAGTTCGACTGGACGGACAAAGCAGTCCAGCAGTTCGAAATGCAGCATGAGCTGTTCAGCCTTGTCCGCCAGTTGTCGTACAAACTACGTGTGGTCGTCATCCTGCGCTATTTTCACGACTATTCTCTGGATGAAATTGCAGAAGTTCTACAGATCCCCGTTGGCACAGTGAAATCCAGGCATCATCTGGCACTGAAAGAACTCCGGAAACGATTCGAAATGACGGGAGGAGACGCGTATGTCCATTGATAAGGAATTGCGTGAAGAGCTTCGCCAGGTGGCAGATTCGATGCACTGCCCACCCGATTTGTATGGACGTGTCCGACAGTCCTACCAACATTTTGTGAACGAAAAGAGAGGTAGACCTATGAAAAAACGCATGCTCGCAAGTATTGCCGCTGTAGCAATCTTGATTCCTTCTGCCGTATTTGCTTCTTCCTATCTAGCCGATGAAATATTCGGATCTGTTAAAACCATTGAACAGCACGGCGGTTCACAGGAAAGTTATCAAGAGATTGAGGGAATGCTTCAAGTAGCAAAAGACAAGCTCACGGAAGACGAATTGAAGGAGTTTATGGAGTTGTTCAAGCAGATGGTGCAATTAAAGCTGAAGATGACCGATGAAAAAGGAATCAAACATGAGGAAAAGCTGACCAAAGAAGAACAGCAGCAGTTTGAGCAGCTCGTCTCCATGCTGGCCCCGTTCTTCGAGAAGATTAACGGAGCCGCCAAGCCGTAAGAAAAAGAAGCAAGGGACCCGTCCGATGTGGATGGGTCCCTTTTTTTTCACACATTATATGTGAATTTATCATTCATACAAATTACAAAATGCTGCCGATTTCAAACTACTTGCACCATCTCACACGGATCAAAGGTATAAGTTGGAGATTAAGGAACCATATCCAAAGGCTCCTGACTCGAACGTACACTTACATGTTGAGAACAAACATATGGATATTGCAGATATAAAGATTGAAGGAGAACGTGTCTTATGGGACGCCAGATTTTCACTTTTATAACCATCATTCAGAAAAGAATGAATTTTGTTATGTAACTTTTTTTGCTTTATTGGTGTTTACTCAGTTGAAGGAAATAACCTCCATGCAAGGAAGGGGACGGAAAAGTGAAGATGTCTAAATTTATAGAAACCATAACTTTGAGCACGGCTATAATCCTCAAAAAGCCATGATTATTTTGAAATTATTCTACGCTTTACTTCTTAGTATACCGTTTACGATTATTAATTTCAGTGCATACCTAAAAGGCAACACACCATCAACTATGAACTTAGTGAGTACTATTCTCTTTTTAATTTTGTGGATGTCATGGGGAGGTTTAAAAAACTATAGGGATAAACTGAGCATTCGTTTTCTTAAGTTCAGCTCCATTTACTGTCTTGTCTCTATTGCATGTGTTTTTGTAATGTATCTTATAGATTCAATACTTTTTTCAATACCAGTAGGAATAATTATTTTAGGACCAGTATATGGGTTAAGGTATTTCCTGCCCTCGATTTCATATGAAACATTCGGATACATCTGTGTATTAATAGTGTATGCTGCCAGTTTGATTGGTTCCTTTATAGGATATGTAACAAGTGAAAAAGCAGCACGAGAGTAAACAGTAATGGGTGTTCGAGGTTTTATTCCAAATTTCACCTGAATAACAAATAGCATCTGAGAAGGGGTGAGTGATCATGAAAAATAAGAAGTATTTAAGAAGATCTATAATCATTGCATCATGTTGTCTTGTATTAATGAGCGCATTTTTTATAATCAGAGAACTTATAGATAATAAGCAAGTTGTAGACTCGACTATTAATGATAGTGACACCACTCCACCAAAAAAAACATTAGAAGATTGGCAAATTGAATACGACAGAAAAGTTCGAACGGAACCAGCGGAAAGGGTAGTAACTGAATATGGAGAATTTTATTATGCTCCTTTTCCAAAACAAATTCCAAGAGATGAAGTCGCTAACCTAGATATTGATGAGGAAGTGACCGAAGATACAAACCAGGTAATAGAAAGAGGTTATTTTTACGAAAAAAAATGAAAAGGACGGAACGAACGATTACAGAGTGAAGAGTGAGAAAGGAGTGAAAAATGTGAGGGTGCATTCTAAAGGCATCAGAAAATTGATTGGTCTGGTTATTATCGTTTGTGTAGTGGGAGGTGTACTGGGGTACCATAGCACATTTGCTAAAAGCACGAATAATCAAAGCCCCGCAAATTCTCCTAACTATCCTGAAAATGAAAATGGGCAGTCATACGGTTCGGTTAAAGAAGCCACTTCCGTTGTATTGCTACCTGACTTAATCCATATGGGAAGTATAAATGACATTGCAGGATATGTGCTGAAAAAAGATTATCTCGGTGAACTTAGTCGTAATGTTCCATTGTATGATGTTGATGGAGTAAACATAATTGGTTCTATTCATATTAGAGCTAAGGATATGAACTATCCCAATAATAAAAACGGACAGACATACGGTTCTTCCGCAGATGCTGCTTCTCCAGAAACAGAACCTGAATTAATCAGCGCAATAGGTGTAGATGGCACTGCAGGATACGTGTTGAAAAAAGATTTAGACGGTGAGCAACCAAAGTCACCTCAGGATGCCATTGCGATACAGAACAGTAGATCACCAGATGGTCGCGATATCCCTTTGTATAATGTTGAAGGTACAACCGTAATTGGTGTGTTTCATGTTGGAAGAAGATAATAATAAAGTTTGCCCAGCAGGCAAGGTAAGCGAGATTTTACGCGTGACGCCTATTGGCTTTGCGGCCAGCGCCAGTGAGAGCTCCACCTTGTTTTTTCGAATGTTCACAAATGGTCGTTAATTTGTTTTCTGTCATAAGTCATCATAACTATCGAGTAAGTATGCTACAGGGAATACAGCATTTTCAGGTAAGGCTGAATGGTTGCGAAAAAGCAATCGAAACTTTTATCACTAATCCATATTGGGGATCTTGATCACTCATTTAATAGGGAAATAGCTGAAATCCAAACAGGAATAAAGAATTCTACAAGAATAGTGAGCAGGATTGTAGTCACTCCCTTTTATTGAGGAGCCTGAAACGTTTGGTTCTAATGTAGCACAATTTCTTAGAATGGAAACGGAGAGAAGTAAGCTTCAACATGACATGCTTTACACAGAGGCAAGTCTAAACGGTTTTTACGATTTTCTCTAGCAATTCTAAACGCAGTGGTGAACCAGAAGACTGTTTTTGAATTGAAACCCTTAGAGATAATTTGGTTCGACTCCAATGACAACGCATCGTTATAATGTTTGAGTTCCAGTGTGCTAATCTTATGTGGATAATAAGAATTAGTTTAACTACTACACGATTTAGATTAAGCTAACGGGACACGATAGCTCAATAAAAAGTGAAAGCAGCTGGCTTCTTATCGGCTGGCGGAACAGGTTATGGTGGAATAGGAACAAGTATGACAGCTACCTTAGTTCTTTTCATTTTGCTGATTATTAAAACTAGATCTTTCTTTTTCTAAACAAATAGCATTTTTTAAACCCTGCCAGCCTTGTGCTGACAGGGTTTAATTTCTCAAAATTTCGTAAACTAGCGGAATCTACATTATTATCGGTAACCTTCGATCTCATTCATTGTAGAGGGTATAACTGCCGTGACCTTTTGTCCAACGCGTTCATATGCTGCGTTGTCAAAGAAAGAGGTGATAAGATGGAAGCCTATTATAGCTGCATGCGATTCATGAACCAGAAAGTCCGCATTACGACAAGAGACGGTTGTGTACACGTAGGAAGAATCGTAAAAGTGGATTGTGATAATGTGTACTTGGAGACAGATCGAAGAGACGGAACTGTAACGACCTCCGCTTTCTTCCCCTTCGGATTCGGGGCTCGCAGCTCCATTTTAACATTAAGCCTGTTCACGCTGCTCGCGATTGCTCTAATCTAATGTGCCGATCTCCTCGCTACGAGGAGATTTTTTTGGAATCAAAAAACACGAAGCGCAGTCAAGAATGCTCTTCGTGTTGCCTCAATCCATCCCGATGAAGTCACGCACGCCACCTTGTTTTACTGGCGGCAAGAGATTCGTTCCGCATTGAAGCAGATTCCGACCGAAGCATTTCAAGTTATTGTTCAAATGGATGAGACTTACTTTCTGTACTCGGAAAAGGGCAAGCGGAATATTGCCAAACGTAAGCCACGTAAACGTGGCGGAAAAGCACATTTTCTCAGAGATAAGCCCTCAATCATACATTCAATAAAACGAACCCAAATATGAGGTCTTCTCGTTCGTTGCAGAGGGCTGTTTGTAAGATCATTTTTTCCTTGATTTAGGTTTTGATAGTCTTCACCAACGAGAACCAACTTGTTCTGTTTCGAAATTCAACAATCCCTGCGTGCATGGAGAACAGTTAAAATGTATCCCTGGAGAGTGGGCTTGCCCCACTCCTTTTTATGCGGGCAGGGATTATAATCCATCGTGACAGTGAAAAGTTTGGATGGAGGGGGGGTGAACCTCAGAAAGGGCGGCTGCTGCTTGCTTCCGATAAAATGTTAGCGCCTTCACAAAAAAACGCAAGCAAGAATACAATCGGGCGAACTGAGCTGCGCTGCCTTATTATTGTTCGGCAGATGAATAATCTTGAGGAGGTATTTATGATTACCATTACAAGAAAAGCAGTTAGTCTGTTGGTCGTGCTTGCCGTTATAATCACAGGATTGTTACCCCGAGCTGCGGAAGCTGCCAAAATCGATAGCTATTCTATTTCTTCAATGGATATGACGGATGCCGCTGATCCGACATCTTTGGTACAGAGCGCCATAGCACCGGCCACGATACAAAATTACCCGATGCCATCCATCTATACTGCATCCAGCGTGTTTTCATTGAAAGCCGATAACAAAGCGATTCCTGTAATCAGTTATCTGGCTGACTATGACTATGCCCAATTTTCTTTTTCCGGCACGGTCCGAATCGAAGTTACCAACAATGTGCCGATTACATCATTCTCCATCAGTCCTCAGGCTAAAAACATCGAAGGCACAGTTAACGGGAACAAGCTGACGTTCACGCTTTCATCCTCAACCTATGTCATCGTAAAAATCAATGACCAGAGGAAGAAGATTGTCATCGCGGCAGACCCCTTGGAAACGGATATACCCCCGTCCGCAGGTGCCGGGATTTTTAATGTGACACAGTCGCCATACCATGCGGATAACACGGGATCATCGCTGGCATCGGTCGCGATTCAGCAGGCGATCGATGACGCCCATCAAGCCGGCGGCGGCGTAGTTTTCGTTCCGGCAGGTGTTTATAAGAGCGGGAACCTGACATTAAAAAGCAACGTAACCTTTTACCTGGCTGGAGGCGCCGTCATTGTCGGCACGGGCAGGGGGGAAGACTACGTGATTGATTTTCGCAAGGATTCACGAAACGCGGATGGAACGTATTTTATTCGTACTGCCGTAGATTCCACCAATATTACGATACGGGGACGGGGAACCATTGATGGAAAAGGCATTGCGATGCGAGAGCGAAAGATGCCAGCGCCTAATAAAAATGAAGGGTTCCTCAATAATCTGCTCGTTCCGATCGCAACATCCAATTTTACTTTTGACGGCTTAATATTGCGGGATGCCGGTTTCTGGTCGTTTATGGTGGTTCGTTCCGACAATGTGACCATAAACAATCTTAAGGGATTCCAGGATTTATACAAAATCGAGAACGACGTTATCGATATTAATGAAAGTCAGAACGTGCTTGTTCAACATTCGATTGCCATCTCGGATGATGACACTTATTCCACGAAAACCTGGCTGCAGACGGGGATGTCCAAAGACTGGCCGGGCGAGCTTGAACATTTGGAAAACGTGGTTTTTGATGACGCTTTTGCATGGACAAGATGTGCGGCTTTCAAGATTGGCATGGGCGTAGCCCAGCCGCAAATCGGCGTAACCATCCGAAATTCGTATGTGTATCAAAGCGCCCGAGGATTGCTTATCGATCATGGATACCAACTGAATACCCTCCCGGAGGAAGGTTACGCCCAAAATATTACGTTTGAGAATATCGACATCGAACGCGTCGGTATCAATCAATTCGGGAACTATTGGCTTGGAGTGTCCACCAGCACTTCCGGCGATGTAAGCAATGTTGTAGTCAAGAACATCAATGTTCGCGAGACCGGCACCCAGAAATCCAGAATTTCCGGGAATGCCACGAAAGGCGGAAGGGTTAACGGCGTCACGTTCACAGATGTTTATGTTGGAGGGAAGCTTGCAACAACCTTGGACGACTTGAATGTTACCGTTAATAACAATGTATATGGTATCGTTTTTGCCAATTCCAAGCCGCCGCTATTCAGCGACAATTTCGAAGACGGAAATACGGCGGGTTGGACATCGATGTCCGGCGGCTGGACCGTCCCGACAGTCGGCACGAATCACGTGCTGTCCAGCGGGAATCAGACAACCACCTCCCTGATTACCACTAATAGCGGGGGTTCATGGACGGATTACGTTTATGAAGCCAGATTAAGAATGCCCATCACCAATGCCAACGCGGGCATGGTCTTCAGGGTGCAGGATGCAAACAATTATTATATGTATCGCATTCATTCATCGAATCAACAGCTGGAGTTGTTCAAATCCGTGAATGGACAACTGACGCTTGTAAACAGTACGCCGTTCACGGCTATTGAGAAGCAGTGGTATACAGTTAAGGCGGTTATGCAAGGGAACACGATATCCTGTTACGTGGATGGAGAATTAAAGATGGAATGGACCAATCCTGTCACCGAATTGACGGCTGGGGGGATCGGATTTCGGACCACCTCGGCCGGCGTCCATTTTGACGATGCCGTGGTTAGCCTCATCAATAAAGCGCCTGAGGAGATTGCCCTTTCACACAACAGTGTTGTTGAAAACACGACGGCGGGAGGCATGGTTGGAACCTTTTCCACCAGCGACCCTGATGCGGAAGAAACATTTACTTATATGCTGACAGCAGGTGCAGGGGATGTAGACAACAGCAGCTTCACCATATCGGACAATATGTTGATTCTAGCCGTAACGCCTGATTACGAAGCCAAGGACAGCTACAGCATCCGGGTGAGGAGCACAGATTCAGGCGTGTATGTTGAGAAGTCCTTTACGATCCATGTCACTGACGTGGATGAACCTCCCGTGTATCCGGATCCTACGGTCGTCCAATTCAGCGACGATTTTGAAGATGGAAATACGGTAGGTTGGGCGTCTGCTTCAGGTTCCTGGAATGTGACAACTGACGGCACAAAAGCCTTGATTCAGAATCAAGCAGCCACTGCAGTCATTACTGCCGGCGATTCGTGGACGGATTATACGTATGAAGCCAAAGCGAAAATGCCCATCACCAATGCCAACGCAGGCATTCTCTTCAGGGTACAGGATGCAGGTAATTTCTATATGTTCCGAATCCATTCCGCAGCCCAAAAGCTGGAGTTGTACAAATCCGTGGACAACGTCATGACCCTTGTATCCAGTACCCCGTTTACAGCTCAGGCGAAACAGTGGTATACGATGAAGGCTTTCATTGAAGGGAACACAATAAAAGGTTATGTGGATGGGGAACTAAAAATGGAATGGACCAATCCCGAAACAGAACTGACAGCAGGGAAAATAGGGTTTCGGACCACCTCGGCGGGCGTAACTTTTGATGATGCTTTGGTTCTGACGCCTGACCCGATTTAGTTAGCAAAACATTCTGTACCGGTAAGAAAGACGTCTATCGACGGACATTCACAGAAGACAGACCGCGTTTAGCAATAGTTTTTCTTGCGATTATAGAATTGTTCAGCTCCGTTGAAAGCTTATAAATTCAATAATCTTCAAAAAAAGCCGTCCACAGGTCGATCACCGTTCATGGGATCCTAAGAAGGAGCTGCCCCTAAAGCCATGACATGGCTGCCCGGGACAGCTTCGTTTTTTTACGTTGTTGAACATGGGATGCAGTGACATAATCAAAGAATAGAATTTAACGGAAGGCGTGAAAAGCTTGGAGTACCTCCGCAGGCAATCGTTCCGCAACAAACTCAAGGTCGCTTTTCTGGCCGTCATCGTGCTTTCTGTTCTAATGACCGGAGGACTGTCTTATTATATCTCGACTGCGACGCTGGAAAAAAATGCACTGAAGCTCACGCAGGACACGGTGGTCAGATCCGCACAGATTGTGGATGAGAAGCTGAACAAACTGATGTTGATTATGATGACGTTTATGATCAGCCAGCCTTTCTACGATATGCTGAAGGATGCCGCCTCCGGGGATGCCAGCAGATATTACATGCATCTGAACGATCTTGACAACGTTTTCTCGCAGGCTCGGATCGCCGAGCCGCTAATCCAATCGATCTACGTATTTACGCCGATTGGCGAGTTCTATCCTTCGTCCATGAACCGAAATCGGCTCACTGCATTTGAGGATACCATTCTGTATGCGCGCATTGAACAGGAGAAAAAGAATCTTTGGGTGGAAGGTCATGAGGATATGCTATTCTCCGGAAAGGAACGCGTTATCTCTCTCATTCTGGAGCCGATCTTTGACACGCCGGTCAGCGGTGTTTATATTGTCGTGAATATCCGTGAGGACGGCTTCCGCAAGCTGGTGCAGGGGAACACCGCGGAAGGGGCGTCCAGCTTCTTGCTGAACGCTGAAGGAGAGACGGTCTATCCCGTGAAGGAACCGCTGGTCAGGCAGGTGGTGGACGCGGGAAATTTAAGTGGCATAATGAACCGCTCGGAGGGAAGTCAACCCTTTGAACTGGACGGACAAACCTATCTGCTCAATTATGCCCGTATCGGCATAGCGGATTGGACGATGACCACCATCCGTTCCCGGGCCGATGTGCTCCAGGACATGGTGTATGTTAAATGGCTGATCGCTGGGGTTACACTGGCTGCTTTTACCGTCACCACGCTGATCTCGGGCGCATTTGCGCGCTATTTGCTGAAGCCGCTGCAAGGGCTGCTGAAGGTGATGAAAAGGGTCGAGAACAACGATCTGAGTGCTCGATTTGAAAGCAGCAGCGGAGATGAACTAGGTCAGGTGGGATACCGGTTTAACCGGATGCTGGAACAGATTGTGGTGTTGATTGATGAGGTCACGGAGGCGCAGACGCATAAGCGGACTGCCGAGATTAAGGCACTGTCGGCGCAGATGGACCCGCATTTTCTGTACAACACGCTCAACACCATCTACTGGAAGTTGAAATTGAAGCAGATCGAGCCGTCGCAGCAAATGGTCATGTCGCTCTCACGCCTGTTCCAACTTGGATTGAACAATGGCCAGGAAATTACGACACTGTCGAAAGAACTGGAGCATGTGCGCCAGTATCTGGAACTGCAGTTAAGCTGCTATGAAGGCTTATTCTCTTATGAGATCCATGTACGCGAACCGGAGCTGTCATCGCTTTCGATTCCGCGCATCATTTTGCAGCCGTTGGTGGAGAACAGCATTTTGCACGGTTTTCGCGACCTGAAGAACGGCGGCCTAATCGAAATCGAGATTAGCGGGGATGAGAAACGCTGGACGATTTCCGTACGTGATAACGGAAAGGGAATGGACAAGACCCAAGTGCGCGAACTCTTTTTGCAGGAGTCGAAGAAGGGATATGCGGTGTCCAATCTGATCCGGCGGCTCCGGCTCTATTATGGGGACGGTGCGGAATTTCACGTAGACAGTGTGCCGGAGCTCGGAACCGAAATACGGATTTCATTGCCCAAGAAAGGGGAGGATTTGGATGAGCAATCCTGAGGCGATCAGTCTTTGCATTATCGACGATATTAAAAGCGTGGTGGACGGACTGACCGCGATGAACTGGGAAGAGCAGGGGATTCGGGTCGCAGGTGTATCGAGCAATGGAGAAGAGGGGCTTACCCTGATCAACGGGCTGCGTCCGGATCTGGTTATTACCGATATCCGGATGCCGATCATGGACGGGTTGAGCATGCTGCGTTTGGTGCTGGAAGAGAACCCCAGCTGCAAGGTCATTCTGATCAGCGGCTATGCCGACTTTGAATATGCGCAGCAGGCGGTGCAACTGGGGGCGTTTGATTTTGTGGTGAAGCCCTTCACAGAAGAAGATATGATGTCGGCTGTGCTGCGAGCCAAAGCAGAGGTTATGGAAGAGAGGTCCAAACGGATAAGTTTGAGGGAAATGGAGAACAAGCTTCGCGAGAGCATGCCGGCGCTGCGACAGGAATACTTTGCGCTGCTCATAAGCCACCGCACTTCATGGGAAGAGGCCTCGGAACGGTGGGAGTTTCTGAATATTGAGCTGGAGCCGCGCGGCTTCGTGGTGATGCTGATAGAAATTGACCGCTTCCGGGAGCAGGTTGCCGAGCAGTCCATCCAGGAGATGGAGCTGATCCGGTTTTCGCTGTTGAACATTATGCAGGAGACGCTTGCCCATTATGCACGCAGCGTTCTTTTCCGAGCCCGTCATGACCAGTACCTGGCCGTACTGAACGATACAGGACCGTCCAGTCCGATCGAAATTGCCGAGCAGTGCTGCCGGAATATGGAACGATATACCAAGTTCACGGTCTCGGTCGGGGTCGGCGGCAGAGTGGAGGAGATCAGCGGGCTGCCGGATTCCTACCGGCAGGCTCATCGTGCGCTCTCCCATCACCTGTTCACCGAAGGCAATGCGGCCATTATGTATGACGATTTCCTCCAGAGCGGCAGTCAGGAGCCGCTGGCGCTGGAGTACAAGGACGAGCTGCTGCTGGCCCTGCGTTCTGGGAATGCCGTCCGGACGGACGCGATGCTGTCCGCGATTTCGGAAGCGCTGCAGAAACGGATCTCAAGGCAAAATCCGGATTATCTCCTCAGCCTGTACGATGAGCTGGCTGCTTCAGCGATCCGCACGCTTTACGAAATGGTTCCCTATTCGGAGATACAGCCGCTCATTCAGAGATTCAGAACGGTGCAAGGGACGGCGGGACTGCCGCTGGCCTCTTTGCAGCGTCAGCTGCTTGTCTTGTGCACGGAGGGAGCCGAGCTGGTTCGCCGAAACAGCTTATCCGAAGGGCAGAAGGTGATTTATAAGGCCATTGGCTATATCAAGGGCCGCTTGTCCGAGGATATTACCGTCGGCGAATGCGCCGCCCATGTGCATCTCAGCGCCAGCTACTTTTCCAGCTTGTTCAAGCAGGTGACCGGAATGACGGTCACACAGTATATCACCTCGGAACGCATTCAGAAAGCGAGGCTGCTGCTGGTAGAGGGGGCGCAGGTGCAGGAAGTGGCTGCGGCAGTAGGGTATGAGGAGCGCAGATATTTCAGCGAGATGTTCAAGAAGATCACTGGCCAGACCCCGTCGGAATTCAGGGCCGGCTATCACATGGATCGGCCTG
Organism: Paenibacillus sp. FSL W8-0187; assembly: GCF_037969755.1. Taxonomy (NCBI): domain Bacteria; kingdom Bacillati; phylum Bacillota; class Bacilli; order Caryophanales; family Paenibacillaceae; genus Paenibacillus; species Paenibacillus sp. FSL W8-0187. The sequence goes on along the minus strand of NZ_CP150206.1, from coordinate 3,795,129 downwards.
AGCCGTGAGGCTCTTGCTGCAGGAGACCATAGAATTCTATCCCTTGAGAGTGAATTTGCCTCACTCCTTTTCCGAGTACGGGATTCTATAATAAAAAACGAGCTCACAATACAAACGTTAATCAAAGGGGTAGAATGTATGCGAAAAAAATGGTTAGGTCTCGGCTTGAGTCTTGTTCTAGCCGCAGGAATCGCAGGCTGCGGCGGGAACGACAACAACAATGGCAATGGTGGTACGACGAATGGCAAGTCTGACGGCGGAACAGCAGCTCCATCAACCGAGACAGGCCAACCCGTACAGCTTAAATACTGGACTGACGACCGTCATGATCAGGAGTATATTAAGGAATTAATTAACAAATTTAATGAAACAAACGACGATAACATCCAGGTGGAATTGACGGTCATGTCCGAGAATTACGCGCAAAGCGTCGATATTGCCTTTTCCAGCAACCAGGCGCCGGATGTGCTTCGCCTAAAGAGCGCCAATACGTCCGGATTTGTCAAAAAAGGGTATCTTGAACCGATTGACGAGTATCTTACCGATGACTTGAAAGCGAAGTTCGGCAGCTTGCTGATCGACGATGTCAACCGATTTGACGGCAAGGTGTACTCGCTCGCCAACACCGGCCTCACCATGCGTCTGGTCTACAACAAGGATCTCTTTGCCAAAGCCGGCATCGAGAATCCTCCGAAATCGCTGCAGGAAATGGTGGACGATGCCAAGAAAATTACTGAAGTTGGGAAAGCCGAAGGCATTTATGGTTTTGCACTGAACTTCAAAAATCCGAAGCAAGCATTTGACCGTTCCGTCCGGGAAATTCTTTCTTTGAGCGGTTATCAGGGACTTGGCTTTGATCTGAAGACAGGTCAATTCGATTTCGAGCCTTACTCGCAGGTCATCGAATATTTCAAGCAAATGTATAAAGACGGAAGTATTCTGCCTGGCGCGGAAGCGCTGGACATCGATCCGCTGCGAGCCCAATTCGCCGCAGGCAAAATCGGTATGTATCTTTCTTTCTCGACGGAACCGGGCGTGTACATGGATCAATTCCCGACTGAAATCAACTGGGGGGGCGCGTTGGCTCCAACGCTGGACGGTCAGATCAAGGGAACTTCCGAAATCGTGTCCGCCGGAACGTGGCTCGGCATCAGCGCCCAATCGGCCAATAAGGAAGCGGCTTGGAAATTCATGCAGTATATGCACGGCGACGAGGTTCTGAAGAACTATCATGAAAAAGGCTTCGGGATAGCCATTGTGCCAAGCATTGTAGAACAAGCTAAAGATCCGGAGATCAATGGCATGGAAGGCTTCCTGGTCGGGGAACACGACTCGCTCTGGCCTGCTTCGCCAAACGTTACTCCAGAGGGTTCCACCTACGCTGATGCATTCTTCAAATACATCCTTACCGACGAAGACCTGAAAGCGATTACGGAGGATTTAAACACAAGATACAACGCCGCATTGTCCAAGGCGGTGGAGAAAGGCGAGGTCACTGTAACGCTGAACCCTGCCTTTGATCCAACTAAACCGCAGGGAGAATAACAGGCAAGGATGGGGCTGCCGCGCACTTTTTGGCGGATGCCCCTTTTCTTTCCCCGAAGGAGGAACGAATCGTGAGTTTTAAATGGAAACGCGTGGGGGAGAATGCTCTGTTTTTGTCCCCGAGCATCATTTTGACAGCGGCTCTTGGCATCTATCCTTTGTTATGGATGCTGCGCTATATGTTTTATGACTATTCCGGATACGGCGATGCGCTGTTCATTGGTTTGGACAATTTCCGTCGGCTGATGCGCGATGCGCTGTTCTGGGAATCGGTTGGCAATACCTTTATCTACGCCGGAGGCAAGCTTCTGCTAACGCTGCCGTTGTCCCTGCTGCTCGCGGTCGTCCTGAACGGCAAGCTGCGGGGCGGAAATCTGCTGCGAGGAATCTATTTTATGCCGACAATCATCAGCACTGCGGTTATCTCCGTGGTGTTCTATACGATCTTCAATTCCTATAACGGGATGGTTAACACCGTATTAATGAAGCTGCACCTGGTCTCGCAGCCGATCGACTGGCTCGGGCCGAAGCATGCGATGCTTACGGTCATTATTGTGGCGGTATGGGGCGCGGTCGGCAATTATATGCTGCTGTTTCTGGCCGGACTGCAGAGCATTCCGCAGGATTTATACGAGAGCGCGGCCATGGACGGCGCAAACGCCGGAAGACGGTTTTGGAGCATTACGCTTCCGATGCTGGCTCCGGTAGCCCAGTTGGTCATCATGCTCGCAATTATCGCATCCCTGAAAGGCTATGAGAGCATTATGCTCATCACGGAAGGCGGACCGATCGGCAAAACCGAGGTCATGTATCTCTATCTGTACAAATTGTTGTTCCCGGTATCCACGGGTTCTCCTGTCGAGCAGCAGCTTGGATACGGCAGCGCCGTAGGCTTCGCAACCGCTGTTATTGTGGGAGCGATCACGGGCTTGTATTTCTTATTAAGCCGTAAAATGAACAAGTTGTATTAGAAGGTTGTTCAAAAAGTCTACATTGCAACTTTGCATAGGGCCATTACGATTTCACAACAAGCCGCAGATCGGTTGATCATGAACGGCTGCAGGCGTGCAGGAGGAACAGCAAATGAACGAACAGGTGTTACCCCAACAGCCGGACGCGCGAGGTAAAATCGCCGGCCGACCGCCTTCCGGTCACACTGGCAAAATAGTGGGCCGTGCGGTGATGTGGCTGTTTTTATTGATAACGGCGATACTGACATTATTTCCCCTGTTGATGACATTGTCCGGTTCACTCAAGACCGGCGCCGAAATGATGACCGGAGGAAGCTTGCTGCCGGCCAAGCTGCAGTTCGTCAATTATGCCGAAGCCTGGAAGCAGGCCAATTTTGCCCGCTATACCTGGAACAGCGCATTTGTCAGCATTATGGTTACCGTCGGCACCTTGCTGGTCGCTGCCATGGCGGCTTATGTGGTGGATCGCCGCCATTTTCCCGGCAAATCCCTGTATGTGACGACGCAGGCGTCGATGATGTTTATATCCGTTGGTGCCATTGTGCTGCGCCCGCAATTCGATTTGATGGTCGCGCTGAACTTGAATACCACGCTGTGGGGAGTGATCCTAATTCTGATCAGCGCCCATTCCAGCACATTTTTTATGCTGCTGGGATTCTTCAAAGCGATTCCCCGCGAGCTTGATGAAGCGGCCATGGTGGACGGCTCCGGGTTCGTCCGAACCTTCTTTCGGATCATTCTCCCGCTCCTAACACCGGGGCTTGGCGTGGCAGGACTGTTTGCCTTCCGCCATGCCTGGAACGAATATATTCTGCCGCTGGTGTTCACAATGACGAATCCGCAGATGCAGACGCTTACCGTCGGGCTGGCGAATCTTCGTTACGGTTCTTCCGCGGCTATGCAGATTCATTTGATGATGGCGGGAGCATGCCTGTCGATTCTGCCGATGCTTCTCGCTTATATTGTGGCGAATAAGTCCTTTATTCAAGTAACGGCCGGTTCAGTTAAAGGTTAAACTCAATTCCATATATAAGTGCGTGTTCAAAAAGTCCGGTTTTCAGCACCGAGAAGGTTGGATGAAGCCAGGGGCTGAGGAGCGGAGCGTACGTTTTGGGTACGTGAGCACCGGAAGGCACGTATGAATGCAAGATTCGATGCCGCGTTACTTCCTGATTCACTTCGTGATCAAAAGTGAACTTTTTGAACAACCTCTACAAGGAGCATGATGCAAATGAGAGATTCTATAGTGGGACCTTTGTTTTCCAGCCCGATCATTACGCGGTATGCCGGAAATCCGATTCTGACTCCGGGTGATGTACCCTACGGTCCGGCGTTGGTCTTTAATGCCGGGGTTACCAAATTTAAAGGCAAATATGTGATGGTTTTCCGCAATGACTACGGCGATGAACATCAAGGGATTGTTGCTCCTCATCACACGACGAATCTTGGGCTGGCCTTCAGCGATGACGGCATAAAATGGGATGTGCAGCCGGAACCGTGCTGGTCCTGGCATGATGAAGAGGTCATCCGTGTGTATGATCCGCGTCTAACGGTAATCGGCGAGCAATGCTATATGTGCTTTGCGGTCGATACCAAGCATGGGCTGCGCGGCGGCATCGCCGTCACCGAGGATTTCCGCTCCTTCGAGGTGTTGAGTCTGTCGCTGCCGGACAACCGCAACATGGTATTGTTCCCGGAGCGGATCGGGGGCAAGTATGTCCGGTTGGAGCGACCGATGCCTGTATACAGTCGGGGCGGGATTGACCGCTTTGACATGTGGATGAGCGACTCGCCTGATCTGAAATACTGGGGCAATTCCAAGCTGCTGCTGGCGGTTGAAGATGTAGCCTATGCCAATGACAAGGTAGGCCCGGGCGCTCCGCCCGTCAAAACGGACAAAGGCTGGCTGACCCTATTCCATGCCGTGGACATCGATCGCAGGCGGGGCAAGAACGGCTGGGAGGACAGCTGGAAGAAGCGTTATACGTCCGGCATTTTGCTGCTGGATCTTGCCGATCCCAGCCGGATCATCGGCAGGGCGGAGACGCCGCTGCTTGCCCCGGAAGCTGATTATGAGACCGATGGAGGCTTTCGCAATCATGTTATTTTTCCGGGGGGCATGATTCTGGAGGATACTGGGGAAGTCAAAATCTACTACGGCGCGGCCGATACCGTAGAATGCCTGGCAACTGCGCATGTAGATGATTTGCTGCATCTTTGTCTGGAAGGCACAGTCAATAAGCAACTATGACAAGTTAAAGCTATACAGAATGGAGAGGTTTATATGAAAGGACATATTACGTTGCCATCCGTCAGCATTCCGGTTGCCCGCGAAGTGGATGTGCTGGTGATCGGCGGAGGAGCTTCAGGAATCGCCGCGGCCATTGCCGCTGCGAAAGGGGGAGCGCAAACGATGCTGGTGGAGCAGAGAGGCTTCCTTGGCGGCATGGGTACGGTTGCGCTCGTTCCGGCTTTCTGTCCCTTTACGGATAAGCGGAAGCCGATTATCCGCGGTCTCGGCCTTGAGCTGATGGAACGAATGAAGCAGGCATGCGATCCCCAGTACCGCGAGGAATATCAAGAGATGCTGGATTGGGTGCCGATCGATCCCGAAGTGCTGAAGCGGGTTTATGATGATGCCATTCTGGAAAGCGGTGTGACGCCGTTGTATCACACCTTTGTTTACGAAGTTGTCCGGTCTGAGGACCGCCGGAAGGTTGAGGGTGTCGTTGTCGTAAACAAGACAGGACGATCTTTCATTCCCTGCCGGTATATTATCGATTGCTCGGGAGATGGGGATATTGCCGCACTGGCGGGAGTTCCTTTTCAGAAGGGCGGGGACGCGGGCGAACTTCAGCCTGGCAGCATGTGCTATTTGCTTGCGAATGTAGACCGTCTAAGGTTCAAACAGTACCTGGAGGAGAGCGGGGATACGGGCCAACTGCACAAGACGGTGGAGCTGGCGATCGAGGACGGCGCGCTGCCGGAGGGCCGCAAGTCGATCTCCGGCCTTGCTTGGGTCAGCGACTATTTGGTTGGCGTCAACTTCGGCCATGTATTCGGCGTTGATGGCACCCTTGCCGAAGATTTGACGCGGGGGGCGATTGAAGGGCGCCGCACGGCGGAACGCCAGGTGCAGTTCTTCCGCCGCTACGTGCCGGGTTTTGAGCACGCTCATATGGTGGCGAGCGGGGAGCAGCTCGGCATCCGTGAGACTAGGCGTATCGAAGGGGACTATATCCTGACGGTCGATGATTTCATTGCTGCGCGCTCCTTCCCGGATGACATTGCCCGCAACGCATATTACATCGATATTCATCTCGCCAACAGCAAAAGCGAAATGACTTTTAGCCACCTTCCGCCAGGGGTTTCACACGGCGTCCCATACCGGATCATGCTGCCGATTGGCATCGACAACCTTTGGGTTGCCGGTCGATGTGTATCTTCGGATCGAGCAGTGCAAGGCTCCCTGCGGGTCATGCCGAACTGCTTCTCCATGGGCCAGGCCTCGGGAACGGCTGCTGCATTAGCGCTGCGGGATGGCACCGTCTCGCGCGGCATTTCCATAGCCGAGCTTCAGCAGCGGCTGCTGGAGCAGGATGTATGGCTGGGAGAAGATTTCATTCCGGCTGAGAAGCAGAAGGGAGGGAATGCGACGTGAAGCAGCTTCCATTAACGGATGAGTGGTTCCACGGGGCCGTGTCGCTCGAGCACCGGGAGGATGGTATCAAGCCGTGGCGTATTCCTTACATGGATTACGAACTGTATCCACCCGCGGGAATCGATGGCAAAGCCGAGATATGTGCCGGTATTCGCCTGCGGCTGCGCACGGACTCCACCGAGGTGGCAGTATCTTTTGCACCGCTTGCGGATAACGCCGCCATGGATTGCGTGGCAGGAGGAGAATTATGCGAGAAGATCAGCCTACCCGCCGGAGCGACAGAAGCCTTGTTCAGCGGACTTGGGAACGGAACCAAGGATATGGAGATTTGGCTTCCGCAAAATATAGGAATGACCGTAACCGGCCTGCGGATTGGGGCTCAAGCTATCGGAGTCCCGCTGCCGGACACCCGGCCCCGCTGGATTACGTATGGCAGTTCCATTACCCAGTGCGTCGGGGCTTCCAGCCCCTCCCGTGCTTGGCCTGCCATTGCCGCTGAAGCCTGCGGCTTCAGCTTGACCAATCTTGGCTTCTCGGGCAACTGCCATATGGAACCGATGATCGGACGGCTGATTCGCGACTTGCCGGCCGATTTCATCTCCATTTGTGCGGGGGTGAACATCTATGGCGGGGGCACCTTAAGCCCACGTATGTTCAAGCCGCTGCTGATTGGTCTGCTGGAGACGATACGCGACAAACATAGGGACACCCCGCTGCTTGTCATTTCTCCGATTTATGGCACTCTCCGCGAAACGCAGCTCAATTCGCTGGGCTTCACCCTGCCTATGATGCGTGAGCTCATCCGTGAGACCGTGGAGCTGCTAAGGGCTCGGGGCGATCGCCAGTTGTTCTATCAAGATGGCTTGAACTGGCTCGGCCCGGAGGATGAAGCCTTTCTGACGGATGGCCTGCACCCTGGTGCCGAGGGGTATGAGCTGCTAGGCTGGCGTTTCCGTGATCTTCATGAAATTGCGTTACGGGCAGTGCAAAGAAACGTGCAGGGATGAATTTCTACTATATTTGCTACGACCAATGGGAACGCCTCAAGACCTTATGACGCGAGATAAAAACGATAGAGCGGACGTCAATTTTGTCAACTTAAGTTGAGGTCCTCGTCCCAGCAATACCTCTAAAGCTGACTGCACGACCACATGAACCTCCTAAGCGATATCTAAACCGACGACGAGATGATGAACGGTAATGTTTTCAATCAGTTGATCTTGCTTGTCTTGTGCCTTACTTTATAGTAGAGCGACCTCCTGATGGGCTTTTTGAGGCTATGACCTCGTGCGTAACCCCATCTTACCGAGGCGCTCGTTTTTGTTCAATTACCATATTTTTAGGAGTTGTAACGGGAGACAATAGAGGAATACACACAATCCAGCCGCATAATCAAAGGCGGTTTTTCTTCTATGATCACCTCATGAGCATACCACGCAAGGATATGCATTTGACTGCAGTTCAAATGTAATCCTGGATCTATTCATTTATGAGTAAAAATATTCATACTAGAGAGTCAGAGATGGCAGCGACACGGGGAATTTTAGGGGGGTACCGGTGGCAGACAGGACGTGTGCATTTCCATGTCAAGCGGAATGGCAATCAATGACCTAACGTCTAAAAGAGAACGGTCTGCAGGTAGATGAATTGGGGCCCATATCGAAAACAGGTGCATGCGACAACGGGGGGGGATCAACATTAGCATAGAGAATGCCCGAAAATGTTAAAACGCTACTGACATACCGTTGTCAGTAGCGTTATTTTATTATCGATTAAGTAAACATATTGGGGTGGAGAGTTTGTTCTTGCCCAAAAAATGATATGGTACTGTATCATTTATTATAGGAAGGATGGTATTTTATGAATTTTGCTTCTGTACGTATCATTACCGACGATGTGGATCGTCTTGTTGAGTTCTATGAGAAAGTCATGGGTGTTTCGGCGGAACGTCCTGCGGCTGCCTTTGCGGAACTCGTTGTGCCATCGTGTACCCTGGCGATCGGTCACTCCCAGACGGTGCCGCTGTTCGGCGTTGGTTCGGCTGTGGCGGCCGACAATCGCACTGTCATCCTCGAGTTCCGCGTCCACGATGTCGATGCCGAATACGAGCGCTTGAAACCGTTTGTCGACGAGTGGGTAAAGGAACCGACCACGATGCCGTGGGGGAACCGTGCTGTGTTGTTCCGTGATCCTGACGGCAACCTCATTAACCTTTTCCAGCCGGTGACCGAGGAAGCGATCCAACGGTTCAGCGGTAGGGGGTGACTCTTGGGGACATAACCGAACACCATCCCACAGAATAATTGACGTTCAACAAAATCATCAAGTTGATTTAATTGACCTGTATACAACGCACCTTACAACAACAGCAGCCAATTACTTGCGGCTTCTGTTGTAGAAATATGCACCATTTAGGTTGTAACAGTCGCAGTTTTATAGAAAACTGGTTTAAGACGACAAAAACATACACGCTTAAAAACCGCGCAACTGCGGACTTTTGTGTTTTAACGATTAAACAAGCAGTTATGGGAGCAGTTATGGGATCCTGTCGAGGGACAAGAATGCTCCCATAGAAAGTCGCTATTTTAGCGGCTTTTTTGTTTTATCGGAACAGTTCTTGTCCCGAACCAAAGACAGATCGGTAATTAAGCGAAGTTGCAACGAAGACGGCAAAGTATAAATGTTCTTGTCATCCAAAATCAGTACTGGTTAAAAAACGAGTTTGAAAAGTTCCAATAACTGAAGAAACGGTACAAGAAACGGTACAAGGAGAGAAAAAGTGAGGTAGCCGTGCTTCTCCGGCAGCTCGTTGAACTAACTGGCAGGATATTTCAATCGTTTCTCGAATATTTTCTGAGTTGGGTAATTTTATGAAATTTGTGAATATAACGTTATCTGAAAGATACGAAAAGATTATTTTTTGAAGGGATGACTAAATTGAAGCAAGGGATATTAGTTTATCTAAATGGAACTTCAAGTTCTGGAAAGACCTCCATATCGACTGAACTGATAAATCAGAAAGAGATTCTTTTTTATCATTTATCAATTGATGATTTTTTTAATAATTACAATGATTTTATTAATAATAAATTTCCAGATGAACCTGCAAGAGAAATAGACCATCAGGTTGTCTCACAAATACTTGATGATTCCATATTCTCAGTGTACCATTCGACAATTAAATTGTTATCAGAAATGGGTTTTAATGTAGTAGTAGATACCGTAATCGACAATGACAAGAGGTTTAATGAGTTTCTTGATCAATTTTTCGATCAGCCTACGTTATTTATAGGTGTAAAATGCTCGAAAGAAGAACTCATAAGAAGAGAGCAAACAAGAGGAGATAGACAGATTGGACTAGCAGCTTCACAGTTTAGCAAAGTATATTGCTTTGATGAATATGACATCGAAGTAAATACGGAAGAGATGAATCCAACAGAATGTGCCGAAAAGATATTAAGTTTTATTAAGTCCAATAAGGAATACTCGGTATTTAAGAACTTACATAAAAGAAATGTTAGTGTTTCCTAGATGGCGTATCCATCAGATAACACCATATTCAAAACAACCCCCAATCAAATGATTTGATTGGGGGTTGTTTTGTTTCATTGAATAATACGGGGAGGTTTTAGGACTTATTATTTGATGATCGAAAATACATATTAGATAAATGCCTAACTGATTGAAACTCGGAGACAATTTGTTGACAATTTGTTCAATAAATGATGATATCTCTGGACTATATTAATAAATATATGAAACTAAAAATTGATTTTCGTATTGTTTTGGGGAAGAAAAATCGAAGTACACGGAGGTACAAAAAATGAAGAAAAAAATATTTCCCAATCGTTTTGCTTTCCAGTAGTAACGCTTTTAAAAGCGTTCCCTCTAGGAGGATGCGCTTCAGATCAATCGATTTCTTCGTGAAATGAAAAGATGTTCGCCCAGACTCTAGAACGTGTAGAAGTGACGACGTTGGAAAACAATGCAAGCGACAATACAATGGACGAATCTATTTTATTAAGAGATAAAAAAGTATAAACATCCGAGGCTTAGCATCCTTATCTCGCATGAAAAACTTCTGCTAAAGTCTGTATACTGAGAAAGTACGTCGAGAGACGTTTTTGTTATAACGAGCTGGAATAAACGGTGTTCATCCCCCTATACAAGGTGACAAAGGCAGAGGATTCCAAGAAAAAAGCCAATAATAGAACAATCTGTTATAAATTCAGTGAAAGTTGGAGGTATGGAAAATCTATGATCGTATCTTTTAAAGAAGCAAAAACGGTACTTGTCTTGCTCATTTTGTTAGCAACGATTACAGGATGCTCCGAAAAAATGCCTGTATCGTCAAATGAAGACCATTTTTCAACTAATCCACCTCAAAATACATCCCCCACAACTGAGACCGGGAATGAAACACCACTTGCTGAAGTGACGAACATACCATCAAACCCACCAGTTGAGTATGATCCTGCCTGGCCGGATCGAACGGCGAGTTCTTCTAACGGGCATCTTGTGAATAGTTGTGTTCCAGATGAGTTACGTGATAAAGCAACTACATTGACAACCAGTGATGGGGTGTATCTGTCAGCACTTGTGCTTGGTAGCGGAAATAAAGGAGTCCTGCTTGCACACGAGCAAGGCTATAGCATTTGCTCTTTTCTTGACATGGGAACTGAACTGGCTGACAGTGGATATCTGGTTGTTATTCCTGAATATCGTAATCACGGTGCCTCACAGAATTTTCCAGAGGATAATCAGAATATAGATCGTGATGCCGAAGCAGCCTTAAGCGAACTCAAACGATTGGGTGCACAAAAAGTGTTTTTGGCAGGAGCATCATGTGGCGGTAGTACAGCAATCATTGCAGGCGTTCGTCAAGAGCTGCCTATTGAGGGGCTCATTATTCTTTCTTCTCCTGCACAATGTGGGCCCCTTGATGCAATACCAAGTGTCGAAAAGATTAAAGCACCATCCTTGTTTATCTTTTCACCTGGTGATTATGGAGGCTCAATTGAAAAAGAAGTGCGAAAATTATATCAAGCATCCGGAGCAACTGATAAAGAGCTAATTGTGGATGAGAGTGGTTATCACGGAACAGATATGTACCATAAGGGAGAGCGCGGTGATGCATTAAAGTCCAAGCTCATTGACTTTGTTAAAAAGGAATTTAATTAAAGTAAACTCAAAATGAGGGTGTTTAATCTGAGGCGTCCGTGTTGGTCGGCATTTTCTCTTGTATCCTACGTTCAACAAAATCATCAAGTTGATTTAATTGACTTGGATACAACGCACCTTACAATAACAGCAGCCAACTTCTTGCGGCTGCTGTTGTAAAAATATGCACCTTTAAGTTGTAACAGTCGCAGTTTTATAGAAAACTGGTTTAAGGGCAACACTCGGCGGGGATATTAAGCTAAAACGGACGGCGCAACCCTTTTGATCTCACAGAACAAATCTAACTTCCTTACTGTCGGGGGACAAGAACATAGTCCCATTGAGAGTCGCTATTAGCGGCTTTTTTTGTTTTATCGGTACAAGTTCTTGTCCCGACATGGATGAATATGCCTCCCCAAGCGCCGCCTGTTGGATTCAGATTGCTGACGACTTTGCCGTCTTAAACGGCGATAATCCGGCGACTGCCGCATCGCGTGGGAGGGGGCGGAGCAACGGGCAGTAGAATTCAATTTCGTGTTAAAATAAATTGTGGAATAGTTACCCATATGGATTTGGAGGAATGCTCGTGGCATGGCCAACTCATATTGTTGCTTGAAAATGGTTTAAATACAGATTAAAGCAATATAATTATTTTTAATTTTCATAAGAGGATTTATTTTCAGTGGTTGTTCATGTTTAAGGGAGGTGAAAAATAGCTATGCGTAAAAAAGATAGGAACGTAACAGGTATTGTATTGGCCGTAATTTACTGTGTCGTTCTTTTTGAGATTTTAATAGATGCACCCCCTGGTGAAGCTCCAAATAATCCGCCTTGGGCATACGCAATGATTCCACTTGGATCTGTTGCAATCACCTCTCTCTTTGATTATGTGATCAAGTTCGATTTCTTCAAAAAAAAGAAAGAGTGAAGGGAGTGTTACAAATGACCGAAACCGGTACGTACATGTGCCGGGGGAAAAGTAGATGTTCCCTTTGAAAGTCGCAATTAGCGGCTTTTTTTGTTTTTACGGTACAAGTTCTTGTCCCGAGCCAAGTACAAGAACTTGTACCGATTGCCGTAATGGACAAGAACATGAGCCGATTACCGATTAGATAAGCATCTAACTATAGCTAACGGGAACGCAATCTAGACTAAATACTCCATTTGTGATTAGCAATCCATAAGAAACAACCAAGCTGAAATGTCCTATAATATAGTTAATGTAGATATCTCTATGAACAAAGGAGAACTGAAAATGAGAAAACTTGTTCTATTTTTGCACGCATCGCTTGACGGTTTTGTAGAAGGGCCGAACGGTGAAATGGACATTGGCTGGGTTTCTTACGATGCTGATTTGGAGAAGCACGCGAAAGAAATTCTAAGTACTGCCGACACTGTCATTTGGGGACGTGGGACTTATCAGATGATGCACAGTTACTGGCCATCTGTGCCTTCGAACCCTTCAGCCTCGCAGCATGAAAGGAATCATGCCGAGTGGATCGAAAAGACAGCCAAAATCGTTTTTTCCACGACGCTGGAGAAAGTCGAATGGAACAATTCTAGACTGGTGAAAGAAGATGTCGAGGAAGAGATCAAGAACCTCAAACAGCAGCCAGGCAAGGATATGGTCATCCTCGGCAGTCCTAGGTTCGCACACTACCTTATGCAGCTTGATTTAATAGATGAGTATAAAATTACGGTTTCTCCCGTCCTGATCGGCAGCGGGTTGCCGTTATTCCAAGGTCTCAAGGAGAAGATCGATCTTAAACTTATCGAAAACAAGACATTTGATTCTGGAGCCTTAGGCCTCGTTTACCAGACGGTTAGATGACCTTGTCTCCAAAAGTAGATTACGCTAACGGGATACGATATCTCAATGAAGACATTGAAGGTAGCCGACTCCAAAGCCGGCTACCTTTTTCGATATCTATTGCCAATCACAACTTGCTATTGAACTGAATCTGTTGGGGGACTAAAACATAATCCCATAGAAAGTCGCTAATTTAGCGGCTTTTTTGTTTTATCGGACCAAGTTCTTATCCCAAGCCAAGGACAAGAACTTGGTCCGATAGCCGTAAAGGACAAAAACATGAGCCGATTACCGATTAGATAAATGTTTCCATGCAATTTCATTAAGCTAACGGGCAGATTAATTGAAGATCAAAACACGGAGTATCGTACCATAAGTAACGGCAAGTTTTTTTCAGGAATCGTCTATGTGCTCATCCATCCGTAGCTTACGAGCATAGCTCCTGAAGATGGCGGGTGATGATCTGCTCAACGGTCTCCGGTGTGTATAGCTCAGGGCGGAGCAATGCGAGTATCGTCAAGCCTTCGACAATCGAGGCCAATCTTAATGTTTCGAGTTGAATGTCCACTGAAGAGGGGAGAAGCTTCGCCTTAGCTAGAATTTCAAGGACAGCTTTAGTCAGGTAGTGGAGTCCGTCCGTGAGCTCGTCTTTTTTAGCTTGTAATGCCAAACTCGTGAGGGATCGGATGGCGAAGATCCACCAGACGCCGACGGCAGTTCGTTTTTCCTCATCCAAAGGAAGCAGTTGTAACAGAATTTCCCTCGCAGCCTTCATCGGAATAGGGCTTATTTCCAGGCGCTCTTCTGCTCTGGCAACTCCTCTTGTCAAATAATAATCTACGATAAATAGCAACAGTTCGTCCTGTGTTGAAAAATAATGCCGCAATGCGCCGGGTGACAACCCTGCTGCAGCTGCAACGGCACGGATTGACGCATGTTCAACCCCTTTTTCTTCAATGATATTCCATGCTGATTCGGCGATTAGTTTTCTCTTTTGAGCGTGGTCCACGACTTTCGGCAACGATAAACGCCCCCTTGTCTTATTTAGCACACTGAATTAAAATAATTAATACAGTGTGTTATTTAGAATTTATTCAGTTATATCGCATCGCAGTTATAACGTCAATAGTACTGGGCTTTGACTTGATTGACGGGAGGGGATTCAATGCAAGAACAAATCGATGGAGTTTTTCGTTTTCGTTCCACCTGTAATAGTTGCAGAAGAGAGTTTTATGTCATTGAGGGGACTCAAGCTTACGACCGTGTGAAACGAAATTTCAAAGGAATGCATTACTGCGAAGATTGCAAAAACAGGATCGAACTTGAAGCCCGACTGCAGTTAGGAAGACGACTGTTGACCGGTAGAGATTAGGTTTCAAGACAGAAGGGGCCATCCTGAAAAGGATGGCCTGTCGAGGGACAAGAACATATTCCCATTGAGAGCCGCAATTTTAGCGGTTTTTTTGTTTTATCGGTACAATTTCTTGTACCGATTGCCGGAATGGACAAGAACATAAGCCGAGGATTACCGATTAGATATCTATTTAATAAAATAACACCTCCATCTTTCTCACCAGAAACTTAATTTTATCTTCTAACTCATCTATGGGACTACTGACATACAGTTGGCAGTAGGGGGCTTGTATAATCAAGACATCCAAAGTGAGAGTGAGGTTATTTACATGACTCTATAATGAAACGAATGGATCGCCGATGCTTATTTCGAGGCGATGGCGAATAACCTACGAGCGAGTTATGAGTAGAGAGCTCTGGCTTTTGAGACAAAAGCTCTAGACACGAATCGTACGTTATAGTCATGCCGTATAGTTACAAAGAGCTTCCATTGACATGTGCATTGTATTGGCGGTTTCCTTGAAAAGATCCCTGGAGAAGTATCCAAATCTATCTGTGATTGTTTTTTACTCAAGTCAGTATTACAACATAACAACCCCATATAACAAAGGAGGACATTAACATTATGTCAGCAATTGGACCCGACTTCATTTCACTTCAAGTGAGTAATCTTGAAAGCTCTGCAGAATTCTATCAAAACTATCTTGGACTGGTTCGCTCACAGGCAGGGCCACCTCATGCTGTAGTCTTTGAAACAAAGCCTATTGCATTTGCTCTTCGTGACCTGTTGCCTGAAACGGAACTCGGTTCAGGTAATCAGCCTGGACTTGGTGTCGCTCTGTGGCTTCATGCCCCCAATACGCAAGAAATCCACGACAAGCTTATTGCAGCAGGCGTAAAGATTACATCCTCACCAATAGATGGACCATTCGGACGAACTTTTACATTTGCCGACCCAGACGGTTACCTAGTTACCCTTCACAGTAAAGCCTAAACCAATAGTATATCTAGCTTAACAATAGTGATAACTTCTTCTGTCACAGTGAGCCAAATCTTATTACAACATTAAGACCTTATTCCTAAAAGTTGTATTCTCCCCATACGGTAGACAGGCGAAATAATAAATCCTGTTACTGTGAGGGGAGTTTTTTCATATTGACGAATTGTCAAGCTATCAGCAACACTTCTTCCTGGTTATGCTATTTTGTTTTATCAACAGGTTCACGAACATATGCGTCTTCAATGCTATCTTATTGTTTTACAACATATGGATTTGGTTTGAATGACAGACTCATTCTTTAAAATAGGGCGTAATCCCTCTTGAATATAGGTTCTCCACTAACTTGAAAAATTCTTCTGAAGATAAATCCTTTTGACGCTGGAGCCAAAGACGAAATAAAGAAAGGGAAGTTGTCAGGTAAAACTCAATGAAGTATGGCGTTAAGGATTGGTTTTGCGGAACGTTTAATTCTAATTGATCCAAAGTGATTTCTTTTTTTAAGCGTTTTAAAAAACGGGCACTTCCATAATCGCCCAAAAGGGCACTAAGAACCAGGAGATGTTCTCTTTTGTCCAGACAATAGAGCGTATCTTGAACCGTATGCATCGATAGCTCTTTATTCGCCAATTCGTTTTTCATGTCATTTAATAAGTCATTTTCAACAGAGTCTAACAATTCGTAAATGTCAGTAAAGTATTGATAAAAGGTGCTGCGGTTATATCCTGACTTATTCGCAATTTCCTGAACCGAAATTTGCTCAATCGGCTTTTGGCTATATAACTCACAAAAAACTTCTACAAACTTTTGTCTTGTTTTCTCCGTTATTTGGGGTTGCTTTTTCATGTTTCCCTCCTACTAGCGAATAAGAATATCATCCGACAAATAATAAAAAACTGATGGTTGATCAAGGAATAATAAAGATTTATGATCACATCATACAACATGTTGTCTGATAATCAAAAGGAAAAGTTAATAAGTAGGGGTGGTTTTAATGTCAGCAAAACAAGATAGAATTTTAATTTTTGGTGCAGGTGTCATCGGGAGCATGTACGCAATTAAACTTATTGAAGCAGGGTTTGACGTTACCCTGTTTGCACATTCTAATAGATTTAAATCATTAAGAGAAAATGGCCTGCAATATAAAGAAAAAGGTACAGTTAGATCGATACAAGTGAATGTCATTGATACGCTTGAAAATGACGATGTATACGATTTTATTTTCGTTACCGTTCGTTATGATCGGTCCGAATCAGCGTTGTTAGCACTAAAAGATAATCAAAGCAAAAATATAGTTACGATGACTAGTAATTCAATTGGATTTTCTTCGTGGCTGGATATCGTAGGGGATAGACTTTTACCGGCTTTTCCCGGCTTCGGCGGACAGATTAAAGATGGGGTATTGCATCCTCGATTTCTACCAAAGATTATAGCGGCAACGGCATTTGGAGAAATTAATGGTGTAGTGACAGAACGCATAGAAAACCTCGCAAAATTATTTAAAACAGCAAAGCTTCCCTACGTTATTAAAAAGGATATGCAAGCGTATCTAATCACACATTCCGTATCAGACATTGCTATGTTGAGCGTTTTGCATTCTGCAAATAAGATAATTGACAAAAAAACAGCCAGAACCAGAAAGACGGCACGCAAAATAACAGTCACTTTAAAAGCGTATCTAAGGGCAATACATAAAGCTGGCGTTTCAATTGATCCACCCATGCTTAAAATGGTGCTTAAATTTCCAAACTTATTTTTGGATCTTTTCTTTATGACATGGCTAGGAACTAAAATGGTTAGCGATATGATGTTGCCGGATTATGCGAATAATGCTAACAATGAGATTATGCAGCTGAGTAATGATTTAATGAAATTTTTAAGTCAAAATGATATCAAATCGGAAATACATGTTCAGTAATTTTTTTGTTAAAATATTATGGTAGTTCATATGAAAATCGAAATATTATTTATATGGAGATAATCAAAGATCTTTTCCGACTCCATTAGAAGCTATTTATCATGAAACGGAAGATAAGGAAAGAAGTATTTTCCAGTTCGAAAGCAACTCTAATATTTGGTAGTATTTATATTGAAGTATACGTTGTAATTAGCAGCCCTAATATAAGTGGTAAACTTGCTGTCGGGGGACAAAAACATAGTCCCATTGAAAGTCGCTATTTTAGCGGCTTTTTTGTTTTATCGGGACCGTAAAGAACAAGAACATGGTCCAATTACCGATTAGACAAGTATCTAATTATGTTTCCATGCAATTTCATTAAGCTAACGGGCAGAATAACGCAACGAACAGAGGTTGCATGCGTCTATATTCTCAATTGGAAAAATATGAAGGGATTGAACAAGAAAAAATGAAAACATATTCTCATAAGCCTGAAGGATACGAATGCCCATTTTGCCGTGTTAATATGGGAACTAAACAGAGAGATATCATTTACCAGAATGAATATGTAACGGCATTTATAGCGAGCAAATGGTGGCCAAACAATAAAGGACATGTTCTTGTTGTTCCTAATCAACATTTCGAGAACATTTTCGAACTCCCTGCGGATTATGCTGTTGAAATTCACCGTGCGGCTCAGCTTACCGCGTTTGCAATGAAAAGTACATATAGATGTGATGGGATTTCTACGCGGCAACATAATGAGCCTGCTGGCAATCAAGACGTGTGGCATTATCATCTCCATGTTTATCCTAGATATGTGAATGATCAACTTTATCTGACAAAGGGTTCTCAGACCGATCCAGATGAACGCGCTTACTATGCTGATAAGTTGCGTTCTTGGATAAAGGAAAACATAAAGGGTCTAGAGAGAGCGAATGATAACCCTGGTAGAGATGAACCTGAAAGTACGTGAACGTTGTGAAAAATATGGTTCTCTCATCAAGCACATCACTAACGGGAAATGATAACGAAACAGACACGTAAGCAGCCGGACGACACAATCGGCGGTCTTTAAATTTCAACTATGTGAAGAATAAGCTGCAAAAATAATTCAACAATCTGGATAGGGTCTTTCTTTTATCAAAAATTACGTATCTGGTACGAGAGTGCAGTACTTCAACGAGTCTTTAATCTGTGATTTGCTGGAGGGATAGTGCTATCGTTCATCTTGTAATTCATTTAGTATGACGTAATCTGAGGGGGACATATGAAAAGAGGAAATATTATTTTCCTGAATGGAGTATCAAGTTCGGGGAAGACAACACTAGCCAAACAATTACTTAAACGGCTACCTGAGTATTACCATTACAGTATCGACGATTTTGATGTTGTTATTGAACGAATGGAAGACAGGGACAACGATCGGCTCATTGTCCAACAACAGAGCTTGAACGTCGAGAAAAAGAAAGAGGGGACCGCAGGATAGGATTATCTAGATCACATTTGGACTTTGTACATAAAATTAGATATATTAGTACCATAATTCAAACTTAATTCCATCAAATGAAACATGAGTGCTGTTTTTCCAATACTTACATCAGGTAATAGGAGAAGAGGATTTCATGCAAACCATTTTGGATACGCACTTACACATCACAGAGCCATGTTTTCTTGTAGTAGAGAATCAAGGATTCGATCAAAACTATCGGATTGATTCGTTGCTAGCGTTATCAAACAAGAAAGCAGTCGATCAACATGATCAAATACCTTTGTTCAACTAACCGGCAGGATAGTTCGAATATCAATCGCTGCGTAATGCGGCTGAAAGAGGGATTTTGCCACTATTTTGGCATAGGTTATTTCAGCGAAGAGATGGGGGAAAAATGGGGAATAATCAAGAGTGAATTTCTTTTAACAACTAACGAAAGACCGAACGTTATAAACGTTAACAAGTTTTAATTCGAATTTTCGAGGGTGATTTTCATCAAAATTTTCATCGAAGTAATAGACAATACAGAAGAAGAGGAGATCCGCATCAGGTGTCACCAAGTAAACGAAGAAATACATAAGCTCGTTAATAAAATAAAAACCGAAACACTCATTATACTTGGTTATCATGAGGATAAGATCAGCCGCATTAAAATTAGTGATATTTATTATTTTGAAGCTGTTGACGGAAAAGTGTTTGCGTATTGTAAGAATAACGTTCATGAAGTCAAACAAAAGCTTTATGAACTGGAGGAACTTTGCAAAGAGAAACATTGTTTTCGCGCTTCCAAATCCACCATTCTAAATATAGCCAAAATTTCCAGTATTCATCCGTCGATTAGCGGCCGTTTTCAAGCATTATTGGATAACGGGGAGAAGGTAGTCATATCACGGCAGTATGTGCCAATGCTTAAACACATACTTGGATTATAAAAGGGGGACCTATATGAAGTATTCCGAGCTCATTAAAGAAATGATTAGAGATTTCTTAATTATATTCGCCTCCATCATTATAATCATCACTATTTTGCGGCAAATTTATGCTCCTGATGCAAGTTTCGAATTAAATACGATTTTTACAATTATGCCTTTCTCTTTTCTGGGTGCTTTGACCGGAATCATTTTATATACGCCGCATGCGATTAGCGAGAATAAAATGCGCCTTCGCGTGATTTTACATTTCTTTTTTCTGGAAACTCTATTAATTTCTCTGGCTGTCTTATTGAATCTCGTATACGGCACTTTCGACATACTATTATTGGCTTTGGAAATTGCCGTAGTTTACGCTATCGTTCGCCTGCTGACGTATAAGAATGACAAAAAGGAAGCTCAAAAGATCAATGAAAGACTAAAAACATTTAAAAACGAGGTTTAGTAGATATACACAAACCGCTTCTAAATAAAGTCTTATTCGCAGCGTAAGTACAATACTTTGCGTTGTTTTTTTACAACCTATTGGCTCTCAGCTACAGCTTATCGTTTATGCGTATACACCTGCTCTTCCATTTATTATGATCAACTCATAAAAAGTTGGAGGAGGAGCAGAGAAGTCTTATGGAGATTTTAATACTTGTTGTTACGTTGGTCTTCGAGCTGGCAATTGCCGTTTATTCCATTGTAACCAAGCAAAGCCGCAGCAAGATAAAGAGTTGGACGAGAATCACAATGTTTATAGTATTCATGATGCTGAGCTTGGGTAAAGTTGTCGTATGGGAGTACACTTGGGGACTGTTTGCAGGCTTGCTCTTTATATTAGCGTTCAAGGAAATGGTTGCGCTCCTGCGCAAACAAACACACCCCCCGCGTTACAAAGCTTTCTCTACGGTATGGAAATTCCTTTTGTTAGCACTGACCGTAGTCATTACCCTTGTTCCTGTTTTACTTTTTCCACAGCATAGGCTGCCGCAAGTGACAGGTCCGTATGCAGTGGCGACCGCCACTTACAGCTACAAGGACAAGAATCGTATCGAAGAGTTTACGGATCTAGATGACAATCGGTTTGTTAACATGGAATTTTGGTATCCTGAACAGGCAGACGGAACCTATCCTTTGCTTGTGTTCTCCCATGGAGCATTCGGTATTAAAACAAGCAATACTTCTACCTTTACAGAACTTGCGAGCCACGGTTATGTCGTCGTTTCGATTGACCATCCCTATCATTCTTTTTATACCGTTTCCGAGGATGGAAAGGTCGTGACGATTAACTCCGAGTACATGCAAGAATTCAACAACGCAAATAAAGGGGTTTATTCGGTTGGTGAGTTTTTCGAGCTTACTCAAAAATGGATGAAATTGCGAACGGATGATATGGATTTTGTCATGGATACGATTCTGGAACAAGCCGAGCAAAAAAAAGATTCTGTATATGAACGCATCGATACACAGAAAATAGGCGTGTTCGGTCATTCTATGGGGGGTGCCGCAAGCATAGCACTGAGCAGAGAACGCGATGACATTGACGCCGTAGTAAATATAGATGCTCCGTTCTTTAGCGAGCTTGTGTATGATAAAGTTACAAATGAATTAAAAGCAAAATCCGAAGCTTATACCATCCCGCTTCTTAACGTTTATTCGGATGATGTGTGGATACAGCTCAACAGCAGTTCTTCGTATATTGCGAATAGAATTTCAAACAAAAATTTCAAAGGTGCATACAATGTTCATTTTAAAGGCGCAAAACATTTAAGTTTAACCGATCTGCCTTTATTCTCGCCTATATTGGCAAACCTGTTGCAAGAAGGCCAAGAAGCAGATATCGATAAATATTATGCGATTGAAACTCAAAATGAACTTATCCTTCGTTTCTTTGACTATGCTCTAAAGAATCAAGGTCAGTTTGCTCCAAAAGCGACGTATTGAGTATCTGTTCTATAAGTTAGTAAGAAGAATCTGTAATTTGAACCGTATTGATGTAAGGGGGGGATATGGAGAAATTTTCAATGAAGTTAAGAATGAGTGTGAAGAAATGATAACAGAACTGTCGGTGGACAAGAACATGGTCCCTTTGAAAGTCGCTATTAGCGGCTTTTTTTGTTTTATCGGTACAAGTTCTTGTCCCGAGCTAAGGACAAGAACTTGTACCGATTGCCGATTAGATAAGCATTTAATTACATTTAACTGCTCTAGCTTATTAAGCTAACGGGCAGATTTCTTTAATGGAAGGGGTAAATCTGATTATAATTATTTTCTCGCTATATGCACTTCTATACCTGTGATATTGTGAAACTAAGCTTAAAATTGGTCTTGGGCTGCTTAGCTCGTACGCACTAAACAAGACATGGAAATTGCCAAGCTGAAACCGCAGTTGCAGATTATACACAAGAGCAAAGGGGAGAGTAAATGAGAACCAGTAATGCTTTACGCACAGTGGCAAAATTAAACGATTACATGGATGCACTAGCGAATCGGGGGTATTTCAACGGGGCAGTCTTGGTAGCCGAAGGGAATAAGATATTGCTGCGAAAGGGATATGGCATGGCGAATTTTGAGCACGACGTACCCAACACCCCACAAACCAAGTTTCGTATCGGTTCTCTTACAAAAGGGTTTACCGCTATGGCGGTGTTGCAGTTGCAAGAGCAGGGAAAGCTTCGCATTGATGATCCTATCCAAATTTACATACCAGATTATCCGAATGGCGACATCATTACGATCCACCATTTATTGACGAACACTTCAGGAATACCTGATTATCCAAGTTTCCCAAATTATTGGAAAGAAACGATGAGGCTGTATGCTACTATAGAACAAACCATTGGTTCGTTTAAGGATAAACCACTTCAGTTTCCCCCAGGAGAAGGATTCAGTTACACCAGTTCGTCTTATATTTTGCTTGGTTTCATTATCGAGAAGACATCGGGGATATCTTACGAACGATATATATCTGAACACATCTGCAAGCCATTAAATTTAGTGAATACAGGATGTGAAGACGGAAGAACACTCCTGAAACAATTTGCGTCAGGGTACTCCATATGCAAAGGAATCATTCCAACCGAGTATGTCGACATGTGCCTACATGTGGGAGCAGGTGTGATGTACTCAACGATCGATGATCTTTATCTTTGGGATCGGGCGTTATATAGGGATGATTTGATTGGAAAACATGTGCGTGATCAATTATTCGGGAGTATGACCTCACCTGTCGGGAGCTATGGCTGGGTTGTAACGGAGCAATCCATTAATAATAAGCCAAGAAAGCGTGTCTGGCATAACGGAACGATGAATGGGTTTTATGTGGAGTTTAATCGTTATACCGCTGAGGAAATCGCTATTATCGTGCTGAGCAATATCAACCTCACGCCCATAGACATTATAAGTCAATGTTTAGCCAAGATCGTGATGGGAGAAGACGTTGCCCAGCCCGGAGCTATACAGCCGTTAGATATAGCCCCAAATACACTTGAAAAGTATGCGGGAATATACAGTACTGCGGAAGGAAATATAGATTCATTGCAAGCAGATCAATTGACCGAGGCTTTAGATCAACTGACTATTATCAATACGCCACGGTTTGCAGTCGGGTTGTTTTACGACACATTCTACCGTTTCGGCATTGACCCCAGATCCACCGTAGTCGTGACCTTTGAGGATAACAGACTCTATCTGTTCATGCAAAAAAATAAAGGGGCATGGTTTAAATACGAGCTAATTCCGGTTTCTCAACAAACGAATACACTAAAATGTGCTACCGCGCACATTGACGAACAACTTGAATTTCACACAGACCCCGATGGATATTTGCGATTCATACATTTCGATCCAGCTGGAAATCGAATCGATGCTGTAAAATTAACTGCTGAGATTAGTTAATGGCCGACTCTTTAGTTTATTAAGCTAACGGGAAACGTTAGTTCAATAGAAGACAAGAGAAGCCAGCCGTTTACGCGATCGGCTGCTTTTGTTCAACTAACGGTCAGGATAGTTGAATAACAGGACGTTCTGGGATAATCATGATCTTGCCTGATAGAGGTGAATTGACAAGTCCAACATATGGCGCAATAGAAAAGGATGTATTTTACATTTATATCAAATATGGGGAATGAATTATGACAATCATTGAATCAAGTTATTTTTGGCAAGGTACTAAAATTAGACTAAGGGCAACTCAAAGAAGTGATTGGGAACAATGGAAATTGGAAAGCACCGATAGTGAAGCAATTCGGCTAATGGAATGGGGTATCGAACTTCCTAAGAATGATATAGACGTTGCCGAAGTGTCGGATAAGTATGATAATTTCAAAGACAATTATAGAAAGATGTTTGCTATCGAAACGCTATCAAATAATCAGTTAGTTGGACTCATTAACTTAAATTCATTAGACCACAAAAATGGAGTGTTTAGTTTTGGCTTGGGAGTGCACAGAGGTTATAGGAACAATGGATACGCATCAGAAGCAACAAGAATTATTATGCGATATGGCTTCTATGAATTACGGATGCAAAAATGCAATTCCAGCTGTGTTGAAATAAACGAAGCATCACTTAAATTCCATAAAAATCTCGGATTCATTGAAGAAGGACGAAGAAGACGAATTATTTATATGGGTGGGAAATTTTATGATAATATTTTGTTGGGGATAACAAGAGAAGAATTTGATGAAATAGAAAGTAAGTATAGCAAGATTAAACACCAATAAAAGAGAAGTTCTATCCAAAGAAAGTCGCTAATTTAGCGGCTTTTTTGTTTTATCGGTACAAGTTCTTGTCCCGAGTCGAGGACAAGAACATGAGCCGATTACCGATTAGATAAGTATCTAACTATGTTACCATGCAATTTCATTAAGCTAACGGACAGGAAAGTTCAAGATGGCAGAGGAATAAATATACAATTGTTATTTTCATAAGGAGGTCGTAATATGCCATTTCCAACGCATATAGTAGCCACTGGTGGATTTGTAGAAGATGGGCATGGAAATATACTTTTAGTAAAAACTCGTGACGGTGGTTGGGTTTACCCTGGTGGACAAGTGGAAGTTGGAGAAAATCTGATAGATGGTTTGATCCGTGAAATCAAAGAGGAAAGCGGAATTGATGTATCTGTTGGCAGTTTAGTTGGTGTCTATTCGAATACAGGGATACAGAAATGGTATGACGGCGTGACTGATGTTCCTACACAAGTTGGATTTGATTTCGTATGTCAGCCTATTGGTGGGAAATTATTATCTTTCTCTGAAGAAACAACCGACAGCCGTTGGGTAGCGAAGGATAGAGTTCTCGATTTGATTACACAGCCAAGTGTTCGATTTCGCTATCAGGCTTATTTGGAGTTTAACGGAGCCGTAAACTATGCGGACTACGTAAATAAGCCCGAGTTTACAATCAAACATCAAACATGTATTTCGAAGTAGATTGGTGCTAAGCTAACGGGCAGAATACCGTAAAGAACAGAAGTTGCCTGCGTCTAATAGCTGGTTGGAGAAATATGAAAGGAGTTGAATGTAAAAAATGACAGCATCATTTTCACATAAGCCCGAAGGATACGAATGTCCGTTTTGTCGTGTTTAGGGTATCGAGCGACCTCCAGATGGGCTTTTTTAGGCAGTGACCTCGTGCGCAACCCCATCGTACCGAGGCGCTCGTTTTTATTCAAACCCCAAATTATTCGTATTACAGGGTTTCTAACGGGACACGTTAGTTGAATAAAGCTTAATATTGAGCAGGCTACAGCAGCTTGCTCATTCTATTAAGCTAACGGGCAGGATTGCGTGGCTCAAGGGCGAATAGATTATCCCGCTGAATCCACGAAATGAAAAGGAACCGCCCGCGGGGATCACCAGCAAAGGCACACCCCGTTGTTCGATGGGCTTTCTCATGACGTATTGGGGGCAGGAGAAGGCACATTTGAAATTCCGTTGTCCGCATGCGACAGGTCAAGTGGATTGCCCTTTAGGCATGGCCGCTTGTTCATCCTCCAATTATGGAATGGTCGTCAAAATCAACAGTCAAACGGATCTCAGGCGCTATGCACTACCTCATCGAGAAAGCCGAGGCTGGAAGGAACTTTACAATAAACGAACCAGTGTGGAACGCTGTAATTCTCGAATGAAGACCTATTTAACCGCAGACCAACTCCATGTTTTCGGGATTCACAAAGTGACGACCCACCAATATTTGAATGCCATTGTGTTACTTGCCTCTGCACTTGCCATCGCGAAGCAACGCGTTCAAAACGCTGCTTAAAATTTAAGCCTCACCGAAATTCTGCCCGTCTGTCCATTTATAACCCAAATCTCAAAAACGGAGCTTTGGATGCGGCCAGACTTTGACTTCGAATCGAAAATTGAATTATGCAAAATGCTCGTGTAAGTGAATCCTGTTGTTCTATCACCATTGTATTGTAATATGAGACCTTTCCGGTGTCGTTCGATCAATTTCTTATACACTCCGATTGGGGTGCTCCCTGTAGCCAACCCAAACCCTATTCGGGTTGGGCTGCAGGTTGTCGGCAATGATCCCTGCGCTTGTTTAGTTGAACGTTTCATCATTGCTCGCTTTAATAATATGAACCATGAAATTAATCCCCGAATTGTTATATATTATAATAATTTATAAAACTTTCCGAAAATAGAAGATTCCAATTAATTCAAATAGATGAGTTGTATTGGCCCTTTCTATCAAATATATTCTTCTATTCCCAAATGGGAACGCATTAACCAAAGGAATATCAACCACCTCCTGAATCTGATGTGAAATAAGTTGACGTATAATAGAAAAAAGTATTGAAGTCAATGAAACACGATGTTATGATTTGTTCAATACAAAATACAGAATATTGTATATTGAGGGGGTGAAACGGTAACTTGATTCAAGGATTGAACTCCAAAAGCAGCGTTGTTTTAAAAAAATTGGCGGAAGAGCTTCTCTTTATTGAACTGGATTCCCGTATTCCAAGAGTAGAAGAGTTGTCGAGCAGATACGGCGTTGGCCGTGGGACGATTCAAAATGTTTTGAAAAAAATGGAGGAGAGCCAATGCATTGCGCTTGTGTCCAGAGGACACCTCGGCACCTTTCTCCGTAACAAAAACATGGACCTGTTGCTTCAATGCTGCGGGGTGAGCAGCATTATTGGTGTTATGCCACTTCCCTATTCCCGTAAGTACGAGGGATTGGCTACGGCGATGCACGCCAGCTTCGAAAACATCGGCATCCCACTGCACTGTGCGTTTATGCGCGGAGCGACCATTCGTCTGGACAATGTCATTGATGGCCGATATGATTTCGCGCTCGTGTCCAAATATGCCGCCATGTCTGCGATCCGCAAATCCGATGATCTCGTCATTGTGAAGGAATTCGGAGGCGCTTCATACGTTTCCCGCCATGCGGTTGTTTTTGCAGAGGAGTCAAGCGGGATTCAAGATGGGATGAAAGTCGGAATCGACAGTTACTCCATCGACCAACAAGTGTTGACGAATCTGGAAGTAAAGGACAAGAACGTCGAATTTATCAACCTGAACTACATGCACTTGCTGGAGCATCTAAAAGCCAAGTCGATTGACGCTATGGTATGGAATGTGGATGAAATCGACAACGGTTCGTTCTTTTTATCCGAGCTCTCCTCCAAAGAAGCGTTGGAAATGGACAAGGAAATGAGTCAGGCAGTGTGCGTCATCAACAAAAACAATACGAAAATGGAGTTTATGTTTAATCAGATATCAACTGATCATGTCATACAAATTCAGAAACAGGTGGAGCTTGGCATGCTCATTCCTAAATACTGAAAGGGAGCGTGGAGAAGCGTGAGTGCTTTGCGAGAACGACTTGATATTTTATTTTCAACCAACACCATCACACCCAGCGCCATGAAGCTGTGTGAGGCTACGATTGAAAGATTCGTACAACAAGACAACGAGAAGAAATACAAAAAGCTGGTGACTCATTTGGGTATGGCGATCACACGGATCGAGCGGGAAGAGGAACTGAACGCTCCGCCGGACGAGATCATGCAGGAAATCAGACGTTCTCCGCATTTTCCCCAAGCCGTTGAGAATGTGAAATGGATTGAATCCCAGATGGATGACGAGCTTCCGGATGAGGAAAGAGAGTACCTGATCATGCACTTTGTAAACGCTTCAGAAATTTAAAAACTTACGGAAAAGAGGAGAAGATTCATGAAAATTGTGATTGGCGGGCAAGTGGAAAAGAAAGAAATCGAAGCTTTGGTCAAACAGCATGGCGGATCCAACGTCGAGGTAACCGTGAAATCCGATCTGGAAGCGGCAATGGCTCTGAAAATGGGACAAGCCGATTATTATGTGGGTGCTTGTTATACGGGCGGAGGCGGTGCTTTGGCCATGGCAATTGCGTTGGTAGGCAAGTCAAATTGCGCCACGATTTCCATGCCGGGGCAGCCGCCGACGCAAGAAAAGGTGGATCATGCCGTCGCTCAAGGCGCGAAAGCATTCGGTTTTACCGGCGACCATAAAGAGAAGGCAGTAGAATTTCTGATGAAAGCACTTACTAAGTAAGCGTTACGTCTAACGATTAGGGGGACATCTTATGCTGGAAGCTTTGTTGTTAATCGGGCTGGGCATCGTGACTGCAATCATGGCCAATCTGGGGATCGCTGTGTTTAATGATGGACTTAGACCTATCGTCCCTGAAAATCTCGAAGGGCGGATGAGTCGGAAGGAGCTGGGCGTGACCGCTTTTGCCATGAGCTTTGGGCTCGTGATCGGTTACGGGATCCCCATTTCAATATCAGGCAGCATTTTGCTTATCCATAGCATACTACTCGGGACTGATATCATCGGGTTGTCTTTTAAACGCGGGAAACTGAGCACGGCCGCTGCCGGAGCGCTAGGCGGCGTATATGGGGCAGGTATTTATTTCGGGCTTCAGGCAGTTGTGAAAGCGTTTGAAATGCTTCCGCTTAATTTTATTGACGGATTTAACAAAATCGGCGAGCCCGTCGTTGTATCCTTTATGGTATTCCCTGCTCTGGCCATCGCGCTCCAATTCTCGATCAAAAAAGGCGTCGTCGCATTCCTGGTGGCGGCTTTGGCCAGACAGCTGGTTGTTTTCAGCAATACAAAGCAGCTTATTCAAATTGACGGCACACCGGTTGTTTTGAGTCCGGAAGGAATCGCGTTGATCGTGGGCATGGCGTTTCTAATCGCGTTTGCAATGAAGGAAAAATCCGAGGATCAGAGCCTCTCAACGTTAGCCTCCATGTTTACAGATCGTGTGACGCGCATTAAAAAGTTTTCGTGGATTGTCATGATCAGCGGTGGTTTGGCCGCGGCTGCCACGAACCTCCTGCTGATTGCCGGCGATCCGATCTCGCTTAGCCTGCTGGCGGACGGGAAATTGACGGAAGGCGGGATTGCCTCCTTGGCGAAAGCCATCGGGTTTGTACCGCTTATCGCCAGTACGGCAATTGCTACCGGCGTATTCGGCCCGGTCGGGTTTACGTTCGTGTTCGGAGTGGGAATATTTTCTCCGAATCCGCTCGTGGCTGCGCTGCTCGGCGCCCTGGTCATCTTCTTGGAAATTCAGCTGTTGTCCAAAATGGCCAAATTTTTGGATCGGTACCCGGGTATCCGCGCCTCTGGTGAAAGTATCCGGACTGCGATGACACGAGTCCTTGAGGTCGCGCTTCTGATCGGCGGAGCGAATGCAGCCAATGCTATCGTGCCGGGACTCGGCTATTTTGGGATTGCCGGCTTTTATTTGTTGAACGAGGCGGCGGGACGACCGATCGTCCGCATGGCTGTAGGTCCTGTGGGAGCTATCGCCGTCGGTATCCTTGGGAACATACTGGTTCTGCTTGGATTATATACACCACCACAGTAAGGAGAGAGAGAGATGTACATCCAGACCGTACTTGGACCCATACGACCGGAGGAGCTTGGCGTTTGCGCCTGTCACGAGCATCTATACGTGGATTTGAGCCGCATTAAGAAGAACGAGGATACATGCCTGCAGGACACGGGGCTTGTGTTGGATGATTTGCAAAGCTTTTATTCATATGGCGGCCGTGCTATCGTCGAGGTCACCAACGACGGAATGGGGCGAAATGCGCAAAAGCTTGCCGAGATTAGTAAAGTCTCAAATATCCATATTGTTGCAAGCACGGGATGCTATAAAGATCCTTTTATTCCTGAGGATAAGCTGCACTGGAACCGGGATCAATTCGCCGAATGGATGATTCGGGAAATTGGGTCGGGCATTGCGGATACGAGTATCAAGCCCGGGGTCATCGGCGAGATCGGCAGCAGCCTGAACGAATTCAAACCGGTCGAGACAGAGCTGTTTCACGGAGCCGTCGCAGCGGCCAAGGAAACCGGCCTACCGTTATCCACGCATACAACGCTAGGAACCTGCGCGCTGGAACAGATCGAGCTTTTTATCGGAGAGGGGATGCCACTGGATCAGGTTATTATCGGTCACCAGGATCTTAACGAGCAGGATGATGTGGTACTGGATGTGCTGAAGGCGGGCGCGTTTGTGGCGATGGATACGATCGGCAAGGAAAACTACCGCAGCGACAACGCTCGCTTGGAATCCTTATTGAAGTTTATCGAGCAGGGATACGAGGACCAGCTGCTGTTGTCTACCGATCTGACCCGAAAATCACATTTGCGCGCGCTTGGCGGGCAGGGCTATGACGTGGTGTTAAGGTCGTTCGTACCTGCTTTGCGCGGCCGGGGAATCACGGATGCAGTGATCAACAAACTGCTGGTGACCAATCCGCAGCGGGCATTCAGCATTCGAAAGGCGGGTGACATGCCGGCATGAGATATGAACAATCGGTACTGAAAAACCGAACAATGGAGCAAGCGCAGCAGCTGCAGTTTACGTTAATTGATGAAATTACGAAAGAGTTTGCGAACAATGAGTTTTTCCAAATCGGCGATGTGGGGCTGCATCCGGAGTTCCATAGACCGCTCGTTACTGCCCGCGTCGAAAAGGTGCTGGCCAGATCGTTTGGCGGGGAGCATTGCGCGCTGGTGCGTGGAAGCGGAACAGGAGCGATTCGGGGAATATTGAGCGTGATGGTCAACCCGGGGGATTCGGTTATCGTTCACACGGCTCCGATGTATACCACAACCAAGGAAACCTTCCGGTTAATGGGTCTGCGGCAGTCCCATACCGATTTCAATGACATGGATGCCGTAGCGGAGCTACTCGAGAGCGACCGGAATTCCAAGGTGTTTTACGTGCAGCACGCGCGGCAGCAGCCGACCGATACGTACCGGCTCCAAGACCTGATCGCGTCCGTTAAGCAGAAACGTCCCGATCTGCCGATTGTGGTTGATGATAATTACTGCGCGATGAAAATGCAGGGAATCGGTTCAGAATATGGGGCGGACTATTCTACATTCTCCGGATTTAAGCTGATGGGCCCCCAAGGGATTGGCGTGATTATCGGCAAACGGGAAGGGATCGAAAAGCTGCATGAACGCAACTACTCCGGCGGAGGCCAAGTGCAGGGATACGAAGCGCATGAGCTGCTGCGCAGCATGGTGTTTGCCCCCGTCATGCTGGCGATTCAAAACGAGCAGGTGGAGAAGCTGTGCCAGCGACTGGCAGCCGGAGAGGTCGCAGGCATCCAGGAAGCATATATCACGAATTCGCAGTCGAAGAACGTCATCGTTGAGTTGGAGCAGCCGATTGCATCGGCGGTTATCGAGCGTGCATCCTATTACGGCGCGGCCACTTATCCGGTAGGGGCGGAATCCCGCTTTGAGCTGGTACCGATGATATATCGGGTATCGGGAAGCTTTCTGGAAAGCGAGCCCAAGCTCAAGGATTATGGTCTTCGCATCAACCCGATGAAAGCATCGGCAGATACGGTTATCCGCATCTTAGAAAATGTTATGCAGGAATTTAGGGGGTAACTGCATGTTTGTAGATATGACTTTACAACGGAATGAGGGGTTGATCCGTGCGGCGGCGATCCTTCACCAGAGGGGGGAGATACCGGCCAATACGTATGTGATCGATGCGGATGGGCTCATGCATAATGCCCGCGTTCTGTCCGAAACGGCGGATCAGCATGATATGAAGCTCTATTACATGACTAAACAAATTGGACGCGGAGGTTACGCCGGAAAACTGATCGAACAAAACGGAATCAGGCAAGCGGTGGCAGTGGACATCGATGAGGCTTATACCCTGTCCGAAGCCGGGTGCCGTATCGGGAATATTGGGCATATTGTACAGCCAAGCAAAAGCCAATGGGGGGATGTGCTCCGCCAGATCAAACCCGAAGTAGTAACCTTGTTCTCTTTGGAACGGGCGGCCCAATTGTCGGAGGCCGCTGTGGCGCTTGGACGGGTACAAGATGTCATACTAAGAGTCATCCGGCCCGGAGACGCCATATTTCCCGGACAATTCGGCGGATTTTTGCTGCATGATCTTGAGGGGCTGCTGCCCGGGATGATGAAGCTGCGGGGAATCCGTATTGTAGGGGCGACCAGCTTTCCCGTGCTGCAGATCAACGCGGAGAACACGGATTTTGCATTTACGCCAAATTTGGAGACGCTGCTGGCCGCGGTGGAGAAACTTCGGTCGCACGGCATTAAAGTAGAGCAAGTGAATGCGCCAAGTGCGACTACCTGTTATACCATTCCGCTGCTGAAACGCCACGGCGTTACGCATGGCGAGCCGGGCCATGCGCTGACAGGCACGACTCCGCTCCATGCTTATAATGATCAGCTTGTTGAAATTCCGAGCATCGTTTATGTATCGGAGATTTCCCACATGGACGATGAGTACGCGTATACGATTGCCGGCGGATTTTATCCGCGGTCGCATATGCAAAAGGCGCTTTACGGTTCGACACCGCTCGATATTACAACCCAGAAGGCGAAGGTCAGCCAGTATTCCGCAGAAAATATCGATTACTACGGATGTTTGGATCGGGAGCAGCCGATGAAGGTCGGCGATACCGTGATTTATGCGTTCCGTACGCAGATTTTTGTAACCAGAGCTCATATCGCTTATGTAAGAGGGGTAAACAGCCTCAGACCGGAAATGGTTCATTTCCAGAAAAGAGGGATGTAATATGGGAAAACTCACCTTGCTTGTACTTGATGGATTCGGTATTGGCGCTATGGAGGATTGCCTGACACTTAAGCCCGAGGATGTGGATGCCCATACGTATAATCATATTCGGGAAACAGTGCCGCTTCAGATTCCGGTCCTGTACCGATTAGGGCTTGGCAAGCTGGTGGACGGTGTAGGTGAGCCCCTTGGGGCATATGGCCGCAGCAATCTGGCACATTACGGGGCCGATACCTTCATGGGGCATCAGGAGCTGATGGGAAGCAAGCCCGGTATGCCGGCCCAACGCCTAATGTCAGAGATCGGGCCAATGCTCAGGTCTGCTCTTGAGGCAGCCGGATATCGAGTGGAAATCCCAGTTACGGGCGCAACGGTTCTGCTTGTGGAAGGCGCCGTCGTTGTAGGCGACAACCTGGAATCGCAGCTCGGCAACATCATCAATGTCGTCGGAGATTTGAATAAACTGCCTTTTGATGAAGTCGTGAGGATCGGAAAAGTCGTCCGCGCTCATGTGGATACAAGCCGGGTGATCGTATTCGGCAATACAAAGACGGATATCGATACAATTTTATCGGTCGTCATGGAAAAACACCCGGGCCAATGGGGAGTGGACGCACCAAAGGCCAACGTTTACGGCGAAGGCTACCAAGTGGTGCATCTCGGCTATGGGGTCGAATTCGAGAAACAATTCGCTTATATGGCGGAAAGAAGCGGGCTGCCTGTATATCGCATTGGAAAAACGGCGGATGTCATTCAGGCGGGCGGGTTCAATGATCCAGTTGTAGAGACGAAAGATGTCCTGGCAACCTACCGCCGGAAGTATCTGGAGGCTGAACAAAATGCCATATTCCTGGTGAACGTCCAGGAGACCGATCTTGCCGGCCACAAGGAGGACTGCCTCTGGTATAAGGAAGTGCTCGAAGTTTCGGACCGGTTCCTGGATAGCTTCATACCTGAGATGGGAGATGCAGATATGCTCATCATCACGGCCGATCACGGCAATGATCCGACCATCGGTCACTCCAATCATACGCGGGAGCAGACACCGATACTGATCGTCGGCAAGCAAATTAATCCGGTATTCATCGGCGAACGAAGCACGATGGCGGATATTGCAGCCACGATGGCGGAATATGCCGGCATCGGAGCTCCCGAGTACGGAACCAGCTTCTTGTCGTTGATCCTAAAACGCTAAGCTTCGCTCTGATTTGATTTTCTAAGAAACATGAAATACGACTGGAAAGAAAAACAACCGGTAAACTCGTTTCCGGCTATAAGGTTGCCATGAAAGGACCCTACGATGGTTGCGGGGTCCTTTCTGACATCGCAACGATGCGATGCTCTAAAGAAAGGCAGCCGGCTGGATAACAAAAGGGAGGGAACGTTAATATGTTAGACTCGGCTCTCGCCGCGCAGTTGCGAGCCATCGTCGGCGATGCCCACTTCCGGGAAGATAAGGAAGCCCGAATTACCCATTCGTATGACGGTACACCAATGCTGCAGGCAATCCCGGATGCTGTGATCTATCCTAAAAGCACGGAACAAGTTTCCGCCATCATGAAGGTGTTATCCGCCTATAAAGTCCCCTTGATTTCCAGGGGATCCGGTTCCAATTTATGCGGCGGCACCGTCCCGGTTCAGGGCGGGGTCGTCATGGTCATGCATCGGATGAACCGGCTGCTTGAACTGGATACGGACAATCTGGTCGCCAGGGTTCAACCGGGCATCATTACCGCGGACTTTATTAACCATATCGAATCCTTGGGCTTGTTCTATCCCCCGGATCCAAGCAGCATGCGCATTTCGACGATCGGCGGCAATATCGCGGAATGCTCCGGCGGTCTTCGAGGTTTGAAATACGGTACGACCAAGGATTACGTGATCGGACTGGAGGCCGTGCTAGCGAACGGAGAGATCATCCGCACTGGCGGAAAGCTGATGAAAGACGTGGCCGGGTACGATCTGACCAAGCTGCTGGTCGGATCCGAAGGGACGCTGGCGATTATAACGGAGGCGACGCTCAAGCTGATTCCTCCGCCTAAATCCAAAATGACCATGCTTGCCATGTTTCGCGACCTGTATGGAGCTGCTCGCACCGTATCCGCGATTATCGAATCTCGGATCATTCCGGCGACGCTGGAGTTCATGGACAATCCGACCATACGCGTTGTTGACGATTTTGCCAAGCTAGGGCTACCTCTGGATATGGAAGCGATTCTGCTAATCGAACAAGACGGCGATCCCGAAACCGTGGCAAGAGATATTGAGATGATCCGCCGAATATGCGAACGGGAGCAGGCAGACTCGATTCAGGTTGCCGCTGACCGAGAGGAAGCTGAGCGGTTGCTGACGGCAAGAAGAAGCGCGTTTACGGCGCTGGCAAGGCTGCGACCGACCACGATTTTAGAGGACGCTACCGTTCCCCGCTCCAAAATTGCCGACATGGTACGGCGGATCAAGGAGATTGCCCAAAAATACAATGTCACCATCGCTACCTTTGGTCATGCTGGCGACGGAAATCTGCACCCGACGGCGACGACGGATGCGAGGGATGCAGAAGAGATTCATCGAGTGGAGCAAGCTTTTGAGGAAATTTTCGCTGCCGCTCTTGAGTTAGGCGGAACCATAACCGGCGAGCATGGCGTGGGCGTGGTGAAAGCCCCGTTCCTTGAATGGAAAATCGGCGCTTCCGGCGTCGAGGTCATGAAGGGGATCAAAAAGGCGTTTGATCCTGACAACATATTAAACCCGGGCAAAATGTTTGCCAAGGAAACCAAGAAAAGGGTGATTATCCATCATGGCTAGTCAAACCAACACGCAAATCAATTTGCAGCCGAAGGCTCAAGCAAGCTTGGACAAGAAACCGAAAATCGATCACGCCAATCCTTTGGCCCGCACCTTGCTAGAAAAACTGGATTACGATCAATTGACCAACTGCATGCGCTGCGGTTTTTGCCTGCCGGCATGCCCTACTTTCAGGGAAAGCGGCGTGGAGCCGGAGTCGCCGCGCGGGCGCATCGCTTTAATGAAGGCCGTTGTTGACGGACTGATGGAGCCTGATGGCATGTTCCGAGACCAGATGAATCACTGCCTCGGCTGCAGGGCATGCGAACCGGTATGTCCGGCTGATGTGAAATACGGTCAACTGATTGAGAAGGCCAGGGATGCGATCGAGGATCATCCGAACCACTCGCTCCCGGTCAAAGGAATGCGCAAGCTGTTTTTTAAAGGCATATTCCCGCATCGCAACCGTTTGAAGGTACTTGGCGGAGCGATGAAATTTTATCAGAAATCCGGATTGCGACGCGTTGCAAGAGAAACCGGCATGATGAAGCTGTTTCCCCGCCACTTGCAACAAATGGAGAGCATTTTGCCTGACGCTGGCGTACATGGAGTCGTGGAGAAGCTTGGGACCGTGTATCCGGCCAAAGGCACGCCAATAGCCCGTGTCGCATTGTTCCGAGGCTGCATTATGGATGTGATGTTTGCCGAGACGAATTGCAATTCCGTTAAACTGCTGTCCGAAGCAGGGTTTGAGGTTGTCATTCCTCCCGAGCAGGTCTGTTGCGGAGCGCTGCATGCCCACAGTGGAGAAATGGAACTGGCCAGAGATTTGGCAAGAACGAATGTCAAGGTATTCAAGGAAATGAATGTGGACTACATTGTTTCCAATGCCGGCGGCTGCGGCGCCTTGCTGATCGAATATGATCATCTGCTGCACGAGGATGCGGTTTGGAAAGAACAAGCGACTTGGTTTGCAAGCAGGGTGTTGGATATCAGCAAGCTGTTGCTGGAATACGGAAGGCTTCCATCCTTTGCCGAATCATCGGTGTCAGTCCGCGAACCTATCGTGGTAACTTATCAGGATTCGTGTCATTTGCGAAACGTCATGCGTAGCGGTGCGGCCCCGAGGCAGCTCATCCGTCAGGTGGGCAATGTGATCTTCGAAGAGATGAAAGAGGCGGATCGCTGCTGCGGGTCGGCCGGCATCTACAATGTGATGCAGCCGGAAATGGCAGGTCAAATCCTGGAGCATAAGATGGAGAACGTTAATGCTACCGGGGCGCGATACCTGTTGACCAGCAATCCGGGCTGTTTGCTGCAGATGAAGTTGGGCTTAGAAAAGCACAGCAACACCGATAAGATGGAAGTGCAGCATGTGGTGGATTTTTTATATGAACGATTAATTTGAACCGATTCTTCTAAACTCTAAAAATGTGGAGATATATTAATTTCATATGCTGATCCGGTTGCAGGAGTAACAGTGAATGATGAGGGTGGGGTAGTAGTTACTGGAAGTATCACGGAGCACAATTCCTCACAAACTGTCGCTCCATTTGCGGCAAAGGGATATTTTGCTTATTACAATCTCTTACCTAATCCGAACACTATCATCACTAGTGACACCTTTAATCATTACTCATACGGCTCTGTGAATTTGAGAGTTTACCAGTACCCGTCCACTGGTACAGAAACTGCAAGCATGATGTATACATTAAGAGCATCAGAGAGTGGGTCTAAGATTCTTTACGGCAACTATGTAAATACGACTGGGACAGTGACCTGGACAAATGTGCCGCCAGCACATATTACATTGCGGCAGAAAATATTGGGAATGTTGCAGAATCTGGTAGTGGATATGTCGAGTAAAAGGTTTAGTTAGAACGGTATATCTCTTTAAAGCTTAGATATAAAAAGGAGCAGTTGTCGAGTGACAATTGCTCCTTTTCAGCGGTGTTTTGTTGAAACTGTCCACAATCCGGGCCAGTGTTCAACGCTGCCGAACAGTAACAAAAAAACAATTGAATGCAAATTAACGCTATGATACAATCATTAGCGTCATTGACAATCAAAGTATGTACAACATTATATTTTATCCTTACTTTAATTGTACATCTGGAATTTTGATTTGTCAATAATCTTTTTTACCCCCTAAAAAAAACGGAAAAAGGAGTGTGTTGAGGGGAAATGGAGGCGAAGGATTGGCAGGAGGAACAGGAGCGGCTGGAACAGGTCAGGAACAAGCTGCAGGCGAGAATCGCCGAACTGGAGCCGGATGTTGAGGGGCTGCGTGATCAGGCTTCAGACATCCGCAAGCGGTTTTGGGAAGATCTTACGATTAACACAAGCACGGGCGGAGATTTCGAAGAGACTTACTACACGATTAACCAGCAGTCCGCGTTATTGGCCGAACGGGAGCGCCGACACAAGCTGCTGACGGAGCAATGGAAAAGCATGAACCGTCTGCTCCCGTCTCCTTATTTCGGACGCTTCGACTTTAAGGAGGATGGTCTGGACTTCAGCGAGCAGATTTATATCGGCGTCTCTTCCTTCGTCGACGAAGACGGATTGAGCTTTCTGATTTATGACTGGCGCACGCCAATCGCGAGCCTGTACTACGACTACCCCCCCGGCCCGGCGTCTTATGTCACGCTGTCCGGACGATTCGAAGGGGTGATGGAGCTCAAGCGGCAATTTCAGATTCAAAACGGGCAAATCCGCAACATGTTTGACACGAGCGAAACGATCGGAGACGAAATGCTGCAGCAGGTGCTCGGCAAAGGCGCAAATTCGCAAATGAAGAGCATCGTGGCAACCATCCAGAAGGAACAAAACGCCATCATCCGCGACGACAGCAGCCGGATGCTTATCGTGCAGGGGGCAGCCGGTAGCGGCAAGACTTCCGCGGCGTTGCAGCGAGTGGCGTACTTGCTGTACAAACACCGCCAGACGATCAAGGCCGATCAGATCGTTCTTTTCTCGCCGAATCCGATGTTTGCCGGTTATATCTCCACCGTCCTTCCGGAGCTCGGCGAAGAGAATATGCAGCAGACGACATTTCAGGAATATCTCGATTATTGGCTCGGCTCCTCGCTGCGGCCGGAGGATCCTTTTGACCAGATCGAATATGTGCTGACCTCGCAAGGAGCGCCGGGGTACGAGGCTCGCCTTCAGGGGATCGGGTATAAAGCATCCGAGGCTTTCCTGCAAGCCCTGCAAAACTATGCAATGTGGTTGGGACGGGAAGGCATGCGGTTCAACGGTATTCGGTTTCGGGACCGCGATTTGATTACCGCGGAGCGAATGAAGGCGGAGTTTTACGGCCATGACCACTCCCTGCCGTTGTTCAATCGTGTCCTACTTTTGCAGGAATGGCTGCTGAATGAACTTGCTTCGCTGGAACGCGCGGAACGAGAAGCTCCTTGGGTACAGGAAGAGTTGAATTATCTTGACACCGAGCAGTACGTGGAGGCTTTCGAAATGCTGCATAAAGAGAAGGAAGTATTCGAAATTGCAGAAAAATACGCCACTCGTGAGAACGAACGCCGGGGAGATGAAGGCGACTTTGACTTCGGCCTTAAGGAGGAAGAGCTGCTTCGCCGAAGGATCGTGAAAGAAGGCTTTAAAGCCCTTAGGAAAAACGTAAAGAAATTCTCGTTCGTCGATATCAAGAGTTTATATGGGCAACTATTTGAGGGCGAAGCCCCTTATCGGGAGAAAACGAACGGGGCCGACGTCCCTCCGCTGTGGGCTGAAATATGCGAGCAAACCAAGGAAGCGCTGCTCCGAAGCGAGTTGCTCCACGAGGATGCGACTCCGTATTTGTATTTAAGAGAACTGATCGAAGGCGTCCGGACGAACACGGAAATCCGGCATGTCTTCGTTGACGAGGGACAGGATTATTCGGCGTTTCAATATGAATATCTAAAAAAGCTGTTTCCCCGTGCCCGGATGACGGTGCTCGGCGATTTCGGGCAAGCGATTTATATGCAGTCTACAAGTTTGGACGCAGCCGATTCGCCACTGGTCCGCCTTTTCGGTGAAACCGAAACACGCCTTGTCCGCCTTGTACGTAGTTATCGTTCAACCAAGGAGATTGTTGAATTTACGAAATCGATGCTTCCGGGCGGGGAAGACATTGCACCGTTTGAAAGGGGTGGCCCAAAGCCCCTTCTGACGAGACTGGACGGCGGTGAGAATCGTGATTCGCAAATTCTGGCAGACATCGCGGCGCTAACGGACGAGGGCTTCGATTCCATTGCCGTCATTACGAAGACCGCAGCCGAAAGCCGGGAGGCCTATGAATCGTTACGGATTCATGGAGGTGAAGCTCTGCAGCTCATTACGAAGGAGACGCCGGGCTTTGAAAAAGGAGTGATGATCATTCCTGTGTATCTCGCCAAGGGTGTCGAGTTCGATGCAGTCTTGGTCTATGATGCTTCGCCCGAAGCTTACGGCCGGGACAACGAACGCAAGCTTCTTTATACGGCTTGTACGCGGGCCATGCACCGGCTTCATCTTTACACGACGGGCGATTGGTCGCCGTTCGTGCAGGCATTGCCTGCGAATTTGTACGAGAAAGCACCCTGTTAACGGATCGGGGATGACGTCGGCCGCGATAAGCTGCTCTCATGATTCTGCAAATTTTGGGCGCCATGATCATGGTTATTCTGGACAGCACCGTTGTCA
The DNA here is from genome assembly GCF_037969755.1 of Paenibacillus sp. FSL W8-0187. Lineage (NCBI taxonomy): Bacteria > Bacillati > Bacillota > Bacilli > Caryophanales > Paenibacillaceae > Paenibacillus > Paenibacillus sp. FSL W8-0187. The sequence goes on along the minus strand of NZ_CP150206.1, from coordinate 3,754,764 downwards.
ATAATGCCATTCCGAAACTCATAATACTTCGACACCGATCTGAAGATGATAAATGGACCGTCACCGTCTATCCCGCCGGCCTTATCCGCCGGTCCCAGTTGATCTAAAAAACCATCGCTCATAACGACACTTTCAACTGCTGGATCATCCCATACAATCGTCGTGATAATCCCTCCAACGTTACAGCATCAACTGGCCAATTACTGCATTGGTAAACTCTTGTCAAATGTTTTTATATCAATTTAATGGTTAGGAGAGATATTGAATGAGTACTTTCATTCTCGGCTTTCAGGAAATGGAAAATACGCAGCTTTTACTCGTTGGCGGAAAAGGGTTGAATTTGGGGAAATTATCAAAAATTGAAGGAATACAAGTACCCGAGGGATTTTGTGTTACAACCGTGGGGTATCAAAAAGCCATCGAACAAAACGAAGTGTATCATGCTCTATTGGATCGCCTAACCATGCTAAAAGTAGATGATCGAGACCAAATTGGGGAAATCAGCAGGAAGATCCGGCAGATCATTTCGGAAGTAGAAATTCCTTCTGATGTAGTAGAAGCTGTTACTAGCTATCTCTCCCGGTTTGGCGAGGAACATGCGTATGCTGTGCGTTCCAGCGCGACTGCTGAGGATTTGCCGCATGCCTCTTTTGCCGGTCAACAAGACACCTATTTAAACATCATCGGCATCGATGCCATCTTGCAGCATATCAGCAAATGCTGGGCTTCCCTATTTACGGATCGTGCGGTCATCTACCGCATGCAAAATGGATTTGACCACAGTCAAGTATATTTATCCGTTATCGTTCAAAGGATGGTCTTCCCACAGGCTTCAGGGATTTTATTTACCGCTGATCCAATTACCGGAAACCGAAAGTTGCTTTCAATCGATGCCAGTTTTGGACTCGGAGAAGCGCTGGTCTCCGGCTTGGTTTCTGCCGATGTTTATAAAGTGCGGGATGAGCAAATCGTCGACAAGAGGATTGCAACCAAAAAAATCGCGATCTACGGACGGCAAGAAGGCGGGACAGAGACCCGGCAGCTCAATCCTGATCAGCAAAAGAGTCAAACGCTTACGGATGACCAAATTTTACAACTGGCACGCACAGGAAGACAGATCGAAGCTCATTTCGGCCAGCCCCAAGACATCGAATGGTGTTTGGCTGATGATACCCTTTATATTGTCCAGAGCCGGCCGATCACCACTTTATATCCCATTCCTGAAGCAAATGACCAGGAGAATCACGTGTATGTGTCTGTCGGCCATCAGCAAATGATGACGGATCCTTTTAAACCGCTTGGGATATCCGTTTGGGTGTTAACAGGTGCCAGCCCCATGTTTAAAACGGCTGGCGGAAGGCTGTTTGTGGATATCACGAAGGGCTTGGCTTCGACAACTGGCAGGCAAAATTTATTGGGTGTTTTAGGACACTCCGATCCGCTCATAAAAGACGCGCTTATTACCATCATAGAGCGGGCAGATTTTATAAAGTTGGACCCGAATGACCAGAGCGAACCGGGTCCCGTAAAAAGCCATATAGGTATGTCAGCTACGGATATTCTGGCAGAAGCAGGAAGCGATCCGGCAATTGTTGCTAATTTGATTAAGAGCAGTGAGACATCGTTATCAGCGTTAAAACAGAACCTCCAAACGAAATCAGGATTGGATGTATTTGATTGTATCCTGGAAGATATGCAGCAACGGAGGCAGCGTGCGTCAGATCTGAAAAATTTGAATGTGATTATGGCCGCTATGCATGCTTCTGCATGGATCAATGAAAAAATGGATGACTGGTTAGGTGAAAAAAACGTAGCAGACACACTTTCCCTATCTGTACCTAACAACGTCACTTCTGAAATGGGAATGGAGCTACTGGATGTTGCAGATGTGATTCGTCCCTATCCGGAAATAATTGAGTTTCTAGAACAGGTAAAGGATGATAGCTTTTTAGATGAATTGGTTCAATTCGAAGGTGGGCAGCAGGTACGTGATGCTATTGCTGCTTTTCTCGACAAATATGGAATGCGATGTGCCGGGGAGATCGATATTACAAGAACACGCTGGAGTGAAAAACCAAGTATACTGGTGCCTATGATCCTCAGTAACATCAAAAACCTTGAGCCTGGCGCCAGCAAACGAAAATTTGAGCAGGGGCGACAGGAAGCTTTGGAGAAAGAAGAGGATTTATTGGCCCGATTGAAACAATTACCGGATGGTGAACAAAAAGCCGAAGAGACAAAACAAATGATCGACCTGATCCGGAATTTCAGCGGTTATCGTGAATATCCGAAATACGACATTGTTAGTCGCTACTTCATTTATAAACAAGCTTTACTTAAGGAAGCGGAACGACTCGTACAAGCGGGCGTTCTTTATGAGAAAGAAGATATTTACTATCTCGCTTTTGAAGAACTTCAAGAAGTTGTTCGCACAAATAAATTAGATTACCAGATTATCAGCAAGCGGAAGGACGAGTATAAATTATATGAAAAACTAACTCCGCCACGTGTGATTACGTCTGATGGCGAAATCATTACGGGTCAGTACAAAAGGGAAAATATCCCCGCCGGAGCTATTGCAGGTCTTGCCGTTTCTTCGGGTGTTATCGAAGGGAGGGCACGGGTGATCCAGAATATGGAAGAGGCTGATCTGGAAGATGGCGATATACTTGTGACTGCCTTTACCGATCCCAGCTGGACTCCATTGTTTTTATCTATAAAAGGCTTAGTTACGGAAGTCGGCGGACTGATGACCCATGGAGCCGTTATAGCACGTGAATATGGCTTGCCAGCGGTTGTAGGTGTGGAGAACGCGACCAAATTGATAAAAGATGGGCAACGAATTCGCGTGCATGGAACAGAAGGGTATATCGAATTATTGTAATGTTAAGAAGTTGGGATACTGGAAAGCCGTTTTTAAGTTTTAGACACCAAAACACCGTCAGTATTACTGGCGGTGTTTTATTACGTTTTGATCCTGCTTTTCTTTTAGCAAGCAATGGTTCTACAGATAGATTGTGTATATCCATGTAATTAAAGTTTGATCGCCAAGCGTAATTACGTATTAAAAAAGTAGAAGACATGTCAATTGTGACACTTTGAGTGTCGAGGGACAAGAACATGGTCCGATTACCGATTAAGCAAGCATTTAACTACATTTCACTGCTCTAGTTCATTAAGCTAACGGGTGGATTACTGAATATAATCATAGAATACCTAATATCGGATTTGATGTTAGGAGGGCGGAAAATGGAATTCATATTTATTCGGCATGGTCATGGAGAACATCTCAACGATTATCCAAATCGGTTGAATACTCCGCATCCTAGTCTTACAGAGTACGGCAAATTTCAAGTAACGCAGCTACGAAATGAAATTAAAATTGATCCTGATGGTTTAGTTCTTGTAAGTCCAACTAAACGTACAATTGAGACGGAAACTATTATAAAAAATGGTATGGACTTCATTATTTCTCCATCTGTTGGTCGCTAAGCTAAGGGGAAACCTTTGTGGAGAACAGATGGAGCAGTTTGCCGGTTGGCAGCTGCTTACTCTAATGGGCAGCATAGTTCAATTATAATTGTTTTCTCAATCCTGTTTATACGTTGAAACTGTTAAACTGTATTTAAGTTGAACGAATAGGGGAATTAGAGATGAGCAAAGGAAAAATCGTATTCTTGAACGGAGTAACCAGTTCAGGAAAAACATCTATAGTAGACGCTATTCAGTTAAAATCGGATGAGTTTTTTTATGTGGTTGCAAACGATCTTTTTGAAAATACAATTGGCGATAACTATCTTCGAGAAGATTATTGGAAATATTTAAGTGATGCAATTATTATGATGTATCATACCGCCAAACTATTTTCTGATCATGGTAAAAATGTGCTTATCGATGGCATCTTGGTAGAAAGACCTGAGTTAAAACCCCATTATGAAAAAGTTAAGAACATATTTGCTGGGTACCCCTTTTATATTGTTGAAGTGTTTTGTCCTTTGGAAATTTGTCGCCAAAGAAATATTGAACGTGGAGATAGAACTGAAGATCAATCAGACTGGCAAAACAAAATGATGGCAAAAGATATACAGTACGACTGTACTGTCAACACACACATAAATTCTTCAGAAGAATGTGCTGATTCGATTCTAAAATGTTTGTATGGTAGGTCCGAAGATTAATCATATTACGCTAATGGGGGACGTTAGTTGAATAAAGATGAGAAGGCAGCTGGTCAGATTGATCAGCTGCCTTGGAGTGGAATATTTATATAGCATTCACGAATGGAGTGATAAGATGATCGGGAGGATCATACGAGTTTTGGAACAGAACCCGCGACTCGCTATCAGATATCCTGATGGTAGCTATACTAAGCAAGGGAAAGAAATGGTCGAACTAAAAAGTTCCGATTATACTGTTTTAGTTTAAGGCTAAAATACAACTGAAGGAATTTCGGGGAATATGGGAAATTCTATTTTTACCCCCTATGGGAGATATCAGTAAAGTGAGGGAGATACAATGAGTCAAACCGTAAATAAATTTGAAAAAGAAATAACAAAAAGAGTGCGGATGAAATATCTCTTACATTTGCCAGATCATTATGAAAAAGAATCCTCAATTAAGTGGCCTTTAATCTTATTTCTTCACGGGGCAGGTGAACGTGGAGATGATCTGGAGTTGGTAAAAGCACATGGAATTCCTATGATAGCAGAACGCGATCCTTCTTTTCCATTCATTACGATTTCCCCTCAATGCCCGGAGGATTCCTTTTGGAATGCTGAACAAGACGGATTGATGGCATTAGTAGATGAGATCATTGCAAACTACAACGTAGATCCAGATCGGTTATACTTGACGGGGCTAAGCATGGGTGGTTATGGGACGTGGCACTTAGCAGCAGAATATCCAGGAAGGTTCGCGGCTATCGCTCCAATATGTGGTGGAGGTAACCCCAACAGGATACATGAACTAATAGGAACACCCACCTGGGCATTCCATGGCGCGAAGGATGATATAGTTCCTATTGCTGAATCAAAAAAATGGTAGACGCACTTCGCGAAAACGGTGGAAATGTCTCTTTCACAATTTATCCTAAGTCGAATCACAACTCCTGGACAGAAACATACGATAATCCGGAATTATATAGCTGGTTTCTAGGTCATTCTTTAATGGTAAGGAAATGAAGTTATTACACTAACGGAAACTTGCTCGACGGCAGCTCTTTTCGGGTGACAAAAACATAGTAACATTAGAAGCCGCTGATTATGCGGCTTTATATGTTTATGTTATCAAGTTCTTGTCAAAACACAATTACAAGAACTTGATAACATTCCCGATATGATTTCACGACGGCGGTAGACGCCCTTTTATTAAACTAACTGGCAGAATAATATAATGCGTTAAATATAATATTGTAATTATTCTGGAGGATATTTATATGTAGATAGGTGAGTATGATTAATCAATTTAACCCTAGGTCCAGAAGAAATTTCATAGGTCATTCGGTCCTTCCCTATTGGGATCCAGTGTCCACCATCTGTAGGTTCAATTTCAAATGTAATTTCCAATATAAAGCCACGGAAATGATTTACTCTTCTTGTTTCAATCACTTCAATTTTCCAGGGAGCGATAACAGGTGAGATATCACTAAAAATCTTCGGGTAATAATAGTTATGCAAATCTTTCTCAATAAAAGGAGAAAGTAAGTTCATAAGCATATCCTGTAACCTAAGCTCTTCAGAGTCTTGAGTTGGTTTGTTTGAAGAAAAGGTTGTTGTTTGAAAACAATTAATACAAACAAGGAATAGCATAAAAGTGAGTAGGATCCTTTTCATTTTTCAATACATCTCTAAGACAGCTGCCGACATAATCGGCAGCCTATTCAGCCAACGGGCAGGATAGTGTGGTAGCAGTTTAAGTATCTGATGGATATATTTGTTGATATAACGGACAAAGGATGAAGGTTTTACCCACCAATCCAATGAATACTTATATAAAAATGAAATTGGAGGGAATTGAATGCTAAGTTCTTTAAATGGTACTTTTCCTACTGATAAAAAAATCTGAGTTTTGTTGATGTCGAGGGACAAAAACATAGTCTCATTGAAAGTCGCTATTATAGCGGCTTTTGTGTAGCTTCCCAAAATAGGTACATTCAAGTAAGCATCAATAAAACTAAAAGTTTTGTTGTCGGAGGACAAGAACATGAGCCGATTACCGATTAGATAAGTATTTAACTATGTTTCCATGCAATTTCATTAAGCTAACGGACAGGATTGCTCAATACAATCATAGCTTATCCAGTAGAATTAACATATAACATGTCTGGTAATTACGTCTAAACGAAAGGTGATTCATATTTATGGTGTTTAATAGTAATAATTCTAAAAAAATCCGAAAAAGTTTGTTTATCGGTATAATCGTTGTTGGTTTAACAACAATTACTGCTTGTATTCCTAAAGAAATAAAACAAACAGAGTTAATAACTGATTATAATCGCCATTTGATTGGAAAAGAAGGAAGTGGCGGTTATATGATATATCGAAACGGGGTATATATTGATTCTAATGGAGTCGAGTACTCACCAGAAGAATTAAAGAATAGAACACGAAATGGTCTTCCTGAGAACCGGATTATCACAAAGATAATGGAAGGAAATTTTATGCCTTCCTCAATATTTGAGTTAGAAACAAAAGAAAAAAACGGAGTATATATTTCCCCTGAGATAATTACTGTAAATGGTTCAATAAGCGTCTTAACAGATACTAATGGAAGGGGGTGGGAACTAAAAGCCGGTGACTATGTAGAATATATATTTGAAAAGTATAAATCGGAGGTGGTCGAAAATCAAAATATGTTAATTGGTTACGTTAAAGACGGTGTTCTAAATCCATCGCAAGATTTCGATCAATTAAAGGGGAATTACAATTTAACTATTAAGGAATCAGGGCAATATTACTTTTACATAATAAATGCAAGTTCTGATACGATTGCCTTGAAAGAGGGAACATTAAGGCTCACAAAAAATGACTGATATGGAACAATCCACGCAATCATTGTCGAGGCGGCCTTATAAAGGCTGGAGCTTTGATTCAAGTAACGGGCAGAATTATGCATCTTCCATTATTTGGTGTTTCGCCAATAAAAAAAATCCCCTCCGAGTAGACTTTAATGCGCTTTTTACACACTGTCTACTTAAAGGGGATAATATAAACACGGGTTATACCCCAAAAGCAAACCACCCGTTGGACGGGTGGTCAGGATTTAAGGAATCAGGCTCTTGTTCCTATCTGAGGAAAAGAACTCGATTCCTTTGCTATAAAGAAAGAACATACATATGGAACAGGCAGCTCTGTGACAACTTCAGAAAAACAAACGCCTTTTTCCTGTGTTGGGGAAAGGTACTTAAGAGGTGATGTAATCTTCACCAAGCTTCGGTATTCTTTAAAAGAAACTTAATCTTTATTCAAAACTTGATCTAACCAGGTGAACATGCGGTGGTTAGCCAATTTCAATGCTCCAAAATGGCAATGTTCTTCAGCAGAATCTTCTGCAGTAAATTTCATATATGTTTTGGAACCCTTTAAAGATTGGAATAATCGTTCAGGTTGTCCTGCAAAGGCATGATCATGCTCAGCTTCGCACACGAGTACCGGGCACATGATTTGCTCAGCAACACCCTCTAAGGTAAAGGGTTCAGTTTTGCGTACGAGTTCTTCTACATTCGTTGCAAGGAACGTGAACTGTCCATTTTCAATTCCCCATCGAGTGCCTGTATCTTTGGCCATAATCGACGCGATTAAGTTCTCCGTCTCTGGTGAACTTAAATCGGATTTGTCACTTGTATTTATACCCAACGCCTCAGCCATGGCCCCCACTTGAAAGGAAAATAAACCGTCATTTGCTATGCATGCAGCGAGCCTGTGTTCATAAGCAGCCGCGCGCGGAGCCAAATACCCACCTAAACTAATACCCATTAACGCTATTTTGTCGGAGATGACTTCTGGGCGCTTGGTCAGGTAATCGACCACTGGAGTTACAGCAGCCTCCCAGTCATGCCTGAATGGAATTCGCTGCTCGCGGATAACAGCTCCTTGTCCAGGACCCTCGAATACCAAGCAATGATAGCCTCTTTCTAAAGCAGAGGTAACGACTTGAAAATAAAGCTCTTCTGCAGTGGAATCATATCCACCGTGAACAATCAGGACAGGCCTGGGCTGATTCCCGGCTAAATATAAGTACCCCGGCAGCTCTGTATCTTCATAAGGAATCGAAACAATCTCCCAATGATGATCAAGCAAAGAAAGCGCCTGTCTGAATGTGCTACGGCTAAGGCTCCATGTCTCAAGAATACGCTTATCCTCCGGATTGCCATGGAGAAAAAATTCAGCAGTACGGTAATAATTAGATGCACGCAAGTAGAATTCTCTCGCGCTGGTCTTATTGCCTTGCTTGCTGCTCTCTTCAGCTTCCCGATGAGCCCGGATTGCTGTCTTAAGCCATTCCTCATACCAGCTTTCAAAATTGCCTTCCCCGATTCGATAAGCGGTAGATAGGCATTCGCCTACGTCCGCTCCACCAAAAGCTGCGTAACCCATTGTGCGAAGTAATTCGAACGAAAAAGTCTGATCATCGAAAATAAGTTTCATGATTAGTACAATCCTTACATATGTTATATATAACCTATTAAAGAATACTAGCTCATCTCATTCATTGTGTCAATATTGTTTTATGTTATAATTAACCTATATATTGAAAGACTGAACTCGAACTCAGAGATAGAGAGGGGAAGGAGTACTTCATGAATAATATCCAGTACACCATATTAGGATTGTTGGCACGAGAACCGTTAAGCGGATATGAAATGAAGCAGCAGATCAACAACAGAATTACCCATTTCTACAAAATTAACAATAACCAGCTGTATCCATCTCTCTCGAAACTGGAGGAAGCCGGATTTATTGAACTGCAAGCCATTGAACAAGAGTCCTATCGTCCTCCCCGAAAAATTTACAGAATTACGCCTAGTGGCATTGACGCCTTAAAGTCTTGGGTGTTAGAGCTTCCTGATGTTGGTGATACAGACACCTTTCTGTTGAAACAATACAGTTCTTGGTTAGTAAGTCCGGATGCATTGATTGAGCTGATACGGAAGAAAAAAGAACAACATGAACACATGCTAAAGGATTATAAGGAGAGAATCTCGTCTTTTCAAGAACAGAACCCTGACGTTAATCATCCTTTATTCTCTACAATTTCTGTTATAGAAATGGGGATTAATTTCGAGGAGGCAGGTATACTCTGGTGCAATAGGATGTATGAGATGTTAAAGCAGCATACACTTGCCAATAGAGTAGACACCTAGTATCTACGGGAGGGAAAAGCGTTTGAGCGCGGAAACCCTACAGGATTTCATCTTTCATGTTTCCTCTGGAACACTTGTTCCAATGAATGGGTTAGTGGCTATTAGGAGTGGTTCGAAATTAGCTTATGGTTAGCTAGATGGAAAAATATGTGTCGAGAGACAAGAACATGTTCCCATTGAAAGTCGCTAAAATAGCGGCTTTTTTTGTTTTATCGGTACAAGTTCTTGTCCGGAGTCGAGGACAAGAACTTGTACACTTATAAAACACCTCATAAAAAATGGAGGAAAAAAAATGAGTTATACAATCGGACAATTGGCTGAGAAAATGAATATTTCAGCACATACTCTGCGTTGCTACGATAAAGAAGGACTGTTGCCCTTTGTAACGCGTAGTATTCTTAAGTTAGTCAGGTCATTAGTATTACTCGTGGACAAAGTAAACCCTACAAGGAAGATGCGGCTTGGGGAGAGGTTGAACAAATCATCCTTGACCGAGCTAAGGAATCGAATGGAGAATTCGAAAGAAAAATTGCTGTCTTAAATGCAGATGTTGTTGTGGATCTCATCAATTTTACGCTGGAAGATACAACATGTGTGGCAGAAGCCCTGAAAAAGACGAATCTGTCCCACTATATTTTCTGCTCGTTTATTTGGGCGCATGGAAAAGCAACTACAATGCCGGTCATTGAAGAACAGTCTAAATTCCCATTAGAGGAATATGGGATTCAGAAAGCGAAAAGCGAGTAATACCTGCATAACCTTTTACCGACAGGAGAGTTTCCCGGAGACCGTTATCATGCCAGGTCAGATTTCAGGTCCAGGGTGGGTAATTATGAATCCAACGGCCAATCATGATTACTGGATATTTGACAAGATTAGGCGCGGACAAGAAATTGCGCTTCCGAATTTTGGTATGGAGACTTTGCATCATGTACATGCAGACGGATGTGTCGCAGGTTTTCTTTAAAGCCATCACGCGTCGGAAAGCAGCCTTAGGCGAGAGTTTCCATGCAGTAGGCGCAGAATCGATTACTTTGCTGGGGTATGCGCAAGCGATGTACCGTTATTTCGGGCAGGAGTAAAACATCAAATTTCTTCCGTGGGACGAATGGTGCAGCTATACCAAATAAAATAAAGGAGCAGTCTACCAGTGATACTTGCTTTGACAGTATCAACTCAAATTTCCACTTGTTCTTCCAAGACATTTGGAGGATATGGCATCTCATTTACACTACGCTGGCGAGTATTGGGATGATACGAGTAATATGTCGGGTGACAAAAACCTAGTAACATTAGAAGCCGCGGATTATGCGGCTTTTTATATTTATGTTTTCAAGTTCTTGTCAAAACACAATGACAAGAACAATTGTTACATTCCCGATATGATTTCATCGACGGCGGTAGACGCCCTTATATTAAACTAACGGGCAGTTTAGTGGTACAGCATATAAGTGAAACCGTTTTAACTGGAACTTATAACTTGTCCCCAGCGTCATATTATTTAGAACAATATTATAGAGGAGGACTTAATGAAAAAACAATATGTGTTGATATTGATTATGATTTTAACTTTGGTCGGATGCAATATTAAATCAATTTCGCTTACTGGGGAGAGTGAAAGTTGGAGTGGCGAATACACAGCAAACATTACTGGAGATAAGGAAAGTGGAAAGTTCATTTTTGGTTATAAAAATGCAACGGGCAAAGAACTAAATAATTTAGAAATTACCATTAATGATGGGAAACAAGTACTTAAAGAGGGGAACTACAAAGGAGCAATAATTGAAATGCCTTCTAGTTGTTCAGGCTGTGCAGTAACGAACGAAACTATGCCTATTAAAGTAGAAATTAAATGGGATGACAAAGAAGAAATTTTTCACTTAAAAACAAAAGATCAATAGAGAAATCAAAGGATCCTTTATAGCCATATTTATCCTTGGGACGAATCGAAGAGATTGAAGTCGGAGACTATGACGAGAACTTGTACCGATTGCCGTAATGGACAAGAACATGAGCCGATTACCGATTAGACAAGTATCTAACTATGTTTCCATGCAATTTCATTAAGTTAACGGTCAGGATAGTTATAGCAATTCATGAGAAACCGGGCTTGCTGTTGGATGATACAATATACTTAGAGGAGGATGCATATGGAACCTGTAATCCTGATGATGAATGTGCGAGAAAACCAGGGAGGAGAGTCAGTCGCATGGCAAAGATTGTTTTTGCGTTGAACCAGTCTCTGGACGGGTTCGTCGACCATATGGCATTTCAGCCCGACCCCGTGCTATTCCGTCATTTCATCGAAGACGTGCGCGGTCTGACGGGTATTCTGTACGGGCGCCGCATGTACGAGACCATGCGATATTGGGACGGAGACCATTTTGAATGGGATGCGCCGGAAAGGGAATACGCAGCGGCGTGGCAAAGCAAACCGAAGTGGGTGGTGTCGAGGACGTTAAAGTCCGTCGGTCCGAACGCTTCTCTGATCGAGGGCGACCTCGCAGCGGCCATACGTGGGCTAAAGGCTCAGCATGAAGGGAAGATTGAAGTTGCCGGGCCGGAGTTGGCCCACAGTCTAACGGAGCTCGGTCTAGTTGATGAGTATCGACTCTATCTCCATCCAGTCGTGCTGGGTCACGGCAAGCCATTCTTCGGCGGTCCGCGGCCGCCGCTGCACCTCGTGGCAAGCGATCGAATTGGCGAGCAGGTGATCAGGTTGACCTACGTTCCAGCTTAGTTTTGCGGTTGACCCAGCGACCTAGAGGGGCGAAAGTTCAATAAAACAGCGTAGTAAGTGCTGCATAAATTGTAAGACGACAAGAACATACTCGCTTAATAGGCATTTCGGAAACGTGGATTGTTCTTATCTTTATATTAATCACCTGTAACAGAAGAAGGGGGCGCATCTGTTGCTCGCCCGGCCTTAAATCCGGAAGCGAGCAGCAGAACCAAAAATCCCACGGCGACGCCCCACAAAATCAAGGCGTTTGAGCCAACTGCGTCCAGTCCGCCGAAGTACATTACTTCCCGTAACCCTCCTGCCGCGAACCGTAGTGGCGTCCACGAATAGATCCAATCTCGCGTCGTCTGCGACAAGAACTCCGGAGCCATGTTCAACAGCGGCATGGAGAAGAACATTAGAAGTACGAGCAGCGGTATTGCGCGGAATCCGATCCAATTTAGCAAGGAGGATTGCAAAAAGAAGAACGCCGATCCAGCCAACCATAAGAACAACCACGTCTCCCCAGTGTTCGCCAGTTCCATGCCGTACCACGACGAAGCCATCCATATGGTGAAGCACGAGGCTATGCCGACGATCGCAAGCCCCCCGATAGCTTGCAGCGCGCTGACGGTCCATCTCCTTGAACCCGCGGCGACCGCCTTCTGGCTAGCCAGGAACAAGACGACTCCGGTCACCATGCTGCCGATCCAAATAATCTGGGTAAACAAACCCGGCGCATTCCCCGACGCATTATTCGCTCCCGGTGGATGCACGACTTCCTCCTGAACGTTCACCGGTGTCATTAAAGCTTTAGCCGATTGAACCGGAATCTGCTCCGTTTGCTGTCCGATTTGCCCAAGCAGCTGCTGCAACAGTTCCCCGTTGATCATTTTCAACGCTTGCCCCATTGCCTGTCTTACGACCATCGAGGCTTGGGTGTTCATACCCTCGTTGGAGATGATTTTCACATTAGGGTGAATCGGCGAGTGAGTTGCTAACGAGAGTAAACCGCTGCTCAGATCCGCCGGAATCACCATCGCTCCGTAATATTCGCGTTTATCCAGTCCTTCCCGAGCCTTTTGCTCGGAATCCACGACATGCCAGACGAAGGGCATTGCCGGGTTCGACAACAACTTTTCCTGGATCATTTCCCCTACCGCAAACGTTCCTCCAGTCGACAGCTCCGTCGGCTGGTCCAGGATAACGAGGGCCACCGGGAGCTCCTTTGACTTCGATCCTAGCACCGATCCCATCATCGCTAACCCGAATACGGTCAACACGATCAGGACGAGCACCATTCCCAGCCACATCATTTTTTGTGTCAGCATTTTCATGATCCTTTACTCCTCATTTCTTTATAATGAACAGATTGTTGATTATCAACCGCAATGTTCATTTGTGAAAGGTTCACCATAAATATGGCTGCACCACACGGTCACTTCATTGCAATGAATAAAAATAGCGTTGCAGCAACGCTTCTGTATCCATTTGATTACACGATTTATCACTCAAGTACATTCGTGAAGCGAAAGACATCACCGTACTTAAATTCGGCGATGTCTTTCTTCCGATTCAGCTACACAAACTTCAAAATCTACTGTTTGAATTTTTTCGTTTTTCTGCCGGCAGTATGGCCTCGATTACGTCCCAATGCTCAGCGATCTTTCCATCCTCTACGCGGAACAAATCGTAGAAAGCAGTATGTTGACCATCAAATAGACCTTCACTTACTGTAAGAACAAAATTGCCTTGTCCGATTACTTGATGGACATGAGTATATTCAAACTCAATATTTTTCTCCTTCAGAGCCTGCAAAGCAGCGTGAAGACCGGAAAGACCGTCTGCAATATGCGGACTATGCTGAATGTAGTTATCTCCATCAAAGTAAGAGGCAAGCAGGTCAGGGTTCTTCCCGAGCAAGATGTTCTCAACATAGCTTTTGACAAGTGCTTTGTTGGCATCCGTCTTGTCGATATCCTTAATCGTAATCGGTCCGTCAATCATCGTATGTTTGCTTGGTGTCTTCTCCACCATCTCTTGCAAATTGTCCCAATGTTCAACGATTAGTCCATTCTCAAAACGGAAGATATCATATACGATTTTAGGGCCGTGAAAATCATATACAGAATGAAGAGCAACATAATTTCCGTCGACTAAAATCCGCTTAATGTTTACCTTAGTACCAATCTCCTTTAAATGATCAAGTGCGCCAAGCATGGCTTCACGACCATCGAGTAAGGCCTGATTGTGTTGAATATATTGATCTGGATGAACGTAAGCCGTAATCGCTTCGGGGTTGCCGCTCTCAAAACTTTCCAGTACGGCGACTGCCTTACGAACAAGCTCATTTTGATGGTTGGATGTCATTGAAATATCCTCCTTGGATTTTTTTAGTCATTAGATAAATAATGAACAATATGTTGTTTATTTATCTGATGCTCATTATAGTAGAGGTTAATACAACGCTCAATATTCAATATTTTTAGTTTTGAAGTATAACAGACAACTCATAAAACTTTGTCGCTTAACGACCTAAAAATAAATTTAGGGGGAACGAAAACAATGAACAAGAAAACCGACCTAAGAATACTGCGCACGAAACAATCGATTCGAAAAGCGTTTTATGAGCTTATTCGGGAAAAGGGATATGAAGCGATAACGATCCAGGATATTGCCGATCGGGCTATGATCAATCGAAACACTTTTTATCTCCACTACCAAAATAAACCTGATTTATTAGATACATGTATGAATGAATTGTTGAGCGAATTAAAGGATGCGGTCGTTCTTTGTCCCATCAGCATGAATCCTTTCAGTATTTCTCTACTCGAAACAGTCATGCAAACGGTACTGAAACATATTTCCCTAAATATGACCTTTTATCATTCCATGTTAATTGAAGAGAATAGAATCTATCAGTTTCAAGCGAAAATGGAGAATATCATTAAAGATAAATTAATGGAGGGGTGGAAACCTGCTCAGGGAAACTCCCCATTAGCAATATCCAAGGAATTGCTGCTCGAATACCTCGGATCGTCTTTCATGGGGATTGTAATTTGGTGGATTAAAAACGATAAACCCCTTCCTGCAGATGAAGTTTCATCTCAGTTTAGTAGAATCGTTGCATACGGGCATTTAAGAGCTGCCGGCATCGCCGTCGAGGAATAAAATTAGCGAGGGTAGAAGGAGCATGGTTCAGCGCTGGGGCGTCTTTTTTTAGAACCATGGTAACTTTCTAAGTTGGAGGTTTTTGATCCTGCCGATAAGGCCATTGCAACGCCGATTTATATTGAAGAGGTCTATTTTAATGACATACCATTAAAACTAAGATAGCCATAACGTAGAGGGATTTAAGGAATCAAGTTTTATCCCAACCTGAGGGTAAGAACTTGATTCCATTGACATAAAGGACGGTGCTTGTTCAATCATCTACAGACCTTGCCTTAGCTGGGTAAGGGGGAGGCAGTTACACACCTCAAACGAATTACTAATCCGTAATGTTTCCGCACCAGCGAGTGATTCCTTCATTTATGGTTTGCATTGGATTCGGATCGGATAGAGGAATCGCCCAGGCAATATGTCCATCCGGCCGAATAAGCGCCGTGTGGACGTCGTTCCAATCCGCGTCAGCCTCAGCCAAAGAGGCATGTACAACTTGAAGATGGCTATACGTTTCCCATTGGCCGCTATTCTGTTCATTAGAATGGAAATGCAACAGAAGAAAAGTACCTTTGTGCAGGAGCGGATAGGAGTTCACCAATTGCCCGTCTTTCAGCTTTAAGCTGAGATCCTTGAACCGTTTCCCGTTTAAAGGATGGGGAGGCGCTTCGGCGTCGGGTGCATAATGTACATCCATTGCGGAAATTTGTGCAGCGATTTGATAATTAGCCTCCGGTATTTGAATCAGATCAGCCAGCATGCTTCGCAGTTCCGTGATGGGAGGAGTCACGTCCAGAAGCAGGGTTTGGACCTCGGTATTCCGGAGCAAGGCCGTATTCCATGGAAAACGTTCGGCATGATAACTGTCCAATAGCCAGTCCGGGGCCCAGCCTTTGATTGCTCCTGCAAGCTTCCAGCCTAAGTTCATCGCTTCTTGTAAGCCGACGTTCATTCCCTGTCCACCAGCGGGAAAATGAATGTGCGCTGAATCTCCCGCCAAGAACAATCGAACATTCCGATAGCGTCCCGCTTGCCGCGTAGCATTTCCGAAACGGGACATCCATTTCACATCGTTCAATCCCAAGTCGCTTCCGGTCGTACGGATGAGCGATGAACGAAACTCTTCCAATGTAACGGTCTCATCCTTAGAGATGTTACGTCTCTCCATATCGATCATCAAGACTCGATAGATATGATCATTGATTGGCATGATGCTGACCAATCCTTTTTCTGTAATCCGGGATATGACACTCATAGGAGCTAAATCAGATAGAACGGCATCGCCCAGAATAGCCGTGAAGGTCGCATCTGTACCTTCGAATGATATATTTGCATGTTTGCGAACCAAACTTCTAGCTCCATCCGTACCTACCACATAAGCTGATCTTAACGTTGTTTCTCCATGAGGTCCCGCGATCTTAACGTCAACCCCATCCTCATCCTGATGCACAGATAGAGCCTCAACCTCTCTCCAGACCTCTGCGCCAAGGCTAAGAGCCCATTCCTCCAACACCTGCTCCGTCTCACTTTGCGGTAAAAAGAGGGTGTGATTGGAAGAAGAATCCAACATCGAAAAATCCAAAGGAGTTTCTAATCCGGCAAAATGCCCTCTTGAAAGTAAGCGGCCTTTACTGATTAATTTTGATTTCACTCCACGCATATCTAATATTTCAAGGGTTCGTGGATGTACGGTAAGCGCACGTGAATATGGAGTTGTCTCTTTTAATCGCTCAATAACGCAGACCTTTACACCGGCTAATGCCAATTCTCCAGCCAACATCATGCCGACAGGTCCGCCACCGATAAGGATGACTTCATATTTCATATAAATAACCTCTTTTCTTAAATATTATGGGAAGATCACGATAGCGTCTATTTCGATAAGCCATTCAGGATCGGCTAGTGCTTGAACGCCTATATAGGTACTTGCTGTCTTCGGCCAGTTAGGGCCAAACACATGAAATCCGGCGTCAAAAATAATCGAAATCAGTTCCGGGTTGTGGTTTACCACAAAAATATTCATTTTTGCAATGTACAATGGATCCGCCCGCGCGGCTTCCAATGCATACTTAAGATTGGTAAACACTTGAATTGCTTGCGCGTAATAGTCCCCTGAACCGACCAATGCTCCCGTTTCATCTACAGAAACCTGACCTGAAATGAAGGCCAGTTTAGAGGCAGTAGTTACCACGACATGAGAAATTACAGATGTAACCTTATCCGTCAATGTCTTCGGATTCACGATTTCCATAGGCAGGTATGCTCCTCCTTCATTAAATATTGTTTCGTTAGAATCTTTTTTTATTGTTTGTTAAAAAGAGAGTGACAAAAGTTATATATAATTTTTGTTTCACACGAAACAATATTATTGTACTTGGTCACTCTTTATTCTGTCAACCCCAAGCTCAATACGGGTATGCCTGTTTGTTTCTCAGAGAACAATCTATGATATAATAAAACAAATAAGTCGAGGAGCCAGCATAATCATGGATACTGCCAGTAAGAACAAAACCTCCATTCATGAATTTTTCGTTCAGTTTCTTGAGCAAAAAGAGCAATATGAAACCCGAATAACTGCCACATACCTGGAGGAGATCCGGAAGCATATTGAATCGGAATTCAGCTTGAATATGACGGAACTGCACACCATTGCATGCATCGGAGAGCAGGAGCCGATCAATCTCACTTCCATCGCGGAAAGAATGAATTTAAGTAAAGGAAATACCTCCAAGATCGCAAATAAATTACTAAAGGCAGGTTGGGTGCGAAAAGCCCAGCTTAACGATAACAAAAAGGAAGTGTATTTTCGGCTAACGCCTGTCGGCAAAAAGCTATTTGCTGCTCATGATGAGCTTCATGCGAAGGAAAGGCAAAGAATGTACGGATTTTTGGAAAGATACAGCGAAAGCGAGCTTGAATTTATTAAACGGCTGTTTGGAGATATGGTTGACTTCTATCGCTAACGTACCTTAACAAACCGTACATGAATACGCCGCCTTTTAGAAGGCAAGAAGCGATCCGGCCAAACGAGGCGGGAGATGGAGCCTCCGCCTTCAAAGGATCCCCGATCCGAATAGATGGGGGAATGGTACCGACAATCTTTTAATTTTTTGCGTGCTGATCAGAAAAAGAGAGTGAGCTCCCTCACAGGCATTGGGCCGGCGGGGGAGCTCGCTGTCTTTCTCTAGAGCTTTATTTGGATTCAATTCGACCAATTGAATGGGTCGTCTCGGACAAAGTCTGTTTCACTGCCGACCAGTTGGTCTGCTCAATATCGAGTACATGTCGAAGGTAAGCCCATGTAACCTTCTGGATCAGGGCAACTCGTTCTGGGTTTTCGTCTGTTGTTTCTTTAACCTCGTAACCAGCGATCCCTCCAAGTGAGTGTTCTGCACCAAAAAGGGTGAGCAGGCTCTCGGCTCCCGGGCTGAGGAAGTAAGGGTCGGTCATCCAATCCGGCCCGCGAACGGTCAGCTGATATTTGTTAGGAGTGTCGTCCTGATCCCCGACGACCACGAGGGTGGGCTTGGTCATGTGCTCGAAGCTCACGTTCAGATGCGGCATCTTCTCGGCCGCGAACGGTGTCAGGCTGTCCCCACCTTGCCCAGCGGTGGCGAATAGCACGCCTGCTTTGATGCGCGAGTCGGACAGGTCCTCTTCCTTCTTAGTCTCGGGGTTGAGGACTCGCAATCCTAACAGGTTGCCCGCCGTCTGGCCGCCGAAGGAGTGTCCGGCTGTGGCGATGCGGCTTCGGTCAAGGCGCCCGCTGAGGCCGGGAACGGCAGATTCCAGGAAATCAAGCTGATCAAGGATGCGCTTCATGTCTTCCACTCGGAAACGCCATATCCGTGGTGTGCGGGGATCGTCCTGAGGGAGACCCAATGTCCTTGAGTCGAGATGGGTAGGTTGAATGACTACGAAGCCGTGTGCAGCCCAGAAGTCAACCAAGGGGCCGTAACCCTCCAACGATGAGCCAGAACCGTGTGAGAAAACAATAATAGGTAAGTTACGACCGGTCGTCGGCGCGGAGACTCTCACTTGCAGATTCTCGCCACGGCCTGGGGCTGAAAGCACTATCGGCTTCACCGAGACGACTGGAGAGGGTGCGGTAATCTTTAGTTCCATAATTAATGTTCCTGCCCTTCTTAAGATAGATTTTTGCCGGGAGTTTTCTCCCTGTCAGATCCCATAATAAAAGTTGGAGTCGAATCCAAGTCAAGGGGCGAAAACAAAAAAGTTGATTAAGGATAAATGATGGAAATAAGTTTGACTTGGAGTATGCTCCAAGATGTATAATGCTCAAAACGGCAATTTAGGGAGGAGACATAATGGAAGAACAAACTTTTACGATCAAGCAAGTCGCCGAGCAAACCGGTATTTCCGAGGATACAATCCGCTATTACGAAAAGATCATGCTGCTACCTCAGGCAGAACGGAAGGAAAACAGGCATCGCTTTTATCGAAAAGAGGACATTTATAGGATCAAGCAAATAACCTGCCTCAAAAAAACGGGAATGTCGCTCGAGGCTATGCGGCCATTTTTGGCTGCCTCAGTCGACTCCGATTCCGTTAATTATCCTGAACTGGTGGATCAATTAAGAAGTCAACGTGAACATATTATGATTCAAATTTCCTCGCTTCAGCAGATCGTTGATTTTATTGACATAAAGCTGAAAGAAGGTAGGCCCCAATAATTAAAGCTTGATGCGGGCTTTTTTATACACGAGTTGTAATCAATGCAGTTACAACTGTAGCGGTTACAACAAATCAAATATTGGAGGTAAAATGATGAAAATTTTAGTTGCAGGTGCAACATGAAAATTTGAACATAATTGTATCCGGATACGATTTACGTCCAGGAGAAACCATCATCATCGTCACTAATAGCGGAATAAATGCGGTTCCGATTGAAGTTGCATTGGAGTGTAAGAAACGCGGTCTGCATGTGTCTGCCTTGACGAACCTTAAACAAATCGGAAGAGCGTTCCCGACATTCGAGCGGTATGCGACTTTTCGAGGTGGCGGATGATGTCCTGGCTACCTATGGTGCTCCGGGAGATGCCATGCTTCAGCATGACAAGTATCGGGAACATTAAGCAAACGGGTAATCCATAACGACGATTCCTTCAACAGACGGGCCAATGGATTGCAATAAACTTTGATGCAGGGGATGCTGAATATAATCTCGGCAAGCCTGTCGCTCCTCAAAAGTGACACATATCCCCAGCGTAAATCCCTGCATAAGCTCTACTTCCTCCGTAACGTTAATCCCGGCGCTAAGTTCCACGATCCCCGGAATGTTCCCTTTAAAGTCATGTGCGCGCTTTATTGCACTTTCTTTTACTTCAATAGAAACATCGGGCTTGAATTTCAATAGCACGATATGCTCAAACATCTTACTCCCTCCAAGGTTTCTTTTTATTTTTAACTTTGGAGCTGCTTCAATTGGGAGAGCTCCTTCATCCATTTCACGAAATTGTCGGTTACAAGATCAAGGTACTGAATGGTAGGTTCATCGGTCAGCTCACCCTTCTCATCAAGCTTCTCATGAACAAGACCAATGTACATTTCATTTCCAGGCAACAGCGGCGAGGAAATACCGGATGCGAACAGAATGTCACGCAGATGACCCTGCGCTTTGACCGATCCCAACAATCCCATGGAAGATCCGACGATCCATGAGGGCTTTCCGATCATGACTCGATCCACGCGGGATAACCAGTCAATCGCGTTCGCCATGACGCCGGGAATGGTCGAATTATATTCCGGAGTGATCCATAACACCGCGTCGGCAGCCGCGACTTTCGCCTTAAAATCAATAACCGGCTGCGGTGGAACGGACTCGATATCCTGATCGTAAAAGGGGAGATCCCGAATGTTCAGCACATCCAACTGAAAAAGATGCTGATAACGGTTTTGAATATAACGGGCTAACTTCAGGTTGTATGAATCTTTGCGAATGCTTCCGACTATGGCGGCTACTTTCATTTTCATCACCTCAATGATAGGGTCTGAATGGAGTTGAACAGGTGGGGCCGATCATCACTGTCTATCCATTCTTGCTATTCCTCCTAAGGAGGACATAAACTAGTCTAAATGGACCCGAAGAGGCTAGGAAGAGATCTAGTTATCGTAGGATTGGGAATCCTACGTTCATGAATGGGTAGGAGGCATGGAGAACATGGCAAACAGATTGGACCGTTATGAGGAATTGTCCCGTTTTTTGCGTTCGCGCCGTGAACGAATAACCCCAGAGCAAGCAGGGTTGCCGGATTCCGGACGCAGACGAACACCCGGACTTCGCCGCAGCGAGGTAGCTCTGCTGGCAGACGTGGGATTGGATTGGTACACCTATTTGGAACAAGGGCGTCATATCAACGTATCCGCTGAGGTCCTTGATCGAATAGCGAAAGTGCTTCGGTTAGATGAATCGGAACGCAGGCATCTGTACCATCTGGCCCGTAAGCAATTTCCCTTGACCGGTACAAAGCAACGCTCTAAGGTAACTCCGGAACTTCAACGTTTTTTGGATAGCCAGAACCTTTCCCCAACGAATGTCATGGATGCGCGCATGAACATCATTGCCTGGAATGAAGCCTACTGCGCATTGAATGGGAATCTCGCGGTTATGTCGGATCGGGAGCGGAATTTGGTCTGGATGACGTTTACTTCTCCCCGTTTCCGCTATGTAAAGGGCGACCAATGGGAACAGCATGCTCGGCGAATCGTTGCTAACTTCCATGCCGGGTATGCGCGTCACGTCGACGATCCTTGGTGGTCCGAGCATTTCGAGGCGCTTTCACAGGCTAGCAGGGAGTTTCGAGAATTTTGGGATTCCCACGAGGTTCTTGATGCTATTGATGCTCCTAAGACGCTGCATTGTCCGAATCTCGGGATCTTGAATTTTGATCTTGTTTCGTTTCATTACTTGAACGATTCTAATTTGACCGTTTCCATTCATGTTCCTCATCCAGATGGCACGGTGGATAAGATGCAGCAACTGTTAATTGATTATCAGAGCCAGCATGGAGAGCAGCTTGAATCTTCTCCAAGAGTTTAGTATAAGAAGGCACTCATAAATGGGTTAAACTTAACGGGTACAAGAACTCAATAAATACAACACGAGAGGTTACAGTGGATCGATCGGCGGCCTCGCTCTGCTTATGGGCAGGATAACTTGATCTAGTTGCTGTTGCCTCATTTTGAGGTGAGACATGAAGCAGCTTAGTATCCATTCGGTTTGAAAAAAAGTCGAGTCTGTGCTATTATCAGAAAAATCCAAATATAGCGAAGAAGAGAAGGCTATGCAATAGCGTTTATGTCCAGAGAGCAGAGGGATTGCTGAAACCTCCGTCGTAACGTATGTATAGTGTCGTCTCGGAGCTGTTGACCGAACGCGGAAGGCGTGATTGCACGCCCGCAAGTAGGATCAACCGGCTTGGCATCCGTTAACATGCTGCAGGTAAAGCAACGGCTTTACCTCATGAGACTGCAATTGCGAGGTTGCAGTAAACTTGGGTGGTACCGCGATTCCCCTTTCGTCCCAAGGCTTCTAGCAGCTGCTATGAGCCTTGGGAAGGAAGGGGTTATTTGTTTATTACCAGCAGGCGATGAAGAGAAAGCCGGCAAAGGCGCTTATGCCCAGAGAGCAGAGGAAACGCTGAAACCTTTGCCTTAACCCTTTGTATGGTGTCGTCTCGGAGCTGTTAACCGAAAGCGGCTGGTCTCATTCCATGCCCGCAAGTAGACTTAACCGAAATGGTGCTCGTTAACGCGCCGCAGGTAAGGCATCAGCCTTACCTCATGAGGCTGCATTCGCGAGGGTGGCAGCGAACTTGGGTGGTACCGCGAAAAATTCCCCTTTCGTCCCTGTATGAGCTGACTTGATCGAATGTCAGTTTGCTCAGGAGGAGAGGGGATTTTATTTTGCAAAGGAGGCTGCCCAAGTGGAACAGCAATTAGGAATGACGAATGAAACAACGACGCCATCAGAGGAATATATCACCGGTTCGGAGGTGCTTTTGCGCGGCTTGCTGCAGGAAGGCGTAGAGTGCGTATTCGGCTATCCGGGAGGTAATGTGCTCTATATTTACGACGCGATGGTACATCAGCCTGAATTCAAGCATATCTTGACCCGGCACGAACAAGGCGCGATTCACGCGGCGGACGGCTATGCTAGGTCGACGGGGAAGGTTGGGGTATGCATCGCGACATCCGGTCCAGGAGCAACAAATCTGGTTACCGGCATCGCAACCGCCTATATGGATTCGGTGCCGCTGGTAGTCATAACGGGGAACGTATCTACGACTGTCATGGGCACGGATGCTTTTCAGGAAGCGGACATTATTAGCATCACGATGCCGATTACGAAGCACAGCTACATGGTTCGCGATGTACAAGACCTTCCTCGCATCATCCATGAAGCGTTCTACATTGCAAATACGGGCCGCAAAGGCCCTGTCTTGATCGATATTCCAAAAGACGTGACCAACCAGCGGATGGCGTATCGTCCAACGGACACGGTTCAGTTGCGCGGATACCATGGAGCCCCAGAACCAAATCCGGCAGAAATAGATGCGCTGCTTCAGGCGATTGCAGAAGCGCGCAAGCCGGTTATTATCGCAGGCGGCGGCGTTGTCTATGCGAACTCCTCCCAGGAGCTGATCAAATTCGTCCACACTACGCGGATTCCGGTCGCGACGACTCTGCTCGGCCTCGGCGGGTTTCCAAGCGATGACGAGTTGTGGTTGGGCATGCTCGGACATCATGGCGTATATGCGGCGAACATGGCGGTGCAGAATGCGGATCTCATTATTTCGATCGGCTCGCGTTTCGATGACCGGGTCACGATGAAGCTGGACGGGTTTGCGCCTCAGGCCAAACGTATCGCCCATATCGATATCGATCCTGCGGAAATCGGCAAGAACGTCAAGACAGAGATCGCGTGCATCGGCGATATTAAAAACGTGCTGGCTTATGCGAACACGAAAGCGCAAGCAGCTCAGACGGATACCTGGCTCGAGCAGCTTCAAGAGTATACGGTGCAGCATCCGCTTCGGTATACCGATTCGGATACTGTCATTAAACCGCAATATGTGCTCGAGATGATTAGCGAGACGACGCAAGGAGATGCGATCATCACCACTGATGTAGGCCAGCACCAAATGTGGACCGCGCAGTTTTACCGCTTTAAGCATCCTCGCTCACTCATCACATCGGGCGGTCTTGGCACGATGGGCTTTGGCTTCCCGGCTGCGATCGGCGCTAAAGTCGGAAATCCAGATCGCCTCGTCGTCTCGATCAACGGCGACGGGGGCATGCAGATGTGCGCGCAGGAGATGGCGATCTGCGCGATTCATCAGATTCCGGTCAAGATCGTGGTCTTGAACAACCAGGTGCTCGGCATGGTTAAGCAGCAGCAGGAATTGATGTACGAACGACGCTACAGCCAGATTGATCTGTCCGGCAGTCCGGACTTCGTCAAGCTTGCGGAAGCATACGGAATCAAGGGTTTAAGGGCAACGACAAAGGCCGAGGCCTCCAAGGTCTGGCTTGAGGCGCTGCAGACAACAGGACCTGTGCTCGTCGAGTTCGTCATCCCGACCAATGAGAACGTGTACCCAATGGTGCTTGCCGGCACGACGCTGGACAAAATGATTCTAGGGGACGACGAATAATTGCGCCGAAGAGCGTCGTTTAAGTCTCCGGATCGCTCCTGTGGTGCTCAGGCATGGAACGCGGTGGGGATAAGTTAACGGGGATGATAGCTCGGAAACATACGGCAGCCGGCAAGGTGATCGGCTGCCGTTTCCGTTGAAGTAACGAGGAGGAGAGCGAAGTAGCAATACGTTTGGTGAACTTGAGGGAAAACCTGGGGGCGTGAAAGAGTTTGGACAGTTCAACTATAGTAATAGACCTCTTAAGGAAATACAAAGCGAACAAGAAATGGACTCTAGCCCAGAAAAGTTACTAGCAACCACCGTCAACGTTGCCTTAGACAAGCAAGCCACTATTCTAGAAATGCTGCTGCATCAATTCAGACAATTGCTACTCACACTTGATATGCGGAGTGCTGTTCACTGTTAGTTCGGAAAGACAATTAAATCGGAGATGTATTGGCGGAAATAGCAAAGAGGGGCGGATCCCCTCTTTTTTCATCGTTGTAAAACTAGTGGGCTTTTGTTCGTTGCTCTTCTCCTCGACGGCGAGTTGTCCGAGTACCAACTGACGCTTCACTTATGAAATGGCTTGCAAAATATTAACGATCTTCATTTCAATATTGGAATTGTCTATGATCTTCAGATATTCAGGTTTTAGCAATTGATACTGCTTCATGTAGTAGAAATCCATAATCGCTTGTTTCAAAGTGATATCATACTGAATCGAAAATGACGGATCGATAAAGCGTCGCAGAACAGCGTCATCTTGAACCATAAACAACACGGCATTCAATCTGTTGAAAATCTGTTGCTCCATACCGGATTCAAAAAAAGTTTGTAAGCTTTTATTCCGATTTTGTAGGGCAACGGACAGATTCTCAAAATGGTGTGGATAAAATTCCTTAAGGTCTTGCAAGAACAAATCAGAGATATACGCGGCACACATCAAAGATTGTAAAAATGTTAATTGAAAACGATCCAAAAAAGAGACGGAATCGTCTTTGACAACGGTGTCAGCCTTCTTCGAATAATCAATGTAATAATCCACGACTTGTTCGATGATGTCGTCTTTGGAGGAAAAATGCTTATAGAGTGTCACTTTGCTGATATCCATATATTTAGCGAGATCGTCGACTTTCAGTTGACTGAATTTTGTTTTTCTTATAATGGGTTTTATTTTTTCCACATATGTATCTACACTCACAGCTTTTCTCACGGATAAGTACCTCCCTTTGATGCCTATAAAACATATTATAACAAATTTGCGACCCTTTATGTATGAAATTAATTAAGTAAACTAATTTAATTAAATTAGTTTACTTATTAAATTTATTGAAGTATAATCGCTCCTGTACCTAATCATCCGATTACGGATTATACAAAGGGAGGACGATTTAAATGGAACTATTCAGTAAGGGCAAATTCTCTGACAAAAAGGTCGTGATCACAGGAGGTAGCAGCGGAATCGGCCTTGCGACGGCGAAGTTGCTAGTGGATGAAGGCGCACACGTTCTGATTACTGGACGTACTCAGGCGACGCTGGATGCGGCTCGTGAACAACTTGGAAACAACGCGATCGCGGTCTTAAGCGATGCCGCCTCAATGAAGGATATCGCCGCATTAGCCGATCAAGTGGAGGCTGAATTTGGAACAATAGATGCCCTGTTTGTTAACGCTGGTGTCACGGGGTTTGTCCCTTTCGAGACAATGACAGAAGAAAAGTACGACGAGATACTTACAATCAATGCCAAAGGACCGTACTTTACCGTGCAGAAACTCGCTCCGTTGCTAGGCTCAGGTAGCGGGGTAGTCCTTACCACCTCAATCGTGAACGTAGTGGGTCTCCCTATGCTCAGTGCTTACGCAGCTAGTAAGGCGGCGCTGCGCTCCATGACTCGGGGTCTGGCGCGCGAGTTATTACCTCGAAATATTCGCGTCAACGCAGTCAGTCCCGGCGTTATTGACACAGGCATCATGGAAAAGTCAATGCCGGAAGAAGCTGCCAAGCAGACAAAGGCACAGATGAGACAACAGATCCCAATGCTGCGTTTAGGCGATCCAGTTGAGGTAGCCAAGGCTGTTGCATTCCTAGCATTTGAGGCCACCTATACCACCGGGTCTGAGTTCCCTGTCGATGGAGGCGGCTCCCAGATCTAAGCTCCTCAGTTCGCACACCTGACTATTAAAGCGAGGGCAGGGGACATAGCTTCCCATCATGACACCCTGCCTTCTAGTGAACTTTATAGTTAAGGATTTCGTTGTTTTCCTTGGAAGACCGTTCGATATCACAGAGAACACGATTTTATCAGAGCAAAATGGAGGGAACATCACAATGGAGAATACCATGCGGACAATCCGGTTTCACGAATACGGAGAACCAACTGATGTCTTGTGCTTGGATGAAGTGGCGATCCCAGAGCTAGGGCCGGGACGCATTCGCGTGAGAGTACGCGCTTGCGGCTTAAATCCGGTTGACTGGTTGACGTGCCAAGGCCACTTTGCCGGTCAACTGCCCTTGCCTCGCGGAATCGGGCTGGACGTAGCAGGTATTGTAGATGCAATCGGAGAGGGCATAACCGATGTTGCCATCGGCGATTCCGTTCTGGGTGCCGCAGATTTCATGAATGGATCGAGCGCCGGTGCGTCGGATCAAGCGATTATGTACTACTGGTTCCGTATGCCGGCCGGACTCGACTTTGTTCAAGCTGCAGCGTTGCCAATGGCAGTCGAAACCGCTTACCGTGGCATTGATACTCTTGGGGTGAAATCGGGTCAGACCGTACTCGTGCACGGAGCCGGCACCACGGTAGGGTTCGCCGCCGTTCAAATTGCCCTCATGCGCGGTGCCCGCGTGATCGCAACCGCTGGTCCCACCTACGCCGACAAGCTCCGCTCAATGGGGGCGTTGGTTACCTCGTACGGTGATGGAATGGTCGAACGAGTGACCGAACTGGCAAAGCAGCCGGTTGATCTCGCCCTGGATACGGCGCCAATCAGCGGTTCATTGAAAGATCTGGTCCAAATCGTCAACGGGCATCCCCAGCATGTCCTTACCGTCAGCGATTTCGCCACAGCCGCTGAACTTGGCGTTCGCACCAGCTATGGAGAACTACATACCGCACGTTATGACGTTGTCGGCGACTTTGCCCAATTCGCAGCGGACGGCAAGTTCACTATTCCGGTCGCGAAGACTTTCGAACTCAAAGAATGGCGTTCAGCTGTTCAAATCAGCCAGAGCAGGGGTGCCCGCGGTAAACTGATCCTCCTGCCCGACTCCGACTGATAAGCACATATAACCGATGAAATTCTGAATGAAGGAGGACATGAATTGAGTAAGAACCAACGAGAACATATTGCACTGATTACAGGCGCAAGTAACGGGATCGGGTTGGCATTGACCCGGAAAATGCTGTCGGAGAACTGGCAGGTGGTTGCTTTAAACCGGTCGGATTTTCCAGAGGACGATAGATTCCTCCAAAATCATCTCAAGGACGGACGGCTCCGAGCCTATAAAGTGAAGGATCTCACCGATTATGACAGCTTGAGACACTCTTTGGAAGAAATAAAAAGCAAGGAACAGTGGATCGATATTTTGTTTAACAACGCCGGAGGAGGCTTAAGTGAGCTGCGCTATTCGAAACAAGGCCGCGAATTGCATTATGAATTGTTGACGGTCGTTCCTTATATTGTTCTGATGGAATTGAAGGAGCTGTTGAAGAACGGCAGCTTAAAAACGGTGATTAACACTTCGTCGCAGGTGTTTAGATTTACGAAGGAGTTTACGATCGAAAAATTGGAGCATCCCAAAACCTTCCGCAAAATGTATGGACCATATGCGACTTCAAAGCTGGCTCTTTCGTTGTGGACCCAAGCCGTCGCACCGCAGCTTGCCAAGGAAGGCATCAAGATCCGCAGCGTTGACCCGGGCATTAACAACACGCTAAGAAAAGGAAAAGATTCCGGACTGACCGCAGGGTTTGAACTGTTTATGAAGTTTTTTTCCTCTCCGCCTACTCATGGAGCCAAACTATTATATGAGGGAGCTCTGGGCAAAAACAGCAATGAGACTGGCGTGTTTCTGTTCAAAGATCGGATTGCGGACTTGAAATTTACAGAACATGCGCAGCGTGTGCTGGACAAAATCTCCGATATATATAGTCATGAATTTCTTGGAGGGAGTGTTCAAGTTAATGGCTGAGTTCCAGAAGCGCAAAGCGCCGGTTGGGTTGGAACGGCCGTTAACCTGCTTGGCAAGGGAGATGAAAGCAATTTTTACCTGACTGTGAGTCGAAAAATATACTCACATCGATCTAAACCAAATTTGTATCCAAGCAAATAAGGTCGTATTACAGTTGAGCAGATCCAGGATTATAATCTGACATTTGCTCGACTTTTTTTGTTTTAGGAAATAGGGGAAAGAGAAGGGGAATGAGGATTTCTTCTCGAATCTTATCTCAGAGGCTATCTCAGGCTAGACCTCCTTTATTAATTTCATACTAATCGGTCCAGAAGTCCTTGACAAGAATTAAGTGCTTGAACATAATATATGGAATGAATGGTATGTAATTCGAATTGGCTGAAGAGAGACAACTTACTTTTACACAATCTTTTCTAAAAAGGATGTGTCGACAGATGATAAACTTTAGAGACAAAGAATATCGGTGTACCTCGGAAATTGTACTCGGCTTAATCAGTGGGAAATGGAAGATATCCATTTTAAACCGCTTAGCAAAAGGTCCAGTACGGTATAATGAGCTGCGACGGGAACTTCCTGAAGCAACCCAACGTATGCTTACGATGCAGCTAAGAATGCTAGAAAGCGACGGACTTATTATTCGCAAGGTTTATCCTGTTTCACCGCCCAAAGTGGAATATTGCTTATCTCAGCTAGGTGAGCAACTTGCCCCTATGCTCATCATGTTATGCGATTTTGGAACCAACTATATCGAAAACTTTCCCGATGAAGTATTGTACACAAATCACAAGAATGCATAATAAGCTACAATCTGCCCATTTACCATTAACCTTGCCTTTGATCGGGCTCTTTTGATACTCGAAAAGCAGGAGGTACTTTTCCAAATTACCTCCTGCTTTATATGTCTTAATTATATATTTCCTTCGTATTGCTCACGCAGTGCATTATTCTCTTTAGTCGTACTAGCAGTTCCTTGCTTCAAACGATAGTTGACCCATGCTAACACTGCTGCGAGTACGGCCACAATCCCCCCAGACCAGGATAGATCAATAAGCTTCATGTTTGTAGTGACAAATCCACCTAAAGCGGATCCGATCGCAATGCCAACATTGTTGGCAACGGAGGTTAAGGACGAGGCTAAGTCTCTTGCCTCCGGAACATGCTCATCGGCAAAATCAATGAAGTACAACTGCATCGTCGAGTTCATAAGATAAACAACAAGAGCCATGAATAAGATGCTGACAAGTCCCCCAACAAGAGAGCCGGAAGTAAAATAAAGTGACACCAAGATGACAGCTTGAGCCAGAAGCACATAGCGAATTTTTCTCATCCCGTCTCCGATAGCCAGCTTTCCTCCGATTAGCGTGCTGAAAATAGACACAACACCATACAGTAAAAAGATGAGACTAATATAACGAGCCGGAACAAAAAGCACATCCTGAAGCAAAGGAGCTAAATACGTATAGATGCTATAAGTAGCTGCTATACTTAACATCATAATGGCGAAAGCAAGCACAATTCTGGCATAAGCGAGCAATCTGAGTTGTTTTGTGAGTGAACTGTGTTTTCCTTTTAGTCCTCTAGGAATGGTTGCGATGCTTGCTATCAAAGAAATGATTCCCAACAATGTGGTAAACCAGTAGGCCAAATGCCACCCGCCCCATTGTCCGATAAAAGTGCCAAGGGGTACGCCAAGGACGCTCGCCACAGTGAAACCAGTAAAGATGATGGAGATCACCGGCCCTCTTTTTTCCGGAGGCATGACTTCACTTGCCACTGACATCGCGAGTGCAATCAAGACGCCGGTAACTACGGCCGTGATTATTCTGGACACCAGAAGCAGGCCATATGATCCTGATAAAGCCGTGACGATATTCCCAACAATAAATATGCTGAGCAAGACAAGGATGAGCGGGAATTTGGAAAATCGGCTGAATAATGCTGTGAAGACCGGGGTACCAATAGCAAAGGTAAGCGCAAAAGCCGTCACCAGAAAGCCTGCAGTCGATATGGCGATTTTCATATCTGTGGCAACTTCAGATAATAATCCGACCATCAAAAACTCACTGGTCCCCAGAATAAAGGTCAACAAAAATAAATTCATTGTCAAAAACTTTTGTTGTCTGGTCAATATAGATTCGCCCTTTCTATCCAAAATGTACGGTGGATTTCATTTCACGACTTACAGTACTAGAAATTGCGTACCGAAGCCTTTGCCGGAAACATAAGCCGCTTCCAGTTCCTCCTGATCTCCTTTATCCAATAAAACTACATTTTCGGGATAGAGTTTGCCTAGTAAAGCCCATAGGACAAGTTCGTTTTTGCCAGTCGGAATGAAATGGATGCCATCTGCATTGGTGACCAATCCGGAATGCGAGAGAATGTCTTCAGCAGGGTGCCAGTTAATGTATTCTCGTTTTATAAATTCGCTCCCGGCATAGCTGCTTCTTTGTGGCCGATATAAAAAGCGCTGCCCCCTAAAAAGTTGACCAAGATCTACTGCAACCTCGTTGCCTTTCATCTCCAAACTGAACTGTAGGGTCGTTCGATCTGTACTGGTATTTGGAAGCAACCGGGCAATAGATGGTTCATAGTAATCCTCCCCATATTCAGGAAGCAATTCGTCGTCTGCCGGTGTTCCTTTTCCTGCCTCTTTACGGGGCGCGGAATAATAATCATCATATTCATAATCGAAGGAGACCGCGGCCAAACCTTCTGCATCTTCTACCTGTATCGTTTGTACGGGATGCCATCTCAGGAGATAACGGGATGCCGTACGGGCAGACTCACCCAAACCAGCCGGCAAAACGGTACCTAGACGATATTGGAAGCCGTAACCGACTTTTTCCAACCCTGAACTAACCACACTTTGTGCATACTGGATGATCGATTTATGTGTCAATTTTTTCTTGAACAGTTGCGTTAAGAATACTTCTCGGGATGGCTCCAGAAAACGCAAGCCTTTGAATTCCCTATATTCCTTGACTTCAAACGGAACCTCTTCCCAATTGGCAAATGGCAACAAGGCATCCCTAAGTAAAACGAATTGGTGTAAGTATTCATTATAAATCTGCATAATCCTTGGTCCGCCGAATGGTCCCCAAACCTGAGCAGTGGCTTCCGGGGTCAGCGGATGACCATAACAGTGGCTTCGAAATTCCAGTTCACTAAGCGTTTCTGACCCATACTCAGCCAATGTCTTTTTCTCAGCATTGATCTCTCTGTCCCAGCTTACCAATTGTTCTCCGATACGTACCGCTTGAGCTCTGATCTCTTTACCAGCATGATCTTCAAGTTCCAATGATTTTAAGGGCAAAGATGACAAACGTCCGGAAATCGCCAAATTGGCTAACAGGCTATCTAAGAGTACTGTCGGATCGCTGTTCACTGGTTCGCCCAGCTGAACCAGCATGGCCTCAAGCATTTTATCGAGTTCGATAACAATCTCTTTTGCTCGATATACGCCTGCAGGCAAATTCCAATCCATGTTCGAGTTTGCGCCCTGTCTGATGGAGTTGACTGGCTTGTTGTCAATGAGCCGCTCAATATCTATGGTTTCTCCCCAAACGATCTTCTTCTCTTTCAAAATAAGTTGATATTCCTTCATTTCTTAGCACCTCACCTATGGTTTTTTTAACGACCGTGTGTCGCTCAATCAATTATGGATCGATCGTTCTGTATGTAAGGTTATCACCCTTACTAATTGGTGAAAAGTAGGCACTTTTTTGTGGGAACGGAACATTTTTGTGGGGTAGGATACATTTTGATACTAGAAATGGACGTGATACAAAGACCGACTCAGCATGTACCAATGTTGTCTTAAAAGAAAAGAAGGGCGGGAAAGATTTTTGAGCAATGATGTGAAGTCAAATTTAGATACTATGTAATAAATCAAATCAAGGAACCATCATTGAACTAACGGGAGACGATAGGTCAATATAGCCTTATGAATGAAGCCGGCTTTTTACCGCCTGTCTTTGCTTAGCTTCGGCTAGATAAAGGTTAATCTCATTAGTAAGTATGGTAATTACAGAAAGTCTCATTCTATGAGACTTTTTATATCGTTTAATGAGAGACTAGCTAAATTAATCCTCGATTTAGCTAGTCTTTTTTCTGGCAGAAATGTGGAGAGGTAAATTTGTAATTGTCGAGGGACATGAACATGGTCCCTTAGAAAGTCGCTAATTTAGCGGCTCTTTTGTTTTATCGGTATAAGTTCTTGTCCCGAGTCGAGGTCAAGAACTTGTACCGATTACGGATTAGATAGGTATCTAACTGGGTTTTCCATGCAATTTCATTATGCTAATGGGCAGGATAGTTGAAATAACACACATTAATAAGCAGGCGCTGATACCTGCTTATATCAAAGTAACAATGTATATTAAGATAAAGTGATAAATGAAATTGTTGAGACAGATCAGCAGAAAAAAGAGTAACAATGATGGAGTATTTTCGTCATACTTGTGTCGCGATCCGTTATGAAAATATTCGAAAATGCATTCAGAAAGTTAATGAACAACTGCTTAAACATGTGATCGAGCATGAACTGGCCCACTATAAACGAAAGGATACGATCTGGAATATGGTGGGCAGTCTGTTTTTTCATTTAATGATAGAGCTAGCGATAATATGGTTCTACCGTAAAAGAGAGGAACGGCTATTGAATGGCATCAATTAAATATGATAGAGTAGATAACTAAAGTGTAATGTGTTTGATTGCAAATCGATTAATATAATTCCGAAAAGAGTGGTAAGCATGAAGTCATATATCAATTGGAGATATACGATCACCATCTACAAAAAAGTGATGAAAGGAGCGTGATAAATTAAAAAGAAAAAGGAGCAGAACGAAATGATACAAAACAGAAAAGCAACTGTTAATGACTATGATATGATAATAAATCTTTGGGAAAGATCGGTAATGGCCACTCATCATTTTTTGAGTTTCAAGGATAAAGAGGAAATCAAAAAAGAATTACCCATGTATTTTCCTCATCTTGATGTACGTCTCTGGTATACCGAAGACTCTATCATTGGTTTTACCGCCATCAATGAAAATCACTTGGAAGCACTATTTCTCGATCCCGATAAAATTGGCAAAGGGTATGGGAAACAAATTATGCAAATATGCATCAATGGTTTTGGGATCACGTCCGTTGATGTGAATAAACAAAATGAGAATGCAACAAGGTTTTACTTAAAAAGTGGTTTCGGAATAACCGGTGAAGATTTGACGGATGGAGCAGGCCGCCCATACCCCATTTTACATTTGAAATACAATGAACAGCAGAAGTAATTCTTCTGTCCAGGCTGTCGAGAAATCGACAGCCTTCTAAATAACTATTGAATATCTTTTATGACAGCACACAAATGTTTAATGTTTTGCGAAACATAACGTTACATAACTATTACTGTGATTCAACAATTCTGTTAGAGGAACATCGATGGAATGATGGTTGATGGAACAAAAAATCAAACGCGCAAAGTCAACTCGAACAAAAAAGCATTACTCTAATCATTAAGAAATGATTTTTGTTTAGTTGAACCATAATGCTAACGGGAAACGATAGCTTATTCAAAATAAGAAGGCAGCTGATCATTGTGATCGGCTGCCTTTGTTAAACTAACGGGCAGGTTACCTTAATAATACAAACCTTCTTATAAATCTTTTTAAGGTGCGGATCTTTTTCTGTTATCAAAATGATTCAATCCTTTGGGACAGGAAATCAAGAACTACTTGATTGAATTCTTGAGGTGCCTCGACACAGCAACTGAGAGGCTCGGAGTAAATCTGCAGAAGTTGTTCGAGTTCTTAATATTATGGATCACCTTCGTTCGAGCTGCTTCTTTCCTTTGGGAAGGGAAGAAGTACTCCCAGAAACGATTCGTTATGAATGACTCTATGGCTTTCCTGCGTCCTTTCAAACGGAGATTGATATAATTTTTTGTTCCTTGCCACAAGATGTCGAGGGACAAGAACACGATCCCATATAAAGTCGCTGTTTTAGCGGCTTTTTTGTTTTAACGGTACAAGTTCTTGTCCCGAACCAAGGACAAGAACTTGTACCGATTGCCGTAAAGGACAAGAACATGTTCCGATTACCGATTAGATAAGCATTTAACTACATTTCACTGCACTAGTTCATTAAGATAACGGGCAGAATTGTTTAATTTACCATCCTTCGTTAAATTAAATTTGTATTCGGTCAGGCCAGGACTGTGCACATTAGCAATCCATGAGAAACCGGACATGCTGTTGGATGATAAAATGTAGACATAAAGGAGGCTGCATATGGAACGTGTAATCTTGATGATGAATGTGCGAGAAAACCAGGGAGGAGAGTCAGTCGCATGGCAAAGATCGTTTTCGCATTGAACCAGTCTCTGGACGGATTCGTCGACCACGACCACATGGCATTTCAGCCCGACCCCGTGCTATTCCGTCATTTCATCGACGACGTGCGCGGCCTGGCGGGCATCCTGTACGGGCGCCGCATGTACGAGACCATGCGGTATTGGGACGGAGACCATTTTGAATGGGATGCGCCGGAACGGGAATACGCAGCGGCGTGGCAAAGCAAGCCGAAGTGGGTGGTGTCGAGGACGTTAAAGTCCGTCGGTCCGAACGCTTCTCTGATCGAGGGCGACCTCGCAGCGGCCATACGTGGGCTAAAGGCTCAGCATGAAGGGGAGATTGAAGTTGCCGGGCCGGAGTTGGCCCACAGTCTAACGGAGCTCGGTCTAGTTGATGAGTATCGACTCTATCTCCATCCAGTCGTGCTGGGTCACGGCAAGCCGTTTTTCGCCGGTCCGCGGCCGCCGCTGCGCCTCGTGGCAAGCGATCGAATTGGCGAGAAGGTGATAAGGCTGACCTACGTTCCAGCTTAGTTGTGCGGTTGACCCAGCGGCCTAATGGGCACGTTACTTTAATAGGGATTCTCCGGCTGTAGCGGCAGTCAGAGGATCCCTTATTCTTTAAAATTTGTTCAGTTTTGCGAAATGACATAGTTATTTATGGAATTGACGATTGACCTAACGGGAAACGATAGTTGAATAAAAAAGAGACGTCAGCTGATCAGAGCGATAAAGATAGCTGTCGGAGGACAAGAACATATTCCCATTAAAAGTCACTATATTAGCGGCTTTTTTGTTTTATTGGTACAAGTTCTTGTCCCGAACCAAGGACAAGAACTTGTACCGATTGCCGTAAAGGACAAGAGCATGGTCCGATTACCGATTAGATAAGTATCTAACTATGTTTCCATGCAATTTCATTAAGCTAACGGACAGGTTAGTGTATCTGCAATTAGATAAACATCCAATTGAATTTCACCGTCTCAAAATAATTGAGACAATCCTTTTATTTTATGTGAAGTTCCAAACTAAACGTTATTTTCAGAAATAATTGCGATCAAATGTTCTGACCACCCGATACTTCGATTCTCTGCGCATTAACCCAGCGATTGTCGGATCCAAGTAGGTTGGCGACTGCGGGACCAATGTCCTCGGGTACGCCGACTCGACCAAGGGCAGTCATCGAGGCAAACGTGTCATTGTAAGAAGGTATGTCGCGTACAGAACCTCCTAGAAAATCGGTTTCGATTGCTCCAGGTGCAATGGTATTAGCGGTAATACCTCGGTGACCAAGTTCTTTGGCCAAATAGATGGTTAGAATCTCGACCGCCCCCTTTGCGGCAGAATAGGCGGAGAATCCGGGAAAAGAAACGCGAGTGAGTCCCGATGAGAAGTTCACAATACGACCACCATCTGCAAGAAGCGGCAGAAGGGCCTGAGTCAAGAAAAATACGCCTTTGACATGCACATTAAACAGGCCGTCGAACTGAGCTTCTGTAGTTTCGGTATAGTCTATCATTTCTCCGTGGCCAGCATTATTCACCAGGTGATGGAAAGTGGTACTATCCCAAGTAGACCGCAGGGTCGAACGAACTGTCTCAACAAAGGCTGTAAAGCTGGCAATGTTTCCAACATCAAGTTGTAATGCCACTGCTTTACGACCCAGAGATTCGATCTCAGCAACAACAGACTTTGCTTCTTCTGCTTGGCTACGATAGGTCAGGATGACATCACCGCCATGACGGGCAATACTGATGGCAGTATTGCGACCAAGTCCGCGGCTACCACCAGTGACGATTGAGATATTTTTCATTGTAACTTCATCCTTTCAGAACTCATTTTTAATTGCATTGTTATCATAGAATATAAAGTTCACTTTAAGTCAAGACTTTTTCGCTGAAAAAATAAGTGTATAATTAAACAGTAAAATCTTTGGTTTTATCATATCTTCCTCATCTTTTATAGCGTGAATATGGATGTTTTAATTAGAACTGCCAAAAACATAATTAAAGTTAACTTTAATAGGAGGCGATGAGTTTTATTTATGTTGACTATAAGGGAAGTTACTGAATTGACAGGAATGGCGGCTCCCACACTACGATATTACGAAAAGGAGGGGCTGCTTCCACATGTGAAGAGAAATGAAAATGGGAAGCGGTTATATGACGAAGATGATTTAAGCTGGATACACTTCGTTACTGCGCTTAGAGCAACAGGAATGCCGATTGCTCAAATTCAGAAGTATGTATACTTGTATAAAGAAGGGGACTCGACGATTTCGGAACGAAAAATGATGATGCTCCATCATAAAAAAGAAATTGAGAAAAGCATAAGGGAACTATATTTTAACTTGGATAAAATAAACTATAAGCTTGCTCTATATGATGTAATAGAATCTCAGATTGAACGAACTAACATCAAAATTTGATTATGCCAAATACAAAGTTGCTAAATTAGCGACTTTGTATTTTTTATAATTGTGATTTAATGAACTTCAACGATTAATACCGGGGATTTCACAACGAATCCTTGAGGAATTTATGACAGGAAAGGAATATCGCTTTCTGGTCATGGGGGATCAGGTTGTAGGGGTACTGCATCGTGTCCCTGCAAATATCGTCGGTGACGGTATCCACACGATCGAACAGCTTGTTCATGAGAAGAATAAAGACCCACTTAGAGGTAAAGGGTATAAGACTCCCCTTGAGAAAATTCAGTTAGGGGAAGCAGAAGAGATGTTTTTAAAGAACCATGCTATGGGTTGGAACGATATACCCCATTCAGGGGAAGTTATCTATCTGAGAGAAAATTCAAATTTAGTACGGGAGGAGACAGTATCGATTTTACGGATGAAATGCCAAACAGCTATAAGGAACTTGCCATTCAATCAGCTAAAGCTGCAGGAGCGACCATATGTGGTGTGGATATGATGATTGATTCTTTAGAGGAAGAAGCAACCGATACCAATTACAGCATCATAGAAATCAACTTCAATCCAGCGATTCATATCCACTGCTACCCTTATATCGGAAAGAACAGAAAGGCAAATGAAAAGATTCTGGATTTATTGTTCGGTTAGTTCGATTACGGGAGGAAATTCGAATATGCTGATTTAGATTTTATTACCGCATTCGTGGAAAACCTACTTACGGTTAGAACCAAAGTATCGTTCAAGCCATCACAAACTGCAGGTAGGATGGATGCTGGTGTTGATTAAGGAGAAATTTTGGGAGTAGCGTCTACACACTTGAAATCAAACACTCTTTCGATTAATATATAAGCATTAAATTATATGGTTATGATGGTATCTTACAAGAATGGGGTGAATCTTATTGGAGCAAATGAGCGAAATTGCCGAGAAGCTAAAACTGCTTGGAGATAAAACAAGACTTACTATGTTAACGCTTCTTAAGCAAAGAGAATGGTGTGTTTGCGAATTTGTAGATATTTTCGACATGTCTCAGCCAGCGATTAGCCAGCACTTAAGAAAGCTTAAGTCTCAGGGGATTGTAAATGAAGCCCGTCGTGGCCAATGGGTTTATTATTCCTTGAATGTTGATGACAAGCCATATATCCAAGCCGTGCTAAATGAGATGCCAAGTGCTCAAGAAGTCCTGTCATCCATGAATAAGGAAGTTAACTGTGCCTGTGATTAACAGGAATATTTAGCATATGAGTGATGCAAAATTGCTCTCTGTTCATTATATAAGGATATAGTTATATATTGATTATTACTGTATTTAAGTCATCGCATAATTGGAGGTTTGAACATTGGTTTCTGTTGTCCTGGCTAGCATCATTTTTCTTGTTACCTTAGTTTTTGTCATTTGTCAGCCTAAAAATCTATCCATTGGATGGTCTGCCTGCGGTGGTGCTGTACTGGCATTGCTTGTGGGAGTCGTTGACTTTCAGGATGTATGGGATGTCACCCAGATCGTATGGAATGCAACGCTCGCCTTTGTCGCGATCATTATCATTTCATTGATCTTGGATAAAATCGGGTTGTTCGAGTGGGCCGCCTTACATATGGCGAATGCTGCTCGAGGAAACGGTATCCGGATGTTTGTCTATGTATCCGTTCTTGGAGCTGTTGTCGCTGCATTTTTCGCAAACGATGGTGCGGCTCTGATCTTAACTCCGATTGTGCTTGCCATGGTACGAGCGCTGAATTTTGACGAGAAGAAGGTATTCCCTTTCATCATCGCAAGTGGTTTTATTGCGGACACAACTTCGCTACCACTTGTAGTCAGCAACCTGGTGAATATCGTATCAGCCGATTTCTTCGGAATTACGTTTATCGAATACGCCAGTCGCATGTTGGTTCCCAATCTGTTCTCTTTAGTAGCCAGTATCCTTGTGCTTTATTTGTTTTTCCGCAAGAGCATCCCGCGAAAGTTCGCTGGGACGCAGCTTAAACAACCCTCAACGGCAATTCAAGATCCTAAGATGTTCCGATTATCATGGATCGTATTGAGCGTGCTGCTGATCGGTTACTTTGTGTGTGAATTTGTGGGTATCCCCGTATCGATCGTAGCTGGTGTTATCGCGATATTCTTCCTGCTGATGGCGAGAAAAAGTCCGGTTATACAAACCAAAGAAGTTCTCAAAGGGGCTCCGTGGGCCATTGTATTTTTCTCGATAGGAATGTACGTTGTGGTCTATGGCTTACGTAATGCTGGTCTTACAGATCTTCTGGCAAGTGTCATACAGAGCGTAGCGGATCAAGGGCTGTTTGCTGCGACCATGGGAATGGGATTCATTGCTGCGATTATTTCTTCCATCATGAACAATATGCCGACCGTCATGATTGATGCACTCGCCATCGATGCGACAAACACGTCGGCTGCCATTAAAGAGGCCTTAATTTATGCGAATGTGATTGGTTCTGATTTAGGTCCCAAAATTACACCGATTGGTTCACTAGCCACCTTGCTTTGGCTGCATGTCCTTTCGACGAAAGGCGTGAAGATAAGCTGGGGGACTTACTTTAAGACAGGGATTATATTGACCATCCCAACGTTATTTATAACCCTTTTAGGATTATATATCTGGCTAACCATACTTTAATTCAAGGGAGAGAAACGATGATGGAAAAAAAGACACTTTACTTCTTGTGCACAGGCAACTCTTGCCGCAGCCAAATGGCGGAGGGATGGGCCAAAAAACATCTTGGTGATGATTGGAAAGTCTACAGCGCCGGCATCGAAGCTCACGGCCTAAACCCGAATGCGGTCAAAGCAATGAACGAGGTGGGGATCGATATTTCGAACCAAACTTCGGATATCATTGATCCGGAGTTGTTAAATCAATCGGACTTGGTGGTCACCTTGTGCGGCGACGCTGCAGATCGTTGTCCGATGACACCTCCGCATGTTCACCGTGAGCACTGGGGATTTGACGATCCTGCCAAGGCTCAGGGTGCCGATGAAGAAAAATGGGCTGTTTTCCAGCGTGTTCGTGATCAAATCGGCGAGCGTATTCAAAAGTTCGCTGAAACCGGCGAGTAATAAAACAGGATGTAGGAGCCGGGAGCTATTCTCGGAATACATTTGTCGAGGGACAAGAACATGGTACCATTCAAAGTCGCTAATTTAGCGGCTTTTTTGTTTTATCGGTACAAGTTCTTGTCCCGAGTCGAGGACAAGAACTTGTACCGATTGCCGTAAAGGACAGGAACATGAGTCGATACCACAAGTAACGGTGAATGGTTGATATGGTTACGTTCCAACAGATTGAATATATTGTAGATTCGTTTGCATCTCGAGAGAGGTACTTTTTTCGTTTAAGGTACCTTACGATCTCTTCACCAAGACAAGTTGCCGCTTAACCAGCCAATAAGTCCACCAACAATGAGTACCCAGAGCAGATCCATGGATTGTTCTCCTTTCTTCGGGTTTATT
The DNA here is from genome assembly GCF_037969755.1 of Paenibacillus sp. FSL W8-0187. Taxonomy (NCBI): domain Bacteria; kingdom Bacillati; phylum Bacillota; class Bacilli; order Caryophanales; family Paenibacillaceae; genus Paenibacillus; species Paenibacillus sp. FSL W8-0187. The sequence continues at coordinate 3,713,411 of NZ_CP150206.1, read as the reverse complement.
ACAAGTTATGTTGGGCTCAGTGGAATCAGTTGGTGGAGGAATCTAAAGTGTCTGTGCTAAGATGAGGGTAAATTATGATTCAAGCTGGGGAACAAGGCTAGAAGGGGTGCACATTGAAGAAAATACTTGTCATTGACGATGAAGTCGCAATCAGAGATTTAATTGAGCTCGTACTGAGAAGAGAAAACTACGTCGTTCAAACGGCTGAAAACGGTAAAATAGCCCTGCAACTGCTGGATGCTTTTGGGCCGGACCTGGTGGTGCTTGACTTGATGCTGCCTGACTGCTCCGGATATGACCTGTGCAAGGAAATCACCGGGAAACGTGCCGTTCCTGTGATCATGCTCTCTGCCAAAAATGAGGTAATCGACAAGGTGTTGGGACTAGAGCTAGGGGCGGAAGATTACATGACCAAACCCTTTGACAATCGTGAATTGCTCGCTCGGATCAAGGCGATTCTGAGAAGAAACGAGAGCAAGGAGGAATCAAGTGAAGGAACAGAAGTGAAATCTACACGCATCATTCATGAAGAGCTGACATTTGATCTGGAAAGCCGAAGGGTGCTGAAAAACGGTGTACCCGTGTCTTTAACGGCCAAAGAGTTTAAAATTCTGGAAACGTTACTCAAAAGGCCAGACAAAATCTTTACCCGGGATGAGCTGCTGCAGATCGGATGGGGATATGACTTTATGGGAGACAGTCGCAGTGTGGATATGACCATCATGCGATTACGGAAGAAGCTGGAGGATAACGCGGACGAACCGAAGTATGTCAGGACGATCTATGGATTTGGTTATCAACTTGGAGGTGGCGAGGCCTGAAGTATGCAACCCGGTTACTGCTGAATTATTTATTTTTCTCCGTGCTGTCCTTTGGCATCATCATTTTTGCGGTTAATAAAGCCATCGATTACTACAGCTTCATTACCATTGAAAAACAGATGATGGAGAAGGCGGATCTGTCCGAGTTGTCCTTCCGTGAGGTGTTGGCACAGCATAGATCATCGACAGGAGAGCCGCAGACAAAAGAAATCGTCAGACTTGCTCTGGAGAAGCTGAAAGCTTCAGGCAAGGAAGTACGTATCTATGATAGCTCCAAGCAGTTGCTGGGCTTGGCTGTGGATGGCATCATCATTAATGATGGCAAACCTCTTATTTTTGAAAAGAATATTGAGAAAGCCCTGAGCGGCAGTTATGCCTACACCGTAACGGAAGATCATCTGCTTTATTTTGCCACTCCCATTCAGGATCAATACTACCAAAACGCTTATGTGTATGAGTTCGTGGAGGACATTTCCTACTTTTATGCGATTATGGATCAAATCCGTTATATCCTGTTTGCGGGTGCAGGCGGATTTATTGTACTGATTACGTTATCCAGTCTGTGGATTGCCCGCAACACAACCAAGCCGATTAAGCTGTTGCTTGGCGCTGCGCAAAGTTTCTCTAGACAGGAGTTTCGGAGAGTTCATCTAAACCGGAAGGATGAGCTGGGCATGCTGGCAGATGGGCTGGATTCCATGGGGCGGCAGCTTCATGATTACATTCAGTACCAGAAACAATTTGTCTCCAACGTATCTCACGAGTTAAAAACACCATTGGCAGCAATTCGTGGTTTCTCTCAATACTTGGTTGAAGGGGAGAACGAGAACAAGGAGCTGCAAAAAATCTATGCTCATCTGCTGCAGGAATCGGATCGGCTGACGCGCTTGATTAATGAACTGTTGTTGCTATCCCGATTCGACAAGGCTGGTTCTAACGAACTGGAAGCCCGGAAGACGGAAATGAACGAACTGATTCAGCAAGTCGCAACGAGTATGGGTGCCAAGGCCAAAGATAAAGGAATCGAGATTATGTTCAGGGAGGCGGAAGCGGAACCGGAGGATAAGCTTCTGACGAGAGTCCACGCCAACGTGAATCCAATGCTGATGTCCCATGCGATCGCCAACCTTGTGGACAATGCCATCAAATATTCAGGCAGTCCATCGCTAATCGAATTGAAGTTGGAACATACGCCAAGCGAGGTCGTTATACGGATACGTGATCAAGGTATCGGTATCGCGGGTGATGAGCTGGAGAGAGTGCAGGAACGCTTTTACCGGGCGAAAAATGCAAGCACAGCGAACGGTTCAGGTCTTGGACTTTCTATTTGCAAAGAGATTGTAGAGCGGTTTAATGGATATATCGACATGGAAAGTCAAATCGGGGAAGGAACGACCGTTACGATTGTGTTACCCCGTGCGTAAACACGCGCGTAAATAGTTAACGTTACAAGATTGATACAATTCTGTTATGAGACTAACAAATGCTTTTTTTATAATCACTTCATAAGAAGAAATCACACATTTATGGAGGGATCATGATGAAATTGATAAACAAAGCTACAGCTGTTATCCTGCTGAGTATTTTACTAACGATGGCACTGACGGGCTGTCAGTCCAATGGTGCCAAGTCGCCAGAAGCGCCGCAGAACTCGGCTGAAAAAAACACGCCCGACGAACAGGCCAAAGGCGAAGGAGCATCAAATTCTACTGCGCCTGCTTCAGAAAATTCGGAAGGACAGAGTGCTGAAGCTATTAAGGAAGGTTCGATGGAGAAGGAAGGCAATGTGGTGCTGAAGGAGCTTGCTTTTGTCTATAATGAGCACACCATCGCGATTTCGGATACAGCGAATGAAGATCAGATGGAACAGATGCTGGGCAAACCGGATAACCTGAAATCTCATACGTACAGTGCCGGCGATGGAACAAACATGGATACGTTAATCGGTTTTACAGAAAAGGTTTATACGTATCCTGGTCTGGAGATTAAAACAATCAGTATACCGGAGGGGAAACAAGACTCCATCTTTCATATCGAAATTACAGATCCTAAGTACGCGACAGTGCGAAACATTAAAGCAGGAGATAGCCTGGATACACTCAAAAACGCCTACCCTGAGGGGAAACTGCTTGGTGATGGAGCCCCTAACGAGGAGGATGACTACCGTTACGAGCCATCCAATTATGTGGATGTGATGTCGTTTCATATCAAGGATGCCAAGGTGGAGAGCATTCAGATCTACAGCCTTCTGGACTAATATTTAGTGATCGATGTTGGTAAGCCATTCATACGATTCACCTTTAATACCTGCCCGGGAGAGGGGTAGGTATTTTCTCGTTATAGACTCGTTTATAGAATGGTATCGAGCTGACAGGTTTTCTCTTAAAAAAACTTAGACATGGTACAATTTTGCCATAAGCGATTTGAATAGTGTTAGGAAGTTCTCTGCAGATTTCCTCGAAAAGAACGAGTCCTTGTCTATTCTCATTAACAATGCAGGCATTATGTTCCCGCCATTACAATTAACCAAGGATGGCTTTGAATCCCAATTTGGAGGTAATCATTTAGGTCATTTTGCACTGACTGGATTGCTATTGCCTCGCTTGATTTCAACTCCAAAATCGAGAGTTATAACTCTGAGCAGTCTACTTGCTCATAACGCCATTATTGATTTCGGTAATTTGGACGGATCTAAGGGATATAACCGCCAAAAGTTTTATGGTCAAAGTAAACTAGCAAATCTATTGTTCGCTAAAGAATTACAAAATAAATTTAACAGCCATCAAATTGATTCCTTTAGTGTCGCTTGTCATCCTGGAATAGCGAATACCAATTTATCTTCCTTTGGTTCAGGGAAGCAAGCAAGTATATTCAAAAGGATGTTTACCAGCATCATTAGTCAACCAGCACATATGGGCGCGTTGCCTACCTTATATAGTGCCACGGAATCAACGATTATGGGAGGGGAATATATTGGTCCAGATAGCAAAGGTGGAAGAAAAGGCTATCCAAAGAGTGACCCGATCATCGAAAAGTTATACGATCCTCAGGATTCAAAATTATTATGGAATGTTTCTGAAAAATTAACAGGTGTATCTTTCAAGTTTGACAGATAGTTTTTATTTCATCCGTGAACATTCAAACTTTGCGGCTATCGACAGAGTTTTCAAATTCGAATTCCTGACGTCATATGATGTTGCCGCACCGCTATTGTGTGCTGGGATTGCAATGTACTCGCCGCTTGCCTTCGGGGTGCTTCCTTTGGCAAGAAGATAGCGATAATTGGGCTTGGTGGACTTGGATACATGGTTGTTGCAGACGACTACGAACCGTCAACATCCGTACGCTTATGAAGATGACGAATCTGTTCATACCGGACATATCCGAGAAGCGCAGCGGCGGGGTGTTCAAAACGGCTTCGAAGGCAATTGAAGTCAATATCGAGTAGGGAGTAGCAACAATGTCGAATAAGGTAGCACTTATAACCGTTTCTTTTAACTATAGAAATAAGTGGACATCACCTCAGTTTTCAATAATTGTGTGCTGTCACGATTTTTATGAAATGATTATAGAGAGTGGTCAAGGCTGCCTTTATCGGCTACGGTTGTTTGTCGTGGCAATTGAAGAGAACCAGATCGATGAGATAAGCAAACACATTGATCCGGTTTTTTATGTCGAGGGACAAGAACATGGTCCCATTGAAAGTCGCTATTTTAGCGGCTTTTTTATTTTATCGGTACAAGTTCTTGTCCCGATTGCCGTAAAGGACAAGAACATAGTCCGATTACCGATTAGATGAATATCTAAGTAACCCAATGCTACTTCATTAAGCTAACGGGCAGGAAAGTGCGAGAAGGCTGTGGAATAAAAATACAAACGTTACTGCATAAGGAGGTCGTAACTATCTATGCCATTTCCAACACACATCGTAGCCGCAGGTGGATTTGTGGAAGATGGAGAAGGAAATATCCTTTTAGTAAAAACCCGTGACGGTGGTTGGGTTTACCCAGGTGGACAAGTGGAAGTTGGAGAAAATCTGATGGATGCTTTGGTTCGCGAAATCAAAGAGGAAAGCGGAATTGATACCACAGTTAGCTACTTAATTGGTGTCTATTCGAATACAGGGATTTTTAAATGGTATGATGGCGTGACAGATGTTCCTACGCAAGTTGGGTTTGATTTCGTATGTAAACCCGTTGGTGGGGAGTTGTTAGCTGTTACTGAAGAAACAACCGATAGCCGATGGGTTGCGAAAGATAGAGTTCTTGATTTCATTATACAACCAGCTATTCGCACTCGCTATCAGGCTTATTTGGATTTTAATGGAGCAGTAAATTACGTAGAGTATGTAACGCAACCCGAGTTCATCAAAAAACACCAAACATACATTTCGAAGTAGAAAGTGATCAGTTTGGGTTCCGCAATTTATACAATGATGATAGGAGAGATAACCAATGTCCAATAGTCTTGCTCCAGAATTAGTTAAAGAATTTGTTTATAATGCGCACTCCGATTTTGATAAGGTTAAGGAGATGCTCGAACAAGAACCAGGTTTACTTAATGCTGCATGGGATTGGGGTAATGGCGATTGGGAAACGGCCCTTGGTGCAGCTGCACATATGGGAAAACGTGATATAGCGCTTCACTTGTTGGATAAAGGGGCCAGAATTGATCTGTTTGCTGCTGCTATGCTAGGTAAGCTTGATATTGTGAAAGGAATAATAAACGATAATCCGAATACAGTAGATTTGTTAGGTCCCCATACTATTACATTAATGGCTCACGCTAAGGCGGGTGGAGATCACTCAATTAATGTTGTTCAGTACCTCGAGTCAATTAAATAATAAGGAAAAAATGCCGGTTGGTAAATAGAACCGGCATTTAATATTTTCAACTTATATTTTTATCGATAAAATAGGTAAGCCTAAAGTGTATGACACTAAATATAAATGTCGAGGGACAAGAACATATACCCATTAAAGTCGCTATTATAGCGGCTTTTTTTGTTTTATCGGTACAAGTTCGTGTCCCAAGCTAAGGACAAGAACTTGTACCGATTGCCGTAAAGGACAAGAACTTGTTCCTATTACCGAATAGTTTCACGCCGGAACTCATATTTCTTTCCATCCCACTTAATTGTTTCTCCAGATGATAATACAAATCTGGCGACACGAAACATAACCTTTTGAGCAAACGCTGAATTATAGGTAAATTAATGAATCTTTGGAGGTTCAGACTTCATCGTATCGTTAAGGTGGGTCACAAAAATACCTTCGTTCGGGCCAGGGTTATTTCGAAACACTTTCGCTTCTTCGACCAGAACTTCGTCTGTATCCGTACCTAGTACCTTTATCGTCTCATCAATGAATGACGAAAGTGGCATCGCACGCGGTTCATCGTTGTTGCTTTGAACCCACGGTGGCACCATTTCTATCACTTTAACCGAAGTGTCTTTAAGCATGTATCTTTGGGACAGCGTATAGGTATGAAGCGCAGCCTTCGTTGCGGAATATATAGCAGTTGCGGCTAACGGTACAAAACCAAGGATCGAAGTCGTGTTGATGACAATAGCTTCTTCTTTGGACTTCAAATGAACGATTAATGCAGAAGTCAACCGAATTGGGCCTAACAAGTTTGTCTCGACCGTCGAAATCAAAACATCCTCATCGATCACGCCCGCCGCGTCATCGGGCTGTATGATGCCGGCGTTGTTAATCAAGACATTCAAATCCGGGAATTCTTCGATTAGCTGCTTGGCAACCACCTCTATGCTGGCAGGATCTTGTACATTCAATTCCACTGCGGACATACCGGGATTCGCTTTGATTGTCTCATCCAATCGCTCTTTACGTCGACCAGAGATAATAACTTTGTTTCCAAGATGGTGGAGAGCTTCTGCTAACGCACGTCCAATTCCCGAGCCGCCGCCTGTAATAAAAATCGTGTTTCCTGTAAGTTTCATGTTGTAAACCTCCTGAATTAATTTAAATTAAATTATCGATTATTTTGTAATAAATAAAATACATAAACATTTTAGGTCCTATTGTTTTTCGGGAGTTTCAAAATTGTCGAATTAATAACTTTCATGGATAAGCCTCCTCTTGAATTGATCACATGTTGATCTAACAACATGAGTTTTATATAGTGAATGTATCAGGGCGATAAATGGGGTTCAATGGTTAAAACAAGCTCAGTTGTTGATTTTTCAACACAGGACTTCAAAGTGACCATTTTTTGAATGGGATAAAGGGGAGAAGGATTATGGCCAAGCGTATTCAAAAATCAAGGCAAGCGATTAATGATGCTTTTATGAGGCTAATGTCAGAAAAGGAATTCGAGAGCATAACGATTAATCAAATTGCGGCAGAAGCGAATGTCAATCGAGGAACGGTGTATCTGCATTTCGATGACAAGTACGATCTGCGCGAGCAATGCATAGCAGCTGAGATTAACCAGTTGGTTCGACATTGTATGTCTGGAGATGACCTGGTTCATCTTCCTTCCAAAACCGCACTACTTCACACTTTTGAATATTTGGAGCAGCATGCTTCTTTCTACTCGATTATGCTGAAGAGCAAGGGAAGCATGGTATTTCGAAACCAAATGGAGACCATGTTCAGAAAAAGTCTGATGGAACATCTGGATTCAATCAATCTCGATCAGGACAGGAACAGGGACATTACAGTACAATTTTTAATTTCAGCATCAGTGGGTGTATTGGAATGGTGGATTATCCGTTCGATGCCGTATCCGCCATCCGTCATGGTTGAACAATTTTGGAATTTGCTGAACCGAGTTGTCGAAGGACACGAACATCGTTCCATTGGAAGTCGCTAATTTGGCGGCTTTTTTTGTGTTTTCTTATGTTTGAGAGGATAGGAGGTGATAATTGATATGTCAAATTAGGTTATTAGGAAACTTTCTCGAGGGACAAGAACATATTCCCATTGAAGTCGCTATTATAGCGTTTTTTTATCCGATCTACAGCAAAGGCCGAGGAGTATTGGAGAACGTTTCCGGATATTTATTGTTAAAAAGGGGATTAACAGTAGAGTCTTACTGGAGCAAGTGTTTCCGACATATGAGCAGGTATTCTACAATGTGTTTTCGGCAACGTCATTGACGGTACTGGCCCGTTGTTTAGAAGGAGATGCCGAAGATTGGAACGAAGTCATTCAAGGAAGCGCAGGAAGATCCCACTCCAAACGTTGGGCAAATGAAAAAGCTAGGAAACTGGAGGAAGTGTTGGATCACTGGAAAGGAATCAATGGCGAGGACGTTGCTAGTATTACCGTCAAATTATAAGAAAACTACAGAAATAAATAAGAAGAGGATATAGGGGGATTATCGTACCAAAGATCATTCCAATTGAAAGAATTCATTGAACGGGCATAACAAGATGATTAATCAATCAAAGCAGATTCGAACTAACAGAAGCTGCTTTTTCCATTCCAAGCTGGAGGAGAGACATCAGGTTACCATAAGATGGATCATTCAGTTAAAAATTAAAGTAAGGGGGTTCCTTTTATAACCCTCTTTTCTTATGATGGAAACAGAGAAAATCTGCTAAAACTGGTTCGATTGTACGTGTGATGTTTAGTAGGTTACAAGTTCTCTTTTGCATGGATTCGTATATATATTTAGGAGGTTTCTGCATGGTGAAAGTACAAGAACGTCGGCATCTAGTCTTGATTGGCAACGGGATGGCGGGCATCAACACGGTGGAACAGATATAAAAACTGGCGCCCAGCACCTACAGGATCACCGTATTTGGAAGCGAGCCTTATCCCAACTACAATCGTATTCAGTTATCGTATGTGCTAGAGAAGAGTGAAGCAAGAAGACATCATTCTGAACGACTGGGATTGGTATTTAGAGAACGGAATAGAGCTATATACGGGAACGACTGTAACGCATATTGATACGGAACAAAAAATCGTGAAGGCAGACAATGGTATGGAGGTTCCATATGACACCCTCATTATTGCAACCGGTTCCAACCCGTTTATGCTTCCTGTTCCAGGAGCAGATAAAGAAGGAATTGTAGGTTTCAGAGATATCGCAGATTGCCAGAACATGCTGCATGTAGCAGATCAGTACAAGAAGGTTGCTGTTATTGGCGGGGGCTTGCTTGGATTGGAGGCGGCCAAGGGGCTGCTTAAACTGGGGATGGATGTGACAGTGGTCCATCTGTTTGAGGAGATAATGTAACGTCAGCTCGATCATACCGCCTCACGGATGCTTCAGGCAGAGCTGGAAAGCCAGGGGTTGAAATTTTCGGATAAAGTCGCGCATGTCATAGATAGAATTCAAGACAGACGGGAGAAAGGTATTGTCCCTGCTTCTGAATTTCTTAAGGAAATGCTTACGAGTTACAGCATTTTGCGGAATACGAAACCGGAAGAAACGATTCTGTACAGTTTATATGCAGAGAAATTAACAGAGTTAAAACTCGATCCCTCCGAAGAGGAGAAGCTAAAAAAAGCGTTAGCGCAAACCCTAACCGATCATGTACTGGCTTCTTACGGCAAACTTGCCGATGTGATCAAGAACGATCTTATAAAACAAGCATCCGTGAGCCAAGGAATCTGGAGTAAGCCGGACGGCAGCGAGTATTATTCTGCAAGGCTCAAACTTACTACGGGTACGGACCTCAGTCCTCAGGAAATGCACGAGATCGCTAAACACAAGGTAGAAGAGATCGTGAAGGAGCTAAGAAGCGGTGCTTCGGGTCAAGCACAGACTACATTTATAACCAGATTCCTAACCGGAGATGAATTGCTGCAAGCGTTAAATAGCAGTCTGTCGGATGCCACGCCCTGCTTGTCCGATTGGTTTGAAGACGAGCTTATCCCGAACCATCCCGTGGATGTGCGGGCGTATTCGGCTCTTATCGCATCGGCAGGTGGAATGTATATCCCCTTATCTATAGATGGTGATAGGAGCGGGAGATTTGTCATTCCGCTCGAAAACCCGACCTCCGAAGAAATGGTTAAAATGCTTGCGTTGCATGAGGGTATTCCAGGACATCACTTTCAATTTTCGATTCAATATGATCAACCAACCATTCCATTAATCCGCAAAATAACGATGACGCCTGGATACGTAGAGGGATGGGCGGTCTATATGGAAAGCTTATGTGCGGAGAAGGGCTTGCTTGATCGGAACACCGTACTAATCCGTTTGGCGAACCTTTCAATAGGTACCGTGATAGATACGGGTATCCATGGGCTGAAGTGGACAAGAGAACAGGCTAATGAGTATCTGATGAGTGTCACTGGAAGGGGGGACGATGCTTTTATCGACAGTGTTATTGCCTATCCAGGACAAAAGGAATACTATGCGATCGGATCGGAGCAATTTCAATCCCTTCGAGAGAAGGCGAAAAGGGAACTCGGGGATCGCTTCGATATCAAAGCATTTCATTCCGTTCTTCTTCGAAACGGTAATATGCCATTTCCGATATTGGAGCAGCAAGTGAATCAATACATCAAGTCCGCCAAATAAAAGGAGAGCAAACCCCAATATGATTAAACGCACGCTAGTACGAATGACGATATGGAATAGTACGGTCGTATTTTGCTTGCTCATCATGCTGGGGGGAGCGTTATACGGGCTGGCGCGTTATCGGATCTATTCCGACATTGACCGTCAGTTGGTGTTTAATATTAACTTAGCCGATGACTTTGCCAGATTGACGTCTGCATTTCCGCTCGGACCAGGCAATCATTAAACCAAAATTATCAAGGAAAGAAGCAGCGAGGAACTAGGACGAAAAAGAGTCCAAGACTACCGCTGCTTTATTGCTCTATCGTTATCCGTTGGCTCAATTTTTTAATTCTAGATGAAGTAAGGGGAATGGCCGACCTGTTCCGTCTAATTCTGATCGTCCTGTTTGCACAAATCCATACCGTTTATAAAAAGCGCGAGCCCCCTCATTTTGCTCATTGACATCAACTTCGAGGTGGCTACCTTTCAATTTTTCAGTGTTTTTTAGTAATCGACTACCAATCCCCTGTCCGTGGTAATTGGGATATTGGGGAGATTATATAAACGTAGAGTTAAGATCCAACATAGAGTGTGACAATGGCATCTGGAAGCAGAAACACATCAATTATCAATAGTAGCAAGATGCTTATACATACATATCGGAGGACAAGAACATGATCCCATAGAAAGTCGCTAATTAGCGTCTTTTTTGTGAATTTTCATTATCACAACTTTTAGATGAAATAAAATTTCGAGAGGACGACAATGCAGCGCACTGCTGGTAGCGGTAGATTCATCTTGTTTTTTGCCGCCTTTGAGATTATGCTTTAATTAATTTTGCGGTGCTTGGGCGCCGCTGGCAGGCTGTTTTACTATTACAGACGATGAGGATGAGTAGATACACATATGTCAATTAATGATAATATTTTGATCAAGATCAGAGATATGAAGGACAGTCTGACACCTGTGGAGAAAATGCTCGCAGAGTACATTCTTGAAAATTTGGAGGAAATCCCTCATCTCTCGATCAAAAGCCTCGCTCAACTGACCAAGACAAGTGATGCTTCCGTGCTCCGTTTCTGCAAGACAATGGGATACAGCGGCTACCGTAGCTTCATTGTCAGCATATCGGCTTCGCTCGGTTCTATGGATGAGGAGCAACGGCACCAGTATACGGATATTCAGCCCGGTGATGATCTGAACACGATTATCGCGAACATATCCCATAATAATATCAAATCGATAGAAGATACACTGAGTGTAATTAACAAGGATGAGATTGATCGTGCGGTCAAGGTGCTGAGACAGTGCAAGCGGATCGTATTTTTCGGTATTGGCGCTTCAGGGCTTGTGGGGATTGATGCGGAACAGAAGTTTACGAGAATCAACAAAATGTGCCATACCTATACGGACGGCCACAGCCAGCTGACAGCCGCGACACTGCTCGAGAAGCAGGATGTTGCTATTTTCATTTCCAATTCTGGGCAGACGGTGGACATTCTGGATTCACTTGAAATTGCCAAGAAGTCGGGAGCATGTATCATCGCCATCACAAAATACAACAAGAGCGAGCTTGCAGAGAAAGCCAATATCGTGCTCAGCATCTCGACGCCGGAGCTGACGATCCGGAGCGGCGCGATGGGCTCGCGCATCGCCATGCTGACGGTAATCGACATTTTATTTGCTGGCGTCGCCAGTGCAGATTACAGAAATGTTAAAAAATATCTAACAAGAACCCACAACATTATTACTAGCAAAAACCGCAAATAAATAGGAGAAACACCGGGAGGGGGATGATTCTGCCGGTGTTTTTTTATGTCTTTGTGAGAAATAAAAAATCATAAATATATTTTATTATAAAATTTTATTTCAAAAACTATTGACCAAATTGTGAATTCTCGCTAAGATGCAATTAAGAAATTTACATAACATGGATAGGGGGATAGCCATGGATGAGTATCTGGCGGGCCTGACGACAGAAGAGATCAATGAGGAGACTCAGATGATCGACGAGTTAACAACAGAACAAATGCTGCGTCTTATGAACGAGCAGGATGCCAAGGTGCCTGACGCCGTAAAAGCTGAAATACCGCGAATTATGAAAGCGGTTGATATTTTGCACCATGTGCTCAAAAACGGTGGTAGGATGTTTTACATAGGAGCTGGGACATCCGGCCGACTTGGTGTTCTTGATGCTTCGGAATGTCCTCCTACTTTTGGTACTGACCCGTTGCTGGTGCAGGGTCATATCGCCGGTGGCGATGTGGCGCTGAGGCTGGCAGTTGAAGGTTATGAAGATAACGCAGAGGAGGGGATAGCACTCATTGAACGCTGCGGCGTGACGGACAAGGATGCAGTGGTTGGCATCACAGCCAGCGGCAGTGCACAGTTTGTGATCGCAGGACTACGGAAGGCTGGAGAGATTGGAGCAGCCACCATCGGTGTGGTTAACAACAAGAACTCTAAGGTCGAGCCGGTCTGTGATGTGTGTATCGCTCCGGTCGTGGGGCCTGAGGTCATTATGGGATCAACCCGATTAAAGGCGGGCACGGCACAAAAGCTGGTTCTGAACATGCTGACAACCTGCACCATGGTAAAGCTCGGCAAGACCTACAACAACCTGATGGTTGATTTGAAGGCGAGCAATATCAAATTGTACGACCGCTCGGTACGAATCATTAGGGCAGCTACGGGGGTAGACGACAAAACAGCTATTGCTTATTTGGAAAGCGCTTACATGAGCAGTAAGCTGGCCATCATGATGATCAAGACAGGCCTAGACGCCGAGAAGGCGAAGCAGGTACTGAACGAGAATGAAGGAAGCTTGAAGAAGGCTTTCGCACAACTGCAGAAATCGTAAATTTGTATATTCTAAGGGAGGTTTGTGATTTTATGAAAAAGAAATTGCGTGTGTTGGCACCTGTTCTTGCTTTATCTCTTGCATTATCGGCTTGCGGCGGCGGCAGCGAGCCGAAGGCCGCTGATCCGAACACCGGGTCAAACGGCGGCGGCTCAAAGGCCGAGGCCAAAGATACGATCACAGCCCTTCTTCCGCCAATCTCTCCTAACTTCCAAGACAACTTCGCTCAGATGGAAAAGGACTTTAATGCTCTTTATCCGAATCTGACCTTGAAAATCGAGCCCGCCAGCTGGGAGGATATGACTCAGAAGCTGGATACCCAGGTGAACGCAGGCAGCCCGCCTGACATCGCCTTCATCGGCTCCGGCGGTCTTTCCAAATATGTTGAGCAGGAAATGCTGATGGACATTAAGGATACCGCTACTCCTGAAATGCTTGAGGATTTTGATGCGGCTCCGCTGGAATATATGAAGCTTGGGGACGCCCTTTACGGCTTCCCGGGATATATGGAGGTTCACGCGATCGGCGGAAATAAGCAGTTCCTTGAAGAAGCCGGCATTGATTACAAAAAGGTTCAAAAAGAGGGATGGACCTATGAGGAATTCCGGGAGCAAATCAAGAAGGGTGTAGTCAAGGAAGGGGATAAAACATCCCGTTACGGCTTCGTATTCGCAACTTCTGGCGTTGCCTCCAAGGACTATCTGAACATTCTCATCAAGAACGCAGGCATGCCGCACGCTTTCGATAAAGATCTGAAGTATGCTTACACAAGCAAAAACTTCCTTGAAGTCCTGAAGGCGATCCGTCAAATGATCGACGACGGCTCCATGCCGAAAGAGCTCAGCTCCGTGGATGCTGGCAAGCGCTGGAATATGTTCCTGACCGGTCAAACGATGATTACCGGTAAAGGTCTGGCTACGTTCGAGAACTCTGCGAACAAGAACAATGAGAAGATTAAAGCGAACGACGGAAGTGCCGTTCAAGGAAGTATTCCAGTTGAGTACATCGTGCTGCCGGTTCCGACCTTTCTTGGCGAGAAGCAGCAGGCCAGCGTTGCCGTTGACGGTTATGTCGCATTCCGCGGTAAGAAAGAGCCGACTCCTGAGCATAAAGCCAATGTCGTGAAAGCTGCTCATTTCCTGGCTTCCGGTAAAGTAGCCGCTACAACGAACAATGATCTGTTCGCTGCTCATATTACAAAAAGCGGCAGAGAAGCTGCGAAGGAAATGACAATTAACAGAAATCCAGACAACGTGGCAGCAGTAGAGACCTTGCTCTCTCAAGCTACACCGGCACGTACCGACATTCCAACGGATCTCGGTGCTAAATCCATCAAGCTAGAAGACGAAGTTATGATCCCTAAACTGCAGGCCTTGATTGCCGGCGAAATCACGCCAGAACAGATGTATGATGCTGTGAAGACCGCTGCTGTTGATGCCTTCGGAGAAGATGGAATCGTAAAAGACTAATTCTTTGCACCCTTGGTGGCCGTATGCTGTGGCATGCGGCTGCCTTGGTTCTTACATGCAGGTTGTTGAACCGCACAGTGAAAGGAGCTTTGCATAATGTCCCCAATCGCCAAACCTGTAAAAAGACGCCGGATTAAAGGTGACAGCGGATATGGCTACGCCTTTATCGCCGTTGCACTTATCGTCTTTGCGATGTTTACCGCTTACCCCGTTGTAAGTGCGTTTATCATCAGCTTTCAAAAGTATAAACCACTAGGCTCCAATTTTATCGGATTTGAGAATTACGCTGCCACATTTGCTGACAGCCTGTTCTGGAAATCCATTAAGAACACGCTGGTTTACACGGTGCTTACCGTACCGGTCGGCCTGTTCATATCATTTGCCGTAGCGATCCTGATTCTGCCGCTGCGCAAGAAAACTCAGAGCGTGTTTAAAGCCATCTACTATTTGCCTGCAGTTGCGTCCGGCGTGGCCTTGTCCGTGGTATGGCTGTGGATTTTTGATCCGATGCCTTCCGGTATTCTTAATCAGTTACTCGGCCTGTTCGGGATCAGCAACAACAACTGGCTCGGCTCCAGCTCCACCGCGATGTTCTCTCTCGTTCTGATGTCATGGCTTTCCAGTCACGGAACGAGCATTATTATTTATCTCGCCGCCCTGCTCGGTATTGACGAGAGCTACTATGAAGCTGCTGAACTGGATGGGGCAAGCTTTCTCAAAAAGCTGTGGTATATCGTCATTCCTTGTCTGAAGCCTACGACCCTATTCCTCCTGGTTACAGGCGTTATCGGATCCTTCCAGGTATTCCAGAACGCTTACCTGATGACAGGCGGAGGTCCGGATAATGCAACAACGATGGTCGGCCTGCTTATTTTCAACAACGCCTTTAAATATTTTGAATTCGGCGAAGCAGCTGCCCAATCGCTTGTTCTGGCCTTGATCATTGCTACAATCTCATTCATTCAATTCAAATTTATGGGCAAAGAAGTGGAGTATTAAGGAGAGGAGGGCACCGATATGGCTTTATACAACAGTCACAACGGCAAGCCTGTTCGCAGACAGACACGCAATATAGCAGTTATGGTTATTCTGGTTATTTTCGCTCTGGCTACACTGTTTCCGATTTACTTCATGTTTATTTCGTCATTCGGAGATCCGGTGGAAGCAGGGGCGATGAACTATGCACTGTTTCCTACCAAAATATCGCTGGATTCCTATAAATTCTTCTTCGATTATAGTGAACATTCCGTACAGTGGCTTCTCAACTCGCTGATTGTGGCATCCGCAGTTATGGTGTCTAACGTATTCTTTGCGAGTCTGGCGGGATACGCATTCTCCAAAATCAGATTCAAGGGCAGAACGGTCCTGTTCTCCGTATTGCTCGTTTCCATGATGATTCCATATCAGGTGACACAGGTGCCTCTTTACATCCTGATCGTTAACACATTCCAGATTCAGAACACCTACGAGGCGATGATTGTTCCCGGATTAGTTACGGTGTACAACATCTTTTTGGCGAAGCAGTTTATGTCAAGCATTCCTTCAGAAGTCCTCGAGTGTGCCAAGATTGAGGGATGCAACCAGTTTCAGATTTATTTCAAAATCATACTGCCGCTATCCAAAACCGTTCTTGCCGTCATGGCAATCCTTACCTTCATGGACAGTTGGAATACCTTCTTCTGGCCTTTCCTCGTAACGAATACGATGGATATGCAGACCATACAGGTAGGGCTTAAAAACTTCCGGTTCGCCAACACAACCTATTTCGCACCGATGATGGCCGGAGCAACGATATCCGCCATTCCGATGTTCATTCTATTTTTTAGCCTGCAGAAGTACTTCCTGGAGGGGGTTACCGTTGGGGCTGTAAAAGGCTAAGAAGTAGCGAATGAACCGAATGCCGGCAACAGAACGATGAATATGAGGAAAGAGCCAAGGCTGCAGACCTCGCGGAACATAACGCCTATCTTCTTCATGTGCTCCAGCATAAAGGCAAGGTTTGACTCCGCCGTCCTCATTCATGCGGCATCAGCGGTTCTTCTTATATCCGTATTTTGCTTGCGGTGACTTTCCTGCTGGATTGTCTGCAAAATACCATATAGAGGAATTCAAGCCTGTCGGTAACAAAGCATTGAGAACTGCCGGGAAGCAGGAGAAGCGATAACCCGGCTTGCCTATAATGAATCGAAATTCTTGTTTGAGCATGGAGGTGTCGCGCCGTATGCTGACGACTTGGGATCATCGTTATGCAGAAGCCGTTATCGAATTTTGGAATACGGAAGCGGTGAAGGATGGCTATAAGGAGCTTACACCTGAAAGCCTGGACCGTATATTTCTATCGAGCCCTTATTTGGATCCAGAGAATACCTTCCTCTGGATGGATAACGGCCAGGTGAAGGGCTTTGCCTGCGGATGCACGGGGGATGATCTTCCGCTGGGGCAGGTTGCAGGGTATCTGACTTGTATTGTGATAGCTGAGGAGCTGCAGAGTGACGAGATTTACTCAGAGCTGCTTAAAGCGATTGAGAACCGGTTCAGGACACTGGGAAAGAAGCAATCCGAGGTACTTTTTTTCAATCCGATGATGCTGCCCTGGTATATTCCGGATACGCCGAAGCATGAACATAACAATGCACCGGGCGTTCCGATCGGCAGCAGACTTCATTCGTTCCTGGCAGCGCAGGGTTACATAGAACGGGCTACCGAATGTGCGATGTATTTGGATCTGTCCGCGTTCACCTACCTTGATGAGATGATAGCGAAAGAACAGAAGGCCGCTTCAGAGGGGTATGCCGTGGAGCTGTTTGACGCAGCAAAGCATCACGGTGTAACCGAAATGCTTCAAGGCTTCGACAATCCGCTGTGGCAAAAGGAGATTACGGCTTCAACGGAGCAGGGAACTCCGGTTGTGATCGCCGTCAGAGACGACAAGGCAGCAGGATTCGCCGGACCCGTTATTCGTCAGGACAACGGAAGAGGATATTTTGCAGGGATCGGCGTACACCCGGACCATGAAGGTCATGGTCTTGGCAGTGTATTATTCTTCAAGCTTTGTGAGGCGTTCAAGAACATTGGCACGGACTATATGTCACTATATACAGGCAAGGACAACCCGGCCCTTCGGATCTATGAGAAGGCTGGGTTCAGAACTGTCAAATACTTTGCAGTTATGCGAAAGGAGTTATCACTATGAGCGATCAGAAATTAACGATTCTCGCCATTGGCGGGCATGTCGGCGATGCGGAGCTAACAGCAGGAGGTGTGCTAGCCCACCATTCCTTAAAGGGAGATCATATCGTAACGCTTGCCCTGACGGCTGGTGAGCGCGGTGTCCCTGCCGGGCAGGATATGGCAGAATACCGGGAGCAGAAGGTAAGGGAAGCCAAGGCTTTTGCAGACATGCTGAACGGGGAAGCCATTGTGTTGGATACGCCGGATGGTGAGCTGAAGGATGATGACGATAACCGCTGGGCTGTGTGTGATGTGATCCGCCGAGTACGGCCGAACGTGATTATTACACACTGGAAAAACAGCATGCACAAAGACCATATGACGACACACCGCATTGTGAACGATGCCCGTTTCTATGCAGGTCTGCCTTCCTTCGAGCGTGAGCTGCCAGCCTTCTTCGCCTCCACGCTGTATTATGCGGAGAATTGGGAGGATGCCGTTGACTACAAGCCTTATGTATATGTCGATTTCTCTCAAGAAGCGTTCGATCTGTGGATGAAGGCTGTATCACAGCACTGGTTCGTAACGGGCAGCAAGTCGTTCCCTTACCTTGAATATTACAAGCATCTTGCCCGTGTCCGGGGGATTGAAGCCCGTAAAGAATACGCAGAAACATTCATGATTCCCGAAGAAAGCAAGCGTGTGTTGAAGAGCGAGCTGTAAGGGAGGCTGCTATAATCCATTTGATAACATGATCTAAAGGTACAGTAATCGTTTCGCATATCAAAATCAGCATTGGTTAAGAAATGAATTTGAGAAGTTTATAAATGAATGAACACAACCTTGGTTTGCAAATCATATTTATTGGATATTTGTGTTTTTAGAAATGAGAGGAGTGATGTCTTATGGGAAGACATTTAATCGATAATAGGGCAAATAAAAATCAGGGGATAACGTATAAATAGCCCTGGAAACTACGTGAATCCCCAAGTTGAGGGGACGATTATATGAATCAACAGCCGATTAAGTTCAAGATCGACAATGTATCTTTTGAACTTCAGGATCAGCACGATTTCACATGGCTTCAATCTATTGGTACCGTTTTTTGTGTGTTTGATCAGCAAGATTCTGGTAACATCAGTTTCGGAATCGAAAAGAACGATAAAAAGCTATTTGTTAAATACGCGGGTTGTAGACCAATGGAGTTTTCCGGAAACCCTAGAGATGCAATTTCTAGGTTAAAGGTTGCCGTTCCGTTGTACAAGACCTTAGGACATCCAAATCTCATTAGTCTTATTGATCATTTTGAAACGAAAGATGGGTATGCTGCTATATTTGAATGGATTAATGGCGAATGCCTGCATTCACATTGGTTGTTTGCCGTTCAACCAAAACATAGTCATCCTGAATCGCCTTTCTACAGGTTCAAACAGTTATCCATAGAGAAAAGGTTGCAGTCACTTGATACTATATATGAGTTCAATAAATATGTGGAGTCCAAAGGCTACATTGCGGTTGACTTCTATGATGGTAGTATTCTGTATGATTTTTCAAAGGATTTAACCAGGATCTGTGACATCGACTTCTACAGGTTGGCACCTTCTGTAAATGACATGGGAGAGAGCTTTTGGGGAGCAAGACGTTCGAAATCTCCTGAAGAGTTTATATTAGGTGCGCCTATTGATGCAAGAACGAATGTTTTCACGATGGGAGCTATCGCTTTTGGATTACTTGGTGGCGAAATGGATCATTCATTTTCAAAATGGGAAGCAAACAGATCACTTTACGAAGTCGCTTTACGAGCAGTTAGGAAAGATAGAGAACAACGATATCAAACTATTTATGATTTTAAAAATGCTTGGGATTCAGTTAAAAATTAAACTACGGACCACACACTCCAGAAACATTGTCATCTAGATCCGATCCAATCCACATGAACAACACACAAGACTGCCGTTCGCAAAACGGCAGCCTTGTTTCAATCAGTTATATATTGTCGGGGGACAAGAACAAAGTCCCATTGAAAGTCGAGCCGATTACCGATTAGATAAGCGTCTAACTATGTTTCCATGCAATTTCATTAAGGTAACGGGCAGGATTACTCACCAATCTGAATTGATTGAAGAATCGCTTGTGAAAGATACATTAAATCTGGCTTATGTGGCGTTAAGCAGACCGCGCTATTTCGCAGGGTGTAGCGATGCATAAAGAAAATGTATCGGATGAAACCATTTTGGTCGCAGCAAGACATGGTTAGAGGATCGTAAAAGTTGAAAAGGCATACGAATCCCTTTCAGAGGAGTTGTCGCATCTGACTTTACAATCCGTTAATTGATTTTGGAGAAAAAACTATTTGAAGTGCATATCAAGCTGTCTATATGCCATGAGACACAATTCTAATCCGACTTATTATGTCGTTGCATCTGATAAGACCTTTAAGATAACTGTGAAAACCTAACAGGGAAAGGCTTCAGCAGTTTTAATCGGATCTCATCGGAAAGCAGTTCTATCGCTGGCAGCGATGAGGTCAGGGGTTCGATCCCCCTAGGCTCCACCAAAATGCCGATAAACCCTTACGTAAAAAGTTTTTTTTTGTTTCTCTCTGTACGTTTCGGTTTTTGCGTTCGTAACATTTTAGGCTTGTGTCCTCACGTTTGATTTTTTTAGTCGTAGCCACACATTTGGTCACACTAAGATATTTTTTGGCGGCGTTGGGACTTTTTGAAGCGAGCATGCTCCGTTCAGACCTTTATGTTTCCTTAAAGCAAAGCAACCGCCCTGTCCTCTGTCGAAGGCAGGGCGGTTCAATTTGTTCTGCTCCGATTACTCCGCTGAAAGGCGGTCAGGGCGAATTATTGAATCGAACAAGCTGCTCTAATGCGTTTCTTTATGCGTCTTAAACCCGAATTATATAAAGGAATATTTCAAACTGACGGAACCAATAGAAGGATTCGATATTCCATAACATGAAGAAAAGCCACTTCTATCTAACGAGACTCGAATAGTACTGTGTCCGAGTTTAGTGGAAAGCGCCTTGATAGTGACACCAGATATGATCGAAATGCTGGCATGCTTAGCCTTGATTCACCGTAGAAGGTCAAATGTCCACATTTGTATATGGAATGTAAACACATGTATATCGATGCTTCATTGCCCTCTACTTATAATGAAGTTGCCGCAGCAAATAGCATGGAAGGTCATGCGGGTTGCTTGTGGTAATTCAAATTACAATGGGAGGGAAATTCGTGGGTTTACGGCAGAGGGTTATTTTTTTAGTTATTTTTGTTAGCGCTTTCATAATGGTGACCACCCCTTCGGAGATGTCCAATGCCGCAACAGGGAATATGGCTCTAGGGAAGACGGCTTATTCGTCGTCGAACGAAGTGGATTTTTTCGGACCTGAGAAAGCGGTCGATGGGGGCACCGAAAATGCAAGCCGCTGGTCTTCGGAAAGAACGGACGATCAGTGGTTTTACGTTGATCTGGGCGAGCCTGTAGAAATCGGAAGAGTAATCATCAACTGGCAGACTCCGGCGGAGCAATATCAAATTCTCGTATCCGACGATGCGGTATCCTGGCAGAACGTATTCGCGGACAACCGCGTGCTCATCGCGTCCGGGCCGGGTGAAGATACGATCGATTTCGAGTCGACAGTGGCGCAATACGTCAAGTTTCAAGGGGAGACGCGACGTCCTATTGAGGGCGTTTATTACGGATACTCCTTCTGGGAATTCGAGGTATACAAAGGCAGACCGCAACTGCAGCCAATAATGGACGCGGTGAAAAACAGCATCGTCGTCTCCGAAGGGGATACCCTGCTGAATCTGCCCGCTGTACCGGAAGGTTATACGCTGACGCTGGTGAACACGGACAGCTTGCCGGTGATCGACGTGCAGGGCAATATTCATGCGCCGCTTGTCGATACTCAGGTTCAGCTGCTGCTGCAAATCCAGAGCGACAGCGATCCGACATATCTCTTAACGGATAATGCGCTAGTCACCGTACCCGGTCTCTACGAGCAGACGAGTGATCGGAACCCGGAGCCGCGCGTCA
This sequence comes from Paenibacillus sp. FSL W8-0187, assembly GCF_037969755.1. NCBI lineage: Bacteria > Bacillati > Bacillota > Bacilli > Caryophanales > Paenibacillaceae > Paenibacillus > Paenibacillus sp. FSL W8-0187. Next base: position 3,691,548 of record NZ_CP150206.1, on the reverse strand, counting down.
TTCCTTCTTTGCGTGAGTGGCTGGGCGCAACCGGCGAGTTCCGCTTGTCGGACAAATCCAAAATCGTCATTCATGCAGATGATGAAGCGGCTCTGCGGGGAACGGCTGACATTTTGCAGCAGGACTTATTGGATTTAACGAAGTTGTCACTGACAGTTGAGGTTGGTTCTCCTCAAGAGGGAGATATCTATTTGATGCTGGATGCCGCGCAAGCGGGATTGGGGAAAGAGGGATATGAGCTGAATATCGGCGAGTATGCTTCTGTTGCTGCGTCCGAGCAGACGGGAGTCATGTTCGGCACGAGAACGATCTTGCAGCTGCTCGGCCACGCTGCCGATCATAAGGCGATGCCTAAGGGGCAATCGCGCGATTATCCGAAATACCCAGATCGGGGCTTTATGCTCGATGTGGGCCGCAAGTTTTATACGATCGAGTTTTTGCAGGACTATGTCAAGCTGATGTCCTACTATAAGATGAACCGGTTCCAGATTCACCTGAACGATGATGTGGGCGATGTCGGTTACTTCCGTCTGGAGAGCGAGAAATTTCCGGGAGTGACGAGCAAGGACGGCTATTATACGAAGCAGCAATTCAGAGACCTGCAGCTGCTTGGGATGGAATACGGCGTAAACGTCGTGCCGGAAATTGATACGCCGGGCCACTCCGGCGCGTTCATCGCCTACGATTCTCAATTGGGCAGCAACAATCAGCTGGATATCAATCGTCCAGAGACGCTCGACTTCATTAAAGCACTCTTTGACGAGTATCTCGACGGCAGCAATCCGACCTTCGTCGGCCCGGATGTGCACATCGGCACGGATGAATATTTCGGCGACGACAAGGAGGCGTTCCGCAGGTACGTGGATATGCTCCTTAACCACATTAACAGCAAAGGCAAACGCGCCCGTCTATGGGGCAGTCTGTCCGCATACGACGGCACGACGCCGGTCATCAACAATGCGACGATGGACATCTGGTATGAGCCATACGGAAGCGCTCAGCAGGCCGTGGAGCTCGGCTACGATATTATCAATACCAATACGAATTTGCTCTACATCGTTCCGCAGCTGTACCGCAGCTATTTGAACTACGATTTTATTTACAACGAGTGGGAGCCTAACGATTGGCTGGAGACGAAGCTTCCTTATGCGCATCCGCAGGTCAAAGGCGGCATGTTCGCGCTCTGGAACGATGTGTCCGTAGAGAAAGGCGTATCCATGGCGGACTCGCATCAGCGGATCTTGCCTTCCATGCAAGTGCTGGCGGAAAAGCTGTGGAGAGGCAACCGCATCGATCGGAACTTCGCAAGCTTCCAGGCGGATGCCGCAAGGTACGTGGACCCGCCGGGTGTTCATCAGTCACACAAGCTTCAAATCGACAATGAGCGGCATCTCGTGCTGGATTATACCTTCGACGAAGGCTTCGCGGACCGTTCGGGGAACGGCTTTGACGGCAACGCGGTGAACGCAGGCACAGAGAAGGGAATCTTAGGTCAAGCCGTGAGGCTAAACGGCGGGGCCAGCTACGTGGAAACGCCGCTTCGCACGCTTGGTTTCGGCTGGACGATGTCCATGTGGATCAAACCGGACGCCGACAACCCGCAAGGAGTTGTGCTGCTGGAATCTCCGGACGGACAGCTGAAATACAACATTGGGGGCAGCGGCAAAATCGCCATCACAAAAGAAAATTACGTCAGTGAATTCAATTATAAGCTGCCGACCGATCGCTGGACCCATGTCATGATGATCGGCGACGACACGGGGACCTCCATCTTCATTAACGGCAGTGAATATAAGGCTACTCTCAAAGACGGCTCCAAGCTGGAAACATTCGTTCTGCCGGTAGCCAAAATCGGCAGCGAAACGAATGCTTTTAAAGGCTTGATTGACGAACTCATCGTAAGGAACACCTACTTGGACCTGCATGGAAATCTGGCTTTGCATAAGCAAGCTGAATCCTCGCAACCGGAATCCTCGTCCTACACGGCGGATAAAGCGGTGGACGGCAGAGGGGATACCAGATGGTCCAGTGATTGGGTGGACGATACCTGGTTCATGGTGGATCTAGGTGAAGTGAAGAACATTGATGCTGTATCTATTTTGTGGCAAACAGCTTATGGTTCGAAGTACCGCATTCTCGTGTCCGAGGACAAGGAGAACTGGACGAACGTTGTGAAAGACAACAACGGGGAGATTAACGGAAAGCCGGGACGAGTCGTGACTACCTTCCAGAGCACGCCAGCCAGATACGTGAAGTTCGAAGGCGTGTCCAGAGCTACTATGTTCGGCTATTCCTTTGAGGAATTTGAAGTGTATGGCGAGGAATATAAACTTGGCAATCTACGGCCGATTATCGACCTGTTGACGGCTATCGAGGCCGACAAGCTTGTGGAGGACAATTACTCTCCTGAGGGCTGGGCACAGCTTCAGCAAGCGATTGGGCAAGCGACTGCGGCTATTCAAACCGCCCAGCTATCTCGTCCTGAGGCCGAACAGGCGTATGCAGGGCTGAGCGTTGCGCGTGATCGTCTAACGATCGAAGACGTAATGGGTCTGATCGAGCTTAATGTAAACGGAAGTATCGCATCCAACCTTTACCTCCCGCAGAAAGGGCAGCTCGGTACGCGCATCGTCTGGAGCAGCTCAAAACCCGACTACCTGAATGCGAATGGACAGTTGTTGAAACGTCCGTCAAGCGGGTCAGGCGACATGGAGGTCGTACTGACCGCGACGATCAGCAAGGGAGCTGCATCCGCGGAGAAAACGTTCAAGATCAAAATCAAAGCGCTGCCTGGCTCCGGCGGCGGAGGATGGGTTCCGACTCCAGTAACTCCTGATCCGGAAGAAGGCCAAAACGGCGGTTCGAATCCGGGAGGTGAAGATCCAGGCAATGGCAATGAGAACGGCAGCGGCAACGGCGGGGAGTCCGGCGGATCGACAACGGTTCGGCTGAACGATATTGCGAGCCATTGGGCAGAAGCGTCCATCAAACGGGCGGTTGAGCTTGGATTCGTAGCGGGCTACACCGACAAGACGTTCAAGCCGAATAAGACGGTCAGCAGAGACGAATTCGTCGTCATGCTGGTCAAAGCGTTGAAGCTGCAAGGTGCGAACAGTTCGCTGGACTTCGCGGACGCAGGTTCGATTCAAACCTGGGCGAAGCCTTATATTGCACAAGCCTTGGCATCCGGCCTGATCAGCGGCTATGCGGATGGGACATTCCGACCGAAGGTTTCGATTAGTCGAGCAGAACTGGCAGCAATGATTGTTCGCGGCTTGGGTCTGAAGACTGCGGAAGGGCATGAGCTCTCTTACACGGACGCGGATCAAATCCCGGCTTGGGCGAAGCCGTATGTGGCAGCAGCCCAGGAGGCGGGAGTGATGAACGGTCGCGGGGACAACCGGTTCGCGCCGGCCGCTTCGGCGACGAGAGCTGAAGCAGTGACCGTTATTCTGAATATGCTTGATGCTCTTGCGGAGTTGAAGGAACAGGAGCAGAACTAATTATACATAGAAAGAGAGCGTGAGATTAGGTGAAAACTAGACGAAGTTTGACTGCTTTGCTGCTTGTCCCAGTCATGCTGTTATCGTTAATATCGTCTGTGAATGCGGAGGAGGCGGGCAGAGAAAGCACCGACTTCTATAATCTGGCCCAAGGGAAAACGTACACATGGTCGGAACAGCCGGAGGGCGCTTTCCCGGATGACGGGACGAAGCTGACGGACGGCAATGCCGCCGACCCCTCGCGTGACAGCGGCAACTGGGTGGGCCACCGCAACAAGAAATCCCGTTCGGTTGTGTTTGATCTAGGCGAGCAAAAGACGGTTCAGGAGGTGAGCGCGCGTTTCCTGCACGATTGGCCGAACAACGAAACGCTTGTGCCGCTCACCGTTTCGTTCTACGCGTCGGACGATGGGGTGAGCTGGGGTGTATTATCTCATAATGCAACTCAGTTGTTATGGGGCGACCAGACCAACATCGAGACATTTGCATGGGACGGCAGCCCTGAAACGGGAGCTGTCAAGCGTGGCGATTATACCGAAGGACTCGTATACGCTCGGTATGTGAAAGTAGTGTTCTCCATGCATCCGAGGGCATGGAGCATGATTGACGAGGTGACGATTACTGGTGCGGATGGCTTGATCGCCGGAGCGCAGCCGGTACAGCCTGAGCCTTACGCCCTCCTGCAGCCTGGAGATGCTACTGGCGGGATTCAAAACCTGGGCTTGCTGTATAACGGACACTACGCGGACGGCACAGGAAATTGGACGAAGGAACGGGCTATCCCTAATATCAGTTATGTGAACGAGCAGGGAGAGCCTGTCGATTGGCTGTTCGACGGCGTGCTGTATCTGGGCTTGACATCGGATAACGGCAGAGGCTTCGGAGCTACAGAAGCGGCTGGCAAAGCCAGAAAACAGGAATGGGAATGGTATTTGGATAAAACGTTTAACGCTGGCGGCGATATGAGCGCGTTGAACGAGGCGACGGTCGAGGCAGGCGTGAAGCTTGGCGAGCCCGACCATAAAACGAAGGTTGTTCTGATGATTCCAGAACCGGGCGAGTATCAGTCCGACTTCGGCAGCATTGACGACGAGGACCTGAACTTCGATGTAGGTGCGGTCGGCGATGCCGCATCGCTGGATAACAGGGCCAAAGCGATTCAGTGGTGGGTCAATGAAGTGCAAGCCAGATGGACGGCTGCGGGCTACTCGAACCTGGAGCTCGTCGGCATGTATTGGCTGGAGGAACAAATCAGCACGCATGCGACCGGGCCGGAGATGGTCAAGAGAGCGAGCGACATCGTTCATAACGCAGGCCTGAAGCTGTTCTGGATTCCTCATTTTATGGCCTATAAGGCATTCATGTGGAAGGATGTCGGCATTGATGCCGTATCTCTGCAGCCGAACTATTTCTTCGAGAAACTGGACCCTTCGCGTCTGGAGGATACAGCGGATATGGCGAAGCGGTACGGCATGTCGCTGGAGCTGGAATTCGACGACCGGATGATCAACGACGCCGTCTTCCGCGAGCGGTTCATCGAGTACTTGAACAGCGGCGTGGATACCGGTCTGATGCAGCATGGATATAAAGCTTACTATCAAGGCAACAACGCTGTATACAACGCGGCGAAAAGCACAGACCCTGCTACCCGCGTGCTTTACGATTGGCTATACCAATTCTCTAAAGGCACTTATCAGAAGCAAGACGCTGCTCCGCCCGATGTTGTAGCGCTCATGAACGGACAGCCGATCTCGGAGCATACGATCGTGCCTGATACGACACAGGCCGCCTTCACCTGGACCATTCCGGGAGATGACGGGAGCGGGATTGTTAAAGTTACGGCCAAGTATGACGGCAAGCCTTATACGGAAGGAACTGTTGTAGATCTGACGGGTAAGCCGGGTAAGCATGTGCTGGAGCTGACGGTGGCGGCTGCCAAATCCAAGACGGTTAAATTCGTAATAGAAGCTCGTTTGGGCGCTGAAGGCCTATTGGCTCTTGTTGATAAGTACGCGGACAACAAGCAGCTTAGCAATGCCGATACGGTACGCGCTATGCGCAACGCCTTGATCATGATGGAGCGTACGCAAGAGAGCGACCCTGAGCAAGCCAGGGACTATTTGCTGGCATTCAATGCGAAGCTGGAAGAAGCTAAAGGCCTTGAGTTTGTAACGGAGGGCGCTTATACGGCGCTGAAGGAAGGTGTGTATTATGAGGCTGGCAGCATCGCACAAGATAAAGAAGCAGAGGCATCCTCGACGGAGGCCGCAGGTCTGGAGCCTGCGAAGGCGTTGGACGGCGCACCGGCCACGCGTTGGGCGAGCGAAGTGCGCGATACGGCTTGGTTCCAGGTTGATCTGGATAGCCAGCAAACCTTCGATACGATCCGCATCGATTGGGAATATGCGCGCGCGGACCAATACCGTCTGAGCGTCTCGGATGATAAGCAGACGTGGGAGCCCTTGAAAGTCGGCAACAATGGCGTGGTTAAAGCTGCCGACGGCAAGAACACCCTGGTATTCCCGGCAACGACGGCAAGATACATCAAGTTTGAGGGATTGAATCGGGCAACGTTTTACGGTTATTCCTTCTATGAATTCGGCGTGTACGATCTTGCCCCGAAGCAAGAGCTAAAGACGTTGGACGGCATACAAGCCGCTGTGGACGCTTCCACGAAGAAAGTCACGATTGACGGTCTGGTCATGAACGGCAAGAAAGAACGTTTGTATGTGAAAGTGCTTGACCCAAAAGGCAACATTCAATATACCGGTCAGACGGGCACTGAGGATGACGGAAGCTTCCGCATCACCTTTACGTTGACCGGAGAAGAGCAAGGGAAGTATACGGTCGAGCTTGAAACGGATGACATGACGATTCCCGAGCTGGTAACCTTCGAATACCGCAAGCCGCCTACGAGTGGTGGAGGCAATGGAGGCGGCGGTGGAGGCAGCAGTGGTGGCAGCGGTGGAGGCAGCAGTGGTGGAGGCGGTCAGGCGCAAGATCCGTATACGTTGCAATCGGACGGTTCAGTCAAAGCCGTGCTTGTCCCGACGATGAACGGCCAGCAGGCTGCCGCTGCGGTCGGGGCGTCGGATCTGAATGCCGCCATTCAGAGGGCAGTGGCCGACAGCAAAGGTAATAAACATGTTCATGTTGAATTGAAGTCGTCGAACGCGGCTGGGAGCTATGCTTTGGAGCTTCCGGCGGCTAATCTGACGAACCAGTCTAATCTGATTCTGCATATCTCCACGCCGTACGCTCAGCTTGTTTTGACTGGTGACATGCTGGCAGGAGTCAAGGAGAATGCTGGAAAGCTGCTCGTAATCGTAAGCGATTATGCGGGCGAGTATCGCAGTAACGAAGCGGCCGGGCGGATCGGCAACAGGCCAATCGTAGAAGTTGCATTGCAACTGGACGGTGAGTCTCTGTCTTGGAAAAATGCGAAGGCACCGATTTCGATTGCCATTCCGTATTCGCTTCAAGCGGGAGAGCAAGCTGTTGATCTGCAAGCTTTCGAGCTGATGGGCGATAGCGCGGCGGCAATTAATGGCGCGTCTTATGACAAAGATAAGGATATGCTGCGATTCTCCATCGACCATGTCGGCGTCTATGCTATCGGCGGGAAGAATCCGGCTGCATTTACCGACCTTGGCAAGCATGAATGGGCGCGCGAGGCGATCGAGAAGCTGGCCGAAAGAGGCATCGTCAAAGGCACCTCGATTGATAAGGGCACTTTCAGCCCCGCAAATCAGGTAACGCGAGCTGATTTTATCTTGATGCTGGCAAACATGCTTGACCTGCATGCCGAAATCGCCTCGACGTTCGCCGATGTGAAGCCGAATGATTATTACTACGATGCGGTGTCCATCGCCAAGCAATTGGGAATCGCTTCGGGGGTGAACGAAGTTAACTTCGCTCCTCGTGATTCAATCAGTCGCCAGGATGCTATGGTTATGCTGACCCGAGCGCTGCAAACGACGGGGGCAATAAAGCCGTCCGCATCAGGTTCAACACTTGAGGGCTTCCGTGATGCGAGCCAGATTGCGCCATATGCTGCGGACAGCGTGGTAACGATGTTCGAGTATGGGCTGGTTACGGGTTCTAACGGCTATATGAAGCCGAAGAGTACGACCAGCAGGGCTGAAGCGGCGACGTTCTTGTATCGCGTTCTTCAATTAATCGAGGGGCAGCTGCAGTAGTAGACGCGGGAACAATTGATTTAAAATTATTTATAAAAAGAACTAATGAAATCCGCTAAATCGTCAGATCGTCGGCTTAGCGGATTTTGTGCAAAGATGAATTAAATCAACTTATACATAGCAACCGCACCTCTAAATCGATAGACTCTAGTTAAAGGTTGTTGTAATGAAGGACGGCCGGCTCATATAAAGGGGTGTAATGAATGAACGAAATCATAAAGAAGAAGCTGCTGGACAAAAATGAACTGCTGATCAACATGGTGATCGAACGCGCAAGAAGAGATTTTCGAGACGATATCGCAATTATTGGGCTTACTGGTTCGTTTAGCACCGGGGACTTTCACGAGAAGAGCGATCTTGATTTAATTATCATAAATAATACAGAAAGGGGATGGGGAATATCCGATTGCTTCATCTTAGATGACGTTGGCTATGACATCTATTGCACACCATGGGATACAAGAATACACGCACAATCCATCTTAGAGAGTCCCAACGTATCAAGCCTAACCGAGCTTAAAATTCTCTATTATGCAAAGCCTGAGGATTTGGAGAAATTGAACGACTTTAAGCAAAAAGCTCTTGATGCGCTTGCGGAGCCGATAGGAGAAGCGTGTCTTAATCGAGCAAAAAAATGGATCGATCTGGCTAAGCAAGCATACAGCGATACGATGCTGGGTGATAATATCGGTTCAGTGAGACATGCATCTGCCGGCGTTCTGTACAATCTGGTCAATGCCTTGGTCAACATGAACAACACGTGCATCAAACGAGGAATCAAGCGATATTTAGAAGAAATACGCTCGTATCGCTATGTTCCAGATGATCTCGAATCCTTATACATGTCAGTCATCGAAGCTCATACCATTGAAGAGATCCGAATTGCTTCTTTTAATATGTTGAACAGCGTTACGAGGTTACATAGCAAGATGTGTGATAACTTCATTGTTAAACCCGCTCCGACTTTTGATAATCTGAGGGGAACTTACGAAGAATTGTGGTGCAACTACCGCAATAAAATCTTGAACAGTGTTAAAACGAACGATGCCTCCTATGCCTTTCTTTCAGCCTTTGGAGTACAAGGATATCTTGATGAAATGGCTGCGGAAAAAGGAACCAAGAAATTTGATCTCATGCAGTACTTTGATGCAAGTGATTTACCAGTAATGAAAGAGAAGTTCCTTGAAATGATGGATGAATATGTAGACGAATATGGTAAGGTCGGCAGAGAAGTCGAACATTTTACAACCTTCGAGCAATTATATGCCCATTATATCAATCATTGATCTTATATCCGGGTTCGTAATAAGTCCGCGGAAACGTGACTGTTGACAATCTATCCAATAAAATAGGATTTTTGAAGGGCCGTGTAGAATTAGTTTCTATACGGTCTAATACGAGTTTTAGAACAGAACCCGCGTTGGGTACAATCTCGGGCAAGATATCAGAAGGCCGAATTGATATTAAATCAAAAACGTTGGGAGTGAAAAGAACCACTTCCACGATTAACAATTACAAGGCAACTTGGAGCACGTTTAGGAAGTGGATGCTTCGGACTGATCCGGATCTGCAGGATGCCGGTCAAGCCACGCAGAAAGATATTGCTGACTTTAAGCGACACATGATGGAGCATGGAGGGAAGGGAGGATACTAGAGCGAGTTCGATTACATTTCTGCGTCCAGATGGGGTTCGAGTTTACTACGCGCACGTAATGGATATAATTGTTTGCGAAGGTGATAAGGTAAAGGCTGGCGATGTTATTGCAAGAGTTGGAAACAACGGATACGCAAGACACCCGCACATTCATATCGGTGCATGGAATGATGAAGGACCGCTACAGATACGTTTTGATCTGAAGGCAATGGGAGACTATCTAAAAGTCCATGGAGACGAGGGGTATTATCTTTAGTTGGCCCATTGAATTATTAAGGCAGCCGGTCATAATGATCGGCTGCCTTGTGCAGGGCCGACATTATATAATGTGGCACATCATATTAGAAGTGTCTAATGACACAAAAGTGTCTACATTTATTATTTGCGAAAAGCTTGACATATCAGGCTTTTTTATTTTTATGTAGAATAATTTGTGTCATCAAAAAATGCACAAAAGTGGCCACATTGTAGGATTTTGACTCAAATGTGACTACATTATAGAGTAGCCTCCATAAAAGTACTAAAAGAAGACACTGAATCCACCTTCCTGAAAGGAGGATTCTTGAGATGTGGGTTGTAAGTGCAGCCGTTTGTTTGTATGACAAAACCAGAAATAGTAGGGGGATTTAATAAAATGGACTATCGGTTAAGACTTGACGGTGCTCTAGACGAAGTCTATGAGCCTCTATGGCGGCTACCAATTCAACTACTCAATGAAGAATAAGCGCTATTGAGAAGCATAATGTTGCGGCGGCTTCACTTAGTTCGGCATGGCGGTGCGTTTTTCATCAACTCCCACCATACATTCAGTCGCTTGCAGCAAACACTAGGGGTATTTGCACTTACAGCTCATTTTGAACCGGACAACCGTGTGCTGCGGGTAGCGGCGCTGCTGCATGACATCGGGCATCCACCTTTCAGTCAAACGTTAGATTCCCTAGAGGGGGTTGATCATCACAAATGGACACGAGAGGCCGTATTTTCAGATGAGATCGTTAACATTCTTTCCCAGGCGAATATCGACGCCGTCGAAGTCATGGACTATATTGATGGTTCACGACGCAGCATTTTAAGGAATAAGGAAGGCACAGTCCATGCTGATCATTTGGACTCTTGGGTTCGGAGTGCTTATATTGGTGGTTATTTGCCTATTTCAACTGGTGAACTTTTAAACGATATGAATTATAGAAATGGTAGCCTTCAGTTTACACCAGAAGGAGGCAAGCTTGTCACTGAGCTAATATGGGAAGAGGCTCGTATGCAAGTATCCACGGCCAATATCGGCATAAACGCGATGATGCGAAAGCTGGTTCGCTGCTTAATAATCAATGGTGATCTTGATGTAACTAACTTGCCTAACATGACGGATATGCATATCGAGCAGTTGCTTTGTAACGATGGAAGAAGCATACGTGAAGAGTATGAAAGGCTTCTTATGGAATCGTGGCGAATCCGCGTAACACGGGAAAAACCTAACGTTACAGCGGAAAAAACAATTTTGAGCAAACTCTATCTCGCGATGCCGCTTATAGGAGACGTTTCGATTGCCGAAACTTCGCAAGACATCCTGGCGACGATCAATGAACTCAAACAGATGCTTGGCACATACTACGTATGGTGGGGTAGCTAGGGTGAAACTTAGCTTTGAATTTACTTCCGCTAACAGGGGACATTAGTTGAATAAAGAAAATAAGGCAGCCGGTCATTGTCATCGGCTGCCTTTGTTCAACTAATTGGCAGTTTAGTTTAATGACGACGAGACGGGATTTTAGAAAAAGGTGCGCCATAAAGATTGCCTACTACTTCCTCATCGCAACATAACTATCTGTTCTTTCGTTTGAACAGTAAACGTCGTTATTTAAACTGGGGGTGTTAAATTTGAAGAAATTTCTACTGCCTTTTGTAATGACTCTCGTTCTCATGGGCTTAGTTGGTTGTTCTAGCGCTCAACCAAATGGTGATGATTTAGTGCCAATGGACAAGGTGCTTGAGGAAGAGCAACCGCCTAAGGCTGAAATTCAGATTGGTGAACAAATGTATGAGACAAAACTCGGCACATATTGTTGGGACTCAAAAAACCAAAGCAGATGTGTGGATACAATTGGTCCAGTTGAGCTTTTAAAAGGTGAAAATCCAGTTACTGTACAGCCTGGTGAAGTTATTACATTTGTGATGAATTATGAGCCGCAACCGAACAAACACCATGTCAACCAAATCTATGAAGACATATCTGAAGAAGTTGAAGTGAAAGAAAATAGCTTTCATGCACCTACACAAAAAGGGACATATTTCTATTCATACGGGGTATGGTGGATGGATGAACATGTAGAGAACCTGTCTCACGGTGATGCTTTTTATTATTTCGTCCTAAAAGTTGTTTAGATGGATTCAACAAACGGAGAACGATAGCTCAATAAGCACGAAGAAACGGCAGCTGATGAATTGGCTGTCGTTTTCTCAACTCCCTCAAGAAGAACTTTGATATAATATGGGTATCTGGACTATAAGTATGAAAGGGGAGTACAACAATGAATAAAATTTTGCGTAGCAGCTCGGCGGAAGCTGAGATTAATACCCTTGGGGCGGAACTGATCAGCTTCAGAAAGCTGGATCCGGAAGCTGAATACATCTGGAGCGGTGACGCCACGTATTGGACAGGCCGTTCTCCGGTGCTGTTTCCCATTATTGGTGCGGCCCGGAACGGAGAGATTAAGGTGGACGGTAAAGCCTATAAGATCGGCAATCACGGATTCGCCAGACGCAGCGAATTTACGCTGGTCCAAGAAAGCGACACCCACGCGGTTTACCGCCTCTCTTATGATGAGAAAACCCTGGCCAGTTATCCTTATAAATTCAACCTATATATTACATATAAACTGAATGTAAGCACACTGGAACTTAGTTACCGGGTGGAAAATAGCGATGTTCAGGATCTCTTTTTCCAGCTCGGGACCCACCCGGCGTTCAATTGTCCGCTTGATGACAACGGTAGCCTGAGCGATTACTATCTGGAGTTCGCTGAATCGGAAAACCTTGAAAGGTTGTTCTTGAATTCGGACGGCCTGTTGATCAGCGGCAAATCGGAGCCCGTTCTGAAACAAGAGACCATCCTGCCGTTATCCCATGAAATGTTCGCCGAAGGCGCATTGATTTTCCGAAATGTGAGCTCTCGGCAGATTTCGCTTAGAAGCAAGCACTCCGCCAAAAGCGTAGTTGTCACCTATAAGGGTTTTCCCGACCTCGGCATCTGGCAGCCTTTGAACGCTCCCTTCATATGCATCGAGCCTTGGCAAGGAGTAGCGGATATGGACGTCTTTGAAGGTGAACTTCAAGCTAAAGAGGGAATAATCACCCTGGAGCCGGGGGCGAATTTCACAAGCTCCCTGACCATAGAAATCAACTGACGATCCGAAGGGAGCTGCAGGGTTCTCAACTGTTTAAGCTCGGCTCCATACCATGCAAAAAGCTTCAATCTATAGGAGAGGGCACTGAAGAACTTACGTTTTTCTTAAGGAGTATGTATAAACTTCAAAAAAGTAGACATTCAACCCCATTTTTAGGAAGAATGTCTTCTTTTTTAGCTCTATTTTATTCAATTTATGGGATGGTCCTATTTGTCGGGTGACAAAAACATAGTAACTTGGGGAGTTCGTCGATTCTATGTCCGCGACCCATAGATTTCATCAACGCAATGTTCATTGCCGCTGCGTCGCGCACATCAACCCAATATAGTTGCGAATCTGCCATAGCTCTATCGTCGCGAAGCTTGGCATAAATCATATCATTGTGCCAAGGCACAAAGCTTGGTCCCATAATATGCGTAGGGTGGATCATTGTCATGATTTTGTTTGATGTATTTTCATGGGATTGGATAAACGTCCAGGCTGCTTCTTCTTCCATCGATTTTGAAACCATATTGTGGTCGAACAAGCCTTCCCTGTCTTCATTGGTCCAGTCATCTTCTGTAAACGTCGTTTTTGATGGATCTTCATTATAGTAAGCAATGGTTGATTCTGAAAATCGTCCAACAAGCCACCATTCTAAAGAAAGTATTAGAATTTCGAAGTGAGGGTAAGGGCTGAAAATGGATTGAACTTGGTAGTAAAGAGTGTTACTCTAAAAGTCTGTGTTCGACAATACATTTAATAATAGTCACCATTTTAGTTATAAAGAAAGGCACTACTATGATAAAAGTTGAAAACTTATCCTTCTCATTTCCACAAAAAGAACTTTATAAAGACATTTCATTTACGTTAGAAGAGGCACAGCATTGCGCTTTTATTGGAACTAGTGGCAGTGGTAAAAGTACACTGATCGATATACTGATGGATCCAGAAAGATATTTGTTCGAAGGCACGTTAGAGATAGATCCAACCTGCAAAATTGGGTATGTAAGTCAGTTCTCCCAACTAGACAGAACTAAAGAAACAACTGTTTTTGAATATATCGGAGAAGATTTTATTAAGCTACAAAATGAAATAACATCTATTTGTAATGAAATGGAAACATCATCGGATATTGAGCCGTTACTCGAAAAGTATCAATTCGCTTTAGACGCATTTGATGCAATGGGCGGAGATAATTTTGAGAGTAACATTAATAAGAAGCTAAATCTAGCAAACCTCTTGAAGCTAAAAGATGTTAGGGTATCCGACCTGAGCGGCGGGGAATTCAAACTTATTCAAGTAATGAAGGAAATGCTTAATAGTCCAGACTTAATGATCATGGACGAGCCGGATGTATTTTTAGATTTTGAGAACCTAAATGCGCTTAAAAAACTTATTAATACTCACAAAGGCATACTGCTAGTTGTTACGCACAATCGTTATCTATTGAATCATTGTTTCAACAAAATTATTCACCTTGAAAACACAGAGATCCAAGAGTTTGATGGGCGATATATTGAGTATAACTTCTCATTACTTCAGACAAAAATTGAGTTGCAAGAAATCGCAGTCGCTGAAGCTGAAGAAATTGAGAGATACGATAACATTATTGATAATCTTAGAGCTATCGCAACTATTAATTCAGATGCATCTAGAGGTAGAGCGTTAAAAGCTAGAGTTAGATTTCAAGAGAGATTGGAAGCGCGTAGAATTAAGGCACCATTTGTTGATATTAAGCAACCGAATATCAGTTTCGGTATTGAGAATGAAATTGAAGACAACATTGTTGTAAAAGTCAATAATTATAGTGTTGCCTTTGATGAACTGCTTTTAGAGAATGTGAGCTTTGAGATAAAATCTACGGATAAAGTAGCCATTATTGGTCCAAACGGTACAGGGAAAACGACTTTACTCCGAGATATCTTTAACAATAATCATGATTCCATTGAAATAAATGATGATGTTAAGGTGGCTTATTTATCTCAGAATCAAGGCGAAATACTAAAAGATTCCAATACAATACTAGAAGAATTCATCGATGCTGGTTTTAAAACTTATGATGAAGTTAGATCGTATATTTCAAACTATGGCTTTGAAGGCGAAATCGTTAATCAAAAGATTGAATCACTATCTGGTGGAGAAAAAAACATACTTCAATTGGCTAAAGTTTCTGCTAGTAATGCAAACGTATTGCTTCTTGATGAACCGACAAGCCATTTAGACACATATACACAAATTGCACTGGAAAAAGCCATTGAAGACTATAAAGGTGCAATTCTCATGATATCTCATGATTTCTATTCTGTTGTAAATGGTATGGATTATGTATTAATCATTGACAATAAGACGATTAGAAAAATGACTATGAAAAAATTTAAACAGATGATTTACGCTAGTCACTTTGATAAAGACTATTTAGAAGCGGAACAAAACAAAAAAGCAGTTGAAATGAAAATAGAAATGGCTTTAAAAGATACTAATTTTGAATTTGCAAAAGTATTGGTTGATGAGCTAGAAGAGCTAATTAAGTTGCTTTAATTTACAACTCTCTGATTGAAATGATTACAAGAAAGTGAAGTCAGTTACAGCGAATAGGGCTAATGTGAATTAGTCTGAGTTCAACGATGAAACATGATGTTGGTGGAAAATATCAACAAAAAAGACACTGATGAATAGAATATCAGTGTCTTTTTACTGCATTGATTTCTTTATAGCTCTTGCCTGGGGTACTTTTATTTTATTTCATTGTAAACAAAAATTTCGCCGTTATGACCGTTATGGTGAACCGTGTCACAAGTAACGGCAAGTTTTTTTAGAGATTCCACCAAAAAAACTTGGTAAGGTTTTTTTGGGGAGGGGGAGAGATCTATACATGAAGGAGGACACGACAGAACAGAAATCAAAATAAACATTCCGACAAATGTCGGGGGACAAGAACATGTTCCCATTGAAAGTCGCTAATTTAGCGGCTTTTTTGTTTTATCGGTACAAGTTCTTGTCCTATATTTTGAAATAATTCGAACGATATCTATAATTATTACCAATATATACTGTAAGACCGAAGGGGAGGAGGTAGCAGATGAATCATCCATCTGAATATGCAAGGCTTATTTCGCTTACGTTGGCCGGGAACCGTGATGCGTTTGGCGAGTTATATGAAGCAACCATTAAGGACGTTTACAATACTGTTTATTTCCTTATTCGGGAACCATCAGATGCAGAGGATGTCATTCAGGAGATTTATATTCAATTATACCGGTCTCTTGAAAAGTTTGACGTAAGCAGGCCGTTTCGGCCTTGGTTAATGGGAGTGGTCATGCGGCAAATTCAGGCTCACCGCAGAAAGAGTTGGACACATATGCGGATCATCAAAAAAGCTGAACAGATTGATCAAGCCGTGGTCTATGATATCTCAAGTGAGGTGGTCAACAAACTATCGAATCAATCGCTACTTGAAAGCGTAGATCGACTTCCTTATAAGCTAAAGCTAGTTGTTATTCTGCATTATATGAATGATTACACGCAAGAAGAGATTGCAGCCACATTAGAAATCCCTCTTGGGACGGTAAAATCACGGATTCATGCTGCTTTGCAAAAGATGCGCAAAAAACAGAAAATTAGCATTCTGGCTATGGGAAAGGTGGAGGGGTAAAATGAGTTTCGATGAAAGATTGAAAACCGCTTTTAAGGAAGAGACTAAAGAATGGAACGCACCAACGGAGCTCAAGGAAAAAATACTTAACAAAGTCGGACACATTCAAGAAGGAAGACGAATGAAAAAGTGGGTCGTTGCATGTATTTTGGCCGCTACATTGTTAATCCCAACAGGTGCTTTTGCCGGTTATAGCTACATAGCTGATTCCATCTATGGTTCGCGGGACAATATCGGAGTAACTCAAAAGCAATATGATGAGCTGGAGGCAAAGCTGCAGACCGCCAAACAAAACCTCAGTGAAGAGGAGTTTACAAAATGGATGTCCTTACTAAAAGAATGGGGCCTCCTTAATTTGAAAATTGCCGATACAAAAGGGGATTTTCATATTGAGAGATTGAGCGTAGGAGAGCAAAAAAACTATAGAAGGTTAACCGCAGAGCTAGAGCCACTCTTTCGCAAATTAAATGAAGTTCAATCAACGAAGGGAGAAGTTAAACTTATAGATAGCACTACTTTTTGGAATGGAGTGCTAGATGAAGCAGGGCAAATATTCAGCAAAGAAGAATTTGATGAGTTTCAAAAATTATTAAATGAATTGAGGGCTTATGACGAGAAAAAATATGATCCGGATGGTAGTGTTCATATTGAACGGCTGTCAAAGGAAGATCAAATGAATATAGAGCAATTGTTGCAGCAGATACAACCTTTTTATAAGAAGTTGGGCATAACAGTTAAGCCGGAAGCTTGATCTGTCGAGGAACAAGAACGTGTAAAACTCCACGTTAACGAAACGTTAGGAGCAACCTTAGTTCACCTAACTCAAGAAAAACTGAAGCCTTTTCAAACATGATTTTAGAATTGTAAAGCCACTCAACTAACGGAACTCTATAGCTTAATAAACTAAAACGCGGCTGTCGGCATAGATCGGTAGCCGCGTTAAGCTAACGGGCAACTTCAGGTACTAATTGATCAATCTGTGCAACAAACGATCGATCAAAGGGCATTGGATTAAACTAACGGGTAACGAAGAACTTAGTCCTTTAAGAAACTGCGTCCCGCGCGGTTTTTCTAATTTAAGGGATCAATGACAAGAACTTTGTTACATTCCCGATATGATCTCATCAGCAGAAGATGCCATTTTTGTTAAACTAACGCGCAGTTTAGTGATGGTGGCTACCGCGAAAAGTCTTGGAATCCCTTTAAAGAAGAGAAATACACTTAACATCAAATATTAGTTATATCGTTTAAATAGAGTTCTACTAGTAAGTCATTAGTCCATCTCCATGGTTCTAAGCGCCGATTTTATTTCCGTGGATCATTCAAAAAAACGGCCACTGTTCGCATCGTTTGCGACAGGGCCGTTTTTTGTTTTGTAGGCTCCTCAAATTGCTATTCTTGCCAAACACTCATAGGGTCCCATGGCTTGATCTGATTGCCATATTTCCCGACCAAAAAAGCTTTCATGTCTTCCAGCTTAGCAGGCACCTCGTTCCAACTTGGAAGGGGTGGTAATCCTCGTTTGCTTTTCAATAGGATATCCACTGTTACATACAAGCGTTCTGGCTGAATCCAATGAAGGAAGCGGGAAATATCAATTTGCTTAGTCAGGGACAAGGAATCAATTTCGTCATTGTAATGCTTGTTGAACTCGCTGATCAGGTTCAATAGGTATTCTCTTTGCTCCTCCACGAAGTCCAGGCCGCAGATGGCGCCATGTCCTGGAACAACGATTTCGGGTTTAAATTCATCAATAATGCGATCAAGTACTTTAACCCAATTGAGGGTTCCCTCTTCACTGTACGCTGTACAACCGTTAAACACGACATCGCCAGCGAATAGTACTTTTTCTTTTGGCATCCACAGTAGCAAGTCACTGTCAGAGTGGGCCGGAGCTACGTTGTAAATCATAACTTCCGTATCGCCAAGACGGATGTTGATATCGTCCTTTATCTCAATATTCGGGAGTACCCATTCTACGCCTTCCAGGTCGAATCCTTCAAATTCCGCTGCAAAGAACCGCTCGCCCGAAGTCGATTCCGGAGAATCCTTTCCTCTTCTGATGACGCTGTCCATCCAGGCGATATTTTCGGTGAGACGCTCTCTGGAGGCTTCCTTGTGCATAATAATGCAAGCATCTTCAAACACTTTGTTGCCCCAGGCATGGTCGCTGTTATAGTGCGAATTCACCACATATGCGGGAGAGCCGCCGTTGCTTACTTCCATAAAAGCCTCCCGCATTTCCCTCGCATGGAACAAATCGAAGAACGTGTCATACACCAGCCCTTCACCCTTGTTGATGAACCCGGCATTGGCCCAACTGATGCCGCGATATGGCGAAATACCGGCAAAGACGCCATCTGCAACTTCAAAAAATTTAACGCGAGGTTTTTGGATAATACGTCCATACTTCATAAAAATTCTCCTTTGAGTATATGTTTTTAGGATAAGGCCTACTGACTAAGTCTTATTATAGAGAATGGAAAGAAAAATGCAAGCATGTACTTGCATGCATTTATTCTATACTATATGATAGTAACAGAACAACATCACACTACAAGGATCGAGGCGCTTAACCATGAAACTAGTAACTTTTCAGACCAATACATCCCAGGAACCTTTGTTTGGGCTTGTAATTAACGAGAAATTTGTCGTGTCTTTTGTCGCAATCATGAAAAAGCAGGGAACATTCGTTGACAGTCTCGAAAGTATGGACAGCTATCTTCATTATTTACCGGCAAGTTATGATGCCGCTAAGGAAATGATGCAATATGCTATCGAACAGTTTCATCAATTCAATGAAAATGAAATCAGCCCGATTGCAGCGGTAAACCTGCTGCCGCCGGTTCCGAATCCGGCTGCGCTTATCGATTTCGGGCTGACGCCAAGACATCTGAGAAATGCTGGCGTAAATCTGCTGCAAAGAGAATATACAGGGCCGGAACGAGAAGAGCTTATAAGTCAAATCTCCGAAAAATTCCAGCAAGATCCGAATAAAGTAACTTTCAGTTATTATAAGTGTAACCATAATGCATTAATTGGCGATGGGGATACGATTCATTGGCCTTCGTACTCTTCCTATCTGGATATCGAGCCGGAGCTGGCCTTTGTTACAGGGAAGGGGAACTGTATTGCAGGTTATGTTATTTTTAACGACAGTACTATCCGTGATGTGCAGTGGCTGGATTTCCAGGCGATGACCGGACCGACGCGCTGCAAAGATTTTGATCGTAGCAAAGGAATAGGACCCTATCTGGTTACGCCGGATGAAATCGACAACCCGCTGGCATTGGATGTGGATGTACGCATCGGGGAGAGACTGTATTGGAAGGGAAGCACATCCGAGTATTCTGCACACCCTGCAAAAGTGATGGAGGAAGTTCTCAAAGTTTTCACACCGGTCCCAGGCACGATTATAGGAATGGGGACGATACCGGATTGCTGCGCAATCGAGACTGAACAATGGCTATTGCCTTCTGACCGAATCCAGATTACATTTGATAAATTAGGCACGCTCACGCAATTGGTGCCTGATTATGTCAAGATTACGGAACCAAGCCGCTGGGAACAAAGAAGCGATTTTCTTTAAATAAACGTTTATGAAAATGATGAACCCCGATCCTGCTGCATATTGCAAAACTTGTAGTAGAATAGGTTTAACATATGCAAAAGGAGAAGTACAATGCAAACTTCAGACAGAATCATTGAAGCCGCGACACGGCTCATCAAAACGAAGGGCTATCGGGGCGTTAGTACCAAAACCATTGCAACGGAAGCTAAAGTCAATGAATCTACGATTTTCCGGCAATTTGGAAGCAAACAAGGCATATTGGAAGCCATCATTGAAAGACATTCCGATATCCCGCAATTTGAGAAGCTGTTAAGAGAGGATGCGACCGATAATCCGGAAATCGATCTTCTAAATGTAAGCCAGCAGTACCGTTTGTTTTTCCATAAAAATGCGGACATCATTTTAATTGGGATCCGCGACAAAGGAATGCTTCCCGAATTGGACAGAGTGCTGGCCGATCCGCCGGTAAAGCTGCACTCCTTGCTGGTTGAATATTTTGAACGACTGCAGAAGAAAAAAGTCATAGCCATACAAGATGAGCGTCTTTCCGCTATGTCTTTTCTCTCGATGTGCTATGGATTTCAGATGAGCGAGCTGATTCACCGGGATTATCAGTCCCAACTCGTCACCGAGGAAGAGTTCTACAAGCACAGTGTCTCATTGTTTG
This sequence comes from Paenibacillus sp. FSL W8-0187, assembly GCF_037969755.1. NCBI lineage: Bacteria > Bacillati > Bacillota > Bacilli > Caryophanales > Paenibacillaceae > Paenibacillus > Paenibacillus sp. FSL W8-0187. The sequence goes on along the minus strand of NZ_CP150206.1, from coordinate 3,670,916 downwards.
TAAAAGGGATGTTATCTCAGGCATAACGTTGGCTCATTGAATAATGCTTAGATAAGAAAATATGATAAAATCATTGACTTGGTTAAGTCTTCACGGCTCCTTGCTTGAATATATGCTGAAAAGCTAGCTCCCGATCCAAAAGATCATTATAGTTATTCTGTCCATTGACGGCGTTTGGCGCTGAAGGAGGCGATTGTATATGAGTAAACAGATATTTGCTGAGTGGATTGGTTTCGTAGTATTTGTTGCTGATAACATAGAGTCTCCCGAGCGGACTGCAGTCTTTTGATGGAGGTAGGCTGCTTATTTCACGATGTGAAATAGGCGGATTATCGTATACACAAGCTGTGCATGGAGCATCCGTAGAGGGATTTCTGCGGGTGTTTTTTGGTGTGTTTGTGAGATCAGTCCTGTATAACTGCCTGTCGACTGTATGTTGCTAGGACGGGGTGAATCGATGGGGCTAGTGTGAAGTGGCCATGCGCAGAAATGACCTCAACTAAGGGACCAAGTTCTTGACCTAGAAGGGACTATGTTCTTGTCCCATGACAACAAACCGCAGCTAATTGTCGAGGGACAAGATCATGGTCCCATTGATAGTCGCTATTTTAGCGTCTTTTTTGTTTTATCGGTACAAGTTCTTGTCCCGAGTCAAGGACAAGAACTTGTACCGATTGCCAAATATGGACAAGAACTAGAACATGGTACTATTGCCGATTTGATAAATATCTACCTAGGAAAGGTGGGGCTCTTTTGAGTGATAAACTAGACTGGATTAGGATCAATAAAACTTCAGTCCTCGGAAGTATTTCAACTGGCTGTAAACCCGTTTGAAAATGTAAATATTAATTTAATTTCAAAACTTTTATGCAGGTATCACACTTCAAATTTAATACGTTTACCATAGCTGCAGCCTTGCTTCCAAAATTCTAGCCATCTGTTCAACCATCTCTTCTGGCGTATATGGCATAGATTGGACGACCCACCACTCAATCAACCCCGTAATGGAAACGGATAAGAATTGCGCCAATACATCCTTGTGGATACCGGTTTCTAGCTTCATTTGGTTCACCACCAAGGTTATATTCGCTTCAATCATCTGTGTCATACGGTGTCTGAATGTCGGAATACCTTTATTGGTAATCAAAACGCCATAGATTTCTGCATGCTCTTTCAGATACGTGAACGCACGAATCAGCAGGTCCCGGGACAGTTCATTGGTTGGCCCATCCTCCGGAACACAACTCTCAGCAAGCATCATCAGATACGTTTCCACGCTCTGTTCCAGCAGGTCATATTTGTCTGTAAAATGCAAATAGATCGTTCCGCGGTTGACATTGGCCCGATCCGCAATCCCTTGAATGGTGACCCTCTCAAATTCCTGCTCTCCCAACAGCCCAATAAACGCTTGCATAATCATTTGTCTTGATCGCACGATGCGCCGATCCATGGTTTTCCCCTCTTTCCTGAACACATCCAGCATTCGTTGTTCATTTCTCAACAGAAATGAAAGCAATTAGCCATTGCACCTGCATCCGTTCCAATGATATCTTGATTGTAATACACAGATGTTATATATTCAACAACTGTTAATTATAAAAGGAGGGACAATATTGAATATACTTGTGTACGGTGCAGGTGTGCAGGGAAGCTATCTGGCACATGTCCTAGTAAAGGGCGGTCATGACGTGACTGTGTTGGCAAGAGGAAAGCGAGCGGAGGAACTGGAAAAGGAGGGACTGGTCATTCGGCATTACCTTCAGCGCAAGACAACAGTTGATCGGGTTCGTGTAATTCGCAGACTAGATTCAGGTGACGCGTATGACTTGATCTTCGTCATGATGAAATATTCGGATTTCGAGGCTGTGCTACCAATCCTCGCAGAAAACGTTAGCCGTCATATCGTATTGGTCGGCAACAATATGAATACCTACGCCATGCAGGACCATTTGAGTAAACATGGAAAGTCGCCTAAACAGGTTGCTTTTGGCTTCCAAGCTACCGCAGGTACACGTACCGACGGGCGAGTCATTTGCATACGTGGCGGCCATGGGGAGATGGTCATCGGGGGTCTGAACGGTCCCGTTCCGTTTCGCTCCTTGCTGGAGCAGGCATTCATGCCAACCAAGTACAAGCTCAGTTACCATGATCAGATCGATGCCTGGCTGAAAAACCACATGGTGCTGGTCGTGCCCATGAACATGGTCATTCTGTTCCATAGCTTCCAGATGAAACAGGTTGTCCGTGACGACAGGCGAATGCGTCAGTTAGTGGCGGCGATGGGAGAGGGCTTCCGTGTACTTGAATCATTGGGGTACCCGTTAACCCCTGTGAAGCAAGCGTCTTGGATTACCGGCTATCCAAATTTAATCCGCTGGGCGTTGAAGATTTTCTTCATGATTCCGGTTAGCGGGTTGATTGATGGGACAGCTGTTGAGCTCAGAGCCTTGAATGAGGACTTTGCCGAATGGAGGGCAAGGTCGGATGTGCCTACGCCAAACTGGAATGCGTTAGAAACAGATTGGCTTATTCAATCATAGTCACTGCTGCAAGCCGTGTGATATATCGTGAAGAGTGATTTCGGGAAGTGTTGAAGCACTTACAGGGCCGTCCTTACGGCCTGTCTTTCCGGTAGAAGTTCTTGTCCTGTGCTTCATGTCTAATGACACAATTGTGACCCCATTACGAAAAGTACAAAAGCCTGATTCTCGGGGCTTTTTTTTGTGTCAGTTGTCGGGGGACAAGAACATGGACGCTTTGAAAGTCGCTATTAGCGGCTTTTTTTGTTTTATCGGTACAAGTTCTTGTCCCGAGTCAAGGACAAGAACTTGTACCGATTGCCGTAAAGGACAAGAACATAGTCCGATTACCGGTTATATATAAATAGTTAACTACTTTACACTGCTCTAATTCATTAAGCTAACGGGCAGGATTGTTCAATAATTTCGCGAATACTTCAAAATTGATAATTTTCGTGAAGTTCGTAAATACACTGTTATATGCAATTGCTGCAAGAAAAGCAAAATCGTCCGGGTAGCCCATATTTATATTGGCTTTGCCCGAAAAAAATAACAATGATTGGAATTATGTGTTACAAATAATATAGGGGAGGTGGAAAGTGAATTTATTATTTTGGATTACTATTGCTTTCATCATCATCGGATTTGTTATTCTTGCTTTTATAAGAAGAAATGTGAAAAGTAAAAAAATTACATCCTCCAAAGCTATAATTTGGTTTATAGTGGGGACCACAGTTTGGGGGATAACTAGTATCTTTCTTGTTGTGAGGTTTTTTGGTGTAATTTAGTGAGTTATGACAACGGTTTTAGAGAGAAGCATTTCATTTTTGTGAAGAAATGTACTTAAACTATCAGGTCCGTTAGTTGAATATCGGAGACAGCATAAAAGCTGTCTCTTTTTTACCATTAGCAACAATCTTTACGAACAGAGCCTTGATAAAACAGCTGGCTACTACAACTCTCGCTAAGTAGTGAAACCCAAATCAGTTGGAAAATATGAGATTTTATTGGAGAGATTACTCCTAAAAGTAATTGAATTAAGATTCACACCAAATTTATATCCGCTTAGGGAAGCAATATTTGCTTCCGACTTCAAAGGATACGGGATACATAGATTTAAAAATGCAAAAAAACTCTAACTCATTAAGCTAACGGGAAACGATAGCTCACTAATGATAAAACTGCAGCCGACCAGTTGATCGACTGCAGTTTCTTTACGCTAACGGGCAGGATACTTCAGCGCTTTCACATTTACAAAACACAACATCCAACTGGTAATATTAAACAAATGCAATGATGTGAAGAGTAAACAAGGCGTACTTTTACAGAGAGCTCCGGTTGCTGAAAAGGAGTACAGGATACCTTGTTGAACCAAGTCACTGAGCATCACATCGGAACCTGAACTTGCTCAGGGGGTGGTGTGACAGGAGCTCCTGTTACAGAATCTGAAGACGGATTAGTGAACTGGGGTGGCACCATGACGAATCTCGTCCCTAAGACATTGTTCTTGGAGGTGGGATTCTTTTTGTTTTCTCTGAACAGTTAAAAAATAATGATTTCTTTCAAACAGAATGAAATTTATTCTTGAGAGAGAAATAGCATTGCCCATGCCAAATGTCGGGGGACAAGAACATGGTCCCATAGAAAGTCGCTAATTTAGCGGCTTTTTTGTTTTATCGGTACAAGTTCTTGTCCCGAGTCAAGGACAAGAACTTGTACCGATAGCCGTAAAGGACAAGAACATGAGCCGATTCCCGGTAGATAAGTACCTAACTATGTTCCCATGCAATTTCATTAAGCTAACGGGCAGATTAGTTGAATAAAGTTAGATCAAAGAAAAGGCCATCCTGCAAAGGATGGCCTAAGATCGTTGTCGGAGCCGATGCGAAATCGTTGGCTGTGGACGACATCATAACTATATTCATTAGGATCGTTTAAGTAAAAGCCCCGGCTTATATGGACCTTAACTTATTGAGATAGTTAATCATCACTGTTTTACTACAGATAACGTATCTGGTACAAGAGTGTAGTGCTTCAACGAATTTTAATCTGTGATTTGTTGGATGAGACAGTACTATAGTTCATCTTGTAATTGTATAGTATGACGTAAGCGGAGGGGAACATATGAATTATGGACAGCTTGCGTTTAGACAGGCAGATGCGAACTATAGATGATCTCACCGCTCTCACTACCGCCCTGCGCGGACTGCACCCCTCCAATGCATACAGAGGTCTGGAGGAAGACATGCAATTGAATATGGGGCATGGAGCTTTAAAAGGGACCATGGGTGGTCTGTTGATAGGCTTGTTAAGCCGTCAATATGTCAATACCGCCCTTCTCCGTAGAGGAAAGCGGCGGTATTTGTATTGTACAATAGCTGAGCAAACGCCATAATATGAATTACTCCCCAAAAAAATTTCTGCATACATGCAAAATTCCCTCGGCGTAAGGATAAGGGGCAACGTTGTTGTGGCATGACTTTGCCTCTGCCGTAGCGTTCTGGAGAAGATATCCATGGGCAACCATCCGAAGCATCTCGATGTCGTTTCCACTGTCACCGAAGGCCAATGTTTTGGACAGGAGTACCTGACTATAATCCATTAGGAATTGCACAGCCGCTTTCTTTCCAGTTCCTGCGGGGATAAAATCGACATCATATGCGTGCTCCGGATCACCCGCCTTGGGATTGCAGATATTGATATTAATTCCGATCCCGTGATTTGCAGCCAGGTGCCTGATGATACTTATATCATATTGGGTTCTGGCTGCTGATACCGGATAATAATAGTAGTTCATTTTATATCCGGATTGACCAAATTGAGTCTGTTCGTGAAGGACGATGTTGAATGTTGATTTTAATTCGCTAATTAAATCTTCTACATCTCTTCGAGAGAATCCGGATGCCCTTATAATTTTTGCCCATGAAGGAACAGTGACCAGTTGTCCGTCAGGCTCGATTTCCCACATCTCTGTGCCCAGATTGCTCGCTATAAAATGGGGGAGCTGCGTCATACCGGCTATTTTCATTTTTGCTTGTATTTGCTGAACACTGCTTCCGGTGACCCAAGCTATCTTTACTTGATGATTTCTGGCAAGCTGCTGGAGGTATTGTTCCAGTTCGTACACCATGTTGAGTTGTTCAGGCAAACATTCATGCGGATAATACGTTTCGTCAAAATCAAACAATATCAGATATTCGGTTACAGCGGGGGTATAGATGACTTCCATCAGTGTGACTCCTCCTACAGTTTGTTAACGATATCATAGTTGCAGGGAACGTTCCCAGGTCAATACTTTAGATGAGGTGTTAATTTTGCCCACCATAATTGATATTTCACGTGTAAGCGGTCTCTCCAAGTCGACGGTATCACGTGTATTAAACGACCATCCACATGTATCAGTTGAAAGCAGACAAAAAGTACAGAAAGCCATTACGGAGCTGGGATATGTCCGCAATACGCAGGGGGTTCAGTTGCGTCTACAGGCAAGCAATCATATCGGTGTGCTTGTCCCGGATGTGGAGCATCCCTATTTCAGTCAGCTTGTTAGTGCATTAAGTCGATCTTTAGGCTCAATGGGGTATCAACTTGTCATCTATCAGACCGAATTATCCCGCGAGCATGAACTTGATGTGTATGCCCGATTGTTACGTCGAGAAATGGATGCAGTGGTTATTGCTCATTCCCATTTCTCGGAGAGAGAAATTAAAGAATATATAGGTTCTTACATTGGAATCATATGCAACGAAGCGATGGACGGAGAGTTTCTCGATGTCTTTCGATTGGATGAAGAAGATGCGGTCTTTCAAGCGACAGCATATTTGCTGTCCAAGGGGCGCCGTCATCTGTTTTTCTGTATGGATCACCTGACACTATTGCAAGAGAAAAGATGGAACGGGTTTCAACTGGCTCACCAACAATTCGGCCTAGAGTGTACGAAATCACAATGTTATACGGGTCTGGTGACGATGGAAGATGGTTATGCCTTGGGAGAACAATTATTTACTTCTGAACAATTGCCGGATGGAATGATAACGGGTAGTGACTTTGTAGCTACAGGTTTATTGAAAGCTGCAGAGCAAAAGGGGATATCCGTGCCTCAAGAAATGTCCGTCATCGGATTTGATAACCATCCTGTGGGATTGATGACGAATCCGGAACTGACCACATTAACCAATTGTATTCCCGATATGGTCAGGGATGTTACAGAATGTCTTACCCAGAGATTGAAGGGGATGCGATCTGCTCCTATCGCGAAAACCTACAAGACTTCGCTGATTATACGTAATTCTACTTAAAAAAAGTGAAGTGAAAGACAAAAAAAAGAAGGATAGCGAAATCCTTCTATCGGTCAGGAATGATACATGTCTGAAGAGGAATTGAAGCGTTACTAGATCTCTCGTTGTGGTCCTTGAATGTCTAGACAAAATGGAGCATTTCTAAACAAGAAGTTATTCAGTGATTCTTTTACACTGAAGGAGAAAGGAGATGCGAGATCCTGGAGATGCTTAAGCTGCTTCGCCAATCCATCGATGATGTGGAACAACATCTGCACTAGCCGATTGAGATTGAGGACATTGAACCATAACCTCAATAAATCCTTCTGCTCTCGGCAGGTGGATTTTTTTTCATTTATATTGACCGGCAGGTCAGCATCCTGTATGATCTTACTAACCAATTGGTCAGCAAATTCAAAAAGAGGTGATGAATCTGCCGATACAGCTCTACGAACGGGAGAAGATTTTGCAAGCCTGCTTATCCGTGTTTGCCCGCAACGGTTACAAGAATACATCAACGGAAATGTTGGCGGAAGCTGCTGGTATCTCCAAAGCTTTGATCTTTCATCATTTCACGAGTAAGAAGAAACTGTATCTTAGCTTAGTTGACCACTGCTTTGAGAAAGTCCGAACCGGCATCCATTACGATGAGTGGACGGAAGACACTGATTTTTTTACAGCCATTTCTCAGTTAAGCCATGCGAAGCTCGACTATTTTCGAGAGCATTCTGATGAATGGAAGTTAGTATTTGAAGCATTTTATGCCACACCCGATGGCTTGAAGGAGGAAGTCGAGGATAAGTACGGTCAGGTCAGCGTAACCCGTCAAGCGATGCTAGTAAGGCTTTTCGACAAGGTGCCGCTTCGCGAAGGCATAAACCGCAAGCATGCATTCGAGCTCGTCATGGCCGTTACCAGACATTTCGAAACGAAGTTTCTCGAGGAGACGAACAGTATGAACTATATTGATGAAACCTATACCCGCAGCCTCATGAAGGAACTGGACGCTTTTTGTGACATGATCCGATTCGGTATGGAAAACTAAAGTAAAGAGGTGATCAGCCGTGAAAGGCATAACAAGCAACGATTTTGTATCGCCGGACACAATGCGTGATTTTAATGCGTTTTACCAAAAGCTGACCCAACATCAGGAAGGACTTTATCGGCTTGATGACTTTTTTGGCATGGGCGAAGCTTGGGTAGCCTTTCGGTATGAGGATGTCTCGGCAATTTTAAAGGACACCCGGTTCCTCTCGGATCGGCGAAAGTACTCTTCACAGCAAAAAGCCTCACCCCAGAACAGCTCCGTCAATGAATTGCTTGAATGGTTCAAGAATATGCCCAATATGCTCACGGTGGATCCTCCCGATCATACCCGGCTGCGGCGTTTGGTCTCCAAAGCATTTACGCCCCGTATGATTGAAGAGCTTCGTCCGCGAATCCAACAAATTGCCGACGAGCTGCTGGATAAGGTAGCCACCCGGGGCAAGATGGAACTCATTTCGGATTTTGCTTATCCGCTGCCTATCATCGTGATATCGGAGATGCTGGGGATCCCCGGCCATCATCAGGCACGTTTTCGCGAGTGGACCCACAAGCTGGCCCGGGCTGCGTTAAACCCCGGCCAAGAAAGTTTAGTTCAAGGAGCCCTTCAGGAGTTTATTGACTACATTCAATCTTTGATTTCCGAAAAGAGAGAGCACCCCGGGAGCGATGTCATCAGTGGGTTACTCCAGGCTTACGATGAGGGAGATAAGCTCAACGAGAACGAGCTGCTCTCCACCATATGGCTGCTCATTACGGCAGGACATGAAACGACCGTGAATCTGATCGGTAACGGAACCCTGGCGCTGCTTCAACACCCCGAACAAATACGGATCCTTCAGGAGGAACCGGCCCTTATGCCGGCTGCGGTTGAAGAACTGTTGCGGTATGCGGGTCCGATCATGATAACGAGCCGGGTCGCGGTTGAAGATATCGAAATACATGGCACACAAATTCGAAAAGGCGAGATGGTCGTGGTTTCGCTGGCCGGAGCAAATATGGATGCAGGCCGATTTGACGGGCCTGAGCGGCTGAACATCACAAGACAAGAGATCGATCATTTGGCCTTTGGTAGAGGAATCCATCTTTGCCTAGGGGCGCCTCTTGCCCGCATGGAGGGGCAAATCGCGTTCAGCTCTCTATTGCGGCGTTTTCCCAACCTGCGTCTTGACGTTAAACCGGAAGACTTGACATATCATTACAGCACGCTGCGATCTTTGGTGAGCCTTCCAGTCCGTTTATAATGCTGTTTCATATTCATATTAGAGGAAAAGTCCGCGATATGCTGCGGTACTTATAATTCTTGGATGGAACATATTATTGCTACTTATGCTGAAGACCAAGCGGGTAGCTTCTGGGAAGGTTGGCACAGCTTATTCAAGTCATCCTGTTTAGAGAACGATGTGTTTGACGAATGTTATAACAGATTGTTAGCTTACTCTACCTACAATGAACCATATCGTTATTTTATTCACGGTGATTTCACCAGTATAATATATTATCTAATGGACAACGAATAACTGGAGTCATTGATAGTAATGGTAAATACGGAGATTTTCTTATCGACCTCGCAACTTTAGACTGGCACATAAAGACACACTTGAAACTCGATGTGGTCCAAAGATACCTAAATTATCAGCAAGAAATGGGTAATACCATACCATATTTTAAAGAAAGATTAATTGGGGCTAAATATTATAATGGATTGATTGGATTACGCTTTTATGCAAAGATGGGATGGAATTATTCTTATTTCGAGCTCCGTGAAGAGTTATTAAGTTTAGTTTAGAAAAATGGTCGTGGTTAAACTAACGGGACATACGAAAGCGTGCCGACATAATTTTTGTGTCAATGAGTTAAATTTTTGATGTTTCAAGATAAAAACGACAAGAAGAACATTACACAATCAGTTAACGTATCAGGATGTCGAGGGACAAGAACATGGTCCCATTGAAAGTCGCTCTAAGCGGCTTTTTTTGTTTTATCGGTGCAAGTTCTTGTCCCGAGTCGAGGACAAGAACTTGCACCGATTGCCGAAAAGGACAAGAACATGAGCAGATTACTGATTAGATAAGTATTAACTATGTTTCCATGCAATTTCATTAAGCTAATGGGCACGATAGCGCCCCTCGCTAATTTTATTCCTCGACGGGGATGCCCGCAGCTTTCAAATGCCCATAGGTAACAATTCTACTTAACTGAGATGAAATTTCATCCGCAGGAAGAGGCCGATCGTTTTTAATCCACCAAATAACAATCCCCATGAAAGCCGAAACGAGATATTCGAGCAGCAATTCCTTGGATATCGCTAAATGGGATTGTCCCTGAGTAGGATTCCACCCCTCATTTAATTTGTCTTTAATGATATTCTCCATTTTTGCTCGAAACTGATAGATTCTATTCTCTTCAATTAACATGGCGTAGTAAAAGGTAGTGTTGAGAGAAATATGTTCCAGTACAGTTTGCATGACGGTCTCAAGTATAGAAGTACTGAAGGGATTCATGCTGATGGGACAAAGAACAACGGCATCCTTTAGTTCGCTCAACAATTCATTCATACACCTATCCAATAAATCAGGTTTATTTTGGTAGTGCAGATAAAAAGTATTTCGATTGATCATAGCCCGATCGGCAATATCCTGGATTGTTATGGCTTCATATCCTTTTTCCTGAATAAGCTCATAAAATGCCTTTCGAATCGATTGCTTCGTGCGAAGTATTCTTAGGTCGGTTCTCTTGTTCATTATTTTCAGTCCCCTAAATTTATTTAGAGCAGTTAAGCGACAATGTTTGATGAGTTGTCTGTTATCCTTCAAACCTATAAATATTGAATATTGAGCGTGATATTAACCTCCATTGTAATGAGCGATAGATAAATAAACAACAAATCGTTCATTATTTATCAAATGACTATAAACACCAAGGAGGATATACAAATGACATCAAAAAACCAAAATGGGCTTGTCCTTAAGGCAATCGCTGTGCTGGAAAGTTTTGAGAGCGGCAACCCTGAAGCAATTACGGCTTACGTTCATCCAGATCAATATATTCAGCATAATCAAGGCTTATCTGATGGTCGTGCGGCCATGCTTGGTGCGCTTGACCATTTAAAGGAAATTGGTACGAAGGTAAGTATTAAGCGTGCTTTGGTGGATGGAGATTATGTGGCACTTCATTCCGTATATGAGTTCTTTGGCCCCAAAATCATCATTGATATTTTCCGTTTTGAGAATGGATTGATTGTTGAACATTGGGATAATATGCAAGAGATGGTAGAAAGAACACCGAGCAACCATACGATGATTGACGGACCTGTCACGATAAAGGATAGCGACAAGACAGATCTGCACTCGCCGATTGAGATTGAGGACATTGAACCGTAACCTCAATAAATCCTTCTGCTCTCCGCAGGTGGATTTTTTTCATTTATATTGACCGACAGTGAAGATGAAGGTGGGGAGGAGAGAAGGAAATGGCTTCGTTTTTCCATGTAAACTGTCCGGAAGAAGTGAGCAGCAAATATCGCCTCATAGTATTTGACGATTCGAAGGAGGCATTCATTCCTCTGACTGAGTTTTATCACGATCAGGTCAACAGGATCAGTGAGAGCTCCGTGATCGCTTATTTAAACGTCCTGGAACCGTTCTTTTATTGGTTAAAGTACAAAAGTCACTACAAGGCCAGAAAGGTCTGGTGGGATGACGAATCAGAAGCTGGTAAGGAAGCCGTAAGGCAGTATTTGATAGAACTGATGCGCTGTAAGATCCGCGGCAGAGAGGGCCATGAAGGCGTGTATTTGACGATTAAAAGTTTCAAAACGGTGCAACTGTTTCTGTCCGCCATTAAAGGGTTTTATAAGACCATGATCCGCTTAAAGGGGTTCCGCCAACATTTTAACGTTATCTATACTCGAACGTGAAAACCCCTTGAAATATAAGGCTCTGCACATTGTTTACATGTATTCAATGTATTCTTGTGGGAACATCATAAAAAGCAGGCCATAACTGGAACAATTCAGTCTTGGCCTGCTTTTTTCTGTCATTCAAGTATCGTTCTCCGTTACTTGAATAATTCGTCTCTGAATCTGACCATCGTCTGTTTGGAAAAATCCCCACAGAAAAAGCGCCGACTCACGATGTTATCATGAAACCGACGCTTATTCGATCGTTTCCACAAATGGAGCCTCTGTTAGGAAGCCCCGTTAATTGATGAAATGGAGCTGTTTTAACAACCGTTCCAAGAGCACCGCCGCTTCCACCCGGGTCGTACGCGCCAAGGGTGCAAATTGATTAGCGCTGCTCCCCTGGGCCTACTCAGCCCCATTGGACATAGCGGGACTCCGGCTGGTTGCTATTCAGGAAGCGCGTGTCAATTGCGACGAGCCGTTCGCTCTATGCCATCAGCGGTTACTTTGTACAGTTGGTGCGGCAGGTCGTGTCCCATGCCGTCAACCAACATTAGCTCGGCGCCCGGGATGGCAGAAGCCGTGTCCTCGCCACACGCTGGGACGAACAGGGGATCGTCCACCCCATGAATGACAAGTGCTGGTACTTTTATGGTCGCCAGCCGCGGACGCCGGTCACCGGAGACAGCGATCGCAGCAATTTGTCGTCCGACACTGCCTGGATCGTAGGCTCGCTGGACTTCCTCCAGAATGAGCGCCCGATAAGCGTCCTCTTCAAACGGATAGCCGGTGCCTGCGATGCGTTTGGCAAAAGCGAGACTGTGCGCCAAAAATCCTGCTTCATCCTCAAATGGGTTCGGCGCCGGTGTAGTCATCATCGCCATGACTTCCGGGGAAGATTGCGGAAGGGCGGGATTGCCGGAACTGGACATAATGGAAGTAAGTGATAAAACCCGTTCAGGGTACTCACTGGCTGCAATCTGGGCGATCATTCCGCCCATCGACCTGCCAACGAAATGTGCCCGGTCAATTGAAAGGGCGTCGAGCAGTCCGATAGCGTCGTTGGACATGTCATCGAGAGTGTAAGGGATGTCCGGGCGCTGTCCCGACATGAGAGCAGTCGCCAGTGCGTCAAAATCCAGCGTCTGATAATGGCTAAAGTGCGTCGAGCAACCTACGTCGCGATTGTCAAAGCGAATCACGCGAAAGCCCCGCGCTGCTAATATCCGACAAAACGAAACCGTCCATCGGATCATCTGGGTTCCAAGCCCGGCGATTAGGATAATAGCCTCGTCATTTTCGTTACCGAAACTGTCATAGGCCAAATCGACGTCGTTTACTTTCAGGATGTTCATGATCATCTTCTCCTCCAATTAATTCGATATCGGAAATTCTGTCATAGGCAGAAGGCGTGAATCTTCGATCGCTGCAGTCCGATGCCCGATACCGGCCAGGTAGTCTTGATGACTTGAAAAAGCAAGAAACGACTGCGCACTGCTCTGGCGGATCAGCATAACAAGATCCCATCTTTCGTCTTCGGGTCCGATAAGAAACTCTCCGCCATCGCCAAGAAACAGCACTTCACCTCCGCTTTCACGGAGAAATGGGAGGGTGCGCTCAATGTAGCGGTTGAAAGCTTCGGCACCGCTGATTGGGACCTCCGGTGTTAGTTCAGGATTGGCTGTGTAATCGGCAACATCACGAAAACGCAGCAGGTTCAACATGACGATGCTGCCCTCAATGCCTCGTTGCATAAATCTCATGCCAGCGCGTTGCGATGGTTCGATGTAACGAATAGAATCAAACTCTGTCATAGCGGCTCCTTTCGTAGTTCCTTTTTTAATTATTTACGCCTCACATGCTCTCATTTATAAGTTCCCTTCAGGGAATGCATTAGCGGCTAATTTTTTGACATGGTTTCTGATATCAGGTGCCCAGTCATCGATGAAGTGGTAAAAACGATCCAAATCACCAGCATACAGTGCCCGTAGAGCTTCTTCGTATTGATGGAAGTTCCCGGCCATAGCTGTCATGAAGTTATATGTGGCTTCTTGTGACTCTCGGATATTGTTCTGTTTTTCTCCAGCACGGCGAGCCTCATCAATGAGTTTTCGTAATGTTACCGACGCCCCTCCAGGTTGACTCTTGAGCCATTCCCAATGCCGTGGCAATAACGTAACCTCACCGGATACAACCCCCAGCTTGGGTCGACCGACCCGCCGTATAGGCTGGTGATTCACTTCCGTACCGGGTAGGTCACCAAACTGTTCTCCTAATCGTTTGAGCACATCTTCTGTCTTCCCACGAAAATCAACATCTATTGGCTTCCCTGTGGAATCGTCAAATATAAGCAGCTGTGTGAGGTCTCTGTCATCCAGAGCTTCCTTCACTGTAGTAACAACGTGCTGTAATGAACCACTGGTGACGACTCCCACACCCAAAAATGCCGTGCAGTAAAAGTGCGTTAGGGCATTACTCATGCTGACCTCCTCTCTGATTGCATCACCAATTATACCCGGGTAAAAATAAAAAATCAATATTACCCGGGTATAATTTATTTTGTCGTTCATTATGGAGGAAATAAATGCAAAAGACGCGGCCTAAGAGGACCGCGCTGTTGAGGGCTAGTGTTTGCTTTAAGTTGTACATGCTGTGTTTTGTCGCAAAACTGCCAGTTAGCTTAACGATCCAAGAGCATTCTTTTATTTTACGGCAGATCAGCCTTTAGTCCGTATTGTTGCTAAGCTTCCTTACCGGTAAGGAATTCTTGTTTATTAACTGGAAGAGACTGAACGAGTTCATCCAAGGTTTCAACAATACCTTGAATTTCATCTTGAATCTCCACGTTAGGGCGGTTTGCTATCAGCATTTTAAGGAAATCAACGAATTGACCACCACCTTGACCCTCGTAAAAGGCATCTACAAGCCGGCTGTGTGTTTTTTTAACTTATATTTTTTCCGATAAAAAATGGTGTTTATTTAGTGATATCGAAATGTCGGGGGACAAGAACATAATCCCATTGAAAGTCGCTAATTTAACGGCTTTTTTGTTTTATCGGTACAAGTTCATGTCCCGAGTCGAGGACAAGAACTTGTACCGATTACCGTAATGGACAAGAACATGAGCCGATTACCGATTAGATAAGTATCTAACTATGTTTCCATGCAATTCATTAAGCTAACGGGCAGGTTAGTGGAACAAGTGTATAGAACTCTTATTCACACTAAAGCTTAGAACTGCGGTATAATTCGGTAAAGTATTAAATGAGTGGGTGAGTAACTTGACGTTAATAAATAATAATGTCCTAAAATTGGTACAAGAGACTGTGAAGAAATTTATAGATCCTAAAGCAGAAGTTTTAAGCATTGAAAGCAAGGCGATTAATATGGGATTACAAGCAGTTGAGTTAATGCGACATAGTGTACTAATAAAAATACTTGACGAAACCTCGAAGCTGTCTCTTGTTTCAAAACATGCTACCAGTGACGTCCCGACGGGCTTAGGGGGCTGGATGTGGTCACTCGCTTCTCTGAGTGACCCGGACAGCCATTGCATTTAAGGAGTTCTCAAAATAGCTATATACTTCATCTGCAATTCCCAGAAACTCTTCAACAAGTACATTACTATCCAAGTAACAAGCATACAGATAATCAACTAAAGCGGTGTCAATCTCACAATAGTTTAATATGTCATTCTTCATCTTAATAATGTCATCTTGCCATACACCTGTATCTTCTAAAACCAAAGAGTATAATGCACGAATTAATCTCTTAGAGTAACCTTTAATTAATCTAGTTTTCATTGTGTTATCACTAGCATTAGAAAGTAAACGATGTCTACGATCTACTTCCTTCTTGGTCTCTGCATTTAAGTCTAAAATGAACTCTGGAGAAATAATTATCGGTGGTACTTTTTCACCAACGTCATCACCATATATACAAACACAAATGATCTTTACCCAAAAACCCCAATCATTTGGTTTACTTAATACATCGTCAATCGAGCAAATTGTCGTATCAATCTTAGTTACTACTGGATATTCTTCCAAAAGCCTGTCTTTAATATTTGACAATCTTTCGTAATCAATATCTTTGGGATTTACACATACAATAGTAAAGTCTGCATCTGACTTAAAAGGTTTAGCAGTTCCTTTTGGAATCGAGCCACACATATAAATGCTATGAATCTTACCTTTAAATTCGGTAAGTATATTATCTATATACTTATCAACAAAATCCTTATATTCACTTTGTATTACAATTCTATTTATAACTTTTTCTAATATCATATAGACTCCTCCCAAAATAAAAAACGCCCCAAAGCAAAATGCTCTGGGACGATATTAATCGCGGTACCACCCAGGTTGCTGTATTTTCACACAGCCACCTTAATTGACTATAACGGGTCAAAACGATGGGTATTAGTCATACTCTGGAACTGGCATTTTCAATCAGTACTCTAGGGTTTTCTCAGTCATGAAACCCTTTCCTGTGAAGAGTTTAATGATTTACTTTTGTTCCATCATTGATTTACGGATATTGGTTAAATATTACTCTTTCCCGTCACCTTAGTCAACAACTTGCTCAAGAAAACTGCCCGTTAGTTCAATAAAAAGGACGCTCCCGCGCCTTCGCTTGGGCTACGTCCTCCTCATTATATTCCATTTCCAATTACTAATTAAAGAACCTACGCGGGTAGCATGTAGTTCTTAACCAGGGGACTTACTTTAACCTAAACACTAAGAAAATACTTTATTTTCACTGGACAGCAGACGTTCGGCGCGCGGGCGCCACATTTCCCTACTGGTGGCTGCTCCTTCAGCTGCGTCATCAATTCATGTAATAAAAGTAAGCAGGCCTTTGCAGCCTGCTTAACTATGTGGTGTATCGTCCTTGGTCAAAATCATTATCATTGATCATGAGGAATGTCCCCTCGTATTTCACTATTTCCTCACTTAGCATATCCCAGATAATAACTGTCGTATATGAAGAACATATCAGTGCGTAAGCTGTTTTTATCGACGGATGCAATGATCAGTAGCAAATTTTTCGCCTCTTCTTCGGTGCTGTGGGAGATCTCTTCCAGAAAAACGCCCTTTTTCATATTATAGACATAAGTCAGAGGTAGTTCCTTCTTTGACGGCATATGAATGGTTCCATAGATTTGCTCGATTTCGTCTTTCGACATCCCGATCTCTGCATTTTGGGCCGTTTTATAAATTCCTTTCGCTTCTTCCTCCATGATGATGGCCGCTACCTCGTCATCCCGATAAAACAGTTCCACACCGGAATCGTATTTGATCACGCCTCTTTCAGCTTCTTTCCCTTGCCCTAGTACGCTTTCCACGTCGGCGCGTTTCATTCCGTAGTAAACCTTCCGACCGTCAGCGATGCTTACAATTCCAAGATCCTCCTTCGCTATTTTCACCAAATCCTGTCCGCTGCTGCATCCGCATAAAATGAGAATGGTAAATAAGATAAAAAGCTGGCGCCCTAATCTCAATCATTTCCCCCCCAATCTCGTATTTACTAGATATTACCATAATATATATGCATCTGCCAATACTAATTCAACCGTCGATTGAACAATGTTGAGATCGACAAGGCTCAGTATTTCTCCGGAATGGCCTGCGTCAGCGCCCGGACCAGAATCTGCAGCGATTACAAGGTATTGGCGTCCATCACGCTGCCATCTGACCCAATCATCTTATTAACGAATGGAACGGAAAGCGATGCATCGTCCGGGATAGCCGCGCTCATCCACGCAGAAAATGAGAATGCGGAAATTATCGAAGGTATCGAACTTGTATCAAAAAGCGTATATCGGCTCCCTAACGGCGAACATGTTCAGGGAAAAAAGAATGCTGAGAAAGCTTACCAAGAATACTTAGCTTCGCTTGAGCAAAAAGATGATGAAAAAGAGTGTGGCGATTCAGATGTTGACCAATCTGCAAACAGCTAGATCGTTTTTTCAAAGTCCAATAGACGATGCTAGTCTAACTCTCCTTCTAGAAGTGGCTTCAAGCACAATTGAAAATTTATGTGGCCGTGAATTTATAGAGCAGGTTAAAAATGATATCTTAACCGGTTTAGGGGGACGCACCGTGAAAATAAAGTTGTAGACTGGCTATAAGCGTTGCGCTTACGGCAGGATAAAAAAGGAATTTTCATCTGTTTCACGAATATTTCATTGCTAAGGCTTAGTTGTAAAGCGTAATTCAAGTTTAAAACCTGTAAGTCGTTAGCTGAAATCACACGAAAGAGGTATCAAGATGACTAATCAGATTACCATAAAACAACTCTCAGATGATAAAAAAGCTATATTATTAGATACAGAATTTGCGCGTAATTATCCATGGTATACCTCCAGCGATTATTTTTTTAACTGATTGGCAGAGAATAAAGCAGGAGACCGAATAACCTTGATGGTTTTCTTTGATGGGTATTAGCGGGTTGTTGTCATCTACTGCTTAATTCTAGTTATCCATTCTTCAGAGATAAGAACATCCCCGAGATTAATGATTTAAGCGTTTTTCCTGAATTCAGGAGAAGGGGTATTGCAAGCTTTGATCTTCAATTGTCGGTGAACAAGAACATGTTCCGATTACCGATTAGATAAGCATTTAACTATATTTGACTGCTCAAGTTCATTAAGCTAACGGGCAGGATAGTTCCAATATGTGGTAACATGTGGATAGTTATAAAAAAATGAAATCTCTTTGGATAACTAAGCCTTGAAAAAGAGCGCTGTGATATAAAGCTTATCAAAAATCACTACAGACTGGACGAAGGACGAAATGAATAAAGGTACTTACGAAATTTATTCACCAGAACAAGAAAGAACAATGCCATATCGATGTAATAACTAAAACTCATTTAACTATTAAGGGGAAACGACATGAACAGCGGTTTTCAGATGGATACAGATATCAATCGCCGACTTACGCTTAATCAAACGAAACAAGCAGCGCTATATGCTTTGCAAAACTATGATGTTGACTGGAGTTTAATCCATTTCATCCAAGTTTCTGAACATGTGACTTTTCGTATTCAGAGTAGTGAGGGAGAATCCTATTTACTGCGAATTCATACATGGAATAAATCTTATGCTGAAGTGATTTCAGAACTGGAGTGGTTAGCCCATTTAAGAAGTAAGGGGCTTATTGTACCTGATGGTGTACTAAATCGAAATGGTGAGTTTATTACCGTTGCTACAACGGATGGGAATGCGGAGTATTATGCGACCTTGATGAGATGGATCGAAGGGGATCGTTTAGATAAAAAAGTACTTACCGAGGATAATATTCGAGCGATGGGGAAATTGATGGCGGACCTTCACGGAGCGAGCGTTGATTTTGTTCCCAGTAACACTTTTACTCGTACAACTTGGGGAAGAGAGAGCTTTAACCGGGATTGGGTGCATTTACAGCAGCATCATAATCATTTCATAACAGAAGAAGCTTTCCAGTTGTATACAGAAGCTTCTGCTAAAGTTGCAGATCAAATCCACACCTTCACACCTCATGCACAAAATTACGGGATTATTCATGCAGACCTGCATAATGGGAATATCGTGTTTTGTGACGATCGACCGTTTGCTATTGATTTCGGTAGATGCGGCTTTGGCTACCATATTTATGATATAGCGCAAGCGGTCATGGGACTTCGGCCACATCAAAGAAAACTTTTTATCGAAGGCTATGTGAAGGTCAGACAATTGAGCGAAAATACGATTTCGATGCTGGAGTGCTTCTTCATCATGGCAATCATCGAAGCCTACAGTTTCCATGCGGAGAACGAGTTGGAGACGGAAGGTCTGATCGAAGAGCAGTCGTATGCTCAGTCCATATTGAGAGCATACATAAACGGAGAGCCGTTATTATTCCAGACATTTGATGAGTGATTAACAATTAATTTACACTGGGGAGTCCGTCCGTAGTGAACCATATACGATTTACAAGTAGATGCCACGAATCGAACAAGACTACGGAACTTTGCTACAGATACTGTCTACAGTGGGGTAGGGTGACCTTTTTCCATTGAACTAACGGGAAACTATAGTTTAATAAATAACTAAAACGCGGCTGCCAAGCTTAGTTCGGCAGCCGCGTTGCGCTAACGGGCAGTTAAGGTAGTTTTGTGTTACAAACATTCCGGTTCTCGGGAGTTGCTGACGTCAGCGCCGATGACAATTACTTAATCCCGGATTCGAGGGATGGAGGGAATGGATTTCAAGTTCTTGTCATTTATGATATCAAGCTCTTGTCAACTAGAACACACGCTGTTTGATTTGCATAATATGCCATGGTGGTTATCCAACCAATTTTCATTCAAAAGGATCAACGGGAAAGGATGATTATATTGGTCAGGGGAACAGTTATCGTAAGGATTAACAGATCGGTTCCGAATAACGTAGTTTTTGTAGACGGATGTGCTCAAGGCGGTAGTTCACTACTTCAAATTCCTAATGGAATCTCTGCGATATTCCAAAGAAGATCAGTAAGAAAACGTGTCACCATAAATGCCGAAGCCGGACAAAATTGTCCAGGAGAACAGTTTAACAATTTTTTGGATGTCAGTCCGTCAACCGCAAGAATGTTTGGACTGGTTAATCGCTGATTTTTGTATACATTGGAATTTGACCCAAATACGAATGTTTTAACCATAAGTCTTAGAAGAACTCAGACCACCGCGCCGTTCAGCATTGAACAAGTCGATGTTAATAGAGACAATGTATTTTTGGCTGCTGGGCTCATTAGCAACGCACTCAATTTGCCTGCAGACAATACTGTACTAACGGTAAGAAGGGCCGGCCTAGAAAAGAAAATGAAGGCTCGACTTTTCACAGAGGGTGAAGCGGAATTTAGTGATGGATTTGAAACGAGTCGTAGAACTGCCGCATTTTTTGGCTTCACATCCGGCAGGAGGTTTGTTTTGAACTTTAATCAAATCACTAGAGTGCTGGAAATTCGAAGTGTAGGCGGAAAATAGCAGGATAAACCAACCCTACAAGTAGAGAGCCCTGCAAATGCCATGCTTCTTTATACACATGGGCATTATGGAGATATGGAAGAGGACAATTCACGATTCGCAGGAATTCCATGTAAGAAGAAGGAACAAGGAGTTGCGAGTTAGGTCTTACTATATAATCATAGTTCGATATTACTACTTTCTGTCTGTCCTATTGGACCTAGATCTGTTATTATAAAACAAATAACGGAAAAGGCGAGGACATCAGCATGGCTAAAAAATTGAATATCTTTTTATCTTTTCTAATATCTATTATCATCGCGTTCAGCTGCGGTGTGTATTTCGCGGAAGACTTGGGTTATAGTCGGAGTGAACCAACTATAGTTAAAGCTGGGCAAACAGTGGATGCCGAAAACGAACCTTCCAACGGAGATGGCGAAAAAGGCGCAACGATTTCCACGGCTCAGAATCAAGGAGGTAACGAAACGGCCAACGACGAACCCGAAGCTACCCGAGTGACAGCGGAGAATCGTTTCAGCGACCCAAGAGAGTTCAGATACAGTGTCAATTCAGCGAACGGTATCACGCTGACGTGGCTCGTCGATAATTTGACCGGCAAAACGATCAACTACTATACCGTGAAGGTCAGCACATTTAATCCCGTAGGAGACCCTTCGTATGATGAGCACTCCGGAAAGAACTCATTCAATCTTCAATATGTCGGTCCGGTCATACCGGGGTTAGAACTCGGTGTGTTTGAGCTCTTCACGTATCAAGGTGCTTTGGATTCAATACGTATCGACGAAGTTGACCTGGAATACGCGGACGGCACCAAAGAAACCGTCGTCTACAATCGCACGACTAAGGACGATAGCGGGCTCAATAATAGATAGGAAAGTTTATTGCCACTTGCATAGTATTTTTGTTAGAGGAAAGATCATACATATCCATTTAAGTCCGCGTTTTACGCGGATTTTTTATGGTTTGAATTTTGTTCTTTGTCTCGTAATTTATATTGAAATATCTTCGAGTGTATATCATGATATTGAATGTTCATGGTGAACAAGCTATATTTTTATCGATGCCAGATAAGGTACTGGATCAACTAACGGGGAACGATAGTTAAATAAAGTAAAGTAGGCAGCTGATCAGAGTGATCAGTTCCCTTTTTAAGCTAACCGGTAGGATAGATTAACTCAATTACTCAGGCTTGTACCAACAGTATCCTATGAAAGTCAAGAAGGGTGGGGAATGTTATCAAGTTCTTGTCATCCGTCAGAGGATATATAGATGTCGGTGGATAAAAACATAGTCCCATTGAATGTCGCTAAAAATGCGGCTTTTTTATTTTATCGGTACACGTTCTTGTCCTTGGCTCGGGACAAGAACGTGTACCCATTGCCGTAATGGACAAGAACATAGTCCGATTACCGATTAGATAAGTATCTAACTATGTTTCCATGCAATCTCAATAGCTAAAGGGCAGGATATTTACATGCGCTTAATGTTTTCAATAATAATCCCGTGACGATGAAGTGTAGAACCGCTTACTCGAATCGGCACACTCGTTCTGCCAGAAAGAAGATGTCTATGACCATCCGCGAATTGAGTCATTTGACGGAACCGATGGAAGTGACGAGGTCCTTGACCATTGATTGCTGCTCCAGTTATACCCGAATAGCGATGTCGATGTCCAACATTAATGGAAGTGTTGCCAGACATCCGATGCTGAAAACGATCGGTGGTTTGTGAAAGGTGTGCTTTCTTGAGTGAGTGCTTTCCTTTTTTCATCTTCACATCTCCTCAGAAATAAAATTAATCATAATTTATGAAGAAGTCATATGTGGGGGAACGGCGATTGCCAAAATGGGTGACATTAAGTTGTGAGGCTATTTGCGAGCCGGTTTCTAACATAATTGCTGAAAAGGGAGGTCCCATGAAGATCGACAATGATATGTTTCACGTTGAGACATTGGCTCAATCACAAGTAGCAGAGGCTAAAGTGGTAAGTCGGAATAGCAGTTTTTGCTCACGAGGCAGGAGCAGCAGCAGTTGACAATTGTTACCCTAATCAAGGTCTCAGCATTATGCGATGGAATGGGCGACCGATGTTGTCGGAATGTAAAAGCTATATGCCACAACACAAACTGTCGAGGGACAAAAACATGGTCCCATTGAAAGTCGCTATAATAGCGGCTTTTTTATTTTATCGGTACAAGTTCTTGTCCCGAGCCAAGGACAAGAACTTGTACCGATTGCCGTAATGGACAAGAACATGAGCCGATTACCGATTAGATAAGTATCTAACTATGTTTCCATGCAATTTCATTAAGCTAACGGGCAGGGTAGTGCGAGAAGGCTGTGGAATAAATATACAAACATTACTGCATAAGGAGGTCGTAATATGCCATTTCCAACGCATATCATTGCCACAGGTGGATTTGTAGAAGATGGGCAAGGAAATATACTTTTAGTAAAAACTCGTGACGGTGGTTGGGTATACCCTGGTGGACAAGTGGAAGTTGGAGAAAATCTGATAGATGGTTTGATTCGCGAAATCAAAGAGGAAAGTGGAATTGACACTACGGTTAGCTACTTAATTGGTGTCTATTCAAATACAGGGATTTTTAAATGGTATGATGGTGTGACTGATGTTCCTACGCAAGTTGGGTTTGATTTCGTATGTAAACCTGTTGGTGGGGAGTTATTAGCTGTTACTGAGGAAACAACCGATAGTCGCTGGGTGGCGAAGGATAAAGTTCTTGATTTCATTGAACACCCCGCTATTCGCACCCGCTATCAGGCATATTTGGGCTTTAATGGAGCGGTAAATTACATGGCGTATTTAACGAAACCTGAGTTCATAATCAAACACCAAACATTTATTTCGAAGTAGATTTTGGTCCCATAGAAAGTCGCTGAAAGGACAAGAACATGAGCCGATTACCGATTAGATGAATATCTAATCATGTTTCCATGCAATTTCACAATTAATTCCTATTAAATAACATAATAATGTTATAATTATATTACTTCATCAATATAGTAGTATTGGATATCTAATTAAAATTATTTACCTAGGGGGTAAATAATGAGCAAAGATAATGAAACTCCTGAAAGAACAAGAGAAAGACTAAGACAAGAAGAATTGAAAAATAATCCATTTGGTCATATGAAAGACGGAATTGATAGGGCTCAGTATGGTAGTTTAGTCGATTTAGTAGGTAGTTTAGGTTGGAAAGGCACTTTAGTATTAATCATTGTTATTATTGTTGGTCTTATAGTTGCCCAATATTTTTAAGGAAGAGAATTTTTATAAATGTTTTTCGATGCCGACGTCATTATAGACGAGCTGCGGAATACCCTGCGGTTGATTGAACAGGCGGTTGGTATTCACCGATATATGTGCCGGATCGATATGACTAATGCGAAAGATAGTTCAACTGCATTATTGATCTGGAATCTCAGCTCAAGCTGTTATAGAAGAATTTAATAGATTATGGCAGATCCGCAATAGGGAAGACTCTAAAAATGTCGCGGGACAAGATCTTGTTCCCATTGAGAGTCGCTATTTTAGCGGCTTTTTTGTTTTATCGGTACAAGTTCTTGTCCCGAGTCGAGGACAAGAACTTGTACCGATTGCCGTAATGGACAAGAACATGAGCCGATTCCCGATTAGATAAGTACTTACTATGTTCCCATGCAATTTCATTAAGCTAACGGGCAGGATAGTTCAATGAAACGTTTGAATTATGGGTACATACTTTTCCAAAAAAATGGTGAGGTTATCCATAGGTGATGAAAATTGAAGAAAACGAAACTAACTGTGTTCCTTTTGCTTATTGGAATAATTTCCTCAACACATTTATTAGCAGAAGCTAGTGACGGAACAAATTTAATAAAACTAACTGATAGTGAAGTTTCGTCAATACAAGTAATTCGTTTAAAGGGAACAGATAATTCAAGGATTTTCAGAATGACAGATGGATATGATGAAAGGATTATTCGAAGGGTTATTAATTGGATTAATACTTCAAGTCCAAGCGAACAGGCAACTGAGTTAGAAGCTGATAAAGTTCCATTACTTTTAAAAATAAACATGATCAACGGTGATCTAATAACTTTAGAGCCAGCGTATAAATGTAAGGGTCATCTTATCAAGAGATGCACTGCCGTTGATGGTGAAATTGTACTTACAAAGAACAAAAATAAAATCCGATTAACTTCGCAAGAGCTTTATGATTGGATCATTGTAGGCTGGAAGTATGAACCTGTTGGACCAACTAAAGAAGAACTTCTGGAGGAAACATTGTATACAAGATACTTTTCTGTAATCGAGAAGGACTTTCCGGATTTTATAATGTGTCCAAGGATAGATAGCGTTGAGCGAATTAACCGCAATACACGAAGACATTTAGTTATTGCAAGTGCATTAAACTATTCAGGACATCACGCTCCTTCATATGAAAGAATCACTTTCACATTAATCGATACACCTGAGAACGGAATAAAAATCATTAAAGTTAGAAAAAAAAGCAATGTACCAGAAAGGGAAAGCCTAAAGCAATGTAGATGGTAATACGAATAGTGAAAACAAAATCGCATTAGTGTAAACTAACGGGAAACGATAGCTCAATAAAAATAAGAAGGCAGCCGATCAACGTGGATCGGCTGCTTTTGTTCAACTAACGGGCAGTATAGTTTGAAACTGTATGGGCAAAATAGCCAAAAATAATGGAGGATATTTCTCATGTGGTGGAGATGTATTATTTTGATTTGGGCCATAGGGGTAATCAACTTTACAATATTGGATGGTGTTGATGCATACAGCGATGAGTCGCCAACTATGAATAATGTCGACTTTCAACATAAGAGCTTGGAAGAAGTTCTTATTTTTGAACTTCGTCCAAAGATCATGGACGTACTTAGGAAAGAGTATGCTAGTAACTTTCTCATCGATAGACAGCATATCTTACCTTTGAGGAAATCGAACTCTTATCCTCAACATGAGTTCATACTAGTGGGACGAGTTATTACAAATTCTTACTCGGGTATAGTTCAAATTACTTTTAAAGCTAATTTTGACGGATACAAAGTGACTGGTTTTCATGTTGTTAATCATTCATTGAACTAACGGGAAACGATAGCTCAATAAAAACCTAGAAGGCAGCCGTTCAACGTGGATTGGCTGCTTTTGTTCAGCTAACGGGCAGGATTACGCAACAAAGTTCGAGAATACAGGTAACTGAGGAGGCCTTCATTGATTGGCTTAATTTAACGAATAGGGGAGTTGAAATGGATCATGCATTGTCAAATAAGTGGTGGGAATTAGTTTTTAGAGTCGTTAAAGACCTTGATGATGGAAATGTTCCGTATAGCTTCGATGCTTCAACTTCACTTTTTGTACATGGTATTGAAGATTTTGAAATGGATGATCTAGATATTATGATTCAGTGGGATTACTTTGAGATTGCCCACAAGTTATTTCAAAAATATAATCCTAGTCCAATAAATAAAGGCGGGTTTTGGCAATTCAACTTCTTTGTTGACGGAATGGAAGTACATATTATGTCTTCAGAACAAATAACTTGTCTTGAAAAAGATAGAGAACGTACAGCGATCCAAAAGGAAAACAGGACCATATGGTCCAAATCAATTCTTTTTTATCGTCGACATACAAAGAATCCCCATCTAATTGAACTAATTGATGATTTCCTTAACGCAAAGAATAACTGAGATTAATATCATTACGCTAACGGGAAACTATAACTTAATAATTAACTTAAACGAGGCTGCCGTCATGATCGGTAGCCTCGTTGTGCTTACGGGCAGTTTTCTTTAGATACAATATTGATGTTCGGATATGTATAAGCTCTCCTGCAATGCCCAAAGATACTTTTTTATTATATCGAAACTTTACCTATACACGTAGTAAGACAGAATGTTACCGTATTATTATTGTCCTATAATTTACCATCACTGGGGGGTATCTTAATATATGAGCATCAACTTGCAAGATTGGATTCAGGACGCTGATTTGGTCAGCATTCAAAAGGCAATGGCTACGGGTGAATGTACCTCCGAAGCCCTCGTTCTAGCATATATCGAAAGAATTCATAGGTATAATCCTTTGATCAATGCTGTATTAGAGATTAATCCAGATGCGGTTGAAATCGCAAGGAGTCTCGATTTTGAGCTAAAAACAACAGGTAGTCGGGGGCCTCTTCACGGAATACCAATCCTGCTCAAGGATAACATCGATACACACGACCGAATGCATACGAGCGCTGGTTCAATCGCATTGGCTGAGTCGTTTGCTCCTGAAGATTCGTTTATTGCCGCAAAACTCCGCGCTGCTGGCGCAGTTCTTCTAGGTAAGGCAAATATGACCGAGGGGTCGAATTTTATGTCCAGCCGTATGCCTGCTGGATTCAGTTCTAGGGGTGGATATGTGTTGAATCCATATGGACCTGGCAAGCTCTTCGTCAGCGGGTCAAGTTCAGGATCTGCTGCAGCACTAGCTGCGGACCTGGCAGCAGCAGCGATAGGAACAGAAACCGCAGGTTCGATTATTGGGCCGGCCAGCCAACATCTTCTCGTTGGAATAAAGCCTACTATAGGGCTTACGAGCCGCAGCGGCATAATCCCAATCTCCATAAGTCAGGATACACCAGGACCAATTTCCAAGACAGTCACTGATGCAGCGATTCTACTTGGAGCAATCGTCGGTTTTGACGAAAACGATGAGGCAACATGGACTAGCCCGCAACGTACTTCTCAAGACTATACAACTTATCTCGACCGAGACTTTCTGCGTAAAGCTCGCATTGGGATTCCCCGACATTACTATGATTCATTGGATGAAGAAAGACTTTCAATCATGGAATCCGCCATTAATGTTCTACGTGAGCAAGGTGCTACAGTTATCGATCCTGTGGACCTCTATTTGGAACAGCATCCATGGAACAATGATGTTATCTGCTACGAATTCAAAACAGGCCTGAATCACTATTTATCGAAGTTGAGCTCGGATATGCCCGTGCATTCTCTTCAAGAATTGATTTCTTATAATCAGAAGCACGCTGCTTCCTCATTGAAGTTTGGCCAAGATAATCTGATTCGCTCGGAACAAAATGCACTAAACGAGACAACCTATCAACTTAAACGTCAAGAATATAACCATCCGACAGTATCGCAAGGAATTGACTATGCACTCGATCAACACGGCTTAGATGCATTAATGCTACCCGGTGATATTGATGGTATGTACATTGCTGCCAGATTAGGGTATCCCCTTATAACGGTGCCCGCCGGTTATTCAGCCAAAGGAACAATTGATGCGGATGGAGATTCGACGCAGGGTCCATTTGGTGTTGTCTTTTCCGGGAGGGCTTTCAGTGAGCCCACGTTAATAAGCATCGCCTATAGTTTCGAGCAGGCAACACTTTTTCGTCGTCCGCCAGATCTGGGTGAATTGATTAGTCACTGATTCGTAATGATACCATTAGTCTTAACAGCTACGTATTGACCATGTCTCTGCAGGGACTTAACCATCGTGATTACGCTAACTGGACACGATAGCCGAAGGCAGCCACCCAACAGTGAACTGCACCTGGGTATCGCTCTCGGGATCAAATCCCATGGGCAGAAACGTTCGATCTCCGGCCATCTCAATCTTATGACCACACAAAAAGGAGGTCGACCAGTAAGTTCTGGTGACCTCATTATACGAACAGGTAGGATAGTGTAACAATGCATTATATTTATGATAAGAGTCACCGCGATATCAACGGCAAGTTTTAAGGCCATCCTTCCCCGGATGGCCGTTTCTTTTTATAACGAATAACTTAACTACAATCATATTCTTGCATCGCTACACAGTAACACGAACTATGTACGCCTGGAGTAATACGGAGGTGGGTGGGGAATGTTATCAAGTTCTTGTCATTAATGTATCAAGTTCTTGTCATCCTGTCGGGGGACAAGAACTAGTCCCATAGAAAGTCGCTAATTTAGCGGCTTTTTTGTTTTATCGGTACAAGTTCTTGTCCCGAGTCGAGGACAAGAACTTGTACCGATTGCCGAAATGGACAAGGACATGAGCCGATTACCGATTAGATATGTATCTAACTGGGTTTCCATGCAATTTCATTAAGTTAACGGGCAGGATTACGTACTAACCGTGTTTCTCCGCCGATATGAGAAAAAACATCGAGAAACCAATTGTTCTCCATGCTACAATGAACGCCATGGAGGTGCACATCCATGGACTATAAGCAAAGAATTCAATCCGTACTTAATTATATCGAATCGCATGTGCAGGAAGACATTCCGAGTGAGTCGCTTGTAGCGTTAGCCGGCTTCTCTAAGTCACATTTTTTGCGTGTGTTTGAGGCGTACACCGGCTTCACCGTCATGTCATATGTACGCGGTCGCAAATTAGATCTTGCTGCCGAACGATTAAGGAATAGCAATGATAAAATAACGGAGATCGCATATGACTACGGCTTCGAATCCCATGATGTATTCGGAAGAGCTTTCAAACGCGTGTATGGAATAACACCAGAAAACTATCGGAGGGGACGGTTTCTTTTGCCTACATTCCACGCTGTTAATCTCGCACTGCAGCAACAGGGAGCTGAAGCCTTGATAAAAACCAAGCCACATACGATGATCGTAACAAAACCAGCGATGAAACTAATTGGGATAGAATGCCGATTTGAAGATGGTGTATCTTCGCCCGATCTGTGGAAACAGTATTTCTATGAATGGCAACAAACTTTCGGCAATATCGCACATTTGCGGGTTGAGCCAGAAAAAGAAATTGATTATGCACTGACTGTAGATCGAGACGAAAGCGGGTACACTTATTTTATCGGGATCGAAGTGACAAGCGTAGACCATGTACCGTCAGGGACCATAGCACGTCTCATCCCTAAAACGAAATATGCCAGGTTCACAGCGATTGGACCAGTTGGGGAGTCGATAGGACGAACGTATGACCATATTTTCAAGGAATGGTTTCCAAGCTCGTCGTTTCAAACAGCTCCCGGTCCAATCATGGAACACTATGATATGCGTTGTGCTACCCATCTCGGTATACCACCTGAAAAGCATGAAATGGATATTTACATCCCAATCGAACCCGTCAAAACAGAAACAAAAGAAATTATTGAACTTCAACCTTACCGAGCAGCATATTACAAGGCTGTCGGCACGAAGGGATGAACTGGCACCAAGTAAAGAAAGAAGCATTTGACGTCATGATCGCTTGGACATTATCGCAAGGTATTGATCAATCTAATCTGCGAATTCGAGCGCATAACAACGGAGGTGCTCCGGAGGAAGATTTCTATTACGAGGTTTATGTGGACGTTACAGGGATAGATGTCTCGATAACAGAGGATTCACTTGTCAGCCTGATAGATTTTGAAGGCGGATTGTTTGTCGTCACTCCCACACTTCATCGTATGTTGGAGCCGACAGGAGAAGCATTTTTCAAATGGTTTGACCAGCAGGAGAAATATAAGATGACGGGTAATTGATTCGAAGAATTCTTAATTCATGGCAAAAAAATCACTTTGGACACACTTATCAGGATACATTTCGAAGCGAAGAGATTGTTGGTTACTGAACTGGACTAACGGGAAACGATAGCTCAATAAAACAATGGAGGCAGCTAACCAACGTGATCGGCTGCCATTGTTCAGCTAACAGAATTGTCGGGGGACTTGTCCTCTGATTAAAGAACGTTATTGTCGAGGGACAAGAACATGCTCCCATTGAAAGTCGCTAATTTAGCGGCTTTTTTATTTTATCGGTACATGTTCTTGTCCCGAGCCAAGGACAAGAACATGTGCCGATTCCCGATTAGATAAGTATCTAACTGAAGTTTACAGCTAATGCAATCAGCTAACCGGTAGGATAATTTGAAGGGCTTGTGATGTTTTGTTTGCTTTTAATGGTGTATTCGAAATAATTATTGGTATTATCTAGTTGTATTTAAAAAAATACTGGCAAGGAATTGCTAGACCGGTAAGAGTAAGTGGAAATATTATTAGTAACAGACTCACAGACCTATTAAAATATGTTACACTATCCCATATTTGTTCATCCATGGAGGAACTTATGAAGCTGTTGATCGTAGAGGATGATATTGGAATATCGTATACAGTTGCAAGAGTTATGCAGGATGAAGGGCATAAAGTTACGGAGTGTCATAACGGAGAAGAGGGCCTGCATCACGCATTGTACGGCGAGTTCGATTTAATTATTTTGGATATTATGCTGCCTAAGGTTGATGGATTTACGTTCATCCAAGAGCTGAGGCAGCAAAGAGTTGATACCCCGATTCTTTGTCTGACGGCAAAAGACGGATTAAACGACAGGGTAAAGGGGTTAACGATCGGAGCGGACGATTATGTGGTGAAGCCATTCGAGATTCCAGAGCTGATCGTCAGAGCTAAAGTGCTGATGCGCCGTTATGGCAAGGTTAATCAAGAAGAGCAGATTAGCTACGGGCCGATTGCTATTCAAGTTAGAAATCGAGCAATAACGGTCACAGGAGAAGAGCTGACTTTAACAGAAAAGGAATATGAGCTGCTTGAGTACCTGCTCATGAATAAAGAGCAGATCGTGACGAAGGAGCAAATCTATAACCGAATTTGGGGACTCGATTCGGAAGCGGGAATTGGCATCGTTGAGCTCTATGTCCATTATCTTCGGAAGAAGCTGTCTTCATGGCATGCCGATCAATATATTCAAACCGTAAGAGGTTTGGGCTACATACTTAGAATAAACGAGTAGTTTTTCAAAGGGAAATCAAAGGTTCATCTTATATATTCTTCTTATACTCTATAGAGGGGAGATTAATGCATGAACCTTGTAAGACAGATGTTTAAGAACACCAGATTGACTATTTTATTGATAGCAGGACTACTTGTCTTGCTGACTGTAGGTGGTTTGTTATGGCCGGATCAACATAAATCAGAGGACTTCGGCACCATGATTCAGAAGATGGCGATTGATACGCTTAAGCATGACCCTGAGAAACAGCTTTATTTTGACGTGAAAAATGTGGAGGGAATCCGATGGGATCCCACTAAGCTTACGGACCTGTCGGATGCCGATTACGAACAATTAAACGAAGAGAGAAATGGTTTTCTTAAAAAATTGAATGACTATGATTCTACCAAGCTTTCCCCGGAAGACAAACTCACCTACGATATCCTCAAATGGAACCTGAGCGCGGAGCTGCAAGTATATAAATATTGGGATTTGGACACGAATGACTACCTTTCCCTATCCACTTTTCCGCCGTTTTTCGCGAACAACTATCCGATTCGCAATCAAGCAGATGCAAAAAATTATATCGTTGCGCTAAACGGATTTTCGGATAAAGTCGCGCATGTCATAGATAGAATCCAAGACAGACGGGCGAAAGGTATTGTCCCTGCTTCTGAATTTCTTAAGGAAATGCTTACGAGTTACAGCAATTTGCGAGATACGGAACCGGAAGAAACGATTCTGTACAGTTTATATGCAGAGAAATTAACCGAGTTAAAACTCGATCTCTCCGAAGAGGAGAAGCTAAAAAAAGCGTTAGCGCAAACCCTAACCGATCATGTACTGGCTTCTTACGGCAAACTTGCCGATATGATCGAGAACGATCTTATGAAACAAGCACCCGTGAGCCAAGGAATCTGGAGTCAGCCGGGCGGCAGCGAGTATTATTCTGCAAGGCTCAAACTTACTACGGGTACGGACCTCAGTCCTCAGGAAATGCACGAGATCGCTAAACGCAAGGTAGAAGAGATCGTGAAGGAGCTAAGAAGTGGGGCTTCGGGTCAAGCACAGACCACATCTGCAGCCAGATTCCTAACCGGAGATGAATTACTGCAAGCGTTAAATAGCAGTCTGTCGGATGCCACGCCCTACTTGTCCGATTGGTTTGAAGAGGAGCTTATCCCGAACCATCCAGTAGATGTGCGACCGTATTCGGCTCTTTTCGCGTCGGCAGGTGGAATGTATATCCCCTTATCTATAGATGGTGATAGGAGCGGGAGATTTGTCATTCCGCTCGAAAACCCGACCTCCGAAGAAATGGTTAAAATGCTTGCGTTGCATGAGGGTATTCCAGGACATCACTTTCAATTTTCGATTCAATATGATCAACCAACCATTCCATTAATCCGCAAAATAACGATGACGCATGGATACGTAGAGGGATGGGCGGTCTATATGGAAAGCTTATGCGCGGAGAAGGGCTTGCTTGATCGGAACAAGGTACTAATCCGTTTGGCAAATCTTTCCATAGGTACCGTGATAGATACGGGTATCCATGGGCTGAAGTGGACAAGAGAACAAGCTAATGAGTATCTGGTGAGTGTCATCGGAATGGGGGACGATGCTTTTATCGACAGTGTCATTGCCTATCCGGGACAAAAAGGAAACTATGCAATCGGATCGGAGCAATTTCAATCCCTTCGAGAGAAGGCGGAAAGCGAACTCGGGGATAGCTTCGATATCAAGGCATTTCATTCCGTTCTTCTTCGAAACGGTAATATGCCATTTCCGATATTGGAGCAGCAAGTGAATCAATACATCAAATCCGCCAAATAAAAGGAGAGCAGACCCCGGTATGATTAAACGCACGCTAGTACGAATGACGATATGGAACAGCACGGTCGTATTTTGCTTGCTCATCATGCTGGGGGGAGCGTTATACGGGCTGGCTCGCTATCGGATCTATTCCGACATTGACCGTCAGCTGGTGTTTAATATTGACAACATGTATCAAACTTCTCTAAATAACGGGGAGAAAGTCACTAGCATTGATTCGAAGGATCCGGAACGTTTTATGATGGCATTTTATTGGGATTCCAACGGTACCTTGATTCAAAGCGTATATTATAAATGGCCATATATTCTATTGAGTTCAATGCTTCGGGAAAAACAAAACCACATGGGACCCGAGTCGATACGCGTGGGTAAGAAAACCTATCGATTCGTGAGCAGACCCTATCAAGGCAATTTGCCAGTAGTCGAGGAGCTGTCTAACACACCTTTAAAAACAGTTCAGATATTTACGGAAATTTCTGCCGAGATGTATTATTTGAATCGGTTATTATGGAGTATTAGTATCGGAATCGGCATCGGCGCGTTATTATCTATCATCTCAGGTTACGCATTGGCTA
The DNA here is from genome assembly GCF_037969755.1 of Paenibacillus sp. FSL W8-0187. Lineage (NCBI taxonomy): Bacteria > Bacillati > Bacillota > Bacilli > Caryophanales > Paenibacillaceae > Paenibacillus > Paenibacillus sp. FSL W8-0187. Next base: position 3,637,006 of record NZ_CP150206.1, on the reverse strand, counting down.
GACGGGCGCTCATTCCGATTCAGAAGGCTTGGGACAAGCAGCAGCAATTCGTTGCAGATGCCTCTCACGAGTTGAGGAGTCCGCTTTCGGTCGTCCGAGGGCAAACGCAAATCTTGTTACGCCATCCCGATCATACGATTGAGGAAGAAAGCGCTCCAATTTCAGCCATTCTGAAAGAAACCAAAAGAATGAGCAACATGGTAGACGGGCTGCTTCTTCTGACAAGAGGCGATTCTCATGAGGAAGTCATCTTATACAACCCTGTGCGAGTTGACGGGATTATTAAAGAGATTGCAAAAAATATGGAACCGATAATGGATTACAAGCAGTTGCGGTTACAGCTTCATGTCGAAGGCCCGGAATTTCTCATAAATGGAGATGAGGATCGTCTCATACAATTGTTCATGATTTTGTTGGACAATGCTATTAAATTTACACAGTCGGATGGGCAAATCGATCTTGAGTGTATTAGGCAGGGGAAATCAGTTCTCGTAACCATCAAGGATAACGGAGTGGGTATTTCGGAACACGAATTGCCACTCATCTTTAATCGCTTTTACAAAGGAGATTCCTCTAGAAATAGAGGGGATCATGGAGCGGGTCTAGGGCTATCGATTGCGCGTTGGATCGTTGATCAACATCAAGGTTCTGTCCACATTAGCAGCGGGGTAGGGTGTGGTACGACCGTTATGATTCGTTTTCCAGAGATTAGTTAAATAATAGAGTTGAATAGGAGCCGACCAGATAATCGGCTTCCGTTTTCATTAAGCTAAAGGGGAGTATCTGGGGTAATGCTGTCGGGTAGGTAGTGATAAATCGATTGAGTGTAGTTAAATAACTTTATCTACATATGTACAAAATACTATGTAATGTACATATACTAAAACAACTGAAAACAATAATTATTCTACAGTCTCTTTGGATTGTGACACAATAATAAATACATTCATATTTTAAGGGCAGCACTTGCTGTCCTCTTTGTCGTATAATGGATATATATAGTAACTAAGGATTATGGTAGAATTTCCTAATAGAAGTACGTATTGTGTAGGTATTATGTATTGGTTTTGAAAAGTAATAGTGCATATACAACAAGAGGAGGGTCTATTATGCATATATCCAGTCTGAGAATAAGGAACTTCAGGAACTTTCAGAAAGCTAATTTTATTTTTAATGAAGGTGTTAATACAATAATTGGTGCTAATGGATCAGGAAAAACAAATGCCCTGTTTGCACTCAGACTCATTATTGATGATAGTTTGCCAAGATCATCAACTAACCTGCTCGATACGGATTTTAATCGTTCTCTTTTGAATTGGCGGGGACATTGGATCGTCATCAGTATACATTTCGATAACCTCACTAATGACGATTCATCACAAGCCCTTGTTTTTCAGGGAACTCATACTATTAATAATAGTGGTTCATTAAATCTTTATTTTAGACCTAAATATGAAGTTCGTAAAAAGTTATTTGAAATGAGTCAAGAATTAGCAGAAGAAGAGCAGTTTTCAGATTACCTATCATCTTTAAAAATTAATCAGTATGAGTCGGTTTTGTATGGAAGAGGATTAGCAGATTTCAGCCAAGATGAAGTATATACAACTCTAGTTGGGGATTTCTCTAGATACATATTTCCTAATCCAGATGAAGAAGATAGTAGCCTTCTAGGCACACCGGCGAACCAGTACGTTTTTAAAAACGATTTTGCATGTACATACGCTAAAGCTCTTAGAGATGTTATCGGGGATTTGAAAAATCCAAGAACTTCACCGCTACTTAGACTGTTAAGCAACTTAAACATTAATGAATCAAGCACTGAAACTGTCAGTACTACGATAAAAGATTTGAATTGGCATATAACAAATTTACCTGAGATTAGAGAACTGGCAACTGGAGTTTCTCAATCATTACATAAAACAGTTGGCCATACATATGCGCCTCGAATTGAAATTAACTCAAACTTATCAGATGATTTTAAACACACTCTAAAAGCCTTGAATATTAAAGCAGGAGAACTTGCGGGTGAAGAATACATTGGAGATTTGTATGAGATGAGTCTGGGTGGAGCTAATTTGCTTTATCTAGCTTTGAAACTTGAGGAGTATAATCGGCTCGATCACGAACAAAATAAAGCAGCTCATTTTTTACTTATAGAAGAGCCAGAGGCTCACTTACACAATCATATTCAAAAAACCTTATTTCAAAAATATCATAGCCATGAAAATACACAAATCATATTAACTACTCATTCAAGCCATATTTCATCATCGTGTTCACTTGCTTCAGTAAATATAGTTTATATTGAAAATAATTGTTGTGAGGTTTCTCAACCAAGTAGTGGATTGCATATAAATGATGTAAAAAGGATTGAACGTTATTTAGATGCCACGAGATCGACATTGCTGTTCGCAAAGTCGGTGATTTTGGTTGAGGGGGATGCTGAATTAATACTTATCCCTGAAATGGTAAAGAAGGTATTTGGGATAACGCTCGATGAAATAGGAGTTAGTCTAATTAACGTCGGAAGCACACAATTTACTAATATAGCGGTTCTTTTTTCGGATGAACGTATCAGAAGAAAATGCGCAATTGTCACAGATAATGATTTATCAATCGTACCATTAGATGACGAAGTGTATGTGGATAAAGAATTTCAAAAAAAATGCAAACAATCGCAAGAGTCGGGGATAGATCGCAAACAAAAACTAGATGAGTTTTGTCAAGATAATAGTTACATCTCAGTTTTTTATGCAACTAACACCTTTGAAGTGGAATTTATCAAGCAAGGAAATAAAAACATACTAGAAGCAGTAATACGAAAGGATATTTACAAACGTAAGACCGATCAAGACAGCTCTGTTGAAAAAATAAATAGCTTAGATATCAGTATTTACGGAAAAGAAATTTTGCGTTTAGCAAATAAGGAAGGTAAAGGGTGGTTAGCCTTAGCCATTGCTGCACGATTAGATAAGAAGGTAATAATTCCTGATTATTTACTTGAGGCATTAGCGTTTGTTGCCTCCTTAAATACAGATCATTTAATTTCAATTATAAACTATCATTTGGGTGATGAGTATATAAGCTTTTATGAGACAGTTAAATTACTTTACGGTGAGAACCCAGCTAAAAATGAAATTATAGATTCATTTAGTTCACTGTATAAAGATAGTATTATAACTAAGTTTATTGCTATGAGGAGGGAATAGTTTGTTTCTCCTGAATAATTTAAGCACAGAACAAAAAGAAATTGTAGAATATAATGACAATTTGCTTGTTATTGCTTGTCCCGGTAGTGGAAAGACAAGAACACTTGTAGCCAAGTTGATTTATGAGGGGATGAAGCTAAAGAAGAATGAGAAAGTCGCAGCGATTACATATACAAATTTAGCTGCAGAAGAGATAGCGTTAAGACTAGAGGCTAATTGTGCTGATGACCATTTTTATTGGGGGGGGACTATACATTCCTTCTGTACAAATTGGATAATTAGGCCTTTTTCTCATGTTCTAGAAGAACTTAAATATGGTTATACTTTCTTGGATGAAGACGATGTCGAAGAAATCAAAAATAATATATTAGATATATCAGGCTTGAGAAATATAGAATTTAATACTCGACGTAATCAAAATGGAGATTTGATTAATCTTAACGATGAAAATGAGTTAATTCTTATAGAATATGATCGCAAATTAAAAACAGAACGACTAGTGGATTATGACTTGATATTGTATTACTCCTATAAAATATTAATTGATAATCCTTCGATAGCGAAAAACTTATCAACCATTTTTAAATGGATTCTTATTGATGAGTATCAAGATACACAGGAATTACAGTACTTGATAGTAGGAGAAATTATAAAAGTTCGTGATAATAAAACAAAACTATTGATTGTAGGAGATCCGAATCAAGGTATCTATCAAACCTTAGGAGGAATCTCAAAGACTAGACAAGAAATTATGGATTGTATTGGTGGTTATAATGTTCATGAGAAAAGTCTGAACGGCAATTATAGGTCTACTCAGCAAATTATTGATATATATAAAAATTTTCAAATTTATGGAGACCCTATTGAGGCAAAAGGAAAGAACAAAGCTGAGACTTCACACATCTCCTTAATCAGGGATGTTTCGGTTGAGAATTTAGCGCAGTTTATCAGGGATACAATTTATGAATTACACAATAATAAGGGTATACCGTATAAAGAAATTGCTTTGATAGCTCCTCGATGGCAGGAATTAATAAATTTAGCAAGATCTATAAAACAATTAGATCCAAATATACCTTTGGATGCTGCTGGACTTTCCCCTCTTTGCAAAGATGATAATAACTTGTTTTATCATCTTGCAAAATTATTCTTATCTTCTCCTGCACCAGATAAGGTAGTGTTGCGTCTAAGATGGGCAAATAATTTACTCGAATCGTTAACAGAAAAAATACCTCACATTTCGCTTTCGACTCTCAGTCTTCAAAAGATCTTGAAAATCACTAATTCATTTTCTTCTACATCTGTATTAGGCATAGAGTACCTAAAAGAAGGATTTATGTACTTTTTTGATAAGTTAAATATCGATATTAACTTATATTCTAATGTCAAAGTGGAATTAACTGAATTCGAGAGTAAGTGCATCAAAAAGCAGAAAAGAAATGGTATTGGAGATTCTATTTCTGTGTATAAAAATGGATTCACTAACACGGGAGGAGTAACTTTTATCACTTCTCATAAATGTAAAGGGCTTGAATATGATACGGTTATAGGATTCTGTTTATTATGGGGATACCTACCTCATTGGAATAACATATTCTCACGTGAAACAGATGAAAATGAAATATCAAAAAAGCTACTTTACGTTCTCTCATCGAGAGCTAGAAACAATCTGATATTGATTGCCGAGACAGGTAGAAAAACAAGTAAAGGTACACCGTACAACACAAATCGTCACTTAATAGAGGTCTTTCGGTAAGAGAGAGGTGAGATTAAAAGAGGCAGTAGATCATGGGAATCATGACTACTAGCCTCTTTTTTCTAAGCTCTCCTGCAAACAACAATGAAGTAAAGTCGACGTTTAATGTACTTAAATAGATACATCGAGCCATGCCAATGACTATTTGAATGGCTAGGATTTTAGTTATATTGTATGAGTTATACATTGTGTAGAACTACGGGGTGATCACTTATTTATTATTCACAATATTATAGATATCATATATTTTTCTGATTTGCTCGATATCATTTGTTAATAGTTCTCCAACAAAAACTTCAAGAAGCTCTTGTTTACCAAGTTTGTCTGGGTTTCCAATATCTCTAAAATTAAAAAACTCCGCGTAATGCATATCAAATGCCTTAATAATTTTCTCTAATGTTTCAAGCGAAATATTTCTTTCTCCTCTTTCAACTCCACCAATATATGAGCTTTGTAATTGAGCCATTTCTCCGAGTTTTTCTTGGCTTATTTTATTATCTTTTCGAATTTGTCTGATTCGTTCCCCGACTAAAATTGCCAGGTTTGCCACATTGACCACCACCTAATTTATAGGTTAGGTAAGCCATTGGCATATAGAAAGATCACCTAACTATAAATACCATTGAATAAAATACTTATAAGTTCTATATTTGAAATATAAAAATTCAGTGGAGTTGACACAATGAGTAATTTACCAATAAACCAGGTTATTGAAAATGTTCTGCAAAGCAAGATGAGAGGCAAAATTGTTTATCAAAGTTACCTACCGGCTTTGACAGCATTAAACCTTACGTTTGTTAAACCTTATAACGATCCAAATGGTAAAGGATATCAGCGTCCCGTTGATCCTAAACGATGTCATGACTTTGCTGTTTATTTGTCTAAAGGTGAAGATGCACTATTTACTCCTGTATTATTGAATGCATCCGGTAAATGGGAGTTTTCTTGTTATGACAGACAGAGACCTAATTATGGAAGATTGATATGTAAAGGAAAAGCATCTCTCATGGATGGACAACATAGATTAGGTGGCATAGAAAAGTATGTTAGTGAGACGAACTCGGATATTACTATTCCTTTCTTGGCTTTCCATTCTCTTGATGATGATGAAGAAATCAAATTGTTCGATACAATTAATACTAAAGCAAAAGGAATTGGCCCTTCGTTAAGTAAATATTTACGTAGGGATTCTGATGATTTGAGCTGGGTTGCTACAGAATTGTTAATGAGAAAAGAAAGTCCTTTCGCATTAATTGGCAGTATTATTGGAAAACGAGTCAAAGGGAGACATATTACACTGCAAAATTTGTACCGAACCTTACATTTGTTTTTTAAAGATCCACATTTAACTTCTTTAACAAAAGAAGAAAAGTTGAATATTGCATTAACTTACTACACAACTGTTAAAGAAACATTCCCTTCAGAATGGCTAGATTATTCGGGACATCGATTGACTCATATAGTTTGTATGGATGCTCTTTCTATTGCTGGATGCAATGTATTAAGTAAGCAAATCACCAAATCTAAGAAACGAGTGGATTACTCTGTATTAATAAAATCTGTATCCAAGCTTAAACAAATTGACTGGTCATCAAATGGGCCTTTACGTTATTTAAAAGGTTTAAGCGGTTCAAAAACATTATCACTAGAAATCACTGAACTCATGAGCTGACAAGTAAGAGGACAATACATCTAAATGTAATGTCCTCTTTGCTGATGCACTGGTATTAATTACCGCTAAGATCTTCACAAAATTATATTTATAATCAATATAAACAAAATTAATTTGAATGGGGGAAACACTGGTGATCAAGAAGTTCAACCATTATTTGTGTCCACCTGAAGTTGAGAGCAAATATTCATTATTGGTATTTGATGATGATAAACAACCATTCATTCCTTTGACGGAATATTATCATTATCAACTAGGCAGAGTAAGTGAGAGCACAGCTCTTTCGTACCTGTGCGTCATGGAGCCTTTTTTTTATTGGCTGAAATTCAAAAGTCTCTACATGGGTGAACGTGTGAAGTGGGATGGTTCTCCCTTGGCAATAAAATCTGCTATAAAGCAATATCTCCAGAAGGAATTAGGTTGTAAAGTCAGGGATCAAGATAAATATGAACAAGTGTACCTAACCAATAAAAGTAAGAAAACGGTGAATCATTTTCTAGCAGCAGTTAAATCTTTTTATAAAGCTATGATTCGTCTAGAAATGTATAATCACTCAAATCCACTCGTAAATGTAGAACTTCTAAGCGATTCATTTGATATGCAGGGAGAGAGAAGGGATCGTCGGCGTATGCCACAAATAGCAGGTACTGAAGAACCAACTAAGTACAGAGCCCACACTGATTCATACTTTAAGTTAATTAATACAGAATGGATTCCTGAAATTATTGGAGATAAGGACTTACCTTTTAGAATATACAACGCAGGAGAAAAAGCTAATTGGTCTTTACGTGACGAGGTAATTATACGTTTTTTATTTGAAACTGGTGCACGGATCTCAGAAATACTCGATTTAACGATCGGCGATTATCGTAACCGGTTAGATAAACTCGAACTTTCAACCTTTAATAAAGGTAGTTTTAAAAGAAGAATTAAATTCATACGTATTTCTTCAGATACATTAAAGCTTCTTATCAGATATGTGAATATGGATAGAAAAAAACATGCTGATACAACCTTGAAGTTTGACAAATTAGCAGATGAAGAGCCCATATTTCTGTCAACAAGAGGAACTAAATATACATATTCGGCATTTTATAATAATTGGTCAAAAATCATATGTTATGCAGACATAAAATTAAATCCCCATAAAGCGCGACATTGGTTTGTAACATCACGACTAAAGGGGATTTATGAAACATCGAATTCACAAGCTGAAATTGAAGAAAAAAAGAAGCAACTTATTGGTTATATGAAGTGGAGAGATGCTGAGACTATTGATGTCTATGAGCATATTTATGATGAAGAAAAATATCGTGATTTACATGAGAGCTTAATCCGAACATACTCCATAAGAGAAAAAGAGTATCTACAAAATAAAAAAAGAAGAAAAGAACCACCAGTCAATAAAACAGCTACCATTCAAGATGTTGACTTTAAAGAAGACTGGTTAAATGATCTTTTTGAAGGAATGGACTAATAATGACACTTGAGATTGAATCGAAGAAATGGTACCCTTTGTTGCTTGGCAAAATAGACGGAGAGCTATTAGCACTCCAGGATTATGAGGAAGAATATTATTGGAACAAAGTCGATGAAGTTTCTCTGAAATATTTTATTAAGCACGTATTAGGAACTCCTTGGCAGAATCATCTTGGTCTCAGCCTTTTATGTGTAACTGATAGGAGATTAACACCTCAGTCCATTTATAACTTGTTGAGCAACTTAAATGCAAGATTCAAAAATCTATTTGAAGCAGCTGAAATATCAACTATGGCTGAATTCAATTATTCTATTATTGAAAAATATTTAACAGGCGAACTTTTAAATAACCATACTGAGCGTCAACGTCAATCTTTTCTAACTGCATACAACAGCTTTTTCTTTAATATGTCTAAATGGATAACAACAAAGTTCACAAAAGAACAACAGAATACACTTCAAAAATTTCTTCTTCCAAAATTGCCTTTCGATAATCGTGATTTTACTGCACGTACTAAAGCTATAGTTAGTGCCAAAGAAAACAGAAAAATTGAAACATCGGCTGTGACGCCTTTATTACCCGAAATAAGAGCTGAAGCGCATTTTAGGTGGAATCAGGTCAAGAGACTTCGAGAAGCTGTACAAGACGTCTTAGAAGAGGCAAAACAAAGTAATAAAACTTTACCCATAGAGTTTAATTATGAAGAGTCAGAATATACGAATGAACGTTGGCACTTCATCTTGTGGGATAAAATCAGCTTTGGAGAATATCATGATGTTGGAACATCAACTGAAAATGAAGTTTTTTTGGAGTTCATCAAAGCAGAAAAATTAGAAGATGGTTCTCCAGGTGACGGCTTATGGTTTTTAGATATACTAAAGCGTCGCTTAATAGGAATTTGGTCGAATGATTATGTTAGTAAAGATGAACGCGATGAAATTGTCAAATATCTAAAACAATGGGGATATGAGAATGCCGAAAGTGGCCAAGCTCCGTTCTTCCATAGAAATCCTGGATTATTGACTCAAGGTGTCTATATTGTCAGAAACGCAAGAAAATTTGATAAACAGCTAATAAATCTTGAACCCATTTATGCAGCCTGTATGTTTGCAAGATTTGCTCTAGATATCATAACATCATCAGGTGCTCGGATGAATGAACTTCTACAAATAAGTTATGATAAAAAATGTTGTATTGTAACGGTGGATAATCATAATGATACTTCAAGAAGAAACTACATTTTCAGATTGATACCAAAGGGACGAGAAGAAGAAGAGAACTACTACATGCCTGAACAAGTGTTCCAATATATGAATGAAATCATCAAGTTCTTAAAGGATTCATATAAGTCAGATTCTATTCCAGAAGTAGAATATTCACTAGCGACTCGTAAGCATCTCATGATTAACAAACGTTATGTCTTTCAATATCAGAATCGCCATTTAAATGAGTCCACGATTAACGCAATTATTCGATTTATACTTCATGGCCTTATTATTCAAACGAGTGAAGGAAACCAAGTTGTCTTAAAATCCCACTTACTGAGACATGCATTTGCTACTCATGCTGTTCAGACTGAAAAAGTTCCAATCGATATTGTTAAATCCCTTTTACATCAAAAGGATCTCTCGGTTACAGAGTATTATTCAGCGCCTACACATCAACAAATATCAGACACAATTGATTCTTTACACGACAATTGGGTTTCATTTGTAGATATTCAAAAAGGTATCCTTAGAGGTCCAGATGAATTACAAGAAATTTATGATGATTACAAAGAGAAGGTCGGAACATTGTCAAAGGTTGTGGGAGGGATATGTACCACTGACTCTGTCTGTCCCACTAAGTTAGCTTGTGTTGGATGTGCAGCAAAAGTCCCACAACCTGAGTTCAAACAAGAGATAAAAGCTTACTTACAATGGGCAGAAGAAAGTGAAGCGATGTTTAACAAGAATGGCATGCTTCTAGAAGCTAAAAAAATGAAGATATCCAAAAACAGAGCGAAGAATGAACTCAAAGAAATTGAGTTAATGGAACGTTATCAAAGGGATGAACATTATGAACCCAGAGTTCGAATCAAACACTAATAAAAAACCTTGGCTAGAAAATAACAATAAAGAAGCTAAGGAAAGAATATATAGGCTAGGAAAGAAAGCAGTCGATTCACTCATAAAAGATTCCATGCCGATTTCATACAGAAATATAGCCGCAAGATCCAAGCAATTAGATATTTCCGGCCAAGGTATACATCCTAATAGCGTCAAAAACAATGATAAACTCTATGCTTATTATCAAAAATATTCAAATTTCAAGGCAGCAAAGAGTAAAACTAAAAAAATACGAATTAGTGAAACTGATTACACTCATATCAAAATTGATCGTGATGTTCAAAGAGTAAAGGGAAGATATATGAAGATGTCAAAACTGGAACTAGTAGAATTGCTAATTCAAGCTGAACAGTATATAGCTGAACAGAATAAGATATGGATAAAAACACAGTTTGAATCATTCAAATAAATCTTATACATGGGAAAAACCTCAGAGACTCTAAAGAAAACAATCTCCAAGAATTGTAGTTACGTATCTGTACTTATAGGACTGTAATCAAGGTTAAGTCGCTCGCTCGAGCGGCTTTTTTATTATTAGCATAAGGAAGAATACACAACGGAAGAACAAGCAAAACTCCTCTTTTTGACACAATATAAATCTCAGTGTAGCAGATTTAATCTGCAGGTTTATTATGTTATAAATGTAATTAAGAACACCACAGTATTGCATTGGGGCTAAGCGAAATGCCGTGAGCTGGAACTAATCGATACATACCCATAATAGTACACCAACGAGGAATAAGTGCTTACGATGGGTATAAAGATATGGGGGAGTTAATTTGTTAAGATGTATAACAGCTGGTAAAGAGACCTTGATTTCAACAAACTGTAATGCGGAAGCTGTCGCTAAGTTGGTAAAGGATCATCAAATATTTTGCCCTAACTGTGGGGGAGATGTAATATTCAAGAATGGTAACGTTAACATATCCCATTTTGCACATCGTGTGGCAGAGTGTAAATATGTTGGTCACGAGCCTGAAACAAAAAGCCATATAAAAGGAAAGACCATTCTGTACGAATGGCTAAGGGGTATGTTTCCTACTGCATTTGTGCAATATGAAATGCATATACCCACCACTGGACAAATAGCAGATGTATATGTAGAGCATATAGATGGTGTGTATGTAGGAGTAAAGTGGGCTTTCGAGTTTCAACACAGTCAAATGACCATTGCACAGTGGGAAGAGCGCCACAACTTATATGAGTCTGTCGACATACAGGATTTCTGGATTTTTGACAAGGCTAAGTTTATGAAGTTCTCGTCAGCTAGGGATTTTACAGATGCCAGAAGAACAGTTAAATTCGATGAGCATATTTACGATAAAACAGGTCTTTTGTACTTTCTTGATTTGGAGAAGTCCGAGTTATCTATTGAATTTAACTACATTAAAACACCAAGAACCATCATGGTGGGTGGGTATGATAGAACGCAATACTTCACTTATCATGAACCAAGAGATAACTCTATCCCAATATCCAGTGTTAGAGTAAGAAAATGCAGAACGTTTGATTATTTTGTGCTAGTAACAGATAGTTTAGAGTTTTATATGGAGGACAGGCTACGCTATGTTCTTCGAATTCTCGAGCAAAAGGCTATGGAGAAAAAGGAAGCACTCTACTTGGAGAGGCTATTAGAAAAAGGTAACCACGCTAGAATTACTTACGGAGATAAGTTCGCAGATCGTTTCAAAGATATTATCGCAGACTCGGACGGTGAGCTTAATTACTACCAAACATTATTTTCTCCAGATGATGACTCATACGATAAAGAGCTCGAGTTGATGCGAGAAGATGTGATCAATCTCAACATCGAGCAATTTTTCTCCAAGTATAAGAGAATCGTCGAAGCAGCCGTTTCCAATAGGGAGGAATATAGAGTCTTTAAAGCCAGTGATGACATCTCGTTGCGAGTATTAACCAAGTATGTTTATCTTTCTGATTTGCGACTAGTTGGGTTTTTGAAGGAACAAGGAGATATGACCTTGCAGGAGTACCTGTCGTCAAAGTACAAGGACAAGATATCGTTATCGGTATATGTGTATACAAAGCACAGAGACACTTTGAATAGGTTAGAGAGACGTAATCAGGATTATATAAACGAGATGCTGTCGAAAATTAACAGAGGGCTGCTTGTCTACGGTAGTTCACATACAGCTATGGACTATGCAATTGAGTACAGAAATCTTGGATCTATTGATGAAGTTGAGAACTGTATCGCTCAAATAAAAGAAAAATTCTACGTCCGAGACCCGTTGGCCGACTGATATTTTCGGCAGCCTGTGGAAATCAATTCAAATCTAAAAACCCACTGATTAAATAAATCAGTGGGATCAGTTTTTTATTTAAAATGATAAAAGAGTAGAGCTAAATAAATCATTCGTTTGTTGTCGGAGGACAGAAACATTGTCCCATTGAAAGTCGCTATTTTAGCGGCTTTTTTGTTTTATCGGTACAAGTTCTTGTCCTTGGCTTGGGACAAGAACTTGTACCGATTGCCGTAAAGGACAAGAACATGGTCCGATTACCGATTAGATAAGTATCTAATTATGTTTCCATGCAATTTCATTAAGCTAATTGGCAGATAAACATAATAGGCAACGAGACAATGATATGAACAGGTAATTTAAAGTATCCCTTGAATATTAATATGTAAATATATATGGTGAACTATTGTCTGGAGGTGTTTTTTTGGTATTCAGCCGGCAAACCCGTATAGGTATGTTATGGGGGGATTACCCATGGACTACGGCTCCAAAGAAAATGGGGAAATTGTGGAGTATGGGCAGGGTAGCCAGAGATGTTTCGCATGCATTGCGTGAAAACATGGTGGTTATCCCGTATGCACAATCAGAAGGTGAACCTAATCAGCGGGAAAACATGACTTCATTTCTTAAAAGCATAGATATCCTCTGGGCAGATTTATATCCATCCAGTACTTATGCACTTAATCTCCGTGACGTATTAGGCATAACTTGTCCAGCGATTTTGTTTGCTGGAGGAGCCATGCCCAAAGGAGCAGAGGCAATGTTGTTTCCTTGGCAGTCACTACTACGTCCTTATGATGGGATTCTCTTTAGTTGTAAAGCAGACCAATATATTTGGAGACAATTGACAGAATGGAGCACATTAAAGGAATGGGTTATACCGCTTAGCATAGACGAGCAAATATTTTATCCTCGAAGTGTCGATGAACAAATGGATATACGCAATAAATTCGGCATTCCAGTTCATTCCCCGCTATTAATATTTGTTGGCAGATTAAACATACAGAAGAATGTCCACGCTTTACTAAAAATATTACGCTCTGTTAGTGAAGAAATCCCTGATGTTCATCTTTGTATAATCGGTGAAGAAGATGATATTGTACTGGGAGAGTTTAAGGTCCGGAATACCAATTATAAGGAGTGGTTGCAACAAAAAGCAGATCAACTTGGTTTAACACAACGTGTACGATTTGTAGGCCCACTTTTCGGTGAAGAACTGGCTCAAATGTATTCTGCTGCAGATGTGGTGACTAATCTTGGGTTTTACCATCGTGAAAATTTTGGACTCTCTCAAGCAGAAGCAGCAGCTTGTGGTACACCGGTTGTTTGTACTGAATGGGGGGGATTCAAGGATGTTGTACAGCATGATCTAACAGGTTATTTTGTAGATGCGGTACTAACAAAACGTGGAATACGTGTGGATTGGGCCAAAGGGATAGATTTCGTAATTACTTTATTGCAAAGAGAGGCTCTACGTACGAAAATCGGAAGACAAGCCGCCAATTATGCACGTCAACATTTTAGTATAGCTGCTCTAACAAAAAATTTAGAACAGGTAGTAACAGATGTACAAAGTAGTCTAGCTACGATGAGTAAAGGTTCATTAAATTCTGTTGCTTACAAGCCGAGTCGATTTGCTGAACAATACGAGGCCCATAAACGTACATGCGGGTGGTACGCAGCTAGCACAACAACGGGCACTCCTCAGTGGTATCCACCAATGTTTGAAGGCGAACAGTACGAATTATATGAAAAACTTATGCAGCCTTACTCCACGCGATTGGCGGAGGAACTTCAAATCAATTCCCTCAATGAAAACTGCATCCCGTATTTTACTTCGTCGGTCAGGTTTGATGTAACTCGATTGCTGGCCATCTCGGAAGATCCGGTCTGGCCCAGTCGCAGATTTCTTTCGCCGAACGAGTACAGTATGCTAAGGTTCATAGATGGTAAACGTACCCTGAGCAACATCGTAGCTATGACTGGGCTCGAACTTACCCCTTGTATAATAAGTGTTTGGAATTTGTATTTAGATGGCTTTTTGCTCTTCAGAAGTTAGAGGGAAAACAAGCGGTATATCTCTATAGTTACTACGTAATTATTCCCAGCCCAAAAAGAATCATTCGTAACGTATAATATGGCATAATACGCATAATATTGAACTACCGGGAACGATAGTTAAATAAATATAAAAAAGCAGCTGGCCATGATCAGCTGCTTTTTGTTCAACTAACGGGCAGGATAACGCAGCACCGGTAGAGAACGTATTAATATACAAGAAGGGATGACTTCGCATAACACCATATTCACGCTGTGAGCTGACGCCCTTGGTCCGGCAGAGGGAAGTGGGGCAACCGGCCAACCTTGCACTGGCTAAGTCCGTCGGACCCGCGCTTGCACGCTTAAGCCAGTGAAGGTGTGAATACAAAGATGTTATAGGAAATGGCTGCAAACCTAAATAAACCTTTGGAGGTACTTCAATGAGTGTAGAATGGTACGACATGATAGCCAAAAGAAATGGCGGATATAAAGGAGGATATATATCTTCTACTGAAGGAAAGTCAGCCGAAGAAGTATTTGAACAACGACTTGTAGAGATGTTACCTAGATTTCACTCAGTAATGGATGCAGGTTGTGGTCATGGTGAATTTACTCTTAAAATGTCCGAGCATGCGGAAAAAATTATTGGATTTGATAATTCCACTGAGTTGTTAAAAATTGCTTTGGGGTTACTGGAGGCAAGTAATACTAATAATGTTGAATTTGTTTTTGCTACCACAAAAGAGGAAATGCCTTTTTCGGATGGTGAATTTGATTTGATTTATGATCGACGAGGACCAACTTCAATTATTAATCATAGCAGAATTTTAAAATCTGGTGGAACAATATTTGGAATTCATAACAGTGTAGATAAAGTTGAAGATTATCTACATCAAAACAGATTTCAAAATATTGAAATCGAAAAATATAATGAAGCAATTACATATATCCCAAATAGAATTGAATTTGCCAAGTTTTTATCCTGCATTCCAGGGAATCCAGACTTTACTCTTCCAGAGTATGAAGAAGAATTGGAACGGAAGATTGGTGAGAACACGATAAATGGAAAAATCGCCGTTAAGGAACTGAAATATATATGGAAAGCAATTAAACCTTAGTGCAAGTATCTCGACGTCGGGTGACAAAAACATAGTAACAATAGAAGCCGCTGATTATGCGGCTTTATATATTTATATTATCAAGTTCTTGTCAAAACACGGGTTTCCATGCAAATTCATTATTCTAAAGGGCAGTTTTGCTGAATAGATCTGCTGAGTATGTGGAGATAAATAGATTGTGACACAAACCATGTGAAATCGGTAATACAAAGGGGTTATATAACTTTAGTGACATATGTACAAAATACGAGTTTTGTGTAAAAGTATTAAAGAAACGACCGTGCAACGGCCATTTTTGCATCAATCGTATAATTTCATCTTATCCATATTATTGACGGCTTTTCTCATCTCTTCATCTGTTAAATGCGTGTAAATCATCGTTGTCTGAATCGACGAATGTCCCAGCTGATTCTTCAGCTTCGGCACGTCGTTGTTCTCACGATGATAACGTGTTGCAAATGAGTGTCTCAAGGAATGCACCGTCAATGCCGGCTTACCAAACGCTGCAGCGTATTTTTCAATCAGCTTTTCGATCGATCTTGGCGTCAACCGCCGGCTTTGGCCTTTGCGTCCGATCGGCGCTGCTATAAACAGGTAATTTTCCGATTTTTCCGGTTTATACCTAGCTTCACGGATCTTCAAATAGCTCTCCAGGTCCAACAATGCTTGCTGGCTAAAGTATACATATTGCTCTTTATTGCCTTTACGCAGCACACGCACTTGGCCTTTGTTCATATCCAAATCCTCGATGTTAATTCCCGCTACTTCGGATAAACGCAGTCCGGAGCCGAGAATTAGCGAAACGATCGCCGTATCCCGTTCCCGGTTAAATTCATGAAAGCGCTGTAAACGTTTATTGGTTTTATGGAGTTCCCCAAAATCATGAGCCACAAACTGGCGGAACTTCTCGAGATCGTCTTCCCGCAAAATTTTGCCTTCAATTCGGTAAGCGATCGTTTCCTGGCTTTCCTTTATTGGATTAAAGTCGATTTTGGCCATGACATTACGCTGAATATATGGCTTAAGATCCGGAGTTTCGGCCTTGTTTTGAAGATAATCAAACAGCGATTTTAATGCAGACAACTTCCGGTTGATCGTATATTTGTTGTTATCCAATTGATATTCCAAATAATACAGAAAATTTTCGACTTCACGGACGGTCAGCGATTCGAGTACGGACATTTCAATGTTTTTGCGATCATGAATGTTCGATTTAACTGATACAAGCCAATCAAAAAAGATGAGGTAATCGTGACAGTAGTTCAGCAGCGTCGTATGCGACAGTTTGCGTTTTCGGCCATCGATGTATTCGGTCACGTACCACGGGAGCTCAGCACTCTTGGCTTCCACGCGTTTCATATAATGCAGCTTCGCAATTTTATCCACTTATTGCCAACCTCCCTTGTTTCCAGAGTAACTTATTTATAATTATTCGTCAAATTATTATTTTACGTAATTATTTTGTGTGGTATTCCAGGATCCTAATAAAGAATCATTGACTAAAAAACTAAACGACCGTTCCCAGATGGAATTCAGGGAAACGGCAGCAGCATATACTGTCTTTTTTATTCTGTTTCTATTTGAAACACTGCCAGCGGTCTCGTGATCTGTCCATACGAAAAAGCCGGTCAGATCCATAATTTGATCTGACCGGCTTCCTTAGAACCCTTGCTAAGTATGCCTGCATTATCCTTGCATCGCTAGCTTTCTACATCTGAATCATTGCAGATAAAGCGTAATCCGCCTTACTTCTTAACAGCCGTCTCTGCAAACTTGATCAAGTCTTCTTTGGTGAGCGGGTTGCCCGGATTGGTTGAGATGTTGTATACATGATCCTCATCTGACCAACTCAGGACATTTCTAACCCATTCAGGATGCTTCTTGGCTGTCTCGGCGTCATAATTGTCCGATGTGTAGTACCGGTATTCGCCGCTCGACTTATCCTTGTTGATCTTGTGGGATACTTGCATTTGCAAATTGTCTTTTCCGTTTGCAAAATTTAGATTGATTTCGCCCATTTCCTTCCAGTCGAACTTTTTGTAATAAACGCCTTTTCCTTGGGCCTCAGCTTCAGCTTTCACTTCTTTTTGGTACTCCGCGCGATTCTTGGCAATCGGAGGCTGGATGTTTCCTTTCACAAAATTATATCCTTCAGGCAGACCTTCCGGCTCTTGAAGCACAGGACCTTGCAGTTTGGTTGCCTGGTTCAGGTAATCCTCATAGTTTGTGAAATGGAACATATCCAGGTAATACAAGAATTCAGAACCGCCATTGAGATTTTTATCGCTTACGTACAAGAGATACATATCTCCTGTATTTTTTTGCTGCAGTTTTTGGCTGAGTTCTTTCTTCGCCGCTTCAACTGCCTTCTGATCAGCAGCTGGAGCTTTCGCTGTAGCCGCCTGTGCGGAATTTTTGACTGTTGCTGCCTCCGTCATATTTGCGGTGCCAAACAGCATCGCGATACCTGTTGCTACTACAGCTGCCTTCATTGCGTATTTCATGTGAAAATTTCTCCTCTCTTTTTTGCATATCTTGTTTAATAAAGTGTGAAGACTGGACTCTATCTTTTTTGGGGCCCCTTTGTGCCAGCTTCTATGATATAAACACACCCCAGGAAAATTTGGTTCATTCTTTTTGGACAATTCCAGGAGAAATATCAATAGGTTATGAAATTCCAATAAGTGAGCTGCAGCGTACGGATCGGCCGGCGATAACTATGGGACCTGAGACGTTGCCATCCGAGAAAGGAAGCAGGCTGATAGATAAGGAGAACAAAACAATACAAAAGCCAGCCAGACCCTTATAGGATCCGACTGGCTTTCCTTCGTGCCCTTGCTATATATAACCGCTTAGTTTCCAAAGCTTCTTTCCTGCTCTATGCGGTAAGCCATAACTAAGCCATTTTATTTCTTTACCGCCGTTTTTGCGAGTTTAATCATTTCTTCTTTCGTAAGCGGATTCCCCGGATTGGTTGTGATGTTGTAAACATAATCCTGGTCCGACCATGTCAGCGTGTTTCTGACCATGTCAGGGATTTTCTTGGCTGTCTTGGCATCCACTTTTTCTGATTTAATGTATCGGTATCCATTGCTGGCTGCATCTTTGTCAATCTTGTGGGATACTTGCATTTGTATATTGTCTTTTCCGTTGGCAAATTCCAGATTGATCTCGCCTATTTCCTTCCACTCAATCTTCTTGAAGTAAGCGGCTTTTCCTTTTGCCTCCGATTTGACTTCCTTCTCGTATTTATCCTTATTTGCCACAATAGGAGGCTGGATATTGCCTTTAACAAATTGATATCCTTCAGGCAGGTCATCCGGCTTCTTTATCGTTGGACCCTTCAGCTTACCTGCTTGGTTTAGATAATCCTCATATGATTTGAACTGGAACATGTTCATATAATACATAAATTCAGAGCCGCCATTCAGCGCTTTATCCCGTACGTACAGGATATATAAATCTCCTGGGTTCTTCAGGGCGAATTTCTTGGAAAGTTCCGCTTTGACGGCCTCAACAGCCTTATTATCAGCAGCCGACAACTTTGCCGCCTGTGCCGATTTATTGGTAGCCTTGCTAGCAACAGCTTCCGTCATATTCACTGATCCCATCAACATCGTGATCCCTGCTGCGACAACCGCCGCTTTCATTGCTTTTTTCATATGTATTTCCCCTCTCCTTTGCACCTTGAGCGTATTCTATTAAAAAGGTCGTAAGAACATCTGGCCGCCATCATTAGGAACCTCTGCCGTGCCAGCTTCTATGATATAGACACAGCTCAGAAAAATTTGGTTCATTTATTTAAAAAAAACCGCAATCCTGCATTTTTTTCCTCAGCTCTTCCTTCTATATCTTCGTTTGAATGTGGTTAAAACTGCAAACAAGCTGACGCCAATTAGAATCGACGCCAGCTTGTCATGTTATTGCAGCTTCAGTTTAGTATTTAGGTCAGGATGCCATATATGATATACCTTGATGTAAAGTTCAAGATCAGTTCCTTCAAACCCCGGGAAGACATTAACACGCTCGTTGGAGACCCATGGAGTGCTTCCCTCTATATAAACAATTCTGGAGAGAATTTGTTCACCCTCCTGTTGATAATAAGTTTGATCAACACCTCCGAATCGTTCATTCGTACTGCCGGTTTCCACATAGAGTTTTCCGTTTGCTTTGTAATACGTCCACTTCACGGGATAACCTTCAACGTCAGTGGTAATCGTTTGTTTTTCACCAGATATATTCTGAAGCATAACCGGCTGCGCGTAATCGAGCTTCGACTCATTTTCATTTTGCAGCATTAGTTCCATCGGCGTATCAGGCGTAATGTGAAGATCCGGCGGAACATCAAACAGGAGCGTCTTCATGTGAGCTTCAATTTCTTCGTCGCCCCCGTTCCCCAATGTCATGTATCCTTCGAGCTTCCGGCCGTTGATGGACAAAAAGGCATTTTGGTAGATTGGGTATTGATGCGCCTTCGGGGTCTCGATCTCAATCCGGATACCTGTCGGCCTAATAATCAGCTTGCGAATCGTGGAAGTTCCAAACGACGTTTCAAAAGGAATATTCAGTTCTCGCGTAGCCGAGGCATTTAAAGATTTCTCTTTGTTCAGGTTTAAAGTGCCGACATCCCACACGCCGTCTATTTTTTGCCCCTCCGCCAAGTAAACCAAATCAAATGTGATGCCTTTCTGGTTGATATCTTTCCAACGATAATAATCGATCGATCCATAAACGCCATCCGCATCCGGCCAAGCCGCAGACAGCCTCTTCGATTTCACCAGTTTACCGTCTTTCATTACCTGGATTCTCGGCGAGGCCGTATCTGCCGCCTGCTTATTCATGTATCTAAGGGATGACTTGATCAGCACCCCCTCCGCCCCTTGATTCACCACCTCGATGTTCAAAGCGTCGATCCCTTCCTTTTTAATCGGGAAGGTCTGGATGCCATTTTGTGAAGGGTCCAGGTTAAGCGGAACCCGCTTGTCACGATACTCCTGCAGCCCCCGCACAATAAATTGCACATCCGTCTCTACGCCGGGAAATGTCCAAGCCGTTTCGAAGAAACCGTTATATTGCTTATTCTCCGTGTCCCATCTATGCGAGTAATATCCTGTTTTCCAATTCATCTCCATCGCCCGTCCGCCCTTAACTTGCGCGATTGTCTCTCCGTCCGCCCTACGGAGTTCTACTTCGGAAAATCCCCACTCCCGCGCCTGTTCGTCTTTCGGATCAAAACTGTACAGCAGCGTGGTCCCATTGTCATCGGACATCGCCGAATCAATCGTAAAGGTGATGCCGCTTGTGGTAACACTTTTGTTAAGCGTTTGTCCGAATCCTTGATTAAGCGCCGATTTCAATCCCGGACGAGATGTAAAATCCCATTTCCCCGACATGGATGCCAGCACTGGGGTTGCAACAATAACAAAAGCAATTGATGACAAAAAAGCAAGACGGCGCCCATGCAAAAATCCAGTACGCTTTGTCCGTTTAACCACTGCAGGCGCTTGTTCCTGTTGCCTGTCAGCCTCAATTTTAAGCCACATCGCGTCAAAGTCCGGGTAGGTGTGGTTGCCTTCACCGCCCAGTTGCTGTGCAAGAACTTTCTCCTCGGGTGCCTGCTTGCTCATATTCCGCACCATCCTTTCCTCTGATCGTTTGTTTTTTGGCGATCTGCCCTAGCGGAAGATCTTCCTCATCGAGCTCGTCCATCATGGTCTTCATCAGCTTCAGCCCTTTATTTAGGCGGGATTTCACCGTGCCGAGCGGAATACGGAGTACCTCTGCGATATCCGCCAAGGGCAGATCATTGGTGAAGCGGAGCATGACGACAACTTTGATTTTATTCGGCAGCAAGTCCATACGGCATTTCCATTCATCCTTCGTCTCCTGTTGCTCTACAAGAGCTAGCGAGGACGGCGCCGCCTTTTCCCGCTGGAATATAAGAAGCAAATTCTCTTTCATGCGTCTTGTCTTGCTTGCCCGCAGATGGTTTAAACAATGATTGACGGTAATGCGCATCAGCCATGTTTTGAGATATTCCACCCGCTCCCAGCCGGAGGCTAACGCCTTTATAAATACTTCTTGACATACATCCTCGGCATCTGACGCATTGCGCAGCATATAGTAACAGGTTCTATATACGTCTTTGTTATACCGTTCAAAAAACTCCCTGTCCGTCAAGCAGGCTCTCCACCTTTCTTGTACTCTACTATATTAAGTTAACAACTCCGAGAAAAAAAAGGTTCATTTTCTAATATTCATAGTTTACATTGTAAATATAAAACAGCCAGTCATCCGATTCATTCCGGCTGACTGGCTGTTATGATTTTAGCTTACTGTCTCTGATTTCCTGCCTTGTTAGTTATAATAATGTTCTGCCAATGCATTTGCAGCAATGATGGCCTGGTATACATCTTCAGGCGTTACCGGGTGCGGCATATTGCCCATCGTGTCTCCTTCGGCACACGCATCTTCTGCTACTTTTCGCCATTCCTCCTCTATGAATTCATCCAAACCCAGGTCTTTTAAGGTTAGCGGCAGCCCTACTTCCTTGATAAAACGGATAACTGTTTCGATTTCCTCTCGTGGAGCACTTTCGAGAACAAGCTGCGTTAATAAACCAAAGACCACTTTTTCGCCATGCTGCGCATGATGCAGCGATGGAACGGCCGTCATTCCATTATGGATTGCGTGGGCAGCGGCCAAGCCGCCGGATTCAGCGCCAACACCGCTTAAATAAATCGTGGCTTCAATTGTTTTTTCAACGGCCGGGGTCGAGACGTTCTGATCCACGGCGATTTTAGCCTGCAGGCCATATTCTAGAATGGTGTCATAGCACATTTTTGCAATACCTAAGCCGGCTAGGGATGGCTTTAAATTCACTAAATTATCTCCATTTTTCTGATAACATGCTCGCGCTTCAAAATAAGTCGCAAGAGCATCCCCTATCCCCGCCACAAAAAACCGTGTCGGTGCGCTTACCAGAATATTGGGATCTGCCAGCACGATGTCAGGATTTGTCGGCAGAAACAGGTAACGGTCAAATGAACCGTCTGCATTGTAAATGACGGAAAGTGCAGTACACGGCGCATCTGTTGAAGCAATTGTCGGGAAAATTGCAACAGGCAGATGTGTGTAATATGCGGTAGCCTTAGCTGTATCCAATGTTTTCCCGCCGCCAATACCAACTATGATATTGGCACCTGATTTTTGTACCGCTTGGCGGTGTCTGTCGATTTCATCTTGAGTGATTTGATAGTTGAATTTTACAAATTCGCTTTGATGTCCGGCCTCTTCAAAAGATTTACCGGCTTCCCTACGCGCACGATCCAAAATAAATTCATCGCAAATAACATACGCATGATCACCATAAGTAGCGGTATAGGAAGCTAATTCTTTTAGTAAATAGTGCCCCACGATAAATCTCTTTGGCGATGTAATTGATTTCACATATTTTCCCAAAATATCACGCTCCAATGGATTTCAATATCCTTGCTATTATCTAATGATAATGAGATTTTTATACGATTGAAAAACCTGTCCCTTTTTTAGCCATAAAAATATCCCCTCCAAGTACGCTCGCTTCTCATGAAAACATGAGTTTTTTCGAGTGTCTACTTTGAGGGGATAATGCCACCATAAAAGCTGCTTTTTATCCAGGTATCATTGGGACAATGCACGTTTTACATAATATTGGAATATATTGAGTTGTTTGACTCATATAATCATCATGATTAAGCCCGTCTCTAGTGCAGTCCCCTCCTGATTTACTTCAGATTTGCCGACCATTTCTCAGCACGTGCCTGCAGATCATCCAGAAACTTCTGAATATCCGGAGCATTTCCGGATGCAGCCTGGCTAATGAATCCGTTAATAGCTGGAGCGATATCGCTCATATAAAACGGATTGGCTTCATCCATGAGCTCCGAGTGGCCAACATCTGCGATTTCGAGTGCTTTTTTCACAAACTTATCTTCCGGTGTTACAAAATCAGCGTTTTTAAGTGTCGGGGTACTGGAGAAGTTCTCATACATATATTTTTGCGTCATGTAGCTGGTCAAGAATTTTAATACTTCCCATGATGCATCCACATCTTTAGCATTCTTCGCCATGATGAACGGGTCAACCGCAACCCAGCCTTCGCCTTTAGGCCCCATGTTCAGCACAGGCTCATAACGGTCCAGCAGCTCTTTGTTTTGCTTCGACCGGTATTCACTCATCGTTGAGCCGCCGGTGGAATCGAGGGCAATAGCGATATTGTTCTTCTCCAGTCCGAAATTCTCGGCTCCCTGGGCATTCACGAAACCAGCTGGCGGCAGCTGTGCGGCTTCTTTCAGCCATTCCAGCACTTTGACCATCTCCGGTGAATTCAGGTGCCATTTAATGCTTTTGATATCCTTTAACGATCCTTCCGCTCCTTTGGCGCCATAAGCAAGGGTTAACGCAACAAAGGTAGATCCGTTTAATGAGTTGCCGCTCCAATACAGACCGAAATTGTCTTCACCGGTTTTCGGGTTTTTGCCGGTCATTTGCTTGGCTTTCTCCAGAATTTCATCCGGTCCCGGCTGTGCCGAGAGGGTTTCAACGCCCCAGTCTTCAAACAGCTTCTTATCATAAATCGTCATCCGGCGGCCAAGAACGGCAGGAATCCCAAACTGCTTGCTTCCGTCGGGCGACTTGGTGCTATAGGAGTTATTCATAATGCCTTCCAGATAGATGCCCTTGTCAAACGTAGTGTCCTTTTCGATCAAGTCGTCCAGGTCACGCAGCAGCCCTTCCTGGTACCATTGTGATGCAAAAGCTCCACCGGTATACAAGATATCCGCATCGCCGGAGAGCAGCATGGCCGTTTGTTTGGCTTTTACGTTCTCCCAGGGGATTTGATAAACCTCCAGTTTGATGTTCGGATACATTTTTTTGAACGTTTTATCTAAATACTCGTTGAGTCCGATGGTCGGGTTGCCTGTCAGTGCATCGATCCCGTTATCCAGCTGCCAGCCTGCCAGTGCAACGCGAACCGTACCTTTCATGTCCGATACTTTTTCAATCTTCACGCCGCCTGTCACATCTTTTCCCGAACTGCCTGAACAAGCGGCCAATGTAAATACCAGCACGAATGACAGGATAAGCAGCACAGCTTTTTTCATACGCAAACACCCCCACATAAATTTAGCTTCCATTCTGAATTACTGCTTGATACCGGATAGCGCAATGCTCTCGATGATATAACGCTGCAGGAACATATAAACGAAGATAACCGGAATGAGGCTCGTAGTCGTTGCTGCCATAATGATCGATGGCTGCTGATTGATTCCGTTGTTATACGTAAACATGGCCAATCCAATCTGGATCGTGTACTTGGCAGCCGATTTTAAGATCAGCAGCGGCCACAGCATATCATTCCATACGCCTAAGAACAGCAGAATGACCATGGTGGCGATAATGGGCGTACACAGCGGCAGATATACCCGGCTGAATACGGTGATTTCCTTGGCGCCATCCAGAACGGCAGCTTCCCTTAAACTGCTGGGCAATTGATCAAAGAAGGCTTTGGCTAAAAAAGTACCGAACGCATAGTTCATGGCTGGCAAATAAAAAGCCAAGTAGTTATCGACCAGTCCGAGTTTACTGAACAAAAGATACTGCGGAATCATCGTCATTTCGAACGGAATCATCATCGTGCTTAGCGCTAGCAGCAGGACGAAGTTTGCTCCTTTGAAGCGGAGCTTGGATAAGGCATAACCGGATAATAGTGCGGACAATGAGCTGATGATAATGACCCCTGCACTTACAAGCGTGGAGTTGCCGATGTATCGAAACATATTAATGTTGGTGAAGGCGGCTTCATATGTTCGGATCGAAGGCTCTTCCGGCCATATTTTCGGCGGGAATGAAATATTTAATCGTGCAGCCCAATCGAAGCTCGTTACCAGCATCCATAAGAATGGCACAATCATGATGAATGAACCTACCAACAGAACCAGCGTTAGTATCAGCTGTTGAAGTGTGATTCGTTTACGGCGCACAGGCTCCTTGGGCAAGGCTGAACTGCTCATAGTTACCCTCCTGTCTTCTGGAATAAGGTTCCCCTACGGACCCGAAAAATGGATAATGGCATTAGTCCAAACTGTCTTTGCGGCGGTTGAGCAGCATGAGGAACACGGTTAGGATGAGTATGATGACAAATAACAGATAGGATACAGCCGTAGCCAGCCCCATCTGCGAAGAGAGAAACGCATTTCGGTAAATATACAGCACTACGGTCATCAAGCTTCCCCCAGGATTACCTGCGGTTCCACCGATTAACCATACATCCGTAAACCGTTTCATTCCGCCGATGGTACCCATGATGAGCATGAACACAAAGATCGGACGCAAGTATGGGATTGTAATGTACCACCATTTCCGGTAGGTGCCAGCCCCATCCACCTCTGCAGCTTCATAGAGATCCCGAGGGACGCTTTGCAAACCAGCCAGAAAAATAATCGTGTTATACCCAAGCGCACCCCACAAGCTCATGAGCACAATACTGTAACGCGCGACTTCAGGGTTCGTGAACCAGCCGACAGGATCGATACCAAATAAACCAATTACAAAGTTGATCAGCCCTTCCTTGGACGGAAAAAACAAGAAGGAGAACAACAGGCTTGTAGCAACGCCGGACACGACATTGGGCAGAAAATATACCGCTTTGAAAAAATTGCGTCCCAGATGCCATTTCAGATTATTAATCAGGCTCGCCAGAATAAACGACAGTGCAATTCCAAGCAGTACAGACCAAATCCCCATGACGAACGTATTTGTAAGCGCTTGCCAAAATAAGGAATCTTCTAATGCGTAACGGTAGTTGCTCAGGCCCACCCAAGTGCCGGATAAATTGAGCCCGGATGTCTGATGAAAACTCATAAACAGTGCGGCGAACATGGGATAGATGGCGAATACGATGACACCGATAATCAGAGGGGCGCTGAATAGATAACCCATCCAGTCATTACGCGTAAATCTGAACTTTCGTTTGGCCCATTTCCCATGCTCCGCAGTCCATTTCCCTTCTGGGGTGGATGACAAACCGATCCTCCTCCTTTCGTTAATAACCGGACCCATTCCGGTAATCGGACAAGACGTTCATGTCCATTCTGTAAATGGTTATGTGGACGAATCCGGATTATGTGTTATTCTTTTTTTCACAGACGTGAATGGAAGAACAACATCTTCTGCGATTGCTTATCGGCAGTGTATGCAGTTGCCCGCATCCGGGTGTATGCCTAGATCGAACCTTGCTTCGAAGATCCTGGACCGTTTTGAAACTGTACCGAAAAAAGCACAACCTATTTTAGGCTGTGCTTTTTTTGTATTTTGAAAGGCTTATACTTCGATAATGATGGGCAGAATCATCGGCCTTCTCTTTGTCTCGCTGTATATGAATTTGCCGACATGATCTTTCAAGGTCTGCTTGATCAGATTCCATTGGGTGGACCCGGTTTCCGTCAAATCCTTCATGGAAGACGTAACGATATCGTGGATTTGACCCATGAATTCCTCCGAATCTTTCACGAAGATGAAACCTCTGGATATGAGCTCGGGTTTGGCCACCATCTGCTTTTCCGTTTTACTGAGCGTGGTTACGATAATGAGCATCCCGTCGGAGGACAGCTGCCTGCGGTCCCGCAAAACGATATTGCCTACGTTTCCGATCATCAATCCGTCCACCAGGCTGTTGCCTGAAGGGATTTTTGGACCCAAGGATGCCATACCCTGCTGGATTTGTATCGTGTCGCCATTCTGAATAATGAATACATTTTCATTGGGGATCCCCACGGAATCGGCCAGCTGACGATGCTGATACAGCATTCGGAATTCACCATGGACCGGAATCAAATAGTCCGGTTTCATCAAGGTGAGCATTAATTTCAATTCTTCTTGGCTGCCATGCCCAGATACGTGCATCCCTGAAGCTGAACCGGACCCATAGATGACCTGGGCACCCAGCACATACAAATTATCGATCACATGAGCAAGGTTCCGTTCATTTCCCGGTATGGCTCCTGCAGCAATGATGACGGTATCGCCAGGTAAAATCTCGATATGGGGATGCTTGGAGTTGGCTAAGCGTGATAATGCTGCCATAGGCTCGCCTTGACTCCCCGTGCATAACACGGCGATTTTGTCCGGTGGATACCGCTCGCTGTCGCCTGCATCAATCAGTAAGTCATCGGGGATGTTTAAATAGCCATGCTCCTTGGAAACGGTAACGACATTGACCATGCTGCGGCCGAGCAGAATCAGTTTTCGCCCTGTTTCCGCGGCGGCATCGATGATCTGCTGAACGCGGTTCACGTTGGAAGCAAACGTAGAGATGAATACCTGCTGTTTGGCCTGCGCGAATGCTTCCAAGATATGTCCGCCCACCAGACGTTCCGAAGGCGTAAATCCCGGTCTCTCGGCGTTTGTGCTTTCGGACAATAACACCTTAACCCCCTGCTTGCCGATATCAGCCATTCGATGCAGATCCGGATAAGGCCCCTTCACAGGAGACATGTCAAATTTAAAGTCCCCCGTGTGGACAACATTGCCTTCCGGGGTCTGAAAAACGATGCCCACGCAGTCCGGGATGCTGTGGCTGGTCGAAAAAAAAGAGGCGTGGATGGCACCCGCTTGAATGGTAGAATTCGCATCGATCGTGTGAAGCTCGGATTCACGCAGAATGCGATGCTCTTTCAGCTTGATTTTAATGAGCTCAATCGTGAGCTTCGTCCCATACACAGGGATCGGGAGCTGCTTCAGTAAATAAGGTATCCCTCCGATATGGTCCTCATGTCCATGGGTGACGATAAGAGCTCTGACTTTATCCGCATTGTCCAGCAAATAGGTGAAGTCAGGAACAATCAAATCGATGCCGGGCAGGTTTTCGTCAGGAAATTTGGAGCCGCAATCAGTGACCACGATATCTTGATCGTACTGAATGAAGTACATGTTTTTTCCAATTTCATTAACGCCGCCTAGCGCTGCGACTAGCAGTTTATGTTCAGCTATATTCATAATGATGAAGCCTCCTTCTCTCTATCCACCTAGTCCAATTCCTTGATGCTGTCGGTCTCCTATATTATTGAAATTGTCACAAAACTTATGCACCAAGGTAAACAATGGATTATTCAACGTGCAAGGTATAGAATAACAGCAAAAAACCCGCCTTCCGTAGGCGGGTTATCCTTGAAATCGAGATAAGTATGAATCCCTGCTTCATGTTAAAAACCGAGCAGATTTTTAACCGTAATGAATACGACTGGGACCAACAGCGCTGGCGTAAGATTCATGGTTTTGAAGTTCCGAATGCCCAAAATGTTTAAGCCTGAAGCAAAAATTAAAATGGCGCCAATAATGGATATTTCGGTTAACAGCTCCGTTGTAATAAATCCAGAGGCTGCGCCGGCCATAACGTATAATAACCCTTGCCAACAAAATGTGGCCACGGCTGATAGAATAATGCCAATGCCAAAGGTTGAAGCCAGTACAATTGACGTCACGCCATCCAGGATGGCATTGGTGAACAGATAGGTATGATTATTGTTCAAAGCGCTCTCGATCGGTCCGATAATGGACAGTGTTCCAATACAGAACAACAGAATGGCCGTAGTTAATCCTTCAGCCAAATTTCCCTTGGTGAACCTCGACACCGCTTTTTTAAATCCCTGCTCCAGATTCAGCTTCTCCCCGATCAGACCGCCTATGGCAAGACTTATAATGAATAAGACGGGATATTGGCTATCCGGCATATACTTCACAATCGAATTCACACCGAGTGCCATGACGGCCAAACCCATCGCCTGCATCAGGATGTCCTGATAGGCTTCGCTCATCCCCTTTTTAAATACATTTCCAATCGTGCTGCCTACAACAATGGTTGTTACGTTTACAATGGTTCCTATCACAGTCGTTCTCTCCTACTAATATGTTTTGATACAAAGAATAAACCCTCCAGCAGCTGGAGGGTCAATCGTTTATTTAGCAAGCATTTGAATTTCGGTTACGAATTGAGAAGGATCACCGGTAAGCCCATAGTCAATGTACGTAATCTCTAACGCATCTTCGATCAGGGTGTAACCTTTTTCCTCGATATAATCCAGGAGCTTTCTGTAATAAGGCGCTGCATCTTCGTGTGTCCCGGCAAACCGAATCGAAGTATAGGTACCTTTCCGCCAGATCTTCTCTTCGACTTCGGAGCTGCTATGCTCACTTTCCTGCTCCACAATAACAAAAATGGAGTCGTATTCATCAAATTTGCGTTGTATTAAACGATCGATCGAGATCGATAATCCTACTTTACCCAGAAAAATGGTGGACTTCATCTTCGTGCTATTCTCCAATAAACGGATCGGCATATCCAGATTGTCGCTTTTATGTATTTTCTGTTTCAGCAAAACCATCACTCTCTCGGGAAGCTCCACTTCCCGAATTTTATAGAGTTCTTCCTTATTTGAGGCATCTTCGATCTGATCAATTCGACTTTTGATCTTCGCCTGGATTCTTTGATATTCCTCAATTTTCTCCTCTGTTCTGCGCTGCTGCTCCTTGAGCAGGGTTAGTATATGTTCAATCTCCCGATCATCCAGAAAAAGCTTAATGTCTTTTAAAGGGATGCCAAGCGCCTTGAGATACAGAATGGTGTTCAGCTGCTCAAATTGATCGACCGAATAATAACGGTAATTTGTCAGATGATCCACGGATGCCGGTTTAAATAAATCAATATCATCGTAATACCGGAGGGTGCGGATATCGATCTGAAACAGCTTGGATATCTCACCGATCGTAAACATATCATCTCTCCTCTCCTTAACAGACTATACCCCTCGTTCAATTTGTACAATAAAATGATAGGATATGCAGCAAAATACAATCCATGTGATCAGCTATATGACATGCATCATTATACTACGTGTAAAAAAAACAAGAAGACTGCCGAATAATCGGCAGTCTTCTGAATAGAGCGCGAGCCGCATCCTACTGATGCTTCCCCTGTTTGTTAGAGTTTTTAACCAGCTTGTCGTCAACGCTGACAAAGATCGGATTAGAATAAAACCACAGATCACTATAATTCCGCTTGTTTATTTCCTCAAAACGCTTTTCGTTGTCTTCGATGTCTGTTTTTGGATCAATGAGCGGATCGCCATTACTGGTTTCTCCGGCAACATTTACGCCAAGATTAGTCCCTCTTAATCGGAAATATTGATCCTTCGTCGCTTTCGTTCGATAAGTAATGACGTTGTATCCATCCCGATCGGTTTTCCAATCCTTGCTCGTAAACCGTTTCACCACTTTGGTCGAATCGTTGGTGCTTTTGCTGTAAGCCGCCGTACCTGGTTGCGCTTTATCCGTTACGTCACCTGAGATCAAATCGATATGATCTACGGTTACAGAATCACCGTTGTTGTTTTTATTTGGGCTTTTGAATCGGATCGTAATTTCGATCGGGCTCCCTTTTTTCACTTGCAGGTTACTTCCCATCTCGGCCTGCTTGTTCCCGTGACGAACGCGATAATCCAGCGCGTTAATCAAATCGCCGTAGACGGAGAACGATTTACCCGAACGCATCCCGTCCAATACGCTTTGCATATCTTTTCCATTCACCCAAGTGTAGTTTTTGGCATATTGTCCCGGCCAATACCCGCTGGAGTATAAACGGTTTTCACTAATCTCAAAATGAGAATCCGAGTTCGCAAAGTTCCAAAATTCGCGTCCTTCGCCAAGCAGCGCATCCCATACGCCGCCAACCTTGGCAATCATGAAATCAGCACCGCCGTAGGTTCTGTTCTCCGGTGTGGTTAAGTTAAGGCCACCGCGATCCGGTTCCATCTGATTCCCGGGCATGCCTTCCATTCCGAATACAACATTCGGCGCGATATTATTGAAATCCCGTATATCCGCTATTGTGTACACCGTTTTTCTAGAAGGATGATTAAGCAATGCATAACTGCTATCTCCGTACTTATCCTGGAGCCAAGCCAGCGCTGTTCTGGCATCTTCGGGTGAAGTATTGGCCCGGCTGTCTTGTTTTTTCCAATCGGCCACGTCTTCGGGATCAAACATCGCTTCATCCCGATCCGTGAATAAATACTCGAACTGACGGGCTGCCTCCAGACTCGACGCTGAACCGAATTTGCCTGCTATAATCCCGACTCCCACATGTTCGTATGTAGGCATGTCCCATTCAAAACCCGAAAAGATAATGTTGTTCTTGTATTTGCCTGCTTCCTGAAGCTGCTGGATCTTTGGAATCTGGTATTGAGCCATTCCTTTGGAGAACGGAATAGATCCGCCGGCAAGGGGATTTCCCTCGTCGTCCCGTTTAGAAACTCTAAGATGGTCAGAGACCGCGATCCAATCCAGACCATACTTTTGGAAACCGTTATCCAGCAATTCCTGCAGGGATTGACTGGCATCATCAGATTGATACGTATGCGCGTGATACTCTCCTGTCATCCATCTGCCGTTTCCTTCCGGCTTAAACCTAGCGCCATCTTCCTTGGCATGAACGATCATACCTTGCGAAAGAATGGATAAGCTGAGCGCCAAAACCATGATGGTTTTCTTCTTTAGCTGCATTTCATGGCACCTCCGAGTTGTTATCGTCCGTAAAACTTCTTAAGTGTAAGTCTTCAGGATTAAGAGAATGTTATCGTAAATCGATGAGTTTGTAAGAATGGAGTTTCCGATCCTGTATGTCCCTATGAAAAAATCCCACCTTTGAAACTCGGAATACACAAATCCTGCGAATCGAGATTACATATTATATATTATGTAAACTATAATAAAAGAATGACCACGACCTGAACTCGGCTGTAGTCATTTTCGTAGGTATCGCATAATATTACATTCTTTTTGATAAAGTTCGATGAACCAACTTCACCCTTCCATTCACCCCTGAAGGTAAAGAAGACTTACCATATAAATTCTCCAGCGTATTGGCTGCACGGATGGTAATGTAATTATTCCCCTGCTCAACATATGGCGTGATGTTCCAGTGATAAGGCGGCCACAATCGGATTCCTGCCTGCATATCATTTACATATAAACAAGCCGTCTCCCTAATATCGTCAGCTTCCAGCCATAATTCCTCATCTGGAGCCAAGCTAACTTGGGTCAGATCCACTTGCTGCGAGTATTCTCCCGCTCCTGCATAATAAGGATAACCGGCAGAAGACCAATAACCAAACATATGTTCCGAACTCGCGTTTAGCTTCATCCGATCTTCTCGATCTTCTATAACAAAGGGTCCAATCAAAAATGCAGGGAATGAAATCGCCGGCATCGGTTCCAGCAATGAAACCGTCAGAATTTCAAGTTCGTTCTCGCCTGCCAATAGATGAGGTGTGATATCCACGCTACTATAGTGTTGATCCTGCCAGTTAGAGGGCTGCAGCGCATTCTGCCTTACGCCATTCACGAAGATTTCAAGATTGCGCCTGCGCTGCAGGAAGCCGATATGGGATGGGATATTCTGCTCCACATCGTCCAGAATCAACAACATTTTATGGGATTCGTCGTCATGCGATGGATTTGAATGAACTCGATAACTCGGAGATTGCAATCGTTCCATCAATTCCTGGGTCAAGGTAAACGTTGTACGATACGTATTCACTTGCCCAGGCATCGTTGCGTTCATCCTGGATTTTCTGTCATTGAGCGTAACCTGCCATTGGTCCAGTAAACAAACGTTGGGTTCAAGTGTCCGGAAACGCCACAGCTCTTCAAGAACGATGACATCCGTGGAATCCCGTGTCATATCAAACACATGTTCCGTTGTGCCGATTGGGCACTCCTCGGGTACAACCGAGAGAACTCGCAGCTCTCCAGGTGCATAGATAAGAACGGAATCGCTGGCTAACCGGCGTATGTTCCCGCATTCCAAGTCCCATTCTTCGATTCGGTACTTCGGCCCCCTTGCATCAAGCTTCATGGAAACGGGCTTCTCTAACCAGTTCATCAGCCACACATATACCCGATCTCCGAACACACGTTCTACACTAATCAAATCCTCATGTTGTCCTTCGATCAACTTCCATCGTAAAACAGAGGGGTTCCTTAATAACCCGCTTATACGTTCACACAACGAGTCCAATGGATCATCAAGAGGCGTATTCTCTAGGGAATAAAACAGACTATACCCTTTGCCAACGGGGCGTAATGCCCCGTGCTGCGGTGTCGAACCAAACAGCGCATGCACATGCTTCGCCAATTCCGGATCATGATGCAAGCACTCGCTATGCCGCGGTACCGCTCCTACAGCAACGAGAGTACCCCCTTGCTTAACATAGGCAACAAGAAGTGCGGCAATGTCCTTCGACATGACCTCAATCTCAGGCATAACCAAAACCGAATATATGTTCCCACCCTGGTTAAATCGCACCCCTTCCCCATCAATAAGGGTGGCTTCGCGAAGCTGACACTCGTCTACATAGTCGTAATCAATGGATCTCCGAAGCATGTGATCCGACAGGAGCGAGAACAGAACATCGGAAGCGGGATGTTTATTCGATTGACCGGATACGAACATATTTTCGTATACCGTATGGATGGGCGACAGCAGAAGAACCTCCGGCATACGTTTACCGCTCGCGCCGAGCAGACTCAGTCGTCCGAGATAATCAGCAAAAGCACGATAATGCGGCCAATGAGGCGCGTGTTTGAATTCCGTCGGCGGGAAATCGGTCTTTCGATACCCGGCAAACGAGTAATAGAACGCATGCGGGATAAACAGATTAACGCCCAGGAATGCCATGAAATTCGCATCGAGTCGCCGTTGACGCATGGAATAGCCGTGACCGCTTGCGCCAAACGATTCGCAGATCACCCGTGCCTTGCTGTTCAACTGCGCGACAGAAGCGGCTGTCTTCACGGACACAATCCGATGCGGATTCTCCTTCGTACCGATGCCAGGCGTTAAATAATCCACACCTGCGTAGTGAAACTGCTGCAGCACCCGGGTCTGATTGCCTTGCGATCTCGCCTGTCCCCAGACCGGCTCTTCGAGCGTATGACCGATGTACAGCAGTCCATGCCGCTCACACCATGTACGAATCGCATGATGATAGCCCTCAACATACCAGCGCGTAATCGTATCATAATATTGCTGTTTCGTTGACCGGCTGCCATCAGCCATGTTATATAACAATGCGCCTAACCGCGGGATGAGATCATACCCATTCTCTTGCTGATATCGCTCCGCCATCCCTTCTGTCCAAGCGAAGACCATGCCCGGCAGGGTAGCGTCTACATCGTGAACGGTCGTGCGGATCGCTTCCACCCCGAAGAAACCGTCGTGGATCATAAGCCCGGGTTCGTCGGTAAATACCCCTTGAATCGTTGTGCCAAAGTATTTCTGCAAAGACTGAAACGGCTCATAGGACAGCCGGATGAAAGCCTGGACAGCTTCCGGATTCAGCGTATCCAAGTAGTACCCTTTAGCAAACGTGATGCCTTCCGCGATCTCGCAGGACCAGCAGGCCAGCACGATATAAGAATCCTCCGTTGTCGGCGTCCAATCTCCTCCCCATTCATGCGTGAGATCCTCGGGTTTATCACAGAGCAGCCATTCCCCGTCCTGCTCCACAGCGCGATAAGCCAGAATGGCTATAAGCTCATTATGATCACAGCGTGCAAAGTCCAGCCTCAAGCCTTCCTGCTGTCCGTCGTGCGTATATCTTTTCTCTTCGACCCTTAAGTATCGCATGCGATATTCCGGATGCTGACGGGTCAGCTTGCCGCCCAGCGTTCCGCTTGGCCAATTGTCCTCATCGTACAGCCAGACCACCATGCTGCGCTTCTCGCACTCCAGGGTACAGAACTCCAACGCTTCCATAAATGCCGGTGACAGGTACGAGGTTTGCATCCCATGACGAGCATGCAGAACAACACCGCCGACACCCGCTTCATACATCGATTGTATCTGGCTTTCCAGCTCCGGCTTCGTGAGTTCATGATTCAGGAACCAGAACGGCTGCGGGCGATACGTGGCGTCCGGATTCTCGAATTGCACCTTCAGCTGCGTTAGATCCTTATGGACTACTTCCTCCTGAACATTAACGTTATTCACAATGCATCACCTGTCTTTTCACGAATTTAATCCAGACCGGGACATCAGCAATTGGATGAAAAATCCACCGACGACGGAGCGGTTCTGGAAATTCATCTGCTTTCCGCTCATCGTGTCATACCAATCGGTCACCGGAACGCGAGCAGCGGTTTCATTCATGAAATCCCATAAGGGCGCAATCATGGCTTCAAACTGGGATTGGGTAGCACTCATGGAGGCACACCATACGAGCCAATCCGCTTTTGTATACGTATCACGGCTATCCAGCGGAAGACCGTAACGATTTTGTTTCTGCTTATAATATTCCAGCTCTTGAGCTGCAACTTCTTTTGGAAACAGGTTTAATTCCAGCAGACAATCCCATACCAGATTGTATTTCATGCTCCAGGAATCGTTGGCACTGTCAAACGTAAGTTTATAATGGTCTCCTGCATCGGCCATGGACATCCACTCATTCGCCATATTTCGTGCGGCTGCAAGATAAGAGGCTCCTTCCTGCAAGCCCAGTTGGTCACACATGTACGAATACGCAGCAATGCCCAGAATCGCTTTAATGGACAAATTCGCATTATGCGCCAAATGTCCGGCGAAATCATCCGTGCACAACTGATTTTCCGGATCGAGTCCATGCTGCAGTAAATACCCCGCCCATGCGGTAAGAGGTTCCCAGTGCTCCCGGGCAAAATCCGTACTCCCTTCATACTTGCACACCGCGGCAGCCATCAAGAGCATATTCCCGCATTCCTCAATCGGCATCTGGTATTCCAGCTTATTCTCGCCATACACCTGACCGTTAGCTTTAGGGTACGTTCCCACGTCATGAGGCGCAAAGTCAAACGGCCAATCAGGGCTCTTGGCATACTTATAAATCGGGCGCATCATACCCTTGACCAGTTCAGGATTGTATCTTAAGAACAGCGGAATCGACGGGTAACTGACATCGACCGTAGCGATGCATCCGTTACTGAAATTCTCCTTGGAAAAAAACAACACATGCCCCGCTTCATCTGCAACTAATTTATGCGCGGCTATCGCCTGTCGATACGTCAATGCCAAGATATCCCGGTATTGTTCGCCGCCTGCGGCAAGGCTCTCCGCCATCAGCTCGCGATTGAAGCTCTCGCATAACTGCATGATGTCTTCATATTGGGCGGCGGCCTGTAACAGCATGCCATGGAACGTCAATCCGTTTCGCTTCCAGTAAGCATCCAGCGGCTGGTTAAAATATTCGATGGCATGAATATCGTCATACGCAAGCATCAGATACTCGGATACCCATTCTTCTCGTACCTGGCCTAGATCGATTTCGACTGCCATAACAGGAGTATGATTGGATACGGCCCTCGGCTTCTCCGAATCGTCTTCGGACGGTAACAGACCGGATCTGACATACGACTCCCGGTTCGTTACAGAATGAATCACCGTCTGAATCCGTTCCGTACGGGGAACCGCCAGAACCATATACCCCCAATCGATTCGAGTATCATCTCCGGCACGCTGCAGGATGGGCTGTTCGACAGTACCCATTGACATCATATTCAATTGTCCATCGATTACGCGATGCTCCCAGGTCACTTGCTGATCCGGTGTATGCACGCACCACTCGCCTGTGACATCGAAGTAGATCTTTACATCATGTTCACGCCCATCCATCGAACGAACCTGAATAGTCACATAGGTTACAGGCCGGGATAACAGATCAAGATCATCCAGTAATAAAGGCGTGGTGAACTTAACTTGAAGCTCAATGCCTTCCCCTTGAAACGTATAACGGGTGGTTACCGGTTCAACTGTCAGATCGGTTTGTTGAAGAATTTCGAGCTCGGGACAGTCTGTTGAATCCGCTATTGCTGCCTTCCCCATAAATCGTCTAGGCATGCCATCGATGATCGCAAGGCCGACCATGCCTTGGATCTTGTTCGTCCAATGACGGGTATGATCATCGTAGAGATGATCCGCAGCCGACCATACGCTGAAATAAGGATCTACGGTCACCAGCGGAACGGATGGAGGTCTGAATTTTGTTGTCATTCAACTTCAACTCCTTCATGTTTTGTTAATTCTTGATAATCCCTTCCATCTCCTTGCGGTTTGGAAACTTTAGAAACTAAAGCAAGGAGAGCACAAAAGGCTCCGCCCCCTTGGTTGCCAAGGTGCTGCGAAACCTTTCGTATTACAGGGCTCCCTTGATGATGGAAGTCATCAGTTCGGCATCTGAACGGTTACCACATCTTTCCCCTTCAGATTTTCGTTCGTGAACTGCATCGCTTTCTCATATCCGGTCTTGCGGAGCTGTTCTCGTAGTTCGTTAATGATGCTCATCGCCGCTTCATCCGATTTGGCGAATACCGCTTCCTTCCAGGCATCCCCCATTCGATCCATCGATGGCTTCAGCATTTCCCATTCCGGCGCCTTCGTGATAACATCGCCCGGGTTATAGGCGGTAATCACGTGAATGCCGTTCGGTCGGAGGATTTTGCGGGCATTCTCCATGGCGTCAAGCCGTTCCTGTTCGGCCCAGATGTCTCCCCCAGCTACCGAATTGATGCGATCAAGACCCGTTAGTGATTCCAGGCCGATGCTGATGCCTTCGTTCTTACGCAGCTTCATGTTGGTGTCCGTGCTGAATTTGTCAAACCATTCCTGGTTGGCAACCGGCTTGCCATCTTTCATGTCCCAGTGAACGCCCTGAACTCCATATCTGGCCAGCATGAAGCCTTCGTCCGAGGCCATGAAGTCCAGAAACTTCAGCGCTGCGTCAACGCAAGCGCCTTTACAGTTCTTCGTGATCGCCGTCACGTTGTTGCCTTGGATTCCGAGATCAACCGGTCTGTCCGGCTCGACGTCAGCGCGCTCCAATGGGCCTAGAGGAATGTACTCGCTTCCAGGATGCGAAGTGGCATACTCCTTGGAGGCATCCAGAATGGCCGGATAGTGTGCGGCGAGGATGGCGATGCGGCCTTGGTTGATTTTCTCCTTGGCGATCGGGTCTGTCTGGGTAAAGGCTTCCGGGTCCAGCAGCCCTTCTTCAACCAGCTTCCGATAGAACAGGGTGTATTCTTCATAGCCTTTAGTAAAAAAGTCACGCTCAACCGTGCCATCGCCCTTGTCTACATAGCTTGCACCCGAGTAGAACATGGTGTTGCCGATGCCAACAGCCCAGCCGTTACTGAAACCGCCCAGCGGAAAGACCGGCTGGCCGTTCTCTTGCAGGTTGGCATCCTTGATTTTTTTGAGGAAGTTGTAGAAATCGTCCTTCGTGACAACGGATTGCGGATCGACGCCAACTTTCTCGGCGATGTCTTTGCGCACGTAGAAGCCATAGAGCCAATCCATGCCGTCTTCGTTTGTGGCCGGCTGATTTTGCAGCAGCAAATATTTTTTGCCGTCGTAAGCATCAATCGCTTTCTCATATAATGCCGGCGGCACATTTTCTTCCGCGATGGATTTGGACAGGTTCGGATAATCCTTTAGCTTGTCCGATATATCCACCAATTGTCCCTCTTTAGCTGCCTTAATGATGCCATCCAATTCTCCGCCCCAGGCTGGCCCTGTATAAATATCCGGCAAATCCTGCGTGGCGAAGATCTGGTTTACCTTCTCCGTCTCACTGCCTTTCGTATATTCCCATTCGAGAGTAACGCCGGTTTTCTCCTTGATGACTTCCTCCACGGGCGTCATGGCATCCGAACCGTTTGAACCATTCCAATTGTGCAGTATTTTGAGTTTGTATGAATTCTCTCCTTCTGCCCCTTCTCCGTTATCTCCGTTCCCTGATGAATTCGTGCAGCTGATCAGCAAACCTCCAACCATGATGGACACGAGCAATGCGGATACGCCTTTCGACCAAATCCTCTTCAAACCTATCGCCTCCTGGAATATGGATATCAATGATCTTGGTAAAGCTTTAGACAAATTCCGGGTCAGGATGACCTAACCTTTAACCGAACCGATCATAACCCCCTTTACGAAATATCGTTGTAAGAACGGATAAATGCACAAGATAGGAAAGACCGTAATGACAAGCAAGGCCATCCGGAGTGATTCCGGAGTTGCGCCGGCGCCGCTGGTTCCGCCAATTGTCTGCCCGCCCTGCTGCGCGGCTCGCTGCATCGAATTGGACAGTGCCTCAGCTTCCGTCAGCATTTCTTGCAAGAGGGTCTGCACCGGGATCAAGTCTTTGTTGGATACGTAGTAAGCACCTGAGAACCAATCATTCCAATGGGCCACCCCGATGAACAGGGAGATGGTGGCAAGCACCGGTCCCGATAGCGGCAGTATAATCCGCACGAAGATTTGAAAATCGCCATACCCGTCAATGCGAGCAGACTCTTCCAATTCTTCGGGTATGCCTTGCAGAAAGGTTCGGATAATGACGATGTGCATGAAATTGAACAGCATCGGCAGAACATACACCCAGAAGCTGTTGATCAGATGCAGTTTTTGCAGCGTGATGAAGAACGGAATGAACCCGGCACTGAAAATCGTCGGCAAAAAGATGTAAAAGGTGAAAAAAGAGCGGCCCGGCAATGTCTTTTTGGAAAGTGCATAGGCCATGAGCGTACTCAGCACAACATGCAGGAATGTCCCCAGCACGGTGCGCATGAGCGTAATTTGGTACGCCTTCCAGATGCGGGCATTATCGAATACCTGCGCGTAGTTCTCCAGCGTGAATTTACGGGGCAAAAAATAAATCGCCCCCATCATCGAATCCTTTCCGTCGTTAAGGGAATACGCCAAAATGTAAATAAATGGATAGATCATGGAAAATCCGATGATAGCGAGAACGGTATAATTGAACACCGAGAATAAAGACCATTTACGTTTCATAACGTCACCTCCTTAGAACAGGGATACATCACTGACTTTGCGGGCGATGCGATTAACGGTCAGAACCAGGATGAGCCCGATGATGCTTTGGAATAGCCCGACCGCAGCGGCGTAACTGAGACGACCTTCCCGGATACCTGAATTGATGGCATGCACGTCCAGTACGCTGCCCATGCTGGCAGTTGCAGGTCCATTCAGGAGAAGCAGCTGTTCATACCCGGCGCTCATCAGATTCCCTACGGCGAGAATAAATAAGATGATGGCGACATTGCGGATACCTGGAAGTGTCACATGCCACATCTGCTTGAAACGTCCTGCGCCATCTATCTTGGCAGCTTCGTAAAGCTGCTGATCGATACCCGCAATGGCGGCCATGAAGATAATCGAATTCCAGCCGATGTTCTTCCAGATGTCAGACCCGACAATCATCTGATAGAACCAGGTAGGGTTGTTCAGGAACTGAATCGATTCAGCTCCAAATGACCCCAGCAAGTCATTGACCGGACCGCCATATGGAGTCAGTAAACGCTGCATGAGCGTGACAACCACAATCCAGGATACGAAATAAGGTAAATAAGAAAGAGTCTGAATCGTCTTCTTGAATTTCATCTTTCGCACTTCATTTAACAGGAGCGCAAGAACGATCGGCATCGGAAATCCGATCAGCAGCTTCATGAGACTGATGATGACTGTGTTGCGAATGATGTCACCAGACTGATAGTAATTGAAGAATTGTTCAAAATACTTAAATCCCGCCCAGGGACTCCCGGTAAATCCGCCAACGAAGGTATAGTCCCTGAAAGCAACTTGAATTCCGTATAAGGGCACGTAAGAGAACAGAAAAAACCAGACGATGCCTGGCAGCATGAACAAGTAAAAGAGCTTGTGCTGCCAGATTCGTTTCATGAATCGGTTGTTTGTTAATCGTGACTTGCTCACATTCCCACCTCTCCTTTCAGTGGGGCGGATTGACCGCCCCGGTTACATTAACGGAATCTCAAACGCAGCGTGATGATTTCAAACGGCGTGAAGGAAAGCGCAATTGTGTTGGATGTTTTGTCAATCGGCAGTGCGGTAAGGATGTTTTCCATCAGATCCGTAGTCCAGGCTTCGACCACTTCAAATCCGAAATGGAGTGTCGTGCCCGCATGTGTTCCCGAAGTTTCGTACAGACGAACCATGATGTCGTCGCCATCCTCGGCTTTCTTGACGGATTCCACCATAATGTTCGCATGATCCGGTCTCAGAAATGCTTGAGATGGCGGTAGCTCTCCTGTCTCTTGATTAGGCATGGAAGGCAAGGATACCATACGAAGCGGGATATTCAGCTCATTGCCTCGTCGATAGATTTCGGCCTGCACATGGTTCCCTTGATGCGGATATAACGAATATGTGAATCGGTGCGCCGCTCGGTCCGCATCCGGATCCGGATAAGAGCTGCTGCGGAGCAAATGCAGATCCAGCACGTTATGGATCGCCCGATGGCCATATTTGCAATCATTGAGCAGCGCGACACCATAATCCGGCTCCGATAAGTCAACCCATTGATGAGCACAAATCTCGTCCTTCGCAAAATCCCACATCGTATTGCGGTGAGTCGGCCTGCTCAAGCTGCCGAACTGAATCTCGCATTGAACCTGATCCGTGCGTATATTGACCGGGAACGAGGTTCTTAGCATCTTGCCATTCTCTCTCCAATCGACGGCCGTCTCGAAATCGATGCGACGGCTTCCCTCCGTCAGTACAACGGTCTGCGTCAGCGTAGATTCACCATAAGCGTATTCGAAAACCAGCCCGTTTCGCGGTCCGTCCCGCAGCTCTTGAATATGAAGGAGATTTAACGGCTTGCCCGGATTCGCTGAATAGTCATGACGGAAATCCCATGCATCTCCTTCGTCATGATACACACGAAGATCGTTACCCGATTGGCCTTGCTGAATGACTTCACGAGCTACCGCCTTATCCAAGATCGATAGAATGCCTCCGTTTTGATCAAATTTCACGATCAATTTATCGTTCTCCAGGGTTCGTTCCGAAACTGTAATGTCTAATTCCGCTTCCGGTTTTTCTAGAAGCATTTCAATGCCAGATGCCACTTCATCTTCGGTTCCAGGATCGTCGACATCTGATATGATGATGTAGCCCATCGATGGAACCAACACGTTATGCCATTGTCCATTCGCGTGCAGCCACTCCCGGCGTTCCCAAGGCAGCGAATTGAAAACGACCGTCCCGGGAGAAGCTTCGGCATCGTGTGAAATGTGTTCTGCCAAATAGCGATAGGTATCGGCAATCATCGCTTCCGTTTGGGATAGCAGCTCTTCATACCGCACTAACGACTCATCGTATACCCGCTTTATTGAAGAGCCCGGAAGAATGTCGTGGAACTGATACAGCAGGACTTCTTTCCAGATCGTCTCCAGCGTCTCGGACGGGTATGTCCTGCCTAACTGGGCAGCCAGCACGGAAGCGAACTCCAACTCACGCAGCGCTTTCTCCATCTTCCGGTTGTACCGCTTGCTTCGCGCCTGACTGGTCAGGGTGCCTTGATGCTTTTCCAGATAAAGCTCACCGCGCCATGTCTGGAACGACTCGCGTTCTTCATTTAATCGCTCAAAGAACTTCCACGAGGGCTCCTGTATGACAGGGGACAGACCGAGCAGGTTCTTCTCGCGTGCCAGCCGCTCCAAATGCTCTTCACCAGGACCCCCACCGCCGTCTCCAATGCCGAAGAGCATCAGG
Organism: Paenibacillus sp. FSL W8-0187; assembly: GCF_037969755.1. Taxonomy (NCBI): domain Bacteria; kingdom Bacillati; phylum Bacillota; class Bacilli; order Caryophanales; family Paenibacillaceae; genus Paenibacillus; species Paenibacillus sp. FSL W8-0187. Next base: position 3,593,698 of record NZ_CP150206.1, on the reverse strand, counting down.
GCATGGCTGGATACATTTTTATCTAAATATTCCCGCTCCGCTTTGGCGATGGAACGAGGGGCTGCCGGGCTGTTGTATGTATCTTCAGGCGGCATATGCGTTAATACAGCGGAGCCATCAATCCCTTCCCACAGAAAGGAATGGTGAGGGTGCCGGTTATACTCGCTCCAGGAAAGCTTCTGGGTCATCATATAATCCACGCTCGACTTCTTGAGCAGCTGTGGCAGGCTTGCGGAGTAACCGAATACGTCCGGCATCCAGAGCGATTTCATCTCCAAGCCGAATTCCTGCTGAAAATATCGCTTACCGTACAGGATCTGGCGTACCAGGGATTCACCGCCCGGCACATTGGTATCCGACTCCACCCACATGGCACCTTGCGGTTCCCATCTGCCCTCACGTACCCGCTCCTTGATCTGTTCATATAACGCGGGATAATGCAACTTCATCCAGTCGTATAGCTGGGGCTGGCTTGCGCCGAATACATACTCCGGATAGCGTTCCATCATGCGAAGCGCGGTAGAGAACGTTCTGGCGCCTTTCCGGATCGTTTCGCGGATCGGCCACAACCAAGCCAAATCGATATGCGCATGACCCACCGCGCTGATCGTTAAGACCGGATCGCCCCCCTGCAAGCTTAATTGTTTATCCAATTGCTTCTTCACTTGATTCACCAGTTCCGGCGAGAAATCCGTAAGCTGCAATGAAACGTCATAGAGCGCCTGATAGATTCTTTCTTTGCGCGCGGTTCCAGCATGGAGCTGCTCGGCAGCTTCCAAGAGCACTTCGACATCGTAATAAAGGCCTCGAATATCTTCCCGGCAGTTCGCGATGACAGCCTCTTTCAAGGTTCCTCCCTGATATTTGCCGAAGAGATCGTTATTGCCCGCATCTGCCCATACTTCAATGTCAGATCCGCTCAGGTACATGTCATGAAGCTGGACAACACGCTTGCCGGGGAGTCCTAATGAAAAATCGAATTCCGAATTCACGGTAGTCAATCCCTGGACCGGCGATCCTTCCGGATCCACCAGGCACAACTCGCCGTTGATGTCGAGTAAGAGAACGAGGTCTTTCTTACGACTATTTTCCGGAAGGCTGCCGGTAAATCGGAACCAGGCACAGTCCCACAGGCTCCCCCATCGCTTGCCATGGACAAGCGTCATTTGCGTGCCCTTCATTCGATCCATGAACGATACGGGCTCGGGCGTAACCCATGCAGTCACTTCCAACTCGGCAACTGGCTCATATATCGCTTCCCGAAGATGGTTTAACATTTGTTTTAATCGTTCCGGCCTTATCGGTTCGTATGGCATGATGATTTGCTCCTCTCAATTGCATCAATCGGCTGCAGGTTCAGGTATGAGTTTCGCTGGCTTCCAATCAACCTGGATCTCTGCATGGTTCGCGCCCCCATGTTCATACTGCAGCAGCACGGTTAGCGACTGCGGATCCCATACCCACCCAGCAGTTACGACTTGATCCTGAATAACGTACTGGACAGATATCGGCTCTATTGGGCAATACAATCTCGCGCTTGCCTGCAGATTGGACGGCCCTCTAGCAATGAATCGGAAGCCTGATTCCGTCTGGGCAAGCTCCTCGATTCGGGAGGAAGCAGCAATGACGGATACCTTGCCGTCCGAAGGACGTCCAGCCTCAACATCATAGAGCAGCGCTTGTTGCCCTGGACTTAACGTAACCTGATCCAGAACGGATAGCTTCGAATCGAACAAGTTCACGATCGGACCTGAGATGTTCAACGGCTCATCGGTAATCGATTCCTCCAGAACCGAAGCGATCAGATAAGGGCCGCGCTTGAGCTTGAAATAATGTTTGGAATTCAACGGTCGTTCTGCGCCGTGAAGTGCTTCCAGCGTGGCTTGAACGGCGTGCCGCAGCTGGTCTGCCCCTGCTTTGGATAGGGTGAGGTCAGTTGGATGTTGATCTAACCAGCACACGACGCCTTTTCCTGCCTGATGGATACCGTCCGCTTTCTCCTTCAGACCAAGCTGCTCAAACAGATGCTCCCGCGGCGAGTTATACTTCGGGCCAAACAGGTTATCCTTGTGGTCATTGTTCCACCATGAACGAATGCCATGATACGGGTCGCTATCATCGCCAACATAAATCAACGCCCCGCCATCCTGCACCCACTGGGCAAGAGCATTATGAATGTCCGGATACTCCGGTTTGATGAATTCATAGCTTAGAACCAGCACGCGGTAAGGATCCAAATAACCCGGATACCGCCTTACATTATCCAGCTGAAGCGGACGAACCGGTAATCCATGTTTCAGCAGCGGGAGCGACAGACCGTAAAAAGGGGAGAAATCAAGAAGCTCTGTATCCCCTTCCGCCTGAAATCCTTCAGGGTCCGTACCGTCGTATTTACCGGCATCGGGCGCTTGTGGTTCCGGCTTCATCCGCTGAAACATCGCGGAGTCGGCAATCAGAACGCCAACTTGCAAGTCATCTTCTGCCGATTCGATCACTTCCTGGTCCATGTTGCCCAGCGTATGCATGACCTGGAGCAGCGTCGTTGCATAGTCAGACGGGATGGACTCCTTACCGGAGCCATCTTCGGATGGATAAGTTCCTTGAAAGACTCTTCGTGGCCAGGGTGAAACTTCGTAATGGGCAACTCCGGGATGCAGCAGTGAGGCGACAACGGTCTTTAAGTAGTTCTGTTTGTAATCCGCCCAAGTGTGGTTCGGGTTATCCTCGATCGGATCATGCAAAAACCACATGCGTCTGTCGGTTCCGCGAACCAGCTCCTGCATCACGCCATATTCGAGGTAAGCGGTTTCAAACGTCCGTTCCTTGCGTTGCCCTTCATACACGTTCGGCGTCCTTGATGTCCCCGTCCAGATCTGTGCAATGTACCCGTCAATGGATGGAAGCTCAACGAGGCCGGATTGCGGGCTGACAATTCGCCACTGCGTATAATTGATCAAACTATGGGTCGGAACGTAAAAGCGAAGGACTCGGCCGTAACGAGTTAGCGCGTATTCCTTCATCTCTGCACATAACCGGTTCAGCACGCGTGTGTATAAATGCGCTTTCAATTTAGAAGCTCGGTATTGTGCGTCAGGTGAAGCGTGTGGCGGAATCCATGGCTCTTTGTAATATAGAAGCCATTCCCGCTTAAACGCTTCCGAATATCCGCCATTCACCCAGAATTCGGGCTCCTCCAGATGGATGGCCTCTACACCCGCATCAACCGCGATGCGTATTCGATCCGCTAGATATCGGCCAAAGGAAATCGTTGGCACCATGTATGGAATAACCGGTCGTTTCCCATGCAGGATCATCTCACCATGACGATCGGTCTGCGCTTCATCCCAATGTGATAAGCCGTCAACCTCTCCGTCCAGGTAGTTGTTGTATGTCCCCCATGCGACTCCTGTCATCAAATGGACGATATATCCTTTTTCCTTCCATTTCTGAATGCGCTCCGGCATCGTTTCATCAATTCCGTAGACCATCACAAAGTCAGTCTGAAGATCATAGTCGGGATGATACGGAGCCGATTCCTGAAACCCGGTTCGCTCTTCTCTGCGGTCTTTTGGCACGTTCTAAACCTCCCTGCTCAGGTTAGATGTACTTTTGCTTCTTGGTTAGCCATCATTTTCTAGAATATAATATATAATATCAATATATTCAATATGTTTTTTAAAGAGAATTAAAAAAGCCTTCTCCGTTAGTTAACGGAAAAGGCTTTTCCTTAGCGTAAATATTAAGTTTGTGGAACATGACTCGACGTTTGGCGGATCACAAGCTCAGGCTCAATCAGCAATTTGCTGTAGCTCTTCACTTCTCCATGACCGCGCAATACTTCGAGCAGTTTTCCGGCTGCTTGATATCCCATATCCCATTCAAACTGCTTCACATGGGTAAATATGCTGAATTCCTCCACGATGGAAGTCGGATCGTCGAAGCTGACGATCGAAACGTCTTCCGGCACGTTAAGCCCCGCTTGCTTGGCCATTTGATAGATTTGTACGCCCAATCTCCCATTCAGCGAAATATAGGCGGTAACCATGCGGTTTCGGATATACCGGTACAGTGGATGAGCTTCGGCATCCTTGAGCACGCTCAGCGGTTTGAAATCCGTAATCATATGCGCCGGATTGATTAATGCGCCTTTGTCTTTTAAAGCATCAATGTAACCTTCGATCCGCTCCTGAACCGTGACGGTTTGAAGGGGAGAATCCGAGCATATGGCAATGTCCCGGTGTCCAAGCTCCCATAGATGTTCAACGGCAAGTCTCGTGCCCCGCCTTCCATCGGCGGCAATATAGTGGGTCTCCACCCCAGGTAAATACCGATCGATCAGCACAAAAGGAAAACCGGATAGCTTCATGCCCAGTATTTCTTCGTTGTAGTTCTCCTCGTCGACCGGGAAAATCAACATCCCTTCGGCTCCGAGAGCCTTCAGCTCTTTGATGGCATCCTTTTCTTTCTCCAGCTTGCCATCGGTCAACATGATCATGCTGCGATAACCTTCGTGATTCAACGCCTCTTGGATTCCCTCAATGAGTCTGATCGCGAAATAATCATGGATGGTGGGCATAATCACGCCAATCATGCCCGTGGCCACCTTCCCGTCTCTTCCCCTAAGCAGCGTTGTCGATGACTGGCCAGCAGGTGAGAAGTCAGCCTCCTCTGCTACAAAACTGCCTTTGCCCGGCACACGGGCAATCAATTTCTCATTCGCTAATCCGGTTAGGGCATTGGCAACGGTTATTTTACTGACATGAAACTGATCCATCAGCTCCTTTTCTGTCGGAATGCGGTCACCTGGCTTCATATTTTCTGCTGCTATGACGTGTCGGATATAGTCCTGGATTTGCTGATACAACGGAATTCGATCGTTTGCACTCATTCTAATCACATCACCAATTCATTCATGATATTTGAAATATATAATATATCCTTACACATACAAGCGCAATAAACAAGCATGAGTCGATCAACAGCCCATTACGACAAACCCTTGATATACCTACGTTTAAATTGCCTGATTTTCAAGAATTATAGGAAGTTTTGTCGAACTACTTGTAAAAACATTTTTGAATATATTAAATATGTGTTGATAAGCGTAGTGTTGACGGCTATTGGGCCGCAAAAGGAGGATCGATGTTTACGGATACACACGTTTCCATTTCTGACCATAGACCATAACAAGGAGTGAATTCGCCATGGCTCGTAGAGTCACGATTCTCTGTTTAGCTATCCTATGCGCTTTTTCATTAACGACCGGCGCAGCTTACGCTTCGGGAACGAATGCACAGTCAGTGCAACCTAACGGCTCCAAGAACCGCGAACTGCCAAACTTCAAGAAGCCTAAGCAGCTGGATGTCGCAGATATTTATAATGCGCCAGGTGACATTAAATTGTTGTTAGGTACTTTGCAGGGAATCGTTAACAGGGAAGAGCCCCGAATCTATTTGATTGAATCCCAGGAAGAAGGGAAATTAACCTGGCTTACGGATATAAAGGTGCCTTACACGCTTCATGAAGATTATTGGGACGTGTTCTCCGCTTATCGGAGCGAGGTTAAAGGCATGATTGTATATGATCCAAAAGTTCCTGATACGATTAATGTCGCCACCACGCTTGCAGGTTTGAAGAATGCGGTCGTTGCCAGTCCGGATCTGGCCGCCCAATTGTCCAAAGCCCCGCATAATTTGAAGATCCTAGACGATCTTCGCGGCAAATTCAATAACCGGCTTGATGCTTACACCTGGCAATATGAGCATCTGTGGAAGCAGACGACTCATCAGATGCTGATCGGGCTGGATCCGGATACAGCGATTCGTATTCCTTCCGGAATGCCTGAATCGTTCGTGACAATTGCCGAAGAGAAGCAACAGGTGCGGGATGCAAGCAACCGTGACACTTATAACCTCGACCTCTCCTCGCTCTTGGGAGAATCAGCGGTTTATCTGCGCTTTGATGATGCTTTCACCCAGGATGGTTGGGGACCCGCAGTACATGAAGTTACGGTCAAGGCTGACGACAAAGAGATAGCGAGATTCATTGCAGGAACTCCTGAAGAAGAGTCTTATCTCTATGATCGGCAAAACTCGAAGTTCAGTGAAGGCCAAGGCGGTCACCGCTTTGCCGATAACGGCAGTTATTTTGTGTATGAATTCACTCCGCCTGCGGGAACTCAGAAACTGACCGCTGAAGTCGATATGTGGAACCAGTACAAGGTTTCGGCAGGGAATATCCGTCCTCCCTCTGCCGAGCAGCAGGAACCCTATGGCTATTTAAGAGATTACGCCGTCGCCAATAAAGCGATGGTATTCTGGCTCGATTCCAATGTACCTGAGCAAAAGGCGCTCTTCGAGAAAATTATGTCCGATGTGAAGCCGGGCACCCCTTACCTCGGCTGGTTCAGCAATGATGTGGAAGGTGAGTTCAGCTCGGTCGAGATTGCCTCCCGTTACGGCGTCTATGTGCTTGCAGCCGATTGGTTCAGCAATCTGACGGTCTTCTCGGGAACCAAGCCGGATTTCAAGCTGGCGAAAACGCCTCCTCGGCCGGCGCTTGAGAACAAAATTTACGTAACATACACCTTTACGGAAGGCGACAACTTTCAATATAACCAGCATCGCATGCGCGTCATGTGGGATGACCCGGCCAGAGGCAAGGTTCCGATAAACTGGACTTCAAGCCCACTGCTCTATGAAGGTGCCCCTGCCATATTGAATTACTATCAAAACACGGCAACGGAGAATGATTTGCTTATTGCCGGGCCTTCCGGTGCCGGTTACTTCTATCCGAGTCCATGGCCTGATGCAAGCTTCCGGGCGTTTTTGCAGCAAACCGAGAAGTATATGAGAAAGACAGGAATGACAATCCCTTATGTACTGAACCGAGTTGATAGCGAGAATGTGCCGTTGTCACCGGATAAAGCAAAAGCTTATGAGGAGGAATATAACGTACCTGGGTTATTTATTAGTTATGAAGACAAATACGGAGTTGAAATTATCGGCGACAGCCTGCCCGTGTCTACGATCCGCGGGATCAGCACCGTTCAAGACGGATTGCAGGTGCTCAATGAAGCCAAAGCGAATTGGGATGGTAAGTCACCGTTGTTCGTCTCGCTCGGTATGTTAGCATGGAGTATGACTCCATCCGATGCGCTGGCCCTGACCGAACAGCTCGGGGCAGATTTCAAAGTCGTTCGCGCCGATCATTATTTCTCCTTTATTCGCGAAAGCTACAACTTGCCAATCAAGAAATGATCATTCCCGTTAAACAAGTTTAAGGGCATCGCAGGTCCGATTATAATTGGATCTGCGATGCTTTTGTTATGCAATAGAACTACTGCCCCAACCCTTGGTTACGGGCTTTGGAGACAATAGTTAATGATATTAAATATATTTAATTAACGTCATTAATTGACGATACATTCGCCATTCATTGATTATATTTAATGTGATTAATCATTTTAATTAATTACATTAAATAATTGAGGTCAACGGTATGGTTACAGGATAGAAATCATTTTCTTAGAGCAGTAAAAACCCACGACTTCATGTTCTCCATGCATCCTCTAAAAACCAGAACGGCTCCCCCCACTCCACACATTGCCAACCCGATTTTCGATGTTTCGCTATTTAACAGACAGATGATTTCCCCTGATTATTTCTTGGGTAATCGCAAAAACCACATCCATTCGACAGGCGATCCGACTTTTCCATGAAACCGATTCGCATTCCCGGTCCCAACTTAGTAAGTAATTAATGACCTGATATCCCCTCCCCATTCTGTTCGCAGCCACATACAGGATGGTTGTACTTCTTCACCTCATACATAAAATGCGGATAATGGAGAATACTCACTGTATCGAATTAGCATGTATTCCCTCATATGGAGAGTAGTATAATGGCCACAACCAAAAAGATATCCTTGATCGATGTATATTTCATCATGCTGTTATCCTTGGGGATAACCAATCACGTAATCCTGATCCCTCTTCTTCTGCAAACCGCAGGCCGCGATGCATGGATGGGCACCCTGATGACCACGATCCTTCATATCGGCTGGGTTTACATTTTGTTTTTTATCATGAAGCGAACACACCAACAGTCTATAATCGCCTGGTTCAAAGATTCTTTTGGTCCGGTCATGGGTTGGATATTCGCCAGCATAATAACACTCTACTTTTTTTGGATGTCCATGGTGATATTAAGAGAAACGGCGACCTGGATTCATGTCACCTACTTGCCGAGAACGCCCAAAACGGTCGTCTCGCTCACCCTTATCCTGTTGTGCGTATATGTGGCAAATAACGGTATTCGCTCGATAGCCATCATATCCGGAATCCTGCTTCCCATTGTATGGGTGTTGGGACATTTTGTAGCTGTGTCGAATCTTCAATATAAGGACTATTCATTGTTGACGCCCCTACTCGTGGAAGGATACACGCCTATGCTCAAAAGCATGATCGTAGCCGGCGGCGGGTTTATGGAGATGATCGTGCTGATCTTTCTTCAGCATCACATGAAACGAAAGATGAACTACCTCTCGATTGTCATATTATCTATTCTTCTGGGCGGACTCACGCTGGGACCATTGATGGGAGCTATCGCCGCATTCGGACCTGTTCCCGCCATGGAATCCCGCTATCCCGCATACGAACAGTGGATGCTGGTCACCATTACCAAATATATAACGCATGTTGATTTTCTGGCTTTGTACCAATGGATATCGGGCACATTAATTCGTATTTCTCTGTTCCTGTTTATCATGGCGGACGGAATTTCCTTTAAAAAACCAAAACAGCGCCTTTGGTATTTATTAGGAGTGGGTGTCGCATTGTCTGTCTTTTCCTTAATTCCGGTAATCGATAGACAGATCGAGTTATTCGTTCTGGGCAAATACTCGCTGGCATTCTTAGGCTTTCTTTCCGTGCTGACGCTTTTCATTGCGATTGCAGTAGCATTTAAACCTAAAACAAACGGAGGATAAAAGATGACAAATCACAGACCTCGAAACGGTATGTTCCGCCGAAAATCGAAACAAACCAGGTTTAATGTGGACCGTGAGCCCGCATCTGACACGTTGGATGAGGAATCCCTGCGTTCCATGTTTGCCAATTCTGCGGATGTCGTCATCAAATCTTTCCCGGGAAAGCATGAAGATGCTATTCCCGTATTGCTGCTGTACAGCGAAGGCATGGTTGATTCCAAGGTGATGACCCAATATGTGCTGCCAGATCTGGAAGAAAAACTGGAACACTTCAATGATTGGGAGCCGTTAGCCAGAGAACTGGATAAATCGATGGAATGGAGCAAAATTAAACAGCCTGCCGATGTCGTAAAGTTTCTGTTTGCAGGACGAATGATACTATTTTTTTTAACAGAAAAATGCTTTTATTCCATCGATCTCGCCGCGCGTCCGAATAGACAACCTGAGGAATCCAATACGGAGGTGGCTATCAAAGGGGCGCGAGACGCTTTTACGGAGGATTTAAACATGAACGTGGCACTTGTTCGAAAACGACTTCGCACGGCCACACTCCACAATGAACAAATGATCATCGGCGATCGCAGTCAGACCAGAGTAGCACTTCTGTATGTTTCCGATATTATACGCCCGGAGATTGTTGACGAGGCTAAAGAGCGTTTAAAAGGGATCAAAGTCGATGCTCTGGTAACCAGCGGTCAACTGGAGGAGGCGCTTTCCGATTCTACCCTGTCCCTGTTTCCACTTATGGACTACATTGGCAGGCCGGATTTTGTCGTGGAGTGCTTGCTTAGAGGACGTTTTACCATTCTTGTGGATGGATCGCCAATGGCATTGATTGCACCATGCAACTTACTGGAATTATTAAAAACACCAGAAGATTCTTATTTCCCTTACCACTTTGTAATCTTTGAGCGACTTCTCAGGTTGTTAGGTCTATCTCTTGCCATTATGCTCCCGGGATTTTGGGTTGCCTTGACATGCTACAACATGGATCAGCTTCCCTTTCTCCTTCTTGCGACCGTCACCGTCTCCAGATTCGGGCTTCCGCTTTCCGCGCCAATGGAGATCTTATTAATGCTGGGCATGTTCGAATTATTCAGGGAGGCTGGGATCAGGCTGCCCAAAGCAGTCGGTCAAACCATTGCTGTCCTGGGCGGTCTGATTATCGGCGATGCTGCCATCCGCGCGGGACTTACGTCACCCACCATGCTGGTTGTATCTGCAACAACCGCAGTTGCGACTTTTACATTAGTCAATCAAACACTAAGCGGGACGGTCAGCATTATTCGTCTATATGTGCTGGTATGGTCTTCCTTGCTAGGCATGCTCGGATTCTTCATTGGAATATTAAGTCTCATTGCCTACCTCTCTGTATTGGAATCCTTCGGTCTTCCGTATCTAGCTCCCCTATCACCATTAACCTACAAGGATCTGTTGAGCTCCCTCTTAAAAAAACCATGGGCTTTCGACAAAAAACGACCGGAAATGCTTCAGACGATAGATGAAACATCTAAGGAAAGGGAACCTACATGAGATGAGAACCTGCGTCAGAATCATAAAATTAATATTGTTAATGGTAATTCTAAATCTGTTAACGGGTTGCTGGGACATCAAGGAAATACAAGACATGAATTACATCACAGCTATCGGAATCGATCAAGAGGACGGGAACTTTATTGTTTACACCCAAATGATGGATTTTACATCCGTAGCCAAAACCGAAACCGGAAAGGCGGAAAAGCCATCCCAAGTGTGGACTTCGAAAACAAAGGGTAAAACATTGGACATGGCGGTAAACGCCCTATACGATACCTTACAGGAACGAACCAGTTGGAGCCATATTTCCTGTATTCTACTTAGTGAGAACGTGCTGAAATCAAATGTCCTAACCAAACTGGATACCATCGGACGGTATCAGGAGGTTCGTATGACACCTTGGGTATATGGTACAAAAGACTCCATCGATCAATTGTTTACTGTCCCTGCGTTTTTCAACCTCTCCCAATTGAATACGTTAGCTCATGAACCAACTGAGGAGTTTAAACAAAGATCCTATATCGTACCGATTCGATATTTCGATTTCATGGCGCTGATTACAGAACCAGCCAGCACGGTGTTGCTTCCTAATCTGTCGGTTGATAAAAAGACCTGGAGCTTAAACCAAAAAGATAATCCGAAATTGGTGATTAACGGAGTATTTGCTATATCTAAAGGGGTATCGAATGGATTATTCACCAATGATAAACTCACAGGCTTGCGTTGGCTGGAAACCGATACGAAACGATCTCACATCCTGATCACGAATAAGCGCGGCGAATATGCAGGGGTCGTGGTATTAACAAATCCCAAAGTTCGCAAAGAATTAGTTATTGTTAACGGCATGCCCAAATACCGCGTTCATCTGAAGTTAAATGGAAGCGTGGATGAAGCTCTCGATGACATGACCAAGGCTGAAATCGAAATACAGGCAGCAGCGGAAGTGCGGGAGGAAATTCTAACTACGTTTAAAAACGGGGTTGCTTCAAAAACGGACCTATTCAGCTTGGAGCACCTTTTTTTTAAGAAAGATTCCCGACTTTGGAAAAAAACATATCAGTCGTCTTCCCAACCGATTGATCCAGGCGCTCTGGAATCGGTTCAAGTAAAAGTCCATCTGGAGCATGCCGGCATGAAGTTGCTGCCTCATCAAAAGGGTCCGAATACCCCAACATCCAAAAACGAACCAAACTCCTAATTCAGCTATAAAAGAATCCATGACAAAGGCAGCCTGTTCTAATGATCAGAACGGCTGCCTTCATATTGAAGCGTAAATTCGATATGTCATATATATGAAAGATAAATAAACGTTTATGGAGATTGGTTTATTTAAACCCATTTAGTTATACGACAACTTCAACGCCGTCTTCCTCGAACAAATCATCATACGCAACGTAGAGGCCTATAGCTGAGGCAATCAATATTAAAATGGCTGCAATAAACGCCAATTGTTTAACCGTCGCTTTTTTCGAATTTCCTTGTCTGCGTTTTCTTTGCGTTCCTTGGCCCATACTACATACCTCCCGCTTCCATGCCATTACCATAAAATATGAATTGGACATGAAAATGTTGTTAGGCAAAGTACGCTTATATCGTATTCTGGTTCTAATGGTAAGTTTGCTCCAGTTTTTCGATTACTATCTTCAATTGATCACAGAAGATCAGCAAAGTTTGCTGAAAAATGCTCTTATATGCTCTATAAGTGATTCCGGGTCTGCCATGGCAACCATATGACTGCCACTCTCTCGATTCGACCAGTGGATAATGTTGTTCTTGGTTTCAGCAATACGCCGGAATACAGAACCTCCCCCATGGGAAACCCCTGTCGGTACTTTCATCTGATTTGTTGGCATCCCAGCTGCTCCTTCATAATAGGTCCAGGACGAGGAAGCAGCTGTCTGCGTGAACCAATAAACGCCTGCGTTAGTGAGCAGCAGATCTTTATGGATCGGTTCTTGAGGAATCTCTTCCGTGTTGTTGGGCCATCCGTCAAATTCTTTAAACCGCTCAACAAGGTAAGCAAGTCCTGCCACCGGTGAGTCAAGAAGCCCATAACTTAGTGTTTGCGGCCGGTTGGTCAGATAAGGTGCATAACCACTCCCTCCCGCAAACAGCTCGGTTAGATGGGAGATTTCGGCCATTTCCTCCTCACGGAGCCCGTCCAATTCGCTCGGATCTCCCATTGGGATACCTAGCCCTCCTGTAATATGAACACCAATCATATGCTCAGCGTCAAGGATAGCCAGTTCGGGGGAAACTAGTGCACCAGCATCATTGCCATGGGCACCGTAACGATCATAACCGAGCCTGCGCATCAATTCGGCCCAAACTCGGGCAACGCGTTGGATGCTCCACGGTGTCTCATCTACCGGCTCCGGAAAAGTGGAAAAGGCGAACCCTGGAAGTGAAGGTGCCACGATATGGAACGCCATGCTTGGATCTCCACCGTATGCTCTTGGATTGGATAATGGTCCAATGATATTCATGAATTCAACAATGGAATTTGGCCAACTATGCGTCATGATCAACGGTAGGGCATGGGGCTCGGGAGATCGTACATGAAGAAAGTGGATCTGCTGACCCTCAATGTCCGTTATAAACTGCGGAAATGCATTGAGTTTTTGCTCATGCTTACGCCAGTCATATTCATTCTGCCAGTATTCCACCAGCTCTTTAAGGTATAGGGCAGGAATGCCCCGATTCCAACCACCTCCAGGTAATTGGGAAGGCCACCGAGTTTGGGCAATACGAGTCTGCAAATCGTCAATGTCCTTTTGACGTACGTGTATGTGGAAGGGACGCACGGAAGTTTCAGAACCCTGGTACTTGATATCAGCTCGATCATTAGTCATAAATTTTTACCTCGCTCTCGAGTTTTACTTCATGATAAAAGCAAAACACTGACGACAATGTGTCAGTGTTTCCTAAAAAGATCTCTCATATGGTGAGGGTGCCCCATTATCCCGCAATAAAAAAACAACCCGTGATATACACGGGTTCTGGTAGGTAATTAATGTTTTTATCGATTGACCAACTATGGGTTGTTAAAGTGAAGCACCATGCCTGTTTTGTCATCGGATTTTTTGAATCTTGCATATGTTAAGCACTCAGGGTCAGCCTCTTCGATCTCTAGTAATTCAAGTGCATACTGCTCAACGCCCTTTTCGAGGATCCGCTGCGCGATATAATCCCAATAGAATCGATCACTCGGTACATCGCTCTCAGGCCAGAATAAACCATCCGTTAACAAAATTACGTGCTTTAATCGTGACCTGTTGATCTTTCCGCATTCGAGAAAGTGAACGGCATGGGCCTCCCCGTTCAGTACTCCATAACCCCCATTTATGTTACTCTGAAAGCGATTCTCCCTGATGATATCAATCACCGTCCCGTGGAGGTCTTTTTGATTGGACAATTTCTTACTCACGCCCTCCTCCCATTTTGCGATCGCCGGAGATTCTAAATGAGCGACTTGTCTCCAGGTTAACGGGCGAACCTCCCCATCTTGGTATACGGCAAGAATCATGCAGTCGCCTGTCTGTATAAATTCCACGCGATCCTCTTGAATTCGTACAAGAGCAAGAGCAGTACCCCAAAGCCCGTCTTTTTTCTCCATGTTGATATTGGCTTGCAGCATAAGTTCTCTTAGCTTTTGGTTCGCTGCCGCAACATGCTCCGTAAGCTGTTCAACTCGGTCCAGTGATTCGAAGTAGTTCTTCACGGTTTGAGCAGCGATGTATCCTCCGGTTTCCTTCTTGTCGCTGAGGTATGGGACGATAGATGAAACCCCATCTAACACGCCATACAATGAGACCCGCTCATTTATGACAAGTGCATCTTCATTTAAAAAGTTGATTCCCCTATGCGTGAATTGCTCAACGGTTAACATAACGATCCTCCTGTCGATTCCTATTCGATTTACTAGATTTGCTATCTGCCCCTTGCAGCCTGCCAAAAGACAAGACACGTTACAAGTATTGCAAGCATGAAGCTGCTGATGGCCGGAACGACAAGCTGTAATACAAACGTCATCCCTTCACCATCAACAACCGTTTTCATGGCCATGAGCATAACCAGAATATAGATCACCACAAATACACACCAAAAAGGTAGAACCGGATACGAATGATCTCTTTGCGTTGATGCTACATACAAGTGGCGATGAATCCAGCATAAGATCAGGATCAACCCAAACAGACTACTACCATGCTGACATAATTTATACACCGGAATTTGTACGGGGCCGATATGTATCAATTGGGTGAGGAAGGGAATCTGATTGACGATCCAGGCGCCCTTGTGCGTAAACTGATCCCATTGGAGATGTGTGCCAACACCTACCAATCCGACGAGAAGTACGGTAAGCCAACCCTTAAGAGAGGCCGGCAGCTTCCCTTCCCGATTCCAGCGGTAGGGGAACCCGGAAGGCAAATATGCGAATAGAACGGATCTTATCACTGCCTCGAATATAACATACAGGAACAAGATCATGGGAAGATTGAACAGCAAGATTCCAGGACCCTCGTGGCTCCATAAGCCAGCAGCTCGAAATCGGATGAAATATTCAAAATCCGGTGCCATGCAGCCAATAATGAGGGCTGACACCGGCAGCGATTTCTTCTTCCACCAAGGCATCGTGATGACGGGATGAGCGAATGTAAACGGCATAAGATCTCCTAACTGCTGCGAACGATGGCAATAGCTAATTTCTTACTATTCTAACAGATTCGCTCTCGTAAGGGATGAAGATAATTTCACCTTTATAAAAAGGGACAGGCATTTGCCTATCCCTTCCCCTTTATTGAATTAAAGCAGCTCGCGTGCAAGCAGGCGATAAACCTCCAGCCGCTTTTCCTGCGAATGCGGAATGCTGCATATCATCGCTTCCTGGAATCCGTAGTGCGCTTGCTCTTCCTGTAAGCGTGCCGCGATATCCTTTACCGCTCCCACAAGATGAATCTTGCGGCCTTCCTGAATAGCCATCCGGTCGATTTCCGTTAAGGACACATTCTGAGCTTCTTCGGGCGTCAGCACCTGCGTAATCCGGCCCTTGCTCATCATCAATCGGAAAATATCCTGCGGCAGCGCTTCATACTCAGCTTCTTCCTTCGTTTCGGCCGTTGTCACCATATAGGATACGTTAATCTCAGGCTTTTCCATGAATATGGATGGTTGGTAGTTATCGCGGTAATGATCTAATATCTCGTTGCTCATCGCTCCGTTAAAGAATTGCGCGAAGGAGTACCCGACCCCCATCTGAGCCGCTTTTAAGGCACTGTTGCCGCTGGAACCGAGCAGCCACACTTCCGGCAGGGCAACTTCGGTTGGAGCAGCGGCGTTTTTAGCATACAGCTCATCTTCCGGGACCTCATCACGAAGGAGCTGCATGGTTACGGCCAGCTTATCATACATGTTATGAAGCATCAGCTGCCGCCCTTCAGACAAAGCGTACATCGCACTTGTATCACCGCCTGGCGCTCGTCCTACACCGAAATCAATCCTGCCCGGAGTAAAAGCGCTTAACGTCTTAAACACTTCCGCGAGTTTTAGGGGAGAATAATGCATCATCATGACGCCGCCGGTACCAATGCGAATCCGATCGGTTTTTGCCGCAAGCCGGGCTGCCGTCACTTCGGGTGCGGAGCTGGCAAACGTATTTCCCCCATGATGCTCGGCCATCCACATTCGGCTGTATCCCAATTCATCTGCCAGAATAGCCAGTTCTTCCGCTTTTTTCAAGGCGCCTTCCGCTGTGTTGCCGCTTGTTACGGGTGCCTGATCCAATACGCTTAGTCTCATGAAATTTCATCCCTTCCTCGGTTAGATGACCATTTTGTTGTTGATCCATTCCTCTAAAGCCGCAACCTTATCCTTAAAGCGTTCACCGCACATCTCCTCTGACAGCGAAGCAATGGTCTCCCGCTTTAATACAGCCTTCCAGGAAGATTCCGCTTCCTCCATTAAATCGGATAACAGACAGCAGCTCTCTTCTTTTTCCAAATCCAGCATGTCTACCAGAATTCCGTTGCATGAATAGAGGGACTGCTGTCCTTCCACCGCGAGGTATACGTCGTATACACGGATATCCTCCGGTTTCTTTTTTAATCTAAAACCGCCCTTGATACCGGGTACTGATGTGATGATGTCTGCTGTTACCAGCTTCCTTAACAGTTTCTGGAAATAGGTTGCCGATGTACCCAACTGCTGGCTAATCGCTTCCCCGGGCAGTACCGCCTTGTCCGGCAGCATATTCAATAGAACCAGGGCATACACCGACTGTTCCACGCCGGTTTTCATATGCATCTAACAGCACCTCAATTCACGAAAATATCAGTTCGTTCGTTATCTAAACTACATACGCATCTATCCATTTACGATTAAAGCGGATAAACAATATCCACGTTATATCTTATATGAATTCGAACCGAATGTAAAATCATTGCCAATCTGATGCAATGAGGAAAACAACCAATCTATATCCAAGTGCCAAGTCATTAGTTCATATGATGAAATAAACGCCTCTAACTCAAGGTCTCATAAAATAAAAAAGTCGCGCTTAGCGCGACTTTCAGGCTGTTCTGTTATTCCATGTATATTTCGCTATGAGCATATAATTTCCGTAACGCAACCACCTATGCTTCATCCCATAACCGCTTCAGATTGTCCAGACCCAGCCGGGTTCCTTCCCGGCACTCCTCCATGCCCTCAAATTCCAGCGTAATATCTCCGTCATAACCTTCAGTCTTAATGAGACGCAGAATCCGGCGAACATCGATATCACCCTGGCCGAAGATCGAGCCTCGAAGGTAATTGCCGTGTGATGTTCTGAACCATTTCCCCCCACCCGGGTCCTGATCAAACGGACGATAATAGAAGTCTTTCACATGGATGAGCGAGGCAAACGGTAAATTTCGTTTCACACCAACAAGCGGCTGCTCGTCAACGCATAGGAAGTTCCCGATATCCAGCGTCGTCTTGAAGTTCAGGCGGTCGACCGCCTGAAGCACACGCTGTACACGATCGCTCGCCTGTACGCTCACGCCATGGTTCTCGATTGTTGTCGTAATACCATAAAAGTCTGCGTAATCTGCTATGAGCCGACATCCTTCCACAATCATATCCAGATGGGTTTCCACATAATCAATGCCCATCTTCTCCGGCGGCAGCGTGAACGCCGTCACGTCATGACGCATATGCTTCATTCCTAACCGATTCACCGTATCCACATGGCGCTTGATCCGCTCAACCTCGACATCGAAGGCGTCCCGGCTCTCCTGGACAAAATTAGCGGGCATCGAATAGTTGGATAACGCGATGCCGACTTTCGCCGCCCGCTCACGCACCGCATCGGCAAGCCCGGGATTGTCCTCCAGCGTAAATCCGTAGGGCACGATCTCCATGTGCTGACCGCCGTTCTCCGCGATCCAATCCACCACATCCAGCACCGTCATCTCTCCTGCACGGATAGCGGGCAGCAAACTGTAGGTGCTTACGCCAACTCTCATCCTGCAATCCCTCCTTTATTTGCTTCTTCCATCATACGCTTCCTGATAAATTTCCAGATAGCGCGCTACGTTCATTGCTTCCAATTGCTTAACGTAACCATCCCAGTCCTTATCCAGATCGGCATCGCCGATCACGAAGCGGGCCATCATTTCGTCAACATAATCATTGATCGTCTTGGACAGATCCGCTACCTCGGACGCCTGCTCGTTCGTTAGAAATAACGGCGGCACGGTGCTGACATCCGTAGGTTTGTAAGGTTCGTATTTATTTTTCGTTTCATTGTACAGAATGACTTCTAGATCGTCGTCTCCTTTGGCAACGGCGCTCAGGCGGAAATCATTCGTCCGCAGACTCGGACCGGTTTGAATCCAGGCTATATTCTGTACCGTGCCGTAAGACTTCAGCTCTGACCAGACCGCGGGCTCTCCGTTGATGCCGATCTCTCCGTCCTTTGCTTCCCGCCATTCCTCGTCCGGGCGACCATACACGCTTCGCAGCGTATGCTCCCGTTCGTACAGCCCATCCGCCCATCGCAGGGCAAGCTCAGGATGCTTGGCCTTCTTCGTGATGACAAAGGCACCCGGATTCAATCCGGTGGAATCCAGAGCAGCATAGCGAACTCCGTTCGGTCCTTTGAGCGGCGGTACCGTCTTATATTCCAACCATCTTCCGCTTTCGCCGAGGAGTTGGGTAAATATACCCTGGTGCCCGCCGGTTGAAGCGCCAAGAAGTACGTTATCGGGGTTCTCGCCGATCTGGATCAGCTGATTGTCATCCTGCGTGAATGACTCCGGAGCGAGCAGCCCCTCAGCGTACAGCTTATTCATGTACCGCAAGCCTTCCCTCCACTCCGGTTTGTTGAAGGCGACGTCAAGCTTATCGTCTTTTATGAATATATGCTTGTAACTTGAGCCGTAAACCGGATTATAGATGAAGGAGTTCAACAGGAACGCATCAATGGAAGAGCTCCAGGATTTCGGTGAAATCGACAACGGAATTTCATCCTGGACGCCATTCCCGTTCGGGTCTTGTTCTTTAAAAGCTTTCAGCACCTCGTACAACTCATCCGTGGTTTCCGGCATCTCCAAATTGAGTTTCTTCAGCCAAGGCTCGTATATCCACATTTTCTGGCTCATGGAACAGTGGTAGCATTCATTCACTTCCGGAAGCGCATAAATATTGCCGTCCAGCGCCGTTATTGTGGATTGGATCTCCGGGTTATCCTGGAATATTTTCTTCGTATTCGGCCCCTGCTTCTCAATCAAATCATTCAACGGAAGAAAGGCGCCTTGCGAGCCGTATATCATCTGCTGCGCCGGCGAAATATTTAAACCCATAATGACGTCGGGATAATCCTCGCTGGCAAGAACGAGATTCAGCTTCTCCTGCATGCTCTGCTCCGGAACGACCTCCCACTCGATGTGCACATTCGTTTTTTCTTCATACCATTTGGTGAATTCATTCGTTTCGAAATTCTCGACCAGCGGATTTCCCCGCACCATCACCTTTAACGTGGTTTTCTCTTGAACCAGCGGATAGGTCCCCGGTGCGGATAAGGCGATTGGCTCGGTACCCGCATTTGGCGTCTCATCCGAGCCCTTCGGGCTCTGTGAACCCGTACAACCTGCAAGAAGGATACTGAATGCGGTGAATGCCCCCATGATCACCCGTGTTCTTTTTCTCATAACGTCCCGCCCTCCTGAAATATGGATGTTTTATCCCTTTAATGATCCGATCATGACCCCTTTGACAAAAAATTTCTGCAAAAACGGATATACGATCAACAGCGGTACCGAGGTCACCACGATCAGCGAATATTTCAGCAGCTCCCGCAGCCCTTGCCGGGCCGCAGCGGTTTTGGCATCGCCGAGCATTTCGATATTCACCTCGTTCTGCACCAGAATATCGCGAAGCACGAGCTGGAGCGGGTACAAATCCGCGCTCTTCAAATAAATCATCGCGTTGAAATATTGATTCCAGTGTCCAACGGCATAGAACAAGGCAATGACAGCCAAGATCGGACCCGAAAGAGGCAGCACGATGCGCCACAGGAAGCGAAAATCCGTACAGCCGTCCAGCTGTGAAGCCTCCAGCAGTTCCTGCGGGATGGTCGTCTGGAAATACGTGCGCATGATGATGACATTCCACACCGACAGCGCCCCCGGAATCAGCATCGACCATATCGTGTCAATCATGCCGAGATCCTTCACCAGCAGGTAGGTCGGGATCAACCCTCCATTAAACAGCATCGTGAACACGAACAGCAGCATGAACATGTTTCTACCCCGAAAATCTTTGCGTGACAACGGGTATGCTGCCATGACGGACAGAATGAGATTGATCATCGTGCCTGCCAGCGTATAGAACAGCGTGTTCATAAAGCCTTTGGCAACCATCGTATTTTTGAATACCGCACGGTAGCCTTCGAGGGTCGGTTCGACGGGCCACAGCCATACCTTTCCCGACAAGACCGCGCTGCTGGAACTGAATGAGGCGCTGACTACATATATCAGCGGATACAACACAATGATTAGGAAAACGGATAACATCGCGTAGTTGACCACCGTAAAAACGCGATCCGAGCCGGATTCCTTCATGGCAGGTGATTGCATACAAGTCCCCCCTTCCTTACCATAGACTCTCCTGCTTCAGCTTTTTGGCCGTTTGATTCACGATCAACAGCAGCACGAAACCGATGATCGCTTTAAACAACCCAATCGCCGTGGCATATGAAAAATTCATTGCTTGGGATACCAATCCCACCTTGTACACGTACGTGTCAATGACTTCGGATGAACGCAAATTCAGTGCATTCTGCATTAACAGAATTTTTTCGAAGCCGGTCTCGAGCATTTGCCCCGTATTCAGAATGAGTAAAATCATGGCGATGGGCATGATGCCCGGGAGATCAATGTGGCGCATCCGCTGCATCTTCGTGGCTCCATCCATGACGGCTGCTTCATGGAGAGCCGGATCAATCCCTGAAAGCGTTGCCAAAAAAATGATGCAGGAAAACCCGACATTCTGCCAAATATGGGACCATACATAAATCGACTGAAACCAGGAGGCCTCCGCCATGAAATGAAACGGACCCAGGCCGATCCAGCCGAGCATCGTATTGATGAGTCCCGTTCTTGGATCCATAAACTGCAGCATCAAGCCCACCAGCACGACCAGAGAGATGAAATAAGGCGCGTATGTAACCATTTGGACGGTGTTCTTGAAGCGCCGGTTCCTTACATAATTCAGTCCAAGCGCAAGCATAATGGGAAACGGGAAACTGGCTATCAGTGTGTACAAGCTGATGGAGAACGTATTCTTCAGCAATCGCCAGAATTCATGCGATTCAAAGAAGCGTTCGAACTGGGTAAATCCTACCCATGGACTTCCGTTGATCCCCTTCGTGACGTTGAACTCTTTAAACGCAATTTGCGCGCCGTACATCGGCACATACTTGAAAATAATGATGTACAGCAGCGGAAGAAAAAAAAGCGCATACAACTGCCAGCTACGGATGATGCTCTTCCAGCCACTCAGCGGCTACCACTCCAATCTTCAATGGATTCGTCCCGGGTGCGGTCCGTGATTGGAGTATATACAGCTGCGTGGATCAGCGTAAATCTTCATGTTCCCGGTCGATTATTCAGAATTTTAGAATGGGCTGTTATTCATCAATCATGCACTGTGCATTTCTTTAGATTAAGCATGTTCTTCTGCGCGTTGAAGACGTCTATACTCGGTCGCGCTAATGCCGTTTACCCGTTTAAACGCACGGCTGAAGGTGTTGAGTGAGAGATAGCCAACAGAAGCAGCAATGTCACTTACCGGCCTGTCGCTTGACGCCAATTCCCGCTTCGCCTCATCCATTCGGAGTTGCTCCAGATAGTCCGAGAAATTCAAGCCTGTTTGCTCCTTAAAGAAGTAAGATACATAAGCCTCAGAGGTGCGTGTTTCCCGGGCGAGCGCGGTTAAACTCAAATCACTTTCCCCATAGTGCCTCTCGATATAGGTAAGCAGTCGGCTCGTTAAATGGTCATTATGGCTCTTCTTCCTCTCCTCGTTTTTCCGACAGAGCCGAATAAAAGCAGCATAGAGTATGTTCATGGCTTCGGCTGGGGGCAGAACCGGATTTAATGCTCGGATGACGGCTTCCATTTCCTCCGTTCTGCCGCTTCCATCTTTCCCTGTGGGTTCGCAGCATTTCATTAAGGTACCGCTAAGTTCCTGGGCAAGGAGCTTCTCCACGGCCATCGGCAATTGCCGCTCCGACCTGTTCTTCTCCTTGATCTGCAGCAGCAACTGCTGCGTCTCATCCACATTGCCTGCCTTTACAAGCTGGATCAACCTCATCTCTTCATCGGCCGGGTAATAATATGAGAAGGCCGGCGTTTCCATCTCAGCATGATATAAGATAGGAGCCTTCTCGCTCCATCCTGCATGATGAAGCACAAACCTGGCCTCCCCGTAGGAACGGTATAACTCAGCAATGCTGGACTGGCACTCGCCTACAGCCATATACAGGCCTGTATCTGAGATTCCGCTCAATTGCTCGTAAATTACCCGTATATTCGCTCGCATCTGTGTCATAAAATCCGCATTATCTACTGCCGTTCCCGACAGGATCAGGACCAATTGGTTTTCACCAAAATCATGCAGCAGCACCTCCTCCCCGCATAATGCTTGAAGCCGGTCGCGGAGGTTGATTTTTACAATATCGAGCTCCATCAGCATCTCTTCCATAAACGGCTCCTGATATCCCCGAATATGAA
This sequence comes from Paenibacillus sp. FSL W8-0187, assembly GCF_037969755.1. Classification (NCBI taxonomy): domain Bacteria; kingdom Bacillati; phylum Bacillota; class Bacilli; order Caryophanales; family Paenibacillaceae; genus Paenibacillus; species Paenibacillus sp. FSL W8-0187. Next base: position 3,570,899 of record NZ_CP150206.1, on the reverse strand, counting down.
GAAGCGCAACCGCATGGTGAGATCCCCGAAGCTGGACTTGTGCGTGTTCCATGGCAGCCTCTATCTCCTGCATCGACGTGAAGCTACCCTTCAGAAGCCTGTCAACCACGACATTTCGCAGCATCGGAAGCTGCTCTTCCAACCGTTCCTTCAGCGTATCATGACTTTCAATCAGCTCGGACACGGAATGTCCGATATAATCAACCGCGTTACGAGAAACCACATGTTTTGCATCCCGTGAGGATGACGGCAGAAGCTGGAGGATCTTAAGGAATGGTCTGCTGCTTCGATATGCAAAATAACCGGCGATCCCAAACCCCAGCAGAAGAGCTGTAATAAAGATCGTCAATGTCAGCTGTTTAATATAATTCACCTTTTGCAGCACCACGGATTTCGGTTGAGCGGATACATAGCTCCAGCCATTGTATTTGGACGTGGATTGCGTCACCAGCATTTCCTGTCCGCCCAATTGGATATGGGAGTAGCCCCCTCGTTTGGGAAGCGCTTTCACAATATCCGGTTCTTTCAAACCTATGGAACTGATCAAGTTGCCGTTCTGATCCGCTATGTAGGCAAAACCCTCTTGTTCCGGATCGACTTTGCGAAGCATGTCCTGAATCTGCATGTTGTTAATCAGTACAGTAACAACCCCGCTGCTCATTTTATTCCCGAAGGATTGCATATAGCTGACAACCGAGTAAGGTTTGCCTTCATACACGACCGAACGGCCCGGGGCATACGTTTTATAATGATACTGCCCAAACAGAGCTTGCTTCCACTCGCTTAATGACTGGTCGTCATAGCGCAGCTGCAAACGATAATACTGGTCCGCCGTATACACCTTACGAGGTGAAACGATCATGTTGCTGTTCCTGTAAGCAATGTAATAATCCAATATGAAATGATTGAACAATTTGTAATTAAACAAACTCTTTTCCAAATCCCATAGACGGTAAGGACCTGTTCCGACAAACGGTTCTTTCTCAAATTGAAAAGACAGCACCTTCGATTCGCTCGACATCTGTCGTGCCATGTTCTCGATTTCAGCGAATCTCTGATCCAGCGCTTCCTGGATTTGCTGCAGAGCGGCGGAGGTGCTTCTTACCGTCTCGCTTTCGATAAGACCTGCAGTCTTCCCATAAGCAAACCATCCAACCAATAGGGAGCCCACCAAAATGACAGCATACGGTATAAAAAATCGAACCAGCAGCGCTGCTTTCTCCCCGGAAACGGATTTCACCGCTTTAATCCCCCTTTCATCCCTTCAGATATGATCCAATATAACAAAGAAAACGACGTATAGTCAGTAGACCAAAAGGCACTTTTTAGAGTCAATCTTGAACACCATTCCCATCACAAGTTTGATAAAAACAATCATTTGGAGACTGTCGGCATTTCATCCGTAAATTGGTTATCTCCTTCTCCTTCCCTTATACTGGATAGGAAACTATCATTTTCGAGAGGAGACCCTATATGACAAATGCGAACGAATCTCTGAAAAATGCATTGTTTACGAAGGAATTTACCCATAACCCTTATCCTGTATACGAGAAATTGAGGCAAAGCGATCCCATACTGAATCTGCAATTTCCCGATGGACGTTTCGGCTGGCTGATCAGCAATTACGAGGAAGCTGTTGAAGCGCTCAAGGATGTCCGATTTAGTAAAGACGTCGCTAAAGCAATGGGGCAGGAACAGACTAGCGTGTTCAGCACTAATATGCTGTTCTCCGATCCGCCGGATCACAAACGGCTTCGCGGATTAGTCCAAAAGGGCTTTACTCCGCAGCGAATTGCGGATATGCGGGACCATATTCAAGAGATCGCGGACAACCTGCTGGATGCTGTCTCCTCCAAAGAAACCATAGATCTCATTGATGAATATGCGTTCAAACTTCCTATTATCGTGATAAGTGAAATCCTTGGCGTGCCTACGGAGGACCAAGACAAGTTTCGGATATGGTCCAACTCCATCATCGGCGCTTCCAACCAGGAAATGAACGAGCAAGTCGTCCAGCATATGAATGAATTTATCGCTTATTTGAAGGATTGGTTTGCCAAGGTTCGCGAACAGCCGGGCGATGATATGATCAGTCAGCTTGTCATTGCCGAGAATCAGGGTGATCGCTTATCCGAACAGGAGTTATATGGCGTCGTCACCCTGATGATCATAGCCGGTCATGAAACGACGGTAAACCTGATCGGTAATGGTGTGCTTGCCTTATTGGAGCATCCCGAACAACGCAAGCTTCTGCAGGAACAACCCGAACTCATTCATGGTGCGATTGAGGAAATGCTTCGCTACAACGGTCCCGTTGAATTCAGCACCTCACGTTGGGCGGCGGAGGATATGGATTTTCATGGTGTTCATATGAAGAAAGGCGACTTGGTTGTCATCGCTTTGAACTCCGCTAATCGGGATGCCTCACAATTTGAGGACCCGGATATCTTTGATATTACCCGGGAGAAGAGCCAGCATTTAGCCTTTGGCAAAGGGATTCATCTCTGCCTGGGAGCTCCCCTTGCCAGACTGGAGGGTGAAATCGCAATCAACACGCTGCTCCACCGCTACCCCAACTTTGAGCTGCAACGGGACATCGATGAGCTTGAATGGAGACCGGGTATGATTGTCCGCGGTGTAAAGGAAATTCCGATTTCACTTCATGCCTAATGTGCAACAACATGAATGACTTCTTCCATGAAAAAGGCGAATCCCTAACAGGATTCGCCTTTTGACTATGTTGCAGTCTTATTGGTTACATATTAATTATTATGTAAACTAAACTTCATTATATTAACATGAATCCCTTAGTTCATATGCCGGCAATCTCATCATCGACACAACGGGAAAGACCGGGCCGCTGGCACCCTTTCCTGTAGAAACGGGACTCACTCCCTACCAAGCTCCTCAGAGAAAATGCATCGTTGGTTATTTTACCGGAGTACAGCCCGTGGAGCCTGAAGGTATTTCCATTACAGTTCTTCCTGGGAGCGGTGAAATGTTCGAGATTCCCGCTATTACCGATACAGGTCGTGCCACCATCTTATTCATTGAAGCTGTGCCTGAGGGGATATTGGATGTTTTTAAAGGCATCAAGAACTCTTCCGAATTTGTGGCACGTATGGCGAATCTAATTGAAGAGCATTTGCCTCCTATATATGAACGAATCGATATGGATCGGTTTGCACTCATCGATGAGAACGCCTTCCTTCAAACCGCGATGACCCCACCAAAGCTTATAAAGCATTTCATGGACATCCAGTAAACCAACGGTTTCGTTAAGTCAAATCCTACGATAGCGGATCCTAAATCCTAAATAAGGAATAAATCGATCCCTAGTCCAAGCTCCATGACTAGGGGTTATTGATATGGCAAAAATGGGTAAAATTAATTAGTAGAACACTTTTAGAACGAAACACCTCAAAGTTTTCATTAAATGAAAGAAGCTGAGCCGAATGAAGTCTGCTAAAACCAAAGAAAATCAATCTCAGCGCATAAGATACTCCGCGCGTAATTTATGGTCAGGAATCTTATTCGGATTAGGTCTGGTCGGTTTTATCGATGAGGCTGTGTTCCACCAATTGCTGCACTGGCATCATTTCTACGATAAGTCTACAAGCGATATTGGACTTGTCTCCGATGGACTGTTTCACGCGTTCAGCTGGTTCGCGACCATCGGCTCTTCGTTCATGCTTGCCGATCTGCACCGCCGGCATGCGTTCTGGTTGAAACGGTGGATTGGAGGTATCCTGCTTGGAGGCGGCGCCTTCCAGCTGTATGATGGTATCATTCAGCATAAATGGATGCGGCTGCATCAGATTCGTTATAACGTCGATATCCGTCCCTACGATTGGGTCTGGAACCTGATTGCTGTGGGCATGATCCTAGTTGGTATAATTCTCATCGTGCGAACTCAAAACCGAACTCTATCCAGGGAGGCCTGACCTCATGATGAGTAACCATAGGCTTGTTCATGGGGCTGGAATGTCTGGAGGCCCTGCTTCGTGGACCTCATGGGAATGGATCATGGGTGGCTTAATCTTTGCGCTTCTCATTCTTGTATATATGGTTGCTGCTGCGATCTCCAATCGAAACTACCGAAATTGGCCGCTCCATCGTTATGTTTGTTGGGTTGTGGGAATGCTTTGTATTGGTTTGTCGCTGATTGGTCCGCTAGCGCGACTCGCCACTACGAACTTTATGATCCATATGCTCGGACATCTGCTGCTCGGAATGCTGGGGCCGCTGTTGATTGCATTCTCCGCACCGATGACGCTGCTCCTCAGGTCGACTCCAGTTCCTCTCGCCAGACGGATCACTCGTTTGCTGAAGAGCAAACCGGCCCAAATCGTTGCTCATCCGGCAGCAGCGACCTTGCTGAATATCGGCGGACTATGGGTCTTGTACACAACCGGCTTATTCATGGCCATGCACCATAGCCTTTTGCTGTATATCGTCGTGCTTTTCCATGTTTTTGCAGCGGGGTATTTATTTACGGTTTCTTTGCTCTATGTGGATGTGGCTCCGCATCGTCTCAGCTTTCAGACTCGTGCGATTATCCTGATGATCGCCATGGCTGGGCATGGGATACTCTCCAAATACATATATGCCTATCCGCCAGACGGCGTCTCTTCGGAACAGGCCGAGCTGGGCGGAATGCTGATGTATTACGGCGGCGACGCGATTGATCTCTTTCTAGTGTACTGGCTGTGTATGCAATGGTATAAGTCAGTACGCCCGCGACCTGCTGCATCCATGCTCCAAACCTTGGATTAATCACCGTTAACCGGATTATGATTGGTGTCACTCGTCTCCTGCGGCAGCACGTTGGATATGCTCGGTACATTACGCGGCTTATATTCAATGAGTTCAGAAGAGTAGATGGCAACGGTCATTCTCCCCCCATTACCGAATGCGCGGATGAGGATGGGCTGATTATAGGCGTTCTGAAAAACAAAATCAGGTCCTCCCCAGCTCACCGTAGCATCGCGCCCCGGCAGCACATAAGGTACGTTCCGGCTGTGAGAGTATCGCTTTACAATCTGCAAGCCTGCACGGTCAATAGCATTATACAGTGTGGAAGAGACCTGACAGGGGGGGGGGGGGGGGGGGGGGGGGGGGGGGGGGGGGGGGGGGGGGAGCATTATACAGTGTGGAAGAGACCTGACAGATCCCTCCCCCCACCCCCTCCGATAATTCGCCTCTGACAATAACGCCAGCACGTTTGTACCCTCTGTCCACCGTTCTAATGCCAACCACCTGATTAAAAGAGAAGGTTTCTCCGGGAAACACGACTGCACTGTCAATCGCCTGAGCGGCTAACGCGATATTATGGGAACGATTTTTGTTGTTGGAATTAAAATAGGTGACATAGTAACCTATCGGCTTCACCCGAAGGGAGGCCAAAAGCTCCGTATCCACCTTCGGATAAATCGGATACCTCGGGGCTTCGACGGTAGCACCCCCAGTGCCGTACCAATAGGAATAATATTGCTCCAGCAGTTTGCGTCGATCCAGTCTATGACCATTCTGCCCGGGAATGATTTGACCATTGCTGCCAATCCGGGCGTTCCGGGCTTCCATATAGGTTTTCCGATCAAGCGCATCTACCCATTGATTGTATTTATCCATATCCAGCAGTGGGAAAACATCAAGCGCATGGTCACTTCGGCTCACGCTTGCCATGACTTTGCCTTCTTGCGTTATCATTAAATCGCTGTTATCCGGTTCATCCCCTTGCAGGAGCATAAACAATAGACCAAGGGCTGACATCCATCTCAAGCTGGTTCACCTGCTTTATCGTTGTGTTTTTCTCTATTGGCGTTTACGTGATATGTCCGGTTTCGTTTACTCTCTGGTATTATGATTGCATTGCAGGTAATTCATTCAGATTGTTTTATAAACAAAAGAAACCCTCACCATGAAGTGTGGGTTTCTTTTGTATGTTATGACTTATTTTACAAGGACACTGGCGTCTCTTTCCTATGACTAAAGGGCATAACAAGGAACAAAAACGAGCTTACGGCCAGCAATTCTGCAATCCCGATGACCGTTCCCATTGGGACAGCAGTAGTTCCGTCTCCCAGGCCTACAAGTGGACTTGCGGCTGCACCTAATAACAATGGCAGTAATCCAAGAAGTGCGGACGCACTGCCTGAAGTGTGGGCTGCTTGCTTCTGCATCGCCAGTGACGTAGTCGTTGCACTGACCATGCCGACGGCAGAAACAATCAGGAACAGCATCGGTGTAATCAGCAGCAATCCGCCGCCAAGCCATGTGATCGCGAACAGCGAAGTGCCGCCAAAGGCCGCTATGACAAGACCCGTTGTCAACAATTTGGTTTCCCCTGTGCGGGAGGCCAATCTGCCCGTAATTTGAGAGAACAGTACAATGCCAACCCCATTAACGGCAAAGAACAGACTGTACATTTGAGGGGATACGCCAAAGATATCCTGCAGCACGAAAGGTGACCCCGAGATATACGCAAACATCGCGGCGGATACGAACGCTTGAGAAAGCGCATAGCCGACAAATACGCGGTCCCGAACCAGCGTGCCGAAGGTACGGAATGTTTGTTTAATCCCTCCGCTTGCCCTTTTCTCCCGAGTGAGCGTTTCCGGAAGACCAAACCATACAGCGAGCAGCATCAGCAATCCAATTAGGAACAGGACGACAAAAACTCCGCGCCAAGAGACGAAATTAAGGATAAACGCCCCGAATACAGGAGCGATAATAGGTGCCAATCCATTAATCAGCATCAGCAACGTAAAAAATTTGGTCAGCTCCGAACCGGTATATAAATCCCGGACGACAGCCCTGGATATGACGATACCGGCTGCTCCACTTGCTCCCTGCACGAATCGAAGCGCAACCAGAACCCATATCGTTGGGGCAAACGCGCACAGCAAGGAGGTAATCGAATAAATAATCAAGGATATAATGAGCGGTGCTTTTCTCCCCCGGATATCGCTAAGCGGGCCTGCTACAAGCTGTCCAAGAGCAAGACCAAGTAAAAAAGCCGTCAGGCTTAATTGGGCCAACGATGCTGTTGATCCCAAACTTTCGGAGAGCTTCGGCAGTGCAGGTAAATACATATCAACGGAAAGTGGCCCGAAAGCCGAAAGAGATCCGAGAATCAAGGCAAACTGAAGCCTCTTCCGGCGAGTTAGAACCATGGCTGAACCGGCTTCATTTGTGGACATCGACATACGATCTGTTACTTCCTTTCCTGCAACACATTGATGCATGAGTAATAAAATTTTAGATCTTGGATTGCTAAATAACTATCCTATCATAGGATATATTTCGGTAGATTGCCATCCATTTTTTCTAAGCGAGTGGAATCCGCAGGGTAAACGTCGTGCCAATCCCTAGCTCACTGTGCACCGTTATTCTGCCCCCATGGTCCTCTACAATTTTTTGACACAGCGACAGCCCAAGGCCGGTTCCTTCTTCTTTGGTTGTATAAAACGGATCAAATATCTTGGCCAGATTTTCATCAGCAATGCCTTTTCCGGTGTCCTGAATTTCCACGACAGCCATTCGTTCTTCCGCTCTGAGCGAGATTCGGACGGAGCCGGTGTGCTCCATCGCTTGAAAGGAATTACGGATCAGGTTAATCAGCACCTGGATGATCTTATCACGATCCATGACGATCTGGATCGGTTCATCACTTACATCCAGCATAAATAAATGTCCATGTGAAGCGGCTTCGGATTCACACAACGAATAGACTCGTGTCATACAGTCCATAAGGGATTCTACCCTCATATTGCTGGCATGGGGTTTTGAGAAGTGTAGAAATTCTGCCGTCAGCTCCCCTACCCGCGTAATCTCCCCCATTATGACTTCATACCAGGGCTTAATGTTATAACTTTGATTTTTGGAGAGTTGAATAAACCCTTTAATGGAGGTAAGGGGATTTCGAATCTCATGGGCCATCCCGGCTGCCAACTCCCCCACCATCTTCATCTTTTCCGTCCGGATCATCTCCTCCTGGCTTCTCATCCAGGAATTGCGCCGCATTTGAAATATCCGGTCTTCTGCCGTGCTGATCATCTCTTGATAAGTTAAGGCTTCATGCGGGTAACAAGTGATGCTATAGGTCACCTGTACGCCGATATTTTCAAATTTGAACATGCTGCTGTCGATGTTGACATGCTCGGGCAGCAGTATGGCAAAGCGGTCTCCCGCATATCGGGAGGCTGCCAGCATATCGTTTCGGAACAGTTTGCGCACTGCCCGTGAGAAACTGATCAGAATCTCATTGGCTGTGGAGATGTCCTTGGCATTTAACGATTTGAAGTTGTTGATGTCCAGTAACACCAACTGAAAGGGCTTATTCACCTCAATGAGATGCTGAACTTTATGCAAATATCCATCATAATTCAGAAGTCCCGTCAAGGGATCATGATAGGTCAGGTAATCGTTTTGCTTATATAATTTCTTCTTTTCCGATTCGAGAAAGTTAACAAAATGAAAGGACATCACGACGACAAAGGATGCTAAGCAATCAAACACCGAAACCAGAATATTGTACTTTGTAAAAGGCACGTAAGTCAGACGAATAATAGAATATTGAAATACCATAAGGAGGCACAGCGGCATCGTTTCTATGAAACGCTCCTTTTTATGAATGAGATTGATGATAAGTATGTAATACAGCAAGATACACCAATTCAATTGGCTAACATAATGAAACGCCCCGAGAAAGAGAAATTGAAGAATGCGAAGCCATTCCAACTTTCGATCCAAAATGACGGATGCATACAGTAACGATGCCGTGAGCAGCATCAAAGGGATTGACGTTTGATATCCAAGATAAACCGACGACACCATGATAAAAACCGATATCAAGGGAACAAATAGGAGCTTAAGTACTATAAACGACAAAGCGAATCACTCCTAAATCACTATTACTGGCGCAAAATGTAGAAATTACGGAGGCAAGTTTCACCAAATATGGTACACCATATATAAGCGTCTGAACAGCAGGAAAACACCACTTTCAAAAACAGCAAACGTGAATCTCTTTCTGAAAATCGTGTTTGTGCCTGCTAACCAGCTAGAATTCCTCGTATCGAATCGATATGAACTGATGGGTTGTCGGATGAAACGCAACGGTTACGTATACGCCGAATTCACGAGCGCCTTTCTTAAGCCATAGCTTAAATTTCTCCTCCGCCATCTCATTGGATATCGTGGTTCTTCCCATATAGAGGTAGTCGACGACATCCATATTGTATTTACGCTTCGTTTCCGTCACGGCGAGCGTTCCCCACATGGCGTAAACAGGGTCCTTACTGTTCATGGCTTGGGTCAGGGACTCTGCAATTTCTGTCAATTCCTGCTGACTGATTTTCGACGAAGCGCGATTTGCAGCAGTTAAAAGGTATTGCCAGTTCCCCTTTTCGAATACTAACAGTTGAAGCGTATTGATCGGTCCCTTGTAAAACTTTGCAGTCGTATGATCTGCCAGCTCCGATTCTTGAAATGATAGATGCTTCAGCTGCTGTTTATTCTCCAGCGGATATAACTCGATCTTGTAGTCATGTTCAGGTTTATATCGGTTCTGATAGTGAACCTCCAAATGCTCGTCCAATCCGCCTTCCATGTCATAACAGCGGCCATACTGATGCGTGAAAGCTACGGACGGCAATTGAGGTGGTAAGAAGAGGGCTGTACCGAAATGTTTCTCACAGGCCCTTAAAGCTTCCTCTACAAGCTCACCGCCGGATTCAAATATGGCTTGCTGATCATAGGAATCCGAAAGTTTTTTTATACCTTGTTCATAACCAGGGCTTAACCCAAACGATAAAACACCGGCTAATACGATGCTGCCCAGCATATTAAACCTCCTCGTTACACCTCTAGATGATCTAGCGTTCGTCTGTCAAGCCTAAGATCCCCGCTTACATTCTTCTTCATTCGACATGGGATTCGTTGGATAAATCCAGCGCAAAGTACACACACTGTGACAGACTATGCAGGAAATCCGAGGTGAAAAGGCGTGGGGATGAAACAGAAATTAAAATCCATCTTTCTGGTTAGCCATGAGTATTCAGAAGAAGGCCAAACTCACGAAAATCAGCAAGATCCTAACCCCCAGGAAGATGATAGGCTGACGCTGCAGCATATCATCGACCAATTTGATCATGCCGCCGATTTTGTCCATAAAACCTATCATAATGAACGTTTGCATGTACTGTATTTCAGTCATTTAGTCAATGAGGATCGACTGGAGCGTGATCTCCTTCCTCCTTTATTGAATTCCGATACACCGCTAGAACCGTTGACGCAGCAATCCCAGTATGAGCATGTGACGGATACTAAAAAATGCGTGGAGAGCATTCTTGACGGCATGGCTCTATTCTTTTATGAGGACAAAGCATACCTGATCGATGTTATTTTCCCAATATCACGTACGGTTGCTGAGTCCGAAACGGAATCCATCATTATCGGGCCGCACGAGGCTTTTACCGAACAAGCTTATACAAATCTGTCGTTGATCCGGAAGCGAGTTCAGAGTTCTCATCTCAAAGTCATTAAATTGTCCGTTGGTGAAGTAAGCAAATCTGATGTCTATGTTCTTTACATCCAAGACATCGCAAATGAGAACTACGTAAAAGAAGTGATAAAGCGAATTGAGGATATCGAAATCGATGCTATCCATGATGCGAACATGCTGATTCAGTGCATTGATGATGATCCGTATTCGATCTTTGCACAATTTCTGACCACCGAGCGGCCGGATACGATCGCATCGAAGCTGGTTTCGGGTCGTATCGTGGGAATTATGGACGGAAGCCCCACTGCCTTCAGCGCCCCGGTCAACTTTTTTGAATTCTTCTCATCCTCCGATGATTATTACCAAAGGTGGAGCATAGGCACGGCATCCTTGTTCTTGAGGTTTGCAGCGCTCCTGATTACGGTGACGTTGACAGCCCTTTACGTATCAGTGACCTCCTTTCACTATGAAATGATTCCGGAAAATCTTATCTTGACACTGACAGAGTCCAGAAGTAAAGTGCCTTTCCCCCCGATTTTTGAAGCGTTGCTGATGGAGACTACCATAGAGCTATTGCGGGAGGCCGGGGCGAGACTGCCTACCAAGATCGGTCAAACCATTGGTATCGTAGGCGGTATCGTTATAGGACAAGCTGCTGTGCAAGCAGGATTAACAAGTAACATTCTAATCATTGCCGTCGCCTCTTCGGCGATTGCCTCCTTTGTTATTCCCAACTATGTGATGAGTGCATCCTTTCGCCTGTTCCGTTTCGCACTTATTGTAATGGCTGGATTATGGGGAAATATGGGATTGGCTCTTGGATTGGCCTATATAGTCATTCACTTAAGTGGTTTGACGAGTGTCGGCGCCTCCTACTTATCACCCATTGCTCCCTTTGAGCCCTATGATTGGAAAGACGTATTCATGAGACTGCCTTTTTCCGCATTGGCCAAGCGGCCAACCCAAGTCAAAGCCAGAAACAAAGTGAAGTTAAAAATGAAGAGGTGAGGACAATTGAAAGAAAAACTCTCCCAGTTTCATACCGCGATCCTAATCTATATGATTCAAACGGGTGTATATGTATTCAGCATTACCCAGGTCGAAGCCAAATATTTTGGTACGAACGGTTGGCTTATCACCATCCCGGTTTCCCTTCTGGTCTGTCTGAATATTTACATGATGTATTGGGTGTACCGGCTGGGCAAAGGACAGTCGATCTTCGTCATATTGGAGAAAAGCATTCCCAAGTTCATTCTAACCCCCTTCTATCTGGCAATCAGTACGGTATGGGCGCTGATCGGCTGTCTCGTCGCCAAGGAGTATGTACTGATCTTTCAGATGTTCGCGTTTCCGACAACCAACCCTATGGTGTTCAAGATTGCGATCGATGTTCTTGCATTTATACTGCTGACCAAAGGGCTATATAACATTTCCAAGGCTTCGACCGTTTTCTTCTGGAGCACCATCTGGATGAGCTTGCTTTTGCTTTATTATGTAGGGGAATTCAGAATAGAGAGATTAACCCCCTATATTTTTAAAGACAGTTACAGCATGACCGAAGGTCTTTTTCAAATTTATTTGGCATACTTGGGTTATGAGCTGTGCTTACTTTTGATTCCCTATACCGATAAGAAGACCAAACTGTTCAGGGCGGTATTCTATGGAAATTTAATTCGTACGGTATCCTATACGCTCTCGGGCTTTGTTACGTTTGGTGTAATTGGCTCGGATATGCTTAAGGTCATGTTGTTCCCGTTACTGGATCTTCTGGCTTACATCAAGCTTCCATTCATTGAGCGAATCGAGAACCTTTTCTACGGCTTCTTCCTGTTTACAACCATTATCACCCTAGTCCTTTACTTCTGGGCGGCTGGCGAAAGCACCCAAAGAGTCTTCCCGAAGATCAAAATCAATGTACACTATTTCTTTATCATTTTAGTTGCTTTGCTCATCTCCTACATTCCAACCGTATTGAACACGATCAGGGAATGGCTTATGTATCTGGGATACATCCAGATAGGGTTTGCCTACATAATGCCGTTGATATTAATTCTTCTGCTGCTATGGCAGCGGCGCAAAAAGGCAGTGTGATGTGATATGTTAAAAAAATGTACGTGTTTGCTCCTCCTACTGTGTATCCTCCCTATATTCGGCTGCGGGGATCAACGCATTTTGGAAGATCTGGGATTCATCCAAACGACCAGCTATGATATGCTCCCGAATGGCGAGTTAAGCTTCTCGGTCTCCATACCCCAAGCGGATCCGGAGACTTCCGCTAAGCGCGAAGTGCTGATAGCAACAGCCAAGAGCAGCAAGGAAGCGAGAATGATCATGTCCAGACAAACGGGGATGTTGCTGGTGAGTGGACAATTGCGTAATGTGCTGTTCGGTATTTCGTTGGCGGAAAACGGACTGCACGGTCATCTGGATACCTTGTTTCGGGATCCTTCCATCTCTTCACAGGTAAAAATCAGCGTGGTTGAAGGCAGTGCAGGCGAATTGCTGATTGACGATTACAAGCAGCACCCGCGGACCGGCCGATATATCGATATGTTGCTTGAGAAGGAAGCACTCGGACAAACCATTCCAAAGGTCACGTTATTTAACTTCGCCAGGGATTTTTTTGATCAAGGCGTAGACCCTGTTGCTCCGATTATTAAGAAGCATGGGAACAATTATATCACCACGAATGGCATCGCCTTGTTTAGAGACGATCGTTATGTTACGAAGATCGAACCTCAGGACGCATTGGTTTTCGCTTTTCTAAAAAGCAAATTCAGAGAAGGCCAAATTAGTATTGATCTGACGGAGATTAACGGCAAGAAGGAAAACGTCATGTTCAGTTCATTGATCAGCACACGAAAAGTCAAGGTTACCCGCGGAGTTCAAGGCGTTGAGAAGGTTACGTATCATGTGAAGGTTACCGGCTCTGTTCTGGAATACATCGGAGATGCTAGGTTAAATAACGCCCGGGAACGGCGCGAGCTGGAGCAGCGAATCAGTCAATATATTTCAAAAAAAGGCGATGCCATGATTGCGTTGATGAAAAAACATCAGGTGGATAATCTCGGAATCGGCACATATGTTCGAAATCGGGTTGGCTATGAACAATGGAAAAAAATGAACTGGCGGCAGGAGCTTCAAAAAATTCCGGTGGAATGCTTGTTTGATGTGCACATTAAAGATTACGGAAAGTTTCGGTAATATGGGAATGGGCAGTGTCACTACCTTTGTTGGGTGAGGACCGGGCCTCCTACGGGAATACTGAATAATTGTGCTTTTCGGGGTATGGAATTAGCAGCAGATCAACATAAAAACCATGAGCTGCTTGGTATGCGGCTCATGGTTTTGCTTCTAAAGTGTTATACATCCCAATGGTTTACTTCTCCATCAGAAGTTTCTTAGCAGCGCATGCGAGCATGCCGTCTGAAGATCCCTCCAGCAGCGATTGATTTCGGCATCTTCCATCGCAGCGGATAAACCCAAGAGCGGGAACACCTGTTGGCCGCAGGATAACGCTGTTTGGGCTGCTGCTATGCTGCGGGCGGTCACCTCTTCTTCTGTTGTTTTCGATAATTCACCGTTATTCAGCAGCTCCTCCCAAGAGCCTTCCACCGTCTTATAAAAATCCGAAACGGATTGCTCCAACATTGCTTTACGCTCCTCCAGCTTGCCGATCACATGAGAAGAGCTCCTTCTCTGTGTCGCAAGTGATTCGGCTGCCTCCAGGAAATGCTCGGCGATCCCAACGGCGACTCCAGCAAAAGATACTTGGGCAAACGGAAGGAAGGGATATTGATAGATCATTTCGTTCTCATACCCTTGGGTTTCCGTAAGGGAGAACGTCATCTCCACCGGCACGAATGCATCCACAGCGGATAACGTATGACTCGCCGTTGCCCGCAGTCCGAAGGCATTCCAATCCTCCAGAATCTCGACTTGATCAGGATTCAGGATAAAGGAACGAATATGGGGCTCGCCCTGATCTGTTGTCGGTACGCCAGCTTTATCTTGTACCGCGGAATCCGGTTCAATAACTGCATTGGCTGTAAAGGTCGTTGCATAGGTAGAACCGCTGCAATACTTCCAGCTGCCGTTCACAATATATCCGCCGTCCACCTGTCTTGCCGTGCCTGTCGGCATCCCGCTGCCCGCAATCACCGCTTCGCGGTGTGCGAATACGCGGCGACTCACCTCCTGGCTCATCAGTGCCGCGAAGAATCCTCCACCTGCTCCAATCGTAACCAGCCATCCCAGGTTACCGTCGATCCTGGCACTCTCCTGAAAAATGCGTGCAGCCTCCGGCAGTGAGGTCATTCTTCCTTCAAGCTCATCGGGCACAAACAAATGAAATAAACGATGATCGTATATAGTTGCCAGCACTTCGGGCGTTACTTGTCGATGCTTGTCCATCCCAAGCGCTTGTTCTCTTATGCTTTGAATCTGCTGATCCGTAAATAACATAACTCCACCGCTTTCCACAATCTTCTCTCTGCCTAGTGATATTAAGATTCCAACCTTGTACGAATATGCTTAATCTATTCTTTAGAAGTCGTTTCATCGATCTGGGTTAACACCTTCTCCAGGGAACCCATGAAGGACACACGTTGTTCTTGATGATGTTGATAAGTCCTCAATAGGTTATCGATTTGAGTTTGTATGCTGCTCCTAAAAGCTTCCGGGTTGGTGGAAACAGATGATCCCAGTCCCTCTGCATCCAACTGGCGTATTTCTTCCATGAGACCTCTTTCTGCAAAATGGATCTCCATCATCTCACTCATCAGCGACTTCAGCTTCACGACCTTGGCCAGGCGCTGTGCATGGGTCCACCGCTCCTCGGGAGTCGATGCATCTACAAGGGAGATGCTGTAGTTTCGCATCGCTGTCAGCTCGCCGTTATAGGTTAAAGCCCCTTCCTGAATCAGATGTCGGACCCGATACTCAATGAAAGAGTCGGAAACGGTTAATTCACCCATTCCGATCACCTCGCCAATAATGCGGGCTGATTTCTTGAAGAACCCGTGTCTAGCCTCAAGGCGATATGCGGCTTGCAGTATATCTGCATCATAGTAAGATTCAGGAACGGTGCGTAACTCCTCGCCTTGAAGCACGCGCAGGAACCCATCATCGTTTACGAGACGCTGCCAATCCGCACGATAGCCAGCCTGAGCTTGCGGCGACAATGGAACATGCTCGGCTGTGTCCAGCACCGTTTGAAGTTTATCTATAGCCATCTCGAATGTCCCCCGATACCAAATGTTCGGGTTCTGCTTGTGAAGCACACTTGTCGCATTCACCAATATGGCATCAGGATGATCTGGTATTAAAGACAACAACCTGCGTAAGCCAAGTTGTTCCGAGGCGGAATCCCCTGCCCATATCAAGCACGGCAGCTCGTTCAGCTGCTGGGGCAAGGTCAGCCAAGCGAAGGCAGCTTGCAGCATCGTTAATTTTCTGTCATCCGCATGCGTAATGCTATATCGTTCCTGAAACCACTTATTTCGGATAGAGAACGAACGGGAGAAATCATGGTCCTTCGGGAGCGGTCCGATCATGAGGTCATCGTGCAATGTAACTACGATTTCTCCCGGTTTCGAGCGCAGCAGCATCTTTAACGACCCTGCCGTTGAATCATCGAACGCAATATGGACACGCGATACATTCCCGCGATGAATCGGGGATTCGTGCAGGTAGGCTTCATTCCCCATTGCCCACTCTTTATCGAACAACTGGAGAAAGAGCTCGAGACTTTGATGCTTGCCATCTGCCAACAGCCTTGCCGATTCCGTATTCATCTTGTCCTTCAGCTTTAATAGCTTTTCATAGAAGTGGTTAATGGCCGTGCTTTTGCCTTTTCGATATTCCTCTGGTGTCATTTGCTCCCGAAGAGGAATGAATGGATCATACATGCTTTGTCCCTTCCATCCGGAATAAGCAAATGTACGGGCAATACCGATTGCGCCAATCGCATCCAGACGGTCTGCATCCTGTACAATTTGCCCTTCTAATGTACGCATGGCGCTCCCCGTTCCGCCAGAGAATGACATCGTGCTGATAATCTCCAACACGGTTTCCTGGTCAGATGCTTCCACACCGGCTTGCTGCAACCACTGCTGAACCCGCTCGTAACCTGCTTCCTTTGATTCATTCAGCTTCTCGTCAGCTACGTCATGGAGATATGCTGACAATTCACATATGTATGGATTCGCGCCTTCAAGATACGCCAGGAGTCGGGCGATTCGGGTGACACGCTGCACATGCCACCAATCATGACCGCTTGCATCCCTTTCGTGCACTGTGCGCGCAAAATCTTGAGCTTTCTGAATAATATGACTATGAGTTGATTTCATTTGATTCAATTTCCCCCATCCCAGCTTCCTGCTTCTAAGCTCTATTATTCCTGATTTACTATAACGTCGCAACTTAGAGGATGTTATAAGCGAGTTGTATCCGCCTTACGCATGTGGGCATACGATAAACAGAATTGTGTTAAAGATATCCGTTTAGTAACAACTAAGATGAATACAGTAAGGAGCTGAACGGTCATGCTGGTGTTTATTCTTCCAGGTTTATATCCTCATTTAAGCGTAAATACCGCGTCCTCGGTTCAACGTGTATTTTCATATGCCCAATCTATAGTGATCCCTAGCGAAGAAGAGGCTGCAGCGATCATGAATGAGACGCTATCCCTGGAGACTGATCCGTGGTTCGTGACCCTCTATGCGGGAGATTCTGTTCAGCCACATGCAAACAAAGAAATCGAACGATGGCTTAGTACATGCAGTGACCGCTCAGCCGGCTGCATAATGAATCCCGTTTCTATTACAGGTCAACCGGCTCTATCCAACCACAGTCATCTTCCATCCTCCCCTTTTCCCCGTGGACCCCTGTTATGGCGCACGGAGATGGTCATGAATGGGCAGATACCGGGTTTTACGACAAAAGAGCAGCTGCCATTCCAGAAGTACGTGTTGATCGATAAACAGATCCAGCTGTCCACCCGATATGAATGGACGGAAGTTGATTCCGATGGGATCCTATACCATCAACGCGCTGCCCCTGCTTGGATGAGGGAAGCTGAGGAATGGAACGCAATCTCCCCGCTTCTCCATGCTTCATCCCGTGTTCAGTATATAGATGAAAGACAAAACTCTCCAATAGTTACCATTGCTCTATGCACATATAACGACGGTGAATACTTGCCATGGGCTATTCGCTCCGTATTATCACAGACGATCACAGCTTGGGAGCTGATCATTGTCGATGACGGTTCAAGTGATGATACTTCAAGTATTCTGGCGAGACTCCCTGTTGATTCAAGAATAAATACAGTGAGACAAAATCAAAACCTGGGTAAAGCTCATGCCCTGAACAGAGCACTTCAAATGGCGAGGGGTTCCTGGTTTCTTGAGTTGGATGCCGATGATTGGATGTCACCTGATTGTCTGGAAGTCCTTCTACATGAAGCATGCAAGGAGCGGAATGTTGGTGTATTCTATGCGAATCATGTTGAATGGCTTGAGCGGATGAATAAACAGCTCCTTTACCAGGGTATCAGAACTGGACCATCCCATTTCTCCTCCAGGCGACTCCTCGCTGAAGCCGTTGCAGTCGCCCCAAGAATGTTCAACGTCTCTATACTCAAGCAGGTAGGAGGTTGGAACACCATGGTCCCTTTCGAAGGACGTCTATACGAAGATATCGAGATGTTATCCAAGGTTTCCTGCTTCCATCCGGTTCATCATGTTCCTCAACCGCTCTATCATAGAAGGTTAAGAAGCTCCAGCATGACACATCGGCATCTTAATTACTATGAGAAATGGAAGAACGCCATGAGCGACATATTGAATTAGATTTATTGAAATAGATCTTGTAAAGTTCACCATTCGAGAAATCACTGAGGAAGTATACGGACTAACGATATATTATCGTTAATTATGGTAACCTGTCTTGATGTTGGCAAATAATTTGAGCTTACTACCTGAACCGTGATCAATCCAGCTGTAGCTGATAATAATTGTCCTTGAAGGAACTGATTGGCCTGGATAACCTCTACCGTCCTACCGAGGAAAGTTGCCAGTATCTCCGAAAAATCCATCTTCTCTTCCCTCCCTATTTATCATTATTCAATGGATAAGATACTACGTTGCGGTATAATGGCAATGCTTCCGTTAGGCTCCGAGATTTGAATATAATCTTCACCAATGGATACCAATGTACCGAAAATTGGACCTGCAGGAGTTTCGATGGTTATACGCGTATTAAGTCGCGATCTTAAATAGGCAATGACATTACCTCGCTCTGCATAGCTGCTTTCTACTTGCTCCTGAAGTGTATTTACCCGTATGGCAAGTCGTCTGAGCTGTAATTTAATCTGAGAAATGCTCTTAATCAATCGCCAGCGTAACCTATTCAGCTTACTCAATACTGGAATTGGCTTTTTACCATGCTTACGTTTTCTCTTACCTACAATGACCTTGCAATCGCTTTGATGGCTTCGGTTCCAATATCTCCTCACAATTGCGGCCTCCCTCCATATAGTCACTGGTACAATATGTATAAATCATTACAATGGAAACTCGAATAACCAAAGATAAGAAAACGGCCTACAGCATAGATCTGTACATCATCCACCAAGATATTTGAATACTGGATACTTCCGCACCCATTTTGATAAATCCAATGTCAATTGGTGTTCTACCCATACAGATACTATGGGTGATTCATACTTTGTTAAAGAGACAATCACACACGAGAGAGGAGGCTACTCTTGAATAAAATCATGGTCAACCGTCGCAGATCTTCGACTAATCGCATGAGGCCTCGTCAGATTAAGCATCGTAAATCAACTCCTAAGGTGAACAAGAAGAAACGGTCGGTTCACTCGGTACCTCTGGTATCCCTATCACAATCAACTCATCAACAATCCGCTGACCCGTTTCAATCCGCGTCTGCTCCTAAATCGTCTGCGCCTCCGGTATCGGAGGTTATCATGCCAACGAAAGCTCCCCTATACGATATTATTCGCTTTCCTGTCATTGACTGGCAGTTCCGATGGCAACGTCCACAACAATTATCAGAACAATTCGCTCAACAGGGGCATCGTGTCTTCTATGTAACAACAGAGATCATTGGTTTACGCAAGGAAGAGGCTTCCAAAGAAGAGGTAAGCCGCTTAGTCAACATCAAGAACATCGATCGAAACGTATGGCTCGTTACTCTGTGCGCAAATCAGCCTCTAAATCTATATAAAGATAAGATGAGTCATTGGGATATCCAATACCTGAAATGGTCTATTGAGCACGTACGAGCCAAATTCGGCATATCCCAATTGGTATCCATTGTTGATTTGCCGTTCTGGACACCACTTGTCATGGCTATGGAGCAACATCAAATCGTGTATGATTGCATGGATCATCATGCGGGCTTCTCGACAAATGAGCCCGAAATGCTCCATCAGGAGGAACGCCTGCTTCGGGAAGCGGGACTTGTCGTAACGTCTTCTCAGCACTTGTATGATTGGGCTACTGCATATAATCCATCCACCGTTCTTATCCGCAACGCAGCAGATATTACTCACTTTTCGATGCCGCCCAAAGAACCTTTGATGGAGCTTGAGTCCATAGAGCAACCGATAATCGGTTACTATGGGGCGATTTCCGACTGGTTCGATATACGTCTAATCGAAACAGTGGCTAGAAATCGACCGGAATGGACATTTGTTCTGATCGGACACACTTTTGGTTGTGATACCTCTCAGATCGAGAAGCTGGACAACGTAATATTTTTGGGCGAAAAGCCCTATCATGAGCTTCCGAGCTATTTACATCGATTCCAAGTAGCGTTAATTCCTTTCATGAAGAATATGCTTACTAAGGCTACCAATCCTGTTAAACTGTACGAATATCTAGCTGCAGGAAAACCAGTCGTATCTACCCACCTTCCAGAAGTTGAAGCAATTGCTTCCGATATTGTCTCCATAGCACATACACCGAAGGAATTCGAGCAGGCGATTCAAGAAGCGCTTCAGGACACCGGTACGGAATTAATCAAACGCAAGCAAGATTTCGTCCGGCATAATAACTGGGTTCAAAGATACAAGGTTTTGAACGAAAACATTATCCAGCATCTGTTTCCCAAGGTTAGCGTTATTATTGTTGTTCATAATAAATGGTCATACACTGAGCAGTGTCTTCGTAGTTTGTTTCAAAAGGGGCATTATCCTAACCTTGAAGTTGTTATTGTTGATAATGCCTCGACGGATCAGACTTCTCTACAACTTAAAGCACTTAGCAATCCGCTAATTAAAGTTATATCGTCTCCTGATAATCTTGGTTTTGCCGCAGGCAACACACTTGGATGCCAGAAGTCGACGGGCCAGTATATGATTCTGCTAAACAACGATACCATCGTACCAGATGGCAGTTGGATTTCCAGATTGCTTCGGCCATTTCACGAAGACCCGCAAATCGGAATGACGGGTCCCATGTCCAATTGTGTGGGTAATGATCAAGCGCTTGATCATTTCATAGGCGACACAGTATACGGGGCCGATGCTCGTTGGTTAAATGATTTTTATGAATTGTACCGTCAGAAAATCAGATATACCGATTTACTTGGATTTTTCTGTGTGGCTATAAAACGGAGTGTATGGGAACAAGTTGGGGCTCTTGATCCGGCCTATGGAATTGGCATGTTCGAGGATGATGATTACTGTGAGCGTGTCCGATATGCAGGATACCGTCTGGCTATCGTTGAGGATGCTTTTGTATATCATTACGGCAGTGCCACCATTAAAGAATTGAGGCCGCAGGTGTACGAATCGATATGGAATGATAATAAGGCATACTATGAACAGAAATGGAACAAATCCTGGAGAACACCGAAAGGTCCCCACAGCACCTTTCATTTAGCGGATCAGCCAGAGGATATTGCGAATCGAGTCCGAGATACAGGGAAGCAGTTCGCATTGGTTCTGGGTGAAAAAATATGGGAGACAAATTCAAGACGATGGCAGAAAATCGTCAAAGGATTGACTGAGGATGAGAATCTTTATGTCATCGTATATACGCATGTATATCACGGCAACCAAGTCATTGGTACGCGCAAAGTGGGGCCTCAACTGTACTTCACAAACCGAATCGATTTATTCTCGCTTGTCACATTTGATCATGTGCTGTACTGCGGTTCAACCGACATTTTCCCACACCTGTATTCTGATCACTTTGTCGCGGATTCGCTTTGTTATCACGATCATCAGCTTATAGCTCTTTTATCCCGCTTACCCGAACTCGATGTGTTGAAGCACGCACAAGTGACTCAAGTTGTCCGCAATGTTATATCGCCTACAAAAGATATATCGACTGTATAGTTAAATATAAATTAAAACTTATAACGAAAATAAAAAACCCCTCCATGTTTTCTGATGCTAGCTCAGAAGCTAGTTCAGAAACATGGTTAGGGGCTTTTTAGTTTGAATGAGGTTCGAATCCAATTGCCCTCAGGTAACGCCGAACCACTTCAGGATGCTGACCTAGAAACGGCGCTGTGGCAATCTCGTATTCGGAATGCTTGTAACTCCAATCTGGCATACCTTCGTTTTCGAGTAAATTAACGTCTTTTCTCCGATTATCATTAAATTTGATCTTTCTTCCTAAAGCGTAATGGTAGTGGTATATAAACACATCACTTCGCCCTCTTGGAATGCTCCATATACTCTGGCCCTCGGCCGCCTCTAGCGTACAATGATGTTTCTCGTCACGATAACGGATTCCTTTATTCGCCCTCCACATCCTCGTTATATCATTGGACCAACGCTCATCGCCTGGACTGTTAATCCGAATTGTCCACGGATCTCCCCAGAAATTGACGAACGGGAACTGGTATATATCCACCTCATTATTGCTCATAAGTTGCGGCAGCACCTCTTTAAAACGATCATCCATTAATTCATCGATATCCAAGTTCATGATCCAGTCTCCTTGTGCCTGATCAATCAGAAAATTACGTACTAGGGATTCATTCCAATCCTCGGTGTACGGCATCCCGATCTGCTGGAAACGAAATAGCCGGATCGAACAAAGATTCTGTAACCGCTCAATATGCTTCAAAGTGCCATCTGTGCTTCCTCCATCCACTATAATTATTTCATTAGCAAAACGACTCACACTTTCAATATATAAAGGAACGAACGTTTCTTCATTCAATACCGGTACAATCACCGACAGTTTCATAGACAACCCTCTCCTTCTCAATTAGACCATTATTCTTTAGGAATCAGTTTGCGCATAGATTGAACATGTCCCTTTGCCTCTTTGTATTTTTTATACAAAGCATAGTTGGTTTCATAATGGGGATTGCCTTCGGGTCCAACAAATGGGTGCCAGAAGTGCACCATTTCCCCGTCCAGTCGGACGTGAGTTCCGATAAGGGTGTCCAGTGCATATGCGAACGCTTCATCCTCCCCCCCCCAGCCGATAAACCGTTCATCATATCCCCCGACTGCTTCATATGCACTTCGTTGTAATACATTTAATCCTCCAAAATAACAAGCACTGTTCTCATCTCGATTTCCCAGCTCCGTAGAGATCGGCCAACCTGGTGTTTGAGCCAGGACTAGCTGTGAAGCGTCCTCTGGCAGCCGTAAAATACGGCTGAATGGGATAACCCATTGATAGTCATTCAAGTAAGATATAGATTCCAGCACGAGATTTGGATCATATACAATGTCGCAATCTGCAATGATGAACTTATTTCTGGTTGCTTGACGGGCTGCACAGTTAATGGCTTTCGACCTGCTGAATGGATTACCAGAGACTTTTCCGATACATATTTCTATACCCGGCATCGACCGTGTGTAGAAATCCAATACCCACCTGAATGCAGCATCCCTCGGCCCGTCATTATCCGACTGGTAGGGAATCAGAACGGAAACTTGGTCAAACATCGTCTCTTCCTCCTCACCGACATGTCTGCGCTATTTTTGAAACAAAACCGTGAGCCATCGGCTCATCGCATGCTCAATGCTCCAGCCTGATTCTATTTGTCTCCTGCATTGCCGTCCGATTTCTTGAAGCTCTTCCGAATGATTCAACCAATGTCTAATCGAGCGTATAAAATCATTCGGATCGTCACTATCCAAAATCAATTCATAGGCATTCGGGTGAGCTGCGTTCTTTACATTTCCAACATTCGTGGAAAGAACCGGTACCCCGCAAGCATAAGCCTCCAGCGCCGTTGCTCCACTTCCTTCGTTGGCCCCCGTGATCAACAACAAATCCAGCTTATGATAAAAATTCGGCATATCCTCATAGGTATAGGATCTAGAAGTTTCTATAAAAGTGACCCGTTCCTCATTCTTGAAATGTTCTTTAATTCGCATGTACAATGTGTTGTAATTTTTAGAGATTTTCGAGGGATCTCCAGCCCATCCAATAACGAATGAAGTGTTGTTTAATCGAGCTGTAGGCGATGGCTGAAACAACTTGTCATCCACGAAATGACCTATATATTCAACAGATGCGTTCGGAGCTACGGCCTGCAAGGTTAAAGCCAGCCTCTGATTTATGGCGCCTATCTTACCAATTTTAGGAATAACCAATCTAAGAAAGTCAGGATCTGGAATAAGTTCATCCACCCATTCTCGAAAGATTTCATAATGCCTACTGAAATAATAGTAGGAAACGGCTACTGCTGAATCGATCCGTACATTCTTGAAGATACAATAAGCTGCAATGCCAAGACACATGGCAGATATGTGTTCATATTGGTGATTTAACGCCCCACTGCTCTTATGCGCCAGATACAGATCCAATTCACTCATAGACATTAGGTCCAGAGATGGATGGTACTGCTGAATAACTTTGGCATTTTTGCCGAGGATCCACCAGTCTACATCATAGATCAGCAAGTGCCTTCCCATAGTTTTGTCCCCCTTACTCACTCCTAACAGATTATATTCGATTTCTTCCCGACAAGTTTGCGAGATAACATAAAATGATGAAACCGTCTATCATTAACAATAAAAAGCTGCCTTTAGTGTAGAAAGCATCTACATCTAAAGGCAGCAATTAAAATTCATTTATATCTGACTGATAACTACAGTCTTTTATCCACGATATGCTTGTTCTCTTTCAGCTCTTTAATGTCCTTTCGCAGCATTCTCATTTCTTGGAGCATGGCATCCATTCTTATGATGATTTTCGATGAATTGATGGCGAAACGAATGACAATAATGGCAACAATGATACTTAACACAGTCATAAAAATCCCAACAAACTCCATGAATATGAACCTCCGTTATATATGCTGAAAGAAGCCCTTGAGCAAACCTTGCATCATCGCAAAGACCAGCTCGGAGTCCTGCAGCTCGTTCTCCTTAATCCGGTGCAGGCATTCCGTTACGCTCATTCTTACTACGTCAATGCGCTAGTATCCCTCGAGCTGTTGATCTGCTTGACTTATCACCTCATCGGTATAATAAACATGGGCGATTTCATTGCATCTCCAGGACGCCGGATACAGCTTGCCGAGATAATGAAGTTTGCCGCATGTGCAGCCCGTTTCTTCCAGCATCTCACGGCGTGCTGCCGATTCCAGATCCTCCTCCTCACCTACGCCACCGCCAGGTAACTGAATGACGTAGTCATCCACGGCGGCGCGATATTGGCGGATCAGCAGCAACTGATCGCCATCATTAGCAAGAACAACAACGGACACATGATTCTCTTTGGTATAATACACTTTACCTGACGCTTGCTCGTAAATCGAAATTCCGTTATGACGGATCAATAATTCGGTATTATCCATGCAGGCAGAAGCTCCTTAACATTATGATAGATTTTAGACTTCGAATTCATCTTTGAGGACGGAGAATAGATAGGAGTCATGGTAAGCGCCTTTAAACCATAGGTGCTGCCGAAGATGCCCTTCCTGCTTCATTCCGATGTGGCGCATGACCGCAGCTGACCCGATATTTCCCGGCCTGCAGGTGGCGTAGATCCGATGAACTCCCAGCTCCTTAAAACCAAAACGGCACATGACGCTAGCAGCTTCCGTAGCATAACCTTGTCGCCAATAGGCGGAATTCAAGCAGTATCCAAGCTCTGCGTTCGACTTCGATCGGTGAAGACCCACACCCCCGATTAGGTGACCACTATCTTTCAGCACGATTGCCAGTTCATAGCTCTCACGAGGGCTCTGCTCCTTCATTTGGCGGATTTCCGTTAAATATTCTAAGGTATCCTCTTCCGTATTCGGTCCCCACATTGTATACTCGGTCACTAATGGGTCAGAGGCGTAGGCATGAATACTTGCAAAATCCTTCTCCTGAAAATCCCGGATCACCAGTCTTGTTGACTCCATGTGCATATGTACTCACTCCTTGAAATAATCTTCATCACAATCGCGGCTTTTTTTCCTGATTATACCATGCTCTAAGAGTGTTGAAAGAAAAAAAGAAGCCTGGGCATCTAATCGCCCAAGCTTCATACAGCATCATTTTTTAGGATACACCGTCCAGTTTCTCTTCGCTGCCGTGCGTATTAAATTTATGAAGATATCGGGAAAGCACGCCATGTTTCGGAGAGAACAGGAAGCTGAGAATAAATACAACCCCGGTGGCAAATGCCATAGATCCTGAGATGGAGGTGTCCAGCCATAACGCGACATAGTAACCCATGAATGCAGAAATGACGCCGAATGCTCCGCTTAACACCAGCATGATGGAGAGTTTATCCGTCCATAGATAGGCTGCGGCGGCAGGTGTTATAAGCATAGCCACCACCATGATCGCTCCCACGGCATCAAACGATGCAACCGTTGTGATGGAGACCAGCGACATAAATACATAGTGCATGAGTACGACAGGAATGCCAATACTGGCCGCCAAAGCCGGATCAAAGGACGTAATCTTCCATTCCTTGTAGAAAGCCAGGATGACAATAAGTACAACCAGGAGCACGGCTGCCAGCATAAAGGTAGCCTTTGGCACCTCCCCTAACAGAGGAACGTGCATTAATTCCCAAGGCACAAACGTAATCTCGCCCATGAGGGCATGCTTGGTATCCAGATGCGCATTGCCAACCTGAGTTGCAATCAGGATAACGCCAATCGCAAACAAGGTTGTAAATACAACACCGATAGATGCATCCTGCTGAACGCCCCGGGAATGAAACCATTGAACGAGGACCGCTGTCAGCAATCCGGCAATAATCGCACCGATCAGCATATGAGGTCCGCTTAGTTCTCTAGTGACGATAAACGCCGTTACGATCCCAAGCAGCACCGTATGGCTGATAGCATCAGCCATCATCGCCATTCTGCGCAATATCAGGAACACGCCAACGATACCGCAAGACAATCCGACGAGAGAGGCCGTAAGCAATATCCATCCTGTGTAGGTCATTGATTGCCCCCCCTTTCGGACAGCCGGGGACTTAAAACAGGTTGGTTATGGGAGTCCATATGTTCTTTTTTCTGAGAGCGGAGCTGCAGCGCCTGGATCAGCAACCCCTTCTCAGCACCGAAAATCAGGGAAACCGTGAACAATACGGAAGAGGCTACAACGATAAACGGCCCTGTAGGCCATCCTTTCCCCATTGTGCTGACCAGGGTACCAACAAACCCGGAGCCGCCTCCAAATATAGCCGACAAAATGACCATCATTTTGAAGGATTGTGTCCAATATCTTGCGCTGACGGAAGGTATGATTAGCATGGCCGCCATCAGAATGACGCCGACAGCCTGAATGCCAATGACGATGACAAGAACGAGCACACCCATATAGAGGGTATTCATCAGACGGCTATTCAACCCTAATCCCCGGGCAAAATCGGGATCAAACAGAAACAGCTTCCATTCCTTAAAGCCAATCGAAACGACCAGAATAACTAAAGCTGCCAGGATGAGCATCGTAAAAACATCTTTACGAACCATAGACGCAGCCTGGCCGAAAATAAAGTTATCCAGTCCGCTCTGATTTCCGCCCGCTGTACGGTTCACAATCGTAAGCAGCATAATGCCCAATCCGAAAAATACAGATAGAATCATGCCCATGGCCGTATCTTCCTTAATGCGGCTGGAGGTACGGATCCACTGGATCATCCAGGCCCCGATTAATGCGCTGGCAGCAGCCCCGAGTATCATCACCAGCAGATTCTTGCTTCCCGTCAATGCAAAAGCTACCACCACACCGGGAAGAGCCGCATGAGACAGCGCGTCACTCATCAAGCTTTGCCGCTTCCAATAGGCGAGACAGCCAATCATGCCGGCTGCCATGCCCAGGATTAACGTGCTCAATAGCACCCACTGCGTGTTTGGAGACAATAATGAATTTAGCATG
The DNA here is from genome assembly GCF_037969755.1 of Paenibacillus sp. FSL W8-0187. Classification (NCBI taxonomy): domain Bacteria; kingdom Bacillati; phylum Bacillota; class Bacilli; order Caryophanales; family Paenibacillaceae; genus Paenibacillus; species Paenibacillus sp. FSL W8-0187. Next base: position 3,543,051 of record NZ_CP150206.1, on the reverse strand, counting down.
CGTTACGCCTCCTTCATCCAGCGAAGCGAACCGCCGTAGGCGCGGTATACATGTTCCTTCGTGAATACGTCTTCCGTCTTCCCATGGGCAATGACCGTACGGTTCAGGAGCAGCACATGGTCGAAATAATCTTCAACCGTCTGGAGATCATGATGGACAACCATTACAGTTTTACCGGCCATTTTCAGATCCTTCAGTGTGGTCATAATAGCCCGCTCGGTTGCAGCATCCACTCCGGCTAACGGCTCATCCATGAAATAGAGGTCGGCATCCTGGACAAGCGCCCTAGCGAGGAATACGCGCTGCTGCTGTCCACCGGAGAGCTGGCTGATCTGCCGGTCGGCAAAGTCCGCCATGCCCATTTGATCCAGCGATGCCATCGCTTTTTCCTTATGGCTCTTATTCGGTCGCTTCAGCCAGCCCACCCGGCCGTATAAACCCATCATGACAACATCCAGTGCATCGGTCGGGAAATCCCAGTCCACGGATCCGCGCTGCGGCACATAACCGACACGAGTCTTAGTTTTGCTTAAGCTTGATCCAAAAAATGAGACATTACCGGACAGCTTGGGGTGAAGCTCCAGCATGACCTTTAACAGCGTTGATTTACCGGCGCCATTCGGCCCGACAATACTGGTTAAAGAGCCTTGTTCCACATTAAAGGAGACATGGTGGAGCACTTTATTTTTACGATAGGATGCATTGAGGTCTTGAACTTGAAGTACAGACATTTTATTCACCACTTCCTGTTAATGCATGATAGATTGTTTCAACGTTATGACGATACATTCCGATATAAGTTCCTTCCGTTGTTCCCGCTTCGCCCATGGCATCGGAGAAGAGCTCTCCTCCGAGCTTTAAATCCAACCCTTTCTTGGCAGCACCTTCAATGACGGCATTAATCGAAGCCGGATTGACGCTGCTCTCGACGAATACGGCAGGCACCTTGTGCTGCAGCAGAATATCGATCGTTCCGTTAATATCCGAGAGGCCGATTTCATCCTCCGTACTCAAGCCTTGTAGTCCGACTACCTCCAGACCATGCAAGCGGCCGAAATATCCAAAGGCATCATGAGCGGTTACCATGACCCGCTGCTCTTCCGGAATCTGACTCAACTTATCCTTGGCCTCGGCTTTCAATTCATCCAACTGGGCAAAATACTTCTGCTTGTTCTCTTCAAAATAATCGGCGTCATCCGGGGACAGCGACTTCAGCTTCTCTACCGCGGAATCGAGCGACGCTTTCCACAGATCGATGTCAAACCACACATGGGGATCGATGGCCTGCGTATCATCCTGCAGCAATTGATCCTTCGGGATGGCATCCGCAATCGCCAGTACAGGTTTGTTCTTACCGATCTGTTCGAATATTTCCGTCATGTTGCCTTCGAGATGAAGCCCGCTATAGAAAATAACATCACCACTATCCAATTTCTTGATATCGCCTTGGGTTGCATTATATAAATGCGGATCGACGCCAGGCCCCATCAAGCTCAGTACCTCGACCCGATCTCCTCCGATAACGGAGATGGGTTCCGCAATCTGTCCAATGGTTGTAACCACGCGAATTTTCTTATCCCCCTGTTCACCCGCTGCTCCGTCCTGCTTCACTTCTCCCGAAGCGCACGCGGATAACACCAGCAGCAAACTCAGAATGGCGGCCGCCCCTATAAATATACTGCTTCTACTAGTCCTCTTGTTCTTCATCTTCTTCTCCTCCACTCCACATCAATAATGAGTTTGCTCAATCCTCAGACGATCTTGGACAATCTCAAACCTCGTCCTGCAACGGTACAATTATTTTTCCCTAATGCAACTTTAATTCCTATGTACAAAAAATAATCCATATTTAGGTTTTTGTCAATGCAATTTTATGAATTCGTACTAGTCATACTTTTGGGATCAGTTCATATCCTCTTGATTTTATTGAATTTCGCGTACATATAGAGCTAATTTTTCGTTAAGGCAACATATTTTGTTTCATATAAAATATTTTATAAATTAAATTATGAGTGATCTAAAAAACACAAAAAGACGACTTCTCCATTAGAGAAATCGTCTTTTTGTGTTATATTCCAGCTCTCGCTAATACTCCACACCACGAACTTTAGAATAAACCTTCAAATGTGAAAATCCGCCACAATCCCTCAGCATCACATTTCTCAGTGTACCTTCTAATGTAAACCCGCAGCTTTCCGCAACCTTAATGCTTCGTTCATTTAAGGAATCGCAGCGAATCTCGATTCGATTAGCACCCAGATGCTGAATAGCAAATTCCGTGATGCCATCGACTGCTTCCTTCATGAGACCTTGCCCGGTTCGGGAGCTTCTGAGCCAATAACCGATTTCGAAGGTTCTGGCCTCCCAATTCATTCGATGCAATCCGCTGCTGCCAACCAATTGTAGCGTTTCTTTGTCCAGAAGATGCATGACCAGATCGCTGCGCTCCATAAACTGCAGATGAGCCTTTCGCACGTAAGCTTCAGATTCAGACACCGTGGGAATGCTTCTTGCAAACGGAAGCCAAGGTTTAAGCTCCTCTACACTTTCAAGTATGGCTTCATTGATATGCTCTCCGTCACCCCACTCCGGTGCACGGATAGTAAGCCGTTCCGTCTCAAATCTGTCTGGAAAGGACAATAAGATCGGATTTGTTTCCATTGGTGTGTTCATGCCGTCTATCTCCTGTCCATCTACTTGTTATCCAAAAAATCGGATATGCGCAAATTTGGTTTTGATTCGATCGAGTTTCTTCTTAGCTGAGCTGCGATGATCAGGCAATAACTTCACATTTGCCAAAGCGCCAATCGTCTCTACAACCTGGTCGATCGATAAGCGATCTGTGTCGATATGATGCTGGAACAATTCATTCGAGAACCCGCTGATACACCTGTCAATTTGTTGTGCGGCCCATGAATTCGAACCTTCCCCTCTGCTCCGCAGTCGTCTAAGGAGTACTTCCTTGGAGGCGCACAATGTAAAATGCTGTACGACCACGCCATCACGTCTCAAATTACCAACGATTTCATCGAAATATTCCGCGTTCGTTATCGTCATCGGAGTTATGATCAATTGATCCGATTCCTGGTCCAAATACTTAAACATGGAGTAATTAAACTCCCTCCACATCGGATAATGCTGGAAGTCATCGCGTTTGGCATCCCTCGGCACATTATCGCGAATGAAGTAACCTGCATTCTCCGGATCGTACACGTACGAGTTCGGGATTCTTCGCTGAAGCTCATGCGCAGCCTGGGTCTTACCCGAACCGAATGCGCCGTTAACCCATATAATCAAAGATGAATCCCCCTTCTTAACAGGGCAAACTTTTATAAAACCCTTTTATGATACCGTCCTCATATCCGAAGGATTGATAGAATTTTACCGAGGTAAACACTGAATACGAGTAAATTAAACTAGTCTTTCCTACGAAAGTCCGGCATTCGAGTCAACGTTTTTCCGTGATCGCGGACAAAACCATATTGTTCGTATAGACCATGGGCATCCCGCGTAGATAATATACCGAACAAATTTCGGTAATCCTCGTGGGTCGTAATCGTTTCGATTAATTTCTTCCCCACACCCTGTCCCCGATATGCCTCTTCCACAAACACATCACACAACCAATAGACGGTTGCGCCATCTGTCACCACGCGAGCAAAGCCGATCTGTTGGTTGCCGAAATATGCTCCAAAACATGTAGAACCTTCTAGCGATTTCTTGATTTTCTCGTCGGAGCGCTCGTTAGCCCAATAGCTTTGCCGCAAGAAATGTACAATGACGTCCAGATCCAACAAGGAAGGGTCGCTGCTAATAAGGACCTGCTTCATGTCGATTTTCCTCATTCCATCACCTAGTCTCTCTTCCCGGAGCCAAATGCAATCACATAGCCGTCCGGATCTTGAATCGCAAAATCCTTCCACACACCCCAGGCTGCTTCCATTAATACAGGCTCCTGTACCACTTCGGCACCTCTGGAAGTCAGTTCCTCATACAATTCATCCAATTCGTGGTGAGTATCCACGTATGCATATGTATCCCATGGTGTCTCTTGGTCCTTGCCTGTTGGATTGGGTGTGACATCTGTACTCGATTTCGCCTGGATCAGCTTGAAGCCGAGCGCAAAATCATCCCTTACCGCCCAAACGTCATTCACTTCACAACCCAGCACTTCTTCATAGAACTGTTTGGAACGGGTAAGATCTGATACCAATCGAACTTGGACTGCAAATTGAATCTTGCTCATAAGATCATCTCCGACTATTTTTTATTCCATATTACAACCGTCCAGTTCGCTTAACAAGAGCTTTTCGTTAGCTTATTATCAAGCTATTTTTTCCCGTAATATTTTCGCAAGATCGGCGCGACTTTGTTCACGACATACCCGCTGCCTCCCCGTCCTTCAACATGCTCTACCATCATCGCGAGCAGGAGCTTGGACTCTGTCGTGTCAAACGCAACGAACCAGCCGTTCTCCTGTCCTTTTTCGGCTTTGCTGATTTTCAGTTCGGCAGTTCCCGTCTTGCCTGCAATTTCAATACCTGAAATATCAGCACCATGTCCGCTACCTTTGGGATCCTGAACCACATCAACGAGCATATCCTTGATGATCTGGGCAGTGTGCGAATCCAACACCTCTCTTGTTTCCTTAGGCCCTTTCTCTTGCTCTGATGAATCTAGCACAGGCTGAATTAGCTTCCCGCCATTAATGAAGGGAGTATAAGCCAGTGCCAAATGTAAAGGACTCATGAGCACTTCCCCTTGACCATATCCGGAATCGGCGAGCTGAATTTCGTTTTTCATCCCCTTATTAGCCAAGCTTGCTTTCGGAAAAGGGAATTGAAGCGGCAATGCCTCTTCGAAGCCGAACTTTACAGCTTCCTTCAAAAAAGCATCTGCACCGATCTCCAATGCTTCCTGCGCCAGATAGATGTTATCTGAATACAAAAGAGCATCTCTCAGGTTCAGGACGGGAACTTCCTTCACGCGAGTCACGTAATAATTTCCCCAGCTCGGGTCTTTAGACCAACGCAAGCCGTGGATCTCCCTGACCTTTCCAGGGGTAGTGACCCCAAGCTTCAGACCAACCGCAGCCGTGATCGGTTTAAATACCGAGCCCGGAGCATACAGCTTAGTAAAACGATTCATTAGCGGCTTATCCGGATTGTGATTCCATTCATCCCACTGCTCTGACGATAATCCAACGATGAAAGCATTGGGATCATAGGACGGGCTGTTGACCAATGCCAAAATTTCTCCGGTCTTGGGGTTAATGGCCGCTGCGGTACCTGCATCCTCACGAAATGAAGCATATATGGATTGTTGAAGTTCAGCATCAATGGTTAAACGGATATCCTGACCATTTACCGCTTTCTTCTCGGCTACGATTTCTTTTACCTGACCCGAGGAATCCACGATCGATATCCGCTTACCGTCCCGGCCGCGCAACACCTCATTATATACTTGCTCGGACCCTGATTTACCGATAAGTTCATTCGGTCCATACTGCGCCTCGGGTGCTTTGGTCATATCCTCCTTCGTCACTTGTCGGATGTAGCCTGTTAGATGAGCTGCCGCCGCACCGTAAGGGTAGACTCGAGCACGTTCATTCTTCTTTTCAACGCCTGCCAAATCACTATAATCCATTCTGCCCTGCTGCGCATTCAGGTTCAAGATGGGTACGAACAGATCGTCTTTCACCCACGCCGCATCCAGCTTTCGCTTTATAATCTCGGTCGAAATTCCCAACCGTTCAGCCAACATATCCAAGGTCTGTTCTCCATCGTCACCCAGCTTCCCCGGAATAATACCGATGACCTCAATCGTGCCATTAATGGCCAAACCGTGACCATTACGATCCAAGATCTCTCCCCTGCTGGATGGTAACGTCTGCACATTCACTTTATCCAAGGCATCCATGGCCGGCAAAATCAAGGAAGGATGCCATACTATTCGCCAAGACAGGTTCTTAGCCTTGGTTTGATTGTCCTCTTTTAAAAGCTCAAACGAACCTTCTGCCTGCACCCGACCTGCCGATGTTTCCAATTGGATTTGGTAGGGATAGAACACTCGCTCATCCGTTGTTTCGCTTCCTTCCTTAGGCGTAAAGTCAGGCTTTATGGTGAGGTCTTCTGCTCCAATCCCTTCATAGATGGTCTGTAATCGCGTTGCAAATTCTTCCTTTGTCATCTCCTGTCTGGACTCCTGTGACAGCAGATCATACATCGATTCATAGCTGCCTTCTTCCCACCATTCCACATACTGTTTCGCAATCTCTGTCGGATCCGATTCCTTGTTGCGATCACAACCCGTATGTATTAGCACTAAACTCAGGCACAAGAAGACCCCTATCCATTTAAAATACATCGCTTCCACTCCTCAGATCCCATAATTAATCGTCATTACATCGTTCTCCAAACGATAAAAATGATCATGATCATGACACAATCCATCCCAATCAACATCAACAACTTGGCATGCTGTTTCCGATGAAACGTTATCCCCGTTTCTATTAATGCAACAGCAAGCAAGCCCCACAGAGAGACCTCCATAATCGGAATAAGGAGGATAACCCAGATGATGGCAGCGTTGCTCACCATCAATAATAAACATAAAATGATGGCAATGATCGGAGGGAGCAATTTCACCCTTGTCGATTTCTTCGCGCGATATGCCCACAGTTGAAACAATCCCAACCCCATAAGTGTCAATACATATTCATTACGTAAAAAAGAGTCCATCCTGATCCCTGCCTTCTCAATTAACAACAATCTCTAACCAAAGCATGCTGTATTGTAGAGTATACTTATAGTGTATTGTTGTGAGAATGCATGTTTTCCGGCTCTGTACCCGTACAGAACGATTGGAGGAATTACGAGATATGAAATACACCGACATTATAAAGTCAATTGAACGTCAAATACAGGGTGGACTATTGAAACCCGGCAGTAAGCTGCCATCCATCCGTGCTTTGACAGAATCCTATTCATGCAGCAAAAACACAGCCATACGGGCCTATGCTGAATTGGAAAAGAGACATATCATCTATGCTGTTCCCAAGAGTGGTTACTATATCGTTGAGGGCAGAGTAAACATAAACCGCTCGAATTCCATGGATCAAGTGATCGATTTCCGATCTGCGGGACCTGACAAAACGATCATGCCCTACCGAGACTTTCAGCATTGCATGAACCAAGCGATTGAAATATATAAAGAAGAGTTGTTCACCTATTCCCAGATTGCGGGTTTGCAGTCGCTCCGTGTTGAGTTAGCACGGCATTTACTCGACTTACAGGTCTTCACGGTTCCTGAGAGGATCTTTGTGGTGTCTGGTTCGCAGCAAGCGCTCCATCTGCTCGTCTCCCTCCCTTTTCCTAACGGAAAGAACCATATCTGCGTGGAGCAGCCCACGCATTTTAGCATGATGGACTCCCTCAAGATTCATCAAGCCGTGACATACGGGATTGAGGTTACGAAGGACGGAATTGACCTTGGGCGGCTGGAGGACATTTTTAAAACTCGGGATATCAAGTTTTTCTATACGGTCTCCAGGTTCCATAACCCTACAGGCTACAGCTATTCCAATGAGGAGAAGAAGCGGATTGTTGAACTGGCGCAGAAGTATGATGTCTATATCATTGAGGATGACTATATGGGAGATTTGGATCCGGATTCTAAACATGATCCGATGTTTGCCTACGATCCGTCCGGTAGGGTGATCTACACGAAGAGCTTTTCCAAAGTCATGCTCCCCGGACTAAGGCTGGGCCTGGCCGTGATCCCCGAAGAGATGAGTGAAATATTCCAGCGAGCGAAGCACGCTGCGGACATACATAGTCCCGTGCTCATGCAAGGCGCACTCGAAATTTATCTGAAGAACGGGATGTTCCGTGCACATATTCAGAAGATGAGGCAGACCTATAGTAAAAAAGGGGCTTTGCTCCAGCAGGCTTACCAAACTCATCTGCCGCCCTTCTTATCCTTTACGGGTTCACCATCCGGATTTTATTCCACGATCCAGCTGCCGGAGCCATTGAAAGCATATCAGTTGGTTAACCATCTGGAGAATGAGAACGTTTATGTTCAGGATGCCAGCAGCATGTTCTTGCCTGAGTTTAAGAACGAATACATGATACGACTGAGCGTATCTCAGGTGAAGGAGGAACTAATCGAAATCGGTGTTCAGAAAATTGCAGAAGAAGCCGCAGAATTGTTGAAAAGGCGAAGCGAGGTGAGGTTCATCTAGTCGGACCAAGCCGCAAGCGACCGGACCGACAGATGAAATAGGTTTAAGCGATGGGAGTTCCATTCGGCAGATCGACATCCGGCTTCAGAAGCACGACGTCTCCCTGTTCCGGTACCCCACCGAGGACGAGCACTTCGGATTGATAGCCCGCAATGCGTCTAGGCGGAAAATTGACGATAGCTACCACTTGATTACCTATGATGGTGTCCGCCTCATATCGATTCGTAATCTGGGCACTTGTGCGTTTGATCCCGAGCGGGCCGAAATCAATCTTCATTTTTATGGCCGGAACGCGCGCTTCCGGGAAAGGCTCTGCTTCCACGATCGTCCCGATCCGAATATCCAGTTTGGTGAAATCATCGATGGTTGCCATGAATAAATCTCCTTACAGCTAGGGTTATGAGGCGAATCAGGCTTCACAACCCGAATTTTATGTACCATCTTACCACCTGTGTTTCTGGGTATTCAAGTGACAGATTGGTTTAGCGTGTTCTATGCCGCAATAGACACCTCAAGAACCGAATTAAGGAGTAGCATTCGACGTCTTCTATACTCGCTCATTCTCCATAAGCTTCATCCAATTCTGATGCTGCTTGCATACCTTAGCCCATATCAGGTCCCGTTCGATTATGGAATAGTTGACGAGCGGCTCATTAAATATGTCCGCCAGGATCTCGAACCATTCCGACTTCGATGAAATCTCTACCATATCCAGGGCGTTGCCGCTCCACTTTCTCCATATGCAGCCTTTGAGTTCATTCATGCCCAGCTCGTGCCGTTGCCTGACAATGAACAGATCCATCCATGGAGATTCCGGTGATTGGCTATAAAATGCATGGTTTGATTTAAACATATCCAGGCTGTTCACAACATCAGGGGCATAATCTACGCCTACATAAGAATAATGGGGATCATGAATCAGCCTCCAGCCACAATCCGTTATGCGAGACGGCTCAAGCACATATCGAAAAGGTCCCTGTATATATTCTCCGAATTTCAATGGGATCGGCTCCCAGGGCATATCGCCCAGACCGACATCTACGAGCCACCGCTCTTCTTCTCCAAGTTGTTCATGCAATAGACTTACCGTTATTCCGAGATGAAAGCCGTTAATCCGAGGTTCTTGTCCTAATGCCTGTACTCCAGCACGATGCCAATCCACCTTATAACCTAAGGCTCGAAGAAGCACGGTAAAGGCTCCATTCAGATGAAAACAATACCCGCTTCGATGCTGGATCATCAGTTGTATTGATTCTTGTATATCGATGGATGTCGGCTTCCCAGCAAAAATATCCAAGGTCTGCCAAGGTATTCGCTCCACATGGGCTTTATGGAGCTCGAACAAATATTCCTTCGTAGGAGCGTGAATATCCGAGATGCCTAAACGGTTTAAATATGCCTTTACCTCACTTTGGGTGATCATAGCATGCACTCCTACTTTTTTTGCTTATCATAAACAACAAACTGACCCTTATGAAAGGGTCAGTTTTGATATTTTATAAAAGACAGGTTAATAACATACTGTGTTCATACAGTGTTCAATCCATGTTCCAAGCCTTTTGCAGAAGCCGAATTCCCGATTCCATTTCAGCTGCGGTCAAGCTTGCAAATCCCATGTATAACCTCGGGAACTGGTTCGCATCTTGCTCGTGGTTCATCCACATTTTTCGCAGGTCATATACGATAACCCCGACTTTCGCGGCCTCCTGAATCAATTCTTCTGAGGTCACTTCCTTTTTAACGATCAGCTGAATGTGGAGTCCTGAATTCTGACCGGTAACTTCAACAAACCCGCCAAGGTAAGTCTCGATCAACTCAATCAACTGATGATGTCTCTTCCTGTACAGATTACGCACTTTACGAATATGACGGTACCAATGCCCCTGTTCAAAAAACGCGGTCATTGCCCACTGTTCCACGCGTGAAGGGGCAAAGAACACTTCCTGCCGCATGTGGGATATTTGATTCAGCAGCGCCGGTGGCAGAACAAGATAGTTCATTCGCAATGTCGGAGTCAACACTTTCGAGAAGGTGCCGGCATATATGACTCGCCCGTTATTATCCAATCCTTGCAGGGAAGGAATGGGTTTTCCCTGGTAGCGAAACTCGCCGTCATAATCATCCTCGATAATGTATGCGTTTCTGGCATGGGCCCACTCCAGTAATCGTTTCCGCTCCGGATAAGGCATGATGCTTCCCGTCGGGAATTGGTGAGAAGGTGTGACATATACGAGCTGTGCGTGGCTGCACTCCAGCTGGTCAAGCGAGATTCCCTTATCGCTAAGCGTAATCGGAAGTAAATCGCAGCCATTCAGTTGAAATTGATCTCGTACCAAGCTGTAACCCGGCTCCTCAAAAGCAATATGCCTAAGCCCTGGCAGCACTCTGGCAAGAAGCCCCATGCTATAAGCTGTTCCGGCGCCTATCACAATTTGATCAGGTGTTGAATGAACCCCTCTGGAATTCCGTAAATATTCGGAAATCACCGTGCGAAGCCCGTGTTCACCCTGCGGATCTCCATACATTCCAATTTCACTCACATGTTGTTCCAGCGCTTCCTTCAGTATTTTATTCCAGGTTCTTACCGGAAAAGACGCTTGATCTAATCGAGTGGGATTAAAGTCAATAAACCCATGATTCGAATGCGCATAAGAATGCATGACAGACAACGTTGTTATAGAAGGAGGCTGCTGCTCATGGTGGTATGATAGTTCCTTATATGGATTCATGACGTATAGCCCCGACCTCGGTTTGCTGACCACATACCCTTCTGACGTTAACATGTGATAAGCCGTCTCGATCGGCGTTTTGCTTATATTGAGCTGCAGCTGGAGGGCACGAACGGAAGGCAAACGTTGTCCGTCGAGAATGGTGCCATTACGGATACCCTCACGAATTTGCTGATATAACTGCTGGTATAACGGGAATTCGCTTTGCTCAGGTAGAAGAATATCAAACAAGTTGGACCACCTCAGGCATTCTTAATAAAATTCACTGGCAATGATAGATAGGTTTACTGAATTATACATTAAATCCAGTCCAAGTTGCTCGTCCCCCGTCACGAAGCTCTTCAATCGATCATACAACATTCATTAACATCTGACTTTCTTAAACAGATAAAAACTGACCATTTTTATGTGGTCAGTTTTGTTTTAAGTTAATGCAAGCTTGGATGTATATCAATATGAATCTATTACGTTATGAAAGGACGTATGATCCTATGACTCATCCCATCCATCTCCAACACAAAATCGGCCAGGGTTTAACGCCTCTACAATTTATGGAGAATATGAAGATTCGGGAAATGAAATTGAGCAGCGTCCCTAATACGAAGGAATTATTTAGACAGGTATATGATCGCTTCCAGTGGGAGAATAAAGAGAGTGAACAATTCTTCACTTCGGAGCGAAACCCATTCAACCAACTGCACTGCCTGATTCTCTGTACGGATTGGTGTCCGGATGTCATATGGAATGTTCCTGTACTGTTTAGAATATTGGAATATAGCCGTATCCCGTCTGAAGTGCTCATCATGGAAGATCATATGGAGACTATGGATCTGTTTCTCACGGATGGCGGACGCGCCCATCCGATTGCAGTTTTTCTCCATGCAAGCACCGGAGAGGTATTCGGAACTTGGGGCGCTCGACCGGCATACATCCAGAACGTCATGGACGAGTTCAAAAGGAACTATCCCGATAAACAAGCCTCAGCCTATCAAGAACAACTGGACCAAACGTACAAGAAGATCGGCGATCTCTACCATGACGGTAATGAATATCAGAAAGTCATGATTCAGGAATTAAAGCAACGATTCACTTCGTTTATACGTGAGAGAATTGCCGATAAGCACTTATGACCACCTTTGGCGAAAGTGTGATCCCCTCCCCTTGATTCAATATGTAATGTAGGAGTGTGGTTTCTAACATTGTCAAAGTTACATAATGAACATGCAGGATGAAATAAATCACATTCCCGCTGCTTAAATCTTCCTGAATATGTTATCATTACTATCGACGATGCCTTAGGGAGTCACAGTTCGCGCAGCCACTTAATAAGGTAAGTCATTAGAAGTACAACCATTCACCAAATTTCATTAACTCAGTACAAGGGAGAGAAACACTTATGACAAAAAAAGAAGCTCAGCGCCCGTCCCGCGTGGTGATCATCGGTACAGGAGCTGTAGGAGCAACGACTGCGTACACCTTATTCTTGCGAGAGAGAGTATCTGAACTGGTATTAATCGATGCGAATCATGACAAAGCTCTTGGTGAAGCCTTGGATATGAATCACGGTCTCCCCTTTGCCGGAGGCGTGAAGCTTTGGGCTGGAGATTACAGCGATTGCAAGGATGCAGACATCATTGTCATTGCCGCAGGCTCCAACCAAAGACCTGGCGAGACCCGAATTGATTTATTGAAGCGCAATACGGCGATATTTGACGACATTATCCAAAATATCGTGAAATACAATGATCATGGCATCATTCTTGTGGCTACAAATCCGGTTGATATTTTGTCTTACGTCACGTTGAAGAAGAGCGGCTTCCCGGTCAATCGCGTAATCGGTTCCGGTACCTTGCTGGATAGCGCCCGTTTCCGGTATTTGATCGGACAAAACAAAGGCATTAATCCGCGCAGCATACACGCCCATATCGTCGGGGAACACGGCGATTCCGAGCTGCCGCTCTGGAGCATTGCCAACATCGCGGGGATTGGGATCGATCTGACAGACGGGGAAAAAGAGGATATTTTCGACCGCACCAAGAATGCGGCTTATGAAATCATTAACGCCAAGGGCTCCACTTCCTATGCGATCGCCTTGGCGCTCGATCGGATTATCGTCTCCATTTTGCAAAACGAAGGTTCCGTTCTCAATGTATCCACGCTGCTGACGGACTACCACGGTGTGTCTGATGTATACTTAGGCGTACCTTGCGTGGTTGATCGTACAGGGGTTCGGGAAATTCTGAATCTTGAGTTAAATGACGAGGAACTAAACCAGTTCCATGCATCCGCTAACAAACTGAAAGAACAAATCTCCAACATTTTCGAATAAAATAAGGCAAGGCTTTCCGAATGAGTAATCCGGGAAGCCTTGTTCTTTTAGTTAAAGCGTCGATGACACCACGATGAAGCGAGCGTATCAGTTGGCGGCATAAATAGAAAATGCGCTGTAAAGCAGAAGCAATCCCATCGATATATTAAACGGGCGCTCATATCGGGTTAACAGATGCTGGAACAGCGAACCGAACAACGCCCAGGTCATGTTGGCACAAATGCCGACGATCGTGAGCAAGAACGAGTATGATAACAACTGCGCATGGGATGTGGAGATGGGCATGACGAAAGTCGATATGGCCGTAATCCCGTATAAAATAACCTTCGGATTCATGAACTGAAAGATGAATCCGAAGTAAAAGGTATTGAATCCACGCGCCTTATCATCTGCATCTTGCGGCTTGCTCTGCATGATTTTAATAGCAAGATAGATCAGGTACAGGCATCCGATGATATTCATGACAAACCTAATCTTCGGGATGAATGGATATAATACCAGATTGAAATAGCTGGACAACAACATAATGACCAGGCATCCAGCCGCTACCCCTCCGATAAAGCGCATTGTTCTTTTAAATCCGTGGCTCCGTGCATTCGTCATCGAAATGATATTATTGGGGCCGGGCGTAAAAGACGCGACAATGGCATAAGTCAACAGCGGAACGATGAACACTCGCTCCCTCCTTTCACATATGTTATAGTAGTTATAATTGTGCGTTATAGCGTCCGTACGTTATAATTATACATTATGTTCGTTATAACGCACAACCTATAAAAAAGGCGGTGTATGATGTTGAAGCCCATTCATTTAATACTGGCGAATAACTTGAAGCTGCTAAGGGAGCAAAGGAAGCTAAGCCTGGATAAAGTCGCGGAGATGACCGGAATCAGCAAGACGATGCTGGGTCAGATCGAACGCGGAGAATCGAGCCCCTCCATAACAACCGTATGGAAAATCGCGAACGGATTAAAGCTTTCTTTTACATCATTGATCAATGAGCCTCATTCCGAAACGGTCGTGGTATCTCAAGAAGAGGTACAAGCGCTGGTAGAGGATAACGGAAAAGTTCGGATTTATCCATATTTTCCATATGAGGACGGACGACGCTTCGAGATGTATTCATTAGAAATGGAGCATGGCGGTTATTTAAGTGTAGAGGCTCACATTGAGGGGACGGAAGAGTTTATTACTGTTTTCGAAGGAGAGCTTACCATTCGTGTCGATAACGAGGAATATACGGTGACTCCAGGTAAATCCATTCGGTTTAAGGCCGATAAACCTCATGTTTACCATAATTCCGGCACCTCCATGAACCGGTTAAGCATGGTGATCCATTATTCCAAATAACCAGGAGATTTGAAAAAGCAGCAGCCCCCTCCATAAGAGGGAACTGCTGCTTCGTATATTGTTCCGATGATGAGTCCGGCCGGTATCGCAATCAGACTGCCAAAGGGTCCAGCCGAGCGTTCATGTATGTAATTCAAGGTATGCATAGCACCCCAAATCCGGAAATGACCGGAGATGGGGTGCCTTTTGACCCTTTTTATTAGCCTTCCTAGCTGTTTACATCGGATCTGGCAATATGGGCATTTGCCCAATCCGCATGGTCGTAGCCAGTGCCGTCTCCGCCATCAGTGACGACCAGTTTCAGTACGTTTGCGCCGGAGATATCAGCATGAACTTTTTTGGCGGAATCAGATCCGGTAACAAGCCCGCTGTCATATACCTTCTCGCCGTCTGCCCAAATTTGAAAGACGACCGACCCTCTATTTCCAACTTCATCATCGATTCCGATATCTGAGGTAAATGTCGAGAAGTTGCCGCCTATATAATAAGCAATCTCAGCATTCGCATGCACACCTAAGCCTTTCGTATATTCTTCGCCGCCAATAGTTATGGTTTTTCCGTCGTCTTTTGCTTTTTCACCGTTGCTTTGATCCCGTTCTACGGGCCCCCAATGATTTGCGGAATGAATCCATTCCACATCACTTACATAAGAATCGGCAGCTGGGAGCCGTTCTGGTATCCATACTATAGAGTCGGCACTCCATTCTGTTTGCTTATTATTTTCCCCATATTCAAATGAAACGGCTGCATCTAATTTTGCGAATCCAGGCCCAGCAATATCAGGGGGCGTCACACGCCAATCTGTTTCAATCGAACTTCCAGGCGAAAGATGGGTGACCAGAGAATCGGTTACTGCCTCTACACTCCAACCATCAGGGGCCGTTAAGTCCACTTGGATGGCCTCGATCGTGTTTTGTCCATAATTTGTAAATTTCGTGGTTAATAGGGCGGTTTCACCCGGAATAACGTAGTTATTACGATAAGAAAATGTTGTTGCCGATTGGACATCAATCGTGTAATGCGCTTCGGGAATCCATTGCTTACGGTAAAAGTCACGTCCTTGGACTACGACCCTGTCATCGTAAATTTGCACATACAATCCTTGGCTTTCGTCCCAGTTTACTGTCGGTGCGAAGGTTGTATAATAGACAGAAGCTGTATTGATGCTCGTAAATTCATTCTGTGTTAGGTTAATATTTGGAAGTCGCATATCCCGATGAGTATGGCCAGAGAATAAAATAACTTGCGGATACTTCGAGAAGAGATCGGTTAAACGCTTTTCTGCTGCTTCATATACGGCGGAAAGGGGCTGATGAAGAAAAACAAACATAGGCTTCTCGCTCTTGCTGCGTTTTTCCAAAGTATCTTCCAGCCAATTCAACTGCTCGTCGCTCAGATAGGCATCGTCTTTGGCGGGAGAATCGACAGGCCCCCAGCTTTCAGAGCCAAGGAATATAAAAGGATAGCCTTTCACCATTTTCTCGTAATACACATGCTCCTCTTCGATAAAGTCTGCGAACCGACTGGTGTTCACCTCATTTCCAGCTCCATTAAAAAACTCATGATTCCCAATGGTCATATACAGATTCATCGGTTTAGGAGATTGATCAAGAAGCTCGCGAGCCTTTGCATATTCTTCCGGATAACCGTTATTCGTTATATCTCCGTTGATGACCATAGCATCTGCCTGCGGGTCAATGGAATGCAGGTCGTGAAGCGCTTTCAAAAGCTTGTTATGAGAGAACGATGTATCCCTAATATGCAGGTCACTGATCACTTGAAAGGTTGCTTTTGGTTTTTTATCATTTGCTTTTATGTCCTCTTGGGCTGATTGCGCGTGCACTGGAGCACCCAAGGGGAAAAGCATACAAGCGGCTAAAGCGAGACAAGCCATTACTTTTTTCATTATTATACCCTCCTCAAACGTTCATATAGTTTTCACTTCGCTTTTCTCGGTACAGCTACTGCGGACCATTAGTTTTGTCGGCAAATAGCTGATCAATGGCAAAGGTATCCCCCCTTCCATGCGTTGAAGCAGTAATTTGACTGCGATTCTCCCCATTTCCTCCTTGTGAACCTGTACCGTTGTTAACGGAGGGTTAATGAATTCTGACATTTCGACATTATCAAAAGAAACAACAGATATATCATTTGGAATCGATAGCCCATATTCACCAATTGCCTTGTACGCCCCAAATGCCATTTTGTCGCTAGCTGTAAATACGGCCGAGGGCGGACTCTGCGTGTTTAAAATTTTTTTCATGGCTTCATAGCTCTTGGTCAGATCAAAGCAGCCGTCTTGAACCCACTCCGGAACAATGTCAAGATGGTTCAACTCCATCGCTTCTTTATATCCATAGAAACGTTCTTCTTGATCAATCGGCATTCCAACTTGAGAGCTTCCGCCAATATAAGCGATATCTCGATGACCAAGATCTACCAAATATTGAACTGCTTGCATTGCCGCATTGCGAAAATCCACCGTAACATAATCAATGTCCAGCTTAGGTATTCCGCCCACCGATATGACAAATGGAACCCGATTATTAAGCTCATCTATAAAATCATGCTTAAGCGGTCCGATACAAATAACTCCTAAGTCACTCTCGTTCATATCCCCAAATAAATTGAAATTGAAAATATCTTGCACCTCAAATGTAAAGTCCAATATACATTCTTGATCAATCAATTCACTTTCGATCCCGTAAATGATTTCTGAAAAATAAGGATCTTGGTATTTAGCTTTTACATCATATAAAGCGAGTCCCACTCTCTTTGGAACTTTTTTATTCACTGAAAAATTTTCGTTTTTTTGCAGTGAATTGTTAAACTTATGGTAACCCAGGTCCTTGGCAGCTTGAATAATGCGCATACGCGTTTGGTCGTTTACAAGTGCTGTTGAGTTTGCGTTGTTTAAAGCCCTCGATACAGAAGAAATAGATACATTTGCATGGTCGGCAATGTCTTTTAAAGTTATTTTCATTTCGGCATAACACCTGTCTATTGAAATTTTGGAAAACGCTTATCCTTCCCTATGTTGCAATATTATACTTCATTAGCAAATTATTCAACGTTTTTTGCGCAATTTTTTTTCATTATTTGCTACAAATGAACCAACGAAAAAATAATAAGATGTTTTAATCGTATCCCCTCCTCACAAGATTACATTTTAAAATGGACAAAAAGAGACCGTATTGAACCCGCTATCTAAGCGTGTAGTCACGGGCCCAGGCGGCGTCGATGTCGCCTTGTTTGAGAGCCACATACGCCTCGTCGAAACCTCCCTGTCCGATTAGTTCCACATCCGAGAACGCAACCCCGTTTTCAGCCAAATAAACATCCCATAGATAGGGGATGAAAGTGTCGCATATCGCCGTTACCGCTCCGGATGTGAAATCGAGCTGTTCCGCCAGCTCGCCAAGCCTTTGCTCGCCATCCCGGAATATCGTGTTGAGAATCAGCAAGCCTGGCAGTGAGATGCCTTCTACCGAGATTTTGTCACGCTCTTTGACAAACCTGCGTACCACTTTACGAAAATGCCAATCAGCCTCCTCCAATAAATCCCAATCCTTCTCTTCCATGTCGCTCCTCTCTCGGGTCATAAACCTCCATATGCAGTCCTTATCTCCCACAGCTAACTCTTGAAATACAGAAAGACCCCCATCTACCCCTTTTGTCGTACTAACGACAAACGAGTAAACAGGAGCCTTTGGTGGACCAATCGGCTGACCGTATCGTTCAATGCTAAGATAATGAATGATCATTTAATGATCATTGAAGGGAAATGCCTGTGGCTAGATTAAACCAATTAATACCACCTATCAAGTGGGATTTATTCTCAATGGTTCGAAAGAAATGAATAGTTAACTAAATGAACGACAACCGCGCACCAATTTGACGGATATGGTTGACGTCAGCGAACAAGATAAAATAATTGTAGAACGTTTCTCCAATTTGGACAGGGCGTGGGTATCTTACGATCAGGGCGGACTGCTTATTCATCTCCGCTGGTTGGTCGGCTGACGGAAAAATAAAACACGCTTCTTGATTTTGTATCTTCACAGGAACAATTCTTGGTGATGAACCGTAAGGCATCAATGGGTGAAAGGCTTCAGAGTGGCACACTTCGGTAATACCTTCACCCGATGAAATCGCAGATAACTGAAAAAAACCGTCGGCCCCTTCGTATCTCTCTTCACTGACCCGACGCCAGTTTGCGGGATATGGAAAGGATACCCGGTACACAAAGCTGGTAAAGATGTTTTCCGAAATCCTTCTGGCTCTAGGAGACCACTGCAAGGCTGTAATCCGGCCGCCGCTGACAACGTTCACCGGCACCTGATCCCTGAGATCCACAATCCAGAGCTGACTTGCACTTTCTACACCTGCGCATCCCGATAAATACGCGATTTTCATACCGTCCGGGGACCACCCTACGGGAGTGGCAAAACAGTCGGAAACCGCTATCGTTATTTGATTCTGACCGGTGCGGCTGTCGATCTGGATAAGCGAATAATAGTTTGGCTCTTCATAAGCGGTTGCGCTGTAGGCGATGCTCTGGGAATCCGGTGACCATGACGGAAAATAGTTTTTGGCGAGCGATCCGCCTTCCAGCGTATAGATGGTACCCGTTGCCAAATCCACAGTTGAAATTATGGAGATGCTTGCACCAGGGAATGTATACAGTGCGAAGGTTCCGTCCGGGGATATCCGAACGTCGTGGAGCGGTCCGTTCGTATTTTGCGTGATTTGTCTCCGGTTCGTGCCATCGGTTCGCATGCGGAAGAGCTGCGTGATGCCGCTGGCATCGGGAGCCGCAAATAGAAGCTCCGTTCCCGAAGGGAACCATTGGACATCACTAGCTCCTGGCTCTGAGAAGGTATAGCTCCGATGCGTGATAGTATCATAAACGACGATTCGGTCGTTTTTAACATACACCAGAGACCGGTTGTCAGGAGACCAGTCCAACAGCGTGAAAGGTTCGGTTTGGTCAATCCTGGCTACAGTACGCGTGGCGATACTCAGCAAGTAGACCACATTTCCAATTCCGATAAATGCGATACTCCTGCTGTCGGGCGACCAATAGGGAACGGAAAATTCCGCGCCAAGTCCCCGAGTAAGTTGAACATGAAGTCCGTCCTGTGGCCGGTACAGCCAAATGTCGAACGATCCACCACGATTCGATGTGTAGGCAATCCATCCTTGAACGAGATCATGAGAAACAGCTTGCAAGGCCAACATCCTCTCTTGAATCATCTGATACTCCAGATATATTCAGTGGAAGACGGTTAGGCGACCGTCCTGGATGGATTTATGATGATTCTTCATTCTAGGTGATTTATTATCAGGGAAAATAACATGTTCATTTTACCTATTGAATAAGGAAACGAAGACCCTTTAGACACAAAATTCAATTGCAGGGTTACCTGAGAACATGGTTTTGGAATATTCGCCGGCCTTGTATTCTGAGATGACTTTTGTCCAAAAAGCTTGGGCTGACAGATTTTTTTCCAACCAAGCGATACTCCAATTGCCCTTAAACATTTCGAACACTTTGAAAGCTGCCTCTTTACCAATTGACTGCTTTCGGTATTTTTTCAAGATGAAAAATTCCGCCATGGAATAGTTTGGAGTTGCATCACTTGCTGTTTTAATTTCTCTCACCAATACAAATCCGGCCAGCTTCCCCGATTGTATAACAAGGTAAGGATACCGCCCCTCTTCCGTCCAGTAATGGTCTAAATACTTATAATCGTACAGGCCAAATTCGTTAACGTCATTCTCACGCTCATCTTCATATGGACTCATATCGTACTGATAAAGCTCCATGAGGTTACGTAATATTATTTTCTGCTCATATGTAACCCTTAGAAGTTCCACCTCCCCACCTCCATTCCTCCGTATGTAAGAATATTCAATATGGTTATGGATCAATCCTGCCTATTTTTGAGAATACCGCAGTCAAAAAACGTTCCCACATCGGCTAATCATTCGCGTTTTTCTAGTATTGCCCAACACAATAAAGGTTGGTAGAATATAGCAGTTATACTATCGCACATATATAAGGAGAGGAACACAATGACAGTTCAACAACAAGCAGCTAAGGATTCCATGATCGAATGGCTGGCAAATGAACAAGAGCTCGGCCATAAACCCAGCAAAATCGAATTAGCGGGAGAATTTGATCTCCACGACATGCATTATTATATTTTCAAATATAAGAAGACCCTGTTTGGCAAATGGCTGGTCGGCGTCTGCGGCGGTTATGAAAGTCCGTCAGACACCGAGCATTGTGGACATGTATTTAGTGAGATGCAGCCCTATCATCCTTCCACCGCGGAACAGGAAGCTGTAGCCATGGTTAACATGATTCGTGAGTATTGGATGAAGCAGGCGGCACTATATGAGGCAGGGGAAACTTCAGAGGATAACACGTTGGATTCCAATGAATCATCCGGGGTATTTAATGGCTTCGTTCTGTTGAACTCCCCGGAATGCGACCTGGAACAGATCAAAGCAAATCTTCTGCACGATTGGAATATTTCCTCTTCCCCGGATGATGGCAGCTCCGGTGAGGAAAAAGAAGGAATTCTGGTCTTTGAGGCAGACGGCTGCATGATCGCGGTCAGCTTCGTTGACGCTCCGGTACCGGATGGCGAGGCTGAGCATTACGCGCAAGGCAACTACCTGTGGCCAGAGGCTGTGGAGGTAACCAAAACCCATGTCAGCCAGCTTATTCTGGCGGTGTTTTCGCGTGCTGCCTCCCCGCTTGATAGCGGCAGGGTGTACACCAAGCTGGCGGCGAGCTGTTTGAAGCTGCCTAATGCCGTCGGCCTCTATTCATCCGGCACGGTATTTCAGCCTGAGCTCTTTGTGAAAATGGCTGAAACTATAAAATCCGACGATCTTTTTCCACTGTTAAATCTGGTATACTTCGGGCTAGTTCGTACGGAATCCGGAGTCAATGGATATACATATGGGCTCAGAGCCTTTGGTAAAGACGAGATCGAAGTGCTGGACAGCCAGGTGACACCTGCCGAGCTCCGTGAATTCCTGATGGATATTTCTTTATATATCGTTGAACAGAACGTCACACTAAAGGACGGGGAAACCATCGGCTTTTCGGCGGAGCAGAAGCTGCCGATTATGCGTTCCGAGGGTGTCTATCTGGATGGTGACACGCTTAAAATCAAGTTCTGATTCAATGTAATCTTCTCCAATAAAATGGCTCTCCAAGTCATTCAATTAACTTGGAGAGCTTTTCACACTTTCCAGCTCGTAGCTTGCCAAGGGATCCAATAATTGTTCTGGTTGTAACATATAGTCGTCCCCTCTTCATGCGTCCATTCACTAATCGTTGTCTCCACTCATTTTCTTCCTAAACGCGAAAATGGCGACAACCATGATAACCACGGCATACCCAATCACCCACCACAGGTGAGGTAAGATCGAAGCGTAATCTCCTGAAATCGCGGCTCTTCCCGCGTCAACCGCATGGACGAAGGGGAGTACATACGCAATCTCTTTAAACCAACCGCCGACAAGATTCAGATCAAACCAAGTGCCGCTAAGCCATGCGCTAAGATTCGTCAATAACGCACCACATATACCACTTACCTGCTTATCATTAAATATACTGCCTGCCAGCAACCCGATTCCTATAAACAGAACAGCTGTTGGAAGGAGCACAATAACGGAGAGCAGAACATTCAAAGTTATTTGTAATCCCAAGAAGGAAGCCGCAACAAAGGCTATGGCAACCTGGAGAAACGCCATCGGAACTAAAGGTAATGTATATCCCACGATATAATCCGGTGCAGTTAGCGGACCCGTATACAATCTCATTAAAAATGAGGAGCTCCGATCTCTGGCTATAAGCATCCCAGAGAAAAGTGAAATGAAGGAGAACCCGAACACGGCAACGCCCGGAACAAGCTGGTCAATGACAAAGAGTTCAATTTCAATATTTTGTTGCAGGGCAGATAGCAGCAACAGTATAACCAATGGGAAGCCGACGCCAAAGGCCAAATTCAGCGGATCTCTAACCATTTCTTTGTGGTTTCGTGTGGCAAATGCTGTAGATCTCATCCTGTTGCCTCCTCTAATGCAGCTAAAGATACAAAAGCATCCTCAAGTGTTGGAGTGTTTGTCTTTTCTGTTAATTCTGCAGCAGTTCCAACTGCCTTTAATCTCCCATTCGCCATAATTCCGATTCGATCCGAAAGGGCTTCCGCCTCCTCCATATGGTGAGTTGTCAGAATGATGGTGATTTTTCCTTTGACCTTTTTAATAGCTGTCCAAAGCTGCCTTCTTGCGATGACATCCAGTCCCAGTGTGGGTTCATCCAGGAAAAGGATCGCAGGGTTCGAAATGAGGGCCATCGCAATACTAAGTCGTCTTTGCATGCCTCCCGATAACGTTTTTGCTTTATCTTGAGCTACCTCTCGAAGACTAAAAGTATCCAGCATTTCCTCCACCTTAACGGCAATAGATGGACACTCAAATCCATAAACTTTAGCAATAAACTCAAGATTCTCTTTCACGGACAAATTCCGAGCAACAGCCGTTTCCTGAGGAGACACATTAATTTTTTCTTTCACTGCATATGGATTGGCAACGATACTGTCTCCTAACAGTGCCGCGTCGCCGCTACTTGGCTTACTGAGACAGGTTAGCATCTTAATCGTCGTTGTTTTTCCTGCACCATTCACGCCAAGCAGAGCAAACAGTTCTCCATGCTCGATCTGAAGGTTTAGTGAATCAACCGCGGTTTTGGTCTTGTATCTTTTAGTTAAATTCATCGTTTGTATGGCAATCACTCATCTTCCTCCTCGAATGTCTGCGCATTTAATATATCCTTTGCAAACTGCAGCAAGCCATCGCTTTTCATAATGGCAATTCCCTTCTGCTCCTCATCACCTAGAACCACCAGGCGATCACCGGGGCGTATATCGAATATATCTCTGGCTTTTTTGGGAATCACGATCTGTCCTCGTTCCCAACCCGTACCATTCCAAAAATATGTTTTCCCTTGGGCCGCAGGCCGATTTCTGAATGCTTATCGGAGTAATGGACCAGATCATCCAGTACTACGCCATACAGATCCGCGAGAGCTGTACAATGCTGAATATCCGGTACAGTCTCTCCATTTTCCCACTTCGCAACAGCTTGTCTTGACACGCCGATCTTCTCGGCAACTTCTTCTTGGGTAAATCGGTGTTTTTTTCGCAATTTCTTCAAATTCATATGAATCATATGGATCACATCCTTTTTTCCCATTATAAAGCCATTTTCCGAGCAAACCACCAATCAAGGATAACATTCCATGTTGCTTTCAGTTGCCGCAGAACAGCTCACATAAAAAGCCCCCCTGTCAGAAGGGAGGCTTTTTACGCAATTATGATAATAGCATTACGCCTGGATAAACAGGCTGAATTCCTGGCCGTTTTTGACTGGCTCCTGTGCCATGGTGTAGCCGTGTTTTACGACTTCCTCCGGCACGTTGCGAAATGCGGACGGACAGTCCGAAATGACCTGAAGCGTTTGTCCTTTTTTCATATCACGGAGCGTTTCGAGTGTGTAGATGACCGGGTATGGACAAGATTCCCCCCGGAGGTCCAGTGTGAAATCAACGGACATGGGTTGCATCCCCTTTCTTGAATCCTACGCCGAAGCGGTAGTTTTTTTGCCAGTATGCGGCGACAGCGAATCCTCCACCGAGTATGAGCAGCGTAACAATCAGTGCAGCAGCCGGACCCATGACGGTGATCAGGTTAATAGGCGAGCCACTCTTCACTAGAAGGTTAAATACCCCCATATGATCCCATGCATATGCCAAAGAGGTTGCGCCTATAATGTTGCCGATAAACACGGGTAAAAAGACAACTTGTCCCTCCATCAGTCGGTACATCATGCCGGTTTCGCAACCGCCGGCCATGACAATACCCAGGCCGAAGAGCAATCCACCGATAAAGGTGCTGGGCGCGGCAATTTTCGTAATCGGGTCCAGACCGTATACAAGAATTACGATAAGCGTAGCGACGGAGCTGACTGCCATGCCGACAGCAATCGCTTTTGTCATCGTGGCTCGGCCGCTGATCCACAGATCGCGGAAAGCCGAAGTAAAGCAGATCTGCCCCCGCTCGATCAGGATGCCGAATGCTGCTCCGAAAAGGGCGGCTGTCCCCAGCATCGTGCGGCCAGTTGCGTAGAAGTATACGATCAATGCAATGTACGCAAGACCTAGCACAGCCCCTAGTAGAGGTTGCCTGTTCTTACCCGATTTAACGGAAGGCACGGTACCGCCCATTTTCAGAACGGACTTCCCTTTCCACCATCTTGTGTTAACCAGCCGAGCACCCAAGAATGTGCCCGCGCCAGTAGCAACGATGAAGATCCAAGAATGAAGGGAGAATTGAGGCACCCCGGTAAAAAAGGCTGCGAGATTGCAGCCCAGAGCCAGCCGGGCTCCGAAGCCCGCGATGATTCCGCCGACAAATCCCTGAACGTACCGTCGTTTCTGTCTCGGCATTCGGATCTTGAAATTGCTGCTCAGCAGAATCGTAATGAGGGCTCCGATAAACATGCCCCATACGATCCAGCCGTCGGTCCGCGTCCATGTCGTTCCGTCCATATGGACGAGGTCGAAATACGCCCAATCCGATATATCCACCCCGATGAATTCCAGAATATGCCCTCCGAGACGGGTGAATTCACCGGTTACAGCCCATACCGTATGGGTGATTCCGAAGTAGACCGCGCTGAGAATGCCGGCCAGAGCCATAACCAGATAAGGACTCCAATAACTTCCGAACCATAGTGAATATAACTTTTTCACTTGCTCAAAAACTCCTCTTCCACTAAAATCACGATACTAATCTATAAGAAAACCCACAAATTCCATTGTACTATAAAAACTGCAATGCGGGGATGAAATTTGTTCATGAACTTACATCGTCAAAACAAAAAAGCCGCGATTGTTCGCGACTTTGAATGCGTGTATGTTTTTGTTCCCCGAGCTTTATTCATGTTTAAAGTGGCGGATTTTCTACTCCCATTTGTATCCACCCTTCTTTTGAAGGTCCATATACCGCAGGAATATTTAACCCCGCCTGACGCATCAGAACAGTAACCTGTCCTCTATGATGAGCAATGTGCTTTATCAATCCCATAAAGATAGTAGCATTTGATTCCTCACGTCCAAAGGCATTCTGAATTTGTTTTGGAGTATCATCCGTCCATTGTGCTTCAAGAGCTATTGCTACTTCGGAACTTATTTTTCTAAAGGTCTCGGCGATTTCGTTCGCGGAGGGTACTTCATCAGAATCTTCTACCTGATCGAGAACAAGCCCGAATTCAGTCAAGTATTCAGGGGTATTCGTTACGAAATGCCATGCAATTCTCCCCAGAGTCCTGCCTTCAGGATAGACTTGCTGCCGTAATGATTCATCCGTCAAACTGTCTAACACCTTTTGCGTTAATTCTGCTTCTCTCTTCCATTCTGTAATAAAATCTGAAACGGTTATATACATGATTGGTTCATCCCTTCTTATCATTCAATATTTGATGAAAATCGTTACTTCTCTTCCCCCCACTATGAAAAAGAATGTAAGATGATCATCCTTAGCTCAATCATATCTGCTAATAGTGACAAAGATTGTCATAGTTATATTTTTTCATCCTCTTTCTAGCTGCTTTGCAAAATCTGATCCGCCTCCATAATGATTCCATCCACTATAGCCTCATTGCATGTTCAGCGACTTTATCGTAAGCGAACAATCGGACTGCTAGCAAGAGCGCTACCAAAACCATGACCAACCCGGACCAGCCCAGGTTGCCAATGGAGGAGCTGCTGATCACCAATCCCCCGATTCCTGAGCCGAGGGCAAAGCCAAATTGGATAAACGAAGTGTTGACACTTAAGGCTATATCCGGCGACTGTGGCACCAAGGTAACTAAATACAACTGCTGTGCCGGGGATGTCGCCCATGTGGCGGCCATCCATATCATGATTAATGGAATAACACCATAGATCGAACCGTTGAACCAAGTTAGGAGCAGTAATGTTCCGGCTTGGATGGACAGTCCGGCGTAGATCGTGAACTTGGACCCCTTCGCATCCGCAATCCCCCCTCAAGAGGGCTCAATAAATTAGTACGCAAGCCGCGATGGTAAGGATAGTTTCTTTAACCATGTTGATAGATTTAAAACCTCTCCTTACGTATAACAATTGTCCACCAAGCTAATTCCTCTCTATGACGATTTCCCAATTGTGATTACATGCAGCCGCAATGTTTCCGCGCTCCGAGATATACCGTTCCACTAACTCCGCGGTGTCGATCAGAATCTCCCGAATCACTTCTTTCCCTTGAAACATGCTGTAATCCCCTCCTCCCCTTGCCCGGTAGCTGTTCATGACCACATCCAGCTCCATCTCGCCCGGCAAGTCGGCGCCGTTATATTTCAGCCTGCTGACCCTAGATCCTGGGGGCTCTGCAAGGTTTATTGTATATTCAATGCCTTCCCACATGTCGTAATTATAGTGCTGCGCTTTCGGCTTCACATATGCCGGGTTCACGGCAGGGGTCCCTTTTGGGCCGACCGTAAAATAACAGGCTGTCTGTTCCAGCGCATCCCGAATGTCGCGCCCAGTCAGACGCAGAACGACCAGCGTATTCGGATACATGAAATTCGTAAGTATATCCCGCCTTGTAATAATCTCTCCAAAGCCCTTGGAATCTTCACTTAGCAATGCCGTGCAGGA
This sequence comes from Paenibacillus sp. FSL W8-0187, assembly GCF_037969755.1. Taxonomy (NCBI): domain Bacteria; kingdom Bacillati; phylum Bacillota; class Bacilli; order Caryophanales; family Paenibacillaceae; genus Paenibacillus; species Paenibacillus sp. FSL W8-0187. The sequence continues at coordinate 3,515,635 of NZ_CP150206.1, read as the reverse complement.
AACGTTGACCCCCGCATATTCCATTTGCACGCGATGGATGAACTCAATAAAGGGATGCTCCTCTAGCCGACAGGCGAAAGAATCGTTCATGCTCATGTCACCCTCTACCCGTCCGATCGGCTCGTCGAGCCATGCCTGGGTCCGGCTTTCTATATCCCGGCTGGAAGCGAGCAACACCGTATCGGCCGTCGTCCCTGTCTCCGGTCGCAGTAACTCGGCCCGCTTCTCCGCGATAATCCAGCGTTCCTGCTCCCTGATCAGATCCAAGCTGAGCTTGCCAATGGCCTGTCCGTTGAAGCCGGGTTGGACCACCGTTACTCCATGCACCTGCCCGGCCAGCAGCCGATGCTGATGTCCGGTGATGAGCACATCAATGCCATCCACCTCAGCACACATGGCGTAAGCCTGGTTTTCCCCGGTGATGTTTTCCGCTGGTTCTCCGGTTTCTATATCGCGCTCAAATCCGCCGTGGTACGCCACGATCATCACATCGGGCTGCTCCTCCACACGGATGCGCGGCACCCATTCCTTCACGGTTTCCAGGGCATCATGGAATTCGAGACCCTGAATATGGGACGGATTCTCCCAGCATGGAATGTAGTGCGTCGTCACACCCAACACCGCCAGCCGGATGCCACCGATGTGCTTGATTAGATAGGGCTTTCCGAGGACGGGCTCCCTGCTATCCTGCAACCGGATACCAGCAGAAAGCCAAGGAAACCGGGAATCCCGCACTGCTTGTCCGAGCGTCTCCATACCATAATTAAACTCATGGTTACCCGGAACGGCTGCATCATAACCCAGTTCATTCAGCGCACTAATCATAGGGTGGATATCGGTTCCTCTTTTTACTGCATAGGAAGCCAGCGGAGAGCCTTGAATCAAATCTCCGTTATCGATCAGAAGCAGGTCCGGATGTATATGCCGCTCTTCACGGATCAGGGACGCCAGCTTGCCGAGCCCTAGATTCCGTTCGTCTTGAGTCCGGTAATCCGTTGGGAACAGATGCCCGTGTATGTCGCTGGTAGCCAGCACGGCAATCGTCATTTTATTCGTCGAATTCATACCATCTCTCCTGTTCGTATCGTCTTCAAGCCATTCTATCAACCGAAATGCAGTTTTATATTAAAATTCCATGTCTTTACAAAAAGTTATCATTTCATTGACAGGCCATTAACACTCCCTCCGTATAGTGAAGCAGGTAAGACATATCATTTAACTTATAAAATGGAGGTCATTGCTTTGAAAAAATGGATGAAATTCACGATGCCCCTGTTATTGTCCTTCGCTGTCATCAGCGGATGCGGCGGTAATACCGACACCGGCGGCAAAGCCGCGGCGAACGCTGGCCAGGAGAACTCGCAAGGCACAAGCACAGGCAGCAGCACGGCTACAGAATCAACCGGGTATGTCCCTGAAAAACTGACCGTCCAATTTGTTCCTTCCCAGAATGCCGACACGCTTGAAGCCAAAGCCAAGCCGCTTGAAAAGCTGCTGTCCGACAAAATCGGGATCCCCGTTCAGGTCAGCGTATCAACTGACTATAACACGATTGTAGAAGCGATGGCTTCCAAAAAAGTAGACGTCGGCTTCCTGCCGCCAACCGCGTATGTTCTTGCCAAGGAGAAAGGCGCTGCCGAGGTTATTCTGCAGGCCCAGCGCTTTGGCGTAAAGGATGAAACTGGGGAGCCTACGGATGCACTTGTGGATTTCTACAAGGCGATGATGATCGTGAAAAAGGATTCCGCCATCCAATCCGTTGCCGACCTGAAGGGCAAAAAAATAGCTTACCAAAACGTGTCTTCCTCTGCCGGTTATGTATGGCCGGCCGCAGTTCTGATGGATAACGGAATCGACCCGTTGAAGGACGTCGAGCCGATTACGGTTAAAGGTCATGACCAAGCTGTCCTTGCTGTGTTGAACGGCGATGTCGATGCAGCAGCCATCTTCCAGGATGCCCGAAATGTCGTTAAGACCGATTATCCAACCGTGTTTGAAGATACGCGTGTGCTGACCTATACGGAGAAAATTCCAAACGATACAATCAGCGTGCGCTCCGATATGAGCGCAGAATGGACCCAGAAGCTGCAGAATGCATTTATCGAGATCGGCCAGGACGAAGAAGGCCACAAAATCATTTCCGAAATTTACACCCATGAAGGATATGTAAAATCGGATGACACTCAATTTGAGATTGTCCGTGAATACGGCGAAAAGGTAAAGACCGAGTAAAGGATAAGGGACTGGGTGCCATGATTGAAATTCGCAACGTTTCGAAAAATTACGCTAATGGAACCAAAGCACTGAACCATATCAATCTGACGATCGGCCGCGGCGAATTCGTGGCGATCGTCGGGCTGTCCGGCGCCGGGAAGTCGACCCTGCTGCGGTCGATGAACCGGCTTCACGACATTACCGAAGGCGAAATCGTGATCGACGGTAAATCGATTACAGCGGCCAAGGGCAAAGAACTGCGCCGCATCCGAAGGGATATCGGCATGATTTTTCAGAGCTTCAATCTTGTGAAGCGCTCTTCCGTACTCCGCAATGTGCTCGCCGGACGCGTCGGATACCATTCCACCCTGCTCACCCTGCTTGGCCGATTTCCGAAGGCCGATGTGGATCTGGCCTTTCAGGCGCTGGACCGGGTAGGCATTGTCCAGAAGGCGTATGCTCGTGCCGATGAACTGTCCGGCGGACAGCAGCAGCGGGTCGCGATTGCCCGAGTGCTCGCGCAGGAGGCCAAGATCATACTGGCGGACGAGCCGGTTGCTTCCCTCGATCCTTTGACCACGAAGCAGGTCATGGATGATCTCAAACGAATTAACACGGAATCCGAAATTACGACGATCGTGAATCTGCATTCGATCGATCTGGCCCGGCAGTATGCTACACGGATTATCGGATTGCGTGCCGGGGAGGTTGTCTTTGACGGACCGTTATCGGAAGCGACGGACGAGCGGTTTACGGAAATATACGGGCGGCCATTCGGCAAAGATGAGCTATTGGAGGAAACGGCTGTATGAAGATGGAACTGGAAACGGCGCCATTCAAACAATCAGGTCAGGCTCCCCTTCCTCGCCCAAAACCGCCGGGCAAACTGAAGCATTACATGACAGCGGCTATACTGCTGCTTCTCGTCTGGGGTAGTGCGCTGCAGACGGACGCTACCTTCAAGGAGCTTGTGGAAGGACTGCCGAACATGCTTGACCTGCTGCGGGAGATGTTTCCGCCGAAATGGAGCTATCTCGACAACATTTGGGAGGCGATGCTGGAGACGATACGCATGGCGCTGATCGGCACGACGCTCGGCGCCATCCTGGCGGTTCCGGTTGCGCTGCTGTGTGCAGGCAATTTGGTCAAAAGCCGGTGGATCACCTATCCTGTTCGCTTCCTGCTGAACTTGATCCGGACCATTCCTGACCTTTTGCTTGCCGCTTTTTTTGTCGCGATATTGGGGCTGGGCCCGTTACCGGGGATTTTTGCCCTATCCGTCTTTTCACTGGGTCTGATTGCTAAACTCACCTATGAAGCACTGGAAGCGATAGACCCTGGCCCGCTGGAGGCGATGACCGCTGCCGGGGCAAATCTCCCGCAGCTGATCGTATACGGTGCAGTCCCGCAGATTCGGGCACATTTCGCTTCTTATACGCTCTACACGTTCGAAATCAATATTCGTGCCGCTGCCGTGCTCGGTCTGGTGGGAGCTGGCGGGATCGGTCATTATTATGAAGTGACACTCGGATTTTTTGAGTACGACAAGACATGCATGATCATCATCTTCACCCTGATTGTCGTCCTGATGATCGACTATCTTAGTACGAAACTGCGGGAGAAATTGTTATGAGCAAATCATGGAACGACATCGTTCCCCAACCGAAAAAAAGCCGTCTCCGCTGGCTTATCTACGTCGTGCTGGCGATCGTTTATGTCTGGGCTTTCTTGGGGATCCCGTACTCAGGCATTAAAGATACGGCAGGTCAGGTGACAAAAGCTATTTTCTCCGGTCTGTTTTCACCCGATTGGGATTTTGTCTATTTACCAGACGGAGAGGATTTGCTGCGCGGTTTGCTGGATACGTTGGCGATTTCCATTCTAGGGACGATCATCTCGGCTGGCATCTGCATCCCATTCGCTTTCTGGGCCGCTGCCAACATGACCGGGTCCATATTCGCCTCCGGATCAGGCAAAGTGCTGCTCAGCCTCATCCGCGTCTTTCCTGAAATCGTAATGGCGCTATTGTTCATCAAGGCGGTGGGCCCCGGCTCTTTTGCAGGCGTGCTGGCACTCGGTCTGCATTCAGTAGGCATGCTCGGCAAACTGTTCTCCGAAGAGGTGGAGCAGATCGATACGGGCCCGACCGAAGCGCTGATCGCTGCTGGTGCGACTAGGCTGCAAATTGTCCGGTTCGCCGTTGTGCCTCAGGTACTGCCCGGGTTTCTGTCGTATATCCTCTACCGCTTCGAAATCAACCTCCGATCCGCAACCATCCTCGGCATTATCGGCGCAGGCGGAATCGGGACACCGCTTATATTCGCGCTGAGCTCACGGAATTGGGACCGCGTCGGCATTATTTTGCTGGGGATTATCGTCATGATTACCTTGATTGATTTGATATCAGGAGCGATTCGAAAAAAGCTCGTTTAACGGAAGGCCGTGAATAACTTTGGAAGTATCCTCCATACTAGTGAAGAACCACATCATACAATCAAGGAGGAACCATGATGATCGACAATTTGGAAAGCGACTATAACTGCGCGAAAGCCAGCGACGATCTCCATCAGCTAAAGCAAGAACTTGCCGCTCTGCGGGAACAAGGTGCTGAAGACCAAGAAACACAGGAACAACTCAACCGATTGGAGAATCAAATCTCCTTCATTATGAACAAGTGCGATATTAACCATTAACGTTCAATCCAACCTCTTCTTAGAGATCCCTCCATGATTAAAAAAACCCGTATCCGTGAAGGATACGAGTTTTTTTTATTTCGCTATTACTCCCCAATCTGCTTGATTAATGTCTTCATAGGATCAATCGGACGATTCGCGTCATATGGATAGCGATTTAATACCTGAAGCAGTAATTGATGCAGCTTTGCGTTTTCGTTCACCTTCGTGAGAAGGAACTCCATCTTGGCAATCAGCTCCTTATATTCAGGGATGTTCCCCGGTGAATACACCTCAAACTCAAAGAACGAGTTGCCGAAGACGGTTGCCCTCTTCACGCCTTGGAACTTCACATATCGGGCTTGCTTAGTGTCGAACTCCAGAATGTCCAGTGTTCCCTTAGACTCTATGACGCCGCCTTCGCCGGAAATATTCTCCCAGTTCGTCTTGTCATCCGACACCAGAATCTGATACTTCTCCGCGTAAGCGCCCTGCCACTTTATAGTGACTTTATTTATTTCCTTGTTCTCTCCTAGATCCACAAGAAACCAGGCATCATCCACGTACGCACTGGACCAGCGGGTGGATTCATTGCCATCCACGGCCATATCAGGAGAATAATACGGAAATTCCGTTTCCGAGGACTCCGCCGACTTGTGAAGCGCAAGATTTTCCGTGCTCAACAGCTCGATCGCTTTGTTGTGGATGACAACATTATCCAGTACACCCTTAAACGCGTTCGTCTCGCTGCCGATTCGCAGTGTAGGCAGGACGAGCGTGTGCATTTTCGGATATTGCATTTCCAGCCGTTCCACATATTCGTCAAGATTGACGAACAGCGATACGCCTTTGTCATCGCCTTTCAGCAAAATATGCGTCCACTTATCTTCCGGGACAACATAGTTAAAGGTACTGTCATAATGCTCCTTGGTAAATCCGAGCTTTCCTGTCTTACCTTGCTTCAGCTTCAAAGTTCCTGCAGGCGATTCCATCAATACGGCATCATCGGGATTGTTCTTGTCGGGCTTAATCCACATGGAAGCGGTCCACCCGAACCCAATCGCATCCACCGGCGTTTCGACATAACTCTTTCCTCCATTGAAGCGAACACCCTGCTGGTACTTGCCGTCCGTTATATCGACATTGACGCCTTTTCCGTCAAAGCCGTTGCCTGAATCATCTTTGAAGCCTTGATCGAACAAATATTTCATGACCAGATGATCTTGATTGTTCACTGTAATTTTGTGAGAACGGTCAGCATTCGGCGCATCGCCAAGAATCTTCGTCCGCTGTTCAAATTGGGAGAAGGACTTGTCGTCTCTCGTCCCGGTCCACATCTTCTCTGCGACCACCTGGATTCCAGGCATTAAACGGATATGCGCATCATCCATGGATACGCCGTTCGCATCCGACACGTCGTTCCACATCGAGAACATGCCGCCCTTCACGCGCGGATGGCCAAGCGGCAGCGTTGTGTTCTCCCATTTGTTCGGCTCCCACTCGTTATATAGGAATTGCGAGTTCAAGTAATTCCCATAGAGCGTAGGCACGATATACAAAAAGACATTTTGGGAGTTGATGACGTCATAACCGAGATCCACGGCCTGCTGCGGTGCACCATACGGTTCATACCAGATTCCCATCGTTGCATCATTACTGATCGGTGTGGTCCCGTTGTACATGGTCAAGCCTCCCCACATAATCGGATGCTTGCCCTTGCTATTGATATGCTTCACAAGGGTGTCCATGTACCAACGGAATCGCTCGATATCCGGTCCCCAGTATTCATCCGTGCCGATGTGCACTTCAGGCCCGACAAAGGTCGGATCGCTTCCATCCAAGTATTCATTGAACAAGCTTTTGACAAATTCCACCGTTTCGGGCTTGGAAATATCCAATCCCCGCTCATCCCCGAGTGCCGGATTATAGGAAGTGAATGCGCGGGAATGTCCAGGCGTATCAATTTCCGGAACCACGTTGATGCCATAATCCATAGCCATCAATTGCAGCTCCTTGAATTCTTGCTTCGTGTAGTGCCCGTTCCCGCTTGCAAGTCCGGGATACATGGTGCTCTCCAAGCGATATGCTGCCGTCGTTCCATCCGCGAACGGAGTCCCTACATCATCGTTCAAGTGGATTTGGAACATATTCATTTTGTACCAAGACAACTGCTTTACATAGTCCCGCAGGAAATCGATCGTAAAATATTTGCGGGCAACGTCGATCATAAGTCCCCGCTTCTCATACTTCGGGTAATCCCTCGCCTCCCCGCGCGGAATCGTGCGATCCTCGTTCTGCTTGATGATTTGGAGCGCCGTTCTCGTGCCGAAGAAGGATCCTGTCGCCGAAGATGAGGTAATTGAAACGTACTCGCTCACCTTGAACACATTCCCTTCATCCCCAAGCCAGGACAAGGACGGATCAATAGCTAGGTAGAGATCACCGGATCGCGGCTGCCCTGCTGTCACTTCCAGCTCATAACCTGTGAGATCCAACAGATCATCGCGTGTGATCTCCGCAGCCTTGCGCAATACCGATTCATCCTTCGGATCCACCACAATGCGCGAGGATTCGGTTAATGTGTAATTGCCAGAGTCTCCATACCACTCACGCAGCGAAGGGATGACATCCGGCTCGGCATTGCGATCCGGTGTTTGCTCATGGAAGCCCGGAACGATGACGGTCATATTGTCCGACAGCAGTTTCCGATCCGGTTGGTTCAGATCCTCCACTTGGATGATCAGATTCACCTTGGCATCTACAAGCGGGGTACGGATATTTCCTTCAAGGTCAATGACAGGGAGCCTGTCGCTTCCATATACACTCACGCTGTATCCATCCGGCACCTCTGCTGCAGACCAATCCAGCTTGGTTTGTCCGGCTTGCACGTTCAGAACACCAGCAACCCTATCGATCACAGATTGCAAATCATTCAACTGATACACTTCAAATTCATAAAAGGAATAGCCATACAGCGTTCCTTCGACAGGCGCTCGCTTAACGCCCTGGAATTTCACGTAACGAGCCTCAAGCGAAGGGAAATCGACGGTTTCCACGCCCCCCTTGCATTGGATAATTCCGTCATTGTCCTTGACATTGACCCAGGTCTGAGCGTCATCCGACACAAGAATCTTGTATGTATCGGCTGGAGTTTGCCAGCGAATGACCACCCGGTCGAACGATTTCTTCTCGCCCAGATCAACATAGAACCACTGATCGTCTTCTATAGCCGAGGACCATCTTGTATTGCCCTTGCCGTCAACCGCCAAGCCAGGCGTCAAATAATCCACTTCATTACCCGATGAAAATGCTGGAGCATTCAGGGCGAGATTCGTCCCGCTGAATGTTGCCTCTGCAAGGAGCCGAGCCGCTTCATCATCTGATTGCCCATTGGTCATTATATTGCCGTCCTTGTCATACACGACTTCTGTAACGCTTGGTGGCGTGTCATTCTTGTTCTCAGGAAAGGTTATAATGGCGTCAGGATCGCTGATTTCAACATTCCCGCTCTCCTGTTTCGTCTTCGCCTGTGCGCTAGCAGGTTGAACTGCCACAAATGCCGAAGTTATTCCTACAACTAAACTCAACAACAGACAAACGATCTTGATATAAACGGTTTTCTTCATCAGTTCCCTCCATATTATCTAGTATTGAAATACACGGATTAACTCTGAATTCACCCCTCCTTTTCAAATGCGCAACCCACAAAGTAAACGCTTACTTCATATAAACATTTCTATAATATTACAAAAGGGTGCAAGTAGGAAGAAATTTTTTCCTAAATGCACCCTATTTCACTCAAAAAATTGTATTTTTGTATTCTGTACCAATTAAAATCTTAATATGGTTATTCTTCTTACTTTTTGACTGCCGTTTTAGCCATTTTAATCAGGTCTTCTTCTGTCAATGGATTACCCGGATTGGTTGAGATGCTGAATGACTTGCCATTTTCGTTCCAGGAAAGCGTGTTGATTATAAATTCCTTACCAAGCTTGGGATGTTTCTTTTTCACTTCCTCAGCGGTTATATAGGTATACCCTTTCTGCTTCTTATCTTTCGGATCAAGTCGTGTGCTTTGGAATTTAACATAATCGGTTCCGTTCTTATATTGTAATGAAATCATGCTTGATTTCGTCCAATTCACTTTTTTTGAATGAACTTGCTTTTTCAGCTTTTTAGCTTCTGCCTTCAATTCATTATGATATTCGGTGCTGTATGGACCGAGTATTTCCCCCGATACAAAGCGATAATTCTCTGGCAGTTTATTTGGCTCTTTCAGTACCGCTTCTTTTAAAGTAGAGGCTTTCTTCCAATAATCATCATAGGTAGTGTACTCTGGATGAATGTTCCCCATAGCGAACGTCTCTAGACCTTTTCTATTGGTCAGTTCATTGCTTACGTATACCATATAAGAGTCATCCGGATTCTCCTTAAGCAATTTACTAATTCTGGCTATTTCCTCCTTTTCCAATTGTGCCACTTTGCTCACAGCGGCTGCCGTGCTTGCAGGTTTCCCTGGTGCTGCCTCCGCAGCAGCATTCATGGCGCCCAGCATCAATACACCGCTTAGCGCAGCAACCGTTATTTTCATACTTTTGTTCATAGGTCATTTCTCCTTGTGGTTTCTTTTTTCAATGTATATAACAATACCGAACAAGGCTTTTGTGACATTGACACCTAGCTAAATAGTCGAATGTAAACGGACTGTATAATAGTTAGGTAGCCGGGTTTACCTACTCGTTCTCGAAAAAAATAAATAAAAAAAACCGAACCTTTTTTTGATAGAGAGACAATATAGTGTGTAAGCTGCTTACCTAGGAGGGCCCTCTGAATGCAAAGTGAATAAATGTTAAAAGCTATTGAACCAAAAGTATTACAAGTTATTGAACACAAAACGGTAACATCATCGAAGAAATAACGAGTTGATGGGGCTAAAGCGTTGAATAATACTACGAAAGAGATTCATAAATCGTAACTCATTTATCAAACAAAAAGCCGGATTCCTTAAAGTAGGAAAATCCGGCTTTTTAACTATTGATCCATCCTGAGCGTAAATTTTCGTTAAATTGTTGGCGGTACTCCTTTTACTAAAGACGAATTCACTCTACTCCGTCGGACATGATCGGTTAAAGTTCTTCCGGATCTATAAACTTCACCTCTGGATACATGTCGCTCGGTCCCTGAAGCAGATTGCCACTTGTTCCTTTCAGCTGCTTATTAAAGAAATCGAGTACATATTGATTTACGATGTTTGATCCTCTTTTACCATTGATATCTCCTGTTATCCCCGTCAGTTTAATCAACTCTGAATAGAATTGAAGGTCCGTGAAATTGAAATGTTGGGTTCCTTCTACATAAATCACATTTCCCCCATGATTGATTACATTTTTCATAATGTGCAGCTCATCTGAAAGAGATTTAGTTACTTCGTCATCCGAATTTCTATCAATTTCAAAATTGGCTAACCAGTCTTCAAAACTTCCCGATCTGATGAACATAAACGGCTTGTTTATATCATCTCTATTTTCCACTTCATATAGTGACCCGTCCATATTAATCCCGGCCTTGACTCTATGATCTAAATAAGTTGTATTAAATGCCGTTGCACCCCCAAAAGAATGCCCCATTACGCCTAAGTTATTTAAATCTATTTTCCCTTTAAATTGACTTTCAATTGCACCTGAATTTAGCTTTTCAATTTGATCGATTACAAACTCCACGTCTTGTGTCCATATATTTCCTATTTCCCTGCGATCTTCTACGGTGGTCATCTTAGTTTTATAGTCCGTTACACGGCCATCCGGAAAAATGGTAGCAAAGGTGCTATACGTATGATCAATTGTGACCACGATAAACCCATGACTGGCCAGATTCTCGGCCTGTGATGCATGTAGAACTTTACTGGTTCCCATACCATGAGATAGCAGTACCAAAGGATAAAGACTTGTAGAAGGTAATATTTCTACATTTTCATAAGAGTTGGTTCTATTATACTTCCAGTAATCGAGCACAAAGTCGGGCAGCTTTAAAGAAGTAGAGAAGCTCTGAATAAACTTTTTGAACATTTCTTTATCATTTGGAAAAAGAGTTCCACGCTTGTTGTTATTCCTATTTTCAGTAGGGTACCAAACTTGAACCATTAGCTCCCTCTTATCGCTTTGATCTTCAGTTAAGACTTCATCTCTGTTCTGATCTGTAAAATGAAATGTTTGAGTACCCACTTTCTCTGGACCTTCAAGCTTCGGCAAATCAAAGACTGGCAAGTATACAGCCAAGCCGGTAGATACAACAAGTAAAATGACGATTAGGGAAGATAAACTATACTTCAACAGCTTCCCTATTTTTAGATTCACCATCTTACCTGAATGTCTCAATAAAACGATGAGTATGAATAGCGCCGTCATAATATATACCAAAAGTAACTGCCATCTGTATCCCTCAACAAACAATTGAACTAATAATATAACGCTACTTCCTATACCCACACCCAATCCTGTTTTCTTTGCACTTCTTTTCATAAACAATAGATCTACGAGTAAAGCGAAACAGGATAGAACTAAAAGTACTTCAAATAATCTCATTTTGAATTCCTCTCTGTCATCACGGTTGTCAGCCGAATTGCACATACTATGGAAATACCGCACCACAGAACGGCTTTTCATATTCATTTATACACATTTGGGAAATCACGAGTAGACTTTTACAGGATATTTACTTCGCTTCGTTCATGAATGCTCTAACGTCTTCAGCTATTTCTTTAAATAATGTATGGTGTAAATAATGTTCGCCATCCATTGTTATTACTTTTCCATGTACCGAGTCTTTGATCTGTCCTTCGTGCAAAGGTATCCATCCTTCTACGCCTGTATTATTCGCCTGTATAAGGAGAAGAAGTGGAAGATCTTTAGGGAATGTTAAACCTTGAGCCCCTTTGAAATTGGAAGAAATATGGTCCATCTCATTCAACATCGTGGAACTATTTGAGTTTTTATTCGACAGCATTTTCATCTGCTCTACAGTGTGGTCATCAAATGGGAGTCCGGTATAAGGGTCACTACCAAATTTGACCGCCAATCTTTGGAGACCTGATTTTTTAAGAAATGCGAACGTTTTTAATGGGAATTTAACATCCATACCCGGTTGTGTTGGTACACTGCTATCGATTCCGACAAAGGCAGTCACCTCGTTTGGATATTTGTTTACATAATCAATGCCGTAAATGCCTGCAATGGAGTGGCCCATGAGCATGTATTGGTTAATGTTAAGCTGTTGTAGAGCTTCATGAACCTCACTTACGATATTCTCTGTGGTTCGTTCTTTTTCAGTTCCATCACTTAATCCATAACCGAAAGGCTCAACCGCCACAACTTTGTAATATGGAGATAGCTCATCGATGAGCAGCTTGAAATCAAGCGCTGGTGCAGCTGTTCCATAACCTGGCAGAAGCACGATCGTTTCCTTGCCTTCGCCTTGAATGAACACATTCATATTTTTCCCGTCTACAGATACGTGCTGGCCGTAGGGCTCTATCTTTTTCGCCTCCGAATTGCTACTGATCACATTCGTGATATAAACAATACCTAGAAACAGAACAATGGCAATTACGATTGCTCCTAGTATTTTAAGTATCATGTTTCGTACTTTTTTGGCCCTCGATCCATTCTTCGCTTTCTTTACCTCTGTTTGTGTCACTCTCATCTTCTCCTGTCTAGAGCTATTTGATAGGCTTCCTCATTGTCGCTAATGAAATCTTATCCAATGAAGATGTACTCCCCGTGACGTCAATATGAACGGAGTATGAACAAGCAAAAAAATGAATAATTACTGCGACGTCATTGGCGGATAAATTGGCGGGAACACATTATTGAATTTCCTTTATAAATCCCCTGAATCTTTCAGCAATTTCTTTGGCATGGGAACGATACAAATAATGGTTCGCTTCCAGCAGCACCACTTCACCATGTATAGAATCCTTTATTAACTTCTCGTGCTCGGGAATCCATCTGTCCGTTGCCGGGTGATTCTTTTGAATAAAGAAAATAACAGGAAGATTCGGAGGGAAAGTTAGCTGTTCAGCTGCTTTAAAGTTGGAATACATGCTTTCTGCCTCATTTAATTGAGTGGTATTATACATGTTTTTGCGTATCAGAATGTTCAATTGTTCTTTCGTTTGTTCATCATAAGGCAGTCCATCATAAGGGTCAGCACTCAGTTTCAATTGTAATCGGGCGAAACCTAAGTTACGGAACCATTTAATCGGTTGTGTTTCTGACGAATCAATCTTTTGTTCACTTAGCGCTGGAACACTACTATCCAGTCCGACAAATGCACGTACTTCATTAGGATATTTGTTCACATAATCCAGGCTATAGATCCCGGAAATGGAATGGCCCATAAGGATATAACGATCAATATGGAGACTCTGTAAAGCTTCATGAATCTCACTTACGATATTTGCCGTGCTGCGTTCCTTTTCGGTCTGATCGCTCAATCCGTAACCAAAAGGCTCTACGACGACGACTTTATAATGTGGGGATAACTCTGAAATAAGCGGTTTAAAATCAAGTGCTGGCGATGCCGTTCCAAAGCCGGGTAAAATCACGACGGTTTCTTCGCCTTTTCCTTGAATGGTGACATTCATCTGATTCCCATCTACAGATACATGCTGACCATAAGGTTCCAATCTCTTCTGCTCCGAATGACTGCTGATTTTGTTAACGGTATACACGGCGGCAACAAAAAGTAGGATAGCTATAACGATTGCACCTAATACTTTAAGCAAAATGTTTAATACTTTCCTCGATTTGGTTCCACCCCATTTTTTCTTCTCTCTTACTTTTGTCACACACATCTGCTCCTGTCCTCATCTGGTTAATGGCCGTAACAAGCCGTTCATGCAAGCCTAACCAACCAAGATGTCCTCACCATGACGACAACATGAACGGAGTATGAACTAACAAAAAAATGCCACGTTTCACATACAAGAAAGCTTGCATGTGAAACGTGGCATGAAAATACGGTTTAGACAATCCGGATGGACATTCTATACATCTACCTTATCCTGTAAGCCTAATTATTCCGTTGGTGTAGTGATTGGCAACGTGACAATAAAGGTTGTTCCTTGACCTAGTTCACTTTCTACTCGGATGTCCCCTTGATGAAGCGATACGATCTGCTTCACGATGGCAAGTCCCATACCGCTACCGTCATACTTGCGGCTGTGTGAACGATCGGCCTTGAAAAAACGCTCAAATATGCGCTTCTGATCTTCCAGGGGAATACCGATGCCCGTGTCGGATATTCGGACGGTCACGTTTTTGATATCCTGCTGGATGCTGACGTGAATCACGCCGCCATCCTTGGAAAATTTGATGCCATTGCTGAGGATATTCGTCCATACCTGATTCAATTGGTCACGATCAGCCGTTACTTTAACGGTCTGTAAATCAAGCTCAAAATGAATGTTGCGGGCAGACCATTGCGGTTGGAGCGCCACGATGACTCGCCTAATCTGTTCATCAAGACTGACTGTGACGAGCCGCAGTTGCTGTGACTGCGATTCCAGCATACTCAGCTTGAGCAGGCTATCACTCATGGTGGACATCCGCTTCGCTTCAGCGATGATAATATCGAGATACCGGCTTCGTTCTTGATCGGAGAGGTCTACTTGCTTGAGCGCTTGAGCGTAACCGGATATCGAGGTGAGCGGGGACTGTACCTCGTGCGACACGTTCGTTACGAATTCCCTGCGCATCTGCTCAAGTTGCTGGAGATCGTGCATCATGTCTTCGAAACTGCGAGCCAACGTACCTAGCTCACTCGTTTGCTTAATATTCAGCTTGACGTTGAAATCTCCAGCTGCAATACGTTTGGTTGCTTTTGTCAGCTTTTTGATTGGTCTGACCAGGAATACAGAGGCAATAAGAATCAATAAGCTTCCTGCAATCAACGAACAGGTTGCAAAGATCAATCCCCACTTGGCGACAAAAGAGGTAGAAGGTGGAGCGAGCGTCTCCAAAAACATCGCTTTCGTTCCCATTTCTGTTTTAACCGGCAACCCTAAGAGAACCGTAGCAATACCATTCGGCGTGTCTTGAACAACGCCTCCATCGATGACTTTCTTTAACTGCTCCATCGTCACCGTAGCAGGTTTGTGTCCGTTAAGTTTACCGTAAGACTGGAACACTCCCGTTGCTTCGTAAATCCGAATATGATAAGAATCGAGCTGCTTCATTCCACTTACGAACGAGTCCGCTTCACGTAACGGCAGGGTCTTGTAAATCTGCACGATGTCTTGTCCAAAGTTGCGCAAGTTGATTTGAGCGTTTTGGTTCAATTTATCTTCGAATATCCAAGTGGACATAAAAAAAGAAATGATCGTGCCCGCAATGACGGAGACTAGAAATGTCAGGACCACACGGATATATAAAGATCTAATCATTCGTAAACCTCAAGCCGGTAGCCAAGCCCACGAACCGTTTCGATCCGAAAATCAGATGTAGCCGCAAACCGTTCGCGCAAGCGTTTGATATGTACATCTACGGTTCGATCATCTCCAGCATAATCAATCCCCCAAATTTGATCGATCAATTGCTCGCGCGTATAGACTTGTCCGGGTGTACCAGCAAGCTTATACAGCAATTCGAACTCCTTGAGCGGCAGCGTGAGCGCCTCTGTTCCTCTCATCACCTTATAGGTTTGCCGATCAAGTGTAACGCTTCCTAACTGAATCGTCTGTGTAGAGCCGATCCGGTATCGTTTAAGTAATGCTCTCACACGCACCGTTAACTCCAATGGATCGAAAGGTTTGGTCAGGTAATCGTCTGTTCCAAGTTCGAATCCTTTTACCTTCTCCCATGTTTCGCCTCTCGCTGTCAGCATAAGTATCGGAAGATCAGGATTAACTCTTCGGAGCTCTTTGCACAACGTCCAGCCATCCATAATCGGCATCATAATATCGAGCACGACAAGATCAACATGCGTTGAGGCATAGACGTTCATTGCTTCCTTGCCGTCCGCGGCCTCGGCCGTTGTGAATCCGTCGTTCCTTAGAAATAAACAGACGAGTTCGCGAATGTTCGCATCATCGTCAGCAACCAGTATAGTAGGCATCCGTTCCCTCTTTCCCATCTCATATTGAAGTAACCATTTTACTATAAGTATAATGAATCACTCCCATACTACCTAATCATCATACCCGGAATTATCATGGAATGCACCTCGAATGCTTTCTTCCCTGCACAAATCAGCGGCTGCTTCCGTAGAAACAGCCGCTGATTCCATTTCGTTTCAGTTAATTAACAATCTGCCATGGGTTAAGGAGCATCGCCGCATCACGCAAACTTGTTCACACGCATGGAAAAGGCGACAGAGGATTGATTCCCCTGCCGCCTTCTCTTTCGTATATTCCACTCAGTTATGCGTTTCTGCCTCTTTTTTGAATTTCATGATGGACCAGACAACCAATAACAGCAGAACGGACAGACATACGCTGATGCTGACCCGATTCTGTCCATCGATGAGGAAGAGGACCGTGATCACCGATAGACAAAGCGCAGTAAACGCAGTTACATAGGGGAAGCCCCATACCTTAAAGCTGGGCTGCACCGGATAAGCTTTGCGAAGCTTCAGCTGGGAGAAACAAATACAGATCCATACCAGCACCACAACGAAGCCCGGAACCGCCATCAGAACCCGAAACAGTTGGTCCTGCGCGATCAATCCAAGCAAGGAACCCGCTAATAGTATGATTGCGCAGAGTTTCAACGTATTGAGCGGAATGCCTTTACTCGTGGTCTTAGCCAGGCTCCTTGGAGCCTCCCCGGCGGCAGCCATGGAATAGATCATGCGCGTCGCGCCATAGATGCCGGAGTTGGCTGCCGACAGCACGGCCGTTACCAATATGAAATTCATAATATGGGCCGTGCCCTGCAATCCCGTAGCGGATAACACCTGAACGAAAGGACTTGCCTCTCCTCCCAGTTGGTTCCACGGAATCAATCCGCATATGATCAGGATGGGCAGCGTAAAGAACAAAATCACCCTTAAAATAAAGTTGCGTACAACTTTAGGCAGGATTTTCTCCGCATTTTCGGTTTCGGTTAATGTGAGACCGATCAGCTCGGAGCCTCCATACGAAAAGGTGACAACAAGCAGAGCCGAGAATATGGCAAACCATCCATTTGGCAAAAACCCGCCATGTGCGGTGAAATTCTGAAAGTACGGGGTGTCCGAACTCGGAATAATGCCAAACATCAGAAAACTTCCCAGCACAATAAAACTAATAATCATGGCGATTTTTATTCCGGCAAGCCAGAATTCCACTTCGCCAAAACTTCCAACACTCATCATATTGATTAAAATAATGAGTGCCGCACTTGCAAGGCTTAGCAGCCACAGCGGAACCTCCGGAAACCAGTATTGCAGAAAGCTGCCTGCCGCAATCACTTCAATCACGCATACCGACAGCCACATGAAACAATACATCCAGCCCATGACAAAAGAAACCCGCTTACCAAAGGCTTCGCGAACAAAATCTTTCATATTGCGGCCCGGATACACCGTAGCCATTTCCGTCATCGCTCCCATAACGACCAGAAGAAGCAGTCCCGCAAAGATATAAGAGAAAATAACGCCCGGGCCAGCGAGACTGATCGTCTCGGCACTTCCTTTAAATATCCCGGTGCCGATTACACCGCCCATCGCCATAAAGCTGATATGCCTTGGCCTCAATTTCTTCTGTAATGAAACTTCATCTTGTTTTGCCATTCACATATCCCCCTGATGACTTTCAAATTAACCTATTGATAAGTATAACCTTTTCTGCTAAGGAAACAACTTAAGAAATTCGCAAAGTGAATGAGGAAGTACGAGAGCTCTAATGCCTCTTTTTCTTTAATAAACGGTAAATAGGTTGTTCCTGGAGCGGATCATAAAGAGCCCGGGGAGGTCCCGGGCTCTTTATTCATTCGTTATGATTATGGCTAGCTCATACCATCACTGCTTCAGTGACGGACAGTACTTCATAGTTTGATCATCATCGCATTACATTTATTGCTTCCCAGTTGAGACGATTCTGACATTGCTGATTTTGGACATGTTACCGGAAGTATCGTACGCAACGATAAAATATTGATACATTGTATTCGGCGTCAAGCCGCTATCCTTATAATCCGTCGTATTCGACGTTCCAATGACGGTATTATTCCGATAAACCTTATACTCTGCAATGCCCGCATTATCGAATGAAGGAGTCCACTTCAATTCCACCGATGAATCGGATACGGCTACCGCTTCTTCGATGGTTGGCTGCATCGGCGCTTCGGTATCCGCGATGGTCGGTGACCACCAGTTACCCGAAACGACAATCATGCTTAGGAGACGCAGCGTATTCCCAAAGTACACATCATCATTCGTGGAGATGGAGGCATTGTGGTCCCATAGTCGGTTGAGCCACTCCTGATTCGCCGGATTGATCATGGCGCTGACCATCATCGGCGCAGAAAATGAAGTATCCGTATAATCCACGAGTACTTTTGATCCATCCAGCTTGTAACCACCATATATTTTGCTTGGATCATTCCCGGTCACTTGGCGAATCCATGACGTCATTTTATTTAGCTGCTCCTTGGCACGAGTTTCCCCTGTCATGAGAGCGTCCGTACCGATCCGCCAAGGAATACGTGAAGAGTTATAACTATAGTCCCCGTCCGTTTCAGACTCCAGGAATGTTGAATCTGCCGGAGCATAGCTGCCGTTTTTCTTGACCACAAAATCGGGCAGCAGCCCCGCATTCGGACTGTACTTTTTGTATAATCCCTCACTGATGGAATAGGTTTTGTCGATGACGCGGTCCCAATTGGCGTCTCCGCTCGCGTTTTTGAAGTCTTTCAAATGCTGAAGCATAAAATCGGAAGGACGCGTAGCACTGCCATATTTAGCATCGTCGTCGCTTACCCAATCTGCAAGCTTCAATGTCCACTCAGCATGATTAACATCACTCTTCATGATCGCGTCAATTACTTTTTTGGCTTCGGCCAAGTAATTGATCTCACCATCGCTTCCCCACTGGCGATCCGCAAGGAGCAACGCGTATGCGATATCCATATCACCGTCCGTGGCCGAATCCACGCCGCTGACATCCACAACGGCCCGACCTGTATCGCCCTGCTTCCAAGCCATAAGGTCCGGGTTGATCTTACTCGGATGTGCTCTGAAATATCGATATAGTCCGTCAAAATAAGCCTTAGCTTTAGGATCATGGCCCGCCATATGTGCGGTGATCAGCATCCCGTATCCGTGCGCTTCCGAAACGGTCATCGCTTGATACTTGACATTAAGCTCCTTGTCAAACTCTTCTTGGAACCAGTCCCCGTCGGCATACCAGACGTAGTACTGATCCGGCTCCGTAGATTGAAGATACGGCTTCTTTTTCAAGTATTTCTGCCTCCACTCATCATACAGCCGGGCAACGGTTGCATCCAGTTGCGCTTGTTGCATATGATTTGGCTTGATCGAGCCGGAGGTGTAGGCCGTATGCTGCGGAAACGGCTTGTAAGGCCCGGTGCCTTGTGAAGAAGACATCGTTTTCAAGCGGATTTCTTCAGACGGCAGCGATTCGACTCCTCCCGCGGTAACGGCCGTCACCTTGTACCGATATTCCGTGTCAGGCGTCAGCCCGGTATCGGTATATGTTATTTCCTTGGTTGTTCCAACGTGACTATCGTTGCGGTAAACATGATAACGATCCGGCGCTTTGCCAGATGGCGCTCTCCAGGTCAGGTCAATTTGGAAAGGAGACACGCCTTTGCCCGCCAAACCATCCAAAGCGGATGAGGGCTCATTCCCCTCGGTCTGATTCGAAGTGCTTACCGTGACTGGGCTGGAATTGTCTCTTCTGCCAACAGACTTGATCACCAGATTATATTGGATATCCGGATTCAATTTGTCGATAACAACACTGTACTGCGACGTTCCCGACTTCACTGGCACATAGAGGCTCCAATGCTTGCTGATCTTGTCATCCTTTTCGTAAATACGGAATCCTCTTACCTGCTCTTTACTTGAGGACGGCGCCTTCCAGGTCAACGTAGCTTTGGTACCTTGGAGTTTAACCTGTGCTCCCTCCACCGGATCCGGTTTGGTGTCTGTTCGTTTAATACCGTAATGATCGTACACCTTCAGCCCATTTTTCCCGTATCCGCTCTTTCCTTCATCTTCAACAGCGGCCGTATAGGCATCGAATTTCAGAATTTGATCTGCAACCGACACATCCGTAAACATTTTTTTCTTCGGCTGGTTGTTAATTGCTGCAAAGAAGTCGTCATACGGTTCGTTCTTGTAATAAAATTTGTTTCCAAACGCATTGGACATCAGATACACCGTTCCTTGAGGATTGACAACGTTGCCTGCTTCGTCTTTTTCCAGTTTTTTCGGATCGATGACCTTGTCCCCGTACATTTGGAAGGAACGCATATACATATGATCGTGAGCTTCAAACACCATATCGATGCCAAGTTCGTCAAAAACCGGAATCAGATTTTTCCTGTAAAATTTAACGCGATCTCCTTCCCATTGCGCGGAATTATCGCCAGCTGCATAAGGCGCTTTGTGAAGCGTCACGAATTTCCACTTCTTGTCGGTCTTCGCAACCGTGTTCCGCATCCAATCAATCTGGTTCCAAAACTGTTCGTGCTGATCATCATCCCAGTCGACGGAGCCGTCTTCGTTCAGCTTGCCGTCAAACTGCGAGTTGTACACCATGTAAAGCGCGTCGCCGTATTCAAAAGAATAGACCGAGCCATCATGTGTCGCATCCACCACTTTCCGTGGCAGATTGAAATGGTTGTAAAAGTTATTATTCGGCGTTGTGGCATCCCCGTCCCAATCCGATACTTCGTGTCCGCCCAGTACGGGTACAAATGGCACTTTCATCAGATGCTCCTGCGCAAGCCCGAGCATCCACTGCCACTGCTCTTCCAGGTCGCCATTATCAACCAGATCGCCGGCATTGATCAGAAATTTGGGGTTACCAATATGTTCGTAAGCTTTCTTGAAGGTATCTGCCCATGGTTCAAAGCCCGATTTGCTCGAGGCCTGAGAGTCGGCTCCCACGATAAAGCGATATGGCTGTGGAGTCGCCGAATCGGTTTTAAACGATCCTACGGAGCTCCATATCGAACCGTCGCCTACCCGGAATACATAATCGGTTCCCGGCTTTAATCCATTTGCGCTTGCTTTATGGCTGAAAAACTTTTTCTTCTTACCCGTCGTTCTGTCACTCTTAGTCATATAAGTCGAAATTTCCTCGGAAGTTCCGGTGAATTCAAGAACACCCTCTTTCGGAAACACGTTACCGGTTCCCGTTGATTCGGCTACCTGGACTTTCGTTCCGGCCGAGGTATCCGTGTACCAAGCAAAAGCCATGCTTGTTTTAGGATCGCCGTTCAAGGTCATGTTAATGAGTTTCGGCTGAGAGACTGAACCTACAGTCGTAAAACTCCACTCGATATTTCGAATCAGGGGAGAGCCGTCTTTTCCTTGGACCGCGGTTTGGGGAATGGTAACCCTGTAGCTTTTCCCTTGACCTAATCCGCCATGCCCCATGCGCAAGGTCGTTTGATTTATGACTTCGACGGCAAGGCTTGGAACAGGCTGATTCTGGCCATCCCGAACCGTGATGTCCTGTTTGGCCGTTACCGTGATCGGTTTATTGAACTTAACCTCAATCGGCGTTGTTACGGCTACATTTTCCGCACCTTGCTCCGGTACATAGGATACGTCGATGGTAGGCTGTTCAGGCGTTGTTCCGGAAATCGGTTCTCCGGTTACGCGAATGTTCCGAATTTTACTGGAACCTCCCGATCCAATGCCTTTCGGATTATCTTTAGGGTTGGTTGGCTTATTGGAGTTAACCACCCAGCGGATATACAGCATTTGCTTATCGTCTGCATTCGGCAAGGAGACGTTATTAAGTATGCAGGATTGATTCGGACAATTGTAACTTGAAACGATATTCATCTGAACCGTGCCTCCCGGGACGTCTGTCCATACCGTTCGGTCGGTACTTACCTGTACTTTGAAATCGTTAGGAGCGGAACCCGAAGAGCTTTGCTCCGAAGATAATTTGATATTCTTGTAGGCTGAGGTAGAAACCATGGCCAACCAATATTTCTTGCCCTGGCCGTTATCCCAGCCCTGGTAGCTAATATCTTGGGCTTTACTGTCGTAGTATTCAAAATATCCTCCGACCTGTTGCAGGATGGAGGAAGACTTGTTGAGCCCTCCGGTTGCAGGATGGATGCCTCCTTCTCCCTTGTTCTTGAAGACCCATTCGGCGAGTAAGGCCTCGGCCGCTTTCCCCGACCCACCAGAGGCTAGCTCGGGCTTACCCGTCACGGAGTCGGCATATGAATTTGCCGGCAATGTCCAGGGGATCAACAATAATGCTAAAAACAATAAGAACATTTTTTGCGGATTCCTTCCTCTTTTCTTCTTGATTCGCATGCTTTGCACCCCTTTCCCGTTCAACATGAACGGTTTGGCTTGAGGATTCGATATGAATCCCGCCTTCTTGAATATATCCGATGTTTTCTCAGGATTCTCGCGGAATCTTATTTAAAAATGGCCCTTTTCAACATATATTGCTGTTATTTTGATTAACAATTCAATCGGCTTCGGGTACAATGAGGACATCATGACATAGCTGGATTTTCGTGAGAGGTGATTTGACATCAACTTTTTTTGCTCCGATCCCTTTTATATCAGTCGAGAGAGCAAATCCCGATCGAGTATTCCTTCATTCCACTATCACGACGCTTATGAAATTCTGTATATTGTCTCTGGCGAGCTGCATTATTGTATTGGAAGTCAGCCGTTTCAGCTTGTGGGCGGTTCCATGCTGCTCATTCGTAAGAATGACGGACATCGTCTGATCAATCCTAACGGTGCGCCATTTGAAAGGGTGACCCTGCTCTTCCAAGAAGATTTCTTAGGTGGGTTGTTGACCGAGGATTCGTCTTTTCATCCTCTCTCCCCTTTCCAAACAGGTTCCGGCTCCATCCGGTTAAAGGGTCAGGAGCAGGGGTATGTCGAAGGGATTTTTGCGAAGATGGCCGCCGAATCGGTCAACGGATTTCCGGAGTCGAATTTTTATCTCAAAATCCTGTTGTCCGAGCTTTTGGTGTTCATCCACCGTATTCTAAACAGTGGTCGTCAATACATAAATGCCTCAACCAACCAGGTTCATCAGCGTATTTCCCATATTGCCCACTTTATCAATCACCACTACGAACAGCGCCTGACATTAGAGGAACTCACCAGCCGATTCCATGTAAGTCCCTCCCATCTTAGTCGAACCTTCAAGGAATCAACAGGGTTTACTCTGATCGAGTATGTGAATCACGTACGGATCAAGCAAGCGTGTCATTTGTTGAAAGAATCCCATTTACAAGTTTCCGAAATCGCCGAAAGCGTCGGCTTCGATAATTCCACCCATTTCGGCCGCACGTTTAAAAGCATAATCGGTCTCTCTCCCCTGAAATTCCGTAAAAATCATCAGGCGGATATGCGGCCGTAAACAACAAAGAGCCGAATTCCTTTAAGGGAATTCGGCTCTTTGGAACGTATGTTATGAGTACACAGACAACAGTTAGTAGTGCAAACTAATCCAAGTAATTGTAATATTCGATAATATCCGCTATCGTTTGCTTCTGATTCTTGGTTAAAGTGTAGTCTGTCGATTTATTGGATATATCCTCAAATCGTACAATGATTTCATCATTTGCTGGAATCACGTTACCAAGTAGGTCTTCCATTTTTTTATCTACATTTATATCCACTATTTCTGTCATTCCTGAACCAAAAAGATCCACATCATTCACTTTATCCATCGGGTTGAAATCTAGCTCCTGCAATTTGTCTCCTGCACGGACCTTCACTTTGGTAAACACAAATAAGGCTTTTTTTGCGTCCTCCTGATACCCAACTCGTAAGATCATGTATTTTTTGGAATCCTTTACGCCGATGTAAGGATAGAAGCTCAAGCCTTTGGTAACACCCGCGGATGGTGAGATAAAGGTAATATTTTCGACTTTATCTTCTTTAATTTCAAATTTGGACTCCAGTTCCGTTTTCCGATTCTTGATCTTAGACTCTATGTCGGTTTTCAGTTTCGTATATTCATCCTTTTTCTCAGCTTTAATAGCTTCGTCGACTACTACATTGGCTTGAACATAGTTTCCATTTTTGAATAAATCCTGTGCTTCGGCAAATTTGGCTTCATGATCATCAGTCTTGCCAGCACTTGCACTCTTCGCTGTTGTGCCGTCACCTGGATCGGATGAGGAATTGTCGGATAATCTGCCAATGACAAAAAGAACGACAAGAACCCCCACAATTATTAGCAAAATCTTTTTAAACTTCGACTTTTTTTTCTCCACTGTTACATTTTTCCCCCTTAAGGCTTATAAAATATAGTTCTATAGTATCATCGAACTATTCCAATATCAACCGTTTGAGAGATTATAAACCAAAGAGTCAAGTATAACCTTATATGACGTTGCCAATACTGTTATCTACCAGTTTTCTATTCACAAGAACCTGATGGTTTACATAATATTTATTATGTAATATTTAGTTTCCAGGGTACAACTCGTGGATTTTGGAAACCAGATCTACTGAATTGGTATGGAACGCTTCGTTTGAATCCATCCATACCGATTTCAGAAAATAAGAAGCATGAAACCGCCATCCCTGATGGTGCGGATTAAAATCCAGTTGAATCTCGCGCCCCGGACTTCCCCGGTACACCCTGGAACCCGGCTTGCGCCAACTGCCAATTCTAGTGATCCTGTCCGGATTCTGGCCCGTAATATATGTAAACCGTTCATTGTAAGGAATGTCCTTCAAATAAAACTTTGGACACCCCACAGCAAATACATGGATACCCCGAAAGTCGTACTTCTCCTCCAAATGAAGCCCTGCCTTATAGGCGACCACGCCTCCAGCGCTGTGCCCGATCAGGATCAGCTGATCCGTATCTGCTGCATGCTCGCGGATGATCTGCCCTGCGTTCACTACCCGGCGAGACTGCTCGCGAACCAAGTCATAGCCAACTTGAGTAAGCTGCCGGGCTAGCAGATGGATTAACGAGGAACCCGCTATGCCGTTTGCCATCCCATACGGAAAGATCACTACAATTTTGGCATTTGGATATCTAAGAGCAATCTCGCTTGCAGCGTCTTCAAAATTATTTCGATAGGTCAGGACACCGGCAAAAAAGAAAACCACCGTTCGGCAATTGTTTGAACAAGTGCTATAGGAGGATACGAACGTCTCTGTCATGACTTCACAGTCCCCCTCTTAAAAAGTGTTCCCAATCTTCCGTACATATGAAGAACCCCCATGATAACAATGCGATATCTGCATTGTAGCATGAGGGTCCTCATTATTTCATATTCTATTCACCTTACTTTTTGGCGGACAACCATTCAGATAACACATTAATTTCGTCAGCGGAGAGCTTGCCTTGGAATGCCGGCATTCCATTTCGGCCATTCGTGATGATGGCTGAGATTTGGCTGGCATCGTATTTGGCCCCTACATTTTGCAGGTTTGGAAAATTCCCACCTCCGCTTAAGTCCGTCGCGTGGCAAGCCATGCAGTTTGCATTGTAGAGCGAGGTTGCTTCTGCATTCGTCGCATCCCCGCCGGTTGTACCTTCCTGTGGAGCTTGTCCGCCGTTTTCTGCTGGGGCAGGCTCTGATGTGTTTTTACCTCCACATGCCACCACACCAAAAGCAAAAGCTGACAAAAGCATGACAAACAGCAACCCTTTTTTGAACATGTTTGAAACTACCTCCTTTTGTAAAATGCAAGTTATACGAGCAACCCGCCCTTTTTGCTGTATTCGAGGATTCCGTCCGCTGCGCGATACGCAAGAGCCCCGACCGTACCTGTCGGATTATAGCCGCTATTATGCGGGAAAGCGGATGCACCCACGACAAACAAATTTTCCATATCCCACATTTGCATGTAGTTGTTGATGGCTGAATTGCCAGGATTCTCACCCATAATAACCCCACCGGTATTATGAGTCGATTGGTATGTCGTTATTTCGTAAGGTCCCAGTTCCTTCAACTTCATAATATTCTGGGCCCCCATCTCCTGCAGGATCTCCGCGCAGCGATCAGAAAGATACCTAGCCAACTGACGGTCCTGCTCTTCGAAATCGAACGTGATTCGAATCAACGGATCTCCGTATGCATCCTTGTAAGTGGGATCCAAGTCTAGGTAGTGATGCCGATAAGGCATAGAAGATCCTTGGGAGCCCACGGACAGCACGCTGTTTGCATACTTCAAGGAATTCGCCTTAAACTCTTTTCCCCAACGCGGTGTATCTTCCGGAACAGGATTGTTCTGAATGGGTCTTTGTCCTGTTACCGTATGGGCGATGTTCCCCCCATGTATGAACTTTAGATCCGAGTGATCAAAATTGTCGCCGTTATAATCGTCCAAGCCCATTCCTAAGCTTCCCGCTCCGGCAAACAGATTGAATTGATCCTCAAAAAATCCGGCGGCGGTCCCCTTGATGACCTGATAAGCATAGTTTTTGCCAATCACACCTGTTCCGCTGGACGAGTCGTACGGTTTACCGATCTTAGAGAGAAGCATCAAACGAGTATTATTAAATACATACCCCGTTGAAACGACGATATCCGCTGGCTGTTCGATTTCCTCTCCCGTCGTTAGATCCGTGTACATGACACCCGTTGCCTTACCTCCCGTATGCAGGATTCGTCTTACATAGGAATGGGTCCGGATTTCGAACTTTCCGGTTTTTTTGGCAACAGGAATCACGGTAACGACCGGATCCGCTTTCGCCCCGTATTCACACCCAAACCGCTCGCAATACCCACAATACTGACAACCTGCACGGGCAATGCCATCCGGATTCGTATAGCTTTCCGACAGATTGGCTGAAGGCACCGTATAGGGATTGAGCTTCAGTTTTTTCGCCGCTTCTGTGAACATCTTCATGGATGGCGTGTGAAGCATAGGCGGTGTCGGGTAAGGATTCGAACGTTTCCCTGCCAAGGGATTTTCCTCGCCGGAGATGCCGGTCGTCTTCTCAAACTTATCAAAGAACGGCTCAAGCTGATCATAGGTTATACCCCAGTCCTGGATCATCATTTCCGGCGGTATTTTATCTTTCCCATATCGTTCTTCCGTCATGCTCCGAATTTTAAAATCGTAAGGCAAAAAACGGAATGTTTGCCCGTTCCAGTGCACCCCGGCTCCTCCCAATCCCTCGCCTAACAAGAACGAGCCATATTGCCTCATTGGAAGCGCACGTATTTTTTCAGTGCTTCGAAATGTAATCGTTTCTTTGGAGAGGTCCTGCATTAAATCGTACCGAAGCGCATAACGGAGTTCATCGTGAGCCATGTAATAGTCTTCCGTCACTCTTTCTTTACCTCGCTCCAATCCGACAACGGATAAACCGTTCTTGGTCAGTTCCGAAGCGATAATGCCGCCAGCCCAGCCGACGCCAATGATGACAACATCCGTTTTAGGTAATTTTTTAGCCATATCTATACTCCTCTCGCTAATCGTGAGCCGTTATAGGTGATCTTTTAAACTCTTAGGCGGGATGACGGTAAAATTCTTCTCGATAATATTCGTGTAAGCCATTTGGTTACCCGGATATTGCCGCATCGCCCAGCCCTGCATATTTTTATTGCCACCATATAGCGGATCACTGTAAACACCTTCTAATGTGCTGCTGCGGAGCAGGTTGAAGAACCCGCTGGCTGAGATCGTTGTCAATTTGACTTCATCGTTCTGAAAGGCTGTTAACACGGCATCCTGTTCCTCTGGCGACAGGCTCGGGAAATCTTTCTGATAATTTTTTTGGCTGTAGTTCTGAATTTCGCGCAGCCCAATGTAGAAAATCTCTCGTCTTCTTAATCGTCCCTGATAACCTTGCGTTTTCTCTCCAACATAAAAAGGCGGCTGCATGTAGTCTCTTGCATTAAAACCCCAATCACCGGCCAACTGGTGGTCGATGAAGAATGCAGCGCCAAGTTCTTTGGCGCCAGGACCATTGTCATCCGCAGGGAATATACGCTCTACGGCTGCTTCCGTGATCCGGTATTGTTCCTGGTTGAAGAACATTAATGCTTGATTGTAGTTGTTTCCATTCGTCTCAGGAGCTGGCACTGCAGGCTGAGTTGCCCGCTTCGGCAGCAGATAACCGAGTACCCCGCCCAGCACGACACCTCCCACGGCATACCCGGAGTTTCTCAGAAACTTTCGCCGTGACATCGTCTGTGAGCTGCCAGACTTCGATGGTTTGGTTTGTTGTTCGTCTTGTTCGCTCAAACTCTCAGCACCCCTACTCTTTATCATTTGGAATAATGGGTATTGTCCCCATCAAAATTTCATTCATACATTATTCTCCATCCGGGCATGATAAAAACACTAATGATATGGAGGCGAATGCTCATGAATCAATTGTGGAGCAAGTGTAGAGGTCCAATATTGGGCTCAGCACTGCTTCTTTCTTTAACTGCCTGCTTAAATCAAAACGACAACCAACAAAATGCGCAATCCATGGAACAGCGTAATGCGGATGCCGTACACTTGCACAGTACCGATGTGATCCCAAGCTATCATGGGCCCAAGACCGAAACGACCAATGTCCACGGGAAAACCACAAGCGGTATGGGCATGTCCGTGTACAGCATGATCGGCTCTTCCAGCCTGCATGAAGGCGGTGTCTCTTCCCATGTCCAGTCAAGACTCGCAAGTTCAGGCATTGAAGGAGTCAAAGCCTTTGTCCTGAATGACACGATTATTCTGGCACGTGCAGAATCACGCGTTTCTTCTAACCAATATGACAACATGCAGCAAAAGGTTTTAAGTCAGACGCAAGGAATGTCGGGTAAAGGCGAACCAAACGAAGGTGTGATCGGGGCCAAGTCTGCGGACAACGATAATATGTCGCAAGCCAAAGAGCAAGTGAAAAGCATGTTTAACGAAGAAGTCCAAATTCTAACGGTAACGAATCCGCAAGCTCCTGAGCTGATCGACCGAATTGCCTCGAAGCTGCATGGTGCGCCGCGCGACGAGTCGATCGCCAGAGATATTACAAAGCTGCTGCAAATGGCATCGGATAAAAAATAGGTAAAGGAGTTGATCATATGCCTCTAGGAAATATCGGTGTGACAGGGCTGATCCTCATTCTGTTGATCGCCTTAATTATTTTCGGTCCTTCGAAGCTGCCTGAACTGGGCCGTGCCTTCGGTCGTACACTGAGCGAGTTCAAAAACTCAACGCGTGAACTGGTTTCGAGCGAAGATATCCATGATGGAGATAAATTGAAATGACCGAGCACGAGCAGGCACAAGAACAGGAGCAGCATATATTGGAGCACTTAACAGAGCTCCGCAAGCGGATTCTCATCACATTGGGCACCTTTTTGGTAGCCCTTTGTGCCGCTTTTCTGTATGTTGAACCCCTATATGAAATGTTGACTCGAGACGTGGAGGGTCAGCTTCAAGTATTGGGACCAACGGACGTGATTTGGGTATACTTCATGATTGCAGGCGTTATAGCTCTGGCGGTGACGATGCCTGTTGCCGGATTTCAGGTATGGCGTTTCGTCGTACCCGGCTTAAGCACCATTGAGCGGCGTGCTTCTCTGGCGTATATCCCCGCGATCGGAGCCCTTTTTTTATTGGGGTTGGCTTTTGGTTACTTTGTCATTTACCCCATGGTCCTGTCCTTTCTGGATTCGCTGTCGCATCATTTCATAACAGCTTATACAGCTGAGAGATACTTCCGTTTTATGGTGCATATGACCGTACCGTTCGGTGTGCTGTTCGAAATGCCCGTCGTTATCATGTTCTTGACCTCGATTGGCATCCTGAATCCGCTCCGCTTAGCTAAAATGCGGAAAATCGCCTACTTGCTGCTGACGATAGCAGCTGTTACCATTACACCGCCGGATATCGTGTCGGACATTCTTGTCATTGTGCCCCTGTTGCTTCTATATGAAATTAGCGTTGGACTGTCTCGCATTATATACCACAAAAGGCTGACCAAGCTGGAATTGATAAGCGAATAAAAAACCGGTTCGAATCAGGGATATTGCGAATAGATACTAAAAAAGCTTGGAGATCTCTTTTAGATCCCAAGCTTTTAATATGAGTAAGAATATTATAATAACCTTAGAAAATCGTAGGCACCATTCCGCCATCCATACGAATTGGAGAACCTTTAAACGCGGATGCGTAAGGACTGCACAGGAATGCAGCCAGTCTACCTATTTCGATAGGCTTGATAAATCGCTGTATTTCGGATTGAGGTAGGTTCGTAACCATAAATTCCTTCTCTTTTTCAGAAAAAGTCATATTTTTATCAGGGTACATTCCTTCTATGATTTGGTACACATTCTCTGAGAGGGTTGGTCCTGGCATAATCGTATTAACGGTTACTTCCGTTCCCCTGGTTAATTTGGACAAGCTCTTAGACAAGGATAAGAGCATTGATTTTGTCATGCAGTATTGAGGCATTTGTCCTGAAGGCATTACGGCTTCTTCGCTGGCTATAAAAATAATGCGCCCATCATCACGTTTCAACATATGTGGCAAGTAAAATTTAGTTAATCCATTAGCTGCAAGCACATTCGTACGGAAATATTTCTCCCATACCTCATCATCAACATCCTCATACTGCATAATTTCATAAATACCCATGTTGTTAACTAAAATATCCACATGGGGATATTTTTCAAACAAAGCTTCTCTTTGCTTTGCATCCACGATATCGGCTGTAGCATTTTGAGGAGACGTCGCCGGGAATTGGGACTTGATGTCATTCACGGTTTGCTCGACCTCTTCATGATTTCGTCCATTAATGAGTACATGAACACCTTCTCTTGCAAGTTCAATAGCAATGGCCTTACCTATGCCTTTTGTTGAACCGGTAACTAGAGCCGTTTTATTGTTTAATCCCATATCCATAATATAATCATTTCTCCTTTGTGATCCGGATAGTGATTATATTACTTTGTCAGGAATGTTGAGTAACTAGCACATAGCGCCAAAGTACTTGTATAACACGCCAATTGATAATACTAAAGCAACACACTGAAGTAACCTGCAACCTCTCTATAGAAACCGTTTAGTTGAGAACGCTATGAATTCATGGTCAGCATTCCCTGCTGTTGTTCTGAAAGCGAATGGGTACTAAGATGCTCAGTACGCCAATTTGATGGAGTATCTCCTTCCCAAAGACGGAAGGCACGGTAGAACGAGTTCTGATCTTCATATCCAATCAAAAAAGCAACTTCTTTGAGATCGAGCGAGGGGTCTGCCAAGTACTCAATGGCCTGCTCGTGCCTAGCTTGCATCAGCAATTGCTTGAAGCTCGTATTTTCTTCCGTTAACCTGCGCTGTAACGTACGATCACTCATATTGAACTCCTTCGCCACAGACTGAATGTCAGGTCGCCCTCCTGTAAGACTGCGCTTCATGATCCACTTAACCAGGTCGGTAATGGATTGGTTGCTCTGTAGTTCATCAAGCGAACGGTCCAGAGCGGGAGTTAGGATCTCCAGCAATTCTTCGTTATACGAGATAAAAGTGCGGTCCAGATCTCTTCGATAGAGCGTCAACCGGTTACGCGAAGCACCCATCCGGATACGACAGCCGAAATAAGCTTCAAGAGCTTGGACATCGCCCATAGGCTGCGAAAATTCAACCAAGTGTGCGGTCAATGGTTGGCCTGTGCCCCGGCGTCCAAGCTCCAAAAGACATGCTAGTGTGATACCCACAAGCAGCGGAGGACCGGGCTGTTCGCCTGGATTCAGCCATTCCAGCTCGATGGTGCAGTACTCGCCTTCCTCGGTAATCAGCAAGCCTTCGGGTGGACATAGTTGTTTATACCGAGCCATTCGGTTTAGAGCATCGCGGTAGTCACGAGCGTGGTAAGGCGCTAAGACGGTCGGTGGGTACTGCGCCGTTTCAAAAACGGTCGCAAGCTTGATGATGGCTTGGGCCGTGTCACCAATGAGATCGGAATAAGCCTTCCAGATCGCGAAATATTGGGCAGTGGTGACTATGGACTCCGTTATGATGGTGAGCGGTAATTGTGCTTTGCGTGCTATGTCATGAGCGGCAATCCCTAATTGATGTAATCCTTCCCAAAATCCCGGCGGGATTTTAATACGGCCAGATGCATAATGCTTCATTTATAGGGCTCCTTTATATACTGTTTATTGTAATGTTAGATATTCCTTGATTCCGTCCAGGATGGAACTTGCTATCCTGTATTGGACTTCTTCTGTTAGCATTTCTTCCTCTTCTTGCGGATTGGTTAAGTAACACATCTCCAGCAGAACGGCAGGCATATTGGTATCCTTCAATACAAAGAAATCCTCATGCTTCACTCCCCGGTCTCGAAACCCGACGCCTTTCACGCTATGCTTATGCATAAGGTCAGCCAAGATGAAGGAGTTGTCGTTGTAATAATAAGTTTCGATGCCTGAAACGCTGGAATCCTCGTACGTATTGCCGTGAATGGATATAAATAAATCTGCAGGATCGATAACTACTATATAGGTCGATTCTGGATCGTGCTGTGTTTGTTTGCCATGCGAGCGATCATTCGAACTGGTTATATCCGCCATACGATAGCTTGCTGAACCTTCATTCGAAAGATTATTATACAGCAAAATAATGAATATTGCTGACAATATAAGCGGTATGATCGTTGCACCCTTTTTCATCCGTTTTCTCCCCCTTCCTTAAACGTGTGTACAAGGGTGACATCAAGATCAAGTGGAGATGAAATCAACATCAATTAAAAAAAGCGCAGAACCGAGGTTCTACGCTTTTTATTGAGATACGTCCTTATTCTTCATCCTCGCCAGTAATTCTTAATGGTGTCCCCACTTCCAGCCTTGGGCCATTATCTGAAAATGCGATAACCCGACTGATGACAATGTCTTCCTCGGTAGCTTCATGAACAACATATTGCAGCACAATCGTCTGGCCTGCCCCAAGAGGCGCTCTGACCTGGGAGCAGTTCCGGAATCACCGTTGTGAAACCGGTCAGTGATTCAAAGACTCGTACCTCAGTCAAAACATTATTAGAGACATTGGCTACCGTAACGGTGATATTGGTGGAGCTTCCAGGAGGAACCGGATTCAGATATTTGTTCGCTTCCCGTAAAATTAAAGGTAAAGGTATCCACTATATGGTCATCTATGGAATCGCCTTCTTCTCGCTTTTCTTCAACTAAATGCGTTGTATGAACACCGTCCCATAACTAGTATTCTACAGTGATTCCCATCATTTTTCGTGGCTTTCTGAATCCATCTGCTCTGAAGCTGCTGCAGGTAACCATCCTTCCAGCAGCGCTCCCCCTTCCGGATGATTGCTTGCGGCAAGCTCGCCTCCGTGCTGCCTAACAATTCTTTGTGAAATGGTTAAGCCTAATCCGCTTCCTCCAGTAGAGCGGCTTCTGGAGGCTTCCCCGCGATACAGCGGTTCAAATACACGCTCAAGTTCTTCCAGAGAGAAGCCCGACCCGGTATCGCGTATCGCAAACATAACCTTATTGCCATCTTTGTTGCACAGGACTTCGATGTCACCATCTGTAGGTGTGTGTCTGACGGCATTATCCAGAAGATTGTTCATGGCTCGCTCCAATAAATGCATATCTCCATTGATGATGCAGCCATCTGTTACACGGAATGAGATCGAGATGCCTTTTTGCCGAGCCAGCGGACTCAGACTGTCCATCGAATTCCGGATAACCTGGTTAAAATCAACCGTTTTAGTGTTCAGTTCCGACTCCACATACTCCATTTTTGTAAAGGTGAACAGATCCTCTACCAACCGATCCAATTGTGCCGATTTATCCTTGCAAACCGCCACATATTGGGCCATTTTTTCCGGAGATTGAGCGATCCCTTGCTCCAGACCATCCAAATAGCCCCGCAAAGCGAACAAAGGTGTCCGCAAATCATGCGCAACTGCCGCAATGACGAATCGGCGTTCCTCCTCCAATTCGGCCTGTTTTCGATAGGATTGCTCAAGCCCCTTGACCATAACATTGAAACCGTCGCGGACTTCAGCGATTTCGGTGATCCTCGACATGGGTAACCGAACATCCCAATCTCCTGTTGCAATTTGTCTAGCTGCGATTCCCATCTTCTCAAGTGGTTTAAGAACGAATCGCCTCATTTCCATTCCAACAACAAAGATCGCAAGCAGCAGCCCGACAAAAGCCGACATCACTTGAAATTGATTGGACTGAGGCAGATACAGAATAACCCTTCCCAACAGCTGGCCGTCCTCGATGACAGAGAACCGCTCGGTAGATAAATTAGTTCCTCGTCGATCTGGATTGGAACGATAAATTTCCTGATCTGCTGCGGATTGAATGAGAACATCCATCTTCGCTTCGCGCAGTGCTGAATACAATTGGTTTTGCCAGTCGGAATCCGTCCATTGGTCTGTGCCCGATTCAATTCGCTGAGTCATTTCCGATATATTTCGTTGCAGCGTCTCATTTTGCAGCCGACCTTTTTCGAAGCTGAGCGTCTTCGTCTCCATAAAGTGAGCAGCAACAAAGAAGATCCACGGCAAAGTGAGAATAAAGACGAAGCAGAGCATAGTAAACGTGCGAATGCGGAGTGACCTCATGTTACCCTCCCTCAAAGCGATACCCTACTCCCCATACGTTGACCAGGAATATCGGTTGGTTCGGATCAGCTTCGATTTTCTCACGAAGTCGGCTGAGATGGACCCGAATCGTGTGCCTGTCGCCCACCCCATCCCAAAATTTCGCTAGTAATTGTTCATAGGAGAAAACATGTCTCGGATGTTCGGCAAATAATCGCAGCAACTCATATTCCCTGGGTGTCAGCACGACGTTATTTCCATCCACTAGTACTTCTCTTGTGGACAGATTTAACTTGATTCGCCCGTAATCCAAGACCCTGCTATCCATTTGCTGCGGGGAAGCGGAACGCCGCAATACCGCTTTCACTCTGGCAACGATTTCACCAGGTGAAGCGGTTTTAACAATATAATCATCGCCTCCGAGAGTCAGGCCTCGAATCTTATCCACATCATCGCTGCGAGCACTCAAGAACAGGATCGGAACATGGCTCTCCCCGCGAATCCGGCGGCAAAACTCAAATCCGTTTTGTCCCGGCATCATAATGTCCAGAACAATACAATGAATGGAGTTCTGCTTAAATATGTCCCACGCTTGAGCGGTATCGCAAGCAGTTTTCACTTGAAAGTTGTCATTCTCTAGAAAATCTCTTAATAACTCAACGATGCTTTGGTCATCGTCTACAACCAGTATCGTCTTGAAAACACTCATGTTTATCCCACCTTTGCTTTCCTAGTTTATCATTTTTTTAGCTAGAACTAACGCGAGCTTATGTATTGTGATGATTTGTTTATACTTTTGTGACCTTTCTATATCTTCGTTTGAGATATTCTTTTGTTATGCTTCTATTTGCGCACACAGACAGCCAATATTTCGGGTGATCTTCCCGCGCACTCATCGAAAAGGAGGTTTACATATGGGTTTGGAAAATAACGCTTTCTCGTTCTTTCCTTTTGGCGCTTTGTTTTGTCTCACGCTGTTCTCTTTCCTGGCGGTTCGAGTATACACGATTCGTCATCGTTACAAAAACCATCAAAAGGATGATATCGCTATGATTCTGAAGAACCGAATGGCCAAAGGTGAAATTGATGAGAAGGAATATCGCATGCTGAAAGATCTTCTAACCAAATAGAGACAAGGAGAATTTATTGATGCTAAACGTTCAAATCGTGTTGTTTGATGGCTTCGATCTTCTGGATGCGTTAGCTCCTTATGAGGTCTTTTGCGCCGCAGCCATGAATGCTGAAAACGAGTTAAATGTAGAATTGGTCACGGCCGAAGGACCAAGATCCGTGCCTAGCGGCATCAACGGGTTGAAGATTGAAGCAAATGGCAGACTGGACCCGGAACGTGAGGGCATCATTCTCGTTCCGGGCGCGTCCGGCGACGTCGAAGGTGATGGGCCCGATTCGATTCCGACTATTCTGGGCCGGGCCATGAGTACCGAATTGACCAGGTTGATCAAGCAGGCTCTCCAGCAAAAAGACATTACAGTCGCTACGGTCTGTGGCGGTTCCCTGATTCTTGCTATGGGAGGCCTCTTAGAAGGCCGGCCGGCGGTAACGAACCACCTGGGCATGGACTTACTTGGTGCAACTGGAGCAGTTCCCGTCTCGGCTCGCGTCGTGGACGACGGTAATCTGGTCACTGGCGGCGGTGTAACTTCAGGACTCGATGTAGCGCTATATCTGGTCGAACGTGAACTTGGGCCTCGTATCGCTCACGCGGTCGAGCAGTTATTCGAATATGAACGAAGAGGCACGGTCTGGAAGGATACAGGGATAAAGCCTAACGTTAATAAATCAGTGACGAGCGACGAACCAAATGTCGCGGTGAACATAACAGCGATGACACCCACGCCCAGCTCCCAGCATAGCAAAAGCATACAGGCATCGGTCTTCGACGGGGATTGGGAGACCACTATCGCTACGCCCGTCGGGAAGATGGAGGTCAAGCTCTCCATATTGACAAGGAACGATATGATCCAGGGCACGGCAACGCAGGGGGATGAAACCATTGAGTTTATGAACCCTGTGCTTCAGGATAACAAGCTGGCCTGGTCACTACGAATCACGAAACCCATGCGCTTGAATCTCAAATTTGAAGTTGTCGTCGATGGAGATCACATGGTCGGTATAGCCAAAGCTGGCCTTCTGCCTGCATCCAAATTAACAGGAAATCGGGTTTCCTGATCGTAAAAAAGAAAAACCGCGGCATACACGCGATAATGGCTTCCAAGGATGTATGTCGATCGAGTTTTTCTTTACCAGGAATGGTGTGTATCAAATCTAGAGTTTCGGGAGTTGCGAGCGGATGAAGAAACGAAAATCGTTATATCTATTGCTGGCCTGTATCAGCATTCTATTTATACTACACGCCTTGGTGAAAAACTATTGGATCGATCCCGCTGCTTCGGGGTTTTTAAGTCATAAGACCGGGCTGAAGCGCGAGCTCAATCTCCCGGATTGGCTAAATGTTATGTACGTTCATGTTGCATTCGCATGTATGGCCATGGCATCGGGACTGGTTAACTTTTCGAATCGAATATTTGAAAGAAGCCGCCGGCTCCATCGCATAAACGGCTATGTATATATCGTATCCGTACTGCTAGTTGTGCTGACTTCCGGATATATGGCCCCCTATGCCACTGGCGGAAAATTAAGCAGTATGGGATTCAATCTGCTGAATATGATCTGGCTGTTTATCACCATTACGGCGCTCGTCCAAATCAAGAGGAAACGGATCATCTGTCATCGAAATTGGATGATTCGCAGTTATGCCTTTTGCTTCACGAACATGTTGATTCATCTCATTACTTCCCTTTTTCATCAGGGATTCGGGTATGTTTACGCTACCAGCTACACCATCGGCGTTTACGGCTCAATTGCGCTGCTGCTAGTTATTCCTGAAATTATCATCAGAACGAATCGAAAGGAATTGGTATAAGAATGAAAAGAATACTTAGCTTACTCATGTCGTTTACGCTCGTTCTAAGTCTGTTAGCCCCCGCAGCAAGCGCGGAAACAAAAAAGAATCAGGATCCATCCAAAGACAAAAGCGTGCATGTACAAATCGTATTATTCGATGGATTTGATCTGCTGGACGCATTAGCGCCTTATGAAGTATTTGCTGCAGCTGGAATGTACACTGGAGGAAAAGTTACGGTAGAATTGGTATCTGCAGAAGGTAAGCGTTCGGTTCCGAGCGGGCTGGATGGACCCACGCTTGAAGCCCAAGCCGTATTAGACCCTAATCGTCCCGGGATTATTGTAGTTCCTGGAGCTTCGGGAAAGCCAGCGGGGAATACCGCAGATGCAATCCCCAACATATTAAGGCAGGCTAAGGATACGGGCTTAACCAGTATGGTGAAACAAGCTATGAATAATAAGGAAGTTACGGTGGCTACCGTGTGTGGAGGTTCATTGCTGCTGGCTATGGATGGTTTATTGAAGGATAGATATGCTGTCACCAATCAGATAGGCATGGGTGCATTAGGAGCTCTCGGTGCAATTCCAGTTGATGCAAGAATCGTGGAAGATGGTCCTCGCTTGGTGACTGGCGGAGGTGTTACTTCCGGACTTGATGTGGCCTTGTATTTGGTTGAGCGTGAAGTCGGGCCACAGATTGCGAATGCCATCGAAAAGTTATTTGAATACGAGCGTAGAGGCACGGTGTGGCAAGCAAAAGGCATCACGCCGATTAGCTTTGAGACGAGCCAGGAAACGCCTAAAAAAATACAACCCGCTGTACCGGGGAAGAAAGCTGAAAAATAAGGACTCGAGGCATTCGGGGAGCTTCGAACCTCGTCGGCCCCACCTGCCGTTTATTAGAGATATCTAGTCACAATGATTACATGTCGTTTCATTTACTCGCTTAAAGAAATGCATGAATTCATCAAAAAAGCCGCAATTATGCGGCTTTTTGCGTGTATGTTATTCTCTATCAAAAAATCTACTATACCCTTTTTGAAAATCCGGCTTGCGAGGATTATTCTTGAGAGTTTCAACCATATCATATAATCCATAAATCCTGTTATATACTTTGCTTCTTTCGTATAAGTTTTTCTCGATTGAACCGTATTCATCAAATACCTCTCGACGGAATTCCTCGGGGTAATAACACATATACATAAAGTCCAGGGCAGGGTCCTCGATCCCTCCTTCGCTGAAATCGATAACCCCCAGGCGACCGGCCTCCTCATCCCAAAGCACATTATCATAATGAAAATCCCCATGCACTAAACAAGTCTGAGTCGATCCAGAAATTTCATAATACATACTCAGAAATTCCATAATCTGATTCATCTCGATTCTGGAAAGTTTGTTCTCCAAAAGTGAGAGCCCTTGCTCCATGTCGTTTCGAACATCCTGTTCAAAGCGGGTATGCAAGTTCAAGCCTTGTTCTGGTACCGTATGAAGTTGCCTTAAAAATCTTCCTACCAACCTTCCAATTTGTTTTGCATTCTTTTTATTTTCCTCAACATATTGCGGTGTAATCCGATACCCAGGCACATAATTCTCTATCACAAAATCCTCAGTATGAGATACATATAAGCTTTCTGGTAAAACTATCTCCGCGTGCTTTCCTAATCTGCGAATCAGTTCCTGTCTTGCATGATAAGTGTCGAAATGAAATCCATCACGATAGAAAGAGATAACGTTTGTTTTGTCTAAGATGACAACATCTTTCTCGCATCCAGTGTTGATTATTTCAATGGTTTGATAAGTCATTTCTCCTATTTCAGCTTTCACAAGTTCCAGCTTACGCGCAAGCAACTGCTCATTCATTGTGATTTCCCCCACATTGCATAAATCCAGCATGTTCCTATCGCGAACATGCTGATACTTATCATTACCACGCTGAATACCTTTACCCTTTTGAAGATAAGGTACCTTCTAAAAATGTAAGAATCAAACCAGCAAGTTCTTCTGCATGTGTCAGCGTAACCATATGGTCAGCCCCCTCAATTACTTCGAAACGGATGTCTTGAACACGCTTGAACTGTTCCGCAATTCGTTGCATATCCTCCCATTCGACCGTTCCCTGAATAAACAGCGTCCTTGCAACAAGCTCCTCCAACCGCTCGATGACTGGCGGCATCGGCCATACAACCTCAAAGCTCTTCCACTCACTAAACACTCTTGTCATATACAGCGTATGCATCTCGCGCAAAAAATCCCGTTCAGCGCTGGACATCGTCACACGATAATTTGGACCGCTCAACGATTGTTCAACCAGACGGTTAACATCTGGTGCGCATGCATTTACTTGGGCCATCCAATCGATGAATGGCTGAGAGTGCTCGAATCCGGTTAGCGATGGTGCGATTAATACTAAATGGTCAACCCTGGAAGGGTAAGTCAAGGCAAAATCCGTAACTGCCTGCCCTCCCATAGAATGACCGACAAGCGAAGCGCTGTCAATTTCCAGATGATCAAGCAATGCTCGCAGGTCTTCAACCAAGCTGGTTGGTTTTTGCGGCGCTGGAGATTTTCCCGTTCCCCGACCATCATACGTGATGACTTGATGGCTCCGAGCTAAATGCGGAGCAATATACTTCCATTCTCTTGAGTCTACACCTGGACTGTGTACCAACACAACAGGTGTCCCAATGCCTTGAGTTTGATAAGCTAAATCCATTTGA
Organism: Paenibacillus sp. FSL W8-0187; assembly: GCF_037969755.1. NCBI lineage: Bacteria > Bacillati > Bacillota > Bacilli > Caryophanales > Paenibacillaceae > Paenibacillus > Paenibacillus sp. FSL W8-0187. The sequence continues at coordinate 3,475,410 of NZ_CP150206.1, read as the reverse complement.
AAACTCCTCTCTCCAATGAATGATTATCCAGATTATGATTCTAATATAATTTAAGACTGAACGTCCGGTCAATAGAAAATCGTAATGAAACAAAATCAAAACAAAAAAAGCCGCCAATGGCGACTTCTTAAACATGTGATAACCCTAGCGAGAATTGATGAGGAAAGCCCGGTTGACCCTTGAACATCAGGACACCCTCACTGACTAAACTCCAGATTCTGTACATGATGAAGGAATAACTTATATGTTGCTTTGAGATTTCCAATGTTTTAGTCACGACTTCTCCAGCGTTAACCATATCACCAGGATTGTGTTTATCTAGCAGCTCCATGACCGATTTAACAATAACCTCGTCCAGTCTATCCTCCCTCTTCCCAGAGTCGAAGCACATAATCCTGTCCTGCCAGCTCCAACCATTCTGATTCATATCGCTGCCTTAGATCAGAATTCAGAGGGATCCCCTCAATCTCTGACCGAACACTCTATCTTCATGCTCACCATTCGTTGAATCGTGTATCGCTTTATTCAGCAACTGACCAAGTAAAAGCCAACGTTCTCTTTCTCCAAACCTGCTTAATTTCTCAAAGAGTTTATCGATTACGATCCCTCCCAAACTTTCAGCTTATCCATATTAAAAAAAACAAGAAGCTCATCACTTCTTGTTTTCATCACAGCTGCCACGCTTCGATGCAGCCTCCAATACCGACTGGATCGTTTGCTCCTCCAAGTATCGATTCAATTGCCGTTCGGCACCGTCCATCACCTGTTTGACCAGGCATACGCACTCACGGGGACGGTCCTCTTGTTTCTCGGCAGCCTTCTCCTCGGTCAGCAAACGGTGCTGCCGCGAATTCATATTTGAGCATTCAAAGAGCTGCTGTCTTCCTTCAATTACCTGTATCACTTCAAGGAATGTAATCTGCTCAGCCTGCTTGGCCAGCTCGTAGCCTCCGTTCACTCCCGGCACTGCTCGCACGATTCCATCCTGTCTCAGCTTGGACATGATTTTGGATAAATAGCTTTCCGAAACGCCCAGCGTCGCAGATAACTCCTTGATTCCGATGTTCTGGTCACGCTCCGAATGAGCCAAATGGATTAAGGCGTGCAGAGCGTAATCAACGCTTTTGGAAAACTGTATGACGGTTCCCTCCTTTAATTCGAATCACATGGACCTGTGATATCCATTATATTAATTCGGATTCTTTTTTGCAATGAATCCACGTTTCAGGATGAAGCATGGTTGAATTTACCTACTATTGCTTTGTGAAGAACCTACCTTTTTTATTTTTTAAAAAAGCCGCCGAAATGGCGACTCCGCAAGCAAATTATATTATAGCCTTCAAAGATTACATCCTTCATGAATCAGTCAGTATGACTTCCTTGTTCTTGTAATTGATCACGAACTTCTGTCAGTGCAAAACCAAGCAGATTCTTTCCGCGCCATTTCATGGGATTGTCAGCGTTCGGATCGTCCTTCGCCAAGCCGATTCCCCATATCCGATCTACAGGACTGGCTTCAACCAAAATCCGATTTTTCGTTGTGCTTATATACAACCTTAATTCCTGGTTCTGCTCGAACTTAGCCAAATTCCCGCGCTTCACAATGTCATAGCAATGGTGCTCCCAAACCTCGTTATCAAAGGATTGGACAGCACGACCGAATGCTTTCATCTCTTTGGGATGTTTAGCCTTCATAATCGCTTCCAGCATCTTATGATCGCCGAACAACCGTGCTTTTTCTGCCATCATGTATTGCTCAGTACAGTTATAAGATACGCCATCTATCAGGAAGGTGCATTTCCACCACTGACTGAAGCAGCTGTTACTAACGCTGCCGTCGGCTGGAGGCGTATGACCCCAGAAGAACAGAAACTTTCGCTTTCCCCCGGCCAAATAGGCCTTTTGTAAATCTTGGATGTTGTATATCAAGTGAACACCTCCTGATTCTATTGATGAGACAGTCCAAAAGACTATTTCAGCGTGTTGCTATTCGGAGGCTCATACATGCCCGATGTGTCCTTGAACCATTCGAAAATATGGGACACGCAAACCTTGAGTACCGCATAGCCAGGAACAGCTAACAGAATGCCAACCACACCGAACAGATTACCGGCCGTCAGTATGACGAAGATAATCGTAATGGGGTGAATCTTAAGCGTTTTGCCCATGATTTGCGGTGAGATGAATTTCCCTTCGATTAATTGCACGATCGTCCATACCGCAACCATCTTCAGCAGCATGACCGGAGAAGTGACCAGAGCCACAATCAGCGCTGGCGTAATCGCAATTGCGGGTCCCAGATAGGGCACCACGCTGGTGAACGATGCAATAATCGCCAGAATCAACGCGTAATCCAGACCGATGATCATATAACCGATATAGAGCAGAATCCCAATACAGAAGCTCACAATAATCTGCCCGCGGATAAAGGAACTGATCTGATGATTGATATCCTGAAGTACATGCAAAATTCCGGAACGACTCTTCGTCGGCAGGAAAGACAATATTTTCTGAGGGAGCTTTTTACCATCTTTCAGCATATAAAACAGCACAAAAGGTACGGTCACGATCGACAACACAATCTCCGTAAAAGCACCCAGGAACCCGCCCACTCTGCTCCACGTATGGTTCAGAATTTCCGTTGCTTTCTGCGTGACGGTTGTCCACCACTCTTGGGAATTAATGTTCATGGTTTCTTGGATCTGATTATACAACTCGCTGCCCGTTAGATCTTCAAACTGCTGTCTAACCTTCTCGCTATATGTCGGGAAATTGTCAATCAGTCCCATAATCTGGTTGCGCAGCACCGGAATGACCGCGAGCACCACAATCGTTAGAATACCGGCAATAACCAGATATAGGATCAGGATGGACCATCCGCGCTTGATTTTCCTTTTCTCCATGAAATCCACCAGGGGGTTCAGCAAATAATAGAGGATCCCTGATAAAATGATCGGCAAAACGATTGTCTTGACTAACACGGCGAGCGGATGCAGCACAAACGAAATCTTGCTTATAACCAACACGTTGAGTCCAACCAGCAACAGAACAAGCAAAATAAGCACAAACTTATTGTTCAGGAAAAAGCGCTTGAACCGATCCGGCCAAATACGGGGTTGCTCCATACATGTCCTCCCTTACTTATGTATACATATTCAAGATTTAAAGCTGAGCATCGATTCACGACACCTAAAAAATCCGCCAAAATGACGCCATCCTCATTCTTTTAACTATAATGTTTGAACGGGGCACATGTCCAGTTTACCAAGTACGAACTAGAAGATATGTTCAGGTATTCACGAATATTAATAGAACAAGCCCGCATGTCATAAAGACACGCAGGCTGAAGCTGTTCAGTGTTGATATATTACAAGTACCGAGAAATAATGCGCACCAATTTTGCTGGCAGCTCATTCAGGTTAGTAATATCCAAAAACCTCTCGACACCATAGATCTGACTAATGACATCCTTGTCTTGACCGATGGCTGCCGCCAGAAATTTGACTCCTTTTCTTTCGTATTCAGATAGAGTCTGCTGCATGTCCTGAATGGCCAGACTTCCGGTATAGTCTTCCATGGCTTTTGGCTGCCCGTCGCTGATGCTGATCAACAGCTTGGTTTGCTTCGGTGAAGCTGCTAACCGTTCCGCCATAATTCTTAAAGCCATACCATCCCGATTATTACTTCTGGCTCGGATCCCCATCAACCTGAACCGATCGCGAACATCCGGTTGATCGTAATCGGCATATGCGAAGATGGACATTTGTTCCAAACGGGAAACATCCGCAGTATCCCCATAAATTAAAACAGGAATATGGCAAATTTGACAGAATTCATAGACAGCAATGACCGCCCGCTTGGCCGCCTCCAGTCTACCGAAAGCAGCCATCGATGCGGATTCATCCACCCTCAAACCGACCACAAGACCAGGGGATTCCGTCGGAGGACGCTTCTTGGCAAAATACTTGAAATCGCGATAGGCCACGCTGTCAGCCTGAAATTTAGAACCATAGTAATGGTTTTTGGCATTTTCCGCGGTGATCTCATGCTCCAATAGCGGCAGCGTCTGTCTGGCGATTTCCCGCACGATGGGCATAAGCCCCTTACTCAGACTCCAATATTCCTCCTGCTGGATCGGGTCATATTCAGGACGGTGAACGATCAGCTTAACAGACTGATGAATCGAATCGGACACGATGGATCTGGAAACTTGATTCAGCTTTTTGCGGAAGTTCCGCTCCTTCTGTTTCTCCTCTTCCGTCATGGGTTCGGGATTGGCCTGGTGAAATTGCGGTGATCCGTCTTCACCCGAATCCGCACTCTCCATATCCGTTGATTCATCCGAAGGAATGGATGTGCTACCTTCGCTTTCAGCGGACTTTTTTAACCGGATCCCTTCTTCCCTAGCTTGCCCATCAGGAATGGAATCCAGCTCAATATCGCTGTCCCAGGTCGTGATCTCCACTGCCTCTGCATTTCGTTTATTATTCATTTCAAGTGGAACTTCCTCTAACATATCCATTAAGCCTTCGCCTTCCAGCGCATCTTCCAGCAGTTTGATCTCTTCCGAATCGGTTGTTATCTTGTAGATTACTTTATGATAAAGGGATTCCCTCGCAGAAGCACCTTGAGCAACGGCATCCACCCAATAGAAATAGGAACGCATGCCGGCCACGCCTTTTATGGCATTAGCTCGGGCTGTTTTATCCAATAGGATAATGACTCTTGCCAGTACGTCTAGCATTTCATCGTTCCGATAACCGGTTTTGGCCATTGCCCGCTCCATCATGATCTCTTTGGTCGGCAGGTCCATCTTCTCCGTGTGCTGAACCCGGTCACGCAATGCCTCGTTAAGCGGTCTCGATCCCGCATAACTGCGGTTTGCCGTGATCACCGCTATGAAATCCGGATGCCGGTGCACGATCTCCGTTGGGAGATTAAGGCTGCCGCTCGGCTCCAATGCGGAATTCAATGCCATCAATACGCCAGCATCCCGAATCACGTTCGGTTCCTGTATTTCCAGCAGATAGCCCTTTTGAAAAGCTCTGACGATCTCGGAAGCGTAAAATCGATACTCTACAGTTCCATCCTGAGCGTTATTCGCGGCCAGCTTCAATAATTGCTTCATCTTCGCGGCAGCCATCTCTCGTGTAATCTCTAGTGCCTCCATTAAAGTCTCCGTCGAGCTTCGAAAGCCGTCGCTTTCGTATAATGCTCTCAAGGCCGCTTGGTCCGCAGCTTCCAACTGCTTCATTCGATCCGATGAAATAACCGGTAAAATGGCGCCAAGGATATCCGATTTATCCATATCGGCAAAACAAGTTACTTTGGTATAGGGTAGCCTGAAGTTTGCGGATAACGCCTTGGCGAGCTGCGTTTTTCCGGAGCCGGCATCTCCCTCCAATAGAATGTTGGCGATTTTCATCTCGCCGCGATGCCAATTACGCTTAATTTCATTCGTGATTCGGCGTTCTTCCTCGCTTACTTTATGCGTTAATGGTTTTTTCCAGACAAGACTCTGTTCCTCCTCAGTTAATACTCTCTCAGGAGACAGCACGTTAGATGCAAAGTCATTCTGGTCTTTCATGACCGCTCACCTCCAAACTCTCGTTAACACTAAACGCAAGAAAAGTTTCGTAACTCCACGTTCGGCGACTTTCTCATCGCGCATAACCCAATTCTTCTAACATTCTCGTTAAAGTGCGCAGACGTTCTCCAATCATCTCACCGTTATCGCTCAATGCCTCGTTGAACAGCTTGATATCCTCCTGAATCTGTTCATTATCCGTACAAACAGCCACCGTCATGGCGTTCCCCTGCAATCCGATCCGGTTGATCACAGGATGTTGTGGATCATATAAATGTTCATATCTATAGGCTTCGCTAAAATGGGTCAGGGCACTGCAAATGAGAATGGACAAATCTAGAATTCGATGGATGGGGATCTCATCAGATGAACTGGTCTCTTTTTCCTCTTCAGCTCTCCATATCTTGGCAGCAATATGCGCCCTACCATCCTCGTTCTGCTCGGTCAATCCCAAAGATAGAGCTCCTACGTCTGTCTTAGATGCAAATCGTCCATCCACTTTCCCATAGTTATCCGACACAATCACGGGTTTATGATTTGTTGAAGCAGGTATTTTCATGGTTCCTCCTCTTTATTAAAAAGCAAACAAATTATACTTTGATCTATTTATATAATAGATAATTTTTACATTGTTGTAAAGTATGATTTGCCAAGCTTCAAGCAAATACCGCTCTGGAAAGGAATATTTTCACACAGAGGCCGATTCATCGATGCCAGAACAAACGAAAGGCTGCCGCTCTATTACCGCGACAGCCTTTGTACAGCTGAGGTACTCCAATGAACTTCCTACTCCAGATTAAACGCTGCTTCAAGCTCGCGAATCCGGTCGTCATCGATATGGATGACATTGCCGAGCGTTCTTGCCGACAGAATGGACTTGGCGCTGTACTCGGCAACTTCCAATCGGTCAAACGCGTTAAGCAAACTCTGACCGGCAACAATGACACAATTATTATTCACGATGGCAATCGGCGTATTCGCTTTAAACAGCGAAGCGGTACGCTCAGGCTCGTTGTAAACCGCATGAAAGGGAAGCTTTGGCATTCCGCGAAGCAAGATATAACTCTCTGGAATCGTTCTTGAATCGAAAGCGGTATCGGTTACGGCAAATGCCATAATGTTGGGAGGATGCGCGATAATGACCGAATGGACATGCGGCTGCATTTTGTAGATCGCTTCATGCAGAAAGACAGACTTGCTTGGCTGTTTGCCAGCCTCAGCTTTGCCGTTCTCTATACGGACAAGGTCACCCGGTTCCAGATCGGTGCGGTCTTTACCGTAGGGTGTGATAACAAAATCATTTCCAATCAATCGATGGGAAAAGGTGCCCTGCGTGCTGGTGAACAAACCTTGTTTATACGCACGCCGCATTAGTGCGCACATATCGCGGCGAATTTCTTTTTCCTCCGACGTGCAGGTGTCGTAGATATACGTATCCAACTGCTGCGTGCTTTTGTTGCGGACGGTATCGTAATCCTCATCGGTCAGCAGGACGGGATTTCCGAGTCGACGCGCCTCGATCTCCAGCCGCGCACAGAAGTCCAGGGTTTCAAACCGGTTAAACGCTTGAGAAAGGTCCCCAGCTCCGACCACAACGCCATGGTTCTCCAGCATAACTGTGTCGATCCCGCGCTTGAAAACAGCCGCAATGTTCTCCCCGAGCTGCTCGCTTCCAGGCAGGGCGTAAGGCGCGATCCCGATCTCGCCACAAATCTGCCGTTCGTTCGGAAGCAGCCTGGTATCCGGAATGCGCCGGACAATGCTGAACGAAACCAGTGCGGGCGGATGGGCGTGAATGATCGCTTTCAAGTCCGGACGGGCTTGATAGATAAGCCTGTGAAACGGAAACTCGCTGGACGGCTTGTGAATTCCCAGGACCGTGCCGTTCTCCTTCACGCATACCATATCCATCCGGGTTAATGAGCCTTTATCCACCCCGGCCGGTGTGATCCAAATATCTCCGTTCTGGTCCTTGATCGACAGATTGCCCCCGGACGTGGTCGTCATGCCATGATTGTAAATACGATTGATAAATTGAAGGAGCTGATCTGCCGGATGCAAAAAATTCTGATTCATCCCTGCCACCGCCTTATCCGAATATTTTTGTTTAGTTTTGTTTGTTTTTATTATACTGTTTTTTCTATTGATATTCGAAAATAATTGTGGCAAAAACATAACAAGTAGAAAATTAGGATTCGTACCACCAGTTCTGCTCCAAGAAGTTCATGATTGGCGTACTAATACGAAAAGTCGCCATTTCAGGCGACTTTTTATCGTTTATGATCGAATGCCAATATCACGAAGCAGAATGGTTCCACGCTCGGTCAGGTTGAACTCAATACGAATCTTGCTCAACTGCTCTGGATTGAAATCCGGATTCATTTTGTAGAAATCACCTAACTGGAAATCATAGCTTTGAAAAACGGGTTCCGAGGTATTCCCTGCTTTAGAAAATGGCCATTTCAGCAGTTTACCTTCAATGACAGGTGGCAATTTGGATATATGGCTAAGGGGAAGACTTGCCTGATGGCCCTTCCTGTCTTCGACAGTAATCGTAAAATTGATAAGCTCTTTCGGGTCGCTGATTTCCTCTTTCCCACGGGCATCCGCCAGCGAAAATACGATGGAGCTTTCCTTCCCTGTTCTCACCCCATGGTCCGGCAAAGTAACCGTATAGGATGGGGGCCCAGGCGAGCCTTCCGAATTCCAACCGAGGTGAACGGCGCTGTATTCCGCTTCACCCATTTTGACCTTCACCTTTTCCTCCCTCCATTGCTGGAGGTTCTCGCCCATCAGGCTGCCGCCGGGAATTGTGGTGCTCTGCAAATCAACGTCTTCCTCATAATCCGCCAGTAAGATCGTTTGCGAATCGTAATAATTGCCGATGTACAGGGTATCGGGGAGCCATTCCTTGGCATAACCCAAATCTCTGAAAACCTCCCGGTATTGCCGTTGGTCCTTCAGCGTGGCATCCAGAAACGAAGATATGAACACTTTTGCGATGGTTTCCTGTTCATCCCGCGGCATAATTTGACGTAGATTAAACAGTTGGTTCCCCAAGCCTGCTACATCCCCTCTACCCCAGCCTCCGTTAAACTGGCCGTGGTTGGCTCCATAAATATAGACCAGCGATTTCATGTAATTTGTGCCCTTGGTATAACTAATCCGGTGATATTGATGGGCAGCACCCATGCTGTTAACATCCATATCATGAGCTCCATGCAAAGCCAGATAATTTACGTCTTGCAGCGGCAGGGGTTTACTTTGTGGCTTATATTGCCCGTCTGTTCCCGCAATGGAAATCAGGGAACGGATCGAAAAGTTATAATCAAACTTGATGTGGCCATGGTCCGGATGACGGCTGAGCTTGTTATAGGCTGCCGCGATCGCGACCGCTTCGCCGCCTCGGGAATGCCCGATGAGGGCGATTCGTTCCATATCGACCTTTTGATAAAACGGGTGGTCCGGTTCACTGTTCCAGCCTTTCCAGGTTTTCAAATGCTCCAGCAGCAGCAAGCCTCTTGCCGGATTCTCATGCTGCAGCGGGCTGACCAGAAAAAGATCTTCATAAGGGGAGAAATTAAGAAAATTTTCATCCACGGAGACGAAAAAATAACCTTTGCTCGCTATCAGTTTGCCCAGGTATTCATAACCCGGATCGGAATAATCATTCATTAAGTGATTACCATGTACGATCAAAACAAGCGGAAAGGCACCCTCCCCTTCGGGATACCACACTTTACCGTTTAACGGCAAGGCCTCTGGTCCAAATCCAAGCGACTTCGTACGCAAGGACGACCATTTCTCAACAAACTTGGACGCATCCACCGTTTGGGTGGTCAGGGATCCGCTCTGGTTAAACTCTTTCCTGTAATTGTCGGGGCTTCCGTATAACAGGCTTTTGACGGAATACTCGCCTTCTTCGGCAGGGTTTTTCATCGAGGCGCCATCATATCGGGTTGAAGTCTTCAGCTGTTTTAAGGTCACGTTCGGAGCGGCTTCATCCCCGGCCCGAATCAACCAGAAGCTGCCGGCGCCGATCACGACAGTGATCAGGGATAAACAGGCCAGGGCGCCGATCTTCCTAGTGTTGGACGCTTGCTTGTAGCTTCCCGTTGCAAATTTATAAACCAATGCACCAAACAAAGAAAAAACTACGGCAAACAACACGATGAAAACCACCGAGACTTCCAGCGGCCCTATGAAAGAGAATAAAAGCATGATAAGGGAGCACAGCAATATCCACATATAACGGCTTGGCAGTTTCTTGACTCCGTGCAGCAATAATGCAGCCAGGCCGCTTACAAGCGCTGCAGCTAAGACAAACATGAAGGTACCCACGATGAATTTACCGAAACCATGCCCCGTCAACAGATAATTGGCCTGGATCAGAACCAGGATAAAGGCGATGACGCCAAGGCCAAGTGACGCACCTTTCCATCCAGGGGATAACGGGCCCCGTCGCTTTCGGTTGGCCATGATTCTTCGAACAAAAGTAACATCCTTCTCTGTTTCTGTCTCTTTTTGTATTTCCAATCTCTCCAGTCCTCCTGTATCCCCATATCGTTATTAGTTCTACTTCTGATTATATCGGAGAATTCTTTCTCTACACTTTCCTGAACCTTTCAGTAATCTTACAAATGATCAGGCAGAAAAAGAACGAAGTTCGTATGCCCGTTCGTGATCAGCGTGATGTTACCCCCATGTTTTTCTACCACTTGTTTGGCAATGGCAAGACCCAGACCCGTACCCCCATCGCTTTTACGGGCTTGGTCTCCGCGGACAAAGGCATCAAAAATCGTTTCCTTCATAACATCCGGGATTCCGATGCCATCGTCCGAAACGTGGATTTCAACTCCTTTTCCCGTCGCTGCCAATTTCAATTCAACAGTTGTACCGGGCGGGTTGTATTGGATTGCGTTGGACAGGATATTAGAAACCGCCCTGTATAACCAGGTGGCGTCGAATGGGACGATGATCTCACAATCGGGAATATCGTACTTAAAATGAAACTTCTGTTCTTCGAACACCTCGTAATACTCAGCTGCAATTTCCCTTGTGAATTCTGAAATGTCGGATGCCTCAACAGCAAGAGGATAGTCGGGACTATCCAGCTTGGACAGCTCGAAGATACCGTCGATCAGCTCTGACATCAGACTGGCTTTGTCGGAAATCAAACGCAGGATTTTTTGCCTTTTCTCTTCCGAATCGACGAGCCCCACTTCCATCGCTTCGATATAACCCTGAATGGTCGTCATCGGTGTCTTCAGGTCATGGGAAATGTCGATCAGCATTCGCTGCTTGCTCTCCGCAAGCTCTCGCTTTTCCCTCTCCATCCGTTCAAGCCGCTCCGCCATAGCATTGAAATCGTCCTGAATTTCCGCAAGCTCATAACTCGCTTTAAAATTCAGTCTTTTGTGGTAGTGTCCGCTGGCGATGTTCCGTATGCCGTCCGCTATGGAGCTAAGCGGGGTGGTGAGCCGGGAAGCCGTCCATCTTCCGAAGACATAAACGGTAATTGCAAACAATGCGAGAAAGAGCAGCAGGGCTTGGAAGGCCATTTTATAAAATACTCTCTCATGCTGATCGCTGTCCATGCCTGGCACGGCTGTTGGACTGCCCATGACTCCAGCCTCCGTCTTGACCGGTCCGGTAGCCTCCATAAAATAATCCATGATCAACGCATTTAATACAAATAGCGAAAACACGGCAATAAGTGCAATCGTAACAAAGAAAAAAATATATTGGCGAATCAACGAACGCTGCAGACGATTAGGAGATTTCATGGCTGTAACTCATCTTTCTTCGCAAATCGGTATCCGAGCCCGCGAATGGTTTTGATATAAACAGGTTTCCTCGGACAAGCTTCGATTTTATCGCGCAGCCTGCTGATTTGGACCATGACGGCGTTATCGTCAGCCAGATAATGCTCGTCCCAGGCTTGTTCAAAAATTATCTTTTTCGTAAATACGCGCCCCGGTTCCCCCATGAACAGCTTCAATAATTTGTACTCAATAGCGCTGAGTGCAATCGGTGTTCCCTTGATGTACAGCATGCATTCGCGGTGATCCAGCAGCAAGTCCCCGACGCAGGTTTCGGATAACGTGGGAGCTTCCGACTCTGACGGCTCATTAAACTCATAAGAACGTCTTAACTGGGCCTGAATTCTCGCCATCACTTCGAGCGGGCTGAACGGTTTGGACACATAATCGTCTGCCCCCAGCTTGAGACCGGTTATTTTATCAAGTTCCTGATTTTTGGCCGAAATGAGAATGACTGGGATTTTATAATCCTGCCGCATCATGCGGAGCAACTGGAATCCGTCGATGAACGGAATCATGATATCGAAGAGTGCGAGATCCACGTGCTTGCTTCGCAGATGCTCTAGGGCTGCTTTCCCGTCAAAAGCCTCCAAAGTCCTATATCCTTCTGCCTCCAGATAAAGTTTAAGCATATCTATAATATCCGGATCATCATCGACCACAAGTATGGTTTTAGGCATAAAAAGCATCCTCCTTCAAGTAGTATATGGTTCTCCTTGGGAGGCTAATTTCCTTTTTTGCGTTGTTTCCGTAAGCATCGTTAAGCGCAAATAACCTCCTACCTGGATCGTCGGAGGTCATTTTATGATTGATTTTAGTGGCGTCCAACGAAACCATACAAGAGAAGCTGGTTAAGTTCAGCCATCTTATTTTTATAATTCCCGGATCTTGCCCAGGAAGCTTGGAGCGTCCCGACAACACTTAATAATTCCAAAAGGGTCTCCATAGAAACAGAAGAATGAATCGCCCCTTCCTTCTTCCCCAGCTCAATAAATTCCTGAATAAGCTCAGTTCTAATTTTATTGGTGTTTTCACTATATAAGCTCGCCAGCACCTGATCCTCAACTGCACCCGGTGTAGAAAGCAATTGATAGTCATGCTCAGCACAGATCTCCAGTACTTGGGATAGCTTGTCTTTAAACTCGATATTTTGCTTCAACAGCTCCTTGGCCATATGGATGGTATTTTGCATCAGAACGTTCGCACATTCAGTAACCACCCCTTCTTTGCTGCCGAAGTAGTTATACAGCGATACAGACGATACACCGGATTCTTCGGCAATGTCCTTGATGCTGACATGGATGAAGCCTTTTTCTTTAAAAAGCTTTAATGCGGCATGAATGATCGCATCCTTCTTTTGCTGCGTTCTTATCTCGAATTTATTCATCCGTTTTCACTCACTTCCCGTATTCGTCGCTACAAGTAGTTTACCATAAAAAGAGTAGTTTTTAAATTTCGGGGTCTATATTTAAAAACTTCTTGACAGTCCGGTCGATATCCATATAGAATCAAGCTGTAATTTTTAAATATTGCATCAATTATTTAAAAACTATACTGAAAACAAAAATAAGTGTTTGAGAAAAACAGTTTGATCAAATCGTTTAACCCTAATGGAGGAGTTACTATGAAAATATTGGTTTATGGCGCTGGGGTTCTGGGCAGTTATTTAGCCCACGAGCTGGTGCGTGGAGGTCACAACGTCTCGATGCTGGCCAGAGGACAACGAGCGGATGAGTTGGAAAAAAGCGGCAATGTCATTCGGCATTATTTTCAGTTCCAAACAACGGTTCATAACGTAAGGGTGATCCGGGAACTACAGCCAAACGATGTTTATGATCTTATTTTTGTTGTGATGAAATATCCGGATTTCGAAGCGGTACTGCCTGCGCTTGCAGCGAACCATAGCAGCCACATCGTAATAATGGGCAACAATGCGAGTCCTGGGGAAATGGAGGAGTATTTGCACACCCATAGTCCGGTAGCGAAAAAGGTTGCTTTCGCTTTTCAGTCGATCGCTGGCTGGAGAGAGAATGGCCGGGTCATTAGCGTGCGCGGACCAAGAACCAAAATCAATATCGGGGGTTTAGGCGAGGATCTGTCTTGGCGATCGGTGATCGACCAGGCTTTGGTTAACACCAAATATAAGTGGACATACCAGAACAATATGAATGAGTGGCTGAAAAGTCATTATGTCATGATCTTGGCATTGAATTCCATTGCTTCTACATATCACGGTAATTTGCGCAGAGCCGCAAAAGACAAAAAGCTTCTCAAGCTTGTTATCCATGCTGTAGATGAAGGGCATCAAGTGTTGGAGAAAAACGGATTTACGGTTACGCCTGCTGCTCAAAAGCAATTCGCCCGTGAAAAAAGGAAGCTGTTCTACATCCTGTTGAAAATAATGTTATCAACCCCGATTGGCAGAATCCTGCTGAGTGATAAGGCTGTGTCATCAAACGAGATGACTGCGTTACAGCAAGCTTTTGATCAATTGAAAATTCGCGCGAACATGGCGACACCCAATTGGGATGAGCTCCAACATTATTCCGCGCCTATTCAGAGATCATAGATGATGGCTTTATTGATCTATAGCTTAGCCTGGTAAGAAATATGTTCGCAAAAAAATCTCTGCTCAACCAACGAGCAGAGATTTTATGAACCTTCCGGCGGGCCTTAACTGAAGCTTCAATCTTCGATATTTTATGAGTGGAATCGGTTGTTTCCCTAACCGTTGTCTTTTTCATAGTGGAAAAACCTCTTTACGGATCGCTGGTGTTATCTAGTTGTACCGAGCATGTCCCTGTGTGACAAGTAAACCCGGTGCCCTCAGGATCTGCTGTTTCTTCCATAAACGAAATATAAAGTAACGGAGGACATGATCATCAATATCACTGAATAAACCAATGTCAACGCTTTGGTATCTGCTAGCGCCTGCGCATCCGTACTGTTCTTGATGACGATTCCTAACGGCTGGTACAAAGGATGATAGAGGAACACGGTAACGTCATAATCGGCCAAAATTCCGTTGAAATTCAAGGCAAGAACAGCTAGCGTCGACGGTAGAATGATCGGCAGCAATACTTTTCTGAATGTATAGAACGGTTTGGCACCCAAATTCCTTGCAGCGTCTTCCAGATTGCTGTCCAAGCTGAAGAAGGAGGCCTTGACCATTCGCAGGGTGAAAGGAATATGGACGATGACATAGGCAATCAGAAGCATCCAGACCGTGCCAACCAGCACCGTATTCCCGATCATCAGCTTCGGTGTGTTAAAGGTTACGATCAGTCCGATTGCAATCAGCGTGGACGGAAGAATCCACGGAATCAGCAATGCGTATTCGAGGGCAAGCGCCCACTTGTTCTTATATTTATGTAAGATCCTTGACGCGGCCAGCGCCAATGCGACGACAATGACCGAGGCTGCCGCGGCATATAGAATACTTACGAGATAAGGCCTGAATGCCGACATGGATGAAAACACTTGAATGTAATTATCCAACGTGAAGCTGTTCAAATTCAACGTGGCGGTCGAGATACTGGCCGCATCGGTGAAAGAAAAGATGATGATCAGCACAACCGGAACGATGTAGAGAACAAACAGGCCGTAAGCCAGAATATGAGCGGCTATGTTACCGGCTTTGCTGCGGATTTTTTGTTTGACCAGCTCCGATTTGACTTTGGAGACCGACATAAAGTTGCCCTTACGTTCGAACCGGATCATCACGGTCAACAACACCAGTGTGGCCACTCCGAGAATAAGAGCCAGCAGCGCAGCCAAGTCTCTTGACGTCATGCTTCTCGAGAATGTCAGAATCATTGGCGTAATCGTCTGGAATTCCTTGCCCCCGAGGATAAGCGGCGCGGACGTCGCAGCCAGGCCGGTAAGAAAAGTCAGGATCGTCAGCGCGTAGATCGTAGGCTTCAGGACCGGAAGTACGACCCGCCATAGGATATACCCAGTAGACGCCCCCATATTTCTCGCGGCTTCCACCGTTTGGAAGTCGATTTTGCGAATCGCATTGCTCAGGAACAGAAAGTGATTGGACGTGCAGGCGAACGTCATGACGAATAGAACCGCCCAATAGCCATGAAACCATGTCGTATCAAAAGAAGGGAACAATTGAACTAAGAGCTTGGTCATAAACCCCTCTTCGCCATAGACGAATTTATAGCCGGACACCAGCACGACTCCGCTATAAATCAGGGTCGTAAAGTAACCCAACCGCAAAATCTTCGCGCCTTTGATATCGAAATATTCCGAAATCAAAACCAGCGTAATGCCCACCACATTTACCGTAATGACAAGCGAAAAAGCGAGAATAAAGCTGTTGTATAAACTTCTCATCGCGCGTTCGGACGACAGCAGCTTCTCTGCCGCTTCCAGCGTAAATTTGCCGTCCTTAAAGAATATTTCGCCGTAAATATTCAAGTTCGGATAAATCAGGAAAGCAATGACAAACCAGACAATCAACCCGTATAAAAGGATCGAGAAAGGGTTTATGGAAGCCAGCCGGGTGCTCAGGTTCCGGGCTTTCATGCTTCCCCCTCCTTCATCGGATATTGCAAAATATCGCGGACCGGGAGGTAGATGTCCACATCGTCGCCGACCTCATGATGAACGAGCGGGCTTTCTATTTCGATGATTTTTAACCGTCCGCCGCCGGCAATCTCCAATACGTACTTGCTGTATAAACCGTAAAATTCCCGGTCTGCAATCTTGCCTTTCAGTTGGACCGTATCGATCCCCTGCAGGGGTTGCAGGCTTACCTTCTCATTGCGGATATAGGCGATATTCCCTGGCTGAACAATATCCTTTAACCGGCTGTTCTCTACCATCCGTGGATCGATCCGATTAATATCTCCTATGAAATTGCATACAAACTCGGTTTGAGATTGATTGTAAACTTCCATGGGCGTGCCCACTTGCTCCAGGACCCCATGATTGAATACGCCAATCCGGTCGGACAGCGTTAACGCTTCTTCCTGGTCGTGCGTGACATAAATCGTTGTGATCCCGAATTTCTTCTGCAATTGTTTCAGCTCATTGCGCAGCTGTACCCGCAGCTTGGCGTCCAAGTTGGATAAAGGCTCGTCCAGTACCAAGATGCTCGGCTTCAAAACCAGCGCCCTGGCAATCGCAACGCGCTGCTGCTGGCCGCCGGATAGTTCCGATACTTTCTTGAATAGCTGATCATCTTTCAGATCAACCTTCCGGGCAATGTCCTTTACCTTCTGGTCCACTTCCGCCTTGGAAAACTTCTTGACACGCAAGCCAAAAGCGATATTCTCGTACACATTCATCGTCGGAAACAGCGCATAGCTTTGAAATACCATCCCGATCTCTCTTTTTTCAATCGGCAAACGGGTAATGTCGGTGTCTTTCAGCAGGATCTGTCCGCTCGTAGGTATAATAAACCCGACCAGACTGCGGAGGGTCGTCGTCTTCCCGCAACCCGAGGGACCGAGGAACGTGAAGAATTCCCCTTCCCGAATATGCAAATTAAGGTTTTTGACCGCATGAAATTCTCCGAATTTAATGTCAACGTTCTGGAATGTAATCATATTATTATCTTCCTTTTTGTTGTACTTGAATGAACGGCTGCATATTGGCGTTCCAATATGCAGCCGGCTTGACTCCATTCCGTTATTTAGTGCATAATCTCCAACTCGATTTTCTCCGCCCACAGATCCATGTTTTCGGCAATAAAGGCCCAATCGAAATCTTGTGGTTTTAACGAAGTAAACAGCTCCTTGACGGAATCATTGGCTTGCTCGACCGCTTTTGTATTTGCCGGCATGGCATTGAACTCAGCCGCAAATTCTCCTTGAATTTCGCTGGATCCGAGCCATTCCACGAACCGCTCCGCCGTTGCCTGTTTCTTCGTTCCGTTCACGAGCGCTGCATGTTCCACGACCATCGGTACGCCGACTTCGGGACTGACAATGCCTGCTTTCACTTTATATTGCTCTTCCTTCTGCTGCAGGGTTCCGGAAACGAGCGCCCCTAGCGGCGTTTTCCCGCTGGCCAAATTGGCATAGAAGTCTTCGCCCTCGACTGCGCTGACGCCGTTGTCATACAATTGCTGAATTTCATTCCAGCCTTCCTCGGATATACCGAGATCACCATTCGGATCTTGGAAACGGGTCAGAATGCCCGCTACAATAAGACGAGGCGTATTTTGCCCAAGCAGGGTAGGAGCTTCGTACTTCCCTTTGTACGTATCGTTCTTATAAAGGTCGGTCCAGTCCTTTGGCGCGGTATCGGCCGTGAATTCGTTCGGGTTATACCCAAGCAAAATCGCTTGCTTCACAAGGCCATGATAGTAGCCTTCCGGATCGTTCAAGCCCTGCTCCACATCTCCGGCCCAGCTTGGAACAAACTTAGCCAGAACGTCTTCCTTTTTCAAATTCTCATAAAGCATATTGTTCAAGCCGTATACGACGTCCGCGATCGGGTTGTTCTTCTCGGCAATCAACCGGTTCGTTAAGTCGGCGCCGCCCGCTCCGACAATTTCGATGTCAAAGCCCGCACCTTTCGCTTTCTCAATCAGCCATTCGCCGCGGCCGTCAGAGTTCGCATTCGTATACACGATCAACTTTTCATTCTGGACCGGTTCCGTAGACGACGATTCCGACCCGGCCGGAGCCCCTGACTCCGAAGTGCCCGAGTTTGCATTGCCGGCATTGTTGCCGCCTCCGCAAGCCGATACAATCACACACATAATGAGAAGTAGCGCCATTGAAAGTTTTCTCATGATTCCCTTAACTCTCCTTTGATCGTGTCATTTTATTTGGTTTAAATGTTGATGATCAACCCGTCATATGCCGGCAAAATTCCGAATGGGCTGAAGATGCGGACAAAATCCTCATGAAGCAGCTTGGAATTATGGCTAAAATGTGTGACGACGATTTGGCCTTTAGGCTTCAGGATATTTTCTTTTTGGAACTCGCGCTGGACTTCCAGCACCGTCTCGACGCACATATGATTGCGGTCGCGGGAGTTCCCCGTATATCCATGCGTGCAGTCGAGGATGGCGCAATCCAGATTTTTGCCCTTTAACCATGCCCATGTCGCATCCGGGAACCAGCCCGAATCGTGCCCGTACAGCAGTTTTTTTCCTTCCTTTTCGATCACGTATAACAGACAGGTTTCCATGCGGTCATGATCCGCCAACAATGGCGTTACCGTTGCATCGCCCATAGCGAAGGTCTCAAACGGGCGCAACAGATGGAATTGATACCTTTGTCCTTCAAAGCGGCCGATGGCGGCACGCGTGTGATGCATCACCGTACCATTCCCATAAATGTGCATCGGATGCTGAAGGCCGTGCGCAATTCCTTCCCTGCGGCATTCCAAATCAACGGCATTGTAATGGTCCGAATGCGAATGCGTGACCAACAGGTGCTCGATTGCTCCCAGATCGATATTGTCCCGCAGCGCCTGCATATAGGAATCCGGGGAATAGTCAAACTTGATGACATCGTCCATGATGGCGGAAGTTCGCGTGCGGATATTTTTTCCCCCAAGCTCTCGCGCTTTGTTACAATGCTCGCAGCGGCAAAAGGCATTGGGAAAGCCCTCTGCGGCTGCAGTTCCTAGAAAGTGAATTTTCAAAGTTATGTCTCCTTGCCACTGTAGTGATCCATTTTACGTCCTGGACTGAACGGATTGTCGTTCTACAATCGATGTTTGAATTTTAATGGTGATTGGATTCTCGTTGGAGTTGCCAACGCGCTTCATCAGCAAATCAACGGCCGATCGGGCAAGTTTCTCGGTATCTTGTCGAACCGTCGTAAGCGGGGTCGGAATATATGCCGCTAACTGGATATCGGAGAACCCGACGATGGACAGCTTTTCAGGAACCGGAATACCCATTTGCAGTGCGGTGTGAATGGTCGAGATGGCGACATGGTCATCCCCGCACATGATGGCCGTCATCCGGGGGTTGTCCTGAATAAACCGCTCCTGTTCCGGATCGCACTCATTAATGCGGCTGGTATCGCAAGCGACGCTTCGAAAATGAATGTTCTGGATCTTCACCGGAATTTTATGGTCGAGCAGCGCTTGGATATAGCCTTGATACCGTTCCTTCCGGCTTGTGATATTGTCGATCGGATTCGAAGTGTATCCGACTTCCCGGTGCCCCTTCTCGATCAAATACTTCGTCATTTGATAAGAGCCCATATAGTGGTCGTGATACACGCAATCGATCTCCACTTCATGGAAAATACGATCGATGATCACCAGCGGCAGTTTGCGCAACTTTAGTCGCAGCACCTGATCGCTGCAGGTCTTCCGCCCCTGAGGAAACAGAATGATACCGGTGATCCCTCCTTCGGCCAGCCTTTCCAGACAAAGATCTTCATCGTCGCAGTCCTTCGTCATTTTTAAAATGAGGTCGCACCCGTGCTTTCGCACTTCAGCCTCGGCGGCGGCGATGATTCTGGAAGTGTAATCAGATAGATGGGGCATAATGAGTGCGATCTGTCCGAACGGCCTGTCCACACTCGGCGCCGCCTCGGTGACCTGGGGAGAAGTTCCTCCCTCGGCCATCAATCCTTCTAGCGGCTGGGCAAGAAAGGTCCCTCTTCGGGGCAGGCGGTACACCAGTCCCTGCTCTGCCAGCTTTTGAAGCGCCAGCTTGCTCGTCATTCGACTCACGCCGAACAGCTTGGCAAGCTCTCCTTCGGATGGAACAGGATCATGCGGCCGCAGCCTACGGCTCTGAATAATCTCGATTACCTGATCCGCCACCCGGTGATATAATTGATTCTGTTTAATCAAACGTACTTCTTTCATCAAATTATCCCTCTAATCGTTGAGTCGACTCGTAATCCGCAAGGGATCTAATTTAAACTTAATGAATGTCACTGACATATTCAATGATATATTTGTAAAAGCCTTGTAAATTCTATGTTAAATCTCAATGCTGCGGTCCTGAATCAAAAATTATATATCAGTGATATATTAATTCGCTTCATATGTTTGCTTTCAAGGTACCCTACACCATGCAAGCTATTGCCATTTCCCCGATCAACGAAAAAAAACCTGCCGGTTAGGTAGGTTTTTTAGAGCTTGATTCTATCGATTCAGGGTTAAGCTTCGTTAAATTACGCTATCAAACGTGAATCGGCCTCTTTAGAAACCGCCAAGAATACATATTTCACCTTCGTCTTTAACACCTGATTATCGACCAGAAAATCGAGCCTATGAAATACGCTACGAATCGAAAAATTGGTCTAAAATCACTTTTCTACAAAATAATTGCCGTCAAAAGAAAAAAGCCGCAAAAGATATGCGGCCATCCATGTCTATATGTACGTAAGCACCGTGATTTTCTATTGCTTGTTTTCTTTTGCATGTAGGCTTTCTTCAGCAACCTGCGCTAGCTCCTCAGCTTTGATACTAATCTCATGGATCGTTGTAGAGAATTCCTGAATCGCCCTTGACTGGGTATCGGTTAGGGTGTGGATATCGGAAAAAGCATGATTCAACCGCTGCAAAAATTCCTGAATATTCTTCGTGATACCATTAATCTGGTCCACATTCTCTTTGGAGCTTGTCGCCAGCTTCCGAATCTCATCGGCAACAACCGAGAAGCCCCTTCCGACTTCCCCCGCTCTCGCCGCTTCGATAGAAGCATTAAGGCCTAACATGTTGCTCTGATCCGAAATCTCCTTAACAACGCTGGAAATCTTCCCAATCTGCTGCGCACTGGAGCTGACGTCCGTCATTTGGTTCGTTACGTCGGTCACACGTTCGGTTAGGTGAGCAATCGATTGACTGATATCTCCAATGGATGCGGTGGTCTGTTCGACAATTGCCGAAAAACTCTCGGCCATCTCAAACAGCGCATTCGCTTTTTCGAGACTTGTCCCCATGCCTACGCCGCCGATAACCCTACCCTGATGATCGTGCAGTGGGATCGCGCGCGCAGCCAGCGGAAATCCAAACAGCTCTTTCGGAACGACAGCCGATAAAGCTGTATTATTCCGAATCGCATTGGTGACAATATCGCCCTCAACAAGCGGGTCCCCCGGGCTCACATTCAGCGAGAAGGTTTTGCCCGGAATATTAATGATAAGTTTCTCCGTATCATAAATGCCAATCGTGATATCATCATTCGTTAGACTTTTCAGCAATGGAGCTACCTTTACAAAGGCACTAATCAGCTCATGCTGTGTTTGCTCTTCAGTCACATTATTCATGCCTATCTCCCCCAACCCTTAATACGGGAATTTCCTTTGCCCGTAATGAACCGATATCCACTTCATGGTCGTAAATTCATCCAGGCTCCATTGCCCATTCAGACGCCCCAACCCCGACTGCTTCTCTCCGCCAAATGCTACAATGGGTTCGTCGTTAATTGTTACATCATTCACATGGATCATGCCTGTATGGACCTTCTTCGCCATTTCTACACCACGTTCAAGATTGGAGGTGTGAATAGCCCCGCTAAGGCCAAAACGTGTATCGTTGGCAATGGCAATGCCTTCCTCTTCCGTTTCGAATGGGATGATGCACACAACCGGGCCGAACAACTCCTCTTGTGCTACCTCCATATCCGGTTTGACATTGACAAGGACGGTAGGCTCCACCATTCTGCCGGTGATATTCCCTCGCACCAATGGAACTGCACCTTGCTCAATGCCCTTCTCAATCAGCTTCTGCAGTGTCTCTGCCTGCCGATGGTTGATGACGGGTCCGATAATGGTCTGTGGATCGCTCGGATCACCTGTTGTCAGGGTAGAAACCTTCTCTTTGTATTTATCTACAAACTCCTGATAGATCGACTTCTGTACAAGAATCCGGTTGGCCGACATACAGATCTGGCCTTGATGTGTGAATCTGCTGAATGTCGCCGCTTGTACCGCGTAATCGATATCAGCATCTTCCAGGATAATGAACGCGCTGTTCCCGCCGAGCTCAAGCAGCGGCTTCTTGAAGTGCTTGACGGCCAGTTGACCAATATGGCTTCCGACCTTAGTCGAACCTGTGAAAGAAATGATTCTCGGAATCGGATGCTCAACGAACGCATCGCCAATTTCCTTAATATCTGTCACCACAACATTCAACAAACCCTTCGGTACGCCCGCTTCTTCGAAAATCTTCCCGATCAGGGTTCCGCCCGTAATCGGCGAATCCTCATGTGGCTTCAGCACGACGCCATTGCCAGCACCCAATGCTGGGGCGACAGACTTCATGGACAAGAAGAAAGGAAAGTTAAATGGACTGATAACCCCAACCACGCCAGCCGGGATCCGATACAGGCGGTTCTCCTTGCCATCCTCTGTGGAAGGTAAAATCTTTCCCTCCATTCTAAGGGGGAACGTAGCCGCTTCCTTAATCATATTCTTCACAAGACCGATCTCGAACGCCGCCTTCAGACGTGTTCCGCCCAGCTCTTGAACAATAATGGAGGAAATGTCTTCCTCATGCGATTCAATATATTTAACGGCATTTTCAAGAATGTCTCGTTTCTGGTAAGCATTAACCTTGTCCCATTCCAGCTTAGCTTGATTGGCAGCCTGATATGCGTCATCAATGTCTGCAACGTTTGCGATTTGAAAAGCAGTAATGACCTCATCATTGTATGGATTGATGTCAGGCAGCGTTTTACCGCTCTTACCGTCTCGCCATTCCCCGGCTATGAATTGTTTTCCTAATTTCGAGTAATCCATATGAACCCTCCTGTGTCGAATAATTCCAACTGATCAATATAATTATCGACTAAAAACAGGTAATTGTTAAGTGAATTTTCTTTGACCTCTTCTCCCTCCTAGAGCAAGGGAGTCTATACGTTAAATAAGTGCAGAATAATAACGGGGGTGTCTCAAAAGATCTTAGATCTTCCGGGAGCCCCCCTTCTTGCTGCTAGAAGACGCTCCATGTACGAATCGTTCCTACCATCGCTGTTGCCCCAACATTTCTTGGAATGGTTCTGAGCAAGGGAGAACAGCCAATGATCAAAACAGAAGCCATAGCGGTGTGGGAATAACATCCTGAGCACCGCCATGGCTTTATTTGACACACTTTCTGTTTATGAGAGCCGTACGTCAAGCAACTAAATCTACTTTTGGGACGCCACGTTATTTTGCAATTAATATTAATCCAGCATGCGTTAATTCACTTTCACACGGTCATCAAGGTTATACCGCTTGACGAATCCGTTCGAACAAGATGTTGTTTTCCAGATGGATATGCTCGAAGGTGTCCTTTTCAAGCATCGCCAACCGTTGATAGACCAACCGATACGTACCGCAGGCATCCGACGGAAGTTCGAAATCAGCGGTTACTTCCCGGAGCTCCTGTAGCAGTTTGCCTGCTTGAGCATGTTCATGTTCCAGTTCAGACACATGCGGCTTAAGCTCCGCTGCAGCCTGGTGGTTAGGCTCTGCAACAAATTTCAAAATGAGCGGAAATACATGCTCGTCTTCATCCTTCGTATGATCCAGCAGTTCTTTTTTCAGATCGGAGAAAAGCTCCTGCACCCGAAGAAGTTCGGGATGATGCTCCCCATGAACGCGGGCTAATTTCGTCACATACGGCGTTAAAGCAGGTAATTCATCCCGCAAGAAGGCATGATGTTTCTGCTGGATGTATTCAATCAGTTCGGATTCCTTCAGTGAAGCCGGACGGCTTTCTTGATAATCTGCAAACTTGCTCTCCACGGACCGAACCTGCTCCAAAACGGCGGCGGGTTCCAAATTGCGCTGTTTAGCCGCCTCTTCCAAAGGCACCTGCCCTCCACAACAAAAATCAATGCGAAGTGATCGGAATAAATCCGCGGTTTGCGGAATGGATGTAACGATATCGGATACCTGACTCTGAAGCGTGAATGAACTCATGTTCAAACCTCCTTAGACTAAATGCGTCTTTGTGAACTATTTCACTCTTACAACCCAAGTATATGAAACTCCTATCTTCGTATATGTGATTGCAGTCATACCAAAATCTAACACTATGTGAACGATCAGGATCGGAGAACTACGGGAGCCAAGGCAACATCTTTTTAGACTTCTTCTTTCTGATAAAAATAACAACCAGAGGAAATACTTAATCGAAATATCCAAATGCTGTGACCCCGGTTGAATTAGGAGAGGTGTAAACACAATGTCATTTTCCACATGGGCGGGTTCGAACCAACCCAACGATAGCGATAATCTTTCTGCCAATCCGAATGGGAAGAACTCAGAGGATATGGACATATCGGTGAATCTGGAAGAAACCATATCCGAAATCAAACAGGTTCTGGGAGATAGTGACGATTTTATTGTATTTGGCTTCCATGTGTTCGGGCAGCATCCGGCTGTATTGTTGTATTTCTCCGATATGACGGATCATGCCGTCATCAATAACACGATATTGAAGCCCCTCAAATATGGGCCGCGCCATATCGATGTAAATAATCTCCCGCATGATGCGTTAATGCAAACCATCATGAAAGATACGCTTTATCATAGCGAGGGGTATTCGGAAAGGAAAATCTCCGTTCTGACCGACAACCTGCTAAGGGGGCAATCCGTCGTTGCCATTGAAGGGCTGGACGAGGCGATTATCATTGACACACGTCAGATCACGCAGCGCGCTATTGAGCAGCCGGCGACGGAGCAGGTAATCCGCGGAGCCAGAGAGGGATTTATAGAGTCCCTGGGGACCAATATCTCTCTACTCCGCTACCGGCTGCAAACCCCAGATTTTCGCGTGAAATCCATGGAGATCGGAACGAAAACCAAATCCAAAGTTGCCATGTGTTACATGGACGGCATAACCAATCCCGGAATCATCAAAGAAGTACAAAAGCGGCTGGATGCCATTGAAATCGACGCCGTTCTGGATTCAGGTTATTTGGAGCAATTCATCGAAGACAACCATTGGTCTCCCTTTCCGCAAATCCAGTATACCGAGCGACCTGACAAAGTCGTGGCGAATCTGCTGGAAGGAAGAGTCGCCATCTTGGTCGATGGCTCCCCTCTGGCCTTGATCGCGCCTACCGTGTTTAGCCAGTTCTATCAGACCGTTGAAGATTATACCGAACGCTTCGTTCTGATGAGTGCGATCCGACTATCCCGTCTGGTTGCTCTAGTATTTTCATTGGTCTTTCCCTCGCTGTATGTGGCGATTATTTCGTTCAATCCTGAGCTGATCCCCACAGAATTTGCGGTCGCCGTTGCCGGCGGGCGTGCAGGCGTACCTTTCCCTGCCATGATCGAAGTGCTTGTCATTGAAATCTCAATGGAGGTTTTAAGGGAAGCTACCATACGATTGCCGCAACAGGTAGGCGGCGCTTTATCTATTGTCGGCGTGCTGGTCATCGGCCAGGCTGCGGTAGCAGCCGGGTTCGCGAGCCCGATAACCGTCGTTATTATCGCTTTAACGACCATTGGCTCTTTTGCAACGCCGGCCTACAATGCGGCTCTGGCTCTTCGCCTGCTTCGTTTTCCGCTGATCATCTTAGCCGGTATCTTCGGTCTATATGGCGTCATGGTCGGAATCATTTTGATTACCAATCATTTATTGTCACTTAAATCGTTCGGGGTCCCATACATAAGCCCATTTGTGCCTGGCAACTTCCAAGGCATGCGGGATCTCCTGACCCGTGGGCCGTTGTGGAAGATGAAGAATCGGCCTTCCTTCCTCCATCCGATTAGCAAGACAAGAATGGGTGATCACATGAAGGAACAGGTGGATCATTCTTCATCCCATATTATGGATCCCGTCCATCCTAACGACGAGAAAGGGCGTTAACTTATGAATGAACAGCGCCAAATCACTGTCACGCAGGCTGCTGCCGTTACAATCAGCACCATAGTTGGAGTAAGCGTTCTTGCACTTCCCTTGGCTGCGGTGAAGGCCGCAGATGCAGGAGCTCCGTTAGTCACTTTTTTGGGAATGCTGCTTGCATTTGTCGGACTTTTTTTCATGACCCGGCTTGGCATGCGGTTCCCGAATGACTCTTACATCGAGTATAGCGAGATCATCATCGGCAAATGGCTCGGAAGAATCGGAGGCCTTCTATCCATTGCATTCTTTGCCGTTTTAAGCTCTCTTGTTGCAAGGGAGTTCGGTGAGGTTGTTGTCACAGCCGTTTTGAAAAATACGCCATTGGAGGTGACTGTACTGGTCATGCTGCTCCTGGCTGCTTTTTCTTCACGCCGAAATATTATGACCTTTGCTTACATTCATTTATTTTACAGCCCCTTTATCCTAATTCCTGCGCTCTTGATCGTCGCCCTGTCGTTAAAAAACGCGGAAATCGTCAATGTTCTTCCTGTGATGGGGAATGAAATTCGAGGAATACCGGCAGGCATTATTACATTGTCCACCATGTTCCAAGGATACTTTATTATGATGATGGTCATCCCTGCCATGTGCAAACCGGAAAGAGCGATGCGCTCCAGCATATGGGCGATGCTGATCACCGGGGTGCTGTATATATTAATTGTCTCGGCAACGGTTAGCGTGTTTGGGGCAGAGGAAACGAAGAAGCTATTGTGGCCGACACTGGAGCTGGCAAAAGCAACTTCATTACCTGCCAATGTACTGGAACGTTTGGATGCGGTCTTCCTTGCTGTCTGGGTAACAGCTGTATTTACATCCTTGTTCTCTTGTTACTACTTTACGATTTACTCGATAAGCAAGTTATTCCGGTTAGCTGATCATGGGATGCTGTCCTTCTTCATCCTTCCGTTTCTGTTCGTCTTGGCCATGCTGCCCCAAAGCTTGATTCATTTGAATGAAGTGAACAGCGTGATATCCAAATTCGGACTGCTGATTACGATCGTTTATCCCGGAGTACTGCTTATCATCGCCAAACTGCGCAAAAAAAGAGGGAAATCCAAATGATCGGAGAAATTTACAGCGGTTATTTGGATGTCGCCATAATGATCTGGGTGTTTTCTGGTTTGTTCAACCTGTTCATCGATACGTATAAGTATGATCAGTCGAACATGGCCAAGGAAAAAAAAGTATCTCGCGTGTTGGGCTGGATCAATATCGCGTTCGTAACGGTTTTGTTCCTGGGTATCGTCCTTGTCAAAGTCCTGGTGTGAGAGAGCATATTCACAGTTGTAGGAGGATTTCAATGAGTACAAGAATAAGCGTTAATCAAAACGTAAAATTCATGATCGTCCTTCTTCTATCGTGCTCACTCCTGACAGGATGCTGGGATCGGATGGAGATTGAAGAGCGTGCTGTCGTTCTAGGGATATCGATCGATACGGCTGATAAGGATGCTGAGGCACGTGAGGATGAAATATCTCATCTTCGCGGGAAATATCCTGCTCCGAAACAGGAATTAATCCAACTATCCGTTCAAATTGCGCTTCCCGGCAGAATACCGCTCGGGCCTGGTGAAGGCGGCGGTTCGGGAGAAGGTGAGCAAGAAACCGTGTGGGTGCTCGATGTTGTAGGACACACGGTCGACGACGCCATGATGAATTTACAGCAGCAAATATCAGGCAAACTGTTTTTTGGCCATCTCCGCGTCATCGTTGTATCCGAAGAGTTTGCCAGAAAAGGAATAGAGAATTTAAACGACTATCTACACCGTAATGCTGAGGTTCGCCGTATGGCCTGGTTAATGATATCGAAAGGAAAAGCAAAAAATCATATGCAAGCAGCACCAAAACTGGAACGTGTCCCGGCGCTGTATCTAGCATCCACATTGGACGATGCCGTAAAGCATGGCAAATTTCCGAGTAACTACATTGGGACGTTCTGGAGCAATTCCTCGAAGAAAGGTCAGGAGGGATTTCTGCCTTATATCAAAATCATGAAGGGGGATAACGTGGAAATCAGCGGAATGGCTTTTTTTAAAGGAGCCAAAATGGTAGGTGTGACAAAACCAATTGAAATTGCCGGATACCTGGTCATCAAGGGAATCAGTCCGGCAGGATACCGGGGAATTATCCATATTGGGGACGATTCCCAGGTCGTAACAATCCATGCGACGAACCGGGAATCGGAAATTAAAGTTGATATCAAGAACGGTATGCCCCATTTTACGATCACGGCGACAACGGAGATTAATATCGAAGAAAAAAACTCTGATACCATCCCGGTAGATAACTCGAAAATTCTGGAGGAAATTGCTCGCGAGAATGAGCGTTCCATTACAGAATTATTAATCGGATTAATCCAAAAGACGCAAAAAAAAGAATCCGATATATTCGGATTCGGCGAATTGGTAAGAGCCAAAGAACCATCGTATTGGAAAAGCCATGTTAAATCTGCAGAGCAATGGGGTGAAATCTATAAAAACGTAACCTTTGATTATCGTGTGACGTCCAAAGTTCGAAGAATTGGGATGAAGGCAGAATAATGGTGCCGGTCATGGTATTCACCTTCATTTCGTCCAGGCTTCCGGGCCGACATCATGGACGGTAAGCGGAGGATTGGATCGCTGCTTGCCTGGCGCATATTCGTCTGCACCCACGTCAGGTATATAGCGAATCTGGCCATCCATGTCGTCCGCTGCAACGAATGGAGTCAGGGCAGCGTCTACGGCTGGACTATAGACGGATAATCGAATGAGACCGTCCTTACTGCGCACCAAATGAAGCTCTTGTTTGGTCATCCCTCTGTCCACGATGGGGTTGTTAGAAATCGGTGCGTTCCCCGAGAGCATATTTCCCTTGTACTCAGCCCGTTCCTGTTCGGGTGCCTGTATCACCGCATCAGTTTCCTGAAATATCGTCCCTGCATGACTAACTATCAGATTGTTATAAATCTTAGTCCCTACCGGCTGATAGGTTCTGCCGCCCAGATTGAAAGTTGTCGTCTGGTTGCCGACATTCACGATTGTATTGTTGTAAATCTGAACGTTATACTGCCGCCAATGTCCGCGCAAAAGTTCCGTTCTTTGTTCGGCAGGCAGATCGCCAAGCCTTGCCGTTTGCTCTTGGTTTCCACCCCAACGAACGATTGGATTCGTACTGCCTTCCGGTCCGCCATCATGTGTTCCGCCATCAAGACGAATCACTTTGTCCGTAAGACCTTCCATGTAATTGTTATAGATTTTGTGATCGTTGCCGTATATCCGGAACCCGCTGCTGCCTGGTGTCACTCCATCGCCAATCAGATGGTTGCCGTAGAAGCTGTTGCGGTTTCCATGTCGCGACACAATACCGCCGTATGAATCACGAATCGTGTTGTACCGTATGATATTGTCACTGCTCTTCACCGATATCACTTCATCTTCACCGTTAAACCCGTCAAACAAATTGTACTGAACCGTAATATAACCGGAAGAGAGCGAGGTACTGGAAAGTCCAAGCCTGATGGCTTCCAACCCGTTGGTTACCCGGGGACCAATCCCGTGGAAATAGTTATACTCAATGACGTCGTATTGCGATATATGCTGTCCACTATGCCCTTCACCATCATAAATCAGGACTGCGCCAAAGCCCTTCTTCGGACCAATATCATTATAAGCGATCCGGTTATGGCTGCTCGTTCCTTCGACTCGAATATAATGTCTGTGAGTGCCATTATCCGTAATGAGCTTCGGATCTTCAAATGGCGTTAACCCCTTATAAACTTCTCCGTTTGGGTCATACCGATCCTCACTGTACCGGCAGCTGTTCTCCAAATTAAGGAGACACCATACATATCGGTTTTGAGCTTTAAATCGGTAGGGCTGGCCTGTTTCATCCAAAGCAAAGGTGTTGCCCAAAATAGAGATTCGGCTGGAGCTTTCCAGCTGAATCCCTGGATGAACCCCGGTAAGCGCCCGTTGCGCCAATCCACGGTCATTCAAGGTCTGCGTTCCATTCTCATCGCCGATCCCGTTCCGGAACGTGAGTCCGCTGACTTCCACATAACTTGAATTTTCAATGTGTATATAACTATTCCCACTAATGATTGCCTTGCCGGGCTTCCCGGTAATCCGAATCGGATAGGCCGCGGAGCCGTGTTTATCCTTCACAACAAACGGACCGTTCTGCTCATAGTTCCCATCCTTCAGTTCAATCAGCGTGCCGGCCACAGCCTGATCCAGTGCCTGCTGCAATTGTTCCGCCGTGCTGACCGAGACGCGCTTCATCTCCGGAAGCTTCACATCTTCCTCCTTCTCTTCGCCAGCGTTTGGAGGAACTGGTGGTTGTGGTTCTTCCGGTGATTCACCCGGCACTTTCCCTACGTAAATCTCTACTTCCATGATACTGTTCCAGTTTCCCGAGCTTCCGCTGGCGTTATTGCCATATCCGATCAACCGCAAATACCTGGCCTTCACCGGTTTCTGTAATACATATGTTTGCATGATACTATCTTCCGGTTTCAGCTGCCGGCTGAACTGTTGTTCAAAAACAACGGTGCCGGATTTGAAATCTTCAGTATTCGAAGCTAATATTTCAAAGCTGGACTGACGCTCTCTGGCATTCAAAAAGGCGATGTTCACATAAGTGACGGTTTGTTCCGTGTCTAGATCAAATTGCAGCCATTGACCTTGACCCGATGCGGACCAGCGGCTTTGCTGGCTCTCCGCGTCCTCGCCCCATATCCCATCCAATACATTCCCCGGTACGTAATTCGTGCCCGGTTGGTAGCTGCTTGCCGTTACCGTGCTCTCGATCCGATTCATACTGCTGCTCCCTTCTGCATCACTCGAAGCCCCTTGGGCTTCTGAAGGCGACATCATCAGTGTACCGATCAAAAGGCTCAAGACGAGACCCATACTTATCGATCTGAGAAACCGCTGGTTTAAAGCGTTTAATAACGTTTTCATATCCGTTCACCCCTCTTCGAATATTAACGTCCCATAACCAATCAGAATACGCGATGGACCCAGCCGCGAAGCTTCGCCAGAGCCTCGATGTAATAATAATCCCCATAAATAAGCGACACATCGATATTCGTATCCGCCGGCTTATGGCCGGTTCCGCCAAGCAGGATTCCTTCATGCTCAGGAGCGTGGAAAGCTGCGTACTCCGTCGACAATGCCAGGACGATTCGCTCAGCAGCTTTCCGGTATACAGTCCCCACCTCCGGAGTTGTCAAAGCAGCGAGCTCCAACAAACCGGAAGCTGCAATGGCCGCAGCGGAGGTGTCACGAGGCTCGGTATCGGGATTCGGTACCCGGAAGTCCCATGGCGGGACCCCGTGCCCCTGTAAGGAAGCTATAAAATGATGAGCTACCCGCTCGGCGGCGTACAAATAATCCTTATTATTCGTGTAACGGTAAGCGTTAGCCATCCCATACAGCGCCCACGCATTCCCTCTTGACCAGCAGGAATCCGGGGCATATCCCTGCCAGCCCATATACTCCAGCAGTTCCCCGCTTTCCGGATCAAACGAAACAACATGACAGGTGGATCCATCGGCACGGATCATATGCTGCAAAGCCATATTCGCATGGGCATTCGCAACGTGGCGAAATCTTGGGTCTTCTCCTTCCTCGGCAGCCCAGTACAAGAGGGACAGGTTCATCAGGCAATCGATGATAGCCCAGCCCGGGAGATCCTTGTTCCATGCCCTGATGTACTGGCCTGCCAAATTAAATCGTCCGGCCAGAAAGTTAGCTGCCGCAAGCCCTCGCCTTCTACCATCTGCATCGCCGGTTAACTTATATTTCAGTACGGCTGTCGGCAAATACTGAAACCCGACATCATGATGAAAGCGACTTTCTTCCAGAGTCAATCGTTCCATCCGTATATCCCACTCCCACGCCGCTTCCTTGTACTTCGCATCTCCGGTCATATCGTAAAAAATCCACAACATTCCCGGCCAAAACCCTGAAATCCAGTTGTCCAGGGTCAAGCCGTCGTATTCCCCGTCCTTGGCCGCATGCGGAGCAAGCTCAGGCTTTCTAGCCAACATCCGGTCCACCTTCAACTGAGCACCATTCCACCACATATCCAAATCGAGTTCATGTTGAATCTTTAATTTACTCATCATTTTCCTCCTGTCGTTATCCTTTAATGGCACCAATTAAAGCACCTTTCACAAAATACTTCTGCAAAAACGGATAGACCAGCAGAATCGGTACCGTCGCAACGATAATGGTCGCATGCTTCAGCGTTTCACCGATAACGGCCACCTCCCCTCCGCTCGCTCCGCTTGCCATGGAGCTTGCATCATTCAGAAGCAGCAGCTCCCGCAGGACAAGCTGAAGCGGATACAAGGAACGATCCTGCAAATAGATCATGGCCTGGAACCATGAGTTCCAGTGACTTACACCGTAATACAGCAGCATGACGGCTATGACCGGCATGCACAGCGGTATCATAATCCGGAATAGGATGACGAATTCATTGGCTCCATCGATCTTGGCGGATTCCTCCAGACTATCAGGCACCGCCTCAAAAGCCGTTCTCATGATAATCAGATTAAAAGCAGATATGGCCTGCGGAATAATTAAGGACCACAGCGTATTGGTAAGCTCCAGGCCTTTCACTGTAAAATACAAGGGAATCAAGCCCCCGCTGAAGAACATGGTAAATACGATAAACAGCATCAGCTGCTTACGATATCGCAAACCCTTACGGGAAAGCGCATACGCTCCGAATGCGGTCAATATAATATTGATCGCCAAGCCTCCTGATACGATAAGGAACGTATTTAAATATCCTTGAATAATCATCGGATTATCAAACACGAGCCGGTAAGCGTTAAATGTTATATCCAGCGGCTTCCATAGAATCCCCGAATGCTGCATGTAACGGGTAGGATTACTCAAGGAAGCAAACAGCACGTAAATCAATGGGTATAACGTACACAACGTGATTACGGTCAACAAGATGTAATTAAAAACATCAAACAGCTTTTCACCAACCGATCGATTGCCAGCTCTCCATTCCATTCCTTTCACCTCCTACCACAAGCTGGTTTTGTTCATTCTGCGGCTCAGCCAGTTTGAGCCGATGACAAGCGTGAAATTGATGGCGGAATTGAACAGCCCTACTGCCGAACTGAAGCTGTAATTGAATTCCTGCAGCCCGACCCGGTACACATAGGAGCTTATGACGTCTGCGGTATCGTAGATTGAGGGGTTGTAGAGCAGGATGACTTTCTCGCTGCCGACGTTCATCAGCCTGCCGATCTCAAGAATGAATAGGATGATAATCGTAGGCATGATCCCCGGCAAAGTCACATTCAACATCTGCCTCCACCGGTTGGCTCCATCGATCTTCGCGGCCTCGTATTGTTCCTGGTCGATACCGGCCAGGGCGGCAAGGTAGATAATGGTCCCCCAGCCGATGTTCTGCCAAATTCCGGAGGTTACGAAGAGGGTCCGGAAATATTCAGACTCCAGCAGAAGAGAGACCCGTTCCCATCCGAGAAAAGCCAAAATATCGTTGATTAACCCGTCACTCATCGTAAATTCCTTAATAATGCCGCAAACAACGACCAGCGAAATAAAATGCGGCATATACGTTATGGTTTGAACCGTGCGTTTGAATGCGGCTTTTCTCACCTCGTTCAGCAGGAGCGCCAATATAATGGGTGCCGGAAAGCCAAAGAGCAGTTCATAAAAGCTGATTAACAGCGTATTTTTGACAACCCGCCAGAAATAAATGCCGTTAAAAAACGATTCGAAGTGCTCCCAGCCGGCCCATGGACTTCCGATGATGCCAAGACGTGGAGAGAACTCCTTAAAGGCGATGGATGCCCCGTACATGGGGAAATAATGAAAAACCGCGAAATATAGAAGTACCGGAATTAACATGATGTACAGGAAACGATTTTTACTAATGTCCTTCAGCAAGCCCCAATTTCGAGGATTCAGTCCTGCCGAGTTAGATGGTTTAGAAGGAATTGACGTGCGTGTCGGAGGCGGAATTTTCGCCATGCCGTGCTCACTCCTTATGCTCTGTCTATTGAAGGTTCAAGTTACCGAGGGGGATGAACCCGCTCCATTCCCCTCGGCTCAAGATGTCATTATCGGCTGTTGTATCGATCCAGAGCGCTTTGATAGATTTCAACCGCACGCTCAATCCCCAGCTTCTTGATTTGTTCCACATACTTGTCATAACTCTCCATCGGCTCCTTGCCGACAATAAACTTGACAAACATTTCCTCTTTATAGTTACTTACTTCAGTTAAAATCTTGCCAAGCTCTTTGCTTTCTTCGGCGGTTGGCGTCAGGAAGCCAGGCAGTGTATGCTTCTCGGCATCCGTTTTCGCCCATACTTTCACGGCCTCATCCTGCTCAGGAAACGTATTCCAGTTCCGACGTTCATCCGCTTCGTATGGTCCATTCGGCTTGGAATACTGCGATACCATCTGCTGCAGACTGTATTTCTCATTGTTTTTAATCAAATCGGTATAGACAGGAGCACCGTTCTCCATCGCGTAGCTCTCTCCTTCAATGCCGAAGTTGTAGAGCATCGCGCCCTCATCGCTGTAGGCATAATCAAGCCAGCGTACAATCAGTTCCGGATTTTTCGCAGCGGTTGTGATGGCTTTGCTTGGTCCCGGATTGTACTTGAAATCCCGTTGTCCTATAAAAGGAACTTCGTCTTTAAGGAGTGTTGGATATGGAGCGCCAACCAGCTTGAATTTCGGATCCTGCCCCTTCATGGCATCCATCCATTTTCCCATGCCGCCGCTGAGAAGATGCACTGTAGCGCCGGTCTGCCCGGTCAGAATCTTGTTATCCAACGCTTTGGTATCGGTGAGCGCAAAATCCTTGTCAAACAATCCTTCCGCAAACCACTTGCGGAATAAGGCCAGAAAATCTTTATACTGCGGATCTATAGGTCCATACTTCACCTTGCCTTCATCGTCCACATAGAAGGAATTTGATGTGCGGTAAGCTCCGATAAACGCATCGCGAATCTCAAAATTCCCTCCGGTGTAAGTCACGCTGAGCGGTGCTTTGGCCCCCTTCTCGTCGCGAAAGGCGATTAACGTCTTCTCCCACTCCTCTATAGTCGTTGGTACTGGAAGACCAAGCTCATCCAGCCAATCCTGACGGATCATGGGGCCACGGAAGACGAGCCCGGACGGATTGCGAATCATGGGAAACACATAATATTTGCCGCTGTCTGTCTTGACCATTTGGTCAAGCGTCGGATCCGCTTCGAGTTTCTTCTTCAGGTTCGGCGCGTACTGATCAATCAGCTCATTGAGCTCCAGAATGACGCCGTCCTGAATGGCTTTCTCCGGTCCGCCCGGATAAGAGCCCGCACTTCGTCCGGTCCAATCGTATTCAATGACATCCGGTAGCTCATCGGACGCAATCATCAGATTGAATTGCTCGGCCGTCTGCTGATCATTCGGATGGATATACTCCACCTGAACTCCTGTTTTATCGGCAAGCGCCTTCCCGAACGGCGTTTCTGCAAGGTTAGAATAGAAGGTTACCGCATTCATGTTCAAGATTTCCCACGACGTGATCGATTCGGTTGTATTTAGCGGATACGATGAACCGATTGCAGTGGATGTACCCTTCCCAGCCTCGTTCGGCTTAGCGTCCGTCGTGTTATCCTTACTTCCAGACGAACATCCCGCAAGCACCAGACTCGTTAACAATATGGCGGTCAGTCCTGACTTCAAATTTCGCAACAAGCTGTCTTTGACCAGCAAACGTTGAACCATCATCATTCCCCCGATTGTAAGATAAGGTGTCGGATAGGCCAGCATGTTGCCCTATCCGTTGTCATTGTTCAATAAAACCCGTATCCCTTACCATAGACAAAATCTAAAATCGCAGGCAATTCCTTAAAAATCGATGGTTTTTCATGAAAAATCCGGTTTACAGTGCGGCTTTCTGATATTTCCCGGGGGTCACGCCTTCGAATTTTTTAAAGATTCGCAAAAACGTGCTGACATCCGCATAACCGACCTGGCTAGCGATTTCATTGACGGTAAGCTTTTGCAGAACAAGCAGTTCTTTCGCTTTGGACAGACGGAGGCGGTTAATGGTATCCAGTAAGGCTTCTCCTGTAAACTCCTTGTACAGTCTCGATACGTAGGAGGGGGTCATCTGAAAAGCGTCGCCAATCATTGAAATATTCAATTTCGGGTCATACAGATGCTCTTGGACATACTGCGAGACATCTTCGATTAAATAACGGTGGTGATTCCGTTTCTCGGCAAGGATCCATTCACAGACCTGCGAAAGCATCTGTTTCATCCGTTCCTTCATCTCCGGCACATGATCGCATTCGAGCAATAGATCCGCATCGATGATATGATCTTCATAGGTTCGCTTGCTGCCCGCTCTCACTTCCTCAAGCGTATTCAGCATCGTGCTTGCCAGGTTGTACATCAGGCATTTGGCGAGTGGAACCGAAACCGGGTGCTTGGAAAAGTTGGCTTGGAATATATCATCCAAAATGGCTTCCGCTTTGTCGTAGTTCCCGCTCTTCACCAAGCCTATAAACTGCTGCTCGACACTTAGAGGATAATAAAATTGACGGAATTGCTTGCTCCTGTCCATAAGAGTGTCCGTATACGGGATGAACTGCCCGCTCCCCATCACAATCCGATATTCAAGCGCGGCCTGCGCTTCTTGATAAGAAAGCGCGATGCCGTGCAAATCCGAATGAACCTGACCCACAGCTACTGTAAGCTCTGCTTCGATATGCTTTCGCATGAAATCTTGAACCTGGGCCAGTATTCGATTCAATACGGTTTGCTCCTGCTCCGCTGGCAGGCTTGCTTCGAAATTAACGACACAAGCAAGCGCATCGTTCATTTCTGTTGTAAACACAAGCGCTTCATCGGAAGCCGTATCCTCAAGCACATTCGTTAGTATGAAATAAAGCATTTGCTGCTTATGATCCGGGAGCCCGCGAATGCCAAACTGCTCAAACTTGCCATAATGATCGATCGATATCAGCAGGACAACAGATCGGTCGGATTGAAACTGTATATCATGTGCAGGCAGCGTTGTATGGAGAGACTGATCATGATCGGCGTATCCCTTTAAGAGTCGCCGCAACAAATGCGCCCGTATTGTATTGCGATGCTTGTGAAGCGCCGTTTGCATATCTGCCTTGTCATGAAAATATTGCTGAATCGTCCCCTGCAGGAACGTGTATTCATTGGCTCCCCCGTCAAACCTCAGTCCGAATTTTTTGGATAAACTTTGCAGCATCACTTGAACCGGCATATAGTTTCTGCGTAAAAACAAAACCGTAACAATACCTCCAATTAATAAGCTCAGGGCGATGCTGATCCATGTCAGTTGGCGTAAGTCTTTCATTTTCTCATTGAATAATGCCGCTGGCAGTACGGATACATATTTCCATCCGGTTACTTGCGACGTGATATAGGAAACCGCGAACTGCTCCGCGTCCGAGCCTATATAGATCATTCCGCTATCGCCTTCCAGCTGCTCATAACTTATACCAGCAGGTACAGCCGGATCCTGTCCTGATGCAGCGATATACCGGCTATCCATATCTATAATGAACATACTCGCATCCTTTTGCCGGGGAGCGCTCTCGATTAGTTTCGAATCCTTGATCAAGAACAGGACAACAGCCGGGGGCTGGGCCGGTGAATTAAATACGAGGGAATGTGCAAATACGACCACCGGGAAGCTTTGAAGACCATCTTGAAACTCCATCGATTTGTAACCGTTTACATATCTTTGCTCGAACAATCCCATCCACTTCTCATAGAAGGGTTCGTCATTCTGCCGCAGCTTTTGATAGAGCCCTCTGCCGCTCGTATGACCATACGTCGAAATCACCGTATCACTGTTCAAATACATCACGTAAATATCCTCAATCGAATCGTTTGCATTTTTATAAGTTCGCAGGCTTTCCGAAATGTTGAACACATCGTAATACTGAGGATCACGAATCGGTAACTCCACGCTGGAGAATGCCGATATCCCCTTATTTAACGCAATTTCCAGGCTTAATCGCTCCAGACTCTTCAGCTTGCTGTCAATGGACATTTCCATCTGCTGAAGAAGCAATTCGTTCGCCCGATTGGTCTCGCTCTTCACTTGATGGTATGAGAATGAATACAGCACGAAGCTGATCAGAATCGGCACCATTAATACGGTGACATAAGAGAACAGCCATGCCACAATGACGCTGCGGTTATATTTACGAAGGATGCTGAACATGTGATTTTCCTCCTTATAGCCTTTTGTGATAACAAGAGCAGCCTTCATAGGGATAAGGCTGCTCTAAAAACAAGAACGGGTGCAGGTTTTACGAATAACTACGAATTATTGGGGAACCCCATACAATCTCCATGGTTTACGACTGCCAAACAGATTGCATTTGCGCTTCTCAGCAGGGACAGGCGAGATGCGGAATCGAGTGGATCCGCTCCAACGGGCCCTGTAAATGTAAGCTTCCTCACCAGGCTTCAGAGCCAGATCGATCGTCCCATCTGCCTGGATCGGACACTTCCTGGAGATTCCCCCGATGTCAATAAACAGGCCGTCTTCCGCAGATGTGGACATATCTGTTACGATCCGGCAGGGCTCTCCGGCAAGACTGCAAATATGTATCCAAGCGGTGCGCCACTCTTCCCGAACAGCGCTAACAAGGAAGCCTCCTTCTGTCCGCAGATGATGGAATACCGACTCCGGCCACTCTTTAGGGACTGCAGGGAAAACATAGATCCGCTCCCCTCTGCTCTGAAGCAGCATGTCATGGATCGATTCCGCCCCGGCCAGCGGCGTTTCGATAACCGGTCCCGCTTCTTTGTACATCGTGTTCGGCTTAATGAGATGCATTAAACTCCGCAAATACGCGAGGGCTTCATCTCCTAAACCTAACTTGGCTGCGATGGAGGCGGCTCCGGTGAAACTAAATCCGCGCAAATCTCCTTCAAGGCCGATCCAATGCCGGAGCGAGCGAAGAATCAGCGCCTTCTCCTCTTCGGTATCACCGACGATATGCAGTGGAAAGGCCGCCAACATATGGCTGAAATGGCGGTGTCCGAATTCCATACGCTGTCCCTCGCCGATCATATATCCGGATGAATCCACCGGAAAAGGTACCAATCGCTCAAGGACTTCACGCCAGCGATCGTGCAGCGGATCATGAACACCAAGCTGATCCGTCATGCGGATTAAGGTTTCACATCCCCAGCGCAGCAGCGCTAAATCATAATGAGAATCGGCTGTTTTTAGCTGCTTAAAGGACCCATATTCCGGTGAGATTGTGGGAGGTAAATGAAGACGGCCGTCCTGCCCTTCCTCAAGAAGGTGCAAATATAAACCCACACTGCGCCGGAGCAGAGGATATACCAAGCTTCGCAGCAGATGATCATCCATGGCATAACGGTAATGACGCCAAGCGTTATGCATGACCCAAGTTAAATTCCCCACCTCATCCGTGGCCGGACTGTCCAGATCATAGCTTGAGCTTCGACCGAGGCCTGCCGAGTCTGCACGGTAAGCTTCGGGAACATTACGGATCAGTTGGTCCTGATGCTCCTGCAGGGAACGAATCAGCGACATGCCCAGATGGAGGCGGTTCGCCGTATAAATCGGAGAGTAGCTCATCTGCACGTTCATATTGAACCATAATCCAGGCCATGGCGTAGATGTGAGCCACGGACCTTGATTATCGATAGGGTATGAGTCCCCACGGGTCGCAGAAGCCAGCTTATACATCTGTATCCAGTAAAAGCTTTCCAACTGCGTATCCGGTATCGAAATGAAGCTTTCCGGATAGTAATGATGCCACCACCTGCGATGGGCATGAATCCAGGCTTCCCATCCTGAGGTTGGGCACGGCACAGACCGAAGCTCCCGTACCGCTTGGTCACGAACGGAGTCGTCCACGCCATTCATCACGGTTAAGATACAGATTTGCCGATACCAGCTTCCCGACTCCTGTTCAGACTGGTCAGGACGACGAGTTAGCCATGCCGTAGTACAGCCCTCACCGCTTCCATATTCCTGAATGCCGATCGATACCTCATCGGATTCTATATGCCGAACGGTGGTTTCAGGTAAATATTGGTTGAGATTTATCCCGTCCGCATTCTTCAAAATAGGATCAACCTCCGAATAGGCGTACCACTTCAGCTTCGCATCGCGTTCACCTTCATCTGCATCCAACTCCACGACAAGTACGGGAGCTAATGCATGCACAAACGCACGAATTCTGACTTCTCCCTTTGTTGTCGGTATAACCGCCCTCAATTCCGCGTTCCATAATTCCACCCGCATTTCAAAGGGCTGATAAATCCATCCCTCCAGCTCTAATGCAAGCTCGCCAATAGGTACGCGTACCGGGAAAGCCTGTTCACCCGGACGTGACGCGATTATATCGGAACGTCCAAGCACAAAACGCAGCACATTCCGTTTATCCCGATGTTCTTCGCTATAGATCATCGCTCCGAGCGTGCCGTTTCCAAGAAAAGCCCCTTCATCCCAGCTGATCGGACGCGTCGTCCACAACATATCGTGTCTTGACATAAACACTGGCCAGTCAATGTCATTCTCTATGCGGGTAGTCACGATATCCCTCCTATTACAATGAAATGTTGTTTCTTATGTGCGCCTGCTTGAATTCCGATGGTGTCATCTGCGTATATTTTTTGAACACGTCGGTAAAATACCGCCGCTCTACATAACCTAGCGAATCCGCAATCTCCTGGATTTGCCGATCCTCCAAGAGCAGCCGCTTGGCCAGCTCCATCCGTTCTTGAGTAACAAATTGGCTAAATGCCATTCCCGCCACTTTCTTGAATAAGCTGGCAAAATAACTCGGGCTCAAGTGAACTGCCTTCGCGCAAGCACTTAAGCTGAGGTCCTGATCCAGATTGGATTTCACATAGTGAATGGCTTCCTGGATGATTTTTGCGGCGGCGGAGCGATTCTGATTCTCGATGCGTTCACAGCCTAGCGTCACGATGCTATGCAGAATCTTCTTCATGTCCGTTAAGGACCTCTCCGAGCTGACCCGCCCTTCCCGAACGATCATGTTTAAATCGGACAGTTCATTCATCGGTACCTTATCTTGAATCGCCCTTAGCATCATGTACGCCAGCTCGTAGTAGAGGCTGATGAAGTATTCCGGCTTGGGAAGCGGCGACCTGTCCGTAAACTCATTCAGGATATGATCGAGCGTCAGTAAGGCTTGGTCGACGTTTCCGGATTGTAAGGCATATACCATTTCCTGCTCTGCGGTCCGTATACTGCGCGGCAAGGACATTTCTGTATTAGCTATATCTTCATATGAAATCACCGCGTTGCCTCCGGTATAGAAATGGTATGACAGGGCATGCAAAGCCTGATCATACGATGAGTACAGTTCATGGATATACGTTACGGGTCTGCCAATTCCGATGGATGTCGTTAATGAAGTATATAATCTAACATGCTGACAGCACGCTTCTGCTATGACTGCCGCTGGAGCTGATAACGGTGTATTCAACACCGCTACCAGGCGGTTAGCCGAATCCCGGAATACCATCCCCTTTGTATACAAAGCGATGGTCTCCTCCGTAATATTCTTCAATGCAAACCGGGCGAGCTCTATTTCATTCATCGGTGACTCTCGGTGCTTGTCAGCAAATCCGTCGATTTCAAGAATCATGACGAGCAGATCCCTGGACTCTAAATCCGGCTTTACATATTCCCACCGCTGCTCCGCCTCCTGTTTATCCACCTTATGATGTAACAATAACGTGAACAATTCCTGACGCAGGAACGGCATACTCTCCTGAACCCGCTGCTCTAATTCAGCGATATGATCCTCTTGGTTTCGTATCGCTTCAATTTCTTTTTTGGCCTTTACAACAATTTCCTCGATATGAGCTAGTGAAAAGGGCTTCGTTATGAAGTCAAACGCCCCAAGCTGAACCGCTTGCCTGGCATATTCAAAATCGCTGAAACCTGTCATCAATATGACTTTGCTGCGAGGCAGCAGCTCTTTGACGCGTCGGGTCAATTCCAGACCATCGAGCTTCGGCATTCGAATATCGGTCACGATGATATCCGGTTTGCACGAGGTGATCAACATGAGTCCGTCTTCTCCATTGATTGCCGTTCCGCTTACGGTTATCCCATGACGTTCCCAGTTGATTTGCTTGGATACGCCATCGACGACACTCTGAATGTCATCTATAAAGCAAATCGTTGTCGTTATTGCGCTCATCTGCTTTTAGTCAACTCCCTTCAAGTCGTGGGTAACGGGGGATGATAATCGAAACTCGGGTACATACATTAGGTTCGCTTTCCATGTACAAATCTGCCGAGCTTCCATACTGAAGCTGTAATCGCAATCGGACATTATTTAACGCATAACCCGATGTAGTAGAGGATGCCGGTTGTCGAAGAAGTGGATCAGCTGGATTCTTTTCGTTCAGCCCCATACCGTTATCTTCCACGTTGAAATACAGATAGGTGCTATCCTGTTTCACTTGAATCCGAATGAACCCGCCCTCATTACGATCGTTAAAGCCATGCAGGATTGAATTTTCAACCAGCGGCTGCAGCATGATTTTTAAGATCGGGTGCTGCATATCCACTATGGGATCAACCTCGATGGTGTAGGTAAACAGCGTTTCATAGCATTTCTGCTGAATGTTTAAATACTGCTCCACGTGGAGCAGCTCATGTTCAAGCGTCGTCATCTCATTGCCGCGATTGAGGCCGAGCTGAAACAACTGTGATAAGGACAGCACCATTTCCTGCACATCCTCCAATTGATTCAACTGGCACTTCCAGTAAACCGTGTTAAGCGTGTTATATAGAAAATGAGGATCAATTTGAGCTTGCAGGGCTTTCATCTCGGACTGGCGTTTATCCTTCTCTGCCTGCTTCACAACGTCAAACATTTCATTAAGCTCTTCCAGCATCCGGTTAAAGCGATAACCGACCTGCGTAATCTCATCATTGTATTCGCTTTCATAACGTACGTTAAGATCGTTCATCTCCACCCGTTTCATTAGTGATTGCAGGTGGCTTAACGGTCTTATAAGCAAACGGGTTAGCATATTGGCAAAAGCAAACGACACGAGCAAGCATCCCGTAATAACTCCGAGAATGGTCAGCTTGATGCTGTCCATCTTCTTCATCAACTCCGATTTAGGCAGGAAGCTGAATAACGTCCACTCCTTCACTCCACCTAGCTTGGTAAAGTTAACCAGGTACTCATAACCTTGATCCGAATACTCAAAGCTTCCCTGCTCAGCTGTTAAGGCCTCCCTATATTTAGGCTCATGTTTCAGCGTATCCGCAATGATAGAATCGTTTAACAGCACATCGCTCCCATCGGATGAGGCCAAGAGATGGAACTGTTTGCGATTTTTATCCTCCGAGGCAATTAAGGATCGGATCGAGTCGATTTTGATATTCGCTACAACGAAAATATCCTCGATGTAATGGGAGGGTATGCCCTCCATCACAAAGGAAATGACGTTCTCCCTGCTGGAAAAGAAATTGTCCTCATGACCGGCCACCCATAATTTGCGCTTCTCGCTTTTGATAAGCGTATACAGCTCCGAGTCATAGAACGAATGGGAGAAGTTACGCTGCTGACTTGTCTGGTAATAGTCACCCTCACGCGTGGCGATAAGAATAGAATCGATAACAGGTTCATACAGCTTGGTCTGCACAAAAGTCGATTGCAGCCCGGACAGATGTGTATAATAATTCTCCGCCTCCGAGTAACTGCTGTCCATTCCTAACGCTCTTCGGTATGCGGTATTGACCATCATCGAGTAAACCGCTTGTGTGATATGATTCAGCTTCTCATCTAACACCTTCGAAGTTTGATGAATCGTTTCCTGACTTAGCTGATAAGCATTGTCCTTCACAACTTCCTCCGCGATCATGTAGCTTAACGCGCCTGCGGTAGTAACCGCAAAGATGACAATGAGCATAAACGCGATCCAGATTCGGCGTCTGAACGATAATCGGTAGAGCATAGATCAACATCCTCCGTCTCTAAGTTTCGGCTGTGGCTGCAGTTGTCCGTAATAGTAGATCAATCACTTTGCCATGAGACATCCTGAGGATGTAGCGGATCAAATGACGGTATAGCTTGCGTATTCACTCTGCCGGCGGCCCGTTCCTGATCTAATGCTGCGTTGTAACGCGCGTTCAGATCCTCAACCAACCGATCAAGATCTCCGCCGATCATGATGTACTTGACGAATTCGTCCTCCCACTCCTTTC
Source organism: Paenibacillus sp. FSL W8-0187 (assembly GCF_037969755.1). Classification (NCBI taxonomy): domain Bacteria; kingdom Bacillati; phylum Bacillota; class Bacilli; order Caryophanales; family Paenibacillaceae; genus Paenibacillus; species Paenibacillus sp. FSL W8-0187. Next base: position 3,430,949 of record NZ_CP150206.1, on the reverse strand, counting down.
CTTTTGGTTTGAATCCTTGCGGCGATGCAGGCCATATCCCGTCATAATCACCTGGAAAAAAGCCGGTGATACCGTCGATATCGGGTTTCCTGGCTTTAGCGGCTACCGCATCCACAGATAAAATGCCAAGTCCGGCTTCCTGATACCCGATCAGCACTTCATCGCTATACATATAACGGAGAAATTTCCAAGCTTCCTCCTTGTGCTTCGACTGGCTGCTAATCGATAACCACCTTGTCGCTCCAACTCCCTGATTGATCACTCCTTTATAGGTTCCGTCAATCGATGGGGGAAGTGCAGCTCCCCACTTGATCTTGGCCGGAAACTGAAACTTATAAATGCTGGGTTCCGAAGAATAGGACAGATACATCCCGATCTTCCCGTCGGCAAACTGCGCCCGCAGCGGATCGATGTCCAGGGATTCTGATCCCGGCAGCGTACTGCCGTTCTCCACCATGGTCCGGAACGCGCTAATAATCGGTATAAACCCCGTAAAATCATAGTTGCCTGTTGAAAAGTCATAACCATCGCCGCTGATTCCGCTTATTTCCGCAATCGGAACGGCTGACCGGCCAAGAGCGCTGGCAGGAATTTTATAGGGTAGAGCAAAACCGTAAACGCCATCCGCTTTTCCAATCTCGGTAATCCGGCTCGCCGCTTCCACCAACTCGTCAAGCGATTTCGGAGGTGAAGTTATGCCGGCCCGCTCAAACAGCTCCACATTATAAATAAGCCGCAAGGTTGATCCGCTGTTAGGAAGACTGTATATGAATGGATCAAACACATTATATCCTTCGATGAAGGCTTGCTTCCCGAACCTGTTTCTGATCTCGGGCGTTAAATATTCGTTTAATGGCTCTACATAGCCTTTTCGAGTCATTTCAGCAAGATCGATCGGGGTGAAGATATCAGGGGATTGCTCACTCACAAATGACAAATCAAGCGATTGGGCAAAATCATCTGCCATAACCGTCATCTCAACCTCAATAAGATCGGAATTCTCTTGGTTATAACGATGAATGACCTCTTTGATATAATTCGCGTCATGGCGCCCCGTTGACCAGAATCTCAGCTTTGTCTTTTCTTCGGCACCAGACATATCCGATGCCGTTGAGTGCGAAAATAGACGATCAGAGCCCTGCCCTTTGCCACCCTGCATGCACCCTGTTACGGTTATGCTCAAGCACATCAATGCAACCAGCGGTAATCTCCAAGTGATCATGCACGCTCCCTCCTTGTGCTTGTATCGTAGCATAACCTATTTTGTGGATATAGACAGAACGGTAAAAAAACTGTAAAGGGAAGAATATCGATTCATCTCCCGATACGAAAAAGGCTACCCCAAGCAAATGCCTGGCGGTAGCCTCTTGATCATTGTTATGTCCTGCTTAAATCATGTTTGGACCTCATCTTATGCCTATCCTATGGTCTTAACGCTGGAATGACACATCGGCTGCGATAGGCAGATGATCCGAAGCTTCCGTATGGATCACGCGCTGATTCGAATGCTGAACAGTTGGAGAGGTCAGAATGTAATCGATTGTTGCCGACGGATTAATTACAGGAAACGTATAGGCATCGTCTATTCCCTGAAAGCTGTTCACGAATAAACCGCTGTCGAGCAGCAGCTTAAACTCTGAACTGTCAGGTTCCGCGTTAAAATCGCCCATCAGCAGCGCTGGTCCCTCAGAGGCAGAAGCCAGGTCAATGATTTCCTGCGCCTGTGCCGTTCTGCTGGTGACATCCAGTCCAAGATGCGTATTGTACACATCCACGTGGATTCCCTTCAGATTTACGACAGCGTGCAGTACACCGCGCTGCTCCTTCCCGAAGCTGCTTAACAAAACATTCTCGGATCGAAGGATCGGATACTTGCTAACAATGGCAGTTCCGTACTGACGGTTGTTCGTCTGTCCATCCTCCGGCTCCAAATCAAGATTGGCACCATAAGCATAGTGATATCCTAACAAACCCGCCAGTTCCTTCGCCTGGTCTTGAAAGTCGCTTCGTTCCCCGTAATACCGGTCCACTTCTTGAAGGCCGACAATCTCTGCGCCGGAATCACGGATGACATCGGCAATTCTTTGCAGGCTTAACTGCTCATCCAATCCAACCCCGTGATGGATGTTGTAAGACATCACCGTTATGCTTACTTCTTTGCCTTGTCCTTTTTCAGCCGCCAGCACCCCCGTTGTAAACATGGGAACAAACAACAGGCAAGCGATAAATGAGATGACGCTCTTTTTCATGGACGAATCTCCCTTTCATTGTCGAATGCCGAACTAAGCTACTTTTACTGTTGCTACCATTCTCAGCGCCTGACCTGCGTGGAAGTTAATTAAATATGCTGTCCGGAACGTAATACACTTTTTGCGTATCTTTTTTGTTTACCGGGTCCGTAACGATCGTAAAATAAACGTTGCTGTTCTTTGTCTGCACTCCCTCGATTTCATGGTTCCCCACATTGGTGATTTTCACGAGGGTTTTGTATGTCCCTGCGTTGGTCATCATGGCAATCTGCGGGATGTCGCCTTCTGCACCGCCTGATGTATAGATTTTCGTCTGACCCAGCATATCTGCCCCCTGGAAGGAGCCGTTCGGCCTTACGATTGCACTGCCCGACTGCGTAAAGCTGCTGACGGCGGCGTTAACTGCAGCTGCGCTGTCCATCCTCACCTGTTCATTGCTGTCCAGCAGCTTATTGAGTGCGACCGTGTCATAAATGGACCAAGTTACAGTCCCTTCTTTTGTCTGTACGCGGAACACCGTATGAGTACTGTTGCCGCCGCCATCCACACGGTAGGTCTCGCCTAGCCTTGCTCCCGTTTTATTGGCGTAATTCATGTAGGTGAAACGATGCAAATCCGTATAATCTACGGTTTTGCCAGCCGAATATTGAAGTCTTGCTACCTGCAGCGACCAGTAATAGTCCGTTGAAGGATCTGCCTTCGAACTGAAATAAAAGTAATTGATGCCGTTGTACGTATACATATCCAGCGTTTGGCAGTGGCCGGTATTCGTGACGGTCATTTCATCTACATAAGTAGCGTCTTTCCCGTTAATGAGCAGTCTTGAAAGATAGCAATTTCCCTTCGACCGCTGTGTGACATAGAGATATTTATCCGCGATATAAGCCTTTTGAACTGCCACGTTATGATTAAGTCCCTTTAAATTGTAGGCAAGCGTTGCCGAAGCGTTGAGCGTTTTCTCAGGAGTTGCCGCGAATGCGGGTAATCCGGACATACAAAACACGAGAGCTGCAAGTATTGCGGACGTGAGAATTTTTAAGTGCCTTTTCATATGCCTCAACCCTTGAACGTCAACCATCAATACACCTCCATTAATAGTAGGAATCAAATTGGACTGCCCCCGAATACGTACTAATAATAAGGTTCATGCGGGCATTTTTGCCATGATATAGGATATCTTCCTCCTCTCTTTATACAGAAACATCGTTTCATTCCAATCAAGTTTCTGCTTTATTACAGAAAATGGGGGATCCACTATTGAGTTTACCATGTACCTCAAGAATTTCCCGTGTATAAAATACTTAAAGTTAGACGAACCGTATGGTCCTTTAGCCCTTTTTTTTCGCTTGCGCTCAGAATATGTCGGTAGAGAATTTTATCGAATACTCATCCGATACAGTGAAACAAAAATCAAGAAAGCCACGAATTAACGCGGCTCCTTGGTCTCAAGCAGTTTTGGGATGAAGAACAAAGGATATAACATGAGGTACAGGTTAGGCGCCCACCACATGATGTCGAAATCGGACTTCATGATCCAAAAAACGATCGCCTGCAGCCCGGAACAAAATGTCAGGATAAGCGATATTAAGGCAAAGCTTCTCCACTTTACATTCATGTGTTTATGTAGGTGAAGACTGTATATCCCGGTGATGGAAATGAGTATATCCAGCGGGAAGAACGACCAATTCCAAACCACTAACAGCTCATTGGTATAATCCTGATATAAATATTCCTTGGGAATTAATGCTAGTGCGGTGACGACCCAATACAAGATAAATCCGATATCCGTAAATAAAAAGAGCCCTTTTAATGTTTTACTCAAATAATACCCTCTCTTCTCCTTAATGAACTAATGATTGATCAGCCTTCCTTCTTGATAATACCGGATAAAAGGATCTCACCCATATCCCGCAGACCCTCATGAAGCGTAATGCTGCTTTTATTCTCAGTCGAATCCTCAATTAATCGATAAAGACCTCCTACATACAAATCAATAAATATTTTGGTATTAAAAGGGCGTAACCATCCTTGATTGATTCCTTCCTGAAATAGTTCAGTAATGCTGTCCCATTGCTTATTCAGAAATTGATCCAGCGTCTTCCATTGATCAGGATAATAACGCTGAAGCTCGGTTATGAGATTCAGCTCGATAAACTGAAAATCAGTCGGGATAAGGATGAGGCATCGCTTAAGTTTATCGAGTGTAGTCAGGTCAGGATTACCCATGATGTCCTTTTCTTTTTCTTGAAGTTCGACAATGGCCTTATGAAGAATCGTTGCAATAAGTACATCCTTCGAAGGGAAGTATCCGTACAGCGTCTTTGTGCTCATCCCCAGCTGTTTGGCCAGCTCACCCATCGTAAATCGCAATCCACTTCTCCTAATTTCCTTGCTTGCCGCTTCGACAATTCGTTCTCTCAATAGGTACACCTCCTTGTCCGGAAAATAATAAAACGATAACATTTTCCGTGATTTCTTTAATGATATCCCTATTCTTTTTTAATGTCAACGAAAGGATGATCACAACGAAAAGAGACAGCATGGAATGCTGTCTCCAAAAATATGATCGTTTAGACATGTACACAAACCCCTTGACAGAGGCTTACGATCAGGCCTTTATCTTCAACTCAACAACACCGGTGTCCCAATCCGAGTGCCCGCCAACAACGAGGCTAACTCTGCAAGGGACCACTTCGAATTCCATGTTTCGATTCCAAATAGCCAACTCCTCGAAGCCGAGCTCGAACGTGACGGTGGTTACATCACCAGGCTCCAGCGCTACCTTTTTGAATCCCTTCAATTCCCGTAAACGGCGGGTTATCCCTGATTGATCGGCTTGTATGTAGAGCTGTACAACTTCGTCTCCCTTCATCTTTCCGGTGTTCTTCATCTCCACGCACACTTCGACACGACCTCCGGATCGAAGCTCTTCAAGCGTCATATCTTTCTGCGAGATGGTCAGAGAACCGTATTCGAACGTGCTGTAACTGAGGCCGAATCCGAACGGATATAACGGTTTGGACGGCATATCGACATAAGGGCGAGGGCGCCCTGCATTTTTCTGATTATAATAAACCGGCAATTGACCCACGGAGCGCGGGATCGAAACGGGCAGTTTGCCGCTCGGGTTCACCTGGCCGAACAGGATCTCTCCGATGGCAAGGCCGCCTTCACTGCCGGGATACCAAGCGCACAGCAAGGCATCGCTGAGCTCAGCCACCTCGCCGATGGCCAGCGGACGTCCCTGAATGAGTACCGTAATCAATGGTTTACCGATGGCGTGAATTTCACGTACCAGCTGTTCCTGATTGCCGCCTAATCGCAGATCGGCAAGATCGACACCTTCGCCGCAATCCATCTCCGTCGGATCCCCTTCCGCTACGATCGCTGCGCCGTTATTATCGAATGCGTCCCCGAATTGCCGGGCGCTGCTGCCGCCAAGCACGAGCACGACCGCATCCGCGGAACGGGCGGCTTCGATCGCTTCAGGCAAGCCCTGCGTGGACATGCCTCGGACGCTGCATCCGGGAGCGAAGACGATGTCTGTACCTGCGGGTGCAGCCATCCGAATGCCTTGAAGCGCCGTGACTCCGCTGCCCTCACGCTGAACGCTGGTGTAGTCCCCAAGCTGGTTGTAGAGCCTGTCCGCGTTAGGCCCGATAACCGCCAGTCGTTTGATGCTGCCGCCACTCAGCGGCAGTGCGTCTTTGTCGTTCTTAAGCAATACAACCGCTTCTCTCGCGACGGAAACGTTCAACTCTCTGGCGGCTGCATTATTCACGGTCGAAGCAGCCAAGCTCTCGTCAACGTACGGCTGCTCGAACAGCCCCAATCGGAATTTCAGTCCAAGCACTCGTCCAACCGCGCGGTCGATGCTCTCCATATCGGCCTTCCCTTGTTTCACCGCTTGTTCAAGCGTCGTAAACGACTTGTCCCACAGGCTTAGGTCTACCCCGGATGACAGGGCAAGCGCAGCTGCCGATTCATAGTCTCCCGTAATGGACACCAATCGGTCGATGGCCGTTCCATCCGCCATGACAATTCCATCAAATCCCCATTCATCTCTCAGAATGCCGGTTAACAGCTTATCATTGGCATGACACGGAATGCCGTCGAGTTCATTATAGGCCGCCATGACACCAGCCGCTCCTGCCTTGATCCCAGCCTCCGCGGCAGGCAGGTGAATTTCCCGCAGTTCCCGCTCGCCTGCGGGAACCGGGCCGGCATTCCGACCGCCCTGCCCTGCTCCCTGTGCGCACAGATGCTTGAGCACGGCAGCTGCCTTATTCGGACTACTCCATTCTTCCAGGTTTCTTCCCTGCATGCCAAACACAACCGCTTCCGTCATTCGCGCAGCCAAGTAAGGGTCTTCTCCGTAACACTCCTCGGAGCGTCCCCACCGCGGATCCTGCAGGATGTCCAATACCGAGACCAACCCTAAATGCGCGCCTCGGCTGCGGATCTCGGAGGCTACCTGGGAATAGGCTTGTTCAATTAATTCGGGATTCCAGGTGGAACCGATGGCCGTATTGACGGGCAGAATCGTTCCGTCAAGCGCTTGATGGCCATGAGGACATTCCTCCGAGAGCAGGACGGGAATGCCCAGCCGGCTGTGTTCGATCACATAGCGCTGGATGGCATTTGCCACCTTCGCGTTGTCTCGCGTAGGAACCCCGTTCTCATAAGTCACTCCGGACCAGGGATCCGCCCGGAACAGTCCGTACAGCGCTCCCATTCCGGCTCCCCACTCGACATGATCCTTGAATAAGTCGGTCAGTTCAAACTCCGTTTCGGTTCCTTCGCTTCGACGATAAGCCATCCAGCCGTACAAGTGCTGATTCAGCTGCCCGACCTTCTCTCGCAGCGTCATTCTGGATAACAAATCCTCAACACGCTCGTCTACGGGGAGCGCAGCATTACGATATTTCTCCATATTCCCCATACTCCTTCCATCCTGGTCGTCATGCTTATAATCATTCTTTGATATTCAAGACCCGATATTTCTTGGGCGTCATGCCCGTGTACAGTTTGAAGACGGATACAAAATACTTGTATTCTTTGTAGCCGACGCGGTCGGCAATCTCAAACACCTTGTCCTGCGTCGTCAGCAGCAACTTTCTTGCCTCGTTGATGCGCAATTCGTTCATGTATTCGCTGAAGCTTTTTCCCGTGCTTTGTTTGAAAATATTGCTGAAGTAGCTCGGCGTAATTTTCAAATACGCTGCCACTTCCGACGCTTTCAGTTCGCTCAGATAATGATCCGCCATATACTTCTTGGCCTTCTCAATGATCCAGAACGATCTGTCGATGCCAACCTTGTCGATCAACTGCAGCAGGTCAAACACTTCCGTGGATATCGCCTGCCGGATCGCATCGGGATGATTGAACACCTCCAGGTCGATCGCCCTCTCCAGGCCATGCTCCAGCTGGGTCAGGCCGCTTTGACGAAGTCGCTGCCGCAGCATGATGGATAGTTCATCACACACTTTGACCATATCCGTCAACAGGTAGCGCTGATCCAGGAATAATCGGAACATGCCGTCGACAAGCTCTTCCAGCATATCAGCATCCTGCTTGAATAATGCCACGGACAGTTTCGATACCATGTCGGCACTGTCGAAATCATGCAATGCCCGGCCGAAATCCGCCTTGGCCTTATATTCGCGATCCAGCAAGGAGCGATGCTCCAAGGCATAATAAGGCAGTAACGCGCGCACATCGGCGCATATGGTTGCCGTTTGGTCCAGGGAAGCGTAAGCATCCGATACCGCCCCATACATGCGATGCTCTTCCGGCCAAGCATCCAGCATCGCCTGCAGAATTTCATCCCACTGCCGCTTCGGGCGCGGTTGATCCGTCATCAGCAGGGTCAACAGCAAATTTTTATGCACAAACACGGATACTTGACGGATGCCGCTAGCTTCCAGGTTTTCGCGTATCGTATGCAGCCACAATTGCTGAAGTCTCACAAAATCCTGTTCATTCACGGAAGCCGCAAGGTTCGAGAACTTCTCCAGCTGCGTGGCTATGAGTTTATACTCGGCACTGTTTAACAAATATGGAGGTATCGACTTGGCTAATGAAGTTTCATAATGCGCGGCCATCTCGGAAAGCCAAAGCTCCGCATCCTTCGTTGGACTGTTGACATGGGTATCCTTGCTGCGAATGTCTTCCACGATCCCGGTCACGGCCGCCACCAATTCGTCAATATCGACGGGCTTCAGCAAGTAATCGGTTACATCCAGCTTGATGGCTTGGCGTGCATATTCGAATTCCTCATAACCGCTGATCATGATGACCCGAACCTGAGGATGGCAGCGCTTCAGCTCCTTAGCAAGCTGAAGCCCGTCCATTCCCTCCATCCGGATGTCCGTAAGAACCAGATCAATCCCGTGTTCCTGCACCACCTGCAAAGCTTCATTGCCGTCATAAGCCTCCGCGACGACTTCGACTCCATAATCCGCCCAGTCAATGGTATAGTGCAAGCCTTGACAGATCACGGGTTCATCGTCAACGATCAGCATTTTTACTGTCTTCACGTGTTGCATCGTACGATTCACCACCGTAGGTTTCAGAATATGGGAGCTTGAGGCGAATCAAGGTTCCTTGAGGTGAAGCCTCGATCACTTCCAGTCCGTAGCGTTCTCCGAAATATAGGTATAGACGTTCATGAATGTTGCTGAGCGCACCTCGTTTGCGACCGGCTTGAACCCCGTTTCGAAGGGATTCCCGAACTTCCTCTAAAGTAAGCTCGTCCATTCCGCGGCCGTTATCCTGCACGTCGATCCAAATCTCATCCTCCCGCGTATACGCTATGACCGATATTCTGGCTGCCGGCTCGCGCCGATCTATGCCATGTTTAAGAAAATTCTCAATCAAAGGCTGAATGGTAGCCTTCAAAGTAAGCGAATTCGCCAGATCATATTCCATATAAAGTGCGTATTTCAGTTTTTGTCCCAGCCGCCTCTGCTGCAAATACAAATAGGAGCGTACGAACTCCATTTCTTTAGCGAGACTGGTCTCGTAATGACCATTGTTCAGACTGGAACGCAGGAATCGAGACAAAATTTCGATGAGCTGGCTGGACTCGCTGGCCTTCTCCAGCCTGGCAGTCCAGCGGATCATATCGAGCGTATTATAGAGAAAATGCGGGTCCATCTGCTCCTGCAGCAAACGCAGCTCGGATTCGCGCTCCCGCAGTTCCAGCTTGTATTTATGCTCGATCAATTCCTGAATCGTGGATACCATATCGTTAAACCTGCGGTTCAGCTCGGAAATCTCATCCTTGGAACGAATAGGTACCCTCGCGGAGAAATCGCCGAGCTTTACGCGATTGGTCTCAATCTTCAAGCGCAGAATCGGTCTGATAATCGTATAGTGGAAGCCGATCAAGGCCAATAAACCCAATAGGAGGATCCCCACAAGAATGACCTGCATCAAGATTCTTACGCCGCGTATATCCTGATCAAGCGCAGCCTTGGGCACCATGGAAACGATATTCCAATCGGTATTTTCCATTCGTTGATGAAAGGTCAAATACGCTTCCCCGTCGTGACGGTAAGTGGAAATCCCCATCGTCCCTGCGGTTACGATATCCGTAAACGCTTCCCAATCGCCGATATTCAAGGGAAACATTTCTTTGGAAGGCAGTACGATTTGACCTTCCGAATCCACAATAAACACCATGCCTTCGTCCCGCGTCAACCCCCGCTGCAGCTGTTTAAGTATACTGGCTTCATCCATGCGGATGACAAGCCGGGCAAGCGGCTGCGTGATCTCGTCATAGGAATTCAGCACCCGGAACAATGAAACGAGGTTTACTTCTCCATACCAGCCGCTGGTTGAAGGATAGCCACTGCTCCACACGATCCCGCCTTTATGCTCGTCCGCAAGCCGGTTCCATGACTCTTCGTTGCCGTGAATCGGCTCGCCCATCTCAATGGAATTGCCGTTAAATCCGGTGATCGACATCGATTTGATATAGTTTTTGGACATTAACTGAAACGTCAGAAATCCTTCGAGATTTTGCTTCAACTGCTCAGCCCTCCCGCTCTCGGGCGGTGGGTCAAGGCGCAGGTATTGGCGCATGTCATTGCTGAGGATCAAATAATCGGCAATGTCCTCAATCATGGTCGTTTGCTCTTCCAGCTGGTTCGTTACGATCTCAAGGCTGCGCTGGCTTGATTGGATAAATTGGCTGCGCAGCACTTCGTTCAGCTTATCTTGGGCCAGGACGCCGACCCCAAGCGTAGGCAGAATGACAAAAAAGAGGAAAATGACCAGAGCCTTCTGTTTCAGACCATAATTCCCGATCCAGCCAAAACTGCTGCGCATGTCCATTCCCTCTTTCGATGTCCTCATGATGTTGAATTGAAACCAGTTTAACCTTTAACTGCTCCTGCCGTCATGCCGTTAACCAATTGCTTTTGCAGCAGCAAGTAAAAAATAATGATCGGAATAAGCGCGATCGTCAGTGCCGCCATTTGCAGCGTCAGGCTGGCTGTCTCAATGCCGACAAAGTTGGCGAGACCCAGCGGCAGTGTTTTCAGGGACGATGAACTGATCAAGACGAGTGCAAACAAATACTCGTTCCAATTATAGATAAAGTTCAAAATCACGACAGTTGAAATGGCTGGACGCGTGATCGGCAAAATGATTGACCAGAAAATTTTAAATACGCCCGCGCCGTCCATAACGCCCGACTCTTCGAGATCCTTCGGGAATCCTCTCATGAAGCCTTCCAGAATAAAGATTGTCAACGACAAATGGAAGGCCGTATAAGGAAGAATCAGCGATAAATGGGTATCCAGCAAATGCAGATTCCGCATGATCAAGAAGATCGGAATCAAGGTCGCATGGATCGGAACGACCATGCCCAGCAGAAATATCGCGTAAGTCGCACCGCGCAGCTTAAAATTGAACCGGGCTAAAAAGTACGCCGCAAGCGATCCGAGAAGGACCGTCACGACCAACGATACAACCGTTACGATGATGCTGTTAAGGAAGTAGGTATCCATATTCGCCACTTCCCACGCTTTCCCGTAATTGGAGAATTGCAGCTCTGTCGGTATGGAGAACGGGTTCGCCGCATATTCCTGCTCGGTTTTGAACGAATCTACGATCATCCAAAAGAAAGGGATTATATTAATAATAGCGAATATGCCCAAAAAAGTGTATGCCGATAAATGGAACCATTTCGTTTGTCTGTACATCTCCTCCCTCTCCCTTCTATTCCTTTTCTCTCGCCAATCGATTGACGATCGTGATGACGATAAGGCTAAACAGCAGAATCAATACGGATACCGCGCTGCCGTAGCCGAATCTCATATTCATAAACGAGTTGTTATACATATAAACGGTCATAACCTCCGTCGCATGTGCCGGTCCTCCGCCGGTCATGATCTGAATCAGATCGAATACGCGGAAGGAATTACTGATGCTGTAGACAACGGAGACGAGCAATGTCCCCCGGATCATCGGAATGGTAATGCGCATGATCCGGCTTAGTCCGGTCGCCCCATCCAGGGCAGCCGCCTCATTGACTTCATCGGGGATATTCTGAAGTGCAGCTAATAGAATGATCATATATAATCCGCAGTTTTGCCATATATAAGCGATGCTGATGGAAATCATGGACCAGAACGGATCGCCCAGCCAATTTTGCTGCCAGCTTTCAAGACCCAAAACGCCGAGCAGGTTATTCAGCATCCCGTATTCCGTGTTGTACACCATGCCCCAGATCAGGGATACCATGACCGATGAAATGACCACGGGCAGGAATCCGATGGTCCGGAAGAAACTGGAGCCCTTGAGTCCCCGATTCAGCAGCAAGGCCAGCAGCAGGCCAAGCGGAATCTGACCCGCTATCCCCGTAAACATGATAATGATGTTGTTTTTAACGGACAGCCAAAATATATCGTCCTTGAATATATCCACAAAATTGTCCAGCCCGATAAAACGCATAGGGGTGATCCCATCCCAGTTCATCAAGGAATAATAGACCGATAAGCCGATGGGAAATATGGCAATGCATATATATATAATGAGTGCTGGCGCCAAGCCCAAGAAAATAGCCCATTTCGTATGCTTAAGCGTATGCATTGGCGTAACTCCTTTCTTTCTGCCTTTAATAAGAAAAACCCGCTGCCGGGTTTTTCTTTGTGCCATCATGATCTTGACTTAGGGAAATCCGTCGCGCTTACTTCATGCTGTCGAAAGCTTCCTGCACCTCTTGGGCGAGCTCCTCCGGCGTACCTCTGCCAATCGTCAGAGCCTGCAATCCGTTCTGCATGACGTCGGTAACTTGCGTCGGAATGACACTGTCGAACACCGGTGCCGTACCCTTATTGGTCAACTCCAGCATTTCCTTGAGATACGGACTCGCATCTTCAGGAATTTCAACGTTGGCCGGTACGACAACGCCTTTACTGATCAGATCTTTGTATAAGTCCTCATTGACAAAAAACTTGATAAATTCCTCGGCAGCCGCTTTCTTTTCATCGCTCAATCCTTTTTTAATGGCGATGCCGTACTGAACGACGCCCGCGCTTTTCACCGGATCGCCTGAGCCTCCAGGGACGCTCGGAAAGAGCGCAATGCCGAATTTGTCCCCTTCCTCGTTGTTGATGCGGATTCTTCCGTCAACGGTAGAAGAAGAGATATGCATGGCTGCCTTGCCTTGAATGAAGTAGTCCTGCCCTTGCACGGAATCCATGTTGTTCGCATCCGTATTGAATGCTCCCAGCTTGGCGAGTTCATCGATGACCGCAATCGCTTTCACGTATTCGGGATCGGTAAACTTGGCTTCCTTGTTCAGAATTTTCTGCAAGAAGTCACTGCCTGCGTAACGGTCCCCGATAATCGACAAGAAGGAAGATTGAAGCGGCCATTTCTCTTTGTTGCCCAAGGAGATCGGCGTAATGCCGGCTTCCTTCAGCTTTTTCACCGCATCAATGAATTCGTCGTAGGTAGCCGGAAATTGGTCATAACCGACCCCAGCGAACATCTCTTTATTGTAATAAATAATGTCCACGAAGGTTTGTTTGGTCGGCACGGCGAATTGACTGTCGTTCTGGTTAAACCCGGCCAATGCGTCCTCCGGCAAAATATCCTTCCAGTTGTCCATCAGGTCATCCAGCGGCATCAGCAAATCCCCGGCAACCAGAGGAGCCAGGTCGGCACCAGGCCATACTACATTGATATCCGACAGGTTGTTGGCAGCAGCCAGCGTGCGCAGCTTCGTTTTATATTCGGTTGCCGCTACCCCGTCCTGTTTGATGATGATGTCAGGATGCTGTTTTTCGAACTCAGCGATCCGCTCTTTGTACACCTCGTTATCCACGTTCGGCGATGTCCATGGATGCATGATGTTCAAGGTAACCTTTTCCGGTTCTGCAGCATCTTTCTCTCCGGAGCCGCAGGCGACGGTTGACATGAGCAGCAGCGCAGCTGTTCCGGTCAGCAGCATCGTTCTAAGCTTCTTAGACGTTTTCATTTGTTATACCCCTCTCTTTATATGTTACATATTATGTTCTTATATTTAACAATATAAGATATATTAATTATACAAGCGGACTTTAAATCCCAATATCCATTAAAAAAACGATTTCATCTAATTTTTTCAAGTCATTTTGAATAGCGAGAACTTATAAAACATACTACTTCATAACAAACGTTAATTTTAATGACATTAAGTTTACGGAATTTCAAATTAATGGTATCGCTTACATGTTGGATTATATGGAAAGCGTGGCAGAGAAACCAGTTTTAACTCTGCCACGCCTTAACCCTTCGTTATTGCGGTTCGTTCAAAATATAATCTACCAACTCATCCAAAGGAACCGTTGCGAGCGCGATCGCCGTATCCGTCACGCCATAATAGATATAGAGAAGCCCGTCCTTGACTACATTCCCTGTCGGGAAAACGACGTTCGGAATCTGATAGCCGAACTTCTCATAGTACGTCTCCGGCTCCATAATGAACCGGCGGGTTCTGGCGATGATTTTTTCCGGATTTTCCAGATCCAGCAGCAAGGCCCCTACGCGATACACCGTATCTTGGTCTACGCCGTGGTAAAGCACCAGCCATCCCTTGTCTGTTCGTACCGGAGGCGTCGAGCCGCCGATTTTTTTGTACTCCCAGTCGTTGTTTTCGGCTTTTGCCAGCAGCTTGGGCTCGTCCCAATGCACCAAGTCGTCGGAGTAGCTGATCCACATGGCTGCTTTTTCGGTTCCATATTCCTCCCCTACATATTCTTCCGGTCTGCGAAGCAGCACATACTTGCCGTTGATTTTCTCCGGAAACAGAATGTTGTCGCGGTCATTGATATCAAGCGGCGTCGTATCGCATAGGTATTCCCAGTGAATGAGATCCTTGGAGGTCAATATCCCGGAGCGCGTCAGCCAGTGGCCTTCCTCATCTCCCCAGCCGTCCGGATACTCGGGAATCGAGCGTCCAGGGATGCCAGCTCCCGTCGGGTAATAGTTCATGGCGCATGGGCGCAAAGCATAGTTCAAATAAAAGGTGTCGTCGATCTTGACGATCCGCGGGTCCTGAATGCTGCCGTAGGGGAATCCCAGCTGGTCCGGTGTTACGACGGGCTCGTCCAACACATGGGTGAAATGCACACCGTCCGTGCTCTCCAGGAGACCAAGGTAGTTTTTACAGGGAGTCAGGGAGCCTGCCGTCCGTTCAATCATATAGAATTTTCCGTTATCGATAATGACCGCCGGATTGAATACCGTCACCTTTCTCCAGTCGTAGAGTCCAGGCACTACGATCGGATTTTCCGGATGCCGGGTAATTTTCATGGATAAGCCTCCTATGATCGTTATGTAAGTGTTATCAATTTCTTTACTTTATTATAAGAGGCTTAGCCAATTCATAATATCCTGCAAACTTTCAATATTATCCGAAATATTGTTATCTGTGATGTCCTGACAGTTAAATAACATAAAAAAGCGGTTCAATGAATGAACCGCTTGGATCTTTGGCCATTTGGCCAATACGTATATGGAATTACCCTTATTAGTGCATTATCCAGTAACAGCGCGATGTGTCTTTTAATTGCCGCTTTTACCTGTCTAGTATTAGCTATACACGAGTTCTTTTAAGCTTAAACCTAGCGCTTGCGCAGTTGATTCTTGAATTTCCTCGAATAGGGCTGGGTTGTTCGCAAGGGATATGCCGTAAGAAGGAATCATTTCTTTTATTTTCGGCTCCCACTCTTTCATCTGCTGCGGGAAGCATTTCTCTAATACTTCAAGCATAACGTGAACGGCTGTCGAAGCGCCAGGGGAAGCACCGAGCAAGGCAGCGACCGAGCCATCTGCGGCACTAACCACTTCCGTCCCAAATTGAAGCGTTCCTTTCCCTTTAGGCGTATCCTTAATCACTTGTACGCGTTGGCCCGCCACGACGATTTCCCAATCCTCGCTTTTGGCGTTAGGAATAAACTCGCGTAATTCTTCCATGCGTTTTTCATTCGAAAGCATCACTTGCTGGATCAAGTATTTGGTCAATGCCATCTCTTTTACTCCAGCGGCAAGCATGGTAACAAGATTATTCGGTTTGACGGAACTTATCAAATCAAAATTCGATCCTGTTTTTAAGAACTTGGGCGAGAAGCCGGCAAACGGACCAAAGAGCAATGCTTTTTGGTTGTCAATATATCTTGTGTCCAAGTGGGGAACCGACATCGGAGGGGCGCCAACCTTGGCTTTTCCGTATACTTTGGCATGATGCTGCGCTACCACTTCCGGATTCTTACACACCATGAATAGTCCGCTTACCGGGAATCCTCCGATATGTTTTGACTCAGGAATACCGGTTTTTTGCAACAAATGCAGACTTCCGCCTCCTCCGCCGATAAAGACGAACTTGGCCGTATGATATTCGGTTTTACCCTGCTGGATATCATGCACTTTCACTTTCCACGAACCATCTTGTGTACGTTTAATACCCTTGACGCTATGCTTGTAGTTAATCTCGGTGCCTTTGCTCTTCAAGTAGTCAAACAGCATGCGCGTTAAAGCGCCAAAGTTTATGTCCGTCCCGGAGTCGATTTTGGTTGCCGCAAACGGCTCATTCGTTGTACGCCCTTCCATAATAAGCGGAATCCATTCCTTCAGCTGATCCGGATCCTCGGAATATTCCATCCCTTGAAAGAGCGGGTTGTTTGACAGCGCTTCAAAACGTTTTTTCAAAAAAGCCACGTCTTTTTCACCTTGCACTAAACTCATATGAGGAATAGGCATGATAAAGTCCTGCGGATTGCGAATCAGATTGCTGTTTACCAGATAAGACCAGAACTGTCTTGAGACCTGAAACTGTTCGTTAATATTGATCGCTTTGCTGATGTCGATAGATCCGTCAGGTTTTTCGGATGTATAGTTAAGCTCGCACAATGCGGAGTGGCCGGTCCCCGCGTTATTCCATTCATTGGAGCTTTCTTCCCCCGCGCTTGCAAGTTTCTCAAACACTTTGATCTCCCATTCAGGTACTAACTCTTTCAGTAGGGCTCCCAATGTTGCGCTCATGACGCCGGCACCAATTAAGATTACATCTGTTTTTTTCTCCATGTTGCTCATTATAAACCTTCCTTATCCCATATATTTGAAAAAAGAGTAGGCGTCCCTGCTAAAAAGTTCATTAAAAAGCAAGGCGTCCCCTGAAAACACACCTTTTCTGTGTCATTTTTCACCATATTATTATAGTCTATTATAAATATTGATAGATTAAAATATCTACTATTATCTAATCATTATAAACTATTTAAAGTTGTTAACATAGTGAGAAGATCCTCCACAAAAAAAAGCCGCAAGAATCGCGACTTCTTATGTACTGATATTCAATGTGTGGAGGTTTATGTATTACTCTTCCCTTGGGAAGAATTAAAAAAGCGCCATGTCCATACGGACAAAGCGCTTTGGTAATTAGTGAGGGGCCATTTTGCCAGGCATTTGCGACTGCATCGGGGCAGTGCCGTAACTATTCTGCATGTACTGCATATCTTGCTGAGGCAGCTGTGGTACTTGGTAATAGCCATGCTTATTTTGATATAGCGAAATCTCATAAGCCATTTCTATGCAGTTGGGAAGGGAATCGGCAAGCACGCGGCGCACGACTGGATTCGTAGATTCCATGGCAGCATTGGTTTTCATCGTAGCACCCGATTTCACTGCGTTTAACATGCTGAGTGCGATGGTTTCATCGTTGATCTCGGCTGTAGACTGCATCGGTTTTTTCGGTTGGCCTGGCTTCATGCCGTAAATAAAGTCATTGCCCTGCTTCATTTTATAGCTTTGCGTTGGCTTTGATGGATCTTGTCCTGATTTAAAGCACTCTAAGGTGATGTTGTACTCATCTGTCATAAATTGCTTCTGGCGCTGCAGGATATCTCGAAGCTCCGGATCCTGTACATGCCCGCTCAGTATGGTATACGTGTTCATGGTGTTGATTGCCCCTGCCAATACTTCGTGGACATCAAACATTTCATGACCGCCATGGTTCATTTGCGGTGGAATCATACCTGTCTCCATGTTTTGATGATTTTGTGATTGTTCGAATTCCATTCATGTACCTCCTAAAGTTATTATACGCCCTTCATATTGTGGGTTCTTTTGTCCAGAATATACGGACGATTTGGAGATTTTTATGTGATGAAAGCAGTTGGTGATGAATTCTAATCCCAGAACTAATAAAAAAACGCCTTAAAAAGGCGGATACTCGTCAGTTCCTGATCAACCGCGACGGGCTGCGTCAGCCAACGCGTTGAGCCATTGCGCCCGCTACCCTTCAACTTTGGCGGCTATCTTCTTCCATGCGGATTGAATCTTCAGCTTCATCGAATCTGTGCTGTGCAGCATACACTTGATTAAGGTTGGCATCGTTTCGGCACTAACGCCATGCCGCTCGGCAAAAGCAAGGTACAAAAAAGTAAAGAAGCCGATAGATCACGGCTTCTTTACTTGCGCTATAGCAATCGTCATACTTGATGCCAAGTTCATCAAAGAACTGGTGGATGCTGTTTTCACCATCAGGTTACGCTATGCATCAATTTATCAATCCACGTCAATTCTCCATTAACCTGGGAGATCGAATACTGCAGAACCTCTTCCCGGAATAACTCGTCTCCACCTTCATCCAGTCTTCTCTCGATATCGGACAGCAGCTCTTCCAAGTCCTTCTTTCGCCTATGTAATATTCGAATCCGGTCCTCTTGAGAAATACGCTCGAACAGGGACACTCTTACCATGAATTCGATTTGATGTTTTGCATCTTTTTCGGTGAATTCATTAATGAGGTTGGCGATTTTCCCCCTGCCTGCTTCTGTAATTTCATATATATACTGATTCGGTCTGCCTTCTTGCTCATTTCGATGTTTGCGTACA
Source organism: Paenibacillus sp. FSL W8-0187 (assembly GCF_037969755.1). Lineage (NCBI taxonomy): Bacteria > Bacillati > Bacillota > Bacilli > Caryophanales > Paenibacillaceae > Paenibacillus > Paenibacillus sp. FSL W8-0187. The sequence goes on along the minus strand of NZ_CP150206.1, from coordinate 3,412,308 downwards.
AACCCCTCATCCGTAAACTTTCGCAATGTCGGATATAACATATTGTGATTGACGTCCATTAAATAACCGAGATCCTTTTGTATTTCTTTTTTTATTTCATAACCATGTTTCGGGGATTTTTCGATTTGGATCAGAATGAGAAGTTCAAGATACATGATGGCTCAGGCCTTTCGTTAACGGATTTGGCAAAATCGCTGCATCGAAGCAGCACACCTCTAGAGTATATGTTCTACTAAAATCCGACAAGGCAGAATATAAACGGAACTTTGGACATGGGTCATTGGAAACTATGACCAGCTGTGTCATTATGTTAAATTAACATATGGTATATTACACTAGAATTGGAGGGAATGTAATGAATCATGATATCATCTCTTTAGAGGAAATCACGCAATTCCATTCACCGACCGAAGAATTCAATCCTTATGATTGGTACAAGCACAAATTGCAGCATGAGCCCATCGTTTATAACCAGGCAACCCATACATGGAACGTCTTCCGTTACAATGACGTAAAGAGGGTTCTCAAGGATCATGAATATTTCTCTAGTGCAAGAACTCGAACGACAATTAGCGTTGGTGCCGACAATGCCGAAGGTCAGAAGATGAGTAAAATCAACCTTCAATCCGACCCGCCGGAGCACCAAAAAAGTCGAGCATTGATTTCCGCCGCTTGTACCCCTCGCAGTTTAAAACTCTGGGAACCGCGCATTCAGGAGATTGCAGACCAGCTTTTGAGCGAAATGGGAGACGCCGATGTCATTGATATCGTTCAAAATTACGCGAGTGCGCTGCCGACCATCGTCATAGCCGATCTGCTCGGCGTCCCTTCGGAAGACCGCTTGTTGTTTAAGGAATGGGTCAACCATTTATTCCTCCCCTTGCCCAAAGACCATTCGGAAGATGTACAGGAACTGAAACGTCAAGCAGCCAAGGAATATTACAACTATCTCTACCCTCATATCGTCCAAAAAAGAGCAAATCTATCTGACGATATCATCTCCGACCTCATTCAAGCCGAGGTGGATGGAGATCGATTATCGGATGACGAGATCGTCAGAACAACGATGTTCATCCTCGGTGCGGGTATTGAAACCACGACGCATCTGCTAGCCAATACGTTCTATTCCTTCTTATATGATAACAACCAAATTTATGGCGAAATTCGGGACGATCGCGAGCTTCTTCCCAATGCCATAGAGGAAATGCTCCGCTATCGGTTTAACATTGCCAAAATGGACCGGACCGTAAAACAGGATAACAATATACTCGGCGTGGATTTGAAGCAGGGCGACGTCGTCGTCGCATGGATGAGCGCTGCCAATATGGATGAAGAGGTATTCGAGGATCCCTTCACCTTGAATATCCACCGCGCCAATAATAAAAAGCATTTAACTTTTGGTAACGGTGCACACTTCTGCCTGGGAGCTCCGCTAGCACGACTTGAGGCAAACATTGCGATAAGCAGATTTATGGATTACTTCCCGCATATTGAGCCCATTGCCGATTTTAAACTGGAGGATAACCTGAGTCCGTCTGCGGCAGGACAAATGTTGACGCAGCTTCCAATCCGTGTTCATCGGTAATGCTGACCTATGTCCTGTACAATCAAAAAAAGCCCTGCACAGCAAGGGCTCATGGTATCAAGAGACCCTGTCTATTTCTAAAGGCACAGGGTCTCTCACTTTTTATGCACTCATTCTTTCACTTTGTTCCTCTTAGATTCATACCAATAACCGGGCCGTCCGTTGTTTAAACGCATGAGCGCTTCGAGAAAGAAATAATCCCCCCATATAACAAAATCGTCCGGCGCGATCCCTCCCCTGACAAAATACGAACCATGCCGCAGAAAACCTTCTTCATCCGGATTACCGTCCGTAAAATAACCGTTAACCATCGAGACCATCGAACGCCGAACGGCATTTATGAAAAGCTCCCTGCGGGGATCATCGCCTGGCAGCTGATCCGCGATTTCCAGAATCCCGCATGCTGCAATGGCAGAGGCAGAGCTGTCCCTCGGCGTCAGCGCCGATGCCGGGACGTCAAAATCCCAATAGACGACATGATCATCCGGAAGGTGGTCGATGTAATAACGCGCCATTCGAATGGCAGCGTCCAAATATTGCGGCTCTTGGAAATAACGGTAAGCCAGCGCGAATCCGTAAATGCCCCAAGCCTGCCCCCGCGACCACGTAGACCCATCCCTGTATCCTTGGTGCGTCCCGCCTCGCACGGAATCGCCAGATTCCAGATCAAAATAAAAAGTATGGTAGGAAGAGCCGTCTCCACGCACCAGGAATTTTAAGCTTTTGTCAGCGTGAATGCGTGCGACATCGGCATATGCAGCATTTCCAGTCTGTTCGGTGGCCCAGCATAACAAGGGCAGATTCATCAGGCAGTCGATGATGATCCTGCCGCCGTTTTGGGGATCATGTTCAGGACCCCATGCCTGGATAAGCTGAAGCGAGGGCCTCCATCGTCTCATGAGCGCATCTGCGGCTTGCAGCGCCGTGTTCTTGGCAGTCTCGTCTCGTTCCACGAACCATTCCGCCAAAGCGGATAATGAATACAAAAAGCCGATATCATGATGCTCCAGCTTTTGGTTTTGCGCTAATCTCTCTTGAAACGAACGCACAGATCGGATAGCTGCCTCACGAAAGCAGGGATCCTTGCCGTACTCGTAACTCAGCCACAGAATGCCAGGCCAAAATCCCTCCGTCCAATCCGTATGATTCACCAGCTGATACTTGCCGCCCCCGTTTCCGACATGCGGAAACCGATGTTCAAACCGGGCGATATTCGCTTTCGTTGTGTGTAAGGTTCGTTCGATGACAGCGTTCCAGTCCATAATGTCCTCCCCATATCCATTTTGTTTCATCTGATCTGGCTCCATACCGATATCGCTACCGTCTATACGTTCGACTATTTCGGTTCGACTTCATCCAGGGTCATGCGGTATTCCAGATCCTTCATGTACGTCCCGTCCGCGTGCAGAAAGGTCATGCCGAAGGCAATATCCCCGCCGGTTCCGCGGACGATCGCGATCAGCCGGTTGAGTCCGCCCTTCAAGACAAGCTCGCGCTCCGGTTCACGCACATGCTCACCGTTCAGGTAAATGGCATACGGCACATTAGCATAAACTCGCAAACGTCCCTTGCGGACTGGCTTAGCTCCTCCTCCAGGTACCTGCACAAAACAGCTCATAAGCCATGGATCATATCCGGTGCAGGCAATCCGCATCATTCCATCCTCGGATTGCCGCTCTTTTTTCTGCATCCAGCCGTATAGTCCTTCACCCAAATTGTTCAACGAAAATTCAGGATCGGTATAGTATGTCTTCATCGCCTCGTAATCGACATGAGACGGGCAAGGCAGTACCATAACCGCTTCCACGGCCCATGTCCCGTCGTCTTTCTCGCTTACCAGCAAGCCATCATCAAAGACGGCACCCTGGTTGGCGAGCAAACGGGTATAGAGTCTTAGTGCCTTCTCATTGTTGGGGTCTAGCAGAAGCTGGGAGCACAGGATGGAGCCTGCCCCCGTCCTCTCTTGGACCAGAAACGCTCCGGAGGAACGGGCTTTCCTGCGGTTCAGTTCGACCAGTGCGAGACGGCTGTATTCGGATGTGTAACCATTGACGAAATAATCTTTCCAAGCGGTTCCCTCCACGCTAACGCACAAGGCGTCCGTTCCCGCAACCTCAAGCCGGTAGGCGGCAAGCAAACGGTTCGAGGTGTCCCGGGGGGACAGAAATACTTTGTCATAGCCGAACAGCTCGACCGGACTGAAGCCGCTTACGGCCTTGTTGGTGTAATCCACCGCTAGATGGTACGCCTCGTGAGGCTCCACTCTCACAGGACGGTCCAACAGGCGGGCAAGATTGCCATGCTGACTGCTGTCCGCCGGCAGGACAAGCACATGTCCGCCTGCTTCGGCATAGCGCCGGGCGGCCTCGGCTGAGCCAGGAGCCGCAAGCAGGCTTGCTTCTGCTACGAGCAAGCCGAATGATTGCGCGAAGAATGCGGGAAGATCGCCCCGGCCATTTTCGTCATGGGTCACACCCTCATTTATCAGCGCAGCTGCATCCAGCACCGTGTAGCGCAGGCACAGCCGGTCGAGGAACGCAGCCGCTTCCCCGCCGGGACGGACCAGCGCCCCCACCAGCCGCACAGTCGCACCGTCAGCGATTTCGTTGCGACCGGTGTAAGCCAGCAGGTTACGCAGCAGCAGACAGGCTTGCGGAACGCGCCCAAGATTAGCCATCAGCTCCAACTGATTGGCCACAAACATGCCGCTTCCGCTCCGGTACTCCAAGAGCGGCGACCATAAATCCCCACCGTCGCCGAAATCGCCAGCGCTGCACTCCAGCAGCAGGGTGAAATCGCCTTGGAGCGGCTTTTCGAATGCGGCGTAAATGATAGGCAGCGGGCCCTCTTCGCGAAGCTCCTCGTGCCAGAACATTAGATCCGAGTCGCTTAAACCCTTAAGCACCGGATGTTGGTAATCGCCGGCATGGGCCCGAAGAAACGGTCTCCGCGACAGCCTGAGCCGGCCGCCTAGCGACAACCCGCACTGCTCCAGCATCAGCAGGCGACCGCCGCGTGCGACGAAGCCTTTTAACTCCGCCTCCAACCCGCCATCCGGGTCCTCTGCCTTACTGCCGATGATAAGCAAATGATCGCATGACAGCAGAGCAAGCCCATCCCGGGCTACCCGCTTGCAGTCGGGAACAAGATTTCGGATCTTGAAGTAATCTGTTTCAGATCCCCAGTAAGCTGTCGGGCGTACAACTTCAACCGGATGGCGAAGGAGGCTTCCCGACACAAGACGGTATTCCTTCCGAAGCTCATGCATAATCCGATCGCCATGGAACAGCACTGCCGTCAGCACTATCATTCCTTCAGTCTCAACGTGGACCGGAGTCCACGACATCGCAATGGTTTTCTGCTCGGCCGGCTCCTGCCGGAATATGAAACTGCGTTCATGAATGATCGTTTCCCCTTGCCTAATCACGCACTCGATCCGAACATCCTGTGCGGACAACGTGTCGTTGAAGACGTCAAAGCTGCGGGTGATGGTTGCGTCGTCGTAGAAACAGTGGTTGTATTCGGCCGCGAACATCGTGACCGGCTTAAACGCCTCCGCCATGGGGGCAAAAGCCGGATTAGGAACATACATCGGATCATCAGGCAGCAGGCCGTTGTTGATCGTAAGCGAATAGGCCGGTATCACCTTGGGCTTCACCCCGGGCAGGCCTGGTTCGGACGGTGGGACAGCGACGTCGTTCTCCGGCATAGCTCTCATGAAATAATGGGCGAAATTGAATGTCGCAATGCCCGAGACGCCTTGCCGCCGCGCATACTCTACGAATAGGCGTTCCTTCTGCGCCAGCCCGACCGTGCTTTCGTCCGTACTGCGATATGCTTGCAGCCCCGCATACATGCTGGCGTTTTGAGGGCATATGTACCACCAGCCACCGTGTTCACCGAAGGTTAATGGGACCGAACGGTCCCATTGAGCGATGGTGCCGTCAATATTGTAATGGCGGCTTTCCACCTCCGTATGGGCATTGGACACCAGTCGGTTGTCTCCTTCGGCGACGATCGGACGAGTGGCGTCCAGTTCCCGGATCGCCTCCATAAGGCCGGGAATATGCACCTTATAGCCGTCCCGGCCGTCCACCCAGCGCATTTCGTTCTGCAGGCTCCACATGATGACGGAAGGATGATTCTTGTCACGCTTAACGAGCCGCTGTACATGCTTGCGGCAGTTGTCCAAGTAATCGGGATGGTCGGCGAGCATGGATTTGCCCGATCCGTATATCGCTGTTTCGTCGATGATCAGCATGCCCTCTTCGTTGGCGATTCGGACATAATCCTCCGGATAAGGCTCAGCATGCAGCCGGATGCTGTTGATTCCGACGGAGCGGCACATCCGGTACCAGTTCCGGATGTACGCTTCCGTCTGCTGCAGTCCCCCTTGAAAATGCCACGAATCGCCGCGCAAACGGATCGGGATGCCATTCAGCATGAATTGCGGACCTTCGCACCAAAATTCACGGAAACCAAACACTTCCTCGTGACGGTCTAGCACCTGCTCACCTTCTACAAGCTCAAGCTCCGCCATATACAAATACGGCGTATCGGGATCCCATAGGATGGCATCGCTCCACTCCAAATTAAAGGAAGCACGGTAGACCGTCTCGCTGGGTATGTTTTCGCACAGTCTAATCTTCATCGCATCCACCGGATCGATGCGCTGTGCCGTCTGCTCTGCCTGTAGGACAGACACGGACCGCCCTCCATCTCCGAATCGCAGCCCGCCGCCTTCCCCTTTCTCCGCAGAAAATCCTTCCGTTTCGATTCCAAGCTTTTGGCTTCGCAATGACTTCTTTTCATTAGCCGCATACCGGTTGTTGCTACTGCTTATCGAAGCTGCATTTTCCCTCGTATCTGACTTTTCTTCCCCTTGCCTTATCACGCCAATCTCTCGCACGCTCAACCTGACGTGAAGGGGACCGTGATCCCCTCCTATTTCCGCCGCCCCAGCGGTGACGTCCAGTTCAAACCGCCCTTTCCGAACGGAGGTGCGGATGGTTACATCCTCTATAGACAGGACCGGATAGCTTTCCAGGTAAACGTCCTGCCATATTCCCCGGGCAACATTTCCGAACCAGGAGCCCATCAGCCCGGTCACCTTCTCCATGCCGTTTGCCAACGTTATTTTGTCGAAGCTGCCGCATACGACATGGAGATGATGCTCATGCCCATGCTCGGCCCAAGGCGTGATATCGAGACGCAGCGGCAGGTAGCCGTCTTCCCATACGGCGACTTCTTCCCCATCAAGAAAAATGACGGCCTTTTGCATGATGCCGTCCATCCGCAGCACAATCCGCTCCCCGGACATGGTTTCGGGAATATGAAAACTTCTATGCAACACGCCCTCTTCCGCGCCGTCCCATTCTTTCGGATAGCCGTAGAGATCCATCGGGGCATACCCATGCTCGCGAATTTCGCCGAACGATTTGCCGTTGGCCTGCTCGTAGGATGATCTCCAGCAGGAAGGAACTTGGATTTGCTGCGGCTCGTAGACGATTTTATCCGGAAGCCGGCGGCACTGAGGCTGACCATACAGCGGCATGAAATCCCAGTCCCCGTTCAGGCATAATCGGTTACGCATGGTTTGTTCCCTGCCTTTGGATGAAAGAACGTGCCTCAAGGACAAGCTTCAGCTCTCGCCAAATCTCCTGACTGTCTGGCGCACCCTCCCACTTCATGAAATGCGGCTCCATCACCGCTGCCCAATCGTCCGGACGGAGCGTTGTTTTCAACTTTCCTTCATAAGGGGCTGGCTCAAGTGTGGCCGGGAGCTCTGAGTAAAAAAAGAGCAGATTCTCATGCATGCCGATGATGCCGAATTTATCTCCATCGCCCGGCCGTTCTTCCTGGTACTGGTAATGATAGTACACGTAGCTTGAGACCTCTTCGGGCTTTAGCCGGGCAATCCTTCCATACGGCACACTGTGATCATTCGTCCGTACCCAATGCTGCTCCGAAACGGGCGCTTGATAATGAAAAATGTCGGCCATCGACGCCCATCTGCGTCCCGGATCTCCTCCCGGCCAAACGGCCAACCATACCTCAGCTCGCGGCAGCAAACTTTCCGGAAGCACCTTCTCCCCGAGACATTCATAATAAAGAAACAACCGGCTTCCGTCTGTAAACAAGCTTAATCGGGCCACGCGTTCCCGTTCCATCGCCGTGTGGATCTCTTGTGAAACACTTTCGCCCCGTAACAGTGTAAGGGCATCTTCCTCGATTCCTTCGCCCCTAAATAGACATCGCTGCATGATGAACCTCCCATCGTGAATTTTGAAACTCCTGAAGATCAAAATCCGTATCCGTTTTATTTGCCGATCATAAAAGGCGCTCCCGCCATTTACCGGGAGGAAGCGCCTCATTTCCTTAAGGCACCACTGTGAAACGGATGTTGTCAAACAGCATGTAGTCGAATCCGCTCACGTAGAAGCCGACTTTGCCGGATGGCCGGTGATTCGGATCGGTACCGGCAAGCCTCGGCTCGCCATCCACATAAATGGAGACGTCCCCGTCCTTTACGCTAATCTTGACTGCATATTCCGTTTCCGGCTGCAGGTCTCGATTCGGCAAGACGGACTCGGCGATCTTCTGCCAGGCTGTGTCGTAGAGTATCCAGGCGGATGTCCCATCCACGCGGGTCCGATAGCCGATTCGGGTAGAGCCGCTTGCATCTTGACGATCAAAGACGTACATTGTACCGTCGTCCGGCATGACGGCCGGGGTCTTCAGCGTGAACTCCAGCTCATACGATTCGAAGACCCGGTCCAGCAGGCCTGTTGCCCCGTTCAAAATTTTGTAGCGGCGATTACCGTCCGGATCGGCCGCGATGCTGCGGTTCGGGTCTACCGGCCAGCCGTTGCTGCCCGATTCGAAGTCGGTCTCGTGCATGATGTTCGAAACGGTCACGGCGATATCCGCTTTGATGAGCGGGTTGACCACGGACACGGCTGTGACGGTCGTCTCTCCTTCATATACGGCACTGACGACCCCCTTGTCGCTCACCTCCGCTACGGCCGGATCGGCGGATTGCCAAGTAACGCCGGTATCCGGGGTATCCGCGGGATCGAACGTCACCTGCAGCTGATGCTGCTCGCCGGCGGCAAGCCGTATTTCGCGCTCGGACGGTATGATGCCGGCCAGCTCCGTGCTCAGTGCCTTGAACCGGATGTCGTCAAACAGCATGTGGCTGACGTTGTTGACGTAGAATCCGACCTTGCCTGCCGCGTTATGGCCGGGATCGGCGGCCTTCAGGCGGAAATGGCCGTCCACGTACACGCTGATATCGCCGCCCTTGACCCGCATCTTGATCTCGTATTCCGTATTCGGCTGCAGGTCGTGTCCTGGGAGTTTCTCTTCATGCAGCACGGTCCAGGCTGCGTTATACAGCAGCCAGGAGGAAGAGCCGTCCGGACGGGTTTTGTAGCCGACGCGGGTCGAGCCGCTGCCCGCCTGGCGATCGAACACGTACAGCGTTGCATTTTCCCCGATCGACTCAGTCGTCTTCAGTTTGAAGGTCAGCTCATAATCGGTGAAGGTTTTGTCGCTGAGGGCGGTAGCACCGTTCAGTATTTTATACCAGCGGTTGTCGCCTTCTTTGACGATGCTGCGGTTCGCATCCTGCGGCCAGCCGTTTGCACCTGACTCGAAATTGGTGAAATCCATGACCCCGTCTCCGGCTTCGACTATGACGTCCACCATTGCCGTGAGCTGAGGATTCTCCGCCGACGCCACCGTGATGACCGTCTGGCCCACCTCCTGACCCGTGACGATACCGTTATTGTCAACCGTGGCGATGCCGGGATCGGCCGACGTGAAGACCAGCTTCGGATTCTCCGCGTTCCATGGGAGGACCGCCGTGCGCAGCTTTACCGTTTTCCACCGATCCACCGTGATTTCGTTGTCGTAGACCACCACGCTTTGCACTGGGTAGCTGTCCGGGCTGTTGGTCGTGCCCGCTTTCCCGTTGATGCCAATCTCGTGAAATGGGATATCAGGGAAGCCGGGGATGGCCTGAAATACTTCCGCATCCGGACGCAGCGACAGATCGCCTCCTGCCAAATCGACGAACCCGGGATCCTCGTCGGTTACCCAGTTATCGGCGTATTGGACAAGACTGAATTTGTCGTACGCCCCCTGCTCGTTCGTTGTCGTGCTGCGTGGAAGCGTCGGATTGTAGACAACGTTGCCGTGAAACGTATTCGTATCCGGATAATAACGATTTTCCGTGAAAAAGTTCGTCAGCTCCGGATATTTGGCCAGGTACGGCGTGCCGACGAAGTCGTTGTTGGCCTCGAACAGCGCCTCCCACTTCGGCATGTAATTCAGCGGAACTTGATCGTCCGGCTCATCGCCTAGAAACAAATCCGCGTAGTCATATGGAACCTTGCTGTCCACAAAGATATTGTTGCGGGCCAAAATATGCGCGCCCCCGTTGTTTTTGATTGCTGAATTCCCCATACGATAGAAGATATTCTCATCGATCTGAAGCCCCATCGTGAAATTATCAGGATAGACCCCTTCAACGCCGGGTTTGCTTTCTCCGATGTTGTGGAAGTAATTGCGACGGATAATGGTGCCGCGCTGCTGGGGCGTTTCGCCCGCATTCATGTAAATGGCGCCGAGATCCGAGAAGGTTTTGCATACGTCGTAAATATCGTTGTACTCCACGAGATGATCGTTGCCGAAGATCAGCACGCCGGGATGGGGAGCATCGTGCAGCTCGTTATGCGACATGCGGTTACCCACCCCGGACAAGAGAACGCCGGGATTGTAGGCCTTATGATAATAAGCAAAATCATGAATGTGAGAGTTCTCCACCGCATTGTTGCCCGGCGCGAGCGTCGTCTTGTCGCCTCCGGTAAGCGTGACGGCGGTACCCCCGATATGGTGGATGTGGGTAAATTCGATCTTATGGTCCGTTCCCGGAACTCCGGTAAAATCGTTGTAATGGAAGCGGCTCTGAGTGTTGACCAGCACGCCGCTATTGGTGAAATTGCGGATTTCGCTATTTAGGACACGCATATGGCTGCCGCCCATAAAGACGACCGCCGAATCGCGCCCGTTCTCCAAGATCAGCTCCGAGAATTCGTTATAAGATGCGTCTAGCGCATTGATCATCGGCGTCTTCAGCATCGTCACTTCGATGGATGGATTCGCGGTCATGAATTCGGCATTCGGCAGAAAATAGAGCTTTCCGGCCTGGCGGTCGATGTAATACTCGCCGGGCATATCGATCTCCTCCAGCAGGTTTTGAGCGAAATGGAAATCTGGGTACCAGTTCTTAAAAATGCCGCTCATTTCTCCATACCGGAGCGTAATGCTCTTGGCCTGGGTGTCGATGGAAGCGATCTTGTTGTAGGACCATTCCCAGCTGTAGCCGAAAATGCCATCCAGCCAGATGTCGTCCGCCTGCGTCCAGTATTGCGGTCTGTCATACGTATAGGTAAAGGTCCCGCCTCTCGTATGAACCTCCCCGTTCGGATCTTTCCGCGTCGGTCCCGGATCGAGGATTTCGTCCATTTGAACGCTTCCCTCGTTCGGCCAGCGAGCCAGCGTCATGCCTTCCCCGCCCACGTACAACTCCATCGGCGGTACCTTGCTCAAATCGTTGGCCAGATAATAACCATGCCGGCTCATTTCGCCGTAATCGGTAATGCCGAGGGCAGCCAGATCGGCTACCAGCACTTCGTTTCGTGCCTCTTCGCTGATAATGCGGTTCAGTACGGCAGAATCGGTTACCGGAACGAATGCGGATTTCTCCAACTTCTTAGAACCGGACAAGATAACCGTTTCACCTGGATAGGCCGTATAGGTGACCGGCTTACCCGCTTCCCCCGAATCCTGCAAACCCAGCTCGAAGCTGGTTGCCCGCTCATACCGGCCTTCCCGAAGATAGACCGTGACGCCGCCCCGAGGCAGTCCCTTCTTCGCTTTCAACGCCCGAATGGCGTCACGCGCTTTTTCCAACGTTCGAAACGGTTTCTTGATCGTCCCTTTGTTCGAGTCATTTCCGTCTAAGGCCACGTAATAAGCCGTCCCGTACGGATTTCCATAAGCCGACGCCGTCTCGGCGGCCGGCAGAAATGGATACAGCGCGAACAACAGGCTTGCCGCCAGCGCCGCAAGCACAAGCTTCTTCATAAATCGCTCCCCTACCTCCAGCGTGGAATCCGGTCAGCTTTGCCTACGCACTGCGCAGTGTCGTCAAAGCCCACCCAGGCAGCAGGTTTCTCCCGTTTCGTCTCCATCCGTCTACAAGCCTACGGGCCGATTATTTTAAGCCCTTCTCTTTTAGAAATTGCTCGAACTGACGCGTCACCTCCTCGACGTATTTATCTTCGCCCGCCTCCTTCAGCTTGCCGTAAAGAACCGGCCAGGTTTCCTCAAAATCAAGCGTTCCAGTCACGAGTCCGCGTTTGTACTCGCCCCATACGGCGTTCAGGTTGGCGATTTCCGTGCTGACTGGCTCGGAATTGAACTTGAATGCGCCGACCGGATTGATTTCGGAGCTCGTGTTGATTTTTTTCGTTTCCTCCCAGATATTTTCCGGTTGCCCTTCCTTCAGGTAGGAATTGAATACGCTGCCGAACACCCAATCCATGTTCGGACGATACCTGGAATCCGGCATCGCTTTGATATAATCGCCGCTCAGTTTCTCGTAATGCACTCCCTCTAAACCGTTGATCAACAAATTGTAGAGCTCCTTGTCGGTGTTGATCAGATTGAGCAGCATCAGGGCCCGTTCCGGATTCGGGGAAGTTCGGCTGATCGACTGGTTGGTTGTTGCTGAATAGCCGTTGGAGAACCAATCGCTGAGCGAAATGATGATGACATCGTTGCCGCCGTTCTTCGGCTTGACCTCCGCCTCGACCCCCGGCTTCAGCGTGACGTCGAACTCGACCGCGATCTGGCCTTTGGATTGGTAGTCGGTCATTTTTTCCGTAGCCGCGTCCTTGTGGATGTACCCGGCTTTATACCATTTGCTGGCCAGTCTGAAATTGTCCAGCTCCTCTTCGGGATAGCGATGAAGCGTATAGGACGGGTCATCGGTCTTGATGTAGAAATGATCGTCAAGCCCCGGAACGACCCAGTATTGATCGTCATGCGCCTGCGGGTTGACAAACGAGCCGCCGAACAGTCCGATCGGGATGATGCCAGGCTCGTTCTGCTTGATTTGTTCCAAGAACGGCTCGATATCCGCAATATTTTTGATCGTGGAAGGATCCAAGCCGTATTTGTCGGCAAACCGCTTCTGTACGATGAAGCCGTATCTCGAACCATTGATCTGCTGGTTCGGAATGCCGTAAATTTCCCCGTCCACAGAGAGGCCATCCCACATCACCTGAGGGACATCCGTCTTTAGCTGCGGCGCGTACTCATCCAAGAGCCCGTTCAGCGGCTGAATGGCTCCCTTCCGGACCAGCTCCTCCGGCTTCAGCATGTAACCGGTCCAGAGAATATCGAACTTTTCCCCCGCTGCCAGAACGGTGTTCATCTTCTGTACGTAATCTCCTATCGCAACAGGCATCAGCTTTATGGTGGCGTTCAATTTCTCTTTCACGATTTTGTTGATTTCCTCTTCGACCTTCTTCTGGTCGGGCTGCAGCTGCAGCAGCGGGTAATACCAAGTCAACTCGACGGGATCAAGCTTGCTCGATCCGCCTGTATCCGGTGACGCCCCTTGCGTGTCCGGCGTTCCGCTATTCGTCTCGCCGTTTCCGCCGCTGCCCCCGCAGCCGGCAAGAGTGGACATCGCGATCAAGACGATCGCCAAAAGTCCTAGCAGTCTTTTTTTCATAACATGTCCTCCTGAGTGTTTAATTGGTTGTTGTATGTTAACCCTTGAGGGAGCCAACCGTAAGCCCTTTCACGAAAAACCGCTGGAAAAACGGAAAGATGATCAGCATCGGCCCACCCGCAAGCACCGCGATTGCCATTCTTGCCGAATTGTTTGGAAAACTGGATAAATCAACACCCAGCTGCTGCGCAAATTCCGAATTGGAAGTAATGAACTCAATGCTGCCAAGCGTCCGCACGAGCAGCAGCTGCAGGGGCACCTTGTTCGGATCGTCGATGTACAGCATGGCATTAAACCATTCGTTCCAATACGTAAACGAGATTAGCAAGCCAAGCGTAGCCAAAGCCGGTGTAGACAGTGGTAATATGATCCTGAAAAATATCCGCAGCTCCCTCGCCCCGTCAATTTTGGCGGATTCCACGATTTCGAGCGGAATTTTGGACATGAATCCTTTCATGACCATAATGTTGAATGGCGAGAGCAGCACCGGCAGGATGAGTGCCAGTAAGCTGTCTTTCAAATGCAGGTACTGCGTGATGAGGATATAGGAAGGAACGAGTCCTCCGCTGAACAGCATCGTGAAAAATACGTAGAATGTTGTTGCCCGGTTGTAGCGGTAATCCGGCCTTGAGATGACGTACGCGGTCATCGCGGTGAGCAGCAATCCTGCCAGCGCTCCGATGACGGTCACCGTAATCGTAACCCCGTAAGCCCGCAGCAGAATGTCAGGAGCATCCAGAAGGTAGCGATACGCCTCCAGACTGAATGATTCGGGCAGAAACTGATACCCGTTGCGGGTGAGCGAAGCTTCGTCCGTCAGCGACACGGCGACGACGAGCAGAAACGGCAAGACGACCGCCAGCGAGAGCAGGATGAACAGTAGATGGATCAACAGTTTCGGTAGTTCGAACTTCTTAGGCATCGGATGTCCTCCTTCTTACCATAGGGAATGCTCGGGATTGATTTTGCGCACGACCCCGTTCGCCACCAGCACCAGGACGAAGCCGACAACCGACTGGTAAAAGCCCGTAGCCGCCGACATGCTAACGTTGCCGATCTCGCGGAGCGCACGGTATACGTACGTATCGATAATATCCGTGGAGCCGTACAGAAAGCCGGAGTTGTTCGGAATGAAATAATGCAGTCCGAAATCGCCGCGGAACATGTTGCCGATGGACAAAATCAGCAGAATAATGACCAGCGGAGCCAGCAGCGGAACCGTAATTTTCATCGCCATCTGCCATTTCGTCGCTCCGTCGATCCGCGCTGCCTCGTAATACTCGCTGTTAATGCCGAGTATGCCAGCAAAATAGATAAGTGTATTGAATCCGACCGCCTTCCATAAATGAACAAGAATGAGGATGGCTGGCCATGCCTCGGCCGTCTGGTACCAACTGACCGGCTCCATCCCGAACATCTGTAAGGTGCGGTTGATGAACCCGTCGGAATGGTTCAGGAAGGCATAGGCGACGTATCCGACCAACACCCAAGATAAAAAATGGGGCAAGAACAGCGCAGTCTGATAAAATTTGCTCCATTTCGCCCTGAGTTCGTTCATTAGGATCGCCAGTAGCAGCGCTGCAGCGGTGGTAGCTACAATGTAAGCGGCATTGTACAGCACCGTATTGCGCGTGATCCGCCAAGCCGTATCGGTCGAGAACAAGTAACGGAAGTTTTCCAGTCCAACCCATTCGCTGCCGAATATACCAAGATCGTAGCGGTAATGCTTGAAGGCAATGATCAATCCCACTAACGGGATATAGGCAAAAATCAGCTTGTACAGAATTCCGGGCAGCGATAGCAGAAACAGCTCCCGGTTGTTACGAAAATGGCGAAGCTCTCTGCGAAGCGCCGATTTTTTTTGGCGTGCGCCGGCAGGTCCAGGATTCGGTCCCAATTCGGGTCCCGAACGGTTAGCCGGGTCTGCATCAATAGAACCCGATAGTGTTACCTTCTTCAACATAGCGAAAGCCCCTTCCTTTTCTTATGCACTCCTCGCCTGCATGCCAGGCTTTGCATGATTAACGATAGCTCAAACTCGGGGCTCTGCGTTACTGTACAATTTCAGGATTGCTGTACGGCCGGGCTGTAAGGATTTCGGAATGCTGTACAGCCGGCTGTATAGAAGCAGGATTACTGTACCTGGGTCAATCGGAACCAGCGCAACTCAAAAAAGCCACCGAATCACCACTTCATAACCGCGGCATGCCAAAGACCCGCACACGGTAAATTTCATCTGCGGGTCTTATGAAACATTTCTAATTTTAGGTACTGCGGTCGATGGCTGATTTCAGACGGTACTCTTTCGGTGTCGCTCCGTAGCGGCGCTTGAACAGCCGATAGAAATAGCTTTCATTGCCGAAGCCCACCTTCTCCATGATTTCGGCCACGGTCAAATGCTGCTGCTCCAGATACTGTTGGGCTCGGGCAAGTCGAGTCGCATTGATCTGGTCGACCACCGTTGTCCCTTCCTGGGCTTTGAACACTTGGCCCAAATAGACGGCGCTCATCTTCAGCATTTCGGCGATCTTCTGGACGTTCAGGTCCGGATCGGCGTAATGCTTCTCGATCATTTCTTTGACCGTGTCCACAAGCAGCCGGTTTTTGTCCTCCCTTCCGCTCCTGCGCTGATCGAATACATCGCGCACGACGTCCAGGAGCACGCCCTCGATCTCATCCAGCGTCTCTTTTTCGAGAATGCGCCGATTGATAGCCTGCAGATTAACCGATACCGGATTCAGATTATTGTTATTCATCTCGCCCAGCGTATGGCTCAGTGTCATGGTCAAATGCAGTAGCGCCGAGAACATGTTATCGAAGCTGAACTCGCCCAGGAGTCCTCTCCAGCTTCGAATCGCTTGCTCTGTCTCCTCCGAGTCTCCGCTTTTCAACCCCTCCGTCAGCCGGCGCTCCAGCTCTTTCGGAATGGTAAGCGACTCGTTCCCCTCGTTACGGCGGATCATGTCAGGCTGGATCACGGCCCCCTTGCCGAAAATCATGCGATAGTTGGAATGACGCATCGCCAGGTTGTAATGTTTCGTTAGCCTGCGGTAATCTTCGAACGCATCGCTAAGCGTTACGGTGAACGTAACTCGATAAAAGCGGAGTATGGTCTCCTGAAGCTCCCGGAACCGTTCATCCAGCATCTCGAGGTAACTGGGATTGCCGCTGGCGATAAAGACAAGATGGCCGCTCTTCATGTCCGCGGCTTCGCACGAACCACCACGTTGCAGCAGCTCTTGGCCGATGTTCGCGATAGCAAAGTGATACAGGGCCTCCGTCTGGGAATCCGGCTGCAGGAGAAGGCTCTGCAGATCGTCAAGCTGTACAACCGCAAGCCGGAGCGGCGATGGATGCGTTATATCAATCGCATACTGCTCCTTAATCCGTAGAAATGCATCTTCGTCCATACTATCGCTGAGGCTAATCAGGCTCCGCAAATGATAAACCTTGGCGATATTCCATTGCGTCGCTCGTTCCTGCTCCAAGCCTTTGAGTTTGCCTATCATCTCCGTCACATTCTCCGCGATGAGGGACAACTCATCTTTTGCCCTGCTATCACCGCGCCCGTCATGGGGAACCAGCATAAGCAGACGGCCTACCGGTTTATACAGCCTCAGCGAGATTAATACGGACAAGAGCAAGGCCAGCAGGGCAACGGACAGCGTCACGGCCATTTCGGTCCATCTCATCTGGCGTACGCTGCCCAGCACGTCATCGTAATCCTGCAGGCTGATGATCTGCCAGTTGTTCAAGCCTTTGTTCAAATAAGTTACCTTATAATCCTTCTCTCCTTGTTTATGGATGAAAGAGTCCGGTGCATTGTCCGTCGAGCCCATTCGTCCCAGTAAATCCTTCTTGATGTCAAGCCCGGGCGGCAGCTTGCGCTCACCTGCCATTAGCACCTGTCCATCGCCGTCGGTGACGAACAGGACGTCGTTTTCCCGTTCGGCCACTCGATTAAGCGCTTTCACATTGTCGAGCATCCAGCCTGGCTTCACTGTCAAAATGAGGGCGTTCCGGTTAACGGAACCGAGGGTCGGCCCGTCATAAATGAAAAAAGCGAATACGTCGATGCCCTCATTCTCCCCGTCAAGATCGAGCGGAATGAGCTGCAGCTTCGGCAGATCGGCTCGGGAAGCCATATAATCTTCAAGCGCGCCGTACAGGGCGCGCGTGTCCATATCATGGCTCAGCGACGAGAAAAAACGGTTCTGCTTGCCGTTGTAAAAAACGGCGGCGTGCAAGTACGGCGAAGCGGCTACCGTCCGGTTCAAACGTTCGATTTTCAGAATGCTCTGCTTATAATCCGCCCCGGACTTCAGCGCGATCAGCTCTTCGTCATTGTACAACGACACCGCCAAATCCTTCACGATCCCGTTCATGTTCTCGATATTGTAGTTGATTTGGGTGAGCAGCTTGCGATCGGCTTCGTGTTGGAGGCTCAGGACTTTATCACGGGCAGCGGCGTTCAGGAAGAGGGAGGCGATGGCGAGCATGGCGACGACGAGCATAAAGCTCAGAATAATCCGCTGCAAATATTTGCGAGAGCGGAGGGTTTGCAGCAACTTCATGGGACCACTCTCCTGCAAGGTTAGGTGGCTTTACTATAATCCGGCGGGTTTTTCATTGTCAATCAGCATTTTCGAAAAAATAGCCGTACCTTCCCCCGCTTCTTCCTTCATCTGCCGCAGCATCTGCCGATACGCGCCGGGCGTCATGCCAAGCTTGGCGGTAAACAAGCGCGTCATGTAATTCGAATCGCGGATTCCCACCCTTTCAGCGATCTCCGAAATGCCAAGCACCGTGCCGCCGAGGAGTTTTTTGGCTTCCTCCAAGCGCAGATGAAGTACGTACTGGAGCGGCGTTTTGCCGATATGCTTCTTCATGCATCTGGCGATATAACTCGCCTGGAAATGCAGCTTCTCCTCCAATGCAGCCCGTTCAAACGGCTCCCTCCAGTGTTCGTTTAAATAAGCGGCGGCGGCTTGTGCCAGTCGGATGGAAGGCTCCGGTTCGGTCATCCGTGCGCAGTCAGCCTGCAGTGCGGCGAACAGCTCGGCCAGCAATAAATGGAGCTTGAGCGCATTCTCCCCGTTCAGCCGGTTGTGGATATCATTCAACCCGCGCAGCATCGGCTCTACGGTCTGCACCTCGACGGAGGCGAACTTCGGCAGGTACATGCGCTGCTGCGTGGACGGTTCGACATCCTCGACCGTGCCTTTGGACAGCAGGGCCGACCAAGGAATATCCTCCTGCGAGATGTATGAAGCTGGATGTCCATGGATGAAATGCACCCAATAAATCTCCGTATGCTCCAAGCAGGCACGATGCCCGAAATGCCGCAGTCCCGCTTCCAGCACGAGCAGCTTTCCGGCACAGACCTCATATTCGGTCTGTTCTTCCGTCATATAAAGCGTTCCCTTAGTTACCAGCAGCAGGTCGTAGACGCCGAAGGTGCGGGCGAAATGCCGGTCTCCGGGCTTCCAGACGGCATGTCCCGCCGTTACGAATTGCGGCAGCGGCGGAATGGCGAATTCTAAGCACAGCACAGCGGTTCTCTCCTTTTCGCAAGTCCATTTTGTGCTAATCAAAGTCTATATTATCACTGGTTACCCGCGTATTAAAGAGGTACATTGAACAAAAGAAACCGTTCTCATCAGGCGGCAAAGGAGGCTGTTCACACATGCGATTTCGTCAGGTTCATCTCGACTTTCACACATCCGAGGCCATTCCGGAAATCGGAAGCCAGTTTTCAAAAAAACAGTTTCAGAACATGCTGCGTGCCGGGCATGTCGACTCCATTACCGTTTTCTCTAAATGTCATCACGGCTGGGCTTACCACCCGAGCGAAGCCAATGAAACACACCCGCATCTTTCGTTCGATCTGCTAGGCGAAATGATTGCAGCCGCCCACGAAATCGGCGTCAAAACGCCTGTGTACTTGTCCGCCGGCCTTGACGAGAAGCTGGCGCGTCGCCATCCCGAATGGCTGATTCGAGATGCGGAAGATCGTACGCGATGGGCCAAAGATTTCATGACGCCCGGGTACCATGAGTTTTGCTTCAACACGCCTTACCTGGACCTCTTGCTGGCTCAAATCCGCGAGGTTGTTTCCCGCTATGATGCGGACGGCATTTTCCTTGATATCGTCGGAATCCGAAAATGTCATTGCCAGCATTGCGTGGCAGCGCTGCGATCAGCCAGCCAAGATCCTCGGGATGAAACGGCCGTTGCCGCCTTGGGCGAGGCGACCTACCTAAACTATGCTCGCCGCGTACGGGAAACGGTGGACGAGATTAAGCCCGGTCTGCCGGTCTTTCATAACAGCGGGCATCAACGTCGCGGCCGCCGCGACCTCGCCCATGTCAACAGCCATTTGGAGCTGGAATCCCTGCCAACCGGGGGCTGGGGCTACGATCATTTTCCGCTCTCAGCGCGCTACGCGCAGACGCTGGGCATGGATTTTCTCGGCATGACGGGCAAATTCCACACCTCTTGGGGTGAATTCGGCGGGTATAAGCATCCGAACGCGCTGCGATTCGAAACGGCGCTCAGCCTCGCGCACGGCGCCAAGTGCTCGATCGGCGACCAGCTTCACCCATCAGGTCTGATGGATGAAGCGACCTACGCCTTGATCGGCACCGCCTACGCGGAGGTGGAAGCAAAGGAGCCATGGTGCAGCGAGACGACATCCGTGGCGGACATTGCCGTCTTGTCCCTGGAGGCTGCTTGGGAGGCTTGTCCGGAAGCGCGGAAATCAGAAGACCGGAACAATCTGGCGGATGCCGGAGCGGTGCGCATCCTGACCGAAGGGCATTACTTGTACGACATCGTGGATGCCGATGCGGATTTCGGTCGTTACAAGGTGCTGATATTGCCGGACGAGGTGCCGGTATGGCCGGCATTGGGAGAAGCCATCCGCGCATTTACCGCAAGCGGCGGCAAGACTCTGGCCACGGGCCGCTCGGGTTTGGATCCAGCCGGCAACGTGTTTGCGCTCGATCTTGGACTGAACTGGAAAGGCGCCAGCCCTTACCACCCGTCATATTTCCGTCCGAACTTTACTCCAGGCTCCCTTCTGCCCGCTTCGTTTGTCATGTACGGCGAGGGACAGCAGGTTGAATTGAATGGCGGCCAGGCGCTTGGCAGTCGGGAAAATCCGTATTTCAACCGGGACGTATTCACGTTCTGCTCGCATCAGCACACGCCAAGCGCTGGAGAAGACGGCGGCCCGGGCATGATTGAAAGCACAAACGGTATCTACATCGCTTGGAATGTGTTCGGCGACTATGCGGACAACGGCCATCTCATTCTGAAAGAGATGGTATTGCACGCGATTGACCGGCTCCTGCCGCAGCCTACTCTGCACTGCGATTTGCCTGCACGGGGCATAGCGACGCTGCAGTATCAGACTGTGGAAAATCGCTATATTCATCATCTCCTGTATGCTTCCCCCGTAATGAAGGGCCGCGTGGAGGTCATCGAGGACATCGTTCCGCTGCAGAATATATCCGCCAGCTTGCGTCTCCCATCTGCCGCTTCGATCAAGCGGGTCTACCTGGCCCCCTCGATGGAGGATCTTCCATATCAGATTCGTAACCAAGGCGAAATCAGCTATACGGTTCCTTATTTGGATAATCACCAGATGGTTGTGCTGGAGTTGGCGTAGATATTCTGCTTGCTACATCGGAGCGATGGCAAACTAACTCTGCATTGAGAAATAGCCGCATTCCTTGGACTGCGGCATTTTCATATTTTATCATTTAGAGCTCGGTTCGCATGTGCTCTTTTTTTACGATTCTGGATAAACCTATTGAATTGGCTTATGAAGTTAAAAGAAAAAAAGCCGCGATTACGCGACTTTGTTGATCGATATCATTCCTTCTGCTTTTTAATGGATCGAAATAATACAATTCATCCTCGTGATCGTGACCATAGCGTCACGACTTATTTTCATTCAACCATTCACGGTTATACGGTTCTTATCTAATCTCTGCACCTTAAGCTGCAATCTAAGCGCATTCGCAACAACAAGCACGGAGCTTGCCGCCATGCCGATGCAAGCGATGCGTGGATCCAAATAACCACATGCAGCCAATGGCACGGTAATGGCGTTATACAGCAGAGCAAATAGCAAATTCTGATGAACATTCCGCATCGTTTGGCGGCTCCATGTATACGCATCGATTATGTTGAAAAGCTTGTTTCCGATCAGCACGATGTCGCCGGCCTGTTTAGCCGCATCCGCTCCCCCGCCCATCGCCATGCCAACATCTGCCACAGCCAGCGCAGCTGCATCGTTTATGCCATCGCCAATCATGGCAACGGAACGTCCTTGATGTTGAAGCTCGCGAATGAATGCCAGCTTGTCTTCAGGAAGCATGCCTGCACGCATCTGATCGATCCCTGCCGCGGCCGCCACCGCCACGGCGGCCTGTTCCTCATCTCCGGTTACCATCCACACATCGGCTCTGCGCTTTAACTCCTGTACAATCTTCCGGGCATCTTTTCTTAGCTTGTCAATCAATACAAGCGATCCGATGCACTTCCCGTTCACGGCGACATAAAGCCTTGTATAGCCAGGTTGATCTGGTGGAATTTCCAGTTGTATGCCCTGCTCCAGCAGCCATTTCCAATTTCCCACGCATATGTGCTCTCCTTTGACATAGCCTTCCATCCCTTTCCCAACCCGCTCTTGGAATTTTTGTGCTTCCAAAAGTGGGGAATGTTTGTCTTGGGCAGCTCGTACGATGGCTTGTGCTAACGGGTGAGTGGACCGAGAAGCCAGCGCTGCCGACATGGATAGCGCGTAGGCAGCGTTGCTGCCGTTCGCAGTGTGAATCGCTGTGAGTTGAGGTCTTCCTTCCGTCAACGTGCCTGTCTTATCCAACAATACAACATCGGTTCTACGCAACCCCTCTAGAGACCGGCCGTCTTTGAATAGAACGCCTCTTTGGGCAGACGATCCAGTTGCGATCAGGATGGATACCGGCGTAGCCAAACCAAGCGCACAGGGACAGGCGATCAGTAAAACAGACAGCGCGTGGCGCATCGCCGTTTCGGATGCATCGGGAGCCTGGGAAAACCAGAGCCATCCCGCATAAGTAAGTGCAGCACAACCGATCATCACGGGAACAAATATCCCCGCTATACGATCAACGGCTAACTGAATGGCCGGTTTCCCCTGTTGTGCAGACTCGATAAGCCCAATCATTTGAGATAGACGGGTTTCGCCATGATTCTTATCAACCACGATGTCCAAACGTCCGACCAGACAACGCGTTCCGGCGTAAACTCGATCCCTCATGCCCTTGGCCACCGCTGTGCTTTCACCTGTCAGCATAGATTCATCGGCATCCGCCAATCCCGACTCAACAAAGCCGTCAATGGAAATCCATTCTCCATGATTCACTCGGATCCGGTCCCCGATCTGCACTTGATCCGCAGAAATCCATTCTTCCCCATGACTGCGGACGACTCGAACCCGTTTAACCTGAAGCTCATATAATGCACTAAGTTGTTTCAACGCTCTACCCTTGGCCATGGTCTCAAGCCACTTGCCCAGGAGTACCGCTGTCATCACCATCGCAATCGTATCAAAATAAAGCGTTGGATGCGCTAGACTGTGCCTGGATTCAAACATGACATAGTGGCTGTAGAAATAAGCCACTGAGGTGCTTAACGCAACAAGGGTATCCATGTTTGCTGTACGATGGATCATAGCCTGGTAAGCTCCGTAATAGAAAGGAAATCCGACGCCAAACTGAAGCAACGTAGCGAGCACCCATTGAAATACAGGTTCCATCAGCAAATCCGGCGTCCATTGTGCAGGCCAATCGGCAACATGGGCCATCATCGCCCATAGGAGTGGGACCGATAAACAAGCGGCGATGATGAACCGAATGCGATAAGCCCCCGTCTCCGCCTCGATCCCTGCCTGCGGATGCGAGAGCCTGTCGATCGCTCCATAGCCAAGCTTTTCGATTTTCTCCAAGATCGTGTCTAATCCAATCTGCGTCGGTTCATAATGAATCGTGGCTTGAGATAAGGCGAGGCTGACACGGGCAGATTGAACGCCTTCCACTTTCCGAAGAACTTTTTCGATCCGGGCTGCACAAGCTGTGCAAGTCATGCCCGTCACATGGATTTGATGCAGCTTCACAACGGTTCCTCCCCACTCTCTGCTTATTTCTGCTTTCGCTTGTCCATACATTGTATGAAAATACGCGTAACATCAGAATGGTTAAGAAGAGCCATCTATCGCGGTTTTTGCCTGAAAGCAAGGTGCAGTAATCATAAAAGCCCCGTAGAGGAGAGGACGAATCGATTCCGGACAAGCGACAGCGATGGGAGGAACGATTCGTACATGGAGCGTCTTCTAACAGCAAGAAGGGGGCCTTCCGCAAGATCTAAGATCTTTTAGGACAACCCCTTCATACGCGTAGATATTCTTGTTCTTTTTACATCATCAATTTGTAAGATTATATTTAGTCGATGATCGCCGGGATGATGTGTTCTTTAATTAGAGTCCATCGATCCCGAGGATTGACGGTAAATGCCGATGCAATGGCGACAACCAAGTCTTTTTGGGGAATGCAGCAAATGATATTGCCGCCATCGCCTACTGCCGAGAATGCAGATACCCCATCCTCGTCCCGCAGCCACCACAAATATCCATAATGGTTAGAATTCATTGCCGTTGATTGGTCAATCCATGCCCCCGATATAATCGGTTGATTGTCCCATGTGCCGCAGTTCAGATAAAGAAAGCCAAAACGAGCCATATCTCGAGGACTTAACGTAAGCCCCCACCCTCCAGTAGAGTTACCGGCCGGGTCTTTGACCCATCCCCTGACGTCTTTTCCGAATAAATCATCAAATCCGAATGAGCTCATGTCATAATCCGGAATTTCGTTCATGCCGATTGGTTTAAACAAGTGTTCGTTAGCAAACGCGCGGGCGCTTGTTCCCGTGCTCCGAGTTATGATCGCTGAAAGGAGATGCACCCCTGCAGTAGAATACTTAAATGCTCCCAGGCTTCCACCGATGCCCAGCATATCCAGCGTATAATGTACCCAATCTGATTGCATGCACAGTTTGTCCAAGGGTTCGTGCCAGTCCTCAAATGGATAAGGAGCGGTCATCGTGAGAAGATGGCGTATCGTAATTTCTTGTTTTGGTCGATGGGCAGTCTCTTGTTCATATTCAGGAAAAAAATCCAGCACCTTCTGATCTACATGTTGAATATAACCTGCATCTATAGCAATGCCTATAAGTGCGGAAATGATACTTTTCGTAACCGATGCAACGTGGTGCCTATCCTCCGGACCATATCCATGATCATATTTTTCATACACGATAGCTCCATTTCTAACCATGACAATACCATTCATTTCGGGATATTCGGTTTTGATCAATGAATCCAGCCCAGATAGCTTGTCAGCGTCCATTCCCATGGTCGCCGGGGCTAGGGTATGCCATGCTGTCGTCGGCCAGTAGTTTCTTTTCATTATAAATACCTCGCAGAATTCGTTATTCAAGCCATATGGTATATGTACAACATCCTTATTTCTTCGCCACGGGAAAATACACCTCGGTAACCATTTCCTCGGCAGTCAAGGCCTGGTATGGCTCGGTTACATAGACTTCATAGGGAGATTGAGTCAATGCATATCCTTCATTCTCTACCCATTCCCTTAGCTTGGCATATACCGATGTCAAATTAGAATAAGCCCCCTTTAATACAGACCTCGCACAAAGGCCCCCGCACAAATCTCTCGTTCCCTTTACAGCCTCCTTGATCGGGAGGGCAAACTCTGTGTCATTGCCTGCAGGATTAAATTCCGGGCTGTGATATATCGTCATGGGCGTTCCAACCAAGGTGAGTTTCTCCCTAGCAATCTTTTCATATAACCTGCTGTAATACCTGCCGTATCCTAAAGCATAGTCATCACTGCTCATCATCTGACGCATGTAAAGGATATTCATAGACCCCGTTTCAACAAGCTGTACTTCAATATCATCCAGGTATGACATCAGGTGTATACCCTGCTCCAAATTCAAGATATCCTGGTTCATTTGCTTTAGGGTATATTCATAAGCGTTTAACTTCTCATGAATTTCCCGACGTTTGCGATTAAGGGCGAGGCGAAGCTTCTCTTCGGATTGATCCGCTTCACCTTCCAGAATCTCTTTGATTTCTTCAAGCGAAAAATGATAGGACTTCAAACGGTTGATATAGAGCATTGTCTTTAATTGACTGATGGAATAATAGCGATAACCGTTTTCCGGATTGATCTGATCCGGATGAATTAACCCGATTTCATCGTAATATCGAAGCGTCTTTGTAGATACTTCGCATATTTTGGAGAATTCTCCGATCGACAGCAAAGGTGCACCTCTTTTCTGGTTTCGGATCTTGGTTCAAGATCACTATACACCTTGCCCTAAGGGCAAAGTCTACAGCAAATTATGAGGAGGGGTTGGGTCTGCCAGTCCCACTATAAATGAGGAGTACCTTCCGGAATTGTACCGGTGTTAAGCCAATGTTCCACTACCCGATTAAACAGCGCCGGATCGGCAAGCGGTATGCCGTGCCCAACACCGGGAAAGATGATCCCGTCAGAGCTTTCGCTCAGCTGCACGAGATCCTCAGCCGATTTCTTAACACTGCCTCTCTCCTTCTCCCCAACTGTCACCAATAGCTTCGTTGTTGATTCTTGAATCCTTGAAGAGATGGAATAGGACATATTCTCCTTCAGCACCGAAACCAATAGCTCCCGCTTCATACGCAGAGTTTCCGTGTAATACTGTTCAAAATCAACCTCATTCACGTACAGCGCGCTTGCCTGCCATCTGGAAAACCATCTGTATCTTGTTAACGGGAAGCTTAATCGAACAGAAGGTTCAATCAGCTTAAGCGCTGCCGGCATCGGCCTCAGCAATGCGCTGTTTACAATGGCATAATCAATAAGGTGGGGTCGTTGACATATCATCTCCACGAGAATTTGCGCCCCTAGTGAAAAGCCGAAAACAACAATCTCTCGTCCGTCAGCTTTAGTTGAAATCAGCTCGTTAAGCTGCTCCGCGGTGCGGCTTATGGAAAAAGGCGGTTTGCCGGGGCTGCGCCCATGTCCGGGCAAGTCAGGAATCAGGCAGAAGCTGTCTTCAAAATAGGTAAGCTGCTTGTTCCACATCCAGCCGCTCACACCACCGCCATGTAAAAATACGATCATCCTTGCTGCTTGCTTGTTTCCGCTCTCCTTGATGTATAGATTCAGTCTCCTCATCCCCTGTCACATATATGTTTATACCATTATGAAATAAGAAGTATATATAATGATAGATTTATGTCTGATATAACTACAATAATTATACTTTAATTTAATCAAAAGTATAATACAATGTGATTTCTTCTCAGATATTCAATCTCCCTAGACCAAAGTCGAGGCCCGGCTCCTTCCAAAGAGCCAGCTGAAACTCATTCTGCGGACCGTTCTTCCTTCTACCTCCATCGACTACCATTAAGTGGAAATGTAATATGATTGACAAGGAGAGGAACCCATGAAGCCAAATAAACAAAGCAAATCTAGAACCATTCGTGTACTGGCAGCCTCCGTGCTGTCCGCTAGCCTGCTGGCTTTCCCTGCCGATATCTTTGCAGATACGGCAAAACCCGCCTCAGGTACAATCGCAACACAGCATGCGGGAACACCGATACTGAGCTCCAAAGAAGTCAAGGCGTTCACCGATGCCTATTTTGCCAAGCCTCATGTTTCAGACATGCTGGCTGGTGCGCTTGTTGTGATTGTAAAAGACGACAAGGTGCTGCTGAATACGGGCTACGGCTATGCCGACCTTGAATCCAAGAAAAAGATTGATCCTGATCGAACCTTGTTCCGCATGGCCTCGATATCCAAATCGATAACCGCGACGGCGATCATGCAACTGGTAGAGGAGGGAAAAATCGACCTGAAGCAAGACATAACCGATTATATGCCAGATGTTAAAATCACCAACAACACCGGGACGCCCGTCACCGTTGAGCATTTATTGACCCATACGACAGGCTTTGACTATACGGACAGCTCCTCGGTTCCGCCGCATATCGTTCAGAAGGGCGAGGTTCCGCTCGCCGACTTTATCCGGTTCAATGCGCCAGCTGTGGTTCGCACGCCCGGGGAGGTTTACCGGTATGATAATCTGGCCTCCTCCATGCAGGGCTACATTGTTGAGCTGGTATCAGGGGAACCGTTTGAGGATTATGTAAAAAAGCATATTTTCACCCCGCTAAAAATGGAACACGCTGCATTTCGGATGGATGATGAAATCATCGCGAACCTTGCCACAGGCTACAATGCCGAACGTCATCCGTATAAGCCATATCCGAACATACCTACTATCGCGCCGGAAGGCGGCATGTTTGCCAGCGGTACCGATATGGCCAATTTCATTACCGCCCACCTAAACAAAGGCCAGTTTGGATCTTCCCGCATCCTGAAGGAAGAAACGATGCGCTTGATGCATCAGACGCATTATGATGCAGCCGGCCTTCCGTTGATGTCATACGGTTTCGAGTCGTTTATGCACAGCAGCCACAACGGCCAAACCCTGATTGGCAAAGGTGGCGATTTGGATGGCTATCATTCCTGGCTTTGGCTCCTTCCCGACCAGAATGTCGGAGCCATGATTGTTGTTAACAGTGACGCGAGCACATCGATCCGAGCCGAATTTTTCACCGCATTCATGGATCATTTTTATCCGAAGAAACAGGTTCAGAAGAATGACTTCCTGCTCAATCAGGAGCAGCTCAAGAAATTCGAGGGCATATTCAGGAGCTTAAGAACACCGATTATCGCCACACAGGTGAAGGCTGGCCAAGGTGAGTTATTGGTCTTGGATGCATTGGGCGAACATAAACTCACGCCGGTGGGTCCGCTGCGATTCGTGGATGAGAACGGTACGCCGGCCGCCTTCAAGGAAGATGATAACGGCAATGTGGCGTATATGTATTACACGGCGATAGACAGCATGTCCGAGAAGCTCGAGGAGCCTGCTGCTTACAACGACGTCCCGGAAGGGAGTCCTTATGCCAAGGATATCTACTTTGTTCAGTCCCTCAAGGCTTTTGACGAGAATGAGCAATCCAGCTTCCGACCGAATGAACCGATCACGCGGGCAGAGTTTGTCAGTGCGATCAGCCGACTAGCCGGGATGAAGCCTAGCGAAGGCACGAATTCATTTAAGGATATGCAAGGGCACCCACTCGCTGGTTATGTGCAGAATGTCGCGGACATGGGGGGCGTCACAGGCACGCCGACCCAGAACTTTGAACCCGATCAGCCAATCACGCGCCAAGAGGCTGCTGCTATAATATGGCGTGTGGCACACAACGCGCTTGGCGCCAAGGCGGTTCCAGCTAAACTCAGCTCAAAACCGGCTGCCTGGGCAGATGAGGCCGTACAGTTCATGGTCGGATCCGGGATGCATGGACCCGAGGTGACAAAAGACGCAAACGGGGCCGTGGATTACCGGCCGTCCGATAAACTTCTGCGTAAGGAAGCTGCCGCCATTTATGCCAGACTGATTCAACAGGCTTTTGGTTTTTAATGAAGAAGGGGCCGTCGCCAAAGTAGATTTAGTTGCTTGACGTACAGCTCTCATAAACAAAAATGTGTCAAATAAAGCCATGGCGGTGCTCAGGATGTTATTCCCACACCGCTATGGCTTCTGTATTGACCATTGGCCGCCTTCTTTTTCTCCAGTACGTCTTTCATACCCTCGGAACGAAAGCGATTGATGGTGCGGAAATCCGGACGTTGTCTCCCGGAAATCCACATGAACATGAACATGATTTACCAAAGAACGGTTTCTTGCTCAGAACCATTCCAAAGAAATGCGGGGGCAACAGCGATTGGAGGAACGATTCGTACATGGAGCGTCTTCTAACAGCAAGAAGGGGGCCTCCCGCAAGATCTAAGATCTTTTGGGACGGCCCCTTCTCGTCATTTCATTAAATCTATTGTGATCTGATTTATTCCAGCTTGAAGTTTCCAGAGCCTGTGCGAACCTTCAGCACTGCGTCGCCGCTGCCAAACGTTCCCATCAGCCTGCCTTCGTCTTTTACCTCATATCGTATTCCGTCCCACTGTATGTTCCCATTACCGGACTTTCCTTGATAATCAACTTCCAGAGAGGAAGGTTCTTGAACCAGATCGATGGTCACGTTCCCGCTTCCAGCTTGCAGGTCGGTATCATAGATTAACCGCTCCGACTCCAGGCGTATGTTTCCAGAGCCCGCCTTTCCTTGGACGGCCGACTCCCCGTCCTTCAGTTCAACATAGCCGCTTCCATTTTTAAAGTTCAGCGTTGTGGCATGATAGCGTTCCGCCGATATATTTCCAGATCCTGACTCTAACGCTAACGACTCGGCTTCAATCTCTTTAGCCTTCAGATTACCGCTGCTCGTATGCACCGTCAGCGAGCCGGCCTTCACATCCTGAACATTAACATTTCCGCTGCTTGCCTTGATCGTGACCTCATCTCCATGCATACTACCGATCTCGAGATTGCCGCTTCCACTTTCAATGTTTGCAGCTGTCCACTGCTTTTCCGGTAACTCCACCGATAAATCGATATCCAGTATACGTATGCCAAACTGAATACCGTCAGGAACATCGACCCCGATCACCAGCGTATCGCCGTTTGGCTCGACCTTCAATTTCACTTGGTCTACATTTTTCGAGCTTACCTTTCCGTTCAGTCGAACCTTAATCTCGTCTGAATTTCCCTTAGTGACTTCAATGTCAGTGCTTCCAGTCTGTAGGGTCAAATCCCGAAAATCATCAGCGGCCACTATTTTCTCTTCATTAATTTTCTTGGTGTCAAAGGAAAATCCGAATTGAACATTCGAAAAAATGTTCATCGGGTTCATCGTAAAGAGCAGCAGCAGTACGCCGGCCACTACGATCAATATACCTGTTTTCTTTTGCATAACGTGTTCCCATTCCTTCCGTCATCCCTTTTTGTCTCTCTTCTGCCGAATCCTGAAGTCTTATTCAGTATAGCATCCATTTAGAGACTTGAGGATTGGTCCCGCGAATGAGATGGGAACCTCGACCTAAGTCCAGTATCGCTCACCTGCGGATTGGAACGCAAAAACAGCCAGTCCGTACCCGGCTGGCTGTTCTCGTCTCTACCCCAACGCCACATCAAGAATCATCATCAATACGAAACCGAACATTAAACTCATGGACGCTAAATCCTTGTTGCCTTTTTCTTGTGAGCTTGGAATGACCTCTTCGGCTACAACGAAAATCATAGCACCGGCCGCAAAACTCAATGCATAAGGCAGCATGGGTTCTATAAAGGCGACGGCTACTGCGCCGATTACCGCGGCAACCGGTTCCACCATACCCGAGAACTGTCCATAGAAAAAGCTCTTTCGCTGAGACATTCCGTCGCCTCGTAGGGGCATGGAAACTGCAACGCCCTCCGGGAAGTTTTGAATGCCGATTCCCAGGGCCAGCGTCAGAGCGCCTACCAGCGATGCTTCAGTCCCTCCATTAGCAAGCGCGCCAAA
Source organism: Paenibacillus sp. FSL W8-0187 (assembly GCF_037969755.1). NCBI lineage: Bacteria > Bacillati > Bacillota > Bacilli > Caryophanales > Paenibacillaceae > Paenibacillus > Paenibacillus sp. FSL W8-0187. The sequence continues at coordinate 3,381,330 of NZ_CP150206.1, read as the reverse complement.
TGCGATCCCGACCGCTAACCCTTCCGGAATGTTGTGAAGGGTAATGGCGAGTACCAGTAGAGTACTCCGTTTTCTGACTTTTGGATTATATCCTTCCGCTCCTCCAATCGGAGAATTGGGATGTAGATGGGGTAATACCTTATCGATTCCCCATATAAAGATTCCGCCTAATAAAAATCCGAAGGCAGCCGGAAACCAGTTCCCGATCGCATTGCCTTCTGACATCTCGATGGCTGGAGCCAATAAGGACCAGTAACTGGCCGCAATCATGACACCCCCAGCAAAACCCAACATACTATCCAGCAGGCGCTGGTTCAATGTTTTTGTAAAAAAAACAACAGCCGCCCCTAACGCCGTCATTCCCCAAGTAAACAAGGTGGCTAGTAATGCTTGGATAATGGGATTAAAATTCATAAAAAAATCTACCATTAAACAAGGACTCCTTTTATGAAAATAATATGATACAGCTAATATCTCCTAATGTAGGCCTTACATACATTACCGATTATCCAGAGAGTGCTCTAGAGTTTATGTACCCGTGAGAGTTCATTCTAATGCGGTCAGTGCAAATTATTATATATCATAATATGCAATTATGTTAGTATCGAAATAGTGGGTAGGTCCAACTCTTTTTGGATTCCTGCATGATGTAACCGAAAGCTGGACGATCCCACTATTCTCCGACAGCTATGAAAACAACGGGGTTTGAACAAGGACGGCTCGTATGAAAATAAATAAGGTACAATAACAATTAAATGTATTGTGCGTTATGGTTTTGTTCATGAGGTCCGCCATAATCCTATAACTGGACGATACCCTGTTCGACCGCGACAGCGACTGCTTGGGATCTGGAATTCACTCCAAGTTTGTTATAAATGTTCGTCAAATGAGCTTTGACTGTACGCTCGGATATCCCCATATCGCCGGCTATTTCTTTGCTTCGATAACCGAGCGCAATGGCCCGTAGAACGATTCGCTCTTTCTCGGAGAGCACCGTTTGATCTGAAGACGAATCAAGTGCATCTTCGCGTTTGTTCCTTGCAGCGAATACTCTTGCCATAATTTCAGGCTGCAGTAGCGTGTCGCCGCGAACCGCGGACTCTATCGTGCGGAATAAATGATCTCTGCCGGTATCTTTCAAGAGATATCCTTTGGCCCCCAATTCCAGTCCGCTTATCATCAGTTCATCTTCATTATATGTCGTCAATATAACGACAGGGATGTCGATGTTCCTTTTATTTAATTCCTCCATGGTCTCTAATCCGCTCATTTTAGGCATATTTAAGTCCATAAGAATGACGTCCGGTGTTAGCGACTCCAATAATCTCAGGGCCTCCTCACCGTTTTCCGCTTCTCCGAGAACATGAAAATTATCATTCGTCTCAATAATGAATTTTAGCCCTTCCCTTACCACAAGATGGTCATCGGCGATAAGCACGTTATATATCATCAGGGCTCTCTCCCTTCTCATCAGATGTATCAATTTTAATTAAAGTTCCGCGAGGGATGTTGTTGGTTATAATAAGCGATCCTCCCAAGATGCGAACTCGCTCCTTCATGCCGATTAGTCCGTAATGTCCAGACATGGAGCCCTTTTTATTCGAAGTCATGCCTTTCCCATCATCTTTTATTTCAAGATTCATAATCTCGTCCTCTATGCGGATGTATACCCAGACATGACTGGCTTCAGCATGACGGGCAACGTTGGTTAAACATTCGCCTATAATATAAAGTCCATGCTCCATCATCAACTCGGGGATGCTCCCATCCATGCTCATATCAAGAAATACTTGAATGCCGGTCGCATTCTGGAACCTCTCTATTTCGTCTCGAATGGCATCTGAGAAATCGGCCGTCGCGAGCGTTTTTGAACGAAGATTATCAATGGCCAATCTTGCTTCCGATAACGTTTTCTTTGCATGAATCATGGAATGCTGGACGATTTCTTGAGCCCGTTTAGAATTGCCTTTCGTCAAATGTGCGTCGACCGCATCCAGCTGCATGATGAGACCAGCCAGACCTTGCGCCAGCGTATCATGCAAATCCCTGGCCATTCTTTGACGTTCGTTAGCCAATGTCAATTCCTCAACCTTGCGATGCGCACGCTCTAGATCTTCAAGAAAAGTTTGGGTGCGTTTCCGAGCATGAACTTGCTTTAAAAATAAATCGGCAAAAGAAACGAAAATGACGGTCATCATTATGTACAAGATCGACATTAAAATCAACAATTCACATTGTTCCATAATGAAGAAAGTCGATAGGAATAACACATAATAGAAAACGGACAGCATAACCATTTTGATTCTTTGATAGTAGACCCCGACGCTTTGGCCAGTCAACACGGGATACATCCCAAGCAATAACATAAAAGTTGCCTGATCCATAATAAGCGAACATCCCAGAATTATGAGACCTTGAATCATGAAATAAACCCAAGGATATTTTTCAGTAAGAGATGAGAAGTGCCAAATTAATGAGGCGTGGAGCAGCATCAATCCCGAAAAGAAGGTCAAAGAAATAATCGACGGCTCGTGCAGAACCTGTACAATCATGGATATGAAATAAACGAAAAAAACCCATGTCATGCTCGGGACTCTGGCATTAAACATGGCATCGGGTAAGTCGTTATCTCTATTTTTTTGCGACCACCGCTTGAGCTCGTTTCCCGTTCCCATGAGTTCTCCCCTTTCTTTCCCCCTATTATAACAACAATTACAATTTTCAATTGTATTTTCTATTATACCTTTTAGTAAACATGAAAAAATCGTACTTAAGGGCAGAGTCCCTTATGTACGATCGGGCAAAATGTAAAACAGATTTTAGTTTTGAGCTCACGAGGCGATTTCTTTTTTGCTCTTCGGTTCTTTCTCAATGGACTCGCCTTCAACATCGATATTTGGTAATATGCGTCCAAGCCATTTCGGCAGATACCATGCCGAGCGGCCCATGAGGGTCATGACCGCTGGCACGATCGTCAGCCTTACGATAAATGCATCGAACAATATGCCGAAAGCTAATGCCAAACCCATTGATTTAATCATGACATCTTCGACGAAGATAAAACTTGCGAACACGGCAATCATGATGAGACCAGCGGCCGTTACAACGCTGCCGCTATTTTTAAGTCCGGAGAGTACGGCATTTTTCGCATTTCCCGAATGGTTAAATTCTTCGCGCATGCGACTGACCAGAAACACTTCATAATCCATGGCCAAGCCGAATAGTATGCCTGCAGTCAGAATGGGCAAGAAGTTTAATACAGGACCGGCTGCAGGAATATCGAAAAACTTGGCCAGGTTACCGTCCTGAACGACAAAAACGACGAATCCGAGTGTTGCCGTAAGCGTAAGGAGATAACCTAGCACGGCTTTGATCGGAACTAAGACGGACCGGAATACCATCATAAGTAGAATCAAAGCCAGTCCCACAATCAGAGCTGCAAATCTAGGCAAAGCCTCATTTAATTTCTCAGATATATCGATATTCACAGCCGTTGCACCCGTAACCATAACCTCAACTTGATCCTGTTGCTTAATTTTGGCCGCCTTATCGCGGATCGAATGAACCAATTCGGTTGTTTTCTCACTTTTCGGATCGGTTCCAGGGATGATCGTTACCATGGCTACTTTGCCCGTTGCGTTCGAGACCGGCGGAGTTGCCATTGCCACATTCGGCAGCTCGCTTAGATTCTTCCCTACCTTAGCAAATGTCGCTTGCGCGTCATCTATTGACTCTGCTTTAAGAATAATAGCGAGCGGTCCGTTCATACCAGGCCCAAACCCTTCCGCTATCAAATCATAACCGCGGCGTTCCGTTGTTTCGATTGATTTTGAACCTTTATCCGGAAGGCCCGTTTGCAAATGCAGTGCAGGCAGACTTATGGCTCCTAACAGCAAAATGCCTGCAAGTGCGATAGGTAATGGATACTTCGTTATCGTTCGTCCCCACCGATTCGATTGTTCGATGACTTTAGGGGGATCCTGAATGGAAGCCGTTTTCGACTTCGGACGAATCCGTTCACCCGCAAATCCAAGAAGCGCAGGAACGACGAGGACGGAAATTATTACGGCCACAAGTACCGTGAATGCTCCCGCTACGCCCATTACCGTGATGAACGGAATTCCCGTTACGGATAATCCGGCAAGTGCTATAATAACCGTCAATCCGGCGAAAATAACAGCGCTGCCGGCGGTAGCATTTGCATGCGCAATGGACTCCTCAACACCTTTACCTTCCACAAGATTTTGTCTGTATCTCGAAATAATGAATAAGCCATAGTCAATTCCGACGGCTAATCCAAGCATGATGGCAAGTATTAAAGAGAACGACGCCATTTCGATAAAATTGGAAGCAATAATGACGGACATGACGCCTATTCCAAGTCCGATTACGGCTGTTAGTATAGGCAACCCGGCTGCGAGCAAGGATGTGAATGTAATGGCCAGGATCATAAATGCGGCAATAATGCCAATGATCTCGGAGATTCCTCCTATTTCAAGTTCGGAGAGTTCGACGCTTCCTCCGAGTTCAGCCTGTAAGCCCTCTTTACGTGCTTTCTCTACACTTTCCAACACGAGCTCTTTAGATGCATCCGTGACTTGCAAAGCCTCTGATTTGTACGTGATTACCGCATATCCAATCTCTTTTTTATAACTGATTGTACCTGCCTCGTATGGGCTTACGATCGATGCAATCTCAGAGTCTTTAGATATTGACTCAAGCGTCTTGGCGATCATTTTTTGCGTTGATTCCGATTCCAGCGTTTGACCGTCAGGAGCCTTGAAAATTACTTGAATCGTCCCGCCTTCAGTACCTTCTCCTTGCGAAAATTCTTCTTTTAATACTTTCATCGCTTCCTCAGATTTTGTGCCAGGAATGGTCATTTCACCGTTTAAATGGACACCCATGCCGAGACCAACTGAAACGGCGATGATGAGAACCGCTAAACTTCCAGACAAGACCTTCTTTCTGTTTCGAGCAGCTAAAATTCCAAGTTTATACAAAAATGCTGCCAAACGTAATCACCTTCCTCTATTAGCAAGAATAACTGTCATTATAACGTCCGTGCAGTGGTTTGAAATCGTACATATGGGCATTCGCAGGATGTACTTTTGGGCATGTAATGTCCGATTTATTTAATTTTCAGTGATTTAAAACTCACCTTTTGGTAAGTACCTGTACTAAAAGTGCATACTTACAAAATTGCAGTTCGCACTTTATACTCAAGGAAATCAATCATGCTCAAGGAGGACATATCATTGAAAACACTTGTTATCGTAACGCATCCAAGTCTGGAAACCTCGGTCATCAATAAGCGCTGGGTCGAGGAACTAAAGCAATATCCGGAGCTGTATACTGTTCACGAATTACATAAGGTTTACCCTGATGGAAACATGGATGTACAAAAAGAACAGCAGCTCATTGAATCGCATAGCAATCTTATTTTACAATTTCCTATCTATTGGTTTAATTGTCCGCCACTCCTCAAAAAGTGGCTTGACGAGGTATTCGCTTACGGGTGGGCTTACGGTTCAAATGGAGGCGATAAGTTAAAGAAACGCAAAGTTGGATTAGCGGTTTCGGCTGGAATAAAAAAAGAAGATTATCAGGAAAACGGAAGGTATCGCTACACGCTTGCACAGATATTAACCCCTTTTGAAACGACCTTCCTCTACTGCGATGCAGATTATCGTTCGTTCTTTGCGTTTTACGGACAAGAGGCTGCTCCTGGAACTAATGCGCCTGACATGGACCTATCGTCCCCTCATAGCGCATTGGATACAAGTGCACAGGATTACTTAAAGTTCATAGATAACCTGTGATGTGTTAACTGAATTAACCGTTAAAAAAAGGGGCCGTCCCGAAAGTAGCTTTAGTCGCTTGACGTACGGCTCTCATAAACAGAAAGTGTGTCAAATAAAGCCATGGCGGTGCTCAGGATGTTATTCCCACACCGCTATGGCTTCTGTTTTGATCATTGGCCGCCTTCTTGAGCAAATTATGGGCAAGCGAAAGCCTCCCGACCTCCAGGCTCACTTTATGCAAGCCCCGAAGCAGAAATCGCCGGAATCCTCGGTTGTTTTTGATCTGCCCAAACACACTTTCCGGTTCGACATTCGCTGAACCGACAACGCATGATGCTCCTCGCTTCGAAGTTTCTCCCTTGCTTGCTGCTTGTAACGAAGATACTTGAGGCTTACGGTGATTTCCCGGTCTCCCTGGGCTTTCGCACATGTTTTTTTAAGCGGACAACCTTCGCAGCTTTCGCTCGATAGAGCCGCTTCCGTAAGAAATCGTTCCTTTTGTAAATGGTTTGGGTAGCACCTCCATTTTACCGAAGAACGGTTTCTTTGCGTCTAAAAGTAAGCAATCTGCACGGCGTAGCGGAGAGGACGAATCGATTCTGGACAAGCGTCAGCGCTCGCCTCCCTCCTTATGATTCAATTTTCTTGCGCTAGCTCGCTAATTCGCAGGATTTCATTCGTTATGAAAACAAATGTGACAACGAAGGCGACAAAAGGGGGGACCGTATGGCGAATGTGGGCATAACGAAATAAGGGGAAGTGCGAAATTCCCATAGTTTTCCTTTATTCGCATGCTCCATCTTCGTCCTTGAGGTTTGCCCTCCCATGTCTCAACGGGTCTATGCCCTTTCATTCCTTCGTTACACCTATCAAGGAGATGGAGTCCGTTACTGCTTTGTCCACGGGTCTGAGCCCTTTAGGCGAGCGTATCGGTTCTTCATGCTTCTTGTGAATCCTGCGAATGAGCCAGTAGGCAAGTGGTCGGTTATTAAGCGGCGACCGTTACTTTGTTGATGTCGTAAACGGAATGCTTCTTCGCCATAGCTACAAGCATACGAGCAAGCTTCCCGCACAGCTTCATGATCGACTTCATACCTTTCATGTTCTTCACTTGTTTGTTGTACTGATGCAGCGCCCGAAATTCTGGATTAATGGAAACCATATGAAAGACCGTCATGAAAAGAAGTTTTCGCAGTCCAGGTCGCCCTCGCTTCGTGATTTTCACTTCGCCCTTGTAGGTACCTGAGCTGTTTTCGGACAGATGTAAGCCAGCTAACCGAAGGACTTGGTTACCATGAGTAAAGCCGCCCAAATCACCCGCTTCACTGTATAACGTAGCCAGCGTAATATCATTCATGCCTTTAATGGTACGAAGGAGCTTTGCTGTGGGAATGCTTCGAAGGAGTTGACTCATCTTTTCTTCCAGTTGATTCAATTGGTCGTTATACATCTGCAGTTGTTGCAGCAGTAACGATATACTAAGTTTTGCTTCCTCTACACAATTCGGAATGGCAGCTGTCCGTTGCGCCGCATGGATGAGGGCAGCGGATACCTTACGGCTGCCTGCGCGCTTCAGTCGTTTTCTCCACCCGGCGATAACGTCTTCAACCGTTAAGTGGCGAAGATCGGATGGATGCGCAAATTCGGCCAACGTTGCGAGTGCCGTCTTCGAGGTGATGTCCTTAAATACCTGCTGAAACTCAGGGAAGTACATGTCAGTCCACCGATACATCTGGTTGACGACACTGGAGACTTGCTTGGTCACAAAGTCTCTGGTGCCCACAAGCTGCCTAAGCGCCCGATACGGCTCGGCGTGAATATGAGTTTCAGAATAGTATCCATTCTTCACCATGTCGGCAATGACCAAGGCATCTTTGACATCGTTTTTAGTTGGAGAGTTGTCCCGGTTTTCTTTGTTACGCTTCACTTGAAACGGGTTAACGAGAACGAGCTCGAGCAGCCTCTCTTTAAGCCAGAACGCTAGGTTGAACCAGTAGTGACCGGTTGGCTCAACGCCGAAGATGACATCGGTCTTGTTAAACTGAAGCATTAGAGCTTGCATCCACTGATATAACTTTTCATATCCTTCGAGATCGTTAGAGAACACAAGGTAGGAACCTCGTTCAATGCCACGATAGTCTGTCGCACGTGCGACATGTTTAAATTTTGCAATGTCGATGCCAATGATGAGATGATGGTTGGTTATACGTTCAATTCGTTGATTTTGTTTAACTGATTGTTTAAACTTCATAATAAGAGCACCTTCCTTATGATGTTGTGGTTGTCGTAGTGGACACCTTTCATCATAAGGAGGTGCTCGTTCAATTTCAAAGCCGAAATTTAAGAGCATACAGGAATGCTTTGCCCCCCCCATTTCGTCCTTGCTCAGAACCATTCCAAGAAATGTGGGGGCAACAGCGATGGTAGGAACGATTCGTACATGGAGCGTCTTCTAACAGCAAAAAGGGGGCCTCCCGCAAGATCTAAGATCTTTTGGGACACCCCCTTTGAATATAACAAAACCTCATGCTTCCAGTTGCACAGCTTCCAGCGCCGGCGAACTGTTTTGCTCTCCCCACTCGCACATCATATGTAACACAGGAATGAGTGAGAGTCCGCGTTCCGACAAAGTGTATTCGACTTTGGGAGGGACCTGGGGATATTCCGTGCGAACGATTAGCTCATCTGCCTCCAGCTCCTTTAACATGACGCTTAACGTCTTAAAGGATATGGAACCAATGCTTCGCTTCAGCTCATTATGCCGCATAACCTTATTTTCAGACAGCCAATACAAGATGATCATTTTATATTTACCGCCGATCAAGGATAACGTATAACCAAAGCCGGTGTCTTGGGGTTTCACGCCAGTCGGAACACAGGTTTCAGTTTCGCGCATAAGTCACACTCTCCTTCTAATCTGTTCCATTTATCATGTACTGTTCATCTTAACATAAAAACAGTACTGGATCGCAAGGAGATGTACAGAACGACGAATCCCGCTGTCATGGTGATTATCCGGCCCAAACGTCTTTTACGTATTGTCCCGACGCTTCCAGCCCGGATAGCCAGGCGGCAGCTTCTTCTGCATTCACGCCATGTCGGTCCTGATAGGAACGGGTCAGCGTTTGTTCCACCTCCGGCGCCATCCGGGAGCCGTCGCCGCAAATGTACATTTGCGCTCCTGCCTCTAGCAGTGACAGCAATAACGCTCCGTCTTGTGTCATTAAATGCTGGACATAGCATTTCTCCACACCGTCTACCCTCGAAAAAGCCGTATGCAGGGTGACCAGACCTTCTCTCTCTGCCTGCTCAAACTCCTCGCGGTAAAGATAGTCTTGCTCCGGATTCCGACAGCCGAAGTACAGATGCGCAGCACCCAGCTTCTGCCCCGCCTCTCGAAGCGCTTGTCTTGCCTGGATGAATCCCCTGAACGGAGCCACACCCGTGCCCGGTCCGATCATGATGATTGGCGTTGCCGGATCCTCCGGCAGCGCAAAGCCCGACTCTGGCGAACGAATGAACATCAGAACCTCCGCCCCCGTCTCCAATTGTTCCAAATAGTTGGAAGCCACGCCCCTGTATTCCCCTTGGCCGCTCCACGCTTGCCCCCGAACGACACTGACCGTAATGCTTGCCGTATTCCGGCTGACCTTCGGTGAGCTGGAAATCGAATAATATCTCGGCTTCAATGGAGGCAGGAGCTCAAGAAACCGTTCAAACGACAGCTCGCAGGCTTCATACCGCTCCAGCAGATCGAGCATGGTGATCCGTTTGGCCCGCACTTCAGCCTGATAGGTATCTTCCGAAAGCAGCTCTTGAAGCTCTTTCACATGCGGCGGACATACCGTACTAGCGGCCATCTCCCGAATCTGCGCTCTTGTGGCCGGCTCCTGCAGCTCCACGCTGCGGGACAGCAGGTCGTCCAGACGGACAGGAATGCCTGTCGGCAAATGCGCACCGCTTCTTCCTTCAGCAGACAAGATAAGGTGTGCCCCCGCGTCCAGTTTGAATCTTCGGAGAACTCGCTGAACCAGCGTCTTCGGATTGACCGGAAGCACTCCCAGATGATCTCCTTCACGATAATCCGTTCCGGCCGGCAGCGAGATTTCGATATGCTGCGTGATCCTTCCGCTGTCCGCATGCTGCAGATTGCGGGTGTGAGCAACGCGCCCGGTTACAGCCTGGTAGGTTTCTGCCAGAGGCACGGCGGCCGCTCCCTGCACGAACTGGACAGACAAGGTACTGCGCTTCAGCTCATTGACGGACATCAGAGGTAGACCTAGCGATTGCATCAGATCCGGCCATAAATGCTCTGTCCATTCATCGACTTCACGCTCAAAGTCGCCGCTGGCATCACTCTCGCCGCGCGTGAGCAATCGCTGAGCCCCTTTGACAGCAAGCTGTTCGTCTATCAAACGAGGAATCCGCTGATAGGTGCTTGCCCAGTTGTGATCCCCGCAGCCGAATACGGCATATCGCACACCCTGGATTTCTGATTCAGCGGCATTCTCCAGCCATTCCGTAAATGCTTTTGCATTGGAAGGCGGCTGTCCGTTGTACGAGGCGGTTACAATGATGACGGCACCTTCCTTCGGAAGCCTTCCGGCATAATCGTCCAACGTACCTACCTGGCTGTCAAACCCTTGGTGCTTCGCAGTGTCCGCCACCTCTCGGGCAATTCCCTCTGCTGTGCCCAAGTTAGACCCGTATAAAGCGAGCAGCGGTGTATGATGGGCATTGTTCGCCGTTTTATCTGGCGACTTGGCGAATTCCCGCTTCTCCAACTCGGGTGACACCGCCTTACCTGCTCCCGGAACCAAGAGTGCGGCCCCCTCTTGACGGCTTCGAACTTGAATATGAAACCCTTCCGGCTTTAAAGTGAGGGTTTCCTTAACCTTCAACTCATACGACTGGTTTTCGATCAATTTAAAATATTTGAGCACCAAACCAAGCACCAAGGTTGCCTCCTGCAGCGCAAACTGCTGCCCGATACATGCGCGTTGTCCGTTGCCAAACGGTTTGTAAGCGTCATGCGGCACCTTGCTGGGATCTTCGAAACGCTCCGGTCTGAACGTCTCCACGTCGTCTCCCCACACGCGGGAGTCTCGATGCAGTCCCGGAATCAGGACCGTTACGCTATCCCCCTTCTTGATCGGATAGGTTCCTCCGATTTCCGTATCTTCCTTCGCATATAACGAAAAAGCAGGTGCCGTTGGCCATAAGCGCAGCGACTCGCTGAGAACCATGCGGACGTATTTGAGCTCCCGAACCTGATTGTAAGTCGGCACGGGATCTTTCAGAACGCGGTCTACCTCGCTTACCGCTTTTTGCAATGTATCCGGATTTTTCAGCAAAAAATAAATGGCAAAGGATAGCAATCCGCTTGTCGTCTCATGCCCCGCGATAAGAAACGTAATCATCTGATATCGGATATTCTCCGAATCCAGGCGCTCGCCTGTATCCGGATCGACACCTTCCAGCATATGCGCAAGCAAGTCCCCTTCTTCGCCGCCATACTTTTTGCGATCTTGAATAAGCTCATCAACGAGCGAGAACATGTCCTGAACATCTTCCTGAAACTGCCGCTTCTTTTTAATCATAAACATGTCTTGTATGCCCAGACGGTGCAGCTGGTTCATGCCTTCATCGAGAGCCCGCACCATGCTGTCGATAAACGGATGATTGTCTTCCCGGTAGAAGCTGTTAAACCGGTAATTAAATCCGCACAGGCCGATGGTATCCAGCGTCAGGCGCGTCATGTCGGCAGGAACGTCCACGGTTTCGTCGGGGTTGAGCCGAGCCCATTTCTGGATAAGCTGCATAGCGATATCGACCATTTTCGTATGGTAGCCTTGCATCGCACGCTGGCTAAAGCTGGAGAGCAGGATGTTATGTGCTTTTTTCCAGTTGGGCTCATGTGTAGCGCTCGTAAACAATCCGTCACCTGCAAAAGGACGGACATTCTGAAGCGGCGCCCAGATACGTTTGTCAAAACGCTTCTCGTCACACGCGTCCTTGACATATTCGTGGCCGGAGACATACAGCTCCCTGCGTCCGCCCGGATACTGAAATTGAAATATCGGCCCGAGTTCCGAGGCGACCTTCACAAGCGATTGGACCGGAGCTGCGGAATCCAGCAGAGGCAGATTGCCCAGCGGTCCGTAAGTTTTAGGTTGAGGTACTTGCTTCGTATCTGACATTCGATCTCCCTCCATGATCCATTGTTTCTTTAGAATGCGTCCCTTTGTTGGGACGGGTGAATCCCTACGCAGTACTCACTGACCAATATCGTAATACGGTCATTTCAACATAAAAAAGGAGGATTGACGGCTGTATCGTTAGTTTCTACTTAACATGGCTGTCTTATCCTAGCCTATACCCTATCACGATATGTATCTCCAGCATATCAGCCGTAGGTCCTTTAGGACTATAAAACCAAATAAAATATCACCCTCCGACAAAAGCAATGTATTGAGTCATTGATTTTCTTTGCGAAGGAAAATTTTCAGTGAATGTTCACAGAACTATCTACCGTATAACAGGCTTTGACTACAATCTCCTCAACAACAAAAAGCCGCGAATTTCGCGGCTTTCAATATATCCAATATTCAATTGGGGTTTTCACTCCGTCCACATATGTTCACATGATCCACTTATCAGGAGATCCCCCCCGCGAAATGCGTGCTCCGATCAGATTAACCGCCTTGCCTCAACTCTCTTCGATCGCTGTACGAACATCATATTGATAAATGTCGATATCCAGCGGCATTCCAAGCGCCATCTTTGCAAGTTGGCTTCCGATAAATGGCCCCATCGTTAGTCCGGACGCGCCCAGCCCGTTTGCCGTAATAAGGCCTTCCCAGCCAGGGACAGCACCTATAACCGGGAGAAATCCGGGTGTGAACGGACGAAACCCGACTCGTACTTCCTCAAATGTGCTGTCAGCCAAACCAGGCGCTAAGGCCAATCCTTTATTCAGGATTTCCTGCATACCGCCGGGTGTTACTCTTGTATCGTAGCCATTGACTTCATTTTCGTGAGTCGCTCCGATCACAATCTTCTGGTTATCAAAAGAGAGCAAATATTGATCCGAAGGCGGCATGACGACCGGCCAGGCACCTGTATCTTGCTGGTCAGCCGCCTGCACATGCATGATTTGCGCTTTTTGAAAACGCACCTGAAAGTCAATGCCTAATGGCTGAAGCAGTTGATTAGCCCATGCACCGGCACAAACAATGACTTCATCAGCCTCGAAGCTATCAGCTCCGACAGCTGCTCCGGTTACACGATTTGTTTGATATACCAATGCGGCATCCCCGTTTATAAGCTGGGCCCCGTTCCTCTGTGCAGACCGGATCAGCGCATCGCGCAGCGCACGACCGTCAATACGTGCGGCACCGCTAATATGAACGGAATGATAGCCTTCACCGAGCAAAGGAAAATGCTCATGGGTTTCTTCCTCATTCAGCCGGGTAATCTCACCGATTTCCGGAGCATCTGTTTTCCGAATATGAGCCCGTTCCTCCATCTTGCGGATTTTATCCAAATCCTCATGAATGCTAAGAGCGCCGACTTGGGCGTAGCCTGTTTCTGTCTCGCCTTCGCTGATGAGTTCTTCCACTAACTCAGGATAAAAACGCGCGCCCGCCTTGGCTAATTGGTACCACGCTTGATTCCGCCTTTGCGATAGCCAGGGGCAGATAATGCCTGCCGCGGCATCCGTAGCCTGTCCTTTATCTTTGCGGTCTATAATAAGAACTTCCGCTCCCATTTTTGCTAACTGATAAGCAGTCGATGCCCCTAGTATTCCCGATCCAATGACGATCACTTTCTTCATGCATGACATCCCTTTCCTTCAATCACTGTATCCATTATAGCGAATGCAGGAAAAAAGTATAACGCCCACCATCTAAGCGTCATACCAAAGAATACACAAAAAAGCCGCCAAATAGGCGACTTCATATCCATCCGAGCTATGGTTGATCTGATCGGTTATTATTTTTCCATGACAGCAAAATAGTTTTCTTCATAATCCGCAAAGTTGAACACTCTGCCGGAAGGCAAATTCACCACTTCGCCGACGGTGATATTATGGCTGGTTAAATGGCTGTACAACGCATCGAAATTTTCCGTGAAAAACATTAAAGAAGGTGTGCCCAAATTCATTCCAGGCGACATTTTGGCTACGAGCTCCTTGTCATGCAGAATGATGCTCGTTTCGGCTTCCCTCGTCGGAGCAATTTCAATCCATCTCATTTCACCGTTATTCTCTTCAGCTATGACTTGAAATCCTACCATTTCAGTCCAAAACTTCACGGCTTGATCCTGATTATTCACATACACCATAATTTGACCAACTTTACTAATCATCGATTGTTACACTCCTCGCCTAATTAACTGTTAAAACCAGCTTGTTTCTATGATTGTCTTTTCTCTTCAGATCTTAACATGCCAGACGCACTTATATTTCTTATCAATTGCGAATTTATATTAAATTACGGTTTATTTCTTTACTATACGCCACTTATCATTAGCTTGGGCAGCTGGTGCGGGCCATCGATCAATTTGCGGGAGCGTCAGCTGAGACGCTTTTCTTTTCCGCTTGATTGGATGATATCGAGCTCGATTTCGGATGTAACCCGATTATTGAGCAACCGCTTCAGCGGATTTATGGAACTGCGGCATATGCGAAAGGTTGAAGGCACTTCAGCTCTTTTGGAGGATGGAATCGCCACGCCGTTTTGACCGGCTGCTGGAAGGGTTAGGTTTACTGTATAAACGTCTTAGTTGATATCAAAACGAAATGTAAAAAAGCTGCCGCTAACTAATTAGCGGACAGCTTTTTTTGTAATTTCCTATTAAGGAACATATTCTAGCTAATTGATACTCCCATTCCTTCTTTGGGATAACGATCTTATTGTTTCTTATGTTTCTTGATGGCCATCAAGTTCAACGAACTTCGTTGCCACATTCTCGCAAAATGCACGATCATGCTCCACGAACAGAAGCGTCGGTGCATACTCGAGCAATAACTCTTCGATCTGCATGCGAGAGATCACATCGATAAAATTAAGCGGTTCATCCCACACATACAAATGAGCATGCTCACTAAGGCTTTTAGCGATCAGCACCTTCTTCTTCTGTCCCCCGCTATAAGTCGAAATATCCTTTTCAAACTGAAGTCTGGAGAAATCGAGCTTTCGCAATATGGATTTAAACAGGCTTTCATCAATCCCGCTGCTTATGGCATAATCCGTCAAGCTGCCTTGCAGGTAGGACGTGTCCTGAGATACATAGGATATCTTAAGCTGGCTATCCCTGTTGAACTGGCCTGTGTATTGCATCTCTTCTCCGCATATCAGCTTAAGGATACTGGATTTTCCAGAACCGTTTTTGCCCGAGAGGGCAACTCGGTCCCCTTTTTCAATCGTAAAACTCAAGTTTTCACACACCGTCTTGGAGCCGTATGAAATGGAGACATCCTCCAGCTGGACCAGTTGTTTTTTGTGATAATCCAGTTGGAACATCTGCAAATTCTCGGAGCTCTCGATATTTTTAAGGAGCTTCGATTTTTCCTCTATGGCGGACTGCTGTCGCTGCTCTAGGTTTTTGGAGCGCTTCATCATCTTAGCTGCCTTGTGGCCAATATAGCCTTTATCTACTTTGGAGCCTGAATTTCTGGTACCGTTCTTCGATTTCTCCACCTGATCCGACCAATTCCCCGTCCTTCTTGCAGAATCGGTTAAACGTTTAATATCTTTCCGCAGCTTCTCGTCACTCGCAAGCTCAAATTGATCCTGTCTCTTTTTATTTTCCCACCATGCGGAAAAATTGCCTTTTTGGATCTCGATATTGGTTTTATTGATGGACAGGATGTGGTCTACGCAATGATCCAAGAATGATCGATCGTGCGACACCAGAATAAATCCGCTTTTCTTGCTGAGGTAGTCGCTGACTAATTTTCTCGCATGCATATCCAGGTGATTGGTCGGTTCGTCAATCAAGAGGAAGCGATTTTCCTTGATAAACAACGCAGCCAGCATCACTTTGGTCTGCTCTCCGCTTGATAATGAGTCAAAAGGCCGGTACAGGACATCTTCCGAAACCTTTAACAAGTTAAGTTCGCGCACGATTTGCCAATGAACATACTCCGGATAGATCTCCTCGATGATGTCCAGAGTGAGATACTCCTTGTTCTCGACATGGTAAGGGAAATATTCGAAGCTCACGGAGGCCGAGATATTCCCGCTGTATTCATACTTGCCTAGCAGCAGATTGAGAAACGTGGTTTTTCCCCTGCCGTTTCTTCCGGTAAATCCCAATTTCCAATCGGTATCGATTTGAAAGCTCACTTGTTCGAATATCGGATCAAAACTGCTCTCATAAGCAAACGAAAGGTTTGAAACTTGGATTAATGACATTTTCATCATTCCTCTACGGTAAAATTTCAGAACGAAAAAAAGCGCAAAAACACCAGAACCCGGTGCTTTCTACGCTTATCTTTGCCAACTATACCATAAAGAAACAAGCGACGATCAAGCTATCGCTAAACTTGCCTGCATATAAGTATAGAAGGATAAAGTTCCGGTATCTGATTGGTTATGGTGTGAACCTTGTCTAATGCTTCCTAGTATCGACAGGTTCACATGAACATCTACAACATCTAATTCAGTCATCGCTTTATCCCTCCTTCATTCGATCCCGTTATTGTGCGAATATTATAAACTTAACATGAATGCCACCTATTGGTCAACCTGTATAGGGCAAGCGGCGGCTCGCCTACGTTTCCGTAAAAAAGATACAACTTAACGATCTTGCGCATTTCACTAGTTGCTGATAGGATATTTCGAGTGGTAGATGAAATGCCACCTACATTTTAGATTGAAAAGCAGGTGACTTATTATGAATTTATTAAAAGAGTTTAAAACCTTTGCGCTTAAGGGTAATGTGCTCGATTTAGCCATTGGGGTTATCATTGGTGCTGCTTTCGGCAAAATCGTATCCTCCTTGGTGAGCGATATCATTATGCCGGTAATTGGCTTGCTCCTTGGCGGAGTCAATTTATCAGGACTAGATACGACAATCGGAGATGCAACGCTGACGTATGGAGTATTTCTGCAGACGGTCGTAGATTTCCTTATCGTCTCCTTCTCGATCTTCATGTTCATCCGTACGCTTAACCGCTTTAAACGCAAAGAAGATACTAAAGCTGAAGAACCACCGGCTCCATCGAAGGAAGAACTGTTGTTGACTGAAATTCGCGATTTGCTGAAACAACAAAATAAGGCTTCCGAATAATAATATGGAACTGATCCAAAGAGCGTGTTTTCGCAACGAGAACACGCTCTCTTTTTTTGCCTTCCTCCTGGTCCTTGCATGGGAATAACAAACGCCCGTCATATCGTTCTATTTATGTTCTATTGACAGATCATGCTAAATAGAATTATAATTCACACTAAACCTAGTAAATTAGTATAGTTTATAATATAGAGACAGAGCACCCACGCCGTATGGGGCTGTCCTAAAAAAGGGAGATGTGCTATATGCCAAGTGTTCAAACGTTCAAAGCAACGGCCCATTTGCAAGAAGGGGTAAAAGTTGTTACTAATGTAAGGCAGTTCGAGTTAGTTATCGATGAGCCGAAAAGCCTTGGAGGTACGGATACCGGAATGAACCCCGTTGAAGCTCTGCTGGCCTCCCTGGGGGCATGCCAATCGATAGTGGCCCGTGTTTATGCTCCAAAATTCGATGTGATCCTTGAAGATTTCAGAGTTGATGTAGAAGGCGACCTTGACCTGGATGGATTCTTTAATCGCTCTGACGTACGCCCTGGATACTCCGATATTCGGTACACGTTCTACATCAAGACCCCTTCGTCCCCCGAGAATGTTGAGCAGTTTGTTGAATTTCTGGAGAGTAAATGCCCTGTGGGCGATACGATAGCGGCGCCAGTAAATGTGAAGCTAAATCGCATCGTCATTGAGAACGAAGTGGCTCATTCTTAATTAATCTACATATAAGGGCTGCCACGTTGCACCAAGCAACTTAGCAGCCCTTCATTTTTCATCGTTATGAAAGGCACTCATCCGGATATCATTAAGCGACGTATTGTCCATGGATAAATGTATTATTTCTTGTGAACGGCATAAAGGAAACGGCAGTAACCGATCTCAGCCGCATTTTTCATCAGTTCCAGATTTAGCCAGGCTGCCAATTCATGAAAAGGCTTATCCGCGAAAGGCCATAACGTTCGTTCCGTAGAAAGGAACGCTTCGTCCGTCAAAGCCGACATTTCACGTTTCCACTCGCTGCTCAATTCATTTATTCTATGTCTAGTCTCTTGGATGTTACCCATAGAATGGATGTCTTCACGGGCCAATGCCCCGCTGCCGAACGAATGATTCAGTACCATAGACCACCAGTATGTGATATGCCATGTCAGCCAAGATATATTCGGCGGGCCAATCTCGTAATCCTCGGATTCCGGCCATTCCGCTAGCCAGATTCCAGATTCACGGTAAACGTGGAGTCCCTTCGAAGCAGGTCGCCAATGAAACTCCTCATCTTGAAGCCCCGTGAGATGCAAGTCGAGCAACTGCCAAGCGATTTGGAACTGGAAATCAAGAGTACTTCGAATGACTCCGGTCGGATCAGGTGAATACTGTCGATCCTGCATTACGCACCTCCATTCATCGAAATAATAAACGTTATTTAAATATGTCTATCTATTTATAAACATAATAAAACATCATCTATCCAATGTCAACGGAAGTCCGTTAAATAACAATACAAAAAAGCCGCAATCCTGCGGCTTTTATCTGGAACCTATACCCGATGCGGATAACCGGGTAGCTTTTACGACATAGGATGCCAATCCTGGAATCATCCGGGCGATGCCTGGATAGAAGCGATTGGTTTTGGCGAAAGCCAGGTTCTGAATTCTCCTTGCTCTTCTGAGAAGCTCCGTAAAAGTACGATTGGCTTCAAGTGTATACTGATTTCGCCAATGTTCGAAGTTTATTTCTCCCTTTAAATAGGAGTCGGTCCAACGAGCGCATATCAGCGAGGACCGAAGAGCAACCGACATCCCGTCCCCGCACAGCGGTGGGAGCATCAGCATGGCATCGCCGATGTGAGGATATTCCGACCATGGATGCGGTGTATGGGATAAACGAAGAGGGGCAATCGATACCTGGGTTCCCGAAACAGGCTCCCCTTCAGCCATTCGTTCGCCCAACCTTTTGTTCGTGCGTGAAGCGGCTCGGAGAATTTCAGGCACCGATTTGCCGCTGCCCTGCACTGAATTCAAGGTCAGCAACGCAGCCACATTAACCGTCCCATTTTCAATCGGCGAGATTCCGACATAACCCCCTTCGCAAAAATACAGCTCAACCCGGGAAGGTATCGTAATGCCGCTAAAATGCGATTTTACGCCGACATATACGGTATCATCCCGATACTCCTCGGCAGGGGAAACGCCGCGCGGCCTTTTCGTACCGTATGCACCAATGACGGCCCTTGCCTCATATCGAACGCGCTCTTTCCCTTGCCTTACATCGACTTCATACCGATGATCACCGAGCTTCTGAATATCGGTCACGGTTGTTCCCGTGACAACTTCCGCTCCCGCGGCCAGTGCATTCTCATGTAGGAGGCGATCCAGCTCATAGCGGCTGATGCCTGTAGCCTGTCCTGGTAACGGAGCGGTAATTTCACCGCCGTGTGACATCACGATTTTGGCATGATCCATGGAACTAGGCTCAATCTCTTCGCCCAATAGATGGACCCCCAAATAATCCAGCATCTCTTTGGTCTCCGGAGACATGAATTCACCGCAGGTTTTGTGGCGTGGAAATGATTGCCGATCCAGCAATATCGTACGATACCCTTGCTTTGCAAGCTGTAGTGCACAGCTGGTACCGGCTACACCCGCTCCGATAACAATAACATCCGCTTGCTTTGACATATATGACCACCTGCCTTATAGCTTGCCTGAAGAACATTGGCTTGTTAACAAGTAGAGGACTAGGGAGTCCCATGTTTCGGGATAACAACGGAATAACGGAATAACGACTTCCATTTATAGGTCATGGTGTCGTGATTGAGCTGCTGTTTCAACTCCCTCCAATCCTTCCCTTTAAATCCCTTAGCAACCGATAACGGACCATCATGGCGAATATAACGATTGCGGGAAATGATGCGCGTTGTAATCCAAACTGCCGTGTAGGGGACCGGATGCCGATGGATATCATTGATGACGACCCCGTGAATAGAGGTTCGCAGCATATGCGTCACCATGTCCACCAGCTGATCGCCCTGGAAATGATGGATGAACTGGGAACCAGTCACAATATCTGCCGATGCATCGGGTAACTCTTTAACATCGGCACGTCGAACTTGAACCCTCGGCTCGTTTCGAAACAGTCGTCTAGCCTCATCGCATGCTTCTTCCGTCATATCGACCAAGGTAATATTCAGCTGGATACCTCTTTGATTCGACCATTGCAGCAGCTTCTGGTTTACATCGCCTGAACCGGCCCCTACGTCCATGATGCTAAGGGTCCTCGGGCAGCCAATCGATTTCCAAAGCTTCTCCACGCCGTCCAGGGTAGGTCCCGGTGCAGCAAAGATCCGATTCAGCCGCCTTAAATGCTTTAGCGCTTCGCTCAGCTCTTCTCCTCCCATGGAGAAGTCATCCATAAGCTCATCTTCCTCCGCCCGGATGGACAGGGTTCTAAAGAAGGACATGGTCCTGCTCCTTAACCGATGACGCATAAGCCTTCACATAGGTAAAGCGCATAAGCTCCGCTGTCAGGCCCGGCCCGAAGGCCATGGCTACCCCTTCCGTGGAAGCTTTATTCATCCCTTGCATCTCCTTGCGCATCGCACTCAGCACAAACAAAATGGTCACGGAGGAGAGATTCCCTGCCGTTCTTAAGATGTCCCGGCTGTATTTGGTTTGTTCATCGGTCAGGCCCATGACTTCCTGCACCGAATCCACGATGCCCCGTCCGCCAGGATGGATAGCCCACAATTCCGGCAGCTTATCGCCCTTCAGCAGAACACGCAGTTCTTCCTCCAGGTGAATACCGAGAAGCTTGGGAATACGCGGGGATAAAAAAAGATCAAAGCCTGTGTTGCCTACCTCCCATGTCATATCCTCCGTGGAATCCGGCAGCAGGACCGAATAACCCGAGCCAAGCTCCAAATAATGCCGATGATCCGTTGCCGGATGACCGATGACACAAGATGAGGCTCCATCACCGAAAAACGAGGCTGCAAACAGTGCCTCCCTCTCCTTGACCGGTTGAAAATGAAGAGTGCAAAGCTCCACGCACACAATCAATACTTGCGACCCCGGCGCCCCTATGACAACATCCCGCGCCATTTGAATCGCTTTAAGGCCGGCAGCACATCCCTGGAATATCAATGGCAGGCGATTAACCCGTCGAGAAAGCCCCAAATGACGGATCAACAGTACATCCATACCGGGCTGGTATTGACCCGTGCAGCTGACCGTAATGAGATGCGTGATTCGATCCGGCGACATACCTGCATCCTTCAAGGCCTGCTCGGCTGCTTCTATACCAAGCGGGAGGCCCTCCCGTTTGTATGTATCCATTCGTTCCTCGGTTGTAGGGATGTCTGACTCGTCATGAGAAGGCAAATAGCGGCACTCTTCCAATGGACCAAGGTAGTTGGGTTCGCAGGTATAACGAGTTTCGACACCGCAGGATCTAAATACTCTTCGAGCAAAGCGGGCCAGATCAGGTTTATCCTGCAGCGTAGAGGCAATTAATTCCGCGATATCCGACTGTGCCACCGAATGTGCCGGCAATGCCGTCCCCATCCCGAGAATCGCAACATCGGACATACCGTTTGTATGTTTCATGCTAACCTCCTGTATCGTCTTGGAATTATACATGATTACCCTTTCCTGGGTATTTTGAATTCGTCCTAAGACTTACTTTTGAGATTAGGATAACCCGAACTTAGCAAATTATATCCAATTCACACCGAAGGCTTAATCCGCATGTCCGTAGTCGCAAAAAAAAACCACGACGAACGTGGTTTCCTGGGCTAACTATTATTATCACATCACGTAAAAGAAAACGCGATGGCCGTTGATCCTGAACGCGGATCCTGATAGGATGTGATATTCCCCCATTCCATCTGGTATTCCACATATGGATAAGGACGTTCCTGCTCATAGTTAGGCATTAAACATAAAGCCCTCTCAAGCATGTTCCTATGCTTCTCGTACCTTCTCCGCTCGCCTTCCACGGTCCAGTTATCCCACGAAGTCGGAAATTGCTCCCCCTGAACGGACAATTCTACCGCATATAGCTTACCTGCATGAAAGCATATGGACACAAATACCGATTCATCCATCAACGGAACCTCGTTAAAATAAAACCACTCATAGCCATTCCCCATGGAGCGGGCAGAGTGAAAATACAGGGTATAAAGTTTGGATGCACATAATGGATCTTCGGTTAAACCGGGGTGAATGGCCCGTTCTCCATTAACAACAAGCTCACCTGCAGTCCAACTGCTACTGCACATCATTCAAACACTCCTTTCGATCATCCTATACTCCTTCCTACTCGCCAAGTTCACCTTCATTAAACTGACTTCCCGGAATTTCTGCATCGGCAAGAAGGACCCATTGGTTTACTTCATCGTAACCGGATACCTCGGCAATGACCCGATAACGAGGGTACATCCATTCAGCAGGGGCACGCGATTTCAGAGCGGACGTGTCCGTCAAGCCTACGGCCCCCGGTTCCAACAAGTTAATTAATGTGCCTTGCGGAAAAAAGGCCTCGATGAATCCTTCCACTTTAGCACCGACTGGAAATAAACGTTGAGTCCGATGCCAGTCCTCCAGGCCAGCTTGCAGCTGTTCCATCCAAAGCTCCTCGAATGCCGCTTGACTGATTTCTGTATAATAGGGTTCCTCCGGATCAAGAGGGTGCTCCGCCAGCATGAAATGAGAGGTATCGTGTTTCCGGTTGGAAGTAATGCAGCTGCCATCCTCATCAAGAACGATCTGTCTATAAGTCGTGCCGTTGTTGTCAATTTCAAAATACCAGGTTCCCATCCCCGGCTCCTGAACATCTTTTAGATATTTTATAATCGTCAACTCCTACATTTCGGAAGCGGCTCGCGTTGTGTCCTTTACGGAGTGCTCCTTCATGATTCAAATTCCTGCCGATCTATTTGTTCCATTATCAAGCGCTAGGTTTATTTTACCATAGCCAGCCACTTGGCGTTGTGCCTTAGAATACAAAACAAGCCCGATTGCAACAGCAATCAGGCTTGCGATCTACAGATTATTTCCCGGGCATCGTTTATACTTGCGCGCTGAACTGCTGCTCAAATTCCTTTATCGAGATGACCTTTCCATCCACTCTCGACTGCTCAGCCGCAAACGCCATGAGGTGGCTTTGAACGGAACGGTTTGCCGAAGTAAGCCCTTGATCGCTTGCCCCTGTCTGCACCAGCCTCAGAAAATCCTTGATCAGGCCCATATCACCGCCTCCGTGCCCGACATGCCCGC
Organism: Paenibacillus sp. FSL W8-0187; assembly: GCF_037969755.1. Classification (NCBI taxonomy): domain Bacteria; kingdom Bacillati; phylum Bacillota; class Bacilli; order Caryophanales; family Paenibacillaceae; genus Paenibacillus; species Paenibacillus sp. FSL W8-0187. Next base: position 3,357,963 of record NZ_CP150206.1, on the reverse strand, counting down.
CCCTATCTGCAAAAGATATTCGCTCGATCTTGCCGCTGCCAAAGTGAATGATCTCAATTTCATTCTTCTCCATAGCTCCGCGGATTTCCCCGCGGGTTCCCATCAGCTTGATTGTGCGGCTGACATCTCGCGTAAACGCACTCATCGTAAACGCAACCGTTACGTTATTGGCAAATTCCAAATTGACGACCTGGTGGTCCACAACATCATTATCGCAATGATATACGCAGCGGCCATATGGCCCCTCCAGCAATGCCTTATAACGGGCTTCATAACTCATATCATCACTGATCGCCGACGTTGGCCAATTCATATCCTCTGTCAAATATAGATCAGGCGCATAATAGAGGCACTGATCCGAGACCGGGCATCCGTCCAAACAGCGTTTAGGTGCGCCTTCCGGTGCTTGTTCAGCCGTAAAATGGCTTAACGAGCCGAAAGAGGATACCCGAAGGCAATCGGAATCGGCAAGCCAGAGCAAAATATCGAGATCATGACAAGACTTGGCGAGAATCATCGGACTGGAATCTTCCTTACGACGCCAATTCCCCCGCACAAAACTGTGCGCCTGATGCCAATAGCCCACGTTCTCGTTATGCTGGATGGACATCAATTGGCCAATGGTCTCACGCTCCAGCAGTTCCTTTAAAGTCGTGAAAAACGGCGTATACCGCAGCACGTGACAGATCGAAAACACCAGTCCGGCCTGCGAAGCCATCTCACCCATCTTGATGCACTCTTCGGGATCCGGTGACATCGGCTTCTCCAGCAGCACATGGTAACCGGCTTCAAGCGCCCGCATCGTTGGTTCGAAATGCTGCTTATCCTGGGTGCATATCAATACCGCGTCCGCGAGTTTGGGCCCTGCAAAGAAATCATTCCAATTCTCGAAGCACGATGCATCTTCAAGGCCATGCCTAGCTTTAAACTGTTCCCTCCGCTGCTGATTCGGTTCCGCGACGGCAACCACCTCAAGCTCATGAGGGTGCATCAGGGCATATTCCATATAATTGATGCCTCGCAGTCCTGCTCCGATAAGGGCAACCTTAACCTTATTCATCCGACTCTTCTCCTTTTTTTGTAAGCACTTATTCTTTGACGCTTCCGACCGTCATCCCTTTGACAAAGTACTTCTGCAGGAACGGATACACGACCATGATCGGCAGCGCGCCCATGAATATTTGGGCAGTCCGGAGCGTTTTCTCACTCAAATTCTCCATCGCCTTGATCTGCTCGATCGAGATCGAAGTCATTTGGGAGTTGATTGACATGATGAGTGTAGACAAATAGGTTTGCAGCGGATATTTATCCGGCGAATTCAAGTATAAAATGCCGTCGAACCAAGCATTCCAGTGTCCCACGATGGTAAACAGGCCGATCGTTGCAATGGACGGCAGGGAAACCGGCAGGTAGATACGCCATAATATTCGCCAGTGTCCGGCGCCGTCAATCGTTGCCGCCTCCTCCAGCTCCTTCGGAATCGTTCTGAAGAAGTTCAACATCAGGACCATGTTCCATACATTGAGTGCCCCAGGCAGAATCAGAGCCCATACGGAGTCAATCAAGCCGGTATTCTTCACGATCATGTAAGTGGGAATCAAGCCCCCGCCGAAAAACATCGTAATGGCAAAAAACCACACATACGGTGTTCGGAACTTAAATTGATGATTTGATTTTGATAAGGGATACGCGGTGATAAATACCAAAAACATATTCACTGCCGTCCCTAGCACGACCCGCGTTAACGAAACCCGGAACGATCGAAAAAACTCGACCTTTTCGCCCAAGTATCGGTAAGCATCCAAGTTAAAGCCGACCGGCCAGAGCCTCACTTCCCCCGCCATCGCTGCTGTATTCGAGCTTAACGAAATCGAGAGCAAATGAATGAACGGAATGATACCGAGCAAGGTGATTGCGGATAGAACCAGCGTATTCACGATTACAAACAGCCTTCTGCTGATCGTTGGTTTGTGCATTTTCCTACCTCCACTCCAGCCTAAAAGATCCGATAATTGTTATATTTATAAGCCGCATAGTACGTCACAGCCACGAGAGCCAGAGAGATGACGGATTTAAAGAAGCCGACCGCGGCGGCAGGTCCGAATTGCTGACTGAACATTCCGAGCCTATAGACGAAGGTATCGATAATATCCGCCCCCTCATAAACCGTCGGGTTGTACATAATCAGAATCTGTTCGAAACCGGCGTTGAGAATGCCGCCAAGACTTAATACACCCAGCAGGATGAGAATCGGTGCCATGCCCGGGAGCGTAATGTGAATCATCTGTTTCCATCTTCCCGCTCCGTCTACTTCTGCAGCTTCATACAGCGTTGCATGGATTCCTGTTATGGCTGCGAGCATAACAATCATGTTATAGCCCATGCCTTTCCATACGTCCGAACCGATGATAATCCCACGGAACCAGTGGTTATCCAGCATGAACATGATCGGTTCCATATCCAGTGAGCCCAGCAACCCGTTCACCGGACCATTCAAGGAAAACAATTCGATGATGACGCCGCCAAGCACCGTCCAGGACAGAAAGAATGGCAGGAAGATAGCGGATTGGATAAAACGCGAGAACCATCTTCGGGTGACTTCGTTGAGAAGCAGTGCCAGAATCAGAGGCACAAGTAAAAACAAAATCATTTTAAATACGGAAATGACAATGGTGTTCCACAGTACTTGCTTGAAATCAGGCAGTTCAAATACATACCGGAAATTATCAAAGCCAACGAAATCCGAGTGGAAGAACCCGGCCAGCGGCTCAAACTGTTGAAAAGCCATCACTAGGCCAGCCATAGGCCCATAAGCATAAATCAACGTGACGATAACTCCAGGTAGCAACATCAAATGCAGCAGATATTCTTTTTTTAGCGTTCTCACAGATGAACCTCCCCGTCCATTTAAAACGGGAGGAATCTGCCAACTTCCTAAAGGCACATCCTCCCGTTCCATCATTCAAAGATTATTTGGCACTCTGCTGGCCGTACCAATCGTTGACCTCTTGCGTAATCTGATCGCCGCCAAGCGACTTCCAGCTCTGAACGAATTTATCGAATTCATCCAGCGAAGCGCCCATGACGATCTTGGTGAAGGTTTCCTGCATCAGTTTATCGAGCTGGGATCCCTTCTCCACTTGCGTTGCCGTGGGAAGGCCGTAGAATTCATTGTTCACGTAAGCCTGACTCTCTTTGATTTGCCGCGTCGTTCCCCAGCCGCCGTCTTTTGCCGCCCGACTGAAATATTGGCCCCAATTCACGCCTTTCGAGGCATCTGCGGTATTACCTGCAAGGTAATCCTTCGTTGCTTTGAAGACGTCCGCCACATTTTTGTAGTTCTCGTCATCCAGCGTAATTTCCGATTGGTTCGCGTCAAGCGCTTTGTTAACTTCCGTATAGATCGTGTCAATTTGGGCCGGATTATAAATTCGTGGAACGAACCAATTGTATACATATCCTTTTTCCGCTTTATTCTGATCCATGTACTTCTTGTTGCCCACCTCGATGTAGAAGTTGATCATCTTAATGGCGGCTTCCGGATTCTTCATTTTTTTGTTCACGACCACGAGCTTGTTGCTGCGGATCTTAGGGACCATGGACTTGCCGGGTCCATCCAGTCCAGGAATCTGAAGGGCAATCCATTCTGCCTTAGGATCTTTATCGACATTGAGATTCAATGGCCAGTTCGGATACCACCATTCCCCGTAGGAAATGCCGACCTTGCCTGCGGTAATATCTTCAACGGACTTGTTCTCGTCCTTCAAGGCAAATTCTTTATCCAGAATCCCCTCCTTGTACCAGGACTGCAGCTTGCCTAGCGCGGTCTTTACTTCCGGTTGAATGAGTCCAGGTACAAGCTTGCCGCTGTCATCCTTAATCCAGGCCGACTGGTTGTCTCCGATGGACGGATATGCGCCAAATCCATTGAAGAAACCTCTAAGGTCAAATCCCCAGAAGAACAGATTCTTCTGCATCGCGATACCGTATGTGTCATTTTTACCGTTTTGGTCCGGATCCTGCTGCACGAAGGCCCTTGCAACCTGTTCCAGCTCATCCATGGTTTGCGGCGGCTGCAAATTCAGGTTGTCGAGCCAGTCTTTGCGGATCCAGAGCAGCTGGGTAGACAGGAAAGGATCCTCAAATCCGGGAATCGCGAGCAGTTTTCCTTCCGACGTAAACGTCTTCATCGCAAAGCCGCCGTCAGACTCCATGTATTTTTTCAGTGCCGGTGAAGCATAGTCGTTGTAAGCCTGGGTAAGATCGGCTAGCATCCCCTGTTTCTTCAACTTCTCGAAGTTCTTCTGGTCCAGTTCCATAATATCCGGCAGATCCGCCGAAGCCATGGCTAACGAAAACTTCTGTTCGAACTGGCTCGAAGGCACCGTCCATTTGTACTGAACCTCAATGTTCAGCATGTCTTTGAGATCTTTAAAGTAAGCATTCTGTTCAGGTGTAATCCCTTGAGGCGTCCGCGGGTCCTCCGGCGGATTGTAGCCGAGCACTTGCGTGACCGTCACCGTTTCAGGATATTTGCCGAGAGGTTCGGGTGGTGCGGTATTGGTTTTTGCATCCTCCGTAGAGGATTTGGCCGGCGTCCCTTCAGATTCTTTTACCTGATTCGAGCATGCAGCCATTACCGAAAGCGTCATCGTGCTAATCAACATCATCTTCGCTAGCTTGATCCATCTCATGATTGCGTCCCCCTTTATCTGGCGTAATCTTCATATCTGTGCTTCTTACGTCTTATTATAGATTCCGCCCGAAAGCGCTATCAATTTTAAGTTTTTTACATCGCTTTCACTTTTTTTACTTATTGTGCGTGTTCAAAAAGATCGATTTTCAGCACCGAGAAGGTTGGATGAAGCTAGGGAGTGAGGAGCGGAGCGTACGTTTTGGGTACGTGAGCACCGGAAAGCCCGGCTGAATTCAAGATTCGATGCCGAGCTGCTTCCTGATTCGCTTCGTGATCAAAAGCGGACTTTTTGAACTACCTATTATTGGGTATTTCGGTATTCCTGAGGGGAAACCCCCATCTTTTTCTTGAAAAATGTAGTGAAATACGAAGGAGATTCGAATCCGAGCCGGGTGGCAATCTCCTGCAATTTCATATTCGTATGCAACATCAGATGGAGCGCCCCCTCCAGCTTCTTCGCCTGGATATACTCCAGCAGGTTGTGTCCTGTCAGCTGCTTGTAGTAGCGCGAAAGATAGGAGGGGTTAAAATTGACCTCCTCCGCAATGGCGGTCAAGGAGACATCCCCGGATAAATGCTCCATGATATATTTATGGATCCGGTCGATCACGTCGAATTTCATGTCATCCTGCTTGAAGCGGTCATAATCTTGGTTCGTTTCCTCAAACTCTTTAGCCTTTTCGATGTTCACAATAACCATATTTTGACCAAGCGCAGCCCTGCTCTGCAGCATGGATCGTAAAATATCAAGCTGCTGCCCCGAGGTATACCACTTATCATGCAGATTGCCCGAGATCCCGAAAGAAACATAAACGCCGAGCAGTTCTTCGCATTCATTCTGAACCAGCTCCAGGATGCCTCTCATATAAGACATAACCCCATGCCAATGAAGCTCATTTTCCTGCGCATCACCACGAAAACGATCCCGAAGCTCCACGTCCGGCTGCAGCAGCCATACCTGTAAGGCATCGTCCAGAATAGCATGCTCACATGCAAATGAATTGGGCAAATCGTTGATAAACGTCATCTGAACAGCTTGCGCCACATCCTTTGTTTTCGTCTCCGACGCACCGTCGATCCTTCCCAAGATAAAGAATGCCGGCTGGTCTACATCGATGCTGAACTCCACTTCTTCATAACGGGACTCGGACAGCAGAGAACGGGCGGCTTCTCCATTCAATACCTTTCGTATCAGCTCCCGTTTCAGCAGAGGTTCGGCGAGTTGAAAATGCACCTTTGCCTTTTCCGCCTGGATTCTGCGACGGTTTTCCTCATCAAGTTTAGAAGAAGCCACTTGGACAGCTTGGAAAATCGGATCGATTCCTTCGGTCTTCAGGATGTAGTTATCCACGTTTTTGCGCAGTGCTTCATGCACATAATCAAATTCACTATAGCCGGTCAGGAAAATGATTCGGCAATGCGGCCAATAGTATGTAATTTCATCAATCAGCTGCAGCCCGTTCTTTTGGGGCATTCGTATATCGCTGACCAGGATGTCCAGCTTCATTCTCCTGGCAATCTCTAGCGCTTCTTTGGCGGAATAAGCTTTGCATACATCCAGTTCCAATTGCGTTTGCTCCTGAAAAAGCTGAACCAAGCCGTTAACGATGACAGGTTCGTCGTCCACGATCAACAGTCTGTACATGATGATGCCTCCTCTATCCCATCGATGATAATGATCAGATCCACCTTTAATCCGCCATAGGCGCTGCGTGAGATGAATAATCCGCTTCCAAGCCCATATTTAAGCTGAAGCCGGTTGTTCACGTTGATCAATCCTGTTTTTTCAATATGCTTCGAATCCATAGCCAGCCTGTCCTGCAAACACTGCAGCATCTCATTCGTTAGCAGCTTCCCGTTATCCTCCACCGTGACACGCAATTTGCCTTCCCGGTAATCGCTGCTGATATATAATTTCCCCTCCTCCATACCGTCTTCGAACGCGTGCTCAAACGCATTCTCCACGATAGGCTGTATGATGAGTCTCGGAACGGTTATGGACGGCGGGATGTCCGAAATTTCCTTATGCTCATATGCAATCCGGTTCGAGAAGCGGATACCTTGAATGTCGCAGTAATCCAGTGCATGCTTGTATTCCTTATAGAAAGGCACCTCGTCGGAGCCGCTTCTCGTGATGTATTGATAGTAGCTTCCCAGCTTTTGCGAGAGCTCCGCCGCGCTATCCGCGTCTCCAACCTTGCACATCATATAAATATTAAAAAAGCTGTTATATAGAAAATGCGGATTGATCTGAGACTGCAGCTGCTTCAGCTGCGAGTGCTGAAGTGCTATTTTTTGCTCATAGTTTTCCTCAATCGAATGTTTGAGCTTAAACGCCATCCTGTTGAACCCGTTAAATACGTAATGAAACTCATCTTTGCTTCTGGACTCGATCATGATATTCAAATTATCGGTTTCGATCATATGAAAGGCTTTAACAAGCTTTGACAGTGGCCTGTGGATCATCAGATTGACCGAGAACGAATAAAGCACCATGACGATCACCGCCAGAATAAACAACGTATAAAACCATGTAATGAATTGGCTTAAAGGCCGCGTGATTTCATTCTGGTTCACATACATGACCAAGGACAGATCCAGCGCGCTAACTTCATTCTCGATGATAAAATAGTCTACACCATTCAGCTCTCCCGTCCCCGGCACACTTTGCTCCGGGCTGGGATTGTCCAGAATATGGCTCAAAATCTCGGATGACTCATCTGCCCGCAGAGCTGTCGTTAATATGGTCCCCCCTTCTTTACTCCCGAGTAATACTTCGGATTCCGGATACAGCTTGGCGATTTCGCTTAAAGCCCCCAGCAGCTTGGATCGGGAAATTTCGATGTAGGACCAAATGCCGCCGTTGTTTTCGGTTTCAATCAGAAAAATGCGGTCGCCGCTTCTATAAAAAGAAGGCTTTGGCATAACCGTCATCATGGAGGAGATCAGTGCCATTTCCTTATTCGGCGTATTGGTCACGCCCGTTGTGGTCGAGATCGTTTTCCCAATATCCTTCACGTAAACCCCGGCGTTCACGATGTACTCGCTGGAAACCATGAGGGTTGCTAGCCGATCCCTGACCTGATCAATCAGCTCCACCTCGCCATAGTCCTCAAGCATACTGCCCCGAAAGCTCAGTTTCTGCAGATCCTTGTCATTCAGCAGCTGCAGCTGCAAATTCCGAATAAAATACATCTCCTTATCGAGCTGCTTGGAATAGAAGGAGGCGCCAGCCGTAGCAGAGTTCAAGAGGGACTCCTTCGTAACGGACATCCCCTTATAATTCAACCAAATATTCATCGAGATGAGAGGAAGTAGTAATAGAATAAAAACAATGACAATTTTCTGGTACACAAACCATTTCGATGCTTTGCCCGGAGCTTGAAGTTTCATGCTTTCCCCCCATTTGGTATCAACCAATCTATTATCATCTAGTATAGGGGGGCCAGCCGACATTACAACGAATTATTTTTACATTGTTAGGTGTGAACATGACAAGGCACAAGTTCCAGGCATAGAAAAAAGCCCCGCTGAGGGGCTTAGTCAGGCTTATAATTCAGCATAGGGATCCGACTGCGTGATCATTTCGAACGGATAATTTCATATTTTGGTTTCACGTTGTTGAAATCCGGATTCGTTCCGCTTACCATTAAGCCCATTCCCCAATCGAAATGAACATCCGCGGTAGGCACATCCGCAGCGTCACGATATTGGAACAGGATGTTTCTCCGCGTACGGTCGCTCCGGTTCACGTCCGAGCCATGAATGGTCAGGTAATTAAAGAAAAGCACATCGCCCGCCTTGGCCGGGCACGGGGTTCCCGAGGATAAGGGATACTCCATGTGGTTCAAATAATAAGCGCCGATATGCGGCAAAACGCCCTGTTTATGGGATCCTGGCACAACGCATAGGCAGCCGTTCTCCATATCGGCATCGTCCAGATGAACGCTGGCGGCTAACATGGTGTGATCGCGATGAGGGAAATATGGATAATCTTGATGCATGGGAAACGCGGCCCCGTTAGCAGGAGGCTTCACCAGCATTTTCGAGTGATGCAGTTGCACGTTCGGACCGATGATTCCGTTCAACACTTCTGTCATTCGGGAATGGATTGCGGCTCTCATGAACGCGGCATCATGGTAGTGCACATCGTGAAAGCCTTTCAGAACCAGCTTCTTAAGCTGCTCAGGCGGCAGGAAGTCGCCTTGCCAGGCATGGTTTTGATCCAATTTGGTTCGTGCCGCCCTTTGGATGATCCCATCAACCGCCGCTCTCATATCCTCTACTTCCTGTTGATTATAAACGCCTCGAACCAGCAGGTACCCATTGTCTTTGTAAAATTGCATTTCCTTCTCGTCCATCATCACCTTGCACCCTCTCGATATGTTATGGTTTATCTGAGTTCATTATAGTAAGGGCAAGCGAAATCGTATTTGCACGAAGATGACGACGTTTTGCAATATCACGCCAAAGGAGCTGCTAATGCCTTGTATCAATGGAGCAAAAGCGAGGAACGTCTTAATCGTTATGCTGGACGACTTGAAGGTGAAAGCCTCTCATTCCTCGTCTATTACTGGGGGAGTGTCCGGCATTTGACGGCCAATTCCTTACACCGCCATTCATTCTATGAGATTTGTTATGTGGACGGTGGAACCGGTGTATATATGGACGGAGATCAGACTTATCCCTTATATGAGGGGGTCGCCTTCTGTACGCGCCCAGGTCGGTTACATCAGATCAAAGACGTAGACAGTCTGAATCTGTTATTCGTCGCGTTTGAAGCGATGGAGAGACCGTTTGCCCAAGAAGTAACAGTGAAATACGAAGAGGCTCTTCATCGATGTGCCGTTTGGACCGAGCATGCGGGCGATTCGCCTGCCATCCAAATATGGAAATCCATGCTGATGCGCTCAGAACCCGTGGCATCGGTGCCTGCATCGCTCTTGCCCAAGCTAGCACATGCACTCCTCCAGTCCTTACCTGTCCTGCTCGGGGCTTCCGGCAGCTTCGAAAGCACGCCTCTCTTTTCATCCGCGTTACAACTCATTCAAAAGGCAAAATTGTACATAAGAGACAACCTCAGCAGGTCTGTGTCACTACCCGAACTGGCGGCTTACCTGAATATGTCCGAGCGGCACTTATCCCGATTGTTTGCGGAAAGCATTCATGAATCCTTTTCCTCCATGGTTCGCACCGAACGCATCCGGGCGGCCGAGTTAATGCTCCAGCATACCCGTGATCCCATCAAGGTGATTGCAGAGCGAACCGGGTTCTCATCCGTTCATTACTTCACAAGGCTGTTCACCAAGTTCAAAGGTATTCCCCCTGCCGCTTATCGAGCGAAATGGGCCTTAGAGGCGGATCATCAGGAATGATCTCTCAGACCAATGTTACCGCTCATAGATATTTCCTACGGGAACCGTTATGCCAAGCCAATCCATCACCGCTTTGAAGTTCGGGTGTACCTTGTATTGTCAAATCGTTCATCCGGACGCCGAAAATATTGGATTAGCGTCCCTCATCGGGGTACCATCCGCAAACTGGTGTTTATAGTAAGGCGTAATCCAATCATCAGCGTCATGAACGCCCAGTATTTTAACAAACAGACGATTCCAATATCGCTCTATGGCCTCATAGGCTTCATCGCTTTCCGAATAGTTCCAATTCATAACACACCATCCTAAGCATCCGTTATATCATCTTCAGTCGTTTCATAGATTCTCTCCATAAGGGATACTCTACCATATCTCATTCCTGAGTTTGAATTCCCCATGCTTAACCACGGTGACTTGGCATGTTATAATTCGGTTAATATGCTGGAAGGGATGAAATAAATGCTGGAACTGGAAGAGGCTTTAACTAGATTCATAGAACAACAGGATTTATATAATCGAGATTTCGGGCTCTTCACCGATCATGAAATACGACAGCGGTCCGAAGTTCAACTGCCGACTGTAGATGAGCGCATAACACTGTCTCCTGAGCTTAGTTATCTATACAGCCATTATGAGATGGTTGACGCTAAGGCCGAAGGAACCCATAAAATGAAGAACGCGGCGGTTGAGATCGGAGAATCGGCTGTCATCTACTTTGTGTCTCCTGAGCATCTGGTCCGGCAGCAAATGGGCTATCGCTGGATTAGCGACGAGGGTGAAACCGTAGAATCGAGCATTTGGCCAGCTCATCACGTCGTGATTGCCAATGTGAATGATGATCCCCTGATCGTTGACGTCCAAGCCAGTGGTTCACCCGTATACGCCGCATTTGAAGGTGGCGAGCCTAAACTGGTCGCGAATTCGCTTGCGGATTGCTTTCACGCGCTGTCCATTCTTATTGAAGGAGCTCTGCTTTTCCAGGGTGAAACCAGCGACGAAGAAACTTATGAGACAAAACCGGATTTTCTCGCCCATGTGATGCCATCACTGACTGATCTTTTGGGAAGCGAGCAAATGGATGCCCTGCTGGAATATTTATCGCTTCAGTAAAGATGTCTGGACGGCCAATTAGACCGTAACGATACAAGGCATGAAACCGGTAGGTGCAAGGGTTCAATGTGCTTAAGGAAAAATAGATAAGGAGATTCGCATGACAGGGACTTTAACTTTAATCCGTTATAACGGAACCGAAAAACACGCTTTGGTCGAATCCAAAGCCTATGCCACCCGAACCCAAGTCAATGAACGGCCGCAAATCATGCTCTGGTTTGAGACGGAGACGGATCCCGAGCCGCTCCAGTGTTTACCGGATTCGGATGAATTACTGAACAATCCGGACGCGGAGCTTACGATTTATCTAGATACGTTAAAACTAGATGAGTTTGCACCGCTGCAATTTGCGATAGCCCATGGTTATAACGAGAACTCCAGAAGCCTGGATGCAAGACTGTATTATTTTGAGCACCAGGAGGTAAATGATAACCGGGGACGCATTGAGTATAGAGGAAATGGCGTATTTTACGTATATTGGACCGGATCAACGATGGACGTCGACTATTATGACGGCAGTAAACCGGATACCCGGTTGGAGCTGGAAGGCGAATTTACGATGGAGAAATACGAGGATTGGTTATAACGAAAAATACATAATCTGCAGCAACACCTTCCACCCCCGTAGAGCCAACCACTTCGTTGTGTGCTGGCTCTACGGTTTTTTAACGCATCATAACTGCATATCTCATTTCTCTTTCAGTATCAGCGGTTAGCTAAAACCGAAAACACGACCCCCCCCACTGCTTTCTAGTTCAATCATATCAAAGTATTAACAAAACCTACCTCCTTCTTACTCCTTAAATGCACCGTATACATACGCTCATTTTTTTGTTGTTGAATGTACCCTTAGGGGAGGTTTTATACTTACATTGTAAAAACAGCAAGAACAGAAATTGAGGAGGTTTCATTGTTATGAGAACTTTGGAAATGTGGTTTGTCATCTTTAATCTGATTATGCTAGGTTGGTTGATCTTTGCTCGGAACAAGCCGCAGCGACATCTGATCTTTGGTTTCGGTATATCTGCCGTACTCCTGCTAGCGCACATTCTTATCGAAGGAATGCGTTGGCAAATGATCCCCGCCTATGCAATGACGTTTATCCCGATCATGGTGTTGGCCTTAAGGTACATTCCCAAATCAAAGAAAGTCAAAAAGAAGGCCTTCCCATTTAAAACCACGTTGATTGCTGCACTGGCCGTGCTGTATTCTACTATTGCGGTGACACTGCCTCTCCTGCTTCCAGTATTTAAATTTGAAAAGCCGACGGGGCCCTATAAAATAGGAACGGTGACTTATGATTGGAAAGATGAGCTGCGTGAGGAAACAAATACGCCGACACCTGACGATAAACGTGAGTTAATGGTACAAATCTGGTATCCGGCCAATCCTTCGGCGAAAGGCAAACAAGCGCCATATGTCGCACACCCCGATATTTTCGAAGATGGATACAGCCAAGCGCTCCATATGCCTAAGCAGTTGTTTAAAAACCTTGGACTGATTAAAACGCATGCGATCAAAGGTGCAGAACTATCGAATAAGGAAACTACCTACCCGGTTCTCCTATTCTCGCATGGATTCAATGGAGTTAAGAACCAAAACACCTTCCAGATTGAAGAGTTGGCCAGTCATGGATATATCGTAATCGGCATTGATCACACGTACTATAGCACCACTTCCGTATTCCCTGATGGTCGTGTTGTAAATTTTTCTCCTCTGGAGGATAGCGGGTACGAATACTTAGATCAATTAAATAAGGTCTGGGTGGAAGATACGATGTTTGTAATCGATCAGGTTGAGAAGATCGCGGTGAATGATCCGGATCATCGGTTTACAGGCCGTATGGATACGGACAACATGGGCATGTTTGGTCACTCCTATGGTGGGGCGACTGCCGTTCAAACCCTGTTGAAGGATCCCAGACTGAAAGCTGCCATCAACATGGACGGTGGATTATTCGGAGAACAACGGCTTCCGGAGGATGGAGTGAAGAGACCGTTCCTGATGATGAGCGCTGACGACACACTAGCAGGAACAGCCAATATGAGCGATGAGAATATCGCTTCCCAAGGAACAACAAGAGAGGAACTGGACAAGTTCTTTGATGAAGTGTTATCACGATACAATTCCGTGGCATCGGGTGAGAACTATTGGATGAAGATAAAAAATATGAAGCACATGGGCTTCTCTGATACGTACTTGCTTTCACCTGTGCTAGCATGGATGGAAGGTGTTGATGTGCGAAATGCACATCGCCTGATAAACGAATTCAGTCTAGATTTCTTTAACCATTATTTAAAGCAGCAGCCGTTTAAATTAATGGAACAAAATATTGGAGAGCATTCTTCGTTTTCACTGCAGAAAGGCGCAGACTGAATTCCAAGGATGCATTTAACTTCTTAGCCGGGGCGTTATCGCCCCGGTTATTTTTTCAGTAATGCGTGGTCACATATGTCCGAGCCTCCATTCGATGCCTTGAAGCAGTAAGTTGTTCCCTTTTGAGAACAAGCGGTATTCCGGGCTTAATATTGCGCACAATGTATTGAACCGTTTAATACGTTCAGTTCTAGGGCTTTTCGCATATTCCGCAAAGTAACGGAAAACATCCTCTTGGTTCATCGACTGTTCGGCGTTTGCATACAGCATGGCCGCATTCTCGACGATGGATTGCACGAAAGGACTACCAGCTGGAAGGTTGCGCTCCAAGGCTGTATTCAGCCGGTTTTGGATATCCTCAATCTTCTTGGGCCATACGGAGGCACCCCATCTTGGCTGGTTGACCATGTTGAAAAAAAGAAATTCATCTTGGACCAGGTCCGGAATAAACTGGGGATCGTTAATTAACGCCTGTAATTCATCCCAGACAAACGCTTGTTTAGCCGTTATTTTGACTTGATTAACAATACATTTATTAAAGAAATAGAGAAATGATCTTCTCCATTCCTGAGGGACTCCATCCAGAAATTTGGAATCCTCCAATTTATCCATCATAAATTGATTCCGCTTCTCACTATTGGTTGTCCGTGTCTTGACCAAGTCTTGAATATAATCTAACGAATCCTCGTCGTGTGTCTTCGCTTGACGCAAAATCGAGATCATACTCGTCAGAGTGCTAACTTGCGCCTCCAAGGACTCAATCTGCCAATCCAAGGCTGAAGCAATTTCGATTTCGCCAGCTATGAGCCTGCGTATATCATCAATTTCGAAATCTAGAAAGCGCAGCGTTGTAATGAGTTGTAAACGCCAAATATCATCCTTCGCATACAGCCGGTGCCCTCCCTCGGTGTAATTTGAGGGCTTAAGCAACCCGATCTTGTCATAGTAACGGACCGTTTTTACAGTAGACCCCAACAATGCAGCAACTTGTCCGATCGAATAAGTTTCGTCTTTATGTGTTACGGAATTACGGTTCCCATCTCTCTGTAAGCTGATCTCTTTGTATGAATACACTCCACTCACCTCAATTAGATAGTATATACCATCTTAAGTCGCATGCCTTCATATAAAGCTGTAGGATATGAATAGAACCGTAAGGAATTAAAGATACCGCGAGTCTGCGGTTTCTTGAGACTTAAGCGCTAAACTGTTTTAGATGATGGTCCAGATGCTTGTATAACCCTTTTCCCCATTGCTCCGGGGTCAGTTTACCGAAGAATGAATGGGGTTTCGTGGTACATCTCTCAGGTCCGTTCTTTTGGAACGCTATGATTTTTTCTTTCAATCGTGCTCTTTCCGTTTCAAATTCTCTTGCATCCACAATCATAATATCCGGAATGGTAGACATATTGCGGGGTAACGGTTTGTCATTATAAAAAATGGGCTTCGCGAAATTCCCTACCAACCTACCTAACCAGCCTCTTGGCGGGTTTGTGATGCCCATGGCTATGTCTTGGAACGCGGAGCAGTGAGACAGCATTTGGGCAACATCCATTTTTCCCCATAACGGCTGTGCTCGAGAGCTTAATGTGTCGATTCGGTTTAATATTCGGGTCATATCCAAATGATTGTACATATTATTCATGATTGTCTCTCCCCATAATGAAATTCATGGTCTAAACACCTGATTACATTATAGCTGATCCATCTTCGTGACATTTCTTCTTGATTGCTTTCTTGTTTTAATATTTTAGACGCCTGGTTTCGCGTATATATTTCCACTCCTCCTTTAGGTGTAATAAACTTAAATATTCATTCTGCTCACTTGAATAGAGCTGGATAATACTTGGGGCACACACAGCGGCGGTTATCCTGCGGGGGATCGATAATCCTAACATCCACTACTCGCTCTACTTCCACAAATTCCTCTACATCCATCTCATAAAAAATCTCTTTGATATCTTCACATGATGTTCTTGTGCCCATGTTTCCAGCTGCCTGATGGCTTCAGTCTGCTCCTCAGCGAACGTAAAACATAGCTTTAAGGGGACTAATTTACGCCCTTTTGGCTTGATCCCGATTACCCGCTTCTTGTCATCGTTGATCAATAAACACGCTACAGCTTCAGCATTTATTTCTGTACCGTTTATAACAATTCCGTCTTGATCCATTTCCATCAAGCCCGGTTTCATCACATACGTTCTATATACGATGATGACGAATACGGCGGAGCAAAGAACCAACCATACAATCCATACATAATAAAAGATGTCCTTTTCTTCATGGCCTCTTATTATGTTGCCAAGAAGAATAGCGATTAAAATCAACATCGAAATCATCAATCTGCCCCCTGACAGAGCAGAAACTTGAAACATCCTTTTCTTATTCATCTTATATCTCCTATCTTCAAGATGGTTCTGTTTTTCATCCTTATGTATAGGTCCATTATACTTGAACTAACAAAATATGGTAATCAGTATGTACAAAAATCAATAAAAAAAGCCCCGATTTCAGCGGCAGCTCGTGTCTAAGTATTCACATCATCTCATATAAATAGCAACTTAGAATTACATGATCAACACCTCGTTTTCTAAAAATCATCGGTAATTATTCATTCTTACTGTTTATTCCCAGAAGCCAAGCGATTCGGTTCGATCGGTTTGCTTAGCCAATGCTCATCGGTTTGTACGTGATTCTTGCGCACAAACTTGGCAACGCTGCGCTTAAAATCGCCATAAGCGAATGAGGAAGCCAGCCGAACCACATAACCTTCCTGCTCCCCTCCGCAGTTTGACCGCTTCGTATAACAAGCTTTGGCAGCAGCCTCGTCCCAGATTCCCCGGTACAAGACAGGAACCGTTAGAAGTCCCAGACGTTCCGCCCAAGCCTCCGTCTCGTCCCATGACAGGCAAACATTATACTCATTCCACACCGAAAACAGCATGTAATAGGCAGGCAGCGCCGAATACGAAAGTGAATGCTTGGCGTATACGTTTTCCCCGCAGAGACGATATCCTTCCGGAATCAAAAACTGGATGCCACCATGCAGCGTCTTCACATAATGACGCGAAGGATGATCCTTGCTGTCCAGAGATCTGGCATGGATGTAATTGGGGTACATCGTGGTGTTCTCCCCGTCCATTTTCTCGGTAATGACAACTTCCTGCCCCGTAAAATGATCAGTACTCCGTAAAATCTTATCGTCATCCGTATAACCTCTGGACCAGGGCAAATGCATCGTTTTGGGATATTTCATTTTCATCGTTGTTCACCTCTTTATTTGCCGAAAGTGTCGGCTTCTGCGAAGAAATATAGCTCGGCCAGCATATCTTCGCCTAACAAATGATAGATCTTGGATGCCCCGGCATCCCCTCCATGCAAAATTTCCATATGAAAGCTTACAAGTTGAACGACGTGCTGAATAAATGCATCATCATATCCGAGGTCCTTCAATGTATGGCAGGTTATGCTTGCCGATACATGCTCATGCCCATAATAGGAATAATAACCTCTTGCTTGCTTCCATACTTTGCAAAACGGCTTACCCGCGTCATGGAGCAGCGCTGCTAATTGCATAGCAAGCAAATACTCGCCTTCATAGAAAGCATTGATATATTCCAGCACGGCAAACGTGTGCTCCGACAACGTTTTGGAATGAAACGGATTCTCCTGATCATATCCCAGCATCACGTTGAAATAGGGGGATTGGGATAAATATCCAAATAACTCATCATGACCCGGTTTGCGTGTTAGCAGCGCTTCCAGTTCTTCTCTTGTAAGCTGAGTTTCGCCCTGCTCATGAACGAGATGCAGTTCACTGAATCCTTCTCCCCTTACAGGGAATTCAAGATTTTTGGCAAATTTCGTCATGACCTTCTCATCAAGCCGGCGTTTTCGTCCCTTGACTCGTTCCAGAGCCACTTCGTATGGGGTTGTGCAGATATGGCACTCCACTGATCTATCGCCAAATCGCTTCAGGAACTTCTGTCTCCGCTCCCGGCTGACATTGGTGGCATCAAAAACGACATTTCGTCCGAACGCAAGCGCCTGTTCGATCTCGGCGAAAGCTTCGTCAAATACCAGATACGTATTTTTCTGTTTGGATTCGCTGCCGAACAATCTTTCACGGATCGAGTCCGTCGCAACGATGACGGCCCGCTGGCTTTTGCATAGTTGTTTGGCATGATAGCTTTTTCCGCTGCCGGGTATCCCGACCAGCATATGAATTGTACACATGTAATTCACCTCCCTTCAGGTCTTGGTTCGCTTGGTGTCATGTTTACGTGTCCGGAGGGATAAACGACTCAACCTTCTAATGGACATCGCTTATCGAAAACCTTCCTCTAAACAATGTACCATCCTTGCGGAGTGTTTGAGTAAGTAGAGAATTTTTATACTCAACTTTTACATGTCTATAAAAAGGCTGATTGCCGCAGGTAAGAAGTCCTGCATGGCAATCAGCCTTCATATGATGCTTTCATATCATATCTACTCTGTGACTTTCCCTTTCGGAGCAGGTGCGGTCGTATCACGCTCTACTAACTTGACGGGGATCAGTGTCCGGTCCGGTGTCTGTTTCCCTCTCTCCAACCAGTTTACAACATGTTCTGCTGCTTGGCGTCCAATCTCGTAAAAATTCTGCTCAACGGTGGTCAGCGGGATCATGACATGCTCTGTGACAGGGTTATTATCAAAGCCTATGATCGAAATATCCTCCGGAATGCGGATCCCTCGTTCCAAACAGCGGTTCAGCAAGTTGGCCGCGATCAGATCATTCTCCGTCTGAACAGCCGTTACCTCTTCTGCACGGTAAGAGTCCAGCAGTTCATTATAAAATCGCTCAAAGCCAACCTTCTCTCGATAATCCTTCATATTCAGCCTGATATAACGGCTATCGACGGGAAGCCCATGGTCCTTCAGCGCTTGGCAGTATCCGAAATAACGGTTTCGCACCGAAGAGGTCGATTCAATGCTGACCGCTGTTAGAAACGCAATCTTTCGATGACCGAGCTCAATCAATCTTGATACGGCTTGATAGGACCCATTGAAATTGTCGGAAACCACCGCCCCTAGCGGCAGACTGTCAAAATATTTGTCGATGGTTACGATCGGATAATCTTCAAGGCATAGTCGATGCAGAATGTCGTAGTTCGTCTGATCGTTCCGCGGATACAATATGATGGCCGCGATGCCCTTTCGGGTCAGCATTTCCAGCAAATCCCGTTCTTTCTGGGAATCATAATCACTTTGGTGAATGCTCAAATAGTAGCCGTTCGCGTTGAGCCAGTCCGAAGCTCCGCGAATATATCCCATCGTACCGCGGTCGTCTTCGGAAGGCAGGATAAGCGATATCATTTTTTCCGTTCCAACCGACCGCTGCTCCTGTCCACGTTGCCGGGGTTTGACAAAGCTGCCGCTTCCCTTGATGCGGTAGATAAACCCGTCCCGCTCCAGCTCCTCGAGTGCTCTTCTTGTTGTAATACGGCTCACGCCGAAGGTGGAGCTCAGCTCGGCCTCCGTGGGAAGCTGGGCTTCAGGAGGGTAGTGGCCCGAAGAGATTTGCGATTTCAGCTCGTCCATAATCACGCGGTACAGCGGAGGTTTATTGTCTTTGGTCAACTTGGTTCTCATCCCATCTTTATCTATTTTCCAGTGTTAATCTTGTCGTACTAAAATTATAGCGTTTGCATCATTGGCATGTAAACCGCTCCTTTCATCCGTTCTTTGCACCATTTCGATTACTTTACATTTGAATAACGTTCATACTGCGCTTTTTTAATTTCCAGATAGCGCTGGGCGCCCATTTTGTCCAGGGTCTTTACGTAGTTATCCCAGTCGGTGTCCAGGTTCGCTTTCCCCGTAACGAATTTCACCCGCATCTCCTCGATATACTTATTAATGTCGGTCAAGATCGCGCTGGTTTGATTGGCTTCGTCATCCGTTGGAACAAAATCCGGCCAAAGCTCTTTGGGCGCAAGCTCATCAAGCTCTGCAGGATCCGCTTTGATTTCGTCAGCCACCGTCGTCCCGCGCGCCGCCATCCGCAAATCGTCGTCAGGCTCAACATATGGATAATAAGCACCATACACGTTATCGACATACTGGAAAGCGCCCAGCTGTACACCGCCCTTGTAGTTTAAAATCTCGTCCTTGTATTTCGGTTTGCCGTCGACCAAGTCGTAGGTTTCTCCCTCAAGTCCAAAGGTGGCAAAGTTAATCCCTTCCTCCCCATAGAAGTAATCGATCCACTTGATGGTTTCAACCGGGTATTTGTTTTTGTTAGTGATCACGAAACCGAAGATTCCTTTAGCCGGCGGCCCCAACACCCCTGCGACCTTGTCCCCGTTCGGCCCTTCCAGGGCATGAATGCCCACATAGTTTTCAGCTGCATCCTTCCCGATATATCCCGGACCTTCCCATACAAACGAACCAATCAGATTGTTGGAACCGTCCGTAGACCACTTCGCATAATCGTAGCCTGTCGTGAAATTTTGCTGGGCCAGCGACCCGTCCTTATACAGATCGCTCATGTAGCGGAGCAGTTCTCTGTACTTCGGATCATTAAACGTCGTCTTGACCTGTCCGTCCGCGTCTTTATATAGATATTGACCGAATGCCTTGGCACCGCCTTCTCCCATACCGAAGCTGCCAGCCAGGAAGCTCTCCAGGAAGGTCCAATAGGAAGACTCGAGCACCCAGCCCAGACGCGAGCTGTCCTTCTCCCGCACCTTTTTCAGCGCCTGGCGAAACTCCTCGGTCGTCTTCGGAACCTCAAGTCCCGCTTCATCGAGCCAACCCTTGTGGATATATAAACGAACGGAATTAAACGCTTTCGAGAAATCAACGTAAGGCAGGGCATAAATATGTCCTTCCGACATCGTGATTGCTCCCCTGATGTCGGGATTGTCCTTCAGCAGCTTGTTCAAATTCGGCGCATGCTGTTCAATCAGGTCCTCGAGCGGAACAAACAAGCCCTGTTTGCCGTATTTCATCAGCTCGTCGGTGCCGAAAGCAATGCGATAGAATGCATCTGGCAGGTCGTTGGAGCCGAGCATGACATTTTTCCTTTCGGTCACGGCGGAGCCCGCCAACTCTTCAAATTCGACTTGAATGCCGGACATTTCTTCGTATTTTTGCCACATCCATAATTGATCGGCCGGAGGATGCACATCGGTATACCCGCGCTTGACGATCCTTAACTTGATACTGCCGGGATCTCCGTCCGTTCCGGCTGGTTCCGGCTCCGCCTTTCCCCCCGAACCGCTGCAGGCGGAAAGCGTAAGCGAGAATGTCATCGTTAAGGCAAGCAGAAGATTCAATCCTTTTCTCATATCCATATCCCCTCTTTCCATGATTATGAGTTCCAAGCGGTAATGTCCGCTCCCATATCGGCTTTACCCTTTGATAGCTCCCACCATGATGCCTTTCTCAAAGAAACGCGACAGCAGCGGATACAACAAGAGCAGCGGCAGTGCGGATAATACAACGATCGCATATTTCAGGCCTTCCTTGACCATCATCTGATCTGCATATTCGGCACCGACCGATATTCCGGCCATTTCCTTGAAGTCGTTCTGAACCAGTATTTCCCTTAATATCAGCTGCAGCGGAAATTTATGCCGATCCGTCAAATAAATCATAGCGTCAAAATAAGAGTTCCAGTGGCCGACCCCGTAAAACAGGATCATGACGGCAATGATCGGCATGGACAAAGGCAGGACAATTCGGTACAGCATATGAAAATCATTGCAGCCATCAACGTAGGCGCTCTCTTCGAGCTCCACCGGAATCCGGGTCTGGAAGTAGGTTCGCATAATAATCATGTTGTAGGCGCTGATCGCACCAGGCAGTACCAAGGCCCACATCGTATTCAGCAAACCAAGCTCCTTGTTTACCAAATAAAGAGGGATCAGCCCACCGCCGAAAAACATTGTAAAAGCAAACAGCAGCGTAAACAGTCCCTTGCCGTAAAAGCGCTTTCTGGAGAGCGGATAAGCGCCAAATACCGTCATCATAATATTGATCGCCGTCCCGATGAATGCGTACAGGAGCGTATTGGCATACCCTCTCCAGATCTCGCTGTTCTCGAACACTTTGGCATAACTGTCCAGGTTGAAGCCAGCCGGGAACAGCAGCAGTGGCTTGTCCCATATTTGGCGCGGATCGGAAAATGAAGCAAACAAGACAAAGAGAAGCGGGTACAAAATGGCGATGATCACGAGGACGGACAGCACTAAAAGGATGATATCGGCCAGCTTTTCTCCAGGCGTTCGTTTGATGTTCAGCAGCACTTCTTACGTTCCCTCCTTAATCCTGCATGGACGAGCCTTTACCATAAGCTGGTCTCTCCCGCCTTGCGTGCAACCGCATTGACGATGATCAGGATGATAAAGTTGATCACATTGTTGAACAAGCCCACGGCCGCGGAAAAGCTGTACTGGGTGTTAAGCAGCCCGCTCTTGTACATGTAAGTGGAGATCACCTCGGATGTTTCCAGGTTCATCGGGTTTTGCATCAACAGTATTTTCTCAAAGCCGACACTCATGATGCCGCCAGCGCTCAGAATGGACAGGATCACGATGGTTGGAACGATACCGGGAATCGTAATATGCCAAATTCGTCGAAATTTGCTGGCCCCGTCCATATAAGCCGCCTCGTACAGGTCAGGCGAGATGCCCGAGATGGCAGCGCTATAGATAAGTGAAGACCAGCCAACTCCTTGCCATACGCCCGACCAGACGTACAGGTGCCAGAATTTCGATGGCTCTGCCAGATAATCGACCGGTTCTCTCCCCAGGGAAACAAGGATGGAGTTGAAAACGCCATTCGTTGGCGAGATGAAGAAGAACAAAATACCGACCGCGACCACAACCGAAATGAAGTGCGGGGCGTAGGAGATGCTTTGGGCGAATGAGCGGAATTTACGATTTCGAATCTCGTTGAACAAAAGCGCAAGCAAGATTGGAGCGGGAATGCCAACCAGCAGTCCGTATAAACTGATCCCGATGGTATTCTTCAGAATCGTCCAAAAATAATAAGCGTCAAAAAGCCGCTCGAAGTGCTCAAATCCGACCCATGGACTGTTCCAAATGCCAAGGCCAGGCATAAAATCTTTGAACGCGATCTGAACGCCGTACATCGGCCAATAATGCCAGATCAAAAAATAAAGCACCGCCGGCGAGATAATGATGTACAGCCCGATATTTCGCTTAAGCTGCCTTTTAATATGCGTCCATTTGTTGGACTTTGGAGCGGGCTTTGGGGATGCCGAGTTTAATCGGGCGTCCATGCTTTGTCATGACCTCCTTCTTCTCGATCAAATTGCGTAAGCAAATATTAGCTACGTTAGGCGACTAATATCTGCTTGCTTTGGCAACGCACCACCTCCTTCTCAACTACTTGTATTAACATTTTTGATGTATTCATTTATTTGTTATAACACATTTTAGTTAGGTTTTATTTTCCAGTCAATATGACATCGAATAATTGCTACTTTAGATGTATAAACCGTACATTTGTTATGACAAATTTCGACGGTACATCATTTCTTTATGAAATAGTCCATTCCACTCGCGATGAGGATCTTGTCTTTGCGAAAAACAAAAACAGCCGCGAGATTCACGCGGCTGTTTCTAAAATATAGATGACGATATAAAAGCAAAGTATTGTGTTTTTGACTAACGCTTTCGCCTGCTTACAGGTAACCTGCCAGTTTGACAAGCAATTCTGCTTGTTCACCCGTCAATATTTTGCCGGATTGTGCGCTGACTTCATTGGAAAAGGCGTTCAGCATGCCTGCCTTTGCAGAGATGTCTCCCTTGTTATCGGCCTCTTTGGCATTGAGGAGTTTAGTTGATAGAGATTGTGCGAGTCCCGGATGACTTGCGGCAAAATGCTCTGCAAGCACGGACAGGCTATCATAAGTCACGGACACCTCGAAACTAAAGACCGCTTCCGTTTTATTTCCCGCCAGATCGATTGCCGTTACGGAAATATCATGGGATCCCGGCTCGAAGAAATAGGCAGGACGTTCAATCAGTGGACGAAGGCATGGATTCTCAGCTAACCCGGACAAGCTATCGTCGGTGCTGCACGAAACGTATACGGAGTCGGTTACCGTGTACGTACGCTCACCGGTGAATTCAACGACCGGAGCTGTCTTGTCGATTTGCACCTTCAGTGTCCCGGGAACCTCAAGTACGCCTGAGAAGTTGGTAGCGGAATAGGTGACGGTCGTTACGCCCTCCTTCGTGATTTCAAGCTGAGCCGTATTCCCTCTTACTGTGGTCTTTTCTATCGGCTGTGCCCCTTCCGCGGAGTATTCGATAGAATAGGCACGGTCCGCAGAGATAGACAACGACACATCGGAATTCACCCAGCCGTTCTCGTTGGGAGAAGGCGATTGACTTACCGTTGAGACTGGTGGCGCACTGTCTTTTACCGTAACAAAGAAATCGTCATAATATGCGGTTGCCACATTGTATCTGGAGGTTACCGCAATCAGTTTAGCGTATGCAGCATTGGCTGGAGCTTTGCCTCTGAGCGTCACTTTCTGCCACTGGGCCAATCGCGATTCATCCAAATGGGTTTCCAAGGTGGAGATGGTCGCGTTATTGCTATCAAAGAATCGGAACATAAAGCCCGGCTGGCCGGATTCAATATAAAGATTCATGCCCGCCGTATATTCCTCTCCCGGGACAACGGGAATCGGATCACTCTGAACGGCAACGGATGCCGTTCTCAGCGTGTCCGTAATCTTCAGGCTGTGCGTTCCTGTGAAACTGCGTTCTGTGCTGAGATCATAGCGGTAACCGTTACCGGGAGCGAATAACGGACTCCATCCCTTTAATTCCTCTTCGAAGCCCGGATTGTTAACAGGTACTGCCGTATGCGGCGGTTCTTCAACAACCTCTCCGTCAACTTCCATCCGATACAGGATCGTATTGGTCTGCATATCCGTGAAATACAGGTTCCCATCCGCATGTAAATCAAATCTGGAGGTGTCGGCCAATGTCCGATGCTCCAGCGTTTCTGGGTCAATGACCGTCAATTTGTTGTTAAACAGCACATAGAGCAGCCCATCCTCCGACCAGCGCAGCGGGTGATGCGCCCATTGGCTGAAGTTTAAGCTTGGATACACTTTTTTGCTTTTCACGACTTCATAGGTATCAGGATCAATTGCGAAAATGTATTCATAGGATGCCCCCCAGATCAAACCGTCCGGACCGGCGGAAAGATCACCGATGAATACCGGTTTATCCAATCCCGGAACCCTGAGCGGGAACTCGGTGATTTTTTGCTGTTTTTCCTCATCCCATACAAAAATCTTCGCTTCCGCCTCGGTCGGCTCGGAGCCCAGTCCGCCCCGTATCGTCGTGGAGCCGAATACCTTGCCGTCATGAACCGTCGTGCTAAGCACGCTCTGATTCTGGACGACGTTGCGATAAACGTTTATTTCCCCGGTAGCGGTATCATAAACGGTCAGTGAGCCGCCCAAAGTACCGTAACCCGATATAGTCGAAATGTACAATTTGCCTTTAGAACTGGAGATATCCACCAGCCTCTCCTGATCGTTGCCCAGCACGGCCAATCTCTTCGGATTGTTCATTCCAGGCTCCGTCGATAGATCGAACTCGTAGAGTCCGCCCTCCGGATACACGCCCATATAGACCTTATTTCCTACGGCATGAACGCTATCGGCCTGACCGATGCTGAACGGCGTCGCCGTTTTATCCGTAAGATCAACGAGTGAAGAACGGGCCTGTGAGCCGGTGGTGATCAACTCCGTATCGGATACGCTCTTCAACCGGTTGACAACGCCGGGCAGACCCGGAATGACCGGCGGCATCAGGTGTACCTGTTTGGTTTCGATGTTCATGATCGTAACACCGCCGTCATATCGAACGGTAACCAGATTTTTTCCCGGGTATTCCGGATTGTTCGGAAATTCCACCCAATCTACTCCCCGAAATCCGCTGTTGTACTCCATGCCGGTCAACTCGACCTCATGCGTGGCAAGATCAAACGTTTTCAGCTTCTTGTCGGACATATAATACAGTTTTCCGTCAAGCGAGTCCGTTGCGTGCAGTCCCGTTACGTTCTCCAGCACGACATCCAGCCAGCTTTCCGTCTGCGTATCGTAGATAAACGCCTCTCCAGGAATGCCGCTTCCGTCCGTATATCTGGCAAACAAATAACGGTTATCAATCGTGCTCAAGTCATACACGGTGTCTTCTTTAACCGGCAAGGAAGCCGCGATATTCGTTTTCTCACCTGTCGTTAAATTCACGCGTACGATCTGCTTATGTGCGGTACCGGCATATATATTGCCGCCCTGGTAAGCAATGGAGCGCACATATTCCTGATCAAGCAAGCCGATGACGCGGCCATAATCTTTTGTCTGCTTTGTAACCGGGTCGTACTGGTACACTTTGCCGCCGGGATAGGTTCCGACATACACACGGCCCTGTTCATCTGTGGTGATGCTGTTCGGGACCGACTGTCCGTCGAACTGTGCCACCTGCACAGGGACATGAGTAACCGGAGAGTAACTCCACAGCCTTGCTCCGCCGCCGTCAGCCGCAAGGAACAATGTTCCGTCCGGTGCCGTGGTGTGTGCCCACGAGCTTTCGGAAGGTCCGATCGGAATGCTTCGCAGCAGTTTATAATCCTCCAGATCAATGACGTTAAGATGTCCCGGCTTCCCTTTACTGGTCGCGTAAAGCACGTTGCGGCCTTCTTCCTTGCCGGTGGTACCGTTGAACACGGCCACCGTATAGTTGTTAGGGACTAGAATTTCTTCCGGTGTCCCATACGTTTTCTGATCCAGCCTGCTCTCCCCGGAAGCAGCTGCGACACCACCGCCTCCCGAGCATGCCAATATAAAACAAATTGCAAGCATCAAGACTTGGTACTTGCCACCCTTTCTAATTCTCATAAATAACCTCCTTAGATTCAATCGTTGTTTCCCGAAGGATCGTTCCACATGCAGGCAGATCGCATCGCATGCGAGCGTTTAGTCACTGTCTTTGTATACGAACCTCCTTTACCGATGGATTGATAAGCCCCTTGTAAGTAGAATATATAACATGGATGGGGGCCGTCTGGCCCGTATATTAGGCAAATACCAAGATGGTGTCAATCGATATTTATCACGCTTCATTACATTTGTCCTGCTATAGGCCAAAGTGGATTTTGCAAAAGAAGTAGAATAATCACAAAGTCTTCATCGTATTTTCAAGCTTTAAAACCAATAGGAAAATAACAAAACGCAGCGGGTTAACGACAAAAAAACCGCAATTTAAGCGGCCCGGCGTAAATAAAGATTCGTATCACTCGCGGCATCATTCCCTCTTTTGGAAGCACTTTATGAATTTCCTCAGTTTGCGTGCATAGCGAAATTCCTGAATAACTTGATTGCTTCATATAAAGTACAGCAAGAGGATAAAAAAATAAAAGACTGCCTCTCAGCAGTCCTTCTTGTTACTAATGAATGCTACTTAGGTACAGCAGCCAAACTCTCTTTTGATGTTCGTCCGCCACGATTTGTGATAAATACACCGGATAAAATGAGAATCAAGCCGATAATTAGGCTCCATCCAATCGGTTCATCCAGCAGCGTATATCCCCAGATCATCGCCGTTGCAGGAACGAGATAGGTAACGGATGTGGCAAACTCCGGGCTCCCTTTTAAAACCATATAATTGAACAGAATATACGCCACGCCAGAACCAAAGATGCCAAGGCCAACAAGAGAACCTATATTGGCTGGCTCTACGATCTTCGAAAGATCAATCTTTTCCGTAGTAAAAGCAATGATACCGCTCCCTACCATCGCCCCAAGCAGCGTTCCGAATGTTAGCTGATACATCGTCAGTCCGCCCAGTAAACGCTTGGATAATTGTGAACCAACGGCATAACACAAGGTAGCACCTATCATCACTGCGAAGCCAATGAAATCGACAGTAATAAATGATCCGGGGCGAATGCCGAGCAGAATGACCAGACCGACAAGCGCGACCCCCATGCCCATCCATTGAATCCTCCTAAACACGGAGCCGAAGAACACTAAACCAACGAGCATGGTCCATATCGGCGTTGTTGCATTTAATACCGAAGCCATGCTGCTCGCCAACCTGGTTTCGCTAAACCCGATTAAGGTCCATGGCAGTGCCATATTGATCATCGCAATCACGACGGTCGGCAGCCAACGAATTTCACGCAGGGCAAACGGCTTCCGCATGATGAGCATGACAATCGTAATGAAGAGAAATCCAAAGGTCGACCGCAGGAAGGCGATTCCCCAAGGGCCGAAATCGTGCAGCAGATTTTTAATGAAAAAGAACGAACCTCCCCATATGAGACTTAGGAGGATGAGTGCAATATATAAGGATCGTGCCAACTTAATACCTTCTTTCTATATGAGGGACATCCTTATAATTTAACATCTCATCAGGGAAGTTGTACAGAGCCATACTACACGGCGCCATTGCAGGCAGCTTCTTCTCTTAGCATGATTCCATGCATAATACATAAAAAGCCTGGCAGCATTCATGTAGGCTTACACGCCTGGCGATACTGCCTCGGTGAAACACCGTACTGTTTGCGAAACTGATCGGCAAAATGATTGTAACTGTTAAACCCGACATCCTGCGCGGCTTCGTTCGCCGTACGGCCGGAGTGGATCATCAATAAGGCGGCATGGCGAACCCTCATTTGATTCAGATGCTCCACGATGGTGTACCCCGTTTCTTGCTTAAACAAGTGGGCCAGCCTTGACCCCGATATTCCGATTTCTCGCGATATGGCGTCAATTCGAATATCTTCTTTTAACGAACGGGACAACAGGCCGAGTGTTTGTTCGACCCTTGGATCAAATCTTTTGTTCGTGCGCTGTGCAAGCAGAAGTAAAATCTCGCGCAGCGCGTTCTCGCATAGTGCCTCCCACAGGTCTAACCGGTCCAGCGAATCTTGCAGCACATTCCGAAACGCTAACTCGACACGCCTCCGAGCACGTTCATCGGGAAGCGTTTCGATCAGAAACTCCTCATGACGCAGCATCCTGTTTTCCGGAAGCCCGGGATAATGAATCCATAGGAAGTTCCAGCGCTTCCCTTGGACTGTCCCATACTCATGAGCGACGTTGGCGCGCAGCAGCCCGAGCTGCCCGGGCCCGCAGCGTTTCTCTCCGGCAGGCGTCCGGACATAGCCCTCTCCATGCAGCGTGTAGACAAGCAGCCAGTCCTGCATCCCGTGAGGACGACGCAGGCGATAAGCATCGTCTTGATCGAAATGGTCGCCGAATATGGTTCCGGTACTTTCTAAGGATATGCCTTCCCGTCCGTCAGGCGTCTGCACAAGCCTCTCCTCCTCTGTCCTCGAATAGCAGAATTCCGGTAATAATAAGCAGATATCATACTTCCTCTCAAGATAAGCAGGCCTTATTCTATTGTCAACAGGAAGAAATAATAATCTTACGGGAGGAATTTCTATGCGTGAGAGGTTAAACGTATTGACGGTAGAGCAGCTGCACAAGTTCGAAACGGAGGGATATTTAATTGTAAAAGGGCTCTTCCGCCAGGAAGAGCTGTCGGAAATCGAAGCGACGTTCGAGGTGATCAGCCACACTACTATTCCCGGCCACTTTGAGCCGGTGTTAGATGATGAAGATGTCGAACCGCTGAAGCGTTATCCTCGTGTGATGCATCCGCACCGCTTTAATGCAACCGCGAAAAAATACATGCTGCATAAGCCCGTTATGGAGGTGCTAGCCGATTTGTATGGCGAACCGGCACTCGCGGCTCAAAGTATGTTCTATTACAAACCCCCGGGTTCCCGCGGTCAGGCGCTGCACCAGGACAACTTCTACCTGCAGGTCGAGCCGGGCAACTGTATCGCGGCATGGACCGCAATCGATCCGGCTGATGAGCAGAACGGCGGGTTGCTCGTTGTTCCGAAAACAAGTGATTATGAACTGGTGTGCCCGGAGAAAGCCGATTCGAACGAGTCATTTACCACTCACTTCGTGAAGCCGCCCAAGGATAAAAAGGTCCTTCCCGCCATCATGGACAAAGGCGATGTGCTGTTCTTTAACGGCAACCTGATCCACGGCTCTTACCGCAACAAATCCAACCGTTTCCGTAGGGCCTTCATCTGCCACTACGCGAACGCGTCGGCTGCCAAGATCGGTGCATTCTATCGGCCGCTGTTCCGGGAAGACGGTACGGAGATCAATCTCGATATCAATCCGAATGGCGGTCCGTGCGGCGTCGAATTTGAAACGCCTTATCCCCATTGATTTCATTGACCAGCGCACATCATGATGGCGCTGGTCGAGCTGTTTTTAATCCTAATCTTCCCACACATTTTGCAGCGGAAGGCCCAGCTCACTTCGGGCCGCATCCACAACCATCTGAATAAAAGCGGTTTTCTCCATCGTGTAGGCTTCCATGGAATTTGCGTTCTGGGCAGCCACCCTTTTTACTTCGCCGTACTGCGTTACAAGCTCTGGATGACTACGCAAATAATCTCGCAGCAAAATTTCATTTCTCGTATGGAACAAATCATCATACATCATAAGGTGGACATTATGGGTCCACTTTCCTTCCGTACGCATTGCAAATAAATATCTCCCCTGCATTCCGGTTTGAATATGCGGATAGATGACCGGATCGAACCGTGATTCGTAATAGGCGACCGGCCGCAGCGGCGTCAAGCCGACAAAGATGTCGATCACCGGCTTGGATGCCTGCCCGGGAATCGCGGTACTCCCCACATGCTCGATTGCTACCGCTTCGGTACCAAGTCTCGTAAGCAACGCTTCTTTTTCGGATTCAAAAGTTTCCGCCCAGCTTTGCTCATATTCTACAATGGTGATGGTATCCTCCATCACGCTCACCTCACTTTGCTTTTATTAACCTAAGTGGTTTATATAAAAAATGTAAGATTTAATTATATATAAAAAAACAGGCTGATTGGATGATATATCTATTTTTCATTAAATTCGGCTGATTCATTAGGATAAGTGCATATCAACTAAAATTTTGCATTATTTTCGATCATTGGCCCGCGAACCCGCCAGAAATGGAATAACCGTAACCGCCGCTGTTCGAGTACAGGTTCGCCATACCTCTTCGGCAATTGGAGCAGTGGCCGCAAGCTATGAGTGGTTCAACGGCCACCTGATCACCGGGCTCCCTTTGCTGTTCACGATGAATGCAAACCGTTCAAGACAAGACAAATACTATGCTCGGCTGCCTGCGTGGCATTGTCCTCCGTAGGGGGCAAATCGCTGAACACCAGCGTCTACACCTTTGGATCAGCCGCTCGTTATTACCAATTTAGAAGACCAAATTTCCAATAGATATAGCCGCGGCCTTCGCCGCAGCAATGATCCTCGCCTCCGTATGCAGCTCATATTATCTCGCTCTTCTAGTCTTTATCCATTGAGTGATTCGCCTAGTTCTTCCGATCATCTTAGGGAGCAGCATCAATGCGACGATACAAGAAATGATCAAATACATGGTCTGGACTCCCTTTTCTTCCGACAGCATCTGTTCAACACTCGTACCGATCAGCAGAACAGGCTGCTTCGTATCGTCCCCCGGTAAGATGAAGGCTTCCAGCTGGCCTTTGTTAGCCCGGCCAATTACCGTCACCCAATCTCCGGGGGAGACGGCATAATAACCGTAAGCCGTGCCCTTGGGGCTTTCCATCAGCAGTGGACGGGATGAATTTCCTTGGTAAATCAGGGATAATTGTTTTGGTTCAACCGTCGCAAAATTCAGCGGAAGCCAGTCCGTGTAGAACCTGAACCGTTCCGCCTGAACCGTTACTCCGTTTAACTCTGAACTTCCCCATAATCGGTGGCTTCCGTTATCATCCAGCTTGTATTCGCAACCGCCCTTGCCGCATTCCCAGCGGAACGGCTCTTTCTGGAGCAGAGCGTAACGATCCTGAAGCTTGCCTTCGTCCGTGTATGCCGCTTCTCCTCCTGCCTGACCTTCGAGCCGTACATAGCCAGTCGTTTCGGATGTCAACTGATGGACCGGCTGAGCTTTGAATATAATAGCCGTGAGCCGGGCGGAATCCCAATACATTAGAAATGATCCGAGCAGGATGATCCATCCGATCGCTTCCACAATCCGGAACCAGAACCGATCGAAGCGGGTGTCTTCGGATCCTTTGCGGTGTCTTCTCCTATTCTGCTTATATGTATACATACCTGTACGACAGGGTTTATTTTTACGTTGCTTGGCCACGGGTTTATCTCCTCCCCTTGTTAACGATGTCAGAGATGACAATGTTCATATACGACTGCAAGGGACGCGGGGTTTCAGTCGGCATCAGTTCTTGAGAGGATGTGAGATATCCACTAGGCTATCTCGTTTGAATTGTGTATGTATTGTGTTGACAATGTGTTAACATTTTGAATACAATAAATTCACTACGTTAAGGAGGCTTTTGCCAATGGATACCAATCTGCACATCCGTCTATCCAAAGACCTCAAGGAGAGCTTTCAAGAGATTGCGAAGGACAATAACACAGACCCTTCTTCTCTTGTTCGCGACTGGATCGGCAATTATGTAGCTGAGCATCGAGGAACAGATGAAGATACAGCTGCCGAGTTATATTTGGCAGGATACGAATTACAGCAAGCACTTGGAGGAAGAGAACATGTCAGCAAGGAATTCGCCAAACAATTGCAGGAGCAATCCTTGACGAACCAGAAGGAGTTCACACAATTAATCTTGACTACCTATATGGATCTGGATCTTACGATTCCTTCGTGTTTATCCAAGACTTATAAAGGTTACGCTTATTCACAGATGTTTTTGTTGGGCTTGATCGGTGATAAACCTAAGGATTTGGCATAAAGCACGATAGCCGTTCTTTAATGAAGTCTTAGTGACTTCATATATTACCAGCGCATCAGAAACATCCAGCCTTTCCAGCCAGCTCAACATAAAAAACCGTCTACAAGTAGACGGATCGAACAAGAACTCCAAGCTATATCCTTTTCAATTACCATTACAGTGGATTATCAAGTAACCCACTTGTCCTCCAACCGTTCAGCCGGATTTCGAGGACTTTTTTGTTTTTTTGGACCGCATTTTCCGGATCCCGTGCATGCAGAACAACAGCAGCGGGAATATAAATCCGATCGTAATTGTATAGGGTATCCAAGTCTTTGTATCCCATTCTACCTTGAATGGAACATTGGGATATATGAAGACGGAAACCGCAGCCAAAATCCAGCCTAGCGGCACGACCAGCGGCTGATAATTTTTGATATTAAATATCTGGCTTACGCCGATCGCAATGGCATAAAAATACAAGGAGATACGGAAAAATAAAGTGATAAACCACATCACCGCCATGACTGCTTCAATACGCTGAAGAAAATTGCCGATATTGATTTTTTTGGCCAGCATATAGCTGGGATACAGATTTCGTGCCGTAATGTCCGGACCCAAGACCAATATCGCTAATCCAATAATCGTAAAAAGCACCCCCGCACCGAATAGGCTTCCGATATATACGGCCTTGTAAGCCTCTGCCGGTCGGTTAACAGCCCCCGGATAGATGATCATCAACACGATGTGCGGCAAAAACGCAGTACTAACAAAAGAGATTGCGGCCTGGAGGATAGGGTGGGCCCCCGATTCGAAAACGGGAAGTGCATTCTCCCATTTAATCTCCGACAATAATAAAATGCTCATGGACAGAAACAGAAGAAGAAACCATGGAAACAGCATCTCCGCTGATCTGGCCAGCACTTCCAGCCCTAACCGCACCCCCAAGACAACAAGGGCCCCGAAGAGGAAAATGATCGCCTGAACCGGGGTTTCGGGCAGCATTTGGATGGTCATGAAGTCGCTAATTTCGTGTAACACTGAAGCGGGACCACTTAGGAGCAATGTAATTAAAAACAGAAAGTTTACCGTTTTGCCTATCCATTTTCCTAAAAGTTTCTCGGACAATTGCATCAAATTGGTTTCCGGATACTTTTTAGACAATTGCAGCTGCACCGCCAAGATGATGAATCCGAGACCGATCCCAACCAAAGCGGCTATCCAAGCATCTTGCTTAGCAATGTTAGCCGTACCCGAAGGAACGATAAGAATAGCGCTTCCGATCGTATACATAGCGGTTAAAATGCTGACCTGGCG
Source organism: Paenibacillus sp. FSL W8-0187 (assembly GCF_037969755.1). Lineage (NCBI taxonomy): Bacteria > Bacillati > Bacillota > Bacilli > Caryophanales > Paenibacillaceae > Paenibacillus > Paenibacillus sp. FSL W8-0187. The sequence goes on along the minus strand of NZ_CP150206.1, from coordinate 3,324,234 downwards.
CAACGAAATTTTGACTACGGGCATCTTTCCTGCTCCTTTTCTTAGTGGGTCAAACCGATGATAGAAAGCCAATCACTGAACGGCTTGAATACGATGGTTATCATAATCAGAGGAGTTGGAATATCGTTCATGACCGTTTGGGCCACACTAATTCCAATGCCAACGATCATGAATACCGTAAACCCCCAGATTTCCCTAATTTCTTTTTCCCGGAGCATCCTCGGCAGCTCCAGCCAGGTTAAGATGGTGGCTGAAATTGCAATAATCGCGATATTCAGCATCAATTCGCCTCATTCCTTTAGATCATTTAGAAAAGAATCATTGGTTGTTCCGGTTCGCCGTATTTTGTAATCCACTTGAATATGGGTCTCGAGGTTCGGAAAATATCGGTCGTTCCATGCGTCCTCCATTTCTTTCCATGCCTTCGGATGCGAACGGCGAAAAGCCTCCCCGAATCCGAATATGTCGACTTTAAACTCAGTTTGCACTTTATTGATAACGGACTCCAAGCCTTGGGTTATTTTTTCTTCCATTTCGACTTCGAGATCCTTCACGGTCGCAGGTTGAGACAGATCCAAGCCGCTGCACTCCACTGCACCAATATTTCCCTCCAAATTAATTCGGATATCCATTGCAGGACGGGATTCGATGATTTTCCCCTTCAACTTGGCATCGGTCCTCAGCGTCTCCACGATAACCTTTCCGTCATTCCGACAGGGAACAAAAGCTACAGAGCTTTTCACGTGCCCCCTTATGAGTCGATAACCTCTGCTATCCTTCTCGTTTAACCAGCCAATCAGTTTGTCAAATTTGAAAACGGCAAGCCCCGAATATTTCAATTGACTCGGTGTATCGATATTTTCTACGTTTTTCTTCGTTTTTCCAAGATCCCGATTCCCTGTTATCACCAGTCCTGTAAGCACGGGGTGTTTCCCGTTGCTGGTAATATCACTTATCAATTGATCCAGTGTCACAGCCATGCTGGGTGACCAAACCTTCTCCGAGATTTGCAGGGAATCGTAAAGTTTATTGGCAGGAACTGTTTCCATGGACGTCATGATTTTCAAAGTTTCCTCCGCCGTTGCTCCTTTGGTAATAACCAGGTAGAAATCGGGTCGGAATTCGTGATCCCTGGACAGAAGGTCCAGAACTTTGGCTATCCCTTCCCTTGCCATCGCCTCATCCATCAGAAACATCCGTAAATGGGAAAAATAAATTTTTCGCGGGCTAATCTGGGTTATTCTCCTGGCCGCCTCAAATATGGTATCGCCTTCAGCCGTAAAAAGTGTAGCAGGCGCTTGGGGACTTCCGCTTCTTTTGGCGGTAATCTGCCCGGGAATAGCGACTTGGACCGATAAACGGTAGCGGCCGTCCACCCAATCAACCCCTGCGGCTACCGCTATGGCCAATTCGTTCAATTCTCTGCGGTTCCAGCAACCGCTTAAAAGAAGAGTGATGACGATATGTAGGAGAATCAACGCCAATATCCGTTTCATCCAATGTTCACTCGCTTTCCCGCTGGTGTGCATTCATCTATTCCCGCGATTTTTGGGGAGGTGTGCTTGTTTTGCGCTTTTCGTTGTTCTGATTGATCAGTCGGGGACGGTTCATCAGCATCCATTGTGGCAGCCGCAATATCGTATCTTTTTGCCCTTCCGGAATTAACGGCGCGAAAGGCGACATATACGGGATTCCGAACGAGCGGAGGCTGCACAAATGCAGAATAAGAGCGATAATCCCGACAAGGATGCCGAACAGGCCGAATGATCCGGCAAGCGCCATTAACGGAAATCGAAGCATCCGAAAAGCAATGGACATATTGAAAGATGGAACGACAAAGCTGGAAATGGCCGTTATCGCAACCACGATGACCATGGCGGGAGAGATGATCCCCGCTTCGACGGCGGCTTGCCCTATGACCAACGTTCCTACGATGGAAATAGCGGATCCGATATTTTTGGGAAGCCGCACGCCTGCTTCCCGCAGAATCTCGAAGGTGACCTCCATGAGGACGGCCTCGACGAAGGCGGGAAACGGAATTTGCTCACGTTGTCCAGCCAGCCCGAACAGGAGCTGGGTCGGCAGCATTTCGTGATGAAACGTGGTTATGGCTACATAGAGGGAAGGCCCAAGCAACGAAATGAATATGCTCAGGTAGCGCAGCATCCGCAGGAATGAACTGATATCCGCGCGCTGATAGTAATCTTCCGCAGCATGCAAGAAAGACACAAATAGGGCCGGAACGATCAGAACAAATGGGGTGCCATCTACGATAATAGCGATTTTGCCTTCAAGCAGCTCGGACGCGACCACATCGGGACGTTCGGTATTATAAATCGTGGGAAATGGAGTCAAGGTCTTATCCTGCACCAATTCCTCGATATATCCGCTCTCCAAAATGCTGTCCACATCGATTCGTTCAAGCCGGGTTCGGACTTCCCCGACGATCTTCTCGTTGGCAATGCCATCGATGTACATCATGGCGACGTCCGTTTGCGTAATTCGGCCGATCTGCTTCGTTTCCATCCACAGATGAGGATCCTTGATCTTTCGACGAATCAAAGCCGTATTCGTTCGAAGCGACTCCGTAAAGGATTCGCGTGGACCGCGGACGACATTTTCCGCCGACGTTTCCATGACCCCGCGGTCCTTCCATCCACGTGTACCTGCTGCGATGCCTCGGTCCAATCCATCTACCAGAAAAATGGTGTCCCCCGACAATAAGGAATGGAACAACTTTTTATAATCATAAATGGACTGAATCTCATTATTGATAAAGGAAATGTTTTCTAATATCTTTTGCCCATCGAATGGCTTCGGATGTTCCGTATCTTCCCTCACCAGGGATTTAGCAGTGTCAGCTACGACCATCATGATGGATTCCGAAATGATCTTTTGGTCGGCCAAGCCGTCCGTATAGAGGATAGCGATATAGTGTTTCTCCTCTTCATCCAGCGGAATTTCCCTGATCACGATATCAGTACTGTTGCCGAGGGCTGCTCTGATATGGTTTAGACTACTTTTTATATCCGGACTTAAAGCATCGGGATCTGTTGTCGAAGTATTAGCTGGTAGGGTATCTTTGGTTCTATTTTTGATGGAATGGCCGCTTCTTCTTCGATACCGCATGGGAATATCCTTCCTCTCACAGATGCTATTCCCACATTATTACCGAAGAAAACCAGCTGTAAACTTCATACACTTCAGCTCTTTATACCAGAAAACGCTGAGGCCTATTTGGCTCATCAAAAAAAGAAGATAAACCTGTGAAATCCGGGATTATCTTCTCATATGGATTTTAGACTTCGAATAACTATGAAGAATAATTTTTGTTCTCAATCACGATTACGGACTCCGTACCGGACCTGGCGGCTGCGGTCTGTTTGGTATGTAGAACAAGTTCACGGATAATACCGCAGCATTTCTTTGCACCTGCCACTAATAGCGGATCGCCGACAAAACCCAATTTTAATCCTCTGGACAAAAATCCCCCGATCGTCATGACCAATGGAACAGTAGGCGAAGTGTTGGAAAACACAATAGGTTCCGTGTTCTGATATTTGTCTTGAAGAATGAGGCTTAAATTTTTTAAAGCTGGAATGACTAGCTTAGATGAGCCCCGTCCAATGGTGTACACCGGATTCCCATTCTCATCCAGTCCGTGGAAAACGAGTTTGCCCATGTCGGACCTATTTAGTTTATTGAAATAGTCAACGGCCAGAATTTCCTCGGTTGTAAGCTGCCGATTCGTAGGTAATTTATTGAGATGGTACGCTGCTGCCAGTGAGGTCGTATGCGTTCCACCGTAATCATTATAAATAAATATCATTTCATCAACCCGCCTTCATTATGTAATGAGCTTATTATTCCCCATTAATCTATATCCATTCCTCCCCATCACATATTTTGCTAGATTAAGCATGTACCGAAAATCATGACCACCCGTCCAACGGGTGGTTTGCACTTGGGGTATAACCCCCTGTTGCCAAACTGCGCCTAAAGACGCTAGCCTGACAATAAATTGTTCAGGCTCAGTGTAATTTGTCTCTTTCACTTACCAGTTAAACTGGTTTACTTTTTCTTGCTACTGTTTCTGCTAAATGGATCTTCATACTCTTTCACACTCAGTTTGTCCACTGCCTGGTCATGTGCTTCTTGTTCACGAATATATTTAGCGACGGTTGCCTCATTTAAGCCTACTGTACTGACGTAGTATCCTTCCGCCCAAAATTTTCGATTGCCATATTTATACTTCAAATTTGCATGTCGCTCGAATATCATCAGTGCACTTTTCCCCTTCAGGTATCCCATAAATGAAGATACTGAGATTTTTGGGGGAATTGCTACTAACATATGAACATGATCGGGCATCATGTGACCTTCGATTATCTCCACACCCTTGTATTTACATAAACGTTTGAAGATTTCGATCAAGTCTTTCCTCACTTGATTATAGATCTCTTTCCGTCTATACTTCGGGGTGAACACAATGTGGTATTTGCACATCCACTTCGTGTGAGCTAGACTATAGTTCTTGTTTGCCATCTAAGACCATTCCTTTCAATTTGAGCCTGAACATCTCAATTCTATCGGGATGGTCTTGTTGGTCAAACCCTTGATCCCTCCACCCGCATAGCGGGTGGTTTTTTGTTTCGCGCGTTTCACGCACTCAACTGGCTAAAGCCTAAATAAAAAAAAGCCCTGATCATCAGGGCTTTTTTGCATTATGAATTATGATATGGATATAAACTTAGTCCAAGTAAACGGCTTTGCCGAGTTTGGCGGATTCGTATAGAGCTTCCAAAATCCGAGACACAACATAAGCTTGTTCTGGGGTTACGACAGGATCCTTATCCTGATCAATCGCCTCGATCCATCTTCTCATCTCAACATCCGGAGCCTGCTCCTGCTTCCCGTCATAGAACGCCACTCCGCCGGAATTCAATTCGATTTCGTTAGTGTACAGACGACTGAACTTCTCGCCGTTGATGCGAAGACCGTTCTTCATATCGGCTCCACCTTCCGAACCACTCAGCGTACATTTGGCTTCATCGATATCCAGCGTATTGAGCGCCCAGCTGGATTCCAGCATAATGGTCGCGCCATTCTCCATCACAATCATGCCGAAAGCGGAATCTTCGACAGTGAATTTTTCCGGATCCCATGGTCCCCAAGCGTTTGCCGCGTTCTCCTTGCGGGACAACTCATGGTATGTGGTACCGAGAACAATCTTCGGTTTGTAATTATCCATCATCCAGAGGGTCAAATCGAGAGCATGCGTACCGATATCGATAAGCGGACCACCGCCTTGTTTTTCCTCATCCAAAAATACGCCCCAAGTCGGAACAGCTCTTCTTCGTACGGCATGAGCTTTGGCAAAATAAATATTTCCGAGTTCACCGGCTTCGCATACTTGTTTCAGGTAAAGACTGTCTTGGCGGAAACGGTTATTGTATCCGATTGTCAATTTCTTGCCGGTGCGTTTCGCGGTTTCCATCATCCGCTTGGCATCCGCAGCCGTTTTTGCCATCGGTTTTTCACACATAACATGCTTACCTGCTTCAAGCGAAGCAATGGAAATCTCGGCATGCGAGTCATTAGGCGTCAGAACATGAATGATATCGATGCTTTGATCCTGCAGCAACTCCTTATAGTCGCCGTACACTTTAGCTTCCTCAATACCGTACTTGCTAGCCGCGGCTTCTGCCTTTTCTAGGACGATATCGCAGAATGCCACGAGCTCCACGTTGTTTAATCTGCTTAAGCTCGGCAGATGCTTCCCGTTTGCGATTCCGCCACAGCCGATAATTCCAATACGATAAACTTTAGACATAAATCATCACCATCACTTTTCATTAATTTTTTATAACTTCAAATATAAAGTCCTGCCTATCCATAACGCCATAAAGAGCAGGCGGGCTTATATGTATGTAATTCTGCCACAACATCTCTTGGGTCTCTGGATATAAACTTAGCTGCCATGACATCCACATATAAGGTATCACATCTTACTCATTTTTTTAGTCCAACTATGCGACAAATCATATATAAAATTACGACATTAATCTGAATTGCAAAGAACCGCACAGAATTTACTCTGCAGTTTAATAAAGAAGTACGTATCAAGCAGCTGGAATTTCCATGCTGGAGAAACGAGCCGGCACTTCCCCAACATGTACTGGTCTATGCGACAAGCCGGAATGTTTAAAGTTCCCGTATAGATGTATTGACATAGTAAGCTGCCGGGGGTCTCCCGGCAGCCTACTTATCTTAGGGTATATTAACTTTTCATTCGCGGATCCAATGCATCGCGCAGTCCGTCTCCCATCAGGTTAAAGGCGAGTACCGTCAGCATGATCGAGACACCGGGAAATACGACCGTCCACGGAGCCGTCGCTATAAATTGCCGCGAATCGGACAGCATCTTCCCCCATTCCGGAGCGGGGGGCTGGGCGCCCATCCCCAGAAACCCGAGTGCTGCGGCTTCGATGATGGCTGTTGCGATGCCCAGCGTGCCTTGCACGATAATCGGAGTCAGACTGTTTGGCAGTATGTGATGCCATAATATACCGCGGTTCTTCATCCCAATCGCCTGCGCAGCAGTGATGTATTCCTCGTTCTTCAAGCTAAGCACCTTGGCCCGAACCAATCGGCCATAGGTCGGTATGTTGACTATCGCGATCGCGTATAGCGCATTTTGCAGCGAGGGCCCCAGTATGGCTACAATCGCAATTGCCAGCAGGATACTCGGAAACGCCAACAAAATATCGAAAATACGCGAGATCAACATATCCATCCATTTCCCGTAAAAACCCGCGAGCAACCCAAAAAACGTTCCCAGGATGATGGAGCCAATCACGGAAAAAGTACCGACCCACAATGAAATACGAGCCCCGTGCAGCACCCGGCTGAGTATGTCACGCCCCAGATCATCTGTCCCGAACCAATGCTCCACAGATGGGGGCTTTAACCGATCGGTCAGCTCTTGGGCTTTATAATCATAGGGTGCAATAAGCGGCGCAACGAGTGCAATAACAATGAAGGCTACAATCATGAACAGTCCGAGCATCGCCATTTTATTCTTGCGGAAAGCTCCCCACGCATCCCTCCAAGGTTCGGAAACCTTCTCGATGGAGACGGCAGGGCTGTCGCTAGTGTGCGCCATAATCTGTGGCATGGTCACCCCTCCTTACCGGTAGCGAATGCGCGGATCCACTGCTGCATACAGCAAATCCACAATCAGATTAATGAAAACGAATACAAAAGCGATGATCAGAATGCCGGATTGAATCACCGGGTAATCGCGTGAGCTGATCGCTTCATAAATGTACCGTCCTACGCCTGGCCAGGCAAAAATCGTCTCCGTCAATACAGCTCCTCCCAACAGCGCCCCGGTTTGTAAACCGATGACGGTAAGCACCGGAATAAACGCATTTTTAAGTGCATGCTTGTAGACGACAAAAAATTGGGACAGCCCTTTGGCTTTTGCCGTGCGGACATAATCAGAGTTCATGACCTCCAGCATGCTCGAACGCGTCATTCTGGCGATGACCGCCATTGGAATCGTACCCAACGCCACGCTTGGCAGGATCAGGTGTTTGATCACCGTCCACAATTGATCGAATCGTCCGGCGAGAATGCTATCAAGCAAATATAAATTCGTAACGGCTTCAACCGGATCCCGTTGATTCATCCGACCGATCGAAGGCAACCATTGCAGCTCGAGAGAGAAAATCCACTGTTCCATTAACCCAAGCCAAAAGATGGGCATCGATACTCCGATAAGCGCAACCAGCATACTAATGTAATCAAACCATGAGTTTTGTTTCCAGGCGCTTATAATTCCAGCATTAACGCCGAAAATGATGGCAAACGCCATAGCGGCAAACGTCAACTCGGCAGTCGCTGCCAAATAAGGGGTGATTTCCTCGGCAATCGGCACTTTGGTACGGATGGATTGTCCAAGATCACCTTGGAGCAAATCTCCGATGTACGTGAAATATTGCTGGTACCACGGATTATGAAGTCCCAATTGTTCACGGAGAGCTTCCTTGGACTGTTCCGTCGCCTTTTGTCCCAGAATGGTTTCCGCCGGGTCACCAGGGATTGCATGAATAATGGAAAATACAATCATCGTCATACCGATCAAAACAGGAACCATGATGAATAATCGCTTTAAAATATAGGATTTCAAAATAATTCACCTGCCAAAGACAATGTGGTACAACCCGTTATTCAAAGTAGACGTTATAGTAATACTCTGTGCCGGTTGGCGCCGGTACGAATCCCTTCACATTTGCTTTGGCCGCCAGGAGAGGTGTCGTATGCACAAGCGGAACCCACGGAGCATCGACTTTTATGATGTCTTGTGCTTGTTTATACAGCTCTTCTCGTTTGGACTGTTCGGTTTCTTTTTGAGCGGCAATCAAAATCTCGTGCAGCTTATCATTGGCATAATAGCTGTAGTTGTTAGACGGAATGGCGTCTTTATCAAGCAGCGTGTACAGAAAGTTATCCGGGTCGCCGTTATCGCCCGTCCAGCCGAGCATAAAGATGTCGGCTTTCTCCCCGGCTTTTGCATCGTCCAGATAAGTAGCCCATTCTGGAGATTCGATCTTGACCTTTACCCCAATTTTCTCAAAATCGGCTTGAATGACCTCGGCTACCTTTTTGCCATCCGGCATGTACGGACGGGGAACCGGCATGGCATAGAACGTGTACTCATCAGGCAAACCGTTCGGGTACCCCGCTTCGGCCAGTAACTGCTTCGCCTTTTCTAAATCGTATTCATAATCCTGAATGCTGTCGTTATACCCCCACAGGGAAGGCGGCAATGGATTTACAGCCGGGATGGCTTGACCAGCGAAGAAGGCCTCAATAATCGCCTGTTTGTTGACGGCATGGCTTAATGCCTGCCTTACTTTCACGTCATCAAAGGGTTTTTGCTTTAGATTGAAGCCGACATAACCTACATTATTAGAAGGGCGTTCGATTTTTTGCAGATTCGGATTGCCTTCGAGCGTGGCCAAGTCGTCCGGGCTCAAATCTTCCATCAGATCGATTTCCCCGCTTTGCAGCGCATTGAAGCGTGCAGAGTTGTCGGGAATAGAGCGTACAATCACTCTGTTTAATTTTGGAAGCTCTTCTCTCCAATAGCTTGGATTTTTCTCCAGGGTAATTGAATCGTTGCGCTTCCATTCCTTAAAGACAAAAGGTCCGGTGCCAACCGGTTCGTTTTTGAAGTTCTCCTTCTTCTCTTGAATGGCCGCAGGGCTGGCTATGCCGAAGGAGGACATCGCCAGATTTTGCAGAAACGGTGCTTGCGGTTGATTCAGCGTAAATTCAACGGTATTCGCATCGACTGCTTTCGCTTCTTTGATGATGCGTTTTCCGTCGGGGCCGAACATGGAGTCGTAGTAGTCGAAAGAGTCACCTTCAAATTTGTACTCACTTTTTGGATCCGACCAGCGGGTAAAGTTAAAGACGACGGCATCGGCGTTAAAATCGGTTCCGTCATGGAATTTCACGCCTTGACGAAGCTTGAAGGTGTACTTCAGGCCGTCTTCGGAAACCGTCCAGCTCTCGGCTAGTGAGCCTTGAACTTCGGTCGTTCCTTCCTTATATTCCAGCAAAGAGTCAAACACCTGATGCGTGATTTTAAGCGATTCGCCGTCTGTAACGATTGCGGGATCCAGGGATGCGGAATCGCCACCCCGCCCGACAATTAATGTATCCTGTGTGGACTGTGGCGGGTTTGCCGTTTCTGTTTTCCCCCCCGTATCCGTTCCTGTTGCACCGTTATTGCTGCTGCCCTTACTTCCGCTGCATCCGGCAAGGATAACAACTCCGCACAACATCAATGCCAACACGACACTGCTCCAACTTTTCACTCTCATATTGTGGCTCCCTTCTTATTACAAAAGTATCTTTGTTTATATAAGGCCCGGACGACTTGTCCCGGCTATAAACCAGAAAGAAGAAAAGTGCTGCAACAATTGTTAGTTAATGGGTACCAGTCGGTCGAATTATACGGCTCTTCCGGTAGCATCCGATCCTGTGAACAAATGGCAGGCCGTCAGATGGCCAGGCTCCGTTTCCGTAAGCTCGGGGCGCAACGTTTGGCAAATATCCATCACCATCGGACAACGGGTGTGAAAAGCGCAGCCGACCGGCGCGTTTGCCGGACTCGGCACTTCACCCTGCAAAATAATCCTCTCGGTTTTGATATCGGGGTCAGGCTCAGGGACTGCAGAAAAAAGCGCTTTCGTATATGGGTGCTGCGGTGTTTCGTAAAGCCTGTTCTTATCGGAAATCTCCACGATTCGGCCAAGATACATAACGGCGATACGATCGCAAATATGCTTCACCACGCTTAGATCATGTGCGATAAAAATATAGGTAAGTCCAAACTCCTCCTGCAGATCCTGCAGCAAATTGATAACCTGCGACTGAATGGACACATCGAGTGCCGACACGGGTTCATCCGCAACGATCAGCTTCGGCTGCAGCGACAAGGCCCTGGCGATGCCGATCCGCTGCCGCTGACCGCCCGAGAATTGGTGCGGGTAACGCTGGAGATGGCTGTGCGACAAACCGACGACTTCGATCAAGCGACTGATAAGGTTACGCCGTTCTTTTGCGTTCCCTACTCCATGCACGATGAGCGGTTCCTCCAATATCCGCTGGACGGTATGCCGTGGGTTCAGGGAAGAAAATGGGTCCTGAAAGACGATTTGCATATCTTTGCGCTGTAAGCGAAGTTCTTCGGGAGATAATGAAGTAAGATCCTGTCCATTAAACTGGACCCTGCCGGCCGTCGGTTCGATTAGCCGCAGGATCGAACGGCCTGCTGTCGATTTACCGCATCCGCTTTCACCCACCAAACCAAACGTCTCTCCTTTCAGCACGGAAAAGGAAACGTCATCGACTGCTTTGATCACTTGCTGCTCGGATTTTCCGAACCACCGCTTTCCCAAGGAATAGTACTTTTTCAGATGCTCCACCTGCAGCAATGGTTCACTCATATGACTTCCTCCTTCGGAGTTTCATGCAGCCAGCATCGGCAGCTGTGTGCCGCTTCGTATTCTTTCAGTTCAGGAAGCTGTTCGAGACACAGCGGCATGACATCCGAGCATCGCTCGGCAAAGCGGCAGCCCTTCATCCGGGTATTCAATATCGGCACATTGCCTGGTATGGAGAACAGCCGTCTGCGCTGCTCTTTCATTCGCGGAACCGACTTGATAAGACCCCGGGTATAGGGATGAAGCGGTTTTTTGAATATATCGTGCACACTGCCTTCCTCTACAACCTTCCCAGCGTACATGACTGTAACGCGATGACACATTTCTACGACGACGCCAAGATCATGCGTGATCAACATGACCGCTGTTTTATACTCCTCATTCAAGCATCGGATCAGATCGAGGATCTGAGCCTGGATCGTTACATCCAATGCGGTCGTCGGTTCATCAGCGATAAGCAGTTCCGGATTACAGGAAATCGCCATCGCGATCATGACCCGCTGACGCATTCCTCCCGACAACTGATGGGGGTACTCATCAATGATGGACTCTGGCCTAGCGATGCCAACCTTTCTCAGCATTTCCACGGTATGTACCCTCGCGTTTTTCTTACTAACCCCCCGGTGCAGGCGGACCGTTTCCCCGATTTGCTGGCCCACGGTAAATAGCGGATTTAGCGACGTCATCGGCTCCTGAAAAATCATGGAGATCGCATTTCCCCGAATCTGACGCAACTCGCGTTCTTTTAACGGGACGATATCCTGTCCCTTGAATAAGATCGAACCACCGGTAATTTTGCCTGGAGGCTGTGGAATCAGTTTCAAAACCGACAGCGATGTCACGCTTTTGCCACAGCCAGATTCACCAACGACGCCAAGCACTTCTCCAGGTCTAACATAAAGGCTCACACCATCGACAGCGGGAATTTCACCTCGGTCTGTAAAAAAGTGTGTGTGCAAATCTCGAATCTGCAAAATGGGTTGACTCATATCACAGCCTCTTTTCTGTAAAAAGATAGATTTTGCAGCCCTCCGATAGATAAGACATGCGCGGAAGCACCTAATACAGAAGACAATCCTATGAAACTTTGAGTGAGTTGTTCCAGTCGATTCGACTTATCTAACCACAGCCTCTAACCTTTCGACTGAAATCAACATATTAATTGATCTGTGGTCAATTGATATGTCAAAATTTCTGAAATAAAACCAAATATTGCTTGTTTGATATGTTACTTTACATCATTTTTTCAGGTTAGACAAGAAATATTTACTAGTTTTACTATGTTATGTTTATGGAATATTTAGGTTAAACTCCAGAATATAGAACAAGCATTGGACTAAAAGTTAACAACCAAGCATCATGATTCTAGTGAATTCATTTGGTGAACATGGATTTAATTAATCAATTTAGATCACACCCTGTATTCCAGTGAAAAATAAAAAAAGTATTTGATCAGAGATCAAATACTTTTAGTCATTCAAAGATACTCTACCATGTAGCATGAGGGTGCCTGCGCATGGATTCAACCCTATGGGAATCAACCTGCAACCCCAAACTCCGAAGTGCCATAAGCACAGCGCCGGCAGCGGCCGATAATTGGGGGTTCCGGTATTCATAATGTTTGTTTATGCCCGATTGCAAGCTGCTCATTAGTTTTGACTTCATATAAGCGCAGTTTATGACACTGCCGATCCCGGTTACCGATACATGATCTGACTCAAAGAATGAACCTAGAATCTCAACACCTACCATGATTTGCTTCATGGCTTCATCGCACACGCTCCGAGCTAATCGGCTTCCGACTTCAGCTGCAGTCGTGATAAGAGGAGCCATCTCCCCGAACTTCTTGTCTCGCTCTTGTCGATCTTTAATAAAACCCAAAGACGCCAACATTCGAAGTTGATCCCTATTTTCGACTCCCCAAAAGGATTGAATTTCGCGGACCAACGATTCATCGGATGGATGGATTTTCCCGGCCAATATTTGATACACAGCATCATAAGACAGAAATCTCGCAGCGCTGGCGGCATAATGATGGAAATCCACATTTCTAATAGGAATCCCTTGTTCGGTTATTCCCAGAATCATGGACCCCGTCCCCGACACAACAACGATTCCTGGATTGCCCATGAATGCACCTGCATGCGCGACAAGAGAATCGTTCACGTACCATTTCGGACAATCGAGTCCTTCAATAGCGGTTAAACGAGTTACCCACTCCATGTCTTGATCCGACTCGTAACCCGCTATTCCCGCATATAGACCCTTGACTTGATCTACGCCGCAGCTCGCCAGGGCAAGTGACGATCGTATGGTTTGTTGAACATTCTCGTGCGCATGGCTGTCTTTATGGATCGAGGAGGCTCCGCCAACGGCATAGGAGAGAACATTTCCATTCAAATCGCTGACCATGACGCGCGTCTGCGAGCCGCCTCCATCAATTCCAATCACAACTTCATGCTTCATATCCAAAACCTCCCGGGTTTTTCATTGCTAACGGCTTATAAAGCCGGAGCTGACCCTCCATCAATATTGATGGAAGTTCCAGTAACATATGAGGCAGCATCGGATGCCATAAATACGATAACTTTTGCCGCTTCTTGCGTGTTTCCAATACGTCCAAACGGAATCCTGTGGCGCGTGTCCCGCGCGTACTGTTCCCATGTGAGTCCGGGTTCTTCCCGTTTCCATCGCTCTTCAAGCTGTGCGCTGCGGATCATTCCGATACATACGGTGTTTACTCTGATATGGTCTGGTGCCAGATCGAGACTCATAGCCTTGGTCATGGCTTGCCCCGCTGCACGGCTGACACTGCTGGGCATGGACCCAGCAGGCGGTGTTTTGGCCCAGGATGTCGTGACATTAATAATCGCACCTCCCCCGGACTCTCGCATGTGAGGGACGGCTGCACGTGCAAATCGAATCGCGCCAAACAGCTTGAGATCCAGATCGGATGCCCATTGTTCGTCATCGATCAGCTCAAATGATTTCGCAGCGGCGGTTCCGGCATTGTTTACCAGAATATTAAGCTGTCCATAATGCTGCACCGTATCGTTCACCGCTCGCATGCAGTCCTCAGGTTTCGTGACATCCGCTGCTATGGTTAGCACTTCGAAATCCGCTGCTTGCCGGATATGGTCTGCCGCAGTCTTTAACTGCTCCTCGTCCCGTGCACAAATAGCAACCTTGGCACCTTCGAGCGCAAACGTTACCGCGGTTTCAAGCCCTATGCCCCTGCTCCCTCCGGTAATCAACACGACCTTTCCTGTCAGTCCCAAATCCATGATCTATCGGCTCCTTTACCATGCTTTATCAGACAATTACTACTAAAATAGCTTCAACATCGAGAAGGAGTTTCCCTCTTTCCTGTCAGGACATCAAAAAAGCCGCGATAAATTCGCGGCTTGATGATCACTTCTTTATTGGTCTCCAAAATCATGATTGGATTCTCTTCTTGCAAAATCAACGAACTGAAACTTATCCAATCGATGCCTCGATTCCGTATACTGGAAGAGTGTGGTATCTTCCAAATGAACGTATCCCCGGACTACGACAACATGGGTATCGTTTCCAAGATCCATATAGGACTGGTCCATCGTTGTAGCTCGTTCAACGGAAATTATTTTTTTCGAGTAGCTGATTTTCAGATGGAGCTCCTGCTCCAGGTATTGATAGATCGAATCCCCAGTAATATCTCTCGTTAGACCCGTTACGATGTCGGCAAGCAAATAATCGATATCGAGAATGATGCGCTCCCCTTCGATTTCCCTGGCACGTATCACCCTCCATACAAGTTGGTCCGGTCGAATTTGAAGCTCTTTCGCTATACGCTCTCCGGCCGGAACACATTCCGTCTCATATACAAGCGTTCGGCTCTTTCGGCCTAACCGTTCCGCAAGCTCTTTATAACTGACAAGCCCCGTTACCGGGAAGTTCATTCTTCCTGTATCCAGCACAAATGAACCTTTGCCTTTTACCTTGTGAATATAACCGTTTTGAGCCAGCAAATTGAGTCCCTTACGTACCGTTTCCCTTGTAATTTGATAGGTGGCCGTAAGCTCGTTTTCCGAGGGCAGCTTGCTGCCGGGTTGAAGAGCGCCGGTTTCAATTTGGTCAGCATAATCTTTGTATAGCGTCCAATAAATGTTGTTCGTCATCCCTTTATCACCATCAGCTATTGTACCATTTTCCAGCAGCCATTACATGTTACATAAGAACCTGTCAAATTCCATTACCAAGAGTCACTTGAAGCACTCGCGTTTCACCTGGCAACGCTTCGCCTTCATACTCCGTAACCTTCTGAACCTGTTCTTGGCCGTCTGGAATAATGATCGGCGTAATGACGGGTAAACCGGCTTCCTGAATCCGATTCATATCGAATTCAAGCAGCAGCTGCCCTTTGCTTATGTCGGCACCTGTTTCCACGTGAGCCGTGAACCCCTCTCCTTTTAAGGAAACCGTGTTGATTCCGACGTGAATCAGGACCTGAACCCCGTTCGTATCCGTCAAAATAATCGCATGTTTACTCTTCTTGATCAAATGCGCGACTTGACCGTCAAATGGAGCGTACACTTTCCCTTCCGACGGGATAATGGCAACACCTTGACCCATCTGATTCTCGGCGAAAGCAGGGTCGGGTACCTCAGACAAGGAAACCACCTTCCCTTTGATTGGTGCCATGATATCTACTGCGGCTTTTTGGGCAGGTTCCGTAATTGAACTATTCTCTGTTTCCGATGACTCGAATGACTCAGATTGACGACTGTCGTTCGATTCCGTCATTACTGCTTGATCACTTGCGACGTTGCCGGCAGCGTTCTCTTTCGCTGTATGTCGATGCTGCTTGGACAAATGGTAACGCCCGAACAACAATGTCCCCGTGAACGGAATGACCAATACAATCGCCATGCCAATGAAGAAGACGCCCCACTGGTTAGGGAATATGGACAGGAATCCCGGAATGCCCCCCACGCCGATCGACGAAGCCAGAACGTTGTTCACGGCCAGCAGCACGCCGGCAATCCCGGATCCAATCATACCGAAGATAAACGGATACTTATAACGAATGTTAACCCCGAAGATGGCTGGCTCCGTTACCCCCAAGAAGGCAGAGATGGAAGATGTAACGGCAAGTCCTTTGGCCTTCTGTTCCTTCATGATAAACATCATGGCTAGCGCTGCGGCCCCTTGCGCAATATTAGATAACGCCAGCATCGGCCACAAGAACGTTCCCCCTTCACTGCCGATGAGCTGAATGTCCACCGCAAGGAACGTATGATGCATCCCCGTAATGACAAGGAGTGCATACAGTCCGCCGTAGATCAGGCCACCCAAGGCTGCAAAGGAATCAAAAATGCTGACAAGACCTGAAGTGAGGACGTTACCAATGGCAAACGTGATCGGTCCCACTAGAATGAATGCAAGGAACCCGGTCACGAGCAGAGCTACTGGCGCCACGACAAGCAGCTTAATGGAATCATGCACCCGTTTGTTCAGAAACTTCTCGATTTTGGCCAAAATATAAGCGGAAACAAGAACAGGCAGCACCTGGCCTTGATAACCGATTTTCTCCATTTCAAAGCCGAACAGATTCCAGACGGGAACCGTGCCTTCCAGCTTGGCATCCGCATATTGATAAGCGCTAAGCAGATCCGGATTTACCAGGATCAGGCCTAGTACAATCCCAAGCAGCGGGTTGCCGCCAAACTGTCTTACTGCCGACCATCCGATCAGGACGGGCAGGAACGTAAAGGCGGTGCTTGCAATTAGATTTATAATGGAGGCTACGTCTGCCCACTCGGGATGGACCTGAATCAACGATTGACCTTCATAGAAAATACCCGGTCCTGTAAGCAGATTGTTAATGCCAAGCAGCAAACCTGCCATGACAATCGCCGGCAGGATGGGAATAAAAATGTCCGCAAGCGTCTTGATCGCTCGCTGCAGCGGATTTTGCTTCTTACTCGCAATGTTCTTCACTTCATCCTTCGATACTCTTGCTCCGCCGGTGATGTCCATCATTTCATTGTAAACCTGGTCGACAAGACCCGGTCCGATCACAACCTGAAACTGTCCCTGGGACGAGAATTGCCCCTTCACCAAATCATTCTCATCTAGGGCTTTGGAATCCACCTTGCTGTCGTCCACAAGGGCAAATCTTAAACGGGTTACGCAATGCGTAGCGGCTTCGATATTGTCTTTTCCACCGACTGCCTCGACAATGCGCTCCACGTTTTTGCGATCAAGGGCCATAGCTCTTCGCTCCTGACATTATGAATTTAGTTGTTATGGATAAGCCACATATAGGATGCATACGGTCGAAGTGCAACCGTTGGAGTAAGCTCGGGTTCTTCCGTTGTGTTGCCGATTAGCAGCTGAGCCCATCGGATTTCTGTCAGATTCACTAGCTTCTTCTCAGGAAGTTCGAACGATACGTCGCGATCACTGAAATTGGAAATCACAACAAGCGTCTGCTCCTTGTTCTTTCTGGCATACGCATAGATTTCGGGATGGCCTTCATCCAGGCGAACATATTCACCGTCCGTCATCACCGGAATGTTCTTTCGCATTTCAATCAGCTTCCGATAATGATGATAGATCGAATGCAGATCTTCCACTTCAGATTGCGCATTGATCAGCGGATACCGCTCATCGATCTTGATCCAAGGCGTCCCCGTCGTAAAGCCGGCTAGATCGCTGTCATTCCACAGCATAGGCAATCTGGAGTTATCTCGCGAGCGTACCTTGACGATGTGGGCAGCCTCCTCCGGCGTTTTACCCTGTTCCTGGAGAATGGCATACATGTTTAAGGATTCAATGTCCCGAAACTCGGATATATCATTCCAGTTCGGATCAGGCATCCCAATCTCTTCGCCTTGATATACATATGGCGTGCCTTGCAATCCGTGCAGCGTCGTAGCCAGCATTTTTGCACTTTCCGTGCGGAATTCACCATCATTGGTGAACCGGGTCAGCGCGCGCGGCTGATCATGGTTGTTCCAGAACAGGGCATTCCAGCCGCCCCCCTTCTGCATGCCGATTTGCCAATCGGAGAGCACTCTTTTCAACTCCTCGAAATCATAAGGCATCAGCTCCCATTTTTGCCCGTTGGGATAGTCTACCTTCAAATGGTGGAAGTTGAACGTCATGGAGAATTCGTTCTCCTGCGGGTTCGAGTAACGAACGCAATGCTCCAGGGTTGTGGAGGACATCTCACCCACCGTGACGAGATTATAAGGCTTGAACACTTTTTCGTTCAATTCCTTAATGTATTCGTGCACTCTCGGTCCGTCCGTATAAAACCTGCGTCCGTCTCCGGGTGCTACCGAACCGTCATCATTCGGATACGAGGGATCTTTCGATATGAGATTGATGACATCCATCCGGAATCCGCTTACGCCCTTGTCCGCCCAAAAGGTGAGAATATCCACGACTTCCGCACGGACCTTCGCGTTCTCCCAATTCAGGTCTGCCTGCGTTTTGTCAAAAAGGGTCAAGTAATACTGCCCGCTCCCTTCGTCATATTGCCATGCCGGTCCTCCAAACTTGGATTGCCAGTTGTTGGGCGGACCGCCGTCTTCCGCGGGATCCCGCCAGATGTAATAGTCTCGATACGGGTTATTGCGAGAAGACACCGCTTCTTTAAACCATCGATGCTCGGTCGAAGAATGATTCACGACAATGTCGATCATCAGATGCATGCCTCTTTTTTTCAACTCAGCCACAAGCTCGTCGAAATCGTCCATCGTCCCGTATACAGGATCTATGCTGCAATAATCCGCAACGTCGTAACCGTTATCATTTTGCGGAGAAACATACACCGGCTGAAGCCACACAATGTCGATGCCAAGTCCTTTTATATAATCCAGCTTCTCCATGAGCCCGCGTATATCGCCCGTGCCTAGGCCGGTCGTGTCGTTGAAGCTCTTTGGATAGACTTGATAAACCGTCGAAGTTCTCCACCAATCTTGAGACTGGGTTTCTGGGTTCAACATGAAACTTCGTCCTCCTCGCCATCTTGTATATACAGGTTGCATATAGAAAAATCATATACATGTATATACAGGTTGTCAACCGTTTAACATATAATACCCAGAATGATAGCGATTTCAATCATGAAGTGATTTCCGCGACCGGCTCATAAATTTGATCTTACTGGATGTTTGGAGCGCAGGGATAGGTACTTCTGCGTATGGAAGGGTACAATTTTCCATAACGTGCCTGCATGCCGGTAAATTACGAAAGTAACTTCATATTAGGGCAATCGGTGAACTTGGTTAATATTCGATTGTTAAGGATGATGATGCTTTATAACAAAAAAACGAAAATAACCATTCATTTGTATATTTTGACTATAGGCCGCATAAAAAAAGCCGCGTTTTTCACGCGGCTTCTGACGTTTAATCCCACCAAAAATACCATGTATCATGCTTCATTAAATAATCTGCATAATGTCCAACAGACGGAAATCGTTCCAAGACATACTGACAGAAGATAAAATGCTCCCTGGCCAGTTTTAATGCTTCATCATGCGTTTGCGGGCGTCTTCCAGCCTGAAGAATCCAGGTATCTTCCGAAACGGCCACAATTTTAATCTGATACTTCTGCTGAAAATGCTTAAAAATCACCGACTGATACTCGGGCAACGGACATTCGTTATAACCTCCCATTGGAACCCACAGCGGCGCTTCATATCCGGCTTCCGCCGGTAACGTCAACAGGATAACTTGCTCGTCCTCTTCCACCTTTCCCTGTACCCAAGTTGTGTTCCAGTCAAAGGCCTCGGTATCCGATTCGCAAATCTCTTCGTTAAGAATTTCATTGCCCTCCCATAGTAAAGAATAGGTCCGATACAAATCCTCAAAGCTTTTACCTCCTAATTCTTCCGGTTCCAGCGAAATATCCGTATAAGATAATTGCGAAGCTACTATTTTTACAAGTGCATCTTTCAAAGTTAACTGATGAACCAACTCCAGTTCCTTGTTCACATAGGCAGAGAGGGATTCTTCTTCGCATATTTCTTCCATCATTTCCACCAGATTATAACCAGGAACGATGAGAATCTTGTGCTCCCCTTCTTTCATGGCAGGAAGCGTTAAGCTGTCCAGATCTAAAACTTCAATATCACATTCACTTAAATAATGGGAAAGCTCTTCAATCATATGTACTCCTCCATCATGACGGATTTGAAACCAGTATTAGCACTTATCCTTGATTTTACAAATGTTAGAACCATTTTCATAGTCGCAAAAAATCAATATAAAGAGGACGAGCGTAAAACTCGTCCTCTTTATATTGAACAGCCATGTCCAGTGCAGTATTCTATTCATTCACCGTCAGAACCGCCGTTGTTTCGTCTGCCCATTCGCCGACCGGTTTAATCGTATAAGTCGTTCCTGGCTTCAGTTTGCCCTCCTGCGTCAGATCAAACACGCCTACGGCTCCCTTGCGGCTTGAATATTTGTAGGTTGCTATGTGCTTGCCGCCTTCTGCGTCAATCAATTCGATGCTCCGTCCGGAGAAGAGCTCGTCTCCAGGGTCCTCGGATAATGTAATGGAAACGGAACTGTCACTGATCACCTCGGCTCCGATGATATCCAGCGGTTCGAAACTTCCCGCAACGAAAGAAGGTTTTGCAATCTGTGCCCAATCCGAAGTAACGGTATAGGTAACTCCCGGCGTCAGTGTCTGGCCTTCAGGTAAACGGAATTTCGGCTCTTGTTTGCCATCCGTGGACTGGGTGAAGGGTACGTATTTTGCCACGATAGGTTGTCCGCCTGCAGGCGTAATCGTCACTTCTCTGGCTTGACCAGAGGATATGATCTGATAGACTTTTCCATCGGCGCTGTTGTTCTCATCCAATACGAATGCATTGGCTCCGCGGCCTCCGCTATAAGCGGAAATAACATAACCATAGTCAACGACACCATTCTCTTTAAGTGCCTCCAACTCAAACGTATCCTGAGCGACTTGTCTAGCCTCTGTCATGTCCAACTTCGTGCTATTACCTGTAAATATGCCTGCTGTATTCCCTTTATAGGTAAGCGTATAGGATGTACCTGGTTTTTGAACGGAGGTTGGGACGATGTAAGTGGAAATTGAGCCCGTCTTCAAACGCGGCATGTTGGTGATTTCAAGCCCGTTGTTAAATTTAAAATCTTCTTTGGCTTTTGCAAACGCCTCATTATCTGCCGTCAAAGGAGCATCGAAGGTAACGATCATGGTGATGGCATTCAGTGCGCGGACACTCGTGATGTTGGCTTTTTCAGACGGAATTGCCTCATGGGCAATGCTTATTAAGTAGGCAGCTTGACCACGTGTGGTATGGCCTTCCTCAGAATAAAAACGCTTCGCCCATTCATCCACGGACTTCACATCTCGTTTCAGAGCCTTAGATACCATTTGCACCAGGTCGGCATGGGTAACGATTCCCCGAGGATCAAAACGTCCCTCCGGTGCCTGCATAATATCTTGTGCTACCAACTCAGCTGCGTACCGTTCATACCACGCGTTTGAATTCACATCCGTGAAACTTGGCTTTGTATCTCCTTTGCCTTCAAGTCCAAACGCAAGCACAAGCATTTTTGCCAGCTCTGCCCGCGTAATGGGACTGGTTATCCCCATCGTGCCATCCTGGTAACCCTGCATCACGCGAAGCTGGGACAGCACTTGAGTGGCTTGCTCTATATCCTGGGCAACGAGCGGGGCTCCCGCAGCCTCGGTCTGCAGTACATGAAACGGAAGCGAAGCCGTTCCCAGGGCAGCCGCCACCATCATGGCCGCCAGTTTATTAGAATATGTTTTCATTTGTAAACCCTCCCTAAATCGTTGACATATGAACGTTGATCGTCATATCTCCATGATAGAAGAGAGTCCTAAACTCCCAAGAAAGCTGGGATTAAGCGTTTCGAAAACTTTTATTAAAAAATTATAAATTGTTTAGACCGAAAAGCGATAGCCAGCCCCCCACACCGTTTCAATATACTGTGGATTGGATGGATCCAGTTCCATCTTTTCGCGCAGTTTGCGGACATGGACGGTTACGGTTGCAATATCCCCGCTGGAATCCATGCCCCAGATCCGTTCAAACAGTTCTGTTTTGTTAAACACCCGGTTCGGATGGCTTGCCAGAAATTCAAGCAAGTTAAACTCCCGGGTCGTAAACGTGACTTCCTGATTGCGTACGAACACCCTTCGCGCCGATTTGTCGATGACCAAGCCGCGAATATTAATTTCTGAACTTGGACTTGGGCTTTGCTTGCCCATAAGCCTCACATATCTCATCAGATGGGCCTTGGCTCTTGCGACTAATTCGCTCGGGCTGAACGGCTTGGTAATGTAATCGTCGGCACCGAGATTAAAGGCACGAATTTTATCGATCTCCTCATTTTTAGCAGAAACGATCAGAATCGGTACCTCCTTGTTCTTCCTGATATGGCTGCATAATTCATAGCCATTCATTCCGGGAAGCTGCAGGTCGATAATGATAAGATTGTAGTCCTCGTTAAGGGCAAGTTTCAGCCCCTCATTGCCTGTATGGCATAGATCTACCAGAAAACCGTTCAACTCAAAATAATCCCGCTCCAACTGAGCGATCGTTGTCTCGTCTTCAATGATGAGAATGCGTGTGGTCATGGATTACACTGCCTCCTTTGTCGCTCGTTTGAGGGTAAAGTACAGACTGGTGCCGATGCCGGGCTCGCTTTCCACCCAAATCGTACCCCCGTGTCCCTCGATGATCTGGCTGGCAATTGCAAGCCCCAGGCCGCTGCCGCCCGTTGAAGAATTGCGGGATGGCTCCGCACGATAAAATCTTTCGAATATATAAGGGATCGCTTCCGGCTCGATGCCCATCCCATTATCCCGTATTTCAACCGTTACCCATCCCGGAGAAAGCTGAGTGGAGACACATATGGTTTTGTCCTCCTTGTCCATGAATTTTTGGGCATTTTCGATGATATTGAGCACCGTTCGTTTTAATTTTTCCAGATCGGCAATGACCTCGACAGACGGACCGGTACGTTCCTTCCACTCCAACCGTATTCCCTTTTCCTCCAAAACATAGCGCTGCTCATCGATGCAATCGTCTATAAAACCGATGATATCGACATGCTCAAACATGAACGGAACCTGCTTTAAATCTAGCTTGGAATACAGAAACAACTCATTCACAAGTTTATCCAGATCGGTGGTTTTGGTGTAAATGATGTTCACGTATTTATCCATTTTCTCCGGCGTATCTGCAACGCCGTCACGTATACCTTCGATATACCCTTTAATATTCGTTATGGGCGTGCGCAAATCATGAGAGATGTTGGAGATCAGTTCTTTCCGATTCTCTTCGTCCTGAAGCCGGAGTTGAATCGACTCATGCAGACGCTTCCGCATATTCTCAAACGTCTCGTTCAACTGGCCGATTTCGTCCTTGGAATGCAAATCCAGAGAAAACTGGAGATTTCCCTCCTTGATGTGTTCCGCCGATTTTCGAAGCAAATCAAGCGGTTTGACCACGCTGCGCGTAATCCAGCGATATAACAATACATTTGCAACCACAACGATGCCAACGAGACTCAAGACAAGAATGGGCAGCAGCTTGCGCGTGACTTCACCGAAAGGACTTCGCTCTCGAATCACATACACACTGCCTCTGGCACCGTCCGAATACCGGAAATCATATTTGGCATAAGCATAAAACCGTTCACCGATGTTAAGGGTATTACGAATCTGATGGTTGTTCAGGTCATATGGAGGCAGACTCGCTTCCAATTCAGGCTGGTTCATCGTATTGGACTCAAAGATCTGGTCGTTATCCCTCCGGACATACAGACCCGCTCGTACGGTTCTCAGCTTAAAATCATATTCCGATAGCAGCTCTTTGTTCTGCAGCTCATCCGGTTCGTTCTTGGCAAGATATTTTAATTCGAGGAATATAGACTCCTCTTCTTCCGTGAGCGGGTTAATCTGATAGTGCACTTTATAAAAATCCCGAATACCGTGAATATCGCCTGTGGCCGCAATGGTGAACAAACTCGCAGTCAAGACAAAGACCAGCAAGCTAATGACCAGCATACCGGTATAGGACAGCAGCAATTTAATCCGAATGGACATAAAATTCGCCTAAAACGAACCGGAAACGATGTTCCCCTGAAACATCGTCGCCACGCGTTTGGATCTTCTCGCAACGGCTTCAGCGGAACAAGAAGCTTCAACAAATACGATGCTGGCAACGTCTCCAACCTGCGGCCATACCTGCTCCCCATCATGATTAAGCGGTGTGGTGCCACCGGTAATATATTGGAGCGCTTGCGCTAACGCGCGTTCATCCACCCATCCGGATATTTCCGCCAATCGGCCGACACGCTCCAGCACATCCCCGTTTCCGAAGGGCGACCACACATCAAAAATGTTGTCGCATCCGACGGCCACTTCTACACCGCGCTCGTGCAGCAAGCCAACCGGCGGAAACTTGCGGCCAATCGGCACACTCGTAATAATGGCGACCCCCGCATCAGCCAGCAAGTCCCCCATCTCTTGCGCTTGGGATGGCGGAATATCACCCAATCCGAAGGCATGGCTAATCGCCACCTTGCCTTGCAGTCCCGCTTCAATGGTTAACTCAGCTAATCGCTTCATGGTGAAGATCCCCAGATGATTGGCATCGTGCAGATGCAGGTCGATGCCTGCATTGGCTTCAACAGCGAGCCCCACCAGTTCCTGTAAAGACGCTTCGATATCGCCATCCACCGTAGCCGGATCAACGCCGCCGACCAGGTTTGCTCCATTGCGAAGTGCTTGTCTCACTAACTCCGTTGATTTCGAGTGCAGCAAACCATGTTGCGGAAAAGCAACGATCTCATAAGATAACTTTCCTTCAAATGCGCTTAATGCTTGTTGAACCGCTTCTAAATTGTCTAATCCCACTTCCGGATATATATCGACATGCGTACGCACATGCGTCACGCCGGACTTCAGGTAAATATCAAGCAGTCGTTCCGCACGGTCCTGCGTCAAGGTATCCAGTGAAGGAAGTGTCGCTTTCTCGATCGCCAAACGCTCGAAAATACTGGAAACCGGCGTAACTGAACGCCACCTGTCACCAAGCAGCGTTTTATCCAAATGGCAGTGCTTCTCGATAAAGGATGGCAGAAGCAATAAGCCCTTCACATCGTGCTGCGGCCATTGGTCTGTTAGGGTTGTATTCGAAGCTACGATCTTCACGATTTTTCCATCTTCTATGAATATGTGGCGAATCTCCGTCTTTGTTCCCGTAATTACGCCATCTTGAACTTCATAACCGCTCTCTAACCGGGCATTTGTTAACCAAAATGCTGAACTCATATCCATCATTCCTCTCTCCACTTACTAGATATACGAACATGCTATCACAGGAAAAATAATATGGATAATATCAAAAAAATAGGATTTGCTTATGTTTTACATATACATAAAAAAAGAAAAGCCACCCGATAGGATGACTCTTCTAATGAACCCCTTGGAAATAGGA
This sequence comes from Paenibacillus sp. FSL W8-0187, assembly GCF_037969755.1. Lineage (NCBI taxonomy): Bacteria > Bacillati > Bacillota > Bacilli > Caryophanales > Paenibacillaceae > Paenibacillus > Paenibacillus sp. FSL W8-0187. The sequence continues at coordinate 3,298,710 of NZ_CP150206.1, read as the reverse complement.
CAGGATGTTAAAGCTTTATGGCCCTTGTCGCAATGAAACTGTTTGCATAACGATCCAACAGTCTCTTGCCTCCGAACGAATCCTCATAGAAACCGCCAATCATAAACCCTGCTCGGATCTGACCTCCCATTTGCTGCTCCAGCGTATGTCCGAATTCCAATGATACCCCGGTTCTCACGATCTCTTCTTCCGACGCATAATCCAGTTCCGAATAAGGAAGGGTGTGTTTCACCTGAAGTATCCCCTTCTCTTCCATTTCCCAGTCGAATAAGTAGAAGGCCGGGTTCATAAAGCCGCTTATCATAATACCACCAGACTTCAACACACGGTATGCTTCCTGCCAGACCGGCTGAATATCAGGCACAAAAAGATTAGATACCGGATGAACGATCAAATCAAAGCTCTCCGAATCAAACATGCTTAAATCCGTCATAGAACCAAGAACTGTCCGAATGGGCAATCCATCCCGCTCAGCCACAAAGCGATCCTGTTCCAATTGGGATTCGGAGAAATCCAATACAGTTACATTCGCTCCCGCAGCGGCCAACACGGGTCCCTGTTGTCCCCCTCCAGAAGCTAAACAGAGCACATTCTTTTCGCTTAGTTCAGGAAACCATTCTTTGGGCACAGGCTTGGTAGCGGTAACGATAATTGACCAATCGCCCATTCTGGCGTTCTGGATTTCCTCGCTGCTTACAGGAACCGTCCACTGATTTTTCTGTTTTACTTTAAGCTCCCAACTGTCTAGGTTATGCTTGATAATCTCCATATGTAAATTCTCCTCTTATTGATTCATCAGCTTCATTCTTTATTCATGGACCTTTGGCCCAGCCAGGCCTGAAACTGCTCCGGTGTCCTTATGTTTTCTTCCAGAACCGCTGTATAAATATCGAAGCTTCGCACAGTCTTGCCATATTCATCACGGCTTGCCCAATCACTTTTGATTTGCAAAATAGCTTCCCGGCGTTCCTGAGTCAGCTGTTCAGGCATCGTGACGATATGTTTCAAGTCGGGTTGTCTCTCCGGTTCATCCACGAACCAAATGTCCATTTTCCACTCCTTCCCCTGCTGAGACTTATACTTTAGGCCAATGTATAATCCATCGGGATAAGCGGGATCCGTATTATATACACCGGTATCGTTTATGAACTTCAGTTCCCGAACACCAGCGTGCAGCATGAGTTCCGATGCGATTTGTGCAATTAATTGCTGAGTCAGCCGAGAGCATATTACCGTCATGTCCAGGTCTCTCCATACCATCAACCCGAGGGCTGAACTGCCGACACGAACCGGTTCGCCTGCTTGACTTAGCAATTCATAAAGTCGAAGTTCATCAGCTACCTCAGAAGCTTCATCCTGTAGAGCTTTTTGTTGCAGTAGAAGTTTGCTTTCCGCCATTTGGTTTCACCTCTAATCCTTATGTTATGTATCTCATATCGTATCACCCGATCATTGTGCATACCAAGGGATTGAATGCTTATAATGAACTTTCACGGATACCGTCTAATTCGTCATCGAACTATACGGAATAAAATATGCGTTCACCCGACAAATACGGCTTACAGTAATCGGCGCACAGCTTCGGCATTCTTTCACGCATCCATGCATGCACGGATTCATTCTCCATTTGAAAGACATAGTATCCGATAATGGCCAGCAGCATGAAGCCTTCTAACTGAACAAGCTTATCTTGTCCCGTATGATCATTGCCATAATACCCTCTCAGGAATAGATTCCGAAGCTCCGAGGGAACCATCATGGCACCCATTGCAACATCCGTGTAATTATAACCTGGTCCGAAAAAACCGAAATCGATAAAACTCAGTTCTCCATCCGAAGTCATGATGATATTCCCCAAGCTTAAATCACCATGGATGAGCCCCCAGGCTTCTTCGTTCCCACGATCCGCAAGCCGCGAGTTAACCAACGATATCGTGTCTTCAATGACGGAAACATCGGAGGAAGTAAACAATTCTTTCGCTAACCCTTGCTTTATAACCCCGATCATATATTGATTGTAGCTAATCCCCTGACTTGGACGTTTATCCATGCCCTCCGGGATGTACTGACCATAGAATCGGTGCAGCTCTGAAACACGAGCCCCCAGCTTCTCGACCATGACCGGGTCGCTTACATCATCCTTATGCAAGTCTCTTCCTTCCAGCCAGGTAAGCACGGAACTATTCCAACGCTTCCCCTCATGTTCGATGATTGTAATCAGCTCGCCTTCCCGATTCCGCAGCGGCCTTTGGACAAGCATTTGATCCCAGCCTGACAAATGCTCCAGCATTTGCAGTTCACCCAGCAGACCGTCATAGGTATGCTGCTGACCTGCCATGCCGTCTTTTATCGGTTGATGAATGCGAAGCAGATATGTACTTCCGTCATGGCCTTTTACCTTATAGGTTCGATTTTCATTATGCCGAATAAACGTGATCTCGGGTTCATGGATGCCGTATTCCTTCAATATTTCTTGCAGCTGTTCATTTTGCATGTGAAACTTCTCCTTATGTGGAAATTCCCACCTATTTTATATCACTATAATCTATTTTTGGATTATTATCAGATTCGATCTATTCTATTTTGTTTACAATTCAGAAACAAGTCAGAGATTCTACCGATATAACTCTCTTATATACTGAGAGATAGCTAACGAGGAGGGACTTCACACATGCACAAAAAAATCGTCAAATCCATCATACCTACGGTCATCATTGGTTCCGTTGTCACAAGCCTAGCCTTATCCAGTTTTCTAAGCAGCACCGGCATTGGCAAGGCGGAAGCTGCCGCAGCAGCTTCTTCCAGCTTATCATTTACGAAGTTTTTGGAAAACAACGCTCCTAACCGAACTTTAAAAACGGTTCGCGGTTTAAATTCGGTCACCAATCTATCAAGCACCGTTGTACTTGTCAACAAGCAAAGAAATCTACCATCGAGTTATGTTCCGCAAGACTTGGTTGTACCCCATATTCCGTTCAGCTTCTCGGGACCAAGTCCCAAAAAACAGATGAAAAAAGTAGCGGCATCTGCGCTGGAAAAATTGTTTGCGGCAGCCAAGAAAGACGGGATCGATCTCAAAGCCGTATCGGGCTACCGTTCCTATGCCACTCAAAAAGCCATATTCGAACGCAACGCCCGTAATAAGGGCGAGGCCGTCGCTAACAAAACAAGCGCGCGTCCGGGACAAAGCGAGCATCAGACCGGACTGAGCATGGATATATCCAGTGCTTCCGTAGGATATGCGTTGGAGCAAAGCTTCGGAAATACAAAGGAAGGCAAATGGCTGAAAGCCAATGCACCGAAATACGGATTTATCATTCGTTACGGAAAAGGCAAGGAGAAATTAACCGGCTATTCTTATGAGCCTTGGCATGTTCGTTACGTTGGTGTCTATATTGCGGGAGAAATCACGAGACAAAACCTCACGCTTGAGCAGTATCTGGGCCAATCCCAATAATCGAAATTTCAAGAAACGGACCATAACGGGTCCGTTTTTTTTGCCTGCTGTCTCTTCCTGGCTCAAGCTTTTGAGGTACATTCGCATATTTTATCCCTTTTCCGACGGACAACGTACTCCGTATGGACTAAGCACGTACATTAACAGCAGTAGACAGGTTCGTTAGCTATGATTTTCGCAAATGGGGTGAACAACGTGCCTATTAAATCGGGAAAGCAGTATATCGAACGGATTGACCGACAGAATATCAACATTTGGTATAAAGGAGAGCCTATCCAGGGACCTTTATCCGATCATCCTGCATTCCAAGGTCTTATTCAAACCCAAGCTGATCTATACGATATGCAATGTGAAGCAAGTTATATCGAACAGATGACGTACCCCTCACCCGATACGGGCGAACGCGTAGGCTTGTCTTTTCTCCCGCCCAAGAACGCTGAGGATTTGCAGAAACGCAGACGGATGATGGAATTATGGGCGAACAAGCATCATGGCTTTTTAGGGCGTTCTCCCGATTATATGAACACTGCGATCATGTCCTTATATACCGCTGCCGATATTCTGGAAGAGCATCATCCGAGATATGCGGAAAATCTCAGGAACTATTATAAGTACTGTCGTGATCATGATATTACATTATCTCACGCCTTCATCCAGCCCTATGCATGTAAAATGTCCGGTCAGCAAGATGCTGCTGAAGACACTGTCGCGGCTAAAGTCGTAGAGATTAACGATGATGGAATGATCATAAGCGGCGCCTTCATGTTGGCAACACAAGGAGCTACTTGCGAAGAAATGCTGGTATTCCCGACACCTTCGCCAACGATGTCCCAGGATGTGAATCCTTCTGCGTTTGCATTTGCGGTTCCCAACGATTTACCGGGCATGACTTTTATATGCCGTGAAAGCTACGGTGCCACTTCTTCCTATGATTATCCCCTCAGTGCAAGATACGAAGAGATGGATACGCTCGTCATCTTCGACCGCGTGCTGGTCCCTCATGACCGGTTCTTTTACTATGGGGACGAGACTTACGCCGGGCGTTTATTCGGCGAGAGTCACTTTCATACGCATATCGCCCACCAAATGGCCATCCGTTTCATCGTTAAAACCGAATTCATGCTCGGCTTGCTGGAATCCTTGGCAGATGAACAGAACGTTGGACTCGAGCCCCATATGGTCTCGAATGTTTCGAAAATGATTACATTTCTGGAGACCTTCAAAGCATTAAGATTGGCTTCCGAGCAGGGTGCCAGCCAGGATCAATTCGGATATTTCGTTCCTGCCGCCAGTCCTCTTCTCGCATCCAGCATCCTCTTTTCCAAACTCTATCCCGAGATGGTAGAGATGATTCAGCTGCTAGGCTCCAGCGGCCTGATTATGATCCCTTCCGAATTGGATTTTCATTCGGAATCAGGCCCCTACCTTAATCAATATTTAAAAGGATCCACGACGGAAGCTTGGGATCGTATCGCATTGTTCAGGCTTGCATGGGAGCTTGGTGCTAGCTCGTTCGGAGGTCGGCAAACCCAGTTTGAACGTTTCTTTTTCGGAAATGCGCAGACAGCAGCCTATCGGATCTATAACCATTTTGAGCAGCATGAGCAGCTTCGTAACAGGATTCACGATTTTATTAATAAAAACAATACCTCTTCATAACTTGACCTGCGGATGATCGTGCATATATAAAAAAAGATGCGAGTTAATAAACTCACACCTTTCCGTTTTGTTTTTTTATGATGGGCACAATGAACTCATGAATGAGAATGCAGTCTCAATCTGAACCGATATTTCATATCGTCTTCGAACCACATCATAAAGTTCGTACCCCACACATTATTGTGCAGATTGAAATGGAATCCACCGGTCAATGAAGCATAGGAGTTGTCGAATTGCAGCAAACGCGGTTCCCCCGGGCACACTAGCGGCGCGTCCAAGGTTTCAATGACCACTGTTCCGTCCGCCCCCTCATAATATAGGCCGGAATTGACACCATGCATGTTCCGGTTACCGTCCTTCACGACGAACAACGGAGATATACGCTGGCCCAGCTTATCCATCATCCATGCGTTGGGATTATCCACAAGGGGCGCAAACGAGAACCAGCTTGCTTCCGGAAGACGACAGGCTGGTTTGCCCTTCCAGCTTAGACTTACCTCTATGACGGGCTCATTCGCAAGGAACGTATAGATTACGTTCAATCGGCGCGGAGCCCCATACTGCTTACTGAGAATCTCCGGCAGCTTCATTTCCACTGTTACGATATCATAATCTGCGCACCTCTTCAGGTGTATCGTCCGCAAGGATGCCGTATACCGCCGATGTTCCGGCCGCGGTTTGACATATTCGATTCCCGGCTTGCCGAAGTCGTTGTCCGCCCAGCCGTGATGAATATCCAGATTGGTCACGTATTCTTTAAAGAAGCGATCATAGTTTTCTTTGCTGAAGGTTTCATACCTATAAGTGCCCAGTCTCTGATGGTCATCCGCCCATGCCTTCCCTGATCGATCCAATAATCGGTTTATCGAGCCGTCGGCGGCGAAACTCACCTGAAACTGACCTAATTCGTACAGCTCGTTTGTCTCGATCGGTTGTTTGTACTCCATCGGCTCCGATCCCGGAAGGGGATGATGCTGGCTCATCCGATCCAGCTCTATTCGCGCTTCAGCTGCCAACCCCTTCGGCAGCGATTGAACGGCCTCCTCAAGATAATCCCGTTGTTCCTGCCAAGAGCTCTCGTAATGGCTGTACGACCGAGTACCATTCGCCTGCTGGCATAGGTAATCGAATTTCCTCAGTTGATTGTCTTCAACGACATCCCGCGCTCTTGCAACGGCTAGATCGCCAGTGGAATAATTAACGAAATCGACGAGATAGACGGAATTGTTCAGCCCCCAGGTATGCTCGGGGATCAACATCAGGCGATTGCAAAATCGAGCGTACGCATCACCGTCCTTGTCCAATTGACCGGATTCGATCCAGCGATCCCGAAGCCTTAGCAATTCACGGTAACGGGCGATTTTCCAAGGATCTGAGGCAATACCGTGTATCCACGAATCCCCGATTTCTTCGCTCACGACAGGCAAACGATCCTTTACGGTTTGAAGCCGCCGGGCAAATGCATCAAGTGTCGAGGCCATGATTTCCGCCCCTGGATAATCCCGCTCCAACTGTTCAAATAAAACACGAATCTCCTCCATCGTGGATGGACCATGGTTATCATGCGTATGGGCAAAATACAAAGCGTCCTCCAACCCTTCCATTTGAAACGGTTTGCCGTAACTATCTGCATAATGAACGATGATCTCCGAACCGTCGGAAGCACGCCATACAAACATCTCCGGCACTTTGGGATTTTTGGACACCATATTAACGCCCAAATGCAAATATTGAATGCCGTGTTTAACCAGTAAGGGGACCATTGCAAGGGTATGACCCGGAACATCCGTCATTTTAGCGGCAATCGTGGTTTTTCCATACTTTTGGTCCAAGTCGCCCGAAATGGACATTCCGAATTCGAATAGCCGGGCATCCATAATTTCCGTATGCGTCGTAAACGGCAGCCCATGCCAAACGATCCGTCCCTCCGCAATGGCCTTTTCCATACGCGCCCGCATGTCAGGAGCAGCGGCTCCCAAAAACTCATGAATTAACCATGAGCCGGTCGTCCATACGAATTTTACGTTCCCCTCTTCGTTAGCCAGCTGTTCGGACAGTTCCAGTGCCTGGGGTATGAAATGCTCCATATAACGCTCGATTACGTTCTTTCCCAAATCGGTAAACCCGATGTCCAGATGGGTCTTGAATACGACATGAACTCTTTTGATTGATGTTGCCATGCATGACTGCTCCTTTCAACAATAAACGGCTAATGCCGAACTTTGAGCCTCATTTTACTAGAGCGCATCGCACAAGTCTTTGCATGAAAGGGTCATGCTTTTGCAAAAAAAGGACACCTGCTCGTAAATCACATCGAATTCTAGACATATAAAAAGACCCCTCGTTCCCATCAGGAATAAGAGGTCTTCAGACCGCATGCGGATATCAGAAAGTGCTCGCCTTCGTTGTGTCCGGACACCATCTGGCCGGTCGATAATATCGAATCAGGACATCCGTCGCCTCCGGGGTCCGCAGATGGGTAAGCGTTTCGAAGGCATACGCCCTTACATAACGGTCCTTGCTGTGCAGCGCTTGCTCAAGCGAATGGATCACGATGGGAACATCCGTGGCTTTGGCGGTGCGAAGCAGCGACAGGGCAGCAGTATATCCCATTTTATTTAGGATATAGCTCTGCTGGCTGATGTCCGTATCATCGGGACCCGCGGCTTCTCTTTCTTCCTCTTGCAGAAGCGACTGCTCCAATACGTTTGCCAAGGCCTGGCACACATCGCCTGCCTCCCTCCCCATTATACCCAGCGCTTCGACTGCATTTCGACGAACCCAATCGCTCGGATCCTGCAAGCACGCTTTCAATGCAGACACCGCCTCATTCGACGACGGGACGATCATGCCAAGTACGAAAACAGCAAGCGCCCTGCGCTTCTCGTTTGCGTGCTCCAGCAGTGCAAGCAGTCCTGGAACGGCTCCAGCGCCGGCACCTTGCAGTCCGTAAGCCGCTCTCTGCGCGATTTGCGTTGTTCCTTCGGACATGCGGCATATCAATTCATTGATCCCTGCGGAGCCCATTCGGCCAAGCGCATAACTTACATTCAAAGCTACCGGTTCCCTATCATTCAACATTTGGCCTAGTTCAGGAGCTAAAGAAGCGGCCTTTTCTCCTAGCAATCCAGCTTGATCCGCGGCTCTTGCGCGAACGGTCTCGTCCTCGGACTTTAGATCTTCGGCCAATTGCTCTATTTGAGCTTTGTCTCCCGTTACAGAGTGCATCCCCTGACCCGGTTCGCCGCGCATCCAGTTCCATACATCTTTCCATAGATTCAAATGCACGTAAGGTGTTCCGCCCGTAAAGCTCATCTCTTTCTCTTGATGATTCCAGCTCGGCGATTCCGGCGCACGCAATCGAACGAATTGAAACTTTAACATGTATCGATCCATGTCAGACACGTTCAACGAAGCTTTGTGCCATAAATCAAAATGAACCAGGACCATTGTTCCCGCTTTGCCGGTCGGCAGCAGCGTCTCGCCTTGATCGCCTACAAACTTTTCGTAATATGCGGTACCGGGCATGATGGCGGTCGGTCCCATTTCCTTGGTGATATCCTGCATGTAATAAAAAATCATCGCCCACCAGGGCCGGTGGCTGCGCATGCTGGACCAGTAACCGTCTTTGTGCCACTGCCCGCCTCCCGGCAGCGGATCGCCCGGCTGATTATAATGGCAATGCCGATGTGGGTGCATATAGTAATCCGGTCCGAGAACACTCGTCAAAGCCCCTTTAACGACCGGCGTTTCGAAGAACTGCTGGATCTCGGGCACACGGGGCAGGATGTTATTGCCGGGATTTCCTTCCTCGTGCAATACAACATTAATTTTATCCCTGACGGCGGCATGAAGCTGATCCGGCAATTCGTTGTGAAGCACCACATACCCCTTCGTAATAAATTGAATTATTTGTTCATCCGTCAATAGACATTGATAATCCAACATCTCAATTCCCTCCTCATGCATGAAATGAATTCAGTGTTAGTATAGCAATGGTGACGATCGCTGTATTTACATAAACGTCAGGCTTTTGTACAATCGTCATGCGAATATCTATAGAATCTTATCTTATAAGGATGTGGATCTAAATACGTGGATTTTGCCGTCTTCCATCCCTATGTGTTTTATGCTACACGGTACCCCTTTTCCAAAGGTCAAAGCAATAACAACCGGCACTGCTATTCGTCATCACTTTATCTAATTACCGAGGGTAAAGGCATCATTCGCACCAAAGGCCGCACATATCATACCGGCCCGGGTTGCCTTGTATATATACCGGCTGGGCAGCCGCATGATTGGATAGCGGACAGCCAGGATCCCATGGTACATGTCTGCTGTTATTTCGACTGGTCCTATGTGGACCGCCGGGCTTTGGCCGATCATCCCAGCGTGATCTGTTATGACACTGCCCAACTGATTCCTTCCTATGTAGGCCCTTCTTTTCCCTATGCCATACCTGAGCTCATGAAAGTTGAGAAGATCAACGTATGGAGCGACCTGTTTGAAAAATTCTACACCGGGAACCAGTTCGAGAATGAGCATACCTACATGCGCAGCGTAAGGACACAAAGCCATTTCCTGCAATTCATCGAGTATTTTCTTGCATTCGCATTGCAAGATAAGGCCATTCCCGATCATAGAATGAACAAATTACTGGAGCGACTGGATCAGGATATCCTGCACGGCAAGCTGCGTCCATTGGAGTCGTATTACGAGGAACTTCGGATCAGCAGAGGTTATTTTTTCGAATTGTTCAGAAGATCGACGGGCTTGCCGCCGACCCAATACATTAACCACTTCCGCATCAATCGGGCCAAGGAGGATCTGCGCAATACGAACATCAGCATCACGGAGATCGCCGAGAAGCACGGCTTCTCTTCTATCCATTATTTTTCGAAGCTGTTCCGGCAACTTAACGGCTTATCGCCGCTAGATTATAGGAAAGATCGAGTGGATGTCGATTGACTAGCTGAGGTTCACCCTAATCCGATCGAATATACCCTCTATTCGTATAATCCTATCAAAAAGCTTATAATGTACGACAACAAGGGATCGCACTTGCTCTAACAATATAGAGGGACCAACCCAAAGGAGAGATTTGGAATCGATATGCGTTTTTTCTCATACCTTAGCTCCTTTATAAGCGCTTGGCGGGATTACCCGGCTGAAGAAAATACGGTGCTGGGAAATCGTTATACCATTCAACAGATGATCGGGGAAGGAAGTTACGGCATCCTGTACCAATGCTTGGATCAACAAAGCGGAAGTGTGGTGGCGGTCAAACAGTCAAGACCCAGCAAAGGCCATTATGCCAGACAATTGCTGAATCGAGAGGCAGCAGTATTAAGATCTCTTCAGCATCCACAAATTCCGGCATACCGGGATTTCTTCTCGAACAACCGCAATTGTTATCTGGTCATGTCTTATATGAACGGTGATACGCTTGAAGATTTGATATTTGAACAAGATATGAAATACGAAGAAGACGAATGCATCGAAATCACGCTGCAGCTTCTGAAGCTAGTCCGATACCTACATGAGCAAGGCTATGTTCATCTTGATCTGCGGATTCCTAACGTCCTCTTTAAGGATGGCAGGATCAATCTTATTGATTTTGGACTAGCGAGAAGGATCGGTGAACCCCCTCCGCTCCAAGTACCTGCACGAAAAAAGTTCAAGCGAGACAGCTCGGCTTCCTCTGTTCAATTTAAGGATTCGAAGGAAAGCGAGGATCTTCGGGACATTGGTCACTTTATGTTGTTCATGCTCTATTCCACCTACGAACCGGATAACAACCGGAGCGCAGTCGTGGAGCGAAGCTGGCAGGAAGAACTGCATCTCTCGATTGAATTGCAGAATATGATCAAACGCTTGCTGCAATTGAGTGAACCTTACTTAAGTTCCTTGGAGTTCATGCACGAGCTGCAGTCTCTCGCTAATGCAAGAAGCCACCCCTCGGATAAGAGGGGCAGCCTTTAATTTGATTATGGGGTTTCATTTATGTTACGATCCGATTAAATTATATGGAATGATTACGAACAAGAAAGGAGGATGTTTTCGCATGTTAAGAAAGATCATGAACAAGCTTCTCCACTCTACATCCCATAGTCAGGGCCGTAAGCGTTACAGCAGTTCCGCAAAGAATTATGGCAGAAAATACAGCAGCAGTCATGGCTATTCGCGTCGTAAAGGTTCCTCATCCGATTTCAGACATAGACATGGCAACCAAGGTCATGGCTATTATAAGAACAGAAGAGGCAGCTCGAGCTAATCATTAACATAATCATGGGTCCTTCATCCCTCAAATTGTTTGAGGGATTTCTTTATGGCTTCCTTTAGTAAAAGTAGTCTATGTTGCCCAGCTTCTCATCTGATTGTGAAGTTAACCCCGTAATAGGACAATGCTAATTTACTTGCCACTCTCCGAGAAGCGTTATTTTCCCATAAAGTGCTGTACAACGGCAGCGCGCCCACCTTACGCACCTCGATAGCCCATCCCGCAACAACGGCAGCCGCATAACCTCTTCCGCGAAATTCCTCTAACGTCTCAAGCCCGGCTTCGTGTGCTCCTTCCGTAATCCGAACGCTACGGCAAACCGACACCAGCCTGTTCTCATGAACGAGCGCAACACAAGGCTGGCCATAATCGATTTCCGTGATCAGCCATTCAAAACCGGTGAGCGAATATTCGTTCATATTTTCTCGAGTGATCCATACCGTCTGTTTGGCCGGCGTTGTTATGTCAGGTATCCGATAACAGGGTCCGCTCGTATAGTGCTCAGTATGAAGGAGATTCATATAAGCCGCAAAATGTTTAGGCTTCGTCTGAATTTCATCGTTTACGATCGGCTCATCTTCAACCAGCGCCTTCAATTGCCCGGCAATTCTTTCGGGAATGTCATGGCGAAACCTGCAGATCGCGGAGCCGTCTATCGTTCGGCCCAGGAAAAACCTGGGGGCAGGCTCCTCTCCCGGCCAAGGCTCGTTGATGGTGCGAATTCGCATATCCCGGTCATGCGTAAACATCGCCTGAACATGCAATTCCATCAGCGCCGTAGCGGTTGGCGCTTTATTTATCCAATGATTCATGCTTATATCCCTCCCTTAAGAAATGAATCTACAATGTTGGCTTGCATATATCCATCGTATCAAATAAATCAAAGAACAGGTTGGGTATGAATCGCTATAATCAAAAAGACCCTGCCCCCCTATCCAGGAGGCAAGGTCAAGCACATGATCTATGTTTATTGGGTAATCCTTATATCTTCCTGCCAAGCGAGTTCCGCTGCAATCGCGGTATCAAGGCATAGGCAAACGTGAAGAGCGGGCTTAACCACAAGAAAGTTGCGTACGGCGCATATTCAATGACCGGAATTCCAAGCGTAGCAGCGAAGAAGGCGCCGCTTACCCCCCATGGAATCAGTGGGTTAACAAGCGTACCGCAATCCTCCAATGTACGGGACAACGTCTTCGCCGGAATTTCTCGGCGGACATATTCCTCCTTGAACATTTGACCAGGTAGTAGGATCGATAAATATTGTTCGCCCGTCATGCCATTTACCGCAATGGAGGATGCCCCCGTCATCAGGACAATGCTGCTCTTCCGCTTCAGCGGCTGCATGACTTTGTGGAAGAAGGCTTCAATGACGCCGCAATGCTGAAGCAGCCCTCCCAAGGATAACGCAATCAATATCAGCGATACGGACCCCATCATCGATTGCAATCCACCGCGATTGACAATGGAAGCCACGGTTTCGTTGGCTATCGTGCTCTTGTAGCCGCTCTGCATGACGCTGAACCAAACATCGACTGCCGACTGCTGCTGAACGAAGGCCGTTACGATGAGTCCGGTAACAATGCCGACAATGAGTGTAGGGAGGATCGGAATCCGCTTGATGGAACAGGCAATGACCGCAAGCGGCGATAGCAACGTTAGCCAATGAATATGGAATCCGTCATTCAGAGCAGCCTTGATTTGATTTATCGAGGTTAAATCCAGGGTATTCGCCGTTGGTGCAAGCAGGAAAAAGACCGTTGTCACGATTAGTGCCGGCACCGTGGTGTAGATCATATTGCCAATGTGGGTGAACAAGGATATGCCGGCAACCGCCGGAGCAAAGTTCGTTGTGTCGGACAGCGGCGACATTTTATCCCCGAAACAAGCCCCACAGATCACCGCTCCTGCTGCCAAGGCCGGAGAAATCCCGGTCGTTACAGCAATCCCCATGAAAGCAACGCCAACCGTACTGACTGTCGTGAATGAGCTTCCGGTAAACATCGACACCACGATCGTCACGTATAAAGCGCTCACGGCAAAATAATGCGGTTCAATATAGTCCATTCCATAGTATAAAATGGTCGGCACGGTACCGCTCATCATCCATACTGCAATGAGAATGCCGATGAGCGAAAGGATGAGAATCGGCATAATCGCCGTTTGAATGCCTTGAATGATCGCGGATTCGAGCTGCTTCCAAGAAAACCCGAACAACCGCAGCAAGGCGGCGATACCCACGGTCGTTGCCAGGAGCGGAATATGCGGCTCTGCCTTAAGAAGAAAAATGGAGACAAATAGTACTGCCAGTATAACCGCTATAAGAATGATGCTTTTTGAGAAACTGAGATGTCGTTCCATGATGCTAAGACTCCTTATACATGGTCGTGACGGGAGCTCCTTCCCGTCCGCTTGTTTTATATCGATGAGCTTTTTCGCTTTTATGCTTTTCGGCTTCTTTGCTTCTTTGCTTCTTTGCATTGAAGCGCGAATTACACTATATACGATAAATACGAACTTCGTCAATGTACGAACCATGAACAATGCATAAAAAAAAGGCGACTGCATCAAGCAGTCGCCTTTGTCTTAAACGAGTATGGTTATTATTTCGCTTGAATATAACCTTCGGCTTTCAGCAGTTCGGCGATTAGAACAGCTCCGCCTGCCGCACCGCGCAGCGTATTATGTGAGAGTCCTACGAATTTGTAATCGTAGAGGGAATCCTCGCGCAGTCTGCCTACCGATACGCCCATGCCGCGCTCGATATCACGGTCCAGCTTCGTCTGCGGCCGATTCTCTTCTTCGAAATACGTAATGAACTGCTTAGGCGCACTTGGGAGATTCAGCTCTTGCGGTCTTCCCTTAAACTGCCGCCAGCGGTCCAGGATTTCATCCTTCGAAGGTTTGTTCTCGAACGATGCAAACACGGTGGCTAAGTGGCCATCGGTTACGGGAACGCGAATGCACTGCGTCGTAATCAATGGCGATTGGGCTTTCACGATCTCCCCGTTCACAACGCTGCCCCAAATGCGCAGCGGCTCCTGCTCGCTCTTCTCTTCCTCCCCGCCGATATACGGTATCACATTGTCCAGCATATCCGGCCAATCGGTGAAGTTCTTACCGGCACCGGAAATCGCCTGATAGGTGGAGGCAACAACTTGGGTGGGTTTGTAGTCAAGCAGAGCGTGAAGCGCCGGTACATAACTCTGAATGGAGCAATTCGGCTTCACCGCGATGAACCCGGTTGTCGTTCCCAGACGTTTGCGCTGTGCGGCAATCACGTCTATATGACTCGGATTAATTTCCGGGATGACCATCGGAACGTCAGGCGTCCAGCGATGAGCAGAATTATTGGAAATGACGGGCGTCCCCGTTTTGGCATAAGCTTCTTCCAATGCCTGTATCTCATTCTTCTTCATATCAACCGCGCAAAAAACAAAATCAACCTCAGCTGCTACCTGTTCCACTTGCGAAGCATCCTGCACGATAATGCCTTTCACCTGCTCGGGGATTGGCGTCGCAAGCTTCCAGCGGCCCTGAACGGATTCTTCATACGTTTTGCCGGCTGAATTTCTGCTGGCTGAAATGGAAGTGACTTCAAACCATGGATGCCCATCCAGCAATTGCATAAAACGTTGACCCACCATACCCGTTCCACCAACAATACCGACTTTAAGTTTTTCTGACATTCGTTACTCATATCCTTTCAATCGTGGCGTCATGTTCCCCATACATCGACTCTGATCAACCGTACGGACAAAAGCATGCAGTAAATGAGCTTATCTAGATAACTATTCAATCCGGCGCGATTCGTGTAGGCTCCCTACCTAGAACCTTCATCTTTCTTGTGATATAAAAAAATCCCACCCCCAAGACCATAAGTCTTAGGGACGAGATTGTTATACTCGCGGTACCACCCCAAATTTGCCAATATGTCACCATATTCGCCTCATCGAGTACGGCATTACACGGTAATGCAGATACTCTAGCTCTGTAACAGGAGCTCCTGGCACACCATCCTCCTCTATATGAGGGTTCCGTGTGCTGCTCTGAGTCTTTTTTCAATAAAGAACGCTTTGCCCCTTTTCAGCTGCCGGAGCTCTCTGTACAAGAATTCGTTTATTTACTCGTCTCTTCATCGCATTTGTTAAGATTATTATATATAAAACCATTTCGGTGGTAAACCTTATTTATAAAATTTTCGGAAAACTCGGCTGATTTCAGGAGCTGTTACTCCAATCGATACCTGTTGGAACCAATTTATGGCTGAAGTCGCAGTGCTTCCAGTTCCATTTCCCGGTGTATCGTCATTTCCATTCTCGTTCTTAATAATATGTATTGATTCAACAACGGGTGATCGCAGCCCAAAACATGTTGGATCCGGCCAGTCATGGAATCATCTTTATACTCGTTGCTCCATTGGAACAACTCCGTGTAGAGATCGGAGAACAGCTCCTTATTCGTCGCAATAAAACGGAGGGGATGAAGATAATCACTCAGCTTCGCTTCCATCAAATCATGCAGCACCTACAGCCTGTGAACGATCAACGACTCTGCCTCTAACGTCTCACCCTTATGTAAATCCAGCGGCATCCTATTCTTCATGTCCGAAATAAGCTGACTGAACATTACTTCGGACATTTGCATAGACATGTAAATCCCACCAGTGGCTTCCCGTTCTTCTCCTTAAGTTTCTACCCATCAAAAACAAACATGCGCAATTTCCTCAGCCAATTTCTGATCTCCGCATCTCATAATCACTGTTTATGATGACGACATCTTTCCTATAAATACGGCACTTATCGATCGGTTTCGTGCATAATGCTTCAAGCTAAACGGCTATCGTTCCATCCGGACTTTCATTGCTCCTACATATTCTCCCCGCGGACGATAACTCCCCTATCCTTAGCCCGGAGTGCTGAAAATAATTTTCCTACCCCAAACCACAGAATCTCAACTAATGCGATGGCACCAACCACGTCCAGCAGGACATGCTGTTTCACGAATAGCGTGGAAACAATGATCGACCAAGCAATGATATGCACGACAACCCGATCTTTATTTGTAAAGCCTGCACTAGCTGCTGCCCCTTTTATCATCAAGTAACTGGTCAGGACATGGATGCTTGGGAAACAGTTGTAGGGATTGTCGGTACTATACACCAGGTTTACAAACCAATCAAGAACCCCTGTGCCCATAAGTGGCGGTCGCTCTACCGTCGTCTGGAACAAGAAAAAGATAATGTAACAGGCAATTAGTCCAATACACTGGGTCAACAGTGTTCGATAATACACATTGCGATCTCTGGCACAGAACAAAAACAGCATGATAATGATAAAAGGGTACCATACCAGATAAGGTATAATGAATATCGGTACAAACGGAATCACGGTGTCAAGATCCGTCACTAGGCTTTTTACTGGCGTATGTGCATGGTTTAAGACACCATAAAAAATGTTGAGCACAGGAATGGCCAGGATCCATAGCAGCGGGAGATATGACTTCCATTTTAAGTTCATTGGCTTCCTCCCTTCTTCGACTCTTCAGTCTCTTTAAATATATGAAACAACAACGCAATTGCGCCACCTGTTTTTGACATTAACCAACGATTTCAGCCGTAATATCATATGGTTTGAATGTTAATCCGGATAACTACCATGGTCTCTCATCTTCACTTGCGTTTAGCTTAAGATCATCCCCTCATTTTGCACGACGAATTTGCCGGTAACTTCACAATATACCATGTCGTGAAGCAAGGCTCAAGTCAATACCCCATCTTCATGTCAGTAAAAATCAACCATACAGACAAATCGAGCAAGTCCATTGCTGGACTGCTCGATTGGATAAGTTACTGCGTATAATCGATTTTCCCATTAACAATCGGCATATTCCCCTAATTCAATCGTTCCCCGCTTCTCCCTGCCTCCTTGGCCCCGCCGAGCATAAACCATTCGATGCTTCCGTTAAGCTCACACAAACAAGCAGCCCCTCACGGAGCTGCTTGTTCAAGTTTAGTTAATTTTGGTAAACAACCACTTCTGTGCATCCGTCCCATTGTCCGTCCACTGCTGGACAACAGCCCCATCTGCTGTTGAAGAACTGGCTACATCGACTGCCAGTCCGCTCACCTTGGACACAAGTTTATAATACCCTCCGCCCACATCAACGATCTTCCATCGCTGCGCATTCGATCCATTATCATCCCATTGCTGCAGTTGAACGCCAGTGGATGTAGATGAACTCGGCACGTCGAGAACTTTTCCGCTGTGTACGGCTGTTAGCTTGTAGTAACCGTCTCCGGTGCTTTCTACTCTGAACCTTTGATTATTGGCGACGTAGTTGGTCCATTGCTGTATCTTGGCTCCACTTGCCGTGGAGACATCCACAACATCCATCACTTTGCCGCTCGCCTTGGAAGCGATCGTGTAAATCCCATTACTGATCACGTTTGATGCACCCGTGTCCTGATAGACGCGTACATAATCCACCAACATCTGCGATGGGAACGGTGTGGAATTGTTCGGACTTCCAGGCCAATTTCCGCCGACCGCCAGATTCAATAATATAAAGAACGGGCGCTGGAATTCCTCGGTATTACCGGTTCCATTCTCAATATAGAACTCATTGAACTGCTGGCCGTCCACGAACCAACGGATATATTTAGAGTCCCATTCTATGCTGTAGACATGGAATTGGGAGAAATCCAAATTGCCGGACACTCGTCCAAAATCGGCATGCCCTCCTGCATCCCAGTGTACGGTACCATTCACGTAAGGGTTATTGTTTACCCGTTCCATAATGTCAATTTCTCCGCTTTTCGGCCAGCCAACCGAACTGATATTGCTTCCGAGCATCCAAAACGCCGGCCACAAGCCTTGACCCGAAGGCAGCTTGATCCGCGCCTCCACTTTCCCGTAAGTAAAGCTCTTCAAGTCTTGGGTTTTTATCCGGGCAGAAGTGTAATTCATCCCGCCATAAGATTCCTTCTGCGCTGTAATGACAAGGTTACCGCCAGTAACCTGCACATTCTGTGCCCGGTCGGTATAATACTGCAGCTCATTGTTTCCCCATCCGCCGCTGCCGGTACCGATTTCCGGTGTCCAATTGGCTCTATTGAGCGAGGTTCCGTTGAACTCGTCACTCCATACCAAATTCCAGTTCGGTGCGGCATTGGTTTTGTTGACAGGCAATAGAACGACCAGAAGACTGAACAGTATAACTACACATATTCCTTTTCTTAGCATCATGTTCCCTCCTAATTATCATCGGATTATGGCTTCATGGATACCAGTGCAACTCATAGCTGTTCTTCAAGCGAACCGTCTACTGAAGCTTCGAATCACCTCTCTTTCTGTTCACCATTGTTTGCCATACAACCAATCTATGATGGTAGATTCACTTGTTGTTCGAGGATATAACACTTGAAATAATACGCTTACATTTCCATTATAAGACCATTATATACCACTATCAACCTCATTTTATATTTTTTTACAATCTATACATCCCTATCCTATCAGAAAAAGCCGGCTGCAAGCGCCGGCTTAGAGTTTCCCTCGATCACATTTGTTATTCCCACCAATCGTTCCACTCTATAGACGTAGAATATCGCTCATCGGTTTGTAGTTTTTGTTGACAGTCAACCGTAATGATGAGTTCACCCTTATGTTCCCCATTATCGTCTGGCGGAACAACAATAACCTGAACTCTCGCAGGGAGATTCAGGTTATTAGAGACAACATGATATCGTCAATACTTATTCACGACATATCATGAGTTTGTTGCCATCGGGATCCTTCACGACGAACCAATGATTATGCTCAATTTCCGTCACGAGTTCCACTCCGAGCTTTTTCATGTAGGTTAATGATCCTTCCAGGTCCTCTGTCAGCAGCATGAACGCAGGAGTATCGATAGACGGCGCTCCCCCCGGCTGATCTCCTCCCCACTTCGGCATGGTATCCAGGATCACGCCCGTTCCTTCCATGGGCAAAGGGCATAGATGACCATTCATCACCTGGCAATCATCTTCCGCTATTCCGAGTACACGGCAGTACCAGTTGCGCGACCTTTCGATATCCCGAACCGGAATGAAAATGCTGCCTACTTTGTTCTTAATCGGGCTTGCCTGTGCATGGTTGTGACCATCCTGCATTTGTTCGTTCATTGTTTTGCCTCCATGGATCATTTTTAACACGCGGGGTGTCGTAAACGGACGATACCCTTCCGGCTGCACTTTTTCGATAGGCAATCGGCTCATCAACTCCCTCCATTCTTAAGCCTATGACATGATTTGAACAGGAACATAACACTTCACTTTGAAAATCCCGTGGTCCGCCTCTTCCTTAGGTAAGTAACTCGCAAACCAAGAGCGCGCTGGATCTGGCCTATACTCGGTTGACATAGCGAGCCATCGATCCACTCTTTCAAGTAAACCTGTCATTGTGCCATAAGCACCTGACTCCAGACAGGCATACATTCCGCCTTCCAGCTCAACTTGTAGATCGACTTCTTCATGGGAAGCAAGAAACTCCTCAGGAGGGGCTATATAAACCTCGTACAAAGAGCTTTCGTCCAGCAGTCCACCGTCACAGTGCATGAATACACGAATTCGCGAATCTTCAATTAATCCATTACGAAATAACCAGGAAATGGAATCTTCATCCGCTTGTTTGACGCAGTCTACACCCGTTCTTCGAAAACGCATCACCTTAAGCGAAGACAACTCCACGATTTCAATACGCTTCACCAGCTTACTTCGTTCCACCGGAAGATATAGCTTCATCCGAACGATTTGATCCCGGTTCAGCGCATATTCTTCAATGAATTCATGCTTTCCTTGCTCAAACACACTGCGGGGCAGCCATTCAGAGAACAAACGGTTCCAGGTGTTCTGAATACAGTCTTCCGCCACCGATGGGGATCTAGCTACTGCATAAAGGCCGCCGTCCAGCGTTATGGAATATAGCTCCGGATGCTTCATCATCTCGGTGTGGTCCATCAGGTCTACAGCGAGCAGCTGATAACCGAATGGCTTGGTATCACCTTCCATATCCACGTTCCAACCGAAGAGCCTCAAGCCATTCATGTCGATACGGTATGAAGACAATAATTCGCGAAAATGATCAATCGCCACGGTTTCTATGCCACTCTCAAACTCGGAAACAAACAGATAGCCGATCCCTTGCTGAGGATTCAGACGGATAACCCTTACCTCCGGAAATCGTTCTGATAAGTCCCGCTCTTCCATATAGCTTACATGTTCATTCAGATTCATCCATTCGAAACTGTAAACCAACTGAGATCTCCGGTATTGTCCTGGAGTCAGTCCCGTGAGCCTCTTGAAGGTTTTAATGAATGCCTGGTAGGACTCAAATCCGCAGCGGTATCCGATATCGATTGTCGGCAAGTCGGTATCCCGCAAGCAGATGGCGGCTTCGTTGATTCTGCGTTTACGTATGTACTCCTTGATGGGGTGTCCCGTCAGGCTATGAAACAATCGGTATAAATTGGGCAATGACATGGCCGCCACGCCGGCAATTTCCTCGAGTGACAGCGATTCTGTTAGATGATCTTCGATATAATCAATGGCGCGTTGAACGATTTCACCGCTCTGCATTTCAAGTTCTTTTGCCCCCTATCTGTATGGATTGGCTATGAGGTCATCATACCAAATTCCTTGGAGCAAAAACTGTACTTTTTTATCAAAAAAATGAGATGAATGATTTGTTTAAAACAAAAATGCTATCTTATTCGTAAATTTGGTTACTGGATAAGAAATGTAACAGTCTTTCATCAAAATGACGAGCATGTTGTCCAATCCAGATCAAATGTCCCTACGAGTCGAGCACGTTAGCTTCTGCATGTGGAATACAAGATTGAGCTTGCTCAACATGAGTTAAGGGGACAACACTATCATTTTTACTACGCTGGACCAGCGTCGGTGCACGAATACTCCTTAATTCGTTCGTATAATCGGTTTGTGACTGTTCCAAA
The DNA here is from genome assembly GCF_037969755.1 of Paenibacillus sp. FSL W8-0187. Classification (NCBI taxonomy): domain Bacteria; kingdom Bacillati; phylum Bacillota; class Bacilli; order Caryophanales; family Paenibacillaceae; genus Paenibacillus; species Paenibacillus sp. FSL W8-0187. Next base: position 3,277,321 of record NZ_CP150206.1, on the reverse strand, counting down.
TCAATGAGGAATCCTGAATAGGAACGTTGTCTGTTATTCATTTTTCGAAATTCCTCCAATGATTTCTCATCAAGTCTTTCGCGGATTTCACTAAAACGGAGCTTGGAAAAGGATGGCAGCATTAATTTGAATGTAGTTCGTGGCAGTATATTGTTTATTAATGCAATCATGTTCCACGTTTTTTTCTCAACGCTGGGTTTAAAAATATGACGTCCGAGTTTATATTCTTTGTCTTGGGGTTTGAGCCAGGGTTTAGTGACGGCACTCTGAAGTGTCAAACTTGCAACACGGTCAGGAAACATAGCCGCAAAGCAAATACCGGTTGGTCCACCCGCCGATACTGCTATAATATGTACACGCATGGGCCTACACGAAGGTCGGAACCAAAAAAAGTGCTGGCATTCACGCCAACACTTCCTCACGGGATATTTTCTCAACATTGAACAGTATAATAGAAGAACTTTAACGATCTCGATTTACCATGTAATTTAATAAATGCTTGAGAAACGCCGTATTGCGCGGCATCTCCTGCAGCGCCTCCATGGCCTGGCAATAATGCTCCCACATTTCCCGACTGGCGCCTTCCTGACCCAAAATGCTCACAAAGGTCGATGTGTTGTTCTCCACATCCTGTCCTCCGGGTTTCCCGAGCTGCTCCAAATCCCCCTGCACATCAAGCAAATCATCCTGGATTTGAAAGGCAATGCCCGCATGGTAAGCGAATTTTTTCAGTGTCGCAATTTCGCTCTCCTTCACCTGAGCAAGGATGGCAGGCATAACGAGAGATGCCTCAAACGCAATGCCCGTCTTGTAATAACAGACCGTATTCAGCTCCTCCAAGGACAATACCTTCCCTTTTGAATTCAAATCCATCGCCTGGCCCGAACACATATCTCCAGCCCGTTGGGACGAATATTGAATCAGCTTCAGTACCGTTTTCGGATCAAACCCTTCAAGAGACGATTGTTCTTCGATGGCCTTCTGAATCAGGAACAAACCGGTAATTTCCGCCGTGGCGCTATCATGAACCCGATGCAAGGTCGGTCGCCCTCTACGGGTAGAGGCGTTATCCTGGGACGGCAAATCATCGAATATCAAGGAAGCGGTGTGCATGTATTCAAGCGACCTCAGCAGCGGCACGATGGCGGAAGCTCGCAGTCCGTATTCTTTAACGGCCATGACCCAAGTCAAGGTAGGTCTTAGACGTTTGCCATCCCCTTCGAGCGTATAATTGGCGGCATCAATCAACGACTCTTTCATTGGAGGAATGCCAGGAAGTTTCGCAATTTGCAAGCTGTTGTTGATCTCATTCCGAACGGTTTTAAAGGTATCGATAAAAAGATCCTTTTCCTTCCGCTCGTTTCTGAGCACCGTAACCATCTGGTCCCGCAGCAATTTATCGAAGAAATCCACCTGATCGGCTTTTAGAACCATTTGCTGGATGAGCCGATTAAATTCCGGGTTCCCGGATGCAAAAATATCCATGATTTCGCTGTATTTCTCTGCTCCGACCCGTTCTTTACAACGCTTCAGGCCATTGATGGCCCGGTCCAGCATTACCTCTCGCGTCTTGGCGTCCGAGTGATACACGTTATGAATCAGGTGAGAGATAACCGCCCAATACATTTCAAAAGGATTGATAAGATCCGTACGCTGACCGCGATATTTTAAATAATAAGTGTACGGTGTTACCGCTCCGTCTTCCATATCCTGAAACATATCGGCAAAATCATCGGCCAGTTGGTTGTAGATACCGTAAAAGAATGTCCGGTCCTCAAAACCTTCATCCGCCGACGCGCTGATGACGGAACGGACAATCAATCGGGAGGACGATGATTTCAGAATGATCGGCAGATAGATTTCCTCGTTGCTGTAATTGGGATTGGCGAGATCCTTAATACGGTCAATATGCTGAGAATGAAAAAACACGTTAGACTGCTCAAAAAAAGTCTGCTGCGTTTCCGGGCATTGGTGTCCCTGAATATACTCAAATGCATCTCGAAGCTCCTTATGAACGAAATGAACGAGATCCATGTTTTTCCCGCTCCATTGACCCATCTCCGGAACCGTTCCAGTGAGAAGCGCCTGTCGTATCATTTGGGAGTATTGTTCCTTCTCCTGATCGTTCAAGACCCCTGAATCGAGCAGATCGTCTATAAAAGGATAGGTCAACCCGTAGGAATAACCCAATCGGATGGCATCATCAAGACGGGCCGAGCGCTCCGCAGGCGATGTCCCGACACTCATATCTTCGATGACGTGCATAACTACACCGACGATAATTTTGATCAATTTGCGTTGGGCTTGGTCCGCATCCATCTCCTCCGGAATATGGGTCGCCACATGCTTCAGTTTGTTGATGACCCAAATGACGGCATCTTCGATACCTTCCTTCTGGGCCCATCGGTACAGCCCGGCCAAACTCATATAATCCGGCGTGTCTCCTCCATTCGAGCCGGTGGAGCGAAGCAAAAGTTTTTTGGTATCGTGAGCAACGCGCCCTATTCTGGCCTTCGTGTCAGGCGAGTCCAGAGCCATACCCAGATCTCTCATGTAAATATAGGAAATGCTTCGATCCAAATAACTATCCAATTCACCTGTATAATGGAGCCATCCGATATATCTATAATAATCCCGGGTATCCGGTTTCTTCTTTCCCGGCGATAAAAAAGACAGCCATGAAGGACGACGAATATGCTTCCTTTTCCACAATAGAATGTCTTCTGTCAGGATCGGCACATAACTCTTTTCCTTAACCTGAACATAAAGTGATGCAAAATACTGTGCTGCCTTCTGTTCAGCCCGCCGATATCCCGTATCGGCATAATCTGTATACGCCACATTCATAAGATGGAATCCCTCAACTTCTTTAAGTGTTTAACATGTTCCCATGTTTATAACCTATATACGTAGAAGTTTCATTCGGGTTACATTTCAGTTTCAGCGTTGAAACAAATCGATGCCCTGGATCCAGAGGTCCATAGCTTCCGTTACTTCGATCAACTGCTCTGCTGGGGTTAAGGAAGCTTCGTTGTCACCCTTTTGGAAACCGTAAGAACCGAATTGTCCGTGATTGCCGCCTGCAATATCCACGTATGTTGTCTCATCCGGCAGATTCTTTCTTGCAGCTTCCCATTCTGTTCGATCGAGAATGCCATCCTTCGTACCGGTGATCTGAAGTGCGGACATATTTAATCCGTTTAGCTTGCCTCCATCATCCGCGTAGGAAGCCATGAAGTAAACCCCGTCAATGACATCCGGATGTTCAGAAGCATATCTCGCAGCAAAAACGCCGCCTAGAGAATGCCCGCCAATGACATAACGGCTCCCTTGATGCTCCGATATGAAGGAATCCGCCTTATTCTGTCCGAACACGGCGAGATTCAAAGGCATGGATGCAATGTACACGCGATGCCCCTTCTCCGCCATTCTCTTGGCAAAAGGCGCATAACTTTCGGGCTCCACCAATCCACCCGGATAAAAAATAATGTCAGGCTGGATCACCTCCCCGCCCACCGGCTCGAAACGATAGCCGTCCTTAAGGTGTTCGACGACAACTTCCGGATCACTTCGAAACACCGCTTTAGCTTCATCAAGCGGCTTGTAAGTAAGAGAATCCAGTATGACACTGGCTGCTATGATTACCATGGCTATTATAGACAGGGTCCATATGACGATCTTGAGCCCTCTTTTGCTCCTCGATTTATGGGTTTGCTTCATTCCCATCACGGTCCCTTCCATCTCGGTATGTCGATTATTTAATTATACCGCAGGGTTAATTCAAATCCTATCGATCCATTCCAAACAGAAGAAGGCTGCCGATTGGATCTGCAGCCTCGATTACTACTGAATTAGGAACCTGATCTTACAAACCGGAACCAGCCAAAATCGAATTGGCTTCCCGGCAGGAAGATGAACGTCACCTTCTGTTTGCCGGTTACATGCTCCAGATCAAACAATTGCTCTTCGTATCCAACAGACCGCGTAAATTCAACGAGCTGGTTGCTTTCTCCTTCCGAATTGGCAAAACGGATATGAATCGTGTTCTTATCTACGACCGAACGGCCGTATACAATCAGTTTCGATGCACCTGTTTCTGAGAAATCGATCGGGTCAAACTCGAGGGAAACATTATTTCCGATACCTTCAACAAACTTGTTGTCCATAATCGTAAAGGTATCTCCATAGATCCGATCGCAATCTGCGGCAAAATTCTGCTCGAAGGCTCTATCCCCCACGTGAAAATAAAACCCTTTGATGTGCACCTTCTGACGAAGGACAAAGCATATCGCCGTGATCCCGCGCAGCTTCTTGGACAACTGGTAGGTTTCTTCCTGATACACGTTCCACTTGGACTCTTTCTGATAAATACAATCGGCCAGCAAGAAGCTGCCCTCCTCACCGGGCATCCCTTCCCAGATTTGCAGCGAGTACGCTTCGCTTGAGAGCGCAAATATCGGAATGGTAATTGTATCGGAGCCATGGGGACCGAAATCGATGTCCCGAAATCCGACTTGCGTCTCACCGTCTCTACTCGTAGCTACGCCTCTTTCGTTCCCGTTTCCCACATCACCTTGACTGTAGTCATACAGTCCTGCCGAAATGAAGGAGTATGGGTCTTTGTAGGCCGCCCCCAAACCATCGACTTGAAATTCAAGCTGGGATATGAGCTTGGTCTTATCCGTTCCGTTCCGACTCGTACACCTCAAACGAAACTCACCGTCGCCAAGGGCAGTCACGATGGCTTCATGACCAGCGGCTTCCACACTGGCGATATTGGAGTCAATACCGGCATCATTCACGACAGCCCATTCAACCTCTTGATAAGAGGTTTCCGGCGGATGTAACATGGCACGCACCACCACTTGCCGATTGGACGGATGAAATGTTTGACCTCCTTCGCTGATCAGTTCAATCTTGCGAAGCGGAAGCTCAAGCAAACTCCCCGTCAGGCACGGCCCATCTTCGTTACTCATGCTTGCTGATATGCCCGTTGTCACTTCTTCCTGTGCGGGAATGGATGTCAAATGCAGGCATCGGCTCTCTAAACCAATCGAAGACACTTCGATCTGAATTTGGCCAGCCTCCAATGTGGATCCGATGATCGCCATTAGCTTGCCGCTGAACAGCCTTCTGCTTCGGCCTTTGTACGGATCATAATCCGTGCTGTCCCCATTATCGAGTCCAAGCAATCGTCCGACACTCGTGACCTGGACTTCCACCCGGTTATTCGCATTCTCGACAGCATGGCCGTTCTCATCTTCCATCGCGATTTCGACGAAGATGAGGTCTGCTCCATCGGCTGTTAATTCTTCTTTATCCGGGCGCAAAACAATGCCCTTGGCATCGCCAAAAGAGGTTCGTATATCCGTAGCCACGATACGTCCTGCTTCGTCATAAGCGATCGCTTTCAATTCGCCTTTCACATAAGGAATCTTCCACCAGCCCACAAGCTGTCTTCCGTGTGCATGGTCAATATCTTGTTTACCGATGGTTTCCCCATTAAGCTGCAACTCGACCCTTGGCGCATTGGAACAGATGCGAACATCGATCATTTGACCGTCGTTGAAATCCCAGTATGGCAGCAGATGCACCATGGGCTTTGTTTTATAATCCGTCCAGGCCGCTTGATAGATATAATAGGAATCCTTCTTGAAGGTTGCCGTATCCATCTGACCAAAATAAGAGTTTTTGGTATGATACGGCGTAGGTTCTCCAATATAATCGAATCCGGTCCATATAAACTGTCCCAGCGAGAAAGGCGTATCCCGCTCAGCCAGAATGCACGCCTCCGCCGATTTCGCTCCCCAACTGGTCGAGCTGTTTCCGAGGGAGGAACACTGCTCGTCATCATCGGCCAGAATGGACTTCTCATACGGGAAATGATAAATGCCTCTGCTTTGTACGACCGACGCAGTCTCGCTGCCATAGATGATCCAATCCGGATGTTCCTGATGATGCTTCTCGTAATATTTCTCGGCATAGTTATAACCTGCCACCTTTACGATGTCTGCACAATGCTGAGCGTTCTCCCAAGGCATATAATTCGATCCGATGGTAACGCTTGCATTTTGCTTGGGATCGTATCGCTGGACCTCTGTCATCAGCATCCTTGTTATGTCCTGCCCCCTCTCATCCGCATGGGTATCATATATTTCATTCCCGATACTCCACATTATAAGGGACGGATGGTTCCGATCCCGTTTGACCCAGCTCTTCACGTCATGCTGAACCCAATCCGGGAAAAACCTTGCATAATCATATGGGGTTTTCGGACGTTCCCACATATCAAAGGCTTCCGATACGATCAGCAGCCCCATTTCATCCGCAAGATCCATCCATTCCTTAGCAGGCATATTGTGTGCGGTGCGGATCGCATTAGCTCCCATGTCTTTCAGAATAGCAAACCTTCTGGCTAAGGCCGTTTTGTTAAACGCTGCTCCCAGAGCTCCGAGATCATGATGCTCGCATACGCCATTCAATTTCAGTTTGCTGCCGTTCAGGAGAAAACCCTGATTTGGATCAAGCTGAATATGGCGAAATCCCACGTTGTGCGATACCGATTCTACAATTTCATCGTGCCAGCCTGCTGGGAGATCTGTTCCAGTCACCCTCATCTCGGTAACCAACTGATACAAATGAGGTTCATCCGGGCTCCATAGCCTTGGACGCTCTACAGCTAAAGTTTGCGTATTCGTTATATTGCCTGCGCTGCTAGCATTGACTCGATCTGACACCTCTGCGATCCTCTGACCATCCTTCATGATGATGTGGTTGATAACCACATCATCAACGATGTTCACTTCCGTGTCGACTTCGACCAACCATCCATTTTCCTGACATACTGTTGATATATAAATGCCGTCTGTTGTGATATGGTTCGCTTCCCTTATCTTTAACCATACATTACGATAGATGCCCGCGCCCGAATACCATCGGCTGTTCGGACTTTGGTGTACAACCTTCACAACGATGACATTCTCCCCTTCGATCAGGAAATCCGTTATTTCGTGTTCAAAGGAGGAATATCCATATTTCCATTCACCCACGTAATGACCATTGACATAAACCGAAGAATCCATATAAACACCGTCAAAACACAGCAGAACCTGAGCGCCTTCGTAATTCCACGACCATTGCTTCCGGTACCAGCCCATGCTGTTTTCATATAAACTCTCCGTGTTATAAATAAGCCAATCATGGGGAATATCCACGGGTTGGAATATAAGATTTGCCGAATCCGTATGGTCAAGACTGCTTTTTGCAAATGTCCATCCATCATTAAACAATGTTTTTTTGTTCATGAGTGGTATCCACCTTCTTCATTTATTTAATAAATCCAATGTAAGCAGCATATTGAAGCCAGTCTATCCTACTATATCAGGATGCTTTATCATTTGGGCCCGCTCTTACAAAGGTTCTAAAGTTTTCAAAGGATATTCTTTAATCACCCTATTCTGTTCACCCATACAAAAAGGAGCCCTTTGACTGCAGCAAACGTCAGAGCTCCTTGCTTGTTATAATGTAAATATGAAAAAGAGATCAAGACAACTTGATCTCCTCGATGAGCGCCGAGTGTTAGTGCAAGTACCCTGCCTCCACTTCGTCCAAAACTTGTCTTGCTTGTTCAATCCACATATCGTCCACCGATGCGTCAGGGTCGATCGGAGCCTGGAATTGATCAAAGAGAGCTCCCAATAAACGAGGTGCCGCATGCTTGTCGGTTCCTGTATTGTATATATGTCTAAACACGAATGGACGGCCGAGCTTTATCGTAGCATGGCAGCCGCCGCATTCGCCATCTAAGCTGCCTTTGGTTACCAGAAAAGGGATCCGAAGCCACACCATCCGCTCCTGATCCAAGCGCCGGTCCAGATAACCATGCTTGTAATCCCAATTGCCGGCTAACGTAAAATCATGTTTACATAGATAGGTATCTATATTCACAAAACGATCTTCAATATTCTCCAATCTCGATTCCAAATTTATCATGTGCGCCCACCTTATGTTTTTAGTCCTAGGATGGACTTGAATTCCAAATCGTATACGAACAACGTATACGAATTCAACATGACGAATCATCTACATATGTGCTGAGTCTCACTTTCTACCTCTACTAGTGACTCCTCTCCCTTAAATTACTAGTTGTTATGATGTATGCTTTCGAATCTCCTTCAAAACCCATAAATTGAATGACGTTCGTCATTAAAACAGTGACACTAGGCCATATCGAAGTCATAAACACAACTTTCTTCCTGAGTAGTTAGCCTTAATTTTGTTCGAATTCATATAATTTATATCATTTAGTTATACTTTACCAAATATGTCGTAGTTCCTTTTATACCGATCATTCGTTCGCTGTGCTCCTCGCTGCCTGTCCTGTAAGAACAAGGGCTCATCTTTTTTTGAGGTATCAATGCTATAATAACCCCGTTTACTAAATAGAGAATACGCGGAGTTCTCGTAGAGAAACGGAGGGAAAACATGAAAGTGAAAGGTTACCCGCTGCTTGCCAGTCTCTTGGCTGTCATGCTTCTGGTGGGGCTTCATACCCCGGCTTATGGGGAAAATGCTACAAAAAAAGCAACTTGGATCTGGCAGACGGATCTGATTCAGGATGGCGGCGAAGAACTTCTTCGTTTTTCCAGAGAAGAGGGAATTAATCTAATCTTCTTACAGATTGATCGTCAACTGCCGTCTGAAATTTACGAGGCATTTATACAACGTGCGCATGAGAATCAAATCGCAGTGCATGCTTTAGGTGGAGATCCAAGATGGGCCCTCACCGAACATCGGGAAGATATGCTCGGACTCGCGGATTGGGTGGTGAACTATAACGGCAAGGTTTCGGCCGGTGCCCGATTTGACGGAATCCATCTTGATATAGAGCCGTATGTACTTGCCCAGTGGGAGGACGAGAAGGACAAGATCATCAGCACTTGGGAACAAAATCTGGAGGTGTTCCTGAATCAAGTGTCCGGAAACGAGCTGGAACTCGGAATCGACATCCCCTTCTGGTTTGATCAATACTCCTTGGAGAATGGCACCAATCTGAATGAGTGGCTGATCCGTACATTTGACCATGTTACCGTGATGGCCTACCGGAACGAAGTAGAATCCGAGCATGGAATACTGGAACTGACGCGAGATGAGCTTGAGCTTGCCAACAGGCTTGGTAAGCAGATTCTTATTGGGGTTAACACGAAGGAAATGCCGGGCGAGTCTCACACCAGCTTTTATGGACATGGTAAGGACAGAATGAACGAGAAACTGGAGCATCTGTCGGGTGTGCTCGGTTCATATGCATCCTTTGCCGGGATCGCTATCCACGATATCCGCAACTGGCAAAACATGTCCGATGATGGGAGCGTACCGCCAGACGATAACGAACCTACTTCCCCATCACCGGACCCCGATCCGAATCCTGAACCGGGAGAAGGCGGTCGCGTGCCAGATGCGGATCCGGTTACACGGGACCCTATCGTAAGAGGCACGTATATATGGGAAGCTCATGAAGTGATTCAGAACAGTCAGGAAATTCTTGATTTTGCGAAAGAGAAAAACTTGAACTGGCTGTATGTAAGACTGGACCTGGAGCAACCGTACAGTTCGTACTCTTCGTTTGTTAAACAAGCGGCTGCTGCCGGAATCGAAGTTCATGCCCTGGGTGGTCATCCGATATGGGCACTTGAGGAGAACCGACCCAGAATGCTGCGATTGGTTAATTACGTAAAGAACTACAACCGCGCAGTGGAAGGCAATGAACGTTTTCATGGCATTCATTTGGACATTGAGCCTTATGTGCTGCCTGCGTGGAGGGAAAATTCGCAGCAGGTTATTTCCGAATGGACCGCGAATCTGGATGCCTTTGTTACGGAATTGAAAAAGGACTCCAATCTGGAAGCAAGTATGGATATGGCTGTGTGGCTGGATAAATACAAAGTTACCGGTCAAGATATGTCGCTCAGCAAGTGGATGATCAACCGAATGGACCATGTTTCACTCATGGCCTTCCGGGATGTAGCGGAAGGATCGAACGGGATTGTCGCAGTCTCTAAGGAAGAGATTGCATTTGCCGATGAATTGGGCAAACCGATCAAGATTTCCGTCGAGATCAAAGCCAGCCATGAAGGCGATCATATTTCCTTCTATGAAGAAGGAGCAGCTTACATGGAGGAAGAGCTTGCCAAGCTGCCTGATTTATTGAAGGATTCACCTTCCTTTACCGGTAGCGTGGTGCATGCGTATACTTATTGGAAGAATGCTAAGCCTTAAGAGGTAAGAAACTGAATAACCCCATCGCTCTTGAACGAGCAATGGGGTTATTTTATTGACGCGTTAGGAGGCGTAACTCGCTCTTATCAACAGGGGGGGCATAAAACGTCATAGTCTCATGTACTCTTCTTCGCAAGCGTTCTCTGGGCTCGCTTTACGATGCGCTCGGTTTCCTTGGTTCCGGAAGATGACTGCCACTCCCGGCATAGCTGAATCACCCAATCCGGATTCGTTTTACTGGCATCATTAAGCCAATTCGCTACAGAATCCTGCACATATTTGACCGAATCGGATTTCACCGCATCCAATAGCGGCCGAGCAATGTCCGGGTTCTCTTTTAGTTCGGCAATATGTTTGGCCCAGACGCCTTGCGGGCGAATCACTTCAATTGCAAATCTCCTAATGTACATATTCTTGTCATGAACCCAAGACGATAACAAACGTATAGATTGCCTTAATTCGCTCGCGACAGAATCCCTAACAGCCATCCATGATATTTCACGCACGCCAAAATGTTCATCTGCTGCAAACGCCTTTATTCGGTCCAGCTTCTGTTCAAGGTCCAGCTGATCTAACCCAACCATATAGGCTGCCCAGCAGCGAACGCTGTCTGAACGGTGTTTAGACAGACTGTTTACGATATCAAATTGTTCAGTCTTCGGCATTTGCTCCTGCAGATTCATCCAGGAATCGGCAATCGCCGGGATGATTTTTGTCACCTTGTCTTCAATCTGAACCAACCTCGATAACATTTCATCTCGCTGTTTTTGTAATCCAAACTCGTCCAATACATTTTTCAGCAAGTTCAAGTGATCTACGGCAAGCCATTCTGTCAAATTCACCGTTTCCAATCGCCCTTGCTGTAGTAGCACCTTAACTTCTTCAGGAACCTCACTCACCTTACGAGCACCTTTCCTGTGCAATAATGCACGGTCTATCGATATCTCTTCATCGTTGATTTCCATCCCGATCCAGTCTCCTTAATCTATTATATAAGTTACAGAATAAACGGGATCCAGATCAATGGATGTAATGCAGCTTACAACTTACGTTGTTCAGCTCAATCTCGTCATGGCGTAATCCCGATGAATGTAAATCGTTCGAAATCCGGTCTTGATCACTTTCGCTTCCGATAGCTCTTTTAATACCAATGTGACAGCCTCCCGAGTTGCTCCGACCAAATTCGCAACTTCTTGATGCGTCAGTGGCAGATCGATTCTATAGTACTCGCCGCTACCCTCCAGATCAAATTGATTGGACAGGTTTACGATCACGTGCAGGATTTTTTCATGTAGTTTACCCAACGCCAGGTTTTGCGCAAGACTGCTCATATGTACCAAACGGTCACTCAAGACCTTCATCATATTGAGCATGAATTGAGGGTGTTCGATCAGAAAGTTCTCAAATCGCCGCTGATCGATCATACAGATATCGCATTCTACCAGCGTTTCAATGAATACCTCCCGTGTACCGAGCGATAAACCGTTTAATTCACCAAACACATTCCCTTCGCCCAATATGTCCAGCGTAAATTGCTTTCCTTCTGTGTTTAACCTGTACAAGCGAACTCTACCCTTTTTCACAAAGTATAATCGTTCCGTGAAGGTTTGCGGTGTTTGTATGAATGTATGTTTAGGATAGATTGTAATGGAGGTTAGCTCATCCATCACGACCAAATCATCTTTCGATAAGGAATGAAGCAAGTTGAATTGCGACAGATATTGAATGTTACTCATGATTTACCTCCGAGATCATATGCCCGCATAGGCTCTTTCATGTATTGTATAATTTTTCTGCTGCTAGTGGCCACCCATCTAGCAATATCATGGCAAAAAAGCCTGATTTCTCAGGCTTCATCATATACGCATATTTATCGATATAAGGTTTCACCGTGGTTACGAAGCCCGCCGTCTCTTTTCAAACAAATGCTCGCCCCTGACCCACATATGATATAAATACTCGAAGCTTCCCGCAAGTACTGCAATCAGCAGGACCTCCGAGAAATCAAGGGTCCAGTTCGCAACACCGCCAATAATCCACAGCACTATAAATACCAATCCGGCATCGGCAATCGTTGCCATCATATTGCTGGTACGTGGCAGAATAAATAAATCTCCCACCAAATAAGCAACGATGCCAATTCCTAATGCCGTCAATATAGCCCCTGTGAACGAAGCATCGGTAAGTGCAACCAGCAGTGCCGTAATCAAAACTCCATGCACCAATAACTTAACAAGCAGTTTCATAAGCGATACACTCCTTTTGCGGTAGTGTATCCCTTTTGCGTGTTTTTACTCCTGACCCTGGTCCCTAACCGTGGGAAAACCCTCATTCATATCGGCGCTGTTCCGAACCAGTTTGATTTCCATAACCGTGCCGTGGCCAAGCGTGCTATGAACCTGAATATGTCCTCCATGCGCGATCACAATGTCATGTGTAATAGCCATGCCAAGACCTGACCCTTTATGGAGTTCCCCCGTATTGGTCCCACGGTAATATCGATCGAAGATTCTTCCGAGCTCCTCCTGCTTAATGCCTTTTCCATTATCCTCCACACGAATCAGGATATGCTCTTCATTCTTCTCGACCTGGACCTTGATCGAAATATCCTCACGGTTATGAACTATCGCATTATAGATCAGATTGGTGATTGCTCTACGTATCAGAATATCGTCAACCTCGATTTTAATGACTTCATGACTGCTGCTAAAATCAATGTCCCGGTTGGCGTATCTCGGGTCATTCAGGGTATCGATCACGACATTGCGTACCAGGCTTACGAGGTTTACATTTTTCTTATTCAACGTCAGCTTTTTATTCCTCAAGCGGGTCGACAGATTCAAGTCCTCGATTACGTCTCGCAAATATTTGGACTTTCCTTCGATGATCCCGGCATAATCCCGTATTTCATCCATCGAGAACTGATATTCCGTGTCCTTTATCATCTCCGCATAGCCTTGAATCGAAGCAAGAGGCGTTTTGATATCATGCGAGATATTGCCGATCCATTCTTCCTTCATCGCATCCAATTTCTTTCTTTCCTTCTCGCTTGATTTCAGCTCTTGAGCCAAAAAATTGATATTGGCAAACACGTCCTTATATATCCCTTTAGGTTGATGATAGACGTTATAATTACGGCTAGCCAAACGCTTAATGCTGTCAATTAAGATAAACATGGGTTTGGTCAGCCGCTTGCTGAAGATATAAGCGATACATAAGGCGATGAATCCGTCAACGATGATGATGGACACACTAAATACCTTAAACATCTGTGCGAAGTTCCGTGAATCGATGGTTAACACTTGCCGCTCCAAGTATGGAGTCGTAAATCCAATCAAGTAACTGTAACGATGTTCGAAGCCTGTCTTTTCGCCAATAAAGACGGTCGAAAGCACTTCCTTCTCGACATACTTATAAATCTGCACAATATCGATGGGGGCGTACTTTGTTTTGGCTTCTTCCGGAGCAAGATAGCGGTAGATTTCCCCACCATCCTCATCCAGAATTTGTACCCATGCCTGATTCTTCTCCAAAATCTCCTTGCCCTTCTCGCTTATCGAAGCCCCCGATTCCGATATTACGATATGTTCCTGGAAGGATCTGGATATCGATTCTGCTGAGGTTTGCCGATTTAAAAGCGGGAAATCCTCATTCACCGATTGTAGAACGAATAAGCCGATAATCACCACGATGTTCATAATAATAACGATGACGACGATAAGAACCACGGAGACCAGATACCTGCCGGTCAGCTTCCACTTCATCCCTTATTCATCCTCTACGACAAACTTATACCCAAGGCCTTTTACCGTAAGGAGATACCGGGGATTGGAAGGGTCCTCTTCTATTTTCTCCCGCAGCCTCCTGATGTGAACCATCACGGTATTATCAAATCCGAAGAATTCCTCACCCCATACCTGATCATATAAACTTTCCTTGCTGATGATCTGGCCCGGATGTTTAAGCAGCAGCGTAAGCAATCCCAGCTCTTTCGGTTTTAGTGGAATGACCTTGCCGTTCTTCTTCAGCTCCACCTTCTCTTCATCTAATTCAAAGGGGCCTTTCTTAATCACGCGATTCGGTTTATCCTCATGCTCAGAAACTTCCGGTCTCCGAAACCGGGCTTTGATCCGGTAAGCCACTTCCTTCGGACTAAAGGGCTTGGTAATATAGTCGTCGCCGCCGATGGCGAAACCCAGGATTTTATCAATCTCTTCGGTCTTGGCCGATAAGAAGAATATCGGAACATTGGAGACGCTGCGTATTTTCTTGCATACCTCGTATCCTTCTCCGTCCGGAAGCATGATATCCAGAATGACAAGATCGGGCTGCCACTTCTGGAATTCAAGCCATGCTGCTTCCGCTGTTGCTGCGGTATATACCTGATCGATGCCTTCCTTGATCAGCACGGTTTGAAGAAGCCTGACAATATCCGCCTCGTCATCAACGACAAGTACCTTTTGATCAAACGCCAATTCGTTCACCCCCTGCTATAACCAACATTTTTCCCTCCTGCCAGGCTGCTATTCAACAGCGTATGGAGCATCAGGAAGAAAACATACATCCAGCTTACTCCTCCGCAAAAAACTTCGATAGCGGGTTCTCCTCTTGTTTATCTAACACCACCTTGCCCTTCTTGTCCATCACATAGTACTGATAGAAAGCGCTCGTGAATCCAAGGGATTCCTGCATTTTCGCCATGTAGGTCTCGAAGACCTCATCACTTACATGATCTCCATTCCAGAAATAGTGCAGCATTAGGCGATTTTGATTGAATGGATGCTTGATCACATACGCCCCGGAAGCACTCGGTTGATTCATGGTATCCTTCCAGGCAAAGCCCATTTTGTTCACCCGCTCGATGATACCGGACTTCAGGGCCTGGATCACCCCGTTCGTTTTACCGTTGCCGATCACGATCAGATTGCTTGTCCCCAGTTCCTTCTTCAATTTCGTTTTCAACACCTGGCGATCCCGAATAACGTCATATTTCACTCCGCTGATATCAAGAAGCATCGTGAGCTGGTTCACCATGGCTTCTTGCTGTTTGCGTGTATGATTGCTTACTTGATCGCTCAGAACGATCGATAATGGCTCTCCCTGAAGGGCCTTCTCCATGATGCGACTCATCGTTTCGTAGGGCAAATCTGGAATTTGGGAAAGGGCTGATTGGTACAGCAATTGAAACTGATCATGCATATATGCGGTTTTCTCCTCTTCGGACAGTTGGTATTCAGGCTTAAGAACAAATCCCGGCTGATGTAGAGCCGTTGCCATTTCGTTTCGCGCCTCTTTTCCGAGCACGTCTTCAATCGTTTGGAGAAGTCCCTCAATGGTAGCATTTTTATATACATAGCGTTTGAAATATTCCTTCATAAAGCGGTCAAACTTCTCTTCGCCAACGGAACGGTACAATTGGTAGATCGCTTGGCGACCTTTCTCGTAATACACCGGGCTAGCCAAATCCCCCACCTCGTCATTGGTCGATGCAATGGCAAGCTCCATCTTGGAATCGTCAAATTGAATGGATTTAAAACCATTCAGCTTATCCCCCTGCTTCTCGGCAAAATACACCTTGGAAAAATCGGCAAAACCTTCGTCCAGGAAAGATTCCTTCTCCGAATCGTTTCCGATTAGAGCGTGGAACCACTGATGAGCGATTTCATGAACGAATACAGTGTCCTGCGCGGGATCGGCCTGGGTGTGAACCTGTCCCATCTGGATGACCCGTGAATATTCAATAGCCACACCCTCCACGTAAGACTCGACGATTCGGAATTCCGGATAAGGATAAGCACCATATTTATCGCTAAAAAATGCTATTGCTTTAAATGCCTGATCGATATACCGATCAATGACCTGTTTCTTTCCCGGTTCGTTATCAAAATAAAAATATTCGATCGTCAAGCCGTCGCGGGTCACACTATCCACTTTGAAATTGGGACTGGCAAAAAATACGAATTCCCTTGTATTGTTGGCAACAGTGGAAACAACCTTG
The DNA here is from genome assembly GCF_037969755.1 of Paenibacillus sp. FSL W8-0187. Taxonomy (NCBI): domain Bacteria; kingdom Bacillati; phylum Bacillota; class Bacilli; order Caryophanales; family Paenibacillaceae; genus Paenibacillus; species Paenibacillus sp. FSL W8-0187. The sequence continues at coordinate 3,261,048 of NZ_CP150206.1, read as the reverse complement.
CGGCCAGGTTCCACGTTATTCCGTGTCGTTATCGTGCCTGGCATCGCCACCTGATAAGCGTCGGGAACGTTGAACTCTACTTCATAATCTGCAGAAGTATAATAATCGCTTTCGAATGATGGACTGTAAGGGGTTGTATTCCATTGATGCTTCTCCTCGTCATAGACCGACAAAACCGGAAACCAGTGAGCGCCATTCACAATATCCTGGTAATAAGATAAGCGCTGCGAGCCATACGGAATGTTCAAAGAGAAGTCCATATGTACCGATATCGTTGCGCCCGGTTGAAGGGGCTCCTTTAATTGAATTGTCAAAGCCTGATCTTTATTATGGAACTCGAGAGCTTGGCTGTTAGCGTTGACTCCTTGAATATCAATGCCGCCGAGAAAATCTTCCGGTTTCTTATCCGGATTGTTCTTGCTGATTGCTTCGTTCGATCGTTTAAACATGGACGTCTGAGTCGATTTCGAACGGTTGGCATCGGCATAGGTATGGAATACCAGCTGATTCAACGTATCCTGACTGGTGTTTCGATAGGTAACCATGCTGCTTGCCTGCATGGTCATGTTCTTCTCGTTCAGTCTCGCCTGAATATGATATTGAATCGGCGCATGCGCTTCAACGCTCGCAGAGACTTGTGAAATTGTAGTCGGGGTACCTGCTTTTGCCGCTGCATGACCCGCGTTGATGAGCGGGCATGCAGTCAATGTCAATGCAAGTGAGCCAATAATAGCCTTTTTCGATAGGATCGTCGTTTTTTCTTTTACGTGAGTCATGTTATTCTCTCCCTCTGATATCGTCCTTATTTTCCTAACGTTTCCAGCTTCACCTTGGCTGGTTCCGGAAGCTCGTTTGCCTGTACCTCTTGATAGGAACTGACACCCTTTTCCTTGACGTATAAACGCAAGTACGCTTCTTTTCGCAGTTCTTTGTTCGCCCTAAAGGTTAACGTCTTCGCGTTCCCTTCTTTGTTGAAGCCTTCCAAGGTGTACTCATAGTAGATGTACTTCTCCCCGTTATCCGTTTTGTCTTCCACTTTGGTTCCATCTTGAATTTGCACATAATATTGATCCGTCCCGATGCGGTTAATGTTCACATTTTGAATAAATACAACAAATCCAATGAGGATGGCGACAAGAATGCCGCCGAAGATCATCGTTTTTTTCATGACTATACTCCTTTATGATAGGTTATTTAGTTTTGGTTACAATTTTATAGTAGGACCTAACGGTAACGACGTAATAGATCAAATAAACACAGGTATAGACGGCCATACAGATCACGACCGGAATCACAAGATTCATATGCAGAAGTTTGGACAACGCAGAAAGTGCGACAGCGCAGTGGGCAATGCCGGCAACGAGCGGTAAAGCAAAGATGAACAGCACTTGCTGGGCTATGCTCTTTTTAACCTCACGCCGATTTACGCCGATCTTGTTTAATATCTGATATCTTGCCTTATCCGAATTTGCCTCGGTTAATTGCTTGAAATATATGATGCTGCCAGTCGCCGTAAGGAACACAAGCCCCAGAAATCCTCCCATAAAAATCAACAGGCCTGACGCTTCCATTCCTCTCGCATAATCCTGATAATAGCTGGCAAATGACGCGCTTTCCGGCAAGATGCCTTCGAGATCCTCCGTCAGTTGCTTCGCTTTGTCTTGATTCGATATGCCATAGGCCTCCAGCATGATCGTGTTTGCTTGTTTCTCCAATTGCGCAAACCGTTCATCGCTTATAACGATAGTAGAATAGACTGTACCCAAGTTCAGCACGCTGTATTTCTTCAATTCCTTAAAGGTAATTGGCTGCTCCTGCTTGTCTGTTTTGAGCGAGACCGTAGAACCCACATACGTCGGTGAAATTCCTTCGTAATAGGCCGGGTCCAAGGCAACGGCCTCGTCTCCGCTTAATGTGATGGTGTCTTTGCGGTCCTGCATCTTCGCCAGCTCGTTAAAATCATGCTGGGAGATGACGCTGTATGATTGGATGTCATGCGAAAAAACATCGTTCAGCCCACTGACATCAGCATCCACTTCCAAGATAGGGACGGACGCATGATATAACAGCTCGTGCTGCGGAGTTGAGTCTATCAACTCGTCGGCTCGCTTGGTCACGCTGCTATCATGGGAGATCCACATCATGCTGTTGGGGTTCGCTTGCTGGGCATTGCTTGCATTACTGTAATAAAAGCTGTAAGCCGTCCCAACAGCAGTAAGTGTTGTCGCGCTAAGGACGGCAATGATCGTGAGCGTGCGCGCATTGCCTTTGATGCGATATAGAAGCTGGGAGACACCAATCATGTTCATCCCGTTCCAGAATCGGTTCTTGTTATTTCTGGATATTTTCAACAATGTCACGGTCAGGGTACTGAACAGCAGATATGTTCCGATAATCACCGTCGTCAGGATGACGAGTGGCGTTAGCATGAATCCCATCGCCGCCCAAGCCTTGGATTCCAGCAGGTTCTGCAGAGCAAGCCAATATCCGGTGCCTATGAATACCAGAGACAATACAGCGGTGATCCATGAAGCCTTCGGTTCCCGTTCTCCCTCCTGATCCGCATGAAACAACTCAATCAATTTGAACCGGTAGATCAATCGGTAACCCTGCAGTGACGTGATAAGCGTAATGATCATAAACACAATGGCGGTGTTGATGATGGCCGCAGGCGATATAGAAAAATTCGACACCGCATCATATCCCATGACCTTCATTAACAGGGATACAAAAAATCTCGTCAGCACGGAGCCCAGGGCAATCCCCGCCAGTAGAGCCAGCACACCCATCAGAAAGTTTTCATAAAATAACATTCGGCCGATCTGTTTCTTCCGAACACCGAGCAATGAATACAATCCGACTTCTTTCTTGCGCTTGCGAGTAAAGAAGGAATTGGAGTACCAGATGAATATAGCCACAAAGATGATCAGCACAACGGCGGCACCGCTAAAGGCCGAGCTGATTTTTGTCGACCCCTCCGTTGCGGACTGAATCGCAGTATCATATTTAAGTGAAACAAAAGTGAAGTAAATGACGATACTAAAAATCATCGAAGCAAAATATAAAAAGTAATTGGTGAAATTTTTGCGGATGTTTTTTCTGGCTATGCTAAACAGTGTCATCATGCTCACCCCCAAGTGCAGCCAGTACCTCCAGGATCTGATCAAAAAACACCTTGCGCAGTTGGTCTTCTCGATGAAGCTCCTGGTACAGCTGCCCGTCTTTTATAAAAATGACGCGTTTGCAGTAGCTTGCTGCATAAGCATCGTGAGTGACCATCATGATGGTGGCACGCTCTATCTCATTCAGTTTCTTTAAGCTTTGCAGCAGGTTGGTTGCCGACTTGGAATCCAGAGCCCCTGTCGGTTCATCCGCCAATATGAGGCTCGGATTGGCAACAATGGCGCGCGAGGCCGCGGTACGCTGCTTCTGACCACCCGAGATGTGATAAGGATATTTGTTTAAGATATCGCGAATCCCGAACGTATCGGCGATCTCGTTCACCCGTTTTTCAATCTCGGCTGCAGGCACCTTCGACAATGCCAGGGGAAGCAAAATATTTTCTTTGACGGTGAGCGTGTCCAGCAGGTTGTAGTCCTGAAAGATAAATCCTAGCTGATTCCGGCGAAAATCCGATAGCTGCTCCTCGTTCATCGATACGATATGTTGTCCGGCAATGGTAATATCCCCTGCCGACGGTGTATCGATCGTCGAGAAAATATTCAGCAGCGTGGATTTGCCTGCCCCGGAAGGTCCCATAATACCGACAAACTCACCTTCCTGAATTTCAAGATTGATGTCTTGCAATGCCGTATATTGATTTCCTTGAATACCAAATGTTTTTTCTACATGTTTTGCTTGTAATATGGTTGTCATATCGCGTTCTCCTTCAAGTCATCGTTAGTTAAGCACAGATGTAATTATAGAAGGCGAACCTTACACGATTTTTATACGAACCTTACATAAAGCTTAACAAACTTGTTGAGTGCACTTACACAAACATGCTGGCTCAGAACAAAACAAAAACCCGCTGCATGGACGGTCATGGCGGGCTATAACGTTCTATTATTTAAGTCTTCGGACTATTCTTCCTTTAACACCACAAAATCCTGCGGGTTCGAACGAATGAACAACCTGATTCGTTTCAAGCTATCGGGAGCGATCTCATTAAATCTCATGCGTACTACACGCTTTCTGAATCCTTGGCGTGGTCATAAAACACCCAGAACATGCACAAAGCCTGTTGGCTTCTGTTCAAACTTGAAATCGCCTGTGATTTGACGGAAGCTTTTTTCCGCGGATACCTAGAAGCGTTGATTCCACACAAGCCCATCCCAATCTTTCGTCATCCAACGTCTCAAAATCCGCTTGGTTCATCGTCACTAATGTCATTCAACTGCTGGCTAACTAGAATCCAAGAAAGGGGTTTACTACATGATGTCACCCGAAATCGAAACCATCCGGCAGCAGCTCCCCGGCTGGCTGGAAGCCAGCTTACCATGTGTCGGCAGAGGTAAAGTCGCCTCCTACATCCCCGAGCTGTCCAAAGCTCCCCATGATGCTTTGGGTATCACCTTAATGAACCCCCAGGGTGAATCCGTCACCGCCGGGGACTGCGGGCTGCGTTTTACGATGCAGAGCATCTCCAAAGTGTTTACGCTGATATTGGCGCTGATGGACAATGGAGAGGATGCCGTCTTTAGCAAGGTCGGCATGGAGCCGACCGGAGACAACTTCAATTCCATGCTGAAGCTGGAGTTAGTCAGACCCGGCATTCCCTTCAATCCGATGATTAACGCAGGCGCGATTACCGTTTCTTCCTTAATTCGCGGAGACAGCCCGAACGAGAAATCCGACCGAATTCTTCAGTTCCTTAAAGAGCTAGCGGGCAACACTGATTTGGAATATGACTTGGGCGTTTACCGCTCCGAATCGGATACCGGGAATCTGAATCGCTCTATAGCATTCTTTCTAAAGGAAAACGGGGTTCTCAGCGGAGATGTTGAAAAGGTGTTAGAGGTGTATTTTCGGCACTGCTCCATCGCTGTGGATTGCGCCGATTTAGCCAGAATGGCATTGGTGCTAGCCTGCAACGGTTCGGATCCGCTAACCGGCAAAGCGCTCATACCGAGAAGATATGTTCAAATCGCCAAGACGTTCATGACGACATGTGGCATGTACAACGCATCAGGAGAATTCGCCATTCAGGTAGGCTTACCCGCCAAGAGCGGCGTTTCAGGGGGCATTTTAACTTTTGTGCCGGGACGTTATGGCATCGGCGTAGTAGGCCCTGCATTGAATAATAAAGGCAACAGCTATGCCGGCGTACATTTACTCCAGTCCATATCCCGCGAGATGGACTGGAGTATCTTCTAAATACAAAAATCCCCCTGGAGCAGTTACAGCTTCAAGAGGATTGAATCCGTCAAATATGTTCTGAAGATAGCACTTTGCTTCGTTTCGTTTGTTAAGAGGGGAATGCGCTCTTACCTGTTTCGAATGGGTCCCATTCTCCTATTTTCTGAAGAACAGTCGCCCAATCCGGTCTGCAAATTCCTGCATATTCACACTGGATGGATCAAGACGGTAATATCCGTTCTTCACGGCCTCCAATACCCAAAGCGGCAGCTTCTTGCCCTCAAGCAGCGGATATACGTTGTCGTAGGCCCACATAAGATGCTCCCATCGCTTGTCGTTTCCTTCCTGAATATACTCCGATACATCGAGCACCTTCCCTCTGCCTTCCTGCAGCAGTACATTCTTCAAATGAATATCCCGCGGGTTTAAGCCCTTGCTCCGCACAAAGGATCGTGCTGCCTCGACATCATCGATGACCTGCCTTGGAACGGACACACCATAGAGCAAACAGTCATACAGGGTTAATCCAGATTCATGGCTAATCGCCACATAACGCTCACCTGCCCCATAAAATGCAGGGAAATAGGGGCTGCCCACCAGCTCTTGATAGACCTTAATCTCCGCTTCTTTCTTAGGTAGCGCCTCCGCAGCATACAGTTTGAACGCGTAGGCCGGCAAAGGTTCGTATACGAATACTGCAGCATCCGTACCGATTCCGATGCAGCGCAGGTCATCCGATTCGCCTTCAATCGTGACAGGGTCGTTATCACCGTTCTTGGTAACTTCCATACAAGCCAGTGCAGTTTCTGCCTGCTTCCAATGTTCGTGATTCATAGGCCACCTCATTTGGTGTTACTGGACTTAAATCAGTATGATCGTACCACACTCACGTTTCAAAAAAAAATATTTGCCAGCGATGCCTGATCCTGACCACAAAAAAACCGCGAGAGCTTCTCGCGGTTTCATGCTTCTTGCCTACATATCGTTACTCCGGTTTCACGAAATATCCAATACCAGCGGCATACTCTATCATTTTTTCAAATAACAGCTTGTCCGGTACAGCACATTTTACCCCCGTGTGCTTAAGGAATTCCGATGTTTGCGGACAAGTATACCGGTAGATGGAATTCTTCGCTCCGTCGCCTTCGAACTGTGCCATCGCCAGCTCAAGGCCTTCCTTATCCTTCGGCTGCTGCGGATCCAATAACCATGCCTCGTATGCCTTCCAGTCCATCACTGAAATGTCATATCCATAGGCTTTAAAATGCCCCACCATGTCCTCATAAGGAATGGCAACCGGGTTGCAGATATGAAACACTCGCCCGACCGTTTCTTGCTGAAGCAGCAGAGCGGTAATGGCTTCCCCGGCATAGTTAATCGGCGTAATATCCACTTCCCATCTCACGCCAGGTGCTTTCTTCAACAGCAGCATCGCTTTCAGCATGCGGTAAAAAGCGTTGTTATCGATGTTTTTCTGGAATATTCCGTTCTCCGAGTTACAAGACAGATTCCCCACGCGATAAACCGCTGCCGGGATTCCTCTATCTGCACCGGCTTTAATGACCAGCTTCTCTGCCTCCAGCTTGCTGTTCGTATAGACATTCTCGATGATCGACTCTTCATATCCCGTTCCAGCAACGATGGCATCCCATTGACCACCCAGTGCCAAATCTTCAGGGATCCCAAGCGTAGATATAAAGTGGAATCGGATATGAGGTCTTCTCTGAGCCAAAGCCAACAAGCGGTCCGTACTCTCCACATTCACTCGCGCAAAATAGTCGGAATCGCCAAAATGCTTCACTTCAGCTCCGCAATGAATGATGGAATCGATGCGCGCTTCAATCAATGCACGGTCTTGTGCTCCGAGCCCGAGAAACTCCTGCTCCAAGTCGCCCTGAATCGCGATCACCCTTTTATCCATACGAGTCTTGACCTCTTCGCCAAAATATCCGGTCATGATCTGCTCAAGGCGAGCATAGGGCTCCATCAGCTTCGACGGTCGAACTAGGCAGTACACGGTAGCGGTCGATTGTTTCAGCAGTTCATTCAGCAGATGTGATCCCAAATATCCCGTCGCGCCTGTCAGCAAAATATGCTGCTGGGTATAGATAGGTTGTCCCGAACCCTGGTTGATAGGGAATGAGGTCGGATACTCAGCCAAATCCTGAATAGGAAGATCCCTATTCTCTGTTTGATCGGATGGAATCGTCTGCTGACCCAGTTCCTCTACTCTCTCCGCCAATTTTGCAATCGTCGGATAAACAAAGAAATCATTGATCTTCAACTGTGGATATTGCGGCTTAAGAAGCACTAGAATCTCCAGGATTTTCAGAGAATAACCGCCAATATCGAAGAAATCGTCATGGATGCCGATTTTGGTTTGTCCGAGTGCTCTTTCCCAGGCTGCAGCAATATCCCGCTGAATATCATTAACCGGTGCCTCGTAGTGGGAGTCATCCTCTTCCATCTCCATCGACAATTCGTACAATGCCAGCTTCTTACGATCAATCTTACCGGTCGGGGATAGTGGCATCTCTTCTACAAAACACATGTATTTAGGAACCATGTAACTAGGTACTTTCTGACTTAAAAATTGCACCAAATCCTTAGCAGAAGCTGCCTGTCCATCATGGGTTGTATAGAATGCCGCTAACATTTTGGTTCCGTCCTCGTCCATTCTCGGAATGACCGCGATATCCTTTACGCTTTCATGCTTCGCCAGATTATCCTCGATCTCTCCAATCTCGATCCGGAAGCCTCTGATCTTCACCTGTGAATCTTTTCGTCCCCGGTATTCTACTTGTCCGTTCGGCAGCAGGCGAACCAAATCTCCGGATCGGTAGTATTGTTTCCCGGATTCCGGTGTTAACGGGTCCAGAATAAAGGCTTCTTTGGTTTTCTCAGGCTGATTCAGATACCCTTTGGCTACGCCGACCGAGCAGATCAGCAGCTCTCCGGTTACGCAGGTTGGACATAACTCATTATGTTCATTCACAATATACAATTCATAGTTGGCAAATGGCGTCCCGATATACACGGTGGCCAGATCGTCCGGAACCGCATAATCCACGACATGCCCTGTTGCTACAACCGTCGTTTCCGTTGGGCCGTACAGATTCACGATTGGAATCTGCAGCTTCTTCTGGAACATACGAACGGTTTCTCCGGCCAAAGCTTCTCCACCAACCACGATTGTTTTAACGTTGCGGTATTTGTGAGTATCTTCCATAGGCAAATACGCTGCCAATTGGTTAAAAAACACCGTAGGCAATATCGCAACTCGAGTTGCTTTGGTATCTGCCACAGCCTCCGTAAAGGCGTCTATGGAGAAACGCTGCTCATCGGAGAGAAGATGCAGTCGTGAACCGCAAGCCAGCGATCCGAATATATCGTAAACGGAAGCATCAAAGCTGAAGGTGGAATATTGAAGAATGATATCTTGTTCACTCATCTGTAATTTCTCTTGATTGGCCAGTGCCAAGTTCACGACACCTTGATGGGCGATTAAAGCGCCTTTCGGTTTGCCCGTCGAACCAGAGGTATAGATGATATAAGCCAAATCATCACCTTCAACGCGGACACCACAGGCTTCATCCGAGTATGAAAGGAATTTATCATCAAGACAGAAGTATTCTGGCTTCGGTTGAAAACCTGCCAGGAGCCCATCCAGCTTTGCTGTGAAATCCTGATGTGTAAGAATGATCGCCGATTCGGTATCCTCGATAATATAGGCATTTCTTTCATCTGGATGTGATGGATCCAGCGGGATATAGGCTCCACCGGCCTTGAGCACACCGAGCATACTAACAACCGTATCCAGGCCCCTCTTCATAAATATCGAGACGAATTGGCCTTTACGCAGCCCCTTGTCTAGAAGCATATGTGAGATTTGGTTTGACAACCGGTCAAGCTGTTCATACGTGACTTGCTCATGATCCGACGATAGTGCAATTCTCTCTGGAAATTTCTTCACAATGGAAGCGAGCATTGACACAATGGTAGGATCTTCCGGCAGATCCTGCTTCGTGTCATTGAGAATTGTGTACGCGTTCCGGTCCTCTTCTGTCAGCATAGGCAAACGGCTAACCGGCATGTCCGCATGCTCAAGAGCCGCGCAAGCAAGCAGCTCAAAATGCCTACTGAATTTTCCGATCGTTTCTTCTTTATACAAAGGCCGTGCATAGGATACATAGAGTGTCCACTCGTCCTTCTTCTCTTCCTGAACCATCCAGTTCAGCCCGCTGGAACTATAGGCATAACCCTTCCCGTTACTGCCATAGACCGTTTGGAGAGTGAGCGATTGACCGGTGAAGCCTTCTATATCCTCAAGCGAAAAGCTGCTTCCTTCAATCTGCTCCATTTTGGCGGAAACTTGCTCATAAATCTGTGCGAATGAATCGCTACCGCTTAAGTTAACTCTCAGCGGAAGGAGATTGCCCTTCTCATTGTTCACGCCGATCAGCAAATCGGTATCGTGAGTCATTCGGTACAGAAATACGACATAGCTTGTGAGCATCCATGCCTTCATGTCATATGAATCGTGGAACTGCTTGATCTTACCGGTTTCGATATGAAGGTTAATCACCATATGATCAAGCTCTTGCTGCTGAAGATGCGCTGGACCATCGGTGTACAGATAGAATCCCGGTAAAGGTAGCTGCAGTTCATTCAACCAATATTCTTTGCCTTGTTCGATCATCAATGTTGTATTCAAAGGTTTCAGCTCCATCTTTTTTCTCTACTGTTTCTGTCCTCGTAGTACTACACACTACACATGCAATTTGTTTACAAGGGCCTCCAGCTCAGCGGAAACCTGGTTAATCTGCTCCGCAGACTCGAAGATTTTGGCAAAGGATGCCTGCTGTTCCTGGCTACTAATCCGGATCTCACCCGACACAGACGAGTTTCTCTCTGCGAGCTCAGCCAGTTGTTTAATCGCTGCCGTAATCTGTTCGGTCTCGGCAACCATTTGCTGGGTAGCTGCAGACACCTCTTGAATTTGACTGGTCACTGTATCGGTTGCCACCAGCATGCCTTTAAACAGCTCACCGGTTTCTTTGACAACCTCAATTCCCTTGGCGACGTTTTGTTCCCCTTCGCTGATGGCTTCTACCGCAGATGCCGTTTCATCCTGAATGTATCGAACCAATTCAATGATTTGGTCTGCGGATTTTCTTGATTCCTCCGAAAGTTTCTTAACTTCGCTGGCGACCACAGCAAAACCGCGGCCCTCTTCGCCCGCTCTTGCCGCTTCGATTCCGGCATTGAGTGATAACAGATTTGTCTGAGAGGAAATTTCGGTAATAACCTGCACGATCTGACCGATCTCATTTGAACGGTTCTGAAGCTTTTCGATGATATTCACCGAGTTTTTAACCGAATGATCAATCGAATTCATCTGCTCGATCACCTGCTCCACATTGTGATTACCGCGTTCCGATTGCTCCTTCATATGCACGGATATCTCGGAAAGATCCGATGTATTGCCGGCAATCGTTGATACGCCAGATGAGATTTCCTCAAGTGAAACCACGCTTTCGGTAATGGAAGTGCTCTGCAGCGCAACTCGTTCCGACATTTCCTCCATATTTTTAGTAATGGCGGAAGACTTGTTATTATTGACTTCCACAGCCGAGAAGAGGAATTTAGACTGCTCTGCAGAGTGCTCCGATACCGTTTTGATCGTTGTGACAAGTTCATTAATTTGATTAACGGTCATATTGAACTTGGCATTGACCTGCCCCAGCTCATCATCGCCAGCTTTTAATTGGACGGTGAAGTCACCTTTGCTCAGCTTGTCCAGCGCCCCCATTAATGCTTGGATCGGTGCGAAGGTACGTCTAATGGTGAAGTACTGCAGTACTAATACGATCAGCAAGGTAATCAGCAGCGCAAAAACCGTATTGATGATCAACGTCTGCTTCCCGGTATCGATTAAGCTTGCATCCACGTCGATTCCCAAGTAAGCAAAAATTTCGCCGCTGGCATCCTGGAAAGGATGCAGCACGGTGATCCAGGTACCATAATTGTCTGTATAACCTTTGGTGTAGACGGTTTTTTTCGTTTTCAGCATCTCTCTCACGGCGTCGGCATGGATCTCCGGTTGTTCGTATAAGTCGCCCAGATTCAAATCTTCCTCGGCAAACATATCAAGCACTGCCGTCGGCATGGCAATAATCGAGGTCTTGTTACCACCCTCGAGCTCCGGTCCAAATATATAGCCTTGTGCGATGTTGGGATGACTTAGAGATAGTTCATCAAACGTTTTGGTAAGTTTTTTTTGGATATCCGCATTGCGGTCGGTTTGACCTTTCACTGCTTGAGCATCTTCCGTCGATACGGACTTAACCAAGGTATCCATAATTTTTCCCGAATCGGATTGCAGCTGCTTCGTTAGCACGAAATCCTGGATATAATAGCTAGAACCAATCACGATAACACCTGTAATAATGATATACAGGCTCGTCCATAACATGTTTCTTGTAACAATACTCAGATTCTTAAAACGCAGTCCTTTTGAGAACGTTTTTGGCTCACTCACTTGGTGTCTCTCCTTTGATATCTCTTATGTATTTTCCATATAAAATAGGGATTTCATTAGCGAACCTGTTCGCATCACCTACTTTCCTGGAAACATTGAATATTTCCGCAATCTTTCATGAATACATTACATTTTTCAAAAATGTTCATCTTGAATGAACCGCGTTCCCCCTCCATCAATATTCTGACATAGGCTCACTTCACAAAATGGTTTTGTTAAGTGAAATTCCAGTTCAATAGATCCATATTCACGTTATGATTCCATAACCATTGCATCTTTTGTACTATTTATAGATCGGCATTTATCCGAATATTTTTAATACTTTAGTAACAACAACTTGCAAAAAAACCCCTGTTTTCGACAATTAATCGAATTTTTATGTTCCTTCAGTTTTTGAAATCAGCACGTAGTTTCCTATCATTTTGAGCACGCAAAAAGACCGCGATTTACGCGGTCCTCTTCAGTATAAATTGCATTGAATACTGGTTTCCCAGTTTTCTTCTACGCGTTATCTGAATTCCATAACCCAATACTTTTCGCCGTGCTTCTCTTCCTCAACCACTCTTTCCCAGCCGTTGTTTTCGTAGAATTTCAGCGCCTTGTGATTTGCGGATACACACTTCAATCGGATCGGCTTTCTCATGCTCTCAATCGCAGCATCAAGCAATTGTCTACCCACTCCCTTGCCAGCATGATCCGGGTGAACGAATAAATGATGGATAAAGTTGTCTGGCAAATATAGCGCAGTAAATCCAAGGATAATCGTATTTTCCTCTGCCAATAGTATAAATTCTTTTTCCGTTTGCTTATCAAAATCGCCCAACGCCATCTCGTTTGCATCCGCCCAATGAAAATTTTCACGTCGTGATGCCAAGAATATTTCCCTAAGCTCAGGGTAATCCTCAAGCTTAGCCTCTCTTATCTTCAAATACCCCACACTCGCTTTCAATCAAGAAGATACGTTCCTAAATAATTGTTGTACTCATAAGTTCAGCTTCATACCATCATGACTCGATACAAAGGCAGCTAGCTAAGGAGATCCATCAAGTTTTCCAATTTCCGTTCTAACGCGCCAAACTGTACAAATCGATCTTCTCTCAGAAGCTCTTTTCCTTCAACGAACAAGAGAAGGGCCGGTGCCGTGAAAATCAAATATCTTGAGGCTATCTCCCCTACTGCTTCGCCCTGGATATGTCCCAATGAAATGCGCGGAAACCGGTCTAACAGCACTCTTAGCTTGGGTAATATGGCATGGCACACACTGCAATCTTGTCTCGATACGTATAAAAAACTGAACGTGTGGTTGTCAATAAACCGTTCTATGGCGTCTATCGACGTCAGTTCTTCCATTTCTTTCATCTGTTGCACCTTACTTTCATGAATAGCTCTATGCCGATATTCAGTCTAATACCGCTGATATGTGCGCAGACGTAACCGCCCAGTGTGAAGCCGTCCAATATTTCATTTGATCCTTCACGTAGATAATTTGCGGCGATTCATGCTTTACGTTCAAATCCTCGGCAATTTTATTGGAAACCGGGCGGGATTCAATGACTTTAACCAGTGTGTAATCCACATCGCCGTTTGGCGCCTTTTTCAAGTAAGATTCAAACTCCGAAAGAGCATTTGAGCTAACCGGACAAGTCGTACTATGCTTCAAAATAACTTGGCCGCGCTCGGAAGATTTTTTCAGAATCGTTTCCCATTCTTCTATTGTCGTAATTTCATTCCATTGCATGTGATTTTCTCCCCTTTGATGTGATATAACTCATTGCTTCTATTATATAACTAATAGCTATTATACACGTAAACTCGACTAGTTTTCATGTTTAGAGTTCATCTTCAACCGATCGAATCCTATTTCAAATCCATCTCATTAGTCAATAATCATACTCTCTGCCATTGCCTTCAGATCTTTCTTAGTCATTAGACTTTTTACATTTACTATAATGGTATATACGATGTTTTGTTTACTATCATACCAACTGATCCTATCTCCATCTGCCTCATTCTGGAGATAAATAGCTTCAACATGTTTCAGCTGTATTTTCTCGGAAGAGGCATCAAGAGACTTCGTTAAGCTTGCACCTTGACCATACGCTGCCATGATCGATACAGCCGTGTCGCTCTTGCCATCGGATAGGTATACAATGGAGTTGAAGGCCTTCGACCAATCCAGCTTCTCTACAAACAGCTTATCTCCACTCTTGGATGGATTGGCCTCATTCATCAATCTTTGTTCTAATTCTACGTATTTTACACGATCCTTTTCTCCTGAAGGTGCAGGTCCAAAAGGAAAAACTTGACCATAAGCGAATTTCACGCCTTTGGGAAGATAACCAGGCATCTCTAGGTTGGGTGCCGAGGTACGAACAAGTTCCTTTTGAAAATCTTCATAGGTACGATAGTCATTTGGATGATATTCAAATTTTATAGGATTTACCGTATCATACCCGTTGTCCTTATTAATGTAATCATCCTTGATGTAATATGCGGCCAGCTCTCCGGGCTTCAGCATGGATCTTACCCTCGTTCTGTATTCCTCCAGTAGATTGCTCAGTTTGGCTGGCAGCCCTGATGACGACGGATCGGCTGTTTTTAGAACAATTTCTCCTTTGCTATTAAAAATTTGAATATGCCCGGTTGCTGCATATGCAGTGAACGAGACTAGTAATACAGACGAAATCATGATAGACATTACGGTTTTTCGCTTGAAAGATCGGAATCCTGAACGACTTTTATGCTGCTCGTCCTCAATATGTTGTCTGACTCTTGAAACAAATTCAACATCACGAAAATGACTGTCCGGTACAGAATGCTGCCTCAACTCTTCGATTGGATCAACGATGTTTCCCATTGTTCTTCCTCCTTCCATTTATTCATGGCTTCCTTCAGTTTTATTCTGATTCGGGTTATCTTTTTTCGGACGGCTTCCGATGTCTTTCCTGTTATTTCACTTATTTCTGCATACGACTTGTCGTGAAATGCATACAGAATTAATAAGCTTCTGTCCTCTACCGTAAGATCCACCAGTGCTCTCCTTAGCGGTTCGCTGAATGTCCCTCTTAAGTACTCCTGCTCTGCGCTTTCGGCGAAAATCTGTCCTTTCCACAATCTTCCCAGCTTCTGCGATAATTGCCGCCGGTGAATTACATTCAGACAATGATGGTAAGCGATCTTATATAACCATGCATTAAAGCTGACCGAAGGCTTATACTTTGTGATCGATTTGTATGCCTTCAAGAAGATTTCCTGCACTGCGTCCTCTGCTTCCTGTTCGCTACCCAGTAGTCGGCAGCAGTAAATATAGATTTGGCGCTGGTACTCACTTACGATAGGAATAAACGCCTCGGCATGCCCTTCCTGAATCTGTTGAACATATTTTTCAATCGTTTCAGCGTTTATGACTCTTCCCCTCCTCTCTAATAACTTGGATACCTATATAACCATGCAGCAAACGAAAAGCGGACATTATTCGGAATAATCGGCCCATTAAATATATGACGGAGGCCATATGACCACAAAAAGAACCGCGATGGACGCGGTTCCCCTATGAATACGTATGGATTCCAAGTTACGATTTATTAGCTTTCACAATCAGAAAATGAGGGTTCGTCATTAGGCGATCAAACCATTTGGCCACCCATTCCGCAGCTTCCGGATTGTCCCAATGCGCTAAACTGGGCTGCGGCTCAACGATCTGTTCGATTCTAAACCGAGATGAAGTTACATTGATGATTTCTTGAATCGGTCTTCTATAGAAAGTAACCTCTACGGGTCCAGACTCCTGTTTGTTCCAAACCTCCGTCAATAACTCACGAGCAAAGTAGTCTGTTCGGTCAAAATGTTTAACATCCATAAAAGGATGATGAACGGAGAAAATCAAACTTCCACCAGGTTTCAGCACTCGCTGAAATTCGCGAAAGGTCGGCGTCCAATCCTCGATGTAGTGAAGCGTCAATGAACTTACGATAAGATCAAACGCCTCATCTTCAAAGGGCAGGTCTTCGGTTATATCACATGCAAATACAGTCGCTTCATTGCCGACTCGTCTCTTACAGGCTTCTACCATCGCCGGGCTCAGATCAACCGCTGTAACCCTGGCCCCTCGTATAATAAATTGCTCCGTATACCATCCTGCGGCACAACCAGCATCTAGGACGGTCATTTGCTCCATATCCGCCGGTAACACTTTGAGCATGGCTGGCCTTTCGTAATAAGCATTATGCCCGCTCTGCGAATCAACATGTCTTTCGTAGTCTCCAGCCAGCTTATCGTATGCCTCAATGACCTTCTCCTTCATGGATCATCCCCCCATATATTGTGCTCAGCTTGAGTACAGCGAACAATACGTGCGTTCGAAATTTCTGGCCAGCAAGTCCTCTTTTCGGATGAAAAATTGCAGTTCACCCGCATCCCACCAGCAAAATCCTATTTCGTCGTCCGAATCGATGGCCAGCAGCAGCAGTGTATCCCGAATCTCCTGCTGAGCCTGTTCCGCGTTGCCGCCGCAATGATCGGCAATCTGCTGCACAGCCGCCTCCATGGAGTAATTGTACTCTGATCCCGTTAACAGCATTAAAGCAGCCTCGTGCTCACAATCTCCATGCTGGGTAGAAGGGTAGCCAAAGATCGTCGCGATGTCGTCAGAATCCTGCCCCGTCAATTGATGACACAGATCCTCGTAAGATTCAAAATCATGCTCATCATCCTCGACAAGCTCATCATCCACATAAGCGTAATTCGGGGGCTCAAGTGTGGCTCTTGCTTCAATACGGTAGCCTGCGAATTCTTCATCTAACGCGGTCCCCTCAGGCGCCCGGCATCGACTAGCGGCCGCTGTCTGATCCTCGGCCAGATACAACACCCGGTGTTCAATGTTATAAGCAGGTTCATCAACGCCAACGAAGAAATACAGAACTCCGCTATGCGGAAGTGAAGCCGTGGCATCGTGAGCTGCCAAATCCCTCAACTGCAGCTGTGCCAAAAACGTCATCGGTGTACCATCCGAAGTCAGCGGCCATTCCATTCCTTCAGGAAGATCGGGGTCTCCGCCAATCCGTGAATTGCACGAGCTGGCATAGTCCTCCTCTCCCTGTTTGGATAAACGTATGCCTTGCCGAGTATGTTCGATCAAATAGTCTGCTGCATGTTCAAATTCGTGCTCTTGGATGATATTTTGCATCTTGATCAAGTTGTGTTCATTTAGCTTCATAGTTTAGTTCCTCTTCTTTTCAATAAATTAGAATGTTATGAGAATTACGATAATGTCCGGGAATCGTGATCTTCCTCTACTCTTCCTTAAAGAGATCTTCAATGATCGACTTGTCATAGCCATTAACCATCCTGTAGCTCCAGGAATATTTTTTATGCAATCTTCTATTCGGAGATATCTTGATAATATTCGGTTCTGTAAAATATATGACGAAGGGGGTGTACTCGACATTAACCCAGATCATGTACTCCGTACCTCTTCCATAATTTTCAGTTTTCCACAATTTCGCATTAGAGAAGCTATTTATAATTCGATCTATAGTGGCCGGGTCGGTAATTTCCACACTATTTTCATCATCGTATGGACTGCCCATTTTCTCAATTCTTATGTAACTAATCTTCTCTGTATCATAAACCTGATCGCTCATCAGCTCTTTAAAGGAAGTACTGGATTGAATCAATGAATAGACGACTCCAGTCAGTACGATCAATGCAACCACAACAAAAAAGACTCGCCATGACCTGTCACTCATCACGATTCCGTCTTGAAAACCTAAGGAATTCGGGCTTTTTCATAAGCGTATTTTTCATATCACCCTCCATTGCACATATATAATAAATAAATTCCCTTCATTGATAAGCTTAGCACCTATCACTATATAAACCCCATAAACCATGCTTTGGTTGCCGGATAATTTAACATCTTTTGGTTTGTCCTGTCAATCCTATTTTTCAGCCCTGGCGACATTCTGGTGTTAGTTCTGGTTATAAACGTTGACACGTGCTCCATCCATAATTAGATCGCTGCTGTCCACAATGATTTCCTGTTGATCGAATAGACCACCTCCAACGGCAATGGTATGGCTGTTGGAATCGGTAATTTGAATTGACGTGCGAACAGCATAATATGCATTGCCGAGAGGGCCTTGTGTTTCTTTTATGGTGTAGACATAAGCGCCCTCGCTGTCCTTGTGAACGGCTTTATTCGGTATGAGGATCCCTTCGTTGCTCTTAGTTTTGACTATGCTGATCCTCACTTGTTCGCCACCGGATAGCCCACTCCCTTTTAGTTTAACGAACAAACGTGTCATGGAACCGCTTGATTTCTCAGCGTCTTCGTCAACATCGGGACTGAGTGAGTTCATATCCTCTTCTATCCTTTCAATCTCACCCGTAATTGATGGTTCTTCCTTGCCTTCAAGCATGATGTTATCCAGAACATCCCCTACGCTCAGCGTGGCAGCGATACCTGACGGTACATACATTTCTAACCCATACCCTTTTGCCAAATGGCTCATCGTAATATCCGGTTTCCCGGTAGAACCTAATCCCTCCATCGCACCAATCTCTATAACGATACCGTCAAAAGGGGCTACCATCTGCTGATTAACTGAAAGCGTATGTTTCAGGTTCTCGATCTGCTGCTGTTGTGCAGCAATATCAAGCTTTGCCGTTTCGAACGCGCTTGTGGCACTTATAAGAAGAGACTCATCTTCCTCCTGCATCGCTTGAATGACATTATATTCGAGAAGTTCCATGGATAGATTCAGCTTCTTCAGAGCAGACTGCTCCACAGCAATCTGCTGCTTAACCTCACTGCCATCATATTGTATAAGAACTTGTCCTTTACGCACCATCTCACCTTTTTTAACGAGCACCTTATCGACTTTCCAGCCCGAAGGTTGGATAAGTTCCCTCTCCTCCTTTGGATTTATCGTCGATCGTCCGACATAGGAATGAACCAGCGAGCCTTTGTTTACCGATGTAATCACTACCTTAGGCAGCGTCAAGGCTTGTAGGGTGTTACCTGCAAAAGTCAGTATAAGCAGAAGACCTGTGAACAGTCCGGCTGTTATGCTAACCTTGCGTTTTCTTGACCGGGAAATTACCTCTTCCAATATCCATCACTCCTAGTACTGAAACTAACCTTTTATGCCCGACAATTGAACGCCTTCAATAAAATAAGACTCGGCATACAGGAATAGCAGAATCATAGGTGCCATATACAATGCCGATGCGGCAAAACCGATTCCCAGTGCGTCTTTGTTAATCTGTGCAAGATATAGAGACAGTGGCTGTTTATAGGAATCTTGCAAAAATATGAGCGGCTGCTCGATCATGTTCCAATAGTCGACGAACAATAGAACCGTCAGCGCGGCCAGACCAGGCTTCGCCAGCGGCAGGATAATACGCCAGAAGATGACCCATGCTCCTCCACCGTCCATCATGGCCGCTTCAGAATACGCTCCGGGAATATGGGCCATGAATTGTCGCATCATAAAGACGCCAAAAGCTCCAAAGATGCCAGGTAAAATAATGGCGGCGGTATGGTTCATAAGTCCAAGCTTGTCTATAACGATATAATTCGGAACAAGCGTTACCTGAAACGGCATAAGCATGGTCATTAAATAAAGCATGAACAGCTTGTCCCTTCCGATGAAGCGAAGTTTGGCAAAGGCATAAGCCGCAAGCGAGGCGACGACCGCCTGTCCGGCAACAATCGGCACGACCAAGGCGACGGAATTCCAGAACATCCTTAGAAATTTTGTGGTTAGAACCAGTACCTCGGCATACTGTCCAAAGGATAGCCAATCAGGAATAATCTTCAGATTGACGAACGCGTCCTTGCCACCCTTCGCAACGTCGATCATCTGCCCCAGAAGGTTGTAATTCCGCCCAATCTCTTGCTCCGTCATCAGGGAGTTCGTAAAGGTAAGCAGAATCGGTACCAGCATGACAACGGCTAACAATCCGAGCAGCAGCGTCAGTACCAGCTTTGGAATCCACCGTATATTTTTCATGATGAGCCTCCCTTTGGTCACTCCAAGTTATCCCGAAATCGGCGCTCAACGCTCAATAGTCCCGTCACCAGAATGATGATGAAGCCGACCATCAGCGTGGCTGCAGCCGTCAGCTTCTGAATATCAAGCGAGGAGAACATGTTGTTCATATAGTGCTGCATCATATAGATCCGGTCATACGGATAATCGCCTGCAAGCAGATACGTCTCCCGAAAGACCTTGAAAGAATTGATGATGGAGATCAGCACGACAAAGAATGTTGTAGGCGTCAAATAGATTAGCGTAATGTGAAACAACTGACGGATCCGCCCCGCGCCCTCAACACGTGCCGTCTCGTAATAATCCTTCGGAATGGATTGAAGTCCGGCCAGAAATAAAATCATGTTGTAGCCGATGTTTTTCCACAAATACATGAGGATGACCACGCTCATCGACCAATCCGATTGCATCCAGTCGATCCTCTCTTTATGGAAATGGTGCAGCCATGCATTTAAGGTTCCGTTCCAATCGAAGAGGATCTGCCAGATCATTACAACGGATGCGACGGGTACGACAAGCGGCATAATAAAGGAGGTTCGAAGCCAATTGCGCATAAACAAGGGCCGATTCAGCAGTAATGCCAGAATGAGCGACAACGCGATGACCAGCGGAACGCCAATGCCGGTAAAAATCAGCATATTTACCGATGCCTTGTGGAAGGAGCCGCTGCTCAGCACTTCATTGTAATTATCGAAGCCAACTAATATGCCCCCCAATGAACCGTCCGTGAACGATTCGTAAATGCCCATTATGAACGGGATGATATAAAAGCAAGCAAAGCCGATCAGGCTGGGAGCCAAGAACCATAAAGCCTTCATCCCGTCTTTGCGTATCCATCTCCTTAAACTTCTTCTATTCATTCAGATAGGTCGTTACTTTATTCTGGATGAGCTTCGCGACATCATCTGCGGATTTCTGTCCGGCAAAGAAGGCTTTGGACTCATTTACGATGATGTCATTCACTTTGGCGGACTTGATCTCGACCTGATGAGTGGCTCCACCCACCAAACTCTCCAGTTGGTCCAGCTTGGCCTGATCGACTTTGATCGCCATTCCTTGCAGCGGGCCTTCCTCATAGGCTTTAACCGTTCCTTCTTCCTTCAATTGCTTGATCTGATTGGCAAATGATTTCTTGTTGATCGGAAATCCTGCCTTCGTGGGAGGCGTTTCGATTTCTCCGGACATCATGAATTTTATGAAATCCCACGCTTCCTCCTTCACTTTGGAGTTCGCATTCATGGAGATGCTCTTGTAAGGCCGGAAATAACCGCCGGCTGTCGTTTCCTGGGCATGAGGCTTCATGTAATACTTCATATTCTCGCCGTATTCCCTTAGAGATACGAGATAGTCCCAAGGAGAGTTGATATGGATGGTTCTGAAATAAGCCTTGCTCCGAGGATCCGTGGTCACGATATGATTGTCGTACATGGACTTCACCTGGTTCATCAGAGCGGTAAAGGTGGCCGATTCGAAATTGCCCTTGCGGCTCTCCGTATCCACAAATAAGGAATAATTGTCAAGTGCAATGTCTGCCAACAGGTTTTCGGGTCCACCAGATACCAGCGCTGATGGGTATACCTTGGAAGCCGCCGCCAGCTGATTTGCGGTATTTATAAAATCGTTCCAGGACCAGGTTTTGTCGTTAATCTGAATCCCGGTTTGCGCGATGGCATCTGCATCTCCGGCAAAGCCTTCCAGAAAGAATGCGAGCGGCATGCTGTAAAGTCCTTTGCCGGTTCGAGAATTGTCCAGGATATTACCGAAATAATCTTCCTTTCGGAAGGTGGAATCCTTGTCCATCCATTCACCGAGATCAACCAGCAGATGATGTTTAACGTAGTTATCAGTGGGCAGAATATTCACATATTCACCCGATTGGAGCAGATCGGGGCCTTTGCCTGCCAGCATCGCCGTATTCGTATTCTTGACGAACTTCTCCTCATCCGCCTCCATGTGCGAATCGTCGGTATAACCCGTCTGCAGCTTGATTTCGATATTCGGATGAAGCTGTTCGTAATTCTTCTTTGCTTCCTGAAACAGTTCATCTGGGAAAAACATCGAAAAGACGATGGTCTTTTTGCCACCGGAGGCTGATTCATCATTCTGAGTTGTGCTCTGCACCGAACCACCGTCGTTTGTACCTGCGGACGCTTCATTGCCGCCGCTGGTTCCCGCTGATGATGCTGCCCCTGTTGGGCTTCCACTACCGCAAGCGGTTAAAGAGAAGGCTATAAAACAGCTAACCAATAATCCTAACCCGATTTTCTTCATATGACGATTCTCCTCATCGTTTCATTCGTTGAGATATAGATTGATCTTGTTCTGAACTTGTTTCGCGACAATGTCCGCTGATTTCTGTCCGCTGAAGAAAGACTTTGATTCATTGGAAATGATCTCATCAATCTTGGACTGTTTCTCGGTGGAATGAACGGCTCCCGTAATATAGGCGTCCAGTTGGTCCAGCGATGCATTGTCAACCTTGACCGCGGGAAGATCAGCCTCATGAATCGTTCCTTCGTCTTTTAGCTGCTTCAGCTGTTTTTCGTAGGCAATTCTGTTAATTGGAAAACCAGGGCTTTGATCATACACATCGTTATAAGACTGTGCCTCATCCTCTATGAGAAATTTGATAAAGTCCCAGGCTTCTTTCTTATGAGGCGAGCTTGCGTTAATCCCGATCATTCCGAAGTTTTTAAAATAACCTCCAGCCCCCACATCTTGCGGATGCGGTTTGGCATACAGCTTGGTATGCTCGGCGAAATTGTTCAACAGATACCCTCGGAGGGAACTGATGGTTTCTTCGTTGAAATAAGCTTTGGCATTCCTGGCAGTTTCGCTGCCTCTGCCACCGCCATCTGTAACCATGTCGTAAAGTAAGCCATCATCGAACATCGTTTTGATCTGCCGCATTAACCCGGCAAAGCGCACCGAATCGAAATTGGCTTTCCCGTTTCCTTCTGTGACGAGCTGGCGGTAGTTTTCAGCGACCATCTCGCTCAACATATAATGCGGTTCGCTAATGAGCGCATTCTTGTACTCGCCTTTCTGTGTCAATTGCTTGGCAATATCCGTAAAATCGCTCCATGTCCAACTGCTGTCATCGATCTTGACTCCGCTCTTTCCGAGGGCATCCTCATCGCCAATCAAACCGGCAAGGGAGAAATAAAGCGGCATCCCGTAAAGTCCCCCGTCAATCTTCGAGTTGTCCAAGATGTTGGTGAAATAATCTTTCGTCTGAAGCGATGAATCCATCTCCATCATGTCGCTTAGATTGACAAGCAGATGACGGCTTACATATTTATCTGCCGGGAGCATATCAAGCTCAATCAGATCGGGACCTTTGCCGGCCAAGATGGATGTGTTCGAGGAGGTAACGAATTTTTCAATATTTGCAGATACCTCGTCGAGATCCTTCCCCTCAGAAGGTGTAGCCTGCAGCTCAATCTCGATGTTGGGATGCAGTTTCTCATACTTCTTCACAGCCGTCTGCATGTAATTGCTCAGATAAAAAGTCGAGAACACGAGCTTCACATGTCCTTTTGAATCCACACTTTCTTTCGTATTTCCGTCTTGCGCCGCTGTCGCTCCTTTCATTGCCATTTCGCCTTTGTTCCCCTGAGCCCCACTGCAGGCGGAGAGACAGAGGATTAGACAAATCCATATCCAGCCTATTTTCTTCATCAATGACTCACCTTTCTTTAATTGAAACTATCTTGGCTGACTTTTCCAAATATAAAGTAAAGATGTCTCCGAAACTTCACCTACTTGTAAACAAATTGTCTCTGAAATAACCCCACAAACATATAAATGCTAATATCTTAAAAAAAGACGGCAGACTGAACGATATTTCGTTCAGTCTGCCGCAAATAAGGTTACTATCCACTTTGAAGGGTTAGGTTAGCTATTGAAACTTAATAATAAACGGTTGATTATACGAGACGACACTTGGCTCCGGATTCGTTTGTTGTCTTGAAGTGGAATATATTTTTCGCCCATTTACCAGAAGACTGTCATTATGCGGACTCCAATACATTACCGACGGGAAGACGCCCTGATAGACCGATTCTTTGTACAGGACGTTGTTTCCTTGAAGCTTTCCTGCAAAAATTGAGATTGTATCGTTGTCGTCTTTCTGGGAATAAGCAATATACTTCCTGTCTTGCGATAATTGAAAGCTAAGAACCCTCTCCAGCAGGACAGAGAGAGCCATGTTTCGTCGATCGTACTCATAGATCTCGCCTTCCGTTCCAAGGAAGACAAACTGATCTTTATTAAGCCATGCCATCTGATCACCGCCCGCCTGATGCTCGTATTCGATATGAAAGCTGCTTCCGTTTATCGTCCCCATGCTGATACTAATGGTCCGTTCATTTTGCACCACAATCAGTGCGCTTTGTCCATCGTCCGACATTTTCACCTCGGAGAAGCTGCCTGTGTTTCGGAGGCCCTTCAGCGGATAGACCTTGACTTGCCGGGCGGTTGTGTCATACACGGCCATTTTGACAACGGGGTTTGTGGCGACACCTACATCGGTTTGTCCACTGACGGGGCCTGAAGCGACATCTGCAGCGACGTCTGTGACGAGATAAGAGATGTATCTGCTGTTATCCGACCAAGTGAGCTCTGTCAAGAGCAGATCATCACGGGGCTTTATGGTGGCCATGATGGTTTCCCGTCCATCAGAAAGCGATATCAACTTCAATACATTGCCGTCCTTTGTCTTCTTAATACCGGCGATATATTTGCCGTTTGGCGACAGTTCGAGATTCCAATGATCAGCGTCCACGCCTTGCAGCGTCTCGAATTTTTCATACGGCGGTGAAAGCCGCTGCAGCAGATATTGCGACAAGCGCATCTTTGAGTCGGGGGCCTGAAAAAGACCGAGAACGGATCCTGAATCCTCCCAACCAAGCAATTGATCGTCCTTCGTGTCCGAAATCGGAAGACGATATATCGTTTTTACTTGGAATGGGGCACTGCCCGAATCGGTAACTTGCTCATCTTCCGAGCTCGGAATAACGATGGTCTCCGACCGCAGACCTCCCTCACATCCGGACAAGAGGAGGATGATTGCAAGCAGCACGGACAAACCTGCAAATCGTTTCCGTTTCATCATGATCTCTCCTCCCTGAAGTAAGGTAGTTCCACGTAAACCATGATCTGTCCGTCCCGGCTGACTAGGCGGATGGTCCCTCCATGGTCGTCGACGATCGATTTGGCGATACTGAGACCCAGACCGACACTGCCTTCTTCCATGAACTTATGGCCCGCCGAATAGAAAGGCTGAAACAGGTGCTCAAGCTGGTCAGGTGGGATCGGTTCACCCGGATTGTCAAAAATAAAGCGAACGAGTCCGGAGTCCAGTTCGGCCTTAGCAGAAATCTCCGATTGGGGAGAGCTGTATTTGATCGCATTGTCCAGCAGGTTGATGAACAGCTGGCGCAGCCTGTCCGGTTGTCCGTTTACATACAAATGTTCATCCGTCTGGCAGATGATGCGCTTCTTATAACGCTTGGCACGGAAGGACATGGAATCGCTAACGTCGTGCAAAATTTGACCCGCATCCACCTTTTCGAATTCACGGTCGTCCGAAGCTCTGCGGGATACTTCCAGCAGCCTTAGCACCATGTTATGCAGCCGCCGGCTCTCTTCAACAATGTGATTCATGCCCTTATCGAAGAACTCCCGGTCGTCATCCCCTTTCTCCCGAATAATCTCGGCATAACCAAGAATGGACGTCAGTGGCGTCTTAAGCTCATGGGTGACATTGTCGAAAAAACGTTTTTCCTGATCGTTAAGCTCCTGAAGGCGATCCCGATCACCCTCAATCGTGGAAATCTGGCTTCCGATCTGGTCAATCATGTCATTGAAATTCAGAGCCAACTCGCCAATTTCATCTCTTCGCCGGAACGGGATTCGAACATCGAGATTCCCGTTCTTCACTTCCGTGGAAGCCCGGGTCAACTTCACTAATGGAATGGTGATATGCCGGGATAGCATATAGGAGAATAGGAATGCCGCTCCAAATATGGCGAGCGCGATGTAGAAAATGATGTCCATGATGCGCCCACTTTGTTCATAGAGCAGGGTGAAATCTTTGGTAAATCTCAAGATGCCCACCTTCACTCCATCGATGATAACCGGGTATGAATATAGAACTGTTCCGCTATTCCGGCCATAAGTGATGGTATAAGCCGTTTTACCCTCGATCGCTTGCCGGAGATCCTCGTCCGACTGTCCAGAGAACTCTCTCTGGTCTGATGAGAACAATAACTTGCCATCTACGGTGTAAGCACTAACATGGCTTGATGTCGCATGATTCAAATCATTCACCATTTCCTCGGCCATCTGTCCGAAATAAAGCTTATTGTTCGTGAAATGGTTGATAAGAAATGCTTGCCTTACGTATATATTGCTGTTGTTTTTGAGTCCGACCAGATCCGACGTTACGATCTTTTGATTGCTTGTCCGAATGATCTCCTTCACGGTCTGATTGAGTACGAGGAACGAGAGGCAGAAGATCAGAAAAAAACCAACAATAAACTTGGCTCTGATGGTCCGGATCATCTCTTATTCCGCCTGCTTCTCGAATTTATAACCGATGCCGAATACAGTTGTGATCAAATCGCTGGCATCCAGCTTTTTACGGAGCCTTTGAATATGCGTATCCACGGTCCGTGTATCCCCAATAAAATCATAACCCCAAACCAAATCCAGCAGTTCCGAACGCGTGTAAATCTTCCCCCGGTGACCGTACAAGGTCATGAGCAGGTCAAATTCCTTCGGTGTTAGATCAACCAGCCTTCCGTCTTTCTTGACCAGTCGCTCCTCCGTTACGATCTCGATGCCTTTAACACGGATCACGGCCTCCTGAGCCACTTCCCTATCCCCGTGATTCGCTTGGTCCAGCCGCCGGAGAATCGTACGAATTCGGGCAACAACCTCCCGTAAATCAAACGGCTTTGTGATATAGTCATCGGCACCAAATTCAAGTCCGAGCACTTTATCCGTGATGTCGGATTTAGCGGTTATCATGAATATGGGAAGGTTATAGTTCGCGGTTACTTTTTTGCATATATCGAGTCCGCTCTTATCGGGCAGCATCCAATCCAGAAGGAGCAGATCGGGATGAAATGACTCAAGCTCCCTTAAGCCCGCAGCTCCGCTGGCCGCAATACAGGTTTCGAACCCCTCCATGTTGAGACCATAGGCAAGCAAGTCGGCAATCGGCCCCTCATCTTCGATTATGAGAATTTTTGTTTTTTTCATGAAGTCTCCATTCTTATTCCATAGGCCTATTTGATGAATCGATTTTAGCATATACCGTTGACAAATGATAAGTCTGATCCGTTACAGGCTTGCTAAGACTGCGATTCAGGCAAATGCAGCAGTTCCGGGACCGTGACGAATGAGTAGCCTTGATCTTTCAAATCCGGTATTAACAGCTCCAGTGCCTCCAGCGTGTTGGCAAGATGGTTCTTGCCGTTTGCGGTATGCTGAAGAATGATGCCTCCAGGCTTCAACTGCTTGTGGATGATTCCCATGATCTCCTGTGCGGGCAGACCTGACCAATCCATCGTGTCCACGGACCAGTTCACGATCGCTAAATCCATATTTTGTATGGCCTCCTCTTTGTCCTCATCCAAAGCGCCATAAGGCGGCCGAAACAAGGATGGACGATAGCCGATAATGTCGTTCAGTTCATCCTGCGTATTCTTCACCTGATTCAGCGCTTCCTCCATCGATAATTCAGTAAAGTTGGGATGTGACCAGGAATGATTTCCTATGGCATGACCTTCCTCTTTAATCCTCCGCACAGTCTCAGGATGGGCTTCAGCCCGGTTTCCCAGAATGAAAAAGGTGGCTTTAATATCGTTTTCCTTCAGGATATCAAGGATTTTGGGCGTAACCATGGCATCCGGTCCATCATCGAATGTAAGTGCGACCTGTTTACCGTCCTGGGCTGATCCATTAAAATACACCTTTTTCTCCATAGACTGATTCCCGCTTTGCGGAGTGCCGGGTGATCTTTCAACTGATTCACCGTTTGCTTGGTGTCCAAGCGAGAGTTCCTGCGATTCCGCAAAATAGTCCTTGAGCCCATCAACAATAGCTTGTGCGGCAAGATCTTGGCCTTCATTGCTCAGCAGGAAACGCTCATCCTCCGCATTGGTGAGATATCCAACTTCGATAAGCACTGCCGGCATCGTGGGCGTAGATAGCACTTTTAACTGTTCTTCCTTGATCCCGCGATCACGAAGGCCAATTCCCTTCACCAAATGCTCCTGAAGGGTTTGGGCCAAGGGGATGCTGTCCTCGTGTCGGTACATGGTTTCCGTGCCCGATGTCATGGGGTCCGTATAGGTATTGCCATGAATGGAAATCATCACATCCGCATTCCAATCATTCGCCTTGGCTGCCCGTTCATCCAATTCAACGAATTGATCATCCGAACGTGTCAAGAGAGGTTCAAACAAAGGGTCCTCCTCCAGGAGGTCAACAACCCGCCCGGCAAGAGATAGATTGAACGCTTTCTCATATGCACCGCTTACTCCGGTAGCTCCCGGATCTTTTCCCCCATGACCGGGATCGATTACGATCCGATACGTTTTATTTGGATTAGGCACAGCAGGAAGCGTCCTATAGGTCTCTGCAAGTCTAGCAGATGATGCCGGCACCAACTCCACCGTTGATGAACCGACGTGCCATGCCAATTTGAAGCCGACAATAAATAGGATTGCAATGAATAGAATAAAGAAGACTCTGGTAAACTTCTTGCGTTTTTTGTGATAGATCATGGCTCCTCCTTCTTAGGTGATCGTGCTAGATACGATTCCATAAGAAGAATATAATCGCCGGATGTGATAACGATTTTACCAAGATGTCAACAACTTGTGTCCAACTCTACTCTATGTAAATGACAGGAGGCTTTCATAGACATATAGACGTCAATCGCATGCTTACGGTCCTCCTTACAGCCAAATCTTTCATATAGTTCCGTTCTACATCTGTACGCACCATTATATCTGGCATGGGTAACAAAAAAAGGAGCAGGCTGCCGACGCAGCCTGCTCCTATCTTAACTATTCATAACTCTGCCCACTCTGACAACAAGTCAGATTCACGGTTACACGTTCAGCGAATAGGACGAGCGGGCGATCTCCGTAGCTTGAACCATGTTACGGAGGGATGCTACTGTTTCTTCCTTACCGCGTGTTTTGAGACCGCAGTCCGGGTTGATCCAGAACAGCTTCGGATCCAGGACCCGCAGTGCACGCTCGATCATGCTTGTCATCTCTTCCACTCGAGGTACCCGCGGACTGTGGATGTCATACACGCCAAGGCCAATCCCTAATCTGTAGGTATTGACTTCGAAGCTGTGAATCAGCTCGCCATGACTGCGCGAAGTTTCAATCGAGATGACATCGGCATCCATCGCCTCAATCGAATCGATCATGTCATGGAACTCGCAATAACACATATGCGTATGAATTTGCGTGGTCGGCTGTACCGTGCATGTGGTCATACGGAAGGCTTTAACAGCCCAAGCGAGATACTCCGCTTGATCTTCCTCCTTGAGCGGCAGCCCTTCGCGCACCGCAGGCTCATCCACCTGAATCATCCCGATGCCCGCCTGCTCCAGCGCCTCTACTTCTTGTCTTAGGGCATAAGCCAATTGATAGGCAATCTGTTCCCGAGAGATGTCTTCGCGGACGAACGACCAGTTCATGATTGTGATCGGGCCAGTTAGCATCCCTTTCACGGGGCGGTTAGTCTTCGACTGTGCATATTTCGTTTCCTCCACCGTCATCGGTTTCTCGAATGCGACATCCCCGAATATTACAGGCGGTTTCACGCAGCGTGAGCCGTAGGACTGAACCCATCCATATTGAGTGAAGGCAAAGCCACCAAGCTTCTCACCGAAAAATTCAACCATATCCGTTCTTTCGAACTCTCCATGCACAAGCACATCCAGGCCGATCTCTTCCTGCAGCTTGATCCAAATATCGATTTGCTCCTGAATGAAGCGCTCATACTGCTCATGATTCCATTCTCCCTTGCGCCACGCCTGGCGTGCCTTGCGCACCTCGGCTGACTGAGGGAAGCTGCCGATCGTCGTAGTCGGAAAAATCGGCAGCTGCCACTTATTCTGTTGAGCGGTATGACGCTCCGCGAACGGCAGACTGCGAACTGGATTCTGCACACTAATCTCGGCAACTGCCTGCTGAATGTCATGTCGATTGCGCTCTTCGGATTGTTTAAGCGCCTGAAGGGCAGCATCGCATTCTTCCAGTTCCTTGGCAATCCGGGCTGTGCCTGTGGAGATTGCTTTCGTCAAAAGAACCAGCTCATTCAGCTTCTCATCTGCAAAGGCGAGCGCCCCTTTTAGTTCAGGCTGCAGTTTCGTTTCGCTGCTCACTGTCACCGGAACATGCAGCAAGCTGCACGAAGATTGAACGATCAACCGTTCAGTGGCTACATATTTCGTCAGCTCTTCCAATTGCGACAGCTTCTCGCGAAGCGATGCCTTCCAAATGCCGCGTCCGTCAATCATGCCGGCGCCAAGCACTTTATTCGCAGGAAACCCTGATTGTTTAATGGCTTGCACATTGCCTTGGTATCCGTGGACCAGGTCAAGTCCGATGCCGCTAACCGGAAGCTGGATGATATCCTGGTAGTTTTCCACCGATTCGAAATAGGTTTGCAGCATGATGTTTAGGCCGGGTGCCGAACCCGCAAACGTTTCATAAATGCTGGTTAACCGCTTAAGATCGGCATCGCTTAATTTCGTTACGAGGATCGGCTCATCAATCTGGACCCATTGAACGCCTTCTTGGGCAAGCTCCTGGAGAATCTGTACGTAGAGCGGCAGCAATTTTTCCAGCCAGGCATCCGTCTCCGTCGGCTGGTACCCTTTGGACAATTTCAAGAAGGTTAGCGGACCAACAATAACCGGCTTGCCTTCAATGCCGAGCTTCTCCTTAGCCTCCCGATAGGCTGCCAGCGGTCTGTTCTCCGTAAGAACTGGTGAAGCCCCATCCAATTCAGGCACGATATAATGATAATTGGTGTTAAACCACTTGGTCATTTCACTTGCTGTAGCATCCTTCGTTCCGCGTGCAATACCATAATATACAGACAATGGCACAACACCGCCCTCATAAGAGAAGCGCTTCGGTACGATACCAAACATCGTTGCCGTATCCAGAACATGATCGTAATAACTAAAATCATTCACCGCAATAAGATCGATCCCGCTCTCCTGCTGCTTCCGTAAATGATTCAACCGAATCTCCTGCAGCTGCCGGTGAAACTCCGATTCATCAAGCTTGCCTGCCCAGAATGCTTCCAGGGCTTTTTTCCATTCCCGATCAGCGCCAATACGCGGATATCCCAGTACACTGCTTTTTGCCATCTATATAACACTCCTATACAAATTGTTACAAGAAAGATACCATGTATTAATCGGTATAGTGTAACTCATATAAGCTATATCTAGTTATAGCCTATGGCTATAGCAAGAAAGGTGTAGATGTAATCTTGTTATACGCTAATACAAAAAAACGCGAGATTAACACGTTTTTTTCATAATACTCTATAATGGGATTACTTAGGATTGTAAAGGAGCTTATCTATGAAGACGATTGGACTTATCGGAGGAATGAGCTGGGAATCCTCCATTGAATACTACAGAATGATAAATGAGCAGGTGAGAAGCCGCCTGGGTGGCCTCCACTCGGCCAAATGCCTGATGTACAGCGTGAACTTTGCAGAGATTGAACGCTATCAATCCGAGGGAAATTGGAAAAAAGCCGGTGAAACATTGGGTGAGGCTGCACTTTCTTTAGAAAAAGGCGGTGCCGATTTTGTATTGATATGTTCCAATACGATGCACGTGGTACTAGAGGATATAGAAGAAAAAATAAGCATCCCTGTGCTGCACATTGCCGATGCCACGGCTATTCAAATCCGTGAACATGGGATTCGTACAGTAGGTTTGCTTGGAACCAAATATACCATGGAGCAGCATTTTTACAAGCAAAGATTAGAATCTAATCATATCAAAGTGCTCATCCCCAATAAACAAGATCGAGAGATCGTAAATAAAGTGATATATGAGGAATTATGTCTTGGCAACATCCAATCGGATTCAAAAGCTTATTATAAAGAAGTCATTGAACGGCTAATTCAAGATGGAGCTGAAGGAATTATTCTAGGCTGTACGGAGATCGGATTATTAATAAAACCCGATGATTCCCAAGTTCCTCTGTTTGATACAACCTTCATACATGCCATTGAAGCTGTTCATAAATCGCTCCAAGCTGACTCTTAATGGGCTAATCCTCCCGATTTCGGGAGAGGTTGCCAACGATTATCGGCCCCCTCACACCTGGCGAGTTTTCAATTCTAAATCGGATATCTTTACAAGTTGTCAATGCTGTTCAGCACCAGGATCAGCCCGGCAATACACAACACCCATGACAGAATCGATCCGGAGCTCTTGGCGATTCTCAGGCGCAGCTTTTCCAGCGGACGCTGCATCATCCGGCCTAATACGAGGTGTAATCCGAGCAATAGGAGTGGAGGCAGCACCATCACGATATTGTATGCAGCCAGGATGGGCATCCATTGAGCCGTAGTTAACTGCGCCTTTGTCATGAGTCCGATTGCCGCAAAATACGGAAGGGCTGTTGCTACCTCCAGCAGGGCAGTCGTGAACCCAAGTCCGATCATAGCCCCGAAGCTTTTGGATCTTGGACGGCGCGGCTCGGACGTTTTTTTCGTAGGGATAAAGAAGCTGGCGACAAACAGGATTCCGCCTACCACGGCCATGACCCAACTGACCGCTCGATTCTGAAAGATGCCGGTTACGGATTGCAGAACAGCATCCAAGCCCAGCATAAGTGCAGCTCCTACCAGGAAGTAGAAACCCGCCACTGTGAATAAATAAATGAATAAACGTGGGATTAGCCGGTCCCGTTCGGTCAAGAGCAGATACACCGTTACGCCAAGCGTAGCTGGACTCAGCGTGTCCAAGAGTGATAAGGCTCCAATGGAGAGCAGCAGTTCCAGCGTCAAGATGTCTCCCCCTCTCCAATTTGTTCTTTGTTCTTGTGTAATACATAAATTTCAAACGCCTGTTCCATGAATTGAAGAAGTTCATCCTCGATGGGATATAACCCCATCTGCTCGGACTGTACCGGAGATTTACGAATCTCCCACAGCTTATCTACGAAGGGGTCTTCATCTTCAAAAACCTCCAGTCGTTTCTCATCCATCCGCCGTACAATTCGTTGTACACCCGGTGAGTCGGGTCCGTCCTGCATCCGCCTTTTGAGCTGCCCCAACAAAGCAATCCACTCGAGAGAGTCGGGATCCGTGCTGTTCATATTAGGGAGTAGACTTAGCAACTCCACTTCACGCTTCTCAAACATTTGCTGCCGGAACGAGTGTTTTAACGAAGGGTCTCTTCCGGAAAGGTGAATTAATTTCTGAATGACATCCCAGCTTGTCTCACCTTCCACCGCAATGCTATGAAGCACAGCTCGCAGCGCCGATTCCATCTGGTCCAGCTTTTTTTGTTCGTTCATAACGAAGTCCAACTGATTCATCAAACCGGTGGACCAGTTCCATTCCGGGTTTGAAATCATATCCGATATTTCTTGCAAACTGAAGCCCAGCCTTTTGAGAAACTGTATTTGCTGCAGCTTCTTTAATTCATCATCACTGTATATACGATGTTTGCCCGGTGTTTTGGCGGCAGGAATCAGAAGGCCAATCTGGTCATAATAGCGCAGCGTTCTTACCGTAATACCCGTCTGTTTAGACAATTCTTGAATGGGAATCGACTTCATCACCTGCTTTCTTAATTCTCTCTGATATCTCCAGTATATAAGATGACGTTACGTCACTTTCAAGCTTTTTCACGAAAAATATTAGTACAATTGTGAATTCGATGCAGCAGGCGACAAAAAAAGCCCGAGTTATCGGGCTTGTTCAAGCACTTACTGAAATTCACTTTCATTTGAAGATTTTCGTTCTGGTTAACCCGATCAGATAAAGACCCGTGGGAATCACCAACAAGTGGAGAAGGGCGTAACTCGACCATACATTCTGAATGATATCAGCAACATAGACGGTGTTGATGTATGTATTCCAGGCCACGATGATAAACAGCACGGACAACGGATAGATTAACGGATTTTGTTGCTTCAGTCGGAACACGGTCTTCATTCCTTGAAGAATGGAAAGATACAATAGAGAGATCTTGATAAAAAAAGTAAGGATCCAAAGCGTAATCAATATGCCTTCCACACGTTGAAAGAAGTTCCCTAGGTTAATCGTCTTCGCGAGGGCAAATGCCGGAAACGTGCTATTCTCCGTCTGTTCGATTCCCAGAATCAGCACACTGAGCAGGACGATGATGCTCAGCACGAACCCGCCTGCGACAGCTCCCCCCATCAGTGCCCTCTCCCCTTTTTTCTCCCCCTTGACCAGAGGCAGGAATACCATCAGCACAATCAGTTCCTGAAACATGGAAGCATGGAATCCGGCCTTGGCAACAGGTATCCAGCCTTCCTCAAGCATTGGCTTGATATGGTTCCAATCGATCTGGGGAATGAGTGAGAGGACAAGGACCATAAACAGAAATATGATCCACGGAAACATCAATTCACCGACCCGGGCCAAGATTATGATGCCCATCCTGGCGCACATGACGGCCGCGATCAAGAACAAGATTTGAATAGCTTCGATCGGCGTCTCCGGCATCATTTCGCTGCTCAGGAAAAAACCCAAGTTGCCAAGCAAAGTGCCTGTAAGAATCAAAAAATAAAAAAGGTAGACCAGCGAGAGAATCTTTCCCAGCAGCTTCCCCAAAACCTTCTCATGGATCTCGAAGATCGTTTGACCTGGAAAGACACGCGCGATGGCTATGTACAGCACAACCATAAGGAGATTAATGAAGATACTTAAGAGGGAGGCCATCCACGCATCTTCCCGTGCAGTATGTGCTAACCCGGAGGGGGTAACCAGGATTGAAGTTCCGATGGTCAAGCCGAAGGCCAGTATAAAGAATTGTCGTGCGGCGATATCCTTATATTTGATCACGTGTTACCATACCCTTCTTCATTATGAGATCAACCTGTTCAGCGGCTGCATCAAGGCGCCGATCCAGTCCAGCGGCCTTAGATAAGGCACCTCCATCATATCCCCGATCAAGGCCAGCAAGGTTACTCCCCACACTGTATAGAACACGATCATGTCCCTGAGGGAGCGCAGCTTCAGAAGATGCCGGGTTTCCGTAACGAACACGATGGATAGGAAGAATATGAATAACCAATGCCAATTCACGGCTCATCGACCTCCCGTTTTAAGGGTTGTATGATGGATCCGATCCGCCGGATCGCGACATCGGCATCCACGCGGATGCTCATCGTTTTAAAACTTTTTCCCCAATGATCCCGGTATTTTTTCCATACGTCCGGATATTTTCGGTGCAAGACCTCGCCGAATCCAAAAACATCGGACCCATAGCGCTGCTGTACCCCCTCGATGTGCTTCCGGAGATTGGCGTTATATTTATCCTCGATGTCCTTCTCTAATTCGTCGATGACGGCTGGTTGACTGATATCAATCTGACATTGAACGGCATTCACGTCGGCCTCGATCTCCAATTCGGCTGAAAATTCGGGAATCCCCTCCGCATTGAGCGCAACATCAAGCGTTGTGTCTGCCCGGTTCACCGCGAACCCGACAATGCCGCTATCCGGACATGAAATATATCCCGCTGTAGTGTCGACTTTATTGAGGACATAATTGACGGTCTTGCTGGGCGGTTCCCCCAGCCATCCTACTAGCCGGTCCCCTTTAAACACGCCGAGTCCCGTATGTTGAAGAAGCGTTGAAGGATTGATTTTCTTGACATTCTCCATAGACTGTCCTTCGACTAAACTGCCGCTTAATTGGACCCCGGATAATACAGGGTCTGAGCCGTTGCGTTTGAGTTCCGTCACAAACTGCTGTATCGTGACTTTCCCCGTTGCTGCCCATTTTTTTTCCGATATTAGAATTGAGGAATAGAGCGAATTCGCCGGAACGTACTCGAATGGCGTAACGACCTCCAGGATCTCTGAGGCCTTTCCGTTCTTGGCAACGAGCATGAAGAAATCCGATCGCAGCTGATGATTCCGGGAGATATAATCGAGCACATCGCTGACCCCTGACCGGGCCATGTCTTCTCCAAATACCAACACGCGGACATGGGACAGATACGGCATCCGAGGTGCCATGCTTAACGTGCGCTGAAGGGCGTCGGGGATGGTTTTGCCGACTGACTTGTAGGTTACGACCGGAAGGCTCCCCGTCGATCCGCCTTTTTTGGAGCCCACCTCAGCGGAATTGAGCACTTGAGCAGAAATGACGTACCCATTCTCATGCGTATCAATTCCAAGTGCCATGACGACGGCAAGCTCATTCAGTTCTTTTCTGCTCCAGCATCCAGATATGAAAACCACCAGACTTAATATAAGCAGGACTGATCGTATTTTTCTTTTGAACATACATAATCTGTCCCCTCTGCTTAAAATAAAGAACCCCTGTCATGACTTACAGAAGGCTCATGGTTTGGATTTGGTTACATATTTCTTCATGCTGTGACGCGACATTCGCAGCAAAGCATCCTTTTGACTTCGCCAGCGTATAGGCGCAAAAGAAGACATATAAGGAACCCCCATGGACTGCAGGCTGCACAGGTGAAGGCCAATTATAATCATGCCGATAATCATCCCGTACAATCCAAACGACGCTGCTATTCCCATTAGCCCAAATCGCAAAATTCGCACCGATATTCCAATATTGAAAGAGGGTAGCGCAAAATTGGCAATCGCCGTTATGGATACAACGATAACCATCGCGGCCGATACGAGACCCGCTTCGACAGCGGCCTGTCCGATGACCAAAGTACCAACGATGGAGACGGATTGGCCGATCGATTTAGGTAATCGAATGCCGGCCTCGCGCAGGATCTCGAACGTGATCTCCATGATTAGCGCTTCGATAAATGCGGGGAAGGGCACCCCTTCCCGCTGGCCGATTAAGCTTGTCAGCAAGTTGGTCGGCAGCATTTCCTGATGAAATGTGGTGATCGCAATATATAGTGAGGGGGTAAGGAGCGCTATTCCAAAGCATAGATATCGAAGAAGCCGAACAAGGCTGGCAAAATCCCATCGCTGATAATAGTCCTCGCTCGATTGAAACAGCTGAACGAACAACGCCGGAACCACCAGCACAAAGGGCGTTCCTTCCACAAAAATAGCAATTCGTCCTTCCAGTAAAGCGGATGCAATGACGTCAGGCCGCTCTGAATTATATACCGTCGGAAAAGGGCTGTACCGATGATCCTGAATCATTTCCTCGATATAATTGCTCTCAAGAACGCTGTCCAGCTTGATTTCATCCAATCTTCTGCGCAGCTCATCAAGTACTTCGATATCATATAATCCATCCACGTACATCACGGCCACTAGCGTATTGGTGTGCTCGCCTACAGTTCTTTCTTCAATACGCAGCCTAGGACTTTGAATTCTTCGCCGGACTAGAGCCGTATTCTCGCGAAGGGATTCGGTAAAGCCTTCCCTCGGCCCTCTTACTACGGATTGTGAGCTGGCTTCCTCAACTCCGCGCTGCTTCAGTGCTTCAGTACCAACGTACAGTGAGGTTGATGTCCCATCCATAAAGATGATCGTATTCCCGGACAACAATTTCCCTTCAACTTCTTGAAAAGTGCTGGCTTCTCCCACTTTTCCCATCGTGATCGTGAGTTCTTTGAGCATTTTCATGCATACTTCCGGTGACTGGTTTGGAAATTCAATAAATAGAGGTAAATCTGCATGAATCGCTTCGATTAGCAATCGGGGATCTCCCATCCCTTCAATATAGACCATCACCGTAGGTATAGCGCCCAAAGTCAACTCTCGGTAGATGATATCTCCGCTCTGCCCGAATCGACTCTTCATATTTTCGATAAATTGCGTTATGGAAACCGGCAATTTTTCTTGTGAAACATGATGGCGTGTGGTTTTATTCGTCATGTAAACGACTCCTCGTTTTTCCCTCATGGCCAGCTTTGCCTTACAAGGAATTCAATGACCTTCATTTATCTTTTCCTCTACTGTTCCCGCAGTTGGATATAATATACTTTTTATACGGACTACTGAAATTCATTCGATATTCAGAATGAACGATCGAAAAACAAATAACGCCTCTTGAAGACTCAGGGAGTCCCAACAGGCGTTATCTGCTCAAAATTTCCTACCACTTTAAAGTATTGTTAATGCGTCAGACCTTTAGCTTGCAGATAGGCTCGCTTGTATGCGGCCGCTTTTTGGGCAATCAAGCTGTAGTCCTGACGCTTCAAAGCTTCGTTTGTCAGATCCGAGCCAATACCGACGGCTATCGCCCCCGCTTTGATCCATTCGCCAAGGTTATCAAGAGAGACACCACCGGTCGGCATAATATTCGCCTGCGGCAGCGGGCCCTTGATCGCCTTGATCATCGACGGATCATACAGGTTGCCAGGGAACAGCTTAATAATGTCCGCCCCAAGTTCCAGTGCTTCCTGGATTTCCTTGATCGTCATGACCCCCGGCATGACCGGAATCCGATAACGATTGCACAGCATCATGGTGTCTCTGCTCAGGCACGGCCCAACAACAAACTCGGCACCGCTCAATATCGCAGCACGCGCGGTTTCCGAATCAAGCACTGTACCTACCCCGATGATGGCATAGGAAGATGGATCTTCGGCGTTCCATGAATATTTGCGCGACAACGTTTCAATAGCCCGGAGCGCAAACGGTACGGTCATCGTCACCTCAATCACTTTGATGCCGCCGGCAATCGCCTGTTCGGCCATCTCCACAACCTGCTCCGGCGTTTCGCCGCGCAGGACCGCGACGACGCCTTCTTCCGTGATTTTTTGAATCAGCTGCAGTTTCTTCATCTTAAAACTCCTCTTTTCTATTCGGTAACTACACAGAGTACCATTCAAACGTACACTCCGCTCCGTTTATCGTTCTCGCCAAGTTCCCTGAAGTCATATGCTTCAGAATGAGTCGATCTTCCGTCGTCCATCCTGTATATGCAACCTCAAACTCGCCGTCTGTCTTGAATTCCGGCCTGTGCTCGGACATTCGCCGTGCGAACGCCACCAGTTGTTCGATCCCCCTGTTCTCCGCTTCCGGGACGGACACCGCTTCTACGGTGAGAGCTATTCCAGCGCCATGGCAAACGACCTGATGATATCCGGACTGTTCCCTAATGTCATAAGTAGTCCCTGGGCTCAAATGTACGGCAAAATAGACCTCATCTACTTTACCGTACAAAGCTTCTGACTCATACAACCATTCCCCTTCCGGTAGAACGCCGACAATTTCCGCACCGCCGGTACCCGCTGGTTCCGGCAGCGGATACAGTGCCAGCACCACATTTTTGTGATACAGCACCTCCATCCACTCGCTTTGGTGGCGGGGATCGCCACCAGAAGGATCATATCCCTCTCCCGGGTGAAAAAAATACAGCTGATTGGCCTTGCCGCCGTCGCGAATTGGGAGGCTGAACATCCAGCGCAGCTGCTCGTTGTCGAACTCACGAACCCGCTCCCACAATCCGCCCGCCGCATAATGTTCTGTCACATAAGCATAGGAGTGCAGCTGCCTCATTTCGCCGTCAACCGATTTCAACAAAAGCTTGCGCACTTCCGTCGGTTCTCTGCGGTTTAGGGCAAGACGCCGTTTAGCTTCCGGAGCTTTGTGGAACAGAAATCCGGCATACTCCGTGCGCGGCATATCCTCAGGGAGACTGAAATCACCGAACTGGACATAATCGTGAAGCACATTGGCATCCCTCGGCGCATCATGCGGCCATCCCCTGGAGTGGGCTCCTACCCACGCCCCTTTCAAATAATAGGACGTGCGCAGGCTCCACAGCTCATCTAACAGTTCATACAGCTCCTGCTTTAATTCCGGTTCCTCCGTCAATTCCAGTGCACAGGTGAACGCCTGTGTCCAATGCCAGAACCACGGCAGGCACCCGTACTCAGCCATACCTTCCCGGCGGAGCAGACTCAGGGTATCCCGAAGACTTTGTTTTCCGTCCTCCAGGAGTTCCTTATCGCGGAAGCGCTGGCCGAATATTAACTTGGCTGCCGTATATTTAGCCTCATGATGATTGCACACGGTAAGGGGCTTGCGAAAAAAGCCTCCTTGGTAGATGTGTTCCAGCGCAGCTTCAAACTCCGCGGCCAAGCCCTCGCTCATCTCGCTTTCAAACTTACGATGGAAAAAAACCATCAAGCTTCCCATCAATTCCACCGGCAGCGCATGCGGACTCGCCTCTTCCGGCTTCGTCCCCAGGTTCAGCGGCCAGTGCCCGTGCATGGGATTCTTCGCATCCCGGTTCTGCAGCCGCAGCACACGACCCAGAACCTCCTCTGCCAACCGTTTACCTTCCTGCCGGTTGAACTGCGGATCATTCTCGATGTCTACCGAAGCTGCAAACAGATAAGAAGCGTAATAGAAGTTATCACGAACATCTCTGTGAAACCACAGCCCGCTGGATAGCAAAGGCCGCCTCCATGCTTGTTCCGCAACGTTCCGAACAATCCGGTTCATTCTCTCTTTATAATCGTTCATGTGTTCTCCTTTCCCAATCCGATGGTAAAGCCGCTTTCCAACATAATGCAGAATAAAAAAAGAACCAAAAGAAACCTAATTCGAACCTATATAAACATTAAAAACCTAAATGAACAAAAAGGGAAGCTATATTTCAAAACCAAAGTCTTCATTTATCTTGCATGGCTTGCCCTTTACCACAGAAGAGGGCCTAACGGCCCTCTATTAATGGGTTATCCATACCCAGGAAATTGATCATATTCAGCATTACCTGTGCCGCCTCTGCACGGGTAGTCTGTCCCTGGGGAAGGAAAGCTTCTCCCCTTCCCTGCATTAAACCAAGGTTTACGACAAGCTTCAGGTCTTCCCGTGCATAAGTGGATACTTGATCCGCGTCTATGAACTTGATTTCTTTAACCTGTCCTTCCATACTGCCCTTGATCATCGTTGAAAGTCTTGCAGCCATGACAGCCATATCCTCCCGGCTGATCGGCCCATTGGGGTCGAATATACCATCCGCTTTACCTTTTACAAGCCCGGCTTCATAGGCAGCGGCAACCGCATCCGCATACCAGGCCTGCGGTTTGACGTCATCAAATGCGTTTTTGTCACTTGCCGCAAAGCCCCAGGTCCGTACGATCAATGAGATAAATTCGGCGCGTGTTACCGCCGAGTCCGGAGCAAACTCCGTTTCCGTCCGACCATTTACAATATGCCGTGCGGTCAATACTTTAACGGCGCGCTTCGCCCAGTGCGAAGCAGGCAGGTCGTTAAACCCTTTGTTGTATTCCAGCACAGTGTATAATCCAGGACTATTTATGTAAGCTTCGATTGATTCTTTGTGGGTCCCGGTTAACCTGCTGACATACTTCCATGTTTGAACATCTTGATCATATACATAAATCCCTAACAGTTCAGGATCCAATCCGGCATAAGCCGAGGCGTCAAAACGGATCCGAGCAGGCACCGCAAAAGGTTGATTATATTCCTTTTCCACATCTGCTCCGCCAAGAAATACGCCGAATTTCATCATCCCGCCGGATCGGAGCTGAAGATTCGATCCATGGGAACCACCGACTAAAACGGACGCTTCCTGTTCCCCAACCGGTTCGAATGTCAGCAGCACCGCCGTATGGCCGACCGAATCGGCTTCGATTGCCGAAAGCAGCGCCGAATCGAGTGTAAGAGTTACGCCCTTCTTCTTGATTTCCAGCTTGCTTTTTCCAAGATGCGCTCCGGCTTGTTGGGGCAGGCTGATCTTGGTTTCCTCTTCAGTGAGTGAGATCGAGACTACGCCGTCCACTGGCGCCCGAAGCGTCTTTTCATTCACAATTTTGACCCCGTGGGTCGCTTCATGATGGCTCGTTTCCGTTGAAGTGTCCGAATTACCTTGCATCCCTTCATTGCCGGACGTGTTGTCGTGCGAATTGCTCTCCGATCCATTCCCGTTACCGGAGCCATTATCCGTGCCACCCTCGGTAGAGGATGTATCCGTCGTTACTCGCAGCTTGTTGCTCTCCGACAGATTGCCTGCGGCATCGGATGCCTTCACACTAAACACGTATTCGGTTGCAGGAAGCAACCCGTCCAGCGTTTGGTTATACACCGATGCAGACACACTCGTCACCCACTGCCCATCTCTGTAAAGGCTGTATCCGGATACTCCTACATTGTCGGAAGATTCGGACCACTTTAAGGCAATTGAAGTATCTGTCACCGATGTATAACTCAGCACAGGCGCGCTTGGCGGGGTGTCATCACGAGTCGCGACCGTAATCTCCCGGCTGTCTCCCACCCGCTGGCCGCCTCCATCAAGGCCCGATACCTCAAAGTGATAAATGGTACCAGGCAGCAGGCCGTCCACGGTCGCAGTGTAGGTGTCAGATGTTACTGTACGGTAAGTAGCGTCACTTACCGTAACACCGTCTTTGGTAATTTCATAACCTTCTATTCCCGACACGCCATCCGGGACCGTCCATTCCAGATCGACACTCGTTTCGGTTTGAAGCGTCGAATACAAGGAAGAGACAGGCACCTCTTTCTTAAAAACAACGGTATGCGCCGCACCTAATGATCCGTTCGTGTTCAAGCGCAGTTTAATGTACGGCGCCGTTTGTTCAATAGTTACAGTTGGATCAGCACTTGCTAATACAAGCCCCGCGCGATTTAAATACAGCGTTATTTCCGACTGCTGCTGTGTCGGATCGGAGACCGCGATACTTAAACCGTCGTCCGTTTCCTTCATGATCACCGAAGCCGGCTGCTCCGAACGCAGATCGCCTACGGTACCCGGATTCCAAAAATTAGCCGCTGTGAGGCCAAGCGTCTTCTCCTTCACCGCGTGGATGTCTATCGTGCTTGCCAACACGTCGATATCCGGATTCTCACTGTACTGCTTGGTTGCCTCCCCACCCTGCTCAGGCAGCAGAACGTATGAATAAGAGGCGTTAGCTGGCGTTTCTCCGTGATCGAAGGCCAGACTTAAATAATTCCGTGTAATCGGAGTATCCGCTTGCGCGCTGTTGATCTCCTTCCAACTGGCGGTTCTGTTCTCACGGAGTACCGACAATTCCGCTGCATCCGGGAAATAATACCCCGTTCCGGCGCCATCCGTATTACTGTCGAGATGTGCCCAATGCACACCGCTCGTCTTATATGGGGATCCGGTCGCTAACGGCTGGTCAACGCCGTCCATAATGAGTCTATTGTCCCCGGCAGCATTCAACATGCGGTTCTCGATTAGGGTTTCAACCGTTTGAGGCCCGCTTCCATTACTGGTAATGCCGGAGCCAAGCGCGACGATTTCATCATCAAACATGAACCAGGATTTTTTGCCCTTCAAATCGCTGCCCGTCACTTTAGCCAGCGAGAAATCCATGCCGGCGGCTCCGTATTCGCCATCCAGCGATACGCCCCCGACCCAAGATTGGGTATTCATGTATGAGGTCCATTCTCCGGGAACCCGCCCTTGTCCGGATCCGTCCGTTGTGGTCCCCGGCAAACGGAAGGAATCGACGGTCGGCCA
Source organism: Paenibacillus sp. FSL W8-0187 (assembly GCF_037969755.1). Taxonomy (NCBI): domain Bacteria; kingdom Bacillati; phylum Bacillota; class Bacilli; order Caryophanales; family Paenibacillaceae; genus Paenibacillus; species Paenibacillus sp. FSL W8-0187. The sequence goes on along the minus strand of NZ_CP150206.1, from coordinate 3,217,398 downwards.
GAAGTCATTGCGATACTGCCCGAAATCCCGGTCATACAAATAAGTCATGCCTATCCCTGTATACCAGCCCTTCAGGTTCTCGTTATTTCCCTTCTCAAAGGCCGAGATGCGATCCGAAAACAGGCTCAGCCCAAATCCGAAACCATCCCGCAAGTGAACGACCCGGTCCATGCCTGCGAACACTTGATTTTTTACCAGGTGGCCCCTCGGTGTAATCGCATCCTCGTTCATCAGCTTTTTGATGACCATGATATCGCCAAGGGACAATCCTTCGTAATAATTACTGTAGGTTGTATCTTTGGATATCCATTCCTTTGCCATTTGTTTGATGGATATGGCCACATCAGCCGGTGCAGATTCCGCCATGCGCAGCAAAGTAATGATCGTACTGCGGGCGCTACCGCTGCCACTGCGGGAGATCCCCCTTCCGTTGACCATATCCATGAACTGCCCGTTATAAATGATCGGCTCATAGGTCTGCGATACCCAGTCATACACATTCAATACGTTACGATCCGTGATCGGCCATGGCGAATCGGTCAACAGATAGGACATGTCCGCCGTGCCTTTCAACCATACCGATCCATAACCTCCGGTATAAGCGATATTCGAATGCTGCACAAGGGAGCCGTCGCGATATACGCCGTCCCCTTTTGTCGCATAAACATATTCGGAACCGATCGAATCTCTACCCAGCATAATTTTGGCACTGTTTTTTTCGATAATTCCACGAAGTGTAACCACAAACGCTTTATCCAATAAATTGGCACCGGTCATTTTGACCCCGCTGACGCCAAGCACGGATCCTACCTTCGGATTCGGACAGAATGTATCGATTGCCGAAATGAAACGGGTGATTTGTTCCCGAGATAGATTGTCGTACATCAAAACCATCACATCATTAAGTACTTGCGGAGCACCAATCTCCCAGTCCCACCAGTTATTGTAGGCTTTTTTACTGCCGTTGTAGCGATTTGCGTACATCCAGTCGAGTGCGCTGACAATATCGCTCGCAAGCTCCTTGTTTTCGAACAAATCGGAGCCCGGAACGGAATATGCTAATGCCATCGTTTTTAGTCGGTTATAAGCTGTCGTGATTTGGCTGGAATCAGTCGTGCTGGTCATATCACTCCACAACCATGTGCGCCCGGGTGACTTGTCCAGCGACTTCCAGAATCCAGAAGCCTTATTCGCTTGGGCGGTTACAGCCGCGACAATATCAGGATCACTTTCGTCAAATGCGCCGCCAGTCAGACGTGTATGCCATTTTGCACGTAAGCTTTCGTAGGCCTCCATGTCTAAAGCTGATTCCACATTTACCAAACATTCTGCAAACGTCAGACCATCCGGTGTTGAAATTCTGATTGTTGTCGTACCGATACCTACTCCGGTAATCTCGCCAAGATCATTTACGATCGCCACATCGGGGTTGCTCGAAGTCCAGCTTACACTTTTGTCCGATGCCGTAGAAGGCGTCATGGTCGGAGACAACGTAACCTTGCCACCAACTGCCATGGAAAAGGCCGTTTGATTCAGCGTGATTCCGGTGTAACCTGAATATTCCTCCAGCACCAGGTCGTCAAACCAGACCTTCCCTTTCCCTGTCTCCAGAAATGGCTCAATGGTCAACTTGGTTGTTGTTTCGGGAATCGTCAGGACCACCTGCTGCATCGTCCAATCCCGGGTTCCCGTCAACCTTTCGGAAGCAGGTCCGTCCCCCACCTTGACCGTATTATAGTATTGGGTCCGGAAGTAAACGCCCTGGCCGGATATGTTATCCGTCTTCAACCACAGCTTAAGCTTGTAGGATTTGCCGGGTGTCACAGATGTGACCACCTGCTTGACGGATACTCGACTCGTGTTAAAAGCATCAAACAACAGTGACTGTTTCCCTTCATGCGAGTGTCCCGTATCGATTTTGACCGTTGCCGTTTTGTTCGGCTCTTTGCCGCTGCCGGTTGGAATCCATAAATCCCAATGAACCGGAACTGGATCCGCGATCCCTTTCCAGGCCCCGCTTACCGTGGAAGTCGTTTCTTCAAAGCTTCCATTAAGCATAAGATTGGTAGATGCAGCCGACGCTACCCCGGCTGTGAAACTCCCGATGCTTGCGGACAAGAGATCTATCCCAAGCATAAGCGCTAACACCAGACTGGTTTTTCGCATTAATTCACCCCGCCATATGGTTAAAGTACAAGCCACAAACCTGGTACGCGTACACCTCAGCTTTCTAAGACTCTACGGCTCAATACCCGCATCAGGCCTCGTGTTACTTGTAATCTTACTTAGTTGAAAAAATAGGAAGGTGGAGAATTTTGACCGAAAGCGTATACATTTCTGACATTGTCCTGGACTCCTGTTCAGGGCACATACGTTAAAGGGGGTGTCCCAAAAGATCTTAGATCTTGCGGGAGGCCCTAGAAGACGCTCCATGTACGAATCATTCCTACCATCGCTGTTGCCCCCACATTTCTTGGAATGGTTCTGAGCAAGGACGAAATGTGGGGGCAAAGGCGAGCGCTGACGCTTGTCCGGAATCGATTCGTCCTCTCCGCTACGCCGTGCAGATGGCGGCCAATGATCAAAACAGAAGCCATAGCGGTGTGGGAATAACATCCTGAGCACCGCTATGGCTTTATTTGACACACTTCCTGTTTATGGGGGCCGTACGTCAAGCAACTACATCTGCTTTTGGGACGGCCCCTTGTTGAACTTGACGAACTGTACAATATCCGTGCCTGTATGGACTATTTGTCTTCTCCGTCCTGTACGAAATTGAGCACAGCTTCGTCCACAGCAGCGGTCTGTCCGAGGTCCGGTCGATCTGACAGTTCGACTTCGCAAGATGCGGGACGGCCATGCAGTTCAAACAGAACCAGTTCGTTTTCCCCTTTACGCAATAAAGGGCCGGGAATATATAACGCCCTCTGCGGCCCCGCCTTCCAGTACCGGCCCAGATTGAAGCCATTGATCCAGGCGACACCTTTAGTCCAGCCATCAAAGCGAAGAAACGTATCCCCGATGTCCTCCACCTGAAAATGTCCGCGGTAAAATCCGGGCAGGTCTGCGTTTTCCGATTCCGGTGTGGACAGCTCTTCTTGCTCCGTCTGCCCATCATCGGTAACCGGTTTATAAGAGAGTGATGTCAGCGTTTCGGACTCCAGCGGCAGGGTCCGGATCGTCCAATCATACAGGAACTGGTTATCGATTCTCACACCTTCCGTGATTCCCTTGGGATCACGGATAAGCGGTCCATAATTGATCCGGCCCATGTTCTCGACGAGAATATCCAGCCTTGCTCCGTTTGCGGGAACGGTAATATCGAGCGGCTCTGAATTCCAACGTTCGATCACGCCAAGCGGCCGACCGTCCAGAAATACCTGGGCGCGATCTCGGACCTCTTGAATATGCAGCTGCTGTCCTTGCCGCGGTCCCTGAATAAATGTGCTGTACAATATAAAACCATAGGACTGTCCGAATTTTTCCATCGGCTGGATGCATACGCTTTGTATCGGTTCTGAGAGATGCTGTAGATTGGCTTCCGTAAATAGACCGGCCTTTTCAGATAAAGCCACCTTTCCGTAAGCTGCCTTAGGAACGGGCTCCGGGAACACACAACCCGGCGCAAAACCATGCTTGCTGAGCACCAACCGGACCGCCTCGTATTTCTCCGTCTTATCCCCCCATTCCGTCAAAGGGGCATCATAATCGTAGCTTGTCGTTGTTGGCTCATAGGTCTGGATGTGATTCGCTCCACTGTAAAAGCTGAAATTGGTTCCACCATGGAACATATACATATTAATCGAGGAGCCTTTCTCCAGCATTTCATCCAGTACGCCGGCAACATCGGCCGCATCCCGCACATGATGGTCCTCCATCCAGTGATCAAACCAGCCGTTCCAGAATTCCATGACCATCAGCGGCTCTTCCGTACGATATTCCCGGTATTTGCGGAAGGATTCTTCTACCCGGGAACCGAAATTCACAGTCGCGTGCACATCGTCAAGTGACCCGCCTAGTAGCATCTCGTCTGTTGGCCCGTCGGAAGTAAAGAGAAGCACATCCACGCCACGCCGCACCAGTCCTGCGCGCAAATATTCCAGATAAGCGTGATCGTTGCCGTAACTGCCGTATTCATTTTCGACCTGAACGGCCAGAATCGGCCCTCCATGTGTGGACAGCAGCGGAACCAGTCTTGGGATCAACTCATCGTAATAATGATCCACCTTGCTTAAATAGAGCGGATCACTGCAACGAAGCCGGACTTCTCCATAACCAAGCAGCCAGCCTGGCAAACCTCCAAATTCCCATTCCGCACAGATGAACGGGCTGGGTCTGACAATAACGTGCAGGCCCAATTTCCCAGCTAATTCGATAAACGATACGACGTCGGCTATGCCACTAAAGTTAAATTCCCCTTCTTTGGGTTCGTGTACATTCCAGGCAATATAAGTTTCAACGGTATTGAAGCCGCAGGCCTTTAATTTTAATAGCCTGTCCTCCCAATATCCAGGAACCACACGGAAATAGTGAATCGCTCCCGATATAATCCGGTACGGCTGCCCGTTCAGCAAGTATTGCCCGTTCTTCCAAGTGAGCATTCCCATTACAGATCCCTCCACACTTCTTGATAAAATCCAACGTTTATTGCCCGCAGCGATAAACCGCCATTTTTTTGATTTTCGGACTTGCGGCCGATTTCAGTACACGTAAACGCACCTTGTCCGTAGATACTGGCGAGAACGCATCGATTTTCTTGTGACCGATCGCGCTGCCGCGCGTAAGCTCAAGCCACTCTCCATCGATGAACGCTTCCAGCACATATTGACTTACACGTTCTCCGTAAACGATCTCCTCCATGACAACGGCATGATCGATCACGCATACTCGGGAAAGGGTCATTTCAACGACCTCGCCCGATCCCGAGCTTTCAGCCAGGGCATGACCAAACCGACGCTCGATCTCTCTGCCAAATGCCAGAAGCCGCTTTACATCGGCCTCCGGAAGCAGCCCCCGATGGTCTGGAGCGACATTGAGCAGCAAGGTTGCCCCATGCCCGACCGATCGATAATAGATTTCCATTAGTTGATCAACAGACAACAGCAAGTGTTCTTCGTCAGGATGCCAGAACCAGCGGTCTTTTCGGATGGGGACATCACATTCCGCGGGCACCCAGCCCGGCGTCTCCGGCAGCCACTTCAGCGATTCTTCGCTGAACATGCTGCCTCGGGAAGAATCGGCCGTATTCCAGCAAGGATACGGAGCGACGCCATCCTCATTGCCGACCCAACGGATTGTGGGCGCGCCCATATTAAACACCATCGCGCTGGGCTGATGCTTTTTCACGAGATCCATGATTCGAGGCCAGTCATATTCGCGGCCTTCCGACCCCGCACCGTCAAACCAGATTTCTACAAGCGGACCATAGCCGGTTAAGAGCTCCTCCAATTGTCTGCAATAAAAGTCATCATACTTTTGCGGATCGGCATAACATGGCTCATGCCTGTCCCAAGGGGATACATAAATACCGAAGCCGATGCCCTCTTCCCGGCAAGCATCCGCACATTCTTTTACGACATCGCCCCGACCATCCTTCCACGGGCTCGAGGCTACGGAGTAATCCGTTGTCGCCGTTGGCCACAGGCAAAAGCCGTCATGGTGCTTTGTCGTCAATATGAAATAACGGAACCCGGCCTTTTTTGCCGTTCTTACCCACTGCCGGGCATCTAGCTGTAGTGGATTAAACAATGTGGGCGAATCCTTGCCCTCTCCCCACTCCTGATCACAAAAAGTATTGATTCCAAAATGGCAGAACATCCCGAGCTCCATGTCCTGCCAGACTAGCTGCTCTGGAGTCGGCAAAACAGCAAGATGATCCGAATGCCCCTTCAAATCTTCATTCATCTCTTTTTCACTCCCTCACATGAGTTATGCTACATATGAAACTTGATTCCAACTACACAGTGAATGACACGGTTCATTATCTTTTTAATACAATCTGATAGGTCTCTTCCCCCTCTGCCGCAAACGTATATTGATAACCCGAGCCTGAGCTTAGGCATGTTATAGGTACAGGAACATGCGTGGAATCAAGTATTACAAGCTGGTGCCCACTAAATAAAACACAATTCCGGAAATTCTCAGAATAAATCTCAGCCGCTTCAAGCTTGCCTTCTTTCCAGCTGATATTCACTGTATAACCCCCTCTAGCACGAAGTCCCCTCACCGAACCACTTGACCATGAGGACGGCAGAGCGGGAAGCAAGCGAATTTCGCCTCCATGGGATTGCAGCAACATCTCCTGGATCGCGGCTGCTCCACCGAAATTGGCATCAATTTGAAAAGGGGGATGGTCACCGAACAAATTCGGATGTACTGCCTTGGCCAGCAGCTCGCGTAGGCTGTCATGTGCTTTCTCTCCCTCGCCAAGTCGAGACCAGAAATTCGTAATCCACGCTTGGCTCCAACCGGTATGTCCTCCGCCATACTTCAGGCGCCGTTCCAACGTTGCCCTGGCAGCTTCTCCTAGCTCGGGCATTCGATGAGGGATAATCTGTTCTCCCGGATGCAGAGCGAATAAATGTGAGATATGGCGATGACCCGGCTCAAACTCTTCATAATCGACAGCCCATTCCATGACCTGTCCATATCGGCCGATTTGGGGCTGAGGAAGCTTTGCCCGCGTACCGCTCCATTGTTTACTCCATTCCTCATCCATCCCCAGAATCTCCGCTGCTTCAATACAAGCGGTAAATAATGCATATATAATTTGTGAGTCCATCGAAGGGCCGGAGCATAAGGAACCCATCTGTCCTTTCTCGTTAATATAGCTGTTCTCCGGTGAGAGCGAAGGCGAAGTAACCAGACAGCCGTTCTCATCAAAAACAAGAAAATCAAGAAAGAACAAGGAAGCCTCCTTCAGTACTGGATAAGCTCGTTCTCGCAGGAATGACTCTGACAGATTATAGCGATAATGCTCCCATAAATGCAGGGCCAGCCACGCCCCGCCCATCGGCCAGAAAATGGCAGGTGTCCATGCTCCAAACAAGCCGCTCTCTGCCCACAGATTCGATGATGTGTGCGCCGTAAACCCTCTCGCCCCATACAGAGATGCCGCGGTCTTCCGCCCGTTTATGACCAACCGATCGATAAAATCGAACAATGGCTCGTGACATTCCGGCAAATTGCCTGTCTCGGCAATCCAATAGTTCATCTGCAAATTAATGTTCAGATGATAATCACTCTCCCAGGGTGGCGTGAAACTTTCATTCCAGATTCCCTGCAAATTGGCAGGTAAACTCCCCGGTCTCGAGCTTGCCATCAGTAAATAACGACCATATTGATAGAATAACGCCTCAAGTCCAGGATCATTAACCCCTTGCCGATAAAGCTGTAGTCTCTCCGAAGTAGACCTATCAACAAGTGCATCTTCTGCCTCTGAAGCGCCATCTTCCGTTATCGGAGTTATCAATGTATCAGAAACTTCGATTTCCAGACTTACTCGCTCGAATAAAGCGCAATGATCAGCAATATGCTCATCCAGCAATGAGCCATATGGAAGCAATGCAGCGGATCCCGCCTGTTGCAGTGCCTCCCGGTACGGATCATCACAGCGAAACGATGTTTGAGCGGCGAACAGCAAGGTAACGGCATCGGCAGACTGGATATTGAGGTAATTGCCAACCGTTTGACACTTGCCGCCAATCGTACATGCATGAAGTACTGCCGCGTATTTAACACCATCCGGCCCACATATGCCCTCCATCGCCAATGTACGTTCATTTTCCCGCTTTATGTTTCCATCGAAGGGTCGCCTGCTTAACCGGGCTGATAAATGAATAGCTGCAGGTTCCGATGCAGAAATACGAACGACAAGGACTTGATGAACAGCACTTGCAAAGACTTTCCTCTCATAGAAAATGCCGTTCTCTTCCCAGGATACGGAAGCAACGCCCGTCCTCAGATTCAGCTCCCGCCTGTATTGATTAACTTCGGATGTGCCCGACTTGAACTGAAGCAGCAGATCTCCGAGCGGCTGGTAAGGTCCAAAGTATTGCGGAGCATTCGTAAAATGTGTAAGCGCCAACTGCTCCGCCTCTCGCAGCTCCCCACAGCGAAGAAGAGATCTGATATCATCCAGCTTTTGTATCGCCTCTGGATTGTCGTGCTGCTTCGGTCCGCCATACCATACCGAATCTTCATTCAAACCAATCCGCTCGGTGGACACACCGCCAAATACCATGGCTCCGAGTCTCCCGTTGCCGACGGGAAATGCCTCCGTCCAGACCTTTGCAGGCCGTCGTTCTACAAGCTTTCTAGTTTCGTTGATCATCGCTCTGCTCCTATTTTGAGTATCACAATAGAATAAGGGCTGTCTCAGATGTATGATTACTGAGGACAGCCCTTCCAATCAATAGCTAAGCATCAACCTTTAGGATTCCATCCGGCCCGATTACTTAACAACGCCTTTTTCGTTAATGATTTTTGTAGCTTCATCGACCATCCATTGTTGAACCTCATCAATCGGCTCGTTGCTGAGCATGAATTTCGCAAAGCCGTCATCAATGATCTTGGTCAATTCCGAAGTATCCGTCATCATGACTTTAGCTGCATCAAGATACTGGATTTCATCGCTAAACAGCGTATATTTCAGCGAATCCATATCGTACTTATCCTCTTTACCGGCAACCAGCTTTGTCAACAATTCTTCGTTATTCGCTTTCTTGTAGCCAGAGAACTCAAGTCTGTTGTCCGAATCGGCTGTTGTCATAAATTTCATAAGCTTGAAGGATGCTTCCTTGTTGGTTGAATTGGCACCCAGCGCAAGCATACTGCCGCTGGTGAAGTATTTTCCTTCATACTCTTTAGGTTCCATTCCCGCAGGAGGCACAGGTACAGGAGCGAAAGCTGTTTTAAAATCATGTGGATATTGCTCGGTATTGCCTGGGTCCGCTATCGTGAAGTTGCCTGTAAGAATCATAGCAGCTTCTTCATTAAAAAATTCAGTACGGTAGTTCAGCTTCGCGGCAAGTACGTCACTGTAAGGTTTGGCCGACTTGTCCGTCTCCTCCATATCTTTGCGGAGCTGGAAGAAATACTTGTAAGTCGGATCGGCCAGAATGGTAGTTCCGTCCTCATATACGAACGGATCTTTCATCATGGTTTGCGCCGGAGCGTTCATATAAAGCTCCCATGTATGGAAGTAAGACCCGTAACGCTTGTCTACGCCTTCGCCCTTGGTCAGCTTCTTGGAATAGTCGCGGTAATCATCCCAAGTCCAGCCGAATTTCGGAACTTCAAGTCCCGCTTCATCCAGGGCATCCTTATTGAGCATCACATAGTTCATGCTCTTGGTGTACTGCATGCCATAATACTTGTCTTCTAACTTGGCATTGACAAAGTATTCGTCTTCCGGAACGAGACTTTCCTGCTCATAGAACTCGTTCAGGGGAGCAAGTGCTCCACGTGAGGCGCGTTCGAGAACTCCGCCTAAGCTTGGGAATTGAATAACATCGATCGCTTCACCGGATGAGATCAGGAAATCAAGCTTTTTCAACATTTCCACGGAATCACCTGGGACGAGAACCACATGTTCGACCTTGATATTCGGATTCTGATCCATAAATTCCTGGAGCATGGCGTCCGTACCCGCCTGTTGAGCTTCGTTATCCCAGTTGTAATACTTGACGGTAACCTGCTTGTCCGTCTGACCGCTTCCACCGTCCTTGCTGGCACCGCTTTCAGACCCGGAATTCCCGCAGCCGCTTAAGACCAGGGTACTCGCCAGGATCGTGCTAAGAATGACGGATAATCTGTGTTTACTTTTTTTCTTCATCTTACTTCCCCCTGCACAGATAAATTAGTTGTGGTGCTGTTTTCATGTTCATTATAGGCACCAGCATGGCGGATCAAGTGCACAATTTTGAGGTTCTAGGATTACATTTTTGACTTTCCGAACTTCTGATTGTTGACATTAGACTTCGTATCAACCTTTTACCCCGCCCAAAGCAATGCCGTTTATAACCTGCTTTTGCAATGCGATGAACACAATGACCAGCGGAATAATCGCCGATACGGACGCCATCATCATAATAGCGTAGTTGTTGGTATAGTCATCACGGAACAGCGTCATCCCCAGCGGAATCGTGTATAAGTCCTTGTCCAGCAAGAAGATGAGCGGATTCTGGTAATCGTTCCAGGTCCAAATGAATTTAATAATCGCTACCGTAGCAAGCACAGGCTTGCACAGCGGAACCATAATGGAAGCAAATGTCCGCAGATGACCCGCTCCGTCAATTCTGGCCGCTTCCAAGTATTCATCACTGATCCCGATCATAAATTGACGCAGCAGGAATGTGAAGTAGATCGAGAACATGCTCATGAATATGATGGCTGCATGCGTATTGTAGAGACCAAACCAGCGAATCAGCAAAAATCGAGGAATCAGGGTCGCCTGATCCGGAATGATCATGAACGAGAGCAAGGCCATAAAGACGAGGTTCCGTCCTTTAAAGCGAATCTTCGTCAGCGCATAGGCTGCCATGGATGAGATAATCAGTGTAATTAAAGTCGTAATAATCGCTATTTTAAAAGAATTAAAGTAGAAATCATAGAAGGGAACTCTTCCCATCCAGACCATCTTGAAATTGTACGCCAGATTCACCTTTTCCGGTATCCATTGAATCGGGAACCGCATAACATCCTTCTCATATTTAAAAGCCGCGGAAATCATCCAGATAAGCGGAACGAGAAACACGATGGACAATGCCCCCATGATAAGGGTGATTATCACTTTGGACACGTTTTTTCGAAGCAACTGCATGTACATTACTCTCCCTCCTTATTCTTCATTTCTCATTTTCCAGGTAAGCGCGGTAATCATACCGATAATCGCGAACAGCAACCAAGAAATGGCCGAAGCGTATCCCATATTGTAGTATTTAAAGCCTTCCTCATAGATGCGGAATACAAGCACGGTAGAAGAATTGTTCGGGCCGCCTTCCGTTAAAAAGGCAATGATGTCAAACACTTTAAACGAACCAATCAACATCGTAATCAACAGGAAGAAGGTCGTCGGGCGGAGCATCGGAACCGTGATCGCAAAAAACTTTTTGATCGAACTGGCACCGTCAATATCCGCCGCTTCGTAAATTTCATTCGAAATGTTCGTGAGCCCGGCCATGTAGATTATGATCGTGTAACCCAGTCCCGCCCAGGAACTGATAATCGAAATCGCCAAGAGCGACGTTTTCGGATCGACCAGCCATTTCGGCGGACTGCTGATCCCGATGTCCATCAGAAACTGGTTGATCGGACCCAGCGATGGGTGAAATAATGCGCTCCACACCGCAGCAACTGCGATGATCGAAGAGATATAAGGAATAAAGAACGCGACTTTAAAATAACTCTTGAAGAACACGCTGTTGTGAATCAATACCGAAAGCACCAAGGCGATCGCAATCGGGATCGGCACCGTAAGAACCATATAGATCAAGTTGTTCTTTATCGCTTGCATAATGGTTGGATCATGGAACATCTTGATGAAATTATCCAGTCCGGTAAATTCGATACCCTGGACACCCGACAGCATATCCCAATCGGATAAGCTCAAATACAAAGAAAATCCAAGGGCAAATACGTTTAATAGCAGCATTCCGACGATTTCCGGGGCCAGAAAGAGCCACCCGATCAAAGCCTCTTTCCGCTTGGGGGTCCAAAACTTCCGCCGGCTCTTGGGCACAGGTTGTTGTACAGCCTCCATGTAACATCACCTCAACAATTTGTAAGTTGTCATTATAGTAATACATCCGCTATCGGCAAGAAGGAGGGATTATGACCAGCCATGTGCAAGATTTTGACCTAAAAAAAGCCCCACAAAGGGGAGCCTATGCTCCGATGCTTATTCCAAATGCTTTGCGGGGACCCCAAAACAAAAAGCCCCACAAAGTGGAGCCTATGCTCCGATGCTTATTCCAGATACTTTGCGGGGACCCCAAAACAAAAAGCCACACAAAGGGGAGCCTATGCTCCGATGCTTATTCCAAATACTTTGCGGGGACCCCAAAACATAAAGCCCCACAAAGGGGAGCCTATGCTCCGATGGTTATTCCAGATACTTTGCGGGGACCCCAAAACATATAAATGCGAATACATTATGGCTAACGCTTCGCTGAAAACTTATACATTCTTAAATCTTAAAAAGCCGCCCTTGCCAGGCGGCTTGCTGCTGTAAATGTGAATTGAACTGTAGCGGTCCACTTATTTTCGCGCGGTGTACTTCGCTTTATATTCGCTCGGCGTGGTCCCCACGTATTTTTTAAACACTTTTGAAAAATACGTCCGATCTGAATAACCTAATCCCATAGCAAGAGACTCCAGATTTTGTCCAGACATTCTGAGCATTTTGGTAGCCATCTTCATTTTGTACTGATGCACGTAATCCGTGAAGGTCAACCCCGTCATCCGTTTGAAATATCGCGAAAAATAGCTCGGATTCAAAAACAGATAGCGTGCCATATCGATCGACGTGATGTTATCGTCAAGATGCTGATCGATATATTGCTGGATCACCTGCAGCTTCGGCTCATTCGGGGAGCTTCCTACTCCCGTTTGCCGGGTTCCGATAATCTGGATCAGCTTTCTCTCCACCAGTTCCATCATATCCTCCAAGGTGCGAGCTAAAGCAAGATAGGCAAACAGATCCTCATCGAATTTCAGACTGGAGAACATCAGCTCGATACCGCGAAGCATGGAGGAAAGGTCCCTGGCAAAGTCGTTCGGATCAATCGACAGCTCTTTTGCGGTCCCGGCGATCTTCTGAAGCGCAGCACGTATTCCGTCGAGATCCTGCTTGATGAGCATCCGTTCGAGCTCTGAAACATAGCTGTCAAGAAACCCCTGTGGCGCAGCTTGAAACCAACGCGACCTTATTTGCGAAATTTCGGATATCGTATAGTCGGTATTTGCGTAAAACTCGCACTTGCCATGGAGAATTTCCTGATAGATAGAACCAATCGAGCTTAATTCCATTTTGTCCGTGACCGCGATAACGTTGGGTTGAATTTTCAGAAAGTGAACACACTGGTAACACAGCCGCTGCAAGTAATTATGAAGATTCAAGCTGGCATTTTGTGCGAGATTCACCCTAAAGTTATGAAGAATCACAATGTTTCCCTGCTCCATGAACGGCGTAATTCCTTCATACGATTCGGACAATTCCGTCGCGATATTGTAGACAGCGTATAAAATCAGTGGAAATTCCGTTTGTCTGAAACGCTTGTCAAAGCTGGACAGTTGAATGCTGACCAGTCCCAGCATAAACCACGGATACGTCCAAGAGATGCCGATCTGTGCCGCATAAGCCAAAGTGGCTTCGGACGGCGAGCCATTGATTACCCTTTGCAGCAAATCCTGCCGAAAGAGCTGGCTGTTGTAACTCGCCGCCTCGCGATTAATCAGACCGGCCCGCGTCTTTAACAAGTGCATGGATTTGCCAAGACTCTGCTCCAACTGCTCAGCCGTAAGCTGATCCTTGATTAAATAATCATCCGCTTGCAGCTTTACGGCTTGCTGGGCGTAATGAAAATCCTCATGACAGGTCAGGAAGATAATCCGAACCTCCGGCTTCACGCGAATAAAATGGTCTGCCAACTCAATGCCGTTTTTTTGCGGCAGTCCGATATCCGTAATGACAATATCCGGACGTAATTCCTCAAACATATGCAGCGCTTTCGCACTGGAATACGTACTGCCGGCTATCTGCAGATTGTTTGCCTCCCAGTCAATCATCTGTTGCAGTACCTTGAGCATAGGAACATCATCGTCAATGAGCATTACTCTATACATCATTCTTCCTCTCCCTCCGGTAAAAAACCATGATGATGACTTTGGGGCAAATACAGTGAAACTGACATTCCACCCTGCGGAAGGTTGGCGAGTGTCAAACTCGCTTCCGGTCCGAAGGTCAATCGGAGTCTTTGGACGATGTTCATTAGACCCACTCTCTCATAAGCCCCATCCTGCTCGCCGCTTGGTTTTCCCAGCCTACGGTTCAGACATTGGAGCATATCTTCATCGGCCCCGAAGCCATTGTCTGTAATCTCAATTCGGACTCCGTCCGGATTGCTTAGGGAACGGATCTCAATGCGTGGAGTCTGATGATCGACAAGCCCGTGGACGATGGCATTCTCAACGACAGGCTGCAAAATAAGTTTCGGCAAAATGAGCCCCTCGGTTTCCGGATCCAGATCGACCTCTAAATGAAGCGGGATTTCATTGCGGATCTTCATAATGTCGACATAATGGCCCAGCAGCTTGCATTCCTCGCGTAAAGTGGCCGGCTCATTGACCTTGAGATAAGCTCGAAGCAAACTCATCAAGGAATCAATAATTCCACTATGAAGTGTATCTTTCGTCAAGATCAGACTGCACTTGATCGAATTCAGCGTGTTAATCAAAAAATGAGGGCGAATTTGCATAAACAAGGCTTCGAGCTCCATCACCCGCTTCTGTTCCTGCTCCTGTTCGATATCGTGAATCAGCCGCTGTAATTGATCCAGCATCGTATTCAGCGTCTGCCCCAATTCGGCGATATCATCCTTGCCCTTGACCTCCAGTCTGACATCGAGGTTTCCCATTCCGAACTGGCGTACAACCCGCTGCAGCTTGAGAATCGGACTGTGCAGCCTTTTGGCGATCAGGATGGACATCCCGGAGAAAACGAGAAACAGCAGAATGACCCCGGCTAGACCGGTATAAAAAGTCCGGGAGATTTGCCCCGACCACTCTTTCTCCGAAGCCTCATAGGCCAGCTTCCAGTTCGATTTCAAAATGGTCCTGTCCGTTCGGACACTGCCCTTAGTCTCCATATGATTCGGGATTAGCCCCGAGTCGCCTGCGATGAATTCCCCTGTTGTATCAAAGAGCGCCACCTTGCCAAAGTCGACCGTACCAAGCAGCCTGTTGAAGTAAGTATCGGAAATGGCGCTGAGCAATACGGACACTTGCCTCTTCTCGCGGCTGTCATAAATGACCCTGGCGATATAGTAACTTTTCCCCTTCCCTGCCGAGTCGCCGCCCGCCATCCCAAGCCATTGCAGGCTTTCCGGTTTATTGAGATCGACGCGCTGCATCAGCTTGTCGACACTTCCGTTAATGGCGGTCAAATCCTCCGTGCCAGAAGAGATGACGAAATGCTGACGGTTGACCAAGTACATGCGGACGTTATTATTCAGCGGCTTGGAGTTAATCAGGGAAAACACATCCTGAATTTGTCTAAAATGCACATAATCCTGATAAGTAGCCAGCCGTTTTGTGTCTGCAAATGACTTCAGGATATTGCGAACATTCGTATCGTTCACTATAAAATGGGAAGCAAACGTTACATCATCAATTGTCTTGCTCAGCTCATCCGTCATGACGTTCAGGAAATTCTCGTTGCTGAGCTGCAGCTTCTCTACCATCGTATCCCGGATCAGAACAAACGAAATGATAGAAACCGCAATCAGCGGAATAAAGATCAGCAAAAGAAACGACAGCTGGATGCGTTTGTAGTAGGTGAATTTGAACATTTTTCTCTGCGCCTCTCTTATGCTATTGTCCTCTTTATTCTATCAGTCCTCTGTGACGGAAGCATTCATTAAATGATTACGGTTACTTGCTTATTTCTTCCTTGGAGGGTCATCAGCACAACCTCTCCGAAGATCTGCATGCCCTCCACCACATAAGAATCATAATGACCGGATGGCGCACGGTGACTAACAACGAGAATAAACTCCTCTTCCATTCCCGGGAGCTGAACCCCGCATGCCTCAGCTTGCCCGTCATGAACCCGTTCGCCCGTATGACGATATACAGGTACCTTACGGACTCGCGGAGCGGCTGTTTCGCCTGGACGATGAGGATAAAGCACCTGCATGATGCTGATCAAACCTTTCCCAGTCCGGGAGTAGGCCGCATTCGCATTAGGTTCCAGCAGGTTATACTCACGGGAGATCACGCCCTCGCCCACTTCCGCACGCAGGCCGTCTGTGGTTACGGGGATGATGGATAGATTCGCTTCCCCAAGGGTGTTTGTACGGCAAATCAATGATTCCGCTTCCATCAAGACTTCTCCTGGAGGGTGTGGAAAATGAAAATGCTGAGTAAAGGTATGCTGCTCAAGGCACACCAAGCTGTCGATCAGCAGCCAATAGTATGGCTTGATAAAGATGATCCTTCTGCGCGGATACAACGGCTCATTCCCATAGAGATAGCCGTCATGCGCCCCCTCGACATAGTCAAACTCCGGCCTGCTGATCCATTTGCAGCCTAGTGGCCCCGCAATCCGGTCGAAAGACCAGGTGTCCTTGACCCCGGTAAATCCGATTCCGTCGACAACAGTTGTGTTATGGGCTGAGCTCTCCTTTAATGCTGTTCTCAGCGGTGTATGATCGCTATAGTTGTACCTCCCAAGATCGGTGAGCAGATCACGGCCGTAGGCATGGAGATCAATATGCAGCATATCAGCGTGCCCGTGGCCTCCCCCGAGCGGACCGCAGTGAAAATAAAGGTACAGCGCTTCTTCGTCCCAGCCCGTTCGCATTGTATAATGACCGGAATGGGTAAATGCTCTGCTCAGGTATAGCGGTTCCGAAGGAACCATTGCTTTATAATCACGGATTCCCTCTATGCCGAACAGCCAGGCATTATCATAATCCGGCCGAGCATTGCCGCCAAAGCGCAGAACGGAATCCCCAAATAACCACGCGGCATAGGTCAGAATGGAACGGATATCGCTGTCGTCGCTGTCTCCCAGCATCGGCTGCCTGTGATTCGGCTTCGCCCAGTACAGGGAGGCTCCGGCCATCTCGCGGACCGTACGCCGAAATGGACCGTCAAGCTCCAACCCGTTGAGATTGGCGAGGTGAACGCAGTCAAGATAACAAGCCAGCACCTCATGATGGTACGTTGGCGATTGCTCCCAGTGAATCCCATCCGCCATGATCTGGAGCCGGGCCGTCTCCTTCAGTCTCTCTTCCCCCATTTCCCGCCACCTTGCCGACTTGCTAAACTCGGGGAAGAACAGTGCAATATGGTATAAACCGCAAGTCTCCAGGACACCCCAGTTGCTGATATGCTTCCAGCTGGTGAAGGAAGCAGCCAGATACTCCCCATGCTCGTGAAGCGAAATCAGCGCTTTACCGAGCAGCGACGGAGTCAGGGATGGACTGCCGATCATGTATCGAAGTGCCTTGATCCAGTTCACACTGCGCAGACCCGCTTCGATCGGGCGCCATGTCAACGTATCCGTCGTAGGTTCTTGGGGGACAGGATTCCGATCTATCCAGTCTTCAAGCTGGCGGCCAAGCACCTCCGCATACTTCTCATCGCCTGTCATCGCATACGCTTGTCCTAGCGCAACCCAATAACGGTGGCGATTCAGCATATAAGCCCACTCCACGTCTTGATCGGGAATATGGCACCAGTCTATATCACCGTCAAATGTGACGGGCACTACACTCCGTTCCATATCCCATGGAAAGCGGAACAGGAACGTCTGCCGCACCACCTCATCCGCTGTCTTCATCACGGTTTCCAGTTCATCTGCACAGTAATGCTTCACATATTCCGTAATTCTTTGCTTATCCTCACTGCTCGTCCACCATCCGGGTGTCCTCCGACAAGAGAAGTACTTGTGCAGCTTACTCATTATATCGTGCCGTTGACCTTCGTCGTCTGCATCTTGCATCGGACGCATGGCGGAATCCTCCAGATTCAAAACCGCTAAAACGGCATCCACCGAAACTTCCGTAGCATCAGCGTTCATACCAGTACCCCTTGCTGCCGGTCTCCATCCGAATCAAAGCTTCCAGGTAAAAATAATCCCCCCAGATCATGAAATCATCCGGGGACAATCCGCCGCGCACATGATAAGAGCCATGCTGCAGCAGGCCCTCTGCCTCTTGGCCGATCGTGGAATAATTTCGTACCAACGAGGTCATGGAATCCTTAAGACCTTGTTCAAAGTCGGCTCTATCGGAATCCTCCTCCTCCAAATGTCCAATCAGTTCCAGCAAGCCTGCTGCCACAATAGCGGAAGCCGAGCTGTCGCGATAAGTCTCGGCGGTTACGGGAGCATTAAAGTCCCAAAGGGCGACATGATCCTCCGGTAAGTGCGCAAGGAAATACCTTGCCATTCTTTTAGAAGTCTCGAGGTATACATGATCTCCTGTATAATGGTAAGCCAGTGCGAAGCCGTATACCCCCCAGGCTTGTCCCCGCGTCCATGTCGACCCGTTTGTATAGCCTTGATGCGTAGCACCTCCGATCGGTTCCCCGGTATGCGGATCAAAGAAGAAGGTGTGGTATGAACTGTCATCTCCCCGCACCAGATAACGCCTTGTCTTCTCCGCCTGCATGATTGCAATTTCTCGATATTGGGACTTTCCGGTTTGCAGTTCAGCCCAGAACAGGAGCGGCAGATTCATCAAACAATCGATAATGATGCGGCCTCCCTCCTGTTCATCCCCTTCAGGACCCCAGGCCTGAATATATCCTCCGCCCGGACGCCAGCGTTTCAGCAGCAAGTCCGCAGCCTGAAGTGTCAACTCGCGGGCACTCTCGTTCTTATCAACGATCCATTCCGCTTTGGAGGACAAGGAATACAGAAATCCGATATCGTGATGATCCAGCACCCGCTTATCCGCAAAGCGTTGGCGGAAATCTTCTACGGTTCGCACCGCCCCCAATCTGAAGGCCTCGTCACCTGTGTATTCATAACATAGCCAGAGAAGGCCACTCCAGAAGCCGTTCGTCCAGTCGTCATTGTCATTCAACAAATAAGCTCCGTCCCTACTGACGTGGGGAAATCTTGTCCCGTAGGTATCCATGTTCTTCCGGATTTTTTCTACGGCGTCTTTAATCGCACTGCTCCACATAACCTCTTGCTCCCTTCAAATCGATCATGATTACGATTCATGATAAGGAGAGTCACCCCGTTCTTGTAGAGCCGATTTTTGCCTTGATGTGCAATATTTTGACTTCCGGGTCTCTAGGGTGGTAGAAATGGAACAAGCCTGTTCCTTTTCGCTCGAATCCAACTAAAAAAAGGGGCTTCTTAGATCTTTCGGGAGGCCCCCTTCTTGCTGTTAGAAGACGCTCTATGTACGAATCGTTCCTACCATCGCTGTTGCTTGTCCGGAATCGATTCGTCCTCTCCGCTACGCCGTGCAGATTGCTTACTTTTTTAGACGCAGAGAAACCGTTCTTTGGTAAAATGGAGGTGCTACCCAAACCATTTACGAAAGGAACGGTTTCTTTTGTACATTCAATATACCATGGACCAACTCTATCTGATCAAACAGAAACTATAGCGGTGTGGGAATAACATCCTGAGCACCGCCATAGCTTTATTTGACACACTATCTGTTTATGAGAGCCGTACGTCAAGCAACTAGATCTAAATGGGACGGCCTCTCATGTCTGCCGAGCGATATAGTCTAGCCGTCGTACTTCTTCCACTTTCTGATTTTGCTTCTGAAGCTTTTGAACGGTGCGACGGAATTGATATGCAGCCATTTCCACATCGGCCAGTTGGCACTGGTTACCGTCCACTTGCGAACACCCGAATGAAATAACTCTTCCTCACTCAGTTGGTTGATCCATTCACACCATTCTTCTATCCTCTGCTTCAACAACGAACGTAATTCTTCCAAAGAATGTGCATCATACGTATGATAGAATTGCTGATACAACGCCCCCAATTGATTCCATTTATAGTCAGGGGTTGGCGTCGTAACTTCTTTACCCGCAAGTTCATCCTTCTCCCAGCTCATCACCAGCGTTAGCCATCCGAGCTGATAGGCGATCATCTCTTGGGGTGTTCTGTCCACTTCGCCTATACGCAGATTCCTTTTATCCTCTGGAACATCATCAAATTCTTGGTCAAAAAGCTTGTACGTTTTTTGAATTTCAGTGATTAAAGCTTCTTTGCTCTGGTACGTTTGCAACGGTACCCTCTCCTTCATCATCTACATGTTCCACCCACTTAAGAGGGGCATCCAAATTATACCATGCCCTGAGGCCATGCACGGTGATGAATATCATCTAGCTTCTCTCGACCCGGTAGCGCTTTAAACCTAAGCAAATAGAAGCCATGAAAGCTAATAATCCACTAGCTCCAGCAGTGATCGAGAAGGCTCTTACATAATCCGCCAGGCTTGCATCTGAGAGGGACAGCCCAAGCGAGTGAGTGAACAAAATGCTTATAAATGCAACGCCCAATACATTAGCCAGATACATCATGGTGGTGAACAAACCCGAGCCTGTTCCTGCTGATGCCGCTGGTACACTGCTAAGAATCATATTCGCAAGCGGCGTTGTCGCCATAGCCAGACCTATTCCATACAACGATAGAATAAGGATATTATGGATATGAAACAAATGAATGGGATCCATATTCAGTGATACTACAAGCAGGAGTATGCTAATGCCCATAATTAGCGCGCCTGACCTTAATACAGTGTTCCCCCATCGATTGACCATCCGGGATGACAGCAACGAGGTAACAAACAACCCCAAACCCAGGGGCAGAAAGACCAAGCTTGTTGTCTTCAGATTGAAATGCAATCCTGTTTGCAGAAAGTAATTCAATATGAAGAAAAATGAGAACATGCTGAGGTAAATCATCATCTCCGTGAAGACTCCCCGACGAAAAGAACGTATTCGAAAAATGGAAAGATCCATGAGCGGCGGTGTATCCTGCTCCTTTCCCTTCCGTTTCTGCAAAACAATAAAGGCAAGGAGAATCAGAATCGATAACAGTACGCATCCCCATGTCCATGATGGCCATCCCTGTTTTTGCCCCACCGTGAGTGGATAAATCAGCAAGAATAACCCGAATATGAGCAGCAATGTCCCAATCCAATCAATGCTTTGCTTTCCAGGTCCGCGGGACTCAGGGACGATCGGCAGGCCTGTAATCACAAGGAGGCCAAAAGGCACATTAAACCAAAATACCAATCGCCAGCCAAGCCCAAACCAGTTCCAATCCACCAAAACTCCGCCAAGGATTAAACCAAGCGTGAATCCTGTCCCGATCACCGCTCCGTAGATTGCAAAAACCAACCCTTTTTCGCTCGGAGGAAAGGTTCGCTGGATTATGGATAGGACCTGTGGTTGAATCATCGCCGCCGATAACCCCTGGATGACGCGCACGTTAATGAGTAGAAGTGGACTTGAAACGAATCCCCCGAAAACACTCATCACCGTAAAGCCCAAAACCCCAATGCGCAGCATTCGTTTTCTGCCATACATGTCACCCAGCCTTCCGCCCAAGATCAAGGCCACAGCAAGACCTAATGAATACCCTGAGAAAATAAGCTGTGCCTCGGCAAAACTGGCGTGCAGGCTGTCTTGCATATTAGGAAGTGCAACCTGCATCATATAATTGTTCAGAGAGATCAGAAGAGTCGGAAGCAGGATCAGAATAAGAGCGACCCAGCGGCGTGGATCAGCTGGCTGGACTACCTGTTGTGCTGTCATATCCGTTATAGCGATTTTATTCATGAGTTTCCCTCTCTTCCATTTTCATGAGCTGCGTCCGCATTTTAAAGCAAATGCCACCCTCCCATTGAGCGGATTCGCATAAAGATCACTATCGATTTCATAGACTTGGCGTATCAATTCAACCAATTGATAATCATTATCATCGATGATGGCGTTTTGATCTACCTGCCAAGGTATTTTCTTTCCTTGTAGAGGGAGTCAGGATCTACAAAAAAAGGGACTCCAAACATGACAAACATGTTTAGAATCCTTTTTCTTCTTCGTATTTATTTTAAGGGCTTGACGTACGGCTGTGACCTATAGCTTTCAGATATTCTCCCGGATTACAGCCATAATACTTGCGAAAGGTAGTCGCGAAATTGCTGGCATTGCTGTAGCCGACAGATACGGCCGTTTCTCCGACATTATAGCCTTCCGTTTCCATGTACCAGATGGCCTTCTCCATTCTTTGCTTGCGCACAAGTTCGAAAATCGTGATGCCGAATCGTTCGCGGAACCCCTTTTTCAATTTGAATTCATTCAGTCCAACTCTTCTTGCTAACTGTTGAATCGATAGCGGCTGTTCAAAATGATGGATGACTAATTGTCTGGCTTGCTCCAACTTGGACAGATCGTCACGGCTTAGAAAACGGTTGCCGCCCACCGTCTCATGTCCTTCAACCTCCGCAAACAATGCGATGAGTTCCATCGCCTTGCTCTCCATGTACAATCGTTTCATCGTACCGTTATAACTGCAGTTCATCATATCCGATACGCATTTATGGATAGCAGGCGTGTTCGGATATTCGTCGATTTGCCCTTTATGCCGATGCAGCCATGATTCCATCCTGTGTTTCTCGGTGATGTCTCCAGCATAATGAAGCAGCTCTTGGGGGGACAAACGAATCTCAAGCATATGCTGCCTAATGCCGGCCTTCTTCTCTTCATATACAAGCTCATCCTCAAAAAAGAGAACGTTGCCTGTCATCTTCTCCGTGAAGCTTTCCCTTCCATTCCACTCACAATAAATTTCGCCGTTCAAACAGTAGCTTAACTCAAACAGCTGGCATGCTTCCTGAATGTGAAGCTTCATATCTTGTGCGAAGGTAATATCCGTCACTACGATCTCCATGCCTGAACGAATCCGTGTCCTCCTGATGCTTCCCTGTCCCACCGCCGGTGGTATGGAGATATGCTCCTGCCATTCGCTAAACTGGGAAGATCCCTGAACGAGATCTGTGAACTGATCAAAAAGGCTATGAACCTCGGCATTCACGATATTTAAAGTCAATGGTGACACCTTCTTATCCCTGTAATCTTGCGTTAGCTGCATTGTACGCTCCAAACCTCTTGAAGACAACCCATCGTCATTCAACAGAAATTAGAAACAGGGTTTGATCTTAGGATTCATATCCTCTGGACTCGATCTCTTTCCGAAGCCTTGCGATCACATCATCTAGGGCACTCTCACCAAGTTCGCCCTCGCCCCGTTTACGGACCGATACGTGATCGGAGTTCATTTCCTTCTCGCCAAGAACCAGCGTGTAAGGCGTTTTCAACAGACCCGCTTCACGGATTTTATAACCCAGCTTTTCATTTCTTACATCGACATTCACCCGTATGCCGGCATTCTCCAGACGTTTCTTCACCTTTAACGAGTAATCGATATAGTGATCTGACACCGGAATGATCATAACCTGTACGGGAGAGAGCCACATCGGGAAAGCCCCACCGTAATGCTCTGTAAGAATCCCGATAAATCGCTCGATGGATCCAAATACCGCCCGGTGAATAACAACCGGCCGATGCTTCTGGTTATCCTCTCCGATATACGAAAGATCGAATTTTTCAGGGAATTGAAAATCCAGTTGGATGGTACCGCATTGCCAGCTTCGCTTTAAGGAATCCAAGATATGAAAATCGATTTTCGGTCCATAAAACGCGCCATCCCCTTCATTAATTCGGTACGGCAGCCCTAGTTGGTCCAGCACCTGCTGGAGCGATGACTCCGCCTGCTCCCACAATTCTTCAGAGCCCATAGAATCATCAGGTCTTGTCGATAACTCGATTGTATAATCAAAGCCAAAAATTTGATAAACCTGGCTGATAAAATTAATAACCTGCTTGATTTCTTCCTGGATCTGATCAGGTCTCACAAAAATATGCGCATCATCCTGACAAAACGTGCGAACCCGCATCATGCCGTTAAGCGCGCCTGAGAACTCATGGCGGTGCACCTGACCAAATTCGGAAATACGAATGGGCAGCTCTCTGTAGGAGTGCAGCGAATTTTTGTAGACTAGCATATGCCCTGGACAGTTCATCGGCTTCAGCGCATACTCCGTCTCGTCCACTTGCGTGAAATACATATTGTCTTTGTAGTGATCCCAATGACCGGACATTTCCCACAGCCGCTTGTTCATCATCAGCGGCGTGCGCACTTCATCATAATCGCTATGGAATTGAAGTTCTCTTGCAAATTGCTCCAGCTCATTGCGGATGATCATCCCGTTTGGCAAAAAGAAAGGCATGCCGGGCGCTTCTTCTGAGAACATAAAGAGCCCCAGCTCTTTTCCCAGCTTCCGATGATCCCGTTTCTTGGCCTCTTCCAGCAGCAATAGATGCTCCTCGAGCTGCAACTTCTTCGGAAACGCCGTTCCGTATATTCGTTGCAGCATTTTATTGTCCGAGTTCCCTCGCCAATAAGCACCCGCCACACTCATTAATTTGAATGCCTTGATTCTACCCGTTGAAGGAAGATGCGGCCCCCTGCATAAATCAACGAACTCCCCCTGCTCATACACCGAAATGACCTCGTCCTCCGGCAATTCACGGATCAGCTCCATTTTGTATGGGTCATCTTTGAAAATACGTTCGGCCTCCTGACGACCAACCTCCCTACGAATAATCGGCAGGTCTTCCTGAACGATCTTCTGCATTTCTCGCTCAATGGCAATCAAATCATCGGTTGTAATCGAATGCCCCAGATCCATATCGTAATAAAAACCATCCTCAATGACAGGTCCTACCCCAAAATGGACGGACTTCCTGCCATAGATCCGTTTAACCGCCTGGGCCATCAGATGAGCCGCGCTGTGCCGATACACGTATAGTCCATCCTTCGAATCCAGCGTTATAATACTTACTTCCGCATCTTGACACAGCTCATAATCCAAATCCACGAGTTTCCCATTCACTTTGGCGGCAACAGCCTGTTTCTTTAGACCTGAATGAATGGATTCCGCGATGCGGCTCATCGTCGTTTGTGCGGGATACTCCTTTTGGCTTCCGTCCGGCAGCGTTACTACAATTGACATTGTTATCCCTCCATCAAATTTTGTTTGAACGCAAAAAAGCACTCGATCCCTAAGGGACGAGTGCGTTCAGCTCGTGGTTCCACCCTAATTTGATCGAAAGTTGCATTCGCTCATACGGCCAGCGTGCTCTTTTCGATCCTCATTCAGACATCCGGTAACGGGGATGACTCGGTGTTTTCTAGTTCCATATCTCGATAGTCAAACGACCGATCAGGGTTCAAAAACACAGCTACAAAGGGGTAATTCAAGAAGCAAGCACGGAGGAAGCTTTCACCAATCGCTTCCCTCTCTGGGCAGGTCGTTTCAAGAATCATGTCTTTGATGGTTGCTGATAGTAAAGTACTATAAGTCAGTTTTTTCTAATTGTCAAACAGAATCTGACTGACAGATCCATGTAATATGGATAACTTTCAGTCTCCCAATACATCCTATGTCAGTATCTCTACCATGGTCACTTTTCTTCATTGTTCATAGATATTTTAATCAGATATCCAACACCTAAACCGACCAGAACTCCTGGAAACGCACTTCCCAGCGCTAAACCAATACCCGCCCCGATGATGACGCAAGCGTAAATAATGACATCTCCCTTATTCATTCCGTCCATCTCCCTCTGTATGTATTTATGACATAGCTCGTAATTTTCTATCACAAAATACATCTTACAAGATGACGTCGCGTCACTTTCAAGGGGGTAACGTAAAAAAGTAAGGTTTTAAGGCGATCGCGGATGGAGTATCGTAATATGGTTTCCGGGTCTCCACCACCACCCTCGAAGTAAACGGTTAAATCTCCCTTGTTTCTGCTTGAAGCCAACACGTTTAATATCTTAGCATATTATATTGCCATTCAAGGAGGCTGACCCATGGACATGTATATGGATTTAGGGGTTAAACTGGTCATCAGCTTTTTTGGGTTATGGATAATCACTTTTGTTACGGGGAGAAAAACCATCAGCCAGCTTACACCGCTTGATTTCTTGTCTTCCTTAATTCTGAGTGAAATTGTCGGGGCAAGCCTCTACGATGATAAGGTAAACATATATCATTTGTTATTCGCTCTTGCGCTCTGGACGACGATGTCTTACCTCTTCGAAAAGGCAACCACCCACTTTGTTAAGTTCGGATATTTAACGGAAGGCCGGGCGGTCCTTCTGATCGATAACGGAAAGCTCAACCAAAAATTGCTGAACAAATACGATATGGAATATAAACAACTGTTATCCATGCTGAGACGGCAAAGCATTTTCTCGTTAACTGAAGTCAAATACGCCATTCTGGAAACGGACGGATCGCTGTCCGTCATGCGTAAACCCGAGTACGAGCCTCCTACGGCCCAGGATATGGGCATGGAAGCCAAAGCGGACACCTTTACGGTAACGGTCATCGACAAGGGAAAGCTGCTCGAGGAATCGATGCTGGGCAAACCCATTGATCATAGCGAGATCAAATCGAAAGCCCGGGAACAAGGTTATGACTCCTTGGAGGAAATCGCTTACGCGGAATATGGAGATGACGGGAAGCTTTATGTTTATTCTAAAAGGGAGGTTCTGGAATGATCTTATATAGGTTATCCCACCTTGATTTTGCATAAGGCCTTCCTGCCTCTTCTCCAGATTTTCTGATTCCGTTTCGCCCCTTAGGCTACCCGCAAGCACATGGTGCGTCGTTTCGAAAAACAGGTTGAAACGCCCCCTTGAATTCTGCGTTATGATCACCAACATGTGTGCGTCATTTAGTCCAACATAAAATTGTACGGAACAACTTACAATCTGAGGGTTAAGAGGTACCACCGATGAAGTTGTACGAAAAATCGTACAACAGAGAGTTTAATGCTAGCTGTTTCAAGAGATTTGTACGAAAGATCGTACAAAAACGGGCACGAAGGGGAGCCGTAATAGAACAATTGTATGAAAAATCGTACAAACGAGATCCTAATGCCAGCGGCTGTAAGAGATTTGTACCAAAAATCGTACAAACGAGAGAAACTCACGGGACGGTAGTGGGAAAACAGTTTTGTTTCGGGTCGGTTCCGCTAGAAGCCCCTCGTTATACCGGATATCGACCATTTAAAGCAACTACAAAATAAGGCCAACCAGCTGTTTCTGGTTGACCTAATCATACGAAAGAAGTCTGACTGGTCAGGCTTCTTTTCCTTGCTTCTATCTACAAAGCGAATTCAACGATGTACTGTTTGCACACCGTAACATATCCCAGGGACTGATATAACCGGATCGCGTTTACGTTCTTCTCCAGCACATTCAGATACACATGGGGAGTGATTGCACGCCCCTTACGGGTCAATTCCGCGCATACCTTTTTGCCGTACCCCTGTCTTCTCCACGCAGCATCCGTGCCAATATTCCCAAGCTCAACATAATCATCGCTATAGATATGGTATCCGCCGACAGCGATGAGCTCCTGGTCCTGAATAACCCCATAGAAGGGGTTTTGAAGCTCTTCCTTTGCAAAAGCTATCGTATTGAATTCCACCATTTTCGACTCGATCATATCATAGTATGAAGGGTCTAAACGAAACACCTCGTCATCTCCTGACGGCAAATCTTCAAGGTGCCGATGCTTCATGAGTAGGATGCCTGCGGGAGGTTTCATCACATCAGTCTCAAGATTAAGAACCTCCCATTCATCCTCATTCACGATAAAGCTCCCTAGTTCCCCATCAGGTAATTCCAGATCTCGTTTCATTCGGGACAGCACGGACTGAAATCGAAATGATGTCTGAAGAGGATACACCGAAAAGGCATAGAAAGGCAACCCTCTCAGAAAAGCCGTAACACCCAGCAGCTCTCCCTGTTCTGAGAACTGCCCATAATGAACGGTCTGATTCTTCCGACACGTAAGGTAGGAATAATATAAGAAATGCTGTTCCCTGTTGATCGTATCCAAGAGGCTCCCCAGCTCTTCAGGCAAAAGTCTGCGAATCACCAAGTCTTCTCCCTTTCTCAAAAGAAATCCATGAGGTAGGTTTGACCGACGGGAATCATCGACTCCAATTGTGTTACAGCCTTGGGATTTCCGGATAGCCGGTGAATGGCATGCAGCTCCTGTGGTCTTTTGTATCCCGCAAACAGCGCCGACAACGTCTGAATATCGGTCGACAAATCAGCCTGCTCCCCATGATCGGGCGGTAGCTCCGACAGCTCCGCTTTCCCCTCTTGATTAACCGACAGACTCCATCGGCCTGCATTCCAAGGCGCAGCGGAATCTTCCACCTCGATAGTCATCACGGCTTCCCGATGCTCTTCAAAAGTGTACTGCTCCACAAAGGATTTCAAATCCACGATGCGGGCCATGAAGTATGGGACCACTTCCTGGGTAACGCGTGGATCCGGCAGCATAAATGGCAGCTGATCATCTCCAGGCACCATTGTCATCGTAACCTGCTCAATCCTGGAATCATGGTTTCCAAAAAAGGTCCAGAGTGCGCTTCGGGCTTCTTCATTCAGGTATACAAATTCGTCGCACACGAGATCTTTGTCTTTGAGCTCATATAACGCGTAGCCCGTCGGTTTGCCCTCAGCTGAATAATAAACAACGCTGTGATTGTCCCCCTGCAGCACGAATCTTGTCCACCAAGTGTCATCCCGCACAAGCGTACCGTTATAGCGGCTGGCATAGGCTTGATACATGCCGTCCAGTGTTGGAATATCGGTTACGCCTCTTACAATGCGGCCAGGCACTTCCACCTTACGTGGGAATTTTGGTACCGGAATGATGTACTTTTTATATTCCGCGTAAAGTTCCCAGCCAAATTTACGATAGAACGGAATCGAAAACGGATGCAGGAAGGAAAGGGTCTGGCCTTTGCTCTTCATTTCTTGCAATGCATGTTTGAGCAATGTAGATACATGTCCCTGTCTGCGGTTCTCCGGCCATGTTGCCACGCCGGCAATACCGCCCATATCGAAAAGGTTTCCATGCATATAAACTTGCAGCGGGATGATGGTCAGTTTCGCTTGCAGCTCTTCTCCGTCAAAAATCCCCCAGAAGCGTTCAGGTTCAAAATGCTTTTGATTGGACTCTCGCTGCTCCGGTGTCAGTGTATATTGAAAGGCATATTCGGATAATTTTGTGCTGATCTCAAACTCGTCGGACCTTAATTGTCTCAGTTCCATACTTGCTTCACCTCTCCAATCTTTATATGTACTTTAAGTGCTGAATTACGCGTGTTTTCTCGGCACGGGAATTTTATTCCAGGGCACATGATCAGTATAACATTGCTGCTGCCTATACGGTACAAAACACGTCCGAATCAGGCACAAATCCAACCGTACTTTGGATACAAAAAAACTCAATATACCTCACAAACTTTTTGTAAGCTACTTGACAAAGTTAACCCCCTGAGATTATGATTAGCTCATGCAAAATAACAAACACATCGAGATAAAAATAAATTCAAAATAATCAGGAGGTAACAACAATGTCCAAATTGAATATCGGTATCATTTTAGGCAGCACACGTCAAGGCCGTTTGAGCCCACAAGTAGGTGAATGGGTTAAACGTATCGCTGATGAACGCGGAGATGCAAACTACGAAATCGTAGATATCGCTGATTACAAGCTCCCGCTTTTTGGCGAGGCTGATGCTACAGAGCAAGCAACCGCTTGGAACAATAAGCTGAATACTCTTGACGGCTTTGTATTCATCGTACAAGAATACAACCACAGTATTTCTGCCTCTTTGAAAAATGCACTCGATTTTGCTCGTGAGCCATGGAACAATAAAGCTGCAGGTATCGTAAGTTATGGTTCTGTTGGCGGCGCTCGTGCTGCCGAACATCTCCGTGGAATTCTGGGTGAATTGTCCGTAGCGGATGTCCGTGTACACCCAGCACTTTCGTTATTCACTGATTTCGAGAATGGCTCCGTGTTCAAACCAGCTGATCTTCATCTCGTCAACCTGAATGGCATGCTTGACCAAGTGCTTGCATGGAGCGGAGCATTGAAAACACTGCGCTAATCTCTAATCCAAGGACTGTCCCCTTCATCTTCCGATGAGCTGAGGGCAGTCCTTTTATTTTTTTGCATCCATATTTCTGCATCCATAAATGTATCTGCATCGTCGATCTGCACCATTAGTCCTATACCTAAACCCCGTTCCTACTCCATATCAATATGGAATGTTTCTTTTAACCCCTCTTTGCCTTCAGGCGTAATTTGTATGGCTCTTGTTCTTGGGACGCGTTGTATCCAATGTAACTCGAGTAATCTTTCGAGCAGGGCATGGCCCAATGCTCCGGCCAGGTGATGGCGTCTTTCACTCCAATCCAAGCATCGATGTGCGAAAGATCGGCGTTGGCGCTTAACACGACTCAGATCAATCTGAAATTCCTTGAAGAAGTTCTCCCCTTTTTCTGTAACCATATATTGATCTTCCACTTCAGATATGACCCCGGCGCTGAGCAGCGAATTTGTCAATTGGATTCCCAAATTCCCCGCAAGATGATCGTAGCAAGTCCTTGCCTGACGTATGGCTTCAGTCTCCGAGGCTTGGTTTAATGATCTTATTTCGACAGAAGGCGTTATCGATAGAAGTGTCTCCATGACCTGGGCAACCTCCTGATTCTGTATTCCGTAATAACGATGTCTTCCCTGTTGTTCGACGGTGACCAGATTCGCGGCTACCATTTTCGATAAATGGAAGCTGGCCGTTTGCGGTTTGATTTTTGCCATGTACGCCAGCTCGCTTGCCGGGTGATATCGCCCATCCAATAGGACGGTTAATATAGCAGCTCTCGATGCATCACTAACGAGTGATGCTACCAAGGCTGCGTTTGGATTCGCATACATCTTTATCCCTCCTCATGTAATCCACATTTCGATGAGCATCGAATCTTTTCTATTTTACAATGATTTTGGATAGAACAGATCATTTGGGAGGAATTTTTTTATGAAGGAAATTACTGGCATGATCGGCACGGACATCATTAAACCGAAAATTCTTTACTATGGAACTCCGGTTATTTTACTCAATACGCTAAATGAAGATGATACCGTAAATATTAGTCCCATATCCTCTTCATGGGCGCTCGGGGAATACATTATTTTAGGAATCGGACTCGGGGGTAAAGCGATTGAGAACTTGGAAAGACATCCTGAATGTGTCATCAACATTCCCGACCCTTCCTTGTGGGAGAATGTTGAGCAATTAGCCCCTCATACAGGAAAATATCCAGTTCCTGATGATAAGGCAAAGAACGGTTTTTCATATGAAAAAGATAAATATGCGGTGTGTGGGTTAACGCCTGCGGATTCTGTCACCGTAAAGCCAACTCGCATTATGGAGTGTCCCATTCAAATCGAGGCTACCGTGAAAAACATTCGGATTCCCGACTATTCTTCCATGTTTGCCATGGTCGAAACACAGACGATCCATGTACACGCCCATAACAATATCATCTTGAATGAACATCACATTGATCCCGCCAAATGGAGTCCGCTAATCTATAATTTTCGGCATTATTATGGTCTTGGCAATCCGTTAGGCAAAACATTTCGGGCCGAAACTTAAGCCAGCGTGATGATGAATGAAGGGGCCGTCCCAAAAGTAGATTTAGTTGCTTGACGTACGACTCTCATAAACAGAAAGGTTGTCAGATAAAGGTAAGCAATCTGGACGGCGTAGCGGAGAGGACGAATCGATTCCGGACAAGCATCAGCGATGGGAGGATCGATTCGTAACATGGAGCGTCTTCTAACAGAAAGAAGGGGGCCTCCCGAAAGATCTAAGATCTTTTGGGACACCCCTCTTATACTTACACTCGTTGTTATGGTTGAACCGGAATGGTCATTTCCAGATCCTTCAGATATGTTTTATCCCCGCGGCTGTCCTTCCCTTGACCGATAACGCTCCAATCCTTGTTATTTACGGTCAGGGTAAACGGCTTAATCGTTATGGATTTCGGAGTTCCGTTTACAGGACTGAACAATTGATCGATATGATATTCAGTCTCGGGCTTGCTGTTAAAGTAATCAAACTTTCGAGGATTCAGCACATTCCCTTGATCATCCACAAGTTCGTAATATACCATGCTGGCGCTATAATCGCCTGTTTGCTCTGCAGAAGCCGGCACCTCGCCTTTACTATCCAGAACCAGGCGGGTCGATACCGGTGAAATATCCAATTGCTTGACGGTATAACTGAATTGTCCATCCGATTTCGTAGCCTGCTCCGGCTTTACGACAACCGATTTATTAGTGACGTTCACAGGGACCTTGAATTCAAAGGTTTCATTCACTTGAGTTACGTTGGCCTGAATGGTCAGCTCGAATTGATCAGGCAAATTCAAACTCTTGGTAAGCTCAACGATATAGGCATTGTCCAGTTGAGGATAGTCTCCGAAGTTGCCCTCACCCATCGCCACTTCTTGTCCGTCTACCAGAATTCGCGGCATTTCGATATAGCCTTTTTCCTGATCTTCCTTAGCTACTGTCCTCGACTTAACATACTCGCTATCGGGATTACTGATGAATTTAGCATCTTCGCTAAAATACGGAGAAGCTGTACTCGGTAAATCCACTCCCTCGCGCTCCAGTATAAAGGACAACCGGGTTCCATCATATAGAAGGTCAGCTACCTTCAGCGTCACGCCATCGTGAGTTACGCTCAAGTTAGGTTCGGATAGAATCCCTTGCTCTATAGCGGCTTTAACAGCATCTTCGCTGGTTCCTTCGAATAACACGCCAAGCACTGGGATTTGCTTCAAGGTTGCTGCCATGACCGGCGATACAAATCCTGACCCGATTATGCTTCCTCCCAGCACAGCTGCTGCGGATGCAACGAGTATTGTTCTTTTTAAAACATTCGGTCTTCGTTTGGATGATGTTCTTGTCCTTGTCATTTCACGTTCTCCAATCCTGTTCATAATTTGATAGCTCATGCTATTCTTCGGTAAAGACGATTCACGAATCATTTCTTCTAGTGCATTCATTTCAGCGAATTCCGTTTGTTTCGGCGATTGTCCCACGTGCCACCTCTCCTTTTTGGCTTATTCGGTCCATCAGTTTATGTCGTAACCGTTCATACTTCTTTCGTATCGTTGCTGATTTGATTCCCATAATGTCGCTGATTTCCTCAAAGGTATACTGTTCAACCGCCTTCAGCAGCAGTATGTGTCGTTCTTCTGCTGTCAGGTAGGCTAACAGCTCGTACACAACCGGCTCGTGCTGAGATATTTGCATAACCGGCTGCTGTTCCTTGCAATGCTCGATCAGGTTAAGAAAGCGGCTCTGCTTCTTTTTAATATTGATCAAATGATGATAGGCCATTTTATACAACCAGGCGGAGAAAGACACTTGTCTCTTGTACTGATGAAGATGTTCATAGGCACGAATAAAAATCTCTTGTACCGCATCTTCGGTCTCCGCATGATTTTTAAGAATATAGTAGCAGTACGTGTACATCTGCCGCTCAAACTGGATGATGATCGCTTGGTATGCTTGTTTGTCTCCTGCTTTGACTTGTTCTACAACCGCTTCAATGGCTTCTCTTTTTCCTTCCGCTTCCCCGGGGATGGTTGGCTGCAAGCGAGCTCACCTCCTTCTTTGTTTACCTATATAACAATCCCAACAAGCGATTTTGTGACACGAATTGTTTTATGTAGTGAAATAACATGAACGAAGCTCTTGCCTTGTAATAGAGCCTAGATGCTGGGTATGAGTTTCATTTAGCGTCCGTTTAGCAGCTACAGCTTGGGATAACTCTTAACATAATTCAAGAATCGCTTCGTAGCTGGAGATATTTCCCGCATGGAGTTTACGGCAATGCCGAGCGATCTGAAGCTCTTCTCCTTCAATCCGATCAACCGTATATTTCGCTGCTGCCCTCGCAGCACAAGTTCAGGAAGAATGCTAATGCCAAGGCCTTTCTCCACCATGGCCATAATGGCATAATCGTCACCAAGTGTATATTTGATATCCGGCTTGATCCGGGCCTTCTCCAGCATCCGGTTCACATCATAATCGGAACCTTGGCTGGGCATAATAAACGGTTCATTCTCAATCTGGGACAATGTAATAGAGTCCTCCGAACTGAGCGGATGTTCCATTGGCAGCAATACAAGCATTGGGTCTTGGTGCAGGAGAATCGCATCGAATATATCCGAAGTTGGAAGTGACAGGAAGCCGCAATCAATCTTGCCCTCCGCGATCCAATCCTCAATTTCCCGGTAATCTCCTTCAACCAATCGAATGTCGATATGGGGATAATCCCGCTGGAAATCCTGAATAATCCCCGGCAGCCAGTGAACACCGACACTCGTAAAGGTACCGATATGAATGGTACCCAGCTCGATACCATGAATGGAAGCCACCTGCTGCTCCAAATGTTCGTTCCACTTCAGGATTTCACGTATCGTCTTCAGAATCTCCTCGCCATTGGTCGTCAGCTTCGCTCCTGAACGATTCCGTATCAGCAATGAGAAACCAAACTCATCTTCCAGGCTGTTGATCATGTGACTGACACCGGACTGTGTAAATCCCATAACTTCGGCGGCTTTGGTTAAGCTGCCGAGCTCGACGACCTTCAATAATACTTTGAATTTATTTATACTCATGGGAAATCCTCCTGATCATTTCATACATGAATTTTACTCATATTTATTATTAGAAACATTCGTTTTACTTGTCTATTGTACGTGAGTATACTGATTTTGTTCAATCACTAGAAGGAGGAAAAAGAACTTGAAACCGCTGAAGGCCGATCTTATGATTTTGTTCATCACCATTTGTTGGGGCTCGTCCTATCTTTTTATGAAAGTGGGACTAGATTCGCTAGGAGAGTTTAATTTGATAGCCCTACGCTTCGGATTGGCCTTTATACTCGCAGGAGTGATTTTCTTCCCCCGCTTGCGCCAGGTTAACGTAAAGACGATTCGGTATGCCATGCTCCTAGGCTTTATATTATTTATCATGTTCACCGCGCTTACCTTCGGTCTGAAGACCACGACAACATCCAATGCCGGATTTCTGGTCAGTTTAACGGTGGTATTTGTCCCTTTATTACATACGTTTCTATTTAAGAAAAAAATAGAGAACAAAGTGATTGTCAGTATTTTGCTAGCCTTAACCGGCATTGCGCTGTTGACCATCCAGCTTCCTTTTACATTTAAGATCGGTGATCTGTTCTGTATAGCGGCGGCATTATGTTATGCACTTCATATTAATATGGTAAGCACTGCCGCGCAGAAGGTCGATACGCTAAGCCTCGGCATCCTGCAGCTTGGGTTCACGGGATTGTATGCGTACATTTCGTCTCTACTCTTTGAAACTCCAGTATGGCCAAGCACGACCCACTCATGGATTGCCGTCCTTGTTCTTAGCGTTGTATGCACCGCGGTCGGATTCATCTTCCAGACGATCGCCCAAAAATATACCACAGCTACCCGGACGGGACTTGTGTTCTCCCTGGAACCTGTATTCGCGGCACTGGTCGGATTTTGGTTTGCACACGAGATCATGAATTCCAATCAATATTGGGGTGCTGTCCTTGTGTTCCTTAGCGTGGTTTTATCAAGCGTTAATGTAAAAGCGAGGAGACGCTCTACCATTAAGAATAGACCGTTCCGATGGAGTCGTATTCTGCTGAATTCAAGTAAAAAAGCTTGACTTATGCCCCAAAAATTTATATCTTTATATCACGGCTTAACTGATGACGATATCAGTTATGCAGGAACGTGATTAAAGGGGAGTAGCTGACACAACAAAGTCGTCATTACGGGAAAGTTCCCCGGCTTTGTTGGCAACGATACGTTGTTTGCGAGACCTTTACCACACTCTGTGGTGAAGGTCTCTTTTGGATTATAAAGGGCCTTCACCTGCCGGTGGAGGTCTTTTTGTGCCTTCAATACTACAAAACTAGGAGGAACTGGTATGGAGCTTTTGTTGGAGTATGGATGGGTACTGTTGGTGCTTATCGCACTGGAAGGGTTGCTTGCAGCAGATAATGCGCTGGTCCTTGCCATTATGGTAAAACATTTACCCGAGGAACAGCGTAAAAAGGCTTTATTTTACGGGTTGCTCGGAGCGTTTGTCTTCCGCATCGGATCACTGTTCTTAATCTCGTTCCTGGTGGACGTATGGCAGGTACAAGCCATTGGCGCACTTTATCTTCTCTACATTTCGATCAATCACACATTGAAACACGTGATCAAAGGCAAGAAACCGACGGAAGACGCCAAGCCGAAACCGGACAAACCCAAGAAGCAATCCGGCTTCTGGATGACCGTCTTCAAAGTGGAAGTTGCAGACATCGCATTTGCCGTAGACTCGATACTTGCAGCCGTAGCGCTGGCTGTGGCGCTGCCTCCAAGCGGTCTGGCGAACATCGGCGGCTTGGACGGAGGTCAATTTATCGTCATCTTCCTGGGAGGATTCATTGGTCTGATCATCATGCGTTTCGCGGCATCCTACTTCGTGAAGCTGCTGCAGCAGCGCCCCGGACTTGAAGTGGCGGCATTCCTCATTGTCGGTTGGGTTGGGGTCAAACTTGCAGTCATCACCCTTGCGCATCCCGATGTTGCCCTTATCGACCATCACTTCCCGGAGAGCACGATCTGGAAGGCATCCTTCTATATTGTTCTTGTGCTGATTGCCGTTATCGGATGGTTTAGTTCATCGAAAGAGAAGGTACAAGACGAGGACAATGCAATCAAGGAAGTGGAAGATCAACAGCCTGGAAAAACGCTTCAAGGGTAAATCCTGTTTCGGATGAAACAGGACAACGTAATCCATAAATCGATCCAACAATAGGAAAAAGGCGATTTGCTGACCGGTGCATAAACTGATCACAAATCGCCTTTCTTCCTGCTTATATGGTTAACTGCATATTATATAAATTGGCATAAGCGCCTTGACGAGCAATTAATTCATCATGCGTGCCCTGTTCTTTAATTCCGTCCTCGGATAAAACGACGATTCGCTGTGCATTCCGTACCGTTGTCAGGCGATGAGCGATGACAAGCGTTGTGCGGTTATTACTTAACCGCTCCAGCGAATCCTGGACAGCTCTCTCGCTTTCATTATCCAGGGAACTAGTCGCTTCATCAAAAATGAGGATCGGCGGATTCTTTAGGAACACGCGTGCAATGCTGAGCCGCTGCTTCTGCCCTCCGGACAGCTTGACGCCGCGCTGCCCAATATCCGTATCATAACCGTCCGGCAGTGCCATAATGAAATCATGGGCATTCGCTCTTTTTGCAGCTTCGATGATTTCCTCCTCGCTGGCCTCCATATTGCCATACCGGATATTATCGAAGACGGTCCCCGCAAACAAATACACATCCTGCTGAACAATCCCAATATGACTTCTTAACGAGTGCTGTGTGATATTCCGGATATCGCGTCCATCCAGCATAATGCGTCCTTCACTCACTTCATAAAAGCGCGGAATCAACGAACACAATGTCGTCTTGCCGACGCCGGATGGGCCTACCAATGCCACATATTCGCCGGGCTCGATGTCCAGCGATACATGTTTCAGCACATATTCATAGTTATCTTTATATTTAAAGCTCACGTTCTGAAATGTGATATTCCCCTGAACCTGCGTGATCGCCGCAGCATCCACGGAATCCTCGATATCCGGCTCTACCTCCAGAATTTCCATGAACCGGTCGAATCCCGTGATCCCCTCCTGATACAGCCTGGCGAAATTAACCAGCCGCTGGATCGGTTCGATGAGAATGCCGATGCACAAGAAAAAGGTCAGCAAATCCGCCAGTTCCAGCGAGGCATCCACGATGGCGGCTCCGCCAAACACAATGACCGCGATGGTAATGAGTTGGGTAAACCCGACCACCCCTTCGTGAAAGTAGGTTTCACTCTTATACCCTTCCCTTCTGCTGTCAACGAACCGCCCGTTAGCGTAGGCAAATTTCTTCCTCTCCACATGTTCGTTCGTAAACGACTTCACCACGCGGATACCCGATAGAGAATCCTCCACCTGCGCGTTGATATCCCCGATCCGATCCTTGCTTACCCGCAGCGCCACATTCATCTTCTTATTAAAATAAAAAGCAAACACAGCCATCACCGGCAGAAAGAGAAACACGATGAGGGTAAGCTTCACGTCAATATACATTAAGATGATGAATGCGCCGAGGAACTTCAGAACGGAAATGAGGATATCTTCGGGTCCATGGTGGTACAATTCGGTTAGCGATAGAATGTCATTGGTGGTGCGGGTCATGAGCTGCCCGGTTTTGTTCTCATCGTAGAACCCAAAAGACAGCTTCTGAAAATGGTCAAACAGCTCCCGTCTCATGTCACTCTCCATATAAGCCCCCATCATATGTCCTTTGTAAGAAATGAACATATCGCAGAAGGTGTGGATGAGGACCATGGCCAGCATGACGGCACCCACCCCATAGATTTGGTTCAGCGGATTCGGGGAGTTCCCTTCCAACACGTTAATGGTGATATATCGTATACAGAGCGGAAGCATGAGTGTAATGGCCGAGACCACAAAAGCGCATGCCAAGTCTGCAAATAATAACCCCAGATACGGTTTATAATAGGACAAAAATTTCTTGGTTCGAGAATTCAAATCGATCTCCTCCATAATGTCGGAGGGTTAAATGTTCATGTCCCTCCAAACTTGATTCATGATATAGTCCATTGTTTTTCTCATTCTAAACACCCTTCCTTTTACTTGATAACTCCATCATACCCACAAACGGCACCACCCCGGAGTGTAAGAATCATTTATAATCAAAAAATCCCCTAATGGCATAAAAAAAGACAGGCATAGATAAAACCAAGCCTGCCTTTCGTTTATTCAAGTTTTAACGATTCCAACGTTCGTTAAGCAGTTCACCATTGATGGCTACCGCAGCCATGGCTCCCATCGAAGCGGCGGCAATGGCTTGATACATTTCAGTGGCTGCATCACCGGCGCTGTAGACGCCCGGCACGCTCGTTTTGCCGAAGGCATCAATGACCACGCTTCCGGCTTCATTGATATCACAGCCGATGGCGGCCGGCAATTCAGAGCCGGAGACCAGCTTCGGCGCAAAAAAGATGCCTGTGCAAGGAATGATCTCTCCATTCTCCAGCACGACTTGACGTACCATCCCTTCGTTCGACTCAATGCGATGAATTGGGGAGCTGAATACGGGGATGTTATGCTCCTCCAATTCTTGGCGCTGTTCATCCGTCAGTTCATCTGGTCCATTGGTACAGATCGTATAACGATCACTCCAACCTGCAATGACTTTGGCTAAATGCGCTGCACCCGCACCCTTGGCAATCACGACAAGCGGCTGATCCCGCAGTTCCCATCCATCGCAATATGGGCAGACGAAGGCGCTTTTCCCATATACGTCTGCCAATCCGTTAATATCCAATGGGCTATCTTTCTTTCCGACGGCAAAGAGCAGCTTTTTGCTACGGTATACCGTCCCCTGACCTGTTGTGATTTGAAAATCACCATCGACACCTGTGACCGAAGCGGCTGTATCCTCTACAAAACTAACAGAAGGATAAACGCTAATCTGTTCCCTTGCGATCCTGCGAAATTCCGATGGGCTAATGCCATCTCGGGTAAGAAAACCATGAGTCTCGCGGGTAACCCGATTTCGTGGCTTCCCTTCATCCATCAGCACCACATGTTTTCTAGCTCTCCCCAATACCAACGCAGCATTCAAGCCTGCCGGCCCCCCACCAATAATAAGGACATCATGCATTTGTTCACTCATTTATACCAACACCTTTCCGGATCTTTAATGTCTATAATAAAAGTACAAGAAGACATTCCTTCTTGTTTTTCTTCGTGCTCAAGGAAGACTGCCACCAAGATTCATTATTACAGACTTACAATGTCTATTATAGACAAACTGAGTCTATAATGCAATTCTTATTTTGATTTACGAATCAAAAAAACTCAGCCCTTCGTAACCTGAACGGTTCCCGCAATTAATCGCTGAAGATCATGCATTCGATTGGGCGTAGCCAAGCTGGAATGGGTTAACATATCGCACAAGGCAACAAGATCCTCAAGCTTGGACAGGATTTTCCAATGATCATACAGAACCGCACCTTCCTCACGATATGCACGAACAAAGTTCTTTTCAAATACAGATCCATCAGGTTCGTATCGAAGCATATTGGCTATATCTACGTATCGGTTCCATGAAAAAGCGTCCTCCCAATCAAGCACTGCCGAGACCTCACAACCTTCAAGACCATGCCGCATTAATATATTTAAGCCATTATAGTCTGAGTGAACAAGCATAGGCGTATCTTCAATCTCCGACAATAAATGACTGTACGTTTGACTGAAGGACCATACCGATTGAGCTAGCTCTTCCCCGAGCCATTGGCCGCATAGATCCTGAAAGAGGCTTTGTTCAATAAATGCGAGAAACCGTTCCCCGTCCATCCTCATCGGATCCTGGACTTCCATGTCCCCATTGAAGAAACCGGATTCCGTAAATGTGTGTTTATGGATGTTGGCGAGAGTGCGTCCGGCAGAGGCTGCAGCGGCAACGAGATCCTGCTCGCTTCCGCCCTGCATCACGTCACGAAGAAGACCGCCTTCCTTCCACTCCATTATCGCCCATGGCTTATCGAATACGCCGCTGCTCATATCCGCATAGATATAATCGGCAACAGGAACGGTTTGGCGTACTCTTCGAATGATAGCAAGCTCTTTTTCGGCAATCTCCCGACCTTTCCTGAACAAGCGCAGCACATAAGGCTCTGCACTGCCTTCCAGACGAATTTTGTAGTTGGTATTGCTAAGTCCGGTACCGATCCGTTCAGCGGTTGCTACTTTTTTACCGGGGAATACGGGTGAAATGATGTCATGAATTTGTGTGATGTCTAGTTGCATCGGCGGCACTGCGCGTTCCCATCCTTCTTTCATCTCGATGCCCTCCTATTATAAAAATTTTAAAGTTGACATGCAGTAATGCCGTTACCTCTATTTATAGTTTACATATTCTAATGTGATATATGAAATTATCTTCACAGATAAGGAGAGTGATATAATGGCAGCTAGCTTTAAAAATAGTTCAACACCGCAAGGCGTAT
This sequence comes from Paenibacillus sp. FSL W8-0187, assembly GCF_037969755.1. Lineage (NCBI taxonomy): Bacteria > Bacillati > Bacillota > Bacilli > Caryophanales > Paenibacillaceae > Paenibacillus > Paenibacillus sp. FSL W8-0187. The sequence goes on along the minus strand of NZ_CP150206.1, from coordinate 3,176,507 downwards.
CGGTTATTACCTGTACCAATCGCCCTAATTATATTAAAAACTTGTTTCGTAATTTCACTAGACAATCGCACTCCAAGAAAGAGCTCGTTATTGTCATCAACGATAGTTCAATCGCCCTCTCTCCTTACAAACAACTGGCAAACAAGCATCGAAACATACAAGTTTACCGCATGCCCGAACATGTCACGCTGGGTGCGTGCCTAAATTACGCCGTGAGCAAAACGAGATACAGCATTATCGCCAAATTCGATGACGACGACTATTACGCCCCCCACTATTTGTCGGACAGCCTGAAGTCATTAAGAAGATCGAACGCCGATATTATAGGAAAACGCGCACATTATATGTATTTACAAGGCTCCAAAACTCTAATTCTACGTTTTCCTAACGATGAAAATCGCTCCGTAACCAAACTACCTGGTGCTACGCTCATGTTTAAAAAGAACGTCCATAACAAAGTACGATTCCCAAATCAAAACGTTGGTGAAGACGATCTATTTTGCATGAGAAGTAAGAGTAAGGGTTACAGGATCTATTCCGGTGATAAGTATCATTTCGCGGCAGTCCGAAGGAAAAATGTATCAAGCCATACGTGGGTCATCAGTGATAAAGAACTCACCAACAATCACCCTAAAGTTCCGTACGTAAAAGACTACAAAACATTCGTTCAACGGAAATCCGGAGGCGATCGAACTTGACGAGACCGTCAATCTCTCCATCACAGCCCACTGTTTCGATCATCACCTGTACCAAAAGAGCGGAATGCCTACACGATCTGTTAGAGAATTACACCAGACAGAATTACAGGCACAAAGAGTTAATCGTCATATTAAATCATAGCAGCCTGAAGCTATCGGAATATCAAATGGCAGCCAAGCCATATCGCAACGTGAGAATATATAGAAAGCCTGAAGAATTATCGCTCGGCAGGTGCCTTAATTTTGGAGTAAAGGTCTCTAAGCACAGCGTCATTGCTAAGTTTGACGACGATGATTATTACGCTCCCGATTATCTGAAAGATAGCGTCCACCTCATGATCAAGACTCGTGCTGATATTGTAGGAAAAAGGGCTCACTTTATGCAGCTTGCCGGTCAAAAGGATCTTCTGTACCGTTACCCCAACATGGCCAATCAATGGGTTCCCCTTGTTCAAGGGGCGACCCTTCTGGTTAAACGGAACGTATTCAATCAGGTAGCATTTCCGAACCAAAACCGCAGCGAGTGCGTCAAATTTTGTGCTGATTGTATAACTCGTAACTTTAGAATATACTCTGGAAGTCCCTACCATTTCATAGCGAACCGGAGACAGAACTCCAAAAATCACACTTGGATCGTAAGTGATAAGAATCTATTAACTCAACACGTTAAAAGGCTGAATGTAGAGAACGCTAAGAAATTCGCGAGCAGAAGCTAGGCGCAGCATTCATATTATCCGATCGTTTGGCGATCAAGTTCTGGCATGTAGTTTGCATAACTGAATCAGAAGAATAGATAAGGGGGGTGCCCCAAAAGATCTTAGATCTTGCGGGAGGCCCCTTTTTGCTGTTAGAAGACGCTCCATGTACGAATCGTACCTACCGTCGCTGTTGCCCCCACATTTCTTGGAATGGTTCTGAGCAAGGACGAAATGGGGGAGCAAAGGCGAGCGCTGACGCTTGTCCCAGAGCCGTACGCCAAGAAACTAAATCTACTTTTGGGACGGCCCCATTAATCATACAACGCGAATCGTACGTCTCATTTCACGTAAACACCGTAGTCCAATATGACATTCCCCTGTTCATCCGGCGTCATGAATCGGATATCGTGATAGCGTTCGAAGAACCACGGATTGTCGTCCAAGATCCAGCCTTGTTCGGCGATTTTAGCCATACATGCGTTATGGGGTTCCATACCGAAAAGCTCACCATTATCCCTATTGCCGTACAACCAACAGATCCCCACATCGCCTTCCGCCAGGTCTGCATAATCAAACCCTACCGGCACTTCCGTGTGCTCCGGGAACAGCATCCCGATCCAATATTCAAACTGATTCCCGCTCATTCGCATGATACCGTAAGAAGAACCCTCAGATTCCGGCAGTGCGCCAAGCTTCCCGATCTCTTCGAACCAGCCATTGGCGGACCATTCATCCCATCGGTCCACGAAGCTTCCGGCCGCATTCCGATGCTCATCGGAATACCGTTTGCCGATCAAGCGCGCTGACGGGCTATGTTCTTTATATACCTTGGTTACTTCTGCTGTCACGATCCTCACCCTCCTGCTCATTTTTAGTTATGTACATTCTAATTGATTTCTCTCGCAAGCATGAGAATCCTGCAAAGGATGGACCATAAGCCCGCATATTTCTAAAACAGATGGCCAGTCTTTAGACATGGGAGTAGAAACTTGGTTTGTTCAAATCGGATGAGAACGGGTATTTAAGATATTGTGTTGGAAGCACGTAATCATTTCTAATCTTGAATATCCAGGAGGCGACCGTTATGGAAAATATCAAACCGATTCCCAAGGAAGAGGGGCTGGACCACAGCTTGAATGTGCTGCGCGAAGGCTACTTGTTCATTACCAACAGAACCATCGGCTTTCAATCTGATCTTTTCGAGACGCGTCTATTGGGCGAACGTGCCATCTGCATGCGCGGAGAAGAAGCGGCCAGGCTATTTTATGACCAGGAGAAGTTTGTTCGAGGTGGTGCAGCACCGAAACGCGTGCTGAAAACCCTGTTCGGTGAAGACGGTGTACAGACGCTGGATGGCGAAGAGCATCATCATCGCAAAACGATGTTCATGTCCTTGATGTCCAGGGAGGCTCTCTATAACATAAGAGAAATCACCCGCAAACATTGGGAGCTTGCTGTAAGACGATGGGAATCTGAGGATAAAGTCGAAATTTATAAAGAAGCTCAAGAAATTCTGTGCCGAGTGGCCTGCGAATGGGCGGCTGTGCCACTTCCCGAAGCGGAAGTGAAAGAGAAAACGGGCTTGATTGAGGCTACAGCAGCCTTGGGTATCAAGCATAGGAAGGGAAGATATGCCCGTGCCAAAGCGGAAAAATGGATACAGTACCTCGTAGATGACGTGCGCAGTGGAGCAATAGATCCGCAACAGGGCAGCACCCTGCATACGATGTCCTGGCACCGCGATCTTAGGGGCGAGCTCCTGGACAAGGAAACCGCAGCGGTAGAAATCCTTAACATTCTTCGTCCCATCGTAGCGGTTGCCATTTATGTGTGCTTTACTGCTTTAGCTGTCATTCAGCAGCCCGAAGAGCGTGAGAAATTGATGACGTCCGACGAGAAGCTGCTCAAGAATTTTGTTCAAGAAGTGCGGCGGTTCTACCCCTTCTTCCCCTTTGCGCCTGCGCGTGCACGGAAGGATTTTACCTGGAACGGATATGCATTCGATAAAGGTGTGCTCACAATCCTCGATTTATACGGAACGAACCATCATCCGGATCTATGGGATCAGCCGGAGCTGTTCAAGCCGGATCGTTTCGACGATTGGAACGGGAGCCCCTTTAATTTCATCCCCCAAGGAGGCGGAGACCATCATAGGGGACACCGCTGTGCCGGGGAGTGGATTACGCTCGAGATCATGAAGGAGAGCCTCGACTTTCTTGCGAACAAGATGAGTTATGAAGTGCCTGTACAGGACGTAAGCTTCAGCTTTCATAATATGCCGTCTCTTCCTCACAGCCGTATCGTCATCCGGAATGTCAAAGGACTGTAATAAGCCAAGTCCCATCAACTATTTATTTCATCCCAGCACTCTTGTCAAATTTAAGCTTGTACACCTCACCACCTGCATGTCACAATAAACTAGAGACTGTCAGCATGGACCTATTCATCCACGTAGTTTCGCTTACAAGTTCTCTGCTGCCCCCTGCAACTACAGCGAGGTGGTCGCACAATCAACCTATTTTTGAATTGGAGGACCGTAATCATGAAAACGATGAAGCTTGGAACTAGTTCACTAGAAGTACCTGTTGTAGCCGTGGGTTGCATGCGTATAAACTCGCTGGAAAAAGCGGAAGCCGAGCGTTTTGTGTTATCCGCACTGGAGGAAGGCGCTAACTTCTTCGACCATGCCGACATCTATGGCGGCGGAGCTTGCGAGGAAATTTTTGCGGATGCTATACATATGAATGCAGAAGTCCGCGAGAAGATCATTCTGCAATCCAAATGCGGGATTCGTCCAGGCATGTTCGATTTCTCCAAAGAGCATATCTTGAATTCCGTCGATGGCATCCTGAAAAGACTCAAAACCGAGTATCTCGACGTACTCCTTCTTCACCGTCCGGATGCGTTAGTTGAGCCTGAAGAGGTGGCTGAAGCATTCGATCAACTCGAAAGCTCCGGTAAAGTGCGTCATTTCGGCGTATCCAACCAGAATCCGATGCAAATCCAGCTTTTGAAAAAAGCAGTGAAGCAGCCGCTCGTAGCCAACCAACTGCAGCTTAGCATCACGAACACCACCATGATTCAAAGCGGAATCAACGTCAATATGGAAAATGATGCCGCAGTTAACCGTGATGGCAGCGTACTGGATTTCTGCCGACTTCACGACATTACGATTCAGCCTTGGTCGCCTTTCCAATACGGGTTCTTTGAAGGCGTGTTCCTTGGAAGCGACAAGTTCCCTGAACTTAATCAGAAGATCGATGAGATTGCGGAAAAATACAACGTAACCAACACGACGATTGCCATTGCATGGCTTCTTCGTCACCCTGCACACATGCAGCCAATTATCGGGACGATGAATATCAGTCGGTTGCAAGACTGCATTAAAGCCGGCGATGTAACGCTCACCCGCGAAGAATGGTATGCCATTTACCGTGCGGCAGGCAATATCCTTCCTTAATGGCCATTACTAAACAGCCTCCTATCGACTACGATAGGAGGCTGTTTCATTATAATGCCGCGTTGTTTGAGGATGACGAAGGTTTGCGCTTGTTCACCGAACTTAGACAAACAGGTATCATCACCAGTGACAGCAAACCTCCCGCAATCGAGAGTGTACCGTAACTGGTATGGGCAACCACCATACCGGATAAAGCGCCGCCCGACGCTCCCGATAAAGCAATCAAGACATCCACCGTTCCCTGCGTTCTGGCGCGGGCGGAAGGATGGGTAGCATCTATGATGAGCGCCGTTCCGCTGATGAAGCCAAGGTTCCAACCCAGCCCCAGCAGAGCCAGCGCCGTTATGATCAGCGCCATGGATTCGGCAGGAGCCACAGCGGCTAGAATCCCGGAGCTCAGAAGCACGGCTCCGGAAGCGATTGACATGCTGATGCGGCCGATTTTGTCCACGAGGAAACCTGTGATTAACGAAGGCAGGTACATTGCTCCGATATGAATGCCTATCACCAAACCAACCGCACTCAGATCATGGCCGTGATGTTTCATATGGACGGGTGTCATGGTCATGATTGAGACCATGACCACCTGAGTCAATATCATCACGCAGGCTCCAACCATGATTCCCCGTTTGTTTCGTTCTGATCCGTTTACCGTTCCGGCCGAAGAATCACCGGAAATTTTAATGTTAGCTTCCTCAATCGCTTGGGCAATCGCATAGGGATCCGGACGCAGGAATACTAGCAGTATCAGGCCTGCCAGAATAAAAGCCACGGCCGCCAACATAAACGGTCCTGCCAATCCAGGAATCCCGAAGGATTCCGCAACGTTCCCCATAACCCCCACCAGATTCGGACCTGCAACGGCACCGAAGGTGGTGGAAACCATCGCCATGCTGACCGCTCCTGCCCGCTGTGAAGGTTTAGCCAAATCCGTGCCTGCATAACGAGCTTGCATATTCGTTGCGGTACCTGCACCGTATATCAACAACGAAGCGAACAGCAGATAAATATTTTGATAAACGGCAGCCAATATGACTCCGATCGCGGCAATACCGCCCGCCAGGAATCCGGCAGCCAAACCCGGCCCTCTTCCATATCGCTGGGTAAGCCGGCCAATATACCAGGCCCCCAGTGCGGAACCGACCGTTATAAGAGCAACCGGGATTCCTGCATAGCCGTCCGTCTTGAGCATATCCTGTGCCAAAAGCGCACCGACCGTCAATCCTGCGGCCAGACCAGCCCCACCGAATATTTGCGAGAGGATCACAACGATGAGGGTCTTCTTATACAGCTTGTTTTGCAAGTCGGGCGAATCTATGTAAGATTGAATATGAGACAGCCGTTTTGTGTTGGTTTCAGTAATATCCTGTTCATGGGACATGGACATTCTCCTTTCATGTGCTACCAAACAGAATACCATAGACTATCTTACAGTAAGAAGAAATTTTCATTTCGCTTCCTCATACAGGATTTGCTAACTAAACGGCAATCTGCCGTACGTTGACCCAAAACACGGACAGCCTATCATCAGAGCTTCGCAATGCTCCGGCCTGCCTGTCTCCCCGTGAACAGGCAGCCTCCCAGAAATGTTCCTTCCAATGCACGGTATCCATGAACGCCTCCCCCTCCGAATCCCGCTGCTTCTCCAGCCGCGTAGAGTCCGGGAACCGGCTCGCCGTTTGCATTCAGTACCCGCCCGGATAGATCCGTCTGCAGCCCGCCCAACGTTTTTCGGCTAAGAATATGTAAGCGTACCGCGATCAAAGGACCATGGGCCGGATCAAGAAATTTATGCGGTTTGGCTACGCGTATCAGCCGATCGCCGATGTAATTCCTTGCTCCCCGAAGCGCTGTAATCTGCAGATCCTTGGTGAATGCATGATCCATCTCGCGGTCTCTTGCGGCCAACTGACGCTCAATGTCCACCCGCTTGATCAGATCGCTGCCTGTCAGTTTATTCATACCGTCCACAAGCTCGGGCAGGGAATCGGCAACAACAAAATCCTCCCCATGATCCAGGAATGCTTGCACCGGCCCCGGGATACCCGAACCTGCTCTGCCTAACACTTTGCGGATGCTCTTTCCGGTCAAATCCGGGTTTTGCTCTGATCCGGACAAGGCGAATTCCTTCTCTATCACTTTTCTGGTGAGAATGAACCAGGAATAATCAAAGCCTGTATCCTGAATGGCTTTCAGGGTTCCCAGCGTATCGAAACCCGGGAAATTCGGGGCGGAGAGCCTTTGCCCTTTGGCATCAAGCCAAACAGAAGAAGGACCCGGCAGTATCCGGATGCCGTGCTGTGACCACACCGGGCTCCAATTCTTAATCCCTTCCGTGTAGTGCCACATCCGGTCTCTATTGACGATCCGGCCGCCTGCTTGCTCCGTAATTCCCAGCATCCGTCCATCCACATGTGCGGGAACGCCAGAGAGCATCGATTGGGGAGGCTTCCCCAGCCGAGACGGCCAATGCTGCCGGATCAGCTCATGGTTGGCGCCGATTCCTCCGCTGGAGACAACGACGGCCTCTGCAAAAAATTCATAGTCGCCGACTACTTCCCGCGTGCTTGCTTCGCCACGACAAGCAGAACTCGAAGCAAGGACTGAACCCCTTACGCCTGTCACGGCACCATCCCGCGTAATAAGTTCATCCACTTGGTGACGGGAGCGATAATCAACCATTCCTGAACGTATGGCGTCTCTGACTCTGGACTCGAATGGTTGTACGACTCCAGGACCTGTGCCCCACACAATATGAAAGCGTGGCACGGAATTGCCATGACCCTCCGCGAGATATCCGCCGCGTTCGGCCCAGCCTACAACCGGAAAGAACCGAACCCCTAACGAATGAAGCCATGCCCGCTTCTCGCCGGCCGCAAAATCGACATAGGCCTCTGCCCATTTCCGCCCCCATCGATCCTCGTCATCCTCCCGATCGAAACCAGCGGCTCCCAGCCAGTCCTGCCACGCCAGTTCACGGGAATCCTTGATGCCCAGTCTTCGCTGTTCCGGCGAATCAACAAGGAATAACCCGCCAAAAGACCACCATGCCTGCCCGCCCAGCGAACTTTCCGGTTCCTGATCAAGCAGCAGCACCTGTTTGCCGGCCTCGGCCATCTCCGCGGTTGCCACCAGACCGGATAAGCCTGCTCCCACCACGATTACGTCATATTTCATATGTGCCACCTCCATTTTTTTCAGATATAAACATGTAAAACTTTCAACACTCTCGCAATATCATGACTGGTTGTGTAAACATGATATTCTCCGATGTGTAAGCGTTTCCCTCTTACTGCGAAATGGAATCGTGGAACCTCATATTGCCGGATTCATATAGTGTATGCCTTCCCTGTGCCACAAACATGTTTAACACCAAAATAAAAGTGAACCCCGAGTGGATAAGGGTTCACTTTTTTTGTCAGCGTATCTGTATTTCGTTCCAATGTACTAAACGATGCTCATGCTTCGTCATCCATCGTCCTCACACCTGCATAAGCTTTATCCTGTTCGTTCCTCCGCCTCCGCAGCCAGTTTGAGGAGCTGATCCCTCACTCGCACAACGTCACCGATGATCAGAAGCGCTTGATTCTTCACGTTCATAAGAAGGGCAATCTTGTGGATGGTTCCGAGCGTTCCCGTGATGGTTCGCTCCTCTGCCCGTGTCCCCTGTTCTACGATAGCAACGGGAGTTGACGGCGACTTGCCATGAGCGAGCATCTCCTTGCAGATGTCGTCCATTCTGCTGACGCCCATGTACACCACAAGCGTATCCACACTGTGAGCCAGCAAGTCCCACTTCACGCTTCGTTCATTTCCATTGCAGCTCGTTCCGCTGACAAAAGCTACCGAAGTGCTGGCTCCACGGTGGGTCAGAGGTATCCCTGTGGAGGAGGCTGCGCCCAAAGCCGAGGTAACGCCGGGCACGATCTCGAAGGGAATGCCTCGCGCAGCCAATTCGCACGCCTCTTCGCCACCTCGTCCGAAGATCAGCGGATCGCCTCCCTTGAGCCTTACGACATGATGACCGGTAAGGGCATAAGTCACCATGTTCTCGTTAATTTTCTCCTGCGGAATGGAATGGCTGCCGGGTGCCTTACCGCAGAATACGAGCAAAGCATCCTTCTTCGCGTAACTCAGCAGCTCATCGTTTACCAGTCGATCGTACATAATGACGTCCGCTTCCTGAATACGCCGGAGGGCTTTCAGCGTAATCAGCTCCGGATCTCCCGGACCTGCGCCAACAATATACACCATGCCCGGCCTCATCGTCTTTTATCGACCGGAACCGCCGTCTCCTCCATAACCCTGAGTCCATGCTGGGTCTTCGCTATCGGTTTAACCTCGCTGCGCTTTCCGAATCCATATTGGGATAAGTACAACATCGCCCCGGTAAATACCGCTCCGCCAATAAAATTACCTATGAGAACGGGGATTTGGTTCCAGAGCCACCAATCGGCCATGCTGACATCCGCTCCGAGCATCATGCCCGCCGGAATCACAAACATATTAACCACGGCATGCTCGAATCCTTGACCGAAGAAGATCAGGATGGGCAGCCACATCGCAACGATTTTTCCTATCGTTGAGCTTGACGTAAACGCCATGACAACGCCTAACGTCACCATCCAGTTGCAGAGCATAGCCTTGATCATCACCAGCAGCATGCCGTTCATGCCCAGCTCCTTATAGCCGAGTGTCTTCGTCTCGCTCGTGTCGATGATCATCTGAACAAGCGGATGGCTCATATCCGTCCCCATCTTGGTCACGGTAAGAGCATAGAGCCCCCCATAAATCAGACAGCCTATCACATGTCCGAGAATAACCCATCCGTAATTCGCAAGCATGGAAGCACTTGAAGCCTTCTTTTGCAGGACGGCTAATGGCAAGAGTGCAAAGCTTCCAGTTACCAACTCTAAGCCCAGCAGTACAATCATCACAAAGCCAACCGGAAATAGGAGTGCGCCCACCATCGGGATATTCGTTTGGTTTGAAGCGGTAAAAGCCAGCGTGGTGGCACACGCCAGGATGGCGCCTGACAACATGCCGCGGATGAGCATCTGCGAAGTCTTCAGCCAGGCTTTCGCAGCACCGGCTTCGATCATGTCATTCATTACCTGATTCGGTTTCACATAATCCATATTTTGCACCCTCTCTTATGCGTTAAGCCGTACGATCCTGCAGGTAAATCGCGCCGCTCACCGGGTCAACTTCTACCTGATAGGTGTTTACATTGCCCGTATCCGGCTCTTGAACCTGCCCGCTGCATAAGTCAATCTTCCAATCATGCAGCGGACAATGCACCTGCTTCCCGCACACCATTCCCTCCGAAAGCTTGCCTCCTTTATGCGGGCACTTGTTCTCCACGGCCAGAATATCCCCATCCGATAAACGGAACAGCGCGATTTCCGTTCCACCGACCTCAAGGGTCCTTGAGCCCTTATGATCAATTTCGTTCACATATCCTACATGAAGTTTCGTCATTTTGGATTCCCCCTATTTCGTCACAGGTTCAGCATCAGGTAAAGGCACGAAGTTTTTACGAAGCCCGCTGTCCGACGTAATTTCCTTCCACGGATCCTTCTGCTTGCTTAAAGCCAACTTTATTCTCGAGAAGAGCGCGACGCGGTCCTCCTTCTTCTCTAATGCTTTTTTCACATGGTCCAAGCCTACTCGCTCGATCCAAACCGATGTCCGCTCATTCCACTGCGCGTTTTCCCGATAGTATTGGATAAATGCCCCGGCCCATTCGAGCACCTCATCTTCCGTCTTCACGATGCATAATAACTCCGTTGCCCGAACATGAACGCCTCCATTACCGCCGACGTGCAGTTCCCATCCGCCATCAATCGCTACGACTCCAAAATCCTTGATGGTCGCTTCTGCACAATTTCTAGGACATCCGGAAACCGCGAGTTTCACTTTAGCCGGGGTGCACAGCCGCTCAAACTCTTTCTCCAAGCGCACACCCAGGCCTATGGAATCCTGGGTGCCGAATCGGCAAAACGTGGACCCCACGCAAGTTTTAACGGTACGGAGGGCTTTACCGTAAGCATAACCGGAAGGCATATCCAGCTCCTCCCACATCTTCGGCAGATCCTCCTTCTTAACGCCAAGCAAGTCGATCCGTTGTCCGCCTGTAATCTTAACCATCGGGACATCGAATTTTTCCGCAATCTCTGCAATTTTCTTTAACTCCGAAGGCGACGTCACCCCGCCATATATTCTGGGAACAACGGAATAGGTGCCATCCTTCTGAATGTTGGCATGGTATCGCTCGTTGGTGAAGCGGGATTCCTTCTCATCCACGTAGGATTCCGGAAACAGCATGCCCAAATAGTAGTTCAAGGATGGCCTGCATTTAGAACATCCCTCCGGATTGTCCCATCCCAGCACATTCATCACTTCTTTGACGGTTCCAAGTCCAAGACGGGTTATCTCGCTGATAATTTCATCCCGGCCTAGCGATGTACACCCGCATATCCCTTCTTTCACGGGCTCCCCTGCTGCATCTCCGGCGTATAACTGAACCAGTCCCTCAACGAGCGGTTTGCAGCCGCCGCAGGATCCCGATGCTTTTGTACAAGCTTTAACGGAAGCAACGGTGTTGCAATTTTTCGTAAGAATGGCATCTTTTATCGCTTCTTTCAATACGCCGATACAGCCGCAAATGATCTCATCATCCGCCAGCTGAGCCAGCCGCTGTTCCGTCGATACGGTACCGGCATGACCCGTGAAGCCTAACAGAAGCTCCTTCTCTCGGCCCTTGATTGACTCGCCGCTTTTCATAAGTGAGAACAGCTTTGGTCCATCCCCCGTATCGCCGAACATGACGGCTCCGATAAGCCGGTCTTCGCGGATCACGATTTTTTTGTATACTCCTTCAACTTCATCTTGATATCGCATCGATCTTGTTCCTTCCGGGTCTGAAAAATGACCTGCCGAGAACACATCCACGCCGGATACCTTTAGTTTCGTTGACGTTACGGAACCGGCGTATCCACTCGTCTCCACACCCGCCAGATGCTTGGCAAGAACTGCTCCCTGTTCGTATAGTGGTGCCACAAGACCATAAGCGATTCCTCGATGCTCAGCGCATTCGCCCACCGCATAGATACCGGGGATATTCGTCTCCATGTAGTCGTTAACCATGATTCCGCGATGCACTTCAACCCCTGAGGACTGTGCCAAGGAAACGTTCGGCTTAATCCCGACGGCCATCACGATCAGATCGGTATCGACACGGCTCCCGTCCGTAAAACGGAGTGCCTTCACCCGCTTCCGCCCTGAGATGGATTCCGAATTTTTACTCAGCAGAAATTTCATTCCTTGGGTTTCAAGTTCACGCTGCAGCATTCTGGCCGCCGTTTCGTCCAATTGTCGTTCCATAAGATAGGGGTTAAGGTGAACCACGGATACATCCATGCCCAAATGCAGAAGCCCTCTAGCAGCTTCCAGACCCAGCAGACCCCCGCCGATAACCGCCGCCTTCTTGTATTGCTGCGATGTCTTCACCATCGTTTCACAGTCCTTGATATCCCGGAATGCGATAACGCCTTCCTTGTCGGCACCAGGCAAAGGCAGCATAAATGGATTGGAACCGGTGGCTATAATCAATACATCATAGTCAGCAACAGTTCCTTGATCGGAAAAGACTTGACGATTCTGGGTGTCGATCCGTGTCACCGTATGACCCGCATATAACTGAATCCGATTCTCCTTATACCAATCCCAATCATTGATGATGATTTCCTTCATATCGGTACCACCTGCCAGGACAGATGACAGCATGATGCGGTTGTAGTTTGGATGAGGCTCCGATCCGAATATCGTAATCTCATAAGCGTCAGGCGCAAGCTTAATTAAATGCTCAATTGCCCGTACCCCTGCCATACCATTCCCGATCATGACTAACTTCTTTTTTGTCATGGTTTTCGCTCCCCTCCGTCTAACACCTTAGAATGTACTTGTTCATGCATCAGAAGCCTTAAAGAAATTAAAATAGCCTGCATTCGCTCCAGTAGAGTAGGCACACTCTTACCAGGAACGAAAGCAGGCTTCTTTGCCGCTAATGGATACACCGTTGTATCCGGGAAATCTAAAGTTCTTGAGGGAAATATACACTACACCCAAACCAATTGTCAACATATTTGACATGAAATATAGAATTGTTATTAAATATCGACATCCCCCTGCGATTTATGTTATATAATTTAACATAATATCTGCTTTGTGCTATCAGCTTAGAACTCTGACAGGATATCATTTATGTTATGAAAGGAGCGTCAATCCATGCGTTCATTGCTGGTTATTCACCATCCGGTCCCTGCATCAGAGCGAAGTGGCACAGATGCCAAGGCGCTTCTTCCGGAGTTTATCCTTCGTTCATATGGCTACAAGGTCCACCTTGCCCGCAGTGAGAAGCAAGCGCTGGCCAGAATCATGGAAGCAGACGGAACGATTCTCCACCTCCCGGTTGCCGCAATCAAATCGTGGTCCGGCACCCTCGATCAGCAAAAACGCGTTCCGGTTCTGTGGTGGTGCAGCGATCATGCCGCTTCACAATCTCTCGAAGCATGTGAGGATGATGTTACAGTTGATGGACTTTTATTTCCCACTATGAAAGAGCATGAGCTGCATTGGACGCTGCATTTTAGTTGCAAGCATTTTTACGAACGAGAGCAGTGGCATAATGAAAGAACACAGCTCCTTGCCCGCATTGAAGAGCGAAAATGGATTGATATGGCCAAAGGCATTCTATGCAAGATGAAAAATATTTCGGAATCCGAAGCATACGATGTCCTGCGCAGACAGGCGATGAATGAAAGAAAAAGAATGGTGGATGTCGCAACCTCGATCGTTAAGTTGTATCAATTGCTCCAGGAGACCGGTTCAGGAGGTGCAAAAAAATTATGATCCACTTATTAAAAGAAGTCGGCCGCGGCAAACGAGGCGCGCGTGACCTGACTTACGAGGAAGCGCTGCAGGCTGCAGAATCGATTCTCGGATTGAAGGCAACCCCTGCACAGATCGGTGCCTTTTTCATTGCGGAACGCATCAAAATGGAAAGTGTGGAAGAATTGGAGGCATTCGTGAAGGTTGGCCGTAAATATGCGGACCGTTCGTTTGTACATGAGGGTGTAGACTGCGCAGGACCTTATGATGGCAGAAAGTCCTCCTTTTTCTCTACGTTAGCCACCTCGTTTGTGCTGGCTGCTGCTGATCTGCCTGTCACTCTGCACGGGACTGCATCACTGCCCCCGAAATGGGGGATCACTTTGTCGGATATACTCGCGGCCAAGGGAATAACCGGACCGTTACTGGCAAAGGAATCATCCATCCGCGCTGCCCGTCAATCGGGCGTATTATATGTACATGCTGAAGACTGGTGTCCCCCGCTTAAGCATCTTCGCCCGATCCGGGAGGAGCTGGGTATGCGGACCGTACTCAACACGGCCGAAAAGTTTGTGAATTACTCCCATTCCCCGTTCCTCACCTTCGGTGTGTACCATAACACGGTCTTTGACCGTTTAAGCCGGTTAATCACGAAACTCGGATATCGGAAGGCGATCATCATTCAGGGCTGTGAAGGCTCGGATGAACTGTTCATTCACCGGCCCTCGCGGACTTACCGAGTTGAGAACGGTGAAGCCAACCTCCAGATCATCGATCCAGAAACGTATGGACTCGATACGCCCGTCCCGGACATAAGCTGGACCCCCTCCGAACAAGCTAACGTTACCGAGCAGGTTCTGCAGGGTAAGGGGGACATCGCTTTTGTCTACCAGGTTCTGCTGAATGGAGCCGTTCGCTTACACTTGGCGGATAAGGTAAGATCCGTCGAGGAAGGGATCTATACTTGCAAAGCTCTGCTAGACTCGGGTAAACCGTGGGAGCTGTATGGGAAGTGGCTGAGCTTGCTTTGGAACCCATCCCGAATGATGGTTGGACCCCGCCAACCGTCAGACATGTTTTGCATTGAACAGAAGAAACCCGCACCAGTAAGCGGTGCGGGTTTCTTTTTGATTACCTATTAAACCCCAAATCCAAATCCAAAAGCAGAAACGATAATGACCAAGAGAATAAAGAGAACCAGTACTGCTCCAACAGATGATCCGTATCCTCCGCCACCATATCCAGCTACTTCACCCATTGTTCCAACCTCCTTTACTTTTCCGAACACAACATCCTATGCTCGTCATATCAAAGAGCGTAGACTCTAGAGGAAAAAATAAAAACAAACAGGAATTGGGTCAACATGAATCCGGATTCTTATGGCGAAGACTTACTTCGCAATCATTTTCTTAGCATAGTTCAGCACATCCGATTTGGCGCTCTCCGTCCAAATGCTGTAACGAATCTGTTGCTCCTCATCCACCCAATCCAGGTGATCCCTTCCCTTGGAGTCGGCGGTGTAGACACATTCCACTCCGTTAATGACAATGGTTTCCTTTTTCTCGTTCGGTTTCTCCTGTGGCACTGGCGTTCCACCTATTGGCTGTTCAGGAACAATATAACTTGCTGTGACTTGAAGCTTTACTTTTCCCTTATCAAAATTCAAGATCGCCGCGGACGCTTCATTTGACTTCATGATGTCGGAGTATACGAACTTCTCGCCGTTTGCGGCCTTCTCCTTCAATTCCTGATCAATCTCCTCGTACAAGCTGGACGTTCTTTCAGGACTCTTTAAGAATATAATCGCGTTTTGAAAAGAATAACTCTTCGGCAAGTCAGCAGGCTTGGTTAGGGTTGGAGCGTTCATGGCCTTTGCCTTCGCCACATAGTCCGCATACTTCGTATAAGCAAAGCCTTTAGACGTAAAATAGATTTCATCTAGACGGTTATATTCCTGGTCAGCAACATAATAGGCAACCATCTGTCCTGCCTTAAGTTTGTCACTCAACTCGTTGATACGATCATCAAACGAAACGGATGTATTCTCCGGTATGGCAGAAGAAACCGCTGCTGTCATCTGTGGAACAAATGTAGTTGCATTACTTGCTGCGTAAACATTCGCGGATCCGACCATCATCGTTGCTGCGAGAAATAATGCGACTTTCATCTTGTTTTTCATCATGATAAAATGTGTGCTCCTTTCGGCGGTAAGGCCTTTAAAGTTATTTTTTAAATACATCTCGTATAACACCTTGCCGACAACAAAAGGGACATTTATCCAAAAAAAAGTAGAAATCTTTTTATTTCGAAACAAGACCGGCTGCAATCTTCGCAAACTCTTCCTTGGATAGCGGATCCTTCGGATCATCCGTAATCAGATACAGAACCTCTTCACTATCACTAAGCCATGTTAATCTGCGCGATGGGTTTGTTGGACTGGTAGACAAAATCATTTCTTTCCCTTTTACCTTTATTTTTATGGCTTGGTTTGTAGGCACCCCAGCTTTTGAGCCCTTCTCTCGTGCAAAGGCTACAATCTTGATCCGATTTTCGCCTTTACGATATTCCATTCCTGTAGAGGCAATATCGGACCAAGGAACAATCTTATAGAACAGTCCCTGTTCTTCATCCGACTTCTCAGCCTGCGCTTTGAGTTCATCCGCAAGAACTTTATACTCCGGCGTATTCCATACGGGCGTGTTCCTTATTTGAATCTGTCCAAAATCAAATCGATACCCATCCGGTACATAATCAGGTTCTTGAAGCACAGGAGCACCCTTCTCCTCAATTTCTTTTGCGAGTTCCTGATAATTTGAATGCTTAGTCAACATATAAAAATAATTCAATGGCTGCTCTTTGACCAGTGGTGTCATATGCAGGTCCTTGATATAATATACAGCCTGTTCTCCCGGCTTTAACCTCTTTTTCAGCTCTTCTTCCGTCTCCTTTATACGTTTGGCGTTATATTCTGATTCGGAATATTTCCATGGCTTTATGGTAGACAGAATGACTTCGCCTTCCTTGTTCTTGATCTGAATCAAGTATTGGCTTGCGTAAACGCTAATTGACGAAAGAATCAAAACCGCAGTGAGTGTCGCTGCAATAAAGGTTTTTTTACGATTCCCGTAATATCTCCCCTGTTTACTCTGGTGGATTTGCCTCACCTTCCGCATGATGGCGGGGGTCACGTCCACCTCTTCTTCCACGGAGTGCAATTCCATGCCTCTCAGAATTCGATCTTGCTCCGGCTGTCTCGAATCTCGCATAACTCCGCCCCCTCCTTCTCCTGGATCAGCTTGATGACTTTCAGTTTCATACGAGCATACTTTTTCTTCACTGCACTGAGATTCTTATCCAGAATCTGCGCGATCTCCGAGAACGGTTTATCTTCGAACACCCGCAGCACGAGTAGATTACGCTCTTCCACCGAGAGCTTCGTCATGGCATATTCCAGCGGTTCGCTGAACCATCTGCGCTCGAGTGTCTGTTCCACGCTATCAGCATAACCTGCTGGTTTGATTAGACGGCTCACTCGCATGCGAACCTGTCTCTTGCGAAGCAGATTAAGGCAATGGTGATAGGCAATCTTGTATAACCATGATGAGAACGAAACCTTCGCTTCATAGGTATGGAGCTTGGTAAACGCTTTGATGAAGATATCCTGGACGGCATCCTGCGCGTCCTGCTTGCAGCCGAGCATCCGGCAGCAATATATGTAGATCTGTTTTTTGTACGTTTCAACGATAGGCTCGAAACAATCCACCTCACCGGCCTTAACGCGCCTCACGCACTCCTCTATCGAATCCAATTCGAAGACGCACCTCCGCGTAAATCTTATTTACGTTTGTATAACACCTCTTCTGCCAAAAAAGGGACACCTGTAACATAAATAAAAAAACAACTCATATCTCAAGTATGAATTGTTTTTCTGTATTGTCGATCACTTCTTTTGTTCAGAAAACGATATGTGCGACAGACTTTACACCCGCGATGATTCAAACTGAAAGATCAACTTCTCATTGTCGTCCCTCGTAGCAACAAATTCCTGCACGCGTGAGTCCGAAACATAGTTGTTCATCGTCTTTCTCCAGAATGCCTGCGCCCGCATATTGCGATCCGTGGCATTCGTCTGGACTTCCCAGCTGCCGGCATGCTTGTCGAACACTTGTGATGCAGCATTCTCCGCAACATGTTTGCCTCGGAAGGGTTTCATAACAAAAAACTCATTCATGTAAAATTCACTGCCATATGTATATGGCGAGGTTGCTACCAGAGCAAATCCTGCCGGGATGCCATCCACTCGAATCAGGTAAGGAAACAAAATCGAGGGCTTCTCCCACCATATATCAAAAACTTGGATCTGGTCTTTCAAGGTTCTTGTGTCATCATCCTCATAGACGCCATATCGATTCGGCTTCCATCCCCATATCCCTGATAAATCATGCAAATATAGCGGATATATATTATTAATGATAAATTTGGTGGAAGTATCGGTTAGCTCCACGGTAACTTTCATAGGTTCTCCTCCGTCCTAGACATAATCCAAACTCTTGAAATACTGAATTTTCACAATGGAACCGACCTCATAATGATGTTGGATATGTAACCCTACCGCTTGTTTAGATAGAAGCGAGTAAGTGACAGGAAATAATCTCAACCCAAATCCCTCCTTGCACTCAAGGGTATCATCCTCGACAAACTCTTACATATAGGCTGTATGATTATAATTATTTTTTATATAAACCGCGGTACGTCGTAATCACAAAAAAAGCAATAAGCGCTGTCTTCTTTCAGACAGGCTTACTGCTTAAAATCATTTAGTCTTCAATCATGATTTGCTTGTAAATCCCATAAGCTCTTTCACATGCAGAGTATTTTCCAAAGATGTCAGCTTTTCCAGCAAAGTGAAAGCCACATCAAAAGCCGTTGCCGGGTTACATGAAGTGATCAGGTTCCCATCAACAACGATCTGTTCTTCCACCACATGGGCACCGAATTCCCGCAGCTGCGATTTTCTGATGCTGGTTGGGTGATCATAAGTCGTGGCTCTACGTCCCTCCAGCAAGCCGGCTTTGCCAAGCGTAAGGGCTGCAACGCAAATCGTAGCAATCCACTTGCCCTGCGCATGAAATTCCTGAATGATCTTGGAGAACCTGGAGTCGTATGCATCGTTATAAAAGCCCGCTTCCTCGAACCCGCCAGGAATCGCCAGCGCATCGTAATCATCCACCTTAACCGAGTCCAGCGTGACCTCAGGAATGACGGTAAAGTTCCACGTGCATTTCAACCGGTCATGCAGTCCCGCAGTCACAACCTGAGTGGTCCCGTCACCCTCCAGCTTGTTCCACCCCAGTACATCAGTAAATACACTCGCTTCAACAGCTTCAAATCCATCCGCCAACAGCAAAAGCACTTTCTTCATAAGCCAACCTCCCCCGTCCTTGTCACACTATAAAATCTTAAGAGATATCCCGATCTATCGGATTGTGTTCTATCTTATCTATACTTCTCTCTAAATTCAACTGAAAAACAAATGAATAACAAAAAAGCAGCCCGATAACTGCCTCGTTCAATAACCAACCTGCATACCTGAATGAATGTATTCTGCTTACTTCGAAAGAATTAAATAACAATCTCCTGTGCATAATAACTCTGTTTGAATAAATATTAAAGGAGCGAATAAGATTGGGAATTTTAAGCGGTAATCCTAAAAACGAACCCATGCATTATGGGGAAATATTTAGCGTATGGACAGCATCCACGTTGGCAAAAGGCATGGTGTCCTGCTACGAGGCTTATTTAAACCATGCAGGCGATAAAGACCTCAAAAAAATCCTCAATGATCTGTTGGATCAAGCTAAACTTGAGATTAAAGAATGTGATGAATTGCTTACCGAAAACGGAATCGCCCCTGCACCGGTACTTCCCGAAAGACCCCCGGTCAAACTTGAGGATATTCCGGCGGGCGCAAGATTCACGGATCCGGAAATTGCGGCCAAAATCGCTGCTGATACATCACTCGGACTGGTATCATGCAGTCAAGTTATGGGACAATCCATCCGGGAGGATATTGGCGCGTTATTTGCTAAATATCATATCACCAAGACGGCGCTAGGTTTGCGGATCCTTCAGATGAATAAGGAAAAAGGCTGGCTCATTCCGCCGCCGCTTCAAATCAAGAGACCTGAAGGAGAATAGTATAATCCAGCAAAAAAACACTCTGATCTGATGAAGCTCAGGGTGTTTTTGCTGTTCTGTTCTATTCATCTCGTTTGTATCTTTTATATATTAAAATTCTATCGCTTCAAAATTTTCGTTTTCGATCTGTCTATTACCATACGATCCCCTCCAGAATAGAATGTAAGTTCTTCTGTCTTGATATTCTTACTCGTTAGCGCCGTGAATACAGCCCGCAACAAGCGATCGTATAGCCGCTCAGACAGTTGGCATCTTAATCTGCTCAGACGCTAACCCTTTTTCTATACAACAAAAGAGGCCAGCTTGCCTCTTTTTGTTTTTTACTCAATCCTAACCTTATCGATGATTCCATGTTCCGGCGGGTGCTGTTGTGGCAGCGGGTTAATGACTGCCTGATGCCAGCCGATGAGAAACATGCCTAGAATAACTAGGATGCCGCCGCACCATTGCTCCCATCCTGCGGATTCTTTTAATACGAGGACCGATAACAACAAAGCCGTAAAAGGCATCATACCAGAAAAAGCGGCAGCTGTGGATACATGGCAGCGCTTGATACCGGCATACCACAGCATGAAGGCCAAGGCCGTTACGATCGGTCCGTACCAAA
The DNA here is from genome assembly GCF_037969755.1 of Paenibacillus sp. FSL W8-0187. Taxonomy (NCBI): domain Bacteria; kingdom Bacillati; phylum Bacillota; class Bacilli; order Caryophanales; family Paenibacillaceae; genus Paenibacillus; species Paenibacillus sp. FSL W8-0187. Next base: position 3,155,954 of record NZ_CP150206.1, on the reverse strand, counting down.
CAAGCGCAAGCCATTCCTGCAACTCTAATGCTGCCAGTGAAGCCAGCGAATTCTCGAACCATGCGGGTATCAGGCATAACATCAAGGCGATCACCGAGACCAGCGTCGTCTGGACCATAGGATGAATGGCTTTGTTTTGTGAAGCCGTGCGCTGCATCGAACCAATGCGGGACAGCAGGTTAAAGCCGGATTCACTACATGCCGCGCAGAGCACAAGCAGGTTACCGTACAGATGTTGTACCTCGAATGCATGGCCCGGCGTGAGTATTCCTTGTATGATCATAATGCCCGCCACCGTGCTAAGAATGCCTGCCAGCTTCATGCCGTTCACCGATTCCTTCAGGAACCCAAATGCCAGCATGACAGTAAAGGCGGGTGTTGCGCCTGTTAGAATTCCCGCTTCTGCCGTGCTGGTATGAAGAAGGCCCTGCAGCAGCATCATCCGAAACAGAAACATCCCGAGTAACGCCTGAAAGAACAGAAGCCTCCACTCCCGAAATGTTAATTGTCGAACCGTCCTCACCAGCTCCTTCCTACATAGAGGAAGCATACATAGCAAAGCCAATAACAAGCTGGCCGCTGTGATCGTAAACGTCCCTAATTTCCCGTTCAAAAACCATGCCGTGATGACCGAAGTCCCTGCAAGCGTGAACGCCCCGCATAAATAAAACATCCCTTTCCATCGTTCCAATAAGATCACATCCTCCAGATATCACAGATCGATAGCGACTGAATCTATGCTACAATCATAGGGGATAGACTGGTATGGTTACAGATCCAGTTAAACGTGAAATTATGCAGACCAGTTGGAGGACGAGCCTCATGTGGGGAATCACACTGCACCGAAGCAGTGAAGTATCGCTTAAACGGCAAATTTATTTAGCTATAAGGGAAAGGATTGTTCAAGGAATCTTGCAGCCAGGAGAAGCCATGCCCTCATCCCGTCAATTAGCAATAGAACTCAAGGTATCTCGTAACACGGTCAATGAAGCGTTTGACATGTTGAACGTCGAAGGCTACGTCGTTAGCCGACAAGGGGCTCCGACACGGGTTGCGAAAGGCATTGTACTGGATAACCTGGCTGAGGTAGATCCGCCGCCGCGGAAAAAAGCCCCTCCTGATTTTGCAGTGGATTTCCGGACAGGACAACCTGAACTCCGGCTATTCCCACGGTACGTATGGCAGCAAATTTCAATGAAAACACTCAGCGATATGAGCCCCACTCTGCTAGGTTATACAGGTCCTCAGGGCCTGCCCGCACTTCGTGACGAAATTTCATTGTGGCTTTATCGCAGCAAGGGCCTTAAGGTTGATGCTCAAGATATATTCATAACGGCAGGTGCCACACATGCACTGAATATCCTTGCGGACTTACTCTATCATGAAAATCAGGATATATGGTTTGAAGATCCCTGCAACATCGAGATGCTGCAGACGTTTATAAACAAAGGGTATCGAATTCATCATGTCCCCGTGGATGAGCACGGGATTCAGACCGAGCACTTGAACGACAAGCCTGGATGTCCTGTGTACGTGACACCCTCTCACCAATTTCCGCTTGGAGGGATTCTGCCGGCGGATCGTCGTGCTGCGCTCATCCGCTACGCCAGAAAAAACGGCAGCTATATCATCGAGGACGATTATGATAGCGAGTACCGATACAGCGGGGATTCGATCGCACCTTTATATGCCATGGATCCCGATAGGGTCATTTATGTTGGCACCTTCAGCAAAGTGCTGTTCCCGGCCCTTCGGATCGGGTACGCGATTGTACCCCGTAAGCTTCAACAGCGCTGGGGGCATCTGCGTACCCATACCGATGTGCAGAATCCCCCTTTTGAGCAAGCTGCCTTAGCCGAGTTTTTACACACCCGGAAATTTGACAGGCATATCGGGAAAATGCGCAAGATCTACGGCGAACGGAGACAGGTCCTGTTATCTTCGCTGCATGAGTTTTTCGGAGATACTTGGCGTTCCTGGGGAGATGCAGCCGGCCTGCATCTGACTGTTGAATTTCCCGGGGCGATCTTTGACGAGGCTTTCAGGCAGAAAACCCGGCAAGACCGGATACGCATCACGCCGCTGGACTACCATTGTATTCAAAAAAGAACCCATGCAAACAAGTTATTGTTTGGCTACGGTCACCTGGAACCTGCTGAAATCCGCAGTGGAATCTCACTGCTGCAGGCTTATTTGAAGAATCAAGGGTACCTATAACAACCTCAAGACTCCTTCAAACTTCCATCCAAACAGTGAAGGCTGCCATCAGGCAGCCTTTTAATGCTTAAGTCACTGTTCTGTTCTCCATGCATCCATTCCTATTTAATGTTTATCGTTGGCTTCGTGCTTGCCAGCTGTTTCGCAGCTTCTTCCGCTTCCTGAAAGGCCTGTGCGAGGATATCATCTCGATCCAGGATCGCATTACCCTGTGCCCGGATGATCTGATAATCGATGATCCCCATAAAATTAAACATAGACTTAAGGTATTTATGCGAGTATTCAACCTCGGCATACCAGTCATGATTCGTGTAAATGGCATCACTGGCCTGAATGACCAGCAAACTGCGGCCATCGGTTAGCAAACCTTCCGATCCATTCTCCGTATATTGAAATGTCTCGCGTGCAATCAGGATGTTGTCGATATAATCTTTAAGCTTGGAAGGAATGTTGAAATTGTGCATCGGCATGACGATAACATACTTCCGTGCTGCCTTAAACTGCTGCAGGATGGCGGACATGCGGTCCGTTATCTGTTGCTCCTCTTCGTTAAGCGGCTCCTCTCTTCCCTGTTTGCTCCATAGCTCTAGAACCATATGATCGATGGCAGGTATAGAATCACGGTATAAATCAATTTGTTCTATAGCTCCTGCTGGATTCCATTTCGTGTACGCCTCCAAAAAATGCTGAAGCACCCGCAAGCTGACAGATGTTGCTGACTCCACCTTCGGATGTGCGTTGATAATGAGCATGTTCTCCATCTGATATCTCTCCTTTTTCATCTATTTCATAATGTAGACAAACAAGGCGATCCAATTGTGACATCAACTTATGATTTTATGCATAAATCGAAGGCCGCGATGGAAATAATATCTAATAGTTAGTTAAAATCCATCAAAAAAAGGACCACATCTGCGGTCCTTATCGTATTTTAGCATACCTGCTCTTGCTGCGTGCTTTTGCCGGATCAGCATCACTTTTTAACACTTTATACTTACCATAAGGTTACATCGTATGCACTAAGATTTCGCCTAAAGCATCAAGGAATCCTTGATTTTCTTCCGCCGTCCCTACGGAAATCCGAATATGCCCAGGCAGTCCCCAACCTTTGGCGGACCTGACGATAATCCCCCGCTCCAGCAGCTTGTGGTATATAATGTCTGCATGTTCTCCAAGCTCCGCCAGAATGAAATTGCTCATGCTCTCGTAGTAAGGAATCGCTAACCGACTCAGTCCCTCATAGATTTGCTGTCTGCCTTGTTCATTCATCCGGCATGATGCCTGGACGTGCTCCCCATCTCCAAGTGCGGCCGACGCCGCCGCTTGTGCCAGCGCATTGACATTAAAGGGCTCCTTAACCTGAAGCAATGTGCGGATGATGCTTTCCGAAGCAGCGCCATAGCCGACGCGAATACCCGCAAGACCGTAGATTTTGGAGAAGGTGTTCAGGGTGATGACCGGATATCCCAGCTTGATGAAATCTATCCCGTCCGAGTAATCAGGGGCTGTCGCGTAATGGCGATATGCTGTATCGATTACAACCAGCACGCGAGTTGGAAGACGGTCCAGAAGATTTTTCATTTCAAGTTCGGGAATGTAGGTGCCTGTTGGATTATTGGGAGTACATAAGTACACGATTTTGGTTCGTTCCGTAACCACGGACAATATATCCTCAGCAGAGAAGGCATATTGCTCACGCAGCGGTACCCTAATGACCGTACCAGACATAAGAAAAGCACCAAACTCATATTCGCTGAATGTCGGATCAGGAACGATAATCTCGTCACCAGGCTCCAGGTACGCCCGAGAAATCAGCATGATCAGCTCATCGCCGCCGTTTGTCACAATGAATTGATTCGCTGCCAACCCCAAGTGCTCGCCAAGCGCTTGTGTAAGACCTGATGAACGCTCGTCGGGATAACGGTGTAAATCAGGCAGCTGCTCCTGAATGGCTTGCAATGCTTTAGGCGAGGGACCAAGTGAATTTTCATTGGAAGCTAATTTGATGACGCGATCCAAGCCGTATTCCTGCTGCACTTCCCAGATTGGCTTACCTGCCGTGTAAGGCTTCAACCGTCCTAATGCCTGCCGCGGTGTTATTTGCAGCTCTTTATCTTCCCCTGCTTGATTCAATATGTTCTCCCTCCGTTGCCATGTATTTATGTGTATTTATCTTCTACACTTCACCATCGAGAAGCCGAAGTTACATCATATTATAACGGTAAAGTTCAAATAAATCGCTACGAAAAAGGCACCCTTTTCCATAAAATCGAAAAAGAGTGCCTAATATCTTGCAAATTTCACAACAATGGCATAGTCATGGAACATGACTGAATCGCCTTTGCAAATTATTTTGTCTTCTGAACGTGATTCGTCAACAGATCAAGTAAATAGGCTTTTAGATCAACCATTCGTAGATTTGCAGGCTTTTCGTTAGTTCCCGCAATGATAAGTGGCACAAGCGACTCCATTTGGCGAATCGAGCCGTGGCCCCCGCCCCCCGCATGCGTCGGAGAGCTCCGGTCCGCCAATTCGTATCCCGGTTTAGCCGTCACGACCAAAAATTCTCCTTTATGAGAATTCAGCGAACCGGACAACCTCTCCAGCACATCGGGATACTGTCCGTAATCCAAGGTTCGATGATCGGCATTCAATTTAAGGTCCAGCACATCGGCATCCTGCTTCACGGTCCACGTTTGTTTATAGCGATCGATCAGGTTACCTTTCGCCTTATATCGGAGTTCCTTCGAAGTGGATCCTTGAAGAGCATGAATCCATCCGTTTTCTTTCCAAGCAACAAAATCGATGCGGTCATCCTTGCTCAGGATATCCGCTAAGCTTCGCAGAGAACGACTAGGCTTGAAATTATATACATAAGCCATCGTTTCATTGACTGCGAGGGCGACCTCGGTTTCCGCTTTCACCTTTTCACCCGGCTTTAGAACAGAGATGCCTTTCAGCATAGCGGGCATATCAATCTCCGAACGTTGTTCCGCTGGAAGAAGCTGTGTCATGCCGCTGTCCCCAGCGATGACAAAAATCGCTTCGTTGAACGCTTTTTCCGGCGATCCGAAGGCATTTAATACGGCCCGGAGCTGCTGATCCACTTTTTTGACGCCTTCGAGCTCTGACGGACCTTTTTTATGAAGCTTCTGGTCCAGGTCCGGTAAATAAACATACAAAAAATCCGGCAGCTTGTTGGCTCGAATCAGATAATTTACGGCTTCGATTGCATACTTATTGTTCAGCCCCATCCGATCCGTGAGATCGTCAGGCAGATTCTTGGTATCTTTAGGGCCTTCCAGGGGATTGGACAAGGCTCCCAGAGTTAAAAAATCCGGACCTTTGACTTTTATGTGTTTCGGCAGGGAAGTCGGACCTTGAATCCAATCCGGGATCGTCAGCGTATGCTCGGTCGGTCCCCGATATATCAAGCCGTTAATCGACCCTGATTTCAAGCCAATGCGGGCTAATTCTTCGTAAATCGTAGGTGAATCCGGATTTAAATGTTTCCCGTTCAAATGGATTAATGCATCAGTCAGAACCGGATTGATGCCTTGCTTGAGGATTTCCATCGGCCCTGTTCCGTAGTTGATCATCTTCTTATCGTCGGACGAATACCATAGGAGACCTGGTACGCCATGCCCATTCGGATATTTTCCCGTCAACATCGTGCTGTCAATCGTGACAGACATTGTAGGAAAAGAGCTAACCAGATCCTTGTAATATTGTCCATGTTCGATCAAATATTGAAAGGTGGGCAGCTGTTTTTGAGAAATGCCCTTATCAATCGCCTGTGCCATTAAGGAGTCGACCATCAGGAATATGACTTTCTTATGTGTAGAACCTTGTTCGGATTTAACCCGCAGCAAATCCTGTTCGCCAGGTTTTTGATGTCGGCATCCCATTACCGAGATCAGTACAAGGGACAGCATTACGAGGATCATCCTGTTTATTCGCATTTTCACATTCACCACCTTAGTACATTTTGTCGCTAAAGTGGAAACGTCATTCGAGGGATATTTTGCATATTACGATGATCCATTTATGTTCAAATATGATGTTCGCCGGTTCTAATCAAGCCTCGCTTTTCCTGCTTTGATAAAGGATCCGGTTCACTTTCTCGGAGCTGAGCAGCATGATCAGGGCAAACAACAGAATGACGACGGGGAATAAACCTATCGATATTTGAGCCGCAACGATACCAAACAGTGGGGGTAAGATCGTGGTGCCGGTATAGGCAACAGCCATCTGATAACCCATGATTCTGGATGATTGAGCTTTGCCGAAGCGGGCTGGCGTTTCATGCAGCAAACAAGGGAATATGGGTGCAAGCCCGAGTCCGATAACAATGAGTCCAATGAGAGAAAGATAGGAATGCAGCGGCAGCAACAACAGGACTGCACCGGTAATAGCCGTCACTTGTCCAGCACGGATGAGCGTCCGATTGTTCAACCTCAGCGTTACGAATCCTGTAATGAATCGGCCGAATGTGATGCCTCCATAATACATGGACACCCATACTGCTGCTGTTTCCGGGGACAGATCTCGGGTTCCTACGAGAAAGCTCGCTCCCCATAAGCCGACGGTCGCTTCCACTCCGCAATAGAACAAAAACGCCAACAGGGTTATCTTTACCCCTCTAATTTGGAGCGGCTTTCCGTGCTTCTGGACAATGGCTTCATCGCTGTTCGTTGATTCATTTCCCGTTTGTTCTTCAATCATGCCTTCGGGCTGCCGATGCTGACTTGCCACGATCCTCCAGAGTGGGAGCGTGAGCAGCAGGATGAAGACCAGAACGAACTGCAGCATGGATACGGTAAAATATCCGTCTCTCCATGTATCGTTAGCACCCATGGAATAGGACATGATAATCGGCCCTAACGTTGCGCCCACGCCCCAGAAGCAGTGCAGCCAGCTCATATGGTGGGCCTTATAATGGTTTGCTACATAGTGGTTCAGTCCCGTATCGACCGCGCCTGCGCCTAAACCCAGCGGAATCGCCAGCAGAATGAGCCAGAACAGCGATGGCGCATACGCAAAACCGAGCAGCGCACTCGCCGTCAACAAACAGCTGATAAGCGTAACCATACCCGTTCCGAAGCGTTCGATCACGCTCCCGCTAATCAAGCTGGATACAATCGTGCCTCCGGTTACGACCATCGATAGCAACCCTGCGGATTCGAAGGCAGCACCGATATCCGGCTGCATGGCCGGCCAGGCCACCCCGAGCAAGGAATCCGGAAGCCCTAAACTGATAAAGGCCAAATAAATAATTAGAAGAAAAAATGTTACCACAAATAATGGTCCTTTCTACGCCGTGATCATTCAGACAATGGGATGAAATAGGAAGTAATCTCCTTAATTTTGGCAGCATTAAGGGTGCTGCTAAACCGGTATACGTTACAAAATGCCAGGCGCTTCCGGTCATCGAATACAAGGATTCCGTCCGCTGCACCGGTGCTGCCGTGCGTTATCAGATGATGAATATGCAGTTCGGCTGTCTTGCCATACTTCAGCTGACATAACGATTCAATCACTTGATCCTTCCCATGAACGATTCTTTCCCCAACGTAACTCATCTGAATCCCATCCGTGAAATTCTCATTCATAAATTGTGTATCCATGCCAGCCAAAGCGATGTGGAGTCTCTTCAGCAACTCCTTCTTCGGTGCGTTCCCGCAATCCTCCTCGCATGTGATAACGAAATCTTCTTTGCCTGCAATACCATCTGCCATAACCAAACCTCCTAATCTCAGCTGTGTATGTAAGGGGAGTTTTCCATCTATTTTAAACCTTGTTTGGTCATATGGAAAGACTATGCACGGCTTCTATTCCCGAGGATGAAAGGTTAGGGATGAAACGCCTTCCAGAACTCACCTTCGGTATCAATCATGCCCTTGATCTGGGCAAAAGGAATTGTGAACGTCGGAAAACCCGCTGCGTAAGGGGCGATCTCATACGGTGCAAACACCAGATGTAATGCGTCCCCGGTTACATAGAAGGGCTGGTTTGCTGCGATTCCCTTATAGCTATCCGGGAATACATACGAATACTGCGGATCCTCTTGAATCTGCTTACCAACAATGCGGCTGAGCTCCTTCACATAATCGCTGCCCGGCTTAAACAAGTCCTTCAATTCATACATCCTGCCGTTCTCAAGATTGATCACGGCGTAAACTTTCGTTGGCATGCCGTGTGCGGCACCAGAGGGATAGTTATAACCGTTCAACTCCAGTTCAAGCAGTTTCTGCTTGTAGAAAATGACGTCAAAATCGCCTGTATACGTATAATCAAGCTGTTGATTCGGAGGAATGAATTTCACCTGTGACATTTCTTTAAGCTTCGTATTCAGCGTGTGCTGAGCTGCTTGATCCCGCATTCCATCGATCTGTGGATAATAGACTAAGTAGTCCGGATTAGGTTTATACTTTTCTTCCATTACCTTATAAGGTGGTTGCAGCGGAATCACCGTGTTCTGCTTCCATATGAGGTGACCCGACCGGTCCAGGTAAGATAGACGCTGATCGACCAGGGCTTTAATTAGTCCGCCTGGTTCCAGCGTGAGCGAACCGCTGCCGTTCACTCGAGGATACCCCGGCGCCGCTCTGCCGGTTCGGTCAATAAAATACGTCTGCTTCGCATCATAAACCGAGGCCAATCCTCGCTTGTAATCAGAAACTTCCCGATATACAAAATCAGATAACCTCTTTCCATCCCAATCTGCAATGGCATACATCGAACCAATATAAGGCTGTTCAGGATTAATCGCACGCCCAAGCGCAAACCGGTCTTCATTCAAGTCCCGGATATCGTTATATTCCGGCTGGATTACCCACTCGCCCTGCTTATTAATGACGCCATACTTCGACTTGTAATCTTCTGCCTTGTTAACGATCGCTCTGTCATGATGAAAAGGAAATGCCGAAGTATAGGTCGGCGGAATGACGATGTTCCCCTGCTCATCGATATATCCGTATTTGCCAGTGCTATCCTTCTGAAAGGCCAGCAAGCCATCGCCAGGCGGTCCGACGTAGGCGAACGGATAATTGGCCAATCGGCGTCCATAGAGATCAATGAGCGCGTAAAGATTGTCTTTTATTTTCACAACAGCTTTGCCATTGACAAAATCATTCGCTTCCTCATATTGCGCCGGGATCACCTCTTGGCCCGCGGAATCGAGGTAGCCGTATCGGCTGTTCGCTCCATCTCCACTGCCATTATCAGTTACATAATAAACCGCCCTTCCTTCTCGAAGCCCTGCTATATACGGAAATCCTCGTCGTGTCAGCACTTCCCCTTGTTCGTTAATCATCTTAAAACCTTGATCATCGATCACGGTCGCTCGATGCTCCGAGAACGGGCTGATGGACTGATATATAGGCTTCACTACGAAACGGTCAGACCTGTCAATGAGGCCATACTTACTGTTCACGCTCACGATGGCAAGACCATTGTCCTGGAAATCCTGTGCATCATCATACTTTGGCTCAATGACCATACTTCCGCTACGATCAATGTATCCCCACTTCGTTCCGTCCGTCGTCTTCACGGATGCCGGAAATAAACCGGCATGCTGCTGCGGCTGTCCTCTGCTTGCCAGCATCTCCTTGATTCGCCTCTCAAGATCCAGCAGCGTTTCACGCGCCGGGTAGGGTTCTGCGAACGTAAGTGCTTTGCGGACCGACACAAGGGCCGCTTCCGGCATCCCGGCCCGATATTGTGCATCCGCCAGGTAATACCAATAATAAGAATAATCCGGATGTTCTTGCGTCAAGCTCTCGTAGTACCTTACAACGACAGGGAAATAATAGGGGTATACATCCGGTGCAGTCACTAACGCCCCTTGGCTCCATCTGACTACCTCGACTCGATAAGCTTCGCCTGTATCGTGAATCCAAAGCGCGATTTCAGCCTGACCATCCGGACCCGAAGCACCCGGCATATCCGCAATATCGATATAACTGTAATATATATCAGCAGGTGCGATATCTTGAAGGCCCTCTGGCGTCCAAGCGTAGATCGACAATTTTGACCAGATGAAACCGAGTCGCCAACCTACGATTAATTGATTCATACCTGGGTTCAACACAGGGGCCGCCGTCAATGAAGTAACCCCATATCCCTGCCCCAAGACGTTGGCAACGACCTCATATCCGCCATTGCGGTAAAGCAGCACAAATAAATAAAGATCATGATTCAATCGGGACACACCGACAATCTCTGGGATGTGATCTCCCGTGATGTCGACTGCGATAACTGCAGGATGTTCTGCAGGCTTATCGATTCGTACAAGTTCAGCACCGTGCGGCAGATAGGCCATAGCGATTTGTGCCAGCTGCTGATCATTAACGGACATTTGGGCACCCTCCCTTATTCAGAGCTTTCTCGCCTAATCGTATGCAGACGATGGTTAAATATGCACCTGCGGGCGGGGCGAAGAGCATTTCTTAAGTCCCATGTTTCCATTGGCGGATGACCGCAAAACAAAAAAACGGCCTGATCACGTTAGGCAATCAGATCGTTCTCTTCACTTCAAAATGGTTTGCTGACCATGAAATACAAAATAACGACCGGCAGCAGCGTGGCTATCGTCCCGCCTACCGCCCAATACGCCGAAGCTCTTTTATAACCTGCTGTAATGACCCCATCCCTAATGGATTGTTTACTATGCCGAATCATCCCTTTTTGCAGCGGAATCAATAAACCAGCCCACAGGATCCCCGTCATACCAAACAGAATCAATGAAACCATCAGCCAGCTCATTCCGCCCATTCCATATCCGGCTTGAACAGCCATCACAACGCCTGAAATGATGATCAGCAGCAAACCTGGCAGGGTAAATACCATATCGGCTAACATGACATTCTTAACCGTGTTATGGATTTCTGCCGGATCCCCTTTCAGATCAGCTCTTACTTTCCAGAATGCCGCCGTAATGATATTGCCGAGGAATAACACACATCCGGCGATGTGCAGAAATAACCACAATGTCATAAGCCATCCTTCCCCTCTTCCCGGTGCCCGGGCCGAAGAATATCGATGATGAAATCCGCATATTCCTTCGTGCCGAATACATGACTATTTACGCCGATTAGTCCTCGCATCCGCAGTCCGAACGACAACAGCTCAAACAGCTCTGCCGTCCGTTCCGCATCGATGGTTTCCGGTATGACCCCCGCTTCCTGGCCTGTAACAATCCATTTCTTCGAAGTCGCTGTAGCTTCTCTATAGAAGCCAGCCACAATGTCGGCGATTTCGGGCTGATCGCTTTTGCCAATAAGGTACATTAAGATCAGGTTGCTCACATCGTCACGGCTTTCCAGTCTCGACATGCTGTTGGTAATGGTATTCATCGGTCCTTCAAACTGTTTAATGTCCCCTTGCTTGTTCACTTCACTCATGAACTGCTCGTTCTGCTCGGCAAGCTTAGCTCGTAATACGTGCACAAACAGCTCATCCTTACTTGAAACATAATGAAATATGGCCCCTTTGGACAAGCCCGAACGCTTCATGATGTCATTAAGGGTGGTTTGGCTGCAGCCTTGCTCCCTTATCAATTCTTCCGTGGCTTCAAGCAGTATTCGCTTGGTTTGCTCTCGCCTTTCTTCCTGCTTCATCTAATAACTCCTCCTTGATGATAAGTTGGTTACCCCTGAGGCGGAAGCCAGCCCGCCATGAGAACTGCGGCCAGGAAAACGATTTGCAGAACCGTTCTCAGCCCGATTGGAGTGACCGGCTTGCCGCCAAGTGACAAATGGCGATTCGCTGCGTATACATTGGCAGGAAACATGGCTATCAGCATCAGTGCGAGACCTGTAGATGCCAAAGCTGTGGTAGCCGGAATCAGGATGAGAATAGCGCCTGCAATCTCCAGCAGCCCGGTGAAGGTAACCATGAACGGGGCATTCGGTATTCCCGGGGGGATCATGGCGATTAGATCGGGTCGTCGTTTTCCCCAGTGGGCAGAAGCTGTTACCAAAAACATGACCGCAACCGCAAACCTGAGCGAAATGCCCCAGTCATTTACATACTCCCAGCCTGTGAAGCCCAGCGTCCGAAACAAAAGTAGCGAAACCATCATCGCAACAAATGGGATCATCAACCTCACCAACCTTCCGAATTTCATAACCTCATTATATATACCGACCATCGGTTTGTAAATTGAGAATTCCAAATTTATTCCTTTAGAGACTTCAGGCACATTCAGTATCTTATTAAAAAAGAGAGCAAGCGTGCGGCTGTGTTACAACCAGGCTTGCCCTCTACTCTCATAACATAGGTCAGCTATGCTGCGCTTTTTTCTTCTACATACATTCGAAATAGCAGGATATACAGCGCCACACTGATTAATGCCGATAGCAAGATGATGCTGAATATACCCATAGGCGGCAGCCAAGTGGACAGAAATACCGTCATCGGAGCCAGAAATCTTCCGATCGTAAACTGTAAGCTGTCAGCTCCCATATACCGTCCTCTTGCATGCTCTGGAGCATAACGGCTAATAAAGCTTTGCGTCACTGGGGAACGAGCCATTTCACCGAAAGTAAAAATAATGGTTACAAAGAATAAGAACCAGATGTTCGTATTCAGTCCGAGTGCAAAAGTACCTACTCCGGATAACAAGGAAGATAGTACGAATACATCACGCTCCTTCCAATTCCGAAACCACTTGGTGACCGGCAGAATAAAGAGAACAAACAAGAGACCGTTGAGCCCCAGCACCCACCCTAATATCTCTGTGCTCGATAGCATAAGCGAATGTCCGTTCCAGGAGAACAGCGCCTGGGGTGGTACATAATCGATCACATATACCGCCAAATACAGATCCAGCTGCATGATCGCCACAAGGGCAAAAATCCCCGCCAGTATGTACACCAGAAACACTTTATCTCGAAAAATGATGCCATATCCCTTCCACTGTTCCTTGAATACCTGAAGAATCGACCCTGTTGCCTTTACACTTTGGGCAGGCCCCGGCAGGGTTTCATGAACGATGAAGTAAATCGCGATGAAATAGATCAGCAATACGAAGGAACATGACCACAGAAGCTCTTGCCGATACTGAAAAAAGAAAATGGCTCCAAGTGCCGGACCAAGCACAGCACCCAAGTTGTTCGCTGTCGTAAACGTTGCAAATACTTGCCGCCTTTCTTGAACCGGAACCAGATCGGCTACCATCGCGGAGCTGGCAGGTCTATAGATGGCTCCCCCGAATCCGATGCCGATAAAAGCGGCATAATCGATCCAGTGCGAAGGCGATAACGCGAACATCGCAAACATGACCGTCTGCAGCGACGCGCCAAGCAGCATGATGGGGCGACGTCCCAGCCGATCGGCTAAAGCACCGCCGAGCAAGCTGCCTATAATGCTGAATATCGGAGGAACCGTCATGAGGATTCCCGCGATATGATTGCCTAAAGCCGCACCGAAATAAACCGTTATGAAGGGAAAGTACATCCAAAACAGCATATTGAACAGCGCTTCACCTAATAATCTAACCTTTAAATTGTTATCCCATAATCGTATTTGCACAAGACTCCCTCTCTCTATGTCGCAGCAGCACAACAGTTAAAAATCGAACGATATATCACGTCCCCCGGCCGGGTATTACAAACTATAAAACATTTCCCTGGCAAAATATAGACTTATAATGAGCGCTGAGCTATACTAATAATATGAAAGCCGAATATCGACCGATTCAATTTAGATGACCCACAAAACGAACATTTGTTCTAAATATGAAAGACGCTCCCTCGGGAGCGCCTTTTTTTGTTGCATGATGTATTAAACAAACTGAGGCTTAACAGGAACAAACTGTGGTTTTTGTACGAATAATCGCATAAATACGGGCACGACGGGGGCCATTATGAAACGACTGTACGAAAAATCGTACAAACGAGAGTAACACGGGCAGCCCGACGTAAATTTGTACGAAGAATCGCACAACTGAGAGTCAAATGCCAGCTGTTGGAAGAGATTTGTACGATAAATCGTACAATCTGAGGCTTAACAGGAACAAACTGTGGTTTTTGTACGAATAATCGCATAAACACAGGCACATCGGGGGCCATTATGAAACGACTGTACGAAAAATCGTACAAACGAGAGTAACACGGGCAGCCCGACGTAATTTGTACGAAGAATCGCACAACTGAGAGTCAAATACCAGCTGTTGGAAGAGATTTGTACGATAAATCGTACTATCCTTCCGTTGGACCAGTATAGAATATAGAATGCGCTTAGCAGTTGGACGCCTGGATGCAGGCTTCTTCTCCAACGGGACTTAATCAGTCAGCTTCTTCAATTCATGCAGATGATCGAAGATCATCTGGCAAACCTCAGAGACCCGATCCCGATCCTTATACGTTAACCAAGCCAATTCTTCAATTTCCGAAGCCGCACTTAGCTCTCCTTCATACTCCGCCGTGTAACAGGACATCGTTACTCGAACACCCTCCGATTTGCCGTGAGCGCCAGCCCGGAAGCTGCCTGCATTCGCCGCGGTCTCCGGTTTGATCCGAACGGACAGCTCCTCTTTGATTTCCCGCACCAGCGTATCGATATCGGATTCTCCCGGTTCCCGTTTTCCTCCCGGCAGATAGTACGTATCCTTTCCTTTGGAACGAGCGCCCAATATGCGTCCATCCGCGATATGGATCCAGGCGATCTTGTCAATCTCCGTTATCATATGGATTCCTCCCCTTATCATGTAAACTTCATGCTAAGCCGTTCCTTGTTGTTCCCGTTTCCCGCCTAATTTAAATACCAGTATCCCCCCGACAATCACAAGAACACCGATCAGCTGGTTCATTGTAAACGGAACCTTCTCAAGCCCTAACCAACCCAAGGAGTCCCACAACAGTGCGAAACCGAGCTGCGAGGTCATGACAATCGAAATGGCGAATGTGGCACCCAGCAGCTTTGTCGCCTGTACCAGGCAAATCACCACGCCGACCCCAATCAACCCGCTAATCCAGTACCAAGGCTCCATGTTTTGAATGGCGAACGTCCCCGTGCCTTCTACAGCAAGACTCATGCCGAACGAAGCCACGAAGCCCATGCCTAACACCAACGTCGTCGTAGACCAGGAGCCTGTCTTCTCATTCACTCTATTATTGAAAATGTTCTGCAAACTAACCATTGAACCCGCGATTAGTGCCAATACCAATCCTGCTAACATGTTCCATCTCCCTTACTTCATGTTTCATCATCACCATGTGTTATTCTTCGTAAATATTGCCTCCCGCTACATTCGTTAACGCATCCCGGTCTTTAATCAGAATGTACCCCTTGTGACGCTCGATCAGCCCTTCCTGACTGAATTTCAAGATCACCCGGTTTAAATGCCGATAGCTGGTTCCAAGCAGATTCGCGATATCGGTCAGGTTGAACGCGGCCGGGTTTTTGGTAGCGAACGTATCCGACTCCGCCTCTGAAACGGACAGTAAATAGCTAGCCAGTCGTACCTCCACCGGATGAAGCAAATTGAAACTCAAGAAATTGGATTTAATATAAAATTTCCGCGTAATGATCCGCAGCATAAATTGAAGCAGCGGTGGATGCTCCTGTCCGTATTTGCGAAGCCAGCGATAATGCACGCCGATCATATAGACAGATGATACGGCCTGTACCGTATTAATCAACGGATTGCCTTGAATGTATTCAATATCTCCGATCACCTCAAGCGGTGTTTTGAAAGATAGAACAAGCGCTTTGCCTTCCGCGGAGGTCGTGAAGATTTTAATCTTCCCTTGAACCAGAATATACAGCATCTCGGCCGGCTCGCCTTGCGTGCAGACGATGTCGCCCTGATCATAGTGATATAACACCAAATAAGGCATTAAATCATCGTGAAATACGGACTGGATCTGGTTGCTCAGCAAAAGATGCTGCATGAGCTCCGCATTATGAATTTCCTTCACGTCCCTCTCTCCTTTCCCGAACACTCCATCTCAAGAACCGCTTGGTTCCATATCATAATTTGATAATCACGACACCAGCGATCATCATCCCGATCCCGATGAATTGAGGCAAGCTCATTCTCTTTTTCACTACACCGAACCATCCCTTGCTGTCAATCAGGAACGTTAAGAATAACTGGGCGATCAATAACGCGGATATCGTTAATGTAACACCGATGTTCTGAATCGCAGTCACCTCACTGAATATAATGGGCGCCCCCAAGGCTCCTCCAATTAGATAGAGCGGCTTCACTTGTCCAAATCCTTGTCTGCTTCCGTCGCGAACGAACAGCAGAATAATGAAGGCCATAATAAATCCGGTCAACTGCGTAACCGCGGCAGCTTGCCAGGTGCCCATATCCTGACTAATCCGGGCATTGGCCACCCCTTGCAGCGTAATGCAGGCACCGCCAATGAATGCAAATAAGATTCCTCTCACGATACTTACTCCTTCTTCTATAGGTCTGTATACTATTAAAAGTGAATTCCCCAAACTCAGGAAAGGACATATGTCCTGAAATGACGGAAATTCCAAATAAAGCGATGTCCATAGACACGAATTTCATTATATACTATCGGTTGGCTTTGCATATAACATACAAAAGGCTGCCGGAATTTCCTTGGCAGCTTAAGATGCATTATAGCATCGGAGGGTTATGATTTTAACCCATTCCCGGGGTATAAAATAGTTTAAACCAAGATTGCATCTAGGACTCTATGATCATTTTGTTTTAAAATATAACTAGATGTCACTCATTGACGTAACACCGACTTGGAAGGAGCTCCTCTAACGTTATGCTAGACAAACAAGAACAAGTCCCTTATGAACAGGGCGGATTACAATTACAAGCGGATTGCGAACGCTGCTTTGGATTATGCTGCGTCGCTTTACCCTTCGCCGCCTCAACGGATTTTGCCATGGACAAAGACGGCGGAACCCCTTGTCACCATCTGCAATCCGACTTCCGCTGCGGTGTGCACAGCAGCTTGAGGCAGCGAGGTATGAGAGGCTGTACCGTATACGACTGCTTTGGAGCAGGTCAAATGGTTTCACAGGTCACCTATAACGGACGCGACTGGCGGCAGGCCCCTGGGACAGCAAAAGAAATGTTCGACGTATTCCCGATCATGCGACAGCTTCACGAGCTGTTATGGTATCTGAACGAAGCCCTGGCTTTGCAACCGGCTCAAGACATTCATACCGATCTGAGATTGTCGCTGGAAGAGACGAGTCGATTGACTCAACTTCCTCCCGAATCCCTGTTACAGCTGGATGTGGCAGCTCATCGGGCAGAAGTGAATCAGCTGCTTCTCCGAACCAGTGAACTTGTGCGAGATGATGCGCGCAAGAAGCATAAAGGGCCACCCGTGCGTCAAAAGATCGGGGGGCGCGGTGCTGACCTGATGGGAGCAAAGCTTAAGGGAGCAGACCTGAGATACGCCAATCTGAGAGGCGCTTATCTCATTGCCGCGGACCTCAGAGGAGCCGATCTGCGGGCTGCCGATCTGATCGGTGCCGATTTCAGGGACGCAGACCTTAGCGGAGCCAATCTAGCGACCAGCATCTTCCTTACTCAATTCCAGGTTAACGCAGCGAGAGGAGACGCCAGCACCAAGCTGCCTCCATCCTTATCTCGACCGGGGCATTGGACGCGTTAACGCTCAATATATTAGGAAAGAACAGATGATGATTTACTATAAACACTAAAAATCCGGCAGCTAACTTGCTCCCGGATTTTTGATGTTGGCCAAACGCTTGTACTCAAAGACTTTAAGCGCGCTTCTTCCATGAATCCTTCAAAGGAACGATACGGTTAAACACCAGTCTGCGTTCTGTCGTATATTTGGAATCCACGCAGAAATAGCCGTGTCTGATGAATTGGTACGTTCGGTTCATCGTCGCCTCCAGCATGGAAGGCTCCAATATGGCGTTATCGACTCGAATCAACGATGTGGGATTCATCAGATCCTCCCAGACGTTATCCGATTCTGATAACTCGGCTGATTCCTTCAGCAGCTTATCATACAAGTGAAGTTCCGCCGGAATCCCGTGCTTCGCAGACACCCAATGCAGCGTTGCTTTCACCTTCCGCTCATTAAATCCGCTCCCGCTCTTCGTTAGTGGATCATACGTGCAGTGGATCTCCATGATTTCCCCCGTTGCTGGGTCTTTCACGACATGTTCGCATTTGATGAAATAGGCTCCTTTCAAACGCACTTCCTTGCCAGGGGTTAACCGGTGAAATCCGGGAACGGGCTCCTCCATAAAATCCTCTTGTTCGATGTACAACTCTCGTGAAAAAGGAACCTCCCGCTCACCCAATGTTTCGTCACTTTCATGATTCGGTATGACAAGCATCTCGGTGCAATCTTCTGAAAGATTCGTGATGATCACCTTCAGCGGCCTCATGACGGCCATCGCGTTATAACACCGTTCCTTCAAGTCTTGACGGATATAATGATCAAGCATGCCCGAGTCTACCAGGCTGTTGCCGCGAGACGCCCCGATTTCTCCCAGGAAACGACGGATACCCTCAGGTGTCACACCTCGCCGCCGTAATCCTATCAACGTTGGTAGTCTGGGGTCATCCCATCCGTCGACAAAACCTCCCTCCACCAACTCCCTCAGGTATCGTTTGCTCGTAACGTATCCCGAGATATTCAACCTTCCGAATTCCCGCTGCTTCGGAGGCTCCGTCACTTCCAGTTCCGTAAGCACCCACTCGTATAACGGGCGATGATCTTTAAACTCGGCTGAGCATAACGAATGGGTAATTCCTTCGATCCAGTCCTGGATCGGATGGGCAAAATCGTACATCGGATATACACACCACGTTGTTCCCGTACGGTAATGCTCCGCATAAATGATACGATACAGGACTGGATCTCTCAGGTTCATGTTAGGGGAAGACATATCGATTTTGGCTCGGAGTACTTTTTCCGATGGTTGAAATGCCCCTGCGATCATTTGCTCAAATAACGCCAAATTCTCCTCAATGCTGCGCTCCCGAAAAGGGCTGTTGATTCCAGCTTCTGTCAGCGTCCCCCGGTATTCCGTCATTTGTTCAGGCGTGAGATCACAGACGTAAGCCTTCCCTTTAGCTATGAGTTTCTTGGCCGCTTCAGCGATTTGATGCGCATAATCCGACCCGAAATAAACGTCCGGCTTAAGTCCGAGCCACTCGATATCCTCCTGAATCGCATGCACGTATTTGATATCTTCCTTCAGTGGATTCGTATCGTCGAACCGAAGATTGAAAGTCCCATGGAACCGGCTGGCGATGGAATGATTGATGTAAATCGCATAGGCGCTGCCGATATGCAGATAACCGTTGGGCTCCGGCGGGAATCGCGTAGCCACCGGCCTGTGGTACACGCTGTTGTCTACATCCTCTTTGATCATCTTGGTCAAAAAATCCACCGTTTCTTCTGCCTTGTTTTTGTTCTCGCTCATACCTGACTCCTCCTTACGTTGATTTTTTCTGCCGTAACTCCGTAAAAAACAAAAAAATCCCGTCTCCAAGACATAAGTCTTGGGGACGAGATTGGTTTCGCGGTGCCACCCCTCTTCGCCGATATCTCACGATACCAGCCTTATCAGGTACGGCCATCACGCGATCGCTTATACCCTAGCTCTGTAACAGGAGCCCCTGTCGCACCATCCCTTATCCATAAGTTCCGATGCGCCGCTCAGAGACTTGGTTCAATGAATGGCTTCCAACTCCTTTTCAGCTTACCGGAGCTCTCTGTGGGGATTCCTGCTCATCTACTCTTCTCTTCATGGCGTTTACAATTTGATCCATAGTATCATCTAAATATAAAAAAGTAAACCATGGAACCTCACTAAAATGAAACGCCTGAATATGCGTTCCGTCAGCTTAGATCGGCAGCAGCTTCACGGTAGCCTGCTTGCCGCTGATCTGAATGCCCGTCTCCTTCTTGCCTACCTCAGCCAGATCTTGAACGAGTCGCTCAAGCAGCTTGCGGGCGGCTTCGCCCTCCTTGCCTTGAATGCGAATAACGGGCTGGACAGCTTTGCCCGCTGCCAGCAGCTTATGCATTTGCGACAGCTTGGTGTCATAATCATGCTCTTCAATATGTACAGACAAGCGGAATTCCTTTACTTTCATCGGACTTGATGAAGCTGTCTGGCCTTTCTTCTCTATCACGGCCTCCTGCTTCGCCTGCCCACGGCTTACGAGCTTGCAGGGCGGGGGACTGCTGAATAGCGAGGTACACACCAAATCGGCTTTGTGACTTTTCGCCAGCGCAAGCGCCTCATCCCTGGAGACGACTCCCAGATCTTCGCCGTTTAGGCCGGTCAGCTCTACTTCGCGAGCTTTTATCTTTTCATTCATAATTAACATGGTGGATAGATCCTCCTATCGAGAGTATGTATTCGTTTATTTTATTGCTCTTCCTCTACGTTCACATCATTGTGCATGAACCGAACAATATGCGTTCGATATTCCTGCTCTTCCGTGATTTCCAGGCAGTTAAGCTGTTTACCGTACACGCACGCTCCATCGATACCGATTTTGTCCCCTTCTTCACAGAACCAAATCCCCTCCGAATCATGCAAGTTCATGGCCGGCGTATGCCCGAACACCACGGTTTTGTTAAGGCCTGTTGGATAATTATAGAAAGGATCGCGAATCCAGATGAAATCATGATGAGGCTGCAACTTCCAGTCATCAACACCCGGATTGATTCCTGCATGCACGAATATGTGAGTGTCTGTTTCATAATAGAGAGCCAGCGTATCTAGAAAAGATAAATGATGCTCGAACTTTTTTTTAATATAGGCTTTACCTTCGTTATATCTGGCGCGATCCATTTCACCCTCAAAAAAATCGGCGCCGCAGTAGCTTTCAATCGTATGTCGAGCTCCATTGCGAATCCAGCGTGAGTTCACTTCATCCGTATCAAGCAAAATGGCATCCAGCATCATCTGATCATGATTCCCCCGAAGAGTGATGGCACCTTCATCCCGCAATTCCATCACTTGCTCAATGACTTCCCTGCTTCTTAATCCGCGATCCACATAATCCCCGAGCAAGATCAGCTTGTCCTTATCAGGTTTGTACTGCACGTCAGACAATAACTGATTGAATTCATCGTAGCAGCCATGAATGTCGCTAATCGCTAATATTCGAATCGTAGTCCCCTCCATTCCGAGCAACTTTGCTATTTAGGTATAATAGCATATTCTCCTTCATATCAACACGCACTTGAACTCGGAGCTACGCCTTGTGAGGAACCAAACTTCCTTTCTCTTGGCAAACCTCCGCTTTTGGTGAAAAAAAACTCGTGTACAGTCCTAATTCATCCGCCTCCATAAAGAATCGAGCTAAAAAGCCATGCGTTCTGCCATAGGAAATGGATGAATGCACGGCTTTTCTATTTATAGCCTATTCTATAAAACGATATTTAGCCATCACGTCTCCCCAAGGGGCATACCCGGCTTCTTTAAATCCAATTTCCGAATATAGCCTTTTTGCACGCTCATTCTCGGGTTTGTAACATAGCATAACATCGTCCGTTGTATCCGGCGAGGTCCGAATCTCCTCGAGAACCAAACGAATCGCGGGTTTGGCATAATGCAGTCCCTGAAACTTACCATCGATCATAAACCGATATATCCAGTAGTTATCATCGTGTGGGTGCAGACCATACATTACAAATCCGATCATCTCTTCATCATGGTAGATCGCACGCGTTTCGAAGCCCTCCATGAATTGAGCTTCCGCTATTGAATATAGATTGGGGGCAATCCACTTCTCCTGTTCAGGTCTCGGTTTAAGACGAATGCAATCCTCCCAATTGTCCTTATCTATGGCATGAAGTGTTATCAAATGCAAGACTCCTTCATATATGGTGTATGCCTTTATCCTAATCCAATGCCGACCATTTTTCACGGTATTAAATATGTAAATTCAAATATGACGCTGCACGTTGAAGGGTAGAGAACAAGATAATGAATGACTATAAGTATTTATTACATATTCCGAATATCTCTTAATGGATAAACTAGAAGTAACTTTATTTTTCATGGAGGCGATCTTTATGCGGCAATTCAACTATAACAACCAACGGAAAGGACAACTAACAATGAAACGAATGAGGGTTATTATATATGAAGAAAATATTGAATATTGGGGTTTTGGCCCATGTTGATGCCGGTAAAACCACACTAACGGAGCAAATCCTGTTTAGATCCGGAATTATTGATCAAGCGGGCTCCGTTGACCAAGGCAATACCATCACGGATTCGCTGGACATTGAACGCAGACGAGGCATCACGATAAAGTCCGCTGCGGTATCGTTCATGCTGGGCGATCTAAAAATCAACTTGATCGATACGCCGGGACATGCCGATTTCATCTCGGAGGTCGAGCATTCACTAAGTGTGCTGGATGGCGTCATTCTGGTCATTTCCGCGGTTGAGGGCGTACAGGCCCAGACGCGGGTGCTCATGCAAACACTGAAAGAACAAGGGATTCCCACCGTTCTATTCATGAACAAGATCGATCGAATGGGCGCGAATTACGAGAAAGTCTCTACCATGATACGTAATCTGCTGGATGAACATATTTGTGAGATGAGCTCTGTTACTCAGGAAGGCAGCGCAGCCGTTCGGGTGGATGTGGCTGATCCCCATAACGCCGGGTGGGTCGAAATGTTGGCACTGACCAATGACGATCTGCTGAACGACTATGCTCAGGATATTCCCATATCTCGCGAACGGTTGCAGGAGGAATTACACAGGCAAACCCAGCAAGGTAAAGTATACCCCCTTTTTGCAGGATCAGCAGCCAAAGGGATCAGCATCGAGCCGCTGCTTCATGCGCTTGGTGAATGCTTCCCCGTTAATGACGCCTCGGAGCTTCAGCATGAATCGTTATCCGGCTTGGTGTTCAAAGTCATCAAACTTCCGAATGGGGAACGTAACGTCTACCTCCGGCTGTTCGCCGGCAGTATCCAGGCACGTGATGAGATTAAGGTGATCACGCAGAACGGAAACACCACCATGTTCAAGGTGAAACACCTACATGCTCTGGATGATGGCAAATCCATTCCGGTGAATCAGATCGATGCCGGTGACATTGCGATTCTCATTACTGATGAACTCAAGGTGGGCGACGTCATCGGTGCTGTATCCGACAGGATGAAGCGGGTCCATTTTCAGAAGCCGCCGATACAAGTCCAAGTGTCAGCCAAGAATCCTGCGGAGGAGCATCAACTTTACACTGCCTTAAGCGATCTTACTGAAGAGGATCCGTTCCTGCAATATATCCAGGATCCAAATACCAAGGAACATATCATCCACGTATTCGGCAAAGTCCAGCAAGAAATTCTGCTGGAAACGATCCAGCAGCAATACGGCATCGAAGCTGTATTTTCAGCTCCGCGGGTCATTTGTATCGAGAAGCCTGTTGCGATGGGAGAGGCTGTTGAATATATGGGCGAGTGTCCTTTTTATGCAACGGTTGGCTTACGAGTCGAACCTGGCGAGAGAGGAACTGGACTTCACTATCGACTGGAAGTGGAGCTGGGCTCCCTCCCCTTATCCTTTCAGAAAGCGATTAAAGATACCGTGGTTGAGGTGCTGCAAGAGGGACTGTATGGATGGTCCGTGACCGATATTATGGTGACGCTGACGCATACCGGCTACGCAAGTCCGGTATCGACGGCAAAGGATTTTCGCAGTCTGACCCCGCTCGTCCTCATGGCTGCGCTCAACATAGCCGGAACGGAAGTATATGAGCCCATAAACGTGATCCAATTCATTCTGCCGGAAACCAGTTTGAGCAAAGCGTTATCCAGATTGGCGGCACTGGAAGGGACTTATCAGGAACCCACATTCCACAACCATGCCGTCCACATTCATGGTACCATTCCCGTACGGACGACCGACTTGCTGAAAGCCGAAGTCCATTCTCTAACAAGCGGTGAGGGCATGCTCTCCGTAAAACCAGGAGGCTACGTGAAGGTGCAAGCCACCGTCCCTGTGAATAAACGGAGACAAGTCAACCCGCTAAATCGCGGTGAATATATGCTTCATTTGAACAAGATCATGTAAGAACATATGTATCAATCCATAGCGGTGCCGAGAGATGATCTCGCCCGCTATTTTGATGTGCTTAAAATCCTAGCGTCACTCTATCTTTCTTAGTCTGGTGCAACTCTTTTTGCCCCTTGTCACTTATTAAGTGATAGGAAAAAACGTTGCTCTAGACCCACCCCTGCTCTGCTTGGTAATATAGTCAGGTACTATTTTTTGGGTGTGCGGAAGGAGTCGGCTAGATTTGGAACAACAACGTTATCATGATTTAAAATTGGGTGAAAAAGGTGCCATCATCAGTATCATTGCTTATATCTGTTTATCTGCAATTAAATTATTGATAGGGTACACCGCGAACTCCGAGGCCCTGCGGGCGGACGGTTTAAATAATTCTACAGATATCGTGGCGTCCATTGCTGTATTGATCGGACTGCGATTATCGCAAAAACCTGCGGACCGGGATCATCCATACGGTCACTGGAAAGCGGAAACGGTAGCCTCCTTGATCGCCTCTTTTATTATGATGGCCGTCGGGATCCAGGTCTTGTTCGGGGCCGTCTCTTCCATGTTTGAAGGAAACCATGAATCTCCTGATCTTATATCCGCATGGACCGGCATTGTCTGCGCCATTGTGATGTACTTGGTCTACCGATATAACAAGCGCCTGGCCGCCAAAGTAAACAGTCAAGCCGTAATGGCAGCGGCAAAGGACAATCTCTCGGATGCCTGGGTAAGCATCGGTACGGTTGTGGGTATCATCGGCGCTCAATTTCATCTCCCGTGGCTCGATCCGCTTACCGCCGTACTGGTAGGCTTCCTGATATGTAAAACCGCTTGGGATATATTCCGCGATGCCTCTCATCATTTAACCGATGGCTTCGATGAAAACATTGTCAAAGACTACAAAGAAACCGTAAAACAAGTGGTTGGCGTTAAGGGTGTCAAGGACATTCGGGCAAGGAATTATGGCAGCAACACGGTTGTCGACATCGTCATCCTGGTCAGGTCGAATCTGGATATCCGGGTCGCCCATGATATTTCTGACCAGGTGGAACATGAATTAAAAGAAACCCACGGCGTTTATGACGTACATGTTCATATAGAACCGAGTTAAACCTGCAACATTACAAAGTGTCATAACTAACGAAGAAGGTCCGGCCATATTCCTATTGGCCGGACCTTAACTTTATTTCTTTTACTTATTGCTCCGCTATGTGCTCTAGCAGATTTCCTGGCTGACAACCTAGCGCTGCATAATTGATCATCGTCAGAACCATAAGAAGAATCAGGTTCATCTTCTATTTTCTCAGAACAAACAAAGACCGCGTATATCTCGACAACAATTTCAAAGTTATGCGCGGAGCACGCAAGCAAAGAGAAGTAGGAGAACGGAGGTCTCCCTTTTAGACTTTATTACGATCTCAGGTTTAGGTATTTGGATTGCATGCCAACTGTCTTCTTCAACGATTTGCCTTGTATTACTGCTGTTCTCGATAAGTCATCATTGGATTGACTTATCGAGAACAGCCCTTAATTTCAACTTCTATATCGTGTCATTACATATCGCTCTGCACTAATTTAACTTTTTCTAAAGTTCGAACGAATGTAACCGTCGCTTCTGCACGGGTAGCGGCTTTTTGTGGCAGGAAGCTGCCATCCGGGTGGCCCAAGATGATTCCCTGTCCCGACAGTGCATCTACCGCCTCGCGGGCCCAAGATGAAATGTCCCCTTGATCGCTCTCATACTCATTAGCTGTTGAATGCTCTCCTTAGCCCAATGCCAATGGATGTCAGTTAATTCAACCTCGTGCTTCGTTTCTTCTGCCAACTCTTCATATTTTTCTTTCTCGCTAGCAATTACGGCAATCAGTGCAGACATGCTGCGTGAAGCCGCCTCTGACGAATTCAAAGACCTGATTGATACTCTACTAGCCTCCCCCCCGGAATAATAAACCGTTCTAATCATAAGCTTATAAAAGAAAGCCAAAAGAGGAGGGTTAAGTGAATTGACGAAAGTTAAAGTTAGTTTGCGGCCCATTGTTAGCAAGCTAAATTTACCCACTGTATTGAAAACAACGATTCTTCCGGGCGACTCCATCGAAAGATTATTTATTGCAACCCAAGTAGGAGAGATCTTTTACATAGGAAACGGAGTTATAGAGACTTTCTTAGATATTCGCCCACGAATCCTGAAACTAGGTGGTTCTAGCGGCGGATATGACGAACGGGGTTTGCTAGGACTAGCATTTCATCCCCAATTTTATTATAATCGTCTGTTTTATCTCCACTATTCAGTAGCTGGAACCCAAGGTCCAGGGGCTCTTCCAGGTGCTCCTCCTGAATCTTTTAAGCCGAACCCGTGCAATGCTAGCACCTTAAACCTGAAGTGGGAAAATAGAGAACATCAATACGATCATATCGATACAGTCGAAGAATGGATTCTGCAATCGAATGGCCAACCTCAAAAAAGGCGGACATTACTTAACCTCAGAAGGCCATTTTTAAACCATAACGGTGTCAATAGCTTAAACTTTTCCCCTGAAACAGGAAGGCTTGTTTTGACAACCGGTGATGGCGGATCAGGCTATGATCCGTTTAATTTAAGCCAAGACGATATGGAAATCGCAGGTAAAATCATCGAAATTGATGTCGTTAAGAATACGTTTATCGATAATCCGCCCGTAGTTACGCGCTTTAATGAACTGCCCGTACCCATTCAGGAAACGCTTACGGTAATAGCCAAAGGCGTTCGCAATATACCCGGCATTTCATTTCAAAGGTTTTATAATCATTTTATCAAATACGTAGGAAATGTCGGACAGGATCTTGTAGAGTCGATTTTTTCGTTCGTTCATTATAAACCGATACCGGTTACTCAGCTTATTCAAGCTTCTTTAGTGAGAACGGAACTGGACCAAGAAGGATTTATTAACTTCGGCTGGCGCGGTTGGGAAGGTGCTTTTCCGACCTCGATCATAACCGGTTGCTCTGCAAATCCAGCTTTGAACGAGAAAACCATTGCTTATTACGATGAAGCCGTAAGAACTTCCGCACAGCGTCTCCAGCCTCTGACAAGTTATTTTCATGAAGATTCTCGAATCGACAAGTTTAGAGCAACTGCACTTACGGGAGTACAGCCCTATATGGGATATGAAATCCCCTCTTTATCAGGAAACGTTGTGTTTACCGATCTAGCTCGAAAGAATGAATCTCAACTTCCTGTTAGAGGAGCCTTAGCATATACCAGGGTAAGAACGGATGGTAAACTACATGATTTTCATGTTATTGAAACCGATTATCCGTTTGGGTCTGAATCCGCGTATTATGTTAGTTTGGGAACGAATCTGAATCAAACCAGACTCTACCTAGGGGTTTATGGCTCAACGAAAGTGGTTGATGCTAACCAAGGTACCGTTTTTGAAATTATTCCATGATTCATAACGAACCCAAGCCGGAGGGAATGATGGACAGCGTTATATCGTTCAACAACGTATGGTTCCGGTACGATTCGCGCCAAGATTGGACACTTCGAGAAATCAATCTAACCCTTGATGAAGGAGAATGGCTTACGATCGTGGGTGGTAACGGTTCTGGAAAATCAACGTTAGTTCGATTGATTAACGGTCTGCTCCAACATACATCGGGAGAAGTCACCGTTTACGGAAAGACAACATGTGACCATCAGAACTTATGGAATATTCGCCAAAATGTAGGTATGGTATTCCCCAACGTGGAGAATCAAATTGTTGGCATGACCGTTCAGGAGGATACGGCTTTTGGCTTGTATAATATCGGCGTTTCCCCGGAAGAAGCAGAATCCCGATGCCGATCCGTCTTGCAATTGCTTGGACTCGATGAACTGAAAGATCGTCCTCCGTATTTTCTATCTGGCGGGGAAAAACAAAAGCTCGCGCTTGCCGGAGTTCTGGCCATGGAGCCCAAAGTGATCATTGTTGACGAGTCCACTTCCATGCTCGATACCCAAAGCGCCCGACAAATTCATGAGATCCTGTCCGAACTGCATCGTGACGGATTTACGATTATCCAGGTGACCCATGAGGTCGAAGAGATTTTCACTGCCGATCGTCTTGTTGTGATACAAAAAGGTAAGATCCAGTTCGATGGAACGCCCGAAGAAGCGGCGGCAAATTCATGCGTTTTTACGGACTCTGGCCTTCTCCCTCCGTTTTCTGTTCGAATGCGTGATCTTGCCAAGCAAACAGGGCTGAGTTTACCTACTACGAATGAATTTGAGTTCGGGGATGAGTGATGGATATTGTTTTGGAGAACGTCAATTGCATGCTTGCGGCCAGAACCCCTTTTCATAAAAAAGCCATTGATCGAATCTCGCTGCACGTTCCTGCAGGGCAGTTCGTGGCGATTATGGGGCCAACCGGGAGCGGAAAAACCACATTGGGACAGTTGATTGGAGGCCTGATCCTCCCTCAATCAGGGGTAGTACGGATCGGACCTTACCGAGTCAATAAAAAGTCCGACCGCCTCCGCCTTTGGAAAGCAATCGGATTTTTGTTCCAATTCCCCGAGCACCAAGTCATGGAGGATACGGTTTTCAACCATATCGGAGCCGGACTACATCGAATAGGTCCGAGGCGGGAATGGGTTACCGAGCAAGTGAAACAAACGATGGAAGCCGTAGGGTTGTGCTTTTCACAGTTCAAAGACCGGTCACCATTTCAAATCAGCAGCGGTGAATTGCGGCGGATCGCACTAGCAGGAGTACTCGTTACGGAACCGAAAATTCTCATTCTGGACGAACCGACAGCGGGTCTGGATAGCTGGGAACGGAGCAGAGTGTTGTCGTATATAAAGCAAATTCATGATGAGAAAAAAATGACGGTTCTCTACATTACTCATCGGCTTGAAGAAGCCCTCGAATACGCTGATCGGATTCTCGTGTTAGACCATGGTCAATTGTACGTGGATTTCCACCCTTCTAAAATTCGGGATCACTGGCGGCGGCTGGAGCGAATCGGTTTTGTGAAAACGCCCCTGCTCCGTTTTATAGATTCACTCGAAAAACAGTTCGACCAAAATATGCTCGAAAGTGTATATAAAGAAGAGCAATTGATGTCATTCATCACAAATCTCTCTAGGGAGGAACTGTGACGTGCAATGGTTGAAGTTGCTGTCTTTCGGGCCGTCTATGAACACGCGCTCTTTTTTGCAGGACTTGGATCCTCGTTCAAAACTTATCTTTACAGCGACATATTTATCTTTGGTTACCATTTCAAATGATCTAGTCAGCGTGGTTTTCTATGCAATCGTTGGGTTGTTGTTGGTTCTCGCCGCCCGATTGCCCCTAGCTTATTTATGGAACGGCCTGCAGGGTATGCTTCCCCTTCTGCTCACGCTGTTTTGTTTCCACATCCTGTTAGGCGATCTTAAACATGCAATTCTCCTGCCTTGCAAGCTCATTTTTTTTATCACAACGGCTATAGCGCTCAGTGCAACGACTCCCCTGACCAAGCTGGCTGACGGACTAGCGTCCATCCTACGCCCGCTTACTCTCATTCGATTTCCGGTTCAGAATTTCGTATTTATGATCTCGGTGGCCTTCCGGTTTATTCCTCTCTTTATTGATGAAGTCGACTCCATGTTGAAATCGCAAAAAGTGAAACACGCGCGTTATAAAGGCGAAGGCCTTCGAACCACATTACAATCTCTTCTTCAGCTTCTCGTCGCGCTGTTCGTTGCCGTGCTTCGCCGTGCAAACCAACTGGCTCTCGCGATGGACGCTCGCTGTTACTTACCGGGAAATAAAATCCGGGCACGCCGTTTACAGTTTAGTTGGCGCGATTGGTTGACGATCATTTCTGCGCTGGCTCTGCTTCTGATCCATGTGCTGTTGAAAGGAGAAGTTTTTGAACGATGAATCCCATGAATAATTACTGGTTAAAGCCCGTATGTCCAGAAGTTTCAGAGATTAACACCCGTTTTGGAGCGGCCCAATTTGCCACAAGAAAAATGATTACGGTCGCTTTTCTTGCCGCGCTATCCGCCATTTTTCAATCCATGGGAGGGTTATTGCCAGGGATAGGCTACTTGATTAGTCCCCTCGCCACAGCCCCCATTGTGTTAAGTACGATCCTTTCCGTCGGTTCCGGTCTGACCGCCTATTTGCTCACGATGTTGCTTCTCTTTTTTATCCAACCAAGCGAACTGATCGTTTTTCCTTTCACGACAGGCTTATTGGGGCTTGGGGTTGGCGGTTCGCTGATATATTTGAAAGTACGTTTGCCGGTCGTTATTACCGGGTCGTTGTCTTTGTGGGCGGGAATCCTTTTGTTGCTATACGTTTTTCGATTTCCTGTACTGGGCCCGGCAGTTTCATCAACATTTAGCCTGAGTACGATCACCATCGTTTATGTGTTCTCGCTTTTCTACAGCTGGCTTTGGGTAGAAATAAGCAGGTATTTCATTAAAAAAATAAGTAAAGGGATTACTTGAAAAAGACTAGGCAATCGAATCATAAAAGGTGAAATAGCCGAATTCATCAGTAAATACAGGTTCTTTATCAATATGGGCTTCTGCTTGTTTGATCCGTTCATGCAAAGCAAGCAAATCATTCGGATGCTTCCTCAAGTGTATTTACATATCACCATATAATATGGTCGGGTGACACAAATCTATTTAAGCTATACTAAATATAAAAGGATGAATTAACCATAAATCCATAATTAAATCATCAGATGTTATGCCAATAGAAAGTATAATGTGAATGCTGATGAAAGCCTATGGACTTATAAAAGGGATTATCAGAAATAACATATGCTTTCTTAGCACCTAAGGAACAGCTTCTTTTTAAGGCTTCTAAAACCACCGCTTTACCAAGTCCTTTATGCCGGTACTCTGGAATCGTACATACTGGTTCAACATAAGCATAATCCGTTTTCTTACTATACCATAAGCCGCAGTATGCAACATATTCCCCATCTTCATTTTCTGCAACAATATGTAAAAATGGATTCATATTCGCTGCTGACAACATTTTTTGTTGCTTATGAATAGTAATTTCATCAACAGGCACATGTCCTTCATGGTCAAATGCCTTCCATAGTAATTTCTGATGCTTATATAAATCATGTTTTACGTTGAGATTTTTCATTGTTATGCCTTCAGGAGTTATGTAATCAAGACTAACATTCTCTAGTTCAAGTTCAAGTACATTTTCAGTCTGATCATTCTTCACAAATTTCTTGCTGCGTAATAAGTCTAGAGTGTGAGTATCCGCATCATTCACCGCAATCCCAAGGCCTTTTTCATTACTAAAAGTATCAATGGCATATTCCAATATATCCTTTCCCAATTCTCTATACCCTTGTTTAGTTGCAAAAAATGCTTCGCCGAAATAATGGTCATAAGTTGTTATACCTACTATCTCGTCATTACAATACCACAAGCCAATCTTATCCATTAAGTCACTATTAAAGTCAGGATGAAAAAACATCCATTCCCACCTTGCCCAATTCCAATTTATATGTTTACGGTCATCCTTTAATAATTCAATCAAAAACTCACAAACTTTATCATAATAAGAATTATCGAAGTTTCTAAAAACAATTTTCATTTCAATCCCCCATAAAACAAAAAAATTTACGACAAAATAAAATACCAATGCTTTTCAAAGGCCATACATAAATTATACTGCGCATCTCCAATGATTTAATCTACTCCGTTAGCCATTCACGAAACGCCCTAGCCTTTAAGTGACGAGAACATCAGCGATGACGTAGTGACATCAAGAGTCAAACCTGCCTCAAAATCCTCCAATTTATCAAAAACATTCTTTAGCCATTCCTCGTCCAACCATAAATCAGGCTTGCTCATCTCTCTTTCCGCAGGATGACCTGTGGCAAACGTATCCACGCCGTCCTTACTTCCAAAGTAGAAGTCCACAATCTTTAAAGACTTTTTTTCGGCGGTAATCAGCATTTTACTTCCCATTCCTGAACCTTCAAATTGAAATGCCAATTCAAGATAGCAAAAGTTATCTTCTGTATGTTGTAACTTGGCTTGTTTAAACTCATTTTTCAACCCGTAATTTATAGAATTTCCACTTTGTAAATCCTGTTTTTGCGTTATCTCCAACATTTTATCTGCGAATTTTCGTAGGTTCTTGTTCGAAATATATTTTTCAAATAAGACTTTTTCTTGCTCTGCAACTGCACCGTTAAATAAGTTTACAAATGCCTTCCCAAACTCTATAATCGTTTCGTCATCTGCCTTACTAAGATGTTCACCTTGAATAGAAAAGTCTTGATTTGCAAGTTGGTTTAGTATATCTTTTGTCTTTTTCTCGAGGGATGCCTTACTGGTTTCAGCTGGAACTGATTGAGTTTCTTTGCTTAATGCTTTGTCTTTTATATCATGGGTTTGTTTGCATCCTGTGAGTGTCACTAGCGAAGATATCATAAATATCAATATTGTCTTTTTCATATCAAAACCTCCTGCATCAAACATAAGTAAACTTTACCCCACATAATTTTTAAGCAATAGTGAATCCGCTGCGTGTTTGAAACATGTCAAGGCTAACTAATTCAAATTGTTTCATTGCTCCTCCTTATATAAAGTTTTTTCGGCTATTTCTTATAACGTTTCAGTAGCCATGATCCCTCACTGGAATAAGGCACTATAACGCCGGGTCCAACCGAAGAGCAGATACAATGTTAGAGGATGTTATTGCCTTCTTTACTATTTAATTGATCTATTAAGTTAGTTACTTCCCTTGATGTTTTAAGTATTATTATATTTTTTTCGTTTTCATATTTTTTTAATTTTTCGAGTATTCCTGGTCTTTTATATTTTCTGAAATTCCACACCCATTTAATGAACTCCCAATCTAATTGCTCAGGACATCCCTCATTCAAATCAGGTCTCGTTCTTCCATGGTATTTAATTCTTCGTTTAATGACTCTATAAGTAGTTATCCACGGAGGTAAATCAAAGAAAATTATGGTATCTGCTCTCGAAATTCTAATATCTATTGTTCTATTATAATTTCCATCAATAATCCATTCATCATTTTGAATAAGCTCTCTTAGAAATTCATCCCATTCGTGATTAGGGGTTGCAATCCATCCAGGTTTCCAATAATACGCATCTAAATGATACAATGGTAACCCTAAAACTTCAGAGAGTTCACTTGAAAATGTAGATTTCCCTGATCCTCCAGATCCAATTATCATTATTCTCTTCATTTTGTTCTCCTGGTTATTAATGGATTATAGTTACTTCAATTGTTGCAATAATTTCCTCTAACGTTCCGCATTCACAACGAGAGCCGGCCTTAGATAGCACCTATCCTAGGTCGGCTCGTGTGTTGTCTGAGTAATCTTCCATGATTTATACATCGGGCGAGCAAGGGGATGTAGGCCCCACAGCGCGAATGCTATGTAAGGTGATGCCCCTGCTCTCCTCTGAATTAGCGAAAGAAGTCTTTACATCCCCCGATCTGATGACACCAAAGATATCACCCGACTACAGCTTCCTTGCTTTAAAAATAGCTGTTAACGGAACCATTTGCGATTTTTTGTTCCAATCACTAAGTTCGCCTGTTAATTGCAAAGTTTCGTCGTTTGTCTGTTCAATCAATTGCTCAATTACAAAACCTGCCTTCGCCAAGGTGTTCACGTAAGTTGATATTTTTCGGGAGCAAAGAAAAACATTTTTCCCGTCAAGATCTCGCTCAGACCATGTTTCATCAAAATAGCTATTTTTAAAAAAGGCTCTTCCTTCTTCAAATGCC
This sequence comes from Paenibacillus sp. FSL W8-0187, assembly GCF_037969755.1. Classification (NCBI taxonomy): domain Bacteria; kingdom Bacillati; phylum Bacillota; class Bacilli; order Caryophanales; family Paenibacillaceae; genus Paenibacillus; species Paenibacillus sp. FSL W8-0187. The sequence goes on along the minus strand of NZ_CP150206.1, from coordinate 3,121,942 downwards.
ACGCTCATATGGATAGGATGCGACCAACTGAAAATAAACACACCATCCTTTTTCAAATATGATGCAACCCTGTTGAATGTACCCTGTATATCCGTTGTCCATCCAATTGCATAAATTGAATAAACATAATCAAAATAATCGGATGGTAGTCCGTGTTCTTCTTCCATTGCCCCACAAATCAGCTTAGCTGTATAGCCACTTTCTGAGAGGCATTTCGCTGCCTTCTCAATTTGGTTTTTAGAAATATCTATTCCCCATAACTCAGCGGCCTTGTTATTGCCATGATATTTAAGAGATTCACCGTTGCCGCATCCAATATCTAAAAGTTTTTTACCTGCTACATCACCAAATAAGTTTAATTCATTTTCCGTTAAAGTATTACAACCGTAATAAGGCAGTACAATTGCTTCTAAAAAATCATTACCGTTCTCGTCCCAATAAATCTTATTCGTGTTATGTATATTGCTAAAAGTTTTGTTCATATGATTGCCTCCACGTAATATAATGATCTTACTTCACAATCTGCTCCTCGAATACTTCTCTGAAAAGCCTGTTAAACAAATTCTCTTCTACAAAGTCAAAGACCTTTGTCAAAACAGTATGAATCTTTGTCATAACCATTATGTTCATAAAAGGCATGGGCATCTGTGCGTTTGAATCCACTACATAAGATTATGGTTGAAATCCCTTTCCTTTTGGAATAATCCTCCACATATTTAAGCAGTTTTGTTCCTATTCCTTTATTCTGAAATTCTATTTGCACAGCAAGACCCTGGATGTGTAAGTAACCAATTTCATCTCCAAATGATAACGCCTGTACCGTTGTAATAAAACCAACCACTTTATTTTCAAATAATGCTACAAATGTTTTATAGTTCCCATCTTTATTCATTCTCTCTAGCGTAACGGAAAAATTATCAAGATTAACCTTGCGGTTTCCTAACACATTAATCTCTTGTTGTTTTACCATGCTGTATGATTTGCAAAGTGTCTTGCGCAGTTGCTTCCGTGGTATACCTTTGATTTTTAATCATCGTAGATAATTAATGAGTCACCTTTGCTAAATTCTTGATCTCAACGAAGGGTTGTGCGAAGAATATATCCATTAATTTTTTATAACCAAATTGTCAATCACCCTTCTTCAAAATGCCTCTGGCAGACCAAGAGGCCTAAGCACCGCTGCGTAAATACAGTGTTATCAGATATGATTGTCTTCACTCCGTTCTCAACATTTCTTATTGTATTGAATTAAAATAATTTCCCTTATTTTTAGCTAGAAAGTGCTTAAAGAGGGAATGCATTTTGCTTCAAAAATGCTTATTATGTACGTTGATAAGTCGAACATATGTTATCGCATATAGTCAGGCTGTTCCAGAGTAATAGGATTCGGATTGCTGAGTACCCAATGCACTGCCAGTTCGCACAGTCTCGCAGGTTCATCACTACCATTTCCGTTGTGAAGTTCTTTCGCTAATGTTCCTGCCTCCTGAAGTGAAGTGGGATTTAATGATGTACCCATGCTAAAGTAATGAATCAAACTATTGAGCATTTTACGATATTGATTATCCCAGTTGATACCCCCATTATCTAAAATTTCGTATGACACTTTACCAGTAATCCGGATAACCTCACCCTGTACGGTTTTCGCATGTCCTTTTGAAGGAATAAGTAAATTCCAGAGTTCATTATGTTGTGCCTGCCATCCCTTTGTTGATACTGTTATTGAAGAGGCGCCGTCGTGCGTCTTTCGCTTCTCTACTGGAGTAACATCAAATAGCTCATATAGACGTAAAAGTGCCTCATCGGTTTGATTCAAATATTCTTTATTAAAGCCTTCTCTGTGAAATTCAAAGTCATTTCCGATTCGCTTAATAGAATCTTTCATTTCCGGCGTTACAGTTATTCCAGCGTTAAGCAATATATCGGCAACTTCCGCCATATTGACAATATCCGCGTTTTTGCACGATGCCAAAGCTTTTTCTAATGCAGTCTGTCTCATATTATTTTTTGCGCTGATATTTGCGCCTTTAGTAACCAACGTGTGAACCGCTTTTGGTTTAAATGAACCTGCGGCGGCAAATAAAGGTGTCTCGTTTCGATAATCAGCGGCTTCTATATCTGCACCCAAATCAAGCAGCAACTCCGTATTACCACACCAACTCATTACATGTTTGTGCAAAGGCGTTGCTCCGTAATTATCTCTAGCATTTATATCAGCCCCTTGTTCCACGAGCCAGCGAACCAATTCATTCGGTACTTGGTAAAAGCTCAAGGCTGTTGATTTACTGTAACCGCCTCGGGCATCCAATTCGCATCGGCTAAATACCTCTTTTAATGCTGATATATCGCCTGCATTAATTAGTTCATCAAAATTTTTCGGTAAGGTTTTTTTCTTCTTGCCCATATGTTCTTTCTCTCCTTACGTCAGAGTTTATAAATTTTCTTCATCACATATAAACTCTACATGTTACCATCTTTTTCATTTTGCAGCATTAAAAGTTGCAATTGAAATCAAATTTCAACAATATATTATTTAACATTATCTTGCAATCATTTCTGGTAACGTTCGTGTATTCACGACGCCCCACCACCTTAAAGGAGCGAAGCGACTGGCCTCGACGCAGTTAGCTGGTACGGGTGTGTCCGGCTGAATTCGCTTCTTGTATACTGAAATGATTCATCGATCCCGCTTCGGACTGCTGCCGGACCTAGGGTCGACAGGACCGAAGCATTAATAATATGTTAACTGAAGTAATCCCCTCCCCAGATCAAACATCTAATAATTTTGGTTCGGATTAAAGGCTTATGTCCTAACTGGATCAGATCCCATTGTTGGGGGAAATTCCGTACAATTGATTTATCCCGCTGCTCAGGATACTGGTAATCATAAGTGCAATGGTTCGGGGAGATTGCTGCATTCCAGTTTCGATCCAGTTCAGAAGAATGCTGAGATTGGAGGCAGCGAAGTAAGCAATCATATAGTCCTTCGGGACGATCGTATCGGCCAAATCCGGTCGGTTATCGAGGATTTTGGAGAGGTGATGTTCTTTCAAAAAATCCTTAATTCGAACAGCGAAAGCAGGATCTCCATTTGGGCCAAGGATAACCTTGAAGAAATCAGCGTGCTCGCCGTAGTATTCGATAACCTTCACCATTGCGGGATCGGGCTCATTTTTGACAGCGTAGGACAGATAGTTGTAAGGATTAAGATTCTTCATCCTCTCTGACAAGCCCGTCCATATGTCAGCTTTCACCCGTTCGAGTAAATCGATTGCATCTGTATAGTGTAAATAGAAGGTGCTGCGGTTTAAACCCGCTTTCTCCGTAATATCACTGACAGTAATACGGGATGGTCCTTTTTCCTCCAGTACCTTTATGAGAGCTTTGTATAGCACTGCTCTTGTTCGTGCCTTTCGACGATCCATTTTCTCGGCCATACTGATTCACCTCTGATTTAATTTTTGAGAAAATCGACAGTTCTTATCACAGATATCGATTATGCAACAGATCTGGATAATATCAATGATTGAATAGGTCATTAATTTTTTTTAATATAATCATACGATAGGTTATTCAACACTGCTGTTGATTAACTCCGATCAATTTCCTAAAAATACCTTGAATTGGAGGAGAGAGGGATATGGGAGTATGGGACTATTTTACACCAGAGCAACAGGAAAGACTGAGTAAGAGAATAGAACAAGTGAAAAATGAATTGGGTCTGGAGGAATTTAAGAAATTGAGAAGTGAGTCGAATGAAGTCGTCTCCAAACTAATCAAAGGATTTGAACAGGGAGTACCTCCCGAAAATGAAGAGATTATCGCTTTAGCCAAACGTTTAGATGAGAGTCAGGCTATGTTCAATGAACGAGATCCTGAGATGGAAGGAACGATTGAACGATTTCACGTTGAAAACCCTGATGAGAAAGATCATGGAATGGATTTGAAAATCTACAGATATATTGAGAAAGCTAAGTCTTACATTAGATAATTATTTAGCTATTGGTTGATTGCATTTACTCGATTAAAAACATTGAGCAGGTATACGAATGACGAACAGTTGGAATGGTTTCAAACCGGGTATTATCGTTGCCTCTATTATCAATGTACTAGAATAACATCATTCCGTTCATTCATATACCACTCATTACTTGAAACATTTTTATATCCCTTAGCCCATTTGTTTTTCGACTTCCAGCACTTTATCAATTAACAAAAATGGATACCTATGAGGCAGAATATCTTGAATATTAATCATTTAAGAGACTTGTCTTTCATTATGTTGTATTACGTCTTAACACGCCTGTAATACGCTTTTCTATTCTAGTTTTGTCGTCTTTATTATGCTTCAATATTCTTTAATCCATTTCCTGTTCACTTCTTTTTCCAATTGTGTTATCATACTTTGTAAGAAGCTGAGTGCGGCTAACCTCAGTTCAACAATTGGCTTGGAAGGGTTATCCCTTCTGAGTTAAAAAGGACCAAAAACCCACCTCTGGCTCTAACCTTGGGGTGGGTTCTTACTTTCTCTTGGTGTTAGAATCGAGCCACCCAAGATTCAACTGTCTTTCCTATTGTACCATCCTCGCAGAATTGTCTGCCTGAGGTCATCTTCCCCCCGAAAACCCTCGGGTAGACCAAGGAGCATCAGCAACGCCGTGTAGATATGGTGTTATCTGCTCCCTCCCAGAGTTCATCAAAAACAGCTGATCGTTAAGAGTAGTTACAGTATGTCCACAATTACTTTCGTGTGAGGTAGATAATTCACAGTAATTGTTAGATCCTCAAATGAATCAAGCGGTACTAGAGAATAATAGAATTCTCCATCAATATAAGCATAGTATGGGTAACCCCATGACTTACCTGACATTTCAACAGTGACATTGTTAGTTAAATGACCTGTCACTTCGGCATAGTTACCTGTAAGCACAGCAGGTAGGTCTAACCAAGTCGGAACTGCAACATAGAAACAGAAGATAGGTATGCCAATAAATAGAGCAAACATGAAAACATAAGATAATCCAACCCCGAAAACATGTTTAACCTTTCCGAAAAACGTCCGTTTGATAACCTTTTTGATACTTTTTTTTCGTAGATTTATTTTTCGAGTTTTCCAAGTTCTCCATACAATTTTGTAGAGGAAAATCCACAAAATAAAACTTCCGAGTGAGGTGAATAACAATAAACTTAGCCAGTACACGACCACTTCATTTCCATCCTTTCTAAGGTTAAGCTCAACCATCAGTAGCCGCTGTCTGGACTGACCAGTGATGCTAATTTCTGAAATACCCTTTACTAAAAAATAATATATCTTTTCCACGATATGCTATACTTCTATTATTGCCATCGCATACTAGCGATGCTTGTTTATATTCTTTAGGAAATCCTTGCACTGGATTACCGTCTCATTTTGGGTTCTTACGATTAACTAAAAACACATTTATCATAACTATATTAGCTTCCCAATTAATATTGTTCAATTAAAAGTGAAATCTCTTTTCCGCTCATCCCATTGCACCTCACCGATAAAAAAAGAGCCTCACACAAGTTATATAAACTCATGTGAAGCCTCTCTTCTACTTCATATTTCCTACGACTTTCACTCTCAGTCTCGTCGCATTTCCCGGATGATAAGCCAGCGGGGTTTCTTCCACTTCCACGAGTTCCACCGTAGCCGGATCAGCGCCAGCCAGCACCGCCTGCTTCACAGCTTTTTCTTGCGCATCTCTTAATGATTCCTCACGGGGCTCTGTAGAATAGATGTAAATTTGCTCATATTGTCCGCTGATTTGGGCAATACACGCGCCAATGGCGTTAGCCACGCCCCCGTTCTCAGGCTTGATCATATGGGATACTCCGCGAATGGTGTCCGGGATCACGACACTGCCGCCGCCTACCAAAACAAGCTCAACATCTCCCGACGATGTCTTCATTTTATCAATGGCCTGCTCAATGATGGTTGCAATTTCAGCTTGCACATTTTTAGCGAAGTCTTCATCCAGATGCGCTACCAAGCTCTTATCCCCGACATCCGCGAGACCCAGCCGAACGGCAATGTCTGTTGTAGTCAGCGTATGCCCGCCAAAGACCAGCGCTTCCTGTCCAATCTTGTATCCTACGCTGTCGGGGCCAACCGTAATTTTGCCGTTCTCCGAGCGCACAATGCTTCCGCCGCCCAACCCAACGGAGATAATATCCGGCATGCGGAAATTCGTGCGGATATCGCCAACCTCGACCGCAACTGAGGATTCTCTCGGGAAGCCGTCCTGCAAAACCCCGATGTCCGATGTCGTCCCGCCTACGTCGAGAACCATCGTATCTTTGATCTTCGCCAAATAAGAGGCACCGCGTATGCTGTTTGTTGGCCCGCATGCAATGGTTAGGATCGGAAATTGTTTAGCGAAATCTATCGACATTAAGGTACCGTCATTCTGGCATAAAAACACCGCTGCGTCTGTGATGCCTTCTTCTTCTAACGCCTGCACAAATCCTTGGGTCGTCGTTTCAATAACCTTACACAAGGCTGCATTGAGTATGGTCGCATTTTCCCGTTCGATTAAACCGACAGAACCGATCAGGGAAGAGCAGGAAACAGGGAATCCCGCTCCATACACTTGATGGATGAGATCGCGAACCTGGAGCTCCTGATCATTTTTAATGGATGAAAACACCCCTATGACTGCGATGGACTCGACACTGCTCCGCCACTCCTCTAAAAGGGCTGTAATTTCAGCTTCATCGACTTCTCCAAGCACTTGGCCGTCATATTCATATCCGCCATGAACGAGAGCATATTTACCCGACAGCTTCTGAACCATATCTTCAGGCCAAGACGTGTACGGAGCAACGGAAGCCGTTGCCGGGTAACCCAGACGAATGACGCCGACTTGGGCCAGCTTTTTGCGCTCAACAATGGCATTCGTGCACTGTGTTGTACCTAACATAGCATGCGTTATTTGGGTTTTATCAATTTTCGATTCCTGCAGTAAATTCCGGAGCGAGGTTTCAATACCCGCTTTAATATCCAGACTTGTTGGTGATTTCACCGCATGAATCAAATGATAATTCTCATCCAAAATGATGGCATCCGTATTGGTGCCGCCTACATCGATCCCGATTCTATACATTCTCAACCACCGCCTTTTTCACCAAATCCTCAATAGGAACATAATCGTAATCATACCCGAAGTATCTTGGTCCTGCCGTCTGGATCCCTTTTTCCGTTCTCCACTTTTCATGTGCAGGCAGTCCGACCACCCGTACGCGCTTCCCATATTTCAGGCTCTCCGTGGTCACTGGCAACAAGGTTTCGTAATCGACCAGACAGATTAAATCCGGGGTGATCGCAGCGACTTGACCGTTCTTTTCGGCAACCAGGTTTTCATTTTGAAAATGAACTTTCATCTCTCCGCCTTTAAACGCTTCGATTCCTTCGAGATGCATTCGTCCAAGATTAAATCCGCCCTTGGTTTCCCGGATGACATCCACGATTTTACCTTGGAAAAGTTCATAGCCGGACACAAGGTTCAGGAGTTCTTGAAGCTTATCGCCCGCATCCCGATTCTTCGATGTAATGATTTCTCCAATCTGTTCGGAGAGGGTCACAATATGATGAACGCCGCTTTGCTTTAATTGAGCACCCGTTGCCGGGTACAGGCTTACCAGAGCACTTGCGCCCATTTCAACCGTGGCCACTCTGGCGAGCCGTTCCGTCCATTTATTATCAATGGTCTCAAAGATGCCGATGTTCCCTTTTTCATCCGAAATCGCCATTGGTGTCGCCGGAATGCCGTCCAGGTTAAACGTCACCATTTGAAGCTCCGGGAACGCTCGCCCCATACCGTCACAGTCGATCAGAGGCAAGCCCAGCTGCGCCGCAACGACGATGGGAATCATGGAATTGACGCCTCCTGCTTCCATCGGAAACGTGCCGGCGATCTGATCTTTTCCCAAGTAATTCGCTAATTTTTGGAACACCTTAACAAACTCGTCCCCTTTAGGGAATTTCTCCACTAATACGGAAGGCGCCCCCATCATCGCGGCCGGAATGAAAAAGTCCTCATCCTTAATCTCATCGACTGAGCATAGTTTTACAGGTCCAAACTTCTCAATGGCCGAGAGAGCCATCAATTTTCCGATGTAAGGGTCTCCCCCTCCGCCGGTTCCCAGAAATGCTGCGCCGACGGCGATGTTTTCAACAGCTGCTTTATCTAAATATCTCATTCATTATTCCTCCAATATAACTGTCTTCTGAGCCGATAAACGATAGCCTGCATAATACACGACAAAAGAAATGACAATCCCGATCAACGGCTGATTCGGTACCTGCGGCAAGCTTGGGAACAAGGATAACACAACAGGGGTACTAGCAATAACCGCGCCCAATAGCCAGGAAACGACGCCCAGTGTATTCACGCCTTCAACCTCATACCAGCGGCTCTTATCCCCTTTGCCAAGAGCCCAGTAAGATGCGATCATCACGCCTGCAACCGGCGGAATCATGGCCGACAGGATGGACATGATCGGAGTAAAATAGTTCAGTATACCGACGACGGCCAATACGGTCCCAATGGTTCCCGCGATGCCGACGGCCCACTTTTCTTTTTCCTTCGATACGTTGAACACGTTAATTAAAGCAAAACCGCCTGAAATAGCGTTCACGAGGTTCGTCTTCCACGTAGCCAGGATCAGAACCACACCGCCAACAAACGGAGTCGTGATGCTCAAAAAGGTTGCTGTAATATCGCTGGCTTGGTAAGCAATCGTCAGGACAGCTCCTGCACCGATCATCAGCAAGCCTGCCGGAACAATCCCGAATAGAGCGGCTTTCAGGACATCGGACCGTTTTCTTGAAAATTGCGAATAATCTCCCGCGATGACTGCACCCAGGGCAAACGAACCCAGCGTTATCGCCAGCCCATCCGTAAAGGTCATAGCTCCCTCAGGCTTATAATTCTGAATGATCTGCAGGGAGTCACCGGTCAATGCTTCGATAAGACCAAATATGCTGATTCCCACCAATAAAGGAACGGCAATATAGCTGATGACGCGCAGCACTTTAACGCCATAGATCGCCGAGACCACCATCACAAGACCGCAGATAAGAGAAGCCAGCGGAACCGGGACACTCATTCCACCTACGGCTAACAAATTGGCCAAGGCCGCGCCGCACACATTCGCCTGAATTCCGAACCATCCAAGGCACGCAATGGCGAGGATGATCGAAAGAATCGCCCGAGACCCTTTTTTGCCAAACACCTGACCTGCAACCTGAACCGTCGGCCTTCCTAAATCCGTGCTTTGAATACCCTGCAAAATCATGAGCAGCACAATAATGGAATAACCTGCTAACGTGACAAGCAATGCCTTCGATAGTCCCATGCCTGCAATAAGCGCATTCCCTACCAACAAACTCGGGATGCTGATTACCGCGCCAGCCCAGATGATCCCGAGACTGAACCAGGATTGATGCTCTTTAACGGCTTTCATATGATCCCCCCAATCCTGTTCGTTCGAATATTGTTTTCTTATTGTAAAAGATGAAGTAGGTCAGCGTCTTTTTCAGAAAACAAAAAAAAATCCGATGTTTTTGTCTTATTGGACAAAACATCGGAACTTTTTAGTTATGGATGAGACGGTAGACCATGCAGGCGGTATAAACATCGTACGATTCCGAATTGATGGTCACATCATATCCTATGAGCTCGCAAATTTTTTTAATGCGATATTTCACCGTATTTTTGTGGACGAACAACAGCTTGCTGCAGTCATCCATATTCCCCTTCGCATCCAGAAGAAAAGTCATCAGGGTTTTCAATGCGTCTGCGTCGTCCATAATTGGCTCCATGACGGACAAGCATTCTTCAGTGATCTCTTCCCCTTGTTTGCTGAGGTCTATGGCCCGTTTCATGGAACGGACTTCAGCCGCGGTGTATAGTTTGCGGTTATGATAGATACGGTGAACCTCTTTTGAGACTCCGTTTACGAGCTGGTACATTCGGCGTACGTCCTGTGTGTTCCGCATTCTAGGAGAATATACGATGCTTGATATGTCAGCCATGAGACTCGTGGTTTCGATATATTCCGCTGCGATCTCAAACTCATTGTATTTATATGAACAATTCCCTAGCAAAACGACAACGCAGTGATCGATCGTTTGAATGACCGCGGTTTTATAATATTGCGAGAGATGCGCTTTTAAGTCTTCCCTTATCCTTCTTTCCTCCGACAAATCCCGAATGTAAACGAGCCACATCATTTGGATGGCGGAAACGTCAATATAGAGCAAACTGGCCAATCTGCGCATTTTTTCGCTTTCATCATTCACGATGGCTTTAACCAAAGCGTATTCGCTGACCTCGTTATGCTTATCTCCCCACAAATTGATGGCCACCTGCACCACCTCGCTGATTTGGTCCATCGTCTTCGGAGGCAGCTTCGTATTCTCTTTAATGAGAAACAGGTAGAGGACCTCCCCGTTTTTTTGATGAACACGTTTGTATTCAACAAAGCAAGACGAATCCAGCTCTCCTTCTCCCATTCTGCCGTTCAAAATGGAAGGCGCCATGGACCGGATTATATTCGCAACATCGAGCGATGAATTGCGCGGCCACATGACACGATTGATGATATCCAGGTTGCTGTTTGTCAGAACGATGTTCGCTTTCATCCGGTCCGACAGCAGTTTAAGGGTAATTTCCACGCTCCGCAAATGTTCCGGCAGCAGCGAGACCTTTTCCAGTGATTCATTCACGAAATGCTCATTCACATTCTGATTGCTTACGATTGCCTCCATGACTTCATAAATGACTTCGTTATACCTAAGCGAGTAATCGTTTCTCGGCATGCAAATGATAATAAAATTCAGAGATTCGGCCAGCTCGAGCACTTCATCGGCTATATCTGGCATGATAATGCCAACATAGTACAAAATCAATCCCACTTCACCAAGGTCATGCAAATATTGAACCGTTTTGCATTGCTGCTCCACACTGTCCTTAATGGAATAAAAAGAGCTAATGACCAGCTCTTCGGCATACCACTCTTCTTGAACGGTTTGAATAATTTGCGAGAAGAAATTGACATCCGCCACCTCTAAAACAGATAAGGAGGACACGGTCTGATGAAGCCTGCTTGTTCCAGTGATCACCTGAGCTCCTCTAAATGAAGGCAGCTGCAGTAAATCTTTAACGGTTACCCCAATTCAACCACCACTTTTTTGTTCGATTCAAGCTGCTCGCATAACGAAGCAGCCTAAGATAGGCTTCATTAATATTAGTATAACCCTCATTATGATAAGCAACCAAGTATGTTCCTTTGCCAACTATGAAATTTTTTGCATACTCAGCCTGGCCCATTAAGATGCTGAGTCAAAAATCGACTCGTACAAATATTCATCCCCTGTTAAGGATTTCTTATAACGCACCCGCATTCACGATGCGTCCCGGTCTTAGATAGCATTTATCTTAGGCCGGGCCGAGTCGTGTAGCGTCTGAATCATAACCTTCATTAAACTAAGTCTCCATATATCTTCTTAGTCGAATTTATATAACCAACTATATAAAATGAACTAAAGTTTAACCTTGCTTCTCCTTGATTCCATCTGGAATACAGCGAAGTGCTTTCCTTTCTTTAGTTCAATTTATATATCAGCGTTTTTTCACAGGGAGTCTTAGCACCGTTGGCCGCGATGCGGTTAGTCAGTGCGGATATCGTCCGCCTGATCCAATTTCTCCAAAATTCCTCGGGAGGATCAAAGGGCGTAAGCCCCAAAGCGTCAATTAATTGTTATGCGATGTCTTATGCCTCTGCGACTTATCTTAACTTAACATTTATACAAAAAAATCATTCTGCTCTATCTTTAGGATATCCATGTTTAGCCCTGTAATGTTTTCTTTCCTCGGTAAAATCCCACCATTGCTTTTCACTGCTATTTTTAATAGCGTAATGTACTATTAATCTAAATTGATCCTCAACACAAGGGTCAATCTTTTCCCCATATAATTCCTCTAAATCCTCAAATAATCTAGCACCATTTTTATCTCTTAATTCATCCAAAGAATAATAACCTAACATTAATAAATCCTTTGCAAATTTTGGTCCGATCGAAGGTACATTTTGAAATTCCGATAATGCCTTAATTTCCTTCGCTCTATTTTCTGGAACTTTCAGAATAGAACACAATTCGTTAAGTGTTATATTATGAATTTCGCTTATGAGTATTTTATTTCTCCTCAGCTCTTTTCTCTCAGAGATAGTCAAATCAAGCTTTGGAATCTTGTTCTTTTTCATTCTCTCACCCCTGGCGTATAAAGTGTTTTAGCCCTTGCAATGTTCATACCCCAATTTAGCTGGTTGGGCTTCGAGCCTGAATCACCGTGCCAACCTGTGGAGAGCATCTGTTTTGGGTCCTAGTGTTCTAAGGATGTCATATGAATCAACCTGTTCTAAGTATCGATATTGCGAAAGGGAAGAGTGTTGCCGCTGCTTTCTCATCTTACGGTAGTCTAGTAAAAAAGCCTTTTTCATTCTCTCATTCTCCGGATGATATTTCAGCTCTTCTTCCTTTGCTTGGGCAGCTTGAAAAACCTACAACTCAGCGCCCAGATTCCCCCAATTATCATGAAAAGATACTTCCCATTTATTCAGATCTTCGAACACTTTCTTCGTTGGATGATTCCAATGATCTAAATCAACTATTTCTTTTGTTGCTTTATTGACTATAGTCTAATCAGACTATATAATGTTTTTAGTCTAATTAGACCATGATAATGATGTAATGGAGTGAAGACTAAATGATACAGTCATTTTTAATGTTGGGTCAGTCGAATATGGCGGGCCGTGGATTTTTGCATGATGTTGATCCTATCTATAATGAAAAAATAAAAATGCTGCGCAATGGACAGTGGCAGATGATGACTGAGCCGATTAATTACGACCGTCCGGTTTCCGGTGTAGGCCTAGCGGCGTCTTTTGCCGATACCTGGTCGAAAGCCAATCCCGATGAAGAAATTGGTTTGATTCCTTGTGCGGAAGGTGGCAGTTCCTTGGATGACTGGCATCCGGAAGGCGTCCTTTTTCAACATGCTTTGTCCGAAGCCCGCTTCGCCCTGCGGTCCAGTCAAATCTGCGGAATCCTTTGGCACCAGGGTGAGAGCGACAGTCATCGTTCGCTGCATGAAACTTATTACGAGAAATTAACCCTTATCATCGAGACTCTAAGAAACGAATTGAATCTTGATGAGGCGCCGTTGATCATTGGCGGACTTGGTGATTTCCTTGGGAAGACCGGTTTCGGACAGCATGCGACAGAATATCAACAGGTCAATGAGCAATTACAGCGCTTCGCCAATAAACAGAAAAATTGTTATTTTGTAACAGCAGCAGGTTTGACAGCGAATCCTGATGGCATTCATTTAGACGCGGTTTCGCAACGCAAATTCGGCTACCGCTATTTCCATGCTTTTTTGAAAGAGTGTGATGTCCTGGAACCCATCCCGGGGGAGGAGCAATCACTAAAAGTGGAGCGCGACTATTCGAAAACAGAACAGATTTATCTTCATAGCATGGATTTGGCTTCGGGTAAAATCACGTACGCGGAATTCGAGGCGCAGATGGTGAAGGTGATGCAGCCTTGATCCCCTTACTCATCCTTGGCTTGCTCATCCAAAACCCCGGCGCTCACGGCTACGAACTATTGGCCTTAATGGAAAAACGCCATTACAACTACATTGTAAACTTCACGAAAGGCTCGTTTTATTACAATCTGCAGCAACTTGAAGAAAAAGGTTGGATTGAACAGATTCGGCAGGATCCTTCAGCCAGTGGGCGCGAAACTCGGAACTTTAAAATCACCGAATCGGGAATGGCTGAATTCGAAAAATTAATGGTCAAATACGGCACCAAATCGGAATATGTGAACCTGCAATTTTATGGGGCGCTACTCTTTGCCGATGAATACGACAAAAACAAATTGTTGGAACTGATCCAATCGCAAATCGACCAGACTAAAACCCGAATCGCTTTCCTTGATGAATACCTGTCCAGCACACAAGAACTTCCCGGCACAATTAATTACTACCGTCGAATGAACGAAAATTCCCGTTCCCATCACCTGGTTAACTTAGAGTGGTTTGAACAATTGAAAGCAGAAATAGAGGGACCTGTTGCATAATAAAAAAGAAAGCTAATCACTTTCTTTTTATTTTGCAACGTATTCTGCCTTGTAAACTCGTCGGGAAGGGGATTTTAATTAAAAAAGCCACTCTTCATAGATATTCTGTTTATTATTTTGATTACAAGATGTGCAAGATAAGATTTGTATGAACATGATAAAGATTTTAGAAAATTTGATCACTGATATTTTTCTCTTTCTCTGTCGGTTATTTCACCTAACGTTGTTGTGTTCCTGAACCCGAGAGACTTAAAGGAGCGTATGCGACTGGGTGGCTTTGCCACTTAGTCTCGCAGGGTTATCTGCCTGAATTCAATTCTACGAAAATCATCGGGCGGACCGAGCGGTGTAGGCCGTGATGCAGGAAAACGGTGTTATAAGATGGTTGGGCCTTCTTAGAATTACTTTAGAATATGTCCTTATATGTTTGGTAGATAGTAATTGTAAGAAATGTATTTGTTGTTGGTTATTATTTCCACGATATAGACCATTTCTGGTTTCCCATGTTGCTTTAATAATTTCTTTATTCAATCCTATTACTTCATTAGAAACCATCACATCATGTATATCCCAATATTGAATTTCTATGATTTCCTGATAATCTTTCTTGAGAATACCTGATTTATACATGACCTCGAATACTACATACTAACTCGACTGTAACCCCTCTTTACGCTCCTGTGTTCCTGAACGTACACAAACCAATCTTACGATTTCAGTTTCTACGGAAATGCCTCACCGAATTACATCAAGCTACTGCCGGACCGAGGGACGACAGAGTCGTCCCGATACGTGAATATAATTTTAGGTGATGTTCCCTGCATCCTGTACTAATCTAAAGAGCTCTTAACCTGTGCCGTTGTATATATTCCATTTTGAAAGATTAAACCATTTAATTGCATTCCATATGCGCATCCACCATCTATTCCTATCTTGTCCTCACCGAACCATATATCGGGTACTCCATGTATATCAATTGTCCTGGTATGCCCAAAAATAACCTTCTTGTTTATTTCAAAATTTGATCTAATGAATTCGTCCTTTATATACATAAAATCCCGTTCAGGTTGCGTCTTCCAATCCGTATAGTTTGGATTCAATCCAGCATGAACATAAATGTGGTTATTGTCTTCATGGTATAGAGGCAAGCTACCTAAAAAATCAAGATGATGCTTAAAATGAGTTCTAATATTTTCTATCGCCTTATTCAATTGCTCTTCATTGATTTCAGTATTTATATCACAATAACTTTGTATAGTTTGAATGCCACCGTGTTCCATGAATTTGTACCTAACAATACTACTTTCGGTATAAATTAGATCAAACAATCGTTGGTCATGATTTCCACGTAATGCAATTACATTATGATTCCCCATCAGATCAATAACTCTTTCAACTACCTCTTTACTGTTTGGCCCTTTATCAACATAATCACCCAGCAAAATAAGTTGATCATTATTCGGATCGTAATAGATTTGAGATAACAATTGATTTAATTGATTTATGCAGCCATGAATATCACTGATCATTATAGTTCGCTTCATAGAATCTCCTGTAATTAAAATGGTTTTGGGGGCTTTCATATAACGTTATTGTATTCACGACGTCCCACCACCTTAAGCCCGAAGGGCGGCCGCGATGCGGTTAGGTGGTGCGGATGTGTCCGGCTGAATATGCCTTCAGTAAATGCCTTTTATAAACCGTCACCTACTTATTTGTTACCGAGTTGTTCCGCCAAACCGATTAGAAGTCCTTCGATTCCTCGAATGTAGCAGAGCCGATACGAGTCCTCGTACTGAACCACTTCGCCAACGAGCTGCGCACCATACTTAGTGAGTCTGGATACCATTTCGTCAATGTCTTGAACTGTAAACATAACGCGTAGATAACCGAGGGAGTTAACAGGAGCAGTCCGGTGATCTGATATAGTAGGCGGGGTGAGAAATCTCGAAAGTTCAAGTCGGCTGTGCCCATCTGGGGTAACCATCATAGCAATCTCTACGCACTGAGAACCTAGTCCGGTTACGCGACCAGCCCATTCACCTTCGACAGTGGCTCGCCCTTCGAGGTTCAAGCCAATCTCCTCGAAGAAAGAGATCGCGTCATCAAGGGATTCTACAACGATGCCGACATTGTCCATTCTTAGTAATTTGTTTTTTATCATAGTTTTATCTCCTCGTGTACATATTTACTATCTGATCATCTTCAATATTTTTCAAGGAATAATTCTTTAATTCTAAAACAAATGCTTTGTAACAATTCATAGTATTGAAAAATGTGAAATTGGGTTCTCGGGTATGTCATATAACGTTCTCGTATTCCTAACGTTCAAGCGGCTTAAGTGACCAAAGGGAACGGGTCGTTAGACTTACTCTGGCTCCGATCGCATTAGTAAATACTCTTTGAACTTCTCAAATATCAGTTCTTTTTTTGGCAAGATTCCTTCTTGTACGAGATGAGTAGAACCTTTTTCTTCTCGTGTGATGTTTCCTCGACTTCTTCGATTAGCTAATACGAATTCACCCATTTCCTTCGTAGGAGAAAATATACGAATTCGCTTTATGTTCCCATATATATTATTAGACGAAGAGAGGGCTAATCCTCCATCTCCGGCAGGTTGCTTCTCATGAGTCGGTCCAGAGGGCTTGAATACGTTGGAGCTGTTTAAGGCCAACATGTGTGTAAATCTCGGTTGTCTTCAGGCTTGAGTGGCCGAGGAGTTCCTGAATCTCCTTATTATTGTTTGTAATTCTTCCTCTTGGCTTCATTAAATAATACTTAGTAATGCAAGTGTCAGGATTGGAATTCTCCTTGAGTTTGAGTCACATTATTGAAAACCTATTTTTCGTAATTAAGGTTTACAATTGTATCAAATCCACAAACTATCGTTCCATCTGCCTTGCGAGCCTCATTATTATGCAGAACGCATTGGTACGCAAAAAAGGCAGCTTCTGCTTTACACATCGCTGCCTTTTTGCTTATTAACTTTTTTCCAACGGACCTATCGATCGTTATCTACATAAAAATTGCGGTCGCCGATTTGGATATACTGCGAAATCGGCTTTCCATCTTTTCCGGGTTGGACGAAGAATACGAACCGCTCCGTTTTGCCGTCCACAAATTTGAGCGTAATCGTATTTCCGGAAATGCTGTATGTTCCCGCGCCGCTTACGCCCCACACCCTTACGTTTAATCAAATTCAGCCTCCCATTTCTGCCTTTGGTCCGTCCTAACATCCCCAGAGTTCCGCATCGCTGGAGCTTAATTCATACAAATGATGTTCAACCTTTTATACCGCTAAATGTAATGCCGCTAATAAACGTCTTTTGAAGAAAAAAGAACAAAACAATAATAGGTAATGTCATCAAGGTGGATACGGCCATTAATAGACCCCATTCGGATCCCTTTTGACTCTGAAATTGCTGCAATCCAAGCGAAACCGTGTAAGATGGTTCATTGGTTAAATAGAGCAAGGGGCCCATGAAATCAGTCCAGCTCCCCATAAATTGAAACAATGCCACGGCTAAAACGGCGGATTTGGCTAGTGGAAACATGATCTGTAAATATATGCGGAACTCACTAGCGCCGTCTAAGCGGGCCGCTTCGCGCAGGGCATCAGGCAGTCCCATGAAAAACTGTCTCAATAGAAAAATGTAAATTGGCACTCCAAAAAATTGGGGTACAATCAGTGGAAGAGATGTTCCTACCCAACCTAATTTAGTAAACAACAGGAATAGAGGAATCATCGTCACCTGTCCAGGAATCATCATAACAGCGAGGGTAACAAAGAAAAGTATGCCTCTCCCACGGTACTCTAACTTGGCAAAACTATATGCAACCAAGGGACAGGATATGATCACACCAAGCGTACTAACGATTGTTATAATCGCCGTGTTTTTCAGATATGTCCAGAAAGGGATATACTCAACGGCACGGGAATAATTACTCCACAGAATTGGATGCGGAATCCACTCTGGTGGGAATGTAAAGACTTGTGTGAGTGGTTTAAGAGAAGTTGAAAGCAGCCAAATGAACGGAATAATGAAAAATGCAGAAGCAACAATTAGACATAAATAGGCTAACGCACGATTGATTCTTTTGATGGCGATAGGATTCATCCCGTACTTCCTCCTCCTTATTTCCCTTGATAATGAACCCAGCGTTTAGATGTAATAAAAATAATTCCGGTTAATACCATAACTATAATAAATAAGATCCAGGCCATTGCGGAGGCATAACCCATTTTGAAATACCTGAATCCGTTCTCATATAAATACATGACGTAAAAAGTCATGGAATTTGCAGGAGTTCCTTGCCCTTTGGTCAACGTATAGGGAAGAGTGAACTGTTGGAATGCACCGATCATTCCCATGACCAGGTTGTAGAAAATAACGGGAGTGAGCAAAGGCAGGGTTACCTTTCTCGTTTTCTGAAACCAGTTAGCTCCATCGATTTGCGCCGCTTCATAGTACTCATCAGGGATGTCTCCTAATCCAGCAAGGTAGATGACGACGGCTTGCCCAATACCCCAAAGCGACATCAAGATGAGTGAAGGCTTGGACCAAGCTTCACCACCAAGCCAAGGAGGCCCATCGATACCGAAATGCGCTAACATCCCATTTACCAATCCGAAGTTTGGATGTAACAGCCACATCCACAGAACAGCCAAAGCCACTTGTGGCACAAGTGTAGGTAGGAAAAAGATCGTTCTGAATACAGCCATCCCTTTGACCTTCATATTCAGCATCATAGCGAGTGCCACACCAATAAATATACTTAATGGAACAAAAAATACGGTAAAATAAATCGTGTTGTATATGGATTTCCAAAACAAAGGATCATGGAAAAGATCTCTATAATTATTCATTCCGACAAATTCACCAGGCTGCAGAATGCTATACGTGGTGAAGCTGAAGTAGATGGACATCAGCATCGGAATTGCATAAAAGCAAAGCAGTCCTATAGCCCAAGGTGAAGCAAACAGCCACCCAATCACGTTAGTTCTGCGGAGCGCGCGCTGTTTCCTTGCCGATGGAATTGCATTTACATGAACTGAATCGGCCAGTTTCGCCATGTACATCCTCCTTCCAATTGTCAATCAACAATAGGCAAGGAGAGAGATCCTCTCCCCGCCCATCAAGCATCTTATTTATCGTATTTCTCTAAAGCCTTATTAACAGTCTCTGTTACTCTATCAAGATTCTCTTTCGGAGTACCGTTACCGCGGGTAGCCTTTTCCGTTGCGGAAGCTAACTCATTCCACAGCAGTTGTCCTTCAGGAATAACTGGGCGGTTATGTGAATTGGGTAGAATATTGATAAATTCTTTCATTATCGGATCGTCCTTGTAACCATATTTGTCGTTAACCGAATCGATCACGGAAATTTGAGAGTCAGCGTTTAATAACGTTTGCCCCTCTTCTTTCCCTAAGAATTCGAGGAATTTCCAAGCAGCAGCGACGTTCTTGGCGCCTTTAGGGATAATAGCGGACCCGCCTCCCGACCATGTCGTAAAATTAGTACCTGTTGGGGTCGGTATTGGTGCAACACCGTAATTTAGATCCGGCTTAAATTTTTCGATACCCTTCACCGTAAAGTTTCCACTTATCTTCATGCTGATTTGACCGGAAATGAACGGATCCATTTCCTCCGAGCCAGCTGCGCTTGTGAATCCGGCAATATCCTCGACATTGTATTTTTTGCCGAAGTCGGTCATCCATTGCAGCGCTTCAACGACTTTAGGATCATTTGCGGTAATTTTGCCGGTGGCAGCGTCCTGGAATTCTCCTCCAAACGCCCATCCCCAAGTATACAGCCAGCCTTGCGAATACCATGGGATGAACCCGATCCGTTTGAAACGTTTACCTTCCTTGATGGTCAACTTTTCGGCGGCCGCTTCAAGCTCGGCGATTGTTTGTGGTGGTTTGTTGGGATCCAGCCCTACTTCTTTGAAATGATCCTTATTGTAAAATAGCAGGCGAGAGTCCGTATCCATCGGCATTGCATAAAGCTTTCCTTGATAACTGGACTCCTCCCAAGCAAATGGATAATACATTTCCTTACGAATTCCGGATTCTGCTGCCATCGAGGATAGGTCAGTCAGAGAACCTTGCGCAGCCCAAGTACCGACCTTAAACCGGTCGAAAAGTGCAACGTCAGGAGGATTGCCGCCTGCGACTGCAGTCAGCAGCTTCTGATCGGATCCCTCACTGGATTCTGTATAAACCAATTTCATTTTGATGGTAGGGTTTTTCTCCTCAAATGCCTTCACGACTTTATTCATATTATCTAAATCAATTGAGGTAAGACCATGCCACATCGTAACGGTTGTAATCCCCTCTCCCACCTGATCGCTTGAGCCTCCCTTCGTGGAGCAAGCGGTTACAATTAATAACATAGCCAGAAAGTAAACAAGAATTGGAAATGCGAATTTTTTGGATCTCCTCATTCAAAGTCCCCCTTAGTTAAATTAATTAGTTCACCTTGAATTCCTATAAAACTCACTTCATTTTTCTGATTCACATTTACATGTACATAATAGAAACATAGTCAAATTTAGATATATGTAAGCGTTAACATGATTGGTGATATGAACTATTAAAACAGAAAATGAGGAACGAAGTGAATTTGTTATAAGGAATATACCGGTTATACTAAGTATGTTAATATGACATCATGTGATGTGTCAATTGCAATATTACGACATAAAAATTCATGATGTATGGCTATAATTCGATATAAATCGACTGCTTCGAAGTTTATTGATAACTTAAAAAAGTGCCGAAAAGCCCCCGGGGACTTCTCGGCACATTGAACAAGCGATATCCTTGCTTTTGTTGAACTGCAGTTTTATTATCCTATCCGTTATTTTTCACAATCATACGATGTTCAATGATGTTCAGCTCGGGAACTGCTGTTCCATGCAACTGAGAGATTAGCATATCCACGGCTAATTCACCCATCTGCTTCTCATCCTGCTCAATATGAGTGAAGATGGGTTGACCCAGGTGATCGTTCAGGGAGTCGAAACAAACAATCTCGAATTCCTCCAGAGATTTCCCCATCGAGTTGATGACCTGAGCCAGCATGGTAGCTATTAGAAATTCCGACGCGACAAACGCCTTTACATCAGGGTGTTGTTTCAAAAAATGCTTTACTGTTTCTTTATCACTTTCAATCGCTGTTCCGTTTATGTTCATGGGAAGGGTGCCCTTCAAGTTTGTCAATACATAATCTTTGTTCAAGTTCATTCCTTCTTGGGTGAAGGCAAACGTATATCCGAGCAGCCTTTCCTCCAATGTTGAAGTGTTCTCTTCCGGCGGAGATAAAAAGGCAATCTTTTTATGACCTTTGTTAATCAGATGGCGCGTAAGATCCATGGCTGCTTTCTTATTGTCTGTGTAAACCGAACAAACCGGAATTCCTTTTAGATATCTATCGACCAAAACAATTGGAAACCGATCCAAAACAAGACGAAGCAGCTCCGAATTATAGTGTTGACCATGAATGGGGGTCACGATTAATCCTTTGATGCCTAAACGAATAAATAAGTCGATCGCGCGTTTTTCCTCATCCCGATCCCCGCAAGTTCGCTTGATAATGAGTTGATAATTGTGCTCAGCACTCCGTTTTTCCATCGATCTAAGAAGTTGTAAGCCAAACTCGTCAGAAAAATTCGGTATAATAAACCCGATCAACCGCTTATCATCCTCCGGAACCAATGTCGTTCTTACCTCTGAATGGTGCTTAGGTTCTTGTCCTCCAATTATACCATCGGCCACATATGAGCCTTTTCCTTGTATTCGTTTGATAACCCCAGAATCCGCCAATTTCTCCAGAGCCTTTTTAGATGTAATACGACTGACGCCAAATTTTTCAGCCAACTCTTTTTCAGAAGAGACTCGATCTCCTTCTTTTAATCGGCCTTCTTTAATCTCTTGTACAATATAGATATATATCTGCTCGTATAAATGCAATTCCACAAAACCACCCTGACATCATAATATTAATATACTAAGTATATTACACGAGAATTAATTCGCAAACTTAATCATCGATAATATCATCTTTCATGAGAATAATGTGGAAATAACACTGTCTTAATCAAACAGAAAAGATCTCGTTATCATGGGGACTTAACCATCTCCCTTATGGAGATGGTGATCAACGGGGTCTCCACTCGCAAAGTTACTCAGATTAACGACGAACTCTGTGGCATGGAGTTTTCCAAGTCTACGGTGTCAGACCTCTGCATACAGTAGAACTTGTTGGATTCGTTTTCGCCGATCCACATGCCCAGCACATCTTTGTTCCCATCCAAATCAATGCCAATGACCATGTAGGCGGCTTTATTCACAATGGCCCCATCCTGCTTCACTTTAAAGTGAATAGCATCCATATAAACGACAGCATACACACCTTGAAGTGGCCGATTCTGCCATTCTTTAATGAGTGGCACGATTTTGTTGGTGATATTGGAGATAAGGTTAGGTGACACTTCGATCCCATACAGATTCTGCAGATGATCCTGGATCTCGCGGGTACTCACACCCTTGGCATACAAAGCGATAATCTGATCCTCGATGCCGGTTACGTTCTTTTGATGCTTCTGGACAACGACCGGTTCAAACTCTCCCAGCCGATTCCGCGGAACCGTGATTTCTTGCTCCCCGTACTCGGTGACCACGGTTCTAGCTTTTGCCATTGCGACTATTCGGTGTCATCTTGGCCTTGACCTATGCTTCTCATTGCCCAAATGCGTGTTGTCTAATTCGGCTTCCAACATCTCCTGCAGTGTTTCGGCAAACAGCTCTTTCAAGGCATTTTGTGCATCTTGAGCCGTGACCAGCTTATTCTCCTTAATGAACGCTCGCAGTTGCTCTTTTGTCCAGAGTTCCATGTATTCTCCCCAACCTTTCTATCACTTCCATTTTAATAGACTAGTTGTTTTCAAAGAATCCTTTAGGATAGTATTCATCATCTTCTATTTCAACATCGGGGTACCTAGTAAAAACGGTTTGGAACTCATCTGCTTCAATTAAGTAATTTATTACTTCGTAAATTCTCTCCCTACTTCCAATATCAATTAATACCATATCACTAGACCATAAATAGGCCCCATTCATACATTCTCCTGTGTTCCTGTTATTTTCTCTTATTGTTTGTATGTTTTTATATGTATAGAAACTCGCTATCCACTTCATTCGATTTGAAAAGACCACAATTACATCTGTATTTACATTCTCAGTATCCCATAGTCCCTCCGCCCACTGTTCTGCTTCTATCCAGACATATTTCTCTAGGTTTTTCATTACACTAACCTCTTCAGTAGTTATTATTCTCTATTTTTTTCAGGTTCTTATATTAATACTATTTATTTGACATCGGCATTTCGCCTAACATTCCCGCATTCACGAACCCTCACTGCCTTAAGCCCCGAAGGGGCGGCCGCGACGCGGTTAGGCAGTGCAGTGTTGTCGGCTTAATCCTCCCTCAGTCCCAGCTCCTGGCAACCAAGGGACGGCGTAGCCGCCCCGCAGCGTGAATGCATTGTGTGCCATCTTCGAATTACTATCAGGTTCTTTCAATTCTATATACAGCCTGCTCTGCTCCAAATCTCATTAGTCTGTTCTCAAGTTTCATGCCAACCCTCTCTAGCAACTTGCACGAAGAAGTATTGGCAATTTGAGTTTCAGACACTATTTTAGGTAGATTTATTTCTGTGAATGAATAATCAATCATTTTTCTAACAACTTCTGTAGCATATCCATTACCCCAATGTTGAGGAAGGAATTCATAAGATAACTCGATGTTCTTTACGTCATGATAACGGTCTAACGAAACAAAACCAATAAATTGATCAGCCTTGATTAATCGTACACACCAAAAATAAACTCCTGGCATCTTTGATTTACTCAATACCTCTTAAAAACTTATTCTTAAGTAGTAACTCATCGTCTGTTGTTCCTCCTAAGTATCTTCTTACCAGAGGATCTTTGTAAATCAGTATCACATCATCGAGATCTCCCGAAGCCAATTTTATTAGTTTACATCTTGGAGTAACTATCATAAAATCCTCCGATTTTCATTTTTTTTAGGTTTGCATTGATATAACATAACGTTGTTGTATCTACGAACCCTCACTGCTTAAAGGAGCGTAAGCAACTGGCCGCGACGCGGTTAGGTGGTGTATGGTTGTCTGCTTGATCCAGCTTTCACGAAAATCCTCGGGCAGACCAAGGAGTGATAGCGACACAGCGTAGATACGATGTTAAACGACGTGGGCATCTTCATCGGAATACTTATTTACTTCTTCCCTTTAATAATTGTTGCATATTTGCTTTCTGTTTCCTGAATTGATTCAATTTGAAAACCAATTGATTTGAAAAGACGAATATATTCATCTAATCCAATAGGGTAAAGCTTTATCATCCTATCATCACACTCAAACCACTCATTATCTTTACTAACTGATAATACAAATGATCCATTATTCTTTAGAGATATGTAAATATTACTTAAGGCTTTTTCCTTATCCTCTATGTGTAAAAATGTCAAAACACTGTAAGCTAGATCAAAGGTATTAGGACGAATAAAGTGGTTTATATCAGTATTTACTAATTCAAGGTTAGGATAAGTTCTTAGATTAGTCCTTGCTCTTTCTAAAGTCTTCGGTGATATATCTATTCCAACAAGGAATTGACACTCGGCATGTAATACCGTTTTTGCTATTCTTCCAGTTCCAATTCCAATATCTAGTACCATACTTTTCTTTGGATTTAGTTCATTGAAAAAAGAGGGACCATCCCATCTGTTCATATATGCTTGTAATTGTGGTGGGTCTTGTACTGGATCATTCCCCTCATCTATGAGCAATTCATAATGCTCAAGAGTACTTACAATCTTCATGAAAATTCATCCACCTTTATAGTTTTTTTGTCTTTATACCATGTCGAATAACGTTCTTGTTTCTACGAACCCGAGAGGCTTAAGGGAGCGCATCCGACCGGGTCCGACGGACTTAGCCTCGCAGGGTTGTGAGCTGAATCCACTTCTCTGCCTACCTCATCATACGAACCCGGGCGTAGCCCGCAGCGTAGATACTATGTTATGCGAAGGACATTCTGTGATACCTCTTCATCCTTAATTCTTTCTACAAATTATTAATCCGTGCGTGCTAATCCCAAGAATACTTCTTTCTCTACAAGTCTTAAAATGATAGTTTTTATAAATCTCAAACTTCTGTTCAGATAGTTCATCTACCTCATTACAAAGAGTGTGACTTAATCCATCTGTCCCTAAATGATCTATTATTGAAACATCAAATTGGTTCATAAACTCTTCAATTTCTATGGGTGTTGTATAATGTGAATCTGTCCAGAATGATTCTGGATCTCTTGCCTTTAAATTTCCGATGTCTATTACTTTACTAATTGTGCCTTCATTAATGAATTCAGGTATTTTCTTAACAAGCATTGGAACTACTGAATGCTTATTAATATAGGCTATTGCTAATATTCCACCAGAAGATAACACTCTTAATGACTCTTCAATTAATTTACGCCTCGCAACATCGTCGATTACATGATAATAAGGCCCGAAACATAAAACTATATTAAAGGACCCTGACTCAAATCGGCTTAGATCTGTGGCATCTCCGACAATTGCCTTCAAACTAATATTCTTATAATCAGATTTTTTCTCATTTATTTTGTCTATATTGCTTGGTGTTACATCTAGTGCTGTAACTACGTGCCCTCTATTTGCGTAGAAGAATGAATATGCTCCTGTTCCCGCACCTAATTCAAGCATCCTCGATGAATTTTGAATAACTTCTTCTAACGCTCTTATGCTTGTTAGAAATTCAATTCTTCTAGAATTTCTTTGAAAACGTAGTTCTTCATCAACAACATCGTAAAAACGAATAATTTCTTCCATGGATAGTCCCCCAATTAATAAATAACTTCTGTCTTTCGTATAACGTTCTTGTATCTACGAACCCTCACCACCTTAAAGGAGCGATAGCGACTGGCCGCAACGCGGTTAGGTGGTGCAGGGTTGTCTGCCTGACTCCACTTCTTCGAAAAAGCATCTGGCAGACCAAAGAGCGTTAGCGACGCGGTGTAGATACAGTGTTATAGGATGTCAGTGCCTTCTTGAAGTCCCCCGAATTATTTAGATTATATATCTACTTTCATTCCCGGTGACATTACCTTCAAAAATAAACTCCTGTGCAGGTTGATTCCCTAACTTAGATTGTTTATATTCACCACTCGTATACTCGTAAATGACCTTCTCCCAAAATCTACGCGATGGGATGTTATTCTCCATTTGTGGGACAATCCATGGACCTGAAAACCGGCTGAAAAGTTGATGAGCAGCCAATCTACCAATTCCTTTATTCTGATATTTCCTCAAGACAAAAAAAAATTCAGACATTAACCATCTATAATCTTTATCATTCCCGCTGTAATCAAATTTTCTAACCAGTGCTAATCCTGCCAAATTATCTTCCGAAAAAATCAAAAATGCTTGTCTATCTTCATCTGTCCAATAATGATCCAAATATCGATATCCGTACAGACCAAACTTATTCAACTCGATTTGTTCTGAATAGCAACTTAATTCATAAAGATAAAGTTCAAGCAAATTCTTTAAGACTTCCTTCTCTTCATATGTTGGAGATTTCAGTTCAACTTTCATGAATTATTCTCCTTCTACTCAAATTTAAGTTATTGAATGATTTGAACGATTTGCACTGATTTCCTATAACGTGTATTCAAACGACGTCCCACCGACTTAAGGATCCGCCAGGGTAAAGTCGGTTCGGATGTGTCCGCAGAATCATCTTCCCTGCCGATCGCTTCTCGCGGACCGAGGGTCGGCACAGCCGATCCGAAGCGTGAATATAGTGTTATAGGATGTAATTACCTTCTATGCACAACCTACACAATGTTCTTAATATAAATCCCATTCACTAAACTTCTCAGAGTACCCAATTAATACTTCTATTTCATCGGGTAAATATTCACTATCAATAAAATAAGCTGTCAACCGAGCGTGGCCTTCAAGTACAACTACTTTCGACTTTTCATTCATTGACACAAAGATTAGTCTTGGAAACGCTATTCCTTACTTGATCGCTAAAGAGATATCAATAAATCCCTGGTTACTAACTCCAAAAACTTCAATTTGATTAATGATATTCTTCGATGCATACATAGGAAGTCTAGTACCACTTGACAATTCATTCCAATAACTATAGTTAATATACATTACTTCGCTTAGATCTTGCTTCTGAAAAACCGCTTTATACCATTTAACTTCTGTAGGAAAATTCTCAAACAAATCTGTATTGCAGCCAAATCCTCTTGTCTGACCTAGAATATCTCTTCTTAATTGGTTCTCAGTTTTATCATTCAAATTAGGTTTAGTTATTAAACTTGAATCATGATCACCAAGAGCATCTATTATTCCGTTCTTAAATCTATCAGAGTTAAACTCTGCAAATAAAAACTCTGCTATTACTAATTCCTCTTGAACTTGACTAACTAACTTCACAGATTATCCCCCATACATTTGTATTGTGCTGATTTCCTATAACGTTGTGTATTCACGAAACGCCCCAACCTTAGATAGCTCTTATCTTAGGCTGGGGCGTTTGTTGTCTGAGCTTCCTTCCACGATTATACATCTGACAACCAAGGGGCGAAAGCCTCAAAGCGTGAATACGATGTTATGTGATGTCATTGCCATCATGAATAACTACAATTATTTTATTATCTCTACTATGATTCTTATTCTTTTCTATTAAAATTCCTTATCAAATTGCTAAAATTCTATTTTTCAAACCTGAGTTTTAATGTTTCCAACCTTTTTACTCGCTCAAACGCTTTATGTAAGTACTCATTAACCGATAAATCCTTATAGTCCCAATTCATGGCCTCTATTGCAGTCGCACCTGAATAATCTGTTCCCGCAATTTTTTTCATGATTGTAGACCAATCAATCGTGCCGTCAAAGGGTAACCCGTGTTGGGCATAACTTCCGTTATTATCATGTAAATGTAGTGCCATCAGCCGAGAACCGTATATAGATTAAATCATCTTTTGGATAATGGCGATAGTGATGTCCGGAGTCATAACAGAACCCGATACGCGGGGAATCCACATGATCCAGCACATATGCCAAATTGGAAAGGTTCCATAAATTCTCCAGCGCAACATTGACACCAAGCTGTTCAGCTTTTTCAGTGATTCTCTTAATTCTATCCAATCCCAATATGTTACATGGATTATCCTCGTTAGGCAAGTGTAACACCATTGTCGGAATCCCGAATTCGGCGCAGTCTGTAATACATTGCAAATAGCAATCAGTTACGATTTCACCGTCCAGATTGTCAAGCCAGAGGTTGTTTTCACTTTGGACTGGTGCGTGGATATTTTCTATATAAAGACCCGCTTCTCGCGCAATTTGCGGCCCTTTGCGGTAATCTTTCTGGCCAAAGTAATCACGCCCAAAGCCATCGCTCCACCATAATAAAACCCCATCAAATCCAACTTCTTTTATCAACTGAAAACGTTCCTTATTCGGCAATTGATAGCCAAACCAATCATAAATAGTAAACATAAGTCGCTTCCTTTCCAGCTCTTCTATCCCTAAGAATGAACGCACCTTCAACTATCAAACTCTCTTTATGTATATTTTTTGAAAGTCGTATATTCACTACTATAATAAAGCCCCCTTTAATACTGAGTCCAGTAATCTGTATTACTCGTGGTGCTTGACGTCCGTTCTTTTTTTACCGTTTCGCTGCTCTGTTCTCATCGCTGCAAAATCTTAATGGATTGGACCAGGCACTTGTCATCCCAAATGATACACGTCTGATCTTCTAGCGTTCCAATCCGTAGGCAACCCTATAATCTCCTAAATCCCCCCAGTTTGATGTTGATATAGATATGACATGAAATGGCGAATAACAACAATTTAACTCTAAAAAGTTACAGGAATTTTTAAAATTCACTCTATTTTATATGTAATTATTTGCATTATTTTTACTCGTATGGTACATTTGTCCATAGTTGGCCAACCGCATAAACACTTAAATTA
This sequence comes from Paenibacillus sp. FSL W8-0187, assembly GCF_037969755.1. Taxonomy (NCBI): domain Bacteria; kingdom Bacillati; phylum Bacillota; class Bacilli; order Caryophanales; family Paenibacillaceae; genus Paenibacillus; species Paenibacillus sp. FSL W8-0187. The sequence goes on along the minus strand of NZ_CP150206.1, from coordinate 3,092,662 downwards.
TCAAAAGGAGTTGTGACACGTTATGAAAAAGACGATATTATTAGGACTACTCTTTTCAATAATTTTAGCAACTAGTGTGCAATCTGCTATTTTTGCTGACACATCCTCCCCCACAGAACAAGAAATGAAAGACGCTGTACATGAAAGTTATCATTTTTCCACAAATTTTGTGAACGATCTCACTCAAAATGATCTAGTCGAATACTTTAGTAACATTTCTAATCTCCAAGGAGTTTCTTATAAAGATAACTATTATAAAATTGAATATATACCAGTATCTGATCTAAGTAGTAAATTGATTGCTGATCCTTCAAACTATAAAGAAGTAGTTACTGAGGTGTCGAAAGAAGAAGCTGAACAAGCTGCTGCACAACAGAATTCTCAAATTAAACCATATGGAACAACTACTGTTACCACGAGTTGGCTTAAATTAGAAACAACAGTGGAAAAATACAGCTCTACTGAAGGTGGAGTATCCAGCCGATTTGAGTGGTTAACTTCTCCATTTTTTAGAGGAAAGGATGCATTAGCACTAGGATTAAACGCCAATACGAGTTCAATCCCTGGATCGTCTTCTGCAGTTTATAAGTATAAGTTTTATACAGATAGTGGAACATTAGTTTCTGATGAAGTAAACTATACTAAACCTGATACAGATCTTGCTGCTGGAATTTCATATTTTATGAACTTAACAAAAACAAGTAATTCAGTGTATAATGCTGGTTATATGAAATATAGATTCAAACCCAATGTAAGTAACCTAACGGTTGCTGATGCCTACTCAATGTATGCTCATAATGAGTCAACATTGACGATAAACCCCTCTGTTTCGTTCCCAGGAGGCGGAAGTGTCACGATTAGCCCATCTACTAAGTATGACAAAGTAACTGGACACTCAATAATAAACTGGTAGGAGGGATATAAATTAAGAAAAGAATTATAGTTCTATTCTCCATAGTCATAGCTATTCTGTTGATTTTAAACCTTATCCAACTAACTCAGATTACTAATTACAAGAGAACAATATCAAACGTAAACAATAGCTTCCTTTCTGAGCTTGACGGATTAGCACAAGGGATTAAAGAGGACACCGTCCCTGATAGTCTAGTTTTAAGCCAGGCAAGTAAAGTTGCTGCGCTTTCAGATTTTTCGAGCTATAAATTTCACTACGGTCATACGCTTGAAACTAGATTGTTAGAAATGCATAACAATAAGCAGCCAGTGCACAATGCTCCTGAGATAAAAGATATAATTACATCATTAAAAAAGAACTTTAGTAATGATAAATTAATAAATCGCCTAGATTCCTTATTGAATGGAAATCAATAGCTTTATCTCGGAGCAAACAACAATGTTGCTCCGTTTTTTTCTGCATGGATTACCTGAAACTTACTTATAACGTAAGATTATAATTATAGAGCTTTAATGTTGTCCAGTATTCTCTCAGTTCATTTTGTGATATGAACTAAAATTCAAACTGCGTGAGTATTTACACCAGCGATGCAGCAACTCTGTCTAATTCCCATGTGTATATCGATTGTGACGATCAAGAAGCTGGTTATATGGTTGCTCACGGAGGCCCCCCTTGAAAGGTATACCCCTAACCAAGTAACACGGTATCTGATTTTACGATGTGGAAATGGTTTATCATCGCCCTATCACTCCATATGGACAAAGTAAAAGGCTCCCCGCAATTTGCAGGAGAGCCTTTTTACCGATGCTATCGGATCACAACGGCGATTCCGTATATGTTGAAATTAATTTACACAATTTGTATCCATCTGTAAATCAAAACACAAACCTTAACGTCTCAAAGAAAAAAGTTATGACAAAAGGAAATATATTACAACACAGGAATGCGATCAAGGGCTAATGCCCGCGGTAGGAATGCTGTGTTATCGGATGTCAGCGCCTTCTTCGAAATATACCTTTCTCTTCTTTAAAGATTTGAGAACTCAAGATCAGATAAACAATTGTATGTGATTTCTTCACATTTCACATTTCACCTTTAATTTTTTTATAAACTGCTTCTAATAATTCCGATTTTTTTAATATTAATTATTATCGATAAAATACAATTGATAGAAGTAAGACCCATCCAAATAAATATTGAATACGACATCCACACCTTTATCATTAAATAATTATTGTCTAATAGATAGGGCCAGATCATTACCAATACCAAAAGCATAATGCTTAAGATTAGTGCAATACTACTTCCTGTCATTTTTCTGAACCTTGTCTTTTCATCTTTAATATTTAGTTTTATTCCTCTAACGAGTTTAATTGCTTGGACACATAAGATAATGACGGCTATTATTGCTAAGAATGAAAATACTATATCAATTAATAGATTAACGTCATCATAATTAAATTTTTTCATATGATTTCCATTCATATTCTCATATATGTTATTAGCAATTAGCGATGGTGCAGTTGAATTCAAATTAGCCAGAACAAATATGGCCTGCTGCTTTTCCAAATCAATAAGAACCTGTGAGGAGTAATTAGGATTAGATCCATTATGACTAACAACTCTTTTTTTCGTATGAATACTCCATCCAAATGAATAGTATTGATTTTCACCTTCGTATCCCGCCGTTTTGATGTCGACTTGATGTGATTGTTGTATTGCTTTCAATAAATTATCTGGTATATCGCCTATCCCCATTTGGGCATTAATCCAGCGTTCTAAATCTTTTGAATTCGTTACCAAATATCCTGCAGCGATATTCCCATAATATCTAGGGGCATCATATTCTAAGCTCCTTCCAAAAAATACACGATATCCTTTGGTAAGTTTATCAGATTCCTTTTCCTGACCTGTTGAAAAATAACTATCAGTCATTCCTAAAGGAACTAGTATGTTTTCAGTCATGTATTCCTGATAACGTTTGCCTGTAACTTTTTCAATAATCATCGCTAAAATATCATAATTAACTGTAGCATAATTATATGCTGTCCCAGGAGAAGTATCTAATGCAATGTCTGACACATTATGTATCGTTTTTTCAAGCATATCATCCGTGGGACCTTCAGGAATTAACCGAATACTCCACGGGGGAATTCCACTTGTATGAGCTAACAACTGATGAATCGTAATATTAACTTTCTCCCCCTTAATGGTTGGCTCAAACGATGGAATATAGTCTGTAATAGAATCTGTAAGAGATAAGTAGCCCTCATTTTCTAATAAAATAACGGCCAAAGCCGTAAATGCCTTTGTAGTCGATCCCAATTCAAATAATGACTCTTCAGTCACCCTCTTCTTATTATTAACATCCGCATATCCGTAATTCTTATATTTTGTCTTGCCCTGCTCTGATACTACCATAGCGACCCCTGGAGTCGCCGATTTGGCCATGATGGTTTCCACCATATTATCCGTAGTATCATAATTCCCTGTCCTTACCAAACCCCCAAGTTCATCCCAACACGCTATAGTAGTAATGATTGCGATAAGTAGGATGACACATACTGTTAATGTGCCTGTTTTACTATGTATTTTCTTCATTGTGGTTCTCCCTATTGTAAATCTTCTAAATAATAATGAACCATACTATATAATTAAACAACACCAAAAAACCTACTTTGTGCCGTTATGGCTTAGAAAAACATACTTCTTAAAGCCAATTAATTCTTTGCGCTGATTTCCGATAACGTCTTACGCATTCACGAACCCGGGAGGCTTAAGCTGCCCTGGTGATCAAACGAAGTGATCGCCCCGCCGGGTCGAAGACTTAGCCTCGCAGGTGTTGTCCGCTGAATCCGCTTCCTAGAAATGCTTCCTCCGGACCGAGAGGCGAATGCCCCGATGCGTGAATGCGTTGTTATCGGATGTCAGTGCCTTCATCGATTACACTATCGTTCTCTGTTACTTTAATTCTAACAGTGGTAAGCACTATTGATGACCGACAAGACCGTCCCAAGACCAGTGTGGGATTTGGAGTCCTTCTGGAACGTCATTGGCGGAACCTGGATATCTTGCCATCGTGTTGATTGTGGTCCAGGCAAAATAGTCGTGAAGTACCTGTCTTAGTTTGTCATTAGTTGCAATGCCTACATCGACCAACGCTTGATCAAAACAGACAATAGCTCGTTTGTCCATATCATTGTGAGGACCGTTACCGCTATGAAGGCGAACAGCGGTGGTTTCATTACCATATTCTTCGGTATAGCGTTGCGGACCTCCCAAAGCCTCTGCCCAGTACGCCGCCAGCCGCTCCGTGTGTTCAGGGTGATAACCATGACTAAACGCATGGCTTACCACCTCATCCTCCAGTACTCGAGCATGCCAAGCCTCCGCCAACTTCAACAAACCCTCGTGACCACCAACTGCTTCATATACGGTTTGCATTTCATCATCTCCTTGGTATTGATCTAAAAAAACAGTGCTAGAATGGGTAATATTGCACTCTACCGCCTCTTTAGTTGAATCACTTTTTTGGTTTTGCATTGATTTCCGATAACGTTCTTGTATTCACGAACCCTCACTGGCTTAAGGGGCGCCAGCCCCGGGTCCGACGGACTTAGCCAGTGCAGGGTTGTCTGCTGATTCAGCTTCTCCGAATTAACCTCTTGCAGACCAAGGGCCGTCAGGCCCGCCTCGTGAATACGTTGTTATAGGATGTCAGCAACTTCTTCGAATTAACCTAAGCTTTGTTTGCATTGTTTAACCATGCTTCTAATACTGAAACCATTTCTTCATAAGCCTTAAGTGCATTGATTGTGCCTATAACATGATTTGTTCCCATTTCCTGCTCGCTTTCGTCTGTGCATTCAATCTGTAATGAACGTTTAAGACTATATTCCAACCAGTCTAACTTGCTTAAGTTCTAATACAATTCTCCAATCTGTAACTACAATTCCATAACGTTCTTGATATCCACAAACAAAAGCATGAAATTTGTCTTTGTCTATTCCACCGGATTCATTCAAAGACCAGTAAACAGCCGTTTCAATCAAATCGTGTTTTGGGTTTATTTCACCAGCTGATTCCCAATCAATTATCCTAGGATTATCTTGTTTCCACATAACATTCTTAGGTTCCAAGTCTCTATGACTGAAAACACTTTCCGCAGCTAACATTTTTGAAGAACGTTTTGCTTTGTTATTCCATAGAAATAACAGTTCAATGTTATCGGATAAGAGGTTTACCCAAACAGAATGCATCCCTCTCCCTTTATTTAAATAGAAGTTCCAGTCAATTTGTTGTATCTCATTGTAAGATTCATTAGTATTGCCAATCTGTGAGAAATCTGTTTTATGAATTTCAGCAAGTATCGATCCAATCCTTTTACAATTAGCCTTACTGATCTCATGTGACTTCAAAGTGTGGCCTTCAATCCAATCAAAAATTATATAGAATTGATTGTCAATGTTCTGTAAAAATGCCCCATTATATATCTTTGCAGGTTGAGCGGGTATATGATTAGATGTAATACTCACGATTCTTTCAGATTTGATATAATTATTAAGCGCTGTAGGTCTCGCCATAATCTGTGGGTTTAGTGCTTTGACAGCATATTTCCCCTTGGAAGTTTCGACTGCAAACATCCTATGTAAATGACCACCTGCTATTGCTTCAGGGGCTTTGATTAATTCACCAAGTTCCAATATTTTGCACAATTTTTCAAATTTCAAATTGTATTGATAGTTCATTGTTATTGGTCCTTTTCTAATTGTATTTTTGTATTGCGCTGATTTCCTATAACGTTCTCGTATCTACGAATCCGAGAGGCTTAAGGGAGCAACGCGACCGGGTCCGACGGACTTAGCCACGTAGGGTTGTGAGCTGATTCCGCTTCTCTGATTACTTCATCTGGCGAACCAAGGGCCGAACGGCCCGCTGCGTAGATACTATGTTATGAGATGTCATCGACCTCGTCGAAATACTGAAATAATCTTTTAGTTTTTAATCACTTCAATACTGCGCTTTAATAATTCTAATACTGATTTAATATTCTCATACACCACTGACGAGCTAAAATATTCTTGTACATACTCTATCACGACCCCATTTTCATCTATTCTTCGTACTAATCCTGGCATGTTCGGAGAGTAATTGTGAGTTATGTGGTTCCTATAAGTATTCGCATTAATAAATTCAAAATTGCTTATAATTTCAGACAGCTTTAGGAACATATCATCATCTTTACCTTTTAGTTGCCTAACCACTTTCTTAAATTCAATTTGCTTTATCTTCAAATTATACTGAATGTTAAGTATGTGCCCAACTACTTCCCAACATGAAAACACTTTAAAATAAAAGACATCCGAGTAATAATCAAACTTTTCTTTATTTCCAAAATGATGTGGTTCAAAATCTTTAAAGATTTCGTTGTTATTTCTCTTTTCAGTTTCATCAGGTATTCCTAGTTGATAATAATAAGTTAATAAAATATAACTTTCTACAAGTGATCTAAATCTCTGTATTAACAGTAATCCATATGAGTTAATTATCGGACTATCAAATATATCAATTGCATTTAGATTATTGTTATAAAAGCTAGAAGATGAAAAACTAAATCCTACAAATGGGCTACTATTAAAGATATTCTTCCATTCTTCTTCGTTAGGATATCTAATATATTTCATTTTTCTCCTTCTTTTCCGATGATTTCTCGTAACGTTCCTGTATCTAGGAACCCGAGAGGCTTAAGGGAGCGAACGCGACCGGGTCCGACGGACTTAGCCTCGCAGGGTTGTGAGCTGAATAACTTCTCTGCCTACTACTCCTTGCGAACCAAGGGCGCAGCCCACAGCGTAGATACATTGTTATATGATGTATCTGCCTTCTTGAAAATGCTTAAATAGTATCATAAAAGATGTTTTTTATGTACGTTAGATCTCCATATCGAATCTCTATGGGATACTCTGATATCTCCTGTTTCAGTAAATCAATACTTTTATTTATTTCACTTTTAATTTCTGCCCTTCTGTGAATACTATATATTACATCCTTCATTGCCCCAAAATCTTCAATTGAACTGCGTACTCCTAATTTCACCATATTATGCTGATCGGTAAAATCATGAAACAAATCTATTAATATAAAACTTTCCTTATCATTTCTCTTAAAAAATACAATAACGTCCCCCTTGCCAACACTATAAGTTCCTTCGCCGTATGATAAATATTTACTATATAATTCCGTTATATCGAGTTTGATATTAAATTGTCTAATTAATTTTTCTAATGCCTCATCTGTATCATCAATCAAATCAAAAAACGGCAAATAAAAAGATACTTCAGTATATCCCTCCATTGTCAGTTCCTTTCTTTCATCTAATTAAATATTGCAGATATTTCATATAACGTTCTCGTATTCACGAACCCGAGAGGCTTAAGGCCACGAAGTGGCCGGCTGCGCTTGCGCAGTTAGCCTCGCAGGGTTGTCCGCCTGATTCACTTCCTCGAAATCCCTCGGATCGGACCAAGGATCGGCTTCAGCCAATCCGCAGCGCTGAATACGTTGTTATACGACGTACGCCACTACTTTGAAATACTTGCAAGTATATCTTTAATTTCTATTAGGTTCTTAATTGATCTATATTCATTTGAAGGTCTTTCAAAAAAGTCATCTTCCTTCCAGATTCCTATCATTCCAGCCTTTATACTCGCTTCAACATCGTTAACTGGATGGTCTCCTATAAAAATCGCTTCGTGTGGTTCTATTCCTAAACGTTTTAATGCTCTCATAAATATCTCAATATTAGGCTTTCTTACACCTTCAATTTCTGAAATCAAGATCTCATCAAAATAATGATCAATCTTTAGACCCTTTATATTATTCATTTGAAATCGACCGAATCCGTTTGTGATGATGCCTAACTTTATATTCATTCCCTTTATGTAATCTAGTAGTTCAATCAAGCCTGGGAACCCAATACAATGATTCTGAAATGATTCTGAAATGACTCAACATAATCCTCTAATAATTCTTCCATAGTTAATTCAAGATTCATTTCTTCAATGAGACTTTGATAGACCTTATCTTTCCACACATATCCCTTCTGATCCAGTTCAATAAATCTTTGAATGAAAACATGCTTTTCAAATTTATGAAAAGCATGAATACGATTATATTGATTTTCAAGAAAAGCGATCAATGACTGAGCGCGATCAAGTATTGTTCCATCTAAATCAAATATGATACCTTTTATCATTGCTCTCCGCCCTTTGGTGTATGTCGTATAACGTTATTTTATCTATGAACCCTCACTGCCTTAAAGGAGCGTATGCGACTGGTCGCGACGCGGTTAGGCTGTGCAGGGTTGTCTGCTGAGACCGCATCTTCGAAAATTTCTCGGCAGACCAAGGAGCGAATGAGACGCGGCGTAGATACGTTGTTAGGCGATGCCGCGTTGAACTACTTACACCCTATTAATTCAAGATTTCCAATACATATTTAATTTGCTTTTTACTCTGCCCTTCTATTGTTTCAATTTTTTCTTCTAATTCTTTAAATCCGCTCTTCTCATAAAACGCTCTTCCTCTGTGGTTCTCTTTCGCTACCCAAGCAAACAGTTTCTTTATTGGCTTTAAAACTTGAATATATTCCTGAATGAAGCCTTTTCCTATTCCAATTTTATGATAATCAGGTCGTACATAGATTCTTAGTAATTCATATTCTTCTTCATTTACTTGACTTGTTTGAGCATATCCTACGACTTCGTTATTAAATTCAGCTATCAAAAAACTCCGTTTGGGACTTTGAAGATCTCTCTCTACAGCTCGACTTAAATTTTCATTAGAATAAGCCCTGCTTAGAAATTTATGAATGAAATCTTTTGAGTAAATTCCTTCATAAGTATAAATCCATGTTTCATGAGCTATTGATTGAACGTGCGGGATATCCTCACTTGTAACAAACCTAATTGTGATCATTTGGTTATCCTTCTTTCCTTATATGGTATTTGCTCTTCAGCGGTTTCGCCTAACGTTCCTGTATTCACGGCGTCCGACGAAGTCGGATGTGTCTGCTGAGTCTGCTTCCCTGAAATCCAACCAGCAGAACAAGGCTCCGTTAGGAGCCGCAGCTTGAATATTATGTTAGACGACGGAATCTCTTCATGAATCGACCTTCACTATGTATCTTCTGCAGGTACATATTCAATCAGATCAGATAATTTGCAGTTAAATGTATCGCATAGCTTGAATAAGGTTTCTAATTTTGTTGTTTCTATATTGGTTTCCCTGTATAACTTGTTAATTGAATTCCGACTTAATCCTGATTTCGCCATCAATTCAGTTATATCATCTATTCGATGCTCTGCCATAAGTTCTCTTATATTACACTTGATAATGCTCATTTTTTCCCCTCCATAATTCCATCTTATCTCTCTTACCAGCAATCATCAATGAAAAGCGAAGTATTAACTCTATAAAGTCAAATATTCACCTCGTAATTAACCCTATAGAGTTATATAATAGCTCTATAGGGTTAAAAAGGAGGTCTAACATATGGTTAATACATTAGATTCACTAGCAGAACCACTCATAAGAATACGATTGGAATTACTTTACTCTGAACTTTCAGAACATCATACCGAATACAGTCAACTTACTTCAGAAACAGATCAATATTTCAGAACGCTTCGTGAAGCTTTACCCGATCAACTTCAACATACAGCTTTTCTTTACGAAGACGCTCAAATTTCTCTCCAGTCCATCCTAGAAAGAAGTATCTACATACAAGGTTTCAAAGATGCTCTACAACTCTTTTGTGAGTTACAGAACTCTGGCATTTAGAGGGTCTTCCGACCCTCTGTTCTATTATTATTGATTCTGTCGTATAACGTTGTTGTATTCACGAACCCAAGAGCCTTAAGTGACCGCAGGGAACGGGTCGTCAGACTTAGGCTCGCAGGGTTGTCCGGCTGACTCTGCTTCTCCGAAGTTCATCGGCCCGGACCAAGGGAGCTTAAGCTCCCGCAGCTTGAATACATTGTTATGCGCGGTTACTGTCTTCGAAGCATCACCAAAAAACCATTGATTAAGATCCACCTCTATTTTTTACTTTGGTATAAAAACTCAACTTCACCATCTAACAAATATCGATATTCAAATAATTGCATTGTTCTTTCCCTTATTCTCTCTTTTATAACCATGGCTAGGCTTACCGCTCCTTTTGATCCAAGGTAACCATTATTAATAAATGTCTTCTCTACAAATTTTGTTTCCCTTAAGTGATACTGTAACCATTCTTTCTGCGATTCAATTAGTGCTTCTCTTGGTTCTCTATCCAATTTAGAAAGAAGTTTTTTATATATTTGATTCAACTCTCTATCCCAAATCTCTGTATATTTGCCTTCCAACGCCCCCCATCCCAGTGTTGTAATCTTTTCTTTGGAATCTTGATATTCATTAAATTCCACTTCATAATCATGATCTATAGGATTTCGAAGCATTTTATCATAAAATTCTCCTTTCAAATCATAGTTCCCAATGCTCATGGATAACACTTTATTATTAGAAGGATCTGATCGACCTCCAGTTATTTCTTTCGATTCTGTTCCATTACCTGTACTCACTACATCAGGAGGCAGTCCAGAATTCAGTATTGATTTAGTTTCGCTGTTCAAGGTAGCCGATTGACTAATATTTTGACAAGATGAAAACACTATCGTAATAAAAAATAATAAGAGTATCTTACCTTTCATAAATGATCTCCCTAAATATTATCTTTAATTTACCGGTAATGGCGCATAACGTTTCTGTATCTACGAACCCGAGAGGCTTAAGGCGTAGCGCGCCAGGTCCGAAGGACTTAGCCTCGCAGGGTTGTTCGCTGAATGCACTTCTCTGCTACATCATCTTGCGAACCAAGGGCGCAGACCGCAGCGTAGATATAGTGTTATATGCTGTCGACACTTCTTACGAGTTACTTAAAAGTCATTTCCATTTCTATATTTCTGAGCGATTCAAAAAAGTATCTCGCATCAAAAAATTCAACTTTAATAGAGCTATCTTTAAACTGTTCAGTAATCTCATGAATTATATTCGCACTATTACCCACATCATATATTCCAAATGCAAGCTTTCTCACGGATGAATTTTTAATTGCATCAATTATGTGCTTATCACTTTCCTTATCCAAAGACTGACCATATATCGTTAATCCTTCAGAACTTTTAATTAAAGCCTCATAGCAGAAACGTAAGTACTTATTATTTAATATTCTATTTAATTTTTGTTTCCACGTGCCTTCAGAAATATATAAGGGAAAATATCCAGAATCATACGTCTCGGTAATAACATTTAATAAAGGTAATTCACTTAAGCCCACGGGGTTTCTACTTTTAGTTATCTTTATTATTTCTCCATCGTCCATATAAAAATGTAACGAGCCATGTAGATGATACAATCTTATTGGATTATCCTCTTTTGAAACTCCTGGTCCTGCTCCAAACATTATCATATCTGAATCAGCATCATATCCGAATCCATCAGAAACTGTTCTGTTAATACCTCTAACTTTATTTAGGGCCCAATAAGCCAAAAGATCATAATTTGTAGTAAAAACCTTTTTTTCATATATCCTAAAAATAGTTTTTAGATCATTAACTTGCTCAAAAGAAAGCTCATGTGGTTCAGGGTGAACTTTTCTAACTGTTTCTATTAGAGCATCTTTTACTCTTTCATAACTTTCTTCTAAAGTTCCATGTTTTATTCCATAAATTAAATTTGTATCTATTGTGCTACATAAAATCCTTAGTACATGTTCAAAATTTGTTGTTTCTAGTTTACTGAAAAGCTCAATATCTTTCCCTGAAAATAACTGCTTTGCTTCTTCAAATAAATTGCTGTACATAAATCTACTCCCAAAATTAATCGAAAATCCGTTGCCGAATAGCAAATTTGTTAGATATATATCGTCTTGTTTAATTAGTTCTTCGAATGTTTTTAAGTCTTCCATGATGTTCCATCACTCCTAATATGATCTTGTCGATTGCATATAACGTCTTGTATTCACGAATCCGAGAACCTTAAAGCGCAGAGCGCCGGGTCCGTCAGGACTTAGGTTCGCAGGATTGTCTGCCTAAATTCCACTTCCCCGAATTGCCTCGGGCAGACCAAGGTCCGGAGGACCACAGCGTGAATATGGTGTTATCTGATGGATACGCCTTCTATGAAACACTAACATTTATTCCAGAATTAAGTCGTTTGTCTTATCGTGTTTTACTAATTCGCTTTTTGAATAGAACTTAACTATCTTCCTATTTTCAATTGCATATTCAATTTCTTTTCTTGTACTACTGCCAATGTAACCACCAACATCGATAACAAATATTTCATCTGACATATCAATTTTACGAAAATGGATTTTCCCAAATAATTCTGCCTGTTCCTTGGTAATCTCAATTCCTTCGCTTTGCTCAAAAAAAGCTAAACTAATAACAATATTACCTTTAAGGGTTAAGTATCTATTCGCTTGTTCAAATTCTTTCTTGAATTTTGTTGATCCACATAGTGTTATGACCTTCATTGTATTCACCTCTGTTATTTCTTGTACGCTGATTTCTCATAACGTTCTTGTGTTCACGACGCCAGAGGCCTAAGGGGACAAGGTCCCCGGCTGCGCTTGCACAGTTAGCCTCGCAGGTGTGTCCGCCTGAATCCACTTCTCAGAAATCACATCGGCGGACCGAGGGCCCAAAGGTCCGATACCTTGGACAATTTCTTGGGAAATAGTAAGTAAATTCATGTTCTTTGTCAATTGCCCAAACTACTGCCGGAAAATCCTTTCGATTTTGATTCTCACGTGGTACAAATATATCGATATTGGGATCTTCACTAAAGTGATAAAGCATATTACTCACCTCAACATATTAATGTTTTCAAGCAATTTCGCCTAACGTTTGGTATTCACGAAACGCCCCAGCCTTAGATAGCTTTTATCTTAGGCTGGGGCGTTTGTTGTCTGATCTTCTTCCATGATTATACATCTGACAACCAAGGGACGATAGTCCCGCAGCGTAATGCTTTGTTATAGGATGTCATCGACTTCTTCGAATTACTTACAGTAGTTCCTATGGAACACACAATTTTCTATTTAATTGGAATATAGATATCGAATTCAAAATTCGAATTGTTTGATCTAGAATCATAATATTCAATCGTATCAAGTTCTGCTAATTCATAGCCTGAGCCCGGCAACCATACTCCATATATATAATTATATGTATTTTTTAAATTATTAATTGAACCTTTATGGGGAAAAACAGCATACTTTGAGCATGGTATTGTTCTACTTATCATTCCGAAAGGGATTTGTTTTGGGTCACACACTTCAATGCTTGCAAAGTAAGTGAAATCACTTTCGTCCGTAATATTTGGGTTGTACTCACATATTCCCAAACATATTTCATTTGGGGACTGACATTCAATCTCAGCCTTTCTTCTTTCGAACTCTGCCCATAGATTTCTTATCGTTTCAGATCCAGGCTTAACGATTGCTTTGAGACCTATGACTTGATCTATTTTATATTGAACAATCTGAGGTTTAAATGAAAAAGATGTTTCTAAAATCTCATTTATTGGTTTGGTTTTCCACACATCCAACTTTTCATATAGAATGATTTTCTTCCCTTGTCTTCTACACCTCCCAGGAGTAATACCGAATTGTTTGGAAAAAGCCCGTGTGTATGTTTCTTGCGATTCAAAGCCATATTCAATAGCAATCTCAATGATACGTTTCTCGCTTTTAAGAAGTTCATTTACGCTCTGACTTAACCTTCTATTACGAATATATTCTTTCACCGAAACTCCTACCATTGCTCCAAAGATTCGATAGAAATGGGTTACAGAAAAATATGCCTGCTCTGCAATGGAACAGACGCTTAGATCCTCCTTTAAATGAAGTTCAATGTAATCAACCGATTTTTGTATTCTTTCGTAATAATTCATACAACCATCCTATTAGTTTTTTCACTCTATCTCTATTAAAACTTCTTTTTCTATGATAGGAAGCCAAAATTCATACGAAAAACCTTTATCTGTTTTTCGAGGTGGGTAAGCCTCGATTTCAGGAATATTTGCATGATTGTAGCGTGAATACGGAAGCCATTCTTCAAATGCATACATTTCCGCTTCAATCAAAGCATCCGGGGTTTCACCGTAATTTTCAAATATCACCCACTCAGATGCAGGAATTGTATATTCTTCCAAATCGAAGCCTTCCGGAGAATGGTCACACTCAGTTGCAACGTAAAACCAGAAATTTCTATCATTTGGATCTTTTTCTACACACGAAACACCTATAGCATTACTGTTCGTTACAGTTTCTGTACGATTCTCATGAATTCTTTCGAATAATTGTATCAAACCTTCTTTTCTGCACTTTTCCCAAAATTGCCCAAAGGCCTCGTTATCTTGCCCTACCCAGGTTTTACGTCCACAGATTTTGAAGGAAGGTTTCTTCTCAATTCTAACTGTAACCATGTTATCAACTCCTTTAATGTTTATAGCAATTAAATAATACATTCAGGAGCCACTCTTTTTTTGATTTTCTTTACTAAAAACCTTTTTTATATTATCTTAGTTGAGGAAATCCAACGTATTTGATGATTTCATCATTTCAGTTTTTCGCTGATTTCCGATAACGTTTAGTATTCACGAAACTCCCCAGCCTTAGATAGCTCTTATCTTAGGCTGGGGAGTTTGTTGTCTGAGCTTCATTCCACGATTATACATCTGACAACCGAGGGGCCAAGGGCCTCATGGCCCGCAGCGTAGATACTTTGTTATAGGATGTCAGTCCCGTCTTTGAATTACTTACAAATATATTCCCTATAATCTTAAACCAACGTTTCTCCTTACTTCAACGAAGGCTGCCGGCAGAGTTTCGCGTGGCAGCCTTGTGTTGTTCTTTTCATTGAGTACCGTCCTAGTCTTACCTGCTGTACACCAATCACACTTTACGAATCGCGAACCAGAGTTCGATATAGTTAAGATTGTCTTTAGCGCCGTACATTTCGAACTCTATCCCGTCCACTTGTTCATAGCCGGCCGTGGGGAGCCACTCGGTATAAAAACGTTTGTATAGCGTTTCTATCGTCTCGCCAAACTGATCCCACGGATGCGGTTCCGAGGGAAAAATCGCCCACGTATGAGATGGAATAGTCACCGAGGTGTACCCATCCACATTACTAGCTCCGTCTTTGAAGGCGCATAGCATGTACGGAAACGTATCCGGTTCGGTCTTCCGGTAACTGCAAACCGCGTTCACGGGATACAGATTCTGGCTGACAAACGATGGCAAATTTCCCGCACGTGCTTCAAGCCGTCTCACATCACCATTCGAATGACTTTGCTCCCAAAGCTTCGCAGGTGTCAGCGTCGCCTCCCCATCCCCGTTTATAGGAAATACACCTTCAATACCGAATACTTCAAAACTTTCCTTCGTTTCGATCCGATAATTCATCGCCTCTGCCCCTTTGATTGTGATAAGGAAGGACAGACGAGGGTAGGCTTTGAGCGCAATCCCTTCCTGACGGGCCATAGCCGGCGTGATCCCATGCAGCGAATTGAATGCCCGTGCGAAAGAAACAGGCGATTCGTAGCCGTACTTAAACGCAATATCAATCACCTTCGCCGCTCCGCTGTGCTGCAACTCTAACGCGGCAAGCGTCAGCCGTCTCCTCCGAATATACTCTGACAACGTCACGTCGGTAATGAATGAAAACATCCTTTGGAACTGATACGACGAACAGCAAGACAATCGGGCCACCTCGCTCAGTTCGACATTCTCGGTGAGATTCGTTTCAATATAATCTATCGCACGATTCATCCGCTCTAGCCATTCCATCTCAGTCCCTCCTCTCGTATTTTAGTATAGGTGGGACATAAAATAGCTTCGCAACAATATGTGCCAAAAAAAGTTGCTTCTATAAATTTTTTCGTAGTAAGCTTTCCGTTAGTTGAATACATAAGGATTTAAAAAGTATTTATGTATTGCACTGATTTCCTATAACGTTCTGACATTCACGAACCCGAGAACCTTAAGGTCCAACAGGACCGGCTGCTGCTTGCGGCAGTTAGATTTCGCAGGGTTGTCTGCCTGACTCCACTTCTCCGAAAATGCCTCGGGCAGACAAAGGTCGGCGCCAGACGGCCGCAGCGTGAATATGGTGTTATCTGATGGATACGCCTTCTATGAAACACTAACATTTCTTTTACTTAATTTCTTAAAAACCGAGTACTCCTTATTGGACTTAATAAAATTTAATATCTTTTCAGCGCATTCTACTGGATTCAATTCTTCAGTATTTACTTCAAGGTCATATTCATTAAAGCAATATACTGTGTTGAACTGTGAATTAGCTAGTCCAATCTTCCTATCTCCTCTTGCTAGTTCTCTTCTTGTAAGTTCTTCTTTCGAGCATAATACACCTATAAATAATGTAGGCTGATCGAAAAATTGATCAAGACACTCATTAAAGCTCTTATCATTGTCGATTACAGTATCTACTATTACATTCAAACCCATTTCTGAAAACAATTTAATTGTCGAATAGTACACTGAGATTATGGGATCAAAAAGTATTTGTGCAACAGCTTGCTCATCTACTTCTCTTGTAGGTTCAATATCTGGAAATTTATTATTGATAAAATCATTGTAATTATTAAAAAAATCATCTACTGATAAATGATGAAAAGGAATCTCTTTCTGCTTTGTCAGTTCAGTCGATATGGAGGTCTTTCCGGAACTTGAAGTTCCATTTAGAAAAACTAATATCCCTGGCTTCAATTTAATCATCCCTTCTAAAAATAATCTTTGGGTATCTTTCAGATAACGTTGCCTCGGCCCGGACCGAGGGCCAAATACCCAATGTGTGAATATCGTGTTATGTGAAGTATCATGGCATCCTTACATCTCTACCGAATGGTCTTTGTTATTTGGTCTTACCACTCTCTCCATTCTTCGGTTATGTCTTGATCTTCTTCTACTTTAAGTCCAGCTAGAATTGCTGCTTTCTCTATAAATTCAGCTAATTCTTCCCGTTCCATTGTCTCGATAAAATAATCATTCTTTTCATTCAACTCATTAAAGGCAATTACTATTTCTTCAACTAATTTCATTATCTTCTCTTGATCATCACTTTCCTGTATTGAGATCAATTTGTTCAAGTAATTATCAATTAACTTATCACAAAGATCTAAGCGCTCTGGTGTAAATAGATCATCACCAAACTCAATCATTCTTTCATTCCATAGTTTAGTTGGCTTTTCTTTAAATAATTCTTGTAACTTCATAGTAGTAACGCTCCTCCTAGATTTTATAGTTTTTATTTCTTTATAAGATTCATGGTATTTCACATAACGTATTTGTGTTCAAGACGACCATTCCCCTTAGATAGCTCATATCTTAGGGAAATGGTTGTGTCCAGCTGATTCTTCTTCCTTGCCTATGTAATCTCATCTCCGAGATTTCTCAATACTTCTGCCCGGACCAAGGAGCACTAGCGACGATGCTTGAACACTTTGTTAGGCGATGCCATTTGCCTTTGATTATTCTAAATTATAAATTAATTCATCAATTTTACCTGGTATTTCTGCTGTTCCATTTGATTTATTACTCATGACATGTGCTCTAATACTATTCTTGACATATACTGAAGAGACCATCATTGCACCTGGCTCACCACCCATAACATAATACTTAAATATTTCGTCACCAATAATAGTCATCCAAACGCCGTAACCATAATTTTGAAAATTATCTGTTTCGACTTGTGGCGACAACATTCTTATGGTTGTTTCCTCCTTTAATAATTTATGACCCATAAGTCCTGACCAGAAGTTATTTAAATCATGAGTTGTAGTATATGCCCCTCCATCCGCTCCACCGATGATAGGCACTGAGTATATATTCGTTCTCCATTCTTTGCCCTCTTGATCCTCAATGTATCCTATTGCTGTTCGATTAGGTAACTGATCCATTCGGAAGTATCCAGAATCTTTCATATTACACACATCTAAAATATTTCTTTGGATATATGTTATAAAATTCATACCACTTATTTGCTCAACAATTAGGCCAAGCAGAATAAAACCAGCATTACAGTATGAGAATCGTTCGCCAGGTTGAAACTTCATTTCTTTTTCTTGAAACAAGGGTAAAAAGTCTTTAGAAGTAAATACCCGATACATCGGATAATTCTCCCACAACTTTTCATAATCCGTCATGAATTCTTCATCAAAATAGTCAGGTATACCCGAAGTGTGGGTGAGTAAATGATGGATTGTAATATCACTACTGAATGTTGGAAATAGAATATCTATGCACTCTTTAATTAATGTGTCAAAAGTAATAAATCCTCGTTCCACAAGTTGGCATATCGCTACTGCTGTAAATATTTTAGAACCTGAAGCCACTGTGAATCTGGTGTCCATTGTATTTTTAATTAACTCTCTTCGATCTGCATAATCGTAGCTAGATTTAAAAAGATCATTTCCATCCCTCTTTATTAATATTGAACCTGAGAATTTAGAGATTTCTGTTTCAACATCTAGTAATTTTTCTAATTCTTTTGAGATTATCATTGGAAGTTTTCCTTTCTATGTTTAAAGGTGGTTTCGCCTAACGTTCTTGTGTTCACGACGCCGAAAGGCTTAAGGGGATGAAGTCCCCGGCTGCGCTTGCGCAGTTAGCCTTGCAGGTGTGTCCGCCTGAATCTACTTCTTTGAAATACCTCGGGCGGACCTAGGGCCGCATGGCCCAATGCGTGAACAATTTGTTAGACGAAGTATCACGCATCTTTGAATTACTCACTAAAATAAATCGTCTTTTACTTTAGTTAGGTCTAAGATTAGCTCTTTCATCGATTGATATCTTCCACTAATATCTTCTAGACATTTAAGAATTATTTCAGCAACCTCTTCATTCATTCCCTCAACCGAATAAAGTGTTTCTCTTATTTTGCTTCCAGCAGGAACGCTTCCTGTAATCAGGTTGTACCAAACTGCTCCAAGAGAATAAATATCAGTTCTTGGATCTATTAGTTTTGGATTACTTATGAGCTCAGGTGCAGTGAAGTGTCCTCCCGCAATGTTGTGTCCGGTTTTTGTAAGTCTCGAAGTTAATTCATTCTCAAGGTATATGCCGAGTCCAAAATCAATAACTCTAACTTGCCTTGGTCTAGCGATCATAATATTGCTCGGTCTAATGTCTCTATGTACTATTCCAATCCCATGTGCGTGACTTAAGGCATCTGCTAATTCAATCATAAGATCAATAGATTTATTGATGGGAAACCTCCCATGATCTTTAAGTACTTGATTTAAATTCTTTCCTTCAAATAATTCCATTCTAATAAATGGCTTATTGCCTAAAAGTCCAACATCATAGATTTTAATTATATTCTGGTGATTTAACCTAAATAGTATTTGTGCCTCTCTGAAAAAACGTTCCAAGTTCCTCTCATCATCATTTGAAAAGATGGGAGAAAAAAATTTAAATGCAAAATCCATCTTCAACAGATTATGTTTCATTCTTTTTACTTCACCGAATCCGCCTGACCCAATTACCTCTAATTCAGAATATTCATTTGTCATTGTAGCATTACCAGTCTCTAATTCATCTAGCAATGGATTAAAAACCTCGCCCAAATATTTCCTACGTCCAGCATATGAATCCGAAACATCCTTTATGGAGCTCCAAAACTCATCCAATGACCTGTATTTTTTAATAAACTCTGGGAGTTTGTTACTTAGTTTCTCCGTGCTTAATAAGATTTTCCTTAATCTTTTATATTCATCATTATTTAATTCTGTTGAATTACCACTAGAGTATGAGACTAGCCCTTCTTTCAGAGTTTCAACGATTTCAAATAGAGTAGGCTCAGAAAATGTCATATTTATCTCCTTTGTGGGTTTTAAAATATTGTGATATTTCGTCTAACGTTCCCGTATTCACGACGTACCACCGACTTAAAGCTCCGTCAGGAGCCGGCTGTGCTTACGCAGTTAGTCGGTGCGGATGTGTCCGCTGAATCTGCTTCCCTGCCAATAGCTTCATGCGGACCGAGGAGCGGCTAGGCTCCGATGCGTGAATATAATGTTATATGACGGTGCATTGAGTTACCTGCATTATCTTTCGATTTCAAGCCATTTTAACAAATGAATTTCTGTTTGAAATTGTTTTTCCAAATTATCTTGCTCATATTTATTGATGTAATCCAGGACTCCTTCTAATACTCCTACTTGCAGAACCATAGATAGATTAGATGTGGCATCTTTATTACTTAGTATCCCTTTTTGTTTTTCAACTTCTAACAATCTTTCAATCGTTTCTTTAAAGCCCCTAAGAGAAGTTTCACTTTTATATTCGAATTCTCTTTGCAGATTAACTTCTTCAAGTTCATTCTGGTATCTTTTTATAGTCTCGTTTCGATGTTGTTCTGCCATATTCGCAGCTCTTTGCATCGGTCCAAGTTGAAATTGAGTTCTCCATGTGACAAATAATTCTTTGGATATTCCAAGTACTTCTGAACCATCCCATTGATCAAGATTTCTTTCAACTATCATCTCATGCATTACTTCTTTCAAAGACTTTCCGTATGCTTTTTCAATTCGTTCTTTATGTTCTTTATTTGATAGTAATTTATCATTGGACATTATTCGCACTCCTTTTTTAATAATTACTACGCACTGTCATATAACGTATGTGCATTCCTGACGTTGATTTCCCTTAGATAGCTCTTATCTTAGGGAAATCAATGTGTCGCTTGAATCCTCTTCCTCGAAATGCCTCCGGCGACCAAGGGGCTAATGCCCCGCTGTAGGAATGCGATGTTAGGTGATGCCCCCGGCTTCATTGAATTTCAAACCTAGGATCTTATATATATTTTGGTTGTCCTAGCCACACTTCTGTATCGTACATTACTGTAATTACACCATCTCTTGCCAAATCATTGAATCGTTGTTTATGTGCTTCTTGAAATGTTACGAACTATTCCTCTCTCTCATCCGGTGATTCCATGCTAGAGATAACTGCCCCCCAATATTCATCCCATGTCTCGTTATGCTCTTGTTTAAACAAATATCTATTTGGTGTTGAGTCTCCGTAGAAATATTGAACTGGTTTGATGTGCCTAGACTCAGTCAATCGCTTAACATATTGTTCATCGTTACATACTCGCAATGTATCCCTGAAAAAATTTGAGTCATCATAATATGAAAAAACAGCTAACATTCCATTAGGTTTAAGTATCCTTTTAAATTCTTTAATTGTACTTTCTGGATGAAATCTATGATAAGCATTGGCTGCTACAATTAGATCTATAGAATGTGCAAGCAGATTTGTATTCTCAGCTAATCCATCTTGGAATTCTACATCCTCTCTTTCCCCAATCAGTTCCTTTGCAAGTTCACGCATTTCAAAATCAGGTTCAATTACAAATACCTTCTTTACATTACCAACAAAATGTTTTGTCAAAAGTCCTGTTCCTGCACCAATATCAGCAACTACACCTTCACTTACATTCGCTATATCAATAACATATTTACTTGCTTCTATTGAAAAAGGCAATCGATATTTGGCATATTGCATGGCTTTATCACGTGTCATTCTATTCATTATTTAAGCTCCTTTGTATGGACTTAATATTATAGATTTCATCTTTACGGGGATTTCACCTAACGTTCCCGTATTCACGACGTCCACCGCAGATGGATGTGTCCGGCTGCCCCTGCTTCCCCGAAATCTTTCTGCCGGACCGAGGGCGTATGCCCGATGCGTGAATATAATGTTAGACGTAGTACCCGCTTCATGTGATACTCGAGGGCTTAATATGAAGCTTGTTATTATTGATCACCCTTCTTCTAAACAAAAAACCATGTTTCATTCGACTGTATTCTTCATCGTAGTTCGTATAAATATCAGGATGAGAGAACAGTTCGAAATCTAAAGGAATATCAGCATAAGGATTATGGTAGACACAAAGTCCATCTAATAATGTTTCTCGGTAATCTTTATGCTTTTTCAATTCTATAGTTCCTTTTGTAGAATAATCGTTATAATTATATGTTTCAAAAAGTACTCCTTTTAATTTTTTCGACTGAAGGGCTCTGAGTTTTCCAAAAGTTGCAACAGGGCTAAAAATGATAGCACTAATATGGCTAAATTTATTATCTTTAAATAGACCTATAGGAATCATTGCTTCAGAATTCTGCTTCTTGATTTGCTCCTCATATTCAAAAAAAGGAGATCCATTTCTATACTCGGCATTACTTATACCATATATGACTTTTTGAATTGCTCCAATTCCTTGATAGTAGAACAAAGGTTGCTCAAATGCTCCTATGGCTAAAACGAAAGGTTTGCCTTTTACGTGTTCAAGCTTTGAGTACTTACGCAAATAATGATCAGACTTATTCTTGACACTATTTAAAATTCTCTCAGTTGCTAGTGCTACGACTTCTCCATAGATTTTTTCCCTACCTGATTTAGTAAATGAATCTATCTCGTACCTTTCTAGAGCCTTCATTCTTTCATGCTCTGGTGTTCCGTGTTTAGGATTGTTTGTTGTTACTGCTTCTATAATTACGTTTTGTTTGCTTTTTGTGGCAATGAAATCAGGAGTATTATATGAAAAGTCTATATTGAACCCTAAATTGCCCAGTACAGCATATAGATATATTTCCCAAAAACTTGAATTGAATGTTGTTTGAAATTGTTCTACAAACTTGTTATCTCGATCTATAAATCCTGACGCCCAGCTATTCAAAACTTTATGTGTGTCAGGTTCTCCCAAGAGAACTTTAAAATTGTGGTGCATTCTTTCCTCTGAAACAATAGGGGTAAGTAAATCCATTCCATTCACTCTTTCTATAAATTTTGGGTATTACGTCTAACGTTCCCGTATCCACGACGTCCCACCGACTTAAGCGACCAACGGGAGCGGCCGCGATGCGGTTAGTCGGTGCGGATGTGTCCGCCTGATTCTACTTCTCTGTCAATCTCTTCGGGCGTACCGAGGAGCCGTCAGGCTCCGATGCGTGGATATAATGTTAAATGAAGTTCTACTCTTCCTTGAGTAGCTCACTAAAATCATTATATGCTGTTTCGAAAATCCTCAATTCTTCAAGTGTTGATTCAATTACTTCTTCTTCATTACCATAGATTCCTTGAGAGACTAAATAATATCGATCTTCTATAATGTCTAATAATTTCAGTGTTTCTTCATCATCTCCAATAGCACTTGCCTGAATTAACAAGCTAGATATGTATGAAAACAATTGATCCTTTGTAATCTCATTTTTTAGATAATTCAACCTAATTTCATAAAGGATTATTAATAAAGGTGTTCTGAGTTCAAATTTGTTATAGATTAATTTCAGTAAAGAAAGGATTTCATCAAGACCTTTTTCCTGGGACAAAGATAATTCAATGAGTTCATATGGTACTTCATATTTTTCTAAACAATCATCAGCCCAATCGATTACTTGA
This sequence comes from Paenibacillus sp. FSL W8-0187, assembly GCF_037969755.1. Classification (NCBI taxonomy): domain Bacteria; kingdom Bacillati; phylum Bacillota; class Bacilli; order Caryophanales; family Paenibacillaceae; genus Paenibacillus; species Paenibacillus sp. FSL W8-0187. Next base: position 3,069,207 of record NZ_CP150206.1, on the reverse strand, counting down.
TCTCTTTTAATTAATCCAATAGCAAGTCCAAGATAATAATAAGCAGCACTTATTTTTAGTTTTTTATTTTTCAAGAATTTCATCGCCCTTAGTAGAATTTCATCTAACGTCTTATCTACGAACTTCGCGAATACTTCCATATTACGTGTATTCCCGTACTTCGTAAACACTCCCTTCATCAGGATATCTACGAACTCCCTCTCCGTAATACCCCGATTCAATAATCCAGCCGGCTCTTAATCTATCTGGCGTCCTTCATAGACACATGAGTATAACGCACTGTTGTTCTACTGCTTTGGTGCCCGAGTAACTCTTGTATATACCTCGGATCCGTACCTCCTTACAGTAAATGCTTTGTAAAGGAATGTCACAACACGTGAATACTCACCTTTTTCGCTACATTGGACCGGTTTTTCGCATGTTAAAACACACAGAAGGCTCTGTCAAGTGCCCTTCGTGCGATTGGCCCGAGAAAATCCATTCCTCGGGTTGATACACTCATTTCTACAAAAAAAGACCCGCAGATCACATTTGTGACACGTGCAGGTCTCCGGTCTCCAGCCTTTTATTCATATCTCTTTCACTGTAGCCGTATATCTCTAAACATTTATAATTTGATATTACGAATATTGAGACAGATTCCTCGTAAAAATAGAACTTTTCGCATTCGACTTTCAAAAAAATATAATTCTTTTTATCATTTCAACTGTTCAAGAGCGTACTCCGTTGTAATCGTAATATTATCTGGCATGTCATGAATAGAAACCATTGTACTTCCTGTAAAAAGCATGAGGCTCTTTATTGAATTCTATTTTTTGAGGTGAGTTGTGTTTAACATACTTTTAAACCTCAGCTTGCTCAGTGCGTAATTATTCATTCTGTTATTGTTTCTTAATCGATACGGAAAACAGGACCTTTTGGAGAAAAAGGTAGTTCATTTCCTTTTGGCAATAAATAAGCATGTTCTCGTCGAATGATCAGTTTGTCGCAATATCCATCGGTAATAATTAAAAGTGGTCCATTTTTCGGAAAGTCCTCAGCATGAGTGATTAAATCAATCGCAGGCTGCAAAACGGTTCCCCCTCTACCTCTGACTTGAACACGATCTGCGATTGTCTCTGGGGCAACATAACCCGCATCGTAAGGAGCTGCATCGCAGAACACAAGACGAGCAAATGGTACATCTCGAGCTTGCGCGTAACTAGCAATAGCACCAAGCGCCTTAGCGAGCAATTTTTTATCCATTGAACCAGACGTATCCAAAATCACACCAAACGTACGTCCATCCTCAGATGAACCGCTGTAAACCCATTGAGGTCTTGGGATATCTGGCGTTGATGATTGGCGACGGCTGACACGGGCATAGGACCGCGTTTTTTCAAGTGGAGAAAAATATGAATCAAACCATTTGGCAAGCTCAACATCCCATTTAATCGGTGGTTGACCAAGTGCTCTAATTTCTTCAACAAGCCCAGAAGGAAGTAAACCCCTAGCTTGTTCTTCGTGATACATTAAACCTTGTTGAAGAGCATTCTTGCAAAAATCATCAAGCGTTTGCCCATTTCGAACATCCCAGAGCGACGGATCACCTTTGCCAATCATATCGCCTAATCCATTGCCACGAAGCGTAGCTAGTTTTCTATATAAGCGAATATCGCCAACCATTTTGTCGTAAATCGATTCTGCAGATAAACCTTTCAACTCTGGGTCTAAAAGCAGACCGATATTAGGATATTCACCAACTTGCATTTCAACCAACCAAAGGTTGATGACATAATCACAAGCGACATTCCACAAATAAGGATCGCGACCTTGGCAGCGTTCATGATGCTGTAGACCTGCGTGTAATAACTCATGCGCCATCACAAAAATACATTCTTCGTCCGTTAATCCAGCTGCTGGATTCATGTAAATTTCGCGTTCTACAACATCAATAGCCGTAACGGAAATGCTTAATCTTTGGCAGATAGCTTGGTCTTCAATAATTGAAAAACCGGAAGCAAGTGCGCCGAGCAATGGATAACGGTCCATGAACCACCGTTTTGCCCGCTGTGCAGCACTTTTAACACTCGTAGAATCTGTCAGGGAAGCGGAGTAACCTCCTGCAACACTTACAGCACTTGTGACCGCGTTAGATAACCCAATTGCAAAGTATTTTTCCCATTCGGGTTCTCCCCTCCAATAGCTACGCGCTGCTGTATCCCGAACATCCATATCCGAACTTGCTACACCTGCTGTGCCAAAATATTTCAAAACTTCCGGAACGCCCCGTGCACAAAATTGCTCATAAAGAAACTCCTCATCCTTTACGGTCATATCCGTCCGTGTTTCCATATCAGAAGGAGGTGTTCCTAGTTTTAAATCAGCAAGAAATTTGGCAATGTATAAATCACAAGCTGCATTCCATGCCACTGGATGATCTTTCGTTTTCAAATGACCAAGTCCTAAATGCAACAAACAATGAGCAAGCACATAGACCCACTCCGAGGTTTCGCCTCGGCGTTTAGGGTGCGTGTAAATATATCCACCTTTTGTAACAGTTGCCCAACCATTTATTGGATAAGGGGTCCTATCACGATGGACAATACTGGTTCTTGAACATAAAGGCGAAAATATAGGATGGTTTTCAATTATCTCTACTGCTGCTTGGAATTGTTTTAAAGCTGGATTTACAGGTGTCGATTTTTTTGACATCATTACCCCTTATCTTTAACGGCGAGCCGTGGTAAGTCACGAACAATTTCCACCATTAGCCAGTCAGGAATATTAGAGGATTGTTCATTTTTCGCAACAACGAGCTGTGCAATTTCAAAACTAATGGTAGACAAATCTTTAATCAATTTTTTCACCGTATGAGCAAACTGCCTATGATTCCCACTGATATCATCTTTTCGAGCAGGAAGTTCTTTAATAATTTGTGCTCGAAAAGATTGAGCCAGAAAATAGAGAACATCACGATCTTCTGCAGCAGACGGAAATGAAATTTTGCCCTCTAAAATAGCATTTAATTGATATTTACCACTTAGATTTTTGTAAAAAGCTTTAAATTGTGTTGCATGAGCAGGAGTTAAAGAACCACCCGATAAAATACCGACCACTTCTGGTGATAAATTATCGCCAAACTCGCGAAGTGCATCAGATAGCATATGCCAGGACCTTGGCGTGGAGAACGGTTCTTCCGTTTTCGGAGGGGCACTCCACAGATGGTCGGGGCGAGACTCTAAATATTCAATAACTATCGGATGAATTTCGTTTTCGTACGCCCAAGAAATCCAATCTTGAAACGATACATTAAGTTGGACATGAAACATACGATTAATGAGCGCAGAGGACATCGGTTTTACAATTGCACTATCTTGCGCACGGTTGCCGGCACCGATTACAATCGAGCCTTCTGGAAGATGATAATCACCAATTCGACGCTCATGAATAAGACTGTAAAAAGCTTTTTGGACTTCTTGCGAACAAGCATTAAGTTCGTCCAAAAATAAACAGTAAGGTTCCTTGCGAGCAATCATTTTGGGTGGACAAAATTGACTTTTGCCGTCAACGATCTGAGGTACGCCAATAATATCTTCTGGCGCAAGCTGAGAGCCTAAAAGTGAAACACATGGAAGTCCGACTTGATCTGCAAATGATTCAACTAAAGCTGATTTTCCAATCCCTGGGGTACCCCAAATAAAGACAGGGCGAATAACGGAAACGTTAAGCAATATCTGCATCAATTGTGACTGTGTAACGGGAACAGCAAGATTCAATAGATATACTCCTTTTTCTTGAAAGATAATCTTATTATAACAAAAACCACCATTACGGCGGTTTTAAGAAAGCGTAAAATATGTTGTATAAGTAACGGTGTTACTAAAGGGAATAGCGTTGCTGCTGCGTTCCTTGCCTATCACGACTGTATCTACAAACCCTTTCCATTTAATCGACTCTTTTAGTTTAGTGAAAGAAGGAATAAAGTTCCAATAATAAAGGCCCTCTTTAAGATAAGTGATTGAAAATGAAGTGAACCATTTTTTAATGGTATAGCATTAAAATAGAACTCTTCAAAATGCTGACCTATGAGAGTCCTTAGTGAATCATCGGAGTATGACGCAAAAAAAACGTTTTGGTTCGAATGAATCCTCCATCCATATTCCCTCTGACTCAGTGCCTTTGTGAGCCTTGAAAGATTAGATTAAACACGGTCGGATGCTCCGGCATTTGTTCCAAAATGCGCTGTCTTATTACATCATCGTTTACAAGCATTTTGCATAGTTCAATACTAAATTCCAAGAAATAAAAAAGCCGAATGGATCGTTCTCATCCACTCAGCTCTTAGGGTTATTTTACAATAATTTGTATAATATCACGTACCGTTGTTCCACTTTCATTCATATACTCACTGCGATATTAATAAATGCCAGGAGATCTCCCAGAAATTTGTGTAATGCCGATAGAGCACTTGGTATAGTTCCCACCAAGATCCCAGTTGTCGCTGGACAACACAGGTTTGCCGGGATTCACCTCAACACCGCTATTATTCGGAAAGTGTTGGTTTACCTGGCGACTCATTTGCAAGCAGCTCCGGACTAACAGAATGCCGTTCGAACTTGACTGCATCAGCCCTCGTATAGATCATATCGGCAGGAAGCGTTGGCGGATCTACCGTTGTTCGAGTCTCCCTGGTTAAACGAACATACTCGCTACCGTCTCCCGTAAAGTCGAACGTTCCTAGATTAACCCAACCCGATGAGCCGACCGTTGCATCGATATACGTCACCTCGGTACCCGTCTGATGTTTCACTTCCACTTTGACATGATTATCGTTTGCCGTCGTATGGACGAGCTTGTAGATGGAGACCGTATATTTCCCCTCTGGAAACTGGCCTTTCCACGTTGCTGATGATCCTTGAACTGTAGTGTAACGGGACTTAACCCCAATTTTGTATCCGGCTAAATTGCTTTGACTCCAAGACCCTTCTGTCGTGTATAACCCCGTTGTATCTGTACTGTCCACGATAACCGTTAAGTCCTTGATCGTTATGGTCAATGGCGGCGTTGTTAAGGTCACTCCGTCAATCGTTACAGTGGCCCATACCTCAATGTGATCCGTTTCCCCATCGAGATTGAGAAGAGTCAACCTACCGCTGCTATCCACTTCAGCCAGATCCGTACGATCCACGAAATACTGCACATTGGCCTGTGTCAGATCACCAATCAAACCGTTATCCAAATAACCGGTTACACTCAGTTGTGCGTTTTGAGTCATCTGCAGCTCATTTCGATCAGATTGGATCACCACCGACTCCAATTGCGGTATTCTGTTTGGGTCCACCCACATGATCGCATCAGCAACGACCCTGGTCTTGTTGGCCTTATTGGTAAGTTCCACGTAGCCGCTATCGCCTGCCGCAAAAGGATAATCCCCTAGGTGCACCCAAGTTCCATTTGCCGTTGTCTCATCAATAGTAACCGTCTCGGAGCCCCCGCTATAATGAACGGTAAATGAGGCATTCGTTGCCCAGTTTTCACTCGCAGCTGTTATTTGCGGAATCTTGTAATACACACTGTAAGTTACACTTTCCGGCAGCTCCGGCCGCCATTTCATTTTGCTTGTCGCTGTGCCGGCCGTCGATTTGGCATACACATAGTTATCATAGTAATAGTTGTCAGCCGTCGTATCCCTTATCCAGACGCCTTCTGCCTCCGCCTCCGTATTATCCACAATGATAGATGAACCATCCTGTCCGTCGGGTTGGACTGGAGTTTCCGTTACCTGATCAGGCAGATAGAGTGTCCGCTTGCGGGTCTGTTTCCCTTCCGATTCCACATAATACGTGAAGGTTTGGGATAAATCGTTCACCCGTATCGACCATTCCATCGGATAGATCGTATCTGGGATGGTTGTATACGTAGCCCCGCCATCCAAGGAATAATGAATTGTCGCTGGTTTCGTCGTTTTGGCCTGCACATAAGCATCATAAACCGTTTCGTCAGGCTTGACGATCAGCATACCTTTAACTGCATCGATTGGACTGTGAATATCGAAGAAATAGCTTGCATCCGATGTATCAGCAGTTCTGACCTGGTGCAGCGGCACATCAATGTTGAGTCCTTCTACAATGATAGCAGTTATTCCCTTGCTTGAAACCGTGGCTTGAATGATTCCGCCACTCATAACCGCTTGTTCTGGTGTGCCATTATCGCGGATGATCGTTACGGTATAATCTTGTGCCGGGTTGAACCCAATGATTTGTTCATTCAATTCGATCGGAGTGTGAACTTCATCTGACGATGCGTTGCTCAGCCCGATGTAGAATTTATCCCCGCTCTCACCCGTTATCCAGTTCAATTGAGGATGATTAGTCTTAATAATCCCCTTGGGCATCCAGAGCCAAACGTCCGAATTACCATAAAAATGACCTGGTTTATTCCCATAGAGGTGATATTTGAACCATAAAAAATTCGTTTCGAATACGGAAGGAAATGTAATACTCCCGTTCGATTTCAACGATTGTTCGCTGATCAAATAATCCATCGTTTGCCCGAGCTGCCCCGGTATATGGTGATAATAGATGGATGTAGCCCCGCTTGGGCCTTCCAGAGGAAAATCCGGTTCAAGTTGGCTAACGGCGAAGCCCTTATAGTAATAACCCGGGTAACTGGAAGATCGACCAATAACCGCATTATGAGCAATATCCTGCAGCAGTTTATCACCTGTATAGAGCGACAACCTCAGCATGAATGGGGCTTCCTGGGCATTCATCCGATAATAGCCGGTTGTACTTCCCGCCTCAAACGTCAATCCGCTCGGTGAAACAAGCCAACGATCCGCTTGTACGCCTCCGGCTATATCTTCTGGGAGCTTGGTTCTAGGATACTGGTATTTACCGCTTTCTGGCCAATGGAACGATTCCGCGTAATTATACGTCTCGGGCTGCGGAATTGTAACGGTACCTTCAGGAACCGGACGAGCAACGAACATGGTTGCATACCGTTTGGCTTCCTTATATGCAGCATTCAAGTATTTGGGATCCTGAGTTTCCTCGTAAAGCTCCAAAATCTCCATCCACAGCTTGCTATAATAATAAATGAACTCATTTTTGCTCACATTCACGGATGCAGGCGTATCGATATGCTGCATGATATAGCTGTCGGCTGCATCCTTGGCAGCCTGCAAATACTGCGCATCTCCCGTCATACGATACATCATCAGGGGCTGAATGACAGGACCGCGGTCTTTCTGGTCAGGATCACGCACGAGGTACTCTTCCTGTGCCAGCGCCCCAATTCCTGCCGAAGTGCCCATCATCTGATTAACAGCGGCGACGCTTGAAACATCGAATGGCAGGGTGGCCATTTTCCATAACGAAGGCACGCCGTATACTTTCTTCTGCGTCGGCGACCAACCTATGCCATTTCGCGATACGCCATACTGGACGGAGGGCAATGCTCTCGTATCGTAAAGCTGGTCATCCCCGGTCAAATAATAAGCCCCCAGAAGAACCGCATTCGAGCTTGTTCGAACGCTATCCTCGTTCTCGATATCAATAAAGCCCTTGGCACGGCTCCACCACCCACTGGGTGACGGGACATACTGAACAGAGTCGTCCCCTTGCGGGTCAATCTTAAGTAGATCGATCATATTGAACATCGCGTCAGTAAGCGACTGGTCTGAGACATTTTCCCGGTATGCCGAGTAACCGTACTCGTTGCGAAGAATATCCGCATAGGACTCATAAAGATTGCTTTTTTGAGCGATTAACCCCATATGAAATTGATAGGTGCTTTCTGCGGTCATTTGCGAATAAGTCCCTAATTGAGGAGCATACAGGATTGGCTGCACGCTGCCTTCATTGTTGACTAGGCTCATGCCAAGCCGTTGTTTCGTAACGCCTCCCGTCGGTTCAAACTCAACCGGAAGCTCTTGCGAAGGTACAAATACTCCATACGTCAATGGATTCCCCGAACTGTCATTCTTCTCAACCAGACTCATTGGAGCGCTCAGTTCCCTCAAGCTTGTTGATTCTACCGTACCTACCATTTTGGCGTGCGACCTAAATCCATTTAACACTTCATTGATGCCAGAGACTACCTCTGTTGTGAAGGACTGATATCCAATCACATAATTGCCATCGCGGCGAGGCGTAAAGGCGAAGGAAACATCAGGTTTATCCCCTGCCATGGACCAGTTCACTTCAAAATCGTAATCACTGCCATGCGAAGAATCGGTCAATACCGCCGTTTGGCTGTCGGGAAAAGTGATCCCGTCGAATGTAATCCAGCGTTTGTTCATCGTATCGTAGTAATTGGTTCGGCTCCCTGCATTCCCATCCAATAAAACCCATTGCTCCTCAAGTCTTTCCGACACATTATTTATTGGCATCCAGTTTCCTGTGTCCGTGTTCCTGTAGAACATGTCACGAACGATGGATTTGCCCCCATCCCATGCTGCTTCATAGAAGGTCGCCTTATAGTTATCATTTTCGATGCTGCCCTTTTCCGTGTAACTGAGATTCGCTAATGTGCGGCTCCGCAGCGGGGGCAACGGCGGTGCTTGCTGCCTGATATTTCCTTCGAACTTGACTGCATCGGCCCGAGTAATAATCGTGCCCGTCGTAGGTTGCGTTCGAGTCAGCCTGACAAATTCGGAATCATCACCACTGAATTCATACTCCCCCAAATCAACCCATCCGACCGATGGACCCGACGAAGGTCTAAGATCCATAAACTTGATATCCGTAATCCCGTTATGAACAATTTCAATCTTCACATTACTATCTGCTTTATCCGCCCAGTCAAGCTTATAGAACGATATTCTCGCCGTCCCTGCTTCCAAGCGTGGATTCCATGTGATGCTTCTACCTACGGCATCCGTATATTTTGAACTGGAATTATTGTATCCCTTCACTCCTGCGCTTGTGGTCCAATAAGGAGCGGAGAACCCGTTATTGGCGTTACCCGCATCAGGTGTCACAACATCATTGATCGTGATGCTCCCGTCATCAATGATAATCGTCTGATAAGGTAAGGTTTCCGCATAAGCGGCCCTTATTCCGATCAGGCTGAAAGGAACTACTATCGTCAACATGAAAACGATGAAGAAAAACAGCTTCCTTTTGACCATACAACTCACAGCCTCCCTTAGTTTGATAACGCTTTCAAAATAATAATGCCCTCCTTTGTTCGAAGATGTAAAGAAGCAATTAGCCTTATCCTTCTGGCTAATCCCGCTCCGTCGTTTTATCATAGCATGCCATATCACCGTGAAATTTCTTTCATTTCAAGAATTTCTTATAAGATTTTAAGTAAAAAAGAAACCTACATTCGAATTGATCGCTCCATTGCAATCAGATAGAATGTAGGTCTTCCAAGTGGAAAAATCAATTATAATGGCGGCTGCACCAATAGCAGCTTTCCAATCTGAATGACCGTTTGATCATACCAAGCGGGATGCTGCCGAACATGCTCCATACTTCTTTCATTGCCGCTTGCCTCAAACACGGCCGCTTTGTCTGTCTTCTTGTGGTCAACTTCGAAGCGAACCGTATGTTTCCCATTCGGTAGCTCAGGTAAGAAAACATACTGATTTCGATTATGGTCGTTATAGGGTGTGAATCGATCGATAAGGAAGGGTTCCCCTCCATCCACCGACACCTTCAATCTGCCAGAATCCGGGCCCCCGATATCGAATAATCCGATGTGGGTCCCCTCAAACTCCACTGTGATCGTCTCTCCGGGATCGACTGCTCGCCATAGACCAGGAAACAACCAATCGTATTCGCGCACTAAAGCAAAATTATCGGGGGTCATGTAAGACCATCCTGCGGAAAAATGAGTAAGACTCTCCAATGGCAGCATGGTCGCATACTCCCAAGGATTGGCCGGGACCAAAGTATTCTGAGGCAAGTGATGTTCGATCTTTCCTACGCGATCTCGAAGTTCGCTGATTTTCTCAAACGACCGGGTGATTGTATCCGTGTAAATCTGGTGTCCTTCGGGAATCGTCGGATGGATCGAATCATGCGTAAAAATAACGGCTCCGGGAATGGACACGTCTGCCCTTGAGGTGAAAATGAGCTTTCCATCCGAAACTAATTGACTGACTGCTACGCCCAGATGAATCGAAGGAATGCCGTAATAGTCCGCGACTTCCTCTTGCATAATGGCTCCCTTCTGGTATTCTCCAGACTGAAATAGGGCCACATCTCGCTCCTTCAGCGTATATACGAACAGGATATCGGTAAACCGGCTCCGCTTGCGGATCTGTCGGACAATTCCTTCGATCCGCGCCTTGGACTCCGGAACTCCGCCATCGTTACCAACAAATTCAACAAACACGAGATCAGGCTGATGACGCAGTACATCAGTCTCCAAACGGGCGCAGCCGAGGTCCGATCCTGTCCCATCAATGCCTGCGTTCACAGAGCGGATATCCGCATTGGGATATTGTCCTCGAAGCCAATCCGCCGTCATGACCCTGTATCCTTCAGAACGCGTATTACTGCCACCGAAATAGACAATAGTTACGGTTTCCCCATTTTCCAACTTCTGAATGACATTAGGGAGCCCTCTTCGTGGGGAAAATTCCTTCATCGCGACTTCACCTGGCCTCACTTAGCGTTTTAGGAGCAAAAAATTTTACTGCAAACACTTCATAATAAGCCGAACCATACGTTGCACAGAAATCAAACCGGATTCGGGTTACCCCTTTTGCATGCACCTGATGTTTATTCAACGAAAGATAATTCCCACGGATATTAATTTCACTCTCGGTTCCGTCTTCTAAGGTTAAGGTCACATCATAATCTTGGATAAGTGGCTCGATCGGATCGTCGAAATGCTCCAAATTCAGCTGCGAGTTGAACACAAGATGGATTTCATCCAGATTCTTGGGGCTTGCAAAACCAAATTCCAACCATTCCTGTCCTTCCGTACGTTCAGAAATCCAGATGTTTGGCAGACCATAAGGTCTGGAGAAGCCGTTGACGACATTCTCAGGGCTATACATATTTTGGGATGGCAATAGGTCTTTGAAGCAAATGTTCTTATTAAGCTTCTTCAGCCTGGACGGCTCTTCCGGTCTATAATGAAAGCTGACTGCCCCTGTTATTTTCTCTTCATTGCCGTATACGGCAAGGCTCGCCGGGCCTTCCAAAACGATGTAGACCTTGTCATCAGCCGGTTTCTCGCAGCCCAGGTCCAGCGTAATCCAGTCATCGTGACCCCCTGAAATAACCAAGCGGTAGTCTTTCAGCCCGCTTGTGGGAATATAGTTTTCCTTCCGCTCCCCGCCAAACAGCTTCACTTGCAAATTTTCCGAATGCTCGGATCTATTTTTAATTTTGATCCGCACGCTTTCAGCCACGGATGTCTGAATCGGCAAGACCAAACATAACGCTTTCTCCAAGGAGATCTCTTCGGTTGGATGAACATTATCATAGCTTCGCTGAGACGAGGCATGCATCGTTAATCCGTCAGCAAAATAAGGATCCAACTGCTCTTGAAGCCCTACAATCGTTTGCCCATCTCGAAGCAGCTGCGCTTGAAGCTCACCCATATGGGATTTGACTATGGCCGCGGGGTCGGCCTCGTATTTTAAGCATAACGCAGCTGCCGTTCCTACGGCCTGCCCCATACAACCGCAGGTTGCCATGACCCTTGTCGATCCAAAAGCCACATGGGTAGCGCTTATATTGCGCCCAGCGAACATGAGATTAGGGATATTTCGTGAAAATAAGCTGCGGAAAGGGATATTATACAATCCCGGCACAAAATTCCACGCTGTAGCCGGCCCCTCATCGTAGATGCCTTTGTTCGCATGCAGATCCATATACCAGCCTCCGACGGATACCGCATCATCGAAATGAGGCTTTGCTGTGAGATCGTTCTGAGACAACATGTGCTCCCCTATAAACCGCCTCGACTCCCGCTTACCGGGAATCGGGCATACATAATCCAAGATGAGATTGTCCACATCATCAAACTCGCCGCTATTTTTGATATAATCCCAAATCCCGTACACCAATTTTCGCAGTTCCAAGGCGATGTCTTCATTATTCTTGATAATATCCATATGTCCGCCGTATTCCAGCCACCACAGTCCGCCAAGCCCGTTGATTTTCCTCGGAAAAGACCGATGGTTTAAGCCTTTTCTGATACTATCGAAAAAGGCCAACTTCGTAATGTCATACGCAAAGCCTGGTCTTTTGTAAGGAACGGGATAGTCTACGTCACGGGCTTGAAACAGAATCGTATCGCCCATGGTGTAATGATCCGCCACTTCTGGAGCCAACTCCTCCTTATATTCATGCTTCGCCTCTCTTCCCCATCGGAAGTGAGCACCTGCTTGGTATCCAACAATTCCATCGCCGGAGCAATCGATGTAGGTTGGGCTTTCAAAACGAAATTTTCTTTCGGAAGCTAATTGAAGGCCCTCCACCCATTTAATTCTGCCGTTCTCCATGCCCGTTTCATGCACACATGTATTTAGGAACAGAGAAATGTTAGGCTCATCATAAACCATGTCGAGCAAGACCGTATCCGAAAGCGAAAGCATAAGCTTCTTGTTGTATAACGGATTATAATGAAAGATCTTGAGCTTGAGTTCTTCCACCAACCCGCCCTCGCGAGCATAATAGGATGGACTGTTTCCGAGATATGCCGACCCGTTGATATGAACCCTGACCTCGCTGCTCGCATTTCCCCCAAGAACCGGCCGATCATTAATAAGTGAAACCAGCAGCCCTTGGCGTGCGGCAGCAATGGCAGCGCATATTCCGGCAATACCTCCGCCTACGACGGTTACATCTGCTTGTATAAGCTCCATTTTGATAACCTCCATGATTAGATGCTTCTATCATGGTAATGGTTTTGGTCCTCTTTTTTTTACAGGATTTCGCGAAAAAATCATACATTTTTAGCATCCTTATTTGGTTTCATAGCGTGTCATTTTTATCCGGTACTGCTTAGGGGTATCCCCCGTATATTCTTTAAATAGTTTGCAAAAGTAACCTTCATTGACAATGCCTACTTCCTCGCACAATTCCAACAAAGAATAATCCTTAGCATTTAATAGTTCGAGAGCTAGTTGGATTTTTTTACGGTTGATATAGCTGATCACGCCTTCATTCATTGTTTTTTTGAATAAGCTGCTAAAATACGATGGAGCTAGATTCACTTCCTCGGCAATCGCCTCGAGCGTTAAACGCTGTTTCAGGTTTTTCTCTATAAAATGCATAGCACTCATGATTTCTGCACGATGTAATAGTTGGCCAGCGTGTACGTACTCGAATGTGAAGTCGCCAATATAGGCAAGCTGCTCCTGAAATGCCATAAATTCCATGGGGAATTCTGCTGCTTCCGTGGGCAGCTTGTTCCCCGATTTAAACTTCTTGGTAATGTCTCTGTACAAGTCTCTGATCATTGGCGCCATGATGGATTTGTGGATTTTATGGTCCGTAACGAATTGGTTCAGTTCGGCGAGTGCATTGTCCAGCTCTTCCTTGGAAATCTTTCTTTTCAAACATATCAGAAAATCAGCCAGCTTCTGCTGAAAGTCTGATTTTTTGTCATTATGATATTGGAACCGATGCATGGGTGTTTTTACTACTTTCTCTGTATGATAATAGAAATCGTCACTCACATTTTTAGCTTCCGTGTACGCTTGTTTGATCGATTCCCAGCCTCGGTACGGACCTCCAAAAGCGACGGATACCCTTTGATTCAAATATTGATGCAAATGGGAGACGATCTGCCCTCCCAAGGATTGGCAAGCATATTCCGTTTCCATATCACTGCGGTTATTTTCCCAGGATAAAAAGCCAATAAAACGATTATCGGACAGATCCGCAGCTACGCCACTGCCACCATTCATCACCGTTTCTTCGATGATATTCGTAATCGCATATTTCAAGATGTTTTGATCTGCGGCAGAGTATTCGTTTCGGAAACTTTCATACGTATTCATTTCAACGATGAAGCAGCAATAGTTGGCTTGAAAGAAATGAAACTGCATGCGATTGGCAAAATCCGATGCCCGATGAGAAGGAATTTCGCCTCTGATCAGCTCGTTAAAAAATTGCTTGCGGACTCTATATTTATTTTCAAGCACGGATACGTTTAACGATTGAAATTCCGCTTCTTTTTTCTTAAACTCATTTAAAATTCCGGCTGCCTTATCTAAAGCTCGATCCAAATCCACTTCCTTTAGCGGAACCTTTACAATGTACTCCAATACATTGGCATGAATAGCTCGCTGGGCGTATTCAAAGGACGAATAGGCGGTCAAAAGTATGTATTGGGTATGGGGGAGCTCCACCTTTAGCTGCTCAATCATGGAGATTCCATCCATTCGCGGCATAACGATATCGGATATGACGATATCCGGCTTAAGTTTTAAAATCTCCTCGATCCCATTCAGCCCATTATTCGCTTTTCCCACGAGAACAAATCGCCTATCCCTATGGGAGAGCTCATTAAAAAACAATTCCAATCTTTGAATGATTAGGTCTTCATCGTCAACAATGAAGCAGGTATAGTCTCTCACCATTATGCATCTCCTTTTTGCAAGTCTGCCGGGAATAAGGCGCGTACACGGGTTATTTCCTTAGGTATGCTAATGATTTGCAGTCCGAATTGCTCTCCGTAGTGAAGTCTTATTCGGCCATGAATATTATTTAACCCGATTCTTTTCCTTTTTACTTCCACATCACTCGGTTCTGAAATTAAAATATGCTTTATTTGATCGGCTGGAATTCCCTCGCCTTGATCAACGACTTCTATGATGACGATGCCGCCCTCCTTGTACGCATGAATTGTAATCGGGCCTTCGATCTCTCCTCCGTTATAACCATGGAAGATACTATTCTCCACAAGGGGCTGCAGCAGCATTCGAAAAACCGGAAAATCCATTAACCCTGCTTCGATATGTTCAATCAAGTGGAAGTTTCTGTTATACCGGATGTTCTGGATCTCGATATAGTCCGCTACATTTCGTAATTCCTGGCGTAGGGAAACCTTCTCTGAAGCGTCATCTATTCCGTATTCCAATAATGAAATGAGCGACCCAATCACAACATCAACTTTCTCTATTTGTCCGAGACGTATAACATTGCTGATCGAACCAAGCGTGTTATACAGAAAATGAGGGTTTATTTGAGACTGCAGCACTTGGATCTCCAGCTTCCGCTCAAGCTCATTATGAAGCTCCGCTCGGCGAATCAATTCAACAATTTGCTGCAGCATCCGATCGAAGGCTCGGGAAAGATCACCAAACTCATCGTTTCGGTTAATCGTTATGGTCGTTGTGAGGAAGCCTTGCTCCACCCGCTTCATTTTTGTTTTGAGCGCATAGAGTGGATTCCTAATATATTTGGCAATAAAAAAAGAAATGAACAAACTTAAGAGAAGACCTGCAGCTAGCAGCTCGATATAATAGGTTTCCAATCTGGACAAAGCTGCTTTCAAGCGTGATTCATCGTTGATCGAGATCATGGTCCAGTTGAATTTCTCCGTCGGTTTTTTCAGAAGGTAGACCGGAACGCCATCCTTGGTATGCAGTTGAAGACTTGTTTCTGTCGTATCCAGAATTTGTTCCGCTGACGTTTCTCCGATTGAAAACGTATGATCTTGAATATTCAGCAGTAGTCCTTTATTCTCAGAAAATCCGGCAATAATTTGACCCGATTCGGTGATCAGAGCCAGATTCATTTGTTCCTGTTTATTAATCTTGAACAAGGTCTCTTCAATGGCATTTAGATCCAAATCTACCGCAATAGCCATAGGAAACGGAGCTCCGTTCAGAAATCGAACCATCGTAACTGTCCAGCCGGAATACTTGGATTTGTAAGGATCACTAACAAAGGTAGTCCTTCTGTTCTTGTCAGCCGCATCAAACAAAGGCTCTCTTTCCGATAAGGGTTCATCGAATATTCGGGTAGGTGTACTTCCCCCTAGAATGGATAAATCGCTTTTGATCAAATAAATATTACTGACGTAATTACTGTTGAGTTCATACAGCTCTCTTAATTGCTTTTTAATCACTTCTGTATTATCAATGTTGGCTTTTACCGATGTTTCGACCGAGAACAGGATCGTCTGGAAGGAGGAAAAATTAACGGTGAAATACTGGTCTACCTTGTCAAGTATTTGGTTGGTGTAATAAAGGTCATTGGTTCGTATTTCCTTTTGGACATAGCGATAAGACAATTGACTTATCAAGATGATACAGCTTAATACAAATGCAAATACGATAAAAAATAATTTTAAAGGCAAGCTGAATCTTCTTCGCATCGATCATCTTCCTTTTACTTCCATAGTAAACTAAGAATAGCATATGACAATAAAGAGAGGGCTACGAATAGCCACTCTCTTCGTTTATATTTTACTTGATAAGGCCGGCTTCTTTAAATTGCTTGATTGCTGAATCCTTATATTTCTGCATGTCAAACTTGGTATCCAGCGTTTGGAGGAAATTGTCCCAGCTCGAAAGAGGCTCTTTGCCCGTCATAAATTTAACCAAGCTTTCATTAATGAAACGTTGGCGGTCAGCATCCAAGGTATCGCTGGGGTCTGGGGTCAATAAATTTCCGGGCAACGTTGGCCCCACATATTGCTGATTGTTCTTGAATGCTTCTGCCGTCTTCGGATTCTGGAAGCTAAAATACTCAGCATCATCACCACGGCGCGGCATTCTATAATGATCGACCCACAGGTACTTTTCCTTCATTTCCTTCGATAATTCGGAGGTTTTATTTTTGATCTTGCCGTCCACCACATCCCAATGAATCCCTTTAATTCCGTATGCAAAGTTCGGATAGGCTTCTTCGTCCGTAAAGAGATAATTCAGCATGGACAAGATCCGAATGATTTTGTCCTTATCCGCTTTCGCGGATATGGCCCATGAATTGCCTTGGAACGATTTTCTCTCTACAATTTGATCACCGTAAGGACCTTTCATCGGAGGAATGACGATCCATTCCGGCACCTCTCCACTGATTTCTTTCATTTTCTGCTGATAATCCGGCTCCAGCCTCCGGGCATCTCTGATCATGAAGCCAACTTTACCCTTAAATAACTTCTGGTCCAACAACTCAGGCGAATTCATCGTCACCCAGTCTGGGTCTACCACATTGGCTGCCATCATTTTATTAATGTAAGCAAGCGCCTCTTTCATTTTGGGATCGATAAATAGGAATACCGGTTCATTATCTTTCACTTCAACGGCTGAAGGAGGATTGACGCCAAACATCCACATCAAGCTATCGAAGCCGTAGGTTTGCAGATTGCCTTCTTTATTCATACCGCCGATGAATCCGTACGTATCGTTCTTGCCATTACCGTCCGGGTCTTTCTCTGTAAAGGCTTTCATAACTTCAAACAGCTCGTCAGGTGTCGTTGGCACTTCCATATTCAGCTTTTTCAGCCAATCGTTGCGGATGAAGAAGCTTCGACTGATACCGTTTACATTATCATAGCCTGGAACTCCAATGGTTTTTCCTTGATAGGACATCGCCTCCCAGGAGTCGTCGCTAAAACGTTTCTGTAATTCAGGAAATTGATCCAGATACGGTGTCAAATCCGCAAGAACGCCTTGGTCATAATATTGTGCGAGATCAGCACGGCTCTTCAAGAAGATCAAATCTGGAATATCCCCGCCTGCAATGAGCGTATTCAGTTTGGTTGTTGCCTGCCCAGCTTGAGGAATCATCATATCCAAGTCGATGTTCATCTCTTTTTCTAACATTTGGCGTTGAATATCTTCATCACGTGGGGGTATCGGAGCAGCAGCATTGAAAGTACCTTGGTTAAACATTGAAATTTTCATTTTGGTTTCAAATTGGCTGGACTGACCTTGCGAATTACTCGAAGCTGTCGAGGTAACTTCTCCCTGTTCCCCACATCCTGACAATACCGTTCCTAAACCAACTATTGCCGTCAGAATAGCAAATGAAATCTTTTTACGCTGCATATTGACCTCTCCTTTTGCTTATATATTATCACGGTTTCCCCGTAATAACTTAGGTTGCAATTCCTTTTAACCTTTAACTGATCCCAAGAGCACACCTTTGGTAAAATGCTTCTGCATAAATGGATAAACCATCAAAATCGGAACCGTAGTCACGACGACAGCGGCCATTTGCACAGCGAATGTGCTAACTGCTCCGGAATTGGCAATCGAATCAGCGCTTTGTGTTGCGACGTTAAGCAGAATGTTGCGCAAGACAACTTGAAGTGGCATGAGGTTCGAATCATTGATGTAAACAATAGCATCGAAATAACTGTTCCAATGGCCGACGGCGTAAAACAAGGAAATAGTGGCAAGGACGGGCAAAGACAGGGGTAAAATGATCCGCCATAACGACTGAAGCTCACTTGCACCGTCAACCCTCGCTGATTCCTCGATTTCGCCAGGCAATTGCTCGAAAAAGCCTTTAATAATCACCAGATTAAATGCACTAATGAGATTTGGAATAATCAATACCCACGGACTGTCTAGCAATCCGAGAGAGCGGATTAGTAAATAAGTTGGAATTAACCCCCCACTGAACATCATGGTAAACACAATGAATAGTAAAAACGGACTGCGACCCGGCAAATATTTTTTGGATAACGGGTACGCCGCGATTACCGTAAAAAACACATTTAACGCAGTGCCTACAATCGTTCGAAACAATGTAATTTTATACGCCTGCCCGATACCATGAGAAATGAATACTTCTTTATAGGCTATAAAGGTAAAGGATTCTGGTATAATAACAATCCCTTTTCTTAACACTTCCGATTCTGGCGTCACTGAGACAGCAACCACATATAGAAAAGGTAGTAAGCAAAGTAGGGATAGAAAAATAAGAATCACATAAACGACGGCTTGCCAGACTTTTTCCCCGATTGTCAAATTGATCATTTTAAAAACCACCTCACCAAATTTGCCCATCGAATTTTTTGGCGAGCTTATTCGCTGCCAACACTAAAACAAATCCGATGACAGCTTTAAACAATCCTACAGCAGTAGCCAAGCCAATCTTAAGACGCTCCAACCCTTCACGGTATACCCATGTGTCGATAATGTCGATCTTCTCCTGGTTAAAGGTGTTGGCAAACATGAATATTTGGTCAAAGCCAGCATCCAGAATATGGCTTAATTTAAGGATCAGCATCAGAATAATGACACCTCGAATGCCAGGTAAAGTGATATGCCAGAGCTGTCTCCATTTGGAAGCGCCATCCATTCGAGCCGCTTCATATAAGCTTGGATCGATTCCTGCTAATGCTGCAAGGTACAATATCGCTCCCCATCCAATATCCTTCCATACTTCAGATAAGATGATCAGCAGTCTGCCCCAGGCAGGTTCCGTTAGAAATGAGATGGGTTCAACACCAATTTCCTTCAAAATCATGTTAAAGAGACCATCCCCTGGGGCTAATAATGCCACCAAGATTCCATAAACAATGACCCATGACAGAAAATGAGGCAAATAAGTGATCGTTTGTACGATTTTCTTAAACCATTGGCTATAAACTTCATTGAGGAGTAAAGCAAGTACGATGGGAGCGGAGAAACCGAACAATAGCTTATACAGCGATATGATAATCGTATTTCCCATGATGTCCCAGAAATAAACGCCGTTCATAAAATCCGTAAAATTTTTAAATCCCACCCATGGGCTATCCCATAGTCCCAAAGCCAGGTTATAGTTTTTAAAAGCAATCATGATTCCCGCCATAGGAATGTATTTGAGTACGGCAAAGTAAATTAAAGCTGGCAATAAGAGAGCATACATTACTTTATACTTTCGTATCGTCCTTATCCATGACTTCCGCTTTTTGGAGAGGGGAATGGCGTCCGCTGCCAATTTTGCTTGCATATCATCACCTCATCTTTGTTTGTAGTTGTATAATAGCACCCCCCTATCGGATAAATTTCTGAAATTTCAAGAATTTCTTATAAGATATTTAGTAAGATCCATGGTTTCATCAAATCCACTAGAACATATGTAGCGTTAGTTGATAAATAAATCATGCAATAAAACAGCAAATAAACTAAAAAGTATGATTATCCTAAAAATAAAAACGCCGCCTTATAGGCGGCAAAACTTCAATTTACGCCATACATCTGTTCGCATCAGATCAGAGGCGTACCTTTTTGGAAACAGAAAGTCAAACTGCTCCCGGAATATATCAGCCCGGCGCGGATGGTTGAGATGCCTGATCGTTTTGATTCGAAGTTTCCGGCATGCGGATTTGGCCTTCTTCCCTACGGACACCACTTTCATACCGGGGAAAAGATCGAAGACAAGATGCAGAATAGTTATTCCCCAATCCAAATCCTCTCTCTAAGAAGTTCGATTCTTACCTTGTCCTTCAAGGGGGTGTAGGGGAAACGCGTTCCACATCTCCGATGAGCAGCTTAAAGTCTCGACGGAACCCCAAATGACGGTCGCAGACCGCTCTGACTGGTGACCCTGTACAACAAACCGCACCTTATCGACCATATATAATACGTAGGCGAATAACTAAATGACTGTGCAAATGCCTAGTTCGGAGAAAACCACAACGGCTCCTTGTCCCTTTTCACCAGTTTCCTTTTCAATTTCGATCTATTTCCGGAAATAAAGAGCTCGCCGATAAACCCATGAGCCCAACGTCAAAATCACACTCAATTCGGTCCATTTTCCATGCCGATGCATCTCGACTTTGCAGAAGATCCACATGAAAAAGCTACACCGATTCGCCTTGGTTTTCGAAAGCGTCCGGCTGATGAGGTGATCCAAGAACTAGGAGAATACGTATTACCGCACTTTCCGCCGCACAAAATCGAAAAAACATCATCGTATTGGCCCAAATCCTGATAGCGATTTTCAAGTTGTGAATTTATGAATAGCATGACAAAGCACCCGGATATATATATCCGGGTGCTTTTTATAGCCAAGTTTTTAAGTGGGGATGCACTATATAAAAGAGGCAGACTGAGATAACCTTCTCTTTGTTAGTTGTTGACCAATACTATTTTCCCTTTTGTCCTGCCGCTTTGATTAGAGAGATGCGCACGCTGGACTCCCTTAACCGACATGGGATACACTTCGCTAACGATCGGCTTGAGTTTACCCATTTGTACCAAATGAGCAATGTGGTTAAGGTTGGCAGCGTCCGGAGTCCGCAGCGTGAAGATAATGTTATATGACGTACTTGCCTTCCTGAATCACCACTGAAATACGATACTTCTCTGACATCATTGATCTCAATTATAAGATTGGCTTTCGGATTCCTTCAACTAAATAATATCTTACAATTTTGATATAATAGACCTTGTATATCCTTTTTCTAGTGTCTTTCACTTTTTATTGGGAACAATTGGATTTCTTTAAATATTCATGTTTCAAAATACTCATCATTATACGATCGACATATTGACCATTTTTATAGACCTCGTCTCTTAATATGCCATCCTTCTTGAAACCAGCCTTTTCATAACTCCGAATAGCACCAGGATTATCAGCATCTACCGTCAAATACACTTTATGAAGGTTTAAACGCTCGAACGCAAAATCCAGGACAACACTTGTCACTTCTGTTGCATAACCTTGCCCCCATACCATTTTGTTCCCAATCCAAATACCAAATTCAGCATGCTTGGACCAAGGATGGATCTTAAACAATTGGGTACTGCCAATCGGGATGCCGTCTTCTTTTATTATGGTAAAATAGACAGCTGATGAATCTGTTTGCGCGTACCTCCGTGTACGTTCTCTGACCACTTCCGGTGTTAGGGGCATACCACTTCCTGATGGTAACGTTCGGTTAACTACAGGATCGGACAGCCATTCATATCGTAGTTCCCAATCTTCTTCAACAACAGGCCGTAATGTTACTCGTTGTCCGTATAGCATATTTCCCCTCCGTGTACCTAGATAGTTAATTATTTTAGCCCACAATTATGGGTATACCATTTGTATCATAATAATGAATTTCATCTAAGCAAGTATGTTATATAATGTGCCCCCATTGACGAACCCTCACCGACTTAAGCTACCAACGGGTGAGCGGCCGCGATGCGGTTGTCGGTGCAGGGTTATCGCCTGGTTCCACTTCCCTGAAATGCCTCTCGGCGACCATGGGGCAGCTTTCTGGCCCGCAGCGTGAATACAGTGTTATATGATGGGAATGCCTTCTTCGAGTTTAAGACAATTGCTTTACCCAATTTGGTATGTGATGACCAAAGTATTTAGTAATCTTCTCAGCTTCTGTTAATACATACTTGATACCTTGGTCATTTAAAAACCAGTTATTCTTGCTTATTCTAAAATCATCTTGCTTTACTTGGAAAACTATATTTGACGGGAATACTGTTTGATAAGTCATTAATGCACGTCTTGAGAAAAATGATTTACAAACTATAATAGCTCGAGTGACCATAATGTTATGTTCTTTTAAGACTTGCCATGAGTTTCTTGCATTATCGAATGTGTTCTTAGCTTGATCCTCTTTAAGAATTGCCTCTTTAGGAATTCCAAGTGACAAACCGATGTCTCTTTGAAATTCCCATTCAGTGATTGTTAACTTAGGATTATTACCACCGGATGGAAGTATATATGGTGCTAATCCAGATTTATATAAATCACATGCAATCTTCATCGGCTTTGTATGACTTCCTCCGGGAACAAGGATGACATCTGCCGGTAATAGCTCTTCTTCTTTTACAAATACTAGTTGAGTAATGCAATCAAAAGGATATTGCTTCAAGGTAACACCTCCAAATATGCATTCCTTTCATATAACGTTTTTATATTCACGAAACCTCACCGGCTTAAGCGTGCAAGCGCGGGTCGTCAGACTTAGCCGGTGTAGGGTTGTCCGCTGACTCAGCTACTTTAGGTAATGCTTCTCGCGGACCCAGGGGCGACAGCCCTGAGGCGTGAATGCGGTGTTATATGATGGATAGTCCCTCTTCGACTTAACTTACAAAATCATCTCGTATGATTGAATAAATCTTAACATCTTGAAAATCGCCCTTAGCAAATATATGTCTTCTAAGCAGACCCTCATATTGCATTCCAGACTTCTCCATAACTCTCGCCGACCCTAAATTCAAGGGATGGCAGCGAGCTTCGATTCTAACCAGTCCAATATCATGGAAGCCAAAAAGAATGATTCTTCTGATAACTTCACTCATATATCCCTTGTTCCAATAATCATAGGATAATACATATCCTAGCTCTGCTTTTTGGTTTCGATTGTCCCAACTTACAAAGCTGCAACTGCCAATAAGCTTATTGGTAAGTTTATCTTCGATTCCCCAAGGGCCGACTTTTTGACTCTCGTACCGGCTATGTACAAAATCAATGAAATGATTAGTATCTTCAAGCGACTGATGAACATCCCAAACTGTGTACTTTGAAACTTCTGGATTCTTACAGTAACTAAACATATCATTCTGATCTTCATAAGTTATTTTCCTTAATCGGGTTCGTTCAGTTTCTAATACCGGAAATGGTTCAAAAAGTTCCTCTAACTGCATTTCTGCACCTGCTTTCAGTTAATCGTATGCCTGGCTTTCATATAACGTTCGGCATTCCTGACGTTCAAGCGGCTTAAGTGACCAAAGGGAACGGGTCGTCAGACTTAGCCGGTTGGATGTGTCGCCTGATTCCACTTCTTCGAAAATCCCCTTGGCGACCAAGGAGCGACAGCGACGATGCTGAAATGCATTGTTATGTGATGTTATCGCCTTCTATAAATACTCTTTCAAAATCTATTAATACGTATCGTCAATTCTTATATATCCATTTATTTGTTCTATAGTTCTTTGAAATATTCCTGATTTATTATAATAATTCCCTTCTGCTGTTATTATTTTACCCTGTTCTATTTTTACTACCACTCCGATGTGATCGTTTAGTCCATTCCCTAAAATGTTATCAAATATTATAAGATCCCCTTGATCTGGAAGGAACGACTGATCACTTTTATGATGATAAAAACTATATATTTGTCCCCATTCTAACCAAGCTTCTACCCATGCAAAATTACGTGAAACCGGCTCTGGATATCGTACTGGTAACTTCACGCCTGCCTCAGTACAGCAATGATATACAAATGCAGCACACCAATCGAAACCAATATTCGGGTTATCTCTTGGAAAACATCTAAGAATTGGTTCTAAATCTGGACCGTATTTATCTTTATTTCCTATCAATGGTCTTGAAGCTAATTCTTCTGCTATTTTAGCTAGAATTTGTCTTCTACTCACCGATTATTCCTCCTTGTTTTAACATTAGCGATAATTTAACATAACGTACTTGCATTCACGACGTCTCACCGACTTAAAGGCCGGAAGCCTGGCTGCCGCTTGCCGGCAGTTAGTCTGTGCAGATGTGTCTGCTGAAATACTTCTTCGAATTGAACCTGCTTCCCTGTTTTTGCTTCAGCTTCTTGGTAGACCAAGGAACGGCGGAGCCGGCCCGCAGCGTGAATGTTGTGTTATGTGGAGTTCGGACCTCTTTGAATTTGCATGCAAAAGTGCATTTTAGAATTATCCTATTTTTTCTTTAATTACAGGCAATAAATAATCAAGAATTACTTTTTGTCCCTTTTCTAGTGGTGTGCAATATCTATCATACGTGTAGATATCACACCAATAAAAGTTCTCATGATCAATTTTATACCCTGTTTTCTCTATCGCTTCGGAACAAATAAAGTATCCAAAATCAATAATATCATTAAGATTATCAGCTTCGATCCATATTTTTGCAACTGTTCCAGGGGATGTATTCTCTGCATACATTTTTTCTGGAACAGGTGCATCAAGCTCTACAAATTTACCTATGATGTATTGGAAATTATCTTTTCCAACAAAATTACTCATATGTCCAAGTCCAATATAATCATCAATATCTTTGCAAATCCATTTCTCGATTTCAGAAAATCTGTCAAATAAGTTTTCGTTAAATGCTACGCCCCAGCATTCTTCTCCAGCTTTTTGAAATGAGGTCATTTTCATCATTCCCACAATTTTTCGAGGGCCATATTCAACATACTCAATTTTTTAAAGTTCTGCCATAATTCGTTTTCCTCCAACAATTCTTATATTTGTAAAGGAGGCTCGAGGATATTCAATTAGCTTTACTCCGACCTTCCTCATACCTGAAGGTGAAACCTTGTGGTGCTGATTGAATGCTCTTGTAAATGAAGCATGGGAATTAAACCCGTACTTCATAGCAATGTCTATAATTTTATCACTGCTATTTTTAATATCGTAGCCCGCTAAAGTCAATCGGCGTCGCCATAAATATTCAGCTATTGTTACTCCTGTAATATATGCAAAAATGCGTTGGAATAAGGGAGATGGACAGCATGCAATTTTAGAAATGACACTATAATCGACTTCATCTGAGCTAGGAATTATGTTCTCCAGATATTCCACGACACCCTCAAAAGCTTTAAAGTTATCCATTAGCCACCTCCTTCAATTTCAATTATAAGAATTTTTAGCTATATAACTTTACAAAAAATGTACAAATTATGTTAAGAAATAATCACGCTTCGCGCTTATGTATTGGACGCTCGTTTCTTGCGTAAATGTCTATTTATGGTTTCCCGAATATCACATAACGGTTTTGTGTTCCTGACGTCGATTCTCCTTAGATTAGCTCTTATCTTAGGGGAGTCGATGTGTCTGCCTGAATCTGCTTCAATGAAATTCCTCATGCAGACCGAGCGACGACAGTCGCGAAGTTGGAACACTTTGTTATCGGATGTCTTCGTCTTCCTGAAATACTCTACAAAACATCTTTGTACTCATTCATTATCCTCGTAACAAATTCTGTCTTTCCTTCAGTATAGGCTTTGCGATTGTTTCTAAATTTATTTGATAGTTGGATCTTCAAATCTGTGTATTCAGATATCAATAAGGGATGCCTTCTTAATATGTCTCGGAACATTAAATGTCTTTTTAGTTCGTCACTTTCTCTATTGCATACGTATAGATGATGTTCGTGCTTCACATATCCCTCACTACTGTAAGGTACATAAACGTCCTTTCTTGCAAATGCTTCTCTATTCTTAATTCCTAAATCACCTTCGTGTACATATCCCAGTTCTTCTAGCTTCTTGATTACCTCTGACAGGTACTCCATAGATTCAATTACTACATCAATATCAATGATTGGCTTGGCTGCAAGATACGGCACCGATGTACTTCCAACGTGTTCAATTCGAAATGCTAGACCATTAATTTTATTTGATAAAATTGATTCTATTATATTGAATGCTTTTGGCCATTCTTCATTGTAATCTTCAATAATTACAGGCTTTTGATTCTTCATCGAAATTCTCCTTATATTTGATTTATATTTACGAAGATTTCCTATAACGTTGTTGTATCTACGAACCCGAGAGGCTTAAGTGACCGCAGGGAACGGGTCGTCAGACTTAGGCTCGCAGGGTTGTCCGGCTGACTCTGCTTCTCAGAAGTTCCTCGGCCCGGACCAAGGGAGCTTAAGCTCCCGCAGCGTGAATACAGTGTTATGCGCGGTTACTGTCTTCGAAGCATCACCTAAAAACTTTTGGTCAAGATTCCAACTCTATTTTTTGCTTTGGTATAAAAACTCAACTTCACCATCTAGCAAATATCGATATTCAAATAATTGCATTGTTCTTTCCCTAATTCTCTCCTTTATAACCCTGCCTAGACTTACCGATCCTTGTGATCCAAGGTAACCATTACTAATAAATGTCTTCTCTACAAATTTTGTTTCCCTTAAGTGATACTGTAACCATTCTTTCTGCGATTCAATTAGTGCTTCTCTTGGTTCTCTATCCAACTTAGAAAGAAGTTTTTTATATATTTGGTTCAACTCTTTATCCCAAATCTCTGTATATTTGCCTTCCAACGCCCCCCATGCCAATGTTGTTATAATCTCTTTGGAATTCTGAAATTCATTAAAATCCACTTCATAATCATGATCTATAGGATTTCGAAGCATTTCATCATAAAATTCTCCAGTCAAATCATAGTCCCCAATGCTCATGGATAACACTTCATTGTTAGAAGGATCTGATCGACCTTCAGTTATTTCTTTCGATTCTGTTCCATTACCTGTACTCCCTACATCAGGAGGCAGTTCAGAATTCATTATTGATTTAGTTTCGCTGTTCAAGGTAGTCGATTGACTAATATTTTGACATGATGAAAACACTATCGTAATAAAAAATAATAAGAGTATCTTACCTTTCATAAATTATCTCCTTAAATATTATCTTTAATATTTACCGGTAATGGCGCATAACGTTCGCGCATTCACGAACCTCCGAAGGAGGTTGTCGCAGCAATCACTTCTGCGAATGTACTTCTGCGATCGAGGGCGTCAGCCCGATGCGTGAATGCGGTGTTAGTCGGAGCTACTGACTTCCCCGGATTACTTGCAATATATTTTAATTTTCATTCAAATTTCTAATTTATAACTTCTATACTTGTTCCCACTCTCATCGACTCCTTCAACGTTTGTTGCTTTAAAATAAAGTTTGATCAAATTGATACTAATAACCTTGATAAATGATCAAAGAAAAGAGCATATTTTGGAAAAAAGATTGATCAAAACACGCTCTTAATATTTTCAGTTGACTCATTTTTTTATTAAAAAGTTTGATGGTTTTTTTGTTGCTCCACAATTGTTGGTCTAAATAGAAGCATTACATAAAGAAATTATTTCAGTTAAACCATAGCCATTCACCGCAATTAGAGCGTCTCATCCAATTTCTGAATCTTTGAGTGGGAAATTAGATATACATTGCCTAGAATGTCGATTTTGTCTCCCTTTACACGTACAGCACAATCTTTGTTCGACGCATAAATATTCATTTCTTCTGATAAGTGAGACAGTTCGCCTTGAACCAACGCAATGTTATTTTCAAGATCAAAATGAGACAGGACGGAAAAATCGTCAAGGCCGATTCCGTCGTAAACAGAGCTTATTTCAACTTTATAGCCTAAGTTTTTCGAGCATATCCATTTAGCGGACATATTGATCGCACCAGCGCTTGCTCCCATCACAACGGCTCTGCTTTTTTTAATCAAATCCGACAATTCATATTCCATCAAAAACCCATTTTGTTTAATAACATTCCCACCCAACAAGAAAATGACTGATGCATTTTGAATTAACGTTTGGGCATCTTCCTTCTGTAAACGATAGTTAATTAAATGATATTCATCAAACATAATACCGGCCTGGTCAAGCCACGAGCGTTCAGTAGAACCATCATCTTCATAAAAAAATGGATTCGAGCTAATCATAGCAATCGATTTTCTATCAGCTATATCCTCCTGTAACACCCTGCCCAGATTCTCTGGAAAAAAATTGTTAAACCAACCTAAATAATAGTGAGTTTTCATAAGTACCCCCGTAGCAACGTGTAAATAACTTAAATTTTCAGCGTTACTCATTCTGTTTTCTTGTCACCACCACAATACTCTCAATATGCCCCGTTCGCGGTGCCAAATGTAATAGATTGTAACATAATCATATCTAATTTTTTCCAAAAGGTACGACTTTATTTCAAATCTACACCGGTAACCACAAAACTTAAACAAGAAACATTCGATGAGATCGCTCTCTGGAACAGACTTTCTATCACCAATGACTATTAGAATTAACTCTTTCGAGAATGTAACATCTCCAATTGATACCCATTCTCCGTTTATAGATTTACCGGGCGAAGCCTAATTGGGGTTTGATTATCCATGACATTGTTCACCTTTCTCTGTTTTCGGTAATTTCGGCTAACGTTACCGTGTTCACGACGTCCATTCACCCTATGCTGCAATAGTCGTGCGTCTTGCATGATCTTGGCCGACCGCGACCGCAGTTGGGTGAATGGATGTGTCGCCTGAATCCGCTCCCACGACTTATCTCCTGGCGACCGAGGGGCGCAAACCACGAAGCGTGAACACAATGTTATAGGATGTCAGCGACTTCTTGGAGTTACCAGCATCAAACCATCTTTAACTAAAAATGCTTATACCGAAGTGTTCTTTAATATTTTTTCTTTAGGAGTTAAGTTCAAGATTACACCAAGCATAACTCCGATAATAAATCCTACTGCATGTACAAAAAGTCTCTCGATAATATCAACCAAACTATTAACAAATAAAATATTTCCGAGTATACCATAACCTATCAGATACTCCATTTCCCGACTTTTTATATGCTCTATAAAAAAAGATTTATTCCTTATGCAATATATTACTATTACACCGATTAATCCAAAAATTCCAGGGGAACTGCCAACAGACGAACCAGGTGAAAAAATAAAGACAAAGATAATTCGTTCTAATGTGTTACTAACCATGAAGATCAATAAAAACCAGGTGCTCTTAATTTTTGATTCAATAAGTATCCCCGTGCAATAAGTCGCTAAACTGTTAGCAAAAATATGAATAACTCCAAAATGAAATAAAGGCGCAGTTATTACTCTCCACCATTGATTATTCAAAAACACTTTCTCATTATTTAATGTTCCCCATTGAAGCAAAAGTCCATTAAGGAAGAAAGTATCCACTAAAAAAATTGAAAAAAATACGATTATAAGGAATACTGCTATTTTGGGATATTTCAAAAATCTCACCTCAAAGATTTGTGGAAGTTGCTACGGTATACCGCTGATTTCTTATAACGTTTTAGTATTTACGAACCCGAAAGGCTTAAGGTGCGTCAGCACCGGGTCGAAGACTTAGCCTTGCAGGGTTGATTGCCTGACTCCGCTCCTGGCTTCTTATCTTCCGGCAATCCCAGGAGCCTTAAGGATCCGCCGCGTGATTACAATGTTATATGCTGTTGCTGCCATCTTCGATAAACAAGTTAGATCCTTATATCAATGATTTTATATATTCTATTGCTTCTTTAGATACGTAATTAGATAGGTGATTTACTTGTTTCGATTCTATAAACATCCTTACTAGTGTACTGCTTGTATTTAGATGATCAGTTTTTGGAGTTAGATATACTGTTTCTGCCGTGCATATTTTACTATTGTATTGTTCTAATTTTATTTCATGGTCTAAATCTGTTGAGCCTCTAATACCTCTAATAATTACATCGATATTTTCATCATTCACAAAATCAGCAACTATTCCATTATGTTGAATTATCTTAACGTTTTTCAAATGATTTGTAGATAGCAATACAATTTTGCATCTTTGTTCTGCACTAAACATATGATTTTTTTGAGAATTCTGGGCAATAACAACAGTCACGGAATCAAATATTCTTGTTGCTCGTTCGAGTATATTTAAATGTCCTAATGTAAAAGGATCGAACGATCCTGGATAAACTGCTTTCATAACTCATCTCCAATTTTTTAGATTTGCAGCAATTGCATATAACGTTCTCGTATTCACGAAACGACCCAGCCTTAGATAGCTCTTATCTTAGGCTGGGTCGTTTATTGTCTGAGCATCTCCTTCGATTGTTCATCTAACAACCAAGAGACCGCAAGGTATCGCAGCGTGAATATTATGTTAAGTGAAGTCTCCCACTTCCTGAATAGCTTTCATAATTATTGGTTTTATTTCTTGCAAATTTCTTGTAGATACTTCCCAAATGATGCTTTCATCAATACCGAAGTATTCATGAATCAAGATGTTCCTTAGCCCAATCATATTCCTCCATGGAACTTCCTGATACTTTTTCTTTATTTCATCATTAATGTTTCTAGCCGCTTCTCCAATTATTTCTAGATTTCGTACTACTGCATCCAAAAGCATTTGATTTGATAAAAAGTCCTCATACCCAACGTTCAAGAGATACGATTCTATCCGATGAATTGACTCTAAAATGTCCATTAATGAATTTATTGGCCGTTTCACTGATATTGTACCTCACTAAGTATTTCATCCTTCATATAAGGTTTAATGGCATTAGGAGTAACAAGATCAATGTGGCGGTTAAATATAGTCTCCAAATAATGCTTCAGCTCCAGGAATTCAAATCCAACAGGACGAGAAAATTCAACTAACAAATCAATATCACTGTTTTCTGTCTGTTCATCACGAGCAAAGGAACCAAATAGCCCGATCTTCTCGACATAAAAATGTTCCTTCAAATAATGCTTTTCGGATCTCAATTTATTTTCAATATCTTCTCGCTTCAATGAACTTCCCTCCTCTGAATCATTATTATGCTTTCATTATAACCTAAAGAGTTATTTTTGGTTCCTAGTGTCTTACGGAGAGATTTCACTTAACGTTCCTGTATTCACGACGTCCGACGAAGTCGGATGTGTCTGCTGAGTCCGCTTCCCTGAAATCCATCCAGCAGAACAAGGCTCCGTTAGGAGCCGCAGCTTGAATATTATGTTAGACGACGGAATCTCTTCATGAATCGACCTTCACTATGTATCTTCAGCAGGTACATATTCAATCAAATCAGATAATTTGCAGTTAAATGTATCGCATAGCTTGAATAAGGTTTCTAATTTTGTTGTTTCTATATTGGTTTCCCTGTATAACTTGTTAATTGAATTCCGACTTAATCCTGATTTCGCCATCAATTCAGTTATATCATCTATTCGATGCTCTGCCATAAGTTCTCTTATATTACACTTGATAATGCTCATTTTTTCCCCTCCATAATTCTATCTTATCTCTCTTACCAGCAATCATCAACGGAAAGCGAAGTATTAACTCTATAAAGTCAAATATTCACCTTGCAATTAACCTTATAGAGTTATATAATAACTCTATAGAGTTAAAAAAGGAGGTCTAACATATGGTTAATACATTAGATTCATTAGCAGAACCACTCATAAGAATAAGATTGGAATTACTCTACACTGAACTTTCAGAACATCATACCGAATACAGTCAACTTACTTTAGAAACAGATCAATATTTCAGAACGCTTCGTGATGCTTTACCCGATCAACTTCAACATACAGCTTTTCTTTACGAAGACGCTCAAATTTCTCTCCAGTCCATCCTAGAAAGAAGTATTTACATACAAGGTTTCAAAGATGCTCTACAACTCTTTTGTGAGTTACAGAACTCTGGCATTTAGAGGGTCTTCCGACCCGCTGTTCTATTATTATTGATTCTGTCGTATAACGTTCCCGTATTCACGACGCGAGCCGGCCTTAGATAGCTCCTATCTTAGGTCGGCTCGTGTGTCGTCCGAGTTATCTTCTTCGATTATTATACATCTGGCGACCAAGGGGCGTAAGCCCCGCAGCATGAATATAATGTTATGGGATGTACCGGCTTCCAGAATATACTTACAAGCTATCACTTCTGTATTTGTTAATATAATTATCTACTGTTTCTCTGGCATTTTCGTAAATTCTTATTACTTCATCCAATTCGTTCTTTATTTCTATGTTATTTTCCCAATATTCTTTATCGACTCTAAGTATTGAACACAATAAATCTCCAACATATAATTCACCTGATTGTAAAGGGGTCTCAGCTAATCGCTCCAGTGCTAAAGGCAAAAGAATATCTAAACTAGTTTGTTGTAGTATTAATAGTCTCAGATCTTCAAGATTGAACTCATTTAAAGGTTTCTTTCTTAATTCATGAGAACGGACTACCAATCCAGAGCTAAAAACTGGTTCACTCCAGCCCTCTCCTTCAAGTTCTTCGAGGGTTTTAGTTATATCTACTTGCTTCATGAATCTCCCCCCACTCCTTAAATAGTCAGTTCCCGGTATTTCACATAACGTCTCTCGTATTCACGACGCCCATTACCCTTAGATAGCTCTTATCTTAGGGGAAGGGGTGTGTCCGCCTGAACTAACTTCCCCGAATTCTCTCCGCGGCGGACCGAGGGCCGAATAGCCAGATGCGTGAATACGTTGTTATAAGGTGTCACTGCCTTCGAAGCAATACCATCAAGTTTTAATCGTTCAATTTTTTTGTGAAATAGAGAACAATATCATCGTCTATAACAACTCTATCCCCGTACTTAACACAGTGTTGTCCGTTATGTATCCCTTTCCCGTCTGGAACATATCCACGCTTTACGTATAACACTTGAGCATTACCATAATCAGAAAATACTCCTACTCCGATTCCAGAAACTGATGATCTTTCACTTATTATTTCTTCGGCTCGATCCATTAATTTAGAACCAATACCTAATCTCCGATATTTTAATAGAACATTAAAATCACTAACTTCTGGGATAGCATTGTCCCTGAATGCAGGATAATAAGATTTCCAAATTACGTTCACATACCCAGCAAATAGCCCATCAACTTCTGCTATCAATGTGACTCTTTCCCCATTATTTTGTTCAGCAATATATCCCTCATAAAGAGATACTGGTTTATTCCAACCTTGTTCTTTAAAAGAATTTGAGATAATCAAAGGATCATTTTCAGTTATCTCTCGGATTGATATGTTCATATTGATAACTCTTTTCTTTATGATAGTTTTTATTTTTCGCGGGGATTTCTTATAACGTTCCCGTATTCACGAGCCCGAGAGCCTTAAGGCGACAGAGTCGCCGGCCGCGACGCGGTTAGGTTCGCAGATTTGTCCGCCTGATTTCGCTCCCTCGAAATCCCTTGGGCGGACCAAGGATCGGCTACAGCCGATCCGCAGCGTGAATGCAACGTTATCTGATGTCAGGGCCTTCTTCGAATAATCTACAGTGACCTTTCATAGTTTTTTTGTCAGTATTACTTCCAAAGGATCATTCTCTTGCAACAGGCACCCGGTATCTTTATATTCGAGTTTTCTATAAAAGTGTTGCGCATCTTCATTCGATTGTGTAGACGTCATCACTACTTTGAACCCTCGTTGTCTCATTAAATCTTCCCAAAATAATACTACTTTCTTGCCAATTCCTTGTCCGCGATATTCTTCATCAATCCATATCATATTCATAAATGGGGTGTTGTCCCAGAAATATCCAAATCTCATCCATCCAATTTCCTTATTAGACTCTCGAAGGATGAAAATCTCACCTTCTCTAATTTTTACTCTTACAAGTGTCTCACTAATATGTTTGTCTCTTTCAATGATGTATGTATAATCTGATTCTCTCGCAAATTCAATCTCCATTTGTCAATCCCCCAATATTATAATGTTTGCGCTGATTTCTGATAACGTTATTGTTTCACGACGCCCCACCACCTTAAGTCCCGTAAGGGACGGCCGCAATGCGGTTAGGTGGTGCGGGTGTGTCCGGCTGAATCCGCTTCTCTGCTACTGAAATTCCTCTCTGATTCCACTTCTAACTTCGTGCCGGACCGAGGGCGAATGCCCGATGCGTGAATATTGTGTTATAAGATGTCCCCGCTTTCGAAGCATTACTCAATAGTTCTTTCGTATAGTCAATGGCAAAGGTAATCCTTCAGTTTGCATCTCGTCGTCTTCAATATGTCTAATTTCTTTTACAACATATTTCCCTTCATAAAAAGCATACTCTACCTCTAAATAACCAGCATACTGTTCTGTTCTTCCATCTCCAATTCTCACGCCGCCAATTAATTTCCCATTGACCACCTTATAATTTATCCAGTCGTCATAATATGCCTTTAAGTCACCATACTTAGATGTTTCATAAATCAATCTATCCTCTAGATATACTTGTTTTCCTGAAAATCTTATGTTCTCTGTGATGATTTCTTGTATAGGTTCAACGATGACTTCGGTCGAATTGATTGCTATTACATGCGCTTCCGAAAGAATAATTCCAGTTCCATGATCAAAAATGTTGATAAAGACAATTTCATTTTGATTATCTTGATTAATATCCTCATAGTAAATTATTGGATCTCTCAAAGAACTTTGATTCCATTGAAAGGGTCCGGCTTCACCCTCATTATTCCTAATAATAAAATCTGAAATCTTATCACCATGTTCAGATAATTTTCCAGTAATATGAATATCATAGTCTTCATTAATGAATTCAATTGTTTTGCTTACTTCAACCAATTGTTCAGAATCAATTGTTTCTCCATTTTCCTTATTTTCTGTTTTGACTACTTCTTCACTACATCCAACTAGAAAGAGAAGAATTAAATGAATTAAAAGATATTTTTTAATTTTTCTTTCTCCCTTCAGATATTGAGTTTTTGTATGGTTTGCGGGGATTTCTGATAACGTTTGCGCATTACCGACGTCCAATCAGCTTAAGGACCGTAGATCCGGGTGGCTCTGCCACTTAGCTGGTTGGATGTGTCACCTGAATTAACTTCTTTGATACTTCCTTCCTGGTGACCAAGGGAGCGTAGCGACCGCTGTGGTAATGTAATGTTAGAGGATGTTAATGCCTTCTTCGAAATTTCTAGAGTCTTACTGAATCTCAATTAATATATTTCTCCTTCATTTAAAGTATTAATATTTGATAAGCCAATTCCTCAAAATGATTCCTTTCATAGAGTCTTTTAGCACTTAAATTAGACTTTGTAATACGTAAACAAACTTTTTGTACATTCTTCTTTTCAATCATGTGTTTAATACAATGCGCTAAGATTATACTTCCATATCCACGATTCTGATATCCTGGAGAGACAACTAAATCCCGAATATAGTTCTTATCTATTATATATGCTCCTATCAATTGGTTCCCTAACCAAAACGAACGGAATTCATTATCTCGTACTTTTTCCTGAAGACCTGCTTGGAATACTTTTGAATTGGTATAGTACCAATCTGTTTGCCAACCATTTTCTTTGTTTAATTGAAAATAACCTTTGTCAAATAATTCAACTAAATGATCCAACATGCTGTCTTCAAATTGTTTTTCAATCAATTCTGATTGCGATATTACTGGTGCTTCTTGTCTATTATAAAATAGATGATATCCCTCCATATCCGCTTTAAACCCAAGGCTTTGTACGAATTCTATAGCCCCGACATTTTTTCCATACACATTGAAGCATAGTTCTTTTTCATTCACTTCATTAATGAATGGCTTCATATCTGCCATTATTAGACCTTTACATTTTTCTTTATTGGGTTCATTTAAAAATGAAAAATAAGCTATATTACAATCATTATTCTCGACTATACAAAACACACCATGTTCATCAATCGATTTATTATAATAGAACACTTTCACCATGTTATTATTAAATGCTTCGTTCACACAGTTCCTTCCTTGTGGGGAAATTTTTTCTATTAAGTTAAGAATATCTCCTCTTATTTCTGTATCCATACTACAACCCCTTTTATAAGAATTTAAGATGTTAACCATGATCTGCATTAATTTCCTCTAACGTTCCCGTATTCACGAACCCGAGAACCTTAAGCCCCCAACCGGGGCGGCCGCGACATTGTTAGGTTCGCAGGGTTGTCCGCCTGATTTGCTTCCCTGCCAATCCCCCCTGGCGGACCAAGGATCGGCTTCAGCCGATCCGCAGCGTGAATATAATGTTATACGATGTCGGCGCTTCTTCGAATTACTTACAAATCCGCTTCACTGGGGTTCCATCCGATCTTTTGACTCCATGTATTAGCCTTCTTTATAATATCCCATACGATTTCAGTCTTGGCTTCTACATATTGTTCTCTTTGATCTCTATACCGGTTTGCTATTTCATATTTCGTCCTGGCATATTGATCTCTATCATCTTCATGAGTTCTTAAGTAATCTCGAAATAATAAATTGAATTGTTCAGACCAGCTACCTGCTTGCCTTACATGAATATGGGTTCTTCTCGTCCCGGGTGCTTCTCTGAAGTACCTCTTAGTCAAATCATCATTATCCAAACGATATCGATATCCTATAGATGCAAGTCCAGATATGATTGACTCTATATTGCCTAAATCCCTTACAGATATCTGAATATCAATAATGGGCTTAGCTGCTAAACCAACAACTGCCGTCGATCCAATATGATCAATTCTATATACATCAGAGCCAATTTTCGTTACGATCTGGGCTCTTAATTCATCAAAGAGACTTGGCCAATTATCGCTGTACGGCTCAATAATCACTGGATCCTTCATCGAGATCACCAACTCTATTGATTTTTTATGCTATTCGCCGATTTCTTATAACGTTCAACGTATTCACGACGTCCGACGTAGTCGGATGTGTCTGCTGAAACGCTTCTAAGAAATCTACCCAGCAGACCAAGGCTCCAATAGAGCCGCAGCTTGAATATTATGTTATACGACGGAATCTCTTCTTCGATTAATCTAAAAATCCTTTTATTGTTTCATATAGTTTTGATCTTTCATTTCTTCTTATATCATGTCCACTCTCTTTAAATTCTTCTATTTGAATTTTTAGAAATTGTCTTTTGTATTGTTCTAATCCTTTATTCGATAATAGAGAATCCTTTTGTAATCCACGCATTACAAGCACTGGCTTTGAAAATTCGAATGTGATCTGTTCTTGTGTCGATTCTCGTTGAATTCCATATACTGCTTCCGGCCTAATATTATTGATCCTTTTATAGGGTATTATATAGTTCTCAATATAATCATGTGCCCATTCGACTGGCATCGCCTTATGTTCAGGTGGATAATCTTGAATAAGCAGCTTTTCAATTCGTTCTGAATACAGTCTTGTATAACCTAAGGCATAGGATACACCTCGTGAGTAACCATACAAATAAAAGTGATCTAGACTAGTTTCTTTAACCACAGACTCTATATCCAAAATATGATGCTGCAAATCATAACCATTTTTAGGTGTATCACTTATTCCCCTTCCTCGGAAGGAGAGCGCAACACATCTTCTAGGTAACAAATACTCAATAAAATCTTTATATTCCTCAGCAACTTCTGAGAGACCTGGGCATATTAAAAGAGGAGTTAAGGACTTATCAGAATCATAAAAAGAATCAAGATAATGTACTGTACTATCACTGTTTCTAGTATTCTTTGAAATTAACGCCATCGAAACACCTCCAAACCATGTAAAGATTCTGTTGTATAACGTTCTTGTATCTACGAACCCGAGAGGCTTAAGAGAGCGTCAGCGAACGGGTCTGAAGGACTTAGCCTCGCAGGATTGTTCGCTGATTCACTTCTTTGCATAAATCTTCTCGCGAACCAAGGGGAAAGCCCGCAGCGTAGATACAGTGTTATGTGATGGATCTGTCTTCTTCGAGATGCCCAAATGCTTCATTGTATATATCGCTCATATCAAACCCAAATCCCCATCCAATGTCCTGACTGGAAACCATGAGCTTATGGCACCATTCTATATAATCATCTTTTTCATGTTTGACTATTATTGCAACTGCTTGATCATATATGCTTGCTATTGTGTGATAAAATTTCTGATCTATGTCCCCAAAAGTATTAGTAAAATCTATACCACAATCTACTGTGAATAACATTATATCTATAACTTGCTCTTGATTCGTAGTTAACTTGCTAAAATCTTTAATAGCTTTCTTAATAACTGGATATCTCAAAATTTCTCTACTTCTCGGATTAAATTCTTTTTCTACTATTTTTTTATATTTTTCCAGTAAATCTTCATTATCAGGATTAAGCTTAGCAAAATAGTAGTCCTGTATTTCTGAATGTGTTTTAACTATAGAAATAATCTCTTTCTCGAGTTGCTGCCTATCAAGTAGTTTTAAGTATTTTTTTAGATCGTTTATTTTTAATTTTGACATCATAGTACCCTCGCTTAATTGTATTTCAGATCTTCACATAACGTACCCGCATTTCTGACGTTCGAGCAGCTTAAGGTGCGTAGCACCGGGTCGTCAGACTTAGCCGGTTGAATGTATCGCCAGAATAAGCTTCTTCAATATCCCTCTTGGCGATCAAGGAGCGCCAGCGACGACGTAGAAATGTTATGTTATGTGATGTTGGGACTTCATCGAAATCACTGTCAATCGGTCTTTTGTTCTTATTGTTAATCTCCAAGCGATTTTTAATCTTTCTAATATCATCAATCAATTAATTTTCGCTTTTAAAGTATTCTATCCCCAATACTATTAATCCGGATAGGAACAATAACATTCCTATTACAAATGGGAAACCCAGAAATAAACTATCTACTACATCGTTTCCATATTGTTTTGCACCAAAAATCATAAACCAAAGTTTTGACCCCGACCATGATGTTACACTTGGAACAACCATAGCTGCAGCTATAATAATACACAATGTGATTATTGTGCCTGTTAACGTAAGAATTCCACCAATTATTGTTTTCTTCATCTTGTTAATTAACACCTCTTCCAAAAATTATTTGTAACGTATTGGATTTAATTTCTCTAGTCTTTTGTGGTTTATAATATGTTTTCCCCCGAATTTCACATAACGTCTCTTGTATTCACGAACCCGAGAACCTTAAGGCGCTTTAGCGCCGGCCGCTGCGCGGTTAGGTTCGCGGGGTTGTCCGCCTGATCCATCTTCCGGAAAAGCCTCGGGCGGACCAAGGGGCGTTAGCCCCGCAGCGTAAATACGGTGTTAGGTGATGTTTCCACTTCCTAGAATTCTCTTTCAAAATGCTCTTCAAAAAATGCTTTTACATGCCCTACAAATTCAATATTAGTCTTGTAATAGATTTTATTAATTTGATTAGGTATAAAGCCTAACTTTACTTCTTTTCCTTTGTATAAGCTTATTCCGAAAACATACCCTGCTCTTCCTTCTTGATTTTCATCTGGCTCTAATACTATGTCCTTAACTTCACTAAGAAATTGCATAATTACCTGTTGATCTTCTATGACTTTTCTTTCTCCAGTAGATCCATCCAATAACTCAATCCTATCTACTTCTAAAATGCTCTCTGGATATGCTTCAGATAAAGTAATCGGCTTTAATTTAATTGGATCAGTTTTCCACTGACATCCCGTTATAAAAACCAAAAGAAGTACTACGATAAAGTGTTTCACGAAGATCACATCCTGACTTTGGTAATTTGAAATCGATAAATTACCGACGCAAGAAGATCTTTGAATGTTTCAATGCTCTTGATCTTGGCAATTTCACATAACGTTCTTGTATTCACGAAACGACCCAGCCTTAGATAGCTCTTATCTTAGGCTGGGTCGTTTGTTGTCTGAGTGTTCTTCCATGATTATAAATCTGACAACCAAGGGGTGGTAGCCCCGCAGCTTGAATACATTGTTATGCGTCGTTACTGTCTTCGAAGCACCACCTAAAAACCTTTGATCAAGATTCCAACTCTATTTTTTACTTTGGTATACAAACTCAACTTCACCATCTAGCAAATATCGATATTCAAATAATTGCATTGTTCTTTCCCTAATTCTCTCCCGTATAACCGTGCCTAGGCTTACCGATCCTTGTGATCCAAGGTAACCATTATGAATAAATGTATTCTCTACAAATTTTGTTTCCCTTAAGTGATACTGTAACCATTCTTTCTGCTATTCAATTAGTGCTTCTCTTGGTTCTCTATCCAACTTAGAAAGAAGCTTTTTATATATTTGGTTCAACTCTATATCCCAAATCTCTGTATATTTGCTTTCCAACGCCCCCCATCCAAATGTTGAAAACTCTTTGGAATTTTGAAATTCATTAAATTCCACTTCATAATCATGATCTATAGGATTTCGAAGCATTTCATCATAAAATTCTCCAGTCAAATTATAGTCCCCAATGCTCATGGATAACACTTCATTGTTAGAAGGATCTGATCGACCTTCAGTTATTTCTTTCGATTCTGTTCCATTACCTGTACTCACTACATCAGGAGGCAGTTCAGAATTCATTATTGATTTACTTTCGCTGTTCAAGGTAGTTGATTGACTAATATTTTGACAAGATGAAAACACTATCGTAATAAAAAATAATAAGAGTATCTTACCTTTCATAAATTATCTCATTAAATATTATCTTTAATATTTACCGGTAATGGCGCATAACGTTCTTGTATTCACGAACCCGAGAACCATAAGGCAGCTTTAGCTACCAGCCACGACTGCGGTTAGGTTCGCAGGGTTGTCCGCCTGATTGTGCTTCCCTGCTAGTTGGACCAAGGATCGGCTTCAGCCGATCCGCAGCGTGAATATAATGTTATACGATGTCTGCGCTTCTTCGAATCACTTACAAATCAGCTTTACTGGGTTTCCATCCGATCTTTTGACTCCATGTATTAGCCTTCTTTATAATATCCCATACGATTTCAGTCTTAGCGTCTACATATTGTTCTCTTTGATCTCTATACCGGTTTGCTAATTCATACTTCGTCCTGGAATATTGATCTCTATCATCTTCATGAGTTCTTAAGTAATCTCGAAATAATAAATTGAATTGTTCAGACCAGCTACCTGCTTGCCTTACATGAATATGAGTTCTACTCATCCCAGGTGCTTCTCTGAAGTACCTCTTAGTCAAATCATCATTATCCGAACGATATCGATATCTTAAAGATGCAAGTCCGGATATGATTGTCTCTATATTGCCTAAATCCCTTACAGATATCTGAATATCAATGATGGGCTTAGCTGCTAAACCAACTACTGCCGTCGATCCAATATGATCAACTCTATGTACGTCAGAACCAATTTTCTTTACAATCTGAGTTCGTAATTCATTAAAGAGATTTGGCCAACTATCGTTGTACGGCTCAATTATCACTGGATCCTTCATCGAAATCACCAACTCAAATGATTTTTTACGTTCTTCTCCGATTTCTTATAACGTTCCTGTATTCATGAACCCCAAAGAGGTTGTCTGCTGAAATGCCTCACCGGAATCCACTTCGCAGACCAAGGCTCCGAAGGAGCCGCTGCTTGAATATTATGTTATGAACGACGGATTCACTTCTTGAATCTTCCCTCACTATTGATTATCTCCAGGTAGATATTCAATCAAATCAGATAATTTACAGTTAAATGTATCGCAAAGCTTGAATAAAGTTTCCAGCTTTGTTGTTTCTATATTCGTTTCCCTATATAGCTTATTAATTGAATTCCGACTCAATCCCGATTTCGCCATCAATTCTGTTATATCATCTATTCGATGTTCTGCCATGAGTTCCCTTATATTGCACTTGATTACGGTCATCTTTTCCCCTCCATAATTCTATCTTATCTCCCATATCAGTAATCATCAACAAAAAGCAAAGATTCAACTCTACAAAGTCAAATATTCACCTTGTAATTAACTCTATGAGTTTATAATAACTCTATGAAGTTAATTAAAGGAGGAACAACATACATATGATTAATGCATTAGAATCATTGACAGAGCCACTTATAAGAATACGTTTAGAATTACTCTTTGCTGAGCTTCTGAAGTACCATATGGAGTACAATCAGCTTTCTTCGGAGACAGATCAATACTTTAGAACGCTTCGCGAAGCGTTACCCGATCAACTTCAACATAAGGTTTTTCTGTACGAAGATGCTCAAATTTCTCTCCAATCCATCTTAGAAAGAAGCATCTACATACAAGGTTTCAAAGACGCTCTACAACTCTTTAGTGAATTGAAAAATTCTAACATCTAGAGGATCATATGATCCTCTTTCCTATTGTTTTTGATTCTGTCGTATAACGTTTTCCCGATTCACGAACCCGCTAGGGTTGTCTGTCAAAGGCAGACCAAGGAACGAAGTGACTCTGTGTGAATCAGATGTTATACGACAGATTTTTAATATTGTAATGTTCTTACCTTTTTAATTTTCTATCCTTGTTTAATCTTTTACTTATCTGATTCACTTGAAAAATAATATCATCTTTTAATTTATCGATTTCTATCATGCTCTCTCTTGACAAATACACAAATCCATTGTAATTGGATCTGTTACATATTCTAATAATATCAGAAATTGTATATTCTATTTCGATAAGCTCACTTTGTAGTGGTTCC
This sequence comes from Paenibacillus sp. FSL W8-0187, assembly GCF_037969755.1. Classification (NCBI taxonomy): domain Bacteria; kingdom Bacillati; phylum Bacillota; class Bacilli; order Caryophanales; family Paenibacillaceae; genus Paenibacillus; species Paenibacillus sp. FSL W8-0187. The sequence continues at coordinate 3,026,458 of NZ_CP150206.1, read as the reverse complement.
ATATATCCAAAAATGGGTTTAGTTCCTATACCTGATTTTTGTGTACTCCCAGTAAAGATTAGTTCTTTTGCTTCTTTTAATCCACGAATCATGTCTTCATAGCTTCCCTCGCAATATCTATTATCCCGCAGGGCGCTCCGATCTAACATTCTTTGAATAATATCAAAACAGTCAGCATCACTAAGAGGCGATAACACATGAACTGGAATACTCTTTTTTATAAGTTCCAAAATTTCTTCCTTTTTCTCTAAACTACACCCTTTGATACGTTTTGTTATATAATCAATACCGACTGTTTGAGCATTGTCTTTCTTATATCTTGTATGGTGAACAAAACCTATGATCGTAATTTTATCCACCTTAATTTTATGTTTTGCATACTGCTCCATAGTGTTTTTTATTTTTGCGCTGTCTGCTCTTACTGTAACCTGAATAGCATGCTTCTCCTGGCTATTAATCAAATCAATAGCTGGTTGACTGGGAGTCTTTACGTTCGAATTCATCCAACTCCCTTCACCATCAAATTTATTGAACAAATCCATAATGAAAGTTTCTAAAGAAAAACCAATATCATTAAGTGTAGTTTTGGCACTTAAGTCAACATGACTTTTTAAAAATGAAAATAATGTCACTATTTGATTTATTACAAGTTGATCCTGCATCTTTAACTCTCCTCGAATTTAGATCTCTGTATCTGTCGTATAAGGTTCTCGTATTCACGATGTCCCACCGACTTAAGGCTGCGTCAGCAGCCGGCCGCGATGCGGTTAGTAGGTGTGGATGTGTCCGTTGAATCAGCTCCACTGCCAAATGCTTCTCGCGGGCCGAGGGCCGAATGGCCCGATGCGTGAATATAATGTTAGACGACGTTACTTGGCTTCAGAGCGATTTCCCACATGACCTTCTTATTCTGGTACCTTAAAAGTTCATATTCTTCTATGTACATGTACTCCCACTTATCTTTGTTGAAAAACCGCTCTATCTCACTCTGATCAAAGAATCTTCTATTAATCCCTTCATTCTTGTATAGATACTTGTCTTGGCTTTGTTGAACTTCACCTTTATTTACTATTTCTTTTTTCGAGTTTAATCTACACAACAATAGTCCTTTCGTATTTAACGCACTATGTATGTTATTTATTATTTTATTGGTCGTATCTTCATCAAAATAATGCAGACTGAGATCCGCTATTAATATGTCTATGGATCCTTTATCAAAGGGTATCCCCTCACTCATGTCAAAGCAATGCGTCTTACAATCAGGAATTGATCCCTTAAGTTTTCTCAGTGCTTCCTCAGAGATATCACATGCTATTGGATTAAATCCTCTCTCTGATAAATAAAGGCTGTTATTCCCTATACCACATCCTAAATCAATAATCCGCATGTTAGCTTCATTGAATTCTTTTGAATATTTACTTCATGTTTGGTCTTTGAAATGAATGATTCCAATATTCCTTTAAGCTTTTCATAGTAATCTCCATTCAAGTAATTCACGAACCCGAAAGGCTTAAGGTGCGTCAGCACCGGGTCCGCTTGCGGACTTAGCCTTGCAGGGTTGTCTGCCTGCTCATACTTCTCCGAATTGCTTCGGGCAGACCAAGGGGGCTTGTCCCACGCAGCGTGAATACTCTGTTACGTGATGTCACAGTCCTCCTCGATAAACCTTATAAAATCTAATCATTCCACAATCTTGTTACTTCTTTTAATTCTAAGTCCTCAAATAGCATTTTATAGATATCAGGTTTCTTTAATTGATTCAAGAATTCTAAGTCATAAGCTGGATCAAAATGATTCATCATCAAAGTCATTACAAGACCATGAGTCCCGACTGCTATTTTCTTCCCTTTATGCTCTTTTAGTATGGGTTTTAGAACTGCGATCGCTCTTTTCTGACAATCAGCATTAGACTCTCCACCCGGCAAGGTATAATCAGGGTCATTAAAATTCTCTCTAATACTAGACATTAACTCTGCATTTTCAATAATATCTGCTGCAAAATGACGTTCCCTAAGATCTTCAAATACTTTAATATCTAAGTTTAAGTGCTCGGCCAATCCCTCAACACTAAGAATTGCCCGAGTATAAGGACTTGATATAATCATGTCTATTCCTTCACCTATAAGTAACTTCGTTACTTTTTCAATATCGACCTTTCCTTTTGGGGTAAGCCCTCTTGTTCTTTCATTTCCTTGAGTGTATGGTGACTCTCCATGCCTAACCATATAGATAATTGTCTTCATACAGGCCTCCTTGAGATGTTTTCATTAAATAAATTACTGTGATTTCACATAACGTTCCCGCATTCACAAAACTCGAGAACCTAAAGCCCCCAAAGGGGGCGGCCGCGAGCGGTTAGGTTCGCAGGGTTGTCGCCTGATTCCACTTCCTCGGACTGCCTCGGGCGGACCAAGGGGCGTCAGCCCCGATGCTTGAATGCATTGTGTGAAGGACCCTCTTCCATGATTTATTCCAAAAAATCGGTTTGCAGTGTCCATTCTAATCTTCTAAGCCATTCATTCTTTACATCTTCATTTGCATTCTTAATTCGGTTCAAAATACTAGTCACTCTTGAAACCGAGAACGCTTTTACTAATTCTCAAGTTATTAGCACATTAGAATAAAAGTTATATGTCCTTAAGAAATTCTCAGAGAGTTCCTTACATACGTGAGGATAATGTAGATGAACAAACCATACTACCCATGCAACATCTTGCAAAGGATTCCCCCAGCCTGCCCACTCCCAATCAATTACGAAAAGTGAATCATTAGAGAAGATTGTGTTATGAGGTCCGAAATCTCCATGAATTAAGGTTTCCTCTTCATTTACTGAAATCGAAAGAACCCGCTTCACTTCGTCCTTCAAAGAGCTTGGTACAAAGTCAAAAGAATCAATATCAACATTGATAAGATCTATTCCCGGAAAATGTAAGCCACTGCCTCTCCGCTTTATTGAATGAATGTCATTTGCTAAACGAAAACCAAGTAATTTATAGATTTCTCGAACTTTATCAATATCTCCGTTATCTAAAAATATCTGGCTATTGACTCCATGTATATAATCCATAATGATATACAGTGATTCGTTGTCTTCAAAATAATCATAAATTGCGGGTGAAACACCGGAATTGTTCAAAATAGTTAAACTATTAATCTCTGTTCTTGCATCAATGCTGTTCTTTTTGAAAATCTTTGCGATAACTGGGGGATCTGAACCTTCTAAGAGAAGAGTACTATTGGTATAGCCTCCTGAAAGTGCGGTCAATTTTATATTTTGAAACTTACTCAATAAGATGTCGTTAGCCATCCGATTCATGCCTTCTTTCTCTGCTATTAGGGTCTTTCACATAACGTTCACGTATTCACGACGTCCGACGGAGTCGGATGTGTCCGGCCGATTTCTGCCTCTCCGAACCCCCTCAGCCGGACCGAGAGCGCAAGCCCGATGCATGAATATTACGTTAGATAATGTTGCTGGCTCCTTCGAATCACTCGGGATAATTTTTTGATGCTTCTATCAGTCTACTCTCTTCGTCTAAAGCTTTTAATATTCTGTCTATATCACTAAATTCATAGCTTCTAACTACAATAAGCTGTTGCATATGAAGACCAGGTGGATCTATATTGGGTCTGGATAAGTTATTTAGTAATCGTTCTGGTGTATATAAAATACTCCATCTTTTTGAACCATCTGTGAAATGCATCGTGATCTCTATCCAATTCCATTCTTTTGGATTATCAGTTCCAATCTCATCATCGAAATGCCAGTTTAAAAGTCTTGGTCTTGAATTTGAATCTTTCACCATGGTTTTACCTCTCTTTGTAATCAAGCAATTTCAGCTAACATTATTGTATTCACGAACCCTCACTGGCTTAAGCTGCTGACCGATCCAGCGCAACGATCGGGTCAGCCGTGTCGAAGACTTAGCCAGTGCAGGGTTGTCTGCTGATTCCGCTCCCCGAAAAGCCTCTGCAGACCAAGGGCCGTCAGGCCCGCTGCGTGAATACGGTGTTAGCTGGAGTTTCTGACTTCATTGAGATGCTCGAGTGATATTTGTTTGTTGTTAGTTACATGCTCTTTTGTTCTAAGATCTCTCGTATATAAGGTGTGACTGCAAAACAATCCTCTAGGTCGTTCTCTTCTAGTGCCCAATAGATAATGGTATTGATATGTAATTTATAGTCCTTAAGTATATTTTGTTTTATTCGATTCCAAATTTTGATGTCTTCCGTTCCTATTCCCTTGGAAAGATAATCATCAAAAGAAGATATTATAACTATCATCAGCGTAAATTTCTCTTTGTTGTTTAATTTATTTTTCTCATAATATGTAATAAATTCATTTACTCTTGAAGAATCAGCCGACGTATATTCCCAGTCCTGCGAAAACGGAGTAAATGGCGATAAATGTAATTTCTTTATAAGACTTTCAATTGATTCTTTATCAGCATACTTAGGACTAGTCTCCTCCATTTGTCCACACCTCTTATTTATTTCTTATTACAGCAATTTCAGCTAACGATGACGCGACCCGGCCTTAGATAGCTCTTATCTTAGGCCGGGTCGTGTGTTGTCTGAATTTACGACTATGAGCTTGCTTCTGACAACCAAGGGGCGAATGCCCCGCAGCTTAGATGCATTGTTAAGTGATGTTACTGCCTTCTCTGTATTTACATTCTCATAAATGTTTTACAGATATATATTGTTTCTTATGTATTCTAGTTATTTATAGTATTTTAATGGTATTTCATCATGTCTTATATGTTATAATTTTCTAGTACAATATACGGCTTTAAGGGCGGTGGGCTAATCTCCCAGAAGGGAGGTGATGCCCATGGAGGTCAAAGATGCACTTTCCTTAATGTTCATGTTCGGCATGTTCATTCTGGCATTGCTCACCTACATGAAAAAGAAATAGACCGCCCTCGCTAAGGTAACGGTCTATTTCTCGACCTAACTCCTGTGGCCGACTGCTCTTTATGCAGTTATTGTGCTTAGGAGTCGTGTTCCAGCACGGCTCCTTACTTATTCTTACCTCAGTATAACTCAATTTATAACGCTTTTATAGGTTTTATTGATTATTTTTTATTTATATAAGGTCTGTAATGTTGCTGTAGTAATTTCACTTAACGGTTTTTGTATCTACGAACCCGAGAGGCTTAAAGCGCGAACGCGCCGGGTCCAACGGATTTAACCTCGCAGGGTTGTCTGTTGAATTTACTTCCCCGAATCACATCTTGCAGACCAAGGGCCGAACGGACCGCAGCGTAGATACGATGTTATGAGATGTCAGCGACTTCTTTGAACTACCACCAATATTATTCCAGAATTAAGTCGTTTGTCTTATCGTGTGTTACTAATTCGCTTTTTGAATAGAACTTAACTATCTTCCTATTTTCAATTGCATATTCAATTTCTTTTCTTGTACTACTGCCAATGTAACCACCAACATCGATTACAAATATTTCATCTGACATATCAATTTTATAAAAATGGATTTTTCCAAATAATTCTGCCTGTTCCTTGGTAATCTCAATTCCTTCGCTTTTCTCAAAAAAAGCTAAACTAATAACAATATTACCTTTAAGGGTTAAGTATCTATTCGCTTGTTCAAATTCTTTCTTGAATTTTGTTGATCCACATAGTGTTATGACCTTCATTGTATTCACCTCTGTTATTTCTTGTCCGCTGATTTCTCATAACGTTCTTGTATCTACGAACCCTCACCACCTTAAAGGAGCGATAGCGACTGGCCGCAACGCGGTTAGGTGGTGCAGGGTTGTCTGCCTGACTCCACTTCTTCGAAAAAGCATCTGGCAGACCAAAGAGCGTTAGCGACGCGGTGTAGATACGGTGTTATAGGATGTCAGTGCCTTCTTGAAGTCCCCCGAATTATTTAGATTATATATCTACTTTCATTCCGGTGACATTACCTTCAGAAATAAACTCCTGTGCAGGTTGATTCCCTAACTTAGATTGTTTATATTCACCACTCGTATACTCGTAAATGACCTTCTCCCAAAATCTACGCGATGGGATGTTATTCTCCATTTGTGCGACAATCCATGGACCTGAAAACCGGCTGAAAAGTTGATGAGCAGCCAATCTACCAATTCCTTTATTCTGATATTTCCTCAAGACAAAAAATTCAGACATTAACCATTTATAATCTTTATCATTCCCGCTGTAATCAAATTTTCTAACCAGTGCTAATCCTGCCAAATTATCTTCCGAAAAAATCAAAAATGCTTGTCTATCTTCATCTGTCCAATAATGATCCAAATATCGATATCCGTACAGACCAAACTTATTCAACTCGATTTGTTCTGAATAGCAACTTAATTCATAAAGATAAAGTTCAAGCAAATTCTTTAAGACTTCCTTCTCTTCATATGTTGGAGATTTCAGTTCAACTTTCATGAATTATTCTCCTTCTACTCAAATTTAAGTTATTGAATGATTTGAACGATTTGCGCTGATTTCCTATAATCACGAACCCGAAAGGCTTAAGCGCGCAAGCGCGGGTCCGACGGACTTAGCCAGTGCAGGGTTGTCCGGCTGTAACCGCTTCCCGAAATCCCCCTGCCGGACCGAGGGCGGATGCCCCGATGCGTGAATATGGTGTTATTTGATGTAAGCGCCTTCATTGAGGTACATTCAGATATCTGTTTTCATAACTTGGATTGTAATATCTAAAATAGTTATATTCCATTTGTTCACCCACGGATCCGAGTTGTTTCTTTCCGTAGTTTATGAAACCAGCTTTCTCAATCACTTTTAACGAGTGGGGGTTATCGTCCACAATTGTCGCTATTACATAGTGAATATTAAATGTGTTGAGAGCCCATTGGGTTAAGGCTATTGCAACCTCAGTGGCATACCCAAAACCTCTAAAATGTTTGGAAATACCATAGCCAATTTCAGTTTCAGAGAGCTCCTCAATTACTCCGGCATGACAATGCCCTACAAAAATAGACTCATCCCTTGTTACCACTGCAAAATAAACCGCATCAGATACAATATTAAAAGTTTTGTATTTACTTATCTGCCAATCCAAAAAGTCTGAAGCTTGTTGTTTATTCATTTTCCATCCTGAAGGCCAATCATTTGTATACGCTTGTAAACAAAGAGCGTAAATATGTTCGAAATCATCTCTCGTAAGTCTTCTTATCATTAGACGATCAGTCAGTATAGGTAATGAGGCTTCTGCTTTATTCATTCTTCCTCCATTTGAGATAGATAATTTTATTAGTTTGCGCTGATTTCATATAACGTTCCCGTGTTTACGACGTCCCACCACCTTAAGGTCTGAAGAGCCGGCCGCAATGCGGTTAGGTGGTGTGGATGTGTCCCGGCAACTTCTTCCCCGACTTATCTGCCGGGACCGAGATGGCTTGTCCATCGATGCGTGAACATACTGTTAGTTGATGTTACTGCCTTCTTCGAATCCACATTCACACATCCCTTGGCTTCCAGAACGTTAAGCCCTGCGACTGGCTTTCGTACCAGGTCAAAAATTCATCTAAATTCTCAATGTTGTAATCGATTACTGCTTCATAAATCTTAATTGAAGCGACTTTCAAATTTCCTTCTTTCGCCTTCTCTTTCAGATTAAGAATCATTCTTCTTTTGGACTCATCCAAAACTGCAACTAATGGTTTCACTAAGTCCATTGCACAAGGGCCTGGATGATCATGGGCCATAAGCCACATATCAATCTTCCAGACTTCACCCTCATAATCCTTATACTTAATCTGAAAGTAAAGCCCTTGATCCGGTCCATCCAAATGATTTGAATATTTAGCATGGGTTACATTAGGATTGATAGCAAGACTTGCTAAAATCGCCATTCCGCTCTTAATATCTGGTTCATCACAGTAAATCTCAATATCAATGTCGGGATTGACAACCAAATTATATGCAAGTCCTCCAACAATAATCGGGGTGCCAACTGATCGCCACAGATTCAGTAAGTCCAAATCAGCTAAGATACTTTCTCCATTAGTTTTCCTTTGTTGTGCTCGCTCAAGAACATCCATAAGTTATTTATCTCTCCTCATCGAGAATACGTCCTTGTCCCATCCCGCAGTAATGTCACCTAACGTTCTTGTATTCACGAAGCCGAGAACCTTAAGGGACAGAGTCCCGGCCGCGACGCGGTTAGGTTCGTAGAGATTGTCTACCTGACCCTCTCCTCGAAATGCCTCGGGCAGACCAAGGGAGCGGAGCGACCACAGCGTGAATACTTGGTTATAAGATGTTGGTGGCTTCTTCGACTATACTTTCAAATTCTTCTTATTACTGACTATGATTTATTAAATGAGCAATTTCTTTAACTCTCTCCATTGTAATTCCTTCTCTTTGTTCAACCACAAGTGGATGATTCGTTTGTTCTAATTCTATTAACGGAACAGCACCAACTTCTTGCGTATGTACCATTGTCTTTAACGATAATGTAGTTAATGGATATATTGAAAGTTCAGTCGATAGCCATCCAAAATAAGGTTTTTCATTCTCTCTTCCTTCAACGTGCAATAATTCATTAGATTTCAAAAAGTTTTCCTCACTAAGAGTAACCCAAACACTCCATATAAATCTCTCTTTATTATCAATTATTGGTATTTCAATAACCTGATTGTTTAGTTCTTTAAATCCAGAAGTTACTATATCATCACTGGCAAACGCTGCAGTTAACATATTCCTCTTATTCAAATCACTCATCGTTTTTCCGATTGCTTCTCTAACTTTGTATTCTATTATCATTTCTAAGCCCTCTAGTAAATCATTAAACTACATTGAAATCACCCTTAACCTATAAAAGTCTTTCGTATAACGTTCTTGCATTAACGAACCCGAAAGGCTTAAGTGGAGCATAGCGCAACACGTCGATAGACTTAGCCTTGCAGGGTTGTCACGTGAATTCACTACTCTGTCAAAAGCATCGCCAGTAACTGAGGGGTGAATGCCCCAATGCGTTAATGCTGTGTTATATGGTGCTTACGCCACCCGCGCAATACCTTCAATCTCTTTATCTTAGAATTCAATATATTCAGGAGAATCATTGATTTTTAAGCAGGTTTCAATTCTTTCTCTAAAATTCATAAATGTAACCATCTTTAATGCATCTTCAATTGGAAAAAATCCACTTTCTAAGCTCTCGTTAGTAGCTATAGGTTCTCCACCAATCTGTTTTGCCAGGAATAATGTATTACAGATCGATTGTTTTACATTCTGATAAATCCCGCAGAATCTAATAATTTCAATGTCTACACCAGACTCTTCTTTTGTCTCTCTAATTGCGGCTTGAGATAATGATTCGCCTTCTTCAACTACACCACCGGGCATTTCCCAACCTCTATCCGGACCTTTAATAAGTAATATCTCGTTTTTAACATTTAAGACAATTGCTGCTGCTGAGACAAAATGTTTTGATTGGCTCATGCGACTCTCCTTAAAACTAGATTTTTTATTTTGGATTTAATTGGTTTGCGTAGGTTACATATAACGTTCCTGTATTCACGACGCGAGCCGACCTTAGATAGCTCTTATCTTAGGCCGACTCATGTGTCGTCTGAGTACTCTCATGATTATACATCGGACGACCAAGGGGCGTAAGCCGCACTGCTTGAATACATTGTTATACGAAGGACTGTGCTCCCTAGAATTTTCTAAACTTTTATTGCATTGTAAATGATTTTTCCTAAGCTACTGATGTAAGCAACCTTTTTAAATTCCCCCTTTGAACCAATAAAAGACAAATCTTTCAAACCAACAAATCCATATGACTTTAATCTTTCAATAGAAGCTAATAACATATATTTATCAAACGTAGGGACTGCAATATTTTCAATTTCAACTGACCCTTTAGCAAGCAAGTTATCAAGAACAGCTATGTCAATAAGTTGCATTGAGTCTAAGCATTCCGAGAAATAACAAAATGTTTCCCAATTATATTCTTCATTTATGTAACCCATAAGTAGTTTAGCAAGCAAAATAGCGCGTTGTTCCGTTCTTAGTCTATCAATTATTAATATAATTCGCTCTGTTACTTTATCTTTAAACTTCTGATCTGTATTGAGTTTATTTTTAAATTTAACAATATTATTGGTCGAACTTCTTGAATGAAATTCCTTTAAGAAACAAAGAACTTTTTTAGTGAAATGAAGTTGCTTAATAGAAATACCGAATCTACCCAACGCAACAATACTCTTAACTATTGGTATTTCGCTAATAAGATCATCACTCAAAAGTGAATCCAATGCTATTTCGCTATAATCAACAGTTAAATCTAAGGCAGTATTTATCAGTTCATTAGAAACAGCATCATTTATTGGTACACTTTGCAGTTCATCAATATTCATTTTCACTTCCCTCCCACTGTTCTACAGTCTTTCGTATAACGTTCCCGTATTCACGAACCCGAGAGGCTTAAGGCGACAACGTCGCCGGCTGCGCTTGCGCAGTTAGCCTCGCAGGGTTGTCTGCCTGATCCATCCTCCTCGAAATGCCTCGGGCGGACCAAGGGACGACGTCAGTCGGCCCGCAGCGTGAATATTATGTTAGCTGAAGTTACTGACTTCTTTGAAATACTATAATAGCTTTTGCAGTTTAACTTTCTTTATTATTATAGGTTTCTCAATATTTATTTCATCAATTTCATTTATTCTATACTCTTTTAATAGTTCTAGAAATATTCTTCGAATCAATTCGCAATCCCCTATTGCACTATGACGCCTAATGTCCGAATCCTCAATAGTATAATGTTTAATCAGAAAGTTAGTTGAAACAATGTCATTTATCTCAGGATGTAAATACGTAAATAATGCTTTAGTATCGAGCAATTGATTGGTCAACATAGGGAGAGCATTTCTTCTGCATTCATTTACTAAGAGGGGCCAATCATATTCGTAACCCGCTTGAGTAACCAGTATTGCATCTTGACAAAAGTGACTAAAATCCTCATAAATTCCTGATAACATCGGGGCTTTTTCTATATCCCTATTGCTAATCCCTGTTAAGCGTTCAATTATTTCAGGTATAGGTTTTAAAGGTCTTATTAACGTATCAAACGTCTTTTCAATTCTTCCTGAACTATCTATTAAAATAGCTCCAATTTGAGTTATATTATCCTCATTTTCATTGGGTCCAGTTGCTTCTAAATCGAACACGCAATACTTCTGTCTATGTATGTCCTTGATATTAATATCAGTTAAACTATACTCATTTTCTGAGATATTTACTATCTTCATTGAAATAACATCCTTTAAGCCAGTAATTTCAGCTAACGTTTTTGTATTAATGACGTTCAATCCCCTTAGATAGCTCTTATCTTAGGGGATTGAATGTGTCCGGCTGCTTAGCTTCTTCGAATCTCTTCTGCCGGACCGAGGGACGAATGTCCTGAAGCGTGAATACAGTGTTAACTGATGGTCAGCACTTCTTCGAACAACTCACATACCCTGGCAATAGACTTATTGTTTTTTGAAAGTTTAGATTTAATGAAGAACTGATTATATTAAACACGTTGTCCCAATCATGTTTTGTGTTATCTATAATAATCGATTTGATGGGAAGATCCTTCAAAATGTCTAATTCTAGCGATTTTCGGTTTGTATAATATTTAATTGTTTCTGCAGTCCACCAATGAGGCTTTGATCGTATTTGAGCTGTGTGTTCTAATGACTCGCTGACACTGTTCTGTGACAAATAAAATAAAACTGGATTTAGAGGACGAAGGATCTCTGCAAGTCCTGTGATGTACTCATTGATATCAGAGGCTGCTATTTCAGGATATAATCGATTGATATCATGAATTTGATGTTGGAACAGGGCACTTTCTAGGATAATAACTTCTTGGTTATTCATTGCAATATCAGCGTATCGCTTGAATCGACGTTCAAATACAGTTTTAAAATTAGTGAATGATACAACAGGTTTATCAGAATAACAGAATTCTTTGGCACCCAGGAAATCTATAAGTTCAGCATGGAATGGTTCTGGTTCTGGAGTTTTATATGGAATTAAGATATACCCCTCCTCAATAATGGAGTGCCTATTAAGCCACTCCTCTTGTTCTGGATAGTTATGTAGCAAATCTTCAAATTCGTTGTTGTGAAAATATGCGTGAAACGGAAGATCAATGGGATGCTCTGACCCTTCAATAAAAACACTAGCTTCAATACCAATAGACATCATGTATTGTTGTAATATCTGTGCAGTTGTCGTTTTCCCTGATCCGGGGATACCTTCAAATAGTATGAGTCTATTACTCTTCACTTTAAACACGCCCCCCAATCACAAACTACCTCTTGTTTTGGTTTTGTTCTTGCTGACTTTCAGTTAACGTTCTTGTATTCACGACGTCCCACCACCTTAAGCCCGAAGGGCGGCCGCGACGCGGTTTGGTGATGCGGATGTGTCCGGCTGATTACGCTTCCCTGCTACTGCTAATTTCATCTCCGAATCTTCATCTAACTTCTGCCGGACCGAGGGCCGAATGGCCCAAAGCGTGAATATAGTGTTATCGGATGCTAATGCCTTCTATGAGATTCCATCAAAATGTATTCAAAATGGTTCATACTGTTCTTAATAATAGTGTTTTCCCTTATTTCAATATCTTTGACTAGGTCATTCATGATATTCTTTGCCAGTTTATATTCCTCTTCGTTTATGTGCCTTTTATTTAAAGCCTCTTCTAGTTCATCTTCATCTTTAATATAAAAATCACCACTAGGAAAAACGACTATATCTAAGTAAAGATCATCCCAATAAGGAATTCCTTCACTAATTCCAACACACTTTGCTATATCGAAATACCATTGAATTATTTCTTTCTTCTCATTAATCATCGTTGTCACACAGTAATTTGATTCCGAAGGAAAGTGTTGCATCCAATAATAACCATCATCAACTAAACAAATTTCTTGATTATTAATATTTCTTTTTAGCGGTTCCTTTACTGTATGAATACTTATCAGGGTTACATGGCCCTTAAACCCATCTTCATCGATAACCCTGCTTACAAAATTTCTCTTTAGCACTCGATGCCAGTCTAACCTGTCTGCCCTTTTCCTTTTCATTTCACACCTCCGATTTAACATTCACAACCAATTCACTTTGCATTAATTTCCGATAACGTTACTGTATTCACGACGTCCGACGTAGTCGGATGTGTCCACAGCAACCACCTCTTTGAAGCAGCTTCTTGGACCGAGGGGCGAATGCCCTGATGCGTGAATATTATGTTATGCGTAGTTATTGCCTTCTTTGAAACACCTTAAATTAATCTCCTTTAAGGCTTTTTACGTATTTATAATATTCCAATGTGTTAATAATTTTAGCTGCCACTTCTGGATATATAGGACTCAATTTCTTTAAATCTCTTGCTAACTCGTTAATATTTTCTATATAATACGGCCAATTACTAGACAGCAGTTTCATCTTAGGTGCCCTCTTAAGCGGTACAGGGTACGATATAAATACATGATCTCTTTTAGATTTCTTCTCATCAATCTCGATCAAGTAATTTGTATAGTCTTCAACTTCTAGTGATGCCGATGGAAGCTGAATTACTCCTATCCAATCTGTAACTTCATACCATGATGCAACCTCATCAACAACTGGCCCCTCTAATATATTCTCTTCTATGCTAAAATCACCGTAGCCCGTTGCTCCTCTAACAGGAATACCCAATTGAATTGACTTGCTTACAATGTATGCCGTAATTCCTCCATGAAAGAGTAATGTGGGATCAGGATCGCCATAAGTTATAAGAACAATAGTGTCAGAAATACTTAATAATTTAACTTCGAGTTTTTTGAAAACATTACCTTCTCCGTTACCTAATATTTCTTTCTCTAAAATTTCTGTTATATGATTTTGGGAATCTTTTATCATCCCAAGAAGAGTACTGATCGCGTTTTTATTTCTATTGGCTATTCCCTTCCAACCAAGAACATCTAAGAAAGTTACAGAACCTCTTTTTCTTTCAGTCATCGTATGCTACCTCCAACTTCTTTTGAATTTCCAAACAGCAATAATTACGTATAACGTTCCCGTATTCACGAACCCGAGAACCTTAAGCCCCCAACGGGGGGCGGCCGCGACACGGTTAGGTTCGCAGGGTTGTCCGCCTGATTTGCTTCCCTGCCAATCCCCCCTGGCGGACCAAGGATCGGCTTCAGCCGATTCGCAGCGTGAATATAATGTTATACGATGTCGGCGCTTCTTCGAATTACTTACAAATCCGCTTTACTGGGGTTCCATCCGATCTTTTGACTCCATGTATTAGCCTTCTTTATAATATCCCATACGATTTCAGTCTTGGCTTCTACATATTGTTCTCTTTGATCTTTATACCGGTTTGCTATTTCATATTTCGTCCTGGCATATTGATCTCTATCATCTTCATGAGTTCTTAAGTAATCTCGAAATAATAAATTCAATTGTTCAGACCAGCTACCTGCTTGCCTTACATGAATATGGGTTCTTCTCGTCCCGGGTGCTTCTCTGAAATACCTCTTAGTCAAATCATCATTATTCGAATGATATCGATATCCTAAAGATGCAAGTCTGGATATGATCGTCTCTATATTACCTAAATCCCTTACGGATATCTGAATATCAATAATAGGCTTAGCTGCTAAACCAACTACTGAAGTCGATCCAATATGATCGATTCTAAGTACTTCGGTGCCAATTTTCGTTACGATCTGGGCTCTTAATTCATTAAAGAGACTTGGCCAACTATCGCTGTACGACTCAATAATCACTGGATCCTTCATCGAGATCACCAACTCTAATGATTTTTTACGCTCTTCGCCGATTTCTTATAACGCTTCTGTATTCATGACGTCCGACGGAGTCGGATGTGTCTGCTGACTCTTCTTCCTCGGAACTTCATCCAGCAGACCAAGGCTCCGGGAGGAGCCGCTGCTTGAATATTATGTTATGTGAAGTCTATTTTTTTTCTTCTTTTGCCTCTATAACTTTTTCAAAACTTGAAGCTATTAATTCTAAAACTTCTCCAAATTCTTCAGATGATTCATGCAAGGCTACATTTAAATCTTTCATACCAAATTCCATTTGAAATTTTACTTTTTCAAATTGGCTCAGCATAGCATTATACTGAACCTTTTGAAGTTCTAAAACTTGTTCTTCATATTTATGCCTAAAAAAGCTCGTTAAAAAAATTAAAGATAAACTTAATAAAACGAGATAAGTTCCTATGGAATTAAATTTTTCGCCAAAAGCAAAAATGTACGCTTGCTCAGGTATGAAAGGAGAAACCAAGACAAGTATTAAACCAATCATTGAAAAAGACCATACTAACCTGCTCGATCTTCTTCCACTATTCAACGGGTTAAGTGCTTTTAAATCTCTTGTGAGATTATCAAAGAAGTTGTTGGAAACCTGAAAATCCTTACTTATTTCGTTTATATTCTCGGCTGGTTTCATGGCTTTTTTCACATTTTTCTTTTTTAAATTAAAAATCGGTTGCTGGGCTAATAATTTTCCATAGAACTTTTTCCTAGTGTTGACCAGTTCTCTTTTTCCATCTTGTATATTCTCCATTGCATCTTCCACAAGTGAATCAATTATCCCTATATACCCACCCAAGGTATTATTAATGTCGTCTTTTTTGAGCGAATTCAATTTATCTTTACCTTCTTGCAATACGATTATAAAATCAATGACTGCAAAAATTAGAGTTGCTACTGAGTATCCAAAAATAATTTCTGGTTTTATACCTACAAAAATAGAAATAAAAATAATCAAAATAAATGATAATGATAATACTAAATATAAATTATATGACTTTTTCATGTTGGCTCCTTTAGTAGATTTCACATAACGTTCTTGTATTCACGAAGCCGAGAACCTTAAGGGACAGAGTCCCGGCCGCGACGCGGTTAGGTTCGCAGAGATTGTCTGCCTGACCTTCTCCTCGAAATGCCTCGGGCAGACCAAGGGAGCGGAGCGACCACAGCGTGAATACTTTGTTATAAGATGTTGGTGGCTTCTTCGACTATACTTTCAAATTCTTCTTATTACTAACTATGATTTATTAAATGAGCAATTTCTTTAACTCTCTCCATTGTAATTCCTTCTCTTTGTTCAACCGCAAGTGGATGATTCGTTTGTTCTAATTCTATTAACGGAACAGCACCAACTTCTTGCGTATGTACCATTGTCTTTAACGATAATGTAGTTAATGGATATATTGAAAGTTCAGTCGATAGCCATCCAAAATAAGGTTTTTCATTCTCTCTTCCTTCAACGTGCAATAATTCATTAGATTTCAAAAAGTTTTCTTCACTAAGAGTAACCCAAACACTCCATATAAATCTCCCTTTATTATCAATTATTGGTATTTCAATATGTCCTCTAATAAAAAAATGTTGTTAATCAATTACACAAAAATCTCTAATTAATTCTGTTCTTTTCTCCTCTGGTACAGTGTAAAAATAATATGGTGCTTCAATTCCGTAACATAAAGGAAGTTCATTTAATTCGTTGTTACAGTGAGGGCATTTCATGTTTTCTGCTCCTTATCTTTTTCACCGATTTCTTATAACGTTCTTGTGTTCACGACGTCCAAATCCCTTAAGCCCGAAGGGCAACCGCGACGCGGTTAGGGAGTTGGATGTGTCCGGCTGAATATGCTTCCCTGCTGCTGAAATACCTCTCCGAATCTACTTCTAACTTATGCCGGACCAAGGGGCGAATGGCCCGATGCGTGAACATTTTGTTATGCGTGGTTATTGTCTTCTTGAGAGGCTTTCAATTTGTCTTGTTCTTTTAGATATCCATATAGCGCTGAAATATATGTTGAGATGGTTATTTCAGCGCCTTTTCCATTTTGATTCATGTGTATCCCTAAATTTTCACTGATTTTATCCTTTATTTCTTTATTTGCAATTATTTCATTCAACTCTTCAACTCTGTCTTCAAGTCCAAAATTATTTATTTCCTTCATTACCTCTTCTCTAAAATTTTCATACCAATTTTGCTTTTCTGTCCATATTAAGAATGCTTCTACTGATCTAGTATTCGGAGCTTTATCATGACAATCCCTGCACATCAAAAACAAATTTGAGGGTTCATCAGTACCGTCAAATTGCTTAGCAATAATATGGCACCTCTGTAACGGGACATTATCCCAATTCTTTATTATTTCTTCCCTAGTTGCATGAGGTTTCTTTATATCATATTTATCCTCCCAATACTTACCACATGCCCAACAACACGGCTCTCCCCAATCAATTCCCTTTTTATCTAACCAATTCATCCAATATTCAAATATCTTTGATTTTGAAGGCATTCCCATCTTCAACTATCATTCCTTTCATTTTATTAATTACAATAATTCCGTATAACGTTTAGGTATCTACGAACCCGAGAGGCTAAGTCCGATCGGACTTAGCCTCGCTGGGTTGTCTGCCTGATCTCACTTCCTTGAAAACCCTCGGGCAGACCAAGGAGCGAATGCGACGCAGCGTAGATATGTTGTTATACGAAGGACCCCTTCTGTGTAATACTTACATGTAGGGTTATCCCACGACTATCAATAAATGAGTTTACACCTCAGTAGATTTATAATCCAGACATATGTCCGGTTGATAACAGCTTTAAATAGTATTTAATTGTCAAAAAACTAGAAATACTAACTCTATATCATATTTCATGCAGGAAGTGAAACTATCTTGTCGAATCCTCTTTGAAAGGATAGTAAGTATTAGGGAGGATAAATTATGTCATTACTTCAAAGAGAACAACAAAGCATTAAAAACGCATTTGAATCAATACTACGTGCAGATTATATCTCAGTTGAACAACTGGATGAGCTGGAGACTTTAGAAAATTATTATATTGATTTTTACAATAATACAAGTAGTATTTTGCAAAAACAGGACAATTATATTTCTGGGCGACGAGGATCAGGAAAAACAGCACTATTACTTAGAGGATATTATGAATGTTTAAAGACCATTTCACCAAAGTTACGACAAAAGAAAAGTGAGTATTTTGACGACGAGAAAATATTACCAATATATATTGACCTAAGCAACTGCAATGAACTTTTCAACTCTGAAACACCTAACAATATTGTTGAGATTCATTTCGTTCGTCAAATAATTGACTCACTAAAGCGTCAACTTGAAGTTATGTTTGATGAAAGTTTTTTACTATTATTTAAAAAAGAGAATCCTGCACTTGATGATCTTGAATATATAGAAAGAGTTTTAATTGAGGGCATAACTCTACTTGTTGACAGAAAAGTAAGTAAAACAGACAAAGACAAGGTAAGTGAATCTGCTGAGTTAAAAGCAAAAATATCAATGACAGGTGCAAGTATTGATGCAGGTATAAAATCAACAAATGAAGAGGAGTCAGAAACAAAATACAATGAATTAAGAGGATTAAATGTACAAGACTTCTTAAATAAAATTAATGATATAAGAAAAAAGGCTAAGATTGATAGCATATTTATTTTTCTTGACGAATATTCGGATTTGAACTCCGATGAACAGGCAAGCTTCTCGAATCTGCTTCGAAACTTATTAGGTTCAAAAATAAGTATGTTTTTTAAGATTGGCGTGATTACTGATAGGTATAATTTCGGGGATAAAATACGAATCGGAAGAGATATATTTCCAATTCCACTTGATCTAAACGAATATGTCGAACGCTTTGGCGGAATTGTTCCATCTTTAAAAAGAATGCAAGATTTTATTGATTTGCTAATCACTCGAAGACTACAAATATTCGCACCAAACGTCAAATATGATCAAATTTTCAAAATAAAAAAAGACGAATTAATACATCGGCTAGCGAGACAAGCTCTAGGGGTACCTAGAACAATTGGTTTAGTTTTACAACACGCATGGAAGCAAAGTGAGACTAAGCCTGACAAAAAAATAGGTCTAAGTGAAGTTAATTATGGTATGACTGCAACTAGGAAAATTTACTTTAGACAGTTTCAAGGAAGTGTTAAACGTAGATTAATTCCCGGCTTCTACATGGATATGTGGAATAGTATTCTTGAAAAGGCTTTAAACGAGAAGAGTAAAACAATGGATAGACCCGCAAGTCATATTCTGATAGATCCATTGAGAAAGGATTATTTCAACGTTTTCTGCGAGAATTTTTTGCTTCACTTTTTAGAAGAGGATCGTTCATCTAAATACGGTGGAAATTATAATTTATATTCGATTGACTATGACATTTGTCTTGAAAATAATATAAAATACGCTGAAGAAAAGGATGAATTTACTGCTATTCGATTTATTTATGATTCCGTTCTTTCGGAGTATGACCCTTACTTTATTAATGAAAAGGTGAAAAGTTATAAATGTCCTGATTGTAAAAAAATATACGATGAATCTCAAGTTTCCAATTACAAGGTAAAACGTTGTCCTGAGGATGACACCAAGCTAGAAGAAATCATCCATAAGGAGGCACCAAGAACAGACGGAAATTACGCTGAGGTAGAAATAAAAATATTGGGACTTATTAGTACACTCTCTTCTGATGAAGCTATGAGTGCAAAAGAAATTGCTGATGCCGTTGGCTGCAGCAGGCAAAAGGTTTCAGCCTGGGGATCTAAGGTTTTAGCAAAAAAAGGACTCATTAAAATTATGCAATTAGATGGAAAAAACTATTATTATCAGATTGAGGACGCTGTAGAATAAATATCGTTTTTTTCCATATAATTCTTTTTTTCTAGAATAAAAAACCTTTAATCCAATAAACAAAAGGATTGAAGGTTTTTTTAAAAAAATATTACCTTCGTTGCTTAACTTCTACTATGGTATTATATATGGGTCTTTCGTATAACGTTCCCGTATTCACGACGTTCGACGAAGTCGGATGTGTCCGGCTGCTTCTACTTCTGTGGAACCCCTCTCCCGGACCGAGGGCGTACGCCCGACGCGTGAATATAATGTTATAGGATGTGGCTGGCTTCAGCGAATTACTTGGCAAACAGATTCGTAATATATGGTCCGAAAATGATTCCTAATAGTGTAGTAATAATACCTGCAGCTAACCCCAAAAAGAAATTAAACCACCTTTCTGTTTTCTTTCCCTTTCCTAAAAGAGTATCCACATGATTGATAAGAGGTTCAGCCTTGCTATGTTCTATACCAGCTAATTGGTTGTATCTCTCGTATTCATTTTTGAGATAATTCAATTTTTCCGTTCGTTCTTTAATATGTCCTCTAGTTCGAAAAGTAATTTTGAGGTTTCATGTAATGATTCATATGCCTTTTCAATCTTTCTTTCTATTTCAACTCTTGATCCGTATAATTCTTTTATTATTTTTTCATATACTTATTTCTTATTGTTACTTGAAATCCCGGCAAATGTATTGCTATCTTTGCTACATTTGTTAAAATACTCCCTAATATACTGGCGATTTTTTTATTCATTCTTCGTTTTCATCCTCTATGTATTATTCACAGCCATTTCCTATAACGTTTCTGTATCTACGAACCCGAAAGGCTTAAAGGAGTGTAGCGACTGGGTGGCTACGCCACTTAGCCTTGCAGGGTTGTCTGCCTAATTCGCTTCTTCGAAAACCATCGGGCGGACCAAGGAGCGTAGCGACGCTGCTTAGATATGATGTTATCTGATGCCCCCACTTCAACGAAATACTTTCACAAATTCTATTCCTTTGTGTACTTAATTCATTTCTCAAATTCTTAGTTCAATTCTTTATTAAGTTTTTTGAAAGTAGTTAATAGCTAAATGGTTCATTATAAATCTTCTTCTGAGATCGGATTATTTAGTCCAACTTGTTTCTCATTATTCATTATCTTTCCTATGTTTATTTTAAAAATCATCCCTAGAAATCCGCTTGATAATAGAACAACACCTATCCATCTATTGGTCATAGCCCCGTCAAGTAGACAATAAAAAAAGAGAATTTATTAAGCGGCGACCTTTTCCCGAAATTCAATCGGTGAGAGGTCGCCGAGTTTGTTTTGGAAACGCTCCTCGTTATAAAACAAAATATATTCTGTAATTTGAATTCTGGCTTGCTCCAGATTCTGTGGCTTCTCCAAATATAACTTCTCGGTCTTTAAATGGGAAAAGAACGACTCGATACAGGCATTGTCAAAGCAGTTCCCACGCCTCGAATGGCTCCCCGTCAGCATCTTCTCTTCAAGCAACTTGGCATAGCTTTGTGTCGTATACTGAAACCCTTGGTCTGAATGGAGCAAGGATGGCCCACATTTTAGTTTCTTTACTGTGTCCGTAACGAGTTTCAAGTCATTTCGCTCGGAGAGTTCCCAGGACACAATTTCATTGTTATACAGATCCATCACAACCGAAAGATAAGCAAACTCATGTCCAATTCGGACATACGTAATATCTGTCACGAGCTTCTGCCGGGCAGCCGTAGCCAGGAATTCCCGATTTAAGACATTACGGAACAGTACTGACGGTTTCCGGCCAGCAAATGGACGCTTCTTGCGAATCACGGAACGAATGCACAGCTCTCTCATTAAGCGACGTACCTTCTTGTGATTCACCACCAAGCCTTCTTTCCCTAAAGCGGTTCGCATACGCTTGTAACCAAAATAAGGGCGGATTCGATGTATGCCTAGAATGTGTGATTTCAGAACCGCATCCCGGTCTGCTCGTTTCATTCTGCTGGCGAGTGTCCTTCTCCATTTGTAATACCCTGCACGTGAAATCTCAGCGATCCTGCAAAGCCAAGTCACGGGAGCCTGCTTGCTTATTTCTTGAATGGACTTGCACCGGGCTTCGAAATCCAGCTTCCCTCCCCGTGCAAGTTCGGATTGAGCTTTTTTAGGTACTCCACCTGCGCTTTCAAATAGGCATTCTCTTCTTCTGCACTACTAAAATGCTTCTTGGTCCAGCGTCCTCGGTAATCCTCGAAACTTTCCCCGTTTTGATGCTTACGTACCCATGCTATGATTTGGCTTTCGCTCTTGATGCCCAACTTCTCCATGATCCGGCTGTACGTCCAATTTTCTTCCACTCTAAGACGAACAGCCTCTTTCTTCGTTTCTTCGCTATATCGATTAAAAGTTTGACCTTTCTTCGCTGACATAACAAAAATCCCCTCCGGTTCCAGTGTTGAGTTCATTTTAACATGATCTCTTTTTTCACTGTCTACCATGAGGGGATAATACCAAATTACACTACGGATTCTCTTCTCTTTTATAATTGGAGCAGTATGTCTTAGATAATGATCACTGTGCGGATAGCATCAGGTCGAGATTGTTTTTCACCTCTGCTGCAACTAAATCAATGATGAGGCTAATATCCCCATTGTCCGCTTTCTCAAGCGTAGCATAGCAGGCTTCTCGATTTTCGTTACGAATTAGGCCGGGGGATATCCATTCTTCATTAAAATAAAGTTCATGGCCAGTCTACTAACTCTTCTATTTCCATCTGTAAACGGATGAATGGCTACAAGTTAGTGATGGATCGTTGCGGCGATTTGTATGGGATGGATAATCGTTTTGTTCGTCTCATACCAGTGCATAAGTTGTTCCATTTCAATGGGTACCTGGTTAGCTGGTGTGTTATGATGTAGTGGTCTCCGAAAGCTGATGATTTTTTAAGAGGGATATTATTAAATGTTGGCACGTTGTATAAGAGTTTACTACGAAGACTTCCAATATGGTCGCTTTATTCAACCATGTGCTGGCTCATTTTAATCCAACCGGACACGCCATTTACGCGTTATTTCAAAGCCACGCTATACCATTTTGTAAATGTCGGGCTTGAAGCATCTATCGAGACAGGCGCCGAGATCAGCGTCCCGTCCGACGTGGTGATCAACTTTATGACGGGTGCGTTTCACGAGACCATCTTGTGGTGGATGTTAAAAGGATATCCCTACACTCCACGGGAAATGACGGCCATGGCATTACGCTTGTCCATTAACGGACCCTATCAATTCTAGAAATTTGAAGGAATATTTGTCCATTTCATCGAAATACAATGTACTAACACGAAATCGATAGAAAGAGATGTGTATGAGATGAATGGAATTCTGGGTGTATCCGGACTATCGTTCTTGCTGGTGACACTATTCACACCACTGCTTATCTGGGGATTGCGTACGTTAAAGCTTACGCAGCCAATCCGGACCGAGCTGCCTCCCGATCATCAGGCCAAACGCGGGACGCCGTTAATGGCAGGTCTTATATTGCTGATTGGCGTTGCCATGTCACTGCAATTTCATCCTGCGCCGCTTACCGTTTTTTTATGCTCGACCTTCCTCTTGTTCAGCTCGATCGGGTTTATGGATGACTTCAAAAAAGCTGCGTGGCAGGACCCGTCCGGAATCTCCGGTCGCATGAAGCTTGTATTTCAGTTCCTGTTTACCGGCGCATTACTATATGTGCTGTTCCATTCCTTTTCACTGACAAGTGATATCCGGCTCTTCAACGGATTTCATCTCCAATTGCCGGTAAGCGTCTATGTCATCATCATGCTGTTATTCATTGTGGGTTCGGCGAATGCCATTAACTTTACCGACGGTTTGGACGGACTGTTGATCAATGTGGCCATACCCACCTACTTTTTCTTCTTCTTAATCTCCGACAAACCGGAGGTTCAGATGTTCTCGCTGGTCATGATCGGCTGTCTGCTCGGTTTGCTGCTCTACAACATTTATCCGGCCCGGGCATTTATGGGGGATACGGGATCCCTTGCCATTGGCGGTTCCCTTTCATTCTTAGCGGTGATCGAGAAGGTCGAAATTCTGATTCCGTTGCTGTTCATGATCTATTTGGCCGAGCAGCTCTCGGTTATCCTGCAGGTATGGTACTACAAACGGACCAAGTTGCGTCTGTTCCGTATGGCACCCATCCATTATCACTTTAGCCTCAAGTATGGTTGGAGCGAGAACAAAATCGTTATGATCTTCGGTTTTGTCTCCTGGTTTATGGCTCTTCTCTGTTGGGTACTTGCAA
Organism: Paenibacillus sp. FSL W8-0187; assembly: GCF_037969755.1. NCBI lineage: Bacteria > Bacillati > Bacillota > Bacilli > Caryophanales > Paenibacillaceae > Paenibacillus > Paenibacillus sp. FSL W8-0187. The sequence goes on along the minus strand of NZ_CP150206.1, from coordinate 3,002,498 downwards.
AGTATGTGATGTGAAACACCGAAATAGACAAGCAAGGAAAAAAGCCTCCTGGTAGGATTGAAGCGTGCTTCACTCTACTGGCTGGCTTTTTTCATGTATAAGGAGATCAGTCCCGATGGGAAGAAGCGATCTCTTCCAGCTCTTTTCTCAGACTCTGGAGCGTTAACGTACGCTCTTTGTCATGCTGGACATCATAGAGTAGTTGCTCCATGAACTCCCAGACATCCTCCAATTTGCGTCTGCCTTGATAAAACTGCAACGCCTCAGCGTTTATTTCATAATGACTGTGCGTTTCTTTATAAACCCTCATAAATAGTTCAAAATAGGGCTCATCCACAAAAGACATCATATCCGCCTCAACCGGTGCCAACTTCAGTCCTTCCCAATCGATCAGCTTCAGTTGCTGCCCCGTAGACATCAGATTCCATCCATGTACGTCGGTATGGCATAATGCCATTCGCAGATCACGATTCTTCAGCGCTTCGGACAACTCTTCAACTTTAAGCATGATTTCCTTCAATCTATCGATATAAAGCAGCAGCACTTCCCCGAGGTCATACGGCAACTCCCCGTCCAGCGTGCTCTTTAGCTGCCCAAGAAACGGCACCGTGTAGTTTTCCGTCATGGCACTTGTCACAAGCGGAACCTCTTCCCCATAGCGATGGAGCTCTGCGATCATCTCCGCTAGCTGCCGTACCTGATCCTCTGTCAGTTCTTGATCGGCAATCGTGTCTCCGACGATATATTCATACAGCAGATAGATCCCTTCGTCATCCTCGCATTGACAACTGCCGTCCGTCGTGAGAATGGGGGCTGGAATCTTGCCCTTCAAACGGCTATGCTCTTCAAGCCACAGCAATATCGGCACGTAATCATCAATCAGCGCAGTCCACTTCGGGGTGGATGCACGGCTTTTCTCATATACTTTCAGGAAATAGGTATGTTTGACATCCCGTACCCTGAATGCCAGAGCAGCCCATCCACCCTGTTGTGGTGAAATTTCGGTATGCTCCAAGCCATAATAATCCTTCAACATGTTTTGTAAACGGTCCATGGGTCCTCCTATCAACCTTCTTATAAATCTTGGTGCTCCCTTTCACTTTATCATAACGATAGTGAAGATATGATATAAAGTCCATCATTCACGACAAGATGCTGTTCTTCAGGGGCTAGTCCCTGAATTGACACCACTGTCGGAAACATGCCGGGCTTAATGTGTACAGGGAACCAAGGCCGATGTTTATCAATGACTATCAACAACCCGTTCTCATCACCCATCGCTGCAAATTGTTTGCCATCACCTCTCCATAGCGATAAACCGAAGACTTCATGCAGTCGACGGATTTCTTCACGGACATCAACCACCGGAAGACCGATTTCGCTAATCGCTATAATATGCTTCGCATGGAAAGAATCTGCTTGCTCGTGAACCGTCGCATGATGAGCAATGAATTCAATCAAATTGCCGTCAGGATCATAAAAATAACAAGCCGATGCCGGCCAATCCTTAAATTCAAATGGTTGATTGCCATCTTGAGTAATCAGCTCGATCCCGTTATTCTCCAACCACTTCATGGCTTCGGATAATTGGTTAACGGCGATGGAGAAGGCAATATGATAAAAGGCGCGGGAGTCATGATCCTGAACAAATTCGATGGTTGATCGACCAGCTTGGAGCTCCAATCGTTCATCCGCGTCCTTCTTGACTTCAAATTCCAAAAGATCTACATAGAATTTCTTGATCATAGCCAGCTGTTTCGTCCGTACTTCAACTTTCAATATATTCATATGGACCACCCCTTCTTCATTACTGTCTTGCTTGTAGTCTGCAGTTAACTTGACCTCATTGTAGTTTTTGAACAATAATAGATCAATACTATATTTTCTATACAAACAATAGTTTATAACTATATGATACGGAGTGAATCGAATGGAGATCAGACAGCTGCACTATTTTTTGATGCTGTGCAAGGAACTTCATTTTTCCGAAGCGGCACATAAACTGGGTATTTCCCAGCCCACCTTAAGTCAACAAATACGGGTATTGGAGGATGAAGTCGGGGTTCCGTTATTTGATCGCATGGGGAAAAAAACCGTTCAGACGGAAGCTGGAGCGATCCTGGAACACTATGCCCGACAGATGATTCAGCAAATGGAAAATGCAAAGAGAGCAATTGCGGACTTGACCCATTTAAACACAGGCCGTTTACGGGTAGCCGTGCTTCCCTCCGATTTGGATTATCGACTGACTTCATTGCTTGTTGAGTTTCACAAGGAGTTTCCGAATACCCAAGTGCAGATCATTCCTTCCATTGATATCGTGAACCAAGTGCTAAACAATGAGGTCGATATCGGGGTGGGTCTTGCCATTAAGCCTGACAGCCGGTTAAACCGCCTACCTTTTTACACAGAAACCTATAGTCTCTATGTTCATGAACAGCATCGTTTAGCCAGCCGTGAGCTAATAGAGCCTCAAGAACTTCAACGTATTCCATTTGTGATGTATCCGAATGGGTTTTATGGACGCGAACTGATCAACGCATGGTGCAAAGAGCTCGCGATTGAACTCAAAATCCTGATGGAGACCGGCTCGGCTACCTCCATATTTCAGCTTGTGAGAGAAGGAATCGGTGCGACCATTCAACCAAGTCAACTGATCGACAGCTTTCAGTCCCTCGGTTTAAAGGCAGTTGCCATCGAACACCCTCCTTCCAGGGATTTGGAGATGTACTATCGCAATGACAAATATTTAAGTGCAGCAGCTCGTACGTTTATGAAACGGATGGAGAATTCCTTCTAGAATGATTCCAGGCTTATGACAGCATCCAAGAAGAATTGATCCTGTTTTACCTCATATAAAAAACAAGGGTGCATTTTCAGCATCCTTGTTCTTGCTTGCTTCATCTTGTTTTTATTCTAATGGCCTGCCTTCTTTATAATAAAGATTCCGCTTAAGAATCACGAAGAAAATATGTACGTTTCGGTACCCGTGTTCCGACAAGATGTCGTGAATGCGGGCTGCGACAGCATCATGAATCTCCTGAGTTCTCTGGAACATGAGGATTTCCACGGATAACGGCGTATTGGTTATGATCTGATAAGGAAGCAGTTCAATCTTTACAATTTCCTGCGGTATTTGAACAATACCGGCGAATTCGGCAACGACCTGTGGTGTGATTTCTTCAAGAAAAACTTCGGTAAATCCTTTAAAGCGTAAATATGGCACTCGTATCCCTTCATTTCGTCAAATTATTGTCTTATAGATGTCCCCAAGTGACTTTTATCTCTCTTCTACTATACAATATTGTTATTGTGAAAGGAATCACTATGATTCAGATGCACATATTCGCAGGTGAATTTCAATTATAGTTATCCTTTCAATTGCCCTTTACGGAGCATTTCCGTTAGACTTGATAACATCCGATTCATCATACGAGAAATTCTTATGGAGGTGAAGGTCATCATGGGCCGAAATCTATGGGATGCCGAATGGGAAGTAACCGAGCCGTTAGTCCGATTATTACTTAACCGTCAATTTCCCCAATTGTCCACCCTCAAGGTCCAGGAGATTGGCAACGGATGGGACAACACCGTTTATCGCGTTGGCGATGAGTATGTGTTTCGCTTCCCCCGAAGAGATATTGCCATAAATTTACTAAATACCGAAGCAAAAATCCTGCCCAAGCTTGCAAACTACATAACAGTACCTTATGCGAAACCCCTTTTCTTCGGAAAAGAAAGCGAAGACTATCCTGCACCTTTTCTGGGGTATACCTATCTTCCAGGGAAATTTCCGATTGGAATATCAGATGAAGCGCGGATGCAGTCGGCGGCAACGCTCGCCCGCTTCCTGAAGAACCTGCATGCATTTCCCGTAGAAATAGCACAGCAAGCGGGTGTATTGTCTGACCAGCGTAATCTGACCGATCTGGCCGGCCGGAAAGACAAAATGCTGAATCTCCTCTCCAATCTTACCCACTATATTACGCAAGAAGAATTAAATGAGATCGAGGACTATTTGCGGGGCATCCATTTGGATCAGGCGAGGCATCGACATGTTCTAATCCACGGGGATCTCCATTTTAAAAACATGTTAGTCGATGAAGACGGCAAGCTTTCAGGTATTATTGATTGGGGTGACGTCAACGTTGGCCATCCTGCCTGTGACCTGAGTATCGTTTACAGCTTCCTGCCATCGGCCTCCCGAGCAGCTTTCTATGATATCTATGGCGAAGTGGACGAAGAAACCAAGATTCTGGCCCGAATGATCGCCGTATATATCCCCATGTTAATATTTATCCAGGCCATTGACGAAAAGGATGAAGCCATTGCATTGGAAGCCAAATCGATTATTCAGCGTGCTATCGCCACGTAATGGTTCGATAGTTATATGGCTGAATCATATCGCATCCAAAAAGAAGCTTGAAAAAACCTTCAAGCTTCTTTTTCTTAGTCTCGTGATTTGCCTGACGCTTTTGTAACGTTAAATTTTTAACATTCCCATTAATGGCATAATGGCTTTTATCACATTCATGCCCAGTGTAATGTGAGGCACGATTTGTCCCAAGAAGCCCAATCCGCCAACAGCCGCGACTCCTTCTCCTCGCTCAGCCCCTTCGACTGCCGGAGCGTTTGGAGGACCTCCAAACAAGCCGCTTAAAAATCCGGAAATCTGTGTTTTATCCCCGCTCCGTGCAATCGAAGCCGACATTTTTTGGTTAGCACGAAGTCCTGATAGCGTCACTTCCTGGCCTTGGATCTGATTTAGTTCTCCGATATAGTAGCTGCCGTCCTTCAGAACGACCACGACCGGTTGACCTACCCAATGCTGGGGAGGACTCGACTTCGAAACAGCTCTGGACTTCCTTGCGCGTTTCGATGGCATATTAGGATCACCTCGCTTCCCTATTCATCATGATGACATCATATGCAGAGCCGTCTTTCATTCTTGTGCCTTTATAGGATGATTGATACAAATGCGTCAACAACCTAGATTTACCAGCCCGTCAACATAAAAAAATGAGCAAAAATTATTTCCGCCAAATGTGGCTTTTTGACTCTCTCCGGTGTCTAATGAATTGTAAGGTCAAGAGGAGGTTCTTATCCGTGTCAAGAGCTCAAGACAATCTCCCTGTTTATCCGGATAACCAGGGAACCAAACGCACATTTGAAGATATGTATGATGAATACCGCCCGAGGATTCGCCATTATCTCGCACTGAAAGTGAATCCGATGGCTGCAGATGACTTAACACAACAAGTGTTCTTAAGGGCCATGGAGAACCTCGATAAGTTTAACGGGAACTCCAGTCTGTTCACCTGGATCTTCAAGATCGCCCAGAACACGGTTAAAAATGAATATCGAAGTATATCACGTAAACATGAGATGCCTTATGACTTTACAAGTTATGAATCACAGTCCATCTCCCTTGATTTTGCCAGATATGTTGATATTCGAATCGATATTAGCGCGGCACTTAAGCAGCTGAGTGAGCTTGATCAGCAGATTATATCCTTACGATTCTTCGTGGATTGTACGCTGTCGGAAATATCCAGGATCGTGGGCATGCGCGAGAGTGCGGTGAAAAATCGATTGTACCGATCCTTAGAGAAGCTAAAGAAAGAATTAAAAGAATGGGGTGACATCACCATTATGTCAATTCTAGATTTGATATCCTTTGAAAGCAAAAGTGATGCAAGTCATCATCAGAGCAACGTGCATCAGGACCTGTTTCAAGAACTAAAGAACAATGTAGAACAGATTGCAGCGAAATATAATCATCAGCCTTCACGCAAAATCGTCATTGAAATCTATCCCGATCTGCCTACATTCCATCAAGCCGCTGGAGAATCGGATGCACCTGATTGGTTCATGGGCACGTTCGAGAACAACACGTTAAAAATCGTCTCACCCTTAAACCCGGGTCCCGAGCATACGTATCAATCGATCCTCCGGTCCACGCTGCACTTGTATACCATGTGGTTGATCAGCGACATCAACCCCCTTGCCCCCAAATGGATCCGGCAGGGCATTGGCGGGTACGAAGCGCAGCAAATGTCCGAAGATTTCATTCGAAGCACGACTTCGGCAGCCATCAGCAATCATGCAATTCCAAGCTTCGAGGATCTCAATGATGATTCCTGGGATTTCGGCAAAACGGGATTTCAGTTCTCCTATCTGATGGTTGAGTTCATCATTAAAAAATATGGGCTAGGTCCATTAAATCAAATCATCCGCAACCCGGATGGTTATCACGACATTTTCCATCTTTCCGAAGAAAAGCTTCATGAACAGTGGGCGAAAGCCCTCCAAGATCAGCTTGTTTAGGTCAAAAGAAACCCGGTCCAGGACCGGGTTTTCCACTATCTCCATACGTTTGCCATTCTCGTTATCCATACCGGCCCAGCACGACATGGGAAATCACCTTTGTCTGCGGGTTATCCAGGTACATATTAGATCTTCCATGCCACATCTGTCTAAGGGGGTTATTAGCAGCCTCACAGCGGCCAACCGTCAAAACATACTTATTCTTTTGTTCCACCACTCCTTGGCGAGCTTCGGAAACGTCACCAACCGCATGATACCATGGCTCCCAGCTCTCTAAACCACGACCTTTTCCTACTACTCCCAATCACGTGTCACTTCAGAGACCGTATCCGGACAGCGGATGTCTTAAAACCGGGCATTTTACAGAACGGGTCGAGTTCCGGCCGGGTCGCGTGATTGCTTACTTATTCGTTCCCAGTTAAAGGCTTATCCGTTCTTCCTCTTCTCTCATCAGTAGGAAGAGTTGTTCCCGCTAAGGTGAGTTTAAGCACAAGAAACATGCCGTACCCAAGCACACCACCGGCCGTATTCAGGATTAAATCATCCACATCAAAACTTCCCATTGAAAAAAAGAGCTGGGAGCATTCCAGTCCCAGGCTCAACCCCAGGGATGTCGTGAAGGAGCCAATGAATCCGAGGAACTTGTTCCTAAGCATAAGACCGACGAATAGGCCATTGGGCATGAATATGGCGATATTGCCAAAGAGATTGACCACGTCATGCGTACTCGAAAGGTGCTTGATATTCATACGAATGGATTCAAAGGGTGTGAAATTGGCAAATTGCAATCGATTTTGTACATAATCCGGGAGCTCGGTGGCTCGATGCAGCTGCTGCCACAGAACTGATATATCTACGGAACCGAACTTGAATAAAATCACCTTGAGTAAGACATAGAGATACAGCGCATATAGTAATACAAGCATCCATTTATACGATAATTTCATTCCTCATCATCCTTGTTTAGCAGTACCGTCACAATGATTCCGTCGATATTGTTTCCAGATATCTCATACTCGCTTCCCGCCGGTATCTCAATCTCCATGTCTTTGGACGTCACGGGTACATACTCTATTTCGTATTCCTTCCCATCTACGGTTGTTCTATAGCTGGATTGTTCCTTCAGGTAATCCAAATATTCCTCCAATGTAAGATTCAGTTCCTTCATGATCATGCTGTGCGGCTGCCCAACATAACGAAAATGCCACGGTTCATACTGAATGCCTGTAATCTCTGTTTTGTCCTCAGGATATCGCAGAATGAAACCGTGCGCCCATGCATGCTCCTTCAGCCACTTCCCTTCGGGCGATCGATCAATCGACTGCTGTGTCGATCCGATGTCCATCGAGAGCCCGAGATTATGTTCGCTGTAGCCTGGAGGCAAGGCGTAATCGGAACCTTTTTCACGATAAAGCTGTTCTTGCTCGCCCTCATCCCGATACCCGCTGCTGATCATGAAGCGATTGACTCCGTCTTCTCCGGCGGCTTCAACCATATCACCGAATTTCTCTGCCACACTGCGCGATAACCGGATTGTGTTGTCCAGAACCACATAACCATGCATTAAGTCTTTATTCTCAAACAATGTTACGATATCCTTCGGCACCGCTCCCTGATCAAGCGGATGATCCTTGTTGACCAGGACCAAATTTCCACGTGTCACTTGTTCATCTGTTACACGGATCGTTTGCACAGCTGATGGAGGATTCGATTGCGTGTCGGAACCCGCTTTTGATTCCTGTCCATCTCTACTCTCTACCCTATCATTCACGTTAGGCGTCTCCGTCATTATCGACTCGCATCCGACTAACAAAAATATAACGAGCATGATCAAACCCTTTTTCAACTTCAACAACTCCCTCTAGCTTGGTTTATCCAGATTAATAAATAGAGTTTAAGGAAAAGTAGGGAAAAGATAAAGTTTTTCTTAAGAGATGAAAGTTGCGCTTATCCCTTTTCCCTTTGACAAGGTTGAAGCCTATGGCTTAACTTGGTATTTAGACTAAAAAGAATAAAGAAGGTGCCATTATTCTTGCTCAAATTATTTCGTTATTTACGTCCCCACTGGGCTGCGGCCCTGCTTGCGCCGCTGCTCATGCTGCTGGAGGTCGCCATGGATTTGTTTCAGCCCATTCTCATGGCCAGCATTATTGATCAAGGTGTCATGCAGAACGATACTTCACACATTCTCCATACAGGTCTTATCATGCTGGGTGCGGCTGCCATCGGGCTGCTTGGAGGTCTCGGATGTACGATCTATTCTTCCGTTGCCTCGCAGCGTTTCGGTGCCGACCTGCGCCGGGATTTGTTCCGCAAGGTTCAAACCCTCTCGTTCCGTAATCTGGACGACATCTCGACCGGTTCACTTATCACCCGGCTGACGAGCGACATCGTTCAGCTTCAGACCATGGTCCAGATGCTGCTGCGCATCTTCGTTCGGTCTCCGTTTCTCGCGATTGGAAGCATTATTATGGCGGTGATCATTAGCCCCAAGCTTGCCATCATTCTGGCCATTGCCGTTCCATTGTTGTTCGTTGTGATGTTCTTCCTGATCCGCGCCACCCTCCCCTTATTCGCCACCGTTCAGAAGAAACTCGATAAGGTGAATACGGTCCTGAAGGAGAATTTCGCTGGCATCCGGGTATCCAAAGCATTCGTGCGAGCCGGGTATGAGAAGGATCGATTCCATCAAGCGAATACCGACTTCACGCAAGTTTCGGTTAAAACACAACGGATCGTTGCGCTCAATATGCCCATCCTCACCATGATACTGAACATCAGTATCGTGGTTGTCCTATGGCTTGGCGGGAAGAACGCGATCGATGGCTCTTTCGAGGTGGGAAGCCTGGTAGCCTTTATCAACTATGTGACGCAGGTGCTATTCTCCGTATCCTCCGTCGCGATGATGCTGGTCCGAATCTCTACAGCTAAGGTTTCCGCTGATCGTATCCAAGAAGTCATGCATACGGAATCCGAGATTGTAAACGTTGCTCAGCCGACGACGAATGTATGCAAGCAGGGAGAAATCGTATTTGACCAGGTGACTTTTTCCTATAAACCGGAAATACAGAAGCCCGTTTTACATAATATCAGTTTCAAGGTTCAGCCAGGGCAGACCGTCGCAATTATGGGAGCAACCGGTTCGGGAAAAACCTCGCTGGTATCCCTGCTCCCCCGCCTGTATGATGTAACATCCGGGCGGATATTCATCGATGGGACCGATGTGCGACAGATCGACTTATCGGCGTTACGCGAACGCATTGGCATCGTCCTTCAAGAATCCATCCTCTTCACAGGCACGATCCGGGACAATATCCGCTACGGGAAAGCGGATGCTTCCGATGAAGAAGTGATGGCAGCAGCTAAGGCTGCGCAGGCGCATGAATTCATTTCGTCCATGCCGGAAGGGTACGATACCGTGCTTGGACAAAGAGGCGTGAACCTCTCCGGCGGCCAGAAGCAGCGGATCTCCATTGCACGGGCATTATTGCTTCGCCCCGCCATTCTTATTCTTGACGACAGCACAAGCGCCATCGATATGGGGACGGAGTCCAGGCTTCAGAAAGAGTTAGCCCAGCTGATGAACGGTCGTACCTGCCTCATGATTGCCCAGCGGATCTCTTCCGTGATCGATGCCGATCTTATACTGGTGCTGGATGATGGAAAATTGGTAGCGGAGGGTACGCACAGCGAGCTGCTTGCTTCCTGTGAGTTATACCAGGATATTTATCAATCGCAATTCGGTAAGGAGGTGTCTTCCCATGGTTAAAGCGGATCAGGAAACCAAGCAAGGCCATGCGGACGCTCCGGACTTTAGCATGCGCGGCGGTAACCCCATGCGTGGAATGACGATGGCCAAGGCGAAGCCCAAAAATACGATGGCAACGCTTCGCCGGATCTGGGGTTACATTCGTCCATTTAAGGGCGGTATGATCGCTGTTTTCTTATTCACGCTCATCGCGACGATTCTGTCCCTGGTGGCTCCTTTCCTGCTGGGAAACGCGGTGGATCATTACATCATTCCAGGAGATTTCGAGGGACTCATGGGGTTGTGTGCGGTGCTTCTTGCCGTTTACGCGGGTACCGCGCTCACGGCATGGCTACAACAGCATGTCATGGTTAAGGTCTCCCAGCTGTCTATTCAGGCCATGCGGAGGGATATTTTTGTAAGACTTCAAATTCTTCCGCTGCGATTCTTCGACAGCAAGACGCACGGCGAATTGATGAGCCGCACGACCAACGATATCGAGAACGTCTCCGGGACATTGAATCAGAGCGTAACCCAGCTAATCTCAAGCGTGCTGTCCCTGGTTGGATCGCTTGCCATCATGCTGTACCTCAACGTATGGCTGACGCTGCTCAGTATGGTGACCATTCCGCTTGTCATGCTGTTTACGAAGACAGTAGCAAGCCGAACAAGGAAGCATTTCTCCAAGCAGCAGAGCACGCTGGGGGAGCTTAATGGCTTTATCGAGGAAACCGTCTCCGGTCAGAAGGTTGTACAGGTATATCGCCGGGAGCGGCATGCCGCTGCGCAGTTTGATGTCATGAACAAGAAGTTGACCGATGCCAGCATTCAAGCTCAGATCTATTCGGGTACCGTCGGTCCGGTTATGAACGTGCTGAATAACGTCAGCTTTGCTTTAATTGCGGCGGTTGGCGGGTATATGGCATTCAAGGATTATACTACCGTGGGTGTTGTCGTTGCATTTCTAAACTACTCGAAGCAGTTTCAACGGCCGCTGAACGATCTAGCGAATCAATTCAACCTGGTGCAATCTGCTGTGGCGGGTGCTGAACGGGTCTTTGAGATTATTGATACCGAGTCCGAGTACCAAGACAACCAAGACGATAATACAACGGATGACATGTATGGCGAGGTACAATTTGACCGTGTCTGTTTCAGTTATAAGGAGGGCGTCCCGATTCTGAAGGATGTATCACTCACCGCTCGGCCGGGCGAGACCATTGCGCTCGTCGGTCCGACAGGTGCCGGCAAAACCACCATCATCAATCTGCTCACCCGTTTCTATGAAATCGATTCTGGCGTCATCACCATTGATGGGGTCGACATCCGTCAGTTGGATAAGGACAATCTGCGGAGCAAGCTGGGAATCGTACTGCAGGATGCCTATGTATTCTCGGCATCGATTCGAGAGAACATCCGCTACGGCCGGCTTGATGCCTCGGACGAAGAGATCGAAACTGCCGCCAAGCTTGCCAATGCGCATGACTTCATCATGAAGCTGCCCGAAGGCTATGATACGCAGCTTCTCTCGGGCGGAGGCAACCTGAGCCAGGGCCAGCGGCAGCTCTTGACGATCGCGCGTGCGGTGCTTGCCGATCCGGTCATACTGATTCTAGACGAGGCTACCAGCAGCATCGATACGCGGACGGAGATGCATATTCAAACCGCCATGCGCACCCTGATGCAGGGCCGAACGAGCTTTGTCATCGCTCATCGTCTAAGCACGATCCGCGAGGCTGACCAGATTCTCGTCATGAATCAAGGCGGTATCGCGGAGCGTGGCACACACGAAGAACTCCTGGCCAAACGCGGCTTTTATTACGAGTTATACAACAGCCAGTTTAAGTTAACCAGTTAAGATGGCCTTCGACATTTTTCTTACAGGCCGCTGACAAAAAACAAGAGAGCGGGTTCCATGGAACCCGCTCTCTTGTTTTTCTGCTATAAGGATAAATGATCTGCGTACAAAGCGCAGCGAACTGAGCGCAGCGTACCACACAACTTCCTTCCCCTTATAACTACAGAGCAATATCTGAATCAGTATCAGTCTAAGACGAACACGGATTATTCTTCCCATTTGGCGCTACCGGACCTGATCGCCTTTATTTCGATCAAAATAACTCGATTCGCGAATCGAGCGGACAATAGCACCTTCATTTCCATCAAAATCGCTGAATTCGCCAATCGAGCGGACTCCAGGTCCGTTATTTCGTTCAGAATTGCTCATTTCGCGAATCGAACGGACACCAGATCCGTTATTTCAGTTAACATAGGGCGATAATCACACTTTTACGGCGAATAACGTATCTCATGTCCGCTAAACTAGTTAAACTCATCTTTTTTAACTAAATAACGGATGCTCAGTCCGTTAGAAATGCAAATATAATAAAATGCAATTCGACGCAAAACAAATACAATACAATACAATACTACGCAATACAAATACAATGCAATGCAAATGCAATACAATGCAATATAACCTTTCAAATGCCTTTCAAACGCAATACAAACGCCCTTCCAACGCTCTTCAAACGCACGCACTTCCATTGCAATACAAAGCAACCATCTCGCACGATTTCATCATTCCAACTCAACTCGACTGGCATTACTCACGATCCGTTTGACGGCACCGATAATCCTTTCCATCTCCACATATTGATTACCCGGCGCATTGTATTCGACGCCCCAGTAACCCTTGTATCCGCCTGCGAGCAGGCTCCGTACCTTCTCCTCCGCTTCGGGATGGACTGCTGTTTTTGCATCAAAATGAGTATGTACCGTCCATGGGGCAACCATCTCATCACCTTCAGCCTCATCTGCCTTCCATCTGCCAAGATGAAGGAGAAAACCAAAAGCCGGATGTTGGACTTCCTCCGCAAGCCGTTTCATTTCTCGCGGAAGCAGCGATGCGCCCATATGATTTTCCGGACCAATGGTATAACCGCCATCCGCTGCACGATCCGCATATTCCCGATAACGTTTAACGGTATACTCGAATTGTTCGTAAGTCACCGGCTCCGATTCCTTATAACTGCCGCCGGTGTCGATTCGCACGGTTTCGGCGCCCAGGATTTCAGCGGCATCCAGATGAACCAGCGCGTTCTCGTACAGCCTCTGCCGGATATCCGGGTCTGGATCCCATAGGTGCGCTCCATCCACAGCAAAGTTAACCACCCTCATCTCTTTCTCATCCAGTGCCTCTCTGATTTTCCGGATGTAACTCTTATCAGCAAGCTTATATACGCTATCGCTCCGATCGATGAAAAAACCGTTCCACAAATCAACCGCATCCATTCGGTACCGGTACTTCACCGTCTCCAAATAACCGAACACATCCATTTTTCCATCCAGAAACGTATTATAAAAAGAATAGCCGCCAATCGAAATATTCACCTGAATGCCCCCTTAGAGAATAGATCAAAGCACGATCTTCCGTTTATCACACTACCAAACACCCTGCGCAGCATATCTTACTCTATGGTGTATTTAAGATGATGATATTCCCCGCCGGAGAGAAAACCTTTCTTCCTATACAGTTGCTCCGCTTGATTCCCCGTCGTTACAAAGAGGCGCAGCACAGGGTAATCAGGCTCCAAGGCCGTTAATGCCCTATCCAGCATCGCGCTCGCCAACCTCATTCCTCGATGTTCGGGTAATACTGCGATGCTATAAACGAGTGGCAGGCCCTCCCATAAAGAGATCAAACATACACCGACGATTTCTTCCGTTGTTCGGTCATATACTACTGAAGAGGCTTCCAACAGCTTGGGGTCCACTATGTCAAAATATCGGGCCGCATCATCCGCATAAACCTGGACTTCCCGCTCATCCGGGCCATTTGCATACGCTTCCCTAAACACCTCTACAATCTTAGACATATCTTCTTTTGTGGGTCTTCTATCCATATAATGGAGATCCATCGATGTTTCCAGCTGTTCGGTAGGCCGCATCATGCATTGCCTGGATTCAACCTGAACGAAACCATTTTCACGAAAAGCGATCTCCTGCTCAACCAGAACATTATGAGTATGCAGAGACTCTGTCAAATTCCAGGATTTTAAGGTATAGCTCTTCACGTAATCAATCATCTTTGTGGTAATAGAATATGGGGGGATACCAAACACAAGTCCGATGGAATGGTCAGACAAATAAACTCCCGCCACTTTATCTTCACCTAAGGCAACCCAGTAACCGTCGTCCGAATCCGCTAGAACCTTGGTTAAATCACCCCAGCTCGGTCTAAACCAATTATTCTTATAATAGGTAGCAAAATATTTCGAGAACATCTTGGGATCCGCCTTTATTAATCTGTATTCCATAAGTCCCCCTCCTCATACCCTTTTGAATTAGGCCCATTATATAGGTTGGAAGAGGAGTGGGCAAAGGGATTTATCTTCTATAATAAAAAAATCACACATACCGTTTCGGCTAGGATAGAATCAGGCTAACCCCCAGATACCCCGCTGTTCCCCACATAATCAACGCTGATATTCGGTTCAACGTGGACAACCATTTCCCTGATGGATCCATCCTTCCCGCTGTCCTGCCCGCTATTCCAAGACCCAAGAACCACAACCACGAAACTGCGATACATACAACGGCAAAGACCACTTTGTCGATCCCTGTATATTGGAGCGAGCTTGTGCCAATGACCCCGATCGTGTCCAGAACAGCATGCGGATTTAACAAGGATACAGACATGGCAAATACAATTTGCTTTTTCGGCGTAAACGAACGAGTCTCTTCTTGCGCTTGATCCGAAGGTTTACTCTTCCAGGTTACCCTTCCCATATAGACCAGGAAACAGATCCCCAATGAAAACAGCACGGTTCGGATCCATTCATATTCCAGAACAACAACGGATACCCCCAGAACCGCTAATGAGATCAGCAGCGTATCACATAGCGATGCGGTAATCATGACGGGCAGTGCCTTGATGAAGCGGGGTTGTACCGCTCCCTGATTAAATACAAACACGTTCTGCACGCCCAAAGGAAGAATAAGACCTAAAGCTAGAATGAATCCATGAACGATGACGCCTATCATATGAAACCAAACCTCCAGCGAATATTTTCACCATTGTAAAGGAGGTTTTCGCTTGCGTCTCCAACCAATTGGTTGGCGCTTGACCCAACCAATGAGTTATACTGAGGCATATTCCTACATGAAAGCGGGTTTACCTCTACCTATGGCTGAAGATTGGAAATTGAATAAGCACTCCGATGTGCCGCTTCATCAGCAAATCTATGATGATATCAAGCGCAGAATCATGAACGGGGAATGGCCGGTCGGAACCCGAATTCCAACGCAGCGAGATCTGGCTGCCAAATTTCAAGTGAACCGCAGCACCATTGTGTATGCACTCGGGGAGCTCGCCGCAGACGGTTTAATCGAATCCCGCGTGGGACAAGGGACCGTAATTATTAACAATACATGGAGTTTACTTGCTGCCACACCTCCGCCTGATTGGAATCAATACGTGAAATCCGGCTCCTATCAGCCCAACATCCATATGATCCAGCAAATCAATCGTGCGGAAGCCGATGCTAGCATGATCCGTCTCGGAACAGGCGAGCTCTCTCCTGATCTCCTTCCGGCTGACCAAATGCGGGAGACGTTTAGCGGCAGGATGTCCAGCCGCTTCACCTTGGGCTACTCGGAACCGAAAGGGAGCCTATACTTAAGGGAAATCATCAGCGATCATCTGAAAAAGAAAGGGATTATGGCCTCCCCTGCTTCCATACTCATCGTCTCCGGCGGGCTGCAAGGCTTACAGCTGATCTCGCTTGGACTGCTGCATCACGGTTCCTCCATTTTGGTAGAGAATCCCTCTTACCTGAACTCGATCCATGTGTTTCAATCCGCCGGCATGCATTTGCACGGCATCCCTATGGATGAGAACGGGATCCGAACGGAAGCCATCGGGAGACTTAAGCGCCAACACAGGGCTGCTCTGCTGTATACCATCCCTGCCTTTCATAACCCTACCGGAACGCTAATGTCTTCCGACAGGCGGGCAGAACTGCTCCAGATTTGTGGTCAAGAAAGGCTGCCCTTAATCGAGGATGACGTGTATGGGGATTTATGGTTAGACACCCCCTCACCCCTCCCTCTGAAAGCTTCGGATAAACAAGGCCTAGTGCTCTATATGGGCAGCATGTCCAAGACCCTGGGTCCTGGGCTGCGCATCGAATGGATCGTCGGGCCTGAGCCGGTCATCGACCGGCTGTCCGATATCAAAATGCAAACCGATTACGGCTCCAGCTCCCTTTCCCAGCATGCCGTCGCCGAATGGCTCTCCAGTGGGTTATATGAGAATCATCTCGCTCAGATCCGGGCAGAGCTGATGAGACGCCGAGACTTTACCCTAGCGTTATTGGAGCAATATTTCCACGATATCGCACGCTGGAATATCCCTCAAGGCGGGTTCTATATTTGGCTTTGCATCAAGAACCCCCTCTCCATTCGCCCTTTATTTGAGCAGGCGCTGAAGGAGAGTATTCTGCTTAATCCGGGAAATATATATGATCGTAACGACCAGCAGCATCTGCGCCTATCCTATGCTTACGCCTCGTACGATCAGCTGGAGAGCGGGCTTATCCGGCTTGCGGAGCTTATCCGCCTCCATGCGGTATCATAAGAAAAAGGGCCCTCCCCCGGACTTTGATCCACAGGAAGGCCCATTCCTATTGTCAGTGTGCCACCCTCCGCAATGCCAAGCAGAATCGGATTCGTGATCGTGCCTGGCGGCATATATACCCCACTAATGAGCGGCATGATTGGAATGATGGACGGAAACAACGTTCCAAATTGCTCAGGTGACTGCAATATGCCGACCAAGAGCATCGATAAAGCGACGATGGTAAAGGAGAATAAAGACGCAACGAGCAGTGTGACAAATAGCATTGCAGGCTTGGCGTGGTATAACGGCGATAGAAAAAAGGCCGTGAAGAAAATGGCGCTGCTCCCCAATCTCCAAGGCAATTGGTCAGGATTGCCATGTTGGATCACAGGGAGGAAGGCAAAAATCCAGCTCAAACCAAGAAATATAAACCATATCCAGAACGACCGCACATCGTCCCCTCTCTTTCCACTCAAGTAAACTCATGGCTCCCCGTATAAAATAACGTTCCAAATTTTAGTTATATCCTATCACAAGCCTCTTCGGTACTTTTGGGGAAATAAGTAAACTGGAAACAAAAAAATCGCATCGATATTATTGTGAAAAAATATACATACACGCTTAAACCCTTATCAATACTGGGATTTATTCGGCAAGCCCAGAAGGGAAATACAGCGAAAAACAGGCCCGGAATTGTGACGAAACTGGTAACTCTCGTGAATGTTTGAACAAAGTATGAACTGCCCCAGAACCGCGCCACTACAATGATTTCGCTCACAACCCTCCCCTTTTGTAACAAATTGAACACATAAAATTACATACATTGACACGAATGTGGGTTTATCTGTTAATTATACAAATTTATGTGTTTTGCAAAGCCGACCGGAACTTTCTACTATAGATGTGTTAGTAACATTGAATCGAACGAACGTTTCAAGGAAAGGGGTACATCATGAACAAAAGAGGGCCGTTATTTGCATTGTTTTTATGCTTTACCTTGCTCTTATCGGGCTGCAGCTCGATCACGGTATTAGATCCGAAAGGACCGGCTGCGAGAACCCTATCCGATACAATCATATTCTCCATTCTCATGATGGTCGGAATACTAGCGGTTGTTTACGCGCTCTATATCTACATGCTCACAAAATATCGAGCCAAGAAATCCAACGAAGGTTACGAACCGCCTCATGAAGAGGGCAACAAATGGCTGGAAATTCTGTGGACTGCCATTCCGATTCTGATCGTTGCCGTGCTCTCTGTGGTAACCGTCAAAACGACGGTCGCCGTCGAGAACGTTCCTGAAGGATACGAAAACCAAAAGCCTTTGGTCATTTACGCTTCCTCTTCGAACTGGAAATGGCACTTCAGCTATCCGGAAGAAGGAATTGAGACCGTCAATTACGTCAACATTCCAACCAACCGTCCGATCGAATTCCGTCTCTACTCTTTCGGTCCGATCACAAGCTTCTGGATCCCTCAGCTTCACGGGCAGAAGTATGCGATGAGCGACATGATCACCAAGCTGAACATGGTTGCCGACGTACCAGGTTCGATGATGGGCCGTAACGCGAACTTCAACGGCGAAGGTTTTGCCCATATGGAGTTCGAAGCCCTTGCCATGACCTCTGCCGAGTACGATGAGTGGGTTCAGGATGTAAAGGATACCGCGCCTGAACTGAAGGAAGATGAGTTCAAGAAGCTTCTGGATACCGCGCATGTCGGACGAATGACCTTCTCCAACACGCATTTGGAATTCAGCCCGCCGCCATCCGAAGACCATCACCATGGCGGTGATGTCAACGGCAATGAGGAGCATCAGAACCATAAAGAGGTCCACCCGGACCCTGCAACAACGGAAGAAACGGAATTTGACAGCGAAACGAACGTGGATCCAAACGAACCGCTGCCGGACTCCCCGGCTGAAGAAAGTCCAAATCATCAACATGAAGGACATTAAATCGGTGAGGAAAACGTTCTTCACCTGATCTACTTCATACATCTAGAAAGGAGCTAGGCCTTTATGAAATGGGACGAATTTTTCGTTACCGGTGATCCGTTAATTTACGGTGCCATGGTGAGTATTGTTCTCGTCTCGCTTGCAATCCTCTTCGGTTTAACCTTTTACAAGAAGTGGGGTTATCTCTGGCGGGAATGGCTCACAACCGTGGATCACAAAAGAATTGGGGTCATGTACATCATCTGTGCATTGATCATGCTGTTCCGCGGAGGCGTGGACGCTATCATGATGCGTGCGCAAACCGCTGCGCCGGACATGAAGTTTCTGAACGGTCAGCATTATAATGAAGTATTCACGACTCACGGGGTCATCATGATCCTCTTTATGGCGATGCCGTTTATCTTCGGTCTGATGAACGTCATCATTCCGCTTCAGATCGGTGCCCGTGACGTAGCTTTCCCTAAACTGAACGCAATCAGCTTCTGGCTGTTCTTTGCCGGCGCGATGCTGTTCAACATTTCCTTCGTTATCGGAGGCTCGCCGGATGCCGGCTGGTCCGCCTATTTCCCGCTGGCCAGTATCGAGTTCAGTCCGACGGTCGGCAATAACTACTACTCGCTGGCGCTTCAGATTTCAGGGATTGGTACCTTGCTGACAGGTCTGAACTTTATCGTGACGATTCTGAAGATGCGTGCTCCGGGCATGACCCTGATGCGCATGCCGATGTTTACGTGGTCTGTATTGATCACTTGCGTCATTATTATCTTTGCTTTCCCTGTACTTACGATTGCGCTCTTGCTTATGATGTTCGACCGCGTCTTTGGTTCGCAATTCTTCACGATGGCCAACGGCGGCATGGATATGCTATGGGCCAACCTGTTCTGGGTATGGGGACACCCTGAGGTATACATTGTCATTCTGCCAGCTTTCGGTATTTTCAGTGAGATCATCTCGACTTTCTCCAGAAAAAACTTGTACGGTTACAGCTCCATGGTATTGAGTATGGTGATTATCTCCGGGTTGTCCTTCCTGGTATGGGCCCACCATTTCTATACGATGGGTCAAGGGGCTATGGTTAACGGCTTCTTCTCCATCACGACGATGGCGATTGCCGTACCGACCGGAATCAAAATATTCAACTGGCTCTTCACGCTTCGAAAGGGTCGAATCAGTTTTACGACGCCGATGCTCTACTCGCTTGCCTTTATTCCGATCTTCACGATCGGTGGCGTTACCGGCGTCATGCTGGCGATGGCCAGTGCCGACTATCAGTATCACAATACGATGTTCCTGGTTGCCCACTTCCACTATGTGCTCATTCCAGGCGCCGTATTCGCCGTCATTGCCGGTTTCCATTACTGGTTCCCTAAAGTGTTCGGCTTCCGTCTGAACGAAAAGCTTGGCAAAATCGCATTCTGGTTCATTGCCATCTCATTTAACGTTACGTTCTTCCCGATGTTCTTCCTGGGACTTATGGGAATGACCCGTCGTACGTACACCTATTCGGCTGAAACCGGCTTTGGCCCGCTGAATATGCTGTCGATGGTCGGCGCAATTGGCCTGGCGATCGGATTCATCATTCTGGTATACAACATCTACTGGAGTACACGTTACGAGCCGCGCGACAAAACAGGAGATCCATGGGATGCACGTGCACTGGAATGGTCTACGCCAAGTCCGGTTCCTGTATACAACTTTGCGGTAACGCCGAAAGTCAAAGGCCGCGACGCCCACTGGTTCTCGAAGAAAAACAACGAGCCGCTTTCGGATGAGAAAATCACGAAGATTCACATGCCAAGCAACACCGGAAAACCATTTATACTGGGTATCGCCTTCTTCTTCCTTGGCTTCTTCCTGGTATTCAGCTGGTGGATTCCATCCATCGTTGCCGGTATTGCGGTATTGATTATTTTGGCAACCATGTCCTTTGACCGTGATCACGGATACTACATCCCGGTTGAAGAGATTGTTCAAACCGAACAGAAACTGCGGGGTGATACGGTATGAAAATAGATGCCACTCAGCCGCTGGAATATGGAACAGAGGAAAACCGTAATCGTATATTTGGCTTCTGGCTGTTCCTTGGAGCTGAAATTGCGCTCTTTGCAACCTTGTTTACCGTCTACTTCGTTCTCGTGAACCGCTTTGCCAGTGGTCCGAGCGGAGCAGAAATCTTTGAAATTACACCAGTATTACTTGAAACGTTCCTGCTCTTAACGAGTAGCTTCACCATTGGTTTGGCTGTTCATGCGATGCGTCTGGGACTGAAAAAGCAGATGATGATCTTTATGGTCATCACCCTGCTGCTCGGTGCAGGATTCCTTGGGATCGAGATCTTCGAATTCTTCACCTATGTGCATGAAGGAGTAACACTCTCAACCAGCGCCTTCTCCTCCAGCTTGTTCACATTGCTTGGCACCCACGGAGCTCACGTTACCTTCGGTCTCCTGTGGGGAACTGGCATTCTGCTTCAAATTAAAAAGCATGGACTGGATCATTCCACAGCCAACAAGTCCTTCATCTTCTCGCTCTACTGGCACTTCCTGGACGTTGTGTGGATCTTCATCTTCAGCTTTGTATACTTGAAAGGACTGATGTGACATGTTAAAACAGCTATTTCCAATTAAGCATGTAGCGGGTTATATATCGTCTCTCGTCCTTTCAGCGGTTGCACTCGTCGTTCTGCTGGATATGCCGGCAGCTTCGAAATTGGCCGTTCTGCTGGTTACCGCTATCCTGCAGGCAACCGTTCAGCTCATGCTGTTCATGCACGTCGGGGAAAGTGATGACAAAAAATCCGTTTACATCAACATTGCCTACGCTCTGTTCGTTGGCCTTGTCACGATCTTCGGAACGCTGTTCATCTTCGTATGGGGCTGGTATGCTTAATCCCTGCGAATATCTTTGAATTTAAAATATGGCGATGAATGTTCGCATGCTGAACCTATCATCCAATATCAAAGAGGGTATCCCAAAAGATCCTAGATCTAGCGGGATGCCCTCTTTCTTTTATACGACGCTTCGTGTACGAATCGTTCCTCCCATCCTTCAGACATACGGAAAGAAACCGTTTCTTGGTAAAATGGATGTGCTACCACCATTTACGAAAGGAACGGTTTCTTTACATTCAATACACGATAGATCAACTTTACCAGCCAATGGACTTGGAGGACGACATTAGTCACGCCCTGCATCCATGTCTAGAATTTCATCAATCTCACTCTGGAGCTTCGTAGTCAGGGTCTGTTCGTCTCCAATAATCCAGGCGTGATTATAAGGAGCTTCCTTAGGGGACGTGCCGCTCTGACGCCGTATCGAGTCTACATACTTCGTAATGGAGCGTGGCACCCCGTCGCGGTCCGTAAACAATAAAGGTGCATGCTTACCCATATGGGACAATGGAGCGGCTGCAATGGGCAATACGGGCGAATCTGTGGTTGAGAACGAGAGGCTGTAACCCGGCGATTGAACGCCCCAACCAAAGCCTGTAACGGGATCATTGAACTGAGCAAAATGTAAGGCATTCTCGAACGGGTCATCCCCGGATATCCGCGTCACCTTCCCATATTGCCGCAGCTCGTCCTCGACTGCCCGGGATACCACCTTTTCGGGACCGATGATATAGATATTCGCTTTCCCTTTCCGCTTATGAAGCGCCTGTGCCGTCACTTCAGGCACATACTTCTGGCGAACATACAGCATCGTTTCCGGCATATGGGCAATCCAGCTTACCGCAGGAAGCGTATAATCCGGACGATCCATCGATCCGACAATAACCGAGGTGGGTACAGATCCGGATACCTTAGCAGCGTATTCATCAATAGCGGCTGCTGCTTCTGCTGGCTCCCCGGCAGCAATGTGATCGGTCTTATATTCAAGCCCATGTAGCTCCTTCATCACCCTATCCGAAATCGGGCCGACAGTAATAATCTCAATGCCCTTGTTATGCTCCGCTCCCCTTGGCTTCAGCCGTCTCAGCTCTTCCAGTGTCTCCTTGGGAATCCCCTCTTCTTCCACAAACAGTAGAGGCCCTTCGCTAAGCTGGGTCAGATCGACGCTAACAGCCGCAATGGACCATTGAGCCAATTCCACCAGAATCACCGCCTGCGGACGACTATGCTCATTCGTGGACTGCCACAGCGTCTTGGAGGTCAGTACAGCCGCACTTACTGGATCGGATGTATTCAATCGAATGGTGTTCTTCGTAGCGGACCAAGGTACAGGAACATCCTTCAGCAGCTCCTTGCTGTGAACAGCCGAGGGAATGGAGGGCTCGGAATGACTTTGAGTCTGACTCCATGCGAGGATGCCTGCCGTTAACAGGGCAAGAGCCCAGCCGGCGATCATTTTTTTCACCGTATATTCCTCCTGTCTCACAATAAAGCGTCTCTAGGATAGATATCCTCCACCCTTGATGCTGTTAATTCTACAGATCTTCCATTAACTTCTCCTCATCCATATCCGGCGGCAGTCCCGGCCGGTCATTGGAACGGTTTCGTCTCCATTGCTCCTTCAGCATCTTCACAAACACGTCATCCCTGGAGAGCCAGGCGCCATACTGCCGCTTCATGTGCCGCTCCGCCTCCTCGAACGATCTGAACCGGAATGGGAGGGGTTCCCCGTTCCACTCGACAATCCATTCCCCGGCGTGGGCATAAACAAACAACAGATCCTCACTCCAGCTTTCGTATAGAACACCGGACTCCGTCCCCTTCATGTTGAATTGATTCCGTGAAGCGTCGAACCGGATCGGTTCCAGCTCAAACGAGTCAGCAGCAAATAATTGATACACTTCCTCGTTAATCGTGCACCCCGCTGCTTTGGGATGACCGCCTCCCCCGTATCGCATCGCCACTTCGGACACATCCACGTGATCATGAATCGTACGAAGGCTCATTTTCCTTCCCCCCATGTTCAAGATAGAAATGTAATCCAGGTGAGGATATGTCGTTCCCAGCTCGCTGGCAAGCTCAGAATGATAGGATTCGGCATATACAATGCCTACGCAGTGCTCCCCCACGAAGGTCTGAATGAGTTCCCGCTGCTTACGGCGGATGTAACGATCGATTTTATTCTCTTCCATGTCCAATATTTTTTTTTCAAACTCATCAAAGAAGAAGCCCCCCTGCTCCCGCAGACGCTGCGTCATCTTGCTCTCAAATTCGTCAAGGGACAACATATAGAACAAATCATTCAGACGTTTAGCCTCAATCTTCTGATTCTCTTCCCATTCCCATGTATCATAGAGGCGGACCAGCTCTACGAATTCGTCCAGTGCCTCGCTTCTGCCCAGATGTCCATGCTCAATTAAATATTCATAGAATAGTGAGGTTGCCGATGCTGGGCGGCCGTCCCGATGCGTGACATCCACTTGCCCCCAGCTATATTCATTCAAGTGAAGAGCCGTTTTGTGGTGATCAATAAGCTGCACCTGCCCTCCCTCTTCGACAAACACGTTCAGTTCCTTCTCCATATCCGGAGCGACGGACAAATCCGTAATAAACAACACATCATACGGATTCTCCTGCACGGAAGTCCGGTTCAGATACCTTGCGACTTGCTGATTCAAACCGTGAATGGAGTTGTAACGGACATCAATTCCTTCGGCGAAAGCGCATTTGGCGATAATGCCGCATCCGACACCATCCAGATCATTATGGCTGTATAGATGATACATTGGTGACTTCCTCCAAACAGTAGGTGGAATGATTAGCTGATTCTGTCTTTCATCCCTTTACGGTTCCCTAAAATCTATCGCTTTAACCCCTGATAGCCCCATCCGACGTTACAATGGGACAAAAAAAGAAGCGGCTTTAGCAGCCGCTTCTTTTTGGGATAATAAAATATTATGCCTGTTGAACAGGTCTCGGTCCTTTGGATGCCATAACCTCATACATGCCGTGGCTGGAGCTAATCACATGCTCAGGCTGCGGCTTGCCGCGTTTATCACGATGTCCTTGAATATGTGCGGGACTGGTTTCCCAGCGTTTCCAAGCTTCCTTGGATTCCCAGCGAATCATGACGATGACTTCTTCTGTTTCGTCGGTACGCTTTGCATTCTTAACAAGGACATTCAGATCGATGAAACCTTCAATTTCTTCAATGGGTCCCGGCTTGCTAAAACGCTCAACAACCAAATTGGATGTGCCTGCTTTAACAATAATCGTTTTCGTCTCGATCAACATATTGAACGAACACTCCCTTAGCGAAAATAACCGTAAAATGAACGATATTCTTCCATTCTAAATGATAACGATTATCATTGTCAAATTCTATCCTTTCACTCGATAAACAAAAAAAATCTGACCAGCGTCAGCCTGCTGATCAGATCATTATTAATTCAGTGAAACATGTTGCATGGAATTACAAGCCGTGCAATCCTCCTGTAAATAAAAAAGCGAAGTAAAGCCAGCCTTCTTCAGCTTGCGCGCAGCCAGGATACCATCCGAACGCTTCGGTGTTACAATGACCACGGAGTCATCGGGTCTGAGCTCCTGCTCCCACACATACGGCAATCTTCCGAGAGAGATGTTAATCGTCTCTTTCTGCGGACAGGCCATATATTCGGTTACATCGCGTACATCGAGCACTTTCAGATTCGGACATTCCTTCTGAGCCTGTCGAAGTTCACTGCACTTCATGAACCGCAGGCCAGTTATAGGTACATACCTCCGGTAATATATACTGAATATAAATATAATCAGAGCGACAGATGCAATCAGCACGCAGCATTCCCCCATCATTGTCATGTGCATCAGCTTGATGCTTGGTGGAAAGAGCACGGGACATTCAACCCCCAGCCCTACCCCTACGGGTATATAGTATGTGCTTCATGTTTAAATGTCAATACATCATGACAAAGCGCATTCTTCAATTTCAAAGCCCAGGTCTTCAATCAATCCCCAGTCTGCGGTATGCGCCTGGCCTTCTGTCGTTAAATAATCGCCGATGAAAATCGAGTTGGCTGCGTATAATCCCAGCGGCTGCAAGGAACGCAGATTGACTTCGCGTCCCCCTGCAATTCGAATCTCCTTCGTGGGGTTAACAAACCGCATCATGGCAAGAATCTTCAAACACATCGTCGGGGTCAATTCCTTGCGCCCTTCAAGAGGAGTGCCCTCAATCGCATTCAAAAAATTGCAAGGAATCGAATCCGCTCCAAGCGATTTCAGAGCAAACGCAATCTCCACCCGTTCTTCCAGGCTCTCGCCCATCCCGAAGATAGCTCCGGAACAAGGGGACATTCCGGAAGAGCTTACCTGCTTCACGGTATCTAACCGGTCATCGTATGTATGCGTGGTCGTAATCTGTTCATAGTTATCTTTGGAAGTATTCAAATTATGGTTATATCGATGCACACCAGCATCGGCGAGCTTACGCGCATGGTCCTCATTCAAAAAACCCAGGCAACAGCACACCTTCAGCTGAGTAGTCTGTGTAATCTCCTTCACCGCTGCGACTACATGATCAATCTCTCGATTGGTAGGACGGCGACCGGAAGCCACGATGCAGTAGGTGCCCGCCTTTCGGCGAATCGACTCACGCGCGCCTTCGAGAATTTTGTCTTTGGTAAGCCATGCATATTTATCGATAGGCGCTTCCGAAACGATGGACTGGGAACAGTATCCGCAATCTTCAGGACACAAACCGGATTTAGCGTTTACAATCATGTTCAGCTTGACCTTATTCCCGTAGTACTCGCGGCGGATGCGATATGCAGCCTGCATAACCGTCAGCAGTTCCTGATCCTCGCTGTTCAGAATGGCCAAGGCCTCAATCGGCGTAATATCATGCCCTTGCACAACATGGTCAGCCAGCGTAGCCCAATCATAATGGATTTGAGTCGTCATATCTTCATTCTCCCTCTCCGTTTTAAATGTTAACCTCTTTAAATAAAAAATAGGTTAACAATAAGAGTAATAATAGCATAGATGACAAAACAGTGACAATCCTCCAGCGCAGCTTTTGCAAGAAAAAAAAGGACTGCTTCATCCATGCCTGCGTCAGGCTTGATGAAACAATCCTCTTCCTCGTTAACTACTGCTGGCTTTATGGCGCTCGCTTGGGCAGCATTTTCACATATTCATCGGACAGCTTCATTAACTGCAGAATATAGTCATAATCGCTGCGATACGGCGTGATGTCCGTTACGGGCTCCAGCGTCTTCAAGGAAACCGCCATGCCGTCCTCAAATCCGTCTCCAGGCACGAACAGAATGTCATTATTAAAGAAAGACCCTGTCGGTAAATAATATCTCATCCCGATTACATTGCGATCTACATTCAGCAGGTCATGCCCAAATGCGTTAAAGCCTTCGTCGTCAAGCGATACGCCTAAAAGGTTAGCGACGGTTGGCAGAATATCGACCTGACCCCCCACCTGCTCGATGACCTTTCCTTCCTTCATGCCGGGTACATGAATGACAAGCGGGATATTAAATCGGCTGACCCGCTCATGGTAAGGAATGCCCAGTGTTGACGAGATTAGATCGGCGTCCGCTTCTGCTGGATTGATGCCGAAGTGATCCCCGTACACCACCAATACGGTATCATCCCACAATCCGTTCTGCTTCAAACGGTCAACCAGAGTTCCGAGTGCATAATCCGAATAATTCACCGACTTCAGGTAATTCCCCAAATGGGTCCCTTCCAACTCAGCCGGCAGGGTGATCTTAGCAAATTCATCCTTCACATGATACGGAGAATGGTTGGATACCGTGATGTAATGAGCATAAGTAGGCTTGTTCTGCTGCTCATTCTCCAGCAGCTTGTCCACGCCGACACGGAACAGCTCTTCATCGGAAGGACCGAATTCATTGAAGTTATCATTCGTGAAGTACGGCTTGTCGTAATAATGCTGAAAATCAAGTGCAGGGTACATTTTGCTTCGATCCCAGAACTTAACATCATTCACGTGGAATGTCGTTGTAGCATAACCTTGCTTGTTCAAGAGCCGTGGCAGACCCGGCAGCTCTTTATTTCCGAACCCGGTGGACATCGCCACCGTTCCGGTCGGATAAATCGAAGTATTGACCGCAAACTCGGCATCCGAAGTGTTGCCTTGTCCGATCTGTTGGAAGACATGCGGGAAATACAGACCGCCATCTGCAAGCTGGTTCATCACCGGTGTCAGCTCCTGGCCATTCAGGGATTGACCCACCGGAAAGTTCTGCAGCGATTCCATCTGAACGATAATCAGATTTTTGCCTTTGGCAGCGCCGAAATAGTCCGGCTTGTCCTTTGCTTCCTTAACATAAGGATAGGTCGCCAGCAGTTGCTGGGACCGCAGAATGGTGTCCTGCAGACTCCCTTCAGCTAAGGCACGATTCTCCTGCGAATTCCGGATCACGGCCGATACCTGATAATTCATAAAGCCCATCTGCTCCGCGCGCACGATTTCATTCTCGATTCCCCATTCTTTCCGGATAATAAGTCCGGACAGAACACTCGTAATGACCAGCACTACCGTCATGGAGATGCGCCACTTCATTCCAGGTCTGCGCGAATAGGATGCGGAATAACTGGAACGGACTCCACCAAAATGCAATCCTCTTCGCGAGCGCGAACGAATTTTTCGAACCGCCCATATGACCAATAGGACTAGCAGGTCCAGGAAGAAGAGAAAGTGCTCCGGCTCTAGCAAAGCCGTAATGCTGGCTCTTACCTGGTTTACTTGACCAATACCCGCAAGCGCGGTATACGTCGGTATAGACCCAAAATGAACGTTATAAACCGCGGACGCAAACATGATAAAAGATAATACGACATCTAGGATCACATAGACCATCTTTTTCCCTCTTACCGGCAGGATCAGCTCCAGTAAGCTAATCAGGACCAACAGGGACAGCGCGTCGGTGAGCACCTTCCCCCATACGACCCCATTAAACAGAAACACTCTTAGAAGGATCAACTTCAATAAGAGCGTCAAAAAAACGAGTATGCTTAATTTCAACCTTTGTTCAAGGTAGCGTTCCATTTTCCATTCCCTCTTTTGTGTAAATATAATGTTAAATTTCAGCTTCCATTATAACAGGAATGTAAACGTCAATCTAATCTGCCCATTCCTTCGCCCCCCCTGGTCAATTGTCCAATGCATGATCCTTACGTATCACGTAGGATAAAGCATCCCAATCAAAAGGCTGGAGGGTTTAAGACATGAAGATGGTTGTAACCGGCGGAGCAGGCTTTATCGGCTCCCACCTGGTGAACGGACTCGTTAATCAAGGCTATGAAGTCCATGTGATCGATAACCTGACAACCGGAGATCCAGGTCGCCTGCACAGCGAGGCAATTTTACATGTAGCCGATGTAAACAGTCAGCAGACAACTGCATATATCTCCGTGCTGAAGCCGGACGTCGTATTCCACTTGGCCGCACAGGCCGACGTGCAGCGATCGATCAAGGAGCCTCGACTTGATGCGGATGCGAATGTTATGGGCACCATCAATATACTTGAAGCATGTCGTAAAGCTGGGGTCCGTAAGATTGTGTTTGCTTCGACGTCAGGCGTATATGGGGACCTGGAAAAATCTCAGCTGACGGAGGATGATCCGGTTAATCCGATCTCCTTCTATGCACTTTCCAAAGTGGTAGGTGAGCAATATATCCGTTTATACCACCGCTTCTTCGGCCTGCAGTACACCATTCTTCGTTATGGGAATGTCTACGGACCGGGTCAGACTGCGAATGGGGAAGGCGGTGTTGTGGCTGTATTTGGTGACCGCCTGCGTCAAGGCGCTCCGTTTCATATATACGGCGATGGCGAACAAACCCGGGATTTCATTTATGTTAAAGATGTGGTTGAAGCGACCCTCGCCTCCATCCAACACGGGGATGAGAGCGTTCTTCATGTTAGCACCGGCACTGGCCATACCGTCAATTCACTCGTCGATCACATCAGCAGGCTGCATCCTAACCGCATTGATGTCAACTATCTGCCTGCGAAGAACGGCGATATTCGGCATAGCTGCCTGAATAATGAGAGAACCCGGGCATTGCTGCAGTGGAGCCCGTTATTTAGCCTGGAAGAAGGAGTGGAAGAAACCTACAGACACTGGCTTGGCACATCCTAGTTTCCCAAATGAACGGTAGCAAATGAACATAGAAACAGCCATATTCCTCGTCATTCCAAGGAATATGGCTGTTTTTAATCGTTCCGGTTAGGGATACGAAAAACATCCCAAACATAGCGCTTCGTTTTGTCAGAAAAACAGGCGAAGTCCCACCAAAGTCAGGATCCCGACGATGACGGTGGCAAACAGGCTTTTCGTGAGAAAAGCGGTGAGGAATGCGGGCACGGCCGCAATCAATTCGAGTGTATGCCCACCTGGATCTACACGTCCATCCGATAGGAGCAGCTCCTGGGCTAGCAGAGCTCCCATGACGGCAATCGGCACATGATTGAGCCACCGGATCATCATCTCCGGAATGCGGAGCTTGCTCAGGATCATAAGCGGCAAAACCCTTGGAATGAGGGTTACGACAGCGCAACCGATAATCAGTATGGCGATATGCCATCTTATTTCCATTGTTCGATCACCATCCCTGCAGTAGCCGCAACCATAATTGCGACAATCACTGCCGCGCTTCCCGGCAGAATCGTACTGACTGCTACTACCGAAACGGCGGCAATCATAACCACCATGAAGTCAAGTTTATACTTCTTCCGGCTGATCCATTGCAAAGCCAGCAAACCGATAAACATCCCGGGCAATGCAAAATCCAGGCCAAACTTCTCCGGATCCGGAATCCACTCCCCAACTAGCCCCCCCGCTACGTTGGCTGCACACCAGAACAGATATGCCGTGATATTCAGGCCGACCATCCATTGATAGCCGAGTCTCTTCTGCTCGGTGGCCTTGGCTGCCGCAACACCAAATGTCTCGTCGGTTAACAGGGAGCCGATAAAGAAGCTTTTTCCTGAGGAAAGCCCTTTAAAATACGGGGCAATCGCGGCGCTTAACAGTAGATGCCTGGCATTAACAAAAAATATCGTAACAATGATCGATAGGATCGGGCTAGCAGCCGCTATCATCCCTGCAGCAATAAATTGCCCGGAGCCCGCATAGAGCAGCAGCGAAATGAGCGTAATTTCGAGCAGGCTGAAACCTGCGGTGCGCTCGACAACACCTGCCGCAAAACCGATGCTCAGGTAGCCCAGGAGGGTTGGAATACAATCTTTAAAGCCTTGAAGGTAGGTGTTTCCCTGGCTTCCTTGGTTTCCCTCTATACCTGCGGGAAGCCGTTCTGACTTGGTGCTCATCTGTGTTCGATTCCTCTCTTACTCTACAATTCTATTTTTAATTACTATGAATTCTTCCTGCTGTCTTGTCAACGCTGTTACACCGTTTGTCCATCAAAAAAAGCGTCCCGGGATGCTCCTCATTCGCCAAGAACGCTTCTTCATTCGGTTTATTTAGCTGCTTAAGGCTTCAGGATGACTTTGATACAGCCATCCTTTCGTTCATTGAAGATATCGTAGCCATGGGCAGCCTTCTCCATCGGGAGCCGGTGTGTGATGATATCCGAAGGATCTATAGTCCCCTCTTTCAACATTTGATATAGGTGCGGCATGTAATGAATGACGGGTGCCAGTCCCATTTTTAACGTAATATTGCGTTCGAACAGCTCTCCAAGCGGAAATGCATTATAAACAAGCCCATACACGCCGGTTAGCTGGATGGTCCCGTATTTACGTACCATACTCACAGCCATGCGGAAAGCACCCAATGAGCCTCCCTGCAGTCTCAGCATGCTGCCCAGCATTTCAGTAGGGGTCCGTTTGGCGTCCAAACCAACACAATCAATGACAACATCTGCGCCGCCCTTGGTGATCTCTTGGATATAATGCTCGATTTCGGGGATTTTCTCAAAATTGTAGGTTTCCACAAGATTGCTCCGTTTCGCATGCGCCAGCCTGTAATCCACATGATCAATCGCAATTACCTTCTTCGCGCCTTTTAGCCAGGCAAACTTCTGCGTCAGCAATCCAATCGGACCGCAGCCCAGAACAATCACGACATCGCCCGGTTTAACTCCTCCGTTCTCCACGCTCCATATGGCTGTGGGCAGCGCATCGGAGAGCATGAGCAGCTTCTCATCTTCCATCTCGGCGTCCTCAGGAATAACAAAGGGCATGGTATTTCCATAAGGGACGCGCAACAGCTCTGCTTGGGCACCTTGAAAACCGCCGAACGCGTCACTATATCCAAAAAAACCGCCGGTATTCTTGGCTTCATTCGCATAATCGCATTGGCTCTCCATGTGATTCTGGCAGAAGAGGCATTTTCCGCAAGATATGATAAAAGGAATAATTACACGGTCACCCACTTTGACCCTGCTTACTTCCGGACCTGCATCCACAACGATTCCCAAAGGCTCATGGCCGATAATGTAATCATCGGTCAGCTGTTGTAATCCACCGTTATATAAATGCAAATCCGATCCGCAGATGGCCGTGGTGGTGACCCGGATCAGGACATCCTCGCTGTGCTGAAGAACGGCGTCCTTCATCTCCTTCACTTGGATCCGATGTCTGCCTTGATAAGTGACTGCTTTCACGCACGAAACCCCTTTTCAAGTCAATATCCATTTTTGTAATTATTTGACTTTTTTTAGGATCAGTGTACGCAAATTCAATCATAACTACTCTGTCAGGGCAAAAATAAAGCGAAGTTCACCCCAGCGCTTCGGGTTGAATGTCTACCGGCTGCTTTTTTGATTTCCCGACTTTCAAGAATAATACCAGCCCTAACAGCACAAGCGCTCCCCCTGCCGCCTGCAGGGAATTCATCGACTCATTCAATAGGAGAAAAGCCAGTACACTCGCTCCAACCGGCTCTCCGAGAACGCTCATTGATACGGTTGAGGCTGTGGCATACTTCATCAACCAGTTAAATAACAAATGGCCGAATACCGTTGGCACGACAGCCAGTAAGGCAAATATCCCCCACTCTCGTCCGGAATACCCCGTCATCGGAATGTTCATGCCCACGTTATACACCGCCAGTACGGACGCTGCTACCGCAAAGACAAGCCAGCTGTATAGGAATGATGGCAGACGGCGCAGCAGCAATTGACCCAGCAGCATATGGACAGCAACCGCAGCCGTCCCCAGCAAAGACATGATATCACCTGTCAAATGACCCTTGCTCCCACTAAGCCCACTGCTTCCAATGAGAAGAAAGACACCGAGGAAGGCGATGGCCATGCCTCCGATTGCCGCCAGCGATGTTTTCTCCTTAAACCAGAAGTAAGCACCCATCATCACGAATACCGGCTGAAGAGCAAGGATAATCGTGGAGCTGGCTACGCTCGTCCACTTCAAGGAGCCCATCCATAACAAAAAATGCAGAGCCAGCATCGCTCCGGATAGAAGGAGCAGCAGCAGATCTGTTCGCTTCAGCGATTTGATATCCGGCACATATTTTCCCGCAAAGGGCAGCATGATCAGGAACGTGATCACTAGTCTGTACATCGCTTGAATGGATACGGGGCTGCTGGACCATTTTACAAAAATCGAGGAAAAAGAAATAGCTATGATGCCGATAAACAGAGGAATAAATACGGGAATCGGTGCTCGGTTCGAATTCATGATGGTTAAATGATTCACCTTTCGTGTTATATTAGAGAATGATTTTAAAATTATAACATTCGGAAAAGGATAATTGGCATGAAAAAGAAAGACCTTCGCAACCAAATGACCCCTCCCAAATTTCTGGCGATCGGCTTTGCCTCGATTACACTGATCGGGACATTCCTGCTTAAACTTCCCATCGCTACGGCAGACGGGAGTTCTACCTCGATTGTAGATGCTCTATTCACAGCGGTTTCCGCCATCAGTGTAACGGGTTTAACCGTTGTGGATACAGGGACTCATTGGTCCATGTTTGGACAAATTGTTATGCTCATGCTCGTTCAGCTTGGCGGATTGGGCTTTATGACCTCAGCCACCTGGATTGCATTGATGTTCAATCGCAGAATCTCGCTTCGCGAGCGCATGATCCTTCAGGCAGCGATGGGACAATACCAAATTCAAGGGATTGTGGATCTCATCCGCAGAGTGCTCATATACGCTCTGATCATTGAGGGGGCAGGCGCCTTGCTGTTGACGCTCAGGTTCTCCGCCATTATGCCGCTTTCCGATGCGGCTTACTTTGGCATATTCCAAAGCATCTCCATATTCAACAATGCAGGCTTCGATCTCTTTGGCCAAATTCACGGACCTTTCTCAGGGTTTGCAACCTATGTAGCGGATCCTTTTGTCAATATCGTCGTGATGTTCTTAATCTTCCTTGGGGGAATCGGCTTCATCGTCATCTTTGATCTTATTGAATATCCGAAATGCAGGAAACTGTCGCTTCACTCCAAGGTTGTATTGACCGTGACTTCACTGTTAATCGTAATCGGGGCTGTCATGATCTTTATTCTGGAGCACGGCAATCCCAAAACACTAGGGCCGCTCTCATACCCGGTAAAAATCATGGCTTCCCTATTCCAATCGATCACTCCGCGTTCCGGTGGCGTCAGCACCTTGGACATCGCAAGTCTGGAGCAATCCTCCCAATTCTTCATGATTCTCCTGATGTTCATCGGGGCAGCACCCGGATCGACTGGTGGCGGCATTAAGGTGACCACCTTCGCCGTGCTCATTGGTGCTGTCGTTACGATGATCCAGGGAAAACGTGATGTTGTTCTTTATCGCAATCGAATCTCCCAAGCCCTGGTTTACCGTTCCATTACGCTGACGATTTTATCGTTGCTGCTACTGGTAGGAGCTTCCATGTTTCTGTCTGTTACGGAATCTGGCGAATTCTTAAGAATTCTGTTCGAGGCCGTATCCGCGTTCGGTACAGCCGGGTTATCCATGGGACTTACAACCGAGCTGTCCGGGGTTGGCAAGATCACCATCGCCCTGCTCATGTTCCTTGGCCGGTTAGGTCCGCTAACCCTTGCTTACGCGCTTAGTCGTAAGAATAATAAAGAACTGTTCCGCCATCCGGAAGGCCGAATTACGATAGGGTAGGTTGTTCATATCCGCTGAAAGCTTATAAATTCTTTAATCTTAAACAAACCGTACCCTTCCCTTCCATGGGAGGTGTACGGTTTGTTTTCATTGGTATCCATTTCTGATTCGTCTTTTATTCGCCGAACTCGCTGGCATCAATGGCTGCATCCAGCAAATCATCAAACAGCTCGTTGTCGGCTTCAATCCGCTCGTCAATCTGAAGAAACTGCTCTTCGATTCCTGGCTCGCCTGCAAAGTTCAGGCTATAGTCCCAGTCCCGGCCATTCTTGCTCAGGAATGTGATCTCGTAGGCTGATGCATGTCCATTTATAGAAAATACGGTATATCCTACGAACTGATCGCTATCATCCCGCTTCATATCCGCACGCTCGATTCGGACTTCTGACACGTTTCCACGCTCCTTCATTACGTTGTAAAGCACTCACAAGACTCAGTATATCACTTTTCTTGGCAGCTGATTATTGTTTTTCTTATGCGGCTTGATCTAGTATAATATGGGTTGTTAAATTAAATTGCATTGGAGGGTACCAAATGTCCGATTTCAATACATACTTGGACAAATATGCCGAGTTGGCTGTAAAGGTTGGAGTTAACATACAGGAAGGACAAACTTTAGTGGTTCATGCTCCTGTTGATTCCGCAGAGTTCACTCGCTTGATTGCCAAAAAGGCATACGAAGCGGGTGCCCGCCTGGTTAAGATCCTGTGGACCGACGAAACGATAACAAGACTTCAATTCGAAAAGGCTGCGGATGACGTCTTTACCGAAGCGCCAAAATGGTATGCCGGCGAAATGACGGAATTGGTGGAGAACGGCGCAGCCATTCTGCATGTGCTTGCCGAAAATCCCGATTTGCTCAGCGGCATTGATTCCGAGCGTATCGGAAACTTCTACAAAGCGCGCGGGGAGGCATTGAAGCAATACCGTGCCTATCAGCAGTCCGACAAGTTTAGCTGGTGCCTGATCGCTGTGCCTTCGGCTACTTGGGCTGCCAAGGTGTTCCCGGATGCGCCGGAGTCCGAGCAGGTTAGCAAACTGTGGGATGCCATTTTCCACACCGTACGCGTGGACCAGGATAACCCGGTGGAAGCCTGGAACAAGCACCTCGAAGTGCTTGAAGCGAAATCCTCCGTGCTGAACGCTAAGAAATACAAGAAACTCCACTATATCGCACCGGGAACCGATCTTACCATCGAGCTGCCGGAAGGGCATATTTGGGCCCAAGGCGACAGCATTAACGAGCGAGGACATTCCTTTGTGGCTAACATGCCAACAGAAGAAGTATTTACCGCTCCTCTTAAAACAGGCGTCAACGGAACCGTACACAGTACGAAGCCATTGAGTTATGCCGGAAACATCGTGAACAATTTCTCCCTTACTTTTGAAGAAGGTAAAGTGGTCAGCTTCACGGCAGAGCAAGGTTATGAGACCCTTGAGCGTCTCCTGAACATGGATGAAGGTGCCCGTTACCTTGGTGAAGTGGCGCTGGTGCCGCATCAATCCCCGATCTCGGAGTCAAACATCCTGTATTACAATACATTGTTTGACGAGAATGCTTCCAACCACCTAGCACTCGGCAGCGCTTATGCTTTCTGCTTAGAAGGCGGAAAAGATATGAATCAGGAGCAATTGATTCAAAACGGTCTTAATACGAGCGTAACCCATGTCGATTTCATGATCGGCTCCGGCGAAATGGATATTTACGGAGTGACGGCAGATGGCCAGGAAGAACCGGTATTCCTGAAAGGAAACTGGGCATTTTAAGAAACGATACAGAATAAGCAGCTATTTCTTAGGAAGTAGCTGCTTTCTTTGAAATTTTGCGGCCATTAATTGACCTGAGGTTGATTTACAAACAGAATAATTGTGCGATAATCAAGAAAGCGAACGAAGATACTTAAAATGCGTGTTCAAACGACAACTTTTTGAACAACCTTTAATGGTAGCATAAAAGAAATGGAGGGTCTGTCATGTCCAGCTTTGAACAAAAATTGGAACGCTATGCGGAGCTTGCAGTCAAGGTGGGTGCCAATGTGCAGCCGGGACAAACGCTGGTTGTTAACGCAATGATCGATGCCGCGCCGCTAGTACGTCTTATCGTGAAAAAAGCTTATGAAACGGGCGCCAAGCAAGTTAAGGTGAATTACAGTGATGAGGTTGTGAACCGCATACGGTATGATCTGGCACCAGACGAAGCTTTTCTGGAGCCGCCGACATATTATGCGGAGGAAGTGACCGAGCTTGCCGAGCAAGGAGCTGCTTTCTTGACGATTCTCTCTTCGAACCCGGACCTGCTTAAAGGCGTGGATCCGGAGCGCATTTCCAATTACCAGCGTACATATGGCGCAGCCATGGCGAAATACCGGCAGTATCAGCAAGCCGATAAAATGAGCTGGACCGGCATTGCCTACGCTTCCCCTGATTGGGCTGCCAAGGTCTTCCCTGACGTTCCGGCCGACCAGCAGGTGGACAAAATGTGGGACGCGATTTTCCACGCCGTTCGCGCGGATCTCGAAGATCCCATTGGTGCATGGGAGGAGCATATCACGACCCTCCAGCACAAATCGGATGAGCTCAATGCCAAGAAGTATCATAAGCTCCGCTTCACTTCACCGGGTACGGATCTTACGATCGAGCTTCCGGAGGGGCATATTTGGGCCCAGGCGGGCAGCCACAACGAGAAAGGTGAGCGGTTCGTTGCCAACATTCCGACGGAGGAAGTATTCACCGCTCCGCTCAAAACCGGCGTGAACGGCACGGTACGCAGCACGAAGCCTTTGAGCTACGGCGGCAACATCATCGACAATTTCTCGATTACGTTCGAGAAGGGTCGCATCGTTGATTTCTCCGCGGAACAAGGCGAGGATACCTTAACCCGCCTGATCTCCATGGATGAAGGCTCGCATTATCTTGGCGAAGTTGCGCTTGTGCCTTATCGCTCTCCGATCTCGGAAAGCGGCATCTTGTATTACAACACGCTGTTTGACGAAAATGCCTCCTGTCACCTGGCCATCGGCAGCGCGTATGCCTTTAACCTTGAAGGCGGCAAGACCATGACGTCCGAACAGCTTCAAGCAAGCGGTCTGAACACCAGCATTACCCACGTCGACTTCATGATGGGCTCCAAAGAGCTTAATATTACCGGTATCACTCATTATGGTACGGAGGAGCCTGTATTCATCGACGGGAATTGGGCTTAATCCGCTACAATTCCGCTATGTGCACGACAAGCACATCGTAATGAGATCGGAACTATACTACAGAGCAGCCCTTTAAACAAAGGCTGCTCTGTTTTTTTATCATAATGGACTTTCTACGCCCTTCCTGATACAACTTCAACCCCATTTCGATTAATACCGATAGGTTACCGAGCATATGATGAAGAGATGGACGCATGTCTATGACTTGCCATTTTAACTCATAAGCTAAGCGCTTCAAACACATGACTTCATAAGGATAGACCCATTTTCCGGAAACAGTCTTCAGAGCTGGCTGTTATTAGAATTAATAGGGCTTTTTTACCCGATATGTTGTAAAATGATGAGAGAAATAGGATGGTTACACCAGAGAGGGGATTATCGCGTGTCCAACCGATTACAGCTCCTCCTTGCAGCAGATTTCGCTGATCTGAGCGAACCTATTCAGGAAGAAATCTATTATGAATTTTATGACCTCGTTTATGGACAGATACTGTATGTCGTACGGGATCATGCTGCTGTTGAGGATATCATTCAGGAGTCCTTTATAAAAGTGATCACAAGTAAGCCGAATTTTGAAACGGAAAGCAAGATGCGGGGATGGCTCCGAGTCGTCGCCAAAAACTCAACCATGAATTATTTAAGAAAAAATAAAAAATACCGTAACCAAGTGGATGTTGAGAGTGTTTTTATTAATGAAGAGGACGTGGCAGTTTCTTCCACAAACGTGGAACATCAGGTGGAGTCGAATATGCTGGAGGAATCCATCGAGCATTATCTCGACCAATTGAAGCCTGAATACAAGCTATTGATTGAGTACCGTTGGAAGCATAGTCTGACGTACAGGGAAATCGCTGAGCTGCTGAATACTCGTGAAGAGATCGTGAAGCAGCGCTTGTTTCGAGCCAGAGAATCCGTAAAAAAAATGCTGTATAGAGAGTGGGGTGAATTGGATGAGCAACGAAAAATACGATGATTGGTTTGATGAGGCCTTTGACGAAGCCTTTGATCGTGCAGCATCACGTTCCTCACTCCCTACTGACAACGAATCCAAACGGCAATCCTGGCAGCAGGTGCAGCAGCAAATCAAACAGGTAAACAAAAAGAAACAGCGTCGACGCAGATTTCAGTTAGCCGGAGTCATCGCCGCATCGATGGCCTTTGGTGCGTTGATATTCTCTCCATCCTCTGTAACTCAAGCGGTAACACCGGTTTATCAGGAGATCAAGGATTGGGGAAATGGTGTGGTTACTCAAATATTCGGTATGCGAGAGCCTGTTGATGAGGGCAAGGCATTAACTGCTCCCCCACCGGAACAAGGAATAGAGCCAGAAGAGTATGTAAAGCCAGCTGAATTAGTGGACACCGAATATGTTCCTTTCACAGATACCGATGAATCTCTGACAGAGTCACAAAAGCGTGCCGTATTTAAAATCCCAAAAATCAATTATCTTCCGGAAGATTACAAATTCCATGAGGCTACCGCATTAACAAAGGATGAAAATGCAGATTTTGACGAGCTTCATCTTCAATATAAAAATTCGGACGATAAGTTTTTCTATATTGATCTCATCGGGATGCAACTTGGCAAAATGATTAATCTCAATGGAGATATCAAGAAGACGATTGTTCTTGAATCCGGAGCGAAAGCCTATTTAACCGAGAATAACCTGCGCTTCTTATACGATAA
Source organism: Paenibacillus sp. FSL W8-0187 (assembly GCF_037969755.1). Lineage (NCBI taxonomy): Bacteria > Bacillati > Bacillota > Bacilli > Caryophanales > Paenibacillaceae > Paenibacillus > Paenibacillus sp. FSL W8-0187. The sequence continues at coordinate 2,962,930 of NZ_CP150206.1, read as the reverse complement.
TGATCAAGTGGTTGTATCCATTAGCGGCTTCTTCACGGAAGAAGAATTCATAAAAATCGCAAACAGCATACAATGATTTTTAGATGATCTAAAAAAAGAACTGGCTGCCCCCAAAGTATATGGTTTCTTTGAAAAACAGCCTGGATTTTCACTCATGCACCGTAAAAAGGTCAAAGACAGGCTCAAATTGAGGGCTGGTCTTCGACCTTTTTATTTTATGATTGTCCCCATGAGCAGATGATAAGCCATCGATGGGTGAGACGATTCTTCACGGAGCGTCTTTCAACGAAAAAAAAGAAAATGCCCCGCAAGATCTATGATCTTTTGGGACACTCCTTCATAAATCCGTATTCGAATTATAGCTCCACCAAAACCGAACTCGTGTGATAAGTCCCTTCTTCATATGTACCGCTCTCATTGACCCAGTGAATCGTCTTAGCTCGATAATAATAACCCGCCTGCACATTGAAAGTTTTGCTTCCGCTCAGCGAGGCCTTATTCGTTCCGTTGTCGTATGAAGCTCCCGCATCAACCCAAGCAGAGCCCGTCCAGCGTTGAAGAACATAATTGATTCCCAGAGAATCAACAGCTTGAGAAGCACTGGTAGTACCGCTTATGCCTACTTGAGTACTGCTTACTTTCCCAATTGAAGAAAAATAATTCATCAAATATTTATTGGCTAAAATATTGATAGAAGAATTCAGATTCAATTCCACTGGAGGCGGAGTTGTTAAAGCACCGGGTGCAATGTCTGCAGCGGAATCCGCGTATGCCCCTCCCGCTAGAGATAAACTTAATAGAACACTGACTGCAAGCGCTGAAGCTATACGTTTAGGACTGCGTACTTTTGACATCATATCACCTTTCTTTCAATATATTAGGAACATCCATATTTTAACACATGGTTTCGACATAAAAGTATCTAATTTTTCACAGTTTGATATAATTATTGAAACCTCTTTGCAAATAAAAAGAAGTAGCGGCATAATATGTCGCTACTTCTTCTAATATCCAGTTTACGCACCTGCTTCTTCCTGAATCAGCTGCTGCTGCTGCCTGATCAGACGAATCCGCGAGATCCGTTTATTCTCGGTCTCCTCAATCACAAAGCGATAATCCTCATACATGACAGATTGACCTTTATGTGGGAGCAGCACCTCAAGACGTGAGGACAGCCATCCACCGATAGTATCATAGTCTTCTGTATCCACGTTCAGACCAAATTGGTCATTAATTTCATCGATCAGCATCAATCCATCAATGGAGTATTCATCCTCCCCCACCTTTTCAATGCCCGGGCGCTCTTCGTCAAACTCATCTTGAATTTCACCGACGATTTCTTCCATAATGTCCTCCAGGGTTACGAGTCCTGAAGTCCCGCCGTATTCATCAATAAGAATGGCAATTTGCGTCTTGCTCCGCTGCATTCTTCGCAGCAGATCACTGATCTTGATCGACTCAGGAACAGCAATGATCGGGCGAATCAAGGAAAGCTGGTCATGAACGAATCCGCGCATCAGATCTTTAATGTGAATAAAGCCAATGATATGATCCTTGTCTTCGTCACAGATTGGATAACGGGTTCGCATCCCCTCGCTTGCGATCTTCAGATTTTCTTCCAATGAAAGATTGTTGTATAAGCAGATCATTTCTGTTCTGGGGATCATAATCTCCCTTGCCGTCGTATCGGCAAATTCAAAAATGTTGTCTACCAATACCATATCTGTGCTATCCATCAGGCCGCTCTCACTGCTCTCTTTCATCATATCCCGCAGTTCTTCCTCGGTATGCACATTCCGCTCAACCACCGGTTGCATCCGGAATAGGCGGAGAACGTTATTGGAGAGCCCATTGGCAAACCAGATAAACGGGAACATGATGGTGTAAAATACCCGCAGTGGACCTGCTGATAACAGCGTTATTTGTTCCGCTTTACGAACAGCCACCGTCTTAGGCGCCAATGCACCAAATACAATGTGCATGAGTGCAATCAAGATGAAGGCTAATACCAAGGACATGGCATGAACAGCTGTATTGCTCCAGCCAATGTCATTAAACCAAGGCGTAATCATGGCGGATATCGTTCTCTCGCCGATCCATCCGAGTCCAATGGACACGATGGTAATACCTAACTGGCATGCGGATATATATCCGTCCAGGTTCTTCAGTATATTCTGCGCAAATTTTGCACGTCTATGTCCTTCTTCGACCAGAGCGTCAATGCGGCTGCTTTTCACTTTAACGAAAGCTAATTCAGCCGATACAAAAAATCCATTTAACAGGACGAGAATCAATACCAAGGTTAAACTTATCAAACTCGGTAAGGGGTCACTCAATCGATCTCCTACCCGCCATACAGCATGCTATGACGAATAGGAACACCTCCTTCGGTTATTAAAAATGTGTGGTGCCATCAAGCATAACAACGTGTTCGGACTACGCATCAACTTCCCAATGGTCTCATCTCCTTATCTTATTCCGACTTCATCAAGCTATATAAGTAATTATATAGTACTACGATACACAGTCAAACGTTGTCTTATGACATTAATCAGCGTTGTTATAAGCTTTAATTTGATTCTCAGCCGTTAGCACTCGTTTTTCGATGAATTGATATATTCTATGAATAAACATTCAACATGTTAATAGAATTCGATGTATTTACGCACCTTTGTGGAAAAAAACGCACGAAATTGAATATTTTCCATCTAAAACATAATGAAATAACCCCCGTCTACGCCTAAGTAAACGAAGGTTATTATGCATATGCTGGCTGCTAGAAGTTATCTTCCAGTCGGAGGCGGGTTGCCGATAACACCCGGATATTGATAATGAAGCGGCTCGTCGAACACGACATAATCCAGGTTTACCATCAGCAGGATGATACGGCGTCCTGTCGACCGTTCGCTGATAATGATATGATCGCGTCCAGCGGCTTCGACCACGCCTGTGAACACCTTGGCATTCCATTGCGAATTGTTTTCATATGTCATGTAGAAGGTTCCCTGTTTGCCCAGGTTCAGTCGAAGAATATTCTCAACGTAAGATTGTTCGAATTGCGGGGCCGGAACAACAGTGCCTCCTGGAGTCATTGGGCTTCCGCTAGGCACCTGCGGTGGAACGTTCGCCGTATAACCAGCCGTCCCGCGGCTCGGCACTCCCGGATAACGGACTCCATTCATGAAGTTCACAGGCGGCACACCTTGATTGTACATAAGTAATTTCCTCCTTTAATTTATAACTCCCGCCTAAGCGGTTGTATAACATGAATCAAAAAACAGTCGGGCAATCGGCATATGTCGGGGTGAAGAAGCAGTGTGCTTTGAATCGGCCTGTGTTCTGCTGATTGTACCAGGTAGCCGGGCAATCCCCTGCCGGGCGGAAAAACCAAAGAGCATTACTCGCCGGCCATATGCGCTCCCCATTGATCACTCTTTGGGCAAGCTGACGATCCCGATCCCTGGCCCGTTGATAAAAATAGCCTTTCTGTGTTGCCTCAAAACCACCCGGACTCTGAAAAACCATATCGTTCATGTTACGAATGTTTCGAAAATCCAAGCAGTTGCCCAGTATCCGATTCACGCCGACATTCCCGACCATGAGCATGCCCTGCTCGCCCTCACCTTCTGCCTCTGCGCGGATCAATCTTGCCAGAAGATCCACATCACTCGAATTCGTTTTGATGACTGCCACAGAGTTCCCCTCGCTTCCTTAAGATCACTTTGTATTTGTATGTGCATTCGCCCATAAATGTGACTATATGAGAAGAAAAAAAGTTCCTTACCACAACTCAGCACGGTAAGGAACCTCAGCTCCCTGCTTCTATTCATGACTTCACAGCATGATCGGAATAAACATATCTGAACGAATACTCTCCTGAGCCCGCTTGAATCACAACACCCGTTTCCCCACCACATGCAGATTGAATCCCGCGCGCTTGGCCTACAGGTATCCCCTCTCCTTCTGTAATGCTTGATGCATTAAAAACACCTGGCAGACGGATTTCCGCCGTTGTATTTGGCGGGATGGATACCTCCAGTTGAAACGCTCCACCACTTTCCATTCCCCAACTTGACCGGACGGTTCCGTACAGCGTATCGATTTTGCCTTCAGCCCACGTCAATCCTTCGCCCGGCACAGGCGCAATCACAATATGTTTATAACCCGGCGCTTCCTCTACGGTTTGGATACCGGCAACCGTACGATACAGCCACTCGCCAATGGCTCCGTATGCATAATGATTAAACGAATTCATGTCACGGCTCCAGAAGCTGCCGTCTTCCTTAATACCGTCCCAATGCTCCCATATCGTGGTAGCGCCTTTCGTAACCGGATACAGCCAAGATGGATAGTCCCGTTGCAGCAGCAGCTTATATGCCGCGTCATGCATGCCATGCTGGCTTAATACATGGTTCATATAGGGTGTGCCCACAAAGCCTGTCGTTAGATGAAATCTACTCTCCTCCAGCAGCGAATAGAGACGTTTCGCTGCCCGTTTTTCTGCCTCTTCATCCAGCAACCCAAACATAAGGGCAAGCACATGCGCGGTCTGAGTCGAAGCCGCTAGCCTTCCGGACGGGGTCACAAATTCATTACGAAATGCAGCAACAACCTTTTCTTTAAGCTCAGTATACAGGGCAGCATCTTTTTCTTGTCCCAATACGACGGCTGTTTTCTTAAGCAGCTCTACCGAATAACAATAGAACGCCGACGCTATTAAATCCCGTTCCGTAGCACCCACGTAGTCGCCTGATTTTGCATCCAGCCCCAGCCAATCGCCAAAATGAAAGCCGGTATTCCACAAATACTCATTCTCTCCTTGAGCCTTAATGTAGGAGACCCAGCTCTTCATGCTCCTATATTGACGCTCCAATATCCGTCGATCGCCATAATTGACATATACCGTCCACGGGCATATGACTGCCGCATCTCCCCATGCGGCCGAAGCATATGCTTCATCACCAAGCAAATGCGGGACAACGAATGGAACGGCTCCGTCATCGCGCTGTTCTGCAGCCAGATCCGATAACCATTTTGTGAAGAAAGGTGCCACATTGGCAAGATAGGCCGCCGTACCAATAAACATCTGTGCATCACCGGTCCAGCCAAGCCGCTCATCGCGCTGCGGGCAATCCGTGGGCACATCCAGGAAATTCCCCTTGAGTCCCCACCGAATGTTGCTCTGCAATTGATTCACCATGGGTTCCGAGCATTGGAATGTTCCGGTCTCTTCAAAATCCGAATGAAGCACAACCGCTTCGAAAGCCACCGGGTCCAGCTGCTCCTCCGTGAAACCGTCTAAACGGACATATCGGAAGCCTTGGAATGTAAAATGAGGCTCATAGGTTTCTTTCCCGCCGCCTTTTAACGTGTACTGAATCGTTTGTTTAGCGGTTCTGAGGTTCTCCGTATAAAAGTTACCATCGGAGTCCAGTATCTCCGCATGCTGTAGCGTCAAGACAGTGCCCTCGTCACCAGACACGCTAAATCGGACCCAGCCCACCAAATTCTGTCCGAAGTCGATGACGGTTTCACCTTTTGGCGTGGTCAGACATTCAACGGGCTGCACCGTTTGAACGGCTCTCACGGGCTCGTTAATCTGAGGCTTCAGTTTATCGTAAACGTGATCGATCAACTCGACACCATACCAATCATTTGCGTTATAATTTCCTGAACTGAACCCTTCCAGTTCCAGTCGCGCATCGTAGGTTTCACCATGGTAAAGTTCCGACATCTTGATCGGGCCTTTGGCCGACTGCCAGCTTGAATCGGTTGCAATTACTTCTTCGCTCCCGTCTGCATACGTAATATGCAGCTCCAGCAGAAGCGCTAAACACTCTCCATAGATCGCTCTCCGATCCTCCCACCCCAATTGTCCCTTGTACCAGCCATTTCCGAGCCAAGCGCCGATCGCGTTTTGGCCTGAATGCAGCATCTCCGTCACATCATAGGTCTGTGTCTGAATCGTATGATCGTAACTCGTCCAGCCGGGCGTGAAATAACCATCTCCCACCCGCTGTCCGTTCAGCTCCAGTTCATAAAGCCCTAAGGCCGAGGCGTATATTCTTGCCTTCGCAATGGGCGACTTTAAGCTGAAGCTCTTGCGAAGCAGCGGTAGATGAGCAGAGTCCGCAGGCAGCAAAGACCTAGGTGCCGAAATCCATTTCCCTGCCCATTTCTCCCCTTGCAGTTTCCCCGTCTCCCAATAGGCTGCATCCGACCATTCCGATATTTCCCCGGCTTGATTCCATGCGCGGACTCGATAAGTATAGCGCTTGCAAGACGATACACCCCATTCGCTTAATTCCACATGAACCGATTGTGTTGAAGCCACTTTCCCTGAGGTCCAAAGGGGCTTGGCAAAGGTATCATCATTCGAAACCTCAATCTCATAGGCCGTTTGACTGACTGCTCTTTCGTCCGAGACCAACTTCCAACAAAAACGCGGGTGCTCCTCGCCGATTCCTATCGGATTATGCTGATACTCACATCGTAGATCCGTTACGCTGAACATAGAACATTCCTCCGTTCACCTTCATTAAGGGTTAACTCAACAATCAAGTTTTATAGGTCGCAATCCGGGATATGTGCTTCCCTAACCGTGTCTATTTCAACTATTATTATAAGTGAACCTGAACGTGGAATTATGGGGATAACGGACAATTCGATGTGGCATAACGGACATCTATCCTACGATTAACGATAAGGAGCATGTAAGATGAAACGACCGATGGAAACCTATTACGGAGATACCTTTTTCCAGGACGACACCTTGATGTATGTGAATCGCAACGTGGAGAATTTTACAGGCTCTTATCATAACCATGATTTTCTGGAGATTGCTTATATTGCGGAGGGTGAAGGCTTTCATCACCTGGAGAACTCGGTACAGCGCGTACGCAAAGGTCAAATGTTTTATATACCACTCGGAATGCCTCACGTATTTAGACCCACCGCTGCGAACGGGAAACCGCTCATTGTGAACAATTGCATATTCTCCGTACAGCTGCTGCCCAAATTGATTGCTTTTGCATCAGGTTCGGATACGGCAGCCTTTTTGAAACGTATGGAAGATGGATCCCTTGGATACCACGCGATTATGGACCGTCATGATCGCTTTGAGAGGCTCTTTGGCTCCCTTTATGAGCAAAATGCCATGCCAGGCAGCGGTTCTGTCATTTATCTGCACACGCTGCTGCTACAGCTGATCATAGAGTTCAACCGGGTCATTGAACATTCACAACCCATGACATCAGAGCCTCAACACTACTCCTTTCATGATGTTCTTCAATACGTGGAGGCGCAGTACATGCAAGAGCTCACTTTGACGCAGCTTGCACAGATCAGCGGATTCAGCGAACGCCAACTGCAGCGGTTATTCCGCCGGTATACAGGCCAGAGCTGGCATCACTATCTGCAGACCGTACGCATTCGAATGAGCCGCGAGCTGCTGCGCACCACCCCCGACAAAATCAGTACAATTGCCGAGAAGGTCGGTTATAAGGACATGCATTCTTTCCATTCGGTGTTTAAGAGAAATACAGGGCTCACGCCTGGTCAATACCGGAACGATGTTCAGCATCCTGAGTAAAGCGATCAGATATTCCAGCAAATAAAGAAAGCATGATGATCCTGATGTAAGCTAGGGTCAACATGCTTAAGATGGATAAAATTCATAATTTCACAGTCGTGCATCATTTTACTTCAGCTCTTTCTCCAGAAACACTTCATCCTCCCGCTTATAACCCGATTTCTCATAAACTCCAATGGCCGCATGATTATCATGACCCGTAAGTACCTTTACGGTCTTAACCCCACGCGCAATCAATTGTTCTTCCAGGAAAGCGATCAGCAAGCCCGCCAGCCCCTGCCTTCTCGCCCGCTCCTGAATATACATTTCCGTAATCTCACCGATCAGCTCCCGGTAACAGAAGGATTGAAAAGACTGGGCACTTTCAACAATAAAAAAGATCCCGCTGCATAAACAGCAAGGACCTTGTTAACTTCCAAAATATTAAACAGCGATAACCGAGAACATCAGGCCGCAATAGATCAACACAACTGCGCCTAAGCCGCTTAACAGTCCGACGGCAGCTGCCTGGTTTCTGCGAAATACGTTCACGACATTCCACAGAAGAGCAAGGCCGAGACACAGACTAAGAATTCCTATCCAGCTCCACGTAAATGCCAGTTCACCAATCGTAAACCCGGGATGGAACCAAACAAAGGTTGCAGCAGGACCATAGGAGGCCAATGTATCGATTACCTCATGCGGAGCCGGTTGCTGGTTCATATATCCGGTGACGATATAGATCAACCAGATCAGAATTCCTTCACTTCGTGCCCATGCCGCTGGACGATAACCGGAATCCCGGCGCAGCTTGCGCTTTACGAGATAACCATTAACAAAGGCAAACACCAATAGCGGCAGAATAAGAATATGCTTAACCAGCAGAGCTTGCCCATAGGACAGCGTCCAGCTGTTTATGGGCTCCGGCGTCACCGCCGTCATCAGGAACAGACCCGATCCGATCACAACGATGACGCAGATGACCGCTAATGGATGAAACCATCTGAGAAACGCGCTCCAGCGCTCCTGATCCGCGCTGAACCATCCTGTAAGCAGCAACGTCCCCGTCCATATCGCCATCGCGGTGAAATGGCCGAAAAAGGCAAGCTGCCCAATGCCATCGAACAGGGATGCCGCATGGTTAAACGAGGACATGGCCACCGCAATGCCCAGCAAGGCAATAGGCATAAGCCAGCGTAATACAGAACCGGGTTTCCGGCGGACGATCATGGTCAGAATCGCCAATAGGATCGAGAGAACCAGAATCCAGGCGTAACGCTCGCCCTCACTGAACTTGAACATGATGCTGTTAAAGGACTTCCAGAACCCGATATCATCCTTGAAAAACATGATGATTTGCAGCAGCGGCACAAATCCGAATACGATGATGGCTGCTGCTGCCACTGGACCAAGCCAGGCCGGAACTGAAATTTCCGGCTTATATGCTTTCGGTACGAGGGACAATACCGTGATGCCTGCCAGCATGGCGTAGGCTAAATATAGAAACGGCTCACCTAACCAATAGTAAGACATTTATTTTTTCTTCCGTGATGCTCTAATTCCAAAGTATCCTGCAACAACCGCTACAATCACGATGACGACGATCCACACGGTTGACCCACTGCCTGCCGATTGTTCGGTATCGGTAGCAGAAGTGTTGTCTGCCTGCTGATTCTGGTCAGCCGTCTGATCCGTGTTGTCCGCAGCGGTGTTATCTGCTGGTGCTGTTTCATCCTGTGTATTTCCTGTATCCGCAGGTGTTTCTTCAGTACCTGCTGGTGTCTCCGGGGTAACTTCCGCTTCCGGGGCATCTACCTCGAAGGCGTATGTTCCATCCACGGGATGTCCATCGCCGCCCACGATTTTCCATTCGACCGTATAGGAGCCGGATGGAAGCGGTGCAGCCAGTGTGCCCAGCATGGTATTCTGGTTGATCTTGACCTCCGCTACTTCAACCGATTCGCCTTGTGCATTTTTAATCTTGAGCGTGCTCAAGTTTTCATCGATATTTTCATTAAATGACAGGCTTACTTCCTGCACGCTTTCCGTCAGCTTGGCATCTGCTGCGGGCGTACTGGTTTCCAGCTTGGAATGGGCCCACGTTGCAGTCGGGAACACCAGTATTAGCAGCAGACCCAAGGTCAGCAAGACTGAAGCTTTCACATGTTTCAACACACATATCTCCTCCAAACCATTTATCTCAAATTTGAATCTTCCTCATCATAACAAAGACATTCTGACAATGCTAATGAGTATATTGTGAACAATGATCCTCTGATATTTTACACAAAAAAGGGAGTGCCGCATAGCGCACGGCATCCCCAATAAGTTTTCACAGATTCAATTATACTAACCTCTCTCATACCAATAGCCGGGTATCCCTTTGGTCAGTCGCAGCAAGGCTTCGAGGTAATAGTAATCGCCCCAGATCATATAATCATCAGGCCCCGCACCACCTCTGACGTAATAGGAACCATGCTTGATCAAGCCTTCCTCACCCTCCTCACCGATGGTAGAATATCGGTTTACCAGAGATATCATCGACTTCTCAACGGCTTCTGTCAATAGCCCTTTATTGTCATCTTCTCCGTGCAGATGCTCCAATATCTCCAGCATGCCGCACGCCGCAATGGCGGAAGCGGAGCTATCGCGAGGCGTACCCTCTTCAATCGGAACGTCAAAATCCCAATACGCGACATGATCCTCCGACAGGTATTCGATAAAGAAACGGGCAGCACGTAAAGCCGTATCCAAATATTTCGGATCACGGGTATAGCGGTATGAGAGCGCAAATCCGTAGATGGCCCATGCCTGGCCGCGCGTCCATGTTGAGCCGTCATGATATCCTTGATGCGTTCCTCCTCGGATGGGCGTTCCATCTGTCGGATTGAAGTAAAAGGTATGATACGACGAATCATCCCCCCGCATTAAGTAGCGTCGACTCTTGTCCGCGTGCGCCACGGCCACGCGCTTGTATCGCTCATCACCCGTCTGCTCATACGCCCAATACAGCAGCGGAATATTCATCATGCAATCGATGATAATGCGACCACCGTTCTTCTCGTCGCCCTTCCGGCCCCAGGCCTGAATATACTGTCCCTCTTCCCGCCAGCGCAGCATCAGATGATCCGCAGCTTCCAAAGCGAGTTGTTTACCTTCTTCATGTTCATCCACAATCCACGCTGCCAAGGCAGAGGGCAGATACAGAAATCCGATATCGTGATGATCGAGATGTCGCTTCTCCTCAAGACGCAGCTTGTAATCCTGCAATTGGGCTATTGCTGTTTCCTTAAACAGCGGGTCCTTCGTATATTCATAGCACAGCCAGATCATTCCGGTATAGAATCCTTCAATCCAGTCATTGCTTTCTCCCCACTCGTAACGCTTCTCTTCCGTAATATGAGGAAACTTCATCGGGAATTGTTCAATATTCCTCTTTGTTTTTTCTACCGCATCCATAATGGCTTGCTCCCACATGAGTCAACTACCTCCTTATTCTTTTATGGCTCCGATCATGACGCCTTTCACGAAATATTTCTGTAAAAATGGATATAGAAACAAAATCGGCAGCGTAGCCACCATAATCGTTGCATACTTAATCGTCTCGCCAACCGGCATCCGGTCTCCCCCGCCTACCGAAGTCATCATGCTGCTGGTATCGTTCTGGATCAGAATCTCGCGCAGGATCAGCTGCAGCGGAAACAGGTCCCGATCCCTTAAATAGATGAGGGCATCAAACCATTTATTCCAGTGCCATACCCCGTAAAAGAGAACCATCACCGCAATGACCGGCAGCGATAGCGGGATAATGATCCGAAACAAAATGGTCCAGTCGCTGGCTCCGTCGATCCGTGCGGATTCCTCGAGCGCATCCGGTACGCCTTGAAATGCCGTTCGCATAATAATCAAGTTCCATGTCGTCATCGCGCTTGGAATAATCAAAGCCCAGTACGTATCAATCAGACCCATATTTTTCACGAGCAGGTATTTCGGGATAAGCCCACCGTCGAAAAACATCGTCATTACGATCAGCATCATGATGGTGCTCTTCCACATCACGTTTTTCCTGGATAAGCCATAAGCCCCGAGAGCCGTCATCAGAATGTTCAAGGTCGTGCCGACCACCACATAAAATATCGTGTTCATGTAACTACGGATGATATTGGGGTTCTCAAATACCATTCGATAAGAATCCAGCGAGAAGCCCTTGGGCCACAGCAGGATACCCCGGTGCTGAACGAATTCGGCCGGTGTACTGATCGAAGCAAACAATACATATAGGAAAGGGTATAACGTGACGATCGATAGCAAGCACAAGAGAATGACATTCGCAGAATCAAACAGGACTTCACTGATAGATTTTGAAGTTCGCATGAGATGCCCCCTTTCTACCACAGCTTCGTGTCGGTAAACCGCTTGCTGAGATAATTGGCTCCAATGAGCAGCATAAAGTTAATTAGGGAATTAAACATGCCGACAGCAGCACTATAGCTGTAACTCGCTTCCAGTATCCCCTTGCGATAGACATAGGTACCAATAACGTCCGCCGTCTCATAGATAACCGGATTGTACATAATCAGAATTTTCTCATCCTGCAGCGCCATAAAGGAACCAATCCGCAAGATGAGCAGTATGATGACCGTTGGCAAAATGCCGGGCAGCGTAATTTGAAGCATCTGCTTCCAGCGGCCGGCACCGTCCACTTTAGCCGCTTCATAAAGGGATGGATCGATATTGGAAATGGCCGCGAGGTAAATGATAGATCCCCATCCAATCCCTTGCCAGATGGCAGATGAGGTATATATGGTGCGGAACCATTCCGGCAGCCGCATGAACGAAATCGGTTTTCCGCCGAAGTAGGTGATGATGTGATTGATCAAACCATCTACCGACAAAAAATCCACCAGCATCCCGACAACCACGACAACGGATATGAAATGGGGAATATACGTAATGGATTGGACCGTCCGCTTAAATATGCGATGCCGAACCTCGTTCAGCATTAACGCCAGCACAATGGAGGCGGGAAAAACAAATATGAGATCGTACGCACCCAGGATGATGGTATTGGAAACCACCCGCTCAAAGAAAAATCCGTTAAAGAAATCGCTGAAGTGTTGAAATCCAACCCACGGGCTGTTCCATATGCCGAGCCCTGCCGAGAAGTTTTTGAACGCAATTTGCAGTCCATATAAAGGTCCGTAGTGAAACACGGCATAAAACGCTACCACCGGCAGCAGCATCAGGTAGATTGTGGAATTTCGGCGAAAGTCCTTCGCAACTCTTGTGCTGAAGTTCTCTGGCTTGCTGTGTATCATAACGTGGTTTGTCTCTTCCTTAAGCTGCACCCTATGCCCTCCTCTGACAAAAATCATTCACAGTTAGAGGGAGAATCCTGAAGTCTTCTCCCTCTTCATGCACCTACAACTTAACGGCTGTTGAACCGGTCCAGCGCGGCTTGCTGAATCTGGAGCGCTTCCTCAATGCCCATACCTTGAACCGTTTGGACAAATTGATCAAACCCGCTGATCGGCTCCACGCCCATAATGAATTTGTTGACCATCTCTTCGTAGTAGGTATTAATATCGTTCATGATCGAGGCATAACGCGTGCTTTCCTCAGCCGTTGGTGAAATAATCGGCATCAAACGGTCATTCTCCGCCTTCATCCATGTCTCAATGGCAGCTTTTTGCTGGGGAAGCGCGGAATACTGCTCGATGTAACGGCGATCCTGGACAAAAGGTCCCGAATAACTGGCCAGATTGTATTTCGACAACGCTTGGGTGATCGATAGGCCATCCGGATTTTTCATCACTTCATCTGTGTAAGTCGGGTATCCATCCTTCATATCGTAGCTGACTCCCTCGACCCCAAAATTAAACAGCATATGCCCTTCTTCACCGTATTTATAATCAAGCCATTTCACCGTCTCCGCTGGAAACTTGTTCGCTTTTGTAATGGCCGCGCCAAATCCGTTGAATGGCGAATCCTTCTGTCCAAGGATTGGAGTGTCTCCCTTTTTCAATACAACATTCGGAGCACCTACCAGATCTACGTTCGGATTGCTTTTTAGCATGAGCTCAGAATAACGGCCGAGGCTGCTGCCCATGTAACCGGAGAAGGCACCCACTTGATTGTTGGTCACTTTGGCGTCTTTTAGCGTAGAGTCCGTTGCCGCGTAATCCTGATCAATGAGACCTTCGGCGTACCATTTGCTCATCGTCTCCAAATATGATTTGAATTCCGGTTGGATCGGACCATACTTCACCTTCCCGTCCACCTGATAAAAACCAGTCGTAATCCCCCACGCACCGACAAACGCATGATTGATTGCCGTCATATCCATATCAAGCAGGAGCGGGATTTCATCCGCCTGCCCGTTTCCATTGGGATCCTTGGTTTTGAATGCCTTTAATACTTCATACCATTCATCTATCGTCTCCGGCACGGATAACTTTAGCTGATCAAGCCAATCCTGGCGGATTATGAGGCCGTTAAAGGTCAGCAAATACTCGTCCCCGCGGATAAACGGAAATACGTAAATGTTGCCTCCGTCTGTCGTAATCAGCTTTTTGTATTCCGGATGCTCGTTCAACAATTTCGATACATTTGGAGCATGCTCTTCAATCAGCTCATTCAGGCGAATAATCGAACCGTCCGAAATTGCTTTATCCGGTCCTCCTGATACGTTAGCCCATCCGTACTCCACAACATCCGGCAAATTGCCTGACGAGACCATGATATTGAAGGCGTCTGCCTCCTGACCGGCCGGTGGATGCTGGAACTTCACTTTGGTGCCCGTCGTTTTCTCCAATTCCTGATATGCAGCAATTCCGTTCATATCCTGCATTGTTGCTGAAGCGTTTCCATTTAGCGATACCCAATAGGTAAGCTGCCCAGGATATCCCGTTTCACCGCTAGCAGCCACGCCTGTTCCTTCCTTACCTTTTTCGCCGGCAGGCTTCTCGGCCCCCGAGCCTTTTCCGCTGCATCCGGCAATCATAGCCACAATCAGCATAAAAATCGCAAGTCTCGCTACACGTTTCCGGTTTGTTTTCAATTCACGACGCCTCCCTTTTTTCCTAAAGAATGATCATCCGAGATAAGACCAGGCTTAGAAGATTCCAACCAGCCCTGCCCCAAATATTAATGCTGAAACGCTTACATCGTATACCGTACAGTTTCAACATGCATAAACAGGGATTAAGAATTGAGATGATCATTTCTTAAGGTCGATGATAGGGAATGCAGGGTATCCTTGTATTTTCCCGGGGTGATCCCTTCGTATTTCTTAAATACCCGGATAAAACCGACGTCACTGGTATAACCGACGGACCGGGCAATGTGCGAAATCGTATTTTTAGCATCCCGCATCATTTCCTTGGAGCGTTCGATCCGAATCTTGGCCAGGTAATCTGTGAGATTGGTGCCGCTGTTTTTCTTGAAGAAAGCCGACAGATACGGCGGTGTAATATCAAATTGCTCGGCAATGGAAGCCAAACTGATCATGGAATCGTCGTGATGATCCTCAATGTAGCTCTTGATCTTCTCAAGCAGCAGCGAAGAGGAATCGCCCCTTTGATCTTTTACGTAGAGGCAAACCATGCCGAACATCCGTTTCACCTCCCGGTAGAGCTCCTCTACCGTACTCCCCTCCGTAATTTCCTCAAGCGATTTGCCTGACTCGCCGAATATATCCTCGTACTTCAAATTCAAAGCATTCAGCAGCTTAAACATGGTGCTGAGCAAGTTAGCGAACATGAGTCTGCCGAGCTCAGGCGAGATGGATTGTCCGTTGAAGTTATTGTGGTACAGACACTGGATGATATCCTGCGCCTTATCCGTATCCCCGCTTTTCATAGCGTTAATGAGCTGGATTTCCGTCTCAATGGGAAAATCATAATACACCCCCGTTTTCTGTTTCATTTCTTCGTACAATAAAATCGGTTTATACGCAGTAAAAATGGAATATTCCAAAGCCTTCAAGCTTTCGGTGTAGCCGCTCGCCAAGCATCCAAGACCTGTACGGATATCGCTGATCCCGATCGTTATTTCGGATTTAAAGCGCTGTTCAAGCACCTGCTTCACTTGCTCTGCCCAATCGTACAGCTGGCCTGCCTTGTCATGCAGCGGCTCTGGCATGTTTAGAATAATCGCAACCAGGTTCTTCTCCAGCTCCACGGAATATGCGGTAAAGGGATGAATTTCTTCCGCCACCTTCCCGGTGACAAAACGGATCAGGGCCCATTCTCTTTCCCGCTCATTATGTATGAACCCACTGGCATCCCTCAACTCGATCAAGGCAACGGCAAAACTGGAATACGGGAACGAGATCCCCATGAAGTCCAGAGCATGATCGGACATATCCGCTGTATCCACGTTTCCCTTCAATAATCGCTGCAAAAAGTTGGACCGAATCACAGGGGTTTGCCTGGACAATTGTTCCTTCATCTCTGTCTGCTTACCGAAGGAATCAGCCATCGTCGATTTGATAAAATCATATTCGTTACGTACCTTCCCCTCCTTAGCCGGATGGGATTGCCGGATGAAGCGGATGATGTCGCGCAAAGGGAAATACGCGCGGTAGGTCATGAAGGCACAGGCCGCAATCCCAGCGACAAGACAGATAGCCATAACACCAACGGCCATTCGTTTGACCATATTGACCTTTTCCATAAACACTTTTTCCGGTACGGCCGATACGTACTCCCACCCGCTCCTCGCAGATCTTGTCGATACTGTCAACACACGCGGATGATCCGTGGTTTTACCCATATTGCGAACCTCTGATTCACCGGCACTAAGAATCACTTGGCCGCTGGCATCCTTGATATAAATGGTTCCGTGGTTTGTTTTCACAATCTCATCAAGCAATCCTGCGATCTGCCTCTCCTCAATCAGCATAACAAGCGCGCCTTTGGGATTGGCCTTCTCTCCAAATGGAAGCGTTTGCATATATGTGAGCATGCGTTTCTGATTTAATCCTTTACCGACTTCAGTCACTGGCAAATACCGGTTAAAGTGGATGCCGTGCAGAATATCTGATTGATACTGTTGATAGGTTAATTTTTCATATCCGTAAATATCGGAGAACAAGACACTGGACGTTGTCTTTAAGGTGGGACTGAGAACCGTATCGCTCTCCCGTAGATATACATAAAAATCGGTGATAAAACTGCTGCTGTTGCGGTATCGCTGCATCTCCTGCATGAAAGTGTAGTAATTGTAGTTCTCGGTTCCATTTTGAGGGGATTTTGCCTTTAGCAGCCCATCCAGTCGCGGATGTGAAGTGATGTTCCGGGAAATCAGATGCATTTCATCCAATCGGCTGTCCACCACCTGCTTCGCCTGCTCAATCAGTGCCATGTTGGAGTTGTTGGCATTTTCGATCATAATCCGCTCGATTTGCGTATACAGTCCCCAGAACACGATGACCGGGATCAGCAGTATCACAAGATAGGACATGAGCAGCGTAACGAACACGGACACTCGATTGGAACGCTCATTTTTTGTGCTGGTTGTCGTCAATTTCCCCATACCCTCATTCCTTCCCATTCTTTAGATGTGGCTTTTTCGTACTTACATTAATTACATCATACTGTTTTTATTTATCATGAACAGGTTTTCTTCAAAAATGTTAATGCATCACGAATTTGTATCATATGGTAGACTCTGGCCCTATGACCATCAAGAAAAAGAGCGTCTTCCATGGGAAGACGCTCTTCATATTCAGATAACTAAGGCTCATATATCATTTTGCGGGTCATGCCGCCATCCACAACGAGATGGGCCCCCGTCACGAAATCATTGTCCGGATCGGTAAAATAGAAGCAGGCTTTGGCGATATCAGCTGGGGTCCCTACCCGCCCGGCTGGGTGCTGTTTATGGTCAACTGAACGGAGCTCATCGTAGTTTCCAGTTTCAATCCAGCCAGGACTTATACAATTCACCCGAATCCCATCAGGTCCCAGGCTGACGGCCATGGCATGGCTCAACGCGACAATAGCTCCTTTGGAAGCTGCATAAGCCTCCGAATTCGGCTCGGACATAATCGAACGCGTGGATGACATATTGACAACAGCCCCGCCATTTCCAGCCTTTTTCATATGTACCGCCGCTTCACGCGTAGCCAAAAAACAGCTTCGGGCATTCGTGTTGATTACATCGTCCCAGTCTTCAACCGTAAGCTCATATGGCGATTTCCAACGGGAGACCCCGGCATTATTAATCAAAATATCGAGGGTGCCGGCATATTGAACGGCTTGGTTCATCAGGCGTTTAATATCTTCTTCCTTCCTTACATCGCAAGGGACGAAGATAGCGTTCAATCCTTGTTCTTTCAAGGCGTTTGCCGTCAGGTTGCCCTGCTCTTCATGAACATCGCTTAATATCACTCGAGCTCCGCTTAGAGCGTAAGCCTCAGCCAATCCGCGGCCAATCCCATTGGCAGAGCCCGTGATCACAACCGTTTTATCCTGAAATTTCATATGCTGTCCCTCCTTCTCCTTCATATATACCACAAGAGAAGGTGCATATAAAAATCAAATCCGTCTCTTATTTCGGATGATCATAACCTCGAACCACGCTAAGATGCGCTCTGGGGTGCCTAACGAAACCGTAATACCGGGTTCCCTGAAAACGCAGCAGTCCCTCGTCTCCTTCTGCGCACATGCCGAATTCCTCGCCATTTACTACAAACTCCATGCGGTCTCCGCTCTCTACTTCAAATGTCAGATAATAGGTGGTACGAGTACGGCTCGACATCGTATCATCTGTCTGCTGCGTGTGTTTCACTTCCGTTCGCTTGCTCACAATCTTGGAATCGACCGATAGCAAAGGCTGTCGGTTATTCTGACTCCATTGCAAGATTCCCTTACCGGCCGACAGCAAAATGATCCCGATGACGACGATGAAAAACACGGGCATAACGCTGCCGAAAAAATCGAACATCCACACTGACCCCGATCCCATACGGCTCCCCCCTCCACCTTGTCTTGAAATATGTATATGCTTTAATTCGGACAATTTAACTCATCCTTATGGAAAGTTTGATTGAAATTTTAAAGAACTTGTCCCTTTCTGGGAGCACCAAAAAAAGCTGATGTCTGCATTTTGCCAGTCATCAGCTTCTTCCCGGGACTAGAACGTCCTGTTTCACTCATTCTTTTTATTGTCTTCATTGTCTTCATGTCCATTCAATCGTAAGCCAATCTCATCCATTTCATCGTTTCTTCTTGTCCTGTCATTTCATGCTCCTGCGGTGTCATTTCCTGCTCATTCCAGCAGGCCAGACACTGCTCCTCGGTGTCGCATAAACAAGCATCATCACAATGGTAGCAAAGGCGGAGGAAATTTATCGTCATTTGATCGGTATGCATGAGGATCGTCCCCTTCTAAACAATTTGGAGTATCTGATTACACCTTTATAGTAGCATACGTAGAGGTTATTCTTTGTGATTTATTTCACAATATATACCGAAAAAAAGCTTTATCCGAACTGATGGTCACATTCGATAAAGCTTTTTCAATCTGCTTTTTTTATCGGCATATTCAGATCATATATTCTCGTCGAAAACTATAGACCCTGCCAGGTTGCCCCGCCGTCACTGCTCTTCATCAGACGCGATCGATTCTTGTCCGATGTTTCAATCAGCATCCAACCGACATCTGAAGAGGTAAACTGCAGTTTTACCACATTCGGATATTTGGCAAGATTATCGTTCAGCAGCTTACTCCTTGGAAATGGCTTCCAGGTCTTGCCCATATCATTCGTATGATAAACAATACCGTTCACCATTCTCCACCCATCATGAAGCCGCCGGAAAACAGGCTGAATAGACCCCTGACCGGTATCACCAGAAATGGGGAATGACACCAGATTCCATGATTTCCCCGTGTCGGCAGTAAAGTAACCCAAATAGCTCGCCTGATCCTCCTTCACGCAGGTAATCGGTATATAAACCTCACTTCCACTACTGCCTCTGCCCAGAAACTTGGGGGCACCTGCAAAGACCGAACCGCACGGATCCAGCAGTTTGCTCTTGAATATCTGTCCGGAGGACTTCCACTTCTGACCTCCATCACGGGTAATATACAATTTGGAGGATTGCATTTCACGGATGGTCGCAAATCCGACAAGCGAATCCGTGAAGGTTAAGCCAATAATGGACCCTGTTCGTGGGATCACGCTGCCGGGAACGCGAGATGTAGGATACTCTGTATTCTGCATGACCTCTTCCCATAATCCGCCATTATTGCTGGTTCGAAACAGCGACTTCTCCTCAGAGCCCCGGGAAAGGTTGCCTTTTGCCATAATCCATCCCTGCTGAGATGATACGAAGGACATGGCCGTGACGATACCTGTCTCCGGCAGCGAAGAAAGCTTCCAGGAGTCTCCTCCATCCGTCGTATTGAGCAGGATCGTTTCAGCTGATCTCTGCTTGTTGCGTATAATCCAACCATGTTTCTTATCCGTGAACACGATGTCTTTCCCATACTCCAGTTTATCAACGAACTGTACATTCGAGGATGGAGAGATATCAACCCACGTTTCGCCATAATCCTGCGTCTGGTAAAGGCGCAGCTCCGTGTTCGTTATCCCCCAAGCAATCCCTGTTGACTCATTTATGAGTTGGAAATCCGTCAACCGTGTATGTATCTGATATTTACTTTTTTCCTCGGGCGCTTTCATCGCCGTATCCGGCGTTACTAGTGTAATGGTCTGACCTTCTTCTTCTTCAACCGATTCAGGAGGGTCTTCTACTGTAGAAGTTTGCTGTTGTTTTATCGGTTCTGAGGTACAGGCTGCTAACATCAATGCCATCATCATTAGCATACTGAGCCAGAATATAAAACGACTTGATTTCAAGAATTCTTCCCCCTCTTATTTCGATGTCATGCTGCAAGTCTGCTTTTTCGACATTATAACATATTCCGTCGGGCGGATATGTAAAGATGTGACTTGCAATATTTACAATACTGTAGCTTTTTTGATAGTGTCAGTCTCGTATGCATAAGGATGTTTTTATTATGGAAAACTCTTGAGGTGTGAAATTTTAGCAAGGCAGTTGAATTTAAGGAGGTGACAACTCATGGCTAAACCCGATAATCGCGAAGACAATGTAGAACATTTGCAACAGGCCGTCCAAAACACGATTGAGAACTACCGTGAAGCCGAAGATTATCTCGAGGAGTTCGGGGATGAGATTCCAGCAAGCGAGAAAGAACAGATCCAAGATCGTAATGCTCGTCGCGAAAAGAGTATTTCCGGCTTCCGAGAAGAGATCAAAGACGAAGCTGCCCATCAGCAAGGAGAATAATCCGTAGATCACATAGAAACAGGAGGAGCGCATGGCGCTCCTCCTGTTTTGCACATATCTCCTACCAATCGGTGAATCGTCAGGGTCACTGTGAACGAAGGTAACATAGTGATTTTTCGTTCAGTACCGGTTCACGAAATTCTATTTGACGATAACTCCCTTATAATCCTTTAAATACTCGGGTGCATCCGTAATAAAGTGTCTGATCGCCTTCACCCTGGATTCCAAATCCATAGTATCGTTCGGACCCACCTGTACAACCGATGCAGATGCAGTGGCTATAATATCGACGCATCCCACATGAATCTTTTTATAATCTTGTATAATATTTAGTTCTACGTCTGAGTACGGTGGCCATATGGGTATCAACCTGGAGAATATCGGGTAATCCTCATATTGTCCCTCGTCTTCAAAGAACACCGGCACCTGCCGCTGAACCGCCAATGCACGCGTATCGGCATCGATATGTCCCGATTCACCGCATACAAATACGGAGCTATTGGAAATATTGATGATATACATGTTATCAACGTGTGAATGACGCTTCATGATGCGGCACCCGGAGATAACGGAACAAGCGGGGTGATTTGCAGTGATTCGGAAGGCGTATCATACATGGAGGAGCAATTCATGACATGGGTATCTCCAATCAACAGTACCGATGAACTTGAGATCGCTGTAATGCGGATCGAACCAACCTGAAGCTCTTTATTGACGACTGTCATTTTCATTTGAATTCACTTCCCTCGTTGCAAATTAAGAAGGTGCTGCTCAACTGCAGTAACGATCTCACTCTTCACTTGTTTGATGATCGATTGCTCAACATCTTGCGGGTTCATAGATTCCCTATTCGTTTGATATTGCCTCAGATAAACTGTTATACGGTCTCCGAGTTGTTTACGAATATCCTCGATAATAACCCCAGCATATTCATCACCAACTACAAGCTTGGATTCGGGAAGCATGCGCTCGATCTGCTTAGGTACGATATCTTCTAGATAACGTGATACATTCTGATATATGTTCGAGTGTAGTTCGCCGCCTGTATTTCCCGTCTGAGACTGTTCTAACGGCTGACCATTCACGGTAATATCGTCCAGGGATTGCCCAGCCTTAGGCATCAATCCAATATTTAAGGTGCCTTCCAATTTTTCAATCTTCAATAAATCAAAATTATATTGCACCCGATCTATCGTTTTCTCGCTTCCCGGTTTTAATTGATCTATTTGACTGCGCATTTCCTTCAGCATTTGTTCCATTCTACTCAGCTGCTCTGACTGGGTTTGAAGAATATAGAACAATTGCTGTATATAATAATCATACATGGAACCGCCTCCCCTGCTCCTTATACAATCTATGCACAGGTGATTCACCTCATTCTTGCCTATACAGTCCTTCAATTGGCGCAGGTAATGGGACCAAGGGGTTATTGCTACTATTCTGAGGCTCGAATTCCGGAGCAGGGCCTGTAAACCCACCTGTGTTATATATATTGGATAATGCCCGGATCTCTCCGGCGGTTCCAATCTGCAGCACCGAAGAATTAGTCACCGCTCCCACCCGAAGCTGCTGTATATTAATACATTGATGTACTGTTAGATTCACAGTGGATCACAACCTTAATTAAGCATTAGGTGAATCGATCAAGTCCGGATCGAATGTATTCGTGCTGCTGGCCTGGTTGTTTGTAATATTCGTACCAATACTATCGCCAGTGGTGAACGAGTTGGCGCCGGAATAAGCTTTTGAGGTACTGTCTAAATCAATGACGCCTGTATTTCCAACCAAGACCGTAGAACTGGGGCCCACGTTTACAATCTTCATATTGCCGATAATCGAAACCACAATTCCACCTCTTCATTCAAAATCATACGCTTGGATTTATTCTATGTAGTTGGAAGCCCAGATGTCACTCTAACATTCTTTCGCCCATATAATGAATTTACAGAACGAAGGAGGGATATAGAATGAACTCAAGATCCAAACGGCCTGACTGGTTGTCAAAGGACTCTTTTTTCAACAACAATTCGTTTCCATTCAAAGATCTTAATGATCTCAATGAGGATTTCCAGCTGGATCCAACCGTAATTGAGGATTATGTAAAGGATACGATAAAACAAGCAACCGCCGGAAATGAAATGCTGCCTAACCCTAATACACTTCGATATGAAACTTTTGATACCCATAACTTTCTTGTTGTAAAATGTTATATCCCCAAACGTGTCCATCCGGAAAACTTATGGATTAAGCTAAATCGGACACAGATTAAAATCCAAGGTTTGCCAAAAGAACAAAGCCAGACCATCGTCTTACCCGTTCCCATTCTTCCTGCACAAAGCATTGCGACCTATAAACAGCCTACTCTTCAAATTAAGATGCCAAAAATGTCTACAGGCCGATTTCGTGATATCAATATTCGTTTCTTATGAACTCCTATATCTTGCGATGTTTCGTCACAAACCAAAAACGGTTCCTACTGTCCTTTACTCCGGTTCAGCCTGCGTACAACCAATGTTGTATGCAGGTCACTGGATGATGCAACCATACGCATAACTTATACATTTTAACGGAATGAAGAATAGTTCCTATAATATGTATATTTCCCTCCCCACCATTTTCACTTTTGTGTAGGGACTATATAGGAGGTTGGGGTGTATTAGATCGAAGTTAGCTAGATAAATTGAAGTTATTTGCTTATTATGAATTTTTCATATGATGTATTATTCACTTATTAAGGCCGTTTTTCTACATTAAAATAAGCTGATTTCATGATGAAATCAGCTTATTTAAAAATCTATATGGAGGTCGTTGCCGGGTTTATTAAGCCTCGGATACTACCGTATAACGCTCATTGATATGCTTCGGCTGTTCAAGTTCATCCAATACCGCAATCGCGTAATCCTCGTAGCTGACATAGCTTTGACCGCTCGAATTGACAATGACATGGTCCTTGCCTTCCTGATAGCTGCCAGTGCGTTGACCTTTCGGATTAAAGAAGGCTGCCGGACTAAGAAACGTCCATTTCACATCAGAAGTTTGCTCCAGGTCTTTCAAATTCTCACCGGCGTGGAATGCTGTCGGATAATATTCCTTAGGAAAATCAGGAGTTTCCATGAGTCGCAAGGTTTTGGCTTCATCAACAAACAGGCTTCCGGCACCGCCCATCACAAACAGTCTGGTATTCGTGCCTTTCAGAGCTTCTATCAATACTCGGCCTACTTCCACATATTGAGTTTCCTGCCCAGGCACCGCCGCAAAAGCATTCACGACAACATCGAAGCCTTGAAGATCGGCATTAGTCAAATCCAGCACGTTCTTCTCCAAAATGTTAATACTGGAATCGGAGACCTTGGATGCATTACGTACAATTGCCGTTACTTCATGACCGCGTGCTTGTGCTTCCTTGAGAATCAGACTTCCCGCTTTCCCTGTTGCACCGATAATACCAATCTTCATGATGAATCTCTCCTTTATCAATTGTATATACAAATGAGGGGTGAAAAAGAGGCTTTATATTCCCTTTTTCAATATTTCACTGGATTCATGGAGAAGTTTAGTTAATTGTTCGCTATGTTCCTTCCCCAAGAGGGAAACATACTGTCCATACAGCTGTTCAAAATATTGGTTCAGCTCCTGATATAACAACTTCCCTTCATCCGTTAAAAAAATATGCGTTTCTTTCCATTCGGATTGGCGCAGTACCAACTGCTTCTCCTCCAGCTTATCAATGAACCGGGTGCTTGTGGATGGAGCAATCGATAACTTATCGCTTAGCTCTTTCTGCGTTATGCCGGGATATTGATGGATTACCACCAGAACATAGGAATATGTTGGCGATAAACCAGCTTTGGCAAAAGCTTCCTCCGCCATCTTGGTCATCGAACGAGCAAACCGATTCGATGTAAAAAACAAGCATGAGCTTAGTATGGAATCATCGATGTTCATAACCAGTCACCTCTCATTTGTATATACAAATTAACACGAAGCTAATATTTTGTCAATAACTTTCTTTTGGTTAGTTTGATGATTGATTTTATCCTTTTCGTCGTAACTAGGTACGGGTGAAACCGTATATAGTTTGCCTGAGAGATAGGGAGCGCTTTTCTTCATTGTTATGAATTTTTCATATATTGAAATAATCACCTTATTTTTATAATTAAAAAAACCTATATCGCACAAGATGTGGATCAAGTCGTCTACCCTGGCGAGGGCACAACTCTCATCTCCAACATGACAAGTATGGAGCATATCATCCACGTGTCCGAACATCACGGCATCGATAGCAGTGTCTTAAATGCAGCAAAAGCGATTGCCCAAAGAGCAATCCATACCGGTCAAGGAGAAGATAGCTTCTCACGCTTAGTCAAATATAATCGCCCCACTGCTTAAAATGCTGATTTGACTCTTGCTTCAGATTAAAATACTAAACGGAATATAAACAACGAATAGGCAAGTCAAACAGGTGACGAAAGCGTCCCCTCTTGACTTGCCTATTCGTTGAATTCGCTGTCTCCTTAACCCTTGACGGCTCCTTCGGTCAAACCTTTTTGAATATACTTTGAGATAAACAGGTACACAATCAGCACCGGAATAACGGTCAGAGATACTGCCGTAGCCATCAGGCCAAAGTCTGTTCCGTATTGGGAACTGATCTCATTAAGCAAGGCAACGATCGGACGGACATTCTCTTTGTTTACAAAGATCAACGCTGAGAACAAGTCATTGTACGACCACATAAATACAAAAATACTTGTCGATGCAAATACAGGCTGCGAGATCGGAACGAATATCTTAACAAACATCTGCCATCGGTTGCATCCGTCCATAAAAGAAGCTTCTTCAAGCTCTTTCGGTATCGTTGCCATATAACCGGCAATAACCAAGGTCGCAAACGTCAGATTGCCTGCCGTTTGCGGGAAGATCAGGCCCCAGTACGTATTGACCAGGCTGGTTTTGATAAGAAGCTCATATACCGGAACTACGGTAGCAAACGCCGGGATCAAAAGTGTCGCATACAGAATGGAATAAATCGTGCGCTTGCCTTTAAAGTTGAATCTGGACAGCACATAAGCGGCTAGTCCTCCGAGCAATAACACCAACAATACGGTACTGAAGGACATCACCAAGCTATTGATATAACTTCTTCCGATATTGATGCGGTCAAATGCGTTCTGATAGTTAACAAACACCGGTTCCCATGCGATACCAAAGGAATTATTCATCACATCGCGAGAAACCTTGAACGAGTTATTCACGATCCAGAATAACGGATAGATGGTTGTTAAGGACCACGCTGTCAAAATCACGTACATCAACGTGGTGCCTAAACTAAACCGACTTTTCCTAACGCGCTGAGTTTTGTGTTCAACGACGATGGTTGGCTCCATAACAGTACACCCCTATAATGCTTAGTATGTAATCTCGTCTCTTTTCATCAAACGGTTGGCAATCAATGCAAGCAGTACGCCAAAGATCACCATGTATATAGCAACCGCCGATCCGTAACCAAAGTTCTGATCCACCATGGCCTTTTTGTACATATACGTTCCCAGTACTTCCGTTCCATTCTGGCCGCTTGTAATGACCCAGATGAACTCGAACACCTTCAACGTTCCCGTAATGGCAAGGGTGATAACAACCTTAATGTCACTCATGATGAGCGGAATTGTAAGCATCGTTGTTTTCTTGAACCCGGTGATTCCTTCCAATTTTGCAGCCTCATAATAATCCGCGGGTATTTTGGACATGGCGGTCAAGAACAGGACGAAATAAAAGCCCACATAATGCCATACCGTTGGAATCGATACTGCCTTAAGCGCATTCTTCGCATCCAGCCACAGAATCTTCTCAATGTTGAAATTCGCCAGCAAATTGTTCAGCAAACCAAAGTTGTAATTGTAGAACAATACAAATAATAAGGAAATGGCCGTACCGGATATGACAACCGGGAAGAAAAAGACAGTTCGATAAAACCCTTTGAGCTTGGAAATGTTATCTACCAGGACGGCCAACACAAGTGCGATCCCAACCTGAAACACGATAACATAGAGCATGATTTCCAGCGTGTGCAATGTTGCAGCGCCAAGTAGTTTATCCGTAACGAGTCTCTCATAGTTAGCCCATCCCACAAACTTTTTATCGAAAAAGCCGCTTGTGCGATAAAAGCTAAGATACAAACTCTTGAAGAACGGATAATATAGAAAGATTGTCATGATGGCTGCTGCGGGTAATAAAAACATCACAATGTACTTGCGATCACCCTTCATATTAATCACCCTTGATGTTTATTTTTCTTCATCGTCCTTGCCGAAATGACTACGCCGCCCAAATGAAAGCAGAGGGGCGGCGTAACATCACTTTTAATTCTACCGTTTTTGATGAAAACTATTTTTTGTTGGCATCCTCGGTTTTCTTCGCTTCTTCGATAGCTTGAGTAGGAGTCTTCTTACCTTCCACTACAGGCTGAACATTAGCACGAAGGTTACCAAACGTTTCTTGCGAAACTTTACTGTCAACCGGTGCAACGATGGTAGCTGCTTTAGCTGCCATAGCGAAACCGTCAAGAGCTACTTGCGGCAATCCAGTCACTTCAACGTCAGCAGCTGGTGTACCACCGTTCGCTGAAGCGATTTTTTGAATAGATGCCGGGGAAGTCAGGTGTTTCAGCAAAGCGATTGCCGCTTCTTTTTTGGCTGTATCATCATAAGTGGCTTTGGAGAGGTAGAAACCGGAACCGAAACCGCCTACGATGTCATTACCGCTACCAGCGCCACCAGGAACCGTAGGGAATGGCAGAACTGTCGAGTTGTCACGAGTATCATCGCTCCAACCGCCAACTGCCCAAGATCCTTCGATGGTCATAGCAGCCAGGCCTTCACTATAGTAGTTGCCGGACATGCTCAGGTCGATCGTTGCTGCATCTTTAGGGAATGCGCCCAGGTCATACAATTCTTTCATAGCCGCATACGCTTTTTCCCAGTTTGGATCGATGCCATCAAGCAGACCTTTGCTTTGGCTTTCAGGACCTGCTGCGGACAAAATCGTATGCTCGATCAGGTAGTGGGATTGGTCAAATGGTACGGACAAAGGAATAATGCCTTTGTCAGATAACGTTTTCACAGCTGTGGTCAATTTCGCCCAGTCTGTTGGAAGCTCCAGACCATTTTCTTCAAAGATCTTTTTGTTAACAAACAAGCCTTCATAGAAACCGGTCAATGGTGCAGCGTAAATGTTACCGTCTTTTTGCTTGGCAAGCTCAAGCGCGTCAGGAATGAAGCCGTTCTTCCATTCAGCGTCAGCGTCGAGAATTTCGTTCAGCGGCACAACTTTACCGGCATTGACGAATCCTTCTGCGTCAGCCCCGATGAAGTAGAACAGCAAGTCAGGCTCGTTGCCGCTGTTCATGTCGGTGTTAACTTTCGTTCTGAAACCGTCATCATTTGCGGACATGGTATCGTTGTCTATCTTCACGTTCGGATGCTCCTTCGTGAATTCATCCAACGCTGCCTGGAAGGCTTCGCGAGCTGCGTCAGTTCCTCCGAAAGTCGAGAACACGCGGAGTGAAACCGGAGCGGCTTCATCCTTCTTCTCATCTGCCGGCGGAGTCGTTTCCGTCTTCGGAGTATCTCCTTCAGCAGCAGGAGTGTTGGTGCCACTGCTGTTACCGCATGCTGCTAGGAACATGGAGAGCAACAACATGACACTCATGAGTAACATGGAAGTCCTTTTCATTTCTAATCCCCCTAAGTATTTTTTTCAGAACCTTATGTAAATACTTGCTGTCTACCAGAATTTTATTCCAAGCCCTACTGGTTTCAAAGGGGGACATTCATCTTTTGCAGGGGGAAATTTTTCCATGTCAACTTTTTTCGCTTCATGCCTCCCTTTTTAAACTAGGAAAATGTGCTAGGTATAGAGGAAGCCAGATGAAAATAATGCAGTGGTTAGATCAGGAAATGGATGGGCATTTCTCTATTATGAATTTTTCGTATGTTGAAATAACATCATCATTTACAGTCATGGTTTGCAATCTTCTAAGCAGCAAAAAAGAGCCTGTCGAGATCTCTCGACAGGCTAATACTAGGAATTAAAATATTGCGAAGGATTATGACGAACCGGATCAATATATTCCTCATATCGACCGCCCGTATAAGATTCAATGACTTTTCGCCAAAACGCCTGCGCCGGTATATTGCTGCTCACTTGCGTCACCTTCCAGCGTCCCTGGAACTGATCGAACAGACAGGTCGCCGCCCAAGTCCCCAATCCCGTTCGCCGATATTTTTGCATAACAAAAAATTCCGTCATGTAATAGTCCGCTTCTGCGGCGTCATCCATTCGCTCGATCAAAGCAAACCCGGCTGGCCGTTGATCAAACGTAATCAGATAAGGGTATTTCCGTTCCCGCTTTTTCCAGAACTCATCCAGATCCGGATAGGGTAAAAACAACCCTTGATCATTTACCGAAATATCCAGATACTTGGTGAAATCATATAGGTACAATTGCATTAAGTTTACGATAACGGCTTGTTTCCGCTTCGGAACCAGCTCAATTCCCATGCGTTCCGCTCGTTCTGAAATCATGCTGCCGCCTCCCTGGCATATCATCTATCATTTTAACGCGTCATATCTTCATCATAGTATCCGCTCATAGTGAAACACAAGCGCAATAACGGATCAGTGAGCACCGTGATCTGACACCTGCAAGCACGATAGACTTTCCATATGTTACACTAGTAATTAATGACACAGGTCATCGCTATAAAGACAATTATTCGAGGTGGAACATGAATATACAAAAAGATATCGACCGTGCAAGACTCGATGAGAAATCGCCGGACATGCCTTGGTTCGTACTGCAATTTATCGACTACAAGCTCCCGGATCTCTCCCCCTCCACCCTGCTCGAATATGTAAGGGATTATGAAACGTTCTTTAATTGGCTCCGGTCGGAGGGGCTGTCCCAAGCAACCTCTAATCGAGAGGTGACGCTGCTCGAGCTGGAGACGCTGCGCATGGACAGCATCACCAGTTATCGATTATATCTGACTACGCGCCGGGAAGGGACCAACTCCAGAATCACGGTTTCCCGCAAGCTCTCATCGCTGCGCTCCCTGTTTCATTATTTAAGCCAGATTGCAGAGGACGAGGACTTTTACCCGCTTCTCAAGCGTAACATCATGGCTAAAGTGGAAATTAAGCGAATTCATAAACCCAAAGATACGGCTGCCAAGTTAAAAGGAAAAATACTGGAAGAAGAAGAGCTTCAGGATTTCATTACTTACATTCACGAAGGTTATGGGCTGGATGTGGAGCAGAACAAACAGGCGCTCTACGCGCATGAGCAAAATAAAGTCAGAGACGCCTGTATCGCCAGCCTCATATTAAATTCCGGCCTTCGTGTATCCGAAGTGGTCAATTTGAATCTGGCAGACATCGACCTGAACAATAAAATGCTCCATGTCTATCGTAAAGGTAATAACGACGAAACCTTTAAAACCCCGGTCTACTTCCGTGCGCAAGCCAAAGACGATCTTGAATATTACCTGCAGCTTCGGCAGGCCCGTTACAAGGTGCCGAAAAAAGAAAAGGCTCTGTTCGTTGCACTGCGTAACGGCCAGAACGAAGGGCAGCGCATGACCAAGCGGGCAATTCAGGCGATGATCATCAAATACGCCAAGCGTTTTGGCAAGCCAGCCCTAACCGTGCATAAGCTGCGGCATTCGTTTGCAACCGACTATTATCTGCAAAATGATATTTACAAAACCAAAGAACAACTGGGTCACGCATCCACCGAGACAACCGAAGTGTACGCCCACTTAACGGACAAAACGATGTCCGAGGCGATTGAACGCCGCTCCGATGATTAACCACAACTTCTTTATAATGACAGCAGCACCGACGTAATCCGCTCTGTGTCATTCCAAGTAAATAGGGGAACCGCTAGCCGCTGCTGTATCTCATGCAGGGCTGACGGTTCCTTCAGCATTTCAGGACGCACCACAATACCCCTGATCTCTTCAACTTGATCCACTAGCCCAATATCCTCCGTTCCTCGCAGCAGTACGAGCTTCGGATAAGGCTGCATCTTATAGCCCTCAACAAGCACCAGCTCAAAATCGCTGTACAAATGGACTAACGACGCAAGTTCCAGCTCCGTTTCCATCAGCATCGCCGTACGCCCTGGCGAAGCGATAGCAATCCCCTCGGCTCCCGCCTCACGGAATTTGTACGTATCTGTCCCTTCGTGGTCCATTTCGAATCCGTGCCCGTCATGCTTGATGATGGCTGTCCGAATGCCATGCCGTTTCAACAGTGGAATCAAGGCGGTTATCAACGTGGTTTTGCCGCTGTTCTTATAACCGCATACCTGGAAAACCTTCATGTCCAGGTTCCTGGCAGAACGAGGACCTGTACGGCTTGGCCTTTAACTGCACCTCGAAGCTCTGGCGGGATCACGATTAAACAGTCACTGTCTTTGATCGTGATCATGACACTCGATTCATCAAGGGATGCAGGTGTGGCTACAAGCTTGCCGTTTGACACCTTAAGGCTCCCCCGGACGAAACGGGTAAAGTTGTTCACTTTCGAGTAATCCGAACCCAATTCTGCCGTCCATTCGGTTAAGAACAACTGCTCCATGCCAAGCATCTTGCGGATCGCAGGTCTGACAAACAACAGAAATCCCACATAACATGCCCCCGGATTACCCGATAGCGCGAAGAGCAGTTTACCATCCTTAACAGCCGCGGTTGTAACACTTCCGGGACGCATCGTGACTTTATTAAACAGCATGTCCAGACCGCCGGATGTCACCAGCTCCCCCATAATATCGTAGTCGCCTACTGAAACGCCGCCTGTCGTAACCACGATATCATACACCTGCAGCGCTTCCTCCACCTTCTGGCGGGCAAGCTCGATATCATCCGGGATCGCCTCCATAATCACTGGCACACCACCAGCTTCCCGAATTTGCGATGCGAGCATATAGGTATTGCTGTTTCGGATTTTACCGGGTTCAAGCGGCTCGGTGATGTCCAGTAGTTCGGTGCCCGTCGAGAAAATTCCTACCACTGGCTGACGATACACTTCAACCTGATGTATGCCGAAGGTAGCCAGAACTGAAATTTCTCCAGGCCCGATCAGAGTTCCTCGGCGGAGGATCAAATCACCTTCCTGAAGCTCGAATCCGAGGGGAGTGATATTCTTCCCCTTCTCGATGGACCTCTTGAAGCCTACATGGGTTAAGCCATCCTCCATTCGAAGCTCCGTCGCTTCAAGCATAACGACAGCATCCGCCCCTTCCGGGACTTGAGCGCCTGTCATGATGCGGGAAGCCTTGCCTTGCTCGATCGGGATTGAAGACACATATCCGCACGGGATCTGGTCTACAACCTCGAGCCACACCTTTCCCCCTAGATCGCATGCTGCCAAATCCGCTGAGCGAACAGCATAACCGTCCATGCCCGAACGTGCAAAAGCCGGAAACGGGTGAGGGGCGATGACATCGGAAGCAAGCACACGTCCATCACTATCCTGCAGCCGAATGAACTCCTCCTGACCAAGCCCTGCATATGAAGCGGCAAGCGCTTGCGCGTCCGCTACCTGTAAAGCGCGCCGATCAAATTTATGATTTTGTTTCTTAGGCGATATCGAATGATTATCCTTCACAACGCATTCCTCACTTTCTGACTCAAAGAAACCTGACATTCTTACTGTACTACATTCTGAGCAATCTTCAAACCGAGCCTTCGGCTCATATGAAACCCTTCTGCTCGTACAAAAAAGCGCATGGTCACCAGACCATGCGCTTATAGACTCCTTGCTTTACCTTCGTCCCCTTCGCGAGATCTTGCCAGATCCGATTCGGGTCTTCGGCTTCTTGTACGATTTCGTAGGCGAATCGAACAGCCCCCCGCCGCTTTCGCCGCGCTTAATCGTGCCGCGGTCTCCGCTTGTATCCGGATTTCGTCGGAATAGGCCTCCACCGGTACCGGCAGAATCCTGACCGCGCCGAGTAATCTTCCCGCTCCGGTCCACCGTCAACGGCGGAGCGATCTTCTTATCCTTGCTTGTCGGCTTCTTATAGTTACCTTGTGCCGGTTTATACACATCTTTACTTGTATACCCCCGGTAACCTCCGCCGCCCATCGAATCAAATAAATTTCCGATCAGAACTGCCGTTAAGTAACCTTGCAAAAAACTTGAATCATAATTGCGCTGAACATACTCCCTGGAATCGATCTCGATCAGCGTATCGGTTGGCTTCTGGGGGTCCTGCTGCAAATGGTAATACTCATCCCCATACACCAGAAACATCCGCTCGGTATCCGCAGGAGACGATTGATCCGGCGTGTTTGCCGCCGTGAGCTCGTTTGCAACATCGGGAACGCTTTTATCAGCTGCCCGGTATACATAGGACGTTGCATTTCCGTCTCGATTGACGGATTCCAGCGGATAGGTATCCTTGATATTCGGCGCTCCGCATCCACTCAATAATGATACGAATAAACTCAGCACCAATATGATTTTTATTGATATAAAAGAGCGTTCCTTCATGCCACCACTCCTAAGTCGCCCGGATAACTCGAACGTCCCCCGGTATCACTTTCTCGCCTTCATACAACATAAACCGCCCGTTCTGCCATTCAATTCGCAGCAGCTTGTAATCATCCGATTGGTATTGCCATACATGCTGCTCCCCACTTTGCGTAAACGCAGTACGACCCGTAATCGATACATGTCCCCTGTATTCCTCTTCCAAATGAAAGACATGATCGTCCAAATCGATGATGGACGGTACCTCATCCGGAGAGTCCAGCCGTCCATCGATCGGAGCGTATAACGCATACTGAACCGTCTCGCGTTCCTCAATATGCAGATAAGCAATGGTGCTGCCATCCTGAAGCGTCAAGACGACCGCATTACGACCGCGATTGTGCACACGACCCGTGACTTCATAAGTGACTAGAGACACTTCACAAATATCGCCGGGAGCCAGCTGCAGCATGCTTTTCTCTACCTTGGGCGGCTCCGGCTTACTAAATAAATTGCTGATTCTTTTCCACAT
The DNA here is from genome assembly GCF_037969755.1 of Paenibacillus sp. FSL W8-0187. Classification (NCBI taxonomy): domain Bacteria; kingdom Bacillati; phylum Bacillota; class Bacilli; order Caryophanales; family Paenibacillaceae; genus Paenibacillus; species Paenibacillus sp. FSL W8-0187. Next base: position 2,928,972 of record NZ_CP150206.1, on the reverse strand, counting down.
ACTCATCTTTCCTGTCCCCTATCTCCATTATGCGTTCTATAGGCAAGCGGTAATAATTAACGCTCCAACTACATGCAGCGAACCTGCAAATAAACCGTATCCCGTCTTTCCCTCGCGGGTTCCTTTGTCAAGGTTCAGCTTGCCGAAGTTACGCAGCATGAGCTCTGTCAACGATTCGAGAATCAGCAATATGATAAACGAAATGATTGATACCACTATCGCCTCAAGTAGATGATATGACGTACCAATCGACACGGATAAAATATACCCTTGTGCGAACAGTTTCAATATCAGTCTTGTGGTTACCGCCATGTTACCCGCTTTCACTTCTTCAAGATCGTTATATTTCGTGAACAGGGAATCCACAAACATCAAAACAAACAACAGCAGCCCACCGACAGCTGTCCATAGCAATACACGCAAGATCATATCAAAATCCATCTCTAAGCCTCCACATTCAACATACAAAAAACTCCCTTAAACCCGGGCTGCCTCAATTGAAGACAGACGTCTAATAAAAGGATCTTCCCTTATATCTACGATCAAACAAAAGCGAAGGAGAAGCTCAGCTGCATTCAGCTCTGCTGTTTCTCCCTCGCCCCCTGAACAATATAACTGTTAGACCGCTAAAATCCATTATTACTTGTTCTCGTATTGTTTCATCAAGGCTGCAAGCTCATCCTCAACGACTTTGTCCTTGCCAAGGTTCTCAAACTCTTCATCAAGGGATTTCTCACTTGACGACATTTCATTGCTTGCTTCCGCACGAGCTTCCATAGCCAGCATCTTCTCTTCCATTCGTTTCAATCCGGCCGATGCTGTATCAGTCCCAAACCCGTTCATCGCTTTGTTGATCTCGGTTTGCGCTTTAGCGGCATTATAACGAGCGACCAAAGTTTCACGTTTGTTCTTCATCGCTGTAAGCTGCTTGCGCATTTCTTCCAGCTTGCCGCGCAGATTGTCGGCTGCCAGTTTGTTCTGATCGTAGCTGGCTTTGTACTCATCACGCTTGGCCTCGGCGGCCTTCTTCTCTTCCAGCGCGCGGCGGGCAAGATCAACGTTTTGAGCTTGTGCTGCGGTATGCGCTTGCTGCGTGCGTTTTTCCACAAGCGCAGCTTGCTCTTCATAAAGTGCTTTAAAGCGTTTCTCAATGGCAATTTGTGAAGCTACCGCTTTCTCAGCATCCTCAAGATCTTCCGTCATATCTCGAATGTACTGATCCGTCATTTTAATCGGGTCTTCCGCCTTGTCGATAATGGCGTTAATATTGGACATGGTCAAATCGCGCAATCTTTTAAATATGGACATCGTTCTCTTCCTCTCGCTTTCACTTTAAAATACTGGTATATGATTAATATTTACGTTGCATGTTCCCAAACGTTTCAAAATTTTTTTAGAAGTTGTTCAAAACTCACAATTTTGGAACACGCATTTTTTAATATGCTCGTTCATATTGCTTGGGGACTTTCTGTCCTCCATCAAGCGCCTTGGCTGCATGAACAGCCCAGTAGGGATCGCGGAGCATGCCCCGGCCAATCGCTACCAGATCCGCTTTGCCTGACAAAATCACCTCTTGCGCGGCATGGTAATCATCCAGCAATCCTACCGCAATAACAGGCACCTTTAACAGCTGTTTGAACTCTGCTGCCAGATCCACCTGATAACCGGGCTTCGCTTCCGGACCTCCATTGGCGCCGACCTGGCCTTCTCCCCCCGAGGAGATATGAAAAATATCGACGCCGGCATCGCGGTAACGTTTGCAGATCTCCGCACAGTATTGCACATCATAGCCGCCGTCCACATATTCTTTTGCAGATACTCTCATTATGATCGGCATGCCTTCGGGCAGGACTTCCTTAACGGCTTGAACAACCCGCTCTCCGAACAGAGGAAGGTCTTGACCATATTCATCACTGCGCTGGTTCGTTAGCGGCGAGTGGAACTGATGAATGAGGTAACCATGGGCGCCATGAATCTCAACGGTATCGAACCCGGCCTCAACAGCTCGACGCGCGCCTTCCTTGAAGGCTTGAATGATCTCTTCCACTTCCGCCCCGGAAAGCATCTTGGGCATTTTGTAATGGGAACTGAACGGAATCGCAGAAGGGGCTACTGACGGTTCTGCATCCTGCGCTTTTCTTCCGGCATGCCCAAGCTGGATACCAATCTTGGTTCCATAAGAATGCACACTCTCCACAATACGGCGATAGGCTGGGATCTGATTATCGTCCCATATCCCCGTGTCCTGATTCGTTATGCGTCCATCAGGATGGACACCTGTCATTTCTACAATAATGAAGCCAGTACCTCCAACGGCACGGCTGACGTAATGAACAAAATGCCAATCATTCGGAATCCCGTCCTCAGCTTGAACGGAATATTGACACATCGGTGGCATAACAATGCGGTTCTTGAGGGTCAAATTCTTGAAATTGTAAGGTGTAAACAAGTCTGCCAAGCGATTATCTCCTTCCATATCCAAATGATCAAGATGTAATAACCAATCTGTTACCGGTTATTATACACCTTTCTGAGGGAAAACTAAAAAACATCGCATTCCCATATTGAGGATAATCGCACGATCAACTGGGCATACCATATTAAAAAGCGAAAGGGGTCGATCGTGATGTTCAATCGATACCGTGCAGGAAGCTGCCTGTTGTGTATCCTGTTATTCTTTTTCATGGTGCCGGACATCTCGGCACACGCATCCGATGTACATAGTTTGTCACTTCAACCCCAGGACACTTCTGTCATGTCGGAATCCGGCCAAATCTTGGATCATGCCAAGCGCAATAAGACCCAAAATTCAGACGATGCGCCGTCTTTAAGTCAATTACTGAGAAAATATCCGGATACCTTTCGCTCCAGCGGACCCCGGATCAAACAGATCGCTCTGACCTTTGATGATGTCCCGGATCCCCGATTTACCGGAAAAGTACTGGACGTCCTCAAAAAGTTTCAGGTAAAAGCCACGTTCTTTGCAGTGGGGGAACGGGCCAAAAAACATCCCGATCTCGCGAAACGAATCCATGATGAAGGTCACGCCATTGGCAATCACTCCTATAATCACGCCCAGCTGAACAAGTTGAGCCTGGAGAAATTCAAAGGCCAAATCGAACGTACCAACACGATCTTGAAATCCCTAACCGGAGTGGACCCTCGGCTAATCCGTCCGCCTTATGGTGATATCAATGAAGAGCAGCTTCAGTGGGCACGTAAAAACGGATACAAAGTCGTGAATTGGAATGTCGACTCCCTCGATTGGAAAGGGCTGAGTAAGGAAGAGGTGAAAAGCAACATTTTATCAGCGGTCGGGCCAGGCTCGATCGTACTCCAACATGCCGGAGGTGGCGTGGGATCCAACCTAACCGGAACGATCGAAGCACTCCCGGACATTATTACCGAGCTGCGGAGTAAGGGATATAGCTTCGTCACACTCCCGGAGATGTTAGGCGTGTCAGAGTCGAGATAGATCTGAATAACAAAAAAAGACGGCTAACTGGAGTTTGGATCCAGTCTAGCCGTCTTCCGTATTAGAATGATTATTTCATGAGGATGAATTAAATTATTCGATAATGAACAATTTGATATCCTGAATGCCGAATTGATTCACGGATGATTTTGAACCTGGGATGAAAATATCAATCCTATTCCCTTTAATAGCTCCACCAATATCACGAGCTTCTGCCACAAATGCCTTTTTCGGCAGTCCTGGATGCTCATGTCCTGTTACAAGCACCTTGGTACCGAGCGGAATGATCTTGGGATCGACAGCGATGGTGCCGAGCTCAAGGGAATTTCCGAAGTAATCAACCGCGCCCCAACCACCGTTCTCGCTTGCTGCAGAAGAATAGGCAGTAGCCTTGACCGACAATGCTTTGCTGTAATTAAACGTCTTGCCCCATGCTTCCACCACGTTCTTCTCAGGGGAAACGCTCAAGCTGGGCGTAAATCCGGTGGTTCCTGGAGCGATAGGTGCAGCAGATGCCGTCGAGTTCATCGATACCGTCCCTGGAATGGTGATTTTTAGTCCCTGGTATATATTCGTTGCCTTAATCGCAGGGTTAGCCTTTATCAGCTTGTCCATATTAACGCCGTACTGTTTAGATAAGAAGTAGAAGGTATCGCCGTTCTTCGCGACATGCACGGAGCTTGCATGGGCTTGCAGTCCCCCTCCGGCGAAAGTCAGGCCGAGTACAACGGCTGTAACGGTAAACCATTTTGCTGTTTTTCCAGCGATCTTATTATTTTTGTTAAGTCCATAATTTCTAGTCCATGATTTCATTTGTTGTAACATCTAATAGATGCCTCCTTTTATGTAGCCTGGTAATTCGGATGTAATATGTCAACGAACATCAATATATCACAATTTTGTAACCTATACTGCAAGCAATTGTTACCAATAAGCAAACAAAAACAGCGCCAATTCCTGAAACGATCAGGTATGGCGCTGTTTTTGTTTGTTACAATGTAGAAATAAAAGTTACAAAACCTTACTTAAAAACTCTTGCGTACGAGGATGAGTCGGATTGCCAAACAACTGGTCCGGCGTGCCTTCCTCTACGATTTTACCGCCATCCATGAACAGGATCCGATCTCCCACTTCCCGGGCGAAACCCATCTCATGGGTGACGATAACCATCGTCATACCGCCTTCGGCAAGTTTCTTCATTACTTCCAGTACCTCACCCACCATCTCAGGGTCCAGTGCGGAGGTTGGCTCATCAAACAGCATGACATGCGGCTGCATCGCGAGTGCGCGGGCAATGGCAATTCTCTGCTTCTGTCCACCGGACAGCTGGGAAGGATAAGACTCCTTCTTGTCCTGCAGTCCAACCGACTTAAGCAGCTCGTCTGCAGTAGCCTCGGCTTCCTTTGCCGAAACACCCTTCACCTGAATTGGAGCAAGCGTAATATTATCGATGACCTTCTTGTGAGGAAACAGATTAAACTGCTGAAATACCATGCCCATTTTCTCACGGGTTGCATTGATATTGTGATTCTTGGCGGTGATCAGCTCACCCTCGAACGAAATTTCGCCGCTGGTCGGCACTTCAAGCAAATTAAGACATCGCAAGAAGGTACTTTTACCGGAGCCGCTCGGTCCGATGATAACCACCACTTCTCCTTTTGCAATCTCAATGTCAATGCCCTTCAAGATTTCCAGCTTGCCAAACGATTTATGAAGATCCTTAACGGTTATCACTTGCACTCAACTTCCTTTCCCAGACACCCAGAAACTTCGAAAGAACGAATGTCAGTATAAAGTAGATCAGGGCAGCCACAAGCAGCGGATTCAATGCCGCATAGGTACTGCCGCGCAAAATCTGGGCTTGATACATTATGTCCGCCACACCGATGAAGGAGACGATGGAGGATTCCTTAATGATGACAACAAACTCATTACCGATTGCAGGCAAAACGCCTTTTAGCGCTTGCGGCAAAATAATGTGGCGCATCGCTTTGCCCTTGGTCATTCCGAGGGAGCGTGCAGCCTCCAATTGACCGCGGTCCACGCCTTGAATGCCGGCACGGAATATTTCAGCCAGATAGGCAGCGCTGTTGATAGAAAGCGTCAAAATACCCGACTGGATCGGTGAGAGTTTAATATCAAACGCTGCCAAGCTGTAATGGATAATAAACAACTGGACCAGCATCGGTGTACCACGGATGATCTCGATATAAGCGGAAGCCAACAACTTAAGGATTTTAACACCCGACATCCGCATTAAAGCGATAATCAATCCGAGAATGAAACCGAAAAATACACCAAGAGCCGAAATAAGCAACGTAAACTGGATTCCCTTGGCGTAATAATCGCGATATTTCCAAAAGAACTCAAATGTGTTCAGATTCTCTGCTTTACGGCCTGCAGCCAGGTCGCTGGCCTCGTCGACAAACTTCTGGATCTGGTCATTCTCCTTCAAACGCTCAAGTGTAGCATTAATGCTCTTCAGCAGCTCTTCGTTCCCTTTACGAACCCCGATGGCATAAGCGTCGTTCTCAGCCGTCGGTTTAGCGTCCGTGATCACCATGGTCGCTTCATTCATATTGGTCTTCGCGATTGGATACTCAGCGAGAACAACATCCACGCGCTCGGATTCCAGTTGCAGCAGCAAGTCCGGGATTTTATCCAGTGATATCACGTTGGCTTTCGGAATTGTTTTTGCAATGGACTCCTGAATGGAGCTCTTCTGAACCCCAATGCGAGCTCCCTCCAGGCTTTCAAGCGTGTTGAACTTGAGTGCATCTTCCTTACGAACGACAACCGATTGTTCCGCAGCATAATAAGGCTCGGAGAAATCGATGCTCTTTCGGCGCTCTTCTGTCGGATTCATGCCCGATATGACAAAATCCACGCGTCCGCTCGTCAGCTCCGGCAAGAGAGCATCAAAGGAGGTATCCTTAATAATGAGCTCGGCGCCAAGATCCTTGGCGATTTCCTTCGCAATATCGATATCAAATCCGACGATGGTATCCACGCCATCTATCGTTTTATGGAACTCATAAGGTGCATAATCGGCACTCGTGCCGAGAATCACCGTTTTCTTCTCACCCTCCGCATGAACGATACTGCCAAATGACAGCACGACCACCATGAACAGGGTCATCCACGCTGTAAATTTACGTTTCATATGTCTCGTTTCTCCCCTAACTGTTACAAATAAATTCAACCACAGAAAAAATGCAACTGAGTCATTATAAAACAGGATGCATGAATATGCAATGAAAATTCATGGGTTTCATGAACAGCACCCTTATATTAAACCCTACATATGGCGTCTACTCCACTATTTTAATACAACGGTCAATTCATCATACCCTTAGCATTATGTTACTCATGATTCTTTTAATCATTTAAACAAATAAATTAGAGGGGTGAATCGATTGAGAGTCCATATTGTGGAAATCACTTCGCTATGTTAACCATTACGGGCCGTTCAATTTTTCCTACATATAAATGTAAATACAGGACTTTAGCATCATCCAGAAAGTGATACGAGGATCTATGGTAAGCAATCTTTCGACGATGCATAATCTCTCCGTCCCCTTCCCATCTTATAATTGCGCATAACATGCAGTACTTGATAAATAGGAAGGCTAGCCGGGCGGTCTCTTTCACTCCATGATTCATGCAAGCCAGCAGTTGGTTATTAATTAGCTATAGCTTTACTCATATAGGAGGTGTAACCATGCTGTTAGAAGCACTGTATCATGTTCCAAGAGATAAATGGGCTTATGCATATGATACGAAAACCATTCATCTTCGGATTCGAACCAAGAAAAACGACATTGATTCTGTTGTTGCCATGACCGGCGACAAATACGATTGGGACCGTACGTACTTCGAGATCACCATGGAAAAGGCCGCCTCGGATGACATGTTTGACTACTGGGAATGCGGAGTCAGGCCGAAATACAAAAGACTGTCCTACGGCTTTCGAATTCATGCCGGAGATGAAACGGTTTATATGGTGGACAGCGGAATCGGATGGGACTATCCTTATCCGCCTGCAGGTTACTTTGAATTTCCGTACATACATGAAGTCGATGTATTCAAAGTACCGGAATGGGCCAAGGAAGCCGTGTTTTATCAAATTATGACGGAGCGCTTTGCTAACGGAAACGCAGCCACCAATCCAGAAAAAACCGAGACCTGGGGCGGCAAGCCGGAGGTGGATAATTTCTTCGGCGGTGACCTGCAGGGCGTACTGGATCATCTCGATGATCTCGTTGACCTGGGTATCAACGCCATTTATTTTACTCCTCTCTTCCTCTCCCCCTCCAATCATAAATATGACACGGTTGATTATAAACAGGTGGATCCGCACTTTGGCGATAATGAGTTGTTGAAAAAAGTAGTAGATACTTGTCACGCAAAAGGCATCCGAGTGGTTCTCGATGCGGTATTCAATCACTGCAGCGAGGAGTTCCCGCCCTTTCAGGACGTGCTGAAGCACGGCGAGAAATCCAAGTATGCGAAATGGTTTCATGTGAACCAGTTTCCCTGCGAGGTCAAGGATGGCATTCCCAGCTACGATACCTTTGGTTTTTTCGGAAATATGCCGAAATTCAATACCGCCAATCCCGAAGTGAAGGCGTATTTGCTGGGTGTAGCCGAATACTGGATCAAGGAGATCAATCTCGACGGCTGGCGCCTGGACGTTGCCAATGAAATTGATCATCACTTCTGGCGGGATTTCAGACAGGTCGTCAAGAAGGCCAACCCTGAGGCTTATATCGTGGGCGAGGTCTGGTCGGACTCCTTAATCTGGCTGCAAGGTGACCAGTTTGATTCCGTAATGAATTATCCTTTTGCCGATAAGGTGCTGGAGTTCTTCAACGGCAACATGGATGGCCTCACGTTCGCCAACCGTATCGGCTCGATCCTGATGCGATATCCGCAGCAGACCAACGAAGTGGTCTTTAATCTGCTGTGCAGCCACGATACGCCGAGGCTGCTTACCCGTGTGGGAGAAGATATCCGTCGTATGAAACTTACGGTTGTATTTCTGTTTACATTCATGGGTACGCCGTGCATCTTTTATGGCGACGAAATCGGATTGACCGGTGACGGAGATCCCGATTGCCGCAAATGCATGGAATGGGATCCAAAGAAACGAAACCAAGAGCTGTATACGTTTTATCAAGGGATGATCGCGCTTCGGAAAAAGCATAAGGCGCTGAGACAGGGACGCTTCCGCTTCCTGCAAGCGAATCTCCATGATCCTTGCATTGTGTACGAGCGTGCGGACGAAACCATGCATTTTATCGTCTGGATGAACAACAGCAACTCGGCACGCACCATATCGCATCCTATCGTCACGACCGATTGGATTGATGCCGAGACAAAAGAGCCCGTAAAACCGGTAAACGGGACAATGCATATCGATTTAGAGCCTTATGCATATCGAATTTTATGCCGGCGATTGAAACATTAGTAAACTCATCTTATGTGATCAGACCAACTGCGCCATACATCTATACCGAACTTTAACGAGCACAGGGGTGCAAGGACAGCGCATAATTTGGCTATCCTTGCACCCCTGTGTCTTGTTATGGTTCAAGCCTGAGATTGGGTGATTTGATGGTATATCTCCTGGTATTCCTTGGCCGAAACGTTCCAGCTATAATCCCCGCCCAATGCGTTCTTAGTCACTTTACGCCAGTGCTCAGGCATGCGGTAAAGCGAGGTCGCGCGCCGGATCGTGTTCATCATATCATGGGCATTGTAATCCTTGAAAGAGAATCCATTCCCTTCTCCCGTATACTCGTTATATGCATGAACCGTATCATTCAGTCCGCCTGTTTCGCGGACAATCGGCACACTGCCGTAACGCATGGCGATGAGTTGGCTGATACCGCACGGTTCAAATTTGGAAGGCATCAGGAACAGATCGCTTCCAGCGTAGAAGCGCCGCGATAACGGTTCATTGAACCGAATCTGGGCCGACATTTTATTGGGATACCGATTCGCCGCTTCCTTGAACCAATGTTCATAAGACGGATCACCCGTTCCCAGAACGACAAATTGAATCTCATCATAGTAGAGCAGCTCATCCAGAATCCGGATGAGCAGATCGAGCCCCTTCGAATCGACCAGCCGCGTCACCATCGACATCAACGGAATATGTGGTGCTACCGGAAGGTTCAACTCTTCTTGCAAGGCAATTTTGTTCTGCGTTTTCTTACTCAGACCGCTCCGGTACTTCATCGCGATGTGCGGATCGGTCGCCGGGTTGTAGCTCTTAGTATCTATACCATTCACAATGCCGCTCAATCTCGAACCTTGGGCTGACAAAAGCCCGTCGAGTCCGTATCCGTAATAACCGGTCTGGATCTCCGAAGCATAAGTCGGGCTAACCGTCGTTACATGATCTGCATACACGATTCCCGCTTTCATGAAATTCACGTTTCCGTAATATTCTACGCCCTCCGCTGTAAAATGACGGCTGTGGATTCCGAGCAGATCGACCAGCACCTCGTACGGATATACGCCTTGATACAACAAATTGTGGATTGTAAATACGGTTCGAATTCCCGCATAGTAAGGATCATGTCGGTAGACATCTTCAAGGAGCAGCGGAATCATCGCCGTATGCCAATCATGGCAGTGAAGCACGTCCGGCTGAAAACCGATTACCGGCAAGATCTCGAGAACGGCGCGATTGAAGAACGAAAAGCGTTCGCCATCGTCCATGTAGCCGTAAATACCTTCGCGGCCAAAATAATATTCATTGTCTACAAAATAAATCGTGACTCCGTCCTCAACCAGGGACTCGATGCCGCAATACTGCTCGCGCCAGCCTACCCGTACCCGGGTTTCCCCGACATGCGCCATGCGCTCCCGGTAGTCGTCAGGAATGCCGCGATATTTGGGCAGAACCACCCGAATATCCTCGCCCATGCCGCGAAGGGATTTCGGCAAAGCAGCGATCACATCCGCCAATCCGCCTGTCTTGATGTATGGTCCACATTCTGAAGCTGCAAATAACAATTTCAATCCTGCTTCCCCCTTTGGATTCGTTTGGTTTTCCGTGCCGTCTTCTCTTTTACTACTGATGCCTTCAGTGAAACGTCCTCTTGTGCCTGCAACTTTCTGGAACGCGGCTTTTTCTTTAACACCACCATGCCTAGTGGAGGCAGCTTGATCTCCAGGCTGTGGGTTTGACCATGCCAGGTCTTCTTCTCTGCTTTTAAGTCTTCGTTGTTAACCAGTCCGGAGCCGCCATAATCGGTATGATCGGAATTCAATATTTCCACGTACTGTCCCGCTCTCGGTAAGCCGATCCGATATTGGTCATATGCCCAGGGCTGAAAATTAATGACGATGATTAGTGTATCGCTAGGTTTTGTGCCCATTCTCATGTACGATAAGACACTCTGCTCATGATCATCAGCGCTAAGCCACTCAAAGCCTTCCCACCTGTGATCCTGCTCCCATAGCGCCTTCTCCTCCACATACATGCGGTTTAACGCTGCCGTATAAGCCAACTGCTTCCGGTGGCTTTCGTAATCAAGCAGCAGCCAATCCAGCTGCTCCTGATCCTTCCATTCAATGAATTGGCCGAACTCTCCCCCCATAAACAGCAGCTTCTTGCCAGGCTGGGTGATCTGATATCCAAGCAAAATGCGGAGTCCTGCAAACTTTTGTTCATAGCTCCCCGGCATTTTATTAAGCAGTGATTTCTTCCCGTGGACAACTTCATCATGTGACAGCGGTAATGTAAAATTTTCTGAATAGGCATAACAAATGGGGAATGTTAGTAAATTATGATGGGTAGGCCGCTGATCGAATTCTTGCTCCACATAGGACAGCGTGTCATTCATCCAGCCCATGTTCCACTTGTAATTGAACCCAAGGCCCCCTTCATGCACAGGTGCGGTAACTCCTGCCCATGCGCTGGATTCCTCGGCCATCATCAAAGCATTCGGGTAATATCGAAACACAGCTTTATTCAATTCCTGCAGAAAGGATATCGCTTCGAGATTTTCCAAGCCACCATGTTCATTAGGTTTATACTGACCTTCGCGCTTCTCAAAATCGAGCCGGATCATGCTTGTCACAGCGTCCACACGAAGACCATCAATATGATACATATCCATCCAAAATAAGGCATTGGAGATGAGGAATGAAATCACCTCAGGCTTGGCATAATCGAAAGACAGTGTTCCCCAGCCCGGTTTCTCTGCTTTTTGCGAATCTGCGTACTCATAAAGAGGCGCCCCGTCAAACAGTCGAAGCCCGTGGGCATCCTTGGCAAAATGTGCGGGCACCCAGTCGAGCAGCACGCCGATACCAGCTTGATGCAGCTGATCAACAAGGTACATGAAATCATGGGGACTTCCGTATCTGCTGGTCAGCGCAAAGAATCCGGTTCCCTGATACCCCCATGAAAGGTCGTACGGATGCTCAGCCAAGGGCATGAATTCCACGTGGGTATAGCTCATCTCCAGCAAGTAGGGGATCAGCTGGTCCGCCAGTTCGCGATATGTATAGAACGAACCGTCCTCTTTTTGCCGCCAGGTTCCAACGTGCATCTCATATATGTTCATCGGCTTGGTGTAGGGGGATCTGTTCTTTCTTCTCCATGTTGCGTCGTTCCAATGATATCCAGAAAGATCGGTCACAACCGATGCGGTTGCAGGTCGAACTTCGGCGTGAAACGCGTACGGATCCGCCTTCAAGAACGTTTCTCCATACGGTCCCGTGATATGATATTTGTAAAAAGTTCCAGTCTTCATCCCAGGGAAAAACCGACTCCAAATTCCCGAATCGGGTATCCTATATAACGTGTCCTGGGAACCGTCCCAGCCGTTCCAGTCTCCGGCAAGACCCACCTGCCTTGCATTCGGAGCCCAAACCGTAAAACGCACGCCTTCAACTCCATCTTCCGTAGCACGGTGTGCACCCATGGATTGGTAACTGTGAAACCAGGTTCCTTCATGAAATAAATACAATTGTTCCGGAGTCATGTTTCCTTCCCTAACTGCTTGGTTCAATCATCGTCACCCGCTTTTTCTTTATAAATCCAAATATTATTAGTGCTATTACCCCATTCTAACCATGTTGAAAATAAAAAATGTCCCTGAAAAATAATTTTGTAATTTTCATTTTACTTTTTCAATATAATCGTTTCAAACCCCGGGAATGTCGTTTATGTAATGTACAACGTGAAAATACATTGGGAGGGAAACGTGATGAAGAGAAAAGACTGCATTGCTATGCTTCTGGCCGGTGGAGAGGGTAAACGATTAGCTCCCCTTACGTCCAAGCTGGCAAAACCCGCCGTTCCATTTGGCGGACATTATCGTATAATCGATTTTCCTCTCAGCAATTGTGTGAACTCCGGAATCGATACGGTTGGAGTCCTAACACAATATGAGGCAGAATCATTACACGAACATATCGGTGAAGGTGAACCCTGGGGACTAACACATACAGGACGTGAAGGCATCGCTCTGCTTCCATCCAACAGCACACACCAAGATGGATACTTGGGTACAGCAGACGCCATTTATAAAAACATTCCATACATCGATGATCAAAATCCCGAACATGTCCTTATTCTATCCGGGGACCATATTTATCAAATGGATTACCGCGAAATGCTTGAAGCCCACATACAGCAGGAGGCACCTGCCACGATCTCCGTGATGGAAGTGCCTTGGGAAGACGCCAGCCGGTTTGGCGTCATGAGCGTTGACGACAATCTCAATATCATTGAATTTGCCGAAAAACCGGCAGAACCGCAAAGCAACCTCGCCTCGATGGGCATATATTTGTTCCGTTGGGACTATCTGAAGCGGCACCTCATTGAGGATGCGGCTGATCCCAACTCCAGCCATGACTTCGGGAAGGATGTCATCCCTAAGATGCTGTCCGGAGAAGAGTCGCTGCTTGCGTATCGCTTCCAGGGCTACTGGCGCGATGTGGGTACTGTAGAAAGCCTCTGGGAAGCCCATATGGATGTGCTTAGCCAAAACGAGCTTGTTCTGGAAAGATCCGATTGGCCCATGTATACCCGTGCATGGAAGACCAAACTTTCGGCAGCGCGGAACCGGAATACGGAACACACAGACTGCTTGATTCATGACCAATGCACCTTCGAAGGAAAAGCCAAGAGTTCCGTTATATTCTGCGGTGCGGAGATCGGCAAATACTCCATCGTTAAAGACAGTGTGGTCATGCCGAATGTCAAAATCGGCAAGGGCGCTCATATCGAGCATGCCATTATCGGTGAGGGAGCAATCATCAAGGATGGAGCGATTGTAAAAGGAACTCCCGGCAACGTAGTGGTTGTTGGACCTTATGAGACCGTACTTCCGAAGCCAACCATTCGTACCCAGCCGTCCCGACTGCTTCAGGATGTATACGAAAAAGGACGCTTGCGGGCGAATGTCTCTTCATCCTAAACGAGTTCTTCAACAACATATTACCTCTGAGAGATCAATTTCTTCAGACTTTTATACAAAAAAGCGATCCGTCACGGATCGCTTTTTCTCATGTATCGTGCCCTGCTGACTGTGTTTCAAGCGCATGCGACTTAGGTTTTATAAAACTGTAAAATTATGAAATAAAACGCTTCTCATATAAATTCACGACACGACCACCCATATCCTGCTCAGCCACGAACTGAAATCCTTGGCGCTGATAAAATTGATTCAGCGTTGGCAGATGAGTTACGCAATCCAGTCTGAAACCCTGCTTACCCATGGATAACAAATACGATTCCGCAAAGGAAATCATCTTGGTTCCAAGCTCCAGTCCCCGATAGGAGGCGCGTACGGTCAGCCGATGCAGATAACCATATGCCGGATCATCCCGCTCTCCCCAATAAGCTGGATCTCCATACTGTAACGTGAACATGCCGACGGCGACATCTTTATGCCAGAGGATAAACACCTCACGCTCCGCCAGGTACTGCTCCATCAAGTCGAAGGAGAAGATAGAAGGACTCCACTGCTTGCGCCCTTGCTGTTCCATCATCTCTGCCGCTTCCTTGAGAAGCGACAGCATCACTCCTGCCTGTTCTGCCTCAGCCACTTTTAATTCAAACAGACCTTGCTCAGTAGAAAACGTTGCTGCTGTGTGTCCCAATTCCGCACTCCCCCTTTCAAAACAGCCCCACAAAGTGGAGACTATGCTTCGATGCTTAGTCCAAATACTTTGCGGGGAGCCCCAATACAATACCCCACAAAGTGGAGCCTATACCTCGATGCTTCATCCGAATACTTTGCGGGGATCCCAAAACACTGCCCCACAACATATAATTGCGAATACAGTACGCTTCGCTGAAAACTTAACAATTCTGTACTCTTGAGAAAAGCTTTGCCGGTAACCCGGCAAAGCTTATACGGTCGGTCCGGCTAAGTCATCCTCACCGTTCTCTAATCCGCCGGCCATCGGTATTTTCCCTTCAGGCAGCGGCAGCTTGACGATAACGGATGTTCCGTGCCCGAGTTCGCTTTCCATCTCCATCGTGCCCCCATGGAGCTCAATGAGCTGCTGCGTAATCGCAAGGCCCAGTCCCGTTCCCCCATTAAGCGGATTAACCTGGAAGAATCGATCCTTTACCCGCCGCAGATGTTCGTCCGATATGCCAATACCGTGATCTTCCACGGTTACGATCACAAACTTGTCTTCCATAGCGAAGGACAGGTTGATCACGCCGTTCTCATGCGAGAATTTAATCGCATTATCCACAATGTTCAGAAACACCTGCTTCAAGCGGTTGGCATCCCCATAGATAATCGGCTTTTCATCGGTCTCCAGTTTGATTTGGACGCCCTTCTTCTCGGCCTTGGTCCACAGATTGAGCATAATCTCTTGCAGAAGCTCCCGTAAATTCACGATACCCTTCACAAGCTTCATCTCATTCTGCTGGAGCTTGGAGAAGTCGAGCAACTCTTCTACAAGACCGATCAAACGATCGGTTTCCTTAGAAATAATCTGCATCCCAATCTTCGTTTCTTCCGGATCATAGCCACCGGAGTCGAGCGTTTCACTCCAGCCCTTAATGCTTGTGAGCGGAGTCCGCAGCTCATGCGAAATGGATGAAACAAAATCATCCTTCACCTGATTGCTTCGTACAATCTCCTGCGCCATGTAGTTCAGGGTTGACGACAGCTCACCAAGCTCGTATTTATAATCGCCTTTGATTCTCACGTTAAACCTGCCCTTGGCCATCTGCGCAGATACCGTGGTAATGTTGTTGAGCGGCTTTACGATGGAGTTGGCCAGCCCAATGCTGAAGGCAAGCACGAGCGCTAGCACGGCCCCACCGATGCTGATGGCAAACAGCGTGATTTTCATCAGCTTGTCGTTAATGAACTCAAGCGAAGTCACATAGCGAAGAATGTACGTTTTCTCAAATCCGTTCGAAACGGTTTGAGATACAGCCATTACGATCTGCCCCGTACCTTGCTGCTTACCAATCCAACGGCCCGTATTTCCTGCAAGCGCTTGGGTGACATCACTGGTCTTGATGGTCTGCTCTATTTCGAAACCGGTGGATGTGGAGAGAACTTGACCACCCGGATTCAAAATTTGAAGCTCCGTTGTATACAATTCAAAATGGCGAACCATCTCGCTCAACTGGTTAGCGTTCTCCGACGAGGTTAATCGGAAGGGCTGATAAAAGGCGTCGGCGGTATTAATGTGATTCAAAATATGATTGCGTACCGTATCGTAATAATACGATCGTAAAGCGATTAGAAAAATAACCTCAATCAGCAGCAAGGCGATGAACACTACCAGGAAGTAGTGCAGCACGATTTGCCGCCGAATGCCTTTTTTGATGATCATTGTCCCTGACCCTTCCATTTATAGCCGTGTCCCCATACCGTCTGGAGGTATTCCGGCTCGGAAGGATTGCCTTCGATTTTTTGGCGCAGTCTCCGAATGTTCACGTCCACGATTTTGGGGTCACCCATATATTCTTTGCCCCATACATGATCGAGCAGCACATCACGACTAAGCGGCGTGTTTTCTTTCTCCAGGAAAAACTGCACCAGCGAAAATTCTGTTGGCGTCAGCTCCACCGGCTGCCCGTTCTTCTTAAACTGCTTGGAGATCAGATCCAGCGTAAAGGGACCTGATTGAAACGATACCTTGGCGGTTCCCGCACGCTGGACATTCACCCTCCGCAGTAAAGATTGCAGCCTGGCGATTAACTCCGTCGGACTGAACGGTTTGCTTACGTGGTCATCGGCACCAACGGAGAGGGCATACACTTTATCCTGCTCCTGAACTTTTGCCGTCAGGAAAATAATACCGATCCGCTCGTTCGTTTCCCGAATTCTGCGGCAAACTTCAAATCCGTCAATCCCTGGTACCATGACATCAAGCAAGGCGATATCGATATCTGGCGTCGTTTGCAGCAAACGAAGGGCTTCGTTGCCATCCCCAGTCTCCAGGACGTCAAAGCCGTTTCGTTTCAGATTAATTACGATAAAACTGCGGATAGATTCTTCATCTTCTAATATGAGCACTTTACTCAAGGTCTAGTTCCCCTTTCTTTCGATAGGAGCCACATTATTGCTGTTTGGCTTTTTATCTTTTTTACTCAATTTCAGATCGCCATGACTGCGATAAGCAATTACGCGGTTTTTCTCCTTCACCAGAATCTCCCAATCGGATTCGGCTTTTCCCCACTGGGCCTTTGAAAAGAATTTAATCTCGGCAACGGACTCTCCCGTGTCGGTCGTCACAAAATTCAAATAAGCATTTTTGTTGGATTCCGGCGTGATGGTAATCTTATTATACATGTCTGGCGGAAAGTCCAGATAGAATCGATTGTTCATATCGTAGTACCTTTGGAGCACGAATTGAAGCCCTTCTTTTTCGTTGTTCTCCCGTACCACTCCGTCCCACTGGAAGTACGTGGTGAAGAACGGGATCTCTTCCAGAATAAGCCGATCCTCCCAACCGCTCGGTCTCGTAAGAACACCAAACTCTAAAATACCGTCATCATTCACATCTTCGCTCTCTACAGGCAGTTCCTTGTAGGTAAGCAATTCATCCTGAAGGACGTCAATAAACTGGTTATCCTCCATAATGATGAGTTTGGAATAAGAAGAGTTGGATACAACTGAAGCGTCCAAGATGATACCTTCTTTGTCCTTGGCCACTTTACCTGCGACAACATTGTAATAACTTTCGATATTCGGTCCCAGATCCAGCTTGTTCAGCTCGACAAAGGCGTCCTCGTATTTATCGTATTGATAGGTGCTGATATACGAGAGCTCTTTCTGTTGAAGATAGACAACCGTAATATCGTTGATCTTATCCCCGTTCATATCTCCGATATTAAAGTGTGTGTATGGCAAAGCCGGTATTTTTTCAAGCGAATTCCCGGAGAATGAATACACGGCCAGCAGGTTCTGAAGATTCTCTTCTCCGCGTGAGAAGCCGGCTACGATGTCGACCTTGCCGTCATTCGTAAAATCAACGAAATCAAACGACTCCAATACCGTCCCTTCTCCGTCGAAATCAAGATTCTTCACCCATGTGTCGCCTTGCTGCTGCATGATCATGCCATGGATTTTCACTTCATCGTCCGGCGTCTGATAGAAGACGACAGCTTCCAAAATTCCGTCATTGTCCAGGTCCTGAATACGGATGGAACTGCTATCCACGTCACTTCGCGGCCGGATAATGGCGGCATTATCCAGCTTATTCTTCAGAAGCGCAGATTGGATGGCGCCATTCAGCGTCGCTTTATCCGTCGGCAAATCCGGTTTCTTCATTAAAGAGACCGGGTCCTGAATAAAGGTGCAGCCGCTTATGATCCATAGTAACAAGCCTGCCAAGAGGGCTTGCATCACTCTATATTTCAATAAGATCAACTCATTTCTATACATTCACCTGGCGTCTTTGGTGATCGATAATTACAGTCTTGACTTCTCCCCATGGGTTAAACGTCTTCCGGTCACATCCACGGCCAGCTCTCCGCCGGATAGACCCATGATCCGTGTGCAATACTTCTCGGCTAGCTCCAAGGGTATAACGGTAAATACGGTTAAACGTTCTTCCTCGCACAAGGTTTTAAGTGTCTTCAATACGTGCTCAGCCGAGGCAGGATCGAGTCCCGTGACCGGCTCGTCCGCCAAAATCACCTTGGCACCATGAACAAGTGCGCGGGCAATAGCAATCCGCTGCTTCTCGCCGCCGCTTAACTCGCCGGCTTTTCGTTTGGCCTTGTCCAACAACCCAAGGTGCTCGATCGTGTCCATAGCTCCCATATAATCATCAGACCGGACCATCCCGGTTACCATCCGCCACAGCGGTGTTTGGCTGGATTGTCCGATCAATACATTCTTAAGTGCCGTTCGATTCACATTCAAGGACGGGTTCTGCTCAAGATAAGCCCATTCCCGGCGAATTCTCCGTTTTCCCGCAGGATTCATCATATCTTCGCCATCAATCGTTAATTTGCCGCCGTCCCATTTTTGCTGCATGGATAGACAGCTCATTAACAAGCTTTTCCCGCTTCCGCTAGCACCGATCAGACCGATCATTTCCCCGTGCTCCATCTGAAAAGTGATATCCTTTAACACCGGTGTGCGTTCAGGACCCATCGTTTTCTTCAGCCGATCCACTTTAATCATGTTATCGTCTCTCCCGTCAAGTGCATATTCCTACTCTCTAGTTTAGAAGAAAGCGAAAGCAATTGCCATGAGAACGCATGTTTCTATTCTTGTGTTGATGTGGTTTTGACTTTAAACCATAATCCCGTACAGGCAAACAGAATATACAATCCACCAAGCAGTACGAAGATCCCTCCGTTCCACCCCGTTTCCATGATGGCGCCCCCGGCATTCGGACCTGCTATGCTGCCCGCATTAAAATGGAAGGAAGCCACGACGTTGGCCGCCGGCAGCAGCACTCTGGGAAGGATATCCGCCGCATAAGCCAAACCGAGGGAGAAGAAAGAACCAACCAGGCCACCGGCCAGCGTTAATAATACTAAGGTTGCCCAGAAATTCGTTCCTGCTGCAGGAATGAGCAAGAAACAGCAGCCGCCCACAATACCGGCGATCGTCAGCACCCGTTTGCGTCCGAATTTATCACTCCACATGCCGAGGGGAAGCTGCAGCACCAGACCGCCGATGCCGACAAAAGGAAGCAACGCCGAAATTTCGCCCAATGTAAATCCGCTTCTTAACCCGTAGACCGGGAAGTTGCTGTTAATTCCTGCTTCCATATAGCCGTAGAGAAACGCGGGAATCAACGCAAACCAGGCCAGGCGGTAGCTTTTGAGATAGCGTCCAGCTGGCTGCTGATCCCCATTCTCGCTTTTTTCCGGCTTCAAGTTCGGAAGTTTGAAGAGCACGACCAACAGAATGAACAAGAACAGCACGGCCAGAATTATAAAGGGTACCGCCTCGCCATACTTCAGCAGCGGAATGCCCAGCGGCCCTATGCTGAATCCTAAGCCGTAGGACATGCCATAAAAGGATATGCTTCGCCCCCGGTTCTTAACCGTTGACATCATCAGCACCCATAGCTGGGCGGCATAATGAAGTGCGCTATCGCCTATACCGACGAGCACACGCAGTACAAACCAGACGGCCACGCTTGGAATCAACGGAAAAGCAACCAGCGACAGCATCACGAGCACCAGTCCCGAAATGATCAGTTTTTTGAAACCGACCCAGCCGAGAAGTCTTTCCGCAACAAGTGTCATGGCAAATGAGCCTACATATAAGGCAGCCGCGTTCAATCCGTTCATGGAGGATGAAATGCCCATCCGTTCCAAAAATATAGCCAGCACCGGCAATAACAGTCCCTGGCTTAAACCAGCCGCAACGACGACGGCAATTAAAATGAAATAATGAGTTCTCCCCTGACGGGGGGTTACAGCTTCTGTCACTGAAATATAGTCCTCCTCTAATGTGAAAAAACGATGAATTTAAACAGTCAGATGAACATTATAGTGGACAAGCCCAATCCATACAAGCCATAATAATAACAATGCCATCAATTGGGAGGGTATCCGTTAATGAAATATAAAGTTAGTATCGATGTATCTATGGTCTACGAGCTGCTGGGCAGCTTCATGATATATGCAACAAGGAAATGGACCGATAACCTGGATATCGGAAAACAGCTGATAACAGAGATGGACGAGCGTTTACCTCAGCCTGTTCGCGTCCAGTTCAGCCGAGCCCGATCATGGCCGCTCGCGGATTATGATGTGTTATACGCCTTAATCATGCTTCGAGGAGAACACCTTGAAATCCCGGATTTTCTGAATTGGATTGAAACTTCCGCCGTGGAAGAGCTGCATGACCTGCTTCAGCCTCACTTGCCCTCCCTCTCGCGGGATGAAACATCTAGAATTCGAGAAAACTACACACCGCTGATGAAGCTGTGGCATGAGCACTACTTCTCGGAAGTGGAGCCTGACCTATATCAGCTCCTGGAAGACGATGCCGAAGAGAAACGAATGCTCCTTCCGAAAATGGATGACGAAAATTTGATCGAATATGCCTCAAGCGGGGTTATACTGGACGATGTGCCTCAAGAAAACGTCGTTTTGTTCCCGGGCACGCATTTCCGGCCGATCAATACCTATTGCTTCTATGAGAACGTACTCCTGCTCCAGTATCCTATCGATATCCCGGAAGAAGAGGAAGATGAGCCGCCCGTCGTTCTCCTCCGCATGACCGAGGCTCTCGCCGACCCGAAACGCCTGCGTCTCCTGCGTTATATTGCAGATGAGCCGAAGGCCGTGTCCGAAATGGCGTCCGAGTTGGGTCAGCCCTATGAGGAATTGATGCACCACTTGATGATATTGAGAGCAGCGGGCTTGCTGCGCTCCCATCTGAAGTCCGAGAATAACGAAAGATTCAGTCTGCGGCCGGATGGGGCTGCCGAGCTTCAAATGTTTCTGGAAACTTACATTCGACTTTCATAGCAAGAAGGAGTATACCATGAGTAAAACATCGCAACATATTATCTTCGACATGGATGACACATTAATACATTGCAACAAATACTTCAATCTGATTCTCGGCGATTACTTCGAGTGTATGACCGAATGGTTTCAACATGTTGGCTTGACTACTGAAGAAGTCCGGGCCAAGCAGATGGAAATCGACGTAGCCGGCGTAGATAAGCTGGGATTTGCAAGTGCGAACTTCCCGCAATCCCTAATTGATACGTACCATTATTTCGGCCGCATTCATGGAAGAGAAAACTCGCGCAAGGAAGAAGAGCTTCTCTACGAGTTAGGGCTCAGTGTATATGAGCAGGAAATCGAAGCCTACCCCGGCATGGTCGAGACGCTCGAGAAGCTTCAGGAAGATGGACACTGCCTCCACCTCTACACAGGAGGCGAGACTAAAATTCAGAAGCGGAAAATCAAACAGATGAAGCTGGCCGATTACTTCAATGACCGAATCTACATTCGCCAGCATAAAAATATTACGGCATTGGAAGAAATCCTCACGTTGGGGACATTCTCCCGCTCCGATACATGGATGATCGGCAACTCACTTCGCACGGATGTCGTTCCGGCGCTGACGGCCGGCATCAACAGCATCTATATCAAGCAGCAGCGCGAATGGCAATATAATCTGGTCGAGTTGAAGCAAGAGCCGCATAATGTGCTGTATACCGTTTCGGCGCTGACCGAAGTGCCCGAGGTCATAGAAGATCACTTAGATTAATCAAAACAGACCGAGCCGATCAAGGAGGGTATCCCTGGTTGGCTCGGTTTTTTTTATTTAACGGTGTCGCCTCACGATTTCACGGCTTCATTCGAGTCCTCTGCCTGAACGGCAAGCTTTCCGTTCCCTTCAGCAGCTAGGACAATCCTGCCTTTATACGTGCTGCCGTCCTCGTTTTTAAAGGATAATAGCTGAGTCTTTCCTTGAAGCAGCAAGGATTTCAGCATCGCATGCGAAACTTGTTTACCGGCAAATTCCTTCCAGATGACATAGTTGCAGCCGGTTTTGAAATTTGCGCAGCCATAGCCTTTGCGTCCTTCAATAATATGCCCTTCACATCCGGGTCTAGGGCATCGGCCTAATGAAGAGCGTACGGACGGTGCTTCACTTGAAGTGGAGGCATCCGACTTCGGAGTCCGCTTATCCGTACGTTCTTCCTTGTCGCGTGGGGCTGCGGCAACTTTCCCCGTGCTTCGCTTCCCTCTGCCTTTGGACTTGTCCTCGTCCCCGCCGAATAATGACGAAGGGGCCTGACGCTGCGAGGATACCTTATTGATGATCGAAATGGTAAACTTCTGCACGTTTTGCATGAACACGTCAGCGGAAGCCTCGCCCTTGGATATTTGGTGAAGACGCCGTTCCCATTGACCAGTCATCTCAGGCGAAGCGAGTAATTCTACGCCAGCATGCCGGATCAACTCCACCGCCGTCCTTCCCTTTTGGGTAACGGTGATTCTTTTGCCCTGCATCGTAATATATCCGACCTTCTTCAAGCGTTCAATGGTCGCTGCCCGGGTTGCCGGCGTTCCCAGACCGCTGTCTTTCATCGCATCCCGAAGCGCTTCATCCTCAATGGATTTTCCGGCACTCTCCATCGCCTTCAGCAAGGTACCTTCCGTATAACTCTTTGGCGGCTGGGTTGCCTTTTCTTTCACTTCGGATTTTTTGCAGTGTACCGGCTCATCGGGAGACAGATCGAAGGAACGGTCGTTCCATTCCTGAGTTTCTTCTTCCTCGTCCTCTTTCCCCTTTTTAGAAGACTTGGCTTTCTTCTGCTCTTTGTCCTGGGCAATCAGCACTTTCCAGCCTAGCGACAGCAATTCCTTGATTCCCGTCTTAAACGTTTCGCCCTCGACCTCGGTGAGCACCGTATGCTGCTTATACATCGCCGGCGGGTAGAAATGGGACAGAAACCGGAGGATGACCAGATCGTAAATATGCTGCTCTTCCTTGCTGAGTGTGCCCGGACGCTTTAACGTCGGCAAGATGGCATGGTGATCCTCAACCCGCTGCGGATTGCAAACCGCTTTATTATTTATGTGCACCCGGCTAGGATCCGCTCCTTCAGCCATCGATGCATAGGAGGTCGATTTCAACATATGAAGTGCCTTGTGCATGCCCTCGATGTTCTGTTCATTCACATAATTGGAGTTGGTACGCGGATATGAAATCACCTTGTGACGCTCATACAACGCTTGCGCAAGATCCAGCGTTTTTTTGGCAGAATATCCGTATTTGGCATTGGCTTCACGCTGAAGCAGGGTCAAATCATACAGTTTGAACGGATATTCTTTCGTTTCTTTGACTTCATATTTAGTGATGACCCCATTCTTCCCATTGACCTTGGATGCAATCGTCTCTGCTTTCTCTTGCGAGGTCAGCCGCTCTCCCTGCCATGTTCCGGTATACTCCAACTGTTCTTGTTTGAACACGGCCTTCACGTCATAAAACGTTTGCGATTCGAAGGCTTCGATTTCCTTCTGCCGGTCATAGATCAGAGCCAGAACCGGCGTCTGGACCCGCCCAACCGACAGTAATGTCTGATGACGGGTCGTAAAGGCACGCGATGCATTCATACCGATCAACCAATCAGCTTCACTGCGTGCGCGCGCAGCTTGCGTTAAATTCTCGAATTCAACCCCATCCTTCAGTTCCGCGAAGCCACGGGCAATGCTTTCCGCCGTTAAATCCGAAATCCATAGTCTTTTTACAGGCTGTTTCAATTTTAATTGCTGTTGGATAAGAGCGAAAATATATTGTCCTTCTCGTCCCGCATCACATGCATTTACGATATGGCTGCAGCGTTTGGCGACCTCTCCAATGACCTTCAGCTGATCTTTGGTTTTCGGATTCGGGATGATTTTGAATTGCTCCGGAATGATAGGCAGGTCCCGTAAATTCCAGCGTTTGTATTTCGGATCATATGCATCCGGCTCCGCTAGCCCAACCAGATGTCCGATAGCCCAAGTTATGATATATTGCTCACCTTCAAGATATGTACGGTTATTCTTAGCCCTCGGCTCGATGACCGCAGCGATGTTCCGTCCCATATCCGGCTTTTCGGCAATGACCAACGTTTTCAAATGACATTCTCCTCCCCGATGAGTCACCATGGCGCGGTGGCTAACTCCAAAAAGGACTTCGCTCTCGCGAAGTCCTTTTAACTACTATTAGTATGATAGCATATTTAGGAGAAGGATTAAACCAGTACGGTCGCACCCATCAAATATTTGTCTACCTCGCGTGCCACCTCGCGTCCTTCGTTGATGGCCCATACCACGAGGCTTTGACCGCGACGCATATCTCCGGCGGCAAATACTTTATCCACATTGGTCGTATATTTGCCATACGGTGCTTTCACATTGGAACGGCGATCCGTTTCTAGCCCCAGCTGCTCGACCAGCGTATGCTCCGGTCCGTCAAAACCGATGGCGATGAACGCCATTTGAGCAGGAAATGCCTTTTCTGTGCCCGGAATCGGTTGATACACTTTACGAC
Organism: Paenibacillus sp. FSL W8-0187; assembly: GCF_037969755.1. Classification (NCBI taxonomy): domain Bacteria; kingdom Bacillati; phylum Bacillota; class Bacilli; order Caryophanales; family Paenibacillaceae; genus Paenibacillus; species Paenibacillus sp. FSL W8-0187. Next base: position 2,904,012 of record NZ_CP150206.1, on the reverse strand, counting down.
CCGTTTCATCTACAATACGCTCGATTTGAACGGTATGAAGCTCCTTCAGATTGCCCTCTTCATCTCCGACAAATTTCGTAGTCATAATGGAGAATTCGCGTGGATCGTTGCCAAACAGCGCTTTGGCTTCCTCGTGTGCGTAATCAAGCGTATACACGTTCGGAAACTGTGGCCAAGGGTTCGCAATCGGATCACGCTGCAGCGGAGCCTGCTTATGCGTACCGAACTGAGTGACGCTGGTGCAGCCGTGACGAAGCGCTGTCGCGACGCAGTCGGAGCCGGTATCGCCGCCGCCAATGACGATAACGTCCTTGTCTTTTGCCGACAAGTAATTGCCGTCTTCAAGACCGGAATCCAGCAGGCTCTTGATGGTTCCGTTCAGATAATCCATCGCGTAATGAATGCCCTTGAGATCACTGCCCTCAATGTTGAATTCGCGCGGCTTTGTTGCACCGCCGCACAGTACGACGGCATCGTAGTCTTCCATCAGCTGCTTGGCGGGAATGTCCTTGCCGATTTCGGTGTTGACAACGAATTCGACGCCTTCAGCCGCGAGCAGATCGACACGGCGCTGAACAATGCCCTTGTCCAGCTTCATGGATGGGATCCCGTACGTCAACAGGCCGCCGATGCGGTCGGCACGTTCAAAGACGGTTACGGAATGGCCTGCTTTGTTCAGTTGAGCAGCAGCAGCCAGCCCTGCCGGACCAGAACCGACAACGGCTACGCGACGTCCCGTGCGCTTTGCCGGCGGCTCGGGAACGACCCAGCCTTCTTCAAAGCCCTTGTCGATGATCGCTTGCTCGATGGATTTAATCGTGACCGGCTCCCCAATCAAACCGACGGTACAGGAACCCTCACAAGGGGCAGGACATACGCGTCCGGTAAACTCAGGGAAGTTGTTTGTTTTATGGAGACGCTCCAAGGCTTCTCTCCACAAGCCCCGATACACAAGATTGTTCCATTCCGGAATCAGATTGTGAATCGGGCAACCCGAAGTGCCGCCGAGCATATCGATCCCTGTATGGCAGTATGGCGTACCGCAGTCCATGCAGCGTGCTCCCTGGGTCTGGAGCTCTTCTTCTTCTAAATGTTTATGAAACTCTTCCCAGTCTTTAACTCGTTCTGCCGGGCTCCGATCTGCCGGAAGCTGGCGCTGATATTCCATAAATCCTGTTGGTGTAGACATACTGCTTTACCCCCATCCGTTCTATCCATGCTGGTTACCATGTACAATTTATCATATCATAAATCATCCGACATCGATCTTCAGATGACCCAAGAAACAGGTTTCAGCCTGATTTATTTTTTCTATTTATGCTAAAAAAATTTTTATCAGAGCATGAATCCCCACGATTAGCGGCTATTTAAGCTGCGATTTGAATAAACATTAAAAATATAGTAGCATTTCGCTTTTCTCCTGTTAAATGGACTATATGCATGATCATTTGTACTATCCTACTATCAAAGTGTTGTCAACATGAATGGATTGGAGGATGTCTATCCCGTTTAAGCTCACCAACAAGCTCTTTATTTTCGTTCAAATGTAACAAACCGGTAGGCATATGGATTTTTCTCATCTGTTATGCCGGGAACTTCTTCAATAATCCTCCATTCATCCCAGTTCACTTCAGGGAAGAACGTATCCCCTTCAAAACTCTCATCAATAAATGTGCAGTACAGACGATCCGCTTTCGGCAGCATCAATTCATAGATCTGCGATCCGCCGATCACCATCAGTTCTCCGTTCTCCGCGTAGGGAAGGGCTTCATCGATATCATGGATCACGATGCCTTGATCCTCTGACAGCGTGAAGCTTTTGTCTCTCGTAAGCACGATGTTCTTTCGGTGAGGCAGCGGTTTACTGCCAAAGGAATCCCAGGTCTTGCGCCCCATCAGAATCGTTTTGTGCAGGGTCGTCTCCTTAAAAAAGGCCATATCCCGCGGCAAACGCCACGGCATCGTACCATTCAGCCCGATCACCTGATCCTTGCCCATTGCCCATATCATGGATATCATGACTCCAGTCTCTCCTTCCTATATATGTGATGTCACTGCAAACCCGCTTGAACTCTATTTATACAGCTACGGTTGCTTTAATGGTTGGATGATACTGGTAACCCTCAAATTCAAAATCTTCGAATGTATAATCAAAGATGCTCTCCGGCTTGCGCTTGATGACCAGCTTCGGCAGCTCATAAGGCTCACGTTCAAGCTGCGTTCTGACCTGTTCCATATGATTGGAATAGATATGGACATCGCCTCCGGACCAGATGAATTCACCCGGCTCTAGGCCGCACTGCTGGGCAACCATATGGGTGAGCAGCGCATAACTCGCAATGTTGAACGGCAGCCCAAGGAAGCTGTCCACAGAACGCATGGTAAGCATACAGGAGAGTTTCCCGCCCGCCACGTAGAATTGGAATACAAAATGGCATGGAGGCAGCTTCATGTTATCGATCTCTGCCACGTTCCAGGCACTGACGATATGCCGCCGGGAGTCGGGATTGTTTTTAATCGAATCGATGACATTGGCAATCTGATCGATATAGCGTCCATCCGGCGTTTCCCATGCTCGCCACTGCGAGCCATAAACCGGTCCCAAATTGCCGTCCTCATCCGCCCATTCGTCCCATATCCGCACGCCGTTTTCTTTCAGATACCGGATATTCGTTTCCCCGCTTAAGAACCACAGAAGCTCATGGATCACCGATTTCAGGTGAATCCGCTTGGTTGTCATCAGAGGGAAGCCTTTGGAAAGGTCAAAACGCAGCTGTCTTCCAAATACGGATAACGTTCCCGTCCCCGTACGGTCCCCTTTCTCTACTCCATGATCAAGAATGTCTTGCAGCAGCTCCAAGTATTGTTTCATGTATAGTCACCTCACTAGAATCTCATATCAACAGTCTACCATGTTCGATATCCACACACAAAAACAGGAGGCAGAAACCGCCTGCGCGTTCTCTGCCTCCTGGCCGAATATATAATGACTCGAAAAACGTCGTTTGGATTAACGGGCAATGATGTGGATCGGATGACCCATAACCAATTCCGCAGCTTCCATTACGATTTCGCCAAGCGTCGGATGCGCATGGATCGTCAAGGCTACATCTTCAAGCGTAGCACCCATTTCAATCGCAAGACCGAGCTCTGCAATCAGGTTGGAAGCTTCCAGACCTACGATTTGCGCTCCAAGAATAAGTCCTGTTCCTTCTTCAGCCACGATCTTCACGAAGCCTTCAGGATGGTTCAAGGATACGGAACGTCCGTTACCAGCGTAAGGGAATTTGCCAGCTTTCACTTTATGGCCTTTTTCCTTCGCTTGAGCTTCGGTGTAACCTACGCTGGAGCATTCTGGATCTGTAAACACAACCGCTGGAATACATTTGTAATCCACGACGGAAGGCATTCCGGAAATGGCCTCAGCAGCCACTTTACCTTCATAGGAAGCTTTGTGTGCAAGCGCCAGACCAGACACGATATCCCCGATTGCGAAGATATGAGGAATGCTTGTGCGTCCTTGATGGTCAACTTTCACGAATCCGCGCTCATCCATATCGAGGCCGATCAGGTCCAGACCGAGCTCTCCGTCCGTGTTCGGACGACGGCCAACTGTAACCAGCAGGTAATCTGCTGTTACTTCTTTGGTTTCGCCATTCACGGAGTATTTCACGGTAACTTCTTTATCGTTTTGCTCAGCACTTTCAGCTTTAGCACCTGTGATAATTTCGATACCGGTTTTCTTCATGTTTTTCGTAACGAGGCTTGTCATGTCTTTGTCAAAGCCAGCCAGAACGCTGTCCAGACCTTCGATGATTGTTACTTTCGAACCGAATTTGGAGTACATTTGACCAAGCTCGGCACCGATGTAGCCGCCACCGATTACGATCATGCTCTTCGGTACTTCAGGCAGGTTCAATGCTTCGGTAGAAGACAAGATGCGTCCGCCAAACGGGAATGGCTTCAGTTCGATTGGACGGGAACCTGTAGCAATGATGCAGTTCTTGAAGCGGTAACGCGGAGATTCATGATCATTGAATACACGCGCTTCGTTTTCGTTGATGAACATGCACTCGCCGTTGAAAACTTCCACTTTGTTGCCTTTAAGCAAACCGGCTACGCCGCCAGTCATTTTTTTGACAACGCCGTTTTTGAATTCCTGTGTTTTCGCGAAATCAACCGTTACGTTCTCCACGGAAATACCGAATGCATCGGCATGCTTAGCGGATTCGAACTGATGAGCTGCAGCGATCAAAGCCTTGGAAGGAATACAACCACGGTTCAAACAAACACCGCCGAGTTCCGATTTATCAACGATCAGAACCTTTTGACCCAGTTGGGCGGCACGAATCGCCGCCACATAACCACCAGGACCAGCACCAATGACTAGAGTATCAATATCTAAAGAAGCATCTCCAACTACCATTAGTTACACCTCCATAACAAGCAGCTCAGGGTTAGCGAGCAGTTGTTTAATATAGTTCATAAAGTTTTGAGCCGTTGCGCCGTCGATGATACGGTGGTCAAAGCTCAAGGACAATGCCATAACAGGTGCTGCTACAATCTCGCCGTTCTTCACAACCGCTTTTTCGCTGATACGGCCAGTACCGAGAATAGCAACCTCTGGGAAGTTAATGATTGGTGTAAAGAACATACCGCCTGCAGATCCGATGTTTGTGATGGAAATCGTGCTGCCCTTCATTTCGTTAGGAGACAGTTTACCTTCACGGCCGCGAGCAGCCAGGTCACGGATGCTGTCAGCGATCATCCAGATGCTCTTACGATCCGCATCTTTGATAACCGGTACGATCAGACCGTTGTCTGTATCTGTAGCGATACCGATGTTGTAGTATTTTTTGTACACGATTTCGTTCGCTTCTTCGTCGATCATCGCATTCAAAGCAGGGAATTGACGGCTAGCCGCAACGAGTGCTTTAACGATGAATGGCAGATACGTAACTTTCGTGCCTTTCTTCTCCGCGATCGGTTTCATGCGAGTACGGAACGCTACCAGCTCGGTTACGTCAACTTCGTCCATGATCGTAACGTGAGGAGCTGTGTAAGCCGATTTAACCATGGCGTTCGAGATCGCTTTACGAATACCTTTGAATGGTACGCGCTCTTCTTCTGCACGAGTATCCACCGCTGCGGATGCTGCTGCAGGAGCTGCTTTCGTTTCGGAAGCCGCTTCTTGCGCTGGAGCTGCTGCTTGGCCTCCACCGTTTTTGAAGGCTTCAACATCTTCGCGAGTCACTTTACCGTTGTTGCCGGAGCCTTGCACTTGGGCAATGTCTACGCCTTGCTCACGAGCGAATTTACGCACACTAGGTGTAGCCAGAACTTCACGGTTAGGTGCTGCTGGCGCTGCTGCTTCACCGTTTCCGCCTTGTTTAGCGTCAGCCGGAGCATTTTGAGCCGGTGAAGAAGTTGTATCTGCACTGCCTTTCGCTGCGTCAGCTTCTTGCGCCGACTGCTCTTCAGCAGGAGCTTCTTGCTCAGGAATGTCGCCTTCAGCATCGATGATAGCTACCACTTCACCGACACGGCACACTTGACCATCCTTGGCAAACACTTCTTGAACCGTACCGTTCACGGGACAAGGAACTTCTACGACTGCCTTGTCGTTCTGTACTTCCATGATGATGTCGTCGTCTGTTACTTTGTCGCCTGGCTTGATATGCATTTTGATGATTTCACCTTCATGCAGACCTTCACCCAGCTCTGGAAAACGATATTCAAATTTTGCCAACTGAAAAACCTCCCTAGATATTGCTGCTATTAGAAATTCAATACTTTATTGACGGCATCCACGATCCGTGCTGGAGTAGGCAACCAAGTGTCCTCGATTTGCGCGAATGGATACACCGTGTCCGGCGGAGTCACGCGAAGCACTGGAGCTTCCAAGTGCAGAATTGCTTTCTCGTTGATTTGAGCGATAACTTCTGCAGCTACGCCTGCCGATTTTTGTGCTTCTTGAACCACGATGGCACGGTTGGTTTTCTTAACCGAAGCAAGCACAGTATCGATGTCGATTGGAGAAATGGTGCGCAAGTCGATGATTTCCGCTTTGATTCCGTTCTTCTCAAGTTCGTCCGCCGCTTTCGTTGCGGTATGAACCATCAGGCCGTAAGCGATGATCGTAACGTCTGTTCCTTCGCGAACCACGTTAGCTTTACCAAGCTCAATGGTGTAGTCGCCTTCAGGAACTTCAGCGCGGAACGCATGATACAGGTTCAAGTGCTCCATGAAGAACACAGGGTCATTATCGCGAATCGCTGCGATCATGAGTCCTTTTGCATCATAAGGATTGGAAGGTACTACAACTTTAATACCCGGGGTTTGTGTAATCAAACCTTCGAGTGCATCCGTATGCAGCTCAGCTGCTTTAACCCCGCCGCCGAATGGCGTACGGAATACGATTGGGGAGTTGTAACGTCCACCGGAACGGTAACGCATACGCGCTGCTTGAACGACGATTTGATCAAGCGCCTCAAAGATAAATCCAACGAATTGAATTTCAGCGATCGGACGGAAGCCTTGAATACCGAGACCTACTGCCAAACCGCCGATAGCGGACTCAGCCAGCGGCGTATCGAATACGCGCTCTTCCCCGAATTCTTTTTGAAGGCCTTCCGTTACCCGGAAAACACCGCCGACATTACCTACGTCTTCACCGAAGATGACAACGTTAGGGTCACGGCTCAGTTCAACGCGCATGGCGTCGCGAATCGCTTCTTTCATGTTCATTTGTGCCATTGCTTCATTTCCTCCTTAAGAAATACAGTTCACTAAAATTCCAGTGTTATGCCTTGCGGCTATATATCGATGTCAAAACGTAATTTAAAACAGACCTGATGCATACAGCCATGACAAACCGGATGATTATCCAGGATCAACCTTCGACAATCATCGGCCCGTCATTTTTATTGAAAATCGGCTTTCTGCTCTTCCAGATGCTTCGGTGTTTGTTCGAACATGCTGTCGATCAAACCAGGTACCGTCATTTTTTCCGTTTGTTCTGCTTTTTTAATTTGCTCGTTGACTTTCGCTTTCGCTTCTTCTCTCACGCGAGCTGTATCTTCCTCTGTCCAGAGGCCTTTTGCTTCCAGGTACTTCGCAAGACGTGCGATCGGATCCTTCTCGTTCCACTCGCCCTCTTCTTCCTTCGTACGATATTTCGTAGCGTCGTCAGACAGGGAATGCGGACGGAAACGGTATGTCACAGCTTCGATAAGCGTTGCGCCTTCGCCATTGCGGCCGCGTTCTGCAGCATCACGAACGGCCTTGATCACAGCGAGAACATCCATGCCGTCAACTTTAACACCCTTGATACCAGCTGCTACAGCTTTATGTGCGATAGACAATGCTGCAGTCTGCTTGGAGAATGGAGTCGTGATTGCATAGCCGTTGTTTTGCACGAAGAAGATAACTGGCAATTTGTACACGCCTGCATAGTTCAAACCTTCGTAGAAGTCGCCTTCGGAAGAACCACCGTCACCGGTATACGTAATAGCAACTTGTTTTTGCTTCTTCAATTTGTAACCCATAGCGATACCCATAGCATGCAAGATTTGCGCGCCAATGATGATCTGAGGCATCAATACGTTAACACCCTCCGGAATTTGTCCGCCATGCTGATGTCCGCGGGAGTAGAGGAATGCTTGATAAAGTGGAAGTCCATGCCATACGATTTGCGGCATATCACGGTAGCCCGGGCAGACAAAGTCGTCTTTCTCAAGCGCGAATTCGCTACCTACCATTGTTGCTTCTTGACCGGATACAGGAGCATAGAAACCGAGACGTCCTTGACGGCCGAGATTTACGGCGCGGTCGTCCCAAGTACGGGTAAATACCATACGGTACATAATTTCTTTCAGTTGATCATCTGACAATTCAGGCAAAAGATCTTTGTTTACGATTTTGCCATCCGGGGAAAGTACAGATAGAGTATCGACTTCCTCGGTATATACTTCATAAGGAACCTTGGTCATTTTTTTCACCTCAATAAATATTTGAATATCAAGTTCCGCTGTTATAGAATTATTATACACCTGTTTCACTCCATTCGTCAAAGAAATACGAGATAAAATTTCATATTTCTTAACGTTTGTATGTATAACAGATAATAGAAAATACTATAACAGTATGACAAACATCATAGAACAGCAGCCAACTTAGACATGTCAGGGTAATTTTAACTTATTGTTTACCGCATTTCAAAAACTAACCCGAAAAAGGTGACGAATGATGACGAATGAACGTTTATTGAAGCGAACCATTGTAAAAGAAGTGATTGAAAGCAAGTTTCTGCATGAGAATCGAACGCTGCGCATTTACCTTCCTCCCGGATACAATGAAATTCTCAGCTATCCTGTCGTTTACTGTCAGGATGGAGAGGAATTTTTCAATTTTGGTCGCATCGCGACTTGGGCCAACCAGCTCATACTCGAAGAAGGCGTGGAGCCGTTCATCATTGTAGGCGTGGAAGTGAACACCAAAGTTCGCACCGAGGAGTATGCGCCATTCGGCAACCGTTTCAATGCTTACCTATCCTGCTTCGCCGAAGAGATTATTCCCTTCGTTGAACAAAAATATCCTGTGCGCAAAGAGCCTGCCGAAAGAGTACTCGCCGGCGACTCCCTTGGCGGAAGCGTCTCCGTGCATCTGGCCTTGCGTTACCCGCATCTCTTTACCCGAATCATCAGCTTGTCCGGCGCCTTCTATGAGAAGTCTCAGAACATGATTAAGGAAGAACAGGATTTATCCTGGCTCGACATCTATATGATTGTAGGCTTGCAAGAAGACAACTACGCAACCGATACAGGTGTCTATAACTTCGTTGAACTGAATCGTTCAACAAAGACATTGCTGGAAGAACGGGGTGCCACCCTATCCTATCTTGAAAAAGACGGCCGTCACCTTTGGGGATTCTGGCAAAAAGAGCTCCCTGCTGCTCTTATGTACTTCCTTGATTAATCGATAGATTGGCAAAATCCATTGGCTATATAAATGACCTGTTACAGCAAAATTCATTGCCTGTCCCACCCGGGACTTCACGCGTTACGCTTTAAAGCCGTTGGCAAAAAAGAATACCTTTGAAGCAATAGTTAGCACAAGTTATGCCACTCCTGTTGCTTCACTTCAAAAAAAGATGAACAACCGCGCATTTTTTATGGAATGTGCATTGTTCATCTTTTATGTTCGGCAGCCCGTTCTTCTTGGTATCGCTTTCAATGATTTTCGTCAAAAAAGCGGTGGACTCACCGCTTGTTCGAATCGATTATAGCTTTTCTTTCATGATTTTGTCCAGTAAGATGTCACACCCCGCATCAATTAGCCGGTACACCTCATCAAAATTTCCAGTGAAATACGGATCCGGCACCTCGCGCAGCTTTTCATCGGGCAGCAAATCCATAAACTTCAGAATCGCAGCCTGTTCGCCGCCCGCTAACTTGCGCATATTTGCCACATTCGAATCATCCATGCCGATGACGTAATCGAACTTGACGAGATCCTCGCTTACCACTTTGCGAGCAACCATTCCTTCGTAGCTGATTTGCCAGCTGTCCAGCAGCTTTCGGGTTCCTTCGTGGGGAACATTCCCGATATGCCAATCTCCTGTGCCGGCAGAATCCACGCTGATCTTTTCCTGCAGCCCACGCTGTACAATTTTATGTCGCAGCACCGCTTCCGCCATTGGCGAGCGGCAGATATTGCCCAAACATACAAACAAGACGGATACCATGGTCCTCTCTCCTTCACGCTATAATAAATCGTCATTTTACGAGAAATCTAACTTAATGAGTATTGTTGCCTATCTTCCATTAACCCGAACTGACTTTCTTTCCATTGGCTGCCGCAGGATGACCCTCGTGCAGCGACCTTCTAGGCAATCTCCATTTATAAAGCACGGACAGCATCCGGAATACGATCACCACAACAAACAAAGCCAGCAGTTCCCATGTCTTGGTGGCGACACCAAGGCCGATGGCGACTCCTGCTATCATGGCCCAGACCGCATAGATCTCATCACGCAGCACCAGCGGTTTCCGCCCTGCCAATAAATCGCGGACCATTCCCCCGCCGCTTCCGGTAAGCACAGCAGCCACAATCACCGCGCTCATGGGGTGATTCATTTGTGTAGCATATAAAGCCCCTTGAATCGCAAAGGCAGATAATCCGATCGCATCGAACAGTGCCTCCGTTTTCTTCCAGTGCTGAATCAAACCGAGCGGCAACACAAACGCTACAAATACCGAAATCATCGCGAGCATGATTAAATCCCCCTGGCTCCACAGGGTGGTAACCGGCACGCCGATCAATACGTTTCTTATAATACCCCCGCCGAAGGCTGTGACTAAACCCAGAACCACAACCCCCAGAATATCGTATTCCTCTTCCATAGCTACAAAAGCTCCGGACATGGCAAACGCAATGGTGCCAATGATACTGAATACGTCAAACAGATGCATGTCCAAAATTCAGTTCCCCCGCTCCCCCGTCAATTTACATACTACATTGTAGCCGTGCCTATTAAAATTGTGCAAGCATGAAAACTGCTCTATACTAGAATACAATGACAATTCTCTCGAAAAAGGAGGAATTTATATAATGAGCCATACTCGCGTCCTGATCTTTACAGGTGGGGAGTTGTCACCACGTTTCCTGGATGAGGTTCAAAACGGGGACTTCATTATAGGGGCTGATCGCGGAGCCCTCTACCTGATTGAACATGGGATTAAGCCGCACCTGTCCGTTGGAGATTTTGACTCCATTCCGCCCGGCCAAATGGATCGAGTACGATCTATGAGCGGTAAGGTAATCGACTGTGATCCAATCGATAAAAATTTGACTGACACCGAGCTTGCCTTCGAAATGGCACTGGAGCATTCCCCCGAATCCATCCTGATTCTAGGGGCTACGGGAACGCGCCTGGATCACACGCTGGCTAATATCCATATGCTGATTCGTGGACTCCAACATCATATTCCGTGTTCTATATTAGATGAGAACAATTTTATTACCCTGACGGGCTCTAGCTGCATAGTTGAGAACAAAGGGTTTACATATGTCTCCTTACTGCCGCTGACTACGGAAGTAACCGGGATCAATCTCGAAGGATTTGAGTACCCGCTTCACGATGCCACATTGCGATTGGGGCAGTCTCTCGGAGTTAGCAATAAGCTGGCCGAGGACAAAGGGACGGTCCGGATCGAAGGCGGCCTGCTCCTTATTATTCAGAGTAAAGACCACTAATCATTACTATTTTGTCATCTTTGATGCAGCAATGTTAACAATCGAAGTCATTGTCAAAAACCCTTGTATATCAAGGGTTTTTTCTCGTTTTCAAGTCATAGTTTGCATCTAATTCTTAATATTTTGTAACTTTTAATGATATTTTAATAATTCGCTTTCATTTCATGGGGCCCAAGGGTTTGCGCCGGTTATCCAAAATATAGTCGGTTTCAAATCTGATATACTCGGTTCATCGCAAAAAACAAAAACTGCTTGGAGGTAATAACAACATGAATCGACAGCATTGGATTAAGAAGGCCGTAGTAATCAGCTTGAGCGCAACTTTGGGTGTAGGAGCAGTTCTTACTGTTGCACCACCGGCTCCTGTAGAAGCAGCATCGGTAAGCAAAGGATCTCAAGTCGTTAACTTTGGTAAACAATATATGGGTACACCTTATAAATTCGGAGCATCCACGTCCACCACAAGAGTGTTTGACTGCTCTTCCTTTACGAAGCATATCTTTAAAAAATACGGCGTGAACCTGCCGCGTACATCCGCTGCCCAATCCAAAGTGGGTAAAGCGGTATCGAAATCGAACCTGAAAGCTGGCGATTTGATATTCTTCTCGAGCGGAAGCCGCGCAAATGGTAGAAACGTAACACACGTAGCCGTTTATATGGGCAACAACAAAATTCTGCACACTTACGGCAAGCCTGGCGTAACAATCTCCAGCCTGTCAGGTAACTGGAGCAAGACTTACCTGAAAGCCCGCCGCGTGCTGTAGTTCAATACTCCACTTGTTACTAACGAATGAAATCAAAGACCGTCTTCCACTCACGGAAGGCGGTCTTTTTTGCTTGCAGCATTGATTTCTTCCTGCGATACCAGTTTATATCCGGTTCCCCGAATCGTACGCAGCAGCTTTTGTTTGCGCCCTCTATCAATTTTCTCTCTTAGATGAAGAATATAGACATCCACCACGTTGGTACCCGTATGAAAATCGTAATCCCACACCTGTTTTAAAATATCCTCACGGGTGCATACTTGTCCCTGCCTTCTAGCCAAAAACAGCAGCAGATCATATTCGCGATGAGTCAGCTCGATGGCTTCTTCTTCCCGGGATACATTCCGGCTCAGAGGATCGATCACCAGATCTCCGATTTGGATGACTTCCTCCTGTTCCATGCGACCTGTCTGAAAAAGTTTCAGCAAATTGGCAATCCGCGCCAACAGCTCCCTTGCATCTCTGTCATCAGGGATATAGTCATGGGCACCTGCCTCCAATGCCTGAATGGCTTCATCAGAACCGTCATTTCCGATGACGATGATCGGGATCTGTTCCTTTTTGCCCGTCAGCCGTTCCATGAGATTAAAATGGTTCATACCCGGCAGTCTGCTGTCGATGAGCAGCAAGTCTGCGCCTGAGCGCTGTAAAATGGCGACCACTTCCGAATAACTCATGGCATGCCTAACCTCATAGCCCGCTTGTTTTAAAATCTCCATAACGGTCTGGGCCCGATCTTGATTGTCTGCCGCGATCAGAATTACTTTCTCCACGGGTTCCCCCCCGCTTTCAACACTTAATAATGTAAGTATGGCTGATTCATCCTGCTTTCACTCCAAAAGATGCTGGGATCACATACGATTTCCGTAGAAATACATCTTATCTCTGCAGCGGCGCCATTTTTATAATGGGATGTAGGATTAGGAAAGGGGGATATCTTCACCGATTAGCTCATGTTTAATGGGAAAGTATGTGAACACTTTGGAGGAGGAAAATAACATGCGCAACAAACTCGTGGTATGGCCACTTGTCATGGCTATGCTGATATCTATCGTATGCACGGCCGCAGGGCCGCCCGCACCGGTTTCAGCCGCAGGCGAAACAAACCTCTCGCTCGGCAAAGCCGTAACAGCAAGTGGTCAATCCCAAACCTACGAGCCGGCTAACGTTAACGATGGCAATCAAGGTTCGTACTGGGAAAGCACCAATCATGCCTTTCCGCAGTGGATTCAAGTCGATCTCGGTGATGACACCAGCATCAACCGGATCGTCCTTAAACTACCTGCCACTTGGGAATCACGGACACAAACGTTAATGGTACAAGGCAGCTCGAACGGTTCAACATTCTCAAATATCGTGGATTTGGCCGATTATGAATTCACCCCGTCTACAGCAGGAAACTCGGTGACTATCCGTTTTGACGAAGCGAGCACGCGATTTGTTCGCCTGATCATGACAAGCAACACGACTTGGCCGGCTGCGCAGCTGTCTGAGTTCGAGATTTATGGACCATCGTTCTCCCCGCCAACACCTCCAACGGGAAACAATATCGCCAGCGGCAAACCGATTACCGCCTCCTCAAGCACCTTTACGTACGCTGCAACCCATGCTAACGACAACGACATCCAAACCTACTGGGAAGGCGGAAGCAATCCAAGCAGCCTGACGCTCGACTTGGGAACGAATCACGATATCACCTCCATCGTACTGAAGCTGAATCCGTCACCATTATGGAGTACGCGAACCCAAACCATACAAGTGCTGGGACATGACCAGAGCACAACAAATTTTAGCAATTTGGTATCGGCACAGTCCTACACGTTCAACCCCGCGTCCGGCAACTTTGTGACAATTCCCGTAACGGCAACCGTGAAACGCCTTCAATTGAACATAACGTCCAATTCCGGCGCACCGGCAGGGCAGATTGCGGAATTCGAAGTTTACGGCACAGCCGCCCAGAACCCGGACCTGACCATTACGGATATGTCCTGGACTCCCTCTTCTCCGTTGGAAAGCGATGACATTACACTGCGTGCTACAGTCAAAAACATCGGGGACGTGGAAGCCGCGGCTACGACGGTCAATTTTTATTTGAACGGCTCTAAAGCAGGCTCTTCCCCGGTAGTTCCGCTTGCGGCAGGTGCTTCCAACACGGTAACGCTACAAGCCGGAACCAAGGCCGCTGGATCCTATTCCGTCAGTGCCAAGGTCGATGAGGATAATGAAATCATGGAACAGAATAACGAAAACAACAGCTATTCGCATCCATCCCCTCTGGTTATTGGTGCGCTCGCAAGTTCTGATTTGATAGGAACGGTACAATGGACACCCGCCACTCCTGTCGCAGGGAATGCAGTATCCTTTACCGTAAATCTTAAGAATCAGGGCAATAAAGCCACGGCAAGCGGATCCCACACAATTTCCGTCGCTCTGAAGAATCCGGCCGGTTCAACGATTCAAACCTTCACCGGAAGTTATGATGGCGCGCTTGCTGCAGGTTCCTCCGCCGCTGTCCATATTCCGGGCACATGGACAGCGGCAAATGGCAGCTACACGTTAACAACATCCGTGGCACCGGATGCAAACGAACTACCCGTTAAACGGGAGAACAACGTCAGCCAGGCCAATCTCACGGTATATTCCTCCCGCGGCGCCAGCATGCCATATACCCGTTACGATACGGATGATGCATTACGCGGTGGCGGGGCTCTGCTAAAGTCGGCACCGACTTTCGATCAAGCGCTCACAGCATCAGAAGCATCCGGCCAACGTTATGTAGCGCTACCTTCCAACGGGTCCAATCTCGAATGGACAGTTCGGCCAGGGGAAGGCGGGGCTGGCATAACTATGCGCTATACGATGCCGGACTCACCCGACGGCATGGGATTGACTGGCTCACTCGACGTTTATGTGAATGGCACGAAGAAAAAGACCATTCCATTGACCTCCTACTACAACTGGCAATACTTCTCCAGCGATCATCCTGCAGATGCGCCTGGTGGGGGACGCCCTCTCTTCCGGTTCGATGAAGTACACTGGAAGATGGATACGCCGCTTCAGCCGGGAGACAAAATTCGTATTCAGAAGTCCAATGCCGATAACCTGGAATATGGCGTTGATTTTATCGAAATCGAGCCGGTCCCTGCGGCAATCGCCCGTCCGGCAAATTCGGTATCCGTAACGGATTTCGGTGCAACCCCGAACGACGGCCAAGATGACCTATCAGCGTTTGAAGCTGCTGTGCAGGCTGCCGCTTCTACCGGCAAGACCTTATACATTCCCGAAGGGACATTCCATCTGGGCAACATGTGGAAGATCGGTTCGGTTGGGAATATGATTGATGACATCAAGATTATGGGTGCAGGCATCTGGCATACAAATATTCAATTTACCAACCCGAATGCCGCTTCTGGCGGGATCTCGCTTCGGATTACGGGCCAGCTTGATTTCAGCCATATCTACCTCAACTCAAATCTGCGGTCACGTTATAATCAAAATGCAATCTACAAGGGATTTATGGATAACTTCGGCACCAACTCCAAAATTCACAATGTGTGGGTCGAGCACTTTGAGTGTGGATTCTGGGTAGGCGATTATGCACATACCCCAGCCATTATTGCGGAGGGTCTGATCATTGAAAACAGCCGAATCCGCAATAATCTCGCGGACGGGGTCAATTTTGCCCAAGGAACCAGCCATTCAACTGTCCGCAATAGCAGCATTCGAAATAACGGAGACGATGGTCTCGCCGTATGGACGAGTAACGTGAATGGCGCACCTGCGGGCGTTAACAACACCTTCTCCTACAACACCATCGAAAATAATTGGCGCGCAGCAGCCATCGCATTCTTTGGAGGAAGCGGACATAAGGCTACTCACAACCTGATTGTTGACACCGTAGGCGGTTCCGGTATTCGAATGAATACCGTGTTCCCGGGATACCATTTCCAGAACAATACCGGCATTCTGTTCTCCGATACAACGATCATTGGGAGTGGAACCAGTAAAGACCTGTATGATGGGGAGCGCGGCGCAATTGATCTGGAAGCATCGAAAGATGCAATCCGCAATGTCACGTTTACCAACATCGATATCCTGAACACCCAGCGCAGTGCCGTTCAGCTTGGTTATGGCGGCGGTTTTCAGAACATCGTATTTAACAACATCCATATTGACGGTACGGGGCTAGACGGGATCACATCCTCAAGATTCTCGAATCCTCATCCAGGTGCGGCGATTTACACCTATACGGGCAATGGGTCGGCAACATTTAACAATCTGACAACAGAAAATATCGCTCATCCTGATCTGTATTTCATTCAGAACGGCTTTAATTTAATTTTGAATTAAGGATTGGGGATCAACATGAAAAGGAGTGGGCCTGTGAGGCCCACTCCTTTTGTGCGTTTACGATTATTGATGAAACGCTTTTGCTCTTGTCCTTGTAATTATCCACCAACGTATTGATTGTACAGCGACCTGGCCTTGGCGATATCCGATGTGCCATGCACCAGGGTTCTGCCGTCCCGGAATATAACCAAACGATGTGGATTCACCTGATAGATGATCATATACGGCGTTACGGTTGCTTTTCCATGATGGAGCCTGTTCAATCGATCGGCCATTTCATCCAGCTGAAGCTGCAGCGGTCTGGCTGGCCTAATCTGTACCGTATCCCTGCCGCACAACACCTCGCTTTTATCCGCGTGTTCAGCCGTCAAGTAAGGATATTTCGGATGCTCCCCGCATGTGAGGCAGTCCGATTTTTTGGCTCGGTCCACGCCAAACTCCACCCGTTCATTACGCCATAAATCGAACGACAGCATCTTTTTTCTAAGAGCATGTCGGTGTCCTGACAAAAGCTTCATCGCTTCCATCGTTTGATGGGCAACGACCATCTGTACCGCTTGCGGAAGAATTCCGTTAATGTCGCAGGTGTCACCACCCAAGGGAATCGTTCCAAGCAGACAGTTCAAGCATGGCGTTTCTCCCGGCAAGAATGTGTAACTCATGCCTGAACTTCCCACGCAGCCTCCGTAAATCCACGGGATTCCATGCTTAAAACCGATGTCGTTCAGAATCAGCCGGGTCCCGAAATTATCGGTAGCATCCATCATCAAATCAACGCCTTGACAGAGTACCGACAGTTCCTGGGCACGTACATCCATAACGATACCATCCACGATACCATCCGAATTAATTTCGGATAACCGTTTAGCCGCTGCTACGGCCTTCGGTAATCGATCGATCGCATCCTGTTCGGTAAACAGCTGCTGACGCTGCAGATTGCTCCATTCCACGTAATCCCGATCCACGATCGTTACATGCCCGACACCTGCGCGAACCAAAGTTTCAGCTATAGCGCTTCCCAGCGCCCCAGCACCAAGAACGAGCACGTGACTGTCCCGGAGGCGGAGCTGGCCCTCTTTTCCAAATGGCGTAAAGCGCTCTTGCCTAGAATACCGATCCTCTCGTTCCCTTTTCATTGTTACATCACAGTCCGGGGACCCCGAGGCTGCCACGAAAAGAGACTGTGTACGATTTACTTCCTCCCTGTTATCGCTTAAATCAGACATGAATTTTCCTCCGATCAATATCTGCAAATCTTCTAACAAAAGATGACGTTCACGAAGTTTTTTGACGACGACCCATGATTGAAAATACCCATCCCACGAAGAGGATGGGCTGTTTAACTATTGCAACCTAGTATTTAGCGCCTTCTCCATTATACTGCGATGACGCAGAATCCAGGCCGCACTCCGCGCCCTCCAGGCAATCCCCCATAGAAGGCCTTCCGTTTCCGGCGTGACCTGTAACTCGATCGCTTCCTCTGCCGTTTCCCTTACGACCACTTCAACGATCATCTCAAAGAAGGCGGCCCTACTAGTTGGATCGAGGCCATATGCGTCAACCAATAAGCGGAGCTGCCTTGCACGAACCTCTGCATTTGGCAAACCAACCCTTTCAGCTACATCATCATCATACAGCTGCGGAAATAGCCAACATACGCGGGCTAGTTCAAGAAACGGATGTACAGGGCCAGCGTATTCCCAGTCAATTAATGCAATCGGCCTCCCATCACGGGTAACCATATTCCAAGGGGCAATATCACCGTGGCTGTATACACCCCTGGTGTCACCCAGTTTACGCAGGAACCATGGCTTCCAGACAAGCCCGGGTTGGGGTTTAAATGTAGCAGAAGCGTCATGAAGCTGCCGTAATAATTGTCCTACTTCGATGATGCCTTCGTCGCTCCATGGCCCGGGATGAACAAATTCGCCTTCGATATAACTTAACATCTCTTGGCCTTTCTCATTACATCCTGAACCTATAATTTCCGGAATTGATGTAAACCCTGATTGCCTCAAATGCCTCAACAAAGAGTGTACGGCCGGAGTCCAAGCTCCGGCTGGGCGGTACACAATCTGGCCCCGCCGTATAACCGACTTCTCGGGAGAGAGCATGACGTCTTCTCCCTGATTTAAGTTATTTTCCCAATTCATTTTAGTACGACTCCCTTTCAGAAGGGAATTACACGGGTTCATGGGGCTATGGATGCGAATCCCCTTCATATAATGATGCCCCGATGGATAAGTCCATGTCTTCCATCAACATCTCCTCCGTTCATTTCAGGTTGTTTCTAGCATATCATAAATGCACTTATACCATAAAACATAAAGTATAAAGCATAAGGCATAAGGCATAAGGCATAAGGCATACGAACGATATACGATATAACATAAAACATAAAACATAAAACATAAAACCAATAAACCGTACGCCCCATTTTGCGGATATACATAAGGAGGACAGGCAGCAATCTGCCCATCCTCCTTATGGAATACCAATAAATTTATGATAATCAAAGTTTCATTTGTCCTGGCAGAGAGCTGGATTCTGATCCTGATATGAATCAGGAATTCTGGTTGGACCAGTCTTCGACGTTCCAGATCTTGGTCACCCAATCCTCATAAAACTCAGGTTCGTGGGAAACCAGCAGGATTGTGCCTTTATATTCTTTCAAAGCACGTCTTAGTTCTTCCTTAGCCACAACATCAAGGTGGTTCGTCGGTTCGTCAAACAGAATCCAATTGCTCTCGCGCATCAGAAGTTTACACAGACGGACCTTGGCTTGCTCTCCGCCGCTAAGTGCCTTCAATGGACGGGTAATATGCTCGTTTTTGAGCCCGCAGCGAGCAAGCGCTGCACGAACCTCGTGCTGGTTCAAGTGTGAGAATTCGTTCCACACATCATCAATCGGCGTAATATTCCCTGGACGTACTTCCTGCTCAAAATAAGCAGGCACCAGGAAATCCCCTTGATACGTCTTCCCGGAGAGCGCCGGGATTTTGCCTAATATGGTCTTCAGCAGCGTTGATTTACCTACGCCATTACAGCCAACAATGGCAATTTTCTCTCCTCGCTCGATCAGGATATTCATTTTGGGGAGCAATGGTCGATCATATCCGATCTCAAAATCGATCCCCTCGAATACCGTTTTACCACTAGCACGGGATTCCTTGAAGTTAAACACAGGTTTAGCTGCTTCCTCGGGGCGGTCAATCCGCTCCATACGATCCAGCTGCTTCTCCCGGCTTTTCGCTCGGCCAGAGGTGGAGTAACGGGCCTTGTTCCGCTGAATGAAGTCTTCCTGCTTCTTGATGAATTCCTGCTGCTTCTCGTAAGCATCAATATGCTGATTCTTATTGATATCGGCCATTTCCAGGAACTTCTCGTAGTTCGCTGTATAGCGAGTCAATTTTGCAAATTCCAAATGATAGATCACATCCACCACCTGGTTCATAAATTCCGTATCATGGGATATCAAGATGAAAGCATATGGGTATTGCTTCAAATATTGAGTGAGCCAATCAATATGCTCAACATCCAGATAGTTGGTGGGCTCGTCCAACAACAGTACATTGGGCTTCTCCAGAAGAAGCTTTGCAAGCAA
Organism: Paenibacillus sp. FSL W8-0187; assembly: GCF_037969755.1. Lineage (NCBI taxonomy): Bacteria > Bacillati > Bacillota > Bacilli > Caryophanales > Paenibacillaceae > Paenibacillus > Paenibacillus sp. FSL W8-0187. Next base: position 2,884,038 of record NZ_CP150206.1, on the reverse strand, counting down.
TACTTTAGTACGCTGTCCCCCGCTTAATGTTGCTACATCGCGATCCAAGCCAATGACGGATAACCCAAGACCATTCGCCATCTCTTCAACCTTTACGTCCAACATGTAGAAATCCCCGATATCCAGCTGCTCCTGAATTTCACCCATTTGTTCGAGCAGCAGCTCCAACTCTTCGGGAGAAGCATCGCTCATCTTATTGGTGATCTCCATCATTTCTTTTTCCAGCTCCAGCAGAGGCAGGAAGGCATCCTTCAACACATCACGAACCGTTTTGCCAGGTGTCAGCTTGGTGTGCTGATCCAGGTATCCGTACCGGATCTTCGGTGTCCACTCCACCTTGCCGCTGTCTTTTAACAGCTGCCCGGTCAAAATATTCATTAGTGTTGATTTGCCTACGCCGTTTGCTCCAACCAAACCAACATGTTCGCCTGCCAACAAACGAAAGGATACATTCTTAAATAGAGTACGTTCCCCGAAATTATGTGATACGTTCTCTACAGTCAATAAACTCATGGCTATAGTAACTCCTGTCTGTATAAAATGAACTTATTTCATGTTAATTTAGCGAAATATACACAGTCAAGAGTTTATTGTATCACATCCTGGAGTCCGGCAGAAACCATAACTTTCAGAGATTATAGAACACCGGGATTAGAACAGCTTTTCTCCTGATAACCTGCTGCCGCTGCCTCCTTGGCACTCGGAAACACTTCTTTCACGCGATAGTTGTATTGGCAGACATCGCGATAATAATATTTGAGCCCCCTGCTATCCACACCTCCGAAATAAACCGGAGCTTTAACGAGTCTGCCGCCTCCAAGGGCATAGTTATTATAATACTGATCGCCCAGGGGAATACCTTGAATAAATGCCATCATACCGATATCATCAATCGTATTCACCCACTCTTCCTGGGATATCAACGGAAGTGCGAACGTATAGGATACTCCGTTTCGGAGCGCCACTTGGTTGTGCCGCTGTATGTAATAAGCCAGATGATCTTGAACGGTATTCACAATCGTGATCCGCCTAACTTGTTCAAACCTATCTTTATCTTCCAGCAAAGCTACACCCGTCCTGCCAGTCAGATCCTCCCGAAAGCCAGAGTGCCAGATGGAGGAGCCTCCACCTGATTCATACACCTGAACGAAGGAATCCAATGTAAACCGGATGCTGTTGCCCCTGCCATCATTCCAGGCATAAGGGATTTTGGGTGTCCATCTGTGCTCCATGAGCTCCTCCCCATACGCGTTGGTGAAAGTTTGCGAAACATACATATAATACCCGTCATAATCCAGCACAACGATAGCAGGAATATACCACCACAGGGCAGTCTGCGCAGCCGGATCATCCGCGATCCCCATATTGATGTACAGCGTCTGAGAAAAGGACTCCAGCGCTCGCTCTTTGTCCGCACGCATGAACTTTAAAGAATCATATGCCGACTCTTTGTCCTGGGTCTCATTATCGTTCAGCATCATCCCACCGTCTTGGACGGCTGTGCGCAGAGCTGCCGAGTATTTCATCTCTACGTACCGGACATCCTCCAGACTCTCGGCACGAATGCCCAGAATAATAAACATGGGGAAAAACACGGCGGTGAATACGATGGCAAGATCAGTAATCTTCATTCAGAACCAAGCCTCCGTATGGGAATGCGATTGCTGCTTTTCCACCTGAATTTGATCCGGTCAGCGCATCGAACATGATCAGTCCGGGTGTTCGATTCAGAGAACTGACACTTACCTGGAAGTGATCTCCGGCCGTTAAGCGATATCGGCGTCTATCATCGTGTTTATCAACATTCGACTCCGGGAACAAATATCCCATAACATCTTCCTGATAGTAAGCATCATATACGACGGAATAACGGTTCAGGAATGTACCAGGATCTGAAGGATCCCCATATTCCGGGTGGTACTTCTTGCGGTGGTGCTCCATCTCCACATTGTAAATGTTCCCGGTGGCTGCCAGCTCTTGCAGGAAGTCATTGTACATGATCGGAGTAATATACCCCTTCGTACGAACACTGTCCACGAATTTGGTGACGGATTGATAAACAACAAGTCGTGACAGATCATCCTGTCTTCTGGCCATCTCACCTGCGGGAACCAAGTACAGCAGAAGAAGTGCCAGAAAGGCAGCAAACCATTTCGAAACCGAGTTTGACATTGCTGTTACCTCACTTTAACAAACTGGATGCTTTCCACATCTCCATTGATTCTCCGAACGTACTCCGTAGCATAACGGGCGTTCATATCAATGATCGAAAGATCCAGTTCCTCCGGATTACTTCCTGATCGGAACAGTGCTCCATCCACATACATATTAAAGCTGCCTGCTTGAACCTCTCGCAGCGTGAATAATACTTCGCTCCCCTTATAAATGAGCTTCCTGTTCTCGTTCGTCATCTCTACGGTGATCACACCCGCATGCTGCTCCTGAGTCATTCTCCCTGCGGCTGATATACCGCCATCAACCATCGTCTGAATATGGAATGCATACAGGGTTGCGCCAAGAAATAATGCCACCCCTGCTGCCATTTCCAGCGCGCTTATCGTTTGTTCACGCAAGGCAAGTCACCTTTCCATTCATAACTATTGATCAAACTTGATGCCTCTGATCACGTTGGAATCATCCTTAACGATGGTGGCCTTGAATTTCCCGCTTGGATTGACGTACTCCGGGCTTTTCTCATCCATAACGTGTTCGATATTTCCCTGTCTTGAATCCGGATTGGGAATCGAACCGTCCTTCTCCAACACATTGCCGTACCATTGCCCTGCTTTATTTTTGCCTGTTGCTATGAAAACGCCAAATTGATCCTTATCTTTGTATTTGCGCAGTGCGTTTGTCACCTGAGAACCGCTGATGGTTGTTCCGTCATATACGGTAAATGCTGCCTGGGACAGCTCTGTCTGAATATCTGAAAAGTTGTTCTGAGCGGTTTTGGTTGCCTCCTGCGCCGAGATAAACAAAATAACAACAATGGTAATCAAAGCAATGGTCAGAAATATACCTGCTGCAACCTTTAAAGCGGATGATGCATTATTCATTGAAATCTCCCTCATTCTTTTATTTATTTTTTAAATCTGCTGATCTAATTCCAGTTGACCCATCCTCGTGTCGTTATAATCGTTGAATTTGCTCATAGTACGTTTCCATCTGGGAGAAACTCATGCCGATTAGCGGAATGACAAGATACATAAAGATCAGCGCATACATCGGAGTAAAACCGATCATTCGCCCCCATGCGGCCTTCGTGTCGATCATCGCTTCATATTCCTGCTTGCGCTGCTCGAAACTGAATATCATTTCTCCATCGAGATCATCAAAAACATCCTTGATCGGTACTTTATCCACCGCAAGCAGCAGCTTGTCCACGAGCCGCTGAAATTCAGGAAACCAGACGTCTTCCTTCAACTCCAGCAAAGCCAACTGTGCGCCATGTTCGTAATGAAGCAAGCTTTTTTGAATGGGAATCTTAAAAATAACGGCAAACCGATTAAGCCATTCTAATATGCCCTCAACCGAAATTCGCTCCATTCCACGCAATATAGAGATGACCGTCTGAAATTGATAAATTTCATGCCGCATTTCCATATTGCGAACTTTCCGGTGAAAATGCAGCAGCCATAATGGCGCCGCATATGCAGCCACACCTGCCAGAAAGGATAGGAGCAACTCCCACCATTTCAAATACTCGCTATCATAGCGCTGCAGTTTAGTCATAATTCGATCGGTTGTGATTTCAACTTGTTCTTTGGTCAATCCAATAGGGTCTGTCTCACTGACCATCTGTTTGATCTGATCATCAGTTACATCCGGCGACATATGCAATTGTTCCATTAGCAGCCGATCACGCTCAACCGTTTCTTCTGCCTGCCGACGCTCGATCTCATTCATCTGGCCGAACAGGGAATGGTTCAGGGAAACGGGGACATACAGCAGATGATGTTTTGCCTGCACATGCAGGCCTGCTGCCAGCGATAACGACAGGAAGAAAGCCAGGAGGAAAAACGTCACCCTTCTGATATAGAGCCATTCGAACTTGATTCTCGCGTTGCTTTCCTTTAGTAACCGTATCTGCCTGTCATATTTCACTGTACCGGGTGTCGGAGCCATCACCTTCACAAGCCAGCGCATAACAGGAATTCGGTACATCCTTTCTTCCAAGGTCATTTTCTGAACCTGAGCGCGGTAATCCGTTTCTCGATTTTGCTGGAGCTTCTGAAGCAAGATATAAGAAATGAGAATAATGACATAAATGGATATCTTGGTCATATACCCAAGCTTGCTCATATAAAACACATCCATCGATGGAAAACTGCTTCTGGCCCAGCGTTCAATCGGTTTGGTGAAAAAGACCGGCGTCAACGCAATCACATTCAAGCCCTTCATTAAGTAATCCAGCTTGTCTCTGCGCAATATTTCCAGTTGGATCTCCTTGGTCAATCCACTTAGTCCATGCAGATAGATAGAGCCTTGTTTTCTCGCATGATCGCCAAACTCCATGACCAGATGTGAAATACCCGCAAACGCTTTAAGATATCGGTTCGGCGCTACCTCATAATACCTCTCCAACTCGTCATCTGGATCGTGGGATACCAAAGCATTGTAGATCCGATGGGCATGCATAGAGATTTCATGTCCAGAAGTCTCCGCCCCCTCGTACAAAGCTTCCTCTACCATTCCATGCTGCTGATAGTGATGACGGACGGAGGAGAACAATTCAACCGATTGGATAAGTATTTTTCGTTCCAGTCGGTTAATGAACATCTCAATGAGCATATTGTTAATAACCGTTGCTACGAGAATAACAATGATAATAAACCCCAAGTCCGGATGACTCCATATAAGAAGCATGGCGGTTAACCCGATCGTGCCGGTTATCGCCAAGGCTAGCCTCACTGTTTCAAACCGGAGTGATATTTCGTCGTAAGGATGCATGATCGCGATCCGCTGTCTGATCCGTTTAAGATAGGTTTTGATTAGCGGGAGCTTCATCCCATACATATAGGCCAATTGAAACCATTGCCGGTACATCCCCCGCAAGGATCTCACCTCGCCCGCATCCACCTTGACGGAAGTTACCTCACGATCCCCTCGTCCCCTGTTCATCCACGACATGATACCGAATGTGATGGAAAACAGTGCCAGAGATATGATTAAAATCAGTATTAACACATCTTTAGAGGTCACTTTTGTCCCCCCAACCCGAAGCCAGAAACACTCTGAATTCTTCGGCATCTTCCGGATGCATCTGCTCGGACATTTCACGAACACTGCTTTCGGATAACTTGGCGGCAGCGATATAGGCACCGTCCCGGTATTCAATTACATTACGGGATACGAAATAACTTAATTCGTTCAATCTCCGCAGATGTTCTGCACTTAGCTGAAAATACTCCTCCATGCTGCTCTTCCAGCGTTTTTCCGAAGTTCCCTCGAATGGTGGCAGGGATCCCTTCTCAACCGGGATGGACTCTGTAATACGCTCTATGTAACGGTTACCGTCAGCGTCTCTTCTAAGATGAATATCAAAGTTGATCACGCTGACCACCTGCTGCTCAGCAATATGCTCTTGCCTGAAAACGCCGCTCTTGAGTAAGGAGTTGCGCAAGGATTGTACAAGGTCTTTGAATGTCTTGGCATGATGGGTAAACACGGTAAACAAACTTGCCACTTGAGACATCTGTATCATCCATGACGCTACTTCGTCACTGGCAACCTCACCAAGAATATTAACGGTACCGTCCGTTTTCTTCTGCAGATCCAGACCTGCCTGCCCACTAATATGCTCGGTTTCCCTGAAGCTGAGAATATTCCTGCGGCTGTAGATTTTCCTTAAATGCAGCTCAAAGGCCATCTCCTGAACCCGAAGAGTATAAGACGCATAAATATGACCCACCATCGCCATGAGCAGCGTTGTTTTTCCGGATCCCTGAGCACCGGTGATTGCCGTAATCCGGCTGCCTTTCATTAAATACCTCAACAAACCGATCACCAATTCGGAGCCGTTTCCCGTAATTAACTGATCCAGCGAAGCCTTGGGCAGATCAAACTTGCGGACAAAGAACGCCCAGGACTCGGCAAATGGGGGCCGGACCACAACGACCCTGGAGCCATCCTTCATTTCATTCACTTTATAACCGCTGGCTTCCGAAAGCTGCCCAGGATGATTGTATTTGTATATGTTTTGACATACCCTCTTAAGTTCCAGCATCGAACCAAATGATAAAAAAGCTAGATGCAGCGACACCCCTCGATAAAAAATCCACACACTCTCACAGCCTGTTGCTGGCGATTCGGGATGCGAAAAACTTAGCCCCAGAAACTCATCCTCGGTGTGAAAAATGTCCTGCCCGCTGTCACGATTAACAGGAATGCCACTAACGCCGCCACTGATCCCGTCAATCCGTTGATCCCTGATTTCATCCACAACGGAAAAGCCTTTGTACTGCTGATATATGCGCTGAACGACGATGTCCAGCTTCTCAGGAAACAAGAGCGGACGCTGCTCTGACTCATAGATATATGCGATGTCTTCCGCAGTAACCGCATAGACGCTGCCCTCTCCATAACCTGGAATCACGCGCGGCTCTGCAAGATCATACGTTTCAAGAAGTACGGATAGAGCATCCTCTCCGTGCCTCTGCTTATACAGGTATAATATGATCTCGAATTGATCCTGGGCTGTTAACTCGGTCAGGTTTTCGAACGGAATGGCTGCATGAATGTTGGACTCGTTCAAACCTAGGTCTCTTACCAGGATCTGCTTTAAAAAATCCTTTACATACGCCTTATCCAGCACATCTCCGGAAACGCAGCCCTTGAGGGCACTTCTCAATTCGCTTCGCTTGTTCAGCCTGCGGCGATACTCCTCTTCGTGCAACCCTAAATCAGACAACTGGCTGTGCGTCAGCTGATGGAGGCTTTCTTTAACAAACGCAGTCATAGCTTCAAGAGAATAGGGGTCCGATCCCCGCGAAATCGTAGCCACCGGTTTTCGGGTATCCAAATAACGCAGATATACAAACAGCAATACAAACAAAATCATGACGATGATCCATATCGTATTCAAGGAATTACCCAAGAGCATGCAGGCCTCCCAGTTTCGAACCGCCAGCAGGAAGACCAAGCTGTTCAGCCACGGCATCCGCCAGATTACGAACCGCATTATACAGTGAGCTCATGCGTTTCAGGTCAGCGCCTCCCCGGCTTCGCTGCATGTAGGGCATAACTGAGCGCATATTCCATGCATCCGTCATTCCGGAACAATACGGAACACCGAGTACCGTCGTCTTGATGCCAAAGCGGCGCTTGATATTTTGCAGTGTACAATGGCTATCCCGGTCGTATTTGCCGACGATATACAAGCATGCCTTGTCACTCACTTCTGGAGGCAACCTCTCCTGTTCAATCGCACTCTCCAGGATATGTAAATTCTGATTCAAACCAACTACGATTAAGTCTGCCGCTTGAAGTATCGCCCGATCTGCCGCACCAGGAACTCCATTTCCTGCATCGGCTACCGTGATGTCGTAACTTCGCTTGGAGGACTCCATAACTCTGGTCATAAGTTCTGCCTGTTTCCTGTCCTCCGCGTTTCCTGTTGTATGTATAGCATCGGCAGACATGGGTTTCGGTCCACATAAAAGATCGAGCCGATCAGACAGGAGCGGCAAGGTATAATTGCGTACATTCTCTGGGCTCAGTCGCCCGCTTGCACGAAGCCGTTCCAAGGCATCCATTCCGGTATCTTGAAATGCCGTCATATAATCTAATGTTTCCTGTTTATAGGTAAAGGCTTGCTCCACTCGTTCCCCTGCATGTCCACCATGGGCGAGGAGCACTTTAACCTGATATTCAAGCGCCAATACGATAGGTAAGCTCGAAGCCAACATCGTACTGCCACTGCCGCTCTTCAAGGGACTCCATACAGCAATCAGACTCATGCATGCCTCCTTCCTGCTTGCCGAAGCGCCCGGCGAATATGCCGCTGCTCCATTTCCGTTAAAAGGCGGAGAAGTTCGGTAAGCGATCGTTTATACTGTCTGGACAATGGCTTGATGCCCAATCTTCCTGCATGTTCATTTTTTATTTTCAAGGCGAAAAACAATTCATCCCATGGCATTTTCACGGGAGGACCCAGCCACTGAATCCGGCTGTCTTCCAGATAGCCTTCAATGTAGGTTTCATCCATCAAATCTTCAATGACCTGAACATATACCCGGTGGAACGGCGGTAGCGGAGCATCTGTTCTTGAAGCTCTCAGTTCATCAAGCAAAGCCGTACTCTTACGCAGTCCTGTTACCTCAAACCCGCTAACCCAAACATGGGCATCTGCTGTATCCCACTGCATCTTGTCCAGGAATTCCGTCTTCTCCACGTCCATGACGATATAGTCATATTTCTTCTCGTCTGTTTCCTCCAAATAGTCCATCAGCGACGTATAGTTCTCAAATCCGGTTGCCACGTCGAATCCGGCAAACTCCATAACCGGCAGCTGTGGATGTATCACGCCTATGCAATGTTTGTACTTCGCATCAATCGCACCATCCACAAGCAGTACTCTGTTGTCTCCATTCGCTAATATTTTGCACATATAGAGGAGCATGTCGCTCTTATCACAGATGCCTGTAAATATCCACGTCTTCACTTTGATTACACTCCTTCACTTACCATCTGTTCTTCGGGGTTCACCTTGTCTTACTAAGGACTTGAGAATATCAATTCCGCTTCTGGTGATTCCTTATCACTGCTATTCTGGGATTCTGGCAAGCCGGATGATCCCAAAATCTGCTCTGCTTCTGAATCCCGCTCTTCACGAAGCGGAGTCCCTGTATTTGTCTCATCGTCAGAACGGATGTCAGCGTTATTCCATTCCGTATCCGTTGAAGATTTTGCTTGGGGGCTTATGTTGGACGCAGGACTCCAGGAGTCCGGACTCCTTGCACCGCTAGCAAAGATCGAGTTATGATGCATGTCAGATACCTGAGCCTGCTGATTCGGTTGAAGCTTCTTTAAATCCTCTTCCAGCGTGTTTCGCAGCGTAACCTCGAAAAACTTCTCAGCTTTCTTCACAATATTCGGGTTGCTTGTAATCAGCTTCGTTACTTCAGCGTTCGGAGGATAGTTAGGAATCGCTCTATTTTGCAGCTCCGGCTCTACATAGGTGAGTGCATAAAGCGTTGCATCATGCAGATAAGCATCCACCAAAGCGCTGGAAAGCAATAAAATCTCCTGTTCGCTTAACGTCGTCCAGAACGCCGGATTTTGAAGCTTGTCGATCTTCTTTTTGGATAAAATGATGTAATCCTGTCCGGTAGGAAATTGAACCCTCACATCGATCACATCCCCTTGGCGTAAATTGCTTGGCAGATATACGGACTTCATCTCCCGATGACGGAGATCAGACGGTGTCGGCTCTTCTTCAAAGAGCATCGAGCGGGTAATCGGTGTTCCCTGCAGCAGCTCGATCTTAGCCCCCTTCCCTGCGATCTCTTCCTTGACCGAGAACAGATTGCCGGAAGAACCGTCATCAGGCAAACGCACTTCCTTAATATCCTTCGCATCTATGAAATGACCAGGCGGAATATCTTTTAACGGAACCCATGCAACCTTCATTGAATTGAGCTGCTGCAGCTGTGTCTCTTCAAGCTCCGTGATTCGCTGCTCGTATTTAGTACGCTCTACATTCTGCTGCTCTTTATAACCGTTCACATAATACATCATTGCGCCGGCACATACGGCACCCGTTACGGCTGCGCCGGCAAGTCCAGCAAATATCAGTTTGCGGCTGCGCCTCCTGATAATCGGCATTGCTTCATCTCCTTCAGTTCAAATGCGGTTAATTCTTTAGAAACCTGAATCTTCGCTTCCTTTCTGCCGGCGGCAAGTAGTCCTGAAATAACTGTTCAAATGCCTCCCTGCTGTTGTCCGGTACTTCAAACGGATCCAATTGCAGGGGTAAAGAATAAACTTTATTCGTTCCTAGCGTTCTTCTCATTTCTTGAATTGTTTCTTCTCCTGCAAGAGGCAGTGCATAGATCCTTGCCGCCTGTGGGTGTCTTAACAGCATCCGGGCCAGCGTCACCACATCATGCTGTCGCCACTCCGCTCCTGATCCGATAACGATAGGCAGATCGGCCCGAAGGAACTCCTCAAGCCGTTCGCTGTCCCGGTATGCTCCCAAATCCAACACAACTGCATCGTAGCTGCCTCCGAGCAGCGAAATAACTTCCGTTCTGGCCGTTTGCCGCCAGAAATGAATCCCGTTGATTTCGAATTTTCGGATAGATCCAAGCTTCCCGCCCTCGGCAATTTCCTGAATCCGGGTAAAGGCGGTGGATTTTGCGCTCATTTCCACGATCGCTACCTTCCCGTACCTTGATGCCAAGTAATGACCAAATGCGATACAGCTATGCGTTGTTCCTACACCGGACGATGTCCCCAATACGGCCGTCACAAGCGTCCCGGCTAGCGTGTTGGACTGAACACCCGCAATATTCGCAGTAATCGACTGCTGCCTGTTTAGTGCTGAACGAACCTCTACTGTGGATTGATATCGGTGCTCCGGAGCATACTGCAGCAGCTTTCGGATAACGGGCACAAGCTCTCTTGGTAAATCGCCACGAATATGTCGCTCCACGCCCGTTATCCATTCACTGAATTTGCCTCCGGTTGAGAGATAAAGCAGAAGCGCACCAAGTCCATACAGGTCCGATCTCGCATCGCTTTGCCTTCCTCCGTATTGCTCCGGCGCTGCAAATCCAACCGTGCCTAGCTTGACCGTATCCTCGCCACTCTCCTGTTTATAACTTCTCGCGATTCCAAAATCGATGAGTCTAACCTGCAGCTGATCGGTCAGCATAATGTTCGATGGCTTTAAATCTCGGAATATAACCTGAGGTTCGTGATTATGGAGATACTCCAGAACATCCAGCAATTGCTCGATCAGTTCCATAATGAAGTCCGGATTCACATTTCCCCGATATCCTCGGAAGTACTTCTCCAATGTCATGCCCTGAATATAATCCATAACTAAATAGGTGTAGCCGGTATCCTGAACATGAAAAAAATCGACAATACGGGGCAGCCGCGGGTGACTGAGTTTAATCAGAAGCTGTGCCTCATCCTGAACGGCGCGCTGCATACAAGGTTCAGACAAGCTCTCTTTCACTGCCCATTTCTTCCCGGGCAGTTTCTGATCCTCGGCTAGATATACACAGCTCATGCCCCCTTCACCAATCACGCGGTCAATCACGTAACGCTCGCCCAACACTTCCCCATGTACCAATCTGCAAGGCTGATTCATGTCAACGCCCTCTCCTCTGACTTACAAGCACAACAAAAAAAAGGAAAGCACTCCGCCTCATCACTCAATTGTGATGAATAGCGGGATGCTTTCCCTAATGTTGTCGTTGGTTAATTTTGGAATCATTATAGAACAAGTTACATTCACTTGTAAAGACTTTTTTAATACTTAATCATATATAGCGTAATCTCGTCCCGATTATGGAACAGCTGCTTCGCTCCCTGAATCTGCATTCTGGACTCTTCAAACACCGACATGATTTCTTTTACCAGCGCCATCGGTTTCTTAGTCAGCAGCTTCACCGTAATGACAGCAGTACCTCCCGTTTGAAGGCTGTGCAGCAGCCCGGTCACCATTCTGGCCATTTGTTTAGGACTCCAGCTCATATCACACACCAACAAGTCAAACTCAGAATCTCTAAACGATACGTCCGCTGCATTCTTGTGAATCACGCGGAGGTTTTTATGACCATCGAGTGATGGATGCATTTTTGCCGGATCAACTGCCGTAACTTGCAGGCCGCGCTCCAATAGAAAGGATGTCCATCCGCCAGGCGCTGCTCCGATATCAACTGCCTTGCGGAAGGAATCAAACGGAATCCCGAACTGTTTCTCCGCCTCAAGGAGCTTGAATTTGGCTCTTGAGATTTGTCCCTCTTCCCGTTGAAAGCGGACGGCGCCTCCGTTCCAATCCGACAGGTTGTCCTCCGGCCGCGACACGCCAACATACCAGACGCTGTCAGCAGCGAATAGTGAAATAATCCACTCCGGTGCCTGAACCGTGTATTCAATTTCTAGCGCAGCCAAGCGATGCTGTAATTCATCTCGAAGCGCCGCCGGGTTTTCCTTCCACGAGCTGTTCTCCGTCTTTCGGATCTGGATGGATACACGGCTGCTGCCGATCTCCTCCTGCTTCATGACATGCTCATCGACCGCATGCAATGCTTCGGCAGCGGTATCGGCCGCTACCTCCAGATGTACCGGAAACAAATGCCGCAGAAAAATTGGCGGGGAAGACGTAATTAGCCGCTTCGCCTCCTCTTCGGAATGGCCGAGTGTCGCCAAAAACACCTCGCCCGGCATCATCATCGTGCTCTTTAAACTGCCAAACATCCGGCGCAGCTCTTCTTGGGCGTAGGGAGCAAAACCATGGTTTGCTGTGCATACCCACTTGCTGTGAAAATCCCGGTGATTTTGATTCTGTTCCTCATGCTCTTGCATCACATTTAATTCATCCAAACGGATTAACCTCCAGAAATAACTTTGATCCAGGGACGTCCGCCATCCCATTCCAGCTGAGCGTCGATATCATAAGTTTGTTTGATAAGTACATGGTTTAATACTTCTTCTTTTGTTCCCGCACCCGTTAAGCGGCCGTCTTTCATGAGCGCCACATGAGTAAATAAAGGGACAATCTCCTCGATATGATGCGTGACGTACACAACCGTAATTTCGCGCTGCCTCAGGTTGTGAATCTCCTGCAGCATCTTCTCCCGTTCATACAAATCCAGGCCGGCACAAGGCTCATCCATAATCAGAATCTTCGGATCGGCCATGAGGGAGCGTGCCAACATCACCTTTTTCCGTTCACCTTGGGACAATGTCCCGAGAGGCTGCTCCGCCAGATGGCCGAAATTCATTTCGTTCAGCAGGGAATAGGCTAGATTCCTGGCCTCTTCCGGAATGTCCTGGTAGAAGCGCAAAAAGGCATACGCCCCTGTTGCCACAACCTCCCAGACTGGGTCGCTCAGGGTCAATTTCTCTAATAATGACTGGCTAATATAGCCAATGGACTTCCGGGCCTCCCGAACGTCGCATTGTCCGTAAACATGACCCAGGACCTCAACACGCCCACGGGAAGGAAACATATATCCTGTCATCATTTCCAGCAGCGTCGTTTTGCCTGATCCATTCCTGCCCAAAATGGCCCAGTTCTGTCCCGGCTTCATCTCGATACTAACATCATCCAGAATATGACGGCTCCCTCTGACGAGCGACACATGCTGTAACGAAATCACGGCCTCACACTCCTAACAAAACTTACGATATCCTGCACGGAACCCATCCGGTACAGCACCTCCGGCGCGGCGAGGGGACTCGACTGAATAGCCAGCAATGCAGGAACGCTGCGAATTTGATACCGTTCCACAATGCCCGGTAGAAAGTTAACATCGGCTTCGAGCAGCTGTACATCCGGCACCACATGTTCCACAATGTCGATCATCTTACGCGCAGCGGCACATGTGCCGCATAATGGCGTATGTAAAAATACGATGACAGGCTCTGCATTCGCATCTCGTTTCGTCAGGCGCTCGTGCCATTCAAGCCTCTCTGTCAATTCACGCTGTGTAACCTCAATCATCTTGAACCCTGGGCAACTTCCCGCAGAACGGATTCCGGCATCGGCCCATTGTGAACCTGGACGCTTTCCGGCATGTGCTCATAGAGCAGCTCATACATTTTTCTTCTGCCCGACGGGCTTGAGGTATGCAAGTATATTTCCCTGGCCTGCAGGTTTTCGGCGATCATGGCTGCAACCACGTCGCCGCCGTTCATCTGGCCATGCCCCAATTCAAAATCAAGCGACAGAACATCCACTTCGCATTCACGGAGCATCAACAAGCACTCTTCCCCGTTTCGAGCCAGCGCAAATCCTTTCGGATTGGGGCGCCAGTCGTCTAAATACAGATGAATCATTTTACTCTCTCCCTTAATCAGGACCAGGACAGCACCTTAGCGATGTCTTCCCGATGTGTGCCGTCAGCCCCTTTTTCACTTTCCAGAACAAATGCCTTGCCCGCAAGTTCCGGTGCCAGAACCAAACGCTTCAAGGCTTCTGTGCCTATCATACCTTGTCCGATGCGGGCGTGGCGATCTTTTCTTGAACCGGCCCCATATTTCGAATCGTTCAGATGAACGGCAACGGTGGATTCCCAATAGGCTAGCTCCTTGCCTCTGGCAAGGAGCTCATCCGTATTCGAAATGTCCCAGCCTCCGGCAGCAAACAAGTGGCAGGTATCCAGGCAAAAGCCTATTTTTTCCGGATCATCAGCAAGCTGTCTAACCTTTACACTCTCTTCAAGCGTCATCCCCATGGACCCATGGTCTCCCGCCTGATTCTCGATCAGCAGCTTGGCCCTTCCCGTCCAGGAAGCCAACACATCATTCAAACAGCGAATAATATTCTGATACCCTTCAAGGATATCCTGGCTCTTGAGATGCCCAAAATGAACCACAATACCCAGCGATCCGCAAGCCTCGGCAATCATGAGATCATTCTTAAGGGAATCTACGGTCAACTGGTAAAACTCTTCTCCCCGCGTTAAGCCAACCGCCATATTCGTCGGATATGGTGTGTGCGCGATCGAAACGAGTCCTTGTTCCTGACAAAACTTTGAGCATACGGCGGCATTGCGGACATCCGGCGTCTTCAAATGAAGACTGCGCGGATTTTTCGGGAAATACTGATAGGCGAGTGAACCGATGCCGGCTGCGTGCTGAGCTGCTGCGAGAAATCCGCCTCGTGTGCTGACATGACTTCCAATCCGGACTTTAGACTTCATGCTGACAATTTGGACAAAAGAACACTTTGCGCGAGGTATGCTCCGCCTTCACGATCGGCGTGCCACAGCGAACACAGGGCTCTCCTTCGCGATCATAAACTTTACACTCGTCGTTATAAGCTCCCGTCAGAGTATCCCCTTCCTGAAACGGCATTTCCATATATCCGCCACCATCCGTCGCCTCGTGCATCACTTTAACGGCACTCTCGTATAACTGCTCTAAAGACTGCTCCGATAAATCCTGAATTTTGGATAGCGGGTGAATGTGAGCATCAAAGGAAATCTCATCCGCATAACAGTTGCCAATTCCGGCGACAACCTGCTGATTAACCAGCGTTGTTTTTAAAGCGCCCCGCCGTTTTCCAATCCGTTCAACGAAGCGCGCTTTGGTCATTCGCCGATCCAGAAGTTCAGGACCAAGCTCTTTAAGCGCATTTTCCGTTTCTCTGGCTGTTAAGAAATGCAAGTAACCCAGACGCAAACCGATAAAATACAGCACCTGTTCACCAAATGTGATCTCGACCTGGGTCGACCTTGAGGGACGCTCCTCATCCCTATGCCCTAAATACAAAATGCCGCCCAGCATGAGGTGAAGCAGCAATCTGCCTCCGTTATGCAGATGGAATATGAGGTGTTTGCCTCTACGCTCCACAAAAATGACCTTGCTTCCCTTTAACTCGGAAGTAAACTCGTCAACCGTCACATTCAGTGATTTTTCACGGTTCACGACAACATTCGTGATCGGCACATTCAAAATGCTCTGCGATAACAATCTTCGGTAATTTTCCATTTCCGGCAGTTCCGGCATCATTCATCTTCCCTTTCGTCAATCACAAAAGTTAATGTACACTTTCGCTCATTATGAGCACAGCAGGTTGATCACTTCGCTCAAATCTCGGCATATAAAGTCCGGTGTGATACCCGTGGCTTCCATATGTGCCTCCATATTCAGATCGGTCGTGATTCCGGTCATAACGAGCACCGTCTTACAGCCGGCATACGCGCCGGCCGCGATATCCGTACGTATATTATCTCCAATTACATAAGTGTCCTCCGGGGCCAAACCGAGGCGATCCGAAGCAAATTTCATTAAAATCGAGGACGGCTTTCCGATGACCGTCGGTTTCACTCCGGAAGCGGCTTCGATCGCAGCACCCAGCGAACCTGCACCTGGCATCAAACCGGTATCTGATGGAAGCTGCAAATCCGGATTGGTCAATATCGACACGGCTCCCTCCTGAATCCAGCGAACGGCACGGGTTAACTTCTCGTAATCGAACGAACGGTCGATTCCTTGAATCACATATTTAGGGGACTGCTCCACGATATTTAGACCCGCAGACAAGAGGGCTTCACGGAGCCCCACTTCTCCCAGCATCGCCACTTGGGCACCCGGTGACTTCTCCGCGATATATTTTGCTGCAGCCAAGGAAGAGGTGCAGACTTCCTCCGGCAAGGCAGGTATCCCCATCTCCATCAGATGCGCCGCTACCTGCTCGGGTGTTCGTGATGAATTATTCGTTACATACAGAAACGGAATCTGCAATTCCTTCAGCCGTTCGATGAGAAGGTCTGCCCCCTCAATTCGATGACGGCCATGATAAAGCGTTCCATCCAGGTCAATCAGTAATCCTTTTGGTTTTGGTTTTTCCATGAATTGATAGCACCTTCTTTATTTCTTTCCTTCACGCCATAAATGATTCATCGGCTAAAGTATGAGCTTTCTCGGCATCGCTGTGATCGTCATTCATCGTCATATATCGGTATAAATATGTATAACCTCGGTTCATACACTACCCTGAAGCATACTTACGTAGAAACCCCAGTTAGTATTATTGTAAAGAAGGCTACTTCCGGTTGCAAGGCTCATGGCTAGTACTTCAGCCCGATAGCTAATCAGTCGAAAGAAATCGAAGAGTGTCCAAGCATTAGTGATTATCAACCGGTTTGTCATTTCCTGCGCTTTCCCGGAAAATAATTCACTCCATCACTCGATATTTCCCTGTAAATAGCAGCTCTATTGGCTTATGATTTGCGCTGGATTGGGTACAATCCGAAATCCTCTGCCAAGCGTGTATTCTCAAAAATCTCCTGCGCTTCCTTGAGCAGCGGCTGCAAATGCTCCATATCCTTATACCGGGAGCTAAAATGGGTCAGGAACAGCGTTCTTACTCCAGCCCGTTTCGCTGCTTCCGCCGCCTGTTTAGCCGTACTGTGATAGTATTCGTGCGCGAGCTCCGACAGATCCTCCATGAAAGTGGCTTCATGGACCAAAAGATCGGCGTCTTTGGCCAGAGTCTCCACTCCAGGGCATGGCCTTGTATCCCCGAGGATCGTGACCACTCTCCCTTTTTTCGGTGTCAGGAGCACCTCAGAGGCATGAATCCATCGGCCGTCGCCGAGTTCTACGCTTTCCCCTCTTTTCAGTTTGCCATAAAGCGGCCCTGGCTTGAGTCCATAGTCCGCCAACCGTTTCAGGTCCAGGCTGCCGGGAAGATCCTTCTCCACGATACGGTAGCCATAACTCTCGGCCCTGTGATCCAGCTTTGCCGATTCCACGAGGAAGTTATCGTCCTCAAACAGCACGCCTCCGGTATGTTCAATGACCTCCATCGTATAAGGAACGCGCGATTGGCTAATGTTCAACGTAGTTTCAATGAAGGCCTTAATACCAGGGGGACCATATATCGTCAGGGGTGAAGTTACCCCTTGGGCACCACGGCTGGACAGCAAACCCGGCAAACCGAATACATGATCACCATGCATATGGGTGATGAATACCTTTTCAAGCTTGGACAGCTTGAGCGGGGACTTCAATATTTGATGCTGCGTACCTTCTCCACAATCAAACAGCCACAAACTTCTTCGTTCTTCCAGCATACGCAGTGCAATCGAGGTTACGTTACGCTGCAGCGTAGGAACCCCCGCATTTGTTCCTAGAAAATAGAGTTCCATCCCTCTTCTCCCCTTTCGGTTGTAAACCGGAGAAATCCCCCGAAACATTCGGAGGATTTCAAACCGGCTGTACCGGTATTCAAATGTTAAGCTTTATCTACGTTAAAATAATGAGCTTCCGGATGACTGAACACCATGGCGGATACCGATGCCTCAGGTTCCATCATGAAACCTTCGGTCAGATGAACGCCAATATCTTCTGGCTGCATCAATTTAAATAACGGTTCCTGATCCTCCAGATCCGGACAGGCCGGATACCCGAAAGATACGCGAATGCCTTGGTATCTCGCACCCAAGCGCTGTTTCATCGTCATGTCTGCCGGATCGGGGTATCCCCACGAATCCCGCATCATATGGTGAATCCGCTCCGCCAGCCCTTCTGCCGTTTCCAGTGCGACCGATTGAAGTGCGTGGGAGCGCAAATAGTCACCCTTGTCCTTCCATTCCCCGGACAATTTTCCGACGCCGTGGCCGGCTGTAACGACAAGGAATCCAACGTAATCCATAACCCCGCTATCTACGGATTTCAGGAAATCCGCCAAGCACAGGTACGGCTCAACCTGCTGTCTTGGAAACGTAAAGGGATGCAATACTTTTGTTGTATCTTTTGGATCGTATATTAGAATATCATTTCCTCTTGACTGTGCCGGGAAGAAACGGTACATTGCATGCGCCTGTATGATCCCCGATTGAACGGCCTCTTCCAGAATACCATCAACGGTTTCCTTAAGCGATACCGCCTTCGGGTCATTGGCTTTCAGCAGCTGTTCCACTGAGCCTTTCAGGCCTAAATGATGTCCTAACAGCATCTGCATGTTGATATAAGGCAGAATGTGCGAAATCGGATAATTCCGGAGCACATGCCGCTCCATATCCGGCGGTAAATATACAGGAGCATTGGTCGAAATTTTGGATCGCAGTCCTTCTGACAGCTTCGGCATCACTTTAACCACTTGCGGAGCGGCAGCATCAGCTTCCTGCTCTGCCTTAATCTCTTCCGCTATTCTCGTCCGCTGCACCGGATCGCTGAGCTGGTTGGCCAACGCAAGACCATCCATGGCGTCCTTGGCATAGAGCACCATGCCGTCATACTCGGGACGAATGCGGGTCTTCGTGAATTTCCGTGTCAGAGCCGCCCCCCCTACCATGATTGGAACGCTAATGCCTGCGTTTTTCAAATCCTGGGCGGTGGATACCATCTGTTGGGCTGACTTCACCAGCAAACCGGACAAGCCGATAGCATCAGGCTGCTCACGGCGGTATGCCTCGATAATTTGCTCCGGTGGTACTTTTATACCCAAATTAATGATTTGATAACCATTGTTGGACAAGATGATCTCCACCAGATTTTTACCGATATCATGCACGTCCCCCTTCACGGTGGCAAGCATGATTTTCCCTTTGACCGACGTCTCGTTTTTCTCCATAAAGGATTCCAGATACGCTACGGATGCCTTCATTACTTCGGCACTTTGCAGCACCTCCGCGACAATTAGTTCATTGTTGTTGAACAAACGTCCAACCTCGGTCATCCCGGCCATCAGTGGTCCATTAATGATCTCGAGCGCGCCATATTTGGTCAATGCTATATCTAAGTCCGGAATGAGGCCTTCCTTAGAACCTTCCACTACATAGGATGCTAGTCGCTCCTCGAGTGTCAGATTGGATACCTTAACCTTCTTCTCTATCTTTTTATCCCGGAATGCCGCGACAAAAGCCGCCAACGTCTCATCATTGGTTCTGTATATCAGATCCTCGGCCAGGCGACGCTCTTCTTCGGGAATGGAGGCATAACGCTCCAGCTTCTCGGTATTTACGATTGCGTAGTCCAATCCGGCTTTTGTGCACTCGTACAGATACACGGAGTTCAGGACTTCACGGCCCGCTTCCGGCAATCCGAAGGAAACGTTACTGATTCCGAGAATCGTATGCACTTTTGGCATGGCTTCTTTTATTATACGGATGCCTTCAATCGTTTCCTTGGCTGATCCGATATACTGCTCGTCCCCTGTACCTACCGGGAATACAAGCGTGTCGAAAATAATGTCTTCAGGCGAAACGCCATATTTGTTGACCAACAGATCATAAGAACGCTGGGCCACCTTCAGCTTGTCGTCACGATGGATAGCCTGACCGGTCTCATCAATGGTTCCAACGACAACCGCGGCACCGTATTTATGCACCAACGGGATCACATGCTCAAATTTCTCTTCACCGTCTTCAAGGTTAATCGAGTTAATAATCGCTTTCCCTTGCGAATATTGCAGAGCCAGGTCAATAACGGCCGGATCCGTGGTATCGATCATGAGCGGCACTTTAACCTTTTTAACTACTAGCTCCAGGAACTTAATCATATCTTCCGATTCTTCACGATCCGGATCCTGTACGCAAACATCAATGACATGCGCACCATTCTTGACCTGGGCACGAGCGATCTCGGAGGCTTCCTCATATTTACCTTCTACAATTAAACGCTTAAACTTTCTGGAACCCAGAACATTCGTTCTCTCCCCTACCATATAAGGTCGGTTTTCCTGCTCAATATATACCGGCTCGATACCGGATAATGCCGGCAAATGCCCACCATCCAGCGGTCGCGGGGAGAAGCCATCCATCGTTTGTTTTAAAGCGCGAATATGGTCGGGTGTTGTCCCACAGCATCCGCCGGCGATGTTAAGCCAGCCTTTTTCAGCAAAAGCCCCCATCTTTTGAGCCAACGATTCAGGGGATTCATGGTACTGCCCGTTCTCGTCTGGGAGACCCGCGTTAGGATAACAGCTGATGGCACTTCTCGACATTTCGGATAAGGAGCGAATATGGTCACGCATGAATTCCGGGCCCGTTGCACAGTTAAGGCCAATCGATACGGGATTCAGATGCTCCAAAGAAATGTAGAATGCTTCTATATTTTGTCCGGCCAGCGTCGTTCCCATCGGTTCGATCGTACCGGATATCATAATTGGAAGCGTGACGCCCGTTTTATCAAACGCTTGGCGAATCCCAATGCTCCCGGCCTTCACGTTTAATGTATCCTGCGATGTTTCGAGCAGAAGCGCATCAACCCCGCCTTCAATCAAAGCAACGGCTTGCTCCTCGTAGCTCTCGATCAATTCGGCAAAGGTCACACCACCGGTAACCGATAACGTCTTGGTTGTCGGACCCATGGCTCCTACCACATAGCGCGGGTTGTCCGGCGTGGAATATTTTTCAACCGCTGCGCGGGCCAAGTGAGCCGCTTTCAGGTTGATCTCCCGGGCAAGCTCAGGAATATCGTATTCAGCAAGCACAACGGAGGTTGCGCCAAACGTATTGGTTTCGATCAGGTCGGCACCTGCTTCAAGATATTGTTCATGTATTTTTTGAATGACATCCGGTCGATGAATGACCAGCATTTCATTACAGCCATCAAGGTCCGGGCCGCCAAAATCTTCAGCTGAGAGGTCCTCCTGCTGGATCATTGTGCCCATGGCACCATCAAGAATTAATATTCGTTCTTTAAGTACTTCTTGTAAGCTAGGCTTGTTCAACTCATAAACCTCCCCCGAAAACGTTAAATCTTAGTGTATCAGAATATTTTTCAATAGAAAAGCCGAAATATTGCGTTGCAATGGGTACAAATCAACATTTGCAGATGACAAATGCTGTGAGGGGGGCTATAATACATATTAATCCAACGGGAGAAAGAGGGTTAAAGCTATGGCAGAGATTGTGATTCGCAACACGAACGAACGCATTACTGGAGAAGAAAATGTTCGGGAATTCCTGAGTAACCAAGAGGTTGTTTACGAGCACTGGAATATGGAAAAACTCCCGGCAGCGCTTCAAGAAAATTTCAAGCTTAGTGATGACGATAAGAAGCGCATTTTGGACATCTATGATGAAGAAATTCGTGACTTGGCTGCAAGACGCGGCTACAAAATTTGGGATGTCATCACACTTTCCGAGTCCACGCCCAATATCGAGGACCTGCTGAAAAAATTCGAAGAGGTTCACACCCACGCGGAAGATGAAATCCGTGCGATTGTCGGCGGTAAAGGAATCTTCATTATTAAGGGCTCCGACGATGTCGGTTACTTTAATGTTGAGCTTGAGCCAGGCGATGTCATTTCCGTACCGGAAAATACACCTCACTTCTTCACATTGATGGAGAACAAGCAGATCATCGCTGTTCGTCTTTTCATTGAAGAGAACGGCTGGGTTGCTACACCGGTAGAAGATCCTCAATTCCAATAAGCCTGCGGGCAGATTGAATAGGAAGACGAAATAAGGCAGCGCATCGATCCGCCTTGCGGACCATGTGCTGCCTTATTTATTTTGCGATGTGTTACTCCGTTACCTTCAGTTCCTTCAACGGCATGGAATGCTGTCCTCTCGCCGTGACATGGGAAACGATGCGATAGGTTCCAGCCTCATCGAAGGTTTTCTCCATTTTGTAAACCCCGTCCTGATCATGCTTAACCGGGACCTTTGCCTGAACGCCTCCGCCTTCCAGCGTCACTTCAAATTCCACATTGTTCGCATCTTCGACCGGACTGCCTGCTTGCGTTACCTTCGCTTCGATCAGCACCTTCTCACCAGCCTTAATGCTCTCCGGCGTCAAAGACAGCTCGACAATAATGGGTTCCGCCATCACATCTTCTCCGGATTCCGCTTTGCTGTCATTACATGCGGCAAGCGCAACCGCCATCAGCACCATGGCTGCAAGTAAGGCTATCTTTTTTCGGGTCATTCTCTACACCTCTTTTACAGAATAGGGCTATGTATGGTTCATTCACGTAATGGTCATTACCAAACCTCGTTAAGTTACCTAATCCATTATATCGCATTATTCTTTTACTTCTATCTCATGCAGCTTACAATTGTGTGACGTTTATCATTGCCAAATGCACGGCTCAAGTCCAATTGTGTAACCAACAAAAAACAGCCCATAACCGCAGAATCTGCTGTTAGGGCTGTTCCTATGTACGTTTGCGCACCCATTATTCGGGTGTGAGTGAGTCCTTCATTGCGTAGTTTACAAGGATGCGACGATGGCATGCAGCTCCGATAAATGTTTGATCTCAAACTTCGGTTGAATGAACGGATCGTGAGGTCGGTTTACCCGATTGATCCAAACCGTATGCAGTCCTGCCGCATTCCCGCCTTTAATGTCTGTGGTCAGCTTATCTCCCACCATTACGGCCTGATCCGCCTCAACACCCAACAAATCCAGAGCATGCTGGAAGATGGAAACATCCGGCTTCCCTTTGCCAAAATCACCGGAGATGATGATATGATCAAAATAAGGAACCAGTTCTGGAACACCGTCCAGCTTCTCCTGCTGCAGATCCGGACTTCCGTTCGTGAGAAGCAGCAGCTTTACATTTCCCTGCAATTCCTTCAGAACTTCAAACGTTTCTTCATATACATAGGGTCTTGTTCTGCGTTCAGCAGCGAATTGTGCAGCCAACGTTTCGGCCAATGTTTCATGATCAACTCCCAGGCGCTGAAGTCCGCGTCGCCATGATTCCTTGCGGTATACGGGTGCCAGCTCCTGCAGCTTTCTGAATTCAGGCTGTGATCCAGCCGTGAAATTAGCCCACAAGCCTTCGAAAGGGTTAATTCCGATCATTTTGGTAAAAGCAAAAGTATCATATGACTCATATAATGCTCTAGCTTCTTCCCGTACTGCGGCCAAAAGTGCTTTGGCATCAATGCCGGTCTCGTTCGCTCCGGCCTGGCATGTCACTTCAAACGCTTCTTCCACACTACGTTCATCCCACAATAACGTGTCGTCCAAATCAAACAAAACCGCAGCTATCGGCATGTCTCTCCCACTCCTCATATACACTGTGATCTATTCTATTTGTTAATTATGCTCAACTGGAATTTGATGAGTTTTTGCGAACTCTTCTAATCTTTCGCCCATCGCTTTCGTATCATAAAGATTCATCATACGCGAGAATACCCAGTTGCCTGCTTTCCCCTTGCCCTGGATCACGACGGAACCCGAAGCCAATTTGATCTTCTCGATATCCGATACAGCCAGTCGACGTTCCCGATTGAACTTCATGGTGGATACGGAAGCACGCTCAATCTTCAAATAAGGCTTGCGTAAGAAAATCATAAGCGCTAACAGAATGTACAAGCTGACACCTACCCAGTTCAGTACATCGTTGCTTCCACCTGCAGCCTCGGACGTCGCCGTTCCAAGAAGTGCATACACACCAGCCAATGCAACAAGCACTAACGGAAGTACATATTTACGTCCCTTAAATACATCATGCTTATCAGTAACGGCAGAGCCTTGGTACGAGGTCAGCCCCTGCTTCTTACGCTGCTTGTTGAGCTGTGACATATTTTTGTTGACTTTTCTTTCCCATGATCGTGACATATGGTTCCCCCTGGATTAAATTTCAATATATTACCAATCCATATAAACTTGGGGTAACCGTATTCGATTCCCTCGAATAATCGGCACCCCAAGTATTATAATTCTATCCTACTATCTGGTCATGAATCACTGGTTGTAGATCCATGTTCCAGTTGATCGGCTAATGCTTTAATCGCGGGCCGCCTTTTTGTTCATTTTCATCAACCCATTCGATCGATTCCAGCTGTTGTCTAAAGTTACCTCGAATATTATTAAGGTATATTTCCCGAAGCTCTGCCCGTTCCTTGAGCTCTTCCGCGGTCAATCCCTCACTTTTCTGTTTTCTTGCTAGCACATTGATGCGTTCAACCAAAGTATCGATGTCCATGACTTCTCCTCCAATTCCGATATCATGTATAACTTAAACATGTGAAAAAGAGCTTGTCAAGGCAACTGCACCCTTGCAAACTCTGATTAATAACAAATATGAACATATGATGCCTATAAATGAGTCCTCTATGTCAAGAAATCAATAATCTTCTATTATAAACACGCTTATACTGCGTGAAATCACATCGTCAGGCAAACCTACAAATATGAAGCGAGAAATAGGGACATATATAAGGAAAGAGTTTCTCGTAGTGTCATCCCATTACCAGACCGGTAAAGACAACACCTCTCCTGCCTGTATATCCGGACCCTTCAATCCATTCATTCTTCGGATGCTATCCAGGTATACTCGCGTATCCATATCTGTCGGTTTATGAAGGGAAGCAATCCGCCACAAACTATCGCCATATTGAACAATAACCTGCTTCTCCCCCGTGGGTTTATCCATCCCCCCGGCAAAAACGGAATATGCCCCTGTCCAGCAGGATGCTACGATTAACAGAACGAATAAAAGCTTTATAAAAGGAATGGATGCCATTCTCGACTTCAATTGATCGATCCAAGTCTCGGAGGACTTCGTTTGCACTGGAACGTTCTCATAAATGCTACGGTATGTACTGTATTTCAACATGGAATCATCATCTCCCAAACAAGTGTTCTCTTATGGATTCATATTAACACGAACACTTGTTTGATTCAATACCAAAAAGAACATTTGTTCTATTTTTATTTAGAACTTATGTTTGTACGAACGGAAGTTCTATGTTATAATTTTCCCAAACGTTACTAAATGGGGTTGATACGGCATGTCGAAAATATCCAGCCGCCAGCTGGCGATCTTAGAGTTTATCCGCAACGAAGTTCGTAGCAAGGGTTACCCGCCTTCTGTCCGGGAAATCGGCGAGGCTGTCGGACTAGCTTCCAGTTCAACGGTCCATGGACATCTTGACCGCTTGGAGAAGAAAGGCCTCATTCGCCGTGACCCTACGAAACCAAGAGCAATCGAACTGCTTGGCCAAGAAGAGTCCGAAAGCGCAAGCCTGTTTACTCACACCATTGCCAGAGTGCCTGTTGTCGGAAAAGTCACTGCAGGTGTTCCTATTACAGCCATGGAGAACATTGAGGATTACTTCCCACTCCCACAGCATTATGTAGGCGACGATAAGGTGTTCATGTTGTCGGTTATTGGTGACAGTATGATCGAAGCTGGCATTCACAGCGGCGACTATGTCATTGTTCGCCAGCAGCAAACTGCAGACAATGGCGACATTGTCGTAGCGATGACAGAGGAAGACGAAGCAACTGTGAAGACCTTCTATAAGGAGAAGGATCATGTACGATTGCAACCGGAGAATCCTACCTACGAGCCACTGCGCCTGAACCATGTTACGATTCTCGGTAAAGTAATCGGACTCTTCCGGGATGTCCACTAATTTCATATATCTATCTATGAAGAATAGGTTACCTCCCTTAATTGGATGGTAACCTATTGCTTTTTCTATATAGATAATGAAACATGATCCTAGCTAGTTTGCCAACACCATAACGCCTTGCTTAAGATCCAGTCGATACATCCGCTTAGGTTTATAATCCGGCGAACCTTCCCCACCCGGCCCCTCCGTGGACTCTAGAACAAGCTTATTATCTTTAACCATGGGAGTAGTACCTGGTCTATAATATGAAAAGTAGGATACCAAGGATTCATCCTGAAATCGGAGCTGGACGGCTTTACCCGTTTCATGCTCCACTGCGAACGCATAGATTTGTATACCATGACAGTCCCTATATTGCGGTGCGAGTATAAATACATCGGCAGCTTGAAACGGCAGGCGAATCATATCAACCGGAGCAGATGTTGGTTGAATAAAAGTAAGATCCCCCAGCGTAGTTACTTCATTTGTAACTTGGTTAGTACTATACTGTACGCTGTAGTTTCCGGTAAACGACATATCCGTTTCGATACCGAAGCAGCTCGGTGCTCCCAATGTCGTTATTTTTTCCTGTCCAACTGCAATAACCCTTAACCTTCCTTCATCCGTTACGCCTTGTGCCCGGATTGTCTCTTCCGTACCAGGAGGTAAAGTCCCTGCTCTCTGTTGTTCCTCTCTGCCAAAAGGTAATTGAAAGGCAATTAAAATAATCAGAAGCATTAACCCTCCAGCAAATCCAACTTGTAAGTGCTTTCGACGTTTAGGCTTGCTGTCGGTGAAAATCACGGACCTATGCACGTTTTTTTTCATTTCAGATGTGAACTTTTCATCTGAAAAGGGAGTTTTTTTAGCCCGGGAATACCAGTCTGGTTTATCCTCATTCATCGCCATTCTCCTTCAACAGGTTCTGTACTTTTTTCCTTGCCCGATACAGTCTGGATTTCACGGTACCCGCCGCTAGGTTAAGGAACTCCGCAATCTGATTTATTGACATCTCATAGTAAAGATCCAGGATCAACACCTCCCTGAACTTCCTGGGTAAGGTCATAATCATGGCCCATATTTCATCCGTGAACTGCCCGTCCAGATATTCCAATTCCGCGGACCGACTTGACGCATCTGTGTGCAGTCTGTCCTTAAGGGTCACATTCCGAAAGAAAAAAGTCTGTTTATATCGAAACGCGGTATGTCTTGTAATTGTAAGCAGCCACGTTTTTAGCGTCGCCCGACCGCGAAAGGTATGTATGCCAAAATAAGCTTTAATAAACACCTCTTGAGCAATATCGTCAGCCAGTGCTTGCTGTTTGGTCAGAAAATAAGCGTAATTCCAGATATCATTTCCGTATAAGTTCATGATTTTATCCAGTGTCTGGGTGTCCATCACCGTCATCTGCTTCAAGTATTCCAGCTCCAACCGATTCACCTCGTCTAATTAGAGTCATGGAAGTGAGTAAAGGTTCCCTTTTTTCGAAAAATAAAAAAAGAATCTTCCCTTTTATGGAGGGCGATTCTGTATTGGCTGCATTCCTGAACGGTTCTCCAAAATCATAAACCAAAATCTATTGCCATTGCTACTAAACTAACGGAGCCTCATCCCAGGCCTGTTTAAATTGAGAACCAAATCTTCGAATGGATTCTATGTCGGCGGTTAACTGAAAATCCTGTTCCGATCCGTAAAAATGCAACTGATAGATTCCTTCTTGTTCCTTTGGCTCCCAGCTCAGCTGGTATAAATGTTTTTCGAAAGACATAAATAAACCATCTAATTTAAAACCATTTAAATACTCAAGCGGAAATTCAGCAGTTACCGAAATATAATTCCGGATTGTCAAATTCGTCCACCCAAAATTCAAATCATAAATGATTCGGTTAGCCTGAAAAAACTTAAAATTGATCTGGCATCCTTCATCCTCACCAGGAATACGAGATATAAACGCGAACACTGCCCGAGTTCCCTTCTCTTCGTGGTCACTTAGAGTTGCCATTTACGGGCCTCCTTCGTTGTTCCACTTACCACAGCAGCATTTCCCCTACTCCACTAACTTTATATGAAACCTGACTAATATTCCATATGCCTGTTTGATCATATTCATTGGAAAAACAAAAACCCCTCACGCCTTACGGCGCAAGGGATTCCTCTATTAATACATTGTAATGTACTGATCGCGTTCCCACTGATGAACTTGCGTGCGGTACATGTCCCATTCGATTTCTTTCAGCTCGTAGAAGTGAGCCAGCGCATGATCCCCGAGCGCATCGGAAATGACTTCGCTGCGAATCAACTCGTTAATGGCTTCTTTCAGGTTTGCCGGCAAGCTAGGGATGCCTTCCTCAATACGCTCTTCTTCCGTCATCACATAGATGTTACGGTCGATTGGAGACGGGAGCGACAGCTCGCGCTTCACGCCATCCAAACCTGCTTTCAGCATGACAGCCAAAGCCAGATACGGGTTAGCCGCCGGATCCGGGTTACGCACCTCAATACGCGTGCTAAGGCCACGGGATGCAGGAATTCGAATCATTGGGCTGCGGTTACTTGCAGACCATGCTACGTAGCAAGGTGCTTCGTAACCAGGCACGAGACGCTTGTACGAGTTCACCGTTGGGTTCGTGATCGCAGCAAACGCGCGTGCATGCTTAAGAATACCCGCCATATAGTTACGAGCCGTTACGCTCAAGCCAAGCTCATCACTCTCGTCGACAAACGCGTTCTCGCTTCCTTTGAAGAGCGATTGGTTACAGTGCATACCAGAGCCGTTCACGCCGAATAGCGGTTTTGGCATAAATGTTGCAATCAGTCCATGCTGACGAGCAATCGTCTTAACTACCAATTTAAATGTTTGAATCTGGTCAGCTGCTTTGATCGCATCGGCATACTTGAAGTCGATTTCGTGCTGGCCAGGAGCAACTTCATGGTGAGAAGCTTCGATTTCAAAGCCCATCTCTTCCAGTGTCAGTACGATATCGCGGCGGCAGTTCTCGCCAAGATCCGTAGGCGCAAGGTCAAAGTATCCGCCTTGGTCATTAAGCTCCAGGGTAGGGTTGCCTTTTTCATCGGTTTTGAACAGGAAGAATTCTGGCTCCGGACCGACATTCATAGAAGTGAAGCCCATCTCTTCAGCTTCTTTCAGCGCTCTCTTCAGAATGCCGCGCGGATCTCCTGCGAACTGAGTGCCGTCAGGCATGTAGACATCGCAGATCAGACGTGCGACACGATCCTCGGATACCCATGGAAAGATCATGAAGGTATCCAGATCCGGGTACAGATACATATCGGATTCTTCAATACGTACATAACCTTCGATGGACGAACCGTCGAACATCATTTTATTATCAAGCGCTTTAGGCAGCTGGCTTACAGGAATCTCAACATTTTTAATCGTTCCAAGCAAATCTGTAAATTGCAAGCGGATAAATCGAACATTTTCTTCTTTGGCAATACGTAGAATGTCCTCTCTGGTATAACTCACTTTATCCTCTCCTTTTTAAATAAAAAACTAGAATTAATGAAGAATTACAGCATGGCAATCCTTATTTATTAAAAAACCGGGATAATTCCCCTTGAATCAATGAAACCTGACCCGGTCTTCTAGCGGTAATCAATTCCTGCTTCAGCAAACGTCGCAACTGGGACTCCGACATCTCACGGCGTCTGTTCTCGGTATCAGGAGTAATGACAGTAGCCTCTTCAGACTCTTTCGTGACAGGGTTCATTACCTGCTTAATGCCGGCGATATTAACACCTTTTTCAATCAAAGCCTTAATCTCTAGCAGTCGCTCCACATCATTGAAGGAAAACAGGCGTTGGTTGCCCGACGTACGGGCTGGGACAATTAAGTTATGCTGCTCATAATAGCGAATTTGTCTGGCGGATAAATCCGTAAGCTTCATAACAATGCCTATCGGAAATAATGCCATATTCCTCCGAATCTCATCACCCATATCTCATCAACCTTCCAAGTGGTCTATTCTGATCTTATTGTACATTTCCTGATCAACCACGTCAACCGCATGTAAGGATAACTCACAACAAATTACGATCTTTCATGCTTTGGAGTGCCATAAGCACACCATATTTAACATGAGAGTAGGTCAAGCCACCTTGCATATACCCGATATAAGGTGATCGGATTGGCGCATCCGCGGATAATTCGAGGCTTCCTCCCTGGATGAACGTACCTGCCGCCATAATTACAGGATGTTCATATCCAGGCATATCCCAAGGCTCTGGCACCACATGACTGTCGACTGCCGCCGCCCGCTGAATCCCCTGTACAAAAGCGATCAGATGATCCGCTCCGGTAAACGATACGGCCTGAATCAAATCGGTCCGCTCATCCTGCCAGCCCGGCTTGGTTGTGAACCCCACTGCCTCAAACATCGCGGCGGCATAAATGCTGCCCTTGACCGCTTGGCCAACCGTGGATGGTGCCAGGAATAATCCCTGATAAATGCCTCTGGTCGTTCCCAGCATAGCCCCTACTTCACGTCCGATGCCGGGAGCAGTCAGCCGATAGGCTGCCTTATCCACATAGGCTGCTTTACCGCATATGTAACCGCCGGTTTCGGCAATGCCGCCGCCAGGGTTTTTGATAAGCGACCCCGCCATCAGATCAACGCCAACCTCCGTCGGTTCCAATCGCTCCGTAAACTCACCGTAACAGTTATCAACGAAAATAATCAAATCCGGGCGAATGGACCGAATCCGGTTTACCATGTCACCAATCTGGGATACCGTGAACGAAGAACGCCAATCATATCCACGGGAACGCTGGATACCAATAACCTTGGTTGAAGACGTGATTGCCTTCTCTACCCGCTCCCAATCGATTTCCCCTTGTTCTGTTAGCGCAACCTCCTGATAACCGATTCCAAAATCTCGAAGGGATCCGCTGCCGTCCCCGGGTTCGCCTATCACTTTATGGAGGGTGTCATAGGGACGACCCGAAATATACAACAGCTCATCTCCCGGTCTTAACACACCAAACAGTGCGGTTGAGATCGTATGGGTACCGGAAGCAAAATGCGGCCTGACCAGGGCAGATTCGGCTCCAAATACGTCTGCGTAGACTTCATCCAGCACTTCACGGCCGCGATCATTGTATGCATACCCGGTTGAAGCCGCAAAATGAAAATCACTCACCTGAAACTTCTGGAAAGCATCGATCACCTTCCACTGATTAAAATCAACGATATTATCGATCTCCCGTAAACGCTGTCCGATTTTGGACTCAATCTCACTGCTCAATTCAAGTATATCTTGCGAAAATCTTGCCATGACCAACTGCTCTCTCCTCTTTTACACATGATGTCTCACATCTTAACACATATTTTTATTTCATAGAACTCGCAATGCTTGAGCACCCTGAACACGCAATATAAGCCCCATACAGGGGCTTACACTACGATTCCTATTGGTACCTAAGATCCGTTCTGGACGTAATCATGGAGCAAGTAACCCATTTTCTCATAATCCGCTTTATTGATTCGCACCTCATAGAGGATATCATTCTCATCAAAAGACTGCTCCAGCACGTCTCCGACACGGTATACAACCGAGTTCAGATCGCCACGGTCTGCCGGAATCCGGAACGTCACGTTCCCTCCAGACAGCTGGTCCTGAATCGCTTCACGAACCATTTCCAAATCCTGATCTTGATACGCACTAATCTTTAATTGACCATCCCCTGTAGGCAGCATCTCTAGCTGATCCGGTTCACATGCGTCCTTCTTGTTAAACAGAACGATCTGCGGTTTATCCGCCGCCCCCAGATCCTGAAGTATGGATTGAACGACAGCCATCTGTTCGTCCCGCATCGGGGACGAAGCATCTACGACATGAAGAATCAGATCGGCTTCGTTGGCTTCTTCCAGCGTCGCACGGAACGCGGCTACCAGATCATGAGGAAGGTTCTGTATAAATCCCACGGTATCCGTTAGCACAACTTCCTTGCCGCTAGGCAGCTCCAACACGCGCGAAGTGGGGTCCAGCGTAGCAAATAATTGATCTTGGATATAAACATCTGCGGCCGTTAACCGGTTTAACAATGTTGACTTGCCGGCATTGGTATAACCGACTAGAGCAACCTGTACGGCACCGCTCTTCTTCCGCCGCTCCCGATGGAGCGTACGATGCCTTGTGACTTCATCCAGCTGCCGCTTCAGGTCGCTGATTCTGTCACGAATATGCCGGCGGTCGGTTTCGAGTTTACTTTCCCCTGGTCCACGTGTCCCGATCCCCGCCCCGAGCCTGGACAGATTCTTACCATGTCCCGACAACCGCGGGAGCAAATAAGTAAGCTGTGCTAACTCCACCTGAATAATCCCCTCACGGGTCTTCGCACGTTGAGCGAAAATATCCAGTATCAATTGAGTACGGTCGATAATTTTCACATCGAGTGATTCTTCCAGATTTCGTACTTGTGCGCCGGATAATTCCTGATCAAATATGGCTGTTGTTGCGCCCAACCCATCAATCGCCATGCGCAGTTCTTCGACCTTCCCTTTGCCGATAAACCACTTGGAATCCGGAACTTCGCGATTCTGCGTAATGACATCCAGCACCTCCACTCCAGCGGTTTCAGCTAGCTGAACCAGCTCCTGCAGCGAGTGTTCCGGATTAATTCCTGTACGTTTAACTGCATCCGTCACCAAACTGACCAAAACGGCTTTATCTTCGATCTCTGTCCGGGTATCATGCGTTATATTTGTCATATAGCCAACTCCTTCTATCATTACATCTCCTAATTTAACTAACCGCTGCTGCCTGCAATACACATTATGATCCAAAGAAAGCAGCGTTACCCCTTCATTATGTTCGAAGACAAGCTTAAAATCATTGTATTTTTCCATTTAACTTAAAGTCCTCCGGCCGCAGGGTCATAAGCTCAAGCTTGCCGGGGTTTCCGGTTACGTACTGATTTAGCAGCCGAACCGATTGATTCCTTATCGATTTCTCGATGACATTCCGTACATAACGCGCATTACTGAAGGCGTGCAGTCCATGATCCTTCTCCATCTGCAGGTGTTCCTTGAGCTTGCTCAGCGACTGCGGCATCAAGATATAATCCCTCTCCTTTGCCATCAGCTCCGAAATCTGGATCAATTGATCCAAATTGTAATCCGGGAAGTCCATCTGGATCGGAAAACGGGAATACAGGCCGGGATTCGAATCCATAAAAAAATCAATCTCATCGCTATAGCCTGCCAGAATAAGAATGAACTGGTTTTTATGATCCTCCATCGCCTTAACCAGCGTATCGATCGCTTCCTTGCCAAAATCCTTCTCACCACCGCGCGCCAAACTGTAAGCCTCATCGATGAACAGAATTCCTCCAAGCGCTTTTTTGACCAATTCTC
Organism: Paenibacillus sp. FSL W8-0187; assembly: GCF_037969755.1. Classification (NCBI taxonomy): domain Bacteria; kingdom Bacillati; phylum Bacillota; class Bacilli; order Caryophanales; family Paenibacillaceae; genus Paenibacillus; species Paenibacillus sp. FSL W8-0187. Next base: position 2,850,670 of record NZ_CP150206.1, on the reverse strand, counting down.
TGGTCTTTTGTGCCGTGTGACCGATATATTCACCTACGAGATCGGCCCGCTCCACTTCGACTAGATGACCCTTATTAAGCACGCCCATCTTCTGGAACAGCTTTGCCACGATACGAGCGACTGTGGTTTTCCCAGTTCCGGGGTTTCCTTTAAAAATCATATGGTACACATGACCGCCACTTAATAAGCCTGCTTCCAAACGCATCTGGGCCACTTGAAGCAATGCATAGATTTCAAATACCAGGTCTTTGATTTGTTCGAGACCTACCAGTTGATCCAGCTCTTTCTGTATTTCCTGGAATAGACTGTGCTGGGAAACAGGGTTTGGCGAAGGGGCCGGTTCGCGTTCCGGAACCGCACTGCTGATGAGTGGAGGTTCCGCGCTGCGGAGCACGACATTAATCTGCCTGGATGGCCGTCCTTCAGATCGGCCGTTAGCGGCCGTTACACGCCCGTTCATTGCTCCTCACCTCTTTACCAAAGGGCTGACTATCTATTCCAATGTATTCTATTTACAGCCTGCTTATTAGAAGTTTCGTCCTCATAGGACACCCATGGCGATCAACAGCCGATCGGCCGTCCATTTCGTATAAGCCAGCACTTCTCTAGACTTGTGTTTAGCCATCGGCAAAACGATAGATTCCGTCAGCGACATAGAAGGATGATCGTAACCAAGGGTTGTTGCAACCTCCATCGCTCTCGTCCCGTGATAGTCATGGGTTATTATAATGGCAGTGTTCCACCCATGCTCCTCCATAATCGCTTGGCTGAAGAGCAAATTCTCGTAAGTGCTCGTTGCTTCGTTCTCCAGGAAGATCCGTTCCTCCGGTACGCCCGCGTCAACCAAGAAATTTCGCATTCCTTCGGCTTCGGTATATGGATACCCCGGCTTATCGAGGCCGCCAGAAACGATGAAGGTATCAAAACGGCCTGCATGGTATTCAACTAGCGCATGCTCGAGCCGCTCGCGAAGCCCCGGACTTGGCTGATCTCCCCACATGGAAGCGCCCAGGATAATGCCGACATCCGCTTTCTCCGACGGACTGCTGACGGCACTTTCGATCTTCCAATATGCATAACCTGACCATAGCACTCCAAGAACAACGAGAGAGAGCAGGGTAATCATCCCTCGCCGATACCATGCTCTCTTCTTCGTGCCTGTTTGAGACAGACTCTTATGTATTTCCTGACGCATTATTTCTTCCTCCTGAACTCTCCATTATGAAATAACTGGTCGCGGTGCTTCAGAGACATCATAAAGTAAGGGAATTCATGCGCGTCGATGGCCCGAAGCAGATTCCGTGCGGTCACCTTGGCCAGCCTGTAGTCATCCCGGGTAATGTCATTCCGCCCTAGGGCATCCTCAAGCTCATCTTCATCCAGCAAGAACACTTCACCATTCTTGACGACCACAACGTCCAAATACAGATCGTCAAACCAAGGAACACCCTGATCGGTTACCCCCTGTTTCTTGCAAATATCGATGTACCATTGAACAATATTGCGTTTGTCATCAAACATGGCGGTCACGATGAAATGGCTGTCCTTCGGATAATACTGCAGCCATGAATAGCCTTTGTCCGCGATTCGGTAAGTATGACGGCCATACGTCTTCCATAACGGTTCTTTCAGGCCATATATGGTATATAACGTGAGATACCCTGTAAACTGCTCACATTCCACATACCGGGAAGTGAAGTGCCGGCGGGTGATACGGCGCCAATTCGCCCGATCTCCGAATTTACGTTTCATGGAACTTTTCCTCCCCATTCGTATTCCCAGCTTACCACATTTGGGTATCACACTCAAAACAAAGAAGCCTCCGCAATCATGCGGAGGCTCTCAAGTTCATTATGGACTATCTTGGAACTGGTCAGAACCATCAACCGGATCTGACGGATCCACAATGGTTCCCGGTACCGTAGGAATATCACCCGAATCACTGTCGGTTCCTCCAGTGCCTGTGTCACCATGGTTAGATCCATCTCCTGAGCCATCAGATCCATTGCCAGGATTTTGACCATCTTGGCCATTCCCGGCTCCGTTTCCATTGTCAGGAGGGTTCGTTCCATTACCGTTACCATTGCCATTGCCTGGGCCTTCACCATTCCCATTGCCTGGCTCGCCATTACCATTATCATTACCGTTGCCATTTCCGTTCCCGTTGCCATTCTCATTCCCAGGAGGGAACTCATTGCCTGCTCCGTTGTCACCTTCATCAACCGGAGGCGGTTCCTGGATGTCCCCCGGATCGGGTTCAAGATCCTCAGGCGGCAATTCCTCGGAAACGGCCACAATCTGCAGGAGGTTCGAAGGTGCCGACTCCTGGCTCGTAGACGGGTCTATAGCAGTCACATAATAATCATAGGTCAATCCCTCCATTGCACTCAAATCCTCAATGGACGTACCAATTAAGGCATCGAGAATCGGGGTGTATTCCGATTCCGACGTTTCCTTACGATACACGCGGTATTGCACGTTGCCCTGAACCGGATTCCAGCTCAGTGATACGGTCTGAGTCTCTCCGTTATAGGAGCCCGTCAAACCGCTGACTGCGGTTAATGTCGTTTCTTCAACAGGCGGCTTTACCGGCTCGGTACTCGGGAAGCTCTTCGCTTCATAGCCTTGAACAGCCTTCTCCATCACTTTGCCCCATAAGGAAGCTGAGATCGAACTGCTTCGTTTCAGCAGATGCTGCCGGTCTGGGTTATCATAGCCCATCCACACAGCTGCGGTTAACTCCGGCGTATATCCGACAAACCATACGTCGCGGTTTGAGCTGACGCCCTTATAGCCGCTCTGCGTGGTTCCGGTCTTACCGGCTACCGGACGACTGATCCGGGCATTTCTACCCGTTCCGTCCTCTACAACGCGCTTCATCATGTCTGTCATTTGCGAAGCCGTCGAAGCGCTCATCACGCGCTTCCCTTTGCTGCCTTTGTTCTCATGCACAACCTTGCCTTTGTTATCTTTAATCTGTTTGATTGCAAAAGCCTCTTTAAATTCTCCGCCATTAGCAAAGGCGCTGAAAGCTTGTGCCATCTCGAATGTGTTCGTACCGGTATTCATTCCGCCGAGGGCCAGGGATAAGTTCGCGTCGCCTTCGGTCATCTTGATGCCGAGACTCTGAGCGAACTCGAATCCGGTTTTTACGCCGATTTGGTTCAACAGCCATACGGCCGGAATGTTCTCGGAACGCTGAATCGCTTCCGGCATACCAATCGTCTCTGAATATCCGTGCAGGTTTCTTGGGCAATAGTTGGTGCCAAAACATTGCTGTTTATTACTCAATCTGGAGTCCTTCGTAAACTTCCCGGATTCCAGCGCCGGTGCGTACGATACAATCGGCTTCAAGGCGGAGCCCGGCTGACGACGGCTGTCGGTAGCCCGGCTAAACCCGCCGCGGGTATATTCTCGTCCACCCGACATCGCTACGATACCGCCGGTCTCCTGGTTAATGATGACCATGGAGCCCTCAACGGGTACGTCATCAGGACCTTTTTCAAAGTTTTCCGGATTCTTGAACTCTTCTTCCATTGCCGTCTGGGCATTCACGTCCATCGTTGTGTAAATCTGATAACCGCCAATATTAACATCGTCCTCGGTGAGGCCCCATTTTTCTTCGGCTTCTTCCATTACATAGTCGATAAACGCTGTATATTTCTGTTGTCTTTCAGGCGGTGTATACGCATAGTCCACTTTCTTGGCTTTCGCCGCCTCTTCGGCCGTGATATAACCCTGCTGTTCCATCAAAGTCAATACCACCGCACGACGCTCTTTGGAGAGCTCCGGGTTCTTGAGCGGATTATATCGGGACGGCCCCTTCGGCATTGCCGCCAGTGTTGCTATTTCCCATATCTCCAGTTTTTTCAGATCTGATTCGCCGAAATAACGCTCGGACGCGGCTTTAATGCCGTAATAAGGCCCCCCGAAGTTAATCCGGTTCAAGTACATCTCAATAATTTCCTGTTTACTGTGCTTACGCTCAAGCGCCAGCGCGATCGACATTTCAGTCGCCTTCCGGAAGAATGTTTTATCCCTTGTCAGGAATATGTTCTTCGCCAGCTGCTGCGTGATCGTACTTCCGCCTTCGACCATGGAACGGGCCATGACATCCTTTACCGCTGCGCGGCCGATCGACCACATGTCTACGCCGTTATGCTCCATGAACCGTTTATCTTCTGTTGCAATAAATGCTTGTACCAACAGCTCCGGAATATCCTCGTACTTCACAGGATCACTCTTCTGAAGGGACAGTTCGCCCATCAGTGTGCCATTACGGTCATATACCTTGGAAGTACCGTAAGCGGTCAGCTTATCCTGATTCTGCTCCAGCAGCTTTTCACCGCTGATCAAGATGAACAAATAACCTGCAAGTGCACAGAAGATCGCAATGACAGCCGTAAAAAACAATGCCCATGCAATTCGCTTTCCTTTGCCTTTTTTCTTCTTCGCATTCGGTTTCGTGGTTTTGGATGTCTTCGGGTTGTCTTTGTTTTTGTTCAACCGTGACATCTGATTATCTTTTCCAGCCATTTGTCCCCCTCCTTACTCCCTTGCGGGATCAAGCCTTCTGACTCAAGTCATGCCTCGGAAAGAAAAGAACAACCTTCTCAGGTTGCTCTCTGCACTCCTTATAAGCTAAACGAAATATAAGCCAAAAAGTTTCAAATTAATCATTTACGGTATGATTCTGCTCTTTATAAATCCATTCTAAAATCTATTGTTCGCTGCTGTTATCCTGCATCAGGGACACATTACGCTGCGGCATGAACGTGGAGATAGCATGCTTGTACACCATTTGCTGACGGCCGTCGCTGTCAATCACGATGGTAAAATTGTCAAAAGCTTTGATCGTTCCACGGATCTGAAAGCCGTTTGTAAGGTATACCGTGGCCGGAATGTTCTCTTTGCGCAGTTGGTTCAAGAACGTGTCTTGGATGTTAATGGACTTGTTCATTAGCCGTACCCCCAATGGTTCATTTAGATTGTTTTGAAAATATATTCAAGATTTCAGTGAAACTTTCCTGCTATTATAGCACGGATTTTTTGATAGTTCGCAGAAAAATTTCCCGAGTCGGTGACGTCTACCCACTCGATGTCCTTCATGTGGCGAAACCAAGATAGCTGCCGCTTAGCGAAACGGCGTGTATCGCGCTTAAGCAGCACGACGGCCTCCTCGTAGCTGAACTCCCCGCTAAGGTACGAAACGATTTCCTTGTAACCCAGCCCTTGCATGGATACAAGCCCCGGAGCGAACCCTTTGTTCATGAGCGCCGCCACCTCATCAACAAGTCCCTGGCTCAGCATAAGATCAATTCGCTCTTCAATACGGTTATATAGCATTTGCCTGTCCATTGTCAAACCGACCAAGCATAAGTCATAGGGAGATTGCTTGGTTTGAGGTGCCAGTTGGGTCGAAAGTGGGACGCCGGTCACATGAAATACTTCTAAAGCACGAACGACCCGACGTAGGTCATTAGGGTGAAGCCGCTCGGCTGTTTCAGGATCAACCTCTGCCAATTTTTGATGAAGAGCCTCGGCTCCATGTTCGTTGGCATAGCGGAACTGCTCTTCCCGAAAAACTTCATCCGCTCCCGTCTCGCTAAACTGATAGCCGTAACACACCGACTCCACGTAAAGCCCGGTTCCCCCAACAATAAAAGGAAGTTTCCCCCGCTGCGTAATCTCCGTAATGAGCCTCTGGCTCTGCTCCTGAAATTCGGCTACCGAATAGGGGTGATCGGGCTCGTGAATATCAATGAGATGGTGAGGAACGCCTTCCATTTCCTCCACGGAAATTTTGGCCGTTCCGATATCCATGCCCCGGTATACCTGCATCGAATCGCCGGAGATAATCTCACATCCGAATTTCTTCGCGATCTCAATGCTCATTTTGGTTTTACCTACAGCTGTTGGTCCGATGAGAACAAGCAGTTTCGGTTTGGTTTCATCTGTCAATGGAAATCACTCCGTACGTTATTTTCGATTTTCCCCGTTCAGGCAATGTAAAGCCAAGCCGCTCAAACTCTCCGCTGGATCGCGCTTCCTTCATCACGACGGTTTTGCGCGCGACCCTAACCGCTTCTCTCACACTTTCCATTTCCAGCGGCTCCCCATTTGCATAATGTCTTAGAGGATGGATCGAAGCCGATTCGGCGATCGGTTCACGGAACATCGGATCAAAATAAACAATGTCTACGCTCCGGTCCGGCAACGATTTCAAATAATCCAGGTGATGGCTGTGCCTGACCACGATTCGCCTCATCGCCTGATCACTGGCCTCCAGATGGCTTTCATAGGTCCGCAGCCCTTCTTTCAGCAGCGCATACAAGGGCAGTGAGCTCTCCAGGGCAGTGATTTGACTGCTGGCCCCGCCCTTGCCCGAGAATACCAGGGAATCGGCTCCAAGCCCGGCCGTACAGTCCAGTACGGAATCCCCTTCCTCCATTCCGGAAGCCTCCAGCATGGGATCGGGTTTTCCGCTCAGCACGCGTTTCAATCGGACAAACCCCATACTCGGATGAAATTCCATGACCGCCCCATCCGGTCCGCTTAGACGTACATGTCCGTTCAGTACGACCAGCACGTCATCGTCTCCGAACCTGCGGGCTAATTTTCGCAATGAATGACCGCCGCGCTGGACATAACGGCAGCCGATTTCTTGGGCTAAACACCTCGCGCGCTCCACAATGTCCGGCGCTTCCGCTTCTCCAGTTGTTATAATCATGAAGGTCCTCCTTGCTGTTACATCACGCGTTTAAACATTTTCTCCAAATCATAAGCTGAGAACGAAACCACGATCGGTCGTCCATGCGGACATGTGTATGGCTGCCGGCAGGCGCCCAAACGCTGAATCAACGTCATCGCCTCCTGCTCCGTCAGCTTCTGATTGGCTTTGATGGAAGCCTTGCAGGAACACATGATCGACGAGGTTTCTCTCAGCTTGGCGATATCAATATTGCGTTCGCTCAGCACCCATTCAGCCATCTCTTCGATAATGGCCTTCTCGTCGCCCTTAGGGAACCAGAACGGATGGGAACGAACCAGGAAGGTATGGCCGCCAAAAAACTCCATATAAACGCCAACCTTCTCAAACCAATGCAGCCGTTCCTTCACCTTCTCCGATTCCGAGGGCGTGAATTCGAGCGTAATCGGCAGCAGCAGCTCCTGGGATGCGTCTGCCGGGTTGCCAAACTGTTCATAGTAATACTCGTAGTTAATCCGCTCATGTGCGGCATGCTGATCAATCAGGTACAGCCCGGTATCATTCTGCGCTATAAGATAGGTGCCGTGATGCTGGCCGATCAGCGTAAGCTCCGGAAATGGCGGAATCTCGGGAGCCGGTCCTGAGGCCGCCTGCAGCCACTCCTTCGTTATGGCAGGAATTCCGGCATTCCCCCTAGTCTCATTGCGGTAATCATTGCGGTAAGAAGAAGCTGCTGCCGTTTCCCGCATTTGCGAGGTGGCAGCTGTTCCTGCTGCTCCGGCCCCATAAGTCTGCTTGATATTGGACTCAGACTGAGTGAATACCTGACCCTCCGGCCGTGTCGACGCAGGTGACGCATGGAGAGGCATGTTTCCACCAGTGGAAAGCTCGCCGCTTCCTGGGATCGCGATATCCCGTTCATTACCGCTACCGATTGCAGAGACACGACCTTGCGCAGAAGAAAATTGCAGCTGTTCCTGGATATAGGCGTTGTCGCTTTTGCCAATATTTTGTTTGGCCGGACGTGGAATTAAAATTTCCTGCTGCAGCACCTTGCGAATCTCTTCCTCCACAAAAGCGAACAGCTCCTGCTCTTTACTGAACCGCACCTCCAGCTTGGATGGATGCACATTCACATCGATCAACGAGGGGTGCATGGACAGCTGAATGACAACGAGCGGAAACCGGTTGATCGGCAGCAGCGTATGATAACCTCTCAAAATCGCCTGCATTAAGCCGTAATTCCGAATATACCGCCCGTTAATGATGAGCGACATGCCGTTACGGTTTGCTCGCGTATAATCCGGGCGGCTGATATATCCGCTTAACGTATAATCCATATTCTCCGCTTCAAACGGCAGCATCGCTTTGGCCGATTGGGTACCGTATATGGCCGCAATGACCTGAAGGGCATCGCCATTGCCCAGCGTCTGCAGCAGCGAGTTTCCATTGTGCCTAAGCGTAAAGGCAATATCCGGCCGGGAGAGGGCCAGACGGTACAGATAGTCGGATATGTGCCCCAGCTCCGTTTGGATTGTTTTCATATATTTCAGCCTTGCCGGCGTATTAAAGAACAATTCCTTCACGAGGAAATCCGTTCCTCTGGGTGCGGCCGTCTCTTCGTTCACGCGCAGATGACCGCCTTCGATCTCGATCACACGTCCCCGCCCATCCTGAGCATTGGAGGTAACCAGACGTACCTTGGATACAGCCGCAATGGATGGCAGGGCTTCGCCCCTGAATCCAAGGCTGGTGATTTGGAACAAATCGCGGCCTTCAGCGATTTTGCTCGTTGCATGACGATAAAAAGCCGTCTCGCAATCCTCCGGATCAATGCCGGCACCGTTATCCGTCACGCGAATGCTGTCCAGTCCGCCTTCTTCAACCGTTACGTCAATCTTGGTGCTCCCGGCATCAATGGCGTTCTCGACTAGCTCCTTCACAACGGAGGCAGGTCGCTCCACCACCTCACCGGCAGCAATCTGGTTTGCAATATGCTCGTCCAAAATCCGAATAATCCCCATCGTTCCTACCTCCGTTTCATTTCATTCCTATGCTAAATCACATATCCTTCGCTTGAAGCTTCAAGTCATTCAGGAACTGCATGGCCTGAAGCGGCGTCATATTCATCACGTCCGCGCCCTTAACAGCATCAATGAGGCTCTTGATCGCAGGATCTTGAGAGGCTTCCTGCGGCATCGAGTGCTGATCCTTACCAGGCTTAGCACTCGATTCAGGCACTTCCTCCTCGCCAAAAATGGAGAGCTGCACCACGCCGCCTTTCTGGTTAGCACCGCCCAAGCCTTCAGTATACAGCGTTGTATCTTCTCGATGCTCATACACAGCTTCCGGTCCGCTTCGTCTTTCATCGGACGGAGGTGCGGCAGTTGGCTGCTCGCGCTGCATCACAACCCCTTGCTCTGATGCCACCGCGGCCAGCGAAGCCATCTCCAGGCCCTGCAGCAGCCCATAGGCGCGGTCAATGATACTGCCGGGCAAGCCGGCTAATCTCGCACAGTAAATGCCGTAGCTGCTGTCGGCTGCGCCAGGGATCAGCTTGCGGAGGAAATGCACTTTGTCTCCGCTTTCCTGAACCGCCATGGAATAATTTTTAAGACCGCCAAGGCTTTCCTGTAGATGGGCAAGCTCATGGAAATGCGTTGATACCAATGCCTTGCAGCCGATATGGTCATGCACATACTCAATCACGGCTTGTGCGATTGCCATGCCTTCACTCGTCGACGTACCGCGTCCAAGCTCATCAATGATGATCAGGCTGCGGGGCGTCGCTTTTTCCGTCATGACCTGAATATCCGCCATCTCTACCATGAAGGTGCTCTGACCGCCGATCAGATCGTCAGCCGCCCCGATGCGAGTAAAGATCCGGTCGACCAGCGGGACAACCGCACGCTCTGCCGGGACAAAACAGCCCATCTGGGCCAGAATCGATAATAAGGCAACCTGGCGCATGTACGTGCTTTTTCCAGCCATATTCGGACCGGTAATAAGCAGGATCGAGGAGCCGTCCTTGCGCAAATCCGTTCCGTTCGCGATAAACGATGAATCCTTCATGACGGCTTCTACAACAGGATGACGACCGCCTTCAACGATATAATCATAACCTTCGCTCAGTTCCGGCTTCACGAACCGGTATTCCGCGCTGACCGCAGCGAGCGATTGGTAGACGTCGATCTCTGCAATGCGCTCAGCGAGCTTCTGCAACCGGCTTACTTGGGTATTCAGCTTGTCCCTGAGCTCGGTAAAGAGGGCGTACTCCATATCCACCATCTTTTCCTGCGCCTCCAGGATCAGACCTTCCTTCTCCTTCAGCTCGGGCGTGACATAACGCTCCGCGTTCGCCAGCGTCTGCTTGCGTTCGTACCGGCCTTCCGGCAGGGAAGACAGATTGGACTTGGTCACCTCGATATAATAGCCAAACACCTTGTTGTAACCGATCTTCAGCGACTTGATCCCCGTAGCCGAGCGTTCCTTCGCTTCCAGCTCGGCGATCCAGCGTTTGCCGCTGGTGCTCGCTTCACGAAACTCATCCAGCCGCTCGTGATAGCCCGGCTTGATGATGCCTCCGTCACGCACGGACACCGGCGGTTCATCAACAATCGCATTCTCGATCAGTTCACACAGATCGTCACAAATATCCGTATCCGCAGCCACCCGCCGCAGCGTCTCGGAAGCCGAATGGGCACACAGCTCTTTCAGGGAAGGAATTTGTCTTAACGACAGCTTGAGCGCGTTCAAATCCCGTCCGTTCGCGCTGCCAAACGCAATCCGGCCGACCAACCGTTCCAGATCGTATATCTCTTTAAGCGCCATCCGCAGATCTTCACGCAGTATGTACTGGTTATACAAATGCTCAACAGCCTCCAGCCGCTCTTCAATCCGGCTGCGGGACAGCAGCGGTTTATCGATTCTCCGCCGCAGGAGTCTGGCTCCCATCGAGGTTTCCGTGCGATCCAGAAGCCACAGGAGCGAACCTTTCTTTGAACGCTCACGAACTGTCTCAACCAGCTCCAAGTTGCGTCTGGTGAATGGATCCAGAACCATGTATTGTCCCGGTTCGTAGGAAGCAATCTGCGTCAGCTGTCCCAGTGACCGCTTCTGCGTCTCGCTTAAATACGAGATCAGCAGGGATATGCAGGCTCTTCGCTCCTCTTCCAGGCGGGCCCAGGCCGGTTCTCCGAATTGGGAGCGAACCAATGCGTCCTCCCTACGATCCCAAGCCGTATAGACAATGTTGCGGCTGCCTGGAAGCGCCTGAGATGAGATGATATCAAGAAGGGAAGCGTCCCCAATGATCTCGGAAGGCTCATAAAGGCCAATCTCATCCCGCAGCCATTCCTCCGAAGATGGCACTGATGTCACATAAAGCTCACCTGTGGACAGATCGCATGCCGATAAAGACATCAATCCGCCCGCTTCCGTAACGCACACCATGTAATTGTTCGATTTGTCGTGCACGACCTTGCCGTCCATGATGGTCCCCGGCGTGACGACCCGAACGATTTCCCGCCGCACCATGCCTTTGGTGACAGAAGCATCTTCCATCTGCTCGCAGATCGCGACTTTGTACCCTTTCTCAATCAACCGCTGGATGTAACCCTCCGCGGAATGATAGGGCACTCCACACATCGGTATTTTCTCTGCACCGCCGCCTTCGCGGCCGGTCAGCGTAATCTCCAATTCCTTCGATGCGAGGATCGCATCATCAAAAAACATTTCGTAAAAATCGCCTAAGCGGAAAAAAAGAAACGCATCGCGCGCTTGTTCTTTGACCTTCAAATATTGTTCAATCATCGGCGTATATTTAGCCATGACGTACCTCCATTACCTTCTAGCTTGACCTCCATTATAACAGAAATTGATCGCAAGGCATCACGGCTTCACGGGAATATTCCACAGCGGCCTGATATCTCTGCTTTCATCCCAAACGCGCCCCGCCTCCATGTGTGCAAGAGCCAGTTCGATTTCACGAGCAAAGTCCGAATATTCCGGCAGTGCTGACAAATCCCTATGCCAGCCTGCAATACATTCTTGAAGCACGGACTTGTCGCCTTCATAATAGGCGCGATGGTAACGTTCCGTATTGAATGGCCTCGCTAGCAAGCGGTCGCTGTACCGAGCTGCCAGATAGGCAACATAGAGTGACACCTTCGCGACAAGCGGCGAAACGAGAAAGCTGGGAAGCGTACGGTATTCAAACCCACCATATGGCTGTCTCCGAAAATCCCCCAGATATCCATAACGGGGCCTACGAAGACGCCCCTTGGGGTCTTCCAGCAGCGCCAGCGGCAGAGCCAAATAATTATCCAGGGTCTGAAGAAGAGACAGGGAAAGCGGTACCCCACTGAAATGAATATGGCCCCCGAGCGGGAAATCACCATAAGGCAGAGCTCCTGCCCTCCATGTTAATGAATGATCGGTAATTAGGCTCTGGGCTTGACGCAGAGCTTTTTGCATTTCAATCACTAACTCCTTTGGCCTTGCTCTCGGTAATGGCCTCAGCTCGGCAATGGGGTATATGACCTCACCCCGATAACGAACGGCGTCACTGCCGACTGACCCGCCACGCTCCATAAATTCGGATGCATACACAATATCTCCGTTATCCTTCATCAGCACAAATTCGGGATCCATCCCCATGAGCAGCGGAGGAGTCAAAGGAAACTCACTGTCTTCGTTATGCGCGTGAAAACCTGCCGCCTGTTGGCCTTTGGCACTCATAACGGTTTTATTCCGGCCCGCTTTCATGCGGACACCTTCGACTACATATCTTCGCCCAGGCCGGGCCGTGATGATGACCTCTCCTTCATCCACACCCAGCGTATACAGCGACCGCAGGGCTGCTTTCTCCAATCTCCGATGCAGGCCGTCTTCATACCTCCCGTTCTCGGGATCGGGCTCAAATATCACTTCACTGCCGCCAAGCTGATAAGAGCGGATCGAGACTGCGGACAACCCCTCGACATGAACCGCGTACCTGGCCGTGAAATGCTTCTCCTCAACTGTACTCAAGCCCAGAGAGCATGGTATTCCGGATCTGATCAGACGTGCTTGCGCGAGGAGCACTGCAGCTCCCTTCAATGGTACATATTCTTTTACAGCAACTGGTTCTACTTTAAATTGAGCCATCTCCTAGTCCCCCTGTAAAAAAAAATAAAAAAGAGGGCATCCGCCCTCCGCAAAGCTGCCCTCACTGCATATGCTAAGATTAGAATCATTCCTACAGGAGGGTTATCTTACAGTTCATCCTCCAGACCTTCGTAATCAAGGTCTTCGTAATCGTCGCCTTCGTCTCCCAGGACGTAATCGAATTCTTTGTCTTCGTAGTCGCCATGGTGATGGCTGCATACTTTGACAACGACCTTGGTTTCCGCAATCAGCTCCACCGCGTACTCTCTCTCTACCCGCAGAATGACACTCGTGCCATTCGAGGATACGCTGGCCTCAACGCAGCTCGGCTCCTGTGTCGCTTCAGCCGACACTTCCACCGTGGATGCACGATGCTTCGGATCCAGATAAGAAAGAGGCACGCGTTCTACATACGATACCGTTTCTTTCGCCACATCGGTCTGTGAATTTTTGTCATAGGAATACCAGATGTTAACATCGTAAGTACCAATAACTTCAATTCCGTCTCCGGCGGCAACCGCCTCGTATTGATGGTTTATAATCCAAGCCCCCAAAATACTGGTCGGATTATTAGGCGGAGTCACGGTATGTGTTACGGTAGAGAATTTACGACCCTTGCCGCAGATCGCCTTCGTGATGATTTCTCTACATTGGTGTTTATGACTCAATGACATCTTCGAACCTCCTCCATACAATCATTCCATACATGTGTATGCAAGACATGGGCGAATGTTGAATGAAGTGGTCCAAATAAATTCATATGATGCTAAAAATATCAGATTTTTTTTTGCAAATCCCTAAGCTATACGGCCGAATCCGCGCGCTTCTGCGGTTTTTTCGCCGTGGGGGCCTTATACTTCTTTGAAATATTCAAATAGTATTCCAGCTCATGGCATAACTGCAGGATGGCGGAACGGACCTCGAATTCTTCGCGGGTCGTCGGCAGCTCCATCTCTTTAAACAAGTCCTCCAGCTCAATCAGCAGTCCTTCGGACTTGCCCGTATATCCTTCGGCAATGACATCCTTGCTTAACTGATCGAATATTTCCGCCGTCAGCACGCCATGAGGAAGCCTCTCATACACCTGGGATATCTGATGCATCATGCTCTGGATATTCTCCATCTGTTCCTTCCGCATATAAAAGTAGATGTTCCAGGAGCCGTCCGGATGAATCATCTGATTCTCCGATGCCCGCTTCGCTTCCTCAATTCCTCTTTCAATTTGCCGGTTAGCCTCAATTAACTCTTTACCGTCCCATATATGTTCGGGATCTCGAAGCGTAAGCGAGAAATGATGGAAAATGACAGAGAAGAGCCCGTCCACCTTCCGGCGAATCTCCATCATCGCTCCCTCGCTGTTCGGCATATAAACCAAGTTCACAAGCATGGCCGATCCGAGACCGATAATCAACAGTTCAATTTGGGTTAGCAAAATGTCCATTCCGATCTCTTTCCCCTGAAACACCCGAAACACCACGACCGAGCTGGTTACGATGCCTTCCTTAAAGTTCGCTTTTGAAATCGCGGGAAATGCAAGCAATATGTATATGGCCAGTACCCAATAATGAAAACCGAGAAAATAAAATAGAATACACGCCAGCACCAGGCCCAGCAATGAAGCGAACAATCTGGACGATATGGAGCGCACACTCCGTTTTCGCGTGACGTCAACGCCGAGTATAGCAAGAAGACCGGCGGACGTAGCCCCCGGTATGTTCAAGGCATCTGTAATTAAGATGGCAAGCAGGCTTGCCGCAGCCGTTTTGATGACACGAAATCCCATGTGATGAAGAGCCTCCAGGCGAGTTGATGATGACTATATATGTTACCTTTCATGTGACTACATATTATAAGGTATCTTCATCCTAGCTTATTTTAATGCCATAAACAACCATGCCTGGGTGGCCTAGACCATTAGATTTTCCAATTAGTGTGACCTTTTTGATTGTTGAGTATTCCAAGTTGTTGTTACCATAGTTCAACGTAGCGAGTTTATTCGAATTCACGAAATGGTAGAGGAGTTATTCATGATGAAAAGAATCGTAACACTAAGCACACGCAAACTGATGGACACTGCAAAACACGGCGGATGCGGCGCATGCCAAACATCTTGCCAATCTGCTTGCAAGACTTCCTGCGGCGTAGCTAATCAGCGTTGTGAGAACGCAATGAACAAATAACAAATGGGCAAAGAAACTCACCGCCGTCCTTACAAGGACGGCGAAGTTGTTTCTGCTGAATAGCAGCCTGCAATTTATAGTTAAAAGGAGCTTGATTCGCAGTATGATTCACCAATATCAACTGAACGGATACAACATCGTAATCGACACCTATAGTGGCTCTGTCCATGTTGTTGATGACCTGGCATATGAAGTTATTGCGCTTTATGAACATGAAACACCCGAACAAATCCTGTCGCTCATGATGGAAAAGCAATATTCAGAAGAAAGCATTCAGGAGACGATCTCAGCGGTCGAGGAACTAATTAAGAATGAGCAGCTTTTTACAGAGGATGCTTATGAGGATCTATCTATTCATTTAAAAGCACGTAAAACGTATGTAAAGGCGCTCTGTCTCAATGTCGCACATACTTGCAATCTGTCGTGCGAATATTGCTTCGCCAGCCAAGGGAAATACAATGGTGATCGGGCAATTATGAGCGTAGAGGTCGGGCAAAGAGCTATCGATTATCTACTGGAAAATTCTGGCCATCACCGAAACCTTGATATCGACTTCTTCGGCGGGGAACCGCTTATGGCTTGGAAAGTCGTCAAAGAGATTGTAAAGTACGCACGAAGCAAAGAGAAGGAATGGAAGAAAAAATTCCGCTTCACCTTCACAACGAACGGCATGCTGCTCAACGATGAAGTTACCGAGTTTTTAAATCAGGAAATGTACAATGTCGTCTTGAGCTTGGATGGAAGGAAAGAAGTACATGATCGGCTGCGCACAACCGTTACCGGCAAGGGAAGCTATGATTCTATCGTGCCGAAGTTCAAGGAATTCGTCCAAAAGCGCGGAGATCAAGAATATTATGTACGGGGAACGTATACGCGGAACAATGTCGACTTCACCAAAGACATCTTCCATATCGCAGATCTTGGTTTTGACAAAATCTCGATGGAGCCGGTCATCTGTGATCCACGGGAACCTTATGCGCTTACCGAGAAGGATCTCCCGGAGATATACAATCAGTACGAAATTCTCGCCAAGGAAATGATTGAGCGCACTGAACAAGGCAAAGGGTTTACCTTCTATCATTACATGCTCGATCTCTCAGAGGGACCGTGCATTCAGAAGCGGATCACGGGCTGTGGATCAGGCACAGAATATCTCGCTGTCACACCATGGGGCGAACTGTTCCCTTGCCACCAGTTTGTCGGGGATGAAGCGTACAGCATGGGCAACATCTGGGATGGCATCACGCGTCCTAAGCTGCAATGCCAATTCCAAGAGAGCAACTGCTACACGAAGCCGGAGTGTAAGGGGTGCTGGGCTAAACTCTACTGCAGTGGCGGCTGCCCTGCCAATGCTTTGCATGCGACGGGTTCCATCAACGGAATTTACGAGTTTAGTTGTGACGTGTTCCGCAAACGGATCGAATGCTCGATGATGGCCAAGGTCGCCGAGTCAATCCGAGCGATGGAAGAGAGTGAAGTGTAGATAGCGGTACAACTGCACGGTAAGGGAAATTTTCCAATAGAATATTTTAAAAAAATGATCCATCTTCATTAGATATTATGACACTAAATTTTCACTAGACATGAACGTGCAAGTGTCCATTGAATATATAAAAAGCCGGATTCCTTAGCGAGGAAAACCGGCTTTTTGAATAACGATTAAATCGTACGTAGTGTCTATTTCCGTTAAAATGTTGGCGGGCCCTTATAAGAGATCCAGGATTTTGTCAAAGACTTGCTTTTCCGTAACCGTATTATGCCCTGACACACAAAGTTCCATATCCATTTCTTTATACTTTAAAAGCGTCTTGATATAGTCATCTTTTTCACCATAGAGGCTTGGAACCAGCTCCTCCATCGAGTCACCGATATTATCGCCTACATGAATGACCTTTTCCAATTCATCCATAATGCTGATGGAGTCCGCGGTATGACCGGGTGTATACATGATTCTTATTTGGTCATCGGGAAAATAGATCTCTTGTTCGAAAGTTAGATCGGGTAGAAGTTTTTCGGCTTCACCGTCAACAAGATGCCCGTATTTCTGCATCATCTCTTCCCAATGTACATCGATCATGTCCCTGCAGCTCGTGTGAGATAAAATCGTGCAGTTTCGAAACGAGCTGTTTCCCCAGATGTGATCCCAATGGTAATGGGTATTGATGACGATGATGGGCTTGGAATCATGCTTTATGTATTCTTTGACAGGCTCCATGCTCAAAGAGCCCAAGCCTGTATCGATGATGTAGTTGTACCGATTGCCGAGAATAAGCTGAACATTTAAATCCCAACCAGCAGGCTGCCGATACGTAAACAGAATGTTTCGATTCCTGATTTTTTTTATTTCCATTTCGTTTTCCTCTTTCTCCAGTTGTTGATGTTTACAGCTTAAGCACCATCTGATAATTCCCCGGCTCCGCCCGGAAACCGATAAGATCACGGTTAATTCGAAGCATCGGGACGTTCATGGAATCATTATGCGTTCTCAAATAAGGGACTCCGCATGCACGTGCTGTTTGAATGCCGAGCAGCTTTAATGCAAGCGCGATGCGGCGGCCCCGGTACTCCGGCAGAACGCCGGTATATTCATGATACATCGCCTGCGTCTGCTCGTTCTGCTGCAATGTGACGACACCGATGTAGCGGTCACCGTCCTTGGCGATATGGATCCATTCCGGGCGCACTCTGCTGTGTCCAATGCTCCATTTCTTCCATTCTTCAAACCAAGGGACATCGCCGGAAAAACCCGGAATATCCGGCTGTGTGACCTTGTAAAGCTCATAGAGCTTTCTTTCCCCGTCTTCTCCCGGCTCATCGGCTAATGTAATGAACTGAATTCCGGCCCGCTCTGCCTCTTCAACCGTAACAAACAGGTTGTCGTTGTCAAACGATGCCAGGTCCAGAACAGATTCGAAAATATGGCGCTCCTGTATGTAACCGCGACGTTCGGCAAAAGCTGCCGACGAAGCGTCTGCATCTCTCAAAATAACGGTCAGACGAGAAGCTCTAACCTCTGCCGCCCATTGGTGAAGCGTATCGTACATCGCCTTGCCTACCCCGTTTCCACGGCTTTCCGGGTGTACAACAAGGGTGAGGAATAATTCACCCGGCTCCGTCCAAGGTGCTCTCCAAGCGATAGCGTATGCAACAACTTGCCCCGACTCATCTTCCGCTACCCATTTGGGACGATCCCATCCTGTCAGCTCGCCCTTCTCATTGTAATCCAGCTTACCCGGAGGGATTTGGTCCTCCTCTTCCTTCAAAAGTTCCGCCGTTACCGGTTCAGGCCAAACCGTATTGAGCAGCGACGCCACCGCAGCAAAATCGTCCGGCTCTCTCATCTTTCGAATTATAAATTTCATCGCTATCATTTCCTCCAAGTTTTCCTAATCGATCTCAAAGAGATTATCCCATACATGGAGGCTTGCTTCACGGTAAAATATGGTTTTACTGATAAATTCACAGCCGATTCCCTAGCCAAATAAGTTAAGAAGTTCTTCAATTAGCACAGATAAATTCTTCTCCGCATAAATCTGGTGGGTAAGGGGAGTACATATGCATACCGGGCTTACATAAAAAAGAACGAATTCCTATGGTGTGGAAATCGTTCTTTCATGCTTTAATTTATTTTAACTTCAACGGGTTGCAAAACCTCACTTGGCCCTTTTTTTAGAGTCAACATGAAGATAAGGGAAATACAGTATAAGGCGGCTAAGTAGATCATGACGACCGTCATATCATAACTTTGAAGAATATAGCCGACAAAGATTGGCGAAAACCCTCCAATGGCTCTACCGAAGTTAAAAATCGTATTTGTCGCCGTACTTCGAATTTGCACAGGATAGAAGCTGCTAATTAAAGCTCCATACCCAGCAAACATGCCATTCGAGAAGAAATCGACAATCGCGCCACCGATTAAAATAGCAGCACTTCCAGCTGCATAGGAGTATAAAAACACAGCACATGCAGAGGCAAGCAAGAAGATGCCAAAAGCACGCTTTGCACCAAATCGGTCCATAAACAGGCCGAACGCAAGCATCCCAATAATCATGCCAACCGCTGTACTAATGGTCCAAAGAGCAGAACTTGAAACGGATAAACCTTGAGATTTCTGCAGCATGGATGGCAGCCAAATCATCAAACCATTGTAGCCGGCAATTTGCACCGTTGCCATAATAATCAATGAAATTGTTGTCAGCGATGTTCTAGGCGTTTCAAATAGTTGAGCCAGCTTGCCTTTTTCATGTTGTTTGTTGGTTTCTTTATTTTTTTGGGCAGCCAGCCACTCTGGAGATTCTTCAAGGTTCTTTCGCACAATAACGGCGAAAATGACAGGTACCACTCCAACAAAGAATAAAGCTCTCCATCCCAAGAACGGAAGAATGACAGCACTTAGCAACGCTGCTAAAATAACTCCGTACTGTGCACCTACACTCACATACGAGGAAGCTCTTCCTTGTTTGTTTTTCGGCCAAGCCTCAGCAACGAGAGCCATACCAATTCCATATTCGCCCCCTGCGCCAAGACCTGCGATAAATCTGAAAATATATACTTGTTCAATATTCGCTGCTAATCCCGTTAAAGCCGTTCCAATTGCAAACAACAAGACGGTATTCGCAAACACCTTTACCCGCCCAAACTTATCAGCTAAAATCCCAAAAATAATACCGCCTAGCAGCATGCCGATATTCGTTATGGAAGAAATCAGTCCACCCGTTGCGAAGTCAATGTTAAATTCTGAAATAATCATTGTCATCGCAAAGGAAACAAACATAATGTCCATTCCTTCCAACGTTAAACCAGCTACTGAAGCTACTACTGTCTTCTTACGATAATCCATTCTAGCGTTCCTCCAAATTCTTGATGATAAAACTCTCTTTTAGCGTGTTTGAGGGAATGGATTACACAAGACTTTTCCATTCTCTTTTGAAGCCTCACAGGACTCCCTTTAAAAGAGGTACTTAAGCAAAATAAAAAGCCCTTCTTGCACAGAGGGCAAAAGGGCATGCGAAGACATAGATATTATTAGCCTAAAAATATCACGTAGCCCTTTTCAGCCTCTCTGGACTGTATTAAAGGAAAATTTATTTCGTGATACATACTAGCAAAATAGTGAAGAACATGTCAACCTCCAAACTTTCCAATTGTACACAATAACTCTCTTAAACAGTATCCCCAACCAAGACCATTAACGCCGCTTTTTTGCATTTCCCTTTCTCATGGTGGGCATGATAAAAGAGTGCTTCCACATGACTCAATCGTGTAATTGCGTCTTCTCTCTTCTTCCCTTTTTCCGGCAACGTCACCAACACCTCTTCCAACGATAAGCGCCTCCTTCTGTATCGCTCTGAACTCAACAACGATACCATAATTCCCCATTAAAACAAAGAACCCTTCCGCTTGTCGGAAGGGTTCTCTACTCTATTAAAATCACGATCTTTACCTGTGAGAAATTCTGCAAGATTCTCAGCTTGTTGAATACCCAGTTCAGTTAGCTTCGCATCAGGATCCTTTCTATATATACCACCATTTGATACATAGCTGTAGCTACAACGGCGATAATGAGCAGACTCGACAACACAAGCGTAAAATTGAATACCTGAAAGCCGTACATAATCAAGTAACCGAGACCCGATTTGGCGACCAGGAATTCCCCGACGATGACGCCGACCCACGCCATGCCCACGTTGACCTTAAGCGTTGACACGATCGTCGGATAGGAAGCCGGCAAAATAACTCGCTGAAACACCTGGCGCTTGGTTCCGCCAAAGGTCCGGACGACCTTGATCAGATTGGAATCCACCTCATGAAAACTGTTGTAAACAACAAGCGTGGTCACGATGACCGTGATGGATAACGTAGTGACGACAATAGCGGTAAAACCCGCGCCAAACATCACGATAAATATGGGTCCCAGCGCCACTTTCGGCATACTGTTGAACACAACCATGTAGGGATCCAGAACATTGTTAAGAAACGGTGACCACCAGATAAATACGGCCAGCAGCGTTCCTACTAGCGTGCCGAGCAGGAATCCGACAACCGTCTCTCCTACCGTGATCCCCAAGTGCCCCCATAACTCGCCGCTGATCATATTCCCCCATATGTTGGCAAAAATTTTGGTCGGATAGCTGAAGAGCAGCACGTCTATCCATTTGAATCTGCCTGCCGCTTCCCACCAGATAAAGAATAGCAGCAGCAAGCTAAGTTGGACGGTCAGCACGCGTGTGCGCATGCTTTTCTTTCGCTTCATATGCTGAACATAAATATCCTGGAGCCAGCCCTTCGAAGAAGAAGCAGAAGGCTCCTCCCTTGTTGTCATAAGCTTCACTCCTTCCCGATCGTTTGCATTTCGCCCCAGATCTCATGAAACAATTCGTTGAACCCCGGCTCCTTACGAGCATAAAAAGGCTGCACCCGGCGTATGTTCTCGGGAATATTGAACATGCGGTGAACCCTCCCCGGGTTGCGGTTCAGGAGAATGACACGATCACTCATCGCAATCGCTTCAGACAAATCATGGGTGACCAGAATGGCGGTTTTCCCCCGCTCCTTCAAGGTCTCCACGATCAGATCCTCAAGCTGCAGCTTCGTCTGATAATCCAGTGCGGAGAAAGGTTCATCCAGCAGCAGCAGTCCCGGGTCTGTCGCCAAGGTCCTTACGAGTGCAACCCGTTGTCTCATTCCGCCTGACAGCTGGGCGGGATAGAGATTACCGCTGTCCGCAAGACCCATCTCCTTGAGCAAACTCTGTACCACGCCTCGGCTTTCCGGATTCAACCGCTCCGTCAGTTCTAAGCCGATCAAGGCGTTATCCATAATGGTGCGCCAAGGAAATAAATAGTCCTGCTGCAGCATGTACCCAACTTCCGGCGACGGTCCGTTTACCGGTTTGCCGTTCACGTAGGCGGCTCCTTTGGATGGCTGCAGCAAGCCGGCAATGACAGACAAGATGGTGGTCTTGCCGCACCCGCTAGGCCCAACCAGGCTGATGAACTCCCCCGGTTCCACCTTCAATTGAATTCCTTCCACAGCCAGAGAGGCTTCCCGATCCGTGACATATGCGTGAGCGATATCGTTCAATTCAACTACCGGTACCATTGGTGCTCTCTCCTTTCGTTCTATGGATTAGGAGTACTTCATTATTTAGCTTGTTTCGCTTTCTCGGCAAAGCTGTTGTTGACAATTGTGTCAGGCGCAACCCGTTCTTTCAGTTCCCCGGCTTGCTCCATCACGTCCAGCAGATTGTTCCATTCCGCCTCGTCCACGATCGGATCGGCTGCATAGCTGCCTTGCTCCTTGTAGCGTTTAACGGAGGACACCACGATGTCGCGATCGCTATCCTTGAAATAAGGCATGATCGCATCCGCGATATCTTCCGGGCTGCTTGCATCCACCCATTGCTGTGCCTTGTAAAGGGCATTCGTAAACTTCTGCACCGTTGCATCGTTTTTGTCGATATAGCTCTGCTTTGTCATGAATACGGTATATGGCAAACGTCCGCTTTCTACGCCAAAGGACGCGACCACCTTGCCCCGGCCTTCTGTTTCAAATATGGATGCCTGCGGCTCAAAGAGCTGAACAAATTCACCGGTACCGGAAGCATAGGCAGAGGCGATATTCGCAAAATCGATATTTTGAATCAGCTCCAGGTCCGCGTGCGGATCGATTCCTTTTTTATTCAAGGTAAACTCGCCTGCCATCTGCGGCATTCCGCCTTTACGCTGACCGAGGAATACTTTACCCTTCAGGTTGTTCCAGTCAAAAGCACCCGATCCGTCTCTTGCCATCAGAAATGTCCCGTCCGTCTGCGTCACCTGTCCGAAGTTAATGACCGGATCTTCAGAGCCCTGTTGATACACATAAATCGAAGTTTCCGAGCCGACAAGTGCCACATCGATGGCTCCCGACAGCAGGGCCGTCATCGTTTTGTCTCCGCCAGGGGTCGTCTGCAGCTCGACATCAAGCCCTTCTTCCTTGAAAAATCCCTTTTCCAATGCGACATACTGCGGCGCATAGAAGATCGAGCGCGTCACTTCGCCAATCTTGACCTTCGTAGCCGATCCGCCGCCACCGCACCCGGCAAGCGCCACTCCGCAAACAAGCAGCATGGTTAACGCCAGCCCCCACCATTTTTGACGCTTCATCGTAACCCTCCATTCCCCATTAACCCAATGTTTCTTTTCAGCATATGCAAGCGCCTGCCCAAAGGTTAAATGCCTGATAGAGTATGCTGGTGGATGTTGAGTGGCATTATGGACTGTCCTACCTACAAAAAAAACGCAGCCACTTTGGCTGCGTTTGTCGTTTATAGTGATAATTAAAGTTTGTAAATCTCTTTATACTTCTCTTCGAGATAATCGGCCAGGTAGTCCGGATTCAGTTCTTCTCCGGTGACGCGTACGATGATCTCGGACGGCTTCTCGCTCTTTCCGTACTTGTAAACCTTATCCGTCAGCCATTCCTTGATCGGAGCCAGGTTCCCCTCTTCGATGAGTTGATCGAGGTTCGGCAGTTCTTTGCGCATCGTATGAAGCATCTGAGCCGCATACATGTTGCCGAGGGAATACGAAGCAAAATATCCGAAATCTCCGCCGGACCAGTGAACGTCCTGCAGAACACCCATTCCGTCGTTCGGCGGCATAATGCCGAGGTATTCCTTATACTTCGCGTTCCAGGTCTCCGGAAGATCCTTCACCGCCAACCCTTCGTTAAATAGCATTTTCTCGATCTCATAACGAATGATGATGTGCAGGTTATAAGTAAGCTCATCTGCCTCAATTCGAATCAGAGAGTTCTCTACCTTGTTTGCGGCCAAATAGAAATCCTCGATGTCCACGTCCTGCAATTGTTCAGGGAAATGCTGCTGCAGATCCGCAAAATAACGGCGCCAGAAAGGACGGCTTCGACCAATCATATTTTCCCACAGACGCGATTGAGATTCATGGATGCCCATCGAAGTACCACCGGAGAGCGGCGTACCTGCAAGCTCCTTATCGATATTTTGCTCGTAAAGGGCATGCCCTCCCTCATGCAAAGAACTGAATACCGCACTTAACACATCATCCGGAAGATACATGGTCGTGATGCGTACGTCACCCGGGTTCAGGCCCGTCGCAAACGGGTGCACGCTCTCGTCCAAACGTCCCGCTTCAAAGTCGTAGCCCATTTGCTCCAGCAGGAACAAGCTGAATTTCTCCTGCTGTTCTTTCGGGAACAGCTGTTTCAAGAAGTCCGTTTTCGGCTTGAAGGGCGATTCCTGAATCGCGTGAACTAGCGGTACCAGACGTGCTTTCAGGCGCTCGAAGATGGCATCCACCTTTTCCACTGTTAAATCCGGCTCGTACATGTCAAGGAGTGTGTCGTATCTGGTATTTTTCACGCCCCAATATTCAATAAACTCTTGCTTGAACGCAACAATCTTCGTTAAGTAAGGTTCGAAGCCTTCAAAATCGTTGTTCTTCTTCGCTTCCTCCCACTTCGTTTCAGATTGGGCGGCGAGAATGGAATACTCCTGGAAGCGTTCAGGCGGGATGGATTTGCTCTGATCGTACACCTTGCGTACTTCGGCAATCATGCGGCGTTTGCGGTCATCGAGCTGTTCTGCCTGTTTCGGCTCCGCAAAAAACGATAACAGCTGTCCCATCTCTTCCGATATTTGCAGTTTAAATGCCTCTGTGGATAGAACCCCGATCGTTTCCGAACGGATTTCGGTTCCCTTGCGTGGAGCACCCGTCCGTAAATCCCAGTGAAGTAGGCCAATAGCTTCGTAATAACTCATGATTTTGCGAACCAATCGATCAAATTGTTCCCATTGTGGTAAATGTTGTACTACCATTCCGGCACACCTTCTTTTTTTAATAATAGGATTCTTCTATACTCTATTGATGATACTTTTTACAAGGTATATAATCAACTTCCAGAAAGAATAAATAACAATATACATATAAAGGAGTGTCAGGATGCCGTGAATATTCAACTCACCCCGCAAGCAGAGCTGAAGCTGAAGGAGAAACTTGGGGACAAACCGGGCGCAATCAGGCTGATCTATGACACGGAGGGATGCGGATGTGCCGTCAACGGCTTCCCAGGCCTGCGTATTGTGGATGAGCCGACGATGGAAGATATCGCTGTCGAGACAGGCAGCCCGGTGCCGTTTATCATGAACCGCAAGCAGGCCGTTTTTTTCGAAGAGAAGATGAGGCTCGACGCCGATCCAGCCACCTACTCCTTTCGCCTGGACAGCAGCGGACAGAACTACGGTACCAACATTCAAGTATTAGATGCCAGAGCATAAGAACAACAAATAAACAATAGATACAAAGGAGAGAAAATCGATGGAAAAACACCTTAACAGCATTCTGGAACACAATCGCAGCTTTGTAGAGAATAAAGAGTACGAATCCTACCTGACAGGGCGTTTTCCTGAGAAGAAACTCGTCATTATCACTTGTATGGATACACGATTGGTTGAACTGCTACCTAAAGCGATGAATTTCAAGAATGGTGATGTCAAAATCATTAAAAACGCCGGCGCGATCATTTCACAGCCCTTCGGAAGTGTGATGCGAAGCGTCATGGTTGCACTGTACGAGCTGCACGCCGAAGAAGTCATCGTAGTGGGTCACTACGAATGCGGCATGGCTTCCTTGAACGCCGAGGACATGATCCAGCATATGAGAGACCGCGGCATATCCGATGAAGTGTTATCCACGCTGGAAAACTCCGGCATCCGGTTATCCAAATGGCTTCGCGGATTCGATAACATTACGGACGGCGTAAAAAATACCGTAAACCTGATCAAAAATCACCCACTTCTTCCTCCAAACGTACCCGTTCATGGCATGGTCATCGACCCCAACACCGGCGCGCTGGATCTGGTCGTAGAAGGTTACGAGAACGAATAACTCAATCAAAGTCAAATGGAAGCACAAGCGCTTACGCGTTTGTGCTTTTTTAGTCACAATTTTGCCAAAAGCAGAGAGAAAGCCCCCTCCCCCGGTTGTCAAACCATACAGTTTCAGTGTACACTTTTTAACAACCGGACCGATAGGCGAATGACCATCCACGCTTTAGCGTCCACGATATGCGTTTCAAAGGGAGTTATGTCCATGAATACGTTGTCATACGGCTTGTTAGGCTTACTAGCAAGAAGAGAATCATCAGGATATGATTTGATGCTTCGAATACAGCCCTTTTGGCAAGCCAAACACAGTCAAATCTATCCCTTGCTGTCCAGCATGGAGGAGAAGCAGCTATTGTCCTCGCACTGGGTCCAGCAAAGTGATAAACCGGACAAGAAAATCTATGCGATTACAGAAAAAGGCATGCAGAAGCTGCGTGAATGGATGTACCAACCTATCGCGCCTGCAGTCACCAAGGATGAGCTTTCTCTTCGGACCTTTTGCCTGTGGCTGACGGAGATCGGCATCGCCGTCGATATTTTCGAGGACCGCAGAATTGGGTATTTGGAGAAAAAACGTTATTATGAGCAGATTTTAGAGGGAATTCCGGAGGATACTCGCGAGATTGGAAGCAAGGCTTTCAGCAATTATGTACTCGCTACCAAAGGGTTGATGATGGCTGAGACCGAGCTGAAATGGTGTGATTGGGTACTGGAATTACTGAGACAGCAGCAGCACACAACAGCCTCAAAACATGGTCGTACAAATTTTGAAACCTTATCGTGACTCGTCCGTATTACTCTTTATTACTCTAAATTTACTGGGAGGTTCGACAGAACACGATGAAAAAAGTATTGACTATTCTTGTAGCGATTACATTGTTCTTTGTAGCACTGACACCTGATTCCGCAGATGCCCGCAGAGGCGGCGGAGGTTTCAAATCCGGGACCAAGACATACAACAGCACTCCGAAAAAGAATAATAACAATAATGTTCAACAATCGAACAACCGTTCCAATACGACAGGGGCGGCCGGCAGCACGGCAAAACGCGGATTCTTCAGCGGCGGCAGCTTGATGAAAGGACTTATGATCGGTGGTCTAGCTGGTTTGCTCTTCGGCAGCATGTTCGGGGGTATGGGCTTCATGGGCGAAATCATGGGACTCCTCATTAACCTGATCGCTATCTGGGCTTTGATTATGATCGTTATGGCTGTTGTACGCTCCGTGAAGAATCGTCGTAAACAAAACGAACCTCGCGACAACAACAATAACAATAATCGGTACTAATCCATGATTTTGAGCATGGACGAAATCGTCAATGCAGTCTGCCTTCATCAGGCGGAGCGCAGAGGCGTCAAACCAACCGATGTATCGCTTGAGCTTAGCTGGGATGAAGATACCGGATATACAGGTGAAGTATGGGTCAGCGGTAGGAATCAATATTTGATTGAGGCTAACCTCATCGAAGCCATTCTCCGCTACCTGTACTCCGAGTACAATATCCGCGCTTACAGCGAACAAGTACGACTTGAGCTGGAAGACGAAATTATTGCCATCGTTCAGCAATAACCTGATGAATCGATAAAGCAGCCGCTTCGCTACTATGCGAAGCGGCTGCTCTTTGATTACAAATAATAGGATCAGTTCGTACAGCGCGCAAAGGTTCCGTCCAAGAAAAGCGCTTCAATAATATTGCGCCCCTCTCCTATTTATCATACGAGCAATACGCACGCATCATTAGCTTCGCTCAGTGCCTTTGCCTGTGTTTCTGCCCGGGTTAGGCGACTCCAGCTCTTTCCGCTTGCCCGCCTTATGCCATTCCTCATACTGTCCACCGATCTGAAGGAAGGATTCATGGATCATATCCGTCATTTCTTGGATTTCATCCTTGGTATACTTCAAATGGGTGTTTACATTATCCACCTTGTATTTTTGCAGAAGCTTAATATGGGCAATCGTATGAATGGTATCCTCCAGGATCCAGAAGATCACTTCATCGGTATCCTTGGTCCTCTTGCTGAGCATCTGCACGCCTCTCTCATACATAGCGAGCTCATAGTCCTGCTCTCCAACCCGAACAACCGGACTCAAATCACCTATATAACCTTCTTCAAAAGGTAGAGTGGCCACTCTCTCGTATTCAGAATCATACATGGAAGTCTTATGAAGCAGATGAAGGATTCGATCAATCATTTCTTGTTTCGTAAGCATATTGGACATCTCTTCCCCCTTTTGGAGCCGCGTAAATGACGCAGGATTGTTTACGATCTTACCAAGACAAGGGCTCTGAGTTCTTCCAGAATATCCAGCGGTTGGTTTCACAAATCGGGGCTGTGCCAATACTGTACTCATCCCGGACGCCGCTTGCCAGGTTAATCCGGTGCAGCATACCGCCATAGGTGCCGACCAGCAGGAAATTCTCATCCGGCGTCGCGATCAGCCCGGAAATTGTACTTCCTACAAAGTAACGCCATATTTCTTTACCCTCATAATTGATATAACGGAGGTATCCATAGGCATCGCCAAGAATGCCTCCCTCCTTCAGCGCGACACCGGCGTACACGCGCATTTCTTCATTTATCGGCAGTCCTTCTGCAAAGGTTCCCGTTTCTACAGCATCCAGCGGTACAGATATCGTATCCCCATTGTAAAAATGGCAGGCATTAAACCACACGGAACGACCATCCTGCGTGAACAGGCTATAATGCGGATAACTGGAATGCGGCTCTATTCTGTACAACTGCTTCCCTTCCAGGTCCATCAGTAGATGCTCGCTGGACTGGCTGCCATATGCCAGCCACCTGCCATCCCGCGAGATTGCGCCGTGAGCCATATCGATTCTGGTATCTTCAAGCTCGTCCTCTCGAAGCTCCCCGGCATCCGGATGCATTAATTGCGCCTTCGAGTCTCCCAGCAGGTAAATGCCATACGCGCTAACGAGCAGAACCTGCCGCCCATCGTTGAACGGAATGATTTCATCGAGAATATCATAAGGTCTCTCTTCGTCAGCCAGTGATTCAAGATCCTTGAGATCAGCCTTCAGGCGGCTGCAAATATCCTCCCATGTAAACTTCGCAACCAATTGCCCGTTCAAGGAAGTATCCGGCAAAAATATCGTCCGCACCCCATTCTCATCGGCTACTGCCAAGTACTGTCCATCTGCGGAACTTCCTGCACAGCCGATTCCCGTTAACTCGGTTATGCCATCATTACCTACGACATAGGCGAACCGTCGCTCCCATGAAGCTCCAGTTTGCAGCAGCACGTGACCATCTTCCCATGCATATACGGGCTTCACCGCCTGTGTCTCCTCCTTGAACTCTCCTGTCAATGGCCAGGACGCGGGCGGCAGCTCTTCGCGAAGCAGAGCCGTTTCACCGGCTTCATTGGCGGAAGCGATCATCTTAACCACTTCTTGGGCCATGGCCTGGCGCCGATCCTCTTCGATCGCAGGCGGTTCCTCCTGCCAATAGGTCTCCATCCCTATGCGTACATATTCATTAACGTCGGCGGCATAACGTTTGCCTTCCGCGCGCCACTCTTCCGCTGTTTTCCGGTCCAACCAACTCATTCG
This sequence comes from Paenibacillus sp. FSL W8-0187, assembly GCF_037969755.1. Taxonomy (NCBI): domain Bacteria; kingdom Bacillati; phylum Bacillota; class Bacilli; order Caryophanales; family Paenibacillaceae; genus Paenibacillus; species Paenibacillus sp. FSL W8-0187. Next base: position 2,821,154 of record NZ_CP150206.1, on the reverse strand, counting down.
CGGTCCCCCCTGTATGTATTTATGTATATCGGTTTGTAATGGAAAGCTTCTTCAACGATTTCCTCTGGCGTCAGATCTTTTTCCGGCCAAAAAATCAAATTGCTGATGTCGGGGTGGGGTACATTCCGCTGCAGCAATTCGATCCATTCCTCCACCTCTTCTTCGCTGCCTTCTCCATTATACAGTCTTGTCACCAGATCAACGATCTGCGCTCTCGTTAATTCGCTCATGTACGGCTCCTTTCTTGTCATCGATCCAACGCCGAATAAATTCCTTCTCAGACTTATTCAACCGTTTAAGTGAATTTTCAAAAAAATACAGATACTTGGAATGAAGTTGTTTTAGCTTCTCTATTTCGCCAACAGAGATAGCTTCCTTAATTGCATACGTTAGTTTCCCATAACTATCTACGATAATTTCTGATCTTAGAATAACATCAATCATTAACTTCCCTTTGGGATCAGCTGCCTTCGTTTTTTTCTCCATCTAAGATTTCTTTACTCCTCAACCATTTCCTCATAAATTTTATGCGAAAAACGCATAAATATCAATATGCAATTTTCGCATAAACTAAACTTTGCATGGGTGATATATGATGTATAAACGAATTCGAGGACTACGCGAAGACAGAGATCTGACACAACAGCAGATGGCGAATTATTTGCACATTTCTCAAACCACATACTCTCGATACGAAAGTGGAAATTTGGATGTACCTAGCTCAGTATTGATCAAACTAGCGGATTTCCATGACGTAAGCATTGATTACATACTTGGCCAGACTGACATTGCAAAGCGTAATCACAGCAAGAAAGAAAAGTAACACCAAGATCATGGGTGGGGGCTATTTCTCATTATAAACATATCAACGCTGTTCGTGGTGCGACTTTGCTTATTCCAACAAAGATGAGCATCATATCGAATGCTCGGATTATCCCCCCCGTTACAGGGGAATTTCAAGTGTAGTTAGAAACAGAAAAAGCCGAGTCTAGTAGACCGGCCTTTCTTTCGTTTTGCATTTATTCAAATGCTAATCATTGTTCAATTTTTTGCCTACAGCTTTGGTTTCAACAGGCACGGTTATTTCTAATTCCTTAATATATTCCTTCTTAAACCCGTTTTTTGTGTTGCTGATATAAGGCTTTATGGTTATTGCCTTCGGGATGTGTGTAAACGGCTCATACATTGTTTTTGAATAGATGCCGTATTTCTTCGGGTCCTTGGAGCTGCCTCTGGCACCGATTGGTTTCATGGAAACACCTTGATCATCCACCAGTTCATATTCCATATTCAGAAAACCTGTAGTCAAATATTTTTCAGGAACAAGATTTAGGTCAGCCTTTACATTGATAACTACTTCAGTCGTAATGGGAGTAAGTCCAATTTTTTCGATCGTTAACTTCAGGTTGTCATGCGTTTTGGATAAACCCGGGTCCTCGACATAAAAGGTATTCGATGTGTTCTTAACAACAGGCACGTTGAAATTGAAAGGTTCTTTGATTCCTTTAATTATCAATGTTACAGACAAATGGAACGTTTCGGGGAATGGGGCGTTTTCCTCGGCGTAACTCAAATCCTCCGTAAAGATCAGTACAGAATCTTTTTCCCCCGTAGCGCTCATTCCAGCTGGTAGAGTCTCTCCTTGATATTCCATGTAATAATGTTCAATTCCCCGAGATGAAAAAAAATGACCCTCGGGCCTTATGGGTTCATACAGAGGCTCTTCGAAGTTCTTGCTCGATTCACGGGTGGCCACCATCGCTACCCGTACTCCGTCATATATGACATTCGTAATTTTCATGGTAACCCCATCATGCGTATCCTTGATGTCGACCGGCGTAACGAACCCCTGACTTTCAGCAGTCTGCAAGCCGGCATCCTGATTTTGAAATATACTGCCGATCAAGGGGATTTGCCGGAGAGATTGCGCAAGGGCTGGTGAAATGAACCCGGATGCGATGACGGTCGACCCCAGAACGGCAACAGTCAAAGCGGATAACAAAGCGATTTTAACTCCCCGGCCTCTCTCTCTCCTTATATAGCGGCGTCTTGCAGGCATCTCCATATTGACGATGGTATGGTACGTCTCGTCGATCCGGTTTCGAACCATTTCGGGCATTTGACTTTGTTCCTTCCGTTTCAAGGTTTCCATTTCGACTTCAAAACGCTCCATAATTCAACTTCCTTTCCCGAGATTGATCTAACGATGCAAGAAGGATATTGCGAGCCCGATACAGGCGATTTTTTACGGCGTTTACTGATATGTCGAGGATGTGGGCGACATCCTTAATGGGAATATCCTGTAGATAGTGCAGTACGACGACAATTCGAAGGGATTCATCCAGCTGATCAACTGCTTCGCGCAAATCGATTTTTTCATACTCTTTGACATCGGAAGATAGGACATGAATGTCTGCCATCGTTTGGGTACGAGCTCTCTGTCGTAATATCTCGTTGCATTGGTTGATCAGTATGCGACATATCCACGTTTTGAAATAAGCAGGTTTTTTCAAGCCATATATGGCTTTGTAGGCTTTCAGCATCGTTTCCTGAATCGCATCTGCACAATCCTCGTCTTGTCTGAGCATTGAGCGGGCAATGGAATAGAGGGTTGATTCTACTCCTTGCAAGAGTCGAATAAACGCTTCACGGTCACCCGTTTGGGCCGATACGACCTCTTGCTCCATTTCTGATAACAATTGAACCTCGCCTCTTTCTTCTATGATTTTTTCAGTTTGCTTATATTTATTAGATCGCGAATCTAGACCAAAGGTTAGATTCTAATTACACGGGTTTTCATGTTGCGAAGGGATTGCAGGAATACATGACATTACAGTAGTAAATTAAGTAAATGCGGCCCTTTTTGATATAATTTAAATTTTGTCAGCATTGGGGCCGCCTATGGATGTGACCTTATCCTGGAAGGAACTGAGCTGCTATACAACAGAGAACGCGACAAGAACAATGATTGTTAGCTGGTTCAAACAAAATAAATAAAGAGCTCGATTGAAATGATGAGATCGCCTTGTCCTTTGCTTCACACTCTGGGACAGGGTGATTTTTTATGATATGTCCATTCGTCCCGTCTATATTAGGTATCATTGACCTGTGCTGTGAGATTGTCGATAATAGTAGATAGTAGAATAAATTCACTATCTTCAAGGGATTGGAGCTATGTAATGAAATATCATAATCTGGAAGAATGCATCATAGATCTGGAGAAACATGGCCATTTGGTTCGTATACATGAAGAGGTTGATCCACATTTGGAAATGGCAGCCATACATATGAAGGTCTATGCCGCAGGCGGCCCGGCGCTGTTATTTGAAAATGTTAAAGGTTCAAGGTTCCGCGCGGTCTCCAACCTGTTCGGTACGATCGAGCGTAGCAAATTCATTTTTCGGGAAACCTTCGAATCCACACAAGACGTGATCGCGCTGCGCAACGATCCGATGAAGGCGCTCAAAAATCCGTTCAAATATATCGGGACGGGATTAGCAGCTAAAACCGCGTTACCTATCAAAAAAACGGGGGCATTGCCACCCGGATTTCAGGAAATCCAAATTTCCGATATGCCGTTAATTAAGCACTGGAAGGATGATGGCGGTGCTTTTGTCACGCTGCCTCAAGTCTATTCGGAAGATCCGGAGAAGCCGGGCGTCATGAATTCCAATCTGGGCATGTATCGGGTGCAGCTCACAGGCAACGAATATGAAATAAACAAGGAAGTTGGCATCCATTACCAGATCCACCGGGGCATCGGCATCCATCAAGCGAAGGCCAATAAATTGGGGCAGCCACTTAAAGTAAGCTGTTTCATCGGGGGTCCCCCTGCGCATACGATTTCAGCGGTTATGCCGCTGCCGGAAGGCATGAGCGAGCTAACCTTTGCCGGCTTGCTGTCCGGACGCCATTTCCGGTACAGCTATGTTGACGGTTACTGCATTAGCCACGATGCGGATTTCGTCATTACAGGGGAAATCTGTCCAGGTGAAACCAAGCCGGAAGGTCCTTTTGGTGATCATCTAGGCTATTACAGCCTTGTCCATCCGTTTCCCGTCATGCGAGTGCACAAGGTCTATGCCAAACAACAGGCGATCTATCCATTTACAGTCGTTGGAAGACCTCCACAGGAAGATACGTCCTTCGGCGAACTGATTCATGAGCTGACTGGCGGGGCCATCCGGCAAGAAATCCCGGGTGTCAAAGAGGTTCATGCGGTGGACGCTGCTGGGGTACACCCCTTGCTCTTTGCCATCGGCAGCGAACGCTATACCCCTTATCAACAAGTGAAACAGCCGGCTGAGCTTCTCACGATTGCCAATCGGATATTGGGCACGGGCCAATTGAGTTTAGCCAAGTATCTGTTCATAGCGGCCGAGGAGAACCAAACCTTAGACACGCATCAGATCGAGGATTTCTTGGCCTATATATTGGAACGAATCGATCTGCACCGGGATATCCATTTTCAGACCAATACTACGATCGATACACTCGATTATTCCGGGACCGGGCTTAACACCGGGAGCAAGGTCGTATTCGCGGCGGTCGGGGATAAAAAAAGGGATTTGTGCCAAGAGGTGCCTGAAGCCTTGACGGATCTGCCCGGATACTCGCCAGCCAAATGGATCATGCCCGGCATTGTCGCGATCCAGGGAGCCCCTTTTACGAGTTATGCCGAAGTGCGGCAGGAAATGGAGCGTCTAAACGAGACGATCCGTGCGAGAGGTTCCCTCTCCTCCTGTCCAATGATCATTCTGTGCGATGACAGTGAATTCATGAGTGCGACAGTAAGTAATTTCCTGTGGGCAACCTTTACGCGCAGCAATCCTTCCCATGACATTCACGGCGTGAACAGCCGCTATGAGCATAAGCATTGGGGCTGTGATACGGTCATTATCGATGCCCGTACAAAACCGCATCAGGCTCCGCCATTAATACCGGATGAAGAGGTTGAACGCAGCATCAAGCGTTTATTTGCGGACGGAGGCAGTTTAAGTCGGATTCAGTTACGTTAAACCCAAACGAGCTTTTAGAGTTCTTCTAGCAGCCGCCTATAGGATGAAATAAAAAAGGGCTGGTCCTTAGTCATATTGACTTTGGGATCAGCCTTTGTTTTTCTTATACGGGACGTTATATGGATGATAGTTGGTTCATCATGCGCAATCTATTAAAAGCGTCCTATGTCAGCACCCTCAGCACATCCTCAATCTTTTTCCCATGAGAGATCACCCCATAATTCATCCAGGTCAGAAAATCAACCTCATACACGCAGCCGCTCCTAACTGCCGGAAGTGATCGCCATTCTGGGGCATCGAGCAAACAACGTTCCTCGCCTTCCCAGGAAGAATGACGCTTGTCAAACGTAATAAACAGATGATCGACATCCAGCAACTTCAGATATTTCCTGGACAAGATCGCATTCCGGGCATCCCTGGACAACTGCTGAACAAGTGGATGCGGGGTCAGACCCAGATCCCCGTACAGGATTGGCCCCGTATACCCGTGATACGGACCCGAATATAAACTGATTCCAAGCGCCGATATACGAAGACAGGCCACGGTTTGGGCATGGACAGAGCGCTTAAGGAGTCTCCTGGCTTCACTAGCTTTATATTCGTATTGTGAGATGACATCCTGCACTCGGTCCTTCCTACCCAGCAGGTCCGCCGATTTACGCAGTGTCATGCGCCAATCCTCACTCGCATGCGGGAACTCATACGTTGGAGCTAGCCGTCCCAAGCCGTCGTCAGACATCCAGCGCCTGAACCCCCTATCCATCATAATTAAGTCCGGCTTGTGACGAGCAAGTTCATCGATATCCTCCTGCTCAATATCAATTACAGGGACATCATGCAGACCAAGGTAATCCTGTCTCCCCCATCTGTAGTGAGCGCATTGCACGACCGGTGTTATGCCGAGGGCTACCAGAAAATCTTCAAGGAATGGCGCAAATACCCGCATCTTCTCCTGATGACGTTGACGGCGATATTGTCCGGGAGAAATCCCCACGGTTTGTTTGAATCGACGATTAAAATAATATTCGTTGTTAAAACCAACAAATTGTGCAATATCCAGCAGCCGATCATCTGTCGCCAGCAGCAACTGTTTTGCCCGGTCAATCCGGACCCCGTTCAGATAATCAAGGGGGTACTTGGTCGTGATCTTTTTAAAAATCCGAGTATATTGCCAGCGTGCAACGTTCGCAAGCTCTGCCAACTGCTCCACAGTCCAATTATTTCGATAGTGCTCTTGTAGATGTTGAATCGATTTCTCAACAGCCTGGCGCATATTCGTATGGTGAGCAGCGTTCTGATTCTGCCGATATAAAAACAGCATGAACGCCTGAAAACGCACATGAATGTCGAAGGATTCCAACTCGCTATAGGTATCGCGCTGCCGATAAATGCCCTCCAGGTATTCAATACATTGAGAGAACGGGAGACATGACCATTCGGCCTGATGCTGGTACGGAGCAAATTGAGGGTTTCGTACAGGCAATGCCTGTCCAGAGGGAGTTCCCTCCATCCCCCAAAGTTCATAGGTTAACAGATAGAAACCCATGCCGTCCGTTTCAGAATGAATACGTGCTGTTGAGCCGGGGGTTATGTGATAACTTCGACCTTGCCGCATGTGAAACTCCGTTTCCTCCAAGTGCAGTCGCCCCGTGCCGGCCGTCAAAATCAGCAGTGTGTGCTCGTTGTCAACCAGAATTTCTTGCTGCCAACCCATAGATTGCGTATGAAGCTGAATATCCTTCAACACATAAAATAAAGAAGTTCGGTTAATCGAGCTGGTTTCCGCCTTCATTTCATCTACCCCTACCCGAGAATCTATTCATACATAGTGCAAAGAAACAGAAAGCTCGTCAACGCCGTTGACAGCTTCCTGTTTCTATTCCAATACGGAGATCATCTCCTTATTGGACAAACCACTTCAAGAGATCGTCGGCTTTCATCATATTGGCTTTAATTGCCCCCGATTGCCAGTGGGTTCGATCCGCTCTGTACACATGACCGTTTTTGACGGCGGGTACAGATTTCCACAACGGACTGTCAAATACCTGCATTGCTTCTTGATTCTCTTCCGAGTCCCAGCTGCCGTTCGAAGGCAAAATAATGATATGGTCCGCATCTAACTCCGGGATTTTCTCTTCGGATAGAATAGCTTGAAAATCGGTCATGTCACGCGCAAACGGGTGTGGAGTCAATCCCATTTCTTTGTAGATATTGCCGATAAACCGGTTCTCGATACCAAACAGGGCTAGCGTTTTATCTCCGACATTTAACCGGAGCACCGCCACGGTCTCTTCCCCGACAGCTTGTTGCAGTTTCATCCTCGTTTCCTCGATTTTCTTATGATAGTCGCTCAACACGCCTTCGGCTTCCTCAGGTATGCCAAGCACATCCCCTATCGCTTTCATAATGTCCGGCGGACTTTGTAAAATAGACTCGGGCAGCCGATACGTAGGAGCTATTTTGGAATAAAGCTCATATTTTGCCGAATCTGCTGCTCCGTCGACAATGATCAAATCCGGACTTGCCTCCAGCAGCGATTCTATACTTCCCGTTATATCAAAGGTCGGGACTTCCAGCCCCAAGTAATCCTGTTTCCCCCAGCTTGGATGATACCACTGTACAACAGGTGTAACTCCTAAAGCCAGCAGATAGTCCTCCAGATAGATTCCTACTACCCTCTTCGGATTTACTGGTATTTCGACCTCACCGAACTCATCCTTCATCATTTTGGTATCAACAGCCCCTTGTTTTGTCTCGTCCTGAGCGACCTGTTCCCCAACCTTTTCCGTGAATTGCCCGGAAGGTGCTGCACCCTCCTTGTCCTGCGGTGTTCCGCATCCAGCCAGAGCAATCACCAGTACAAGTAATGCTATCATCCATCGGGTATTCTTAGGATATGACCTTGCCATAAATCGTTTCTCCCCTTGCCTGTTGTTAAAAGGTACGAAAGAGATTTTTTATTTATACTGATTATGATAATCATTCTCATTTCGTTCAGGAACATTGTATCTCACTCCATGTGATCAAACAATACATTTTCTCAAATCATTTCTTATACAAACGCGAAATAAGAGCTCCCTGTCAGGAGCCCTCTTCTCTTCCTAAATAAATCTCAATATAATGATTACTATATCTACCTGGGAGGAAGAACATGTTTCCAATACTAGAGACTAAACGTTTAACGCTGCGGGAAATCCAACATCAGGACGCTGAGGCTATCTATAGCTGCTTCTCGAATGATGAAGTCACTCGATATTACGGACAAGACACGTTGACTACCCTCGAGCAGGCTCATCAAATCGTTGAGCTCTTCGCAAACAACTACAAGGAGAAACGCGGGATTCGATGGGGAATCGAAAGGAAAGACGCGCAAGGTCTCATTGGCACGATTGGATATAACGTATGGTCTCCGCGGCATAAGAGGGCCGAAATCGGATATGAATTACATCCTGAATTCTGGGAGCAAGGATATGCAAGCGAAGCTGCTTCCGCCGTCATCGCATATGGTTTTCTGGAGCTTGGCCTGACGCGCATCGGTGCCGTTGTTTTTATGGAGAACCAGGCTTCCCACGCGCTGCTGACCAAACTCGGTTTTGAAGCGGAAGGTATCCTACGCCAATATATATATCAAAATGGCGTGGCACACGATACGCGGGTGTACTCATTATTAAAAAACTAGCCACATTCGCGTTTGGGGTTCTGCATAAACCTCTCTAGTTTCATTCATCCGGGGATTCCTTGGCATCCAGAAACGGTTTGTTCACAAAATAATACATAAAGCCCATCAAGAGCACGCCGCCAACCAAATTTCCAATCGTTACCGGGATCAGGTTATGCAGTACGCCCTCCAGTGAAATCGTGCCGGGATGATTCAGCACAAGCGCAATGGCAAAGGTGCACATATTCGCAACGCTGTGCTCATATCCGGAAATGAAGAAGCAGAATACAAACAGCATCATGGCAAACATTTTGGCCCCGTCGCCCTTCAGTGACATCGGGATGAAAAAGGCAAGGCATACGAGCCAGTTGCACAGAATTGCCCTGAAAAACAGCTGCACTGTCGGGGTGGTCATTTTGTGCTCAACCACATCGAGCAGGAATCCGTTCACGGATGAATCCATAAATAGTCCCGTTAAGAAAATCAGCAGCGCAAACGTGCACGCCCCCAAGATATTCCCCGCGTAGCTGAAGACCCACAGCTTGACGACCTCGAGCCACCTTAGTTTCTTCCGCAGAGCGGCATACGTGTAGTAGAACGTGTTTCCCGTAAACAGGTCCCCTCCCCCATACGCGATCAGAATGATCGCCGCGCCAAACGTAATGGCGGCCATCGGGTAAGTCAGGGGGGAATGCTCCAAATAAAAGAAGTTGCCTGTCTTAAACGCAACAATGACGCCAAAGCCGATAAACATGCTGGCGAGCATGGAACGGGCGATGTAACGAAGATGGCTTTGTTTGAAGATTTTGTGTTTTTTGAGAGCTAGCTGCTCCACCTTGAGTAATGATTCGGTTTCCATAATTCCTCCTGAAAAAGTCGGTTCTATATAGATTACACGATTTTTCCAATAATTCATATCACCTTATGTATCATTACCCCATTTTCCCCGACGAAACATTCATGTTGAGCAGAACTCGATTTCAGTCCCGGTATCAAATCTGATATTTCATCTTCACAGAATCGTAACCCAATGCCGCTTAGCTTCCACTATCATGGGAAGATAAGTCTGGCACACTTGTTTGATGCACAGCGCATGTGGTAATTAGTTGTTACAAAGGAGAGGATACAACATGAACTTGAAACAACCAGCAAAAAAAGCAATCATCACCTTGACTATGGCAGGAGTCCTCGGCGTAAGTGCTATCGACGTAAATCATGCTGTTTTTCCGCTGCAGCAAGCAGAAGCTGCCACGGCAGCAAATGCCGGCGATTATGCTGCAGAGTACGCGCTTAAGACACTCAACAGCTTCTATAAACCTGCATTAAAGGGACAATTCCCTGGTGCCGTCAGCGGTTTAACGATCGGTAAAAGCACAAAGCAGGACGTTTATAAAGCAATTGGCGAGCCTTCCGTGGCAGGCAAGGATGCCGATGCCTTCGATGTATACGGGGCCAACATGGGGAACCCGGGCTACGCCTTTTCCTATAAACTGAATAAAATTCGAGAGATGCGATACTTTGGCACGAACGTGGAACGACAAACAAATATCGGCGGCATCACCATGAAAATGCTGAAGCAGAACTGGTTTGCACCGAATGCTACAACCACTTTCAAAACCGGAAAAGTCAAGCAAACCAAGCTCACTTACAACCGGGGAGATTACAAATTGGAGTTCATCTTTAACAGTAGCACAGAGCTTGACCATATTAATCTGCTGAAAAAATAACCGTGATTAGAAACTCTTACTTTCCTAATTTATGGTTAACCTGTCCAAAAACATCGGAAAGGCCCGGTCTCTTAGAGAGCCGGGTTTTTCTGATACAGCACCCATTTCTTACATCAAATACTGAAACAACATATCATCCAGCCACTCCTGGCTGTATTCCATCCGCTTAAATCCAGCAGCTAGCATATCCACCTGTTCCCTTAACACTTGAGACTCATCGGTCCCTTCCCGATAGCGGCTCAAAAAATGCAGAAATACATCCACCATACGCAAGCTTATGAGAACCGGAATCGCGACAATCTCCTCTGCGCTCAGTTGAACGCGGCTGGCAAATCCTTCGCAAAACTGCTTTATGGCCTTCCTCTCGTCCGCGATTCCCAAAAATCCCGAGATGACAACCGCAGGCTCCATCGCTCTCACATCCCGTGTGCAAAATTCAAAATCAAGCAAAGCGGTGACCGTATGCGGTTGCTCTGCGTTTACCAGCAGGTTCGAAAAGTTCAGATCGCCATGAACCAGCTGTTGGGGCAGACTTTTTAGAGATTCAAGGCTGTTGCAAATATCGGCGTATGCTTCTTTTAGTATATGAAGTGCCTCTCCTTGATCCTTGAACTCCAATGGCGGTTGCTTGCAAAAATCTAGAATGAATACATCGCTGCATGCAGGATAAGACTGAAGCAGCTCGTAATAAGGCGAATACACCGGCCTCATTCCGATTGAACAACCCGCAAGGGCATTTACCAGTTCCCCCGTCTTCTCCCCGAAAGAATACGCTGCTTGAGTGCTGCCTTCTTCCGGACGTTCTCCTTCAATATATGCAAATAGGCAAGCATAACGATCACTCCCATCCTGAACCTGAACCATCCTATCGCCAGACACGGAAGGAAGAGGAGCGGGAATCTTAAAGCTCAGCGGAACCCGCTGCAGCGATTCCAGAACGGCAAACTCAAATTCGATTCTTGCCTTATCTCGATGTGTATTATAAATGCGCATGACCGAGCTGCGCTGCTCGTTATGGATAAAATGGGTCGTATTGTTCCAGCCTGTAGGACCATCAACCAGTTCACCGTTCCACTCTGGCCAGTGCGCTTGCAGAAGAAGCTGAATCATGTTTATACCTCTCTTACCTTTTCAATCATAAGTTATATAAAGTTATATCGAATGGTTTATCATTTTGGTGCAGCTTCTTCCGCTTTCGCCACGATGACCTTTACGCCAAGCTCCTGGATCCGATCCATAACGTGCTGATCTGCCTTCTGATCGGTAATTAACACATCCAGATCTTCGACGGCGCCAGCTCTGGCAAAGCCATCCTGTCCGAGAATCCGATGCGTTGCCATGCCAATTCTGCGGCGGGATACGGCAGAGACCGCGCGTCCAAAAGCGGCAACTTCAGGAGTAGCCACGTATATTCCCTCATCGGAAATACCGCCTCCACTAACGAAACTGATATCAAATTTAAATTGACGAATAAATTCGTTAGCAAGCACGTCTGTGATATTTCCGGAAGGTTTCACCCGTCCACCAATCAAATAGGTGTCAATCCATTCGCGTTCGCGCAGAGCTTCTGCTACACGCATGCAGTTGGTCACGATTGTCAAGGGCATTTGCTCCGGAAGATGCTTCAACAGTAAATAGGTAAGCGAGCTGCTGCCAATGAATAACGTATCTTTTTCTCGGACGTATGAAACGGCTAATTGAGCAATGGCGTTCCCTTCCGGTGAGCCTTCACTATACCGCTGTTCCGGAGCCACGGGCGGCTGCCTGACTTTCATGGAAGGGATGGCGCCTCCGTGCGTTTTCTGGAGTAAACCTTGCTCCTCCATCATTGTCAAATCCCGACGAATCGAATCAATCGATATTTCAAATCGCTCGGCCAAGTCCTTGGCAATCACCCGTTTATCTTGATGCAGCAAAGCAAGAATTTTCTGACGACGTTCCTCGGCAAACATTCCTGATTGATCTTGCACCATACTCTTATCCTCCTGTTTATTCCAAAGTTTTCCGCTTTACACCTCCATTATATTCGTTATTGTTCCGTTTATCAAGCATTTCCCTTCTGTTTTGTTCATTTATATGCATTTTTAGGCGCGAAACATCCTTGGAAGACGCTCCATCATCACAATACAACCGATGGCATATTCTACCTCTTCTCCCTAACCACACGGAAACCGCAATTGCCCGTCGAACTGTCGGGTGTATTCCCGCTGCGTGCCGCGACTCGATAACGGTTGCAATAGGATCTGTGACACAGGTACGAACCGCCGCGCATCGACCTTCTGCCGGTAGACTCACCAAAGAACGGATGGGTGGCCGAAGTCACTTGATGATAGGACGGGCTGAACCAATCGCCGCACCATTCCCATACGTTGCCGGACATGTTATATAGTCCGTAACCATTCGGTTTATAGGCATCCACCGGCGCTGTACCGATGTATCCGTCGCTTGCGTTATTTTTAACTGGAAATTTACCTTGCCATATGTTGCATTGATGTTCTCCGTCCTGTTTCAGTAGATCTCCCCAAGGATAGGTTCTGCCCTCCAAACCGCCGCGCGCCGCATACTCCCATTCCGCTTCTGTGGGAAGCCGCACGCCAGCCCAATAGCAGTATGCATTTGCATCGTTCCAGGATATATGTACGACTGGATGATCCATCCGGTCTTCGATGCTCGAATCCGCCCCCTCGGGTGCAGCCCAGTATGCACCCTCGACCACCAGCCACCAAGGCACTTCTTGCGGGACTTGTGCAACTCTTGCCTTGGTTTCCTCCGAAGCCAGCAGTTCAAATACAAACGACCATCCAAAATGCTCCGCTTCCGTGACATAACCGGTTGCTTCCACAAAGCGTTGAAACTGTTCGTTCGTAACGGCATACGGTGAGATCTCAAATCCGGAAACGGTTACGCTGCGAGCCGGCCCCTCGCCGTCACGCGGAAAGCCTTCTTGCGAATTCGTGCCCATCGTAAACGTCCCTCCAGGGATCGTGATCATGTTGGCATGGAGCTCAGGATGAGACTGGTCTTGATATTGGCCTTCTCTTATACTGCCTTGATGATCCTTCTGATCGGCTTCTCCCAACTGCACTTTCGCTCTTACGCCAGCGCAGCAAGAATGTTGTTCTCCCATGCTCGGTTCCTCCTATACTTAACCAGTCCTATGCTTGATACAGAGAACAGGACAACCACTACCGGAGCGGTTATCCTGCTTCACTTAACTATCATATTATACGAATTCCTGCGGGTGGCGGCGCATCAATTCCGGAACGGCTTCCCCGCGGCCTGTGTTCTTCAAACGTTCGATATACCGGGGCAGATGACCTTTGGCATGGTAAGGTCCTCCCTCCTTCATGACCGTCCACAACGGGTCCACGTCAAACGGCATCGTTGACATCATATGATCATGCCATTCATTCAGAAGGTATACGGCCTCTCTGCAAAGATCCGGTCTTTGGGCTGCCCGATTGTCCTGCTCGTGGACATCCTCGGTGATATGGAACAGCATTTCTTTGTCAAACAGATGATAGCCGTCATGATATGTTCGAATGTAGAGCCATTCTCCAAACCGCACGCTTCGCTGACAGACATGGGCGCATTGAGAGACCACCAAATACTCCCTGCCGCTGCCTTTTCCGCTTCGCAGGCTCTTCGCATAACTGATGCCATCCCAGCTTCGAACCGGTGCAACGTTCAAATATTCCGCCATCGTAGGCAGAAGATCCAGATGATAGTGCAGATCGCGATCCGATATCCCTTTCATGATGCCAGGTCCCCGGATAATCATCGGGATGCGGCAGGTTCCCTGATCCGCTGTGCCATGTTCACCATAAATCCCAAGCTCTCCCATGTTCTCGCCATGATCCGCTGTAATGATAACGATCAGATCATCCATTACTCCCTTGTTCTCCAGCAATTCAAAAATGGCGCCGATGTGCTCGTCCATATGCCGAATGCCGCAATCATAGCCATCCACCATCGTCCGCAAATCCTCCATCGTCCTGATCTCTCCGGGATGACGCGGAAAATCAGGGGAAACTTCACTATTATACATGTTAATTTCGTTCACCCCATGCGGGCCAACCTTCTTCTGATGCTCCTGAAGCACCTCTTCGGTAATCCAATCGGGAAGCGGCTCATGTTCGAAAGGATTTCCCAGCGACTGGGGTGCGCGATATGGTGTGTGCGGATCCCAGAAGTTCACATAGAGCATCCAGTTATCTTCATCGGCATTACGATCCAGCCAATCCAGCACGACTGGAGATACTTCTTCTGCCGACTCCAAGCCGCCCTTACCTGTATTATACATTTCATTGAAGCCCGCGTAGAAGGTCCAGGCGGAATGTCGTTCTCCAAACGGACTGATCAAGGCGGTTTTCATGCCGGCCCGGCGGAATATAGCGGGAAAACTCTCCGACCCCAGCTTGTCGCGGAAGTCCCTGGTCATGCCTTCATGCCGGACATCAGCAGCCGTGCCTCCATGACCCACAACACCGTTATGAATGCCAAACTTCCCCGTCATCAGCGCGGTTCTTGAAGGGAAACATGGAGCATCCGAGGTATAGTAATTGTCAAAACGCACGCCTTCCGCCGCGATTCGGTCAATATTCGGCGATGTATTCCGATGATAGCCATAACAGCCTAAATGATCCGGCCTGGTCGAATCCAAATCCAGTAATAATACTCTCATATCGTCATCGTTTCCTTCCTCTTGTCGAATTCACTTACCCTTCCTTAGGACTCATGTCAGCGTTTACAATAATCCTGCAATTGTCTGAAATTATAGGCTACTCATCTATTCGTAGTCGATGTACATTTCATAAAAAGTTGTACGATTCTACTCCATTTTCAATTAGGAAGATTATTAAAAACTATGAACAGCTACTCATCAGAAGTATTATTGTGCTAGGCTATAGGTATAAAATCACTACGGGGTGTTGTTCTATGATCCAATTGATGAGCGTAAATTTTGATGATTACATTCCGAATTGGCGGACACAGCTGGAGACGATTGAGTACAATGTCCTGGTTGTGGTTAGAGAAGGCAAAGTGAAATATGAGATCAACGGGGAAGAAATCATTGCCGAAAAAGAAGAAGTGCTCTTTATTCCCCGATCGACGCGCCGCAGCGGCAGCAACTGGAATGGCATTCCCCATCAGAAACATACCATTCTCTTTACATTGGATCATCAAGGTTCCACAGGCATTCCATTTTTGGATGCGGGTCAATGCATGAAATTCAATCTATCCCATATCCAATATGCCTACCATCGTTGCGAGCGCTTGTACGAGGAAATGCGGGGAGGCAAAAGCTACCGCACCATGATCTGTCAGGGCATTATGCAGGAGCTCATCGGCACGTTGGCCCGTGAACTTGAGAAAACCGAGCTGGCACCCAGCAAACGTAACTACGCGGATACCATCAAATCGTTTCTGTTGGAGCATTACCGCGAACCGATCGAAATCGATGGATTAGCGAAGCTAATCCATCGCTCTCCGAGCTATACTGCAGCCCTCTTCAAAGAGGTGTACGGTCTTTCCCCGATTCGGTATATGCATCAGCTGCGCGTGCTCGAAGCGTGCAGCCTGCTGCTACATTCGGACATGACGATTGCCCATATCGCCCACTATTTGGGTTATTATGACACGTCCTATTTTTATCGGATGTTTAAAAAATACACCGGCCTGTCACCCTCCGACTATGTGCAGCAGGGCGATCAGTCCGATGTTTCATTGCTGCTCTCTTAATTCCCCGCTGGCTTTCATTCCGTTGTTCGCGGTTTCTGGCCTGCAAACTGAATGACATGAGACAAGCCTTGATGCCCCTGCCCTTCCTGCCTGATGACCTCACCCATGAAAAAATGGACAATCCGCCATTCGGCAAAAGTTTCGAGGAAATCCCCAGGGGCGTATAAAAACTGTTGATCTTGCGGTCCCCCGCTTCGATAAGGAATCTGGTACGGGGAGTACACTTCGGCGAGAAAATATCCACCCGGCTTCACCGCTCTCTTCACGCCTTCTAAAGTCCTCGTTCTCAATGCCTTGGGAAAATGTCCAAACACACAAATAATCTCATCCCATTGATCCTGCTTCCACTGCGCTTCGTGCAGATCCACAAGCTCTGTGCGAATCTGCACATTGCAGGCTTCCGCCAGTTGATTGGCTTTGTTCAGGCCGGATTCCGCGTAATCCCATACGGTTACGTTCATGCCTTCCCGGGCCAGGAACACCGCATTCCGTCCTTCTCCCTCTGCGATCGCCAGCGCATCCCCCGTTAATGCCAACTTCTTATGCATATCGGCTATAAATACATTCGGCTCGGTTCCAAAGACGTAATCTTCTCCCTGAAACCGTTCATTCCATCGATTCATCGTTTGATCACCTCTATTAATCATCAGTTATCTTAAATGAGAGTGGACATATCACCATAATACCATGCCTGTTACATAGATTCAGCATCACGCCTTATGTGATGCCCCCCTGCCTTTCCCCTTAAAATGCCAAAAAGGCTCCCTGAATGACTCGGGAGATCAGCCTCTTGGCGTGCAGTATCTACCGCACGGGGTCAGAATGATCCAGGCTCTATCCAGAACCCGCAATCATAGAATGTCCAGCCAAATTTTGATGGCGGTTGCCAGGATCAAAACTGCCAGCATGATCTGCAGGACCTTCGTATTCATCTTCTTGCCCGCTGCCGCTCCAAGCGGAGAAGCGATCAGACTGGCAACAACCATGATGAGGGCAGGGATATAATCCACTTGTCCCGTCGTCAGCTTGCCTACCGTTGAACCGATGGATGAGATAAAGGTGATCGCCAGCGAGGTTGCAATGGTCATCCGGGTCGGTATTTTCAATACAACCAGCATAATCGGAACGAGCAGAAAAGCACCGGCCGCTCCGACGATACCGGCTCCGATTCCGACCACAAGAGCCAGTCCAGCGGCGAGCCACTTATTGAACTTGACCTGGTCCAGCGGAATATCGTCCACGCCTTTGTTAGGAATGAACATCATAACGGCTGCAATAAGTGCCAGTATTCCGTAAATGAGATTGATACCGCCTTCACTCATCATCTTGGAGCCGAAGCCGCCGATAAAGCTGCCCAGCAATATGGCTGACCCCATATAGATAATAAGCGTCTTGTTCAGATATCCGCCCTTACGGTACGCCCAAACGCCGCCGATCGTGGCAAAGAATACCTGTACGGCGCTTATGCCCGACACTTCATGTGCCGTGAATGCCGCAAGACCGAACAGCGGCGGGATGTACAGCAGCATCGGGTATTTGATTATCGAACCCCCAATGCCAACCATTCCGGAAATATATGAGCCAATGAATCCGATTAAAAATATCGTGATGATGAAGGTTATATTCAGTTCCATCCTGTTGCCCCCTTACTTCTTTAGAAAAGGGAACCCTTATGGTTCCCCTTCTCTTTATAATCTGTGTTGTTCCTGGCTCCATCTTGTTCTGACTTCTGAACTGAGCATCCTTCGTGCATATTTTGTTAATCCATCTATAAAGAACGGATGGTCTGGTCAGAATTAACGCACCGCACACCGGTTCGGTCCAATCTCCATCTCGCGCTGCTGGTCCGTGTCAGGATTCAATTTCCCCATGTTCGTTTGACGGATTTCCTGATAGCTATTTGGCTGTGGCGGCAGATTCTCCGTTACGATCGTTCGGAACTCTGCTTCATCGGTTATATTCAGACCATGGTTTTCCCGGTAAAGTTCCCCAAGTTTCTTCGCAACCGTTCCGTCCTCATTCAGTTCTTCCATGATCATAAAATGGGCTGGCAGCACGATCAAATCATCCGATAATTCGGTATAACGGGCATAAAGCGTCTCCCGCAAATCGCTAACCCAATCCTCTGCAAGACCTGCCAGGTCCGGGCGGCCAATGGAATCGATAAACAAAATATCGCCTGTCAGCAGGTACTGATCATCGATAACAAACGAAGTGGAGCCAATGGTATGCCCCGGGGAATGGAGCGCTTCAATACGGATTCTTGTGCTGCCAATCATCACCTCGTTACCATCCTCCAGCGGTTCGTACTTATAAACCACCTCGCCTGCATCCTTCGGCGGGAGCCAGTAAACTGCCCCCGTCTGCTCGGCAATCATTCGACCACCGGAAATATGGTCCGCATGCAGATGGGTATCAAACACATGTTTAATTTCAGCATTAATGCTCTCAGCAAATTCAAGATAAACCTCCGTCATGCGGGTTGGGTCAAACAATGCTGCTTCCCCGTTCGATACCGCCATATAAGACAAGCAGCCTTTTCCTATTCGAACGAACTGATAGAGCGCGCCGCCGTCTGCCAAGTTGCCGACTTTCAGTGGCACAAGGTGTTCACTCCAGGCTTTCATTCCGCCTTTCAAGTACGCGACATTCCGGCCGTGCTCGGCCAACATCTCAGCCACCATCACCGACGATCCTTCCTTAGCGCATACTACGAGTACTTCTTGATCGGACGGAATCCGATCCAGAATATCTTCCACCCCGTCAATCACATCAAAGTAAGGGACATTCAAATGCTGAATTCGTTCGCCTTCAATCTTCCAATCTTCGAAATCCGAAGGGTTCCTTACGTCCAATATGAACAGGCTCTCTTTCTGAATCGCCTTCATGGCCACCTCTTGTGCTTTCATTTCTCTTACTGTCATGTTGTTATTCCTCCTCGTAAGTTCAGTAATCATCTATAAATGCTTCAACCTGCGTTTTAAAGCTTGGAATCACGCAGCATGCTTTAACAGGCGGGCTTCTTAACCATTTGATCAATCGTTCATGCTCTTCGTTTGTCCACCCCAACCGCTCATGCCCGGCACGACGTTCACAATGTCTGTAAAGCCGTTAGCTGCAAGCTTTTGAGCTGCCATGTCACTGCGGGTTCCGGTACGACAGATGACGTAGATCTCATCCTGTTTGTTCAGTTCATCCATACGTTTATCCAGTTCACCAAGCGGCATGGATACCGCATTCGGAATATGCTCAAAGGCAAATTCCGCCGCTTCCCTCACATCCAGAACAACGATTGGTGCACCGGACTGCAGTTTCTCCTCCAGCTGTGCATGATCCGCTACATGCGGATAGGTTCGTTCTGCCGTTTCTTCACCGGAAGCTTTGCGCAAATAGTGCTTCAGAACATCACCCTCTTCAATCGTTCCGAGATATTGGTGCCCTGTGCTTTCAGCCCATGCCTTCATGTCGGCCTTGGACCCTTTGTCGGTTGCCTCCACCTCCAGCACTTGACCCGCTTCCAGATCCTTCATCACCTTTTTCGTGCGGACGATGGGCATCGGGCATGCCAGCCCTTTTGCGTCAAGCTTTACATTGGATTCAATTGCTGTCATTTAACATCGAACCTCCATCATATTTATTTTTCATATACCACCAGGGGTATATTTTATTTCAAAAAAAAGGTGCGCCAAACACACCTATTCTTTCTCAACGTGAATACAGCTACTCTGTTTTGCCTTCCCATGCAAGCATGCCGCCCGTCATATTGACGACTTGATAGCCTTGACCCTCCAAATATTCCGTTGCCCGGCCACTGCGACCACCGGATCGGCAAACCATGATATATTCCTTTGATGGATCAAGATCCTGCTTGCGAAATTCAATCAAACCCAGCGGAATGTTGATGGCGCCCGGAATTTTCCCTTCTGCGACTTCTTCCGTTTCTCGCACATCGATAATATTCATAATAACCCCATCATTCAGCTTCTGCTCAACTGCTTTTGGAGAAATCTCTCTCATGCTGATAAACAACTCCCTCTTACAAATTTAGGACCAGGCACTCATGCCGCCTTTGACATTGGTCACCTTCTTAAAACCTGACTTCCTCAAAGATTTGCTGGCTTTATTGCTTCGCATACCACTCTGGCAGATCAATACGACTTCCTGATCCTTGGAAAGCGAATCGCTGCACTGCAGAAGCTGATCCAGCGGAATATTTCGAAAACCCCGAATGTGATTTCCCTTGAATTCACCCGGTGTACGGACATCAATGAACTGTTTGTTTGTGTCCTTCAGCTCATGCTTCAGCTGTGACGCGGTAATTTGTCTGACTCCCTTGGCCGGGAGAGTTCTCCATACGAAAAACAGGACAATGAGTGCAATGAACATGATATTGAGTATATTCATCTTGAATTCCTCTCTTTATAGAGGCATAATCGCCTCTATTCCATTAGATAAACAAGTTCACATTGCCATTCTGGGCATCACCCAAATACGCCGCAACACCCGCGTACTCAATGCCGTTAAGCAATTCTTCCTTTTGCAAACCTAACAGATCCATCGTCATGGTGCATGCGACCAGCTTCACGTCTTGCTCCTGTGCCATCTCAATTAATTGCGGCAGCGGAACGGCATTGTGCTTCTTAATCACACCCTTAATCATTTTGGGACCCATTCCGGCAAAATTCATTTTGGAGAGTCCCATTTTATCGGACCCACGCGGCATCATTTTCCCGAACATTTTCTCCATAAAACTCTTTTTCTTAGGCAGCAGCACATCCTCTTCCTTACGCAGTGCGTTCAACCCCCAGAAGGTGTGGAATATCGTTACCTCATGGTCATACGCGGCAGCGCCGTTTGCGATGATATAGGCAGCCATGGCTTTATCATAATCGCCGCTAAATAATACGATCATTGTCTTTTTTGGTTCTGTCACGTTATGATCTCCCCCTGTGAAATGATTAATGAAATCACCTTACCCTTACCCCTATGGGTATGATGGAATTTAAAAAAATTTAGCCCTTTTTAACCCAAAATTTTAACACACCGCCGTCCTCTTGATGATCCAGCAATTCATTACCTGTTGACTTGGCCCATGCGGCAAGATCGCTCTTCGCGCCTTGATCGGTCGTATGAATCTCAAGCACTTGACCTGGTTCCATATCCTTCATCTCTTTCTTCGTTTTCACGATTGGCATAGGACATGCCAAGCCTGTTGCATCCAATACTTTATCCGCGTTCACTATAATTCCTCCTTAGAAGTGATGAAAAAAATTAAATACCCATAGGGGTATATTAAATGATATTGAATGTCGTGTCAATCATGTTGTAGTTTCCATCTTGATATGGATCAAAGCGTTAGGTCCTTCAATTATCTGCTTCTTACGAGCAGATTTACCGCTTCTACCACAAGCTTCTCTGTGTCCTGCCCGCTCTCTTCGGCTTTCTGTACGCACTCGACAAGGTTTGAGCTGACTACGACGCCTATCGTGCGATCTATTGCCGTCCGTGTTGCCGAAAGCTGGGTGATCACGTCCTTGCAATCCTTGTTCTCCTCCATCATCTTCAGGATGCCGCGCAACTGACCTTCGATGCGTTTCACCCGATTCTTCATCTGATCATTGTAATCCATCTCGAATCCCTCCTGTCCATATACTTTGTTATTATATTTAACCTAGAATCCATATTGTTTTACATGATATTAATATATACCCCATAGGGTATATTGTCAAGTGTGTGATGCCACATATCCATAACGACTAGTCTGTTCACCACTTGTTTTATCCTGTTTGATATTTGTCACACACAGCATGGCTGCTATATGTTATGATACCCCATAGGGTATACAAATTCAATTCATAATATACGCCAATTCAGGGAGGAATAGACCATGAGCAAAAAAATCGTCATTGTCGGCGGCGTAGCTGGAGGGGCCTCGGCAGCAGCCAGACTACGGAGATTGGATGAGAGCTCTACCATTATTTTAGTAGAACGCGGTGAATATATTTCGTTTGCCAACTGCGGCCTGCCCTATTATATAGGAGAAACTATACAGGATCGCAATAAACTAATGGTTCAAACCGTACCCGGCCTCAGCAGCCGATATCAGCTGGATATACGGAATGTAAGTGAAGTTACGTCCATTCAGCGTGATGAGAAGATGGTTACGATTAAAAACCTTAAAACCGGAGAAACCTACACGGAGAGTTATGATTACCTGATCCTGTCGCCCGGAGCGAAGCCGATTGTGCCGGATATTCCCGGCCTGTCGGAATCTCGCAACGTATTCACATTGCGCAATATCCCGGACACGGACCGAATCAAACAATTTGTAGATAATGACAACCCCAAGGAAGCCGTTGTTGTTGGCGGCGGGTTTATCGGACTTGAGATGGCGGAGAATCTGGCCGATCGCGGCATTCAGGTGACTGTCATTGAAATGGCTAATCAGGTTATGGCTCCTCTCGACTACGAGATGGCTGCTATCGTCCATTCGCATCTTAAGGAAAAAGGAGTCCGTTTAATACTTGAGGATGGTGTTCGGGCATTCCATGACGGCGGACAACGAATTGAACTTTCCAGCGGGAAACAAATAACAACCGATATGATTTTGCTTTCTATTGGTGTTCGTCCCGAGAATGTACTGGCGGTAGATGCAGCTCTTCCTGTCAATGATCGCGGGGGGATTCGAGTGAACGAGTATTTGCAGACGGCTGATCCAAACATCTATGCCATCGGAGATGCGATCGAGGTGAGGGATTTCATCCTTCAGAGCCCCACGATCATTCCGCTCGCGGGACCTGCCAATCGGCAGGGACGCCTTGTTGCAGATCATATCTATGGAAAAAACAACCGTTACAAAGGCACACTCGGTTCCTCAATCGCCAAAATCTTTGATCTGACGGTTGCTGCGACAGGTGCCAATGAAAAACGTCTCAAGCAGATGAATGCACCTTACCAGGCTATCCACATTCATCCTTCGTCACATGCTGGATACTACCCCAGGGCGTATTCGATATCATTAAAGCTGTTATTCCATCCGGAAACAGGACAAATCTATGGCGCACAAGCCGTTGGAGCAGATGGCGTGGATAAGCGAATCGATGTCATTGCTACAGCGATCAAGGGGAAGCTCAGCATATGGGACTTGACGGAACTGGAGCTATCTTACGCCCCACCTTATTCCTCCGCCAAAGACCCGGTAAACTATGCTGGATATGTTGCCGCCAACATCCTGGATGGCTTGGTTGAAGCCGTACAATGGGACGAGATCGACGATCTGGTAAGAAAGGGTGCTACCTTGATCGATGTGCGTGAGCCCAAGGAGCGGGACGCGGGTTATATTGAAGGTTCCATCAACATTCCGTTGAACGACCTCCGTAACCGGCTGAAGGAATTGCCAGAGAATGAAACCCTGTACGTTACCTGCCAGGTTGGGCTGCGTGGATATTTGGCCGCACGTATTTTGGCAGAGCATGGATTCAGCGTTAAGAACCTGGACGGCGGCTGGAAAACGTACGCATCGGTTTACAAGCCATCATAATTGGCTTTGTATCATCTGTCTGATGCATAAGAAGACATGCATAATATGAAAACATGCAAAAAAAGGCCCCGAAGAACGGGAGCCTTTTTTTGCTTAATATTAAATGAATAATAGCTTAAATCAGCTTGTGCGCATACCATTTCTTGCCGCGGAAGCGCCATAGGAAGACCGCTCCCCTTACGCCCCATTCACAGTTCATGGCCAGCCATACGCCGAGAATGCTCCAGCCCAGAACGATCCCCATAATATAACCGAGAATCACCCGGAACAGCCACATGGTCAGCATCGAAGTGATCGAGGTAAAACGCGAGTCGCCCGCCGCACGCAGCGCCGAAGGCAGAATAAAGCTTATCGACCATAACGGAACCTGTACAAGGGTGTTAATCAACAGCACCACGAACAGATCGTTCACGATTTCCGGAGGCGGGTTAAACAGCCCGACCAACGGCCGGTAGAGCGGCATCAAAATCAAACCCATCAAGGCCAGCGAGATTGCACCCAGCCATAGAAAAGATTTGATGAACTTGCGCGCATCCGCTATATTTCCGCGACCAATGCATTGACCGACGACGGTCACAATCGTTAAGGACAACGCACTGGCTGGAATTTGGAAAACGGCCGCAAGCGAAGACCCGATCGCATTCGTTGCAATGGCGTACGTACCCAAGCTGACAATAAACACTTGAGTTAAGAGCTTTCCCCCGTTAAAAAACATCTGCTCAGCTGCAAACGGAAGTCCGATAAACATAATTTTGCGCAGCATGGATACAGGGAAGTGAAACAAATCCCGTAGACGGATATGCAGCGTTGCATCCACTCTGAACAGATAGTAGAGCGCGCAGGCCGCACCGGCAAAACGGGCGATGTTAATCGCCAGCGTCATGCCCATAACGCCCATATTCAACAGGGTGATGAATACGATGTTCAGCAGAACGTAGAGCAGGTTCATAATTAACGACAATGCAAGTGAAGCGCGGGTCTTTCCGATCCCCCGCAGCGCGCCGCAAACGGCCTGCACGATGGCAATTCCGATGAAGGAAGTGCTGCTTCCGATCAGATAAACCCGCGCACTCTCCAGCACCTCGGGAGACGCTGAGCCAAATAGCAGATTCAGCACCGGCTGGTGAAGCCCAATGATCAGCAGCGCGATCGCTAAAGCGATCATCGCCACCGATGTAACGGTGGCCGCAGAAGCGCGGGATACCATCAAGGCATTGCCGCTTCCCTTATACTGCGCGACAACGACGGTGCCCCCGGTTGCCACCGCTACGAACACATTGATCAGGAAGATGTTCAGGGAGTCCACCATGTTCACGGCGCTGACCGCCGATACGCCCGAAGAACTGATCATGGCCGTATTGACCAGGTTCAACCCGATGATGAATGCCTGGTCGATCAATATCGGGAAAAATAAAGCGAAAATCTGCCGGTAGTCCATCGACTCCCCGGATAAATGCTGTTGAAGCAAGCCGTTCATTTGGGTTCGTAATCGAACCAACATCTGTCATCACATTCTTTTCGTTGTAATATAAAAGAAAAAAACTCTTCATGCGAAGAGCTTAAAGGCTTACGGTATTTAGAAATGGCTGCCGTAACCGTTCCGCTTGGGAGAGCTCACTCCCTCGCCAAGGGGACAAATACGGATTGATTCATTTGATCCGGATAAACCCCGTCTTTGATTGGAGGATACCACCAGACCCGTGTTCTGTCAATGAATGTACGCCACAGGAAAAGACCGTAAACCGCTGATAAATGGAGCAACATGATAGTCTGCAGGTTGTAACCCTTTATATAGAAGCAGAAGAGGCTTCACCTTCTGTCAGAGCATTTAGAAGGTGGCCTCTTCTGTAAAATGCCATGGATGTAATCAACTTGATCGTTCAGAGCACAAACGTGCCGGCATCCTTTTTCACTCACGCCAAATGCGAGAATTTATTTGCTATTATCGATACAAGCGATAAGCCGTTTCTCCACATCCTGGGCAATGCCCCGCAGGGATTCAAAGGATTCATTCTCCACCATGCCAATAAGCGCCGTGGGTCTCGGGAGTCCGATCTTCGTTCCCCCTTCCAACTCATAAACGGCGATTTTACAAGGCAGGAAATACCCGGCCAAGTCATTCTCGCTCAACACTTTTTTCGCCTCAACCGGATTGCATACCTCCAGTATTTCGTACTTCTGATCAAACTCGATGCCCTTCTCATTCAATTTGTCTTGAATGCTGAATCGCCATAGCACACCGAACTTCTCTTCGGCCAACGCTTGTTCCAATGCAGCAATGGCATCGTCTACTGACTTATCCGTTTCTACCGTATAGTGAAATATGTTTATCCCTCCAGAATGGTAGTCATTTTATAATGCGGGTGCCGATCGCACTCGACTAGCCTTATGGTAGCCAATCCGGTATGGAAATACTTCCGTGACACTAAATAAATTAACCTGAAATAAAATCATGAATCACGGTTCTTCATCCTAATTATTCCGACTTGTTCCAGCGGTCATAGGCATCCTGATAAATCTTCAGCATTTCATCCAGACCCATCTTGTTAATCATCTTCACATAATCGTCCCACTTCGTGAGCGGCTCCTGGCCAACGACAAACTTCGCTTCCATTTGATCGACATAGGTTTTAATGTCCGTCTTAATGATATTCAGCCTTTTTTGCTCATCATTGCTGAAATACACATCGGGGTATGCCTGAACCGCATAAGGGTTCAACTTCTCGTCCACCATTTTGTTGTAATCCGGCCCTTTGCCGTTATCACGCATAGCGTCAAATTTTCTTTCCTTGATCAATGGCAGCTGTCCGCCACAGTCCGGGGTTAACTTCGCCCGATATTCCTCACTGTTCATTCCTTCAGGAAAATCGAACTCCCACTTCGTTTTGGCGTCATCCAGCCATTTGATGCTGTTTCCGTAAATCCCGAGCTTGCTGCCTTCGGAGGAGTACAAATAATCGACCCACCGCATCGTTGCCTCAGGATACTTATTCTGACTCGTAATCGCGAATGTACCGCGGCGAATTTTCGATGATTTCATCGCCAGCTTCTCGCTGTTGACCGGACTGGTCAGCGTCCCAAGCATGGGGTGCTTCAAATTGTCTTCCGGTTTATCCACCTTCAGGACGAGATCTGGAGATGAATGTGGGAAAGCACCGATTTGGTTCGAATTGCCTTTGGCCGTCATTTGCTGGGACGTCTGTACAAAGGTTTCCTCATCCATCAGCTTCTCTGTGAACAGTTTGTTTAAGTAAGCGAGATATTCCTTGTACTGATCTTGCACCGGATTAAAGCGGACCTTCCCGTCCTTTACCTCCACTTCACGGCCAAGCAAGCCGAATGTCGGCAGCAGCACGCTCTGGAACCCTCCCAGTTTCTCGCTGGATAACGGGACTTCGTCATTCTTGCCGTTCTTGTTGGGGTCTTCGTTTTTGAACCGCTTCAGCAGCTCATACAGTTCATCCGTAGTCGTTGGCTCCGTCGTAATCCCCAAGCTCTCCATCCAGTCCCCGTTCAGCCACAGTCTGCTCGGAACGAACGCGCGAGGCTCGTCAATGATAAGCGGGAGAGCGTAGATATGCCCGTCCACGGTGGTGATCGACTTTTTGATTTCCGGATTATCATTCATGAGTTTATTGAAATTCGGCGCGTACTTCTCGATCAATCCTTCCAGCGGAACCAGATAACCTTGGCTGCCGTATGTAACTTCATCGTCAGGTGTAAGACCAGCATTGAAAAACACATCAGGCAATTGTTGGCTTGCGAACGCCAGATTCTTAGCCTCTTGATAGTTGGCTGCTGGAGGTGTATTGAAATTAAAATGGATATTTGTCATTTCTTCCATTTCCTTAAATAATATCATGTCCTCCCAAGGCCCATGAATGGCCGCTTTCGCCCCCATCATCGTCAACGTGATTTTCTCACCTACAATCGGGTAGCCGCTAGTATTGAAATTTTTCGGTTCTCCCCCACTTTCATTCCCAGCATGATTCGTTTTATTGCCCGTGCTGCACCCGGCTAACAGAATTGCGCTGCTAATAATGATACAGAAACTGCCTTTTAACCATTTTTTCATTTCTTTATTTCCCCTCTCTATGAGCTTATATTGTTGATCATCGTGAAATTCCAGATGTCCCGTTACCCCTTGACGGAGCCAATCAGCACACCTTTCATGAAAAAGCGCTGCATAAACGGATAGATGACGATAATCGGCAAGCTGGACACGATCATGACGGCATACTTGATGATGTCGGCAATCCGGGCCTGTTTGGCCATCGCTTCCATGTCGTCTCCGGTCATCAGCATCGTATCGTTCATCTGATTCTGTACGAGGATTTCACGCAATATTAATTGAAGCGGATACAAGCTGCGGTCCTTCAAGTAAATGATCGCACTAAAGTAACTGTTCCAGTGAGTCACCCCATAATAAAGGGCCATGACCGCGATGATCGGAGCAGAGAGCGGAAGCACAATTTTCAAAAACAGAACGGTATTGGAGCAGCCATCGATTTCGGCGGATTCCTGGAGCTCTTTCGGAATATTGGTTTGAAAAAATGTGCGGCAAATAATCAGGTTATAGACTGCAACTGCATTAGGAATCAGCAGCGCCCACACGGTGTTCAGCATTCCAAGCCAGCTGACGAGCAGGAAGGATGGAATCAGTCCACCTCCGAAAAACATCGTGAACACGATCAAACCCATCATAATCCCGCGGCCTTTCAAATCTTTGCGGGAGAGCGCATAGGCTCCTGGAACGGTAAACAGCAGGTTGATGGCTGTTCCTGCAACCGTATACAAAATCGTGTTTCTGTAACCGGACCAAATCTCCGGATTTTGAAACACCCGCTGATACCCTTCAAACGTAATGCCTCTGGGATAAAGCCACATCGTCCCCTGATTCACATAGACAGGATCACTGATAGAAGCGCTGATAACGTATACGAGCGGGTATAAGACGATGATCAGGATGAAGAACAGAAATATGAAATTGATGATTTCGAACACTCTGTCCGATCTAAGTTTCCTTTTCATGGTTGTTATCCACCTTCCTTTACCATAGACTTGTCTCGTTTACTCTCTTGGCGATCCGGTTAACGGTAAGCAGCAGTATAAAATTAATGACCGAGTTAAACAAGCCAATCGCAGCCGAGAAGCTGAACTGGCCTTGCACAAGCCCGCTTCGGTATACGTATGTGGAGATAACGTCTGACGACTCCAAATTCAGTGGATTTTGCAGCAGGAATACTTTTTCAAACCCGACGGACATAAAGCTCCCTACGTTCAGAATGAGCAAGATCACCATCGTAGGCAGGATGCTCGGAAGATTGATATGCCATATGCGCTTCATCCTGGTGGCTCCGTCAATCATCGCCGCTTCATGCTGCTGGGGATCGACTCCAGCCAGCGCCGCCAGGTAAATAATCGTCCCCCAGCCCATACTTTGCCATACACCGGAGAGTACAAACACAGACTTGAACCAGCCCGGTTCGCCCAGAAATTGTACAGGTTCTCCACCCAAAGCCTTGATGGCCAAATTGACTAAACCGGTTCCCGGAGACAGAAAGGCGATAATCATGCCGCTCATAACGACGACGGATATAAAGTGAGGCGCATACGTTACGGTCTGCACCCACTTCTTGAACGCCCCGTTCTTCAGCTCATTAAGCGCTAACGCGATAATAATCGGGATCGGAAACCCAACGATCATTTCATACAAGCTGATGCCAACCGTGTTCCCAATCAGATCCCAAAAATAATAAGAATCGAAAAAACGCCTTAAATGCTCAAGACCAACCCATGGGCTGTTCCATATCCCCGAACTGGGGGCATAATCCCTGAAGGCAATCTGCAGGCCATACAGCGGGAAATAATGAAATACAATAAAATAGGCCATCGTGGGCAGAACGAATATATACAACTCCCAATTTTTGAGAACCGACTTCCATCTGCTTTTCCTGAGCCCGCGTTCCGCACTTTTGGCAGCAAGCAGTGTCATGAACCTACCAACCCCTTTCTCAAATTGAACTTGTGAACCACAGTTAATAAATCTCATGCTATCTGTTCGAAGATGTAATCGTAAATCTGTAGATATTGTTCTGGGGTTGTTACTTTTTACATTGCCTGCCACGACAAGGCGGATTCGTGTAAATTTGTTATTCTTGCTGTGGCTTGTCGATTCTTTACAATTCTGTATCAGCCCTCCTTATTAAGGATTACCTATACCCTGACCCCAAGCTAATGGACAAAAAAAGCGCGTTCTCTCGAATCGAAAATTTCGAGTAGAAACACGCGTTTTATCGAAAGATTATACGAAGATTTACAGCTTTGTGCTCACGAATACAGTTTCCGGTATTGCCCAAGCGTTATACCTTCTGTATTTTTAAATTTGCGCATAAAATTGGAGACGTCCGAATAGCCAACGCTGGCAACAATATCTTTAATCGCCAGATCGCTGTGCTTTAACAGCCGTTTGACCTCCTCCATGCGAAGATGGGTAACATATTCGGTGAACGTATAACCCGTCTGGTCCTTCATGTAACGGCTGAAATAGGAAATGGACATCTGGAAGTGATCGGCGATTTTCTCCAAATTCAGGTCATATTCCTGGTAGTGCTGCTCAATGTATTGGAAAATCTCTGCTCCCATGGCGGTGTTCTTGCTTTCTTTATTGGCCTGCACATAATCGCATATGAGGTCAATGAGTCCGGTCATCCCCGCATCCAGTTGTTTCAAGGTCGTAAATTCCGCCAAATGGCTCCGATACTCTTGAGGAATACTCAGTTTCAGTTCATTCATCGTTCTAAGGAACGTGTTAATCAGATCAAAACTCATACAGCGGAAGTAAAACAAGGATACTTCTTTTCCTTCTAAATCGTGCACGATGTTAACCAGCGCGGTTTTGGCTGCTGCATTGTTTCCCTGCTTCATGCTTTGCACAAGGCGGATTTGCTCTTCGATCGGGTACCATTCACTGCCTTCCTGCCATTCGGACATATCAGCGAAATATACGATCTCCCCTTTGCGAATCCGACCACTTTGCTCCATAGCAGCTGAAGCTTCAATGTAAGACCGATTCGCATGAATCAGCCCGGATACCGGGCTGCCCACGCCGACCGTTGGCCGAAACCCGCAGCAGTGCTCGAACAGCCGAGCAATTTCGCCTGCAATTTCCTCTTGGACATGGCGCAGACATGATTCGTTGCAGCCCGTGCTAATCAGGATGGCGAGGGACTGATCTGGTATGAGTTCCACTCCATACCCAACTGCATCCGTCATGGATATCTCGGACAGCAGCCGCAGCAGCTCTTCCCGGTTCTGCGTGGATATATACTCACTCCCGTCCATCGGGATAACGGTCACAAAGCAGTTCTCTTCGGGAAGCGACAAATTTTCCCGAGACAAAAAAGCTATCGTCTCCTCCTCATCCTTGATCAAACCTAATATCAGTCGGACGAAAAACTGCTCACGCACAATCGGACGCTGTTCATCGATTCTCTTCATCAGGTCGCGCGTAGCCTGAACGGAATCGCGGATCAAGTCGAGCTCATTATGGCGGCGGTTATCGTTTCCATGCGTCCATACTTGTAAAGTCCGTACATAGTCTGCAATGTTCCGGATCGGACGATATTGTCTAGTCGAGAGCAGGACGGCGATCAGAATCCCGAAGGCGACAACTGCACCACAAATGAGCAATACAAAGGTCCGCATTTCCAGTACCCTTCCCAAAAACTGGTCGGTTGGCATAACGATGACATAAGACCAACCCGTCCATTTTGATTTAGCCTGCATTAGAGAATAATGTTCGCCGCCTAGCTTGGCATCATGAATGCCATCCTGTGTCTTGGAAACAAGTAACTGTTTAGCTTCCTGTTCTGTCAGGTCGTTCTCGTGGCTTCTTGAAGCCAGAATGCTGTCCTTGGAATCCAAAATGTAAACGCTACCATTAAAGTCCCCTAAAATAGGACCAACCAGGTCGGTCAGCATCGATTCACGAATGAAGAAGCTAACCGTGCCGTAAGGAGCTTGGCTATTGCGTGGAATCGGGAACATATACATCAGCACGTTTTGCTGTTGGCTGCTGCCCGTGACCGTAGTCTGGATACGACGGATTTCTGGGATCTGAAGTCGGCTCATTTCCTCGTCCAGGCGAATCCCGTCCAGGTCACTAAATCCGTATACACGCTTTGCAAATGTATCGAATGAGTTGATTCCGGACGAAGTATACAGCCGCTCATCCCCATGAAAATAAAGCGCGACTTCATCGACTATCGTATTATTTGCCTTATATTTGCCCAGCTCATCTACCGCTTCAATTTCCTTGTATTTCCCGCTCTTCACTACGAATGGAGTCAATTCGGAGTCAATCGAAATCCTTGAGGCCGTGTTGTCCAGACCGCGTGCCAATAAGTCGAACGTATTCTTAACCTGGTTCAGCTTGTATACATTGGATGCCTCAATTTCACTTTTGAATCGTACGACCGCATTATAATACACGACACTGCTAAGTATGATGAACGGTATGGCAAAAATCAGTACATGCGACAGTAGAAATTGATAGAATAAGCGAGAATTGGTTCGTTTACGCCTCATTGCTCTCCCCCAATATTTAGTTCTGGCAGCAAATTAGACTGGAATGCCGTTTTTCTTTAAATAATACAACTCCTTCCATTTATTATTCGTACAATATAGGCGTTATCCGTGAGTTAGTCAATACAGAAGTGGCAGCTAACCATGACGTATAAAAGGCTTGTTACCCAAAAATCCCGCTCTCTCCGTTGTTACAAGAGAGAGCGGGATTTGGATCACATATGTGCTTCTAGGCGTTAGATTTGGCTGCTTCTTTTTCTGATAAAAGCCAATGTATAGATCATACTTCCAGCTACGATAACCAACGAAAACAGAAGTAGCAAATTACTGTACAAGTCTGCCTCAGCATTCCATAACATCGGAAGAAGCGGGAAATCCAGCAAGCGTCTGGAAAGCAAGCCTCCTACAATTGCGACTCCGATCCCTTCCGATAAGAAGCAGGCAAAATTAAGCATTCCCATCCCTGCTCCCGCTTCTTTCTCTTCCAGAGAATCGGAAACGACCGTTGAAATCACCGTCTTCACAAATGAAAGGCCTCCAAATACAAAAATCAGCATAGCTGTTACAATCCTAGGTGATTGATCCGCCAGCATAGCCATGGTTAAAAAACCACCGATAATCATCATGGCTCCTATATAGAACACAAAATGATGACCTTTCTTATCGACGAGTAACCCCCCTAACATGCCAAACAGCATGACGCTCATGGCACCAGGAAATATAATACCCGCGCCAATCATGTCCGTAGACAAATGATGGACGCTTCTCATCAGATAAGGAACCATGGACAGAAATCCGGCTACTATGCCCAAAATGACGCAGCCCGTGATCGTTCCGGCGATGAACTTCTTCCTTACGAATAAATAAGGTTCGATAAATGGATTTGAGGCCCGCTTGATACGTGCGGCGAATAATACGAGCGCTGCTAAACAGCCAGCCAAATACATCCAATGTTCATGGGTCGTAAACAAGGTAAATAGCACTACGCCAACGGAGAGCAGAGCTGCTCCCGTAACATCAACGTTCCCTTTCTGTTCGGTTTCATCCGGCAGCACTTTTAAAAAGAACGGAATCGTTGCAAGCGTCATAAGAGGAAATACAAACAACACGGACCAGTGCACATAATGGGCAACAACGCCTCCGATGACAGGCCCGATTCCTTCGCCCGTTGCAACCAGCGATCCTATAAGACCAAAAGCTCTTCCACGAGATTTTGCATCGAAATAACGCACAATCATGACCATGACCAGCGCAGGGATGGCAGAGGCTCCTGCCCCCTGAATAAATCTTGCCGCAATCACAGTAGGTAAATAGGCATGTGCCGCTAATCCCAGCATAGACCCACTACCGTACGTTACGATGCCTATAATGAGCATTTTTTTGATCCCGTACAGATCCGATATTTTTCCGTACACAAACGAACCTATGGCAAACGACAGCATAAAGCCTGTATTGATCCAATTGGCTGTCGATGGCTCCACATGAAATTGTCTGGCGATATCCGGAAGTGCCACATTAAACACCGTTTCATTCAAAACGCTGAAAAAAACCAAAAATCCCAGCCAGGCAAACGCGCCTTTCAAATTTGTGATCCGTAATTTTTGACTTGGTTGAGTAATCTCTTCCACTTGGTAGTTGCCCCCGTAAATTTAGGGGAATACGCAGTTTATAGGGTCAATGATGCGATTTCCCTCAAATTTTGTACCCAAATCCATCTTTTTTGCCGCATGCAATAATCCTCCTTTGAATATTCTGATTTTAATATAACATACGGATAAGGAAGACGAAAAATACAATGATATAGAAGCCAGGAGAGGGTTCGCATGTTATTCGCGCCTTTAGAAGGTGGCTAAATACTCCCTTTCACCCCGTCCCGCCATACCTCCACGCTAACCTCTTTCTCCAGCCACCCCTTCATACTCGCTAATTCAAACACTTGTTCAATATGAAACACCCCGCACGCTATATTCCCACTGTATACAGCATCCGCAACACTCGCTGCTACCTTAGCCGTTAATCTGGACTGGTCCCGCCCGATCAGCAAGCATTCAACTGTACTGTTTTTGCTATGGTGCTTACCCTGGGCTTCAACTTTTAAAGCAACATCATCGGACCCCATTCGTATATTCATAAAAGCTTGCACGGCAGCGTTCCGTATCCATTTCACTTTAAGCAGATGATGCAGACCGGATGCACGGAATCCTGCCAGTATGGAAGTTAGAGGGGAAGAATCAAAACCCAACCGGGTCGACACGGTGGGGACTTCCAAGGTGTGGGGCAATGTGGATTGATCCGAGAACGGGAATCGATACACGGATTTACGTCCTATTTTTTCGCCAAAATGAACCGACCTTCCATCCGAGAAACTCGCAACCGTCCTAAAGCGATGGTTCTCCATCACCTGAAAGGTGGAAAGGAGATTGTCCACAGTCCACTCTACGGCAGCCTTGCCGTGCCGATCCCCTAAACCCAGCATAATCGAGATATCAACCGACTCTGTTACATCCAGACCTTTGCTCGCCCAGCTCGCCATTAGATTGGTTAACCCTGGGGCCAGACCTACACTCAGAATGGCTGTCGATCGGGATTCCTCTGCTGCCACCTTCCACTTCGACACTTGATTCAAAAATTCGGCTTTTGCCGATATATCCACATAGTTGGTCCCGCTCCGGATGCAAGCCCCGACCCAGGCATCGTCCGCTTGATCCAGACACATGACCACGAGTTTGATCTGTTCCCACTCACTCTCCATGACCGGCTGCCCCATATCTAATCGCATGGGGAGCACCTTCCCACCTGTCTCCTGACTGAAACGTTCGGCTCTTTCCAAACTTCTTCCTGCAGCGTATACAAGACCGGGATATTTCTCCCCTAACTCCTCGCATATGATCCTTCCTACATGCCCATATCCGCCTACAACCACAATGCGTTCCTTCATGATACTTCCTCTCCATCTCTAAAAAATCTATATAAGTAACGAGCCCCGCTCAGACTTGAAAATCCTCGGTATCATTGCCTCGGAACGAAGACTAACCCTTAACTGCAAACCATCCCTCGATCAGAAAAGCGCCATAATACCGGGTCACGTCTTTAAAACCCGTCTCCTCCAACAATTCCCGCATGACGTAATCCGTGACAGGATAGGAACCGTTCCCCATGGACTGCGAGAAACGATCCCATTCCTCCTCAGGGATGCCGTTATCAAGCATGTGTTTCCGCCATGCCATCATTTGTATCCGAAAAGCGGCCGAATCCACATCACCCCCAATGTGTGACAGTACGAAGGGTGCACTCGGCTTCAAGCGTGCCGCTATTTGCCGCAGCAGCTCTCTTTTTAACGCCAGCTCTTCCACAAAATGAAGCACAAGCAGGCATGTTGCCGCATCATAAACCACTTCCCGAGGAAGCACGTTCACCGTCCCCTGGAGCAATGCAACTCGATCTGCCATGCGTCTCTGTTCCACTCGCTGCCGCGTTATCTCCAGCATAGATGAAGATGGGTCCACTCCCTGAAAGTTCCATTCCTCATGTTCGCTCCCAAAACCCACAATCTCCTGTCCCCCGCCTGCCCCTACAACAAGAAAGTGCGCCTCGCCGTAATCCTCTCCTAATCGAGCCGTTATCAGCCGCTCTGCCATGTCATATATCAAGGAATATCCCGGTATTTTCCGAGCGATCGTCTCCACGTAACGGCTGGCATGCTCATGATTCCAGTCCAGCGAAGCAAGCCCTGATTTCACTTTTTTCATGGGTAAACCTCCCTTTTTCCAACATGATGCAAAGGTACAGATCTCTTTCATTCCTTCTGCATTCATGACATAATAAGAATCATTCTCAATTATAAGGATAGAGAACGATAACCCTATCCCATAAATGTGGGGTTTTTCTTAGACTGATGATGCAGGTGACTTAATATGGACACGCAACTTAACAGCTTATTAAATAAAATAACGGCGCTTGGCGGGGCTTTATCTACTTCCCAGGCCTACCGGAGCAAACTCATCAAGCAATTGCGCAGCTGGATTCCTTTCGAATCGGCTTGCTTTACGACGGTAGATCCACGTACATTGCTCTCTACCGGTGCGATAACGGATGAAGACATTGAGGCAATCCATGATCGCCTGTTCGAGTACGAATATCTGCACAGCGATTACAATCACTTTCATGAATTGGCGAACTCCATGGAGAAGGTGGCAACGCTAAGCGGTGCTACGAACGGGGCTTTGAACAAAAGCCCTCGTTATCTGAACGTGCTGCAGCCGGCAGGCTTTCATGACGAGATGCGTGCCGCATTGGTAGCGGATGGCATGTGCTGGGGATTTCTAACGATATTCCGTCAGGAGGGCCAGCCCTTTTTTAGCGAGGAGGAACGGCAGCTGCTCTCTTCCCTGGCACCATTCATGGCGGCCATACTACGTGATCGAAGTCTTCCGCGATCCACTGTAAATGGAATGGATCCTGTGCCTGAGCCTGGTTTATTGCTGCTGTCCGAAACGCTCCAAATTCTTTCTTATAATGCTGCTGCACGGCAGTGGATGTCATTGCTCCAGGATGTAGAGGGTTTGAATGCCGCTTCACTCCCCCGCCCGCTGCGGGCAGTCTGCTTCCGGGCTTTGTCCGAGAACGACCGAGGTACGGCCTATTCAACGAGCGCTCATACTCGCGTCAGGCTGAAGGGCGGATCCTTTGCCAGCATACGGGCAAGTTTTCTGCACGGTCCGGATGCCCTTACCAAGCTCGCCGTCACGCTTGAGCCTGCCAATACAACAGATATGCTGCCGCTAATCTCGGATGCGTTAGGATTAACGGAACGAGAGAACGAAGTGATCAGCGGTATTCTGCGAGGATTGTCCACCAAGGAGCTTGCTCAATCCCTGTTTATCTCCCCCTACACGATTCAGGATCATCTGAAGTCTATTTTCGTCAAAACTGGTGTCAACAGCCGGAGGGAATTAATATGGCAGCTTCATTCAAAATTTAGCCTAAGTCCTTAACGGTTGGGACCGAATATGAATATATGAAAAACGAAGCGCTAATCCTACTCGTGCTTCGTTTTTCCTGTGTGGCACCCTCCTCTCAAAGTATCACTTCCTTCTACCGTTAAGCTTAAACGGTGGCTATCGTCTGCTCTCCACACCTACCTTGGTCACTACTCCATACCAACTCTATCAATTTGCATATGATATCTAATGATAGATTCAAGGAGGTCTGGTAGCATGACAACCCCTATGGAGTTTGATGCCATTTTCAGTCTGGGTCACAACTGTCAAGTTGCCGCCCAGCTAAGAAGAAACAAGCTGCGTCATGCAGCAGGTCCGTGGGACTGGTTCAACTTCGCTTCGACCCGTGAATTTTGCAAAGTGATTAAACATCAAATCAGTGATTTCATGCTCCGGGATAACCTGGACATTTATGGTAAATCCGTGAACTGTTATTATGTACGCGACAAACGATCCTCCTGTTTATCCTTCCATGATTTCAAGAACAACCCGGAGGAGCAGCCGCTATATGACTACCCCGCTTTTCGCGAACGGCTGGATCGAAGAATCGAACGCTTTAACCGCTGCTTGAATTCTGAACAAAAGACGCTGCTCGTGCGGATCATCCCGCATAAAAAGGATGCTGAGACGATTGATCAGGTTATTCGCGAAACTTACTCCAATCCGAACGTAACCCTCTTATTTGTCATGCTTAGCAGCAGTCCAAGTATTGTTACTCTTCCTTCTTTCTCGGATCGGGTGCTCATCAAGCAAATACCGAAAGGGCCCACATGGGAGGGAGATTTGGAGGCTTGGATGACCATTCTTGGAGGATTTTCGCTCATTTCAGGGGAATAAATGTTTGACAAAACCAAAATTTACCTGTATATTTACAAAAAGTGAATCGGAGCTCTTACGAAGGAAGCACCCGTAAGTCTGGCGTTAAATGCGCCTTTCTAACGGGTGCTTTTTGTCGTGAGTCCGGCCATCCTGTCATGATGCGACTGCCGCTCATGATGATTATTCGTTATGTTAAGGAGCGATGTTTATGTTTAGAAGATTACTGACCTCATCCCTTGTTATGGCACTACTTCTCACTTTAATCCCCATGCCTCTCGCGAATGCAGCTGCGATCGAGTTCACCGATGCGGTCCAAGCCCAATTGAATGCCACGGCGGACCGGGCCGGTGGAACCGTACGTACCAAACTCATCAATCAGTACGATAATTTTAAATCGGAACGAAAGCAAGCGATGGATTGGGATGATCGAATCTCTTCCCTTCGTTATGCCAATGAATCCAAAACTTCGGAAACCCGCAAAAGAATCAGCGAAATCGATAAGGATAAAATCCGCAAGCTGGAGGATCAACTCCAAGCAGCCAAAACCAAGTACCAGCCGCTGTTTAATACCTATACCGCTCTCAATAAGCAAATCGCCGTTGCTAAGAAACTTAAAGACAAAACAGTCTCCAAGATGTTGCAGTCACAGGCCGGTGGCATGAAGATCCTGGTTACCCTGGGACGTGAGGATATCCGAAATAAGCAGGCGGCACTTACGGCAGCCAAGAAAGAGAAAACTTCCAAAGCGGCAAAGGTCCGCTCTATCCTGTCCGAGATTGATTCCTACAAAAGCAAGATCAAGGGCGATAAAAGCGCAATCTCAACGCCAAATAAACTGATGACAACCGAGTGGAAAAATTTCAAAGCAGCAGTAAAGACGAATGAATCGGCCAGAACCAGCGATACCCTTTCCAGGCTGCTGACGCTCTCCGGTCAGATCTTGATGAAAAAGAAAAGCATTTACAGTCACGAACAAAAAATCGAGTCTATCATTGCACGAGCAAATGCGCAATTAAAATGACGCTTTCAAGAATCGCACCATACAAAAATAACTTCTGCCGAGGGCAGAAGTTATGGTTCGATATGCAACAAATCAACTCAATAGTAACTCAACTTGAAGCCGTTTGGAACGGGTATTGGAATCCAGCCAACCTGGATTGATCAAGCAATGGATAGTCATATAACATACCTTCATAAATAACTTCGAATGCCGGATGCTGAAAGAAATCATTCGGAGTTACTGCGGAGGAAGGGCGATTCCATAAATGGATTCTGCTTTGCTTCATCGCTTCCGCTACGAATTGTGAACAGAAGTAGGATCTTTCTCTCATAATATCAAGTCCCATCAGCACGCCAAACATACCAATGAGATTGTACCCGTAAGCATCCTCTTCATCCTTATAATTTTGAATCACGCTTCTTGCCGCCTCAAATTGCTCCCTTGTGACCTCGAGTCGGAGCAGAGCGCAGCGCGTACCTGGAAAGTGACGGAAGGTTCCTTCGTATACATCTTCCTCAACAAATCCCCCAACCCAGGGATTGTTGGCGCATTTGCGCCCAAAGCTGAACACTTCATTCAAGTTCTCGTCCAGCGCCAGCGAAGCATGATTATAGGGCGCGGCAGTAATTCGTTTAATCAGTTTGGTAAACATCGTACCCGTATCGGTCAGTAGAACATATATATTTTGGTTATCGGACATTTGGCTTTCCCCCACATACATTGATTACATATTTCATTGAATCCGGATTTCGTCAAATCCTTCGTTAATTCCATTGTAGTAGAGGCAAGCCGTTTCCATAACCGACTATAGGTGTGAATAGAACCTGGACCTAAGTCGAGTTCTCACCTAACCTTGGCGACGTGATATCCATAACTATACCCCATATAAGCGACGATAGGAAGATGGCGTCATACCTTCATGCTCCATAAATCGCTTGTTAAAGTAACTGACGCTCGGATAGCCCGCTTCCACTGCAATTTGTCCGATGGTTTTTTCTTTATGGTCGAGCAGCCACTGCTTTGCCATCTGAAGACGGCAGCGCGTCACAAAATCCATCGGGGTCATCTCCATAACATTGCGGAATAATTTGCAGAAATAGTAGGTGGTGACGCCAAGTCTGTCCGCCCACTCCTCCAAAATAAACGGTTGTGCCGCTTCCTGCTGCATGATCGGCAGTAGTTCAAGAATCCGGTTGGCCGAGTTGTTCGATTTATTGTCCGATAATGCGGACGCCTGCTCCACGAATACGGCTAACAAGGAATACGTTAGCGTGGACAGCTGCGCTGGCTTGAGCATCCGGTGGGTCTCCGCCTCACATAACAGCGCTTCGTGCGCTTCCTCAAAGGCTGACGGCTGCCGAATGCTCCACAGCTGGCTTTTATGAAATCCACGTTCGATGAAATAGTTCTGCAGACCGCTGCCATAAAAGTGGAACCACCGCACATCCCACGGATCGTCCTCGCTTGTGTAATAACGCTGAGCCTGCATAGGAAAATATAGCACGGCTTCCCCTGGGCCAAGCGTATGAACTACATTTTCGATTTCAACATACCCTTTACCGGAAGCCACATAATGAATATTAAAATTGTTCAGAGACCCGGCTGCCCGCGTAACGGTATGATCCAGTTCATCCCGGTATATCCCTACTGATTCGGGCAGGCAGAAGAATGGCATTTGCGGAAGGGTTAACAGATGACTTTGTCGTTTCATCATAATACTCCTCAAATGACAATATTGTTGTATTAGACTACAAAATAATATTATATCAATTTTAATTCTTGTCTTTTATAATCGCAATATAATCTTAATAAGTTGCATAGGAGCTGATGAACATGACTCAAAAACTTCGTTGGGGAATCCTTGGCTGCGCCAGCATTGCCAAACGCTCGGTCATACCTGGTTTACAGCAATCCCGTCTCAATGATGTCGTTGCCATTGCGAGCCGCGACCAGGCAAAGGCAGCGCAAACGGCAGAGGAACTGAATATTCCGACTGCATACGGCAGTTACGAGTCCTTGCTCGAGGATTCTTCTATAGATGCTATCTATATTCCGCTCCCTAACCATCTACATAAAGAATGGAGCATCCGTGCGGCGGAAGCCGGTAAACACATTCTATGCGAAAAACCCCTTGCGTTGACAGAAGCAGAAGCAGCTGAAATGGCAGAAGCAGCGGCTAAAGCCGGGGTAGTGCTGACCGAAGCCTTTATGTACCGCTATCACCCGCGGTATGACTTGATGAAGGAAATGATCGACGCCGGTGCCATCGGGGACATTCGGGGCATACGCAGCGCGTTTACCTTCAACAGCTCCGCCAATCACGGGAATGTCCGTTTTCGCAAAGACTGGGGCGGCGGTTCGATTTATGATATCGGCTGTTATCCGATCAATGCCGCGCGCATCCTGCTGGGTCAAGAACCGGAAGCTGTTACTGTTCAAGCTTTCTTCTCCCCCGAGCATGATTTTGTCGACATGATGGCATCCGGATTAATAGAATTTGAGGGCAATGTATCCCTGACTTTTGATTGCGGAATGTGGGCGGCGTATCGCAACCCGCTTGAGATTGTGGGAACGGATGGCTTGATCGAAGTCCCCTACGCCTATAGCCTTCCTGAGGACGGAGCGAACTTCTTCTTAACGACCGGCGAAGGACGTAAAGAAATCGAGGTTCCTCATGCAAACGCATACAGTGAACAAGGCGACCACATGGCTGAAGCGATTTTGAACAACCAACCTCTCCGCTACACTGCAGAGGATGCCATTCACAACATGAAGGTCATCGACGCCTGCCTGCAATCTGCCCATGAACGGAAGCGAATTGTGTTGTAATTTCACCCAAGGAGGATATGGAAATGAAATATATATCAATCAAGGGATTAAACAAACCCGTCTCGGTGCTAATGAAAGGAACGGACTACTTCTATCATGATTCGTATGAGAAAGCAGCCGCGAATATGGATGCATACCTGGCCATCGGCGGCAATTCGGTTGATACTGCTCACATCTACGCTGGAGGTCAAAGCGAAGAAGTGATCGGCAGATACATGCAGGAAAGAGGTAACCGGGATCAGATCGTCATACTGACCAAGGGTGCTCATCATGACCATAATGGCCCGCGCGTAAATAAAAAAGACATCAAGAGTGACATCACAACGAGCTTTGAAAGACTGCAGACGAATTTCATCGATCTGTACGCGCTTCACCGTGACGACCCTGAGGTTCCGGCAGGCGAAGTTATTGAGGCTCTGAACGAATACATTGCCGATGGCAGCGTTGGGGCCATTGGGGTATCCAACTGGACATGGGAGCGCATCCGGGATGCCAATGCCTATGCCGAGGCGAATGGATTGGTCGGTTTCTCCTTCAGCAGCCCGAATCTCAGTCTGGCCAAACCAAACGAGCCGTTCTGGAAAGGCTGCGTGTCTGCCGATGCAGAGACAATTGCGTGGCATGAAGCCGAGCAGTTCCCGTTGTTCTCCTGGTCTTCCCAAGCGAGAGGATTCTTCACAGGCCGATTCACGCCTGAAATTCGGGATAATGCGGATCTTGTGCGGGTGTTCTACAGCGATGAGAACTGGGAGCGATTAGAGCGCGCCAAACAACTGGCCGCATCGAAAAATGTGACAGCCATACAGATCGCACTCGCTTATGTGCTGAACCAACCATTCCCAACCTGTGCGCTGATCGGTGCGCAATCAGCCGAAGAATTAAAATCCTGTGATGAGGGTTCAACCATCCAGCTGACAAGGGCAGAATTAGACTGGTTAGACCTGACGGTTGATCAGCTGTCTTCAATCTAAATATTAAAAGCGCCTTGTCTCAGGATATTTCCATCCTGCCCAAGGCGCTTTTTTATAGGCTCATGAGAACCATCTGAAATCTTATACTAGGACGAAGACATCTCCTTGGTGGGCAGAAAAATCCGCGCTGCATCCGCCGCATCGTTACTTCCTACTCCTGCAAACTCCGAAGATATGCTTCATATTCAACCGTAAATTCGAGTGCTTCCTTAAAATTCGGGGACTTGAGCGAAAGAGCCGCGACGACTTCCTCTTTTTCTGTCTCCTGCAAAGCTATGATGCGAGGCTGCCTTGGGACGCGAAACTGTGTATGATCGTGATATACGACGGTGACGATGGTGCCTAGTCGCTCCTGCTCTGGCGAATAAACCGTGCTCCACATCCAGCGCTGTTGGTCCGTCCCTTCCTGGCTTCCCCATTCTC
This sequence comes from Paenibacillus sp. FSL W8-0187, assembly GCF_037969755.1. Taxonomy (NCBI): domain Bacteria; kingdom Bacillati; phylum Bacillota; class Bacilli; order Caryophanales; family Paenibacillaceae; genus Paenibacillus; species Paenibacillus sp. FSL W8-0187. Next base: position 2,777,841 of record NZ_CP150206.1, on the reverse strand, counting down.
TTGAGATGTCAAACTCACCGGGGAATTTCGGTTCAGGTCGTATTCCTAATTCCTTTAATTGTCTATGAATGGGCAAGAATAAAAGGTTCAAAAACGTCCCATACGCTGCATCTCCACCCTCGTTGTATGCCCTCATCAGTTTTTCCTGATTTACGGTAAGTACGGTTTGCCAGTTATGTTCAATGTACTCGGAAATATAGCTTCCGATGGCTTCGATTGGATGATCTTGATGCTCTTCCAAAAATTCCTTCAACGGTTTCATTGGTTTCATGGTTAACCCCTTTCCCATTTCATGGATTTATTGCTGTACCTATCCAGCTTACAACATTCGTGCAAATTGTAAGGTTTGTTGGAAAACCGGTCCATAATAGGGGTAAACCTTATCATATACTTTAGTCTCTTACTCGAAACCCTTGTAACATGCCGGCAATCACATCCATCGTTTCCTCGATGCCTTTATCGGTTACCGGCATTTGAGCGACCCAGAGCGAGCATTCGTTTAATGCGCCGGACAAAGCATGGGTCATAGCATCAACAGAGATTTTCTTCATCATTCCCTGCTCCTGCATCAAAGTTAACTGCTCCCGCAAATGACTCATCGAATGCAACTCGTCCATCTCGCGCCAAGCCTCCCAACCTACAACACTAGGACCGTCAATGAGCATTATCCGCTTATTCTGCGGCTCTACCACAGCAGCAATGAAAGCCCGGCAGCCAAACAGGAGCTGCTCCCAGGGATCCTCGGAGCTACCCGCTTCCGTTTCCACGCGCTGTGCAATTTCCGATTGTACTAATTCAAGCACAGCCAGGAACAAACCTAGTTTATTCTTAAAATGATGATACAGAGCGCCGCGGGTAACGTTAGCTTCGTCGGCAATTTCCTCTAGTGCCGCATTGGCATAGCCTTTTTCCGTAAATTGTGTTCTGGCTACCTTCAGCAGCAGCTGTATTGTCTCGTGGGTTTCGCTTTTACTTCTTCTCATAATTAGCGTTGTTCTCCCCTATGCATCATTCTCTGGAGTCAACCTCGTTAGGTGACCACACTTCTTCATTATACTGCTCCAGAAAGGTCTGGGAAGGCGGAATGATTTTGATCATGTCAATCAGTACCCCATTCGGGTCACTGATAATAAAATGCCGCTGACCAAATTCCTCATCCCGCATCTCCTGATGAAGCTGCAGCTTTTCGTGGATGATCAGCCTTTGGTACTCGGCATCCACATCCTCCACCTCAAAATTAAGAATCAATCCCTGTACAGATTTCTGAAAAGCGGACGGTACCGTGGGATGGTCTTTGGACAAAATGGCCATTTCATAGGCGCCTTGTTCCTGGTCTCCCTGCTTCAGGCTTACATACCAATCCGCTTCAAAAACAATCTCAAATCCAAACAACCGTGTGTAAAACTCTGCACTTTCGGCGATCTTGTCTGTCATGATCACAGGATAAAATCCTTGCAGCTTCATATGGAAAACATCTCCTTCTACAATGGGATGAATCCAATTTATCATACATACTGTATGTATGTAAATGCAGATTTCTAAAATTTATCATAAAAAAAGAACCTGCAGACCAGACTGCAGGTTCTTCGTTTGCTACCACAACAAGCTGACAGCCAAAAGATTAAACAATGCTAGCGGCAATACTACATTAGGATTGGGCCCGTATGGCGCAAAGGGCGGATATCCGGGAAAGAATCCTCTGTTGCCTTGTTCTACAAGAATGTACACATTTTTTGCGTCTACGTTTATGACGACGCCTTCGATGGCTTCATCATCCATCGTATGCACTCTTACCTTGCGATTCATCACATTTTTCATAGCAGCATGGGCGCTTTCTCTATGCTTCTTCATGGAATGTACCAGATGGTGATCGCATTGAAACAGCATTTGCGGTTGCGTTGAATAATTGTTCATGATGCTCCTCCTTCGTTCTCTTCTATCCGCATTGTATGCAAATATCCCGTCAAGGGTGTTCGCCTATGTGAAATCCGTTTAATGCATCGTAGATACGGGTATAGTACAACCAGATGAAGGAGGATTAAACACCATGGACAAACAAAATATACAGTCAAAATCGGGCAGCTTTTTCATTAAAGATGACGGAAAAACGGTAGCCGAAATCACCTACTCGCCTCAAGGTAATGGAGTGATCAGTATCGATCACACCTATATCTCACCCAGCCTGCGCGGGCAAGGAATCGCCGACGAACTCGTTCGAAAAGTAATAGGGTACGCTCGGGAAGAAGATTTGAAAATTATCCCAGCATGCTCCTATGCCGGGCATTATTTTGATAAAAACATCGACGATCGTGTACTGTTGTACAAATAAAAAACGATACTAAAAATAACATATGGCATTGATAATCGGATGTCCCCCTCGTAAAGTTAGACTCGCCAGCCATAAGAATGCTCCTCTTATCGGTTGGCTTTTACGCGCCTTAATTCCAAGTTCAAATTATACTTAGGTATTTTCGATTGCGATAGAGTGATCTTATCCTCTATGATCGAATGGTATAGCTTAAGTTAGGGAGGCAACTATAATCATGAGGCAAACAGCGGAACATTGGGTCTGGGAACAAATGTTTGATACATTGCCTATTGGGGCGATCCTGATTTCTGCGGTTGACGAGCCTGTGGCGATGGTTAATGATCGTTTTTGCGAACTTAGCGAAACCAAAAGTTCAGACCTGCTTCAGCTCAAACCTTCCGAAATCCAAATTCTATCCAACCTACCGATTCAACAAACATTGCAATCATTCACATATAACCAAACGACCAAGCTCAAAAGTAACTCTTATTTTATCCGCCGTGACGGAAATCAAGTCCATGTCTCAGTGACTATTTCCCTGTTAAAACATCCTGCCCCTGGAGAGACTCCATGGATATTGTGCTGTATTGAACCCCGAACCATACAGGAGGAATTATCTTTGCCGCGGACCATTAAGAATGATGAGCTGCTTGCACTTATCTCCAAAAGCGGACAAGATCTTATATCCATCAGCAACGCTGACGGCATCATCGAGTACATCTCACCTTCTGTGACCGAAATACTCGGATACACCCAGGAGGAAATGACGGGCCAATGCCGGATCGATTACTATCATCAAGTCGATTCCGAGCAAATAAAAGAACCGGGCAAACTATTTTCAGAGGAAAACAGCTTCGTTCGACGCATTCGCCATAAGGACGGGCATTATTTATGGTTCGAAACGTATTTTCAGCTGATTCGGGGAGCTCAGGGTGAGATTAACAAGGTTCTGGCCATTGGACGAAATATTACCAAACGAAAAACGGATGAGGATACGCTGGCCCATGCGCAGCGGATTGCCAAGATCGGTTCCTGGCGTTGGGACCTGATCACGCATACGCTAACCTACAGCGATGAGATGAGGCGAATTTACGGATATCAGATCAGTGCCACCGAGCCAAACCATAACACGCTGCTGTCATTGGTCGTTCCGGAGGACCGCGAGCGGCTGGAGGCGGCGGTGAGCAGAGCCATTCAAGGGAAGGCGAATGAAATCATCTACCGGATCCAGCTTCAGGACAAGCAAATCCGAACCATTCGAGCTCAATGGGAAGTCTCCGTTACGAATGAAGGCAGACCCATGGAGATGGTTGGCATGGCGCAGGATATCACCGAGCAGGTGCTGATTGAACAGCAGTCGCTGGAGAATGAAAATAAGTACAAGCTCATAACCGAAAATTCCCTTGATTTCATATCGAGCAGCACCATAGGCTGTTCAACGTTTCTTTATTGTTCACCTTCCTGTTATTCTCTGCTTGGATATCGTCCGGATGAGATGGTTGGCACCAGTATATTCGATTACGTATACGCTGAGGATATCATACCGCTTCAGGACTATTTCAAGAATTGCCTGGACTGCAAATTGCTCACACCGATCACCTTCCGTTATATACATAAGGATGGCAGGCACATCTGGTTTGAGGTCAATTGCAGGTACATTAGCACGCAGGACGGCCAAAAGAACGAAATCATTTCGATTGCCCGCGACATTTCCGAACGAAAGCTGATGGAATTTAAACTTAAAGAAAGCGAGCAGCGATATCGTTCTCTATTTGAATATAATCCGTCGGCGGTATACTCCATGAATTTGGATGGCGACTACTTAACGGCCAATCAAAATCTGCAGGACCTAACGGGTTATTCCTTGGACGAGTTGATCGGAATGTATTTCGGACCGATTGTAGCGGAAAATGACATGGCTCGAACGTTGTATCATTTTAATCAGGCGACAGAAGGCATACCGCAGAGCTATGATCTGACGATAATTCATAAGGATGGACATCCTATCGACATCAATACCATCAACATACCGATTTTCGTGGATGACGAAGTGGTCGGCGTCTATGGCATTACCCGGGACATTACCGAGCGCATGCGAACCATGGAAGAGATTAAGAAACTTAGCCGCGAGCTCACTCTTTTGCTGAATACGGTATCCGAAGGCATTATCGGACTGGACATTCACGGAGAGGTCGCTTTTATCAATCCGGCAGGCGCAGCGATGCTGGATTATGAACCGGCTACCACCATCGGAAGACCTTGCGACCAGATTATCAAAGAAATTCGCCATGACGGCACTTTTTATCGGGGGGACGATTCTCCGCTAGTTCGAGCCGTCAAACAAGGAGTACCACTGTCCAGAGCCGAAATTGTGCTTTGGCGAGGCGACGGAACCAGTTTTCTGGCAAATTATCAGGTCAACCCAATCTGGGATCAAGGAGAGCGCAAAGGCGCCGTTATGGTGTTCCGCGATATCACCGATGAGAAAGAGATCATCCGGGCGAAGGAGAATGCCGAACGGGCAGATCAAGCGAAAACGGAGTTTCTGACCATGATGAGCCATGAACTCCGCACGCCGATGAACGGCATCATCGGGATGATTGAGCTGTTAAGAACGACCGAGCTTGACGAGGACCAACAGAATTATACCAATATTCTAATGGAGAGCAGCAGTTCGCTGCTGCACATCCTAAACGAGATCCTTGATTTCAGCAAAATCGAAACCGGCAATATGACACTCATTCATGAACCGATCGATTTGCGTTCCTTGCTTGAGGTTGTCGTTGATCTATTCTCGGCCAAAGCCAAAGAAAAAGGGTTATCGTTATCCTGCAGCATCAACAGCTCCAAGGTACCCGATGTGATCATCGGCGATGCCCTGCGGCTGCGGCAAGTACTTGTTAATCTCATCAGCAATGCCATCAAATTCACACATGAGGGCAGCATCATGATGAGTGTCGAGGGACTGCCCAGGACGGGCACCCAGGAATTCACGCTTGCTTTTCAAGTAAGGGATACGGGAATTGGCATCCCTGCTGAACAGCAGCATCAGCTATTCACCTCTTTCTCGCAGCTTCACCCCTCCTTGAATCGCAAATACGGCGGTACGGGACTGGGGCTTGCGATCAGTAAAAAACTCGTTGAGCTGATGGGAGGGGTCATCGGCGTCGAGAGTTGTGAACATGTCGGCTCCTCCTTCTATTTTACGATCCCGACCCATACGCTGAATGATGATAACACGGACAAATAAACTTCAGAGTCTCTCCAATATCTTCCACAAACAAAAGGGTGATCTTCAGCAAATGAGCTGTTGACCACCCTTTTCTCCAATATTCAAATGGTACTATTCCTCGTACAGGGTCTCCAATTCGTCAATTAATGAGCCAACATAAGCTACCGCTTTGGAGATTGGTTCAGAAGTGGACATATCGACTCCCGCCATAGCCATTAATTCCAGCGGACTCTTGCTGCCTCCGGCTTTAAGGACTTGGAGCCAGCGGTCTACAGCCGGTTGTCCTTCCTCGCGAATCAATTGTGCTGCAGCTGTTGATGCGGTCAGTCCTGCGGCATAAGTATATGGATAAAGACCCATATAATAATGCGGTTGCCGCATCCAGGTAAGCTTCGCTCCTTCATCGAGCTCGACCGCGTCACCCCAGAAATCGGATAGCACGGCACCTTTTAGCTCAGATAACTTATCTGCGGTAATCGGCTCATCAGCCATCGCATGGCTGTATACTCGTCGCTGCATTTCCGCTTCCAGAAGGTGAGTCACGTAGTTATGGTAATACGTGCTCAGAAGCTGAAGAATAACAGAGCGCCGCATCCGCTTATCCTCGGATTGACTGAGCAAGTGATCCGCCAGCAGCAGCTCGTTCATCGTTGAAGGCGCTTCAATAAAATACAAGGAAGGACGCGCATTGGTGATACGCTGATGGCTAGCAGCCAGCATTAAATGACCGGCATGCCCGACTTCATGCGCTAACGTGAAGGCATTGCGCATATTGTCCGCCCATGCCATCAGGATATAAGAATGTACTCCGTATACGGAGGAACAGAACGCGCCTGTAGATTTACCAATATTATCGGCATAATCCACCCAGCGCTTGGAGAACGTGGATTGAACGATCTCGCCGTATTCAGGACCCAGTATCGACAAAGCACTGGAAATTGTAGAGCAAGCTTCTTCATAAGTGATGCTTGGATTGAAATCCGTATCCATCGGCGCTTTCAAATCGCAGAACAGCATTTGATCCAGCCCAAGCACACGCTTCTTCAACTTCATAAGTCTCCGCATATGCGGAGCTAACTCCGTTAGAATTGTATCATGGATATTGTTGTACATCTCCATGGTCACTTGCTGCGGCTTCAGCAGCATGTCCGTTACGGAATCATACCCGCGAAGCCGGGACATCACCACTTGCTTCTTCACTTCGGTGGCGTAAGCCTCTGCAAAGGTATGGCGCGATCCCTGCAGTGACTTCGTGAAGGAAGCATAGGCTTCGCGTCGAAGCTGCGTATCCTCGGACATTTCATAAGAATTCTCGTACAAACGGAACGAGACCGGTTTGGTTTCGTCATTTACTCGAATATCGTCAAAGGTCATATCCGACAGCTTGCTGCGCAAATAGATGCGGTAAGGGGACCCGAGCACCTCTCCTAGCGATGCTAGCACGCTCTCCGTCTCAGGGCTCAAGCGGTGAGGTTTGGTTTCCAGCAACAATCTCAAGCTTCGGGCATATGGAACAAGCCCTTCTTCCTTCGTTATGTAATGTTCGATGGCGCCATCTTCGAGATCCAGCAGCTCCGATACAATAAACGTCAGAGAGGATTGGATGCGTGAGAGAACATCGCCCGTTTTGGCCGAATTCGCCAAGTTAGCCGGGTTGGTTCCGTCCTCCGATTGCCGTAATCTGGCATACGCCCCGACTCTGCTAATGCTCTCCATCAGAGCTTCCTGTTCATTCAAGCACTCCAGAAGAACGGATGCACCCTCTCCCAGCCTGCCTCTGAATCGAGTCAATTGAGCAGCTTGCGATTCAATCGCTTTTAATCCCGCTTCGAATGCTTCTTGCGAGACAAACAAATCATCCAGATTCCAAGTTGCCTCGATTGGAACCTCACTTCGTGTCAGCAATTTCCCCATGGATACAACTCCTCTCGTGTCTTGTCCTCTCATGATTGACGACAGCAGTTACTATTGATTAGCAACGGTATAACAATTCCATCATATCACAGTTTTTTAAGGGATCGTATTCGCTTTTCGACCTTGACTTCTGACCCTATTTATGGATATAGTTATTTCATACTCTTATCTAAAGGAGAGATTTTGATGTCGGTGGTCGTTCTTAACTAACCAAATTTCATATGGATCGAAATGTAAAATTTTGGGCATTCCCTGTACAGGGATATGTTTATTTTTTGATGGTTTTTCATTTCATCCGTTGAATTAGTTAAGAACTGCGGATATCAATTGAAGCCCCTTTAGGGTTTATTCAGATATGATATGGTCATCCGTGCTGAGTTCAGCGCGGATTTTTTGGGTCTCCCCTCTTTTATGCAAAAGGGTTATTTGGAGCTGTCCCATAACGCCATGCCATCGGAATAACGATCTATGGGCGGAAAGCGAACCTTAGTAGTTCGCTTTCCGCCCTTTTTTGCATTGTATGCCATCCATTTTATAAATCAAAAGGAGAATGAAGCCCATGAAACCATTCGCATTAAACAAATTGGAGTATGAGAGAATACGCACCGAGCTTGAACGCTTTGCCGTATCGTATCTGGGAGTCGAGCATATTCAGAAGATGGCCCCCCTCACCCAGATGAAAGCCATCCACAATAAATTGAATGAAACGGTAGAAGCCAAAACTTTGCTCCATACCGGAGCCAGCGTACCTATTCCTTCACTGGAGGGAATAAAAATGGTCCTGGATTTGCTCGGTACCGGCTATGTCCTGTCTGAGCGTGATTTCGGGAATATGGTCCAATATCTGAGAAGCTGCCGCCAGCTCATTCAATATATGAATGCCAAGAACGACATTGCTCCATTGATCAGTTCCTACGCCTCTTCCATGCATGAACTGCGTCCGCTTCTGTCCGAAATCGAACGCAGCATTCACGGCGGACGTGTCGTGGATAGCGCCAGCAAAGATCTGGCAAAAGTCCGCAAAAAAATCATCATGACCGAGGAACGGATCAAGCGCAAGCTCGACAGCCTGATGAGCCGTTACAAAGGGATCATGCAAGAGCATGTCATTAGCAAACGCGGAGGACGTTACGTGCTGCCCATCAAGAAAGAGCACCGTAAATCCGTGAATGGCTCGATTCTGGATGAATCGGCCAGCGGACAGACCGTATTCATCGAGCCTTCCGACTTGCAGGCACTTCAGATGGAATTAACTCTCCTGCACGCCGATGAAGTTCGGGAAGAAACAAAGGTGTTGAGTGATTTAACCGCACTTGCCGAGCAATATCAATTCGAACTGAGAACCAATGCCGACATTGTTGGAGTCTACGATTACATCATAGCCAGAGGCAAGTATGCCATTTCTATCGGCGGGCGCAATGTGAGCCTGAACCAGGAAGGGTTCATCCATTTAAAATCCGCGGTGCATCCTTTAATCGGCTCCACCATGGTACCGCTGGACTTCACCATCGGGAAGCGGTATAAAACCCTGATCATTACAGGACCTAACACCGGCGGCAAAACTTCAGCGCTCAAGACGGTTGGACTCATTACGGTCATGGTTCAATCCGGTCTGCTGGTTCCTGTAGCGGATGGCAGCCATTGCGCTATCTTTGACGAGGTTTCCGTCGATATCGGAGACGGACAGAGCTTGGAGCATGCCCTCAGCACGTTCTCTGCACATATACGCAACATCCGCGACATTTTACAGACGGCTAGCCGGTCCACGCTCGTACTGCTCGATGAGATGGCGTCCGGAACGGACCCAGGTGAAGGCGTTGGATTGTCGATCGCCATTTTGGAGGAATTGAGTCAACGTCAAGCAACGGTTGTAGTCACCACCCATTTTACAGAAATCAAAAATTTTGCCGAGCGCACAGCCGGCTTTGAGAATGCCCGCATGGAATTTGACGCTGACACACTTGAGCCCCTCTATCGTCTGCGGATCGGTGAAGCCGGTCACAGTTATGCCTTTGTCATTGCCGCGAAGCTGGGTATTCCGGAGTCGATTATAACCAGATCGCGTGAAATCACGGAAGCGGGAGCTGCAAGAGGCGACAAAGTCCTTAGAGATGATGTTCGCTCAGAGCCCAAAGCATGGGCAGAAGAAGCGAGTCTGGCAGAACACGTTACCTTACCGACAGACGAACAGGATGAGCTAGTGATTGTTCAAGATCATGTAGATGTAGATGTAGATGAAGATCCTCCCTCTTCCCTCTATCAACTTGGCGATCGTGTCTATGTGCCTTATTTGAAACGTAGCGGAACCGTGTATGAAACCATGGACGGTAGAGGAAATATCGGTGTTATGATTCAGAAGGATCGACTGAAGATTAACCACAAACGACTGAAACCTTATATTGCCGCCAAGGATCTTTACCCGGAGGATTATAATCTTGATATCGTTTTTGAGAGCAAAGAGAACCTGAAGAAGCGTAAACTGATGAACCGCAAGCACGTTGAAGGACTGCAGATTGAAACGAAGCCGGAGTAACGAAGCTCTTGGGATGAGTCGCAGGATATCTATAAAAAATCCACAGGATTTGCGAGGAGAGATCACGATGATCATACGTACAGAAACCATAAACGATCATGAGAAGGTCCAGGACCTTCTCACTCAGGCTTTTCCCGGACAGGAAGAAGCGCTTCTAGTACAACGGCTGCGGGAATACCAAGCCTTTCAACGGGAATTGTCAATCGTAGCAGAAGAAGATGGAATCATCAAGGGACATATTATGTTCAGCCAGGCCAGCCTTGTTGACGGCATTCATAGCCATCACGTGGCTGCGCTAGGGCCACTGGCTGTGCTTCCGGATTATCAACGTCAAGGGATCGGCGGAATTTTGATTGAAGAAGGCAAACGGCGGTGCCTCTCGCATGGCTATCCCCTTGTTTTTCTATTCGGCCATCCGGTGTATTATCCCCGTTACGGCTTTGTTCAGGCCAGAACCTATGGGATCGACTTAACGCAATTCACGGTTTCCGATGAAGTGTTCATGGTTGCCGAGCTTCAGCAAGGCGCACTCAACCACCTGCATGGCGAATTCCGTTTCCACTCCGCATTCGAAGATTTGGGGTAAGTCGAGCTTCAAAGTCCATATCATCCGAATAGGTTTGGTCAAGCCGGGCAATCCTTGGTGGCATTCAGCTTCTGATATGTTGTACAATAAAGTCTAAATGACTATTTGAAGGATGGTTTTCAACATGTATGTAGCTCAGGATTGGCAAGATTACGAGGTCATCGATACCGGAGGCGGGGAGAAGCTGGAACGCTGGGGCGACGTGATTCTCAGACGTCCGGATCCGCAGATCATATGGCCGATTGAACGTGAAGATGAACAATGGCGCAGTGTTCACGGACACTATCACCGCAGTTCGTCCGGCGGCGGGCAATGGGACATGAAAAAGCAGCTTCCGGACCGGTGGACCATCTCATACGACCAATTAAAATTTCATATTCGACCAACCAATTTTAAACATACCGGTTTGTTTCCGGAGCAGGCAGCCAACTGGCGTTGGATGATGGATAAGATCGCCTCAGCCGGACGTCCGGTCAGCGTGCTGAACCTGTTCGCCTATACCGGGGGAGCAACCGTCGCGGCTGCCTCTGCCGGAGCTCAGGTTGTGCATGTGGATGCTGCCAAGGGGATGGTTCAATGGGCCAAGGAAAATGCGGCATTGTCCGGCCTCGCCGACCGTCCTATCCGTTATATCACGGATGATGTATTTAAATTCGTGCAACGAGAACAGCGTCGAGGGAACAAATACGATGCGATCATTATGGACCCTCCATCTTATGGCCGCGGTCCAAGTGGAGAAACGTGGAAGCTTGAACAAAGCTTGTACCCATTTCTCGAAAGCTGCATGAGCATTGTATCGGATAATCCGCTGTTTATGCTGATTAACTCCTATACGACCGGCATCTCCCCTACCGTTCTGAATAACATGCTGACCATGACCATGAAGCCGAAATACGGCGGTATCATCAGTGCGGGTGAAATCGGATTGCCGATTACCCGCTCCGGTATGAACCTGCCATGCGGCATCCTGGGTCGCTGGGAGTCCTGATTCGATGAGCAAGCGGGAACCAGCAGCATATCCGGTAGTGCCGATAATTTTCGAGGATAATCATGTGTTAGGTGTAACCAAGCCAGTAAACATCCCCTCCCAGGAGGATGCTACCGGCGATCCCGACATGCTGACGATTTTGAAACAGGATATCAAGGAGCGCTACAATAAACCGGGTAATGTATTTTTGGGGTTGGTTCACCGTCTGGACCGTCCGGTTGGCGGAGCGATGGTTTTTGCCAAGACCTCCAAAGCCGCATCCCGTTTATCGGAAGCCGTCCGCAATCGCAACTTCCGCAAGCAGTATGTAGCGGTCGTTCACGGGATTCCTTCGAAAACCTCAGGTAGGCTCGTAAATATGCTGTATAAAGATGTGAAAACCAACACCGTCCATGTCACCTCTAAAGGTACCGACGGGGCCAAGGAGGCCATTCTGGATTACACCGTGCTCCAAACGGCGGAAGGCTTCAGCCTCGTCCTGATCGAGCTGCACACGGGCAGGCCACACCAAATCCGTGTACAGCTGAGCCATGCGGGACATCCGCTGTTCGGAGATCAGAAGTATGGAAGCAAGGTGAACAAAGCCGGGCAGCAGATTGCCTTATGGTCCGTATTGGTCGGATTTCCGCACCCCGTTACCAAAGAGGAAATCGCCATCCGTTCCATGCCGGCATCCGTCTATCCCTGGAGTCTCTTCTCCATGGACAAGCTGGAGACCACATAACGGTTCTATACAATAGAACTCAAAAAAAAAAACGAAATCCAAGGATGGATTTCGTTTTTTCATGCCTCTGTTTCACTATGGAAAATTTTGTAATATTATATCCCTCTATGATATTATATTATCCCTTTACTTTTATCAAAGAATACCAAAGAATAGTAAATATATTAGTTTAACATTATTTAGTTGATTTAGTCACATATGGAGGCAATACCGATGAGTGCCGCCAAGCCCACACACCCCTACCTGGTTGGGAACCCTCCAACGTCGCGGCTTTGTGGTTGCTTAAGTAATCCCATTACGTCTTGTGAACATTCGAAATCGTGGTGTGACCATGATCTTGATGTTCAATAGAATGAAGATATGTAATAGCCCCCAAGGTAGCTGCCGTATGCAGTCGCCCAGGGGGCTTCTCTACGTTTGCAACGTCAACGTTAGCATCAAGAACTCACGCCTCAACCAGAACTTCCTTGGGAGCTGTATTAATCTTCCCTAATAGATAGATAAGCAGCTGTTGATTATGCGAGGATATACGATTCAGAATTTGGGAAAGGTACTCATCCCTAACTTGTAACCCGCGCGTATATTCCTCTCGCCCTTTATAGGATATCGTCACCCAGACGATCCGTCTGTCATTTTCGTCCCGTTCCCGTTTGATCAATCCATTCTTCTCCATCCGGTCCAATAGCATCGTCACGGCTGCCGGACTTGTAGCCAGGTAAGGAATGAAATCGGAAGGTTTCATTCGCTCTAGCTCAGCAAGCACCTCCAGCACCATCAATTGCGATTCCGTCAATGTCGGTGCTAATCCAGCTTCCATATGGAGCTTATAGTCCTTAGCCAGCTTGGACCACACCTTGGCGAATTCGGCAGTATGCATGTTTATCCCGTCCCTTCAATTATGTCTGTCATGATCAAACATCGGATACCATCCGTGGATGTTGCACTGTACTTCGATGAATGGATTTCGTTTTGAACCAAAGTCATGATTCCATAATAGTTTATAGGATTAACTTTTCGCGGGGAACCTCCTAATATCCTTCTTTTTTCGTTAAAAAATATAATTTCCAACCAACCGACAAAACCCGCCAGCCCTTATATGACGGCGTTTTTCAAGGTTCACCTCACTTCGACATGGACGGACATATGTCAAATAGTATAAATAACAGTTCAAATATTACGCAAACACAAAATATAGCAAAAGCACCTCGACAAATATCATCGAAGGTGCTTTTTGCCCATCTATCTTACAACAAACTTGAAACTACCTAAACGAAGGATGTTCATTCATTCTTGTTTAACTTTCTTTGCTTAACTCCGCATGCGGAAGACTTACCACATCGACAATCTGTCCTTGCTTGCCAACATCGGCAAGCAGCTTGCCTATCGATTTACGCTCCGCGATCGGAACTTTCTCCGTCTGAATCAGATAAGCTTGCCCGTCTTCGCTGTACGCCATAATCTGCAGCGGTTCACGGCAATAGAAAGCACCGACAATGGCGCTGCCGTTAGGCTTCACCCGCTTGCCTTCCTTAAACTCAAACGTAGCCATTCCTTTTCCGCCGCGGCTTTGCGTCTGGTAATCCAACACCAAGCTGCGCTTACCATAGCCAAGATCCGTGATGGTTAAAATTTCACCCTCATCGTTCTCCACCCATAACGCTGCAACGACTTCGTCCCCGTCACGGAGTTGGATTCCCCGGACCCCGCCGGATACGCGTCCCATGGCGTTGACTTCCTGCTCATTAAACCGGATGCTCATCCCTTCTTTCGAGATCAGCACAATATCTTTATTGCTATCACTCACGACGACCTGGATAATGCTGTCTTCCGCAGCAACCTTGGCTGCCGCAACAGCCCCGGCCCGCTTGGTGACATACTCCTTGAGTTCTGTGCGCTTCACCTGACCTTTGCGGCTGACAAACACAAGGGATTTGCCCTCTTCTTCAAAGTTCGACACCGGAATGACCGATACGATGTGATCCTCTTTCGGCACCTGAATCACGTTCACGATGGCCGTACCGGCATCTTTCCATTTGTATTCCGGAATCTGGTGAACCGGTAATAAGAAATACTGTCCACGGCTCGTGAATATGAGCAGATTCTCCAGAGTATTGACTTCAAACAGTCGGGTGATGTAATCCCCTTCCTTAACGCCTGAGCTTTCCAGCTCACCGCCGCTTCGGGTGAAGGATAACATGCTGGTACGCTTGATATAGCCTTCATTAGACAGAGTTACGAGCACGTCCTCGGCGTTAACCAGCACTTCCAGATTAACCTTGATCTCTTCCACTTCTTCCTGAATGACCGAACGCCGGTCGATGCCATACTTCTCGCGAATTTCAAGCAGCTCTTTGCGAATGACGGCAATCAGTTTCTTATCGCTGTCCAGTATCGCACGCAAGCCCTCGATTTTCTTCGTCAACTCGTCCAGCTCTTTTTGCAGCGAATGAATTTCAAGGTTCGTAAGGCGGTATAATTGCAAAGTCAATATGGAATCGGCTTGTCGCTCCGTGAAACCAAACATCCATTGCAGATTGTTCTGGGCATCCTGGCGATTCTTGGACGCTTTGATCGCCGCAATGACCTCATCCAGTATATTTAATGCCTTCACCAGGCCTTCCAATACATGCGCCCGATCCTCTGCTTTCTCCAGCTCGTACTGAGTCCGGTGCGTGACGACTTCACGCTGATGCTCGATATAGGCGGATAACATGTCTTTAAGCCCCAGTTGTTGAGGGGTTTTATTCACGATCGCAACCATATTGAAGTTGTACGTAACTTGCAGATCGGTCTTCTTGAACAAATAAGCAAGAATCCCGTTTGCGTCGGCATCCTTCTTCAGCTCAACGACGATGCGAAGTCCTTCCCTTCCGCTCTCATCGCGAACCTCGGCGATGCCCTCGACCTTTTTCTCCAGTCGTATGTTCTCCATAGCGGTAACAAGCCGGGACTTAACAACCTGGTAAGGAATTTCCGTGATGACAATCTGCTGCTTGCCGCCGCGAAGCGATTCAATATCCGTCTTCGACCGCAGATAAACGCGGCCTTTGCCTGTCCGATAGGCATCCAAAATGCCTTCGCCGCCCATAATGATTCCACTGGTCGGGAAGTCCGGACCTTTGATAAAGGTCATAATCTCGGCCAGCTCAATCTCCGGCTTCTGCATGACAGCAATACAAGCATCGATCACTTCCCGCAGATTGTGAGGCGGGATTTCAGTCGCGAAGCCTGCGGAAATCCCGCTAGCTCCGTTCACTAGCAGGTTTGGGTACCGTGAAGGCAGCACAACTGGTTCCTTAGCCGTGTTATCAAAATTATCCTTAAACAGCACGGTCCGCTTCTCGATATCCCGAAGCAGCTCCATGGCAATCCGCGACAATCTGGCCTCGGTATAACGCATCGCTGCTGCAGGATCATCGTCCTGGGAGCCCCAGTTTCCGTGACCATCTACAAGCACATGCCCCATCTTCCAAGGCTGAGCCATCCGAACCATACCTTCATAAATCGAAGAATCCCCGTGCGGATGGTAATTACCCATGACATCCCCGACCGTTTTCGCCGATTTACGATATGGTTTATCCGGTGTGTTACCCGAATCGTACATGGCATAAAGAATCCGGCGCTGAACGGGCTTCAGGCCGTCACGGACGTCCGGGATCGCCCGGTCCTGAATAATATACTTGGAATACCGGCCAAATCGGTCACCTACGACCTCTTCCAGATAAGCCGGTAAAAATTGCTCCGATAAACTCATTCCTTCACCTTCTATTCCTCAAACTCCGCGAAGTTGACATTTTCTACAATCCACCGCTTGCGAGGGTCTACTTTATCCCCCATCAGCGTAGACACACGACGCTCCGCTTTGGCAGCATCATCGATTTGTACCTGCAGCAATGTCCGTGTTTCCGGGTTCATCGTCGTTTCCCATAATTGCTCCGGGTTCATCTCGCCCAATCCTTTGTAACGCTGAAGTTCATAGTTCTTGAATTCCTTCAAGTAATTAGCCAGCTGCCCTTCTGTCCAAGCATACCGTACCGTCTCCAGCTTTCCGGACTTGCTTGCGATTTTATATAGTGGAGGCTGCGCAAGATAGACGCGGCCTTCATCAATCAGCGGTTTCATGTACCTGTAGAAGAACGTAAGCAGCAGCACCTGAATGTGAGCGCCATCCGTATCCGCATCGGTCATGATGATAATTTTCGAATAATTGCTGTCCCCGGCGGTGAACTCCGTACCGATTCCTGCTCCGATCGCCGCTACAATTGCACGGTATTCATCATTCTTCAGGATGTCGGCCAGCTTCGATTTTTCCGGATTCATCGGTTTCCCTTTAAGAGGCAGTATAGCCTGGATTTTCGAATCCCGTCCCTGCTTCGCAGAGCCGCCAGCGGAGTCCCCTTCAACAATAAACAATTCGGTTCTCGTAAAATCCTTGGACTGTGCCGGCGTCAGCTTGCCGCCCAGATTGGAGCTTTCGCTGCGCTTCTTGCCGGTGCGCATCTCATCTCTTGCTTTACGGGCCGCTTCACGCGCTTTGGAGGCCTGAATGGCCTTCTTTAACAGCGTTTGTGCGATCTGCGGATTCTCCTCGAGGAAGATTTGCATCTTCTCCGTGACAATGCTGTCAACCGCACTGCGCGCAGAGGCGCTTCCCAGCTGGTCCTTGGTCTGGCCGACAAATTCGACCTCAGCCATCTTAACGCTGATGACAGTCATCATGCCTTCCCGAAGATCATTCCCCTCCAGGTTCTTGTCCTTTTCCTTCAAAAGATTGTTCTTGCGGGCATAATCATTCATGACACGGGTATACGCTGTCTTAAAACCCGTCTCATGCGTACCGCCCCCGCGCGTCGGGATGGAGTTAACGAATGAAGCCAACGTTTCGGTATAGCCTGCATTATATTGAAGGGCGATTTCAACTTCGATATCATCCTTCTCCGCATAAAAATGGATCACATCATGCAGCACATCCTTGCCTTCATTCAAGAACTGCACGAACTGGCTTGCGCCGCCTTCATAGAAAAACTCTTCCCCGTTGCCGCTGCGCTCGTCTTTCAATACAATACGAAGTCCGGAGTTCAGGAAGGCAATTTCCTGTAAGCGCTCTGCAAGCGTGTCGTAGTTCAGGTGCGTTCCCGTGGTAAACACGCGTGCATCCGGTTTAAACGTAATCTTCGTCCCGGTTTTGTTCGTATTACCAAGCACTTCAAGGCCCGTTACCGGTTCCCCGACATGCTCTTTTCCTTTTTTGTCCTTCCAGTATTCAAACCGTTGGCGGTGAATTTTACCATCACGGTAAATTTCCACCTCCAGCCACTCGGACAGCGCATTGGTCACAGATGCGCCAACGCCGTGAAGACCGCCGGACTTCTTATATCCGGAACCGCCGAATTTACCGCCGGCATGCAAAATCGTAAATACAACCTGCGGGGTGGGGATGCCTGTCTTGTGCATTCCGGTTGGAATACCTCGTCCGTTATCGTATACCGTCGCGGACCCGTCTTTATGCAATGTAATTTCAATTCTCGAGCAGTACTTGGCCAAATGCTCGTCTACGGCGTTGTCCACAATTTCCCATACCAGATGATGCAAGCCTGACGAGCTTGTGCTCCCTATGTACATGCCTGGCCGTTTGCGCACCGCAACGAGGCCTTCGAGCACTTGAATGTCGTCAGCATCGTATCCTGAACGGTTGTTACCGCCGTTCTTCGATGACTCTGCAAACATATCGATCTGTTCGACCATTCATGCTCCTCCTTCAATTTCACGTATCTAGTGTATTTCTATTTCTACATTTCAATATTTTAGAAGAACGCTGTTCTCTAAAAAATGCAAACAAATGTTTCATGCTTTGTCCATTTTAATTCAAGATATCCCTTCTCGTAAAGACACTGAATGAAACAATAACCGCACAAATTGCCCAGAGGGCCAATACCACAAGGGAAAAATTCAAAGTCATCCCCTCAATTGGCGGCAAATTGCCGGCTAAATAATTGGTCAAATTCAGGTTTACCATGAACAAATATTTCGCGCTGCTCCACGCCGATGCCATATTCGTCAGAATATTTCCGGCAATTAATGCGGCCATCATAATCACAATGCTCGCCGCTGTACTTCGAACCAGCACGGACACCATAAAGGCCAGCATACCGACACATACGCCGACAAACCACACCAATCCGCCCTGCATCAGCAAATACTTCCACTGAGGAACAGCATGAACGCCAGACATATCCACATCAGAACCAACAATTTGGAATCCCGTGAATACCGGTATGTCAAACCCCTTGTATCCGAAGGCAAGACCGGAGATCAGATAGGCTATGACAAAGGTGGAAACGACAATAAGAGACGTAAACATGATCAAGGCGATCAGTTTACTCAGCAGCACCTTCCATCGCTTCACAGGCCTTGTCAGCAGCATCTTGATGGTACCGGTCGTCCGTTCGCCGGAAACGATATCCGAAGCGATGGCCATAATGAGCAGCGGGATAAACAGAGATATCGCATTATTCAAAAATTCACGTGTGAACGTAACCCCGTTTGGTTGATTAGGATTCACATCATGCTGCAAATAATACTGCATTTGCTGAATAAAGATTTGCCTGTATCGTTTCCATTCATCCGGTACCCTGTCACTGCTAAGTGAATTCTCATTATCCGTGATTCGCTGCTGAAGCTCAAGCCGCCAGTCACTGTTGAACTTGTCCCGGCTTCGTTCAGCCGACTTCATCTGGGCATAGGTAAACATGGGAACCAGAACAAGAAGAACGAGCAAGACAACATAGAACCGCTTTCGTTTGATAATTTTGATACACTCGTTCTTGATCAGGGGCAACAGGTTACTCAATGCTCTCACCCTCCGTCATCTGCAGGAACAGCTGCTCCAGCGTAGGATTGATCCGATGAACCTCCCGGACCTGTACTCCTGCGGCTACCAGCCGTTCCACAGCTCTAGACGTGTATGTAGCGCTCATACGAGTTACAATAGCGTCCGAAGACATGCCTGCAAGCAAATTATCGTCGAGCACCTCCTCAGGGCGGTCGACAATTTGGCAATAATCCAGCTTTTGCAATATACGTTTCCCTTGCGCGGCAGGATTTAGATCCCAGATAACATGATCACTGCTGCCGGCAATCAACTCTTCGACCTCGCCAACCGCAAGCACTCTTCCGCTGCTGATGATCGCCACGCGATGGCATAGCAGCTGAATTTCGCTCAGTAGATGGCTGGAGACAAAAACAGCCAGCCCTTCTTTGGCCAATTGGTGTATGAACTGTCGCATCTCTTTGATCCCTTTCGGATCAAGACCGTTCGTCGGCTCGTCCAGAATGAGCAGCCTCGGTCTGCCGAGCAGGGCCTGGGCTATCCCGAGCCGCTGCCGCATGCCCAGTGAATATGTGCTCACCTTGTCATGAATTCTTCGATCCAATCTCACCGTATCCACAACTTCCTGTATTCGCTGCTGGTCAATGCCGGGCTGCATTCGTGCAAAATGCTCAAGATTTTCCCATCCCGTCATATACGAATACATTTCCGGATTCTCCACGATGGACCCAATATAACGCAGCGCCTGCTCCTGCTGGCGATTCACATCATAACCGCAGACCTCGATCCTGCCAGAGGACGGTTTAATCAGGTCCACAAGCATGCGGATTGTAGTCGTCTTTCCTGCCCCATTCGGCCCCAGGAACCCGAAAATTTCGCCTGCGCGCACGTCGAACGACACATCATGTATAATCCATTTTCGACCGATTTTCTTTTTTACATGCTGGACAGATAGTACGATTTCTTGAGCTTGTTCATTCATCGAGTTCCAACTCCCCATATGACATCCTCATCATGCCTACAGCATACCCTCTACAATTCGATCCGCTATCGCCTGATATCCTGCCCCGTTCGGATGAAAATGGTCCGAGGACAGATACTCGCCCAGCTTGTGCTGAAACAGATCGAACGTGGGGACCAATGTCATATTGGGATCCCGGTTCACGATCTCCATGACCGCATGATTCCATGCAGAGACCACAATATTGCCGGGTATCAACAAGTCTTCCAAATCGGAAAAAGGATGATACAGACCGATATAAACGATTCGCGCATCCGGATTAATGAGGCGAATTTTCTCCAGAATCGCCTGCAGGCGTTCAGATGCCTCCGGCAATGCAGCCATCAGCTTAGCAGGTTCGAGCTCCAATTCACCGGAATCCGCCGCCCCTTCCATCAGCCCGCTACCTTGAAAGATATCATTGCCTCCAATCGAAAGCATAATGACATTGGCTTGCTTCAAGGCATACTGTATCCCCTTGTCGTCGAGCTTGGGAAGGAGTCCTTCGGTAGTCATTCCGTTTATGGCCAGATTCGCTAGCAGGCTCGCTGTTCGTCCATCGCCATTTAATTGATCCACGCTTCGGCGGACAAAACCGCTCCCGGTATTGTCCCCCGTTCCCTTGGCCAGTGAATCTCCAATCGCAGTTACCTTTAAATCATTCGGCAAAACCGATTGTAACGGAGCGCTCTCCGGCTTCTCCGGCGCTGTCTTTTCTTTGGACGACTCGGATCCCCCACCAGTCAGCAAGGGCTGTCCTTGCGGATCATTAATATCCTTAAACGCATACACAAAACCAAGGATAAGCACAATCGTTACTATAACCGACACGGAGGCAGTGATTCGCCATATCCATGCAGATGATTTCATGACATTCCCCCTACAAAATTCCTCATGTACATTACCTTAAGACTTCTATAAAAAATTTGCAAATCAAAACACGCAAAGAAGACTGCCCCGGACGCAGTCTTTCGATGCGTGACCGGGGCAGCCCTTTTCATTTGAAACAAGATAAGTGCTTATTCACTGATGAATTCTTGAACCCAATATCCGTTGTAATATCCAACGCCGATTTTGGTGAAGTTCGGAGACAGAATATTTTCACGGTGACCCTGGCTATTCATCCAGGAGTTCATGACTTCCTGTGGTGTACGTTGCCCTTTAGCAATATTCTCACCGGCATAGCCGTATGAAATACCGTACGCTTTCATCATATCAAACGGAGAACCATGCGTCGGCGAAGTGTGGCTGAAATAATTGTTATCACTCATATCCTTCGCTTTATCCAGCGCCACGGTTGTCAACTTAGCATGGACCGTTAGCGGCTTCAGACCTGCATTCGCACGTTCTTTGTTCACCAATGTGACAACTTCGGAAGCAAAATTCGATTTCTCCGTTGTACCCGCAGATTCGGAAGGCTGGGACGGAGTTTTAGATGGAGTGCTGGTCTCAGGCTTACTTGTTTCCGGTTTGCTGGTTTCAGGTTTAGTAGTTTCTGGTTTAGTCGTTTCTGGTTTAGTCGTTTCTGGCTTGCTGGTTTGCGGAGTCTCAACAGGTTTGTCTGCCTGAGGTTTTTCGGTTTGCGGCTGCTGAACCACCCATTTAAACTGTGATTCCAAGCCTTGGCTCTCCAGGAATTCCTGGATCTTTTGTTGCCAGTTTACATAATTATTGCTCTCGGCAGGTGCAGCAGACGCCGTCGTTGGCAGCATGATACCGACAGCCAGTACAGCAGCGATGCTGCCGCCTGCGATTTTCTTTATCCAATGGTTGTTCATGAATGCTCATCTCCTATGCTCATAGTTGTGAGTTTGCTTGACCGCCCGTTCTAAGATGAATTTCTAGGGTGCTGGACGATCAAACAATAGTTACATTTTTGTAATCTCGTACGAACACATTGTAACACATTTGATATCTTCGGCCATCCTGCAATTGTTGGAAAAGCGTCCTTGAATTCCTACCTACTTATATAAAAGAGCCCCAATCGGCTTTCAGGCCAAACAAGAAAAAACCCACCCCAAAAAATGGGATGGGTTAATGAAAAGACCAAGACTACAGCTTTTTACTAAACTGGTATCCAGCCTTTTCAAATCCAATATGCTCATAAAATGCATGTGCGGGAGCAAGTTCTTCCCGGTTGCCGCTTGTGAGAAACAAGAGGTGGCTACCATGCTGTCTTCCCCATGTCTCTGCACCGCGAATCAATCTTTTGCCAATCCCTTGGCCGCGGCAGCTTGAGGTTACAATAACCGAAGTAATTTGAGTGACCGGTTCGGTCATAGTGAAGGATTTGACTTGACGAAGCATGATCATACCTACAACAACACCATCAACCTCAGCAATCAGATTGCCGTATAATGGATTGTCGTTCATGGCTTCCATCCGTTCCCGCATGACATTCAGCGTGGTCGGATAATTCAGTTCGCGCATCAAGGATGTGACAGCTTCCAAATCATTCTTCTCAAAGTTTCGAATCAGCAGTGCAGGCGCAGATAATACGCTTTCGATGCTCATTATACCCTCATGCTTCCCTTCTTCTATGAATTCTGAGTAAACTCTACTTCTATTTTGTAAGTTTATGAAGAAGATTGCAAGTATCAAGCGACATTTTTTTTACATTTGTGTCGGTTTTGTTAAACCTTTGTTAAGCCGTTTTTACAAAAATCGGTATTGTGCTTCAATCAGCCCATGGTACGTACCCTGCTTCTGCATAAGCTGGCTGTGATTTCCTTCTTCGATAATCTTGCCATGATCCAACACGACGATATGATCGGCATGGCGGATCGTTGACAAACGATGGGCTACGATGAAGGAGGTTCGGCCCTTAAGCAGCACTTTAAGAGCTTCCTGAATTTTCAACTCCGTCTCGGTATCGATACTCGCCGTTGCTTCATCCAGAATCAGAATCCGCGGATCGGCAAGGAGCGCTCTGGCAAAGGACAACAGCTGCCGCTGGCCCATGGACAACATATTCCCGCGTTCCTCAACCTCCGTATCGTAACCGCCCGGCATCTGGACAATAAATTCATGTGCGCCGACCGCCTTGGCTACATCCTCAATCTCCTCATTAGTCGCATCCAGACGGCCAAACCGGATATTATCCCGAATCGTGCCCGAGAATATGAAGGTATCCTGCAGCACGATGCCAATCTGATTTCGAAGACTTTCAACCGTTACCGATTGGATATCGTATCCGTCGATGGTTAATTTACCTTCGGTAATATCATAGAATCGGCTGAGCAGATTAATGATGGTGCTCTTGCCCGATCCGGTATGACCGACCAGCGCAATTGACTGACCTGCCTTCACGTCCAGATTGATGCCTTTGAGAGCCTGGCGTCCTTTTTCATATTCAAACACCACATTCTCCAGCTTGATGTCCCCTTTAATCGTCGGCAATTTCTTCGCCCCAGGCTGATCATCAATGCTCGGCTTCTCGTCAATAAATTCAAAAATACGTTCAGAGGAAGCCATGGCGACAAGCAATTGGTTATACATTTGGCCAAGCCGATTGATCGGCTCCCAGAAGTTCCCTACATATTGGGTAAAGGCAATTAACAGACCGATGGTAAGTTCGCCTTGTTGGATCAACACGGCACCAAGCCAGAACAAGATCAGTGAACCAAAACCACCGGTAATTTCGATAAGAGGCCCAAACCCTTGGTTCATGGCAGACGCCTTATCCCAGGACTTTTTGCTGTCCAAATTCATGTTGTCAAAGAACTTCATATTCTCTTCTTCTTGGGTGTAAGCTTGGGTCACGCGGATCCCCTGAATCGATTCATTCAAGTGGGAGTTAATCCGCGAGTTCCGAATCCGTACATCCTGCCATGCACGCCGGATGCGTACACGGAGTTTGGTCGAGATGAAGAACATAATCGGTACCGTGACAATAACAGCAAGACCGAGCTTCCAGTTTATTAATAGAAGAATGACCACAATACCTACTAACTGCACACAGTCGATGATCAGGTTGACAACCCCATTAGTAAACAAATCCTGCAGGGAGTTAACATCATTCGTAACCCGGACCAGCACAGATCCAGCCGGACGCTTGTCGAAGAAATTAAAGGACAGGCGCTGGATGTGCTGGAACAGATCCGCTCGCAGGTCATAAATGACCCGCTGACCGATGATATTCGTAAACTTGATACGGAATATCCCGGCAACCCATTGAATGATATACATCGCCAGAACCGCGATTGTAATCTGATACAACAAGGTCAGACTTGGATTCCCACTCTTCGGTTCGATAGCCCGGTCAATGGCCAAACTGGTCAAGAACGGAATGGCCAGCTTCGTAATGGTACCGATGACCATCATAAGCCCGATCAAAGGAAGAATCTGTTTCGCGTATGGTTTCATATACGAGATCAGACGTGTCAGCTGCATCCAGTTAAACGGTTTCTCAATTGCATCGTCGTCCTTGTATACAAAACGTTCATTGGTTTCTTCCGAGGGCTTCCGCGGCCTCGGAATCTTTTGCTTCTGATGCGGTTCAGTATTTACATTGGCGTTCATGCTTGCACCTGCCCTTGCGTACCTCCTGCTTGAGCTTGCTTCGCAATAAGGTCCGCATATTGTATTTTGTATACATCCTGGTAAGGCCCCGGCACCGCAATCAAATCGTTATGCTTGCCGCGCTGCACGACTTTTCCTTCATCCAGAACGAGAATTTCATCCGCATGACGCAAGGAAGAGATCCGGTGAGCGATAATAAAAGTCGTTCTGCCGTTCATGACTTCCTGGAAGCCGGACTGAATTTCATGCTCGGTTTCCATATCCACTGCACTGGTGGCATCATCCAGGATCAGGATTTTCGGATCTTTCAGAAGGGCACGTGCAATCGCAATCCGCTGCTTCTGTCCGCCAGAGAGTCCCATCCCCCGTTCACCGACAATGGTATCGTAACCATCCTTCATTTCCATAATAAACTCATGGGCTTTGGCCAGCTTGGCAACACGGATGATTTCTTCCATGCTAACGTCCTTCATGCCGTAAGAAATATTGTTGCGGATACTGGACGAGAACAAGAAGGTCTCCTGGAAGACGGTGGCAATCTGACTGCGCAGACTCCGGATCTTAATATCATTAATGTTCATGCCGTCTAGTTTGATGCTGCCCTGATTCACATTATAGGCATGCATCAAGAGTTGAATAATGGTCGACTTACCGGACCCCGTTCCCCCAAGCAAACCGATCACGGAGCCGGGACGAGCATCCAGATTAATATCTTTGACTGCTGCCATCTTGTTACCGTAAGCAAAGGTGACATTATCAAATACGACATGGCCCTTCACCTCGTTTGGCACCAAATCTACCGCACGCTCACGGTCTTCAACATCAATCGGCTGATTCAGCAGCTCCAGCACCCGTTCACCCGATGCCTTGGACTGCGTGTAGTTATTAATGTGAAACCCGATCCCCCAAAGCGGGCCGATTATGTACCAGATCAAAGTAAAGAAAGCTGCCAGTTCCCCTACCGTCATGGAGCCTTGGATAACCATCCCTCCGCCGATGGCAAGCAAAATGACGACACTGATATTCGCAAAGAGCTCCATCATCGGGAAGTACCGTGCCCATAGTGAAGAGGCAAAAATCTGGTTGGTTTTGTAACGCTCATTCCGTTCAGAGAATTTCTCCACTTCGTGCGGCTCGCGAGCAAAAGACTTAACGGTACGAACACCCGTAATATTCTCCTGAACCGCGGTCGTCAGCGAGCTTAGTGCCAGACGCATTTCCTGGAAAGCCGGATGGATCTTGGATTCGAATTTTAGAGCTGCCACAACCAAAAATGGCATCGCTACCAAAGTTACCAGCGTCAATTGCCAGCTGATGGTAAACATCATGATGGAACCGAAAGTCACCATCAGTACCAGATTGAGCAGCTGAGCGAAACCGAAGCCGATAAACATTCGGATGGCTTCCAAATCGCCTGTCAGCCGTGACATCAAATCCCCGGTCCGAGCCGTGTCATAGTAACGGAACGATAGAAATTGCAATTTTTCATAGCAGGCGTTTCGCAACGCGTAAGCCAGGTAGTTACCCAGCCTCCCCCCAAAAAATCCGTGCAAAAACTGCATGAAAGCTTTAAGGATGACCACACCCAGCACAGTGAGCGCCAGCTGCGGTACGATGCCGTAATTCTCCAGCTTGATTGCATCGTCAATCAGCACTTTCAACAGCTGCGGATAGACAAGTCCTAAAGCGGTTGCAATCGCCAGACACAGCATGGAAAGAAAAAGATAACTTCGTTTCTCCCAAAAGAAGCCCTGCAGTTGCCTGAGAACATTCATGTTTATCCTCCTTTGGATTATTTTCGTTCAGGTTATGTAGCATTTATGAAGTTTATCATCGAGCTGAACCCGCGGCAAAGAGGGAAAACCGTCATAAATGAGCCAAAAGGACCTAAAGGGGGCAAATAGTAGAACTTATCTTTGTTTCATAATGAAATCATCGGGAATTCTCATTAATACTAGGGGATATAATCACATTGTCAGTCCCTTCAACCATCAGGC
Organism: Paenibacillus sp. FSL W8-0187; assembly: GCF_037969755.1. Lineage (NCBI taxonomy): Bacteria > Bacillati > Bacillota > Bacilli > Caryophanales > Paenibacillaceae > Paenibacillus > Paenibacillus sp. FSL W8-0187. The sequence goes on along the minus strand of NZ_CP150206.1, from coordinate 2,751,209 downwards.
TTCATCCACTCTATTCGACTTTTTTGAACATGCTTACAAAAGGGTAATATCCTAAGCTGATTTCATCCTAGTCACGAACGTTGTAGCGGATTAAAATACGTCATACCATCCTCTTGACCTTCATTAGCCCGGATAAGCATAGGAAAAAAGGCGCCCCGCCATGATGGCATAGGGAACGCCTTTGGATTGAGGAGTGTATGATTGGAGTTCACCTGCATAAAATCGTTATGCGTCTAGGAGCTCCAGACTCCAACATCTATACTATTCGTTATGCATACATGCTCTTGACGGCATAAAATCCGCCATTACCGAGCTACCTGAATCATAACATCCAGCTCATCTGCCAGCTTACTCCACATCAACGGAGATTGACCGTCCTGAAGCGAACCGAGGATGGCAGCCATGGATTCCTTCAGCTGTTCCTCCAACACCGATCCATGATGCTGCAATGAACGCTCACTCATCCGAACATAGTGGTCCGTCAGCTGCTCTTCCCGAATGCTCACCACACTCGCCACGGCTTCCTTCACCTTCGGCTCTGCTGCTTCACGAAGCTTGGAGCTTCCGCTGCCCTCAAAGAAATGTTTCGGGTTCTTAAAGGTCGGCCAGAAGGACAACCAGTCCCCCTGTATATGCAATTCCGTTTCCTCCAGCTCCGGCGGTGACCAGTCCTTCTCCCGCCGGATAGCAAGAGACAAGCCTTCGCCCATACCGTTGATATCCGCTGCTGCTTTAAGCGCTGCTTCTTCGGTTAATTTGCGACCGGCCATCTCTAATCGAAGCGTTGTTGCCCATAGCTCCTGATCCAGCTCCAAGGATAGCGTCCGCATCAAATCACGTCCGCATGCCGCAAAGGCCGATTTCAGGTGACCTGCATCCTCCCGGAGCACGGAAGGATTAAACGACTCCTGAAAGAAACGGTTCATGGCATAATCCAGCCGCTGCCGTACATGAAACAACAGTTCGCTGCTTTCCTGCGCGATATCGCGGGACATGTTAATCTCCGTCAAAGCCGCAAGGCGGGATAAGGCTTGTTGATGAACCTCTTCCATCTCCACGATTTTACGCTCACGCGTGGTCTCATCCTGGGCTGCCATATCGGCCCATGCCCTGATTCGATCCCTCACCGAAGCCAGTTCATCATAACCCGCGCGCTCTGAAAGCCTTGGCAGCTCTTCAACCGCAAATCGACTAAGCGCTCCTTCGAATACAGGGAACCCCGATTCCTTCAATTTTGCTTCATCCCCATAGAGCTTACTATCCAGCGCTGCCAGACTGGAAACAGGGAAGATATGCGGGCTGCCTACCCCACTGGATGTCAAGTTGGTACGAACATGCTTCACCACCTCATCCAGCTCCTCTTCGGATTGTGCAAGGTCTGCGGCATTGACGATAAAAAACATTTTATCCAGAGCAAAACTGTCTTTAACCCTGCCCAGCTGGGACAGGAATTGCCGATCCGCTTTGGAGAAGGCGTGGTTGTAATACGTTACGTATACGATGGCATCCGCGTTCTTAATATAATTAAACGTTACGCCCGTATGCCGAGCATGCAGGGAATCGGCTCCAGGCGTATCCACCAGCACGATCCCTTGCTCTGTCATCGGACAGCTGTAATACAGATCAATCCCGTCAACAAAACAGGATTTGGTTTCGTCCGCCACATAGCCTCGATATTCCGCCAATTCTACTGTTTCTGTCGTACCCAGTTTGGACTCCATCACATCAAAGCCCGCGGCGGCGGCCTTCAGAAACCCGTAATGTGGCAAGCCGGCCGGGTGAATACCGGCCGGATTCAATTCTTCAGCCACGCTTCGCCAATTCCCCGGATTCGGTTCTTGGAGACCCAGCACGCTGAAGGAGTACTTCAGATCGTCCCACCACATATCGCGGCTCTTCATGCGTACGGCTGCGGTACCATGGGATTTCCCTTCAGCCGGTGCCAAAATCCGGTTCACCGCCGCCGTTGTCGGGTGCGGTGACACCGGCAGGACCGACTCGCCAAGGAGTGCATTGGCGAAGGAGGACTTCCCGGCGCTGAACGCGCCGAACAGCGCCAACGTGAACGCGCCGCCCGCAAGCGCATCCGCGCGGGCGGTCAGATCCCGCGCGGCCGAGACAAGCGCGGGGTGCGGCGCCAGCAGCGCCGCCGCTGCGCGCAGCTCGGCTGCCGCGGCATCCAGCCGCTGGCGCCGCTGCGGTGCCGCCGCCTGCGCAGCGGCGGGGCGGGGCGCCGTGCGCCCTTGCCCCGGCTGCGCCGCCGGGGCGCCGCCCTGGGCAGCCGCTTGCGCGGGCTGCCCTTCCGGCTCCCTCACCTCCGGCAGGAGGCCGGGGGTGAGGGAGGTGCGCGGCGGGAGCAGCTGCGCCAGCTCGGCCGCGCGGGCGGCTTCCGCCTGCTGCAGGCTATCGTAGCTGGCGGAAGCCGCAGATTGCGCCAGGAGCTCGGCGCGCTGGCGCTCCAGTTCCTGCAGACGGACAGTCGCAGCGTCCGTCAATACCGCCTTCAGCCGGTCGGCAAGCACCAACACGGCCCGGCGGTAGCTGCCCTTGATTTCCTCGGCCAGCTCCCGGTTATAGTTCAATACATATTCGCCGGACACCGTCGCTTCCGGATTCACGGTCCGCGTAATCATATCCTCCCGCACACCGGGAAGTTCAGCGTCCATCAAGCTTTCCCATTCGGTATTCCATTCCGTATGATACTCTACGCTTTTACGAAACAGCGAACGCAGATGCCAATCGATCTGCGATGCGGTCTGTTCCTCCAATCGATGATGGAATGACTCCAGACGACGCCGACGCTCCTCCTCCGTCTTGCCGCCTGTGAACAGAAATCCGACTTTAAAACCACTCTTGCGGCTTTCCAGAAAGGAGAGACTTAAATCCCGAACATCCGCCGGCGTCAAATTGGCATTTGCCAGAAGGGCATCCGCTTCTTTGCGGAGTTCCGTCCGAACGGATTCCGGCAGCAGCTGGGCGGATCTTTTTTTCTCCTCCAGCTCCTGCAGCCGTGCTTTCATCGCCGCAGCTGCCTCCTCGCCACCCATTTCCTCCAGCAGCCGCTCCTTCTCTTCCTGATGGCTGCGGGTATAGGCTTCTACATGCTGATCAGCAGCATGGCGAATAGAGCAGGATACGCTGTAGCGCAGCAACGGTTCCTTATGGGATATCAACTCACCGATCAAAGCTTTCAGCGTTTCCCATTGGTTATAGGGATGGTCCTGAACTTTAAGCGAAGTGCATAGCAGCCCTTTATATGTGATCTTCCACTGGACGAACGCCTTCTTCACGTCGTTTAGATAAGAAGACAACGTTAATTCATCATCACGATGCTTGTCAATCTGATTGACGATCAGGTACAGCGGTTTCCCCCAATCCGACAAACTCTTGGCAAACATCAGATTACTCTCCGACTGTACATGATTATAATCCATGACGTAAAAAACGATGTCAGCCATATGCAGGGCGGAATGCGTGGCAAGCCGGTGCCCGTCATCCGTTGAATCGACCCCGGGGGTATCCATCAAGACGCCATCTTCGCCAAGCAACGGCACATCATCCCACACTTCAATCGCGGAATACTCCCGGCCCTCCTTGCAGTATTCGGCAAGTTCGTCAATCGTTACCGTTATGGGCTCACCAGGCTCCCCAGCAGATCGGTGAATCAACGCCCGCGGCTCACCGCTTCGGATCGTAACCACATTCGCGCTCGTCGGTATCGGACCTGAAGGCAGCACCTTTTTGCCGCAAAGCGCATTAATCATGCTCGACTTCCCGGCGGAAAAATGCCCGCAGAAAGCCAGCGTTAGCTCGCCGCCTGTACCCTTGCGTATTAAATCCTCAGTCAAAGCGGAGGAAGATTCGTCATTCCACTCCAAGAAACGATCTCGAACTCTGGTTAGTTCCGTCACACTGTATCCGATTTCATGATCAGCCATCAACTTCAATGTATTTCTCGCTCCTGTCCATTGATCTCTCAATTTTTGACACTATCCATTCACATCATTTTATTTTATCACCGCTTGTGCCGTAAAGGAATCATTGCATTTCATTTTCGGGCGCCTTTCTTGATATGACAGTCCTTATCTATGCAAAATGGCAGGCAAGGAAGTGATCTTCCTTGCCTGCCATTAATCCAAAGCTTCATAAACCGACACATACGGAAGGAATGAGGTGAGAGTTCACACTCGATTACCCTGTAAGCACCAGGTTTATCTCATTTTTTAAAACATCAAATTTGAAGAACTTAAGATACAACGGTGTTTTCTTCTGCCGGAATCAAAATTTCGAAGACATTTCCGTGCTGCAGAATAGTTAATCCGCGTGATTTATCGCGCATGACCACGACTTCGGGCTTCTGTGACATACGCTCCAAATAATGCTCAGGAGCATCCCCGGAATGACTGAACGTCACGCCTTCGACTTCTTGCTCTTCATTCTCACTCAGTTGGTTTTGGCTCTCCACCACATGTTCAAAAATATCTGAGAACAATTCAAAATTGTCGGTGTAAACAGAGATGCATTTCATGTGTAATCCCATCCTCTTTTAAATTTAGCTCATGCCGATCCAGGATACCGTCCTCTTTCACCTCGCGAAAACCGACCTTTGATACTGTTGTTTCCAGATCTCCATTCTCCCATGCGGCTAAAGATAGAAATCCGGAGACAAAGGCAAGCTTTGCGCTTGCTTACAATTATGTCCATTTCGCTAGCTATTCATTAAAGTGCCGTATTCCCGATGAATCAGATGAACCTCTTTTTTGTCTATTTCTTGCTGGTTTTACAATTGTTCCTTATTCTTCCTGACTGCTAAGGTTTTCATACGTTTCTTTCCTTCACGGCAAACATCCAGCAATGGACATACCGGGCATTGCGGATTTTGAGCCTTACAGTGATACCGTCCGAAAAAAATGATCCGATGATGGGTCAGCGTCCATTCTTCACGCGGTACCCGCTTCATCAGCTTTTTCTCCACTTCCAGCACGGAATCTTTCCAGGCGGCCAGTCCAAGTCGCTTGGAAACTCGCTCCACATGCGTGTCAACCGCGATGGCAGGCACACCAAAAGCATTGGAAACGACGACATTAGCTGTCTTTCGTCCAACCCCAGGTAATTTAACCAGCTCATCATGAGCCTCCGGCACCTCACCGCCATACTGTTCGATCAGAATCCTGCACAAATTCTGAATATGTTTGGCCTTATTCCGGTATAATCCGATCCGTCTGATATCCTGCTCAAGTTCCTCGATCGGTACCGATACATAATCCAAAGGCGTTTTGTATTTCTGAAACAGATCCTTTGTCACCTTATTAACCGTTTCATCCGTGCACTGAGCGGACAGCAGCACGGCGATGGTCAGCTCAAACGCATTGCTGTGATTCAGCTCGCAATGTGCATCCGGAAACATGCTCTCCATCGTGTCCAAAATATGCCGTACCGTTGCCGCATTCATATGTTTCCCTCCCGCAAAAAAAAATCTTGATGCGGAAATCCCCGCATCAAGACGGTGTTTCTCGAGCAATCCCAGGTCGATAATTTACTGTTTTACGATCTCAACAACGACACCGTTGTTTAAGTACAGTACAATATTATCATTTTCCTTAAGGGATTGCACGGACAAAGTAGTGTCACCTTGATGAACAAATACTTTATCGGATAATGCATACCGGAAATTATCGTTAATCGATTTGCGCTTCACTTGAATTTCCGTATTGCTTGCCTGCCAGAATGCACGTTCAACCTTCTCCAGAACCTGCACGATCGTTACGCCTTGAATATCTTTTCGAATCTCAACGCGATCTCCAGCGGTCAATGTGCTTAAATTCGAAGCCGTCGAACCATTCTTAACGACTTTGACCCCACCGCTCACGCCTAACGTCTGACTGTTGCCTGAATAATCCTTCACGGTCAGTGCATTTCCGGAAACATCTGCGCTTGTCACTTCGCCAAGCGTCAATTTAACTTCGGCAACCGCGACAGGCGTTAAGCCTTGGAACGTTATATTAACGAGTGCTCCCGGACGCAAGTCATTGAGCAGAATTGCTTGTCCGCTTTCACCGGTAAATATGGTTTTTTCGGTATATATATCGCTTGTAGAACCGTTCGCTTTCACTCGAATCCGATTCCTTGTTGGTTCCGTAGATACCACCTCGAATTGGGCGGAAGTTTTGAGTTTTAAGCTCTGCAAGTAATCCTGATTGTTCGACAGCTGGGCTGACACTTCGTCACCGATCCGTAAATCCGCCAGGGTTACGCCTGATCTGCCGAAGATTTCCACAACCGGACTATTGTAGTATGAGATTTCCTCCACTTTTCCACTAGCGGTCACAATCGAAATCACTCTCTTGGATGTGTTAATGTTGCTGATTTTACCTTCAACTTTATATACCACTTCCAATGAAAGTACGCGGGTACCGATCAGAGAGACACTTACTTTGCGTCCTGAGACAAGCAAAGGTTCCACTCGATCCAGCGTCGTTCCGTAGCTTGATTCCAGCTTTGTCTTGTCATCCAAAACGATCACACGAGGCAGGTTGTTCGCATCCTTAACAGTCAGCCACCTCGTCTTGGCATCGTAGTTTACGACGGTAGCGGCATCCAACTGCTCAATTTGACGCCCCGTTACTTCGATTTTCGAAATCTTTTCCTCACCGTTAATGGTCAGTGTCACTTGGTCCCCGGATACCGCGTCAGCGAGCAAATCGGACAGAACCGGTTTTGCCACGCCACCCATGATGATTTCCGGCTTCTCTGCCAAATACTTCGTTTCGAGCTGTGTACTTCCACTGCGCTTGTAAGTGATTGTCTTTCCGTTTTCTTCAACAGAGTACAGAGTCGCCTGCACGGTACGATCGACGCTTTGCGTGACTTCCAACGACTGAATAACGCTGTTTCTTACCGAAAAGTTCACGGTGTAGCCATTCTTGAGCTCCGCCGGAGCCAAAATTTGATTCTGATAGCGAATAACGGTTGCATCATCCCACGTGTACGTATCCTCATAACCGGTGCTATCCTTAAGGGTTACTCTTTTGTTGGCCGTATCCACGTTCTGAACGATGCCTGCTCCCGTTTTGTTAACCAAGCCGCTCTTTACGCGGATTGAAACGATTTTCTTCTGCGGGCTGTATGTTTCACGTTCAATCGTAAGCAGACTGCCGGCTGCAAGCGTCTTTGGATCGATCTTCGTACCGTTCTGATCCAGGAACACTGTACTTGGGTCGTAACTCAGCTCTTCAAAGGTGCTGCCTGTATCCAGCCAAATGAGGTTGTCCGGCGATAAGCGTGCATACGTGCGGTCAAACCGCTCCACTTGCTGGGTTGGATCCGTAATTTCCACGTAAGCAGCCGTTCCGTTATTCACGACAACCACCGCTTGAGTGTAAGGATTGATCTCCGAGAATTGCAATCTCTTCTCCGAATCGGAGGTGAAATACGCTGTGGAATTATCCAGTTTGAATGAATTCAGCTTGCCATCGGCGTACAGCTCCAACTTACCGTTCTCGATCGCAGCGATGGAGCCTTTGTATTGGTTCTCGTAATTTGTAGTAATATAGGCTTGAGCCCGGCTAAGGAACGTTGCAAGCTGGGCACGGGTAACGGCCCCTTGCGGATCGAACTTGTTGCCGTTCACGCCTTTTGCAAGTCCAAGCTCAACCGCTACATTCACATAACCCAGACGATCCGGGGATATCTTGGCGTTATCCGCAAAGCCTGTCGCTTTATTATTGGCTGCGTTGGCTTCCGCGGTACGTCCAATGGAACGGACAAGCACTTCGGTTATCCATTCCCGGGATGCTTTCTGCGCGCCCCAAATGACTTTCTCATCCGTATATCCGGATTCTTTTTGCTTGTCGAGCAGGTTTTGCTGAAAAGCCAGTTCAACATACTTCGTAAAATAATCATTCACTTTAATATTTGTCGGTAATGTCGCAGCGCCGCTGCTTAATTGATCCTGCTTGCTTAAGAAACGGATCGCCATGGTTACAGCTTCCTGCTGTGTTACTGGATCGTTCGGACGAAACTTTCCGTTATTTCCGGTCACGATCCCCTGTGCTGCTAATTGATAAATATACTTCTCTCCCCAATATCCGGCATTAACGTCACTGAATCCGTTAATGGCCGTTTGGCCGACATTTGCCGTTGTCGCATTTGCCGTTTCTTCATCTGCCGAGACGATCGAAGCCCCGCCTCCGAATGCTATAAGTCCGGCCATGACGGCGGAGACCACTTTTTTGGAATGAACATGTTTGCTGTGTCTAAGTACCATTTTCTTTCCCCTCTCAATAACTACTGCTTCATCATATACTACTATTCGACAGCAGATCGTGATCTCCTTCAACCATCATTACCGAGTCATTGGATTTTCCAAATCGACATGACCCATTAACGATTCGGTCTGCTGACCATCCACCAGAATTTGAAGTGATTTTACTTCTTCAAACTGGAAAAAAGTTTTTTTGATCGCATCGACAGCAAACGACTCTCCGCCTGCACCCAGGTTGGCTTCGTCCGGGACCGTCACATCGAGTGTCAACGCCCCGTTTTCAAATTTCAGGGAATTCAGCCCGATTTTGTCCCACAGAGGAATCATTTCGGCATTACCACTCTTCTGCAATGCTTGATAAGCCGCTTCGTATTTTTCTTGATCTTCTTTATACGAAATTTCTGCCGTACCTTCTACCAGCTCCATCATATCAGGATCCGTGTAATAGGCTTTGATGCTCTCGGTTTTCGCTTCCGGCGTTGTCACTTCGCTGCCGCTGCCCGTAGACGATCCACCTGATCCATTCGACGTTCCATTATTACTCTGTCCTGTCTGATCATCAGGTGCAGGCGTTACTTGCCCAGGCGTATTGTCCGGGGCCGCTCCGGGTTTCTGTCCACAACCAGCACCAATCAGCATTACGGCTGCCAGTAGGCCAGCCGACCATATTTTTTTATTCAAAAGTAGCCACCTCCTGCAATCACGATACCTGTCGTATCGTTAATCAACCTTCAAATAATTTTTGATGCCTCTGACAATGGCCTCTGCCACGCGATCCTGCGTTGCCGGATCAAATAGCTTGCTCTCATCGGTCTTGTTGCTCACGAATCCGACTTCGAGCAAGGCACCGGGCATTTTCGTCTCACGAATAACATGGAAATTACCATACCTCACTCCGCGATCCTTTAATCCCATGGCCTTGACGATCTCTTTATGGAGTGCATTCGCCAGCGCCTTGTCAGATTCATGGTAGTAATACGTTTCGGTTCCGCTTGCAGTGGAAGGGCCACTATTAGCATGTATCGATATGAAAACATCAGCCTTCAGATCATTCGCAATTTTTGCGCGTTCCTTCAGCTCGAGGAAAGTATCGTTACTGCGAGTTAAAACGACTTCGATATTTTGTTCTTTGGCCAACAGTTTCTCAACTTTCAGCGCCATTGCCAGGTTGAAATCCTTCTCCCTCTTCTTCGTTACCCCGATTGCTCCCGGGTCGTGATCTCCATGACCCGCATCAATGACCACGAGTTTCTTACCACCTGTACCAGGTACCGGGTTAGAGCCCGTATTCAAATCCACAATGAACAGGCCCGATCCGTTCTCAAGGCCTGAAACGGTGTAATTCTTGGCGTAGTTGAGATCAATGACAATGCGCACGGTCATCGGATTGCTGTTGTACAAGGAGTAACGTACGGATTTGACATCCGGATATCCCGTTACGTCCATCTGACCGGTCTTCATCACGTCATCAAAGCTGGCGTTACTGCTGAACGTATCCGAGAAATTCGTGTTCACCATATCGATGACTATACGGTCCGGATTGCTAAGCTTTGATACATTCGGCTTCGCAGAGCCCGTAACGGCGACCATCAGCCTGTTTTCGCTGAAACTGATACCGTCCACGGTCGACGTAGTTACGCCGGGTTCTTCACCAGGGTTACTCCCGTCATAAGACGAGGTCAGATAAACTGCCTTTTGCGCGTTATCCCATCTTACTTGAAGACCCATCTGCTCACTTACAAAACGGAGGGGAACCAGTGTTGTTCCTTCGCGAAGAACGGGTGCTTTGGTCATTTGTATACGTTGACCGTTGATGTCAGCTTGCTGACTTCCAATCACCATCGTTACTGTCTGCGAGCCGTCTTGTACAGTTACCGTCTTGGCTGCCTTGCTCCAGTACACGTCAAATCCCAGATTCTCGGAAATGACACGGATCGGAACCATGACTGTACCGTTATTGTTCTCGACCTTCACGCCAGATGACAGATTGATTTGTTGGCCATCCAGGTAAATCTTTGCGCTGTACGAACTCGCATCCGCCATTTTAGGAAACGCAATCATGATGACAACAAGAAACATTAAAAAACCGAACTTCTTCATCCTTCACCCCTACCATCCTATTATTTTGCCATAGATTGGCGTTCCTGCACTCGGCCTGTCCGACATTACCTGACAACCTATAGACGCAAAGTCACACTGAAAGTTGCGAAATTGTTCCCTTTTTACCAAAAAAACACCTATTTCAAAAACCGAAATAGGTGTTTAGTCCTTCGTATGAATTTCACAAATAGTTCTTTATGTCTATTTCCGGGTCATTGGATGCTCTAGCTCAACATGTCCCATTAAGCTTTCGATCTGATTACCGTCTACTAGCAATTCCAGAGACTGCACCTCATCGAACTGGAAGAAGGTTTTCTGCAAGGCATCAATCGCAAACATTTCCCCTCCGGATCCGAGGTTGGCTTCGGCTGGTTTGGTGATATCCAGCGTCAAAGCTCCTTTATCAAACTTAAGTGACTTCAGCGTAATCTTATCCGACCATAGTGGACTTAGTTCGGCATCACTGCTCGTTTGAAGTCCTTCAAAGGCTTTCTTATATTTATCTTCTTCACCCGAGTACGTGATTTCTTTGCTTGCCTCTTTCAGATCCATCATCTCGGGGTCCGTATAATAGAGTTTAATATTGGCCTTCTTCGCTTGGTCCTCCGTTGCATTCACATCCTTTGTATCCACAGGCGTTCCAGTACTTTCACCGGTTGTATTCTGCGGCGGTGTGCTTGCTCCCTCGCCCGCGTTTACTGATGTTGCGTCATCTTCCTTATGATCATCAGCAGCCGTCCCCCCCGGATTATCCTGCGGCGTTTGTACTTCTCCTGCTTCTGTCTCCGGATTTGTGTCGGCAGGGGCTGCTGTCGGCTTCTGTCCACAGCCGGCACTAAATGCAAGCAGTAGCGCCAGCAATCCTGTCATCCAATATTTTTTGTTCATGACTTTCGTCCCCCTCTAGGTTCATCAAATCTTGTACACATTATTGTACTTGAAGATATTCTTTAATACCCGCTACAATACCTTGTGCAACACGATTCTGGAAATCGTCATTAAACAACTGGGCTTCGTCACCCTTGTTGCTCAAAAAGCCAATCTCGAGCAGGACGGCTGGCATCTTCGTTTCTCTCGTAACATGAAGATTGCTGTACTTAGCGCTGCGATCTTTCAAACCTGTCGCTTTGATCAGATGTTTATGCATAATATTCGCCAAGGATTTGCTTGAATCTCTCGTATACAGAGTTTCGGTACCATTCGGACTGCTGGTCGTGCTGCTGTTGGCGTGAATGGATACGAATATATCTGCATTCAGATTATTCGCGATCTTAGTGCGATCACTAAGTTCAAGATGAGAATCATCACTGCGAGTCATCACGACATTGAGATCTTTCTCATTCTTCAGAAGTGCTTCAACCTTCAGAGAAAGATCCAAATTGAAAGATTTCTCCGTCTTTCCTGAAATACTAATCGAGCCAGGCTTGATTCCTCCATGACCGGCATCAATGACAACCGTCTTCTTGCCGTTGGCGGTTACCGGCGGAACTGGAGGCACGAGGATATCCCCTTCGGCGTTCAGATCAACAATAATGAGCCCCGCTTCTTGGGTTACCCCATAACTTTTAGGACCTGTCAGGTCGATGACAATACGCGCGGTTGACGGATTGTCACTGAACATGGCATATCGTACATTCATAACGTCAGGATAATCCGTGATTGCCATCGAACCGCCGCTTTGTGCATTCGCTGCATGTCCATCCAAGAACGAAGAAGAGAAGACGGTATTTGGAAGATCGATCACAATCCGGTCCGGTCCCGTTATGCTGGATACTTTCGGCGTAACCGTACCATCTGTAGCAATCATCAACCGGTTGTCGCTAAAGCTAAGCCCTGTCATTGCAGCCTGGTTTCCTGATTCGACAGGCGGGGGCGTTTCACTGCCCGAATGGTTTCCGTCAGCAGGATCAACCTCTCCTTCAGAAACCGTTGGAATGGAGCTGGAGAGGAACACAGCCTTTGTTTGGTTGTCCCATTTCACATCAAGCCCCATCTGCTCACTCACAAACCGGAGCGGCACAAGCGTGTTCTGCCCATTTAAGACAGGGGCCAAGTTCAGTTCAACCTGGGCACCGTTCATCTCAGCCTGTTGGCTGCCGACCACCATACGAACAGCCTTCTCACTGTTCTCGACCGTTACCGTTTGACTGGCCTTCTCCCAACCTACCTTGAACCCGAGATTCTCGGATACCACGCGGATCGGAATCATCACGTTACCTTTCATGTTGGCTACCTGAACGCCCGAAGACAAATTCAATGGTTCTCCGTCAAGAAAAATGCTTGCATTTGAAGAACTGGCTTCGCCACTTTTCGGAAACGCCAGCAAGAAGACTATCAACATCATTACAAACCCTAACTTCTTCATGAATCCACCTCGATCATCCCATGATTAAATTTGAAAAGCAAATCTAGCAAAAAACTAAAAATATGTAAATCAGCACATTCCCGACAACACGCCGCCGGACAAATACTGACATAAAACAGTGGTTTCTCTTGGCTATCGCTGCATATTAATTCCATAATACCAAAAAAAACTTCCATTTCCTACACAGGAAATGGAAGTTTAATAATCTTGTAACCTTTTGCCGTGTAATTACGAGATTAAGCGAACAGACGCTCCCCATGCTTCTTCTCGTAAGCATCGATTGCACTTTCATGCTGCAGTGTCAATCCGATGTCATCCAGTCCTTGAAGCAGGAATTGACGGCGGTGCTCGTCGAGATCAAAGTCAATATGGAGTCCTTGATCATCTGTAATCGTTTTGCTCTCCAGATCGACGTTCAGCTTATAACCTTCTGTAGCTTCTGTGCGCTGGAACAGTTCCTCCACTTGCTCCTCCGACAGTTTGATCGGAAGAATCCCGTTCTTAAAGCAGTTATTGTAGAAAATATCAGCAAACGATGGAGCGATGACCACGCGGAATCCGTAGTCGAGAATCGCCCAAGGGGCATGCTCACGGGAAGAGCCGCAGCCAAAGTTGGCACGGGAAATCAGGATGGTTGAGCCTTGGTAGCGGGGCTGATTCAGCGAGAAGGTGTCGATATTGCCTCCCTCTTCATCAAACCGCCATTCGTAAAACAGAAACTGTCCAAATCCTGTACGTTCAATCCGCTTCAAAAACTGTTTCGGAATAATGGCGTCCGTATCTACATTCACCCGGTCCACAGGTGCGACTATACCGTGTAATTTCGTAAATGCTTGCATAAACTTCTCCTCCGTCCTTCTTAGCTCACAACTTCTTCGGCTACAAAGTTCCAGTCACGTACATCCACGAAGCGCCCTTTAACCGCAGCTGCCGCTGCCATTGCCGGCGATACGAGATGCGTTCTGCCGCCCCGGCCTTGGCGTCCTTCGAAGTTACGATTGGACGTGGATGCGCAGCGCTGGCCCGGCTTCAGTACATCCGGATTCATCGCGAGACACATACTGCAGCCTGCTTCACGCCATTCGAAACCCGCTTCAACAAAAATTTTGTCGAGCCCTTCTTGTTCAGCCTGGATCTTCACTCGGCCTGACCCTGGAACAACGATGGCCGTTACATTGCTGGACACTTTATGTCCCTTCGCTACAGCTGCTGCTGCACGCAAATCTTCAATGCGTCCATTCGTGCAAGAACCGATAAAGACATAATCGATCGGAATCTCGGATATTGGAGTCCCTGGCACGAGGGCCATATACTCCAGAGCTTTCTCCGCTGCCTTGCGCTCATTCTCGGTCTTGAAATCCGCAGGGTTAGGAACCGTTGAGGAAATGCCAGTACCCATTCCCGGACTCGTTCCCCAGGTCACTTGTGGGATCAGAGATTCTACATCGAACTCAACCACCACGTCGAACTCGGCGCCTTCGTCTGTCACTAGGTTTTTCCAAGCTGCTACTGCAGCATCAAAAGCTTCACCTTGCGGAACATGTTGACGTCCGCGCAAGTATTCAAATGTCGTTTCATCCGGAGCGATCATGCCCGCTCTAGCTCCGCCTTCGATGGACATGTTACATACAGTCATGCGCTCTTCCATCGACAGTTCGCGGATCGCTTCACCCGTATACTCAATAACATAACCTGTTGCAAAATCAGTACCGTATTTCGCGATCACGCCAAGGATCATGTCCTTAGCCGTTACGCCCGGATTGCGGCGACCGACAAAACGCACTTCCATGGTCTTCGCTTTCGCCTGCTGCAAACATTGGGTTGCCAGCACATGCTCAACCTCGCTCGTACCGATACCGAACGCAAGTGCGCCGAATGCACCGTGAGTGGATGTATGGCTGTCTCCGCACACAATCGTTTTGCCTGGATGCGTTAAACCAAGTTCCGGCCCCATTACGTGCACAACGCCTTGATCAATCGTATCGAGATCATACAGGGTAACGCCAAAATCCTGACAGTTCTTGGTCAGGGTATCAATTTGCTGCTTCGAAATCGGATCCGTAATGTTAAAACGGTCTTTCGTTGGCACGTTGTGATCCATCGTTGCGAAGGTCAGTTCAGGACGGCGTACTTTACGGCCGCTAAGACGCAAACCTTCAAATGCTTGCGGGGAAGTTACCTCGTGAACCAAATGCAAGTCGATGTACAAAATACCCGGTTTACCTTCTTCTTGATGAATAACGTGGTTATCCCAAATTTTCTCGAACATTGTCTTCTTACTCATCATCATCACCCCATTGTTCTTTACGTCCATGAGAAGATAATTGCTTGTTATCTTCTTTTAAGGAAGATCTACAACGCATCATCTTTACGTTGATAGTAATATATCATTTCCTTCTTCATTGTTCCAAGATATAATATCTATAGATGTAATAGGATTCAGCTATAACGGAGTGATGCTTAAATGGAACTGAGACAACTGCAATATACGCTGCAAATCGCGGCGGATAAAAATTTCTCCCGTGCCGCGGAGAAGCTTCATATCGCCCAGCCTTCCTTGAGCCAGCAGCTCTCCAAGCTGGAGAAAGAGCTCGGCGTGCTGCTGTTCCAGCGCAATACGAGCAACGTTGAGCTTACCCATGCCGGAGCCAGCTTTGTCGAGCATGCACAGAAGATTATGGACGCCGTCGAGCAGCTGAAACAGGAGATGTCGGACATCTCCCAGCTTCGTAAGGGCAAAGTCGTAGTCGGCAGCATGCCGATTACAGGTTCTCACCTGCTGCCACGGGTTTTGCCAGCCTTTAAAAAGGGATATCCGGATATTGAGATCACCTTGTTGGAAGACTCCTCCATGAACCTGGAGAAGCTGACGGCCAGCGGCAAGGCCGATCTTAGCCTCCTTGCGCTGCCGCTGTCCGAGCCTTCGCTGTCCTGGATTCCGATCGGTGAGGAAATGATCGATTTGGCCGTTCCTCCGCAGCATCCGCTTGCGCAGCGGGCAGCCTCTGATCCCGTTCGGCCCATTACGATCGACGAAATCCGGAACGAAGCATTTGTTGTCCTCAAAAAAGGACAGGGCTTCCGAAAGCTTACCTTTGATATATGTCGGGAGGCCGGCTTTGAACCGAACGTTGTCTTCGAGAGCAACAACATCGAGACGCTCCAATCTCTGGTCGCAACCGGAATGGGCATAACGCTGGTGCCTCGTTTTATCGCCCGTGCGAAACGCAGCGAGTTTATTCCGGTCTACTTGCCGCTCGCTGATCCGGTTCCGAGCCGTACGCTGGTCGTGGCTTACCGTAACGGCCGGTATCTGTCCAAAGCCGCGGATGCGTTCATTGATACGTTCAAGCAGGTTATGGACAAGCTGGTTGTGGAAAGCGTTCAAGATTAATAAACGCAAATGAATGCAGCCCCTATACAAATAAAGAGGCATAACCATCGTCGAATGACAGTGGCTATGCCTCTTTTTCTCCTGAAAGTAAAACGGTTACCCATTTCATCATAGACGGAGGTTTATTTGCGCAAATTATGCTGATCAATCAATCGGTTCTGTTCATCGGAAGTACGGGACTGATCCTGAATCGATTCATTCTTCCCGTTGCCGCCTCCGGCAACATTCTCAACAAAGCTGCGGAACTGTTGTTTCTGTTCTTCTTCCTGCTCATGGTTTTGGCTGTCGAATTGGTTGTTCTCTGCCATCATTCAAAGCCTCCTCTCAGACGGATTACCCATAGTATACCCGCCTCTGCCCAGATGAAACTTCATTTTTTAGAGGAGTTTAACCATAAACACTTTATTGAAAATACAAATTCGGACGACGGTCTTCAAAAACCGGAATACGTCCTCTGACTTCATCCGTAAGACGGCAATCCAGCGTACCGGTCAGGATCATTTCCTGCTCATCCCCTTCGGCAATGACCTCACCCCACGGATCGATGATCATGGAGTGACCGAAAAAGTCCGTTTCTCCGCTGGTTCCTACTCGATTGCACGCAACGACATACATTTGGTTCTCGATCGCTCTGGCCATGAGCAGCGTTCTCCAATGATGCAGCCGCGGGTGCGGCCACTCCGCAGGCACAAACAGCACTTGAGCGCCGCTGAGTGCAAGGGTGCGGGACAGCTCCGGGAACCGTATATCGTAACAGATGGACGCGCCCGCTTTCAATTGTTCCAGCTCAAAGGTTACGGTATGCTGTCCGGCTTGCAAATGCTTCTCTTCATCCATCAGACGGAACAAGTGAATTTTAGAGTATTTGGCGATCTGCTCCCCGCTCCGGTTAAACACATACATGGTGTTATAAATCCGATCTTCGATTCGTTCGGCTACAGATCCGCCAACGATTTGGATGCGGTGTTTTCGCGCAAATTCACTCAGCATCCGCGAGGTTTCCTGCCCCATGGGATCGGCAAGCTCTTGAATCCGGTCCAGCGCATACCCCGTATTCCACATTTCCGGTAGTACTATGACGTCCGGCTTCATATCAGCCGCTGCGGCCTGCTCCATCATGCCGAGCATTTTATTCATATTAGCATTCACGTTTCCTATTTCAATATCAGCTTGGATAAGTGCGATATTCAATTGAGCCTTTGCTTCTCCAGTCATCTTGCAGCCTCCTGTTATTCCGGTTGAATCCAGCATCGGCGCCGCTGTGATCAATATATCAACGAACGGGCTATTTTACAGGTTTCATCCATTCTCCTTATGTCATCATCATAGCCTCCTCAAGCCTGGTGCCGCAATACCCAAGCTCCATTTCCCTCTATACACCCCTGATAAATCGTGTTAAATTAATCCTAATTGTTTTCAATATCAGCTGCATTCGAGTGTAATTAGATAACGGAGTGATGAAACTGCAATGAACAAAAAATTAAACGAATTCCAAATAGAGCCGGCCGAGATCATGTCCCAGCTGCCCACGCAATTTTTCGCGACCTTGGTCTCCAAGGTAAACCGCCAAGTGGCGCAGGGACTCGATGTAATCAATCTGGGGCAGGGAAATCCCGATCAGCCCACACCGTCTCATATCATATCCAGCTTGAAAGAAGCGGCCGACAATCCGCAGTTTCACAAATATTCGCCTTTTACCGGCTTTTCCTTCCTTAAAGAAGCCATTGCGCATCGATATAAGGAAGACTACAATGTTGATCTCGATCCGGAGACAGAGGTAGCGATCCTGTTTGGAGGAAAAACAGGTCTCGTACAGCTGCCGCAAGTGCTTCTGAACCCGGGCGATGTATGTCTTGTCCCGGACCCCGGTTATCCGGATTACTGGTCAGGCGTTGCACTGGCCCGTGCCCAAATGAAATTCATGCCGTTAACCGCAGCTAACCGGTTTCTTCCCGACTATGGTGCGATCTCATCTGCAGACCGAGCAAAAGCGAAGCTGATGTTCCTGAATTACCCGAATAATCCGACATCCGCCGTCGCTCCCCTGTCCTTCTACGAGGATACGGTGGCATTCGCCGCCGAACACGGGATCGTGGTAGCCAGTGATTTTGCTTATGGAGCGATTGGGTTTGATGGTGATCGTCCAGTCAGCTTTTTGCAGGCAGAAGGCGCCAGAGAAGTTGGCGTAGAATTCTACACCCTCTCCAAAACCTATAATATGGCCGGATGGCGTGTTGGCTTTGCCCTAGGGAACAAAAAAATCATCTCGCTGATCAATATGCTGCAGGACCACATCTACGTCAGCCTGTTCGGCGGCATTCAGGCTGCAGCGGCCACTGCTCTCACATCTTCGCAAAACTGCGTTGAAGAGCTGGTGGCACGCTACCAATCGAGAAGAGACACATTCTATGGCGCCCTGTCCGAAATCGGCTGGGAAGCCCAAAAACCAGCAGGCTCCTTCTTTAGCTGGCTGCCCGTCCCGAAGGGCTTTACCTCGGTATCTTTTGCCGACCTGCTGCTTGAGGAGGCCAAGGTGGCTGTTGCGCCTGGTGTCGGCTTTGGCGATCACGGCGAAGGATATGTCCGCGTCGGCCTGTTAAGCAGCGAAGAACGAATGCGGGAAGCCGCCTCCCGAATCGGCAAGCTGAACCTGTTCGGTTAATCTAATTCCTTTTGAAAAAACAAAAACGATGTGCTATTCTTGCAGTAACAATTGAATGCAGTTTTCAAAAACGCAAAGACGGGACCAGTACGAAAGCATAGGGCACGATGACCAGAGAGCGAATTCCATGGGCTGAAAGAATTTGCCGTGACCCCCTTTCCGAATCCTACCCCCGAGCGGCCTGGCTTGCCAGGACAGTGCCTTCTGTTACAGGGTTAAAGCCGGATGAGCTGCGCTCATCAACAAAGGTGGTACCGCGGAAGTTAAACTTTCGTCCTTTTTCATACAGGACGAAAGTTTTTTTATTTTCAGGAAATGGATTCGTTACAGCTATACCAACTAATCATATATACAAGGAAGTGATCACGATGCTATCCCGCATCGTCGTAAAAATTGGAAGCAGCTCCCTGACGACAGATGAAGGCGGACTTAATCTTGATTCTGTCGCCTTCTTTGCCGGAGAACTTGCCGCGCTCCGCAAGGCTGGTCATGAGGTACTGCTCGTAACATCCGGCGCCGTCGCAGCAGGCTTTCGGGAGATCGGCTACGAGAGTAGACCCAAGCTACTGCATGAGAAGCAAGCATCAGCAGCCCTTGGCCAAGCGCTGCTGATGCGTGCATACCAGAATGCGCTGGCCTCCCATCAATTGAAGGCCGCGCAAATTCTGTTAACGAGAATGGACTTCGCGAACCGCAAACGCATGAACAATGCCAACATGACGATTACGGAGCTTCTGAAGCAAGGCGTTATTCCGATTATTAATGAGAATGATACCGTTTCGATTGACGAACTGAAATTTGGTGATAACGATACGTTATCCGCACTGGTAGCGAACTTGGTCCGCGCCCAGCAATTAATCATCCTGACCGATACGGACGGTTTGTACACGGCTGATCCACGCAAGTCGCCGAATGCAACAAAATATGAGGAAATTGATGAAATCACGGGTGAGATTTACAGCATGGCAGGAGGCGCTGGCTCCAGCGTAGGTACAGGCGGCATGCGATCAAAAATCGATGCTGCCAAAATCGCCACCCGCGGCGGTGTCCCCGTCTTCATCGGAAAAGCCAACGAGACCGGGGATTTGCTTAAGGCGTTTAAGCATGCAGGCAAAGGAACTTATTTTGCCACCCACCTCTCCTCCCTTCCGATGAAAAAGCAATGGCTCGGCTTTATGTCCTCGCCGTTAGGCCGGATCGTTGTTGATCCGGGCGCCGAGACAGCGCTGATTCATGGAGGTCACAGCCTCCTTCCCGTTGGCATTAAACGGATCGAAGGCAGCTTCCATGCAGGGGACGTGGTGGAAGTCGTTAATATGAACAACGAAACGCTCGGCAGAGGGATCGTCAATTACGATGAGGACCAGCTGCAGGCCGTGCTCGGAATGCCAAGCAGTAAAGTGATCGGCATCATCGGGGAAATCCATCGACTTGAGGTCATTCACCGCGACGAATGGATCACGTTAAAATAACCGGATTGCCATAAACCAATTAGATATTTACTGATAACTCAAATAAGGAGGATTTATTATGAGTGAGGTACGCAACAAAGCACAACTCGCCAAGCAGGCAGCATTTCGTCTTGGCAGACTGAGCACGGAGGAGAAAAACCAGGCTTTGCTGATCATGGCAGACGCCCTGATCCAGCGGACAGCAGATATCATGGAAGCGAACGCGGAGGATCTTCGCCGTGGGAAAGAGCTCGGCACCTCTGCCTCCCTGCTGGACCGGCTGGCACTGAATGAAGCTCGAATCGAGGACATTGCCGAAGGATTGCGCCAAATCGTTAAGCTGCCGGACCCGATCGGCGACACCCTGGAAACGATCGACCGCCCGAACGGTCTGAACATCGTCAAGAAGCGCGTTCCCCTTGGCGTGATTGGCATCATTTATGAAGCACGTCCCAACGTGACCGTTGATGCAGCCGGGCTATGCTTGAAGACGGGCAATGCGGTCGTGCTGCGCGGTGGTTCATCCGCCCTCTCCTCCAACCGCAAAATTATCGAGGTGCTTCACGAAGCTATGGAGCGCACCACACTGCCTAAAGATGCGCTACAGCTTATCGAGGATCCGAACCGTTCCTCCGTGGATGAAATGCTGAAGCTCAACGGACTGCTGGATGTCATCATCCCGCGCGGTGGCAGCTCGCTGATCCAGAATGTTGTGATGAACGCCACGGTACCAGTCATCGAAACCGGAGCAGGGATATGCCATACCTATCTGGATGTTTCGGCAGCCCCGGACATGGCGGCCGCCATCAGTATCAATGCCAAGGTGCAGCGCCCTTCGGTCTGCAATTCCATGGAAACCCTGCTCGTCCATGCGGATTATGCCAAATCGCATTTGACTGCGCTGGCCGAAGCATTCCGTGAGCGTAATGTCGAGCTGCGCGGATGCCAGCGTACCCTGGATTACGTTCCATGGGCTGCAAAAGCTACGTCTGATGATTACGCTACCGAGTATAACGACTATATTTTGAACCTTAAAATTGTGGATCACCTGGATGAGGCCATTGAGCATATTTCGATTTATGGCACCAAGCATTCGGAATGTATCGTTACGGAGAATAAGGATCATGCGCAGCGCTTCTTGCAGGAAGTAGACGCAGCCGCTGTCTATCATAACGCATCGACCCGCTTCACCGATGGCTTTGAATTTGGCTTCGGCGCCGAAATCGGGATCAGTACCCAGAAGCTGCATGCCCGGGGACCTATGGGGTTACCCGCGCTTACTTCCTCCAAATATGTTATTATCGGTAGTGGTCAAATACGCGAATAAATCATTCATCTAAAGCCATGAAGGAGGAAATAACGATGTGCCAATCCCCGCAGAACCGACCTTTAATAGATAAAGCAATTACCTTCTACGGCGCCGGCTCGATGGCCGAAGCGATCGTACGAGGATTAGTGAGCCGTTCTGTCGTGCTTCCGGAGAATATTACGATGCTCAACCGAAGCAATGTTCAGCGCCTTCAGGAACTGAGTGAGCGGTACGGCGTCCAGATCAACAATGACGATGCCGCTAAAATCGAAATTCTAAAAACTTCGCCGTTGATCGTGCTTGCCATGAAACCGAAGGATGCCGCTAAAGCGCTGAAAGAACTGGGACCGAAGCTCTCAAGCGATCAATTAATCATCTCCGTAATCGCCGGATTATCGATTTATACGACACAGACGCTGCTTGGAAACCATCAACCCATTGCACGCACAATGCCGAATACATCTGCCTCTATCGGACTTGGTTCCACAGGAATCGCGTTCTCGAAGGAAATCAGCGAAGAACAGCGCCAACTGGTCATGACTTTGTTCGAAGCTGTTGGCAATGTAACGGTCATTGAAGAAGAGAAGATGGATATCCTGACCGGTATATCCGGCAGTGGACCGGCTTACTTCTATTACATGATGGAAGCCATGACTGCCGCGGGGATCCGCGGCGGCCTGACGCAGGAGCAAAGTCGCGAGTTGACGCTCCAAACCATTCTGGGCGCGGCCCGGATGGTGCAGCAGACCGGAGAACAGCCTTCATCGCTTCGCGCGAAAATCACATCGCCGAACGGTTCAACACAAGCGGCCCTCGAAACGCTCGACAAAGGCGATTTCTTCGAAACCGTCATTGCCGCCGTAAACCGCTGCGCTGAGCGCTCCAAAGAAATGGGCGCCATGCTGAAGGAGCAGATCTCATGAGCCGCTGTATCGCAACGTACCGAATCTATGACGACCAGGCGGATTTTCGTAAGAAAGCAACTTCCATCGCCGTTGGCATGACGGTTGGCAGCTGGACCGAGCTGCCGCAAGCCAAGCGTGAAGCGATGCAGAAGCATCTTGGCGAAGTGGTTGACATTCAGGTTCACGAGGGCTGGGAGCCAGGCAGTCGTTATGCGGATGTCAGCATTGCTTATCCGGATATTAATTTCAGCCGGGATATTCCTGCCCTACTGGTGACGGTATTCGGCAAAATTTCCATGGACGGACGCATTAAACTGACATCCCTGGATTTGTCTCCCGACTTCCTGAGTGCGTTTCCCGGACCGAAGTATGGCATCGACGGTATTCGCGATCTTCTTGGCGTCCATGACCGTCCGCTGCTCATGAGCATCTTCAAATCGGTGATCGGACTGAATGCGGACGAGCTTAGAGCCCAATTTATCCGTCAGGCGCTTGGTGGCGTGGATCTCATCAAAGATGATGAAATCCTGTTCGAGAACGACCTCACCCCGATTGAAAAACGGGTAAGCATGTGCATCCAGGCGGCTGCTGACGTTGAACAACAAACAGGCAAAAAGCTGCTCTATGCAGCCAATCTAACCGGCCGGACGTCACAGCTGCGTGAGCAAGCGCTGCGCGCTATTGATGCTGGCGCTAACGCCCTGCTCTTTAACGTGCTGTCCTATGGGTATGACGTTTTGCATGAGCTAAGCAGCGATCCGGATATCATCGTGCCTATCGCGGCTCATCCTGCACTTGCCGGCGCCATTTATCCTTCTCCATACTATGGAATAACGGCTCCGGTGCTGCTCGGCCAGCTGATGCGGATCGCCGGCGCGGATCTGGTGCTCTTCCCTTCTCCTTACGGATCTGTAACGATGCCAAGAGAAGAGAATCTGGCCATACGCGACGAGCTGCATAGCGCTAAACTTGGCGTGAAACGAAGCATGCCGGTACCATCCGCAGGAATTCATCCGGGACTCGTTCCACGCATTATCCGGGACTTCGGCACCGATGTGGTCGTTAACGCAGGCGGTGGAATCCACGGGCATCCAATGGGAACCGAAGCTGGCGGCAAAGCCTTTGTACAAGCGATTGAGGCAACGATGAAATCCGTGCCGCTCGCTCACTTTGCCGAAGAACACGAAGCGTTGAAAGCCGCACTGGACATCTGGGGAGGAGAAGTATGACATCTGGAGAGAAACAGCCGATCATTTTTTGCGATTTCGACGGAACCATCACGAACAACGATAATATTGTAGCCATCATGAAGCACTTCAAGCCGGAAGGCTTTGAGTCGATCATGCAGGATACACTAGACCGCACTATTTCTATACGGGAAGGCGTAGGCCGCATGTTCGCCCTCTTCCCTTCCTCCATGAGAGAAGAAATTACCGATTATGTTCTAAGCCATGCAGGGATTCGGGAAGGCTTCAGTGCATTCCTGGATTATTTAAAATCCGAACAGATTGAATTTTACGTTACAAGCGGCGGCATCGATTTTTTTGTCGATCCTCTGTTGAAGCCCTTTGGCATTCCTGCAGACCATATCTTCTGCAACGGTTCCAATTTCGAAGGTGATCACATCGAGATAACTTGGCCTCATCCTTGCAAGGAATCCTGCCAGAACGACTGCGGCATGTGCAAGGTTACGGTGATGGGCCGTTTTCCGACCGATCGGTATTACCGGATTCTGATCGGGGACAGCCTTACCGACTTCGAAGGCGCCAAACAGGCGGATCTGGTTTATTCCCGTTCCTCGCTCACTGAGCAGTGCAAGAAGCTTGGCGTTCATCATGTACCCTTCGAGACATTTACCGATATTCAGAACGACATGAGAGACAAGTTTAAACAGGAGGTGCTGTAAGTGGCATTTTCAGATATCCAGCTTGAACAGAAACAGGCTGCCCTGCGGGATCTTAGAGGAATTAAGGAACTGTTTGCTTCTAGAAACTGGTTCCCGGGTACCAGCGGTAATCTATCTGTCCGTGTTGGCGAGTTCAACCCAGAGCAGTTTTATTTTGCGGTGACAGCCAGTGGTAAAGACAAGTCGGTACATACGCCCGAAGATTATCTTTTTGTGGATCAGAACGGCGTACCTTGTGAAGCCACCGGATTAAAGCCTAGTGCGGAAACTTTGATACACTGCGAAATTTATCGCAAAACCGGTTGCGGCGCCATTTTCCATGTGCACACCATCGATAACAATCTGATCAGCGACTGGTATGGTGAACAAGGCTATGTCCCTGCCCAAGGAATCGAGCTGATCAAGGCCTTTAACATTTGGGATGAGGACGCGGCGATTCGCATTCCGATCCTGCCGAACTATGCAGACATTCCGCGGATTGCGGAACTCGTTCCGGATGCGCTTGATCCGGCGGTACCCGGCATTTTGCTGCGCAACCACGGCATCTATGCCTGGGGCAAAAACGCGTTCGAAGCAAAGAAACATCTGGAGGCTTTTGAGTTTATATTCGAATACTCCTACCGTCGTCTGCTCTTGAATGCAGCCGGTTCCAAGGTGAATTAAATCCATATTTGCAGATACAGAGCTTGATCAGCCGGATGCACCGTGATCCAACGTCTTCAGTGTGCATCCGGCGTTATCTTTCCGTTAGGAGTGTATAGGGATGCTCGAAAGTTTAGCCATTGGCATCGTCTTTATTTTGTATGGTTTGGTCCTCTTTTTACTTCCGCCTAAAAGTTCCAAGAGCGTTTATGCTTATAAAACTACGTCATCTCTCAAAAATGAACGAAACTTTAAAGTTGCCAATGCCTATGTCAGTTTGCTGCTGATGATCTTTGGGGTCATCCTGCTGCTGATCGCCAGGCTTACCGGCCATTTCATGACCACCGGTATTGCGACCGTGATCGTCTTTATCCTAATATACATACTCGTTGAACGAAAACTAAAAAACCTGTAAAACGATTCCAAATCGTTTACAGGTTTTTTC
The DNA here is from genome assembly GCF_037969755.1 of Paenibacillus sp. FSL W8-0187. Taxonomy (NCBI): domain Bacteria; kingdom Bacillati; phylum Bacillota; class Bacilli; order Caryophanales; family Paenibacillaceae; genus Paenibacillus; species Paenibacillus sp. FSL W8-0187. Next base: position 2,725,767 of record NZ_CP150206.1, on the reverse strand, counting down.
TTTATATGGATTATAGCCGATTCTGCTGATGCTCCTTTAAAGAGATCGAAGGCGCAGGTACCTGATCCGGTGATGAATAAACATTGAAGATAAACAAACATGTCACAACAAATAGAGTAATGTACAACAGGTAATACAGATTCTTGGCCACGATATCTCCCTCCATATCTCGTTCATATCCATTTTGATTAGATCGGATCCACTTGATCCAATGAATGTTATTAGCAATACATATGTACAGCAGGCAGACTCGCCTAACTGCTGCGGTCTCTAATGATCACTTTAACTGCAGAAGGCACGGATAACGTCACATCAAGTTGTGAGAAGGATCCCCGAAAAGTATAGCGCGGGGGATCATTCAGCTGGACATATAGAATGTTTCCCGACTGTTTAATCTGAATCATCGACGGCAACTCGGTCGTACTCCACATTTTGATATCTTCCGTCCGCAGGCTGCCAAAAATCAGCATCTCCTTCGAACTCGAAGCATCTTGTTGGATATTGTGGTTGTAACTGCCCTGAACAATGACTTTTTTAACCCCGTCCGGGATTGTTATCTTCTGATCCGGTAACGGAATCGTTTGCTGCACGGACATCGTCTCACGGCGAATCTGATCCAGTAAACCCGTCGCACTTAGCGCTCCCATGCCGATACAGCAGAAAGCCAGAAAACCGATGAGAAGAATGCTGAATATATCATACTTGACCCAACCGCGTCTCCGAAAAATCAGCGAGTAGCTGACGATCTCGGCACCTAACAGAACAAATACGATCGGCCACCATCTTGCGGCGGAGCTGTACACCTCTACCCCTTTCCAGGCGGAGGACAAGACAAGCAAGCCAAGCACGAGCAAGGAGAGTCCCATCGAGAGTGTACCCACTCTCCATTGTCGTGCAGACTTCGATGGAGGGCTTCCCAGATCATAAATGGACATATCATTCGTTGTCGGTATCATAATATGAACGCCCTCCTCTCAATGCATCCTTTTTCGAGCCAGTCATCAGCTTGATTCCACCTCCGATGAGAAGTACGGCGATAATCGCGGTCTTCAAATAGGAACGAATGCGGTAATCCAGCTGCAATTGAGGGAAATGTGTATCGATATAAGGCATCACCACGCTGGTAAATACGAAATAGATACCAAGTACGAGCAGTCCAAGCCCGAGCCAGCGCTGCTGATTCCCAAGGCCTGAGATGATCGGTCGATCACGCAGCGGCTCCCTGCCGTAACGGCTTACTTGCTGCAGACCGTCAAAGAATGCATAAAACCAGATCAGCGGAATCAAGAACAGAAACAGCGACAGCTTGAGTACATCCAGCACATAGATGCTGCCAAGAAATAGGACCATGAGCTGCAGTCCGCGTTTTTGCAACCCCAAATACATTTGACCCGCTCCGGGGAAGGCCGATAACAAGGTGGCAAACACTTTACTCCGCCGTCCGCTCTCCCGGCCGCTCTCGAGCTCATCAAACAGCGTGCGATCGAAAAGTAATTCTCCAGCTTGCTTGCGGTGAACCAGCTGAACCACATCAAACATACAATAGAGCCAAATGATGGGCAGCATGCCCAGGAACAGCAGGAATACCGATTCGTGAGTCAAGCCCGTCAAGAACAGCAGAATCGTCCCAAGTCCGAAGAATGCGATCAGGAACGACAACCCGCGCTGCATCAATCCCAGTTGAAAATGCCCTAAACCGGGAATGAAGGACAGCAGTATGGTATAAAAGCGTTCAGACTCATCACTCTTATCCTGGCGAATCTCCATCGGCCGTCCATATTCATCGTGTATAATCGTTACAGGCGTATATCGGATTAAGGCAATTAGCAGGTCGAGCATGCTAATCCCCCAGATCATTAATGCTCCGAGAATTCCGAGCGCAAATGCCGCATCGGAAGCCGTCATGATCCCGAGCACAAATCCGCCAAACAAGCTACCGAAGAACAAGAACGGATATAGCAGGGCACGTCCCTTTCTCCCCCAATAATAATGGCCGAGGCCCGGAAGGATATTTAATATAAAGGCAAACCCTTTACTTTTTTGCGGTTGCACAAGGCATCTTCCTTTCATTTTTCTTATCGGGATAATAGCTGGTCAAGCCAGCCTGTTGTTTTTTCCACCCATTGTTTACTGTAAGAAGGTGTTTCGGATAATGGAACCTCACTGTTCATATCGCCGGGAAGAAGTCGGTCAAATGCCCCGGTGAAGAGGAACAGCATGGTAATGGAAGCGGCAATGGTGTAGTGAACGATCGCGCGTTCGTACCATCGCTTTGGACGTTCCTGAATCCGCAGCGGTGCTTTATGGGTGTAAGGCTTAATTTGTTCGTGTTCCACCACCTGCTGGGTAAATGCTTCCACGTCTGAGAGGCTAGGGAGTTCGGAATCAAGCTCCGCCAGTACCTGCATATAGATCTCCAGCACGCTGTCATCCAATAACATGAGCTCTTCATAAGAAGACCGTTCTTCTGCCGAGCCTTCTCCTCTAACATATCGTTCCGTCAGCATCTTAAGCTCGTTACCCTTTACGTTCATTTCCATTCCTCCTCCTTCCACGATTTCCGAATCCATTGTCTGGCCCGGTATAATTTCGATTCCACCGTCTTGACCGTGACATCCATCTCGGCTGCGATTTGTTCGTAGTTTTTCTCTTCCAAATAAAAAGCCGTTATAATGGCGCGGTGATTGTCCGGCAATTGTTTAATTTTCTCTCGAAGTTCCTCTCTTCTCTCCTTCTGTACGAGCAGAGAAACCACGTCTTCGTCCCGGGAAGGGAGTTTATCCAGCACTTCATCATGTTCGCCGTGCAGCTGCTCCGGCGGTTTACGGGAAAGCTTCCTCTTCATATCAATCGCTTTATTTAGCGTGATGCGTGTAATCCAGGTTTTAAACCCTTCAGATCGGTACTGGGGGAGAGCTTTGTATACTTGAATAAACACTTCCTGCGACGCATCTTCCGCTTCCTTGGCATCCCGCAGGACCGAGTATGCCGTATGGAACACGTGCTGGCTGTAGTGGTTCACCAGTTCCCGAAAGGCTTCTTGATCCCCTTGCAGGATGCGCGTGATTAACGTTTCAGCATCAATAACTCTCCCCTCCTTCCCAAATACATAGACGTCAGCTTTGAAAGCTGCCCCTGCACTTTTTTCGAAAAAAAATTTTGGATAATATAAAAAAAAGACCAATACAGCCTGTCCCATAGTCTGCCCATACCGGCGAAAACAAAAAAAGAACGTCTATCGACGCCCTTTGGAAATTGACAGGATCATGCCGCTAATAACAAATAGAACATTCATCACAAAATGCATAACCATCACGGGAACTAGACCTTTCGAACGAATAGCCACGCCATAGATAGATGGAATGAAGTCCATTGAACCCATACGATGGTGACAATCATGATGATGAAGCTGGTGATAAACCCACCTGGGCGATTCGTTACTTGCAAGCTTTTCTCACCCATTCTGTAATACGTATTATGATATCATGATACCCTTCTATAATGACCGGATCAACTAGAGATTTGCACCTCATCTATTTCTAATGGCTCCACCACATTTAGCAGAAACGAACGCCCGCTCAAATATTCACGGATATAGGCTAGCGCATAGATTTGCTCACTCTTCAGACTTTCTGTCTCTCTTGGATTGGAGGCATGGTGGCTGTAGTTCTCCATCATAATCATGATGAAAAAGCACTCCAGAGACTGAATATAATCCGAGCCCAACTTCCGTACGCTTTCATATCCTTGAAGCACTTTAAATCGTTGGTTCGGAACAAGTGACAACATCACCGCTGCCAGATCGTAAAGAAAAAAACCGTAGCCACACCTACCGAAATCAATCGGGTGAGGAAGGCCACCTTCAAACACCACATTCCCCAGATGTAAATCGGCATGAATGAGGCCATAATTGCAATCATCAGTCTTCATCTGATCAAGCTGGGATAAAACCTTTTCAGCTGCGAGTTGATACAGTGACCATGAGACTTCTGACAAAAAAGTTCCTGCATATCGCTCCAACTTGGCGAGTGCTTCTCTATAGCTGTTCATCCCCCATATGGGTCTCCGGAAATCAGATGAACTTTCGAAGCCAAGTGCCACTTCATGTAGTCTGGCTATCAAGACACCTACCTGATATGCTTGATCTTCTGTAAGTCTTTCATGGGCATGCAGACCATCCACCCACTTCATCACGGTGACATAAGGAGATCTGAATCCATGCTCCGTACCGATTTTCAACATTCTTAATCCATTTGGAGTGGTTATACCTGACGGCACTTTGATACCTGCGGTAATAAGGGCATCCAGGAATTGAAGCTCCAGGTCTATTTCATTACTGGACCGTCGATCCGAATGAATTCTCAATAAGTATGTTTCATTTAAGTTGTTCCTTACTTGATATGTAATCGTGTCCGAAATACCGATAAACTCAATCTCAACCCATCTCAGGTTATACTGCTGAAGTGCCGATATCGCAACTTTCTTGGCCCTAGCGAGCAGCGCACACCGTTGTTCTTCTGTTGCAAGTTGAAAAAAATCATTCATGAACTCACCTCTGCTCTATCGTTTGAACGTTCTTCCAATGATTATAATTCCCCAGCATCTGCCCTTCCTATATAAGGATTGATTTAAAATGACTTTTATACATAAGAAAAAGCCACATCAGAATCGTTCCAATGTGACTTTGTATTACTTGTTTTTGGTATATACGATTTTCTTGATGGAATCGCAGGATAAACAAAATTGAGAAGAAAGCTGATCAATCGTAGCGCCCGACGCAAACAACTGCCGGATTTCCAGGTTTCTTTTCTTCAAATACACCCGGCTGCCCGAGTTTTCTCCCCATTTCTTGCGCAATCCTTCAGGTTTAGGGATGTACACCATCCCGCCCTGTACATATTTCTGTACTTCCTTCAACAGTTCCTCTGGAAGTATAATATCCGCGTTTATATATTTCATGGTAGCTCTGCTCCTTAAAATTAAAATAAAGGTTTTAAGGATGCAAAGTCCATTTAGATAAACGGCCTCTCTACACGAGGTAATCAGGCGGTAACTTTCTCATCGCTCCATGCAAACAACCGCCGTTGTTCATCAAATAGACTTTGCATAGAGCTCATTGTCAATCTTCCCTTCATGTTCAGGCCCTCCCTTCAAAATAATGACATTCCGACTGGTTATGACCATTATAACCGATGTTACGCGAAAAATCGAAGTGATCTGTCTCATCTACAAGCCGATTTCAAACCGCCAAGCTGGCAAACGACCGAAACATCTCCTCCACAGTGTTGAAACAATAGGTTGGCTGGCATGCCGCCAGCTCTTCCTCGGAACCATAACCATAGCCTGCAGCGATGCTGTGTATCCCGCAGTTCCGGGCTCCAATCAGATCATGCTTCCGGTCTCCAATCATAACGGCTCCAGGCGTCTGAATACGGCACGTATCCAGAACATGTTGAATGATTTCGGTCTTGGCGGACCGGGTGCCGTCCAACTCGCTTCCACACACCATGGAAAAATAAGCGGATAGCTGAAAATGCTCTAGAACCGTTTCGGCAAAATCCGTAGGTTTGGAGGTAGCGACATACAAGCGGCGCCCTTGGGATAACAACAAATCCAATAATTCGCGTATGCCGCCATACACCTCATTCTCATAAAGGCCGGTGTCCTTGTAATATTCACGGTAGCTAAGAACGGCTTCCCATGCCTTGGCTTCACTAAAATGATATTTCTCGATGAATGACGCCTGGAGCGGGGGACCGATAAAACATTCCAGCTCGGAAAGATCACTTACATTAATCCCATGTTTACCGAGTGCGTACTTCACGGCTTTCGTAATGCCTTCACGCGGATCCGTCAAAGTGCCATCCAAATCAAATAGAATATGATTGTATCTCATTCGATCATTCTCCTTCAAACATGATTCCTAAGCCAGATCCTTGATTTCCAGGAGATCCCTGATCGTATAAGCAGGTCGATGATAATCACTTAAAACGGCCCCCCGGCGATTATAATAACAAAAATCAATTCCGGCTCTCGTTGCTCCTTCATAATCATCCGTAAGCGAATCCCCTATGTACAACACTTCGTCTGGACCCACCTCCAATTCCTGCAAAGCGAGTTCAAAGATCTGCGGGTCCGGCTTCCAGCACTTCACCTCATCCGAAATGATAAAGGAGTCAAAATAATGAAACAATCCTCCTGTTGTCAGGCGTTTACGCTGTGCTTCGCCAATGCCGTTAGATATCACCCCTAGCGTAACATCGCCATGCAGGTGTTCTAAAATAAGATCGGCATTCGGCTCCATATGGTTGGAACTGCAAAACAACCCCCAGTAGGTTTCTGAGATCTCCCGGAACTGACGAAATTCCCGCTTCAACCTCAGGAATGTGTCCGTGAAGGAATGCTCCAGCACCTGCCTGATATCGTGATTGTTCTGAATTCGGTTCATCCAATAATTAAAATTAATCGGTCCAAACGTGCTCCAGAATTCCTCCCACGTCAAATCCTCATGCAGACGGTATTGTTCCAGAGCCTGCTGCATACATGTCCTTTCACTCTGACTATAATCCAACAATGTGTTATCGAGATCAAAAATAATGGCCTTGTATCTCATCTCCAACTCCCCTTCCGGCCGATGCTGCAACTATATGCATTCGCTAATCCGGAAAGGTTCTCCTGCTAATCATGGGACTTAAACTGCGTTACATATAGAATAGATATTACACATAAAAAAGCACGCCCATAAGGACGTGCTTCTCATCTATCTTCCGATATTTCTGAATTTCTGCGTATAGGCCTTGGCATCCTGTGCGGTACGCACCCGATTGCGGCTCCATTCAAGCAGGATCCGGTCAATGTAGCGGAAATGCAGTTTGCCCGCAAACACCGCTTCTTTCAGAGCCAAGAGGATCAACTCGTCCGGATAGCGATCCGCATCAACCCAGCCGGAGATCGTTTCCAGCTCCATGGGCGATAACGGACGGCCAAACTCTTTTTCGAAAATGGTGAACAAATTCCGCTCTTCCTTCTCAGGAAGGGGATTCCCCGATGCAGTTGATTTGTCGGTAGCAGGACGGGCATTCAACAGCGGAGACGCAAACTTGGTTCCATCAGGGGTCTTTTCCTTGTGCTCTTCAGCCAGGCACGAAGCAAGCTTTTCATACAATCCGTGGAGATTGTAGCGCTCGTAATGAATCCCCTGTGTTTCGTCCACATACTCATCAATTCCGATCAGCCCTACCTTCATCAAGCGCTGCAAGCTGGTAGCGATGAGTCCGGTGGGAGCCCCCGTCACTTCCGCAAGCTCCTCCAGCGAAGGAAACGTCTTGAACTCCACCTGCTGATAACCAATCAAATGGATCACCAGCATCGCTTCACGGTCGCTTAACCCAAGTGACCGGTAATGCCGGAGCAAGGCGTAAGGAATGATCGCCATTCCTTGGCTCATGCCGGCAGCGGCGCCGGCCGTCCAGCCATTCACATCCGTGTCCACGTTACCGTCGTGGTCCATAGACTTACCTCTCACGGCTTACGGATACAACCGGTACAGGGTCCGTGGGAACGGAATCGTTTCACGCACATGGTCCAAGCCGCAAATCCAGGCAACGGTACGCTCAAGACCTAAACCGAAGCCGGAATGAGGCACGGTGCCGTATTTACGCAAATCCATATACCATTGATAGGTTTCCATCGACAGATCATGCTCCTTGAAACGCTCTTCAAGCAGCTGTGGATCGTCTATCCGCTGCGATCCGCCAATAATCTCGCCATAACCTTCCGGAGCGATCATATCCGCACAAAGTACGACTTCCGGACGATTCGGATCCGGCTTCATATAGAAAGCCTTGATTCCCGCCGGGTAATGCGTAATAAAGACCGGTTTGTCATACTTCTCAGCAATAGCTGTTTCGTGTGGCGCGCCAAAGTCTTCACCCCAAGGAATATCAAAATCTTGCGTATGCAGGAATTCAATAGCCTCATCGTACGTAATCCGCGGAAATGGTGCCTGGATCGCCTCCAGCTTCGAAATGTCGCGACCGATCGTTTCAAGCTCCTGGCGGCAGTTTTTAACCACGGATTGCACCACATGACTAATGAACTGCTCCTGCACCTGAAGACTCTCCTCATGGTCTGTGAAGGCCATCTCAGGCTCAATCATCCAGAACTCGATCAGGTGACGGCGGGTTTTGGACTTCTCGGCACGGAACGTCGGCCCGAAGGAGTATACCTTACCGAGCGCCATGGCGGCAGCTTCCATGTACAACTGTCCGCTCTGGGTCAAATAGGCATCCTCATCAAAATACTTCGTGTGGAACAGGTTGGTTGTACCTTCCGCGGACGTTGGGGTCAAAATCGGCGGATCCACAAGCGTAAATCCGTTGGTATCAAAGTAATCTTGAACCGCACGGATAATTTCAGCACGGATCACCATGATCGCACGTTGTTTCTGTGTACGAAGCCACAGATGACGATGGTCCATCAAATAATCGACACCATGCTCTTTAGGCGTAATCGGATAGTTTTCCGTAAGATGTATAATTTCAATGCCGGTAACCGTCATCTCATAACCCGATTGGCTCCGCGGCTCTTCACGTATAACACCCGTCACATACAAAGAGCTTTCTTGTGTCAGGCTTTTCGCGTCATCCCATACTTGTTCGGATACTTCGCTCTTCACAACAACACCCTGGATATATCCGGAGCCATCACGAAGCTGCAGGAATTGAATCTTCCCGCTGGAACGCTTGTTGTTGATCCAGGCGCCGATCGTGACGGTCTCACCGACATGCTGGTTGACGTTACGAATCACACTTTTGGTGGCCATGCTTAAATCTCTCCCTTATATCACTACTATTTAACGGTTGGAAGCTTGTACGATACGATGCGTATCCCGAGCAATAACCAGTTCTTCGTTGGTAGGGACCACAAGTACCTCGACCTTCGAATTCGCCGCAGAAATACGGCGTGGCTCGCCGGAACGAATGCTGTTCAGCTCCTCATCCAATTCTACTCCGAGATAGGTAAGCTGCTCAAGCACTCTTTGACGAAGGACGATCGAATTCTCGCCGACGCCCGCAGTAAATACGATAACATCCACGCCATTCATGGCAGCAGCGTAAGACCCGATGTATTTACGAACACGATACTCATACATTTCAAAGGCCAACGTGGAGCTCGGATCGCCTTTTTCCATGCCTTCCGTAATCTCACGCATATCACTGCTGATTCCGGAGATCGCCAATAGTCCGCTATGCTTGTTCAGCATGGAGTTCACTTCATTGACGGTCAGCTCTTCCTTGTTCATTACAAACGGTACGATTGCCGGGTCCAAATCACCGCTGCGCGTACCCATCATGAGCCCTTCCAGCGGGGTCATCCCCATGGAAGTATCGATGGATTTCCCGCCTTTTACTGCTGTCAGGGAAGCACCGTTACCGATATGGCAGGTAATGATCTTCAGATCCTCCAGTGGCCGGTTCAGGAATTCTGCCGCTGCCTGGCTGACATAGGCGTGAGATGTACCGTGCGCACCGTAACGACGTACTTTATATTTATTATAAAGTACTCTCGGAATAGCGTACAGGTATGATTTCTCCGGCATCGTCTGATGGAACGCCGTATCAAATACAACGACCTGCGGAACGCCCGGCATATTGGTTTCTGCTGCCTTAATCCCCATCATCGATGCGGGATTGTGCAGCGGAGCCAAATCGAACAAGCGACGGATTTCCGCTTTGGCATCACTGTCAACGAGCGCGGATTCTTTAAAAGATTCCCCGCCGTGCACTACGCGGTGTCCAACGGCCTGAATGCTTTCGATAGAATCGATCACACCGTGCTCCTCGTTTGTAAGCATGCCCAGCACTTTGCGGATCGCCGTGGTATGCTCCAGAATTTCGCTGACTTCCGTAACATCCTGTTTTCCCGTCGGCTTATGCGTCAGAATCGAGGAATCCATACCGATCCGCTCAACCAAGCCTTTTGCCAATACGGATTCATCCGTCATGTTGTACAGTTGATACTTCAGTGAAGAACTACCTGCATTAATTACGAGAATATTCATACCCGGTCACCATCCTTATCGTACTTGAAAAAGCCTTCTCCGGTTTTGACGCCCAGTTGCCCTGCGCGGACCAGTTTCTTCAAGACAATCGATGGACGGTATTTCAGTTCGCCGTACTCGCGGAACATGCGTTCCAGCGCAGCGAGGATGGAATCCAGGCCGAAACGGTCGGCCATCTCTAGCGGTCCATGCTGGAAGTTATATCCGATTCTCATCGCGTCATCGATATCTTCCGCCGAAGCCACGCCTTCCTGCAGCAGATGCATCGCTTCGTTGATCATGAGGGTAATCATGCGGGTTGTAACAAAACCTGGAGACTCATACACCATGATGCCTTTTTTATCCGAAACTTCTTCAACAAAGCGTTTTGTTTCTGTAAACGTATGTTCCGAAGTTTTCAGGCCGCGGATGATTTCAACAAGGTCTACCTTGGAAACAGGATGAATGAAGTGCATGCCAATAACACGCTCAGGATATTTGGTAGAGCTGGCGAGCTCCGTCAAACTAAGCGTGGATGTATTACTTGCTAATATCACATGGCTCGGACATACTTGATCAAGCTGTGAAAATACCTCTTTCTTCGCTTCCAAGTCCTCTATTATGGTCTCAATCACCATATCGCAGGTGCTAAGCTCGGCAAAATGAGTTACTTTTTGAATCCGGTTCAGTATAAGTTTCTTCTCTGCCTGGGTAATTCCCCACTTCTCCAATTGTTTATCTAGACTGGTCTCGATCATTCGGTATGAATAGTCCAGTTTCTCTGGAGTTTTCTCTACGAGCAGTACGTCAAGACCTTTGGCTGCCAGCATCTCCGCAATGCCCTGCCCCATAGTCCCGCCGCCTACAACGCCGATTTTTTTGAAGTACATGGTTTCTACTCCACCCTTTCCTTATCTCTATACTTTATTGTACCCCATTTGTCGAAAAATACATTTTCAGAGCACAAAGTATAATAATATCTTAGCACGACAAAAAAGTAAAAAAAAATAACCAGCATAACAATTTATGCTGGTAAAAGCGCGTTTTCACGAAATTGACAACGAAATTGTTCCCCAGAGAGGATTTCTTCCTTTAAAAGGATATCAAGAGAATTGTCGAATATTGGCCGTTTTTGTCCCAAGAGATTCTTAGTGCGGTTCATTAACTCTTCCAAAATCACATTATTCTCTTTCATTAACTCTTCAGTTGTTACCATATTCATGTTAACAATGCCCAGCGACGTCAAACCCGACTTCATCATCGTCTCCACGATGTTCAGCGATTGCTCAAAGTCATTGCTTGAACCTGTGCTTCGACCCCCGTAAAAGATCTCTTCGGCGGCCGCACCGCCAAGCGCGATCATAATTTGCTCTTCCAGGAAGGATTTTGTGTACAGATATTGTTCCTCCTGCGGGTTATGACGAACATAACCAAGTGCCTTACCACGCGGGCTGAGGGCAACTTGTTTCACACTGCCGGGACGCACCAGCTCTGCCATGATAGCATGTCCCAATTCATGGATGGCAACGCGCTTCTTCTCTTCCAAATTCGATTCGCGATCAGAACGCTCACCCATCATGACCTTGTCAATCGCCATGGACAAGTGACGCTGATGGATAAACTGCTCATTCTCACGCATCGTATAAATGGCCGCTTCATTCATGACGCTCTCAAGCTGTGCACCCGAGAAGCCGTAAGCTTCCTCGGCGATTTTCTCCAAGTCAACATCTTCATGCAGCGGCTTATTACCAGCATGCAGATTCAAGATATGAGTGCGTCCCTTCTTATCCGGAAGATCTACTTGAATATGACGGTCGAATCGGCCTGGACGCAGCAGTGCGCTATCCAGCATTTCTTTCCGGTTTGTTGCGGCGATAACCAGAATGCGAGGAGTATCCTGTGAATAGATGCCATCCATCTCGGTTAGCAGCTGATTCAGTGTCTGGTCATACTCGCGCTGCTGGCCGCCTTCGCGTTTACCGCCAATGACATCGATCTCATCGATGAAGATGATGGCGTTTTGTTTGTTTTCTTTTGTCGCACGATTCCGGGCATCCTTAAACAAATCCCGGATGCGCCCCGCACCAACACCGACGTACATCTCAACAAATTCACTGCCGGATGCAGCAACAAAGATCGAATCCGTATAATGGGCAGCGGCTTTCGCCATCAACGTCTTCCCTGTTCCCGGAGGCCCGGTTAGGAGAATGCCCTTCAATGGACGAATGCCAAATTTCTTAATGTCTTCATGACGAATCAGAAAATCCAATGCTTCTCGCAGTTCTTGTTTAGCATTATCCTGCCCGCCGATTTCTTCGAAAGTCAGCTTGGCAGGTCCGCTCTTTTTCCGCTTGCGCTCATTCCCTGCGCCTACAGCAATACCGCCTTTCATTTTAGCGATAAACAACAAGCCGCCTACAAGTCCTGCAGCGATGAGCAAGGGCACGATGTTCACACCGGCAAATACAAGGAATACCAGTAATACGGGAATAAAGCCTAACATGATTTCTTTAGCTAATTTAGGCATGATTCCACACCTCCATGCTGCCAGGCTGACGCGGCAAGATTATAAATTTACCAGACTTGCCGTCTGACAAGCTGACATAGACATTGGTGTCATCGATGGTTGCTTTTGCTTTCAAATTCGGCGACTGGGCAGCAAGCTGCTCGAGCGATGATTGAATATCAGTATACTGCTTATTATCCATTGCTTCGGCGACTGAGAGCATGGCCTTCTCCCACCATTGATCCAGTGCTTCCGAGGAATGGTCCTCCACCTGGATTTTCAATTCCCGCTTGCCAATCACAGACTTGCCTTCCTTCTTAATATGCTGAACCAAACCTTGTAAATTTGTATCTGGAGCCAAATCAAGATTCAAAGTAACGGTATTCTGTTTAATATCTATATGAGAATCCTTCACGCCGTCATATTGCGACACAACATTTGCCAGCGGATTTTGCAAAGCCATCTGCCGATACAGAAACCATCCGCCAAAGAGAACCGATGCTGAGATCACGACAGTCAGCATGATAGGTACAATGCGTAGTTTCATGAAGTTCCTCCTTCATTTCCTATATGAAATTTTGTCTATCATTCTGTAACACAATAATACATATAACAACGATATATTGCGATGCATGTATTTTATATGCTCGTTTTGTACAAGTACGAGTATATCACATCTTATATACTTTTTCATGCATGTCTGTGAAAATATTTAGAACAGTTTTTCCATATTTTTTCTGAATGCGCTTACATGTTGGAGAAAAAGAGAGGCACCCTATAAAGGGCGCCTCTCTTACTGCATTTTTATTGATTTGGAAGAATAATGTCATTCCCGATGGTGTTACCATCTTGAAAACGATAAAACCGATAGCCGCGCTGACCGTTGTGTTCATACTGCAGCTGCCATGCATACTCACCCTCATACATTCCAGGCAGCAGCCGCTTAATTTCAACGCCAGGCAATTCGTTATAGATCTGATCCCGCATCTGGGCTTCTGACATTCCCGTTTTCAATAAAACGGACTGGACAGCGTCAGCACCTTCAACAGGTACGTTGTCATCCGTAAATTTCACCCATACCATACGATCTTGATTGTCTTGATCTTTCCCGCTTACCACCCAATAGTTATTATCCTCGCCCCACACCGATTTATAGGTCTTCCCGGATGTAACCAATTGGCCATGCTGCTTCGCGGCAACAATTGCCATTCTTTCTTCATTCCAAGTATCTTTCATAACATATGAATAATAGAGCTGTAAACCAAGCAGCAACAGCAGCACGCTGGACACACTCAGCAATATCCACTTCGTTTTTTTCTTCAAATCCGTCTCCTCGCTCCCCTTGATTATTCCCTAGAGGGTTGTAAGACGCTCAAATGCACGCTGCGCTTCCCGGCGGATACGTTCCTCATCAAGAGTAAGACTCGCGCCATTCTTCACTACCTGCTTGCCGTCAACCCATACATGCTCTACATCCTTCGCACTGGCTGAGTAGATAGCGTGTGAAATATAATCGGTCCGTGGAAGGAAGTGCGCTTGATCCGTGTTCAGTGCGATCATATCTGCTTTCATTCCTACCGCAAGTGTGCCGATATCGTTGAGGAAGGCTGACTTGGCTCCATACTCTGTACCCATGCGAAGCGCTTCGGATGCAGGAATTGCGGTTGGATCCCCGCTTACCCCTTTATGGATCAATGCCGCCAGACGCATCTCTTCAAACATATCCAGATTATTATTGCTCGCAGGTCCATCGGTACCCAGCGACACCGTTACGCCGGCTTTCAGCAGTGCAGGCACGCGAGCGATGCCGCTGGCAAGCTTCAAATTGCTGCCTGGATTATGCGACACCATAACTTGATGCTTGGCCAGGATTTCGATTTCTTCATCGGTCAGATGGACGGCATGCGCAAGCAGCGTTGGCCGGGAGAACATGCCAAGCTTCTCCAAATGGGCAACAGGGCGAAGTCCGTAGTCTTTTACATTCTGAGCTACTTCCGTTTCCGTTTCGGACATATGCGTATGCAAAGGCAGATTCAAATCATGGGATGCCTGAACGAATTTTTCGATGAAATCCGGCGGGCACGTATAAGGTGCATGCGGTGAAATCATCGTCGTAATTCTCCCGTCAGCCTTGCCATGCCAGTCTTTCGCGAATGCCACCGCCTCATCCAGCTTCTGCTGCTGCACCTCAGGCGGACACAATCCGATGACGCCGCGCATTAGGACGCCGCGCATTCCTGAGTCCTGCACAACCTTGGCAACCTGATCCATATGATCATACATATCCACAAATGTCGTGGTTCCGCCTTTGATCATCTCCAGCACGGAGAGTGCGGTTCCCCAGTATACATCGTCGGCCGTGAATTTGGCTTCCATAGGCCACATTTTTTCCTGAAGCCATACCTGCAGTGCCAGATCGTCGCCATAACCGCGGAGCAGCGACATCGCCGCATGTCCGTGCGTGTTCACCAACCCAGGTAGGAAAAATAGATGAGTTCCATCGATAACTTCTATTCCCTCTTGGACGGTTGGCTCTTCTTCACCCAGATAGGTTATCCGGTCATTCTCCACAACCATATATCCGCGTAGCACGGATCTTCCTTCCTCTAGTACCGCAAACGTTCCGTTCTTAACCATCCACTTCGTTGTCGTCATGTGCTGCATCCTCCTTGCCGTTATCCAAATAATAGGCCAAACTCTGCAAATCCGTAGTGAAATCAGCCGTATGAATCCGGATATGGGATGGGGCTTTCAGGATGGTTGGCGCAAAATTCAGGATAGCCTCGATGCCTGCGGCGATAAGCTGATTGGCTACATTCTGCGCTTCAAAATCCGGAACGGTGATTATCCCGATACGAATGCCGTACTCATGAACCGTCTTCTCCAGTTCCTCCATCGGCTGTACAACCAAATTGTTAATTTTCATACCAACTTTGGGAGAATACGAATCGAAAACCGCCACAATCTTCATATTGTCCTTCAGAAATGCATTGTAATTCGATAATGCATGTCCAAGATTACCGGCCCCAATCAATGCGACATTGATCTTCTGGTCCAGCTTTAGAATCTGGCGAATTTTCTCGATCAGATAAGATACGTCATATCCGATCCCTTTCCGTCCAAAATCACCGAAATACGCTAGGTCCTTACGAATTTGAGCAGGATTGAGGTCCAGTTTTTGTCCCAGTTCCTGGGAGGAAACCGTGGAGACCTCCCTTTTCTGAAGCTCATTCAAATAGCGCAAGTATACAGGTAATCTGCGGACCACGGCTTCCGAAATTTTTTCCGATTTCATTCATGCTCCCCCTAATAATAGGTTAATAACTACATTTTTTTGTGACAGATCATTTCGTTCATTGTTTCACTTTTATTCAGCTTGGTTCTCTATGCCTGCCTCTTCCTGCAGCCATTCCGAAATTCGGGGAACGATCCCCTCTGTCGGCATATGCTCCATCTTCGGCCCCGGCAAAGAATATAAGAAATATTTCCCGTAATAGGATTCAATGACCCGGGTATCGTAGACAATGACAATCCCCTTATCTTGCGCGGTCCGCACCAGTCGGCCAAATCCCTGTTTGAAGCGAATGACCGCTTGCGGAACCGAAAGTTTCATGAACGGGTTCTTATTCTGCTGCTGCAGCAATTCGCTCTTGGCTTCGACCAAGGGATGATTCGGCGGCTGGAACGGCAGCCGGACGATCGCAAGGCAAGTGAGCGCCTCCCCGGGTATGTCTACCCCTTCCCAGAAGGAGCTCGTACCCAGCAGGACCGAAGCACTGCTATCCTGGAATCTCCGGATTAACTTGGTACGGCTGGTTCCGTCCATCCCTTGTCCCAGTACCGTAATATCGCTGGATGCCAGCGCCTCCTTCAACGGCTCGTGAACCTGACGCAGCATGCGGTACGAAGTGAACAGCACAAGCATGCGGCCATGCGTAGCGATTGCCGTATCGGCCAATGATTGCACAAGTGTATTCACAAAGAGTGCATCCCCGACCGAGCCCTTCACGCTCGGAAAATCGCGCGGCACGACAAGGAGGGCCTGCTCCCTGTAATTAAACGGGGACGGCAGCAGAACCGTGTTCAAGTTGCCGCTATCTGCCGCTTCCTGAAGACCCAAGTTCTCGATCATGAACTGAAACGATTTATCCACCGACAAGGTCGCCGATGTCAGGATCACGCTTTGTTTCTTGTCAAAAAACAATTCCTTCAAGTGGGTGCTAACATCGACAGGCACTGCATAAAGCTGCAGCGATTTGCCGCGGAAATTCCCGTTAGCCTCCATCCAGTATACCGTGCCTTCATCATTCAGAGCCATGAAGGACCTCAGGTCCTCGCGGTGTGCGGCCAGGTCCTTAAACAGACCCGATAGGTCTGTTAACAAACTGTCCGCGCTGTAATCGTCCAGATCTTCCTTCATCTCGGCGATCAGCTTGTCACCCTTGCGAACGACATCGCCCAGCGTCACATGAATTTGATGCTCCAACTCGGCCAGCGAATCCCAATCCTTCGGCTTCTTCAGAGGCGATAAGCGAAGCGAGAATTGACCGGCATCCCCCGGAGTCGCGTCTCCGCGTTCCGGAAGTAGTCCGAACAATTGATCGCTGAGCCGGTCCCAATTCTCTTTTGCGGTGATCAGATCCGGATAAATCCGGTCTATGATGGAGGACCACTCGACAGCCTTCTCATGCGACGATGCTTGCAGCAGCTGGCGAAGAGCCGGAAGCTGACCGCTGCGGCTGTCTTTGTACATACGAGTCAACGTATGGACCACCGAAAAATATTTCATCTGCAAGCCAAGGTGCTTGCCAGCGACGTCCTCCAGATGATGCGCTTCATCAATGACGAGACGCTCATAACTCGGAAGCAGCTGATGATTCGCTTTTACGTCAGTGAACAGCTTCGAATGGTTCGTAATGACAACATCCGCGATGCCCGCTTCATGTTTGGCCCTGTGATAGTAGCATTTGCGGAACCATGGGCAGGCACGGCCAAGGCAGGAATCCGAATCACTGGAGATCGTCTCCCAGAAATCCCCTCCGCGACCGCCAAAGTTCAGTTCTTCATCATCCCCGTTCTCCGTCTGGGTCAGCCAGACCAGCATCTGCGCCGCGGTGATCACATCTTCCTTCGGGGAATGAAAATCTCTTCTATTTATTTTATGTTCAAATTTTCTCAAACACAAATAATGGCCTCTTCCCTTGAAAATAGCCGCTTTAAAAGGAAAAGGAACAACCTGGGTGAGCAGGGGAATATCCCGGTCACGCAGCTGTTCTTGAAGGTTGATTGTATGCGTGCTCACCATAACCTTCTGTTCCTGCTTCACGCTTTGATAAATCGACGGCAGCAAATACCCGAGGGATTTGCCTGTTCCCGTGCCGGCTTCGATCAATAAATGTTTATTGTCATCGAGGGCCTGCATCACTTCCTGAAACATCATGTCCTGGGCATCCCTGCTCTCATAATGAGGCAGCGTTTCCTTTAGACGTTCACGGACATCATTCATGTATTGCTCGAAGCTTACATCCGCCAGCGGATTAGGCTCCGACTCATCCCTGGCAGGCGCAATATCGTTCCAATCGTCAACGGCCAGGGCAAATTGACGATAGTACGTATGGGTGTCTCCGGCTTGTACAGCCTGGAACTCCCTGTCAGCACGGATGCCGTCAAAGAACCAGGCCAAGTCGCTGTCCTCGTCGGCAAACAGGTCGCTTAACCGCTGCACGGTAAGGAGAGGAAGCTCATCGATCTCCTCCAGGCATTTCAGCAGCGCATAGGCTGTGGCAAGCGCATCGCTGTCCGCCTGATGCGGACGGTCATGCTCCAGACCGAAATGAGAAGAGACCATCCCGAGCTGATAAGAAGGCAGCGAGGGAAAACATATTTTTAAGAAGTGCATCGTATCTAGAATTCGGCCGCTGAACGGTAAATAGCCGCAGCGATCGAGTGCATTTTGCAAAAAGTTAAAATCAAAAGCGACATTATGCCCAACCAATACGACATCGTCGAGCATGGGCACGAGTTCCATCATCATTTCTTCCAATGACGGAGCATCCGCTACATCACTGTCGGAAATGCCGGTCAAACCGGTAATAAAAGGAGGGATCGGAATCCCGGGATTGACATAGGTGCCGTATACGCGGGAGATGCTTCGATCCTCTTCGATGATGGCCAGTCCAACCTGAATGATCTCATCTGCTGACTGGTTGCCCGTGGTTTCAAAATCCAATACGGCAAATTTCATTTCGATAAAATCCCTTTCCTCCAGACTAATTAACAGCATACCAGAAGTTGCGGGTTTTGAACATTCCGGGTAAAAAATCCCCCGTTTCTCCTCCATCGCTCCATACGGCAAGAAGCGATACCAAAGTCTCAGTAATGAGCTCTGGCATCGCTTCTTGTAATGGCTTGATTTCTACAGCAAAGAGATCAATTGGCTGCCGTATTGGAGCTCACCGCGATTCTGCTTGCAGACCTCCAAATTGATAATGGGGTCAGGAAGTGTCGGGTCGCTGTGAATCGCCAGTGCAAAATGCTCCTCGGCTTTCCCTTGTTGTCCATTCAACACCTCGATGCATCCAAGCGCGTTGTAAATCATCGCTCGCATCTTCTTGTTGTCTGCCAGGGGCAGGATGGACACCAATACATCGGACGCTGGTATGGTTTGCCCCAAATAAAGATGGGACATCGCAATATACAGCTTGATCAGAAGGCTATCCGGAAATACCGTGGCGGCCACCTCAAATTGCTGTATAGCCGGCTGGAACATCAACAACTTGTAATAACCTTGGCCGCGAATGAATGCATCAAGCTGCAGTTCAGGCGCTTCGGTCGGTGGAAAAACAGGAGGTGAGGCGGCACTCTCGCGGAAGATAGCCATCTTCTCTTCAAAATGGAGCCATTCCTCGATAATGCCCTCGCTCATGCTTTTGAGCATGTTCCAGTTTTGTACCAGCGCCTGTTTTTGGGGACCTTGAGCAGAAGGGTAATGCTTCACAATTTCATCTAACATGTTGTTCATTTCAGCGAATACATGTTGAAACATAGCTGCATCCCACCCTTAGCGGAAAAATGAGATCAGTGCGTCGACCTGAACTCATTTTCTGTAGAAGTCGGTCTTTTCATCCCTTTAAGGTCCCGACACATTTTGGCTCTTAGGAGACCGTTTAGAGAACCGCGGCGTGAACCTCACGATATTCCGTGTTAACCGGCTTATTCATTTCGTCAACGATCACAACCGTCGGGGTATGATTGTCGTATTCCTCTTTAGACATCATGGCATAAGAAATGATAATGACGTTGTCGCCAGGCTGTACAAGCCTTGCAGCTGCCCCGTTCAGACAAATCACACCACTGCCGCGTTCGCCTTTGATCACGTACGTTTCCAAACGGGCGCCATTGTTATTGTTCACGATTTGAACTTTTTCATTCTCCAAAAGGTCTGCAGCCTCCATTAGATCCTCATCAATGGTAATGCTGCCCACATAGTTCAGATTGGCTTCCGTCACCGTTGCGCGGTGGATTTTGGATTTCATCATTGTTCTAAACATGGGATCCCCCTACTTTTGGTTGAAGTAACGCATTGTCAATGAGACGGGTGCGGCCAAATCGTACGGCCAGCGCCATAATGACGGTTCTGCCTTCATCCGCAATGCGATATGAATCTTCCACGGGAACAAGTTCCGGGAAAGTGAGCAATTCTGCATAATCAATATCAGCGAGCGGGGACTGGGATATAGAATCCCGAAGATGAACACGGATCTCTCCTGCCGTTGTCGCTTGTCCCTGCTGGATCATCTCCTGAGCGGTCCGCAAAGAGCCCGACAGCACAAGTGCCTGTTCCCGCTCTTCCGGCTTCAAATACACGTTGCGTGAGCTTAGAGCAAGGCCGTCAGATTCGCGGATGATCGGACAAGGCACGATGGTTACGTCCATGTTCAAATCTTGAACCATTTGCTCAATGACGGCTACCTGCTGGGCATCCTTCATTCCGAAGAAAGCATAGTCAGGTTTTACGATATTAAACAATTTGTTAACAACGGTGGTAACACCGTCAAAATGCCCGGGACGG
Source organism: Paenibacillus sp. FSL W8-0187 (assembly GCF_037969755.1). NCBI lineage: Bacteria > Bacillati > Bacillota > Bacilli > Caryophanales > Paenibacillaceae > Paenibacillus > Paenibacillus sp. FSL W8-0187. Next base: position 2,705,148 of record NZ_CP150206.1, on the reverse strand, counting down.
GAGGCCCCGCACAACAAAGACGTAATTTCCGATACAGTGATTTTGGTTTTGGTCGGCTGGGGATACATTTCCTGAACCGTGGGAATAAAAACCACATTCACCCCTTCGGATTCCGCCAACGCCAGATCGCGTGCCTCATCCCTGGGATAGGTCTCATAATCCTCACCCGGTCCGAATTGAATCGGATTGACAAAGATACTGACAACCACCGTACCTGCCATTTCTCGCGCCTTACGCATCAGGCTGGCGTGTCCTTCATGCAAATAACCCATCGTAGGCACAAGTCCTACCGAACCACTGCCGGATTCCCAGCGGTCCTTAAGTTCTGATCTTAATTCCGCAATGGTGCGAATCACTTTCATGATGTCGTGCCCACCTTTTCCTTTTTGCTTCCATATAATGTTGTTGTCGTTTCGGAAGCCTCATGTTTCTCGGCCTTGAAGACATGCTCCTCTGCCGGGAATGAGCGGTCCTTTACTTCCTTCACATACTGCGTAATGCCTTCACGGATGACGGAGCCTACATCAGCGTATGTTTTCACGAAGCGTTTGTCCCGATAGGGAGACGCATATTTGATTAAATCATGGAATACCAGAACCTGACCGTCGCAGTAACGACCCGCTCCGATGCCAATCGTCGGTATGCTCAGCGCTTTAGATATTTCCGCCGCAGCCTCTTCTGTAACCAGCTCCAATACAATTGCGAATGCTCCAGCCGCTTCAAGTGCCTTTGCATCATTCATGAGCCGCTGAGCGTCTTGGGCATCCTTGCCTTGGATCCGGTAGCCTCCAATTTGATTCACCGACTGAGGCGTCAGCCCGATATGACCCAGTACCGGTACGCCGGACTGTACGATCCGTTTCACGGTGCCGGCGATTTCTTCGCCGCCCTCCATTTTCACGGCATGCGCATGACCTTCCTGCATCAATCTCCGCACCCCGCGCAGACTTTCATCAATATCTCCGTGATAGGTCATAAACGGCATATCCGCTACGATAAAAGTTTCTTCCGCTCCACGAGCGACGGCACGGGTATGATATACCATGTCGTCCAGCGTTACCGGAATTGTGGAGTTATAGCCGAGCACGACATTGCCGAGGGAATCGCCTACCAATATCATATCAATATCCGCTTCCTCCGCCAGCTTGGCGGAAGGATAATCGTACGCGGTCAGCATGGTGATCGGTATACCCTTCTTCTTCATGTTCTTCATCTTCACGATGTTCAGTGGTTGTTTGCCTGTCATTGTGACACAGCCTCCTTTGTGTAAATAAGTTAGACACAATAAAAAAAACCTTTTAGCACATACTTGCTAAAAAGTCCGAAAGGCAAAAAAGAGTCACTCGCGATCGTCCCTTCTGTCTCGGTCCTTTCGGCTCAGAGCAGAATCCAACGTAACCGGCATAACAGTTATGAAGGTGTTCTTAAAAAATAATGCTGTTCAATACCACTTGCTGTAGAGTGCAATTCGCTCATGGCGATACCGCCTCTTGGTCATAGTATAACAAAATCCAACTACGATTTCACCATGTTTCATTTACCTGGTATTAAAAAAGAATTTCACCGGAATATACGGGGATCAGCTCGTCATCTTGATTGCGGACAAGCAGCGCACCATCTCGGTTGAGTCCTGTGGCAATCCCGCTAAAACGGTCAAGGGCCGTCTGCACTTGAACTTCCCTGCCCACCGTGCCGGATAAAGCTTCCCAGAGAGAGGCTATAGGCTCGAAGCCCTGCTCGTTGTACAATTCATATAAAACCTCCATCTCCGCCATGATGGACTGGATCAGCTCTGTCCGATTAACGGTTGCTCCGCCAGCCATGCGAATCGAAGTCGCAACGCTGCGCAGCTCCTCCGGAAAATCCGACTCTTTCAGATTGGCGCTGATGCCGATACCGGCAATGCAGTAGCGCACCCTTTCGTCTTCTGTTGCAGACTCCAGCAGAATGCCGCACACCTTTTTGCCTTGAAACAGAATGTCGTTTGGCCATTTGATATCGGTTTGCACACCGGCGCACTTCGTGATCGCACGGCATACCGCTACGCCTGTCAACAAGGTGAGCTGCTGGGTTAAATGCAGAGGTTGCTTCGGTCTGAGCACCAGGCTCATCCATATGCCTTTGCCTCTCGGGGAGTGGAATTTCCTGCCCATTCTCCCGCGGCCGCCCGTCTGCTCTTCCGAGATCACAAGCGTGCCTTCGGTTGCCCCTTCTTCCGCCAATTGCCGGGCATCTTCCTGCGTTGACGCCGTTTTGTCAAGCAGCTTCAGCGGTTTCCCGAAGGTTTGACTGGTCATCCCCGCTGTCAGTTGTTCCACGCTCAGTTTGTCCGGTTCATCCATCATGCGGTAGCCAAGCCGTGGAACGGCCTCGAAATCATAACCCAAATGACGAAGCTTATTGATCTGCTTCCATACGGCCGTCCGGCTGATGGACAATTTACGGCTGATCTCTTCTCCGGACAAAAACTGGCCGGAATGCTCCTGGAACATTTTCAGAAGTGCATTGTCTTGATCATAATCCTTCATTATGAATTACCACCCGCTTTGCTTCTTCAATCAACGATTCCTTATCGTTGTTAATTAAACCTGCTGCCGATTTCTCCAGCAATTGCCCGAGAAGTTCGCCTAGCCATGGGCCCCCGCGCTTGTCCAGCGCTTCAAGCAGTTCGTTTCCGGTGATGGCCAAATCCTTCAAACTCCGAATTCGGAGTTCCCGGAGCCAACCGTCAAGCTGCTCGATTACGCTAAGTGAGGCAGACGCCGCTCCCGTTTGGTTCAACGCCGTCTGCAAATGCAGCCAGCCTTGAGCTGCCTCGGCTCCGTGGAAAAGAACCAGCTTAATCCACTGGAGCCTAGCGCTCTTGGTATCTTCCTCTTCCTTCTCTTGCAGATAGGATTCATGAAGCGCCAGCTGCTTAACGATGGCTTCCCGCTGCTTATTGGAGAACGTCCATGATCGCAGCAGTCCCTCTGCTGCCTGGGCTGAAATGCCGCAGGCAAGCAGCAGCAGCGTCCAGCGGATCGTAGATTGCTCCGGCTCGATCCGATTCATTGCTTCTATCGCCTGCGTGTCATGCCCGGTATACGGAAACGGCGCTTTCATTCGGGTGTACAAGCCGCTGCGGACAAACATCTCCAATCCTCGTAAGGGGGCCGGCCCTGTCAATATCTTTTCAAATTCACTGCGGATGCGCTCCATCGCAATCCAGCTTAAGGTGTCTCTCTCCGAGAGAATCCCTCTCCATGTATGCTGCGCGATGGAGAAACCGAACACAGAGGCGAAACGGATGCAGCGAACCATGCGCAGGGCGTCTTCACGGAAACGGAGACGCGCATCGCCTACGCAGCGGATTACCTGCCTGTCAATATCCGCTCGTCCGCCAAACGGATCCACCCAGGATCCATCAATCCCCCTAGCCATTGCGTTCATCGTAAAATCGCGCCGTCTCAAATCTTCCTTTACTTCTCTGACGAAAGCGACCTCCGTTGGATGACGGTGATCCTCATAACCGCTCTCCACCCGATAAGTCGTCACTTCGAAAGACTGGCCTTCCATCAGCACCGTTACGGTCCCATGCTTGATTCCTGTAGGAATGACCTTGGGAAAGACGGAACAGGTGACTTCCGGCAAGGCGGAGGTCGTAATATCCATATCACTGACCCTGCGTCCCATGTATTCATCACGGACACAGCCTCCGACCCAATACGCTTCATGTCCATGCCGAAGCAGAGTCCGGATCACGTCCGCACTCCGCTCGGCCATATCGGGATCCGCGTTGCGCCATCGTATTGAATTAAACATATCTGCCATAGTTTCCCGTTCCTTTACCCGAAAAACAACGAGAGGGTCGAGCTTAGCCGCAGACCGGCTTCAGCTCGCTAACCTCCCGTCCCAATACTCGGTAATATATTTCTTCGTACTTGCCTCGTATTAATTCATTGCAGAACATCGTCTTGGAACGATGCAGACAAGCCTTGCGCAGCCGCTCACTAAGCGCTTCATCCTTTAAAATTTCAAGCACATGCTGAGCCATCGAATAGGTGTCTCCGATAGGAGCCAAATACCCGGTTTCGCCATGTGTTATCAACTCGGGAATCCCGCCTGCCGTAGAGCCGACGGTAGGCACTCCGCAGGCCATCGCTTCTAGAGCAACCAGGCCAAAGCTTTCTTTCTCGGAAGGAAGCAGCAGCACATCCGCCATGGATATGACGTGCGCAATTTCATCTTGCTTGCCTAGAAAATGCACTTTGCTGGCGAGTCCCAGCTCATTGATCCGGCACTGAATTTTCGGAAGCTCGGGCCCTTCCCCGACAAGCAGCAGTTTCGCCGGGACCTGTTCCTGAACCTGGGCGAATATTTCCAACACGTCCGCTACCCGTTTTACCGGTCGGAAATTGGAAATATGCATCAAGATCTTCTCATTCGGATCTGCATAATCTTTACGCAGTGATTCCGAATCCCGTGGATAATATACCCGCGGATCCACAAAATTGTAGGTAAGGTCAATATCCCGGCTTATATCCAGCAACTCCCGCGTTTCTCGGATGAGATCCTGAGAAACAGCCGTAACCGCATCACTTTCATTAATAGCGAGTCGAATCAAGTCCTTCAGCGATTCATCCTGCGCCAGAACCGTAATATCGGTTCCATGCAGCGTCGTGACGACCTTCAGCTGATCTCCGACCATCTGCTTCGCTAAGAAGGCACACACGGCATGTGGCACCGCATAGTGCACATGCAGCACATCAAGCTGCTGCATTTTGGCTACCTGAGCCATCTTTGTCGCTAGCGACAGATCATATGGCGGGTATCGAAACACGTAGTAGTCGTTCACTTCAACTTCATGATAAAAAATATTTTTATGGAAAGTCCCTAACCGGAACGGAATGCTGTGAGCAATAAAATGAACCTGGTGTCCTTGCTCGGCCAGGAGTTTCCCCAGCTCTGTCGCCACCACGCCCGACCCGCCCAATGAAGGATAACAGGTAATGCCGATTTTTAATGGTTGTTGATTCATGTCAGGCCTCCTTTACGTACGCCTCTATATATTATGCCTGCTTGGAGCCGAATAGATGAACAACATACGGACTTTTACAAGCGAAACCTTCTGCATAAGGAATAAGCCTGCGCGCTCCAAGCAGTGAATCCCTGGCCCGCACACGCTCGATGTACCCCTCAGTCAACGGGGTAGAGACTGCATTTTCTTCAGCCTTCTGGAACTGGGAACGGTAACAAGACAGGGCCTGCTCCTTAACGGCATACTGATCCGTAACGTCAACGACCAGATCCGTTCTTCCGATATCATTAATGAAATAAAAATAAAGCTCGTCCACCTTAACCGGTGGCTGCTCAGGCATATAACGACGAAGCTTGGCATTAAATACCGCTTCCTCAACTAAACGGCTGCAAGCCACATGGTCCGGATGGCGATCCTCCCAGTAGGGAGCAAACACAATCGAGGGAGAAAACTTGCGAATCTCGGCCGTGACCCGTTCAATATTCTCCGGTGTCACAAATAAACCGCGGTCCGGCAGTCCCAAATTCGTCCGGACCGTAAGATCCAAAATCCGGGCTGCTTGCTCAGCCTCCTGCTTGCGAATGTCGACGGTGCCGTTCGACGACATCTCAGCCTCCGTCAGATCGCAGATCCCGACCGACAGTCCAGCTGCTGTATGCTTCGCAATCGTTCCTGCCATTCCGATCTCGGCATCGTCAGCGTGTGCTCCGAAGATTAAGATGTCCAGTTGGCTGTTCATTAGCTATCCACACCCGGTTTGTATTTATGAACGAGTTCCCGCCATGCAAAATCGCCACGGTCCAGCGCTTTAACAAGAATCTCGGCCGTTGCCACATTGGTAGCAAGTGGAATTCCCTGCACGTCGCACAGACGAAGGAGTGCATTAATGTCTGGTTCATGAGGTTGTGCCATCAAAGGATCCCGTAAAAAAATGATGAGATCCATCTCATTGTCCGCAACAAGCGCGCCAATCTGCTGGTCGCCACCAAGCGGTCCCGAAGCGAAACGGTGAATGCTGAGTTTGGTTTGCTCCATAATACGGGTCCCCGTCGTTCCCGTCGAGTAAAGATTATGATCTTCGAATACATTTTCATAAGCAATAACGAAGTTGACCATTTCCTCTTTTTTACGGTCATGAGCGATAAATGAAATATTCATAGTAATTTCTCCCCTATGTTAGTCGATAAAATGATCAAATCCATAGACCAAGCCGGTGTACCCCATTACTTTCTCTATAGCCATCTTCACGCCCGGCATATAAGCTGCACGCTCATAGGAATCATGTCGGATCTTCAAGCTTTGTCCGTAACCGCCAAATATAACTTCCTGCTGAGCAAATACACCTGGCAGACGAACACTGTGAATACGGAAGCCGTTATAGTACCCGCCTCTGGCGCCTTCAATGACCTCTTCTTCCTTTGGATTGCCTTGCCGGATTTCCTCGCGGTTTGCGGCAATCATTTCCGCTGTCTTGATCGATGTTCCGGATGGCGCATCAAGCTTCTGGTCGCCATGGGTTTCAATGATTTCAACATGGGGCAAATATTTTGCTGCTGCAGCTGCAAACTTCATCATCAGGATCGCTCCGATGGAGAAATTCGGTGCGATCAAACCGCCGATATCCTGCTCCATACACTGCTTGTCCAACTCTTCGATTTGCTCTGGCGTGAAGCCGGTAGTGCCCATGATCGGACGGACGCCGTGCTTAATGGCCAGAGCCGTGTTGCTATAGGCAAATTGCGGTGCTGTAAAGTCAACCATAACATCTGGTTTCGATTCGACCAACGCCATCTCCAGATCGGATGTCACCCTAATGCCGCAGGCAGGAAGACCCACAAGCGTCCCTGCATCAGCACCTTCATCCGATCGGCCCACAGCAGCAACCAGTTCCAGTTCCTCATCGCCCAAAACAAGCTTCACTACTTCTTTACCCATACGGCCGCCGGCACCGACGACCGCAACTGTCCATTTGTTTGCCATTGTACATGTCCTCACTTTCAATCCGATGCTGTATCCTGCATATATGATTTCAAGCGCTGTTTGAGTTCCTCCATTATATGCTGCAGCCCGCTCTCCTGCGGGTACAACGAAATTACCTCTTTAAGCGTGGAAATGGCGAGCGCATGCTCATCGAGTTCACTATAAACAAGAGCAAGCCATACATAAGCCTGAGCATACAAAGGGTCCATGGCTACGGCTGATTTCAGATGTCCCACGGCTTGATACAATTCTGCCTTGGTCACATCCTTGCGGTTCTCCACCATCTTTCTTGCTCGCTGCACCAGCTCCGCAGCCTTGATATGCTGTAAATGAAGAGCATATTCCGGTTTGTCCGGCTGCAGCCTGACGGCTTCCTCCGCATGCGTAATCGCCATCTCCAGCTTATTGCTTCTGCCGTAGGTAATGGAGCACCGATAATGCACTTCGGCATCTCCCGGATTCGCGATGATCGCTTGCTCAAACCAACGTAACGCCTCTTCGAAATCATTTTGAAGGATGCATCGATATGCTTTTTGTATATAACTTTCAGGTTTCACGGGCTGTCCCTCCCCACAGCGGGTTTGGTACAGCATATGTAGCAGCAGCCTAATCGGTGTTTATTTTCGTCCAACGATCAGCATCACGCGTCGCAAATTTATGCATGACTTTAGCGTGCGCTTCCGCGAGATCGATGCCAAGGGAATTGGCAAAACAAATCGTAATAAACAATATATCTCCAAGTTCCATTTCGATGGAATTGTCTGCTTCATCGGCCTTTTTCGGCTTCTCACCGAACTGATGATTAACCTCTCTGGCGAGTTCGCCCACCTCTTCGGACATCCGGGCCATCATGGATAAAGGACTGAAATAACCTTCCTTGAATTGTGATATGTATTGATCGACTTCCTGCTGCATTTCAGCCATTGATTTTTCCAAGACTCTATAACTCCCTTCACTGCGCAGTCTGCCCCCAACTTGCAATATCCAAGCTGTAAGCAGCATTCTCTTATGACGAGCGATTGGTTTTAAACCTATGTTATCGTAAAGCGGATTTGAAAACAAATAATTTTTTATGGCTGGAACATGATCGGCACATACTAAGCAGGTACAAGCAACCTGACATACGGGTAATATCCACAATTGGAAATGTGAGGGGTCTTATGAAAACGTCCAAGTTGTTAAATCAGCTTCATACCATCATTCCGATCATCGCCGGTTCCGCCATTTACGCATTCGGCCTTCTGTATTTCATCATTCCGAATGAACTCATGGAGGGGGGCGTCACCGGCATTACCGTACTGTTGAACTATGCCTTTAACATATCGCCGTCCATCTCAACTATGGTGCTCAATATCCCGTTATTCTTGGTCGGCATGAAAATCCTCGGTAAACGCCAGTCGATTTACACAGGTCTCGGTATCGCCTCATTAACCCTGTTTCTGTGGCTGTTTGAAGCTTTGATCGATCGCGGCTATGTTGTACCGTTTCAGACCGAGCAGGATTATATTCTTGCTGCGCTCTACGCAGGTGTCACATTGGGCGCCGGACTCGGCATTGTGTTCCGGTTCGGCGGGACGACAGGCGGTTCAGACATCATTGCCAGAATCATCAACCGAAAATTCGGCTTCAGTATGGGCCAGATCATTCTATCTCTTGATATCTTGATCATCGGGCTTTCTTTATTCTTTATCCCGCTCGAGCGAATATTGTATACCCTCGTTGCCGTATTCATCGCTTCCAAGGTCATCGATTTCATACAGGAGGGGGCTTATGCCGCCAAAGCCTTCACCATCATCAGTGATCACGCACCCGATATTGCCCATCGCATATCAACCGAGATGGAGCGCGGAGTAACACTAATCCCGGCCATCGGCGCCTACTCCAAGCAAGCCAAGCATATGGTATACTGCGTCGTATCGAGGCAGGAAATTCGCCGCCTAACGGGAATCGCCAAATCGTTGGACCCTCGGGCATTTATTATCATTAATGATGTCAATGATGTGCATGGCGAAGGATTTAAAGAAGAATAGCCCGGTTTGCACCGGGCCTCAATCGGAACAACTATGGATTCCCGCCTACATTTTGCGAGGGAACATGGGTTTTGCGCTATACAACTGACCTCGGTATTTGCGGTATCCCGCAAACGTTAATGCCGCCAAAATGAAAGCCCCGATGACCAGCTGCCACGTCCATGGCTCCTTGACCTCTCCCAGCGGAGCTAGGGCGGGCTCATCCTTTTTCTTGCCAAACAGCGTATTGATCATTTCCTCACCCTGCGGAACCACTTTTTGCACCTGAGCTGTGTCCCCAGATGACACCAGACCCCCGGCATAAGAAATCCAGGACTCCATCATGTTAACCTCCTCAGGCTTTCGCTGTATGACAACAGAAGGACGGATGAGTTCATAATGTTCACTCAGGCTGTCATACGCTCGTCTCATGCCAGCCTGATCCTGCTGGATGGCATACTCCCCCATGACCCTCAGGTCTTCACGAATGACCTTGTAATATTGCAGCCATAACGCATCTCTGGTATGAATCAGGCTATCGGTTGCCATTCGGAGTTTTCCTGCGGACACCATCCAGTGCTGCGGCTCCTGCGTGGCCCTTGCCGTAGCTTCTTTCATCTCCAAAATGCTCTCAGCCAACGCATGAATTCCTTCTACACCGGTCAATCCCTGAAATGACGAAGCCTCAAACATCCCGGATACCCGGCGAACATCCTCCAGCACGGCTTGTACATTGCCTTCCTCCACATGGCGGTATAGCTGCTCCACTTCCTTGTTCAGCGCCTTAGCCTGTATGGATGCAGCGGGCGAAGTCTCCGACTGTCCGTTTGCCGGGGTAGCCCACACAACAGGATCACCCATGCTGACAGTAACCAGCATAAGCAGTGCAAACAGACACAGCAGGAGTTTCGGAAAGGTTCGAAACATGGGACATCCCTCCTACCGTATATGTATGGCAGAAGGGATGCTCATAGAACTGTATAACCTAAACGGCTAACGTTGTTTGGAATTCCCATATTTCATGAAGATCCAGCCGGCAAAACCGCTGAAAAGAGTCAAAAGATAAGTAAACAGCTCGACCGCTGATAGGTCGTCATATAACTGCCCCGGCAGCCAAGGAAATACGCCGTACGTATAATCTACGGTATCATTCAGCAGTGTCCAGGCAATGGCCCCGGTGAGCGCTGTCCAGCGATAATGAAACAATCGTACGAACAATAACGCTTCCACTGCCATTGCCGTATGCGAAGCGACGAGCATCCAATCCTGCCATCCCAGCACATCCCCTTGGGCTTGTCCGGCAAATATGATGGCAACAGCCCAAATCCCATACTTCACTGATGTCACGACCGCCAGCGCCTCAATGAATTGCTGAAACAAAGAGCCCCCAAGCCCCCGAGGCGGGTAGAGGAGCAGCAGAAGCGCCAAACTGAAGAATAAACTGGCCGTCGGGCTATCCGGGACGAATATGACCTGCCATAGCAAGCCATGATCCACCGTATCGACCATTTGCCCCCCGTACCATATGTATCCATAGATCGTTCCAAGGATGTTGCAGATGAGCAGCAGCCAGAGAATCGATCGCTTGCTTAGAAATTCTCGGCTCCAAAAATACGAAATCGACAAGCTCCGTCCTCCTGTCCTGTTCCTTGTATTCTTACTTTTACGACTAATGCCGATTATACCCAAACTGTGCATATTTTTCATCTATGTACAACATTTAAAAAAGAACCTGACCGCATTCGGTCAGGTTCTTCTATGCATCTTACTCTGCAGCTGCTTCTGCCTTTTGGCTTGCAAGCCAATCAGCCAACTGATCAAGTTGTTCTTCGGTGACACCAGCCGCAAGCGCCGTGTCTTTCATAGCCGGCATGCCGCCTTGGCCATTTGCAATAATAGCCACGATCTCTTCTTTCGTGTGGGTATCCCCGACACCGCGAAGCGACGGTCCAGATGCCCCTTTCAAATCTGCAGCATGACAAGAAATACAGGTAGCTGTCTTAAAGGTTTCCATCGCGGGATTATCCTTATCAACGATCGCTACAACACTGTCTTCAGCCTGCTTGCCACTAGTCGTTGGTAGACCAGCTGCATGTTTCTCTTCCGCCTCTTCTTCACGCTGGATATGCTCAGGCTTCTGTCCAGTCGCTTCCAGCTCATGCGCATAGTGGGTCCATGCTGCATTTGTCAGATAGATGACTGCAAATAACGACAGAATCATAAGGGCAGAAGTAATAGGGCGCTTGTAGAAGCGTCGCTCTTTCCCCGTATCAAGGAAAGGAACTAGGAGCAATGCGCCAAAGGCAACGCCCGAAACGCCAAGGGTACCCAGTACTACATAATCACCGGAAGCGTATGGAAGCTTCAGGTATTCATACAGGAACAGGAAGTACCAGTCCGGCATCGGGATTACAGAAGCTCCCGGATCCGCCGGATAACCGAGCGGAGCCGGCTCCGAGATGGTCAGCACAAGGAAACCGACCAATACAACTACACCAACCATCCATTCCTTCAACAAGAAGTTAGGAATGAACGCTTCTGATTTGCCGGGATAAGCGGTGTAATCCGGCGGCGTAACCCAACCGCTGCCTTTTTTCACACGCGAATCGCCGACATAAACTACTTTCTCATCAGATTTATGACCATGTGCCATAAATATGCGCCTCCCTTCTTCTTATAGTGGACCGGAAATACCTTGTCTGCGGATCATGATAAAGTGTCCTACCAATAGAGCAAGAAGGACAGCCGGAAGGAAGAATACGTGAATCGCGAAGAAACGCGTCAACGTTTCGGCACCTACGATCGTACCGCCTTGCAGCAATTCTTTAATGATAGGTCCCAGCCAAGGTACGGAGTTCGCAATCTCCAATGTAACTTTTGTAGCGAAGTAAGCTTTGTTATCCCATGGCAGCAGGTAACCTGTCAAACCAAGACCGAGCATAACAAAGAAAATGAGCATACCAACGACCCAGTTCATTTCACGCGGCGCTTTGTAAGAGCCTGTGAAGAACACGCGCATCGTATGCAAGAACATCATCACGATTACCAAGCTTGCGCCCCAGTGATGCATGCCGCGAACAATTTGTCCGAAGGCTACCTGTGTTTGCAGGTACTCAACACTGTTGTAAGCGTTTATGATATCCGGTACATAATACATCGTCAGGAACATCCCCGACAGAATCTGGATGACTGTGATAAAAAACGTCAAGCCGCCGAAACAGTACACAAACGCGGAGAAATGATGCGCCGGGTTTACGTGTTCCGGTACCTCGTGATCTGCAACGTCTCTCCAAATCGGCGTGATATCGAGACGTTCATCAATCCAGTTGTAGACATTCTTCAACATCTGAATCTACGCCTCCTATTTAACTACGGTATTTGGCACGATGGCGCCGAGGTAAATCCAGCCGTTCTCGATTTTCGTCTCGTACTGGTCAAGCGGCTTCGGCGCGACTGCCAGGTTCTTACCGTCCGGTGTATAACGCGCACCGTGGCAAGGGCAGTGGTATTCATCAGGGAAATTTTTGTTGTTATTCCATCCAACAAGGCATCCCAAATGCTTACAAATTGGTGAAAGCGCTACAATTTCACCCTGATCGTTCTTACGAATCCACGCCGTCAAAGTAGCTGTACTGTTGTACCAGCCGTCCTGCTGTTTGAGCTCAAAATGGAATTCCTGTGGATCGTTAGTAATTTTGCTCTCTTCCGCGACCTTTACAAAAGACCCTTCTTCTTTATTTTGAAGAATCGGATCAACGGCAAAGCGAAGCATTGGCAAAACTACTCCAGCAGCCATATAAGCTGTGGCACCGCCCAACGTGTATGTAAGAAATTGTCTGCGGGACATCTCTTTCTGTCGGGGTGGATTGTGCGATTCTTCATGCTCGTCATTGTGGTTGCTGCTCATTCTGTGTTCAACCCCCTTTGTCAACCGTTCTTAAGTGTCATCAATGATTAAAATCACACGACTTACTAGGACATACTAATAATATCTTAGGCACCCAAGACCGTCAAGAATTTGAACCCCAAATTTGGGTTCGCTTCCAATAGCCCTTTCGCAAATTGTTGGTTTTTTGTCACATTTGAACTTAGCTTTCCTGCTGCCACATTTCACTGATTTGTCCGGAAACGGTGGCTGAGAGGGGGATACCTTCATTGCCTTCCAACCTGCGCCGGGACAGTACAAGCGTACTTTCAGGCACATCCTCTTTAGAGAGCTCAACATCCGCTGTCATGATAACAACAAATTTAAACCCGATGGATTTGACATTGTGACAAACTTCATTTAGAAGCTTTATATCTTCAGTATTTCCATATTGTATAGCAGGATATGTAACCAATCTTCCCTTAAACGGAATTTCTGCCAAATCCATAAAATCCCGCAGCCGTTCAAGCGCAGCTGTAGCCTCCCATGGCGTTTCCGAACCCGATAATCCGGTAAACGGAATGAGGCACGTATCCAAAAAAGGTTTTAGTTCCGGCCAAGTCTGCTCGTCTACTTCACTAAATTTCATGCAAGGTACATCCTTTCTGCTCACTCATCATCATTTTGTTATCATTATACGAGTGGAAGGACGGGCAAAGCAAAAAAAAAGAAGAAATGCGATGAAGCATTTCTTCAATTCAAAGTCCTCAGTTCATCCGTCAGGTTTCGGAAAGCCACTTCGTCGCCGGAAGCCAGCGCTTCATCAATTTCTTTATACAGCTCTTCACTCCGATGCTTGCGCAATGCTTCGTCCCACACCATTTCGGCCGCCAGACCTAACATAACCTCGTAAGTAACCTTCATCTTATCCATTAGGATGCACCTCCAAACTAAATTTGCGTATACCTTATATTCTTTCCCTTTAAATACTTTACTTTCAAAAAATTTTACGGCTGCTGCAAATAAATGTAACCAAACAACCATGCTAGAGGATCAAATCTTTCGAATCGCTGATATGTATGCCGGCTTCCGCGGCCTTGAGGCCAAGCGCGGTCATTTTGTACGAAGTTCCCATGCTCTGACTCTCCCCTATTCTGAGCATCCCCAAATGCATTAGCATACGGATAATCCGCTGCTCCAAAATATTTTGCGGACTGTCATAATAGAAAGGACGGATTAGCCAGCCCAGCGATTCGTAAAGAGAGGCTGCGGTGACCCAATCTCTTGCGCATTGACTGATCCAGTATACAAGAGAAGAGATATTGGGAATTGCGCCTTTATAAAGTCTTAACCAAAAGCGGAATATCTGTATCACGCTAACTTGATTTCCTTCCTCCATAAACGCAGTTCCACTTTCGGTGAGGATCAACCGGGCATTGTTTTCCCTGATCCATTTTTTAGCGTAAGCATAATCGTACAGCAGCGCAAACCGATCGGGATATTCAATGCAAGAGCGGCCATACCCGAACCGCCATGCTCCCTTGGTAATGGGCGGTTCCGTTATATGCAGCGTACTCATGAGCTGCTGCTGATTTCGCCTATACATAAATCCTTCCTGATTCAACTCAATATCATGTCTGCCGACATATTTAAGAATCAGCATGAGATCTTCTGCGGCTAGTCCCTGCTCATCCCGGTACGCTTCCGGGTCATCACTTAATCGCTGCAGATTTTGATGAAGCCGCTCCCGAAGCACGTCACGAAACCGCTCCTTCAAATCCGATGGCACTTGAAACAAATACTTGGTGGAATGGGTAAAACCGTTAAACAACCAGCCGCTTCGGCGATAACGTGCGACCGCCTCACGCGGACTTTCCGTTTTGGCGGCGGTAGCTTTCTTGTTTGAAGAGGCTTGATCATCCTTCTCCTCCAATTCTGCCGCATGACGGATCGCAGCCGTCAATTCTTCCAGACTGTAGCCTGTTCGAGTGTCAAATGCCAGGTTGTTCAGAAAACGCAAATCGCTTGGTGACAAGCTGCTGACCTGCTCCTCGAAAAACTCTCTGCGTCCGAGCTTGGACAGAATACTCTGGATCAGTTCGTGCTTTGAATTCCGCTTAGCGTCACAATCATAGTGATTCGCTATATTGCTAAGCTGTCCAATATCGGCATATGTGAGCATATCCGCTAGATTCATCTTCCATCGCCTCGCCGTTTTACAACCATTATGGGAAGGTTTGAGACATTTGATACCTGATACGCTTCGGTTTAACGAAATATTTTTTTGTTTTTTTGTATATAGAAATGACTATGCTCTCTTATTAAATGATAGAATACTTACTAAGTGTTGCAGAGAATTTACATATAATGTATTACATCTAAATCAAATAAAAAACCGCTTTATATGAAGGAATTATTCAATCACTACAGGAGGAATAAAATCATGAGAACTCCAGAACATGAGATATAACTAGGTGCAAATCGAATTCGAGGGCCTCCCTTAAGAGCATTTTATAAAAATGAAAGTACCATTCATTATAAAAGCTTGGAGGATATGTGAAATGATAAAAGAAGCAGAATTTATGGCCTTTATTCAAGATATGGATCAACAATTTTCAGGATGGGACTTCTCACGAATTACGGCTTCAGGCCGCATGCAGTCCCATGCTCTCCCCTGGTCTTTGGGCAGCATGGTAATTCCGTTGATGCGAAATGCCGCTACGATGCTGGACATGGGTACGGGCGGAGGAGAGTTCTTATCCTCTCTCCAGCCACTGCCGGAAACGGTCTATGCAACCGAAGGCTATAAACCAAACGTACCGATTGCACAGCAAAAACTTGAACCGCTTGGCGTAAAGGTTGTCTATTTTGAAGAAGATTCCTCACTTCCGTTAAAGGATCATTTTTTTGATCTGATCATCAATCAGCATGAATCCTATTCCGTGCCGGAAATCAAAAGAATTCTAAACGATCATGGCGTGTTCGTAACCCAGCAATCCGGAGGAACCGACTGTTATGGCATCAACGAGTGGTTTGGCGTTCCCTTGAATGAAGAGTTCGCTCATTGGAATCTGGGAACCGCTGTTCAAGAGCTGCAGGATCACGGTTTCAACGTCACCTTCAGCCGGGAGGACTTTTCACCGCAGCGGTTTTACGACATCGGTGCACTGATTTATTACCTACAGGCGATCCCTTGGCAGATTCCTGATTTTACGGTGGAACGCCACCTCGAACCTTTATATCAGGTTCATCAGGTTATCCGAACGAAGGGCTACTTCGAGGTGCAGCAGCATCGGTTTATTATAATAGCAGAAGCGTAAAACTTTGTCCTATATAGTTATCCATTTTATCGACTGTACCCGTATGACTTATAAAGCGTAATTTAGCAAGATACGAACAACGATAGAAAAGGCGATGTGATATGCTTAGGAAATCATTCTGATCGTTTATTTTATATCGGAGGAGCAGTCGAGATGCTATCGGAAAAAGTGATCCATTATTGCAAAAGCAAAAACTGGTGGTTTGAAGACATTGCAGAGGAGTATGAACACGCATTAGTAAAGTTAGGCATCGATTTGAGTTCAGATTTTGCTGCGTTTTATTTGCATGCAGAGGATGGTCCGACTTTCTATAGTAGACGACGTGAAATTTATCAGATTTGTTGGTTTATGATCAATTCTTCGGATTATATGTTAGGCGTGGATAGAACTCATGTCGTTTTAAACCTGCCTGAAGAATATATTCCGTTGGATAGCTTTGAAGGAGAGTTCGGCTTTTTTTATAATAAGAACGCAGACGAAGTGTTAGGCTTAGGATTGGGCCAGCCGATGGAGGATTTTTTTGCTGGTAAATTGAAATCGCAATGGGAAAGCTTTAACTCCTTCCTAGAGTGGTATTTTGAACTGACCGATTCGTGTGTGACTATATAGTAAAAGGCCGTCAGCTACCGCCAGTATAGATACAAAAAGAGCCTTCCCGCGGGAAGGCTCTTTTTACTATTCATGAAGTTCCATGCTACGACTGTTTTGTCAACAGATGTTTGGTACAGTTAAACAGCAAGGGAGACCAGTCATCATCTTTTCTCTCCAAGACGGTGAGCGACAGATTGCCGATCCGCTCGCTCAGGACGCCGCGGCACACCAGCTTATATAGCTGCGCTAAAAAACCACCGTGGCTGACAACCAGAATATTGGCATCCGGGTGTTTATGCCACATATCATCCAGAAAGACAAGCCCCCTGGATTGAAGCTCCAGATCCGTCTCCTGTCCCAAATCGAGCAGGTGCCAATCGGCACCAAACCGCGATTCACGCTCTTCCGCTGTCAACCCTTCCACCTGACCGTACTTGCGCTCGCGCAAACGATTATCCGGTGGTATCAATGGAATGTTCAGCATGGACGAGATGATCTTTGCTGTTTCCTCAGCACGGGAAAGTCCGCTGCTAACCGCAAAGTCCCATCGGTAAGGCTCTTGCAGAAGTCTTTCCCCAAGCAAACGCGCTTGACGACGGCCTTCCTCATTCAGTGGAATGTCCGTTTGACCTTGGATTTTGCCTAACGCATTCCAATCCGTTAATCCATGACGAACCAAGCCGATTTGCATGCCGCATCTCCTCCATCCTAACCACTTTTTATCTTCGGACCCGATTTAACTTCTTCAGGAAAAACATGGCGAATCCGATGCCCAATAAGGATAGTATCATCCAATATTCTGGCTGAGTCGGGCTCATATCAACCACAAAAGGATCAATAATGCCGCTGTTGGTTTTCGGAATGTTATAATCGTCCTTAGTGTTCAGGGTTTGGGCCGTGTCAGCCACCCCTGTAGGGATTATCCCTGTCGTTACCGCTTCCGGAACCGGCTTCGGCTGGTTGCCAGTCGCTGCAAAATAAACGAAGCTGCATACAAACAGAGCCAAAAAACCGGCAATCATAAGTGTCAGCCGTTTGCGGAACACTCGGCTTACCGCCCGACTCTTAGACGTTTCCTCCACCAGCCATGGGAAATCACGATAAATGCGGTCCATCACGTTTCGGTTGATCTGTTCAGCGTCCATGTCGGGGATCTCATGCTCCAGAACATGAACCATGTTCTGGCTTTCCACCCACATTTCGTACTCCGCTGCACATGAGCTGCAGGTTTGAACATGTGCGATCAGCCGTTGTCGCCGCAGATCATTGTCCGGCAAATCCCAGACAGTTTCCATCAGCTCTTGGGCTTCATCGCAAGTCATCTATTCTTCATCCCTCTCAGATCCTCAAAAACCGGCTCATAAAAATAGGGTTCGAGCTGAATTTTGACACTGCCGCGAGCTCTGAACAACAACGACTTAACCGAACTGACACTTTGACCTAAAATATCTGCGATTTCCTGATAATCCAGTTGATCATACTCCCGAAGAATCAGCGCCGACCTCTGTTTCTCCGGTAAATTATTTATTGCTTCCCTTACCATATGTACTCGTTCACTGCGTAGTATGGCCTGCTCCGGAGCAACTTCCATCGGAGCCACTGGCACGACCCCGCTCTCCTCCAGCGGCAATGTGCCGCTTCGATGCTTGCGCAATTCGCTGAGCACGGTGTTGCGGGCAATCGTATAGAGCCAGGTCGAGAAGGATGCATCCACTTCCCGGAATGAGTGCAAGCTCCGGAAAGCCTTATAAAATGTTTCCGAACATAAGTCTTCAGCCATAAGCTCCATGTGCGAACTTTTTAACATATGATAGACAAATGCTAATATTTTTCTCTGATAACGCCGCATTAATTCGGAATAAAGTTCGGTGTTGCCTTGCTTAATTTCTTGGATTAGTTGGGAATCCGTCATATGATTTTTCGTTCCTCCTTCACCATCCGGTGCCTCTTCCCTGTCCAATACATCTCCACGGATGCAATGATCAAGGATTTGTGCAAAAGTACCGTCAAACCATATATAGTTACGCCTCAAGATGTCTGACTATTCTATGTATTTGGCAATTTCCCCAAATCTTCTACACTAGCACTCTAGCATTATAGCACATATTGGAGAAAAGTTCAGGTTTGTGGCAGTAGATTTCCCACTGATAGGAAAAAGGACAAAAAAAATCCGCCTTCAACATTGAAGGCGGTTGCACACAGTGCAATATTTTGGATAGGAGTGGAGAGAAACCATACTGTACTTTTATTATATGTATACGTTTTCATTTTGTCAACACTGAAAACGCATTTATTTCCGGTTGTTTAAAAACAACCGGAAATATTACTGGTACACCGAGTGCCCTTGCGACAACAATAGCTCCTTAGCCCGCTCCTGCTCAATTTCATTGCGGAAGGAAAGCCGCATCACGCCCGGCACATCTTCCCGACTCTCGATAATCTGCATGTTGCTGAGGTTGATGCTATTTGTCCCCAAATCCGTCGCTATGCGGCCGATGATACCCGGATGGTCAGGCACGTCCAGATACAGATCGTATTGGGATACAATCATCCCCTTCCGTCGCTCTGGGAGCACGCTGCGGAATTCCCCCGCTCTGCGGAAGGCCTCTTCGATAGCTGGCCCGTCCTTCGACTCCAGCATATCCATGAAACGCTGAATTCCTTCGTTCCAGTCTCGTAAAAGCGGCAGCATGACATTGCGGTTATTTAATAGAATGTCCCGCCAAACGACCGGGTCACTGGAAGCGATACGGGTAATATCCCGAAAGCCGCCTGCAGCCAGCGTACGGTATAACGGATTATCGTCATTGTAGGAGCTGATCTGGTTCACCAAAGCCACTGCGATCACATGAGGCAGATGACTGATGGCTCCAACAATCTCATCGTGCAGTCTCGGCTCCACCTTTACAATGTGTGCACGCGTATACGATAGAAGCTCTACGAGTACGTCCACCTTCTCCTGAGGGACTTCATCCGGCGGAGTAAGCACATAATATGCATTCTCGAATAATACGGTGGAAGCAGCGCCTACACCGGATCTTTCCGAACCAGCCATCGGATGTCCTCCGATAAAGTAGGCATCCTTCAGCGCAAGTTGTGATGCGCATTCGGCAATACTCGCTTTGGTACTGCCTACATCCGTAATAATGCATCCGGTTTTAAGCCGCAATTCACTCAGACGTTTTATGTACATCTCGAGACTTCCTACCGGAACACACAAAAATATAATGTCCGCGCCCTGCGCAGCTTCTTCTACCGAAAGCGTAACTTTATCGACAACGCCCTTGGCGATAACCTGGTCGGCATACTCTTGCGTGTGGGCATAACCGGTCACGGTTATGCCTGGTTTTCCTTTGAAATTTAATGCTAACGAACCGCCGATCAAGCCGACGCCGAATATAGAAATTTGCATGGTCATGTTCTCTCTCTCACTCGTTTCAAGCTGCGATTATTGTTATGTCATTAGATTAGGCTGGAGCATTCACTTCCTGGAGCACTTGTTCCAATGCGCCGATGAAAGCCTTGTTCTGTTCTTCAGAGCCAACGGTTACGCGAATGTAGTTCGGGTAAACTTCAAATCCCGGACGTACGATAATGCCTTTACTTAGCAGGGACTTGAACACTTCGGTGCCCGGCTTCTTCACATCCACCATGATAAAGTTACCGTTCGCAGGGAAATAGGATAATCCAAGACGATCAAACTCCCGCTGGACATATGTGATTCCCTCGGCATTCAATTGTCGGCATTTAGCTACGAATTCCTGATCTTTCAGGGCTGCCTTCGCCGCCACTTGGGCCAGGCGTCCTGTATTAAACGGCTCACGTACCCGATTAATCAAGGAAATAACCTCAGATTGCCCGATGCCGTAGCCGATGCGAAGGGCAGCCAGGCCGTATATTTTGGAAAAGGTACGCAGGATTACCAAGTTCGGATAACGTTCCATTAACTTGATGCTGGCCGGATACGAAGCGTCCGTTACATATTCAAAATAAGCTTCATCGAGAACAACCATCACGTGAGCCGGGACTTCATCCAAGAAAGATACCAGCTCGCTTTCGGAAACGATAGTTCCGGTCGGATTATTCGGATTGCACACCCAGATGATTTTGGTTTTGTCCGTGACGGCTTTGGTCATGCCCGGCAGATCATGCTTCCCGTTAACCAGAGGTACCTCAATGCTTGTTGCGCCTTCAATATCCGCATTCGTTTTATAGACCGAGAAGGTCTGATCGGCCATAATGGTTTCGTCTCCCGGCTCCAGGAACGCCCGAATAATGAGGGCGATGATTTCATCGGATCCGCATCCGAAAATAATCTGATTGCGTTCAATCCCAAGCTGCTCAGCAAGCTCCGCCGTTAAATCAGCCGCACTTCCATCCGGATACAAGCTGAGCGTACCGAGTTCAGCGGTAATTGCTTCGGTTGCTCGCGGCGAGCAGCCGTATGGATTCTCGTTGGAGGCCAGTTTAATGACAACATCCAGGCCTAGTTCTTTTTTGACTTCTTCGATGGGCTTCCCCGGTTGATATACAGGAAGATTAACAATTTGCGCTTTTGGTTTCATACAATATTCGCCTCACCTTTCATAACTGCTATGGACAACACTAACCTTTTAATTGTGCCACAAACTCCCTGATTTGCAAAAGTCCCTGCTGTCTTGTCTCTTCCTTCTCAAGAAGAGGAATCGTCGATTCGATCTGACGCACGATGGCACTGCCAACAACGACGCCGTCGCAAATTTTCGAGAATCTGGCAACCTGTTCCCCGGACGAAATGCCAAAGCCAATCGCGATGGGCACGTTGCTGTACTGCTTCACCGTTTCAAGAAAGGCTTCCACTCCCGAATAAAAATCGGTGCGTTCGCCTGTCACGCCAAGCGAGGATACGCAATACACAAAGCCGGTCGCTTCCGAAGCGATGCTCGCAATCCGCTCATGTGAGGTAGGTGCCACCAGCGGAATCAGGTGAACGTTTGCAGCATGAGCCCGTTTCCGAATCTCTGCGGATTCTTCCACCGGCAGATCCGGAATAATCAGCCCGCTGATATCATTCCTTACCACTTCTTCAAAGAAAACATCCAGTCCGGTCTGCAGAACCGGATTGTAATAGGTAAACAGGATGAACGGCAGCTTGCTGCCCCGTTCTCTCGCCAGGCGCGCAGTCTCCATGCAAGTGCGAATGGTCACCTTGCTCTTTAGGGCGCGCTCGGAAGCACGCTGGATGACCGGGCCATCGGCGAGGGGATCCGAATAAGGAACACCGAGTTCGATAATATCGACTCCTGCAATTTCAAGCTCATGAATGATATCGAGCGTCGATTTCACGTCCGGATCCCCAACGGTCAAATAAGGAATCAAGGCCGTCTTGTTTTGTTGTTTCAACGACGCAAAGGTCTGGTCAATTCGGTTCATTCGGTTTTCCCTCCCGTGTAAGCCATGATGGACTCCACGTCCTTGTCACCGCGACCGGACAAATTAATGACGACGATATCGTCTTCGGTCCACGCTGGCGCCATTTTTACTGCTTGCGCTACGGCATGCGCGGATTCCAGCGCAGGAATAATGCCTTCCGTACGGCATAGCAGCTGCAAGGCATCCAATGCCTCTTGGTCGGTTATAGGCACATACTGCACACGCTCAATATCTTTTAAGTAGGAGTGCTCAGGTCCAACGCCGGGATAATCAAGGCCGGCAGAAATGGAATGCGCCTCCTGAACCTGTCCATACTCATCCTGTAGCAAATAACTCATCGATCCCTGGAAGACGCCATGGGTCCCCTTGGACATGGTAGCCGCGTGAAAATCGGTATCTACCCCTTTGCCAGCCGCTTCGACACCGATCAAACCGACTTCCTTATCTTCCAGGAACGGGTAGAACATGCCGATCGCATTGCTCCCTCCACCGATTGGTGCAAGAATCACGTTGGGCAGTCTTCCTTCCGTCTCTAGAATCTGCTTGCGGGTCTCGTCACCGATAATCCGCTGGAAGTTCCGCACCATCATCGGATACGGATGCGGACCTACTGCGGAGCCAAGTACATAGAAGGTATCCTCTACGTTGCTGACCCAGTAGCGAAGCGCCTCATTGCCGGCATCTTTCAGCGTTCGGCTTCCCGACGTCACCGGAATCACTTCGGCTCCAAGCATTTTCATACGGAATACGTTCAACTGCTGCCGCTTGGTATCCTCTTCGCCCATGAACACCTTACATTCGAGACCGAGCAGAGCGGCCACGGTTGCAGTGGCAACACCATGCTGTCCGGCTCCCGTTTCGGCAATGACCTTGCCTTTGCCCATACGCTTGGCTAACACGCCCTGAGCAATGGCGTTGTTGATTTTGTGTGCACCGGTATGGTTCAAATCCTCACGCTTCAGATAAATTTTAGCCTTGCCGAGGTGTTTGCTGAGCCGCTCGGCATAATATAACGGCGTTTCCCGTCCGGAATACTGTTTAAGCAAATAAGCAATCTCCTCTTTGAACGCAGGATCCTCCGAAAAGCGGTTATACTCTTGTTCAAGCTCTATTAAAGCGTTCATGAGTGTTTCCGGTACGAACCGGCCACCAAACACTCCGAAACGTCCATTACGATCAGGAAGCTGTGTCATTTCCCCTTCACCCTTTCTACGAATGCAATCACTTTGTTTATGTCCTTCACGCCAGGTTCACTCTCAACGCCGCTGGATACATCCACGCCGTACGGAGCGTATTGACCTATTAAATGCGATACATTATCCGAATCCAATCCGCCGGCTACAAACAAGGGGATCCCTTGCCGTTTCGCCCACTGCTGGTAAGGTGGGATGAGATCCCAGGCAAATGTCTTACCAGACCCTCCGCCATATACCGGATCGTACGTGTCGATCAGCAATCCGTCGATGCTGCCTGCATACGGATCAAGTGCTGACAGACGTTCCGCTTCTGAGCGGTCACTCTCGATCGATACCGCCTTAAAAACGGAAACCGGGAAGCGCTCCTTCACTTCCCGGCAAAATTGCGGCGATTCCTGACCATGCAGCTGCACGACGTCGAGCGCTGCTTCTCGTAGAAGCTCTTCCAGCTCATTCAAATCAGGGTTAACCAAGACGCCGACGGCGGCGGGAATCATGTCATGATCCCATCCCCGCAATACTTGAATAAGCTGCGCAGCCTGCTGCGGCGATACCTTCCGCCGGCTCTTGGCAAATACGAATCCGATATAATCCACAGGTAAGTTTATCATAGATTTTAGCACTTCAACGCTTTGAAGTCCACATATTTTTAGCGTCGTACTCATCACTTAATATCCCCTTTATTCTATGTCTGCAGCGATCGGCAAGGGTCCCATCAGATCGTTTACTGCACGGAACACATCCTGCTGGCGCATGAAATGCTCCCCTACCAGAACACCATGTGCCCCAACATAATGCAAGTAGGAAATATCGGCGGGGCCTGATATTCCGCTCTCGCTGATCAACGTAACTCCCTGCGGAACTTGTGCCGCGATATCCGCCGTTGTCTGCAGCGATGTTTCAAAGGTCCGCAGATTGCGATTGTTAATTCCGATAAGATGAGCTGTTCCCAGCTTAAGAACCGATTCCAGCTCCTGCCCATCATGTACCTCAATCAGGCAATCCAAGCCAATAGAACCGGCGATGTCTATAAACTCCGCGATCCGTTGCGGCTCCAGTATGCTCGCGATCAAGAGAACCGCGTCCGCACCTAACAGGCGCGCTTCGTAAATCTGAGTCTCGTCGATAATGAAATCCTTGCGCAGCAAAGGAATGTTGACAGCCGCCCTTACCGCTTTCAAATACTCTCCACTGCCCTGGAAATAGTCCTTGTCGGTCAGCACGGATAGGCAATCGGCATCGGCTGCCTCATAAGCTTTGGCGATCATAATCGGGTCAAAGTCCGGACGAATTAACCCTTTGGACGGCGAAGCCTTCTTCACCTCGGCGATTAATCCCATGCTACGTTTACGCCCTGTGGACAACGCCTTCTCAAAACCGAGAGTCGGCGGTAAATCCGCGATTTGCCTCTCGGCCTCCGAGATGCTGAATGTTTCCCGCAGTTGGGCAACCTCCCTGCGCTTCGTTTCGACTATTCGATCAAGATACATAACTCATTTCCCCCGTTCTTGAGATCAGCTGCTCCAGCTTAGACTGAGCCAGCCCTGAATCGATGGCTCCCGCTGCGCGCTGCACACCTTCAGCCAAACTATCCGCAAGCCCAGACACATAGATGCAGGCACCGGCATTGGCAAGCACGATATCCCGATAAGCATTGCGCTCACCGCGCAGCACCGATCCGATAATGGCTGCGTTCTCTTTGGCATCACCGCCCAGAATATCGCTCATCGGATGAACTGACAGTCCCAGATCATGCGGATGAATATCATAAGTACGGACTTCTCCGCCACGGAGCTCGGAGACTCGCGTAGGGGCGGAAATGCTGATTTCATCCAAACCATCATGGCTGGTCACCACCATGGCACGCTTTAAGCCAAGCTCCTTGAGCACCTGTGCGATGGTTTCCGTTTTGTTCATGTCGTATATCCCGAGCATCTGCCGATCTGCGCCCGCCGGATTTGTCAAAGGCCCCAGCATGTTAAATACGGTTCGAACCCCGAGCTCTTTGCGAGGAGCTGCCGCATATTTCATCGATGGATGATAGATCTGGGCAAACAGGAAACAGATTCCGATATCATTCAGACAGGCTGTCGCTTGCTCTGCCGTCAAGTGGATATTCACGCCCAGCGCTTCCAGCACATCGGCGCTGCCCGCCCGTCCAGATGCCGAGCGGTTGCCGTGTTTGGCCACTCTGACCGAAACCGAGGAGGAAATAATGGCGGATACGGTAGAAATGTTAAACTTGTGAATCCCGGATCCTCCTGTGCCGCATGTATCCAGCAGCTGGTTCCGCTCGGTAACGACGCGCCCGCCCGCACCACGCATCGCCTCGGCGAAGCCGGTGATCTCTTCAACTGTCTCCCCCTTCATTCTCAGGGCAGTAAGCAGCGCCCCGATTTGAGAATGGGTTGCCTGGCCTTCCATAATGGACTGCATGACCCCGCGTGCTTCATTCCGGCTCAAATCTTGACCTTGAATCAGCTTCGTAAGGCTGGATTGCATCGTTTCCATGACGTTCATTACGTTCTCCCCCTTCGGTTTAAGGTGTGTATTGGTACAGATAATCCTGATTAATTAAATCGTTAGCATCCGTGCTGGACGGGAACATCGCTTCAGCGACGCGGATCGCCTTCAGCATCCCTTTGGCTTTGTTGACGGTTTCTTCATATTCCTTCTCCGGTACCGAGTCCCATACGATGCCTGCCCCCGCCTGAACATAAGCTTTGCCCTGACGGAAAATGATCGTCCGGATCGTAATGCAGGAATCCATATTGCCGCCAAAGCCGAGATAACCGATGGCCCCGGCATACGCGCCTCTAGCCTCCCGCTCTAGCTCCGCAATAATTTCCATGGCCCTTAGTTTCGGAGCACCGGATACCGTTCCTGCTGGCAAGCAGGACAGAAAAGCATCGAAGAAATCCTTATCCTCACTCAACTGACCCGAAACGCTGGATACCATATGCATCACATGGGAGTATTTTTCAATCTCCATGAACGTGTCGCACTTCACCGTGCCGAACTCTGACACACGGCCCAGGTCATTACGCCCCAGATCCACCAGCATCAAATGCTCGGCGCGTTCCTTCTCGTCCTGCAGCAGATCATCGGCCAGTGCCTGGTCTTCGGCCTCATCGCTTCCTCTAGGCCTGGTACCTGCAATCGGTCTAGTTTCCAATCTTCGTCCATCCACCTTCACCAGGGCTTCCGGGGATGTGCCCACGATAATGTCGTCGTCCATTTTGAGGTAATACATA
Organism: Paenibacillus sp. FSL W8-0187; assembly: GCF_037969755.1. Taxonomy (NCBI): domain Bacteria; kingdom Bacillati; phylum Bacillota; class Bacilli; order Caryophanales; family Paenibacillaceae; genus Paenibacillus; species Paenibacillus sp. FSL W8-0187. Next base: position 2,678,501 of record NZ_CP150206.1, on the reverse strand, counting down.
TACGGCGAAGGATTCAGCGTTCTCAGCACCCGGTATACGTGAAGCGGCGATACTTCGGTCTCAATATGGAAGCGCTGGGACAATACCACCTGAAAAATGTCCCCTGCGCGAATGTATTCCTTCGCTTGCTCCACATTGGAGAGGTACTTCTCTTTTGTCATATTGGATTTAATGTCGCCCATATCAACATCCGCTGGAATGCCTTTGGAGTTCACGTTCTCCCGCGGTCCCTGCTCTTGCAGCTGCTCGGCTGCTGCTTCCAAGGTACGGCATACATCCCGATAGCTTTGCCGAATGTTTTCATCCGAATCACCCGGTTTCACGTGTACGTTGCCAACCAGCATGATCTGCTGTTTCACATGGTCGAAGACAATGACTTGATCGCAAAACATGAACCTTATATCATCCATTCCGAGATCGTCCATCGCATGTGCCGGAAGCTTCTCATAATATTGGAGCAGGTCATATCCGAAAAATCCGATTGCCCCTCCAGTAAAAGGTGGCATCTCCTTCAGCTGCGGGCTGCGGTACGTTCGCAGGAGCGCCTTTAACTCCTCGACAGGCTTTCCTTTCAGCAGGGAACGCTCTCCGTTCCTTTCAATTTCGATCTTGCCTTTTTTACCCGTGATCATTAAGAAGGGGTCTGTTCCGATAAACGAATACCGTGCCCACTGTACTCCACCCTCAACGCTTTCAAGTAAAAATGCCCGGTTCCGTTCCGCATACCGCTGAAAAATGCGAATCGGGGTTTCCATGTCGGCTAACAGTCTGATCGCTACCGGAATCAGGTTATATTCACCTGCCATAGCCACCACTTGCTCCATTGATGGATTCGCCATGTCAATCCCTCCTTAATTGATGGTATACAACAAAAAAACCTCTACCGAAGTAGAGGTTAACGTTCAGAATAAGTCTATGAAAAAAGAGCGCGGTCAAGGAATTCCAACTATTCAACGACAAACTACAGCGGCTGTTGTTCTTAGACGGATACAAGAAATAGGCTTGTAACCAGCCGTGTGAACGTGCTGTACTATTCATCATGAAATCAAGTTCATCCTTAATCCCGATTATGTTATTGCCTAAAATGCCTCAGCTCTTCTCAACTCAACTCATCTGTAAAACCTAACTCTACTCAGCTATTCTGATATCACTATACAGGATGATGCCGTGTTACTGCAACCCTAAATTTCAACATCAAGCGTTGGAGCCTGATAAATCCGGACGCAGCCGCTTGGCTTCGTTCAAATACACATGCTTGATCTCGCTCTGGCTTTTATCCGTATTGACCTGCACCATGAAGCGGATGCAGCGCGGCAGACTGCCTTGAACCGGTATTTCAACCGAACACATTAAAGGAACGAGATCCCAGCCCTCCAGCTGGCGTATCGCTTTGGCTGGAAACGTCGCATCCAGATCCTGTGTCATCGTAATCCATATGTTGCTGATATACTCCGGCTGGAGCTCGTTGCGCCTCACCATCTCTTCAAGCAGCCGCAGCGTTTCCTGTACAATCTCCTGCTCATCGTTACGGGTGACGGTTGTCGCCCCCCGGATTCCCCGATTCATCATGAACTATCCCTCTCCCTTCAACTGCTCAACCACAGATCGAACAGCTTCTACCGGTACATCCTTAACGATGCTGACGGAGCCGATGGATTCCGGTACGATAAATACCATATTCCCCTCGGCAAACTTTTTATCGTGCTGCATCGCATCCATAATCCGCTCAACCGAGACGTCACCCGGCAAGATTACCGGCAGATTCACCGCCTTCAGCATGCTCACTGTCTCGTTGTGCAGATTCGCAGATCTGCCAAGCTTTTCTGCAAGGCGGGCCGAACCAGCCATTCCGATTGCAATCGCCTCACCGTGCAAAAAGCGTCCATAGCCGCCAACGGCTTCAATGGCATGGCCGATGGTATGCCCCAGATTAAGGATGGCACGCAAACCGCCTTCCCGCTCGTCCTGGGATACCACGTCCGCCTTGATCGCACATCCGCGCTCCAGGCCGTATATCAACGTATCGGGATCCAGGCTCAGCAGCTTCGAGCCGTTCTCCCGGCACCAATAGGCAAAATCACGGTCCAGGATCAAGCCATGCTTCACCATTTCCGCAAGACCAGAAGATACCTCTCGCGGAGGCAAAGACATCAGCGTATTTACATCGTAAACTACCATGACGGGTTGATGAAACGTGCCGATCATATTTTTAGCTAACGGATGGTTGACCGCCACTTTGCCGCCGACGCTGCTGTCATGGGCCAGGATAGTAGTCGGGATCTGCACAAATGTCACGCCGCGCATGTACGTTGCCGCGACGAATCCAGCCAAATCACCTACAACGCCTCCGCCCAGCGCAAATACTGCCGAGCTGCGGTCCAGTTTACCGTTGATCGCTGTCGTCATTACCTCTTCATAGACCTGAAGCGATTTGGAGGATTCACCGGAAGGGACTATGTGAGAAATAACCGTATATCCTTTCGACTTTAACTGCTCCTCCACTTGAGACAAATAATGAGGCGCCACTTTATCATCCGTTACGATCAAATGCGGACTCTTGCGTGTGATCCCATGCTTCGTGCTTAACTCACCAATCGTATCCAAAATCCCAGCTCCGATATAAATCGGATATGAACGCTCTCCCAGCTCCACCTGAAGTGTTCTCATATCAGTAGTTCTCCAGCTGCTTCAGGTAGTTCTGGTAATTCGCATGAATTTCTTCCATCGAATCACCGCCAAACTTCTCAAGAAACGCCTTCGCTACCTCCCAGGTCACCACATGCTCCATAACAACGCTGGCTGCCGGAACCGCACAGGCATCCGAGCGTTCAACCTGAGCCGTGAAAGCTTCCTTCGTATCGATATCCACGCTTTGAAGCGGCTTGTACAGCGTTGGAATCGGCTTCATGACGCCGCGAACAACGATCGGCATGCCGTTAGTCATCCCGCCTTCAAATCCGCCTAGGCGATTGGTTGCGCGGTAGTATCCGCGCTCTTCACTATACATAATCTCGTCATGCACCTGGGAACCGGGCAGTTCGCCTGCTTCAAATCCGATGCCGACCTCAACACCCTTAAAGGCATTGATGGACATCACGCCTTGTGCGATGCGGCCATCCAGCTTGCGGTCATATTGGACATGGCTGCCCAGTCCGACCGGCAAACCTTCGATGATACATTCCACGATGCCGCCAATGGAGTCGCCTTCTTTTTTGATCTGATCTATGTAGGCTTCCATCTTCTTTTCCGTCTCTTCATCCACGACGCGAACCGAGGAGGCTTCCGTACGCTCGATCAGCTCATCAATCGAAAGATTGTGCGGGGGAGCTTCGATCTCGCCAATCCGAATGACCTGGCCAGCCACTTTAACGCCGAATTGTGCCAGGAATTGTCTGGCGATAGCGCCAACCGCTACGCGGACTGTGGTTTCACGGGCACTGGAGCGTTCCAGCACATTACGCAGATCCTTCAGGTTATACTTCAAACCGCCGTTCAAGTCGGCATGCCCCGGTCTTGGGCGGTGCACCCGTCTTTTCACCTCGTCGCTACCTTCAATCGGCTCCACATTCATAATGTTCTGCCAATGCTTCCAGTCGTTATTCTGCACGACCAACGCAATTGGTGCACCCGTTGTATATCCGTGACGCACACCACCAAGGATTTGCGCGGTATCCTTCTCAATCTGCATGCGGCGTCCTCGGCCATACCCCTTCTGTCTCCGATGAAGCTGAAAGTTCAATGCTTCAAAATCAAGCTCCAAATTGCTTGGAAGTCCTTCGATTATGGTAGTCAACTGAGGACCGTGTGTTTCCCCAGCAGTTAAAAAGCGTAAGCTCATGATGCTTTTCCCCCTTTAAACTTTTAAGCGTTAAACCGCTAAACTCCGTAAATATCTTCTGCTCATTATAGTATAGGTCTAACGCTTTGACAAGAATGCCGCAGGACAAGCAAAAGCGCCTCTCATCCTCCGGATTGAAAAGCGCTTATGCGTTATGATAGCCATTTCTATTAAATTTTACGGTAGAAGAAAGTCTCGTTGCTCTCCAGATTATATTGTCCAGGATTAAAGATCTGCTCCGTGCTGCCCACAAACAAAAATCCGCCTGGCTTCAGGCTTGACGCAAACCTCTGGTACAGCTTATGCTTGGCCCCTTCCGTGAAATAAATCATCACGTTTCGGCAAACAATCAAATCATATCCCGTCTCAAACCGGTCCGTCAGCAAATTCTGCTTATGAAAGGTTACTTCCTTCTTCAAATGCTCACTGAAGCGATACACCGAGCCTTCTTCTTTAAAATAGCGGGCGGCTACATCCGGAGGCACATCTTTCAATGACCTCTCGACATATAGGCCTTCCTTCGCTTTATGTAATGCCCCATCATCAATGTCTGTCGCCACGATACGCGCACGGCTCAGCATGTTCTGTTCGGACAGTATCATGGCAAGCGTATATGGCTCCTCACCCGTGGAGCAGGCAGCGCTCCATATTTTCAATACCCCGGGATTCTGCCGGGATATCTCTGGCAATATTTTATCGCGGAGAACTTCCCACCGGTTGGGATTGCGCCAAAACTCCGAGACATTAATTGTCATTCGGTCCAAAAACTCATGAAATAATGGCTTGTCCTTCATCATCGCGTCGTAGAAGGCCGAAAAGGTTTCAAACCCTTTCTTCAAACGAAGCGTTGTCAGCCTTCGCTTCATCTGCGCTTCTTTATAATCTGCCAGATTGATCCCCGTGCTTCGTTCGATACTGCGAACAAAGCCTATATAATCCGGATCATCCAGCACAAGTTCATGTTCCGTCATCGTATCATCCTGTTTAATCAGATTATGCCTCTTCCTTCGCTTACAGCCAAGGGGACAGCGTCTTGTTATATTCAACCAATTCCTTCTCTTCAAAAAAATTGGCAATTTCGCGTTGCGCACTCTCCGGTGAATCCGATCCATGAATCAGATTGTGCGGTGTATGGGCTGAAAAATCCCCACGAATCGTCCCGGGCAGCGCATCCTTCACATTCGTTTTGCCGATCACTTGGCGGGACAATGCAATGATGTCATCCCCTTCCCACACCATCGCAAACACCGGTCCAGACGTTATAAATCCAACCAGATTTTCAAAAAAATCTTTGCCTTCATGTTCCGCATAATGGCGCTTGGCCTGCTCGTCTGAAATCTGCAGAAACTTGCCTGCAACCAGCTTGAATCCTTTATCCTCCAAACGGCCGACGATTCGGCCGATCAGCCCACGCTGTACACCATCCGGTTTAATCATCAAAAAAGTACGTTCCATTGGCCTCATCACGCTTCCCTTCATTCTAGGATATTGAACAATCATTCCATGCTCAGGTGATGTTACATGTTTGTACCCGTATTTTAACAGAAAGCAACCTCATGGTTAAGAGCTAATATGACCGCTTTGTAATAAAATTTGCGATATCTCTAAGCTGTTTTTTGGTCTTGATGTCAGGCAAAGTATCCAATGCGTCCAATGCTTTACGGATATACCGATCAGCTAGTGCCTCAGATCTCGATATACCATCGCTAGAGGTTACAAGCTTCACAGCGTCAGTCACATCACACTGACCATTCAGTGTATGAATCCGATCCAGCTCTTGCAGCAGAGGCTCCCTCCGTTTGCTATCTCCGAGCGCAAATATAACAGGCAGCGTAATATTCCCCTGCCTCATATCACTCCCCGGCGGCTTGCCAATCTGCTTCTCCGTCCCGCATAGATCCAGAAGATCGTCTTGAATCTGAAAGGCCATGCCGACGTTATATCCGAATCGATACAGGCTGTTTGCGATTTTGCGGTCCGCATCCGCAGCCAGTGCTCCGAGCTGGCAGCTGACTGCGATCAAGAGCGACGTCTTGCGGCGAATGCGAAGAAGGTATCTTCTGACGTCCTGATCGGTATTAAAGAAATCGCGAATCTGCTCCATTTCGCCGATGGACATTTCAACCATGGCTTTGGCGAGAATCTGATGAATCTCTGGCTGCTTCAGGTGGGTCGTCAGCTCCAGCGCCTTGCCGTAAATATAGTCGCCGGTATACATGGCAATCCGGTTGTCCCATTTCGCTTTTACCGTTGGCTTGCCGCGCCGCGTGTCCGCATCATCGATCACATCATCGTGAACGAGCGATGCGCTGTGAATCAGCTCAAGCGGCACGGCCACATGCTTCAGCTTGTCAATGTCATAGTCGCCGAACTTACCGCCCATCAGTACAAAAACAGGACGGAGCCGCTTGCCTCCTGCTCTAAGCAGATGCAAGGAAGTCTCTGTCAGCTCGGGGCTGTCGCCCTCGACGCTGAGATAGAGTTCCTTCTCGATAACGTCCATATCTTTTTTTAATGTTCCGAATATGTCAAATCGTTTCATCTTTTCACCCATATGCTTAGATTCTCATTCCATAACTCCGGCACTACCTTGCGATCTTAGCAGGCCAAGTTGATCTACGACTTGAAATATAAGCTTAACCTTCCTGTTGTCGTTCGTCAAAATCGCAGCACAGGTTCGTAGAGTCGTCATTTCAACAGCCGCTAACGCCTTCGATGCACCCCGGCCTGCTAATCTCCCCATCTCGTATACAGTTGATGTTCGATGCGCAAGCTGTCCAATACCTTGCCGACCAGAAAATTCACGATATCATCAATGGTCTTCGGTCCGTAATAGAACGCGGGCATCGCGGGAATGATTTTAACGCCAAGCTTGGCCAGCGTCAGCATGTTCTCCAGGTGAATGGCATGCAAAGGCGTCTCTCTCGGGACAAGTACCAGAGGACGGCCTTCTTTCATCATCACATCCGCGGCGCGTCCCATCAGATTGTCGGAAGATCCGTGTGCCACTGAGGATAATGTCCCCATGGAGCATGGCATGATGATCATGCCTTCCACCAGGAAAGATCCACTGGCGATCGTGGCCCCGATGTCGGAGATAGGATGGTACATCACACTCCCCTCGTATCCGCCGAATTTCTCGGCCAGCACTTCTTCGCGGTTGCCTGCCTGAAAGCCCATTTCCTCCTTCAGGACACGCCACCCCGCATTGGAAATGATCAAATGCACATCATATCCCAGCGAGAGCAGGCTCTCGGTAAGACGAACACCGTAGATGCTGCCGCTGGCTCCCGTAATACCGACAACCCAGCTTTTTCTGCGCATGGATTTCATCAGATATACCGCACCACCAAATCAATTAAAGTGAATACAAACAGGATAATGCTCAGTGTACTGTTCATCGTAAAAAAGGCAGTTTGCAGACGGCTCATATCGTTAGGCGATAAGATGTAATGCTGATAGAACAAAATTCCGCAGGCGATGATCATGCCGATCAGATACCACCAGCCAACCGGTGTGACAAAGAAAAGAATGACAAAGCCGATGGCTGTTACAACGTGAAATCCGCGTGCGAACCACAATGCTTTATGCAAGCCGAACCGGGATGGAATCGAATACAGCTTTTCTGTTGCATCAAACTTCTCATCCTGGCAAGCGTAGACAATATCAAATCCCGCTGTCCAGAACGCAAGCGCGATATAGAACACAATGGCCTTCCAGTCGATTTGACCGGTTACCGCAACCCATCCCCCAAGTGGAGCCAATGCTGTTGTAAGCCCGAGCACCAGATGACAAAGCCAAGTAAACCGTTTGGTGTATGAATAAATAATAAGCATAAAAATAGCAATAGGCAGCAAACGGAAAGCAAATGGATCCAGCATGTAAGTGGCCCAGAAAAACACCGCGAAAGACAGAATAATGAATAAGATAACTTCCAGCGGCTTCAGCAGCCCTGCCGGAATGGCGCGATTTACGGTGCGGGGGTTCTTGGCATCGATATGCTGGTCCGTGAGCCGATTCAATCCGAACGCAGCGCTGCGTGCACCGAACATGGCAAGAAAGATCCAGCCGATATCTCCCCAGGATGGTAATTGGTCAAACACAACGGCCGATCCTAGAATCGCCCCCATAAAAGCGAAAGGCAGAGCAAACAGTGTATGCTCCACTTTAATCATTTCAAGATAAGTTCCTATTTTCTTAAACATCCAGATTCTCCTTGATCCCAATATGTAAGGCTGCTATGCCACCAGTCAAGGGATAGGCCTGAACCTGTTGAAGTCCGGTCTGACGGAAAGCTTCGGCAAGCTCCTCTCGTCCTGGGAACAAAGCCAGCGATTCCGGCAGCCACTTATACTGCTCGTAACGCTTGGCTACCAGTTTCCCCATCCGAGGCAGCACTTGTTGAAAGTAGAAATAATAAATGCCTTTGAACGGCTGCCAAGTCGGCTTGGACAATTCCAAACATACAACCATCCCGCCAGGCTTAACCACGCGTTTCATCTCATGCAGAACCTGCATGTAATCCGGCACATTGCGAAGACCGAAACCGATCGTCGCGTAATCGAACTGATTGTCTTCGAACGGCAGGTTCATGGCGTTTCCCTGAACCAGGTCTATCTGTTGGTCCAGCCCCTGCTTGGCAACCTTCCCCCGGCCGACATTCAGCATCCCCTCACTGAAATCGAGTCCGACTATGTGTCCTGATTCACTTGCCTGGGCCATACTGATCGTCCAGTCACAAGTACCACAGCATAAATCGATAGCTGTATCGCCTTGGCGCATGTTCATCTTTTTCATCGTAAACTTGCGCCAGGCTTTATGTCTTCGAAAGCTCAGAATATCATTCATAATATCATACTTTCCCGAAATGCTTTCAAAGACGGAGTGGACGTATTGCTCTTTCGGATTTTTGCCATCATGCTTATTCATGTCTAACTTCGTTGCTTGATTATCCACAGCATCCCCCTACCCTTCACTTACGACGGACCTATACGTGCTGAGCCGTTTCAGGAACGGGTCCAGCATACCGGCGTACGGGCTCTCTCCTACACGGCTTGCCAGCAGCAGCTGTACGGCATTAACGGATTCGCGCAGCTTGTCCAGCAGCTTCTCAGAAACCTTGTGCTTCAGGATCAGCTTCCTCCAGTCCTTCATATCCGTCTTCTTGCCAACCAGCATTCTCCGTTCCTCGTCGCTCCCCGATTCGATCAGATGCCAGTACACGTAACCGCATCTGCCAATTTCAGGCGTCGCACAGCGTTCCATCTCCCGCACAAGTGTTTCACATTCCGTAAATTCTTTGAGCAACTTCTCCCATGTTTCTTGTACGGACTTCTCAAGCAGCGGAGTAAAAGAAAGAAACAGCTGCATATTCAGCTGTACCGTTAGCCGTAGATATTCTTCAGAAGGCAGCAGCGTTTTTTTCATTTTGCCGTACAATCTCATCTTCAACACGTTCACATCGCTAACAGCCTTGCTAAGAAGCGAGATGACAGCAATTTCGCCCTTTAAGGCAAGGAGTTGATAAAAACGACTGCTGAAGTAATCCCCTGCAAGCACTTTTAACTGCCGGGATCGCATCATCGCCTCTCCTTGATTGCCCTCCGTAACGTCGATGCTCTCATGCGTATCGAGTCCCACTTGAACCAGTGAGGTAACCAGTGCGTACAATTCTTCATGACCGGCAAGATTTCGTCCCGAATCCTTTAAAAATATGTATAGCAAATGAACACGGGCATCCGGAAAATTCGGAAGTTCCGTGTGGTTTTGAATCATATCATAATTTAAATATTTCTCTGCCAGTTCTGGTACGCGATACGATTTCATTCTCAGCCTCCGTGCACTTGATGTTCTTTTGTCCAATTGAGCCCACAATCCAATCTATTATAACACATGTTCAAGACACGTACATGCCCTGTCACTTACTATTTTACCCCTATCATGGGCTGCTGAACTGCTTTAGCCAAAGATTCGTAAACGTTAGGTTAAGAGCGGCAGCAATAGATGGCGGAACATCGCCGTTCTCAAGTTGGGTTAGAGCTTCTGCATAGCGCGAGTTCCAGGTATCCTTGCTCATATTCGAAGCCAGCAGCATATACCGCTTCCCTCCCCAACGATCGATGGCTACTACTCTTAGATACAACTGCTGCACATTATCCGTTCCTTCGAACGTAAAGGACATAATGCTGGCGATATCCTCATAAACCTCGGCGGCCGTCTCCGCGGGGTCGCTCAATTTGATATCCAGCGTCAACGCGCCTTCATCATAATCTGCCCGGCTTATTTTTAGATGAAGAGGAAGATTCTTTAGGGAGTCCACTAATCCGGCATCGCTTAATTCGCGGCTGTGATAGGGTATCGCCGCTGTCACAGCGCCGACCTTATAACGGGCTTGTGATTGAAGCCCCATTAACAGTGCGAGTATGATGAATGCAATCGCCGCGGGCAGGAGTACGGCTCGTACAGATTGCCAGTGCTTCATATCCTAAACCTCCTCTATTCCTAGTTTCTTCCGGTCCTCATTAGTCCATACCTCATTGTATAAAGAAAAAAAGCAGGCTATGCCTGCTTCAGGTAAAACGAACCGTATTCGGTTTAGAAAAAGGGTCGAGAAGTCCATACCACTGCTACCCCCAGCGCGGCGATCCGCGCCAGATTCATGAGCACGAAATTTTGCACCGCAATCACAAATGTCTTCTCTTTGGATGGATGGGCGGTGAAAACGGCGCTTTTTTTATAAATCGGGACAAGGGTGACAAACACCAGAAGCACTAACACGGGATGCACTTTCATCAGGAGAAGAGCCGCCAGGTCCAGATAAGCAAGGCAATACAGAATTCGGAACAGCTTTAGAGAAGGTCTGAATCCTATATATACCGGCAGCGTATACCGCTTGTTCTCCATATCCTCATCCATGTCGCAGATGTTGTTGGCCAACATGATGTTGGCAATCCCAAGTATGGCCGGCTGTGATACCACCAGCAGCAGCAGTACCTCAGGAAGGTTCACCTGAAGGGACAGAACGCTGCCGTGCAGGTCCAAAACCGCCAGATGGTTGCCCTCCGCATGGATCCAAGCCGAAATAAATATAATGACAAATCCCATAAACAATCCGGAGAACAGCTCGCCTAGCGGCATCCGCGAGATCGGAATCGGTCCGAACGAATATAATATCCCTACGGCAAAAGACAATCCCCCGAGCAGCAGGATCAACCAGCCCGTAGACAGGAATAGTGCGATCCCCGCACCAATGGCTGTCAAGAGCAGCAAGATGATGACGGACACCACCGCAGGCTCCTTAAGATTATATCGTACAATGGCATTATGCTCCTCGTAACCGAAGCCGTTCTTTTTAATCGCTTTTTTATAATCGTAATAGTTATTGATTGCCGTCGTTGCCATATCAAACGACAGCAATGATGCAAGCATCAGGGCAAAATGATACCCATCGAACTGCTGAAAACGAAACAGTGCATACAAAGTTCCGAACAGAAACGGAATCATGCTGGCTACCTTTGTCTGAATTTCCACCAGTTTAAAAAAAGCTCGGATTCCCATGACCATCATCCTTTATCCAATTGATCTGATTTCAGATTAAAGGATTTCATGGCCGCGGTCTGTTGGAATTGTACTTGACAAACGCGTTGCAAAAGTGACGAATGTTACTTTTAGAGTAAAATCAAATTTATTCCGAAATGTCCTGATCCTTGCGCCTGCGGCTCCAAGGCGTACCCAGCAGCGGCAGCGCCCAACGGTCCAGACCATACCAGCCCGCCACTTTCCAAGCCATTACCAGCCATGTGGCCAATATAAAGAATAACGGATTGGAGCTTACCGTGCCCGCGAATAAAAAGCTGGCATTCATTAATCCGCCGAAAAACGCGGCAATGCCCGTCAGCAGACCCAAAATCAGCCCGAGTCCGACCAGCACCTCGCCGAAGGACACCATATACGAAAACAGCTTGGCGTTGGGAAGCACAAACCCTTCGAGAAAAGAAGCATACCATCCGGTGACGTCCTTCCCCTCTTCCGCCTTAGCCAGCGCTCCCCCGACAAACCCCTGAATGGCCGCGCCGGCTTCGCTTCCCGTCCAGGCTTCCGCCGTCAGCTTTTTCAGCCCCGACGTTAACCAAGAATAACCGAGATACAGCCTCACGAGCAGCCAAATCCAGCCGGAGCGAGTACTGCTGAACAGAAACAGGGATACCGGATTTTCAGGGACCACCACATATTGTCCCTCTCTAAATTGCTTTGCCATGATTTCTTTAAACATCCTTTCGTATTTTTATTCATTCCGCTAGTATATACAACGTTCGCGAATCCAACAAGGGTCATTTAACAATTGATTAACACACAATCTTTCCACGGACACATCAAACATAAAAAAGCCCCACCAATTTGGTGGGGCTTTGCCAAAATGATAAGTCTAATCAGATGCCGGACTCAATCTTCCCGTGTTTGGTCATGACCTCAGCTTTGCCGCGGATTTTGACCGCAGATGTATGATCCGTGAACTGGGCGATGATGACCTCGCCTTTGTCCAGCTTTTCGGTATGATGAAACCGGGTGTCCTGACCGCGGGTAAGGCCAATCACCTGCACGCCATGGTCCAGCGCTTTAACGATAAAATAATCCCCGTTTTGAACGTTCTCCATTGTTCAGACCTCCTCACCGTAAGCTAAAAGAAAAGGCCGTGAACGAATTCACGACCTGTGCTCTTAGGTAATATGTAGAAATCTTTATTTGATTCCGTCTTTGAGCGCTTTACCAGGTTTAAATGCAGGAATTTTGCTCGCAGGGATTTCGATTTCTTCACCTGTTTGCGGGTTGCGGCCTTTCCGTGCGGAACGCTCGCGAACCTCGAAGTTGCCAAAGCCGACCAGCTGTACCTTGTCTCCACTTTGCAAAGCTTCGGAGATTGCATCGAAAACGGCATCAACCGCTTTAGTTGCATCCTTCTTGGAAAGCTCAGTAGATTCAGCTACTTGTGTAATCAGATCCGATTTATTCATTCTTTCACCTCCCTAACAAGGAATGTGCTCCACTTGCTATTCACTGTTTCCGTTTTACCGCAAATTATACGTGCAATCGGGTATTTTACCCCTATCTCGCGTTTAGAATGCATGACGCGGAACAAATTTATAGTAATACAGCCACCTCATAATTTCAAGCGTTTTGCTCTGCCCAACCAAAGAAAACACGAAAAACAGCCGCTAATCGGGACTTTAGACCCGTTAGCGACTGCGTATTCAACACCTTATCGATACTCACTTAAAGAATGATCGCGATCAAACCGCCGGAACCTTCGTTGATGATCCGACCTAAAGTTTCTTGCAATTTATATCTCGCATTATCAGGCATCATCGCGATTTTGCCTTGAATGCCTTCACGGACGATCGAGTGCAGCGAGCGTCCGAATATATCGGATTCCCAAATCTTGATCGGATCGTTCTCGAAATCCTGCATCAGATAGCGCACAAGCTCTTCGCTCTGCTTCTCTGTGCCGATAATCGGCGAGAACTCGGATTCCACATCGACTCGAATCATATGGATGGAAGGCGCGGTCGCTTTCAATCTTACCCCGAAGCGAGTGCCTTGACGGATAAGCTCAGGCTCATCCAGCGCCATCTCAGCCAGGGAAGGAGCAGCGATACCGTAACCTGTCGTTTTAACCATTTCAAGCGCTTCAGCGAAGCGGTCGTATTCCCGTTTGGCATGGGAGAACTCCTGCATCAGCTGCAGTAAATGATCTTTACCGCGAATCTCGACACCCACAACCTCCATCAAGATCCGGTCATACAGTTCGTCAGGTGCGAAGAGATCGATCTCGGCAACGCCCTGACCCATATTCATGCCGCTAAGTCCAGCATGGTTGATGAAGTCATACTCCATGAACTGGCTGACCACCCGATCCACGTCACGCAGACGACGGATATCCTTCACGGTATCTCTGACCGAGTTCTCATAGTTGCTGCGCAGCCAGTGGTTCTCGTTAAGCACCATAACCCAGCTAGGCAGATTGACGTTCACTTCATGCACTGGGAATTCATACAATACTTCACGAAGAACACCGGTTACATCATCTTCGGTCATCGTAGCTGCACTTAGTGTCATTACCGGAATGTCGTATTTCTCAGCCAGCTCATTGCGCAGTTGAAGCGCTTCTTCACTGCGTGGTCGTGTCGAGTTGATGACCACCACGAATGGCTTGCCGACTTCCTTCAGTTCCTCGATGACGCGTTCCTCAGCGTCAACATAAGAGCTTCGCGGAATTTCCGCAATGCTTCCGTCTGTTGTGACGACCACGCCAAGTGTGGAGTGCTCCTGGATGACTTTGCGGGTTCCGATTTCTGCCGCTTCCTGGAACGGAATCGGCTCTTCGAACCATGGCGTCGAGATCATTCTCGGGCCATTCTCGTCCTCGTAGCCCTTAGCGCCTTCAACGGCATAGCCTACACAATCCACCAATCTTACGTTGACCTCAAGACCTTCCGTAACTTTGATTTGTACCGCGTTGTTTGGCACAAATTTCGGCTCGGTTGTCATGATTGTTTTCCCTGCAGCACTTTGAGGCAGCTCATCGACAGCTCTTACTCGATCCGCCTCGTTCGTAATGTTCGGGAGAACAACCGTCTCCATAAACCGCTTGATGAAGGTTGATTTTCCCGTACGGACGGCACCGACAACACCTAAGTAAATGTCCCCTCCGGTCCGTTCGGCAATGTCCTTAAAAATGTCCACTTTTTCCAAAAGAGATCCCCTCCTCAAATTACTCCGAAGGAAAAATGCTTTAAGAGCATCCGCTTCGTGTTCCACTCATAGCCAAAGCCATTGCAACAGATGAGCAGCCTTTACAATGTCGCCAGCATCCCGCCGCCGGTATTCCATGAGTTTTGATGGAAACGGCAAAGCGGCGTAACTCGTACATGCATTTGGACTAGTAACATCATATGTACCGGGTTCAAAAATATGACGGTTGCCCCTTAAAGTCCGTCCAGTTTTTTTTAAGATATCGAACAGGCCTAAACCAACTAGACACCGTCATCGAATACCGTAAAGAAAACTACCGCTGGGGCGCGGTTTATCTTCATGCTGTGCGCCTTCAGACGTTTTCGTATGCCTCATGATGTGGGCAACCGGCTCTTGCCCGCACTACTCTTTCAGATTATGAATATGCGCGCACTTTAATAGATATTCCAAAGAGATTCAACCATTTTCAAAAAAGTCTATCGAAGAAGGGTCTCAAGGATAAAATGTAGGCTGCATTATGGCTTCCGCATACTCATTCCTCTACTGATATGGGTCACCATGCAGAGACAACAAAAATACCCGCCGATAACGGCGGGTATAGGTTTAGGATAGCGGCTGAGCAACGGGCTGCCCATCCTTCCATGTATAAGGTACGGATTTTACAGGGACATAATAGGATTCCTGCTCCAGGAACACCCGTAAGTCCTCTCCTTCTTGAGGGTCGGAATCGTTCTTCTGGATCGCCTGCATAATATCAAAGGCATAATCGGCGTACACCGTTCCCTCTTCATCCATCATAAAGGCCATCTCCTGACCCGAGTATACACTCATCAATGTAATGGATTTGGCATCGGTCTTGGACAGGTCAACTGCCGTATACCCCGGGTAGAGGGCTTCTCCTGCAGGGAGAGCGTTGTCATGCGCCATTTTGTACAAATTCACGGCTCTCTGAACGTCATTCACCTTCTGGGCCGTGGTTAAGTCCATCACCTTCACGGTTGGCTCGGTTTCCTCATTAATAATGAGAAAATATCCGCTGCCGCCCTTCTCAAATGCCGTATCCGGAATTTGGTCGATGTATCCCCGGTTCTTCAGCTGATCCATATCGACCCGGTATTTCTCATACCGCGGAATTTCCGGACCCGCTGTAATTATCGGCAAGATTCCCTGTTCTTTATAAAAGTCATCTACAGCCGATTGTATCCGTTTGACACTTTCTCTATACGAAACCTTGTTCTCCTGCAATTTCTCGTCAGGATAAAGACATCCTGTCAGCAACATCGGAAACAGCACCAGGATTAAGACTGCAGACGTCCGCTTCGAACGGCCTGCCGCTTGGATCATCCAAGTGATCATACTCAACTAACATCATCCTCGCTTTAAATAAAGTCATCGGACTCCCGGTTTCTCGCAGCTTCCAGCTGTTTGCGTATCGCAGCTTTGAGCGGATCCTCGGGAATCATTACCTTAATGTGATTCGTAATTCTCGTCTGGCAGGATAGCCGGTAGCCTTGTTCAATCATCGATGTCCCCAGCTTCCTGATTTCCTTGGGCTCAGGCGCAGAGCAATGATCGCGTTCCTCGCTCGGAACGATGATCTTGCACATCAAACAACCGGCTTTGCCTCCGCAACGGGTAGGAATACGCACACCCGCCCGACGCGAGGCATCCAGAACATTCGTGTGCGGACGAACCTTGACCTTTTTCTGATCCGGCTGAAATAATACCTCGTAGTCCAACGGTAACGCGCTCCTTTTCTTATGTACACATTCTGCTAAGCTCCCTGGCCATTTTTCACCGCACTTCGGTTACAATCCAGTTAATCGGTTCAAAACCATTCGATGCTCCCCATGCAGATGGTTCCGGCTTAACAACTGCTGCAGAAGCGGCATATGACGGTCCATGTCCCGCCGGATCGCTTCAGCAATGGCGACGTATCGATCCGGCCTGTCTCGAAGCACATTAAACACCAGTTCATGGGATAACGGCATCAGGCGCACCGGGACGTCCTGTATATGACTCTCTAGTGCTGCAGGATACAGCAATTGATCGATCTCAACGCAGTAGGAGGACCCGTTTGAATTCACTTCAAATCCGCCTACCAGTTCAATCGGGACTTTCTCTATTTCATAGTGGCTCAGTATCGAGGAATATATCCCTTCTTGGTCTAAGTGGGGAGCATCCACGGCCATAGAAGCCAGCGACTCATGCAAAGGCTGTACACCCCCTGCATCGGTATAGATATCGATATCCCTCGGCGGCTTGTCCAATGTTACATCCTGAAGAAGCAAGCTGCAGCTTCCACCTAGCAGCCAAGCAATAGGCGCCTCATTCATCTTATGAATGGCGGTAGCTAACACATTCTCCAATTCCGGCAGATCATTCAGCGTCATGCTGCACCCCTTTACCGTATCGTCCAGATCGGCTTCCTACGTTATATGATGGAGGCCAGTCCAATAATAAAACCGAAAATCATCATCATAAAGGCTACGAACGACAGTGCCCCGCGCAGAAAACCCTTGGTCTTGCTTCGCGCAAGCGTAACCACGATGACCGATAGTGCCATAATCAATAATGCGACTAGGGACAGCCACATCTTTTGCATTGGATCCATGTCACGAAACTCTCCAATCTCTCATCAATTTCAACCTATTATATCACGAAAATGATAGCGCCTCACCTCAGGTATGTCGAAAAAAAGAACAAAAGCCGCTATCCCATCAGGAGCGTCTTTTGTTCAACATTATCATCGTATCTTATTTGTTCATCATCATTTTCATCAAGGCTTCCATATTGCTCGGATTCATGCCACTCTTCTTCACCGCACCGACAATCTCCTGGATCGTGTCCTCACTAACAGGTATGTTCGCCATCGAAGATACCTGCTTGATCAGCTGGCGGAGCTGGGCTTCATTTTGCATTGTAGACGGCTTAACCGTGCTAGCCAGCTTATTGACAGCCCCTGAAGAAATTTTCTTGCCGCTTTTCTTGTTAATCGCATTCAGTACATCCTTGTGAAAGCTTTTGCTCATATCCACCCCTCCTCCGACATCCTCACATCAATATATGAGTCAATCATCGGAATGGTGAATAAGCTAAGTGTGCCATTGCTCCCAAGTTTCAAGCGGCATCAATTCCATCTCGGTCTTGGGGTCCCGGCCCATCAAGGCTTCAACGGCAATGCGGGGATTGCGGTCTTTAAACAACACATGGTACAGCTGATCGGCAATCGGCATCTGTACGCCGTATTTCTCGGAGATGGCATGTGCGGCTTGGGTCGTTCGAATGCCTTCCACAACCATTCCCATGGAACCCAGAACCTCGTCTAACTTCTTACCCTGACCCAGCATCGAGCCAGCTCGCCAATTTCGGCTATGCTGGCTGGTGGCGGTAACCACGAGATCACCGATCCCGGCCAGCCCGGCAAATGTCAGCGGATTCGCCCCCATTTCCATGCCGATTCGCAAAATTTCTGCCAAACCTCTCGTAATAAGCGCTGCCTTGGCATTATCACCGAAGCCCAGTCCGTCGGACATCCCGGCGCCCAAAGCAATGATATTCTTCAAGGCCCCGGCCAGCTCAACACCAATCATATCCCGATTCGTGTACACTCTGAAATATGTGTTCATAAACAAATCCTGAGCGGCTACAGCCGCCTCGGCATCCAAAGACGCCACAACGACCGTTGTCGGGCAGCGTCTGACCACTTCCTCCGCATGGCTGGGTCCTGATAATACTACCACGCGGCCTTCCTCACAGCCAAGCTCCTCGGATATGACGGTGGACATCCGCTTCAAGGATTCTATTTCAAATCCTTTGGTCGCATGAATCACCAGCATGTCCTCGGTCCAAAACTGCTTCAGCTGCCCCGACACTTCCCGCATCGCGGACGAAGGTGCAACGATAACCACAGCAGCAGCCGACGAGACAGCCTCTTTCATATCGGTTGTAGCGCGGATATTCGGTGATAACTCCACCCCGGGTAAATAACGGTTGTTGGTATGGGACTCGTTGATTTCACGAGTCTGTTCCTCTGTTCTTGTCCAGACGACAACATCCAGATTATTAGAAGCGAGAACACTTGCCAAAGCGGTTCCCCAACTGCCTGCCACCAGAACAGCGACTTTGTCAGACAACGCGCTTCCCTCCTTTGCCCTTTCCTTTTCCAGAACCCAGCTTGTTTTCACGCCCCTGCACAAGCTTCACGATGTTCGAGCGATGCCGCCAGAAGGCGAATACACATATGATGAAGCTCGTCCAAAAGATTGGCCACGAATAATCCGCGATCAATAGAAAAACAGGGGTAAGCACTACAAAAATAAGGGAACCCAAAGATACATAACGGGTAAAAACAATGGATAGAATTGCGATAATGCCTGCTATAACCGCTGGTATAAAGCAAAGCGTAGCAAGCACCCCAATGGCGGTTGCAATCCCTTTGCCGCCTCGAAAGCGGAAGTATAGAGGCCAATTATGACCGATAATGGCCGCAATACCGCACAATCCCGGCAGCCATGCATTGTCCCCCCCAAGCCATCGTCCGATCCAAACCGCAGCGATGCCCTTAATTACATCCAAGACCAATACAAGTATCGCAGGTCCCTTTCCCAGGACGCGAAGAGTATTGGTTGCCCCAGCGTTGCCGCTGCCATGCTGACGAATGTCAATCCCTTTCAGGATTTTGGCAAACAGTACGCTAAAGCTTACCGAACCGAGTAAATAACACACTACTATCGCTACGATCTCCAAAATCAAGCTATTCTCCCCTAACTCTCATCAGACTTTCTTCGAGTAAATATCCTGATGGGTGTACCTTCAAAGTCAAACGCGGCCCGAATCTTGTTCTCAAGGTAACGCTCATATGAGAAGTGCATCAATTCAGGATCGTTGACGAATACGACCATGGTCGGCGGCTTAACCGCAACCTGTGTTGAGTAGTTAATACGCAATCTTCTTCCCTTATCCGTTGGAGGCGGATTGATGGCAATCGCATCGGATATGACATCGTTAAGGAGGTGTGTCTGTATGCGAAGTGAATGCTGATCGGCCACATGCTTAACGACAGGGAGCAGCTTTTGCAAGCGCTGCTTCGTTTTGGCCGACAGGAACACAACCGGCGCGTAGGTCATGAACAAGAAATGATCCCGAATCTTTTTCTCGAACTGCTGCATCGTTTTGTCCTCTTTCTCGACCAAATCCCATTTGTTCACAACGAACAACGATGCTTTACCGGCCTCATAGGCGTAACCGGCAATATGCTTGTCCTGTTCGATGATGCCTTCTTCCCCGTTTATGAGGACGAGAACAACATCCGCACGCTCGATGGCGCGCATGGCACGCATGACGCTGTATTTCTCTGTGGTCTCATAGACTTTCCCGCGTTTGCGCATGCCTGCCGTATCGATGAGCACATACCGCTGCCCATCCTTCTCGAACGGCGTGTCGATCGCATCACGTGTAGTGCCGGCAACGTCACTGACAATGACACGCTCTTCTCCCAAAATGGCATTAACTAGGGAGGACTTGCCCACATTCGGTCTGCCAATCAGGGCAACTCGAATAACATCCTCGTCATATCCATCGTCTTCCAGCTCAGGCAGATTCTCAACTACAACGTCCAGCAGGTCGCCAATCCCTGTGCCGTGACTGCCCGATATTCCGACAGGATCGCCAAATCCGAGGGAATAGAACTCATAGATATCATCAACGCGCTTCAAATTATCCACTTTGTTTACACTTAGAATGACAGGTTTACCTGAACGGAACAGAATCTGTGCAACTTCCTCGTCCGATTGGGTAACCCCTGCCTTTGCATCGCACATAAATACGATGACGTCTGCTTCTTCAATTGCAAGCTCGGCCTGCATGCGTATGGATTTCAATATCATGTCATCGCCATCAATTTCAATACCGCCGGTATCAATGACACTGAACGCTTTACCATTCCATTCGGCACTACCGTAAATCCGGTCACGGGTAATACCCGGTTTATCTTCAACGATGGCTAATCTGTCGCCAATCAATCGGTTAAATATAGTCGATTTACCGACGTTAGGCCGTCCAACGATAGCCACTACGGGTCTTGCCATAGTCACTCCTCCTGTCAATTCTTACGATTATCATCATAGCAAAAAACGTTACAATTGGCTAACCTTTCATCTTTATTTCTATTATGCTCTTCCCCATGTTACAACATCCGCAAACGTTCGTCCCCTAAAAAAACAAATGGCGAACCCAGATTTCTGGGTTCGCCGACTTCGTTATGATAGGTCAATAGACCGAACAAAACTGTTCCCGGGCTTACTTGAATTTGCTCAGCTTATCGCCGAAACGCTCTCCAAGCGTAACGCTCATGCCTTGATTGTTCAAAGAAACGTTCGGATTGTCTTTCAGGTCGATTTTAGGACCTTTGGACGGTTTTTCAGCTCGAGGAGCTTGAGCTGGTGCTTCTTCCGTTTCTTTGATGCTCAGGCTGATACGTTGCTCAGAAGTGTTGATATCAAGCACTTTAACCTGAACTTCTTGGCCTTCTTTCAATACTTCTTGCGGTGTACCGATATGCTTGTGAGAAATTTGGGAGATATGAACCAAACCTTCAACACCTGGTGCCAGTTCAACGAAAGCTCCGAAATTAACCAAACGTTTAACAACGCCAGTTACGATGTCGCCAGTGTTGAATTGCTCGCCAGCTGTTTCCCAAGGACCTGGAGCCGCTGCTTTGATACTGAGGCTGATTTTTCCTTTTTCAGGATCCACTTTCAGTACCTTCACACGCACTTGATCGCCTTCGGACAATACATCAGCAGGCTTGTCGACGTGGCTCCAAGCGATCTCGGATACGTGAACCAATCCGTCTACGCCGCCAACATCAACAAATGCGCCGAATTGCGTAAGACGTTGTACTGTACCTTCCAGCACTTGGCCATCTTGAAGCTCGGACATCACTTTTTGTTTGTTAGCTTCGAACTCTTCTTCCAGAACATCCTTCTGGGAAAGAATCACTTTGTTGTTCTCGCGGTCCAATTCCTTCACTTTCACGCGAAGCGTGCGGCCTTTGTAGTCGCTGAAGTCTTCAACGAAATGACGCTCTACCATGGATGCAGGAATAAATCCGCGT
Source organism: Paenibacillus sp. FSL W8-0187 (assembly GCF_037969755.1). Lineage (NCBI taxonomy): Bacteria > Bacillati > Bacillota > Bacilli > Caryophanales > Paenibacillaceae > Paenibacillus > Paenibacillus sp. FSL W8-0187. The sequence goes on along the minus strand of NZ_CP150206.1, from coordinate 2,656,797 downwards.
GCACCAACATCAGCTACGAGTCCGCCTTTAACCACGTCAGCCACCGTTACTTCGAATACGTCCTGATCCGCAAAATGCTTCTCAAGCTCTTCCCATGAATTCTCGGTGTCGATCGCGCGCTTGGAAAGAACCAGGCTTTCCTTATCGTCGTTAATGCTAACGACTTTGCACTCTACCTCTTGGCCAACCTGAACCGCATCAGATGCGTTATCAAGTTGTACAGAAGACAGTTCGCGAACAGGAATTACGCCGTCATATTTATATCCAATGCTTACATAAGCTTGGTTGTCCTCCAGTTTGACGATCGTCCCTTTCACGGTGTCCCCTTTTTTCAAGGATACGATTTGGTCCAGCTGCTCTTGGTTTTCAGCAGCCTCTTGATTTCTTGTTTCTTCCGACATGTCAAATAACCTCCTCAATTCAAACCCCATTTATTTAAACTCGCATTGGCGAAGTTCAAAACATAATTGCTGTAGTATCTTTCCAATCTTCCCATGCTTTTTATGCATGTAGCGAATAAATCAGTTCATGGTTGGTTTGCCACTTGCGCGCATTTCGTGAATCTTGGCCATGATCAACTCGGTTGCCGCATCCAGAGCCTCCGGTGACTTGTCACCTTCAAACTGAGATAGATCCACAGGTGCACCATAGATGATCTTCACTTTGCGAAAAAGCTTGTAATCTCCAATGATAGCAGCCGGTATGACCGTCGCCCCGCTGCGGAGAGCGAAGCTTGCCGCGCCCCGTTTGGCCGCCGTTGAATCGGAATTACGCGTCCCCTCAGGGAAAATGCCCATGATCTCACCCGTGCGCAATATCGTGAGCGCGGTTTTGATCGAATCTTTACTTACTCCGCCGCGCTTGACCGGAAATGCTCCAAGCTGACGAACCAGCCATCCGAACACCGGGATGTTGAACAGTTCCGCTTTGGCCATGAACTTAACCTGGCGCTTGACGTGAATGCCGACAGATATCGGATCTCGAATGCTAATATGATTGCTGCAGATTAGCACGCCGCCTTCTGAAGGTATGTTATGTACGCCGACAGATTCGAATCTGTAGAGAATAGCGAACAAACCGCGGACCACCGCTCTGCAAAAAATATAAATCATGCCCATTTCTCCCCATCCCACTTAAGTTTCGCAATATGAAAGAATTGCTTCCACAACCTGGTTGATATCCATATGTGTCGTATCCAGTATGATGGCATCCTCTGCGCATCGAAGCGGCGACACTTCACGTTCCTGGTCAAGCCTGTCACGTTCTGCGATATCTCTTTCCAGTTGTTCCAGCGATATACCTTCATCACTCAACTCATTGAAGCGGCGGAGAGCACGTTCCTTGACACTGGCCGTCATGAAAATCTTCACCTCGGCATCCGGCAAAACCGTTGTGCCGATGTCACGTCCATCCATGACAACGCCCTTGTCTTGTGCCATTTGCTGCTGTAAACGGACAAGCTTTATCCGCAAACCCTCGATTCGTGCATATTGGGATACCACTGCACTAACCTGATGTGAACGAATATATGGTGTGACGTCTTCCCCGTTCAGCCAGACCATTTGACCATGTTCATGCGGTTTTAATTCAATCACCATGTTTTGTGCATGTTGAAGCACTTTTTCGGGATTTTCTGGAGAAATCCCTTGGTTCAGCATGAACCAGGTGACTGCCCTGTACATGGCTCCGGTATCCACGTAGATGTAATGGAGCCTGCTGGCTACCATACGCGCTACGGTGCTTTTACCCGCGCCTGCCGGACCGTCGATGGCAATATTAATTCTGTCGCGATAACCTGTCCCCTGCGTAACCAACGGGGCATTCCTCCTCAAACATATACCTCGAAATCGAAAGGGCTTACCATCCGTTACGGACGGGATCACCGTTTCTCTAGTGAAAACTTATAAGAAAGCGCGGATGAAACAAAGGCGCAATCTTATATTTCAAGAAAAAAGCAGGCGCCCGCCTGCGACGTGAAAATTATACCACACTAGCTAGAGTGATGCAAAAGAGAAGGGGTGTTTTCCCCCATCCAATCGTTTACATTTGGCTCGTTAACGGGAACACCCTCCATCTGCTGAATGGGCGAAATATAGGGCCGGCTAGGCTCATAATGTAATAGCAGCTGGGTGATCACCAGGGCAAGTACAAGCCAGATCAGCAGCTTAAGCAGCATGATTCCATATCGGTCATGCAGAGCTTGTCCCTTCTCTTCATGCTTAACTTCCAGTCTTGTTTTTTCAAGCAGACGGTCTTGATCGTTTACTACTTCTGACATGGCAGACAGCCCCTCCGGGACAATTTTTTCGGATAGTGTGCCACCGGCATGTCCTATTTATGCATTAACGATTGCGAAAATCAAACTGTCTCTCAAAACAATAACGAATCAGCTTCTGGCGCTCCATATCCGCGATCTGACTAAACTTCAGCATCACGATGCGTCGATTGGTGGGCAGCTCCTTCACCCTCACAACCTCGCCTTCAAACGGAACATGCTCCACGGATCCGTTCTTAAACGGGATGAGTATCCAGCATGTCAGTATACTCCCTTCCGCAATCGTATGATCCGGCTGCAGATAAAAGGATACGCCACCGCCGCCGACATCATCGGTTTTGGCTAAAAACTGGGTGCCTTCTTTGGTCATGACTGCTACCTCGAGCTCGGCTTGCACCCTTAGGAAGCTTCTTCTCTGTACCTTCGTAATTTGATCCTGCTCCGGCTTCTTGATACGAACCAGACGGATAATATCCTCATGGTGACTCAGGACGTAGGAATTGAAGAAATTCTTAACTCCCCCTTCCGTTAAAAAATAAGCGGACAGCTCGTCCCCGATGTATAGCTTTTTCAGCTTGCCTGTCCCTTCTTGCAGCGGAACCTCCATATACATCGATTCGTCATCCATGTCGGAGATGCGGGATTTATATACAATATTGGCTTCCTTCTCATCCCCCGTATCCAACTGGATATAAAGGATGTCGTTAATCTTTGGATACAATGCGCTCACCCACTAATTTATCATAATCATTATTTTCCATTATATCATGGGATGCCGCGGTCCATAGGACAAAATCTTCAAATTAAGGTCGAATCCTGTCTAACCTTGGGAAACATGGGGCTCTCCCCGCTCTTTCAGCTCCTTCATCCAAGCAAAAAGCCGATTCAGGTTATCTCCTGAACCGGCTTCAATCGCGCAATACTTTGATTATCTAATTCCTGCCTGTGCATCCTTGACGACCTCAACAGTTTCCTCAAGGCCGGTATCCGAATTAATGTAAATTCGGTATTGGGACCCATTGATTCGCCCGCCGAACTCATAACACAGAACATCCTCGGAGCGATCGTTTTTGATTAAGGCCTTACGGTGATAGAGCACTTTGAACTCAGGATTCAAGACCTTCTCCGCTTCGGCAAGACTAAGTTTCGGCTGCGGGATTTCTCGCTTGATTTGATGCTCGTACACAAAGTCGCTGGCCTGGAATCCAATGACATCCCCATTATCCAGAGCCGAACGAACGGTAATTTTTTCAGGGTAAATCAGCACGCCGTCCTCTTCGCGGACAAAGGAGAAGTTGGCCAGGTTGTCATATTGGTCCGCCGAAACAACCGTCATGTCGGAATAGCCTTTTTTTGTCAGGAATTGCTGGGCTTTGTCGATAGCATTTTGAACGGACACTTTCTTCGCACCAACATTCCGCTCATCTGTATAAGAGATCAGCTGTCCACCTTTTTCGGTAAAGTCCATGCTGAGCATATGACCCTTCGGATGTTGCACCTTCGCCGTATAAGATACCCACTCGGTGCCACTGCCGTTCTTCGTCACTTGTACTTTGGCATTATTACCCACATCGGAGAACTTCAGCGCTTTACGCTTCACATCCGCTTCCGATATCGGCATACCCGCCAATTGCTTCACAGAACGGCGGTCATAAATGCTGCTTACCGATGGTCCCCAGTCAAGCTCAGGGTAGGACTCCACCTTTTTATCCACCGTTTTGAAGCCGTCAATAATGGAGTTGTCCTGGACTTTATTCGTAGCCAGAGCCGTCTCTACATCCATCCAGCGCAAACTGTTTGCGATAACCTTATTCTGCACATGCTGCAAATCCTTCGTAATTTCACCGGAGTTGGCGTACAAGGATTTCAACGTTTTGACTTCACCCTCACTGAGCGGCTCCTTCGTTAAATCGCGTACACCTGTTTTGTAAGCAAAATTCGAAATTCGGGAAAGGAACTCTTCCGTCTTGTTGAAAGGAAGGAGCGTAAGCGGCAGCTGGCTGATCTCATTCTGAGCCTGGCTGGTTAGGCGCCATACATTCATCAAGCCCTTCCGGTGCATCCCTTGGGAGGTAGAACTTACCGCAAGCGTATTGCCGAGCTCGGCATGAATCCTGTCCATATTGTAAGACAAGTCATGGAATGCCCGTTGGTATTGGTTCTCCGCATTAATCAATATGGCGTTTTTCTCTTTATTCTCTTGATAACCCCATACCAGAGCCCCGATCAATAAAATTGTGGCCACAGGAAACAGAATAGCGCTTAATCGTTTGTACATGATGCTTATAGTCTCCTTTCTTCTACTCACTGCCGTTAGTTTGACTAGAAGAAAGAAGTCTTATGCATATCTGTATAATTCCTTCATCCTTTAGAAATCTTCCTCAATATCGAAGTGATCACGATTGTTGCACAGACACTGCTTAAATCCAGTTTCGATCCGGCCCTGTTCCTTTTTTCCCCGCAGCACAAAACGTTCACCGCAATCCTTACAAAGAATTTTCACTTTTACACGCAAAAAAAGACACCTCCCTTTCTATGATTCCCTGGCTGTCAACCGAGGTCTATAGAAAGAAGTGTGCCCTGATTTGTTAAGTGTTAACCTCTTCCTCCCGCTTGATGAAACGAAAAGGAGAACGGTTGTTAGCTCTAGAGATTTTGCCCATGCCGCCATACCATAGCAGCACCATAAGCGGTACGATAAACCATACCCATGTGTGGGTCAGCAGATTCAGAATCAGGTCGTACAGACCATGCCACATCCAAGGCAGGAACAAGGATAGAACGAGAAAGAACCTTCTTCGTTTCCCTTCCGTGAACCTCGCATGTCCCATGTAGTATCCCATGATGACACCAAACATCGCATGCCCCGAAACGGGCAGCAGGGCTCGCAAGAACATCGGACCAAAGGCCGCCTGGCTGTACCAGGCGTAAAGCAAGTTCTCTACCGTAGCAAATCCCAGCGATATCGCCACTGCATAAAGGATGCCGTCATAAGGCTCGTCAAATTCCGTATGGTTAAAAATAATATGGTACATCACGAACCATTTCAGAAATTCCTCAACGCCCGCCGAAACGAACAATGAGTTGACTACCGGATTGTCGCCAAGCCATAGTATCATTCCCCGCTGCAAAATCATAACCGGGAAAACGATCAGAACCCCTAGCATGAACACCTTGATCACCATGTGCAGGGGCTCTTGATCATACCTATCTTTCAGGTAAAAATACGTGAGCAATGCGAGTCCCGGCGCCAAAGCTGACGCAATTACCGAGAACACCAGCACTAAAATTCCCCTTCCGTTAGTTGCGGGCCTGAAGTCCGGCACGCACGCCCACCTTGATTAATGCTGACGCTGGAAGTGTGTACAGATTACCTCAATCGCTTGCTGAGGCATGACTTTCTTCCCGTATTCCTCCAGCATAGCCTCCGTTACTGAGGAGGATTCACCGAATTCAGCCAGCATCGCAATCACCGCCGGCAGCTTCTCGCTATCCAATTCCTCAGGGTCGAAGTACAAAAACCATCTATCCATATAGTGATAGAGCTTACCCGCTCCGCCTACAAGATCCTTCAACATATGCGATGCTTCAATGAGCACTTCAAAATCTTGAAAAACATAGACGATAGTATCACTTTGATCCAGCGTTACTTCCATTTCATAAATCTCGTCCGGCATATCTTCTTCGGACAAGCCGCCGAAATGATGATCGTATTTCCCTCTCGTCACAATAACCACCATGCCCTGGGCAGGCAGTGCAAACACCTCAACGGCAAGAGGTCCGGTGGCATCAAATCCGAGTTCACTGTATGCCTGATCCATCATCTCCGTAAACAGGTCATAAACTTTCGGTATTTCCTGCCACATCTCTTCCTTCTGGATCCCTCGCTCACTCAGATCGTCAAACGTGAGGAAAATCCGTATCTTATCTTGACTCAAACGCTCTATTTTCATGACAGGATCCTCCTTACGTAAACAAAAGTTTATAACAAATTATGATGTCTGGATTATGACGTGATAAAAATGGTTTTATATAATTGATTTTATCATTTAATAACCACAAATGCACGCAAATATGTAGCTGAAGAAAAAAGAATCATTCACAGGGATTCATGTGGCCGCTCCCCGTGAATGATTCAAAATGGTTCATGCCGTTTACAAACCCGGTATGACGGTGTGGGTCTCTTTCAAAATCTGTTCGACTTCGTTCTTGACATCAGGGTTGTTTCGGATGAAATCCTTGACTTGTTTCAGGTTGGCAGCCTTCGAATGAGTCGATGTCTGTACCCCTGCAGTTCCATTGGAATGAGTGGAATCATGTCGGCCTGAACTGGGAGACACGCTTTCTCGGCTCGAGCCAGAGTACTTCTGGCTCTTAGTGCCCTGAATTTTACTCATCGCGGTATCCGCAAATCGGCCAAGATTCGCATCTTTCATCATCGAGGAGAAAAGTCTGCTGTTATTCCGGGAAATGATTCGGCATGCAACGGCACCGATAATGACACCATATAGAAATGACGAAGTCTTCACACATGATACCTCCTTCTATGATAAACTCGAGATTATTGTTCTCGCACCGCCAGAAACTCATGCTACATAAATACAGGAAAGTGAGATGGAATCATGGTTAAAACACGAACAGTACTTCTGCTGGCTTGCTGCCTTATGCTCAGCGCATGCGGCAACAACGGAATGGATCAAAAGCAAGGCACGGCCACGGAAGTCGGTAATGACAGAGCAGCGCAGCAAAATGAAACCTCTGGAGCAGTGTCCACTCCGAAAGAAGGTACCGAGAAGGCAACCGAAACAGACAAGCCTGAAGCCGAGCCTGACGTGGATAAATCCGCGGACCCATCAGATGGAACCGATAAAAGTCCCGATGCCGAGGCACCGGTTGAACCGAAGTATCACATGAATAAGGTGTATCGCATCGTCCCCAATCATGAGTCCGTCCCCGAAAAAGTCGTGCTGCTCACGTTTGATGACGGCCCAAAGGACGAAACCATGATCAACCAAATGATCGACACGCTGGACAAACATGATGCCAAAGCGATTTTCTTCGTCAATGGATACCGTGCGAAGGCTCATCCAGAGCTGTTGAAACTGATCCATGACCGCGGTCAAATCATTGGGAATCATTCCTGGGATCATATCGACCTGAAAAAAGAAACCAAACAGACAGTGAAGAAACAGATTGGGGATGTGCAGCAAATCGTTAAGGAAGCGACCGGATCGGAACCGAAGTTTTTCCGTCCTCCGTTCGGCTCCGGCGGAGATACTGTAAAGGAAGTTGCCCTGAATCATGACCTGCTGTTCATGACCTGGTCCAACGGTTCGCTCGATTGGGAAAGCAAAAATAAAAATAAACCCGATGCCGTAGTCAGTAATGTGCTGGAACAGCTTCACCCTGGCAGCAACATTCTGATGCATGAGCTTCCGTGGACCGTAGAGGCCCTCGATACCTTACTGACCAAGCTTGAAGCCAAAGGGTATGGCTTCGTGGATCCGCAATTCATCGAACCTAAAATAAGATAATCCGAGAAAACACAAAAACCTTAATTCTGCCGTCACCATCTGACGATCGAATTAAGGTTTTTTGCGTAGTGTAATCACATGATATTCTGCGGGACATTGCAAGCGCAGCGGGATATGTGAAGTGCCGAATCCCCGGCTGATCAGCATCCTGGAAGAATGCTTGGTTTCGCCCGCCTTTCTCGGCAGCGTATACCATCCGGATTTAAACTTCTTGTAGAAACGTGTCAATCGAACGGCTCCTGCAACTGGCAGTACAATCTGCCCCCCATGGGTATGTCCCGCCAGCACGAGATCCCCATGCACCGCATCCTTGTCTTTGACCCATATTGGATCATGCACCAGAATAATGTGATACTGGTCTTCGGCTGCCTTACCCCGAAATCTTGTATACGGGTGCTTCCGGCTTGCCGGCTGCCTTACCCCGCTGAGAACCATAAGCTCGTTACTGCGCTTTAACGTAACGGTCTTGTCATTCAGCAGAGTAACGCCGCTCTCCCGTAATACTTTACGGACGGCGTCCTTGCCTGCATTCAAATCATGATTCCCCAAGACGGCATACACGGGTGCGATACGGACCAGCACCGACATATTATGCCTCATACGCTGAAGGGGCACGCCTCTTTCCGTAATATCTCCACCAAGCAGTACGCAATCCACCGATGATAGATTGGATAATAGCTTTTCTTCTGATAATTGTCTGCGATGTATATCGGTAATGAACAATATCCGAAACCCGTCAAACGAGTGAGGGACACGTTCGGATACCACTTCTTCTTCACGCACCCGATAGCCCCTGGCTTCAGCCCTCATCCAGCCGATAGCGCCTGCACCAAGTACCGCAGCACCTGCTATCCACATCAACACACTCATAATAACTCCTTTAATAATTCCTTTAATGGAGGCGCTCCGATAAGTCCCCACCACAGAAGACCCACCATTAACAATATGAAAATGACGATCAATGAGTTCACAAACCATTTGCTCATTCTTACGCGATACGAGGAATATGTATTCGTTCGTTTAGGAGCAGACGCTTCTTCCTCTGCTTGACGCTGGCGGGACCGGGTCGATCTGGAACGACTCAATCCATCCCCTGTGCTGCTTCTCTGGTGCTTTTGTTCCACGGAACTTGTGGAAGGTGGCGATGTAGATCGACTCGATGTTTCATCTGCTTGTCGCGATTTCGCTGCCGCTCTTTTTTCTGATTGAGCCGTTGACTTGTTCTTGCGGCTTTTTTTTCGGCTCTGATGTCGCTGCATTCTGCTAAGTTCGTTCATGTTACTCTTTCCTCCGAAACCGAATCAACATTCCTGATATGAAATCAATCAGAAAATGGCACAAGATGGGCGCCCAAATGGTACCCGTTTGAATATAAACGTAACCCAGACCGTAACTGCTCAAAAAAACCCATCCGGTTGGAAGCCAATGTTTTAAATATCTGACATGAATAAGTGCGAACAAGATACTAGTCCAATATGGTCCGAACGCATGCTGGATGGCTCCTCGAAACAATAACTCCTCACAGATGGATACGATCAGAGCTATAATAAAAATATGCCAAACCGGCCTTTTTCGGAACAACATTTCATTGATTCCGCCATCGTCCATACTATCCTCTGACACAAACCGGGATAATACAAAATCCACGACCAGCATTGCTGCAGCAAGTCCGAGCCCCCAATATACAAACTCGATATCCTTCGGAATGATAAAGAGCCCAAACGGATTCCTCTGCTGAAACAGGATCCAGATCAAACCTGCAATTAGCGTCAATGCTTGGGTAAGATACAGATTAATAAGCAGCAGCCGATCATTTAATTGATGGGCCTCGATTCTTTTTACGCGTATTTTAAATTTTTTCATAGAAGATGGGCCTGTCTTTCATCTTGATTTTTAAAGATATTTTCGTGGACAACCATAGTAATATCAGAATAATTCAATCATAGGCGGGCATATGCATCATAGCAAATTAACGGCATGACATTCAAGGCTAACCCTTGATTCTTCCCTACTATAAGGCCTATGGACGGAATAAACACCTATTGACACAATGTTAGAGCCATGATACATTATGAAAAAATTAATCTGTGAAAACCGATGATGGAAAAGAGAAGCTGTAACGTCCTCAGAGAGCCGATGGTTGGTGTAAATCGGTGGCGTAAAAGTATTCTTAAGCGTTCCTGAGATATTTCGCTGAAACTTGAAGTAGGCGCAAATCGGATGATATCCGTTACCAATCATGGTCTGAACAGACCGCTTGAGGCTGCCGCATCTTGGCAGCGAATAAGGGTGGCACCACGAATAACTCTCGTCCCTTACTACGGAGGTAGTATGCGGATTGGGAGTTTTTTTATGTTCCTGTCTCTTTGCCACGACACCGCGTCAAACCTGTATAGACCTCTTGCAGCTCTATTGGAATCTTTGGTGTATAACGGAATACGCCCAGCGTAATCCTTATTCAATATTGCAATACCGCAATTTATAGAGGATTTTAAGGAGGAAGAGAAACCATGTTTAAAGTATTGGTATCGGATCCGATCAGTGATTTGGGGATCCAGCAATTAATGGATGCCGCCGATGTGCAGGTAGACAAAAAAACGGGGCTTAATGAAGATGAGCTCACTGCCATTATCGGTGAATATGACGGGCTCCTCGTACGGAGTCAGACACGTGTGACAGAACGCATTATGAATGCAGGAACCAATCTCAAGGTTGTCGGCCGTGCTGGTGTTGGCGTTGACAATATCGATCTTGAAGCCGCTACGAAACGCGGGATCGTTGTTATTAATGCGCCTGACGGTAACACGATTACCACTGCAGAGCATACATTTGCCATGATGATTGCCCTCGCCCGCCACATCCCGCAGGCCTATGCCAAGACGGTAGGTGGATCCTGGGACCGCAAATCCTTCCTCGGCGTTGAGCTGCGCAACAAAACGCTGGGCGTTATGGGAATGGGAAGGATCGGCAGCGAGGTAGCTAAACGCGCCAAGGCTTTCGGCATGAACATCCTTGCCTTCGATCCGTTCTTGACGGAAGAGCGTGCGGACAAACTGGGCGTGACACTCTCCTCGGTAGATAACATTATCCGCAGCGCAGACTTCATTACGGTCCATACTCCGCTTACGCCGGAAACCCGCCATATGATCGCAAGACCGCAATTCGAAGTCATGAAGCGCGGCATGCGCATCGTGAACTGCGCCCGTGGCGGCATTATTGACGAACGTGCCCTCGTGGAAGCCATCGATGAAGGCATTGTTGCCGGAGCCGCATTTGACGTGTTCGAACATGAGCCGCCTGAAAGCGATCATCCGTTCCTGAACCATCCTAAGGTTATTGTAACCCCGCATTTGGGTGCATCTACCGTTGAGGCTCAGGAGAACGTTGCGATTGATGTATCGGAACAAGTGCTTCATATCCTGCGCAACGAGCCGTTTAAGAATGCGGTCAACTTCCCGCTTGTAGCGGCTAGCGTGATGAACAAGCTGCAGCCATACTTCTCGCTCGGCGAGAAACTGGGCAGTGTAGCTGCTCAGATCACCGCACACGCGGTGAAGGAGATTCACGTTGACTATGCAGGCGAGCTGGCTGAAGTCGATACGCAAGCCCTGACCCGATACATCGTGAAGGGTGTGCTGGAACGCCACCTCGGAAGCGAAGTGAATATTGTAAACTCCATGCATTTGGCGAAGAGCCGTGATCTGCACGTCGTTGTGTCTCAGACACCAAAAACCAAAGACTTTACCAACCTCGTTACCGTTACGCTTAAAACGCAAAACGGTTTGGAGCGAATTGTTGCAGGTACCCTCCTGCTGGGTTACGGCGAACGGATCGTCCGTCTGGATAAATTCCCGGTCGATATTTCTCCGGAAGGTCATCTGATTCTGATTTCCCATAACGACAAACCGGGCCTTATCGGTCGTGTCGGAACGCTGCTCGGCGAGAACGATGTCAACATCGCCTCCATGCAGGTTGGACGTAAAGTCATCGGTGGGGAAGCCATCATGCTTCTGACGGTGGATAAAGACGTTCCTAAGGACGTTCTGATCAAGCTTACCGGGCTGCCGGAACTGAACACCGCGCAGCAAATCGCGCTGGGCTAAATTCAGGCCAATTTAAGATATAAGGGGTTAATCATTGTTCCACGTAGAACAAGATTAACCTCTTAATTTCAACAAAAAAACACGCTCCCTGTGAGCGTGTTTTGTCTTTTGTGGAGACATTCCCTAAGATTCTGCCGATTTTGTTGGAATGATCATCGTAAACACCGTTCCTTCGCCTACTTCACTTGTTGCGTTAATCGTACCATGATGCGCAATCACGATATTTTTCACGATGGCGAGGCCTATGCCGGTTCCCACCGTCTCCCCCCGCACACGCGCTTTATCGGCCTTGTAGAATCGCTCAAAAACAAAAGGCAGATCCTCAGGCGGAATACCGACGCCTTGGTCGCTAATCTTCACCTGGAGAGCCTCTGTGTTCGATACGGTAATCCGATCCGCAATGATTCGAATCTGCTTGCCTGAAGGCGTATGACGAAAAGCGTTGTCCAGCAGATTGGTCAGCACCTGTTCTAGCTTATCTTCATCCGCCGCTTCGAGCAGAAGATTCGAGTGAAGTTTATTAAGCTGAAGATCAATACCACGCTCCTTGGCTCGAACAGTAAACTTCCGATATACCCTTTCACACAATTCACCTGCATCCATCTTCCGCAGGGACAGCTCTGCATGCCCCGCTTCCATACGGGTTAAATCCAGCAGATCCTTCACCAGTCGGCCCATACGAAGCGATTCCTCATGAATTACCTGTATCAATTCTCTGCTCTCTTCCGGTGAAGCTGCCATTCCGTCAAGCAGCGCTTCACTGTAGCCCTGCATCATGGACAGCGGTGTACGGATTTCATGCGACACGTTGGCGATGAAATCCGTGCGCATCTTCTCCAGCGTAACTTGCTCGGTAATATCTCTTAACACGACAACGGCGCCGCGGATCACCTCATCCGAATATAAGGGAGCCATATGGGCTGACCATATTCCCTGCTTCACATGCAGGTCAGCGCTTTGGTCTTTTCCTTCGTTCACGGTGGCATAATAAAGCTCACTGAGCGGTTTTGGCATGACATCGGCCGCCCAGCCTCCGCCCTGCAGCTCATCATCCCATTGCAGCCCTTTCCAGGTTTTCATGATTTCCTGCCCTGGCGGGTTCACCAAAATGACCTGACCATGATTATCAAAAGTAATCACCGCGTCACTCATGCTTCTCAGCACACTGGATAGATGCTCCTTCTCATGGTTCAAATTGCGGATATTCGTTTCCAGCTCTGCTGCCATATGGTTGAACGTATTGGCCAGCTCGCCAATCTCATCACTGGTTACCAAATTTAATCGAGTGCCATACTTCCCTTTACGGATGTCATTGGCTGCCTCAATGAGCTGCTGCATGGGCTGGGTAATCTTCGTTAACAGAAACAACCCGAAAAAGGTGGTCATCGAAAAACCAATAATGGCCACATAAGTAAATAAACGTTTGATGGCATCCGAATTCGCAAACGTGGTATCGATATAGGGGAGCAAAAATAATCCGAGCGTCAGCAGTACGCACGCGACTAAACAGGTTATCGTAATCCACAACTTGCCGACGAGTGATCTCCAGAAACTCACGTTACTTCGGTACCTCCAGCTTGTAGCCTACTCCCCATACGGTCGTAATCATCGCTGCGGATTCTGCGGATACCTTATTTAACTTCTCGCGCAGCCGCTTTACGTGGGTATCGACGGTGCGAAGATCGCCGAAAAATTCATAATTCCATACGTCCTTAAGCAGTTCTTCGCGCGAGAATACTTTGTCCGGGGACGAGGCTAGGTAGTGCAGAAGCTCATACTCCTTCGGCGTCAAGCTGATTTCATGCCCTCCGGCCGTCACGCGGTGAGCATCATGTTCAATGATCAAATGCGGGAAAACAATGCTGTTGCTTGGGTTCGGTTCCTTGCTCAAATAGGCCGTAGCAGACGAGCGGCGTAAAATCGCTTTAACACGATAGATCACCTCGCGCGGACTGAACGGCTTCACAACATAATCGTCGGCCCCCACTTCAAATCCCTGTACGCGATTGATCTCCTCACCCTTGGCAGTCAGCATGAGAATAGGCGTAGACTTTACCTGACGGAGACGTGTGCACACTTCGACACCATCCATCCCGGGCAGCATCACATCCAGAATAACGAGCCCGTAATCTTCGGAACTTGCTTTGCGAAGAGCAGTTTCTCCATCCTCCGCCTCTTCGATTTCATACCCTTCCTTCTCCAAATACATTTTTAACAATCGGCGAATTCGTTCTTCATCATCAACAACTAGTATGCGATTTCCGTGCTCTGACATTGGCAGCCAACTCCTTCATTTTTATAGGGAAAATCAGAAGTGGCCCTCTTGATTAAGAAAGGGCCCTTCTGATTGATCATTCACTGCTATTCGATTTACATTAATCGGTTCCCGCATAGGAATGCAGACCCGCGATTATCAAGTTGACGCCGACCAGCGTAAACATGACCACGATAAAGCCGATAACGGACAGCCAGGACGAATATTTACCCTGCCAGCCGCGCGATAGCCGGAGATGAAGGTACACGCTGTAGAACAACCATGTAATAAGCGCCCATACTTCCTTCGGATCCCAGCCCCAGAACCGGCCCCAGGCAATTTCTGCCCAGATCATGGCGAATATGAGACCTCCCAGTGTAAATACCGGGAACCCAATCGCAATGGCTCGATAACTGATTTCATCCAGATCGTCCGGATCCAATCTATTAAGGGCAGGCTGAATGAACTTGGCCAGCGGCTTGCGCAGGATAAGGCGGAGCAATCCGTACAGGATCAACCCCGTGATCAGCGACCATATCACCGTATTCAGCTTACGTCCAGCGTTCACGCCGTGCATCCAGGACGGAGCTTCCATGAGTGGAGATTTCATGCCCAAGAAGGACTGCATGCTCTCCGTTTCGCTTTTATAAGGTGCGACAAGCGGTGGCATGTTATATTCCACTTTTACTATTGTACTATTTTCTGTCTTCGGGTCAACCAAAGTCTGGTTAAATTCAGCCTGATATCCGCTCGCACGGAAGCTGTATACCGACAAAATAAATCCGATCAGGATCACGATGGCAAACATGCAGAGTTCAAGCCAGCGCTGTTCCTTGCGCGCGCCTTTGTCTGTTCCGCTAAAGTTAACGGTACGGAGCAAGTGCATCAGGCCGGCGATAAAACCGACCGCAAAAAATGCATCGCCCAGCGCAGCCAAGGTTACGTGAATCCCCAGCCAATAGGACTGAAGCGAAGGAATCAGCGGCTGCACCTCCTGCGGAAACACAGCAGCATACGCCATGATCAGAATAGCCAGCGGCAGTGCAAACAATCCGAGCAGCGATTTTTTGTAGATAAAATAAAGTACGAGGAAGGCAATCATGATTGCCATCGACAAGAAGGTCATAAACTCATACATGTTGCTGACAGGCACATGTCCAGAGCCCGCCCATCTCGTAAAGAAGTACAGCAGATGTCCGATCAAACCGATCGATGCCGTCACAAATGCAATCTTCCCCCATTTAGCCAAATGGGCTTCCGGGTCCCGCTTGCGGAACCGTCGTCCCATAACGGCAAGTGCATACATGATAAATGCTGCACAATACAAGGTAAAAGCAACGATAAATGCGTTGCCGCTAAAATCAATTAGATTCATGCTTAGTCCCCCTGTTATTCTCCAATGACTTTTCATCGACTTCGATATTCATTTGCTTGAGGATCGCGGAGATCTCCTTGCGAAGCCCAAACCAGTTCTTGTTCGTATGTGCGCCAAGGGTCAGCGTGTGGTTATCAATACGCAGCCAGATCCGGCGATGGGTGAAATAAAAGCCCATGATCAGGCCGAGCATACCGATAAAACAACCAATCCAAATGAACGGCATGGCTTTATCCACACGAATATTCAGATAAGTCGTAGATTCCGAAAAGTCCACATCGTCCATGCTCCGTACATCCAGTTGTACGAGCGCTTCCCCACCCGCCAGCTGTGCATTGATCGCTTCCTGATTAAAGCGTTCCTTATCAATCTGTTTAGGGAAGTAGAAGTATTGAATGCCTTCCTTCGGCAGTTCAGGTCCCTTAATCAGAAATAAGAATGCAGGCGCATTCGGGTTAGGTGACAGGTTTACCGGTTTGCCATTATCGCCGAGTCCAAAATCGGTAAAGGATTGTGTAAGCGTTAACGTATATTCTCCCGCCTGATACTCTCTTTGAGGATCGTCGATCGACAATGTGATTTTGCCGTATTCCTTCCCGCTCTTACTGTTAATCAGCACCGGCGAAACCGAACGGAGAATCGGGGTCAGATCATAATCGAATTGATAAGCTTTTAACCCTTTGTAATTAAGAGGATGATTCACCTCGATGTTATGGCGTGTCAATTCCACGAGCTGAGGTTTTTTATCAAAATCGTCGCAATTGGCCTCGCACATATACAGGATCGCCTGGGTTTGGAACTCCTTCGGCAGTACTTTATTCTTGCCTTTGAATTCCTCAGGCATATCGTCCTCGGTGTAGAACTCCACCTTAAAGCCATCGTTCAATAAATAGTAACTGGTGTTCTTGATGTGCACCGGTTCATCTTGAGGGAAAGCCATGTGCTCGTCCATATGCAGTCCGGGAAGATTCCGTCCAAGAACTGCAAGCAGGAAAACAATCAGACCGATATGAAGAACATAGGGGCCCCAGCGGCTGAACCGCTGCTTCTCTGCCAGTAGGGTTCCGCCATCCGTTCGCACTCGGTAACCCTTCTTCTTAATGATTGGCTTCACCCGTTCAACCCAGTCGGCACCGTCTTCATCAACATGCCCTTGGTATACCACCTTCTGGCGGGTAAGGAAGGACATGTGCTTCGGAATCCGCTGTCTGCTGAGCGCTTTGTACAGCGGCAGGACCCGGTCAAGACTGCAAATGACAAGCGATGCGCCGATCATGACAAGCAGCAGCACGAACCACCATGACGTGTATGTATGAGACAGCCCGAGCAAGTAATAAATATGCCCCAGCTGTCCGTACTCCTCTTTGTAATAAACTGAGGGGTCAATATTAAGGAATGTACTTTCCTGCGGAAAGATGGTCCCCAGCGAGGAGCCAATCAGCGTAAGCAATATCAGATATATTGCTACTTTTACCGAAGAGAAGAAATTCCATACCCTATCGATCATACCGGGGTTTTCTTTCTGTGATCGACGAGCAACGCCGTCATACCGCATTTCCAGAATCGGCTGGGCCTCCGCTTCCTCGGTCAGCGGCTTCCCGCAAGCCTCGCAGAGGACCGTCCCCGTTGGATTCTGGTGTCCACAATCACACTTCGTGTTCTGGATCAAAGGCTTGGGACCTTGACTCATTTCGCATTCACCAACTGTTCAATTTGTTTATCAAGGGTGTTCAAATCCAGTTCGCCTATACGAATATGGTCAATCTTGCCAGAGGCCGTAACAAAAAAGGTGGTTGGCATGGGCCCAACCCCATAGCTGGCAACAGCATTCCGTTTCGGATCCATCAGTATGGGGAACTTCACGCCGGTTTGAGCAACGAAATTCTCAACGGTCATTTTGTTCTCTCCCACATTAATTCCGATGATCTCAACGCCTTGACTGCTCCATTTCTCCCACTGAGCTTGTAGAGCCGGCATTTCCCGCACGCATGGCGGACAGTAGGTGCCCCAGAAATTAATCACCCTGGCCTTACCCTCGTATTCACTCATGGTATGTACGCCGCCATCCATGCCTAGAAGTTCAAAATCCGCTGCCTTTTGACCCACTTTGGGAACCTCATCAGAGCCGAATACAACGGTTGCAACGGCGTACACTCCGATCAGGATAATGGCAAGCAGAATCACAATCTGTACGCTTTTCTTTGATTTGCCCATAAAGCAGCAGCTTCCTTTCTATGACATTCATCATATCGTATACTACGGGTGTGAACATCCTATGAACAATTATAACGAAATTTGTCATAAACGCCGCTCGCCATTTTGAATATTATGTGTCGGGTTTAACGTTTTCTCTTCGGTTTCCCGCCCGGCTTAGCGGCTTTCGCCATCTGCAAAAGCTGGTTGATTTCATTCGCTGTCAAATGGCGGTACAAGCCCCGTTTTAAATTTTGCAGCAGCAGATCACCGTAAGATATACGCTTCAATCGCGTTACCGGATGGGAAATCGCTTCGAACATCCTTCTCACTTGACGGTTGCGGCCCTCATGAATGGTAATCGATATGACGGATTGTTTATTATCCGGATCCACATCCTTATACTCCACCTCGGCAGGAGACGTCATGCCGTCTTCCAGCATAATCCCTTGGCGAAGCTTGTCCAGCTCGGTGCCATGGGGCACCCCTTTCACGGTAGCCAAATAAGTCTTGGGTACATGATATTTAGGGTGGCTGAGCAGATTGGCAAATTCGCCGTCATTGGTCAGCAGCAGGAGTCCTTCTGTATCATAGTCCAAACGTCCAATCGGATATACCCGCTCTTTAATGCCCTTGAGATAATCCGATACAATTTTTCGGCCTTCGGGATCAGAAGCGCTTGTAATGACTCCCTTTGGCTTATTCAGCATAATGTATACCTTTTTCTCATTCTTAATCGGTTTGCCTGAAACCGTAATGATATCCTGGGCTGGATCGGCCTTTGTGCCGAGTTCGGTAACGGTCTCTCCGTTTACCTGCACCTTGCCTTCAAGAATCAATTCCTCGCACTTGCGGCGGGAAGCGACTCCGGCCTGTGCCATAATTTTCTGTAATCTCTCCATGTTCGTTAGGTCACCTCATTCCTAATGATAACCATCGACAGGATAAATCACAAGCGCGTTCCATGGAAAATGTGCCCCGGGACAGGTGTCGGAGTGAGGAAACAAGTATAACGGGGAAATATCATGGAGTCTGGATAGCTCCAAAATGATTTTGCTGGCGGTAAACAGCTGTGTTTTCTGGTCCAGCGACATGGACTGGTAGCCAATATTGAAGTCGCCCTCAAGACAGATGTGAATCTGTCCCGGCTGAACCAGCATGGATGAAGAAGAGACCGAGCCGTCCTGATGGATTTTAAAATCCCAGTTCCGCGGTTCCCGCTCGCACACGGTATGATGAATAACAAAACCCTCGAATTCCATTGCATCACCCCTACTACAATTTGTAACTGCAGCAGTATATGACGCGATGGAATCGAGGGTATAGGCATACGTCCTGTTACATAGAAAAAACGCTCCGTCTTACTCAGACAGCCCGCATGTCTTAATTATCCGAACACCAGCAGACATACGGCAATCGCCGCAATAAAACCGATCAAATCGGAGAACAGCCCCACCTTCAGCGCATACCGGCCATTGCGGATTCCGACGGCGCCAAAATAGACGGTCAGAACGTACAAAGTCGTGTCCGTGCTTCCTTGTATGGTCGAAGCAATTCGGCCAATCATGGAATCCGGACCATATGCCCGAATCAATTCAGTCGTGTAAGCGAGAGAGCCTGTGCCCGTCAACGGCCTGAGAATTCCCAAAGGCAAAATCTCGCTCGGTACCCCTAGCGATTGCAGAAAGGGGCCCGTCCAACCCACAAAAAACTCAAGCGCACCGGAAGACCGAAATACGCTAATGGCAACCATCATGCCGACCAAGTGCGGGATAATCCCAATCGCTGTGGAGAAGCCGTCCTTGGCTCCATCCACAAACGATTCATATACGGGCACTTTGCGCGTATAAGCATAAAGCGGAATGAATGCGATAATAATGGGAATAGACCAAGCGGATACGAGATTAATCCATGATAGCAACCCTCATCACCCCTTCACATCCGGGTTCAGGCTTGTACCGATTCCCGGCGGCTTCTGGCGGCGTATCGTCCGTCTTCGATACCATCGGTCAGCCATTATGGCGGCCGCCGTTGCAATCGCAGTGGCCAAAAGCGTGGTACCGACGATTTCCGAAGGATTAGCGGACTCATAATTCAACCTGATTGCGATTAGCGTTGTCGGTATCAGCGTAATGCTGGCCGTGTTTAATGCAAGCAGCGTACACATCGCCGGAGAAGCTGTTTCCTTATCCGGGTTTAACTTCTGAAGCTCCTGCATCGCTTTGATTCCCATCGGAGTTGCCGCATTGCCCAGACCGAACAAATTGGCGCTCATGTTAGACAGTATATATCCCATAGCGGGATGATTCTTCGGTACATCCGGGAACAGGAAGCGGACAACCGGGCCCAGCAGCTTGGCAACCTTCTTCAGCAGGCCCGCGTCCTCTGCCAGGCGCATCATGCCAAGCCAGAACACCAGTATGCTGATGAGACCGAAGGAGACAGTCACTCCCGTCTGGGCTCCGTCAAATGCGGCTTTTGTAACACTTTCGATGTTCCCGTTCACTGCCGCAAAGCAAACGCCGATCAGTATCATCCCCATCCAAATCAAATTGATCATCTCTTCGCCCCCGTTTGCTGCCCCCGCTCCGTGAGAATCCACGATCTCTTTAGCGAAGGCTAGTTATGATTTGGCCCTGAACAGATGCCTAAGCACTTCTCCTGCAGACTGCCACAGCGACAACGAACCGAGTGGTCCGGATGTGCTTCTGGACTTCTGCAAGACCTCAGGGACTTCAGGAAGCTTGCTTCCTTCCGCATAGACTGGAATTTTGCCGATGCTGACATTATCGAGCAGCAGTTCAATATGACCCCGTAGTCCGAAAGACAAGTCGGGTGTGCTCGCTTTATGCAAGACCAGTTTCTTCACCAAGCGTGCTTCCTCATCATGCGCGAACGCATACGTAAAGGAACTGCCCGTGACGAGTGGATAGCCCTGGATCTTCTGCCCTTTCTCCGTAACCTTTTTCAGTGGAAAATGGGCAAATCCGTAATCCAGCATCTTGGAATGATCATTCCAATCGTTGCCGTCGTTCAGCGTGACCGCCGCAATCTGCTGACCGTTTCGGGTGGCAGAGCTCACCAGGCAGCGGAATGCTTTTTTGGTGTAACCGGTTTTGACGCCGTCCGCGCCCTCGTAGAAACGAAGCATCTTGTTTTTGTTATCCCATTTGTAGTCCCACGCTTCATTTGGATTGGGCGCTTTCTTCGTCGGGGTTTTGACAATCTCGCTAAAGACAGGGTTCTTGAGGGCATACGCCGTCAGTTTGGCTACGTCATTAGCAGAAGAGTAATGTTCATCATGATCCAGTCCATGGGGATTCATAAAATGCGAGTTCGTCAAGCCGAGCCCTGCCGCCTTCTCGTTCATCAGCAACACAAAGCCTTCTTCCGTCCCCCCGACATGTTCGGCAATCGCCGTCGCGGCATCGTTGCCTGATCGCAGCATTAAGCCGTACAGCAAATTCTCAAGCGTCATCTCCTCACCAAGCTTCAGGAAGATCGAGGAGCCCTCTTTGGCAAAAGCATTTTTGGAGACCTTGACGCGATCATCCAGCTTGCCGTGTTCAATTGCCACGATGGCCGTCATGATCTTGGTCAGGCTTGCGATTCTCAAACGCTCGTCCCCGTTCTTACTGTACAGCACTCTACCGGAAGTGACATCAATCAGTGCAGCTGCCTGCGCATGATTGGTGGGGCCATTCTCATGATCTGCATGCACGGGGACAGCCGTAACCAGCAAGCAGCTTATGGCAATTAACATGGATAACAAAGACTTGCAGTTCGTCCATTTCATTTTCATCATCTTATCCTCCGGTGTTCAGAAATCTTGTACAAGTATATGTCGTTCACGCTAAAGGTATGTCCATTTCGCAATAGAAACGTCTGTCGACGTACTTTCACCAAGACCGCCCCCCATTAAAGTGAAGTTTTTCCAGCAATGATCGGTTTGAGTTTAGCCTCGGCTGAAAGCTTATAAATCCACTAATCTTCACAGCAAAAATCCCTTTCGCTGTGAACGAAAGGGATTTGCTTGCTCCATCAGTACGCAGGCGGAGGCGTGGTGTCGTTCGCGGCATTGCTGCCTGATTGAAACATCGACTGGATTTGATCGAGTAAAAACGGTGTCGCATCAATAATCCGTTCAAACAGATGGGTTTGATTGTCGAGCGGCACGATGTGCACGCCTTCTTTACCCACGACCAGGAAAGCAATCGGCCGAATGGACACGCCACCGCCGCTGCCACCGCCAAAAGGAAGGGCGCTGTGATCGTGATGCGTCCCGTTCGTGGTAGTTGAGTGGGTGCCTCCCGCCTCAACGTTGTAGTCGCTACCGCCGGCAGCGAAACCAAAAGCCACTTTACTGATTGGCAGGATAACGCTGCCGTCAGGCGTATTCACCGGGTCGCCTACAATCGTATTAACGTCCACCATTCCCTTGATGTTTTCCATAGCCGTTTGCATCAAGCCTTGAATAGGGTGTTCTGCCATGATCTAATTCCTCCTTTCACCTTTAACACGCGAACTATAAGTACCAGTCCAGCATACATAGCTTTTCCGCAGGAGATTTTCGCTATGCAGTTTAGCTCTGTGGAAATTTGCGGAGGACCGTTAAAGATTGGCACCACATCGATTTGGGGCATCTCTTCCATGATTAGGCGATACGACATCCATCCCAGAAGCGTATGCTTGATGCCATGCAGCAGCCCGGTCGCTACCGCTGTATCGGCCGCATGCTCAAGCGCAATCCGGGTTGACCAGCGCACATCCATGAGATGAACGGCCGCCATCGTCTGTCTCGTCCATTTTTTGAAACCTTTTGTAGACCACAATGCCCGCGCATAGTCCCTGTATCGAATAGTTCTGCTTGAAGGATCCTCCTGCTCTTTTGAATGGAGGGGAATCCCCTGCTCTACGGGAACGGTATCCTTCTTAAACTCGATCCCACCGTTTGCCAGGTGAAAGGGGACTTCATATTTCCGCGTAATCAATCCGAAGATCATTTTAATTTCCGCCAACAATTTATATTCATCTTTTCTTAGAACCACATCCAGCTTAATCGTTACCTTGGAGCTCAGCACAACGACCAGCAATACGATGAGGAGAACGACCAAACCGACCGCCAGAAAGATCCATACCCTCACGAAGTAACCCCCAAAACGTACTTAGTAAAATGTAATCCGCTTGCCTTAGTATGGCAAAAGTGCCCCCAAATGATGCGAAACGATTCCAAGTCCCTGATTTCAAATTTTCGCAAGTGACATTAAAAAATCCCGGATGGTGGATTTCTCCACGCCCAGGATTCTATTACAGCCTATTGTGTTGTATAATGGCTAACTTTCCTCTACATCATCAAACGTAAGTTGACGACCGTCAAGCTTATCGAACAACAGCTGCGTTTCCTCTTCCAAATTATCATTATCCTCAAATTGCGACGGCTCCGGCAAATCCTTGATATTGGCAAGTCCGAAATATTCCAGGAAAGACTTGGTTGTTCCATACAAAATCGGTCTGCCAATCGCCTCGGCCCGTCCGACTTCCTCGATCAGTCCTTTGCTTACCAGCGTATGGATCGCCCGTTCGGCCTTGACACCGCGGATGTCTTCAATCTCTACACGCGTAATCGGTTGACGATAGGCAACGATGGAGAGTGTTTCGAGTGCGGCTTGTGACAAGGAAGAACGGGAAGGCGAATACGCCAGGCGCTCAAAATATGGAGCATGTTCGGCCAGCGTAGCGATTTTGTAGCTCCCCGCAATCTGTACGATCTGAATCCCCCGCTCGTAACGCTCCCATTCTTCCTTCATGTCCTCAAGCGCTTCGCCAACCAGGCCATCCGACTGCTCGGTGATCTCAGCAATTTGCCTAACCGACAAGCCCTCTTCTCCCGACAGGAACAGAAGCCCCTCAATAATCGATTTCAGCTTCGGATAATCCATCAATGCGTCCTTCCCCTCTCCACTCCATGACGATATCTTCAAACAACTTCTCTTGGTAGCACAAAATTTGCTTCATTTTCATCAGTTCCAAAATGGCCAGGAAGGTTACCACAATTTCATGCCGTACCATCTCTTCGTGAAGCAGCTTGGAGAACAGGATCCTGCCTCCCGGCCCAACCTCCTCCAGGGCATCCATGACCTGACGAATCCGGTCCTTAACCGATATTTCATCCCGCTGAATGCGGGCATACGATGTGCGTTTGACTGCTTTGCTTAATGCTTTTTGAAAAGCAGCGATCAAATCCGAAATATGTAATCCCTGCACCGGATTCTCTTCCACTTCCGGCATGTAAGGCGTGAGGTCTTCGGCTTCCTTGGAATAAATTAAACTGCGTTCCCATTCCTTCTCATGCAAATGGCGGGCGATGCCTTTGTACTTGCGGTATTCGATCAGCTTGGCAATAAGCTCTGCTCTCGGATCCATGTCATCTTCTTCATAAAAATCAAACTCGTCCATCTCGATAACCGGAGGCTTCGGAAGCAATAACTTGCTTTTTATAGACAGCAGCGTTGCAGCCATCACCAGAAACTCACTCGTAATCTCCAGCTCCAGCTCCTGCATGTTGTGCAAATAGGCCATGTATTGTTCGGTAATCTCGCTGACGGGAATATCCTGGATGTCGATTTCCGCTTTATCAATCAAATGCAGCAGCAGATCGAGCGGTCCTTCAAACGTTTCCAGCTTGTATAATACGGTCACGGTGAATCCTCCCGCCAAAAAATAAAATGCAGTGCTCTAAAAAAGAGCACTACATTAAATAAGCACTATTTTAGGCTTTTCGTCAAGTTCGCCATCTCGATCGCTGCCATCGCGGAATCCCAACCTTTATTGCCAGCCTTCGTTCCCGCACGCTCCACGGCTTGTTCGATATTCTCCGTCGTGACGACACCGAAAATCGTTGGTACACCGGTCTTCAGGTTAATTGCGGATACCCCCTTGGCCACTTCGTTGCACACATAATCATAGTGCGTGGTAGAGCCGCGAATGACGGTTCCCAAGGTGATGATTGCATCGTATTTGCCGCTTTCTGCCATTTTTTGGGCGATGAGCGGGATTTCAAACGCTCCCGGCACCCACGCGACATCCACTTCGTTCTCCTGTGCGCCGTGTCGCTTCAATGCGTCCAGTGCGCCGCTCAGCAGCTTGCTGGTGATGAACTCGTTGAAACGACCTACGACGATACCGTACTTTAATCCCTCGGATACTAATTTACCTTCAAATATAGTTGCCATAATAGAAAACTTCCTTTCGGTTTGGAGTTTATATAAGGTCAAACATGGGATTTGGGATAACATCGATGTGGTTGTCCGCTGCGCTGACGGCTGCTGCTTCCGATCGCTGTTAACTCCTGATTTCATGATCTATTTTCTGGAGGGAAGAAATCAGGATTAAAGGCGACCGCTACCGCTTCTCCAGCAGCATTCCGTCCTCTTCGCTGGGTCGTTCCATGAGGCAAACCTCCCCACATGATTGACCTTTTGTGATGTGGTGATTAATTGGTGCTCTCGTTCTGCTCAATATCGTTGAATTTCAGCATATGCCCGAGCTTGGCTTGCTTGGTATGCAGGTAGCCCGTGTTATCCTCGTTCTCCGGCATTTGGATCGGAACGCGCTCGACCACCTCCAAGCCGTATCCTTCGAGGCCTTTGATTTTGCGTGGATTGTTTGTCAGCAAGCGAATTTTTCTGATCCCCAAATCCTTCAGGATCTGGGCTCCGATGCCGTAATCACGCAGATCTGCCGCAAAGCCGAGCTTCAGGTTGGCGTCTACCGTGTCGAGTCCCTCCTCCTGGAGCTTGTAGGCTTTCAGTTTGTTGATTAAGCCGATGCCCCGCCCCTCCTGGCGCATGTAGAGAAGAACGCCTCTGCCCGCTTCATCGATTTGGCGGAGGGCCGCCTCGAATTGGGGACCGCAATCGCAGCGATGGGAGTGGAACACATCTCCTGTCAGGCACTCGGAATGCACGCGTACGAGGACAGGCTCATTCCCATCGATCTCCCCTTTTACCAAAGCTACATGCTCTTTATTGTCCACGTCGTTGGTGTAGGCAACCGCTTGAAACACGCCGAAATCGGTCGGCATCCGCACAGCTACCTCTCGCTGGACCAGCTTTTCTTTTTCATTGCGGTAATGAATCAGATCCTTGATGCTGATCAGCTTCAGATCATGCTTCTTCGCAATCTCCACAAGGTCCGGCAGCCGTGCCATTGTACCGTCTTCCTTGATTACCTCGCAGATGACGCCGGCCGGATAGGACCCGCTCAATCTGGCAAGATCGACAGCGGCCTCCGTATGCCCTGCCCGGCGCAGGACGCCTCCATCTTTTGCGATCAGTGGGAACATATGACCCGGTCTTCGGAAATCGGATGCAGATGCATTCGAATCCAAGATACCTTTGACGGTGATGGACCGCTCATAGGCCGAGATGCCTGTCGTGGTATCCTTATGATCAATGGAGACCGTAAAGGCCGTTCCATGATAATCCGTATTTTGGGTAACCATCGGTTTGAGGTCGAGCTCCTGAGCTCTGGCCTGCGTCATGGGCAAACATACCAGCCCTCTGCCTTCGGTGATCATAAAATTAATGACCTCCGGAGTTGCCATATCAGCTAATGCGATAAAATCGCCCTCATTCTCACGGTCTTCATCGTCTACGACAATGACGACCTTGCCTTCCTTCAAATCGGTTAACGCCTCTTCGATTGTATGAAATGAAAAGCGCTCATCCATCGCTACTCCTCCTTCTTCTCATGGAGACTCTATGTGAAGCACTCGGCTTAGGCAAATCCATGCTCTGCAAGATAATCCCTGCTGATTCCCGGTTTTGTCCCGCCTCTGCTCCCGGCCCTCTCTGAGCCGTAATGCAGCAGGTGATCTACATATTTTCCTAAAATGTCGCATTCGATATTAATCGTATCGCCTGCTTTTTTATATGCCAGCACCGTCTCCGCCAGCGTGTGGGGGATGATGGATACCGTAAAGGAGGAATCTGTTGTTTTGACAACGGTCAAGCTGATTCCATCCAGTGTGACGGAGCCCTTCGGAATGATATATTTGAATACATCCCCACTCGCGGGCGCAATCTCGTATACTACGGCATTCTGATCTGCCTGCACATTCCGAATGACGCCGACGCCATCCACATGCCCCTGAACGATATGGCCTCCAAATCGACCTCCGGCCGCCATTGCCCGTTCCAGATTCACCTTTCCGCCTGGCTGCAGTTCCTTAAGGTTCGTATTTCTGTAGGTTTCCGGCATCACATCGACCGTAAATATTCCTTTGTCAATCGTTGTGGCTGTCAAGCAGACGCCATTAACGGATACGCTGTCCCCCAGCTTTAAATCATTCATGATCCGGCTAGCGGAAATGCTCAGCAGCATGGCTTCGCCTTTCCGTCCGATACGCCTCATTTCGCCGATCTCCTCAACCAATCCAGTAAACACAGGCTTCCCTCCTTTCTTTCTCCTTATTTCCAGACCGGAATCCCGGTGACATAAATATTGTCGCCCAGTCTTTCCGTCTCAAGTCCTGTCAGCATAATCGCTTGGTCCATCTGTTCATACCCGCTGAACATGTAATTTCCAGGTGCATCATACCCTCCGATAATCTTAGGGGCGATAAACTGGATGAGCCGATCCACCAGCTTCTGTTCCAGCATCGAGCCATTTAGAGTACCGCCACCTTCCAGCAAAATGGAGGCAATCCCCTTCTGTCCCAGCTTCGCCAGCCCAGCCTTCAGATCCACACGTGGACCTGGCCCGCAGGGGATGACCTGAACGCCCAGCTCTTCCAGCCCGATCCGCTTCGACTCATCGGCCTTCTCCGTCGTCAAGATCCACGTTGGCGCCGATCCGTCTGTCACGACATGGCTGTCGGGCGGGATTCGCAGGCTGGAATCCACGATGATCCTAATCGGATGCAAACCTTTCACACCAAGTCTCGTTGTCAGGCTCGGATTATCCGCGATAACTGTTGACACGCCAACCATGATGCCTTGATGGCGATGACGCAGCGTATGCACAAGCTCTCTTGATTCTTCATTGGATATCCACTTGCTATCGCCGGTTTTCGAAGCGATTTTGCCGTCCAGCGTGCTGGCCGTCTTTAACGTTACGAAGGGCAGACCCGTCGTAATGAACTTAATGAAGGTTTCGTTCAAGCGAAGCGCACGTTCCTTAAGGACACCGGTCTCAACCCGGATTCCCGCTGCGCGCAGCATTTGAATCCCTTTGCCCGCAACCAGAGGATTAGGGTCCTCGCAAGCAACAACCACTCGCTGAACACCCTCGGCAATCAGCCTCTCGCTGCAGGGCGGCGTCGTACCATAGTGACTGCAGGGCTCCAGTGTCACATACACCGTACTGCCCGCAGCTTTGCTGCCAGCCATATTTAGGGCATGAACCTCAGCGTGCGGTGTTCCGCGCTCCAAATGCGTTCCCACCCCTGCAAGCGCACCATCCTTAACAACGACACAGCCGACAACCGGATTTATCCCGGTTTGACCCTGAGCACGTTCAGCTAGGTCCAGCGCAAGTGACATATAGAATTCATCGTTGACGATATCCATGGTAAACATGCCCCTTTCCCAATGTTCACATAAAAAAGCCCTGCCAAAGATTCGGGGAATCCTTAACAGGGTTTGATGGAAGTTAATCATTGACACACTAAATAACCGTCATAAATGCAGGTTTTGCCTATAACAAACGACCCAAATCCGTAACCGGCGACATCCAATCATCGCAAGCACAGGTTTGAATTGCATGTGAAAACCTGCACATAACGCATATCACGTTGTGTGCGTAGACACAAATAGCACATGTTGCTTATGTGTCTCTCACTCCTTCTCCCATCCAGACTATACTGTCGGTCCCGGATTTTCACCAGGTCCACCGCATACGGTGTGTAACAACACACGCATATCCGGGTCACGGACTAAGACGCAGCCATCTGCTTTCAAAAGCTCAATCACTGCGTTCATCACCGCCGGTAGGGAATTTCACCCTGCCCCGAAGGATAAAACATATGAAATTGTTTGATCTTATGAAGAATCTTATCACCACCTTTTAATAATTGCAAGAAAAAACAACTAACTATTTTATAGTTCATAACTTTATTTGCCAATATGTGTATTGACTGCAGAAGGAGAATACTTCCCATAGAGAGAACAGTTTAGTAGGATAAACACGGGAACTAGATACAGTTAAAAAGGAGCGAGCTGCGATGAAAACTTCGCTGGACATTATCGTCCGTCCAACGGAAATCGACGTGAACGGACATGTAAACAACGCCAAATACCTGGAATATCTGGAGTGGGGCCGTGAGGAATGGTATGAAGCAGGAGGTCTTCAATATGATATGCTGAAACGGCTTGGCGTCCAGACCGTTACCGTCAATATCAACATCAACTACCGCAAGGAGTGCGGCCAAGGCGAACGGCTGACCATCGTGACCGAACCGCATTCTATGGGTCGTACAAGTTATGTGCTGATTCAGAAGATTTACAACGAACAGGAAGAGCTTTGCGCCGATGCCGCCGTTACCAGTGTGGCGATGGATGTGCATACTCGTAAAAGTCGGCCTGTTCCGGAAGAGCTTCGTGAATTATTTCCTGACCCTGCGTAATCCCTCCCCGGAATAACAATAAAAACAGGCTCACCCTTAAGAGTGAGCCTGTCCTGTACAGAAGCTATTTTTATGCTTCGTATACTTCTACTTTTTCCATTTTGTCACGGCCTTTGAATGCATCCACGTACTCCATGCCCTCAACGACTTTACCGAACACCGTATGTTGTCCGTCCAAATGCGGCTGCGGCTCGTAGCATACATAGAACTGGCTTCCGCCCGTGTTGCGGCCAGCATGCGCCATGGCCAAGCTGCCACGCTCATGCTTGTTAGGGTTGATCTCGCAGTTGATTGTATAGCCAGGACCGCCTGTTCCCGTTCCCTGTGGGCAACCGCCTTGAGCCACGAACCCAGGGATTACGCGGTGGAATACAAGACCGTTATAAAACCCGGAGTTTGCCAATTTCTCAAAATTAGCTACCGTGTTCGGTGCATCATTCTCAAACAGATCCAGCACTACCTCTTTGCCGTTCTCCAATGTGATCTTCGCTTTTTTAGCCATATGTGTTATCTCCTTCCGTTATTAGAACGCTTCAATCGATTTTTTTACAATGCATTCTATAGTTTACTATGAATTGAGCCTCGAAGCAAAATGATCTTGTCCCCGTTTGCACATTCCATATCAAGTCCAAGGCATGCCAAAGAGCCCTGACCGCAGCCGGTGGCATTGGCGGGCCCTCTAGGATATTAGAGCCGTAAAACAAACATCCGTTTAGCTCGTTACGGTTTCTTTCGTTACACTTGCCGGCACTACGTCGTGGCTGATGATGTCCGCAAGCGACTCGCGGCGTACCACCAGCTTGCTCTGTCCGTCCTTCACGAATACAACCGCAGGTTTACGGATCCGGTTGTAGTTGCTAGCCATGGAATAGTTGTATGCGCCTGTGCAGGATACGGCCAGCAAATCGCCTGTTGCCACCTTCGGAAGCTCCAGATCCCAGATGAGCATGTCTCCGCTCTCACAGCACTTGCCGGCAATGGATACCGTTTCTTCCGGCTTCTCATTCGCCCGGTTCGCGAGCAGCGCTTCATATTTCGATTCGTACAGCGCCGGACGCGGGTTGTCCGTCATTCCGCCGTCTACGGCAACGTATTTACGGACCCCGGGAATATCCTTGCTTGTGCCCACTGTGTAGAGGGTGGTGCCTGCGTCACCAACAATACTCCGGCCTGGTTCGACCCATATTTCAGGAAGCTCGGAACCAAGGCCCGCAAAATGGATTTTCACGGCATCCGTGATCGCTTTTACATACTGGGATACTTGAAGCGGCGTATCGCCATCCACGTAACGGATTCCGAAGCCGCCGCCCAAATTCACGACCTTGAATACAACCCCCAAACCTTCTTTCACGGAAGCTGCAAATTCAGCTACGCGCTGAACAGCCATCTGAAACCCTTCCACCTCAAAAATCTGGGAGCCGATATGGGAATGAATGCCCATCAGATGAATATTCGCTTGAGCCTCGGCAAGCTTCACCGCTTCATAAGCTGAGCCGTTGCCGATATCGAAGCCAAATTTCGAATCCGTTTGGCCTGTTGAGATATACTCATGCGTATGTGCCTCAACTCCCGGTGTCACACGAAGCAAAATGTTGACCTTCTGGTTCTTCTCGGCAGCAATCGCTTGCAGCATATGCAGTTCAACTACGTTATCGACAACGAAACAGCCGATTTCCGCATCCAGCGCCATCTCAATCTCATCCGGCGTTTTATTATTTCCGTGGAAATGAATCCGTTCCGCCGGAAACCCGGCCTCTAGTGCGGTGTACAGCTCTCCGTCGGAAACAACGTCAAGCGACATCCCTTCCTGATCAGCCAATTGACACATAGCCATCACGCAAAACGCCTTACTGGCATACGCGACTTGGAACTTCAAACCGGACGCCTTGAAGGCCTCAATGTATTCCCGGCAGCGATTACGGACCGACTGCTCGTCTACAATATATAGTGGTGTTCCATATTGAGCTTTTAAATCGGATGTGTCACACCCGCCGATTTCCAAATGCCCCTGATCGTTAATCTTGCTAGTACCGTGTAAAAACATGCTTACAATTCCTCCGATCCATTGATTCAAAATTAGGGTAATCGAATAATTGTTCACAGTATAGCAGACAACGGAAGGTAATCAAAATGGATTTTTCAACACAACATTTGTGTTATTGTTAATGCTCGCCTCTCGGATTCATTTCAGGGCCCATTTTGGTGTTGTCACGCGTTTTGTTGATAGCCGGGCGTCTTCTTGACAGAAGCAGCGGTTTGCGGAACAAAATTTCGCCCATCGCTTTTGCACTAAATGGTATAAACGGCCACAAGTAAGACGAGTTGTAGGAACGGTGGGTCGTCAGGAGCAGAATCAGAAGCGTCGTCCCGATGACAAAGCCCTTGACCGCGAACAGGGCTGTTGCAAGCAGAAGGAGCAGCCTGACCATCCGGTTGGCAAGTCCCAGCTCATAACTCGGGGTCGCGTACATCCCAATGGACGCCACCGCCATATACAGGACGACCTCGTTAACAAACAATCCGGTCTTAACAGCAATATCGCCGATCAAAATCGCAGCGATCAAACCCATCGCCGACGCTAACGGTGTCGGCGTATGCACGGCAGCCAAGCGGAGCAAATCCACGCCGAATTCAACAATCAGAAACTGCAGGATAATCGGAATTTTAGAATTCTCATGCGGACCGATGATATCAAGTCCCGGTGGTTTCAGTTCAGGATGGACAACCAGCAGCATCCACAGCGGGAGCAGGAACATGGATGCAAAAATGCCTATAAAACGTATCCAGCGCAGGTACGTTCCCATAAACGGGGTCTGACGATTCTCCTCGGCATGCTGGCAGAGATCCAGGAATGTGGTTGGCATGATCATTACGCTCGGCGAAGTATCTACCATGATAACAATTCGGCCTTCAAGCAGATGGGAGGATACAACATCCGGCCGTTCCGAATATCTGACCAGCGGAAAAGGGTGCCAGCCTTTGTTCACAATTGCTTCTTCGAGCTGCTTATCACCGAGAGGAAGCCCCTCTAAATCCACTTCCTGGATTTTGCTGCGAATCGCCTCAACTTGGGTACGGTCCGCGATGTCATCAATGAAAACCAGGCATACGTCCGTTCTCGTCCGTCTTCCGACCTTCATGACCTCTATGTGCAGTCCCGGATCGCGAACCCGTCTTCGCACCAGGTTCACGTTGGTAACGAGCGTCTCCGTAAACCCGTCCCTTGCGCCGCGAACAACGCGTTCCACCGCAGGCTCTTCGAGCCCGCGCACAGGATATTTCCGGGTATCCAACAAGATGGCGGAATGCGCATCCTCAATGAACAGCGCACATATACCGGAGAGCACTTCGTTAATCACTTTGCTGAGTCTTGTATCCCGCTCCACTTGGACATGGGGAATATAGCGGGTCATCATCTCGGTAAGTGCCTGGTTGCTCACATCCTCTGGTGTCAGGTACGTCAGCCTTGTCAATATATCCGTCACCACGACATCATTCGTGAAGCCGTTTAAGAAGAGAAGCCCCGCATTTCTGCCGGCAAAGTTCATTTCACGGAATATCACATCAAAAGAAACCCCAAGACCGATAACTTCCTTAAGCACTTTTTTCAGTTCACTCAGCTTCGCGGGAACATGGTCCGTTTGCTGCCAGTAGATGACGGATTCCTCGGTACTGTCGGAGGTTTCGGCCTCCCTCTTCTCCCTCAGCTCTTTTTCCTCCAACGCTTTGATCTCCGATGGGGGAATGATCGGAATATCGGTTTCCAGTTCGCCGTTATGTGTTGTTTTCTCGTCCATAACCTACCTCCTAGCCATAACTATCACTTGTTGTAAACAAACCAGTCGAACAGAGAGCCCGCCACCTTGCCTGCCACCATCGCCATAAGAAGACCAAACAAATACCCCGTCAACCGGAGCCGCTTGGCCAGAATCGGCAATACGTTCAATACTTCCGTCAATGCCGCTGCCAGCATGCCGATGAAAATCCCGCACATCAATCCGATCACGGTACTCACAACCGGTCCCAATGGAACGGACCATCTCCAGAAATCGGCCACCGTGCCGATAAAAGATCCCGCTATTAAAGCCCCTTCATACCAATGGACCCGGCTATAAGTTGCCGTCAGTTGGGACAATCTCGGGATGATGTCCAGCACGATGATGAGCGCAATGACTCCCCCGCCGACGGCGATGCCCCCAGCTACGCCAAGAACACAGGTGAATATCCCTTGCAGAATGGACAACATCATGGTTCCTTACCTGTCGTATCGGCTCCGGCGTTCATTTTCCGATATTCTTCGGCGACCACGAACTGATCCAGATTTTCCTGATAGAGGTACATTTCCACCTCAAGCGGGGTCGGTTCTTCATTCCATTTTTTCTTGAACAAATGATTGAAGAACACCGTCATGCCGAATCCGAGCCCCAGCGAGTATGCAATCTGGAACAAATAGGGATGCTCGTCTCTTTTCCCCGTCACCATTTCGACGATTCGGATCTGTACCTCGAGCATGTTGACGTCGGCATGGAAATTCATAATGGTCAGAGCCGAACCGAAAAACAAGAGCAGCCAAATGAGCGGGAACCACAATTTTGATCGCTTGCTCTCTGGACCGACAAGCTCCACCAGGGTATGATGGTTTCCCATCGGTTCGATATGGGCACCCGGAATCAAGGCTTGAATCTTCGGGATGATTTGAATCAGATCCATGACAAGGCGGTTGCCATCGATATCCTTCGGCTGCGTAAGCGGCAGGGCTCTAAGCCGTCTCTCCCATTCGGGTTCGCAGACAATGAAGGCGACATCACCTAGTTTGACGGTCTGGTCTCTTGGTAACCGTATGCGGCTCCTTAGCTGCAGAAACACCGTCGGAGTGGGATTAACCTTCATCCGAAACACTCCTTTACTGCTAGATTACCGTTAGTATGGGAAATCTCTCTCGTTTCTACTCGGATTTACCATACTTTCTTATCCGCCAAACGACCAAAAGGTTTACTAAAAAATGAAAAAACGCCGTCCCTAAGGGCGGCGTTAAGTTTGAGCAGACTTTCGAATAACGGCTGAGGCCCGCTACTGCGCGATCTCGTTCCGTATGCTCTGCAATATTTTTTTCTCAAGTCGCGATACCTGCACCTGGGATATGCCCAGCCGGCTGGCAACTTCCGACTGCGTCTGATCCCGGTAATACCGCAGATAAACAATGAGCCGCTCCCGTTCGGTCAAGCCACCTATTGCTTCATTCAAGGCCAGCTTGTCGAACCATCGTTCTTGCGATTCATCAGCTATCTGATCCATTAGCGTTATGGGATCCCCGTCATTTTCAAATACGGTCTCATGAATCGAGGTTGGCGGTTTATTCGCCTCCTGGGCAAACACCACTTCCTCGGGGGTTACCCCAAGCTCTTCGGCAACCTCTTTCACCGTTGGAAGACGATCGAGCTGCTTGGACAGCTCGTCCCGCTTCTTCCTGACTTTGTTGGCCATTTCCTTAAGCGATCGGCTGACCTTGAGGGTCCCGTCATCTCTTAAGAAACGCTGAATTTCTCCGATGATCATCGGTACGGCATAGGTCGAGAACTTTACGTCATAACTGAGATCGAACTTGTCCACGGATTTGAGGAGACCGATACAGCCGATCTGAAACAGATCATCAGGCTCATACCCCCGGTTCATAAACCGCTGAACGACAGACCAGACAAGACGAATATTACAGTTGACGAGCGTGTCCCGGGCGACATTATCCCCGCTTTGGCTAAGTGCAATGAGTCGTTTGACCTCCGCGTCGTCCAAATAAGTCTGCGAAGTTTTCTTCACATCGGCATCCATTTGTCCAACCCCTAATTATATAAAGCTTTCTTAGATTCGATCCTCTTTTTCATTTTGATCGACGTACCGTTGCCTGGTTCGCTGACCACTTCAAATTCGTCCATGAAATTTTCCATGATGGTGAATCCCATACCGGATCGCTCCAGCTCTGGCTTTGATGTATAGAGCGGCTGCTTGGCCATTTCCAAGTCTTCGATCCCGTGGCCGGAATCTTCAATGCACAGCGTAATCATATCCCCGTCTATGGAGGCTTCAATCCTGACAATCCCTTCCGAATCACTATCGTACCCGTGGATAATGCTGTTTGTGACCGCTTCGGAGACCACCGTTTTGAGATCACTCAGCTCATCCATGTTGGGATCCATCTGGGAGATGAACGCAGCCACGGCGACACGGGCAAAGGATTCGTTTTCCGACTTTGCGGCAAACTGCAGAGTCATAAAATTATGCTGTGCTTTTCCTTCACTCATGACACTACCTCCAAACCCGAGAGTGCCGTGCCCTCGTTCTCATATATCGGCATGATCTTGAACAGCCCCGACATTTCAAGCAAGCGGTAAACCTGCGGCTTGACATCGCATACCGCCATCTTTCCGCCCTTTTGCTTGATGAATTTATAGCGTCCCAGGATGACCCCAAGTCCTGAGCTGTCCATAAAGTCCAAGTCCTTTAAGCTCAGTACCAAGTGCTCTGTTTGACGTCTCTGAATAGCTTCATCCAGCTGCATCCGGACATGATCGGCCGTATGATGATCCAGTTCCCCGGACAGTCGGACGATCAGTACATGCCTGTGATGCTCCATATCAACATGCAGATTCATGTTTGCTCACTCTCCTCCCTGACATGAACAAAGATTTCTACATTTGAAAAAGACATTCCTGCATCCCGACAAAACTAGAAGAAAACTCCTATGAATCTACATGAAACAACTTGCCGGTTGTCCGCTTGAACAGCTTCCAGAACCCGGCCTTCTTCACCTCGACAGGAGATGTCAGCTCGAACTCCTTCACCACGCGTTCACCTTGATAGACGGTTAGCTTGCCGACAACTTGTCCGGCGGCTACCGGCGCCTTCAAATTCGGTTCCATCTGAATTTCATGACGGATATCCGGACTCTTTACGCCCTTCTTAACCAGCACGCTGTAATCTTTATCCGCTTGAATCGAGATCTCGGGCACGGTTCCCTTCTGGACCTTCACGATACCTAACACTTCACCCGGTTTATAGATGGAATGCATCGAATACTGGGAAAAGGCATAGTCAAACATGCGAGATACTTCATTATTCCGCGTCTTCGTATCCAGAGCTCCCATCACAACAGCAACAGCGCGCAGTCCGTCCCGTTTGGCCGTTGCCGATAAACAGAATTTGGCCTCTGACGTGTATCCGGTTTTCAATCCGTCAGCACCAGTGTAGAATCGAACCAGCTTGTTCGTATTGACCAGCCAGAACGGTTTGTCCGAATCTTTACGCAAATAATCTTGATAGGCGCCCGTATATTTGGTGATCTGGTCGTATTTCAGCAGCTCCCGGCTCATGACCGCAATGTCGTGGGCCGAAGTATAATGATTCTCAGCAGGAAGGCCGTTGCAGTTCACAAAATGTGTATCCTTCATTCCCAGCTCGGCTGCTTTCTCATTCATCAGCTTCACAAAGGCTTCCTCCGAGCCGGCAATTTTCTCCGCCACTGCGACGGAAGCATCATTGCCTGATGCCATGGCAATGCCTTTGAGCATCTCATCCACCGTCATTTCTTCACCAGGCTCAAGAAAGATCTGGGATCCGCCCATGGAGGCCGCATATTCGCTGGTACGCACCTTATCCGTCCACTGCAATTGTCCTTCGTCGATGGCCTCCATCGTAAGCAACATCGTCATGATCTTGGTGATGCTCGCCGGAGGCAGCTTATCATGGCTGTTTTTCTCGTAAATAATGGTTCCGGTATCCGCATCCAGCAATATAGCAGAACGAGCACCTGGTGCCAGTTCCTCTTGAGATGATCCTTCGCCGGGTTTGCTATTTTCTGCATAACTTGGTACAGCTACACTGGACAACCCTACAAATAGAACCAGAAATCCAGCTATTAACGCTTTTTTCACTTCCATCCCCTCCTGACATTCGTAATAGCATCCCGAAAAGAAACGGGTCTGATATTCATTGTCGTCAGGATGAAAACAAATTATTCCAGTTTTCAAGGAAATATTATCGCCCTGAACTTAAGGGAACGCAGAATAGCCCCACAAAGTGGAGCCTATGCTTCGATGCTTATTCCAAATACTTTGCGGGGACCCCAATACCATACCCCAACAAAGTGGAGCCTATGCTTCGATACTTATTCCAAATACTTTGCGAGGGCCCCAAAAACATATAAATGCAAATAGCTTCGCTGAAAACCTATACATTCTAGAATCTTAAGCAAAAAGGGGGTGTCCCAAAAGATCTTAGATCTGGCGGAATGCCCCCTTTTTCTGTGAGGAGACGCTCCGTGTACGAATCGATCCTCCCATCGCTGATATGAACGAGACCTGTCAAATAGCAGTTTGTAACTCCCTTGTTTTCCCAATCCCCTTTATACAAGAGAGGGTGTAAAAACTGAACTAGAAGGCAAAAGCTATCAACGGTGAGCAGTCTGATATCCGCGGGTTTTGTATACCGCATGTTTTCTCTCCGTCTGCAGAGAGTGCACCACGAACTGTTGTCGTGCGTCGTTTCCTTTGGAGGGATGGCACATAGCGATGGACGTGGATTCTCTCTTACGGCTTTTCCCTTTGCCTTCTAACTCAGTTTTTCATCTTCCACCTGTTTTTGGGGGAACGGGATCACCTTGAATCAACCATTCTCACAATACGACTAGATTCCAATAGGAATGGTGATCACCTATTTATCCCTTTCTCTTCAAGTTCTCGGGCAATCGACCAAATAAATCCACTTAGTTCACGCGCCACGGCCACAACTGCTTTGCCACTAGGCTTACCCTTTGACAGCATTTTCGTGTATTTTCGATGTAGTCGATGCTGTGCCTTCCAGGATATGGCCTGAATTTCAGGAGATTTTCCTTGTTGACGTTTCTTTAACTCTCCTTGTAGCGCAGGTTTATAGCGGTAACTCCAAGCGGATTCGACCAATAAACGACGAAGGTGGGTATTCCCCGATTTCGTAATGTTTCCCTGCCATCGGCTTTGGCCACTTGAGTATTCCCTCGGCACCAAACCTGTGTACCCCATGAAAGCCTTCGCATTACCAAACCGGGTAAATGAACACACTTCCGCTACGATTCCTGTTGCTGTCGTTTCAGCTACTCCACGTAAGGTTTGAAGGGCTTGTATTAAGGGGGCGTGGTGCCCTTCCGTGGCTTCTTCGTGAATGGCTGCTTCCAAACGCTTCAGACGTTCTTCATTTTCATCCATCTGATGCAGCATTTCCTGCAGAACCAAACGTTGAGAAGCGGACTCGAATGGAATACGTCCTAACCATAACCGGTATTTAGCCGTCCAGCGGCGAAGTGGCTCTTTAGGTGCAATCTGATGACGAAGGAGAAACTTCCCGATCCGCTGCCGGATTCGAGCTCGATCTTCCTTAACATCTTCACGCATTCGTACCAAATCACGAAGCGCTTCTTCCTCTGGAGTAGGTACATGCACACGTGTTAATTCACCTGCTCGAAGTAATTGTGCCAGACGCATCGAATCCCTACGATCCGTTTTTACCCGTTCTCCTGGACGACTAGGCATAAGTGATGGGGCGATAACAATGCAGTCATATCCATGTGCAGTTAGCAAACGAACTAAAGGATATCCTGTTGGACCTGCCTCGTAACAAACGCTTAATTCATTGGGTTGGCCTAACTTCCTCAATACTTTCAAGATGTGATACTCGGTATGAGGAATCGTGCCCAAATACCGAGCGCCTTCTCTTCCTGGATCAGCTACAGATACAGCAATATTTTCCTTCGACACGTCTAAGCCTACGTATTTTATGGTATCCTTCATAGTACAGACTCTCCTTTGCAATTTAGCTCTGATTTTGGTTTTGGTTTAGCTTCTACTACACCATTATTCCCAAAATTAACCTAAGATGTTGCAATTACGGGGAGTCTGTCTCGTTCATGATAACTGTTGCCCCCAAATTTCTTGAAATGGTACTAGGCAAGGATGAAATTCGGGGGCAAAGGCGACCGCTCTCGCTTGTCCGGAATCGTTTCGTCCTCTCCGCTACGTTGTGCGAAAACATACTCTAGACATACGAAAAGAAACCGTTTCTTGGTAAAATGGAAGTGCGACCCACCATCTACGAAAGGAACGATTTCTTTGTACATTCAATATACCATGGACCAACTTTATCTGCCAATGGACTTGGAGGATGACATTCCTCCTTATCATCTTGTTCGCATCGTCAATGAATCGGTCAACCGAAGTGGCAACAAGATATCAGCAAGCTAGACAACTGGCAGTACGACGAAGCAGAAGATACATGGACGTGTGCGGCTGGGCGAAAGCTCCGGTTTCGCTATGAAAGTAAGGAAACGGATGGTAAGCGGATATGAAATACGGAAGCGACACTACCGAAGCGTGAGTTGCGAAGGGTGTTCATTCAAAGCTGCTTGCACGAAAGCTCAAGGGAACCGGGAAAATCAGCGTAAGTCTCAGGTATCTTCGTTACAAGCAGCAAGTGAGAGAGAAACTTCGAAGTGAGGAAGGCTATGCGTTGTCGGTGCGGCGAATGGTCGAACCGGAGAGTGTGTTTGGGCAGTTGATGAATAACCGGGGATTCCGGCGATTTCTGCTTCGAGGACTGACGAAAGTGAGCCTAGAGGTCGGATGGCTTTCGCTTGGCCATAATCTGCTCAAGCAAGAGGCAACGGACCAAAAAGCAAGAAATGGCGGTGCAAGGAGATAACATCCTGAGCACCGCCATTTCTTTATTTGACACATTTTTAATCGGACGAACCGTCCGTCAAGTGAGCAAACCTACTTATGAGACAGCTCCCCCGTACTAGAATGATGTTACATTTTTGGGATAATGGCCATGACAAGCGCAAGGAATTTCTCCCGGACCTTCTCCGCTGTCTCCATAACCTCGTCATGGGATAGCGGTTGATCCAATATGCCGGCTGCCATGTTGCTGATGCAAGAGATGCCCAGCACTTCAAGGCCGGCATGTCTGGCCACAATGACCTCAGACACGGTGGACATACCAACCGCATCCGCACCTAGCGTACGCAGCATGACGATCTCGGCAGGTGTCTCATAGGTTGGTCCAAGCAGACCTGCATAGACGCCTTCCCTCAGCGCAACGCCTTGACCCACGGCAACTTCTTTTGCCAATTGGCGAAGCTGACGGCTGTATGCCTGGGACATGTCCGGGAACCGGACGCCAAGATCCGAATCATTAGGCCCGATTAACGGGTTGGTGCCTGTCATGTTCAGATGATCGGAGATCAGCATGAGATCACCCGGCTCGAAGGACGTGTTGATGCCGCCGGCCGCATTGGTAACGAGCAGACTCTTCACACCCAGCTCTTTCATGACGCGCACCGGGAAAGCAGTCACTTCCGGACCATAGCCTTCATACATATGGAACCGGCCCTTCATCAGAACGACAGGTCGATTGTGAATGGTGCCCAGCAGCAATTCTCCTTCATGGCCTTCTACAGTCGATACGGGAAAATGAGGAATGTCCGTGTACGGGATCGAGACCGGATTCTCAATCAGTTCGGCCAGCACGCCGAGTCCTGAACCCAAAATCAGGCCGACCTCGGGCTCGACACCCTTCTGCCCGCGTATGTATGCCGCTGCTTCCTTAATGCTTTGTTGATGAATTGAACTCATGTTCATACCTCTCCTAACTGAGAATAAGTTGTAGATCCTAGTAGACTAAGATCTCGGGTGATAATGATCGTATACTTCCTTCATGCTTTTCTTGGTGGATTGATATATGCCGGTGGTGGATAATGCCGAGTGACCCAGCATCTCTTGAACCGAACGTAAGTCGGCACCGTTCTGCAGCAAATGAATGGCAAACGAATGACGAAGGGTATGCGGCGTGATCTCCTCATCGATTTCGGCCAGCTTGCCATACTTTTTAATAATTTTCCAAAATCCCTGCCGTGTCAAGCGCGTACCGAGTGAATTCAGGAATAATGCATC
This sequence comes from Paenibacillus sp. FSL W8-0187, assembly GCF_037969755.1. Classification (NCBI taxonomy): domain Bacteria; kingdom Bacillati; phylum Bacillota; class Bacilli; order Caryophanales; family Paenibacillaceae; genus Paenibacillus; species Paenibacillus sp. FSL W8-0187. The sequence goes on along the minus strand of NZ_CP150206.1, from coordinate 2,615,465 downwards.
CTCATCAGCATCTCGAATCAGCTTGTCCCGCATATCTTGCATATAAAAAGCCACGCTCTCGGCTGCGATCTGGGTAATCGGAAGAATTCGCTCCTTCCCTCCGGAAACGGCACAGCGCAGGAAGCGCATATCCATGTTGATGTCATGCGTGCTCAAGTTCACCAGTTCCGACACTTTGATGCCTGAAGCATACAGCAGCTCCAGCATCGCTTTGTCCCGGGCCCCCTGAGGGGTTCCGGAATCCGGGGCCGACAGCAGCTTGTCCACCTGCTCAACGGTTAGCGACTTAGGCGGCTTCCGTTCCGGCTTCGGATTTTCTAGCAACTGGGTCGGATCTAATCCTATAACGGCTTGACGCACCAAATATTGAAAAAAGGAACGCAAGGACGCCGTGCAGCGAAGCAGGCTCGACGCCGCCTTGCCCTGCTGCCTCAGTCTGCCCATGTATAATCCAAGCATTGTTCGTGTAACTTCCTGCGGATGGATAACGTCTCTTTCCGCGGCAAAAGCCATGAAGGCTTGTAAGTCGGCCCGGTATGATTCAATCGTACTTCGGGATAGTCCCTTCACGTCTTCCAGATAGGTTACATATTCGTCCAGATATTGTTTCATAATCTTTTTGCTCCTATTCCCGTGTGCCCTTTACAAGCACAATCACTCCCCATACCAGTAGTACAATCGCAGACGTTCCGCCGGCGAATATCGGGAGTCCATGGTGCTTTCAGGCTGAAAAGCCTTAACCGCTTGACCGGAAGGTGCACGGTAAGGATCCATTGGGGTCAGCCAATCTCCCACCCATCCCAGCACGAAGTAAAAAAACATCGTCAGAACGGCAAACATCGTAATAAATCGGATCAATGAGCCTATTTTTCGGATCGATATAATCACTGGCAGCGCCTCTCTTTCATCTTTGCAATGATCACCAAGTGAAAGTGGGTATTACAGGATCACTTCACGTAAAGCATATGATACAAGCTGCAGGATTATGACGGCTTTTCGCTGATCGTTCTTTAGTCATTGGACTTGAGTGGTATTGGGATAGAATAAAAAAAACGTCTTCTCGACGTACGTTGATGTAAAAAGCTAGATTGTTCTTGCGTGAACGATACGGATTCGTGCATGTTCCATCTATATTAGGTTACCATCTAAAAAACCCTCCCGGCTTACCGCCGTAGAGGGCTTGCCGTGATGGTCATCACTGCGGTTTGTTGCATGATATAAATTTATGATTTGTCCTGGTCATTCTTGCCCTTCTCTTTGCAACGGTAGCATATACCATGGAAATCAAGCCGATGGTCATGAACGGTAAAGTTGAACTCTCGCTCTAACCGCTCTTCCAATGGACCGAGCCAATCCTCGCGTATTTCATCCATGCTTCCACATTGAGTACATATCAAATGATGATGGTGATGCTTCGAAGTATCCGTCCGCAAGTCATAACGGGCGACACCATCGCCAAAATTTATCTTCTCGACAACATGAAGCTCACTGAGCAGCTCTAGGGTACGGTACACGGTTGCCAGACCGATCTCCGGAGCCTTCTCTTTCACGAGCATAAATACATCCTCTGCGCTAAGGTGGTCGTCTTCATTTTCCAACAATACGCTTACCGTGGCTTCCCGTTGGGGCGTTAATTTGTATCCTTGGGATTGTAGCTGCTGCTTAATTTTGTCGATCCGCGCTTCCATCGTTTCCCTCCCCCTTGGAAATCACTGCACGTTATTGTTCACTTCCTTCATTATAGGGGGATTTGACAAACAAAGTCAAACGGTTTTGCTTTATGGAAAAATTCGCGGATTATAGCAACATTGGCGTGACCCAGCGCATCATGGCCGGGGTTACCCAGGTTTCAAATGAAGCGACTCCGAGCGTTAACAGGACCATGAAAAAGGTCAGCATCGCATACGAAGCAAAGGGCTTTACCATGCTCCCGCCCCGATTCATAATAAATCGGTCCCTGATGATGTATAGAGAGAAGGTTATTGCCGCTACACTGCACATCATGAGCACGGGGATGATGAGCAAATTTTGCGGTGCAATCGACACCAGGGCGAACAGCAGGCCTTTCCAAGAATACTGTCCGACCAAGTAACCGACCGTAAACCCAATAAGCACTCCTTTTAAGAAGTCCAATATCAATATTCCCGGAAGCCCAATGACGGACAATCCCAGAATCCATATCAAACCAATCCATTTCAGATGAAGGGCTGCGATGCTCCAGTAAGAAGACTGACTCATGGTTTCTCCACCATCCTGCACGTTTACAAAAAAGTGGTTTAAATATCGAGCCATTTCTTGCTGCTGCTCTAATGAAAGTGCATTGACCATTAACGCTCCAAACAGCACCCCAACTAAAAACAAGACGCCTACGAATACATAGAGCATGGTCTGATCCTTAAAGGCTTGGCGGAATGATTGCATAGAATAGAGTCTCCTTTCTGTGTCTCTACTCTACTCTATGACCATCACCCTCCTTGTATGACCTGCGATTGAAAGAGTTGATTGATTTACCGGAGAACCTTTCCGTAAGAGCCTCCGCCGCCATCCGATAAGGACAATGTACCGTTTCGGGCCATCACAATGCTTGCAGCAAGCCCCTCTCCCGCAACAGCGGCAAGCTCCGCTTCCGTAGCCTGGTGAAGGATTTTCATTTCGGTACCGAAAGCCCCCAGCAGCTTCGCCATCGCCGATTTGCCCAGGCCCGGAATGAACTCTAGCGGAACCTGATAGTGATATGCCGGTCGGCTTTCCGGTACAACGGGCTCTTTGCGGTCCGCGATGTTCAGAATCCGATCAAACACACCCTGTACCAGCTTGGTACTGCCGCAGAATGGACATCGCACCAATTCATGAATATCGCTGCCTTCATCCAGTATGCTGTCGCAGCCGCTGCAGTAAGTACGATGGTATTTTCCAAGTCTGGGATTCAGCCCGTAGTTCGCACTGATTCTTCTGCCGTTACTTGTTCCAAGCGCCTGGCGAAATTCTGCAAATGAAGGCTTTGCCATATCGATTCGGTTGTATTCCCTGCCGATTTTCCCAAGCGAATGCGCATCCGAATTGGTCAGAAAGGAGTAGGCGTCCAGTTCGCTTATCCGCCCTGCCATCGAGGAGTCAGCACTGAGCCCAAGCTCTATACCCGCAATACCGTTCAGGTCCAGCACTTCGCTCATTCGATCCGCCATGTTGCCGTACAGTCCTTTATGAGGCGTAAAGACATGGGCGGGTATCAACAGCCCGCCGCGGTCTAGTATCTCCTGCTGCAGCTCACGGGGGCTGACATAGATACGCTGCGAACTAAGCTGTACGTTCTTCATATATTTTGCCATCCAGGCCGTGAACTCCTGAATGGTGTTCAGGTCAGGGAAATAGGCCAGTACATGGGCAGCACCACGGCCGCTTTCGCGAATTTCAATCTCGCTTCCAAGCAGGATCACCGTATCCTGATAAGCAATTCCGCCTCCATCGATCTCCTGCATGACGCCGCTGTCCAAACACTGGAGAATATCGTGCTGTACCGAAGGAGAATGGCAATCGATGATGCCAATCATTTGGATGCCTTTCCGTTCCGAGGCCTCCACGGCTATATTTTCAAAGGTCAAATTGTTACTTGCGCTAATTTTCACAGCTTGTCCGCTGCTTGTCCGCCCTATGTGAATATGCATGTCGCAGTAATAGGACTGAAGCTTCTGCCCGGTTGACATGTTCTTTTCAGACTGCAGCATATCAGATCTTTCCTGTCAGGCTATACATATTCCAAGCATAAACGGCGAGAATGGTCTTGGCATCGCTGATTCTCTCTTCTTGTATGAGTGAATACGCCTCTTCCAGCGAGATTTCCATCATCTCTATAAATTCATCCTCGTCCGGGTTCATGTCGCCGCTGACCAGATCCTCTGCCAAATATAAGTGAATGATCTCATCCGCAAACCCCGGAGATGTATAAAAGGAGTGCAGCTTACGAATGGAACCGCACGTATAACCCGTTTCTTCCTGTAGTTCGCGCTTCGCGGCTTCCAGCGGATCTTCTCCCCGCTCCAGCTTGCCTGCAGGAATTTCAACCTCACAGCGCCCAAGCGGCTGTCGAAATTGATTTACGGCCAACATTTTGTCGCCTTTTAAGGCGAGCACTGCTACTGCACCAGGATGTCTGACAACTTCACGTTTCGCGGTCTGCCCATTTGGCAGCTTCACCGTATCGACCTGCAGTGAAATAATCTTCCCTTCAAAAATCGATTGGGTAGATAGTGTGGTTTCTTCCAGCAAATTATCCGAGGCTTCTCGGTTCTTACTGCCGATATCGCTCACAAAATGACCTCCTTTGTTTAAAAACGGCATGACTGACCATGCTATTGCATAAGGTGTATTATATCAAAATTTCCAAGAAAGAAGGAACTGCCCATGAAAAGCTACAAAGGGGATCATTCAATACATATGGTAGGACAGGCCTGGCAGATACGGATCATGCTGAAACAGTGGCAACAGCAATGGGGCTCGGAAACGAAGATTATGGATATTATTTCTAACTCTTCTAAAAACATTTACGAAAACAGGACGTGAAATTAGGTCTTTGGACTTGTTTTTCGACTTATTTCTATTTTTTTCGAATATGAACCATGACCTTTACACCTATACGGGTGTTATATCATTGGGAGGCTTCGACATGCGACATATACCTATTATTGAAACCGAACCAATTACTAATCCACCTTCAACTGAATATGAGCGCGGAAAATGGTACAAAAGACGCGGGTATCTTGAGAAGGCGCTAAAGAGCTTCAAGGAAGCTGCACAATCCACTCCAACCGATAAGGCGAGCTCGGGATGGAAGGAAGTTGATTTAAGCTGGCTCGAATACGGGTTATTGAGCATGCGGATGCGCTCCTTCGGCAAATCGGAGGAAGCTTTCAGAACCGTCGTACAGCATTCCGGTACCTACGTCCAAGAGGCGCTGAATCAATGGGCCGCACTCCTGCACATGCAGGGGATTTCGGATCAAACGATTGGTGAACGGCTCCTGGACGAAACGAGGAACTTTCCATCCTCCAACATCATGGTTGGCAGGTCACTATTCTACATCGGAGCTTATCCACATGCTGCCCATTGTTTTGCTAAACAGGGGAGTTTATATCCAGATACCTGCATCCAATATGTGACTTGCCTCGTCATGACGGGTCAAGTATCTGACGCCATGCAGTTCATCGATAGCTACCTTCGCGATTTGACACACCACCTGCGCGAACTGCCTCGTCCAAGAACAGTTGAAGGGGCTCAGCTGGCCAGAATCAGGCAGCTCTGCGAGTGGAACATAAAGAATTCAATTCCTGACCGATTTATCGTCATGTCGGAAACTTTAGAATTAGCACGCGCTGCTGTATCACTAAATATGATTTCCATAGCCGAACATCTGCTAACCAATAGCGGCGACCATGCTTATTATGCTCTGATCTGTTTTCTTTATGATGAAGGCTACAGAGGACTCGCGATTTCAAAATTAAACCAATTGGAAGCGCTGCCGTTTCAAGAGCAAGACAGCCACAGTCTGAAAGTATGCTTTATAGCCGCGGAAAATTTATATGATCAAGGGAGATATGATGAGGCTGCATCTCTGCTCGAGCAGCTTAGACTGGCTTACCCCGGGCGTACAGAGATACGATTCGGCGAAGCCGCTTGTTATTTACAGTCAGCCTTGATCTCCCTCTCTGCCCGCCTTGAGGAGCAATATGCCTCAGCAACGGCGAGGAAAGAGATCGAACAATACCTGGACAACATCAATGCCGCATTGCATGTGGTCGAGAACACGAACTGGCATACCACCTGGTCGCCTGCCCAAAAAAGACGGGAGAACCACTCGCCCTTGTCATCCTTGAATTAATATACAAATCTAAAAGCCCGCAGCGGATGTAAAACGTCCGCTGCGGGCTTTATGCATTTTCATATGATCTAATGATCAACTAAGCCTTAGCCGTTTCCTGAATGATCCCCACCACGATCTGGGCAGCCTTGATCAAATCAGAAGCTTGAATACGCTCTTTCGTGGTATGAATGTCTTGATATCCAATTGCCAAATTGACGGTTGGGATTCCAAGGCCGTTAAAAATGTTGGCGTCACTACCGCCTCCGGACCGGAACGTACGGGTTGGCAAGCCCAAGCCGCCGATGGCCCGCTGCGCAAGCTGAACAACCTCATCATGTTCGTTAAAACTGAAGGCAGGGTATACGATTTCGCTAATAAACTCACAATTGGCGTTGTACTCACGAACGGTGGTTTCGAGCGCCTCACGCATATCGTTCACTTGCTTATCCACTTTCTCTTGAACGATACTGCGTGCTTCAGCATCAATCTGAACATGGTCACAGACGATGTTGGTTGCGCCCCCGCCCTGGAACTTGCCGATATTTGCGGTGGTTTCTTTGTCGATGCGTCCCAGCTTCATTTTGGCTATCGCTTTAGAAGCGACCTGGATGGCACTGATGCCATCCTCCGGATTCACTCCGGCATGAGCTGACTTGCCTTTGACGATCATTTTGATTTTCGCTTGGGTCGGTGCGGCCACTGCGATCGATCCTAATTCACCATTGGAATCCAGGGCAAAACCGAGATCCGCATCCAAAACATCAGGGTCAAGCGCCCGAGCTCCCACCAGACCCGACTCCTCACCTACCGTAATGACAAATTGGACTTGTCCATGAGGGATGTTATTTTCCTGGATGACCCGAATACCTTCCAGCAATGCCGCGATGCCCGCTTTGTCATCCGCACCAAGGATGGTCGTTCCGTCACTTCGAATCCAGCCGTCATCACCTAGCGTCGGCTTAATGCCTTTACCAGGCGTTACCGTATCCATATGACAGGTAAATAGCAGCTTAGGCGCTTGCTGGGCCGCCTCGTCCGCTTTCCAGGTAATAATAAGGTTCCCTGCTCCGTGTCCTGTCTTTTCCTTGGCATCATCTTCGATGACATCAAAACCAAGACTGGAAAATTTATGTTTGAGAACGTTGGAGATCTCCTCTTCATGCTTGGTTTCGCTATCGACCTGAACCAATTCCATAAACTCTTGGATGATACGCTCTTCTGAGATCACTGGACTTCCCTCTCTTTCGCAGATACGATACAATGTTTATATCTATCTCAATTAAATGATGCTGCTGCATGTATGTTCATCATTAAACCTATTTCAAAGGAGTTACACAATGCAACGTAAAAAGTGGTTTCGAATTGTTATCTATCTCATGCTGGTTGCTATGGTCGGATCAACACTGCTGGTTATCCTTGAGCCATTGTTCTTTCGCTGATACTCTGCATTTACGAACGCCTTAAGTTACAACCAACGAGCCTCATATGGAAATACCCGGGTGAAGAAAGGCACGATCTCCCGGGCTACTTCCTCTACTTCAAAAATCCGCCCCGTGCAGTCCTCCAATGAAGTTACACCGTATTCCTGTATACCACAAGGAATGATGCCTGCGAAACCCGCGTCTGCGATTCCGGATTTAATATTAAACGCAAAACCATGACTCGTCACAAATCCGCGATGCTGGCGGCCTTTATTGAATTTAACGCCGATGGCGCAAATCTTCAAATCCCCTACCCATACCCCGGTGTATTCGGGTTTGCGGCCGGCTTCGATGTTGTATGATGCCAGGTATTCGATGATGACCTGCTCCACATCGCGCAGAAATCCGTGCAGATTCAAATTTTTGCCGCCATCCAGCAGTAACAGCGGATACCCGACAAGCTGCCCTGGACCATGATATGTAATGTCTCCGCCACGATCGATTTCAAACAGGCCAATGCCCTGTTTTTCCAATTCCTCTTTACTTAAGAGCAAGTGCTCCGGATGACGCTGTGACCCCATGGTATAGGTCGGAGGATGTTGGAGGAGCATTAATCGCTCGTGCTGCTCTCCCTGATCGATGGCGGAAACATATTTTTTCTGAAGCTCCCAAGCCATGCCATAATCTACAATCGGCGTGTACGATACATCTAACGGTTTGTTCATGTGCTAACGCCTTCTTTCATAGGGTTCCCACTAACCAATGAATGTCCTGCGATTGACGTCGGTATGAATGACGTCTGCGAACCTTTTTCCGAAGAATCAGATCAAAGACGAAATTAATACAGCTTCGTATCCAGGGTATAACCTTCCAGGTTATCTTTAACCCGCTGCAGGAATCTTCCGCAAATTACCCCATCCAAAATCCGATGATCCAGAGATAAACACAGATTCGCCATCGAACGGACAGCGATCATGTCATTGATAACCACCGGCTTTTTGACAATCGATTCAAACGTCAAGATTGCAGCCTGCGGATAGTTGATAATCGGATAGGACAGAATTGAACCGAAGGATCCAGTGTTGTTCACCGTAAAGGTACCGCCCTGCATGTCGTCTAGTTTCAGCTTGCCTTCACGGGTCTTCCGTGCGAGTTCCTCGATCTCTCTTGCCAAGCCGGCAATATTCTTCTGATCGGCACGGTGGATCACCGGCGTCAGCACGGAATCCTCAGTTCCGACGGCCAGGGACAGATTGATATCGCGCTTCACGACGATTTTATCCACGGCCCAGAAGGAATTCATGATCGGATAATCTTTAATTGCGTTCACAACAGCTTTCAGCAAAAAGGCGAGGTAGGTCAGATTAACCCCTTCCTTACGCTTGAACTCGTCCTTCAGCTGATTACGCAGCAATACGATGTTGGTCACGTCGACCTCAATCATCGTCCATGCGTGCGGAATTTCCGTAACGCTTTGACGCATGTTTCTGGCGATCGCATTACGCATCGGCGTAACATCAATAAAGTATTCGGATCTTCCGCCTTCCATCCCTTCCACTTCAATGGTCGGAAGTTTAGGCGATTCCGTCAAATGCAGCCCGGAATGACGCACATTCGGAATGGCTGTACCGAGAGGAGGCGACGGTTCGGCAGGCATCTGATGCTGCAGCCCCTGAAACGGCGAAGTCCCACTAGGTTGTACCGTTTCTTTCGGCGCTTGGGCGCTCTGGGCAGGTGCTGCTCCGGCAGGAGCGCCTTGGCCTTGGGCTGCTCCTCCCTTTTCAATATAAGCCAGTACGTCCTTACGGGTGATTCTGCCGCCCATGCCTGATCCCTGTACTTGCGAAAGGTCAATCTGATGCTCGGCTGCCAGCGTCTGCACAGCAGGCGAATACCGGAAACGCATCGAACCCTCTTCGCTGCCGTTTCCCTGATGCTGACTCACGGGAGCACTTGCTGCTGGCTGTGGCGAAGGAGTTCCACCTTGACCAGAAGCCACAGAGATCCGGCAAATGATCTCGCCAACATTGACGGTCTGGCCCTCCTGGGCAAGAATCTCTCCCATGACGCCGTCCAGGGTGGATGGAATCTCGGCATTGACTTTGTCGGTAATGACTTCACAGATCGGTTCGTACTGCTCGATGGCATCCCCCGGCTTCTTCAGCCACTTGGCAATGGTCGCCGAAACAAGGGATTCCGCTAGCTGAGGCATCGTAACATCGGTCAATTTCTGATTTTCGGACATGCTCACACTCCCTGTTCTTAATAAAGCGCCAATTGACGCATGGATTCTTTGACTTTGTCCTTGTTAAGCATGAAGAATTTCTCCATCGGCGGACTGATTGGCATAGCCGGTACATCTGGACCGCACAAGCGCATGATCGGGGCATCCAGGTCATAGAGGCAGTGCTCCGCAATAATCGCGGATACTTCCCCGCCGACGCCGCCGGTTTTATTATCTTCATGAACGATCAGCACTTTACCCGTTGAACGGGCCGCTTCAATTATCGCTTCCCGATCAAGCGGCTGTATGGTACGCAGATCCAGTACATGCGCGCTAATGCCTTCTTCCTTCTCTAGCTCTTCAGCAGCCTGCATCACAAAGTGCAGCGGCATGCTGTAGCTGATCACCGTAATATCCGATCCTTCGCGCAGCAGATTCGCCTTGCCGATCGGTACAACGTAATCATCGTCCGGTACATCGCCAGTAATCAGCTTGTAGCATTTCTTGTTCTCAAAGAACAATACCGGATCCGGGTCGCGTATCGCGGCTTTCAGCAGCCCCTTCGCATCATAGGCCGAGTACGGCGCAACGATTTTGAGTCCCGGCGTTCCGAAGAACACCGATTCCGGGCACTGCGAATGGTACAACCCCCCGAATATTCCGCCGCCAATCGGTGCACGAATGACGACAGGACAACTCCAATCGTTATTGGAACGATAGCGGATTTTCGCTGCTTCGCTAATAATCTGATTGGTTGCCGGGAACATGAAGTCCGAATATTGCATCTCGGCAATCGGCTTCATGCCATACATGGCTGCGCCGATAGCCACACCGGCAATCGCGGACTCCGCGAGCGGGGTATCGAGCACCCTCATTTCTCCGAACTGATCCATCAAACCCTTGGTGGTTGTAAATACGCCGCCTTTGACGCCTACGTCCTCGCCTAACACAAATACGGACTCGTCACGCTCCATCTCTTCCTTCATGGCTAGACGAATTGCATCGATATATTCCATTACTGCCATCCTTTACACGCTCCCTTCGTCATCGGCATATACGTGAAGAAGCGTATCTTCTGGCTTCGGAAATGGAGCCAAGTCTGCAGATTCCGTCGCTTCTTTGATCTCCAGGTTTAATTGGGCGATCAAATCCTGATCGCGTGCTTCGTCCCAGAGCCCGCAGTCGACCAAATAATTCTTAAAGCGGGCGACACCGTCTTTCTTCCAGTTCTCTTCGACCTCTTCTTTTGTCCGGTACGCCAAATCGTTATCCGATGTGGAGTGCGGAGACAAACGGTACATCATGGATTCGATCAGCGTCGGGCCTTCTCCGCGAATCGCACGTTCACGCGCTTCCTTCACGGCCGCATACACCTCAAGCGCATCGTTGCCGTCTACTCGAATGCCCGGGAATCCATACCCTAGAGCGCGGTCGCTTACCTTCCCGCTAATCTGTTTATGAAGCGGCACCGAAATGGCATATTGGTTATTCTCGCACATGATAATGACAGGGAGCTTGTGAACGCCCGCAAAGTTGCAGCCCTCATGAAAATCCCCCTGATTGCTCGAGCCTTCGCCAAACGTAACAAACGATACAAAGTCCTTCTTCTGCATCTTCGCCGCCAGCGCGATACCCACTGCATGCGGAAGCTGTGTTGTTACAGGGCTGGAGCCAGTCACAATTCGCAGTCGTTTACTACCAAAGTGCCCCGGCATCTGCCGTCCACCGCTATTCGGATCCTCGGCCTTAGCAAAAGCCGACAGCATCAGTTCGCGAGGCGTCATGCCCACTGTCAATACGAATCCATAGTCGCGGTAATAGGGTAAAAAGTAATCCTTCTCCCGGTCAAGGGCAAAAGCAGCAGCAACCTGACATGCTTCCTGCCCGATACCGGATACGTGAAAATTAATTTTGCCCGCACGCTGCAGCAGCAGGTTGCGCTCATCGAATTTTCGCGCCAGCACCATATATTTGTACATGTCTAGCACTTGTCCGTCGGTCAGTCCAAGCTGCTCATGCCTATTGTTGTTTGCCGTAACCGTTTCATGTTTTTTCATGGAGATCCCTCCTTTATGTGAGCCATGACTTCAGGCTTGATCATCGGCCTCATAACATGAGGTTAAAGGGCGTGTTTGATCAAGTATTAAAACCTGGTACTAAGACTTGGCTTAATGTTATTATAATCCCTTTCTCGGCAAAAAGAAATGAGGGATTCCACAAAAGGATGTTCTTATCCCTACAAACCGATGGCTCGTCCATCCACCGCAAGCATCGCTTCGCCGATGATTTCGGATAATGATGGATGGGCGTGTACTGCCGCTCCCACTTCCCATGGAGTTGCATCCAGTACTTGTGCCAGTGCCGCTTCGCCGATCAGCTCGGTTACATGCGGTCCAATCATATGCACGCCCAGAATATCCTGCGTCTTCTGATCGGCAATGACCTTCACGAACCCCTCCTTCGTTCCGTGGATCAACGATTTGCCAATCGCAGAGAACGGGAATTTTCCGATCCGGGTCTCATGTCCGCGTTCTTTGGCCTGCTTCTCCGTCAGTCCGACGCTAGCTACCTCATGCCGGGTATAGATACAGCGAGGGATCCATTCGCTGCGGTAGGCTTCCGTCTTCTCGCCTGCCAGATGGTTCACGGCTGCAATCCCTTCGTGGCTTGCCGCATGAGCAAGCTGAAGACCCCCGATGCAATCGCCGATTGCGTAAATATGGGGCTCCGTTGTTTGCATATTGGCATTTACCACAATAGCGCCATTTGCAACCCGAACGTCGGTATTTTCAAGCCCAATATTTTCAGTAGTGCCGATTCTTCCGACAGAGAGGAGCAGCTTGTCCGCTGACAATGTTCTTCTATCGTCCTTTTGCTCGATCGTGATGGACACACTTTGATTCCGAATCTCACAGCTGTCGGTTTGAAGTGATACGTTGGTGATCACCTCTACGCCTCTGGCGGTGAGCATCTTTGTCAGCTCACGTCCAATCTCCTCGTCTTCTGCTGGCAGCAGATGGGATGAAGCTTCTACAATTGTGACCTGAACGCCAAAATCATTCAGCATCGAAGCCCATTCCACGCCGATTACGCCACCGCCTACGATGATGATGGATGTAGGAAGCTCATCCAACTGAAGTGCATGGTCGCTTGTTAGTATATGTATGCCGTCAGGCTCAAGCCCCGGTAAGTGACGCGGACGCGAGCCGGTCGCGATGATCAGATGAGTGGGAACCACCGTTTCCATCTCGCCATCCGGAAGCTCAACCGCTACGGCCCCGCTGCGTGGAGAGAAGATGGACGGGCCGATAACTCTCCCTTTGCCCTGCACGACGGTAATTTTATTTTTGCGCATCAAATATTGAACGCCCTGGTGCAGCTTATCGACGATACCGTCTTTGCGCTTCTGCACTTTGTCAAACGATAGCCGGACCCCGTCTGTCTCGATTCCATAGCTCTCGCTATCCTTCATTTCCGCATACAGCTCGGCACTCCGAAGCAATGATTTGCTCGGAATACAGCCGCGGTGCAAGCAGGTTCCCCCCAGTTTGTCCTGCTCGATGATGACCACATTTTTACCGAGCTGGGCTGCACGGATGGCCGCAACATATCCACCGGTTCCCCCGCCAAGAATTGCTACATCACATGTTATCGCCACAAACGGCACCTCCATAATAAGTCCAATTATACCCTTTCATTGTACTCTCTTTTTTTCGGATTACAAAATCATCACCCATAATCGAAATAGACATTACCCTATGAAAAAGGTATGATAAACGGTAGTTCATTACATCAGTCGCAGGAAGGAATCTTCTATGAAAATGTTAATTTCCCGCTTTATTGCCATCTTGATTTTGGTTATCCCGGGTTTTATGGCAATGATGGGTTTCTTAATGATGAAAGATGCGGTTTTTCTATATATTTCCGTTCATGGGGATGACAGTGTGGCAAACCCCACTTTCGGTTGGCTACCTTTTCTAGGCGGGTTGGCGCTGTTTGTCATCGGTATCGGATTCTTGGGCGGCTGGATTCTTTTCCGGGACCGCAAGCGAAATTACGTTGGACCAAGATTCAAAAAGAAGCGCCAGGCGCCAAAGTCAGGAACACCATCTAAAAACTAACTCATAAGAAAAATGTCTATCGACGTACTTCAAAGAAGACAGACTGCCGTTAGCTGTCATTTTTCTTGCGATATCAGGAAGCCCATGCTTCGTATGTTTACACTTTATGATATCTTCCAAAAAAACACCGGGGAGCCCTCCCCGGTGTTTATCATATGTTCTGGACTCCGCCGTTTATTCCATCAGTGCGTCCTTCAGTTTACTCGACATTCTTGTTTCTCTGGACGTCGCTTTCAGTGCGGTTTTCCGCAGATTGAAATTTTGCTTCGTCAAAGCTTCCAGCTCTTCATACATCGCATGGATTAACGTTAGGGCTTCCGGAGATAAGTCTCCCTTGGATTCTACCTCTCGAATACGCTCTTTCCATGCTTCCATCTTGTCGCTCATGCTGATCTTCCTTTCAGGGCACTTCCCTCTTATCTTTCTTCAAATGATAACAATCCTGCCACTTTCGCTAGCGAACCTTTAAATCGGCGGACAATTCCGCAATCAATTTCGGCATCCAGTCGTGCAAATCCCAGAATTTAAACCCGGCAGCTGCCGCTTTGCCATGATCCATCGTCCAATCTCCCGGAATTCCAAACGGAGACATGTGATCAGGTGCTGCTGAAGACTGCAGGGGTGCCGCACTACCAATTTCCTGCTGAATCAAGTTCATCATTTCCCGGACCGAAATCGTTCCGCTGGAGCAAGCATTTACCGGACCTTCCAATTGCACTTGACCTGCCCATTCCAGAAACTCCGCTGCTTCCTCGGCATGCACAAACGAGATTTGTGCGTCTGGATCAGGCAATCCAATCGCTTCTCCTTGCGCTGCATGCTCAATATGAAAAAGCAGTCTTCGCGTGTAATCATCCGGTCCCAGCACAATCGGCAACCGGACAGCCGTAACATTCAGATTATGGCGACCGAATAATACCGCCTCTGCCTGGCGCTTGCCTTCCTTATAGCTGTAGTCCCTGCTTTCGTTTGTCATAACAGGGTATCTGTAGGGATCAAACTCCTCTTCCCTCACCGGATGATCCGCAAAATCATATACCGATAACGTGGAGGTCAGCACGTATTGTCCAATTCGTCCGGCAAAGATGTCTGCAGCTTGTCCCGCTTCTTCCGGAGTATAACATATATTATCATATACGATATCAAAGTCCTGGCTTCCCACTGCCTGTTTTAAGCATTCCGGATCCTTCCGATCCACGGTAAGCCGCGCAACGGCACCTCCGAATGAATCCTGGTGATGTCCACGCGTCAAAATCGTAACGGCATCGCCTTTAGCCAGCAGCCGGTTAACCAGCCTTTTACCGAAAAAGCGGGTACCGCCCAATACTAATATCTTTGCCATTTATAATTCCTCCTTACCAGGAAATAAGAATATGTTAATAGAACTACGCTTAATACATCCTTAACCATCTCATAAATCGATCTGTCCTTTTTTCTCCATCCATATCGAAGACTCCTTCTTTTTTCCTACTTTATATTATGCTCCTTACCTCCTAAAATGTAAAAAACCGACCAAGCTATTAAGCTCAGTCGGTCTGATGTTTGCAAATCCATCCGGTCTATAACCCCAATTACAAAGTCGGCATCATGGCTTGGAGACCGGTTCATGATCCGCTCTCGGCACCCCGAAATTCGGTGTTCCGTCTTCGTTCCACCCGATGACCTGTACGCGCGTGTGGCGGTTCGGATCATATAGTGGATCTCCCACGATCTCCTTGTAACTTCTTGCATGGTACACCAGTATGTCCTGCGAGCCGTCCTCGGAAATTGTGAAGCTGTTGTGTCCCGGCCCATATTGGCCATTGGCTTCAGATGTCTTAAATACGGGTACAGGCGATTTAACCCAGGAGCTCGGATTCAGCAAATCACTGTCCTCATCGGCTGTCAGCAGCCCCATCGCATAGTTGTGGTCTGTGGCGCTCGCGGAATAAGTCATGAATATGCGCCCGTTGCGTTTAAGAACGGCGGCCCCTTCATTTACAAGATACCCGATCTTCTCCCAGTCGTACTCGGGAATCGATATGCATACCTGTTCCCCTGTCAAGGTCCAGGGATTCTCCATCAATGAGATGTACAGATTGGAATTGCCTGGAATGCCCGGATCTTTCTGTGCCCATACATAATACCGTTTGCCTTTGTGCTCAAACGTTGTTGCGTCCAGGGCGAAAGATTCCCACTTCGTGATCACTTGCCCCTTCTCCACCCATTCCCCTTCAAGCGGGTTCGCCGAAACGTTCTCCAATACAAACATCCGATGATCGAACAATCCGCCTCTCGTTTCTGAAGTATGGGCAGCTGCGTAATATACATACCATTTTCCATCCATATAATGAATCTCGGGTGCCCATATGTTGGCACTCATCAGGCCTGACTCATGCTTGCGCCAGATCGTAATTCCTTCGGCATCCGCGAGTCCTTGTATCGTTTGCGAGCGTCTAAGCTCAATTCGATCGTATTCCGGCACGGAACCGGTAAAATAATAATAACCATCGGTATGTTTATAGATCCACGGATCTGCCCGCTGTTCGATCAGGGGATTTTTTATATTTAATTCAGACATGGTGACGACTCCTATACCTTATAGTTTGACTTCCGCTAGCTTTCTATTTTTACTTGTTTCTATGAATCCAATCTTATTGCTACCCTTTGATGCCTGCGTTTAAGTTGATCGACTGGACAAAATATTTCTGGGCAAACAGGAACAACAGCAGCGTCGGAATAATGGCCAGAATCGCAGAACCCATCAATTGTCCGATCATGCGGTAATTGCCGTAAATGTCCTGTAACAACAGCAGTCCTGCTGTGACGGGCATCTTCTCTACATCGGTATACACGATAACGGGCCAGAGGAAATCATTCCAGGAACCCGTAAATGAAAACAATCCGCATACAATCAATACAGGTTTCATGAGTGGCAAAATAATAGAGGAATAGATTCTAAAATCTCCCGCGCCATCAACACGCGCCGATTCATCCAGATCCTTGGGAATGCCCATCATGAATTGTCTGACCAAAAAAATGTTCCCCATCCCGGCCAAACCTGGAATGATCATCGCCCAAGATGTATTCACCCATCCCAGTGCATCAATGATTTTATAAGACGGAATCAGATTCACCACCCCGGGAAAGAAGGAAATCCCAAGCAAGGTAAAGAATAAGGTATCCCTTCCTTTAAAGTTCATGCGCGAGTATCCGTAACCGGTAATGGAAATGACAACGATCACGAGCAGCGTATGCATCGTTGCAATAAATACGGAGTTCATCAACCAGCGCAGGATGGGCGCGGTCGACGTGTTTTGCAGGATTGTGACATAATTATCGAAAATCCAGTTATCGGGCAGCAGTCGAAAACCACTGGAAACCACCTCCGCCTGGGACCGAAAAGATGTGGTGATGCCAAATATGACCGGAATTGCCCATATCACACACAGGAGGATCAGAAATGCGTAAGCTATATATTTGGACACGCTTATGTTGGATGAAACCTTCTTCGGACCCGAGCGACCAAGCTTGGAATCCGTGTTTACTTCATGTACTACCGGGTTCGACATTGCACAGTACACCTACCTTTTATCGTTTCCGTTGTTTGCAAGCTGAACGTGCCGCTAGGACGCGTTTCGGTTCATCACATAATACTGAAGGGCTGAAATGACGAGAATGACCAGTCCGAGCAAAACTGCCATCGCGGAAGCCATGCCGGCAATCGATTCCCCGTGACCGAAGGCTAACTGCCGGATGTACATCATCAACACGGTTGTGCTCTGTCTAGGTCCTCCGTCCGTCATCATTAATGGCTGACCGAATACGTTAAAGGCTCCGGCTGTCGTCATAACAAAGGTATAGATCAGCGGAAAACGAATGGAAGGCAGCGTAATGCTTGAAAATCTGCGGACAGGCCCCGCTCCATCCATCTCGGCCGATTCATATAAATCCTTGGATACCCCGCTGATGGAAGCCCGGTAGATAATCATGTTCCCACCGACTCCGCCCCACACCGTAATGACAATAATGATCAGCCAGGCATAGGGCTGGTTGGCTGCCCAGACTGTTTCAGAGCCGAAGATATTATTCGTGATCCCAAGCTGCTTATTGAAGATTAAAGACCAGATCAGTGCCGCTGCGGAGATCGAAATGAGTCCGGGAATATAGAGAATGGACTGGATGACATTTTTCATCTTCACTTTTTTGTGTTCCAGCGATACGGCAATCATTAACGGAATGATGATTAATATAGGTACACTTAGAACAACAAAGATCAGCGTGTTTTTTAATCCGTTCATAAATTGGGTGTAGAAGGTGGACTCCGAGTCAAACAGAATCGTTTTATAGTTGGCCAACCCAACCCACACAGGGTCATTGATCAGATTCCACTGCGTAAAGGAAGCATAGATCCCGTATAGGGTCGGCAATAGAATAAATACGATAAAAAGTATCAGATGGGGACCTACAAAGAAATAAGGCGTCAACGACTTCTTATTCATACCCTTTCATTTCTCCTTTGGAAAAGAAAAGTGTCATGAAAGCAAGGACATTTTTCTTTTTTTCAATCTGCTCTGCTGTCATTTACTTTGCGGCACTGCTTCCTTCCGCGATTTTGTCCTCTACAAATTTCTGCATCGTCGCCAGGGTTTCGTCGATGTCAACATTGCCCCGTACGATATCCGCTGCGTATGTATCTACAGCCTCCGCTACGTATGGATAGTACTCGTAGGTGTAAATATACAAGGATTCAATTTCTTTTTCGTTGGAGGTAAAGAATGACTGAATATAGTTATTGTACTCCGGGCTCTCAATGACTTGTTTACTCGCTACGATCTGTCCCGCTTTTGCCCACTCAATCGAGTTTTGGCGGATGAATTCCAGGAATTGACCAATGGCTTGCTCTTTTTCGTCCGTTCTCTTATCGTTCTTCAGCATGGAGAATAAGTGCGAAGAGGCCCGGTTTGTATACTTGTCTGCACTCGTCGAATAAATGTTGGTTACGCCGAAGTCCAATCCATCCACTGTTGCGTGTGCCGTCGAGCTCCATGTACCGTCTGTGGAAAATAAAACGTTTCCAGCTTGGAACATCAGATAGCCGTCCTCACCAAATGGGGTCATCAAGCCCGCATCCGATACTTTTTTAATCTCCGTAAACGCTTGTTTCATGGCTTCTGTGTTCACGGCCGGCTTGCCGTCTTGTTGAATGTCGCCGCCAAGGTTCTGGATTTGCGCTAACACAACCCAGCCCAAGAGAGCGTCATTGATCACGTAATCGCCTTCATCCAACTTGCCTTGCAGCGACAAAATTTCATCAATGGTCACGACATCATCATCCAGGAAGCTTTCAACATTGTATTTTTTGAGCAAGTTTTTATTGTAATACATCGCATTGCTATGAATATCAAGCGGTACTGTATATTGGGTGCCCTCTACGTTTCCGGTTGCCCAGGCCTGCGGCAAATAGTTATCCGCTTTCAATTCTGGTTGTGCTTGCATGACTGCCGTCATCGGCTCCAACACACCTTGCTTCACGAAACTTGGAACGCGATCCGCATGAATAATGGACAAATCAGGAACGCCTTTGCCTGAATTAAGAACAGTTGATATTTTTGTATACATATCCGAGGTAATCACATGTTTCACTTTGTACTCGGGATTGGTGGCGTTGTAATCCTTCACAAGTTGATCCATGTAAGCTCCGTCATCACCCGTCAAAGGCGTCCAAAAGGTAATGGTGTTCTTATCCCCGTTGCCACATCCCCCTAATACCGCTACCGCTAACAATACAGGTATCAGTGAAACCCCCATTTTTTTCTTCAACTAACTCTCCTCCTATTACTAATCATTTGGTTAATCATTCACCTGCCTGGATTATGAAAACGATTAACTTTGGTTCAGTATACACTCGTTTTGAAAACGGTGTCAATAACATTAATATAAATCTTAATCGATAATAATTTATTTGATTAACATATATGTTAATCATGATGTTGAAATTTTGTTGTATTAAATGGCGAGATTTATATGCAGGTTAATAAAGCATGTGGTATGATGCATATTAGTTAATGAATTTTGAATGAAAAAACTTGTTGAAAGAAGTGGTCATATGCAATTGGAAATAGACAAGTCATCGCTTGTGGTTTACGAGGCTTTGGCCAGCGAAGTTCGAATCAAGATTATTCAGCTGCTCTCCAAAAACAAAATGAATATCAAAGATTTGGCCCAAGAACTTCAAATCAGCAGTCCGATTGTGACAAAACATATTAAAAAACTCGAAGATGCAGGCATTATCCGCACAGAAAAAGTACCGGGGAAATCGGGCCAACAGAAAATTTCGATCCTGAAGGTGGATCATATCGAAATCAACTTCCCGAAAAAAATCTTTCATTCCTTTGCTTCATATGAGGCTTCCGTGCCGATCGGACATTACACGGACTATGACTTGAAGCCTACCTGCGGCCTTGCGACCGAGAAGGAATTTATTGGGCGGGTAGACGAACCCAAATACTTCATGGATCCCAAGCGAGTGGATGCAGAAATCCTGTGGTTTACCGAGGGCTTTATCCAATACAACATCGCTAACTTCCTTCAAAAGGATGAAAAGCTGCAGCAGTTCGAAATCAGTTTAGAGATTTCCTCAGAATTTCCTTTTTCCAATGATGTCTGGCCTTCCGACATTACCTTCTCCTTAAACGGGGTCGAACTTGGCACCTGGACAAGCCCGGGGGATTTTGCAGATACGCGGGGGAAATATACGCCTGCATGGTGGCCGCACAACATCAACCAATATGGACTGCTAAAGACGATACGAATTACGAGCCACGGTACGTATATCGATGGAGACCCGCTCTCTGCTGTATCTGTAGATGATTTGGATGCAACCTGTGATCGCTGGACCTTCCGAATTGAAGTGAAGGAAGATGCAAGACACGTTGGAGGCGCCACCTTATTCGGGAAGAAGTTCGGAAACCACGAGCAGGATATCCAGTTCAAAATGTATTATCTGTGAGGGCAATCGAAGGTACGTAACATCGAAGGACGTTTACCGGGTAAAGTTACCGAAATGACAACAAACCAGCCGGATTAACGGCTGGTTTGTTTTTGTTGTTGAAAGTCCATGACCAAACAATAAAATCACTCCTTCACAGATTACGACATCGCAACCAATAAAGGAGTGATTTCAATGTTCCGCGCAGGTAGACATTTAGGGCAACCACTTACATTACCCTAAATCCCTTCCTCATCCTTACCCTTTCAAGACACCTTATGCTCAATTCTCAGCTTATCAGCGACCATCGCGATAAACTCGCTGTTGGTTGGCTTGGATTTGCTGATGTTGATGGTGTAGCCGAACAGATGGCTAATGGAATCGATGTTTCCGCGAGTCCAGGCTACTTCGATAGCATGACGGATTGCACGTTCCACACGAGAAGGCGTTGTTTTGAATTTCTCTGCGATCGCTGGATACAAAGTCTTGGTGATCGCCCCAAGAATTTCGATATTGTTGTATACCATGGTAATGGCTTCACGCAAATATTGGTAGCCCTTGATATGAGCAGGAACACCTATTTCATGGATAATCGAAGTGATATTCGCGTCCAAATTTTTGCCTTTGCCCATAGGAACCACATTGGATTTCATACTTGTAAATGACGCGCCTGAAGAAATGCTGCTGGACGAGCCAACAAGTTGACGAATGCGGCTGGCGAGCACCTCCATATCAAACGGTTTCAAAATATAATAGGAAGCACCTAATTGTACAGCTCGCTGCGTAATATTTTCCTGACCAAATGCCGTAAGCATAATGACTTTCGGCTGCGGAGACAAATTCATATCGCGTAATCGTTCAAGTACGCCAAGGCCGTCCAAATGAGGCATAATAATGTCAAGGATCAGCACATCCGGTACTTTTCCCGTTTCCTCAATCATACTCAGTACTTCTTCGCCATTATAAGCGATTCCGGATACCACCATATCTTGTTGATCCGAAATGTATTCACCAAGCAGGTTTGTAAACTCACGGTTGTCGTCTGCCAATAATACTTCGATCTTTTGCAATTCGTGCTCCTCCTTTATCAGATCAGTTGTTATTTTAGAATATTTTTCTTGTGTATAAAGTTTTCGACATAGTGATTTAAATTCCTTCTGTCGAAAATTATTTTTCTTTATTTTTTTTTGAAGTTGATTTATAATTAAATATTTTGTTTCAAATTAATCTCTATTTCGTTATTTTACGACAAAAAATCTCAAGGCATTAACCCGCCTTAAGATTTTGAGGAGTTGATTCTGTAGATTGTAGTACGCCGGAGTCCTGAAGCATCCATTCAATAAAGCATCCATACCCCGATTTAGGATCATTTACAAAAACGTGCGTAACCGCTCCAATCAGCTTGCCATCTTGAACGATTGGACTACCGCTCATGCCTTGTACAATCCCGCCTGTCTTCTTAAGCAGTCTTGGATCGGTAATACGGAGTACAAGCCCTTTCGTTGCGGGAGCATCCTGTTTAGATACATGAACGATATCCACTGTAAATCGTTCAACCTCTTGTCCTTCAACGACCGTTAAAATCTCTGCCGGTCCTTCCTTGACCTCATGAGATAAGGCTATCGGAATTGGCTCCTGATACAAACCATGCTCAGGAAGATTATTCATTTTACCGAAGATGCCAAAATGGGTATTGCGCTCAACATTGCCCAAAATCTTGCCGTCTTTTGTGAAAGTTGCCCGTTTTTCTCCCGGCTCGCCTTCTTCACTTCGGCTAATGGATGTAACGTTGGACTGAACAATCTGGCCGCTTCCAACATCAATGGGTGTTTGAGTATTCATATCGGTAATGACATGGCCCAAAGCCCCGTAGACTTTCTGGTGAGGTGCGTAGAAAGTTAAAGTGCCTACACCTGCTGCAGAATCACGGATATACAGACCAAGGCGCCAGCTTTGATCTTCTTCATCATATGCCGGGCTCAGCTTGGTTGTCATTTCTTTGCCGCCCCTCTTGAAGGAGATATCCAATGGCTTATTGGCTTTACCGGCCTTCTCGACGATATCAGCAACCTTTGTTACATCATTAAGCGGCTTTCCATCCATCGTCGTCAGCAGATCGCCAACCTTCAGGCCGGCCGCTTCTCCAGGGGATACTTTAGCACCGTTTTGAACGCGTACCAGATGATGTCCAACGACCAGTATACCAGAGGATTTCACTTTGACGCCGATGGTCTGACCTCCAGGAATCACCTTGAGCTCGGGGATCACCTTCACATGAACTGTCTTCAGAGGAATTTTACCAAATAATTTCAGGGTAACTTCGGCATTTCCGCTTTGCTGGGGATTCAGCTGAAGTGGATACTTTAGCGATACTTGAAGTTTTGACTCGCGGGAGCCGTTGAGCTGCAGGACATCCGGGCGATCAACTGAAGCGAGGGCTTGAACAGGCATGGCAACATCAAGACGGGACTGCTGACCGGAAATCAATCTCAGCTCATTAGGCAATGAAGCAAAAGACTGGACAGGATCAGCAGTTCCAATGAAACAAAGAAGGAAAGCAAGAACGAAACCGAGCAGTTTTCTCCTGAGGTTGGGCTTCAATGGCTGTCACGCTCCCTTTTTCTTCTTTCGCTTGACGAAAAGGTGGTCGCCAATTGCGTACCTTTAAGTTACCCTGCCCTTATGGATTTATTACTGTCAATCATTGACCCAGAGCCTTTCTGGAAGCCTTTTGCGCTGCCGCCAGATTGAGCATTTCTTGGGCATGATGAAGTGTTTTTTCGGTGATCTCGACTCCGCCAAGCATCCGTGCAAGCTCTTTTACGCGCCCCTCTTCATTCAGGTTTTCTACTTGCGTCATCGTTCTGGAGGCTTCCAGCTTCTTCTCGATTAAATACTGATGATCTGCCATGCATGCAACCTGCGGCAAATGCGTAATGGAGAACACCTGACAGGTTTTGGCCAGCAAAAACAGCTTCTCCGCAATCGATTGGGCAGCCCTTCCACTGACACCTGTGTCGACTTCATCAAAGATTAAGACCGGTATTTGATCATGACGGGCAAATATACTCTTCATCGCCAGCATAATTCTGGACATTTCTCCACCCGAAGCAATTTTGGCAAGCGGACGCAGAGGCTCACCCGGATTGGCGGATATGAGGAATTCTGCCGTATCCATCCCCTGTCTGGTCAACCTTACTTTATGTCCTTCATATTCGTAACCGTTAGGATCCAGCTGTAGTTCCATACGAACCTCAAGGGAGGTGCGCTCCATTTGCAGATCCTTCAGTTCTCCCTCCACTTGCCGTGCTAAATCTTGCGCACACTGCTTGCGGGCAATACTAAGCTCTTTAGCACTAACCAACAGCACGCTTAACAACTCGTCACGACGCTGTTCCAATGCTTGGATAAATTCGTCCTTATTCTCCAGCATATCGGTTTCCTGCTGAATTCTCACGTAGTATTCCAAAATTTGCTCAACATTATCCCCATATTTTCGGCGCAATCCGGAGATCATATCTAAACGAAGCTCAATGTCGTTCAGACGTTCCGGATTAAATTCAATGCTGTCGCGGTAATCCCTTAGCTGGAAAACGGCATCCTCCAGCTGATAATAAGCCGATTGCAGCTGCTCAACAAGCGGCTTTAAACCCTTCTCATCGTAACCTGACACATCCTCCAATTTGGATAGGGCACGGCTGACGGACTCCAATCCCGAGGATCCGTACAATAGGTCGTATGCTCCGGCAACGGAATCCATCATCTTCTCGCTGTGGGACAGCTTGGTTCTTTCCTCGGACAATTCCTCGTCCTCACCGGATTTTAGCTCCGCCGCTGCAATCTCCTCCAGCTGGAACCGATACATATCGAGCATTTGATACGCCTTCTGGCTGGTCTCCTGCAGGTCCTTGAGCTCTCGCTCCACTTTGCTGAATTCCCCGTACAATTCTTGATATTTCCGTTTGACAGGCCCTATGACCTTATCTCCGTACGTATCCAGAAGGCTCATATGCTGCTCTGAACGGAGCAAGCTTTGATGTTCATGCTGACCATGGATATTTATGAGCTTTTCTCCAACCTCACGCAGCATGCTTAAATTCAGCAGCTGGCCGTTAATACGTGAGGTGCTTTTCCCTTGAGCTGTCAGTTCTCTCCGTATCAACAAATGCTCTTCTGGATCCGCTTCAACACCCAGCTTCTTCAGCGTATCCCATACGGGATGCCCTACAGGCAGCTCGAATAAAGCCTCAATCTCTGCTTTGTCGCAGCCGTAGCGAATTAGTTCAGCCGAGCCGCGGCCGCCGGCAATTAATCCCAGCGCATCGATTATGATGGACTTACCAGCTCCGGTCTCCCCTGTCAGAACGTGAAATCCCGGATAAAAATGCACATCCACGCTTTCTACAACCGCCAGATTCCGAATGGATAGCGTGTTTAACATGTTTCCCACCTCCGCTACTGCTTAAAAACTGCCAATGAGTCACAACATTGATTACGAAATGAAATTTTTAATTTGGGCAACCACATGTTCTCCGTCATCTTCCGTTCGGCAAATGAGCAATATCGTGTCATCGCCGCATATGGTCCCCATGATCTGGGTCCATTCCATATTATCGAGCAGCACGGCTACGGAATTAGCTGTTCCAGGCAAGCACTTCATGACGACAAGATTACCGGTACGGTCAATGTAAACAAAATTATCGATAAGCGCTCTTTTGAGCTTCTGTACAGGATTGTAACGCTGATCTGTCGGCATAGAGTATTTATATCGCCCATCATCCGTAGGCACCTTGATGAGCAGCAGTTCTTTGATATCACGTGAAATTGTAGCTTGAGTAACCTGAAAACCTTCCGCACGCAATGCGTCTACAAGCTCATCCTGTGTCTCAATATCCTGGTGGGTAATAATATCCCTGATTTTAATATGGCGTTGTCCCTTCATAAAGAGCCTCCTGAGTATTAACTGTTGTAATCATCTTGACCAATCCATTCTTCGTCCGACCAATCCATGCTTAAACGGTGAATCGACTTCTCGTTTACATCAATATAGAGCAGACCGGCACATTCGGGATACAGCAGCAAAAAAGGCATCAACCGATCACGAATGCCGGCCCCCGTCCAATCGACCGGCATCCGTTCCCGTGCCAGCTTGACCATGTACAGCTCGCCACTGTCATCGGATGCAACGTAATCTATAAACAACCGACTCAAAATGGGTCTCTGACCCGTTTTAAACGATAAGTTTATTTTTACTTTACCCCCAACCACGTCATATCCTTCTTGTTCGAGCATCCCAATGGCTGGGTGATCTGGAATGTGTTCATTGATCGGGATGCCCGGCAGTCGATCCGGTGATGGCGACATCAGCCAACGATTCAGCCTATAACCGATAAGCAAGGCAACGACGACACCAAGCAATATCATTAATAACCAATCATAACGCTCATTCATCCTCTCACCTCGAATTTTGTATTCGCGGATGAGAACATCAATTCCTCTTTTTCAGCAAAAGAAACCCATCATTTCGATGAGTTTCCTGTGAATGTATGAGCCGCTTGTGTTACGACGGTATCAATCCATTGACTCAAATGGACAGATTCTTGTCCATCTCCCTGAGTCGGTTCTTCCGAGCTTTCAGAATCCTCCGGCTCTAATCGCCAGTGGGCCAGGAATTCTATATTGCCTTCCCCTCCCGTAATCGGAGAGAACGTAAGATTCTTTAATTTGAACCCAATTTCATCTGCAAAAGTCAGCACTTGCGTTAGGACTTCCCTGTGAACCTTCGGATCCCGAACCACGCCGGACTTACCAACCTTTTCCCGACCTGCCTCAAATTGAGGTTTGATCAGAGCAGCCACATCTCCCGGTTTACCCAGGAGCATTTTCAGAGGCGGCAAAATAATGCGAAGGGATATAAACGAAACATCAATGCTGGCAAAATCCGGCTGAGGGCCATTCAGGTCGTCCGGCATCATATAGCGAAAATTGGTTCGCTCCATGACACAAACGCGTTCATCGTTACGAAGCGACCAATCCAACTGGTTATAACCGACGTCGATTGCGTATACATAACTTGCTCCGTGCTGGAGCGCGCAATCCGTAAAGCCGCCAGTCGAAGAGCCGATATCCAGCATCGTACGCCCCTTCATATCGATATCGAATGAACGAATCGCCTTCTCAAGCTTTAATCCGCCACGGCTGACATAGGGATGAACCGAGCCTTTGACTTTCAGTTCGGACGTCCTTGGAATTTTCATGCCGGCTTTCTCGATCCGCTCGGTTCCGGCATAGACCAGACCCGCCATAATCGCGGCTTTGGCTTTTTCGCGACTCTCATAATATCCCTGCTCCACGAGCAGGACATCAATTCGTTCTTTCTGAGATGAATCCATATTATACTCCTGATGGTTACTAAGACATAAAACTTCTCTTGCCGAGTACGGCTGTCCGAGCATTCTTCAAGCTCCGGATCTCCTGACAAACCGAATCCAATGTCAGCCCTACTTCTTCACGCTGCTGCGGTATGCTTCCATGCTCGATAAACCGGTCTTCGATCCCCATTAAAGATACAACCGCATCATGGATTCCCTGCTCCGCAAAAAACTCTAAAACCGCGCTGCCCATACTACCCGCTTGCGAAGCTTCCTCCAGAACCAGCATGGACGTCCCCGTCTCGGCCAGATTCCGCAGCATACCTCCATCCAGCGGTTTAAGGAAACGGGCGTTTACGACTTGTACCGTAATTCCTTCCCGTTTGAGCTGCTCCGCCGCTTCTTCAGCCAATTGAACCATAGGACCCGCTGCCAGAATGGCGTATCCTTCACCAGGACGAACGACTTCCCAAGTTCCGATAGGAATCGGTACCAGTTCGGTGTCCATTGGAACGCCGCGCACATTGTTCCGAGGGTAACGATATGCGATAGGTCCTTCATTATAATCGAGTGCTGTTTTCATCATATGACGAAGCTCGTTCTCGTCTTTTGGCATCATAATGACGATATTCGGGATATGGCGCATGAAGGCTACGTCGTATACCCCTTGGTGAGTCTCGCCATCTGCACCAACAAAGCCGGCACGGTCAATCGCAAACATCACGTTGGCGTTATGGCGGCAAATATCATGCACGATTTGGTCGTACGCACGCTGCATAAACGTGGAATACACCGCAAATACAGGTTTCATGCCTTCCATTGCCAATGCTGCGCACAAGGTCGCGGCGTGCTGTTCGGCAATCCCTACATCGATCATACGGTCAGGGAATTTCTTGCTGAACGGGATCAAACCGGAGCCTCCCGGCATCGCCGGCGTGACGGCCACGATCCGATTGTCCTGTTCCCCCAGCTCAACCAGCGTCTGTCCGAATACTTCCGTATACATCGGATTTCCTACCGCTTTAAGAACTTGGCCGGATTCAATCTTATAAGGCGTGATTCCATGCCATTTATGAGAATCGGATTCAGCCGGCCGGTATCCCTTGCCTTTGGTTGTGACGGCATGAATCAGAACGGGTCCGTCCACATTGTCGGCCTGCTTTAACGTATCGATCAGTTTGTTTAGATCATGTCCGTCTACAGGGCCCAGATAGGTAAGTCCGAGTTCCTCGAATAAAACGCCGGGAACCATCATATATTTAAGGCTGTCCTTCATCTTCTCTGCCGTTTTGGCGAGTTTGCCGCCGATGGCAGGAATTTTCTTCAGGAGCATTTCCACTTCGTCCTTGGCACGAAGATAATAACGATCGGAACGGATCTTGCTTAGGTAATTGTGCATGGCACCCACATTCGGTGCAATCGACATTTCATTGTCATTCAGGATAACCATCAGCTTTTTCTGCTCGTGGCCAATATGGTTGAGCGCTTCAAACGCCATGCCGCCGGTAAGGGCACCGTCACCGATCATGGCGATAACCCGGTTGTTGTCACCTTTCAGATCGCGCGCCATCGCCATACCCATTGCAGCAGACAGCGAGGTGCTGCTGTGTCCGGCTTCCCAGACATCATGCTCGCTTTCAGAACGCTTTACGAAGCCGCACAAGCCTTTGTATTTACGGAGCGTATCAAATTTATCCATCCGTCCGGTCAAGATCTTGTGTACATAGGCTTGATGGCCCACGTCAAAAATCATCTTGTCACGAGGGCTGTCAAAGCAATAGTGCAAGGCCAGCGTGAGTTCAACCACTCCCAGATTCGGTGCAAGATGGCCACCGGTAACGGACAGCTTTTCGATTAGAAAATGACGGATTTGTCCTGCTAAATCCTCGAGTTCGTCCACCGATAGATGTTTAATTTGTTCGGGATGCTTGATATTTGGAAGAAGCACGAAGAATCTCCCCGCTTTCCTTGATTAAGTTTACGTTTCTTTAGCTGATATGAATTCAGCCATTAACAGACATTATATCATAAAAAAACCGTTTGCATGTAAAGCGTGCTTAGTGGTCCCGCGCCATCAAAAAATCTGCAATCTCCAGCAATCTGGAGGGATCATTGAAATTCCCTTCAGAAATGACCCGCTTCGCTTCTGCTGTCAGGCGCTCAACTTCACGCCTGGATGCGTCCAAACCGATGAAGTACGGATACGTTACTTTCTCCTGTTTCACATCGCTTTGCACCGGCTTCCCAAGCTTGGACTCATCCCCGACCAGATCCAGGATATCATCTTGAATCTGAAAAGCAAGGCCGATATGATGCCCAAAAGTTCGCAAGGATTCAATCTGGGACTCCGAACACCCGGCAAGATGCCCGCCTGCCATCAGCGAGAACATGATCAGATCACTCGTCTTGTGCAGGTGGATATACTCAAGCTGCTCTAGCGTCGTTATCCCTTGTTCACCCTCCATATCGGCAACCTGCCCGCCTACCATTCCCCGCGGACCTGCATACTCTGCAAGATCCTCCACAATCGACAGCACACGCTCAGCCGGAATTCCATGCTTTCTGGAAGCCTGGATTACGCTGTAAAAAGCATGTGTCAGCAAGGCATCACCAGCCAAAATAGCGCTTGCTTCGCCAAAAACCTTATGATTTGTTGGCTTGCCGCGGCGATAATCATCATCATCCATCGCTGGCAGATCATCATGTATAAGGGAATATGTATGAACCATCTCAACGGCGCAAGCGACCGGAAGGGCTGCGTCACGGTTGCCGCCTCCCGCCTCGCATGCAGCAATGACAAGAAGGGGACGCATTCGCTTTCCGCCTGCCATTAAAGAATACGACATGGACTGGCGAAGGGTTTCAGGAACTTTCCAACCCGGCGGAAAAAGATTGGTAAGCTCGCTATCCAGTCTGTCCCAAATATCATTCATATATTGATGAATCGGAAGTCTGTTATTCACCTAGTTCACCTGTCTCATCAAGCGATCCACCAAAAGGCTTACGCTTCAGTTCTCCGCCTTCTTCTACGATCATTTCGATTTTTTGCTCCACCTGCTCCAGCTTTTTGCTGCACATCTGCGACAGCTTCATGCCCTGTTGAAACAAATCGATGGCTTTTTCCAGCGGCACGTCTCCATCTTCCAATTGCTCTACAATCGTCTCGAGCTGAGCCATCGCTTCTTCAAAACTGATCTCCAATGTTTCATTCGCCATTCTCTTCATCCTCCTTCATTCCCCACACTTGACACTGCAGTTGTCCATCGCTGACCCTCACGTTAACCAAATCGCCTAACTGAACATCTTCGATGGATTTGACAAGCTTTTGCTCTTGCTCGTCATACACGAGACTATATCCTCTGGACATAATTTTCAGCGGACTGAGCGCATCGAGATGCCGCATTTCGGTTTGCAACTGCGACATCTTGGATTTCATGATCGACTGCATCGCGTTCATTAACTGCCGGCTCACCTGATCTTTTCTTCTCGCCGCGAACTCCGCTTGGGTTCGCGGATTATACCGGATTAATCCCTGATGCAGTGATTTTTGCCGTTGGCGGACCAGGGACAGCTGGGATTTCAGGTTGCCCTGCAGCCGCTGGGACAGCATGTCCAACCGTTCGGCATGCTGCAGCATATACCGGCGAGGATGAACCAGAACCGGGGAACGCTGGAGCGAAACTAAACGGTCACGACTTCGCTTAAGACGCTGCTGAAGTCCCTGGTTTAGCTGGCGCTGTCTTTGTACAAGCTGTCCCCTCAGTTCCGCACTGCTCGGTACCGCGAGTTCCGCGGCGGCCGTTGGCGTAGCGGCTCGTAAATCCGCTACAAAATCGGCAATCGTAAAATCGGTTTCGTGTCCAACGGCGGAAATAACAGGAATATTGGATTGATAAATAGCTCTTGCAACGATCTCCTCATTAAATGCCCACAGTTCTTCGAGTGATCCGCCGCCGCGCCCAACGATGAGCACATCGGCCTCAGCCATGTCATTCATCGTTCGAATAGCCTTCACGATTGAAGGAGCAGCCCCTTTGCCTTGAACCAGCACCGGATACAATATCGCTCTTGCCTGAGGGTACCGTCTCCGGATCGTAATCATAATATCCCGAACAGCGGCACCCGTTGGCGAGGTAATAACACCAATCGTCTTAGGATAACGCGGCAAAGGCCGCTTGCGCTCGGCTGCAAACAAACCCTCTTCCTCAAGCTTCGACTTCAGCTGTTCATAAGCAAGGTACAAACTGCCGATCCCGTCAGGCTGCATTTGAACCGCATAGAATTGGTACTGACCATCCCGTTCATATACCGACACATTACCCCTGGCAATAACGCGAGAGCCTTCCTTCGGTATAAAAGGGAGCCTCTGGTTATGAGTCGCAAACATGATCGCACGAATCCGGCTGCCTTCATCCTTTAAGGTAAAGTACATATGTCCGCTGGAATGATGGGTGAAATTCGAAATTTCACCGCGGATCCATACGTCAGAGAGCCTGGAGTCGCCTTCCATTTTCATGCGGATATAACGGTTTAAATCTTTAACGGATAATACTCGTCCTGGATCTGCCGACTTCATATCAGTTCAACCCATTCAGCCTTTTGGCGGCTATCAAGGTATTCTGCATGAGCATCGTAATGGTCATGGGTCCCACCCCTCCGGGAACCGGAGTAATCGGACCTGACACTTCCTTCACGCTCTCAAAGTCAACGTCCCCGGCAAGCTTTCCGTTCTCCAAACGGTTCATGCCGACATCGATCACGACCGCGCCAGGCTTCACGTAACTGGCATCAATCATATTCGCTCTGCCGATCGCTACAACCAGGATATCCGCTTGACGAGCGATTTCAGCCATATTCCCCGTTCTGGAGTGACACATCGTAACAGTGGCGTTCTCGCGCTGGAGGAGAAGGGATACCGGTTTGCCAACGATATTGGATCTCCCGATTACAACAGCATGCTTGCCTGCAATCTCAATGCCTGTCCGCTTGATCATTTCAATCACGCCGGCAGGTGTGCATGGCAGCAGACTGTCGTCGCCTATCACGAGGTTACCCACATTAACCGGATGGAAACCGTCAACGTCCTTTTCCACTGCAATCGCATCAATGACGGCCTTCTCATGGATGTGCTTGGGCAAAGGGAGCTGGACCAAAATTCCGTGAATGGATTCCTGGGCGTTGAGCTTGTCCACGAGCGCCAGCACTTCTTCCTGGCTGGATTCCGCGGAAAGACGATGCACCTCGGAATAAAAACCTAGATCCTGACATGCTTTCTCCTTGTTACGAACGTAAACATGCGAAGCCGGATCATCCCCTACAAGTACAACAGCCAAACCAGGACGTACATTCTGCTTGGACAATTGTTCTACTTCTAACGCAATCCCCTTGCGAATTTCTTCAGAAATCTGTTTTCCGCTAATTATCGTTGCTGCTGTCATCCTAATCTCTCCTCCAATATGATGGAATGATATCGTTTCAAGCTGAGCTTAAGCGTACAGATTAAGACTGACGCAGCTTCGCCTTGACTTGATCCAGCTCCTGAATCATCCGGCCCAGTACGCCGTTGACGAATTTCCCTGACTCCTCGGTTCCGAAATGCTTGGACAACTCAATCGCTTCATTAACAGCTACCTTGCCAGGCACATCTTCACGGGATGTCAGTTCATATACAGCCAAACGCAGGATTTGACGATCCACACGGGAAAGACGGCTTACCTGCCAGCCTTTTAAATAATGAGCGAGCAGTTCATCAATTGAATCCTTGGATTCCCAGGTTCCATTGACCAATTGCAGCACATACTCCTTCACTTGAACTTCGTCGCCGATGACCCGCTCGGTCTCATTTTCTTCGGCCGCTTCCGAGAGCAGCATCGACACGGCTTCCACACTGTCGACTTCGTTCATCTCCATCTGGTAAAGGCTTTGAACGACAATCTCTCTTACTACACGTCTTTTCATTTTGTTCCTCCTGTGGACCCTGCTGAATCCATTTTTCTAATTAGTATGATCCATTTGCCGTCAAGACTTGACAACAATTAAAAGGCCAAAAAAAACCTGTGAATATCTCTCTCCGCAAAAAAGGCGCACTACACCTGTCCTCAGCATTTTTTCCGGAGAAAGCATATCACAGGGTTCATTTAAACGGCCGCCAGCGCTCGGAAAGCCATCGTCCCCATTCCTGAAAGTGGAATACGGAGCCCTGCTTCAGATCCTTGCGCTTGCCAAATATATAGCCGATAAATACCACTAATGCAAAGAACAGCATATCCCAAAAACCGGATAATAAGTAAATCAGTCCGCACACAAGCCCGCCGGTCACCCCGGCAATTCTTCCTCTGTGACTCTCCCATATTTCTTTCCAAGGCATTGGGGAAGCTCACCTCTATTCCACGCGGCTCTTGAAGCTTGGTGCCTGAACCACGTTAGCAATATATACGGATACGGATGACACGGGTATTCCTGTTGTATCTTCAACAAAGTCGTGCACCTGCTTCTGTACTTCCGTTGTCAGTGTAGGAATCGATTCCTCACCATCGACCACGGCGCGTATCGCAATATCAAGACCCGATTGGGATACCTTGATCCGGGATTTCAAATCCTTGACTCCACGGACGCGAGAAGCCGCCTTGAGACAGAGATTCTCGATCGTCTCCACAGAGATTTGAATGTCACCAAACTCCGTGCGCTGATCGATGGAATTCAGGTTCGAGCGATCGCGCCTTACGGAGATGTAGAAGAAACGGATGCTCAGCAAAAACAGAACCGCAGCTACGATAATTCCAGCCCAGAAAAGGCGTTGTTCCTGAACGCTTGTTAATTCATACGGAACAGCGCCACTCAACAGGAGGATGGCAACTACGGATATGACACCGATACTTAAGCTGTAGATAAACAGCAAAAGTCTGTCCATTAATTTGGCCACGATTTAGCACAGCCTCCTTAAAATTAGATTAAACCCTCGACATCGCTGCCCAGGGCTAGCCTGAAAGTATTCTTATTTCACGCGTTGAGCCAGATCCAATTCTTCCGTCTTCTCTACGGATTTCATGAAATGGACATCATGAATATGTACATTGACTTCAATCACCGTAAGCCCTGTCATATTCTCAATCGAACGTTTCACGTTGCGCTGGATTTCTCCGGCTACTTCAGGAAGACGATGACCATACTCCACGATAACGGATACGTCAACAGCAGCTTCCCGTTGTCCAACTTCCACTTTAACACCCTTGGATAAATTCTTGCGTCCGAGCAGCTCGGCAATGCCGCCTGCAAAGCCTCCGCTCATCCCTGCAACCCCACGTACTTCTACCGTAGCAAGTCCAGCTATGACTTCAATAACTTCCGGAGCGATCTGAATTTCACCAATATCTGTACGTTCAAATTCTGTAGGCAAAGTTTCCGCCATTGTCTCAACACACCTTTCGGAATAAGTTAGCGGATGCACCCCAACTGCTTAAGGCATGCGCTCTTATTACTCATACTATACCATTTGGCCAAGTTTATGACAAACTTGGCCAAAGGTTTCAAATCTCATTTTCTTCCAAAAATTTAATATCGAAGTCACCCTTCAAGAAGGTAGGATGCTTGAGCAATTTCTGGTGGAACGGGATCGTTGAATAGATCCCTTCAATCTCGAATTCAGCCAGTGCGCGGCTCATCTTCGCGATGGCTTCATCGCGGGTCGGCGCCCATACAATCAGCTTGGCAATCATCGAATCATAATAAGGCGAAATGGTATAACCGGGATATGCCGCACTGTCTACCCGCACGCCAGGACCTCCTGGAGGCAAATAGAACTGAATGGTTCCAGGCGCAGGCATAAAGTTCTTGTCCGGATTCTCGGCATTAATCCGACATTCGATGGACCAGCCATTAATAACTACTTCCTCTTGCGTGAAAGAAAGCGTGTTGCCCTCGGCAACGGAGATCATTTCCTGAATCAGATCAACCCCGGTCACCATCTCGGTCACCGGATGCTCCACCTGAATCCGCGTGTTCATCTCCATGAAGTAGAACTGACCGTCTTGGCCGAGCAAAAATTCAAGCGTACCTGCACCGGAATAGTTAACGGCCTTTGCGGCCCGAACGGCGGCTTCGCCCATCCGGCTGCGTACCTCTTCACTTAGCACCGGACAAGGAGCTTCCTCAACAAGCTTTTGTCTCCGGCGCTGCACAGAACAGTCACGCTCCCCGAGATGCACGGCGTTGCCATGTTTGTCGGCGATAATTTGAATCTCTACATGCTTCATGCCAGTCAAATATTTTTCCAGATAGACGCCTGCATTGCCGAAGGCCTTCTGGGCTTCCTGCTGTGCGTTTGTAATCTGTTTAACCAGCGATTCTTCATCCTCGGCGATCCGAATTCCTTTACCTCCGCCACCTGCAGTAGCCTTGATAATGACTGGATATCCGATATCCCGGGCAAGCATAACGGCCTCATTTAAATCCTCGACCAATCCGTCGGATCCCGGAATAACCGGAACACCTGCATCCCTCATCGTCTGCTTCGCAACAGCCTTATCTCCCATACGGTTGATCGCATCAGCGGAAGGACCGATAAAGGTAATGTTGCAGGATTCACAAATCTCCGCGAAATCCGCGTTCTCGGCCAAAAAGCCATACCCGGGATGAATGGCGTCACACTCGGTCAGTGTAGCAACGCTCATGATATTGGTAAAATTCAAATAGCTGTCTTTCGATAACGTAGGGCCGATGCAATAGGCCTCATCCGCCAAGCGAACATGCAGGGATTCCCGGTCCGGCTCCGAATATACGGCCACCGTTGCGATGCCAAGTTCCCGGCAAGCCCGGATGATACGAACGGCAATCTCTCCCCGGTTTGCGATTAGCACTTTTTGAAATGTCATGCAGTAACCTCCTTCGGACTCTTGCGACTCTCGTTCTTGGCGAGTCCCTCCATATTACTCCGGTTTCACCAGAAACAGAGGCTGCCCGAATTCTACAAGTTGACCGTTCTGTGCGAGAACCTCTACGATTTCGCCTTTGATCTCTGCTTCCAGTTCATTCATCAGCTTCATGGCCTCAATGATGCAGACCGTTGATTTATCAGTCACCTTGTCCCCGGGGCTGACAAATGGCCCAGCCTCAGGCGATGGGGAACGATAAAAAGTTCCTACCATCGGTGATACGATTTTATGTAATGAGCTGTTGCCATCCTCCACGGAATCCTGCTGTGGTGCAGCTGCAGGTGCTTGATTCCCCGTATTCGGCTGTACGATTTGTGGTGCCATCACTTGCTGTGCCGGTAGGAACGCTTGCGGCGCCGCCTGATAGTTGTTAACCACCTCGGCTGCATTGGGTTTCTTAATGGATAAGCGTGTACCTTCGCTCTCAATTTCCAGCTCATGCACGGATGTTTGATCCACCAGCTTAATAAGTTCCTTGATTTCGTTTAATTTAAACATTATCGACGTTCACTCCTTCACTTTCTTGGAAGCCCTTGCTTAGGACAGTCAGTCAATAGCTTAGAGTATTATATCACAATCGAGCGAAATAGAAAGAGCCCAAGGCAATCCTTAGACTCTTTCGGTTTTATAATATATCCGTGATTTATGTTGAAATCTGCGGACAAGCTTATGGCGCAACATATTGAACGGTTACTTTATCCGGCGAAACCTTCAGTTCCTTCATCACAAGACTCACGATGCCGGCTGCACCTTTGGCATCGAGTTTCTCACTCAGTACGACCACGTTATACTTCTCGCTCTCTTCCTTCACAACGGCGTTTCCGTATTGCTGCTGAAGGGCTTCTTCGATGCTGAGAATCACTTCTTCTCTCGCTTCGGCCGATTTCAGCTGCTCGGTAGCTTGAGCTGTTTGCTCCGGCTTGTTTTCATGATTGTCGATCTTTGTCATTAACTCATCGTATAATTTCATATTTTTTTGTGAGCGGTCCAATTTATAGGACTCCAACTGGGCTGCTGCAGATGTTGCATTGGCAGCCACTTGCTCCAGCACTTCTTCATCCGATTTCTTACCGTTGCTAGTGCTGCTTGTGTCTTTGGAGTCCTTGGCGCCCTCTTTGTCTGTGCTGCTAGCGTCTTTGGAATTCCCGGCACCCTCTTGGGATTCCTTCACTTCCGGCTCTTCCGTTTTACCGGCTTCGCCGCTTGCTTTTCCTTGATCCCCTTGCTCACCCTGTGTTGCTTCTGCAGAGTCTTCTGTACCGGCCGCACCTGTATCGCCTGTTGCAGTTCCTTGCTCATTGGCACCGGAATCACCGTCAGTACCTTCTTCAAGCACTTCGTTCACAACCAGTTCGTCGCCAGTGCCTGCGGTTCCGTTTGCTTCTTGTCCGGCACCTGGCTTCTGACCGTCCACTTGCGTGCTCTCGGCAACCGGCGGCGCTTTCGTTCCCGAATCGTCGGTGAATAAGTAGTAGGCTGACAGGATGACCATCAAACTGAGCATGGATACTAACCATATGGTTTGTCTTTTGTTATTCATTTGAACGTTTCCTCCTTTGAATGAAAACCTTGGCACGAATGATCGGATCATTCGAGAGGCTGCGGTTATTCCTGTTTACGCGGGACAACGGATATACGATAAGACGGGACATTGAGGCCTCGCTGGATCGCATCCACGATCAAGCTCTTAACAACATCATTCTCGGCTCCCTTGGCTACGACGAGCACCCCCCGGACTTGAGGTTTGATCTTCTTGGTGACGATCGGCGTTTCTTCTCCGGAAGATTCATAAGTGACAATCTGGCCATCACGCTGATAACTTGTGACATGGCGCTTACCTCCGTTAGCATCGGTTTCCTCCGTCAGTTCCTGTGTATCTTTCATGTCACGCTGAACGACCAATTCCTCTGTAGATTCCACAGTCACCATGACATCGACGGACCCAACCCCAACAATCTGTTCCAGCATGGTTTTAGTGCGCATTTCAAAATCCTGCTCGATACTTTCAAACTCACCCCTGCCGCTGGTTGAAGTCCCGCCTTGGGTCGTTGAGACCGCAGCCGTCTCCGGCGGCGGCTCGCGACCGATATTCTCATGATCCAGCTTCTTCACATTGACGAAGGAGTTGAACAGCATAATCGCAACGCCGATCAGACCAAGAATGATCAACCACCTGAAGGTTTGCATTTTTCTTGCTCCGCCAGCACCTCCGCCCAGCCATTGTTCCAACCGCTTCAACCAATTTCCCATCATACTCACCTCCGCTACAGCTTCTTATCCTGCTCCTGCCCTGGCATATAGATCGTAATCAGATCCGGCTCCAAATCCCACCGACGGCTAATGTATTTCCGAACCGGCTCTGCTCTTGCTTCCTCGGCCTTGCTCACTGCTTCTGCATTCGCTTTCGCCGCAGCCTTCCCATCCCGTTCCAATTGCATGGATTCAACATTCACCTGAACGGAATCCACAGGTTCTATGCCGATGGGTTGCTTATCATCGCTGTTCTCTACCTCTGCATTCTCCGATTCACCTCCAACCAGTCTTACATCAACAGATCGTATCGTAGCGCCTGCATATCCCTTGTCCTGTCTAGCAACTGCAGCTAGTACCACCTTGACCTCCTGAACCGCTTCCCCCGTTTCTGCCGCAATCTCTTCTTTCATCACCTGGGCCAATTCGTTGCCTGCCCACTGAAGGCTTTGACTCTGCTGCGTTTCCTTCAGCTTCTCGGCCTGTGCCAGAATATGCTCCAGCTGAACCTCATCCGGCAGACCTTTCTCCTGCCGCTCCAGCTCCATCGCCAGTTGATTCTCAGGGGGATCCGTTATCAATGTGATAATCGGGCTAAGCAGCGTAAGCAGAATCAACAGGCTCAGGACTAATCTGGCGTATCGTTCAAGCGCTTTGCCGGGAAGTATCAAATCAACGAAGGCTGCAAAGAGAACTACCATGATGACGCTTTTCAACCAACCTCCAAGCCAGTCCATTCGTCATTCCTCCTAAAGATTAGCCGCCGCTATATTCTGCCTCACCTCATCATGACGGTAATGTTGCCTGCCGTGAGCAGAATCGTGATGGCCAGGAAGAACATCATACTGACTGCGGCCAAAGCTGTAAAAACATACAGCATCGTCTTTCCGATCGTCTGCAGGCAGGTGCCGATCGGGGTGTCTCCGAGCGGCTGCATGACGGCCGCTGCGACGTTATATATCAAGGCAAGCGTCAAGATCTTGATCGCAGGGAATGCGCAAAGGAACAAAATAATGATGACCCCTGCCAGCCCGATGGAATTCTTGACGAGTAATGAGGCCGAGATCACGGTATCCGTTGCATCTGCGAACATCTTGCCGACTACCGGAACGAAATTGCCGGTTACATATTTGGCTGCCCGGATCGTCACACCGTCCGTAACCGAGCTGGTAAGTCCTTGGACGGAGATAACCCCCAGAAACACGGTAAGCAGCACGCCCAGAACGCCCATTGAAACTCCTCGCAGCAGGTTGCCCAGCTGGGTCAGCTTGTACTTTTCGGATAGCGAACTAACCAGATGCAGCAGAGCCGAGAAGAACAGAAGCGGGAACACAATCGTGCTGATCAGCGTACCTACCGTATGTACCATGAAGATGACTAGCGGATGAGCCACCGAGACAGTCACGACATTGCCCATCGAAGCCATCAGTGCAAAGAGCAAGGGAAGCATCGCCATCATGAAATCGATCATTTGGGTAATGGCGTCCCGGGCATATCCAATCGCGATGCTGAAGCTGTTAACGGCAATGACCAGGACAACCATGTAACAGATGGTATAGGCAACCCGGCTCACGGTGCTTTTTTCGAAGGCCGTCTGCAGATTCTCAAGGATCAGACTCATGATGCTCAGCATCACAATGGTCGCCAGCAGCTTGCCGTTATAAAGCACCTCGTGCCACAAATACTTTCCGATTCCGGACATAACCCCTTTGAAGCTAAGACCATCGCCGCCCGGCAGCAGCATATCCATCAGGGACGGCGTCTTTCCATCCGGGAAGAAACCGCCGTAATCCTTCATGAGCCGGTCCCAGTATTTCTCGACCTGGTCTGTCGGCAGCTGCTGCGTCTGCTGCTCTACCCACTCATCGGCCGGATTTGCCGCGGCGGTCGCACTTATTGTTCCGCAGAACAATCCGGACATAAACAACATCAGGATCAGTAGACGAAACACAGCCAAGCCATTTCGAAGTATAACTCCTGTAACCATGTCCCCCCACCTTTTTCAAGCCGGGAGGAGCTTCAGGACCGTCTCGATGATGATCCCGATAATCGGTACAGCGAGCACCAATATGAGCACTTTTCCCGCCAGTTCTATTTTGGATGCGATCGATTCCTGTCCGGCATCTCGTACGATCTGGGCCCCCATCTCCGCAATATAGGCAATACCGATGATTTTCAGAACGGTCTTCAGATAAATGATCTGGACACCGGAGTTCTCCGCCAAATCTTCCAGCATGGATAAGACATTTCCAATCTTCCCGATCAGGAACAGGAAGATGAGAAGTGAGGTTGCCACTGCCAGAAGAAAGGCAAAGAGCGGCTTCTGTTCCTTGACAACCAAGATCAGCACGGTAGCGATGATGCCCAGTCCTACCACCTGGATAATTTCCATATAAGTCCACCTACTGGAATAGAAAAATACTTTTGATTTCCTTAAGCAAATCGTCGAGCAATCTGACTACCATAAACAGCACAACCACAAACCCGATCAGGGTTACCCAATGTGCCATATCCTCTTTCCCCATCTGTTTCAGGACGGTATGAATCATGGCAATGATGATCCCGATACCGGCAATCTGGAAGATGGCGTTCACTTCAATGTTCATTTCCCTTGGCACCTCGCTAAAAGATCAAAATGACGATCAATGCTCCAATGAGCAGTCCCAGACTTTTGCTCATCTTTTCATATTTGACCTGGTCATCCCTTGCCGCTGCTTCTTCATGCTTGAGCTGTCCCACGGCCAGAGCGATATGTTTGATCTGGTCCTGCCTGTCACTGGTGCCAAGAACGCCGCTTAGCTGCTCCAACACCTCACGCTCGGCACTTTTCATTGATGTTCGCTTCCAGTATTCGCCCAGTGCCTTGCGGATGCTGTCCTGTGCGGATAACCCATAATCGGGTCTCATGTAAAGCGCGGCTGAGGCAAATAAGGATCTGAGCGGTTCACGAAGGGAATCGCCAATTCGCTCCAGCGCATCGGGTAGCGGCGTCAAACCGTAGCTGATCTCCGTTTCCAGCCGTTGAAGCGCGAGAATAAGTTCTCGCAGCTGCCTGGGTCTTGCTGCGAATTGCTGGGCCTGAAAAAATCCGGCTAAAGTTCCTGCTCCCAGCACAAGCACAGCCCCGACCAATTTAAGCATAGGCATCACCGCCCGGCGGACCGACTGCAGCCGTCTGAAGCGTTCGCTGACCTCCGTCATACAGCTTGTATGATCTTTGGTCGCTTGTTCTACTGAGAACGGCATACATTTCAAACATTCGGTTCTCCAAAAGACCGGCGAGTGCCGGTCGCCCCCGCATATCTTGTATGGATGAGCCATGTGCCGTTGCAATCACGCTAATTCCTGCATGCAAGGCTTCAATGACAGCTTCCGCATCCTCAGGCCGTCCGATCTCGTCCACAATCAGCACATCCGGGGACATTGAACGGATCATCATCATCATCCCTTCAGCTTTCGGACAACCATCCAGCACATCCGTACGCGGACCTACGTCGAATCCAGGGACTCCGCGCAAACAACCGGCGATTTCAGAACGTTCGTCGATGATGCCTACCTTCATTCCCGGCCAATGCACGGCCGAATTCCCCCACTTGCCGTAACTGATCTGCCTCGCCAGATCCCTGAGCAGCGTTGTTTTGCCCTGCTGAGGCGGGGATAAGATCAGCGAGTGCATCACCCTTTTCCGTTTCCGGTCAAGTAAATGCGGGATGATGTCATCCGCCGCTCCCTGAACCTCCTTGGCAATCCGGACATTAAATCCACTAATATCCCGAATGTGTTCAACCTTACCCCCGCTGAGCACCGTCCGGCCGGTGAGCCCGACCCGATGCCCCCCAGGTATCGTGATAAACCCTTTTCGCAATTCCTCTTCCATGGTGTAGAGGGAATGGTTACTGATTAGATCCAGCAACCGATGGGTATCTTCACGCGTCGGCTTATACGCTTCATCAGGCCGCAGTGTAAGCCCGCCCCGCCGGTCCAGAAAATGATGCTTGCCCGCCGAATTAATTTCCAGCGGACGTTCCTCCCGGATACGTACCTCCTCTACATGATTGAGAAGCTCATTCGACAGGCTCAGCAGCATTCGTTTTACGGTTTCGGGAAACAGGTCTAACCAATTCAATGTCATATCAATTTCCCCCAGGTTGTCCTTTTTGATCATCTTCTAATAAGAGAACTTCATATCCCATGTGTATGCTTGTACCTGAAAAATATGCAGCGAATCTATCATTTTTTTAGAACGCCGTATAAGAGACAGGAGACGCCGCACAAAATCCAGCCGATCTTCCCCCACGACAATTTATCTGCCATTCCCACAAGGCCAATCGTTGTTGTCAGAATCAGTACCAGCGGGCCCATGAAAGCCAGGGCCGAATTCACAGCCAGCGCTTTGTCAACTTGGTTCAGACGCAGCATGATGATGGCCGCCACAATCTCGAGACTGCCAGAGAAAAAACGAAGCGTGGCCATACTAGCGACAAACTTGTCCAGCATGCTATATATCCTCCTTATTCCTTGTTCACATGTGTGATGTTTAAAAATATGCGAGGTACTCTCGTTTTATCTCTATTTTTTTTCAATTTCATAGAAGCGAACTTTGAATCTTTCGGACAACGCAAAAAATCCCGGCCGCTATGGACCGGGATTACTCTATTTAATATCGATATGATTGCAGAAATGATTACATAAAAACAGGCTATCGCCGAACCTGCGGTCCGCCAACGGAAGCCTGCTGATCCGTATCCAATCCGTACGCGGTATGAAGCGCCTGTACGACACCTTCCAGATTGGTTCCTTCAATGACGCAGGATACTTTGATTTCGGACGTGCTGACCATTTTGATGCTGACCCCCTGCCGGGAGATTACATCAAACATTTGCGCGGCCACACCCGGGTGACTGACCATGCCAGCGCCAACAATCGATACTTTCACCAGATGGTCTTCCGAGGTAACGTCACGATACGGAGTTTTGCTCCGGATTTGTTCAATAACTGACAACGCACGCTCCCGATCGGCCAAGGAAACGGTAAAGGAAAAGTCTGCTTCGCCGTTCTGCACACCGCTCTGTACGATAATATCAACATCAATCGCTTCTTTTGCAAGTTCTCCGAACACTTGAGCCAAAACGCCTGGCGTATCGGAAACGCCCAGAATACTAATTCTTACCACATTCTTGTCAAATGCAATTCCGCTGACAACCACACCTTGTTCCATGCTTGTTTCCTCCTTAACAACTGTACCCTCGTTATGATTAAAGCTGGATCTGACGACAAGCTTGACTTGATTATGCTTCGCATACTCAACCGCACGCGGGTGAAGAACAGCTGCTCCAAGATTGGCTAACTCCAGCATCTCGTCATAGGAAATCTCCTTCAACTTCCGCGCACATTTAACAACCCGCGGATCCGTGGAGTAAATTCCGTCCACATCTGTATATATTTCGCATACATCCGCTTGGATGGCAGCCGCTAGAGCAACCGCCGTGGTATCTGATCCCCCGCGTCCAAACGTTGTAATCTCTCCGTCCTCAGACATTCCCTGGAATCCCGCTACAATGACGACATTCCCTTCGTCAAGCGCTTTAAACACGCGCTCTGGCATAATATCCGTAATGCGGGCTTTGCCATGGACCGCTTCCGTTCGGAACCCCGCCTGCCAGCCGGTAAAAGACTTTGCCTTGCGTCCGAGACCGTGAATGGCCATGGATAGCAGCGATATGGATATCTGTTCTCCCGTGGTCATCAGCATATCCATTTCCCGCGCCGGCGGATTCTCGTTCAACAGCTTTGCCTGGTCAATCAAATCGTCTGTCGTATCCCCCATAGCAGACACCACGACTACACATTGATGACCTTCATCTTGTTTCTCTACAATTCTTCTGGCAACACGCTTCATACGTTCTGTATCCCCTACAGAGCTGCCTCCGAATTTCATGACGTACAGTGACAATGCTTCTTTCACTCCCCACTAATATCAGTATGTAACAGCATTCAGGTGGTTTCTCACTTTAAAACAGTATAATACGAAAGTAAGTCATCCCGTCAAGGCTTTTCAAGGCAAAAAGAACTCGGGCTTACCGCATCGACTTTCGCCCATCACAAAAAAGACTCCCGTACATACGTACAGGAGTCTCGTTGTTTAGAAGATATTGGCACCCCGTCAATCGTTGAAGGGTCCCGTTTAAAGCCTGCTATGCACGGGAGATGTATTTACCTTCGCGTGTATCGATCAGAAGCACATCGTCTTCATTAATGAACAGCGGAACTTGTACATTCAGGCCGGTTTCCACTTTCGCACTCTTCGTTGCGCCCGTAGCCGTGTTGCCTTTGATTCCCGGCTCGGTTTCAACAACTTTCAGCTCCACGCTGTTAGGCAGGTTGATCCCGAGGATTTCCCCTTGGTAGCTGATGATGTTTACATTCATGTTCTCTCTCAGGAAGTTCAGTTCCCATTCCAGCTGCTCGCTAGTCAAGCTGAACTGATCGTAAGTTTCGTTATCCATGAATACATGCTCTTGACCGCTGGCGTAAAGATACTGTACACCACGATTGTCGATGATCGCGCGGCCAATCGTTTCACCTGCACGGAACGTCTTTTCTACGGTGTTGCCGTTGCGAAGGTTTTTCAATTTGGAACGTACGAAAGCTGCGCCTTTACCGGGCTTTACGTGCTGAAAATCCAAAACGG
Organism: Paenibacillus sp. FSL W8-0187; assembly: GCF_037969755.1. Classification (NCBI taxonomy): domain Bacteria; kingdom Bacillati; phylum Bacillota; class Bacilli; order Caryophanales; family Paenibacillaceae; genus Paenibacillus; species Paenibacillus sp. FSL W8-0187. Next base: position 2,570,630 of record NZ_CP150206.1, on the reverse strand, counting down.
TGAATATATCGCCATCTACTTCTACGGTCAAACCTGTTTTAAAATCGTTAACTGAAATCACTAAGATTCCCTCCTAAGGATGCGGTCTAATTAATATAGTACATCATTTTCCTAAAGTACAAATTCAAAAAGCTATCTTTTTGAACAGCCTTTTATAGCACAGTGTAGTCTTTGGACGAGCTTGTTAGTATATGAATACCCGATTCCGTAATGACGATATCATCTTCAATTCGGACACCGCCAAGCCCAGGCAAGTAAATGCCCGGCTCCACCGTTACCACCATACCCGGCTTCAGCACATCATCACTCAGCTTGGACAGTCTCGGAGATTCATGAACCTCCATACCCAAACCATGCCCCGTGCTGTGGCCAAAATATTCCCCGTATCCATAACGGGTAATAATATCACGAGTTAAGGCGTCTGCCTCGCGTCCTGTCATACCAGGTTTAATATGATCCAGTGCATGAAGCTGTGCTTCCAGCACGATATCATAAATCTCCTTCAGTTTAGGATCAGGACTTCCGAGCGCAACGGTTCTTGTGAGATCAGAGCAGTATCCGTCAAGCAGCGCACCGAAATCAAACGTAACGAATTCGTTCCCTTGAATGACACGCTCGCTGGCAACGCCGTGCGGAAGAGCCGAACGCTCACCGGAAGCGACAATGGTATCAAAGGAAGACGCTGTGGCGCCATGCTTGCGCATGAACATTTCCATCTCCAGATCGATTTCCCGCTCCGTTTTGCCGGGAGCCAGAATGGTCAGCACATGGCTGAACGTTTGATCAGCCAAATCGGCAGCCCGCTGCATAATGCTCAATTCTTCCTCATCCTTGAATATCCGCAAATCCTCTACAAGACCCGAAACCGGCACCAGGCTAATTGGCGCGAGCTGTTCCGAATAGGTGGAAAATACGCCGTATGTAACATGGTCCTGTTCAAATCCAAGCGATGTAATCCCCTCGGAAGATAGCAAATCCTTGACCGTCTCCATAACTTTCGGTCCATGCTCAACCACTTGAAAGCCGACGGCTTGCTGTGGAGCTTGAGTCATATAGCGGAAATCCGTCAAGAGATAGGCATTATCCCGTGTGATCAGCACATAGCCGGCAGACCCAGTAAAGCCTGTCAAATATCTGCGGTTAATCGGGCTTGCAACCAGCATAGCCGTTACGCCTTTGCCTTGAAGTTTCTCGCGCAGTTTAACCACTCGTTTGTTACTCATTCTAACCTCTCCTCTCACCCATTTCCCAAGCTATCCTTCTGGGTCGTTCAGGACTTGCAAAAGGGCCGACAAGCCCAGTGTGTAACTCGCTGCGCCAAAACCCGCGATTTGTCCGACAGCAACAGGTGCGATGACGGAGGTATGACGAAATTCCTCCCTGGCATGAATGTTCGATAGATGAACTTCCACTGTCGGAATACGGGCAGAACTGATGGCATCACGTACAGCGTAGCTGTAGTGGGTCAGTGCTCCCGGGTTAAGTAGTATGCCGTCCGCCTGTCCAATAGCTTCATGAATACGGTCGATGATAGCACCCTCATGATTAGACTGATAGAAGGTAATACCGATACCGGCGAGATCCGCCTGTTTACGCAAATTATCTTCGATCGCCTGCAAGCTGAGTGAACCATAAATGCCCGGTTCACGGAAGCCGAGCAGGTTTAAGTTCGGTCCGTTTATCACCCATATGGATTTCATAGGGCTTCCCACCTTTTCGTCAAATAACCAAAAGCTATTTTACCATAGGCGGCATAGGGTTGAGAAGTTTTTATTGCTTAGCCTGTCACCTTCTTCGGTTCGCGCAGTTTCTCATCGGTGAATTCCTGCGCAATCGTATAACCGATAAATAGTCCCCATAATATAAAAATACAAACCTCTGAGATGTTTGTATCCCACGACAGCTTCTTCACCGGGTCCGTCAGCCGAAGCCATGGATTGAGCGCGACGAACAGCACCGCCCACCATATGATTCCGTAAGCAATACCGGGCCACGGGCCCTTCAGCTTCCTGAACAAGGTGACATAGATGAGGGAAGCGATGACGGAAAACGCGATAAAGGACAGCCAACCGGCGATTTGTCCGGCAGTCGTCTTTAGGAACTCATGCTTGAAGAATGGCTCCAGCAAAAAGCCCGGCAGCACTTTCGTGAATTTTAACCAGTAAAATATCCAGACCACGCCCCCCCAAATCAGACCTGCGTAATAGCCCAGCTCCAGGGCAAACACAAATGGATTGGTGACTTGGTTCTGCTGTCGAAATCGATGTTCATGCATCTAATGATTCTCCTCTCTAAGTCATCGAACTATTGCTCTTACCCCGTTCTTCTCTGAAAGTAGTATGCTCCGCTTCCCTTACGGCTAATCCAACTAGAAATTACTTTCAAAATTCGATACAATAGTTCATAGAACGAAAAACATGTCAGGGAGGGTGAACTGGTTGTCCGATAAGTCAACCCCGATCAGCTATGGAGGCCAAGCTGTAATCGAAGGCGTTATGTTCGGCGGAAAGCATGTGAATGTGACGGCCGTACGGCGTAAAAATAACGAAATCAAGTTTCTCGAGGTGCCTCGCGAAGACAAGACATGGGTTCGGAAGCTGCGGAAGATTCCGCTTCTTCGCGGCATCGTCAGTCTCATAGATTCTACAATTAAGGGTTCCAAACATTTGAATTACTCTGCGGATGCATATGCTGACGATACCCTGGAGCCGGAAGAACGTGAGAAACAGAAAGAGAAAGAAGACTCTGGCTGGAGTTTAAGCATGATTATCGGTGTGGCCGCCGTCAGTGTGCTTTCCTTTGTATTCGGCAAGCTGCTGTTTACACTCGTTCCTGTTTTTGTAGAGGATTTCTTTTTTGGCAATACATTTGATCACTATATTGTGCATAACCTGATTGAAGGCGTAATTAAATTAATACTGCTCCTTGTATATTTATGGGCGATCTCCCAAACACCTGTCATTAAAAGACTGTTCCAGTACCACGGTGCTGAACATAAAGTCATCAGCGCATTTGAAGCTGGCGAAGAGTTGACGGTGAAGAATGTTCAGAAATATACACGACTGCATTATCGCTGCGGCAGCAGCTTCATGATGCTGACCATTGTTCTCGGCGTTGTTGTCTACTCGGTGGTGCCATGGGATACCATGACGCAACGGGTCATTCAAAGAATCGCGCTTCTTCCGGTCGTGCTTGGCGTTTCCTTTGAGTTCCTGAAACTTACCAATGCCATGCGAGACATGCCGGTACTCCGTTTCCTCGGTTATCCCGGTCTGTGGCTGCAGCTTCTAACGACGAAGGAACCTAATGATGATCAAGTTGAAGTATCCATCGCATCCTTTAACAGAATGCGTGAGTTAGATGCTCAATACGAGAATGTTACAGTTCACCAATCTGTGACAGGAAGTGTGCTGGATCCCGCGAAAGGGTGATAATCCATGAGAAGGCATGCGATCATTTTTTGGACGGCGATCACGTTAGCCGCCATAGGGCTACTGGTACTCCTGTTAGACCCTGGTTCAAGACTGAATATTTTGATTCCACTCATTATTGTTGCTGTCGTGTATGTGCTCTACAAGTTTCCGCCTCGCCGTTTGAACAAGCGGCCCAAGGTGAAGCCTTCTAAGCGAACGGCAGCAAAGTTAGCGGCAAAAAACAGCACCGTACGGAAGAGCAGTCCAACTGCAAAACGTAAACAGTACCCGTTTCAAGTGATCGATGGGCAAAAAGGAAAATCCGACCCATCCGATGATGTTCCTAAATATCACTAACAAGAAAACCGTCCAACCGCGCAAACTCATGCCGGTTGGACGGTTTTTTTAATGTTCGGATTTCCAGCGGGTGAAAAACATCGTACCTGCCGTTAATCCCGAATTGTACAAATTTTCGCTCTCTTCCTTGGTCAGATTAAAATGAGTGGTGCCAATGCCAAGCGTCGGAATTTTGATCGTTCGATTGCGATTTTGCTGTTCAATATAGCGTTCATCGTGAGCGGAAAGCATCGTCTCGAACATGGCGGTTAACATGCCGATCGGGCCATCGATCAGATGGGGCAAGTTACTATTCTTTCCGACCATCTGAAAGCCAAGCACTGGCAGCGGCTTAGGCCCTCCCTTCGACTCACGGTCAAAAAGCCATAACGGAAAGTTGCTCAGCAGCCCCCCATCCACGATATAAACAAACTGTTCTCCAAACGATTTGCCCTTGGCAGCCCTGCCCAATAAACGAAGAATGACGGGATCGAAAAAATACGGAATGCTGCAGCTCATGCGCACAGCCTTTGCCACGGGAAATGTTGCAGGGTTTATGCCATATTGGCGAAGATCGTCCGGAAGCACCAGCAGCCTTCCATTCGTGATGTCGGAAGCCACAATATATAGTTTACCTGCCGGGATGTCCGAAAAAGTAAATATCCCTTTGGCAAGCAGGATTTCCCGAATCCAGTTCTCCAGGGCTTCTCCGGAATACAGCCCCTTCTTAATCAACACCCGCAAGGCAGGACCGATCAACTTCGTGTTAAAGATAGGTGCTCGCTGGAGAAACGAATGAAAAGGCGTCTCCTCAATGATGCGCTTGATCTCATCTGCTCGGTAACCTGCTGCCAGCACGGATGCCACGATGGATCCGGAGGACGTTCCGGCAACGCGGCTGAATTCCATGCCGGCATTCTCCGCCGCCTTGACAGCCCCGGCAAGCGAGATTCCCTTGACTCCCCCACCTTCAAATACCGCATTGATTTGCATATAAAATCCCCCGCCTCACATGGTCTAATGACTATGTATGAGCGCGGGGGATGTTTCATACCTATAGGACGTGCCGATTTATCTATAATATGATTGCAATTGATCTTTAATGCCTAACGGATTGTTTAAAATATTCTCTGCTCTAAAGAAAATGCTGCCTTTAACCTCGGCATAATTCTGATTGTACTTCAGTTGATTGATGATTTCCGATGCGCTCTGCCAACCGATCTCACTGGTTCCCAGTTTGTAGGGCGCATGACCGATCAGAAGGTCTACGCCGGTTCCTTGCACTTCACTGACCCACCAGTCAACCAGCTTATCATAATCGGCGGCAGGGTTACTCATGCTCCAGTAGATTTGCGGAGCTACGTAATCGATCCAGCCGTTCTGAATCCAGGCCCTCACATCGGCATACATGCTGTCATAAGCCGTCACACCCGCTTTTGTATCCGATCCCGTCTTATCCACGGATTGGTTACGCCATACGCCGAAAGGACTGATTCCGTATTCCACATTAGGTTTCACACGGTGTATGCTCTCTCCGAGCGTTTGCACAAATGCATTGATATTTCCCCGGCGCCAATCCGCAAGGCTGGAATAAGCACCTTGGTTATATTGGCGGTATGCCGCATCATCGTTGAAGACCGTATTGGATGGGTAGAAATAATCATCCAGGTGAATACCGTCAATATCGTATCCGTTCACGACTTCCATAATGGTATCGATGATATGCTGCCGAGCTTCCGGGATCCCTGGATTAATGTACAGCTGCTTACCTATGTTCACGATCCAATCCGGGTGGCTGAGCGCAACATGGGATGGATCGAGTGATGCTGTCAAAATATCGGTGTTTGCCCGGAAAGGATTGAACCATGCGTGGAACTCCATATTCCGTTTATGCGTTTCCTCGACCATGAAAGCTACCGGATCATACCCCGGATCAAGGCCTTGAATGCCTGTCAGCACCTTGGACCATGGCACTATAGTTGAAGGATACAATGCATCGCCAGCCGGACGTACCTGCACGTACACGGTATTAATGCCCACTTCCTGGAGCGAATCCAGCAAGGCGATGTAAGATGCCTTTTGCTGTTCTGCGCTGGTCTTTGTTTTCGGCCAATCCAGATTGAACACCGTGGATATCCAGGCCCCTCTGACTTCATCCCCCGTGGATACCGGTGGTGGAAGAACGACGTCCGTGCCTGTCGTTAGCGAGATGCGCTGTGCCGCTTGGTTCCATTCAACTTGCACACCCAGGTTCTCGCTGATAAACCGCAGCGGCACCATAACCCGGCCGGTCTTAACTTCAACCGATGCATCCAGCGGTATGGATGAGCCGTTCACAAGCGCAGTTTTGCTGCCGGATGTCAATTGGAGGCTCGAACCGTCCATCCCGATCGTTACTGTCTTTAACTTCTGATTCCAGGCTACCGAAGCGCCCAGGCCTTCACTGATAATCCGCGTAGGAACCATGGTTACGTTAACCTTCGGCAATATGTAAGGAGATACGTCACTGTTTAAGGTTACGCCGTCCAACTGAATACTGATTGGAGCTGCCTTCGCTTGCGCAGTTGGGACCACCGACGGGAGACACAATAGTAACATAATGAGCACCAAAAACCATCTACGAAGCTTCATTTCTATTAATCCTCCGAAAATATGAAATTTGCAGGTAATCTAACTTATTAGTATAACACTAGAAATATGACGATTCAGTTTAAAAAAGCATCTGTCACAAGCGGACAGATGCCACATTACGATTCGTTGACTAATTCATTATGAACGTCACGCAAATCCTGAAGTCGATTCTCATCGCGCTTGAAATACTCCACAAGCGTCTCAATTCTCATAATGGAATCCCAGCTTAAATGATGCTCGATTCCCTCAACATCCCTATAAATATTTTCATCCTGTACACCTATCATCTCAAGGAATTCCTCAAGCAAATGATGACGTTCCATGAGCCGTTTGCCCATTTTTTTGCCTTTGCTGGTCAAAACCAAACCACGATATTTTTCATAGATCAAATATTCGTCTTTGTCCAGCTTTTGAATCATTTTCGTGACGGATGAGGGGTGAACCTCCAAGCCTTCGGCAATATCCGAAACGCGCGCATATCCTTTTTCGTCGATCAACTTGTAGATGCGCTCCAAATAATCCTCCATGCTAGGTGTCGGCATCTTATTCCCTCTTTTCTATAATTACATAACCCGTGCAAAAAACTGTTTTACCTGCACTAGTAATGATACATGTTTTTGAGACCGGTTGGCAAGTCCTGGTCCAATCCTATGCCAATAATGACTTATAAATTGGACCAGCCTTCCCCCCCAGCTTTAGAATTTAAGCCACTCCGGCGTAATGCCTTGCAGCCAAATCGTAATTTTGTACATTTGATCCGTGAATAGCAGAACCCCCATCAGAATCATCAATATACCGCCGACCTTCATCAAGATGTTTGAATACTTCAGAATCCAACGGGTGGAGCCAATGAAAAAGGCCAGGATAAAAAACGGTACTGCAAACCCCAAAGAGTAAGAGGTAATCAGCGGGAACCAGGTTCCCGGATCGGAAGCTGCCAGTGCGATGATGGCCGTTAAAATCGGTCCGACACATGGCGACCAGCCTGCAGCAAACCCGATGCCAAACAGAAATGTTCCTATGTATCCGGTCGGTTTGGATTTAAAATTGAATTTCCGGTCCTTCATTAAAAACTTGGGCTGGAAAATACCAATCAGCATAAGTCCCATCACGATGATAAGCAGCGCGGACAGCTGACGGATCAGGTCCTGATATTCCGTGAAGAACTCCCCAAATAGGCCAGCACCCCAACCGAGGGTATAATAAACGGCAGAAAATCCAAGGATGAACGCGAGTGTATGCGTCATGGTCCGGAATCGGACCTCCTTGCGGTTCTGTTCGCTCTTCAGGTCATTGACCGACATGCCTGTAATAATAGATAAGTAGGACGGGTACAGCGGTAAACAGCATGGAGATATAAAAGAAGCAAAACCGGCAGCAAACGCGATGCCGATATTAATATCAGCCATTTTATTTCAGAACCCCCTTATGTCGTAAAGCCCTTTTTGCCGACAAGCGTAATGATAAGCAAGCTGATTAGCAGCAGCACGATAGTCGCACCAGGTGCCAAATTAAATATGCCCGCAAGCATCAGTCCCCCGATAACGGCAATTTCGGAGATGATAACCGATAATACGATGGAGCTTCGGAAGCTTCTCGCCAGCAATAAACTGATCGCTACCGGAATCACCAACAATGCGGAGACCAGAAGCGCACCCACAATTTTGATGGCGGTGCTTACGACAAGCGCGGTCAGTACCGTAATGATCATGTTCATCATTTTGACAGGCAGGCCGCTGACACTGGCTGCATCCTCCTCGAAGCTGAGCAGGAAGAACTCTTTGAAGAACATAACCACAACCGCAATGACAACGACGGTTACACCGCCCACCATATAAATATCCGTGGAATCCAGCGTATAAATGCTGCCGAACAAATAACTCATAACATCCGTATTATAGCCCATTCCCAAGGTGAAAAACAGCGAAGCAAGCGCAACGCCGCCAGACATAATAATGGCGATTGACAGCTCGGCATAACTTTTATATGCCTTTCGCAGCTTCTCAATCGCAAACGAGGCCAGCACCGCAAACACAAGCCCTGCGGCAAGCGGATATACTTCAATCAGAAATCCGAGTGCCACACCCGCAATCGTGACGTGTGACAACGTATCGCCGATCATGGACAGCCTCCGCAGCACGAGGAATATCCCGATTAGCGGGGCTGTGATACCAATCAGAACTCCTCCGATCAGCGCCCGCTGAAAAAAATCGCTAAACAAAATATCAAGCAATGATAACGTCCCCTTCTCCTGCTTCAAAAAGTTTGTTTCTATACATTATACGAGCGAATGCTGCAGATCCACTTCTGCGCAGTTTTCGATATCATGAGAATGTCTGACAAAAAACTGAATTTTTCCGTTCTGCGATACCGGCGATTCTCCCAAGTAGTCTTTAACCATGTCCAAATCATGGGTAACCATCAAAAACGTCATGCGATGATGGGCATGCATATGGGTAATCAATTCAAAGAATCCGGCCTGGGTATCGGCATCAATGCCGATCGTAGGCTCGTCAAGTATGAGCAGATCCGGACGATTAATGAGCGCCCGAGCGAGAAAAACGCGCTGCTGCTGTCCACCGGACAGAGCGCCTATCCGCTTATCAGCAATATCCTGAATGCGCATCACTTCCAGAGCATCCTCACATTTCTGGTGGTCCAGACGGTTCAAACGGCGAAACATTTTCTTCCGATTATATAGCCCGGACATGACGACTTCGCGCACAGTGGCGGGAAACAGCGGATTAAACGAATTTTTCTGCGGAACGTACCCGATTCGCTCCCAGTCCTGAAACTTACGGATCGGCTGACCGAAGAGTTCGATAGACCCTTCCGCGGCAGGCAGCAATCCAACGATCATGCGGAGCAACGTGGTTTTGCCTGCCCCATTAGACCCGACAATACCTACAAAGTCCCGCTCTTTTATGGTGAAATTGAGATCCTTGATCACCTGTTGCTCGCGGTAATGAAAGGATACATCCTTGATTTGTACAATAGGTTGGTGGCAATCCTGTGCTGCCGGCTCCATAACCAGGCCGCCTTTCTCTCTGTAGTCTTTCTATCTAAATATATGAACATCATAAACGTTCATAACACGAAAGAAGAGGGGGATATGCTCCCCCATCTTCCTTATTGTAAAGCCTTCGTTAGATTTTGCAAATTTTTCTCCATTAGCGTGAAATAATTGTCACCGCCGCTTGCCTGCTCCTTCGTCAGTCCCTCCACGGGATTCAATACCAAGGTTTCCACGCCCGCTTCATTTGCCAGCGTTTTGGCAAGTTTATCCGATATGAGCTCTTCGAAGAAAATATATTTGACTTCCTTCTCTTTCACCGTTTTGGTCAGGTTTACTATATCCTGCGCTCTGGGCTCAGCGTCCGGCGAAAGTCCCATAATCGCATGCTGCGTCAAGCCATAATCCCGGCACAGATAGCCAAATGCCTGGTGGGAAACGACAATGTCTTTTTTCGGCATTTTGGACAACTCGCTTGTGAAATCGTTATCCAGTTTGACCAGCTTCTCTTTCAGGGCTTCAAAGCGCTGTTCGTAGCCGTCCCTATGCTCGGAATCCACCTCGACAAGACTATTCTTGATATTCTCTGCCATGATCAGTGCCGATTTCGGGCTTACCCATGTATGCGGATCCGTATGATGTGTGTCGGCGCTAGTCCCAGCGGCCGCTTCCTCGTGTTCATGGCCCGCATGGTCTTCTTCCGTGCCTTCCTCATGGCTGTGATCGTGCTCTTCTTCATTAGCTGCTGCCCCGTGTCCATGACCATCGTCTCCCACGGCATCAATCAGCTTGATCCCGTGACTGACTTCAACCGGCTTAACTTGCGTATCTTTATCAAGTCCCTTCAGAAACCCAGGTACCCAGCCTTCCAATCCGGCACCGTTATAGAGAAACAGCTGGGCCTTGGAAGTATTCACGATATCCTGGCTGCGCGGTGTCCAATCATGCGGTTCCACGCCCGTTGGCAGAAGATTTACAACATTGACGTCGTCCCCGCCAATTTCCTTCGTAAACTCATAGATTGGATAAAAGGTCGTAATGACGTTTACCTTGCCTTCGACAATGCTGCCGCCAGATTTACTTCCGCACCCCGACAGGATGAGTACCGCCAACAATATAGAGGTTACACTCCAGGTCCAACTGTTAAGTTTGCTTTCTCTCTTTCTCTTGTTCATGTTCATCTCCCATATCCGCTCCGTTCAATTAATCGTAATCTTTACTAACAAGATTATAAGAGCAGGCAAACATCATTGTCAACCAAATCGTAAAAATTACTATTAATTTTCAATAGAGATGTTATATCCCCCTTATTAAAGTGCGTGTTCAAAAAGGTCGATTTTCAGCACCGAGAAGGTTGGATGAAGCTAGGGACGTCAGGAGCGGAGCGTACGTTTTGGGTACGTGAGCACCGGAAGGCCCGGCTGAATTCAAGATTCGATGCCGAACTACTTCCTGATTCGCTTCGTGATCAAAAGCGGACTTTTTGAACAACCTCTTAAAGGAAAAAATAACGGCGTACCCTTTAACAGGGTACACCGTCTATCGCGACTTAATTCAATGAGAGAGCTTTTTATTTGACAACGGCACCGTTAGGCATGCCATCCGGCACCGTTGCAAGCGTCAGCTGGTCGCCGTAGGAGGCGGCCAGAATCATACCTTGCGACATTTCACCTCTAAGTTTCACCGGCTTCAAGTTCGTTACGCAAATCACTTTGCGTCCGACTAATTCCTCCGGCTTGTAGAACTTCGCAATGCCGGATACCACTTGCCGCTGCTCAAATCCGAGATCAAGCTGCAGTTTGAGCAGCTTATCTGCTTTCTTAACCGGCTCAGCAGCGATTACCTGCGCTACGCGCAGCTCGACCTTGGCAAAATCCTCAATGCCGATTTCCTCTTTAAGCTCTACAGGCTCCTCCGTGCTTTCGGCGGACGAAGCTGCTGCCGAGGTCGTAGGTTCCTCCTGGGCGGCCTTCGTACCGCCTGTCATCGCCTCTGCGATGTAGGCCACTTCCTGCTCTGTATCCAGGCGTGGGAATATCGGCTCGCCCTTTTGAAGCTTCGTTCCAGCTGGTATGGCTCCGAACTGGCGTCCGCTTTCCCAAGTCGTCCATTCGCCTTCCGCCAGACCGAGCTGATCCCACATTTTCTTCGGCGTACGGGTCAGGAACGGCTGCAGCAGGATCGATGCCACACGGAGCGTCTCCACCAAATGACTCATGACAGATGCCAGTTCATTTCGTTTGCTCTCGTCTTTGGCCAGCGTCCATGGCTGTGTCTCATCAATGTATTTGTTGCTGCGACTGACAAACTGGCTGATCGCCGTCAGCGCAACCGAGAATTCCATATTTTCCATAGCGGTTTCGACTTTCTCATAAACCGACTTAGCTGCTTCCTCGATCGCTGCATCAAACGGCGTTACGCCAGCGGAGAAAGCCGGAACGACTCCGTCAAAATATTTATCGACCATGGCCACGGTACGGTTCAACAGGTTACCCAAGTCATTGGCCAGGTCTGAGTTCACCCGTTCCACGAAGCTTTCCGGCGTAAAGGTGCCGTCCGCTCCGAATGGAACTTCACGCAGCAGGTAATAACGAAGCGCATCGAGACCATACCGGTCAATCATCGTAACCGGATCGACCACATTCCCCTTGGACTTGGACATTTTCCCGTCCTTCATCAGCAGCCAGCCATGAGCAAACACCTTTTTCGGAAGCGGAACATCGAGCGCCATCAGAATGATCGGCCAATAGATCGTATGGAAACGGACGATCTCCTTACTCATCAGGTGAACATCGGCCGGCCAGTATTTGTCATACAGGCTGGTGTCCTCCGTACCGTATCCGAGTGCCGTTATATAGTTCAGGAGTGCGTCAATCCACACATAGATCACGTGTTTTGGATCGCTCTTCACCTTCACGCCCCACTCATAGGTCGTACGGGACACAGCCAGATCCTCAAGACCCGGTTTAATGAAGTTGTTGATCATCTCATTCTTGCGGGATACCGGCTGAATGAAATCCGGATTCTCCTCGTAATACTGGAGCAGGCGGTCCACATATTTACTCATGCGGAAGAAGTAGCTCTCTTCCTTCACAAGCTCTACTGGTCGGCCACAGTCCGGACAGTTGCCGTTGACAAGCTGACGTTCCAGGAAGAACGACTCACAAGGCGTGCAGTACCAGCCTTCGTATTCACCCTTGTAGATGTCATCTTGCTTCAGCAGACGTTCAAATACCTCCTGCACAACCTTGGTGTGGCGCTGCTCCGTTGTGCGAATGAAATCTTCGTTGGATATGTCCAGCTTCTTCCACAGGTCTTTGATGCCTGCCACGATGTCGTCAACGAACTGCTGCGGGGTTTTCCCAGCCTCCGCCGCTTTGCGTTCAATCTTCTGTCCGTGCTCATCGGTCCCCGTCAAATAACGGACATCGTATCCACGAAGCCGTTTGTAACGAGCCATGGCGTCGCCGGCCACCGTAGTATAAGCATGGCCGATATGCAGCTTGTCGCTTGGGTAATAGATTGGCGTTGTAATATAAAACGTCTTTTTGTCTGCCATAGTAACCTTCCTTTACCGTGAAATTGATTGTTTGTACCAAGTAATCTCTTATTGAAAAACAGCAGTAAACAGCAAAAAACCCCCGTCCCCATGGGACGAGAGTTGTTCTCACGTGTTACCACCCAAATTCCCTGTCCCCTTACGGGTAACAGGCTCATCTGCCGTCATCCGGCCGTCCATTAACGCTGGCTCACGCCGCTTCTTTACGGCAGCCTTATTACCTGGACTGCAGCGCTCAAAAGCGGATCCTCCAAGACCATTTTCCGAAATTCGCCAAGACCGGTTTCCAGCTGTTCCGGCTCTCTGTTCAAGGCAAGCTTTTCGTACTTATCTCTTCCTCGGATATACCTATAATTTCTTACATTTTAATCAAACGGGCTGCGGTGTGTCAAGGTGAGTCGCGTTCCGTGGGATGGCTATGTCCAAAGACAGCATGCCATTCCGCTTCGTATCGATTAGGATACCCCAAAAACGCTATTTCTCTGTCAATGAAGACGACACCTTATCCTTGCGCGGTGGAACCATGTCAATGCCGCCTGGATGAAACGGATGGCATCTTGCTATTCGCTTGGCCGCCAGCCAGGAGCCCTTCAGCGCGCCGTGTACCTCAATCGCTTCCAGTGCATAGGCCGAGCAAGTCGGGTAGAATCGGCAAGTCGCCGGTTTCAACGGAGAAATGAATTTCCGATAGAAGTGTATCGGCACCTTCACTACCCTACGTGCCGTGCTCATACCCGGCTGTCCCGCTTTCCTCCACTGGCTGGTGAAGTTTCCTTATCGGTATTGTCCTTGCCGCAGTCCCGGCAGTAACCGAACACTTCGAATTTATGCTGAACCACCTGGAAATCATCCGGTGCATCGGTCAGCTGCATCGGGCAAAACGTAATCGGGTACGTCTTCTGGCACTGCAGGCAAATCATGTGATGATGATGATGCTCTTCGCTGCATCGTCCTCGAAACTTGATGCCTTCCTCGAACACTACCTGCTCCAATACACCGAGTTCGTACAATACCCGAAGATTCCGGTACACTGTATCAAAGCTCAAACCGCTGTACTTCCGGCCCATATATTCGTACACATCCTTGGCCGTCAAATATCCAGGATGTTCCCCAAACAATTTGGCAAGCGTCTTGCGCTGATCGGTAATGCGCAGCCCATGTTCCGACATGGCGTCGATGATCTGTTCCGTCGTAAGCATACGGAGGTAACCTCCTCTACTTGAAGATACTCTCTCCTTATAATGCCTGAAAAATAAGACAGCGTCAATGAAAGCGGTTGTGGATAGACTAAACCCCTGCAAGGTACTGCGCCGGCCGGAACGCGAAACACTTGACATTTGACGAGATCCCTTGGCAAGAGCCAACAAAAAGGACAGCCCTAACCATGTGCTGGCTGTAAGGCTGTCCCTTTGTTATGAATAAATAGTGGATTAGTTCTTCACTTGCGGAAGCGGCTGGAACAGGAAGTTGATTGGCAAGCTGCTTCCCGGCGCCGCCGTAAACAGGATTTCCACGGTCTGCTCGTAATTCCCCGTACGATAGAGAACGGCAGCTTCATTCGGTGCAGATATAGCGCCTCCGCTTGTATTCGGCGTCTGAATGATAGTTCCGTTCACCATCAGCGCACCCATGTACTTGCCTCCACGCGGATTCAGCGTGATCAGCGTATTGGGCGCTACGCGGTGCAGCTTGATTTTGTAAAGCACACCGAAGTTCCCGGCATTGGATTGATATGAACCGTTAATGCCGTCATACCCTTCCAGATTCGGATCGTTTGTCTTGTCACCGAGCGCTAGACGGGTAGGCGTGTTGCCAACCAGATCATGGGATTCAATGATCCGTGTCGAGTCCGGGTACGTTCCCCGGTTATGAACGCCATCGCTCGGATGGAGCTTCAGGTAAGGAAGCTTTTGAATCGGATCCTTGGCTTCATCAATCATGATGACATCATACCGGATCGGTGAATCCGAATAGAGATCAGCAAACATGGACAGCACCTGCTGATTCTTCAAGGTTTGCGCGCTCAAGTCTTGCAGAATGACCCGGCTTTCCCCAGGCGCGAGCGAGATCGTCTTGAATGAATCAGCTGATTGCATAGACTCGAGGTAACGCTGAACAGCTGCTTTTCCCGTGGCAGTCGGTATATTAATCGGACCGCCTATTCCCGTATACTCGGTTGTCAGACGCGCCGTCATAGTGTTGATGTTAGTGGCGACGACGTACATCTTCATGTTCTTCCCGGTTGCGTTCAAGTGGTGGATCATGAATCGCGTGCTGGCATTGCCGACCTCGCGGTAGACGATACCCTCTTGATAGACGGTTTCCGGAGAGTTGCTGCGAATCAACAAATAAGGTTCGGAGCTTCTTGTAATCGGCATCAGATTCCATGTCGGCACAGCGGATCCGTCAAAGGTGTATTTGTCGCCGATGCCCGTAAACAATTGATTGAATTGATCACGCGTATACAATACTTCGCTCGTTACGTTGATAATCTTCTCGTATGAGCTGGTCGCTCCATGTTTATCAGTAACAATCAACAGCACTTTATGCGGTCCTGCCGTAAAAAAGGCCTGATCGTTGTTTTCCCACTTATACGTAAGCTCATCGCCAGGATCGTTGTCATAACTCATATTCATGTACGTTATTTTCTCACCGATCTTATATTCCTGTTTATCCGTTTCGAACATGGCAACAGGCGGCGTATTCGGAGCGGATACTTGAATGCTCAATATATACGGGTCGCTCCACTCCCCGCTGGAATCCTGTACCGAGTAGGAAACCGTATGCACGCCGGGTTCGTCAAAAATCTCTTCCCGGCCTTCCCAATGCTCGTCAACAATAGCCAGGCCCGTCGGCGAATAGGCATTCGTCTTATACGTAACCGTTGTTTGTCCGGCGAGGATCTCACCAGGCTGCACCGTGAAGGAAGCTACGGGCTTTGCGCTCAAGCTAAGGATAACCCGCTTATTCGGCTGGTCCACCCGATAGGTGATGTCCAGCGCCTGCGTAATGCTGGTCAGCGGCACCATGAACGTATTGTTGGACTGGTAAGCCGGTCCCTTCATCGATTTTCTGACCCCGTTCACGGTGTAAACGCTGCTGTTCGTCTTAAAACGAAGCTCATCGTTACCGCGGATAATAATCGTTTCCTTAGTCTTTCCGTCATAGGTCAGCTTCAGGCCGACACGATCAACGAGGGAGCGAATGGCAACATAGGATACGCCGTTCTTAACTGCCATCGGCTGACCTGCCGTATACGCTTTCCCGTTCTGATACATCTTGTTGCTGTTCATCATCAAGATGAGGTCATTGGGCCCGAGATTCGGTATATGCGGAACCTCGCTGCCAGATCCCCCGCCGTTATTTCCGCCTGGCTGTTCACCATTACCGTTGCCGCTGCCCATACCGGATAGATCGAGAATAACCTTCTTCTCGGGCTGGTTCACCTGGTATGGAATTTCAAGCGCTTGCGTGATCGCGGTTAACGGAACCATAAACACATTGTTGCTCTGGTAGGCAGGGCCTTTCATCGAACGTACCTGTCCATTGACTTTATAGTTGCTGCTTCCTGTCGTAAACCGAAGTTCATTACCATCCTTAAGGATGATGGTTTCCTTCGTTTTATTATCGTAAGACAGCTTCAGTCCTGCACGTTCAACCATGGCGCGAATGGCGACATAGGATACCCCTTGCTTCACAGCCATCGGCTGACCCGCTTTGTATTTCTTGCCGTTATGGTACATCACATTGCTGTTCATCATCAGTACAAGTTCATTCGCAGAAAACTTGGAAGTACTGACTTCGGGCTCTCCGGATGGGCTGCCCTCTTCGTTCTCTGAAACCTCATTATCGGAAGGATCGTTTTCCGTATCCTCCTGCTGCTCATTGGGTGCAGAAGGTTCGGCATTCGGATCGCTAATCGTACCTTCGACTGAATCAGAAGATGTTTCCTTTGGCGTTGCTGATGTTTCCTCCGCTTGCTGCAAGTCCGTCTGTTGTTCTCCACTCTGCTGGCTTTGTCCTTCCACCGGGGACTGCAGCGCTGATTGGCTATTTAGCGCCGGAGCTGTAATATCCGGTGATTCAGCTGCCGCGGGAAATGCCATGGATACCTGGGCCGCGGCAAGGACTGTAATCATCGAGATTCTCTTGAAATTCATTCTCTACTCCTTTAAAACTCTCAGTATAGTCTGTCTGCCTCTATTGGACATACTATTAGACGCGGACTTTCCCCAAAAGTTGCTCAGAAAAGGCTGGAAAATAGGAAAACCGGAGCATTCCTGGGTAGGAAGACTCCGGTTTGAGCAACCCTTATTTAATTATTGACATAGTCCTGATTACCGCTCCAGCCAAGCGGATAAGTCTCGCTGATTCCTACCGGGAGCTTGCCCTCAGGCGTAACCCGTCCTATTAAGACACCCGCGGCTGCATTCATATAATAAGGTGTGTTCTCGTAGCTGCACAAATACGTCGGAACCGGCGGAAGATCATTGATATCATAGGGATTACGGGTAGCGACGATAACAAGTGCCACATCCTCAAGTTCAACCAGCTTGTTCACCAGCTTCTGCTGGCCGGCGGGAAGGCGGCTCTCGGAGGTGTACGTAGCTACTATAATCTGTTTATATCCTTCAGCTACCTTAACGGCTTGCTCTACCTCTTCGTCGGACATATCCGTTCCGACACGCAGATCGTCTGCCTGAACCCCGTAACTTCTCAAGGCATCCCCTAAGGTGTAGCTCTTGCTCCATGCTTCATCCACCTGGGTTGCCTGAAGCAGCTCAGGCCAGATCACCGCAACGGCCTGCTCCGGCTTAAGAGGCAGCTGCCCTTCGTCTTTCACCAGCGTGATTCCTCTGCCTGCAATTTGAGCCAGCAATTGTTTGGTCTCTTCCGCAACCTCGCCAATCGGGTAGACCGGAAGCTCCTCAGCGAGCTTTGCATTACGCTGCTTAAGCGCCAATATCCGATCTACAGCCTTGTCGATCAGCTCTACCGGGAGTCTCCCGCTACGGACAGCCTCAATGACGGCCGTAATCGCCGCCGTCTGCTCCGATAGATTATGGCTGACCAGTACGCAGTCCGCACCCGCTTCGATCGCGCGTATCGCGCCCTCCGGAATCCCGTACTCTTTGGAGATTGCGTGCATCTCAAGGCAGTCCGTTATGATCAGACCTTCAAACCCCATCTCCTCCCTCAGCAAACCCGTTAACACGGCATGAGAGAGCGTCGCCGGCAGATCGCTCGGCTCTATCGCCGGGAAACTGACGTGAGCCGTCATGATGGCGTCCACTCCGTTCTGGATCGCTTGCGCAAACGGATACAATTCCACGCTGCGGAGCCGTTCCAAATCATGCGGTACAGAAGCCCGCCCGAGATGAGAATCGACGCTGGTGTCGCCATGGCCCGGGAAGTGTTTGGCCGTAGCGGATACACCTTCTTCCTGGTATCCCTTCATTGCCGCAGTCCCAAGAGCGGCAACAGCTTGAGGATCTTCGCCGAAGGAACGCACGCCGATGACCGGATTACGTGGATTGTTGTTCACGTCGAGACAAGGAGCGAAGTTCATATTTACACCAAGTGAACGCAATTCGCGTGCCCCGATTTGTGCTACCCTGTACGAATCCTCCGCGCTGCCCGCTGCTCCAAGCGCCATATTCCCCGGAATGCGGCTGATGCCTTCATGATCAATTCGTGCAACCATACCGCCCTCTTGATCAATCGAGATCAGAAGCGGGAACTTCTGGCTGTCCGATGCGAGCTGCTGTAAGGACTCCGACAGTTCGGCAAGCTGAGGCAGCGTTTTCACATTCCGGCGAAAATAGCAGATGCCCCCGACCTGATATTGTTCAATCAGTATCTTGGCATGCTCATTCGGCGTCAGCGCGTTGAAGCCGCATATAAACATTTGTCCTACCTTTTGTTCTAACGATAAATCTGCTGCCGTCCATTTCATTGATTTCATACCTGCCTTCTATCAATTTAAAGGACTTTGCAAGCCAGGCGGGATTGATCTAGTGATGACTTTAGCAGCCTGCATGGGTCCTATTAAAACCTATACCGTTGCCTCTCCGGACATTTCCCGGAATTCGGATGGCGTCATGCCGGTAGCCTTCTGAAATACCTTGGTAAAATACCGCCGCTCATGATAACCGACGAAGGAGCCGATCTGAGCGATATTCTTATCGCTGTTCACCAGCAGGAACTTGGCTGCCTCCATCCGCTGTCTCGTCAAGTACTCCACAAAGGTGAGTCCGACATGGTTCTTAAACAATAAACAGAAGTAGCTGGAGCTGATGCCCAGATGCTCCGAAAGCTCCTCAATCCCCAAATCCTGCCCCATATGGGTATTGATATACTCCAGAGCAGACGTTACCAATTGTTCCGGCGTTTTCTTTACGGCTTCGGGATTCGGAGCCTCATCAATTAGCGAAACGGTGCTGTAATACTTCTCTTTCGCCCTCTTCTTGCGGATTTCCTCCCCGATATCACGAATCTTCATCTCGAGTTCCCCGTAATGAATTGGCTTACTGATGTAATCCTTGACGCCCAGCTTAATTGCTTCCCGGGCATATTCAAACTCCTGATATCCCGTCAGCAAAAAGATCTCCGCCCGGCTTCCTTTCTCCCGAATCTTCGTTATAAAGGTCAGTCCGTCCATGACGGGCATCCGGATATCACACAGGATCAGATCCGGGTTGTACTGATCCGCTACTTCAAGTGCTTCCATCCCGCTTCGGGCAAGTCCGACAACCTTCATGCCCATCTCTTCCCAAGGCAGAACCTTGCTGAGATTGTTCAGGATGGGAGCCTCATCATCAACTAATAATGCCTTCAACATGCTGCCCTTCCCCCCTGTCATAATTGGGTATGACGCATTGTATAACGGTGCCGCCGGGGCGGCTTGAGCATATGAACAGACCGTAATAATCCCCGTACTGAATTCTAAGTCGGTCAGCCACGCTCCGCAGCCCAAGTCCCCGTCGTTCCTGGTTCACTTTGAGATTCTGCAACGTCGTCTGTTCGGATCCGTTATCCTCGGACACCATATATTCAAACATGGACAACTGCTCAGCGGTCATGCCGAGTCCGTTATCCTCGACCCGAATAATGACATTACCGAGTTCCTTCCATGCAGAGATGCGTATCCATCCCGTATAAGAAATGCCTTCAAAGCCATGCTGTATGCTGTTCTCAACCAGCGGCTGCAGCGTCAGCTTCAGGATACGGCTGTGCATAAGCTCTTTCGGCACGTCAATCTCGTATTCGAACAGGTCCTCAAACCGAAACTTCTGGATTTCAAGATAACTCTGCAAGTGCTTGATTTCTTCATCCAGCGTAATTTCTTCCTTCTCCTGAATACTGATCCGCAAGATGCTGGCAAGCCGGTAAACCATCTCACTGACCTTGCGTCCTTCATTCTGGACAGCGAGAACATTGATTGATTCCAAGGTGTTAAAGAGGAAGTGCGGCTTGATCTGCGCTTGCAGCACACGCATCTCCGCGTCGGTCTTCTGCCTCTGCTCCTTCTTGATCTGCGCAAACAGATTGTTGATCCGGTTCATCAAGTTGTTGAACCCTTTCGACAGCAGCAGCAGTTCATCCTCTCCCTTCTCTTCAACTCTCGCGTTCAAATCCCCATCTTCAACACGGCGCATAAACCGCACGATAACAGCGATCGTCCCGGTAATCCGATTCATAAACAGACGATTGAACACAATCGCGGTAACCAGACAGAGGCCCATAATGACGAAGAACCACTTGGCAAAGGAAGTAACCTCTTGCGATAACGAGTTCCAGTCAGTCACCGAGACGAGATTCCAGCCGTAATCATTCAGATGATAGATAGAAACAATATTCTCTTTGCCGTTAAACTTGGCTTTAAAACTTTGGTAGCCTTGCTTAAACTCAACGTCATGCTTCATATATTGACTGATATTTTGACCATCCATATCGTTATTGGGGTCAAATAGAATGAAGCCTTCATTGTTGACCAACATAAAAGATGTGTTCTGCAGATTGTTAGGGAGTGTCAAATTGCGGAAAATTTCTTCAAACTCCCACCTCTTGATCTGGACGACTAGAATGCCCAGCTTGCGGAGTGTCGTGACATCCTTAATCAGCCGGATCTGGGTGAATACCGGATCCGCTCCCGTCAACTCCGGAAATTCGTGCGGAGCCAGCCATTTGGGAATTCCGTTAAGCTGAACCACCTCTTCATATAAAGGACTATTCTTAAACTTTTCATAAGGCAGCGTCCTGAAATCTTCTTTACTGAATATAGGAATCGGTGATGATTCTTTATTAAAATGATATAAAAACGCATAGCTGATCGCAGGATGATTATATAGAAGATTCCGAAAGCTTCGCTGTCTGTCGTTTAATTTCAGCTGGTCCGCATTGGATTCCTTAATCAGGTTCTGGGCATCGGGATCCTTGGCGTTCAGCGCCATGGCGAAGACGGAGGTGGCAATCCCGTTATCCGTGACGTACTCCATCTCCTTAAACACGTTCAGAATGCTGTAGCTGATTGCTTTAAGGGAATATTCGGCTTGCTGGCTGTACTTTTTCTCAATCGAATTGTAGGTAATAAAGAATGTAAATAGGCCCAGCACAAATAACGGAATAATAATGAGCCCCAAAAAGGCTGTGAATAGTTTGTTCCGCAAATTCATACGCATGCTCCTGCTCCTAGTATTACCCCTTGACACTTCCTGCGGTGACGCCTTCAATGATCTTCTCTTGCAGAACGGCATAAATGATAAGGACCGGCAGCACGCTGAATATGATACCCGCAGACATTTGTGCGTAGTTCATATTGTAGGCGTCCCTGAAACCGACCATGCCGACAGGCAGTGTTCTCAATTCATCATTCGATAGGAAGTAGTTAGCAAGCAAGAATTCGTTCCAGTTACCCAGGAAATTGATAATAAATACGGTAACGATAGCCGGAACAGTCAGAGGTAAGATAATTCTAGCAAACAACCCTCCGGACCTCAATCCATCAATAACCGCAGCCTCCTCGATTTCACCGGGCAGCGACCGCATGAAGGCAGCCAGTATAATAACCGAGAACGGGATGGCATTGGCAACATAAGGTAGAATCAGGGCCATGTGCGTGTTCAAAATATCCAACTGCCTCATGATGCCATATATCGGCAGCATGAGAGAGTTATTCGGAATCAGCATGCCTATCAAAATACATTGAAAGACGATGGCGCTAATCCGGTTATATCTCATCCGCGTCACGGCAAAGGCCAGCATCGCTGCAAACAGAATCGACAAGCAGGCTGACAGCACGCCGATGTATAAGCTGTTCCAGAAATACGTGCTAATCTTGGCGTTCACCCATGCGTTCACATAGTTATCAAATACCAGCGTGCTTGGCAAACCAAAAGGGTTCGTTGCAATAGACTGGTTATCCACCTTCACGGAAGAGAACAGGACGAACAGGAAAGGATATAGTATGACGAGCAAGTAAGCCATCAGAAAAATGTGCGGGATCAGTTTCTTTATTGCTCTCATCAGTATTCAATCCTTTCGTTGCGTCTTGCGACCAGCACCTGGTAGAGCACCGTTACGATAATCGTGAAGAGGAAGATCAGCACGGCGATCGAGTTGCCAAAGCCATGCTTGAAGCTCGTGATCGCATATCGAATCATATATGTCGCCATAACGTCGGTTGAGCCGGCCGGCCCGCCCTTGGTCATAACCAGTATAATGTCCGCCGCTTTCATGGCTCCCGCGATCGAAAGCATGATCACAACAGAGATAATTGGCATAATTAATGGAAGCGTGATTTTGGTTGCTCTTTGGACCCCTGTCGCGCCATCAATTGCCGCAGCCTCATCCAGCTCTTTGGGTATGGATAGAATTGCGGCAAGAACCATCACGATGTAAAAGCCAGTCCATTGCCATGCATTCGTGATCAGGATGGCAATCATGGCCCATTTGCTATCCGATAACCAGTAGATGGGTTCAATTCCAACCAGCCCTAAAATCTCATTCATCAGACCAAAGTCCGGGTTGTAAATGAATCCCCATAAAATGCCGATCACAGCCGTCGACATGATGGATGGTGCAAAAACCGCCGTTTTATAAAGTCCCTTCAAACGCTTCACGTTTGCGATTAACAGGGAGAAGAATACGATCGTCGGAACCTGGATCAAACAGGAAAAGAGAATGAAATAAACATTGTTCCTGACAGCCTTCCAAAAAGCATCATCATTCAAGGCTGTCACATAGTTATCGAGCCCAATGTACTTCACATCTTTGGAGATGCCATTCCAGCTCGTAAAGCTGTTGTCAAACGCAGTAAAGATCGGGTATATGAAAAAAGCCAGAAACAATAAGAATGCCGGCAGCACAAAAACGATGTAAATCAGAGGATTTCTCAGCGCTTTGTTCATGGTAACCTCCGTTTTTATGTCTGATGTTGTTTAGGCGAAAGGGCACCCCCATGTACCGCAGCGGGTGGCGCCCTTTCGTCTAGAATTTTAGTTATTCCTCTGAAGCATTGGCCGCTTCTTGCGCTGCTTGCACATTCTCCAGCATCTTCTCGGCATCAAGCTCTCCGCCGATGACCTGCTGTATGCCCATGCTCAGTGCAGTGTTTACGTCGGCTTGAACAAGTGCATCAAAGGCAGGGAAGGATTTTTTGATCTCACTGACGCCTTTGAAAATGTCCTGCATAAGCGGATCATCCGAAGTGGAGTTCATTGTTGCCAGATCCATCTTCATTGCCGGCAGTACACCGTCTTCTTTCAGACCGCGCAGCTGCATTTCATCTGTCCACATATTTTTAATGAGTTCTTTAACCGCTTGAAGTTTACGAGGATCTTCTGCTACCGCTGCCGAGAATCCATATCCGTTGTTTGCGTCCTGCATGACGATGACAGGGTCGCCTTCATTAACCGGAGGCAGGTTGAAGTATCCGACCTTATTTACCAAATCACCTGCTTGAGCCGGATCTCTAAATACGGAGTTTGCCCACGATCCGTCCATCATCATGATGGCTTCGCCAGTGATCATTTGGTTTCTCATGTCCGCATATTCGAAGCCAAGCTCGCCTTTTTTGAAGTATCCCTTCTCAACCCATTCCTGGTGCTTCTTCACACCTTCCACGACTTTTGGATCGGTCCATTTGGTTTCCCCGGTTTTGAAGCCGTAAGTAACCTCTGGCCCTGCGTAATAGCTCCACAGGTTGTTCGTGGTCATGAGCGGAATCCAAGCATCCTTGGAGGATTGGGCAAAAGGAATCTTCCCGTCGGCCTTTATCGTTTCAGCAATTTGCTCCAATTCAGCCAATGTTTTAGGAACGTTCAAACCTTTTTGGGTGAAGTAATCCTTGTTATAGAAAATACCCTCAATGGAACCCCCAATCGGCAATCCGTAGATCTTGCCGTCATGTGTAAATGGATCCAGTGTCGTAAATTTGTCTTTAATGCCCAGTTCATCCAAAATTGGGGTCAAATCAAGCATTAAGCCTTCTTTGGAATATACGCCTGCATCCGGGCTGCCGAACACATCGAATACTTCCGGCGGCTTACCGGCTGCCATCTCGCCTCTCAGTTTCTCTTTCCGGTTCACTTCAGAGTCCACAGCGTCCAGCTTGATTTTCAGCCCGGGCACCGCCTCTTCGGTTTTACTGACAACATCGTTCAGCAATGCGAGACGGAATTTCTTGGATTCACCTACTTGCGTATGGCGAATGGTGATTTCAAACGGCTCATTGCTGGCCGTTCCTTCCGAACCACCTGACGGTTTTTCTGCTGCCTTGTCACCGCCGCCGCATGCAGACAAAAGCGTGGATGAGACGAACAGAAGCGACATTAATAATGCCAGACCCTTTTTCTTCATTGTCTTTGACCCTCCCGAAGTGTTTGTTTATTTGATAGGCGTTTTCCTCACATCTTCATTATAGAAAGCGATTCCATTTTTCGATAGGCCGATATTTTTCTTGCCAAGGGATAAAATCTTCTACAAAAAAAACAACAACCTTTCCATATGGGGAAAGGTTGTTGTCAGTAATCGTAACGCATATATGAAATTAATTAGAAATCTATTAGCTCTGGACAGTCTCTATTTTCTTGGGTATCTCACCAATCAATCGGTAAGCGCGTGCCACTTCTTCCTCGGAAGGTGAAGGTACGCCCTCCAATGGATAAGCCATGCCGAGCTCCTTCCATTTGTAAACGCCCATCTGATGGTAAGGCAAGATTTCGAATTTCTCGACGCCGTGCAGCGTCCGAATAAATTGACCGAGCGCAATCAAGTCTTCTTCGCTGTCATGGATGCCCGGCACATAGACGTGGCGGACCCACATGTTCCGATCATGGTCAGACAGCCAGCGGGCCGTCTTTAACGTCCTTTCGTTCGACTTCCCGGTGAGCTTGATATGCTTCTCGTCGTTGATATGCTTCAGATCAAGCAGCACCAAGTCGGTAAACTCCAGCAATTCCGAGATTTTCTCCGGTTCATTATAGCCGTTGCTGTCCAGCGTCGTATGCAAATTCCAGCGGCGCTTCACTTCCTTGAACAGCTCCGTGACAAAGGGATACTGCAATGTCGGCTCACCACCGGAGACGGTTAACCCGCCGCCCGATGAACGGTAGTAGCTCAGATAAGGTTCAATCTCAGCCAGCACGTCCTCCACCGTCATCTCGCGTCCTTCATGCAGTCCCCAGGTATCCGGATTATGGCAGTATTGACACTTCAAGAGACAGCCCTGCATGAAGAGCACAAAGCGGATACCCGGACCGTCCACCGTTCCGAACGTTTCTATGGAGTGTACATGACCTTTTAGCATGGTGCGTCATCCTTTCTGTATCCGCTAGGGTTGTCTTCCATCCTTACATCGATCCGTGGAACGTACGGTTAATGACATCGAGCTGCTGCTCACGCGTCAGTTTGACGAAGTTAACTGCATAACCGGATACCCGAATCGTTAACTGCGGATAATTCTCCGGATGCTCCATCGCATCGATCAACTGCTCCCGGTCAAATACGTTGACGTTCAGATGGTGTGCCTTGCTGCCAAAATAACCGTCCAACATCGCAACCAGATTGTTCACACGGATATCACTTTCTTTACCAAGGGCTTTCGGCACGATCGAGAACGTGTTCGAGATGCCATCAAGACTATCCTCATAAGGCAGCTTGGCCACGGAAGTCAGCGAAGCGAGAGCTCCCTTCTTATCGCGTCCGTGCATCGGATTTGCGCCCGGCGCAAACGGCTCGCCTGCCTTACGTCCATCCGGCGTGGTTCCTGTTTTCTTGCCGTATACGACGTTCGACGTAATCGTGAGCACCGATTGGGTCGGCATTGCGTCACGGTAAGCCTTGTTCTTGCGAATCATGCTCATGAAGGTCTCGACCAATTCAACGGCGATGCTATCCACGCGATCATCGTTGTTGCCATAGCAAGGGAACTCGCCTTCGATTTCAAAATCCACTGCAATTCCTTGCTCATTGCGTACCGGCTTCACCTTTGCATATTTAATTGCACTCAGTGAATCCGCTGCTACGGACAGGCCTGCGATGCCGCATGCCATCGTGCGCAGGATATCCCGGTCGTGAAGCGCCATCTCAATCCGTTCATAGCTGTATTTGTCATGCATGTAATGGATAACGTTAAGTGTATTCATATAGAGCTTCGCGAGCCATTCCATCATCGGCTTGAATCGCTTCATGACTTCATCATAACTCAGGACCTCGGCAGCGATAGCCGGATATTCCGGTCCAACTTGGGCGCCTGATTTCTCATCCTTACCACCGTTGATCGCATAGAGCAACGCTTTGGCAAGGTTTGCTCTGGCTCCGAAGAACTGCATCTGTTTCCCGATGCGCATGGCGGATACGCAGCAGGCGATGCCGTAATCGTCTCCGTAAATCGGACGCATGAGATCATCATTCTCGTATTGAATCGAGCTGGTTTCGATGGAAACTTTCGAACAATATTTTTTGAAGGCTTCCGGCAGCTTCTCCGACCATAACACCGTCAAGTTCGGTTCTGGAGCAGGTCCCAAATTATACAAGGTATGCAGGAAACGGAAGCTGTTCTTGGTCACTCTCGTCTCACCGTTTATCGACATGCCGCCGATGGATTCCGTTACCCACGTTGGATCCCCGCTGAACAGCTCGTTATAATCCGGCGTACGTAGGAATTTCACGATCCGAAGTTTCATAACGAAATGGTCGACCAGTTCCTGAGCTGTTTCTTCCGTTAGCTTGCCTTCAGCCAGATCCCGTTGAATATAAATATCAAGGAAAGAAGATACCCGGCCAAGCGACATCGCAGCACCGTTCTGCTCCTTGATCGCGGCCAAATAACCGAAATACAACCATTGGAATGCTTCCTTCGCCGTATTTGCAGGTTTGGAAATGTCAAAACCGTGCATACCCGCCATTTCCTTCAGTTCCTTGAGGGCCCGCATTTGCTCAGACAATTCTTCCCGCAAACGGATAACCGGCTCATCCATAGCATCCACTTCAAGCTCACCGAGTTCTCTCAATTTGTCCTGAATAAGAGCATCTACACCGTATAGCGATATTCTGCGATAGTCACCAATGATACGTCCGCGACCGTACGCATCGGGAAGTCCCGTAATAATTCCGGCCTTGCGCGCTGCTCTCATCTCTGGAGTATAGGCATCAAACACGCCTTGGTTATGCGTTTTGCGTATGCCGTTAAAGATATCTACAACGGCCTGCGGCATTTCAAAGCCGTATGCGTTGCACGCATCAATCATCATCCGGATCCCGCCAAAAGGCTGGATCGAACGCTTGAACGGCTCATCGGTCTGAACGCCGACAATCTGTTCTTTATCCTTATCCAAATAGCCAGGTTGATGAGAAGTGATGGTTGAAGGTGTATGGACATCCACGTCCAGTACCCCGCCGTTGTCCCGTTCTCTCTTGGTTAAATCCGATACGATATCCCACAATGCTTTGGTGTTATCCGTGGGTCCTGCCAAAAATTCATCAGAGCCATAATAGGGAGTAATGTTCTCTGCAATAAAATCATTAACGTCAATTTGCTTGGTCCATTTACCTGATTTAAAACCTTTCCAGCCTGTTTCTTTTTCAATCACCGACATATTGAATCCCTCCTAGATTTGCTGGGGCTTGCAAGGACAGGCGAGGCCACACCTTGATCTATCTCAGATCTTTAAATGTGATTATTTTCACGATCAATGATGCCACTACCCCGCCTTGTACCTTCAAGCTTCTTTATCAAAGACCTGAGATTCAGCTTCTTGCTACACCTTTATTGTAGTCCTGTTGATCCCTCGCATCTGTGATATTAATCACAAAGTTATCTTTTCCCGTGATTTTTATCACTCCGAGTCTAGTCTTGCATCACTTACCTCAACATATTCCCGGATCTTCATGATCGGCATTCAGAGCCTATCCTATTTAGAACCGACCGTAGAATGCGTTGCGGTAAACTTCTGCGAGCTCTGTCACCAGCGGCAGCTTCGGATTGCTCGTTGTGCACTGGTCTTCAAAAGCCCGGTCCGCCAAATGCTCAACATTCTTCTCGAAATCTTTAGGATCGATGCCAAGCTGCTGGAACGACTCTTCGATACCGAGCTTGCTGTTCAGCTCCCGGATCGCGCCAATCAGACTGTTTACGCCCTCTTCCGTTGTTCTTGCCGGCAGCCCGAGAATCCGTGCGATTTCAGCATATCTCTCATCAGCCACAAAGTGGGTATATTTAGGCCATGCCGCGAATTTTGTTGGCTTCTTGGCGTTGTAACGAATGACGTGAGGCATCAGGATCGCATTGGTGCGTCCGTGTGCCGTATGATACTGGCCGCCCCACTTATGCGCAAGACTGTGGTTGATGCCAAGGAACGCATTCGCAAAAGCCATGCCGGCAAGCGTCGAAGCATTATGCATTTTCTCGCGGGCGAGTTTGTCACCGGTAAGCGCCGACTGCTCAAGATATTGGAACACCAGTTGTATGGCTTTGATGGCAAGCCCATCCGTATAATCGCTGGCCATCACCGATACGTAGGCTTCAATAGCATGTGTCAGAACGTCCATACCGGTATCAGCTACCGCTGTTTTAGGCAGCGTGTATACAAATTCCGGATCGATAATCGCCACATCCGGTGTCAGCTCATAATCAGCCAGCGGGTACTTGGTATTCCCCAGCCCTTTGTCCGTGATGACGGCAAACGAAGTCACTTCCGAGCCGGTTCCCGACGTTGTTGGAATGGCAACGAATTTCGCTTTCCGTCCAAGCTTCGGATATTTATAGACCCGCTTGCGGATATCCATAAATTTTTGCTTCAGATTGTTAAAGTCCGTATCCGGGTATTCATAGAACAGCCACATCGCTTTCGCTGCATCCATTGGCGATCCGCCGCCGAGGGCGATAATGCAGTCCGGCTGGAACCTAGCAAGCATCTCCGTTCCGCGTTCTACTGTCGTTGTTGAAGGATCCGGCTCGACCTCCGAGAAGACCTCGATGGCCACTGGCACTCTGCGCTGACGCAGATAATGCTCTACCCGCTCCACATAACCCAGCTTCACCATCATGGGGTCGGTAACGATCGCAACACGGGTGATTTCCGGCATTTTCGCAAGATACTGCGTGGAGCCTTTTTCAAAGTAAATTTTGTCCGGTACTTTAAACCACTGCATATTCACGGTTCTGCGGTTCACCCTTTTCACGTTGATTAGATTGACAGCCGTCACGTTCGACGAAGTGGAATTACGTCCATACGAGCCGCAACCCAGCGTCAGCGATGGCAGGTTCGTGTTGTAGATATCCCCGATACCGCCTTGCGAAGAAGGCTGGTTCACCAGGATGCGGCAGGTTTTCATCCGATCCGAGAATTTCATAATAATGTCCTCATTGTGCGAGTGGATCACCGACGAGTGGCCCATGCCGCCAAAAGCAACCATCTCTTCAGCGCGTGTTATGCCTTCCTCGGCATCCTTCACCTTATAACAGGCCAGAACCGGACTCAGTTTCTCGGCGGACAGCGGGTAAGCCGGACCGACCCCTTCCAGCTCGGCAATCAGGATCTTGGTGCTTTCCGGTACCTCGAAACCGCAAGCCTCGGCAATCTTAGCTGCCGGCTTTCCGACAATGGACGGATTAACCGCACATTTCTCCGATACCATCGCATGCGCAGTCAGTTTCGCCAGCTCTTCCTTGTTGACGAAATAACAGCCGCTGGCAATCATTTTTTTCTTCACTGTATGATAGATAGGCTCTTCGATAATGACAGCCTGCTCCGAAGCGCAGATCATGCCGTTATCAAAGGTCTTCGATAAAATCAAATCGTTCACTGCTTGATCCAGATCCGCGCTCTTCTCTATAAAGCAAGGCACGTTACCTGGTCCTACGCCGAGGGCCGGCTTGCCGCAGCTGTATGCCGCTTTGACCATTGCCGAACCGCCCGTGGCCAGAATGCAGGCGACGTCAGGATGATTCATGAGTGCATTGGTTTTATCCATGGAAGGAGCTTCGATCCACTGGATGCAATCGGCAGGAGCACCTTGTTTCACGGCGGCATCCCGCAGTATCAGCGCGGCTTCCCGGCTGCATGCCTGTGCGGAAGGATGGAATCCGAAGATGATCGGGTTTCTTGTTTTAATGGAGATCAGCGCCTTGAATATCGTTGTGGAGGTCGGATTGGTTACCGGTGTTATCCCCATGATAATCCCAATCGGCTCTGCTATTTTTTGAAAGCTGTCATAGGCGTTATCTTCAATAATACCCACCGTTTTGTCGTACTTGATGCTGTTGTGGATATACTCTGTGGCGAACAGGTTCTTGATAATCTTGTCTTCGTACACGCCGCGTCCCGTTTCCTCAACCGCCATCTTCGCCAGCTGCATGTGCTTCTCAAGGCCTGCCATGGCCATCGCCTGTACAATCCCGTCGACCTGCTCCTGATTCAATTCCATAAACTTTTCTTTGGCTCGATTCGCCTTGTCAATCAGCCCTTGAATGTACTCCGATGCTGTTTGTCCTTTAACTTCAACCGTTCCTTTGCTCACAGCCATATCTCTCATCCTCCCATGGTTCATGTTTCTTTCTCGTCTACGCTTTGATCGTAACACAGCCTTCTCTAAATTCATGTGAAATATTTCACAATATAAATATTTTTCTTTTCTGTGTAATTTATGCCTGTCTTTCCCTCCTTTTAAGTGAAAGAGATCACAAAGTTTGAAAATTTGCCACGATTTCCTTCTTATTCTCCCCCAAAAGTGAATGTTTTCACGTTATAATGTATTTAAAGATTAAACAGATCAAATTTTAGGATGTTAGGGGATACCAACATGAATACTACTGTAGACCATGTAATGGAAATCGAAAACTTAGGGAACACGCAGTGCTTCTCGGAACAAAACCGCAACCGTCTGCTGGTCAGCATGAAGGAAAGGGTACTCCCTGAAGGATCCCATTTGTTCTGGGAAGGCGACTTTGCCGACAAGCTGTACTACGTTAAACAAGGAAGAATTAAATTAACCAAATCGACTGATGAAGGCAAAGAGCTCATTCTATATATGTACCATCCAGGAGACATGGTCGGGCAAGCCGATCCATTCTTCAGCAACAATCACAGTTTCTCGGCAGAGGTGCTGGAGGATAGTGTTGTCGGTGTCATCGAGCACAAGGATCTGGAGCTGCTGATCTGTCAGCATTGCGACTTCGCCATTGATTTTATGAAGTGGATGGGCATACACCACCGCATCACCCAGACCAAATTCCGGGATCTCATGATGTACGGTAAGCCCGGTGCTTTAACATCGACACTGATCCGTCTGAGCAACACCTACGGACAGCATCAAGCGGATGATACCATTCTCATCAACAAGAAGATTACCCACACCGATCTATCGAACATGATTGGGGCCACCCGCGAAAGCGTGAACCGGATGCTGAGTGACTTACGCAAAAAAGATGCCATCGAATATGCCGGCGGAATGATTGTCATTAAAGATCTTCCGATGCTGCAGGAAATCTGCCATTGCGAGCTGTGTCCGAACGAAATCTGCCGGATTTAATCGGCCTTCTCCCTTCTGTGCATAATATACAGTCATCTGCTTACAATAAACCTTGTCTTTCCAAACCAAATTAAAGGGAGTGCTCAGCATGCGTGAAGGATTGATTCCTGCTGTTCTTGGAACTGTGGTTTCTGCTTCGGGTGCCGCTCTGCTTGGCAGCAAGTATAAACTTGCCGCAACCGGTATTCTCGGCTTCGGACTGGCTCATATTGTGCTTGGTGCGATTGACCTGGTGGAACATCGGTAAAGGATTTGGAAGACAAGGTACACAAAAAGAAACCGTTTCTTGGTAAATGGAAGGACAACTCACCATTTACCAATGGAACGATTTCTTTGTTTACTCATTAGGTTCCACTTCATCTGCTTGGCTTGGAGGTAAAGCCTCCAAAACATCTCGTTCGTATATCGTTAAAGAAGGAGCTGTCTCCATAAGTAGGTTTGCTCACTTGACGGACGGTTCGTCCGATTAAAAAATGTGTCAAATAAAGAAATGGCGGTGCTCAGGATGTTATCTCCTTGCACCGCCATTTCTTGCTTTTCGGTCCGTTGCCTCTTGCTTGAGCAGATTATGGCAAGCGAAAGGCATCCGACCTCTAGGCTCACTTTCGTCAGTCCTCGAAGCAGAAATCGCCAGAATCCCCGGTTATTCTTCAACTGCCCAAACACACTCTCCGGTTCGACCATTCGCCGCACCGACAACGCATAGCCTTCCTCACTTCGAAGTTTCTCTCTCACTTGCTGCTTGTAACGAAGATACCTGAGACTTACGCTGATTTCCCGGTTCCCTTGAGCTTTCGTGCAAGTAGCTTTGCATGAACACCCTTCGCAGCTCACGCTTCGATAGTGTCCTTCCGTATTTCATATCCCTTACCATCCGTTTCCTTGCTTTCATAGCGAAACCGCAGCTTTCGCCCAGCCGCACACGTCCATGTATCTTCTGCTTCGTCGTACTGCCAGTTGTCTAGCTTGCTGATATCTTGTTGCCACTTCGGTTGACCGATTCATTGACGATGCGAACAAGATGATAAGGAGGAATGTCATCCACCAAGTCCATTGGCAGATAAAGTTGGTCCATGGTATATTGAATGTACAAAGAAATTGT
The DNA here is from genome assembly GCF_037969755.1 of Paenibacillus sp. FSL W8-0187. Taxonomy (NCBI): domain Bacteria; kingdom Bacillati; phylum Bacillota; class Bacilli; order Caryophanales; family Paenibacillaceae; genus Paenibacillus; species Paenibacillus sp. FSL W8-0187. The sequence goes on along the minus strand of NZ_CP150206.1, from coordinate 2,537,544 downwards.
TCCTTTCGTAGATGGTGGGTCGCACTTCCATTTTACCAAGAAACGGTTTCTTTTCGTATGTCTAGAGTATGTTTTCGCACAACGTAGCGGAGAGGACGAAACGATTCCGGACAAGCGAGAGCGGTCGCCTTTGTCCCCGAATTTCATCCTTGCCTAGTACCATTTCAAGAAATTTGGGGGCAACAGTTATCATGAACGAGACAGACTCCCCGTAATTGCAACATCTTAGGTTAATTTTGGGAATAATGGTGTAGTAGAAGCTAAACCAAAACCAAAATCAGAGCTAAATTGCAAAGGAGAGTCTGTACTATGAAGGATACCATAAAATACGTAGGCTTAGACGTGTCGAAGGAAAATATTGCTGTATCTGTAGCTGATCCAGGAAGAGAAGGCGCTCGGTATTTGGGCACGATTCCTCATACCGAGTATCACATCTTGAAAGTATTGAGGAAGTTAGGCCAACCCAATGAATTAAGCGTTTGTTACGAGGCAGGTCCAACAGGATATCCTTTAGTTCGTTTGCTAACTGCACATGGATATGACTGCATTGTTATCGCCCCATCACTTATGCCTAGTCGTCCAGGAGAACGGGTAAAAACGGATCGTAGGGATTCGATGCGTCTGGCACAATTACTTCGAGCAGGTGAATTAACACGTGTGCATGTACCTACTCCAGAGGAAGAAGCGCTTCGTGATTTGGTACGAATGCGTGAAGATGTTAAGGAAGATCGAGCTCGAATCCGGCAGCGGATCGGGAAGTTTCTCCTTCGTCATCAGATTGCACCTAAAGAGCCACTTCGCCGTTGGACGGCTAAATACCGGTTATGGTTAGGACGTATTCCATTCGAGTCCGCTTCTCAACGTTTGGTTCTGCAGGAAATGCTGCATCAGATGGATGAAAATGAAGAACGTCTGAAGCGTATGGAAGCAGCCATTCACGAAGAAGCCACGGAAGGGCACCACGCCCCCTTAATACAAGCCCTTCAAACCTTACGTGGAGTAGCTGAAACGACAGCAACAGGAATCGTAGCGGAAGTGTGTTCATTTACCCGGTTTGGTAATGCGAAGGCTTTCATGGGGTACACAGGTTTGGTGCCGAGGGAATACTCAAGTGGCCAAAGCCGATGGCAGGGAAACATTACGAAATCGGGGAATACCCACCTTCGTCGTTTATTGGTCGAATCCGCTTGGAGTTACCGCTATAAACCTGCGCTACAAGGAGAGTTAAAGAAACGTCAACAAGGAAAATCTCCTGAAATTCAGGCCATATCCTGGAAGGCACAGCATCGACTACATCGAAAATACACGAAAATGCTGTCAAAGGGTAAGCCTAGTGGCAAAGCAGTTGTGGCCGTGGCGCGTGAACTAAGTGGATTTATTTGGTCGATTGCCCGAGAACTTGAAGAGAAAAGGATAAATAGGTGATCACCATTCCTATTGGAATCTAGTCGTATTGTATTCAAGGTGATCCCGTTCCCCCAAAAACAGGTGGAAGATGAAAAACTGAGTTAGAAGGCAAAGGGAAAAGCCGTAAGAGAGAATCCACGTCCATCGCTATGTGCCATCCCTCCAAAGGAAACGACGCACGACAACAGTTCGTGGTGCACTCTCTGCAGACGGAGAGAAAACATGCGGTATACAAAACCCGCGGATATCAGACTGCTCACCGTTGATAGCTTTTGCCTTCTAGTTCAGTTTTCACACCCTCTCTTGTATAAAGGGGGATTGGGAAAAACAAGGGAGTTACAAACTGCTATTTGACAGGTCTCGTTCATATCAGCGATCGGGAGGATCGATTCGTACACGGAGCGTCTCCTCACAGGAAAAGGGGGCATTCCGCCAGATCTAAGATCTTTTGGGACACCCCCTTCTTTTCGGCTGTCTATCAAGTGAGCAAACCTGCTTACGGAACTGCTCCTTCTCATCGATGTCGCCTACAAAACCTACTTTTGCTTGCTCCCTTTTCCCGACGAGATAAACCAATAAGCCATCCCTACAAACAATCCGCCGCCAAGGATGTTCCCCAGCGTGACCGGCACCATGTTGCTGATCCATCCACTAATGGAAATGGTCTCGGGATGCCCCGGTAAAATCGTCGCGAGTGTCAGAAGTGTCATATTAGCTACGCTATGCTCGTACCCTGTTGCAATGAAGGCAAACAGACACCACCATATTAAGATCAGCTTTGTCGTTTCTCCCTTGGCCCGAATTCCCATCCACAAGGCCAGACAGACAAGCCAGTTACACAAGATGCCTCTGAAGAACAGCTCCATAAACGGATCATTCATTTTCTTGGCAGCAGCCGTGAAGATGAGATGGTCCGGCGGCAGGCCATTGAACAGGCCGGAAGCATACACCAGATAGCTGAGCAGAATCGCTCCAGCCAGATTGCCGATAAACACGAGTACCCAGTTTTTCAGCGTATCCCCCATCGTCGTGCGTCCGGATAATGTGCTTATCGTAAAAAACATGTGATTTCCAGTAAACAGCTCTGACCCGGCGAACACCACCAACGTGAGCGCGATCCCGAATGCAGCTCCCATGACGAGGGATTGGAAAGGTGAACCGGCAGCTGCGAGCGGCGCCCCCAGCTTAAAGATTAATACAATCCCTATGCCGACATACGCGCCGGCCAGCATAGCCGATACCATATAGCGCAGCAGATTATGATTCATCTGCTCTTTTTTACCGACGGCGGCATTGACAACGGCTTCCACATCTGTTTTAAACATGGGATACCACCCCTTGATTTCGTCTGTTTATTATGCGATTGCTGGCCTTAAACACCCACTTCAACCTTCCCGTCCACGGCGCGAATCGGGTATACACGAACCTGACCCTTATCCGGAGCCTGTACGAGCCCGGTTGAAAGCTCGATTTTCCAGTCATATAACGGATCGTAGATGTAGTGCCCGGATACGATGGCTTCCGAGAGTGGCCCACCTTTGGGATGAGGGCTTTGATTGTCCAGCGCAAACCATTGATGATCCGAAGTCCGGAAGACGGCAATCTCCCGATCTCCGAGTTGGACCACCCTTCCGATCTGTGATAGAAAATCATGTTCATTCCCTACCATAATAAATTTTTTGATTTCCATAACATTCGACCTCCACTTCTCTTTTCTATCCCCATCCATACTGCGAAAAGCTCTCCATGTTCAGGCGGCAAGAGGAAGTAGATTCCTCCCTCTTTTATTTGCTGCTGACCGGTTTTGCATCCTCAAATAACGTATTGCGCAGCTTCTCGTCGTTCAGCACTTTCTTCCACGGATCCTCGACTTGCTGCAAGGCAAGCTCGATTCTCTCCACCAGTTCCTTACGCTGCTTGGTATCGTCCAGGATAACCGCTCGGATTTGTTCCAGTCCCAAGCGCTCTACCCACTCTGATGTTCTCTCCAGGTACTTGCCGGTTTCACGGTAATACTGCATCAAGGCTCCGCAGATTTCGACCAGCTCTTCATCCGTTTTCACTTTGCAGAACGAATCAGCCAGACGTGCCTTCGTTCCGCCGTTGCCTCCAACGAATATTTCCCATCCACCGTCATTGCCTACGATCCCGATATCTTTCGTGCACGACTCGGCACAGTTTCGCGGACACCCGTTGACTGCCAATTTAAATTTCGCCGGGAAATCCAGTCTTTCGAATTTCTCCTCTAGGAATGCCCCCATGCCCATCGAATCCTGCGTACCGAAACGGCAAAATTGGGAACCTACACAGGTCTTCACGGTCCGCAGCGATTTGGCATAAGCATAACCCGACGGCATATCGAGCTCTTCCCAAACGCTCGGTAAATCTTCCTTCTTAACACCGATGAGGTCCAGACGCTGTCCGCCGGTTACCTTTACAACCTTCACATTATATTTAAGCGATACATCCGCGATTTTCTTCAAATCCTCCGGTGTGGTAACGCCGCCGTACATTCTTGGGACGACCGTGTACGTGCCGTCTTTCTGAATGTTGGCGTTCATCCGTTCGTTGACAAAACGGGATTCCCTCTCTTCTTGATGGGTTACCGGGTTCAGCATCGCCAGATAGTAATGAATGGCCGGGCGGCATTTCGAGCAGCCTTCCGGATTGCTGAAGTTTAGAACATGCATGACTTCTTTCGTTGTCTTGAGTCCTTTGGCACGGATTTCGGCGACAATCTCGTCCCGATCAAGCGTTGTGCACGAGCATATGCCTTGTTTGCCTGCCGCCTTAAAGCCATCGCCCAATACGCTCTGGAGTATTTGCTCCACGACAGGTTTACAGCCGCCACACGAGCGGGTAGCTCCTGTGCAAGCTTTAATCTCATCCACTGTCGTATGACCTTCTAGAGTAATGGCATCCACAATGGCTTTTTTGGTTACGCCGTTGCAGCCGCACACGATTTCATCATCGGGCATCTTCTCCAGTGAAAATGCCTTGCCATTTCCTGTTCCTGCGCTGTCAGTACCCATGATCGAATCGTAAATCTCATCCGTCATGGCTGTCTTTTTCCGAATCATGGATTGAAGGCTTGCCGAATCGCTCACATCTCCGAACAATATCGCCCCAACGATGATATTGTCGCGAATTAATATTTTCTTATAGGTCTTGCGCCAATCATCTTTTGCAGTGATCACCGAGTGCTCGGCTTGCTCCATGAATTCTCCGGCAGAGAATACATCCACACCGCTGATTTTCAACTTCGTCGATACAATGCTTCCCTCGTAAGGCTTGCCTTCCACACCGCATAGATGCTTCGCCAATACCTGTCCCTGCTCGAACAACGGTGCAACCAGGCCGTAGCATGCGCCCCGATGCTCGCAGCATTCGCCAACCGCATACACATCCGGCCAGGAAGTCTGAAGATAATCATTAACGACGATTCCCCGGTTCACTTCGATCCCGCTCGCTTTAGCAATCTCGGTGTTCGCTCTGATGCCCACTGCCATGACCACCAGGTCGGCATCAAGCTCATCCCCATCCTTGAAGCGGAGTCCCGTAACTCTGGTATCTCCCAATATTTCGGTTGTTTGTTTGCCTAATAAGAAGTTGATACCCTGCTGTTCAAGCTCCCTTTTCAGCATGCCGGATGCCATCGAATCCAACTGGCTCTCCATCAAATCCTGCATGAGATGAACAACCGTCACCTCCATGCCCAGGCTGACCAATCCCTTGGCAGCTTCCAGACCCAGAAGTCCCCCGCCAATGACAGCCGCTTTCTTGTACGCCTTAGCGGCTTGTAGCATCTGCGTGCAATCGGCAATGTTTCGGAAACCGATAACGCCTTCTTTGTCACTGCCCGGCACGGGTAAAATAAAGGGCTTCGAGCCCGTTGCTATCATGACTTTGTCATAAGGCACAGTCAATCCGTTGTTGGCGGTCACGACCTTGCGTTCCCCATCGATGGCAGTTACAGTGGCATCCGTGTGCAGAGTGATGTGGTTATCCTCGTACCATTTCCAATCATTCAATACAATATCATCCAAGGTTTTGCTGCCTTCCAACACATACGACAGCATGATGCGGTTATAATTCGGATGAGGCTCCTGTCCAATGACGGTGATGTCAAAATTCCCACCCAATTTAATGATTTGCTCGACCGTACTAATCCCGGCAATACCGTTGCCAATGACAACTAACTTTTCTCTCTTTATATTGGACATCGATTGATTCCTCCCCAACACATTTATCTAGATCGTGGCATTCCGTTGCTTTCACATAAATTATATCGTCTGATCGCATTAATTTTTGTGATATATTTCACATAAATCATTAAAATTTAAAATAAAAATGCCAAATAACCCTGTCCACATCGAACAAGGTTATGAGGAGGCTTGCTCTCTATATAATATCGGCTTCCATATAGGCTCGTTCGCCGCTAGGAACTTTCAAATAAGGGCGAATCCCGGCAAATCCCTTCGCGTCCAGGTTCACCCCGGTCATCCAGTTCCCCTCCAATAAGCCTCGATCCGATTGCATAATGACGGCAGGTGCCTGGATATGCTCCTGATATAGAACGATGCCCGCCTGAATAGTCTTAAAGGCTTTTCCTTGTTCCACCAACGGTACGGCGCTGATATACGTAGGCACAAAATAATTTGCGATCACATCCAGCTCTTCCCCGTCAAAAAACGGCTCGCTGCCAAGGAAAGGATGCAGCATTACGATTTTCTCATAGAGTGACCAGATGATCATCTGCAGAAATCTTCCCGTTCGTCCTATATTCTGCCCGGTGGACGCATGAAATCGATCGGTTTCATAACCAATGAACTTCCATCCGCCGGGGGCTTTGACCCATTTCTGAAACATATCAACAGCATCGGCACCGCTATGGCTAACGGATTCTGCAGATTCCGGGCTTGTTCCAGACGCAGCTAACCACAAGGAATCCGGCACATACTGGCTCAGCATCCGTTTGGTCTTCTCAAAAATATGAAGCACTTTTAATGAAGCGTTTTCAAGTTCTGAGATGTCCTCTTGTCCATAATGAAAACGGGAGATATACGTTCGCTTGGTCATAGGCTCGCCTCCTTGATATGCTGCTGGGTTATTTACATCATATAGCAGCTGCGTCCGCTTGGTGCATGTCCACCTATTCTTACCGTAAAGAAACAGGAATCATACTTCCATTTAGAAAAAAACCCTGAAATGAGGATGTCTCATGCCAGGGTTTAATCATCAAGGGGAGTCTTAAGATGACTCATCTTTCGACCCATTGTTCCGCCCAGAATGAAATTTGCTCCATCACCGGACGAAGTGCCTTGCCTTTTTCAGTCAGTTCATATTCAATACGTACCGGTGTTTCAGGATAAACATGACGAATCAAAATGCCTTCGCATTCCAAATCCTTCATCCGCTCAGAGAGCATCTTATCGCTCATGGACGGAATCAAATTCGAAATATCCTTAAAGCGCTTAGGCCCGCTCATCAACGTTTGAATAATCAAACCGTTCCACCGTTTGCCCAGAAAAGAAAATGCAGATTCAAAACGGGGACACATCGTAACATTTGTAACTTCCATATCCCTTCACCTCTTTACGAAGTCACCTTGTTTATAGAAATTCATAAGCTTAATTAAAAATCTAGAAAACTTACGAATTGTAAGTATGTTTCATTTTAGCACATTTCCGAGAAACTGAAAACCACCTAGCCCCTTTTTCCCATAAAATCAGCGCTTATCCCATAATATACGAGCCAAAATATCCAAATCTTTCTCGATCCAAGTGGATAATTTCCTATTATACAGTACCGCCGCTGGATGGAATAGAGGGAATATCTTATAGGTTTCCGCCGAGAACATATAACCCCTATCTGGATTCTCCGGATCGGTTGCTTGCTGGACCGGCCCCTCCATCAGTTTGCCGTGCAGCGATGTCACCGTTTCATGGCTTCCGATTAACCGGTGCAGCGCCGTATTTCCCATGGGTGCGATAATGTGCGGGCGAACCCATCGAATCTCTTCATCAAGCAAAGGTGCATGGGCCAATATTTCCGCCTTCGTCGGTGTGCGATTGGAACGGCTGATGACACTCTCGCCCGTGGACCTCACGATTACCTTTTCCTTATAAGGCCTGCTTCTCATGGCACTGGTAATATACACTTGCTCCCGGGTCAGGTTCAGGCGTTCCAGGTAGGCGTTCATCTCTTGTCCGGCCTGCCCTACAAAAGGTAAGCCTTCCAGAACCTCATGGGCCCCGGGTGCTTCTCCAATAAACATAATTTTTGCGAAGCGGACTCCTCTTCCGAGCAGGAAGCCCTCAACAGGTTGATGGGCCAGCTTGGCCTGGCATATGGCGATGGTTGCGGGATCTACAGGTGCGCTTTGTACTTCACTCATGTGTACAGCCCCCCTTCTTGTATATCATACAATACCCCATACTTAGGTATATTCTATCCCTAGCCGGCAAAAACATTTCCGTAAACATTCATCGTTAACGATAAAACGAGCCGCTCAAGGACTACACCCTGAACGACTCGTGAACTCATTGCTTTTTAAAAAATGCTGCTCATAGCTTAGACTAAAACGGGAAGCGCACGAACCGGCTGACTGTTGCCGAAGGTTTGCTTGCCTGCCGTGGAATAAGCCCAGTTAATCGCATTGGTGATCACTTTCAGCACTTCGGGGTTGTAGTAGGTTGGATAGGTCTCATGCCCCGGACGGAAGTAGAAAATGTTCCCATGACCGCGCTTGAACGTGCAACCGCTCCGGAATACTTCGCCGCCTTCGAAATTGCTGACAAATACCAGCTCATCTGGGGCTGGAATATCAAAGAATTCCCCGTACATTTCCTCGTGCTCGATGATGATCGGACCTGTAATTCCCGCCGCGATCGGATGCGTTGGATTCACGCTCCAAATAATCTCTTGTTCCCCTGCTTCGCGCCATTTCAAATCACAACTCGTACCCATTAACGCTTTGAACGGCTTGGAAAAATGTCCGGAATGAAGAACGATCAGCCCCATCCCATCCTGCACGCGTTTAACGACCTTGTTTACGATTTCATCACTAACCTGGTCATGAGCCATATGCCCCCACCACAACAGCACATCGGTTGAATCCAGTACATCGTCCGTCAATCCATGCTCCGGCTGGTCGAGCGTTGCCGTTCTGATGACAAAATCCGGATTTTGCAGACCCTCCGCCAATGCTGTATGAATCCCTGTCGGGTAAACGCTGCGAACCTCGTCATGGATTTTCTCGTGTACGAATTCATTCCAAATGGTTACGTTAAGCATGTTGCTGTTCCCCCTAATTGCTTATTCGGCTTACTCTACGCTGTTAGACCCACCACATGTCCCCAAGCGGCTCTTCGATCAGCACTTGCTGAAGGTTTTGCACCGCTTTGGAGAAGCCTTCTTCGATGGACATCAATCCATCTTCATGTTCAATACTTACGACATAATCATATCCAACCAGACGAAGGGCACTCATCATATCAGCCCATTCCTTCACATCATGTCCATAGCCTACGCTGCGGAACTGCCATGCGCGATCCAGCATGTTGGCATAAGACTGCATATCGGTCAGACCGTGCTTGTTCACGTTGATCGGGTCAATGCTTGTATCCTTCGCGTGGAAGTGGTGGATCGCCCCTTCGCGGCCCAAAATTTGAATCGCTTGAACAGGATCAATCCCTTGCCACCACATATGACTTGGATCCAGGTTGGCCCCAATCACTTCGCCTGCAGCTTCACGCAAGCGGAGCAGCGTGCCTGGCGTATGGACGGAGAAGCCGCCGTGCAATTCCAAACCAATCTTCACATTGCGGTCTGCGGCAAATTTACCCCATTCGGTCCAGTAAGGAATGACCTTGTTATCCCATTGCCAAGTCAGAATCTCTTGGTAGTCGTTAGGCCAAGGCGCAACCGGCCAGTTCGGGTATTTAGCATCCTCATGGTCGCCTGGGCAGCCGGAGAATGTGTTAACAACAGGTACTTCAAGCTTCTCGGCAAGTTCTACCGTTTTTACGTATGTGTCATGAAACTCTTTCGCGATTGCTTTTTGCGGATGAAGCGGATTGCCGTGGCAGCTCAGTGCGCTAATAATCAACCCACGGGATTCCACCGCATTTTTGAAGTTCTTCAGCGCGGTTTCATTCTCCAGCAGCTCGACCGGGTTGCAATGCGCATTACCCGGATAACCGCCTGTTCCGATCTCAACCGCTTTAAGCCCCTTGGATGCCACATAGTCCAAAGCATCCTCCAATTTACGTCCGCTCAGCAATACCATAAATACGCCTAATTTCATTGTATACCTCCTGGTTTACCTTAGTATTAGTAATGAGTATTAGTAATGATGTAATATTTAGTTATCGAAATAAACCGCTTTTCCTGTCTTCGCCGATTCATAGATCGCTTCCAGAATTTGCGTTACAACAAACGCTTGCTCCGGTTTAACCACAGGATCCTTATCCTCAATAATGGCTTCCAGCCACATTCTGGCTTCACGGTCCGCATCATTTTCCTTGGAACCGGAATAGAACGCGACGCCGCCAGCATTCAAATCCACTTTGGTTTCATACAATCTGCTCATTTTCTCGCCGTTAATACGCAAACCGTCCTTCATGTCAGCTCCGCCTTCCGTACCCGCAAGGACGGCTTTGGCTTCGCCCGTCTCAACGACGTTAAGAGCCCAGCTGGATTCCAGAATAATCGTTGCGCCGTTCTCCATCGTGATGAACCCGAATGCCGAATCCTCTACCTTGAACTCCTTCGGATCCCAAGGACCGAACGCATTCGCCGCATTCTCGCGTTGACCCAGTTTATGGAACGTAGATCCAAGCACGCTCTTCGGCTTATAGTTATCCATCAACCACAAGGTTAAATCCAGTGCATGGGTGCCGATATCGATCAACGGACCTCCGCCTTGCTTCTCTTCGTCAAGGAATACGCCCCAGGTCGGAACGGCACGGCGGCGAACAGCTAGTGCTTTACCGTAGTAGATCTCGCCCAGCTCGCCTTCCTCGCAGACCTCTTTCAGATACATGCTATCATCCCGAAAACGGTTGTTGTAACCGATGGTAAGTTTTTTTCCTGTACGCTTAGCGGCGTCCAGCATGGCTTTGGCTTCGGAAACGGTTTTCGCCATTGGTTTCTCGCACATAACATGCTTGCCTGCTTCCAAAGATGCAACCGTAATCTCGGAGTGCGAATCGTTCGGCGTACACACATGAATGACATCGATGCTGCCGTCTTGCAGCAGTTCTCTGAAATCCGTGTATACTTTCGCGCCTTCAACCCCGTATTCGGCAGCCGCCTTCTGCGCGCGTTCTAGAGCGATGTCGCAAAAAGCTACCAATTCGGCCTGCGCCTGCTTCTTCAAGCTCGGCATATGCTTGCCATTGGCGATTCCCCCGCAACCGATAATTCCGATCTTCAGTGTTTTCGACATGTCCATTTCCTCCCCATAGGCATTTGATCATTTTGAAAACTCTCCAAATATTAGTGCAACGCTTTCATGCGGATCCTAGCCAAGAACTCATCATCCTGTCAGATCCGTCAGAAGCTGGTTTGCATGTCGTTCATAACCAGTGTACAAGAATATGAACCGGGCTGCCAGTTCGCTACTCCACCTTGTTTATCTGCTGCGGCGCCGGAAGTTTGCCGTAGCGGTATGTGCTTTGCAGAACGATATGTCTGCCCTCCAGCGAAGACTGCTGGAACGACTGCATAATCTCCAGCACGTGGTATGCCAAACGGGCACTGACGCGATGGTCCTTCTGCTCATGAATCGATTGGATCATATCGTTGATACCGAGCCCCCGCTCGTTCTTTCCGCATTCAAATGCAGGGTCAAGCAGCTCCCATTCATCGGAGCCGTGCTTCCGGAGCTTCACTTCGCTGTTAAAGAAGTTCGGATCCCCGAGACTCAGGCTTCCCTGCGTGCCATAGATTTCGATCCAAGGCAGATTCGATCCGCCAAAGATATCAAAACTGGTAATCATGGTTGCAATGGCTCCGTTCTCAAAATCCAGCGTTCCTGCCAAATGCGTTGGAGTCTGAACCGTGATCGGTTGTCCTTGGCGCGGTCCAGAGCCGATGGCGCGGTCTGGAATCTGGATGCCTGTGGATGCGCTGATCCGGCTTGCAGGACCAAGCAGCTCTACCAGGGCCGATACATAATAAGGACCCATATCCATCATTGGACCTCCACCCGACGCGTAAAAAAATTCAGGATTAGGATGCCAAGCTTCCGGTCCTGAACCCATCATAAACGCAGTTGCGGCAACAGGTCTGCCGATCAGCCCGGATTCGATAGCGGCTTTAGCCGTCTGTACGCCGGAGCCCAAAAACGTATCGGGTGCGCAGCCTACGCGAAGTCCTTTTTGATCTGCCATATTTAGCACACGGCGAGCTTCCTCAAGGGTAATCGCCAGCGGCTTTTCACTGTACACATGCTTTCCTGCTTCCAGGGAAGCGATATCCACATTGGCGTGGCTGGCCGGAATGGTCAGATTAATAATAAACTCAATGTCAGTCTGTGCAAGCATCTCCTGGACGGTATACACGTTCGGGATGTTAAACTCTTCGGCCTTTTTCTTTGCGTTGTCCGGAATAAGGTCAGCACATGCCACGACTTCAACCCAAGGGCTGTTCTCTAAGTTCGTGAAGTATACGCCGCTGATAGTTCCGCAGCCAATTATACCTGCTTTCATTTTTTTCATCGCTGTCACTCCTTGAGTGTTTAGATGCGCTCGGACTAGTACCATGGTATTCTTTTATGCTTTCGTTTAAAATGAAGAATATGATTAAAACATGAACAATCTGGTCATTATTTTCTTATTCTTCAAAGGGGACTTTAGCAATGGATTCAAATCTTTCCAACCAAGTCGTAGCAGCGGATTTCTCATTTCATCGTAAACCTTTCAAGATGTCCCTGGCTGACGGTTTCGATACCTACTTGATGCGATGGCAGACCGACGGCAAATGCCGTGCCAAAATTGATGACAAGCTGTCACTCGTTGAGGCAGGGGATCTGTTAATCTTCACGCCAGGACAACCTTATGAACTACGAATAGATGACGAATATAACGCTTTGGGTGAATTAACCATCGAAAGCGGAGATTACCATATTTTCTTTAAGGGGGCATGGGCTGACGCGTGGTGGAATTCCAAGAAACGCCCAACCAAAATTCGGGTTCCACTGGAAGAGCGTTACCTGAGTCTGTTTCGGCAAATTCTGCTGGAGCAGCGTCGTGTATCCGATCCTTATCCGGAGATTTCGGATTACACGGTACGAATTCTGTGCCTCGAAGTGGATCGCCTGTTATCGGAGCAGCCATCGACCACGCCCAAGACGTATTTAGCCTACCGCATGAAAAATTACATTGAAGAGAATGCCTCCTCGATGTTCAAGCTGGAGGATGTCGCTGCCCATGTCGGCATCAGTGTCTCCCGGGCAGTTCATCTGTTCAAAGAAGCGTTTGGCACTACCATCATGCAATACACCATGGACGTTCGCCTGAGCATGGCCAAGGAACGAATTGTGTTCAGCCCACTTTCGCTGGAGGATGTCGCCGAAACTTCCGGCTTTGCCAACTATACTTATTTTCACCGCGTTTTTCGCTCCCGATTCGGCGTTTCGCCTAAACAATTCCGCATGGCCAGTCGAACGTCAAATTGAGCCGTCCTATCTGTGCGATAAAAAGCGGGTCGACCAAGGTTTTTCCTTGGTCGACCCGCTTCTCTCTTGAATCACATGTAAGATATGCCATGATTCCACATTTACTTCTTATCAGGGCCTAGCGTGGCCGCTGCCTCGGCTACAACGATAGCCAAGTCTTCATTACCAAATAACGACAGGACACCAAGTAGGGTCTGATCCGGTATTTCACCAGCTTCTTCCTTGGGCACCGTTAATTCCAGCACCCGCGCCAGCCGCTCATTATCCGGCTGATTCGGATATGCCTTACGGTACAGTTCCGCTGGGTCCAGTCCGTGATTCACACACCACTGGGCAAAAACGAGGATCATCATATCCTCGTCCTGACGGTATGATTCCGCAATCCGTTCTTCTACGGATTTTTCCGTGAATTCCATGTATTACCCCTCCTCATGCGAAAAGGGCTTCGGCGCTCTCTTCGTTCATGAAGACATTATACCGTTTACTTTGAGCTCATACAAAGTCTAGACTAGTCGACCATCTTGACCTGTACCGGGTTGCTCTTCGCTTTTTGGTCATTCTTCTTCTTCATCCAAGTTCCAAGACTGATGATTATGGCGATAACGAGAATTTCAAAACCATACTTCAGAACGCCATTGGCAAACCAGCTGTGAATCATCGGCTCTTCCACAATCATCTTTGATGCGGTCCAGGCTAACACCGCAGCACCGATCGTAATGATAATTGGAAAGCGATCCGTCAACTTCAGGATAATGGTACTGCCCCACACCATAATTGGAACCGAAATCGCAAGTCCGATAATAACAAGCATGAAGCTTTCCCCAGCAGCGCCAGCTACAGCAAGCACGTTATCCAGTCCCATCATCGCGTCCGCAATAATAATCGTACGGATTGCCGCCCACATCTGGTTGCCAGCGGAAATTTCATGCTGCTTCTCATCCACTATCAGCTTGTAGGCAATCCACAACAGAGCAAACCCACCGATCAAGCGTAAGCCAGGGATCATTAAGAGCTGTACAACGAGGAGGGTGGCCACGATACGAATGATAATCGCTCCGACGGTACCCCACAGGATGACCTTGTTCTGGTCCGCTTTCTGGACATTACGAGCGGCAAGCCCGATAACAATCGCGTTATCGCCTGCCAACACAAGGTCAATGAGGACAATTGATAGCAGCGCCGTCCAAAATTCCATCGACATCAAATCCATGTTTCTCCCATCCTTTCTTCATTCTTTTTAGATTTACCTACCGATGTCCTCCATCCAAAAAAAACGCTGTTGCCTTAGTTAATAAGGTCTACAGCGTTTTTTGGGCGCAAAAATAGACCTCCACCTCATTCATAAATAAATCAGGCAAAGGTCTCGCTAAACAACATAATCGTTGCCAATAAAGCCGGGGATGGTTAATCCCGTAATGACGACTTTACTTACGATATAGATTTTATAAGTTATCAGTGAGCCCATAAAATTCTATATCGCAAGAAAACCTACCTTTGAATCGCGGTCGCTCATCCTTGAAAAGGCCACGATAGAAGGTTTTCTTATGAAGCTACTCCCCTTTGGGAACTATTCGGTTGGACATATTATAACATATGAAAAATCGCTTGTATATTCAATTTTTTCCACCCTAGATACGATGCTTAGCTGTCTCAAATGTGGGCAGTATTCCTGTTTTTTTGCTATCATGGTGCTATTCTGGTTGAATTTCGCAAAGTGAGGATTCTTTATGAAGAGATGGATCATACCCGCAATTTATACAACAGCACTGACGCTGGCTTTTGCATACCGACAAGAAATCATGGACTGGTTAGGAGGAAATCCCCCACTCTACCTGATGATCCTACTGGCAACCCTGCTTGCCTTATTTCCCATTGCACCCTACAAAGTCATCATCGCTATTCTTGGCTATGCATATGGAACCGTCTGGGCTGCCGCCATTTCGTGGTTCGGAACCACGATAGCGGCCGTCATCCTGTATGCGGCTGTACGGTCCTTGTACCAGGAGCCCGGCAGGCGACTGCTCAGTAAATATGCGGCTGTCAATAGGTTTACAGCCGTGGTCGAACGGCGCCCCTTTCAGTCGATCCTGCTCGCGCGCCTACTGCCCATCATACCGCAAATGGCCGTCAATATTTATGCAGGTGTCGCATCCATACCATTCTGGACGTACACAACCGCTTCAGCCATCGGTAAAATCCCTGCGATTCTCCTGTATGCTTGGCTAGGCAGCGGGTTTGCCGATCATCCGCTCCTCTTTGCGAGTATCGCGGGTGGACTCATGCTAGTTACCGCATTATGTCTGGCCGCTATCCGGTGGTATAAAGGGAGACTGAATTAAATGGAGCATTGTTTTGGTTTCCCTGACCAAAATGATTATAATATAGAGTAAGACTTACATTTAAAATGTTATAACGATGGAGGGATAATAGATGAATAATCGTTCAACCCCAAGTGAATTGGCTACCTTTGCGGGAGGCTGCTTCTGGTGTATGGTCTCTCCTTTTGATGAGCTGCCGGGCATTCTGAAGGTCGTTTCCGGCTATACGGGCGGCCATAAGGAAAATCCGACCTATGAAGAGGTATGCTCTGATACAACGGGTCATTACGAGGCCGTTCAAATCACATATAACCCGGAAGTGTTCCTTATGAAAAACTGCTTGAGCTCTTCTGGCAGCAAATCGATCCTACGGATGAGGGCGGACAATTCCATGATCGGGGGACATCTTACCGGACCGCTATTTTTTACCATACGGAGGAGCAGCGCAAGCTTGCCGAACAATCCAAAGAAGAGGTAGCTGCCAGCGGACGATTCGACGGGCCGATCGTAACGCCCATCATACCAGCCAGCACTTTCTATGAAGCTGAAGAATACCATCAGGATTATCACAAGAAAAATCCGAGCCATTACAAACGCTACCGCAAAGGCTCGGGACGCGAGGATTTCATTGAGCAGCATTGGTCGGATTCGGTAGACCCCGCCGAGCTTAAACAGCGCCTGACACCGATCCAATATGAAGTAACCCAGAATAACGCAACCGAACCTCCGTTCCACAATGAGTTCTGGGACCATCACGGAGAAGGCATTTACGTGGACATCGTATCCGGCGAGCCGCTCTTCAGCTCTACGGACAAATATGATGCCGGCTGCGGATGGCCGAGCTTCACCCGTCCGATTCGCGAATACAACATCAAGGAAAAAATGGATCTCACCCATATGATGGTCCGTACCGAGGTAAGAAGCAAAAAAGGAGACTCGCACCTCGGTCATGTATTTGATGACGGTCCTGGACCGAACGGACTTCGTTACTGCATCAATTCCGCGGCACTGCGGTTTGTACCGAAGGAAGAGATGCAAAAGGAAGGTTATGGCGAGTATTTGCAGCTGTTTGAATAAATCGAAGTATCCCAAGTGCATTGTCCTTCAGGGGGCAATGCACTTTTTTTGTGCCATTGAACACGCTTATTCAATTTGGTTACACGGGGTAATATACACTACATACGAATAACAGTTGAACTGGAGGGATCGCAATATGCCTTGGAACAAACATGATTATCCGCCATCCATGAAAAATCTAGAGCCGCGAGTTAGGAATAAAGCCGTGGAAATTGCCAATGCCCTGCTGGAGGAAGACTACGACGAAGGACGTGCCATCGCTATCGCCACCGCCAAGGCACAGGAATGGGATGAGAATCATCCCAAAGACGAGGAGTAATCTTAACAACATCATAGAATACGAAAGAAGCTCACCCTGCATGCGGGTGAGCTTCTCTTAGTTGGACCGTATTATGAACGGCCGCTAACAGTTGGCTGCGCTGTCTTCGGAGTAACCGGAGTGCTTGGGGCACGGACCGCCTTCCGAATCGGTTTCTTTTCCGTTTTCTCGGTACCGTACGTCACTGTGATGGTGATCACTTGTCCGGCAATCGATACGGCTAATATAGTATATAAGGTTTCAACCAATGGCATGTAGAATAGCGATAATAGCAGAACTACGGCATCCATTAGGAAAAACACCGTCCCTACCTTAAGCCCGCTCCACTCGCTGAACAGCACGGAGATCACGTCGTCACCGCCTGTCGCCCCGCCATAGCGAAGCACGATACCAGCACCAAAGCCCGTCAATAAACCGGACAGCAGCGCGGCTGCCAGCAAGTTATGATTCAGATCGATCACAAGCGTGGAATACCGCTCGATCAATGCGTAGAACAACGTGAACATGCTCGCCGCAACAACGGTATTGATAATGAACTTCCGACCTTTGATAAACAAGGCAATCAGCAGAACCGGTATGTCCATGAGGACCATACTTAATGCAGGCGGAATATCAAGCGCATATTTGCCAAGCAGCGCAAGGCCGACAAAGCCGCCTTCAGTTAAATGATTGTGAAAATTAATGTGATAATACGTAAAAGCCATTAAAAACGTTCCGAACAACATCGCCGACATCGTGATAATTGTGTTTTGTCTTTTCCTCATACAGGATCCCTCTTGTCGTAGTAGATTGGTCAGACATAGGCCAATCTCTACATAGAGGCAACCTGGAGGAGTTCATCCTTCGAACCATAGTTCCCATCCTTTCGTGAGAGACCGTCCTTGTCTTCTGACGTCCGACTTCGCTCTACGAAGGAAGCTATGTGTATGAGAGATCATAACGTTTCCAAATCGTCCTTTGGGGATTCGTCCTTCGGGGACACATGGTATCCTGATCCTTTCTCGTTTTAATTAGACTGCTAATATTATTATAACACAGTTGGCATACAAGCTAAACAGCTGGCTAGAATGAACTGGAATATATATATGAAATATGTAAAAAAACCCGCTTTCAGAACTCTCCTCCTTAAAAATATCGCTGTTCTGTTCACATATTCGCTAAATCCGATGTGACCAAAATCACAAGTACCCTTTCTTCCCTTATCTATACTTAAATTGAACACGAATTCGACTTATGAATCAGGGGGAGTCCACATGTTAAGCCAGCATACGATTGAAGTCGTTAAATCGACCGTTCCTGTTCTTGAAACTCATGGAACGGCAATCACGACTGCATTTTACCAAAAATTATTCCATCATCATCCGGAGCTTCTTAACATATTCAACCATGCGAATCAACGAGAAGGAAAACAGCCCTTTGCCCTTGCCAATGCCGTGTACGCCGCCGCAGCCCATATCGACCGTCTTGAAGCGATCGTGCCGGTTGTTAAGCAGATCGGACACAAGCACCGGGCATTAAACATTTTGCCCGAGCATTATCCAATCGTCGGCGAAACACTGCTCGCCGCCATGAAAGAAGTGCTGGGAGATGCCGCAACACCCGAAATTATCGAGGCCTGGGGCGAAGCTTACGGCGCCATTGCCGATGTCTTCATCGGCATTGAAGCAGATATGTACCAACAAGCCGCGAACGAGACCGGCGGTTGGAGCGGATACCGTAATTTCGTGATTGACCGGAAGGTGGAAGAAAGCTCTGTCATCTCTTCCTTTTATCTGGTCCCACAAGATGGCGGTGAGATTTCCGCTTATGAACCCGGTCAATACATTACGCTCCGGGTAAAACCTGAAGGTGAAACCTATTATCATAATCGTCATTACAGTCTCTCGTCCGCACCAGGTCAGCCTTACTACAGAATAACGGTCAAGCGTGAGGATGAGTTAGAAGGAAAACCTGCCGGCATCGTCTCCACTTGGCTGCACCGTCAGGCTGAGGTTGGGACCGTTCTCGAGGTCACGGCTCCGGCCGGTACATTTACCCTGAATACGGACAGTGACCTTCCGCTTGCCTTGATCAGCGGCGGTGTCGGTTTGACCCCGATGGTGGCTATGCTGGAAACCGTACTGCTGAATCAACCCGGCCGGAAAGTAACCTTTATCCATGCGGCCAAGTGCGGTAGTCAGCATGCGATGAAGTCTCATATCGATGCACTCGCCTCCAAGCATCCGCAGCTAACCTCTTACGTCATTTATGAACAGCCGGAATCCGAGGATCAGTGCCACCAAGCAGGCTATATTGATCTTGATTTCCTTCGCAAAACCGTCGATGCGAAAGCCGACTTCTACTTCTGCGGTCCGGTTCCGTTCATGCGTGCCGTTAACAGTCAACTGAAATCCATGGAGGTACCTTCCGACCGGATTCATTATGAATTCTT
Source organism: Paenibacillus sp. FSL W8-0187 (assembly GCF_037969755.1). Classification (NCBI taxonomy): domain Bacteria; kingdom Bacillati; phylum Bacillota; class Bacilli; order Caryophanales; family Paenibacillaceae; genus Paenibacillus; species Paenibacillus sp. FSL W8-0187. The sequence goes on along the minus strand of NZ_CP150206.1, from coordinate 2,518,309 downwards.
TGGCCCGGCAGGTACATTGGAAGATTAATTAACCATACGGAGTCAAGCCTAATCAAAGGAGCTGTCCCATAAGTAGGTTTGCTCACTTGACGGGCGGTTCGTCCGATTAAAAAATGTGTCAAATGAAGAAATGGCGGTGCTCAGGATGTTATCCTTGCACCGCCATTTCTTGCTTTTCGGTCCATTGCCTCTTGCTTGAGCAGATTATGGGCAAGCGAAAGCCATCCGACCTCTAGGCTCACTTTCGTCAGTCCTCGAAGCAGAAATCGCCGGAATCCCCGGTTATTCTTCAACTGCCCAAATACACTCTCCGGCTCGACCATTCGCCGCACCGACAACGCATAGCCTTCCTCACTTCGAAGTTTCTCTCTCACTTGCTGCTTGTAACGAAGATACCTGAGACTTACGCTGATTTCCCGGTTCCCTTGGGCTTTCGTGCAAGCTGCTTTGAATGAACACCCTTCGCAGCTCACGCTTCGGTAGTGTCGCTTCCGTATTTCATATCCGCTTTCCATCGTTTCCTTACTTTCATAGCGAAACTGCAGCTTTCGCCTACCGCACACGTCCATGTATCTTCCGCTTCGTCGTACTGCCAGTTGTCTAGCTTGCTGATATCTTGTTGCCACTTCTTTGATTTTCCCTTATGATACGTGCTGTACTTGACTAATGCTTCCAGTTCCTCGCTTTCCAAGTAAGCGTAATTTTCTTCCCCGCCGTATCCCGCATCCGCGACCAACGTTTTCGGAAGTCTTCCCAGAGCGGCTTTGACCTTCTCTAAATGTGGCTTTAAGCAGCGCGTATCCGTCGGGCGTTGGTGAAGACTGTAACCGACAATAAACTGATTTTCCGTTCCGATCTGAACATTGTAGCCTGGCTTCAGCTGACCATTACGCATGTGATCTTCTTTCATTCGCATGAACGTGGCGTCGGGATCGGTTTTGCTGTAGCTGTTCCGGTCGCCGAGAGTCTCTTGTTGAGTCTCATATTTTTGCAAACGCGGGAGCAAATCTTTGCGGAGCGAGCGTACCGCTTTTTTCAGGGGTTTGTCCTTGGGCCGGGATTGCAGTTTCGTTTCCAACTGCTGAACAGCAACCTCTAGCCTTTCGCTGGTCCACGCGGACGACTCGCCGAGTTCGGCGAGGTCTTGTCCCACTCGTTCATGTTCTTCTTGTTTCTCAGCCTCTTCGATAGTTGAAAACAACGTCTGGACTTTCTCCTGCAGCTTCGCCTTGTGCTTGACGACCGCTTTGCCCCAGACGAACGTATAGCGGTTGGCATTGGCTTCGATCTTGGTGCCGTCGACAAAATAGTGTTCCAGATTGACGTACTTTTCCTGGGCAAGAAACTGAAGCACGCTCGTGAAGACGAACTCCAGCACATCTTTCATACGCTCGGAACGAAAGCGATTGATGGTGCGGAAGTCCGGGCGCTGTCTCCCAGCAAGCCACATGAACATGACATTCTCACGGACGGCTTTGGCGATCTGACGAGAGGAGTAGATTCGCTGCGTATAGGCGTAAATGATGACTTTGGTGAGCATCTTGGGATGGTAGCTGTCTCGTCCGCCACCGGGATAAGCGGCCGAAAAGATGCGCTCATCCAAGCGGTTGACCGCTTCATTGACGATGCGAACAAGATGATGGGGAGGAATGTCATCCTCCAAGTCCATTGGCAGATGAAGTTGATCCATGGTATATTGAATGTACAAAGAAACCGTTCCTTTCGTAAATGGTGGGTAGCACTTCCATTTTACCAAAGAACGGTTTCTTTGTTTCTAAAAAAATAAGCAATCTGCACGGCGTAGCGGAGAGGACGAATCGATTCCGGACAAGCGTCAGCGCTCGCCTTTGCCCCCACATTTCGTCCTTGCTCAGAACCATTCCAAGAAATGTGGGGGCAACAGCGATGGTAGGAACGATTCGTACATGGAGCGTCTTCTAACAGCAAGAAGGGGGCCTCCCGCAAGATCTAAGATCTTTTGGGACACCCCCTTTTGGGTTGAACAAGCTTGCTGTCAATGATTATTCTGCGAAGAAGTTCCTATGTATCCTGCCCCGTTTATATCGTTCGCAATTCGGGCTAGATGTGCTTGCCCTGTTCCCGCAGCAGCCGGTTTACCGTTTCTCTTCTCACGCCGATCAACTGTCCGATCTCTTCCTGTGTCAGATACTCGGTCAAGTGTATTCCCTGTGAATACTCATCCAGCCACTGGATCAGCAGTTCAAGCCGCTCCGCAGGTCCTCCTACTGTCAAGTGATCCAGCCTCATCTGCATGAACCGCACCTTTTCCTGCAGCAATCTGGCGACCTCGAGCGGTTTCTGCGGATCCTCCTCGAGCTGACGGTACCAAGCTTCAGCCGATATGAGCTCCACTTCGCTCTGGATCAGAGCGATCGCCGTTCCATGTGTCTCCTTCGGGCTGATCAACGAATGATGCGGCACCGTTTCACCAGGATATAAAATATTGAAAAGCACCATATTGCCGTTCGGATGGAGACGGGTCACCTTGAACAATCCGCTCCGGATGTGATATAGATGGTCCCCGCTATCCCCTTGCCTGAACAATATTTCGCCTTTATGAAGAATCATTAATGAATCGCCTCCTGATGAATGCAGTTATCAGGAGTGTAAACGATATGCCGCCATGAATCCACTGGGATCAATAAACAATTGCCAATATTTAATGGTTGCACGCCGTATATTGTTGGCATACCATGTGTATGATAGAACATATGTTCTTATGTATTTCATGTCTTAGGATGTGTCTCTTATGATGAAGCCTTCCACGCCTCCCCCGCCTTCACTAGAAGACGAAGCCCTGATCCGAGATTATGTGCTGCATCACTTCATTCAGTCTGTTCTCGAGCGGGATATTCAAATTCTCAAGACCCTTACACTCAAAATGGCTGACCTCTATATCTTAAATCTGCAGCTAATTAAAAAAGAAGATTCGGATCATGCCTGGATCATGCAGCAGCAGATGAGGCGGCGCGGCATCCGGATTCATAGCCAGAGCCGTACAGCCGCGGAAGGGCTGCAGGTTCAGTATTTGTGTCGCGGATATGAGTGCAGTCTTCTCTGCGAATGGCACTCCCTGAAGGAAGAGATAAAGGATCGGCTCGTTTCGTATCTTGGCACGGATTTTGCGGCATACTAGCACCAACTACGTACAAGATAGGAGCGCGCATGAAGAATATCTTCCACATATATTCTGCCGATATCCATAGAATCATCCGTAATTGGGCTGCAGGTGTCATCATTACCGGGCTTGCTATTCTTCCTTCTCTGTATGCCTGGTTTAACATTGAGGCCTCATGGGATCCCTATGGCCAGACCTCCGGTGTATCTATTGCGGTTGCCAACCTGGATAAAGGCACCACTCTTCGCGACCAGCCCATTAACCTGGGTAAAGAAATCGTGGAGTCCCTCCATCAAAATGAGAAGCTGGGGTGGCGGTTTACGGAGGATAGTGAGAACGCCATTCAGGGTGTACGGCACGGTGATGATTATGCCGCCATCATTATTCCGGAGAACTTCTCTGCCCGGATCGGCACCGTTCTGAGCAATGAGCCTGTCAAAGCTCAGATCCTCTATTATACAAACGAGAAAATCAACGCCATTTCTCCCAAAGTGACGGCCAAGGGCGCATCCGGTGTTGTAGAGGAAATCAGCAAAAACTTCATCAAAACCGCCAACGGCACCATCTTCGAGATTTTCAACACACTCGGAATTGAGATCGAGAACCAGCTCCCGGCCATCAATAAAGTACGAAATCTTCTGTTCCGGCTTGAAAAAAGCTTTCCGGAGCTCAATGAAGCGGTGGGCACAGCCGCAAAGGATATTAAGCTGGCCAACCGATTGGTTCAGCAAGCTGGCACCGCTCTGCCTCGCCTTGAAGAAATCGCCACGGACGGCAAGGCTATGGCCGGTGCGCTGGCGGAGTTCGCGAATGAGGCCGCTGGTGCCTCGAAATCGCTGGAGCCTGCTCTGCGTCAGGACTTGGAGGTACTGGCTGCAACCACCGGAGCACTCTCGCAAGTGCTGGACGCTCTAGGACAAGCCGACATCGACCCGAAGGAGCTTGCCAGCCGCCTGAACGCTGCGCAGGAACGCGCCAAGACAGCAGCGCAAGCCGCGACCCGGCTGGGTCAATTGTTCAAGCGACTGGGCTCGATCTCCCCGGCGGCAGCTTCCGGGGCGGCGAAGCTTGAGGATATTGCCGCACGATGGACCTCAGCCCAAACCGTGCTCCAAACCATAGCGCAAGCCGTGGAACGGGGAGAAGAAGCACCTGCAGATGCCATCGATAAGCTGAAGAAGCTAAACGATGACATTACGGGACTAACCAACACGGTGTTAAGCCGATACGATACGGAGATTGGTCCAGCGATAAGCAAATCCTTCACCAAGGGCGCAGGCACGGCCAAGCGTGTTCAGCAGGAGCTGACCCAGGCGCTTGCCAGCGTCCCCGACATTCAGCATTTGCTCAAAGATGCCCAGAAAGGGCTCAAGGTAGGCGGCGAAGAAGTACAGCTGGCCCAAAGCCGTCTGCCGGAGGCCGAGCTTCGAATTACACAGCTGGCGAATCGGCTGCGTGAGATGGAAGCTGCAGGGGATATCCAAGAGGTTATCGATTTGCTTCAAAATAATTTCGAGCTCGAAAGCCAGTTTTTTGCCGAGCCTGTTACGCTGGAAGAGAATCGACTCTACCCTATCCCGAACTACGGGTCCGCCATGTCTCCCTTCTTCACGACGTTATCCTTGTGGGTAGGTGCCCTGCTGCTTGTTTCCCTGCTCTCCGTTGAGGTTCATGATGAAGAGAGAAGCTTCCGCAGCATCGAGGTTTACTTCGGACGCTATTTAACCTTTTTGACCATTGCCCTGTTCCAAGCGCTATTCGTTACCCTGGGTGATATCTATTTGCTGGGAACCTATGTGGTGAATCCGGGCTGGTTCATCTTGTTTGCGCTGCTGATTAGCACCATCTTCATGCTGATTGTATATACGCTGGTGTCCGTATTCGGTAATGTCGGAAAAGCGATGGCCATCGTACTGCTCGTGCTGCAGCTTGCAGGCGCAGGCGGAACGTTTCCGATCCAGATGACACCGCCGTTCTTCCAAGCATTGCATCCGTATCTGCCATTCACCTACGCCATCAGCATGATGCGGGAAGCCGTTGGTGGCATTCTATGGGATATTGTCGTCCGGGATGTCCTGTTCATGCTGATCTTCGCGGCAATTGCGCTGATGATCGGGATTGCACTCAAGAAGCCGATCAACCGGGCCAGCGGCGGTCTCGTCCGCAAAGCGAAAGCCTCGAAGCTCATCCATTAATTTGTACATCGTGCGCACTGCTCCTTGTGCACTCACACAGAAAGACTATTTGACTACAACATGAGTCATTTTACGCAAAAGGACACCCCGAGCGGCTTCTTGAAGCCATGGGATGTCCTTTCTTTTCGTATACATTCACTTATGTTGGGATTGCTGATGATAAGCTTTCAACTGTTGCAACGTATCTTCTTCCATATCCCCTAGCCGCCAGATCGCAATCTTCGATATACCCGCGTCTCTCGCCGTATCCATCCAGCCGGCAATGGTCATTCCATCCGCATACCATACGGTATGGCCCAAACCTTGGTCGTCCGTATATTCAAAATACAGGGCACCGCTTGACGGATCCCGCTTCGGATTGTCCGAGATGGAATGCGCCAGTTCCACCGCACGCTTTTCCGTTAAAGAGACAACCTTGCCGTTATTAGCCCAGTCAAACCCGCCAACCGACAATGCGATGGCATGGTCTCCCGGAATCCCCTGCAGTTTATCTGCCAGCTTCCTTATCATGGCGTGATCCGCCTTTGGCCCCGGTCCGCTATGCCCTCCGTACAAGTTATATGCCATCAGGACATAATCCGGACCTGCCGGCAACAGCTCAAAGGATGACTGGGAGATCCCCGGCTCCAGCACGATTCGAAGAGAGAAACCCTCCGCTTGTAAACGTTCATACATCTCCTTGTACAGATTGGAAAGATTCGCCCAATCTTCCTTGCGTACCTTCTCGTAATCCAGTTCCACACCGTTAAAGCCATGCTGGGATACCACAGCCAGAATATGCCCGATATGCAGGCTGCGGCTTTCCGGAGTAGCCACGATCCGGGAGATGAGCTCTGGATCCTTCTGGTCCGCCGTCCCATCGGTATCAAAGCGATCGTTTACGATGGTCAGTACCCGGCGAAGCTGTTTCCCTTTCCGGGAAATCTCCAGAAACTCAGGCAGCCCCTCCCGAAAATCCGAAGTAAAATGGAGTTCATCTTTATGATTGAAGTAAGCTGCAAAAAAATGAATTTCTTCAAGCTCACTACCAAACTGCTTCAGATCCGTAATGCCCGTCCTCCACTGCCAATCCGTAATCCAGGCAGACAGCTTCACTCCCGTTTGCGGTAACTGAACCTGCAGCGATTTCTCCTGCTCTTCGGTGCGCAGCCACCAGAAAGAGACAGCAGCACACAAAGCCATCAGTACCAGAGCTCCTGCCCATTTCCTCCTGCGATTCTTCATTCTTGTTCACGTCCTACGCCATCCGAATTTAAAAAGTCTCCACAGCCCAGTCAACCGCCCGGCTCAAACTTCTCTGCACGCCTGTCAGGACACCGGTCAGTCCGGACGGCTTGTTCGTAAACAGCAGCTTCATATCACCGCTCGCAGGCTCGGATTTAATGGTGACATCTTCAAAAACAGCGTCATAAATATCATCTTTCTCATTCTGCTCATGATATTGCGATTCAAACGCCACGCCCCCTGCACCAATCGAAACATCCACAGACTGCTGATCCAGAATCAACTGTTGATCGACACTCACGGACAGGGAATGGCCTTTCACCGAAATCTCCAGCCAACGGTTGCCAAGTATGTTGACCGGATACTCATTCTCATCATCCCGGTCTCCGGACTGCGTCTGCTCCTTGGTATATACCGATGCCTTATCGAATTGCAGGTCCTCTTCCCCCCACTCGACCTTCGGCAAGGTATAGGTGAACAGCTCCTCGGGTGCTTGACCCGCTCTCTTCTGTTCTACCACCACGTTATTGTTCTCCAGAAGAAGCCTTAAGTAAGAGCCCTTCGTCCGGTCGTAACGGACATAGATGGACTGCCGTCCTACCACATTACCGAGTGCCTTCGCCGAGACGGTTATGTCAGACTCTTCGCTGCCCTTCAAATAAACGATTCCTGCCTGGGCCGGGGGCGATGTGACCACGAAACGGTTATCCGCAAATTCAGTCGCTCCGCCAAGCAGCTCCCACTTATCAGCCTGCTGCTTGTCCCCTCGCACAAACTGCATAGATTGTCCTTGGTCCTTGTGCAGCTTCATCAACAGGTGATTGGTAGACCAGTAAGGAGCAGGCTGGACCCGAGTCAGATTATAAAGATCGCTATCCTTCGAGTTGAAGGCCATTCCTTCCCGGTTGAAATTCATCCCAAACAACTGCCGAATCTGCTCCGTATTGGCATTGGCTACAAGCTGATTCATGCCTCCGCCCAGCGCATTGGCGTGCATGATCATATACGTGCCTGGAACGTAACCAAGCGCTTTCGTGTAAACCTGATTCATCGCTTCATAGTCCGCTTGGATCCGTTCTTCCATCTCCGCGCGGTTCTCGAGCGGAATCATATTCTCATCACGTATGAAATCCATCAAATAGTGGTTGTAATACTCCACGTTGGATTTGCTGGTCAGTTCACTTTCGTCCTTAACGCCGATATAACGGCCTTCATGATCAAAAATATTAATATAAGTCAGCCGGTTGCCGTTGGTCCCAAGCTCCCAATAACCGGTGCGGGTCATCTTCAGCATATCCTTCGGCTGCAGAAATTTCCGTTCACTGTTGCCCATTTTGTTGGCATAGGACAGGAAAGTGGCCTTATAATTGTATTTCTCCAGCAGCGGCTGCGCAAACAGTGCGGAGTCATTCCGTCCGTCTTCAAAGGACAGGTACAGCGCTTTATCCGGCAGCTTCTTGCCATTACGATAATAATCGATAATATCTTGCTGCGAAATCGTAGTGTAGCCCTGTTCATATAAAGCCCTCAGTTGGGCGTCCAGCTGGCTCTTGGATACGAGCTTGGATGTCCCGGTGCGACCGACTCCAAAATAGGATAGCGCAATAAAGCCCTGATCCTGACGCCAAGCTGATTTGTCCGGCTCCTTATAGGTGCGAAAATCGAAAATTGCATTCGCCAGCAGGACGACAACTACGGCCAATACAACAACCTGTGCCGTAACTTTGATGATTTTGCGGCGATTTTTTCGCTGAACATTGAGGGCTGCATTTCGTTTTTTACCCATTTGTCATCCTCACTTCAACCGCTTTGACACGATCAGAACGGTAATCCGAATTTTTTGCCTTTGCGCTTGCGAGCTTCCTTCTTCTCTCTCGCTTCAATATCTTGCGGCGTTTCCCGGGTCCCCCATGTCGACTTCCAGAAGGTAAACCAGGCCACCGGCATCTGCCATAACAGGACAAATTCATAGAACAGACAGAACACGAAGCCGAACACCCAGAGCCTGCTCTTGCGAAACAGCAGGTGAGCAAGACTCATCAGCAGCGCCATCAGCAGCAAGCCCATCAGGAAAGTCCCTGGGAAAATGCCATGAACGATCGGCACGTACATCAAGTTATAGGCAACCACGACAGGCGCGGCAATCGGCACGATCAGGCCTATGTAGAAAAACAATGCCATAAACGGCTCTTTGCGCCAAATAAAACTTCCGGCCCGGAGCGACTCGCGCAGCCAGGAGCGCTTCCAGCGCATCTGCTGCTTCAGGAACACCTTCATCTGTGAAGGGACAATTGTCGAGCATATGGCGGAATCCTGGTAACCGGTACGATGTGTTTTCAAAATAAAGTTTGTCATGCTTCGGTCATCCCCGAAGGTGGCGGGTCTGCCCAAAAACTTCTGGTTCAGCCAGGCGTCCGCATGCTGCATGATGAGCTCTTTCCGATAGCAGGATAACGGGCCCGACAGGCAGGTCACGCTGTCAAACCAAGACTCTGCCGCTTTCATGATCCGGAATGCAATATAATAACGGACCGTCTGCAGCTTCGTCATGTTATTGGTATATTTATTCTCGACGTCCGTTCGGCCGGCAACGCCGCCCATCTTAGGGTCCTGAAAAGGCTGAACGAGGTGGCGAATCGCCATCGGGTCCAGAAAGCTGTCGGAATCCACGAAGACCACCAAATCATGCTTCGCCATCTCCACACCTTTGACAAGCGCAACCCGCTTGCCCGCATTCTCCGGCAGCACCGTATAGGACAAGCGTTCGCGGGTAGCGTAACGCTCCGCCTCGGAGTGAATCACTTCAATCATATCCTTGATCTGCTGTACCGATTGGTCTGTCGATCGGTCATCAACGACAATGACCTCCAGCTTATCTACCGGATAGTCCTGATTAATACAGCTGAGAATCGTACGTTTGATCCAATCCGCTTCATTGAAGCAGGGGATGATAATCGAAACCCCCGGTGTATAATCCGGATTGATCGGCACATCGCGATATAACGCCCCGAACAGGTAGCGTGTCAGCAGAAACAGAGCTGCGATTAAGCTGTACAAATACAGCACCATGTTGTATTTGAAATAAATAATGCTCTCGGCCCGCATCAGTATGATGAAGAGCACCGCCATGAACATCAAGGCGCTGGCAGAATACACGGAATAGCCCCACCGTTTGCGCTGAAAATATTCCGTCAGCGGCTTCTCAAATTCTAAGGCCATCATATGCTCTTCACCGGATTCTGCCGAATTCGTGGCCCGACGAACGACGCTTGCATCCATCCTTACGGCCGATTCGAAACCCTCGGGCATGGAGCCCGGCGGGATACGGAATCGGGCCTTCACTGTGTCACCCACTTCAAGGCCAGAAGCGTCGTCCGGCAGCCTGAGCAGCAGGCCGGTGGCCGAAATATCGGCAGCCTGTCCCTTAATTCCTGCTTTTTTCTTTTTCCCCTTGGGAACGATCCATACTTCGAATTCCGCTTCATAACGCAAGCTGAGCATACGCAGCTTATTTAAATATTCAGAGCTGGACACATCATCCCCAGGCTGCTGTGCTCGGTTGCCTCTTCGGTCCGCGTTCAAACGGATCTGCTCCGGATCGGGTACATAGGAAAGAGTACGTCTATCTGTACGCGGAACCGCAAGAACTTCCTTGGTGATCTTCGGTTGCTTTCTTTTTATAATCCTCATTGCTTTCTCCCATCGTTATCTACAAACTCCAATAATGAAAGCCATTCGCTTCATATTCGGTTTTTGGATAAGCTCCCTTCACGTCGATCAGAAGCTTCGCCTCTGCTGAGCTAAACATGTCCTTGAATTCGGCAACCCCAAGCTGCTTGAACTCCCGGTGAGCAACAGCGACCACCGCAATCTGGATGTCTCTCAGTTCACTCATGTCCGACAGCTCGATACCATATTCCTCATATGCCTGATGTCGGTCCACGTGCGGGTCCGCCACCATCGGCTGGATCCCGTAGTCCTGCAGCTCCCGGATAATATCGATGACCTTGGAGTTGCGGATATCCCGGCAGTCCTCCTTAAAGGCCAGACCCATTACCGCCACCTTCGCCCTCATCAGATCAATACCATGGCGAACCGCAAGTTTAATGACATGCTGGGCGATGTATTTCCCCATTCCATCATTGATATGCCGCCCGGCCAAAATAATCTTGGAATGATATCCCGTGTCCTCGGCTTTATACGTCAGATAATAAGGATCAATTCCGATGCAATGACCACCAACGAGCCCCGGCCGGAACGGGAGGAAATTCCACTTCGTTTCCGCTGCCCGCAGCACGGCATTCGTATCGATATCCATCTGGTTGAACAGCATGGAAAGCTCATTCATGAAGGCGATATTGATATCGCGTTGGGCATTCTCGATAACCTTGGCCGCTTCCGCCACCCGGATGCTTTCCGCCCGGTGGACCCCCGCATCAATGATCAGCTCATATAGACTGGCAACCGTTTCCAGCGCCTCCGGATCATTGCCGGACACAATTTTCACGATGGTCTCGAGCCGGTGCACCTGGTCTCCGGGATTGATCCGTTCCGGGGAATACCCCACCTTGAAATCTTCGCCCAGGCGCAGGCCGGACTCCTCTTCGAGAATCGGAATGCACACTTCCTCCGTAACGCCCGGATATACCGTTGACTCATACACAACAACCGCTCCCCGGGTCAATGCGCGGCCGACCAACCGGCTGGCATTGCGCACGAATTTCAGGTCCGGGACATTTCCGCTTTTCACGGGTGTCGGAACAGCCACAATAAAGCAGCGAGCCTCCTTAAGCTTGTCCGGATCCGAAGTGAAGGCAGCCGTGCAGTTCGTAAGCAAAGCATCTCCGATCTCACCAGTAGCATCGAATCCGCTGCGATACTGCTGCACCTTGGCCTCGCTCAGATCGAAGCCGATGACATCCAGCTTTCTTGAGAATGCGACCGCCAACGGCAGGCCTACATATCCAAGACCGACGACCGCCAGTCTGTCTACGCGGTCCAGCATGTTTTCAAATAATTCCATCTTATTCCATCTCCATTGCGGCTTTGTCCTGCAGCTGCATCATGTCCGCCATTTTTACAAACGTATATCCTTTATTCTTCAGCCCTTCCAGTACACTTGGCAGAGCTTCAATGGTATGAATGTCATCCAGCATATGCAGCAAAATGACGCTTCCCCGTTGTGTCTTTGTCATTACCCCGTTCACAATATCGTCGGCACTATTGGAAACATCCCAATCCAGCGTCGTCACATCATACATTGCAATGACCGGGTAACCGGTAGCCGCCAGCGCTTTGGCCCGTTCATCATCAACCACACCGGTCGGCGGACGAAACAGCATGACAGGCTGCTGTTGTATGGCCTCCGTAATGACCTGGTGGGCCTTGACGACATCCTTCTGCAGCTCTTCGGGCGTTAGCGATGTCACGACGGGATGACTGTAGGAATGATTAGCCACATCATGTCCGCCTTCCACCATCGCCCGCGCCAAATTCGGGTTGCTTTCCACTCCTTTGGCCCGCAGGAAGAAGGTGGCTTTCACGTCATGCTCCGCCAAAATATCAAGGATGCGGGTAACCGTTTTGTCACTACCGAAATCATCAAACGTCAGGGCAATTTCTTTTTTGTTGGTATTGACTTTATAAACCAGTTCATATTTCGCCTGTTCATAATCCGGGTTCATTCTCGCAGCGTCGTATCCCGGAATTAACTCGAGCGGTTTTCGCTCGCCGCCATTTCGCACCAGCTCATCCAGCGTGACCAATCGATATCCGATATCGTCCACGGCCTGGGCGATGTATTTAATAGAAGATATCACTTCCGGATTGACGTCGGTATTCATGGAAATAATGCCGCCTCTGGAGATGAACCTGGTCACATACTCTCCAATCTCTTCAGCACTCTGCATGTTGCGGTCCTTAGGATTGATGTTATAACTTACAACAGCCTTCATCCCGAGATGCGCGGCTGCCAGTGGCACTTCTTCCGGATAATCGCCGGAGCGTGTCCGAACATAGCGGGGCTGGACGCCCGTTTCCCGCTCAATGACATCGTTCGCAAGCTTGATCTCCTTATAGATCTGATCGTAATTAAGCTGACTCATATCGAGCTGATTGAGCGTATTGTTCTCAATTTCATGGCCTCTGGACAAAATGGCATCGGCAATGTCCGGTTCCTCCGCCACTCGGATGCCCGGAAGAAAGAAGGTCGCCTTGATTCCGTACGCATCAAGCTCATCGATCAGGGCCATCATGGTCGCTTTATCGCCCATGCCGTTAAAGGTAAGCGCCAGTTCTTTCCTGGCCGTGTAAACAAACGGGATTTCCCTGCTCTTCTCCCCCGTATACCGTTCCACTTGTTGAACAGTCGCTATCGAACCGCCCGTCTCATCACTGGGAGCTTGCTTACCTCCAAAAAGACCGCAGCCACCCAATAACGTCAGGGTTAACAACAGTCCGGTCATTCTCGTAAGCATGTATAATATTCGGGTTTTACTAGAATCTCTTTTCATCTGGATACTCCTTTTAAATTTCAAACAGGGTTTTTCTTAAAGCCCTTCCTGAATAAACCAATAGAATATAACACCAACATATCATAATTGCTATTACTTTTTTGAAAAATTCATGAATTTTCATCATTTTCATATCTTTGAATTACAATAACGAACCCCCGGTCGTCCAGCTTATGTAATCCGTTGTCCCATGTTTTTTCAAAAACGACTCTTACCCCTTGCCGCTTGATGATTCACATTATAGAATTCAGTTCTATACAATTTCTAAACAATTTCCGTTTCAAACCGGGGCCTCACCCTCTGTCAGACAAAAAAAATACCTCCGAAAGTCTATAAAGACCTTCGAAGGTATGTTGAATAGTGAATGATTCATGTTGTTCATGCTGTTACAATTTAACCTGGAAATCGTAATGAAATCTCATGCAAATCAAGGCTCTTCCCCAGCCATCGCGGTTCGTTTGTGAACCCAAGCCTGGTAGTGATGGACGGCCATTCCCGCAAAGGAGGAATGGTCGCTGCCAAGTTTGGCGGCACGCAGGGCTTCGTCCTCCATCTCCTGTTCGCTCTTGGCAAAGAAGGTTAGATGCTCGCCTTCCTCCGTATCCCCGAGCTCCATGCCGATCCAGACGGACTTGCCGAGTTCATCCGCCTGCTCCAGCTCTTCCTTGGACAACTCATACATCTGCTCCCCGCTGTCCCGGTACGCCATAACGGCAATCGCGTCCGTGTTCTGGATCATCCAGCGGCTGAAGGAGTCGGCATCCGCGCTGCGCGGTCCAGGTACCTTGTCCAGCCAGAATGGAACGGCGGCACTGAACGAGAGCCCCTGACGCTTCGCCTCCTGCACCCAAACCTCCATGTTCGCGCTCCATTCTTCCACCACCTGTGCCTGTTCGCGGCCCCATCTCCGGAGCACATAGGGCTCGACATCGAACTGCACGCCCTCGAATTTCTCCTCAGGCGCAGCCGTACGATTGTACGCTTCCAGCCAGGTCAGCAGCTCCATCCCTTTTCGCCGGCCTTCTTCATAAGCCCAATCCGGCTGACCGTTCAAGGCGTGAACACTGATGCCCTGCTGATGTGCTGCGGCCACAAAATGGCGGTACTCCTCGTCCGTCACCTCTTGTTGAATCTGCAAAAAGATCGTTGTAATGCCTTCACTGCCGCTAAAGGCTACAATCTCCTCCGTTTCACTTCGGATCAGACTTGCATCCCACAGCCATGTAGCCTTGTTCTGATTCACCTTGCCTGACGGGAGAAGAAAAAGGATCAGCAGCAAAAGACAGATGCCGGCAACCAGGATGATCCACTTCGCTTTTGCATGTATAGGCCTCATTCTTCTCGTCCATTTCATTAGATCAAGACAGCCTCACCCGGCTCAGCTACATGCTGAACAGAATGGCCGATCTTGTAAATATGAGGTTCGGCGAACGCTTTAAATGCATTTCGCGTATCTAAGATCGGCACGCCGGTCGAAGCGATTGAATGATAATCCAGATTGCTGTGGTTTGTGATGAGGACGATGCAATCGTAACGGCTGAATTTCGCAAGATCATACTCCACGCTGTGAATCGTCCCGCCTTGCTTATCCACAAAACTGTGGGCATACGGATCGTAATAATCCACATAGGCACCATTTTCCTTGAACTGTTCATATACTTCAAGACCCGGAGATTCACGCAAATCGCTGATATCCGGTTTGTAAGCCATGCCTAACAGCAGGATATTGGAGCGCTTGATCGATTTGGCATATTCATTCAGAATCGTAGCCGCCTTGTTGATCACGTAGTAAGGCATATTATCGTTGGTGGACTGTGCCAGCTCAATGAATTTGCTATAGAAGCGAAAGCCCTTGGCCTTCCAGGACAGATACATGGGATCCAGCGGGATGCAATGGCCGCCGATGCCCGGTCCCGGATAGAACGGCATGAATCCGAACGGCTTGGTTGCCGCTGCATTGATCACTTCCCATACATCAATGCCCATGCGGTCACACATCATGGCCATCTCGTTGACAAAGGCAATATTCACACTGCGGAACGTATTCTCCAGCAGCTTGGACATTTCCGCCACTTTCGGGTTGCTGACGGGTACCACCGTCTCCACGTATTGCTTGTACAACGCTTCGCCCAGCTTTAGGCAGGCTTCCGTCGTTCCGCCGATGACCTTCGGCGTATTCCGTGTATTGAACCGGCTGTTGGAGGGATCGACCCGTTCCGGCGAGAAGCACAGATAAAAGTTTTGGCCAACCTTATAACCGAGCTTCTCAATCGGCTGTTGAATCAGTTCCTCCGTGGTTCCCGGATAAGTCGTGCTTTCCAGCGTAATTAACAGATTAGGCTTCATAAAGCGCTTGAGCTGATCGACTACCATTGTAATGTAGGAAGTATCCGGGTCCTGATTCTCACTGAGCGGCGTTGGCACGCAGATGCTGACCGCGTCAATCACAGCAATCATGCTGTAATCCGTTGTCGGCTTAAAGCGTCCGGTTTCCATGCATGCCGCAAGCTCTTCGGACGAGATGTCCGTAATATAGGACTCGCCGCGGTAAATCCGGTCAATTTTGTCAGAATCCAGATCGATACCGATGACCGTGAATCCCTGTTTTACCATTTCTACAGCCAGCGGCAATCCTACATAGCCCAGTCCCACAACACCCAGAACGGCTTTCTTATTCTCAATGGCACTCAATAAAGTTTCATATTCCTCATTCACAAGTATTCAACCTCCATCGGATGTATAGTCTATTTGTCTATTTCTTTTGCCCATTCGCCAAAAGACAGACCTCGTTTTGTTGAACTCTCTCCTTGCGATTAAAGAACCTCTCAGCTCAAGTAATCACGTATCATTCATCAATTCTGATCAAACTAAAAGCGTTAATAACGATGTGTTTAATGAAGGCAGCGGCGGATGCGGGCATCCAGCTCCACCGGCGAGAACGGTTTGGTTACGTAATCATCCACCCCGTTTTGGAAGCATTGGCTGATCGTTTGCTCCACACGTTTTTCGGTTAATACCACAATTTTCGGCGGTTCCTTCACATCCAGCTGCTGGATATGATGAATGAAAGGCAGTCCATCGATGCCATGCAGATTGAGCTCGGTCAGCACAAGATCCGGCTCCCATTTCGGGATAAGATCCAGTGCCTCCAGACCATCTACCGCTTCAAGTGTTTCATAACCTTGCATGGTCAAGCGGATCTGTAAAAACTCCCTCACCGTGGCATCTTGATCCACGATGAGAATGCGGTTTTGACCGCTGTCTGCTTCCTCCTGCGTAAATATATGAATATCCGAAGAGGTGCTGAGCTTGGCCGCTTCCGCCATCTGCTTCAGCGTCAACGCTGACGGCGCTTCGGTAAGCGCTGCAAGCGTAATACGCGGATCTGCTTGCTCCAAACGGCCTTGCAGATGCTGCTTCAGGAGCAGCGCCTGATAATGGGCGGCATCCAGCGAATATCCAGGCAAGGTAACAGCCAATACACCGGTATTGGTGTCTTGCAGTACCTCACCATTCACGCAGGACAACTGGTCCACAAAGTTTTGAACCTCCGCCAGCCCAGCCTCCGTCTCGGACGGATTGCCTGCACAGTACAGAAACAGCAATGCTGTCCCATGGCTATGGTTTCTCACTTCCTCCTCCAGGCGGCCGTAAAAATCAAAGGCCTGCACGCGTTGCAATGTTGCGGATTGAGACATAACTGTAGGTCCCACCTCTCTTTATATTTTGATGCTGTTACATATGAACCGGGCCTTGAAGTCAGGCAGCCTTGTTCTTATCTTTCCAGCTCTGCCGGGTCATGGTACCCCATGAATTGTTGTTTTGCAGATATTGAATATGCCCCTGCACTCTCCACAGCACACCTAACTGGTGGTAACCCACGAATTTGAGTGCCGAGAAGAGGAGCATCTTCACCAGATCGGACAATTTGGTATACCGGCGGAAGGCCATCTCCTCCAGGATGAGAGCGCCCACGCTGAGCAGGTACCCACTTAAAAAATTGACGAGTCCAAACACGACCAGCACATGCCAATTTGTCATATCCAGCAAAACATATCCAAGCAGAGCCAGAAGGCCCGTAATTCTGAAGTAAGGGTTTAGCGCTTCAAAAATAACGTTGTAGGGCATCGTCAACAAGCCCATGACTTTATATTTCGGATTGAACACCATATCGCGGTTCTCGATCATGTTCTTCAAGTTTCCCCGTCCCCAGCGCTTGCGCTGATTGGACAAAATATTGTAGCTGTCCGGCGCTTGCGTCCAGCACACCGCTTCCGGGCAAAAGGAAACGCGATATTTGATTTTATTTTCCAGCATATAGCGGTGCAGCTTGATAATGATGTTCATATCTTCGCCGGGATAGCCTCCCCGATAGCCGCCCACCGCAATGACATAATCTTTGCGGAACAAGCCGAAGGCTCCCGACACGATGATGAGCCCGTTGAAATGACTCCACCCGATTCGTCCTCCCAGGAAAGCTTTCATATATTCGATTGATTGGAACATCGGCCATATCCGGCGCGGCAAGGATACGTCCTTAACCTCTCCGTTCTCAATCACGCAGCCATTGGCGATTCGAACATCCCCGCCGATGGCCACCGTTTCCTCGGGATTCTCCATATACATGCGGGCCATCCGAATCAGCGCATCCTTCTCCAGCAATGAATCGGCATCGATGGAAGAAATCAGCGGATAACGGGACAGGTTAATGCCCGCGTTCAATGAATCCGCCTTACCGCCGTTCTCTTTGTCAATGAGGTAAAGCTGCGGGTACTGCGGATTATAATAAATGCCGCGAACCTTGTTCGTATTGATGTTGCCGCGGACCTCCGGATTGGGCAGCAGTGTCAAACCGTACTCCTCAATCAGCACCTTCAGCGTCTCGTCGGAGGATCCGTCATTGATGACGATGACCTCGTAGGTTGGATAGTTCAGCGTCATCAGACAGCGGACATTCTCCGCAATGGTCAGCTCTTCGTTATAGGCCGGAACCAGCAAAGATACCGATGGAACCAGTTCCGAACCCGAGAGCGTATTGTATTTGGAATACGTCGCGCGTCTGAAAATATCTTTAATATTTCTGAAAGAAAACATCAGAATTACAAAATAAAGCGCGCTAACGATCATGACGTAATATATCGCCACCATACCGTAAGTGAGCAGGATATCTCTAAGCAGTGTAATCTCCTCCTACTCCTGCAACTGTGCCGATCCGTTTGTTCGTTTGAACACCGAAATAACGATCGTACACCAGTTTCTTTTTATTAAAGGCCACCATTTGTTCAACTTGCTCGTATTCGACTTCGTTGGACATGATCCGTTCAATCCGGTACAAGGCCGTTTCCCTGGCCGGACCTTCTCCTGTCAACGCGGCTTGGCACAATGTCTCGAAGCCTTGTTCTCCCAACATGGCCAGGCTCTCCGCGCTGTTGTTGCGCACATGCCAATTCTCGTCCTTCAAGGCGGAAGCGAGAATCGGAATGCTGCCTGCGGCATGAAGCCGTCCCAGCGCTTTTGCCGCTGCTGCGCGTACTTCCCACTCATGATCATTCATGAGCTCCGTAATGGTATCATCCTTCAGGGCCGGGTAGGAGCCAAGATACAGCTTGACCGCCTCCGCACGCACATCCTTTTCCTCGGATCCAACCAATCGATCGAGTGCCGGCACGACAGCCGGAATGGCCTGCCCCCACATGGCTACAAGCGAAACCTTGACCAGTCCAGGATCGGGATCATCCAAGAGCTTGCGCATAAGGCTGGCCGAATCCAGCCGGGTTTCAAGCAAAATATCGGCAGCCATATGATGAATGGCTTTATCGTAGGACAGCAGCTTGGACAACATTTCTCGAATTTGCTGTGACTGAACTGCGCTTTTGGCAATCGCACGTGCAATGATGATGGTCATCGGACCATATTTCGTACGGTTCATCAGATGCTGAAGCTGCGGCACAGCCTCTTCCGCACGCATCCCCCCAAGGCGGTAGACCGCTTCAATACGGCGGTCTTTCCGCAGGCTGGATAATGCCCGAATCTCCTCTTCCACAAATCCAGCTTCCCGGCATAAGCGCAGGAGCTTCTCTCTGGCGTCCCCTTTGAATTGCTCGATCCACTCGATGAACTTGGCTTGAATGACTCGGCGCTCTGCCGATGTCAATTTGCCCGGCGGAAGCTTCAGCGTCGTATCGTCATGCAGATGACTCTGCACATACACAAAATAATCATGATGTTTTTCTGTTAAGCGTTCCGTTTCTCTTTGTATGGCATTGTGCTTGATCTTCATTTGGAACAACAGGATAATGCCGGCTGCAATAAGGCCGAGACATACATAGGCGAAGACGTATGCCATTTCTAAATTTGAAAACATATCCGATGGCTCCTCCTTTTATTTAGCATCTGGTTCCCGCTCCGTTTCAGGCAGACGGGTGAATATGTCCTGCATATCATAATAGCTTTGTTTTAATCGTTCACTGTACTTGGTTGCTTCCCACAGCTCCCAAGTATAGGGTTCGATCTCCTCCAGGTTGATGGATTCCGCCGATCCTGACGCTGAATCCCCGTTGTTCTTAGATCGCTGTGCGATCCACGGAGCCAGCCGGATCCCTTCCGCTGTGATCGTGCTGAATGTACGCTTGTCTTGAAGCAGACTGTAATCCAGCACCTGCAGCGAACTCGGATCCCCGAATCCGAGCAGCATCCAAGGGATTCTCATCTCAACGAATCTGTCTTGATACTGCCAGGCTGTAAGAGAATTAAAATCCGGAGATTGCGGATCACTGGTCCCCCGTTTCAGCATCCCCACTCTCTCATCCACAAACGGATGGGAGAAGCGGGTATCCGGCGGATTCATCAGCAGGCTGATGGCCAGCTTCCAGGAATGAAACGAACCTCCAGGCACTACAGGATCATCCTTGGTCCCCTTGGCTTCCTCACCTGGCAGCATCCAATATCCCTCCTTACCGTACAACCGGCTGTGGAAATCGTATGATGGTGCTATGGTGACCTGGGACTCATCCTCTTGGCCTAACTGAATTAAAGTTTCCAAAGCCCCGCCTTTGAGCGTTCGTCCAGCTAGCTCTTTCTTGGGAATGTCGCCGCCAGGGATCGTGTCTGCACCGATAAAGAGCTTGGAACGTTCGGGATCAAATGCTTCTTCCAGTTCCATCCCGATATACAGATAGGCCTCATCATGTGTCAGCTTCATGCTCTTGACGCCCGGAGCTGTTCCGGACCAGGTCTTGACTTCCCCTTCGGGGACCTTATCCCAATCGCTGAGATCTCCGTCGATCGTGATCTGCTCTGCCTTGCCCGGCTGCATGGCAAGAACGCCGAACATCTTCTCATTCGTCAGCACATTCAACCAGAATGCCCGGCGGTCTGCCGGTATTTCAAAAGGCATCGTATTCCATGTCTTCTTGAACCATTCGTCCTGCCACATGAACAAGATGGCCCCGGAATAACCTTCGTCGTAAATATCCTGGGTCAGCGAGACGTTAACCGAGCCTTGCTCAGCTTCGTCGTGTCCCCCTTGATCCTTACCTCCAGGACCATGGTGTGAAATACCGATGGATGACGGTACGCCGTATTCGGTGACCATAATCGGCATATCCTCGAACGCTGCCTTCAATTTTCGCAAGTAGGCTTTGTACGTGTTGTACCCCCCATCCCCATCGGGAATGGTCTGTAATGTTTTGTCCGTACGGAAAAAATCCGGATAGTACGGATACACATGGTATGCGGCAAAATATCCTGCATCCCAGTTCACCGGTTCTACATGCCTCGCATCGACAGACACCAGGTCTTCCTCAAACAGCGGTTCCCCCGGATGCTCAAGCACATCCGTTGTGACCCAATTGGTAAATGTCATCGGATGCTGCCACCCATACTTCTGCTCCTCGGCAGCTGTATAGTCCAATAAAGATGCCAGCCAATTCTCGAAGGGACTTGCGTCCTTCGTCCCCGAGAAATAGGACCCCTCATACTGAGGAACATCCTTATGTACCGTGTTGGTGTTATCGACCATGGCAGGGTCCCATTCGGTTCCCACATGCCAGGCCATTAGGTACTTGCCTGCATTGACCTTATATTTGCCACTCGACTGTCCATGCTTCGGCTCAACGTTGATATCACCGTAGACAGCAGCAACAGCCTTCGATATCTCCGCTTTGAACGTCTGGATGATTTCTTCGTCATACGCATCCTTACGCTCGATTAGCTGCTCCTCCGGTGACCAAATGCCCTGCATGAAGTACAAGGGGTCATCGCCTTTATCCCGGTTATATTTCACCAATGCAGAATAAAAGACCGGATTATGCACGGTGTAGACCCTGATTACATTCGCTCCCATGTCATCAATCTGTTTAAACCAGCGAAGGTAATCCTCCTCCGTTGCCGGAAGCTCACCGGGATAATGTCCAGGTACGGTTGCCCCAAGATTCACGCCTTTGGCAAAAACCTCTTTCCAAACTTCGTCATCCTCATATTCCAGAAAGGAGGTTCCCTCTGTTTTGAATTTCATTTTCACGCCGTCCGCATCCGCATACGTTTTTAATGACGGCCGTAGATATCCTTGAATTACAGCAGCACCGCAGAGAAGCACTATTGTGCAAAGTGCTGCGATCACCCACCATTTTCGCCTGCTCATCGTCTTCGTTGCTCACCTGCCCTTTCTATGACATGCTTGTTGCTGCACCGACATATGACGACTGAGCCATACTCGTCATTGTATAGCCGATGCGTTCCCGATACCATATTCCTTCTTTACCAACTTTTCCAATATCGATAGTAGTCAAAAAGAAGTAAAACAAACCTCTTCCACATTTTTCCCCCGATAAAGCGTTCCGCTGCCTCCTCGTCCCTGTCATTTGACAACTTCACAGCCTGATGTTAGTTGTGTGCAGTGAAAGCATCGCAGCCCGATAAGGCTGGAACCGCACGACTTCAGTCCATCAGAGGAACGCAGCGAGATGACGAAGATTTTCAGAAAATTTTCGTGAATCATAAGGTTAAACGCAGAAAAATTGCTAAAGTTCCGGTCATTTTTACATCATTATCCATAGTTATTACAAATTTGATACCAAAGTCGTATAAAAAAACGGCTGAGAACCGCATTCTGTAAAGGTTTGGCAATATTAACCTTTTATACAAAATAAGAATAGAGTCCTGTACCGGGATTGTGTAATATTCTATAGATTTGACACCCGGGATCAAGTGGTAAGTATCTCCTATTTTTTATGATTTCGGTTTGGATTCCCTCGCATCGTGGTATATAAATTAGTTTGGGAAATTTCAGATCCGCGGCCAAACAACATAAATTAGACCCGGTCCCTTGTAGATCCGAGTCTGTTGTTGACGATATAAGATTGAAGATATTACCATGATTACCGTTTATTTATCAAAGAAAAAACTGCCTTCACCACCAAAATGTCGGATATCTTCGCTCCTTTACCGCATTATTGACGAGCAGAGCCACAACCACGATCATAACCGAGCCGGCAAGCACCGGCGTAAATAAGAATGACCAGCCGCTGCCAGCCATAATGACAACCAAGGGATCTGCACCAGCCGGAGGGTGAGTCGTCTTGGTTATGCCCATCAAGCTGATCGCCGCTCCCACACCAATGGCCATGGCCCAGATTCCGTCCCCCAGAACCTCAAGCGTTACAAGTCCCGTGAATGTGGAAATCAGATGCCCTCCAATGAGGTTCCTTGGCTGTGATAGCGGCGCATCCCAAACCGCAAACGCAAGCACACAGCTCGCACCAAAAGGTGCCATGATCCAAATACTCTCTGCGAGCGACGTCAGAAGAGCTAATAACCCGATGGAAATAGCGCCGCCGATAAAACCAATGGCAATATTCATGGGACGGACGGTTAACGGACTTCTAGCCCCACCTTTCATTTTTTGTACATATGCTGCTGCCTGATCCTTCATCGTAACCCTCCAATATTCATAATTAACTAGTTATTTAGTTATATATAAGATAATGACTTACAGCCATATATGTCAATACTTTTCTTGATAATTGACAAATAATTATGTAAAGTTAAATTACTAGTTGACTAGGAAAGAAGGTTTCGTTATGCCGCATAAACTCATGCTTCGAGTCGACCCGCACGCCACCCTTAATGTCAGCACACAGGTCAAAGAGCAATTAAAGTGGTTGATTGGGATTGGACAGATCGAACCCTTTGATATGCTGCCTCCGGCCGGTGCGCTGGCGGATCTGCTGGGACTGAACCGCAACACCGTAAATCTGGTCTACAACCAGTTGAAGGATGAGAGGATCGTCTCGATGCATAAGGGTAAAGGAACGCAGGTATTAAACAACGCACAGGTTGAAGAGCTCAGAACTCGCAGAAAGCTCATGCATGAGCTGGTAAAGCGAACGACGGAGGAGCTTAGCTCCGTTAACATCCCCGCGAGCGAGTTCTTTGCCGCATCCCTCGCCTATACGCTGCTGCAGGAGCCTGTCCTGAACACGAAACAGCGGATTTTGTTCATCGAATGTAAAGAACATGATTATCCCTTTTATCAGAAAGCGATTGAGCAAATGACGGGTGCCGAAGTGAAAACGGTATTTCTGGAGGATCTGTTGACGGGAAAACAAGCCTTATTCGAGGCACTGGAGTACTCAAACCTCATAATCACGACATTAAACCACGATAACGAAGTAAAGGCCCTATGCAGCAAATACGACAAAAAAGTATCCGTCATTGGCGCGAATGCGGAAACGTCGGTCCTACTTGATATTGCCCGGCTTACACCAGGAAGTAATATCAGCTTTGTCTGCTTGGGTAAGGCAGGTGCACAGTGGATGGCCAGCCGCATGGAAGAAGCCGGTATTGAAGGGGTCTACGCCAGCTTAGCTGGACTGGATAATCGGGAGGACCTACTGCAACGGATCGAGGAATCTGATCTGGTCTATGCATCTGCCGCCGCATATGAAGAGGTTCTAGCCTTATCGCCCGGGAAAGTGAAAATGTTTCCTATGACGCTGGAGAAAAGCAGCCAAAGCATTCTGAGAGAGATGGTCTGAATTCTATAGGAAAAAACGCCCAATGTTAAACAGGGGCGTTTTTAACTTTGGAATATATCCATCCGACCGCTGACCCAAGTGTCATTCCCGAAAATCCAGCAGAGCGAGCAGTCGATGTACACCGACAACTTGGATCAAGATCGGGAGACGGGGACCTTCATGGCGGTGAAGGACAAACTGGTAGATGAGACCGAACAACCTCTTCTGATTTTTCCTCATCGTCTTGCTGTCATCATGATGGCAGATCGCATAAATCTTCTCCAGTCGGCTGGCATCATCGAGCTTGTCATCCTTCAACAGATCGCAAAAGTGATGAAGCCATTGCTTCTCCACTGAATCCAGCGTCCCGTACAGCTCATGGTCCTGTTCTTCGTTCACGGAGATTTGCTTTTGCGGATAATGGTATTTGATCCAATGCTCAGCTCGCCGTGCAATGGGTTCAAGCAGCTCCGGCTCAACCTTTTCGCCCACTCGGTGCAAAACCTCCTGCAGAAGCTGCCGGTCAAAATCCACGAGCGGCAGTATGCCGGAGATCTGGCCGAATTTCGGAGTCGGCCCCGATTTTCCGTCTGTCCCGGAAAGTTCCAGCGTTGCTTGAATATCGCCGCTCATGTGCTTGGAACCATTTTGATTCCGATATCGTTCATATTCGGTGTAATTGCGGATCACGTCTTCATCAAGTCCAATATGGAAGGAAGCATCCGGCTGATATTTCGCGAACATATACAGGATGATTTCAGGCGGGTATATTTTCAGCAGATCGCCTGGGGTGTAATTGGTTCCGGTCGAGCTGGACATTTTGGCCTGATTCCCCTTGATCCGAATAAACTCATAGGCTGCATACGACGGTGGCGGATTCCCGAAAATTCTCTCCGAAATGACCTTGGCTACGTTATAACTGCCCGTTTCAGATGAGTGGTCTCTGCCCCCGGGTTCAAACGACACGCATTCCATCTTCCAGCGCATGGGCCAATCGATTTTCCACTGCAACTTGATATTGTTTGCCCGAAGGATCGGCAAGGTGGCTTGATGCCCGCATTGGCAGGCATAGGTCAGGCTCTCTCCGGGTTCGTCGAAGTGTTGTATGACGGTGGTATCCCTTCCGCATACCTGACAATACACGTTTACAGGATAGTAACTATTTCGCTCATACTCATGGGCTCCGCCCGTTTTGAAGGCATGCAGTATATTATAAATCTCGGCCCTGTGCTTGATCGCATGCAGAATGAACGGATGATATCGTCCAGACTGATATTCCCGGCTTTGATATATAAATTCGGGCTGGATCCCGAATGCCGCCAGGGAAGCCTCAAACTCCTGCTCATAATGCGCCGCATAGGAAGAATGGCATCCGAACGGACAAGGAACCTCGACGTACGGCATGCCAATAAACTTTTCAAACGCCGGATCCAGCCCCGCGGGAACCTTCCTGAACCGATCGAAGTCATCCCATGAAAAAATAAAACGAACGTCCCTGCCCCTCTTTTCCAGCGCTCTTGCCACAAAATGGACCGTTACGATCTCCCGGAAATTGCCGATATGCACAGCCCCGGAAGGGCTGATGCCGGCTGCGCATACCAGAGTCGGTTTGTCAGGAAACCTCTCGATTAACTGATCTGCCCATTGTTCTGACCAATGCATTCTGATCCCCTGCCTTTACTTTTAGTATCAACCAAAAAAAGCCCCCATCCGCAAGATTGTCATCTTGAGGACGAGAGCTTTATAAACGCTTCGTGGTACCACCCCGGTTTGTGAATTTGTCGCCATCTTCACCTCTTCAGGTACGGCATCACGATGCTTATACCCTATCTCTGTAACGGGAGAGTCCCGGCGTAACATCCTTGAGCAAACCGCCCAATTCCATACGCAGCTCTGAGTCTTTGTTCATTAAGAACATTGCTGCTCCATTCTCACCAGGCAGGAGCTCTCTGCAAACAACGTATCTTAACTACTCTTCTCTTCATCGCTTTTCTAAGTGTTCGTAATATTTAAGCCATATTAATCCAAGCAAATCCGAATGTCAATCCCTTAATGGGCAGCCAGACCAAAAATAGGGATGTCCAAAAGTCATGGCTTGACTCTGGAGCACCCCTCGTCTTCATACGGTGCAGTAACGATTGACGCCGTTTTCATTCGAGTTTCGGAAAATGCTGGCTTCCTCTCTGTAATTGGCAATCAACTTTCCTAGCTCAATGCACTGCCCTTCATTCAAGCGGGATTCCTCTGCCGCAAATGCCATCATGTGACTCTGAATCGAAGCGGAAGCCGAGGTTAAGGAACTGCCCGTAAAGCAGTTGACCTGCTCGCAAAACTCGTTCAGCATCGAATCGGTTCCTTCGCGACCCTCGTCTTCAACCCGGATCTCCGTGCTCCCGCCATCCACGAAGGAATATACCGTAAACTCCTGTCTTGCCATATTCCCCCGGATCTCGCCGCGCGTCCCTGAAATCTGAACCGTACGAGAGCTGTCATGCGTAAACGCGGACAACGAGAATGATGCCGTTGCGCCGTTCTGGAACTGCATGTTGACGTTTTGATGATCGACGACGTCATTGTCACAGTGATAGACGCAGCGCCCGTACGGCGTATTCGGCAGCTGTCTCCGAATCATTGCATCGGACAGATCGTCCGAAAAATGCTTGGCTCTCCGCCGGCCTTCTCCCATATAGTAGCGGAGATCCACATAACAACAATCCTTCAGATGCGGGCAGCCGCTAGAGCAACGCTCCGTCGCCCCCTCCGGCGCCTGGTCTTTGGTAAAGTGAAACAGCGATCCGAAAGAAGTAAGGCGTACGCAGTCCTGCCCCATCAGCCAAGAGATCAAATCCAGGTCATGGCAGGACTTGGCCAAAATCATCGGACTCGCCGAAGCTGTATTATTCCAATTGCCGCGAACATAGCTGTGGGCCATATGCGCGTATCCAATATTTTCTCTGAGTTGAATATCCACCACCCTGCCGATATCGCCCCGTTCAATAATCCGGTGAATGCCGGACCAAAATGGGGTATATCGAAGAACATGGCAGATAGTCAGTAAACGGTTGCTCTTTCGGGCCGTCTCCTCCAGCTCCAGGCATTCCAGCGGGGAAGGGGAAATAGGCTTCTCAAGCAGGACGTGATACCCTTGCCGAAGAGCAAGCATGGCAACATCATAATGCATACGATCTTGGGTACAGATCCAAACAGCATCAGCAAACCTAGGCTTCTGAAGCACATCGCGCCAATCCTCGTAGATCTGGTCATCCGGTATATGGTACTGCATCGCAAACGAAGATCTTCGTATCGGATCCGGTTCTGCTACTGCGACAAACTGCAATTGATCCGGGTGATTCCTGGCATAAGGTGCGTAAACGTTCGCACCGCGGACACCGGCGCCGATCAATATAGCCTTTATTGTCATAATGATTACTCCTTGTGAAACTATGAAGTGGATACAACATCATCGGGCAATCTACCATAGTATGGTATACCCGAACTTCTGCCTAAGTCAATTGTAGAACAATCCAAATTTTATAGGCGTTTATATAAAGGGAAAAATCCTTTATCCATCAAGCGACCAAGGGATAGGCATGCCGCGCCGGCCATGCCCCAGCGTCTACCGAGCGACGGGCCGGCTGCCAAGCCCTCAAGGCAATCCTTATGGTACGGACACGTGCCTTCGTAGTGTCCTCCGGAGGCGAACAATAATATGTCCCATTGGGACAGGCCATGGATCAGCTTGCCGTCCACCACGGCACCCGCTCCGACGCCGGTACCAAGTATGGTACTCTTTCAGTTTCCAGTATAAAGGCAATCACGCTGGATAGCAGTGATTTTTACAGAAAGATGCACCGCACTTGACGTCAATGACCTGGCGCTTGTCCAAAGTGCGCCCAGAGGTCGGGTGGCTTTCGCTCACCCATAACCTGCTGAAGAAGGCGGCAATAGACCAAAACAAAGAAATGACGGTTCAGGGATGTTCTCCTCTGTACTGCCATTTCTTTATTTGTAACGTTTTTTTTCATAAGGCGAGCTATCTCGTCAAGTATGTAGACCTGCTTTTGGGACAGCCCCATTGTTCAAAATTTTACTTATCCACCTATCAAGCAAGCTTGCCGGTAATCCGCTTATAGGTCGCCTCGTCCGAAACCACATACAATCTCGCATCCCGCGGAATCGGCACATCGAGCTTGCGGTTGATGCTGAGGTCGTTGCGATCGGATATAAGCGTCGCTCCTTGCCGCAGCAGATCCTGAAAGGCATCGCCGTAAGTATTCCATGCAGGATTTAAAGCCACTTCGTAAATATCATCGCCATGCTGGCGGCTGAGCAGCTGCATCAGCACATCTGAGTTTCCTTCCTGCAGGGCCGCGCGTACGGCTAATCGGGACACAGCATCGTGCGAGAGCACAAACTCGTTCACATGATTGTAGCGGAAATTCTGAACATGCTTCTCCTGCACGATCTCCACCGTGGTATGTACATTTGGCGCAATCCGTTCAATGCTGGAAACAATCAGCAGCGACTTGCCGTCCACGAGAGCCGATTCGTCAATCCGAGCATCCGCAAAGACTATGGCCGATCTGGCCTCCAGGATGTTGGCTCTTATCAGCACGTCATCCGCTGCAGGATCGCCGCTTACAAAATGAACCTGTTCGAGATGTTCGACAGGATGCTGACTGGTATCATCAATGACCACAATCTCGGACTTCGGCGAATACGACAAAATCTCATCGATCGCGGACATTGCTTTTTTGCTCCAATTGATTATGATGACATGACCACTACCCTTAAAATTCAACCTGCCCGCTCCTCTCTGCCGCTGCATGCTTCCAAACGATTCGATCACCTTACCGATCACCAAACTCAACAGCCCGATGCCAAAGATATAGATGAATATCGTTAATATCTTGCCTGGCACGGTAGCTGCATAGTAATCGCCATAACCTACGGTTGCCATCGTGGTAAGCACCCAATAAAGGGCGTTAAACCAATGGTGAAAGGTTTCGGGCTCCAGCAGAAATGCCAGGGTCGAGCACAGCACCACAAACAGTACCACAAGAACGCTGATCGTTGTTTTGCGCAGACGCATCATTTTCAAAGATAATCTTAGAAAAAAGTGCACGTATCTGCTCCTCTCCTCCATGGTGCCATTCGTTCTAAATAATCAGGCTGCTGATTGCAAAGGCTGTACCGATAAACACCATCGCAAGCAGAATGCCAATCGCTACGTTCCCCTTTTGCAGGTGCTCGGAAAGTTTAAGACCCGGCGTAGCCAGCTCAAATACCCAATAGGCAACGATCAAGCATACATACCCGACGGTAAACCACAGTATCATGTGCCAGATCGATGAATTCGTATACGCCGATATGCCCAGAATAATGGCTGTTGCCATAAACTTGCCGCCAAAGGCAAGACCAACCGCGACATTGCCTTTCTTCAGCTCTTCCATGTCGTTAAACCGGGTCATCCAGCTGAAAATCAACATACCCAGTAATTGAAGCACGATAATGCAGATTACACTTACTACAATATTAATGACGACCGTCAATCCGCCCACCCCCGAAATTTTGCATAGGCCAAGTCGTAATCGGCGAAATCATGCACTTCCTCCAATACAACATCAACCTTGTCCTTCTTTTCCATTGCGGCATAACGCTTCTCATCGATCGGCTGCTTGATCCGATTGCCCGTCGGCAGTTCGATGACAGCAAAATGCCTGGTGTCTTTTTTATACGTTGTTTTATAAACCCCAACCAGCTTCACGTCAGTTTTGACCGTGACTTTTAGGTTGGTCAAATCCGATTCCGCCGTCTTTTTGTCCTTGAATGACTTAATGGTCTGCCAAGATGATAAACGGATATCATTTCGTTGATTCGCATCCGTGGTAAGCTCTGCATCCATGAATTGAAGCGTCCAAATTCTGTCCCCGGTAGCATAGTTGTTATCGTTCGGCAGGAGCTCGTTATCCGGTAGGACCGTCATATCGCCGCCAATCAAATCGCCAACGGTCCCTTCAATGATCCGGTAGTCCCAAGGCACGCGAGTAGAGGTTGATGATACTTCCTCCGATCCGGTATGAAATACCGTGGACCCATTGGAGCATGCACTCAGCGCCAAGACCATGAGGTATAATAGTAGTACCGCCAGAACGACCGGAGGTTTCCTCTTTCCCTTAGGAGCACCGCTATGCTGCCTTCTATCTTGTTTCAACTGCATTTATTTCACTCCCATTGCGATAAAATGGCTGGAATTACCCGTAATCAAACCGCCCGCACGTCCCAGCAAACCGCAAGGGGTGCCATTCAGGACGAACAATCCTGTCAGTAAATGAAAATGGCCTTCCGCCGTCTCGATCCGAGCCAGGTCTGCCCTCCGCTGATAGACCGTCGGAAACATGACACTTGTATCATATCCGTCCTGATCCTCTACCTCGATTTGTCCGGCCTGGTCGTACAGCTTGACAGAACCACCCTCGCGACCGAACATCGACTTGGACACAAAGTTACCGGAGAATACCGGTTTGTTGTAAGTGGGCAGCATATAATTGACGATGGCTTCCCGTTCTTTCTCATCGAACAAAAGGCCCAGCTCATACATCCCCCACATGGCGGCAAGCAGTCCTTTGGATTGCAGTAAAATGCTGTGCGGCGAGTTGAACAGCTGCAGGCGTCCCGTCTCGATGGCAAAGGCAAGCGCATCTCCGCCATCATCGACGGACATCCACTCCTTCGGATATAGGGCGAACATCCGGTGAATCTCCCGGCCATCGCCGTCCTTCAGCATACCTTCATCCACCCACAGATCAAGACAATCCACCAGTCGGGTATCCAGCCCGCTGTGCCGAACCAACGCTTCGATCGTACCGGAGTCCTCTTTATGTTCGCCATAAGCGATGCAGGCAGCCGTATCCGGACGCTCTGCTCCCCACGCTTGTGCGACCAGCTCCTGCATCCGTTCGTTGGGAGAGACAATACCGACCTGACGGCACATCCACGGCGTTGCAATGGAAGCCTCAACATAACCTGTAGGCGTGTCCGCATTCAGCTCTAGCAGCTTGATGCTGCCATCATGGGCAATAGCGAAATCAAACCTGGCATACCGACTGATCAATCCCTCTTCCGGCAGCGGACATTCGTCCAGCATCTGCCACAGGATAGGCGGAATGCCAATCAAGCTGTATATATGATGATTGCGATGAATATAACGAACGGTTTTGTCCAACATGGCCCATAATATCGCGGCTGCTTCTTCCAGCTCACGATAGGTCTCTTGACGTATGGTGACGATCTGGTCTATCCAGTAGGCTTCCCCTTCCAGATCCGCCCAGGTAAAGCCGAGCTCCGCGAGCTCAGATACCCGCCCATCCCGATTGGGGCTAGGCTGTCCCGATACGGTGAATACGCTGTCGTGACTCATCCTCCAAAACCACCGGATCTGGAGCTGGATTTCGAGCCCGAGGAACTGAACCCGCTGGAATTGCCGCCGATGCCACCAGACTTGGACGACGTGGAGCGGCGCGTAATCGTTCCTGACGATGAAGTGGAGGTTTTCGGGCGAACATTGGAGTTCACCACCGGTTTATTCTGGAACGTACCACTCGAATACGTGCGGGGTTTATAAGGCTTGCCGTTATTCGCATAATAACCGCGATGATTGTTGTACCATCCGCTGGATGAATAATAGGAACCATTGTTAAACAACATGTGATAGAGCAGCAAGTCATCCCAGCCGAAACCGGAATTGTACCCGCCATAGTTGTTGACGATCGTTGTTCCGCCGCCCGAACCCGATCCTGCAGCGGCTCCTTCTACCGGCTCTTCCTGGAATTTTTCCTCACTAGGAAACGGAATGTTCCAATCCACATTCTTGTCAAAATACTTCTTCACTTCTTCTGTCGACCAGGACACCAGCTGCGGCTCTTCGGATGAAGTAACCGCTTCCGAAGCAAGGTCTTTCGCTGCCGCGCCCGATACCAGAAATGCGTTCGCCAACAAGGCAATGCCCAGCGAGCTCGACAGGACCCGAATCGGTTTGCCTTCCGGCGTCAGCCATTTGGATGTTGGCTGATCTTTTTTGTCTTTTTCATTACTCAAGATGGTTTCTCCTTTCGGACAAGATTAATCGTTCCGCATCGGAACGAGCAGAAGCTCAAGTTTGCCCGTGTCTACATTTAATCTGCCTTCAATCGTTTCGTATTCCCGGCCGCCAACAACGATATAATTCACATGCTCCAGTGCAGCAACCATGTTTATCGTCCATGACCGTTCTTCGATCTGCACCAGCTCACCGTCCGGCTTCTTTTCAAACAAAATAACGTTCATTCCATTATCCACTGTGTGTCTACCCCTTCCATCTAAGCAGTGAGTATTGATACGTGTTATATTCCGAATCGTTTCAAGAAATTTCAATGGGCTATCAACGCTTGCCACAATGATCTTTTCCAAAAGACGCAACCCATATAATAACACCGCTACTGATTATTTACACCTGCGAATTACCATTAAAAAACTGATGAAAACGAACATCCTGGCCGTACAATACCTGATTATTTACGTTTTATATGGTGTAGCATCAAATTTCATGAACATCGTCTCCGAGTTGCAATTATGGCCATTGGCGCGGTGTGAAAATAGACGCACGTTAAAAGAAGCATAGATCATCCCGCGGGGAACAATCCATGCTTCTTCTTCACTTCCATGAACCCTTATTTATTTCATCAATTCCCGGATTTCCTGAAAGTTATCGGCAAATCCAATAAATACGTTGTCACCAATAACGATCGTAGGCACAATCTGTTTTCCCGTCAACCGTCGCACTTCTTCCGGATATTCCGGGTTCTGTGTGCAATCATACTCCGTATACGGAACCTCCTGCTCATTGAAGTAACGCTTGGCATGATGGCAATCGCTGCAAGTGGGGATGGTGTAGA
The DNA here is from genome assembly GCF_037969755.1 of Paenibacillus sp. FSL W8-0187. Taxonomy (NCBI): domain Bacteria; kingdom Bacillati; phylum Bacillota; class Bacilli; order Caryophanales; family Paenibacillaceae; genus Paenibacillus; species Paenibacillus sp. FSL W8-0187. The sequence goes on along the minus strand of NZ_CP150206.1, from coordinate 2,485,291 downwards.
TTTTCAATGGTTCTGTCATATCGATCACTCCTTCAACTGAAATTATTGTATCTCAACGACAAAAGGCACGGTTATCACTTCACCCTGATGCTGAAATTGTCCCCAGATCTTGTAGATACCGCTGTGGGGGAAGGTAGTAGCAAATTCCGCTTGGGGTCCTGAACTCTGCTCGTCTAGAGGATGCACATGGATGTACTGCTCAGCGTCTGCGGACAGAATGACAACGTGCCCGACTGCGCCCAGATAAGGCTCGAGGTTGTTGATGCCTTGCTTCGTCTGCGCATCCTGAATATGATAGGTGAGCACAACCTCTTCATTCGATAAAGTATTGCTTAAACTCAGCTCAATTTCCTTGCCGTTTACTTGTTTGATCAGGCTGGAATCCGGTTGAATCGCCGAAGGTTTCCCTGCTTCTCCCTCAATCTGAACCCATTCGCTAAGCGTGGTCCCTCCAGCACCCTTAGGCACAAAATCTGCGAACAATTTATATTCGCCGCCAGCCGGGAATGTCGTGTTCACGGTAAATACGCCATTCTCCTTGTAATCCGGATGTATATGGTTGAAGAAGGACAAATCGCGATTCACTATGATCAGATGCAGGAGTTTCTCATGATTGACATCAAAATCCTGGACAGGTCCAGCGTCTTTATCCGTAATTTGGATCGTCAACTCAGATTCAGCACCTGCTCTTGCCGGTTCATTCCATGTAAATGCAGCGTTGTAATGATCTGAGGCCGTTTCATGACCGCCAGCGTGTTCACTGTGCCCGTTCGTTTCCCGGCTTCCGCTTTCCTTTTCATGGTTTCCGCCATGACCGCCCGTATCAGGGGCCTGCTTCGCGTTATCGCATGCTGTCAACAATCCAAAAGCAAGTATGCCCGTTAAGGTTAGTATGGTGCCCTTCCTATTCAACATGGGCTATCACTCCAATCAGGGGATATACTGAAAGATGAATTTTTTCATCCGCCTCTATATTTAGTATACCCCCCTATCCTATAATTAATCAACTTTTTTCTTTTCGCTCCACGCAAATAACACCATGCCGTGTGCATGGTGTTATCTTCCTATTCATCATTATTACCCGAATGATCGGATGCATTCCCCATCTTTCAATGCGCATAACCGATGATTTCATATATTTTTTTCATATCCACATGATTACGAACGATGTACGCTACACGGTCAAATTCCGCGAATTTGCGTTCTTCTGCTTTAAACGTTTCCGGAATTGGAATCAGACCCCTCTTTATCCGAATGCCGTTCAGCCAGGACCTGCGGAAGACATCGTTGTCAAACAAGCCATGCAAATAGCTTCCCCATATACGGCCATCAGAAGTAGCAATCCCTTCAATGTGCGGCTGAATATCTTCTATTGCCTTTAAAGAATCTGTACCATCTGCTTCAATCGAAAAAAGCGGGCGGTGTCCTGAGCCGTCAGACACGGCGCTCCATTCGGTCACGCCCATATGGATTTCATAGGCCGTAATCGTAAAATCGACCTCTGTATCCGAAGTAACGAACCTCAGCGGATGTTCCGGTAACAATTCCCCTTTCACCCGAACCGTCCTTTTATTCTTCAAAAAGGAAGTCCGAATCGGCAGAAGGCCAAGCCCCTTCGCTTCCCGAACGCTTCCTTCGACCGCATGCGGATCCGACAGCTGCTCGCCCAGCATTTGATATCCTCCGCAGATGCCAACCAACTGCACATCCCGCTGCTGCGTCTGCCTCAAGATCGCATCGGCCAGGCCCCGATCCTGAAGGAACCCGAGGTCACTGATCGTATCCTTGGTGCCAGGCAAAATAATGACGTCCGGCGTGCCAAGTTCATCCACCGATTGGACAAAGCGAACGACAACATCCGGCTCCCAGCGCAGCGTTTCAACATCCGTAAAATTCGAAATACGCGGATACCGGATAACGACAATATCGAGGTCGCGTTTTTCCTGTCTTTGATATTGAAGCTCATCCAGTACAACCGAGTCCTCGGCCTCGATTCGCATGTCCTGAATATAGGGGAGCACGCCCAGCACGGGAAGGCCTGTCCGCTCTTCAAGCCAGTCCAGTCCCGGCTGAAGCAGTGCTAAATCCCCACGGAACTTGTTAATGATAAACCCTTTGACCCTGGCCGCCTCATGGGGCTCGAGCAGTTCAAGCGTACCTACAATGGAAGCGAACACGCCGCCGCGATCGATATCCGCAACCAGAATAACCGGCGAATCCGCCCATCCTGCCAAATTCATGTTAACAATGTCCCGATCCTTAAGATTGATCTCCGCAGGACTTCCCGCGCCCTCCATGACAACGATATCGTAGCTCTCCCGTAGACGATCCAGTGCATCCAGCACAATCTCTTTGGCCTTCGGCAGGAACTGCGTCCTGTAATCCATCGCACTCATCTGCATGTGGGGAACGCCGTGGATCACGATTTGTGAAAACATGTCCTTTATCGGCTTGATCAGGATCGGATTCATGTCCGTTGTTGCGGCAATGCCGCAGGCTTCGGCCTGCACGCCTTGTGCTCTGCCGATCTCTTTGCCATCCAGCGTCACGTAGGAATTAAGAGCCATATTTTGCGATTTGTATGGAGCCGTACGATAACCATCCTGTAGAAATATGCGGCATAGCGCCGTCGTTACGATGCTCTTGCCTACATCCGAAGCGGTGCCCTGCAGCATGAGCACTGCTCCCTGTCTTTTCCTGATCTTCGTAGGCGTATCCCTTATGTATTGCGTTTCATTCATCTTCTTCACCCTTTTCCCTGACTTAAATCGCTTGCTCACATCATTATAGCAAAACCATCGCATCGCTAAAGGAGTTCTTCCCGCATGAAATCCAGAAAATTCTCTTGAACTTTGTCAGCCCGAAATGTTAACAATAAAGAATAGCAGTTTCGCATGTCCGTGCATGATTACCGAAAGGCGGAAACCAACCATGAAACCTGAACTGAATGAGAAGCTGGTCATAGCCCCGTCAAGTAGACAATAAAAAAAGAGAATTTATTAAGCGGCGACCTTTTCCCGAAATTCAATCGGTGAGAGGTCGCCGAGTTTGTTTTGGAAACGCTCCTCGTTATAAAACAAAATATATTCTGTAATTTGAATTCTGGCTTGCTCCAGATTCTGTGGCTTCTCCAAATATAACTTCTCGGTCTTTAAATGGGAAAAGAACGACTCGATACAGGCATTGTCAAAGCAGTTCCCACGCCTCGAATGGCTCCCCGTCAGCATCTTCTCTTCAAGCAACTTGGCATAGCTTTGTGTCGTATACTGAAACCCTTGGTCTGAATGGAGCAAGGATGGCCCACATTTTAGTTTCTTTACTGTGTCCGTAACGAGTTTCAAGTCATTTCGCTCGGAGAGTTCCCAGGACACAATTTCATTGTTATACAGATCCATCACAACCGAAAGATAAGCAAACTCATGTCCAATTCGGACATACGTAATATCTGTCACGAGCTTCTGCCGGGCAGCCGTAGCCAGGAATTCCCGATTTAAGACATTACGGAACAGTACTGACGGTTTCCGGCCAGCAAATGGACGCTTCTTGCGAATCACGGAACGAATGCACAGCTCTCTCATTAAGCGACGTACCTTCTTGTGATTCACCACCAAGCCTTCTTTCCCTAAAGCGGTTCGCATACGCTTGTAACCAAAATAAGGGCGGATTCGATGTATGCCTAGAATGTGTGATTTCAGAACCGCATCCCGGTCTGCTCGTTTCATTCTGCTGGCGAGTGTCCTTCTCCATTTGTAATACCCTGCACGTGAAATCTCAGCGATCCTGCAAAGCCAAGTCACGGGAGCCTGCTTGCTTATTTCTTGAATGGACTTGCACCGGGCTTCGAAATCCAGCTTCCCTCCCCGTGCAAGTTCGGATTGAGCTTTTTTAGGTACTCCACCTGCGCTTTCAAATAGGCATTCTCTTCTTCTGCACTACTAAAATGCTTCTTGGTCCAGCGTCCTCGGTAATCCTCGAAACTTTCCCCGTTTTGATGCTTACGTACCCATGCTATGATTTGGCTTTCGCTCTTGATGCCCAACTTCTCCATGATCCGGCTGTACGTCCAATTTTCTTCCACTCTAAGACGAACAGCCTCTTTCTTCGTTTCTTCGCTATATCGATTAAAAGTTTGACCTTTCTTCGCTGACATAACAAAAATCCCCTCCGGTTCCAGTGTTGAGTTCATTTTAACATGATCTCTTTTTTCACTGTCTACCATGAGGGGATAATACCAAGCAGATAACCGGCATCTTTCCTTATTTGAAAGTCGTACCGCCAGAAGAATGGATCCACGCTAAAGCTTTCACAAAACATTTTGATGCCAAATCGAGAATCTTTCATCGAGAGGATGCCACGATGTATGGCATGTTCCTGATCAGCGGATCGGCCCGTATCACAATCATCAACGAAGATGGCAACGAATCGGTGTTAAACATACTATCAGCCGGTGAAGTCTGTTCGCTCCTCGTGCTTAGCGGGCTTAGTGGGCAGGATTATCCGGGGACTCTCATTGCCGAGTCCGAGGTAGAGGTATTGTATGTGTTGAAAAGCAGCTTTCTCCGTTGGCTGCAGGTATATGAACCCATCCGTAGCGCTATATTTGGTGGGCTGCTTGATGGAACACTGCGGATGGCAAATATGCTGCAGGAAAGACAGTCATTACCGCTGGAGCAGCGCCTTGCCAGGACTCTGCTGCGCATCACCTCGGAAGAACATCCGTTAGTACACACAACCCACCAAGAGCTTGCTGATGAAATTGGCTCCGTAAGAGAGGTCGTCTCCCGTACGCTGGGCCATTTCCAAAAGAAAGGATGGCTGGAAACAGGAAGAGGCTGGGTGAAAATTATAAACCGGGGCTGTCTAACAGAAACTGCTATGTGACCTAGTCACAGAGCAATGTAGTCCTCCCTGCTACATTGGTAATAGGCCTCACGCCTATATACCGTTAACCCAGGAGGAAATCCAAAATGAACAATGTGCTCCAACCCGGAGATTATGCTCCATTATTCCAAAGCGTAGATCAAAATGGAAATATCATTTCACTAGAAAACCATCGCGGACGTAAATTACTTCTCGCTTTTTTCCGTAACGCAGCCTGTGCACTATGCAATCTGAGGGTGCACCAGTTTATTCAGCGATATCCTCAGTGGCAGCAGCAGTATCATCTCGATGTCATTTGCGTTTTCGAATCACCGGAAGCGGCACTTCATCAGCATGTCGGTCAGCAGAATGCTCCATTTCCTCTTATTGCCGATCCGAATGCGGAGCTCTACACTCGCTATGGAGTCGAGACTTCGGTAGCCAAGACACAAGCCACCTTAGCACAACCGAATGTGCATCAATTCACGGATGAAGCAGAAGCGGCAGGTTTCAAGCTGACGCCGGAAGAAGGTTCAAATTTTAATCGGATTCCGGCAGAGTTTGTGTTGGATGAGGACGGCATCATACGGATTGCGCATTACGGTCGTCTTATTACCGATCATCTGCCTTATGAAACCGTTGAACGTTATGCTGCCGGAACACAGCTTCCCTAGCCGGGTTGAGCCTGTCATTATGTCGCATTCAGCGGTAAAAGGAAATCCAAATCCATTGGCAGATAGAGTTGGTCCATGGTATATTGAATGTACAAAAGAAACCGTTCCTTTCGTAAATGGTTTGGTTCGAACCTCCATTTTACCAAAGAACGGTTTCTTTGCGTCTAAAAAAGTAAGCAATCCGCACGGCGTAGCGGAGAGGACGAATCGATTCCGGACAAGCGTCAGCGCTCGCCTCCCTCCTTATGATTCAATTTTCTTGCGCTAGCTCGCTAATTCGCAGGATTTCATTCGTTATGAAAACAAATGTGACAACGAAGGCGACAAAAGGGGGGACCGTATGGCGAATGTGGGCATAACGAAATAAGGGGAAGTGCGAAATTCCCATAGTTTTCCTTTATTCGCATGCTCCATCTTCGTCCTTGAGGTTTGCCCTCCCATGTCTCAACGGGTCTATGCCCTTTCATTCCTTCGTTACACCTATCAAGGAGATGGAGTCCGTTACTGCTTTGTCCACGGGTCTGAGCCCTTTAGGCGAGCGTATCGGTTCTTCATGCTTCTTGTGAATCCTGCGAATGAGCCAGTAGGCAAGTGGTCGGTTATTAAGCGGCGACCGTTACTTTGTTGATGTCGTAAACGGAATGCTTCTTCGCCATAGCTACAAGCATACGAGCAAGCTTCCCGCACAGCTTCATGATCGACTTCATACCTTTCATGTTCTTCACTTGTTTGTTGTACTGATGCAGCGCCCGAAATTCTGGATTAATGGAAACCATATGAAAGACCGTCATGAAAAGAAGTTTTCGCAGTCCAGGTCGCCCTCGCTTCGTGATTTTCACTTCGCCCTTGTAGGTACCTGAGCTGTTTTCGGACAGATGTAAGCCAGCTAACCGAAGGACTTGGTTACCATGAGTAAAGCCGCCCAAATCACCCGCTTCACTGTATAACGTAGCCAGCGTAATATCATTCATGCCTTTAATGGTACGAAGGAGCTTTGCTGTGGGAATGCTTCGAAGGAGTTGACTCATCTTTTCTTCCAGTTGATTCAATTGGTCGTTATACATCTGCAGTTGTTGCAGCAGTAACGATATACTAAGTTTTGCTTCCTCTACACAATTCGGAATGGCAGCTGTCCGTTGCGCCGCATGGATGAGGGCAGCGGATACCTTACGGCTGCCTGCGCGCTTCAGTCGTTTTCTCCACCCGGCGATAACGTCTTCAACCGTTAAGTGGCGAAGATCGGATGGATGCGCAAATTCGGCCAACGTTGCGAGTGCCGTCTTCGAGGTGATGTCCTTAAATACCTGCTGAAACTCAGGGAAGTACATGTCAGTCCACCGATACATCTGGTTGACGACACTGGAGACTTGCTTGGTCACAAAGTCTCTGGTGCCCACAAGCTGCCTAAGCGCCCGATACGGCTCGGCGTGAATATGAGTTTCAGAATAGTATCCATTCTTCACCATGTCGGCAATGACCAAGGCATCTTTGACATCGTTTTTAGTTGGAGAGTTGTCCCGGTTTTCTTTGTTACGCTTCACTTGAAACGGGTTAACGAGAACGAGCTCGAGCAGCCTCTCTTTAAGCCAGAACGCTAGGTTGAACCAGTAGTGACCGGTTGGCTCAACGCCGAAGATGACATCGGTCTTGTTAAACTGAAGCATTAGAGCTTGCATCCACTGATATAACTTTTCATATCCTTCGAGATCGTTAGAGAACACAAGGTAGGAACCTCGTTCAATGCCACGATAGTCTGTCGCACGTGCGACATGTTTAAATTTTGCAATGTCGATGCCAATGATGAGATGATGGTTGGTTATACGTTCAATTCGTTGATTTTGTTTAACTGATTGTTTAAACTTCATAATAAGAGCACCTTCCTTATGATGTTGTGGTTGTCGTAGTGGACACCTTTCATCATAAGGAGGTGCTCGTTCAATTTCAAAGCCGAAATTTAAGAGCATACAGGAATGCTTTGCCCCCCCATTTCGTCCTTGCTCAGAACCATTCCAAGAAATGTGGGGGCAACAGCGATGGTAGGAACGATTCGTACACGGAGCGTCTTCTAACAGCAAGAAGGGGGCCTCCTGCAAGATCTAAGATCTTTGGGACACCCTCTTGTTTAGTGACGCTATGACTGTAAAGTCAAATGCTGTCTATGAATGCTCTTAAGGGATAATATTTTCAAAATGGGGGATATATTCATCCAGCAATATACTTTTTTATCTAATATTGTATTATCTTGGATAGGTGACTAGAGTTGGTTAAGGGAGGAGCTGATTGAATGGTAATGCATTTCTCCAAGATTAGCAACATCTATATTCATGTCAAATGGTTTACGGACAACTTTGAATGGGTCCCCCTGCCCTTTCCCCGTATCGTTACGCTGACGTTCCTGTTTTGGTTAGCGTTTACATTGTTGATCCTATTACTCACCTGTGCCTTTCACGATCCCCTGGGTAAGATGAGGCCCATCATGAAAATTCACCAATGGCTGCACAGACTAAGGCCCCATTCCGAAGTCATTCTGCGCATAGGGCTGGCCATCGGCCTGGTGCTGCAGCTTCTAAGCGGCTCGTACCTGGCACCCGAGTTCAAAACCAATTCCATGTGGATTATCCTCGGTCTCTCCGCCGCCGCAGCCTGCCTGCTCTATAAACGCACATTGCCGGTGAGCGGTGCCATCCTATTCTTGCTCTATCTACAAGCTTCATTAACCTACGGCATTTTTCATTCCATCGATTATTTAATCTATCTCGGTATTGTATATTATCTGTTTGTGTGCGGCACTCCAATAAAAAGAACGGCTCCTCCCGTCATGTATATATGCACGGGCATGTCCCTTGCTTGGCTTGCCATGGAAAAGCTGACCATCCCCGAGCTTGCTTGCACCGTAATGGGCAGCTACGGACTTCCTACCTTCGGATTTACCATTGAGCATTTCGTCATGATCAGCGCTTTTGTCGAAATAGGGCTAGCGTGGGCATTTATCGTAGGCATCATGAGCCGATTCACCGCTCTGCTGGTATCTGGCATTTTTATTATGACAAGCCTTGTATTCGGTTACAAAGAAGTCATTGGCCATACGATCATTCACACGGTACTGATCTTATTCCTAATCGAAGGTACGGGTGAACTTAAAACTCCATTTCAATTCCACCGCTCCGCTGTACTTCGCGGATTATTTGTAAGCGTTAACTTTTGCCTGTTTCTGTTCACTTTGATGGCGCTGTATATCTGGATGGGCAAGACGTTATGACAAACTCTGGATTCGTTGGCCCGTATTTCGAAGCTCTACCACGGCCTTGGTCTCGCTTGCTCTAACGACCGCATCCAGCACCTCTTGATTCCGGTATCCGTCCATAAACCCGGGGACTCCATCGGTAGGCGTCCCCCGCAATATCGCGGCAAAATCGGCATACTGCTTGACCTTGCAATGCTGCGGCACTTCCATGGTCGTTCTAGCGAGCTGCCCGGGCTCTTCTTCGCGAATCCATACCACCCGTTCCGGATCCAATGTGCTGGCGTGGACCGTGCCATGATCGCCGTAAATGGACACCTCATGCTGGTTGCCTGAACCGAACGCATTGCGTGATGTCTGAAACACGCCCATCATGCCATCGGTCATCCGTGCCTGAAAGCTGGCAAAATCATCAACTTCGATCTTGGCCATCGCTCCCGTTACCGGGTCCCTACGTTCTGGAATGATGGTATGTAGCTGGGCCGTAATTTCTTCAAATTCTCCAAACAGAAATCGGGCCATATCGATCATATGCGAACCTAAATCTCCCAGGGTCCCCGTCCCTGTGATGCCTTTGTTGTATCTCCACATGTAGGGAACCTGCTGGTTCGGCACGCCAAACCCCTGCAAGTACTGAATGGAGAAGTGACGGACCGTACCCAGCTTGCCCGTACGGATCAGTTCCCTGGCATAACGAAAAGCGGGCGTATAACGGTACGTAAACCCGATCATGGCGGGGACGGGCTGTTTCTCATACAGCTCCAGCAAGGAGATGGCTTCTTCGAAGACTCGTGTAAATGGTTTTTCCGCCAAAAAAGGTTTACCCGCTTGCAAGCATGCGCTGATGATATCGGCGTGCACGTTGTTGGGCGTAACCGAAATGACGGCATCGACGTCAGGATCTTCAATTAAATCCTTGAAATTCATATAGCGCTTGCCGTCCTCAATCCCCAGCTGATCGCCTACTCTGGCCACGGCTTCCCCATTGACGTCGCTCACGGCCACGAACTGATAGATGTTCTCTTCATTCATCCAGCGGATGTGCTCCTGCGCCATCCCGCCCAAACCGATTAAGCCGATTCGAAATTTATTCATCATCGAAACACTCCTTGTTTATAAATCTATCTATCACTAGGATTGAATATGCTGTTCGGATATAGGCTGGCTACCTCCTCATGGTTGCCTCCTGTAGTTTGATAGTTGCCCATTCATCACTACAAATTCGGATTGTTTTTCCGATCCCTGTTACCCCCGGATTTTTTCGGAATTAAATTTAATGAGGTTGAAATCCGGGGATAAAGGGGCACGCTTCGCTTCTCCAAAACAATTCCGCCTTCTCCGTTGAAGCTGATCGTATAAAATAAACCACCGTTTCGTCACCCTTCGAAAAGTTGCTGCCCCGCAGCATTTCGATCTGCGGGGCAGTCAGATGAAACATAGCAGTCACTATTTCACGCTGATATACCGCTGATAGGCTTCCTTGCGGATTTGCACCAGACGCTCAAGGCCCATATCGTTCAGCTGCTTGACGTATGCATCCCATTCCGCATCGATATTGCCTTCGGATATCCACTTCGCCCGGGTCGTGCCGACATAACCGTCGATATCCGTTGTCAGCGTAGGCAGCTCCTGGAATTCTTCGGCGCTGTACATCACGTTCGGGAACGGCGTCGTTACGTATTCGCTGCCCAACTTGTCGATGACCAGCTTCAAGCCATCGCCCGTGGTCTCATCCAGTATGATGTTTTTCTCGAAGCTCGGGCTTACGTACTTTGGACCGAAATCCCTTACGGATTGCTCCCAGTACCACGCATCCGCACTCGTTCCTTCCGGCGGATTCATGAGCGTAAACGTCCCATCGTCGTTCTTCTGAATCACCGTGCCGATGGCTCCCCAGAAATTCTGGATGCTCGCTTCATTGGTGTAGAACTGGTCCGCCCATCGAGCCGAAATTTCCGGATACTTGTTCGACGTGGTGATAAGGAACTCGTTTCTCCGCAGGCTCATGCCTTGAGGCTCGCCGCCCTGATACCTTTTTCCGTCAGGTCCGGCGATGGACGGAATCGCAATATATTGATCCTTCCACTTCCCGAACACCGCATCCGGCACCCATTGGTTGGAGAAACCGATCAGCGCCGCATCCGGATTCTGATGCTTCGCCGTGGACATGGTGCTGTCCTGCGTAAAGATCTCCTGGTCGATCAGGCCTTCCGAATACAGCTTATGCGCCCACTTGATCGCTTCCTTGTAGTTCTCCGTCACCGGGTAGAACACTGGCTCGTTATCGATGACCATCATGCTGTTGCCGTTAATGTCCGTGATGCCGAACGGATTCAGCAGGTCGATGCTGATGTTCCCCGATCCGCTGACCGGAATCTCATCGGCCTTGCCATTGCCGTTTGGATCCTGTTCTTTAAACGCTTTGAACACCTCGTACAGCTCGTCTGTGTTGTCCGGAATATCCAGTCCGAGCTGGTCGAGCCATGTTTTGTTAATGATTGGCTGGATCGATGCTTTCGGCCTTGACGGCAGCCGCGCCGGCAAGGAGTAGATTTTCCCGTCCGGGAATGTGCTCATCTTTTTCATCTCGGGCGTTTCTTCCAGCGCCGCTTTCAGGTTCGGCATGTATTGATCGATGTAGTCATCCAGCGGGCGGAAATACGACAGGTTGTTCACGATATCGGAATCGCTGAATACGATATCGCCGAAAATAATATCCGGCAGCGTACCGCTCGCCAGCATGATCGATTTTTGCTCGCCCCAATCATTCGAGGACATGATTTGCCAATTGATTTTGACATTGGTCTCCTTCTCTAAATCCTTGAGCCACTGGTTCTGGAGGAACGTATCTCCCATGTTGCCCCAGCGAACGGTCAGCACATCCAGCGTTATTGGCTCATTGACAATCGGCAGACCTTCTTTGTTAAAAGCCGCTTCGGTATCCGTTTTAGTATCATTGCTCTTGCCGCCGCTGCAGCCCGTCAGGTTTAACAGCAGTACTCCGGCCAACATAATGACGGCAGCCAGCTTCAGACGATGTCTCCTCATTGCCTTATTTGTTCCCATTCAACCATTCCCCCAATTATTATTTTTAATAGATCTATCCGGCTTTACGACTTCACGGCTCCGATCATCACCCCCTGATTGAAATACTTCTGCACGAACGGGTAGATGCACATAATCGGTACCGTTGCGACGATAATGACCGCATAACGCATAATATTGGCGAGTCGCAGCGCTATGGCCGCGGCCTCTCCGGTACCCATAGCGGATTGCATCTGGTTGGTAACCAGAATATTTCGCAAAATGAGCTGCAGTGGGTACAGGTTCGTATCTTTTAGATAGATCAGGGCATTGAAATAGGAGTTCCAATGACCCACGGCCGTCCACAAGGCAATGACCGAGATGACTGCTTTCGATAGCGGAATCACGATGGTCATGAAATATCTCAGATTTCCGCAGCCATCCAGCTGGGCCGCCTCCCATAAATCCTCCGGAATACTGCTCTGGAAAAAAGTCCGTGCCACGATGATGTTAAAGGCTGCAACCGAAAACGGCAGCACCATGACAAAAAACGTATCGTACAGGTGGAAATCGCGGATCGTCATAAAGGTCGGAATCAAACCGCCATTAAAGAACATCGTAAAAATAAAGAGCAGCGATATATATTTGCGGCCTACGAGGTCTTTTCGCGAGAGCGCGTAAGCTGCGGAAATGTTAACCACCAAGCCGATGGCGGTACCTACAATCGTATACACAATCGTATTTCGGTACCCAATCCATATATTAGAGTGCTTCAGCAATTCTTGATAGCCTGCCAGCGTAAAATCCTTGGGCCAAAGCCATACCTGTCCATTCGCAACCGCCGCCGGCTCGCTGAACGAAGCAATGATGATGAAGTACAGCGGATAAATTAACACGATCAGCATCAAGACAGCGAATACATACAGGCCGATCTCCAGCACCCTGTCGGAAGATCGGGTATTCCTCTGCCTTTGCGCTGTCTTCTCTCTTATTTCCACAACGCCCATAGAACCCTTCCTCTCATGTGTTACCACAAACTGTTTTCGCTGTATTTTTTCGAAATCTGGTTAACCAGAATCAACAGAACAAAATTAATGACCGTATTAAACAGATTGATCGCCGACGAGAAGCTGTATTGGCTGCTCAGCATGCCGATTTTGTACACATACGTGGAGATGACCTCGCTGGAGGTAATATTGAGACTGTTTTGCATGAGATAAATCTTCTCGAAGCCGACACCAAGCAAGCTGCCGATCCGCAAAATGAGCAGGGTCACAACCGTTGGCATCAGCATCGGGATATCGATAAACCGGATTTTCTGCCATCGGCTTGCCCCGTCCATCGTGGCCGCTTCGTACAAGCTGGGGCTCACCGCAGATAACGCCGCGATATAGATGATGCTGTCCCAGCCCGTATGCTGCCACACGTCCGACCATACGTACACGCTGCTGAACAAGCCGGCCGATCCCATCAGGTTCGGCGCTTCCGCACCGAATAGACGAAATATATTCCCGATCAGCCCCGACCCCGGGGAGAACAGAATCAGCATGAGTCCAACCATCACGACCGTGGAGATAAAATGCGGCATATAGGTTACGGTCTGGAAGAAGCGCTTGAACCAATTCTGGCGCATTTGATTGACCATCAAGGCAAGCATGATCGGAATAGGGAACGTCGCAACGCTGTATAAGCTGATCACAAGCGTGTTGGTGATCGTTGTCGAGAATTGATAGGAGTTAAAAAACTTCTCAAAATACTTTAGACCCGCCCATGGACTCTCCATAATCCCGAGAGCGGGACTATAGTCCTTGAATGCGATCAAGATCCCGTACATCGGTACGTAAGAAAACAACAAAACCAGCACAACCGCAGGCAGCAGCAGCAGATACAGGCCCCAATTCTTTTTGATGCGCCCGAGGGTTGGGTGTGTTGTTCTATTCAGTTGGCCTGCTTTCAAATCAATTCCCCTTTCTGTTCGCGTCGTCGTGGATCCGGCATGTCGCGTAAGCAACTCAAGTATACTTCCACCCGGAATCGTTTTTTGGACCTCATCATGCGTTATTCGGACCTTCGCCTTGTCGCCCTTCAAGAAATCCTCGATTTCCATATACAAGCATGCTATTATCCGGACTTTACGATGCGGTATCCGGACTTTATGGAAGATGCCCGAGCGTTCGCTCCTGATTTTTTCGTCTTTTCCATTTATAATGACAGTACCACTATTAAAACGCTTTCATTATTTGGCGAATTGAAAGGAATCACAGCAGCCCCATGGTTAAAGCACTGAATAACAAACCATATCCCATCCGTCACTATGTGAAAATCATGCTCTTTATCTCAATCTTTGCCCTCGTGGTGGATCTCGTGATCAGTTTCGCTTCCATCTTCATCGTGAAGCAGCAATCGACCCGATATTTGCAGGATACAGCGAATCTGTACATCAGGCAGATCAATCATGACTTCTCCTACATCAACCACTATATGGGCTGGACGCTGGCGAATGATGAGAGCGTTAAGATCATGGATACCCCCGGCACCGATTACGTGGACTACATCAAGTCGAGCGAAAGAGTGCATAAACGCTTTAATGAGCTTCAAAAAAACTACGGCCAAGAATACAACTTCTTTTTCTATTTAAAAGAACAGGATTTTTTTCAGAACTATGCACCCATGTCCCTGTCGTATACAGAGTTCCTGGAACTCAAGGAGCAAATCGTCTCCCTCACGGATTCCAAAAACGTATACGAAACGTTCTACTCCAACTGGAATCCAATCCTTGTTCAGGACACGAATTACATCATCAACATCGTTCCTTACCACAACCGGTATCTGATCTGTCTCATCTCCGCAGACGATCTGATCCGACCACTCCAACAACTGGATTTGGGTGAGGATGGTTACGTGTCTCTGGTGGATGATCAAGGGGCAGCTCTTTCGAGCGCCAGTGTCGGCGAGCTTGGAGCCATGGTCGAAGCTGCCAAAGCTTCCCCTTTTAGCCTGTCACAGCCGCGGACTACGGTCACGGAGGGATTCTCGAACGCTTCCTTCAACGTGCAACTGGTCATCCAATTCGGCATATTTGAGACGATCATGATCGCCCAGCTCCTCATTATGCTGCTGTTTGTTATACTCACGTGTACGCTCAGCCTGGTGATGCTGTATTTCAAGAAGAAAGTGTTAAAGCCGATTCAGAATTTCTCGGAAAACGTAAGGCGCATCCATGAGGATAGCGAAAATCTGGATTTCATGAGCAGCGAGATCATCGAGCTTGAGCAGGTCAACTCCCAATTCAAACATCTGATCGAACAGATCAAGAAGTTTAAAATCGATATTTATGAGCAGCAGCTGGATAAACAGAGAATCCAGTTGGATTATATGAAGCTGCAGATCAACCCCCATT
Organism: Paenibacillus sp. FSL W8-0187; assembly: GCF_037969755.1. Classification (NCBI taxonomy): domain Bacteria; kingdom Bacillati; phylum Bacillota; class Bacilli; order Caryophanales; family Paenibacillaceae; genus Paenibacillus; species Paenibacillus sp. FSL W8-0187. Next base: position 2,470,092 of record NZ_CP150206.1, on the reverse strand, counting down.
TTTTCCTGAACTGCTTGACGAACATCTACAGCATGGCGCAAATGCAGATGTTTAAGGAAATCGAATATATGTCGCTGTCCACGTCCAAATACTTTCGCTACATCTTTCAAAGCGGCGATAACCTCGTGCGCCTTGAGGACGAAATCGAGCATGTCCGGATTTACCTGGAGATTCAGAAGCACCGCTATCGCGATGCCTTTTCTTATCGTATCGATGTTGAAAAGGAGCTTACCGGTCTCACCATTCCGCCCCTCGTGCTCCAGACCTTTATCGAAAACGCGGTAAAATACGCCGTATCCCGAGATCATGAGCTGCAAATCCGATTGTCCGTTAGTCTACGGATGGAGGGTGATAAACCTTCTATGGTCATCCGGATATCCGATACCGGGCCCGGGTTTCCCGCAGAAGTATTGGATAAGCTGACAACCGGCAAAGCGCTCGATCAAAGCGAAGGGAAGCATATCGGAATTATGAACACCCTTCAACGGCTCGAGCTGCTCTATCATCGCCGGGCGCATGTGGAATTTTCGAACCCGGAAGAGGGCGGCGCTAGCGTCACATTAACGCTTCCACAACCCGTGCAGGAATGGAGAGGAGAAATTCAATGAACGTATTGCTGGTTGATGATGATTATTTTGTCGTGGCCGCGCTGGAGAAGAAGATTGATTGGAAGACACTCTCGATCGAACAGGTCTATACCGCTTACAGCGTTGCGCAGGCAAGGGATATACTGCAGCAGCATTCGGTCCAGATCCTCATCTGCGATATCGAAATGCCGCAGGGCAGCGGGCTGGAGCTTCTCGCCTGGATACGCGAGGAACAATACAGCATTCAGACGATCTTCCTGACGAATTACGCTGATTTCAACTATGCACAGAAAGCCATTGAGCTGCAAAGCTTTGACTATTTCCTGAAACCGATTGAATTCGATATGCTTAGCCTTATCATCTCCAAGGCCGTCTATAAAGCAAAGGAACAGCAAAGCGATCAGGAAGCGATCCTGGACGGGCAGCTGTGGAAAAAAAATCAAAAAAAGCTCCAGGAGCATTTTTGGAGCAAGCTGATAAAGGAACGGAAAGCTTCTTCAGACCGGGCCTCCATCGCAGGATATGTCGCGGAACAGAAACTCTCCTATGAGATGTCGGATCTATTTCTTCCTGTGCTCATCACCATTTTTCCGCATGATCAAAGTTTGGGTAAAGAAGACAAAGACCTGTTTGACTATGCGTTTCTCAACGTGCTGTCCGAATTGTTCCAGGACCCGCTCTTCACGGTTGAAGCCGCTATGGAATATAAGGATTACAATTGGATGGTCATGCTGAAATGGAATCTTCCTCCGGATTCCAGCGTCATGGAAAACATCTGCACGTCATTTATTGAAAAAGCCAATCAATTTCTCCGAAGCGATGCTTCCTGCAGCGTATCGATTTCGGTGGCATTGGAGGAGATCAACAAGTCCATTCGGATGCTGCTGCAAATGAATGAGGATATGATTAAAAAGCGGAATCAGATTGTTTTTCTGGAACACCATTCCCTGCAAGAAGCCACGTACACCCCTCCCCCGCTGCAAGACTGGGAAGTCCTTCTCAGCGGGAACAATCCGGCTGGGTTTCTGGAAGAAACCCGCAAATACTTGCACAACCTGGCCAAGAATGGCGTCTACAACACCTCGGTGCTGCGTTTATTCCGCTTGGATATCGTACAGCTGGTATATTCCTATCTGAAGGGCAAAGAGATCCAGGCTCATAAGCTGTATACCGGCAAAACCAATGACCAGCTGTTCCTGCAATCCTTGAACTCAATTGAAGATATGGAGAAATATACGAAATATCTCGTCAGCACGGCAGCAGAATATCATGCCTACGCGGACCTGTCGCATACCGTGGTGGAGGAGATTAAGCAATATATTCATTGCCATTACGGGGATGAGCTGACGCGAACGAGCCTGGCGGAAATCGTCTATCTCAACCCGGATTATTTGGCCCGCGTGTTCAAGAAAGAAACGGGCGTCTCTTTGGGTACTTACATCATTCAGTCCCGCATCAAGGCGGCCAAGCATCTGCTGGAGACGACTCCCTTGTCGGTATACCAGATTGCGGCTAAGGTGGGGTACGCCAACTATTCCTATTTCTCAAAGCTGTTCAAGCAGGATACGGGCTGGTCACCCAGTGACTATAGACGGGTGCTGCAAGCCGGGAGCAGCGGAAAGATCGATCATGCGAAATAACATTACACGCTCGACGAGTTTCGCGAATGAGCTGTCAGCAACCACAACTGAAAAATAAAAAGTACCGCAGCCTCAAGCCTAATTCGCTTGGCGGACGCGGTACTTTTTCTATGATCATAATGAGTGCTAGTCTGTATAGATTACGCAGGGTAAATATCAAAATCCTTCAGCGTTTCTCCTGTTCTGGCCGATTCAAATACTGCCTCGATCAGATTCAGGACACGCAGTACTTCCTCGTTCTTCACAATCGGTTCTGCTTCGCCTTGGATCACGGCCGCAAAGTTATCGAAGAAGCTGCTGGATTGACGGTATGGCTCCGGCAGAGCTCCCGTAATGGTAGCTTCTTCGGAAGGAGGGGCCATCGTTTTGGTCAATCCTACCCCGGCTTGAATCGGCTTCGGCTCCACCTTCACGGCATCCTGGTTCCGGGTAACGACTCTTCCGTTTAACGACCAATCCTCAATAATACCGGTTCCCTCGGTTCCTTTGACGTACCAGCGTGGCAGCGTAATGAAATTCGTCGTTCCCACTTCAATCAGTACGGATACGCCGTTCTCGAATTCGATGACCGATTCAAAGCCGTCATCGACCTCATCGCCGAGAATAAAGCTCAAGCGGCTGCTCAGGCTGGTTATTCGGCTGTCCACCATGAACAGGACCTGGTCAAGAAGATGCACGCCCCAGTCCAGCAGCATGCCGCCGCCGTGGGCTTCCAGATGACGCCAGTCGCCCGGTATGCCATTCGCCCCGTGCACCCTGGATTCAATTCGGAACAGGTCACCTATCGTTTTCTCATTGTACATTTGTTTAATGGTCAAGAAATCCTCATCCCAGCGGCGGTTCTGGTGAACCATCAGTACCCGGCCAGCAGCATCGGCCGCAGCCACCATCTCTTTGAAGTCACTGACGGACAATGTTACCGGCTTCTCGCAGATGACATGTTTGCCGGCTTTAAACGCCTGAAGTGCCAGTTCCATGTGCACGTCATTAGGCGTAGCAATGAGCACCACGTCAACCGCAGCATCGTTTAGTACCTGCTCATAGTTTTCGTAGGCAGGATACCCGTCTTGCTGGGATACTTCCCGGCGTTCTTCCAAAATATCGTAGGTTCCCGTAACCTCAAGAAATGCATTGTCCTTAATCAGCTTGGCATGGTAGCTGCCCATTCCGCCATAACCTACGATCACAATCGCATGTTTTCTTTTCTCCATCGTCATAATTACATAGCTCCTTTATCACATCTAAGAAGTAAACGCATACACTTCCATTATAATATAATATGCGAAATAACTGTCCTCTTTTAACGATATTGTATTCCCGCTATTATCGCAAGGCTGTGAGTTACTTCGCATCCTGTAAGAAATGGTCAATATATTTCCCAAAAAAAAAGCGTTACCCTGCTTCTATCGCAAAAGGTAACGCTTCTAAATCATACTGGATTACTCCTTCACCACCAGTTTCAGAGGTGCAGCGATATTCTCTTCCACCTCTTTGCCCTGGAGCACGTCCTTGGCTGCGCCGACGGCAAGCTGACCGATCAGCTCCGGCTGCTGGGCTACGGTAGCCGTCAGGTTCCCGGCTTCGATGGACTTCAGCGCATCGTCGTTACCGTCAAAGCCGATGACCATAATGTCTTTGCCCGAGCTTTGGATCGCTTCGATTGCGCCCAAGGCCATTTCGTCATTGTGGGCAAAAATCGCTTTGGCGTCCGGGTTGCCCTGCAGCAGATTTTCCGTCACGGTCAGACCCTTCGTCCGGTCAAAATCCGCTGCCTGCTTCGCCACCACGTTCAGCTGCTTATCTGCGATATCATGGAATCCCTTGCCGCGTTCGCGGGTCGCGGAAGCACCCGGAACCCCTTCGAGCTCAATGACCTTTGTATCTTTGCCCAGTTGATCCACGATATACTCGGCTGCCATCTGACCGCCTTTGATGTTATCGGAGGCAACCAGCGCAGCGACTTCGCCCTGATCCGCCGAACGGTCAAGTGTAATGACCGGAATACCCAAGCTATTTGCCGTTTGCACCACAGTGGAAATTGCGGACGAATCCGTTGGGTTAATCAGCAGTGCATTGACGCCCTGCTGAATCAGATCATCAACGTCGTTGCTCTGCTTGGCCGAGTCGTTCTGTGCGTCTACGACAACGACCTCCATCCCTTGTTTGGTCGCTTCGGCGACGACGCCATCCTTCAGGGATACAAAGAACGGGTTATTCAAGGTCGAGATGGAAAGACCGATTTTGATGTCTTTGACATCTCCGCCGGCCTTGGGCTTCGCCCATTCCGGCGGCTCCAGAGAACAGCCTGTTATGAAGATCAACATAAGTGATACGAGCAGCAAAGTTGTTTTTTTCATCGTTCATTCTCCCCCTTAAGCCGATTTTCTACGGTCGAGCAGTACGGCAATCGCAATCACGACGCCTTTGACAACCATCTGATAGAAAGAGTTCACACCGAGCAGGTTGAGTCCGTTATTCAGTATGCCAATGATCAGCACACCGATTAACGTACCGACGATCCGGCCGCGACCACCGGTCAGACTTGTACCGCCAAGAACAACGGCTGCGATGGCATCCAATTCATAGGACGTCCCTGCAGTCGGCTGTGCGGAATTCAAACGGGAGGTCAGAATCGCGCCTGCAAGCGCGGACAGCATCCCTGCCAGGGAATAGATCATGATCTTGACTCGTGGTACTTTAATACCGGATACAAGCGATGCTTTTTCGTTACCGCCGATGGCATATGTCTTGCGGCCAAATGACGTTTTATGCAGGATGACCCACAGCACGGCAAACGTGATGATCATCGTAATAGCAGGCACCGGAATACCAAGCAGGTATCCGCGACCGAACAATTGGAATGCAAGGCTGTCGCCAAGACCCGTAATCGGGTTACCGTTCGTATAGACGAGCGTAAGTCCTCGGAATATCGTCATGGTAGCCAAGGTGGCAATAAACGGCGCCATTTTCCCCTTGGTAATCATGAGACCATTGATCATCCCCATGACACCGCCAAGCGCAACGCCGATGATGATCGATAGGATCGGGTCAAACCCGGCCACCATCATATTGGCGACAAATGCGCTGGAGAGCGCGAGAATCGAACCGACCGACAGGTCAATACCGCCTGTCAGAATAACAAACGTCATACCGAATGCAATCAATGCATTAATCGATACCTGACGCAGCAGGTTCAGAATGTTAAGCGGTTCCAAGAAACTTGGATTCAGGACGGATACGATAACGATTAGAATGATCAGTCCGAGCAGCGGACCGAGCTTTTGCGTCAAACCTGATACCTTAAACCCTTTTTCCGCCTTGGCATCGTTAATAGTTGTCATATTACTGACCTCCTGTAGCTAGAGTCATGATATGTTCCTGCGTGGCTTGTTCACGGTCCAATTCACCGGAAATCCTGCCTTCGTGAACAACGAGAATCCGATCGCTCATTCCGAGCACCTCCGGCAGCTCCGACGACACCATCAGAATCGCCACGCCGCGTTCGGTCAGTTCATTCATCAGCTGATAAATTTCCCGCTTCGCACCAACGTCCACGCCGCGTGTCGGCTCATCCAGGATGAGCACGCTCGGCCCAATTCCGATCCACTTGGCAATAACGACCTTCTGCTGGTTACCACCCGACAGATTGCGTGCCAGCGTCTCGGATGTATGCGTCTTGATCTGCAGCCGCTTCGTCAAGGTATCCACGAAATCCTGCTCCTTCTTCCCGGAAATGAACCCTTTGGAAGAGAAGCTGAACAGATTGGGCAGTGCCATATTTTCACGGACTGAGAAATCCAGGACCAACCCTTCATCCTTGCGGTCCTCTGTTATGAATCCAATGCCGTGTTTCACGGCGTCATCCGGCTTCTTGATCGAAACTTTCTTTCCGCGTACCCAGATTTCGCCGCTATCTAGCGGGTCCAATCCGAAGATCGCTCTCATCATCTCGGTACGCCCTGCCCCCATCAGACCGGATACGCCAACAATCTCGCCGGCACGAACCGTGAAGCTTACATTCTCGAACCGGCCTTTACTGCTAATATTCTTCACTTCCAGCACGGGCTTACCCGGAGATGGATGACGTGCCGGATATCGCTCGGTCAGCTCCCGGCCGACCATCTTTTTGACGACTTCATCAAAATTCGTGTCCGGAATGGATTTGGTATCGACGGATTTACCATCTCGCATGACCGTAATCCGATCGCAGATCGTAAAGATCTCCTCCATCCGGTGGGAAATGTAAACGACGGATACGCCTTGTTTTTTCAATGAACGGATGACATCAAACAGCTTCTCAATTTCCCTTTCGGTGAGCGCCGCCGTCGGTTCATCCATAATGATGACTTTCGCTTTTGTCATAAGCGCTTTGGCGATCTCAATCATCTGCTGCTGGCCGACGGAGCATTCTCCTGCCTCCTGCGATAATGGTATCGTCACCGCTAATTTGCTGAACTGTTCCTTCGCAAGCGCCTTCATTTGTTTCATATTGAGGAAACCGAGGCCGGACGTCATCTCCTTGCCGATAAACAAGTTATCCAGAACCGTCATCTCCGGCCAGATGTTAAGCTCCTGATGGATGAAGGCAACGCCTCTCTCTTCCGCTTCCTTCGGATTAGCAAAATAGGTTTCCTTGCCGTCGATGACAATCTTGCCTTCATCCCGGCTGTGAAGACCGGTTAATATATTCATCAGCGTCGATTTACCTGCGCCGTTCTCTCCCATCAGGGCATGGACCTCTCCTTCCCGGAGATCAAAGTCCACGCCTGCCAGCACCCGGTTCGTGCCAAAAGATTTTTGGATATTCGTCATCTCAATGTTCATGGTGCTTCCTCCTTTTTAACCGAAATGAACACCGGCCTGCAAAATGCAGTTCGCATAGGGCTTGGCTTCGCCTGTACGGATAACCGCCTTAGCGTTTCGAGTCCGTGCCTTGAACTGCTCGTGTGAGCAAGCCTCGATCTCGCAATCCTGAAAATTTTCCTGTATATAATGCAGTGTTTCCTTATTATCAAGCTTCATTTCTTCAGCGATGACGATCTTTTCGATTACCATATCGTCAGCGATCGCCTCTACCACCTCGGTAAAGCTTGGTGTCCCCAGCGTTAGCGCCAAATCAATCTTGGGAACTCCGGGAGGAATCGGAAGGCCCACGTCGCCAACAACGATGGTATCGGTGTGTCCCAGATCTGCCAGCACTTTCGCGATGTGACTGTTCAGCATTCCGTTCTTCTTCATATTCAAAGACTCCCTTCCACTTCGAGGCGCGACGGCATTCCTCCCTGCGCTCCGAACTTCATGACCGATAAGGAAGCTGCGCGGTTCGCAAATTTCAGGCTGTCGGCCATGCTCATGCCTTCGGACAGAGCCACGGCAAAGGCACCGTTGAATGTATCGCCCGCTCCCGTTGTATCCACGGCTTCAACCTTGTAGCCGGGAACCACAACCTCTTCATTGCCGTCAAAATAACGAACTCCCCGCTTGCCTTCCGTCACGATCAGTTTGTTCGGATAACGGCGCAGCACGTCGCCTAATGGCTCATCTCCGAACAGAATAGCCGCTTCATGTTCGTTCGGCGTCATGTAAGCCGCCCGTTCAATAACAACGCTCGGCACCGGGCGGGCCGGAGCCGGATTCAACATCAACGGCACCTGATATCTTGCGCATAATTCACTGACATGCACCACCGTTTCCTCCGGAATCTCCTGCTGAATCAACACGATATCCGCAGCCTGGATAACCTCCGCTGCCTGATCAACATAATCCGGGGTGATCCGATCGTTGGCAGCCTTAACCACCACGATGCTGTTGTCTCCCTCTGCCAATATGATGTGTGCGGTTCCGCTTTCAATATCTGTAACCGGTTCCACATACTCCGTAATAACACCGTTCGCCTGCAAATTGCTCAAAATCGTTTCGCCGAAGGAATCTTCACCTACACAGCCAATCATCGTTACCTCTGCACCCAGTCTCGCCGCCGCGACGGCCTGGTTGGCTCCCTTCCCTCCGGGTACCGTCTTAAAGCTGTCGCCTAGCACCGTCTCTCCAGCGCCGGGGCGCTTGGTGGAGGTGACCACCAAGTCCATCGACGCGCTTCCGATTACCACGATCTTCGCCATTATGATTCCACCTTTCTTGTTGTCTGCCGCTCAATAAATTCTACCGAGAATTCGATACTGCTTCTCTCGATGTGCTGCCCTTCAATAAGTCCGATAAGCAATCTGGCCGCTTCCCGGCCCATTTCATATGCCGGCTGATGAATCGTGGACAGGGGCGGGGCCAGCAGTCGGCTGAGCAGAATATCGTCAAATCCTATAATCTGTACGTCTTCCGGCACCCTTTTCCCCAGCCGATGCGCTTCCTTGACTACGGCGGATGCCATAATATCGTTACTGGCAATGACGCCGTCCGTGTCCGGATGCTCAATGAACACTTGCTGGGCGAATTCTTCCACGTCGGTTAAAGAAAACGATGTCGTCTTCAGCACTTGATACGCAGCCGCCTGTTTTTCCAGAACCTCAACAGCGCCTTCAAAACGCTCCTGGGCAGGACGGACATCCGCCGGGCCTTGAATCACGGTTATAGCTTTACTGCCTCGCCTAACCATCTCCTGTGCCGCAATCCTACCTCCCTGCCGACCATCCGCAAATACGGAAGGTCGATCCGATGAGGTTCGATCCAGAAATACAACCGGGATCTTGAGCCCTGCATATATGTCGGCATCCGGATCATTGGTCGATGATATGACACCAACCACATTATTTTGGACAAAGGTTTGGATGTACTCCATTTCCTTCTTCTTGCTCTCGTCGCTGTTCCCGAATATCAACCGATAATCATTTTCCTGCATCTCATCCTCAACTCCGCGGGCAAGCTGCGGGAAATAAGGGTTCATAATATCCGGAAGCAAAAGTCCTATCAATTTGGATTTTCTTTTATATAAAGAACGTGCTACTTCATTCGGCGTATAATTCAGCTCGCGAATGCTTTGTTCTACCTTGGACCTGGTGTCCTCATGCACGTAACCGTTTCCATTTAAAACCCGTGAAACCGTGGCCACGGACACGCCAGCCCGGTTTGCCACATCCTTGATCGTTGCCATTACCGTCATCACCTCATTCATGTGTAACCGGTTACAGCTATAACATATCACATTTTTTTTTAACCTGCAAGCTTTTGAGGATTGGAATATTTTTGTACCGGGTATTGGCAAACCCACCTTCAGTAATAACATGGCCAGCAATAAATTACGGTATTCTTACAAAAACCTTTACTGGAGTTTACATCCGGCTCCTATACTCAATACCTGTAAGGCCAAGCAGGAAAGTGAGGTAAACATGATTATGGAAAAAGAATTTATGCTTCCCTCTCCGGGTCATTCTCTGACGCCGCCGGTTAGCGAAGCTGGGCCTTCGACAGCCGCAAAACCGATCTCTATCAAGAAAACAAGACGCAGGGAAATCATGCTCGCTTATGCATGTCTAGCACCATCGCTGCTCATTTTCGGTCTATTTCTGTTCTATCCGCTGCTCAAATCCGTCTATCTGAGCTTGTTCCTGACCGATCCTCAAGGCCGGGTAGCCGAATTCGTAGGGTTCGATAATTTCAAGGAGATACTGGCCTCCGAGATGTTTTATACCAGCTTCGGCAACACACTGCTGTTTATCGTACTGACGGTCCCGACCGGCATGGCAGCCGCCATACTGCTCGCAGCCCTGACGCATAATAAACTGAAAGGCATGAAAATATTCCGTTTTATATTCTCGCTGCCCATGGCCGTGTCCGTCGGTACCGGCTCGATGATCTGGATGATCCTCTACCATCCGACTATGGGCATGCTGAATTATTTCCTGTCGCAACTGGGCACGCAGCCCATCCAATGGCTGACCGATCCGAAATGGGCCATGATCTCCGTTGCCATCATGACGGTCTGGATGAATCTTGGGTTTAATTACATCCTGATGCTGAGCGGCATGCAGGGCGTATCCGAGGATATCTATGACAGTACCAAGATTGACGGTTCCGGTCCGTTAAGAACCTTCTTCCGGATTACGATGCCGCTGATCTCCCCTACGTTATTCTTCACATCCGTCGTGTCAGTGATTGGCGCCTTCCAAGCGTTTGGACAGATCAACATCCTGACCAAGGGCGGTCCGATGAACAGCACCAACGTCATCGTGTTCAATATCTATCAGGATGCATTCGTCAACTTCCGCTTCGGCATCGGCAGTGCGCAAGCGCTCATCCTGTTTGCGATCATTCTGCTGCTGACCGTCTTTCAATTTAAATTCGTGGAGAAGAAGGTGCATTACCAATGAACATGCGTCTCATGCCCAAAAGCTTCATCTACTTCGCGCTGCTTCTCTGTTCGCTGGTCGTTGCCTTTCCGCTTCTATACACCTTGTCGACATCGCTTATGAGCGAGGCTGAATCGGCCGTTTATCCGCCGCCTCTGCTTCCGGAAGCCATCAATCTGTCCAATTTCGCCAAGGTGATCGATACGATCCCTGTCCTTACCTTTATCGGGAACAGCCTGGTCGTCTCCATTGCCATCATGGTCGGGCAGATCGTGACCGCAAGCCTGGCGGCATACGCCTTTGCCTTCCTCCGGTTCCCGGGTAAAACGCTGCTGTTCAGCCTCTTTCTCGCCACCATGATGATCCCGTGGGAAGTGATCATGATCCCGAACTATCTGACGGTCAAAAGCTTGAATTGGCTCGATACCTACCAGGGGCTTATCGTTCCATTCCTGGCAACCGCCTTCGGAACCTTCCTGCTCAGACAAGCCTTTTTGCAGCTGCCGAAGGAGCTGTTTGAAGCGGCCCGGGTGGACGGCTGCGGCCATGTCCGGATTTTTCTGAGCATGGTGGTGCCGTTATCCGTACCTGGAATTGCCACGCTGGGCGTGTACTCGTTCCTGAACAATTGGAACATGTACCTGTGGCCGCTCTTGACCACCAACCGCGTTGAAATGCGTACCGTTCAGATCGGGATTGGCATGCTGCAGTTCGAAGAGATGAATTCGTGGAATTTGATTCTATCCGGCGTACTCCTTCTGCTGCTTCCTTCCCTGCTGCTGCTTGCGCTCGGTTTGAAGCCGCTTGTCCGCGGCATCACGGCAGGTGCGTTGAAGGGCTAATCGCTATATTAATTCGGACTATAATGAATCAGCCTTGCGTGCCGGTTATCGATAAGAAACGGGCCGCGCAATTTCTGATAGATCAAACCATACTTTATTTTCAAAAAGGGAGAGATTAACCGATCATGAAACGTTTTGGTAAAAGGTCCTTCGCGCTGCTCCTGCTTTCCTGCTTCATGCTGATCAGCGCCGCTTGCAGCAATACGCCAGCCGCTGGAGAAACGACCGTTGCTGCCGGCAGCGAGCCAGCCAAAGATCCTGTTAAGGTTGTGTGGTGGCATTCCATGAGCGGGGAGCTCGGGACTGTCGCGGACAAGCTGATCTCCGATTTTAATGCGGCCCACAAGGATATTCAGGTTGAGGGCGTGTTTCAAGGAACGTATGATGAAAGCTTGAACAAGCTGAAGGCCTCCTTGGGATCAAAGAGCGGTCCAAGCATGATCCAGGTGTACGAAATCGGCAGTCGTTTCATGATGGATACCAAGGCCATCCGTCCGGTTCAGGACTTCATGGATGCTGAAGCATACGACATTTCCTCCTTGGAACCGAATATCAAAAATTACTATACATTCGACAACAAATTGTACTCCATGCCGTTTAACTCCTCCAACCCGATTCTGTATTACAACAAGGACGCTTTTAAAGCGGCGGGTCTCGACCCGGAAAACCCTCCCAAAACCTACGAAGAGGTAGCGGAAGCGGCAAAAGCGCTGACAAAAGGCGGCCAAACCGGAGCATCCTTCGCCATCTATGGCTGGCTCATGGAACAATTCCTTGCGAATCAAGGCGTTGAGCTGCTGAACAACGGCAATGGCCGCACTTCCCCGGCAACCGCTTCGCAGGTCAACAACGGCGCTGCCGTGAAGACGCTGGAATGGTGGAAGCAAATGCTGGACGATAAGGTGCTCCTGAACCTGGGACGTAAAACGGATGACACCAAAAAAGCATTTGCAGCAGGTCAAATTGCCATGACGCTGGACTCGACGGCTTCCCTCCGCGGAATCGTCAGCGCAGCGGAAGGCAAATTCGAAGTCGGTACGGCGTTCCTGCCCAAACCGGCTGACGGCGGCGAAGGCGGCGTTATTATCGGCGGTGCAAGCCTGTGGCTGATGAACAACAAATCGGAAGAAGAGCAGCAGGCAGCCTGGGAATTCATGAAATATTTGGCCGAGCCGCAAACGCAAGCCTACTGGCATGTCAACACAGGTTACTTCCCGGTAACAACTAAAGCTTACGAAGAGACCCTGGTAAAGGAAAACCTGGAGAAATATCCGCAATTCCAGACGGCCGTGGATCAATTGCATCAAACGACGGCCAACCTGGCAACGCAAGGCGCTGTCATGGGCGTGTTCCCTGAAGCCCGCCAGCTGACGGAAACGGCCATCGAGGAAGTGCTAAACGGTCAAAAAACGGCGCAGGAAGCACTGGACAAAGCCGCTCAGGAGATCAGCTCCAAGATCGAGACCTATAATAAAACGGTGAAATAAACGTCGATCGACGTACTTTCTCGGAAGACAGACCTCATATACTGTCCTATATGAACGAATTGCAACCCTTGATACAGGATCATAAGGCCCTCCGCGGTGCCCTATGAATCATGCATCAGGGGTATTTTTCTGATGGCAGCTTCACCTCAACTTTCCATATTGGATCAGCTTGTATAGGGGTTTGCCCAAGTCACTTAGCCGGGCTCCTGAATACACTGATACAAAGTGGAGGTGAGCCTATGATGAGAAATCTTCCGTCCACCGTAACCATCGTCCCGGTGCCGTTTGACCGGGGTGCTACCCGCCGCGGCGCAAGCCAGGGACCGAATGCGATTTTCGGAGCCGGCTTGAAACGAAAGCTTGACATGCTCGGTGTATCCTACCAGGTCGATGACCTTGCTGGACTCCCCGAACACAAGGATGAAACGCACGATCCTCAATTAAAACATCTGAAAGAAGTCATAACGATTAACGAGCAGCTCGCAGCTCATGTGTCTGCCCTGGCACAATCGGGCGTCTTCCCGCTTGTCCTTGGCGGTGACCATAGCATTGCAATCGGCACGCTAGCCGGGCTTACCCGGCACTATCAAAGCCTGGGCGTCATCTGGATTGATGCTCACTCCGATCTCAATACGCCGGATACAACTCCAAGCGGCAATATCCACGGCATGTCGCTGGCTGTCAGCTTGGGAAGAGGCGATGCACGGCTAACATCGATCGGCGGCGTAAAATCAACGATCAAGCCGGAGCATGTAGTGCTCATTGGCGCTCGTTCCCTCGATCAGGGCGAACGGGATTTCATCCGTCGGGAAGGCATTACCTGCTTCACGATGCAGGACATCGACCGCATGGGCATGTTCCGGGTCATGAAGGAGGCTATCCGAATAGCGTCAACGGGCACGGATGGCGTTCACCTCTCCTTCGATATCGATAGTGTCGATCCGAAAATCGCACCTGGAACGGGAACGCCGGTTCAGGGCGGACTCAGTTACCGGGAAGCGCATCTGGCCATGGAGATGCTGTCGGAATCCGCTATTCTGACCTCGGCTGAATTCGTGGAGAACAACCCGCTGCTGGACCGCGGACAGACAACGTCCCGGCTGCTTGTCGGCTTAATCGGCTCCATGCTGGGCGAAAGCATCTTGTGACGCGTCCTCATACTTGATTATGAGAGGCTTTTTTGGCGCGGTATCCGGTGCCAGCCGCCGGTTAGGTTTCTTAAGACTCCCAAGGAGGTTACACTATGGACCCTTCAAACCCACATATCGAGAAAGCCGAAAGGTACGGTGCGAGAAACTACCACCCGCTACCCATTGTCATTGCCAAAGCTGCAGGCATCCATGTGACGGATTCGGACGGCAAGCGGTACATCGATATGTTAAGCGCCTACTCAGCGCTGAATGCAGGTCATTGTCATCCCCGAATAATCGGCGCTTTAAAGGAACAAGCAGATAAGGTGACACTGACTTCGCGCGCATTCCATCATGATCAACTGGGCGAGTTTTACGAGAAGCTGTCTGCTTTCACCCACAAAGACATGATTCTTCCCATGAATACGGGGGCCGAGGCTGTTGAGACGGCACTCAAGGCAGCACGCCGCTATGCTTACCGGAAGAAAGGCATACCGGCCAATCAGGCCGAAATCATCGTCTGCGAAGGTAATTTCCACGGCCGCACCATCACCGTCACTTCCTTCTCCTCATCCAGCGAATATCGGGAAGACTTCGGCCCTTTCACGCCGGGCTTCAAAGTCATCCCCTATGGCGACCTGGAAGCGCTGAAGCAGGCCATCTCACCGAATACGGCCGCCTTTCTTGTAGAGCCGATCCAGGGAGAATCCGGCATCATTATCCCTCCTGACGGATACCTTAGCGGCGCAATGGAGCTGTGCAAGCAGCATCGCGTTCTTCTGCTCGCGGACGAAATCCAGACCGGCTTCGGCAGGACAGGAAAACGTTTTGCCTGCGACTGGGAGGATGTCATGCCGGATATGTACATCCTCGGAAAAGCGCTGGGCGGCGGTGTTTTCCCAGTCTCTGCCGTGGCGGCGGACGCCGATATTCTCGGTGTATTCGAGCCGGGGTCCCACGGCTCCACCTTCGGCGGGAATCCCCTCGGCTGCGCGGTAGCCATCGCTTCCATGGATGTATTCCTGGAGGAAGGGCTGGAAGGCAGCTCCAAGGAGCTCGGCGACTATTTTCTTCAGCAGCTTCGATCCATCCGGCATCGCGATATTCAGGAGGTGCGCGGCAGGGGCCTATTCATCGGCATGGAACTGAAGGTTCCAGCCAGAACCTACTGCGAGACACTAAAGGATCTCGGTTTGCTCTGCAAAGAAACCCATGAATCCATTATCCGCTTCGCCCCTCCGCTCATCATCACCAAAGCGGAACTGGACCAGGCCATTGGGATTGTAAGGCAAGCGTTTGCGTGACGATCCGAAACAGACTTGCAATTGCATAAAAAAACAGTTTGTTCACCCCCTGGCTCAAATAACAACGGGTGCGGCAAACTGTTTTTCTGGTTCCTCTCTCACTCAAGCTTTGCAGCTTATCCTGATACTGCGATTCACCGAGCCACTTTCCTGATAGGGTCTGAGCACAGTTATTTAATCGACTTCACTTTCATTCTTCTTGATAGAAGCAGCAGCTGAGAGACAACAGCAAGCACGGGCAGTTCGATCAACGGGCCGATGACCAAGGCTAGAGCAATCACGGGTTGTTCCGGAAAGGCCGTCACGGCGATCGCGAGAGCTACCGGGGAGTTCCGGGCAATGATCGTTAAATGGAGGCTGACCGAATCCTCGTAAGAGAAACGCAGCATTCTGCCCACTACGCTGCCCAGCGTGTAATTCATCATAAAATAAATCAAGATCGGAACAATGAGAATATAAATCATGTCCATATGATTCAATAAGTATGACCCTTGTGACGCAAACATCGCGACAATGGCAAGACATAGAAAGACAATCTGTGCCCGGCCAAAAAATGGCAGCACCTTGTGCTCCAGCGCCTCTTTCTTCGCTCTCAGCAAGAAACGGGTGAGATGTGCAAGAGTGAACGGAACTACAAGCACAAGCAGCACGCTTTCGATCAATGTTTCCAGCGATATCGTTTCGATCGTACCGGAGAACAAGAGCAAATATAGCGGAAGCAGCAGCACCTGGAGGATCAGATTAATGGGCAGCACCGATGTTGACAAGGGCACGTTCCCCTTGGCAATCGAGGTAAACACCAAATACCAGTCGGTACATGGGGTCACCATCAACATAATGAATCCGATCCAAAGCGCCGGGTGATCCGACAGAAAAACAGCGCCGAGTCCCCAAGCAAGCAGCGACGTCCAGATAAAATTAATGGCGGTGCTCGCCCCCAGAAACTTAATGTTCTTGAACGCCTCTCTTAACTGCTGCAGCGGTATCGTCAAGAACAATCCATACAACATCAGCAGCAAAAAAGGAACGATCCCGTAGTCTGCATATTCCGAAACAACCGGAAACTGCCCCAATAACAGCCCGATTGCCACCGCACCCATGATGATCAAAGTTTGAAGTTTCTCTATAAGTCCCATCCCGCACCCCTTACCATTTAAATCATGGACAAAATGAAGTAATGACCGAAAAATCATATAACGGAATCATACCGCATTTTTTGTATAATGGATTGTATAATGTTCAGGACAAATTAAAAGTATAAGGAGGTTCATATGAGAATAGCCATTTGCGGAGGCACCGGTTTCATTGGGCAGGCATTGTGTTCGCGTTGGCAGCGCGATGGACATGACGTTATCATCGTCACAAGATCGAAGCCGGAAGTTCCTCCCAATCGCCAACAAGACGGGCCTATATCCTATCTGACCTGGGATGAGATGAAGTCCCATCCCGAGCGGTTTGAGGATTTGGATGCCATCGTTAACCTAGCTGGCTCTTCCCTTAGTCAGCGCTGGACGCAAGCAGGCAAGCAGAGAATCCTTCAGTCAAGACAACGAACCGTCTCCTCCGTAGCCGAACTGATGGACCGCCTGGAGCATAAACCTCCGGTCGTAGTTCAAGCTTCGGCGATGGCCATTTACGGCACATCCGAGTTTGAAACATTTGATGAGGAAAGTCCTGCCACGGTTATGGATTTCCCGTCCGAGGTTGTGTTGCAATGGGAGCAAGCGGCCGACCGCATCCCGGTTGACCGGTTAATTAAGCTGCGCATCAGCGTTGTTCTGGGAGGTAAAGGCGGAGCCCTTCCCAAAATGCTGCTGCCCTATAAACTAGGCGTAGGCGGCAAGATCGGCAGCGGCAAACAATGGCTCTCCTGGATACATATCGACGATATCGTGGAACTCATCGATTATTGCATCCTGCACGAGGACATATCCGGAGTCGTGAATGCGGCTTCCCCGCATGCGGTCACGAACGATGAATTCGGCAGGAGCATCGCCAAGGTCTATCACCGTCCGCACTGGCTCCCCCTGCCTGCTTTCATGCTCCAAGCCATCCTGGGCGAAATGTCGCTCATTCTGCTAAAGGGCCAGCGTATCCTGCCGGCTAAGGCCCAACGTCACGGCTTCCAGTTTCGCTATCCGGAAGTGACGGACGCACTGAAGCAGATCAAAGAAAGCTGAACTGTACGGCCACATGCATAGAAAAACAATCGCTCTCATGTATAGAGAACGATTGTTTTCTTTTTTTCATAAAACTTCTATTGTACGGGGGCCAGCTCGCTTTCCGTCACCCACTTATGGTTCTTGACTTCTTCGCCGGTTGTCGTCGTGAAATCCACCATATAGACCGTCGTTTGTTCGGCGGAATCGATAACGGCAGTGGCTCCCTTCATTCCCTCCATATGATCCGCATTCACGACGGCTTCCGTTCCGGGCTTTAGGGGCTCCTTCCCGGCATCCTTCATCTCCTCATGAATCACCCATTTATGATCCTTTACTTCAGGTCCGCCGCTCGTCGGCGTATACGATATCGTGTACACCGTCGTATCGTACGCCCCGACAATCGTTGCTTTTGCCCCCTTCATTCCGGGCATGTGGTCGGATTCAATGATCGCTTCGGTGCCCACCGCATAGGTTGGATTCTCTGCCGGCTTCAACCCTTCCGGAACCTCCCCCGAGCCGGAATGGTTCATGCTGCCATGATCCATGTCATCCATGTTCCCGGTGGCCTCCGTGTTTTCCTTGTTATCGGGGTTTGCGCTTTTCGTATTACCGCAGGCACCCAGTATGAGGATGAGGGATGCTAACGCAACCAGAATAAGCGGCTTCCATCGTTTCTTAGCTGACATATGATGAACTCCTCTCTTATATTGAATGTTCATAGCATAGCAACTACTTATGAAGAACATGTGTAGCTGTCTATGCATTACATCACTATACCCATTTTTTCAATAAAACTTATCTGTGATATAAAATAGAGAGTGATCATAACTACTATTTAGTCCTATACTCTTGGTAGACATATTTGCCAATTCCCAGAAGGAGCACTTTCTCCCATGCAAATCAATGACGAAACTTACATCCCGTTATTTAAACGGGCCAATTCCATATTAAACCGAACCCTGAACCGTATCGATCAGCAGGAACTGAGCATCCGGATCCACTACTGGGGATTTATGCCGCGCCACTACGATAATACGGAGCATAGGCATTCTTTTTTTGAAGCCTGTTACGTGTTGACAGGCCGTGGATCGTATATCGAAAACGAGACAGAGTTCCATCTTCATCCAGGCACCCTGTTTCTCTCAAGGCCGGGGGTCCAGCACCAAATTAAGAGCAGAGAAGGCTTGGCCTTATGTTATGTTGCCTTTGAGCTGGATGAATCGGCAAACAACGATTTCCATACGGCTGCTTTCCGAAGGTTAGCCAGCCAAGGCATTCCGGTGCTTCAGGAAGGTGCCGGGCAAGCGCCTGGACTCTTGTGGCTTTCGCTGTTATCCGTGTTTCAGTCGGGCTCTGGCGGTAAGCAGCACCCGCCGCATATGCTGAACAGCATGGCTATTTCACTCATATTATCGATTCTGGCAGCCCACGGCCCCGGTTTCTACCAAGAACCTTCCGATGGTGGAGCAAACGAAGAAGGAGCTTCGATGTTTCATCAGGCCGAATTGTTTATCAAGGATAATCTGGGCGAGCCGCTCTCGCTGGAGCGGGTGGCTGGCCATCTTCACGTTACGACCCGTCATTTGACAAGACTGTTCCGGAAATACGGACATCAATCCTTTGTTCATTATGTGCAGGAGCAGCGTGTGCAGCAGGCTAAACACCTGCTTCTGAATACAGACCGGCAGATCAAAGAGATTGCCATCTCTTGCGGATTCGAGTCCGTGCACTACTTCACCCGGGTGTTTACATCTAAACTTGGTGTAACCCCGGCCCGCTTCCGGCGGTCGCAGTTTTCGGAAGGTCGTTACGACTCCGAGCTTTAGCGGCTAGAGACGTCGATGTCCTGATCGTACAAAAACACTTCCTCTTTTTATAAAGACGGATCCTCCCTTGCCTTCTACAATGAAGTCGTAACAGACATTCCGGAAGGGAGGATCCATCTATCCATGAAACCTGCAACAGCCTTTCAATCACACCCGATCAACCACTTGGACTTTCGAAACGGACCCCAATTCATGAAGAGCGGGATCGACTCATGGTGTTCATTGATCCTATCGACCTACAAACAAAAATCCCAGCATGAAGTGCAAGAAAAGAGCAGTATCTTCATTACGCTTGACGGAACACACGGCGCGGATTTCGATAAACTTCTGGCAAAGCTTCAGCAAACCTGTGAGCAAGAAGGGATCACCTTCACATGCGATTCCACGTCCGATTATGTCAAACCCGAAGCCGAGCTCCGGGCCGAGATGGCTCCTTATCTGACTGACAACCGGGCATTCGGCTATAAAGCAACCGATGTACGTCCCATTCAATATTTTCAACAGGATGCACGGTCTGCCTTGAAAAAAAGTGCGCTTGAATCTGACGCGATGCGCGGCATATACGTACTGCACGGACCCGGCGCTTCGCTGCTTGAAGGCCGGACCCCCGACCTTCGTTTCTACGCCGATTACTCCCGCGAAAACCAGCAGCGGCGTCATGCCCAGCAGATGGGCAGCTTCGGCTTGGGCATCTCCCACGACAAGGTTGAGACTTACAAGAATTGTTTATTTCTCGAATGGCCCGTCTGGGAGACTTACCGTCGTGACTGGTTAGCCCATTATACCCATGCCGAACGCTCGGACAATAAAGCGTTCTACATGGACTTCAATCGTCCGGAAGAGCCGGTGTGGCTGCCGGCAGCAACCTTGGCAAACGTACTGCATAAAGCGAGTCAGCAGCCGTTTCGGGTCAAGCCGTTTTTTGCCCCGGGAATATGGGGTGGTCAATACCTTAAGGAATTATGCGGCCTTCCCGACGAATGGCCGAACTGCGCCTGGAGCTTTGAGCCCATCGCTCCCGAGAATACGCTTCTGCTGTGCGTGCAGGATATCACCTTCGAGATTCCGTTCACATTGCTGATGGAGGCAGCGCCTCAAGAGATCATGGGAAAGCGTAATGTCAGGCTATTCGGCGATTATTTCCCGATCCGGTTTGATTATCTGGATACAATGCAGGGCGGCGAGCTATCGCTGCAGGTGCATCCGCTGCAAGAATATGCCGAGTCACGGTTCAATGAACATATGACGCAGCAAGAGTCGTACTACATCATGCGGAATGCCCCGGGAGCCAAGGTGTATCTCGGGCTGAAGGAAGGAATTAGCGGCGGACGTCTGCTTGAAGCAGTGGAAGACGCCCAGCTTCAGGAAAAGCCGCTTCAGCTCTCCGACTACGTTAACGAGTACGATTCGCAAACAGGGGGTCTTTACCTCATTCCACCAGGCACGGTCCACTGCTCTGGCAGGGATAATCTGGTGCTGGAAATCTCCTCAACCACCTGGTGGTTCACGTTCAAGATCTACGATTACTTACGGATGGACGCAGATGGCAAGCCGCGCCCGATGAACCCTGAGCATGCACACCACAATATCAATGACGCCATGAATACGTCAGCGGTAGAAAGCGGACTTATCGCCCAGCCAACCGTCATAAGCCGTCAAGGCCGTAGTGCGGAGGAACTGCTCGGTCAACGGGATGATCTGCTATTCCAGGTTAGCAGGCTGACCCTGCATGAAACATGGAATGCAGACACACAAGGAGAATTCGTCATGTACAACCTTGTGGAAGGTGAACGTGTCCGCCTTGTACCGGCAGCGGACGAGGGTGCGGCCGTTGAATGGGGTTATGCGGAATCCTACATCGTCCCGGCATGTGTGGGAGAATACCGTCTGGAGAACCTGTCCGGCTCCCCGTGCACCTTGATCGCCGCCAGAGTCAATCCGGAGTGGAATCTTCCGCTTCTTCCGCCTCACTGGGCAACCGAAAGTGGGGAGACTCAATGAGCCGCAATGATAGCGCCGATCCAGAAAGCGTGCCTTCTCCTGCCCCTATCACGATCGCGCTCGATGCTGGCGGCACTGCGTTGAAGGGAGCGCTCATCGTGAACGGGCAGCTAATCCCCGGCTCGTTCCTAACCCGGCCTTCAGAATCCCAAGGAGCCGCGGCGGATACAATCGCCAGCTTTGCTCAAGCCTGTCATGATTTGATCACCTATTACGCTTCGGCCTTCCGGCCATTGGATTATTACGATTCGATCCGGATCGGCTTTGCTTTTCCGGGGCCCTTCGATTATGCAAAGGGCATCGCGCTTCTTCAAGGCATCGGCAAATATGAAGCCCTGTTCAAGCTGTCGGTTCGGGATCTGCTCCGTTTCGAATTTCAGAGACTCAAGTCATCCTTCCCGGGTGTCACAATGAATCGTCTGACTGCGGCCGATATCCGGTTCGGGAATGACGCCTTCATGTTCGGGCTTGGGGCCTCCATCCGGTTCCCATCGGAGCGTCTCCTATGCCTTACGCTCGGTACAGGCCTTGGCTCTGCCTTTGTGGAGAATGGTCAAATCGTAGCCGGTAGACACGGTATCCCAAGCAGCGGAATGCTGTTTGCGGAGCCTTACCGGGATCACATCGTGGACAGCTATTTCGGGAGAAGGGGCATTCTGAACATGGCTTCGAAGCGGGGTCTCCTGACCGACGGGATCGATGTAGCCGACCTCGCTGAAGCAGCCAAGGGCGGTAACACGCAAGCTCAGGATGTATTTCGGGAATACGGCACCAAGCTAGGAGAGATGCTTCTCCCTTATCTATCCGAGTTCAAACCTAGCCGCCTAGTGCTAGGGGGACAAATCTCGTACAGCTTGCCCTTATGGGAAAGGGAAATCCAGCTAGCTTTAAGCAGGCATGCCGTTCCGGTTCATACTCTCGCAGATGGAACGGCGGCTGTGTTTAACGGCATTGAGAAGTTATTCGGGGATCCGGATCATCATGTTTCCGCTCCCAATTAATTTATAGGAGGTCACCAATATTATGAACCTATCCACGCAAGGCGGTCATCGACCCGCCCGCCCCTGGACGATCTATGTCATCCATCATTCCCACACAGATATCGGCTACACCGAGCGCCAAGAAAGAATTGAGCAGTACCATGTGGATTTTATCCGCCAGGCACTAGACAT
The DNA here is from genome assembly GCF_037969755.1 of Paenibacillus sp. FSL W8-0187. Lineage (NCBI taxonomy): Bacteria > Bacillati > Bacillota > Bacilli > Caryophanales > Paenibacillaceae > Paenibacillus > Paenibacillus sp. FSL W8-0187. The sequence continues at coordinate 2,447,644 of NZ_CP150206.1, read as the reverse complement.
CACGGAAGCCGCACACCGCGGGGAGCGCCCGGAATGGAAAACATTCCGCTGGACCTGCGAGACCTTCTGGGCCGTGGAGAAATTTCTCGAAGAAGCAACTCCGGCAGAGAAAGAAGCTTTTCAACAAGCGGTGAAACGTGGCGATATCGAACTGTCCGGAACCTATCTCAATATGACCGAGCTCCCGGATTTCGACCTCCTTCTGCGGAATCACGGCAAGGCGCAAAGGTTCGCGGAGACCTTCGGACATCGGATCGACAGCGCCATGACCGCCGACATTAACGGGTACAGCTGGGGGTATGCCGAAAGCCTGCTGCAACATAACATCGAGCACCTGTTTTCCTGCATCCATACGCATCACGGCATGTATCCGCTGGGCCGCAAACAAACGCCGTTCTGGTGGGAAAGTCCAAGTGGCGGCAAGCTGCTTGTTTGGAACGGCGAACATTATATGTTCGGCAACGAGCTCGGGTTCTGTCCGGATGCACTGGGTAAATACATCATCAAAGACGAGCTTCAGCATAACCTGATGGAGCCTGAACAACGTCATAACGACATCGCTGCTTTACGGATTAACCGGTATTTATGGAATCTCGAGCAGGAATCCTACCCCTACTCCTTCGTTCCGGTCATGGTCTCAGGCCTAGGCACGGACAATGCATCCCCGAATGCGGATATCGCGGAGTGGATTACGAATTGGAATGAACAATACGGCGACCAAATCACCATTAAGATGGCTACGCTGTCCGAATTTTTTGCAGCATTGAAACAGGAGGACCTGTCCGCGCTTCCGGTACACCGGGGGGATTGGCCGGACTGGTGGACCGATGGGGTGGCTTCAACAGCGATGCATACCCAGATTTACCGGGATGCCCAGCGCACCCTTCGCAAGGTCAAGCGGCTCGATCCGGTCCATGGTGCGGCAAGCCTGACCGAGATCGAGGATGCCTCACAAGCACTGACCATGTACGCCGAGCATACATGGGGCTATCATTCCTCCGTGTATGAGCCATGGCACCCGCAGGTGCAAATGCTGGAGGTGCGGAAGCAAGCCTATGCGGCTGAAGCCAGCAAGCTGGCTTACCGGGCGCTGGATAAAACGCTTGTTGCCCGTCAGGGCGCACTGCTTGCCCCTCATCGTCCCTTGCGCTACGAGGTGATCAACACGGAGTCGGCCGCGGCGACGCTGCAGGTCGCCATCCCGCTGGATGGTTGGGAACATGTGATCTTGAAGAAAAAGTTCGAGCTCATCGACGAAACGACCGGACAGGCATTACCGTACCAATTGGCACACACGGGGGCGCTTGTCACGCAGCTCTCACTTAAACCGGATGAGTCCCGGATCTTGTACATCCATCCGCACGAAACACCGGATGCACTCTCCGCTTCCGGGAACATGGTGACTGCGCGCAACACCGAACCGATTGCATGCGAAGGAATTGCCGACATCCAATCTCAGCCCATAACTCCATATCCAATCGTTGTGGGCAAGCGTTCGATCGAATCCGAATCCTTCCGGATCGAATGGGAGATGAACGAAGGCATTACGGCATGGATCGATAAGACACGCTCGGCAGACCTGCTGGACGATGCACGCGAGCACGCGCCATTCACCCCCGTGTACGAGGTAACGCCGGCACAGGATGAGCATAATCCGTCCGAAATATGCTCAACCCGCCGCCGCATGGGACGCAACCGGAAGGGCACGAACGTCCAGCAGGATACCGGACGCTTGACCCGAGTCACCGTGCTGGACAACGGACCGCTGTTTGCCCTGGTGGAGCTGGTCTTTGACGTGAAAGGGCTCAGCTACTATGCCCTACACATCAAGATGTATGCGAACCAACCTCGTGTCGAGGTGTCCGTCCGCTTCCACAAGGACAGCGTCTGGCTACCGGAGAATGTTTACGTGGCTTTGCCATTCACTATGGGCACTGAAGCCGAGCTATATGTAGAAAAAGCCGGCTGTCATGTCCGGCCATGGAAGGATCAGATTCCCGGAACCTGCCTGGATTACACCAGTGTCCAAGAGGGAATATTCTGGCACTCGGCCAAAGAACGGGAAGCGCTCATTCTGTCCATGACAGACACGCCGCTCGTACAGCTGGGAACGCTGGAGCACGCCCCCCGGCTGCTCCACACCATGCAGTCTGCGGACAGCCGTCCTTCCACGTATGCCTGGATATTGACCAACTACTGGGAAACCAACTTCAAGGCGACGCTCGGCGGCTTCTACGAGTTCCGTTATGCGCTTGAGCGGCATCGCCAGTTGGACCCGGAGCAGGCTGTGAAAACCCTGCACGCTTCAACCGGACAATTCACGATTCACCGAATCAAATAAGTCAAGATGGAAAACAGCTGCCCTGGTTTCAAGGCAGCTGTTTTTCATTATGATAGGCAGGATGGCCCTCAAGCCGCTCCAGCCCTTATTATTTTTCCACAGTAAGACTACGTCCATGCCCACATGAATCCGTCACGATCCCAAGCGATCCGACCGCCATGCAGTTTGCGGAATGCCTTCTTCACTTCCTTGGACAGTGAGGCATTACCGTTTTCGTTAACGAAAACAAACTCTTCCCCGAAGTTCTCGCGTACATAGCGGATGGCCTCTGTCTGATACAAATTACCCGTAAACCGGATTTCCTCCACCATCCATTCGGCCACCTGCTGCGCTGTATATGTCATATGAACATCGTTCCCTTCTGTATACCTTCACTTATTATAACAGAATGGACGATGGAATCGATTTTTATGAAAACGGCAGACTACATCAAGATCATGGACAGCAATAAAAACTGAACGGAACCCACAATCTCGATGATTCCGACCTTCATCGGTTTCATTGCTTTTCCGGAATACAGTAACGTCTTAATGAACGGAAATACGAATGGCAGATACATCCACGGATTCCCGAAGATGATCGGCAGAACCAACATGACGGCATGATATATTCTTGCGTATATCGTCCAGCGCCTGTTTTTCCGCTCACGGAATACCGATTTGACAAAGAACACGGTGCCCGTGAAATATAGGAAATTATACACAATGACGGCGGCAAGCATCGGATCGAAACCACCGCCCCCCAGCATATAAGCAGCGGCACCTCCGGTACAGAACAGCAGAATCGCGCAAATATCATTTAACAGCGCACGCTCCGCTTTCTTAAGGACATGCCAAACATTCACCATGATCAGGATGAGCAGCACAGGTGCAAACCAGAGCATCGACGGCTTGAAGACAAGCACCGGAATCAGAAAAACAACGGCGATAAGGGCATAAACGATCCCCCAGGATATCCAAGTTTTACGTTGGGACGTCTTCTTTAAGGATTGCAGAAACGGATAGGATGCCATATATAAACATAACCAGGCCAAAAATAGCGGAAGGTGCAGCAGAACCGGCTTGGCTGCCGCCATTCCTATGATATAGGGTACACTGACCATAGCCCAGCCGCCATGCTCCCGTGGGATGACAATCCTCGTCTTTTTCATGCGTCTCTCCCTCTCCAATCCATCAACTCATACCAATCCTGATTCATATCTTCAGCCATTCGAACAACGGCCAGGCGGATAATAAGTAATATCGCTGAAGGTACCCACATATTGTACGATGTCACCGGATTCGTCCTTTACCGCGTTAATCGTAAGTAGCTCCAAGTACTCTTCTCCGTCTTTCCGGCGGTTCCAAATCTCCCCCTGCCAGCTCCCGTGTTCCCTGATTTCAGACCACATCGCCTGATAAAACGCCGGTGATTGTCTTCCGGACTTCAATACGCTCGGATTTTTGCCGAGCACTTCCTCCTCCGAATATCCGGTTAACTTCGTGAATGCCGGATTGACGGCATTGATCCTACCGTTCGAATCCGTAACCAGAATCCCCTGGCCGGTGGAGTTAAACACCTCGGATTGCACGGAAAGTTTGTCCTGGTAGTACATCCATACCACAATAACGAAACTGGCAAGCGCAACCTGCGATAAGGCCATGAATCCAATGGAATACTGCCCTGTGGCCGAATGGATAAAGGAAAGCATCAGCGGCGGGAAGAATCCGCCAAGGCCGCCCATCATGGACACGATACCGTTCACAATGCCCGCCTGCTTGTTGAAATAAAGGGGCACGAGTTTGAAAATAACGCCGTTTCCGAGACCGGCACCAACGGCAATGGTTAAGCATCCGGCCGTATATAAGCCAATGGATGGAGAGAATGCCAACAGGATGGCCGCAGCCGTGAGCCCTAAGAATATGCCCATTAATAAGAACAACGGTTTAAATTTATCCGCAAGCCAGCCGCCTACAGGACGTAATAAAGTGGCTACCAAAATGAATCCTGCCGTCCGCATCCCGGCGTCCACCTTCGCAAGCTCGAAATGGGTAACCAAGAAGTTCGGCAAGTACACCGTAAAGGCTACGAACGAACCGAATGTGATGAAATAAAAAAGAGAGAAAAACCACAGTTTTTCATTTTTATATACACCCTTGATCTGTTCCATAATCGGTGTTTTCACCTTGATTTCTTTACGGTCACCTAAGAGTGCATTTAGCACGGCAAATATCAGCAGCAGAATTAAGTACAGCTGGACGGTTTTGGACCATCCGATCTGAGTCGCGATGACCGGTGCAGCAAACGTGGTAATGGCGGTGCCAATGTTGCCCATCCCGTAAATCCCATTTACGAGTCCCAGCTTTTCTTTCGCATAGTATTTAGGCAATGAGGTCACACCGACCGAGAACACGGCCCCTCCGATCCCCAGAAACAAGCCACCGATGACCAAATGCGTAAAGGATGAAGCCGAGCTGATAAAATAAACCGGAAACAGCAGCAGGATAAAGCTGACGATAAAAACAATTCGTGCTCCCACGACATTGGCGTAATAGCCAAGCGGAATCCGGAGGACCGAACCCAGCACCACCGGAATAGCCGTCAGAATAGCGAGCCGGTCCGCCGGAATGGAGATATCTTCTCGAATAAACGGCAAGAGCGCGGAGATGATGACCCATACCATAAAGCCAAGCACCAGATTCATTGTTTGCAGCGGAAGCTGCAGCTTTTTGATCATTTCCATCACCTTTTCTAAAGCGTAATGAATGGCAATTGATCCCCAGCTCCTATTGTACGTGCACCTATTCACAATGCTAATAGGGAAGTTCCCTGAATCTCTCCGGGGAACTTCCCTATTCCTTAAAGCAACAACCCTTTATTGCGCCCTTTTATATACGTAAGGACTAAAAATCTAGCAATTTTTTCTTCAATGCATATTCCACTAACTCCGGGCGGCTTTTCAAATTCAGCTTGTCCATAATTTTGGCTTTGTGCGCTTCCACCGTCTTGACCGATACAAAAAGTTTTTCCGCAATCTCCTTATTGCCATAACCCTTGGCGATCAAGGGCAGGATCTCAATCTCCCGTTTGGACAGACTGTTAAACGGATCTTGTTCCGCGCTCTCGCTATCTTTCTTAATAAACTCCCGAACCAGGGAAGTAGCCATCTGGGGATGGATATAGGTCCCTCCCTTATGCACCATGCGGACGGCGGAGATTAATTCATCATCCGGCGCATTTTTCAGTACGTAACCTGAAGCACCGTTTTTTAAAACATGAAACAGGTAATCGTCATCATCATACATGGTTAGAATCAGAATTTTCGTGTCTGGAAATTCACTGCTGATCTTGCCGGTTGCAATCAGTCCGCTTTCGCCGGGAGGCATGCTTAAATCCATCAATAGCACATGCGGCCGGTGCTTCGCCACCATGGTGTAAGCCTCCATGCCGTCTGCCGCCGTCGCGACGACCTCCATATCTTCCTGGTAATTCAGAATCATGGAAAACCCGCTGCGGACCACGGCATGATCATCCGCAATCACAATTTTCATGTACCCATCACCTCCAGCTTGTCGTCACCATTCGTAAGCGGAATGTTAAGCTGAATCGTCGTACCCTCACCGGGAGCGGAAAGCAAAATAAACTGACCACCGACGAGCTCTGCGCGTTCGCGCATCCCGTACAGTCCCAGTCCGGTTCCCTTAGCTTCATCAATGACCATATTAAACCCGACTCCACGGTCCAGGACGGTTAACTGAAGGTAGCCATTCACTTCACATAAGCGTACATGTACCTCATCCGTTCCTGAATATTTCATGGCATTCAGCACCGCTTCCTGGCATACCCGGTACACAACTGTTTCAATCTCGCTGCCGTAGCGGGCTGCCGCTAACTCCGCAGAGAATTCAACAAGCACTCCGTAGTTCTTTCCAATCCATTTAAAATGGGAGCGGAATGCAGCCTCAAGCCCCAAATCATCTAATGAAGCCGGTCTGAGTTCAACGGATAAATGCCGGATATCATCCAGAAGCCTGGTTAAAGACACCTCGGTCTGGTGCAGTTTCTTGAGCACATCCTCGCCCACATTCATATATTTAACGACGCGCAGGTCGACCAGCGAGCTTAAGAGCTCTTGAGCCACGCTATCATGCAGTTCGCGGGATATCCGCTTGCGCTCGTCCTCCTGTGCCTTGATGACATATTTCAGCATATTCGTCCGCTGCAGCATTTCCTGTGTCTTCTGCTGCTTCGTCAGGTCGAGAAGCATCATCACCCGGATGCCGCGAGCTTCATCGATGATATGGTAACTGGCCGCATAGGGAACGATTCCTTCGCCGCGTGTCTTAAGATAGACTTGGAACGACGAAAACTCGCCATCCGGATAATCCAGATAGCATGTGGAGCAGGTTATGAGATCCTGTTCATCGGTGTACCCTTTGCAGGTTTGGCAGAAGGAACCATCCGCACCAGAATGCATCCTCTCGATCACTTCAATGTCAAGGATGTTCTCTGCAGCCGGATTCATAGCCACCACGCTGCCCTTTTCGTCAATAAAAAAAATGGCTTCCATGCTATTATGATACATGTTTCTAAGCAATTCGCTTAAATGCTCATCCGTCATTTGAATCAAGGCTGTGATACCTCCTTGGCATAAAAAGCACCAAATTCCGTTCCTATTCCTTCCTGAAACGACTCAAAGGACATTGGATCCAGCACGTTTTCCTTGCGGTATCCCACAAGCAAAACACCCCTGACGCGAGAGCCTTCCCACAGCGGTACTGCACCAAGGCTTTTCAACTGCTCGGCAACGATAATCGGGTAATTATACAAGTCCCTTGATTCAATATCAGCATTCACGTTTTGAATCAGCATCGGTTTTCCTGTCTTAAACACCATGCCGGCGATGCCTTTGCCGGAATGTAAAACGATGCGCTTATACCTCTCGTTTATATTTCCCGAGGCATACTGCCAGGTCAATACAAATCGGTCTTCAGCCGGCTGCACCAATGCCATGGACACGAAATCGAATTGAAACCGGGCACGAAGCTTATCCATTTCACTTTGGTAGTTAAAGATCGGCTGATTCTTCATTTCCATTACTCCTCTGACGTAGAAAAGAAGGCCAAAAAGCCTTCTTCCGCTCTACGATTCAAATTTACGGTGCTTTCTATACAGAATATATCTTCTACCCACATAATTCAACGGAACACTCCACACATGCACCAATCGAGTAAACGGCCATAAGCCAAAAATACCAAATCCGGCCAAAATGTGAATTTTAAACGCCAGCGGCACATTCACCATCAATGAAGCATCCGGACGGAGCATAAACAATCCACGGAACCACACGGATACCGACTCCCGATAATTGAATTCCGGCTGTACCGCGTTCGTAACCAGCGTGCTGTACATCCCCATAAATACGATAAACAGCAGGAGGACATTAACCATCATATCGGAAGCACTGCTCAGTTTTCGCACATTTCGAATGGTGAACCGCCTGGCAGTTAACAGTACCATACCTGCCAGGGTTAGAAAGCCAAATGCGCTTCCGATATACACCGCCCCGATGTGGTACATATGATCACTGATGCCCAGTGACTCCATCCAGGATTGAGGGATGGCCAAGCCTGCGACGTGCCCCCCGATAACCGGTATGATGCCTAAATGAAACATGAGACTGCCCAGCTTGAGATGTTTCTTCTCGATAAACTCGCTGGATTTTGCCGTCCAGTTGAATTGGTCTGTACGGTAACGGTAAATATGACCGACAATAAACACAGCAAGGCAGATATAGGGAAAGATGACCCACAGAAACTGATTAATCATGCTCATGATCTGCCGCCTCCTGATTGAAACATGCTTTGAACGTCTCACGCAGACCTTGAATGAGATGAAGATACGGACTCTTATACTTCTCCAAAGCTTTCAGCAGATGATAGGTGCCGTCTTCCATAACAGCCAGCATCAAATCCAGGCTCGCTGCCACTTCCTTCTCGCGACCCTGCCAATTCGCCGCATATATAAACTCGCACATCAGCGGAAGATAATCCGATAATTCCGAGCCCGCGATGCCCAGGCCAAACATCTCATACGTCTCTTTAAGTTTGGCGAGCATCTGGCCACGTTCCCGGCCATCTTCAAATTTATAAAAGGTCATGTACAATGTAGATTTCGCCTGAAAGTCGAAGGTCTGGACGTACAGCTCTTCAATCTCTTCCATGCTGTATTCATGCATGGCCGTCCAGTACGTTCTGACGGATTCGTAGGCCGGGTCCGAGGAGCCAAGCGACTCCTCCATGACCGACGGATGGAAATCCAGCTTCTCCGGATACGTGAGCTGCTGAGCGAAAAAACCGAAAACATGTTTATAATCATGCAGCTTTCCGAGATTAATCACGCCAGATCCCCCCATAGAAGTTTTCTTCGTACAGCTCTTTGCCCGTTTTGCCCTGCAGACCTTCCGGACCGCAGCCGCCGCAGCTTGCGCTGAAGCCTTCGGAGCCCTGTGAACGGTAAACATCCATATGGCTTTCTTTATGCGAAGTCGGGACCACAAACCGGTCATCGTATTTAGCGATGGCGAGCAGCCGATACATCTGCGTCATTTGATGGGCGGTCAACCCAACCCGTTCTAGCCGTGTCTCATCAAACTCAGTCCCTGACGATTGCGCGCGCATATAAGAACGCATCATCGCCATTTTTTGCAGGGCTTCCTTTACCGTCACCGTGTCCCCTGCCGTGAGCAGATTCGCGAGATACTGAATCGGTGTACGCATCTCCTCGATCGCCGGGAAAATCATGTCCGGATTCTCGATCGAATCCCTGCCTTCAAAATAGTTCATGATCGGACTGAGCGGCGGCACGTACCAAACCATTGGCAGCGTCCGATACTCCGGATGGAGCGGAAAGGCCAGCTTGTATTCAATGGCCAGTTTATATACGGGCGAGTTTTGGGCAGCTTCGATCCATTCTTCGGTTAATCCGTCCTTGCGCGCCTGCTCGATCACTGCCGGATCATGCGGGTCCAGGAACAGATCGCACTGGGCCTGATAGAGATCCTTCTCATCCGGCATGGAGGCTGCCTCCTGTACCTTGTCGGCATCGTACAGCAGCACGCCCAAGTACCGGATACGTCCTGTACAGGTTTCGGAGCATACCGTAGGCAGCCCGGCTTCAATTCTCGGAAAACAGAAGGTGCATTTCTCGGCTTTATTCGTTTTCCAGTTGAAATACACCTTTTTGTACGGACAGCCCGTCATGCAGTACCGCCAGCCGCGGCAGGCTTCCTGGTCCACCAGGACGATGCCGTCTTCATCCCGCTTGTACATGGCACCGGAAGGACAGGACGCTACGCAGCTCGGGTTCAGGCAATGCTCGCACAGGCGGGGCAGATACATCATGAAAGTCTGCTCAAAGTTGAACTTGATTTCTTCCTCGATCTTTTCGATATTCGGATCCTTCGGGCCGGTCACATGGGCTCCCGCCAGATCATCTTCCCAGTTCGGACCCCATTCCAGATTCATCGTCTCGCCGGTTACCGCCGATTTCGGACGGGCCACCGGCTGATGCTTCTTCTCCCCGGCATTGGTTAGATGCTCATAGTTATAGGTCCACGGCTCATAGTAATCTTTCATTTCCGGCATATCCGGATTGTAAAAGATTTTGCCGAGCGCGATTTTGGACAGCTTGCTGCCGGATTTCAGCTGCAGCTTGCCCTTTTTCAACGTCCAGCCTCCCTTGTACTTCTCCTGGTCTTCCCAGCGGATCGGATAGCCTACGCCCGGCTTCGTTTCCACGTTGTTGAACCACATATATTCCGCACCCGGACGATTCGTCCAGGTGCTCTTGCAGGTGACGCTGCACGTATGGCAGCCAATGCATTTATCCAGATTCATAACCATGGCGACTTGTGCCTTAATCTTCAAGCCAATCCACCTCTTTCATTTTGCGGACAGCCACGTACACATCCCGCTGGTTGCCGATCGGTCCGTAGTAGTTAAATCCATAGCTGAGCTGCGCATAACCCCCAACCATCTGGGTCGGCTTCACATGTATTCTCGTCGGCGCATTGTGGCTGCCGCCGCGATCCTTCGTAATTTCCGAGCCCGGCACGTTGATGTGTTTATCCTGCGCGTGATACATGTACATCGTGCCTTTCGGCATCCGGTGACTGACGACGGCGCGAGCGGTGACGACCCCGTTGCGGTTGTATACTTCCAACCAATCGTTGTCCTGAATGTCGTGAGCCGCTGCGTCATCGTTGTTAATCCATACCGTCGGGCCTCCGCGGAACAGCGTCAGCATGTGCAGATTATCTTGATAGGTGCTGTGAATGTTCCATTTGCCATGCGGCGTCAGATATCGGAGCACGAGTGTATCCTTCCCCCCGGTAATCTGCTTGTCGCGCGGTCCGAATACCATTGGCGGAAGCGTCGGTTTATACACCGGCAGCGCCTCTCCAAACTGCAGGAAAATTTCGTGATCGATATAAAAATGCTGTCTGCCGGTCAGCGTACGGAACGGCACAAGCCGTTCAATATTCGTTGTGAACGGGGAGTATCTTCTGCCCATTTTGTTCGATCCGCTGAATACCGGCGTCGGAATGACTTCCCGCGGCTGGGCCGTAATGCTCTGGAACGTGATGCGCTCTGCGGCGCGGTCCGCGGAAATGTCTTTTAGCTGCACGCCGGTGTCCTGTTCCGCCGATTCCCAGGCTCGCTGCGATACCTTGCCATTCGTGGCGGAAGACAGATTCAAAATGGCATCCGCCGCATTTCGCGCCGTATGAAGTTTGGGCAGGCCATTCTTGATCGTGTCATCGTAATAAGTTCCGTTCAAACGCTTCAGCTCTTCATACTCCTCGGCTACCGAGAAGCTGACGCCATGCGCTCCGACTTTACCTGTAGCCAGGTTCGGACCGAGCGTTATATATTTGTCATGAATTTTCGTATAGTCCCGCTCGACCACCGTCAGATTCGGCATCGTTTTGCCAGGTATGGCCTCAATCTCCCCCTTGCGCCAATCCTTCACTTCACCGTATGGCTGGGCGATCTCGCTTATGGAGTCATGAGAGAGCGGTGTGGTGACCAGGTCCTTATATATTCCCGGAAGATGGGTCTTCGCCATATCTGAGAAGACTTCGGCAATCGTTCGGTATATATCCCAGTCCGACCGGGATTCCCAGAGGGGATCCACTGCCGGATTAAACGGATGCACAAAAGGATGCATATCGGTTGAAGACAAGTCCGTTTTCTCATACCAGGTTGCTGCAGGAAGGACTACATCTGCGTACATCGGAGTTGATGTCATCCGGAAGTCCAAGGCAACAAGCAGATCCAGCTTGCCTTCGACTTCTTCGCGCCAGACCATTTCCTCCGGCTTATTCTCTTCATTCGGCGTCGAGAGCAGGCTGTCCGAAGCGCCCAGTAAATGCTTCATGAAATATTCCTGACCCTTGGCGGAGCTCGAGATCAGGTTCGAGCGCCAAACGAACAGCGATCTTGGGAAGTTTTCAGGCGCATCGGGATCTTCGGCCGCAAACTTCGTATCCCCGGAAACAACTTGTTCAAGCGTATGCTTCACAATTTCCTCATGGGTGGTTTTCCCCTGCTGCGCTGCTTCCTCCGCAAACTTCAGGCTGTTTTTGTTGAACTGCGGGTAAGATGGAAGCCATCCAAGTCTCGCGGCAAGCACATTGTAATCCGCCGGATGCTGGTAACGGATCTCCCCGCCCGTTGGCGATTTCAGAGAATCGGCTCCCATTTCTTCGTACTTCCATTGGTCAGTCGCAAAATAAAAGAACGAAGTGGCGTTTTGCTGACGCGGCGCTCCCTGCCAGTCTTTAGCAAAGGCAACCGTGGACCAGCCCTCGATCGGGCGGCATTTCTCCTGGCCGACGTAATGCGCCCAGCCACCGCCGTTTACGCCTTGGGACGCCGTTAGAATGACCAGATTCAAAATGGAACGGTAGATCGTGTCACTGTTAAACCAGTGGTTAATCCCGGCGCCCATGATGATCATCGAGCGACCGCCGGTTTCCAGCGAATTCTGCGCAAACTCCCGGGCAATCTGAACCACGATGGATGGCTTCACACCGGTGATTTTCTCCTGCCAGGCCGGGGTATAGAAGGAGTCCGCATCCTTGTACCCGTCTGCATCCAGCCCGCTGTCTGCCTGTCCAATACCATACTGGCTCAGCATCAGATCGTATACCGTTACCACCAGACGCTGCGTCCCGTCCGCCAGCTGAATGGTCTTCGCCGGAATATGGCGTTCGAAAGTGCCGTTGGCGTTGTTATCGAAGAACGGGAAGGAAATCGTCTGTCGCTCTCCACCCTGAGGCTCCACGGATAGCGCCGGCGCAATGACCGAGCCGTCCTCGCGCTCCAGGATCAGGTTCCATTTCTTGTCCTGCTCCCAGCGCTGCCCCATCGTGCCGTTCGGAACCGTGATTTCATTGGTATTCTCGTCGATAATCACCGGCTTCCACTCGGCATGCTGCGTGGTATCGCCCAAATCGCTTGCCCGCAGGAAGCGTCCCGCCTTGTATCCCCCCTCAAACTCATCCAATAGAATGAGGAAAGGCATATCCGTATATTGTTTCGCATAATTCAGGAACATCGGTTCCTGACGCTCATGATAGAATTCTTTTAAAATAACATGCGTCATGGCCTGTGCAATTGCGGCATCGGTTCCGGGATTCGGAGCCAGCCAGTTGTCCGCGAACTTGACGTTCTCGGCATAGTCCGGCGCGACCGACACAACCTTCGTGCCTTTGTACCGCACCTCCGTCATGAAGTGGGCGTCCGGCGTCCGCGTTAACGGCACGTTCGAGCCCCACATAATAAGGTAACCGGCATTGTACCAATCGCTGGATTCCGGCACATCCGTCTGCTCTCCCCAGATTTGTGGAGATGCCGGCGGCAAGTCCGCATACCAGTCATAGAAGCTGAGCATTTCTCCCCCAAGCAGGGAAATAAATCTGGCTCCTGAAGCATAGCTGATCATCGACATGGCCGGAATGGGCGTAAACCCGGCAATCCGGTCTGGCCCGTATTGGCGGATCGTATAAATGAGCTGCGCGGAGATCAGCTTCGTGGCCTCCTGCCAGGACACACGGACATGACCGCCTTTACCCCGCGCTTGTTTATAGGACTTGGACTTCTCCGGATCTTCGACGATGCTGGCCCAAGCGGCGATCGGATCGCTGTGTTGGCTTAAGGCCTCTTTCCACATATGCCATAGCCTGCCGCGCATATAAGGGTATTTCACTCGCAGCGGACTGTATTCATACCAGGAAAATGAAGCTCCACGCGGGCATCCGCGTGGTTCGAATTCCGGCATATCCGGCCCGCAGGAAGGATAATCAATCTGTTGGTTTTCCCAAGTGATGATCCCGTTCTTCACGAAAACCTTCCAGCTGCAGGAGCCTGTGCAGTTCACGCCATGCGTCGTCCGTACCACTTTGTCATGCGACCAGCGCTTGCGGTACATATCTTCCCATTCCCTGCTTTTCTCCTCCAGAACGGACCAATTGTCAGAATAGCTTTCCATCCTCTTGAAGAACTTCAGCCCCGACTTTCGTTTCATAGGACAGTTCAACTCCTTCTGCTTGAATGACAATGATTGGGGAATCAATATGCCGTCCTTCGTATAATTTAATTATGAGTGGCCTCTTCCTTGGTTCCTATTAGGGAAACACCTATATTCCTCCGAGAATTCCCTTGTTGATGGATTGTCGCCCGGACTGCCCCATCGAAAGGAGCGAGTCGTGCACGGAGCGTTTTTTGAACGAAAAAAGGGATGCCCCATAAGACCTGCAGATCTCGTGGGACATCCCTAAGGCAATCATTATGAATCTGAACGGTTAGTCGATCATTCCCCTACCTTTACCGGTACTCCCGTTTCAGCCGACCGCAAAGCCGCATAGGTAACTTCCATGGTTTTGACGGCATCCTCATAGGTCGATAAGATTCCGGAAGCATCGCCTGTGCGCAGCGCATGGATAAAGGCTTCATTCTCTCGAAGATAAGGATTAGCTGCATTGCGGATTTCCGTCATTCTTCCTTTTTCCTTGACGATGAGTTTATCAGGTTGAATGTCAATGACTCCCTGCTCCGTATAGATAGCCAAGCCTACCTTATCCGATTCCGGCAGCATGCAGGTATTGGAGATCGTTGCCACGGCCCCGCTCCTTAATTTCAGCGTCGCGGTACCCACGTCGTGTACCGTTACCCCCTCATGAATGTCCTTCATAGCTCTATGGGCGAACGCCGCATACACTTCATCCACTTCACCAAGCAGGCAGCGAAGCAGGTCAACCATATGAGTGGTTTGCTCGATAAATTGCCCCCCGGAGCCTTCATGTTGTCTCCACCAATACACCTGCGGCATGTCTCCCATCCAGTAGCCAAGAGCCATCCCGATCTTCCGGCTTTCCAGCATCTCGGCAGCCTTCATGGCTGCATCCGTATAACGAAAATGATACCCGGCGGACGTCATTAATCCGGCCTTCTTCACCCCATGCAGAATCTGTCTTGGCGTAGCCAGGTTTGTCCCTAGCGGCTTCTCAACCAGAAAAGGAATGCCCCTCTGCACGAGCTGGGATTCGATCTCTCCATGCGCAAACGGCGGAACGCAGATATAAACCGCATCGGGCTTGGTTTCATCCAGCATCTGCTCAGTGTTGCTATACGCCTTCGCCGAGGCATAGCCCTGCGCCGCTCGTGCCGCCTTCTCCTGACTTGTCCCGACAAAAGCAGCAACTTGTACTCCGTCCATGTTGGATAATATATCTGCATGTACTTTGCTAAACCAGCCTGTGCCTATGATTCCAATTCGCAATGCCATGTAATCCTAAGACCTCCCCTTCGATTAGAGACGCTGTGGTTTTCTTCTCAGCCATTGATATACAAATCCTGCAGCGAACACAACCAGCATCAGGACGTAAGCGATGATGACGATCTCCGTGGAGCTGATGTCTCCAGAATACATCAAATGGACCTGGGTTCCAATGATAATCATGAATAACAAAAGGCCGCTCCCCGATCGTTCAGGAAACAGCCTTTATAGTTATCTCAAAATCATCCATATCACAATAAACGCAATTAACGAAACAAAATAAATGATGAGCAGCTTCGTGAGATTGGTTTTTGTTTTCCGCTCATAGTTCGGGTTTGCCTTCTTATTCTCCTGAGATAATCCGACAAGAAGCGTGGAAACTCCACCAATTAATGCCAGCGCGATGACGATAATATACATAACCAACCACAAACAACCCCATTCGATTATTCATTATATACACTCTATTATAGAACCTGAGGCATCAGGATCAACAGTAATCATCATTCATTTGTCATTTCCGCCTCATTATAATGAACAATCGGCTAATGCACACCATCCAATTGCGCGACAGTTGTAACCATCCAATTGGCTGGTCTGTCACCCTCCATTATGGCTTTCCACCACCGTACGCCACCCATTGATGCAGCCGCTCCAGTGCCTCTACGGCTTCAGGCATCGGAAACAGAGGCCACACATGCATCATGTTCTCGTATTCCCAGTACTCGGAATCAACACCTTCTCGGACCAGTTTATCGCGCAGCAGACGAGCGTCCGGCAGCAGAGAATCATCGGTTCCGACGAGAATGACCGTGCGGGAAAGGCTTCCCATCTCGCCAAACAACGGACTGACCGCCGGGTCGTCCATAGAAAGACTTCCTGCATACATCCTTCCAACCTCACCGAGCCCGGCCGGCTGCAGAAAGACGTCATGCTCCGGTATACCGAGCGCAGCAATCTGGGGATTGTCCGTAGCTGCATCCACCCATGGCGAGAGCAGGATTAACCCTTTTGGTGCAAGCGGCGTTTCTTTTACTGATTGGGCCATATCGAGAGCCAGCGCACTACCGGCCGAATCGCCCATTAGAAATACCGCACTCCCCGCCTCGGCGCAGATGTACTTGTAAAATTCGCGCATTAGCCCTGTCAGCTTCTTTGCATCAATAGCCGGGACGGTAGGGTAATTGGGTATAATTACGGTGAATCCGGTTCGCTTCGTCCACTGTTTGGCAAAAGCGAAATGGGGCGGTAGAATCTCTTCGATATAAGCTCCACCGTGTAAATAAACGACAGTCCCCTGTTCCAATGCACCATGCGATATATAATAATTCATACTCAAGCCGGATCCACTTTCAAAACAGCGGGTTTCAAATCCCTCCTGTTCCTCTGGAAGTGCAGGATATGGAGGCAGCGTTTCGATATATTGCCGAATCGTTCCGGCATTTTCCCATTTATGATTGAATCCCTCTGCGGTCAGCAGTTCCTTTATAGCAAAACTTTCTTTGCTCGGCATATAGTTTTATCCCCTTTGCTGGACGTTATCAATATATGGCAGATTAGTGTGTATCCAGCCTCAATATACCACCACAATCCGCATGGCCGCTGTGGCAATTGATACAGAACGGTCTGCATATAAAAAGAGACCTCACCGATCACGAAATGATGGGTGAAGTCTCTTTACCTCTATAGCTGTTGGTTAAACTCAGGAGTCCTGGCCCTACCTCTACTCTTCCACCTGCGGATCAACATGAATGTCGCTGTCCGGCAGCGTGCTCACCCAACGTGTGAAGGTCACGATGAGACCGGAGCGGGTAGGCGAACAGACAAAAGGCCCGGCCTGACTTGCTGTTCGGGCGGGAAAGGGCGCCACGCGAACGGTGCGCCAAGGATGCTTCCCGGTTCTCGCCCTAATGATGACCGCATCATTCAGCCTGGAGGCACGGATCGTGACACGCTCGCCAACCCACTCCGGCACGGGTGCGAGTGACCAATCCGAATATTCATGGGTGACCACCGTGGCCAGCTGGGGGATTCCGTCATTGATTTCAATCCCAGCTTTGATCCACTGTCCCGGAGCGTTCATTAGCATAAGCCCGGCCTGATCATATAGCTCCGTAAAGGCATCCAATTCAAAGGTGACCTCTATGGCCGTATCCTTATCCCACGCCGCAAGCAGTGAATGACCGCTGTCACGTTGAAACTCATACAGGGTTTTCTCCCAATAATCACTGCCTTCTCTGGACTCAACCTTCAGATGCAACCCTTCCTCTGCCACCGATACCGGTTCGGTTGTCCATTGACCTGAATTCCAAGCAATTCTCCGTTTCGTCATTCGATCACAACTCCTTATTTCCCCTAATAGGGTTGTTCGAAGCTAAGCTGCTCAAGGGACTCTGAGCCGGCAAAGCAATGTTATTTTATGTAAAAGCCCCATTTTCTACTGGACTAAATCTCTCAGTAACTGATCCGCACTGTGCTGGAGAAGTATACAAAAGGAACGGTTATGTCCGATAAAGAACGATGAAACGTCATAGCGGTGACGGGCAGGCTCATAGGTAATCAGCGCTCGATGCTTCATGTTACCCTTCAAAATGTTAGCGAACTGCTCCGCAGGACCGCTCGAGAAAAAAGTTAGGTAGGCGTACAGGGAATGATCAACGGGTTCATCAAGCGGGCTTACACCCGCGCAGGAAAACTCGGTCTCCAATCCCGCCTGCTGCAGCCGGATCAATATCAGGTATAACTGCTCATCGACAGGGGTATTGCCGAATACACGCGTCCGTTTGGGCTGTTTGCGCACCTTAGGTCTGTTGATCCACTCATTTAGCTCCTGCCTTCTTCGTCTCCACTGTTCCGGGGTATGTGTGCTTAGGAGCAGCTCACCGCTGGAATCATGTCGTTCCTGGTTCATCCCATCCATCCCCCTCATTTACATGGCTGCACTTCTGCTACTTTTAGTGTAATCCCATTTCACCTGAAGTCAAATAAGCCGGATGATAGATCCGGCTTACGGTCCGTATTCACTATCGGGTTTCCCGATGAAGCGTTACCCGCTTCAACCGTGGACAATATTTGCGCAATTCCATTCGCTCCGGGTGATTCCTTTTATTTTTGGTCGTTGTATAGTTACGGTCGCCGGTTTCCATGCATGCCAATGTTACCGTCACTCGCATAGTCAGCACCTCCTATTCTTGTGTTTGTTTAATCGTAACAATTACGATTATTCAAACCATACTTTATTCCTCTTTTTAAATTTTGTCAAGAAACCGAAAGCGCAAGCGAATTACTGCCACATCCCAGTAAGAGGGATTACGTTGACCCATCCAATTTACAATCAGATACACCATCCATGTTCAACGGATTGCAGGATATTTGTCATCGTAATGATGAAATTATGAAAACCCTTCATTTATACATAATGATATGATTAACATTACAGACAGAAACAGACTGAATATGTTTATGAAAGGATGAGGAAGGTGTGGAAGCCGGATCGCAACAGCACACAACCTCTATATCAGCAAATTGCTGATGATCTGGAGCAGAGAATATCGTATGGAGAATTTCCACCAGGCAGCTTACTCCCCTCCGAGCGAAAACTGGCGGAGCAAATCGGAGTTAATCGAAGCACCGTGGTCCTGGCTTACTCGGAGCTTCGGGCGCTTGGAATCATAGAGAGCCGTTCCGGGAGCGGTACGCGGGTCAGCAGTTCCAAGTGGGGCGCCACGCCAAAACATACGCCGAACTGGCGCCGTTACGCTGAGGGAGGAAATTTCCTGCCTAATCCCCCTTTTCTCCGCCGGATTCGGGAGGCGTTGGCGCATGATCCTTCTTTGATTGATTTTGCCAGCGGGGAGCTCGCCGGGGATTTGGCGCCGATCCAAGAAATGAATACGTTGATGAGTCAGAAACCCAATATGTCCTATTTCGGTTATGACAATCCACAAGGATATGGTCCACTCAGACAAGCATTGGTTACGTATCTCAAAAAATATCGCGGGATTCATACCACCGAATCGTCCATCCTGATCACGTCGGGATCCCAGCAATCGCTGTATCTCATTACACAGTGCTTGCTGTCACCTGGTGACGCGGTTGCCATCGAAGATCCATCCTATTGTTATTCACTGCCGATGTTTCAATCCGCAGGTCTGCGATTGTTCAGGCTCCCGGTCGATGAACGAGGGGTACAACCGGAAGACATCCGCTCCCTGTACAAGAAACACCGGATCAAGATGATTTTCATTAATCCGAATTTTCAGAACCCGACAGGCACCGTTATGGATCATGAGAGAAGGGCCCAACTGCTGGATACGGCAAGTGAGCTCGGGCTTCCGATCGTGGAGGATGACCCCTTCAGTTTAACGGCCTATCAATGTTCTCCGCCTGCCCCTTTGAAATCCGTGGATTCTGTCGGGTCGGTGGTGTACATCGGGTCTTTCTCGAAAATAGCCGCATCCGGTCTCCGGGTAGGCTGGATGGTCGCCCCTAATTCGGTGGTGGAGCGGCTTGCGGACGCCAGGCAGCAGATGGATTTCGGGTTAAGCGTAGTGCCCCAAAGCTTGGCGGGACAGTTCCTCAATTCTTCCCATTTTGCTCCGCACCTGGACAGGCTGAGAGCAAGCCTGCTATACAAGCGGGATTTACTGATCGAGGCCCTTCAGAAGGAACTGCAAGGCCTGGTGCATTTCCATGTGCCCGAGGGCGGCCTGCATCTCTGGTGCAAAATCGTCCCGGACGTGAATGACAGCAAGCTGCTGGAAAGCTCCATTCAAAAAGGTGTGATTTTTGCACCGGGCAGCGTATACGGTTCAGCTTCAGGTTATGTGAGATTCACTTATGCTCGTGCCAGGGCTGAGGATATCCCATCTGGAATATCCAGGTTCGCTGAAGCTCTGCACGCCACGATCCAATAGGGCAATACAACAGGAACAGGGACAGCCCCCTTCTCCGGAATCACGAAAAAGGTTAGCTTACCGGAAGCTAACCTTTTTTTCATAACCCGACAAATCCCATCCTATCGAATCCTGTCCATCATTTCTCTGATAAATTCAAGGCTTGGCAGCTCACCAGTTACGCGATCCACGATATTGCCTTGGTCATCGATCAGCACGGTTACCGGCAGGCCGCTTATGCCGTATTTCCCTTTGATTTTATTTTGTTGGTCCAACACGATCGGTATATCCAGTTGATGCTTCCGAACGAACGCCTCTGCTTTCTCGCGGCTTTCGCCTATATTAACGGCAATTATTTCAACACCTGGCTCCTGTGCATACGCTTCGTTCAGAATCGGCATTTCGTTCACGCAGGGACCGCACCAGGACGCCCAGAAGTTCAGTAGCACGGCCTGCCCTTTATAATCGGAGAGCCGGACCGGCTCACCCTGAAGATTCACCGCTTCAAAGCCAGGCGCGGCATGCCCAATCTCTGCAATCTGGCCATCCTTCATCATGGATTGAAAGAGTGCATATGCAGCGGCTGCCAGAAGAATTGCCAGAATCAGCCCTCGGACCCATGTTGAACGAGCGATAAGGTTCATCTCACTCCACCTCACGATATTCGCCGCTACTTCAGCAGCGATTTGACGTCCTTCAGGATCTTGTCATATGGAGGATCTGTGTTACCATCATACTTCGCAACGACCGTACCTGATGGATCAACCAAGTAGAAGGACGTCCCATGGATGACCTGATCCGCTGCAGTATCCATGGCGATAGGCGCTTTGAAGGATTGCAGCACAAACGTTTTAATTTCTTCAAACGAATAGCCTGTTAACGCATGCCAGTTCGTGAAATTCGCATCGAATTTACTCAGATAGCTCTTCAGTGCTGCAGGGTCATCCCGCTCGGGATCCACCGAAAAAGATACCAGCGTGGCTTCAAGCCCCGCGTTATCCAGCCGCTGCTGCAGCTCGGCCATATTAGCGGTCATGGTCGGACATACCGTAATGCACCGCGTGAACACAAAGTCTGCGATCCATACCTTGCCTTCCAGATCGGCTAAAGAAATCGGCTCTTCATCTTGGTTGATATATTCAAAAGGCTGGATCGGAATGCTCAGCTGACTTGGTTTAGAGTTGCCGCATGCGGCTGCCACCAACGTGAACACCATGATTACGCCTATAAACACAATCTTTTTCATGTATCTCCCTCCTGTTCCTCCTTCATGTTCGAAAGCCACATCGCAATGGACTTGATCTCGCTCTCCTCCAGAATCTTTTTATATGATGGCATGCCTTGATAACCCTCCATTACAATGTCCGCGATTTGATCCTCAGATAGCCTCGTCCCGACATCCTTCAGACTTGGGCCAACCCTTCCGCTTAAGTCGACGGCATGGCATGACAGGCACTGGCTCTTGTACAGCGCAACCGCCTCTTCATCCTCCGTTGTGGTGATGCTGGCACGAAGCACCGAATCATCCTCGGTCCGTTCGCTGCATGCAGACAACGTCAGCATAGCCAGCATAACAACAATCCATATATATTCTCGGATCAATTCCATCTGCCACCCTTCCTACCGGATCATGGCAACCTTAAGTTCACTTTTTCCCCGGATTTCCTACAACGATCTCTTTCTTCGGCATCACATGCATGCCTCTTGCCGTAACATGCGCAGTCACTTCATAGGTCCCTTCCGCTTCAAATGTCTTATCGATCCGGTAACTGCCGTTTTCAGCATGGTTAGCGTCAATCAAATCATGTTCGTCTTGACCGACCAGCCGGAATTCAAAACTCACCTCTTGCGCATCTGCTACCGGTTCTTTACCTTGCGTCACTCGCGCTTCAAAGGGAACCGATTGCAAGGTCTCCACCGGGCCGGTCGGTAAAATCAGATCAACCTGAATCAATGCTTCAACCTCTGGATCGGGCACAGGAGCCGGAGAACACGACACTAACAGAAGTACACACGCCAAAAGGACAAATAACCCTAATCTCCTCATAAGCCTCACCTCGTTTTTGCAATGCTTTTTCTTAAATCGCAGGCGTGTCCAGAATCATAACAATGAACACAATCATCAAATAATTCACGGAAATCAGAAAATTGGTCCTGGCCCAGCGTACATCCAGTGAAACGATCATTCCGCGCAGCGTATGCCATAGCCATATAACGCCACCGATCACAGACACTATCAGGAATACGGGACCGGAAAAACCGGTAACGTACAGCAAAATGACGGTTGGGAGCAGCAGCGTTACATAAGGAATCATCTGCAGCTTGGTACGCCTGACCCCTTTTCGTACAGGAAGTAAGGGAAAACCAGCCGCTCTGTACTCCTCCACCCGCCGGATGGCCAGCGACCAAAAATGCGCGGGCTGCCACAAAAACAGCAAGCAGAATAACAAAACAGCTCCGGTATCTATCGTTCCCGTGCTGGCACAGTATCCGATAACCGGCGGAACCGCTCCCGACACGCCGCCGACAGCGGTACTCCAGGTTGACTTCCGTTTAAGCCACATCGTGTATATGACAATATAAAAGAACATCCCCTGCAAACCGAGCCAACCTGCAATCCGGTTCACGTTTAAGAACAGGATCCATTCTCCTAAGATACCAAGGACCAGAGCACACCATAAGGCATGGGTTAACTGAATCCGCCCCGTGGCAAGAGGCCTGCCGTTCGTTCGAACCATTTTGCGGTCCAATTTATGATCCCAAATATTATTGAAGATACAGGAAGATGCCATCGTTAGCGTTGTACCAAGCAGCATCCAGCATAACAAGCCCCAGTCTATGACCCATTTAGAAGCCAGCCAGTAGCCTCCGAATGCTGCAACTAGATTAAGCTGGATAATGCGCGGTTTGACGAGCTGTATCCAATCTCCCAGTACGGTGCGCTTCCTCATACAGCCACCATGTTGTACAGCATGATCCACATGGACCCTGCTACGATGACCAGCAAAATGACCAGGCCCAGAACCAGCGAGATCAGGTTGTACCTCGGCTTATTCTCTTCACGTAAGTGCATGAAGAATAAGAGCTGAACCATGAGCTGCAGCACGGCCGCAATCATCAACACAACGGTGTTCCAGGTTCCTTCCAACCAGTCATTCATGACAATTATGATAGGAATAAGTGTCAGAATGATCGAGCAGATGAATCCGATGGTATACGATTTGAAAGAACCGTGCCCTTCCGGGGCTTGATGCGTATTGGACGGCACCATATTAACTCACCCCCATTAAGTACACGACTGTAAATACAAAGATCCATACCACATCGAGAAAATGCCAGAACAAGCTGATCACATTGACCTTCCGTTTGGTCACGGGGGTAATTCCCCGCTTGGCGATCTGAAGGATCAGGGCGATCATCCAGACCAGTCCGAACAATACGTGCAATCCATGCGTTCCCACCAACGTGAAGAAGGCGGATAAAAATGCGCTGGTTCCTATCGTCGCGCCTTCATGTACCAGATGATTGAATTCAGCAATCTCCATCCCGATAAATATGGCACCAAGCCCAGCTGTAATCGCCAGCCAGGATATGAGGCCTTTAACGTTATGCTTGTGCATCGACAGCAGCGCAAGGCCGCAAGTATAACTGCTCGCAAGCAATATGAACGTACTGGCTATAATTCCGCCCATCTGAAACAGGTCTGCAGGTCCCGGACCTCCGTCCGTGTTGCGTTGAAGAACAATGTAGGTGGCAAACAACGTGCCGAATATAATAACGTCGGTCATGAGATAAATCCAGAAGCCGAACGTTCGTACTTCCTCCATATCCGAATGACCCTGATGTGCTTCCTGCAAGTGTGTTTGAGTTATGGGTTCTGATATTTGGGACTCAGCCATTAGATATTCACCTTCCTTATGGCAGCTTCAGTTCGCTCGATTTCGTCAACCGGAATATAATAATCCGTATCATAATTAAAGGAATGATATAGTAAACAGCCTACCACGCCTGCCAATCCGGTATAGATAAATCCGGTCCAATCGAATATGAAGCCAAAACCTGCTATAAACCAGAAAGCCGACATAACAATCGGAACACCGGAATTTCTAGGCATATGAATCGGTTCCAGGCGCTGTTTCTTGGTCCAATGTTCTTCTGACGCTTGTTTCTGCTCCCACCATTCGTCTTGACGGGAGACGTTCGGCAATACGGCAAAGTTGTAGACCGGTGCCGGCGAAGGAATGGACCACTCGAGCGTACGGCCATTCCACGGATCCCCCGTGACATCCCGGTTCTTTGCCTGGTGCTTAAACCCATCCACGATCTGCCAAACCTGAAACAGAAAGGCAATCGCCATGAGCACAGCACCGATCGTGGACACCAGATTCAGCTCCCACCAATCTTTGTCCCAGCTATACGAAACGACCCGGCGGGTCATTCCCATCAGACCGAGCACATATTGCGGCATGAAGCAGCAATAGAAACCGATGTTCCAGAACCAGAATGCCCACTTCCCGATGCGTTCGTTCAGCTTGAAGCCAAACATTTTCGGCCACCAATAGTACAGCCCGGCAAAGTAACCGAATACGACGCCCCCTATGATCACCTGATGGAAATGCGCGACCAGGAAGTAACTGTTATGGAACTGAAAATCCGCCGGAGCGACGGATAACAGAACCCCCGTCAACCCCCCTATGATAAAACATGGAATGAATCCAATCGTCCATAACAT
The DNA here is from genome assembly GCF_037969755.1 of Paenibacillus sp. FSL W8-0187. Classification (NCBI taxonomy): domain Bacteria; kingdom Bacillati; phylum Bacillota; class Bacilli; order Caryophanales; family Paenibacillaceae; genus Paenibacillus; species Paenibacillus sp. FSL W8-0187. The sequence goes on along the minus strand of NZ_CP150206.1, from coordinate 2,422,854 downwards.
CGGCGTTTCGAATGTAATTTTTCCACGGAACATGGTGAACAGCCAGTTGAACACTTTCACGCCAGTTGGGATTGCGATCAGCATGGTTGTTAAAGCAAAGAAAGCATTGACGTCCGCCCCCGACCCCATCGTAAAGAAATGGTGGGCCCATACCAGAAAGGACAGGACGCTGATGATCATCATCGCCCACACCATGGACTTGTAGCCAAACAGCTTTTTCTTCGAGAACGTGGAGACGATCTCTGAAAATATGCCGAAAGCCGGCAGGACAATGATATACACCTCAGGATGTCCCCACATCCAGATCAGGTTGATATACATCATCGGGTTCCCCCCACCGTCAAGCGTGAAGAAATGCGCCCCGGCATAACGATCCAGGAAAAGCAGTGCCAGCGTTGCCGTCAAAATCGGAAACGAGAATATAATGGCGATGCAGCTGGATAGGACCGACCAGGAAAACATCGGCATTTTCATAAGTTTCATGCCCGGCGCCCGCATTTTCAGAATCGTCACCAGGAAATTAACCCCGGTCATCAAGCTGCCGAGCCCCGAGATTTGGATTCCCCATATATAAAAGTCCTGCCCTACACCCGGATTGTACATGGAGCCCGAATAGGGCGGATACGCCAGCCACCCGGCGTCGGGCGAGCCACCAATGACAAACGACAGGTTAAACAGCATCGCCCCTGAGAAGAACAGCCAGAAGCTGAGCGAATTCAGAAACGGATAGGCTACATCTCTAGCTCCGAGCTGCAGCGGCACCATGATGTTAAACAAACCGAACATGAACGGCATGGCCATGAACAGAATCATGATGACCCCATGCGTGGTGAAGATCTGGTTATAATGATCCGGCGGCAAAAAATCAAGCTCCGGCATAGCCAGCTGCGCCCTCATGAGAAGCGCGTCTACTCCGCCCCGAAACAGCATCAGGAACGCGGACAAAATGTACATAATGCCGATTTTTTTATGATCGACAGTGGTCAGCCAATCCCGCCATAACCACTTCCACTTTTTGAAGTACGTCAAGCCGCTTACAATGGCAATCAACGTTAGAACGATGGTGACATCCGCGCCATAAATTAACGGATCGCCCGTCACGAAAAATCCGGAAGCAAATTCTTTTATCTTTTCCCACATTAGAAGCTCTCTCCTTACCTAGTCACCTGGTCCTTGAAATTGAAGTTTTGCGTGTTTTTCCATGACAAACCATGGTTGTGGGAAGCGGCATATTTTGTCACCGTCATCTCGAACAACCCTTCCGGAAAAGCGGAATACGTATGAACCTCGGATGCGGACGGCTCCCTCAGCTGTTTATATCCCTCCAATGTCAGCTTGGGCGACTCTGCCTTCACTTCCTCCACCCATGCGTCAAACTCCTCCTTGGACGTCGCTTCCACGTCAAAATACATTTTTGCAAAATCCGTACCCGTAAAGTTCGCGCCGGACCCCCAATAATCCCCAGCCTCATCGGCTTGCAAATACAGTGTCATCGCCATCCCCGACATAGCGTACATCTGGCCGCCAAGCTGCGGAATCCAGAACGAGTTCATTGGCGAATCGGCCGTAATTTCGAAGCGGACAGGCACATCCTCCGGAATCTTCAATTCATTGACCGAGGCTATGCCCTGTTCGGGATACTGAAACAGCCATTTCCAGTTCAAGGAGGTTACCTGTACGGTCAGCGCTTTCTCACTGGAGGCAATGGGCTTCGACGGTTCCAGTGCATACGTTGCTTTGACCGTGATAATTGCCAGCGTCAATATGATCAAGATGGGAATTCCCCACCAAATCAGTTCCAGCTTCGTGCTATGCTCCCACTCCGGGGTATACGCTGCTTTTCTTCCTTTTTTGTCCCGATACCGCCACACGATGATAGCTGTCAGTATCAACACCGGAACGATGACAATGCTGCACAGCAAGGTCGAGATGATCATTAAATCACGCTGCTGCTCGGCAATGGGTCCTTTCGGATTCAAAATAATGATGTTCTCGCTGCATCCGGTCATGGCCAGCAGCATGATGGTCAGCAGAACCGCTAACCCCATGATTCGAAGTGTTTTGGGTCGTTTCATTACATTCAGCTCCAATCTGCTCACTTGTCCTGACTTACTTTAGTTGACAAGGCAGTTGGTGTCACCAGCCGTTCGTTCACTAAATATGCAGGCCAAGTTCAAGATTCTGTAACAAATTTCACATACAAATTCAGAATTTTCGTCTTTAGGTCTCATCTTCTCTTCCATGTACGAATCCCAAAAACCGCGAGCATGCTGAAGAGCAAGGTCGCTAACACATTGTGAACAAGACTTGCAAAAATAAAAATATGATGATTGTTCATGGCAAGCGTCAGCCACGCCCCGCTTAAAATTTGTGCTAGCACTACGAGATTAAGACCGATTACCAGCGTTGTCAGACCTGTTGAACGCACCCTTGTCTCATAATTTTTTACAGCTAAGAGCAGAAGAATCAGCAATATGAGTAAAACCGCAGCGGCGACCCGATGAAGAAAGACAATGCCAGAAGCCCCGCCCAGATACGGTATGACCTGGCCATTGCATAGCGGCCAGCCCATACAGCCAGCCTCCGACTCCGTATGCCGGATATAGGCACCGAGGTATACCACTCCGCAGCTATACAGCCAGATTCCCCAGCCCAAGAAGCGGATAGATCGCGGAACCGTAACGTTAGTACGATAATCCTGTGCTCCATGGAGTCCACGCATCCATACCACGAGCAGCATACTGCTGGCCACCGCAAACAAGGAGATTCCAAAATGAAGCGCCATGACCGCCGGCTGCTGCGGCCACATGACAGCCGCGGCCCCCATTAGAGCTTGAATCACGGTGAACAATAAGGTACCGCCAGCATAATAACTCGCCTCCCTATGGCCCCGGTAATGTTTCCGGATCACGATATAAGTGGCAAGCACCAGAATTCCGACCACGCCGGTTATCATCCGGTGCGAATATTCAATCATGGATTCCAGTGTATAAGCCGGGATGAATTTCCCGTTGCAAAGCGGCCAATCATCGCCACACCCAAGGCCGGAACCGGTCTTAGTTACAAGCGCCCCAGCCAGCAATACTAAGAACATACCGATAAATGAGGACCATACCAGCAAACGGTGCTTTAAGGATACTACGAACAATATCATCCACCTCTTGTGTCTGAATTTAATGTTGGAACAGGTTCAAGGTTCAAGACCTATCCCATTGCACAGGATAAAGAATTACACATGATCCGTGACCCTCCATTAGAGCTCAGTTTCCGACCATCCGCTTCACGTTGTTGACAAAAAAAGAACGCCCCGGTTAAGGGCGTTCTTGGTATATTGGGATGCAGGTTTTCGATATCTTCTTAAAGATTCTTTTATGGTTCGGACCCCGGCATAATGTTATCGTATTATTCGCCGGTTTCAGCGAATCGTTGAATGCGCTCGCCGATTTGATCACGAACGCGCTTCAAATAGAATGAATTGTTGCCCTCTTTCGGCCAAATGAGCTGCTGCTGCCAAGCCAATGGGTCCACCACCGATAATCGTGACTGGATGGGTGCCGTTATACCGATCATACTCTTCCTTCACTTTATCCTCAGCAATTGTCGGCACTTGGGGTGTACAGCAGGAAGTTGAAGCCACTTTAAATTCAATGTTTTTCATACATAAGCCCTCTAATAGAAACATTTATAATCATCAACTTTTCTTGATGCATTAGTTAAAAAATTATGTTTTTGAATTCGGATAAAAAACGCAGCACAGCTTCTCGGATAACAGTCCCTTAACCTCTTCATCGTTAAGCTCATAATAGTTCCATTTTCCGATTCGTTCCATCAATATAATATTTGCATCCAGCAACATTTTTAGATGATAAGACAGTTTCGATTGAGGAAGATCCAGCAAGGCGGTGAGGTCACATACACACACTTTCCCTCGATGGTTCAATTCATAGATGATTCTTAAGCGATTCTTATCGGATAACGCTTTAAATTTCTGTTCATACAGGCTTAATACGTCATCTTGTATAATAGAGACCCTCATGTTGTCACCACAACTTTCCATCAAATTATTTTGATGTGTTGATTGTAGCAAGCCATCATTGACACGTCAAGCATCAATGATGCGGCCCATTGGTCGGCTGGTCTTCCCTCAACCCTTATTCACATGATACCCCTGGATGAATTCAGGAGTCATCTCATCGGCAGCTTCATCCAACAGGGAACTTTGCCATACCAATGCCTTATACTATTACGCCGATATCTCTGCCGCAATCGTCCGGTTACGGCCTTCGGCCTTCGCCTGGTATAACGCCATATCCGCTGCCAGGAATACACCTTCGCGGCTTTTGCCATGTTCAGGATATAAGGATACGCCGATCGATACGGTAAGTGTTAGGGAATACGGGGTTTTGGACATCAGAATCGCGTTGCGTATCCGCTCAGCCATTTGGTAGGCTTCATCCATACGATGCTTGCGAAGAAGAATGACAAACTCCTCCCCGCCAAAACGGGAGCAGACTGCACCCTCAGGAACACAATCGCTCATGACCACTGCTACCAGTTTCAGGACTTGGTCGCCGGTTTGGTGGCCATATGTATCGTTAACGTTCTTAAAATGGTCGATGTCCAGCATTAAAACAGCATACGGATCCCCAAGCATATCCCACGAGTCAAGGCAGCGTTCCAGTTCTCTGCGATTGGTCAGCCCTGTCAATGGATCCGTGCTGGCTTCCTGCTGTAACGAATAGGCCTGTTTGGCAAGCGTTTCGGCAGCTGCCCCCATAATCTGGTTCAATTGATCAGCTTCCCGATTCCAATGCGGCTGGAATTCCTCGGGAGACACCGTTTGGCCAGCTGCTACCGCTTTTGTTAATTTATACAGCTGGGTAAATGGAGCGGCAATTCTTGCAGCCATATATGCGGCAATGACGAGCATGATCACGATCGGAAAAAGCATATTTCTCAGCTGGTCCTGCAAGTTGCGATTGACATCGGCCAGAATGGAACTAACCGATGTCTGCATGACAATCCCCCAGCCATTCATCGAGACACTGGCGTACCCTGTTAAGTAATCTTCACCTTGCGTATTCATGACACGTTTCATACCGCTCTCGCCGCTCATAAGCCGCTGCACCACGACATTAGAGCTTACGTCCTCCCCTACCCGGCTTTTATCCAGATGATAGAGCAGCTTCCCGCCGGAATCAACGATATACGAGTATGAGTCTTCGATATTCCCCGCGCCGCTTCCGAAAATCTGATGCAATATATTGTTTTCTTCCAGGTAGATCGTGCCGGCAATCATCCCGTGATACTTGCCGGATCTGTCAAAAATTGGTTCACTCGCAAGAACAATCCAGCGGCCGGTAGGGCTTCTATACGGTGCCGATATGTAGGACTTTCTCTCCTTTAGCGCCTCCGTGGTCCCCACTGTTTTTAATCGGGCCTGATTCAAATTGTTTCCCACAGGAGAAACCACGCGAATGGTACCCGTTTGATCGGCCCAAAATACGGAGTTGAAGTAAGGGCTGCTCTGAAGCATAAGATCAAAAATGACCTGCAACTCCCTCTCATCGGATGTCGCACTAGCCTCAATTGCCGGGTTGTTGGCAGAGGCGCGAAGACTTTGGCGCATCCCTGAGAAAAGCGCTTCAATGGTAACCGCCATTTTTTGTGCGGAGGATAAATTAAGCGACATGGTATTGTTGTATAGGGATCGTTTCTCATTTTTATACTGAATGTAGATCATAATAGACATCGTCATGAGAATGGATAAGGAAACCAGCGCAGGCATGAGCATGGCTAGACTTATTTTGATGCGTTGTTTAGGTATGTTTATGACCGCTGCACCCCTACTCTTGATGAAAAATACTGCCGGATTAGTATATGATCTTTACATATTACTTCACAAACGATTTTGCGTCCATATATGGAATAAGCATCTTGTGTGGAAGTCCCCGATTTATCTTCGGTTATCACACACGGTATTTATCGCTTTATAACAAACATATGTTCGTTATATAATATAGAGGTGTACCACCTATTCATACTCTTGTTTGACAAAGGACGTGATCTCACTTTGAACGACCATATCCATGCTGAAGCAGACATGCAGCCCCTGGGACAAAAGACCACAAGCCCTGGTCAGCTTCTGCAATCGCTGCTATGGAACAGGCACGATCTTCCTTCCCTCGAGCATGGACGGCTCTATCAGCATCATGAAGGATTTACGCTCACCGGAACGGTCGTAGCCAGCCTGGAAGGCCGGCAGCTCCACTGCTCCTATGAGGTTGAAACCACCAGCAGCTGGCAGACCCGGAGGGTAAAGATTAAGCTCACAAGCGGCACGGAGGAACGGTCCCTTCACCTGGAGCGGGATGACGACGGCTGCTGGTGGAGCGGCGATACCGAGCTCACGGCATTTGCCGGAATGAACGACATTGATCTCGGAATTACCCCATCCACCAACACGCTGCCGATCCGGCGCTTGAAGCTGGAGCCTGGGGAGAGTGCGTCCATGACGGCAGTCTGGATTCAGTTCCCGAGTCTAACCATCGCCCCGCTTCCCCAACAATACACGCGTACGGGCGAGTACACCTACCGTTATGAGAGTAACCATGGGGCCTATCAAGCGGATCTGGAGGTTGACGAGCATGGCCTCGTCACGAGGTACGCGGACGTATGGAGCCGAACTCGCTAAGCTCTGTGCATCTGCACGGCCATAAGAAGGCATGGCCCTTTAACCGGACGAGAATTAACAACCAGGAGCCGTTGCAGCATTTTCTCGATCCGTCACAAACAATGTTCAAGCTCATACGAGGGTTTATCGGCACGCCAAAAATCCCCTGCCAGGTCTGCTTAGACCTTGGCAGGGGATTGTCATGCTTCTAATGCTCCTGAATCAATGCGGGACAAAGACAAGCTGCAGTACGAACAGCACAGCAAAAATATACATCAGCGGGTGAACCGCCTTCCACTTGCCCTTCACGATTTTCATCAGCGGATATGAGATAAAACCGAGCGCGATCCCAGTCGCGATGCTGGACGTAAGCGGCATGGTCAAGATCACGAGAAACGCGGGGAACGCTTCATCAAAATCATTCCACCGGATGTGCTGAACGTTGCTTAGCATCAGGCAACCCACTACGATGAGCGAAGGTGCGGTGATGGCGGATAATCCGGAAACCGCGCCGATCAGCGGGCTGAAGAAGGCAGCAACCACAAACAATGCAGCAACGACGACCGCCGTTAATCCTGTCCGACCGCCTGCGCCAACACCGGCTGCAGATTCAACATAAGCGGTGGTCGGGCTTGTACCGACCATAGATCCGGCCACAGTTGCCACCGAATCGGAGAACATGGCGCGATCCGCACGAGGCAGCTTGTTATCCTTCATAAGCCCCGCCTGTTCTGCCACACCAACTACCGTACCTGTGGTATCAAACAGTGTCACCAGGAGGAACGAAAACACAACGGCATAGAGTCCATGACTGATCACATCCGAGGCAGCGGTAATCGGGTTCCATACCAGAATGCCTTCCGGCAGCGTGGGAAGCGACATAATCCCGTTCGTAAAAGACAGCATATCGGCAAAATAAGCGATAATCCCGGTAATAATCATTCCGATAAACAAGGCACCCTTCACATCGCGCGACAGCAGCACAAGCGTAACCGCAAGTCCTACCAAGGCGAGCACAACCGATGGCTGGTGCAGATCACCGAGCGCTACCAGATTGTCCGGATGCGCTGTAATGATGCCGCTCATCCGCAATCCGATAAAAGCAATAAACAAGCCGATTCCGACCGTGATCGCATGTTTCAAATTGGCCGGGATCATCTCAATCAGCCTGCGCCGCAGGGAAGTCATCGATAATACCAGAAACAGAATACCGGCTATAAAAACGGCTGAGAAAGCTTCAATATACCCAAGTCCGGCATGTCCCTGAACGACGGAATAGGTGAAGTAGGCATTCAAGCCCATCCCCGGTGCTACAGCGATCGGATAACGGGCTACGAGCCCCATCAGCAGTGTACCAATCACAGCGGCAATAATAGTAGCCGTGAAGCTCTGCTCAAAAGGCACACCCGCTTGCGATAGAATCAGCGGATTCACAACAGTCACATACGCCATCGTGAAAAACGTCGTGGCCCCGGCAACAACTTCTGTCTTAACCGAGGTCCCGTTAGCTTTTAAATCAAACACAAAAAATCCTCCATTCATGATGCTTGGCCTGGCTATGCGCTAGGCCCTTTTGGTTAGTTACGTTATATTTGATATACTCAAACACAAATGTACTAGCAATTTATTTCTGAACTCGATAAAAGTCTTAATTAGACGCTATATTCAAATCTTAGCGACAGCAAATGACAGGAGGCTTGAAACGATGTGCGGACGCTTTACACTCACGGTCACTTGGGAAGAACTGATGACCAGGTATCTCATCGATCCCGAATCGGTCTCTCCCTTTCATATTCCCCGGTACAACATCGCGCCTACGCAGATGGTCACGGCTATTATCAACGACGGCAGCACCAATCGGATCGGTCAGCTGCAATGGGGGCTTGTCCCATCCTGGGCTAAGGATGCCTCGGCCGGAGCCAAAATGATCAATGCGCGTAGTGAAACGCTGGAAGACAAGCCTGCCTATAGGATGCCCTTTTATCGGAAAAGATGCCTAATTCCTGCAGACGGTTTTTATGAATGGCAAAAAAACGGCAATGGCAAGCAGCCCTTTCGCATCAGCTTGAAGAACGGCGAAATATTCAGCATGGCAGGTCTGTATGATACCTGGATTACCCCAAGCGGAGATAAGCTTAGCACCTGCACCGTCATTACAACCGAACCCAATCAACTCATGGCGTCGATCCATAACCGGATGCCGGTCATTCTGAGACCCGCAGACGAAGCGTTATGGCTTGAACGGCAGACGTCTTCCCATACCCATGAAGGTAGCCCCTCCCTCCTGCAATCCCTCAAAGAGCTTCTGAGGCCTTACCCCGCGGAGGACATGCAAGCCATTCCGGTTAGCACAACCGTAAATTCCGTGAAAAATGACACGGAAGATTGCATCCGTTCTATTACAGGCAGCTAAATCCGTTGACCACAAACTAAGGGATTCCTTTTACGGGAGTCCGCCAGGAATGTTGCATCCTTTGCATACGCGAAATCAAAAGCCCCTGCTCATAAGGAGAAAACACTCCCGAGAGGGGCTTCTTCTATGCAAAGTAATTCCTTGATGTCATCCAATTGTTATCGAAACATCCCCCACAGCTTGATCAAATGGAAGGTGTTGTTCGGATCGATGCGCTGTGCAAGCACAAACTGAACCATTTGCTGCTCCTGCGTGGAGCTCAGCTTTTCATTCAAGATGCCGCTGGCCGTCCGGATCATTTGATGCACTTTTGCGCTATTTTGAAGATCTGCCTTGGTTAAACCCTGAGTCAGCCCTTTGATTCTTTCCTTGACTGCCGGGTTTTTCATTTTTTGCTTGATTCGTTCTACCAGCTGCGGACTAATCCCGTACTGCTGATAACTCAATGTTGAAGCACCTCCAGTCATAAATGCTGCTACCTTTTTTGAGTATATGACGAAGGTCTGTCCATTGTGCTAACAGATTCATGTTATTAGTCCATGATATCGCCTTGGAAGATCTTCTCCTGCTGAAGAAAGTCGCGCAATGGCTCATATTCAGGAGACGTCCAGAAGGAACTGTCGCTAACAAGGGCCGCTGCATCGCCCCTGGCCTCTTCCACTACTTTGAAGTCGGCGACCATATCGGCCAGCCGGAACTCCGGCAGTCCGCTCTGCTTCGTACCGAAGAAGTCGCCCGGGCCCCGAAGCTCCAAATCCCTCCGGGATACCTCGAAGCCGTCCTCGGTTTCGGTCATCACCTGCATCCGTTCCTGGCCCACTTCCGATTTCGGATCGGCCACAAGAACACAGTAGGATGCATGCTGCCCACGGCCTACACGGCCCCGAAGCTGGTGCAGCTGGGACAGACCGAAGCGATCGGCGTCCATAATGATCATCAACGTGGCATTCGGCACATCGACGCCAACCTCAACGACCGTCGTGGAAATCAGCAGCTGGACCTCATTGCTGTAGAATTGGCGCATAACCTCATCCTTCTCGGCAGGTGTCATACGGCCGTGCAGCAGACCCACAGCATACGTAGGAAAGGCCTGCTGCATCTGAACATGCAGATCAATCGCATTCTGAACGTCCAGCTTGTCCGATTCTTCAATCAGAGGAGCAATCAGATATGCCTGACGTCCTTGATTTACTTCCCGGGAAATAAATCCGAGCACACGGTCCATGAGTTCATGTTTGACCCAATAGGTCGTAATGGGAATACGGCCTTTCGGACGCTCCGACAGCGTGGATACATCCATATCCCCGAAGGCGGTAATGGCCAGCGTCCGTGGAATCGGCGTCGCCGTCATCGTTAGCACATCCGGGTTATAGCCTTTACGGCGGAGTACGCTTCGCTGATTCACGCCAAAACGGTGCTGTTCATCCGTCACGACGAGTCCCAGCTCCCGGAAGTATACATCATCCTGAATGAGAGCATGGGTGCCCACGACAACGTCCGTCAACCCCATCTGTAAGGAAGCCAGCAGGTCTTTGCGCTTCTTACCCGTGACACTGCCTGTCAACAGGCCAACGGTAATGCCAAAGGGCTCAAACAGCTTCTGCAGCGAACGCATATGCTGTTCGGCGAGAATCTCTGTCGGCACCATCAAGGCCCCTTGAAAGCCTGAGCGCACTGTTGTAAACAGAGCGACGGCGGCAACAATCGTTTTTCCCGAGCCGACATCCCCTTGAAGCAAACGGTTCATGCAGTAAGGGGAGCGCATATCATGCAAAATCTCCAGCTCCACCTTCTTCTGCGCATCCGTGAGCTCAAAAGGGAAGCTGCGCACGAACTCCCGGATCGTTGCATTGTCAGCCGTATGTACAACACCGTCCATTCGACTCCGGTTCAGCGCCCGGAACGCCTGCATTTTCAACTGAAACAAGAAGAGCTCCTCATACACCATCCGGCGCCGCCCTTCCTGACCTTCCCGGGAGTCGACAGGCTGATGGATCGTCATGATTGCCGCTTTACGGGGCATCAGATCATATTTCCTAAGCAGGGATTGTGGCAAAATCTCGGGGATCATCTCCCCGTACTGCTCCAATGCCTGTCCCATCGTTTTTCGGATCCACGATTGCGTGATCTTACCGCCGATGGAATACACCGGCTGCAGCGTCCCGCTGCGGAAGGCTCCCTTATCCGGGAATTCGGATTCGGACACCGTAAGCTGCATTCTGCGCTGATCCCACTTGCCCGTCAGCACGATCTCCCGGCCAGCCGTAAGCTGGTCCTTCAGAAAATGCCGGTTAAACCAGGTTGCGGTGAACATCCAGTTTTCGGCCAGCATTTTGCAGGTGAGACGGGATTTACGCCCATAGCGCTGCAGTACCGGTACGCTGGCTATCTTGGCTTGAATGGTGATTTTGTCCCCGTCCTTGACTTCACTTAGAGAACGGAGCCGGTAATCCTCATACCGGAAGGGGTAATACTCCAAAAGATCCTTGACCGTAGAGACGCCAAAGGCGTGAAGCTCCCCCTCTTTCAGGGCGCTCACGCCGTTGATCTGTCTGACGGATATTTGATCGAGTTTGAGACTCATATCATCTACCTCACTTAAGCAGGCCATATATATGCTGCAATGGTTCCCGGTCCAACGTGAGTACCGACAACCGGACCGATCTCGGAATATACGGTTTCCTCAATCGTAAACACAGCGGACAGCTGCTGCAAAAAATCCTCAACCTGAGCAGGGTCAGCTGTATGACCCACAGCCACTTTAATATTTTTCACACCGGTTAGATCCTGTTGAAACAGTTCAATCATTTTCGCCGTCGCTTTCTTGCGACCGCGGACCTTGTCTACCGGAAATATGATTCCTTCGCCATCAATGGACAAGATCGGCTTAATGTTAAGCAGCGTGCCCAGCACAGCCGAAGCCTTACCGATCCGTCCGCCCTTCTGCAAATATTCCAGCGTGTCTACCAAGAAGTAGAGACGGCGCTTGGAACGAAGGTCTTCGAGTGACGAAATAATATCAGAAACAGCGGCTCCTTCTTGTGCGAGCTTCGCTGCATGGACCACGAATAATCCGAAACCATAGGAGGCCGATTTGGAATCCCACACGGTTATATCCGCTTCTCCTTCGATGAGAGAGGTGGCAAGCAACGCGGACTGATACGTCCCGCTCATGCCGGATGAGATGTGAATCGACACAATGGAGCAGCCTGGGTGCTGTTCCAAGATGGACTCATACGCAGCCGCAAAATCTGCGGGTGAAGGCTGAGAGGTCGTCGGAAGCTGTGGCGACTCAACCAGCTTTTTGTAGAACTCTCCCGGCGTGATTTCGACTCCGTCCAAATACGAATCTTCCCCGAACATGAGTTTCAGCGGCACAATATGAATGTTGTGTTGCTTCGCCAGGTCTGCCGGAATATCCGCTGTGCTGTCTGTCACAATAACGGTCTTATTCACCGGAACCCCTCCTATAAATGTACCTTGCATAATGTCAAAGCGTTGTATATCAAGACTCCACGGAGAACAGATAAGAATAGATCGGCTGTCCGCCGTAGTGTACCTCAACCTCTGCGTTAGGGTACTGCTCACCAAGCCAATCCGTGAGTGTGTTGGTCGATTCCTCGGTTGCATCCGCGCCGGTAAGCAGAGTCACGATTTCATCCCCGGATTCCAGCATTTTACCGAGCAAATCCTGGGAGGTCGTAATCAGATCCGCGTTTGCTGCAACGATGTTCGAATTGCGAATACCGATGAACTGGCCAGCCTTGATCTCGAGATCATCGATCGTTGTGTCCCGCACGGCATAGGTTACCTGCCCCGATTGCACACGAGTGATCGCATTCAGCATATTGTCGGTATTCGTATCCGCATTCTCGTCTTCCTCGAAAGCAAATGCTGCCGCGATCCCCTGCGGAATCGTCTTGCTCGGAATAACCGTTACGCTGCGCTCGCCTTCGAGAAGCTCTCTCGCCTGCTGGGCAGCCAGCACGATGTTGGAGTTATTCGGCAGGATGTAAATCTGCTGCGCCGAGATCGAAGTAATCGCATTGACAAAATCCTCGGTGCTCGGGTTCATCGTCTGTCCTCCGGAGAGAACGACGTCAACGCCCAAGCTTTTGAATATGTCGGATATCCCTTCCCCTGACGATACCGCAATGAAACCGTACGGTGCGATCTCGTCTGCCGGAGGAACAGCCGGAGCTTCCGGTGTCACGGTCTCTGCCGGAATATCCGCAAATAACTCAGGCATCGGTGCGATATCCATTCCCGTTGTCAGCAAATCACGGTGCTGCTCGCGCATATTCAATATATGAATCTGAGTGATCTCTCCATACATTAGCGCCAAATTCAACACTTCGCCCGGAGCCTTGGAATGCACATGAACTTTGATGGTCTCGTCATCGGCGATGACAATGATGGAATCACCATTCACTGCAAGCGCTTTCCGGAACTTATCTTCATCAAAGTCTGCGTTCGTTCCTTCTCCGAGCTGCCGATTAATAAAGAATTCCATGTCATATAAAAATTCAATATCCTCTGTGGACAGTCTGGACTGGGCAGAAGCCGGAGCCTGAACCGCCGAGAAGTCAGGGACTGCTCGAAAGGCCGGTGCCGTGTTGCTCTGTTCAGCTTGTCCTTCGGCAACTGTAAACGAACCGGACGGAGCGTCTTTTCTTAGCGCCTGCAAGAAACCTTCATAAATGTAAACCAGGCCCTGGCCACCCGAGTCCACGACGCCAACCTGCTTCAGAACAGGAAGCATATCCGGCGTCTGGGACAGTGTTTCTTTGGCTTTGGCCAACACCTGTTCCATCAATTCCACGATATCGTTGTTGCGGCGGGAGAAATAGACCGCATGCTTGGCCGCTTCTTTAGCTACGGTAAGGATGGTACCTTCAACAGGCTTCACGACAGCTTTATACGCAGCTTCTACGCCTGTCTGCAGTGCTGCGGCGAATTGATGAGAATTTAGTTCTGTATAAGGTGCAGCATATCGGCTGAAACCACGGAACAGCTGGGACAGAATAACCCCCGAGTTCCCTCTGGCTCCCATCAGAAGCCCCTTGGACAGCACACCGGCACTATGCCCGACGGACTCCGAGTACTTACTCTTCAGTTCTGCCACACCTGCAGTCATCGTCAAATTCATGTTGGTCCCCGTGTCGCCGTCCGGCACCGGGAATACATTCAGGGAATTGACGTGTTCTGCATGCTGCTGCAGCTGCTCCGCTCCGGCTAGGACCATCGCGGTAAATTCTGTTCCATTCAAAGAACGCTTACTCAATGAGAATTCCCCTTCCTGGCTTGATACCCATAACACTTCTTGTTGTAAATTTCATATCTATTTCATAGCTTATAGCTGACGAAATGCCCAAGCAGTAAATAAAAGACTTACCATGATTAATGGATCATAAATCTATGATGGGCTATCCTCTCGTCCTCTACGCTTTCCGGCGGTTCCCAAGCCTTTTGAGAGCCATGCCGACAAGCCCACGAACTATTTCTTCGGAAATATTATGGACTAATCAACATTGTACTATAATGGCAAAGAGAAATAAATGTTTTTAAGACAGTTGACGGAGCAATTTTTACTGTGATATTATATTTAAGTATTGTTTCATGCAGGGTTAGGAACAAGGAGGTGTAATAAATGGCTCGCAAATGTTATGTAACTGGCAAGAAACCAAGCAGTGGTAACCATGTTTCTCACGCTAACAATCACAACAAGCGTTCTTGGGGTGTCAACGTTCAAAAGGTTCGCATTTTGGTGGATGGCAAGCCAAAACGTGTATACGTCAGCACTCGCGCTTTGAAATCCGGTAAAGTGACTCGCGTATAATCATCTTGTGTTATATGAAGAAAAACTTCTTAATCTCCAGGCACCATTTGTGGGCGATCCGGGACAAGGAAGTTTTTCTTGCGTTTAGATACATATGCTCCTTCTAAACAAAAAGCACCCTAAGCAGTTAGCAGGTGCTTTTTTTATTTAGATATAAGAAAAATGAAAGAGCAAAACTTCCGTTTTCTTATATCGCAAGAAAAACTTCCGGTCGAACGCAGTCTGTCCTCGATAAGTACGTCGCTAGACACTCTTCTTTTGATATAAGAAAGCGAAGGAGAACTCCCGCACATTATGGCTTTCTTATACCGCAAGAAAAACCTCCGCACACTGATGCGGTATGTCCTCCATGCGCGCTCTATCGGAGTGTTCTTGCCTCTTTCCCCAGAACCGGCTAGGCGGCGTCAGTCCCAGGCGGAGGTTTTGTTACGCCGGGACAAGCTGTCAGCTCTTGTGAAACGTATTTAAGATGGCCTTCACAAAACCTCCCAAAAACTTCGGCAGCTTGAACGTATAGAATTTCATGTCTCACCCTCCCCATCATTCTCATGCCTTCCTAGATTATGTTATGCACCAAGCCCATAGATGTGAACACAGACAAAAAAGGCTACATGAGAACCCAGCTCATGTAACCATATTTATGCGGGAACCCCGCGCCCTATGCATCCGTTGCTCACGTTCTGGTCAAGATGATACACTGTCACGGATTACTGCAATGGCTGCCGCGCGATCCGGCTTGCCGAATACGGCGCTGCCCGCAACCAGGACATCCGCTCCCGCTTCCACCACAAGCGGCGCTGTCTCCGCTGTAATGCCGCCATCCACTTCAATATGGATATTCGGGTAGTCGGAGTTTGAAATCCATTCACGCAGCTGTGAGATCTTGTTTACAGTCCGCTCGATAAATGCCTGTCCGCCAAACCCCGGGTTCACGGTCATCACCAGCACCAAATCCAAGTCAGGCAGCACTTCCTGAAGAACATGGGCTGGCGTAGCCGGATTGATCGCGACGCCGGCCTTCACGCCAAACTCTTTGATCAGATGGATGACTCGATGAAGATGCGGGCAGGTCTCGGCATGAACGGTGATCAGATCGGCTCCAGCCTTGACAAAGTCCGCAATATACAGCTCAGGCTGTTCAATCATCAAGTGTACGTCAAGCAGCAGGCTCGTATGGGGTCTGATGGCTTGGACGATCGGCGGTCCCAGCGTAATATTAGGTACAAAGTGTCCGTCCATGACGTCCACATGAATCCAGTCGGCTCCGCCAGCCTCGGCTTCCTTAATTTCTTGTCCCAGCTTCGCAAAATCCGCTGACAATATGGATGGCGCAATTTTAATCATTATTCAGTACCTCCGTTTCTTGTCTTTCATCTCTGTATAAAACTCCACATAATGCTCATAACGGCTAGCCAGGATGATTCCATCCTCTTTGGCTTGGATCACACGGCAGCCCGGCTCCTGCAGATGACTGCAGCCTCTGAATTTACATTCCGCAGCATAAGGAGCAAATTCTCTGAAACAGGTCGATAACTCCTCGACACCCAGCTCTAGAAAATCCAGCTGGCTAAAGCCGGGTGTATCGGCTACATACCCTCCGTTATCAAGCTCAATCAGCTCCACATGGCGTGTCGTATGTCGACCGCGGCCAAGACGCAGGCTGATTTCACTCGTCTCCAGCGAGAGGCCTGGCATCAACGCATTCAGCAGGGACGATTTCCCGACACCGGATTGACCGGAGAAGACACTGATTCGACCGGCCAGGCGTTTCTTCACCTCTTCGGTCCCAATCCCTTGCAGAGAGCTGGTAATCAGCACTTCATAACCAATCTCTTCATACTGGCGCTTCACCTGCTCCAGTACACCATCGGAGGCGTCCACAAGATCCTGCTTCGTCAGACAGATCAATGCCTCAAGGCTCTCATGCTCAATATGTACCAGAAACTTGTCCAGCAGATGCAAGCTCAGATTCGGTTCTTTGACCGAAAACAACAGTACCGCCAGGTCGACGTTCGCGACAGGCGGGCGAATTAATTGGGAAGACCGTGGAAGAATTTCGTCCACGGTCCCTTCCCCATTTTCAGTCAATGAATACATCACGTGATCTCCAACGAGCGGAGAGATACCTTTCTTTTTGAAAATGCCGCGGGCTCTGCATTGAACCGCTGGGTCCTCCCCGGATATAATGTTGCCATCCTGCATTGGTTTGACATAATAATATCCGCTTAGTGCCTTCACGATCAGTCCCTCTAGCATATAATAGGCCTCACCTTTCTTGTTGAAATTTAATGTGCTCACGACTCGTTTTTAATCTTTATCCTTACCTTTACCAGGGCCTTTGCCTTTTTCATGGTTGCCGGAGTCCCAATGGTAAGCAGCATCATCTTCCTCATTTGAACCTTCCTCGCCAGTTCCTTCATCCGGATTAGTGTCCACCGGCACATCAGGTTCAACAGGCGGTTGTTCAAAGGTTGGCTGCGGCACGGTGCCATTCTTGACATCGCTGTAACTTACGCTGTACGTATCCACTTGGCGACCGTCACGGAAGATCATGACCGTTGCATGCTTGTCGGGAGCCAGCAGCAGCTTAACAGGTACCATTTCCGAGGTTGTAATGACCTTGTTCACAGCCTCCTGGTTTTCTCCCAGCGCATCGGTGAAAACGACCCGAATTTTGCTTTCTTGTCCTTCCATGCTTGGTGAGACCGGTACACTGTAATTGTACTCAAGCGCATCCGAAGGATAGCCGGAGCTGACGAACAGCGTGATTTCGGAGTTAGGCGGTACCTGCGCATTAGGCTCATAAGGCCATTGCTCCATTACTTCGCCCTTCTTCACTTCAAAGCTGGATTTCTCCTTTATCGCTCCAACCTTAAGGCCGAAGGATTCGATGGTAGCGACCGCTTTGTCTTTATCCATTCCAATCACGCTCGGCATATTGACCGTTAACTTACCTTTACTGATCGTGACCCGGACCTCCACCTGTTCAGGATCAATTTCGGTGGTCGCGGAAGGACTCTGATCATAGATCTGACCGACAGGTACATTATCATTGTTTTCAGAGGACTGCTTAATAGCGTTATCCTTAATACCCATATTTTTCAGTATCTCAACTGCCTGATCAAACGTCTTACCCGAGAGATCCGGCATTTGCTTAAGCGGCTCCTTATCCCCAACCGACAATTGAACCGGTGCCCCCTGCCTGAGCATGGTCTCTGGTTCCTTATCCTGGGCAAACACAATGCCTTCATCGACATTTGGTTTATATTCACGAATGACTTCCTCATCCACCGTCAAACCTTGGGCCTCAAGCTCGCGGATCGCTTCCTCTTCCGTCATGCCTACAACTGGGGGCACCTTAACCTCAGGTACCTCCAGCATGTTGTTCACATACATGACAACACCAACCATAATGCCGAGGAACAGGAGCACCGAACCGATGATGATGGTCGGCTTGACCCATTTTTTCTTCGGTTTACCGGTCGGCTTTTCCTCAAACTCCTCGTCATCCGAGTCGTCGTCCGGGTCATGGTGATGCTGGCTGCTGCGCTGCATCGTTTTGAGCGCCGGCATGACCAGGGTTGAATCGGCATCGTCCTCGAACTCCATCTTCGGTTCGTTGAGTCGCATCGGCATCAAACACGTCTCGAGATCGTCCATCATCTCTTCTGCAGACTGGTAACGCTCCTCCGGGTTTTTGCGCATGGACTTCAGGATGATGTTCTCCACACTTTGAGGAATGAGCGGATTCACTTCTCTAGGCTCATCAAATTCCTCCTGGAGATGTTTCAGAGCAACACTAATCGGGCTCTCGCCCAAAAATGGAAGACGGGCCGTGAGCATTTGATATAACACAATACCAAGTGAGTATAAATCCGATTTCTCGCCAGTAACAACGCCCTTGGCGTGCTCCGGCGAAAAATAATGCACAGAGCCCACAACAGAGCCTGTTTGCGTAATGGTTGTCGACGTGACCGCCCTGGCAATGCCAAAGTCGGTTACTTTGACCCTCCCATTGCGGCCAATCAGAATATTATGCGGTTTAATATCCCGGTGAATGATCTGGTTATGATGGGCGTGCCCCAGTGCATCGCAGATCTGGATAGCAATCCGTACAGCTTCTTCCACCTGCAGCGGTGCCCGTTCTTTTATAATTTCATTCAAATTCTGACCTTCGATATATTCCATGACGATGTAATGCACTTCTTCCTCTTGGCCCACATCATAGATGCTGACCACGTTGGAATGCGACAACGAAGCCGCTGATTGTGCCTCACGCCGGAAACGGCGAATAAATTCCTCGTCGTGCACAAACTGCTGACGCAGCACTTTGATCGCTACATTCCGGTTCAGCAAAATATCCTGAGCCTTGTAGACCAGCGCCATGCCACCGCCACCGATGCGTTCTATAATTTTATAACGACCAGCCAATTCATGTCCGATCATGAATCCCACCCCTTTATACGTTGCCCGACAACTTCTTCTTGATGTTCAAACATTGCGACCGTGATGTTGTCCTCACCGCCAGCAAGAAGTGCCAGTTGAAGCAGGCGATCCGCTCTTTCTTCCAGAGGAAGGTCAAGTGAACCGGAAATCTGACCGATCAGCTCGCGGCTGACCCGGTTGCTGAGCCCGTCACTGCAGAGCAGCAGCACTTCGCCTTCTCCGATCGTAACCGGTGTTAGCTCAACCGTCACATCCACATCCGTTCCAAGTGCCCGGCTTAATACATTTTTCCGGGGATGGGTTTCCAGTTGATCTTCCGTAATCTGACCACTCTTAAAAAGCTCATTGACCAATGTGTGGTCATCCGTGAGTCGAATCACTTGTCCGGGAACGACTTTGTAAGCCCTGCTATCCCCGATATGTCCGATATAACCTTCGGAACCTCGCAGCAGCACCGCTACAATCGTCGTGCCCATATTGTGAAGCCGCTCATCAGCCGAGGCTTCACGATAGATAACGGCATTGGCGTGCAATATGGCATCACCAAGCGCAGCCCGAATACTTTCCATGGACATGTCCTGTTCCAAAGAAGACAAATCCTCGGCTACAGTATCTACCGCAAGCCTGCTGGCGGTGTCACCCGCAAGGTGACCTCCCATACCGTCAGCAACCACACCCAAGGTATAGCCATGCTCCAGTGTGCTAACAAATACCGAATCTTCATTAACAGGACGAACGCGTCCCACATGGCTTACATGAACCGTCTTGATCAAATCTTCTCACCCCAACTCCATATGCTTGGCCCGCAGCTGACCGCAAGCGGCAGCGATATCATGGCCTTGTTCACGACGGATGGTCACATTGACCCCCTTGTCTGCTAACGCACGTTGAAATTTGAAAATATCGTTACGCGATGTGCGAACATATTTCCGTTCCGGTACATGGTTAACCGGAATCAGATTGACGAAGCAGTTCATATCCTTAATGACATCCGCAAGCTCTTCGGCATGCTCAACCTGATCGTTTACGCCGCCGATCAAGGCGTATTCAAACGTAATGCGCCGTCCGGTTTTTGCTTGGTAATAACGAAGCGACTCAATCACGTCATCAAACGGGAACCGGCGGTTAACAGGCATTAACTTGGAGCGCAGCTTATCGTTCGGTGCATGGATGGAGATGGCCAGATTAATCTGGGTATCCTCTTCCGTGAATTTATAGATGTTAGGCACAATGCCACTCGTCGAAACGGTAATGTGGCGCTGGCCGATATTCAAGCCTTTTTCATGGATCATCGTGCGCAGAAACTTCATGGTCGCTTCATAGTTCTCAAACGGTTCGCCTGAGCCCATGATCACGATGCTGCCGACACGTTCTCCCGTTTTATCGAGAATCTTCTGCGCCTGAACCACCTGGGCAACAATCTCGCCAGAGGTCAGATTCCGCTTCAAGCCACCCAGTGTGGATGCACAGAACGTACATCCGATGCGGCAGCCTACCTGCGTTGTAACGCAGATGCTGTTGCCGTAATTGTGCCTCATGATGACGGTCTCGATCGCATGGTCATCATGCAGACCGAACAGAAACTTGACCGTTCCGTCCTTTGACTCCAGCTTGGTGATTTCCGTCAGGGTAACAAAACTGAACTCCTGTTCCAGCTTCGTCCGAAGCTCCTTGGACAGATTCGTCATTTCCGCAAAGTCGTTCACCCGCTTTACGTACAGCCAGTCATAGATCTGGGTTCCGCGAAACGCCGGTTCCCCATTCTCTTGAGCCCATGCTTGAAGCTCTTCCAGTGAATAATCATATATAAAAGGTTTCATTCTCACCACACCTGTCTAATTTAGAGGAAGTCCAGTCAGCATTCTTCCGAACTCTCCCTATTACATTCATATGCATCTCTTTTTTCATTCTTCCTATTCTAACATAAATAAAAGAGACGGTAAAAGAGGAAAACCCGCCGGCATTGGCGGGATACGACTATAGTCATGGCGGCGGACACCCTAAGAGGGGCGTCTGCCGAGTCTTGCAATGTAAAAGCCGTCACTGTGATAGTGCTGGGGCAGAATTTGAATCCCGCCTCCACGCTGAAGCGATTTCTCTTCCAGCCGGCTTAAGGCTCCAAGACCGTCTTTCGGGATGTCAAACTCGGAATGGCCTTCCAGAAAAGCAGATACAACGCCTTCATTCTCCAGCGGCTCAATCGTACACGTGCTGTACACCAAGAGTCCTCCGGGACGAAGCAAGGTGGAGACCGACTCCAGCAGCCTTAGCTGAAGCGCCGCAATTTCATGTATGTCCTCCTGTGACTTGCCCCACTTCAGATCAGGCTTGCGCCGGATTACGCCAAGGCCCGAGCATGGAGCATCCAGCAAAATTCGGTCAAAAGACGCAGGCTCGAAGCGGTCAACCAAATCCAGCGCGTCACCAGTTACGATCGAAATGCTGTCCAGTCCCAAACGGCTGGCCTGATCCGATATCAGCTTGCCTTTATGGGCATGGATGTCGTTGGCAACAATGCTGCCTTCATCCTTCATCAGCTCGCCCATGTGGGCACTTTTCCCGCCCGGGGCTGCGCAGCAATCCAGCACCCGCATTCCCGCCTCTGGCTTGACAGCCTCGGCGACCAGCATGGAGCTTTCATCTTGGATCGAGATCATCCCGTCCCGATACCAATCGGTCAAGGCCATATTGCCCGCTCCTTTTACGACAATCCCATAGGGGCTAAGCGACGAAGGGGTGGCATCAAGGCCGTGGCTGCTCATTAATGCCAGCATGTCCTCCCGGCTGATCATCGTGGTGTTCACCCTAACGCTGACAGCCGGCGGTTCATTGTTCGCGGCACAGATTGCCTCTGTCGTCTCGACCCCGTACTGGGATATCCAGCGCTCCACCAGCCACTGCGGATGGGAATGCAGCAGAGAAATGCGCTGGGCCGCCGGCATATTCTCAGGGATCGCCAAGCTTTCCTTCTGACGCAAAATATTCCGAAGCACCCCGTTCACCATACCGGAAATTCCTTGATGCCCGCGGCGCTTCGCCAGATTAACGGCCTCGCTGACAACCGCGTGATCCGGAATCCGATCCAGATATACGACCTGATACAGACTGATGCGAAGCAGTGCCCTTACCCACGGCTGCAGTTTCTGTACCCCTTTATTGACAAACTTGTCCAAAAAATAATCGAGCGTGTTCAGTCGCGAGATCGTGCCATAGATCAGCTCTGTAGCAAGTCCGGCGTCGCTCTTCGCAAGCGAGGACTTCTGCAAGGCGGTGTTGAGCAGAAGATTGCTGTACGCCCCCTCCTGCTCAACCTGTGTTAATACATTCATCGCCAGCTCTCTCGGGGAGTCCTGACGCCCCTTCGGGCTGCGGTTTCCGCTCACGTCAGCACCGTCCCGGCCGTCAGGCTCGTCCCGCGCACGAATTGCGCTGCATCCATTGCCTTCTTGCCGCTGGGCTGAACCGTAAGCAGCGTCAGCGCGCCGTCGCCTGTTTTCACGACGATCCCCTTCTCATGAAGGTCAAGCACGGTTCCAGGCTGTGCATCGCCAGATGGCTTCTGAGCGCTGTCCGGCTTAGCCGCTGCCCATACTTTGAACACTTCCCCGTTCCACAGCGTAAATCCACCGGAGAAAGGAACCAGACCGCGAATTTGATTGTAAATTTCGCGGGAAGTGCGAGTCCAGTCGATCTTCTCGTCATCCCGGGTCAGGTTCGGAGCATACGTTGCCTTCGTTTCATCCTGGGGCTCGGCCTCCACCTTGCCCTTCACGAGCCGCGGCAACTCCCGCAGGAGCAGCTCCGCACCGGCTTGGCTCAGCTTCTCGAACATCGTTCCGGCCGTATCGTCATCTTCAATGGGAACCTCGGCCTTGGCGATCATGTCCCCCGTGTCGAGCCCCTCAGCCATATACATCAGGGTGATGCCTGTTACGGATTCTCCGTTGATGATGCTGCGCTGAATCGGAGCTCCTCCCCGATAAGCGGGGAGCAGCGAGCCGTGGACATTAAGACAGCCGAGTGACGGCATATCCAGCACTGATTTCGGCAGGATTTGGCCATAGGCGGCCGTGACGATCAAATCAGGCTTATATCGGGCCAGCTCGGCCACGGCTTCCGGATTCCGCAGCCGCTGAGGCTGCAGAACCGGGATGCCGTGACGAAGAGCGGCTTCCTTAACCGGTGTTGGGGTCAGCACTTTTTTACGCCCTTGCGGACGGTCAGGCTGCGTAACGACGGCAGCTATGGAATAACCTTCGGCAATCAACATTTCCAGGCTGGGTACTGCAAAGGCCGGGGTGCCCATAAATACAATATTCATCGATTCTCCAGCTCTTTTCTCGGCTGTTCCGGAACATACTCATACACCCGATCAGCGATTTCCGTAAACAGCACCCCGTTCAGATGATCGATTTCATGCTGAAACGCTCTCGCAAGCAGCCCGGTACCCGTAATGATAAGCTCTTTGCCTTCACGATCAAGCCCCTTAACCGTCACTTTCTCCGCACGGCGGACATCCCCGTTCCATCCCGGAATGCTCAGGCAGCCCTCCGGTCCGAATTGCTCGCCTTCGCTCTCCACGATCTCCGGATTGATCATCTTGATCAAACCGTGCTCGTCACCGGCATCGATCACGATCAGACGCTTCAGAATGCCGACCTGCGGCGCAGCTAATCCAACGCCTTCCGCATCGTACATGGTATCGGCCATATCGTCCAGGAGCTTTTGAACGTTCGGCGTAATTTTGGTAACTTCCTTTGCCTTTTTATGAAGAACCTCATCCGGTTCTTTAACGATAATACGAATCGCCATGTCTATGACACCATCCTTGTGCTTTTCATCATTATATGCTGAATTACATTAACATTTGCGGATCTACGTCAATACTGATCTGGAGCTTGCTGTCCCGCGCCGAATCCTGAAGCTTCTCGGCAACCGAACGTACCAGCGAGACAGCATCCATCGTTCCCCGCCATTTTATCATACATTGAAATCTGTATCTATTTTTCAACCGCGGAATAGGGGAGGCTACCGGGCCCAATATATCGAGCGCGCTAGCGTCGAATCGGTCCAGACTCCCAAACCATCCCCGGCGGTCGGATTCGCTTTTGATGGTCGCGGCAAAATTCTCCGCCATTCTTACCAGCAGCGGCAGCTGTTCATGCGACAGCGTCACCAGGATCAGCCTGCAATACGGCGGATAATGGAGCGCTTTGCGGTGCTTCAGCTCGTCCTTGACAAAGGATAAATAATCATGGCTGCTTGCATGAATAATCGAATAATGCTCGGGTGTATAGGATTGGATAACCACTTCACCCGGCAGATGATGGCGTCCTGCTCTTCCGGCAACCTGCGTCAGCAGTTGAAACGTCTTCTCGGCCGCCCGGAAATCGGGCAGGTTCAGCGCCGAATCGGCTGTAATGACGCCGACCAAGGTGACATCGGGGAAATCCAGGCCTTTGGCGACCATCTGGGTACCTAGCAGCACGTCCCCTTTTTTATCCCGAAACTGCTTCAGCAGCTTCTCATGGGAACCCTTCTCGGTCGTGGTATCAACGTCCATCCGAATGACGCGAATGCCGGGAAACAGCTTGGCCAATTCTTCCTCGACACGCTGCGTTCCCGTACCGAAATAGCGTATATGTTCACTTCCGCAATCCGGGCAAACCTCCGGCGCTTGTGCGGCATAACCGCAATAATGGCAGCGCAAATTATTCGATTTCTGATGATAGGTTAGCGATATGTCGCATTCCGGACAGCCTGCCACATATCCGCAGCTCCGGCACATGACAAACGTGGAGTAGCCCCGCCGATTCAGCAGCAGTACCGTCTGTTCCCCGCGTTCCAGCCTTGCCGAAATTGCGGCATGCAGGGAGCGGCTAAACATCGAGCGATTTCCTTCTCGCAGCTCCTCTCGCATATCCACGACCTGGACCTCAGGCAGCTTGTTGCCCAGCGCACGGCTCGGCATCTCCAGCAGATGAGGCGCAAAATCATCCTGAGCTTGCGATCTCGCCGCATGGTAACTCTCCAGCGAAGGCGTTGCCGAACCCAAAATGACGGCTGCACCGGTCAATTGGGCACGGTGAATCGCAACATCCCTGGCATGGTACTTCGGCGTCTCTTCCTGCTTATAGGAACCTTCATGCTCTTCATCCATAATGATCAAGCCCAGACGGTCAAACGGCGCAAACACTGCCGATCGTGCGCCCACGACAACGGACGCCCGGCCTTCCCTTATTTTCCGCCATTCATCGTAACGCTCCCCATCTGAAAGCCGGCTGTGCATGACAGCTACGCGATCGCCAAAACGGGCTTTGAATCGTTCCACCATTTGGGGTGTCAGCGATATTTCAGGCACCAGCACAATCGCCTGGCGCTCCTGTTCGAGGCATCGCTGAATCGTCTGCAGGTAGATCTCGGTCTTGCCGCTGCCTGTTACCCCGTGGAGAAGAAACACGCCATGCTTGCGTTCATCCAGCTTGTGCACGATGCTGCGGTACACCGCTTGCTGCTCCGGTGTGAGCGCTAATGGGGTGCTAGGCGTAAAATGCCGCCCCCGATAGGGGTCACGGAACACTTCGATATCCTCAAGGGTAATCAGCCCTTTGTCCGCCAGCGCCTTCACGGTGCCTGCGGTGACGCCCAGCGCCTGTAGCAGATCCTTCTGCGATATTGGCAGAAATGCTTCCATTTCCAATATATACTGGAGCACTTCCTTCTGGCGCTGGGCCTTGGCCGGAAATGAGGCAAGCGCCAGATGCGCTTCCTCGCTCGATACGGCAAGCTCTACCGCTTTCACCGTTTTTTTCTGCAGTTTATCCTTGATTTGTTGATATTCACTCAGCCGTCCACGGCCGATCAGTGCTTTGATGGTGGCAGCCCCATCCGGAAATGCCCGCGTTAACTGCTGGAGCGAAACCTCGCCTCTCTGACTGACAAAGCGGATGATCTCCTGTTTTGACTCACTCTCGGGCAGGAGCGCAAATAATCCGTCGGTTTCATCCGTCGGAGACGTGTCTGAATCGCCAATGGAAATGTACCGCTCAGCCTTCCCTTTCAGCGCCGTTGGCAGCATCGACTGCAGAACCGATATATAGCGGCATGCATACCGCTCCTTCATCCATTCTCCAAGCTCAATCAGTTCAGGCGAAAGCGGCGGCATCACATCGAGCACTTCCTGAATCGGCTTCATTTTCGCCGTATCCATCTCGGGCCGGGGATGCAGAGAGACCACGAACCCCTGAAGCGTACGATGCCCGAACGGCACGCCGACCCGGCTGCCTACCTCGACCCATGGGCGGAGCTCCTCAGGGATTAAATAATCAAAAGGCCGGTCCGTATCCTTGGACGGCACGTCCACAATCACTCGTGCCATTTCCATCAGGATGACCTCCCGGACAACCGATCAGCCGCCAGCGTTAACAGCCTCTGGGCCACTTCCTCCTTGGACATCACGGGAAGCTGCAGGACCAGCCCTTCTGCATCAAAGATATGAACGCTGTTCGTATCCGTGCGGAAGCCTGCTCCTTCCTGTGTAACATCGTTAGCAACGATCAGATCGCAATTTTTGCGTTTCAGCTTTTCTCTGGCAAACTGCTCCACCGTATCGGTCTCAGCAGCAAATCCGATTAAGAACTGGGTGGTTTTTTGGCGTCCCAGGCTCTCCAGAATGTCCGTTGTCTTGACAAGGTCCAGCGTCATCGTCTCCCCGCGCTTTTTGATCTTTGATGTCGCTACCTCAGCAGGGCGATAATCGGCAACCGCTGCTGCCTTGACCACGATATCGCTATGATCGAACACACGTTGCACCGCATCGTACATATCTTGAGCCGATTCCACCTTTTCCGTCTTGATTCCCTCTGGCGGGACTTCATCGGTATGAGCGGCAATGAGGTGAACATCCGCTCCCAGCTGCTTGGCCACTTTCGCGATCGCAAACCCCATTTTTCCGGAAGAATCATTCGTTATATATCGGACCGGATCAATGCGTTCGATCGTGCCGCCGGCCGTGACAACTACCTTTTTACCATGCAATATGCCTGTCGAGCTGCTCGCCATTTCCTCATTCAACGCCACAGGTTGTGCGGCACGATCTCGGAAAAACCGGTCAACCACGTCAACTATCGTATCGGGCTCTTCCATCCGTCCCTTACCGACATATCCGCAAGCCAGAAGCCCTTCTCCGGGTTCAATCATGGATACCCCGCGGGAGACCAGCGTCTCCATATTCGCCATGACGGCCGGGTGTGTGTACATATGCACGTTCATTGCCGGCGAGATCATGACAGGAGCCGTGGTCGCGAGCAGCGTTGTGGTCAGCATGTCATCCGCCAGGCCATGTGCCATCTTGCCGATGACATTGGCTGTGGCCGGAGCGATCAATACCAGATCGGCCAAATCAGCCAAATGGATATGCGAGACGACCGATGGGTCCCGTTCATCAAAGGTATCGCTATAAACCGGGTTTTTAGTCAGCGTTTGAAGCGTTAATTCCGGAATGAACTGCTTCGCGGATTCCGTCATAATGACATGCACATCCGCTCCCCTCTGGACAAGCCTGCTGCATAAAGTCGCTGCTTTATACGCGGCAATGCCACCTGTAACGCCAAGCACAATGACTTTTCCGTTCAACATGACAATCCCCCGCTTTCCATTGTATAAAGGCTACATTCTCATATCTTCTCAAAAAAATAACAACCTTTCGGTTGTCACATTTTCGCGCGCTAACGCATGTTATTCAAATATTGAAGAAAAAGTCTTAGTCCTGTCCCTTCTCGATTTTCACGTAATCGCCATAGATTTCTTCCAGAGCGACACCGACAAACTTATGGGATTTCGGATTCTTCAACTCGCTGACTCCGCCTTCACGCAACTGGCGTGCACGGCGGGAAGCCGCAACCACAAGAGAATATTTACTGTCTACCTTATTCATCATTTCATCAATGGATGGATATAACATGGCGAAGCACCTCTTCTTCTTTTACTTGAAAGTTAACACCGTCTATGAATAGACAGGTTACTTTCTCACCTTACAATGTTCGGCAATAATGATAGATTGTATTCTCTCACAAGCGAGATTGATTTCATCGTTCACTACCGCATAATCATAATGCTGCAGTAAATTGATTTCGTCAACCGCTACGGACATGCGGTGGTCGATGGTAGCTTGACTCTCTGTTCCCCGGCCCTGGATCCGATCTTTCAGTTCATCCAGCGACGGCGGCATCAGAAACACAAAGATACCTTCTGGAAACTTCTCCTTGACCTTCAGCGCACCCTGCACTTCGATCTCCAGTATAATATCCTTGCCGGAGGCTAAAGTTTCTTCCACAAAATCACGCGGGGTTCCATAATAGTTCCCGACGTATTCCGCATATTCGAGAAGCTGGTCGTTCTCAATCATATCCATGAATTGTTCCCGGCTTTTGAAAAAATAGTTCACACCATGTACCTCGCCGAGCCGCGGTGAACGTGTCGTAGCCGACACCGAATACACCAGTTCTGGAACCAGGCTGCGAAGTGCCGTACAGACGGTTCCTTTTCCCACCCCGGAAGGACCGGACAATACAATCAATAATCCTCTAGACATAGTACTCCTCATCTTATTCGTCGTTGTCGTCATCTTTGCTGGACAGACGGTGAGCCACCGTTTCTGGCTGCACAGCCGATAAAATCACGTGGTCGCTATCCGTAATGATAACAGCCCGTGTCCTTCGGCCATATGTAGCATCAATCAGCATATGACGGTCCCGTGCTTCTTGAATGATCCTCTTGATCGGAGCCGATTCAGGACTCACGATTGAGATGATCCGATTGGCCGATACGATGTTTCCGAAGCCAATATTAATAAGTTTGATTGCCATTGTGCGGTTGCTCCCCCTATACATTTGACTCTTACTTGCCGATGAAGCTGCGGTCATTCCACATTAGCGGCTTGTTCACGAATCTTCTCCAGTTCCGCTTTCATTTCGACAACACGGTTTACCAGAGTCAGATGATTGGCTTTCGATCCAATCGTATTGACTTCTCTGTTCATTTCTTGAATCAGAAAATCCAGTTTACGGCCTACAGGGCTTTTCTGATGAAGCAGCTCTCTGCATTGTTCCAAATGACTGTGAAGTCGAATCAACTCCTCGTCCACATTAGAACGTTCAGCAAACAGGGCAACTTCCATTCCGAATATATGTTCATCAACAGCAAGCGACCCGTCATCAAGAGATTCTATGCGCTGCCGCAGACGCTTCCGGTACTCTTCCGGAACTTCAGGAGCAAGTTCGGTCATCTCTCGGTGAAGCAGCTGCAATCGGTCTAACCTCTGCCCGATATCCTTCACGAGAAAAGAACCTTCCCTGCTGCGCATCTGAATCAGACCCTCCAGCGCTTGTTCAAGACCTTGAAGAAGCGCATCATTCCATAACTTCTGCTGCGCTTCATCCATGGGAAGTCCGCTCGGACTAACAAGAACATCTGGCAGCGACAAAATATCCCGCACCGCCAGATCTCCCTTGATTCCATATGACTTCAAATCCTCGGCTGCCTGTAAATACGCCTGAACCATGGCGTGGTTCAGCACAGCACCCTGGGACTCGCCGTTGTTTTCCTTGTTAATATAAACATCAATCCGCCCGCGTCCAATTCGGCTCTGTACCGCCCGTCGAAGTGAATCCTCGAAGCAAGCCCACTCACGGGGCATACGAAAGACGATTTCACAATACCGATGATTGACTGACTTCACTTCGAAAGAGATACTGTAACCTTGAAAATCGACAACGGATTGCCCATATCCGGTCATGCTCAATGACATCGGAATCACATCCATTACACTATTGTAATTGATAATTATTAATGAAACAAGGGGGTCAATCGACGGCCCGATTTCTCCCAGACATACTCCATTAATTGTACGCTCATTTCATAGAACATAAACGGCGTCATTAAGTATATGCCGTTAAAATGCTCTGTTGCAACATCCAGCAGCTCCTTGCCAATCTTGACACCCATCGCCCGGCCCGCTTCACCTTCAAGCCCGGCCATGCGGCTGCGGACTTCGTCCGACAGTTGAATGCCCGGTACCTCATTATGCAGGTATTCCGCGTTCCGTCCGCTTGCCAGCGGCATGATGCCGATAAAGATCGGAATATCCAGATGTGCCGTCGCTTCCCTCAGCCTAACCATTAACTCGGGATCGTACACAGGCTGTGTCATCACATAATCCGCACCCGACGCAATCTTCTTCTCCAAGCGGGCAACCGCTTTGTCCAGATGCCTTACATTGGGATTGAACGCTGCGCCGACAACGAATTTGGCCTTCTGCTTAAGCGGCTTTCCGGAAAAAGCAATGCCGTCGTTCAGCTGTTTGATCATGCGGATGATTTCAAATGAGGTCATGTCGTACACCGAGCTGGAATCCGGCAAATCCCCGAAGCGTGCCGGATCCCCCGTCACCGCAAGCACATGGTCGATGCCAAGCGCATCAAAGCCCATCATGTGCGACTGCGTGCCGATCAGGTTTCGGTCACGGCAAGCGATGTGGATCAGCGGCCGCAGTCCCGTGCGTGCTTGTACTAGATGGCCGAGCGCCATGTTGCTCATACGGGTTACGGCCAGCGAGTTATCTGCAAGGGTCAGCGCATCGGCTCCCGCTTTTTTCAAAGCTTCCGCACCCTTCATGAACTTGGTGATATCCAGATCCCTTGGAGGGTCCAGCTCGACGATAACGGTATGACGTTCCTTCACGATATCGACAATCGTCGGCTCCCCGATGCGCTCGTAAAATTGCTCTTGGGCTGTCTCGTGAATCACGATCCGGTTGACTTCAGCCTCATCGACGGCAGGAAGCGGCGCGGGTACGTAATCGGACAACGCCGATGATATTTCGGCGATATGCTCCGGTGTCGTTCCGCAGCAGCCGCCGACAATCCGGGCACCACGTTTCGCAAACTCCAAAGCCGTCTTGCCGAAATACTCAGGACTCGCACCATAAAGGTATTCCCCATCCACATAATCAGCGATCCCCGCATTTGGGTAGACCGAAGCCGGAAGATTCATAATGCCGTTCAGGGTTTCAAGTGCGCGCATGATACCGTTTGGACCCGTCCGGCAGTTAAAGCCGATCACGTCCGCACCTTCTTGACTCAGGATGCGGTAAGCATCCG
The DNA here is from genome assembly GCF_037969755.1 of Paenibacillus sp. FSL W8-0187. Classification (NCBI taxonomy): domain Bacteria; kingdom Bacillati; phylum Bacillota; class Bacilli; order Caryophanales; family Paenibacillaceae; genus Paenibacillus; species Paenibacillus sp. FSL W8-0187. The sequence continues at coordinate 2,391,325 of NZ_CP150206.1, read as the reverse complement.
GCATCGTGAAGCCGTCCAGTGTACGGGCAATATCCTCTACCGCAAACTGGCAGATCACCGGCAGATCGCTAAGCATCCGAGCCTGCGCCAAAGCCAATTGAATCTCGTCCACGTCATAAAACGTTTCGAGCAGAATGCCGTCAACGCCTTCCGATATGAGTACCGACAGCTGCTCTTCGAAGTAACGCTTGAGCTCGCTCGTGGAAATGTTGCTTCTTTTGCCTGCACGAATGGAGCCTACCGCACCCACTACATATCCGTGATCGCCGGCAGCTTCACGCGCAATTCTCACGCCTGCGCGGTTAATCTCTCCTACCTTCGCCTCCAAACCGTATTTGGACAGCTTGTCATAATTGGCAGAGAACGTGTTCGTCTCAATGACCTGGGCACCAGCCTCAGCATACTGGCGATGAACGTTTCCGATGACCTCCGGGGAGGTTAAATTCAGTTCTTCATATGATATGCCTACAGGAAATCCTTTTTGATATAAATAAGTACCCATCGCGCCGTCACCGACCAGTACCTGATTCTCCCATGCCTGCCGAAGATTCGGTTTCATCGCGTTTCTCCTCCACCCGACGTTTATTTTCAACTAATGTATCATAAAACCTCTCAAAAGATAAAGAGACAAAAGGGAAGCCTTCAGAAGGCCTCCCTAACGTGTCCACCCCTAATGGACAAACTTTAGATCATACTGTTTTTCACTTTTGCGGGCAGGATTGTAACGGCTGGCGAATGCTCTACAAGGCAACCGTGCCTGTGTACACGACCTCGGCTGGCCCTGTCATGTACACATGATTGTCGGACTCATCCCACTCGATAAACAAGTCCCCGCCTTTAAGAGAGATCGTTGCGCTGTGGTCTGTCAATCCGTTCAGTACCGAGGATACCAAAGTTGCGCAGGCGCCGGTGCCGCAGGCCAAGGTCGGTCCTGCACCACGCTCCCATACCCGCATGTCCACTTGGCCCCGTGAATTCACCGTCGCAAACTCCACGTTAATCTTTCTCGGGAACAGCGGATGTCCCTCAAGCTTGGGTCCCCATTCACCGAGATCGAAGTTAATGGCATCGTCCACATAAATGACGCAGTGCGGATTGCCCATGGACACCGCGGTGAAGCGGAAATCCTGGCCGTCCACTTCAATTGGATGATTCACCACCGGATGGAGATCGATCAATGTAGGCACGCTCAGTCCATTCAGGACCGGTTCACCCATATCGACCCGCACGCTGCTCACTTGACCATCCTGCACCGTAAGGCGTACTTGCTGTACCCCGGCGCCGATGGTTTCAATGGTAATCTCCTCTCGGTCAATATGGCCGTGATCATACACATACTTCGCTACACAACGAATGGCGTTGCCGCATTGTTCCGCTTCGGAACCATCTGAGTTCATGATGCGCATCATAAAGTTAGCCTTTGTGGAAGGCAAAATATATACAAGTCCGTCTGCACCGATGCCGAAAAAGCGATTGCACAGCTTCACGGCCCATTCGGATGCATGGGATGGAAGTTCTTGCTCGCCGTATACGACAACGAAGTCGTTGCCAAGTCCATGCATTTTCGTAAATTCCATCATAAAACCCATCTCCTCTGCAATTGCTATGCTCGTGCTTAGCATATCGCAGAGGTGATGGGCTATCCATTCAATTTATGCCGAAATATTTGCACTCTTCGTCATCATGCTGCGGCGGTTCCGGTTGCGGTTTCGTCTGCCTCCCCACACGCTTCCCGCTCCCATCAGGAAGGTAGGAATGCCGGCGGCCACGAGTGTCAGTGCCCATTCCTTCAAATTCAATGGAACGGTCTTAAAGATCGGCTGAAACGCCTCGATGTACATGACGCCAAGCATCAGCAATACCGAGGACAGCACAGCAAGCACCAGCGCTTTGTTCTGAAGCGGATTGCGATGGAAAATCGAACGCGAGCTGCGGCAGTCAAACACATGGATCAGTTGGGCCATGACGAGTGTCGCAAAGGCAACGGATTGTGCCTTGGCCAACTGACCCGGATCATTCGGCGCGATGCGCAGCGTAATCCAAAATGCGCCAAGTGTACACAGGCCGATCAATATGCCGCGGCTGATGATTTTCCAACCCAGACGTCTGGCAAAAATATTTTCCTTGGCTCCGCGCGGCTTGTGCTCCATCAGATCCTTCTCCGGCTGATCCACCCCAAGCGCCATAGCCGGCAGTCCGTCGGTCACGAGGTTGACCCACAGAATCTGGATCGGAACGAGCGGAAGCGGCAGACCCATCATCATCGCGAAAAACATCGTCAGAATTTCGCCGACATTAGAAGCCAGCAAATAGCGGATAAATTTGCGAATATTTTCATAGATGCTGCGCCCCTCCTCAATCGCTGAAACAATTGTGGAGAAATTATCATCACTGAGCACAAGCGAAGACGCTTCCTTCGTTACGTCTGTCCCGGTAATCCCCATGGCAATTCCGATATCCGCCGCTTTGATGGCCGGAGCATCGTTCACGCCGTCTCCCGTCATGGCAACCACATGCCCCTTACGTTGAAGCGACTTTACGATGCGGAGCTTATGCTCAGGGGATACGCGGGCGTAAACAAAGGTCTGATCCACCCTCGCATCCAGCTCTTTGTCATCCATCCCGGATAACTCCTGGCCTGATAACGACAGGCCGTTCCTTGGCAGGATGCCAAGCTGGGCGGCGATCGCTTCCGCCGTCGTCCGGTGGTCGCCCGTAATCATGACGGTCTTGATGCCCGCGCGGCGGCATGTCGCAATCGCATCGCGCACTTCACGGCGCGGCGGATCGATCATCCCGGCCAGCCCGACAAAGATAAGCTGGCTCTCGGCCTCTTGCTCCGTTTCCGGCTTGTCATAAGAACGCAAATCCCGATAAGCCAAACCAAGCACGCGCAGCGCCTCGGAGGCCATACCTTCATTGGCGGCAAACACCTTCTGACGGAGCGTAGCGGTAAGCGGAACAACGTTTCCGTCCCACATAATATAAGCACATGCATCTAGCAGCACATCCGGCGCGCCTTTCGTGCAGAGCAAGCGTCCGCCCTGATGGCTGACAATGACGGACATCAGCTTTCGCTCCGAATCAAACGGAAACTCTTTGTCTCTCTGGTAGATGGAGTTCAGGCTTCCCTTTGTCAATCCCATTTTGGACGATAGCGTCAACAGCGCCCCTTCGGTCGGGTCCCCTTTTAATTCCCAGGCAGCAGCTGTCGGCTCTTCCTTGCTCTTCCGCTTGTTCCGCGTTTCTTCCTGCACGTTCTCATAGATTTCGGCATTGTTGCACAGACCGCTGATTTGCAATAATCTGCGCAGGCCCTGGTCGGACCGCAGCTCGACCGGTTTGCCTCTATGAAGGATCTGACCCGTCGGGTCATAACCATGCCCGGTCACTTCCAATGAGCGCCCTCCCAGCCAAACTTGGGTTACGGTCATTTTATTCTGCGTGAGCGTCCCGGTTTTGTCCGAACAGATTACGGATGCACAGCCCAGCGTTTCCACGGATGGCAGCTTGCGTACAATCGCTTTGCGCTTAATCATGCGCTGCACGCCGAGGGCGAGCGCAATCGTGACGATGGCCGGAAGCCCTTCAGGGATGGCCGCAACCGCAAGACTGACTCCTGCAAGGAACATGCCTGCGGCAGGCTGTCCATGCAGAATGCCTGCTACGACGACCAGAATCGTAAGCCCCAGTGAAACGGCGATCAGGATTTTGCCCAGCTGCTCCAGTCGATGCTGCAGCGGCGTCTCCTGGGATTCCGTGTTCTGGATCAAATCGGCGATTTTGCCCATCTCCGTATCCATTCCGGTTCGGATGACAACACCCTTCGCCGTACCGCGGACCACCATCGTGCCCATGAACCCGATGTTCTTCCGGTCACCCAGGGGAACATCCGCATCGCGGATCGGCTCGGCATGTTTGTTCACCGGCAGGGATTCGCCGGTCAAGGCCGATTCCTCGACGCTGCAGCTGTTGATCTCAAGCCAGCGAACATCGGCCGGAATGCGGTCTCCGCTCTCGACGAGCACGACATCGCCAGGGACGAGTTCTCTGGCCGCAACCTGTACCACTTTACCGTCCCGAATGACCCTGGACATTGGTGCGGACAGCTGCTTCAAGGCCCGAAGCGAGCGTTCCGCCTTGAATTCCTGAACGAAACCAAGAATCCCGTTGATCAGGATGATGGCTACAATCGTTACGGCATCCAGATACTCACCCAGCAGACCCGATACCAGAGTGGCTCCAAGGAGCACCAACGTCATGAAATCCTTAAATTGATTCAGAAACAGAACAAATGGAGAAATTTTAACGCCCTCGGAGAGCTCATTATAGCCGCTTTTTTTTCGTCTCTCCCCGGTTTCCTCTTCCGTGAGGCCCTGCTCTGGATGCATATGCAGCGCTTGCTGCAATTCATCCGTATCCATTTGATGCCATTGCTTTTGTTCCATGCTTCCTTTCCCTCCCGGTTGTTTTCCTCCGGCGGATGACAGCTTTTCCACCCTTTCTACGTAAATGTATTCGGACAGGTCCTGAATTATCACAGAAGGGGCCTTAAGTTTTTAAGGGAAATATGGCATCATAGAGAAGTACGATAGGAAGGGTAACAGACAGATAGGAGAATGAAGGATGGCATTAGACGGCATTGTCACACGTGCGATCGTGCATGAGCTTCAATCATGCCGGGGCGCACGGATCAATAAAATATATCAACCGAACGATCGGGACATCGTGTTTCATATACGCACCCAGCAGGGAAACGCCAAGCTGCTGCTATCCGCAAACCCCACGTATCCCAGGGTTCATCTGACACAGGAGACCTTTCTGAATCCGGCCGAAGCCCCTATGTTTTGCATGATTCTGCGCAAGCATTGCGAGAGCGGCATCATCGAGGACATCCAGCAGGTCGGTATGGAACGAATTATCCATATTACGATCCGGCAGCGCGACGAACTTGGGGATATCTCCTCCAAGAAAATCATCGTCGAACTGATGGGCAGACACAGTAACATCATTCTGCTCGACCCAGCAAGCGACACCATTCTGGACGGCATCAACCATGTGACACCCGCCATCAGCAGCTATCGCGTGGTCATGCCGGGATTCGCCTATACGAATCCGCCGGAGCAGCACAAGCTGAATCCGCTCGAAACCTTGCAGGAAGCCTTCCGGGAATCTTGTCTGATGAACGAGGAGCAGGCCGTTCCATGGTTGGTCAGCGCGTTCAGCGGCCTCAGTCCGCTCGCGGCACAGGAAATTGCCCACCGTGCAGGAGAAAGCAGTGCTAGCGGGGTTGAAGGGGAAAAAGATTGCGGCAGCCTGTGGAGCGTTTTTGATAAACTCATGGAACAAGTTCGTAACCATCAATATACGCCCGTTACAGGCGTCAATGCCAAGGGGAAATCGGTGTTCTCCGTCATTCCGCTGACCTTGCTGGTGGACGAAACCACAACCTACGAGTCGGTCAGCCGATGCATGGAGGATTATTACGGGGATAAGGCGCAGCGGGATACAGTTAAACAGAAGGTAAGCGACCTCCTCCGATTCCTGCAGAATGAACGGACGAAGAACATCAAGAAGCTGGATAATCTGAATAAGGACTTGGAAGAAGCCGGGGATGCCGACCGGTATCGTATCTTTGGCGAGCTTCTCTTTGCCTCGCTCCATCAGATTAAGAAGGGCGACCGTGAAGCCCAGCTAGTTAACTTCTATGATGAAGAGCAGGCGACCGTCACCATCCCGTTGGATCCGCTCCTGACTCCGTCGGACAATGCACAGCGCTATTTCAAAAAATATAACAAGTACAAGAACAGCCTCGCGGTCATCGACGAACAATTAATCAAAACCCGCGAAGAGATCAACTATATCGAGAATCTTCTGCAGCAGCTGTCGCATGCTTCCTTGAGCGACATCGATGAAATCCGGGAAGAGCTGATCCAGCAGGGATACTTAAGAGACCGCAATCGTAAAGCGAAGAAAAAGAAGAAAAACGACAAGCCGACGCTGCATGTCTATACTTCATCCGAAGGCATCGAGCTTTATGTAGGCAAAAACAACCTACAAAACGAGTACGTTACCAACCGTCTCGCTTCCTCTAACGATACATGGCTGCACACCAAGGATATCCCGGGCTCCCACGTGGTTATCCGCAGTAGCGAGTACGGGGATGCAACGCTGCAGGAAGCGGCACAGCTGGCTGCTTATTACAGTCAGGCGAAAGAATCAAGCAGTGTTCCCGTCAACTACACACTCATTCGCCATGTACGCAAGCCGAATGGAGCCAAGCCCGGATTTGTCATTTATGACAATCAGAAAACGCTGTTTGTCACGCCGGACGAGCAGCGGATCAAGGCGATGCCCAGTTCGGTAAAAAACAATCGCAATTAAGATAATCTAAGACATCGATATATCGTTAATTTAACTAAAAAACGGGTAACCCGAAAGGTCGTGTGACCAGCCGGGATGCCCGTTTTTTCTTATTCTCATGCCAGGATTCTCCTATACGAATCCGCCGGAGCCGCACAAACTTAATCCGCTCGAAACCGGCAGTATTGTCGGGTTCTCAGCTCCTTGCCTGCGCCTGTTGAAGTTGGTCCAACACCTGGATAGATACCTGGCGGCTTCCGATATCCCCATGGAATACCTGGCCCTGCCTCTCACCATGGTAATCCGATCCGGCGGTCACAATCAAGCCGTAATCTTCGGCCATGGCCAAGTAGCGTTTCTCCTCCGCTGCCCCATGGTCCGAATGATAGACTTCAATCCCTTTGAATGCAGCCTCTTCAATGACCGCTCTCACCAACGCGTCATCGCTGTAGAGTCCAGGGTGTGCAAGCACCGGCACACCTCCGGCTTCCCGTATCCATTCGCAGGCTTCCTTGGGATGAATCCGCGGCTGCGGCACATAAGCAGCTGCGCCCTGTGCGAGATAACGGTCGAAGGCATCCCTCAGATCGAGAGCATGGCCCTTTAGGACCAGCGCATCCGCAATATGCGGGCGGCCGATGCTCTCATCGGGTTCCAGCGGCCGTCCCAAGCTGGCGATGACTTCCTCCATCGTAAGCTCGATGCCAAGCTCTCTTAGCTTGCTCATGATCTTCTCATTACGCTTCTCCCTCGTTCGACGGAGCTCTGCCAGCCGCTCCAGAAATACGGGGTCCCGGTAATCTATGTAATAGCCTAGGACGTGAATATCCGTCCCGCATGCCATGGTGCTGATTTCTACTCCAGGGACCACGGCCATGTTCAGCCGTTCTCCGGCTTGCAGCGCCTCCTCGACACCAGCTACGGTGTCATGATCCGTTATAGCTAGCGCCCCAAGTCCCCGATCGAAGGCAAGCTGCACGTTCTCCGAAGGTGTGTTCATCCCGTCCGAAGCCTGAGTGTGGGAATGAAGGTCGCAGCCTGTCCGATCCATCGATGTATCCATGATATTCAATCCCCTTTCGTTGTTTGTGCGGGTGTGCTTTATCGCTGGTTTCGCTGGCGTTCCCTTAAATAGGCCAAAAACGTCATCGCCGACATCGGCAGCAGCGCTGACCGCAACTGAATGGAATAAAAGTTCCGTTTAAATGAGGCATCCGCAATATCGATCATTTTGACTAAGCCGAGCGCCGTTTCATGCTTGACCGTTGAGGTCGACAGCATCGTAATGCCGAGTCCTTCCTCTACCGCCGATTTCACCGCTCCCGTACTCCCAAGCTCCATTACCGTCCGGATGCTCTCGGGATCGTACCCCCGCATAAGCAGCACATGCTCCATCACCTTCCGGGTGCCAGACCCCTTCTCACGAAGGACAAACGGATACTTCAGCACCTCCTCCAAATATATCGCATCTTCCCTTGTCGCTAAAGGATGGCTGGAAGGAACGATCAGTTTCAGTTCATCCTCCATAACCGAATCCAGGACCATATCCGGATGCTCGACAGGTGCCTCAATCAGCCCAAAATTCAATTGATGGCCAGCGATTTCCTCGAGAATCTGCGTGGTGTTCATCACTTTAAGCATGATGGATATATCGGGATACTCCCTGCCGAAGGGCCCCAGCAATCGAGGCAGCACGTACTCCCCGATAGTCAGGCTAGCCCCCAGTTGCAGTCTTCCCTGAAGCTTATTTGAGAATGCCGCCATCGCTGCGTCCGTTTCCTGCGACAGCTCCAGGCTCTTGCGGGCAAAAGGAAGCAGCGTCCTCCCGGCCTCGGACAATTCCATGCGCTTGGTGGAACGAATGAGGAGCTTTGTCCCAAAATATTCCTCCAACGATTGTACCTGCATCGTCACAGCGGGCTGGCTCATATGAAGCGCCTGGGCAGCAGCGGAAAAACTCCCACGCTCTGCTACCGTATAAAAAATATGTAGCTGATGAAAGTTCATAGCATCGGTTCCCCTCTCGCTGCCTCTCTTTGTTATTATCATTGTAACGGATCAGAGCGGAGCATACAAAAAAGACATCCGCGCTTACGCTCGCATGCCATATGATGACGCTATTTCTTTATTTACGTTTCCGGCTATTCTTAATCAGTGTCATACGACGTGAATGGCGAAGCCATGAGTAATACGACTTCAGGTCTCGAAGCTCAATGGTTTCTGACATACGTCCCAAAAAAGTTACAATAATCATCCGGTGCAGCGGGTTGCCAATCAAATCACGTTCATGCTCCAGCTCCGAAAACTCCGCCACAACCACCAAGTCGTCGTCAATCAAATAGACATCCTGTTCGTTGCGGTAATACGGCACGATCCGGTCCTGTTTCAGGCACTCCCACATCCAAGTCCCGATTTCCTCATGGGAGGTGTCGTTACCCTGAACCCGGTCCGTATAACGGCTCTTCGCATGATTGGTAATGATGATGTCGGCTACCTTTTTATCATTTAACGTAATATAAAACGGCTCATAGGTGCTCCACCGCTCTGTCCCTTTGTCGCGCATGGAATATCACTCTCCACCAAATGGGTCTTTGTATCTATGTATATATACCCAACATATTACATCATTCCACTGGCATTCACAAGATTGAAACCTCGCTTCTTGTGAACAATCACCGAAAATTTAGAAATATCTCTAGTTGTATCCTGTGCGTTAGGCGCTGACGTCGCCTGGAATGATGGCTTGATTAAAATGTAAATTGTACCTTACTTATACTAATTTATCAAACAAGATTCCGATTTATGCCAATCTATCGCCATCAATCCAAAAAAACTTTATAAAAAAGTGGATTTCCCTTGCGATATCAGGAAGTCCCATGCTCCAATTTTATCCCTTCCAATATCTTAAAAAAAGCGGCCCCCGTGGGGGCCGCTTTACGCTCGTTATGCTAACTTATGCGTTAACGTTAGAGTCTTGATCAGGCACATCATGCTAAGGACCGTAAAACTTCGCTTTATCCGGCCCTTTGCTGCTGTACTCCGTCTTGATCTCATTCCGGAAGGAGCGCTCGATCTTACGAACGTAGGACAATCTCCGGATGTTCTTCATTGTTTCCTCGGCGCGGTCAGCATTGACGTACATGACAACATAATGCATGCGGCGTGATATATAGTGCACGCTGCCGTATTTCTCCAAATTTCTTGCTGCCTTTACATCGCTGACCCATATAATAAAACCGGTCCGTTCAGCCAACATCCTAAGCTCCTCGCCTCACTTTCGTCTCTATCTCTAGTCTATGCTTATTATCCGCACGAACAAGCTCCGCCGCTGCCGCACCCCTTCTTGGGAAGAGGATCGTTGCCAGGTACCTTGATGCTCTCCGAAACCGAAAAAGCAATCTTCTCCGACATCGAATGCAGCAGATCGTCCAGATTCTTCTCCGCCTGCTTAAACCGGGCTACAGGCTCGTAAGCCTCAAGCTCCGCCTCTACTGCGGCTACTTCATCCTTGGCCGAATGGTAATTCGGGTGAAAGTGACCGAACCGCTGAGTCTCTTCAAATAGCTCTTTCTTGGAATCAAGCTTTCTGATCAAAGCCTGAATCGTAGGATCACCTTCAACTGCCTGCTTCCAATATAGATAATCCGCCACTTCGACGGAAGCATTAATCATGTCGCCTATTTCATAGGCATAGGTGAGCACCTCGGCCATATCGACCGTGTTTATTTCCGATACGCTCATGAACTCATCCCGCTTTTCTAATAGTTTGGCCCACGCTTTATTTTTGTGGACTCTTTCATCATAGCATAACGCTCGTATCTTAAGAAGGGGGAATTCATACGCTTTTACGGAATCACTAGCCGCATTTCCTTCCATTCCCCTTCGCCTAACTGCACCACGGTTTCCGTCATTTCGGAATCGGAATCCAGATCATATAATGCTCCCGAAATTTTCCATGGCTGCCGCTCGAGCTGATATGGAATAAACTCCATCCGGCTTCCATCGACCGCAATCTCTAATTTGGCTGACAATTCAAGCGCCTGCTCCATCATTTGCTTGGCCGTCGAACCGTGATAAGAACGCCAATCCCGTGTCCACATGATGGGAATCCTGTTCAAATCCGGAACGATTGACGCTTTATCCGGAAGGCTGTCGTCCCATTCAAGAACAAGCTCACTGCGAGCTGGGCGAATCAATCCGCTGGAAAGGCAGCCTGGATAACGCGGCAAAGCGTAACGGTTATCTCTTTCATCACCGTCCCCGAATTCCGTTTCATCTTTCGGAGTTGCGTCGGCATACCGTAAGAACTCATTCCTCCCCGTGCGTTCAATCTCCTTGCCCCATTGACGTAGGGCCGTGTACACGTTCTCTGGAATTTCTGCCACTGCATGTTCCGTGAAAAAAGCCGTGATCGCTTCCGGCCCCATTCCTTCAGTCGCCGCCTGAGCTACCGAATCTCTAGTCAGTCGATAAACCGTCATTACGTCATCCGAGATGCGCTCCGTGCATAGGGCAGCCGTAAACTTGACCATATAAGGCACGTCAGGCGGAATCAATATATCAAAATCCGGCTGAATAAACAGCCCCGAAGATCCGGTGTCATCCTTACTGCTTCCACTCAACAAGGAGCAGGGATCCATACGCCACCGGAACAGGAATTGACCATCGTGATCCATCCCAAGATCGATGTAACCGCAACCGGTCAATAAACGGAGCCATGAAGCCGCATCCCCCGCGGACAACTCCCTTCCCCTAAGAGGATCCCAGTTCAGTGGTTCCTCGCCCTTTGCTAACATGTGCTGAGCATAATACCACATCCCGCCGATCCGTGATGAGTGGCAAATCTGCCATGTGAAATGCTGATACTCGGCCGAACCCGGAACATAACGTTCCATCATGTGCAAAAGAACCAATCGGTCCATCGCTTCGCGTGAGAGTGCGAGCCAATGACGGAGCGCGGTCATGTTTAGCCTAAGCTCCCTTTGCTCCAAGGCGACCAGCTCAAACGAAAACAGCAGATCCAATACGATCGCAACATGCGGTGGGTAAACATCGACGTGATCATATTGGAGAGTAAGCCCCTCGACATCGGATGGCGTTAATCCCGCGATGCTCCCCAGCTTCTGAATAAACTTCTTATGTAGAACCCCTTTAGCGGTTATAGCCACCTGGTTCTTGGCCATAAAGACAAGCACATTGAACATATCAACTGCTATGCCGCTTCTTCCCTCTTGCTGGAGCTTCACGGCAGCAGCGGGAACGGAATCCGCCTCGAGATTGCCAAAAGCCTCCTGGAGAATCTGAAGTTTATCAAAAGGAATGAAATACAGCCTCTCGCCCCAGCCCTGTTTGACTGCTTGAACCCATCGCTGCTGCCTCAAGGATAAGAAGGCAAGCTGTACTTCCACACCGCTCAGGCGTTGAACGCGAAGCGAGCGAAGCTTGTCGTCATCAAAGCTCTGCCCGGCAAAGCGGCTCCAAATATGATGAAGGACCGATCGCTCCTTGGCAAGAAGATGCTCTAAGCTTGTGGCTTCCGCCACGTCCTGCTGTTCCATCATCTCCACGAGGCCTCCTTCCCGTCAGGAATCTGCAAGCGATGCGTATGCCGCATCGCTATGAGGTCAAGGGAGGCCGGATGCTTCGCTTGAATCGCGTGATACTCATACCCCTGCTCAATCAGGAACAGCTGGCGCCGGATCGCAAACATCTCCTCCCGGCTGTCCTCCGTCACCAATGCATAGAAAGAAGCCCGATTCTCCCCCTGCTTCGGCCGCAGCAAGCGTCCAAGGCGCTGCGCCTCCTCCTGCCGTGAGCCGTAACTGCCCGAAACCTCGATCGCGACGGAAGCATCGGGCAGGTCAACCGCGAAGTTAGCCACTTTCGAAACGACAAGTACACGGACGGCTCCTTCCCGGAAAGCCTTATACCATTCATTGCGCTGATCCTGCGTCATTTGCCCCGTAATGAGAGGGGCCTGCAGCTCCTCGGCAATGGCGTGAAGCTGATCCAGGTATTGCCCGATGATCAGCGTCTGTGCATCCTTGTGGAGATCCACGAGCTGCCGAATCACACGAAGCTTGGAGGGATTCTCGGCAGCCAGCCGATACTGCTCCCTTTTGCCTACCGTCTTGCAGGCTTCTCTTATCTCATCCGGCAGCGGCACCTTAATCTCCATACAGTCCACCGAAGCAATCCAGCCCTGCTCCTCCAGCCTTTTCCACGGCATTTCATATCGTTTGGGGCCGATCAGCGAGAACACGTCATGCTCCCTTCCATCCTCGCGAACCAAGGTGGCGGTCAGACCAAGCCTGCGGGTCGCCTGAATATCGGCCGTCGCACGGAATACCGGGGCGGGGAGGAGATGGACCTCATCATAGATGATTAAGCCCCAGCGACGTTCATTAAACAGCTTCATATGCTGTTGTTCATCGCCCTTGCCCTGTCGGTGGGTCAAGATGTGATAGGTAGCGACCGTTACCGGCCTCACCTCTTTGCGCTGACCGGAGTATTCACCGATCTCCTCCGCGGAGAGTGAGGTTTTCTGCAGCAGCTCGTTTATCCACTGCCTTACAGACGTTGTGTTGGAGGTTAGAATCAGGGTCTCGCACTGCAGATCGCGCATGGCGGCGATGCCAATCACCGTTTTCCCGGCACCGCAGGGCAGGACAAGCACCCCGTTCCCCCCTTCTCCGCCGATATCCCGAAAGGACTCAGCAGCCTTCTGCTGATAGTCGCGAAGCTTGAATCGCTGATCGTTTGAGCCGCCGCTTAAACCTCCGCCTCTCTCCGTACCCGTTGTTTCTCCTCGCCAAAGGATGTTCAGATATTGCCCGTCCAAATATCCCGCCTGATCCAACACAGGATATCCAAGCCGGGTCAACTCCTGCTTTAATAGGCCACGCCGGTCTGAGGGCACCTCTGCCTCGTTTGCCGAAATCAACCGAACGCCGATTTCCATCAGGGAACGCTTGGAGCTGAGTTCCTCCATCAGGGCTTCACTATCGCTGTGTAGCAGCAATGAACGATCCAGTGTGGGATGCGGGAGCAGCGACAACTGTCCGTAACGCCCAACGAGCTGGACAACCTCTTCCAGCAGGGCTGCAGGTACATCCCAACGTGATAGCGACTGAAGGCTCGAACAAATCGCCTGAGCTGTCAATCCTCCGGCAGCGGCATTCCATAAGGATAACGGGGACAGGCGATATGTATGAAAAGACGTAGGACTTTTGATCAATTCCGCATACTGGGCCAGTTGTTCGCGTGCGCCCTCAGCCTCCGCATGAGCGGTCTCAAGCAAGATGGTCCGATCCCGCTGGACGATGCATGGCTTGTTATGCATCCTAATCCCTCCTTGTAACATTTGGCTCTCTATTTTTCATGACAGGTTAGAAAATCGTCTATCAACGTACTTTCTCAGAAGACAGACCGCATATAGCGGAGGTTAAAAAAAAGAAGTCCACATCCATATCCATGGATCTGAACTTCCCCTATGATCAATAGGATTTCCAAATGACGAGCGTTCATGCGCGATGATTGCGATTTTCTTAAAATCTAGTCCCCGTTCTGATAACTCGACACCATCTCGACCAGCAACTTCGCCCCATAACGCATAGCATCTTCATCAAAGTCGAACATCGGGTGATGATGCGGATAGATTGCCCCCTTGTCCGGGTTACCGGCTCCAACAAAAATGAAGCAGCCTGGAATTTCCATCAAGTAATAGGCAAAATCCTCCGCTGGCATCAGTTTGGGCGAGACCTTGACCTGATCCGCTTCGAATATTTTCGGTGCCGTACGGAAGAACCGCGCGGTTTCGGTCTCATCATTCACCAAGGGTGGATAACCGACGAGATATCGGACCGCTGCCTTCGTGCCGTAGGTTTCCGAAACCGTCCGGGTCATATGTTCGATCCGCTCCCGGATCAATGTCCGGGTAGGTTCGTCAAAGGTGCGCACCGTTCCCGTGATCCGGCAAGAGGAAGCAATTACGTTTTGCGCCGTTCCGGCCTGTATCGTTCCTACCGTAACCACGGCAGGCTGCAGTGGATCTACCGTGCGGCTTACAATGGTTTGGAGCTGCATTACAAGCGCTGCCCCCGCTACCAGGGCATCGGCTGTCACATGCGGCATACCGCCATGTCCCCCGCGTCCTGTAATATCAATGAAAAACTCATCCGCCGCAGCCATCAGCGGACCCGGCGCGCTCGCTGCGGTCCCTATCGGAAACGGCGTCCATAAGTGGAGACCATAGACAACGTCGGCTCCTTCAAGTGCTCCATCCTTGATCATCTCTACCGCACCGCCGGGACAGACTTCCTCCGCCGGCTGGAACATAAAACGAATTTCGCCCTGGACTTCTTCCGGATACGTGCTGTAATAAGCAGCGGCCCCCAGCAGCATGGAGGTATGCCCATCATGCCCGCAAGCGTGCATCACGCCTTGCACCCGAGATCTGTACTCGCAGCTCTTGCCGTCTTCAATCGGCAGCGCATCCATATCAGAACGCAGCACAACGGTCTTGCCAGGTGTATCTCCTTTTATAATTCCTATAACGCCATGCCCGCCCACACCTGTCTTGACCGCAAGGCCAAGCTCCTGCAGCCGGGTTGCTATAAATGTCGAAGTTTCCTTCTCCTGGAACGAAAGTTCCGGGTGCATATGTAAATGACGACGCCACTCCACCATCCGTGGATACCATTGTTCCCAAAATGCTTCCTTCGTCAAGTTCCATCATCCTCCCCCGCTATATGCGGCTCAATCGATCGCAAGAAATCCGTAAAGCTTGCTCAGCAGCAGTCCGTGCCCAACCATGGCATCCATTCGGCCGCCTTCCTTGATCTTGCGATATACATCCCTGAGCGGGACCCACACAGCTCTAACATCTTCGTCCTCATCTTGATTCGACTCTTGGCTGCCGGACACCTTCAAATCGTCGGTGAAATAAAAATGAACGTTCCGGTTGGCCAGAGAAGCCATCGGATAAGCACTGCCCATGTAGGACAGGTCCTTGCACAGCACGCCTGCCTCTTCCTCAAGCTCCCGCTTCACGGCAAGCTTCCGTTCCTCACCCGGTTTCACCGTTCCGCCGGGAAGCTCCCAGGTGATCTCATTAACCGCTTCCCGGTGCTGGCATACCAGGAGCAGACACCCTTGATGAACGGCCACAACCGCTGCCGATTCCGGAATCCGGTCGATCACGACAATTTCCTGCTGCCCGTTCTCTTCCACTACATAATAATCCGTGCGGTAAACGACGCGATTCATTGGCCATATCCACCCTTCGCTTAATTGAAGTCCTATGAATATATAACCACCAGGATGGAAAGCGTACATTTCACAGCGTTTTCACTTCCTTTTATTTTAGCAGAAAAGAAGAATGCCTGTCGTTATCAAAATCTCATCTGGATAAAAGGTCTCAATTGAAGCGTGACGGGCGGTACAGGCTTGCACAAGTTCCTGAAACATACTATCATATTAAAGAACTTTGCAAGGACTATTAAGGGGGTTACAACCATATGATTTTCGAAAATACAGGCTTGGACGAATTGCACAGCGATTTAGCTTACCTTGATGAATGTGCCGAGAAAGTAGGCTTCATTCGTTGGCAGTGGGAATACTACCGCGCTACATATGACTTGAAAATCGAAGATAAAAAAAATCAGGCTGAATACTTCCTGCGCATTAACACCCGCGCTGTTGAAGGCAAGCTCGAAAAACCGGACGCCATCCTCAAAATCGAAGCGGTATACCTGGGTAGAGCCACGTTCCCGCACGGACTTGAGTATGAATCCATGGCTCCACAGCCCGTTATGAATGTGGCTACCAAGAAGCTTCAAGAGCTCAAAGCTCTTCTGGAAGCGTAAGGTCGAACATTATGAATACGACCAAACCTCAGCCGAAGAGAGGGACGCCTGATTTTCAACTGCTGATCCTTACCTTGCTGTTAGTGGGATTCGGACTGATCATGGTGTTCAGTTCCAGCTCCAGCTTGGCCGTTTTCAATGAAAAATTCAATAACGATCCGCTGCATTTTACGAAGCGGCAAGTCGCGTTTGCCGTCCTTGGCACGTTGGTTATGTTTGTTGCCATGAACATCAACTATAAGAAATACAAGCAGCTATTCATACCGGTGTTTTTTCTAACCTTGATGTTGCTGATTCTTGTGGTGATCATCGGTTCCGCGACCAACGGAGCCACAAGCTGGTTTAACCTGGGGAAATTCGGCATCCAGCCGACCGAACTGGCCAAAATTGCGACCATTGTCTATCTGGCAGCGCTGATTACCAAAAAAGGGGAACGAATCCGTCAATGGAAGGGCGGTTTCTTCCCCGTACTCATTATTGTAGGGGTCGTAGCGGGACTTATCATGCTTCAGCCGGATTTAGGTTCCTGCTTCATACTCGTGGCTACGAGCGGGCTGCTGATCTATGCTGGCGGCGCCAGCCTCAAGCATATCCTGGGATGTATCTCGCTTGTCGCGCTTGGCCTGGTACTCACTCTGGGCGTCGGTGCACTCTTTAACTCCAGCGGAGATCAGGAGCAGGCTTCCAAGAACTACAAGATGGGCCGGATCGAGGCTTTCATGGACCCGTTCCACGATGAGTCGGACACGGGCTACAACTTGGTGCAATCGCTGATCGCCATCGGCCAGGGCGGTGTCACTGGAGCCGGTTACGGGGAGAGTGTGCAGAAGCTGCATTACCTGCCGAATCCTTACAATGACTTTATCTTTTCGGTCATCGGCGAAGAATTCGGTTTTATCGGAACTGCGATATTCCTCCTGCTCTACTTATACTTTATCCTGCGAGGGATCATTGTGTCGCTTCGCTGCTCGGATCCGTTCGGAACCTTGACCGGCGTCGGCATCATGGGACTAATCGCCATACAGGCCTTCATCAATATCGGTGGGGTTACCAATACCATCCCGATAACGGGCGTTACCCTCCCATTCATCAGTTATGGCGGATCCTCGCTGCTGGTTATGATGCTGAGCATGGGAATCGTGCTTAGCATATCCAGGGACAGCAACCGTCCGATGAAAGAGGAGCAGGTTAAATCCGTAATTAAAAAAGACTACCGGGCAATCGGGTAGTCTTTTTTCTCGTTTTTTTTCATCATCAGCGGGGAGCGGATCCCCTATGGTACGTCTTATTTAGCTCGAAGCTGAATATCGTCGATTTCATCGTCTTTAAAAGCTACGCCTTCGACCTTCACATTGACCTCAACCACACGAAGTCCTGTCATGCTCTCGACAGCTTCGCGGACATTCTGTTGAAGCATGCGGCACACTTCATGTATGGGTGTCTCATAAAGCACGATAATCCGCAGGTCAATCGCTGCTTCCAGCTGACCTACTTCTACGGTAACACCCTTTTGCACATTTTTGCCGCTCAGTCGCTTAGCCCAGCCCTCGGACAATCCACCGGACATTGCTGCAATACCTGGGGTTTCCAAGGCAGCTAATCCGGCAATTTTCGAGACGACATCATCCGATATTCGAATCAAACCGTTATCCAGTTGAAGTTGTTCCGTCATGCCATTTCCTCCTTCACCTCATTATCCGTTATTGTAAATGGTAACGGACCTAAAAAGCAAATGCTCCTTTCTGAAAAGAAGGATAATTTTCCGAAAAATTTGGGTATATTGTAAAAAGCGATACGAGAATCGTCGTTTCCGCTCGCAAGAACTCATCAATACATAAATCATAAGGTAGGTGTCGATTATGAAAAAATGGCTAAACCCCGCGCTGCTCATCTTCACTTTTTTGCTTAGTGCGCTGGGGCATTTTGCGAATTGGAACTTCACACTCCAATTCATTCTGTCTGCCATCTCAGTTATTTTTGTCGCCGGTTTCCTTGGCAAAGCAACCGAAAGCGTTGCGCATTACGCCGGTCAACGGCTCGGGGGATTCCTGAACGCTACCTTCGGTAACGCGGCGGAGCTGATCATTGCCATCCTGCTGATCAAGGAAGGCTTGTACGATATGGTGAAAGCAAGCATCACCGGCTCCATTATCGGCAACCTGCTGCTCGTCCTCGGACTCAGCCTGTTTGCCGGGGGCCTCAAATTTAAAATCCAAAAATACAACGTGACGCTGGCAGGTCTGAACGGATCCCTGATGACGCTGGCGATTATCGCCCTGTTTATCCCTGCTGTCTTTCTGAATACCCACTCCATTACGGAGAGTGAGACCAAGACGCTCAGCCTCATTGTGGCGGGAATTCTGATCGTAGCCTACATCGCATGGCTGGGGTTCTCGATGATCACCCACAAGAACTATTTGGCGGATGTCAGCGACGATAACGATCAGGATGCGCTGCCGCACGAGCACGGTCCCGTCTGGTCCAAGAAACGCTCAATACTGTACCTCGTTGTCGCTACGGTGATGGTTGCGTTTGTCAGTGAATGGCTTGTGGGGGTGCTTGAGCCTATCAGCCACGAGTATGGCCTTAGCGAACTGTTTATCGGGGCATTCCTTGTAGCGATTATCGGTAACGCAGCCGAGCACAGTGCAGCCATTATGCTCGCCATGAAGAACAAAATCGGCGCAGCCGTTGAAATTGCCGTTGGCAGCAGCCTGCAGATTGCCCTGTTTGTTGCTCCCGTGCTCGTGTTCATCAGCTTCTTCCTTGGGGATACGATGGATATTGTGTTTACCACGCTGGAACTGGTTGCTATCGGTGTCGCCGTATTCATTGCTAGATCCATTACGCAAGACGGTGCCTCCAACTGGTATGAAGGCCTCCTGCTGCTCGCCGTGTACGTCATACTAGGCGTCTCGTTCTTCCTCGTCTAAATGTAATGTAAGGAAGAGGAAGCCCACACAGCTGCCTACATCGTGTGCGATAATTCACAAGAAAAAAACGCATGCCGCCTGAGTGCGACATGCGTTTCTCTATGTATGCGCCTGTACGAATACAGGCTATTTGGATTGATTCATGGCTTCGTACAGGACCGCCAGATTGCGTTCAAGCTTGCTGATCAGCTGCTTTCCCGTACTTTCCGGAAGAAGCCCGGCCCGCACCGCGAAATCAACCTCTTTTGAAAAACCGTACATTTGGGTATCCAGCACTTCCTCATAGAGAGGGCAATAACGGGTCGCCAGATTCTCCATCTGTACTTCAATAAGCTTTAGGATTTTATCTGCATCTTCATGAAGAAGACTGATCGCTTTTAAATTCAGCTGTTCCTGTAAATCAGATGAAGTCATGATCTTCCCCCCTATGTCAAAAATCACAGCACAGTTACTATCTTTAATATTAGTCGAAATCGTTTCTCAATACAAGGACCTGAACAAAATAGACCCTTTCTCTACGAAAAAACACCCTTCCATTCTATGGAGGGGTGTTTTGGGCGACTGTTATTCAGCCACGACGGATACATTCAAACCATGCTTGGTGAATACGTCGATCATTGCTTTTTTAGCTGCATCAGCATCAGGTCCATGAACATGCAGTTCATAGCTTTGGCTGTTGACAAGCGTTGTGAACAGACCCAAGATGCTCTTAACATCAATGTACTTGTTCTCTGCCTGCAAAACGATGGAGGATGAGAACTGGCTAGCGGTTTGCGAAATTTCTACGATAGATTGATTGTTATTGGACATACGAATCCCTCCGTAACTTTAGGATCTGAATAAAGCTCATCACTGCACCTTCATGATACATTGAATCCGTTTTCTTATGCAACATTTTTTCCAATCTATTTAAGATTTTCCGGATTTAACGCTGCTAGTTCTGGAATTACAAATATACCATCCTTGCGAATCAAGCGATCATCAAAGTAGATTTCCCCGCCGCCGTACTCAGGACGCTGGATCAAAACGAGATCCCAGTGAATCGAGGAACGATTGCCGTTGTCTGTTACATCATATGCTTGACCTGGCGTAAAATGCAGGCTTCCGGCGATTTTCTCATCAAACAGAATATCTTTCATCGGTGTCAAAATGTATGGGTTGAAGCCGATGGCAAATTCGCCGATATATCTTGCACCTTCATCCGCATCCAAAATCTCGTTCAAACGTTTGGTGTCGCTGCCGGTTGCTTCAACAATTTTTCCGTTTTCAAAGCGGAATTTAATATTCTCGAAGGTTACGCCATTGTAGAGAGTCGGTGTATTGTAAGAGATTGTACCGTTAACTGAATCACGAACAGGCGCTGTATATACCTCGCCATCCGGAATGTTCTTCTGACCGGAGCATTTCTCTGCACCAATGTTTTTGATCGAGAAGCTGAGATCCGTTCCCGGTCCAACGATGCGAACCTTGTCGGTCTTTCTCATCAGCTCGGCCAAAGGATCCTGGGCGCGGTCCATTTTGGAGTAATCCAGATTGCACACATCGAAGTAGAAATCCTCAAACGCCTCGGTGCTGGTGTTGGCAAGCTGCGCCATGCTGGCGTTCGGATAGCGGAGAACCACCCACTTCGTACGCTTGACGCGCTCTTCGCTATGTACGGGGTGCGAATAAAGTGCATTATACAGCTTCATGTTTTCCTCAGGCACGTCAGCCATATCGTTGACGTTCTCGCCTGCGCGGATACCGATGTAACAATCCATTTTCTTCATGCGCTCAAGATCCAGCTCAGCCCACAGCTCAAGCTGCTCCTTATTTGCGTTCTTCAGCATGGCACGTTGAACCGTGCGATCTGTCAATTGCACGAACGGGCGGCCACCTTGATTCGAAACCTCCTCAATGATGGCATTCAGCAGATCGCGCTCCGATCCAATCATTTCGATGAGCACATTTTCGCCCGGCTGCATATCTACCGAATAGTTCACGAGATTTTGAGCCAATTTTTGAATTCTGGGATCACGCATATGTCATATCCTCCTTATGATGACTGTTCCCTACGTTATGAATTGAACAGCGGTAAATTTATTCATTATTGTAGCATGCGAACAGCCTTAAGTCAGCGTTCATCGTTAAAAAAATTTTCATGGCAATCCCTTCAATAACCAGTAAATGTAACATCGGACAGCAGCGTTTCCGTGCGGGTTTTGCCTTGTTCATCAACAAAAAACAACGTTCGTTCCATAGTCAGTTTGGTAGGAAGCTGTTTTTTTTGATTAATCGTTACATGAGAAACCGAAACCGTGTCCGCCTTGCTCAACATGCTCTTCATTTCATTATAGTCCCGCTCCCACACGGCCTTCAGTCGTTTGCGTACCTTCGGATCTTCACTGTACAGCGGATCCCCTTTGCGTTCGATCCGTTCCGCCAGCGTCTTCATCTGCTCATCCAGCGATCCATATACCATTTGGGCTGCCGCTTCGGGTGACAGCTCGATGCGCAGTACCTTGGTTCCTCTTGCCGCCCCCAGTTCCTGAGTCACCGTCTTCTCCGAATTCCCGATATATTCCAGTAATTCTAATGGATTCAAGCGGGTTATCCACATTTCCTCGACATGTCCTGATGAGAGTGTGCTCCACTTGCCCTCCTTGCGCTTCAGGGACACGGTAAGTCCATCCGCTTGATATACCGAATCGGCATATACCTTATCCTTATCATTACGTATGGTTGTGCCCTTGTTCCTTGAGGATAGTGTCAGATCCGTATGATGCTGCAGATTGCCTTCAAATGCCAAACTTTGCTGAAACGGTCCGTTTTCTCCGCT
Source organism: Paenibacillus sp. FSL W8-0187 (assembly GCF_037969755.1). Classification (NCBI taxonomy): domain Bacteria; kingdom Bacillati; phylum Bacillota; class Bacilli; order Caryophanales; family Paenibacillaceae; genus Paenibacillus; species Paenibacillus sp. FSL W8-0187. The sequence goes on along the minus strand of NZ_CP150206.1, from coordinate 2,369,345 downwards.
CCGAATCGCCGCTTCTCCCCGAAAAGAGAAATTATCAACGCCAGACAGCCCCGACAGGGCGCGGTTAAACGACTCTTCGGCAGACAATTGATCTTGCCAGGCACATCCGGTTAAGCAAAAGACAAACAAAACCATTCCGATGACGCTCCGTGATCTTCTTATTCTCATAATCTTCAGCCCCTCATTGATCTTTCTCTTAGGCTATCCGCGGTCCATGACATTATGCAGATGACAGAAAAAACCCTGCAGCCACTAAATAGCTGCAGGGTTTTTAATCTAATCCGATTTCAGCCTCGGCCCTCTCCACGACAATCCGGTTGCGGCCACCATTCTTCGCTTCGTAAAGAGCCATATCCGCTCGATAAAAGAGGGACTCCACGCTGATCTTGTCATTGGTCCAGTTCCATTCGGAAATTCCGCAGGACACCGTTACGCGCGGGTCGGTCTCTTCCGATACCCTTATGCGAATCCGTTCGGCGACCTGCATCGCCTGCTGAATGCCGAGTCCCGGCAAATACACGGCAAGCTCCTCGCCTCCCCAGCGGGCCGGAATATCGCTATGGCGAATCGTTGTCTTCACGATACTGCTGACCTGCTTCAGAATTTTGTCCCCCCGCTGGTGACCGAACGTATCATTAACCTGCTTGAATGCATCGATATCCACAACAATGAGAGAACCGCAAAAATCACGAGTCTGACATTCATGGATCATTTCATCAAGATAATGTCTCGCATACAGTTCAGTCAGCATATCCCGGTTCGCCATTCTTCTCACTTCCGCATGCAGGAAGGCATTGCCGATAGCCAGACCAATATGGCTTGTCAAAGCTTGAAGCAACCGATAGCTGTCATACGAAAAATAATGCCGCTTCGCATGGGTGAGAAGGACAACCCCCCGCACCTCACCGTTTACGGTAAGCGGAGTAGCAATCATCGAGCTGGAATGAGTGCTCTCCATTAGCCGGGATTCCGCCGGACGTTCTTCGTTATAGTCTGACAGGATGAGCGGTTCCTTCGAATGGTAGACTAGGCCGCCCAAACCATAATCCTTCTCAAAGACCTCCTTGGCAAGCCATTCGGCGTTGCAGGATACCACTTCAAGACCGCCAAGCTCCTCGTTATAAATCAAAATGCAGCAGTAATCGGCCTCAAGAATCTTTAGCAGCTCATGGTTGGCAAATTGAAATATCTCCGCCAAATGCAAGCTTTTGTTCAACCGCTGTGTCAGTTCATTAATCATACGGAGCTCATGAATCATCAGGTTGGACTGCTCGTACAATTTGGCATTCTCAAACGCGGTGCCCGCAGCATCGGCCATCATAGAGAGCAATTCCAGATCCATATCGGGCAGCTCAGACTTGTCCACTTCCACATGGAGCACGCCATAAACGCCCTGCTTGCCTCCCATGGGAATCCCGATTTCCACGATCGAATCGGGTTCCTTATGTTCATCAATCGTGAGGGTACCCTCCATAAATGTGCGGACATAAACCTCTCTCTGCCAATGATGAAGCAGCAGGGGACGCACCAGCGGATGTCCGCTCTCATGGTCCTGAGACATAAACAATTCAACTTTGGCCTTGGGATACAGTGCCAGAACACTGTCGATAGCCTCCACCAGCACATTGTCCACATTAATCTGCACATGCATCCGCTTTACATACTGAAACATGATGGAACGCCTGTGCACCTCACGCTCAGCTTGGTTGTGGACTTTCTCCAGATCATCGGCAAATACGTATTCCAACTTCCGATAGAAGCAGGAACGAAACAATAACGCATGAGTTTCTGTCAGCATAAGTGACTGTTCCGGCTCCATCTCAAGCGAGGAAACACTGACCATCACCGCAAATACATCGCCATGAATGCGAGTGAAGAGCGGGACAGCGCACAGCACGCTTCCCTCCAAAGAACCCTTTCCCATCCCTTGGGCGGCTTCTTTGGAGTTTAAAGTAAGCGATAATGTCTCATCTTCACTTGCGTTAAGGTATTGCGTTATTTCGGACGCCCCTGTCAGCCAAGCTCCCTCATGAGAAAGAAGGGCCCAGCTGAATTTCTTCATCGCCTGTGTGCCTGCGCTTTCTCTTAGCCACTCCAGATAGCTGTCTGATATGAGAGGCTGAATATAAGGGAAATCATGAGGTGTAATATCCAAGCTCTGAAGCCAAAAACGAGGCCCATTTCCAGGAATTGGCCCAGCATCATTAAACATAACTGCAGAACCGGGAGAGCTTTCATACGCTTTCCGTTGATCTTCTGACATATTGGGCGCTCCTTTGCACCATTATAAAAGGCCTATCCAAGACTGGCGTTCGGGATTCATAATGTAAGGATCCATTTGGCTGCCGCATTTAATAACGGTAACCCAGCTGTTCAACATATTGGGAGGGTCATGATAAACACAAAAGATGTTACGATATGTAACTAGATAAATGAGACTACTTAATCCAATATCATCTTACTCTTTTCTACCCATTTTTGCATTAAAATTTATGCGTTTTTCACAATATTTTTAGGTCTGTGGTCCTATCGACAAAATTAGACAAAAACCAAGTTATAGTAAGTTGCAGGTTGAACTTGACTTTATATCATTACTTCATATAATATTTATTGTTGAGTAAGAATGCAATGCATTCCATGAATTTGGGCGGGTTGTGTCACCCTCACGTTATTTGTTACTGCCAGGACAGCGGCTGAACTTTCCTGGCAGATCTTCCGGAGATTACGGCTAGAGCAAACAAATACGGCGCAAATAGAGCCCTAATGAAACTTTAATTAAAAAGGAGTCTATATAACATGGCACGTTACACCGGTCCTAAATTTAAATTAAGCCGTCGTCTGGGAATCTCCCTGAGCGGTACAGGTAAAGAATTGGCTAAACGCCCTTTCCCTCCAGGTCAGCATGGTCCTAACCAACGGAGAAAAATTAGCAACTACGGTATGCAGCTTCAAGAAAAGCAAAAGCTGCGTCACATGTACGGCTTGGGCGAGAAGCAATTTAAAACCTTGTTTAACAAAGCAACTGGCATGAAAGGTATCGCTGGTGAGAACTTTATGTTCCTGCTTGAGAGCCGTCTGGACAACCTGGTTTACCGTCTTGGCTTCAGCAACTCCCGTGCGGGTGCTCGTCAATTGGTAGCTCACGGTCACGTGACTGTGAACGGCAAGAAAGTCGATATCGCTTCTTACGCTGTAAGCACTGGCGATGTAATCGGTCTTCGTGAAAGAAGCCGTAGCCTCTCTTCCATCAAGGAAGCTTTGGCTAACCGCGTACATCTTCCAGCTTACCTTGAGTTTGATGAAGCAGCAATGGAAGGGAAATACATCCGTCTTCCAGAACGTTCCGAACTTTCCCAAGATATCGATGAGAAACAAATCGTCGAATTCTACAACCGTTAAGATTAACTCGGAACCCAAAAAACCTGAAGGCCTTGGCCTTCAGGTTTTTTTATTATCGAAATGAATCCTCCGCAAGTTCAATCATCTTAAGAAAACTTCAATCTGGCAAATTTACGCTTGCCTACTTGAACCACATCCCCGTCTTGAGGAGCGATTTCACCGTGGGTGTCGCTGCACTTTTCTCCATTCCATTTTACAGCCCCCTGCTGGATACTGCGTCTGGCCTCACCATTGGAAGCGGCAAAACCGAGCAGTGTCAGCATTTTGATAAGCGTAATCTTTCCTTCCTCCAGTTCTCCTTCGGGTACAATATAATCCTCAATGTCTTCAGGAAGTGCCTTCTGCTGGAACACGGTCACAAAATGCTGCTGTGCGGCATCCGCAGCCTCCCTCCCATGATACATCCGAACGAGAGTGTGCGAGAGACTCATCTTGGCATCCCGGGGATGAACGCTTCCGTCCCGAAGCCCCTTCTCCAGTCTGGTTACCTCCTCACCTGCCATATCGGTGGCCAAGCCGAAGTGCTTAAGCATAAGTTCGTCCGGAACGGACATGGATTTACCGTAAATCTCATTTGGCTCTTCATCGATACCGATGTAATTCCCCAAGCTCTTACTCATCTTCTGTATACCGTCAAGTCCTTCGATAAGCGGCATCGTGATCGCAACCTGAGGCTCTGTGCCATACTCCTTCTGCAGGGTCCGCCCCATCAGCAGGTTAAACTTCTGGTCCGTTCCCCCAAGCTCGACATCGGTCTTAAGCGCTACAGAATCCATACCCTGCATCAACGGGTAAAAGAACTCGTGGATGCTGATCGGAAGCCCGCCCTGGTAACGTTTAGTAAAATCATCGCGCTCCAGCATCCGTGCCACCGTAACCTTTGCCGATAAGCCGACCACTTCAGCAAAAGTCATCGGCGCAAGCCACTCGGAGTTGTAGTATACCTTCGTTTTTTCTGGATCCAATACTTTGTATATTTGTTTCCTGTACGTTTCCGCATGACGCCTCACATCCTCTTCTGACAATTGCTTGCGCGTCTCGGATTTGCCTGTCGGATCTCCGATCCTGCCAGTAAAGTCCCCGATGATGAGCTGTACTTCATGTCCGAGTTCCTGGAACTGACGCAGCTTCTGCAGCACGACGGTATGCCCGACGTGAAGATCAGGCGCTGACGGGTCCATTCCCAGCTTCACGCGCAGCGGCTCGCCGGTTACGACCGATGTCATCACCTTCTGCCTCATCTCTTCTTCCGGAATGATCTCCACCGCTCCACGGGAAATCACCTCCATCTGGCGTTCCACCTCCTGCTGCTGGACATTCGATAACACATCCCATTTCATGTTTCCATACACCTCCCTTTAATTTTGAACGCAAAAAAGCTCCTACTCATCCCAAGGGACGAGTAGGAGCGCTCGCGTTACCACCCTAATTAAAATCCGTTGCCTCAGGAACGGATTTTCACTTCATTGCCATAACGGATTGTCATCCCGGAACCGGACTACTGTAACAGCCGTACAGGTGCACGACTCTGTTTCCCCCGGTCAGCTCCGGACGGTAATTCAAAGGGGCTCGTTATCGGTTTACACCACCCACCGACTCTCTGGAAACGAAAGGCTCCGCCTTCTACTGGGGTCCTTCAAAGCTTTTCACGATATGAACTTTGCATTATTTGTATCATATGCTTCCCGAAAAAGTCAATCTTCCTCAAAAAAGGACACGCTATGTAGGGACACATGATTCAAAACCTTCGATTTATGCTATAATAGGTGCGTTAAAAGGAGGAGTATACATTCATGGTTGAGGAGAAAAAACAAGAGCCTGAAAAACAGAAGAAACCGCGTAAACGGTCCTTTCTGCGGGTGCTCGGATCCGTCATCGGATGGCTCTTTGTGGTAGGTCTGATGGGCGTTTTGTTCGCCGGAGGAGCCATAGGTGGCTACGTAACCTCTATTGTTGAGAATGAGCCGGTAAGATCCAGGGCTCTCATCGAGAATACGGTGAACGATAATGCTATAACGGGCTTCGCCTACTTCGCAGATGGCTCACCGATCGGCCAGCTTAGAACCGAAGAAGACAGACGACCTGTGGAATTCAAGGATATTCCCCAGCTTGTGAAGGATGCCGTCGTATCCATAGAAGATAACCGTTTTTATACACATAAGGGTGTTGACATAAAAGGTACCGCTCGCGCCGTGAAGGAACGCGTGCTGAATGAGTCGGTTCAAACCGGCGGCAGCACGTTGACGCAACAGCTGGCCAGGCTCACTTTTTTAAGTCGCGACAAAACCGATAACCGCAAGGTCAAAGAAATGCTTCTGGCCATGCGGATGGAACGCTTTTTGAGTAAAGACCAAATTTTAACAGCCTACTTGAACAAGGTTCCTTACGGTAACGGTTCCAGCGGATACCAACTGTTCGGGATCAAGGCTGCGGCAAAAGGCATATTTAACATTAACAATCTGAATGATCTGAATGTGGCTCAAGCTGCATATTTGGCAGGTCTTCCGCAGCTACCGTCCTCCTACTCTGCCTTTAACGGCAAGGGGGAATTTGACGAGAAATCATTCAACCGTGCAATAAACCGCCAGCACCGCGTACTGGGAAGCATGCTGGAAGAAGGTAAAATAACGCAAGCTGAGTATGAAGAGGCCAAGGCATTCGATATCAAAAAATCGCTTGCTCCTCGCACGCAGAAGGCCTATGTGACTTATCCTTATCTCATGATGGAAGTAGAGCGCCAAGCATCGAATATCCTGATGAAGCTGAGCGAGGAAGCCGAAGAGAACGCAAAAGGCACGCAAGCGAACTCCGATCTGATGGATGCATCCCGAGCTCAGCTCAGCACCGGCGGTTACCGTGTTTACACCACCATCGACCGGACATTATACAAGACCATGCGCTCCATCGCAGAGAATGACAGCAACTACGTGCCTGACAGCGCGGAAAAAGGAATGGAGCAAACCGCCGCGATGATGATCGACAACAAAACCGGCGCCATTCTCGGGATGATTGAGGGCAGGGATTTTAACACAGAACAAATGAACTACGCTACGCAAATGAAACGACAACCTGGATCTGCCATGAAACCTATTGCCGCCTATTTACCGGCACTCGATTCGGGGGCGATTCAGCCTGCCAGCGTGGTGGACGATTCACCGATCATCTTAAAGGACTACAGCAAAGTGTTCCATATTCCTAAAAACTCGTACAGCGGGTATAGGGGATTGATGACGGCAAGACAGGCACTGAACAATTCAACCAATACGGTGGCGCTCAAGTTGTTTAACAACACGGTTGGCATCGAGAAGGCTTGGGAGTTTTCCAAGAAGCTGGGTATCACTACCTTGGAGGAAGACGATTATAATGCTTCCACCGGTGTACTGGGGGGGCTGCATTACGGGGTGACAGTGGAAGAACTCACCAATGCATACAGTGCCATCGGCAACCAAGGCAAATTCACGGACGCCTTCATGATTGAGAAAATCGTGGATTCCAAAGGCAATATTGTCTATAAACACGAAGTAAAGCCGGAGCAGGTATTCTCTGAACAAACCGCGTATCTCATGACGGATATGCTTCGTACCGTCATCACGAACGGAACAGGCAGCAAGGTCCGAGACACGTACAAGAAATTCAATGAGGTTCCGGTTGTTGGTAAAACCGGATCCACCCAGAACTACGGGGATGTCTGGTTCATGGGATACTCGCCTGACGTTACGCTTGGCGTATGGGTCGGATATAAGGAACAAAAAAATACGCTCGTCGGAGACCAGCGCAAGCACGCCCAGGCCATTTGGGCCAGAATCATGAACGAAGTAACGGACGTGAAACCGGAGCTGTTCCCGACCAAAACGTTCGAGAAACCTGAGGGCATAACGTCCAAGACGGTTTCCGCTTACAGCGGCAAGCTGCCGACGGCCTTAACGGACAGATTCGTAACGGATCTGTTTAATGTGAAGTTTGTGCCTACCGAAAGCGATGACGGTATCGCAAAAGCGAAATACATCACCTATCGGGGTGTAAATTACATTCCACAGGAAGCGACGCCTTTGGATATGTTGAGAGAACAAATCGTAATCAAGCGTGAGAAGCCTCTTGATGAGCTGATTGTAGAACTGCAGAACGCCTTGAAGGTCATGAAAGGTGAAAAGAGATCGCTGGAGTCTTATCTTCCGCAGGACGCGAAGAAAGGGATGCCAAGCAAGGTTGACCCTAGAACAGATGACGGCAAAGCCCCTACCCCACCGAAAAACGTACATTATTCGATGGGCAGCGGCTCCATCAGCTTTAATGCCAGTGGATCTCCTGATGTTGTCGGATACCGGCTCTTTAAGTCCGTTAACGGCAGTCCGTTTACACATCAAGGGCAGGTGGTGCTCGGCGACCAGAGCCTTGTCTTCTCGGGACTTGGAGCTGACGGAATGTTTACTTCCTATTACGTTGTTGCCGTTGACGTAGCCGGCAAAACATCTGAACCAAGCGCTATTGTGGGCGGTACAGCACCTGGATTCGAAGTTCCAGGCGATAACGACACGAATCCGGATGACGACATCGATAATCCTGGTGACGGCATCACGGAGGGAGATCCCAATGACGACCTGGAACTTGGGAATGAAGGTGCTACTACCGTACCGTCTGCACCAGGTCAGCCGACCCTTGGGGCTACCCCTGAGGGCTTCCAGGCCACCTGGAGCGGCAATGCTCCAGAGGAAGAAGTAATGGTCTACAACATCTACATCAGTCCGAACAGTGATGGCAATTACCAGCTTCTTGGCTCAAGTAAGAGCACGGAGTTCTACTACTCCTCGGGTAACCCAATCGGCGGTACCTTTAGAGTAACTGCCGTAAATCCAATCGGTGAATCTGCAGCTTCACCGGCCGTATATTTTGAGAAAAAATAGATTGGTATACTAAAAAGCCAGCCCCTCTACAGAGATCATCTGTTAGAAGGGCTGGCTTTATTTTTTAGGTAAAGCAGATACTTCTACGTATATTCCATGAGGACAGACTGCATCTTGCAAGATAAGAAGGTTAACCTCGGAAGTTTAAACTTTCTCTAAAAAAAGACTGACAATGGAAATGGTGGTCACCATCTCCATTGTCAGTCTGTTCTTGATCACGGTTTAATCTTCAATCGTGGACAAATCGCCTGTCGGAAGATCCAGTTCCCACGCTTTCAATACGCGGCGCATGATCTTACCAGAGCGCGTCTTCGGAAGTTTATCCTTAAACTCAATTTCACGAGGTGCGGCATGAGCGGAAAGTCCTTCCTTTACGAAACGGTAGATTTCATCCTTGAGCTCCTGAGTAGGTGTATACCCCTCACGTAAGGAGATAAAGGCCTTTATGATCTCGCCACGGGTTACATCAGGCTTACCGATCACGCCTGCTTCAGCGACAGCGGGATGCTCAACCAACTTGCTCTCCACTTCGAACGGTCCGATTCGTTCACCGGACGAATTAATCACATCGTCTATTCTGCCCTGGAACCAGAAGTATCCTTCTTCATCCATATATGCCGAATCACCTGAAATGTACCAGCCCGGAATTCGGAAGTATTCTTCATACTTCGCCTCGTTGTTCCAAATTTTTCTCATCATGGACGGCCAAGGTGTCTTGATGGCCAAATTACCCATCGTGTACGGAGGCACTTCTCTCCCCTGATCGTCCAAAATCTTAGCTGTAATGCCCGGCACCGGACGCCCCATGGATCCTGGCTTGATCGCCATGCCCGGGTAATTACAGATCAGCTGTCCGCCCGTCTCTGTCATCCACCATGTGTCATGGATACGCTGCTTATAAGCCTTGTGTCCCCAACGCACCACCTCGGGATTAAGCGGCTCACCAACAGATAAAATATGCCGTACATGGCTCAAATCATATTGGTCGATAAGGTCGGAACCGGCACCCATCAACATGCGGAAAGCGGTCGGAGCGCTGTACCATACCGTTACCTTATTGTTCACCAACGTGCTGTACCAATCCTGTGGACTGAAACGGCCTCCGCGAATGACATTGGTAACCCCATTCAACCACGGTGCAAAAATACCATAGGACGTACCGGTTACCCAACCCGGGTCCGCCGTGCACCAATATATATCATCTTCCCTTAAATCCAAAACAACCTTGCCCGTATAATAATGCTGAATCATGGCATTCTGCACGTGATACACGCCCTTCGGTTTCCCGGTAGAGCCTGATGTATAGTGCATGATCAATCCATCTTCCCGCTCAAGCCATTCAATCTCCAGCTCACTTGATGCAGCCTCTACTTCCTCGTGGTAGCTTACTAGCCGCGAGTCCTCCTCCTCAATCTCGCCAACAACAAAAATATGTTTCAGTTCAGGCAACTCGTCTCGCTTCACACGTGACAACAGTGCAGGCGTCGTAATCAGTGCAACAGCACCACTGTCCTCCAGACGGTCCTTTACCGCCGTTTCCATAAACGCCTCGAACAATGGGCCGACCACGGCGCCTACCTTCAGAATGCCCAGCAAACCGGCATAGAGCTCAGGGCCGCGCGGCATAAAGATAAATACCCGATCACCCTTGCCAACACCATATTTGCGGAGTACATTACCGAACTTGTCGGATTTCTCTTTCAACTGCGCATAAGTAATAGATTCCTCGCGATTGGCGTCACTGTACAGGAGAGCTACCTTGTCTCCTCGCCCCTCTGCTACATGACGATCAATAGCTTCATACGCCATATTTACTTTGCCCGTCTCATACCAAGTAAAATGTCTCTCGATTTCGTCCCATGAAAACTCGGAGCGTGCCTGCTCGTAACTCTTCATATTGGAATGTGAAACTTCACTTGGCAATATTTCGCTATGCGTTTGATTCATGATAACATCCTCCTCATTCTCAAATCGGTCTCCTCATAGTGGACAGCGCTTACAAAATGATTGAATGAAACATACATTTTACACATTGCGGTGGGTCGTCACGTTGTCGCAGTCATCGAGTCATCAACCCTTAGAATTCGCAAGGAAACATATCGTTAAGTACAACATAAATGTGAAGATTTTATGTCGAAAAGATTATATCATAGCTCTTGTTTGCCTGTCATTGCTTTTCATTTTTTTATTTTTTTGCTATAAGTAGGGTATGGAATTGAAAGGAGCGTAACGGATGGAACACTGCAAGGTATACCTGTCTCATGTTTTGTTCCCTGAAGACCGCCGCCTGATCATCGAAGGACCTGTACCTCCCGAGCAACTATCCGAGCTAACCATGCACCCTGATCTCAAGGCTTTTCGTCGTCCTGCGGAGCAGCATGAGGCATTGGTGGAAATTGCAGGCCTGCCCGAAGGCAGAATCATCATCACGAGAGACCAAGATATGATCGTTGGATATGTAACATTTCATCACCCGGATGAGCAGGAACGCTGGTCCGAGGGCAATATGGAAGATTTGATTGAACTTGGTGCCATCGAGGTAGCAAAAGACTACCGTTCTCTGGGACTTGGGCAGCAGATGATCAAGACTGCATTTGAAGAAGAACAGATGGAGCGTTACATCGTGTTTACGACCGAGTACTACTGGCATTGGGATCTTAAAGGAAGCGGCCTTAACGTATGGGATTACCGCAAAATGATGGAACGGTTAATGAAAATCGTGGATATGGAGTGGTACGCAACCGATGATCCGGAAATCTGTTCCCATCCTGCCAACTGTCTTATGGTCAGAATCGGGCGGCACGTACCGCTTTCATCACAAGAACAATTCGATCGTATCCGTTTCAGACAGCGGTTTATGTATTAAGTCGATACCCAATAAAATAAACAAAAAAACAAACTCCCCGAGAATTTGCCACAGGGGAGTTTGTTATCTGCGGGCGCATAACTGAATATGCATACCGACTGCTTGCTCAAATTTGTTACTAGAGTTTGCCCAGCATGTAGTTCACGATTTCGTGCGAACGCTTGGAAGCTTTCACTGTAAACTCAGGGAAGTTGACATGGGCAGAGCCGTCAGCCTTATCTGACATGGATCTGATCACCACATATGGCACGCTGTTCATATAACACACCTGGGCAACAGCAGCACCTTCCATTTCCGCGCAAGCCCCGTTCAGATCCTCGTAGAGCGTCCGTACCGTTTCACGGCTGGCAATGAACTGGTCGCCGGACAGAACCTTCCCGATGACGTAATGATTCACCGCCTGCTCTTTGCACGCTTCCTCTGCCAGCTCGATCAACGACGGATCCGCAGGAAAATCAGACACTTCCTGATACGGAATCAAACCGCGCGCAAAGCCGAGCGGAGTCACATCCATATCGTGCTGCATGCAGGAGGAAGAGATGACGATATCGCCAATATTCAGCTCCGGATGCAGCGCACCCGCTACGCCGGTAAACAATATTTTAGAAACGCCATAGGTGTCAATCAGGATTTGCGTGGTAACCGCGGCATTCACCTTACCCACCCCGCTCTTGCATACAACGACTCTCTTGCCATGAATCGTTCCTGAAGCATATGTAACTCCTGCACGGACTGCTGTTTCTTTATTCTCCAGTTGACTGAGCAGCAATTCCACTTCTTCGTCCATGGCCCCGATTAGGCCGATAACCTGTGTTGTCATACCGATATCCCTCCTGAATTCAAGACCACATATAAATCCCACCAGAAAAAAGCCCCTTAAAATCAGGAGCTTTCTTCAAATCAATAGATGTCTAAACAGCTTTTATTCACACTTCTTACTCGTTCACATGACTAACCGAAAGCCGAAGAATCGTTTCATGCGGCAGAATCACGCGAGGATTCTCCACATTCTCCTTCTTCATTAGCTTGGTAAGCAAACGCATAGCTACAGCTCCCAGATCATACATCGGTTGAGCTACCGTTGTCAGCTGTGGACGAACCATTGATGCCATCCGGATATTATCAACGCTGATAATAGAGAAATCATCCGGCACTTTATAGCCTTCATCCTGAATGCTATGAATAGCGCCAATTGCCATCTCATCGGTAGCAGCAAAAATAGCCGTCGGTTTCTTCTTAAGCCCCAGGAAGTATTTCATCGCTTCTACGCCGGACTCATAGCGATAGTTACCAATCCGCACCAGATCCTCTTGATACTCAATGCCAGCTGTCTCCAGTGCCTTCTTGTAGCCTTGGAAGCGTGCATAACCGTTCGCCGGATCCTGCAGCGTTCCGCTGATCATGGCAATCTCACGATGCCCGTGCCGGATCAGTGTGCTTACCGCATCAAACGCAGCTTGTTCATGATCAATGTCGACCGAAGGATAAGAACCTCTCTCATCACTTGTCGCACAAAGAACAATCGGCACAGCCGATGTCTGGAACGCCTGGATATGCTCGTCCGTCACCGTTCCACCCATAAACAACAGCCCGTCCACTTGCTTCTCAAGCAAGGTGTTGATAACGCGGATTTCTTTTTCCTTACGTTTGTCGGCATTACACAAAATTATATTATAGTGGTACATGTTAGCAATATCCTCAATACCACGGGCAATCTCCGCAAAGATCGAGTTCGAAATATCAGGGATCACAACGCCGACGGTTGTGGTCTTCTTGCTGGCCAGACCTCTGGCTACCGCATTCGGACGATACCCTAAACGTTCAATCGCTTCGTATACTTTTTTCCGGGTCTGAGGCTTAACGTTCGGGTTATTGTTTACAACCCGTGATACCGTCGCCATGGAAACGCCTGCTTCGCGCGCAACATCGTAAATGGTTACCGTCAAATTCCTTCTCTCCATTGCCAATAGATTTTCATTCGTTCAATACCAATTGAATTTATGATACGACAAATTACTGCTTTGTGCAACGACACGGCATTAGATGCCGTCCAATTGAGCTTTCAGCGCTTCAGCCGTAATATGGGAATGGGATGTATGCCAGACTGGCGCTCCTTCTTTTACAAGAATAACTTGTGGCGATTCGTGCTGTATGCTTAGAGTTTCCGCAGCCTGATTCGACACCGGACGGTCGGCAATGACATCGATCCATACATAGTCAATCCGCTCGTTCGGCTGGTCCTCAAGGTAAGCTTGCACTTCCTTATAAGCTCCGGCACTAATTGGACATCTGGTACTATGTTTGAACAACAGCAAGGGCCTCTGCTCGGAAGATTCAATCGTGTTGCGTAACTCTTCTATAGTAGTCATTTTCGTCAACGTCGCCATAGGATATACATTCCCTTCATTGTATTGAAGTTCCTATCCTCTATCCTAACAAAAAGTGCGTGAAAAATCCAACAACCGCGAAAATTTTCTGAAAATTATCTTGCATAATTGCCCGAATTTTCAGGAATGAGGGATTTGATGGTGCTTAATTGCTCAAGACGTCCCTCAATTTGTCTCATCCAGTCACCGTCGCCCATGCTCTGGGCATAACGAAATAGATCCAACAGCATATTAATTCGCTCATCAAAGACTTCCATGCAGCGTGCCTGCCATTCTACCGACAAATTATCATCGTATGTACGGAACACTTCTCGAAGTACGTATGCAGACTCATTAACATCTGCGAACGAAACGCGTATTCGTCCGGTTTCATTGCTAATCGATGCGAGATAGCGAAGTAAATCCGGTTTAATAAGAGGTAGAAGCTCATACTTCATACAAGACTGACAGGCATAAACAGGAACATGACATATTCGAGTCTTTCTTTCATGAATCAGCTTCCTTAATTCCAACTTCATCCATTGTCCGCAGTTGCAGGTTTTGAACAAAATGCCCACCCCAAATCCTATCACGTAATCTAATACCAACAGCCCTATGTCACAAATCTGTCACCTGAACTAGTTCTATTCGACTATCATACCAGAGAATCCTGCTATTTTGTGATAATGCTTTATTTACCAGATATGTTTCCAAATGTTTGTTCTTTGGTCGCTCCTATGAAACCCCTGTCCATATTTGTTACAATGAATACAGTCTTAAGAGACCTATTCGATCATGTTACGGATATATCAAGAAATCTGCAGAGAAAGGGGCTAAATCGATCATGAGATTGGCTGGAAAAAAAGTGATCGCGCTTGTAGACGAAGAATTTGAGGATCTGGAACTATGGTATCCCGTTTACCGAGTCCGGGAAGAAGGGGCCGAAGTCCATCTCGCCGGATTGGAAAAAGGAAAAACTTACACAGGCAAATATGGTGTTCCCGCTCAAGCTGAGTATTCCTTTGAAGAACTGAACAGCGAGGATTATGATGGAATTCTCGTTCCGGGCGGCTGGGCGCCGGACAAGCTGCGCCGTTATGATAAAGTGCTGCAACTCGTTAAAGAGATGAATGTAGACAAAAAGCCGATCGGACAGATCTGCCACGCCGGATGGGTGCTCATCTCTGCCAAAATCCTGGACGGCATTACGGTGACTTCCACACCGGGAATCCGGGACGACATGGAAAATGCCGGTGCAATCTGGAAGGATGAAGCGGTTGTAACCGATGGCCATATTATTTCCGCCCGCCGTCCTCCGGATCTGCCCCCGTACGGCAAAGCCTTTTGCGATGCTCTTGCACAGCAAGGCTAAAGCTCCCCTGCACCACACAAAAACAGCCGCTCATTTCACCAAGAAGTGCTCCTGGTGAGATAGGCAGCTGTTTTTTATATGAATATAGCTTGTCCACTCAAAAAAGAAACATGAAAAATTGGAACGTTATCCTAGAAGCCTTTTAAGAGGCCGTGCTGTCCGTACCATTCTTTCCGTTCAGATAACTGCTGCGTTCGGCAAAGGCGCTAAGGCGCTCTTCGACAGCGTCGCTGGTACGCAATTTGAAGCAATCCGCTGCCTCCCCCTTCGCTTCTGCCGCATTGGTATTCAAGATGCGATGCTTCACGCGAAGCAAGGATTGCGGAGACATGCTTAGATCCTTAACGCCAAGCTCCAGCCATATTGGAATCGCCCGCTCGTCCCCTGCCATTTCTCCACACACGCTGACCGGTATGCCTGCCTCATGCGCAGCCTCCACCGTCGTCCGTAGCATGCGCAAAACTGCTGGATGAAACGGATGGTACATGTGTGCAATCTGCTCATTCATGCGATCCACCGCCAGCACATACTGAACCAGATCATTGGTCCCGATGCTAAAGAAATCAGTCTCCTCTGCCAACAAATCCGAAATGGTGACTGCTGCCGGTACCTCAATCATAATGCCAACCTTAATGTTCGGATCGTACGCTATGCCGCGTTGGTCCAAATCGGCCATCGCACGCCGCAGCACAGCATTAGCCTGCCTGACTTCCTCTACCGAGGATATCATCGGATACATGATTTTGACGTTACCGAAAGCGCTGGCCCTCAGAATAGCAGACAGCTGGGTCTGGAACGGCTCTGTGCGATCCAGACTGATACGAATGGCGCGATACCCCAAGAAGGGGTTTTCTTCTTCCGGCAGCCCGAAATAATCAAGCTGCTTATCGCCGCCAATGTCCAGCGTACGGATCACGACCGAAGCCTGACCTGCGTTCTCGGCAACCAGCTTATACACTTCAAACTGCTCTTCTTCCGAAGGAAAGTTGTGGCGATCCATATATAAGAATTCCGTCCGGAACAATCCAACTCCCTGCGCGCCGTTCTTGAGCGCAATCTCCATTTCTTTTATGGAGTTCATATTCGCGGCCAGATTAAAGTATGTTCCATCCTTCGTAACCGCATCAACCGTTGCCAGGAGCTGCAACTGCTCTTTCTTTTTCCGTTGTTGCTCTCGGATCCCTTCATAACGCTCCACGATCAGCGTGTCAGGCTCCAAATACAGCAAGCCTTCATCTCCATCCACAACTAAATGCTGTCCGGTCTGGATCGGATGATCCAGCTTGTTCTCAATCCCGGATACGAGCGGTATGCCAAGAGCGCGGGCCATAATCGCCGAATGAGAGGTCTTGCCACCCGTCATCGTCACAATGCCAAGAACGTGGGAAGGGTTAAGGTGCACGAGCTGAGACGGAGAGAGCTCCTTCGCAACCAAAATATAAGGCTGCGTATCAGCCGGAAGTTTGACTTCCGGAGCACCGAGAAGATGCTTGAGCAGCCGATTGCCAACATCCTTAATATCCAGCGCCCGCTCCTTCATATACTCGTCGTCCAGCAAATCGAACATGGATACGAAATGATCGATCGCCTCTTTAACCGCCACCTCGGCAGCCTTGTACTGGCGCTCGATGATCCCTTGAATTTCGTTCATGAACACGGGATCCTCCAGTATGGCCAGATGCGCATCAAAGATCTGCGACTCCTCGTGTCCCACCATTTCCTTGAATTCGTTCTTGATATATTCAATTTCATTCTTGGAGGTTCGTATGCCTTCATATAAGCGCTCGAACTCTTTGGCTAAATCGACAGCATCCATTTCGGAATCTGGAAGGTCCAGCTCCCAGTGCGGCAGTACGAAAGCCTTACCAATCGCTACGCCTGTTGCTGCGCCAATGCCTTGTATCATGATTCTCTACCCCCAGCATTACTCTCATTTAATACGACGGACATGACAGATGACTGTCCTCTCTTAACGGACTTGAATGGAGCAAAGCTCCAAGATCTTACTTTATCGGGATTCGTGATCACCATAGGTGTGGCCAGTGATGCGGCATGTGTCTTTAAATAAGCCAGATCGAACTTGACCAGCAATTGCCCCGGCTCAACGGTATCCCCTTCGCTTACCACAGCTGAAAACGGCCCTTTCAGTTGAGAGGTATCGATCCCGATATGAATCAATACCTCGAGTCCATCCGGCGTTGAAATGCCAATGGCATGCATCGTCGGATAGACATGCATCACGGTGCCGTATACCGGAGATACAAGTTCTCCTTTTTCCGGAATGAACGCCACGCCGTTACCGACAAGCTTGGCGGCAAAAATATCATCCGGCACTTCGTCAATAGGAAGCATGCGTCCCTGTACGGGCGCGCTGAACAGAACGCGCGGCAAATCCTGCTGCATCAGCTTATTTATCTCTTCGCGGATGAGCTCGGAATACGTCCCGAACACCACCTGAACGTTACCGCCGCCCAGCTTGATGATACCAGCTGAACCGAGCAATTTCAGTGCATCCGAATCAATCTGGCGGTCATTATATACGGTTAATCGAAGACGCGTCATGCAGGATTGAACCTGAACGATGTTGTCTTTTCCCCCAAGCGCCTCCAGAATAAGCGGTGCCTGATAGGGAATGTCTCCTGCCCGGCCTTCCAGCGCCGAACCTTCTTCACGCCCCGGTGTCGGGATTTCGAAGGTGCGAATGGCCCAACGGAACAGAAAATAGTAAACGATACCGTATACGGCCCCGATCGGTATGATGATCCAGGCATTCTTGGACAAGTGAAAATTGAGTACGTAATCGATAAATCCCGCCGAGTACGAGAACCCGTGATGAATATCAAATGCATAGGTAAGCACCATCGCGAACCCGGCCATCAAGGCGTGGAGCACATACAGATAAGGAGACGCAAATAAAAACGCGAATTCAATCTGCTCCGATACCCCGGTCAAAAAACAGACAAGCGCGGACCGCATAAACGTTTTTTTTACCTTCGGCTTCAAATCTTCACGCGCTTCTTGAATAATGGCGAATGCAATCGCCGGCAGAGCAAACATCATAATCGGGAATAACCCGGCCATGAAGTCGCCTGCTGTTGGATCACCCGCAAAGAATCGGGGCAGATCCCCTTGAACGACGGTTCCGTCTTCCGTCTCGTACGATCCCAACTGAAACCAATACACGTTATTCAACAAGTGATGCAGACCGAATGCCGTCAGCACCCTGTACAAAATTCCGTAAAGGAATAATCCGAACGCCCCCATATGTACGGTCAGATCATAAAAAACATCTAATCCGCGCTGTACAATGGGGGCCATCCCCAACATGACCCATGCAAATATCGTGGAGAACAGTCCCATGAATAAAAGTACAAATCGGGAGCCTCCAAAAAACTGTATCGCTTCGGGAAGCTTAATATGTTTGAACCGGTTGTAAACGTAACCGGACATTACCCCAAAAATAATACCAATCAAAGTCGAGGGCTGTACACTCCCGTCTCCCAGACGGGATATAACCTGATCATAGATGAACATGCCAGCCAGAGCGGCAAGCCCTGCGGGTCCTCCCTGATTCGAAAGTCCCCACGCGACACCAATGGCAAATAAATACGGCATGTAATAAAACACGCCGTGCCCCGCAGCCTGAGCAATCTCGCCCAAGGTTCCGAAGCCCCACGCCGACCATGGCAGACTTCCCACGCTAAGCAGGAGAGCTGCCGCTGGAAGCGCCATTGTAGGGAGCATAACTGCTCTGCCCAGCTGTTGTAATGATCCCAACCAATTCAAGGCGAGCCCTCCTTTCTATCCTTGATGGTAAGCGCTGCGCCTGTTTTTGTCAAAAAGAAATCAGGGCAAATGCCACAAAGAAAAGCAAGCCTCACAAGCAATACCTCGGCAAGACGGATCGTGTCCAGTCTGCCATGGCTGCTTTAACATAAGGCTTGCCCATACTTCCAATTCACCATTTAAATCTTAACGTCCACCCAAAGCGATGGAATCCTCCACCTTAATGCAGCGGTCCATGATGGCGATCATGTCGCTCTTCTCCGCGATGGCCGCCGCCTCTTCACTGATAATTCCCTGCTGCAGCCAGAGCACCTTGGCGCCAATCTCGGCAGCTTCCCGCGCCACATCAGCACAGTATTCACTGCGTCTAAACACATTGACGATATGGATCGGCTCCGGAATGTCCTTCAGGGATGGATAACTCTTCTCCCCGAGTATTTCTGTTGCACCAGGGTTAACCGGGATAATCCGGTACCCTCGCTTTTGCATCGCAGCAGAAACCATATGGGATGTACGATCCGGCCGATCAGACAGACCAACAACAGCAATATTGCCTGCGTTTCGCAAAATATCCGCGATTTCTTCGCGCGTAGGATTCTCAAATGCCATGATTCATGACCACCTCTCCATTCGTAATAGACGAGCTGCTTGGCTATTTCTTTATTTTACCCATTCCACGTTGGCTCCAAGCGCCTTCATGTGATCGAAATATTGCGGGTACGACTTGGCCACATGATGTGCATCCTTAATTCGGATCGGCTGATGTGCGCGAAGCCCGACCACTGTCAGGGCCATGATCACCCGATGATCATAATGGGCATTGATCTCAACGTCACCTTCGACGCCTTCAGGACGGCCGTGAACGATGATCTCTGCCTGGCGTTCCTCAACGTTGGCTCCGGCTTTCCGCAATTCGTTCAAATAATCCGTAATCCGGTCGCATTCCTTATAGCGGAGATTCTCCACATTGTAGAATCGGGAGGTCCCTTCCGCAAACACAGCTGCCGCTACCATAGCAAGCACCGCATCCGTCGCTGCATCTCCGTCAAATTCCAATGCTTTCAGGGTACGATTGCCCTGTACATGGACATTTCCGTTCTCGTGTGTGAGCGGAACCTCCATCATCCGGAGGACGTCAATAATGGCCCGCTCTCCCTGCTTGCTGTCCTCTGACAGATTGCGGATGGTTACATCCGACTGCGTAACCGCAGCCGCCGCCAGGACAGCAGCAGAGCCCGGATAATCACCTTGAACCGTATAGGTCTTCGCTTCATAGGATTGACCGCCAGGAACCCGGAAGAATGTATAATCATCCGCTGCGTGAATGGTAATGCCCGCCTGCTCCAGCACTTCCAGGGTCTGACCGATAACGACCTTGGATTTCAAATCTCCGGTAACGGTAATCTCGCTGTCTTCAGCAAGCAGTGGCGTTAAGAACAGCAGTGCGCTTAAGTACTGCGAACTCACTTCGCCAGAAACAGTGAGCTTTCCGCCCTTAGGTTGACCGCCACGAATCGTGATCGGCAGTTTGCCTTCGTTATGCTCCACTTCCACACCCAATTGACCAAGCGTCTCAATGAGATCATCGTGAGGACGTTTGCCCAGTGAATCCGGATAGGTATTGACGAAAGTAACCTCTTTAGATAATGCCGTAACGCCCATCAGGAAACGCAATACAGCACCGGCATTACCGACATTCAGCTCCTTCACATCCCGGGGCGATTTGCCAAAGCCCGTAATAACCGCCTTCTCCTCGTCCTCCTCGATCACGGCTCCGAGATCCCGGATACAGCGTCTCATGGCATCGCTATCCTCGCTATGAGCTGGGTAATAGATCGTGCTTGTTCCTTCCGCAAGTGCAGCCAGCAGCAGGTAACGGGTTGTATAGTTCTTGGAGGATAACGCTCCAATCTCTCCGTTTAGTATAGGCGTAGGCTTGACGATTACATCCATCGTATGTATCTCTCCTTGTATATATTATGTTACGATAAACCAACCTTGAAATCTCCCTTAGGATAAATTGACAGGGAAAGAACCGCTTGGTTATCATAGTTCATGTGAACTGGAAATACAGATCGTTACGATCTTAATCATTTATTATCAGAAAAGAGGTCTATATGATGAAACCGATCCCTCAAATGGAAACAACGGAGCTTAGAAGCCGGCTTCAAAACGGCGAAAATGTATACATGATTGATGTCCGGGAGGATGAGGAAGTTGCCGCCGGCATGATCAGCGGTGCCAAGCATATTCCGATGGGCGAGATCCCGAATCGCCTGGACGAAATTCCACGCGATCAAGAGGTTGTCTTCATCTGCCGCAGCGGCGGACGCAGTCAACACGTATGCGAATTTTTGAATCACCAAGGCTTGACTAATATAATCAATATGAAGGGCGGCATGCTTCAGTGGCATGACGATGAAGAATAAACCAGCTATGAAAGGTGAGGGATGATCGTTATCCCCGCCTTTTTTTGCTTATTCCAATCCGAATGCGATCCCCAGATTCACCCATAGAGACTGATTCAAAATCATCACGCCAAACCCGTTCGCTGACCATCTTAGCCGCGGTAATGCGTTAAAATGTCAGTCGCCACTTCCCCTGCAGATCGGCCAACCGTATCCACTATGACATCCGCAAACAGGTATTTGTCCTTTCGTTCATCCAGGATACGCCGAACTCTTTCTTCGACATCACCCGCAAGCAGCGGCCGATTGGCATCACCCCGTACCCGTTCGACGATGCTAGCAGCATCCGCTGTTAGAGCGACGACCCAGCCATCACGTTTCATCTGGTCACAATTCTCGGAACGAAGCACAGCCCCTCCGCCGGACGCTACAACAATGCCTTTCCGTTGCAATACCGTGCGCAGTGCGACAGATTCAGCCTCACGAAAATACGGCTCTCCATCCGCTTCAAACATCTCGGAAATCGTTCTGCCTTCCATCCTCTCAATTTCCGCATCCAGATCGATCAGGGTGTAGCCGAGCGTTTCTGCCAGAAGACGCCCTACGGTTGACTTGCCCGTGCCCATCATCCCGATCAGAATAATGTTCTTACCTATCTTATCCAATTTGACACCCCATTTGCTGCTTCACTGTAAAGGTTGCTCATATCATACCACAGCCCCAAATCTTTCGACAATGGACCTAACTCTCTAAATTACTGTTAGGTTGCTGTTACGTGAGTAACCCCAAGTAATGCTCCAATTTTATCGAGTCTATCTGGTTCCCTATTGTCATATACTAATTACAAGAATACAAGATTAGAAGAAAGGAGTGAAATCCATTATGTCTTTTCGTCCAACTGGCCTCTCTTCCGCTGCCAAGCGCATCCGCCGGATCCTCGACCCATCCTACCCGCTATGCCGCGAAGATGTGATCTGGGTGCTTCATTTTGTCCAAAAAAAAGTGGCTCTGAAGGATCCTGCACTGCTGGATCTTTCAAAGCCACGTTTGCTGCAAAATTACAACAGTTATTGCGAAGCCGCGCTTCTCTTGCTCGGAAGCGGAAACCACATCCATACGAAGAACCACGACATCCGCACCTGTCTTTTAGAAGCCATGCACGGACTCCCTGAGCTGGCGGAGGCGCACTCCCCTTCTCAAGCCCGCACGGTTGAATCTCCGGCTTCTCCTCCGACGAACGGAATTCATCCTACATCCGAGAGTGAAATTGATCCATCCAGGGGGAATGGCATTCACACTCCCGTAAAAGAGCAGGATTAATTCATCCAGGGAGGATGGTATTCATGCTGCCATAGATAGAGCAGAATTAATCCATCCAGTTATAGTGGAAGGTTCCTTCTTTGTCCACACGTTTAAACGTGTGAGCTCCAAAGTAGTCACGCTGAGCCTGCAGCAGGTTCGCTGGCAGGTTTGCGGTGCGATAGCTATCGTAGTATGCAAGCGCGCTGGAGAACCCAGGAACCGGGATGCCCAAGGATACTGCGGAAGCAACAACCTTACGCCATGCATCTTGATAGGATTCAATAATATTGGTAAAGAACGGATCCAGCAGCAGGTTCTTCAGCTCAGGATTGTTCTCATATGCATCCGTGATGTTCTGCAAGAAACGGGAACGGATAATGCAGCCGCCGCGCCAAATTTTAGCGAGGTTGCCGTATTGCAGGTTCCAGCCGTACTCATCGGATGCCACGCGAAGCTGTGCAAAGCCTTGAGCGTAGGATACGATTTTGCTTGCAAACAGCGCTTTGCGCACATTTTCAATGAACTCGGCTTTGTCGCCGTCAAATGCAGCTGCTTTAGGACCATTCAGGATTTTGCTTGCTGCCACACGCTCTTCTTTCATCGCGGACAGGAAACGGGAGAATACGGATTCGGTGATCATGGACAGCGGCACACCCAGATCCAGGGAGCTTTGGCTTGTCCATTTACCTGTTCCTTTTTGACCCGCCGTATCCAGAATCACGTCCACCATCGGCTTGCCGGTTTCTTCGTCATATTTGGAGAAAATGTCAGCCGTAATCTCGATCAGGTAACTATCGAGTTCACCTTGGTTCCACTCTGTGAAGATTCCGTGCAGATCCTTCGCATCAAGGCCAAGTACGTCCTTCAGCAATTGGTAAGCTTCGCAAATAAGCTGCATATCGCCATACTCGATACCGTTGTGAACCATTTTTACATAATGGCCAGCACCGTCTGGTCCGATATATGTACAGCAAGGCTCTTCGTTAACTTTAGCGGAAATGGCTGTCAAAATAGGCTCAACCAGCTTGTAAGCACTTTCTTGTCCGCCAGGCATGATCGATGGGCCTTTCAATGCGCCTTCTTCGCCGCCGGAAACCCCAGCACCGATAAAGTTAAAGCCTTTTTCAGCCAGTTCTTTGCTGCGACGCTGTGTATCAGGGAAATATGCGTTACCGCCATCAATGATGATATCGCCTTTGTCCAAATGTGGAATCAGCTGTTCAATCGTAGCATCGGTAGCTTGTCCGGCTTGTACCATGATCAGGATTTTACGAGGTGTCTCAAGGGAGTCCACGAATTCTTCGATCGAGAATGTCCCCTTCACTTGCTTGCCTTCGGTTTCCTTCAGCATGTCTTCCGTTTTTTGCGGAGAGCGGTTATATACAGAAACGGTGAAGCCTTTGCTTTCGATGTTCAGGGCCAGGTTTTTTCCCATTACAGCAAGGCCAATCACACCGATTTGTTGTTTTGACATCTGGTTCTCCATCCTTTGCTCCAATATATTTTTAAACAACCCATCCCTATCCGAGATGATTTGCAATAATCTTATATTAACGTTTTTCATTTGACAAGTGAACCCCTGTCACAAAATCAGAACACGCGCGAAAACACCCCTTCTGTTTCGGAGTGTTGTTCGTGCTTTAAACTTGTATCCGGATAGAAGTAGTTACCACTCCAGCCTCATCAGCTCCAAGGAAAGCTCACGGAGTCTTTGCTTGCAAGCCAAAATTTTGTCTTCGTTCCCCTCTTGCAGTGCCGCATGGAGCTTCTCAAGCTCATCGTCGGTTTCCAGTCTGGACAGCAGCAATCGCTGTTCCCCTACATCCGATTCAAACAACCGCAGCATTTCCTGCTCCGTCATCGGCGTCCCCTTCTGAAACAGCACCCGCTGCCGGTAACCGGATATTTCCACAAGCCTTATGACCTCACCGAACAAAATATTCTCGATCAATATTTGCCGGTCCTTGAAACGTTTCACGACAGCATGGCCACGGGTATTTTCGATCAATTTCTCCATCCATTCCGCGAGTTTGGGATCACGGATCATATAATCGCCTACTAGTTTAAAACCGCTTCCTGTTCGTTGAAACCGCAGCTTTACCAGCTTGCGACCTGTTCGGATTGAAATGACAAACTGCGTATCATTCTCGCTCCAATAAAGCGAATATCCTTCCTGGATCAATTCCTTGATTAGGTCCTGGATATGCCGGCGATCAAACCGGAGCTCCAGGTTGCAATACTCCACTTCCTCGCTCTTATTCACGGCACTCCCTCCTCCGGTTTACTACCGATCATTAAACGGCGGTGAAGATTTCCCCCATGGCTGCTTTTGATGTTGTCTTATCTATATCTTATACTCCATCTTATGTAACGGTAACTTGGTTTATTGACTATTTTTAGCCCACATGAACATACGGTGAAGCTTTTCTGGGTAATGCGTGATGTCCATTCGCCTTATGTTATAATAAGTTATCCAAAAACCGAGTTTAGTAACGATAACATCTACAACAGGGAGGCCATCACATCCATGACGGTTACCGGATTTACAGATCAAGATTTCGACGTATTCTCCGTTCCCGGGCTTGAAGCCCGTATGGAGGTTCTCATTGAACGGGTAAGACCCAAGCTGGAGGCGCTAGGGGCTGAGCTCGCCCCCTATGTATCCGTCTTGGCTGGGGAAGAGATGTTTGTGCATGTCGCCAAGCATGCAAGACGCACTGTCAATCCTCCCATTGACACTTGGGTCGCTTGGGCTGCCAGCAAACGCGGGTACAAAGCACTGCCTCATTTTGAGGTAGGCATGTTCGGAACCCATCTGTTTGTCATCTTCGCGATTATTTACGAAAGTCCCAATAAGACCGTGTTTGCCAGCAACCTGGAAGCCAAGCTGAAGAAAACAGCAAAGGCGCTGCCCAAAAATTTCTACTGGTCCATGGATCACATGAACCCGTCCGGCACCCCTCATCAGGATATGAGCGAGGAGGATTTCACGCGTCTGATTGAGAAGCTGAAGCAGGTGAAAAAGGCTGAAGTCATGTGCGGACTGCGCATCCCGCGCGAGGAAGCCGTCAAGCTTGAAGGGGACGAGCTGGTGCAAAAGGTGCAGGAGACGTTTGAGTCGCTGCTGCCGCTTTATAAAATGGCGTTTTAATGAGCAAGATATGTTGATGAAAAGGGCTGCTGGTGCAGCTCTTTTTTTAAGATTATAGAATTTATAAATTTTCAGCGAAGCTGAACAATTCTATAATCGCAAGAAAAACTTCCTTTAACCGCGGTCTGTCTTCTGAGAAAGTACGTCGATAGACGTTTTTCTTATGGATGATATTTTAATGAAGGAACGATGAAGATCTTGTTAATATGTCTAAAGTATGAAGCGTTGCTGGACAAAGCAAAAAAAGCCGTTCATTCTCCTTGCATTCCCCCCCTATTTTGCTATACTCAATTTTGTTTATATAAAAACAGAAATCAACAAATCATAAGAAAATAAACATAGGGAAAGGTTGTGACAACGTCCATGGACCACAGTCGTACACCGCTCTTCACCGCACTTAAAGAACATGCGGCCAAAAACCCCGTGCAATTTCACATTCCGGGACATAAGAAGGGCCTCGGCACCGATGCCGAATTTAGGGAATTTATAGGGGATAACGCCTTTTCTATAGATTTGATCAATATTGCGCCGCTGGATGATTTACATCAACCTACAGGCGTCATCGAGGAAGCCCAAAAGCTGGCCGCCGATGCATTCGGTGCCGATCACACCTACTTCAGTGTCCAAGGAACAAGTGGAGCGATCATGACTATGATCATGTCGGTATGTTCGCCTGGCGATAAAATCATTGTACCGCGCAATGTCCATAAATCCGTGCTTTCCGCCATCATTTTTACCGGGGCCAAGCCTGTATTCGTATCGCCTGCCCAGGATGCCAATGTGGGGATCGATCACGGCATCACCATCAGCTCGGTCCGGAAAGCATTAAAACGTCACCCTGACGCCAAAGCCGTATTGGTCATTAACCCGACATACTTCGGCGTAAGCGCCAATCTGAAAGAAATCGTGGATTTGGCTCATAGCTACAACGTACCCGTTCTCGTGGATGAGGCGCACGGCGTATTGATCCATTTTCATGAAGATCTTCCGATGTCGGCAATGGAAGCCGGGGCCGATATGGCTGCGACCAGCGTGCACAAACTCGGCGGCTCGATGACGCAGAGCTCCGTACTGAACGTGAATACCAAGAACGGATACATCAATCCTTATCGCGTACAGACGATCATCAGCATGCTGACCACAACCTCCACCTCCTACATCCTGCTGGCATCGCTTGATACTTCACGCCGCAGTCTGGCGCTGCATGGACGAGAAATGGCAGCAAGGACGATTGAATTGGCGCAATATGCACGTCAGGAAGTCAATAAAATCGAAGGTTTGTACAGCTTCGGTGAAGAAATATTAGGCGGAGAAGCAACATACTCCTATGATCCGACCAAATTGACGATCCATGTACGCCATCTCGGCATTACAGGATATGAAACCGAGAACTGGCTGCGGGATCACTACAATATTGAAGTTGAGCTCAGTGATATGTACAATATTCTGTGCCTCATTACACCGGGAGACAATCAGGAGGCCATCGATATTTTGCTGACAGCGCTCCGCGAGCTTTCGAATCAGTACATGCATGTGAATGAGATTAACGAGTTGGTTGTGAAAACACCAGAAATTCCGCAGTTGTCGCTTATCCCTCGCGATGCGTTTTACGGGGATACAGAGGTTGTACCTTTCAAGGAATCGGCAGGACGCATTATTGCCGAATTCATCTATGTCTACCCGCCAGGCATTCCGATTCTGCTTCCGGGCGAAGTGATTTCCCAGGAAAACATCGATTACATTATCGATCATGTCGAGGTAGGCCTTCCGGTGAAAGGTCCTGAGGACCGCAGTATCCAAAATGTTAAAGTCATCGTGGAAACGGATCCTATATTCTAAAATGGCAGCTGTAAATACAATAAACCCGGTGCAAGAGGTTCGCACCGGGTTTATTGCTTAGGAGTCTTATTCCTGGTTTGCAGCAGCGACCAGTTCGTTGTAAACCGCCTCTACTTCATTCCATTCTTCTTCGTCCTCAATATTGTAAAGAACCATTTCCTCGTTCTCTTCTTCCATACGTAGAATGACGCCGTCCGCTTCCGGATTTTCGCGTTCAAGCAAAAGCGCGTAGAGTTTCTCGCCGACATCAAATGTCTCCACAAGAACCATCTCTACTTCTTTTCCTTCTTCATCCGTCAATGTCAGCACAAACTCTTCATGTTCGTGGTCGTGGTCATGATCGTGACCGCAGCCGCAAGCATCTCCGTGTTCATGTTTGTGTTCACTCATTGAAAAAACCTCACTTCGGTTAAATTATCATACTTTCGTATCGTATCACGGATAGCTTCTCCAGGTCAATTTCTGCCAGACAGCCAAAGAACCCATTAATTGAGCGTAGTAATGACTTTTTCAGCAATTTTCACAAAATCCGAATCAGCTTTTACTTTTACATAAAAACCAACCGAATACTTACCTGTTGTTTTAAAATCGTACGTGAAGTCATAGGTTCGGAACCAAAAGTTATCCTTGCGGTCCTTTACAACCTCGGATTGAATATCTTTGATATTGCCCGAAGGATCCTCAATCGCTACTTTCACTGAGTGTATATCGTTGTTTAAGCTGTCCACCTGGCTAAAAACATTGAATTTCAGCTTACCCTTGTTCACGTTGCCGAATACAGTATCTCCTTTAAACAGAAAAATATGCACGTTCGGCTTGATGACGTGAACTTGTCCATTCGCGGGATTCCAATCCACAGCCCCGTCGAATTCCCGAACCGGCACATAGGTTTTGCCATCAATTAAATATCCACCATCCTTCAATTCATGACCGTTCAGCCAGACACGGACTCGCTCATTGACAGAATCTGCAAACAAAAGGGTGCTGCCACCCATTAAAGAGAGCACTAACATACATGCCATCACTTTTTTCCACTTCATATATTCATTTCCCTCCATTGGCTCATCTTGTTGTTATATGTGTATACTACATGTCAAAAAACAAGTTGCGGACAATTTTGCACTTTGTGGTAAAATTTTTTCCTCATGCAGTAAGGTTTGTGCCTATCGCGAATTATACTGCATTTCAGGGCCGATTCGATCATATAATCCGTGTAAATCAACGTGGAATTCGTTAAAATATACATTAGCATACTGGACTACATATCATATCATCAGGAGGTTTCATCCATTGACACTGACATTACAAATGCTTGGCACCGGCAGTGCGTTTGCCAAGAACTACTATAACAATAACGCACTGGTACATGACGGGAATTTCACACTTATGATCGACTGCGGCATCACCGCTCCAATGGCACTACATCAGCTGAATAAGACATTTAACGATATCGATGCCGTGCTTATCACACACATTCATGCCGACCATGTGGGCGGACTCGAAGAGCTTGCCTTTATGATGAAAATGAAATACAACCGCAAACTCCCGCTTTACATTGCTGAATCGCTGGTGGAACCGATATGGGAACATTCACTCAAAGGCGGATTATATCAACAGGGACATATCTCCTCCCTGCATGATGTATTTGACGTACACCCTCTGAAACCGGGAGTGAAGGCCCATATTTCATCAGGCATCTCGGTAGAGCTGATTCATACCCAGCATATTCCCGGCAAGGACAGCTATTCGCTTTATCTGAATGATCGGATATTTTACAGTGCTGACATGGTATTCGATCCGATCCTGCTCAACCAACTGGTGAATGAGCGGGATTGTGAAGTGATTCTGCATGAATGTCAGCTGCAAGGCCCCGGCGAGGTTCATACGACACTGGATGAGCTGCTCAGCCTTCCTGAAGAAATTCAGGAACGCACCTATCTCATGCATTACAGTGATGAGGTCGAAGCTTTCATTGGCAAGACCGGAATCATGGAATTTGTGGAGCAGCAGCGGGTATACGAATTGTAGTTCAATATAGATGAATAGTTTATGAGGGTTCCCGGGAACACTAATTCCGGGAGGCGATCTATATGGATAATACACAACAAGAAGTCGTAGGCGTCCGTAAAAATGGCGACGGCGACATCATCGAACTGAAGCTGGATAACGGTAGTGTCGTGGACTACAAGACTGCACAACAGATGGCCAAGAATAAAGAAATCAAAAACGTGAACGTATTCCGTGGACGTGACGGAGATGAACATCTTCGTTCCAATGCGGATGGCGATCCCAGCAACAACCTGGATAATATGCCAAGCTTTTAATTCATGCCTAAAAAGACCTCGAGTCGATACTCGAGGTCTTTCCTTTTTAGAACGATGGGATCATCAGCCACCTTATAGTTAAGAAGATGCCTACAGTTCCTTTTTCATACGAACATGGGGAATGCCAGCATCATCAAACGGCTCGTCCGAAATCGTCTCATACCCCAGCTTGCGATAAAACGCCTCCGCCTGCACCTGGGCATCCAGCACGGAATACTGCAGTTTCAATTCACGCGCCTGCGTTTCCAATGCCATCATCAGCACACGCCCTATCCCTTTGGATCGGAATGGCTTACGTACCGCAATGCGCTGCATTTTGGCGGAGTCCTTATTGTAATAGGTGATACGTCCAGTTGCCGCGTACTGTCCCTCCGACTTGATCAGGACATGATGTGCATCGGAGTCCAGACGATCGTAATCATCAATCTCCAGGTCAATCGGAACCTTCTGTTCAAGCACGAAAACATCCTTCCGGATATCCAGCGCTTGCTGCAACTGCTCTTCGGTTGATACATTTATGATTTCTGCTGCCAATTTCAACACCTCTTTATGTAGAATCAATTCCTTGTAATATCGCAGATCGAAATATTATACAAAATAATCATTTTCCTGTATAGTATAAGCTAACGTTTTTTTGAAAGGAGCATTGCCTTTATGGGCATGGGAACCACGATATTTTGGGCTGTTATCATCTCAGCCATCATCATCTACCCTATCTTTTGGGCGATTAAAAAAGGTTATTCCCGCAAATGGGATGAGGAATAGCATCGGCCGTTTTACAGCAAATCGCCAGCTTGCCTGCCGGCGGTTTGCTCTGCTCGCTGTTCGAGCAAAAGGTAAGGATATTGGTATGACCGATTTGTTATAGACGTTGCTGCACCCATTACGGATGGAGATCGCGTAAGGTATCCACCGAATCCATCGGGGATACCGGCTCCAGTGCTCCGCTTCCCTGCTTAGAATATACGTCCTGATCTATCGAACGTCCGTAAACTTCAAGCATTACAGGCGCCGCAGGCCCATGTAGCGGCTCCAGCTGCACCGACGTTCTCTCCGGGATACTGCAACCGCTCCCTAGTACAGATACCCCCAGCAACGAGAGCACCAGACTGGCTCGATTAAAATGATGGAATTTCCCACCTGCCATGCCATTCACACTCCTCCATTGGCATAATCATGCTGTATTTAGTCTGAACCGGAATGTGATTTTTTATAACGAGAAAACCATTGACAGCCACACTGTCTGCTGGTAATATATGAATTACCTTTTTAAATATTTCATGATCTGTTAGCTCAGCTGGGAGAGCACTATCTTGACAGGGTAGGGGTCAGTGGTTCGAGCCCACTACAGATCATTACCGAAAACCCTTGATGCCATTGGCTTCAGGGGTTTTTCATTTTCTAAACCTATTGTCTATTTGGGTTGACCGAGATTCTCAGCCATATTCGTTCCGTCAGGAAGCATGCGTTCCCCTTCCTTTCCCGGGTCTCCAGGACAGAATATTATGTTCATTAAACACCCGAGGTTTTCCAGTCTCCAGACACGTTGCCCGTATCCGATGATCCCGAATACTGTGTATCTGTATTTTCCGTTGGGTGATATTCCCTTTCCTGTCTTCATATATGATTTCAATGGTTTGCTCCATGTAATTCTTAAACATCATGCCACCACCTCTAACCAGAACGTTTGTTTGTATTATATGCGAACATTCGTTCTTTTAGCAATGTCAATTTTACCCTGACTGCACTTGATTAAAGGAGGACGCAGCAATTTATAAATCCTGGTCATGATGACTACAGTTTAATTTGCATGATCATGCTTTGTTGATGTTGATAGTAAAAGAAAAATCCGGCACCTAGTAGGTACCGGAATTCAATAAACAGAATAATAATGGATTCATATTTAGAAAGGTTATTTCAAGAGCTCTTCGGGTGTATCACCACTATACACAAAAACAGGACTTGCAGTATTAACAAAGAATACAGCCACCACCGTAAGAGCAGATGCGATAAATGAAAATAAGCCATGCTTAGATTTGTTGATTACCGACACTTGACTCACCTCCCTTCAAATGAATTAGGCTCAGTGCCTGGATAAAGAATACTATGGATAATGTTGGTGATTGAATGAGAAAGTTCACCCCAACAATAATACAGCTAATTAGACGAAGTTTAGGATAATGTTTTCTTGGTATTCTTGATTGCTTGGCAATCTTACTAGGGGCAAATAAAACGACTAACAAAAAACTTAGGATGTTCAAAATTTGTGTAGGCAGTTCGCCTAAATCAACAAAAGACACTGCAGTAAACAAAGCAGTAGTAATAACAATACAACCAGCGCCAGTCTTAACGTGGATTCCTCCAGAGAACTGTCTTAGCAGTGCAAAACCGATCAAACCTGTAATAGCCTGCTTCATATGTCCGGTATAAATGGATAATAATAAAGTAAATGTAACAATAAATAGTATATTTAATAGAATTGCGATCGCATGCTTTAAAACTCCAACAGATGAAGGGTGTTCAGGCACTTGTCGTTTAATGCCTTCCGATATCCAAAGGGCGGCTCTTTCAATCATGAATTGTCACTCCTTTGATTGGATCGCATAAAATAAGAAAATACCAAAAGTTATACCAAAAAAGAGAAGAAGAAGCCATAACCGATTAAGATAAAATAATATCGCCAATAAGATCAAAACGACTACGATGAGGGAGATTAGTAAGATGTGCTCAAATTTAATACGCAACTTTTCGAGATCATATGTAAAACCTATTGCAAACTTATACATAATCCAAGAAATGAGTAAACCCGTCACTGACGATAATAGCTGAAGTACATAGCCATCTACTTCATTGTTGTGTGTAGCTTCGATTGAGCCATACAATGATAGCATGTAAAAGGCCTGAATTAGAGCATAAAACATATACCCCAGAATGGTACATATCGCCGACCAGATAACTGGGATCTTAATAATGGCAGAAAACAAGAAAACGAAGATCAGCACGGTAATGAGAGGGGCGAGAAAATCCAATTGAAGCTCGTTGCGCATAACGAAACTTTGCAAATTGGCAAGGATCATGACAATCAACGCCTGCCATATGTACTCTGTTGTCTTAAATCTAAGCAATGTCATGATTAGTGAATAAATCGCCAGTGTTTCAAATGTTGAAAACACCATAAACCAAATAACTTCCATTCAAAGATTTCCTCCCTACACCATAAGAAATGGTTAAATGTGTGCTACGCCACTTCCCGATGTAACCTGATTACACTGATGGTTATAACGTCCATAAATAAACGATATACCGACAGACCCTCAGTTTCTATCGAGTCGTCCTAATGATGCATGTTCTTGAGGTCAATTCCGATGGCGCCTGCCACTTCTTATATGTCTGGAAACTGTGATGGAAAATGCAAAAACAATAAACGTCGTTTTTAACCAAACGAAAACCAAGCATTAGTTATCAAGAATCCACGACCTTGTGAATATGACTAAGCCAGAATAAACTCAGATCCTACTATTTAACATCCTGACATCATCTAAGTTGATTATATAAGGCCCGGAAGGCATAACAACAGGTAATTAAATACATTAGTGGGGGAATCCATCATGGATTTATGAAATGAAGAGTGAAATAGAGAGTTAATTTGCTATATCTTCATTATATACGAACTTACGTTCTAGCTCAACCGCTTTTAAACGCAAGTATACAATGATCTGACAAAACAAAAGAAGAGGCATCCATTCGGATGCCTTCCCCAATTTACTTATACAGCTTGGCCCATGCCAAGCCATTCGCAACGAGCAGCGCGAGGATATAGGCCAACATACCATAAGGAATCGTGCTGCTTGCATAATGTAAACCACAGAGTCCACCAATAACAAAGAAGAATAACAATACCCACCAGCCGTCTTTCTGCTGCGCCATATTAAACGCTTGAGAGAACGGTGGATTGCGCAGAATTGCCTTGGCTGACAAGGGAATCAACACCAATCCGGTAAGGAGTATGATGAGAATATCCGGCATGATCCGAGTACCGAACACGATCAGAAACACGATCGCGTTCACAATGAACAGCGGCACGAACATTTTGATGGCAAAAGCCTTTAAAGCCCCTTTGTACAAAGGATTCATGCCTTGCATCGGGGCTGCGCCAAATAACCAGAAGGCCTTGGGCTTGCCGGAGAATTTCAGCATCATAACGACGGTGATAATCATGATGAGCATACTATGCAGTACATAGTACGACGATCCCTGGCTGATTTCCGCCAATGAGGAGTTACGGATCGTAGAGACAAAGAATAAATAAGGCAATAACACGGACAACCCAAGTGTAGGATACACCTTAAGTTTAAACTCTCTCTCGTTCTTCAGCATGCTGGCTGATAGTCGGAAACAAGCTTGCTCCGTGCGCGACCCGCATACCATTTTGGCCAAGAATCTGTCCAATCGCCCGCGCTCCCGCCCTTTTCCCGCTTCGCTGTGAGCCAGCTTCTCCAGATGCTGCTCGAACGAAGGAATATAACGGACATAGACGATCATAAACACAATCGGGACGAATACAGCCAGCAACGAGAGAACAGCCAGCCACCTGCTCCCCTCGCCAAACAACCACTCATACGGAGCCGCAAACCACACCGGCGGAAGCAGAATCTGCCACCAGGCTGGCTTAAATACCAGATGAAAATCAATCAGATCGAAGGAACGGATCACAAACTGATAGCCGATGGCCAGCGTGGCGGAAAGTCCAATCTGTACATAATTGATCAGATCCTTCAGTTTCTCTCCATCCCAATACTTGAGCAGCAACAGATAAACCAAGGAGGTGCTCACCAGAATGAGCATATTCATCAGTATTAACTCCAGGATATAGATCAGAAAGAACAGCACGCCATGCTTGATCAATCCCACGACCAGTGAGCCTGCTGAGAGCGCTCCGGTTAGCAGCAGCAAATAAATTCCTGCATGAATCGATCGCGCCAATCCGACCGTTCGACCGTCGATCGGCTTCGTCATCAAAATGCTGCGGTCGCGCACATCCAGCAGCACGGATGAGAAATCTGAAATCATGGAGCTCATAATCAGGAACATTAGGATCGCAGACAGGATGCTCATCGGCATTAAATATTCCGGATCGCTCCAGAACACAAACGGCGTCAGGACAAGCCCGATTAAGCCATACAGCCAGAGGGAGCTGACAAACAGGTTCTTGTCCTGCTCTTCTTTCTTCCGGTTGCTAGAAGATAATATGACGGGTGCGCGCCTCGAATCCATCAACAATTTGACATGGAGTATCCGGCGCAGCGTTTTATAGTCGACACCCAATCTCGAGATGATTCCCTGAAATCGATCCAGTATCTTCAGCATCCGAAACGATGAATCCGATCCCGCCATATCAGCTTCCCTCCCGAACGATCGATACGAACCGTTCTGCAATACGGGCATGGTCATGGAACCCCGTCAGCTGATTAAACACTTCTTCCAGGGACCCCTCATGGGAATGCTGCTGCAATTCTTTGAACGTTCCGTCCGCCACTACCCGGCTGTCAGCGAGCAGAATGATCCGGCTGCTGATTTTCTCAACGACGTCCATGATATGTGAGGAATAAAAAATCGTCTTGCCCTGGGCAGACAGCTGGGCCAGTACTTCCTTGACTACCATCACGCTGTTCGCATCCAGCCCGCTTAAGGGCTCATCCAGGAACAATAGATCAGGATCATGCAGCAGGCTCGAGATCAGCAGCACCTTTTGCCGCATTCCTTTTGAAAACGTAGCGATCCGTGAGTGATAAGCCTTTTCCATGTCAAAGCAATCCATTAATTGCTTCGCCTTATAATCCGCTGCATCATATGTAAGTCCGTACAACTCGCCTATAAAAGTCAAATACTCGGCTGCCGTTAACTGATCGTACAATTCCGCCACCTCAGGCACATATCCGATTCTCCGTTTGTAATCGATATTCCCATCGGAAATATCCTGACCGAATATGCGCACTGTCCCCGTGTACCCCTCAACCAGCCCAAGCATAATCTTGACCGTCGTGCTCTTCCCCGCGCCGTTCGGACCGATATATCCAATCATCTCGCCGCGGCGTACTTCCAAGTCGATACCGTTCAGCACATAACGATTATCATATTTCATGCGCAGGTCTTGAATCAATAACACTTCATTTTCAGACATGATATTATTCTCCCATTCCCTCATTGTCTTCACATACCTACCTTATTATGGAAGGGAGGGAAAATCAACCTTTTGACGCATATACTCGCTCTGCAATATCCCCATGTGTACAATGTCATGCCAGACGCCATTCCGGTACAAGCTCTGTCTGGAGCTGCCTTCCTGGACAAATCCGATTTTTTCATACAGTTTGATCGCGTTATGGTTGAAGGAAAATACCTGCAAGCTTACCCGGTGCAGATTCAGCTCCAAAAAAGCATAATCAAGCAAAAGCGTCATCGCTTCAAAGCCGTAACCCTTGCCCCAATAGGTCTTTTCGCCAATGTCGATGATACATTCCGCGTTCCGGTTCTTGGTATCGATATGAATCAATGACATGATGCCAATCGGTCTGCCGGTTTCCTTCAACTGGATCAGATAGCTCTTCGAGGAGGAAGAACCCAGGATCACCTGCTGAACGAAGTCCTTTGTCTCCTCCAGTTGATAAGTATCCAGGTTGGGACTGGTGGATTGCATCACTTCTAGGTCATTGCGCCAGGAATGGTACAGCTCCGCGTCGTTTATCGTCATTTTTCGACAAGCAAGTCTAGCAGATTCAAATAGCATTCAAAAAACACCCTTTCCATCATCATGGTTCTAGTGTTATCGGATTTAACATTGCATTGAGAGAATGTATGAAGGTTTCCAACTGCTCCGGCACGCAAGTCACCGTCGGTCCGAGTTGGAAGGTATCCAGCATCAGTCCGTTCAGAAACGAAATCATATAACGTGCTATGGCTTCCGGTTCCAATCGCGGCCGAAACTCCCCTTGCTGTTGGCCCTTTCGAATGACCCGGCCCATGGCCTCAACGGTCAGCTGATAACGTTCAGTTATATAGGGATACTCCTTCTTGGCATGAACATAAGAGGAAGACAGGAAAAATTCCGCCCTGGCCAATACAAGTGAATGCTGGATTAGCGAAATATCACCCTGCTGTTTCTGAACCCAGTCCATCAACTGATTCCATATCGGATATTGCGGATCCGGTTCAAAAAAACCGAGCGTCTCTTGGTCGTCAAAACGCAGAACCTCTATAAATACATGCTCCACATTATCAAAATACGCATACACGGCTCCGCGGGACATGCCCGCTTCATCCATAATGTCCTGCATCACGGTGCGGGTATAGCCCTTTCTGATAAAGACGCGCCTGGCTGCCGTCAAAATTTCAAACTTCTTCTCCCGTTTATATTCCTCACTAACCCGTGGACACATAAGTCATCCCTCTCCCGCCTTTAACATCAATATCGATTCCATGAACTTCACCTCAATATAAACGACATAAGTGTCTTTTTTAACTCATTTCATCATAAACGACATTAGTGTCGTTTTCAAGTGGTTGCTATAATGAACGCGAAAACCCTCTTGAAGAAATCCCTTCAGGAGGTCATTTGCGTACAGCCAAGCCACGATCCGATATTCGATAGAATGTCCCCTCCGCGCCCTTATATCTCTCTTTGAAAACAACTTGTTCTATTTTTCGGCTTATGCACATTTCCGTCAACATTCGCGAATAGCTGCATATATATGGGGGAGAACGAAAAGAGGTGATCGGACATCATTAAGGGCATCAGCCGCATACTGATCTTCACCTTACTGCTGGTTTTCTTTTTCCCCGCCGTATCCCAAGGCGCTTCCGGACAGAAGCTGGACAGTAAGTACACCAAATACGCACAGTTTATTGTCATTGATAAATCCACCAACAAACTGACGTATTATGAAAAAGGTAAGGTCATAAAAACATTTCCCGTCGCTACAGGCAAAAAACCCTCCTATACACCGGAAGGCCTGTTCAGAATTCACGAAAAAGTGAAGAACAGACCTTACTACAAGGAAGGCATCAAGGGAGGAGACCCGCGCAATCCGCTTGGGGATCGCTGGCTCGGCATTAATGTGAAAGTGAACGGTAGAGTTAGCTACGCGTACGCCATACATGGAAACAACAACGCCAACTCGATCGGCAAGTACGTGTCGGCAGGTTGTATACGGATGCATAATAAAGACGTACGCTGGCTTTACGACAAGGTGAAAATGAGTACCCCCGTCCTCATCCAAAAATAAGAACGCAAAAAGCCAAACACATTTCATGTGTCTGGCTTTTTTAAATTGGACGCATAGGAACCATACTCCGCTCCATTCCTCAAGTTCATTCCAATTTTTTGAATACCAGGTATGTAACCATCTTGTATAGGATAACTTATCATTATATTTGTTATCAACCATCTAAGGGGGGATTCACATGGACATCCATTCGGAGGAATATAAAATTGCCTCACTCAATGGGAATGAAGGTACCTTGAAAGCGATTGAAGACGCCGAGACCAAGATTGCCGAGCTTACAGGCAAAGATATCACCCTGATTGCTTACGAGAAAGACCAAAACCAAGGGAAAAATCAATAATTAAGCCGAGTACAATAAAGAGCTGCCCTCCAGCCGTCCGCAAAGACCTAGGGAGAGCAGCCTTTTCATTATATATATTTCAGAGCGTTCAGGAATTGCCTGTCATTAGGCAAGAGGAGTAAAGCCCGATCCCTGTAATTTCGGAATCGGGCTTTGCTGGACCGGGATGTACAACAACATTCCCAGCACTATATCATAATAAATTCTTACTTGACCGAAACTTTAACTCCCAGTGTTACGATTTCGTGAGGCTTAACCGGCTGCGTGAAGCTTCCATCGCCATCAAAGCTTTGAACCGCTCCCTCTACTTCCAGAATAGAGCTCTTATACACACCCTGGGAAGGTAGAGAAGATTTCAGCTTCAGCTCAGTATCCGTGCCTGCCATATTGAACCAGCGCAGCATCAGATCCCCGGTCTTCGGATTCACTTTCAGGGAAGAGAACGCAAGTTCTTCATGGCTCCATTCAAACGGTGCGGAAGTCGATGCGACAGCGCCGGCATGGACCCCGGTCTGTGCAACCGTCCATGGGATTTGGAATTGGTAAGCCTCGGCGTATGCGCCTGACTTCATGCCGTCGCCCTGATGCGGAATGACCTCCATACGTACCGTATGCACGCCGATGCACTGAGCTTCAGGCGTAGGGAAGTACCCCCAGTCACCGAGCTCGCCTACGGAACGAAGCAATGTAACAGCGATGGTATTCCGGCCGTCACGCAGGACTTCATATTCATTCAAGCCCTGGTTAGCTACTGTCAATCCTGCAGTAGCTGTCGAGACATCAACGAATGCCTGTTGATGAGCGGTATAGCTTGGATTCTCCCATTCGGCAGCAGGTTCATTATCCCGAGTTGCCACTTCAAACATGGAATCCACGTTATGGGACGATGCCAGCAGATCCGTTGGGAACAATGCACGCACCCGATGATCCTTCGCTTGATTATCCATTGTCGCTTCGATCTCCACGCCTTTACCGCTGCGGTTCAGACTGATTACGGTACGAATGCGCATTGGCACCATTTCGCTCGATCTTTGCGCTTTGCGGTTCGGATAATAGATGAGCTCATGCTGCTCTTCATCCAGCTTGCTGTCCGCCATAGCCGGAATGGACCAGTTATGAACGATTTCAATGGATGCGCGGTAAGGCGTATCTTCCAGAACCGAAACTTGGGCGGTTTGGCCCTTCGTGGTCAATGCTGCTTCGCCATCCGGCTGTTTGTACATATATTCATTACCGATATCTCCGGTATTTTCATAGACGCCCAGATCCCGGTATACTTGTCCGTTCTTTTTATCCGTCAAGGAGAAGGAACCATCCTCAGCGATCTCAATCTTGATCAGCTCATTCTCCATCACATTGGACTTACTAATTAAGGATGCTACCTCGGCAGGCTTCACTTCGCTCTTCACCCAAGCATAAGTAGTTAAGCCCATTGCTGGGATCGCGTTTGCCTCGAAGGTAAGTCTCACACGGCGGCACATATACGGCTGGCGGAAACGGTCGTCCGGCAGATCGTACCCGAACTGAAGACCCAGATCCTCAACGGTGCAAGGCACAGCTTGACCTTGTGCGTTAACCAGCACACGGCCGGACAAGTCGATTTCCTTCATCCGGCGGCTGGTTTCCTCCAAAGAGTAACCTTCCCGGAAATAAAGGCGTTTCGCGTCCAGCTCAATGCTGACCGTACCGCTGCGGCTCCATCCCGTCGTATTGAAAACAACAAGCGGCAGCGGATCGGATCCCCATTGTTCGAAGGCGGTTGTGTCAACCGCATCGGCAATGACGCGAACGCTATCGTCCACGATATTTTCAGCCACGTGTGCGCTTTTCTCAAAGCGGGTCACCATCTCGCGGTGAACTTCGTCCACGCTGCAGCCGCAGATGCTGTCATGCGGATGATTCTGCATCAGCGTCTTCCACGCATAGGTGAACAGATGATGCGGATACTCCTTGCCGAGCAGGCTGGCGTAGGATGCAAGCGGTTCGGCCACTTTTTCCAGCAAGGTCTGGCCCCGCTGGTTCATCTGCTTCAGGTATACGCGTGCCGAAGCGGTATTCACAAGTGTACCCCATCCATCGGTACGCTGACTGCGCAGTTCTCCTTTTACGGAGGAAAGATCTTGCGGCAGCTTCTCCCGAACGGCTGTCAGGTAATCGTCAAAATTGGAATGAATGAATTCCGTATCCGGATACAGCTTCTTCGCTGTACGGATGCCTTCCGGAAGATCGGTCTGTATCGGCTGATGGTCACACCCGTTCATATAGAGCAGCTCAGGTGTGGAAGCATACTTCTCGGCATCCGCCAGCTTGCGGTCCCAGAATGCCTTCGCTTCCGCTTCATCAACGGGAACCTCGTTACCGTTACTGTACCAGTTGGCAAACAGGATGCCCAGCACCTTGGAGCCATCCGGGCCTTCCCACATCAGCTCTGAGAATGAAGACTCATAGCCGCTGTCGGAGACGGTATTGTTAAAGCCCGTTGGCTTTACGCCCCGGCCGAAGAAGGCATTATCAATGCCGGACTGCAGCATCAACTGCGGAATTTGGCCTGTAAGTCCAAATGTATCCGGGAAATAACCGATTTTGGCAACCGTGCCATATCGCTCGGCATCCTGGTGTCCTATCTGCATATTTCTCACGTTAGCTTCACTGCTCGTGAGGTAGGCATCCTGCAAAATGTACCATGGACCGATAATGATACGTCCGTCCGTGATCAGCTTCTCAAGCTGCTCTTTCTTCTCAGGTCTTACCTGCAAATAATCTTCGATAATAATCGTCTGGCCATCAAGGAAAAAGCTGCGGTATTCCGAGTCCTTCTCCATCGTCTCTAGCAAGCTGTCCATGAGCTCGATCAGCCGCACATGGTGCTTTTCATACGGTAAATACCACTCGCGGTCCCAGTGAGTATGCGAAATAATATGTGCTTTTCTGGATTGATCCATCTCTGCTTAGTCCCCCTTATGTTAGCCCTTCGATACTGTGATTTCGACCTCATCCGGGCGGTACACCGATAACAGGTCACCGCTTGCATCTACTGCAAACAAGATCGAACGATCCGCTTCCAGCACGAATGAATAGATGAGTCCTGTTGAAGGATCCTTTACCTCGACGTTCGTGTCCCACGATTGCTCCGAGCCGAATACGAAGAGTGCTCCTTCTTCAAACGTTACCTTGCGTCCATATACGCCGGAATGTTCTCCGCCTTGATTCCAGATGAGCCCTGTGTCGGCAGCAGATAGCTCCAATGCATACCGATATAAAGCCGAAATGGTGTCGATTCGATCATTCAATTCAACAGGAAGCGGGCTCCAGAGAAGACGTCCTGCCCCAAGCTTCACGTCCACGATGGAATCGCCAGCCATATCGGCCGGTTTCGCCCCGCTGCCTGCCGGAATTTCTTTGGTCAGCTCGGCAATCTTCCGATGTCCATACGATGCAGACCATGTACGGTCCCCAATGCGCAAGCTTTCTTCCCGGCGCACATTCGCCAGCTTCCGCTCGCCCAGCTCCTCTGTCATTCGATCGACCTGATGCCAATATGCATCCAGACCGATTGGACCCGTCAGAAGCAATGTAGCTCCCGTTTCCTTCACGATATCCATCAACTCAGCAAACGCCTGGTCATCGACATTGTGCGCGCTCGGCAGAATGATGAATTTCACCGGATGGTTACGCAGCGAGCTTAAATCATACTCCCCGACAGCACGGAACGGCACGTTCAGCTCGTAAGCAAGCGCGCGCGTCGCCTTGGTCGTCGCTTCAAAAGCGAGCTTCCGGTTCGAGAAATCGTTCGAATAAGGGAAAATGACCGCGGTTTCTTCCAGCTTCCGGCCTTTAAACATGTCCCGGATGTCTTCCATGAAGGCACCGAAATCATACGACACATCCGCTTCCGGTTTCTCCGTGCCGTCAGCGCGGACAGCTCCGATATGCGATTCATTGGCATTATCCATGTAGAAATTCGTGTTCCAGATCCAATGAATGGCTCCAGCGCCTCCTGTGGAGAAGGCGTAAGCATACTTGCGCTCCAGCAGATTCCGAAGCTCGGCTTCGCTTCGCTTCGCCCGGCCATCCGGTGTCTCCACGTACATGATGCCTGTTTCCTGAATCAGGTTCGGTTTATCCGGCGTTTTGGCAAATATGCCATCCCAGATCAAATAGTCGTTGAACCACCAGGAGTGAACCGTCGTATAGTCTACGGCTTCGGCATAGAAGAACGGAGATGGACGCTGTGCCCCAAGGGCCTCGTCCTGTCCAACGGTAACCATATGATCAGGGCATACCTCTTTGATATCGTCATATAACTCCTTGGCCCAGCGGTTATGCATGTCCATCGAGAACAGTGCATAATCGAGCCATTGTGTGCCTTTTTTCCCTTGATGCATGTCTTGAACATCAAAATTAATGACTTGAGGTTCCGGCGGAACCACGGAGTCAAAACCCGGCAGCTGATCCGCTGTCATATTCCAACGTTCCTGCAGACGCTCAATCGAACCATGACGCTTTTTCAGCCATTCGATATAAGCTTGTTTCTCAAACGGATCCTTCGCGGAACGCGGGCCGTCCGAGAAAATCTGCGGCGGATCGAACATGGATGGCTCATTAATCAGATCCCAGTCCACATTCTTCGTATCTTTATGTCTACTAATGATGGAACGTATGAAACGCTTCTGCGCTTCCACGCTTCGCGGATCGAGGTAAGGATTTTGGCCTTCCCAAGTCTCCGGCGTGAAGGAGAAGAACGTGAATGTTACCTGCAAATCATGCTTCTTCGCCGTTAACAGGAAGGCGTCAATCGAACGCAAGACCTCTTCGGATGCATGCCCGTCCACCTGCATAATATTGCGGTACGCGGTCCAGATCCCGGTACGAATCCAATTGATGCCCGCACCCCGCATTTGCGCCATATCGCGATCCCACACATCCGTATTCGGAAGGAACAGGAACTTACGCGCTACATCGGACGTCATGTAAGTCATCCCGACAACAGGCAGTGGGCGACCATCCTTGATGAAGTAATCCCGATTGCAGGTTACAGGCGTACCCGCCTGCAAAAGCTCGGAATCCGCTCCCCAGAACCCTTGTCTCAGCCTGCGGATTTCTCCATCCGGCCCTTCGACTTCACACACCACCCGATAAGACCCTGGCTTGATATCCAGCATAACCGGAATGCGCTGTACATGAAATTGTCCGGTCACATCCACCTTCACGGAATGATTCCATGATAAGGATTCATCTTGGTCGTGTTGGACGGAGATGCGGAACGTCCAGCTCTGCGGCTCTTGTTCGGAAAGTTTCCGGCCAAGCCGTTGTGCCTGCAGGGTCAGGATCGCACGCTCGCCAGACTCATAGGTCGCATAATTCGGCTTGATCCACAGCTCGGTAATCCCCTTCGCACAGAATGCCGCCCAGCTGCGCACCTCTTCGCCTCCATCCTGTTCCCAGAATGAAGCAGAGAGAGGCTGATTCACAAACAGCCAGCGTCCGCCCAAGAATGGCCCGCCGACATTTTCCCACAGAACGACAGGAGCCGCGACTTCTCTTCCCTTCGCTGTGCTCCCCTTAAGGAGCGGATAAATCCGCGTATCCATCGGCCCGGCCGATCCCATCTGATGCGGCAAATCACTGCTTTTGGTGACATGTGGAACCAGGTTCCACGTTTCGTTTATGGATAACCGCTCCCGGCTGCTCTCCATAAGGGGAATAACGTCACTGGAAGTCAGATGGTCGACGCGTCCGCTGTCCACTGGCAGCGCTTCATGTATGTGGAGCTGCTGATGGTATGCCGTCTGTTCGTGCTCCACCACCCAAACGCCGTCCTCCATGCGGACAGGACGCTTGAAAGGTGCGCCCCCAATGCTGACCAAGCCGCCGCCATTTCTCAGAAAGTCCAGGATCGCTCTCCAGGCGCTTTTCGGGAAGTAAGGCGCATGCAAATTGACAAAGCTTGCGCCCTGTCCTCCTGCAGATTCCAGTGCTTCAGCCAAATTCTCAGCGCGGCACACGACATCGAATG
The DNA here is from genome assembly GCF_037969755.1 of Paenibacillus sp. FSL W8-0187. Taxonomy (NCBI): domain Bacteria; kingdom Bacillati; phylum Bacillota; class Bacilli; order Caryophanales; family Paenibacillaceae; genus Paenibacillus; species Paenibacillus sp. FSL W8-0187. The sequence goes on along the minus strand of NZ_CP150206.1, from coordinate 2,324,993 downwards.
CATTCAGAGCCGCCGCGCTAGCCGGCAAACCGGCAGCTTCTGCTGCCGGAAAGGACGGATCATAAAATACAATCAGACGCCCGCTCATAGAATCCCTGCTTTCATCGCCTGATACACCAATTGCGAGAAGAGGCTGTTGGACCAGGCAAACCATGATCTGGTGAAAACTTTCGGATCGTCGGCATGGAAGCCTTCGTGCATAAATCCGGTATCGGCATCGGTTGCTTCCAGCAATGCAATCATCTGCAGCTTCTCTTCTGCCGTTTGTGCCGTAATTCCCTGCATGGACAAGGCCATATGCCAGATATAATCCGGCGGCGTATGCGGACTGCCGATTCCTTTGGCAACAGCGCCTTCGTAGTAGAAAGGATTTTCTTTGCTTAGCGCAAACCGTCTGGTGTTTTGGTAGATCGGATCATCTGCAGAGCAATAACCCAGATAAGGAATGGACATCAATCCAGGTGTTCCCGCATCATCCATCAAGCAGTAATTTCCGTAACCGTCTGTTTCATAGGCGTAAATCGGTCCAAACTCCGGATGACGGTAAATGCCGTACAACTGAATTCCGTGATCCACGTCGGCTTCGAGTCGTTTCAGTTCATCCAACAGCTTCATATCCCGGAATACCCATTCCGCGAATTCCTGCATTTGACGCAAGGCGACAACGGCGAACATGTTGCCTGGAATATTGTAGTGGAAATCGCAAGCGTCATCACTTGAACGGAAGCCGGACCAGATCATGCCCGTATAATTCACCGGCATGCCGAGCCCGTTATTGCGCAAGGAATCCGTTGGAATTCCGTTATCCCGTGTGAAACGGTAAGGCGATTTCTCGAAATGGTATTGTTCCGTTTTAAACAGCTCAATAATCTTAATCATAGCCGACTTGAAGTTGGCGTCAAACACATCCGTAAGGCCGGTTTCCTTCCAGTACAGGTAGGCCAAGCGAACAGAGAAGCATAGCGAATCAATCTCAAATTTGCGCTCCCACACCCATGGGGACATTTCAGTTTCGTCGGTTGTGTTCCAATGCCAATCATTCGCCGATTCATTAAAGGCATTGGCATAAGGATCGATATGAATATATTGAAAATGGCGTTTGATCAATCCGCTTAAAATCCGCTGCAGCTGCAGATCATTCTTCGCAAACGGAATGTAATGGATCACCTGTTCTACCGAGTCGCGCAGCCACATGGCCGGGATATCACCGGTAATCACAAATGTTGTGCCATCCTCCATCAGTTTGGTTGTTGTCTCCAGCGTGTTCGGAAAACAGTTCTTGAACAGCTGAAGCAGCTTGGGACGGTGCGCAAGCTTTTCTTCAGCCTCTTGCAGAACTGCCTGAATCGATTGCGGCAGCTCAAGCTCCGGCATTGGTATTTTGGGGAGTCTGAATTGTTCCATGGTTGTTCTGGCTCCTTTAATTAAGTATGATGTGTAGTCAATTTGATGGTTTTGATCTCATACGGCATGAATCGAAGGGTTAACCTTCCTTCTGCGGTATCCAGTTGTTCGAGTTCTTCTTCCAAGGCGTTGGATAAATGGACGCTTTCATAAGGATAAGGCCAGCTCACTGCTGCATTATCTCTGCCTCCCGCAGATTCGTACATCCGAAGGATATACCCTGAACCGTCTTCTGCAGGTTTGACCGTATCCAGGATTACATGATGGCTCTCGAACGGAATAAATGAATGAACAGCAGGCCGGGTACCCTGATTCGAACTTGTTCTTACGCAAGGAAGCTCATGATTGAGCTCGGCAGCTTTACGGACGATTCCGGCACTTCTCCAGTCTCCGTTATGCGGGTATAAGGAATACGTGAACTCATGCTCACCCAAGTCTGCCGTGGCATCGGGCCATTTCGGTGCGCGCAGCAGGGATAACCGGATCGTGCTGTCCTGAATGTCATACCCGTACTTGCAGTCGTTGATGAGGCTGACGCCGTATCCATGCTCCGACACATCCGCGAAACGGTGGCCACAGACTTCATATTGCGCCTGTTCCCAGCTTGTATTACGATGGGTCGGTCTCTCGATGGTTCCGAACGGAATCTCATACGTAGCCTTATCGGCAACGACCCCGATTGGGAAGCCGACTTTCAGCAGTTTGTGTGATTCGTTCCAGCTGACTTGCGTCTTGAAGTCGATCCGCCGGTCATGATGATAAAAAATCATATCCTGTATGATCTCCGAGTTATGGATACGCCAGCGGAAACGCAGCACATCCTGTACCTCACCCGCTTGCACGAGCTTCTTCTCGATCAGCTCCGCCTCTCCGGCTAATTGCTCCTCGTAACGGGTATCGATGTCCCATGCGTCCCACAGCGTCGGACGGTCATGGAAGAAGTGGAAGCGGTTTGCGGCTTCGCCCGGCTTGACCACTTCCCGATTGGCCTCTTTATCCCACAGGCTCGTGATTTCCCCACGCTCATTAAAGCTGACCTTATAATAATCCGTTTCCCAGGAATCTGCGAACACTGTAGTAGAATTCTCCGCCACCGCCTTGTTTCCTGCCAAAGGCTTCAACCAAATGGTCTTGTATCCCAAAGCCGGGATGCATTGAACATGAACATTCAAGCGGTGAGAAGTTTTACTGTTTCCTTCTGTTCGCGCATCGTACTGCAGCAGCGCTCCATCCGAATCATACGGCGCAAGGCCCTGCTCTCCTTCAATCGAAATGACGGCATCTCTGCTCCATCCAAGTCCGTTAAAGACGACATACGGAATGCCTTCCCCTTCTGTATCGGCCTGATCCGCCAATACCTGAAGCCCAAGACGGAGGCTTTGATTTCCTTTTTGGAACACCTCTGCGTATTCCTTCTCAGAAGTAACGTAAGACTCCGTAATGGCAGAGCCCGGGATAATATCATGAAATTGATTCAGCAAAATCAACTTCCAGCCGTCATGCAGCTCGCCCATAATCGCCTGCTGCTGCTCATTGCTCATCGACGGAAATGCCACCGAATTCCATAACTCCGCCTCGTGGTACAGGATTTCCGCTTTCCGGTTATGACGCTTGTTCCGCGCATGCGTTGTATAGGTGCCGCGATGAAGCTCGAGGTACAAATCCCCGCGCCACTGGGGCAGCTTCGGCTGTGCATCCTCAATCCCGCCGAAAAACTCGGCAGCTGTGCTATACTTGCTGGCCGGTTGACCGACCATAAGCTCGGCACGGTCGATATATTCCAACATTTCGCGGGTTACGCCGCCTCCGCCGTCACCGTGTCCATACAGCAGCATCTGCTCCGGATGAACGGCTCTTTGGCGGTATGACTGCCAATGCTCGTGAACATCTTTGGGCAGCGTGTTCTCGTTCACGCCATGATTGAGATAGGATAACATCGGTGTTCCATCGATCCCAACCCAATGGAACAGGTCATAAGGAAACACATTCGTATCGTTCCAGCCAAGCTTAGTTGTCATGAAATAACGAATGCCGCCATGCTTCAAGATCTGAGGCAGCGATGCACAATATCCGAATGTATCCGGCAGCCATTCAATATGCGATGTCCGGCCAAACTCTTCTTGATAGAAGCCTTGCCCGTATAGCAATTGACGCATGAGGGACTCCCCGCTCGGAATGTTCAGGTCCGGTTCGACCCACATCCCGCCGACAAGCTCCCAGCGTCCTTCCTTGATTCTAGCCTTCACTCTCTCGTACAGCTCAGGATCATGATCCTTCAGGAATTGGTATAACAAAGGCTGGCTCTGCGCGTACTTAAATTCGGGATATTCATTCATCAGCGCATCCATGGTGGAGAAGGTCCGGCTTGTTTTACGTACGGTTTCCCGGACGGGCCACAGCCAAGCGATGTCAATATGCGATTGACCCACCATATGCTCCGTGCCTTCAGTATGGCCGCCAATGGCAGTAACGCTCCGTTTCAGATCATGCTCAATCCCGGTTACCTGAGCGCCGTCCCGGATGGCGGCGTCATCCAGGCTGACAAAGCGGTCCATCGCCTGATACAGCGCCTCCATTAAGCGGATGCGCCGCATATCGCTATCCGGCAACAGGATAAGTGAATCCCGAATCACGGTCGCGGTGTACATCAGGCTCTGAACGGACACGTTCACCTTGACAAGCAAGCTTTGCACCTTAGTAATCGGAGGCTGAATGACAGCCTGCTGATTCAGCGGGTCCACCGGCTCCGGAATCGGATCGTATAACTCGATCTCAAGCTCCATATTCAAGCCGGTGCGTTTCGGATCAAGCTTGACGAAGGTATGATTACGATCCAAACCCTGATAAGATACTCCGTTTATGCGCAGTAAGCCCTCGCCCCCGGAGTGGAACACAAGTCCGATCGCTCCGTCCACCCAGTGCGTGGGCCATTCAAGGTTCCTCCGAAAGAAATAGGTTGTCCCCTGTGTGCTCGGGAATCGGTTGAAGTCTTGTCCTTCCGTATAAGGGGCTTTATCTTCATACACGCCCGGAACCATGTACGTAGCTCGGGTAATGTTCCACTCTCCAAGCTCTACTGACTCGAGCCACTGCCGCTCCGAAAGTTCGCGTATAAAACGTCGAATGCGTTCCATTCCTTAACCCTCCTGTACAGTCAGATCTGCACTCAGCGTATCGTTCACATGTCTGCCAACCATGATACGGAACAAGCCAGGTTCAACCACTTGCTTGTAATTTTGACCGATATATTGAAGCTGTTCCGTACCGATGGTAAATTCCACCTTGCTCCGCTCTCCAGGCTGCAGAGAGATTTTGCGGAAGCCCTTCAGCTCACGGGCCGGTCTCGTATATTTGCTGGCCACATCGCTCACATACAATTGTACAACCTCGGATCCTTCCCTGTCGCCACTGTTTGTAACATTCACGGAGACAACAGCCGTTTCGCCCGTTCTAATCACTTCTGGGGTAATTTGAATATCCGAATAACTGAACTCGGTATAGCTGAGCCCGTATCCGAACGGATAACGCGGCTGGGAATCCTCTTCGAGGTAACGCTTACCGCGCGACCGCTTGCCGTTATAGTAAACCGGAAGCTGTCCGACATGCTTCGGTATCGACATCGTCAGTTTGCCGGACGGATTCACATCGCCGAACAAAATGTCCGCTACCGCATGGCCGCCCTCCTGGCCCGGATACCATGCTTCCAAGATGGCATCCGCATGCTCGTCGATCCACGGCTCTGCAATGGGCCGACCGTTGATATACACAACGATCATCCGCTTGCCAAGCTTATGAATCTCCTGAGCCAATTCCAATTGAACGCCGGATAACTGCAGCGTCATCCGGTCGATGCCTTCACCGCAATCCATGTCACTTAAAGCGTCGTCCGTGACCTTCGATGCTCCTGTTCGCAAATCGATCGTGCCTTCGCCAAAGTCGCGTGCGCTGGAACCACCCAGTACCATGACCACGGTATCGGCCTGATCCGCACAAGCTAGAGCGAATTCAAAGCCTTCCCTGGAGTCATCCTTAATGCGGCAGCCCGGTGCATATAATACACGTTCAGCTTCATCCTCCAGTTTCGCGCGGATTCCACCCAGTACGGTGGTCACGCTTGCCGGCGGCTGCGGAGACGTATAATCTCCAAGCTGATTGTATCCTTGATCGGCGTTAGGTCCAATGACGGCAATCACGCCGCTTTCGTTGGATAACGGCAGCGCCTGGCCTTCATTCTTGAGCAGGACGATGCCTTCCGCCGCAAGCTGTCTGGCAAGTTCGACATGCTGCTGGCTGCCGATAACTTCCTCCGCTACCTGCGGATCCACGTAAGGCTTCTCGAATAATCCGAGCTTGAACTTCAAGGTCAATACTCGGCGAACCGCCTCATCCAGTACGGCAATCTCAAGCTTGTTTAACTCGATCGCGTTCAGGAGATGCTTGCCGAACATCTCGCCTGACATCTCCATATCGATACCGGCACGAAGCGCCTCAACAGCGGCATCCATTCCGTCTTCAGCAGTATCATGGCCGCTGGCCAGCATATCGATGGCACCGCAGTCGGTAATTACCATGCCGTCAAAACCCCACTCCTTGCGGAGAATGCCGTCAAGGAGCTCGGTATTAACGGTGCAAGGCACACCGTCAATTTCATTATAGGCCGGCATAATGGATGCAGCTCCTGCCTCCACGGCTTTCTTGAAAGGCAGCATATCCACTTCCATCAATTCACGTGTTCCCATATGCACGGGACCCGCATTTCTCCCGCCTTCGGAACTCCCATAACCCACAAAATGCTTCAATGTCGCAGCAACACTGTTCGGGCTGTCCAATGAATCGCCTTGAAGGCCTTCAACCGATGCGACCGCATATTCGCTGATCAGGTATGGATCTTCGCCGAAGCATTCCTCGGTACGGCCCCATCTTGGATCGCGCACGACGTCGAGGACCGGGGAATAGGTGACAGCACCGCCTTGGCTGCGCGTTTCGAGCGCCACGGCACGGCACATATCCCGGTACAAATCCACGTTCCATGTGCTTCCAATGGACAGCGGGACCGGGAAAACCGTGCCGCCGATGGCCATGTGCCCATGCGAGCATTCCTCCCCGATCAGAATCGGAATACCCAGACGTGATTCCTCAATGGCGTACCGCTGGATGTGATTGACGGCTTCTGCTCCTTCACGCGGAGAAAGACCGGTCTCAAGTGTTACACCGGTCCATGGATCGGCGCGCAGGGTCCCGTAAAGGGATCCGACGCCGCCATTTTTCACTTGCTCTTTAAATGAATCCGTTAATGTAATCCGACCTTTATTCACTTCATAGGTCTTCCAGCCGAACGGCTGAATCAGCTGCCCAACCTTTTCCTTCAGGTTCATCAGGCCAAGAAGATGTTCCACTCTTTCCGCAATGGGTTTACTGGAATCTTTATAAGTCATCTCATACCCTCCGGTACATGAAGAATTTATTCTTTAACCGCGCCGATGGTCAGACCTTGAATGAAATAGCGCTGGAAGAACGGATAGGCCAGAATAATCGGTCCGGTTGCCAGAACGACCATCGCCATCCGCGAAGTATCCTGCGGCATGCTCTGCAGAGCGGCCATGCTAAGGGATGAATTCTGAGAGTTCTGCAAGATGAACTGCATGCTGGTCTCAATCCGCATGAGCATGGATTGCAGCGGAACCAGGTTCGGATCATCAATGTAGAGCAATGCGTTGAACCAGTCATTCCAATAACCCAAGGTGCTGAACAACCCGATGGTTGCCAGACCCGGCAAGGATAGCGGCAATACCAGCTTGTAGAAAATTTTAAACTCGCTCGCACCGTCGATTTTACCGGATTCAATGATAGCATCCGGAACGCTGGTGCTGTAGAACGTACGAAGTATCATAATATAGAAGGCGTTGAGTGCCAATGGCAGGATCAAAGCCCAGATGGAATCTTTCAGACCGAGCAATTGTGTTGCAACGATATAAGTCGGTACCAGACCCCCGTTAAACAGCATCGTGAAAAACGCAAAGAACGCGAAGAAGTTCCGATATCTGAATCCTTTACGAGAGATGGCATAAGCATACAACGAGATAATAAACAAGCTGATCAACGTCCCCACTACCGTTACAAAGATCGTAACGCCATAGGAACGAAGGAGTGTATCGCCCGTTTGGAATACATATTTATAGGCTTCCAGACTCCATTTTTCCGGCCAGATTTGATATCCGTTGCGGGCAAGGGCGCCTTCATCCGTAAATGAAATGATCATGACGAACAAAAACGGAAATACACACAGGAACGAGAAAATACCGGCAATCAGGTTGAACACGACATTCCACCCGGATGAAAGCTGATGGAAATCTTTCATCTTGCTTTTAGATTTGAACACGTCACATACCCCCTTCTTGGTAGATTGATCGATTAGAACAATGCATTATCCTTGTCATATTTACGAACGATATAGTTCGATACCATAACGAGAATAAATCCGACTACCGACTGGTACAGACCCGCAGCAGTACTCATTCCGATCTCGCCTGTTGTCTTCAGACCACGATATACATAGGTATCGATAACGTTCGTTACGGAATACAAGGTTCCCGAATCCCTTGGCACTTGATAGAAGAGACCAAAGTCAGCGTAGAAGATTTTACCGATCGCAAGAAGAGTCAAAATGGTCATCAGCGGTTTCAGCATCGGAAGCGTGATGGCTTTAATCTGCTGCCATTTGTTCGCGCCGTCAATCATCGCCGCTTCGTACAAGGATTTGTCGATCCCCATAATCGCCGCCAGATAAACGACACTGTTATAACCAACGGATTTCCACAAACTGATTAACGTCAGGAATATCGGCCAATACTTGGCTTCGGAATACCATTGAACCGGCTCCATGCCAAACCATCCCAGGATTTGATTCAACATCCCTTTATCCATGCTCAGGAAACTGAATGCAAAATAACCTACAATAACCCAAGACAAGAAGTACGGCAGAAACATACCCGTTTGATAGACTTTAGCCAATTTCTTATTCACAATTTCGGACAACACGATAGCCAGTACTACGGATAGAATGAGACCCAAAATGATGAACACGAAATTATAAAGTACCGTGTTGCGCGTAATGATGTAAGCATCGTTGGTACTGAACAGGAATTTAAAGTTTTGGAATCCTACCCATTCACTATTAACGATACTTGCCCAGAAGCCGTCCCGGCTAAAGCGGTATTCCTTAAATGCAATAATGGTCCCGAACATGGGCAAATATGAGAATAAGAGAAACCATAGGGTCCCCGGCAAAACCATGAACAGCATGGCCTTATTCGTCATAATATTTTTGAAAAACTGTCCGATCGCTCTCACGCTTACCCCTCCTCGTGATGTGCATGAATGAACAAAAGAAGGGCGGTGAACATCCGCCGCCCCGTCCTTGTTCATACTGCAGCGGTTTCTGCTGTCCTTGGGACAAGAAAGACCGCTTCATGCATTGTTATTACTTGCTTGCTTTCCAAGCATCAATTTGGCTTTGTGCTTCAGCGATGATCTTGTCCAGACCAGCGGCTTTCAGCTTTTGATTCGCTTTTGGCAGGAACTCTTCAGGATTTACGGTACCTGTCATCAGCGGCGCCCAGAACTCTTCTTTTACGTTGTTGACTGCTGCGAGCTCTGTGGATACTTTGGTTGGATCAAAGTTGAAACCGAGAAGCGGAGCAGCCTGGCCGGACTCGTTAAACTTCTTGAACTCTTCCCATTTGTTCTCAGGATCCTCAGGATTCAAGTAAGTCAGCATGACATTACCAAGCGCGAAGGTAGGCATGTCGTAGTTTTTCGATTCTGGCAAGTTTTCCATTACGTTCTCGCTAAGCTTTTTGTAGTGTACGCCTTCGATACCGGAGTCAACCAGGTTACGAAGATATACGTCTGTGTTCAGCAGGTTCAGGAACTCCATGGCTTTCTCAGGGTATTTCGAGTTAGCGGAAATCGCTTGCATCGAACCCATTACCGACCAGTTGAAGATCGTTGCATCGCCAGCCGGAGTGGACACTACCGGATAGCCGTAGCTTTGGCTCCACAGATTATCTGCGAATGGCTGCGTTGCCGCACGGTCTGCGAACCAGTTGCCAGAAGTCATCAGATCTTGCGTCGAAGTTGTTGTAGCTGCTTCTGGGGAAATGTATCCCGCTTTGTAGTACTTGTTCATCAATTTAAGCATGTCCATTGTTTCTGGCATTTCGAGGAAGTTCACAACTTTCAGATCTTCCTTGTCATCCAGGTAAACGGCCATTGGCATTTTTTCGATGATGTAGTCAAACGGAAGCAATGGACCGAAGTCTTTGCTAAGTGCCAAAGGAACGACGTTCGGTTCTTTTTCCTTGATCGTTTTCAGCAGTGGCTCCAAGCTTTCCATCGATTTCACGTTCGAAATATCGAGGTTGTACTTATCAAGCAATGTTTTATTAAAGCGCCATGCTTCTTGAGCAGGAAGCTCTTTGTTTGCCGGAATCGCATAGTTGTGACCATCAACCTTGGAACCTTCCAGGAACGCAGGGTCAATCGCGTCTTTAATGCCTTGTCCATGACTTTCAATCAGCTCGTCCATTTCCATGAATGCGCCTTTACGTGCATTTTGCACATAGTCAAACGCCCATGAGCTTGTGAACAAGATATCCATCGGTTCGCCGGAAGCTGCCATTACTTGCATCTTCTGGTTGTAATCACCGAAGTCGATCATTTTCATGTCAACGGTTACACCAATCTTCTCAGCAGTGTATTTATTGATTTCTTCCTCAACCTTGTCAACATCCTTTTGAGGTGTTCCGATGGTGTACCAGATCAGCTCAACCGGTTTCTCGGCAGTTCCCCCGCCGTTTCCTGCACTCTCTTTGTTGCCCCCGCATGCCGACAACAGCATGGATGCGGACAATAAAAGCGTTAGGGGCAGGAGCCATTTCTTTTTCGATTTACTCATGTTTATCCTCCCTTTTGAATCCTTGTGTCTCTACACTTATAAGGTTATCCCATGAAAGCAGTTTCACATAGGCGAAAAATTAAAGGTATTATGGTGAAAATAAAGAAAAAAACTCTGATTAAATCAATCAGAGCATTCCTCGGAAATCCCTCGGCGATACGCCGACAAATTTTTTGAACTGTTTATAGAAATAACCGGTTTCCCAATAACCTACATTTTTTGCGATATCTTGTACTTTCGTTGAAGAGTTTCGGAGCAACTCCTTCGCTCTTTCAATCCGGTACCGGTTAATATACTCCGTAAAGTTCTCTCCCGTCTCTTTATGGAACAGATGCCCCAGATAGACGGGATGAATATGATACTGAGCGCCCAACACCTTCAGCGACAAATCCTCATTATAATGGTGCTGGATATGATGCAGAATCTGCTGGATGACAGGGCTCTTCACATCATTGTTGAGCGAATCAACCAGCCCGCCTACCCCATCCTTCACAGCCGTAATCAGATCGTCGATCGATACGGAATCCATAATGTCCGTAATCGTATTTTTCACAAAATCAGGGGCAGCCGTGTATTGGATATCGTTCAGCTCCAGTTTCAGGCGAATGACCATCTCGACCGCGATGCTCTTGAGTGTCGTCGGGATCATCCCCTGCGTATGGCGAAGCCGATCAAAATCACTATCGATCAAATCAAACAGCACCTGCTTGTCCCTACCGGCGATGCCTTTGGCATACTCGGGCCACTGCACGGAATAGGATTCCGCCGCTTCCCCCTTCTTGGCTTGAACATCAACATAATCCACGTAGGAGGGCTGCTCCAGAACAAGATAGTATTCCTGCGCCTCCTTGGCATGAAGATAACTGTCCTTATAATTTCCGCCGAGACTTTCCACGCTGCCAAGCGAGATGGACAGCTCCTCTTCATAGCATTGCTCGCGCACCTGCTGCAGCAGCCGAATGGCTCTCGCTTTTTCCGTGTCCGGATCTTTCATCATAAAAATCACCACGTGATCGCCGTCGTTGTCCCGGAAATACAGGACACCCGGCTCCTGATCCATTAATTGATACAGGCTATTCTCCAGCGGCGTGAAATCCGCTCTCAGGATAGACGCCATGACATACGGCAAATTCAGATTCAGCCCCAGAAGGGTCGTGCGCTCCTCCAGTTCCTCCGGCTCAATCCGGTCCGTGATCCAGCGGTACAGGATATTGCTCCGCAATACGTTAATGTCGTACTCGTCCAGTCTCATCTCTCTTCTGGATTTGTTCATTTTATCCGTTGTGCTGGCAATCGTTTCTTCCAATTCCTTTAGATTGATCGGCTTGAGCAAATAATTCTCGATCCCCAGACGCATGCCTTCCTTCAAATAGGCAAAATCGTCGAAGCCGCTCAGGATGATTACCTTCAAATTGCGGTTCAATTTTCGTGCGCCTTCAATCAATTCAAGTCCCGTCATGACAGGCATCGAGATATCCGTAATGAGAATATCAACCGGAATGACCGCCATTTTCTCCAGCGCTTGACGGCCATTCTCCGCATGCCCCACCACCTCAATGCCATACTTCGACCAATCCACGACGTCAACCAATCCTTCTATAATAAATGGCTCATCGTCCACGATAAACACTTTATACATCGTTATTCAGCTTCCCTTCTGCCACCGGAAATTTGACTGTCACCGTTGTACCGCTGCCCGGCTCACTCTGGATGTCCATTCCGTACGAACTTCCAAACGTCAGCTTTAATCGCTCATTCACACTCCGCAGACCAAATGATTCTCCACTCGACTCGGCCATTTCCAGCCGGGATTTGATCTCCTCAAGCTGCTCTGGCTCGATCCCTTTCCCGTTATCCTTGATCTCGATTACGACATCATCATCCTGCTGCGACGCGTTAACCGTTAGCCAGTTATCATCCTGGTCGCTGCGCAGTCCATGAACGATGTAGTTTTCAATCAGGGGCTGCAGCGACATTTTCATCATCGGCACATGTTTGATTTGTTCCTCACAGTGCATTTTATAAATATACTTGTCCTTATAGCGAATGCGAAACAGCTCCAGGTAGAGCCTGCACGCCTCCAGCTCATCCTTCAATGTGTAGTGGGACTTATGCTGCACGATATTCTTGAACAGCATCGACAAGCTGTAGATCATATCACCGACATCCTGAGCCCCTTGCGAAAGAGCTCTCATCCGAATCACTTCAAGCGTATTGTATAAAAAATGCGGGTTAATTCTCGCTTGCAGTGCAGACAGCTCCGCGTTCTTCTGGTTAATCTCTGCCTTATATACCTTGTCGATATACCGGGAAAGTTCATCCAGCATCTCATTGAAGCTGCCCGCAATTTGCCCTAGCTGATCCTCCTTGGTATCCTGCATCCGGGCAACGAATTCCCCCTTCTCTACCTTGCGCATAAAACGGATAATGTTATCGGTGCGCTTGGAGTAATTCACGATTGTCAGTGAAGGAATGAATACCGCAACGACAATACATAGCAGGGCCGCAATGATGATGGTGTTCTGCAAACCATGGAAGGACTCCGATATCTCACGTTTGGGTGTGATTCCGACCACCGTATACCCTGCCTGATTGTGAGCCGCTGTTGTAATGTACGATTCCTCATCCAGGTTCACGGTATCTTTGGAATTCAGCAGCCGGTCGGCATAAGGATACTTCTTCCCGTAATATTTGCCGGAAGAATCAAACATCACACGGCCGTCACCCGACAAGACCAGCACGGATCCCTTCAGGGGATCTTCGCCGCTGTTCAGGACAGCACCCAGTGCTTCCGTTCGATATAAAATAACCAACTGCCCCAAATTCTTGTATGTGGTCATATCATTAATCGGGCTCCGGATCGAGAATAAAGGCAAATTCACATCTCCGGCCAGCTTACGTACCCAGAGATTCGGCAGCGTGACGCTCTGGCTCTCCATCGCCATCACATCAGGAATGTACGAATGCGTGGCATTCGCCTGATAGAGCCTTGTCATGCTGCCCTGCTTGTATACATATACATATTGTTTCTCGGCACTATACAGCATGATATTCTCAATATCCGGGTCGTCGTCCAGCCTTTGCTTGAAATAAGCAACCACACTGTCTGAATTGGACTGCCCGCCGCCCGCGATCCGATCCATTCGCTTGGCCATGTACTCATCAAACGAGTTCATGAGGAAATAGGAAGTGTCAATCCCTAGAGAACTGTTGCGGTACAAGTCATTTACATAGGACTGCTCATTCTCAAATTTTTGATTCAATTGCCGCTCCACCCGTTCAACCGCTCTTCGCTGAATGTCGAGTTCGCTGCGCACGGCCGATTGAAACAAGAAGTAATACATGAGAAAAGATAAGGTGACGATGGTAACCACCGCAATCAAGGAGATTAACAGCAGCATTTTGGTAAACATATTATTTTTAATATATTTTTGATAAAACTTAGCAGGAGACATTGGTTTCCCCTTCCTGATGTAAACGTTGTTACTGCTTAACCTATTAAATAATAACATCAGCAGAGCGTTATCAATGGATGAAATTTCTACCAGTCATGAAGATGTAATTTGCCTATTTTAAGTTGATTTAGGGGTCGCTCTTCCCGCTAATTCATAGCATAATCAGGAAGGAGATGAATTAAGATGCCCCAATACCGCATTATTGTCGATTTATCCGATTTTCAGCTGCACCTGCTGGATGGCGACACCGTGGTACGTACGTTCCCGGTTGCCATCGGTAAAATGGCTACGCAGACGCCGCCAGGCAATTACACCATCGTCAACAAACAGCCAAATCCCGGGGGGCCTTTTGGAGCCTATTGGTTAGGGTTGTCCAAACCCCATTATGGCATCCATGGCACGAATGACCCTTCATCCATCGGCCGCTACGTTTCCCATGGCTGCATTCGAATGTACAACGAGGACGTCATTGAGCTTGCCTCCCTCGTTCCGATTCATACCCGGGTCACCATACGAAACTGATAGCATAAACTGGTGATTTCAAATCCCTCCAAATTGGTTAAATACAAATGTTACATCGTACCAATGTATTTACCTATTCGTTGTATGGAGGGATTGCCCATGATGCAGAGCAAATATTTCAGGACATGCTTTGGCATAATCGCACTGCTCTTGATCATTTATCTCGGATCCGAAATCAGCTTCTTGTTCCGGCCAATCGTCTCCATGTTCAATATGCTGATCGTTCCCGTCGCGATGGCCGGCTTCTTCTATTATCTGCTCAGACCGATTGTGGACTACCTGGAGCGGCGGAAAATCAAACGATCCATAGGCGTCCTGATGCTGTATTTCGTGTTTGCCGGTCTCTGCGCCATATTCGGCATTGTGGTGTGGCCGACACTTCGCGAGCAGATCGAAAATTTTATCAGTAATGCCCCCTTTCTGGTAGAGGGTGTGCAGCAACAGATCGACCAGCTGCAGCAGAATCCATACTGGTCACGCTTTATACCAACGGAATCCGAGTTATCTACCTCACTGACGGAATACATGAATCGGATCATTACCTGGATCAGCAACTCCATCAATAACCTGATTGCCGTTGTATCCAGCGTTGTCGTTATTATTGCTACGATTCCGATTATTCTGTACTACATGCTGAAGGAAGGCAGCAAGCTTCCGCCCAAGCTGCTCAGTGTCCTACCAAGACGATACCGCCGTGACGGCAATGAAGTGCTGGGTGAGATTGATACAGCACTCAGCAATTTTATTATCGGCAAAGTGATCCTGAATCTTATACTTAGCATCATGATCTATATCGGATTTCTGATCATCGGGCTGCCTTATTCTTTGCTCTTGACGGTGATCTCCTTCTTCTTGAATTTCATCCCGTATATCGGAGCGCTGCTGGCTACCATTCCTGCCGTGATCATCGGTTTTATCGAATCTCCTTCGATTGCGATATGGTCTGTTGTCGTCATTGTCATCGCACAGCAGATCCAAGATAATATTCTGACACCGGTCATCTACGGGAAACAGCTGGATATTCACCCGTTGACCACGATTGTCCTCATTCTTGTAGGCGGCGACTTCTTCGGGCTGCTTGGCATCCTGCTCGCCATTCCCGCTTACATGATCGTCAAAATTATCGTGGTACGGATTTACGAACTGTTCCTTGCCGAAAAAGTAGAAGACGCATAATGAACTCGAGTTACTTCAGACATACAAGTGACATTTGTACAAAAAAGGATGTCCCCGCCAACTTCACGATGGCTCCTGGGGACATCCTTTATATAACGAATCACGCATTGCCGCGCAGAGATCGAACCACAAAATCATGCTCATCCTTGCGCAATATCATGCCATTTGACAAGGTAACGGTATCCTCATCGTGAGCAGTCAGAATGGCCTGTGATAACACCAGTCGATTGCCTCGCCATATCATCACGGAAGATCCAAAATAGATGGCGTTATCGAATTGAATGGTATGATTCACGACATAACCGATGGAGTTCAAGGCAGGGTATGCGTTTCTTGGCATAATTCTATGAATGGCACGAAACGGTATAACAAGCTCACCCGGACCTAGAATCACTTTTTCCTGAACGGGATCCCACCCTTTCAGCACACCTTCAACCGTGCTTTTCGCCCCGTCTAAACGCTGAATGACAACATGACGACCAATCCAATGCTTCATGAAGGTCACCTCTCGCGGATTATTCATCTCCATCGCCCGGTGTGCTTGGGATGTCCCAATTCACCGGATCCATACCCTTTTGCATTAAAAAAGCATTCGATGCTGAAAATGGACGACTACCGAAGAATCCTTTATGCGCTGCAAATGGACTCGGATGACTGGACTCAAGCACCTTGTGCCGGCTTCGGTCTATGAAAGAACCTTTCTTCTGTGCGTAACTGCCCCATAATATAAAAACCATTGGCTGATCACGTTCATTCAATTTCGCAATAACCGTATCGGTGAATGTCTCCCACCCGATCCCTTTATGCGAGTTCGGCTCGCCTTCGCGAACCGTAAGCACTGCATTGAGCAGCAGTACTCCTTGATCCGCCCACGATTGCAAGGAACCGTGACGGGGAATCGAGATTCCCAGATCCGAAGCAAGCTCCTTATGTATATTTCGTAAAGACGGAGGAATCGTAACCCCGGGCGAAACGGAAAAGCTCAGTCCCTGCGCCTGCCTACGACCGTGATAAGGATCTTGTCCCAAAATAACGACTTTTGTCGATTGGTACGATGTTTGCTGAAGAGCCCGAAATATATCTTCCTTGGGGGGATACACCGTGCTGCGCCTGTATTCCTCGTCCACCCGTTCCATCAAAGCTTGAAAATAAGGCTTATCCATTTCTCCCTGCAGAATAAGGTCCCAATCATTGTTAAACATCCGCATGTCTCCTCTCTCCTCTCACACAGGCCAGCATGGAATCATAAAGAATGCGATTTCTATAATCGGAACACCATAACATCTTCCGTTCAATTTGAACCCAATAACAACGCTCATCATGAATTGACCTTATGTCGATTTAAAAAAATAAGCCGGCACCCATACGGGGGCCGACTTATTTTGCATCTTACCAGACGCTGTTATAATGCCGAGGACGGGGGTCGAACCCGTACGGTAGTCACCTACCGCAGGATTTTAAGTCCTGTGCGTCTGCCAATTCCGCCACCCCGGCATATTTATCCGCGCATGTTCCTAGCGTCGTTCACGTTCACTTACATAGCCGAAGGTACGCGTGGGAATCGCAATATATTGCGATCTCATTCCGATATCTAGGTGTGCACATTTCGTCTTAGCGACAAAATTGATAATACCATGTCCAACCATGTGATGTCAATATATGAAACTCATAATTTTTGGCATCACCTTACTTAATAGCTTGAACCACCGCTTTAATTCATCGATTCAAAGGCTTCCGTATGCCATAAAGAATAATTTTACCGTTATCGCCAAATGATAAATAGGCTTGCATTGTCATATGCGAAGACTAGAACAGCCGAGAAAAGGATACCCCTCACCATGAAAAAACTCTCAACCGTCGTATTAATCGCTCTCTCCATTTCCCTTTGCTATCCGAAAGTTGTTAACGCCGAGCATGCACCATCCGCTTCCAAAGGCAGGGATTATTATGAGGAACGCGGCGAGATTGTATGGGAAGTCCCCACACAAAACAAAGTAATTGCCCTTACCTTTGACGATGGTCCGGACGAACAGAATACCATTCAAATTCTGGATCTGCTAAAGCAATATGACGCTAAGGCTACCTTCTTCGTTGTTGGCAACCGGGTGGAGAAACACCCTGAGATCGTAGCGCGAGAGCTGCAGGAAGGACATGAGATCGGCAATCACTCATACTCCCATCCTCCCTTTCACAATATTAACGTCAGCAAGTTAACGAGCGAACTGAACCGTACGCAGGATGCGATTTTTCATGCAACCGGCATTCGAACCGTTCTGTTTCGTCCACCCGGAGGCAGTTATAATGAAGCGATTGTCCGCACAAGCAAGGATTTCGGTATGCTGACCGTATTATGGTCATGGCACCAGGATACGCTGGACTGGCGAAAGCCCGGCGTTAATCGGATTGCCAAAAAAGTGCTGGATAATGCCCATAATGGAGACATTGTACTGATGCACGATTTTGTGCCGGGTAGTACACAGACAGTTGAAGCCCTCAAAGTGATTCTGCCGGAGCTGCAAAAGAGAGGCTACGAATTTGTGACCGTTTCGGGGCTGCTGTCCTATCATGAGAAATCGCGTAAGTTCATTGAAGTAAACCATTAAAGGGAATGAATCAACTTCTACAATAACCGCTACCTACTCATGGTAACGGTTATTTTTGGGAAACCGATTGGATCCGATAACACAGAGTTCAATTTCGGATCCTCCTCGAGTGGAAATGTCTTGCTAGAGCGCCGGCTGAGCAATATGGAGCTCCTCCTCTGCGGAATGACAATATTCGTACCCAGGTTACGGAGCAGGCCGCTACTTCCTTGACGCTCAAGGGCGATATCCTGGAATTAAAAACGCCTGGAGGTCTCCAGCAAGAGGTCTTGAATAAATTAATTGTATTTGGTAAGATACAGAACGAACGTTCAGTATATAAATTTTGAAAAGCTCGCAAAGGGTATAAGGGGGGTGCATGCGTGAATAAAAAACAACAACAAACGGAAGATACCAAGCGACGCATAGCCGAGGCCGCCAAGGCGCTTTTTATGCAGAAGGGTTACAAATCAACGTCAATAGAGGAAATCGTTGAAGCCACCGGCAGCAGTAAAGGGAATATCTATTATCATTTCAAGAGCAAGGAAGGGCTGTTTCTGTATCTGATCGAGGAATGGGACCTCGAGTGGGAACAGAAATGGAACAGTAAAGAGCAGCATTACACCACCACCGTTGACAAGCTATACGGAATAGCGGATCAATTGGTGTTTGATGATCTGAACCACCCCTTCTCTAAGGCGCTTGATGAATTTATGAACAGCAATGGAGATGTTACCGAGGAAGTAGAGCAGCGAATCGTCCAGATTATTCGGAGCCATTTGGAATTCGATCAAAGATTGCTGCAGCAAGGGATTGATCGCGGGGAGTTTGAGAATCATAATGTGGAGCAGCTTTCCGTCATCTTTGAGAGCCTCATTGTTGGTTTAAGCCAAATGTCCCGCATAACGAAGGTGGAAAATGCGCTTTCCCTTTATCATGCCGCCATCAAAGTATTTCTGCATGGTATTGAAAAGAAATCATGAAAAACAAGACTCTTTTTTCATAATCTATTACAAACCGAACGTTCAGTATATAAATAGTCGGATTACATCATTTTCATCATGTCATTATTAAATCGTCTTTTATTTTGGAGGAATCATCATGTCATTACTGATGCGAAACAATGGAGCCATCCTGCTCCTCATGTTCAATATATTTCTAGTCTTCACCGGCATCGGGCTCGTCATACCTATTATGCCAACCTATATGACGGAACTGCATATCAGCGGAAGCACGGTAGGCATGCTCGTTGCCGCTTTTTCATTAACACAGCTGTTATTCTCGCCACTTGCGGGTAGATTGTCGGATACCATGGGTCGTAAAAAAATCATCATCTCCGGCATGATTGTGTTCGCTATATCGGAATGGTTGTTCGGAGCTGCCAGCACACCGCCGCTCCTGTTTGCATCGAGAATGCTCGGCGGTATTGGCGCTGCGCTCATTATGCCTGCTGTTATGGCCTACACGGCTGACGTGACTTCGAATGAGGAACGTGCCAGGGGCATGGGGTTCATTAATGCTGCGATTACGACAGGTTTCATCATCGGACCGGGCATCGGAGGGTTTATCGCCGAGTTTGGCATTCGCGTTCCTTTCTACGCTGCGGCTGTTGCGGGAGGAATTGCCGCACTGGTAACGCTGCTGCTGCTTCCGGAGTCATCCACCAAACAGGAAGCACCTACCTTGCTGGGACGGAAGAAGGAGAGCATGGTTGTCCAACTGGTACGTTCTTTCAAAGAACCTTATTTCTTAAGTTTGATCATTGTATTTGTGCTCTCTTTCGGCCTTGCCAATTATGAAACGGTGTTCGGCCTGTTTGTGGATCATAAATTTGGGTTCACCCCTAAAGATATTGCCATGATCATCACATTTGGATCGATTGCGGGTGCCGTCGTCCAAGCGACGATTTTCGGTTGGATCCTGAACCGGTTCGGTGAGAAAAGAGTCATTACGCTCAGCTTGCTTACCGCAGGAATCTGTATCCTGTTAACCCTGTTTGTGCATAAATACTGGCTGATATTCCTTGTTACCTTCCTGGTCTTTCTGTCGATCGACATCTTACGTCCCGCTATCGGTACGCAAATGTCCAAGCTGGCGAAGGATCAGCAAGGCTACGTGGCCGGTCTGAACTCGGCCTATACCAGCCTGGGGAATATTGCAGGACCGCTGGTAGCAGGGTATCTGTTTGATTTGGACATCAACTTTCCCTACATCTCCGCGTCCATCGTCCTCATCCTCTGCTTCTTCCTGGCCATGCGTGCTGGCAGAGCCTGGGCCGCAACAGAGGCTGTCATGAGTGAAGGGTAACGAAGGATAACTTCCTTCAGCAACGTTTATAGCCAATCATTAAACAAGACACCGCCGGAAGCTTCTGGCGGTGTCTTGTTTTTGGTTATGTATTTTTAATATGCCACCAGGACGATCATCGCCAATAAAGCCACCAGCGCAAACAAGAGAGCCCATCCCAATTCGAACCGTCTTTTTTCTTTATATGCCTTAAAGGCTTTCCGTGACTCAAATACGAATACGACCATCAAGAAGGCAAGCAACACAGGCAATCCCCACGACTGATTTAACACCCACTCTGACACCTTAATCCCCCATCCTATATCTAAAATCAGCTGCATCCACCCAGCAGCAGCTGTATAAATAAGCGTATCCCCAATGATTCTATTAAAATGTACCGTATGTCGCCCCCGATTACAAATCTCGCTTAAAATATATACCGAAAAAGACTCCACCGGCATTGTTGGTGGAGTCTTACGTTAAAGTGAACCGCGGGGAGTTTTTCGCTTCGGTTATGTTTGTTTCGCTAAGGTCCTGATCATGCCGCTCAGCTTCACTCTACGTCAATTGGATGTTGTATCTTATCCTTATAAAAATCGAGATACAATTGACCGTCGGTTCCCTTGACCGCATAAAAAACATCTTCAATATTTTTGTTCCGGTCTTTTAATTTATCATGAACCCAATCGGGGGAAAGATCATTTACCTTTAGATTCTTCTCTAAAAGTTGTCCATCCATGATAAGCTCAATCGGAAACTGTTGATTCCCTTTCATTCCCTTTTTCATATCTTTTAAAGTTACATTCTGGTATTCCTTTTTCTTCATCACAGATATCATTCCATTGATCTCTAATACGCCGTACTCAACTTCCGAGATGTCAAAAATATCTTTTTGTCGTAACATCTGATTTACTGTATCTAATGTTAATTTATTTTTCTTTAGATTCTCTTCAAGAATCTTCCCACCCTCTATAAGTATACTCGGTGTCCCTTCAGCCCACATACGGAATTTACGGTTCTTCACAACGAGCTTTGATAAAAGATAGGATGTAAATGTAAAAACAGCAAGCGAGATGAGTAGTTGTATTACCTGCAATTTTTCATTGAAAGCAAAATTTGCAGCAATTGCACCCAAAATAACGGCGGTAACAAACTCATGAAAATTCATGTTAGATAACGTTTGTTTTCCCAAGAATCGCGTAATAATCAACAAAAGCACAAATGCAGATATACTACGAAGCAGAATTATCATATGTTCATCCATGTGAGCCCATACACCCCATTTTCATCGTATAACATATATATGGGCAATTTTCGCAAAAATAAACCGATAAGGATAGCAAAGTTTCAAGAATATACTCTAATTGAACTTCTAATTAATCGGTGATCTCAGCAAAAGACCCTTGCATCGCAAGGGTTTTCGATAAAGTGGGCCCTGAGGGACTCGAACCCTCGACCAGTCGGTTATGAGCCGACCGCTCTAACCAACTGAGCAGGGTACAGCCAGTTTAGTTACTTCATTATATATAGGTTTAGAACTGCAAATGTTTTCGTGGTTTTTATGTTTTTGTCAGCAATTGCGTTAGACCACTAGCCGTCAAAGTTTATTGTTTTATAATTCTTAAACGAGAGGTGATTGAATCAATGTCGCAAAATTGAATTGGTGTACGTGACCATCGTTTAATGTAGTCTGACCAGTTACAAAATGTACGTGTTTGCCATTTCCTACTGGAATAGCCGGTCCAGTTCTAATCTTTTTCAGATTATGAAAATGGTTCAAGAAATCAGTTTTTTCTAATTCAATTTCGTGGACATGACTATTCCCCACTCGAATCGCTTGCCCTGTAACACCAGCAAACCGATGATTGTGCCGATCTGCTCCTTCTTCTGCCAGCTTGGTACTACCTTCAAATTCATGTACGTGTCTCTGTACCTTTACGCGTCTCTTCACCTGTTTTGTAGATGTTATTCTAACCTTCTTTACTGCTTGCCGTTTCGTCTGCATTCGTTGTATGCCTCCTTAAATTTAAACGACTTACAACATCCTATTTAGACATACATGGTTATGTGCAAGGCCATTATTAGGA
Organism: Paenibacillus sp. FSL W8-0187; assembly: GCF_037969755.1. Taxonomy (NCBI): domain Bacteria; kingdom Bacillati; phylum Bacillota; class Bacilli; order Caryophanales; family Paenibacillaceae; genus Paenibacillus; species Paenibacillus sp. FSL W8-0187. The sequence goes on along the minus strand of NZ_CP150206.1, from coordinate 2,302,525 downwards.
CTACTCTAATAGTTTTTATAGTTCATCCTTCTGTTTGGCTATTCCGGCTTTGAAGAGCTCGTGCGGCATTAGCAAATTCTTACTCTCAAGTGTTCCGATTGTCGTTCCTCTCGGCTTTCAGTTATGATGGAATGCGAGATAGCGGATGTCAGATAAATTGCGCTCGGCGGGCCGCTATCTCAGCCGGGGGATACCTGGACTAAGGGGAGGACGTGTCAGCGTCCTCCTTTTAATAAGTCTTTGCATAAGAAAAACCGCCCAATCATTAGGCGGTTTGTTCTAAACTATAGTGTTCCGTTAGCTTAGTCAGCTTAGTACGTCGATGAGGAGCACATCATTTGAAAAAACTCGGTCATCAAAAAAGTCGTCTACTCCTATTTTGTATTCAACATACCGGTTGCGCCGAATTAAAGTCGAACATGGCGATGATTACGATGTCGGCAAATGCTTTAGCGTTCGCAACCGATTGAACTTAGAGCTACTACCGGACTAATCTTCTAGCTCAATTGCGATACGTGCAAGGACACCAGCTGGATTATCTCCGCTTCTGTTTGCGTTTGACGGGAAGTTAAAGGCGGCGATCACAATATCATTTGTACCTCTCCGAAGGAAACGCCTAATATTAAACGTTCTTCCCGGATTAAAGAATGAAACATTGCCCTGCGGATTGTCGATAACTACCGGCCGTCCATTTATTAAAACGATGGCAAAGTTATCAACGGACAGGAATAAGCTAGCTCTCTCAATATCGTCTCTAATCGTAAATCTTCTGGCGACCACAGCAGCGGGACCGTTAGGGTCATTTCTTCCCCAAACGTAGGATTCACCAGCTTGTGGCGCTACCCAGGCAGGATTCCGCTCGATTTCAAGTGCGTTTACCCAATTTCGATTCGTGCTGATTATCCTATTTCTTTGGTTAATAACAACTGGTACTTGTGCATTCAATGCTCTTTGCGCGGCAATCATCGTCCTCATTGCCTTTGCAACGCTACTCGAACGGATTCCGGAATGTCTCTTAGGTGCATGCAGTTGTTTCACCGTATGATTTCCCATTTTTCTGACTGTTCTTTTTGGCAATTCGTGTTCCCTCCTTTTTAATTATCAAATCCTTAACATATATATGAGTACATGGATTCAATGGATATGGACAAATGATTAGTCAAATCGCTCAATTTCCTCAAATGAAAATAGTCCCCCGTAAAAACGGAGATCTGTCTCACATTTTGCAACCAGCTACATAGAGTTCTTGCCGATCGTCCAGGTCAACAACTGACACCTCCAGCTCTGATAGCCCAGCTCATGAACCATGATCTTATACCGTTGATGCCCTGTTGGTTTCTATATATGGATGCACGACAAATAAGGGGCACACGCCAACGCTGTGCCCCTTCTCTACTATTTTCTGCCCTTGTCACGATTCATGTGTTCGCAGACAAATAAACATGCCTTACAGCACTGATCTCCTCGTTGTTTGATGTTCGGTTTATGTACAATGAACTTAATCCAAAAACGGGGACGGAAAGTAGCCGTCCCCGTTTACCGAATTGGGGATACCGCATGGGTGCAGTATCGTAATTGCTGAATTAAATTAAATCAAATCAATGAATGCTTCATTCAGGTGCTTAGTTAAATCCAAAAAGTTCCCAAGATAATAACCAAGAGAATAAATAAAACCAGAACAGTACCTACTGGATTCCCGTATCCGCCGTAACAAGATTTTTCGTAACTCACCGATATTTACCTCCTTGTTTTGTGGAATGGTACAGTTTATGTACATAGACGGACTTAGTCTGGACATTTCGGCAATCATGATCAGAATGTGCTAATGTACCATAAATAGGACTGGGAGGGGTTCCTCACATCGCGGTCTACTTGAAGAACGGACGTATTAGCCATACTCTCAGTGCCTTCAGCTATCTGAAAGTCGCAGTTGAACACCTTGGAATGACCACAGCAATGTTCAATGAACGATACTGTCGATCAATAGCTGCCGTTAGCAAATGCGTTTTTCACCATAGTTTTTCACTCAACTAAACAGTCCTATAAACAGCAAAAAACCCTTGCATCGCAAGGGTTTTCGATAAAGTGGGCCCTGAGGGACTCGAACCCCCGACCAGTCGGTTATGAGCCGACCGCTCTAACCAACTGAGCTAAGGGCCCTGAACATACATGTACACATAAACATAAGGACGTCATACATACATCGTTTAAAAATTGGTTGCGGGGGCAGGATTTGAACCTGCGGCCTTCGGGTTATGAGCCCGACGAGCTACCGAACTGCTCCACCCCGCGTCAATGCTGTATCAAACAGCGACAAGAATAAATATACACCATTCCCCTACAACAAGTCAAGTGCTGTTTTAATGGAATTTTCTCAAGGCATAAACCGCACGCCATAGCGACCCTTTTTGGAACGGTAAACCTCCACCATCCGCGGATCATGGTACCCGAACAGCCAGCCATCCTGCTCCAAACGTTTAGCGAAGCAGCCCGCCTGAAATTTGCTTGTATACAGCTTTCCGTAATATACCCAGTTCATCCTATGCGACTCCTTACCCGAATGATAATGTAATGCTGTCATATTATATCCAAACTTCCACAAAAAAACCGAAATCCAACAAACTTCTTTTGCGGCTGCTCAAGCGCCAGAATTTGCTTGCGACCGTAGATCACCAGCTTCTTCTTGCCTTCTTTCAAAAATGACAATCGATCCGTTTGGCTGCTGTTGTTGCGTCGTAATTATCCTCTCCTTTTCTTGCTCCTCCGGTGCGGTGCCGCAGGCATACGGCCCCGGTTCATTTTGTTCAGAAACGCGGCGTTCCGCTGCTTCTTCGGCAATCCCAGTACGGGATAATGAGCTTTCAGCTTATCCATATTGTCCTGGATGAACTTATACCGATGAATGAAAACAACGGCCATGTACAGACCGAGAATTAACAGAACAGAAAAGGCCGCTATCCCCATCACAAATCCGCCAAGATCGCCGGTTACCGCAACCACTACGTAATACCCAGTGTAACCGATAGCCGCAAACAGCAGGGCCGCTTTGCCCGCTTTTCCAACGCCGCCTTTGCGCTCCATGGACTGGTAAGCCCCTTGCTGCAGTGCTCTGAAATACAACACATAAAAAACGAAGATGAGCAAAAGCATCACCGCTGCCGAGCTAAGCCCATACCCGATGGATTCAACTCGGGCCATGTCATACATCATTTTGAGTATAGCGATCTCACAAGTGACCGCCACCGCCAACCCGTATATCCCCAAGTACAGCACAAAACCGACCTCAGACCGGTACGGATTTACACTCAGGCCAATCCCCCATAGCAGCATAACCACCCACAGCGCCGCAGCTACATACATGTATATCGACATCATCGGCGCCGCCAACGTGACCAGTGCAGGGATCAGCATAATGAATAAAAAACATACAATGCCGCCCCGAATCTGCTCGGCAGGGATTAGCCGGAAATGAAACTGTTCTTCCTCTGAAATCTTTGTGCTCATCTTGCCACTCCCCTTATTGCCCCGCTCTTGTTCACGTTGATATTCGTGACCAGATTCCCCGCCGTTTGTCACATTGGCTCGCATATCCGCGCCTGTCTTTCTCAAGCCAGACACCCTTGTTGGTTCAGCATTTCAGGTACTACACTTAATGCGCTCAATCACCGCGCCAAGCTCCCGTATGATTTCCGTTACCGTGGCGCCCCAAATTTGATCCTGTTCGCCTTCATTGCGAATTAGCCAATTGGAATGCTGTCCTCTCAACAGTTCGATTCCCTGTATTCGGCAGTTCAGATCCGGACAATAGTACGCTGTAAAGGTAGCGTATCTCTCCGGATGGCTGACACAATCGGCCAAGGCGGAGACAACCGATTCCGGGTAGCCTTGGGCAAGCAAGTACTTGCGAGGCTCCTGCTCCCCTTGCTCGGCACTCATCCATTGCTGAAACCAGCCTTTAGGCATTGCCAATAGAGCTGTATCACGGTTCTTCCGATCCTCCAGCTGCAGATGATTGATGATTTTAAGCCAAGCTTCCGAAGGGGTTCCCAGCGCTTCCAGCACATAGACTCTCTCACCGTCAGGCTCGCTTTCAATATCGGCCTTTACCACCAGACTTGAACTGTAATAAATGAAACACTCCTTCGGCTCCTTGTCGGAACCGGACACCCTCATATGTATCGTTAACAGGGTCCGGCTGCATACTTTTATGTATTCCAGCAGTTCCTGCACAAGAACCGGCTCGCTGTCACCCGTATCAATCAAGTCTTTCTCCTGCAGCTCCTGCTCAATCTTGGCCACTTCTATGGGCATCTCCTCGGTCAACGTTCCACGAAAAGGGTCCTCTAACCCAATAACAGCCCGCGCACCGACAATGCCAGTAAGTACAAAGAATTGTTTGCCGGTCAGTTGGATCCTTGACGGAATTTCCAAAGATCTCTCCTCCTTACGGTCAGCCCCGCCTATTTTTGTGTTAAAATCTGACGTTATCATTACTATTATAGGTGAGACATCTCCTTGCCCTCTACCAAGTCGTGGCCCTAAATTTATAGGAACATATACTCAAATCAGCCGATTTTCAAACTGCTCAACAGTAAAATTTCATAAAAAAACATTCCCGGGTCGAAATCACCTCTGGAATGTTCTTGTACTCATGTTAGATTAGACGGATCTTCCTGCTGGATAATACCGTGATAAAGAATCGTCATCAGCTGTTCACTGATCACGTTCAGGCTCCCCAGACCATGGTACCATTCGTTCCGGGCTGTAAATTCCTTGATAAAAGTAAGGAACGCAACCAATACCTGGGGAGAGATGTCTTTCCGTATCTGTCCAAGCTGCTGGCCTTTAAAGATCAGCATTTCAAATTCCGGAACAACGAATTTCTGGTTGAATTGGAGCAGCTTGTCCATCTGCTCCGGGAATTTGGCCAGATCCGCCACAAATTTCTGCGAGACAAACGCCGAAAATTTGTGCTGATCCTTGTAGAAGACGGTTAACGCCTCAAGCGGATCTTTTGCCTGGTCCATCATATCGCGGTAAATCGCCATGAGCTCGTCAACCATCCGGTCCACGACATGATCCAGTAAGCCCTCTTTGCTCTGATAGTAGTTATAAATCGTCATCTTGGAAACGGGGACCGCTTCGGCAATCTGCTCCATACTCGTCTGTAAAATCCCCTGCTCCAAAAACAACCGCTTCCCGGCTTCAAGCACTGCTTCTTTCTTAGCATTCATCTGTTAGACTATATCCCTTCTATATCAGCATAAGGACACCGATGGCTGGCTACCAGCCGCATACAGTCCTAATGTAACGATCCAGCCTGCCGCTGTCAACCCGGCACCCACCATGGATTGTCTTCGCCACATTACAATAAAAAAAGCCGTCGCTCTGCGATAACTCACAAAGACGACAGCCTGATGATCTTAGCTGGTATAAGTTGTTTACACGCCAAAGGAAGTTGGATTCGATCTCCAGGATTGAAGAAGCTCCACATCCTGTTCCTGAATCCGATTCTCGGATAGCGCAACATCAATCAGCGCTCCGTAATTGGACAAGCTCTGCAGTGGAATACCGGCTTCAGCAAAAGCTTGTACCGCTTTATCCAGCTGGTAGCTGAATATAGCCAATACCACCAGCGGCTCTGCCCCTGCATCCTTGACCGCTTGCGCCGCTTTGAGCGAACTGCCGCCCGTGGAGATCAAATCCTCGATCACAACCACCTTCTGACCTGGCTTGATCAAGCCTTCGATTAGGTTTTCCTTGCCATGCCCCTTTGCTTTGTCCCGAATATAGGACATGGGCAGGTTCATCTTCTGGGATACAAAGGCTGCATGCGGAATCCCGGCTGTGGCCGTACCGGCAATGGCCTCGGCCTCCGGATATTGCTCCCGGATGACGGCTGCGAACGATTCAGCAATGTAGTCGCGAATCTCGGGATAGGACATCGTCAAGCGATTGTCACAGTAGATCGGGGACTTAATTCCCGACGTCCACGTAAACGGCTGGTGAGGTCTAAGAGAAACGGCCTCAATCTTCAGCAAATAAGATGCGATCTGATGTGGAATATTCGCGAGTGTACTCATGCTTGAATCATCTCCTCAATAATCTGTTTTGCAGCTTGTCTCGGGCTCGGGGATTCCGTAATGGGACGGCCGACAACCAGATAATGACTGCCCTTGCGGATGGCTTCCCCTGGTGTAAGGACCCGAGTCTGGTCTCCGATATCCGCACCGGCTGGACGGATACCCGGTATAACGGTCTTAAACGCTTGGCCGCATGCGGACCGAATGGCCTCCACTTCAAGCGATGAAGCGACGACGCCATGCAGTCCCGCTTGCTGAGCCAGCTTCGCATATCGTACGACCGCATCCTCTACCAAACCCGGGATGCCGATTTCGTTATTCATGACATTCTGACTCGTACTAGTCAACTGGGTTACCGCAATGATCGTAGGCATGGCAAGACCCGGGGTGTCCGCCACTGCGGCCTCCGCCCCGGCTTTTGCCGCCTGCATCATGAGAGCGCCGCCGCTGGCATGAACATTAAACATGTCCACACCCAGCCGCGTTACGCTGTTCGACCCACCTTTTACCGTGTTCGGAATATCATGCATCTTCACATCCAGGAACACGGAATAGCCTTTTGCTTTTAATTCTTTAACAAAATCGGGACCGGCAGCGTAGAACAGCTGCATACCGACCTTCATATAACACGGGATACCCTCCAACTGCTGCACTAATGCTTTCGCGCGCTCGGCATCGGGGTAATCCAGGGCCACCATCAGGCGGCCCGCCATTTCATTGTAGCGGGCGTTCATCTATATCCCTCCTTCTCGATTAAACCGGCATCGCTTCAGAGGAGAAGTTGATGGTCTCCAGCATCGTCAGAAGCTCACGAACCGTATCGAGCGAGGTCATACATACCACACCGTTTTCTACCGCTTCACGGCGAATTCGGAATCCGTCACGCTGTGGCGTTTTACCCTTGGTCAATGTGTTGAAGACGAAATTCGCTTCGCCTGTGCGGATCATATCCAAAATGTTCGGTGTTCCCTCGGACAGCTTATTAATGGTGGTCACGTTAAGACCCGCCTCTTTCAATGCTGCAGCCGTGCCGCCTGTGGCGATGATTTTATAACCAAGCTTATGGAAGCCTTTCAGCAGTGCTGCAGCTTCAGCTTTATCTTTATCTGCGATGGTAGCGATGATCGCACCCGTTGAAGGAATTTTCATGCCTGCACCGATCAGACCTTTGTACAGCGCTTTGGCATACTTCACGTCACGGCCCATAACCTCACCGGTGGATTTCATTTCCGGTCCAAGTGTAGGCTCAACGCGGCGAAGTTTAGCAAAGGAGAAGACCGGTACTTTAACCGATACATGCTCGCTTTCCGGCCACATGCCTTCCTCGTATCCAAGATCCTTCAACTTGCTGCCCATGATCGCCTGTGTTGCCAGGTTCGCCATCGGAATGCCTGTTACCTTGCTCAGGAACGGAACCGTCCGGGAAGAACGTGGATTCACCTCGATCACGTACACTTCATTTTTATAGATAACGAACTGGATGTTAACAAGTCCGCGTGTATTCAGCTCTTTGGCAATTTTGATCGTAATTTCGGCAATCTTATCTTTCAGCCCCTGGGACAAGTACTGTGGAGGGTATACCGCAATCGAGTCACCGGAGTGAACGCCCGCGCGCTCTACATGTTCCATGATGCCTGGAATCAGCACCGTATCGCCATCGCAGATCGCGTCTACTTCCACTTCTTTACCCATCATGTAACGGTCGATCAGAACCGGATGGTCCGGGTTAATCTTAACCGCCTCTTTCATGTAACTCAGCAGCTCGCTGTCGGAGTATACAATCTCCATCGCGCGTCCACCGAGTACATAAGATGGTCTTACCAGAACAGGATAACCCAGTGATTGCGCAGTTTCTACAGCATCATCAACTGAAATTACAGTTTTGCCTTTCGGTTGGGCAATCTCGAGTCTGGACAGAAGCGCTTCGAATTTTTTACGGTCCTCAGCTTCGTCAATGCTTTCCAAGCTGGTACCCAGAATCTTCACGCCCGCTTTGCTGAGCGGCTCAGCGAGGTTAATTGCTGTCTGCCCGCCAAACTGTACGATGACACCGATCGGTTTCTCCTGCTCGATGACGTTCATGACATCTTCGAGGAAGAGCGGTTCGAAGTAGAGTCGGTCCGACGTATTAAAGTCAGTGGAGACGGTCTCCGGGTTGTTATTAATGATAACCGCTTCGTATCCCGCCTTCTGGATCGCCCATACAGCGTGCACTGTGGAGTAGTCGAACTCGATCCCTTGACCGATCCGGATCGGTCCGGAGCCCAGCACGATGACCTTCTCCTTGGCGGATTCGATGACTTCATTCTCCGTTTCGTACGTCGAGTAGTAATACGGCGTCGTTGCTTCAAACTCCGCTGCGCAAGTATCCACCATTTTGTAAACCGGGCGCAATCCATGCTCGCGACGCAGGAATCCGATCGACTCCTCAGTTGTATGCGTGCTGGCATTGCCTTCTGCGCGAAGTTCGGCTATCGCACGATCCGTAAAGCCGAGTCGCTTCGCTTCGTACAGCGTTTCGTAAGTCAGTGACGCTTCGCTGCGAATGTGATCTTCGTATTGGATCAGGCGCTCGATCTTGTCCAGGAACCACCAGTCAATCTTTGTCAGGTCCTGAATCTGCTGGAGTCCATACCCCCGGCGGAACGCTTCTGCAATCAGGAACATCCGCTCATCGTCGGCTTTGATCAGACGCTGCTGAAGCACTTCATCGCTCAGCTCATTAGCGCCCTTCAAGTAAAGGCGGTGCACACCGATCTCCAGAGAACGAACTGCTTTATGGATCGACTCTTCGAAGGTGCGGCCAATCGCCATCACTTCGCCGGTTGCCTTCATCTGAGTTCCCAGCTTCCGGTTTGCGTGGATGAACTTGTCGAATGGCCAGCGTGGAATTTTGCTGACGATATAGTCCAGTGTAGGCTCAAAGCAAGCATAAGTCTGTCCCGTTACCGGGTTGACGATCTCGTCCAGGGTGTAACCCATCGCAATTTTTGCTGCCATCTTCGCGATCGGGTAGCCCGTTGCCTTGGAAGCAAGGGCAGAAGAGCGGCTGACCCGAGGGTTTACCTCGATGACATAATATTGATAGCTGTTTGGATCCAGCGCGAATTGCACGTTACAACCGCCCTCAATGTTCAGGGCGCGGATGATTTTCAGCGATGCGGATCTGAGCATTTGATACTCGCGATCGGACAGAGTCTGGCTTGGTGCCACGACGATGCTGTCGCCAGTATGAACGCCGACCGGATCAAAGTTCTCCATGTTACATACCACGATGCAGTTGTCGTTCGCGTCGCGCATAACCTCATACTCGACTTCTTTCATACCTGCGATGCTCTTCTCGACCAAACATTGCGTGATCGGGCTGTAACGAAGTCCGGAGCTGACCGTTTCACGCAGTTCCTCTTCGGTTGCGCAGATACCGCCGCCGGTGCCGCCCAAAGTGTATGCCGGGCGCACGATCAGCGGATATCCAATCTCATTTGCGAAGTCAAGCGCCTCTTCCAGAGTCGTTACAATCGTGCTTTCCGGTACGGGCTGATCGAGTTCACGCATCAGCTCACGGAACAAGTCGCGGTCTTCCGCTTTCTCGATGGACTCCAGCTGCGTTCCGAGCAGCTTCACATTCTCCTGCTCCAAAATACCTGCGCGTGCAAGCTCAACGGCCATATTCAGGCCCGTTTGCCCTCCAAGCGTCGGGAGCAATCCGTCCGGACGCTCTTGACGGATGATCTGTGTAACAAATTCGAGCGTAATTGGCTCGATATATACTTTATCCGCCATGTTCGTGTCCGTCATGATGGTCGCCGGGTTGCTGTTAATCAGCACAACCTCGATACCTTCTTCTTTCAATGCTTGGCAGGCTTGGGTTCCAGCGTAGTCAAATTCCGCTGCTTGCCCGATGACAATCGGACCGGAGCCGATGACGAGAATTTTTTTCAATGTATCATTTTTAGGCATATTAATGAGCTCCTTTCACGGCTGCGGCCAGAACCGCTTGGCGCGGTTTCCGGATTTCATTCTGTTTATGGTCTCTTATCATCTCAAGAAATTGATCGAACAGATAGCTGCTGTCTTGCGGACCAGGTGCAGCTTCAGGATGATATTGCACGGAGAAGGCCGGGAATTTCGAGTGCTTCAAGCCTTCAATCGTTTTATCGTTATTGTTGATATGTGTAACTTCCAGATCCGTACCTTTGACGGAATCTTCATTTACCGTATAGCCATGATTCTGGGAAGTGATGTAACAGCGTCCGCTGGCAAGCTCTTTTACCGGGTGGTTCCCGCCGCGGTGGCCGAATTTCAGCTTCTCGGTATCAGCGCCAGCAGCCAGTGCAAACAATTGGTGGCCAAGGCAGATGCCGAAGATCGGATATTCGCCAAGGAGTTCTTTGACCATATCGACCGCATACGGAACGTCTTTCGGGTCCCCAGGGCCGTTGGACAACTGAATGCCGTCCGGGTGAAGTCTGCGGATTTCATCAGCCGTCGTGTCATGCGGAACGACCATCACATCGCAGCCGCGGGAAGTCAGTTCGCGCAGAATTCCGCTTTTTGCACCGAAGTCAACCAGAACGATCCGCTCCTTGGAGCCTGGGCTTGTAAACATTTGCGGCGTTGAGGTTTTTGCCACCTGGTTGCGGAGTTCGGCGATCGTCGTATCACCGAGCATCTCCTTAAGCTCTTCCACTGGCTTGTTGGAAGTGGTCAGAATCCCCTTCATCGTACCGTAGTGACGAATGATCCGGGTCAACATCCGGGTATCAATCTCGCTGATACCTGGAATACCGTATTCCTTCAATAAGCTGTCAACGCTATATTCTGCACGCCAATTGCTAGGAACAGGCTCATGACGACGAACAACGAATCCGTGGACGAACGGCCGAATGGATTCAAAGTCATCCCGCGTGATGCCGTAGTTTCCAATCAAAGGATACGTCATGGTCACGATCTGTCCACAGTAAGACGGGTCGCTCAGCACCTCTTGATATCCTGTAATCCCTGTATTGAAAACAACCTCTCCGGTCATTTCAGCATCCGCGCCAAAGGATTTTCCGCTGAACAGCGTTCCGTCCTCCAGTAACAATCTTGCCTGCATCCCGATCACTCCTGTCATCTATGTGTAATTTATTTTATAAGTCTTTTGCCTAAGTGTTACTTAAAATCCGTGCTGCTCCGACCATTTCACTTCGCCGTCCACCCAAGTCATCACAGGCCAGCCTTTCAGCTTCCAGCCTGTAAATGGAGTGTTGCGGCCTTTCGTTGCGAACTCTTCCGGATTCACTTCTTTCTCTGCTTCGAGGTCAATCATGGTCAGATCTGCTGCTTTACCAGCTTCCAGCACACCCGTTGCAAGACCAAATACTCTTGCCGGGTCGCTGGTCATCCGCTTCACCAGCAAGCCAAGATCCCATTTGCCTGTAGCGACAAATTGGGTATAGAGCAGCGGGAATGCTGTTTCGAATCCTACAATACCGAATGGTGCAAGCTCCATGCCTTTCGCCTTCTCTTCCGGGCTGTGCGGCGCGTGGTCCGTTACGATCATATCGAGCGTTCCATCCAGCAGACCTTCTATACAAGCCTCCACATCACGCGGGGTGCGCAGCGGCGGATTCATTTTCCAGTTGGCGTCCAGACCGGGAATATCTTCGTCAGAGAGAACCAGATGGTGCGGGCATACTTCGGCCGTTACCGAGATGCCTATTGCTTTAGCTTGGCGGATCAAGCGTACGGACTGCTCTGTGCTCACATGGCATACGTGGTAATGTACGCCGGTGGCTTCGGTGAGCAGAATGTCCCGTCCGACATGGATCGCTTCCGACTCATTGGGTATACCTTTCAGGCCGTGCTTCTGAGCGAACTTTCCTTCCGTCACGCAAGCCCCTTTTACCAGCGAGTCATCCTCACAATGAGCAATGACCGGCATGCCCAGCGCCTTCGCTTTGTTCATGGCATCTTTCATCATCTGTGCGTTCTGCACACCAACGCCGTCATCCGTAAACCCGATCGCACCCGCTGCCTTCAAGGCCTCAAAATCCGTCAGTTCGCGGCCCAGCTCGTTTTTGGTAATGGCTGCGTAAGGCAGCACCTTGGCCAGACCCGCTTCGCTAGCCTTATCCAGCACAACCTTCACCGTTTCCGGCGAATCGGTCACTGGTCTTGTGTTCGGCATGCAGGCAATGGTTGTAAAGCCGCCTTTCACTGCCGAGCGGCTGCCGCTCTCGATCGTTTCCTTGTGCTCATAACCCGGCTCTCTCAAGTGCACATGCATATCGATGAATCCCGGTGTGACCAGTTTGCCCTCGGCATCGATTAGTTGAACGTTATCGTCCATTTCCGGCAAAGCTGCGATATCACTTGCAACCGACTGAATCAATCCGTCTGCAATGACGATATGTTTATCTTCGAGCTGTCCTCGTTCATTGATCACTTTGGCATTCTTTATCACTTGCATTTGCATCTTGATTCCCTCCGCAGCAGAAGCACCATTCGCTTCTTTGTATATTGTATAATAAAAATTCACTTTTGTGTATAAATATTAGCGTATATTCATTCTATACACCGTATATCACGTTTTCCAATCAGCCCATCGCCCGTTCCATAACCGCCATGCGAATGGGCACTCCGTTCGCCATCTGCTTGAATATCATCGATTTAGGACTTTCCACGACCGCATCGTCGATTTCAACATTGCGGTTCACCGGTGCCGGGTGCATAATCATCGTGTGCTCTGACAGCTTGGCCGCCCGTTCTTCCGTCAAACCATACTGCTGCCGGTATTCCGCGCTGGATTTGAATGCACCTTCGCTATGGCGTTCCAGCTGAACCCTCAGCATCATCACCACATCTGCCTTTAGTGCCTTCTCCATTGATACATAGGGCGCATACTGAGCCAGCTCTGGAGCCTGCATCGTTTCCGGTGCGCAGAATTGCACATGGGCTCCGAACTTCTGCAGTGCCCACAGGTCCGAACGCGCAACCCGGCTATGCTTGATGTCTCCGATAATGGATACCGTCAATCCTTTAAGCTCTCCGAAGCTTTTCTTCATCGTATACAGATCGAGCAGCGCCTGGGTAGGATGCTCGTTGTTGCCATCACCCGCATTGACTAGCGGGATCGAGATCCGCTCCCCAAGCTCCTGAAGCACTCCGGAGGGTTTCAGCCGGATGACGCCGGCATCGATTCCCATGGATTCCAGTGTTCTTACGGTATCGTAGATGGACTCGCCCTTCTCGACGCTGGAGGCTGCCGCTGCAAAGTTCATGACCTCGGCGCCGAGTCTTTTCTCAGCCATTTCAAACGAAAATCTCGTTCTGGTGCTGTTCTCGAAGAACATATTAACCGCAAATTTCGATTTAAGTACCGGCACCACTTTCTCGGACTGTGCTTCCCAATATGACGCCCGACTCAGGATCGATCCAATCTCGTCTCTGCTAATATCCTTCAAACCTAAGAGGCTACGTTCTTTCAATGAAATGGCTGTTGTCATGATTATCGTTCCTCTCTTTGGCTAATGGTCACTTCGTCCTTGCCGTCGAATTCGGTTAATGCAACCGTAATCTCCTCATGTTTGGAGGTAGGAACGTTCTTACCGATATAATCCGGCCGGATGGGCAGTTCGCGATGTCCGCGATCTGCCAGAACCGCCAGCTGTATCATTCTAGGCCGCCCGCAGTCCATCAGGGCATCCATCGCAGCCCGAATCGTCCGTCCCGTGTACAGCACGTCATCGAATAAAATGACTTTCTTGTCATGAATATTCAGGTGTTCCAGACTGCGCTTGGCTCCTTCTACCCGTTCTGCAGTGGCTTCTTTACTTTCACGGTCATCGCGGTAGGAAGTCACGTCGATCTCTCCCCATGGAATCGGCGTACCTTCAATCTCACTCATTCGCTCAGCGATTCGTTGAGCCAGGAACACGCCGCGTGTGCGAATGCCGACCAGGACACAGTCCTCAATCCCTTTATTCTTTTCCAATATTTCATGGGCAATTCTCGTTAGTGCGCGGCGGATGGCCGTCTCGTCCATAATCACATGCTGTTCGTTGCTCATCCTTAAATCCTCCTTCTAAACGTTTGATTAGCCCTCTTTAGTTCAGACGATCCGTGAGTTCATTACACACAAAAAAACTCCTTGCCCGGCTGGACAAGGAGTTGATCTCATAGAGATAGTGTCGAAAGCGCAGCATCTATCCGCAGACAGAGCCATGCCTCCTGTTAATGAACCTCGGTTCACGTTACCTTGCCAGCCTCACGGGACTGATTTAAAGGTGCTATTCGATTGATCCCATTATGACAGACCCTACAGGAGATGTCAACAGCAATCATGTCGAGTAATGTCGTGTGCCAAGCGGAGTTTATATGGTGTTCATTAGAATTCAAATTCTACATCGCTAAGTCTTCTGCGAATTTCGGAAATGACGCGTTTCTCTTCTTCCTCGCCATCAGCAATAAAGGTTACGGAGAAGCGTACGAAGTGTCCCGCATCATCCCATGGTACGGTCGAGATCAATTTCTCGCGAATCAGATATTGTGAGAAATCTTCGCCGGATTCAAAACGGCGTCCGCCTTTAACGCCTTTTGGAGCCTCAACGTAGAGGAAGAAGGAACCCTTCGGCTTCTCGGCCGTAAAACCAAGTCCGTTCAACACGTCTACCAGCATGTTGTGGCGACGGGAATACTTCTCAGCAATCTTCTCCGTAATTTGCGGATTGTCCAGACCGTATGCGGCAGCTTTTTGAATGGCTATGAATTGTCCGGAATCGTTGTTGTCCTTCACATCACCAAAGGCCTTAACTACTAGCGGGTTACCGGAGATGAAACCAATGCGCCATCCTGTCATGTTATAAGATTTGGACAGGGAGTGAAGCTCTACCCCAACATCTTTGGCGCCGGGGACGGAGAGAAAGCTGAGCGGCTTCAAGCCATCGTAAGTGAGCGCTGCATAAGGAGCGTCATGGACAACAACAACGCCATACTTGCGGGCCCACTCGACAACCTCGGTGAAAAACTCGACCGTTGCGCTGGCACCCGTCGGGTTGTTCGGATAGTTCAGGTAGAGCAGTTTGGCACGGCGCGCAATGTCCTCAGGGATGGAGCCGAGATCCGGCAGAAATCCATTCTCTTTTTTCAGCTCCACATTGTAAACTTCGCCGCCCAAGTACTTGGTATGCGTGCCGAGTACAGGATATCCGGGAACCGTCATGATGGTGATGTCCCCAGGATTAATGAAGCAGGACGGCAGCATGGCCAGTGCCGGCTTGGAACCGATGGAGTGCAGAACTTCTGTAGCGGCATCAATGCCTTCAACACCAAATACATTCTTCAAGTAGCGAACAGCCGCTTCCTTGAACTCCGGAATTCCGTTATCCGCATAACCGCGGTTTTCCCGCTTTGCCGCTTCTTCTGCCAGCTTCGCTACGATGCCTGCATCCGCCATCTCATCCGGCTCGCCAACTCCCATATCGATCAGCTCCGTGCCAGGGTGTTCCTGCTTCGCAGCAGCCTTCGCTCTTTTGATCTTCTCGAATTTATAAATGGCTGTATCTTTGCCATAATTAGCACCGCCGATCCGGTTGGCGAAGCTCTGTTGAATGTACGTTTCCTGATATTTATCCATACTCATGATTTGTATTCATCTCCTACTCATGCTTTCATGCTCATCCTAAATATGCAGGAAAATCACAACTGGAGCCATGCATTATATATCAAATGATTTGTACTTTTTCGGCTGGGCGGAGCTTAGGTCAGCTCCAGCCATTCCGCAAGGAGCTCGTCACGACTCGCGGATAGCGACTCCCGCTCGTTCCAGTGCTGCTCGAGCAGCGACAGATCCGTATCCTCGTGTAAATCATCGCCTTCCGTCTCGAGCAAGTCGTCAAGCTGCCGAATGCGGAACTCTATACGAGCAATTTCCTCCTCCAACCATTTGGACCTTACGGCGGAAGAGCGATCCGCGTTTACGCGTTTGGAAAGCGGAGCAGGGCTATCCTTCGCTTGGGGCTGCTGCGCCACCTTCTGTTTGGTGATACCTTCACTCCCCGCTGATAGCTCCCTTCCTATCAATGCCGCTTCAAGCTGTTCTTTCTTAGCTCGGAAATCATCATAATTCCCATGATAGACAGTCAGCTTCCCTTGATTCAAATCCCACACTTTGCGAGACACTTGATTCACGAAATAACGGTCATGGGAAATGGCAAGAATGGTCCCCGCATAATCCTGCAGTGCGTCCTCCAATGCTTCACGGGAGGCAATATCCAGATGGTTCGTGGGTTCATCCAGAAGCAGCAGGTTCGGCTTCTGATGGATTAGCAGCGCGAGTCTCAATCGTGTCCATTCCCCTCCGGACAACTGCCCCACCGATCTGAACACGGCCGCACCATAGAACAGATACCTTGCCAATATTCCTCGAGCTTCTCCCTCTTCTACTCCAGCCTTCTCCCGGAAATATTGAAGCACCGTTTCCTTCGGATTGTCCGGTTCCTCCTGCTGAGCGAGGTAGCCTACATCGACACGCGAACCCCATTCAAGCGAACCGGAATCAGGCGTAAGCTCGCGCAACAGCACTTTGAATAGCGTTGTTTTCCCGCTACCGTTCGAGCCCATCAGTGCAATTTTCTCGCCAAATTCGATTAGACCGGATGCTCCCCTCAGCACCGCCTGATTCCCATAAGAAACCTCAACTTGCTCAAAGTATGCCACGCGGCGACCGGAACGATCCTGAGGATTCAGTTCAAAATCAGCCTGTCTTCGTTCCAGCACGGGTCTCTTTACCCGCTCCATCCGCTCCAGCGCCCGTCTCATGGAAGCCGCGCGCTTGAAAAACTTCTCATTGCCGCCAATCCGGCCGAACTCTTCAAGCTGCTTGATGGATTCCTTCATCTTCTTGATTACTTTCTGCTGCTCCTGATATTCGGCAAACTGCTGCAACAAACGCTCTTCCTTATCTTTCATGAACGCGGTGTAGCCACCATGGGCTGTAAAAGCTTCGCCATCTTCAAGCTCAATCGTTTTGGACACGACCCGATCCAGAAAATATCGGTCGTGAGAGATTATGACGCAGGTTCCCGGATATTCGCGTAAGAATTCCTCCAGCCATTCCGTACGTGCCAAATCCAGATGGTTAGTCGGTTCATCAAGCAAGAGCAAATCCGGCTGTACGATCAGCTGCGATGCCAGCGCGACACGGGTTTGTTCTCCACCGGACAACGAGCCAAAGGCCAGTCCGTACTCGCTCTTGGGTATTTGCAGCCCGGAAGCGATTTTGTCGATGCTCGCTTCCAGCTCATAACCACCCTCTGTTTCAAACCGCTCCTGAAGCGCTGAGTATTTCCGCAGCACTCGATCGAGCAGTTCCGGATTTCCAGCGGTGTCCGGGTCACTCATTTTCTCCTCAAGCTCCGTCATTTCCGCTCGGTAATCCTTCAAGTGACTCAACCCCTGTGACAATACATCCAGCACCGTCCAGGTATCCATATGGCTCGGAATCTGCTCTAAATATCCGATTTTTGCCCCCTTCTTTATAGCCAGCTGCCCTTCGTTTGGCTGATCCAAACCGGCAAGCAGGCGCATCAGCGTCGACTTCCCGCTGCCGTTCCTTCCAATAAGCGCAACCTTCTCGCCTTCCTGTATTTCAAACGATATCTGGTCCAGTACCAGATGAGCACCGTGGTATTGCGTCATTTTCTGTACATTGATTATATTCATTCTAGGTTTCCTCCTGTATGCTGCGAACATTCAACCTGTTCGAAGAGCGTATAGATTAGGGAGAAGACCCGGACTGCAAACGCAAAAAGGGCCCACAGAGCAAGCTCCGCGGACCCTTCAAGAATTGTAAGCCTAAATAGGCTTAATCCGTGCAGGCAGGCAGGTGACTTCTCGCGATGGTACAAACCGTATTGGTAAAATTGGACAGACCTCTCCCGTTGTAGAGAAATGCATGAACAATGCCAGCCATAGCTAAAGGCAGCTGGCTAATACGGTTGTTAACCATCTCGATATTCATCCTGCTCACCTCCTTCATCAAAAGTTATCGTCACTATAACATATCCCGGGATGGAATGGCAAGAAAAATAGCCCCACAAAGTGGAGCCTATGCTTCGATACTTACTCCAAATACTTTGCGGTGACCCCAAAACATATAAATGCAAAAAGGAACCGCTAGCGGCCCCTTAGAATCGTCAAAAGTTCTTCCATATCATTCGGCATCGGCGCCGAATACTCCATATACTCACCACTCGAAGGATGGACAAAACCCAAAACGGCTGCGTGAAGGGCTTGGCCGTCCAATTTTATGCCCTTGCTCTTGCCGTATACGGGATCGCCCACGAGAGGATGGCCGATATACTTCATATGCACGCGGATTTGATGCGTACGCCCAGTCTCCAGCTTCAGCTCAAGAAGAGTGTAATCGCCGAAGCGTTCTATGACGGTAAAATGGGTTACCGCATGCTTGCTGTTCCGGTCCGTGACCGTATACAATTTACGATCATGTGCATCCCGCCCGATTGGCGCGTCAACGGTCCCTTGATCATGACTCATATTGCCATGAACCAAAGCCAGATAACGACGGTTCACGCTGTGATCCTTCAACTGAGCCGCAAGAGAAGCATGAGCTTTATCATTCTTCGCTGCCATAATAAGACCCGTTGTATCTTTATCAATCCGATGCACGATGCCAGGCCGGAGTTCACCGTTAATGCCTGACAAATCCTTGCAGTGAAACATTAATGCGTTCACAAGAGTGCCCGAGGAATGACCAGGAGCCGGATGAACAACCATCCCTCTTGGCTTGTTCACAACAATGACGTCTGCATCTTCAAACGCGATCTCTAGCGGGATGTCCTCCGGAATAATCTCTACTGCCGATGGCTCAGGAACCTTCAGCAGGATGCGGTCACCCTGACTCACTTTGTAATTAGACTTAACCGGACCTTCATTAACGATGACATGTCCATCGGTAATCCATAACTGCACCTGGGAGCGTGAAACATTCTCACCGAGGTTCTCTGTTATGTATTTATCTATACGGGTTTTGGCGGATTCTGCATCCACCGTCCACTCATAGGTTTCGGATTCGTGCCCTGTTTCGCCTGTCCATTCCGTATCTGTATCCATACCGTCTTGCAACATTATTCATTCCCTTCTGTGCCAGAAACTTCACTTGTTGTCTGTATCTTCTCGCGTCTTCCTTCCAGAAGCGTATCCAATATGATCAATCCCACACCGATGACAATACAAGAATCGGCAATATTAAAAATCGGGAATGTGTAGCTGCCAAAATTAAATTGCAGGAAATCGACAACCTCTCCCATCACCAACCGATCGATGAAGTTCCCAATTGCCCCGCCAAGTACAAGCGCAAGAGCCGTAGGCAGCAGCTTACGTCCTTCTTTCGATACCTTCCGCAGGTACCAGACAATCCCGCCCACAACGATTAGCGTCACCACTATGAAGAACCATAATTGATCCTGCAGTATGCCAAACGCGGCTCCCCGGTTTCGGCTCGAGGTAATCAGGAAGAAGTCTCCGATCACAGGGATCTGTTCATAAAGCTCCAGCTTCGAGGCAATCAAGTACTTGGTTCCCTGATCGATAAGAAATAAAACAAATGCAATCAAATAATACACCACTTGTTTATGTCACTCCGTTCTTGTCTTCTCCAATCTCGCGATCACTTCGCTGATCGGTCAGTAACTCGTCTTATTGTAGCACAGCGGCTCAGAAACCGTCCATTCCTGTCCAGTGGCGAGAACATTTTCCGTCAGTAAAACCATCTCAATGGGTGCACTCTATACATATGAACCAGAAGGTCAACTTCGGACCATGAAAGGAGCCTGACATGTCGCATCTAACTCAGGAGCAACTCAATAATTTACAACAAAAGCTGATGGATCGAAAGGTTGAGCTTGAACGGCGCATGGTATATAACGACCAACATGGGCTGGGGGAATCGGAGCGAGATATGACCGGCGAGCTGTCCCATATTGATAATCACCCTGGGGACTTGGCAAGCGAGATGTTTGAAAGAGGAAAAGACCTCGCCCTTCAGGATAGGGTGGATCAGGAGCTGCAGCGAGTTATTTTTTCGCTTGAAGCGATTCATCACGGCCGTTACGGTGTGTGCCTTACCTGCGGCCAGCCGATTCCGTACGAGCGGTTGGAGGTTCTCCCGGATACGCAATATTGTATAAAAGACACGCCTCGTCAACGAGTCTCCCGTGATCGTCCGGTTGAGGAGGAAGTCCTTGCTCCCGCTTTTGGAAAATCCAGTATGGATGAGCACGAGTATGCTGCGTTTGACGGCGAGGACGCCTGGCAGATCGTTGAAAGCTGGGGTAGCTCCAATTCCCCTGCTCTGGCGGAAGGCAACGAAATTGACAGCTATAACGAGATGGATATCGAGAATGGCGATGATCAAGGCGGATTTGTTGAAGTGTATGAAAATTTCGTTGCAACCAATATCGATGGCTCCGAAGTGTTTATCGTTCGAAGTCCGCAATATGTCGATTACCTAAACCGGGGCGAAGGAAGTTACCTGCTGGATCCCCATGCCGACCCTGATGATGAATCTTTAAGTTAAATAAGTCTTTACGACCGGCAGCATAAAATTGGATGCAGTGCTGCCGGGCATTACTTACAAACTCACGTTAGTTCAAGCTGACGCTGAACGATCCGAACAATATCCGCAATGTAGTCGCCGATAATTGGCAAGTTCAACGCGCCAAGCGCCTGCAGGACGTATATAATGGTCGCCGCAAAAAAGGTAAAGCCAATCGCGATTCCCACACCCCGGGCCGACCCGGCCAGCAGATTGGTCCATATCAATTTCCATGGGCGGTTCAGCAGTTGGGTGTATTCAGCGATTCGGGCCTTCTCCAGCTGCTCTGCAATGTCCGTGGTCATGCGGTGTATGGCGCTCAATTGGTCCTGCTCATCCTCCAACGGCTTTTTTTGTTCAGTTGACACCCCAGCATCCGGCTTCTCCGCCATACCCACCGCCCCTTTGCCTAAACTAATCGACATCAAATAAATGAGATCAAGAGCAGCTCCATCACCATGTGTGCTCGCAGCCTGTTTATCATTACTTTTGATTTCGCTGATTATTATGCATCAATTGGAAGAATCCCATTCGTTCGTGAGAATCACCTTGTCGAAAACCGATACTTTTTTGAACACGAAAAAAACACTGCCCCTTGTAGATAAGGGCAGTGTTGTATAACCAATTGATTACTTATGCGATTTGGATGCCAATGGTTTTGCCACCAAGCTCAACCCGCTCCATGCCTTCGCTTTGTCCGAATTGCAATTCGTTAACCAGGACATTCTCGCGCAGCACATCTTCAAATGCAGTGATCGCAACTGTAAGCTCATCATCTGTATCCAGGGTCAGATTGACCCGCTTCTCGATCGGAAGGTCCAGCTTCTTCCGCGTATCCTGTACGGCACGCACGACTTCGCGAACCCAGCCTTCTTGCTCCAGCTCTGGCGTGATGTCTGTATTGAGCGCCACGGTTAAACCATAACCTGAAGCAGATGCGAAACCTTCCTTCGCCTTCTTCTCCACCAGCAGCTCTTCGGACGTGATCTGTAATTCTTCACCTTCCGGCGAAGTAACGTTCACGCCGCCCGTTTGCACCACCTTGCGGGTCTCGTCACTGCTCATGCCTTTCAGGAACCCTTGCAGGAAACCGATATTTTTACCGTATTTCTTGCCTGCGACCTTCAGGTTCATTTTCAGTGTAAAATCGACGAAACCACTATCGCTGGTCTCCACCTCAATCACTTTAACATTAATCTCATCCTTGATGATGTCTTGATAACCGGAGAGATCAAACTCACGATCCATCGACACAATCAGCTCAGACAGCGGCTGACGCGTTTTGATCCCTGTCTCGTTACGGACGTTGCGCGCGAGCTCTACGATCTGTCTTGCCGTCTCCATGTCCTGCTCAAGCGCCTTGTCGATCAATGCTTCGTCGGCTTGCGGGAAGTCGGCCAGATGCACGCTTTCTCCTCCGCCCAAATTCACGAAAATGTCTTCAGACAGCATCGGCGTGAATGGAGCCATCAGCTTGGAGAGGGTCAGCAGCACATGGGTAAGCGTTCCATAAGCCGCCAGCTTATCTTCTACGAGTCCGCTGCCCCAGAAACGGTCACGCGAACGGCGGATATACCAGTTGCTCAGCTCATCCACATAAGCTTCGATTGCTTTTGCCGCATTCAGGAAATCATTCACAGCCAATCCCTTGTCAACCACTTGAATTAAGCTGTTCAGGCGGGACAGAATCCAGCGGTCCAGCTTGTGGTCCGTTCCCTTGAACTCATGCTTCTTCGGATCATAGCCGTCAATACCGGCATACAGCGTCAGGAATGCATGAGTATTGACCAGCGTATCCACAACCTTGGATTTGGCTTCGCCAACAATTCCCTTCGAGAAGCGTTTGCTGTTCCATGGCGCACTGTCAGCCAGCAGCGCCCAACGGAACGCATCCGTGCCGTACTCTTCGATGATTTCCCAAGGATCGATGACGTTGCCTTTGGATTTGGACATCTTCTGTCCGTTCTCATCAAGAATATGACCTGTGGCCATAACCGCTTTATAAGGCGCTTTACCCGTGAAGAGCGTCGATACGGCGAGCAAGCTGTAGAACCAGCCGCGCGTCTGGTCAATCCCTTCGCAGATCATATCGGCAGGATACTGCTGTTCGAATTTCTCCTTGTCCTCGAACGGATAATGGTATTGCGCATACGGCATCGATCCGCTGTCAAACCATACGTCGATGACTTCCGAGGTCCGCTCCATCACGCCGCCTTCACAGTGAGGGCATTTCACCTTCACTTCATCCACATAAGGTTTATGCAGCTCCAGATCCTCCGCTACCTCACCTACCGCGTTGGCGCGAAGCTCCGCAATGCTGTGCGGCGAGAATTGTCCTTCACAAGAATCGCAGACCCATACATTGAGCGGCGTTCCCCAATAACGGTTCCGGCTGATGTTCCAATCGACCAGATCTTCAAGGAATTTGCCGAAGCGGCCGTCGCGCACATGGCCCGGATACCAGGTTACCTCATTGTTGTTCGCGATTAGTTGATCCTTAACCGCTGTCGTTTCGATAAACCAGCTCTCCATTGCATAATAGAGCAGCGGGGACTTACAGCGCCAGCAGAATGGATAGCTGTGCTCGTATTTCTCCTTGCTGTACAGCAGTCCTTTTTCAGACAATGCCTTCACAATGTCCAGATCGCAATCCTTGACAAAGCGTCCGGCAAAATCCGTCACTTCATCGGTGTAACGGCCTTGGCCGTTCACGACACTCACGAAGCTGATGCCATTCTCGCGGCACACGCGATAGTCATCTTCACCGTGTGCAGGCGCCATGTGTACAATCCCCGTACCGCTTGCATCGGTAACAAAGGATGCGCCGACGATGAGATTTGCTTTCTCCGCTTGTACATACGGGAACGGAGGATCGTAAGTCTTGCCGACCAGTTCAGAACCTTTCAGCGTCGATAGAACGGTAAAGTCGCCCTTCATGACATCCTCTACCAGATTCTTAGCCACGATATAGATGCCATCCTCCTGCTCGACGCGGGCATAATCCATATCCGGATTAACAGCCAGCGCTACGTGGGACGGAAGCGTCCAAGGCGTCGTCGTCCATGCCAGTACATACTCTCCGCTGTCATGCAGCTTAAACTTCGCCGTTGCACTAAGGTCTTTAACATCCTCATAACCCTGAGCCACTTCGTGGGAGCTGAGCGTGGTCTGACAGCAAGGGCAGTATGGGCTTACGCGGTGACCACGATACAGAAGGCCTTTATCATGAATCGTCGCCAAAATGTTCCATACGCTCTCGATATAGTTGTTCTCGAGCGTGATGTACGGATGATCCAGATCGGTCCAATAAGCGATCGCTTCAGTCAGCTCGCGCCATTTATGCTCATATTCAAATACGCTGGATTTGCACTTTTTGATAAAAGCTTCAACGCCATAATTCTCGATCTCCTGCTTGCCGGAAATGCCAAGCTGCTTCTCTACGCCAAGCTCCACCGGAAGTCCGTGCGTATCCCAGCCCGCTTTCCGAACGACATGGAAGCCTTTCATCGTCTGATAACGGCCCACAAAATCCTTGATAACCCGGCCGAGCACATGACCGATATGGGGCGCGCCGTTTGCGGTTGGGGGACCTTCGTAGAATACATAGTTCGGCTTGCCGGCCCGCAGCTCGATTGATTTCTTGAACGTATTCTCCTCGTTCCATTTGTTCAAGATGCGCAGTTCTCTTGCCCGCGCCTTCTCCTTGACATCTACTTTGTTCATGCAGATCTTCCTTTCGCCCTTTTTCGTAAATGTTCTGTGAAAATAAAAAAAGGCCTCATCCCCCAAGGGACGAGAACCTGTTCTCGCGTTACCACCCTAATTTCGCTTAACCAACTTTTCGCTAAAAAGCCTGCGCAAGCGACACCTCAATGTCCATGCCTGAATGTAATAGGCAAGGTCCGATGTAACGTTCGGCTGACGGTTCAGCTTACGCACGCGGTTAAACGCTTCAGCTTCACTTCTCCGGGATGATCTTCTGCTTGGTCTGAACGCCGGGCTTTCAGCAACTGCCGGCTCTCTGAGGGACAGATCCTTCGCGTACTATTCCCATCAACGAATTCTTTTATAAATCAACAATATGTTATTAGTTATAGACTCTTTCGCGAGAAAAGTCAACCGGATACCCGCCTAGTATACCTCTTTAGGTTCAAGACTCGGTTCACGGTTCTCCAGCGTCTCCCAGCCTTCTTGTTTCAAAAGTTCCAGCTGCGCCTCAACCAAGGAACGGAAGCGGGTGCGGTAGATGGAAGCCTGCTTCTTCAGCTCTTCAACCTCAAGCGCGATTTTGCGGGATTTACCTAGCGCATCGTTAATGATCCGGTCCGCATTCTTCTCGGATTCCTTAATGATCAGCTGAGCTTCCTTCTTCGCGTTGTTCTTCAGCTCATCCGCCGCCTCCTGAGCGACAATGATGGTCTTAGACAAGGTTTCCTCAATATTCGAAAAATGATCCAGTCTTTCTTGCATCGTCATAAGCTGGTTACCCAACTCTTTGTTCTCCCGGATCACACTTTCATAATCCTTAATAATCTGATCCAAAAACTCGTTGACCTCGTCCTCATCATAACCCCGAATTCGACGGGCAAATTCCTTGTTATGTATATCAAGCGGCGTCAATGGCATGGTGTGCACCTCCTAAATATATGGGCCTTACAGGACGGTTCATCCGCTGTGTTAGCCAAACCACCCGTCCGTGAAGACAATAGCGGTCATTTACGATTTATCGGTAAATCCATTGTAATTTTGAATGTTACTTTGTACTCATTCGACAAAAAAACGGCAATTCCTTCAAAGGTCAGGCATATTTCCCAACCTTGATACGGTACCGCCCTTTTTTCGTCAGGCTTCCTGTCTCCAAAACTTTAAACCGCCCAAATCCTTGGATGGAAACAACATCGCCTTCTTTTAAATTCGTTGAGGGATCCTCTTCCACTTTCCAGTTCACGCGGCATCGGCCAGCCTTGATCGGCACCACGATTTTCGTACGGCTGATGCGGTATGCATCACTGGCGATCCCGTCGAGTCTCATGGAAGATACCGTAATGTCCATCGTTTCAAAATTCGTGCGGGCAACCTGAAGCTTGTCCAGCGGCAGCAGTTCCGTCATCACATGCACCCGGTGGACCTGGCTGAGATTCAGATGGAGGAACGCGCTAATGTCGTCGGCAACGACCGCATGGCAGCCGTCCGCGAGCACATGGATGTCACCGATCTTCGATCTTTTAATGCCAAGACCCAATATCGAACCCATATAATCGCCATGCTCCAGCTCCAAAAACTTCTGATCTCCGGAAGAGATGCTGAGCACCTTCATCTTGAAATCCTCGCCTTCAAGCGCTCGGTAATCCGGAGCGATCAACGCTCGCGCGCGTTCTGCATCAGCATGTCCACCATCAAACATAGCATGCACATCCGGATGACGATTCACAAGCGATTCCAGAATGAATCGCTGCCGAGGGTCCAGGAAATCCGTCAGTTTTGCTTCATGGTATTGTCCGGCATTGACAACCCACTCCCAAGCCCGGTCCACAAATTCCCGTTCATCCTTGTGAAAATGATCATAGATGTCCAGTCTCATCGCTGATTCACCTGCTTACAGGAAATATCCGAGAATAGCGTACACGCCGCGCTGTGCCAATTGAAGCACAAACAGTGCGACGATCGGGGAAATATCGATCATACCCATGATCGGCGGAATGAAGCGGCGAAAAGGTGATAGATACGGCTCCACTAACTTGCCAAGCAGCTCACCGATAAAGCTTTCTCTCACGTTCGGAAGCCATGACATTAAAACGTAGACCAAGATCATATAAAAATAAATTTGGAACAGCGTTCCGACGATACTATAAATTTCGTAGGTCAAAGCCTAAATCACCTCATTCTGTTATATTCATGCTCGTCCGCTAGAATCTCCGAGATTGAACCTTGGATCTCCACGGTGTCCGGCGTGCATAGGAAGATGTTCCCGCCCACCTTTGAAATTCCGCCGCTAAGCGCATATACGGTTCCGCTTAGAAAATCGATGATGCGCAGCGCTTGATCATTCCTCACACGCTGCAGGTTGACCACAACGGTTCGGAAGGAGCGCAGATGATCTGCAATCTCCTGTGCTTCATCATATGAACGAGGCTCCACTAATACCACCTTAACGTTCTTCTGTGAATGAATGCTGACAATATTGCCGCTCTTTTGGTTCTTCCGATGATCAAACGGCGTTGCCTCCACCGGCTCATCCTGCGAGGCCAGAACCTCGCGTTCCACAACTTCTTCTTCCTCTTGCAGTCCCAAGAAATTCATAAACCGGTTCATCACGCCCATCGTCAATCCTCCTCTTTCCCTACTAAAATCGAGCCGAGACGCACCCAGGTCGCCCCTTCCTCTATGGCTACTTCAAAGTCATTGGACATGCCCATGGACAATTCAGTCAATGGCTCCGCCGTAAGCGCCTGCTTGTTCAGCTCATCTCTTAGTTGTCTTAAACCACGAAATACAGGACGCGTCTGCTCCGCCGACGATTCGTATGGAGCCATGGTCATGAGTCCGGTCACCTTTACGTGTGAAAGACTGTTGATTTCCTTCAAAAACTCGGCTGCTTGCTCAGGAGGCAAGCCATACTTGGATTCCTCACCCGAGATATTGACCTGCATAAAGGCGGATACCTGCAGATTCAGCGCAGCAGCCCTCTTCTCCAGCTCATGGGCCAAGGACAAGCGGTCGAGCGAATGAATATATTGAAATTTATCAATGACATCCCGGACCTTATTGGTCTGAAGATGGCCGATGAAATGCCATGTGCCGCGATCTCCAAGAGCTTCCCACTTCGCCTGGGCATCCTGCCAGCGATTCTCGCCAATATGCTGCAGACCCTGATCCAGTACCGAAGCTGTCATATCCAAGGAGACATATTTAGTGACCGCAATGATATTTACATCATTTCGGTCCCTGCCACTTCTTGCGCAAGCCTCCGTTATTCGCTGTTCCACTTGATCGATACGTTCCTTCAAACTCAAGGGACGACTCACCTCTTTCTCATCCCGATCCAACTCGCCATACGACCCGTAGTCCCTCCATCTTTACGATAGGAGAAGAACAGATCGTGATTGCAGCTTGTACACCATGATGTACATTCGATATGTTCCGCCAATATTCCTGCTTTAATCATAATGTGTCTGTTTATTTCTTTCAAGTTCAGCATGTATTTCCCGTGTCCCTTGTCGATATAAACAGCTGAATTTGTAACTTCCTCGGATATAAACTCCCCGATTCCAATATCACGGACACGATCCATGACCCGATCATCTACCTCGTAACAGCACTCGCCTATGGATGGACCAATCGCTGCGTGAATGTGCTGAGGCAAACTTCCGTATTCCACAGCCATCCTGTCGACCATTTTCTCAGCGATGCTTCCCACGGTCCCCTTCCACCCGGCGTGTGCCAAACCAACAGCACCCGTAACCGAATCCCAAAAATAAAGCGGCACGCAGTCCGCGTAAAAGGACGTCAATAAAACGCCGGGAACATTGGTTACAAGTCCGTCCGTATCTTGAAAAGCCGAGGCCCGGTCCAAGCTCCCTCTGCCTCTGTCCTTATCATGAACCACGCCAATCTGAACATCATGGACCTGTTCACCGCAAGTCCAGTCTTCCAGAGAAAAGCCAAGCGCGGTAGCGGTCCGTTTCCGGTTCTCTACAATGTCACCCGGCTCGTCTCCGACATGAAAGGCTAAATTCAAACTATCATAGGGGGCCTGGCTAACGCCGCCATGCCGGCCTGTAAAACCGGCCGTGAGTGCGGCGCTTCCCAATCCCCCACTCCATTTTTCGAGCACAAACAGACTCGGTGTCTGCTGATTCTGCCTAACAAACGGTTCCATGAGCATCCCACCTCTATGACCAGTGTAACAGAAAACCTACGCCGGAGACACATTAACCCATCCGTCTGTTTAGAAGGATCGCCGGTCCGGTCGTTCAAGGTATTCCACCGATTCCGGATCATCGGGCGTTCTTCGCAATTCCTCCATTTTGACAAGGACGACATCCGAGCCAATCTTGACGATATTCCGCCACGGAATGATCAGGTCGCTCCCGCCGCCGAACAGCCCCATGAATTTACCGTAGCTTGGCACCACAATCGCTTCAATCCGGCCCTGCCGCAAGTCTAGCTCCAGATCGCTGATCTGTCCGAGCCGCTTGCCATCAATGATATTAATAACATCCTTCGTTTGAAAATCGGAAATTTTCATCTTTTTCCCCACCATTTGATTATCAGGTATCATGCACATCACACCTTAGATGTATTTGAAGGTTAGCCGTCCATCCGTTTTCATTCCATATCCCTCTGTTCAATATATGAGCCGATTGGGCAAAATAGCTTATTTAAAATTAAAAAAACGATCCCATGAACGGGATCGTTATCTGTTCGATTGATGGCTGGTCTTCTTACGTTTTGACGTGTTTCTGCATCTGCTTGATCGCTGACTTCTCCAGGCGGGACACTTGAGCTTGGGAGATGCCGATTTCATCCGCAACTTCCATCTGGGTCTTGCCTTCATAAAAGCGCATGGATAAAATCATTTTCTCGCGTTGTCCGAGCTTGTGCATCGCTTCCCGGAGGGCTATTTCCTCAATCCAGGACACATCTTTGTTCTTATCATCACTGATTTGATCCATCACATATATCGGATCGCCACCATCATGATAAATCGGCTCAAACAGCGAAACGGGATCCTGAATAGCATCAAGTGCAAAAACAACGTCTTCCTTGGGCACGTTCAGCGCTTCGGAAATTTCAAAAATCGTCGGTTCACGCGAGTTCGCATTTGTCAGCTGATCCCTGACCTGAAGCGCCTTGTAAGCAATATCACGCAGTGATCGGGAGACGCGAATCGGGTTATTGTCCCTTAAGTATCGACGTATTTCTCCGATAATCATCGGTACGGCATACGTGGAAAATTTAACATTTTGCGATAAATCAAAATTGTCAATGGCTTTCATCAATCCGATGCAGCCTACCTGAAACAGATCATCAACAAACTCTCCCCGATTGTTAAACCTTTGGATGACACTGAGCACCAGTCTCAGGTTGCCGTTCACCAGTTTTTCTCGAGCCGATCGTTCATTGTTCTGCTGCAGATTATGAAACAGTTCCCTCATTTCCACATTCGTCAGAACAGGCAGTTTTGACGTATCCACACCACAAATTTCAACTTTGTTTCGCGTCATGATGACTAACCTCCCAAGGAGAAACATTACTGTACATTATCTCCGAGGGGGGCTATTTTATTCCTTACGATTTCCAGTTACACCATCTTGTTGAATTCTTTGCGGAGCCTCTTTATAATTCTCTTCTCCAATCGGGAAATGTAGGATTGTGAGATTCCAAGCAGATCTGCCACGTCTTTTTGCGTCTTTTCCTCGCCGTCCTGAAGGCCAAAACGAAGCTCCATAATCATGCGTTCCCGGTCGCTTAATTTATCGAGTGCTTTTTGCAGCAGCTTCCGGTCGACCTGCTCCTCGATGTTGCGGTAAATGGTGTCATTCTCGGTACCCAATACGTCAGACAGGAGCAATTCATTGCCGTCCCAATCGATATTCAGCGGTTCGTCAAAAGAAACCTCGCTGCGGGTTTTGTTATTCCGGCGCAAATACATCAAAATTTCGTTCTCAATGCAGCGCGAGGCGTATGTAGCCAACTTGATTTTTTTCTCCGGGTCAAACGTATTCACCGCTTTAATCAAACCGATGGCACCAATCGATACCAAATCCTCGATGTTAATGCCGGTGTTCTCGAACTTGCGGGCAATGTAAACAACCAGACGCAGGTTACGTTCGATAAGCATGGCACGGGTGGCCGCATCGCCTGTAGGCAGCTTCTTGAGCAAGAACTCCTCTTCCTCTTTTGTAAGCGGCGGCGGGAGCGCCTCGCTTCCTCCGATATAGTAGATTTCCTGACTCTTCAGGCCTAGCAAAAAAAGTACGCGATAATACTGCAGTTGCAATGCTAATCTCCATTTAACGGGCATCTCTTATCCTCCTAAACGTTTTCCCGTAGGGATAACTGACTTCATAGCGTTATTTTCATTCTTCTAGTTCGGCATGCATTGGAAATGTCATAAAGGTTTTCAAAGACTTATCCATGCGGTTCGCTGCAAGGACGGCAGCATGCGAGCACTATGAAAATGGCTTTACCGTTATCATCCTGCATTCTCGGCTTCACCTGATTCCGGACCGGTTCCTCCATTGAGCGATGAAGCGCCCATTTCGGTAGAATGTCCATTCATCTTCGGGGTACCTTCTCCTTCCGTCAACGCCGGATGTATGATGGCCCTGTATGCCCTGTCACCCGAGAGCGTCCCGCCATCAAGACCAATCAGCACCTTGGATGCCGAATATTCAAATCCTCCCAGTTCGATCCGTACCATGTCGGGCTTTAGCGCGAGCATGAAGGCAGCCCCCCGGTTAACACCGCGATACGGAACAAGCCGCAGACGGTCTTGCCATTCAAATTCCTCTGCCGCCAGCCCCATGATTAATTTGTCCGGTTCCCCCTCCATCAACTGTTTACTCCATCCCTGAGGCAGGTGGGCTTCCCACAGTGCTGCTTCCATCACCATAACCGGCGTACGCGTTAAGGGATCACTCAATTGGTTACCTGTATCCAGAAGCCCCATACAGGATATTTTGGCGCTGCCGATCCATACGGACACCTCTCCCAATAAGGCTTCCCGGTTCTCGGTTTTACGTTTCGTGGTCTGAACGGCTTTAAACGCGAATACAACTACAAAAAAGGTAATGCTCGCAAACCAGAATCCCACCTTCAATTCAAACGATAGTCCTCCCGACGTCGTATACCATATCCCGCTGAACAATTCTCCCGAATTTTGGACCAAGTAATGAACACCGATAATGCCTCCGGCCGCGGCAAAATTCACCATATAAAATGCTCCCAAATTCCGCAGATAACTCTGTAAACTTGCAAAGCCGAAAGCGATCCATAACATGATCAACGAAAGTCCAAATTTGATGAGAAAGGTAAACAAAAATGACAGCTGCGGGACAAACATCATGACGACATACAGTGCGCCTACCACAGAGGATAATGCAAGTCTCCACCACCTTGGCCGAACCCTGCGCATCCAGGCGGTCAAAGCCAACAAAATGCCGTCAATGACGAGGTTTGCCAAAAATATGAGATCAATATAAACAACCAGGTTGTTCACCTGCCTAGTCGAAGAATCACTTCGGTTATCCTTCTGTTGTTTGCTGGGCAATGGGAGATGTTACTAGTATAAGAAGAATAGAATTCAAAGTCTGTCTAAACCTGTGGGCGGTTTATAGACTTTTTTTGTCGATGAAGGGCAGTTTTTAAAAGACCCTAACCAAGAGCAGCCACTTGGCGTTATCAGCAATCTCTATCTTGGAAGGAAAGCTTGGGGAATATCCTTAAATTCTGCGGTATTTACCCATCGGCGGGTTCATATTCGTGAAAGTGTGACAGCATTAGCTGTATGATCCTACAAATGAAACAAAAGGAAGAGAACGAGGTTTGAATACAAAAATAAGCCTGTCTTCATCATGATGACGAAGCCCAGGCTTATTTATATTAATCATTATTGCGGGAACGATTGCGAAGGAAAGTGGGAATATCAAGCTGATCATTGCTGTTCTGGTTGCCAAATGGCTTCAGATTCACATTACTCTTGTCCGTTGCCGACTGCTGTTGTTGTTGCTTCTGTTCCTCTTGAGGCACAGGACGACGTCCAGGAGGGATTGAAGCAGGCTTGCCTTCAAAGCCGGTAGCGATAACCGTTACTTTGATTTCATCCTTCATGTTTTCCTCAATAATCGCACCGAAGATCATGTTCACTTCCGGATCGGAAGCTGAAGTTACGATTTCGGCCGCTTCATTTACTTCATACAAGGAGAGATTGGTTCCTCCCGTAATGTTCATGATCACACCACGCGCACCTTCGATAGAGGTTTCCAGCAGTGGGCTCATGATCGCCTTGCGGGCAGCTTCAGAAGCACGGTTCTCACCGGTAGCTTCTCCAATACCCATAAGAGCTGAGCCACGTTCTGTCATGATCGTTTTCACGTCGGCAAAGTCAAGGTTGATCAGACCCGGCACTTGGATCAGATCAGAAATGCCCTGAACGGCCTGGCGCAATACGTTATCAGCTTCTCGGAACGCTTCCAGCATCGGTGTCTTCTTATCCACGATCTCCAGCAGGCGATCATTCGGAATGACGATGAGTGTATCCACTTTCTCTTTCAATGCTTCAATGCCAAGCTCCGCTTGGGAAGCACGCTTGCGGCCTTCGAAGGTAAACGGTCGAGTCACCACGCCTACGGTCAGTGCGCCGCATTCCTTTGCGATTTCAGCAATGACAGGTGCAGCACCCGTTCCGGTTCCGCCACCCATACCGGCCGTAACGAATACCATATCGGCACCCTTCAGGGTGTTCATGATCAAATCGCGGGATTCTTCCGCAGCCTTCTTGCCTACGTCAGGATTGGCGCCGGCACCAAGACCGCGAGTCAGCTTATCCCCGATTTGCAGTTTATGTTCTGATTTGGCAAGGTGGAGTGCCTGAGCATCCGTATTGACTGTAATAAATTCAACACCCTGCACACCATTCTCAATCATTCGGTTAACGGCGTTGCTTCCGCCGCCACCTACTCCGATTACTTTTATTTGAGCTAAGCTCTCCATTTCAAAATCAAATTCCAACATCTAATCCATCTCCCCCTCAATGTGCGTGGATGGCACGTCCACAGTCGAATGAATCCGCTATATAAACTCGCTGAACATCTTTTTCAAGCGTTCAATAAATCCCGGCTTCTGGCTGGTCTCCTGAGTTGCTGCGACAGGATTTTGCTGCTTAGCACGGTTCACCGGTTTCTTGCTATTTCCGCTGCTGTTGTTGCTTCCTCCTGTATTGCGTACACGTACATTCCGGATTGCATTATGGAGGATGCCGACTCCGCTGCAGTATCCCGGATCACGAACACCGATGAAATCGGGAACCGCAATCCGTACGGAAGTCGCCAGCTCATTTTGTGCCACCTGCAGCACACCAGGCATGGACATAGTGCCCCCAGTAAGTATATAACCACCAGGAAGCTCACTGTAACCCAAGCGCTTAATTTCTTGGCGCACCAATTGGAAAATTTCCTGAACGCGAGGTTCTATGATAGCTGCCAAATCTTCTTGAGTGAACTCCTTGTCCACATTGCTTCCAATTCTCGTTACTTTAAACGTTACTTCGTGTGCGGCACTCTCGATCAGCGCGCATCCGTACTTCAGCTTAACCTTCTCTGCTTGATCCGTTAGCGTTCGCAGGCCATAAGCGATATCATTCGTAACGAAATCTCCACCAACCGGGAGCGTCGAAGTTGCGGCAATACTACCTCCCTCGAACACAGCCAACGTGGTTGAGCCCGCCCCGACGTCAACCAGCACCGAACCCATCGTTTTCTCGTCCTTGGACAAGGATAGCTGTCCGGCACCAAGCGGAATCAGCACCAGATCCTTTACTTTCAGGCCTGATTTCTCCACACAACGTAACAGGTTATGTATTGCCGTTTTGGCGCCAGTAATAATCGTCGCTTCAACTTCCAGTCTTACGCCGATCATTCCTCGCGGATCAGAGATTCCTTCCAAACCGTCAACTACAAACTGTTTAGCAACCACATCGATAATTTCACGATCCGGAGGAAGCGCCACGACTTCCGCTGCTTTCAGCACGCGGTCGATGTCCTCTTCACCAATTTCGCGATCCTCGTTCGATACTGCCACAACTCCATGGCTGGATTGAAGTCCGATATGATTTCCAGAAATGCCGACATATACTTCGGATATTTGAATACCGACCATACGCTCCGCATGATCAACAGCGCTGCGAATGGATTGTACGGTCTGGTCGATATCTACAATTGCACCTTTGCGAATTCCCTCCGAGTCGGCAGATCCAACTCCAATAATATTAAAGGTTCCATTATTAACTTCCCCAATAATAGCACGAACTTTGGATGTACCGATGTCCAAACTAACAATGATGTCATTGTTGCTCAAGCCCTGGCACCTCCTGTTTTTAGCAAATTAATTTTGATAATAAAGAATACATTTCTACTTATTCAACACTCGCAGGTCTTTCCCTCTTTTTTCAACATTTTTTTTACTGCCAACATTTGCTATAACAGGCCGTAAAAGTCATTCAAAAAAGAAGAGCCGAAACAAGTTGTCAATACATTCAATTGTACCATTTATTCCAATCCCTGAGTAGGGGGTTATTGCCCTTCTTCCGCGTCTTCTCCAACTTCTTCTACAAACGGCACATAAGAGTCCGCTTCCAGCATCGTAATCATACCCGGCCGCTCCATTTCGGTCACCTGGTTCAGGTACTCTACTTTGTCACGGAGCAAGGAAACCGAAGTGATGACTTCGAACTTGGAACGTGTGTACATCTTGATCCGATCCGGAAAAGACAGCGTCGGAGACGGCATGATTTCCGAGATATCGGAGGTCAGGCTGCCCGAAATCTCCGCAAGCACCTCGCTAAGCTCGGCCTTGTTGGGATCGTCCGGAGCCCAATTGGTCAAAATCGGCTTCTCAACGGCAATACCGCTCGCTGTAACAGGAACTGAGGTGCCGCTGGCCAATATGGCTTGAAGTTCCCCGCTTTCGGACAACTCGTAGGCCACCGTAGGATGCTCCGTCACCACGACGCTGACTTCGCCCGGAAAGCTCTTGACCACTTCAGCCGACTTAATCGTTCCCAGCTTCATCAGGCGTTCCTGCACATCTTTCGGCTCAACGCCAAAGTACTGGTCTCCGATGTGGAGTCCGCTTTGCTTGATAAGCTGCTCATTTGTATTAAACGTATTGCCTGTAAAATGAATCTCGGTAACTTGGCTGACTGACGACCGGAAAAATAGAATCGTCAACAGGGCTACGAATAGCAGCAAAAGTATCCCTATGATTTTTTTGGCTGTTTTCGGTTTGGGCTTGTCCTGCTTAAGGACAGGCATATGTGTCTTGGACATATCCACTCTCTCCATAAAGACCTGTTATCCCCTCCTTTTCCGGAGGGGAAGCACAGGACCTCAATTGGCTAAATCAAGCGGTTTTGGCACCGGAGATTGACGATAGATCCGAGCGCCTAAACCTTGGAACATGTTTTCAATACGATCATAACCGCGATCAATATGGTGAACTTGCTCCACCACGGTTGTTCCCTGCGCGGCCAAACCGGCGATGACGAGCGCCGCTCCAGCCCGAAGATCGGTTGCCTCCACCGTAGCTCCATAAATTCTCTGAACACCGCGTATAAATGCATAGTTCAGATCCGTGGAAATGTCCGCCCCCATACGGGAGAGTTCCTCCACATGCTTGAACCGTCCTTCGAATACCGTCTCTTTCATTACGCTAAATCCGTCCGCCAAGGACAGCAAGACCATGACCTGGGATTGCAAATCAGTCGGGAACGAAGGATACGGTGAAGTCACAATACGTTCCACCGCTTTAGGTCGGCTCATACAGCTTATGTTTATTATATCATTGCATATACTGGTTTGAACACCGGCGCGCTTTAGCACATGTATAAGGGAAGTTAAATGAGATGGATTGGTCTTTGTAAGCGTTACACTACCGCGGGTGACGGCCGCTGCGATCATGACGGTGCCGGCTACGATCCGGTCCGGTATGATCTCGTACTCGCAAGGCTCCAGACGCTCCACGCCATGGATCGTGATGGTATCCGTTCCTGCGCCGATAATGTTCGCTCCCATCTTGTTCAGGAAATGCTGAAGGTCCTGAATTTCAGGCTCTCTGGCGGCATTGGTGAGCACCGTTGTGCCAAGCGCCGTTGCTGCTGCCATCATGATATTCTCCGTTGCCCCTACGCTGGCAAAATCCAGATGAATATCAGTCCCGACCAGCCGGCTTGCCCTGCAATGGATCTTATCGTTACTCTCCTCGATTTCCGCACCAAGCGCCTGCAATCCCTGAAGATGGAGGTCGATCTTACGTTCTCCGATCGCGCAGCCTCCGGGCTGATAGATCGTCACTTCACCAAAACGGGCCAGCAGAGGTCCCATCAAAAAGATGGAGGATCGCATCTGCTTCATTAAATCTTCCGGGACATGAAACGAATTGGCAGACGAGGTATCCACGGTAACCGTCTCCAGCTCATGCTTGCATTTGGAGCCAAGACGGCTGAGAATGCTGAGCATCACTTCAATATCCAGCAGATGCGGGACATTGCTTAATCTTACCGTCCCTTCTGCCAGAAGACTTGCTGCTAGAATAGGTAAAGCTGCATTTTTTGCGCCATGGATACGAATGGTTCCTGATAGGGGCCTTCCACCCTCAATCACCAATTTGTCCAATGTATCACCTCCGAGTTTACCGCTCGCCCAGAACGTACACCTCAGGCACCATATGAATTCCGTTCTTTTCCGAGATGGTTTCCTTGATGCGTTCCATCAAAGCGAGCACGTCCTCTGCTGTCGCTTGACCGGTGTTCTCAATGAAATTGGCATGCTGTAAAGAAACTTCTGCTCCCCCGATCCGTAGGCCCTTAAGACCGGCAGCCTCGATCAACCTCGCGGCATGGTCGCCGGGCGGGTTGCGAAACACACTGCCTGCCGTTGCGGATTGGAGCGGCTGTGTACGCCGGCGACGGTCCTTGTAGGAGGCCATAACAGCTGAAATTTCTTTGCGGTCTCCTTTTCGGAGCCCAAATACCGCTTCAGTCACAATCCCTTTTCGTTCATGCAGAATGGAGTGTCGGTAATCAAACGCCATATCTTTCGCAGCATACGTAACCAATTCCCCTGTTTCCAGTACAATGTCAGCGGACTTGAATATGCGTGACACATCTGACCCATGGGCACCTGCATTCATGTAGACGGCCCCTCCGACCGATCCAGGAATGCCTCCGGCAAATTCAAGACCGGATAATCCTTCTTTTCCGGCCAGAACACTGAGCTTGACAAAAGACAGACTGCCGCCTGCAGTTACCGTCTCTCCCTCAAAATGAAGCTCCTCAAATCCCTGGCCCAGCTTGATGACCGCTCCCCGAATGCCTTTATCGGCAACCAACATGTTTGAACCGCGGCCCAGTTGTGTCCAAGGTATGTGATGGGCATGGAGAAGAGTGACCAGTTCCCTGAGCTGTTCCTTGTTCTCAGGAATAATCAGGCAATCGGCTGGTCCGCCTATTTTCCACGTCGTGTATTTTGCCAGCGGTTCATTCCATAATACGGTTCCGACATTGGCCTCTGATAGTAGCGATTTCCACTGCTGCATTTAAATAAACCTCCCCTTGACTTTCAAAACCAAAAGGCCATTCCTTCAACTAGATGAAGAGATGGCCGCTGTCAGTAATGCCGGCCTCATGGGTGTGTCACGATTATAGAGTATCTTATGTCAGGCTCCATAGGTGTGTGACAATCGCCCAGCCGTTTTAGCGTTTACCGGTTAACCGGCGGATTTCTTGAACAATGACGGTAGCCGAATCCGGTTTGCCGAGCTTTTTCGAAGCCGCGGACATCGCCTCTCTGGTAGAGCGACTGGTCATGATCTCCTCAAGCTTTCGAAACAGCGTTTCAGCCGTCAAATCCTTTTCAAGAATCATGCTGGATGCGCCCGCTTCCTCCAATTGCCTCGCATTCGCCTCCTGATGGTTATTGGTGACGTTAGGTGAAGGTATAAGTACAGATGGAATGCCCAGCGATGTAATCTCCGCCAGGAATGAAGCTCCAGCACGATTTACAATCAACGAAGTAGCCGCAAGCACTTCCGGCATATTATGAACGTAAGGCACGATATGAAGATGATTCGGCATAGTACCGAGCTGCGACAGGATGGATTCCCGTGTATTCTCAAAATACGTATCGCCCGTAACAAACACAAAATGTACGCCTGACAGCTTCTGTATGAACGGTGCCATCCCGATCATCGCGTTATTGATCGCCTTGGCTCCCCGGCTTCCGCCGACGATCAGCACGACCTGGCTGTCCACCGGAATGCCGAGCGTAGCAAATCCACGTTCACGATTGGCGGATAATACCGTTGTCGCACGTGGATTTCCTGTATATACCGTTCTTTTGGCTTTAGGAAAAGAGGACTCCGATCCCTCAAAGCTGACGGCAACCGTATCCGCATATCGGCTAAGGAACTGGTTGGTGAGGCCCGGGATCGCATTCTGCTCATGAATCATGGTCGGTATTCCGAGCTTGGCCGCTGCATAAACCACCGGACCACACACATAACCTCCGGTACCGATCACGACATCGGGTTTAAACTCCTTCAGGAGGGCCTTCGATCGCTTCACGCCTTTGAAAAAACGCATGATCGTCTTCACGTTATCCAGCGACAGCTTGCGCCGGAACCCCGTGATATCGATGCTCTCAAACGGCAGCTTCTCTTGGGGGACTAGCTTGCTTTCGAGACCCCGCTGGCCTCCGATATATAAAAACTCCGTTTTCGGATCTTCTTTTTCACATTGTCTTGCAATGGCAACGGCGGGGTAAATATGCCCCCCCGTTCCGCCGCCGGTTAATACGACACGCATACCCTTCACCTCGCATAACGGGAAATATTTAATAGAATGCCCAGCGCCGTCAGCATCAGCGTCAGTGAGCTGCCTCCGTAACTGATGAGCGGCAGCGTAATCCCTGTCACCGGCATTAAACCGATAACGACACCGATATTGATAACGACCTGTATGGCGACCATGCCTACGATACCAACAGCCAGCAGACTTCCAAAGCCATCGGATACGGTCATGGCCACCCTCATGCCCCGCCACACCAAGGCAGCGAACAAGAGCAGGACAATCAAACCGCCAATAAACCCAAGTTCTTCGGCCAAGATCGAAAAAATAAAATCTGTCTGCGGTTCAGGTACATAAGCGTACTTCTGACGGCTCATGCCAAGTCCGAGTCCGCCAAGTCCCCCCGGCCCTATGGCATAGAGGGATTGGATGATCTGATAGCCTGCGCCAAGCGGGTCGGACCACGGATCGAGAAATCCAGTTATCCGCTTCAGCCGGTAGGGGGCTGTTAGAATCAAACCAATGAAACCGGCTACCCCGCCTAATGCGAGAAAGCCCAGATGCTTCATTTGTGCCCCTGCGGTAAAAACGATCATCATCGCAGCACCCAGCATAACGGCACCCGTACCCAAATCAGGCTGCAGCATAATCAATCCGAATGCCAGTCCGATCAAACCAAGCGGCGGCAAAAGCCCCCTAGTAAAAGACGTAATATCATAATCTTGCTTACTAAGCCAGCGTGATAGAAACAGAATCATCCCCAGCTTCATAAACTCGGAGGGCTGAATACCGAACGAGCTGATACCGAGCCAGCTTCTGGCCCCGCCGCGAACAACGCCAACCCCTGGAATAAGTACGATAATCAGCATAAAAAAGCAGACCAGCAGTGCAAGCTTGCTGTATTTCTTCCAAACCCGATAGTCGGTCTTCGATGTGAAATACATTGCGGCAAGCCCCAGACAGGCAAAAAACAGCTGACGCTTCACAAAATAAAACTTATCGCCATAGTCGTGAAATGCGAGAACGGATCCTGCACTATATACCATGACGATTCCGATGGCCAGCAGGGCCAAAATACAGATAAGCAGCCACAGATCGGGCGCCTGGCGGTTCTTGTTCATGGAAAGGCCACCTCGTACATCCTAAGTAGGGGCTTATCCACCCCCCTACTTAAAGGTTATGCACCGCCTCTTTAAAAATGCGTCCTCGTACCTCAAAGGAAGGAAACATGTCCCAGCTTGCACATGCGGGAGATAGTAGAACAATATCCCCGCTCTCTGCCAGCCCGGCAGCCTTCTGGACAGCCGAGGTCAAAGTCGCGGCGGCGTCCTCTCCATTATCGACGAGGATGATGTCCTTTAATCCGGCTTTGGCAGCAGCATTCGCGATTTTCTCCTTCGTTTCGCCAAGAAGCACAACGGCTTTCACCCTTCCTTGCAAGGAAGGAATCAATTCCTCGTAATCCGACCCACGATCAAGCCCACCTGCGATTAATACGATAGGCTCCTTGAACGAAGTCAATGCCATGTGCGTCGCCTTGGAGTTCGTTGCCTTCGAGTTATTGTAATAGGATACGCCCTGAAGTTCGGCAACGTATTCCAAGCGGTGTTCAACGCCGCGGAAGCTGGACAAAGCATCTTCCAGCTTATCGGGAGCAACGCCGGCCGCTATCGCAATCGCACAGGCCGCCAATGCATTCCCTACATTAAATCTTCCGGGCAATCCGATGTTCTCCACACGGATGATCTCATGCGTAAACCCTTCGCCATCTGTATAAATCAGGGTACGTCCCTGATCGTCTTCAATCGAGTCCTGAGCACCGGCAACATATGGCGGCATTACGTGAACCCCTTCACGAAGGCTCTCACTCATCGAAAAAGGCACGATGCGCGCCTTGATATACGGAACAAGGTTTCTGCACACGGGATCATCCCAATTGAGCACAGCGGTATCATCCGCAGTCTGGTTGGCGAACAGCTTGGCTTTGGATGCAACATAATCATCCATACCGCCATGGTAATCAAGATGCGTTTCCGCAATGTTGAGAAGGCAGGCAATGCGCGGCCTGAACGCCTGTGTTCCTTTTAACTGAAAGCTGCTCAGCTCAACGACCATCCAGTCGTTTTCAGTTGCTTCTGCTGCAGCCTCAGATAGAGGCGTGCCGATATTACCGGCTACAATCGGGGAAAGACCTGCGCTTTCCAGCAGCTTGCCCACCCAGGTTGTCGTCGTTGTTTTGCCATTCGAGCCCGTAATGCCGATGATCGGAGCTTCACACAGGTGATAGGCGATTTCAACTTCGGTCACGACAGGAATCTCAAGCTCAAGCGCTTTTTGAACAGGCGGGACGGAATACGGAATTCCGGGATTTTTGACAAGAAGCGTCACACCGGGATGAATAAGATCATCGGGATGTCCACCGCAAATAACAGAAATACCCAAAGCCTCGAGCTCCGAAGCTTCAGGACACTGTTCTCTTTCCTTTCTATCATTTACAATGACGAAAGCCCCAGCTTGATGCAGCACTTTAGCTACCTGTACTCCACTTTTGGCAAGGCCCAATACTACGATATGCTTATCCCGATAGTCATCTAGCTGCTTCATATGTTACAACCCCTTGTTGATATAAAGTCCGAGTCCCGCAAGTATCAGTCCCACGGCCCAAAATGTAAAGACAACGCGCCACTCCGACCAACCGGATAATTCGTAATGGTGATGGATCGGGCTCATTTTGAATATTCGTTTGCCCCGGGTTTTGAAAGAGATCACCTGAAGCACAACAGATAGCATCTCGATGACGAAGACTCCGCCAATGATCAAGAACAGCAGCTCGCTCTTGGTTACGATAGCAATGGCGCCAATGGCACCGCCGATTCCTAAAGAGCCTGTGTCTCCCATGAACACCTTGGCAGGGTGAGCGTTAAATACCAGAAAACCGAGAACCGCGCCGATCATCGCTGCTGCACAGAATGCCGCCGCAAACGAGGTAGACTGGATCGCCACAATGGCATAAGCACCAAAGGCAATTGCACTCACACCGGACAGAAGACCATCCAATCCATCGGTGAAATTGACCGCGTTGCTGATCGCAAGCATCATGACCACGATGAACGGATAATAGAACCACGGCCCCCAATCAAAGGACCAATCCATTCCTGGAACGCTTATTGC
Organism: Paenibacillus sp. FSL W8-0187; assembly: GCF_037969755.1. Classification (NCBI taxonomy): domain Bacteria; kingdom Bacillati; phylum Bacillota; class Bacilli; order Caryophanales; family Paenibacillaceae; genus Paenibacillus; species Paenibacillus sp. FSL W8-0187. The sequence goes on along the minus strand of NZ_CP150206.1, from coordinate 2,260,107 downwards.
CGTGCTATGGCCGTTGGAGATCAATAACCAGCACATAATACCGGAAAACAGAAGCTGTCCAAACAGCTTCTGTCTAGCCGTGAGTCCTAATGATCTGCGAAATACGATCTTAATATAGTCGTCAAGAAAGCCGATCAAACCAAAACCGAGCGTGGCTACGATCATTACATAGAAATCAGTATCGACAGGTGAAAATTTAATATAAGTCAGTGTAAAAGCAAGCAAAATTACAACGCCGCCCATCGTGGGCGTCCCGGCTTTTTTCAAGTGACTCTGCGGACCGTCGCTTCTAACCTGCTGGCCGAACTTCATCCGCCGCAGCAGCGGAATGAGCAGCGGAGCCGATATCACCGCAAGCACAAACGCTACACCGATTGTCAATAACAGCAATTGAAAGTCCATCAGCTCACCCCCTCACTCCATTGTTGCCGCCAGGCAGGGCCTTCAAGGCGTCAACCACGTGTTCCAGTCTCATGCCGCGCGAGGCTTTCACCAATACGATATCCTTCTCCGTTACCCGCTCCAGCAAAGCCTCGATCAGCTGCTCTTTATCCGTAAACGGAAGCACAGTCCCTTCAGGGAAGCGATCTTTCGCTTTCTTCGCCGTGTGAAGCGACAATGGGCCGAAGGTGAACACAAGATCCGCATTGTCCGGAGATAAATAATCTCCAATCTCGGCATGAAATTCCTCTTCCCGCTGACCAAGTTCCAGCATGTCCCCGAGAACGGCAATCCGTCGGTGGTAGCCTTTCATATCTCCAAGCACGTCCACTGCCGCCTTAACCGCGGTAGGACTGGAATTGTAAGCATCATTCAGCACGGTGACCCCGAAAGCAGTCTCCACGGCTTCGATCCGCATACTCGACAGCTTCAGATTGGCAAAGCCGCTGCGAATGGCTTCATCGCCGATTCCCAAATGGGCCGCTACAGCCATCGCCGCCAGCGCGTTGACTACATTATGACGACCGAGAAGCGGCAAGCTGAAGCCTTCGCCCGCATGCCGGTTCGAAGTGAATATGATGCCTCTTGCATGGAACATGAGTCCCGTCGGATAATCATCATTGGTTTCTTGATTGCCGAACGTAAACGTTCGCAGTCCCTCAGGCTTCACCGTAGCTTCTTCAGCAAGCACTTGACGGATCAACGGTTCGTCCCCGTGATAGATCAGCAAGCCGCCTGGCTTCATGCCGCTGATGATTTCAAGCTTGGCGCGGGCGATTTCTTCGCGCGAACCTAGCTGAAGCATATGCGCTTCCCCTACGTTAGTAATCACCGTCATATCCGGACGCGCAATGGTCGAAAGCAGTTCAATCTCGCGACGCCCGCTCATGCCCATCTCAAGCACGATCACATCGGTATCTTCCTTCATCGCGAGTACGGTTAACGGAAGACCGATATGATTGTTGTAATTGCCTTGCGTCTTGTGAACCTTAAACGTGGTTTCAAGCAGTGCGGACACCATGTCCTTCACTGTCGTTTTCCCATTGCTGCCGGTAATGCCGATCACCTTTGCACGGCTCTCGGACAAATAGGCCGCAGCAAGCGACTGGAGTGCCGTTAACGTATCCTCAACGAGAATGAGTGGCAGGTCAACGGGAATCGGTTGATGATCTCTCTGCCAGAGCACTGCACCAGCTCCGCTGGCGAGCACACTCTCGGCGAACGCATGCCCGTCAAATTTCTCGCCGACAATCGGAACAAACAGATTACCCGGCTGTATGGTTCGGGAGTCGGTACCGACCCCTTGAATGATAATGCTGTCATCTTGGTTACGTGAGAGCGTCCCGCCGCACATGTCGGCGATGCTCTTTAATGATTTATGGATCACTATTGTCTGCCCCTTATCGCGTCTTTGGCTACGATGCGGTCGTCAAAATCTAGCACTTCGCCCGCAATCAGCTGGTAGGTCTCATGACCTTTCCCCGCAATCAATACTACATCGCCCGGGCTTGCCATTTCAATAGCCTTTTCGATCGCTTTCCGACGATCGACGATGAGCTTGTAGCTTTCTGTTGCCACTCCGTCCTCAATCAAGCCGGCTTCGATATCCTTCAAGATCAAATCCGGGTCTTCGGTACGGGGATTATCGGAAGTCACCAATACAACATCGCTATATTTCGCGGCAATTTTACCCATGATCGGCCGTTTGGTCCGATCCCGGTCGCCGCCGCAGCCGAATACCGTGAGCACCCGTCCTTCAGCAAATTCATTAACGGTACGCAGCACATTTTCGAGTCCATCCGGCGTATGTGCATAATCCACAATCACAGCGTACGGCTGACCCTCATCCACGACCTCAACGCGGCCGTCGACTCCGGGTACGGATTCCAGGCTGTTCTTGATATCCTCGAGCGGGATTCCCTCAAGAAGCGCGGCAGCAATCGCGGCCATGGCGTTATACACGTTGAATTTCCCTACCATTCGAATTGAAATATCGGCACTGCCGCGGAATGTATCCACATGGAACGAGGTCCCTTGAGCGGTGATTGAGATGTTGCTTGCTCGTATATCCGCATCGTCTCCCAAACCATAGGTAATCACTTCCGCTGACGTCTGCTTGGCAAAATAAGCTGAAGCCTCATCATCCGCATTCAGGACAGCATATTTGCGCGATGATTCATCCTTGGCAAAAGCGTTGCCCAGCCGGGAGAAAAATAACCCTTTTGCCCCGCGGTACTCTTCCATCGTATGATGATAGTCCAGATGATCCTGCGTCAGGTTTGTGAATATGGCCGTCCGGAAATCCGTTCCCTTCACCCGCCCCTGTTCGAGCGCATGCGAGGATACCTCCATCACGCAGCACTCGGTGCCTGCGTTCGCCATATCGTTCAAGTAACGCTGAAGCTCCAACGCCTCGGGCGTTGTTCTCGGCATCGGGAACGAACGGCCGTCGTATTTCATCTGAATTGTGCCGATGAGTCCGGTCTTCAGACCGTAATCGTTCATGATCGACTCAATCAAATACGTTGTCGTGGTCTTGCCGTTCGTTCCGGTTACACCGATCATCTTCATGCGGGAGCTTGGCTGATTAAAAAAGGCATTCGCCAAACCCGCCATCGCAAAGCGGCTGTCCTTCACGATGACTTGCGGAAGGTCTACCTCAAGCTTACGCTCAACGACCAATGCCGCAGCGCCTTGGTCGGCGGCCTGGGCTGCAAACTGGTGCCCATCTACCGTATGACCCGGCAGACAAATGAACAAATCCCCCGCTTTCACTTGTCTCGAGTCTGTTTCAATCCCCGTTATTTCAACATCTCCGGATCCTTTGATAACAGCAGCAGCCAATACGGATGATAATTGCTTCAATTTCATTGTTATCCCTCTCTCTATATATCTGCATCATCCGTCCCGCTCGTGAACCAGATGATGCCTTAATGTTCGTGCTTGGATTCCTCCGGGTCTTCACCCATATAAATCCGAATGGTAGCCCCCCGCTCCACCCGGCTTCCCGGCTTCGGGGCCTGGGAAATCACCGTGTTGCCGGTCCCGGACTTGGCCAGCATGAAATTCATATTCAGATCCTCATACAGATCCTGAATGGTCGCTCCGACCAAATTCGGCACAGTCACGGTTGGCGTCTCGCCATATTTATACTCGCGGGCAAGCTGATCTTTACGCGGTGGAACCTTCATATAATGCAGCGCATCCTCCAGGATGTTCTGTACGATTGGAGCAGCTACGACACCACCGAACTGAATGCCCTTCGGATTATCTACCGCAGTGTACACCACAATCTCAGGATCATCGGCAGGTGCGAATCCGATAAACGATACAATATGCTCGGTCGACGAGTAGCGGCCGTTAATAACCTTCTGGGCAGTTCCCGTCTTCCCTCCGACGCGATAACCGTCAATGAAGGCCGGACGTCCGGTCCCTTTGGCGACAACGCTCTCGAGCGCCTCGCGCACTTGCTTGGATGTTTCTTCCGAGATCACTTGTCTGACGAGCTCCGGCTTGATTTCCTCAACCGTCTCGCCCGTCTCCGGATTGACCCACGCCTTGGCCACATGCGGCTTAAACAATTTGCCGCCGTTAATGGCCGCGGACACTGCCGCAACCTGCTGGATCGGCGTAACTGATACTCCCTGCCCAAATGCCGTTGTGGCTAACTCAACCGGACCGACGTTAGCGAGTTTGAACAGGATGCCATTCTCTTCCCCATTCAAATCGATGCCCGTCTTGGCCCCAAAGCCAAAATCGCGGATATACTGGAACAGGCTTTCCTTGCCCAGCTTCTGACCTAACGCCACAAAGCCAGGGTTGCAGGAGTTCTGGACAACCTCCATGAAAGTCTGGCTGCCATGACCGCCTTTTTTCCAGCAGCGCAGTCTTGCTCCACCGACCTCTACCGCCCCACTGTCAAAGAAGTGATCGTTCTTCAGATTGACCTTGTCCTCTTCAAGGGCAGCGGCAAGCGTAATAATCTTAAACGTCGAGCCCGGTTCATAGGTCATCCAGATCGGCAGGTTGCGATTATACGTCTCGGCTGAAAACTGCTGGTAATTGGCAGGAGAATAACCCGGCCTGCTGGCCATCGCCAAAATCTCGCCCGTCTTGGGATTCATGGCAATCGACCAAGCCCCATTCGCCTGATACTTCACCATGGCTTGGTCAAGCTCCCGCTCCATAATGGACTGGATCGATTTATCGATCGTTAGCTCCAGATTCAGACCATCACGAGGCTCGACATACTTCTCCGAGGAGCCCGGCATGATTCTTCCGCCTGCATCGGACAGATAGGATATTCCGCCTTCAAAGCCCTTCAGCTTGTCATCATGCATGGCTTCCAAGCCGGTAAGTCCCTGACTGTAGGCCCCTGTGAACCCCAAAATATGGGCTGCGAGATCGCCATAGGGATAATACCGTTTGTTATCCTCAGCAACAACGATACCCGGCAGCTTCAAATCACGAATTTCCTGAGCCAGCTCCATCGTAATTTTTCGTCCACCGGGATTTATCCGTTCCAACCTCGAACGTTTCGTAATGATTTTCTTGATATCGGCTTTGTCCATGCTGATGAGCCCAGCCAAGGTCTCAGCCGTATGGTCCGGATCTTTGATTTGTACAGGAATCGCCCAAATGGTCGGTGTCGTTATATTCGTAACCAATGCGGTTCCGTTACGATCCAAAATTTCACCACGCTGTGCCGCAAACGGAATGTCACGGCGCCAGAGGTTCTCCGCCTTCGCAGACAGCTCCGCACCTTTCCCAATCTGCACATAAGCCAGTCTGATGATCAGTGCAGAGAACAGCAAGAGCAGCAGCAGCAGGCTCCAGAGCAGTCTTCTCCGCTGCGATACCTTGGATACTTTCACCTAAGCTTCCCTCCCTGTTTGAACCCGAAAGCTCATGATTATGCGTTCTTCACATGAGTATTCGGGACAAACCCGGGTTAGAACAAGCTATTCCCCTCCTGCGCTGCCTGTTGTTTCAGTTTCTTCATCGTTGGATTCTTCCCCGTTAGGATCTTCGTTGCCAGCGGATGATGTTTCATCGGAGCTGCTGCTTCCCGTTATTAACTCTTGCGCCGATTTCAGGGTTAACTGCACGATTCGCTGGCCATTCTCCTTGGCTTCCAATTGCGAAACAACGTAGCCCTCACCTTGAACATTAACCTTTACTTTCATCAAGGTGAGTACTTCCATGGCGTCCCTGAGCGATTCACCCTCTAAATTCGGGATTTTCATCGTTGGGCTATCCTCAGTAAGAAGATAGATCCGTTGCCCTGCACTAATGATCGCATTTGCAGGCGGATATTGCTCTTTCACCGTGTTTCCGTTGCCCAAGGTCTCAAATGCCACTCCATCTTTCAGCAGCTTGGCTTTTACGTCACTCAGCTTCAGCCCCGTAAAGTCTGGTGCTTTCAGGGAATCCTTCTGCGTCGTGCCTGCATTCGATTTTTCTTTATCCTGAGCCTCATTCGATTTGGGAACGCCCCAATAATTCAAGGTCTTGGAGACGATTTCTTTGAATATCGGTGCTGCCAGCTTACCGCCGCCCTGTTCCACGTTTGGTTCGTCGATAATGACCAGCACGGCAATCTTCGGATTCTCGACGGGAGCGTACCCGATGAACGAAACCACTTGTTTCGAACGGTCTTTATATCCGCCGCCGGATTTTATAGCGGTACCGGTTTTACCCGCAACCCGGTAGCCATCAATATACGCAAGCCTACCTGTACCAATGGATTGGTCGGCTACGACCTGCTCAAGGTAAGTCCCTGTTTCTCTTGCGGCCTTAGGAGATATAACCTGACGCACAACTTCCGGCTCGATTTTCTCAACCTTGCCCGTGTTAGGGTCCTCGATCTGCTTCACCATATGAGGCTTCATGAGCTTGCCTCCGTTGGCCACTGCCGAAATAGCAGCAATCTGTTGAATAGGCGTTACGGATACGGCGTAACCGTAAGTCATGGTTGAAATATCGGAATCATAAGTCATATTTATGCTACCTAGAATTTCGCCCGGAAGGTCAATTTCCGTTTTCTTCGTAAACCCAAATTCACGAATGTAGTTGGTAAATCGTTCCTTACCAAGCATTTCGAATCCCAATTTGACAAAAGCAACGTTACTCGACTTCTTGACGCCTTCCAAGTAGGTGATAGGGCCCCAGCCTACGCTGTTAATATCCCGGTGAGTTCTTCCACCCGCTCTTATGGATCCGGATTGATAAATAGCACCCGGGTTAAACAGCTTCTCCTGAACTGCACTGGCCAGCGTTACAATTTTGAAAGTCGATCCCGGTTCATAGATGGACCGGACGGCATGATTGTTAAAATTCTTTTGATTCCATTTCGAATATGTATTGGGATCAAAAGTCGGCATATTGGCCATCCCCAGTATTTCCATCGTGTTCGGATCCGCTGCGATTACCGTCATACTGATTGGTTTATATTGGTTATACGTGTCGCGCATCGCTTCCTCGATATAATACTGGATTGTATCGTCGGTCGTCAGCACTAAATTTTTCCCATTTATTGCAGGCTGATATAAATCGTTCTCACTCGGCAGCTTGACCCCCTTCTTGTCACTCTTGTAAGAAGCGAATCCGTCGGTTCCCTTCAGCTTGTCGTCATAATACTGCTCAATGCCTCCGATACCGTTACCCTGACGATCGGTATAGCCCAAGATATGTGCAGCCAATGTCTCTTTGGGATAGAATCGTTTTGACTCTCGCTGAAAGCCGATGCCCGAATCGGGAACCTTACCGGCAGCCTTTAATTTTTGATTCAAGCTTTCACTAAACTCTTTAACCTCTTCCATCTTCTCCTGGTCAATCTTCCATCCTTCACTGCGGACTTCACGGCCTTTGAGGTATTCCCCTTTATCGTCTTTAGCTTTAACCAGCTCACGAAGTTCGCCCTCATCCTTGTCGAGAATCTCATGCAGCTCTTTAACGACCTCATTCTCCATGCCGTTAGCCTGAATGACCGCAGGGTTCACAATGACCGTAAAGGCAGGCGCATCCATGGCAAGAATATCGCCGTCCCGATCCATAATCGTCCCTCGCGTGGCCGGAAGATCCTGTTTACGCGACCATTTCGATAAAGCTTGTTCCTTCCAGAAGTCGTTATCGATTACCTGCAGCCAAAAGACCCGACCAATCAATAAAGCAAAAAAGAGGGTTATACATCCCCCTATTAGCACGGTACGCAGTTTGATTTTTTTTATCATCGGTCAAAACCTCACACTTCAATCATTTTGTCCCGAGTCCGAATTCTGTGTCCCGGATGAACCCGAGACGGGTGATAGATGGATCGTATTTTTATCCTCAATAGGCACATAACCCAACTCTTTTGCCTTGTCCAATATTTGCGTCTCCAGTGTTTGCTTTTCAACCTGAAGCTGATCAATATTTCGTTTCGCTTTGAGTATATTATTGTCGGTATCATGAATTTGCCGATTTAAGTCATAGGAATGAACATGACTCATGCCAATGACGCCCATGACGGCAACCACAAACACCACGGACAACATATACAGCAGCTTTTCTTTTTGCGGAAGCTGGGAACGACGTTTGACGACTTTTGTCTTCTCGAGATAAGCGGACTGCTGCGTTTCATTCTGTCTCTCCTGTACGGCTAAATTGCCGCGTGTGTAGGCCATGGCTGATTCTCCTTCTTCAGGGATTTTATGTTTCTACAGTTTCTCCGCAATCCGCAGCTTCGCTGATCGTGCCCTTGGATTACTCTCAATCTCTTCCGCAGAGGGCATAAGCGGTTTGCGGTTCACCAGTTTCAGATCACCTTGGCCGCCTCCGCACACACACATCGGAAAGTCTGGAGGGCACGTACACTTGGGAATGTAGCTGTTAAAAATCTGTTTGCATATCCGGTCTTCGAGCGAGTGAAAAGTGATTACTGAAACTCTTCCTCCTGGTGCAAGACATCTCACGGCTTGGTGAAGCGCATCTTTGAATGCGCCAAGCTCATCATTTACCGCAATCCGAAACGCTTGAAAGCTTCGTTTCGCCGGATGGCCGCCCGTTCTCCGAGCTGCGGCCGGAATTCCTTCCTTAATCATTTCGACAAGCTCACCCGTTGTTTGAATAGGACTCTGTGCCCTTCTTTCAACAATGACCTTGGCAATTCGTCTTGAAAATTTCTCTTCGCCGTATTCATACAATATTCGTGCGATTTCCTGTTCTGGCCATTCGTTTACAATCTTGGCTGCGGTAAGCTCAGCGGACTGATCCATCCGCATATCCAGCAGGGCATCATGGTTGTAACTAAAGCCTCTCTCCCCTTCATCGAACTGCGGAGAGGATACGCCCAAATCGAACAGTATACCGTCAACTTGCGGCTGCCCGTTCACGTCAACCTCCACTTCGTTTCGGAGCACCTCCTCCAAATCACGAAAATTGGTTTTGACAAGAGTGATCCGGTCCACATAAGGCTTCATGACTTCCCGGGCATTATTCAATGCCCAGTCGTCCTGATCCAGTGCGATTAACCGGCCCTTCGAACTTAGTTGGGAAGCAATAAGCGAGCTGTGCCCTGCTCCCCCGAGCGTACAGTCAACATATATACCGTCTGGTTTGATGCGCAGCCCTTCTGTTGCTTCTTGCTTAAGCACTGTGATGTGATGGAACAAAGCTGCAGCCCTCCATTGTGTCTCATTCATGATTTTTAAGTGTAACTTGTCCATTTCAATACGATGTTCCTAGCTGGTTATAAATCAAAATCAAAGTCTACCAGCTTCTCAGCAATGTCGTTGAATGCTTCCTCCGACTGCTGATAGTAATCCTGCCACTGCTCCTTGCTCCAGATCTCCACTCGGCTCGATACGCCGATGACAACGCATTCCTTCTCGAGCTTGGCGAACTCGCGCAAATTGCCCGGCAAATTTACCCTTCCCTGTTTATCCCATTCACATTCCGTCGCCCCGGAGAAAAAAAACCGGGTGAATGCGCGTGCATCCGACTTCATGAGTGGCAGGGATTTGAGCTTCTGCTCCATGATGGCCCATTCATCTTTGGGGTATACAAAGAGGCAATTGTCCAATCCGCGGGTTACGATAAACGAGGTGCCCAGGAGGTCACGAAATTTAGCAGGGATGATGATTCTCCCCTTATCGTCGATGCTATGTTGAAACTCCCCCATGAACATCAGGCACTCCACCCCTTAACCCCGATTCCCCACTTTGCACCACTTTCCACCACTTTAGGATAATAGATTCGGCGTCAAGAATCAAATACCTTCTAACGAGCATTTGTTTTTTTGGAACTTTCTCTCAGGACATTCGCACAAAAAACCTCCTTTCATCCCACTCGGGGATGGAAAGGAGGTTTGCAAATGATCTAAAGCTGCTGCTGTTTAGTGCTGAGCCCAGCTGTCCAAGTAAGACTTTTGCTCAGCGCTCAGACTGTCGATTGTAATACCTAGACTTTCCAGTTTATATAAGGCAACCTGTTCATCCAATTCGTAAGGAACATTTACTACGTGGTTACCGATGTTCTTGTACTGATCATTCACGTGTTTGAGAGACAAAGCTTGAAGCGCAAACGTCATATCCATAATTTCTGCCGGATGTCCGTCACCTGCCGCCAGATTCACCAAACGGCCTTCGGCAAGCAAATAAATCTTACGACCATCTTTCAGATGATATTCTTCAATATTCCGCCGAACCGTCCGAACCGATTGAGACCGTTCTGACAAATCCGGTTTATTGACTTCCACATCGAAGTGACCGGCATTGGATAAAATGGCGCCGTCCTTCATGACATCAAAGTCTTCCCCACTAATGACATCGCGGTTACCCGTGACGGTGACAAAGAAGTCTCCCAATTTGGCTGCTTCGTGCATTGGCATGACGCGGAAGCCGTCCATATAAGCTTCAACGGCCTTAATTGCATCAATCTCGGTCACAATGACGTTGGCACCAAGACCTTTGGCACGCATGGCGACGCCCTTCCCGCACCAGCCATACCCTACGACAACGACGGTCTTGCCTGCAACCACCAGGTTGGTCGTCCGGTTAATTCCGTCCCAGACCGATTGTCCAGTACCATAACGATTATCGAATAAGTATTTGCAGTATGCATCATTCACGGCAACCATCGGGAAGTTCAGAGAGCCTTCCTTCTCCAAAGATTTCAGGCGCAGGATGCCTGTCGTTGTCTCTTCCGCACCGCCTCGAATTCCTTCAAGCAGATCCGTACGTTCCGAGTGAAGGATCGTTACGAGATCCCCGCCATCGTCAATGATCAGATCGGGTCTGGTCTCGAGTGTTGAAATGAGGTGCTGCTTGTATTCTGCAGGATCCGGGTTATACTTGGCAAACACCGTGATCCCGTCTTCTACCAATGCGGCACACACATCATCTTGAGTAGACAACGGATTACTGCCCGTAATTGTCACTTCAGCTCCGCCAGCCTGAACGACTTTCGCCAGATAAGCGGTCTTGGCTTCCAGATGCAAGGAGATGGCGACTTTCAACCCTTTGAATGGCTGTTCTTTCTCGAATTGTTCACGCACCCGGTTCAATACCGGCATATGCGCCTTCACCCAATCAATTTTCAAATGACCTTCCGGTGCCAGTTTCAAGTCGGTAATATTGCTGGTTTGTATTGATGATGAGCTCATTTAACGGCCTCCTATGATCTGATAATTGAATTCCTGATCATTATACGTAAACGACCCTGTGAATGCCCAAAGCAACGTATGGGATTTCCATCAGGCGATCCACCAGATTCAATCCATAACGATTCATGTATTCCAGGATATTATACACCCTCTCCTGGGGTTTCCCTTCCGGCATCAGTGTCTGTTCAATGCGTTTCCACTGTGCCAGTGCGGCCTCATGCTGCTGTTCCAAGGCATTCCGGGATTTACTTAACAGGTAATCCATCTGCTCCAATATTTTTTCTTTATTGGTTAGACCTAATTTTAACAGTCCACTTTGCATTTTGCCAAGATCTTCTATTAAAGGCTGATATAATGCTTCAAATTGTTCCCGGGTTTGACTGAATCGTTCCTCAAGATTCAACTCATCCTTGCTGGCAAGCCAAGCCTCACGCTTCTCAGACAAACGGAGGTGAACATCCTCGAAGGACAATCCATATTTCTCCATAAGCTTATGGACGGTTCCATCAACGATGGAGAATGACATTCTCGGGATGATCAGCGGCATCTGCAAACCTAAGTCGGAAAATGCATAGCGCGTAATCGCCCAATAAGAAATCTCGCCTGGACCGAGTATCGTTCCGAGCACGGGCAGCAGCGAATCCTGCATAATTGGACGGGTCAGCACATTGTTGCTGAAGCGTTCAGGATGCTGATGCAAATCCCGAAGCAGTTCTTCCTCCGTGAGCGTAATGATGCCTTTCCGGTCTGAGAATACACGTCCTTCTCGGTAAAGCAGCAAGCGTCTGCCTTCATGCAAGTAGAACAAGTTGGCCCCATTCTCGGATACATCAGCCTGCACTTCATAACCCAAACCTGCGATATCCCTTGCTGCCTGCTGGTACGAAAGTCCCATTGTTTCGTTGCGGGTAATCAAAGATTCGAATACGGGCACTTCCAACGCCCGCAGTCCCGGATCTGCAGAATCCAGGAGTATTAGCCCATATTTGCCGAACATACAGCTGATGAGTTTAGCAAATGCCTCGCTGAATCCAGCCGAACCGTCAAACGATTCCCTAGCCATCTTCAGCAGATCCGCCTTATATTCGCTGTCTGCCAGTTGAATCTGGAGCTCTGCCAGCATTGTATTCCAATCTTCCTCAGCAACGTTAGTATAACTAACCGACGTCCTGAGTCCGTCCTTGGCATCAAGCTTGATCTTGGAAAGCTGCTGATCCTGACTCAGGAAGTACGTATGATTCACTTCATCCCAATCATGATCCTCCCCGGCGATCCAAAATACAGGCACGACAGGACGATTCAAGCGCTCTTCCGCTTCACGGGCCGCTTGAATGACGGTAATTGCTTTATATATGACAAGCAGAGGTCCGGTGAACAAACCGCTTTGTTGTCCACCAACCATGGTAACCGTTCCTGGCTGCTCCAGAAGTTGGAGTGATTTATGTACAGCGGGATGATCATTGTGTTTCTGATTATACGTCCGAAGGCAATCTGCCAGCGCTTTACGCTGAATTCGTTTGTCTTCCGAAAGATCCAGCCATTGTACCCGCTCTGCATAGCTGTGCTCGCCGCGGTAATCTTCACCGTAGAACCCGCTTACCCGGTCAAAATGATGAATATAATCCTGAGCGAGACGCGAAGCGAGGGATAATGGTTCCGGAACGATATTCATGAGGTATTCCTCCTATTCTACGTCGCAACCAAATCTAGATTGTGCATGAAATTTAATTTATTCTATAACATTTTGCCTTTCTTGATTGTACCGAATGTTGGCATTCTGCGTCAAAGGAAAAGAATAGCCGCCGGCACGATGCCAGCGGCTATTCTTGAAGCAGCTTTCTCATATTCAGGTCCGCTTGTTCAAGCGTAGGCTTTTGCAACCCAGTGTCCTTTGGACACTTCGACCAATTCCGAATCCTTCACATCCAGTTGAACCGTTCCGTCTTCGCCTTTGGCAGCTGAAATCGGCCCCTGCATATCGTCTTCCAGCTTGAGACGCTTTTTGTTTGCCTCAATTTCTGGATCCGGAATCGGAATTGCGGACAACAAGGTCTTGGTATAAGGATGGATCGGATTTGCATACAGCTCTTCACTGTCTGCTAGCTCCACCATTTTACCCAAATACATAACCGCTACCCGGTCACTGATATGCTTGACCATGGACAGGTCATGCGCAATGAAGAGATAGGTCAAGCCCAGACGGTCCTGCAAATCCTTGAGCAGGTTGACAACCTGTGCCTGAATCGAAACGTCAAGCGCCGAGATCGGCTCGTCGCATATGATGAATTTAGGGTTTACCGCAAGAGCACGAGCAATCCCGATCCGTTGACGCTGACCGCCGGAGAATTCATGAGGGTAACGCGTCGAGTGGTCACTATTCAAGCCGACCATATCCAGCAGCTCCTCAATCCGCTTCTTGCGTTCGGCGCGGCTGCCGGCCATGCCGTGAATATCCAAAGCTTCTCCGATAATATCCGACACCGTGAATCTTGGATTCAGCGAGGCATACGGATCCTGGAAGATCATCTGCATATCGCGGCGCATCGCCTTCATCTTGCCCGGAGACAGCTTGTAAATATCCGTTCCGTTAAAATTAACGCTGCCGGCCGTAGGTTCATAGAGACGGAGAATCGTCCGTCCTGCTGTTGATTTACCACAACCCGACTCTCCTACCATGCCAAGCGTTTCGCCTTCACGGATATAGAAGTTCAGGTCGTCAACTGCTTTAAGAATCTGTCCTTTGCCCACGTTAAAATACTTCTTGAGGCCCTTTACCTCAATCAAGTGGTTATCCTTCATGAACCCTGCGCCTCCTTCGCCATCGGATGCAGATTCCAGCAGCGCGCCATATGCGTGTCGCTAAATTCCGTTGCGCCCGGATCCACCCGTTCACAAATTCGCATAGCTTCATCACAGCGAGCGGCGAACGGACAGCCTACAGGCGGTTTGATCAGATCCGGTGGTGTTCCGATAATCGGAATCAGCGGTTCGTCTTTCTTCTGATCCAGACGCGGCATGGAGCGAAGCAAACCTTTGGTATAAGGATGCTGCGGGTTTTTGAAAATCTCCCATTTCGTTCCCGTTTCCACCACTTCACCTGCATACATTACGATGACACGGTCACACATGCCAGCAACAACACCGAGGTCATGCGTGATCAGAATGATCGATGTGCCTAAGCGTTCCTGCATTTCCTTCATAACGTCCATAATCTGTGCCTGAATGGTCACGTCGAGTGCCGTCGTCGGTTCGTCCGCAATCAGCAGGGTCGGCTTACATGCAAGCGCAATCGCGATCATCGCACGCTGCCGCATACCGCCGGAGAACTCATGCGGATACTGATTGAAGCGCTCCTCCGCATTTTTGATACCCACCAGCTTCAACATTTCTATGGCGTGTTTTTTGGCTTCGGAGAAAGACATCCCCTGGTGCTTGATCAGCACCTCCGTAATTTGCTTACCTATTCGAATGGTCGGGTTTAGCGACGTCATTGGATCCTGGAAGATCATCCCGATATCCTTGCCGCGAATCGCTTCCATCTGTTTATTTGTTTTTTTGAGAAGGTCTTGTCCTTGGAAAATGACCTCACCCTTTTTTATTTCTGAGGGCGGGGACGGAATCAATCGCATAATGGTCTGGGCGGTAACACTTTTACCGCTTCCGGACTCACCGACGATGGCAACCGTCTCCCCCTTGCCGACTTCAAAATTCATGCCGCGGACTGCTTTTACTTCACCGCCGCGAACACGAAACGATACGTTGAGGTCCTTTACCTGCAAGATCGGTTCCATACCTTCCCACCTCCTATTTTTTCAATTTCGGATCCAGCGCATCACGCAATCCATCACCGAAAATGTTAAATGCTAACATCGTCAAGCTGATAAATAGAGCAGGGAACAACATCCGCCATGGATAGTACATCCATCCGGACAGGGCATCATTAATCATGGAGCCCCATGAAGCAACCGGTGCTTGAACTCCAAGACCAAGGAAGCTCAGGAAAGCCTCGGCAAAGATCGCACTTGGAACCGACAGGGTCAAGGTAACGATAATCGGACCCATCGCATTCGGAATCAAATGCCGGAACAACAGGCGCCCGGTTCCCGCACCCATCGAACGTGAAGCGAGGACATATTCTCTGTTCTTAAGCTGCATAATCTCGCCCCGCACAATCCAGGACATGTTAATCCAACCGGTGATAGTTAAGGCGAGTATGATCGTTCCTAAACTTGGTTCAAATACAACCAACAGCAAAATCGTAACGAGCAGGTACGGAATGGAATACAAAATTTCGGCAAACTTATTCATGAACTCATCGATACGGCCACCGAAATAACCCATGATGCCGCCATATATTACACCAATCATCAAGTCAATCGCAGCTGCTGCAAGACCAACGGTCAAGGAAATCCGAGCACCCATCCAAGTACGAACAAAAACGTCGCGGCCCAGATCGTCGGTTCCAAACCAATGTTCTGATGAAGGCGGCATATTCGTATTCATCAAATCATTCGTTTCATAATCATAGTTAGAGATCATCGGGCCGATAATGGCCATGATGACAATCAGGATCATAATAATCAAGCCGGACATAGCAAGCTTGTTCTTGCGCAATCTTTCCCAGGAATCTCTCCAGGAGGACAAACTTTCACGCTGTATTACCTCGGATTGTTTCTCATCAGGACCAATCTTCTGAAAATCTTCAGGCTTCAAGTTTAGTGCCGCAGGATGAGGCATACTTTGTTCTTTCTCCATGTCTACCTCTCCTTCCCGCCGGTCAATTTAATGCGTGGATCCACAAATACATATACGATATCTGTAACGAAACGCGCCAGCATCAGCAAGATGCCGTAGAATATGGTAATCCCCATAATGACTGTATAATCGCGGTTTGTGATACTTTCCACAAACTGCTTGCCAATGCCGCCAATACCGAAGATCTGTTCAATAACGACCGAACCGGTAATGATGTTCGCTGTCATTGGGCCGACATAAGTTACGACCGGCAAGATCCCGTTACGGATAACGTGACGGAACATAATGGCGAACCAGTTAAGACCCTTGGCCTTCGCCGTCTTAATATAATCCGAATGCAGTACTTCCAGCATGCTGGATCGCGTTAATCGCGCGATAAATGCAATCGGCTGAGCAGATAGAGCCATAACAGGAAGTACGTAGTCAAGCGGTCCTTCAAAACCCATAACATTGAAAATGCCCGCTTTCTCTGCGAGAACGTATTGCAACAATGATGCAAGTACAAAACTCGGTACCGCGATGCCGAGAACCGAGATAATCATGGCGATGTTGTCAATCAGCTTGCGGTGATACAGAGCTGCAAGCATCCCCAGCAGGACACCCACGATAACGGATACTACGATCGCGATAAGACCCAATCGAAGTGAAGGGCCAAATGTGTCAACAATAATATCAGTGACGGATTGCCCCTGTTTTTTCATAGACAAACCAAAATCACCCTGAACGATATTGCCCAAGTATTTCGTATATTGCTGAAATACCGGTTTATCTAAATCATACTGCTCCATCAGCCTCGCCAAAATTTCAGGCGATGGCTTTTTCTCTCCCATAAACGGATCGCCCGGTATGGCTTTCATAAGAAAAAAAGTGGCTGAGATCAGTATGAACAACGATACAAGCATATAAAAAAACTTACTCGCCACATACCTCAGCATTTCGCTAGCCTCCTGATCAGTTGTTCTAAACCAAGCCGTCTATATAATTGTATTATTCTAGAACGGACCTGGCATCCCTTAACTTTCACCAACGGACACAAGATTTGGAAACCTTGTGTTCATACAAAAAAATCGGGATATATATGAGGTTTAAAATGCCCCACATATATATCCCGAACCGTAATCTTTTATAAATGGTTTACAAAAGACTACTCGATATATGCACGTGTGAAATCGATATCACCCTTATAATCCAGATGAAGATTCTTCACCCATGGTTTAACCAGGGACACGCTGGAGTAGTAGTAGATTGGCATAACAACTTGGTTGTCTTCAACGAGAATTTTCTCAGCTTTGGACATCAGCTCCATGCGTTTAGCGTTATCGCTAGTTGCATAAGCATCCTTCACAAGTTGGTCATATTCTTCGCTCTTGAAGCCAGTATCGTTGTTACCGCCTTTGGATGTCCACATATCGATATAAGTCATCGGGTCGTTATAGTCTGCTCCCCAACCGGAACGGGCAATTTGATAGTTCAAATCCGTACGGTTCTTCAGGAATACGCCCCACTCTTGGTTTTGTACCTTCACAGTAACGCCGAGATTGTTCTTCCACATATCTGCAATAGCAAGCGCAATTTTCTTGTGGTTGTCATCGGAGTTATGGATTAACGTAACTTCCGGTAATGTGGTATAGCCTTTTTCCTTCATGCCTTGCTCGAGCAGTTTCTTAGCTTCTTCAAGATTTTCATCGAAGTAAGTATCCGGCACCTCTTTACGGTACTCGTCGGACTCACCCTTGATACCAGGAGGAACAAAACCATGTGCAGGAAGTTGTCCACCTTGCGTGATTTTCTCTACGATCGCCTGACGATCAATCGCCATTGCGAAAGCTTTACGGATATTCACATTGTCAAATGGTTCTTCTGTTGTGTTAAAGATATAGAAATACGTCGATGAAATACCTTTGATCATCAGTTCATCGCCCAATTCCTTCTTGATCGCATTCAGCTGATCCGTCGGAATATTCCCTGTTGGATGTCCTGCATAATCCAATTCATCGTTACGATAGCTTGAAAGTTCAGTTGCAGAGCTGTTCACGATACTCATTTGAACTTTTTCAAGTTTGATTGAATCCTTGTCCCAATATTGGTCGTTCTTTACAAGCTCGATCTTTTGACCTTTGGTCATTTGTGAAACTTTGAACGGACCATTACCAATCAATGTTTCCGGTTTGGTTGCCCAAGAAGCATTACCTTCAACGGAGTTGTGAATCGGGAAGTAGGTTTGGAATGACATCAAGCTGAGGAAGTATGGCGTTGGGTTTGCCAGCGTAACTTCTAGCGTATAATCATCGGTTGCTTTTACGCCGACTTCATTGGCGTCTTTGATCTCTCCAAGATTGTAAGCTTCAGCGTTCTTAATGTAATAGAGCTGATACGCATATGGTGATGCTGGAGTAAAGTTCGGATCAAGTACACGTTTCCATGCATACTCAAAATCCTTTGCCGTTACTGCATCGCCGTTACTCCATTTGGCATCTTTGCGAAGGGTGAAGACATATTTCAATCCATCTTCAGAAACATCCCATTTTTCGGCTACGCCAGGCTCTTCTGAGCCGTCTGCACCCTTCCGAACCAAACCTTCAAACACAGCACTGATTACTGTATTCGACGTGTTATCCTGAGCCAAGCCCGGATCCAATGTAGGAGGGTCGGAAGCAAGGTTCATACGGAAGACTTGCTCTTTAGGCTTGTCCGCCGTTCCGCCTTTATTGGCGCCATCGTTCTTGTCAGCTCCACATGCTGCTAAAACTGAGCTGAAAGCAAGAATTAACGTCATGAGAAGCATTAATTTCTTTTGTTTCTTCATCTTGCGGTATCCCCCTCATAGATTTTAGGTATATGCTTATCGATTATACAACCAGTGGTCAAAAAAATCCAGAAATCAATAAATTGAAAAATCTGCCTGACCCAAAGATCAAACAGATTTATCATAAAATTCTAGTTATGAGATTGTTCTTACATCATCTTAATTATGTAGGAGAGGACACCAAAAAATGTGAATATGATATACCCGAAACTCATGCTGACAAACCCGAGACGCCACACGGCGCGCAGCAGCCTTTTACCGTTAACCTTGCCTTTCCAGCGGTTCTGCGCACTGCCGATCAGCCCCGCAGCAATGAGCAGCATGAGGAGTATGAGATAGAAACCGAATTTGGACTGGAATGTATTATTAAACAAGGCGGAGACCGAAAACAGCATAAAAAATGTGGTGACATCCATGGCCAGCTCCAGCGCTTGCTTTCGATTTTTATTTCTTTGCAAGACAATGAAATAAACCAGTAAAAACGGAATGAACGGAAAAGAACTTAATGTTTGAAACAGCCCCTGCAAGAAACCCATGCTAAGACCCCCTATGTATTCATCCCCTCGATGAGCTGCGTGACCAGCTCGTGTGTTGGAACAGAAATGCCATATTTTTGGCCCAAACGGACAATACTTCCGTTAATCCAGGCAACTTCCGTCGTTCTGCCGTCCATTACATCCTTAAGCATGGAGGACGTGTTACCTGAAGTCGATTGGCAGACGGATATAATCCATTCCCACAGCCCGCTTCCGTAAGGAATTCCACCCGCTTCATATACGGCGATCCCTTCATGATATAACTGCTTCATGAGCCTGACTCGTTCAGGGGAAGATAACAGCGCTCCGTTAGGAATCCTCCACAATGCCGTCAATGGATTAATGACTGCGTTCATCAGCAGCTTGCGATAAATCATCTCATCCATTTGATTCGACAAAAAAGCTTCAAATCCTGCTCTATTCAGCTGTTTAACCAGTTCAATTTCATGATTTTCTTGAGAGAAAGGATCTAATGGGCTCCCAGCGGGCATCATTTTGCCGATTGTCGTCGTTCCATGACCGGCATGCATAACAGAGACGCTGCTTGAACGCTTGGCCCCTTCCGTAGTAATGGCAGCGTAGATCGTCCATACCGGCAGCAGGTCTTGAAGCCGCTCCAAATGGCCTGTACCGTTCTGAAAACATATTAGTCTCCGATGTTCTTGACCATATTGAGCCAGCATCTCCGTTGCCATCTCTTCAATCCCTTGCTGCTTCAACATGAGGAAAAGATAATCCGCATCGCCAGCGCCACCCGACTGCGCAAAGGTTGACCATGAACAGACCGAGAACGCATGGGCGTCAACGACCTGGTGCTGCCCCTTCTCCTCGATGGTTATGCCGGAAGCCCGAAGCTTGTCCGCCTGTTCCTCGCTTCGGCACCATAACGTGACACGGCACCCTGAATTCGCAAGTTTACCCGCGTATAATAGCCCCAATGAGCCAGCTCCGATAATATGGATATTCATCATAATCCCCCATTATTGTAATCAACCACGAAGTACTAGTCCTAGTATATATCAGAATAATCCTCGATACGCACAAATAACCCGCCAAAGCGCATGGAATGCACTAATGCGGGTTACGGCTAGAGCAAGATAACCTTTACCTATTCGATTCGTTCCAGATTACCGTTTGCGTCCATTTTGAAGCGTGTTTTAAGCTCCTCGTCTTCTTCATTTAAGAAAGCAAGTCTGCGTGCCCGATCCATAATCTGAATCAGTGCCTTATAATCGTCATTGACCACATGATAGTCCGTTTTCACTTCGCTGACTTCCTTCAATAACCTTTGATTCTCACTGCGGAGTCTTGAAAGCTCATCCTCTTTTTCACGCAAGTTCTTCTCAAGCAATTTATACTGACGTGAACTTTCCTGAAGCCCGCCCTTCCACTGACGAAGGAAACGGATAACGGCATCGATGGACAGTGTTTCTTCACTTGCACCATCATTCTTATAGACATCGTGCTCCAGTTCCGGAGCAGCCAAGCCGGCAACCTGCGGTCCACTTACCGAAGGCTGTTTTTTATAATAACTTCTCTTTTGACGCTGAGATTTCGCCAAGCTAATAGCATCCTCATATTTCTTGCGAACGCAGCTATTCCAACGAAATCCACAAGCTGCCGATGTCCGGCCGATTCTTTCTCCCACTTCCTCAAAGGCAGCCAATTGGGTGCTGCCC
The DNA here is from genome assembly GCF_037969755.1 of Paenibacillus sp. FSL W8-0187. Lineage (NCBI taxonomy): Bacteria > Bacillati > Bacillota > Bacilli > Caryophanales > Paenibacillaceae > Paenibacillus > Paenibacillus sp. FSL W8-0187. The sequence goes on along the minus strand of NZ_CP150206.1, from coordinate 2,239,248 downwards.
TCACGAATATGACGAAGAGTCACCTCCGCCAATATTAGGTCGTCCTCTGCACTCCATGCATCCTGTCTCACTGCTGACATACCACAAAACCCTCCTAACGACATCCTAAAATAACCGTCTTCAATACCGTAAATCGGCTGCTGAATAGGGTATAAAAACTGCTTAATTCATTTCTATGCCTCTCATAGAGTTCATAGAATCTATTTGATACTAAAATGTATTTCCATTTTGAATACAGATCATACTCTTACGAAGGGAAAAGGGGGAGATTCGTCCAAATTATTCACGAATTCAATGTCTTACTTCTGGTTAATAATAAAAAATAAAGGGTTTTCTTGAGTTAGGCGTTTACACGTTTTTGCCATAACGCTATAATGTTGATAGCAGCATTATGTGCGTACATACGAGAGGAGGATATAATCGTGGCACGGATGTTTCGAGTCCTTGGCTTTTTCACCCTGACTATCGGGTTGATGGCCTTTGCCGGAGATCATATTGAAATGGCACTGCTTTTCTTCCTGCAGACTGCATTTTTTGTGATCCTGGGATATTTGAAATTCACGGAGAGAACCTATATTCTTCTCTTCTGGGCTTATATGATCGTGACCTTCACAGGCTTTAGCTATTGGACGGTCTTCATTATGGGCAAACCACTCTAATAGGTAAATGGTGCAAGCGATGCTTGAAATCCACCGGCGCTCAACCTGTACAAACAGAGGCCCGCTGGTGGATTTTCCTTGCAATTAGAGAACGAGAGTACTTAAAAGAGCGATCAGGTGCTTTAGCGGCCGGATCGCTTTTTTAGTGCCTGAAGGTTGATAATTAAGTCGTATACGTCATATATTGGTTAAAATGAAGGGACAGACAGTGGTTGGATTCCTTTCGACTAACAACCATTCAAGGAGGACTCCCGTTTGAATGTACGAGTAAAAAAAACTTTCCTCCCGGTCATGCTGTGTATAACCCTGTTATTCTGCTTCATAGGGACTCCCGCTCTGGTATATTCCGAGCAGGATGTAAGCCCTGTTATGCCTGATTCGGAAGAGGCACGCAAACTTCTGGAGGACAGTCTCTCCATCGTGGAGATCGACCATGAAATCGAACGGATAACCAAACGCATCGCCGAATTGCAGCGCCTCCAGGGCGAACTGCAAATTAAAATTAAGGATATGGGCTTGCGTATCGAAGACCGGCGCGATCGGGCAGGAGCTGTTCTTCGGTCTTATTACATGGGTGAACGTGATCATTTATTCTTTATGCTGTTGTCTGCAAAAGACTTAGCCGGTTTATTCCGGATCATGGACTTTTACGATATCATTATTCAAAATGATCGGGATACACTTGCGGTATATAACAATCAGTACCGCTCCCTTGCCTCCGCCCAGGCTGAAGCGGCACGCAATGCTTCTCAGCTCGCCGAAGTAAAGGACAGCCTTGTTAAGCAGCGTGAACGGGTGCTGGCACTTGAACAGCAGGTTGACGGAGCACTGACAGCCAGCGGCAACCCGGATGCTATGAAAAAGTTGATTGAGGAATTCACCCTTTATTGGGAGAACGTGGGGCTGTACGAAGTAAAGCGTCACTTCAAGGCTTTAGCCAGCGCCATGGAAAACCTGCCGCAATTTGTCCAGGGAAGCAAGAATATGCTGAAAACAAACGGCAAGGAGTATACCATCGGTATCCATGAGGATGATCTCAACGCATTTTTAAGATCCGAAGATGAAATCTTTAACAGCTTTGCTTTCCATTTTAACGATGGAAAAGTAATAGCTTCGGGTGAGAGCGGAAATCTGTCGCTGCTGATTGAAGGAAAATACACCGTGATCAACGAACCGGAGAATGCCATCATGTTTCAAGTCGACAAACTTGTATTCAATCGACTGGAATTGCCTGACACCACGCGCAAAGCCCTGCAGGACGAATTCGACATGAATTTTTATCCTAAACAGTTGGTGTCTTTCTTAAAAGCAACACAGGTATCCAGCCAAGATCAAAGATTAGTGGTCAAAATGGAGCTGGATTTATAGTAAAAAGCTGCCCTTCACTTGGGCAGCTTTTTTTAAGGTTGAGGAGACGAGTACAATTCCATATATTGTTGGATCGTGATTTCGCCAAGCAGCAATCGATTTGCTGCTTGGCTATATGTTTGAAAACCTTCCGAATCACCAAAATTCAAAGCGGCCGGCTCATTTCGAGAGAGCAGCACCTGGGCTGGAACGGCCGCTTTTTGCCAAATGCCCCGATCACTCAGGTTTGTACCCATGACATACAACTCGGAAATAACGGGCAGCGTTCCTGCCGCTCTGCTCCATTCACGCTGCATCGCTTTGCCAGTCATATACGTAATCCATTTCATGGCAAGCGCCGATGATTCCGTGTGTGCGGCAACCGCAAAACTTCGAGTTCGGACAACCGGCGTATCCAGATGCGCCTTCCCCATTGCCAATGCAAGTGACACTCCAACGTCCTCTTGATCTGAAAAGCTCGAATACGGCCCAATGACCACGGCTGCTTCCACTTTACCGGAGATGGTCGACTCTTGGCCATTAACGTCTGCCTCTGTCGATCCTTGCGCTGATTCTGTCACTCTTCCATGATTGCGAATCAGCATATCGAGCACCTCTTGATCCGGCTTGGAGGGATCACCTTCGAGCAAATGAACCGCCGCACCGAACGCATAAGGATCATTCCAGTCAAATGAGAGGACAGGGCTTACCTTATGCCGCTCCAAATATTCCTGCCACGCCTGACGGCTCTCTGGCACTTTAAATGGTTCGCCGCCCTTTCCCTTGGTCTGCCAGGTCATAATATAGGGGTCTATATCAAACGGCATTCCCCATTGATACCCGTTCCACTGCAGCGGCGGCAGAAGACCATTCAAGATATCTTCGCCTGGCATTGTGCCTTGAGAAGCATCAACAGGCAGTAAGCAGCCACTCATTGCAAGCGCTTTAATAAGGTGTGAATCCGTTAATACAATATCAGGCCCTTCACCAAGGGACATCTCGAGCAGAAACGACTCTTTCTGTGTTTCACTCGTTTCCAGAGGCGTGATTTCAATCTCAGCACCGGTCTCTTCCATAAAACGCTCATTAAGAGCTTTAAGTTGTCTCAGTTCATCCGGGTTTAACTGAACACCGACCTTGATCGGGCCCAGATCAGTCTCCGGTACCTCCGGTCTTTGCTGCGGAGGTTTCGGTTCATCCCCCGGGGGCTCTCGTCTAGTATGGTGAGTGAAGTCAAAGCTGGGAGATAAACTGGATAAAGACAACAATAAAATGGCAAATAAGAACCAATATTTCTTCCGCTTCATATCCCATCTTCACTCCTTCAATAGTCGCACGCCCTTATTTTACCAAACTTCTAGTGCTCTTGTCCTATCTTTTTTGTTAATTATCTAGTCCAGATTTTACTAATTAACGATGGGAAGGAAAAAAGACTGTCCTATGAATCTGAACAGTCTTTATCCCAAAGTTACTCTGAGAATCATTTCTCGGGAAATATATATTACAACAAGTCGGCAGCCAACTGAGCAAGCTTGGATCGTTCCCCTTTTGTCAACGTAATATGCCCGCTCAGATTTTCTTGCTTGAAGCGTTCAACCACATAGGTCAGCCCATTACTCACAGCATCCAGGTAAGGATGATCAATCTGCTCCGGATCTCCCATCAGGATCACCTTACTCCCTTCTCCCGCCCGGGAAACAATCGTCTTGACCTCATGACGGGATAAGTTCTGGGCCTCATCCACAATGATGAACTGACCTGGTATCGAGCGGCCCCGGATATAAGTCAGAGCCTCCACCTGGATACTGCCAAGCCCCATCAATATTTTATCGATATCACCCGATTTTTTGGTGTCGAACAAATATTCCAGATTGTCATATATCGGCTGCATCCATGGTCTTAATTTCTCTTCCTTTTCGCCAGGCAAATAACCGATATCCTTCCCCATTGGAACGACCGGACGCGCAATCAGCAGTTTTTTGTATTTATGCTCATCCTCCACCTTGGAAAGGCCTGCTGCCAAAGCCAACAAGGTTTTTCCCGTTCCGGCCTTCCCGGTAATGGTGACTAGCGGAATCTCGTCATTCAGAAGAAGCTCAATCGCCATACGCTGTTGGGCGTTACGGGCGCTGATGCCCCAAACAGGTTCATTGCTTAAATGAAGGGGCTCCAATCTAGTTGCATCCTCATTTACATGAAGGAGGGCAGACTTTCCTGACCCCATCTCATCCTTCAGGATAACAAATTCATGGGGATAAAGTGGATAAGACAATTGAAGAGGTTTGATCGGCAAATAACGATAGCTGTAGAATTCGTCAATCACCGAAGGGTGAACCTTTAAGGTAGAGAATCCAGGATATAATTCACTGGGATCGGCTGTACGGTCCGATAGATAATCCTGTGCCGTTAATCCGAGCACATCGGCCTTAATTCGAACAAGCACATCCTTGCTGACCAGAACGACAGGTCTTCCGCCCTCCTTCGGCTCCTCCTCCAATTTATAATTTAACGCGACAGCCAAAATCCGGTTGTCGTTGGATGCTTCGCTAAATAACTCCTGTACCTTGACGAAGCTGCGATGATTCAGCTCGACCTTCAACGTCCCGCCGTTCTCCAAAAGAACTCCGTCATGAAGATGGCCTTGTTCTCTTATACCATCAAGTAATCGGGAAACCGTTCGGGCGTTGCGGCCGATTTCATCCGCATTTCGTTTCTTCGAGTCAATCTCTTCAAGAACCACCGCAGGAATGATGACTTCATGCTCATCGAATGCATAAATCGACTGAGGATCATGAAGTAATACGTTCGTATCCAGCACAAATATTTTTTTCATCTTATCCCTCCACTGCTTCTTCATCAGGTACACACATAAACCTTTCTGTCCCGGACATAATAAGCGTAGCGACTGAAGTCATTTAGTGAACTCTACTACGAAAGGACAGATCAATCCATGAGAGCTGCTCTATCCATAATGCTAACGGTGTTGTTGCTCGCAGGCTGCGGGACCGCCAATCACAATGCATCACCCTCTCCTCGTGGTAAAACCAATGGTACTACTGCTAACAGTGTTCACAACATGAGCGGGAACAGAGGTTATACCACTAACAATGTAGACGGCCGGACTCCGAATAACACGAATACGGGACGAGTTGGCAACGTAAATGATAACAACGGACGAGTCGACGCTACAACCGCGAATCACCTGAAATCACTTGCCGAGAGGGTGCCCGGCGTTAAAAACGCGAACTGTGTTGTCATGGGAAAAACGGCTGTTGTTGGACTTAATGTAGATGGAAATTTAGATCGTGCGGAAGTCGGAACCATAAAATACACAGTCGCGGAAGCCCTTCAAGCCGATCCGGCAGGTGCCAATGCACTTGTTACGGCCGATTTGGACGTTGCAAACCGGATTGCCGATCTTGGTCGGCATATTCAGGAGGGGCATCCTGTTTCAGGACTTGCCAGTGAACTTGCTGACATCGTAGGTCGCATCATTCCTCAGCTGCCTAAAGATGTAACGCCGCGAGACGGGAATGTACAGCAAAACGGTACTCCATCGGTTAAACCGAATAACCGAGGGAATGCACCAGCCAACCCGCATCATAATAAATAGACCTTCTTGAAGGTAAACTCACCAATCAGCATAAGACAAATCCTGTCATTCCCCGAGTTTGTCCGTCACCAAGCTCCAAATTTCATACAAAAAAGCCCAGTGAAGCTCACTGGGCTTTTTTTAAGGTCATAACAACGCGACTAACGAGCATTTCTGCTTCGCCAGTGACATGACCCGTATCATATTCGGAGTTCTGTAGCCTGTTCGGTGTGAAATTGAAACCCATGTCGAATGAACACGCCTGAGAAGACATGGAATCAGAAGGATGACATCTGAAAGGCTCCCATCCCCAAATGGAATCTGCTCGAACAAATGCATGGGCAGGTTTATCCGTCTGCCGATTACAGATCAATGGGTGTGTCGTATGCATCATAAGGTAGGACATGCCTTCGGCCTCCTGTACAATGATCTCCATCTGATACATTGTATTATAGCATACAATAAAACTTGCCTTCAATTGTCACGGAGTTGTTGCAGAATCCGCTTCTGTCCCCTGCTCGCCAGCGTTATGCTTGCCGGCAAGCTCATCTTGCAGCGCTTGTTTCGCTGCATTGAGTTCATTGTCGTTAATGTAAACGTTAGGGCTTCTCCACTCACCGGTAATCGGCATAAATTTAACGTCATCTTTACCAATATCATAATAAGTCGTGAGCAAGTTGCGGATCTGCTCCTGCTCGAAATCGGTGGTCATGTTGTCGCTGACCGCATCCAACGCATTACCCACTTTAGTTACGCCGCCAAAAGACTTCATTTTATCGAGCAGCGAGTGTAGTACCTCACTCTGACGGGCATTGCGATCAAAGTCATTGGATTCCTTCGTCTTCGGCGTACAGTTCCGAGATTTACGGTAACGGACATAATCCAGCGCTTTCTTGCCATCCAACTTCTGAGGGCCTGCAGTTAGGTTAATATCCGTCCCATCCGCACTGTCGCGGTAACACATGTTGTACTGAACGTTAACATCCACTCCGCCAAAAGTATCCACCACTTCACGGAATCCCTGGAAATCGATAACCGTTACATAGTCGATATTAACGCCAAGATATTTGCTCATCATAACTTTCATTTCTTCTTCAGCCGGAATGCCGCTGCCCGGTTCCTTTTTCTCCGCAGCATTGTAGGCCGCTTTAAACCTTGGGTAATAAGCGTTCAGTTTACTCGCTTTGTATCCTTCGAGTTCAATCAGTGTGTCCCGCGGCAGGGAAACCAGCGTCGACGTATTAGTTTCTGGATGCATGGTGGCAACCATGACCACATCCGTCAAGTAAGTTCCCGTCTCCGGGCGATGATCCGTTCCCAAGAGAAGCACCGTAATCGGTTTTTCTTTTGCAGATTGTCCTGGAGCTACAGGTTTATCAATCCCGCTTTTCTCAATGATCTCATTACCTTTGAAGAGCAAGTACCCGGCATAACCTGCTGCAGATATTACTGCGATTAACAAGACGATAAGAATGAATTTAAAAAATGATTTCCATGCGCTTTTTTTCTTTTTTGGAACTGGCTGTTTCTTGCCCTTCCCCCCACTTTTGGCTCTCGGAGGGAGATTGGTATGAGTAGGTTTCATATCATAACACCTTATTTCATTCAAATTAGATGAATGTCCGATAAACGCTTCAAATTTCGAAGCATTTACCGGACCTTGGTTGACTTCTCTCTCTTATAAACGATGGGGACTGACAAAAAGTTGCCGTATGGTTGTTACCTGAGTTGCTAAATTTCTACAAAGCTTATGACTTCGGCTCGGTTTGAGCCTTCTTCTTCTGACGATCTTCAACAAAATATCGAATACGCACCATCAGCATCAATGCCACAGCTACTAACAAGCACTGGATAATCGGCAGCTTATCAATCTGAAACACAAGCAGTATCGCCGAACCCAAGGCCATCAAGATATACAGGAGAATCTCCTTCAACAGAGGGAGCTTCTGTTTCACCCGGAATACCTTGTTGTAAACGTAGGTGATCAGCACAAAAATCACGATATAAGAGATGAGTGGGTGCGAGGCAAACCATTCTTGCATGATAGGTTCACTCCTTTTGGACAAGTAGATCTCTATCTATTATAGATTTGCTTGCGCCATTTTACGATGCTTTTCTGCACGTTCGCGCTCACTCTTGTTCAAGATCTTCTTACGAAGACGAACGGACTTCGGCGTAATCTCGCAATACTCGTCATCGTTCAAGTATTCAAGCGCTTGTTCCAGTGAGAAAATAATCGGTGTTTTCAATTTAACCGTGTCGTCCTTCGTTGCCGAACGAACGTTGGTCAATTGCTTCTCTTTACAAATATTTACGACGATATCGTTATCGCGGGTATGCTCCCCGACAATCATACCTTCATAAATCTCAGTTCCCGGTTCCAGGAACAGGGTACCGCGGTCTTCCACTGACATCATGCCATAGAACGTTGAAGATCCGTTCTCCGTGGAAACCAGTACGCCTTGGTGACGTCCGCCCACTTGACCGCCAATAAGCGGACCGTAGCTGTCGAATGCGTGGTTCATAATACCATAACCGCGTGTCAAGGTCAGGAAATGGGTACGGTAACCGATAAGTCCACGAGCGGGAATCAGGAATTCCAAACGCACTTGACCATTTCCGTTATTCACCATGTTCACCATTTCAGCCTTGCGTGTTCCGAGACTTTCCATAACAGAACCCATGCTTTCTTCTGGTACATCGATCATAAGACGTTCGATCGGCTCCATTTTGACGCCATCAATTTCTCTAACGATAACTTCTGGTTTGGATACTTGAAGCTCATAACCTTCACGACGCATATTCTCAATCAAAATACTGAGGTGAAGCTCACCGCGTCCCGATACGATATAGGCATCAGGGCTCTCCGTCTCATCCACTCTCAAACTTACGTCCGTTTCCAGTTCTTTGAAGAGGCGGTCACGCAGCTTACGGGATGTTACCCATTTGCCTTCGCGTCCGGCAAAAGGACTGTTGTTAACAAGGAACGTCATTTGCAGGGTTGGTTCATCAATTTTAAGGACAGGCAATGCCTCAGGATTCTGTGGATCCGCAATGGTCTCTCCAATGTTAATGTCTTTGATACCTGCGATTGCCACGATGTCGCCACCACCTGCTTCAGCAACCTCGATCCGCTTCAATCCTTGGAAGCCGAACAGCTTCTCGATACGGGCACTCTTGGTGGAACCATCACGAAGCATAACGGTAACCGGTTGGCCTTGCTTAATGATACCGCGGTTCACACGGCCGACGGCAATACGGCCCAGATATTCATTGTAATCCATCAAGGTAACGAGGAACTGAAGAGGCTCGTCCACTTTCTCAGTAGGGGATGGGATATGGTCAATAATGGTCTCGTAAAGAGCAAGCATGTTATCATCTTGCTTCTCCGGATCCAGACTTGAAGTACCGTTTAGGGCTGATGCATATACAACGGGGAAGTCCAGTTGGTCGTCATTCGCACCAAGCTCAATGAACAGATCAAGCACTTCATCGATCACTTCTGCTGGGCGGGCGGCCGGACGGTCAATTTTGTTCACAACGACGATTGGAGTCAAGTTATGTGCAAGAGCTTTACCTAGCACAAACTTGGTCTGAGGCATACATCCTTCATAAGCGTCAACAACGAGCAGAACGCCGTCAACCATTTTCATAATACGCTCAACTTCACCACCGAAATCGGCGTGTCCAGGTGTATCCACAATGTTAATCAAGAAATCTTTATACGTAATAGCCGTATTCTTGGCTAGGATGGTAATTCCGCGTTCGCGCTCCAAATCATTGGAGTCCATCGCGCGTTCCTGCAGCGTCTCATGCTCCCGGAAAATACCGGACTGCTGCAGCAGTTGGTCTACAAGTGTTGTTTTGCCATGGTCAACGTGAGCAATAATGGCAATGTTGCGAATCTGATCTCTTGATTGCATAAATATATCTCAAATCCCTTCTGTTCGAATGAGCCACAAAGAAAGCGCCGGACGACATGCCGACGCTTCAACATACATCCTATAATATAGGTAAACGAGCGGGAAAATCAAGTCTTTTCAGAAAACTTCCAGCAACTTTTACCTCTTACTAATTACCAACCTCTGCTCCATTTATTATTGCGCCCGGAACGATTGCGGCCAAAGATCATCCAAATGCCCGCTGCGATTAAGATCAGGGCAATAATGTAGAACGCCCCTGTCTCAAGCCAGGTGAAGATGAAAATCAAAACGGAAAGCACCGTCAGTCCAAGCGCAACCGGCAGCGCTGCGCCAGGTCGCGGGCTCTCGTACAGATAATATTCATACAAGCCGACAGCCACACCGAGAATTAACACAGGCCATAATGAAGCCATCAGTCCCCATCCCCCGATATTACATATGAAGAACAGAAGGCCATATACCGTCAGAATACCGCCTGGAATCAGAATTGCGGCAGAGGCACGGCGACCAAAAAACATGATATGCAAAAAAATACCCGGCAGCAGCAGGACGAGCGGCCATAACGTTCTTCCCAGAAATCCAAACACACCAAGCTTACCGAGCAAAATAACGACTCCAGCAACAACGATGAATATACCCAACGCCAAATCTTTTCTGGAGGACATTTGATCACCCTCTCTTCAATATATGTATCACCAAAAATAGCGGTTTCTAAAAGAAGCAGTTACGTTAATTTTAGCCCAAACCGACAAAAAAAACCATATCCCGAGCTTGTTCCACTTGAAATAACCTAGGCCCGCCTCATATACCTGCATGAAGCTAACAAAAAATGGACAACTGCACAAGACAGTCGTCCATTTTTGGATTGAACACTCCCGTTTACGCGAATAGGCTGTTGAAGTAAAATCCCGTTACATACCTGGCCGTCTTACTGTCTGTAATCCGCCAATGAGTACGACAGCACCTGCAATAACAATTGGCAGCAGATTGTGGGCATAAGGCATCCAGTAAGCCAGAATCAGCCCTACGCGAGAATCCTGTATGAGCATTTCACCTGCTGTAAAAGCTAGAATGCCGGCACCTATGTAAAGCAGCACGGGAAACTTGTGAAGCAGGTTTGAGATCATCCCGCTTCCCCATACAACGATGGGAATGCTTAATAATATTCCGATGACAATCAAGGAAAGATCGCCTTTTGCAAGCCCCGCAATGGCCAAGACATTATCCAGGCTCATCACGAAATCGGCAACCAAAATTGTATTGACAGCGGCCCATATCGTTGAAGCTTTGGCCAAGCTTGCATGGTCATGTTCCTTTTGCATCATGAGTTTGACTGCGATCCAGATCAACAGTAATGCGCCGCCAGCCTGCAAAAATGGGATTTTCAGCAGCAACACCGCCAAAAAAGTCAGAATACACCGTAAGAGAACAGCCCCTGCAGTCCCGATCCAGACCGCCCGTCTGCGATGTATTTCGGGAAGGTCTTTGCTGGCCATCGCGATAACCAGGGCATTGTCGCCACTGAGTACAAGGTTGATCATCAATATCTGTCCCAATAAAAAAATCGTCTCCACTAGAACAACACCCCCACTCTACACATATGTGGTAATGGTCCAGGCTATGCTTGCACAACGGGAAAAATAGGCCTATAATTAATCCACTTTGTTTAATGGTGGAACCGTATTCTAAGAGGAGTGACATTCATGGAAACCACAGCCGCTGAATTTTTTCTTGCATTAATCAACATTGTCTTTTTGGATCTGATCTTGGCCGGGGACAATGCCATTGTGATCGGTCTTGCAGCACGTAATCTTCCGAAGGAAACCCAGAAAAAAGCAATTATCTACGGCACTGCCGGAGCTGTTATTCTTCGTATCATTGCCACCATCCTCGTTGTCTGGCTGCTTAACATCCCTTGGTTGCTGCTTGTGGGAGGTGTACTCCTGATTGGCATTGCCTACAAGCTGATGACCGACGACAATAATGACCACGACAATATAAAAGCCGGCAAAAGCCTTGGTGCTGCCATTCGTACCATCATTGTAGCCGACGCTGCTATGGGTCTTGACAATGTCATTGCCGTTGCAGGCGCAGCCAAACACAATGTGATCCTTGTAACGCTAGGCCTGCTCATCAGTGTACCCATCGTGGTATGGGGCAGCACATTGTTTATCAAACTGATCAACCGTTTCCCATGGATTATCTATGTAGGCTCTGCGGTGCTTGCATACACGGCGTCCTCCATGATTACCGAAGAGAAGCATTTTCTGGGATATTTCGAAGCGCATCAGCTTATAAAATATCTCTTCATAGCTGCCATCATTATCGGTGTGCTGACTGCAGGACATCTGAGAAAGAGATCTGCCGGGCGCCGCAAGTCATCTACCCAGTCATAATTGAAACTCCATACGTGCGATAAAAACAACACCCCAAGGCTTCCAAGAAGCTTTGGGGTGTTGTTTATGTTGACCTTCGCTTGAACCTCGATTAGAACCAGTCTTCGTTTACCACGGGCTCCGCATGCTTCTCGCCTAGCTCGCCGATTTTGCTATCCGGGGTTATGATCACAGTCTCCGTACCTTCAATCGCTGCCTCGATCCGTGCAGGTAGCTCGGTAATGGAAGCCTCCACCTTCTCGATGATTTTCAAATTCGGATTAGTGGTGGGTGATTTAGGCACAAACAACGTACAGCAATCCTCATACGGCAAAATCGATGTCTCGAATGTGCCGATGTCCATCGCGATATTGATGATATCGTTCTTATCCATCATAACGAGCGGCCGCAGCAGCGGCAGCTCGGTGGCTCTGCCGATCACATTCATACTCGGCAGCGTCTGACTGGCAACTTGTCCGAGACTGTCTCCCGTCACGATAGCTAATGCCCCTTCCCGCTCCGCAAGCGAGGAAGCAATCCGTAACATCGCTCTGCGCATAAACGTAATGATCAGATTATCCTGGCCGATACCGACAAATGAAGTCTGTACATCGGTAAACGGAACCAGGTGGAGCTTGATTTTGCCGGTGAAGCCCGATAACAGCCTGGTTAGCTCCATTACCTTTTCCTTCGCCAGTTGGCTCGTGTAAGGGAAGCTGTAGAAGTGTACACATTCAATTTCAAGGCCTCTGCGCATGGCCGACCAGCCCGCTACAGGGCTATCAATCCCCCCCGAGAGGAGCAGCATGGCCTTCCCATTCGTACCAATCGGGTACCCGCCGGCGCCTGGGATTACTTCATAATACAAATACGTCTCGTTCTCCCGAATTTCCACGCGAAGCTCCATATCGGGCTGCTTTACCTTTACTTTAAGCTGGGGATATGTTCGCAGCAAAGGCGATCCGACGAAATGGTTCATCTCTTGCGAGGAGTGTGAGAATTGTTTCCACACCCTTCTCGCATTGACTTTGAAGGTCGACGGGTCAGCCAGTTCCTTCTGTCCCACAAAATCAATCGCTGTTTCGATAATGCGGTCAAGCTCGGAAGGACATACGCGAACCGGACTGATGGAAACAAGACCAAATACTTTTTTTAGAACTTGGATCAGAGCCTCGGGTGACTCCCCGTTAAGCTCGACGTACAAGCGGCCGTATTCCTTTACGATTTTTGCTCCCGGAAACGGTTTGAGCACGCTTCGAATATGATTCAATACCGATCTCTCGAATCGGTTGCGGTTTTTGCCTTTTAGGGTAAATTCGCCAAAGCGAAGCAGCAGTTTATCGTAAGTCATCATCTCCGGTTACCCTCTCTTTCTATAATGGGACGCAGGTTCCCGCAAACTTTTGCCAAGACTTCGACTAGTCGCGCTGCATCGCTGAGCTGATGCTCTTTGCCAAGACTGATACGAATTCCGGAGGAAGCAACGTCCATGTCCTTCCCCATCGCTAACAGGACCCGGCTGGGTTCGCTTAATTTAGAGGAACAAGCGGATTTGGTTGATACGAGCATGCCCATCTCTTCCAGAGCATGGACCATCACCTCGGGTTTTAATCCCGGATACGAAAAATGAAGGATATGTGGCGCACTCTGCTCACTGCTGTTTAACACCAATCCCGGAATTTTGTCGATGCCCTGGAGCAGAAGCTCCCTTAATTCCGTCATCCTTGCATAAAACTCGGGCTGGCGTTCTCTGGATAACCGCATGGCCTTCGACATCGCTACGGCTCCAGCAACATTCTCCGTTCCTGCCCGGTGCCCATTCTCTTGTGATCCGCCCGATACCAACGGGAACAACTGCACGCCCTGCTTAATGTACAGCACGCCCATTCCTCTCGGGCCATTGAATTTATGTGCAGACAGGCTGTATAAGTCGGCCTGCCACTGGGAAAGAGTAACCGGCAGCTTGCCAAATCCCTGTACGCCATCGATATGCAGCAGCGTTCGTGAATTTCGTTCCTTGACGATACGCCCCACTTCAGCCAGCGGCTGGACGGCCCCCGTCTCATTATTGACATGCATGATGCTGACAAGCACCGTATCTTTGCGCACAGCTTCCGTCAAAGCAGCCAGATCCACCACGCCGGCGGCATCCACCGGGAGATAGGTCACTTCCCATCCCAGCGTTTCCAGCTGTTTGCAGCATTCAAATACGGAAGGATGCTCGGTTCCGGTCGTGATGATATGCCGGCCCCGGCTGCTGTACTGCATCGCAGCCCCTTTAATCGCCATGTTATTGCCTTCGGTTGCCCCGGATGTGAATACGATCTCCGTAGGCTGAACGTCCAGCGCGGCTGCACACACCTCTCTTGCCTTCTTCAGCAGTTTAGCGGCAGCCTCGCCTGAACGATGAAGTGCTGACGGATTAGCATAATGCATCTTCATCACTTCCGCCATCGTATCCACTACTTCATCGTAGGGAGGGGTCGTTGCAGCGTGGTCCCAATATATCAAGGTAATTTCCCCTTTCCATCATACGCAATCGCACGTTGTAAAACTTATTATTCCAGACCTTTATATTTACACAAAAAGACCAAACGGTAAAGCCGCACTCCATCTTTAGATCGGACAAAGTGGCGCTTATCGTTTGATCCTCTATCAGGTTACTATTTATCCCCATGCGGGTTTATAAAGTGTATTTGGATCGTGCATTCATGACTTTACCAATGTATGCCTGGGTTTCCTCGGGTAATTCATGAGCAACGGACATCAGCTCTTCATCACTGGAGACACCCAAATTCGCGATACGGGTTGGACCAGCATTATACGCTGCGAGTACCATAGCCATTTCTCCGCCAAACCGCTGAATCAGATTGGACAGATATTTAGTACCGCCTTCGATGTTCTGAGCCGGATCAAAAGGGTTGCTTACCCCAAGTCCCCTTGCTGTGCCGTCCATCAGCTGCATCAGGCCCTTGGCCCCCGCAGAGGACACCGCATTCGGATTAAAGGAGGATTCCGCATCGATGACCGCTTTAATCAGCGATACCGGCACTCCATACCGTTCCCCTGCCGCTGTAATTAAATCCTCAAAGGTTGTTGGCTTTGTTGCCCCCGTGTCATGCACGACCCCCTCCATTGGTATAGACGAGGCGGATTCATCTAAAGCTCCTAGCTGCTGCCACAACAGTCCATCCTTAAAGGTTACTCCCGGCGCAAGCTGTGTCATGGAACGTTCAACCGGCTTGGAGGTGGAATCTTCGGCAAGCAAGCTGCTTAGCACATTGACAAATCCGGTTGCCGACTCGGTGGAATTCGTATTCATCTGTGGTATATCCGTCATTTGCTTCCATGATATCGGATCTATTTGCATCGTTTAACTCACTTTCTGCAGCAAAATTTCAAACTTGTCCTTTATTTTATCATGGAACTGGAACAATCTGCTAGACCTATTCGGCAAAAAAATAAGCGAATCAACCACTCACTGGTTGACCCGCCTATATTCACATCATTACAAAATGAATTACCTACTGAAAGGAATCAAGATAAAATAACTGAGGGTTGCCAATATGCCGAGTCCGATCGACCACGCGCCTGTCGTTCTGCTGCCTTTGCTGTACGCGTAATATCCAACAACCGCTGCGATGGGCCCCAGGATAACCGACCACATGAACAAGGAGGCGATGCCCAATACCAAGCCCACATATCCGACAGTACGTCCGGTAGAAACGTCTGCTTTATCCTCGTCTGCTCTTCGTGTTGAGGCATCCATAGGGGGAGCAACCTCAGTTGCATATTCTTCACGATGATCTTTGCGCGGGAAGTCTACCCTGTTTCGCTTGCCTTCAACAACCTTCATTTTGTGATTGCGATGTTTTTTATCCATAAACGTGCTTCCTCCATTTCCATCATCCTAAAGTGCCCAGCACCCGGACTTTATCCGGCTTTTTTCCTGTCAGCCCTTCGGCTTAAAGGTCAAACAGCAGGTCTCGGAAGACTTGTCAGCAACATCCTGATGGTCGTCTACGTAAGGCTCTGCTCCATACTCTTCATTGAGTTTCACATTCGCATGACGGTCAATTTCAATCATAATCATCTCGGCATGACATAAGTTTTGTTCTCCCCAGTAATGGCAATTGCTGACACTGCACTTCACTAATGGTTTGGCTTCGTTGGCCATTTTAGCATCACCTCGTCAACATTTTTTCCTTAGTTTACTGCCGGTATGCACAAGAACGATTGTCAGTTGGTGCCTAAGCAGCAAAACGCAAAAAGAGATGCCAATGGTTGGCATCTCATGTGTATTCCTTAATATGTTAAGCGTGACTTTTCTCTGATTGCATACGGCGCTCCGTCAAATAATCGCTTTCGTAATAAGCAAGATCATCACGTAGCTCTTCATAAATCTTGGTAATGTTCATAATGACATCACGGGCAGGACGAACCGGCTTCTTCCGGAAACGAATCGCATCCTGTCCGGTATAGGCGTAACGACCATCTTCGGAATAGCTTTCATTTTTGGGATAGAAGAAACTGTTAACACAGCGGTGATACAAATTATACAAAGCCTTCTCGGCAAAATCGATATCAAAATTAGGGCGACGCTGTACAACACCTAGCTTCTCATAGGAAACTTCAGAAAACACAAGCAAATGGCGAACATCCGACAGAAATCCTTTGTAAAAATGAACGGTTTCCTCGTCCTGTTCCGTTACCAATTGGGATAAAGCATGTTCGTTCAAAAACGTTTCCATAATCGAAATAGCAGATTTCAACTTTTCTCTGGACTCTGAGCATAATTTCTGAAGATTGTCTGCTGGCATTACGATAGATCCCCCTTAAATGGTCGTGACCCTACAGGTCATATAACCTGGCGGCCGTTATAATATGTACTATCCTAACACAAATTTTGGGATAACGAAATCCCTATCATGAATACACTTACACGGTTATTTTTAGTACATTTCATTTTGCGAACTCACATCCGTTTTATCACGAAATGGAACGCATAAAAAGGATTCACTCTTCCCACGCTAAGACTACTTAAATCATGAAATGCGGCGAGGAGGAAAACTTGTGAAATCTCGTACCCTGTGGAGCATCCTAGGTGCAGCGTCAGTTCTTGGCGCGCTTCTGATCTTACTGTTCATCCCCGGTTCGAAACAGCCTGCTCCAACAGCTGAACCGGCACAGCCTTTAAGGCCCCAAGAGGAGAACAAGGCCAAGCACTTTACTATGCAAAGCGATATCCAGGCAACGGATCAACTAAACCGTATTGATGCAAAAGGCCATCTGCGCAGGATGCTGAACAATAACGCTTTGCGCAGCCCAGGTCAAATAAAAGCCTATACGCAAAAAGAACAAAAGTTTCACAAGCATTTTCAGCAAGTACGGTGGTATAACCTTAAGCAAAACACAATGACAGATATACAGGGTCTGCTTCCCAAAATGAGCAAAAAAGATAAAAAACTGATTACCGATCATTTCCAAATCGCGCAGCAGAAACTTAAACGGGGAGAAACTTATGATTCACCCAAGTTCAATGTCGCGGGACAGCCTTATTTTGTTGTTGCCGAGCCGTCCAAGGATGGCAAATATGGCGCCGCTGCTTTGGTTAATCAAGGCATACTGCATGAAGTAAGCAATCACCAGAAGCGGAATCTGCGATTAATTCCGTACCCAAAGGAAGGAAAATTCAAGGTCGAATCCATTCATGCGGATACCCTCTCCGACATCACCGTCAAAACCGGACATGATAATGAAAAGGCCAGTCACTTTTACGAAAATGAAATTGTGGTGTCCTTTCAAAATGAGCCGTCACAGCAGCAGCTCCACGATATCTCTAAGGAAATATCGTGTGAAACTCCGAGGAAACTTGGCTATGCTTATGTTTTCCGTTCCAAGGATATGGACTACCTTAAACTCCGCTCCTATTTCGAGCAGAAGTGGAAACCCAAATATACCGAGCCTCACTACATCTATTTAACCAATGATCGCATCCATCAATCCAGGGTAAGCTCGGATTCCTTACCGGATGGAGCGAACGCGCAGGTCAATATCCCGAATGATTTGCTGTTTTCTGAGTATCAGTGGAATTTGCCCGTCATTGAGACGAACCGGGGTTGGGATTTGTCCAGGGGCAGTGAAGATGTGATCATTGCAGTCGTTGATACGGGAGTGGATCTTCAGCATTCCGATTTGAATGGGCAGTTGGTGGAAGGGTACAACATCGTAGATAAGGACAAGCAGCCCTTGGATGATGTTGGTCATGGAACGCATGTGGCCGGGATCATCGGCGCCCTGGTCAATAACGGTGAAGGTGTTGCCGGGGTAAGCTGGTACAACAAAATCATGCCGGTCAAAGCGCTTGACGGATCCGGATCAGGAACAACCTATGCCGTCGCAGAAGGGATTATTTGGGCGACAGATCACGGAGCCAAGGTGATCAATATGAGTCTAGGCAACTATGCGGACTCCCAGTTCCTGCATGATGCCGTGAAATATGCTTATGACCGTGACGTTGTCCTTGTTGCCGCCTCAGGCAATGACAACACGGAGCGCCCTGGTTATCCTGCCGCCTATCCGGAAGTGCTGGCCGTCGCCGCAACGGATTCCAATCAGAAGCGGGCGGAATATTCCAACTACGGCGATTATATCGACGTGGCTGCTCCAGGGACCAATATTGCAAGCACCTTTCCAGGGAATCAATACGCGGCTCTATCCGGAACCTCCATGGCTAGCCCCCACGCAGCTGCCATGGCCGGTCTCATTCGTTCCCTTAACCCTGACCTGACCAATCAGGAAGTCATGGACGCCATGATAAACCAAGCGGTCGATCTTGGCGATAAAGGAAAAGATAAATATTACGGTCATGGTCAGATTGATATTTTCCAATCCTTGAAATCGGTTGGCGTGCCCGAAGTCCCACTCCAAATGTGGCCAGGTCAAACGCTTCGGAATCTGGAGCGGGAGCTTCGCAAATTAAACAGCTCAAAGGAATAAAATAATCGAAATAAAGCAGCTTCCGCCTCGCTAGCGTTAGCTGCTTTATTCATACTCAGAAGCAAGGCGCCGTTACATTTATTTCTTGCGGCGGGAACGGCTAGCACGTGCTGCAGCTTTCTTCGAACGCTTGCCGGATACGGTAACTCCGCCATAGCCTGCCTTCTCGGATACGACTTCTTCTTCGCTGTACGTATATACATGTTTTTCTACAGGTACACAGTGAATCTTATCCACCACTTTAATCGGATGAATAACGGGTACAATTTGCGGTACATAGTGGTCTCTAACGACAACGATCGGTTCGCACACTATCGGTGACACAGGAGGACATGGATTTTCGTTAAAACAAGACATGTTTTTTGCATCTCCTTTCCGTTGATGATTATAGCTTATTACCCAAAGGGCTATTTGGTATGGACGATTATCCTTAAAGGGCGGATGAACTCCCAATATTTTCACAAAACCATAAGAAAAACGTCTATCGACGTACATTCTCAGAAGACAGACCGCGGTTAGAGGAAGTTTTTCTTGCGATATCAGGAAGACCCAAGCTTCGAAGTTTATACTTTCTGATATCTAAAAGAAAAACGTCTATCGACGTACTTTCTCAGAAGACAGACCGCGGTTGGAGGAAGTTTTTCTTGCGATATCAGGAAGACCCAAGCTTCGAAGTTTATACTTTCTGATATCTAAAAGAAAAACGTCTATCGACGTACTTTCTCAGAAGACAGACCGCGGTTGGAGGAAGTTTTTCTTGCGATATCAGGAAGACCCAAGCTTCGAAGTTTATACTTTCTGATATCTTGAAAAAACGCGCATTTCCTTTACACACCTGATGAGGAATGTAAAGAAAATGCGCGTTTGTACCATTGCGATATCCGTAAAACAATATGTTGTTCAGTTGGGAAAGCTTTCCGTAAGCCGGGTTCTGTGCTCTTCGTGGTCATAGCGGGAACTACCCTGCCACCATGAGCGACAATCATCTATCTAGGCCGATCATTACTAATCGGCTCAAGCGACCAACCCGGACGCGCCTCGGGCTAAGGCTGTCTCCTCGAAGGAGACTGCGTCCCATTAGGTCTTGCTCCAGGTGGGGTTTACCAGGAACGAAGTCACCAGCGTTCCTCGGGGTCTCTTACACCTCGGTTCCATCCTTGCCTGTGCCACCCTAAGGCGGCCATCGGCGGTCCATTTCTGTGGCACTATCCTTCAACTCGCGCTGACTGGACGTTATCCAGCACCCTGCCCTATGGAGCCCGGACTTTCCTCTCGCGGCTTTGACGCCGCCAGCGATTGTCTGTCAAACTTTCCGGACAACATTATATATTATACAGTGATTTGAAGCGGTACACAACCCATTAAACATTAACAACAACTGATTAATTTCCCAGCTTGGACGACGTAATGTTCATGGTCACGTGTTAAAAAGAGAACCCTTTTCCATGCCTTACAATGCTGTTCTTTAAACGAACTGGAACGGCTCTGTATTGATGCGGGAAGCGACAACCCGGGTTTCGTACTTATGCTCCTGCAGTTTCTGCTCCATCCACTCGGCCACTTTGACCTTCATGATCTTCTCGGCATTATGACCCGGATCAATGATCGTAAGTCCCGCTGCAAGGGCATCCTGTGCCGTATGATAATCCACATCTCCCGTGACCAGCACATCAGCTCCTCGGAACAGTGCTTTCATCATGTAGCGTCCTCCGGAGCCCCCTATGACGGCCGCCTTGCGGATGGTTCGGTCAAGGTCACCTACGACACGAACATGAGGGACCTCCAGTTTCTCTTTTACCACGTCTACCAGCTCAGCCAACGTCTTAGGCTCCTTTAGCTTACCGACCCGGCCAAGACCAAGGGATCTACCCTTAAGATCCATCGCATACAGATCATAGGCAACCTCTTCATAAGGATGCGCCTTCAGCATGGCCTGGATCACTTTATTTCGGATGGCATGAGGAACAATCGTCTCGATCCGTACCTCATTTGCACGTTCCATCTTGCCTTCCTTACCTAGAAAAGGATTACTGCCTTCTCGCGGAACATAGGTGCCAAAGCCCTCGATGTTGAAGCTGCAGTGGCTGTAATTTCCGATCCAGCCTGCACCAGCGCCGAGCACAGCATCCAGCACCTCTTGATGATGGCTCTTCGGCACAAATACCACCAGCTTGGACAACTGTTCATTATGCATATCATGAATAGGCGACGTATTCTCGATTGCCAAGGCTTCCGCCATCCAATCGTTCATCCCGCCTTCGGTTACGTCCAAATTGGTATGACTTATATATACCGCAATGTCGTGTTTGATCAGCTTCTCGTATACCTTGCCCATTGGGGTATCCGTCTGCAATTGTTTCAGCGGACGGTATATAATTGCATGATGCGCGATAATCAGGTCAGCTCCAAGCTCGATGGCTTCATCCACCACTTCATCATTGACATCCAGTGCAATCAGCACCGTGCGAATGTCCTTTTGCAATGTTCCAAGCTGGAGTCCGATTCGGTCATCGGGTTCGGCCACGTGCTTCGGGGCCAATTGCTCCATGTATTGAATTACCGTTTGTCCTTTGGCAAGCATGCCAGCACCTCCTGAATAAACTCGATATCCGATCGAATCTCACTCGCCTTATCGGCTGCCGTGGTGAGATCTGAACGCGAAAGCGATTGAAGAATATGCCCCAGCTTCTCCATCTCCGACTTCCATTTATCGTAGAACACCGGATTCGGGGACTTCGTCAGCCAAGGTCCCATACGGAAAAGCCAGTCCGTGGATAACCGGACACCGTCTCCAATCGTCCTTTCCGTGTAAACCTGCTCATTCGTCAGGTCTGTTGTATGCGAAGGCTCGGCGATCAGCACTTCGTAAATTTTGCCGTCTTCCTCCAGGATCAACTCCTCGATCAGCACCCAGCCATGGGAGTACAGCCATTTACGCAAGATATCTTCTCCTACATTTGGCTGCAGAACCAGCCTGCGGACGCCTTCCAGCTTATTGATGCCGCGGTCCAAAATCGCTGCAATTAGGCTGCCGCCCATACCGGCAATCGTAATGACGTCGGCCTCACCGGCTGAGAGTACGTTCAAACCGTCTCCTCTTCGCACACTGATGACATCCGTCATCCCTGATTCGATGACCTGCTTGACAGCAGCATCATACGGGCCGGGATTAACTTCACCGGCGATCGCTTGAATTGCAGCTCCGCTCTCTACGGCAGCCACAGGCAGCAGGGCATGATCGGAACCGATATCTGCAAGTCGGCTGCCGCGTGGAATCTTCTCCAGTATTTGCGTTAATCTTCTTGATAATTTCACGGTTGACACACCTTACCATTCCATATTTTCGTCCAAATCACGATCTATTCCTTACCCTAACAGAGACGATACCAAACTGCAAACCGGCAAAGCCGGTGAAAATAAGTTGTGCCAGGTCATTTGCAATGGGTCTGAAAAAGAGCTAAAATAAAGACCAATAAAACAAATGCAGGAAGAAATTCCATAACCAAGAAACTTATACATGCGATGCATGAATTCGAAAAAAAGGACCTGCTGCCGTTACTGCAGAAGGTCCGTGGATTAAGCTATTCGAGAAAATCCTTTAACCGCTTGCTGCGGCTTGGGTGACGAAGCTTACGGAGCGCTTTCGCTTCGATCTGCCGAATCCGTTCGCGTGTAACACCGAACACTTTGCCGACCTCTTCCAGTGTTCTCGTGCGCCCATCATCGAGTCCGAAACGAAGACGAAGGACATTCTCCTCGCGCTCTGTCAGCGTATCCAGCACATCTTCGAGCTGTTCCTTTAGAAGTTCGTAAGCAGCCGCATCCGCAGGAGCGAGCGCTTCCTGATCCTCGATGAAATCGCCAAGATGGGAATCGTCTTCTTCACCGATTGGCGTTTCCAGCGAAACCGGCTCCTGGGCAATCTTCATAATCTCCCGAACTTTTTCAACACTGAGTTCCATCTCTGCAGCAATTTCCTCCGGCGAAGGCTCGCGTCCGAGCTCCTGCAGAAGCTGTCTGGATACACGAATCAGTTTGTTGATGGTCTCCACCATATGCACAGGAATTCGGATGGTACGGGCCTGGTCAGCAATAGCACGGGTGATCGCTTGGCGAATCCACCAGGTTGCATACGTACTGAATTTGAAACCCTTTTTGTAATCGAACTTCTCCACGGCTTTGATCAAACCCATGTTGCCCTCCTGAATCAAATCCAGGAACAGCATTCCTCGTCCGACATAACGCTTCGCGATACTTACAACAAGACGCAGGTTGGCTTCGGCCAGACGGCGCTTGGCTTCCTCATCCCCCTGTTCAATCCGGTTGGCAAGTTCAATCTCATCATCCGCGGACAACAGCGGAACCCGTCCAATTTCCTTCAGGTACATCCGCACCGGATCGTTAATCTTAATCCCCGGAGGCAGTGAAAGATCGTCGTCAAACCCAAAATCCTCATTATCATGGGATTCAGAATCTCCCGATTGCCGGTGAGTACCCTCTTCATCATTCTCATTTACTACATCGATACCCAGGTCGGCCAGCTGCTCATAGAACTCTTCCATCTGCTCCGTGTCCTGATCAAATGGCGATAATTTCTCCATAATATCTTTATAGCTCAATACGGATCTCTTTTTACCCTGTTCAATCAACTGATCCTTGACTTGATCCAGCGTAAATTCCGTTTCTAGTTCAGTATGCTGATCATTCGCCATCATTCGACTCCCTCCTCCCTAGAAACAGCAATGTGCGGGGCTTCATTGTCTTTCTAGGGCGATAATCTCACTTGCAATTTGTGCGGCTCGCAAAAAATCACCTGAGCGCTCCGCTTTTATCATCTCTTCTTTTTTCTGGTCGATCTCTCTCTGCTGCGGAAATTTCAGCACCTCACGTATGCAATCATCGAGCACTTGAACATTCCACTCGGCTGGTGCTTCCATCATCATGATCGAGCTGACCGTCATTTCCAAACGATCGTCGTGGAGCAATGACATGAAACGGCTGATATCCGGAGATTTACCCTGTGCGTAAAAAGCATATAGATAAGCAGCAATTGCCGCATGATCTTCAATATTAAACGCTTCTCCCAGGCGATCGCCAACGTATCGCGCGGCTTCCGCATCCTGCAGCATCAGCGACAGCAGCCGCCGTTCTGCAGCATGGTAAGCAGGCAGAAGTACCGGGGCGGGCTGGCGCCCTTTTTTATGCCTACCATTATTCCACCTTTTTTCCTTATTATCCCCATCGCCCATCTTTTTTTGCATCGATTGCCGTAGCAGATTGCAATCCTGCTTAAGACTTTCGTAGGAAAGATGAAGCTCGGAGGACAATTCCCTCAAGTAAACTTCTCGTTCAGTTGAGGAATTCAGTACTGCGATAATGGGCAATGCCTCTTTGGCGTACGCAATCTTACCATCTTCTTCTAGCAGTATATGGTTTTTCTTCAGATATATAAGTTTAAATTTTGTTGTTGAAACAGCTGTTTCTACTACCTGCCTGAAACGCTCGGCACCGAATTTGCGGATGTAATCATCGGGATCCATTCCTTCGTTCACCAAAGCGATTCGTACTCTGAGACCAACGCCTTCCAGCATTGGAATGACTTTTAACGCAGCAGCCATACCGGCTTTATCACCGTCATAGACAACAACAACTTCTTCAGCCACCGATTTCATGATTGCTACTTGGTTTTCCGTTAGAGAGGTCCCCATCGTTGCCACACCATTGTGAAGTCCTGCTTCCCATGACGAAATGACATCACCGTAACCTTCGAATAACAGAATTTGACGCAATTTGCGTATGGATGTCTTTGCCTGGTGCAGGTTGTACAATGTGCGGCTCTTATTAAATAGAAGTGTCTCCGGGGAATTCAGATACTTCGGTTGACCGTCCCCCAGTATTCTGCCAGCAAAAGCAATGACCTTGCCGCTGCGGTCATGTATCGGAAACATGATTCGTCCGCGAAAACGGTCGAGATAGCCTTCTTGTTCATTTCTTGCGGATAATAAACCGCCCTTTTCCATCTCTTTCAAGTCAAAGGCTCGCTTCGTCAGGAACTGAACCAGCGTGTCCCAACGATCTGGCGCATAACCGATTTGGAACTGGTCAATCATTTTGTCGCTCATTCCACGGGATCGTAAATACTTCATGGCTTCTGTACCATGCTCCGTATTCTTCAACAGGAAATGGTACAGCTTGGCGCTAAGCTCATAGGCTTCAATCAAACGTTCTTTTTCCGGATTACGAGGAATTACGGGAACTCCTTGACCTTCCGGCAACGAGATATCATTCTCTTCTGCCATTGTCTTTACGGCTTCGGGGAAAGAAAATCCTTCGATTTCCATTCTAAATTTAATGGCGTTTCCGCCCTTACCGCAGCCATAGCAGTAAAAGATTTGGCGTTCCGGTGTAACCGTAAAGGAAGGAGTCTTCTCTGAGTGAAACGGGCACAAGCCCTTCAGGTATTTCCCTTGTTTGGTAAGATGCACGTATTTGCTGACCGTGTCCACAATATCGCTTTTGGCCAGTACTTCCTCAATGACATCATCCGGAATATTACCTTGTCCGGTACTCATCCAAACCACCTTCATCTCTTTTGGCACGTAAATAGTATTCGCTACGGGTGGACATTCTCCTGCAATTCATGCAAAAGTTTTGTCAGTTTATGTTGAAAAAAACTCCGGTCTTCGTCAAGCAGTTTTTTGGGCCCTTTGCCATACTTTCCTTGCTTCCTCGCCTTCGCCTGATGGTGACGGGAATCCAGCATGAAATCGATATCCGCATTATGGAAAATACGACCACGAAAAGAAATCACATGGCATGATTTGGCAAGCGCAAGTGCAGCCAGTCCATAATCCTGCGTCACCACGATATCCCCCCTGGATATGTGGTTAGCGATGTATAGATCCGCACTTTGATCACTCCGATCCACCTGGACCGTCGTAACCCCTTCTTCTGCCTGCTGCAGATGATCATAGGAAGAAACAAGCAGTACCGGCACACGAAATGTACGAGCAGTCTCTGCGATTTCCTTCTTGACTGGACATGCATCACCGTCAACCACGATCGAAATGGAGTTGCTTTCGTTCATTCGCATCACCGGCTTTTATCGTTAATCTTGGGATTCATCTTTATGCTGTATATTATTATATACGTCTTTGACCGATTAAAATCCTGCTTCTAAGAAAAACGTCTATCGACGTACTTTCACAGAAGACAGACCGCGTATAGCGGAAGTTTTTCTTGCGAGATAAGGATGGTAAGCCTCTGAAGCTTATACTTTCTTATCTCTTCAAATAAACAATGACCCTCACTTGCTTGATTCCGTCCGTTCATAGCGAAAGCGCCATCCCGTGCATAATCACGGGCTGTCGCTTTCACTGAACAATGCATTATAACATTAGTAAAATCATGCTGTCACTACTACCACACTAATTTTGTGAAATCGGCATAACGCTTCAAATCTCCATCAATACCGGAGAGCAGTGCGAGACGATTGGCCCGAACGGCTTCGTCCTCAGCCATGACCATAACGGAGTCGAAGAACCCGGTAATCGGTTCTTTGAGTCCACCCAGCAAGGACAATGAACGTTCACCGTCAGCAGCTTGCAGCGCGGCTTGGTAATCTTCGCGGATCGCGCTCCAAGCTTCATAAAGCTTGCCTTCTTCCGTTTCCGTAAACAGTTCAGGATTGACCGCAGCCTTGCCGGCCTTGGCAGCCAAATTGCTGACCCTGTTGAAGGATTCCACCGTCGCCTTGAAGTCCTGGACATGATCCACAGCATTCATCAGCGCGTGACCGCGGGATACAACCGACACCACATGATCAAATCCAGCGGTAATCACGGCATCCACCACATCATAACGCTGATCTTCGGACAGCAGCTTCTTCACGCGAAGCCCGAAGAACTCTTTAAGGTCCTTACGGATTTCATCCACCGAGCGCTTCAATACGCGAATGTTCTCATGAACCTCCAGGGCCACGCCGAAGACGTCCGATAACGTCACCGGGAATTTGTGCTCCAAGATGATCTGAACGATGCCCGCAGCCTGACGGCGCAGTGCGTAAGGATCCTGGGACCCTGTCGGAATGATGCCGATGGAGAAGCATCCCACAATCGTATCGATTTTATCCGCGATACTTACGATGGATCCCACCGAGGTGGAAGGCACTGCGTCACCGGCGAAGCGAGGCTGGTAATGCTCAAACACCGCTTTGGCGACCTGCTCCTTCTCACCGGCTTTTCTTGCATAATCCTCTCCCATAACCCCCTGCAGTTCAGGGAATTCATAAACCATCTGGCTCACCAGATCGAATTTGCAAATATCAGCTGCACGGCTCACAGAATCGGCTTCGTCAGCCGAAATGCTAAGCTTCGCGGACAACTGATCGGAAATCCGGCGGATTCTGCGGACCTTATCACCGATGGTCCCCAGCTCCTCATGGAAAACGATGCTCTCCAGCTTCGATAAGGCATCTTTGATCTGAAGCTTCTGATCTTCCTCATAGAAGAATTTGGCGTCCGACAAACGAGCCCGCAGCACCTTCTCATTCCCTCTTGCGATAACGTCAAGGGAACGGCTGTCTCCGCTGCGCACCGTTACGAAGAACGGAAGCAATTGTCCCTGCTTATCCAGTACAGGGAAATACCGCTGATGCTCACGCATTGAAGTAATTAATACTTCCTGCGGAATATGGAGAAATGAGGAATCGAATGATCCATACAGCACAGTTGGAGTCTCAACCAGGAACAATACCTCTTCGAGCAAATCATCCTTGATGGCGATATTCCAATCCTTCTCTTTGGCCAATGCCTGAATCTGCGACACAATCATCTCTTGGCGTTCATTCACGTCTACGATGACATGCTGCTCGCGCAATACATCGCGGTAAGCGGATGCCTCAGGAATAACGGCTTCTCCGCCAAGGAAACGGTGACCACGGGTCACGTTGCCGGCCTTCACGCCCGTAATTTCCAGATCAATCGTCTCACTGCCGAGCAAAGCGACCATCCACTTAATCGGACGAACGAATTTAAATTCGTGCGCCCCCCAGCGCATATTTTTCGGAAATGTCATCGAAGTCAAAATTCCAAGAAGTCCTTCGGACAGGATCGACTTCGTATCCACGCCGACGCTGTTCTTCGTCACATAGATATACTCTACCCCGCCGAGCTCCTTAAACGTAAAACTCGCGGGATCTACGCCCTGGCTTTTTGCAAAGCCAAGCGCTGCCTTGCTCCACTGTCCGCTATCATCCAATGCGATCTTACGGGAAGGCCCTTTCACTTCTTCGCTGACGTCCTCTTGTTTGTCCGCAACGTTCTGTACCCATACCGCCAAACGCCGCGGCGTAGCATATGCCGTTACTTCGCCATGTCCGATTCTGGAAGCATCCAGCCATTTGACTAATTTGTCTTGAAGCTGTTCCATCGCGGCGCGCAGAAATCTCGCCGGGACTTCTTCCAGACCGATTTCAAACAATAAATCCTTAGACATGGTCTGCGCCCCCTTTCTTAATCAGCGGGAAGCCCAGCTTCTCGCGCTCCTCCAAATATGTGGCTGCAACCTGACGAGCCAGGTTTCGCACGCGCATAATGTATCCCGTTCTCTCCGTTACACTGATCGCCCCTCTGGCATCCAGCAGGTTAAACGTGTGGGAGCATTTTAGAACATAATCGTACGCCGGGAATACTAAATTTTGGTTCATTGCTTTGTTCGCTTCTTCTTCATACATGTTAAACAGCGTAAACAGCATCTTCACGTCGGATACTTCAAAAGTGTACTTCGAATGCTCGAATTCCGGCTGATGGAATACGTCTCCATAGGTGATGCCGTCTACCCATTCCAGATCAAACACATTCTCTTTATCCTGGATGTAGGAGGCAAGACGCTCCATACCATAGGTAATCTCTACAGCGACTGGGCTAGCGTCAATGCCGCCAACCTGCTGGAAGTACGTAAACTGCGTAATTTCCATACCATCCAGCCATACTTCCCAGCCAAGGCCCCATGCACCAAGCGTCGGCGCTTCCCAATTGTCCTCAACAAAACGGATGTCATGATCAAGCGGGTTGATGCCAAGACGCTTCAAGCTCTCCAAATACAGCTCTTGAATATTGTCCGGCGAAGGTTTCAAAATGACCTGAAATTGGTGATGCTGATACAGACGGTTCGGGTTCTCTCCATAGCGGCCGTCAGCAGGGCGACGGGAAGGCTCTACATAAGCCACATTCCAAGGCTCGGGTCCGATCGAACGCAAATATGTCATCGGGTTCATCGTACCGGCACCCTTTTCCGTGTCGTACGGCTGCACGATGATGCAATTCTGTTCTGCCCAAAATTGCTGCAGCGTCAAAATCATCTGCTGAAAATTCATGATTTTAGCTCCTTTACATTCTTTTTCTAATTCATTCCGTCATACGTATCCATTCTCTGTACAACAAAAAGCTCTCGCCCTACGCCTGTTGTACAGACATAGGGACGAGAGCTGTAGCTTCCCGCGGTTCCACCCTACTTGGCCCTGCTGCGTCGCCTACAGAATCTTGGTCTTCAGCGATCAACAAAACCCACTTTATCGTTTCATCATGCTCCCGGGTGCCCTGTTCATGAATATCTCCCACCAGGCTTCCACCGCCCCCGGCTCGCTATTTCGCGGATCGATCATTCACTACTTTCCCGTTCAATGCATGTCAGTATTCAAAAAACTAATAAACTGATAAATATAATACCTCATTCTATATCTTACGTCAAATATTGTACTTGTCCATTTGATCCAAAAAGTTTTGCGATTTCAGACGCAGCCCAAGCTGCATATCCATCAAGGCCCGCATGATTTTTTTGAGCTCGGCCTTCGTTTCGTCCTTTACATCCACATTGCCGAGCCGTCTTAAATCCAGCCGTCCAAACAGGCGGAGCAGCTTCAACGTTCTGGGCGAGATCGCCATCGCCGGCGGATCCAGATGCTTGCAGTAACGGCACAGGACGCCGCCAAGACGGGGGCTCACCAGCAAATCCTCGTCTTTTCTCGGCTGATTGCACGAGATGCACACATCCAGCTCCGGCCCGTACCCTGCGGCCTGCAGAATTTTCATCTCGTACAGATTGATGATAATTTGAGGATCCTTATCCTCCTGAAGAGCCTCCAGACAAGCTTTGAGCTGATGAAACCAAAAAGCGCCCGTCTCCTCATCCTGCAGCACCCGATCCAAGAGTTCGCAAGCATAAGAAGCATAGGCGGCTTTCACAAGATCCTCCCTGAGCCCGTGATGAGACTCCATGATCTCACCGGCATTCAAGTTGCCGAGCCCCGTACCATTTCGGAAGAAAACATACTCTCCATAGGTAAATAGCTGTGTCAGAGCAGCATGTCGGCTTTTCACCTTTTTTGCTCCTCTGACCAGCACGCCTACCTTGCCCGATTCTTTGGTGCAAAGTGTAATGATTTTGTTCCCTTCACCGTAGTCCATGCTGCGGATGACAATCCCTTCCGCCCGATATAGCATGCGCTTTCCCCCAACCATTCCTGGAACAACCAATAATTACTCGTCTTCTTCATGCGGGGCCGCCTCATCTTCAACGGATGCAGCTGTAAGAACCGACTCACCCTCGGTTTGCTTATACAGCAAATACGCATCGACATCTCCAGTCATCGCAAAATACTTCCACGAAAAATCTCGCATTCGTATTCATCCTCTCTTCGGAAATGACGTTTCGCATCTACGAAAATTAGGATGTGCGCCTAGAGCAGATTTATGAAATGCAATTGTTGGCAGGCGGCGCCGTGTATGATTTGGCTCCGATTTGCACTACGGCTTTATTCCCCGCGGTGAAATCCGAGATCGCGAAGAACGCGTTCTTGGTTGCGCCAATCTTTTTTAACCTTCACCCAGAGTTCCAAGAAAATCTTGGACCCGAGCAGCCTTTGAATATCCTGACGAGCTTGTCTGCCAACTTCTTTTAACAGAGCACCCTGCTTGCCGATAATGATGCCCTTTTGGGAGTCACGTTCTACAAAAATCACGGCTGAAATATATACGGTTCCGTTCTCCTCCACCCGCATATCCTCGATGGTAACCGCAATGGAATGAGGAATTTCCTCTCTTGTCATATGCAAAATTTTCTCGCGAATCAGCTCTGCGCACACGAACTGCTCCGGATGATCCGTCACCTGGTCTTCAGGATAATACTGCGGGCCAGAAGGCAAATACTTCTGTATCTGTTCAAGCAGCGTGTCGACATTATTGCCGAGCTTCGCGGAAATCGGGACGATCTCAGCAAAATCATGCAGCTTCCGATATTGCTCAATCAGAGGCAGCAGAGCGGGCGGCTCAATCTTGTCGATTTTGTTCATGACCAGGATGATCGGAGTCTTGATCTTCTGCAGCTGCTCGGCGATATAACGGTCTCCCCCGCCGATTCCCTCGGAAGCGTCTACCAGAAGCAAGGCGGCTTCAACTTCGCCCAGCGTGCTCAAAGCGGTCTGATTCATGTAATCCCCGAGCTTGGATTGACGTTTATGAATTCCCGGCGTATCCAGAAACACCACTTGAGAATCGTTGGTCGTATAAACGCCATGAATTTTATTCCGTGTTGTTTGCGGTTTGTCCGACATGATGGCAATCTTCTGACCGATCACCTGGTTCATCAGCGTTGATTTCCCTACGTTTGGTCTTCCGATTATAGCCACAAACCCGGACTTAAATTGTTTTTTTTGCATACCATTCCTCCGCTACTGTTCCTGTATCTACATGTTGGGTAAACCTTGATATGTTCCTGTTCATTTGCAAACTTACTGCTTGTTTAAATCCCAAGGACCAAACGCTCCCGGCAGCAGTTCACTGACGGTCGTCTCCTTGATGTCACCCTTCATATTTCCCATGATCACCTTCATATCCGGCTTGCACAGCTCCACCAGCACTTGCCGGCATACCCCGCAAGGCGTGCACGGGCCTTCCGTATCGGCAATGATGGCAATGGCCTGGAAGCTTCCTGCTTCATGACCATCGGCAATCGCACGGAACAATGCTGTACGCTCAGCGCAATTGGTAGGGCCATATGCGGCATTCTCTACATTACAGCCAAGATGTACCTCTCCGTGCGAATCGAGCAGGGCTGCCCCTACCCCAAATGCCGAATAGGGTATGTACGCCCGCGTCCGTGCTTTAATCGCTTCCTGCATTAACAATCCTGCATCCATATCCAGTTCCTCCTATTGTTCAACTTGTCATTGATTGTATCCATTCCCATAGCGGTTCATAGAAGACCAGAATGCCGATTACGACGGCAAACACCGCTGCAACTAACGCTGCACCGGCTGCTGTATCCTTAGCCACCCGAGCTAAAACATGTTCTTCTGGCGAGATCAGATCGATAATGGCCTCTACTGCAGTATTCACCAGCTCCGCGATAAATACGAGGGCAATCGCCAATAACAAAAACAACCAGCTCATTCGATCCAATTGCAGCAAAGCTGCTGCGATGAATACAATCAAGGCAGCAGCAATGTGGATTTTCATATTGCGTTCCGTTTGTACAGCCGTCAAGATGCCGCGTATCGCGCACCCAAATGCCCTGTATAACGATTGTCTGTGCGGCTTCACTATCTTGTCAATCCTACTTCTGCAAGTACAGCCTCCTGCTTGCCCATCATTTCCGCTTCGCTCGCCTCATCCTGATGATCATATCCGAGCAAATGCAGAAATCCATGAACGAACAGAAAACCAAGCTCCCGTTCCAAGGAATGACCATATTCTTCGCTTTGCAGCTTCGCCCGAGGGACCGAGATAATGATATCACCCAGAACATCCGGCACGCTCTCCAGATCTTCTCCCTCTTCGATCTCATAAATGATCTCGAGCTCATCGTTCGTAATCTCATTCATTGCAAAGGAGAGAACGTCGGTCGGACGATCGATTCCACGATACTCCCGATTCAATTCATGGATCTGCTCATCATCGACAAAGGTCAGATCCACCTCTCCATCGGTTACGCCTTCAGCCTCTCCGGCCTTCTGAAGAATCACTTCAAGCAGGGCGATCAATTCCTCGCTAATCTGAAAATCCTCTTGTTCATTATTCCATGCCAGCTGCAGGCTCATTCTTATACGCTCCTTCTCTGTTCCTCACTCGTTGCGGATGTCTCGGAAGCAGTCGAGATATCGCCATTTGGTGCGGACGGCTTGGGACGCTTCACATCTTCCGGATATTCGATCCGGGAATGGAAAATCCCCATCACCGTTTCCTTTAATGTCTTGGCGATAATATCCAGTTCCTTCATCGTTAAATCACAATCATTAAACTGATGGTCATCCAGACGACCTTTGATAATCTTCTCGATCATCGATTCAACCTGTTCCACCGTCGGTTTACGCAATGAACGGACAGCCGCTTCCACGCTGTCAGCTATGCCGACAATCGCAGACTCCTTGGATTGAGCCTTCGGTCCTGGATAACGGAAATCATCTTCGGTAAAATCCGGATCGATGCCCTGCTCTTCAGCCTGACGAACCGCTTTATGATAAAAATAGTGTAAAAACGTTGTGCCATGGTGCTGCTCTGCGATATCCCGTATCGGTTTAGGCAGCTTGTACTCCTTGAGCATTTCTACGCCATCCCTTGCGTGAGCAACGATAATGGATTTGCTCAGCTTCGGTTCAATGGAATCATGCGGGTTCTCCATATTGTTCTGGTTCTCGATGAAATAGATCGGACGCTTAGTTTTTCCGATATCATGATAATAGGAACCGACGCGGCACAGCAGTCCGTTGGCGCCAATCGCTTCCGCCGCAGCTTCGGACAAATTCCCGACCATGACACTGTGATGATAAGTGCCGGGCGTCTCCGTCAACAGTTTGCGGAGCAGCGGATGGTTCGGGTTCGATAATTCCACCAGCTTCAGCGCCGACAGAATACCGAAGGTTACTTCGAAGAACGGCATTAACCCGATAACCAGGATGGCCGTTAACAAGCCGCCCGCGATGGCAAAACCGATCGAATACAGCGTTTCGCTCGTAGTCCATGTATCGTTATTGAGCAGCAGCATGATAAACACGATCAATGAGCCGAAGAGAGAAGCCATAATACCGCCCTTCAGCATCGTCGACCGCTGGCTCGCGCGGTGAATCGAGAAGATCGCCACGCAAGAAGTCACGGCTGCGAATAACCCGAACTTGAAGTCAAACAATTCGCCTTGGACGTTCAATATAACACTTGCCATGATGCTGAAAATGATAACGCTGAAATAGGCCAGCGAGGTTTCCAACAGCAGGGTAATCAGAATCGCGCCAATCGCGACAGGTGCAAGATATCCCACATACATCTGGGAATCGCTTTGCAGAAATGCGGTCAAATGCATGGGGATCAGCGTGATCACATACACCAGGACCAGCATTAGCAGCTGCGAGTTGTTATATTTAAATTTACCGGGTTCCGACTGCCGAATGAAATTGAGTATGCCAAGAGACAGCAAGACGGACAGAAGCAGAACGCCCAGCTCCGGCCAGTAATTGATATCGTCCTTCAGCAGGCCATTTTTACCAAGCAGCTCGTAAAGCTCCGGTGTGATCATCTGGCCCTTCGCTACGAGGATATCCCCTTGTTTGATAAATACGGGTGGGGTATTCTCTCTGGCCTCAACCTTCGCATTCTTCGTGGCAACCTCATCATAGAACTTGTTGGCCGTAATCGTTAAACTCGCCAATTCCTGAACGACTTCCCTGGCGGTCCGATCATTCAACGAGCTTGTGTTCACTCTCTCCGCCACGCGGGTACGAGCCGTATCGGCATCCACGATTTCGTTCAGCATCAGCCTGGATACAATCTCGCGAGCTACAGGCTTCATCTGAATAATATCTTCCGAATTCAACCTCGGTATCTTAATGAACGTTTCCTCAGGGATCCGATAGGTTTGTTCTTCGATAACCCGCTGCATTTCCTGAAGCAGCTCTTTGGAATAAGCTTCATTCGTGCTGTTGGCCGACACGAAGTTTTGCACGAATTCTCGGGCCATCCTCGGAATTTCTCTGCGATAAACTTCCACCTTTTCCGCGGAGCTTATATCCACGTCCTGATTCACACGTTCAATGCGATCAAGGATTTGTGTAACGAGAACGTCATTCCGCAGAGGAACGAGAGGGTAAATCGGCTGTACGTTCTCCGCCGCCGCCTCCTGTGCCTTCAGCGTTGCCTTGCTATCCTCAATTTGCACGGGCGCAACGATATTTTTTTCGCTTTTCGTATTGACCTGTATGTCATACCGCTCCGGCAAAAGCTTGGATGCTAGACTGATATAAAAGAGTAATGCAAGCAGCAAAAACAGAATATAGCGTGTTGCCACGCTATATTTCCATCCGCTGTTTTTACCCCATATGGACTTGTCCGTCGATGGTTCTTTGGAGGCCATTGCGACAATCCCCTTTAATCTTGGTTTTCTGCTGCTTTATCATAAGCGACGATGATTTTTTGTACTAAAGAGTGACGTACGACATCCTGTTCGGCAAAATAGACGAATCCGACTTCCTCAATTTCGCTTAATATCCTTTTAGCTTCGATAAGTCCTGATTTCTTGCCCCGCGGCAGGTCAATCTGGGTTACATCCCCTGTTATGACCATCTTCGAGCCGAATCCAAGCCGTGTCAGAAACATCTTCATCTGTTCCGGTGTGGTATTCTGTGCTTCATCCAAAATAATAAATGAATCATCCAGCGTCCGCCCGCGCATATAAGCAAGCGGCGCGATTTCAATCAACCCACGCTCTAGTGCCTTGGCCGTTTGATCCGGGCCCATGACGTCGTATAAGGCATCGTACAACGGTCTGAGATAAGGGTCAACCTTCTCCTGCAGATCTCCCGGCAAGAAGCCCAGGCTCTCTCCAGCCTCGACTGCCGGCCTTGTCAGAATGATCCGTTTGACGGATCCTTCCTTCAGTGCGGCAACAGCCAGAACAACGGCCAAGTAGGTTTTCCCTGTTCCGGCAGGACCGATACCGAATACAATATCCCGTTTCTTGATGGTGGTCACATAGTGCTTTTGACCGATGGTTTTCACACGAATAGGCCTACCCTTGAAGGTTGTCGTGATTTCGCCCTTGTACAGATCCAGCAATTGATCCGCTCTCAGATCCTTGGCAAGTTCTACTGCATAAAGAATATCACGCTCGGTCAAAATGTAGCCGTTGCGCACAAGCTGGAGCAGCACTTCAAACAGCTGCTGAAGACTCTCCACATTTCGATGTTGTCCCCGAATGGTGATGACCGCTTCCCGTGAATCAATCGTCGCAGGAATTTCTTTTTCGATTAATTTAAGAAATGTATCTTGTGGTCCGAATAAGGACAGACCTTCTGACGCGCTTTGAAGTAAAATTTGAATGCTGGTCGTTTGCTGTGACAAATAGCCTCATTCTCCTTGATCATATACTATGGGAAGTTCTTTCGCGATGGTCTCTTCCACCTCAAAAAGCACTTTCATATAAACTTTACCATTCTCTTTCTTATCATGCAAAATTTTTTGGCTCACGAATTTGGAATCCGCCCCATATTTCGCCAAAATATCCCGGCGTGCCCCCTCGATTCCTTCTTTCTTGGCTTCATCCTCGCTTATGGTCCGCTGGACCTCGGTAACCTCCATGATCTTTTCCGTCATCCAGCCGAGCGGCAGCACGCGCGTCCTCCAAGTAAGCGGATCATAGAAAGTCAAGGTCTCCTGCTGCGAAAACGGAATATCCCCGTAGCCCCACAACTGGACGGCCCGATCGCCAAATACGATATAGGACCGCTTCTTCCCTTCCCCCGTATAAACTTTATGAGTCTTCACCAATGGAATCTCGATATCGTATTCATGCCATACAAGGCCTTTCACTTCCCCTTTGGCTACAATTCGTTCCGAGTTTTCTTCATCGCCAAGTACACCGGAGATCAGAACGTCGCCCTTCTTTACCCGGCTGTTAATCCCTACTTTAGGAACCCCCTTCTCGGCGTAAATATGGGTGATGACAGCGTCCTGCGTACTGATCAGATGCCTTGGGCTCTGAAGCGGCGGTTTCTCCGGTACAGCCGCCTCTACGATCTGTATGCGTATGCGCGTCCCGTTGCGTTCCACCCCTACCCATGAAGTTCCCGGGAGGCGGGCCGTCATATTCCCGGACAGCTTGTCCAGCGATTGCAGCTTGAATATCCATTGAAACGGGTAGATCCCTTCCAACTTGGCCGCATCTAGCACATCTTCTGAAGCGATGGTTTCATTCCCCTCTACTTCCACGTTCCACACCATCGAGGAAAGTGTCAGCAGGATCATAAAAAACGCAACAACGCCGATAACAAACGCTTTGCGTTTCAGCAGGCGGCGAGCTTTGAAGGGGGATCCGTAGCGCCCCTTAATGCGCGTACGGCAGCCTGTCCGTTTTAACAGCGGACGGAGCCCTCTGAAATCCTTCAGCAGCAGCTTAAGCTCTGCTGAGTGAGCCCCTGTCGGTGTTACATCCCAAACCGGAATCCCCGCCTCCGCCAATGAATTGATGAATGCTTCCACATGCTCACCGCGAACAGCGAGCTTCAAATATCCTCGAAGATGGATCATCGTCGGAATCTTCACGGTTTCTCCCCCATTCCTATGTATTGAATATGATGAATGGTGCCAATGATGGTCACTTCATGACTTTGAATAGCCTGAATCGCAAGTCCGGTTCCCGAAATCTCCAAAGAACCTTGCGTTAAAGACAACACAAGTCGCTCCTCGGAAAAATGCCGGACTCCGCGATGATTTTCGATATGCAGCTCTTTATTGCCAATCAGGGTCAACCGCGGCAAATCAAATAACAGGTCCTGTGGCAAATCAAGCATTTCTTGGGTCCATTTCTGCAGCTTGCGGCTGATGCGGGACATATGGAGACTTTCCCCCTTCCTGTACTGTACACCTTATGCCCCATGAAGCTGTTTTATGAGATGAAAAGCAAAAAGACCGCCCCGTCAAAAAATCTGACGAGGCGGTCTCCCGCTTCTATGAATCTATTAACTGCATCCAATTTAACGCCGAGGATTCATGGAGCGCTTGGCACGCGGAGTTCCGAGAATTTCGGCCCAAACAATGCCATTTCGAGCTTGTTCTGCAAGAAACGATCCACTACCCCTAGACTGTTCAGGATCTTCGTCTTTGCTTTCGACAACCGTTTCAGGTAATGCGATGGTCATCTGGTTCAAATTGGAGTGAATTCGGTTCAAATCCCTCTCCATCATCTCGAGTCTATGATCTATGCTATCAGGGTGAGTCTTCATCTCTTCCTCACGTCTGGCTCGATCAATCTCTCGATGTTCAAGAGAGTATCCGTTTCCGGTATCCGTCTCTTCTTCATCCATCCGCTCGATCCGGGTGCTTTCCTGAACAGGTGCCGGACGGGAGACTTGTGGAGTCGTCTGTACCCGTCTTGCTTCAGGCCGCTGCTGCCCCGGTCTTGCAGGACGGTCCCCTTCGCCGCCAAAGGACGGCATACGGGGGTTTTTCCCCTCCTCAGGGTTCTTGCCGCGTCTTCCGAGGGCGGAGATAATGAAGAAGCCTATAACAGCTACAATGTAAATATTATCGAATAACCAGCTCACTATAGGCTCACCTCATCGTTACTTGGTTTTGTTGTCACCAGGATTGTCATTATTCTCACCCATCTTACCGAAGGAACCCCTCATTTGGGTGTCGGCTTCGATATTCTTCAGGTTCATATAATCCATCACGCCCAGTTGGCCGCTGCGAAGCGCTTCAGCCATAGCCAGCGGAACTTGGGATTCCGATTCCACAACGCGTGCTCTCATCTCTACGACGCGAGCCTTCATCTCTTGCTCTTGGGCTACCGCCATCGCGCGGCGTTCTTCCGCCTTCGCTTGGGCAATACGCTTGTCGGCTTCCGCCTGTTCGGTCTGCAAGTACGCGCCGATGTTTTTGCCTACATCAACATCCGCGATATCGATCGACAGGATTTCAAATGCTGTTCCTGCATCTAGCCCCTTGGACAGGACCGTTCTTGAGATCAGATCCGGATTTTCAAGGACATCTTTATGCGAATTACTGGAACCCACTGTTGTTACGATACCTTCACCAACACGAGCAATAATTGTCTCTTCGCCAGCGCCCCCGACCAAACGATCAATGTTGGCACGTACGGTTACACGGGCTTTAACTTTGACTTCAATACCGTCTTTGGCTACTGCTGCTACAACCGGCGTTTCGATAACGCGAGGGTTAACACTCATTTGCACCGCCTGCAGAACATCCCGTCCGGCAAGGTCAATCGCCGCAGCTCTTTCAAACTCGAGCGGAATATTTGCACGTTGGGCTGCAATCAAGGCGTTGACCACCCGGTCTACGTTACCGCCTGCGAGATAGTGACTCTCCAACTGATTGATGTTAAGGCCAAGTCCTGCCTTGGTTGCCTTAATGAGCGGATTCACAATCCGGCTCGGGGTTACGCGCCGCAGGCGCATGGCCACCAATGTAATAATCCCGATGCGCACGCCGGAAGCGAGCGCCGAAATCCAAAGCATTAACGGGAAGAAACTGAAAAACACGCTAAGCACGATAATCGCGACAACACCGATTAGAAGAATCGGTACCAATGAACCATCCAATTCCATATTCGTTTACCCTCCATTATTGAATATTGGCTTCATAAACTTAGAACGTTTAAAACACTAGCCCTTTTAATACTACACAATTACGCGGCGAGGTTCACCCTTTTTCTTCCTCTACCACAATTCTGGTGCCGTCCGTCTTGATGACGCGGACCGGGCGGCCGGAATCGATGAATCCTCCAAGGGTAACCACATCAAGTCGTCGTCCCTCCAGCTCCATCGTTCCAGCCGGCCGAAGCGGCGTAATCGAAGTTCCGACCAGACCGATAAGTACATCCCGGTCTTCATTCGGAATATACCCCTGCTCTTTGGATAAGCTGTCATTGAGTATGAACTTCCGCCATATTCCCCGTTCCTTAAATACGAGAGCAACCACGATGATAGCCACCAAAGCACATGCCGCTGCAATACCTAGGGACAGGGCAACATGTGACGTACTGTAGGCCGCCATTACGACGCCGGCAATCAAGCTGGCTGATCCAATGATGCCCAATATCCCGAAGCTTGGTACAAACAGCTCCATCACCAGCATCACGATACCGATCACAAACAGCAGCCAGGTCTCCCAACCGGCAAATCCAGCGACCTGATTACCAAAGAAATACAGTATGAATGCAACCACACCAAGAATTCCCGGCACGCCAAAGCCCGGAACAATGACTTCGATAATAACACCTGCGATACCAATGAAGAGCAGCAGCGTCATCACGCCAGGGTGCGTAAGAAAAGTAGCCAGCTTCTCTGAGAAGGTTGGCTCCATCCGAAACACATCCTCCGTGGAATAATCCATCCACGCAATGACTTCCTCTGTGCTGGTTGCTATCGTATCCGCATAACCTGTCTTGAGCGCTTCATCATGCGTCAACGATATAATCTCGCCTGGCTGCTTGGTCAAACCAATTTCAGGTATGTCTACCTTTAGATTGAGATCAGCCATTCCCTTAGCAATCTCCGGATTTCGACCTGAAGCTTCTGCAGCACTTGCCATGCTCGTTTTCCACCAGGAAACCATCTTGGCATCCTCAATCGGATTTCCTCTGGCATCCACCATATAAGCCGCGCCAATCATACTCCCCTTAGACATGGCAATCTTGTCTGCATTAAGCGCGATGTAACTGCCTGCCGATGCGGCGTCACCCGTAATGTAAGCCACAATCGGAATATCGCTGTCCTTCATCAAGGATGCAATTTTACCGGCTTGGTCCACCAGGCCTCCCGGCGTATCGATTTCCAGGACGATTAATCCTGCCCCCATCTTCTCGGCTTCCTTAAATCCACGCTCCATAAAGCTAGTTAGACCACGCTCAATTTGCTGCTTGACCGGAATAACATACACCGACCCGATGTTCGCAGCCACCGCGGATTTCAGCGGACCTACATACATTCCGATGGATATCAGCATCATAACAACAGCTGCCGTGAATGTCAGTAATTTGCGGATCGAAAACGGTTTGCTCAATCTGTTCCCCTCCTTTTCGACGTATTAAGCCATCTGAACCATTACTTCGACAAATAGGGTTCAGCGGCCTGCCTGTTGCATAAGCATATGTATCTACTTGCACTCATATGGTAGTTATTACGAATCAGAAACGATTTCGTTTCAAAAAGTATTCCCATTCTTAAAAAAACCATCGCGAAGAGGCGGTCCTCGAAAGCATACCCACAAAAAAAAGAAAAAACACCCCTTGAGAAAACAAGGGGTGTTTCACTTATGTTGTTACAGAAATTGTTGAACAACTTGATTGACAAGCTTCCCATCTGCACGCCCTTTAACTTTCGGCATGAGAGCGCTCATTACTTTACCCATCTCGGCTTTTGAAGAAGCACCGGTTTCCTGGATGGTCTGCTGTACAATGACTTTAATTTCTTCTTCAGTAAGCTGTTCCGGGAGGTAGGCGCTAAGGAGCTCAATTTCTGCTTTTGCATCGGCGGCAAGATCGTCGCGTCCCGCTTTTTCAAATTCTTGGAGGGCATCTTTGCGCTGTTTGATTTCACGACTAAAAATATCAAGCACTTCGTTGTCATCCAAACTTCGTTTCAAATCTATTTCAAGATTTTTTATCGTCGAACGAACCATTCGAATCGTTGAGAGTTTGAACTTGTCCTTACTCCTCATCGCTTGCTTCATATCTTCGTTCAATCGTTCGCTAAGATTCATGCTAGTTCAGATCCTCCTAAAACTTTCTCTTACGAGCAGCCTCGGACTTTTTCTTGCGCTTTACGCTTGGCTTTTCATAATGCTTGCGTTTCTTCACTTCAGCCAATACGCCATCTTTAGCAATGGAACGCTTGAAGCGACGAAGTGCAGCATCAATTGTCTCGTTTTTGCGAACTTTAGTTTCAGACACCAGTTTTCCCTCCCTCCGACCAGACCGTCCAAGAGCATTAACACGGTTCATCAAACTTCATTATAGGGCAAACGGAAATAGGGTGTCAACCTTAGACATCTATTTTACGATAGTGGCAAGAATTAGAACAACCCCGCTGCGTCACTCCCGCTGCGAGGCTGGTCTATTTCTTCAATGGCCTGATGTTATGTATGAGCGGGTGAAATGCCTGTTAAAGCGCCCAAACGGCGACCGCCCATCAGATGATAGTGCACATGAAACACCGATTGTTCCCCATCGGGTCCGCAGTTGTTAATTAATCGATAACCACTCTCTGCAATGCCCAGCTTCGCCGCTGCTTCTTTAGCTGCTTTGTGCATCTCGCCAATCAGCAGCAAATCTTCATCCTGAATATCATTCATGGATGCGATATGCTTCTTGGGAATGATCAGGACATGAACCGGTGCCTCCGGGTTAATGTTTTGAAAAACAAGCACCTTATCATTCTCGAGTACCTTCGTGGAAGGAAGCTCACCCTCTACGATTTTACAAAAAAGACAATCCATTACGGTTACCCCTTTCCTACGTTTACATACTTTTATCATATAAGAAATTAGGCAGTGCGTCCAATAGATGACAATTAAGGCATACTCACAAAAAAAAGAGAAGCACCCCTGGAACGCAGCTGTCCAGTAAGGAGGCGCTTGATCATGAGAGCAAGGAAAAAGATAGGAATCTCTCATGATCAAGCGCCTGCCCGGTGCTTCTTACATATGTCGGCTTATCTGTACTATAACAGTGCCATGTTGCTGTTTCCGTGATCTAGATCACATCATCCATGTTTCGCTATTACATCGATTCGATTGCAAGCTGCGATCCAGCTCCCGCTTGCTCCGCCGGCCGTACGACCAGCTTGCGCGGCAGACGCGCCCGAAGCTCGGGCACATGACTGATAATGCCAACGGTCAGCTTATCCGTATGGAGACGCTCAAGCGCGGTAATGACCGTCTCCAGCAGCTCCGGATCCAGCGTGCCGAACCCTTCGTCGAGGAAAAAGAACTGCAGTGGATATTGCCCGCGCAGTTGAATTTGTGCCGAGAGTGCCAAAGCCAAGGCCAATGAGGTCAGGAATGTCTCGCCGCCGGATAGTGTGGATACCGGACGCCGGACGCCGCCGTTGGCATCGTCCCGAATGACGAATCCCCCCCCGGAGTCCACCTCAAGTGAGTAGCGCTGCTTGGTCAAATAGCGAAGGCGCTGGGAAGCCGACTGACTCACCTGCATCAGCTGCTCCTCCGCAATGTATTCCACAAACGCGTTTCCGCGCAAGCAGGACTGCAATTTGGACAAGCGCTCGCTCTCTCGTTGAAGGCTAAGACGCTGCTCTTCCAATTCCATAAAACGGATGTGACGTTTGTTCAGGTCTTCCAAGTCCCGCTCAGCTCGAGCTCTCGCTTGAAGGGCCTCCTCATCGGCTGTACGGGCCGCCTGAAGCTCGCCTGAGCACCGTTCCCACTCTTCTTCATGAAAAGGGCTTATGCCTAGCTTCTGTTCGACGTCGCGAAGTCTCAGCGTCCATTCCCGCTGTCCTTCCCGATGGGCTTTCACTAATTGTGCACATCGTTCAATTTCTTCCGGGGTTAAACAGGCTTCCATGACGGCATGCTCCGTAGCGAACGGTGAGCCTGCCAGCTGGTTCTCCCAGGCAAGCTTGGCAGCTTGATGCTGCTCCTGCGCGGCTCCCTCAGCCTGTTCTGCAAGAGCCGCTTCCTTGGCTGCATGCTGAGCCTTCTCCTCTGCCTTCCTGCACTCGCTTCTGGCTTGTTCAGCGGATTCATTCAGCATCGTCATTCTGGTCCGGCATTCGCCCAGCAGCTCCTCAGCCGACCGGTCGCCGATCCATGCCTGAAGACGCTCTTCTTTATCCTTCAGCCCCTCCATCTTACCTTCACGCTGCGCATCCCATTGAATCAGCTGCTTCTCCAGCTCACGAAGCTGCTGCTCCAAGTGAAGGACGGCCTGCTTCTTCTCCTCGATAAATGGAACGCTGCGCTCCA
This sequence comes from Paenibacillus sp. FSL W8-0187, assembly GCF_037969755.1. NCBI lineage: Bacteria > Bacillati > Bacillota > Bacilli > Caryophanales > Paenibacillaceae > Paenibacillus > Paenibacillus sp. FSL W8-0187. The sequence continues at coordinate 2,195,361 of NZ_CP150206.1, read as the reverse complement.
GCCCTTCCTTGATCGACTCGGATTCCGCATCCTTCTCTTGCATGAGCTTAAAACGGCCGGCCGCCTCTTCCAGAGAGAAATCCGGCTTGACTTCCTGCCAGGAATTCAGAATGCCCTCAGCTTCTGCTTCCAGTCCTGCAAGCTGATCCCGCAGCTGGTTCCATGTCATTTGACCATTCTCAAGCGCGGCGCTCTGTTTCATAAGCTCCTGCTGGCGTGTGGAGAGACTCTGCTGTACCTTGGAGGCTTCCGTACGGCATGGTCCGATGGCAGCAGCCTGAGTTTCGGCTGCTTTTAGGAGCCATGCTGTATCCGAAGCAAGCCTTTCCACATCGTACAGTTTATCAGCGGTAGGTATGGCTGACACTGCCGCCTCCATCCATCCGCGTTCCTGCTCTTGCCCGTCGCGTTTGACGGCAAGCAGCTCGTCATCTGCGTACGACTCAATCTGCGAGCGCGTCTGTCTAGCCAGCGCTTCCGCTTCGTTAAGCTGCCCCCGCAGGGTTAATCTAGCCTCCTGGATCTGATGCGTGATCTGCGTCAGCCGATCCATGCCCTCATCAAGATTATCTTCAGGCTGCCCTGATGAGGCAGCAGGGCGCGGATGATGTTCGCTCCCGCAAACCGGACAAGGCGCTCCTGCCTGAAGCTCGGCGGCCAGCGAAAGGGACAGGGCATGAAGCTGTTTGTCGCGAAGCGATTGGCTCATCGCCTGGTTTACCTGAGCTGCCGCGGCTGCCATCCGATCGGCAAACGATGAGGCCTCGGCTGCATCACGCTGCAAGCTGTCAACTTGCACGGAGAGCTGTATGTAGTGCTGCTGCAATTCTTGCTCCTGCTTCTGCAGGGCAATAAACCTTGCCTTTTGCTCCTTCAGCTTGCTCTCCTGTGTCTTTAAATCGAGCTCAGCCTTCTGCTTGAGTCTGCCGGCTGACTCGAGGGCTTGAACCTTCTGCATCGCCATATGAAGCGCCTGCCGCTCACCAGAGCGGGTCTCAAGCCCTTTCAGCTTGGCTTGAAGCTCCTCCTGCCGCTTTCGCCCTCGTTCAAGCAGCTCCTGCTCCTTCTGCAGTTGGGCAGTTCCCCCTTCAAGCTCTTTGCGTGCATCCACTCGCTGTGCATCCAGCCTAATCAGTTCTTCCCGTAATCCATCACGTTCCCGCTGCAATATAACAGCTTGCTCCAGCTGCTGCTCCCGAAGCACCAGCTTCGGCTCCTCGGCCCGAAGGGCTGCCTGGGCAGCTTCATCCGCCTTTACGGCCTGTTCCGCCGCCTTCTGAGCGGATGCAGCCTGGGCGGTGAGTCCTTCGGCAATCTGCCGCCGCTGCTCCCAGACCTTGCCGGATTCCCGCCATGCCTCAAGTGCAGGGAGAACAGCGGCTGCCGCCCCTGTCAGCTCAAGCTTTCGTTCCAGCTCCTTCATCTCTTCCTCATGAAGGGCAAGCTCGTCCAGTTTCCCCTGAAGCCGCCGTTTTTCCATATCCAACTCACGGATTTTACCCATGGCTTCATGGGCTTCGATGGCAACCTGGAGATGATTCCGGCATGACACCGCGTGTTTCTTGGCATCTTCCAGCCTCGTAGTCGCTTCCGCCAAAGCTTCTTTGCCTGCACTGCCCAGCCCTTGCTGTTCAGCTTCGACGGATTTCAGCGAACCCTCTGTATCCTTAACGCGGCGGCTGAGCTTGATCGCAAGCTGGTCTCCGTATCGTTCCAAATGAAACAGCCGCTGAAGCATCTGCCGACGCTCACTCCCCTTCAGGGAGAGGAATTCGGCAAACTTTCCTTGAGGAAGGACAACCGCGCGAGTAAAATCATCCATTTTAAGTCCGATTTTCTCTTCTACGCAGCGGGTGACTTCGGCCAATTTATCCGCCATCACCTGATCCCCATCGGGGGTAACGTGGATAAATCGACTCACCGTATTGCTGATGGAGAGCTCGTTGACCCGTTTGAATCGGCGCTCTACCCGATATCGCTCCAGCCCGGCAGCGGAAGACAACTCAAACGTAAAGGAAACGGTCAAGCTGTCCTCCGAATGGTTCATGATGCCCTGGGTTCCGTTAACTGCGCGCTCCACCTTTCCATACATGGCTAGAGTAATAGCATCCAGCAGCGTGGATTTCCCGCTTCCCGTCGGTCCGAAAATACCGAAGAGTCCGGTTTCGCACAACGTCTCAAAATCAATCTCCTGCGTTTCTCGATAACTCTGCAGTCCGGATAACTTCAACAAGATCGGTTTCATCTTACGGCTTCACCTCCATCCCGTCAGACTCCTCTTCCTCTACAAGCTCCAGAAACAAATCGACCAGATGATCCTCGGGCTCCGCCCCGCCGGTTTGCCGCTGGTAGAACTTTCGGAACAGATCCGGCAGCGGTAGTCGGGACCGTTCGCTCTCCAGCTCCAGCGCCTCCATCTCCGGGTAAACCGGACGGATGTGAACAATGCCGTCCCTGCTCTTTCGAAGTCGCTGAATGTCGGCAAGCCCCATGGCCTCCGTTAGGGATACCTCCAGATCTATGAAAGCTTCGGGATCACGCCCCTCATCAAGCCATCGATACACCTCTTCCAAGCCGCCTTTGGCCTTCCAGCGAACAAGCGGGCGACCGCTGCTGAGAAACAGCTCTTCGATCACGGGTGCTCCTCCTGGCGATACGTCAACCAGGGTCACCGACTTGGCCTGTCCCGCTTCCGAGAAGCTGTAGGCCAGCGGTGAACCGCTGTAGCGGATGATTCCCTCCCCTTTTACTGCCTGAGAACGATGCAGGTGACCAAGCGCCGTATAAGATGCGCCTACAGAGAGTGCCAACGGATCAACCGTGTACGCTCCACCGACCTGAATCGGCCGCTCGGAATCGCTCTCGACGCCGCCAAGTACATAAATATGGCTCATGGCCAGATTGACCGTCTGCGGAGAAAATTCCCTTGCCATCTTCCTCATCAGTTGTCCGACTCTCTCGCTATAGGCACGCCGGAGCTGATCCTCATCTCCATCGATCGATAGCAGCTCATTGAGCCTGGCCTCAGACGGATAAGGCAGTGCTGCAATCTTGGCCGTTTCTCCGGTACGTGCCGCTGCAACAGTGATCGCATCGGCGACGGGAGTCCCAATCAGCGTTATGCCCCTGGTTGCAACAAGCGGCGTGACCGATGCAACCCGTTCCGGCTGATCATGGTTGCCTGCAATGACCACCATAGGACGGCCCCCCTCCGTAAGTCTGGCGGCCGCATCATAAAACAACTGCTCTGCAGCCGCAGGCGGATTTACGGAATCATAAACATCCCCCGCCATGAGGATCAGATCGGCCTGCTCTTCATCTGCCAGCTTAACCAGTTCATCCAGAAAGCGCTCCTGCTCTGCAAGCCTGCTCCGGCCTTCAAGTGCGCGCCCCAGATGCCAGTCTCCGGTATGCAAAATACGCATCGCTAATCTCCTCTCCCGCTTCAAACTTCCCAATCTAACAAATCGAAATGACTATAGTTGAACGGCATGTCCCCCATCAAAAAAGTACAGCCATTTTTCATGAACGGGCTCGCCTAAAATATCTTCCAAGGCCTTTGCATATAGATCAAGCTGAAAGCGATACTGCTCTGCTAAGGCCGAAACGCCGCCGCGATGCTCCAGCACCCGGTCCGTTTTATAATCCAGCAGCACAAGTCTACCGCCCTGCCTGAACAGGCAGTCCACAACCCCTTGGATCAGCACGGTTTCGTCCTGAAGGAGCTGCACATCCGGCACTGCTTCGGCCGCTTGTTCCGAGATTTGGTCCATGAAAGCGAGTCCTTGATATGCTTCAGCTGCGGGGAGTGCATATGAAAACGGCATCTCGCGCCAGACATCCTCTGCAGTCAGCAGCTGCTTCCCTACCTCGCAAGCAAACAGGCCGCTGATCTCCGTCGCTTCCACCGCGGCTGCCTGCTCACCGGTTATGATTTCTTTTTCCACAAGGTAGCGGATCGTGTCTTCGATTTCCGGCGTCGGTTCCGCGGCTCCCTCCAATCGTTGAAGAGGCACATGCTGCATGATCGTATGATACACGGTTCCCCGTTCCGCAGGTGTCAGCTTCGTTGACTCCATAAATTTCGGCCGTCGCAAGCTTAGTGTGAAAGATGCACCTGCCCCGATATTTTCCTTGCTCTGCCGTTTTACGGCCTGCTCCTCCAGTAGATCCAGGGAGGGGCTGTCCTGCAAGGCAAGCAGCTTCTTCATCTCCGTTACGGACGTTTTGGCGGAAATTTGGCTGACCATTTCATAACGATATTTCCAAGACAAGCGCTCATAGATGCTTGCACGTTGATCATCCGTACCCATATCTTCCGCTTCGGCTATACTATCCATCGGAACAACCGGCTCGAGCTTGCGCAGGGCATTCAGCTTATTCATCCGGTCATCGTTATCCGCCTGCACGTCATCCTTAATACCGATCATGCCCTGCGCCAAGGATTCCGGCGTCTCGATCGAAAATATCCATTGCGATCGATCTTCTCTAAACACGCGTGAGTTCGTCTCCTCGGATAAGCCCGCCTTCTCGCGGAGCAGACCTGCGGATGGATGGCGTATCACAGCCGGGCCGATCCAATCCAAGTAACTCCGGCCCCGGGCAAGGACGTAATCCGGCAGAAGAAGCTCCGGGTTAAAATCGGCTTGTGCCCACGCAGCCACCTTCTTCGGCAAATCCTTCACCGTGCCGACCAGAATCATCTTCTCTTTAGGCCGCGTAAGGGCAACGTAGAGCACACGCATCTCCTCAGCTAACAGCTCCAGCTGCGACCTGCGCCGGATCGCCAGGTTAGGCAGCGTGGGATAGCTGACGCGCATGCCTTCATCCACAAACTTCGGTCCAAAGCCAAGCTCCTTATGCATAAGGAAAGGGGAATTCAAATCCTGCTGGTTAAAATTTTTGGACAATCCCGCTACAAAAACAACCGGGAATTCCAGCCCCTTGCTCTTGTGAATGGTCATCAACCGTACCGCATTGCCCTGGCTTTCCGTACCGCCGGCAGTGCCGAGATCCCCGCCACGCTCCCGGAGCCGGGAGATAAAGGTCAGGAAACGGAAGAGACCTCTGGAGGCTGTATCCTGTTCATACTGCACGGCCCGGTCATACAAGGCGGTCAGATTGCCCTGACGCTGCTTGCCGCCAGGTAGACCGCCAACCCAATCCAAGTAGCCGGTTTCACTGAAAATTCCCCAGATCAGATCACTCAAACTTCCTTGGCGCGCTTCCTGCCGCCAGCGCTGAAGCCGATCCATAAACAATCCAAGTTTTGAGCTAAGCTCCGGAGATATTTCGATATTCTGACCTTTAGCTGATAACGGAGCATCCGAAAGAAGGCTGCCTGCCACGAACTCATGACCTGCTGCTGCTTCGGCTAAACCTTCCAGTTCTACACCCGGCGTCCATTTGCCATCCACGAAGCCCACAGGGCGGGCCAAATCCATGACCGGCGGGACGACACTTAACGCGACTGCTGCCTTAAGCGCATCGTAGTAAGTCCCTTTGGCACACAGACGCACCTGTGCCATCTCTTCCTCGGATAATCCGAGTATCGGCGAGCGCAATACGGAAGCCAGGGGAATATCCTGACGGGGATTATCAATCACCTGCAGCAGCGATAAAATGATCTCCACTTCCGTCGCCTGAAAGTACCCTTTGTTCTGCTCGCCGAACGCCGGAATCCCTTCCTGCCGCAGTTCCTCTATAATTAACGGTGCCCATACCATGGCTGAGCGAAGCAAAATAACCATGTCCCCATACTCCGCGGGCCGCATCGATTTCAGTCCTTTATCGTACACCATGAGCGGCTTCCCGTTTTCGCCTGTCATCTCACGAATTCTGCGGGCAATGGCGCGAGCCTCCAGTTGGGCGGTTTCCATCTCAAGCGCCTCAACCTCAAGATGAACCCCGTCCTCTTCGGAAGATGATTCTTCGGACTGCTCCTCCGTCCCTTTTCCAAGACGGTCGATCAGGAGCAATTCAGGCGTGTAAGGGTTCGTACCGCCCTGAACCTCCTGCTCCGGAAAGGATGCGCCGCATACAAGCTCCGCTCGAGCATCATAGGCAATCTCGGCTACGGATTCATTCATGATCTGCCGGAACAACAAATTGACGGCATCCACCACTTCCATCCGGCTGCGGAAATTACGGGCCAGATCAATCCGGATGCCGGCTTGGGTCGTGCTTGCGTCGGAAGAAAACGTCTTATATTTATCGAGAAACAATCCCGGCTCCGCCAAGCGGAACCGATAAATACTCTGCTTCACGTCACCGACCATAAACCGGTTCCCCGGCATTTCCCTGGAGATCAATCGTACAATGTCTTCCTGTACGCTGTTCGTATCCTGATATTCGTCGAGCAGCACTTCATCAAACTGCTCGCGGTATTCCATCGCCGCATCGGAAGGCATCATATGCCCCGGGACGGAATCAGGGTGACGAAGAATATGAAGGCAGTAATGTTCAAGGTCGTTAAAGTCGACCATGCCTTTGGCGGCTTTGGCCTCACGATATCGCTCGCCAAAAGCGATAACCGTCTCGGCCAGCTCCATCATCAGCGGCGCTGCCGTGTGAAGTTCCTGCAAAAATTCCGATGCCGGACGGCCAAACAATGCACTTTTCAGCTCATTGACGATTTTCTTCACGTTGTCGCGCAGTTCCTTAACCTGTTCCTGAAGCTCCGGCAGCACCTCATCCTTCCGAACGGATTTGAGCTTGCCGAAAGACGCCTCGCGAAAAATGCCGTACAACGATTCCCACGGCGAACTATCGATGGCCTCAAGCAGGGAGGCGACCAATCGCAAGTCCTCATCGAGATTGTCCACATACGGTGCAGGCCCTCCCGGCTGCATGGCGATCGCCCTGGCTTGCTGCAGCAAGCCAGCCGCTCCGTTCAGAGCCAGACGGGCATCAGCCAAAATGCTTTGAACCCATGGCGTTTGTCCGAGAGCCTCCGTATCTTGTACCTGGAAGCCGGCAGCCGTTTCCCTTAGCCAGTGTGCCGGCCAGGAATGGCTGCGGGAGAAATCATAGAGGCGCTGAACGAGACGGTACAGCGCGTCGTCCGTTCGCTCGCCACTGAACCAGTCCGCCAAATGAAGAAACCGACTTTCCTGGTCGCCCTCGGCCTCGCCGTATTTCTCTTCAAACAGCTCCTCCAGCATATCCTGCCGCATTAAATCCGCCTCATGTTCATTCAGAATGCGGAATCCCGGATCCAGCGGTATTAACTGATAATATCGCCGAATGACTTCCATGCAAAAGGAGTGCAGCGTTGTAATTGACGCCCTACCAAGCAAAGCAAGCTGACGCCGGATATGCTCATTGTCCGGTTCCCGGTCCAGCTCACGGTCAAGCGCTTCCCGAATCCGTCCCCGCATTTCGGCAGCCGCAGCCTTGGTAAACGTAGCTACTAGAAGCCGGTCTACGCTGAACCCCGCGGAATCGTCGAGGATTTTGCGAATGATCCGTTCAACCAGCACGGCGGTCTTCCCTGAACCTGCTGCAGCTGCAACCAGCATATCATCGCCCGACAGCGCGATGGCTTTCCACTGGTCGTCACTCCACATGCTGCCCTCGGGTTTTGCTATCATCTCTCTCACCGGCTCTCTCCTCCCTTCGGATGTCCAAGCATATCCCAAACCTGATCTTTACCCGGTTTACCCAGCAGCTGATATTCGCTGCCCTCAATTGCGTCGTCGAACTGGCATACAGGCCGGAAGGAACAGTACGTGCAGGCGGTCTCCTGCTGAATCCGGTACGGCACAATCGCGACATCGCCCCCCGTAATTCTGGAGCCGATATTCAGCATATTCTCCCGCACGGCGGACAACAAGGTCTCCCACTGGTCAGGTGTTGCCACGGCTGCGCTGCTGTAGAAGCTTCCGTCCGTTTTGACGGCGACAGGCAGAATAGCCGAGTGTCCTTTTTCAAGGAAAGAATCCATGAGGGAAACCGCTTCGCGGTCTGCCAGCAGCAAGCCCTTCATTTTGTAACGTTTGAGCAGCTCCTCTGCCGCCTGCTCCGGCGTCATGCCGTTTGCAGATTGCAGAACTGGATCATGAACGTGGAAATACAAGGTTCCCGCAGGCAAAGCCTGTTCACCGAGCCAGTCCTCCGCAAACGTCAGCAACACGTCCAGATAGGTCAGCATCTGCAGGGATAATCCGTAATAGACCTCATGCAATCGCAGATCCTTCTGGCTGGATTTATAATCGATGACCCGAAGCATGATCCCCTGCTCTCCGCGTGCCATGTCGACCCGGTCAATGCGCCCGACAATCTCCATCTTGACCCCGTTCGGCAATTCAAACGTCAGGGGTGGCAGCGGCTTCCCTGGACCGAAATCAAGCTCAAGACCGATCGGCTCGAATTTGCCGCGCCTTGCTTGTTCACCCAGAATCACGGATGCTCTGCCCACGATATTTTTCAGCTTGCGCGAAATATATCCATATCGCTTGGAGCTAAGCAGGATTTCACCCTGCAGCATGGGAGCAAGCCGATCGACGGTCGCTTCCGCCTCGCGCAAGCATTCCTCCGCGGTCAGGTCTCCCCAGCTTCGATGCTGGGATTGAAACTTCATGGCCATGCTGCTCAAGGCAGCATGAAATAGCTGTCCGATGTCAGGAGCCTGAAGACGGTACAGCTGCCGTTCTCTCAGCTTCAATCCATGGGAGGCAAAATGGGAAAACGGGCACGCAACAAAGCGCTCCATCCGAGATACGCTTGTCCGCAGCTTCGTTCCGTACAACTGCCTGCTCGTTTCCTGCTTAAGTGGCCGGGCTTCATTCCGGTAAGACAAGGACGAGAGCATCGAAGAAAGACGCGACCTTAAATCCGGCCGTTCCGCGTACCAATTGTACACATGCCACCAAATGTTCGGAATCTCCTCTCCATTTCTCCAGTCCCGTAGCCGACCCGTCAAGTAAGCCAACGTCTTATTAGGACGTGACGCATAATGCTCCTGCTCGCAGGCTGATTGCCCGGCATGCGGTCTTGGAAACAAAGGCACCTCTTCCATCTGAAACATCAGCTTCAAATGGCGGATGACCTCGGATGGCAGTAACGTCTTGCCTTCATCATCTGCCGCAGGATAGCTGACCCAAAGCTGCTTGCTGGCCGAAGTCAGAGCATTATAAATCAGGAACCGTTCATCCAGCAGTCTTCGGGATATGCTTGGAGCAAGCTCCAATCCACGGTCTTCGAGCTGAACACGCTCCGGTTCTGTCAGGATCCCATCGTCCTTAAACTGGGCTGGGAGTACACCATCGTTAATGCCGAGCAGAAAAGCATATTTCACCCCGCCCGTCCGTGTCCGATCCATGCTGCCGATCAGCACTTGATCCAGAGATGGAGGCACCAGAGCCATTTTCATCTCCGTAAGTCCCGTGCCCAGCACGCCCGTGAACAATTCGGTGCTGAGCTTCTCCGCACCCATCATCTCCACAATCTGGTCGAGCAGGTCAAGCACAGCCCCCCATACCTGGCGATGCTCCCTCGCTTCCTCAGGACGCCCGGCATCCAGAGCAGCGCGGCTTAACAGCTCCAGCTTTTCGGGAACAGCGGTTTCCTCCAGAAGCCGATAGACTGCAGTGCTCTGATCCATTGCACTCGTTGCCTTTTTCATCCGCTTCTCAAACGCATGCAGCGGCTCCGTAATCACCTTTCTGGCATACTCAATCGCCTGCATACCATCCGGATTGCGCACCTCACTCTCGCCATCCTCTAATGAGAGGCTTGGAATTCCCCTCCACGGGCGGCCATCCGTCCAGCGCGAACCCTGAATTCCGGAAGCCAGCACGTGGTTCTCCAGACGATCCATGTCCTCACGGGTAAGCGAACCGTCCAGCGGCAGCAGCAGATCCGTCTTCACGCAGCGGAATACGTCCTCGTAACGCCAGCGGCGTCCAATGACATCAAGAGCAGATCGAATAAATTCGACCAGCGGATGGTGCAACTCGCTCCGCTTCTGATCAAGAAAATAAGGAACACCGTGTTCCTTGAACAAAGGACCTATCAGGTGCTCATATTCTCCCATATTCCGGACAAACACGGCCATTTCCCGGTATCGTGCTCTTTCTTCCCGGGCGAGACGAACCATTTCACGTAAAGCTCCTTCGATTTCAGCCCGGCGGTGACTGGCAGAATGCAGAAGAAGACCTGTCCTGCTGCCGTCCGGATTGCTTACTGTATTTCCATCTCGGGCAGCTTCCGTCCAACGTTTCTTCCGATCATAACCGCGCTCGAGGTGGGCAAGCAAAGGGGATTCTTGAAACCGTGGAAGAACATCGGGTTGCAGAATACGATGCTCCATATCCAACCCCATCTCATCAGCAATGCCTTTAAGCTTTATGTACGTCACTGCGGTAGGATGAAAGAGATCCAGCTCATGCGGAACATTGCCGTTCGTATAAGGCTTGTCCAGTGTCAACGCAATCGTTACATGGTTGGCATGGGCCATAATTTCCCGGAGCACCCGGTACTCCTGCGGCGTAAAACCATGGAAACCATCGATCCAAATGTCGGCGCGCTTGATATAGTCCGATTGGGTCACGCCCGCTGCTAATGAGGCCAGCGTATCTTCCTCATCCATGTAGAACCGTGAAATCTCAAGCTCAAAATCATGAAAGACCGTTACGATGTCCTCCAGCTTGCGCCGAAGTATCGGTGAATTCCCGGAGCCAGATATCATCTGTCCCAGCTGCTCCTCTACGCAGGATGCGTCAATGCAATAGCGCTTCATTTCCGTATACAACTCGCTCAGCTTACCGACAAAACCATGCTGCTCTCCCGAAGCACCGAACAATTGGAGCTCTTCTTTGCGCCTCCGTAAAATTTTGTACAGCAGCATGCGCTTGCCTTCTTCACTGATCGCCACCTTTGCGGCCCCGCCGCTTTCCTGCATGACGCGGTAAGCCAGTCGACGGAAACTAAGCACTTGCGCGCGCATTATCCCGCGAATGCCTCCCGCATTAACGAGTGCATGCTCTGCTTCATAGGACCCTTGTTCGGGAACGATCAGTATCATCGGATTCCCCCTGGGATCTTGCTCCAATCGCTCGATCATCTCTTGGCGGATCGACGTGCTCTTGCCGCTGCCCGACCTGCCGATAACAAATTGAATGCTCATGCTATGCCCCCTTTACATCGTCTTTCGAAAGGGACTCCTTCACCCTTCAAAATAAGCTGCGCTTCCGGTGAAATCATGCCCTTGAATCTATTAGAGGTTGTTCAAAAAGTCCGCTTTTGATCACGAAGCGAATCAGGAAGCAGCTCGGCATCGAATCTTGAATTCAGCCGGGCCTTCCGGTGCTCACGTACCCAAATCGTACGCTCCGCTCCTGACGTCCCTAGCTTCATCCAACTAAGGCGTTTTGTAAAAACGCACGTCGGAAGCATAAGCTTCGGTGCTGAAAATCGACCTTTTTGAACACGCACTATTCGTCAAATGTATCAAAATTCATATGAAATCCACGTTTTGGTTCGTTGTCTATCAAAAAAGATGTTGATTACTAGTATAGCATAAGTATCGTTTGATGGAACATACGTTTGGATTTCATTCCCATTCCAAAATATTGCGGACATACAAAAAAGGATCCTGCCATCGTGGTTTACCCACCATGGCAAAATCCTTCGCATCAACCGCTATAGCTGTGGCAGTTTACAGCTTTGATTTGCTGCGCACTTCAAACACGGCAAATTTCAAATAATGCCCCTCATCGACCCCGAGAATTTGCGGGTGATCCTTGCCAGCCGCACGCCATTCCACGAGTCTTAGAATTTTGCCGGCATCTTTTGCAGCATCCTGAATCGTCTCCAGGAACAAATCCGGCCGCATATGGTACGAGCAGCTTGCCGTAACCAAATAACCGCCTTCATTCACCAGTTTCATTCCATGAAGGTTGATGTCCTTATATCCCCGGCAAGCTCCCTTGACAGCAGACCTGGTTTTGGCAAACGCCGGCGGGTCCAGAATGACCACATCCCAGGAACGTCCACCTCCCGCGGTCAGCGGTTTGGAGGTATCCACTTTCTGATCCCCTTGCGCACGCTGCTCACGTTCTTCCAAGCCTTTTACCTGGTTGCGCAAATATTGGAAGGCATCGTCCACTACAAACTCCACGCGATCCTGGAATCCGTTCAATTCCACATTCTCTTTGGCGCTTTCGATAGCATGCTCCGATATGTCAAGACAGGTTACTTTCTTGGCCCCATAAAGGCATGCGTGCAGCGTGAAACTGCCCGTATGCGAAAAGCATTCCAGCACCGTAGCACCGTCCCAATAGGGAAACGTGACTTCTTTTCCGCTTTTGTTCACCGGCAAGGACTTCATCTCACCGTCCCGTTCCACAGTCTGAAGCGTGATCCCGCTGCGGTCTCCCCAACCCTTCATTAACGGTTTTATGGATGCCCGGTTCTCGCGCTGATCAAAGAAATATCCCGTCTTCTGACCTTCTTCAATATCCACTTTGATCTTCAAGCCGTTCTCCGTCACCGTCACGTGGCGAGGACACTCCCCGTAGAGAATACCCGTGCGCTGTTCCAGACCTTCCAATTCCCGGATGGATACATCGCTTCGTTCATAGATTCCTTTTGGCTGGACCACCTCGACAAGCGCGTTCACGATATCCTCACGGCAGCGATCCATGCCCAGCGTCAGCAGCTGGATGACCAGTACGTCATCAAACCGGTCCACAATCAGCCCTGGCAGAAAATCCGCCTCGCCATATACCAGCCGGTAGGCGTTCTCATCTCCGATAAACCGTTCCCTGTGTTTCAGGCATTCCTGAAACCTGGCGGCAAAAAAGGTCTTGTCCATCGTCTCAACCGGCTCATACGAAACGGTGCGTACGGTGATTTGAGATTGCGGGTTGTAATAACCGGAAGCGAGAAAACGGCCTTGATGGTTTAATACCGATACGATATCACCCGGCTTGGGTTCACCCTCGACAGAGGCAATCTCGCTTTTATAAACCCAGGGATGCCCCTGCTCCAGTCTCTTTTTTCGACTGCGCTCCAAAATTACCGATGGCACTGTATTTCACTCCTTAAGTTATCCCCTGGCCATTTCAATAGGCATGCATGTCCACCAAGGGTCATATACGTAATTAAGATAAAAGTCTATCGATTCGATGCTGAGTGAGTTCCTGATTCACTTCGTGTTAGATATAGAATTTATTCGTTATCAGCAGAGCTGATGAAATTCTATATCGCACGAAAACCTACCTTTGAATCGCGTCGCTCATCCTTGATTGGCCTCGATTGGTTTTCTTATCAAAAGAGAGCTTTTTGAACAACCTCTAAAAGGAGAACATCATGCTATCCTCACTCTGGTTTCCCATCTGTTATGGTCTTGTCCTGTTCCTGTTCGGCATGAAGGTCATGGAAGTTGCGCTCCAACGCTGGGCCGGTCCGCTGTTGCATAAGTGGCTCCATAAAGCGACATCCACGCCCCTGAAAGGTATGATCGCCAGTACAGCGGTCACGGCCCTGCTGCAAAGCAGTACCGCCGTTACTGTGCTGGCAATAGGTTTCGCCAATGCCGGATTGTTAAGCCTCGCCGGTACTTTGGGCATTATTCTCGGCACGAACATCGGCACAACGGTAACCACCGAGCTCATCAGCCTGCAGATTGGACAAGCCGCCATGCCTCTGCTTGTCCTCTCGCTCATGCTATGGGTCGGGGCCGTAATCGCCAGCGAGCGCGTGCCTCCGAGCTACGACAAGGTAAAAAACAATTTGATCCGCAGTCAGTTTTTATGCCTCGCTGTCGCCGGATTCTCACTGGTGCTGCTTGCTATACAATTCATGCAGTCTATTGGTCCGACTCTGCAAAGCCTCGGTTTATTCCAGTGGTTCTTGGACCACGCTTCTCGGAGCGTCCTCTGGGGTATAGCAGCCGGAACGATATTGACTGCTCTGATGCACAGCAGCGCAGCTGTCATCGCTATGGCTATGGGGCTTGCAGCCAGCGGAGTGCTGCCTCCGGAGATCGGCGTTGCCATCGTTCTGGGCTCCAATGTCGGCACCTGCGCAACAGCACTTATAGCAGCGATTGGCAGTACCCGAGCAGGGCGATTCGTGGCCTGGTCCCATATGGGGCTGAATATCGGCGGTGTTCTGCTCTTTACTCCGTTCATATCAGGCTTAACCACCGTATCCGGATGGTTAGCGGCGGATCCTGCTGGACAAATCGCCCATGCGCAAACCTTATTTAATATCGTATGCTCGCTTATTGCGCTTCCACTATGCTATCTGCCCTTCTGGAACAAGCGGGCACAGACCTAAAGTTTCATATCTTCATCCGCAGGAATGCTAACCTCAAGCAGCATTAGCGCTTTACGCAGGATGATATCATTGTTGTTATATCCGTTGCTGCGCTGCTTCCTCCATGCGGCCAAAGGCTCAAACCAGTCCACGCCGTTGATTTCCTCGATTTGGGGTTTTAAGCTACCTTTTTCTGCTTTAACCAGATAGTAATGGACTTCCTTGTCCACCTGGCCGAATTCGGGATGATGGTATTTATATGCAATAATGTCCACTGGAGAGGTGATGGATCCGACTATACCTGTCTCCTCGCAAATTTCTCGAAGTGCAGTCTGCTCGATGGTTTCACCGGCTTCCATCTTGCCCTTGGGAAGCGAGGTTTTTCCATAACGGTCCAAAATAAGCTGGATCTGAAGCGCCCCTTCATGATGACGGTATACCACGCCGCCTGCGGAAATCTGTGTATATGTCATGTCCTATTCCTCCTTCATGTACAACAAGGATTCCACTTCCGGTAGCCAGGAAATGAAATCCTTGTCTGGTATGGCCGCTATTGGAATTACTGGGCAGCTGCCTTTAGTCCATGATCTATGACGCTGAGGAGTTCGCCCTCGCATTCATTTACACCGGCTTTGGTTACTTTTACGCGGCACAGTTTGCCTTCGAGATCAGGCGATCCGTTGAAAACAAGCTGCAGATAATTATCGCTATAACCCTGCATCTTTCCGCCATTAGGAGCACCCTTGTACTCACGCTCCGGTATCACTTCCAGAATCTGACCTACAAAACGTTCAGCATAAGAAAGCTGCAGCTGCTCCGACAAGTCAATCAAATCATGCACACGTGCATTCTTCACTTCCTCGTCCACCTGATCCTCCATCCGTGCTGCCGGCGTACCGGTACGCTTCGAATACGGGAATACATGCATCTCGGAGAACTGAATTGCCTTCATCAGGTCATAGCCGTTACGGAACATCTCATCGGTTTCGCCAGGAAAGCCAACGATAACGTCCGTCGTAATGCCCACATCGGGCATGGCTTGACGAATCAAGCCCATCTTGTTATAGAACTCTTCGGTTGTATATTTACGGCGCATCCGTTTCAGTACCGTATCATCCCCCGCTTGCAGCGGAATATGAAGGTGGCGGCACATTTTACTGGAGCGGTTCAGCACATCCAGCATCTTCTCATCGATCTGGCTTGCTTCGATGGAGCTGATGCGGATCCGTTCCAAACCGTCTACCCGGTCAAGATCCCACAGCAAATCGGACAATCTGTAATCTTCAAGATCATCTCCGTATCCGCCTGTGTGGATTCCGGTCAGCACGATTTCCTTATAACCCGCTCCAACCAGCTGATGCGCCTGCTTGATGATGCTCTTCGGATCACGGCTGCGTGACAAACCGCGGGACCAAGGGATAATGCAGAACGTACAGAAGTTGTTGCATCCGTCCTGGATTTTTAGAAATGCGCGAGTACGTTCCGCAAAATCCGGAACATCCATTTCCTCAAATACCCGGGTCTTCATAATATTGCGAACTGCATTAATCGGCTGGCGCGTCTTTTCAATATCATGGATGAAATCCATGATTTTATCGCGATCCTGGTTCCCGATCACAAGATCCACACCCGGGATATCCAGAATTTCTGCAGGCGAGGTTTGAGCGTAACAGCCCGTTACAGCCACGATGGCCTCGGGATTGCGGCGAACCGCACGTCTGATCATCTGACGGCTCTTCTTGTCCCCTGTATTGGTAACGTGACAGGTGTTAATCAAATAAACATCTGCGGTTTGTTCGAAGTCCACCTGGTCGTAGCCTTCATTTTTGAAGTATTGCCAGATGGCCTCGGTATCGTAAAAATTGACTTTGCAACCCAACGTATAAAACGCTACGGATGGCATGTTCAAACGCCCCCCATTTCTCCAGATTCATATAGTGTGCAGGCAAGCGCCGTCATGCCGGCAGTCTCGCAGCGAAGGATCCTCTTTCCAAGCCCAACGGATACGGCTCCTGCATCTTCGGCCGCTTGGCATTCCTCTTCCGTAAAACCGCCCTCGGGTCCTACGACCAGCAGCAAGCTGGCCTTCGCTGCCGAATTCGGCAGCGCCTGCTCTACAAAAGGCTTCAGCACGTCCCTCAGCTGGGAGCCATGCTCTTTTTCATAACAAAAATATACGGCATCGTAGCCGGAAAATGCTGCAAGCAGATTTTTCCACGACAGAGGCTGTTCAACAGACGGTATCCGGTTACGATGCGCCTGTTCAGCCGCCTCCTTCGCAATCTTGCGCCAGCGTTCCAGCCGTTTTCCTTCCTTCTTGGCATCGTACTGAACAATCGTTCTGTCCGATAGGAAGGGCACAAAGGACACCGCGCCAATCTCGGTGCACTTTTGGATGACGGTCTCCATCTTATCGCCTTTCGGCAAACTCTGAGCGATGCTCACTTGCAGACGCGGTTCCTGCGTCATCTCCATGGGTTCAATCACAACGGCGATGACACTGGCCGCTTCGATGCTCTCAATCTCCACCATGGCTTCGCGGGATTCCCCATCGCTTACAATCAATTTATCACCAAGTCTGCCTCGCATGACCTTGGTAATATGACGGGCGTCATCGCCCGTAATCTCAACACGGTCTCCCTCGAATTGTGCGGGAGTGACAAAATATCGCTGCATCTTTATCCTCACCTAACTCCAAAATCGCCAAATCCCATCATACAACTTTTCGTGCAAACTGACCAGAGAAATCCGCGCCATTATCCCCCGAACATCTTAATGAACAGATTCAAAAAGTCGATGGATAATGCATGTGCTGCATCATATAATGGCTTAATCGTATATCTCTGAAAGGTTGGCAGCAATATGATCAACAGAAAAATAAGTATCGACCACTGCTCGAACTTCTGAATCCTCGCACTGACGCGCGGAGGAAGCACATTCTCAAGAATCCGGTAGCCGTCAAGCGGTGGTAACGGAATCAGATTAAAGAGGAACAGAAAGAAATTGAGAAGTATGAAGGTATTGAAAAACAAATGTATCGCTTGATCTGTTTTGGTGACGCCAATCGGCTCGATCACACCGAACTGATAGAGTCCCGCATAGATCAGCGTTCCAAGTATACCTAACATAAGATTACTCAGCGGACCAACCGCCGCCACAATGATACTCATTCGGCGGGGGTTGCTAAAGTTCTCGCGATTGATCGGTACCGGCCGTGCCCAGCCGAAACCCGCTATCAGCAAGAGAATAATCCCCAGAAAATCAAAATGCACCGCCGGATTCAGCGTGACCCTTCCCAGCAGCTTGGCCGTTGGGTCTCCGAATTTATTCGCAAAATAGGCATGCGAGAACTCATGCACGGTAAAGGCAATGATTAAAGCAATCAAATAAAATGGAAGTTGTTCCAGCGGATAGAATAACAGTCGATCCAAAAAATCCATAATCAGTTCTTCCTCGCCACGAAGGCAACCCAATCATCCTCGCGGCAGATGTCGGCAATTTCGAAACCGGAGGCAATCAGCGCCTTCTCCACGATCTCTTCTTTGTTCTTGTAAATGCCCGAGGCGATATAAGCGCCTCCCGGCTTGAGAGCCTGGTATACATCGTCGACAAACAACAGGATGACCTCAGCCAAAATGTTAGCCACTACAACTTGTACCGGCAGCGTCACGCCCAGATCCGATTGATCGGACGAATGGGTGAGTACCGAGAGCAGATCGCTTTCCTTCACCGTAATCCGATCTTCCAAGCCGTTAAGACGGGTATTCTCTATTGCACTGGATACGGCAACCGGATCCAGATCGAGAGCCAGTATCCGTGAAGCTCCCAGATGCGCTGCGCCGATGGAAAGAATACCCGAGCCTGTCCCAACATCTATGACTTCCTCTCCGCCCTTGATCACCATCTCCAGTGTGCGCAAGCATAAAGAAGTTGTCGGATGCGTTCCTGTGCCGAATGCCATGCCCGGGTCCAGCTCAATAATCGATTCTTGATCGGATTCCGGCGTGTACTCTTCCCATGTCGGCTTGATCGTTAACCGCTCGGACACGCGGATCGGTTTGAAATACTGCTTCCAGGCCGTTGCCCATTCATTCTCATCAACCGTCTTCATCTCATACCTGACTTCGCCTGTATCAATCCCAAATTCCTTCAGTTCATTCACGCGTGGCGCTATCTCATCACGGATCGCTTCTAAGGTGACCGTCTCATCAAAATAACCTTTAATAACGGCTTGACCTTCAGGAATATCATTAAAAGGAACGATCTCATCAAACCACTGTCCAAGGGATGTGTCCCGCTTCTTGTTCGTCGTACCGGATTCTTCAATCGAAACGCCTCCGGCTCCCGCTTCATGCAGGAAATTCGTAATCATCTCCACGGCTTCCTCCGTGGTATGTATCGTTAATTCATGCCATAACATGTGCTACTGTTCCTCCTCATTCATACATAAATATTATTGTACTATATAGAGGACCCCGGATACAAAGTTTGTACTAAAATACCATGATGACTTTTCTTACAAGTCGATCGAATTCGAAAAACGTTATCAACGTACTCTCTCCAGATGACTGACCACATATGGCAGAAATTTTTGTTGCGAAATAAGAACGATAAGCCTCCAAAGTTTATACTTTCTTATGTCTTCAAAAAAAGCCCTGCTTACCACCTCCGTAACAAGAAAGGTAAGAGGACTCCTTCATCACTTGATAATCATAATGATCAATCTACATTTTTACTGGTTTCATCGAGAATTTTCTTCAATTGGCGTTCATCCGCTGCCTCGCTTCTGCGCAGCGCCTCCACATCATCGTGGTCGGCTTCCATAGCCGAAAACTCTACATCCTCCGCCTTAGCGGATTGAAGCGTAATCATCTTTTCGGTTTTGCTCGAGATTTTCCCTTTTTTTACGCGTCTCATCATGGGTGTTATTCTCCTTTCCGTATAAACGATCAGAGCTGTGCCTATAACCTCAAATCATGCCGCCGGATTCTTCGATTAACCGCATAGCTTGCGGGAATACGCCTTCGTCCAATACCACCGTCAGCAAAATATCCCGGCCCTCGGTTCCGTCCTGTCCGCCGCTACTCATCCCGCTGGCTGATGGATCCGCCGCCCCCAGGATTCCGGCCCCCGGCCCCGAAATATCCGCATTTAAGGTCAGCGTTGTTAAGCTTGCAATATTGCCTGTCAACGGATTCATCGGATTGTTAAGCTCCCCGCCGGGATCCGCGCTAAACCGGTCGATGGACATATCGGCAACGCGCAGCGACTGCAATTTACGGGCTGCATGCTGGGCATCTTCCGGACTTTTGAAATACGCCAAAATATTTTTCTCTGCCACTTCATTTCACCTGCATTTCCTATTCAAGATTGCATCTTCCAAAGATGGAGCTTCCCTAGGTTGCTTCATCATTAAGTGTTTTATTCTTGAGAAACGGGCCTGTTTAAGCTGGCAGACACTCCAGCAGCTCCCAGAAAACAAAAAAACAGCAAGCCAAAGGTTGATCACCTTTAGCCTGCTGCTGTTCTTTATGCTATGAGGGGAGTTTAGCCCCATAAGTTTGTATTAGTCACCGCGGAATGCTTTTTTTACACGGTCAAAAAAAGACTGTTCCTGTTCGTGGGTCTGTTCGCCATCAAGTGAAGCAAACTGTCGAAGCAGCTCTTTCTGTTCATCACTCAGCTTGCTTGGCGTAACGACCACAACCTTGACGTGCTGGTCACCCTGTCCCATGCCGCGGAGTCGAGGCACTCCTTTGCCTTTCAGGCGGAAGAAGGTACCCGTCTGCGTGCCGGCCGGGATCTTCAGTTTCACTCTCTCCGTCAACGTCGGGATTTCAATCTCGTCGCCAAGCGCAGCCTGAGCAAAGGTAAGCGGTACTTCGCAATAAATGTCGTCCCCTTCGCGTTCGAAGAAGTCATGCGGCTTCACGCGGATGACGATATACAAGTCACCGGCCGGGCCGCCGCGGAAGCCGCCTTCGCCTTCACCTGTCATACGAAGTTGAGCTCCGTCGTCCACACCCGCAGGCACGCGAACATGAATCTTGCGCTGCTTCTTCACTTTACCGTTGCCGTTACAGGTCGAACAGCGGTCTTTGATGATCTTCCCTGTTCCGTTACAGTTCGAACAAGCGCGACGGTTTACCATCCGTCCAAACGGCGTATTCTGCACGACTTCTTGCTGCCCGCTGCCGTTACACACCGAACATGTATGCGGCTGCGTGCCCGGCTTCGCCCCGGAACCGTGACAGGTATCACATGTCTCCGTTCTCGGAATGGTAATATCCGTTTCCTTACCGAATACCGCTTCCTTAAATTCAACTGTCATCGTGTATTGCAGATCGTTCCCCCGCTGAGGCGCATTCGGATCACGGCGTCCATTACCGCCAAAGAACATATCAAATATATCTCCAAAACCGCCGAAATCACCGGAGAAACCGCCTCCGCCCATGCCTTGGTTCGGATCTATATGTCCGTACTGGTCATAAGTCGAACGTTTCTGACCATCGCTCAATACGTCGTAAGCCTCTTTCACTTCCTTGAATTTGGCTTCCGCGTCAGCCGCTTTGTTCACGTCCGGATGATATTGGCGAGCCATTTTACGGTACGCCTTCTTGATCTCATCTTCCGATGCATCCTTGCCGACACCGAGCACCTCATAATAATCACGCTTATCAGCCACGGTTTCACCCCAATCTCTTTATTACTCTTTTACATAAGGAAAGCCAAAGTGCGAAGATGCGCAGCTTTGACCTTCCCATACAATCTATTCAGATTAACCTTTGTTTTTATCTTCGTCAACAACCTCGTAATCTGCATCTACGACATTGTCTTTATTAGCCGCACCGGAGTCGGCACCTTCAGCACCCTGCTGCTCTTGTGCTGCTTGCTCATACAGCTTCACGGACAGCTGCTGTACGATTTGAGTCAGCTCCTCTACCGAAGCGTTAATCTCTTCGAGGTTATCGGATTCAAGGGCCTTCTTCACTTTGTCTTTTGCTTCGTTCGCTTTTTCCACTTCGGATGCATCAACTTTGTCGCCCAGATCCTTGAGTGTTTTCTCGGTTGTATATACGAGTTGGTCCGCATTGTTGCGAGCCTCTACCAGCTCTTTGCGTTTACGGTCTTCTTCGGCATGAAGCTCGGCGTCCTTCATCATTTGTTCAACTTCAGCGTCGCTCAAGCCGCTGGAGGACGTGATTGTGATCTTCTGGCTCTTGCCTGTACCTTTATCTGTCGCCGAAACGTTTACGATCCCGTTCGCATCGATATCGAAGGTAACTTCGATTTGCGGTACGCCACGTGGTGCTGGAGGAATATCTCCAAGCATGAAGCGTCCCAGCGTTTTGTTGCCGGCAGCCATTTCGCGCTCACCTTGCAGCACGTGAATTTCAACGCTCGGCTGGTTATCGGCATACGTGGAGAATACTTGGGATTTGCTTGTTGGAATCGTGGTGTTACGGTCAATCATTTTGGTGAATACACCGCCTGCTGTCTCGATACCGAGGGACAACGGAGTTACGTCGAGCAATACGACGTCTTTAACGTCACCTGTCAATACGCCGGCTTGAACAGCTGCACCAAGCGCAACCACTTCGTCAGGATTTACGCCTTTATGAGGCTCTTTGCCTGTCAATTTCTTAATCGCTTCCTGTACGGCAGGAATACGAGTGGAACCACCGACAAGAACGATTTTATGAATATCGTTAGCTGTCAAACCTGCATCGCTAAGCGCTTGACGAGTCGGTCCAAGCGTACGCTCTACAAGAGAAGCAGACAATTCTTCGAATTTAGCACGAGTCAAGTTGAGCTCAAGATGCTGAGGCACGCCGTCAGCAACGGTGATAAACGGCAAAGAAATCGTGGTAGTCAGTACGCCGGACAATTCCTTTTTCGCTTTTTCCGCAGCATCTTTCAGACGTTGAACCGCTGCTTTGTCTTTGCTCAAATCAATGCCTTGCTCTTTTTTGAATTCGGCTACCATATAGTCAATGATGACCTGGTCAAAATCGTCACCGCCGAGTTTGTTGTCACCGCTGGTTGCTTTTACTTCGAAGAAGCCATCGCCGAGTTCCAGAATGGAAACGTCGAATGTACCGCCGCCCAGGTCATATACCAGAATGGTCTGGTCTTCGGATTTCTCCATACCGTATGCCAAAGCTGCTGCTGTCGGCTCGTTTACGATACGCAGAACCTCAAGACCCGCGATTTTACCGGCATCCTTGGTCGCTTGACGCTGGCTGTCATTAAAGTATGCAGGAACCGTAATAACCGCCTGGGTTACAGGTTGGCCCAGGTAAGCTTCCGCATCGGATTTCAGCTTTTGCAGAATGATGGCGGAGATTTCTTGCGGCGTATAATCTTTGCCGTCGATGGATTCTTTATGATTCGTACCCATATGACGCTTGATGGAGATAATGGTACGATCCGGGTTTGTGATCGCTTGACGTTTTGCTGTATCCCCAACGACACGCTCGCCGTCTTTCTTAAATCCGACAACGGATGGGGTCGTACGGGCGCCCTCCGGATTCGGGATAACTACTGCTTCCCCACCCTCCATTACGGCTACGCAGGAGTTGGTTGTTCCTAAGTCGATACCAATAACTTTGCTCATGTAAAATTTTCCTCCTTATTCATTCATACGAATCCTCGCATGATCTTCATCAATTTTTATATGATAAACGACTATCGAAAGTCGCTTACATGCTCACTTTAACCATCGCAGGTCTCAATACTTTGTCTTTTAGCATATACCCCTTCTGCACTTCCTCAACCACGATGCCTTCCTCGTATTCATCGCTCTCCACCTGCATGATCGCTTGGTGATACTCCGGATTAAACGGCTCGCCTACGCTCTTCATCGCCGTTAAACCTTCGGTAGCGAGAACAGATTCCAACTGGCGGAAGATCATATTAACGCCCTTGGAGAAGGATTCAAACTCCGGGTTTTCCTCGGATGCCTGAAGCGCACGCTCAAAGTTATCGATGACAGGCAGAAGCTCTGTAATCAGTTTGGAAGAAGCGTATTTGCCCAGATCTTCTTTCTCCTTCTGTGTACGACGACGGAAGTTATCGAAATCCGCTTGTACTCGCAGGGTACGCTGCTGGTGCTCCAGCACCTCGGCCTGAAGTTTCTCAAGCTCAGCTGAACCTGCATCATCCGCCGAATCCGTTACAGGAATCTCCTGTTCGGGATTTACGGCTTCCTCCGCAGACCCACTCTCACCCGAGTTTGGCGTGTTCTCCAAAGTTTCTTCCATCGTTTCTTCTGTAACTGTATCTTGAACGGCATCCTTATGCTCATTATTCAAGACGCCTTCACCTCCTTCATATTCTAAAACAGACTGTCAGTGATTCATTTTATCCCGTAAGGGTTACTCGCCTATTTCTTTCATCTTGATGACGTGATGAATCCGCAGCACGGCTGCAGCGACTTCGCCGGCTGCTCGCAGGCCATGAAGTTTAACCGGAGCCGGATCCAGCACGCCCAGCTCCTCGTAATCAACAACCCGGCCGCTGTCGCAATCAATGCCCATGCAATCAGAGTCTGCACGGATTTGCGCAGCACGCACTTCTTCCATCTTCTCGAGCGGATTGTAACCGGCATTGAGAAGTATCTGCGACATCGGCTTGCGCAGCGCGGCCGAAACAGCTTCCATACCGAAGGCTTCCATGCCTTTCTGAGCCTCCCGGATCCGTTCCAATTCGTAGGACACCGCGAGTTCGCTTGTCCCGCCGCCTGGAAGTACCCCGCCGGAAACGGCAGCCTGCAGTGCCGAGGCCGCATCTCCCGCAATTCTGGCCGCCTCGCCTACGACTTCCGAAGTGCTTGCCCCAACAATGACCGTCACAATACGTTCCCGGTCCTGGCTGCCGCAGGCCAGCCGGATTTTCTCAATGCCTTCATCGTAAGCGACACGCGGGGTATCACCCAGAAGGGCTGCAAGCTCCTTCGAGTCTTTATGTAACGCCTTCCGGCGTATGGGAGTAGCTCCCGTCATGTCGCTTACCCGGCGAAGATCCGCACGTGACACGCGCGGCACAACCATCATGCCGTGATCCAGGCAAAACTGCTCTGCATCCGGATGGATGCCTTTTTCAAGCAGGATGAGTTTTACGGACAGTTCGGACAATCTCTCTAAATCGGAAGCGAACACTTTTCGGAGGTCCATATATTGGGCAAATCCGGCTTCGGTTGTGAGCGCCTCTTCATCGATCTCATCTGGTTCCAGGGAATCAAAGAGCACCAACACTTTTGCATCGTCATACGACTTGGACTCCCGGGCGAAGATCGGCCGCTGCCGGAGCAGAACCCCCTCGAACACTTCATTCTCGGCATTCTCCAGAGCAATTATACTGTCTGCGAGCGAGTAGGAAGGATCCTGAAGACGGGTGATTCCGGCTTTCCGCGCGGCTTGCATAATCAGCTCCACGATGTCCTTCCGTTCACGCCCAGCTACGTACACCGTCCGTTCCAGAAGCGGATCATCCAATCCGTCAATCAGCCGAACCCGCTTTGTTAAGAGCTGCATCGACTTCTCGATTCCCTGACGCAGCCCCTCCACCACCTTGGAAGCAGGGACCCCGCGGGTTATGCGGGAGACCCCTTCCTGCACGAGTGCGCCTGCAAGCACGGTAGCCGTTGTGGTTCCGTCGCCGATTTTCTCCTGCTGCGCTCTTGCCACCTGAATGAGAAGGCGCGCTGCCGGGTGGGTGACATCCATTTTATCCAGAATCGTCACCCCATCATTGGTAATGACCACCTCGCCACGGGGACCCACCAGCATCACGTCGAGCCCCTTGGGACCAAGCGTGCCTTCAACAGCGGACGTGACGGCCCGGACGGCATTACTGTTGTTCAATAGCGTAGAATAACGTTCATCTCCGTCCACTTGGCTATGTTGTCCTTGGCTCATCTGTCTCACTCCTTTACTTGTACCAGTGTGACAGCAGCTTCGTCAGGTCATGGGATAACACATTCAAGATGCCGATCACCCGTGCATATTCCATTCTTGTAGGACCGAGAATACCAATCGAACCGAGCGCTTTTCCGTCTATTGAATAAGTCGCTGTGATCAAACTGCAATTGGAAATCGCCTCATGCGTATTCTCCGTACCGATCTTCACTTGGACACCATGCTCACCGGGAGCGGGGGCCATGAGCTTCAACAGTGCGGGTGTCTGCTCCAGAAGCTCGAAGATTTCCCTTACCTTATCAACATCCTTGAACTCCGGCTGATTCAGCATGTGGGTCGTGCCGCTGAGATATATGCCGCGATGGTCCGGTTCATTGTTAAGGGCGATATCCAGCATACTCATGAGATCTTCATAATGTGAAATATGCCGCTGCATTTCCTCGCCAATCTCCGTATACAAACGGGTCTTGAGTTTATATAGAGGCACATTGACCAGCTTCTTGTTCAGAAGATTTACCACTTGCTCCAGATCCGAAACAGACACACCCTGCGGAATCGAAACAATTTTGTTCTCGACTTGCCCTGTGCTGGTGACGATGATGGCTACCGCTTGATCCTCATGGAGAGGAAGAAGCTGGAAATGACGCAAAGACGTATGAAAAACTTCCGGTCCCAGCAGGATGGAAGTGTAATTAGTCATCTGAGACAGAATGCTCGCTGTATGCTGTATCATCTGCTCCATCACGTTCAGCTTTTCTGCAAAAAAGGATTTCATCATATGCAGTTCCGCAGGGTTCAAGGAAAACGACGACGTGAGATGATCAACATAATAACGATATCCTTTATGTGACGGAATTCGTCCAGCTGATGTATGAGGCTGCTCCAGAAATCCGAGTTCCTCCAGATCAGCCATCTCGTTTCGAATGGTTGCCGGACTGTATCCGACATCCCCGCGTTTGGAAATGCTTCTTGAACCAACCGGTTCGGCAGAACGGATATAGTCATCCACAATGGCATTCAAAATCATGCGTTGACGATCTGTTAACATGTCGCTCCCCTCCTTGCTGACTGCTTATTTTCTCTTTCGTTAGCACTCATCGTCATCGAGTGCTAACCGATATAACAAAAATACCAAACCGACCTGAGGATTGTCAAGTCAGTTCAGTACTTTAAGAACAGCTATTTCGTCACAAGCATGCTGCTTCTTGCAGTGAACGCAGTCGGTCCACACCTTCTCCGGAAAAATCTCCTTCTCCACGACGGCAAAACCGTTTTTGATGAAAAAGGATACTTCATACGTCAAGGCCATCACTTTCGGAAGCTCACGGCGTTTCGCTTCCTCTAGAAGGGAATCCACGAGCATGGAGCCGATCCCTTGCCCTTTATAACCATCAGAGATGCCGAGTGAACGAATCTCCACCAAATCATTTCCCAGCTGACACAAGGAACCGCAGCCGATCACGTTCCCTTCGGATTCGGCCACAACGAATTCCCCGATTTGTTTCTCCAACACTTTTTTGGACCGTGGCAGCATAATCCCCTGTTCCGCATATCCCTGAATCATCTGATACAGCGGCTCGACATCTTCTAACTTCGCCTTTCTGCATACCGCCGACATGGTTGTCCGTCTCCCCTTTACACGCTCCGTCATGTTATGAATAAATATACAACAGAGCGCATATAAGTTCAATAGATTAATTTGCCGTCAAACTGCCTATAAATTCAGCGAACACATCGTTGCCGAACAGAATGCCTTTACTGCTCAGTTTATATCCGTCCTCCGTAGAATCAAGAAGTCCCGCACTCACCATTTTATTCAGCGGCCCGGCGAATACTTCTTCCATGGAAGTTCCGAATTGCTGCCGGAACCGGCTGCGCGAAACGCCATCCAGCACGCGGAGCCCGACCATGAGGAAATCCTCCATCGCTTCTTCCCTTGATACCTCAAAGCTCTCCAATCGCGGAAGTCCTTGATTCGCTGCTTCATTATATGGGTTGACGCCTTTGATGTTCACATGGCGCTGACGACCGACGTATCCGTGCGCTCCCGCGCCCAAGCCATAATAATCCTCGTTGCGCCAATACGTCATGTTATGCCGGCTCTCAAAGCCGGGTTTGGCAAAATTACTGATCTCATACTGTTTATATCCGGCAGCCTGCATCCGCTCCATTAATAGAAGATACATATTCAGCTCATCCTCCTCATCCGGAAGCGGCAGCTGGTTTCGCTGGTACATCGTATGGAACAGCGTATTTTCTTCAACCTTTAAGCTGTAGATTGAATAATGCGGAAGTCCAAGCTCTAGCGCCTTATCCACGCTTTCCGCAAGCATGTCCAGCGTTTGGTTCGGAAGTCCGAACATCAAATCGATGGACATGTTATCAAAGCCTGCTCTTCTGGCATTCTCGAGACTTCGATACACGTCATCCGTATCGTGAATCCGGCCGATGCCGGTCAACAAGCTGTTCTGGAACGCCTGCACCCCGAAGCTGATCCGGTTCACGCCGCCTTCGCGCATCACGGACAGTTTCTCCAAATCCGTGGTGCCGGGATTCGCTTCCATCGAAAATTCAATGTCATCCGACCATTCCGGAAAATGGCGCTTCACGCTTTGCAAGAAGTATTCCATTTCATTTGGCTTCAGCACCGTAGGGGTCCCGCCGCCTACAAAAATGCTTTTGATTCGTCCCGGCGAGTTGGCCTGAACGGTTAGCTCCATCTCTTTATCCAGCGCGCGCAGATAATCCATCACCGGCTGATCCTTCAACACATAGGAATTGAAGTCGCAGTAAAAACATTTATTGGTACAAAACGGAATGTGAATGTACACTGCTTCCGTCCGTTGATCGTTTCCCGTCATTCTTTTCTTGCCCCCTCATGTACACCTCTGGCATGACTTACTTAAAGTAACTTCTCGAAAGTTCCTTCTCTACTATAACGCTATGCCTCTTGGAATGAAAGAAAGGAAAGCCGAGAATCGGCTTTCCCATCATTTACTAAGGCTATACACGTAGGACCAGTCCAGCCCATTAACTCGTGGGCCTGCCATTCCTATACAAAATTACTTGTCGTCAATTTTCAATACCGCCATGAAAGCTTCCTGTGGCACTTCAACGCTGCCGACTTGTTTCATCCGTTTCTTACCTTCCTTCTGCTTCTCAAGGAGTTTCCGTTTACGGGAGATGTCACCGCCGTAACACTTGGCAAGAACGTTTTTACGCATCGCTTTAACCGTTTCACGGGCCACAACCTTGGTACCAACGGAAGCTTGAATCGGCACTTCGAACATTTGACGAGGAATCAGCTCGCGCAGCTTCTCGCAAATCAACCGTCCGCGGTGATAGGCACGGTCCTTGTGCACGATAAAGGACAAGGCATCCACTTGCTCGGCATTAAGCAAAATATCCATTTTGACCAGGTTGGATCGACGGTACCCGGATAGCTCGTAATCAAATGAAGCATATCCTTTGGTGCTCGATTTCAACTGGTCGAAGAAATCATACACGATTTCCGACAACGGAATTTCATAGGTAATGGTGACGCGCGTTGTGTCCAGGTATTCCATATTCACGAATTCGCCGCGTTTATTTTGGCAGAGTTCCATGATCGCTCCAACATAATCGTTCGGAACGATAATACCTGCTTTAACATAAGGCTCTTCAACATAATCGACCTTGCCGACCTCAGGATAATGAGACGGGTTATCGATCTGGATCTGCTCCCCGTTTGTCAGCGTAATGCGGTAAATAACGCTCGGCGCCGTTGTAATCAGCGGTATATTAAACTCGCGTTCAATCCGCTCCTGGATGACATCCATGTGCAGCAGGCCTAGGAATCCGCAACGGAAACCGAATCCGAGCGCGCTGGATGTCTCCGGCTCAAAACTGAGCGATGCATCATTAAGCTGCAGCTTCTCGAGCGCTTCGCGCAGATCATTGTAGTCTGACGTCTCGATTGGATACAGACCACAGAATACCATCGGGTTGATTTTGCGGTAACCCGGAAGCGGCTCGGCCGTCGGACGCTTGGCATCCGTTACCGTATCACCGACCTGCGTATCGCCAACGCTCTTCATGCCAGCCACGATGAAACCGACATCGCCAACATTAAGCTCGTCCACGATGGACATGCGCGGCTTAAACGCCCCCACCTCAATAACCTCGAAGGTTTTGCCGGTAGCCATCATCTTGATCTTGGAACCGGCTTTGATACTTCCGTCAAGAACGCGCACATATACGATGACACCTTTGTAAGGATCATAATGGGAGTCGAAAATCAGCGCTTTCAGGGGTGCTTCCGAATCGCCTGTTGGCGCAGGGACTTTCTGAACCACCTGCTCCAGAATTTCCTTGATTCCGATACCCGCCTTGGCGGAAGCTAATACGGCATCGCTGGCATCCAGTCCGATGACATCCTCAACTTCCTGCTTCACCCGCTCGGGATCGGCGCTTGGCAGGTCAATTTTGTTAATGACAGGCAGAATTTCAAGATTGTTATCCAGTGCCAAATATACGTTGGCCAACGTCTGCGCTTCAATTCCCTGTGCAGCATCAACGACGAGCAGCGCGCCTTCACAAGCAGCCAGGCTTCGAGATACCTCATACGTAAAGTCGACGTGCCCTGGAGTATCAATCAGGTTCAATATATACTCCTCGCCGTCATCGGCTTTGTAATTCAGGCGAACCGCCTGCAGCTTGATGGTAATCCCGCGCTCTCTCTCCAGATCCATCTGATCCAGTACCTGCTCTTGCATTTCACGCGAAGTTAATGCACCCGTAAATTCCAATATACGGTCAGCAAGCGTCGATTTCCCATGGTCTATATGTGCAATGATACAGAAATTACGAATTTTTTGTTGTCTTGCTTGTACGTCTGTCATGCCTAACCCCCAACAACCACCAGATGTTTGAATCAACTTATTATACCAGTTGAGGGGATGCACAGCAATGCTGAGAATAAAGGTGAATTTATTCCGCGATCGATCCGAACATCGACACGACCCAGCGTATGCTTTTGTCAGACAGCTGCTGGAGCAGTCCTGCCGTCTTGTCGGCAAGGACATCGGCAGGCGGTTGCGAGCGTTCGGGAAGCAGGATGTCGCTAGGCGTAGGCTCATATTCGGGTAGTGTCTTACGAGCATCTTGTTCTAGAACAACGGACTCTGATAAGGGAGGGGTCTTGCGTGTCCCTCCCCATCCATTCCCTTGGGCAGCTCCGCCTTGCGGATTCTGAGCATGGTCTTGCTGCACAGTTTGCACGGCGCCTGTACCGTCTGTCGATACGGGCGCCTTTGCCCCGCCAAGCTGCATGCCGACCAATATGCCGATGCCTGTCCATATGATAAGAGCCACAAACCGTTTTCCCATTCTTGACATCACTGAGTCCCTCCCTGATTTACCCGCTCACTCTTGCTCCATCGTTGCCGCCGAAATGTTAGCCTGCTTTGGCTGCTGTGCCTTTTTTGCTTCCGCCCTTGGTTTCCGCGGAAACGGACTGCTTCTTCGTTTGATCATTGTCTTTTTTCACACTGGCTTTCTCCGCCTCTTGCTCCTGCCAGTACACATCTGCAATGATGTCCGCCAACGCTTCAGCTGTCCGCTGCAATTCTTCCTTCGTATTATCGATGCCGCCGATTTCGATCAGGATGCTGTTCGGCGACAGGGATTGATTATATTCCCCGTTCCCTTGATCCGCTGATTTACCCCACACCCCCCGAGACACCCCGGGATAGGACTGTTCCAGCTTGGCATTGATTTTGCTTGCAAACGCCTCGTTCTGTCTCCAGTTCTCGTTCGCATGTCCGATGATGAAGTAAACCTTGGCATAATTGACGCCGTTTACGGTTGCTGTCGTTTTGTTATACCGCTGCGAATCCCGATGGATATCGATCAGATAGTTAATACCGTCGTTCTGGGACATGGCCTCCATGACCATCTGACGCGAGTATTTATAAGAAAAATTGTAATTATACCCTTCAATGGTAGATTGATAGTCACTTTGATCATGCAGGGTGCCAATCCCGTTGGCTTCAAGTCTTTTGCTCAGCAAACTGCCCACCAGCATGACATTCTTGCTCGGAGATACCGCCCCCGGATTATCGGAAGGATGTGTCAGCAGCGGGTTATATGCTTCCTGCGGGTGAGAATGATAGATGAGAACGGCTTTCTTTCCATTCGTAGACTTTCCATCCTTGGAGATGCTTCCAGGATCGTTCTTACTGCCAGGCTCGTCCTCCGCCCCCTGATCCGGGACATCCTCACCATTATCCTCATTGCCGATATCTCCCCGACCGCCTTGTGGAGGCTCTTCCCCGCCATCAGCAGGATCGCCCTCTGCCTGCCCCTCCGCGGGATCCGGCCGGTAATCCGCCGGTGCCTCCCCATCCTCGTTACCGGACCCATGAGACAGCTGTACCGGTTGATTTGCTTTCATGCCAGGCAGTTCTCCTGCAAGAAGGCTTTTTGGATCCCTCGGATTCACACTCGTCAGCAGTTCAAAGACGAAGGTCGACATTTTCTCGCCGGAGAAGCTTGAGGTCTCTTTGGAAGCCGTCATATGCGGCATCTCCATGCCGATCATATCAATGAAAAAATGGCTGGATAACGAAGCGGCCAATCCTTTCATTGATGATACGGGCGAGGAATTCATCCGCTGTTCCGCCATCCCTCCGAGCCCTAGTAAAATAAAAAATATAAGAGAACCTAGCATTAGTATAATGAGCGTTCGACCCATGCTCAGACCTTCCATAACCTTCCGTTT
Source organism: Paenibacillus sp. FSL W8-0187 (assembly GCF_037969755.1). NCBI lineage: Bacteria > Bacillati > Bacillota > Bacilli > Caryophanales > Paenibacillaceae > Paenibacillus > Paenibacillus sp. FSL W8-0187. Next base: position 2,163,417 of record NZ_CP150206.1, on the reverse strand, counting down.
CAGTCTGGCAATATTCCAGATGCGAAACTTGCGATTGTTCATAACGATGCCCTCCTCGGTTCGCCGGGAGCTATTTCGGCCATCATTCCGCCGTTCCCGCGACTTGTGTAATCTCTTATATTTCAAATCTATGAACCGGGGAGAATCGATAGAACTAGATCCATGAAAAATATAAAAGCTCCGATAGATTCGGAGCTTTTATACTGGTTAGTGCGTGTACGCACCTACATTGCCGGGATCCACAGCCTCATGCAGCGCTGCGTTCAAACCGGTTGCCACGATATTGGCGATATCCTCTATAAATTCGTCGATTTCCTTGGGCGTTACGATAAGGTCATGACCCAGCGGCTCCAGAACCTCCTTCACCAGTGCGAGGCGATCACCTTCGGGTATATCATGGAGCATGCCCATAATTTTGCCCGTCTCCGGCGCACCTTCGCCAAAATGGGATTTCATAAGCTCAATGGCGTTATTAACGATGGTGGAAGCATAGCAGACGGTCGGAACTCCGATCGCAATGCAGGGGACCCCGAGAATCTCCTGTGTCAATCCCTTCCGCTTATTGCCGACGCCAGAACCGGGGTGGATTCCGATATCCGCAATCTGGATAGTCGTATTCACCCGTTCCAGCGAACGCGAAGCCAGAGCGTCAATAGCGATGATCAGTTCGGGACGGGTTTGCTCCACGATGCCCTGAACCGTTTCGCTCGATTCAATCCCTGTCAGACCGAGAACGCCTGGCGCTACGGCACTAACCTGTCGATAGCCTGGCGCCACCCGATCCGGCATAAGCTCGAAAAACTGTCGGGTTACCATCACGTTCTCCACCACCAGCGGTCCCAGGGAATCCGGCGTCACGTTCCAGTTGCCGAGCCCGACAATGAGCACGCTTGCCTTGGGTCCGATGCCGATCCGGGACATGAATGCCTCAAACTCACGAGCGAAGACAACAGATACTTGATCCTGAAGCCCCGTATCCCCCTTGCGAAGATCGGGCACCTCCAACGTGACGTAATGGCCCTTTACTCTTCCAATTTGCTTAGAGGCTGCATCGTTCTCCACGTCCAGCCTTGTAATCTTGATTCCGTCCTCCTGCACCACATCCTCCATCACACCAGGAATGGGCGTGCCCCCTTTGCCTCCCGCCAGTTCTCTTGATTCCACCGCCAGGTCCGTTCGGACCGAGTATTTTTGCAGATCCAGATCCATAGAAATTCACACTCCTCCTCATATTGCTAGTAGTGTGCGAGAGTATGGGAGAGATTATGCAGAAGTCCGAATGAGTATTGCTTTTTGTCCACCCCCATGCTAAAATATTTTAAGTTGTGAATCATTTCGCTCTATTGAAATGCCTTACAGGAGGTGAATGTAATGCCAAACATTAAATCCGCGATTAAACGTGTAAAGACAAATGACAAACGCCACGCGCTTAACATTTCTCAAAAATCCGCGCTTCGCACAGCTGTTAAAACTGCTGACGTAGCGTTGAACGGTACAGAAATCGAAGCTGCTAAAGTTGCTTTCCAGGCTGCTTCCAAGAAGCTTGATAAAGCTGTAACAAAGGGCCTGATCCATAAGAACGCAGCTGCCCGCAAGAAGTCCCGTCTGGCGAAAAGACTGAACGCTCTTACGTCGCAAGCGTAAGTAACGTTTGTTGAATACGACATGGAAAAAGCCCTGAACAGTTCACACTGTTCAGGGCTTTTTGTAGTACGTTGATCAACGTGCTCTTCTCGGCAGACAACCACATATAGCGGATTTTTTTCTTGCAAGATCAGGTGGGTAAGCCTCTGAAGTTCATGCTTTCTGATCTCTAAACAAAAAGAGCGTACGACTGCTCCCGCGGCCGTACGCTCTTAACTAGCCTGCGGATGTGTTAAGCCCCAAGCCGCAGCAAAAACAATTCGATGCCGAGCACCTTATCCACGGCCCCGGTCTTCATCTGGTAATCCAGATTCGCCAGATGGTTCAGAATGCCTTCAAGGCGTGCTGTCTCAAACTTGCGGGCTTGCTCGCCCGCAATCTTCACCGCATAGGGATGTAATCCGATCTGGGAAGCAATTTGCTGCTGCGAGTAGCTCTGGGTAGATAGAGTCTTCACCTGCAGAATAATCCGGAACTGTCTGGTGATGAGCGCCGCAATCTTGATCGGCTCCTCGCGCTGCTTCAGCAGTTCATAATAGATTCCGAGCGCCTTGTCCAATCGGAGATTCGCAATATCCTCTACCAGCGCAAACACATTCTGTTCCGTGCTGCGCGCCACCAGCATATCCACGGTTGCGACATCAATCACTCCGCCGGCACCAGCATATAAACACAGCTTTTCGATCTCACCTGATAATGCCTGAAGACTGGTTCCCGCATTTCGCACGATCGCCTCCGCCGCACCTTCTCGCAGCGTGCAGTTGCCGTTCTTCACCTGCTTGTCCACCCAGCGAAGCAGATCCTCCCCGCCCAAAGGCATAAAGGACAAGGCAACCCCTGATTTCTTAACTGCCTTGACTACCTTTTTGCGTTCATCCAGCTTTTCTTGTCCAACCATAAAGACAATCACACTATAATCAGCGGGATTGGTCAAATAATCCAGCAAAGCCTCTGGACGATGATCCACTTTCCCGTTATCTTTTGCTGCGGTAAAAAAAGCCGTGTCCCTGACCATGATCAATTTTTTCTGAACCATAAATGGAACCGTCTCCGCTTCTTCAATGACGGTTTGAATCGGAACCTCCCCTAAATCCATATGAACAAGCGCAAAATCACGGTCTTCTTTTGGGATCAGCTGGGCTTCCAGAAATTCAGCGAATTCCTTCATTTGAAATTTCTCGCTGCCATACAACAAATAGACGGCAGACACATCTCCCTGCTTAACCGCCTTGGCCGCCGCTTTGGCATCCATCGGCGTCCCCCCTTTCTACTCTGTACACTATACCAAAAAAGAGTGCCTGAATGCGATAGACAACAAGCATAAAAATGAAATCATCCACACGAAAACAAAGAGACCTCGGCTTGGCAGCGGCAAGGTCCCTTCGTCCCAACACATCTATATAAACGCCGGCAAGTATGCTCTAGAAACACCTCGCCGTCGGTCATACGACGGTAGTTGGTATAATGCTCTCTCTAATATATAGTGTATTCATATCTCCCGGCATTGGTGCACCGATTGTATATATCTCTGAATATTTCTATTGTTTAGGGTGCTTCTGCCCCGTAGTCGCCGGAGGCTGAGACTTCTCAATGGAATAGACGGATTCAACCAATTCGTTATTCGTCTGCACCTTGTACTTAAACGTTAAGCCGTCCTCTGACCATTGACCGGATACCCAGCTTCCGCCGAGCGGAATCGTCTCAACCGTTTCAACCGCCTCAGGCGAGGTTTGGCTTCCCGATGGCAGGCGATAGATAATCAGATGATCGGCCTCCAGCGAAGCTCGGTAGAGGCCGTCCGGGGACGACCACTGTTCCGGTACCATCGCCAGTCCTTGGTACGATCCGGTTGACCTGTCGGATGATTCCGTGCTTCCCGTGCCTGCATCGCCGGAAGGATCGCTAATTGGAGGCAGCATCTCTGACGAGGTATCCGCCGATTCCGTAGGCGAAGTCTGGGCATCCATGGTCTCAGAGTCCTGCTCAGGTTCACTAGCGGGAGGGTCAGACGGACTTGTGGTATTGTTTTTTGGTACCTCATTGTTGCTCGTTGCAGGTTGGTCTGACGCTTGAGGTTCCCCATTATCTTTCTTCTGGACCGAAGTATCGGGTGCTGTAACATCTTTCTTGGTGCCGTTAGCCCCATCCGATGGTTCCGGCGTTGCCTTCGTTTCATTCGGAGCTGACTTAGAATTGGCTTCCGATGACGATTCTGAAGGCGAACTCCGCAGATTTGCGGATGGATCGCTTCCCTCATCCGATGCGCCACCCGACTCCGTGCCGCCTTCGGCGGCAAACGGCTGAGCGATTTCCTGACTCTGCGTTGCAGCCGAGTCGTCATTCGCCCCGGCACTGGTCGTGCTTGCCTCTTCGTATGGAATCTCCGCATCGGATAGCATCTTCGGTTCATTATTTAAAATAGCTACGCTAAAAATAAGTACAGCGGCAGCGGCACCGATAGCCGTTCTTCCGCCAACCGTGCTCCACCAGCTTCCCGCACGTCGCGGACGCCGCATTTCCGGCATCATTTCGGCGGGCTCTTGGCTTTTCACGGCTGGAGGTACGACAAGGTTCTGGCGATCACGGTCAATGGCATCCAGTCTAGGCATGATAGCGTCTACCAGACTGACAGGCGGGGTTACGGCCGGGAGATCCTCAAGCTCTCTGTTCAATGATTTCAATATATTAAAGGTCTCCGCACACATGGGGCACACGGCAATATGCTGATACATTTCGGCCGTCTCCTCCGAAGTGAGATCCCGGTCCAAATACCGGTGCATACGTTCCACCACCTCTTGGCAATTCATCCTGATACACCACCTTTCTGATGCTCTTGGAGCATATTCTGCAGCTGCTGCCTGGCCCTGAACAAATAGGATTTCACCGTATTGAGCGGGAGGTTCAGACAATCAGCAATTTCGTTGTAGGATAGATCCTGCAAATACCTTAAGACAATGACCGTGCGATGATGATCCGGCAGTTGATTAATGGCTTCCTGAATATCCTGAGCCAGATATCCCGACATCACTTCCCGTTCTACATCGAGATTATCCCGAAACACCAGATCATGTTCATCGATGGAAACCGTCGGCTTGGTCCTGCGGAATTTATCAATGCATATGTTAGTGACAATCCGCTGGACCCAAGTTTTGAACTGAGCCTTCTCCTCGTAGGAGTTAATCTTCGTATATACACGTATAAGTGCTTCCTGGGCTGCATCCATAGCATCCTGTTCATTGTTTAAAATGTAATAAGCAGTTCGGTAAACATGTTGCTCAATTTCTCGCAATAGGGTGATTAGAGCGTCGCGATCGCCCGATTGAGCGGCTCTTATGAGTCCCTGCTCCACCACAGTGGATCCCCCTCTCCCTGCATACATACAGACGGATAGAATTAAAAAAATGTTGCAGTATGTAACCTATTATTTTTTTAGGAAACTTCATCTAACTATACCAAATATAAAGATTATAGTCACCGCTGCATTTTCCTATAAAAGATCATACTACGAATCTATGTCCAAAGGACAGCGGGCTGTTTTTTCATGGAAGCTTCGTACGCGTTTCAATATGTCCATCCTTGATCCTCATCTGGATTTCACCGTGAAGGTTGGTCTGATAGATGAGCGTCGAGGAATGTTCCAACCGTCCGACCACATCCGGATGAGGATGGCCGTACATATTGTTGACGCCAGCGGAAATAACCGCTGCCTTCGGCTTCCATGCATTCAGCCATAGCGCGGATGTCGAGGTTTTGCTTCCATGATGGGCAACCTTCATGACATCGATCCGGTTTTCGGCAGCAGCACGACGTGAAACGACATCATCCTGTGAAGAACGTTCCTCCAGGTGCAGCAATATATTATGTTCGGCAGCTTGGTCCGTGTCACCCGTAAATAAGAACCGGCTGCCGTTCATCTGAAGGACAAATACTAGTGAAGCATGATTCTGCTCCTTAATCAACGGTAATGGTTTTATGATTTCTCCACTTTCTGGGAAAATAGGCGCTAAAAATTGGATTTGCGTATGACTGTCAAGCTTCCATACTTCCCGATCCACTCCAGCCTCGTAAATGGGAATGCGCTGCTGAACGGCGGTTAACATCAGTTTCCGGAAGGAAGCGGAGTCGGTCAAGGTCCCGTTGAATACAACCGATTTTACGGGGATTTCCTGCAGAACAGCCTGGAAACCGCCGATATGATCCTGGTCTCCATGGGACATGATGACAGCCTCAAGCTGGTGTACGCCCCGTTTTTTCAACAAGGGAACCACCACTTTCGCTCCCACCTCATACGGAGACTTTCGTTGTTTCCAAGTATCCTTTTCCTTACGAAAATTCACCGTGCCACCACCGTCAATGAGAATATGCTTGCCCTCAGGTGTTGTTACCAGTATCGAATCCCCTTGTCCTACATCCAGGAATTGTACCAGTCCCGCTCCGTGCATGGACGGAGATTGATAACCGCCGTACAGTAAAAGACCCAAAGCCCCGGACAGCAGGAAGATCGCGGATCTCGTTGCATAGCGTTCGATATAATCACTGGCGCGAAGAAAACCTCTCCATCGTAACGCACCGGCCCCTCGATCCACAAGCGGAAACATGCCGGTCGCTCTAGACAAGCTTCCTCTACGATCCAAGGGTATCCGTCCTTCCAACGGAACTGTATCATCGGACTCGCTTCGCTCTCCTTCGCCATTTTCGGAACTCTTTTTCAAAATGGACAGCAATGCATACAAAAGAACAAAATAACACAGAATCCAGGCTATCGACGGGGATGGCCACAATGTCATAAACACGGATGAACCATTCATCCATTCAACGATTCGGAACGTCATTTGGTTTAACCATTCCGTTACAGCTGCCAGCCAGCCGGCTCCTCGCATCCAGACCCACCCCATCAGCAAAGACACCATTCCTAGCGGAAGAACGACAAGGCTAATGACTGGAACCAGGAGCATGTTGGCGAAAACAGAAATCAGCGAAACCTGGTTGAAATAATGAATGGTAAGAGGAAAGGAGATCAACTGCGCTACGACCGTGACTCCAACAGTTCCCGCAAGCCAGCGGGGCAAAAATGTTAGAAGCGGCATCAGCTTCGGCACGAATATCATCAAGCCCGCAGTCACGATGAATGACAATTGAAAGCTGACGTTAACGAGAAAATACGGGTTCCACAGCAGCATGGCGAGCACGGCAACACTCAGAATATGCAGTCCATCCTTCAAAAGCCGACGCCGTGCGGCATACAAACCGATCATCCCCATGATACCGGCACGGACGATAGAAGGGCTTGCCCCGGTAAGCAGGACGTAGACGGGAATCAGCCACATGACCACAGTCAGCGAGGTCTCCCTCGTCATTCGAAGGGTGGTACATATGAATAAAAGACATCCTACGACAACAGCCACATGCATGCCCGATATCGCAAGAATATGAGTCAATCCCAGCCGCGAGAACTCCATAAATGTATCGGGATCCAGATCATCCCGATTGCCAATGACAAGTCCCTTCATATAACCCGCGTGGATTCCGCCGTACAATTCATCCAGCTTGCCCCCAAGCTTATGGCGAACGGCATCCGTCCATCTTAGAATATGACTTAAATTCCAGCTGTCAGGCGGAGTGACCCCCGCTTGTTCAGAGCCTTTCACTTTAATCATCCAATGAATTTTCTGGGTTCGCAAATATTGAGCATAATCAAATCCGTCAAAATTACGGGCTTCTCCAGGTTTTTGCAACTCTCCCTTCAGTTGTATGCGGTCCCCGCGCTGCCATCGGTTAACCCTCTCCAACTCCCTTTTGTCCAGCAGTTTTACTTGAACCCTAACGATATCATCTGTCTTCAGCATGGTCCCGTTATTCGGATTCGCTTGTTTTTGAGGCGCTGGAGGTTTTGCTAGCGTGAGATCAGCCTCATGCAGGACAACATTAAAATCCGCGCGGTCACCGTCCACTTCTATAGGGGATGTGATTACACCAAACGCAGTAACCGGAACGATGTCCGTCGATGACACCCCGGGGAGGAGCGACTCGAAATCACTTATATTTGCCGCATCATGCCATTCCCAGTAAGTGCCCGACACGCACAAGGAGAACAACATGCAGAGTGTAAAAAGACGCCCTGCCCCCGCCCAATGACATACAGCAAGCAGTATGAGAATCAGCCCGGCTGCAATCAAAGCCAGCCTCCATCCATCGTACAGGCATGCAGCACCGCTGCCGATTACCCATAACACGGTAAACATAAGTAACGGCCTTCGCCTCATAATTCGAACAAATCCCTTCATCATTAAATAAAAAAAGAACCCTTGCCTGCAGATCGCAGTCAAAGGTCCTTCCTCTGTGACTTTCTATTCATTTTCTTCTATAACCTTATATTCATAAATCATTCCGCTACCGTCATCAAGGTTTCGCGCGGCGGCTCATACACTTCAAGCTGCCGGAACAAAATACCCTTCTGTTCCATCATGCGGGACACCTTGCCCGAATCCTTCGGATAAGGACGGTGGAACACAACCTCGACAATGCCGCTGTTGGCAAGCATATTCGCACAGGTCCAGCAGGGCTCATCCGTCACGTACACCGTGCTGCCTTCACGATCAATCCTGTCCGTGAATAACAGCAGATTCTGCTCAGCATGAATCGTCCGGATGCAGCGCTGTTTCTTCACCATGCTCTCCTTGCCGTCCTGTACGACCAATTCATAATCCTCAGCGATCATACAGCCAGCTTCCGAGCAATCAGGCACTCCCATCGGCGCGCCGTTATATGCCGTTCCGAGCAGCTTCTTCCCCTGCACCAGCACCGCTCCGACATGACGCCGCGGGCATTGAGAGCGGGTAGAAACCATAAAGGCAATATCCATGAAATAAGTATCCCAATCTTTACGTTGATCTGCACTCATCATCTGTCACCTGTTCCTTATCAATGTCCCCTTTATTGTAGCACATAGCTAAAGTCCAACGTAAGGCTTCATCTTCTCCAGCATTTTGGGACCGATGCCCTTTACGTTCATCAAGTCCGCCTGACTTCGAAATGGACCAAACTGATTTCGATAATCGATAATCGCCTTGGCCTTCGCCTGGCCAATGCCAGGCAGCTCCATGAGCGTTGCGGCATCCGCCGTGTTGACATTAATCAACCCGGATGAATCCGGAGCTGCTGGTTGCTGCGCTACACTGTTAACAGGGGTTTGCTGCTGTAACTGCTGACCGACACCTTCAGCCTGAGGTGGAACCGAGGCAGAAGCAGATTGGCCAGAGGTTGAAGATGGGGCGATATGATCTGCTGTACTGCTCCCTGCCGCTCCTTGGTCTTGGTTTGGCATGGGCTCCTTCACGTTATGTGCAGGCTCGATCTGCCCAGCCTGAGCGGTCTTTGCAGCATTTTTCACGTCCGCTTCGGGCTCAGCAGATGCTCCAGCCGGTTCCACTTCCTTATGCCGGGAATCAGCCCCAGATGTCTTCACACCTGCATTCTCTTCGGCAGCAACCACCTGCTCCAGCTGATCGTTTAGCGGCTGCCAGCCCTCGATCCCCTGATTCGTACCGCCAGCAAACAAGATGAACCCGCAGCCCGCAATCGTTGCAGCAAGACTCCAACCTAAAGATACTCGTCTCATCTATGATCTCTCCTTAACATCAAAGTTCATTTGGTACACACCCATGAATATTCTTCGGTTTCCCTACCGAAATCACATGAAAAACCGTCATGAATCGGCATCTTCCCCGCATACATTAAACGTAAGGACGGTACATTTCTGCCGTAAAGCGCGAAAGGAGGGAACATACACATGAAGGTCGGTTTTATCGGTACGGGCAGCATGGGTAGTCTGTTGATCGATGCCTTCATTCAATCGGGCGCACTCCTGCCTGAGCAGATTCGGGTCAGCAACCGAAGCCCTGAAAAGCCGTTGCAGCTGGCAAAACGTCATCCCGGTCTGACCGTATGCAGCTGTAACATGGAGACGGCTTCTCAGAGCGACCTGCTATTCCTATGTATCAAGCCGCTTGAATTCAAATCGGTCATCAGCGAAATCAAAGACAGGCTTGAAGCCCGGCAAATCGCGATATCTATCACGAGTCCGGTCCAATTGATCCATCTGGAATCAACGCTGCCCTGCAAGGTGGCGAAAATCATACCGAGCATCACCAACTTAACCGGAGGCGGAGCATCGTTATGCATGTATGGTTCCCGAATAAAAGAAGAAGACAGGCAGCTTATAGAAAGCCTCCTGTCTTATATCAGCAGGCCGCTCGAGATACTGGAATCGCACACACGAATCACTTCCGATTTCTCCAGCTGCGGACCTGCTTTTTTAAGTTTATTCATGGAAAAATGGATCGACGCTGCCGTTGAAATAACCGGAATCGACCGCAGGACCCTTAATGCATTAGCCGGTGAAATGCTGCTTGGCACCGGCAAGCTGCTAACGGAGGAGGGCTTCTCCCCCGAACAGCTGCAAGAGCGGGTTGCGGTTCCCGGAGGCATCACAGCTCAGGCTTTGGCACTGCTTGATTCAAACCTGAACGGATTGTTCTACCAATTGATCAAAACCACACACGACAAGTATGAGGAGGATTTGGCCAAACTGGATGCTGCCTTCGGTTTTACGATTAACCGGCCACGATATTGACCAGTTTACCCGGTACGGCAATAATTTTGCGAATACTCTTTCCTTCCAGCGCCTGCTTGACATTCGGAAGGGAGAGGCTATGTTGTTGCATGGCTTCTTGGTCCATGTCTTTCGAGATTTTGGCACGTTCTACGATTTTGCCGTTAACTTGAACAACAATCTCAACTTCGGCCTCTACAGTCCAAGCCTCATCATACTCCGGCCATGGTACGTAGGTTACGCTCTCCGTGTAGCCTAAACGGCTCCACAGCTCTTCAGCCAGGTGAGGGGCCAGCGGGGAAAGCAGCTGAACGAAGTTCTCCATCGCTTTGCGCGGAAGCTTTTCCGTCTTGTATCCCTCGTTGATGAATACCATCAGCTGGCTGATCGCTGTGTTAAAGCGCATATGTTCAAAGTCTTCGGTTACTTTCTTAATCGTTTTGTGCAGCGTACGTTTGAATTCGTCCGAACCCTCGCCTTCCGCGATTTTAGGGTTCAATTGACCGTCGTCTCCGATGAACAGGCGCCACACGCGGGAGAGGAAACGATGCGTTCCTTCAACCCCGTTGGTGTTCCATGGCTTGGTCGCTTCCAGCGGCCCCATGAACATCTCGTACACGCGCAGCGTGTCGGCACCGTATTCGTTAACAATATCATCCGGATTGATGACATTGCCGCGGGATTTACTCATTTTTTCATTATTGTTGCCCAGGATCATACCCTGATTGACCAGTTTCTGGAAAGGCTCCTTCGTATCGACAACACCCAGGTCATACAATACTTTGTGCCAGAAGCGTGCATACAGCAAATGAAGCACCGCATGCTCCACACCACCGATGTACAGGTCAACCGGCAGCCATTCCTTCTGCTTCTCCTTGGAGCACAATTCCTCATTATTACGCGGATCGATATAACGCAGGTAGTACCAGCAGCTGCCAGCCCATTGCGGCATCGTATTGGTCTCGCGGCGGGCTTTCATGCCCGTTTCGGGATCTACCGTTTCCACCCACTCCGTAACGTTAGCCAGCGGCGATTCGCCGGTACCGGACGGTTTAATCTGATCCACATCCGGCAGCAGCAATGGAAGCTGATCCTCCGGCACGGTCTTCATCGTTCCGTCTTCCAGATGCAGAATCGGAATCGGCTCACCCCAATAGCGTTGACGGCTGAACAGCCAGTCGCGCAGACGGTAAGTTACCTTCTTCTTGCCCTTGCCCTCTTGCTCCAGCCATTCATTCATCGCCTGGATAGCCTCTTCATTATCCAACCCATTCAGGAAGCCGGAATTCACATGCGCGCCACTGCCGCTGTATGCTTCCTCCTCGACATTTCCACCCTGAACAACTTCAATAATCGGAAGACCGAATTGCTTCGCAAACTCCCAGTCGCGGCTGTCATGACCCGGAACCGCCATAATGGCTCCCGTTCCATAGCCAGCAAGCACGTAATCCGCGATCCAGATCGGCACTTTAGCGCCGTTTACCGGATTGATAGCGTACGCACCCGTAAATACACCAGTTTTATCCTTGGCCAGATCCGTCCGCTCCAGGTCGCTTTTACGAGCAGCTTGATCTTGATAAGCCTTGACGGCTTCACGCTGATCGGCTGACGTAATCTTATCCACGAGGTCATGCTCCGGCGCCAGGACACAGTAGCTTGCCCCGAACAGCGTATCTGGACGGGTTGTGAACACCTCCAGATGACCATCGTACCCTTCGATGTCAAAACGAACCTCAGCGCCTGTGGATTTGCCAATCCAGTTGCGCTGCATATCCTTCAGGCTCTCGCTCCAGTCCAATTCATCCAGATCCTCAAGCAGACGATCCGCGTATTCGGTAATACGCAGAATCCATTGACGCATCGGTTTACGTACGACCGGATGGCCTCCGCGTTCACTCTTACCGTCGATGACCTCTTCGTTCGCAAGCACGGTACCGAGCGCTTCGCACCAGTTCACCGGTACTTCAGCCACATAGGCAAGGCCGCGCTTATAGAGCTGGATAAAGATCCACTGGGTCCATTTATAATATTCCGGATCGGTGGTGCTGATCTCGCGGTCCCAGTCATACGAGAAACCGAGAGATTTGATCTGGCGGCGGAATGTATCAATATTTTGCACGGTAAACTCGCGAGGATGTTTGCCTGTGTCCATTGCATACTGCTCCGCTGGCAGACCGAAGGCATCCCATCCCATAGGATGGAGCACATTGTATCCGCGCATCCGCTTGTAACGGGACACGATGTCAGTCGCCGTGTATCCCTCCGGATGCCCTACGTGCAAGCCTGCGCCTGATGGATATGGAAACATATCCAGCGCATAAAATTTCGGTTTGGATGAGGTATCTTCCGTTTTAAAGGTTTTGTTCTCATCCCAGTATTGCTGCCACTTCGGTTCGATGGCCTGCGGCTGATAGCCGTGGCCCGTTGGTTGATTGTCCGTCATACTTCATTGCTCCTCCTTCACAGTCGAGAGACAAGGCCTATGCCATTGCCCAAAAAAACAAAAAAACCTCATCATCCATAGCGCTGATCGCTAGGGACGAGAGGTTTGATTCCCGTGGTACCACCCTAGTTAGCCAAAGGCATGCTTTGCCTTTCACTCCCTTTGCATCCTTATCGCGGATGAGACGACGATGCTTCAGCGGCCGAATCTGCCGGAATACAGCCCTCCGACGGCCGGGTTAACACCATTGCTCCGAGGCGAGTTCATTCCTATCGTCAACCGGTTTTCACCAGACACCGGCTCTCTGCATGATCGAAAGTGGAACGATTGATCCTCATCATCGCGTTCATATTACCGTTTTAATGTGGCTATTATACCCAAAAAGTCCGATCAAGTCAATGAAAGCTCTTCTCCGCTTCTGCGGTAATATTCCGGTGTCGTCCCGACCATGGCCTTGAACATCCGGCTGAAATGAGCCAAATGCTTGAAACCTGCCGCCTGGCTGATCTCCGTGATGCTGAGATGTGGATGGAGCCTGAGCAAAATTTTAGCTTGGTTAATCCGCCGGTGATACAAATATTTAAACACCGTTGTTCCGGTAACCTCCTTAAATAAGGAGGATAAATAGTGTTTCGTAATATGCATATCGCGGGCGATTCGGTCCAGCGTCAGATCCTGCATATAATGTTCCTCGACAAACGACACGACATGCTGGACATGCCGCTCCTTCTCGGAGATGGAGTCCTGATCCTGCACAGCGTCCTGGCACCAGTCCGCGATGACGTACATCATCTCCTGAATACGCAAAGTCATCCGTTCCTGGCGAAAACCGGCCGCAGACGTGGACAGGCGGTGTATTTCGGCCAGCATGCCTTCAAATTCCTCCCGGTTCGCCCCCGTCAGCGTCATGCGGTGATTCCGCAGCGTTTCGAATGGATCCAGCAATATCGATTTGCCCGTATCCGAAAGCCCCTTGCAGATCCAGGCCGGATCAAAATGCAAAATGCTTCTGACATATCTGGAATCGGGCTCCACATTCGGACAGTGAAGCGTAAGCCCGTTCATCAAGAGCAGATCCCCCGGCTTCAGCGTGAAAACGGAATCACCGATCAAATAAGTGCAGCGTCCTTCATGGAAATAATAAATTTCATAAAAAGCATGCGAGTGAAACTGTCCTCCGGACAACGGCTGTTCATTGTAATAGGTCAGATCGAACGGCGCCTGCAGCTGCATGCGGTCAAAGCCTGGCATCATATCGGCAGATGAGGTCATCTAGAGAATCGCCCCTTTAGCGATTTTGGAGTTGTTTAATCCTCAACCCTCAACAAAACGGGGTTTTCTCTATTATAAATGATTTTATGGAATGCGCACGGCCTCATTTTGGGCGATGACGCACAATTCTCCGGCTTTGAAGGCGTGCTCCTGGGACATGGCATGCTCCGTACGTTCCAGACAATCCAGGATAAGTTCCCCGAAGAATGGATAGCCCACCTTGCCCTGAAGCTCCATATGAAACTCTCCCTCGCCATTAACCAGGTACAAATGATCGCCTTGCGGATGCCTTGCGATATCGATGTATTTGCGAAGCTCGATGTATCCTTCCGTCCCCAGAATAAAGGTTCTTCCGTCGCCCCAGGTGCCAAGGCCTCCAGGTGTCAGCCAGTCGACACGGAAATAATTCGTGGCCCCGTTGTCTCCTACAAGCGTTGCATCTCCAAAATCCTCCAGCTCCGGGTAATCCGGATTCGCATAATTGCCCACCTTGCTGCTGAGCACCTTGGCATCGCGGCAGCCCGCAAAAAACAAAAATTGTTCAATCTGGTGGGAGCCGATATCACACAGAATGCCACCATACTGTTGATGACGGAAAAACCAGTCCGGACGGGAAGGCGCATTTAAACGGTGCGGACCTGTTCCCATCACTTGCACCACTCGCCCTATCGCCCCGTCCTGGATCAGCCTTCCTGCATGGACGGCACTCTCCACATGCAGCCGTTCACTGTAATAGACCATGTACTTCTTGCCCGTCTCTGCGGCCTTTGCGCGAGCAGCGTTCACCTGATCAAGGGTGGTGAAAGGCGTCTTATCCGTAAAATAATCCTTGCCATGCGACATGACCTTCAGGCCAAGCTCGCATCTTTCCGAAGGAATGGCCGCTGCCGCTACCAGATGAACCTCCGCATCCTCTAGCACCTGTGCCTCCGACGAAGCGACGGTTACACTTGGATAAGCCTTGCAAAAAGCCGCAACCTTCGCGGGGTCTGAGTCATATACCCACTTCAGCGTCGCCCCGGCCTCGATCAATCCGTTACACATGCCGTATATATGCCCATGCTCCAGCGACATGGCAGCAAACATAAACTCTCCGGGCTTGCACACCGGCTGGGCCTTGCCCACCGGCGCGTAGAGCATTCCATTACTGCGGTCCATACCACGTGCCTCCTGATTGTGATTTAATAGGTTCCAAACGTCTTGCTCATATCCACCGACCCGATCTCCTTGACCGTTTTCTGAGCGGAAGAATGTGTGATCCGTTCCTGCAGCATTTCGTAATACAGCTCTTCGTTAAGAGGCAGATCAACCCAATTGTCGGTCCAGGTGGACAGATGCATGGCATTGGACAGCGTCAATCCATGAATTCCCTCTTCACCCGGGGCAATCAATGGCGTTCCATGCAAAATAGCATCCGCAAAGTTCTGGATAATGCCACTATGCTGCGGATTATCCCCCGAGATCGGCACCTCGCATTTCCAGCATTCCGGTTCGCCGAAGCCCCCGGTATACTCCCGATTGAATTCCGGCTCTGGTACACGGAGGCGCCAGAAGGTGAGCTTGCCGTCCTCGATAACGATTTTTCCGCGGTCTCCCGTCACTTCATATCGGTTAGTGCCCGGGGCTTCACCCGTTGTCGTAATAAAGACGGCCGTAGCACCATTCTCGTATTCCGCATAAGCCGTCACGTCATCTTCGACTTCGATGTTCCGGTACTTACCGAAAGCGCAAAATGCACGAATTCTCTTTGGCATCATGCCGGTCGTCCACTGCCAGAGGTCCAGCTGATGCGGGGACTGGTTAATCAGCACCCCTCCGCCTTCTCCAGCCCAGGTAGCTCGCCATCCGCCTGAATCATAATAGCTCTGGGACCGGTACCAATTCGTTACGATCCAGTTCATCCTCCGGACTTCGCCGAGTTCGCCGTCGGCAATAAGCTCTCTCAGCTTCTTATATAGCGGATTACAGCGCTGGTTGTACATAATTGAGAACACTTTGTCACTGGCTTCTGCCGCGCGATTCATTTCCCGTACCTGCTTCGTGTAAACGCCTGCCGGTTTCTCGATCAGGACATGGAGTCCATGATTCAGGCACTCGATCGCCACTTGAGGATGGGCATAATGGGGCGTAGCAATAATTACCGCATCTATCTCCCCCGATGAGATCATAGCGTCCGTATCACTCCAAATTTTTACGTCCGAAGGCAGCGTTGCCCTCGCTTCTTCCTGCTTGGCTGGATTCAGATCGCATATAGCGCTAAGCCGCGCGCCTTTGATCCGCCCGGACGCCAGCGATCTGGCATGCGAAAAACCCATCCCCAGTCCGATTACCCCTACTCTTACCTGTTCCATATCTATAGCCTCCTTCAAAAAGTGACCTACGCGTTTTGTTTCTGATCTGACCACAACTTCATCTGCTCGGCAAAACGAACAAGCAATTCCCTGGACTGGAACGTTCCGCTAAAATCCTCGATCCCGTAATAACCTTCGTAACCAACCGACTGCAGATCCTGTATAACCTGCTTCCATGGCACGGCCCCCTGGGCAAGCGGGACCCATTCCCCGGACCACGTCGCCGAGGTGCCATCCTCGGAAGGCGTTTTGCGGTAGCCTCCGTTTTTCACATGGACATGAGCCAGGAAGGGACCAAGAAGCTCCAAGCCCATCCGGTAGTTCTCGTAACCTTCATGGACCATGTTGCCCGGATCATACAGCACGCCGATATGCTGCGGATTGAAGTGAGATACAAGCCGGTGCGTCAATCCCGCGCTCGGAGAGATCGTAAGATGATGTGTTTCCACTACTCCCTTGACCCCGTATGCCGCAGCGAGATCCTGTACCTCATGCAGATAACGAACCGCCTGGTCGTACAGTTCATTATAATTTCGCTTTCGGTCATATCCCGGAATACCCACGCGAATAAAGGAGGCTCCGATCAGCTTGGCCGCTTGCATGACCTTCTCCGTTGCTTCCACGTCGCCGCATGTCAGATAAGGGACGACCGCAAGACTCCGCCGGCCATGCTTGTCGGCTGCTTGCTGAAACCTGAGCCAATCCTCCTGCGTGCCGTTTGGATCCATGGAGCAGCGATTATGCCGCCAGAAGGAGGGCTTCTCCCCCGCAGCTTCTTCCGGAATCTCCTTGAAACGCCATTCGATTCCTTCAATACCGGCATCCGCCGCGGCTTTTGCCAACTCCTCAGGCTGTAAGTCAGGAGTTGCGACTGTAAATACGGACAGTTTCATGCTCATTCATCCTCTCTCGACCCAATAGATTAGCTTATGCATCATTTGATCATCATTGAACTCAAATACGGTCATTCAGAGCACATCGGATGCATAGAAACATCTCTTGAGATAGCGCTCTCATTTCTGTTCATCCTATCTATCCCTCATCGTAGCACAGTCCCGGAAGCAAACCCATATCCCTGCTACCGAACCTTAACTACAGTCAAATAAAGCGGAAAAGAAATGTCTTTGAATATAATGAATCCATGCATAACGAAAAAAGAAGCACTTTCTTTCGTCGCTACAGACGAAAGAAGTGCTTCTCATAAAAGGATTTTTT
Organism: Paenibacillus sp. FSL W8-0187; assembly: GCF_037969755.1. Classification (NCBI taxonomy): domain Bacteria; kingdom Bacillati; phylum Bacillota; class Bacilli; order Caryophanales; family Paenibacillaceae; genus Paenibacillus; species Paenibacillus sp. FSL W8-0187. The sequence goes on along the minus strand of NZ_CP150206.1, from coordinate 2,145,881 downwards.
CGTTTATTTTACGGCAACGTAGAACAGCCGGGATGCATCCTGCCCCGCTTCCATCCACTCAAAATCGGCATAACATTTCACATCCCGGAATCCGGCCTTAACCAGCTCGACCTTCATCCATTCGGGGTCATATCCCCGCTGCACATGCGTTTCCTCAAAGCGACGGTAGACCGTAGGGTCTTGGCCGTCACGTGCAAAGATGGAGAGATGATGCTCAATCTCCATCCGTCGTTCATCCAGGTCGCATGTCCAAATGTAGGACACTTCCCGTTCGTCCAGCACAAAGGGCTGTTCTTCGTCGTATCGAAGCAGTGTGTTCGGGTGATGCACATCAAACAGGAACGTGCCGCCTTCCTTGAGACCGTTGTAGGTCCTTGTAAATGCGGAGCGGATGTCCTTTTCCTCCAGCAGATAGTTCACACAATCACAAAATGAAATGACGGAATCCACCTGCTCGGGCAGCTCCCACGAACGCATGTCCTGTTGTACCCAGCGGACGCTGCCTTCCCGGAACAATCGATGCCCCTGGGATGTACCCTCCAGCTTGCGTCTAGCAACTGAGAGCATATCTGCCGACAGATCAATTCCTGTTACCTCGAAACCGGAGTTCACGAGCGGAATGGTAATGCTGCCTGTCCCGCACCCGAGCTCAACGACGCTTTTTGGCATTCCGTGCTTATCCCAGGCGGTTCTCGCAAAACGAATCCAATCCGGGTACGGCATGTCTTCCATGAGTTGATCATATACGTAAGCAAACTTGCGGTAAGACAACATGATGACACCACTTTCCTTAGAAGCTTCCCCTACCTTGCCGGGTTATTCGTTTGATCCGGAGTTCTCCTCTTGATTGACCATATACGTCCAGCTGTCCTTTTGCGTAACCAAACCGTCCTTCATCAGCTTGCCAAGCGCGCGTTTAAAGGCGGATTTGCTAATGCCGAACCGCTGCTTAATGATGTCGGGCGGCGTTTCATCCGAATACGGCATCCCATGGCCCGGACGCTCCTTCAGAAAAGCAAGCAGCCGGTCTGCATCATCCGTCCGGCCGATCTCTTTTTGCGGAACCATGGACAGGTTGACCCTGCCATCTTCCCGAATATGGCTGACCCGGACCTTCACCTCTTCACCAAGCCGCAGCATACGCGTCCGTTCCGAGGAATGGATCATACCAATCGCGCCGAAACCGATCACACCGCCATCGATGATGACAAACGTGCCCATCTGGAGCGGCTTGTACACCAGAGCAGTGAACCATTGGCCCTTCCACGATTCAGGCGCATGGAACGCAAGCGGAGCAAGCTCTTGTTCTCCGGCGAGTTTCGCGCGAAGTCGTCCTTGCTTATCATGCTCCATGATGACAAACACATGGTCTCCCACTTGGGGGTGAAGCTCCCGCAACTCCGGCAATTCTCGGATTGGAAGCAGAAGCTGCCTGCCAAGCCCCATCTCGAGGAAACAGCCGAGGCGCGGATGGACGTCCGCCACCTCAAGCTTAGCGGTTTCACCCAACATAAGGTAAGGCTTCTTCATCGTAGCGGCCAGGCGGTCTTCCGTATCAAAGAATATAAAGACCTCTACCGTATCCCCCGGCTCAATCTTACCCGTGAGCTCCGAATAATGAAGAAGCACATCCCGATCTCCGCCATCCAGAAAATAACCATAAGGGGACACTTCTCTGGAAACGACGAGTTTCGTTAATGTGCCGGCAATCAGACTCATACGTTCTCCACCACTTTAGCATCTGACCACAGTCGTTCGATGTTGTAATATTCGCGCTCATCGCGATGGAAGATATGAACGATCACGTCTCCGAGATCCATCAGCACCCAGCGGGCTGCATCCATTCCCTCCAGTCCGCGCAAAGCCACTCCTGCATCATGAGCCTGTTTACGAATTTCGGTTGCGATCGCTTGCACTTGTGTATCCGAGTTACCATGGCAAATGACAAAATAGTCTGCGATCAGGGAGATTCCTCTAAGATCCAGAACCACGATATCCATCGCTTTTTTATCTTCTGCGGCAGTCACTGCCACATTTAATAATTCATTCGGTTTCAACGTCATGAATTCGCCTCCAATTGCTTAATTAGATCGTTGCGGGCTAGTACCGTCAACGGAAAAATGATTTGTCTGCGCGAAAGCAGATGTCCGATCGTCGAATCAAAACCGGCTGCAAGCGCCTCTTCAAGGCTATGGTTGGCCAGTTCGCGAATATTATTCACGCCGGGGAAATCCCGTCCCGGCTCCATATAATCCGCAAGACAGACCACCTTGTCAAGCAGCGTCATGCCTATGCGCCCCGACGTATGGTAGCGGATGGCGTCAAGCACCTCAGCATCCGTCACGCCATACTCTTGCTCCGCTACGAATGCGCCTACCTCAGCATGCCAAAGCTGCTTATCGTAATAGAGCAGCTCTTCGGAGAGCGCATGCTCCACCATCATTTGATGAAGCTTTTGCACGGGCCAGTATTTGGCCACATCATGCAGGATGGCAGCCAATTCCGCCTTAACCGGATCGGCCCCGAACCTCTTTGCAAGGATGACCGCGGTTTCCATTACGCCTTTTGTGTGATCCCAGCGCTTGGCCGGCATCTGGGAGGATACCGCTTCAATGAGTTCATCACGGCTGTACTCCATAAATACCGCTCCTAACAATATAATCGTATACACGGTCCGGCACCATATAACGGATGGACGAACCTGATGCGGCTCTGCTCCGAATCATGGTGGAGGATATTTCGATCAACGGCATCTCCGCTGTCACTACCACCTTTTGCAGGAAATCAGGCAGATCATCCACCGATAGCTTGGTTCCGGGACGGTTAAGCCCAATAAACGTCAGCATGTCCGCCAGCTCCCCGATCCGATTCCACTTGGGAAGATACGCTACCATATCCGCTCCGATAATGAACGAGAAATCATGCTCGGGATACGTATCCTGCAGTTCTCTAACCGTGTCTACCGTATAGGATACGCCGCCGCGCTTCACTTCCCAATCCAATGTACGAAAAGATGGATGGTCGGCTACTGCCTCAGCGGTCATCTCCAGCCTCATCAGACCGGTTACGCCAGCATCTTCCTTGTGTGGGGGGATATGGCTTGGCATAAACCATACTTCTTCCAGATCGTAAGCGTCCCGCGCGCACTCGGCTGCTAGCATATGCCCGATATGAATGGGATCGAAGGTTCCACCCATTATCCCTACCTTCATTCGGGTTCACCTCCCCTAATAAGAGAGTTATTCTATATCCGATAAAACTGGAGCTATTAGGGCTCCCTTACGGCAATTCGATGGTTTTGTGGTCTTTCGATTCTTTATAAAGCACAATCGTCTTGCCGATAACCTGTACCAGTTCGGCTCCGGCACCTTCAGCAAGCTCCTCGGCGATTTCGCGCGGGTCTTCAAGACAATTGTTGAGAACGGATACTTTCATGAGTTCCCGTTTCTCAATCGCCTCGGAAATATGCCGGATCAGATGCTCGTTGCTGCCTCCCTTGCCTACCTGGAACAGCGGATCCAGATGATGCGCAAGCGAACGTAAATGTCGTTTTTGCTTTCCTGTTAACATGCTTGGTCATTACTCCTTAAATATTCAATTATTAAAGCTTGCTGCTTATCGAAAGCTATATTGTAGCTTTTGCATAAGCATTAATCAATAAACAAGATATTAAACCTCGACTTAGAAGCTGGTCAGAACGGCTTCCTTCATCGCCTGTACAGGCGCCGTCAGACCTGTCCAATACTCGAATGCATACGCCCCTTGGTTGATGAACATCCCAAGTCCGCCATGCACCGTGCATTGCCGAAGCTCACTTACCCGTAACAGCTCGGTCTTCAACGGATTATAGATCAGATCGCTGACAACGATCCCTTCCGGTATATACTCCATTGGAATGGGAAGCTCGGAAACCCGGGGAAACATGCCCACCGAAGTGGTGTTGATCACAACATCGGCATCCGACAACGCCTCTCTGGCATGATCCTCTCCGTATCCCCTCAAGTCGGCAAGCGAGCTCCACTCCTCGGCCAACGCAAGCGCTTTGGCGGATGTCCGGTTCACAATGGATATCTTCTCAGGCCCTTCTCCGGTAAGGGCATAGATGATCCCCCTGGCCGCTCCGCCAGCGCCGATGACGACGATGCGCTTCCCCTTAAGATCGGGACAGGCTTCATCCTTTAATGAACGAACATATCCGATCCCATCCGTATTATAACCCGTCAATTGGCCATTGTCGTTGACGATGGTATTCACGGCACCGATGCGCCGCGCCCCTTCATCGACGACATCCAGATACTTCATAACCTCCACCTTGTGCGGGATCGTTACGTTCACCCCCCGGAATCCCAGCGCTTTGACAGCCTGGATGGCGTCACTAAGCCCTTCCGGACGTATATGAAGAGGCACATAGGCCCCTGACAATCCCAGGACGGTGATCGCCGCATGATGCATGGCCGGTGATTTCGAGTGACCGATCGGGTCCCCCATTACGCCAAGGAGCAAATAATCACGCTCGATCATTGGATTCACTTTCATTTCTCCCCTATCTCCCCCATGATAAACCGGACGGTATACCAGAGCGATTCATCAATTATATCAAGGATGGACGCGACAGAACTTTGATTCCTTTAGGGACATGAACCGCAACGAGCGCTCCCTGTTCACCATTGATCTTGATCCAGCCGAGCCCTGAGATAAACACGTCTTGGCGGGTTCCCTTAGGAATACGGATTTCATGTCTTGTCCATTCCGGTAGTTCTTCAATCCGTTCTTTGGTCGGCGGTGAGAGCAGCTCTCCGGCATGCTCAGCAAATAACGAATCCGCTCGCTCCAGTTTGGTCCGATGAATCCCTAATCTACCGCTAATAAAGCAAGTAAAGGATTGGTGCTCTCCTTGGAGAAAATCAAAACGGCCGAAACCTCCGAAGAATAGCGTCTGCCCTTCGTTCAACTGATAAACCATCGGCTTCAGCGGATTTTCCGGCATAACCGTCCCCAAATCCTCACGGCTCACAAGCTCGCTGTAGCGCCAAGGGTACACGATGCCCGGCGTATCAATAATATACCGGCCGTCGTCCAGTGGAATATTGACCATATCCAGCGTTGTTCCCGGATAACGGGAAACGGTCAGCTCCTGATCTAAATCGCTGTAGTCGCGGATCAGGCGATTGATCAAGCTGGATTTACCCACATTCGTGGCGCCAACCACGTAGACGTCCCGGTCGCCTCGGTAATGCGCTACCGTCTCCAGCAACCGCTCAAAGCCTTGATTCTTCTTCGCGCTGCAGAGCACGATGTCTTCGGTTCTCAGACCATGCTCCTTGCACTGCTTCTGTACCCAATTGAGAACCTTGTTCCAATTGGTGACCTTCGGCAGAAGATCCGTCTTGTTAACGGCCAGAATAACCGGGTTGTTGCCGACAAACCGCTGCAGCCCCGAAATAAGGCTGCCTTCAAAATCGAAGAGATCCACGATATGAATGACAAGCGCGTTCTTGCCGCCGATCTGTCCCAGCAACCGTAAAAACTCATCCTGGTCTACGGCAACCGAGGACGCTTCATTATAATTCTTTATCCGGAAACAGCGCTGGCAAATAACCGGGTCACGGTCCCAAGCCTTCTCCGGCAAATAGCCCGGCTTGTCCTGTGCTGCACTCTGAAGCTGTATGCCGCAGCCGCTGCACTTCTTGATGTCTTCTCCGCCAGTAGGCAACGTCATGATTTCGGTTCCTCCTCCATCCATAATCCTTTTTTGCGCAAACGGGTCAATGCGATGCGCTCCACCCGGCGATTGACCAGGCGCGTAAACCATCCCTCATCGTTGATGGCGATGGGCATAACCAGTACCGTGTACAGACCCAGCCGATTCCCGCCATACACGTCGGTCAGCATCTGGTCGCCGACAACTACCGTTTTCTCCGGCGTAAGCTCCATCATCTTCATCGCTTTGCGAAACGGGGTATTGCTTGGTTTGCGGGCTTCATGCACATACTGGATATCCAGCGGCGTCGCAAATTTAGACACGCGTTCCAACTGGTTATTGGAGACGATGATGAGCTGGAAACCGATCTCCTTCACCCTTTTGAACCAAACGACCAGTTCCGGCGTGGCAACCGGTGCCTTCGCCCCTACAAGAGTATTATCCAAATCGGTAATGATCCCCCGATACCCCTGCTCATATAATTCCTCTAGGTTAATATCAAAAACCGTATTGACACGGAGCTTTGGAATTAACATTTCAAACAAGTTCGTCACCTCAATTTCATACGAAAAACTATACCATATTCCGGTTCCTTAGTAAAAATAATCACGAGCCTTTTTCTTCCCTTATACCGCACCGCTGACTTTACTAGCAAAAGACCACCCGGCGGCTAATTGGAAGCAGACCGGGCGGTCTTGAAATGACCGGATATCAGAACGTATTCATATCGAGTTATCCTGATACACGCAACACAACCACCCATCACGCGAATCTGTCTTCTTGGATTAGGTTGATAGACGTTTCTCGGATACAATGCGGACCTTCTTGATGGACTTCTTCAGCTTCTGAGCATCATGTTGGACTGAGCGCCACTGCTCCTCCTTCACTTCAGCCGGACTGTACCGAGCCGCTTCAAATTGCTGCAGCAGCGGTCTCAGCTCCGCTCCCAGCTCAGGGTGTGCACTAACCCAGCGGCCAACCGATTCACGGAGAGTTTCATGTTCCTGCCTCACTAAGCCTCGGCGCTGCACGGAACGAATCCATCGTTCGGTTTCGGCAATGACTTTATCCGCTGCCGTCAGCGGCTTGCCCGCCCGAATGCGTGCCCCGGCAAAACGCAGGCTGATGCGCATTCTCCACACGATGTACAGAATCCACAATACGATAACAACCACGGCTGCCGTGACAACAACTTTAACCCAGACAGGTTGCTGATGATCAGAGGCTGCGGCTGGCGTAGCCTTGTCCTCTGCCTTCTCTTCTTCTTCAACTTCTTCCTCAATGACAGGCTTAGCGTCTGTGTCGGCCGTCAAAATCGGCATGCTGAAGCCCGGTGTCGCTTCAATCGGAACCCAGCCGTACTCACCGAAGTATACTTCAACCCAGGAATGAGCGTCAGCATTCGTAACGGTATAGTTTCCGGGCTCAATCGTGGTCTGACCATCGGCCGGAACGTACTCCGAAGCCGTCATTCTTCCCGGCGCGTAGCCTTTGACCCAGCGCGCGGGGATATCCAGCGACCGTGTCATCATCACCAAGGATGTTGAGAAATAATCACAATACCCTTCCTGGATTTCAAACAGAAACGCATCCACAAAATCATCGCTCTTCTTGCGCGTAAGATCCGGTGTGTTGGTATAAGTAAAGTTGCTCGTTAAATATTGTTGCAAGAGCATGACCTTCTCATACGGCGTATCTCCGTCCGCGGTAATTTCTTCGGCCAGATTGGAAACGCGGTCAGGAAAGTTTCTCGGCATCTGGATATAAGCATCGTCAATCGAGCTGGAATATAGTTCATCATAAGTCCTGGTGCTCAGCTCATCGATTGGAATCACCGGCACTTGCGACGTTAAGGTATAACTCTTCGGGTAGTCCGCATTACGAACGTCGTCCAGATGTATCTCCGCGCCTTCGGTCACCCAGCTGAGCCGATCCGGATCGATATCCTCATCCAAATTCTCCAACTGACGAACGGTGTAGGCACCGAACAATACCGGATACACCGTATCACTCAGCATCGTTACCGATTGCTCCAGCGTTTTGGTAGGTACGGATGCGCTGGCTTCTCCCGGCAATTCCTCACCGATGCCCACGCCCGTACCGGAACGCCGGCTGCTGGCTCCGTCCGCCCAACCAGTTCCCGAGTAGACGGCTCTGGTCTCCCCTCGCCAATAGCTGCGTTCATCCGAGGTAATCGACATCACCGGTGAATAGTCAAAATTAAAACCGCCGCCAAGGTCATTATCCTCTCGTCCATACCCGGACATGCTTTCAGACGGTGACTCGATAAGGGTTCCGGTCCCGGTTGTACTGCTGCCGGATAACGGCACTCCGTTCCACTCTCTCCACGCCGTGTAAGGATCGGTTAATGTCGGCTTCACATGCGGCATATTCACGCCGGCCACAATGATCAAAGAGAAGATGACCAGAATGTTGGCGATAATCTTAAACGGATATTTCGATAAATTGACCCAACCCTGCGGAAAACGCCTGCGGAACCGGTTAAAATGGCTGGATACGAGCCAGCCCATCCCTGCTCCGACCACCCAGGCGATCTCATCCCACAGCACGATTTTCGTAAAGGAATCCAGCACGGCAAAACCGATGACGTTGATCCCGACTGCAAAAAGCACGCGCCCCTTGGTTTTGGCCCACCGCGTAAGGAACAGGAAAGCGGCCCATGCGGCGATAGCAAACCACAAATAAGGAAAAAGATACATGATTTCCTCGGTCAGAACGCCTTCAGCTCCGAAGGCGGGAACCGGATTACCGTAAGTTTTCAGCAAACTGTACACACAATACAAGATCAAAACAAACTGGATAAGCACCCGGTAACCTTGCTTGATCGGCAGCAGCGCTTCGGTAACCGCCGTAATGGTTAATGCTGCGATAACCATGGCTGTCGTTTCCGAGAGCCATATCGTCTCCGTAAAGGAGACCCACTGCATCCCGATGATCCAGATCCATAGCATCGTTAAGGTACTAAAGAAGGTAGTAGATAGTTTGTCCAGCCATAACTTCATCATGCACCACCTCCCAGCGCAGCCGGAAGCTCATCAAGGGAAGAAACCGAATAGCTTGAAATCCCCCGGGATTGCAGAAGCGATATGGATTCATCGCGTTTTTTCGTTTCATTGGAATTGTTTATTTGCAAGAAGCAAGGGTTCATTCCCCTGGTTTCTACCCAGCGCATGATCTCTGAAGCGTCCTTGCCGCTCATCGGGCTGATCAGCAGGAACAGGGCTCCTTTTGGAAAATGGCGATAGGATTTCTCCAGGGAAGCAATCAATTTGGTTTTGCGGTTATAATCCACGTCAACCAAATGCTGAATCATGCGCATCCGCTCTCCGGCGTGATCGGCGGGAGCGAATATTTGAGCTTCTCGGGTAGCCGTGAACAAGCCTGTACCCGCATGCTCCTTGGCCCCATACTCGATCAGCGATGCGGCGGCCGATACGGCGAGCTCGAATTGCTGGGCATGATCATATCCGTCCGCAGTGCAGTCCAGCACGATCATCGTTCTGGGAAACGATTCATGCTCAAATTCCTTCGACTTCCACGAGCCCGTCTTCGCCGTTGCATTCCAGTGAATCCGGGAGATCCGGTCGCCATATACATAATCGCGAACTCCGTTGATCTGCGTTGTTTCCCGTCTTGAAGCCGAAACCGTGGTATGCGTACCGCCCAATCTTGAATTCCGTATGTTTCGCTGCCATTTAGGAATATATATAGTTCTTGGCAGGACGCGGAAATCGGTCTGAACTTCAATCCGTCCCTTGTGCTCCATTAATCCGAAAATATCCTCGCTAATACATTCCGTCTTTGAAAAAGCGTACCGCCCCCGTTCAAGCGGAGGGGTCTGAAATACAAGTTTGCCCGCACCGCGGAGGTTCGGAATGACGCTATCTTCAAAAGACCAGGAGTCGCCGTTGTGCCTTTGCAATACTTCACGCACGATCATATAGGGCATCGGAAGCAATCCCGGAACATGGACCTCCAGCTTCACGCGAACCTGTTCACCGGCGTGAAGAAGTTCTCCTTCTTGCTCCGATCGTCCCAGCACTCTTCGCTGGGCTTTCACACGATTGACCCCACCAAAGCCTGCACCGATCAAATAGATCGTCAGAAGGCTGACCATGGAGAAAAGCATGAGCGAGGTTTTGCCCCCCTGAAATAATACATACAAAAGACATAGGCACCATACCGCCAATACCGCTGCCAGTCTAGACGGCTGCATGCCATTCAAAAATAACGAAACAGCGCGGCGCATGCCTATCTCCCCATCTGAACAGGCACTTTGACCTGACGCAGTATAAACTCGAGCACCGATTCGGGACTCGCATTGTCGAGCCTGGCTTCCGGACGCAGCATGATCCGGTGCGAAAGTACGTATGGAGCCAGCGTCTTCACATCATCTGGCAGAACGTAATCCCTCTCTTGCAAGAAGGCATAAGCTTTAGCAGCATTCATGAATGATAGCGTTGCCCGGGGACTTGCGCCCAGCATAACGGAAGGGTGCTCACGGGTCGACCGGGTAATATTCAGCAAGTAATCGGCGACGGGGTCACCGATGAATACCTCGCGAATCTCACGTTGAATAGCCGAAATGGTATCCATATGCGTCACCGGCTGAAGCTTGTCCGCCAGTTGTCCGTCCCGCGAACGGTACATCAACTGCTTCTCCGTAGCAGCATCAGGGTAACCCAGGCTCAGCTTCAGCATAAACCGGTCCAGCTGTGCTTCCGGGAGCATATAGGTGCCTTCAAAATCGATCGGGTTCTGGGTCGCGCACAGCATGAAAGGATGCGGAAGCTCATGGGTAGCTCCATCCACTGTTACGCTGCGCTCCTCCATTACCTCAAGCAGGGCCGATTGCGTCTTGGTTGTCGCTCGATTGATTTCATCCGCCAGCAAAATGTTGGTCATGACCGGGCCAGGACGGAAGTAAAACATTTCGTCTCTCGGGTGGAATACCGAAACGCCCGTTATATCACTCGGGAGAATATCCGGGTTACACTGAATGCGTCGGTAGTCTCCCTGCATGGATTTCGCTAATGCTTTGATCAGTTGGGTCTTTCCTGTGCCGGGCACATCCTCGATCAGTACATGTCCGCCAGCGAGCAGCGCCGTAAGGAGCAATTGGATCTCAAATTCTTTGCCTAACAGGCACGACTCCAGATTGGTTCGCACCGAGGTAATGATTTTCATGGATTCTTGGCTTACGGGCATGTATGACTAACCTCCTGTAAGGGAATAAATACTTATTTTAGTACTATTGTACATGATCGAGGTCCCGGAGTACATTCGAAGAGATATTTTGCCTATTCACCTTCTTATCGTCCCTATAAACAGGAAAAGACCCCGGCATAATGCCTGGGTCCTCTCCTTCTTGATATTTAGTTTTATCCCTTCGGACGAACAAACAGAGCGGCCAGGAACGAGAAAATGATGGCCGAGGATATCCCTGCACTGGTGACTTCGAATATCCCCGTCACGACCCCGATCCAGCCGTCCCTCCCCAGCTCCGTCAAGGCGCCGTGCACAAGCGAATTACCAAAGCTGGTGATCGGCACCGAGGCTCCCGCTCCCGCGAATTTGACCAGCGGCTCATACAATCCGAACCCGTCGGCGATGGCTCCGGCGACCACTAACGTACTCATCGTATGTGCCGGTGTCAATTTAATAACGTCCATCATAATTTGCCCAATGACGCAAATCAGACCGCCAATAATAAACGCCCATAAAAACTGCATTACGTTATCCTCCCATCTCTAAAGCTACAGCGTGAGCGATGCACGGTATGCTCTCACCCTGCTGGTAAGAAAGAGGCGACAGCAAAGCTCCGGTAGCAACGACCAGCACCTTTTTCAATTCGCCTTTAAGCATCCGTTTCAAAATATGGCCATAAGTGACAACAGCCGAGCAGCCGCAGCCGCTGCCCCCTGCATTGACGTATTTCTGCTTTTCCATGTCGTAGATCATTAAGCCGCAATCGGCAAATACCGTGCCGTCCATGATGACATCATTCTGTTTCAAGAGATCCTTGGCGATCGGAAGTCCAACCGAGGCCAGGTCACCGGTCACGATCAGATCATAATCCTTCGCTTGCCGGCCTGTGTCTTTAAAGTGCTTGGTTATTGTATCGGCTGCCGCCGGAGCCATCGCCGTCCCCATATTGAACGGGTCCTTGATGCCCAGATCGACCACCTTGCCAATAGTGGCATACGTGACAGCAGGACCGTCTCCCTTGTCCGAAATGACGGAGCAGCCTGCTCCCGTTATCGTATACTGTGCATACGGCGGTTTCTGCGATCCGTACTCCGTAGGATAACGAAACTGCTTCTCGACCGTACAGTTATGGCTTGCAGTACCGGCCATGACATACTTGGCCCCTCCTGAATCCACGAGCATGGAGGCCACCGCGAGGCTCTCCATTGAAGTAGAGCAGGCACCGAATACACCGATGTAAGGCACACCCAACTGTCTTGCAGCAAAGGAACTGCTGATGATCTGGTTCATCAAGTCCCCGCCCACAAAAAACTGCAGCTGGTCTTCCTTGATGCCAGCCTTTTCGACCGCCTTACTTGAAGCATCCTCCAGCAGTTTTCGCTCCGCCTTTTCCCATGTTTTTTCGTTGATCTCAATATTGTCGTAGACATAGTCGAAATCATTGGCGAGTGGCCCTTCGCCTTCCTCAGGTCCTACAATCGTCCCCGTGCCGATAATGACGGGTTTGTTCTCGAACTGCCAGGTTTGGCCGATCACCTTCATCTCTCTCGTTACCTCCCCTCGATGCCAAAAATAGCGTAAATGATACCGATGATAAACGCAGCGACGGTACCAAATACAATGACTGATCCTGCCAGCTTAAACATGCTGGCCCCGACCCCCAGTACCAAACCCTCCGCGCGGTGCTCGAGCGCTGCGGAGCACATGGAATTCGCAAACCCCGTAACCGGCACGGCGCTGCCTGCTCCCGCCCATTGCGCGATTTTGTCATACACGCCGAAGCTGGTCAGAATGACGGAGAGTATAATCAGCACGGCTACCGTCGGATTGCTCGCTTCCGTGGTGCTCATGTCGAATACGGACATAAAAAACTTCTGAATGCATTGGCCGATCAAACAGATGAGACCTCCCACCAAAAACGCACGCAGGCAATTTTTAAGTATGGGGCGGGGAGGTTCATGCTTTTTGGCAATCGCCTGATATTCCCCTGAGCTCATTGTGGTGATATCAGACTTAGGCTTTTGGTTAGAGCCTGACATTTCAATACACCTCCGCTTTTATTTAAGTATGGAATCCTCTATAAACGCTAAAGAGCCACTATGGATATCACTCGATATCATTATGCTTTGATTGAACTCCCTTTATGTTTGGAAAATCATCCTTCTTACTTGGCAATCACTGCTTGTCCTAACGTCAAGATTTCCCCACACGAAAATCAGCCTCCAGGAGTATCCCTGAAAGCTGAAATAAGATTCGCCTGCCATCATTGCTGGAGCTGGTCATTATATAAGAATGTATTTCAGCAAAATGACGAGGAGGATGAACAGAACCATAATGAGCAGAAGTTCTCTGACTTCGGCATGATAGACGTTTACCTCAATCCCATGGTGCTTCATACTCTGCTCCTTCCCTCGGACAACAAAAATTCCACTTCGTTTCAACATCGTATTCCTTTCCCGGATGCAGGGTGCTTGTTCCATTTGCTTTTAAATCACGTAGCCTTAGCGGCACGGGTTTGTAGACTTTTCAGATATATAGGGGCATACTAGAAAAGGAAAAACTCTTACATACCTTTTCTAAAGGAGCGATTTCGTAATGAATGAATCAACACTGGAATTATTTCGTACTTTGACGGAATTCCCGGCTGCACCGGGCTTTGAGAGGGAACTTCGTTCCTGGTTGAAGAATACCCTCTCTCCATATACAGATGAGTTCGTGCAGGATCGGCTGGGCAGTCTGTTCGCCGTTCTTCGCGGTAACGATGAAGGTCCAAAAGTCATGGTGGCTGGTCACATGGATGAAGTCGGATTCATGGTAACCGGCATTACCGAAGCGGGTATGGTCCGTTTTCAGCCCCTCGGCGGCTGGTGGAGTCAGGCCGTGCTTGCTCAGCGCCTGCAAATTATTACAGACAACGGTCCTGTCGTCGGGGTTGTCGGCTCCATTCCTACACACCTGCTGGATGAAGCGCAGCGCAGCAAGCCGGTCGACATCAAGACCATGTATATCGATATCGGTGCCGACAACAAGGCGGAAGCCGAAGCGTTCGGCATTCGTCCCGGATTGCAGGTGGTTCCGATCTGTGAATTTACGCCGCTCGCCAATCCGAAAAAAATCATGGCCAAAGCATGGGATAACCGCTATGGCGTCGGCCTGGCGATCGAGCTAGTCCAGGCGCTCCATGGCGAGAAGCTGCCCAACACCGTTTACGCCGGTGCAACCGTCCAGGAAGAGCTCGGACTGCGTGGAGCACGTACTTCGGCCAACCTGATTCAACCGGATATTTTCTTCGGATTGGATGCCAGCGCGGCGAACGACATGATGGGGGACAAGAGCCAGTTCGGCCAATTGGGTCAAGGCGCACTGCTTCGCATCTTCGATCCGACGATGCTGACTCACCGCGGAATGGTGGAATACGTTCAAGATACGGCGGAGACCAACAAAATCAAATACCAATACTTTGTCTCACCGGGCGGCACAGACGCAGGCCAAGTGCATCTTAGCGGCATCGGCGTTCCGTCCACCATCATCGGGATTTGCTCCCGCTATATTCACACATCTTCGTCCATCATCCACACGGACGACTATGAAGCTGCTAAAGAACTTCTGATCAAGCTCGTAAAAGGTTTGGATCGCACGACACTCCAGACGATTCTGGACCGGGCGTAAGCTAATAAGGAAAGAAAAGGGTACCCTGCAGGTCTCAAAAAGACCGTAGGATACCCTTTTTGGCTAATTCCTATGAAGATAACGTCTCCTTATGTCTTGCGAAGCGAAAAGATATGAGCATCGTTACATAGACGATGACAACCAGAACCGTATTCAGCACAAATATCATGCGAAATCCTAAAGGTCCCCCTACCAATTGGCTCGGGAGCGCCAGCATGGCACCCCCTGCCGCCGTACCAAACATCATCCCCAGATTTCGTGACAGTGCCAAAATGCTGCTGATCAGGCCGAGGTCCGTTTTGGATGTCCTGCCCATCACGAGGGAATTGTTCGGCGGCGTAATGATGCCCATGGAACCGCCGAGCAGGACGATAAGCAGAATCAGGAAGAAGATCGGATATGCCGGCGATACAAAACCAAGCACAATTAACGCTGCTGTCATGAGCAGCAGCCCGGCTGACAATAACGGAAATGTCCCCAACTTGTCCGACAGGCTCCCGCTCAGTGGCGAGAATATGATCAGCGACAACGGATATCCCATCATGATCAGCCCTGCCGTGGCAGGTTCAACGCCCAGCTCGCTCAGCAAAAACACGGGGAGCACAAGCTGAGCGGAGAAAGCCGCCATATAGGTAATGATGGTGATGATGATTCCCATGCTAACGCCTGCGTCCCGAAACAGATCCAGCTTCATAAACGGGAGTTTCCCCTTCCCTACTCGTTCCCACCGCGAAGATAGACACCACCCGATGAATGCAGCAGCTCCCGCTCCGAATACGATGAACAACAGCGTAACTTGCCAGGAACCCCAACCCCACTGAGCCCCCATATTCACGGCCGTAACCAGTCCGGTTAGGGATATCGCAAACAAGGCAGCCCCCGGCACATCCAATCGGCTTACGCCTTTTTCCGGTTCGTCCTTCGGAATGAATCGCTGAGCGAACAACCATGCAATAAGAGAAATGGCCGTCAGCAGCCAGAAATTGCTCCGCCACGAAAACCACTGAATCAGTATTCCGCCAAGGCTCGGTCCGACCATCGAGCCAGCAGCGACAAACGTGCTGATGAGCCCGAGTGCTTTACCTCGCTGCTCCTTCGGAAATACCGAGACGATCAGCGCCATATTGGTGGCTTGATACATGGCCGCTCCTACGCCTTGCAGAATTCGCGAAGATATCAGTCCGTTTAATGAAGGTGACAAGGCGCAGCAGAGCGCCCCTGCCATAAACACAAAATAGCCGATATTGTGGATTTTCCGCCTACCCAACATATCCCCCAGCTTTCCCATGACCGGAAGTAGTATGGAGATGACGAGCAAATAGGCGGTGACAATCCACTGTGCCGTAGGGATGGTGGAATCGAATGTTCTGGCTATATCAACAAGCGCAATGTTGAACATGCCGGCCGACAGATTGGACAGAAATGCCCCTAAACAAATGGTATATTGGACGATCATCCTTGATTTGTCATTCATGCAGGACTCACCCGCTTTATTCATTAATTTCTGTGCCGTTCATAGAAAAAGCCCCCGCATGCGGAGAGCTTCCCCTGGTTGAACCACGTTCTGACAAGCTAGCCGATAGCCGGCTGAGCGGTCGACATCGACCGCAGCCGTTCCTCAGGCATTTGATCCATCCAAATATCGATAATCTGCGCCACTTCACTAACTTTCCCGAAATAGCCTTCAATATTCTCAAGCGTCATGTCATGAGCCGCTTGCGAATACGATGCGCAAGCATCCGCTACAAGCACGATATGATAATCCAGCATAAACCCGTCGCGGGCCGTTGATTCCACGCATACATTGGTGCTGACTCCCGTCATTATCAGGGTCTTGATTCCTCCTCGATCGCCAAGCTTGTCTCCCGCATGGCCGCAATCTCTTCCCCGTTTCTGCGGAACCATTTGCTGACGCCCGAAATTTCAATTTTGTGAGTCATACCCCTTCCTCCTCTATGATACATCAAACATGTATTTTCAAAAGTGGATGTAACAAAAAATCGCCAGTCCAGCCCCAAGCCGCACACATGTATGTGCCTTGGTACCAAACTGACGATCGGCCCGCTCTTCTACTCGAGGTTGTTCAAAAAGTCAGAAGCTTAATCGACATCGAATCTTGAATTCAGCCGGGCCTTCCGGTGCTCACGTAGGTTTTGCCTACGCTCCGCTCCTGACGTCCCTAGCTTCATCCAACTAAAGCGTTTTGAAAAAACGCACATCGGAAGCATAAGCTTCGGTGCTGAAAACCTGACTTTTTGAACCCGCACTACAAGAGTTCCGGCATGTCGTTCAGATATGCTTCTACATCCTTCTCCAAAAACACGATGGTACCGGAAAACTCGGTCTCTGCATCATAGTCTTTAAGAATGGAGATGATTTTAAATTGAAACTACTGTTCCAGGGAAGCTTCAATCTCCTGCTTGAACACCTGGAATAAAAGGTGGTCCAACTGCCGGGTAGAGAGGGGGTAATTCTCATCCAGCAGTTTGAGGACGGGGACTCTACTATTCCTCGATACAATGATGATTTTGTTGCCAACGAAGTCGACTTTTTGCTGCTTTACACCCACGTTAAATATTTTCTTATTTATCGCGTTGTAAACCCTCAAAAGATCCTGTATGAGTTCGCCTGCTGTCATCATGGTTCAACATCCCTTTGTGTAAATTAATATCACATTGACCGGGGTAGGTATAGGGTGTTTATCGAGTTTTTTCTGTCCTTGGGTATAATTATAGGTGATTTCGGCTAGTTGTCAATACATTTACGTCAAAAAATATAACAAATATTTAATTTGTGTTAGTTTATATAACATTAACATAACAATTTTTTTGAGTGTGATTCCGTTTACTTTACTTCTGCCCTCTTCCTAAATAAAGAGTAATCCTAATCGAGCGTCGGGCCCCGTGCCCACGCCCTAAATCTATCACCTTGTTCTATTCCCCGTTAAAAATCCGTTCCAGGAACAAGACGCCCTCCCGCTTCTGGTGCTCATTAACTTCATGGCCGGAGAACGGATAGTCTCTTATTTCTTTAGCCGATTTCATTCGGTTGTATGCTGCATATATGGTTTCAGGCATGCAGACCGCATCCTTCCAGCCGACGGATACCATGACCGGCACCTGGATTCGCGGCGCCAGATTCAGCATGTCAAAATACGAGAGATGCTCCAGGATTTGATCCAATTGCTCCGGGTAGCGCTTGATGTATTGGGCGATTTCGTTCAGCGAGCTGACCGAATGCAGAATCCCGTAATCCATCCTGCACATGTTGGGAATGTCGGCCAGAATGGCCGCGACCTTCGGATTCAGGGCCCCTGCCAGCAGAGACAGTCCGCCACCCTGACTGCCGCCTACCACGGCAATTTTTTTCGAATCCACTCCGGGTTGCTGCGATGCCGCATCCACCGCTCGCACAGCATCCATAACGACTGCCATGTAATAGGAGCGACGAATATCCGTAATCCCCTGTGTCACCCAGCCCTTAACCACGCCGCTGTCCAATGGAAGCAGATTCCCCGTCTCTCCGCCCTGTCCCCTGACATCCACGGCAAACACCGTATAACCCAGCATCAGCCAGTGAGCATACCGCTCTGGAAATCCACGGTCTCCGGAATAACCCGGAAAGGTTACGATACACGGTCGTTTTTTTTCGTCCGAAGAACGTTTAGCTGGAGCTATATACCAAGCATGGATGGGCGTATCATCATAACCATGATAGGTGACCTTGGATACTTCCATATGAGGATATGGCGTCGCTTCCAGTAGACTAACAATGTGAAGCGGCTTTTCGTTATACGCCTTCAACACTTCCTCCCAAAATTGATTCAAAACCTCCTCGTTGATTGTGGGTTCCGGATACAAGTTGCCAAGCTCTTTTTTACGCAGCTCAATGGTATTCATTCTGAGTTATATCTCCTTTTCGCGAGTAATATGAACGTTCGTGTAACATGGTAATTTCGGCATAACGTCCGTAATCCCCTGCGAAAGAGTAGGAATTCATGCCGCTTTATTACAAACCCCTTTCATATTAACGATTAGGCCGCAGCTCCAATCGTTATCTTTCTCTAAAAAAAATAATAAGCGATCATAGATTTATAGAGTGGAACATATCATAATAGAAACTATGAAAAACCAAAGGGTTGATATAAAACACCCGCCTCTAGCAATACGACATCTCATAGCGAATGGAGACGATGAATATGCTGCAAGGTTTAACAAGCGCAGGACTCGGAAAACTTGAAAGCGATTTACAGTTTATCGAACTCGCGGCCAAATATGAATTTCAATGCGTCGATATCGATGCCAAAGGTCTTGTAGACCGCCTTGGCGTGGAAGCGGCAGCCGATATGCTGCAATCCCGCCAACTGGAAATTGGGGCAGTCGGTCTTCCCGTGGAATGGAGAGGATCGGACGAGCAGTTCCTAAGCGGACTCGAGAAACTGCCGGCTGCAGCGGCAGCTGCCAAGGCCCTTGGCTGCACTCGCTGCTGTACATACATTCTTCCTTCCACTGATGCACCCGCAGCTCATTTCATGACGCTGGCCACCACAAGGCTGCGGGCTTGCGCCAACATTTTGGGGGCATATGGAATTCGATTAGCCTTGGAGTTTGTAGGACCACATCATCTGCGCACCCAATGGAAGAACCCGTTTATCTGGACAGTACAAGAAACATTGGATTGGATCGATGCCATCGGGGAACCGAATGTCGGGCTGCTATATGATGCATATCACTGGTACACCAATGAGATGACGGTTTCGGATATCCGGCAGCTGCGGGCTGAACAAATCGTTCATGTCCACATTAATGATGCGAAGAATATTCACGTGGGGGATGTTCTCGATAATGATCGGCTTTATCCGGGTGAAGGCGTAATTAATCTTCCGGGGTTCCTTCAGGCTCTGAACGATATCGGCTATGCAGGCCCAGTTACACAAGAAATATTGACACCTTCCACGCCGACCGGGACTCCTGAGGAATTGATCGCTAAATCACGGCGAGCCTTTGACAGCGTATTCGGTGCTGCAGGATTATAGTAGGGTTTCAGGCATGTTTGAGTCGTTAACTGACGATAGAGATCCGGGATCGGCTAACACTCCATGTCATGCAGATGGGGAAAGCCAGGCCACATAACGGAATGATTCCATCTGTTCAGGGGAACACTGGAACGGTAGCTTAAGTACCTTTTTGGGAGGTCTCAGGAATGAACGGATTTGAGAAGGAAGAAAGGGATAACTTTACGGACCTATCCACCGTTGAGTCACAGCGGAACGATCTGGTGGCCGAGGAATTTCCCGAGGGACCTTACGGTTCCGATCTCCGCAGCGATTCCCTTGGCAAGAGCACCCCATGGCGCATGGATCAGCGGCCTCCGAATCGGTTTGATTATGAGGATCGCAACCTGCACATGGGCATCGAACGGGAGTATCCCGGTGAAGACGAGAGCATTCAAGCAGACCCGGGACAAAGGAAACCTGAGTAGAGCCGAACTAAAAAACCAACCATCGTGAACTGCACCCCACTTGTTAGACACCATCTAACATTTGGAGGTGCAGTTTTTCTATGGCCAAGACGGTTGGTTTTTGTCGTAACAGGGCTTGTATCCACGCTTGGAAAGCATAATAGCCTATAAAAATACATAAGATGGCATATGAAAAAACGTCTAACGCCGTAGTACTCAGAAGACAGACCGCTTTTAGCGGAGGTTTTCTTGCGAGAGAGTCGTACGATTCCAAGAAAGGTAGAAATCCGTTGTCCGCAATTACAGAGACGAGAAGGAGTGGGGGAGTACATCATGCCCATCATCAAGGAGCAGGATAAATTCGTGATTTATGTTGTCACGTTATCCAGCGTAAAGCGCTACATGTCCATTGAATTTATCGGCGGGTCTTGCGGTTTCATCATCGCTCAAAAAGCACTTCAATCCGACCTGCTCGGCATGATTGGCAGCATCATCGCACCGATGGCCATTCGCCGCGTGCTGCAATGGCAGCAGTATAAATTCGAGAGTCCTATGCGGTTTGGGTTGCGTGCACTCAACAAGCCGAGCGAGCTGAACACTACATAAATCAAACGAGCGAAAGCCACTTCCATCACAGGAAGTGGCTTTCGTGGCTCTATATCGACATTCCCGTTTCGGTCATCAGTGGTTGACACAGTTTCAGTTTTCTTCCTAACGTTTCTGCTTGTAAAACTCATGATACAGCTTCATCAGCGCCCGCTTCTCAATCCGCGATACATAGCTGCGCGATATGCCGAGTTCCTTGGCGATCTCACGCTGCGTCCGTTCTTCTCCGCCAGCTTCCAGTCCAAAACGACCAATAACAACTTCCTTCTCCCGGTCGTCCAATATATCGAGGTTCCGGTAGATCTTGCTCTTCTCAATCTTTAACTGCACGGCATCCACGATATCATCCGCTTCCGTTCCTAAAATGTCAATTAATGTAATTTCATTCCCCTCTTTGTCCGTTCCAATCGGATCATGGAGGGATACGTCTTTTCGTGTCTTCTTCAAGGAACGAAGATGCATCAGTATCTCATTTTCTATACAACGGGCAGCAAATGTCGCCAGCTTCGTGCCTTTGTTCGGCCTGAAGCTTTCAATCGCCTTGATGAGTCCTATCGTCCCGATGGAAATCAAATCTTCCAAATCCTCGCCGGTGTTATCGAACTTTTTGACAATGTGCGCAACCAGCCGAAGATTATGCTCAATTAGTTTATTACGCGATTGAGGATCGCCTTCGGCCATTTGCTTCAGATGTTTAGCTTCCTCTTCCTCGGTCAGAGGCTGGGGAAACGCGTTGTTTTTCACGTACGAAACGAGCAGGGTCAACTCTTTTATGAACAAAGCAATTGCGGTAAACAATCCAGGCACTTTAGGACACCTCCTGCGAAGTTACAATGCAACCGGCCCTTATCGCGCTCGGTCTCTCGGTCTTCTCATTCTATGTAGGCAACGGCCCAGAAGTGCCTGTACGTGGGAAAGTGATTCGTAAAAACGTTAAATTCCCGATATCTGTCCGACCATTCATAAAAGACGGCCCGCAATGATACACCATTTGATATTTTAGTGGTTCCTCAACTAAGCAATAGACAACCGCAACTAAAGGCCATTCTTTTACCACATACCAATATATCATGTTATAAATACATGCTGTAATAAGTGATAAATTGCGTTGTCGCAACGGTATATTCCTAAACTAGGGCAAGCTTTTTTGCTCAAATCAATCATTCAAGATCCAACATATCTGGCCCCATAACGAGAGACAGCATCTTTGGCAAATATAAAAACGACGAACCACAGAATAATCGACACGCCATTCATTACACCCACATAATATAACAGCCATAATTTTTATCAATATAATATATTGACATTAAATTGGTATGTAATTATATTAAATGTAAGCGTTTTATATAATGACCTAACAAAACGATCAACACCCTGAAGAATGGAAGGGAGAAGAGCTTACATGTACACGTTGGACTATTTTTCTGTACTGCATGATTTGAACCGCACGATAACCGAAGGCACCTCAGCTTATCCGAAGCTCGGACATATGTTCAAGAGCATGCTGGACAACACGCTGAGTTCGACCATTAAACGACAGCCCGACGGTACCACCTTTGTCATTACCGGCGATATTCCAGCCATGTGGCTTAGGGATTCGGCTGCGCAAATCCGGCCCTTCCTCGTTCCTGCGGGCCACGACGACAAGCTGGCCGATTTGATCGAGGGACTCGTACGCAGACAAACGGCATTCATCCTGCTCGATCCATACGCCAATGCATTCAATGATTCGCCTTCTGGTCAAGGCCATCAGAACGACCGCACCGCCATGAATCCATGGCTATGGGAGCGCAAATATGAGATCGATTCGTTATGCTATCCCCTTCAGCTTGCTTACTTGTTATGGAAAGAAACCGGTAGGACCTCGCATCTGGATCAAACGTTCCATTCAGCCGCAAGGGTCATTCTGGACATCTGGCGAACCGAGCAGCATCACGAAACCGATTCGCCGTATTACTTCGAACGCTTCGATTGTCCTCCAAGCGATACGCTGCCGCGCGGTGGAAAAGGGGCTGAAGTGGCTTACACAGGAATGACCTGGTCCGGCTTCCGCCCGAGCGACGACGCCTGCGTCTACGGATACCTCATTCCGTCCAATATGTTCGCCGTCGTTGTGCTCGGTTATCTGGCGAAGATTTGCCGTGATGTCCTGCGCGATCCCGAACTGGAAGCGGAGGCGGAGAAACTTGCCGCTGAGATCCGTCACGGCATTGAGTCGTACGGCGTTCTCGATCATCCCGAATATGGCAAAATATATGCCTATGAAACGGACGGGATGGGAAACCATCTGCTGATGGATGACGCCAACGTCCCCAGCCTTTTGTCCATTCCGTATTTGGGTTATACAAGCGCTGATGACCCGGTCTACCAGAATACCCGCAGGTTCGTGCTGAGCCACGCCAATCCGTACTATTATCAAGGCACTGCCGCCGCAGGCGTCGGTAGCCCCCACACGCCGGATCGTTATATATGGCCGATTGCGCTGGCGATTCAAGGCTTGACGACCACGGATCGGGAAGAGAAACTTCGACTGCTGCGGCTAATGGCCGATACCGATGCAGGCACCGGCATGATGCATGAAGGATTTCTGGTAGACGACCCTGCCCGTTATACCCGCCCATGGTTTTCCTGGGCTAACATGATGTTTTGCGAGCTGATTATGGATTACTGCGGCATTCGAGTCAAAGCGAATGATACCGGAGGAGGTCATCGGAATCACCATGGGAACCACTAGGAAGCTTCGCGGCTGGGTCATCGGATATCTGTTCATTTTACCGTCCATTATCGGCTTCAGCATTTTTGTCGCCTACCCCCTGTTGTCCTCCATGTATTACGCCATGACAGAATGGAGCGGCTACGATTCTCCCCGTTTTGTCGGCTTTGAGAACTTTAGATACCTGTTCACCGAGGATCCGGCTTTTTGGCCTTCGATCCGGGCAACGTTTTACTTCGTTATGCTGAGTGTTCCTTTATCACTGATTCTAGGCTTGTTATTGGCCATGATGCTGAACAAAAACTTGGCAGGCATCAAATGGTTCCGTACGATCTTTTATCTTCCCGTTGTTGTTCCCTCCATCGCCACGCTCACGTTGTGGCAATTTATTTATGAGCCGCAATACGGTCTGGCAAATTCACTGCTAAGAGAGTTCGGACTGCCACCGGGCACTTGGTTGACCAGTGAAACGACAGCGCTTCCATCGATCGTGTTAATCGGTTTATGGCAGGTCGGATCCAGTGTCATCATTTTTCTGAGCGGTCTGCAGTCGGTTCCCCAGGAAATGTATGAAGCGGCGGAAGTCGACGGCGCCTCCAGGTGGCGGATGTCGCTTAACATTACGCTGCCCATGATCACCCCGATCCTGTTCCTGCAGCTTATACTCGGCATCATCGGCGCATTCCAGGCGTTTAACCAGGTTCAGGTGTTGACCGGAGGCGGCCCGAACTTTTCCACCTCCCTGCTGAATTACAAAATCTATACCGACGCCTTCAATGGAAGAATGTTTGGTTATGCAATCGCAGAAGTGTGGGTACTGTTCGTCATCATCATGATCTTTACCGTAATTTCTTACCGGTACTCCAACCGGTTCGTTTATTACGAAAGCGACAAATAAGGGGGTAAGAAGTGATGCAAACGGAAGTACGGCCCAAAGGAAATCTGAATGCAGCAGACATACGCGTTAAGCGAAGAGTACGGTTTAATTGGATTGATGCCTTTCGTTTTGTCCTATTGGCTATCGGCGCCATTGCGATGCTGTTCCCCCTCTTGTGGATGGTTACCATTGCGCTGAAGAGCAACAATGACGTGTTCAAAATTCCGCCCGAATGGTTTCCGCGGGAGTTTCATTGGTCCAATTTTGTAACCGGTACGAAGGAAATCAACTTTTGGCAAACGTTTGGCAACTCCCTGTTTATCGCGATTACCTGCACGATCGGGCAGATTATAAGCTCAGTTCTAGTGGGCTACGGGCTGGCACGGCTAAAGTTCCCGGGACGAAAGTTGTGGTTCTCGCTTTTTGTAGGGAGCCTTATGCTTCCCGGATTTGTCGGCATGATCCCTATGTTTAACCTGTACACCAGCATCGGATGGTACGATTCCTGGCTGCCGATCATCGTGCCCGCCTTTTTTGGAAACGCCACGTTCTCGTTCCTGTTTGTCCAGTATATAAAAACAATCTCCGTTTCATTTGACGAGGCTGCCAAAATAGACGGGGCATCGGACCTTTATGTGCTGCTCAAGGTACTGGTGCCTATGTCCATGCCGGTCATCATGACCATGGTGATCTTTGCGTTCCAAGGGGCATGGAATCAATATTTGGAACCTCTGCTCTATATTATCGACCCAAGCAAATGGACGCTGTCACTGGCGATGGCAACCTATACGGGCACCTATGCGACAGCCTGGAATCTGTTTATGGCCGCGGATTTAATTTATATCCTGCCGATGCTGCTGCTCTTCTTCTTTGGGCAGAAGTTTTTTATGCAAGGGCTTGGCTCCATGAATTCCGCGGGTTTAAAGTAAAGCTTCCAACCGTATGGGAGGTGATGCCGACCGGGATTGACTGAAGTAAAAAACAGGTGATGTTCAGTTCATTAAATTTACCATTGGGGAGGTCTTTCAATGAGACAGGGTGTTAGAAAGTGGGCCAGTGGAATCATCGCTTTACTGTTATTTTCAAGTCTGCTAGCCGCTTGCGGCGGCAACAGCGGCGGAGGCTCCGGTTCGGCGAGTCCCGGGAACACACCATCCGGAGAAGATAATGCCGGGTCCAAGAAACCCGTCGAAGTCACGATGATTACTTGGGAGTCGGCGGCCATGAACGAAAAAATCATGGCATCCATGAAAAAATTCGAAGAGGATAACCCTGACATCAAAGTGAAGCTCATCCCTACTCCATTGGACAATTACGGTGTCAAGATTAACGGAATGATCACGGCGAAGAAAGCACCCGACATCTTCATGACCGGTAACGACATGCTGCTCGATAATGCCGGCAAAGGACTTCTCTATGACTGGACGGAGCTTGCAACACAGGACAAAGCGTTCATGGAGGGCTTTTACGACGGCGTGGTAGACAGCTGGTACTATGAAGGCAAGTTGGTCGGATTGCCGGGCCTCTTGAACACATACGGCATTTTTTACAATAAAAAATCATTCCAGGATGCAGGCCTTCCGGAACCGAAGATTGGCTGGACCTATGATGAATTCTTCACGGCGATGGAGAAACTTTCGAGCAATCAGGGCGGCGTGCAGCAATTTGGTTATTATGCCCCCCTTGACCCCTTCCATGTCTCTCTCTATTCGGTATCCGCAAGCGGCGCTCCCTTCGCTGATGCCATCATTAATCCAACGAAGGTGGAAATCAGTGACCCGTTCAGAGAGGGAGTCGAAAAATATAAGGCTGCCATTGCAAACGGTTACATGAATCCCCCTACCTTTGACTTAACGAATGCCATGAGTTCGTTCAAGCAAGGTAAAGTCCCGATGACCCTGCAGGGGCAATGGGTAGCCGATGACTTGATCCGTACGGCTCCGAAGGAATTGGAGTGGGGTTACGTGCCGATGCCGGTGGTAAACAGCCAGACCGAGATTTATGATGCTGTCGGCTGGTCCAGTCCGGCAACGCTCAAAAATCCGGAAGCGGTATGGAAAGTGCTCAAGTACCTGG
Source organism: Paenibacillus sp. FSL W8-0187 (assembly GCF_037969755.1). NCBI lineage: Bacteria > Bacillati > Bacillota > Bacilli > Caryophanales > Paenibacillaceae > Paenibacillus > Paenibacillus sp. FSL W8-0187. The sequence continues at coordinate 2,119,547 of NZ_CP150206.1, read as the reverse complement.
ATTCCAAAATGTACGAGGAAGTCCTCCCTTCAACCCCGGTGGCTCCTGCAGCCTATCAAGCATCTTCCGCAGCTTATTACGAAGCGCTGAAAGCGGCCGGACATCCTGAAGTGGGCGAAGGCCTTGATCATATTCTGAAATCCCAGAATACGCAGCCGGTTCGTTTCCTGTCGACATGGGCAGGCAAAGCGTACCCGTTCATTGAAGCATCATGGAAAAACATTCTGATGGGCAAAGCCCCGATCACCGAACTGGATGTGATGGCCGAAAAAATCAACAAAGTGATTACGACCGGCAAGTAGTAACCGGAACCGTTAAGCTCATGAAGCCGATCATGAATGGAACGGATCGGCTTCGATTTGAAAATAGAGGAGGAACATTCATGTCACTAAGATCAGGTCAACTTTTCAGGTTTCTTGCGGTGCCTCTGGCTATCGCGCTCATGCTCGGTTCCATGCCCGGCTTCGGAACGTCCAAAGCCTACGCCTATACCGCATCAGATGGGGATACAGCGATGAGAGCTTTTAACGATACATTTTGGGATCCGAACGCCAAGATGTTCTGGAAGGACTCGAAGCGCGAAAAGCATCAAGACTTCTGGGTGGAGGCAGAGCTGTGGGAATTGGTCATGGATGCGTATCAGCATACATCCGATTCTGCCTTGAAAGCCGAGCTTAAAACGCAGATCGACGATGTATATGACGGCACCGTCGCCAAGTACGGCCAAGATTGGACGAATAACCCGTTCAATGACGATATTATGTGGTGGGCGATGGGAAGCGCCAGAGCCTATCAAATCACCGGAAACCCAAGATATTTGGAAGCCGCGAGGGATCATTTCGATTTTGTGTACGATACGCAGTGGGATGAAGAGTTCGCAAACGGCGGCATTTGGTGGCTGAACAGCGACCATAATACCAAAAATGCGTGCATTAATTTCCCGGCGGCGCAAGCGGCGCTTTATCTTTACGATATTACGAAAGATGAGCATTATCTAAACGCGGCAACCAAAATATTCAGATGGGGCAAAACGATGCTTACGGACGGAAACGGAAAAGTGTTCGACCGCATCGAAATCGAACATGGCGCGGTTCCGGATGCCACTCACTACAACCAGGGTACATACATCGGGTCGGCCGTCGGATTGTATAAAGCGACCGGAAATGCCGTTTACCTCGATGACGCGGTCAAAGCCGCTAAATTCACCAAAAACCATCTGGTGGATTCAAACGGGGTGTTGAATTATGAAGGCCCCAACGGGGATCTGAAAGGCGGCAAAACGATCCTGATGCGCAATCTGGCCCATCTGCAAAAGACACTGGATGAAACCGGCCAGTACCCGGAATTCAGTGCTGAATTCGACGAATGGCTTGCATTCAATATCGAAATGGCCTGGAGTCACCGGAATTCGGATCATATCGTGGATGGAAACTGGGCGGGACAACTGCTGTCCGGAACCTATGAATCCTGGTCCTCGGCCGCAGCCGTTCAAGCTTTAAACGGTATCAAGCCGATGGAAGCGGAGCTTCATTATGGCGTTAAAAACCCCTTCGATAAGATCGAAGCGGAACGCTACAATATCGGGTCCGGTTTCGTTCTGGAAGGCGCGTTCGAAGGTTCGCTGCAATTAGGCGGAATACAGCATGGCTCTTATGCAACTTACAAAAATGTGGACTTCGGATCAGACGGTGCGATCGGGTTCATTGCCAGAGCGTCCAGCGGAACGGGCGGAGGTCAAATCGAGATCCGGCTTGATTCCAAGGATGGCCCCAAAGTCGGGACCTTGAACGTAGAGGGAACGGGCGACTGGAATCAATATATCGATGCCGTCACCCTCCTTAAAGATGACCAGGGAGCGCCAAGCACCATAACCGGCGTCCATGATGTGTATCTTGTCTTCACCAAGACAAACGACGATTATTTATTCAATTTGAACTGGGTTAAATTCACAACGACGGACCCGACGGAAACCGACGCCTATGCCAAGCTTAAGGCCGGAAATTACGACAGCAGCGAAGGACTTAGTAAACATGCCGAGTTCGGATATTTGGACGCAATCCATCACAATGCCTATGCCTCTTATGAAGGAATTGATTTCGGATCTGGCGCGGCTGGTATCACGGTGCATGTGGCCAGCGGCAATCAAGGCGGCACGATCGAGGTTAAATTGGACAGTCTGGATGGGCCTACCGCAGGTGTCATTCAAATTCCGGCGCTGGGAAGCTGGGATAACTGGGTCGATATCATGGCGAATATCGATGACACCCTCGCTGTAGGCGTTCACGATGTATATCTTGTTTTCAAGGGAGCGAATGGCAGCGACTACCCTCTCAATCTGGAGTGGTTTACCTTTACCACCATGAAAGGAAAAGCAAGAGATGCTTACAAGAAGCTGGAAGCTGAAAACTATACAAACGGGGTAGGTTTCGGCAGAGAAACCGGCGGCGGGGAAACTTACTTAGCCGGGATGTTTGGTCCAAATAACCCTTATGCTATGTATAATTATGTCGATTTTGGCAGCGAAAGCCCTACCCAATTCCATGTCAACGCAGCCAGCGCCACGGCTGGCGGGACGATCGAGGTCAGACTGGACAGTCTGGGCGGTCCGGTCATTGCAACAGCCACCGTCTCAGGAACCGGGGGCTGGCAAAATTTCGAAGTTTCCTCGACGGATGTAACGACCCCTGTAACGGGAAAACACATTGTATTCATGTCTTTCAAAGGTGGAGACTGGTTATACAACTTTGATAAATTCACTTTTGGCGATCCGGCCGTATTTACGGAGCCTGCTCCTCCTACCATACCCGAAGAGGATGACGTTGCCCCGGGTGAGGTTGAGAACGTGCAGGTGAAGCGCGGTGAAGGAAACATAACGCTGTCTTGGGATGGTCCCTACGATATCGATGCTCAAAAAGTGCAAATTACGCTGCGGAGTAATGGACAGCAGGTCGGCGACGTCATTGATGTAAATCGGGGAATTCAAACAGCGGTGATACAGGGAATCGAAGCGGGCAAGGACTATTCGCTCTTCATCCGGTCCATTGATCGGTCCGGGAATGTATCGCAGGGAGTCACCATCGAGGTTACCGATTCTCCTTCCTTCTCTCTGACGGCCAATGGCAAGAGCTTGGAGGATGGCGATGCTTTGGAGGATTACATGGTCCTCAGCTTCAAAATTATCGACACTTCCGCCATCCAATTAGCCGAAATAACCATCGGCGATAAAGTATATACGCTGGATCCATTGACCAAGGACGCTACTGATATCGATTTGGCCGGGAATTTGGGCGACATAACTGCAATGGTTACGACTGAAGACCGCTCCGGTAACAAACTTCAGAAAACAATCCAGTTCCGGGTCATCACCAGCGTGCCTTCCATGAAACAATTAATCGCCCGATTCGCAGATTCAGGAGATGTAAGCGGAGCGCTCATTCCTCAGCTGATCAACGCTCTTAACCAGGTACAGCATCAACTAGATCTGGGAAGAGTGGATCATGCCGTCAAGCATATGCAGAATTTCACCAAGCACCTGAATAAAGAGCCGATGGGACGCAACGTCAGCGTTCAAGCCAAAACGGTATTAAATACCGATGCGAACTCCCTGCTCGAAGATTGGCAGGATGACTTGGAGTAAACCCTAGCGCTATAGCGGCGACCATGCATAACGTATAAAAAAAGGGACTCCTGATGATTCAGGAGTCCCTTTTTGTTCTCTTTCACCTGTACCCATAGTCTCTTGCGGCCCATACGTGCGATGCCCTGTTACAATTAGTGCCTGATCAGAAACGGCCAGGGAAGAGTACCCTTCACAAATCCGGGCTGCTTAACCGTTCGAACAACCAGTCGTAAGAATATCGGCCGCTGATTTCATGTGCCCCGGAGAACAGATCGGTTTGCAGCTTCTCCTCCGCACCGGTGCGCCGATATGTTTCCCTGAGCTCATGAGCTGCGGCTTCAAAGCCCGCAGCCGGGAATATCCGATCATGGGTTCCCGACTCCAGAAACAAAGGTCTAGGTGAGATCAGCCCCATCCATTCCGGCAGCTCGGCATGGTTGAGCATGCCGGGGATGTAATTGCATACACAGTGCTGCACCGCCATAATGCTGTCCTTAAAAGTATTGGGATATCCCGCAAGCACGGCAGCCCGAATCCGTTCATCCAGCGCCGCGCTCAAAAACGAGATAAACCCGCCTCCCGAAAAACCCATGATGCCGATTCTGTCAGCCTGAACCTCCGGGCGTTCGGCCACATACTCCAAGGCCTTCAGCGTCTCGGTTACGCGGAGACCGGCGAGCGTCTTGCCATGCATCATCAGCCCGGTGGACAGCCGGTGGCAGGAATTCGGGGCATCCGGATTCAGTGCGAGATCCGCCGCAAGGCGACGCTCACCGAAACCGGCTACATCCGGAGCGATCACCACCATGCCCCGCCGTACCAACTGTACAGCGAAATGCCGATGTAAACCAGATGCATCAGGATCGCTTGAGCCGTCCTGCTTCAGCCCTATAATTTCCCTGCTGCCATAGCCATGACCATGAACAGCGACGGCTGCTGGCATCGGCTCCCCCTGATTCCCATCCGGAATTAATACATACGCCGCAAAGGATACGCCCGGTACGGCGGATAACTCCACCCTCTCCCGAATATATCCGTCACACGGCTCCTGTTCGAGCAGTACAGGCTTATGCCTGTCATTGGATTCGAATTCACCGATCAATTGCCGAAGCGTCTGCTTTAAATGCCCTTTGCGCTCTTCGGCGCTCATGGAAACCTGCCTGTCTTTTGTTCGGCCCATTGCCTCGTTATACATGGACTCCAGAAAAACATCTGCGCGCCACATCCCGTACTCACCGCCTTCGATTTACATTGTTTTTAGACACGGCGTTTCCCTTGGATAACTTATTTCCCCTGTATACCTGGGCATCAAGGCCCCATATTCACCAGGACGGCTTCGGGCCCGGTCGGTCTCCGGCTCCCCCCTTTAGGTTCCATGCTCACAACAATCCGCTTCGCTTTCTCCGCTCCGAAACCGTAATAATAGCTCTTTCCCTGCGGGCCCTGCACAAGCATAAAGCCCGCGCTCGACAGCCGATCCTCATCCTGAAGCCACACCTGATAGTCTTTCTCCTCCAAGGAATGCAGGCCGTTCACAACGATCAGCATTTCTCCCGAGCCGCGTTTCAGCCACACCGAGCCGCTGCCGTAGAAAGGCTCAACCGGCTGTATAACATACCGCTCGGTATCCTCGCTTTGCATATCGGCAATCCGCTGGCTCACCGTATGTTCGAAGGCCGCATGGGTCTGAGCGTCGTTTCCCTTCAAGGTGAATAAACCGGCTATCAAAAGGATGAACAGTGCTCCGGATATCGCCTGCAATGCAACATGCTTCCTGATTCGGATTTTGCTTCGGAAGGACCGGATATAAGCCGCAAGCAGGAGCCTGCTGCGCAGTCGTTTGGGAGGCATGTGTCCATCCGCGGCTTGATTCTTCATTGACTCCCGAATGGCCGTCTCCGTACCTGCAGGCTGAGTCGATCCGACAAGCGGTTCGCCATGAATATCACCGCTTCGAAACAGCTCCTGCTCGATTACATCGGATTCATGTGATGGCGTTGCGATACCTTCTGCTCCCATAAGGTCGGCCCATTCAGCCGCTGTCCCGAAACATGTCTTGCATTCCTTAAGATGGTGCTCGATATTCCTCCTCTCCGCGTACGGCAATCGCTTCATAACGTAATCAACAAGCTTCTCCTCGGGATATAACGGGCAGTCAAAGTTGTCTTGAGCGAAACGCTCATGGTCTTGCTTTGAATGTTTCATGCTGCGAGCTCCCCCCTTCCTTCCCGTTCATCGCATCCAGCCGCCGTCTAACATTGTGGATGCCGTACCGGATTAAGGATTTGACGGTTCCGACAGGCCGGTTTAACAATTCCGCCATTTCCCGGTGGGAGCGCTGCTCGACGTAGCTTCCGTAAACCGCCATCCTCTGAAGGGGCGGAATGCCCTGGAGCGCCTCCTTTACCTGCTCCAGCTCCAATCGGCGCAAGGCGGCCAACTCTACCGATTCCTGCTCTTCGCTCCATGCCGTTTCCGGCAGCGCCTCTTCGATCCATTCGGCTGCAGCCGTGCGCTGCCGCTTGCGCAGCCGATCCATCGCCCTGCACCGTGTTCTCACGGCCAGCCAAGCCTCAACGCTTCCTCGTGCAGGATCATACTGATCCGCCTTATGCAGCACTTCCATAAAGATATCCTGGCATACATCCTCCGCCTCGGCCGGATCCTTGGTCATCTGCAAAGCCAGCCGATAAACCAAGCGGACATTAGCATCATAGAAGTGCCTGAATGCTGCGGTCGAACCTTCTGCAATCTCCTCCAGCCACATCGCAGAATGATCGTTCATTCCTGACTCCCCCTAATCTGTTCTCCTCTCAAATCATCATGATGGCCTGCCTTTCGCACTGCCATTTTCGATTCAATATTTTAGCAAACGCTCCTTGTCTTTTGAATAAACCGGGGCACTTTTCAGCTTCCTTTAATGAATTTTTTAGCTAATTTTAATCTTTCCGATAAATCCAAACCCGGTGCTTCCAACGTACTCATTATGAATCCATAAATTAGGAGGGGTAGTGTCATGAAATTGCTTAGAAAGAGAGCAAAGCAGCTGAACCTGCTGCTCTTGTTCATCCTGGGTACTTATTTGTTAAGTGGAGGAAATACCGCGTTCGCGGCGGGGGAAATCACCTTGTACACACCTTACACCTCGATTTCCGTTCCGCCGGGGGAAGTCATCAATTATCCCCTTGAAGTCAAAAACAATACGAGCGGCGTCATTACGGTTCCGCTCCAAATCAACAGCCTGCCGAGCGGCTGGAGCACCAAGCTTAACGGCGGAGGCTGGCAGCTGAAGGAAGTATCCGTGAAGCCGGGTGAATCGGAATCGGTGTCCTTGGAGGTTACCGTGCCGCTCAAAGTAGATAAAGGCACCTACCGGTTTCAAGTAACGGCGGGATCCATAGCCAGTCTGCCATTAACTGTCGATATTACGGAAAAAGGAACCTATCAGACCGAGCTCACAACCGATCAGGCCAATCTGGAGGGGCATGCTGATTCCACGTTTACCTACACGGTGAATCTGCAAAACCGAACTGCCAATAAACAAAACTATGCTCTGCAGGCCGATGCCCAAGCGGGATGGGACGTTACATTCACCTCCGGCGGCAAGCAGGTATCCTCCGTCGAAATCGAAGCCGGTGCAAGTCAATCCATTACTGTCGATGTCAAACCGCCTGCCGAAGTGACGGAAGGCACCTTCTCCATTCCGATCCGCGCCTCCAATTCATCGACATCCTCCGAGCTTGCGCTGGAAGCTGTCATTACGGGCTCTTATGGGCTGGAGCTTACAACACCAAGCGGTTTGCTCAGCACAAACGTCAATGCGGGCGGCAGCAAAACCATCGAGCTGCTGGTCAAAAATACGGGGACGGCACCTCTCTCGGATATTAATCTTAGCTCCGATACGCCGGTGGATTGGGAGGTAAGCTTCAATCCGAAAACGATCGAAAATCTGCCCGCAGGCAAATCCACAACGGTAGAAGCCAAACTGACCTCAAGCGACAAAGCCATTGCGGGTGATTATGTTACCAGCCTGAAGGCCGCCGCGGCTGAAGCAAGCTCCGACGCCCAATTCCGCGTAGCCGTCAAAGGCTCCATGCTGTGGGGCTGGATCGGCGTGCTCGTTATTGTTGCAATTCTGGGAGTCATCTATGTTCTCATTCGTAAATACGGAAGGAGATAACCTTGATGGATACGGTCATTGACATTCACGAATTGACGAAGAGCTACAATGAAACGAAGGCGGTGGACCGTTTATCCCTCCAAATTAAACGCGGCGAGATCTTCGGTCTGCTCGGCCCGAACGGTGCGGGCAAATCCACCACCATCCTGATGCTGCTCGGACTCAGCGAACCGGATTCAGGAACCATTAACGTGCTTGGCCTCAATCCGACAAGAGAACCGATCCCGGTCAAGCGGCGGGTCGGTTACCTGCCTGACGACGTTGGCTTTTACGAGGACCGAACCGGGCTCGAAAATCTGATGCTTACGGCACGGCTGAATCGAATCCCCGATTCCCAAGCCCGGGAGAGGGCACTGGAGCTGTTAGAGCACGTTGGGCTCACGCATGCAGCCCATAAGAAGACCGGGGCTTATTCCCGCGGAATGCGACAGCGGCTCGGACTTGCGGACGTCTTGATGAAATCCCCGGAAATCATCATCCTGGACGAACCGACCTTGGGCATCGATCCAACAGGTATGGAGGAGCTGCTGCGTTTGATACGGAAGCTAAGCCGTGAGCAGGGCCTTACCGTACTGCTATCGTCCCATCAGCTGCACCAGGTTCAGCAGATTTGCGACCGCGTCGGCCTGTTCGTGCGGGGACGGCTGCTCGCCGAAGGGGATGTCGTGGGGCTGTCCCGGACCCTGTTCGCGGATGATCCGATTAAAATCACGGTGGAGCTAGATGAGCTACGGCCCGAATTGCGGGATGAGATCAGCACCATCGAAGGGGTTCACCAGATCGAGGTACCGTCTGTCGAAAGCGATACGGCTGAGCATGCGGACACCCGGATCAGAAACCTTCCGGCGGTTAAGGTTCTGATCCGGGCCGATAGGGATTGCAGCCCTGAAATTGCCCGAACGGTCGTGAATGCAGGTGCCCAGCTGTTCTCTCTGAACCGCCAGCAGTATGGTTTGGACGAAATCTACCACCGTTATTTTGCAGGAGGTGATGAGCATGGCAGAGCGAAGAGTGCTGAGCGTACAGGGTAAGCTGGCTGGCATTGGCCGCCGGCTGCAGTCCTTCTCCGAAAACACAAAAAAAACATTTTCCAAGCGCACCAACAGGCCAGACCAAACGGCGACAGTAGAAGCAGTCAAACCGTCCACGCCTTCAGCCTTCGGCGTGCTGGTCCGTAAAGAGATCGCGGACCATATCCGGAGCTGGCGCTTCATTTTACTGCTGGGCATCATTGCCTTAACCTGCGTGGCTTCGCTATATACGGCAATGAACAGCATCCGTGAAGCCCTCGGGTCAGAGAACGGGGTCGATGATTTTGCCATCCTGAAGCTGTTCACCCTCTCGGACGGCACCCTCCCGACCTTCATCGGGTTTGTCGGTTTCTTAGGTCCATTGCTCGGAATCGGCATGGGCTTTGATGCCGTTAACAGTGAACGGAACAAAGGGACGCTCAGCCGCATCATGGCCCAGCCGATTCACCGCGACGACCTGCTCAATGCCAAATTCGCCGCCTCCCTGATCGTGATCAGCATCATGTTTATCACGCTCGGGCTGCTGACCATGGCGCTGGGCACCCTGATTATCGGCATACCCCCAACCTTCGAGGAATTTTTGAGAACCATCAGCTTTCTGGTCGTGACCATATTTTACGTTGGCTTCTGGCTGAATCTGGCCATTATGTTCTCCGTAAGATTCCGCCAGCCTGCGACTTCCGCCCTGTCAAGCATTGCGGTTTGGCTGTTCTTCAGCTTCTTTTTTGATATGATCCTGCGATTGCTGGCGCGGGGTTTGGCTCCGGATTCTGCCTCAGCCACGGTCCATGATGTCATGAGCTATCAGAATCTGATGCTCTGGCTTGGCCGGCTGTCGCCATATACCCTGTTTAATGAGGCAACGAGCACTCTGCTGATGCCGTCCATCCGCAATCTCGGACCGCTCACGCAGGAGCAAGTGTACGGCGCCATCGCTAGTCCGCTGCCCTTTGGTCAAAGCCTGCTGCTCGTCTGGCCGCAAATTACCGGACTGACCGCAGCCACGCTGATCTGCTTCGCCATCTCTTACGTCCTGTTCCTCCGACAGGAGATTAGAGGCCGGTCCTGATCTTTAGGTTATACGAACAAGCTCATCTGATGATTTTTCAGATGAGCTTGTTTTTTTTCATGAGTTCAATTTAGCTGCATCCGTCTACCTTCCCTGAACGACCGCTTGCGACAGGAATCCGATCTTCTGCAGCCAGCCTGCGCACAGGCCCGTCCATTGTGAAACACTGGCATCTTCTTCCGCAAGACCAAGGCCATGCCGACCCTCCGGGAAAACATGAAGCTCAAACGGGATGCGCTGCTCACTTAGCGCTTTGGCATACATCAGGCTGTTCTCGACAGGAACCGCTCCATCGTCCGCGGTATGCCACAGAAAGGACGGAGGGGTCTCCGGTTTCACTGCAAGCTCGAGCGACAATGTATTTCTCAACTCTTCCGGCGGATCCTCTCCCAACAAATTGGTCATGGAGCCCTCATGGTAATAATCCTTAAATGAAATGACCGGGTAACAGAGAATGGAAGCGTTCGGACGGGAGCTCTGCCGGTCCACAGCATCCACGGCCTCCGGATTTCCTTCATCGAAATGAGTGCTGGCACTCGCTGCGAGATGTCCGCCTGCCGAGAACCCGAGAATTCCAACACGGTCCGGATCGATGTTCCAATCCTTGGCGTGATGTCTTACAAGCCGGATGGCACGCTGGGCATCGCCTAGCGGATATGGATGGCGATAAGGGGCAACACGATAATGAACGACAAAGGCCGATAGCCCAATTGAATTCAGCCACATGGCAATCGGATCACCCTCATGATCCGCACGCTGCTGGTACCCGCCGCCCGGAAGCACAAGCACGGCTCCGTGGGGCGTTTCATTTTGTAATAGATAAGGTACGATGTAGGGTGTGAATTTCTCTTCCACCGACTCATGTCCGGGAATATCCTGTTCCCAAAGCTTCATCATATCCATTCCTTTCTGTCTTCATCTCAAGTCTATTCATTCATTTCTACATTTCCTTCAGCCTTAGGCACTCAGAGACCAAGCAAATCCAGTCTCAGCGGTGTAAACGTATCCAAAAGAGCGGAGGGTTCCAGTGCTTTTACCCCATGCTCCGCTCCGCCGGGAATGACGATGGTATCTCCCTGACGCACCAGAGTTGTCTCACCGTTGATATAAAATTCGATGGCGCCCTTCAGACAGTAACTCATCTGCTCATGGGGATGGCTGTGCAATGCACCTTCCGCCCCTTCTTCAAAATGCACCTCCATCATCATTAGCCCGGTTCCGGGTTGAAACACCTTCCTTGTTACCCCGGGCTCCGCTTGTTCCCAAACTCCGATTTCCGCCATGATCCTCCTCCTCTGTTAATCCAAGTACCGAATTTTCGCGTTCATCGATTCATTAAATTAAAAACCTTCATACTTCTTCGCCGGAAGGTCTATGTATTCCTATTATCCATGTCATAAAAATTCAGAGAATCATCTCGGCTGATTGATTCTATACATTTAGAGGTCATGACTCGTAAATCATATCCCCGTATCTGCTCGTAAAGATGAGAACACAGAATCGGAAATATCCAGCTTTCGTTCCTGCAGCCCCCCGAGCTCACGGAGCGAATAGCGGATAAGAATCGCCTGCGTTCCGGCATTCATGTCCCCTTCGACCTCACCTTTGCCCAGTGAAACCGCCTCCGGCATGTCAGGATAATACTCACCTTGCTTCACTTGGGCCACATTCGGTGCCGGCGGGGAATGATCGATTTCCCTGGAAAATCCGCCGTCCGCCCGCTTGAGCCGCGCCATATTCCGCAAGGTGATTTCCGCGATCTCCAGAACGTCCTCTTCCGGGATGCGCAGCTTCATCGAGGTCAGGAGGCTGATCGGGTTCCGGATATAACACATGTCAACGGCCTTCTCGTTCCGCAGAGCGTGCAGCAGGGAACGGTATATTTCCGGCGTCCGCGGCAGGGGAGCCTGAAACCGGTTATAGAATGTCAACAGCTTGAAGGTTCCCGATATTCGCACATAAAGGGTGCCTTCACCCCACAACCCTGTCACGGGGTCTTGTATACTCGCAAAATAAGACAGAGCTTCAGATAAGAACGGCTCCCGATCTGCAGGCGTCATCTGATTTAAATAGGGGGCCGAGTTACACAGCCGGTCGCAGCCACGCCAGCTGTTCGCAAGACTGATCGACCGCAGCCACTCCACATAAGCCTCAGGAGAACGGCAGTATGCCGGAGCCATATTCCGATTGCCCGGCAGCGGATGCAAAGGGGCTGCACCCAACTTTCGGAGTGCTCCTACGCTGTAACCAAGTGCACGTCCCACCATCACATCGTCTTTTCTCATCCTGGGATCGGCATCATAGAAATACCCCGCCCTAGGGTCTTGCTTCGACTGAAAAAAACGCACGATGCCCGTCTTAATATCATCGGCCAGCCTTTGCTGAAGCCCGCAGCGCTCGATTATGCCCAATGCTTGCGCCGTCGATTCGATGTCCGGCGTGAACGCATCAGAATCCCTTGAACTGCGGGCATAATAAAAGCCGCCGGAAGCAGCGTCATATTGTCCTTCGAGCCATTCGAAGAAACCTTCAAACAGCCCGTCGCCACCCGTCAGAATGTCCTCTAATCTCTTTGTCATGCCCTATCCCTTCTTTCAGCTGCTTATGACGTTATATGAAAAATTCCGAAAAATCACCCTGCCTTTACCGACGGCATCCAGTCCGATGCGGAGGCTCTGAAACCCGCCAAACGTATTGTGATGGAATCCTGAAACATCCGCCACTTTGTCATACCGGAGCCATTCCACCCCATCGAAGCTGTAATAGAATGAAACGATATGCGCATCGTTAACCAACCGCAAAAATGCCCTGCGCTGATCATTCGGCATCGTCCCATAGCCCTTGAATGACCGGAAATGCCGGACCCCGCGCTCGTTGACTCCCAACCCGAGATATGCCGCATCGTTATAATAGAGCAGCAGACGGCCTTCTGCCGGACCTTCCACGATGATCTCGGCCTCTGCTGAATAACGCTTATGGCCTGCCATGTAGAGCAGTGGAGAAGCTTTTGCCTCCTCGGATGCTGCCTCGGCTACCAATTCATGATTCCTCGGATGGAACCGGGCGAAAGGCTCCACGCCTTCGCACTGCCAATGCAAACCCAGCTCAGTTCCAGAAAAGGTATCCCTGAATGTAACACCTTGATTCACAGCATTGATTTCACCTTCATCATGCGGCCGATCGTACTCGCCAATAAGTCCCTCACGACCTTCTGCAGCACGAAACCATCCGTCTGAAGTCCATTCGATCGGTTCGAGCAAGGTCTGCCTGCCCAGCGAATGGAACCCGCCCGCATAAGCATGGTAGACCATCCACCACTGGCCGTTCGGGGAGTCTATCAACGAGGCGTGTCCTTTGGACCACCAGAGCTCATCCCTGGATTCCGTATGAACAATCGGGTTGTACGGAGAGTGCTCCCAAGGTCCCCATGGCGTTCTGGATCTTGACGACACGGCCATATGACTTGTGGGCGGTCCAGCTGTCCCCCCAACTGCCACCGTCAGATAGTAATATCCATCGTGAACGGTAATCTTCGGCCCCTCCAGACTGTAAGCCTCCACGACCCAATCGTCCGGATACCGCCAGCCGTTATACACATGTCTGACTTTGCCTGTAACCGCGAGTCCGTCCGCCGTTAGCTCTACAAAATCACCGCCCGACATATGCAAATAACGCTTTCCGTCCGGTCCTACCGTGTGCCCCGGATCAATTCCTTTGATCCCCAAATGGATCGGTTTGCTCCACGGTCCCGTCGGACTGGATGCCGTTACCACCCAGTTCGTTCGCGCTGCCGGATAATAAATATAATACATGCCGTTATGAGCCACGAATTCCGGCGCCCATACGTCCCCCTCGTATTGGGGCAATGCTGCCCCAACCCGGCTCCAAGTTAGCAAATCACGCGAATGCCAGATGACGAGACCTGGCGTCAGCTTGTAGGAGGAATGTGTCATGTAATAATCCTCGCCAACCCGGATGATCGACGGGTCGGCATAATTGCCAGCAATGATCGGTGCACACTGTTTCTTTTCCAACACGATCCCTCGCTCCTCTCTATCCCTTGATTGAACCCAGCAGCGCACCCTTCGCAAAATGCTTCTGCAGGAACGGATATACGCACAGAATCGGCAGTGTGGCAATGACAATGACCGCCATCTTCACCGTCTGCTCCGGCGGCCGGACAAATTCGTCCATGCCGGAGGTGTCTGCCGCCAAACCGCTGGCAAGGATGACGATTTGCCGCAGGATGACCTGCACGGGCCATTTGGCCGCATCATTCAAGTACAAAATCGCCGACATATACGTGTTCCAGTAGGTAACCGCATAAAAGAGCGATATGGTCGCAATAGCAGGCATCGACAGCGGAATCACGATTCGGAACAGGATGCCCCAATCGCCGGCCCCGTCGATCTTCGCGGATTCCTCCAATCCCTCAGGCAGGTTCTGAAAGAAGTTACGCATGATGATGAGATTGAAGGCATTGATCGCCGTCGGGACAATCAGCGCCGCATACGTATCGATCAGCCCCATCTCCTTCACCACGAGAAACGTTGGGATCATTCCGCCACTGAACAGCATCGTGAACAGAACCATGAACATGATGAAATTACGGCCATCCAGATCCCTGCGCGACAGTCCGTATGCCATCAAGCAGGTTAACAGCATGCTGAACAAGGTACCCAAAAAGGTGACGCCCACGGAAACGCCAAGCGAGCGAAACACCGTATTGGTTGAAAACACATATTTGTAAGCATCAAGCGACCATACGGTCGGAAACAGGACAAACTGCTTCTGCGCCAGCTCCGTCACGGTTGTGAAGGATCCGGCGATGACGTGAAGGAAAGGCAGGATGGTAACCAGGCCAATGATCAACAGCAGCGTATAGTTCACGATATCGAAGATTCGGCTCGATATCGTTTTATCTTGTACCATAGCGGTCCACCTTTCTGTAGTTAATAGATGCCTTCTTCTCCCGCTTTTTTGGCCAGCCAATTGGCCAGCATCACCAGAATAAGACCGATCAGCGATTTAAAGAACCCGACCGCCGTACTGAAGCTGAACTGACCTTGCTTAAGACCTGCGGTATAAACATACGTATCGAATATCTCCGCCACATTCCGGTTCATTGAGTTTAAGAGGAGATAGATATGTTCGAACCCAAGTTCCAGCACATCGCCGATTTTCAAAATCAACAAAACGACGATCACGCTTCGAATCGAAGGAAGCGTAATATGCCACATTTGCCGAAAGCGGCTGGCCCCGTCAATCCGGGACGCTTCGTATAAACCGGGATCAATCGCCGCCATGGCAGCCAAATAGATGATCGTCCCCCAGCCTGCCTCCCGCCAGATGATCTGCATAACATACATCGGCCTGAACCATTCGCTGCTCATCAGGAAATTGATTTTTTCGAATCCGGCCATAACCAGCAATTCATTAATGATTCCGCGATCCATCGAGAGCATGACAAACGAAATGGATACGATGATAACCCAGGACATGAAGTGGGGAATATACACCAGCGTCTGGATAAAACGTTTAAACACTTCGCGCCGAACCTCGTTGAGCATTAAGGCAAGAATGATCGGCACGGGAAAATAGAAGGCCAGGTTCAAGAAAAACAGCAGCAGCGTGTTGCCCAAAATCGTGAAGAACATCGGCTCGGTAAACAGCCGCTCAAAATGCTTGAGCCCCACCCAGGGGCTGCCCGTAACGCCTAGATAAGCCTGATAATCCTGGAAGGCTATAATCAATCCCGACATCGGGATATATTTAAAAATCAGGAAGTATAAAAATCCCGGAAGAATCATGAGGTAGATCGCCCGGTTTTTTATGATTCTCCTCATTCGACCGGACTCCGGTATTTTGGGGGCGCCCTTGCTCATCCCGGTCTTCACTGCGGTTTCGCTCATGATCTCAGACTTCCTTTCTATCCCGAAGCCTTCCGGAGACTGCAGCATCGCAGTCCCCGGCCATTCGGGATGCTGGCATGTTCGTTATTTGGATGATTCGTAGGATACGTTGAACTCATCGATGATTTGCTGACCGCCGCTCTTAAGCCAGTTATCCACGACCGCCTGGAATCCGGCCTCATCGATATCGCCAAGCATAAATTGATACGTGCCGTCTTTAATCATCTCCTGCAGCTGTACACCTTTTTCGTTAAACGTCTTGGAATCCAGTGATGCCGAAGGATCCTCAATGAGATAATCATTGTTCTCCGTGATCATTTCCTCCGATTTCGCTTTGACAGGGAGCATATGCTTCGGTTCATAAAAACCCTCGATCGTTAACGGCCCGCCGACCTGCATCGCTTGATAAGGCTTCACTTCGCGATCGGTCAGCTTGGTGTCTTCCGAAGGAATGACCTTGCCTTCCTCCAGCTTGTGGTGCTGTCCTTCAACCCCCCAGTAGATCAGGTTGCCAAGCTCCGGACTCATCAACTGATCCATAAAGGCCAGCACATCTTTCAGTTCCTCTTCTGATTTGATGGCTGTTTTCGGAAAGAGTATCACCGAGCCATAGCCGGGAACCGACCAGATTCCGAAGCCATTCGGTCCTCCTTCGATTTTATTCTGAACATCGAGTTCCGCATCCGGATTCACTTCAACGACCTTGGGATGCAGGCTGGATACGTCCCCCATCGCTCCGATATATACACCCGACTTGCCAGTAATGAACAGATTTTGTTGGTCCGTTTTGCTGGTAACCGGGAAATCCTGATTGATCAGGCCTTCCTGGTGAAGCTTCTTGAAGAATTTCATCGTCTCCATATATTCAGGGAACATAAATTCGGGAGCCAGCTTGCCGTCCTTCTCGCCCCAGTTATTCGGCGTGCCGAGCCACGAGCTTATCGTTTTGAACGCGCCGTAGATCAGGTCATTTCGATCCGTCAGCGGGATGGTGTCTTCTTTGCCGTTGCCATCAGGATCCTTCTCCTTGAACTGCTTCAACATATTATAGAATTCGTCTACATTGGTCGGGGCGCTGAGCCCAAGCTTATCGGCCCAATCCTTGCGGTAAATGATGCCCTGACGCGACAAAGGCACTTCACGGTATAACGCATAAATTTTACCGTCCACCGCCGTGTTCTTTAACACTTCAGGTTTCAGCTGGCTGAGGTTCGGGTATTGACCCAGCAATGGCCCAATCTCCCAGAATTGCCCGTTGCGGATCGCATCACGCATATTCACAAGCGAGGCGGCATTCTTCAGGTACGTCACCTGCGGCAGCGTTCCGGTTGCAAAGGATGCATTGACCTTTTCATCATAAGTGCCGTCCGGCACCCACTGAATGTCAAGCTTGGTGCCTGTTTTCTCTTCCAGCAGCTTCTCAATCATGTCGGAGGGAACTTCAGGGGTATGGAGGTTGGCCATAATCGAGATGGTTACCGGTTCGCTCTTGTTCTCGCCTTGCGCTGGACTGCCATTTGAGCTGCCGGTTGCTGCTGGGGCGGAGTTGCCGCCACAGCCCGCCAGCACGGATAAAGCGGTTACAATTGCCAGGATAGTACTGGCTTTATTCTTCTTCATCTTCTGACCTCCGTTTTAAATTTGAATATGGACTGACAAGAAAAGCTTAGATGACGGAAGTCTGGTACGTATATAATCCTCAGATTGGATATGGGAAGTTCGGTCCCGACCGGCATTTAATGGAGTGGAATCAAATCTAATGATTATGTTGTCCATGAGATTGCTCGCGCCATGGCACAACAAAAAAATACCGCCGGGGAAATCAATCCCTTAGCGGTATTTCTCATGTAAATAGGGTCCGACCGTGCTTCGGTATGAAACATTATACTCCTCGATAATCTGCCTCCCCCCCTCTTCCAGCCAACGATCGATCTCAGCCTCAAATCCCTGCTCATCGATCATCCCTAGCATAAATTGATAGGTGGCATCCCGCATGCGTTCATTCAATCTGACGCCGATCTCATTATACATCGGAGACTCCAGCGGTGCGGTGGGATCATAGATGAGGAAACGCTCATTATCGTAAATCAGCCGCTCGGCCTTATCCTTCGCTTGATTCAGAGTAACCGGCTGCAGCATGCCCGGTATAGTGCTGGAGCCTCCAGCCATTAAAGCCTGATAGGGCTTTACATCCTTTTCCCTTAGCTCAAATGCATCCACCGCCATCGCTTTGCCATCCTGAACGGTATAATGGATCCCTTCGATGCCCCAATACATCAGGTTTGCAAGCTCGGGACTCATCAGTGCGTCATAGAAAGAGAGCACGCTCTTCAATTCCTCTTCCGTAGCAATCGCGGACTTCGGAAACAAGATCACCGTCCCGTAACCCTGCGAAGCCCATATCCCGTACCCTTCCGGCCCGAGAATCCGATTCTGAACGTCCAGCACGGCCTTGGGATCATTCGCCAGCAGCCTTGATTCCAGGGACAGTACGTCCCCCATTGCACCGATATAAACCCCAGCTTTTCCCGTTACGAACAGCTCCTGCTGGTCGGTCTTGCTGGTAATCGGGAAGTCTTCATTTATCAATCCTTCGCTATGAAGCTTCTTGAAGAACTTCATCGTTTCCATATACTTTGGAAAGACGAATTCCGGCTGCAATGAATCGTTATACCATCCCCAATTGTTCGGAGTTCCATAATAGGAGCTAATCGTCTTGAAAGCCCCATAGATCAAATCGTTACGGTCCGTCAAACCTATGGTATCGTCGATACCGTTGTTGTCCGGATCCTGGTATGTAAACCCTTTCAACATTTCATATAATTCATCAAGCGTTTCCGGTGCCGGTAGTCCCAGCCGATCTGCCCAGTCCTTACGGTAGATGATGCCTGAACGGGCTAAGGCACGTTCCTGATACAGGCTGTACAGTTTACCATCGATGGCCGTATTCTTCAGAACCTCGGGCTTCAATCTCTGCAAATTCGGATAGTCCTTAAGATACGGGCCGATTTCCCAGAATAGCCCGCTCCGAATCTCATCCCTGAAATAGGACAAGGATGCGGCATTCTTCAGATACAGTGCTTGCGGCAAAGTCCCTGTTGCAAGCGAAGCAAATACCTTCTCATCATAACTCCCGTCGGGTACCCACTGAATGTTCAGCTGAACGCCTGTTTTATCCTCGATCCATTTCTCGATCCGATCGGAGGGAACTTCGGTGGTGTGCAGGTTGGCCATGATCGAAATGCTGGTTGTGCGATCAGAAGACGTACTTCCGCCATCCGCTCCCGATGATCGGGCCATGCTGATGCATGCAGCCGATACCATAAGAATAGCGAGTGTAAGAATGACATAGTTTGACAGACGGGTCATCAATCCGTTCTACCTCCGTTCCACCATGTTTCTTGCGGATCCTATATGTTTGAAATGATTTTAACATATGTACATCTTTTTTTATGACAAGTCATGATGATCAAATACAGTGATTATTCTTTTCGAAATGATTATTGAATGTAACCCGGGTTGCCCATACAATGATTATACACTTTGTTAAACAGGAAGGTGTATCTATTGCATCCAAAAAGTAGCTATTATTCTAAAATGGTCCTGTTCGGCTGTTTCATCAGCATCATTCCTCTTGTGGCCCTCGGCTTCTTCTCGTTCATGAAATCATCCACCTCCGTTCAAAACCACGTCAACAGCAGCAATATCCAGATTATGAATCAAACCAACAGCAACCTCGAACAGGTGCTGCGGACCGTGGATTATACACTGAATTACGTCATTAATTCCAATATTCTGCAAAGCGCGTTGTATCGGCCCCTGTCCTACTATGACTTCCAATTGTATAACAAGCTGAGAGAAGAGATGAGTCTACTGCAATCTCCCGAGACGAAGGTTACGGACGTCATCCTTGCGAATACGACAACCAACTGGCTGATCAATAACCGGGGCATGTACGAATTTAATGAATACGCTTCCAAGGATGCGCTGCTGACACTCATGGAGCTTCAAGGGAACTCCAATTGGGTGATGCTCGAGACGGAATCCCTCGGGTCCAGCGATACGCTCAGTTATGCCTGCCCCTACACGATTGCGCTTGCGAAGAAAATGCCGCTCTCCTCCTCCAGCGCCCGGGGTGTCGCGCTCGCCACCATTCCCAGCTGCAGTCTCGCCGCTATGATGGATACCCCTTCCGAATCCCGGGAGGTAATGGTTCTGGACCACAATTACCGGATCGTTGTACATCCCGAGCAAGGAAAGCTCGGGCAATATCTGACCGATACCGGGTATGAGGAGGCGGAGCTGGGCCATTTTGACAATAAATCGGGGCAGTTCGAGACGAGGATCGACAACAAGCCGGTGTCCGTTACGTACGTCCGGTCCGATTTTAACGGCTGGTTGTATGCCTCGTTTACCGAAATGTCCGTCATTACGAAGGAGTCCCGCTCCATCGGCTGGTTTACGCTGTATATTTGCATGCTGATGATCGGTTTCAGCATTCTGCTGGTATGGCTTGGAACGCGGAAGATGTACACGCCCATCCGGCACATTTTTGAAAATATCGTGGAGCGTTTGCCGGAAATCCAAGCCAACAAAAAGAGCGAGCTGCAAATCATCGACGAACATATCCGGGATATGTTCCATTCGAACACCAAGCTCCGCAGCGAGCTTCGGCAGACCAGCCAGCAGGTACGCACCTTTTTCCTCCATAAGCTGTTTCTGGGGAAGAGCAGTCCGCCCGAAGTGATGGAGCAGATCGGGCTGTTCGGCTTCAAGGAGCAAATATCCGCTTGGGAGCATCTGGCGGTATTTACCCTTCAGATCGATATGCTGGACGAAACCCGCTATGAACGCAAGGATCGTGATCTGCTGCTGTTTGCCATCAACAATATCATTGAGGAGATGATCCCCTCCTCCCATCGCCTCCCCTCTGTCATTATCGATCTCACGCAGGTTACGCTCATCGGACGAGGCGGTATCACGCTGGAAGCATTCAATGACTATATGTATACATTATCGGAGGAGATCCAGAAGACGACGCGCAGTGTTCTCGATCTGGAGGTCAGCATCGGCATCAGCCTGCCTTACGACAACCTGTCCAAAACGTCGCGCGCCTACCAGGAAGGGCTTGAAGCCCTGAAACACCGCATCAAGCTCGGGACCGGTGTCATTATCCCTTATTTCAGCCTGAATTCAGGCAAGCACACCCGGGTCTATTTCTACCCGATGCAGGTGGAGAACGAGCTGATTGATGCCATCAAGCTGGCCGATGAAGATCGAGCCGTAGAGTTTCTGAAGCAGTGGCTGCACGAAGTGTTTCGGAAGGATCGGACCCCGCATGATTATCAAATCTCGCTCATCCGGCTGTTGAATGATCTCATGATCGTGATGCAGGAGAATGGGATCATGCTCGAGCAGCTCGACATCCGGGACAGCTCTCTTGTAGAGGAGCTTCTTCGGCTCTACACCAATCATGATATCGAAAGCTGGTTTAAATCCCGCATCATCCGGCCGATGGTCAGTGTATTCCGGGATCGCCAGGACTCTCAATATCAGAATCTCTCCGAGCAGATGATCGAGATCATCCGTAATGAGTTTGACCGCAATATTACGCTCGAGGAATGTGCTTCGCGCCTCCATTACAACAATTTTTATCTAAGCAGCGTATTCAAAAAAGAGACCAATATGTCCTTCAGCGAATACCTGTCCCAGTACCGCTTCAAAATGTCCAAGAAATGGCTTGTCGAAAGCGATATGCCCATTAAGGATATTGCGGAGAAGCTGAGTTACAACAATTCGCAGAACTTTATCCGGTCCTTCCGTAAGTTGGAGGGGATGACACCCGGGCAATATCGCGGCAAATACAAAACCGGACAATAAATCTTGTAAAACGGCATCAGATTACCAAAAAAGGTCACCTGTTTCCTGTACTTTTCCTAAGGGTAAGCATCTACAATTAGAAATAGTCACTTGTTGTGCTGATCTTGTTGATCATTTATGAAACTATCCCAAAAGGAGAATCTGTCAATGATACGAGAAATGCAGGCCGATATCGTCATTATCGGCGGCGGGACCGGAGGAACAGCCGCCGCACTTGCCGCCGCTAAATCAGGAAAGACGGTCATCATGACCGAAGAGACCACTTGGATCGGGGGACAGCTAACCAGCCAGGCGGTTCCGCCCGACGAGCATCCGTGGATTGAATCCTTTGGCTGCACGCGCAGCTACCGGCAGTTCCGCGAAGGTGTCCGCCAGTACTACCGCGATTTTTTTCCCATGACTCCCAAGGCCAGATCCAATGTGCAATTGAACCCCGGCAGCGGCATCGTCAGCCGGCTGTGCCATGAGCCGCGCACGGCTCTCGCCGTGCTGCATCAAATGCTGGCCCCGTACATTCACAGCGGACGGCTTACGATCCTGTATCAGTATGCGGCAGAGTCTGCCGACGTTTCAGAGGATCGCGTGAACAGCGTAACCGTTCGTCATCTTGAAACGCAGGATCAAATCGCGCTCCGCGCCCCGTTCTTCGTGGATGCCACCGAGCTCGGCGATTTGCTTCCGCTGGCGGGTATCGAGTATGTTACCGGCGCCGAGTCCAAGTCCCAGACAGGGGAACCGCATGCCGTTGACGGCGATCCGCTGCCGCAGGACATGCAGGGCTTCACGTATTGTTTTGCCGTGGATTATCTGGAGGGTGAGGACCACACCATCGAGAAGCCTACCCTTTACGATTTTTGGCGGGAGTATAAACCCGAATTCTGGCCGGATAAGCTGTTAAGCCTGACCGCCGTCAAGCCGTCCACGAATGAGCCGATCGAGTATGGGATTTTCCCGGGACACGGCAAGTTCCCGCTTTATCAATACCGTCAAATCCTGGATCCGAAGCATTTTGCAGAGGGTACGTTCGACAGCTCGGTGTCGCTTGTGAACTGGCCGCAGAACGACTACTGGCTCGGCTCCATTATCGATGTTCCGAAGGAAGAGGCTGACCATCATATCTATCAAGCCAAGCAGCTTAGCTTGTCCCTGCTGTATTGGCTGCAGACCGAGGTGCCGCGGCCGGACGGCGGGAAGGGTTATCCCGGGCTGCGCCTGCGTCCCGATGTGGTCGGAACGGAAGACGGGATGGCCATGTATCCTTACATCCGTGAGTCGAGAAGAATTCAGGCCGAGTTTACGGTGCTGGAGCAGCATGTGGCAACCGAATCGCGGCCGGACGGAGCTTCGGAAACGTTCCCTGATTCCGTCGGCATCGGCTGTTACCGGATCGATCTGCATCCGAGCACGGGCGAGCGCCCCTACATTGATATCTCGTCCCTGCCGTTCCAAATCCCGCTGGGCAGCTTAATTCCGAAACGGATGAAGAATGTGCTGGCCGCCAGCAAAAACATCGGGGTCACCCACATTACGAACGGCTGCTACCGGCTGCATCCCGTAGAATGGAACATTGGCGAGGCCGCCGGATATTGTGTCAGCTATTGCCTAGACCATGATATTCTGCCGACGGATGTGCGGAGCGATGAAGAAAGACTGGCCAGCTTCCAGCAAAAGCTCGTCAGCGAAGGAATCGAGCTGACATGGCCGGCACTGCGTCCTGTCTGATCATCAACTACAATGGAAATGCTAAAAAACCAGCTCAAGGGCATCGTCCTTAGGCTGGTTTTCTCCTGGTTCCGTTCATAACTCCTCAGCGGTTACGAATTGGACGTTCTTAGGGAAATGACGGCTAATGCCGCACACCGACAGCTTGTAACCTTCTTCCACCGCATACTGTTTAAAATAGTAAGTCTCTCCGTTCTCCCCAAGCACAGGTGCCCACTCCCCTCCCAGCAGTTCCAATGCAAAAGAATCCAGGGGCAAATGGAGGCCTTTGCCAACAGCCTTGATATAACTTTCCTTTAACGTCCATAGATCAAAGAAGCGGGAAAGCCGGACGGAAGGATCACAGTGTAACAGCGCGTTAAACTCGGTTTTATGGAAAAAGCGTTTGGCGATATCCATATCGATGGCTCCCATTTTCTCCACGTCAATCCCAACCGGCTCGTGGCTAACGGCGCACACGATCCAATGCCCGGAATGGGAGACGTTAAAATGCAGATTGTCATGATGCTTTAAGGATGGCTTGCCATATGCGTTCCTTATGATTTCTATATGCATCGGATCAAGTCCCAGCTTATCCCGAAGGATTCGATGGACCATGGCATCACCAAGCACCGATCGTTGGTAATCGCTCGCTCTTCTGAATTTGGACACATAGTCCTGTCGATCAGGCGATAACGTCTGGAACAAGGCACGGAACGTCTCATCGCGAATTTGGTCCGAATTCTGGATTGCGTAAACCTCGATATGGCTTGGTTGGTCATCATGAAAAGTATTCATAACTCCGTCCTTTCAACAAAAAACATAGTCACGTGTTCACTTCGATATGTATGTTTGAATCCCCTGCTTGCTTTATTAGACTTCCTGCCCCAATTCCAAGTATAAACGGACGAACGGATCGATTAATTGACAAAGAAAAGAATCCCCGAACATAATGGATGAATATCATACTAGGTGAAGGTGGGGTTTCAATTGGACACACAATGGGTTTTGGATCAAGCGGTCGATTTGTTTAAGGAGGAGCTTGGCGGCAATCTGGTTGGCATTTACTTGCACGGCTCGTTAGCTATGGGCTGCTTCAACCCGGACACAAGCGATATCGATCTGCTGGTCGTGGTTGAGGACAAGCTGACCCGGGATCATATGAGGCGGTTGGCCAAAAAAATCATAGCGTTCCATGATGGTATGCCCAATCAACAGGGGTTGGAGCTGAGCCTTGTCCTGGAATCCAGTCTGCAGGAGACCGTCTATCCGCCTCCATTCGAGTTCCACTATTCCGCCTTTCATCGCGAGAAGTACCTGACCGATGACGATTACCTATGCGGCGGGTTCCAAGACGCCGACCTGGCCGCCCATTACACCGTGATCTTTCATCGGGGCATTGCCCTGTACGGCAAACCGGTTCACGAGGTCTTTACATCCGTTGACCGGCAGCATTACATACAAGCCATCCTCCATGACGTGGAGGGTGCGGGACAAGACATCACCGGCTCCCCTATGTACTACACGCTAAACCTGTGCCGGATGCTGTACTATCTGAAGGAAGGCGTTGTCTCCTCCAAAAAAGAAGGCGGAGAATGGGGCCTGCTCACGCTTCCTTCCAAGTATCATCCGATTATCAAGCGTGCCTTGCATCAATATAGCGGCGGAACCCAGAATCCTGCGGACTCTCCCAATGAACTCATCGCGTTTGCCGGCGATATGCTGGAGCTGATCCGAAAGGAACTGGAATAGGGGCGGGGATCGCTTGGCTGATCGTCTTAACCGGGCAAGCTACACCGCTCGGCATTGATTGTCTTCAGCTCCCGGCGCACATAACTGAGCGACATGGCTGGTGGTCATAACTTTTCGCTCCGCCAGAGTCTACAATAACAGTTATGATCACCGTTTAGCCTGCCCGCCTGCTTCTTCCCGATGCACCTCTAGTGATGTTGCCGTTAGGGCACCCCGGATGATAATGTCTTCAACTTCCTTTTGATATTCATCTGTCGGCCACAGTAATGACACGGTTTTCCTCCTTTCACGCTTGCTTTGGGAAGAACACTCCGCCCCGGGTACAAAAACAGGTCAGCTCTGGAAATGAGAATCGGCTCAATGCCGGTAGCTTTTTGGTACCTCAGTATAATGACGTCGCAGATTACTGGATCCAACTCTAAGGTTCTGCAGATACGCCAGAGTTGATCACAAGTCATAAGAGTGGATCCGCTGCCCCCGAAGAAATCGACAATTTACTCAAAAATAAAAAAACAAACAAAAAAGGACCGGCTGTTTAGTCAGTCTTTTTTTGTTGCAAAACAACATCAGACACTGGGTCTATAGGATCTGTTTCCTAAGAATGTTTTTTGAAAAAGTGGAGTAATGTTTGCCCAAGTGCAGTTAGAATGACACCTTTTCCATCACATTTTGAACAAGGTTCTTTTTCATCATTAGCGATAACATATTTTTCTCCATTGCAGTTAGGGCAAGGGAGTTCCAAATCGTCCTTTGCAATAATTACTGACATAAATATCCCCTTTTCATTTTTGTAGGAGGTTCTTCGTGTTTTGATTTAACATATCAAAAGTAAATTACTTATTCAACTTCGGGCACTTTTATTCTTGCCATAAAACCAATGCAGGTAGAGAACATGAACATCAGAATCGTGCCAATCGATCAAATCAATGCAGCAGCCTATAACCCAAGAGTGGATTTACAGCCGGGAGATCCGGAATATGAAAAGTTAAAGCATAGCATCGAAGAATTCGGCTATGTGGAGCCGATCGTTTGGAACGAACGTACCGGCCATGGTCGGCGGTCATCAGCGGTATAAGATCATGGTTCATGAGCCGGGTCTGGCCGAGCTGGAGGTCTCGGTAGATGATCGAGAGAAGTTGCTGAACTTGGCCCTTAACAAGGTATCTGGTCGTTGGGATGAAGGAGCGCTTGCCTAGTTATTGGAAGAGCTTCAGGAGAGCGGTGCGGATCTCTCACTTAAGGAGCCAGAAACCCGGCGCGGTGATGTATAGCAGCTTGGCCAGCATCGTTTGGTATGCGGGGATGCCACGGATCAGGAAGACGTTGCTCTGTTGATGGATGGAGCTAAAGCGGCGTTGGTTGTAACTGACCCACCGTACAACGTGGCCGTTGAGAGTGACTCAGAGCGGCTGGCCGCTGATGGTTAAGGGAAATCCAGTGGGTTATCTTCGAAGGAAGGACGTTCTTTTAGAATGAACTGTTCAAGAGCATCTTCGCAGATTTCTTCATCCACGTCTTTGATTGGCTTAAAATCCTGCTCAGGAGCTGCCCAATCCGCAAGCTTGATTAATTTTTAGAAAAAGAAAAAGACCGCCCTATAGGCAGCCTTTAACCATTGCTTACAAATTGAAATATCCCAATAAGTGTCATAAGCAGATAAATAACGAGTATAATGATTACGCCTGTTCGAAGCGCTTTGAACCCCCTTGATCTCTTCTCCAACTGCTGCTCCACTGCATTCAATCGATCTTTAAGCTCTTGTATTTCATTCTCTTGTCCCATTTCAGCCTCCTTTAACCGTTTTTCAAGCTATATATCCTTTCAATAAATACGGCAGGTAAACGAATAATAAACGATACATACGCAGATTCGGGGTCCGTAACCTGACCGCCCATCACACCATCCTTTAAAAGCCCCTTATAGTATAACTGCCTATAGTTAAATATTACCATATACCCCCACCCCGACCAAGGATATAGGGTCAATGTTTTTATCAATTGCCAACAATTATGTAGTATGCTTTTTCCTCCCTTGGAAGGACGCCACCAATTGCAATTTAATCAGCACTTGTTCAAGGAGCTCTAACGGGTCATCTGAGTCCTCCATCTGCTCACAAATTTCGATGGCTTCTTCTACTGCTTTACCGAGTTCGTCTGCACGTTTCTTCTCTTCTGCTGCTTGCTGGAGCCAGTATTTTAAAACCTCTGGCGAATTAAGACCCTGACCTTTGTCATCTAACCTATTGCAATATTCCATATCCTCATGCCAATCTCTACTCATTCTACTACCTCCTGAACTTCTATTTCATTTTAATCACGCTTTCTTCTGCCGGAAACTCCGCAATCCAAAATTCACACTTGTTTATACATATACTACCTCCTATACACTGGAACTTCCATTTAATCCCTGCGTATATATCTTTAAGAATTTGATTCGATACGAGTCTAACAAATTCATTTGAAATGAGGTTCATCATATGAAAAAGATTAACTGGCCCGGAAGAACAAAATTGGAGCGAATGGAGATGACAACTACTCTCATTTTTGATGCTATTCTCTACATCCCACGATTGATCATGAAGCTGTTTTGAGGATTCCCCTTACCCCATGGAGACAAGTACGACGTCTTCAAAAAAGGTAATACGTCAAGTTCACTGTTACGTTACTTCAAAAGCCTTATATATGCAAAGACCCGTTCGTTAATAACGAACGGGTCCTTTTCGGTTTAACGGTTAATGAATTCTGCCATCTGCAGCATTCTGGTTAATACGACGGCTCCTTCCGCCCGGGTGGACTGAGCTTCCGGAACGAACTGGTCAGAAGAACGTCCCTCCATCAACCCTGATTTGACGATGGCTGACACGGCCTCTTCAGACCAGGATGCGATGTGTTCGCGATCCTTGAACCCTTCCAAGATGGAATCCGGATCTCCTGTCTCCAGATCCGTACCAGCAAGCTTCAGTGCACGGAGCAGCAAGACACTCATCTGCTCACGGGTAATCTCCTCGTTCGGACGGAACGTACCATTACTGAAGCCTTCGATCAGCCCATGCTCCACAGCCGTAGCGACAGCGGCTGCATACCAATCGTTTGCCTTCACATCCTGGAACCTCGCATGAACTCCCTGATCCTTCAAACCGAGCGCGCGAACGAGCATCGCTGTGAACTGCGCTCTCGTGATCGACTCGTTTGGACCAAAACGCGTATCACTTAATCCCTCGATCAATTGTTTCGAGGCCAGCAGCGAAACGTCCTCGCGAGCCCAATGGCTGCTTAAATCCGCAAACGTCTTCGCATGGGAAACTACGGAATAAATCCCGCTCTCCCTCCACTTAAACTCCGCTTGGGATTTGCCGTTCGACGTGTGAATGAGCGCCGGTACGAAGACCAGCTTGCCGGATGCTGAATCCAATCGCAGCACCGTCGTTTGGGATGGACTGACGATACTGGACAGGGCCCTGGTAAACTTCGCATAAGCTCCCTTCAGTGCTGGCAGTTCCGATAACTTGTCACCCTGTTTCCAGGCTAATGTAATGGCAAGCGCTGCATCCAGTTTGGAGGCTCCTGCCTCCAACGCTGCGTTCACCCGATCCTCTTCTTCTTTCGAAGCTAAACCGATGCGAATTTGCAGACTTTCCGCCGTACCCCGTTGTTGTAAAGCTTCCGTAAGCGAATGCAGCGGAATTTCCAATCGGCCAAGGGAGGATTCCAGCACGATGGAGCCCCCCGGCAGGTCCTTCACCGCAGCGCTCAGCCCCTGCACCGGCAAGTGAAGAACGACGGCATCCGAAGCGTCGGCCACCGAATACGTAAGTACGCGTGATGCCGCGGGCAGTTTGCTGAGCCGTTCTACGTCGCCGAGCATACCCTTCTCGCTCGCATCCGCTACGATGACCGTACCGCCTCCAGATGCTGTCTCTTTCTTGATGCTCAACCGCTCGGGCTCTGATGGTGTAGGAGGTGGCGTTGTCGATCCTCCACCGGAAGAACCGGAGCCGCCGCCCGGAGTCCCCGGATTGGATCCGCCATCTCCGGTAGAGGTCCGGATAACCTCAAACGTTTTACTGTTCGTTTTGAATTCGTCAACAAATACGTCCACGGTGATCGAATTGACGCCTGTTTGCAGTGGAACATTAACTGTAAATTCACCGCTGGCTGCCACGGCGGCATCAGCACCGTTCACCTTGACAGTCGCTTTGCCGGGCCCGAGAACTTCGACAAGCCCTTTCAGCGCAAGCTGGCTGTCGCGCGTCTCTTTGCCCTCGTCGTCCATCAACCCGCTTAATACGGCTGAACGAACTTGATCCCCGGTATTGTAGGCATTGGCAACGAGCTGACGCAGCGTTCTCGTGCCTGACGGGTCCAGGGTGGAAATGACAAAACCTCCCTGCGGAATAACGCTGTTATTCTCTTCCGGCGCTCCCCAGCTCCAGTTGATCGCTTGGTTCCGGTTGACAACGCGGGTCACGTGGCCCGTGTTGTCCACCACCACTTCCACTCCAAAGCGGTTCGTGCCCGTAGAGTATCCGAAGGCTTCGGTCATCACATTAACGTTGCCCTCGAT
The DNA here is from genome assembly GCF_037969755.1 of Paenibacillus sp. FSL W8-0187. Taxonomy (NCBI): domain Bacteria; kingdom Bacillati; phylum Bacillota; class Bacilli; order Caryophanales; family Paenibacillaceae; genus Paenibacillus; species Paenibacillus sp. FSL W8-0187. Next base: position 2,089,840 of record NZ_CP150206.1, on the reverse strand, counting down.
CCGGTTGATATTATAGAAATTGCCTTCAAGGAACGAATCCGCACTTCCCGGCAAACTCATGCCCAGCTGGTAATCCTTCACCCACTCCTTATCTTGGAGAGCCGCCGCCGCGATCGGCCAGTTGACCTGGGATGCGTCAAACAGCATCAGTCCGTTCGTGGACTTCAGCCCCGCCTGGAACACTTCGCGCTGAACGGCAGGTGCCTGCACATTGTTCATGGCAATGCCTGCATACAGCGGAATTTCCCCGTTCGTTACGATATTGCCGAGCGTAATATATTTCTGAATTTCCTGGCTGGTGGTTTGATAAGCCCCAATCATCAGAAAATCCAAATACTCGATATACCCGGTATCATAATATTCCGGTGTATACACCGATTCGTCCGGCATGCCGAGTGCGGGATCGAACCGGAAGTTCTTGCTGCCCCAGTTCACGCCGTTCAAATAATACGTTTCATACCAGGATCCAACATAGGAGGATACCTCGATCTTTCTGCCTGTTGAAACTTCATAAGAATCCACCAGCGTCTTCACTTCGCCGAAGAAGCTCTGAATCGTGCCCGAGCGGAATTCCCACCAGTCCTGAATCAGCGGACCGTATACCCGAACATTGTTTTCATAGTAGAAGATATCGTCTGGCCAATTGACAAGCTGCTTGTTCCGTGCCTGCAAAAACTGCTCGAACTTCACGCGAGTTTCGTCGCTGAAATCGGCCCCTTCGTTGTCATATCGGCTCCGGTCATGGACAACGCCGTCCACATCGTAATTCTTAATAATCTCCTCAAATGTTCGAAGCTGATAATTGCGAACCTCGTCATTGGACGGATTGACGAAGGCTACCAAGCCCTGCTTTTTACTTTCACGCAGACGTTTGATCTCGCCATTGTTCTCCGCAAAATATACACGTTCCTCCCAATCGAGATGATCGTTCAGAACCGCATACTCGTTATGGGCAATCGATCCTTCGGCAAACACGTTAATCGCCGCATGAATCTCTAATCCCAGCGCATGACCGTGGTTAATGAACTCCTGCAGCAGATCCAAATCCGGACTTGCGCCCGCTTTTTCGGGTGCCTTGATCTCGCTGACGTAAGGTCTGCCCGTCATATCGTTCTTCTTGTACGAGACATAACCTTCAACGCCCTTCACATCAAACGCCACCGAGGTAACGCCCGTTTCCTTGGCTTTTTGCAGAAATGCCAAAACATCCTCGCTCGTTTTAAACTTTCTGGCATTGGAAGCCTGGTCCACCCATAGTATGACTTCTTTATCCGGGGAGAAATCAGGTCTTGCAAACACCGCAAGATGACGAACATCCTGGTCAATGTCATTTTTCAACACTTTGACTTCGATATAATTGGTCCCTTTTGTTAACGTATATTGATGAGTAAAGGTGCCATCCGCTTCAAAAGGAATCTCGTTACCGTTCACTAGGAGCTTGATCGCCGTAATGTCGTCCATGTTGTCGATGCGCCCTTTGATAGCGGTGCTGCCTTCCGTTACGGTATACATCGTCTGATTATCCAGCGTAAGCCGTGCAATAAGACCATTGCCGCTCATGATGTCGCGTACCTGCACCACTTCCCCGTTCTTTCGCAGCTTGATCATGTCGCCGACCTTAAAATTCTCGGCCAAATAGCGCTTGATGTTGTTGCCTGCGTAGCTGCTGTCCTGTGCCATCAGCACATAACCGCCTTCGGGAATTTCAAGATCGGTCGGTCCGGTCCATACCGGCGGCTTGCCGTTGATCGAAGGATTGATCACCCGCAACACACGGTTGTTGGCATCCACCTGCACGGCCACATTGGTCTGGGGAATCGTAATGGAGTTTCCGTAATCCCTTGTAAAAATCGCCACAATATTCGGCACGCCCGTAACATCCTTATCGACATAGTCCAGCTTCTTGCGCGGGCCTTCAATGTCGATCGTAATATCCTTCGGTGCCGCTTCGACTTCAATATAATCCTGATTCTCGATCGGTTCGTACACGATGTTCAGCGTTTGAACGGCCAATTCGCCTTCTCCCTTGAACAGCTTTACCTCAGCCGCGTTCGGACCCGGCTCCAAATAAACATTCATGCGAAACACGCCATCCGCCGTAAGCGCAGTCTCATCGCCATTAATGGTTACGCTTAAATCCTGATCTGCGGCATAGTTCGCTACAAAACCTGCAATCTCAATGACCGGAATATCCACGGTCGTATCCGTTTGCGTAATCAGATGCAGCTCGGGTGGCAGCGGATCCGGCCCTGGACCCGGTCCCGGCTGCTCCGGCAGGAAATCAGCTGCAGTCACTTCTTCGCCCGCCCGCATCAGCTTCACCGAATCCCCCGTTTTGTTAAGATTGAAGAGAGGTTTCTGAAAAACGGATTGATCCCACGCATTGGTGCCGCCAGCCACTACAACATAGCCACCGGCCGGAATCGGCAGTAGCGTGCCCGGAGGCCAAGAAGTCGGAGGATCAGCGTCCGGTCCAACCACATTCTGCACGATGCCGCCCGCATCCACGGAGACCGCGACATGAAGCGTAGGCACCCATACCTCATCGGTATATACGGAACCCGTGACCGCTACCCCGCTTGTGTACAGCGCCAAGTAATCATTTTTCCCTTCCACTGTGTCGCCTGCTACGTTGATATCCGTGAACTCCAGAATCTCTCCGCCTTGGGAGACCAAGGTAACGGGATCCGTGCCCGCACTTTGCGCCGGGGAAATTTCGTTATCCGCGAACGCGGAGGAACCAACCGGAACGATGAGGGACACGATCAGTGACAGACTGAGAAACAGTGCGATCCGCCTGCGAAATAAACGATACATCAATGATTACCACCCTTCTCTTATTCAGAATGAACCGTTTGGTACCATTTAAATTCAACCAACACCTCCCCTCTGTTATTTAATTTTGAAAAAAGCAGCCGCCAGCGCAGACTGCTTTTTCAAATGAATCATTTACTTCGTGGACTGAAACCATTCATTCGCTGCGTTCACCATGTCGGTTCCACCATCGGCTCTCCATTGAGCCAGAAATTGATCGTAAGATTCAATCGGCTTCGCTCCGGAAATGAATTGCAGCACATTGTCATCCAACATGGTCGTCAATTTCAACAGATTTTTGGATACAGCTTCAATTGGCGGTGCTGTCGACATCGGATCTACAACCATAATGCCTTCTGCATTTTTCTGGAACTCTTCAAAATGCGCCTGAAGAACAGGATCTTTACGTACACGTGCTTGCCAGTAAATCGGATACTTCTCTTCGTCTACCCCTGTCAGGAAACTGCTTGCATTATTCAATTCATCATTGAAAATCGGCAGAATCGGATAGTACTTTCCGTCCTTCACTTCATGATGAACGCCTTCTTTACCCAGCGCGATGCCCTTAAACGTCTCAGGCTCCATTTTTGCGTTGAGGAAATCCATAGCGGCTTCCTTATTCTTGGAGGATTTGAGAATAGCAACATACCAAGTGGTATTCGCTTTAACCCCGACCATGGCTTTGCCGTCCTTGCCTTTCAGATAAGGAATGACGGATGTCTTGGCTTCCGGGAAGTTCTTCTCTAGCGCAGCAAGCGTCGTCCCGGCATTCCACCAGGCCAGCTTATACATCGCTGCTTTACCGCCTGAGAACTTCTCAATCGATTTCTGTGCGGTATTAATTGGCATCTCCGTATCGAGCAAGCCTTCTTTATACAGCTTATTCATATAAGCAACATATTCTTTCATCTCGGGCTGTTCAGCTCGATGAACCAGCTTGCCATCGACTTCTTTCCAATCAGTCAAAACGCCAAATGTTGTGGCAATATCGCCATAAAGGGAAGTGGACTCTTTACTCATGGTGAGCGGAATGACATTCTTCTTTTCCTTAATCGTTTTAAGTACATTGTAAAGTTCATCGGTGTTCGTAGGCATGGACAAACCCAGCTCATCCATCCAGTCTTGTCTGACGACGAGCGCCTCGCCGATGCTTACGCCAGCCCCCGTCTCTGGAATACCGAAGATCTTCCCATCGATCGTTGCACTGCCAAAGGACTCTTGTTTTATGGATTGTTTAATATAATTTCCATGAGACTCAAGCAGCTCATCGATTGGCTCGAGCGCTCCCGCAGAGGCCAGATTGTAGAACTGGGGTGCATTCAATTTCACCAAATCATAGTTATCTTTGCTGGATACGAGCAGGTTCAGCTTCTCATCCGCGTTTTCGGCCGGCAGCAGTTCGTAATCCACATTGAATCCGGTTCTTTCCTGGATGTACTTGGCCACGTATTCGGTCTTCGGATCAAACAATCCATATTGCATAATCATGCGCAGACCCGGTTTTTCAGACGTTGTGTCTTTGTTCCCGTCGTCTTTCGGGGTGCTTGCCGGTGTGTCCGATGGCTGAGCCGCCGGCGTATCCGTCGTGCCGCCTCCCCCGCCGCCGCATCCGGATAGTGCCAGCGTGAATCCGAGAATCCCGGCCAACACCGCGGATTTTTTAATCTTGATCATGGATAACCCTCCTTGTGATTGAGAAATTCAATGAATTCTGCCATCTGAGCAATACGAAGCGCATCACCACCTTTATAAGATAACCCCACAAAGTGGGGCCTTGCTCCGAAGTCCATTCAGGTACTTGCGGGGACCCCGGAAATTATAATTAGCGGTAGTTTTTTTTGCGATATAGGCTGCAGATCCTCCAAAGTTTATACTTTCTGATCTCTTCAGAAAACCTGATGAAATCTAGCCTTTAACCGAACCTACCAGCACGCCTTTGACAAAATACTTTTGCAGGAATGGGTACACCAGCAAAATCGGGATTGTTGCCAGCAGGATCGAAGATGCTTGTATGGACTGCGGCGTTGCGTTAATCGCGGCGTCGACATTATCCTTCAGGAAGTCCCCGCTGGACGAAACCAGCAGTTCCTTCAGGTACAACTGCATTGGTTTGATCGCCGGATCGGTAATGTAGATCATCGCCGCAAAATAGTCATTCCAGAAAGCGACCGCAAAGAACAATCCGATCGTTGCCATGACGGGAAGCGAGAGCGGCACAATGACCGAGACCAAGATGCGGATATTCCCCGCGCCGTCTAGCTTGGCGGACTCCTCCAGCTCATCCGGAAGCCCCTCGAAATAGTTTTTAATGATGAGCATGTTGTACACGTTCACCATCGCCGGCAGGAATAACACCGGGAAGGAGTTCACCAGATTCAAATTCTGCATGAGCAGGTACGTCGGAATCAGTCCGCCGCTGAAGAGCATCGTGAATACGAAAATCAACAGCAGCCCTTTTCGTCCGCGCAGCCGGTATTTGGACAACGGATAAGCCGTCAGCGTGGTCAGAAACAAACTGCAAGCTGTTCCGATGATCGTCAGAAAAATGGATACCTTGAGCGAATTCAAGAACATGGAATCCTGCAGCACATACTTGTACGTTTCGAATTGAACCCCGACCGGGAGCAGTCCAACCTGGCCCGATATGACGGCTCCCTCGCTGCTCAAGGATTTCGCGATCAGGTTCATGAAAGGAAGCAGGGTCGTTAAACCCATCAAGATGAAAAAAGCATAATTGAATACCGAGAAGCATTTTTCCGAAAACGACGTTTGGATGACACCTCGGGTGGTGTTTGTTCCTTCCAAAGCTTTTTTGTGATCCATTTGCGCCACCCTTTCTTTACCAGATTCCGCGCTGTAAGTATTTTCTGCTCATGGCATTGCCCATGATGACCAATGTGAAGGATATTACGGCTTCGAACAAACCAACCGCTGTCGAGAAGCTGTAATCCTGGTTCCCGAGACCCTGCCGGTATACATAGGTTCCGATGACATCCGACACCTGGTACACGACCGGATTGTACATGACGAGAATCTGTTCCGTTCCCGCTTCCAGCACGTTCCCGAGCCGCAGGATGAACATCAGGACAATAATCGGGGCGATCCCTGGGAGCGTAATGTGCCACAGCTGCTTCCATCGTCCGGCCCCGTCGATCTTCGCCGCTTCATACAGCATCGGGTCGATCATTGTAAACGCTGCCAAATATACGATCGTGCTCCAGCCCGTTTCCTTCCAGCCTGCCGAGGTGATCAGCACGCCTCGGAACACGCTGTTATCCAGGAAGAACGCAATCTGCTCCATGCCCAGGAATACCAGCAATTTGTTGACGATTCCTCCGTTCGTTGAGAGGAGATCGATAAACAATCCGCCAACAATGACCCAAGACAGGAAATGCGGAAGATAGATGACGGTTTGCACCGTTCGTTTAAATACCATATTCCTCAGCTCATTGAGCATCAGTGCAATAATGATAGGGAGCGGAAACAAGATCACGATTTTCAGGAAGCTGATGATGACCGTATTTTTAAATACCTGAGCAAAATCCGGCGACGTGAACAGCTTCTCGAAATGCTTCCATCCTACCCACGGGCTGTCGGCAAATCCGGTGAATATGTTGAAATCCTTAAATGCGATCGTAATGCCGTACATCGGCGTGTATTTGAACAGTAAAATGAACAAGATGCCCGGTACAAGCAGCAGATAAAGATCCCACTCTTTCCATATGTCCGACCCTAAACGGCCCCAATACCCTCGTTTTTTCTTCATCTCTCTATACGGTGCCGGCGATGGTTCTATCGTGGGTTTCATCGACTCGTCTCCCCCTTTCTATTGATTCAATCTCCTTGGTTACTACAAATTGTAATTCCCGCCGAAGCGACTGAGTAGGCGAGGATCATTACTATTTATGGTAATATGATGTTGTGTTGGGGAATGGACGTCAGTAATTATGTCATGAAGTTACGACGGGTGTTTCATGAGGTGTTAACTTGTCACGATCGGCTAATCGCTGCCAACCGAAATTCATAACTGAAATTCAAACCATTTGCTTTCAAAACCCTAGGACCATTTGAACCCCTGGCCCCCATTTGACCCTTTATCGAAAAAAGAGGATTTGTTCATCACTCCGCATGCGGATTGTTCTTCCGATCCCTGTTACCCCCGGATTTCTTCTGAATGAATGAATGAATGAATGTTGAAATCCGGGGATAAAGGGGACCGCTCACGCTTCTCCAGAACAATTCCGCCTGCTCCGTTGAAGCTTACTCAAGAATGAAGTTGGCATTCGAAGCACGGCAATGCCGTGTTTCGAATGCCAAGCAAGGCCTCCTCTGCTCTGCGCCGAGCTTGGTCTCCCTAGCCTCAACCATTCTGCGCGGGTGATTACTTCCGCCCTGCCGATGGTTGGGGCTGGGGGTAAAAGCAAACGAGCCGTTCGGGATGTATGACCCGAACGGCTCGTTTGCTTGTTTAAGTAACAGCGGCATGCTATGCTGCGCTGCGTATTCACCCCTCCCCCACCCTCATGGAGGGAGGCTTTTGGGGTGGTCTAGACCCACGCGGACCAGCGGAGAGGGCGCATCGATTCCGGAAAAACGATAGTGGGCGCCTTTGGAGCCGAATTTCTTCCTCTGTAATCATAATCCCAGGAATTTCGGCGACAACAGCGATTGGAGGAACGATACGACCGCGGAGCGGCTTTCTCATCTCTCCCTCCCCCACCCTCATGGGGGGGAGGCTTTTGGGTTGGTTTGGACCCCCACGGACCAGCGGAGAGGGCGTATCGATTCCGGAAAAACGATAGTGGTCGCCTTTGGAGCCGAAATTCTTCCGCTGTAATCATCATTCCAGGAATTTCGGCGACGACAGCGATTGGAGGAACGATACGACCGCGCAGCGGCTTTCCCATCTCTCCCTCCCCCACCCTCATGGGGGGAGGCTTTTGGGTTGGTTTGGACCCCCACGGACCAGCGGAGAGGGCGTATCGATTCCGGAAAAACGATAGTGGTCGCCTTTGGAGCCGAAATTCTTCCGCTGTAATCATCATTCCAGGAATTTCGGTGACGACAGCGATTGAAGGAACGATACGACCGCGCAGCGGCTTTCCCATCTCTCCCTCCCCCACCCTCATGGGGGGAGGCTTTTGGGTTGGTTTGGACCCCCACGGACCAGCGGAGAGGGCGTATCGATTCCGGAAAAACGATAGTGGTCGCCTTTGGAGCCGAAATTCTTCCGCTGTAATCATCATTCCAGGAATTTCGGTGACGACAGCGATTGAAGGAACGATACGACCGCGCAGCGGCATAGAACGATGGGTTTTCAAGCCTTCACAACCCAGCCGACCTCACTGCTCACCCTTTAAATTCCCCCGGATTCACACCCCAATACTTCCGAAACACCTTGGTGAAATAACTAACATCGCGGTACCCGACCAGCCGAGCTGCATCGTACACCTTAAGTCCTTCCTGCAGCAGCGACTTGGCCCGCTCCATTTTGCGTTCCAGCACATAGGTCGAGAAGACAACCCCCATTTCCTGCTTGAACAGCCGGCTGAGATAGGAAGAATTGACATAGAGCCGATCTGCCACCGTATGCAGCGTAATTTCCTGATCCATCTCCTCCTCAAGCAGGTTCAGGATATCCTTCACCACCTGATGGCTTGTCGTTTTCCGCTGCTCGCTCATAAAGGAAACGATATGCTTCACCGTGCGCTCCAAGAGCGACCAGGTTTGCATTTTAGTGCTCAGCAGCTTGACGTTTTGGAAGAAATCGATATCCTCGCCAACGACTTTTTTTACCGTCCAGCCCTGCTTCTGGATCATTCGGGTAAAGAAGCTGTTCATGTATAGAACCGCCTCATGGAATTCATCCGAGGATTCGGATCTGGAGAAGGCTTCTTCCCATAACCCCTTCAGCGCCTCCAGGGCTTTCGTCTCGTCCGCGGTTTCAAGCGCGATCTCCAGCGTCTTCTCCAGATTCTGCTGCACGATCACGCCCTGGATATCTCGCTTGTGCTGCTCCCGGTAAGGAATCGCGAGGTCGTGTCCGTACACGACGCGGTCCTGAAGTGCCCGGCAGGCTTGCGTATACAGCAGGCTCATATCTTCAATCGTCCCGATCGAAGCACAGATGCCGGCACTTGCCGTCAACTTCAGCACTTCCTTCGTCTGGAAGAGCAGCTTGGAAACATCGGCATTCAGCCGCAGCATGGCCTCCTTAGCGTCTTGATTTTCCTTCACGAACAACACCACCAGCAGCATACTGCCGGAATCCGACGTGATCCAGAGAGAGGGATGGGATAACAGCTCCTTAGCCAGGCACTGCATCGTGAACTGCAGCAGCTCAACATCCCCCCGTTGAAACCGTGTCTCATGCTCAGGCAGCGGGTCCAGGTCCACCACGGCCACCGCGATGCGGTCTTTCTCCTTCAACGGAATATATAATTCCTTGCTCTTACTAAGAACATCCTGCTTTGTATATTTTCCGCTCACCCATTGGATAAAAAATAGATTTTGCAGGTGCGGGAGATTGTCTTTCCATTTCTGTTCCAACGCAGCCTTGCGCTGCCACTGCTCCAGATCTTCCCGCAGCTGCTGCCTCGCTTCAAGCACCGCTTCGAGGATATCCTCCTCGCCGGCGGGCTTCAATAAATATTTGGAGACCCCATATTCCAGCGCAAGCTGCGCGAATTCGAAGTTATCATGTCCGCTCAGAATGATCATTTTTGTCAATCGGCTGATGTCCTGCCGGCTTCGTAGCTCGCCGAGGAGCGTCAGTCCATCCATTTCAGGCATCTGCACATCGATCAGCATAATATCCGGTTTCTTCCGACTCACAAGCTCAAGCGCCTCGACGCCATTGGAAGCCATACCGACCACTTCAATTCCATGCATGTCCCACGGGATATTGTAAGCCAGTGCATTACGCAGCCGGGGTTCGTCTTCTACAATCATGAGATTCATTTATGTCTTCCCCTTTCGAGCATCTATATATGAGTACCTACTTCAGGTTAACTTCCTTGCAGCGATCCAGCGGAATGGAAATCGTGACGGTTGTGCCTTCCCCTGAGACACTGTGAACCGTGAGCTGGGCCTCCCTGCCATAATACAGCTTCATTCGGCTCAGCACGTTCCGAAGGCCGAACAGATCTTTCACATGCTCCTCATCCTGGGAAGACGCCGGCACGCTGCGCGAGCCCATCATCTCCAGTTCATGCTGAATATAACGGAGCCGTTCTTCCCTAATCCCCGGCCCGTTATCTTGTACGCTGATGACCACGGTCTGCCCCTTTTCAATCCTGCTGGATATGACCAGGCTCCCTCCTGAGGATTTACCCTCCATGCCATGAATGATGGCATTCTCCACCAATGGCTGAAGAAGCAGCTTGAGGAGCGGGACATGCTTGCTCTCTTCCGAAATGTGATAATCCACGGTGAAATTGTCCATGAAACGAAGCTGCTGAATTCGTAGATAGTAGTGCAAATGGGTGATGCTCTCCTCAATCGTGAACACCTGCCTGCCCTTGTTCAGGCTCAGCCGGAAAAACTTCGACAGATTCATCACCATCTCGCTGATCTCATTCGCATCGTAGTTTTTGGCCGTCCAGTAGATCGAATCAAGTGTATTGTATAGAAAATGCGGGTTGATCTGGGATTGCAGAAATTTCAGCTCCGTCGTCGTTAATCGCAGCTGCTGCTCATAATGATCCTCGATCAGATGCTTCTGTACGACGGCCATCTTATTAAACGACTGAATGAGAAAGCCGAACTCGTCCTTCCGCTTGGTATCGACATGAATATTCAGTTCTCCGCTGCTGAGCCGCTTCATCCCGCGCGACAACTTCAACACAGGTGAGGCAATTCCGCTGTAAACCACCCATGAAATAATGATGGCCAGCAGGATGCTCAGCCCGATGATCGCAACCGTGAACAGGCGCAGCTGATCGGTCTCTTTGTACAGCTCGCTTTTCGGCTGAACCAGCGCGAGGCGCCATGTGGAGTAATCCGAGTCAATTGTTACGGTCATATCCTTATCAGAAATGTTATCCTCATGCACTCTGCCGGTCTCCACCACCACTTCTCCCTTTTCGTTCAACAGGGCGATACGGCTGTTCTCGGAGGGAAGCAGCGTCTTGATGATGTTTAACAGCTTGCTCTTGTTAATAGACACCACCAGCAGATTCGACTGCCGCTCGCTGTTGTACAGGTCCATGGCCCGAATCAAGGAGACGCTGTCCGTATTCGTCATCTGCCCAAACGTGATTCCCTCCGCTACAGGGGCTTCCGACATGACGTAGGAAATCCCCGTTCCGTTCCTCCGGGCAGCTTCGACAAGCCATTCCTGCTGCGTCTCGCCCGTAAGCTCTTTGCCGCCGTAATGGGTAGAGATAATCCTATTGGACGCCTGATGATACACCGAAATTTGGGATACAAACCGGTTCACCGAAACGGAATTCAATAACTGTTCCAATATATCCGAGAAATCCACGATCGATTGAGGGGAGAAGTTGGTACTGTTTTTGTTCAGCAGTTCATTCATTCCAGGGTCGCTTGCAATCAAGGTAGATATCTCCTCCACGTTTTGCAGCGCCAGATCAAAATGATTCATCGCTGACGAAAGCGCCATCTCCGTCCGCTCGACAGCCTGTTCATAGAGAATATCCCGGGACCGTTCCACCGCAAACAGGCTGATGATGACCAATGGCAGCAGGATCAGCAGAAAATAACCGGTCAAGCGGGTTTGAATATTTTGCGAAAACCGATCCCGGACCCAGCGAGTCAACGCCATCATTCGAGTCCCCCCTCTCTTGGCGGCCGACATCATTGTTTGGAGTACCATTCATTCACTTCCTTCGTGATTTCATCTCCTCCTTCTTCCTTCCACCTCTTCACATAGTCATCAAAGGCATCCAGCGGTTCCAGCCCCATAATGATCTTCGTAAACACATCCTCCAGATTTTTAAGCTTATTACTGTACTTCGTCATGGCAGGTGTGGGAACGCCATAGAATGCATTCGGAGTTATATGTGAGTGAATCATCTGCAAGTTGTTGTATAGGTTGAAATCGCCTAGTGAGTCAAGCCGCTCCTTAAACAGCAATTGGTCCGGCACATCAACAAGCGACTGGTAAATGCCACGGTACAAATGCTTGTCGTGAAGCACAAAATCCGTAACGATCGCCCCGTCCTCCCAACGCCAGATTTCGTTCTCGAAGCCGAGCTTCAGCGTCTTATAGTCGCTGGCGATAAAGTCCAGAAACTTAATCACTTCGGCTGCTTTCTCCGATTCGGCGGGAATGACATTGTAGCCGCGGATAATATCCTTGCCTTCCACGCCTTTAAATCCGTCCGGTCCCGTGGGATACGGAAGCGGCATCCATACAGCCTCCGGATCCTTGCTCATGTTAGCCGCGATCGGCCCCCGCGTGTCGTACCATGCTGCAGAGAACAGGCCCACCGTGCCATTTTCTATTTTTTCGAACAGATTATTTTGCAGGTTTAAAGGAAACTCCCGATCGAGCAGATTCTCCTGATACAGTTTGGCGAAAAACGCGAGGGTCTCCTTCGTTTCAGGCAGAATGCTTCCGTTCACCAGCCGACCGTCCCGTTCAAACCAAGTATTCCGCTGCGTCCCGAAGGCGCCGAAGAACGGGGAAGACCTGCCCAACTTCGACATCAGGGTAAGGCCGATCGTATCCTGCACGCCGTTGCCGTCCGGATCATCGAGCGTAAAGGCACGGATGACTTCGTAATATTCCTCCAGTGTTTCGGGCGGCTCCAGGCCAAGCCGATCAAGCCAATCCTTTCGGACATACATCAGCTCTGCCCCAGTCACCTCATTCAAGCTCGGAACCGCATAGATTTTCCCGCCATATCGAACCCGATCCCAAACCTCCGGCGGAATTTTCTCCTTTAGATGGGGACCATACTTGTCGATTAACTCATCCAGCGGCATAAATGCCTGTTGCTTGACATAATTGTCGAACCACACCGGTTCATACGTATGGAGCATATCCGGCAAGTTGCCCGAGGACATAATGACATCCAACTTCTCGTTGTAAACTTCAGGTGGCGGAAGATTAACACCGATCTCAAGCCCCGTGCGCTCTTCAATGTAATTCAGATACGGATTGTCATTCTCGTCCATCCCGGCAGGGAATGTCATCCCGAGACTGGAAATAACGATGCTGATGGATGCGCTCTTCGGTTGACTCTCCGGCGAATTGTCCTCCTCCGCAGGGTCCATACTGTTACACCCGGCAGCAAGAAGCATCAGAAATACACAGACGGGAAGCCATAGAACGTTACCCTTAAGCAGCCTTGACACCCTTCGATCCCCATGTTGAAATAACTCATCATTACAGGCCTTGTTCATCGGCATATGTCCTCACTCCCTCAGCTAGTAAGCTAATATTACTATATTACGATTTTATGGTGAGTAAGCTCACCTTTATAATCATTCTGTAATGTTTAGCAGCTTCCTTCACCTCGGACAAAAAGAAAAAGCCGCCCCCGGTCATTCCCAAACCAGGGTGCGGCTCTAACTTTAGCCAAAACATTCATCCTGACATCAAGGACCACGACGTCCTTTTCACTGCTCGTGTTATTATTCGGCACAACACGCACGCGAGAATAAGATCCCGTTCCAATCGATCGGCCCGCCTAGACTAGTGAGGACAATTGGACCAATCACACTATTTCGGCTCCTCTTGATCACTGCCATCTTCCAGAAGGGGAATTTCTTTACGCTGCTCTTCCGATTCCACCTGAATCACTTCGAACGTATGGCCGCAGTGAGCACAAAACTTAGCGTTCATAGCAGAGCTGTTCCCGCAGGCTCTGCATACCTTCTCATCCGTAAGATTCGCGATATGAAGCAGATTTTGTTCGATTTCAAAATTCAATTGATGAATCTTGTCCACGTAGCTTTGAATACTCTCCTGATCAGGCGGCCACTTCCCAGCTTCGGTTGCAGCAAATACAACCTTGCCGATTTCCAGAAGCTGTTCATCGATGTCGCTTTTTTTACCGTTGTTTTGCAGCTTTAACCGATTGATCTCCACCAGCGTTTTGGCTTTATTTCCGGCGTCAGACACACCGGCCTTGAATTTATCAAAAAAACTCAAGTATGCTCTCCCCTCTCTGTTCACCCGTTTGATGCTGTTATTTTATTCCTATAAGGAGATTCTCAGAATTTTATCATGATCGGTATAGTTCACGCCAGCACCCAGGCCCCTTGCAAACACCTGAATCGGAACGTACGTCACGCCGTCGATCACTTTAGGAGCGACCGCAACGGTTTCCGATTTGCCGTTGTAAAAGACGGTTTTGCTGCCAATCGTGAGTGTTATCTTGTGATTGCCTCTTTGAACACCAATGCTGGCCGCTTCGCGATTCCAGGTAACCTCAGCCCCCATTCCTTCAGCGATTTCCCGCAGTGGCACCAGATTGATGTTGTTATACACCAACGGCTCACTGTCAAACCTCACCACGCTGCCGTTAACGTAAACTTTAAGACCGGACTTGGCATAGGCCGGGGCTGCCGGCTTCGGCGCAGTGGATTTTGTCGTGCTATTCTTCGATGATTTGGCTTTAGGCTTGGATGAGGACGACTTGCTGCTTGAAGAGCTTCCTCCGCCGTTATGATAATGATACTCGCCATAAGACAGACCCCAGCGTTCGCAATTGGTGCGGCAGGTGTGCCCTCCATTGGCATCCGTTCTTCCCGGATGAGCAGAAACGACCGATCCTGACACAAGCAATAAAGCGATGGTGCAGCACAGCATTTTTTTCTTCATAACTCAAATTACCCCCTGGTATAATATTCCTCCAATACATTCTAGCATATTTCTTATATAGCAGATGAATATATAGAGATACATTACATAGAAAGATGATTATTGTCATGCTGATGATCGCTTGCATGGTTTCATTTTCACCCCTGGCGTTTATTCGTTACATATAACGGAACCTTTTGTGCCAAAATATTTCCAGAAAGGAATGAGACCCTAATGAGCAAAAAGAAACCTGAATATGACGGACAGTTCCCCGGCGTAGACCCTATTCCCGAGCCCGATCGTCCGGATCAAGCCGCAACCGACAAGCTCGATGATCTGGTTCTTGGCATTTTGGAAGATCAAGATACATCGAAAGTTGATATCGATCCCGATACGGAAAATTACGATAAACTTCGCAAAAAGTAAGACAAGTCTCGCTTCAATATAATGTAAAAAATATAATCAATCTGTAAAAGTGTTCAAAAATAATTTATCGTTCTCATTTTGAGAACGATTATTTTTATGTTATGATTAATATAGAAGCTTGGGACGAAGGGGGAGTCACCGTGAACCGTTTCTTAAAAACAGCAAAAATTCTTTGGATGCTGGTACTTGTTCTGGTTACGGCATTTGCCCTTTACATTCCCGTCCAGGAGTATTCCAGCAGCGAAACCCACGATGAGCGGTATGTTTATAAGCACGACCTTCATCTGAAAGTAGCTGTTCTGAAACACTCTCAGATTCTCTCCAAACTTAAGGCAGCCGGCAATACCTTGCCACTGTTCTTATTGATGTCGGCCGTTCTCATGTTGCAGGCTCCCAAAACACGTCTGCCCTATCGGCCGATCATTCCGCTTCGGCTCCGGCTTTTATTATTATTCCCCATTAAATACACATCGAAGTTCGTTTAGGTTCCTCCCCTTTTCGCATTCAAACTGACTGCGGTTTCTTAAATTCGCCAATTTTTCATCTCTCAGGCAACCATACAATCAACCTGTGCTAATTGACGTATGCACGTAGGTTTATTAAAGACTGTACAATTTCATCCTGAATGGATTGTTTTATTTGGCTGCGTATATTTTTGAGATCCGTATGACCGGTCTGCAAAAAAAACTAAAAGTGTATTTTTAGGAGGAGTTTAACCTATGCATGTTCGTGAAACAGATTTGCCCGGAATCGGCAAGAAATTCGTAATTGATACCCGCGGTGGCGATAAACTGGTCATTATCATTCATGACGACGGCCGCCGTGAAATGTACCATTATGAACATGACGATCCGGACGAAAGCATCTCCATGATTTCCTTAGACGATGATGAGGCTCGCCAAATTGCTGCCATCGTTGGCGGTCTCACTTATAAACCTAAAGCGCTGGAAACAATCGACATGGCGCTGGACGAATTGATTATCGAGTGGTATCGCATCGAGTCCCACTATTACGGGGCAGGTAAATCGATTGGTGATTTGGACGTGCGCCAAGCCTCAGGTGCAACCATCATTGCGACAGTTGATAAAAACAGTAAACAAATCAATCCCGGCCCTGACGTTATCATCACACCGGACTCGACACTCGTTGTCGTTGGTGAACGTCAACAACAGCGGCTATTTAAACAAATCTTGATGAACGGACGTGGTTGATGAATGGATCATTTGGTTTTAGAAGTTGGACTGGCGATTTTCCTGATCGCCCTGGCGGGGTTGCTATCAGCTAAACTCCGGTTTTCCGTCGTCCCTTTCTACATTCTGATTGGGATGGCGGTAGGGCCTCATGCTTTTCATTTTGGATCATTCGATTTTCGTTTTATAGAAAGTGCTCCGTTCATCGACTTTATGGGTCGCATCGGCGTACTGTTCCTTCTGTTCTATCTTGGCCTCGAATTCTCGGTCGGCCGGTTAATTAAATCAGGGAAGTCCATCGTAGTTGGTGGCAGCATCTATATTGCCATTAACTTTACACTTGGACTGATGATCGGGATCTTTTCCGGATTCCCGGTCGCGGAAACACTCATTGTTGCGGGAATTACCACTATCTCCTCAAGCGCTATCGTAGCCAAGGTGCTGGTTGACTTGAAAAGAACGGCGAATCCCGAAACTGAAATGATTCTCGGTATTATCATGTTCGAGGATGTGTTCCTGGCTGTATATATCTCTATTCTCTCCGGCCTCGTATTAAGCGGATCATCATCGCTGGGCGGAGTACTGATATCTGCGGTAATCGCCCTTGGATTTATGCTGCTTGTCCTTATTATTGGCCGTAAAGCCGTACCGCTCCTGAATAAGGTATTAAATATACGGTCGAACGAATTGTTTGCCTTGGTTGTTTTTGGCGCATTGTTCCTGCTCGCAGGATTCGCCGAAACGATTCATGTTGCCGAGGCGATCGGCGCTCTGCTCGTCGGGCTTGTCCTGGCTGAGACGGAGCATCGTGAACGCATTGAGCATTTGATATTACCATTCCGTGATTTCTTTGGAGCCATATTCTTCTTTAGCTTCGGTTTAACGATTGTACCTTCCGAGCTTGGCGGAGCTGTGTGGTTATCGCTAATCGCCGTTATCATCACACTCCTTGGTAACTTTATTGCAGGTATGCTTGCAGGACGCAGTGCAGGATTGTCCTCCAAAGCATCCTCCAATATCGGTCTGACCATCGTATCCCGCGGGGAATTCTCCATTATTCTCGCTAATATGGGTAAAGCGGGCGGACTTGCAACCTTCATCCAACCGTTCGCAGCCTTGTATGTGCTGATACTAGCTATTCTCGGACCGCTGCTCACCAAGGAGTCCAAGCATGTGTATAACTTCTTGAACAAAATCATTAAATTTAAAGACTATAAGGAGAAGAAACCGGTTAAACCGAAGCTAAAGGATGAAAGTGCAAGCGGATAAAGGAGGGTACATTGCCTATGGTTCAAGCCCATGTTCGGGTAACGAACGGTCCGCAAGAGACCGTAAGCAAGGCAAGTATACGAAGAAGAATGAGCATGGCTGCCATCGGAGGCCTGATAGCGGCGTTCGGTTTGGATTTATTTCTTGTTCCCGGCGGCATCATCGCGGGCGGCGTAACGGGAATTTCCGCGCTCGCCTCGCATCTGACGGGACTTCATACAGGCATGTTTCTGTTTGCATTAAATCTGCCCCTGCTCCTGCTGGTCTACCGTGGGGCCAACCGGGAAAAAGCCGTCATTGCCACCGTCGGGCTGCTTACTTTTTCCGTATGCTCGATCCTGTTCTTTCCGGTTCCCGCTCTCATCGACAGCAAGATCGGGAGCGCAGGCATCGGCGGCATTTTCCTTGGGCTGGGCATCGGTCTCGGCCTTCGTTACGGCGTCGTCCTGGACTCACTCCAAATGCCCAAGATTCCGCAGCAGATATCACATCTGCTAACCCGCTTGAAGCTGCCATACATCCATATCATGGTCAATACATGCGTACTGACATTGGCAGGACTGCTTCTCGGCTGGGAACGAGCGATGTACTCTGCGATCGCATGTCTCATGGCACTAGAGACCGGACGTATTACAACTTCGAGCCTTCCGCTTAAACGAGAGGTCCGGATTCGCAGCGTGAGCGAAGTGGAAATCCAGCATACCATGAAAGCCATCATGGGGTATGATTCCCAAACTGCTGACCCTAAAGATGACTCTATGTATGAAGGTGAAACCATCGGTTCGACGCAGCTGATCTATCGGGTTCACATTCTGGAGATGCCCAGATTCAAATCCATCGTGAGAAGCCTGGATCCGAATGCCGAGATTACCATCATTCAGAAGTAAGTTTCTCTCTTCCATATAAACAGGCCGGCTAAGGGTTTGCCCTAGCCGGCCTGTTTTTTTATCAGAAAGTATAAACTCCGAAGCTCTTAGGCCTTCCTGATATCGCAAGAAAAACATCCTCAAACCGCGGTCTGTCTTCCGAGAAAGTACGTCGATAGACGTTTTTCTTATGATATCTCTGCTATTTACGAAACTGCTGGATCAGAAACAGAATTAATGAGCCCACCACGCTGATGACGAGGCAGGTTACGATCGGAAAATAAATTTTGACATGGGGTTTATCCACCACGATGTCACCCGGCAGCCGGCCGACAAATCGTCCAATGACAGGCCAGAGCAGCCCGATCACGATCAGAGCGCCGCCAATCCACAATAGAGCCCGAGTTACAGGATGCACGATACGGTCACCTCATTCATCAAATCAAACATGAAACACGCAGGTTTCCTTGTATCATAAAGGATTTGAGATGCCTCATGCAAGGTCAGGCCCTTCCTATCGAGTGATCATCCTTTCACCGCCCCCGCCGTCATCCCATCGATAAAATACTTCTGGAAGGCCATGAACAAAATAAAGATCGGAATGATCGAGAAGAAGGAGCCGACAATCAATAAGTCATAATTGTTCCCGTAAGGGGTCAAGAGCGTCTTCAATCCGATCGGAAGGGTATACTTGCCATCATCGCTGAGTACCATAAACGGCCACAGAAAGTTGTTCCAGCTGTTCATGCCGTTCAGGATCGCCATGGCAGCGAAGGATGGCTTCATCACAGGTAAGATCAGCCGTACATAGATACCGTATTCCGTCGCGCCGTCCACCCGCCCTGCCGCAATCATTTCTTTTGGAACCCCTCTTAAATACTGCCTGAAGAAAAAGATCGTAGCCGCGCTTGCGATCCCCGGCAGCACAATCGCCGAGTACGAATTCATAAGGCCAAGGTTGTACGTCAGGGAGTATAACGGAAGAAGAAGAATTTCAAAAGGAACCATCATAATCAGAAGCACGCAGATGAACAGGAAATTTTTGCCGATGAAATCATAGGCTGCAAACCCATAGGCAACCGTTGCGCTGACCAGCAGGGTTAACGTAACCTGCACCACCGTAAGGAGCAAGGAGTTAAAAAACCACATAAAATAAGAATGATCGCCTGTAAACAGGTAGTTGAAATTGTCCAGGCTCATCACCGACAGGTCAAATTTCAAATTCAGTCCATACCGGATCAAATCCTCGCCCGGTTTAAAGGAAGCGATGGTGACGGCATAAAAAGGGACCAGGATCAGAAAGCACAGTATGGAGAACAAAATGAAGAGGATTATTTTGATCAGCGTTTCTCTTCTCATCCTCAATCCTCCTTCTTGAACATGCCGGAGAGCGTCAGCTGCGTCAGATTAATGATCATAGTGATCGCCAGCAGCACAATCCCTACAGCGGCCGCATAACCCAGATTGTTCTTCTCAATGCCTTGACGGTACAGATAACCGACTATCGTGAGGCCAATATTTTTCGGGGAGTTGTTGCCGTTCCAGAGCATCATGCTTTCAATAAACATGGCAAGCCCCGCATAAATGCTGATCGTTAACACATAAATCGTGGTTGGCTTTAACAATGGCATCGTGATTTTGGTAAACTTCTGAAAGGCCGAGGCCCCGTCGATGGATGCCGCCTCATAATATTCACCCGGGATATTTTTGAGCCCGGATAAAAAATAGAGCATATTAACGCCCGTCCACCGCCATGTGGCAAGTGCCACCAGAGCAATAAAACCGGTAACCTGTCCCTTCAGAAACTTCACCGGGTCGATCCCGAACCACCCCAGTATACTGTTAATGAGCGACCCTTCCATCTCGCCGAACATCAGCCGAAAAATGGTGCCTGCGACAACAACCGACGTCAGTGCCGGGAAGAAAAAGGACGATTTAAAAAATTCTCTTCCCCACATGAACTTATTGTTAATCAATACCGCGAACAGCATCGGAAACGGAATCAGGATAAGGAGCGTCAGGATCATGTAAATCGCGCTGTTCGTGACCGCCTTCAGAAAGACGCCGTCCCCCATCAGCTTTCCGTAATTAGCCAAACCGATCCAATCTGCTTCCTGCCCCAGCTGCGTCTTCTGAAAGCTCATGCCAAATGAGCTGCCCAGCGGCAGCACCCAGAATATAAGGAACACCAGAATAAACGGCAGAACAAACACATAAGGAGCAACCTTTTGCGAGTACAGAAATTTTTTAATCATGATTCTACTCCTTTAATGAGAGCCGCCCATTAACGATTCCATGAGCAGCTCTATGTTTTGGTACCCTATGAGCGAGTATCATTTCAATTCCTGTTCGATTTGTTTCTGGGCGTCGTTCAAAGCTTCAGTAATGTCTTTGCCATCCTCGAAAATCTCATTAAAGGTTGTTGTACACAGGACGTTGTTGATGGTAGGCGATGCGGAGGTCGATTTGATTAACCGGATTTCATCTCGGATCTCATTCAAGACATCAAACGGGTTATTAACAAAATATTTGACGAACTGATTCTCGGCATTGTGCGTAACATCTTTCATATCCCAAACGTCCATATTGACCGGATCGAATCCAAGCGTGTTCCAAATCTCTTTATTGGCATCCAGGGACAGCTTGGCAAATGCCAGAAAGTCTTTCGCCAGCTGTACGTCTTTTGCGGTCTTGGTAACAACCGTGCCGGTACCGCCGCCGCCAACCGATCTTGGCATTCCTTCTTCAATGACCGGTATCGGCGCGATGGCTATTTTCCCGGACAAGTCTGACATGTAGTTGGTGTATCTGGACATTTGCCACAGCGGCATGAAAGCCGTAGCATAATTTCCTGCATTAAACTCTCCATATGCTTCTTCGGTATCCGGCTGGCCGCCGGCAATGGTTGCTATGACATTGTTATCCTGCAGGTCCTTGAGGAGCGTCATGGCTTTCACCATCGCTTCCGAGTTCACGATCGGATTGCCGGAATCGTCTGTCAGATCCGCGCCTTGCTGCGCCAATAGCATGGAAGCTTGCCAGGCTGCGCTTGTATCGGCTGTTCCCATGTACTTGCCTGTTTTTTCATACACCTGGATACCTGCCTGCTTAAAATCCTCCCAAGTTACGATATCCTGATAGTTAACCCCAGCCTCCTCCAAAATCTCGGTATTATAGAAGGCAACGGACGCGCCAACATGGGTCGGGATGCCGTAATTCGTATCTTCCTTGCTGTATAGGTCAATTCGGGATTTAACGATGGTGTCCCGGTATGGATCAATGACATCATTGAGCGGTTCCAGCTGCGGCGTGCCGGACAGAAAATCCGGAAACTTCCCAAGCTCGATATCCGCAATGTCGGGTGCCCCAGTCCCCGATTGAACCGCAATGGATAATTTGTTATGCATGTCGTCATACGGCATGACCGTCACGTTCAGTTTAATCTGGCGTTCGGGATTCTCGGCATTCCACTTGCCCAGCATTTTCTCAAAATGCTGTCCGTGCAGCTCAACAAACGTCCAATAAGACAGCTCTGTGGCGCTTTCCCCTGCCCCTCCATCCAGAACCGAGGTTTCGCCGCCGGCATTGTTCGATTTACCGCATCCCCACAAGAACAATGTCATACATAATACCGTGAATACAATCATCCATTTTTTCATCATCATACTGGACCTCCCTTAATTTTCGTTCATACAAACCTACACTTCAAAAATCGGTACTTCTGCTACCATCCAGAAATAAAGCGCTTTCATAATGTGTGTAATTTGATATGACTGTTTGGGAGATGGGGCAGCCCCTGGTGAGAACTGCCCGCTGCTTTTCCTTAAGCTTTTTTCAAGCGAATAACGTTCCATGATGCCTTGGCAAGCCTTGCGGTAACCATACCGTTATCGAGTTTAGCTCCACCCTGATGATGTGGTTTGACTTTTTCCTCAGATGCGGTATTCACCGCTTTCAGATCCTCATGCTCCATCACGATATGCTCCAGCAACCGGTAGCCTTCAAAGCTGCGCACATCACATTCCAGCTCCAATGCTTCCTCCAGATGACGGTTCACGGCAAAAATCGTAATTTCTTCATCCTCTTCATTATGAACGACCGCACTATCAAGATACGGAACATCGGTAAAATCCTTGGAATCATACTTCGGTGATTCGACGATAGGTAGCAGCGATACGCCCCGGCCAAATTTCGAAGCGTGAAGATACGGATAAAAGATGGTCTGCTTCCAAGAACGGCCGCCGTTCTCGGTCATAATCGGCGCGATTACGTTGACGAGCTGTGCCAGACAAGCCATCTTCACCCGATCTGCGTGGCGCAGGAAGGTGATCAGCATGCTGCCGACAAGAATCGCATCCTCGAAATTATATACATCCTCCAGCTGCGGCGGAGCGATGCTCCATGGATCAATCTGCCTGTCAGCGTCATTGGAATGGTACCAGACATTCCACTCGTCGAAGCTGAGATACATCGTCTTTTTGCTGCGTTTCTTGGCCTTGATGTAATCGCAGGTGGATTTGACCGTATGAATAAAGTGATCCATATCCAGGGAAAGTGCCAGATAGTTGGCGGTATCGTTATCACGGTTACCGTAATATTGATGCAGCGATATGTAATCAACCGCCTCGTACGTATGATCCAGCGTTACGGCTTCCCATTCAGGGAATGTCGGCATCCCGGTGCTCGAGCTTCCGCATGAAACCAGTTCAATGGTCGGATCGACGAGCCGCATGGCTTTTGCCGTTTCCAGTGCAAGTCGGCCGTATTCTGTCGAGGTCTTGTGTCCGATCTGCCAAGGCCCATCCATCTCGTTGCCAAGACACCAGGTTTTGATCTTGTGCGGCTGTTCATAACCATGACTGCGTCTTAGATCGCTCCAGTATGTGCCTCCGGGATGGTTGGTGTATTCCAGCAGATTTCTGGCAGCGTCGATCCCCCGAGTACCCAGGTTCACGGCCATCATAACGTCCGAGCCCACTTCCTTGGCCCAGGAAATAAACTCATTCGTGCCGACATCGTTCGGCTCCAGCGTTCTCCACGCCAGCTCCAGCCGTTTCGGCCGTTCGGCTACAGGACCTACGCCATCTTCCCAGTCATAACCTGACACAAAATTTCCGCCGGGATATCTTATAATCGGGACATCCAGTTCCTTGATCAAATCCTTCACGTCGTTACGAAAACCACCTGCATCCGCAGTTTCATGGCCGGGTTCGTAAATGCCGCCATATACAGCGCGGCCAAGATGTTCAATGAACGAACCATATATGCGGTTATCAACTTGCGCGATCCGAAACGACTTATCCACGATCATTCGTGCTTTCAATTTCTCAGCTGCCAAGTCCTTCACCTTCCGTTGATGTAATTATGAATCATTTCAAATAATACTGAATGAATTCGTTTTCAAATATAAAATATCATATGGGAGGTTTGCTGTAAATACACAAACATAAAATGATTTATATATATTAGAAATTAATTCTAAAAATCAGCTAAATGGCGGTGTAAAACACTTGTTTTTCTTGTATTCCGAATTATTATTTTTATAATAATTTAAAATAAAGTGATTTTGAGTATTGGAATTCTTGGTTTTCAAATGAAATTTTTGAAGAATTAGATCACATCTTTATTTAACGCACATATTGATTTATAATTGTTTAAAATAAACCTCTTTACCCCTCTGTACCTATTATCATCGTTATATAAATCCTTTAATCGGAAGAAGGTTTGAGATAAGATGATCTACATTAAAGATTTAATGAGCGGGCTTGATATCTTTAAAGCGCTCAGCTCGGAAATTCGCATTCAAATTCTGGAACTGCTGGCCAAGAACCAAAGTCTAAACTTAAACGATCTCGCGAACAGGCTGAACCTCAGCAATGGCGCTATTACCATGCATATCAAGAAATTGGAAGATAGTGGCCTGATCGAAATTAATACCACGGGTGGTAAACACGGCATTCAGAAGATCTGCTACCTGAATAAAGACACCCTGATGGTTGATCTTCGCAGCAAGGATATGGATAACTTGTACGAGGTGGAGATTCAGGTTGGCCATTACAGTGATTACCAGGCTACCCCGACCTGCGGGCTTGCGACCAAGGACAGCATCATCGGAGATTTTGACGATCCGCGCTATTTCGCCGATCCGGAGCGGATCAACTCGGAGATCATCTGGCTTACCGAAGGATTCCTGGAATACCGGATCCCGAATTATTTGAAGTCCAATCAATCGTTCCGCGAGATTCAATTCTCGTTAGAGCTTGGCTCCGAGGCGCCGGGATATTGCGACAATTATCCATCGGACATTTTCTTTTACGTAAACGGGATCGAGATTGGCAGCTGGACAAGTCCGGGGGATTTCGGGGACAAACGCGGTACTTTCAACCCCGAATGGTGGCCGCCTCATTTGAACCAATACGGCATGCTGAAGCTAATCCGAATTAATAAGGAAGGCAGCTTTATCGATGGATGCCGCATCTCGGATGTTGGTCTGGACCAGATTCAGCTTGATTACAAAAGCGAACTCACCTTCAGGATCGCCGTTAACGAGCAATCTGTTAATAAACGCGGCTTAACCATTTACGGCAAGCATTTCGGCAACTATAGCCAGGACCTGTTGGCTCGCGTACTGTATGATGTGAAGGAAGGCTAGAGAGTCGAATGAAGGGTGAATTAGAATCACTATAGTAGGTTAAACATGCTGAAAGCAGGCGCGGGCTTGAACGATAAGAATATCGAATATCTGCTCGCGCTCCTCCTTTCCCACTACCACCAAAACAACAAGTCATAAGCAGCATTAAAAAACGCCCTCGCCGCGCATTTGCGCGACAAGAGCGTTTTGTTTCTACAATCACAGAAAATAATTCGTTATCGATTGATCGCTTGCCAATATCCCTTCGCTGTCCAGCTTTTTCTTCAAATACTGCTTATCCGATGAAATGAAAACGCTCATAATGAGATCGACGACAAACAGAAACGTGATATGGTTGGACATAAAAGCGCTGTTATTGACCGAGATTTTATCTGGCGCAATAATATCGACCACCGCATTTTCTGTAATCGCTGATGAGTCATAACAGGTGACTGCCACGGTCTTGGCCTGATTGACCTGCGCGATGTTGACGGCATCGATAATCTCCCGGGTCGAACCTGAACGCGAGAAGGCAATTACGACATCCTCAGGACCGCATTGGGAGGCCGCGATTTTCATCTCCCTGCTGTCATTTATTGCATCAGCATGAACGCCGATAATCGCGAGCCGGTTCTTCAATGCCATGGCCGCGAGGAACGAATCGAACAAGCCGATGAGGAGGATTCGGCGCGCGCCCTTCAGCAGCTTGACCACTTGATGAAGCTGATCTTCCGTAATGAGCGCCGAAGTGTTAACGATCAGTTCGTTATAGTCGAGAGCCAGCGCATCAATGACGTTAATCTCGCGTCTCTCTTTCTTCTTGGCCTGCATATCCCGGTAAAACGCATCCTGGGCGAACGCGATTTTAAAATCGTTGAACCCTTTGAAGCCCACCTTTTTGCAAAAACGGTTGATGCTTGTCTCGGACACACCGATTTCATTCGCGATAGCCGTAATGGTGTTACGGGTGATGAATTCCGGATTGTGTATAACAAAATTGGCGATCTGATTTTCACCGTATGTTAGTTTTTGAGTTTGCGATACAATTTTTGCGATAACCGCCGGAACCTGTGAAGACATGGTACCTCCTCCTGACTGCCAATGGGAAAAATGCGAATCCGGTAACTTCGCCAGTACACCCCATTATATCATATCAAGGGAAGTAATGATAAAATCAGGCCAACATCATCTTCCAATATTCCACCCGCCGGCTAAGCTCACCTGCATCCATCGCCCTCGTCTCTACAAGAAACGCGTAATCGAGCACATTCGGCAAGCAGGGCAGGCCCAGTATCGTTTTGCAGAATGCATGCGCCGCGATTTCACTGCATTTCACAATGCTTGACCTCTTCGTATACCAGCTTCCCAGCTTGAACATATCAATCGGCTCCAGCGTCTCATTCGTGAACTGCCCCGCCCGGTATTCCGTATAATGAAAAAACTCATGTGCTAAATGAAGGTCGATCAGCCGCTCCAGCTCCTGTTCCCGCTCCTCGCATCCATTCCCCATCACCGTCCGGTACGCCTTCCGCATATCGTGGAGCGACGAGGCATAGATGATAATCGCCGGCGGGCTCTTCGCGAAATCAATCTGCGCACGGAAGCTGACGTTGTGGAAAGTGCCGGACCGATTCGTCACTTGATACTGTAAGCCTTCCATCTGACACAGTTCCCGGATGGACTTGCCCTTGTTCTTGTAGGCAGCCGCCGTCTCTCTGCCCCGTTTCAGCGACATGCTTACATAGTACGCTATTCGATCCTTCGGTATTTTGTGGAAAAGGGGGTCCTGCCCCAGCTCCGCGCACGCCAGTAACTCATCAGCCCCTTCCTCTTCCATCAATCGGCGAATAACCTCGTCCGGCTCCGGCATACCTTTCCCTCCTTATTGATAAACAACGACGATCAATTCTTCTTCCTGTGTCAGCATCTCCGTCTCGATCTCGAGGATCGACATCAACTGCTCCTTCGTCTGCATTCCGGTCAAATCGAGCATCTTCTCCCGATAAAAGACAAATACCTTCGGGATCGTCGCGTTTGCATCGGAGTAGATCGTATTGTCATCCAAAAAATCTTGTAATCGGTCCCCGAACTGAGCCTTGGTCAGCTTCGTGAAGTGGACGTTCCCCTTCTTGAACCGAACGACGCCTTCCCGATCGAGCACGCTCACATAGGTCGTTTTCTTCTTGATCAGTCCGAAAAATGATTTCTTCGTCTCCTCGCAGGCGAATAGGCTCCATCGGCCGCACTGGGACGCCAGCATCATGCTGGCCGCCGGTTGATCGACTGAGCTAGCGGCTATGGCGGCCATCTCCTCGACAGACAGCGCTTGCTGACCCAGATCTTTGGAGCGAAGCTCTGTCGAGCCGGTAGCGACTGCCCGCAAAATATTTTTCTGGCTATCAATCTCGATCGTTACCTCGACCGTATCCTCACTGGCGCCGGATTTGACGATGCGCTCGACGATCTCGGACCGAATGCGCTTGATATCCTCTTCCGTCGGATTCACGACGGTTCTCTCCAACTGCTCCTTCACCATCGCAAGGGCGACGCCTATGGTCGATACATAAGGCGCGTTATTCGCGATCTGGAAGCGGAACTGCTCCCGTTCCGCCATCGCCGGAACGAGCACAGCCCCGCTGCCTCCGCCGCCGACCAACGTCACAAACGAGCGATCCAGCTCATAGTCTTCGATCATCTCTTTGACGGTCTTCATCGTCTTATCAATCGCGATATTCATAACCTGTCTGGCGGCCTCCTCGATGCTCAGGCCTACATGGTCAGCAAGGGCTTCCCATGCCCGCACGGCCGCTTCCTTGTTCCCTCGCGCGTAATCGCCCTCCGGAATATAGCCGAGAATGTTGGCCGCGCCGGCCAGTGTGTAGGAGAATTCCTTGCCGGTCTCACTCTCCAAAATAATATATTCGGCCGGATCCCCTTCCCGCGGGCTGACGAACTTGACCTTCGGATTGACGATCTGCTCCGCCCCGGCGAACGCCTCGTATTCCTGGCCCGCAATATGGGCGCTTCGCGGACCGACATCGATGATGTTCCCGTTCGCCACCTTAATCATGCTTCCGCCGGCAATGCCAAGCGTCCGGACATCCAAGGACTGCAAATAAGTCCGGTGGCCGCCGACTTGGGCATTCTTGATCATGACCTTCCCGTTTTTGATGACGGAAATATCGACGCTTGTGCCGCCGACCTCGAAAAAGATGCCGTCCGACACCTTTTCATACATCAGCACACCGGCAACACCGGCGGCAAGTCCCGACAGCATCGTCAATATCGGACGTTTGCGTACCTCGTCGATACTCATAACGCCGCCGTCGCAGCGCATAATCATGAGCTGGGATTGAATATTCGCATGTTTGACGGATTTCTCCGTCATGTTCGCCGTTTCCATCATTTTCGGAATGAGAGATGCATTCACGACCGCCGTTCTTGTCCGTGTCTTGAGTCCATACAACTGGGAAATTTCATGCCCGCCGGTAGCATACATACCTTTGCGGCTCGCTATCTCAACGACACGAAGCTCATTGGCCGGATCATCAACGCTGTACGCCTCGGAAGCGACGATCACTTCCGCCCCCTGCCGCGCTAGTTCGTCAATCGCCGCTTCGATATCCTCATCCCGCAAATTTTTGGAATCAAGGTACGTGTGGTATGTCTTCAAATATTTGCCCGGCGCCAGCTCAATGTCCCCGGGATTCGACTCCGAGCGCGCGCTCATGCCGTCAAGGCCGGAACCCATGCCGATAATGCCGACACGGGCCACATCCCCCTCCAGCAAGGCGTTCGTCGCTTGCGTTGTCCCGTGGGCGATAAAGGTCACATCGTCCGGAGCAATGCCCTCGCTCTCCAAAATCCGCTTCAATATTTGTACAATCCCTTTCGCCACGCCATCTTCGTCATGATGTGTCGTCGGAATTTTCATCTTCCCAATAACCTCGTACGTCTCATTGTCAATGACGGCCGCATCCGTGAAGGTGCCTCCGACATCAATCCCGACCCTTACTTTTCTTCTCTCCATCGTTCTCCTCCTGCAACAACGGGCAGACACTCGCAAGTCTCCGCCCGGATTCTATCTGCTTCTAAAAGACCATGAATGAACCCAACACCATCGAAATCAGCACCGCAACCATCATCCAAGGAAGCGTCTTTTTCAAAATATCGTTAATGTCGCTCTTCGTAAAATCCGCGACCCACACATTATGCGAGTTGGTCGGGTCGGATACGGCCTGCACATTGCTGACGACGCGCAGCGCCAGCATCGCCGCGACCGGGGTCATACCCGCCGTGACGAACAGAGCAGCAATGCCGCTGCCAAGGCCCCATACGTTCAGCGGACCACGATAGATGGCGAGCGGAGATAGCAACGTGAAGAACAGAATGTACATCAACGGGTTGGTCGGCAGTACAGCTTCAATCAACGGGCTGATCAGTGCCGACACCTGTGGCGCCATAACGGAATTCAACAAAATTCCGATGCCGATCATGAGCGCCATCGCACCGGCAACGTCCTGAATCCCTTCCACCAGCGCACTGGACAGGACATGAATCGGCCGCTTCGGCCAGGTCAGCAGTATCGTAACCAATGCGCCGATGACCACCGCCGGGACAATGTCGAGCTTGAATGCAAAGACGAGAATGACCGGCACTAGCGGGCTAATGAGGGCAAAGGCAGGCACCTTTTTGCCTTCTCCGCCGGAAGCCGTCGGCATCGCCCACGCTTTGCGGCCTTTGCCGTCCCGCTTAATGTAGAATATAATCATCCCGAGCGACACAAGAATGAGCGGCAGCGCGGCGACCAGCGTATAATCCGCAATCGTCTGAACCGAGAGGCCCAGCACATCAACATAAACGGCCCAGTTGGAGACGTTGAACAGCGCGCCGACGCCGACGGCGGAAATAACGACAATCGATGCGACAAACTGGGAGATGCCTGCCGTCAGCATAATCGGAATGACGATCGTACCGACCAGGATGACCATGCCCAGTCCACCGGCCGCCGAGAAAATAATGGATGCGGTTGCGAAAAACAGAACCGCAATCAGCATCGGCTTGTCGCCTGCGAGTTCGGCCGCTTTTCGAATAATCGACTTGGTAATGCCGACTTTATTCAAAATTTGTCCGAACCAGGCCCCGAACACTAATCCCGCGATGGCGCCCGATAACCTCATCGAGCCGGATGACAGAATCGTCTTGGCAATCGTGGTCGTCTCGGGATCGTTCGACATCCACGGCACGCCGGCAATGACGGCAAACAGAATCGCCATCAAGGGCAGTGCCAGAATGGTCGGAAGCTTCCGGGTCATCATTAACCCGACAAACACAAGAAAAACAAGTAAAATGCCGATGGCTTGAACCCACATGAAAGATGTCACGTTGTATTCTCCTCTCGAATCAAGTTCTCAATAGGCTTATCTTCATCTATATTTCTAAATAAGCGCCCTGTGCTTTCAGCACGGACTGCACTTCCTTGATGTCCACATCCCGGACGCGAACGCCTTTCTTCGCGGCCAACGCGGATGCTACCCCGCCGGCATGGCCGATCGCCCCCGTCGTCGGTGTCGTCCGCATCGCTGCCTGCGCTTCGAAGGTGGCCGAAATGCATCGGCCGATGACGATCAGGTTCTGCACAGAATCCGTGACCATACAGGAGTAAGGAATGCTGTACATACCGCCCCATTCCAGCTTCTGATGCTTCGTACCTTCGCCGTCCGGACTATGGATATCGATCGGGTAGCCAGAATGCGCGATCGTATCTTCGAACAGCCGCTGTTCCAGCAAATCATCGGCCGTCAGCGTGTACACGCCCTTAATCTGGCGGGATCCCCGAATGCCAATATTCGGGCCGGTCGATTCCACGACCGCATGCTCAAAGCCCGGAATATACTTACGCATGAACAGCTCTAACTCGCGGCACTGCTTCCGCCCTTCCATCTCCGCCTTGCTCAGACTGAACGCATCCGTCGGATCATGACCGAGGATCCGGGTCGTATTCAGGATGACCTCGCCTGGGTTGTTGGTCTCGAAGAATAGCACATTCTCTCGCGGAATCGAGATCTCGCCCCTCTCCTTCGCCAGTTTAAACAGACTGTCGAACCCGCCTACCGACAAGCGAGGCGCCTTCTCGATGATGGACGTGTCGCCCTGATACAGTGGAAAGTCTTCCGGATGGGCGTGAATATATTGTTTTACCTTCGGAATGTCGACGTTGTACATCTTCATCTTCAACGTCATCGGCTGCATGGCCCCATCCGATTCCCTGCCCTTGGTGAACTCGGCCCCTGCCCCGACGGACAAATCGCCGTCTCCCGTCCCGTCGATGAACACGGAGGCCTCGATGTCGCTTAGACCGGACTTGTTGCATACCGTAATGCCGACGATTCGCCCGTCCTCGGTCTTCACGCCAGCCAGCATTGTATGATACAGAATCTCCCCTCCGCTCTCGGTAACCATCAGCTCCAGCTCATGCTTCATCGCTTCGGCATCAAACGGGGTAACCGAATACGTAAAGCCCACCGTATCGAAAATATGCCCCGGCGACTTGCCCTGCTTCTTCAGCCGTTCAATCAGCTGATCTGTAAACCCTTGAATGGCAAGCTTCTCTCCAGCATGGAATGTCATCATCGGCCCTACCCCATTCGCAGTAAGTGTCCCGCCAAGAAACCCATGGGACTCTACGATCAGCGTCTTCACCCCTAAACTGGATGCCGCAACGGCCGCCATTGCACCCGATATGCCGCCGCCCATGACCACCACATCATACTTCAGCCTGTTTCCCATATCATCCTCGCTCCTTCTGATTTAGTGATGTATGATTTGCTGCTTTATCCATAGCCTATCAAACAAAAAGTTAAATGTAAATGCTTACAAGAAAATTATTTTCTATATATCCGTAAATTATGTTTATTATTTTCCAAGCGTTCTTAATCTATCTGTTACGGCATATACAATAAAAGAAATCACCGAAGCTTGCCCCAGCGATCTGCTCCGCGCGTCCAAAATAATATACTGAATTTCAATACACAAAAAGGGACTTTCAATGATCATTGAAAGTCCCTTTCTTCTTTGACAAAACATAATCTCTACTATAAAGATGCGAATAGCAAAACCAGAATCGATCACTGTGCAATCTTTAGTTCGCTTCTTGCAATCCGCTTAAAATAACTCTCCTTATGATCTTACCTCAACCTTTTCCTCGTTCAGCGCCCTCAAAATGGTATGCCGGTCGCGCAGATTGTGCGCCTCCCGCAGGCTCTCCCGGAACAGCTCGTCATCGATGCCAAGCTCCTGCAGGGTGGAAGGACCTCCGGCTTGCCGCAGCAGATCGGCAATTTTCTCCTTCGAAGGGACCTTGCGCAGCCACTCCCGAACCTGCTCTCCATATGTCTCCCAATGCGTAGGCTTGGCATTAGGATACACTCCCTTATCGGCCGCGTCGTGATATAGGCTCGATATTTCGCTGCAGGCCACCCCCACTTTGGCACCATGCAGCAGGGCCCGGTTGCCGCGGCGCAAGTACTCCATCTCCCAGTAATGCGAGAGATGATGTTCCGCCCCGGAGGCAGGGTGGGACTGACCGAACAGCAGCATCGCGATCCCCGACTCGATCAAAGCCGTCATCAGAATGCGGAGGCCTTCGTCCGTGCGCTGGCCGATCGCTTCCACATGCTGAATGCAAGCTTGAAGCGCCCTCTCCGTAATGGCTGCCACTTGATCATCATAGGGCTCACCGGCCGTGGTCGAAGAGAATTTCCAATCCAGCAGCGATGTGTATTTGCCGAGCATATCGCCAAAACCTGCCGCTACCAGCGGCTGCGGTGCCTTCACTAGAATGTCCGGATCGGCGAATATCGCGATCGGAGCCGTGGCCGCAAAGGTTTGTTTGACTCCCCGGACCACGATCGGCGCGCCCGCCGAAGTAAAGCCGTCAACCGAAGGTGCCGTAGGTACCGAAATGAACGGCTTGCCGCTCCGATGACTCACAAAGCGCGTAATGTCATGAATGGTCCCGGACCCCACAGCGACCAGGCATCCTATCCCTTCAGGCTCAACTTCGATAAACAGCTGCATTAAGGAGCGTTCATCCGCCACAACGTCGCCTTGCTCATCTGGCTGAATCAGACACAGCCGGGGCTTCAGACCATCGGCTTTTAGGCACTGCACCAGCTCTTTACCCGCTGCTTCATACGTATTCGCATCTGCAACAACGATCGGTGAACCAAGGCCCTGCCGTTTAAGATACGGAGGCACGTCATGCATAGCGCCGGGCCCAAGCACCATGGTTTCTAGTCCGCGGAACGCGGGCTGTAGCTCCCTAATCCGGTTCATTAAACCTTTTGCATCGTTCAAGTAATCCGTCACGTTCGTTCCTCTCCTTCATCCCATCCTGTCGTGTCTATACAAGCTTCTGGTCTGCCAGGGCCTATTCAGCCGTTTGCTTAATCCGCTTCAGCCGCTTCATCACGTTGTTTTCGCCCCGGCCGAAATAGTCATGCAGCTTGCTGTACTCCTGATACAGCTGCTCATACACTTCCACATGCTCCGGAATCGGTTTGAAGGTCTCTTCCTTCACCCGTGCCATCTTCTCGGCGGCATCGATAATGGAATCATACCCGCCTTGCGCCTGGCCCGCCGCGACTGCGGCGAACATCGCGGCGCCAAGCGCCGGGGTCTGTTTGGAATCAGCCACCATAATTTCGCGATTGGTAACATCCGCATAGATCTGCATCAGGAGACGGTTCTTTTGCGGCAGTCCGCCGCATGCATACAGGACATCCACGGCGACACCGTTCTCATGAAAAGCGTCCACGATTTTGCGCGTGCCGAATGCGGTCGCCTCAAGCAAGGTGCGGTAGATTTCCTGCGGCTTTGTCAACAGCGTCATCCCTAACATCAGCCCGGTCAGATCCGTATCCACCAGCACGGAACGATTGCCGTTCCACCAATCCAGTGCAAGCAGACCGGTTTGACCCGGGTTGTATGCAGCCGCTTCCCGCTCAAGCCATTGGTGCACGCCAATCCCTTCCTCGGACGCAGCTTCTTTTACATACGCAGGAAGCGCTTCCTCGACGTACCATTCAAAAATATCGCCTACTGCCGATTGCCCGGCTTCATAACCGTATAATCCGGGAATGATGCCGTCCTCGACGGAACCGCACATGCCTTCAACCTGCTTCTCTTCGGTACCGAGCAGCATGTGACAGATCGATGTACCCATCGCCATCACCAGCTTGCCCGGTGTGACAACACCGACCGCAGGCACCGCGGCATGAGCATCAACGTTACCGACGGCCACAGCAATCCCTGGAGTTAAGCCCATCATCACCGCCATCTTCTCAGTCAGACCGCCTGCGCTGCTCCCAAGGGGGCGGACCTCTCCGCGCAGCTTCGTATCGGCCAGATCCTCCAACCGGGGATCCAGTGCCTTAAAATATTCCTTACTTGGATATCCGTCTTGCTTATGCCATATCGCCTTGTAGCCAGCCGTACAGCTGTTGCGGACAATCTGGCCTGTCATTTGGGAAACGACCCAATCGGTAGCTTCCAAGAATCTATCCGTACGTTCATAGATCGCCGGTGCCTCGTCAAGAATTTGCCAGACCTTTGCAATCATCCATTCGGAAGAAATCTTACCGCCATAACGGGGCAAAAAGGCTTCTCCGCGCTCGGCGGCAATCGCGTTGATCTTGTCCGCTTCCGGCTGGGCGGCATGATGCTTCCACAGCTTAACCCAGCTGTGCGGCTGGTCGGCCAGCTCCGGTTGGAAGCAGAGCGGCTCCCCAAGCTCGTCAACCGGCAGCATGGTGCAAGCCGTAAAATCAATGCCGATGCCAATCACATCCGCCGGATCAATCCCGGATTGCTGGATGACGGCAGGCACGGATACCTTTAGAACCTCCAGATAATCGCCCGGATGCTGAAGCGCCCAGTCGTGCTCCAGCTTCTTCCCTGAAACCGGTAAAAACTCATCGATGACATGATGCCGGTAAGGCGTAACATGATCCGCTACTTCCTGCCCGTCAGCCAGATTAACCAACACCGCACGCCCGGACTGCGTTCCGTAATCGACACCAATGGTGTATTTATTCCCCATCTCATTTCCTCCTACAGATGAAATCATGAATGATGAATACAAGCATTACTTTTGACCGTAATAGGCATTAACTCCATGCTTCCGTAAAAAATGGCGATCCAGCAGCGTCTGATCCATCGGTTCGGTTTCCGGATTAATCTGCTGCATCCGGGCTGCAATCTTGGCGCACTCCTCCAACACTACCGCATTATGAACCGCGTTATGCGCATCCTTGCCCCACACGAATGGCGCATGCGAATGGACAAGCACGCCAGGCACCATGTTCGGATCCAGGTCTGCGAATCGCTCAACAATGACGTTGCCCGTCTCCAACTCGTAGGCCCCCTCGATTTCTTCGCGGGTCATGGGCCGCGTAACCGGAATTTCCCCATAAAAATAGTCGGCGTGCGTTGTTCCGTAAGCAGGAAGCGCGCGTCCGGCTTGAGCCCAACTCGTTCCCCATGGAGAGTGGGTATGCACAATTCCGCCGATCTCTTTAAAGTTCTGATAGAGGACCAGATGTGTCGGGGTATCGGAGGATGGTCGCAAATCGCCTTCAACGACATTTCCCTTCAAATCCAGCACGACCATGTCGTCCGCTTTTAAATCCTCGTAAGGCACGCCGCTTGGCTTAATGACAAACAGTCCCTGTTCACGGTCGATACCGCTTACATTTCCCCATGTAAAGGTAACGAGTCCGTGCATCGGAAGCTCCAGATTCGCCTCCAGCACCTGCTGCTTTAAATCCTCCAACATGAACAACCGCTCCTCTCTATATTTCAAAAATGTAGTTGTACGTACAACTTGGCAAACAAGGGTCCGAAACTTCGGACCTTTCACTCCCTTATCCTCTACCGTTTCTTCACCGATTCTCTCTCCACCAGCTCCGGTTGAAATACCGTATCCTCTATAACGCTATGATGCTCAATCATGCTAATTAATTGTCTGGCCGCCATAATCCCCATCTCTGTCTTCGGGTGGGTCATCGTTGTCAGCTTCACGCCGGAAGCTTCGGCTAGCGTTGAATCATCGAACCCGACCAGTGACACATCCTGCGGGATTTGCAGCCTGCATTGTCCGGCAGCCTCTGCTAAAGACACAGCCAGCTCGTCGTTATAACATACAAACCCCGTCGGTCGCAGCTCATCCGGCTGCTTCAGCAACTGGACGGCCTGATCATACGGAAAACTTCCCTTCTGTTCCGTTGTATACGTAACCACCCGCTCCGGCGAAACGGAAATTCCCGCCTCGCGATGCGCACGTAAGAAGCCTTTCAGCCGGTTCACACCCTGAAGATCGTCCCGTTTGAAGAATCCGGCGATCGCCTGGTGTCCGTTCTCGATCAAATGACGTGTAGCCTTGTAACCGCCAAGCTCATCATCAAGCTTCAGACAAGGACATTCCAGCTCCCCATACTTCTCATTGATCATCAAAAACGGGATTCCCTTCTCCTGCAGGGATAGGAAATACGTCAAATTCGGGTTGCCCTCCGCACTCTTGGTCGGCTCGATAATCAGCCCGCTAAGCGGCTGACTGGTCATGAGTTGAAGACTCTCCATCTCTTTCTCCTTGTTGTTATCGGTACTGGAGAGCAGCAGGCGGTATCCCTTGCTGCGCAGCTCCGCCTCCGCTCCCCGAACGATATGCGGGAAAATATAATCCGAGATATAGGTTGTTATGATGCCAATCGTCTTAACCTGCTTGCTCTCCCGCCGCCCGGGATTTCTAGCGAACGTCCCTTTGCCCTGAATCCGTTCCAGCCAGCCTTCCTTCTCCAATTCGCCGAAGGTTTGGCGGACTGTCTGGCGGCTTACGCCGAACTGGTCGGCGATTTCATGCTCCGAAGGAACTTGTTTGCCCGCTTGAAGCCGGCCGGATTCAAACCAGGAGAGCAGTTCGTTTTTTAATACAATATATTTGGGTATCCGTCTATTATTCATCATTCACCTCTAGCCTCACGCACTCATTATGTTAGGATCACCTGCAATCCTAAGTTATCTCGCTATTGTAACACAGGCCAGGGGAATGCTGACAGAACCAGTTACCGCAGGCGGTATGCGGCTTCACTCCAGCGGAGCTCGTTCTTGAAGCGCGGTATCGTTGTATCCTTATCAATAATGACCGCTTCAATGCCGACCATCTCCGCCCAATCGCTCAAATGCTCAGCCGTCATGGCATAAGAGAGAACGGTGTGATGCGCTCCACCGGCCAATATCCACGCTTCCGCAGATTCGCGGAGCGATGGCTGCGGTTTCCACAGCACACGGGCTACCGGCAGCTTCGGCATCGGCTGCTCCACCTTGACGCCATCCACGACATTCACCAGCAGTCTGAAGCGGTGACCCAGATCGATCAGGGAAGCATTGACCGCCGGGCCGTCTTGGCCGTTAAACACGAGTCGCGCGGGATCTCCCTTGCCTCCGATCCCGAGTGGATGAACTTCCAGCGTCGGTTTATCCAGTGCAATGGTCGGACATACCTCCAGCATGTGCGATCCAAGAATCATATGATTCCCTTGCTCGAAGTGATAGGTGTAGTCCTCCATGAAAGAAGTGCTTTTATTGCCCGCAAGCACCTTCAATACACGCGTCAGGGCAGCTGTTTTCCAATCCCCTTCCCCGCCGAAGCCGTATCCCGACTCCATCAGACGCTGTACGGCGAGTCCCGGAAGTTGCTTCATTCCATGCAGATCCTCAAAGGTCGTCGTGAATGCGCCAAAGCCGCCCTCTTCGAGGAAACGACGAAGCGCAATCTCGATCCGGGCTTGATACGCAATCGAATCGCGCACGGGACCGTCGCTAAGCCCTTCCTTGGTTATGGAATACAACTCCGCATATTCGTTCAGGAGCGCCTTAACCTCTTCATCGCCGACTTCATTCATGGACTGCACAAGATCGCCGATGCCATAACCGTTCACGGACCAGCCAAGCTTGATTTGGGCTTCTACTTTATCCCCTTCGGTTACCGCCACTTGGCGCATATTATCGCCGAAGCGGGCCACTTTCAGCCTGCGGCTTTCGGCATAGGCCGCAGCGGTCCTCATCCAGCCGGCAATGCTGCCTCGAACCTCCCCGTCTTCCCAATGGCCCACAACCACCTTGCGAGCAATGCCGAGACGGGCACCAATATGACCATACTCGCGATCACCGTGCGCGGATTGGTTCAAATTCATAAAATCCATATCAATCGTTTCCCAAGGGATATCCCGGTTGAATTGGGTATGGAAATGAAGAAGCGGCTTCTGCAATTGGGATAGACCCGCGATCCACATTTTGGCCGGGGAGAAGGTGTGCATCCAGGTCATAATACCTGCGCAGGACTCATCATTGTTGGCCTCAAGAATCAGGTTGTATATTTCATCGGGTGTCGTTACGATCGGCTTGAACACAATGGGATAGGAAAATACAGGATCTTTATCAAACTCCGTTGCCACGATGCGGGAATGCTCAGCTACCTGCTCCAGCGTTTCGGGGCCATACAAATGCTGGCTTCCGGTGACGAACCAAAAAGAATGCGGTTTCAAATTCATAATTATAACGCCTCCTGTATGAATGCTTGCTTACCAACTTGTACATACCTATAAACAAATATATAGATAAAATCATAAATGTACGTACAAGTTGAATCACTCACATTCTACCCCCGCATCTCAGAAATAGCAAGATCAAAATAAAAAAAGCCTGGAAAACCAGGCTTTTTTTATTTAATCGTATATTGGGCCTTGAATCAGGATCTACGAACTGCAAAATTGAAAAGTGCACTCTATTTCTTGACCGCAATTTCAGCCAATAGATCAGTTTTTTTTCGCCACCGGATTTCCCGGATTGGTTGTGATGCTTAATGACTTGCTCAAAATATTATTTCTGCACCGCTGCTTTCAGCATT
Source organism: Paenibacillus sp. FSL W8-0187 (assembly GCF_037969755.1). Classification (NCBI taxonomy): domain Bacteria; kingdom Bacillati; phylum Bacillota; class Bacilli; order Caryophanales; family Paenibacillaceae; genus Paenibacillus; species Paenibacillus sp. FSL W8-0187. The sequence goes on along the minus strand of NZ_CP150206.1, from coordinate 2,050,905 downwards.
TCGATCTTCTGTTCTTTGGACATATCCCATGTGGCTGAAATGCTGTATTCGAAGCCGCCTTCATGCCAAAACACGTATTTTGGATAGATATGCGCCGGGAAGTCATCCTCAAAGAAGCCTTTCTTCTTACTTCCCTCTGAGTCCAACGTATATTTTGAAATGGCCAGTGTGTCTTTCCCGTTCGTATACTCAAGACGGATGGTTGCCGCCTCTTCCCAATCTATCTTTTTCGCATAGATAGGTTTTCCGCTCTTCTTGCCTTCGGCCCTTACTTCATCAAGGAACTTGCCTTCAGTTGGACCTTCAATTCTCGCTTTGGAAAACTTATATCCCTCCGGCAAGTTGGCGGGCTGCTTCAGGATGGAACCTTCCAGCGTGGAAGCTCTTTTCAAGTAGTCCTCGTAAGCGGTAAATGTTTCTATCCCTCCCCAATAACTTAGGTCGAATCCGCTGTTAAGATCCTTATATTTATGATACAGAACGTACATATCGCCTGTCTCATTACTTAGCTTCTTCACTCTATTGGTCTCAGCTTCGATATACTTCTTTTCCTCTGGAGTTAGAGCCTTGGCTGCAACTTCTGCTTTTTTCTGCGCCTTTTCCAGTTCTTTCTTGTAGAGCTCGCGGTCTATATCTCCCTCGGGATAGATCATATCAGCAGCTTTTAAATCCTGTTCCGATTGCACGGAAGCCTTTGGTGTTACGCTCCCTGCATCGCTTTCCTTAGCATTAACCAATGTCACGCTGCCAAGCGCGATAATCATCCCCATTGCCAGAATGGATAGACGGTATGATTTTTTGTGAAAATGTTTAATCATCGTAAGTCTCCTTTTCATTTGTTTATGTGTGGCGGACAGGCCGGCAAGCCCCGGCTGGCGTTGGTTTCCTGAAAAATGCTCCAACACGTGGATGATCGTTTGTCCGTATGCATTGTTTTGCTGCGGGCTCATCCGATTCAACGCGCATGCATCGCAGGCCATCTCCTGATCCTGTCTTGCTTTACGTACGGCTAGCCATAATAACGGATTAAACCAATGGATGATCAGGATGATATGCATTAACCAGTTCACGGCGACATCCCGCCGCTGAATATGCGCGAACTCATGCGCCAGAATATATTGAAGTTGATCTTTTTTCAGCGTGATGAGCAGACTGGGCGAAATGGCGATCGCCGGCTTGCTAAAACCGACCACGGCAGGTCCAGGAATTCGCTCGCTGGACAGAAATTGCACTTTTTGCTTCACGCCTAATTGCTGTTTCGTCTCGTGAAACACTGCCGATAGAAAAGGCGTATCTATCTTTCGGCCCGCGCGCAGGGCTTGTTTCAATCGAAGCTGGTCGTATACCGTTTTCGCGGCAAGAAGCAGCACGCCCGCAAACCAAACCGCAATCAGCGTATTGGTGAAGCCTATTTGGTTGAACCCATTCCACCAAAAGCCGCTCTCCTGCACGAGTCCCGATTCAAGGGATGGAGCAGGTACTTCCGAGGTTCCGCTTGCTTCCGGGTTTATAGAGCGCTCAACATGAACCGTCGCCTCGCTTATTCTCCCCGCTTCCTTCCCACCCGATGAAACTAGAGTTTGTTGATGAATACCGGGTGCTATGGCCTCCAAAGACAAAACATTGTATAGGCTAAGCGAGGATTCCGGAGCCCAAGGGAGCAGCAAACGTATGGCTACAGGTAGCCAAAGCCAATATTTCCATCTAGCCTCAATTTTGTTTCTTAATAGAAACTGTAGAATCAGCACAAGTACGATCAGGATGGAGGCCATGAACGATCCGCGAATCACCCAGCCAAAAAAAGACAATAAATTTTCATGCAATGTAGGACTCATCAGGGCTCTCTCTTTTCTGTTTCCCCGTCGCTGCGGTTATCGTCAAACAATGCTTTTAGATCCTCGATTTCTTGCGCATTCAGTTTTTTATCCTGCAGAAAGTTGGCCAGCATCGGCTTTAAAGATCCCCCATAAAGCTTTTTCATGAAGGATTTGGTTTCGGACTGCAGATACTCCTGCTCGCTGATGATCGGATAAAATAGTTGGGTGCGCTTTGAACCCTTTTCCAGTTTCGCACCCGCTGCTTCCTTCTGCACCAGACGACTGAGGAGCGTCCGGGTCGTATTGGGGCTCCACCCCATTTGATCCGTCATTTGTTTTACGACCTCGCTGGAAGGGCAGTCCGGATTTGTCCACAATACGCGCATAATTTCCAGCTCTGCATCCGTAATCGGTGGTATTTGATTCATGCATGAAACCTCCAAAGTCAATTTACTCAGACTACATATGTAGTTATAATACACATGCTACATTTGTAGTTTAGTAATGTCAACTTGTTTGGCAGAGCGTAATTTCTCGTTTTTGTTACACGAAAAAATGATTCGCACCGCCTGTGGGCATGATGATCTGCAAAAGAACCCATGTCATCGTATTTTGGAGCGCCTGTCCGAGAAAAAATATAGCTGGCGCAATATGTTATTTTTTCACGGCTGCTTTTAGCATTTCGATCTTCTGTTTCCTGGACATATCCAAAGAGGAGGTTGAAATGCTGTATTCGAATTTGCCGCCATCATTCCAAAAAACGTATTTTGGAAAGACATTCTTCGGCAGCTTATCGTCAAAGAAACCTTTTTTCTTGCTTCCCTTCGAATCTACCGTATCCTTGGAAAAGCCCAGCGTGTCTTTTCCGCTCGCATATTTAAGACGGATGGTTGCCGCCTCTTTCCAATCGATCTTTTTCACATAGATGGGCTTTCCGCTCTTCTTACCTTCGGCCCTTACTTCATCAACGAACTTTCCTTCGATCGGACCTTCAATGACCGCTGATAAAAACTTATATCCCTTTGGCAGGTTGGCAGGCTGCTGCAGAATGGATCCCTTCAGGGTTGAAGCTTTTTTCAAGTAGTCCTCGTATGTTGTGAATTCATGAATCCCTCCCCAATAGCTAATATCAAATCCGCTATTTAATTTTGGGTACTTATGATACAGGACATACATATCACCCGATTCTTGGGCCAACTCCTTCACTCTCTGGATCTCAGCTTCGATAAACTTTTTTTCCTCTGCAGATATAGGCTTGGCTGCTTCGTCTGTTTTTTTAACAGTGGCTTCTTGGGCTTTCTCGTTGGACTGCGCCTTCGCCGCGAGACTTACGGAAGAACCCATTAATAAAATGCTGCTTAGTGTCGCGATCGCTACTTTCGTCGCTGCCTTCATTTGGTAATGCTCCTCTCCTATGATTTTTTGTTTTTATAAACTACAGCTGTAGTTACAAATCAATACTACAACTGTAGTTCAATAATGTCAACACGGTTCGTGCAGATTTTTTTTTTCGTTGAATACAAAAAAGATCCGCGCGTCTGCGGATCATGGTAAAAAAGAGCCCATGCGATCCTGTAGCGGACTACATGGGCTTGCTTGCATGATTTTTCGCCCTATCTTGATTAGGAGTAGGTCCACCGTCACTTTAAAAGTTCTCTGGCGCCTCGGCCAGACTGCAAACATTTCTAGTCAGTTATCAAGCCGTACGGGGTGATCTGCTTAATCCTGCGTGAGACCAGCATGGAGACCGCATAGGATACTAAAATAATTGCAGTACATAGTATTATAACCAGAGGAAGATTCACGATAAGTTTCATGTTGGCGGCTCCGGAATCAAAAAGCATCAACTTCAGCACGGAATTAAAGTATCGGGAGCCGAACACTCCGCCGACCATTACGCCGAGGACGACAACCGGCATAAAGCCCAAGGCAATCTGCGTCCTCAGCTGGAAGGTGGTATAGCCAATCGCTCTCAAAACGCCTAATTCTCTCTTCCGTTTGCGGATGATCGTATTAACGGCCAGATACAGAATCAGGAATAAGATCAGGAGGGTGATTACGAGAATACTGGTCATGAGCGAGAAAATGGCAAAAGTGATATCCGCGCTTTGACTCTTCAACGATTCCTTTACATCCGTAATGGCTTGAATCCTGTTTCCATATTCATCCTCAATCCTGCTTACCATATCCGTCTCGCCGGGATCATCCAGATAGACATTTATTGACATCCCTTTGTGACCGTCAATCACGCGCTCCGCCCCATCCGGGGTCAAGGATACTCCGGCCAAGGCCGAGCGAATTTCTTGACTCAATCCGGTAATCAGATAATCATGCGTGTTCTTGCCCGTCCCCACGCTAATCATATCGCCAACGTCTTTATCGAGCCGCCTGGCTAATCTACCGGAAATCGCAATTTCATTGTCAAACTCCGGATAGCGGCCCTTGAAGATCTTATTCGCGTTCAATTTCTTGAAATCGTCCGAAAACTCGGCGGTCACCATCTGACCGTCGATCATTGTTGCGAAAGTATCCTGAATGATCGCCTTTTTTACGCCTTCCATCTGCTTTAATTCACGAAGCAATGCCTCGCTATCCTTTCCGGCTGCCACTTGAATTCCGATATCAGGCGTCTCGGTACCGATCATTAGAAAAAAATCTGTTTTATCCTGAGCCATATTGTAGTACAACACCACCGAAAAAACAGAGGCAAAGGTAATCGAGGCAATAATACCGACGGTCATTATATTAAGCTTTAGATTATGAATCAGATTTTTACACCCAAGTACAAATTGCAAGCCGCCTCTGGCCTTATCCAGCGGAAACCAATTGCGCTTGAAATTATGGGTCGCCATCCCTCCTCGCAAGGCAGCGATAGGGTGCAGCCGACGAATCCGTATGGATGAAAACAAAACTACGATAAGCACCAGCAGGCTTACGATCAAAACACTCGCCAAATCCGTTCCGGGGTGAAGCCCGCCCGACCATAGCAGTTTATTCAAATTTGAAAAAACGTCATAGAATGCGGGCATTGCCATATAAGAAGCGATTATGCCTGCAATGCTTCCCGCGAACGAGACCAGCATAAATTGGAATACCATCGAGGATATGATTTGCCGCCCGGTATACCCTAACGCTTTTAGCACACCGATGTTTACCATTCCGTCATCAATGCTGTTAGAAATCTGAAAATCGATGACAATGACCGATACCAGAACGAGTACAACCGCAAATGCCACCAGAATCATAGCGATCATATCAACGGTCACGGTGCTGTCCTTCGCCATCTTTATATCGCCACTCCAGAAACCGGCATCCTTCAAATGGTTGGAATACGAGAAATTTTCATGATAATCACGTATCATCCCGCTCGAATCTTCGCTGTTCTTAAAAGTTGCCGACATCAGAACCCCGCTGGCCGATGAGCCGAGTTCCCGGGATAACTCGCTATAGTCGTCACCCGGCAAATAAAACTTCAGCATGCCAAGCCTGGTCGAACCCATTAACGTCGATTCAAAAAAGCCTGCTACCCGATAACCATAGGTCTTATTTTGATAAGTCAGTTTAAAGTGATCGCCCAGTCGATAGTCCCCGTCGACCTTCAGACTGAAAGGCAGATAAATTCTCCTTCCAGGTTCAGTCCTGGATTCCTCAATGAGTCGCAAAGGCGCTATAGTCCGGCCGAGATCCGCATTCAATATCGCGGCACTGATGCCAAAATCCGTTTTTTTATAACGAATCGTGACCATCGGCAATAACATGATTGGCTCTGTCATCGTCTTTTCCAGACCGGGATAAGCTCTAAAAAAATCTTCATACGCCGGTTCGAAGCTATCTTTGTTCATTGTCATGCTGAGGTGAGCCTCATCCAGTTGCCTGGTCTTGTTTTCATAGAAACGGTTCATTTTAGTCATGATCGTCAGGCCCATGTTCAACAGCATAGCCGCAATCAATATCATGATAAATAAAGAGATCGTCGCGCCCTTCGCCTTTTTCATATTAGTCATGGACAATTTAAAGATATCCACGCTACCACTCCATTTCGGCCAAAAAGAAATTCAGCCTCTCTTGACGAACAGGGCTGCTATCCGAAGTGTATTCCCCAAGATCCAGGTCACCGCAGATCATACCGTCCCGAAGGTATAGAATCCGATTGCCTCGCAGAGCCGTTTTATGATCATGGGTAACGATCACCATGCTTTGTCCTTGGCGGTTGGCCTCAGTCATCACATCGAGCACGATGTTGCTTGACGCCGAGTTCAGCGCTCCCGTCGGCTCGTCAGCGAATACGATCCTCGGACTGTTGATCAGAGCGCGCACAATTCCGGCTCGTTGCGCCTCGCCTCCGGACAGTTGGGAAGGGAATTTTGCCCAGGATTCCTCATTTAATTGCACCGCTTCCAGCAGTTGTTTGGCTTTGGCGGCGACGGCCTGCCTGTTCTTGTTCACGAGGAGCCCGCTTGCGAGGATATTATCCAATACGGTCATGTGATCCAGCAGGTAGATTTGCTGAAATACGAACCCGCAGTGAATCCTCCGAAAAATCGCAAGCTTATCATTGCTCATGCTGGTGAGCTTGTGCCCCTCGAAATGAATTTCCCCAAGCGACGGTTTATCCATGCCGGAAAGAGCATAAAGCAAGGTCGTTTTGCCTGAACCGGAACTGCCCATAATAACGGTGAAATCGCCTTCCATTATGCTGATATCCAGATTTTTCAGAACATGCTGTTGAATTCCGCCGGTGGAGTATGTCTTGCAGAGCTTTTCCGTTCTGAGTATCGCCTTTTTCATCAATGAATCATTCCTCTGTCCATGTCAGACCAATTTGATTTGAAGCTTGACCGTAAAACCGTTATCACGATTATGGCACGATACATCCCCGTCCATGCTCTGCATGAGGTATTTGGTGATATACAGGCCAAGACCCGCTCCGGTTTGCCCCGAGGCGTTACGACCCCGGTAGAATTTATTGAAGAGCAGCGGCAATTCATCTTCTTCAACGCCTTTTCCAAAATCGGTTATCTCAATATGTAAATAAATGGAAGTTATATATGAGGAAATACGAACATCTGTACCTGCGTACTTATAAGAGTTGCTCAGGATGTTATCAAAGACCTGCTGAAGACGCGTCACATCGATAAGAATCAAACATTTCGGAATAGCGTCGAAGGTGATCCGATTATCCAAATTAACATTCGCGATGATCGTATTGAGAACGCTGCTGTACTCCTCGGTAACATTCACCTTCAGTTCCTGTAACTCCTCAAGCGTCGCTTGGAACATATCGGTTACCAGCCCGTTGATTTGCTCGGCTTTCGAGTGAATCATGTTGAGCTGCCTGATCAGCTTCTCATCATCGACGCGAAGCAGCATCAGCTCGCTAACCGCTTTGATGGAGGCCACCGGTGTTTTTACGTCATGGCTCAGACTGGCGACCAGTTCCTTCTTGCTGCGGTTGGCTTCATATTCTCTTTGGCGGGCGGTCGCCAACTGTTCGCGCATGATATCGAAACTTTCGGTAAATGCACCGAACAGATTGCTCCTATCCATGCTTAACGGAACGTCTAAATTTCCTCTGGCAACGTTCAGGGCAAAGCTTTGCAGCTTCTTGAAGGGCCTGATCACCAAGCGGTTCAACATGATGATATATAGCGTGCATAACAGAGCTAATACAGCAAAGATCGTCAATAGGACAACAACCAGGTGTTTCTTGCTGCGTTGAACCCTTTGTTCATAATCATCAAAAAGGATCAGTTTCCCTACGAACTTTCCTTCCACCTTCACATCCAGAACGATCCCTCTGTTCTTGATAGCATCGTAAACATTCGTGAACAATCCGTCCGAAGTCTCGTAACGAACCGCCCCCTTCTGGTCCAGAACGACAAAACGCTGCGTAATTCCGCTGTAATCGCCTTGGTCAACGTGCTCCCAGTGATTCTCAACCGTCTTCAGCACCTTGTTGACCATAACGATATCCACATCCGTATCCACTCCCGTCGCCATCATCCGTACAAAAACAAGAAGCCCTGCCATAAAAACCGCAACCATCGTCAGGTACATCCATTTGGATTTCAACGTCCACCATCCTCCAGCATGTATCCCTTACCCCATACGGTTATGATATACTGCGGCCTATTGGGATCCTCTTCAATCTTTTCCCGCAAATGACGAATATGGACATTTAGGGTTCCGTCACCCGTAAACAAATCTCCCCATACCTTTGCAAACAGTTCCTCCTTAGTAACCACCCGGTTTTTATTCTGAGCCAGATACAAAAGCAATTTATATTCCAAAGCCTTGAACTTGACCTCTTCACCACTTACACGAACTCGTGACTTGACGCAGTCCATCTGAACCCTACCGAACTCCAGAAAATCCGCAGCGCCGTTTTTTTTATATCTTTTGAGCACGGCTTGAACTTTCGCCAGCAAAATACTGAGCGTATAAGGTTTTTGTATATAATCATCCCCTCCGATGTTGAGCGCAATTAGTATATCGTCTTCACTTGAGCGGGCACTGATAAACAGGATAGGGATATCCGAGGTTTGCCTTAACCTTTTGCACAGATCAAAACCTGAGGTCCGGCCCAGATTAATGTCCAGCAAGATTAGGGAAACCTCGTGTTCCCTCAAGAAACGTTCACACTCCTCCGCGCTCGTCACGTAAGCCGCAGGGACATCAAACATATTTAAATACTCGCAAGTGGTTGCTGCCAAAACAGTCTCGTCATCTACAATCAAACAATCATAATTCATTCTCATTCTCCATTTATCCGCGAAAACTAGGACCTATCCTTTCCCATACTTAAGATATCATGGAAAGGAACAAGGAGAAACAGTGCATTCATCGCGTAAGGCATTTAATTTATGAAGCGGTAAAAATTCCAGTCGGCCAGCAAAATGATAAAACCTGCAAGAAGCATGGTTGAAAGTATTCGAAACCACTTCTGCTGTTTGCTTAACGGATATTTCCTCCCTCTCAGAATAGAAATGATCAGCATCGGGACAGCGAGAATAAGCAGGATTCCATTTATCGCAATTCCAAAATTCAGCCAACTGGCGGTCTCCATATCACTTGTAAAGGCAAGCAGGAGCAGACGTACTACGTTCACTACCAAAGCGCTTCCGCATAATATCACTGCGGCAAACCAGCGGCTCGATGAATTCGATGTCGACGTTTTTTTACTTTTTTGTATAAACCAGCGGATGAACAATACGATTGGTGCAAGCAAGAAAAAGACGACCGCTACGACGGCAACGACAAGATGGGTATACAACAAGGGAAGATCACGTCCCTTCCTTACAGGTACGATATCCGTTGCCTTTCCTTTGCTTAGCCTCGTTATTTTACCCTCTGTTTTTTCAACATACAGGACTGGAGCAAGTTTATAAATGGAAGGAAACCGGGAACCGTCCACTTTATAAATATTCGGACTGATCTGCTTGTACTCTCCGGACATTCCCATCACATTTACGATGAGATCATGCTCGCCCTTCGCTTCAATTCTAATTAATCCCAGGTAGCTTATAACCTCCTGAAAGGTGCTATAGGTATTTCCCGAGAGCACATAATGCCCGGCCACATCCACGGATGACAGCAAATCGCCGCCGGATGACGACGGCTCCGTCTCCTTGCTCTTAATCATCAGGTTGATGACCCCCGAGGTTATGCTCTGCTCCACTTCCGCGTTCGTCAAAATGACAATGCCCAACTTCTCCTCGGGAACCACGACAAGATTGCTGGAGAAGCCCATCGTATTTCCGGCATGCCCTATAGCATTGGGATGGGCATTATATTCCCAGAACCCATGGGCATTGGAAGGGATGTCCTTATGCGGCGAGTAACTTTTGGCAAGCATCGTTTGCAATGTCTGCTGCCGGGCAAAAAGAGGACTGTCATCGGCTGTTAAAGCCATAGCGAAACGGGCAAGATCTTCCGCCGTCCCTTTCATGACTCCGGCAGGATACAAAGGCACGTAGTAACGGTCTCTTGCTACAAATCCGCCATTCGACGCAGCTCCGTAACCTGTAGCTGCCGAATCCATTAATTCCGGTCGATCCTGCAGCGTCGGATGGCCCGAGGCATTCTTCATCTTCAAGGGGAGCAAAATCCGTTCCATCTCATATTCATAGAACGGCTTGCCGCTTAAACTCTCAACCGCAAATCCTGCCAGTGCCGTAGCATAGTTTGAATAAGCTATCACTTTGCCCGGCTCGTATATCTGAGCGGGTTGTGGAGATAACAGCGTCTCGGACAAGGATTTCATATTCTCCGGAGACTTGATAAACAGAGCGAGCGGATGCTGCTCAAAACCGGAAGTATGACTCATAATATTCAGCATCGTAATCGGTTTGTCGTAGCGAAGCTTCTTCGCGAATGATTCGGGAAAATACTTCCGGACATCTTCGTCCAGCCTGATCTTCCCTTCCTCTACCAATTGCATCACAGACGTCCACACAAAAAGCTTGTTGATTGAACCGTAATCAAATACGGTGCTTGCAGGGTCTACAGAAGTTTGCTTTTCTACATCTGCGTATCCATACCCTTTGGAAAAAATGATCCTGTTCCCCCTCGTTACTACAATAGCCGCGCCCGGGCTGGATTTGCCGATATGCAAATTCACATAATGATCGATCTCCTGCTCAAGTCGGGTGTAAGGTATGCCTGAAGGGGTTTGCTCGGTACTCGGGCCCTCGGCAAGGGCGGGAACAGCAAAAGCGGTACAAATGATGGCACTTATGAGAAGATTTATGATTACTCGATTCATCTTCGCTTTCATTCTGATGCTCCTTTCGTCATTTCTATCCTATCTACCGTACATTACACGGATATGCATAACCGGTTACGGCCGCAGTTTCATCATACTAATCCAATCCTTATCCAATCTTTATCCATTCCTTAACCATTTCTTAAATCTGCCTCCACTCCGGTACGCCAATCTTCTGATCGGCTAAGAATACAATCATTGATATACTTTTTCCGACCAACCCGAATAACCTCCACTTCTATGGAGGTTTTGGTTAAATATGGTTTAATCTTGGTAGGGCTGCCCCTTCTGCGGCCAGTTTCGTTCCAATCTTTGGCATCTCCCTCTAAACAACGGGCCAATACCGTCAATGACGTTGCCGAAAACACATTGTAGAATACCTGCTCATATGTCGGAAACACTTGCTCCAGTAAGGCTCTACTGTTCAGCTTCGCCTGCACAAAGATTCCCGTGAAACCAATGCACGGTGGTAATGCCCTGTTGCTTCCAGAATCACCCCTGGAGCCAAACCCGTTTCAGCTTGAAGCCTACCCAGCATTTCCCCGAATTGTTCGAATCCACTCGTTCCATGTTCGATGTCTACAGCTTTCCATATGGCTCGTTTCGTTTCCGGAATGCCTGTACCACACTTGAACCTTTAGCTACATCCACGTGACCAACAGGTTCCATTTCTTCACTCCTTCTCCTTGATTTCACCGGCCTTTTCCACGATGGTTCCAAATCCATAGCTTCGCTTGTGATACGGGGTCTACCGCCCCTACCAGCTCAAACATGGTCTTTTGGAGGTCGTGAGAGAACAGTTTTATTACGGGATCACTGCCCCTAAAGCTCCCACGCTCCCCCCATCGTAAAACGACCACAAAAAAGGCCAACCAGAAGATTCTGGCTAACCTGATAATACGAAGAGCTGTCCCTGCAGGTTAAAATGCGAACCCAAGTGACAACCCTTCATTATGATCATTTTGTATAGGATATCGGTACCCGATCCGGGTAATCCGTAATAATCCCATCCACGTTAATTTGAAGCACATAAGGAATTTGCAGCATATCTCGAATGGTCCAGACCATCGTTTTCATCCCGGATTGATGTATCTTTTGGACTAGCCCTTTGGATACCAGCCTCATCGATACATTCACATACTCCGCATAGGCCTTCATATCCTCCAGTCGCTGCTTGGATAAGTCGCCCGCACTGGTGATAACAACGCCCAGCGGGATATCGGGCATCAGCTTGCGGAACCGAAGCAGCGAGTCCGTATCTGCTGACTGCACGATGATCAGGTCCTTGTACCGATCACCACCATCAGCGCCGATGATATACCTTTTCAAATCGTCTGCAACCTTTTGTTCGATACCCGGATACCGGGAGGGAGATTTCAATTCGATCAACAGCCCGATACGCCCCGCGAAATGCTCAAGCACCTCTGCCAAAGCGGGAATGACTTCTCCTTTAAACGCCGAATCGTACCATGAACCTGCATCCAGCATACGCAGCTCCTCGAAGGTTAAATCGCCTACTTCTCCTTCTCCATTGGTGGTTCGCTCAACCGTAGAATCATGAATCACGACGACCTGTCCATCCTTGCTTAATTGGACATCCAGTTCCAGCATATCCGCTCCCACATCTAAGGCTTTAACAAAAGAAGCCATCGTATTTTCCGGGGCATAACCCGATGCCCCCCGATGGGCGATATTGACCCAGGACTGATCGCGTTCATTCTCCGACCTCATCCAGACTTCCTGTTCCCTGGTTTGATGAAAAGGATAATGCGGGACATCAGCCATATTTTGAGAACCGGTCACTGCAAGCACAGCTGTTACGATAAAAATCATTCTTTTCATTGGGCTATCAATCTCCTAGTCGTACCATGTTCACTTCATAGCTACCTCGCTGGAGGGTCATTTCAGGGCGGCCTGCACATTCCTCATCTGATGCTAATTCTTCCCTTTCTGCTCCAAGTTCAGTCAGATATGAATGAACTCAGCTCATTGTTCACCAGGTATGATTTTTGTTCATTTTATATTTAGCTCTTGTAATATGAACGTAAATGGAGTAATTTGTACATATATGAACATTATAAATTTCATTAAAATACAATCTTGAGGAGATGAATGAACATGGAAAGACGTTATGCCTCACACCCGAACGAAGTGAAACAATTTGACACAGAAAGACTCCGCAAGGAATTCCATATCCCAGTCCTGTTTACGCCTGACAAGCTGGAGCTTGTCCTGACGCACGAAGATCGTATGATTATCGGTGGCGCCGCTCCCGTTCGAGAGCAGGTCAAACTGGAAACGGACCTTAAAGAATTGGGTGTTTCCTCTTTCCTGGAACGCCGTGAGCTTGGCATTATCAACATTGGCGGACATGGTACCGTGCTGGTTGACGGTGCAGAGCATGAATTGAACAACAAAGAATGTTTGTACGTTGGCATGGGCACGGAAGAGGTTATTTTTAAAAGCACGGATCCATCCAACCCTGCCAAATTCTATTTAAATTCTGCTCCGGCGCACCAAACATTCCCGACAGCCAAAGCCACTTTGGAGGAAGCTGATTCCAGCGCTTTGGGCGATATCAAAAATTCCAATGATCGCGTGATCTATCGTTTCATCCATCAAAAAGGCATTGAGAGCGCCCAGCTTGTTATGGGTATGACCCTGCTGAAAGAAGGAAACATGTGGAACACGATGCCTGCCCATACCCATCCAAGACGCATGGAGGCTTATCTCTATTTTGATTTACCGGAAGAAGCGGTGGTCATCCATCTGATGGGGGAACCTAATGAAACGCGGCACATCGTTATGCGCAATGAACAAGCCGTGATTTCGCCAAGCTGGTCGATTCACAGCGGCGTAGGCACAAGCAACTATACCTTCATCTGGGGTATGGCCGGAGATAATAAACGTTATGATGATATGGACCCGGTGTCCATAAAAGATTTAAAATAGAGGGGATTATCCATTAACCCACGGAAGAGTTGAGATTCATATGAACCCGTTACGACGCTATGAAAAAATAATGGAGTACCTTCTAACCCATAAAGAAGTGACTGTCGCCGATCTAAGCCAGCAGCTTCAGGTGACCGGAAAAACGATTCGCGAGGATCTGACCAAGCTGGAGGAACAAGGTCTAATCGTTCGTGTGCATGGCGGGGCTGTGCTTGCGCACAGCGATCAATTCGGCATCCTGCCGTCCAAAGAACCACTTGCCAAGCACCCGAATGAAAAAACCGAAATCGCGTTGAAAGCACTGAAGCATATCAATACCGACGACATCATTGCCCTGGACGGAGGCAGCACCACGCTGGAGATCGCTCGCAGGCTGGAAGACGTGCCCTTAACAGTCATTACGAACGATGTCTATATCATCAGCGAACTGGCGACGAAGAATCATATCCGTTTGGTCGTACCGGGGGGCTACCGGGTCCGGAATATGCTCGCAGGCCCCGAAGGCGTATCGTATGTAACCCAGTTGAACATTCAAAAGGCCTTCATATCCGCGACGGGCGTCCATCTTGATCATGGATTGTCCATATATACCGGGGACTTGATCCCTTTCAAACGGGCATTAATCGAAACCTCGCTGGAGGTTTATGCCGTTGTTGACCATCATAAATTCGGGCAAACGGCATTAAGGACTTTTTCATCCCTGCAGGAGATCAGCGGCATCATTACCGATACGGGACTGTCTCCCGAGACGATCAAACAATATGATGCTGCCGGCGTTACCATGCTGTAACCGCTGCATGAAACATAACGACCGGACTAGCTTCATACGAATCTAATAGAGAGCAAGTGAGAGGGGATTTACGGAGCATGAACAGGTTTGATTTATCAGGCAAAACTGCAATCGTCACCGGTTCCGCCAGAGGATTGGGACAAGGCATCGCGATAGCTCTAGCCGAAGCCGGCGCGGATATCGTTGCCGTGTCTATGAATACAAGCGCCGAAACGATAGATGCCATCACTTCACTCGGCAGAAAAGCTTCCGAAATTCAGGTCGATCTAAGCGACCAGAGCAAACTCCAGCAGACTTTTGACCAAGCGCTGGAGCTAACAGGGCACGTGGACATTCTCGTGAACAATGCCGGCATTATCCGCCGGACACCGGCCAAGGATCATGCTACACAGGATTGGCTTGACGTGATTGACTTGAATCTGAATACTGTATTCTTACTGTCCCAACTGGCCGGAAGACATATGATTGAACGCGGCAGCGGCAAAATCATTAATATCTGCTCGATGCTGTCCTACCAAGGCGGAATCAACGTGCCCGGATATACGGCAAGCAAGCATGGTGTTGCCGGTCTTACGAAAGCATTGGCTAATGAATGGGCAGCCAGTGGTATCCAGGTGAACGGAATTGCTCCCGGTTATATCGAAACCGATAATACGGCAGCTATCCGTCAGGATGAGGAACGACGTACTTCCATTACGGACCGTATTCCTGCCGGACGCTGGGGTAAACCCGAGGATATTGGCGGACCTGCCGTATTCCTCGCTTCCACCGCTTCGGATTATATGAACGGACATGTACTTTGTGTTGATGGCGGATGGATGGCCCGTTAAGGTCATAAGCGCTGTATCAAAAGCATGTCAACCTAAGTTTCATCCATTCTAGCGATAAGAGGCTGTGCTTTTCCGCTGCTGCTGCAGGCGGAGGAAGCACAGCCTCTTTTTCGTCCATTTTCCTCTTTCATCTGATTAGAGACCCTAAGTTCTTGCCGGGTACCGACATTTCACGAATATACGAACCATCCTTTGGGACATCCTAACTTTACGAAATGGGCCTCGAAGGACCGTGAATAAAGAAAGGATGGTTTTTGGAGTCATGCGCGGAACAAAATCGATACGTTGGATCAGTCTTGCCTGTTTATTCACACTGATCGGTTCAATAGTCCTTACCGGCTGCACCCCTGACAGCAATGACCGGGTGCCAACCCCCAATATGGGCGTAAACCCTTACCGGGTGAACACCGGCTTCCTGCTTCGAAATGCCGTGGAACGCGGAACCCTGCGAATTGCAACGGAACGGGATTATCCTCCCTTCAGCTACCATGGAACGGGCGGAAGACTTACGGGTTTCGATGTGGAAATCGCTGAAGAGGTTGCCCGTCATATGGAGCTAAGAGCAGAATTCGTTGAAACCGAATGGGAGAATCTGCTGCCAGGGCTGACGGAAGGCAAATACGATGCCGTCTTTAACCAGATTGAAGACCGGCCGGACCGGCGGGCCCTTTATGATTTTTCCGTCGCTTATCTATCCTCTACTCCGGTTCTGCTTGTGCGTTCCTCGGGCGAAGATCAGATCCGTACCTTCTCGGATATCAAGGGTAAGCGTGTCGGCCTGAACCCCACCGGAATCTATAAGGATATGGCCAAGAAGCATGGAGCGAACATCGTCCCGATCAAATATATATCAGACGCAGCCCACAAGCTCGCAAATGGAGAGCTGGATGCCGTCATTTCGGACCAGTTATCCGTGACCAACCTGAAGCAGCAGTTCCCTGATCTGCCGGTTGCTGCCGCTGAATCCGCCGATCAGGTGTTCGAGATTTCCGCCGCCTTTGTAAAAGGGAATCCGGATCTCGTCGCTGCCGTTGATAACGCACTGGCTACCATGCAGCAGGACGGAACGTATTTGACCATTTGGAACAAATACTTTGGAGACGCCCCGATGAGTTATAAAGGCATCCATGATCGAAAGGTTAAATAGATTTTCCACATTCAAAATTCCCGACAAAAAGGCGTTTGCTTTGCTGAATACCAGCAAAGCAAACGCCTTTTTACATGTGCATATTATGATTCTTCGGCTGTCTCTCCCGCATTCGCTTCCTTAGCGTCCGCTTCATCCTCTGTCTCTGCAGCCTCAACGGCACGAGGC
Source organism: Paenibacillus sp. FSL W8-0187 (assembly GCF_037969755.1). NCBI lineage: Bacteria > Bacillati > Bacillota > Bacilli > Caryophanales > Paenibacillaceae > Paenibacillus > Paenibacillus sp. FSL W8-0187. The sequence goes on along the minus strand of NZ_CP150206.1, from coordinate 2,034,437 downwards.
ACGATAACGGTTGCGAGAACCTCCTCATCCGAAGCATGTAATGTAATACCCTCCGGTACTTTAATACCTGCAACCGTAAGCTTGTCGCCTATCTCCAGAGCGGATACGTCTGCTTCAAGGGTAGAAGGCAGTTCGCCTGGCAAGCCCTCCACTTCGATTTCGGTCACCTGGGTTTGCAGAATACCGCCAGATTTCGTTCCGACAGCAGTACCATGATAATCCACCGGAATGCTGACACGAACCGGCTTATTCATGGAGATCCGCAGAAAGTCCACATGGGATACAGTGCCGCGTCTCTTTTGAATGTCCTTAATCAAAACCGGAATTTTACCGGAGCCTGGAATATCAAGCTGGAATACCTCCGAACGTCCGGTGTGAAACAGCTTGGCCGTATCCTTGAAATTAACAGCAACCGGGATGCTTTCCTCGCCCCCGCCGTATACGACGCCGGGGATTCCGCCATTCTCGCGAAGCACTCGGCGAGAAGCCCGTGTAAATTCGTTACGAACATCTGCCTGGAGTTGAACTGTGTTTCCTTTTGACATGAGTGACATCCTCCTTTATCGAAAACAAAGTCTATCTCATTATTACCCTATTTCCCTGCTAACTAATCATGAGATGCAGATGTTTTAAATTTCAATCCAATGGGTAATGAATGGTACCCCTTTTGAAATATAAATAATGGGAGCCCCCCTTTCAGTACAAAAGGAGGGCTCCTTATTTTTTTACGATACAATCCTCAACTCGCCATATCCTGCTGCTCTTGGCCCCCAGAGCCTTCGTCTTTGTGACTTCGCAGCGAAATCCGTACCTTTGCTTCATCCGGCGGAATATCGATAAACCAGTCGTTCTCGCCTTCCCGATCCTCCCAATCATTCAACCTGACGATACAGCCGACCCGCTTGGTTCCGGAGGCTGCGTAGAAGACCGCTCGAGCTTTGCCGCTGTCCGCCTTTGAGAATGGCACGCTGCCATCCTGCACGCCCGTTCCCCACACCCATACGTTCCAGCCATCATAAGCTTGATCACGTCTCTCATATTCGATCTCAACGGTAATCAGCCCTTGCTTCTTCTGGGCCTGATCCTCGTACAACACCATCAGCGACAGCCCTGGGACGGCTATAGCTCCTTGGTCCAACGTCTCGATCGTATCCGTACCTGCCTGGCGATCATTCACCACGATGTTCCAGCGGTAAGGCGTAGGCGGCAGATCAACAGTCATTTCATGCTCATTCCCGTTCACGATCACAACGATCTGTCCCCAGCTATCTTGTGCGGCATGATGCGTTAACCGGTAGGCAATAATCCGATCGCTGCTGCGCAGCACTTCCATATGTTCCTCAATCTCTTCTCTTGCTGCCATCCGAAATGCTGGATGGGCTTTGCGCAGGGCAATAAGGCCTTTGTAGTAGTCAAACACAGGTCTGAATCGTTTCTTGTTCGACCAGCGGATGGCATTAACGGCATCCCCGCTGCGGTAGCTGTTATGATCGCCAAATTTCGTGCGAAGCAGCTCATCGCCGGCATGCAGCAGCGGAATCCCCTGAGAGAGCAGTACAATGCCGTTAGCCAGCAAGCTGCGGCGCACAGGCACTGCCGACATCACATCTTCATCAGGAATATCGACATAAGGCTTAGATGCAGCGGTTGCCTGCCATACATCGCCGCCGTTAACCAGCTTCCCGTCCATCAGATGGAGCAGCCCTGCCTGCTCTTCCATCCCGTGTGCCACCAAAATTTTGTCCCACAGATTCAAATTATCGTGCACGGTGACGTAATTGACCGTCTCATCCGGATGCAGCGCAAAATCATGGATCGAGCCCATCATCCCTTCAACGACCGCACCCTCGTACCATGGTTCGCCCGTAGCAAACCCAGGGCCGCGACCGTCATTGTCACCCTTAATGGCATGCCGGAAATGATCATTGAATACAGCAAAGCCTTGACCCTTCTGGCTTCCTTTGACGGTCTGCTCCGTTAACGGGCTTAAGCCTCCTGTCCAGGGTTCACCATAAAACAGAAGAGAGTAATCCACCTCACGACGCAGCTCACTTACAAGCTCTTTCATCGTTGTTGTATCAATCAAAGCCATCAAATCAAACCGAAATCCATCGATGTGATACTCCTCGGCCCAGTACCTTAAGGAATCCTTGATGTATTTGCGTACCATCGGCTTCTCCGTAGCCAGCTCATTGCCTACGCCTGAACCGTTCGATAAATTTCCATATCCATCCTTGCGATAGAAATACCCCGGCGCTAATCGTTCAAACGGACCGTCATCCACCGTATACGTATGGTTGTAAACCACATCCATGATGACACGGATTCCCCTCGCATGCAGAGCCAGAATCATTTCCTTCAGCTCCCGGATGCGCACAATTGGATCCATAGGGTCTGTCGCATATGAACCTTCAGGAACGTTGTAATTTTGCGGATCATACCCCCAGTTATACTCGCGGTTCAAGCAGCCGGTTTCATAACCGTCCAGCTCATTGACCGTTCGAAAATCAAATACCGGCAGCAGATGCACATGGGTTACACCCAATTCTTCAAGATGATCCAGGCCAATGGTATTCCCTTCGGAATCCCGCAGGCCACCCTCCGTGAATGCCTTATATTTTCCTCTATATTTCATTCCCGAATCGGTATGAATCGAGAAGTCGCGTACATGAAGCTCATAGAGCACCGCATCCGTAGGCTTCAGCAGCTCGGGTCTAACATCCTGCTCCCACCCCGGCGGATTGCTCTTCGCCAGATCAACAACCGCCCCGCGGCAGCCGTTGGCGGACACCGCTGTTGCATAGGGGTCAACGGCATAACACACGTCACCGTCCACTGACTCGATTTGGTACATATAATACGTTCCATGAAGATCCCTGTTTACGACAGTCGACCATATACCGTCGCCACTATGTTCCATTGAATATAAAATACCGCCCTCGTGATCCGTTACGAGACCTTGCTCGTTATACTCTCCCGGACTTTCATACAAAGCCAGTCTCACATGAACCGCTTCCGGAGCCCATACCTGAAAGGCCGTTCCCTCTCTTCGGTAGGTTGCCCCCAGCTTAACACTAGTGCAGCTCTTGATCATGTCCATAGTCATCATCACCGTCACTTATAAGTAGATTTACTTCCTAGTATGGGCGCCTGAATCATAAGACAGACCTCTAGCACATGAATGTAGAACGCTTTCATATACCATGATATGCCAAAAGCCCTGATTTGGTTTGGGTTTGATGCCAATTAACTATATATTTAGGCTATTATACTAGCAAATATGCCGGGTGTCTTTCTTTTGACAAAAAAACATCTGCCCAAATGGACAGATGTTGTCAATGTATGGTTTTCGTGGAAAAAGATTAGTAGAGTCCTCAAAACAAACGAAGTGCTTCATCAATTCCTAAGATCGTTTGGGGCTTCTTCCCCTTACTCGCCTGCAACTTCTATGGATTCCACCAGAGCCACTACTTCCTCTGCGGTACCCATTTCAATTGCTTTGGCAGCGAGTGCCTGCATATCACTGCGGGACAGCTTCCCGATCTGGCTGCGCGCCGGAAGAATGGATGTAGCGCTCATGCTAAACTCATCCAGCCCCAAACCGAGGAGAATCGGAATCGCCGTGGCGTCACCGGCCATTTCACCGCACATACCAACCCAGCGGCCTTCGCGATGAGCGGCATCGATAACCATTTTAACCAGTCGCAAAATCGCCGGATTATAGGGTTGATACAAATAAGAAACCCGTTCATTCATGCGGTCAGCGGCCATCGTATACTGGATAAGATCATTCGTTCCGATACTGAAGAAATCAACCTCTTTCGCAAACTGATCCGCAAGCACCGCAGTGGATGGAATCTCCACCATGATCCCGAGTTGGATCTCCTCGGATACCGGAATGCCTTCGCTTACAAGCTTGGATTTCTCTTCCTCCAAAAGCGCTTTGGCTTCGCGGAATTCACCGAGTGTCGCGATCATGGGAAACATGATTCGCAGATTGCCATGGACGCTTGCGCGGAGCAGTGCCCGAAGCTGTGTTCTGAAAATATCCTGACGGTCCAGGCACAGCCTAATGGCCCGGAATCCCAGGAACGGATTCATTTCCTTAGGAAGATCCAGATAAGGCAGCTCTTTGTCCCCGCCGATATCAAGCGTGCGGACAACAACCGGCTTGCCTTCCATTTTCTCCAGTACCGATTTATAAGCGACATACTGGATCTCTTCGGAAGGAAGTTTATCTCTGCCCATGTACAAGAATTCCGTACGATACAATCCTACCGCTTCCCCGCCATTCTCCAACACGCCAGTTACATCGTTTGGTGTCCCGATATTGGCGGCCAGTTCCACATGGATCCCGTCCTTGGATACCGTCGGTTCGGAGCGGAGTTTCTTCCATTCCTCGACCTGTTTGGCGTAGGCATCCTGCTTCGCACGGTATTGGGCTACAATAGCTTCAGTAGGATTAATGATGACATCCCCTTCCAGTCCGTCAACGATGATCAAATCCCCGTTTTGGACCGAAGAGAGCACGTTTTTCGTTCCGACGACAGCCGGAATTTCAAGCGAACGGGCCATGATGGCAGAATGCGAGGTACGCCCGCCAATATTCGTCGTAAATCCTTTAACGTAGTTGCGGTTCAACTGCGCTGTATCCGACGGGGTCAAGTCCTCTGCAACCACGATCACTTCTTCGCTGATTTCGGATGGACTGACATAATTCAGGCCGAGCAGATGCTTAAGAATACGTTTGGTTACGTCGCGCATATCCGCTGCCCGCTCCTGCAAGTAGGCACTCTTCATGTTCTCGAACATTTGAATGAATTGGGTTGCCGTTTCATTTAAGGCGTATTCCGCGTTAACCGAATCGGAAGCGATTTTCGCTTTGACCGGTTCAATCAATTCCGGATCATTCAGGATGAGAAGGTGAGATTCGAAAATCTCCGCCTTCTTCTCCCCGAGTTCCTGAAGCGTGCGGGCTTTGATCGCTTCCAGCTCAGCCTGGGACTGAGCCAGCGCCGCATCCAGCTTCGAAAGCTCGGCATCTGTGTCTGCCACTTGCTTTTCCGTAACAGAGTAATCGGGATGCTCCAGCGTAAATGCACGTGCAATCGCGATGCCTGCGGAAGCCGCGATTCCTTTCAAATTATTCATGAAGCTCGCCTAACCCTTCGTTCACCATCACTTCTTGCAGTGCAGTCAGCGCTTCGCTCTCATTGCCGCCTTCCGTGATCAGTGTCAATGTATCACCTTGCTCCAATCCGAGGGACAGAACGCCCAGGATCGATTTCAACGTTACTTTTTTGCCGTTAGCTTCGGCAAATGAATTGGTATCCTGGAATTTGTTCGCCGTATTTACCAATGCTGTTGCTGGACGTGCGTGAATTCCATCTTCGTCAATAATTCTGAATGTTTGTTGCATGTTCATCATCCTACTTTCGTATATTTAAATTTTTTGGAATCCTTGAGATAACCGTGAAGTTAAGGTTTCAATATGGTGATGATCCCTTGTTCACCGCTTTTTACTTCACCGGTCTTGTTCAGCTTCACAGAAGCTCCTTCCGGCAAATTCGAGAAGATCACAGGAGAGATAATCGATTTGGCATTCGCCTTCACATAATCCAGATCCACTTGCATGATCGGTTGGCCTGTAGATACCAGATCCCCCTCCTGAACAAGCACTTCAAACCCTTGCCCCTTCAGCTTAACGGTATTGACGCCGATATGGACAAGCACTTCCTTGCCGCCATCGGACATAATGCCGACCGCATGCTTGCTGGGGAATACGTTAAACACGGTTCCGTTAATAGGAGAAGCGATCGTTCCGTTATGAGGCAATACCGCAAATCCATCCCCCGTCATTCGTTCTGCAAACACAGGATCAGGTACATGAGAAATATCCATAAGCTCTCCATCGACTGGAGATGCGATCTCCTCCATAACAAGCGTTTCTCCGTTCTGACCCGCCTGCAACTCTTCTTTAGCAGTCGGCATCGTTTCCACATCCGCTACTGCAGGTGCGGTAGTCGGTGTTATACCCGACATAATGTCCTGGATTTGCGATTTAATCGTATCGGAACGCGTTCCGAATATCGCCTGGATATTATTCCCCACCTCCAGCACACCTGACGCACCCAACTGTTTCAGCCTTGTCTTATCGACACGACCCTTATCTTTCACCTCTACCCGAAGACGGGTAATGCAGGCATCCAGATGCGCAATGTTAGGTTGGCCGCCAAGCGCAGTCAGAATGTTAAGCGGCAGTTCATTTTTGCTGTCACCACTTGCTCCCTGGGAGCCTGATTCCGACTCCGATGCAGAAGCTTCCTCCCGGCCCGGCGTCTTCAGATTGAATTTCCGAATGACAAACCGGAATCCGAAATAATAGATTACTGCCATGATAGCACCAACAATGAGAACATTCCACCATGGCGTCCGATTCGGAATGACACCGAATATCATGTAATCGATCAGGCCGCCCGAGAAGGTCATGCCAATCTTGGTACCCAGAATATGCATGGTCATGAAGGATAGACCTGCGAACAACGCATGCACGACGAACAAGATCGGTGCGACGAACAGGAAGGAGAACTCTAGCGGTTCCGTGATCCCGGTCAAGAAGGAGGTCAGTGCTGCCGACCCCATAATACCAGCAACGAACTTTTTGTTCTCCGGTCTCGCTTCATGATAGATAGCAAGCGCAGCAGCAGGAAGACCAAACATCATAAACGGATATTTACCCGTCATGAAGGTGCCTGCTGTAAACTCGACACCATCCCGAAGCTGAGCCATGAATATATTTTGATCACCGCGCACCATTTGACCTGCCTGATTCAAATATTCCCCGAACTCAAACCAGAATGGAGAATAGAAAATGTGGTGCAGACCGAACGGAATCAATCCGCGTTCCACAACGCCGAACACAAAAGCGGACAGCGTCAGGTTTTGCTCCAGCATAAAATGGGATGCAGTGTTAAGCGCAGACTGGATCGGTGGCCATATAAAGACCATTAACAGACCAAGCAAAACGGACGTTGCAGCCGTCATAATCGGAACAAAGCGTTTTCCTGCAAAGAAGCCCAGATAGGACGGAAGCTCTATTTTGAAAAATCTTCGGTACATGCTTGCCGCTAATATACCTACAATAATTCCGCCGAATACCCCGGTTGCCAGGGTCGGAATGCCAAGCACGCTCGCATATTCGTAATTCGTGCCAATCATCGATGGCGTCACACCTATAACGCTGCCCATGGTAACGTTCATGACAAGGTAACCGATGATCGCAGCAAGCCCGGCCACACCTTCACCTCCGGCCAAGCCGACGGCAACCCCCACTGCAAACAGCAAGGATAAATTCGTGAACACAATTTGTCCCGCATTCATCATGACAGTGGCAGCTGCTTGAACCCAAGCCGCATTGAGCCACGGTGCATACTGCAGGAAATCAGGGTTGACCAGCATATTTCCAAGGCCGAGTAATAGTCCGGCCGCCGGCAATATGGCCACGGGCAGCATCAGGGCTTTACCGACCCTTTGCAAGACGCCAAAAAGCCGCTTAAACATGAAAATTCTCACCCTCTATCTAGTTGTGATCACAAGCTGAATGTAGAACATCATAAAACAAGCAAATCAAAAAAAAGGCATGAGTAACCACGGGAAAATGGATGGCTAATCTCATGGATTAGATTACCCAAAAATGGGTAATAACAACCAAATTCCTGCAATACTCATGCCTGATCGAATCAGTTACACGTTTGATTTGAAGTTTTATGCTTCATAACTGTTCGTATTGTAACATCGTTCATTTTTCGTTGCAACCACATGGTAAGGGACTTAATAAAATCTTCACATTTGCTCGCCCTGCTCTTTGCGCTGGACCAGCCGCTCCAGATGAATGGTCAAATAACCGGCTTCAGCGGGATATACGGGCTTCTTCAGTCGCTGCTCCATCATCTTTGTCAGTTTCCATGCCAAGGAATACGTCTCAGGATATTCACGCTTCAGCAGACCATCCAATGAACTCGTCTCGTTTACCGCTTCTCCCCGCCGAATCCGCTCCAACGCAAACCGGAGATGGGTTAGTAGACGGGAATAATCCAATGAATCCCTCGGGATGGTATAATCCAGCTGCTGTTCAACGGTATGTACTAGATCCGCGATCAGCTCCGAATGTTTGCGAACCTCCGAAATGTGCTGGTTTGTGAGCGCACCGTGAAAATGAAGGGCAATGAATCCGATTTCCTCTTGGCCCAAGTCGACCCCAAGTTTCTCCCGGATGGTACGGACGGCGTATTCCGCCATCTCGTACTCCTCTGGATACATCTCTCGGGTTTCGTATAAAAAGGGATTATGAATATAGAGACCTTGGGCATGGCGTTTAATGGCAAATGCAATATGATCAGTCAACGCAATGTGGATATGCTCATTCAGAGGAGCGTCGCTGGATTTGGCAGCGTTCAGAATAATGTCATTCATCGCCTCAATCAGCTTCTCATCGATATGAGGCACCAGCTGTTTATACTGCTCCTGCTCCTCCGGTTTGGTCAAAATGAACATCTTCTCGGCAGCGGAGGCCAGGATACGGTCTTTATTCTTCCGGTTAAAGCCAATTCCCTTGCCAATAACAACAACCTCGCCATGTTGAGGATGCTTCGCTATGATTACATTATTGTTCAACACTTTAGCCACTTGTAAGCTGCTCACGTTTGCACCTCTTTTTGATTCATACGCGTATACTCGGATATCTTATCAGAAATATCAGAGCGCGGCAAAATCATATGTGGTTGCCAAAGACTCCAAAGTGCCGTACCGCTCCCTGTGGGCGCTATCCAATCCTACTTGCCGCTCGTTCTATTCTTCCTTCGCAGCACTTGTCTCAACAGGCACCGGTACAGGTACAAGCTCCTGCTCCACAGCTACCGGCTTTTGGGCCGGGGCAGACTTCTTGGTCAATCCTTTAATCAGTTCTTCCACATCAATCCCTGACACACTCTTCAACATTTCAGGCGCCGTGGACATCAGCTCGGTCACATAATTGCTCACGCGAGCTGCTCCCTCGCCTTTGCCTGTATCAACAACCGTCAGCTTGTCGATGGACGAGATTGGCTCAGCAATCTTGCCGGCAAGCTCAGGCAGCATTTTTACGATGATGTCGAGCACAGCAGCTTCTCCAAACTTCTGGAACGCTTCGGCGAGTTTCTCTTTGGCATCGGCTTCGGCAATACCGCGCAGGCGAATGACTTCGGCTTCAGCCGTACCTTTCGCACGCTCAGCATCCGCAACCGCCAGACCATCCAGGCGCTTCTGTTCCGCAGAGGCTTTAGCTTGGGTTTCGATGGAATACTGCAAGGCATCCGCTTCGCGCATCTTGCGGGCCTTATCCGCTTCGGCCGCCTGCTCAACGGCATAGCGATCCGCTTCGGCCTTTTTCTTCACGTCCGCGTCGTACTGCTTCTCACGAATCATGATTTCTTTTTCCTGCAGATCGATTTCCCGTTCCTTACGAACGAGCTCAACCTTCATCTGCTCCTCAACCGCCGTTTGTTTGGCACGGGCTTCCTGGATATGATAGGCTTGGTCAGCTTCGGCCTTCGCCGTATCCTGCTCCTTCTTAAAGGAAGCGACCTTCAGCTCCCGTTCCTTCTCGGCTTCCGCGATGTTGGTATCACGTATAACCTCGGCCTTCTGTCCTTCTTCTTCCGCGCGCGCTTTCTGAATCCGCGCGTCACGCACCGCTTCGGCTTCGGCAATCTCCGCATCCCGCTTTACCGTAGCGATCCGTGGTTTACCCAGCGCTTCAAGATATCCATGCTTATCGCGAACGTCCTTAATGGTAAAGGAAACGATCTGCAATCCCATCTTCTTGAGGTCTCTTGCAGCGACACCCTGAACCTCCTGCGCAAATTTATCGCGGTTACGGTAAACTTCCTCTACCGTCATGGAACCGAGAATGGCACGAAGATGACCTTCCAGCACTTCCTGGGCTTCGCCCTTGAGCGCTTCAATCGGCTTACCCATGAATTGTTCGGCTGCCGTTGCCACATCTTCGATCGAGCTTCCCACTTTTATGATGGCTACCCCATCGGCCATAACCGGAACGCCTTGCTCCGTGTACACTTCAGGTGTCATAACATCCAGTTTATGAGATAAGAGCGATACAAATTCGGAGCGCTGAAATACGGGAAGTATAAATGCGCCTCCGCCGCGCACGATTTTGATTTTGCGGCCGGATTCATCCTCCGACAAATTTCTACTTCCCAAAAAAGAACCGGTTACGATCATCGCTTCATCCGGGCTCACCGTTTTGTAACGGGCCCAGAACGCAAGTCCTAACACGACAATGACGCCTACAACAATCGACGGAATTACTAAGAATTCTGGCATTGAATCAATCCTCTCCTTTTCGTTCTTCCAGTTCGGACACTCTCAGGACACCCTCAACAACGTCGACAACCACCACACGGACACCTGCGGGGAGACTTTGGCGATCAAAGCTAGACGCGATGTGCGTCGTGTTGCCTGCGCCAACCTTGACCATCACTTCACCGAATCCTTCTGCAGGAAGCGGTACGGTGACAACGCCGATCATGCCCGCGAGCTCCTTTATGGAGAAGCCCGTCGAGTTCTCGCTGTTCGCCATCGGTTTAACGTAGCCGAAGTAGACGAGAATCGAAATGACGATAGCCGCTAAGACAGACAGCGTTACATGGGCACCTGCCGCTAATTCCGTGTATTTCGTCAGCATGATTCCGGTACCGCCAAATACAGTGATTCCTCCAGCGATCACAACCGGATTGAAAAAATCCACTGACAAAAAGTCCAATAATCCGTCAAGCGCCGAGCTAAGTATGTCGCCTAGCACTACGGTTACGATGGCAAATATTACGCCTCCGATCAGACAGCCCCAATATAACGCTTCCATGTTGATTGCCCCCTCTAGAACTCCTTACTGTGTATAACAAGTAATACGGCAAAATGTTTGCTAAAGTTTCAATTATTTCCCTCAAACGTATGAAAATCTCTTCATATCTATATTCCACGTCCCAATTAAAAAGCCTGCACGGCATGAGCCGGCAGGCTTTGAAATGATTCTATTCCTTGTCATGTAACGGCAGGACAACCCTTATAGTGACATCCGATAAATCTCCACGACGTCTTCACGCTGCAGCTTGCGGAAGTTGCCAAAAGGACCAAACCGCATCGCCTTATCGGCCATAGCCTCGATCTGGCTGTCGTCAATCTCGTACGCTCCCAGCGTGCTTGGCGCACCGATGGAAGTCCAGAAGCTGCGAAGCGCTTTAATTCCTTCCAATCCGATGGCTTCATCGCTTTTTCCTGCCGGGTCCACTCCGAATACGTTCACGGCAAGTGACTTGAAGCGCTGAGGATCCGCACTTTGATTATATTTCATCCAATTCGGGAACAGGATCGCCAGTCCGCCGCCATGCGGAATATCGTATACGGCAGATACCGCGTGCTCGATGTTATGGGTTCCCCAGTCACCGGCCATCCCCATATTGATCATGCCGTTGAGCGCCATCGTTCCGCAGTACATGATCGTCTCGCGGTGCTCATAGTTCTCCAGATCCTCAACCAGCTTCGGTGCCGTATCGATAACGGTACGAAGTATCGTTTCGCAGAATCCGTCCTGCACGGGCGTGTTGGTGTCTTGGTGGAAGTAGTGCTCCAGCACGTGAGACATGATATCTACGATACCGTACACCGTTTGATCCCGCGGAAGAGAGAACGTATGTACAGGGTCCAGAATCGAAAATGAGGGGTATGCATGAGGACTTCCCCAGCCCATCTTCTCTTGCGTTACTTCATTGGTGATGACGGAGCCGCCGTTCATCTCCGATCCCGTTGCAGCCATCGTAAGTACCGTTCCAAGTGGAAGACCTGCTTGCGGAACGGCTTTGCGCTCTACGAAATCCCACATATCTCCGTCATATTTGGCGCCAACGGCAATGGCCTTGGAGCAGTCAAGGACACTTCCGCCGCCAACGGCCAGAATAAGATCAATGTCATGCTCCCGGCACAATGCCACACCCTTATGAACCGTCGACAGGCGCGGGTTCGGTTCCACACCGACAAGCTCCGTCACTGCTGCATTCGCTTCCTTGAGCAATGCGATAACCTGATCGTACAGTCCGCTGCGCTTGATGCTGCCGCCACCATATACGAGTAATACGTTTCGGCCATATTTGGCCACTTCACCACTTAAAGCGCTCAGCTGGCCCTTGCCAAAAATCAATTGAGTCGGATTATGAAAAACAAAAGGTCTCATGTGCATTACCTCCATTGCATCTTGTTCGCATCTATATTCTATGTTGCATGCTTTTTCATTCTATACCATTCCCCTAATGCAAAACAAACAGCCGTATTTCTCCAGAAAGATCGGCTGTTTGAATGATGATCATCGTTATCGTTAACTTCAATCCATCATATATCCATCGATGAATATCTATTTGCTGTCTGAGACGTATCCCATATGACTCAGGAATCGCTGAAATGCCTGCTGTCCTTCTGCCGTCTGTTTGTACACCCCGGCATGCTCCAAAATCGTCGTAAATTTGTGGCCGACCTCCCGGCGAATCAGCTCGATCGCCTCGGCCTTATCCGGCGAGGATGCTCCCCGTCCTCGCAGCTCCTCGATCCAATCTCCATGGATGGCAAGCGGATGGTCGGTGGCCTTGCTGTCCGCGTAAAGCTCCTCGTTCCCCGCCAGGATATCGGCGATTAGATCGAGCTCTTCCTTGAGTCGGCCCGGCAGGATCGCCAGGCCCATCACTTCAATCAAGCCGATGTTTTCCTTCTTGATGTGGAACATCTCCCGGTGAGGATGGAAGATCCCTTCCGGATATTGCTCATTCGTGCGATTGTTCCTCAGAACCAGGTCCATCTCATAGATGCCCTCGTCATTTCGGCGGGCAATTGGAGTAACCGTATTATGGCGGACCCGCTCTCCGTCCACTTGGCTGAACGCTTCAATATCTGCTGAAGGATCACTGTAGATTTTCCATGCCTCGTATATGCTGTTCGCGCATTCAAGGAGCGATTCCCGTTCCTTTGAGGATAGCCTGATAACCGACATCGGCCACTTCACAATGGCCACGGATACGCCCGGATAATCCCCATGCGTAAATCCGGCCACCTTCGGTGCTTTCTGAATCGGGAAAGTATGGCGTCCCCCTTGAAAATGATCATGCGTGAGAATCGAGCCCCCGACAATCGGGAGATCCGCATTCGATCCGAGAAAATAATGCGGGTAGGCATCGACGAAGCTCAAGAGGCGGGCAAGTGTCGCTTTAGTCAGCTTCATCGGCACATGGTCGTGATGGAATACAATACAGTGCTCGTTATAGTAAACATACGGCGAGTATTGGAAGAACCATGGTTCTCCGTTTAGCTCCAGCGGAATAATCCGCAGGTTTTGCCGCGCAGGGTGATTGACCCTGCCTGCATAACCGACATTCTCCCGGCAGAGCTGGCATTTCGGATAGACCGGCGGAGGCAGCAGCTTAGCCATGGCGATTTCCTTCGGACTCTTCTCCGGCTTGGAAAGATTGATAGTAATCTCAATATCGCCATACGCGCTGGCATGCCGCCAGTATTCGTTCTTGGCTACGCGGTCCATGCGAATGTAGTTCGAGTCGATGCACAGATTGTAAAATTGCCGGGTTGCCGCAATAATCCCCTGCTCCTGCTGGACCGCCCGGAACTGCGCTGTTACTTCCGAAGGTCTTGCCATGAGCCGGCCCATGATTTTGGCGTCCAGCAGATCCCGGTACGTATCGGTATTCTCGGGGATCATACCATGTGCCGCGCCGTAATCGATCATGATGTCGAGCATAGTCTGAGGCCCATCCGGTATCGGGTCGTTCACTTCGTCGCCGTACGGTTCGCTGAATCCAAAATCCTCCAGCAGCAGATTGCGGCTGTAATCGGCATCGGCTGCCTGAATCAGGCCTTTATGAAGTGCAAAACGCACCAGCATTTCAATCGCATGAAGAACCTGCTTGGATTCGGGAGTTCCTGATGTTGCTGCATTCATGGTCATCGTCCCCCTTGGATTAATTGTCACCGTAACCGTCCGGACGGTTGCTGTGCCATTTCCATGCGCTCTCGATAATCTCCTCAAGCGTCGTTCGGGATGGTGTCCATCCGAGAACCGTTCGCGCTTTGTCCGATGACGCCACCAATACCGCAGGGTCACCGGCACGGCGAGCTTCCATGACAACCGGAATGTCGGCGCCCGTCACCTGCTTCGAGGTCTCGATAACCTCCTTAACCGAAAACCCAAGTCCGTTGCCGAGGTTAAATACATTGCTGGACTCTCCGCGGCGAAGGTACTCAACCGCGCGCAGATGCGCGTTCGCAAGATCGCTGACATGAATGTAGTCACGGACACATGTGCCGTCAGGCGTTGCATAATCATCGCCAAACACCGAGATGCTTGCGCGCTGCTTCAAAGCCGTTTGCAGGACAAGCGGAATCAGATGGCTTTCCGGCCGGTGATCCTCACCGATCTTACCGCTGGCATGCGAGCCGGCTGCGTTGAAGTAACGAAGGGACACATACTTCACGCCAAGCACGGTATCAAACCAGGACATCATCCGTTCCATCATCAGCTTGGTTTCCCCGTACACGTTCGTCGGCTGCGTCCGGTCCGTTTCCTCGATCGGCACCTTCTCAGGCTCGCCGTAGGTTGCTGCCGTTGACGAGAAGACGATCTTCCGCACACCCGCTTCATTCATGGCTTCCAGCAGGCACAGCGTGCCGTATACGTTGTTATCGTAATATTTCACCGGATCTTTCATGCTCTCGCCAACCAGTGAATTCGCGGCAAAATGGATAACGGCATCAATGTCGTTTTCCGAAAACAGCTGTTTCAGCAGCGCCTTGTCACGCAAATCGCCAACATACAGCTTTCCGTCGAGCAGCGCTTCGCGATGCCCCGTCTCCAGACTGTCGATCACAACAACCTCTTCCCCCTGCTCCAAGAGCTCCGCTACGGTGTGAGAACCGATATAACCCGCACCGCCAGTTACTAAAATAGCCATATTATTCGCCCTCCTTCACTTCATGCACGCCTTGACCTACACCGCATACGTAGAAATCCGGCTTCAGTCCAATTCTGGCTTCGTACTGTTGCCCCACTTCCGTGATGAAACGCTCCACCGCATCCTCGTGCACGAGAGATACCGTACAGCCTCCAAAACCGGCTCCCGTCATTCTGGAACCCAGCGTGCCTGGAATCCGCTGAGCTTCTTCCACCAGCGCATCCAACTCATCGCCCGTTACTTCGTACAGATAACGTAAAGAGTCGTGGGACTGGTTCATATATTGTCCGAATGCTTCCAGATCACCGTTCTTCAAAGCCTTCACGGAATCATGCACACGCTGGTTTTCCTCAACGACATGCTGGGCACGTCTTCGGACGGTTTCATCTCGGATGCTGTCCTGCAAGGTTGCGAATTGATCCGGATTCAGTTGAGCGAGATACGATAACGCCGGCAGCTCCTTCTGCAAAATTTCCAAAGCGAGGTCGCACTCGCTGCGGCGTTCATTGTATTTGGAATCGACGAGTCCGCGCCGTTTGTTGGTATTCGATATCACGATTTTGTATGCTCCGGTCCGGAAAGGTACCAGCTCATACTCCAGCGTATCGCACATTAACAGAATGGCATGATCCTGCTTGCCGTTGGCTACGGCGAATTGATCCATAATCCCGGAGTTGACGCCAACGAACAGGTTCTCCACCCGCTGCGAAAGCTTCGCAATCTCCACCGTATCCGTCTCCTTGCCTTCCATCTTCAAGAAAGCGTAAGCCGTGACCACTTCGATGGACGCCGAGGACGAGAGGCCTGCGCCGTTCGGGATATCTCCATGGTAGAGCAGGTCATAACCGCTGCTAAGATTGCAGCCGATTTTATTTAGCTCCGTTATGACGCCGACCGGATAATCCGTCCATTGATCGCTTTTGTGGCCATAATCATCATCCAGGCTGATCGTTAGTTCATAGGGGATATTCGTGGATGAAAAGCTTACCTTGTTATCGTCGCGCGGCCTTATAATCAAGGTGGTGCCAAACTCCAAGGCAGCCGGAAGCACATAACCTCCGTTATAATCCAAATGCTCCCCGATCAGGTTCACGCGACCGGGTGCGTTAAATATGCGAACCTTATGCTGGTTCTCACCGTGCTTGTCCATAAATCTTTCCATAAGCTTTTGCGTCGTCACTGCCATCACTCCATCCTGTACATATGGTAGTTTTACTGTCTTCAGTATAATGGAAATCTCGTTAACCGATAATGAAATCTTGTGCGTTACATATGGATTTATGTGACTTCTGGAGGTACAATGAATTCATAAAATCAACGATGTCCCCGTAATTCCTCTTTTTCCCAAACTTATTGTAAAGGAAAATGAATGATGAAACCAACCTATTCTGTTGCTTCCAATCCTGCCCAGCAAGGCAGCGGTTCGCTCCACGTCCGATTCGCTGGTGAGAGCCAGACCCGGCCGGAGCATGCATTGGGGCCGAAAATATACGATCATTACTTATTGCATATCATCGAGTCGGGACATGGCGTATTTCGAACCGAAACCGACAGGTATCAACTCGGCCCCGGTGACTGTTTCCTTATCCATCCCGGTCAGATTGTCAGTTATGTATCCGATGCGAGCCAGCCCTGGCGTTATCGGTGGGTTGCCTTTGATGGAGAGCAAGCCGGCGAAGGCGTATCCCGTTCGGGACTCACACCCGAAAAGCCTGTCCTCCATCTCATGGAGAACAACCCGATTCCCGGCTATGTGTCCCTTATTCAAAGCCATTTTCAATCCAGGGAAGAAAGCTCCCATATTGCCGCCATCGGTTATCTGCATTTAATCTGGGCTGAGATCATGAATCGGAGTGACCGGCCATCCCGTTTAACACTGGCAGAACCGCAGGTTCAGCGCACGGTGAAGCAAATGATCAATTACATGGCTTCTCAGTACGCACATCCCGTCTCGATTGAACAAATGTGCGCTAGCCTAGGTTACAACCGCGCATACCTGTCGCGCATCTTCAAGCAGGAAACGGGCATGACTCCGATTACGTATCTGCTTAAATTAAGAATCGACCAATCCAAGCGGCTGCTGCGCGAACGCCCCGATTTGTCCATCGAGCAGGTTTCCGCATCCGTTGGACTCACCGATCCACTCTATTTCTCGCGTCAGTTCAAGCGTCTTGTCGGCCGATCCCCAACGCGGTACCGCAAGGATATCCTCTCATCATCCGCATTAACTTAACTTTAATGATATCGTCAGTCCGATATGTCTCAATGAAAAAAGGAGCGCCTGTCAGGTCCGTAATCATCCTGAGGCGCTCCATTCATGTATGTTGGAATCTATGTTATGTTCGGCATGCAATCATTAGTGGCAAATGATCATCCTTCTGCGGAAGAGGTGTTTTCCGTTTTCAGAATCGCTTCAATGCGATCCAGCTCTTCCTTCGAGAACTCCAGGTTGTTCAAGGCAGCTACATTGTCTTCGATCTGGCTCACCTTGCTTGCCCCGATCAGGGCAGATGTCACCCGGCCGCCGCGGAGGACCCAGGCGAGAGCAAATTGGGCGAGACTCTGGTTCCGCGCTTGAGCGATTTGGTTCAAGGCTCTGATCTTGCGCAGCGCTTCAGGCGTGATATTGCTCTCGTTCAAGAATACGGATGCGCTTGCGGCGCGTGAATCGCCAGGCACGCCGTTCAAATATTTGTTGGTCAATAGTCCTTGAGCAAGCGGAGTGAAGGCGATGCTTCCGACCCCGTTCTCTTCCAGGACATCGAGCAGTCCATTCTCCACCCAACGGTCCAGCATGGAGTAGCTTGGCTGATGGATGAGCAGCGGAGTTCCCAGGCTTTTCAGAATCGATATCGCTTCCCGCGTCTTCTCTGGCGAATAATTGGAGACTCCAACATAAAGCGCCTTGCCTGAACGAACAAGATGATCTAGCGCTACCATGGTTTCCTCAAGCGGCGTTTTTGGATCCATCCGATGATGATAGAAAATATCGACATAGTCCAGACCCATTCGTTTCAAGCTCTGATCGAGACTTGCTACCAGATATTTACGCGATCCAAAGTCACCATAAGGTCCAGGCCACATATAGTAGCCCGCTTTGGACGAAATGACGATTTCATCACGGTAAGCCTTAAGATCTCTTGAGAGAACTTTACCGAACGTCTCTTCGGCAGAGCCTGCAGGCGGTCCGTAATTGTTCGCCAGATCGAAGTGGGTTATGCCCAGATCGAAGGAGCGCGTAATCATATTACGCCCGTTTTCATACGTGTCGACACCACCGAAATTATGCCATAATCCAAGGGAGATCGCCGGAAGTTTCAATCCGGATCGCCCCACGCGGTTATACTTCATTCCTTCATAGCGGTCTTCGCTAGCCACATAGGTCACTTACAATCCCTGCCTCTCTAAGTGATAGGTCCATTGCTAAATTCCATCTTATCGTGTTTGGTCGTCCTTTGACAAGAAAACGATTACAGTTATAGGTGCAGCAGCACGCCGCCTCTGTCGCCGTTACGTGCTGATCAGCTTATCCACCTGCGTCATGACCTGACCGATCCGATCCGCAATCAAGAGGCCTGCCCGGTGATCGTAAGGGGTTGGGTCTGCATTCAGCAAGGCCACCTTGCTCCCATGAAAATAGGATATCAAACTCGCAGCAGGATGTACTGTCAGGGAAGTCCCGCCTATAATCAACAAATCCGCCGTCGATATTTCCTGGATCGAGCGCATGATGATGTTTTGGTCCAATTCCTCTTCATACAGCACGACATCCGGACGCACCAGTCCTCCGCAATCCTTGCAGCGCGGGACAATTTCCTTGATGTCCAGAATATCCTGCAGGCTGTAGAACCGGGAGCAATCCATGCAATAATTGCGGTGCACAGAGCCATGAAGCTCCAACACCTCAGAACATCCAGCGGTCTGATGCAAACCGTCGATATTTTGCGTGACCACCGCCTTCAGCTTACCGTCATGCTCCAGTCTCGACAATAGACGGTGACAGCCGTTCGGCTGCGCATGCGGGTGAAGCATCTTGCTCCGGTAAAAGTCGTAAAACACTTCCGGATGCTTCATAAAAAAAGTGTGGCTGAGCATGACCTCCGGCGGATACGGAGATTGGTGCTCGCTCTGGTATAGTCCGGCTGCCGAACGGAAGTCAGGAATCCCGCTCTCCGTGGAGGTACCGGCTCCCCCGAAAAAAACAATGTAGTCGCTCGCTTCGATCCATGTTGCCAACTGCTCGATCTTTTCCCTGTTCTCCACTCTTTTACACCTCCGTACAGCCCTTAAAATAACACGTCTACCTGTGCACGTCTAATTCATTATAATCGGATATGATAACATCGGCATCTGTCAGATGTACAGGTTCCCCCTCATCTGTCAATAAACCCACAGCCAGAGCGGCGCCTGCTTGCTTCGCCATTTGCATATCCGCGTTGCTGTCACCGATCACCACCGCTTCCTCGGGCATAATCCCAAGCAGGCGGCATGCGGTCTCCGTCATTTCAGGGTGCGGCTTGCCGTTTCGAACCTGATCTCTTCCCAAAATGGCCGTAAAGGAAGCGTGAAGCCCCATCCACTCCAGCTGTTCCTTGGCATTTGAGGTTTCATCCGAAGTAACCACGGCCATCTTCACGGAAGCCAAGCTGCACTTCTTCAGAAAATTCTCCAGCCCCGGCATCGGGAATGCCGGCTTCTGCTGACGAACTTCATACATGGCGTTTTTCGTAATTTGATGGACCTGCATAATCGCTTCGTTCCAGGGCATTCCTGCAGCGTACAGCTGCCAAGCCAATAGCCCGTTTGTCTCCTCCACGGTGCCCATGGCGAGCGGACCCTGAAGATCGTAACCCGAAACGCGCCCGCTTGCATCATGCTTTGTGCCCAGCACCTGCTCTTTCGGCAGCGTGAAGCCGGCTCCCATTAATTCCAGCCGTTCCTCCATGAACTTGAGCACATAATCGGTCCACCCTCCCCATAGCGCCATGAAATGGAGCAGCGTTCCGTCTTTATCAAACAATATCCCTTTGCAGGGAACGGTTCGTCCCTTCACTTGAACAAACGGCAATGTAAAAAACCTCCCTATCCTATTCTTGATCATACTCTTATTAAACCATGAAATAAACTCTGATTTAAACGGAATTAACGCTGGGACTCAGAAATCGATCCGAAATGGGAATTTTCCAATCTTTAGTCGAATGTTTTGATTCATGACAAATGAGCCGTGGTAAGTAACATATACGCATAGCAAATACGACGGTAAAGGAGTGATTTGTGATGGCAACAAGCAGCAATCGAAAGATGACCCGCGAAGAAGCAGGACGTCTTGGCGGCGAAGCGACCGCTAAAAAGCATAGCCGCGAATTCTACCAGGAAATCGGCAAAAAAGGCGGCAAAGCGACGTCCAAGAACCATAGCCGCGAGTTTTACCAGGAAATCGGTCAAAAGGGCGGCGAAGCCACCTCGCGGAATCATAATCGTGAATTTTATCAGGAAATTGGCCGCAAAGGCGGCAAGAAATAGCACCATCACTCAAATAGGAGCCTGTGCCCACCCTATGGGAACAGGCTCTTTGCATGCCATCACAACAGGCCTCTTTCCATCGCTTCCTATTAATATCATGTAGAAAAACCTACCTTTTTGTGATAGACTCATTTAAAACCTATTCGCTGTTTACAGGTACCCGGCTGCTTTGCCGGAAGACCGCGCTAAAGCGCAACAATTTTATAATAGATCTGGGGGGAAATCGACATCATGACAACCAAAAAAATGCGTTCAGACATGATCAAAAAAGGCTTTGACCGCGCGCCGCACCGCAGCCTTCTGCGTGCAGCAGGCGTTAAGGAAGAAGATTTCGGCAAACCGTTCATCGCCGTATGTAACTCTTACATCGACATCGTTCCGGGTCATGTGCATCTTCAGGAATTCGGTAAAATCGTGAAAGAAGCGATCCGTGAAGCCGGCGGCGTTCCGTTCGAATTCAACACCATCGGCGTGGATGACGGAATTGCCATGGGACATATCGGCATGCGCTACTCGCTGCCAAGCCGCGAGATCATAGCCGACTCCCTAGAAACTGTCGTATCCGCTCACTGGTTCGATGGTATGGTATGTATCCCGAACTGTGACAAAATCACGCCAGGCATGCTGATGGGTGCCCTGCGCGTCAACATCCCAACGGTGTTTGTCAGCGGCGGACCGATGAAAGCCGGCGTGGACAGCAAAGGCCGTAAATTGTCACTGACCTCCGTATTTGAAGGCGTCGGCGCTCACCAGGTTGGCAAAATCAATGATGATGAGCTCCTCGAATTGGAACAATTCGGTTGTCCAACCTGCGGATCCTGTTCCGGCATGTTCACCGCCAATTCCATGAACTGTCTCGCCGAAGCGCTGGGTCTGGCTCTGCCGGGCAACGGCACCATTCTTGCCATTGCCGAAGAGCGTAAAGAATTCGTTAAACAATCAGCCAAACAATTGATGGAGCTCGTAAAAATGGACCTTAAGCCGCGTGATATCGTAACCGTAGAAGCCATCGATAACGCGTTTGCGCTCGATATGGCCATGGGCGGCTCCACCAACACGGTGCTTCATACATTGGCTCTCGCTCAAGAAGCCGGTCTCGATTACCCGCTGGAGCGAATCAACGAAGTTGCTGACCGCGTTCCTCACATCTCCAAGCTGGCTCCAGCTTCGGATTACTTTATCGAGGATGTGCATTTGGCAGGCGGCGTAAGCGCGGTTCTGCACGAGCTTCTTAAGAAGCCTGGCGCATTGCACGGGGATCGCATCACCGTAACAGGCAAGACGCTAGCCGAGAACGTAGAGGGCTGCGAAATTCAGGATCAGAACGTTATCCATCCGATCGATTCCCCATATTCCGAGCGCGGTGGTCTCGCCGTACTGTATGGTAATCTGGCTCCTGAAGGTTCGATCATCAAAGTCGGTGCCGTTGATCCATCGGTTGGAGGATACCATAAAGGACCTGCCATCTGCTTTAACTCGCAAGATGAAGCGCTTAGCGGCATCGCCAACGGCAAGGTTAAAGAAGGCCATGTGGTTGTCATTCGTTATGAAGGGCCGAAGGGCGGACCTGGTATGCCAGAAATGCTGGCGCCGACTTCACAGATCGCAGGTATGGGGCTTGGGGCCAAAGTCGGTCTGATCACAGACGGACGCTTCTCCGGCGCATCCCGCGGTATCAGTATCGGACATATCTCGCCGGAAGCGGCAGAAGGCGGACCTATCGCTTTCGTTGAAGACGGAGATATCATCGAGCTTGACCTGAATAACCGGACGATTCAATTGCTGGGCGTTTCCGATGAGGAAATGGCTGTACGCCGCAGCAAATGGGTTGACTTCGAACCGAAAGTGAAGACTGGTTATCTCGCTCGTTACTCGAAGCTTGTTACGAACGCCAGCTCAGGCGGCGTATTGAAAATCTAATTCAAACAAAGCAAAGGGGTTATCCCTCGCAGGCATTGGTAAGCCTGCAGGGATAACCCCTTTTTTAAATCCAAATTCCATCTGAGAGATGATCCATACATAATGACAGTAAACAATCGGTTCGATGAATTACATACCCTGCGATGCACTGGCAACGGCCATGTCACCCACATGTTCTTGTTGTATTTCCTGCTGCTCCTCGGATGGAGGCTGGGCCTGATTCTTCTTCTCAGCATAACGGCCAATCAGCACATCCACCGGCATCATGAGCATTCTCGGCTCCATGATCTGACTGCCCTCTTTAAGACGGGCCTGCCCTTTCGGATGAATGACGCTAAGCAGCAGTTTCAGATACAGTCTGGACGAGCTTGCAAACAGTCCCCGCGGTAAATCCATGACATGAAATCCGAATTGCTCCGGTCCCCGTGAAATCATGGTAACAGCATACAAACCCTTGATATCCTTGTACTCAGGCCGTTCCAGCACCATATTAGCCAGAGAAGGCAGGTCTTTTTGCACGGCACGAATCATTTTGATGGCGAGCTGTACTTCCGAACGGGAGCGGCTGCCGATCTCAAACAATTTTTTGTTATCAAAATGAAGTTCTAGCACCTGGTCTCCCTTTTCAAGTCGGCTGCCATCTTCCATCACGACCGTTTTACCGGTAAAAGCACGCTTCCGGAAATGCAGCATCGGATCTGCCGGAGTAACCGTTTCGAGCGCAAACACCGCATGAAATCCTTTTTCCCAGAGAAGCCACAACGAGACGATCATACGCTTGAGAGGAGACAGCTTCTTCGTTTTCACTTTGCTTTCCTTCGCTATCATGTCGTCGATTCGGACGCTGCTCATTCCCTTCTGCTCTGCGACTTTCAGAACACGTTCCAATGCGATCAGCATTTGCTCCGGTGCATCGGGGTTCGCCCCCACCGTCGTGCCGCAGTCATGAAGGAGCATAACCTCGCCACCGTTAAGCTTGGCAAGCATTCGCTGAGTCAGCTTGTCAGCGCCAATCTTGCTCCGCCAATCATTAAACATCGACGACCATAGGATAATGCGGCAGCCGGTATTCTTGGCAAAATCGAATAAATTCACGATTCCCCACGGCGGTCTGTAATAACTCGAGCGCTCACCGGTGATGGAATAAATAATATCATCCGTGCGCTTGACCTGATTACGGACGGTGACCGGCCGCATGAACCAATTGCTCTTGTGAACATAGTTATGAATCCCGATCAGATGACCTTCACTATGAATGCGTTTTACAACTTCTGGATGCTTCTCGGCATGAGAACCCACCAGGAAAAACGTTGCCTTCATATTATGCTGCTTCAAGAGATCCAGCAGTCTTGGTGTATAGACGGGATCAGGACCATCATCAAAGGTTAAGGCGAAGTCGTTCGAGCCTGCTCCCCTGCGAAATACTCGGAATCCAAATATCCGGGTCAAGATGCCGGGAATAAATGCATAAAAAGATGAAAGGTAAAACAACCATAGCAGTAATGTTTGCATGCTAACTCCCCGCTTTTTATTTCTTTTTCTAAAGAACCCACTATTATTATTTTAGCATAGCACTTAAAGAAATAGGCTTTTTTTTCACAAATCGTGTACAATGATATCAATTAATATAGTATAAAGGAGCCGATATCCCACTATGCTTCCCTTGTATAAAAAATATTGGAGAACCGCCTTCGATATAGGTTTAATCGTGCTTACGGTTTACCTGATCATGTTCATATTCAGCAAGCTGTACCAAATTGCGGCTCCGGTGTTTTTATCTTTCCTCGTTTTCCTGATTATCGAGCCTTTCTCCAAATTCTTGCACCGCAGGGGGCTGCCAAAACCATTTGCCGCCGCGATATCCGTTCTGCTCTTCCTGCTGGTCATCCTAGGCATCCTGTTCGGAGCCGGAGCGCTAATCGTATCGCAGTTCATGAACTTGCAGGATAATTTGCCAGGTTACACCAAAACGATCCAGAGACATTTTTCAGAGAGCCTGAATTTCCTCCAAACCAAGCTCAACGCGCTGCCACCCGATCTGACAGACCGTCTGAACGGTTATTTCCAGGACATCACCACTTTTGCCCAGGGTGCTGCCGAATCGTTCTTCCATTATGTCATTGGGTTTATGGGGTCGTTCTCCTCGTTCATCGCGAATTTCGGGGTTGCGATCATCCTTGCTTTCTTCCTGAGCATTGAGATCGGCAGCTGGCGGAGAATCGCCAAAGACAAAACGCCGAAGACCGTCAAGACGGCTTTTCTTTTCCTCAAAGAAAATGTATTCAAGGCGATTGGCTCGTATTTAAAAGCTCAGATGAAGCTGGTCAGCATTACCTTTGTCATTGTATACATAGGACTTCTGATCTTAGGTACGGGAAATTCCCTGTCCGTTGCGCTCATCTGCGCTGTGTTCGATGTACTGCCGCTGCTCGGTGTTCCCGTTATTCTTATTCCGTGGATTACCTATTTGTTCATCGTCGGCAACACTGGGCTTGCCATTGGCTTGATCGTACTGCTTGCCGTAGTTGTCATTTCCAGACAGCTGCTTGAACCAAAAATTACAGGAAACTCGATCGGCGTATCCTCAGCATTTCTGATGTTGTCCTTTATGATGATCTCGCTGTCCATTTTTGGAGTTGCCGGTTTGATTCTGGCTCCTATCCTTCTGATTCTCATCAAGGAACTGCTTACCCAGGGATATCTGAAGCAGTGGATCCGGCTGCCGAGCGAAGAATTCGAGGTTTCCCCTTGGGACATGTCCCGCTCTTATGCAGAGCCGGAGGCCGATTCAACCGAAGCCAAGAAATCGGAAACCTGACCAAATATGTCGGTTGCCTGATTGCTGCTGATCGGGCTTCGATTCTCAACCAATACAGCCACGGCATAACGTGGCTTCTCCACTGGGCCGTACCCGACAAACCACTGGTTGTTTCGGGCACGGCCTTTTATGGTTACCTGCGCCGTTCCGGATTTACCGGCAAGAGTCCATTTGCGATTTTTTAATGAGCTGCCTGTTCCCTCTTCGACGACATCCTCCATCCACTCGAGTAGGATGGAAGAGGTTTCCCGGGAAATACTCCTTCCAGATATCCGCTCCTTTAGTGGATCCGTATCCTGGAGCAGCTGGCCGTTAGCATACCGGATCTGCTGCAAAATACGGGGCTTGGTCTTCACCCCGCCATGAAGAAGCGTGACCATCGCATTGGCTGCTTGCAGCGGGGATACGGCAGCGTCCCTTTGGCCTATGCCTGTCTGGACCCTAACACCTGCATCAGAGGTGTCCACAGAGTTGGAAAAAACCGTGCCCTTCTCTTCATGATCCAATGGCGCAAAGGAACGAAGCCCTAAAAACTGCCGGGATTTCCAGCCTACCGTTTGCCCGAAGCCCAGCGCGGAGGCCGCCTCCGCCATTTGCTGAGCTGACAGTCTCTCCGCTAGAGTAGCAAATACGACGTTGCATGACTCCGCGAAGCCTTCGCGAAGATCAATCGTTCCATGCCCTCCCTTTTTCCAGCAGGACATTCCGAACTTACCGTATTCGCCATCACAATGGAAATGTTCGCTTTCAGAGCTTAAACCATTCTCAAGTATGGCCGCGGCCGTGACTAGCTTGAAGATGGAACCTGGCGTGGCTGCTTTCAATCCGCGATTCTCCCACTGGCCATCCTTCGGGTGAATCTGCTCCGGATTATAGAATGGCCTGGAGACCATAGCCACGATATCCGCGTTTCGAGCGTCCAGCACAACAACCGCCCCTTCTTTCATGCCCGCTTTCTCCGTTATGGCCTCAATCCCTCGTTGGATATCAATATCAATCGTGGTGGATACCCTTAACGGATAGTACCGATTATCAGGCGCCTTCACCATCGGCTTAATATCCTGAATGACCTCATTGGTGCTGTTAACCGGAAAATAGACGATGGTCGGCCCTTCCCCACGTATCAACGAATCCATCGTTTTCTCTAATCCACTGGTTCCGGTAACCTCCGGATCATCGTCAAAGAACAGGCTTTCCTTACGCTGACCTGACACAAAACCAAGCCACTGCATTCCCGATTGGCGATTGCCGTACCGCTGCTCATAAGGAAGAACCTTAAGTTTGGGAAGATCAAGCTCTTGAATCTGCACAATCTGATCTTTGGTTAAGGATCGAGGAATGAGCGAATTATCTCCATGCCACAATTCAGGCTCCTTTAGCTTGCCCCAGGTCTGTATCAAATGATCCTTATTTGTTCCCAGTATACGTGCCAGCTTCACTAACTGATTATGGGAGCTCTTCAGTTCCTTCTCGCCTGCAGGAAACAACACGGCTGCCCAGATGAGCTTGCCCGTGAGCGGTTTTCCGTTCCGATCCGTAAAATGTCCGCGACCGGAATCCAGCACAATGCCTCGCTCCCTCTGTATGAGCGATGCCTCTACCATCGTATGTCGGCTGCCGGGAACCCGCTGATGCTTCATCACAAGCTGTACCCATGCAAGACGCAGCGTCAAAACGGCGATCAATAGCGTCAGTATCAGCCATCCGTATGCAATTCGCTTATTTCGGATTAGCCTCATGTCTTGCTCCTCCAATATGGTCTATGTCTCATCATTATTTCCATATGGAGCCTGACTCAATCATGTTCACTTCTCTACAAAAATGAGCTCTCCAGAAATCTTGGCATTTTTTCCAAAATCCCATCTCCTCTGAAAGTTATTTTTATCCGATATCGAAAAAAAGCCCCACAAAGTGGAGTCTATGCTTCGTTCCTTATTCCAAATACTTTGCGGGGAGCCCCAAAACCTATAAATGCGAATACAGAATGGCTTTCGCTCCACTGAAAACTTATAAATTCTGTAATCTGAAAAAGGCTGCCCCATCAGCTTAAACTGATGGAACAGCCTTTGAATTATATATTCAATCTTACAGTCTAAAACGGGACAAAGTCTCTTTCAGCTCATTCGATACATTCTCCAGCTGCGATGATAGATTTACCAGCTGACTGCTGACGCTTTGCTGCTCTGTGGAGAGGGAAGCCACCTCTTCCGAAGTTGCAGAGGATTCTTCGGCTACCGCACTCACATTACTCATCGCTTCCGAAAGTACATTCTGAGATTCATTCAGTTCATCAATCGAATGCGTTACCGAATCCAAGGACTCAATAAAGTCGACCATCTGCTGCTGAACGGATACGAAGATATCGTTCGTTTCCTTAACAGCATCCATCTGACCCTTGAAGAGTGGATTCGCGTCCAGCAATACCTGCACGGTTTCATTCATCTCGGTCATGATGCGATCTGTAATCTGGCTGACCATATCGATGGACTGCCTGGATTGGTCTGCCAACTGGCGAATTTCATCGGCCACGACCATAAAGCCTTTACCAGCCGCCCCAGCACGGGCCGCTTCGATGGTTGCATTCAATGAGAGGATGTTCGTTTGCTTCGTAATGTTCTGAAGGACGTCAAGCACTTTGACAACCGATGAAGTCGTCTCCTTCAAGCCATCGACCTTATGCATCATCGAGCGGGTCATATCTTCGGTCTGATGGGTCTTATCCAGCAAGTCACTCAAATGCTTCGTTCCAAGCTCACTCGCGCTTTCCACGTGACGGGCCGATTTGCCCATCTCTTCGTTGGCGGAAACGACAATTTGCATCTGCTTCGAGATGTTGTTGGTCAGATCGCTGCCGCGTTCGGCTTCAACCGCCAGACTGCTGGCACCGTTGGCAATTTCCTCGGTAGCTACGGCAATTTCTTTGGCGGAAATAGCCGTCTTCTTCGAGGCATCGCTTAACTCGGTAGCCGTTCTAAGCACTTCCTGAGCGGTATTGCTCGTTTGCTGAACGAGTCCGGTAATCTGCTCCATCATATCGTTAAAGCTTGCGGAGAGCTGACCGATTTCGTCTTGGCTCTTATGATCTGTACGAACATTCAAATTGCCTTTGGCGCCTTCCTTCATCAACAGGTTAAGCTTGCCTAATGGACGGGCAATCATTCTTACCATCCAAATCCCGATCAGAATGGCAAAAATAACGTCGATGGCAGCCACGATAAGCGTGATGACCAGGATGCTTGACGCATCCTTCGTGAGCTCGCTGGTTTGGACAGAACCTACGAGTTTCCAATCGTTCGTGCTGAGCGTATTGTACACCGCCAGAACCTGACTTCCGTTCTCATCCTTGGTTCTTACGTTATCCGTTCTGGAGTCCTCCGGAAACTCCTTCGCAAACGTCCAGGCGGTTTCCGAACCCACAATAGATGACTCGCTGGAAGAGACAACGATGCCTTCCGGACTGATCAATTGCAGTTGGCCGTTCTCGCCCAGGTTGATTCCCTTCAGCTGCGTATCCAGTACCGAGGCGTTAAGTTCAAACATAACGACATACGTTGAATTCAGATCATTCATAGACCCCAAAGAACGGGCAATCGTGAAATATGGAGCTCCGCTGTTCTGCATCGTTGGCAGCCATATTATCTTCTTGTTGCCTTCCTTCAGTTCGGCATACCAGCTTTGCTCAAGGACGGTTTTCGAAGATTCCGAGGTTTGACCTGCCGATATGATCTTCTCTCCCTTGGTAGGAATCAGATAAATGGCTCTGATCGACGAATCCGATGTAATCTGATTGGATAGTTTATCGCGAATGCTGCGCTCCACCGTAAACGAATCGTAATCGCTTAACTTTTTATCCGTGTATTCAGACAATAACTTCTGCAATTCAATGTCATAGAAGATTGATCTACCGGCATTCTCATACTTCTCCAGAATGATGTCGATTTTCTCAGAGGTTTGAATGATCGTCTGCTGATTGCCGTTCGCAGCATTCTTCTCAATCGTGCTCTTCGCCTTATCGTACGACAGATACCCCAAGACGATAACAAAAAATACAATAGCTGACAAAAAGATCAGGAACAACCGAATTCCGACGGATTTCGCCGGGTTCATCGGCATCCGGCTTATAGCCGTTCCCACGGTTGAAAAGAACGACTTGGCAGTATGTATCCCTGTTGATGCCGAAGGTTTTTCCTTTTTCTCTTTAATTCCTCCGGGCTTCTTGTTCTTTTTCGGCTTCTTATCATGCTGCTCAACTTCTGACATTAGCTGTTCACCTACCACAATCATATTATTAATACGTCGGTCCAATCCCTTGAAACGTATTCGTTACTCTTTATTTCGACAATTGGAGGTGTTTTCCTTTGGGTTTTCGCAAAAAAATAATTCTTAATCCCTAATTTTTTTACAAATAAAAAGAATCCAAGGTCCATCCACAGACCCGGATTCTCAATTGTGTAGTTCTAAGTGACTATATTTTTATTTTCCTTTGCGTTTTCTCATCATATCAAAATGACGCACCGGCTGGTCCACCTTCATGCGAATAAGCTGCAAAGGATGGCGAGCTGCATCAAGTTCATTGCCATTCTCATCCCTAATAGGACCAACTGACTGCTTAAAGAAGGTTCCTTCCGGTCCAAAAAACTCGATTTCATCCCCAGGCTTAAAGTGGTTTCGCTGCTGAATGACGGCCGTTCCCGATTTCTCATCATACTCCATCACCAAGCCGGCGAAGTCATAAGGAACCGCCTTCTCTTCCGGTTCATAGATATGATCCTCATGATCCGGTGTATCATAGAAAAATCCGGTATTCAGCGGTCGATTGGCCGCTTTATTAATTTCCTCGATCCATTCCGGCTTCAATACATAATGCTCAGGGTCAGCCATATAGGAATCAATCGCCTGTCTATAAACATTGACCACAGTCGCTACGTAATGGATCGATTTCATCCGTCCTTCAATCTTGAAGCTGTCGATTCCCACCTCAATCAGATCCGGAATATGCTCGAGCATACAGAGATCCTTCGACCCCATCGTAAACTGGTTGTCTTCCGGCTGGAACAGCGGGATCTGCGTAACGCCCGGTTTGAATGGGGACGGAGCAGGGGCCGGCTGTTCTATCAACTGCTGCTCTTCCGATACCCACTGGCCTTGATCTTCTCTTCCATCCACAAACAAATCGTATTTCCAGCGGCAGGATTGGCAGCATCCGCCCCGATTGGAATCACGATCCGTAAAATGATTGGATAACACGCAGCGACCGGAGAACGAGGAGCACATCGCGCCATGGATAAAGGCCTCGATCTCAATGTCGACATGTTCTTTAATCGCTGCGATCTCCTCCAGGCTCGCCTCGCGTCCCAGTACAACCCGCGGCAATCCTTCGTCCTTCCAGAACTTCACGGCCTGCCAATTCAATGTGGATTGCTGTGTGCTCAGATGAACTTCGAGCTTGGGTGCAGCACGTTTGGCCACCTCAATAATAGCCGGATCTGCAGCGATGATTGCCGCAATGCCGGCTTCCTCCAAACTTCGCAGGTAGGTTTCAATTCCCTCAATGTCCTCATTATGCGCATATATGTTGGTTGCTACAAATACTTTAGCGCCGTATTTCTTGGCGAACTCCACGCCCTCTTTCATTTCTTCAAAGCTGAAGTTGTCCGCATTGGAACGAAGGCCGTATTTCTGACCCCCAATATATACCGCATCGGCGCCATAATGCACCGCAAATTTCAATTTTTCCAAATTACCAGCCGGGGCGAGCAATTCCGGCTTGTCCAGGCGATAGCGTCTGCCCTTATACTTTGGCTGTGCCATTGCTTCCATGCTGTCCACTCCTTAATAAACTTGTTCCTTATAGAAAAATCCAAATGACAATTCACGTTCCGGATCCTGAATAGCGCGGATTCCGTCCATCCACTCTTCCTGAAATGCATAAGTTGAAGCATCTGCAGCATATCGATCAATCGCTTGGCGATAAGTTCGAATGACCAGCTCATTGTAATGCCGCGGCTTCAGCAGCGTCTCTACCTTAAAGCTGTCAATGCCTGCTGCCATTAAGAGATGCAGATCCTCCAGAATGCAAATATCCTCCGAACTCATAATATGGGTTCCGTTGATATCCTCATAGATCGGATACTTCTCTTCTTGACGCTCAGCTTCAATGAGAAACAAACCGCGCTCCTTGCCAAGGCTGCCCTCATTCACGGGCCTGCCCTGCTGCTGCATATAGCTGTTGACCAGGCGTCTCTTGGAATGATAGATGTTTGTCATGCCATGAACCTGAACCTGTGCTTCCAGCTGAAGCTGAGGCTTCATGTCGGTTACCTCATCCATATTTAATTCACGCGCAAGAATAACCCGGGATGCGCCTTTGCTTCCCCAATAATTGGCCGTTGAGTAGTTGGTGGCGGTCATTTCTGCATTCCAATGAAGTTTTACCTGTGGAGCCAACTCTTTTACGGTAGTGAGCACCGATGGATCATTAAATTCCACCGCGTCTACTTCGATCTCTCCCAGTGCCTTAACATAGGCTGGAAGCTCCGGCAGCAAATCATTCGTCATCAAATTGTTCAAGCTTACGTATACTTTACTTCCTCGCTCATGAGCAAGCTGTACGACTTGAGTTATTTCGTCCAATGTCAGACTGCCGGGCAATCTCATGCCGAATCGATCTTCGCCGACGAGCAGTGCATCGGCTCCCGCTTCCAGATAAGCAGCGGCATCAGCCACGGACCCGGCTGCCGCCAATAATTCAGATTTGATACTCATTTAAAAATTCCTCCCTACTTAGAGGGTGTTCAACAAGACTCTTCTGAGTACGAAACTAGGATCTGTTCCTTGTCAGCAGCGTATCAGGGGGAAATGCTAAACACGTAATATTATTATTATTGTTGTGCCATCTTCTTGCTGGTCTCGATATTCTTCAAATGCTCTTTATACGTTTTGGCAAACAAATGCTCTTGTGTACCGTCTTTCTTTGTCACATAGAACAAATATTCGGATTTCTCCGGATTCAGGGCAGCCTGAATAGATTTCAGGCTCGGGCTTGAGATGGGCCCAGGCGGCAAACCCTTTTGACGATAAGTGTTATACGGGCTCTCAACCTCCAGATCGGCATAAAGCAGTCGTTCCTTCGGTTTATCTAACAGATATTGAACGGTGGCATCGATTTCCAGCCTCATATCCTCTTCCAATCGATTATAAATAACGCCGGCCACCAGGGCACGCTCCTGATCTGCAACCACTTCCCGCTCAACTAGTGAAGCGATGGTCATGAGTTCATGGAATGTCACGCCGCGAGCCTTTAACTGATTCTCCCAACCCGGAATTTCAGCCAAACGTTTCTCCGTTTCTTTCAGCATGGTTTCTACAATGCCTGTTGCCGTGATATCCTTTTTCGGTAACTCATAGGTCGCAGGGAACAGGTATCCCTCGAGGTGATGCCTGAGGTCTGCTTCTTGGGGAATTTCTTCTGCAATCGGAACATCCCAGCCGGCAGTCTGATCCACAACCTTCAGAAATTCCTGCTCATCGATTCCGCTCTCGTGAGCGATCGTCTCCGCCATCTGAAGGATCGTATATCCCTCAGGGATCGTGAAACGAACCATCTCCTCGGGCTTCACTTCGCCTTTGTTCATCTTCGATAATAGTTCCTTGAACGGAGTGCCTGGAGTTGCCTCATAGGTTCCTGCCATCAGACGGCTTCCTTCCCCGCTAAGCTTTAAATAGCCTTTAAGTATAAGGGCGTTCTTGATCAATCCCTTTTCCTCCAGCAGATCGGCGATAGAGGACGTGCTCATGCCGGACTCCACGGTGAATTCGACAGGAGTTTCCGAGCTGTGAACGGGCTGTAAACCATTCCATACGTAGAATACGGCCCCACCCGCAACTAGGATCAGGACCAATACTGCTATTGCCAGTTTCTTCAATCTACTCATCCCTTCACACCAAAAGGGGCGGACAGCTCCGCCCCTTCCTGAACTTTCATTTGAAAATTAAGCATGTGCTCCTGTAGGAGGGAACTTAATCCTCGTCACC
The DNA here is from genome assembly GCF_037969755.1 of Paenibacillus sp. FSL W8-0187. NCBI lineage: Bacteria > Bacillati > Bacillota > Bacilli > Caryophanales > Paenibacillaceae > Paenibacillus > Paenibacillus sp. FSL W8-0187. The sequence goes on along the minus strand of NZ_CP150206.1, from coordinate 2,001,083 downwards.
TTCGGGAAACGTCAGCTCATCATAGAGCTCCGACACATTCTCCCATTCCTCGTCGTCATCAATGGTTGCCAGCTGCAATCCGCCGTCCTCACCCTTGACGATACGAAGCACCTCGTACTCCTCATCGGTTCGATCCGGCTGAACCAGAATGGCATACCCTTGACCATCCACTTCAAATTCGGCGGCAATATCATAAACCTCGATATGGCCTTTTTCGTCCTCAAGCTCTACACTCTCACCGAATGCTTCCTTAAGTACTTGGGTCCATACGATATTCTCAACCGAAAAATCAGACATCATTCGTCTCTCCCGTCCAGCTCTTCCACGAGCGTATTGAAGGTTTCTTCAACAATGGCCCATTCTTCGTCATCTTCAATCATAAACAATTTCAAGTCTTCTCCGTCTTCCTCATAACGGAAGGCGTAGACCTCGTCTGTCTCTTCGTCGGCAGACTCCCTTGGTACGACCATCATATATTTAGCATCCGAGCCATCCACTTCGAATTTCATGATGACTTCGAATTCTTCCTCGTTGCCTTCATCGTCGGGAATATAAATAATTTCCGGTTCTTCTTCCATACCAATATGCTCATTAGCCATTGTAATCACCCTCACCTTTACCTTTTAGAATCCAAGTAGTTTTGCAAAATCAAGCTTGCCGCCATTTTATCTACAACCTGTTTTCGCTTCTTTCGGCTGACATCGGCTTCAAGCAATGTCCTTTCAGCGGATACTGTTGATAGCCGTTCATCCCAAAGGTGAACGGGTAAGGATAGGGATTCTCGCAATGTACTTGCGAATTCCATGCAGATTTCGCCCCGCGGACCAATCGTGCCGTTCATATTTTTAGGCAAGCCGACCACAATCTCACCGACCTCGTTGTCTTTGACGAGTGTGGCAATTCTGTCCAGTTCGCCTTCATCACGGCGGCGCTCGATAACTTCAACCCCTTGGGCCGTCCATCCGAACACGTCGCTTATGGCAACACCGATTCTGCGGTCCCCGTAATCTAATCCCATGATCTTCTTCATCCCTGTGTGCTCCTAACGGTGACTGGCTAAATAGAACCGGACCAGTTCTTCAATCAATTCATCTCGCTCTTTTTTCCGGATCAAACTTCTGGCATTATTGTGCCGAGGTATATAAGCTGGATCCCCGGACAAAAGATACCCTACGATTTGGTTAATCGGATTGTACTCCTTCTCTACCAGCGAATCGTATACCGAAAGTAGAATGTCCTGGGCGGAAGCCTCCTTTTCATCACCTTTTACATTGAACTTGACTGTCTTATCCATGGAGTCCATGTGTGACACACCTCGCTTCTTCAAAGAACATGTTTACCATGCTTCGTCGAATAAATATTTACCAGCTTGATCTAGTTATATCATAACATAATCCTAAGTCTCTACGGAAATCGAAAGCGAAATATTTAGAAAGTGTTCCAAAAAATTCGGGATTGTGTACAGCAAAATGTTGGATCCTGCTTACTATTGCTTGCTGTACACAATCTGGACAAATCTGTTACACGCCCCGGGCTATGAGATCCTCAGCGTGCTGCAGCGCCTGGGCGAGTTTGGAAGCATCCTTGCCCCCCGCTTGTGCCATATCCGGACGGCCCCCGCCGCCTCCGCCGCAGATCGAAGCCACTTCTTTAACGAGCTTGCCAGCATGGTAGCCTTGCTTCACCAGGTCCTGCGGAACGGCTACGACGAAATTCACCTTGTCGCCCGCTTTGGAGCCGAGCACGAGGATCGTCTCCGGAAGTTTGCCCTTCAATTCGTCTGCAATGCCACGGAGTCCATCCATACTGCCAGCCTGTACTTCAGCTGCAAGCAGCGACGTGTTCCCTACCTGCTTCACTTTATCGGTCAAATGGCTGGCCTCAATGGCTCCAAGCTTGCCTTGCAGGGACTCGTTCTCCCGGGCAAGATCCTTCACCTGTTGGTTCAGGCCCTCGATCCGCTTCGGCACGTCCGCAAGATTGCTCTTCAACAAGCCGGCGGCTTGCTTGAGCAGGTCCATTTGCCCCTCCAGATGCTCATAAGCGTAGCGGCCCGTTACGGCTTCAATGCGGCGAACGCCGGAGCCGATGCCACTCTCGCCAAGCAGCTTGAAGATTCCGATCTGGGAGGTGTTGCCTACATGGCATCCGCCGCACAGCTCGATGCTGTAATCTCCGACCTGGACGACACGGACGATATCTCCATATTTCTCTCCGAACAATGCCATGGCACCCATCGCCTTCGCTTCATCAATGGCCTTGCGCTCGATAACGACCGGAATGCTCTTCCACACCTGTTCATTCACGCGGCGCTCAATATCGGCCAGCTCCTCCTGCGTAATGCTGCCGAAATGGGAGAAGTCGAAGCGCAGACGCTGCGGTTCAACAAGCGAACCTGCCTGATTGACATGATCGCCCAGAACTTCCTTCAATGCTTTATGCAAAAGGTGTGTGGCTGTATGGTTCTTAACGATATCATTGCGCATAGCGGAATCCACCTGCGCCTTGACCGTATCGCCCACCTTAAGCTCGCCGAGCTCCACGGTTACGAAATGCACGTGCTGTCCATGCGGAGCCTTGAAGAGACCTTCCACTCGGGCACGTACAGATGCGCCTTCCAAAATGCCCTGATCGCTGACCTGGCCGCCGCTTTCGGCATAGAACGGGGTAACGTCCAAAATGACCTGACAGGTCTCGCCTTCACTGACGCTGTCTGCAAAACTGTCACCGGAAACAATGGCGAGCACTTTAGCCTCGCTGACGGTGTCATTATATCCAACAAATTCACTTTTAACCGTATAATCGGAAAGAACGCCGCCTTGGACCTTCATGCTTTCCGTTTCATGACGGGCCGCACGAGCACGATCACGCTGTTCCTTCATCGCGGCATCAAAGCCTTCACGGTCCACGGTCAATCCGTGCTCGGACGCATAATCCTCCGTTAAATCAAACGGGAAGCCATACGTATCGTACAATTTGAACGCGTCGCTGCCGCTGATTACCGATTTGCCCTGCTTCTTCGCTTCTGCGCTCACGTCTGCCAAGATGTTCAAGCCGTCAGAGAGCGTTTTGTGGAACTGTTCTTCTTCCGTTGCAATGACCTTCTCAATAAAGGCGCGCTTCTCAACGACCTCTGGGTAGTATACTCCCATAATATCGCCTACGGTTCCGGTCAAAGTATACATGAATGGTTTGTCCAGCCCGAGCACCTTTCCATAACGAACCGCACGGCGGAGCAATCGACGGATGACATAACCGCGGCCTTCGTTGGACGGCAGCACGCCATCGCCTACTGCGAAAGCAACTGTCCGGATATGATCGGCAATGACTTTCAACGCGATATCGTATTCCGTCTTTTCATTGTATTTAACGCCGGCAAGCTCTGCCGTCTTCTGGATGATCGGCTGGAATAGGTCGGTATCGAAGTTGGATGCCACATCTTGCAGGATGGAAGCAAAGCGCTCGAGTCCCGCACCCGTATCAATGTTCTTGTTCGGAAGCGGTGTATAGCTGCCGTCCTTGTTGTGGTTAAACTGGGAGAATACGAGGTTCCATACCTCCAGCCAGCGTTCATTCTCACCACCTGGGAACATTTCGGATTCCGGAGCATCCGTATCGTATCCTTCACCACGATCATAGAAAATCTCGGTACAAGGTCCGCAAGGTCCTTCCCCGATATCCCAGAAGTTTTCCTGCAGCTTAATGATGCGCTCCTTCGGGAGACCGATTTTTTCGTTCCAAAGCTTGAAGGCTTCCTCGTCTTCCGGATACACGGTAACAGACAGCTTCTCCGGATCGAAGCCGATCCATTTCTTGTCCGTCAGGAACTCCCAGGCCCAGGTGATAACTTCTTCTTTAAAGTAGTCCCCTATGGAGAAGTTGCCCAACATTTCGAAGAACGTATGGTGACGACGGGTTTTGCCGACATTCTCAATATCATTAGTCCGAATACATTTCTGCGAGTTCGCAATTCTCGGATTTTCCGGCTTCACACGCCCGTCAAAATAAGGCTTGAGCGGAGCCATGCCTGCATTAATCCAAAGCAGGGACGGGTCATTGTGCGGAACAAGCGATGCACTTGGCTCAATATTGTGGCCTTTCTCTGCAAAAAACTCTAGCCATTTGGAACGGATTTCACTAGCTTTCATCTCTACACTTCCTCCAGTCGTAATATAGGTCCGAATCACTTGTATTCGAACACAAAAAACGCCCCTGAATTGAATTCAGGGACGATGTTCTCGCGGTACCACCCTGGTTATCGTCCATTCGTCCTCCAGCAGAAATCTCCTGGAACAACATATGTAACGATCGCCTCGTAACAGCTGGATAACGGGAGCTACCCGGTGAATTTGAATCACACTCAAAAATTAGCATTCGGCTTAGGTTCGCTTCCAGGTTCTCGCAGCCAGCCGGAATTTGTCCGGGCAGGAACCTGTTCTCTGGGCAAGGTACACAAAGCCTACTGGATTTTCTCATCGATTTGTACGGTTATAGGTTTACCATTTCAAGTATATATAGGGTGAAACTATCTGTCAATGCATGAGCATTGCAGCAGAGACTGGAGCCTTCAGCCGGATTTCCTTCTGACATAATAGGCGAAAAAATGCTGCAGCAGCACTTTGATGACGGCAAAGACAGGAACAGCCAAAATTAAGCCTACGGTTCCAGCCACCTGTCCACCGACAAGTAGTGCAAATATGATCAGGAGCGGATGCATATGCAGCTTTTTGCCTACCACTTGCGGTGAGATGACATTGCTCTCCAGCGTTTGACAGACCATATTAACCACCGCCACCAGCAGCACCATCTTCCAGGAAATCGTAGATGCCATCACAAGCGCTGGAGCCGCGCCGAGAAAGGGGCCCAAATAGGGAATGATGTTAAACACCGCCACAATGCTTGCCAATAGCAGCGCGTAGGGCATACCGACGATCATGTACCCTACATAGGCTAGTACGCCGATAATTAAGCATACCAGGAATTGTCCGCGGACGTAATTCCCGAGGGCCGTGTCGATCTCTTTCAGCAGCGTGACAATCGACTTGCGGCGGCTCCGCGGCAGATAGGATACGGCGGTGCGCTGGAACACCTCAAAATCTTTTAATATGTAGAAGATCAGGAACGGAACAATTAACACATTAAACAGGATGTTGATGGTGTTGCCGATATTGTCCATGAAATCCGAAATTCCCCCGGCCAGCCTTGATTCCATCTGCAAGAACCAGCTGTTGACGCCTGTCCTTACTCCCGGGGGCAGCAGCCTGCTGTCCAGATTGGTCATCAGGCTCTGGGCGTTCATCGATAATTCAGGCAAATGCTCGTTGAGCTCCTCCAGCTGCCGGATCAGCATCGGAATCATATTGATCAGAATGACGGTAAGTGACGTCAGAAACACAGCGTAGATGAGCAGCACCGCCATGCTACGCGGAACTTTACGGTCGGAGAGCATGCATACTATCGGATTGAGCACATAAGATATGATCATGGCAACCAGAAATGGCGCCAGGACAGCCTTGAGAAATCGATAGACATCCAGAAACAGCGGACGCAGCAGCCAGACAAAGTAAAGAGAGATGAGTCCAAGCATTAACCATACCAACAATCGAAACCATTTGTTCTCGGTCAGCTGTTCCACACAGGCACCCTCCTTTTTCGAAAGCTACCCTGTAGTATATGTACAAGCTTCCAGAAATAAACTAACATTTCCGCAGGCCAACACGAAAAAGACTCCCTGCTGCTCAGCCATATAGACCTTCAGCAAGGAGTCGTTATCTAACTATATGTACGCGTTCTTAGGAAGACGCGTGCATAGGAGGGAAATCCGGCTGCATTTCATCACCGAAGAACAAATCATCCAGAGAGCTGAGCGTACCATCCTCTTCTACCTGGTATACGGACATTTTCTCTCCGTTGACTGTCAATTCGATAAAGCAACCCCAGCAATAAAACTGGTGGGAGCCGATTTTCCCGATATCTTTGGAACTACAGTTTGGACATTTCATCCTACCTCACCCTATCCGTTCACAGAATTAATGGCTTTTTCCAGACGCTGTTCGCTCATCGGGGGTACCATAACGGCACTTTCGCCGATAGCCATTTCCGCTGTGCAAGGCAGCCATTTGCGACCTTCGATCAAATCCGAGACAAATCCATCGGATATTTCCAACCCTAGTATTGTATTGCCCTGTTCCTGCTCAAAATAAACATCCGATATACGTCCGAGCAGGATACCATCCTCTGTCAAGACCTGCATCTCTTTCAGTTTGCGCTTGCCCAAAAGGAACGTAAGCGGTATATCATTGGCGCCCACCTTGCGGACAGCCTCTTGGCTCCGGATCATGACGGCATCTTCCCCGTATGCTACGATATCTTCCCATGAGACGCTTTTCACATGCGAGGAAAACAAAGCCTTGCCTTCCAGCTCCAACCCGGTAATCAACCAGTTCTCATCTAGTATAAAATCGTGGATTTTGCCGATTTCCTTACCGTTCTCCACGTCGAATACAGCCAGTCCAATCATTTCTTGAAGTTTCATACTGCAGTGGACACCTCCTCATCCTTCATGGTTTGAAATCAGCCGCCGGTCAACATTTCGTGAGCCAAAACGGATAATTTCCAAGGATGAAATGGACGAACGCATACCCCCTATTCTCTAGAAGGAGAAATCCCTTAACATCTATTTACGTAACCGATTAAGGATGGTTCCAATTTTTTGGGCAGTGTGCTCCATTTCTTGAGTAGTATTACCCAAACCGAAACTAAAACGAATCGCGGAGCGCAAAACAGGATCAGAAAGTTTCATTGCTTGGAGTACATGGGATATTTCCAGAGATCCCGACGTACAAGCCGAGCCGCTTGCCGCCGCAATTCCTTCCATATCGAGGTTCATCAGCATCGTCTCCGTATTGGCACCGGGAAAGCTGATATTTAGGATGTGAGGTAGGTAATGTTCCGAATTTCCGTTGATTACAAAAGCATCCTCGCCAATCTCCTGACGAAACCCTTCAAGCAGCGTCGATCTCAGCTCGCGATAATGCTGGATACGCGTCTCCATATTCTTAACGGTCCATTCCACTGCTGCCGCAAAACCGGCGATGCCGGCCATATTCTCTGTTCCGGCACGGCGTTTCTTCTCCTGCAGCCCTCCGAACAGACGTGGAGATACGCTGAGTCCTCTGCGGACAACCAATGCTCCGACGCCTTGGGGTCCGTTGATTTTGTGGGCGGAAAAACTCCACATGTCCACCGGCAGCTCGCGGCAGTTGATCGCCTCCGATCCCAATGCCTGAACAGCATCGGTATGAAACACGATGCCCCGGCTGCGGCAGAGCTCGCCGATTTCGCTGATCGGCTGAACGGTGCCTACTTCATTATTGCCATACATGATGGTGACCAGCACCGTGTTATCCTGAATCGCACCCGCAATGTCCTCCACAGAGACACGCCCAGTAGAATCGACGGGGACATAGGTAACCTCACAGCCCCGCCGTTCCAGCTCATGGCATGTATGAAGCACCGCATGGTGTTCAACTGCTGACGTAATCACATGCTTGCCATTCACGCCAAGCGACTCCAGCAATCCCAGTATAGCCAAATTATCGCTTTCGGTGCCGCCTCCGGTGAGCACCAGCTCGTCCGATTGGCATCCCAAAAGGGACGCAATTCGATCACGCGCCCCGTTGACGATCTTCTTCGCTTCCCGTCCAAAAGCATGAACGCTTGAAGCATTGCCGTATTGGCTTGTCATCACATTCATCATCCGCTCAGCAACCTCCGGATGAACCGGGGTTGATGCGGCATGATCCAAATATACTAATCTCATATCCGTCTCACCCTTATATATAGAACATCTTGTTTGTAGTTTTGCTGAGATTCATCAATGTTCATTCACCTAGTTTTTTTGATTTTTTTGATCTATAAACATGTATAAGCAACGTTCTCATTCACGGTTATTCGCCGAGTTTGTGATTTTTTATGTGATTTTTTTTATCTCTTTTCAATGGAGAGTTATGGCTCAATCATATCCATCATTAAGCATATATGAAGCACTCTTTCATAGCAACACTTCATCAGTTACATTTATGTAACAGAAATTATGTCGTCTATCTTAATCCAATGCCATTCACCTTCTGCAATTGACAATTTAATCTCACGTCTGAACGTGTGGATCAGTACGACAATCCCTGTCAATTCTGTATCCTGGTATTCATCGAATAGCTTCACTTTAACAGCACGGTGCTGATGAAATGATTCGGCCAGCGCTTGTTCGATCAATTCCATTTCCTGCGGGTCAAGAAAAGGCTTATCCTTTCGCCCCTCCTCGAGCTGCCTCCGAATTATTGTCTCCTTATGCTCCGGCAGCATCATACGGCTTGATTCCCATATCCGTTGCCCTCCAGTTTTTTACGCATTGTCAATTAATATTCCCTCCTCTTGTCTGCGATATCTAATCCCAGATACGTGAACGACCTCTGTTCAATCTCTGCCTCGATCAGCCCCCAAAGCATGGACAGCTTGTGATGGTACCCTCTACAGATAAATTCAACCTCGACGCCAAGCCTGGTTCTTCGATCTTCATAAACTTTCAAGCCGTGTTCGCGCATGTTTTTTCGTACCTGAGCCAAATCGGCTAAAGCTGCCTTTTGCAATCGATCGATGATGGCGTTGGTTATCGCGGGCATCTTTAATGCTCCAGCTGACAGGATACCCCGATCATTCTCCACGACATCAAGCAAGAGAGGTAACAAGATAAAATCCTTCACTAATTTTGATTCATCTGGCTTCAGCCCAATACTCATCATTTCCACCTCAAATTACAGGAACGTTTGTTTGTATTATATGCGAACATAAGTTCTATTATCAATGTAAATTTAACCCTATTGATATGACATAACTTACCGCCTGATCAACATAACTTTGAACGTTATAATTGAATTGAGGTGTTTTTATGTTTATTGATCCGATGTTACTTGCAACCGCCCCCGGACCATTCTCCGATCAGGGTTACATCTTTGAACCGAAGATCGACGGCCACAGGCTCCTGTTCTCCCAGCAGTCTGGCCGGATCAGATTATACACCCGTCATGAGACGGAATGTACCCAACAATACCCTGAATTACTGGTTCCGTTTGACTATGACATTCTTCTGGATGGTGAAGTGGCATGTGCCGGTCCCGACGGCGTTGATTTTGAGGAAGTCATGATCCGATTTAAAGCAAGTAAGGACCAGCGCATCAAGCAGCTGACCATATCTTCTCCAGTTACGTTTGTTGTGTTCGACATATTACAATATAAAGGGCACGACCTTCGGAAGATGCCACTGTTGAAGCGCAAAGAGATCCTTGCCGGCATAAAAATGCCGAACGAGCATTTCGGCGTGGTGCCTTTTGTGGAGGGAGCTGGTGAAGCTTTATTTGAACAGATGGTGAATCGTAAACTTGAAGGGATGGTCGGCAAACGAAAGAATAGTCTATATGTAAGCAGCCGATCACCAGCCTGGCAGAAGGTTATCAATTGGTCCTATACTGACGTGATTATAACCGGGTATCGGAAAGACGAATTTGGATTACTTGCCGCGGTTCAGAATGAGTCGGGTGATCTTCGATCGGCTGGAATCATTGAATATGCAACACAAGCAACCAGGAAAGAGTTCTATTCGATGAGTCGATCCCTTGTAACAGGTGAGGATAAAAAATTCATCTATTTGAATCCAACAATTCGAGGACGGGTTAAATATCGAAACTGGACTAAATCGGGGTTGTTGCGGACGCCAGTATTAACGGAACTCATAGGATGAGATGAAATAAAAGAATAACCCTGCATGCAATTAAGATGCAGGGTTATTACTAATTTTTATGTTACTACTAATATGCATCTACCTGAAAAGTAAGAATGTTTTTAAATATTACATAGTCAATCCGAGACTTGAACGGCCCCTTGTTATTGCCATATTTATTAATTCCAAATTTCGAAGGACCTGCACCAGCATCTTTGTTATCGTACCACTTTATAAATGAATTAATGTCGCTCATGGGTAGATCATATTCCTTTTCTAAGCCATTTACCATGGTTACTACCAAGATAGCTCTTTCACCTTTTGGCTCTGTCGGGTTCGTTGGGTCCGTTGGGTTCGTTGGATCCGTTGGGTCCGTTGGATCCGTTGGGTCCGTTGGATCCGTTGGGTCCGTTGGGTTCGTTGGATCCGTTGGGTCCGTTGGGTCCGTTGGGTCCGTTGGGTTCGTTGGGTCCGTTGGGTCCGTTGGGTCCGTTGGGTTCGTTGGCTCAGTAGTTTCTTTGTTTGGTGTTGCAGAAGCTTCATTTGAGACAACAAATTCTCTGCCTTTTACAATTGAAATAACTTGAAAGTAATACGTTGTTCCGTTAATTAAATTAGGAACTGTATATGTATTATCTGTGTTTGAAACAGTAATTGATTCGGTATATTTTCCCGACTCTGTACCATATCTGATAATATATTCGTCCGAGTAAGTCGTAGGAGTCCAATTTAAAGCGACCTGTGCATCTCCGGCTTTAGCAGTCAGATCAATGGAATCTGCAATACCGAAAGTTAGTTCATTAATTGCTGCCCATGATGACTGTCCATTCACATTAATTTTTAATCCCGAATAAGAGCCTCTAAGTATTTGAACTGGTGGATTAATTGAATTATTCCCCGAAAGTCTCAGTGTCGTTGGACCGCCAACCTTGACCCATTCGTCATTCACTTTACCAAAAATAGTATATTCTACAGCAACCGCAGGGGTGGCGTTTGTAGCAAATTGAACGAAGTTTAAATCTAATGGTGCTGGGAAAGTCAATTCAATATTTGCCTTACTACCACTCGCATTCCACCTAGTTTTGATATCTCCGTCTATTGCATTTTTTGGATGAAAACTACTATAAATATTGTCAGCTGTCGCAAGGGTCCCTTCAGGTGCAGCAAAGCCCATCATCCCCTCTACAGTTTTTCCGGTACTCGATGCAGCTACAGTTTGACTAAATAGAGATAGGGTGAGACACAGGACTAGTAGAAAAGAAAGCATTTTTTTATTCATTCAGTTGATCCCCTTCACATTCTTTATTTACTTTTCAATGTAACGGAGGGATAAATAAATGTCCAAACATAAAATTACACATATAGACATAGTTGTAATATATTATACATTCAATTTTTATTACCCAGAATAAATACAAAATCTATTATAGAAGTTAATTTTATTAAAAAACGCTAAAAAGACCCCACCAGCAGTAGCCGGTGGGGTCTTTTTACCGTTGCTCACGAATTATTTGTAATGTGATGTTGGATAAATTACTACATTACCACCGTTAGCTTCAACTACAACTTCAACTTCTTTCATTCCACTGATATTCAACTCAATTTGTTCTTGAGTTTCCTTGGAAACAAACAATGACTTTAATTCTTCTTTTTTATCTCTGTTTTTAATGATTATTGTTGAGTCTTTGTCAATAGCACTAACATCCAACACTAAAGATTGATAGTTTGCTCCAGGTTGCAAATATATGCTTGAAGAGTACGCTTTTTTTGCAAGGATCACTTCTTTAAAATCCCCAGTGTATGCATCGTCTCTAGTTAATGCAGCGTTGTAGTACTTTACTTGTTCATTCAAAATAGGCGTTTCCTTTAATTTCTCACCTATATGTACTGTGCCTTTTGCTTTGTCAATCGTTATGTTTGTTTTTGTTGCTTCTTTAACAGTGCTCACCGGCAAATAGTATTGACCATTTACCAGTATAGGCTTGCCCGAATTACTCCAAGCCTTTCCATTCAAAACATATTTGAAGTTCTGAATCGTGCCCTTGATTTGTGGGGCTGCTGCATATACGGCAGTACCACCCAACATCAATAGTGCAGTCATAGCTATAACAATTTTCCGTTTCTTCATTCTTTCTTCCTCCTTTTTACTAATTTCCCCTAATCTATTAACTTATCGGACAAAAGACCGAATTAATTAATAGATAGATACTAAAGGAGGAATTACATATGCTTAAAGAACTAAAAATAGCTATAGATAAACAGCAACAGGTAAGTGTCCGCACTAAAGATGGAACTATAACAGTTGGATTACCAAAACATTCTGTTGATCCAGAGAGAGTTAAAATATATACACAAAATGAAGTCGTATCTATTCCGTTAAATGAAATAAATCATGTCATGAGAATCATTAGTCTCTCAAAAAAATAAGGATATCAAGTAACAGTAGAAGAACATTGATAATCATCTTGTTTGTGCATTCCTTAATTTATTGATCACATAATTCTATTTTTACATAATTTTTACATAAAATATATTTACATACAACTAAGTTAAAGCTATAGTAAATGATGTAGATAGGGATGGCAATAAAAGGAGAATTAAGAACAGATGCGCCTATTTAAAAACAAGTTTCTCACAGTTGTTTTATCCGTTACACTTGGCCTATCTGCTTTAACCCCTACATACGCTTTTGCCTCAGAGAATGAAGCGATAGTCTCTCCAACCACAGCTAGTAATCATATTTCTTCTTCCACGTCATACTCTGAAGCAGTAGCCCCACAAGGTGAAGATGGAATAATTGAGACTCAAGGTCTAAAAAAGACTGCGCTTGTATACGCCCTTAGACATGGCGGCAAGGCTCTTGATGACCTTCTAGACTGGTTGGGGGTCGCTTCTAAAGAAGCCGGGTATGTTACAAAGAATGCGAATAAAATTGCAGATTTCCTTGACTCTGTTACAGATGAAGTCGAAAAAAGATTGATTGATTTCTTGATTTTCGAATGTGGGATCCCACAAGGAGCTGCACGGGTTATTGCCTACGCGATCACGGGAATAATTCTTTAAGGTAATTTAAAAATCGACGCCATCCTTATCTACTTATTAAAACAGAGGAGTTTACTTTATGAAAAATTATGAGGATCAAATTGAATTGCTAAAATATCAAATTAAATTGATGAAGATGATTATTGGCGGGGATGATTATCCGTATTTCATGTATCTCTTGGACCACGACATCTCAGAAAATCAATCAAGACTATTTAATGATATTCTTAGTATTCTTAACCTTAGACAGAAATCGAATTTTTTAGAGTATGATACTGAGTATCCTGGTGTCATTAAAGAGTTAAAAGAAAAGATCAGTAATTTAAACATAGCAGAGGAAAAACTTTTTTCAGGGGATAAGCCAAGCTATAATGAGTTTGAACAATATGTAAACAAAATTTTTCCTGAACATGTGAATCCCAAATATCTGCTCATGAGCATGGAAGGACAAAATATTTACAAAGAACTATCAACCTTTTTATTATCTGATTCAGAAAACAAATCCCCCTTGGATTTGTAATAATAGCTCTGCCAAGAAATAAACGGCAGAGCTATTTCATTTTTAACACATTTAATGAGCTGTTATCGTAGCTGTCTTAGTTTTGTTATCCCAGCCTATCTCTGCACCTAATGCCTCTCCTACTGCCCGGAGTGGTACATATGTCACTCCGTCCATTAGCTTACCGTCTTTTATTTGCTTGCCGTTTACCATGACATTTACCTTGTCGCTCACCGTAGCTGCATTCCACTTCTTTTTAAGGCCTAAGTATTTCGCGATCCCCGCGACATGTCCAGCGATCAAAGCGTCAATCACTTTCTGCCGCTTAAGCTTGGCCGCATCCGCTGCCACATCGATAAACAGGTTCTCGGTCAAGACAGCAGGCATCTTAGATTCACGAACCATATGCAAGTTTGCGGCTTTCTGACCACGATCGATAACGCCAAACGGCTTAAGTGCCGTCATGATCTCGGTGTGAAGTACGTTCTGCAGAGAGCGTGACGAAGTCGAAGCATTGGTATATCGGAAGGATTCAAACCCGCCAGCGCCGCCCCCGGCATTACAATGGATGGAAACGAGAAGATCCGCACCTGCTTTATTGGCTGCATCCGTCCGCTCTTTGAGCTCAAGGAATACATCCGTTGACCGGGATAACAGCACTTTCACGCCTTCATAATCACGTTCTAGCTTCTTCTTCACTCCGAGGGATACAACTAAGACAACATCCTTTTCCTTAAGGCCATTACCAACAGCTCCCGGGTCCTTCCCGCCATGGCCAGCATCAATCCATACCTTCCTCATGACTTAATCCCTTCTTTCGTTTGCTTGATTGCCTGGTGTCCAAATACAGCAAAGGACCCTGCAAGGATTCCCTGAATAATCGCTTCAACAGACCATCCAAGCAGACCGATCGTCAACCAGACAGCAATGATTATCACAATGTATACGATGCTCCAATCCGCAACCTTTGGTGTTTTTTTCAAGAAGTATCCGATAGCCCAGCAAGCGGCCACTACGATAAGCAGCCGTGGATCGATCAATTCAAAAATCATGTTCCATTCCATATACATTCATCCTTTCCTATTCTTATGTTTATCAGTGCCTTGGAAACCGGTCTTTGATGTCTCGAAGTTCCCCAATAATTACGTCATATTTATCACTAAACTTGTCCAACAAGTCCTGCAATCTACCCTCTCGTTCCTTGTTGGCTCGCATCACATAAATTAGCAGCCATACAAATAACAAGGCAAATGGTCCTTGTGTTATAAAGTATTTAACGACTTCATTCTCCATCGCCCTTCCCCCTGTATCTCTAATAGAAATAGCACCTGGACCACCCATAGGCACATAACTATTCTTCATTCTCAGATTTGTCGGACTTCTGCAATTTAGCAAGAGCATCCCCAACATTGTGATCAACCGCTTTTAAGATTTCGAGCTGCTGGTCCGGATATGCTTGGAGCATAATGTTTATCACTGCGGCGATTTCTTCCACCGGGGTTGTCAGATCGATAAGCAGCTCTACCTTCGTCATCCTTGCCATATGACACCTCCTTTCAGGCAAAATAAAAGAGCCCGGGGGTACCGGACTCTAATAATTACATTATTTAATTGCGGCGAGTGCTTCATTTACTAGGCGGAGCTCTTCGGTAGCGTCTGCGATCATTGCGTCATACTCAGCGAGTTGCTTTTCTTTGGACACAAGACCTGGGGCCGGCTCACCGTTCATTCCGGATGTTTTAAGTATCTCAATTTCTGCAAGTATAGCTTTACGCCCTTCGATAACAGGCTTTAGCTTTTTGTTCTCAATGCTATATTTCAATTCTTCCAGACTTGCTTTAGAATCTCCGAGGTATTTATTTCCTCCTGTTGCCGGTTTGGACGGATTCGTACTAGTTGGCTCACTACTTACTGGAGTACCTTCGTTTTGATCACTCGTAACTGTAATCGTTTTACCACTCACTTTTATATCAGCTCCCAATGATTCGGATATAGCGCGGACAGGTACATTTGCTTTACCGTCTATAATTGCACCCTTATCCGCCAGCTTTTCTCCGTTTACAATAATGGTATACTCACCGGTTACTTTTTTTCCGATAAGCGATTTTACTGTATCCGCGAATGCGCTCGTTGATGTTGCTAGAACAAAACCGATAAGAATACAACCTACCGTATAAACTAATTTCTTCATAGCTCTTTTTTCAATACCTCCGTGATGGTTAGTTTTTCCTATGATACCATTACGCGGACGAGGTTGTGAAGGTTCTGTCTCCCCAGTTTTGGTTTTGTGTGTTTCCGTGATTGTGCGGCGGGAGATATACAGTATGCGTGTGGTTACTGTGAGCGCGACGTAAAGATTCTATCTCGGACCGTAATGAATACAGCTCAGATTGGAGCCCTGAAATTTGGTTTATTCCAATCTCAAGCCCGGTGACAGAGTTTCCATTCGTAAAATGTATAGCACCTTGTAAATAGGTCGTCCTAAAATTCGTCCCGACCCGCAAACCGTTATTTCCGATCACGTGAAGCTCATAATCATTTGCGTAAATCAAGCCCTGTGACTGACTCGAAGAGTTGTAATACGTGTGACCAGAAATATTAGCTGACGGATTGGTGCCGAGAGTTACACGTCTAGCATTATAACCATCGTAGAAAACAAAGCCGTCTGGATCAAGTTCAATGCGCTCTCCATAGGAGGCAGTCCGGATACGGCTTCCTAAGATATCCCCACCGGTGATATTAGTACCGTCAATTGTTGAAGCAGATATCCTTCCTCTAAACTCCCCACTTTGTGCGACCATGTGCCCGCCTGAGCTGACGGTAAACATCCCATTCCCCACATTTATAGAAGAACCAACGATAGCGCCATTCATGAAATTCGATGAATAGATATTGGCCGAGTTCGCCGTCAACCGATTGGCCACTACATTACCTTGCATGTCCACACGGAATGGAGCACTGTTGAAGTTCGCATGACCTGCTGCAATGCCGTTGGTGTTGATCTGAGTTATGTTATTTCCCGATCCGATCAGCATGGATACGAAGCTACCGAGCTGACCGATGATCGTTTCAGCAACTACTCCGCGGGCAGTAATAGCCGATCTAATGGTTTGCCATCCGTCCGTTGAAATACCTATGCCGGCAGCTGTGAACCTTACTTGATTGTTGGGGTTATTTTTCTCCCTGGCCAGAATACCGCCTTCCGGTGGATAGACCAGTTCCGTCTTGGAATTGTTTATGTCCGTGATCGCTTGTTTCGCTGCAGCTTCGAAGACCTCCGTCCGGATCCTGCCGCCGGAAAGCAGGTTATCCATCACCTTTCGGGAACGCTCAAGGTCCGCAATCAGGTCAATGTCATCCTTCAGGGCAAAGTTGGCCAACGTGACTTTGCTGTGCTGATCGTTCGAATATGGGTACTCAACCAGCTCCACGATCCGCATGGCAATCCGGTTCATTTCCATCTTCGGATCATACGCTGAAGCAGCGTCCCCCAGGTCTTGTGGGTGTTCATCCCTATCGATCTTGTGCAGGTCCGCTGCTGTTATCGTGATTTCAAGCTCCGGCATTTCCTTCTTCCGCAGCTCTTCCCGGGTGGACTTTAAAAGCTCCACCGGATCTTCAATATTTTGCTGGATGTTCTCGCCGTCGAAGTACGGTACCGAATCACTGCCCCAATAATTCACATATGGGGAAAGCAGATAGTTAACCATGATCTTCCCGTTCTGGATGGCCCCCGGTACCGACTGCAGGAGGCTTCGTTCTTCGGCTGTCAGATTATCTGCAGACATCCCGACCCACGTCCGACCGTCTTTCATATGAGCATACATTCGGGTTACAAGGTTTGTGCTGTCGTCCTTAAACGAATCGGAAATGATGTTCTTCTTCGTCCGGTACTCGTACCGATCATTCTGTGAACCTATCTTTTTATGGATATGAATCACAAAGTTGTCCGGACGGATCTCCGCTTTGAATGTGTTAATTACCTGGTTGAGCGCAGCCAGCGCTGTTGTACGTCCAAAGTCTTTAATATCCCACATATCGAATGTGTCGTGAATCTGAAATGTAAAACGCCCGCCGGTCCATGCGCTGATTTTATTTAGCAACGTCGAGATGTGAATCCCATAAGCCTCATCGATGTATTCGTCGTACGGCACCTTATAATCATTCAGCTTAAACATGACATGCGTGCAGGTGATTTGTGCCGTCAGCTTCTTCTTATCCCGTTGTCGTTGCCGGGCATTGATCACGTAATATTGCCCGCGTTCATCCCGAACGTGGCCCTTGATCTGGATCTTTTCGAGATAGTCCTCACTGGTCATGGGCACTAAAAAAGACAGCTCATAATCACTATTGAGCCGTCTTCGTCGTTCAATGTTATACGCATCGATCAAGGTACCAGTGCGCTTTAGGTTCTTGTCGAATACCTCCAATGTTGGATTAGGCAATGTATCGCCTCCCTAATATAAAAACTTATCGCGGTGAGTAATTCGGAAGAGGATCGTCCGCCCGGTGGCCGGGTCCGTCCAGGTAAGGTTATTTCTCCCGAGGTTTAGGTCAAAGAAATCACCCTTGTACAGATGGGAGACGTTCTCCCCGTTCCGCGTGATCTTGAACTTCTCGCTATCAATCACGATGATGTCACCGGGAACGAACGGCCCTGTAAATTCAATCTCATCGACATGGTACCGGCTCGCCTTCCCCTGCAGGGATGAAATACCATGCATGATGGCTTTCTGCAGACGTTCCCGGACAAAACCGATACTCATCCCGCTGTCCGCATCCATTTGGGCAGCAAAGGAGATTTCGCGAATAAAGTCCACCTTCATCCCGCCTTCTCCATTCATGGTCGCCTGTCCGGTCATCTCGACCGCCGAAGCAGCCACAACCCCTGCGCATCCGCTGAGGACGGCCCGGCCATACACGAACATCGTTACGGGACGATTAAACGGCAGCCTATTGAATGGTCCTCTGAACATACGCCCCTCCTCTCCGGTCAAGAATCAACCCTTATAATCTTTTCCCGTGATCACTTTGAACTCTGCGGTGGAGATGACGCCGAACTGAACGTAAAGCCGAAGCTGAACATCGGACACCCATTTCTTCTCGTAGTAATAGGACAATCTTTCGAAATCACTGTTGAACATTCGATTCTCCTCCTGTTCCATTGGCTAATAGTTTCAGTTCCAGCGCCGCCAGCATCTGGCCGAGCACCTGGCCTTGCATGTATAGATCAAGAATTGAAATATCCTTCCTGACCAGTTCCGCACCGATTACATTGTTCTGTTGCTTGAGGTCCAGCGTCGAAAGGTCTTGCTTTACCTGTTCTGAACCGAGGGCGCTTAACGTCATTTTTTGTTCAGCGCTCGCTGTTTTTACCGCGGATAACTCTTCCCCGGAAGAAACGACTACCTCATGCAGTTGTGAGTTCTGCTGCTGGATACCCTCTACTACAACCGTCAATAATTCCAGTTCAGTCGGCTCCTGCGGCTGCGGCCGCGTGATCTCCTCGATCTCTTCCGGCGTTAAGCCTTCGATCCATAGATCCGGCATAGGCGGCGATTCGGCGTGCGGCATATCACCGCGTTCATCTTCGGGTAATGCCGACCATTCATCATAGGCTTGCTGAAACTCGTCTAAGGCAGCATCTATTGCATCTTGATACGCTTCCCATGCGGCAAGATCGAAGCGCGGCATGAACAGTCCGGGCGTAACCGAGATACCCACGATATATCCGGCGATTTCCGGTTCCGGCGTTTCTTCCGCCTGCTCATCTTCTGGCGCTAACCCCTGTTCGGTTTCTTCCGGATCGGCGGGCAGCTGTGGCTCGATCCCCACATAAAAAGGGACGACACCGGAAAAGGCATCGTCCACTAGCGTATCCTCTAAATAGAGGCCTTCTGTATTTACTTTTGGTACGGCTTTCATGTAATACCTCCTTTATTGTTCGGCTCGGAATTCAACTCCATCTAAGCTTGTATTAGTGTTTCCACCGAACGCAACACAAACTTCGCCGTTTGGTCTTATTTCAATCATGCCCATTTTCCAGACCGTATCGTAAGTTGCGATGGGAATAGACATCTTCAACTTTGGCCTGTAACCAGATGGAAGAGTGAAAGCTGGAACATACCCGACTGTTCCAGACTTAACCATGCCTGTAAGGCGCACAATTCCGTCAGAGTCTTTTGAGTAGACTAAGTCACTGAATCCTGAGCCAAAATTAACCCAACCATTCAATAACGTTGGTTTAATCCATACAACAGATTGATCCTTATCCACCTTCTTGTTCATCAGAACGGATACGGCGGTCGCATTCTGCTGCACGGTGTCGGTCAACTCCTGGAGCATCGCCTTTTCGTTAGTGGCGTACGATCCGGTAATCGGGACGATAGGCGACTTATCCAGCATCAGGTATGTGACGGAATAGGTTGCTGATGAGTCGTACAGACTTTTCTTAATACGGTACCACGGATCGGAACCACTCGGCGGCGGGTCGAAACTAACGTCCGCTAAACTGTTTCGATAAAACGACAAGGTTTTTAATGGTTTGTATTTCCACCTCGACCCACCGCCGATTGTCGCATGATTCGTATAGTAATAAGCTCCATATCCCGGTTGTTCGCCGTCATATAGCCTTATCGCCTCCCGAACCACAATCCCCGTTCCAACTTCGATCTGATTATCGCCTTCATTAAACGTCAGCATACCTTCCGAAACGATAGGCTCGACGGTTGGCGTGGCGAGTTGATATACGAGTTGGTACGGCGTATATCCCATATCATTCATTGTCGTTGGCAAAGTTGAAACGCCACTTCCACCAACCATACCATTTCCGTCGTCAGGCCCAACACCGCAATAGATTTTCCCCCAGCCCTTTGGCCCCGTTCCATTATACGGGTCGTACCCAATCCCCCATGGGAACATTCGCCAACCCATAAAATACGCCTTAATCTCGTCAGGCGTCGGCGTGTAGTTGTCGCCCCATCCGCTGTCTGTGTTTGAAATAGTTATACTGAGAAGGTCACCACGTAACATCTGATAATCAGGCCCATCCCATGATGTATTTTCAGCTCTACGGCGCCCAAGTATTCCCCCAGTAAATTTTGTAACGATAGCGGAATCTTGAACCTGACCACTCATAAGCAAGTTAGCCCACTTATATCCAGATGTTCCGTTTCCGTATACCCATTTATGCGAACCATCAAGAACCATATGCTTCCACTTCGCCAACTTGAAATACTGCCCGTACTTTTCGAACACTTCGTCAGCAGTCGAGCCTGTCAGCGGATCAGCGAATAAGTCTGTTTGCAGCGCGAGCATGGAGTCTTCGCGCGGTTTAAACTGTTTAGGCGTAGAACCGAGTGTGAGCATCGGGTTTTTAAAATAATAATCTCCGTTTATTGGTGCGCCATAGACATTAGAAGCATATATTCGGACAGTCGTTTCATTTATATTGGTAAAAGTTGCCGATTGCGCAGATGTATTATCTAGTATAGTTGTTTCTCTGATGAGATCTGTCACTGATAAATAACCGTTATGTTCTGCACTAAATGTGTACTTCGTATTAGCTGGCAATTTCATGTCAATGTAATAAAACGTACTTTGGGAGTTAGAAACTTTAAAGTTAGCTGCATAAGGCTCAGTTAGGGAACCTTCTGTAATTCCTATGGGAGTCCACTCATAAAACGGCGGCAACAAATTCTCCCCGTACCGGATCGCGTACGGATTTCGTACAGGCGTTACGCTATCGACATATGGGTATTTCAAGCCGATTTGTTCCCGAGTCATCCCATCGAGCGAGGTATATTCAGCGGCTGAAATTTCATAGATACGAACGGAATCATAATAGGCGTATTGGCCGGCTGCCCCGTCGACCACAAGAACAAGATTACAGTTCGTCACATCTGCAGTAGGCGCGTATGCTGCCCATGCCGTTTTAAAGCCATCGGATGAATATACGTCATTTTCAAATTTATTGGCTGTTAAATTCTCTATATAAAAACGTCCGCCACCTACTGCAGTGCCATTCTTTATATCCGTTATAGCGATGTAATACTTACCCGCCTTAACAGAGAAGACAGGGGAAATTATTCCGCCATTAAGTTGTCCAGTATCGATTGTTAATTTTGCGGAACCTGATTCCAATGTTGACAATACTCGAAAAGGTGACCACTTGCTTAGATCGTTCATATTTCCCGCCCGCCCCAACAAGTTAACCAACGTCCGCCCCTTGATCCCACTTAACGAAAAAGCCGCATGGCGTTGTGCGTTAAGGATCTGCATCCCGGCGTTAAGTACGACGTCCTGGCGTTGCTCGGTATCCAGGCGGTCCCTGGCTGCAGTCAGTCCAGTCGAAAGCTCACTGATGTTGCCGATAGCTGCATCGTGGTCATATGCGGTAAAATAACGTGCGACTTTTGTTCCGGCTGCCCAACTCTGTGCGGTGCCTTGAAATCCCCGCGTGATCCCCGTCAGCTCATCTCCGGTCTTATCTGTATACAGGATTGTTTCGGCAGCTTCGTCCGTGCCGATCGTGAGCAGGTTTGGGCCATCCGGAAGAACTGATCCATCTGCGACCTGGATCGTATCTTGTGCCGCATCGATCGCGGCGGCCAGCTCCGTGCCCGGGCTATTTACTTGTGCCGGATACATGGTTTTCATCTCAAATCCTCCTTACGCCAGTGTGCATACAATTTGACCTGTCAGGATCTTAAAGATGTCATTCAACAGAATGCTTCGTGGCGTTTCCAGTGCACCAAAGTACAGTAGATTCCCGCCAGTGGCAGCATCCCGGACACCCATGTGAGTTATTTGTCCCCAATCTGCTGTTGCAGTTGGCATAACGATGTCCGCACTGTTTTTAATTGTTCGTTTTTGAACAGTGACTTGCTGGCCTGTCGTCGGGTGAAAAATCTGATAGTTCTCACTTGTCGGAGCACCAAAGGTGACTTCCTGCCGAATATACCCGCCGCCAGATACTTCCTGTCCCGTGTCAGCTGCTGTGGGATTGCTGGTATACAGCGCAATGTAAACCTTTGCTGGGCGGGTGTATGCCGTATTGCGGAACACCTGATTTAGCAAAGCTGTTGCCAAATAATTGGACATGTTCATCAATCAATCATCCTTCCATGAGATATTCGTTACGAATCTTGAAGCTCTGCAGCGTGGTCGTTCCGACATTGGTGAGTACGATAACTGGACTGGCCCGCTCATCACCAAGAGATTGGACGGATACCACTTGCGGTGACCGTGTGATATTCAATTCTGTAATCTTCTCGTCACTCTCGGGAAATGGGTCGTACATCTTGAGCGGTATATCGATCACTCGGTTTCCAGTCGATTCGTCCCAACTCATCGTACTGCGGTACTGAGCAAAATAGTGTTTGCCAGGGCGGTCTGAAAACACTAGATCCAGAACGCCGCGTCGGGTGTTAAATTGGCGCATAAGCAGGGAAACAGTTGTGTCATAATCGCTGGTAATAAAAAAGCCCAGGCCAACTGGCCGGGCTCCATACGTACTTCCAAAATCAATTTCTCCGTCCCGCTCGGCGATCTGCACGGTATTCTCCGTCGCTTCTGGCAAACCGGGTATGTTCCGGTAAACCAGCACTGCGCCTGTTCCCGAAATCCATTCTCCATTTACAGACACGTCCATTTACTTCCCACCTCCTGTTGTCGCCAGTCGCCGGAAAGTCCGCTCACGCTCGGAATAAAGGATCTCGGCATCCGTTGGATCCTGAACCTCCACATGTTCGATTGACATGTCGATATGATTAACCGTCTGCATGACCACCGGATCCGTTTTGCTTGCCGTAGGCGCCGCCACTTGCCCGCTGACCAACTTCCAAAGCGTGTTTTGCTGTGCTGGGTTCAAATACATCTCGCCAGCGTGGGCGATTACCGGTACTGCTTCCCCAGGGCTTCCCTGGACGACTCCCCCATCTTTGAAGGCTTGCAGCTTGCCAGTATCCTTTTCAACGCCGTACAGTCTTCGCAATTCTTCATTTCGAGCTGTGAGCCTTGCCATCTCAGCAGTGTCTCCCCGTGCCTTAGCAGCCGACCATGCGTCCTTGTTCGCGTTATACTCCTGCAGGTCCAAATTAGCGCCACCTGATGGATCCGACACTTTAGCGATGTTGGACAGTTTCGCATTATACGCTGAAACGAATTGATCCAGATCGCTTAAGATTTGTTGATTGGCCGTTTCATTGGCTCCGATCCTGAAATCCTTGATTGCATTCTCGATGAACTGGATATCATCTTTATGGCTCTCAAAAGCCTCCTTCAAGGCGTTGTAACGGGCTTCAGTATCCCGTCTCTCTTCATCATACGCCTTCTCTTTTTCATCCTTTTCATCAACCAGTTTCTGCTTCTGGTCTTCCAAATCGCGCTTGCGGAGTTCCCGGCTGCGCTCGAGCTGCATTCGCTCGATCTCCTCCGTAATGTCGGCCAGTGCCTTTTTGCCTTCTGGAGAGACGGCAGTGCTCAATTCTTCCTGACGTGCAAGCTTTTTCGCGAGCTGGGTTTCATAATCCTCATCAACGTTCAATTCCTGCTCTTTCGCGATCAGATCGTCAATAGCTTTGATCTTCTCATTTTGAGCATCGACGTATGCTTTCTTACGAGTCTCAATCCCGTCCAGCTCAGCCTTAAGGGACTCATCCAGTTTCTTTTTCTGAGCATTGAAGAAGTCACCAGTCTCTTTCTTCATATCCTGGATCAATGACTTGCGGGCGCGGTATACTTCTTCATCCGCTCGCTTATATTCATCTGAATCTTTATGGTACCGATCCCGGACCCGTGTCCATGCGGTCAACTTCATCAGCGTGATTTCATTCTCCGTTTTGCCGGCTTCCTCCATGCGGCGCTCTTCCTTTGCAATCCATTCCTCTGAATCAGCAAATTGGGATTTCAATAATTGCTTACGAGCGCGGTATACCTCCTCATCAGCCTTCTTGTACTCTTCACTATCTTTGTGATATCGATCTCGTACTCGAGTCCAACTGTCTATTTTCATCTGAGCGATCTGAGTTTCGCTCTTATAGGAGTCCTGCATCCGCCGTTCTTCTTTGCTGATCCATTCAGATGATGCAGCATATTGCGCTTTATTCAGTTCTTCGCGAGCTCGAATCAGTTCCTCATCCGCAGACTTGTAATACTCGCTGTCTTTTTTGTAACGATCGCGAACTTTCGTCCACATATCCACCTTCATCTGCGCTATTTGGGTTTCACTTTTATATGACTCTTCCATCTTCCGCTCTTGGCGATCAATCCAGGTAGCAGACGCTTCGTAAATCGACTTGGCACTATCCTCTTGCAGCCGCTTCATCTGCAGATTCAATTCCCGCTGATCCGCTATAGTTTCTTTAAGATGTTGTTTGTGATTAGCCTGTATCTTCTTCAGCGCTTTTAACTGTTGCTCAGGTGTCTGGTCATAATACTCAGCGTTATAATGGGCCGTTGCCATGTCAGCGTCGTAAGCAGCCTGCCGTTGTTCCTTGGCAAGTTCAGCTGCAGACTTGCCCTTTTTCTCTTTCTTTTTCTTCTTCTTTTTCTTTTTCTCATCCTCAGTCTCACCGTCACCATAATTGGGCGGCTTGTACGCAAAGGCATCCAGATTGCCCGTGGTAAGGTTAGCCAGTGCTCTTTCTGCTTCCAGTTCAGCTGCAGCGTATTTATTTTGATCGTTAGATAATGTCCCTAACGCTTGATTAGCGGACGCTTGAACACCTGCAGTTACGATACCGCCGATCATCCCGCTCACACGGGCAAGTGACCCTTTACCTTCGGTCATGCCGATTTCAAGAGCCTTACCTGATATCGCACCCATCACCCTCGCAAGAGCCTGATAGTTTTGGATTTGAGCTTCTACGGATGCTTTCTGAGCAGCTGCCGTTTCTTTGAGGTTGCTCATTTGGGTCTTGGCGCTTTCGACGGATGCGTTCATCAAGCTTTTTTCGACCCCGATTTGTTCATCGGCCAATTCGATATTACCGATTCGGATACGCCCTTCCTCATCCATCATGGCGTGTAAACCGGGATATTGTTTCGTTAGCATATTGGTGATCGTTACGAGTTCCTGCTTCTGGGCTTCATCCAATTTCTGAACAGCATCAAGCTCCTTGAACCGCTTCACCGTTTTTTCCATCTCAATAATCTTGCTGTTCTTAGCAGCCACATCTTGTAACTCAGCTTTTGCCATATCCAGAAGCGCTGGAGTCGACTTTTCAACCTCTGCCTTCATATTTTTGAGAGCAGTAGCAGCATCTTCGGCATTGCTGAAATCCATCTCTTTCAGCTGTTTATTGAGTTTTTCAAACTCTTCGACTGTTTTCTTGACCTCCAGTGGTGCGAAGCCAGTGCCGTGTTCAATGTAGGAGCCATGCTTGCCGCGCATCCCTTCAAGCGTCTCTTCTAGTTCTTTGCGCCTTTCAAGGATCTCATTGAGCGTCTCAATATCGCCCTGAAGCTTTTTGACATCCTCGGCCGTCCGGTTGGCTGGTGACTGGGAGAGTTTTTGATTCAACTGTTCCTGATTGGCGGCAAACTTCATAACGGATTCGGATGCAGCATCTGCAGCAAGCTTGTATGCCCCTACCCCGGCAGCAACCAAGGACAATGCAGTTATGGCCCACCCAATTGGACCCATGGCTACATTCATAGCCCGGAGTGCTGCTGTTACGGCACCAATGCTCACAACCAAGGTACCCAGA
This sequence comes from Paenibacillus sp. FSL W8-0187, assembly GCF_037969755.1. NCBI lineage: Bacteria > Bacillati > Bacillota > Bacilli > Caryophanales > Paenibacillaceae > Paenibacillus > Paenibacillus sp. FSL W8-0187. The sequence goes on along the minus strand of NZ_CP150206.1, from coordinate 1,975,057 downwards.
ACGGTAATCAATCCAAGCACGGCAATGCTCCCGGCGGCCAATCCAGCTACAACTTCTTTGTTCGCTTCTGCCCACTGGACAAAGTCCTTGATCATCGGCGTAATTCGCTGCATGATTTCACCCAAGACAGGCAGGAAAGCTTCTCCTAATTCCACTCGAGCCATTTCTATGGTTTGGTTAAAAGTCGCTTGGGTACCGGTGTATCCTGTCATGGCAGAATCAGCATTCCCTGCAAACATTGCAGACTCTGCCATGATTCCGTTATACGCAGCCTGAAGCTTTTGGGCTTCAGTCAGTTTAGCCGCTGTTGTACCAATCGTCTTAGCATACCGTTTGTACATGACGGATAGGTTTGTCGTAATGCCGGCTGCATCTGTCAGATTGGAGTTGCCCCCCTTGACTCCTCGCGCTACTTGTTTGATTGCCTCTTCCCAACTCAGATGTGCTTCTCGGTTGTAGACTGCGGCATCTGCTGTTGCAATCATGATTTCCCTCGTCTGTTCCAAGGTAAGTCCGGCAGAGAGATAGGTTTTTACCGTATCATTCATGGCCGTCTTGCTGAGCCCCCAACGATCCGATAGTTCCTCAGCAAGTCCGATTGTTTTTTCCGTGTTGACATGTAATGCCTTGGAAACCTCGGTAAGCCCTTGATAAGAGTCTGCAAGCTCTCTCGCTTCCTTTGCCAGTGTAGTAAAGGTTTGAATGAGCTGCCTGGTCGCCATACCGGCACCAAGAGCTGTCAGGCCTGAGGCGAGACCATCAATCCCCTTCTTGGTGTTTTGTACCTCGGCATTCGCTTGCTTCAGCTCCTGCTCGATCTTATCGATATGCTTGGCGTCCAAACCAATCATCCGGAGCTGTTCTCGCACCTGCCGTAATTGCTCCTCCAGCAGTTCTGGATTCGCGGTTTGAATTGATTTATTGATCATGTCGATCTGGCCCGAGCTCAAGCCGATCTCTTTTAAAGAATTGTTCAACGCTTCAAAACCACTACCGGCTTTCTGCGCCTTATCCTCCAGTTCCCAAACTTTTTGAGCAGTCTGGTCCGACGTTTGTGTCAGCCTCATTAACGCAGCTTCAGTATTCAAGATTTGTTCCTGCAGCTTGCTCTTCTTCTGCTCGTTGAAGGTATTATCATACGATTCCTTCAGCTCGCTAAGCTTTTTCCGCTGGAGTTCAATTTTGGCGTTAACGTTATCCAGAACAGATGTAAGCTGGGCGATTTTATCTTTAGAAGCCCCGATCTTATCAAATGCTGTATCCATACTTTTGATATCACTCGCCGTCTTCTTCCCTTGATCTCCAAGCCCTGAAATTTCTTGTTTAACAGCTTTAATTTCCGCTTTAAGACCTTGCGCTTCAGCAGTCATGCGAGCACGCAATTCACCAATCTCCACAGCCATAATCTCACCGTCCCCTCATACGCGCGAGCCGCGCTTGATATTGTTCTTCTGCCGACTTTGGTGGTTCTGCCGGTGGCTTCGGTAGCATGTTGTTTATCCGCTTAATAATGTTTTCCCTTGCCTCCTTGTCCATGAGGTGTGGAAACGACACTATATCGATTTGCATCAGCAACTGCTCTGCCCTTACCTGATCATGCAGCATAAGCATCTGTGGGAGGTCCACGAAATAATATTCGTTCTCGATCTCATATTGGGTCTTGCACAGTACCGCACAACAGCGCAATACAAAATCATCATAGGTGACTACACGTCGGCCCGATCCATCCGTTTCACGATGCTCTGAATGAACTGTTGTGCCACCGGAGGGATCAGGCCGTTCAAGTTTTTTAGAGCTTCATTCATGTCGTTCTTCTCCCAAGTGAGTCGGAGAAACTCGGTACATTCGCCGAAGGCGGCGTGTTCGTCCAAGTAATCCATGGGCAGGTCACTAAGAAGTGAAGTCAGTTCGTAAATCTCATCTATGGAGACGTCAGCGGCGGCCACAATGAACACCGCGCGGTCGCTTTCAGGCGTCAGGAAAAGCTTAATAAGATAATCACCGATCGACCCGATATGGTCGGTCAGTTTCTTCAATCGGCTTCGGGTCAGTTTGGGTACCGTAACCCGCTTACTGCCGAGCATGACATAATCTTTTTTACTACCCAGGTTAAACATCCTTGATCATTCCTCTCGTAGGAAATAAGAAAAAGGAGAAGGCTTCTGCCCTCTCCTTGCGTATAAATGTTATGCCGTTGCCGTGATGTCGCCCCAGGTATAAAGCAGACCCCTCGGTGTGGCTTTAAGATCAGGATACGCCATACCGTTGATCGGGAACTTCTGGTTATCATCCAACATAAACTGCGCGTTAACGTCAAACTTAATACCACAGGACTCAATATAAATGAACCGAGATGGATCCGTAATACCTTGTGGCTCGATCACGGCCCGTTTACGTGGCAGCTCTTTTCCTGCCAGACCGGTGATCTGATATTTTACCTTGTCCGGATCAGTCGCATCCGTGACCTTGATCGCATTAGCGTTAAATTTTAGGACCTTATCAAAGTCCGTGTCTGGAGTTTCAAACTCCACCCGCCCAATCGTGCCGGTCGAAAACGACTTAACCGGGGCTGTACCCGTTTGGTCGGTCGTCGGTTCGAAGTAGGTGGTTTCCGTATAGAAACGAATTCCTCCTTGGGTCAGATCAATGATAACGGCATCTGGCAACAGCATACCCTTATCATCCACGCCCCATTTAAAAATCCCAGGACCTGCATAAATCTTATCCACATCTGCCATCGTTAATTTTCCTCCTTAACGTAAAATACAAAATTGGTTGAATACATAGGCCGATCCTTATCGTCGAGCCCAAGAGGTATAGGACTGGACTGGTTGGCCGTACTTGAAAAAACATGCACGGTACCCGCATTGTAATTGGTCCGCCGATGCAAATGCTTGATCAGCCGTTTGGCAAGAGCCTCGGCCCCCGCCATGTTCCCCGGCATCGCCTTGTATGATTTGCCTTTTATGATCACCTGAAATGTGGGCCTCTCGGTCGGCACATAAGCATGTGCTGCGTACCCGCCAGTACCGAGAACAAACAAGCAGGGAAGCTTCGATTCCGGCAGCTCAGCCGGAATGAAGTTGGGATCCGGATAAACGGTGAATCCGGCATCCGTCAGGTATGCAATCAAGTCGCTTGCAAGCATGCTATCCTCCCTCCAGAACGCTCTTTAATTCCTGCAAAATAAGATCTTCGTTCATTTTCAGAGCGTTCTCCAGAAACTTTTTCCCTGGCATGTATCCTTTGTATGACCCTTTGCTTAATGTCTTCTCTCCTGGAGTCATTTCCACGATTGCACCGCTTTTGGTTTTTCGGAATCCTTCATGTTGAACCACAGCGTAATCATCAACATCCGGGCTCGTCCCGAGATCAATGTACATACCAGCTATAGTCCGTTTGACTTCGCCGATGATCAGTTGGTCCTCCAAATCGCCAGAAAGGTTAGGGGCCAAACGTTTTGCATCATGTATCACATCTAAGGCCAAGCGAGTAAGTGTTTCTTCCAGGCGCCGGTCCAAGTCGTTCTCCATCCTCGTTAATCGGTCGACCATAGCGTCAATCCCCTCGAGGCTAAAGCTAAATAATTGATGGTCAGCTATATACGATCACCTTCTTCACGTCATCCGTCCCAAGGTACTTTTTGACTTCAAAATGAGCGACATCGCAACGGATCTTCATGCCGAGCTTGTTCTCGTATTCGAAATAATCGTCAAGGGTTACGGATTGGGGGCCTTCCAAATGAATCTCGTATGCGATCTGGATTTCCTCGCCGCGGGCATTCCGGATCAGACGTTGCTCCTCGACCACCTTTGCTGCTTTGACATCGCTGATGGGCTGCTGCGGCCGTCCCCAGTCGTCCTTGCCTCCTACGTGCCAATGCGTTACCGTCGCCGGGTATCCAAAGAGACTCATACCAATGCACCGCCATACTGCCGCTGCGCCACTTCTGCAGCTTCCTTCTCGGCTAGTTCTGCTGCCGTAGGTCCAAGCAAGGCGCGGACGTCAGGGGCCACGTCAGGGCGTTCCTCCTCCTTGTAGCTGATCGATTCGCCGTTATCCGATACCGTCTTAACGTTGTGCTTCTGATACTTTAGTGCTGGGTCGATGCCCTGCAGCTCCCAAACCGTTTGAAACGCAACAATCGATACGGCCATGGGGCTGATCTTGGGATACCAGCGAGCCAAATTACGTTCAGCCTGGACGACGGCGACGATTCGCTTCTGATCCGAAGCCCGATCCCAAGCGTCGGTATCCAGCATGTTGGCCATGATCCAAGCTCCAACTTCTTGAGGGTCCATACCGATCACCTACTTCTTTTCGGCTGCTTCGATTTCTTTGGCAAGTGTCGCGGCATCTTTTTCGTAGACTCCGTCGATCTCTAGTTCAAGTGCTTTTTCACGTAAAGTTTCGAGTTCATTTTCCTTCTCGGCGATGCTCTCCTTCAACTTAGCCTCACCCAGACGGCCAGCGTTTGGAACACCCAACTCCTTGGCCTTCTCACGGAGAGCCTGCAGTTCGGTATCGGAATCATCCTGCAGCGCTTCGATTTCCTTGCCAACTCTTGCATCAATAATTGATTTACCGATTGAATCATTAACGTTGCGAATAATATCGTCCGGCTGTTTCCACTCACCTTCGTATTTCACAACGCCTGTCAGTTTCAAATCCACACGCTTCACCCTTTCTGTTTTTAAATATAAAGAAAGGAGCCCTCAAAGGAGCTCCTTAATATACCGTCGCGGATACGACACTGTCCGCCCAAGCGAATGCCGGGAATGACAAGGCCACCCCCGCTGTACGCAGGCGAATTGGATTCTTGGTGACATCACGGAATACATAGATGCCCATGTCACCGGTTTGAACGGATTCAATTTCGGACATCATTTCCTCCGTCGTCTTGGCCCAAAGGTAATTACCCAGCGGACCGTCAGGAAGTAACACGAAACGATTTTGTGGCATCATCCGCACGGTTGTGAAGCTAAGCTTTCCATTGGTAAGTTTACGGTCTTCCGTTCGGGCCTGAGTGTCGTAGGCGACGAGTGCCGGAAACTCAAGCTCATCGAACACCGATTGCAGTTGCGCTCGGGTGAGTTCAGGCGGCCGTGCGTTACCACTAGGATTGCCGTGATAATGTTGACGAATCGACAGGTTACGTCGAAGCAGCGTAATGACCTTTTTGCTCGTCATAGCCCGTTTGAGGGAAATACCCAAATCCGCCCATGCATCAATCCATTCTTGGATATCGTCCAGAGGTTTCGAATTTTCGAAATCATCCCACTTGTCTGTGCCCGTGAGTACAGGCTTTTGAGCAGGAGTATAACCGTAATCAACTTCGACGCGAACGTTACCTTCGACGTAATTGACACTGCCGCTCCAGACGCTGGTCAAAGCGATCCATTCCTTCCTCGCTTGGATTGCATCCACCGCGTACTGCGCGTCATTCAGTTGCTCTTGCCGCAGCTTATTCCGCTCTGCGTCTCGCAAGCCATAGCTCTGCGATGCTTGAAGTGCCATACGGACCAACTTCTCGTCCATGTAGCGGCCTCGCTGGATCTTCGGGATAGTTACTGAGCTCCCAGTCAGCCCCTCGCGGGAGCCGTACTCAACCTCGGTACCCAGCTCAGCGATTTGCGCCATGACAGGCAACTTCGACCCGCTGTCCTTAATGACATCGACCGTCAATTCGTCAGTTTCCTGGGGTGGGAACAACAGAGGATAAAGATACTCATTGGATACTTCGAGGTTTCGGGAGTAGACGAGAAGGTCTTCCCCAGTCAATGCTTCATCCAATGTCAAATCAATTGGATCGTCACCTGCGAAGGTCTGCAGATCCAGTTTGTGACGCAATTTATATTGCTTTTTCATATATTGTTCAATCCTTTCTGTGGTTTGAATTAAGCAAAGACGATGTGCGGCATTTTCTGACGCAACACATCGTCTACGGTGACGGGGATTCGTTCGGTGATAAATTTACCGACTTCATACCCGCCCACAACATGGTCGCCGTCTTTGACATTAACTGTTCGCTTAAGAATAACGGTCGGGTTCTCGCTGCCATCGGTACCGGCCGGATCGTACGGCACAAACTTGTCCGATGCGGTGAGCTTCGCCATCGGCATGCCTTTCTTGATGATTTTGTCGCCTTTGGCATCTGCAGTAACGGCTGCCGAATCAATTGTGATACCGTTGGTCACCTCCCGGATCACCTCAAAAGATGCCAGGATTTCATACTCATCATGGACAGTTACACGTTGTTTCGGTTGCAATCTCATAGGATAGTTCCCTCCTTATTTTCTTGCCCACGGGTCATTCACGGCTTGTCCACCGATCACCCCGCGGCTTTTTGCAAGATTAACGATATCTTCATGCTTCTTCTGTTTTTGCTCCGGGGAGTTCGGTACATTTGCACCGATCCGGCCACTGCCCTGTTTGGCTTTCAACAGGTGCGGTTTCTTCTTGGCTAATGCCTCGAGCGATTCCTTCACGCCTTCCAGCTCACCCTTGTCGTTCTCTTTCACGGCGGACAAGTCTGCTAGTGCTGCAGCGTCCTCCCAATCGGCGAACCCGAGTTCATTCGCCATCACCTTAACCTCGGCATTTAGCAATCGCTTGAAGGTCTTGTCGTTCTGCTCCTTTTCACGTGCCTTGATTTTCTCATCGACCAGACGGTCGACTTCCGCGGGATCAAGTTTCCCTTCTTTGCCATCCTTATCCTTTGGCTTCAGAGCGGCTTGCATCGCCTCCACCGAATCAAAGCCCAAGTCCTTGGCCAGTTGCTTCTGTGCAGCCTTCTCAGCTCGTGAAAGGCGTGACTGGACATGTTGGTCAAGTTCAGCCTGGGTGAAAGACTTCTCAGAGCCATTTGTACCGGAGCCACCCTCGCCACCGGTTCCTCCAGCACCATCTTCGCCACCACCCTCACCGCCGGATCCCCCGCTGGCACCACCGTCAGCTGCAAAAAGCTGCAGGTTCATTTTCAATGGAAAGCGTCTTGCAATATATTCGTACATCTTTTCTCATCCTCCTGTTTTATGCCCGGGTAGGCTTCCTCGAATAGCAGTTTTAAGTCATGCCACGGTTTGGACAAAAGAAAAAGCCGCTTTAATAAGCGACTTTTAATATCTATATCTGCTTGAAAATATTAATTTTTAATCCACATGTCTAGATCTGCTTTTGCTCCCTTCATAGAATTATAATATGCAACAGCCACCGCTTTACCTACACTCGTTAGCGAATATCGACTTATTAACGAGCTATTCCACCTTTCGAAAACATTCTTGCTCAGGGTATCAATCTCAAATTGGCTTCTAACAACTGGATCTAACTTCATATTTGTACCATCTATTTTATAAGTTATTTCGCCCTCATAAGATTTCCTAATAAAGTACTCCAGATTTTGCGAAGATTGAGTTGAAATATCGTTTGAAGCAACACCCGTAAATAATAGATGCTCGAAAAAGCTAAAGTCATTTTTTATGTTTTCGAAATTATCATCAAGGACAGGTGAAAGGGTTTCGATTAAATACCGTGCACTGCTTGATACAGAATATTTGACCAAAAAAATACCTGCAATTACTCTAACTTGGTCTGTTGTCAATTTTGCTATCACTTCGATAGATTCATTTAATACAATCTTCTTTAACGAGCCTTCATCAATTCGAAACCTTTCCTCTAGTAAATTTGTTAGTAATTCTAACGTTAACTCACTACCATTTCTCGCATATTGTTTTTGTGCATTAACAAGAGCGTATTGGACGTCGGGATCTAATATTTTATTTATGTTCTCAGGTGTCCCAGACTGTAATTTTTCTAAAAAGGTAGTTACAAGTAAATCGGCCCGTTCCATAGCAGTCCGCTGCGCAGCCTCACTTAATTTATAAAAATTATCTTTGAATGTTTGTAAAGCAATTTCTTTCGCATCAGCGTAACTTATGCCTGTATTTATTGTAATTGATTCACCCTGTACGTTAATTGAATTATCACCTGCTGACATTTGCTTCTTATTTCCCAGCATCTTTGTCACCAATAGTGATATTGACATCACTTCCACCCTGTATATTATATGAATTGTTTCCTGATGTTATGGTTTGACTAGAATTACTTTTCTCTTTTCCTTTTTTCAAAAAAAATGTTATTAAACTAATTATTGAAATTCCCACGCCGCTGAAGACCCATTCTTTATTGTTAAAAATCCAATCTATCAACGCATCCCCATCTCCTAACATATGACTAAATTAGCATTAATCACATAATACTAGCTGGGTTGGTTGCAGTCTACAGATTAAATTAATTTTGGTGATACTGAGTTATTGACGGTATAACATTCAAATCCAATAAAAAAACGCCCTTGGGAGGACGTTTAAAATTTGTATTTTTGGCCTTCGTAGACGACTGTCTTCTGCGCCAAGTCAACCGACATCTGGCCGGATGCGATACGAGCAATATGCCACCACCACCGCTGCGGCGGTTTCTCTGCAAAGATGCTATCGGCGTCCCCGTACTCTGCAATAAGCCCGGACACTTCTACCGCCCTACTCAGGTATTCTTGATCGAGTTGATTCACCTGCTGCCGTTCCTCTGGAGAAAGCGAAGCTGTATGCAGATAATCACGACTCTGCAGGGAAACTTGCAATTCAAACACACTTAGCAGTTGCCCAGCTGCTGCTTCTTCGTAGTTTTCAATTTCAGTCTGCACCTTCCTCGACCTCCTTGACGGTTCCCATATATGTGTTTCCTTTATCGATCGTTAAGTAATTCCGGTAATCGCTTGGCTTATCCAAAGGAAAGGCGGTCTCCATCATGCCGTCCTGTCCGAGGATTGCAATCCACTTATCACCATCGCCAAATACATAATAATCCTGTTCAAAGCCTTCCTGTCGGTACCGATAAACTTGGCTGGACGGATCAGTGATTAACTGCGTGATCTTTCCATCATATTCTTGCATTGTCCAATCTGGTGGTACGTGCTTCCGCTTGATTCGTTTCGCCAGATGTGATTCTGCGAGTCCTGGCCGCTTCCATACTGGCCCATTTAATGTGAATTGATCCTTTACCATTATAACATTCCTGCCATACGTTTTAATCGCCTCAACGTTCTTTGGCAAGAGTGTTTCCTTGTTTATTACGTTGGCCTTGCGGAAAAGTTCCTGCAGATCCTTGTATGCCTGACCACCTCTTGCTTTCATACTGGCGAATGTACGAAGATCCGGTGTATCGTTTGGCAGCAGGGCCTTGTATCGCATCCATTGCTTCCTGGTCTCGTTCTTTCGAGCCTTATCCCTCTGGATCTCATTATACCGTCGGATATTCGCTTCAGTCCGGTTGTCGATGAAAGGTCGGTTCGATGCGACAAGCATCCGCTCCACCTCATCCGGCGATTGATACTCCTCGATCCAAGCGCTGATAGAATGAACACAATGCGCATGATATGGCGGGCGAATCTCCAGTTTCGGGAAGCGCGAATCATTGCCACTGACGCTGTACACGCGGCCCTGGTATTTTGCACAATATTCACAGGTTATCCCCACGGAGTTCACATAGACCAGATCAAGGCCGTTTTGAACGATAGTGTTCTCGGCTCCGGTAACGTGTGCTTTGCGAAGGTTGTACTGAACAACCCCGTTCATATACTTATCCGCCGGGATCCGTGCGCCGTTCTTGGCTATAATACCTGTGATGCCTTGCTCGGTCATCTTGGCGACGGCTTCTTTGGTCGCCTCGCGCCGGCTAATCCCTTCGGTAAGCATCCGCTCCATCGCCGTTCTGACAACCTCCTCCACCCGGCGTTTCGCGTCCTGAGACATGTTATCGGTTGCCTCAAGGATCCGGATAAAGGTGTCGTCCATGATCGCTTGAACAGCTTGCTGATGAATGATGGGTTCCAGTACGGTATTGACTTGATTCTCCACCATCCCTTGAGTCATCATGCTGCTCGATGCTTCGCGGGAACCCGCTTTATATGCCTCGGCCAACAGTTCAGACACACTTTGAGCAGATCCGTCTGTCAATTCGGAAAGGATCTCATCGATCTGCTTCAGCAGCCGCTCTTTCCTCCGCTGCGTGTAGCTACCAAGCTCTAAGGACCGGATCAGTTGGATCAGCCGTTCCCCAGCCTGTGTATAAAGAGCAATGAGTTTATCAGCATCAGCCATTAGCTACCACCCAAGTTCACTCGCGGAGGCTGCGTGTAGGTCGGATTCATCGAGTCAGCCGTCTGCTCGTCCTGAATCTTCTGGATCTCGGCCGTGATTGCATCTTCCGACCAGTCCGGATGCATCCTGCGGACTGTGGTTTCAAGCGACTGGACGCCGCCGGAATACTTCTCGATTTCTTCCGTATCCTTCTCGCTGTTTGCCTTCGGCAGCAGTTCCCCCCACTCAACCACAGGATCGTTAACTTCAAGATTTTGATTCCCGATCGCATTTTCGAGGATCATGCACTTCCTTATGGCTGCTTTAATAGCTGCATCGAACTTTGACTGAATCGCCTCGGCCTTAATGACCGATTGAATCCAAAGATAAAGCAGCGCAACCCCGGAGTCACCTTTGCCATCTTCCAGGCCAGCTGCTTGGGGAGAGGTTTTACTTATAGCCAGCATGTACTTGATCAAACGTGCAACGTGTTCAAAGCTTTGCTGTGTCTTGGCATCCCAAGTGATATACATAGGCACCGCTCCGTTGTTCTCATTGTAGCTGACCACCTCAAGGTCAGCGTTACGAACGAAGCGCCCTCCATAATGCTTGTTGTTGTCGTTGGCTACGGTATCCCAGAGACCTTTCGGAATAGCCAGCTTCGGCTTCCCATGCTTCTCAAAAACAACGCTGTCTCGGGTGATGGTCCAGTTGATTTCTTCCTGCAGGCCATCAATGTTCCGGAGTGCGGACCGTCCACGGGGATGTAACAATGTGTCCTCATTGGTAATCGCACCGCATAGCAATTCGTTTACTCCCGGAAGCTCCGCATCCTCTGGAATGTCCAACATATATTCAGCAGCGTACTCATTAATATCGACCTGATCAGTAACCTTGTCACCCTCCATCTTAAAGACCAGTTGCTCAATGGTCAGACCATTTGCATCAATCCGCTGCCGCTCAACCCTCAGGAAACGATCTTTCCGGCTATCTTCACCCCATTCTTCGATCCAAGCGATATCAGCACCGCGATCATCGTCATGAGGGAAGTAACGATCCCCTAGAATCCACTCGAACCATACTACACCGGAACCATCCCGTCGGATCCGGTAGGCGACCATTCCGTCAACCTGAGTCTGTACTACAGCAGACCAAACCTTCTCATTCGGCTTACTGGCTGATACGACAGAGGACACGAATTCCAGCTCCGGCCCTTCCTCCGTATCGGCTGAAATGTTCCCGAGCGACCGGTTCAGGAGATCCGCCGGCACCTCAGCGACAAGGCTGCTAAAGTTGGCCACAATGTATTGGCGATCCGCACTGAACACCTTCTCGACCTGCCGCCAGGACCGCACACCGACACGCCGACGGACCAACCGGTGCTCCTTCGTTACCGACTGAGCCCTTGGGAAGATCTCTGCATGCTCGCCCTCGTATAGATGTCGGTAATACATCATCATTCCGATTTCCTGATCGTATGGGGGCGGTGGGAAACTCTTCTTGGTATAAACAATTGTCAGGTTCATCACCTTCTTTCAAAGCAAATAAAAAAGCCACTCGAGTGAGCAGCCGTATTTCATAGTATTCGTTTTACTTCGTTCCAAAGGTCGTCACAGAGATGTGGACTGAACATTTTCTGTTCAATATTGATCACATCAACGAAACGGTCATATTCTTGCAGGATTTCAATCATCTGGCCGATGGAGAGAAGCGGCAGGAAGTCCTTCGGATCGTAGTCAGCATATCCTTCGTTAAGCCAATTATCATGTTCGACATGGAATTCCTTTTTAAGGTTGAAATCATACACGATGTCGTGCGTTTTAGGCTTCCACCATTCCCGCAGGCACCCTTTCTGCTCGTCTGTCAGTTCGTTCAGGTACTTGACTGTTATCCGCTGTTTCAAAACGGATCCACTCCTTCCCTAGATTATACCAGATCACCAACCCGCTGGCCGTTGATTGCTGTATACCATTTCCGGACGTCGCAGTGGCTCAGCAGCATACCGTAACGCAGCCATCGCATCGTCCATGAAGTTGACCGGCTCATCCAAGTACAGCCCCGTCTTCTTGTCCTTCTTCCACGACCACTGTTGAATCTCCTTAATCGTGTTCACGCAATCCGGGTGAATGTGGATCTTACGTTGCTTCAAATAGTCGATTTGAGCCTGGACGCTGCCTGGCTCCTTCACTACGGCCGTCGCACTGTATCCGGCATTCTGCCACATCTGGATACGATCCGGCTCCGCCGAGTCACAATACATCGATAGGTACTTGCTCAACCCCTTACGATCGGCAATATCGATGATCTGATCCGTCGGCAGCTCATGCACATAAATTTCGTCGCAAATAAAAAACTCACCATCTTTAACACCGACGGTGAGAATCGCATTCGCATGGTTGAATCCAAAGTCCTGCCCATGATGCATACTGTCGAACATTTCGAACGACGTATCAAAATCATGTATGGAGAAATTTTTGAAGATTAGGCCGCCAAGCTCGCCCCATTCGCCCTCCCCGTATATCGCATAGCCTTCCGGATCCTCGATTTTCCGCCGCTCCATCCGGCGGTAATAGGCCGGGTCAATGAAGCGATTAGTTCGGTAGGTGGAATGATGCGTCAGTACGTCCGGGCTCTCCCGATCGAAATACTTCCGTTTAATCCAGTGCTGTGCAGAGACTGGGTTAAACGTGAATGTTATCTGATAATACAGATTCGGATTCAGCAGGATACCCCGCAGCCGGTCATCCAAGATGTCGACGTCCGACTCTTGCAACTCCGTAGCTTCCTCCACCCAAATCCAGACCAACTTACCATGAGCGAAGTTGATGGACTTGACCTTTTCACGGTCACGCACATCGTTCATGCCACGAAAGATAACTTCATTCCCAGTGACCCTACTACGGATCGTCAGTGGTGACCTAAGCACTTCCCAGTATTCGTCCGCCCGCTCTCCGTAAATCCGGTTCATCGCGCCAGTAAGTTCAGCGAAGGTACTGTTCCGGTTGGTTTCGTTTACCTTACGGACACAAAGAAGATTCGCACCAGCATACTTCGGATCACCAAGCTTTAGTATGTAGTCCTGGGCAATGTTGACTGATTTACCTGAACCCGCACTGCCGCGAAGCGCCCGGTAACGCCTCTTGGATCGATTGACCGCCTTAAAGTGAGCATTAAATTGAACCTTAACCACAGCTGCAGCACTCATGATGCATCATCCTCTTCGTCATCACCGTAATCGACAATGATATGAAGAGGCTTCTTGTCATCCGCTCCACCAGCTTTTTCAATCTCGTGCTGAAGCTTCTTCACCCGCAATTGTCGCTCTTCATCTTCCATTTCATACTTCAGCTTAATGGCTTTCAGCTTCTTCTCCTGGACTCTAGTCAGGGCTTCTTCCAAAGCGAGTATGTCATCGATTTGTCGATACGTCTTTTCTTCAATCTCAGACTCCACCAGCTCGTGTTTTGTTATAGGAACCGCCTTGGTCTGTCCCGACTTTTCATCATATACCGCCATAACCTCTTTCATCGCTTTCAGCTCATACAGGACCCTTCGCTCTTTCTCCGTCAACCCTTCAGTCAGACGTTTGATCCGAATCAACATCCGTCGCTCTCGAATCTCAAATTTCATAATCGCTTCACTTGCCTGATGAAGTGGATCCGTATCGATCTGTTCAAGCAGCTCGCGTTCCTCATCTTCCAGCGCATCGAGCCATATCGTTTCATACTCACCCGTGGTGACAGCCTTCTTATTTCCATGTGTCCCTCCGGGGCCGCCCTTATTGCCTACAGCTCGTTTATTGCCTGCAGGAGCTCCGCTGCTATTGCCAACGGCATTTTTGTTCCCTTTGGGAGCACCGCGTTTAGTAACGTTACCTTTCGATTCATTGGTAACGTTACTATTCAAATCGGCAGCCCACTTGTCCTGGGACTTCCACTTTCGGACTAGCGTCTCCCCAATAGAAAGAGCGGCGGCGATGTCTTTAAGCTTCATCGTCCCGCCGCTCTTTAGCCACATCTTTTTTGCCTTGTCCCGCTCGGGACTTCTTTCTCTAGCCATGTTACACCATCACCACCCCCACAATTTAACAAAAGGTATTTGCAACCGATAATAGATTTATACATAAAAATTTTAAGGTGGTTTGTTAATGTCTATTCAGCTAATAGCAATAATAGTTATCGGTTTATTACTACTATCCTACTTCATTCTCAATACTATCTTACTAGACAAAAAACTGAATGAACCTTTTATGCAGTCTATAGCATCAAATATCCCGAGCAACATTATTCAAATTCAAAAAATGTATAATGCTTACAAACATATGCCAACTGAAACTTTAACTTTAATCAAACTCAAGTTGAAGTCTTACGATTTTTCTAATTCCTTGATAGTTCAAATTATTGAATTAATGAATAAACTAATAATTACAGTTGCTGCGACTCTCTTAGGAATTGCAGTTACAGTATCAATCTCTATGATTACATTTCTACAAAACAATTCTGAATTAAAAAAAGATTATCCTTCCTGGGTAACTTCTATTTCTGATGTTTTTGAAACAATTTCTGTTCTCATCAATAAATACACCGACTTTCTATTTATTTTACTTATCATCTTTATCATGGTTTCGACGCATACATTTTTTATGCATAGAAGAAAAGCAATGGTAGGTGAACATCTACTAATTATTGAACAAATAGAAAAGGAACGTTCTTAGAGCTCATCTCTCTGTAACTCAATATCTATTTCAATCAGCTTCTTTAGGTCGTCCACCGTCTTGATCTCGATTCGACCATCTTGAAAGTCCTTGACCCACTTGGCTATTCCAGCCTTGACGATCTTCCTGTATTGTTCCTTGCTCTCGAGGATACCTTCCATGACTTGAAGCTCGTGCTGCATAAGCAAATCTTTATTCTCAGGTGTTCCCATTGTCGTTCCCCTCGGCTTTCCGTTATGATGGAATGCGAGATAGCGGATGTCTGCAAAATGCCACGCGTGGCGGGCCGCTATCTCAGCCGGGGGATACCCTGGTCTAATGGGAGGACGTGTCAGCGTCCTCCTTTATTATGGACAAAGAAAAGACCGCCCCTTGGCGGTCTTTATCCTGCGTTCACAAATTGGATTATCCCAATAAGAACTAACAATAGATAAACAACAATTATAATTAAAAAACCTAAGTTCAAACCCTTCGAACCACCATGTGGTCTCTTCCCAACTTTCCTCTCCACTGAATCAAGTCGATCTTTAAGTTCTTGTATTTCTTTCTCTAGATCCATTCTAGCCTCCTTAAAGTGTTCTTCAACCCATATATATCCATTCAATAAATACGAACTATATCCTCTTTATATACTAAGGAAAGATACGAGAAATGAGGACTGGCTCTATGCCGGTAGCTTCCTTGTACCGTTTTTTAATGACGTCGCAGAACTTCGGATCAATCTCCATGGTACGGCAGGGCCGGTCCAGTTGGTCACAAGTCATCAAAGTAGACCCGCTTCCGCCGAAGAAATCCGCCACTGTGTTGCCTGGACGACTACTGTTCTTGATCGGTATGGCCAGCAACTCCAGCGGCTTTTGTGTCGGATGAACGTACTTGCCGACGTCACCTCGGGACACTTCCCAGACCGTGGATGGTTCAGGTTCCTCCAAAGGGAGCCCAGCGCGCCATACCGTTGTCTGTCGGCGGTCGCCGTACCAAGCTGGGGCCTTTCCTTTTATATGAGCGTAGAATACCGGCTCATGCTGCCAGCGGTACTGCGACCAACCGAATGAAGCTGCGTTCTTTACCCATACGCATTGACTCCGGATGACAATGCCTGCTGCGTTCATGGCGTCCTCGAACTGGCGTTGGTAAGACGATGGATGAAAGACGTATATAGCGGCCGTCGGTGCCATATGTTCTGCATACCTCTCGAATACGGAATGCAAAAAGCCCGCAAATTCCTCTGCGGGCATGTCGTCGTTCATTATTGTCCCCCGGCCGTCGGCGGCCAGACGGGAAGAATCACTTTCAACAGCCACGTTATATGGTGGGTCTGTAACCACCAGTGCAGCCAGTTCACCATCCATCAAGCAGCCTACATCCTCATTACTAGTTGAATCACCACACATCAATCGGTGAGGACCAAGTTGCCAAATATCTCCCCGTCGCGTTTCCGGCTCCCGGATGTCATCAAGCGCCACTTGAACGTCGAAATCATCCTCCACAACCAGCTCCTCAATCTCCGTATCCGGCATGGTACCGAACTCGGCCATCAGATCACTGAGCTCTTCCTCTTCAAAACCCGATAAAGCCAAATCCGCCCCGCTCATTTGCAGATCAGCCAATAGCCTGGCCAATGCCTCATCATCCCAGCGCCCGGATACCTTGTTCAAGGCAATGTTCAGAAGACGTTCCTGCTGATCGTCTAGGTCAACGACGCTAACAGCCAACTCCGTATGCCCTTGCTCATGTACCATGATCTTATACCGCTGATGCCCACCGACCATGTTACCGGTACGCTCGTTCCAAACGATCGGCTCCACATAACCGAATTCCTCAATACTACGCTTTAGCTTTTCATACTCCGGATCCCCCGGCTGTAAATCCACTCTCGGGTTGTAAGCTGCTGCGTTGATTTGTTCTATCGGCACGATTCTGATGTTCATTTCTATCACCTCAAAAGTTTTTTTGATATCGCAGCAACTGAATGGGGGGATGGAACGATTGTTACGGCACAACATTGAAAGGAGGAAAGAACAACCATGGCTGAAACAACATTCGCTATTATCATCATCATTATCGTTCTTGCACTCATCAACAAAAACTAATAAGGAGGCCCTAATTTATGCAACGAGAACCACCGAATTGAGTTGAGTTGGTTTCACGTATACAGGAACGACAAATAGGAGCACACGCCAATGCTGTGCCCCTCCTCTGCTGTTTTCCTGACTTGTTCCTCAATTAACCCGCAATCAATAACGGATGCCTTAAAACGGCTTGGGTTTCGTCCATAAAAGGCCAAAAGAAAAAGCACCCCGAAGGATGCATTTATGAAGAAAAATACTTGTTATCACGAAATGTTATAACGTTATTTTCCATTAATTCCGCGATAGCATAAGCAAAAAGCACTGAAGTAATGCCTAGCTTACGGAGTATTTCTTTTCGAGAGATACCTTCTATTCCTGCTCCTTTGACTGTTTGACGAATCTCATGTTGTACTTTGTGTTTATCTCCCCGTGACATTACTACTAAATTATTTCCAACTGCTGTCGATTCGTGGCTCAACTCATTACTCTTCTTCGCTATTTCCAGTTTATATAATGCCTCATCGAGTTTCTCTACAATCTGGTTATTTGCTTTGTTATGTTCTTTTGTTTTTTCTAGCAATTCGACGACTTCCGAAATTTCATTATGAACTTTCTTGTTTTGTAGAAGATTCATAAAATTATTTTCGTCTACAAAATCACTTGGAGCATAGAGAACTTTATGTTTAAACAATAAAACCAAGAAAAACAGTGCTACCAACCCGACTGGGAATAACATAACAAACCATATAAATATTCTCTGTATATCCAAAGGCAAACCCAAAAGAACTCCAGTTCCCGCAATTTCTGCAATACCCGCAAATATAGCTATTATTGTAAGTGGATTTTGAACCTTGCTCTTATTTGTCATAATTTTCAACTCCCAAAAACAATAATAACCGTATTTCCATATTGATACAATATATGATATTCTACTTTCTCTTTATACAATTGAGTCTACCACAATACTGCTTCGTCCCAGTCCATTCACCCCACACACATCGTTTACACTTATCCGGCTGTTTCGGCTTATATCGTGGTCGTTTTAGCTTATTACGTTTTCCGGCCATGTCGTCTTTCCTCCCGATTCCGTGGCGAGCTGCCCGCTGTCACTTTAACCAACCATTCAATCCATTTCATATAACATCGTGCTCCTTCGAGGAAATAAAAAAAGCCGCTCCAGGAAGGAACGACTTCGGATTATATATTCAGTTATTATCTGCAGAGAGATCCATTAGAGCATTGCGACCGTGCCGGCCGCTGCAAAAACGCTTTCGCTCTTTGCTATTAAAAGCATCTGTACTTAGTAACTAGAGAGTAAGAACAAGACCATTTTAACGAGTAAACAAAAATAGTGTCAAAGTATAGAATTGCCTTCTTTGTCACTAAAACCTCTCTTTTAAATATCCATCTCCAATTCTCTCTCTATTTCACACTTCGACAACAGCTCAAGAACTTTCTTCCATTTCAAAGTAATATTCTTGAACTAACTTATCATTATACTTAATAAGTTTTACTCCTTTGGGAGTAGCTTCATACTGAATAGAACTCTCATCATTAAAGCCAACAATAATTCTGTCTCTTCCAGCACCATAAATCCGTATATAGTCATCATCTATAGAAATATTATCGGTTGCTTGAAATTTAGTATAAATCACATATTCTTCATTGCCAGAATCATCTGAATTATAACTTCTCACCAATGACCTAAAATAAATTGTTTTCTTTTTAAAATTCAAGATATGTGCTCTAAACTCCAACTCAGAAATAATTTGATTCCCAAAGTCTACTCCATATTGCGCCAACTTAACCACCCTTTTCGACATTTTTTTAGTGTTACTTTAAATATACAGTTCGACACGTTTCCTTATTATTCCTCCTGCATCAAAAAAAGCGAGAAGAGTTACGCCTCGGTCATATGCCGCAATCATGCAGCCGTGCGTGTCATTCTCGCCTTTTTCTATGCTTACATCCTATCACGGGAAAACCGTCATGTGGTGTTCAACTTAAGGTCAAGTTACGTTCAGGTTGTGTTCAGTTTACGGTCAAATTCCGCTTAGTTTCATGGTTTACTTAATCGCTCTTTATAAAGCAGATGAGGGTTATTAAGCTAACGGGCAGAATAGTTAAAAACAAGTTAATAAAGTTAATCCAAGTGATAAACAATTCCATAGTTGCTATGTCTAATTAAGTGCAAATAAGTTGTTTGAGGGGGGGGGATCTAAAAATGAAGAAAATAATAATCACAAGAAGTTGTAATACATGATTATCCTGCTTCACCAATGCCCATAAGTACAATCCAAACAAGCGCAAGTCCTAACCAACTGCAGTTGGAGAATCTGCTTTGTGTGAACAACCGCCTAAAGTTTTGATTTGGTCTGGAGAGAGTTATCAAATTCAAAGTCCCGAAATCACCTTCGAACCCGTTAACGCGTTAGCAAGCATAAATAGTTGCGCCTGATTTGAACAAAATTGAATAAAAAGGAAAAATAAACCAAAAATATACGGAGTTGAATAAAGAATCGTATATTTTTTGGCTTATAATTTAGACAATTTTATTTCTTTTTACTCAATTCATAAGCTGCACCCGCAACAAAACCTACAAAAAACCCACCGGCAAGGGCGCCTACAATAACCCAACCGTTCCTATAATAAGGATGTACCTCTATTGTTCTCAACTGTTGTCCAATACTGATACCTTCTTTTGAAGTTACAAACTTTAATGTCTTTTCTGCCATCATAGACATAACATAAGAGACTAATTCCACGTCATTTTCTGTATCGGGAAGAATCAGAGCTTCTATTTCCTTATTAGCCCAAATCTCCATTTTTTCTTTTATTCCATCTGGAATTAAAGAAAAATACTCGTATAAGTCAACGTCATCATCAGTTCTCCACAAATTTTTGGCGGCTCTTGCCACCAACGTCCCTGCAACAAAACCTACAGCTGCACCAATAGCAGCGGCACTGGCTATAGCAATCCCCAAACCAGATCTAAAAGAAGGATCGTTTTCACCGTGAGCTCTCACTTCATTCAACAAACGTCTGCCTTCATCAGAATTCCCAAATTTTAGAATCATTTCACTAATTATTGAGTTTGTATATAACATCAATTCCTCTTGATTTTCTGGAGGAGAAACAGTTCTACTTTCCATTTCCTTCTGTACCCAAGTATAAATTTGATCTCTTATTTTTTCTGGAATTAGAGAAAAATACCAGAAAGGATCATCTAAATCTTTAGCGTCTTTAGCTATCCACCACCAAGGCTCAGGCTTATCCGGATACGAAGATGGACACCAAGGTGGAGTCCAAGGAACCATACTCCATGAATTATTATCAATGCTTTTCCCCGGTAATGTTGGCCAAAAAGGGCCCCACGGAATTTTAATTCCCCTTGCTTGATCAGGTGGTGATGGCATCAGCCATGGTAATGGAACCGTACACCACGGCAACGTTGGTGGCGGCCATGTAGGGGGCCAAGGAATTTGAATATCTCTTTGATAACTCCTTTCACTTTGGGGTCGACATGAAGGAGGCCACGGAAATAAACCTCCGCTTCTTTCTCCTGGGGGTCGACACGATGTACGCATATCTTTTGTATTTTGATCATCGGTCATATTTTATATGCTCCTTTACAATTTAAATAAACAAAATATAGTATGACTCAACTTTTTGTATATTATTAAATGAAGAATTTCCCAAGTTACGGAAATCCGGAAGCTGTTTCATAAGAATAAAAAACTGTCGATTCCTGATTTGACCATAGATTACCGGTATTTGACCTACCTCGGATGGATCAGCATCTTCACGGGTAAATTGTTCCTGGTGTACCCTTTAGACGGACAAATCGTATGAAAGGAAGTTTACCCCTACGAACATAAAAGGAGTCTGCTTTTTATGCAATAAGCATGAAGAGCTCGCGTTATTTGCCGCGGTATCCAAATCGATGCCGTCATTCTTCGCCGTATTATTACAAGGCGGTTGGTAATTACTTGTGCATGAACAGCCAGGAATGCAACAAGAACATCACGGATGTCACCGCGCTCGAAAGATATTCAAGACGTTTTGAAATAATGAAGAGAGCTGCTCCGTGAGCTCTTTTGATTTTCACGCCCTTACCGCATAACCATAGCCATCATATATGCATTCTGGCGAGAGTAGGAATTAAAATAACGGGAAATTTTAGTTCAATAAAAATAACGGCAAGCTAAGAATTTATTTCGCATCTTAGTTTGCCGCTTTTTGTTGCCTAGATCTTAAAACTCAACATTATCCTGATCAAAGAATCCCATTAGTTTCAACGTGTTAGCAATACTTTCAGTACCTTCAGCTAATTTCCGGCGAATTGTGCTGTCACTAAGACCGTACCTGAAGAACAGCAATGTCTCCTTATAAGAGTAGCCCTGCATGAACCTGTAATCGACTGCCTTCCTTTCATCATCGTCTTGAATCAAGCTGAATGCCCTGCGAAGCTGATGAGTATAAAACTGATATCTCTGATATACCCAACGCTGCTTTTCAATCAGAATCGTGGCGTTGGCCGTCTTATCGGCGTGTAAATCGTCCTGATCTATGCGGCGTGCTGCCTCGCCATCAATGGCCACTTGTTTTAGGTCCTGTTCGAACTTTTCAAAATCCTGCATGAGCATCGTCATCTCTTTATACTTTCCGAGCAGGAATTTTGTGCGCTGGATCTCCGCGTTATTTGCTTTTGGAAAGAGCTCACCTTGTCCCCATGCCATCGCCATTCCCCTCAATCCCCTTTATGATATAATAATTGAGAGGAATATATTACCGATTGACCCCCGCCCCGGCCAAGGATAGGGGGTCTCATTCATCCGTAATCACTCCTTATGGGTTAAATATTCCTGCCGAGGTGAAAATGATGAATGGTAAAAAATTTGTTATTATCATGGTTCTTATTTTGCTAGTAATATGCGCTTGCTCTTTAGTGATAGCACAACTCTTGAATTCACTTGGTCGCCCAGATTTATAAAAATCAGCCTTGCCTTCTCAATTTGCTGTCTCTTTTAACCGCCGACGTTTAAAGTCAAACCCCATGCGCTCCAACTTCCCTCGAACACCGAGCGCACTTTTTCCTAATACCACACCTATTGTTTCGTAACTGTATCCTTCCTGAGCCATACGCAGCAACGTCTGAACCTCATCCGGTGTATATTTGATCATGTTATTCAGGCGCACTGGCCGCATCTTAAGGTTTAGATCGTGGATCCGTCGTTTAATGGACGATTCTGATCGGTTAAACATGCAGGCTAATTCTGGGTAGGTGATTTCGGTCTTTAGGATTTGGGCGAGTCTCTGGTCTTCTGCAGGTGTCCAATCAACAGATTGCCATGTTTTCTGGGATGTTAATTGATCCGCTTTTCGTTTTACTTTGGCCCATTCAGGTTCAGGACCAATTGTCCCAGGTTCCATTTTTGCTAGATTCAGCAGCTCTTTATGTTCCTCAGCCCATTTCCAGAAGTCGGAGTATCCTATAACCAGCACCCTAGCGCTTTGCGCAAACAGTTTCTTTCTGGCAGGCATTCCATAACGATTGATCCAGTTTTTCATGGTAGAGTATTCTCGACCAAGCGCTTTGCCAAGCTGGCAAACCGTTATGCCGTCAAAGTTCATTCTGGCATCAGATAGCCCCATACGTTGGGCTTTAAGCTTTACGGCATTGACGCTTTTTCCGAGACGTGTCGCAATTCCCTTAATGCTTATCACGCCCCATTGGTCTTGAAGATAATCTGACTCTTCTTTCGTCCAATTAGGGATCTTTGCCACGTCTACACCCCCAATGACTGGAATTCTGCACCCTCGGTATCGTCGATCGTGACTGTAGACATCCCGTCCCATTTCTCACGGATTTCCGTGGCCTTTGATTTTACCGCGGCTGCTTGTTTCGGCTGCAGCACGATCCCCATCGCTTCTTCATAATGCTGAGCTGCCTTTGCGTAGGCTCTGCTGTGCATGTAGTTCATCCAATTCCAAAACTTATGATTGCTAAAGGTTTTCACCTTTTGAAATACTCGTCTGCGAGTCTGTTCATCCACCATTAATCCCTCCCCAACTTAAGAACTGACGTTCTGTTAAAACCATGTATTTAGGTACCCCGGTCTGCATAGACCGGGGTTATGACACTGCAATTATTAAGCGGCTCCGCCGTCCTTCATCATCTTGGTAACCATTTCCTTATACTTCTTCCACTTCGGCTGAATTTGGCTGGAAGGAATGCCAGCAATCTTAGAAATTTCAACCCATGTCTTCCCCTCATTCAGACGTTTTTCCAAGAACAACGGGAAATCCAATGGAATATCTTCAAAAGAAGGGCGTTCTTTCAGGATGAACTGTTCAAGCTCCTCTTTGCTGATCTCTTCATCGCTGGATGGCTGGCTGCTTTTAGATTCAGGGACGCCGCCTGCTGCAGACTCCTGATCTGATTCCTCGAAGGTCATCTCCTGTCCACCCGACTGCTCATGCTGTTCCTGCTGCATCCATTCAGGAAGATCAGAACCTTCTTGCTTCGAATCCTCACCCATGATTTCCTTTTCGTAATCATTCAGCTCGTCGCCATCTTTTGCCAGCGAAGGTTCACCTGCAGGATCCTCAGCTTGTCCATCACTTGATTCAGCGGATCCCTCTAATCCGGACTCATCGAGGTCCAACTCAGCCTGATTTTCATCCTTATGCTCATCCGGTTGTTCAACCGTTGTCACCACACCAGAGGCATCTGCAGTTACGCGACGGCCACCTTGGTAAAGCTTGTAGGCGTCGTCTTCATCCTCTTCGAAATCGAATGACATTTGCGGATCTCCTACAAAGATATTTACTTCGTTACCTTGACTGTTGCTTAGAAAATTCAGGTATGGTTGAGCAGCTTTCAACGGAATTAATAATTTCATTTCCACATCTGAACCTTTGATATTGATCCCTTTTTGTATTTCAGCAGTAAATTTCGCGTAGTTTTTAACCATCCCAATCACTTTCCCCTCGTAAGATATTTAAGATAATTCCTTAATCTTGATCTCGATGCGCGGTTTGCCGCTGTATTTCTTTTGGGTAAACACTTCAACGACTTGGCTGTCGTCTTTCCAGATGACACCTTTCAGGGCATCCTTTACGCCCTTTAGATAATTGTCCACATCCGGTTTGGTGATCGGCCTTATTTCCCCGGCCTCAGCTGCAGCTGCCTTCTTCTTGCTGAAACTTTTTGGGATCGATCGGTAAACGGTGAGCATCATTCCGACAGGCCCCTCTAATAAACTTTTTGGCGCATGCTGTGCTGCAGCGAGCCGAACATAATCCTTGTAATCCCGAGACTTAGCAGGATCATACATTTTAACGAATCCGCCTGCTGTGGATGCCCTTGGCCTTCCCTGCGCGACGGGCTCGCCGTACACGGTGAACTGGATCATATGGCGTCGCCTCCTTTCTCGATTCCCCGGTGAGTACGAATATCTCTCCTATCTGCCTGCCGTCATTATCGTAGATGATTTCCCACGGAGCCTCTTGGAAGAACGGATCAATACGAGCTTCACTGCGCAAGTTTTTCGCCTCCGATCCTGATAGCAAGCTCAAATTCTTTAATGCCCTCGTCAATCTCAGAAGACTCCATGTCTGAAAACTCTAAAAGCAGCTCCTGACGATCAGGAACACTGCCAGTGTGCATGAACCGATGCCTTAAGTACTCGAACACGCTCCATTTGCTCCATGGACTCCCCATCATCCTTCCTCCATTCACGCCCATTGGCGCTTATGCATATTGACCACCTTGTTCTGTTTTGGTGGCTTTGGTGGTTTTGGACCGGGATCCGAATGAATCCGGTCATAATTAACGAATTTATTAAACTGTTTCAGGAACACCAGCTCCACAGTTCCCACAGGGCCGTTCCGTTGTTTGGCGATAATGATTTCAATGATGTTCTTCTTCTCGGATTCCTTATCGTAGTAATCATCCCGGTATAAGAAGGCCACGATGTCAGCATCCTGCTCGATTGATCCAGATTCCCGAAGGTCACTCATCATCGGTCGCTTGTCCTGACGCTGCTCCACTCCCCGGCTGAGCTGAGAAAGTGCAATGATCGGAACATCCAACTCTTTAGCCAACTGCTTTAATGTCCGGGAGATCTCCGATACCTCCTGCTGCCGGTTCTCCGGCCCGCGACCCTTACCGCGGCTTGAGATCAGCTGCAGATAGTCGATCACGATCAGGCCGAGACCTTCCTGCTTCTTAAGGCGCCGACATTTCGATTGGATATCATGCACCGTGATTCCAGCCGAGTCATCAATCACAATATTGGTCCCGCCAAGTATCCCGGCAGCATTCGCCATCTTGGTCCAGTCCTCAGTAGCCATATCGCCCATTCGGAGTTTACTTGCTTCCAAATTCCCTTCAGAGCTGACCATTCGTGTCACTAACTGAGCAGCCGACATTTCCAAACTGAATATCGCTACGGGATCTCTACTCAGAAGTGCTACATTCTGCGCAATGTTGAGAGCAAAAGCTGTCTTTCCGACAGATGGCCGGGCAGCGACAATGATTAAATCACTTCGTTGTAGACCAGCAGTGATTGAATCCAAATATGTGTATCCAGTTTGAAGACCTGTAACCTTACCTGTCTTAAACGCCTCTGATTTATCTTCTGTCGTCTCGATGACTTCCACCAGTACGTCATTAATTCGCTTGAAGTCCTGTTTAGGAGCTGCTTGATCTGCCAGCGTTGTCGCAACCTGCTGGGCTGATGTGACCAGGCGTTGAATATCCTCACCCGCCACGGCAGCCTGTATCCCGGCCATACTCGACCGGATATACTCACGCAACATGAACTTGTTTTGTACTGATGTGACGTAGGATTCTATATTTGCTGTCGTTGGTACCGAATGTGCCAGCTTTGATAAGTAACTAATGCCGCCTATATCCTCAAGCTCTTTCTGATCCTGCAGACGCGAAGCCAAAGTCACCAAGTCAATCGGCTGCCCTTCTTCGGCCAGTTCCAACATTCGGCTAAAGATGATCTGATGCTCTGCACGATAAAAGGCGTTCGGAACCAGTGCTTCTACGTACTCGTACACATCCGGGTTGATCAAGATAGCGCCGAGCACCGAGCACTCAGCAGCCAAATCATGCGGCATCTCGGGTAGAATCATGTCAGACACGTCTGAGTTTTGCATATATAGCCTCTTTCCAACCTGGCGGCGGCGGGCACGCTTCTTCTCGAGCACGGGCACGTTCAGCGAAATACTCTTGCGTGAAGGACTTCATGCGGTCTCGCTCGATCTGTTCCCCCAAGCTGCCTCGGATCTCTGACATGCCGGGTGGCCATTTGTTTGTCTTGATGTGTTGCTCAACATTATGCAAAGCTGCGTCAAACGGAAAATCTTTGAGATATTTCAAGTGACGATCAATTTCTTCGTCACTGTCGTTAAAATGTGGGTACTCTTGCTTGATTTCGATGAAAAGGTCGATTACCTCAGCTCTGTTCACGCTGTCGTTCCTCCCTTGCTCGTCTTCGTAAGTTTTCAAGCGCCTGCTGCTGCTTGCTCAATCGTTTCGGTTGCTCTGGCGCTCCCTGGGCGACTTCAGTCATCGGCGGACTGATAGTTTGGGAGTTCTGCCAAGCTTCGTGAATTCCGTCCACGTAGTACAAAAAGCTGGTCGGGTATTTAAAGCTTTCTCCCTCCCGTTCACGCTTTGCCTGAAGCAGGCCCTCCATAGTTCGGATGGTAAAGGGTACCGGCATCCCCCCGGCGACCATCTTACCCATGGCTTCGCGCTCTTTTTGTCTAACATGGAAATCAAGCTTGTTATTCAACTTGCAATAAGCGTTTAAAATGGCAATCATTCCGTCTATCTGAGGATCAGCATCTTCCTCAATCCAATCCTCAGTAGTAGGAGTAGTAGTAATAAGATCTTTAAGATCTTTTAGATCAGACATATTTGTCCGATCACTATCCGAAAATGACGTCTGATCGGACATTTTTGTCTGATCAGTTTGTTTGTGATCAGACATATTTGTCTTATCACCGTCGATGTGATCGGACATTTCTGTCTGTTCACTTCCGGGTGATCGGACATTTTTGTCCGTTCTCTTTTTGGAGTTTCTGACCCAGAGTATTAAGCCTCTTGGAGCCCTGGTCACTCGTATGTATTGATGATTCTCTAAGGTGTCCAACCAGCGGCTTACAGTTTTTTCGTTGACTCCGAACCTTTC
Organism: Paenibacillus sp. FSL W8-0187; assembly: GCF_037969755.1. Classification (NCBI taxonomy): domain Bacteria; kingdom Bacillati; phylum Bacillota; class Bacilli; order Caryophanales; family Paenibacillaceae; genus Paenibacillus; species Paenibacillus sp. FSL W8-0187. The sequence goes on along the minus strand of NZ_CP150206.1, from coordinate 1,947,924 downwards.
GGATATCTCAGACAACTTCATAGGCTTGTTCCCAAAGACGATGCCCCAGACCGTTCCTTCTTCTTCTCTCTCCGCCGTCGTGGAGCTTACGCACCAGAGGAAAAGCCATATCGCGCTGCCTATTCTTTTGTAATGTTCTGGCTCGAGTAATCCGGAGTATATCGGAAAAGGGTAACTGCCTTCGGGCATTTGCTCATCCCCTTAAATTGCTATCAATCCCGCACGATTTTAATAAAGGTTCCATTTACTCCCTTGCCCTGAGCGCCTGTCTGCAGCCCGTCCGTAAGGGAATCAATCATTGTGGCGATCATTGGACCGTATCCTTCAGGCTTGAAGTCAAACCCGATCAATGATCCTAATGTAAAGGCGACAGAAGTATAGAAATGGCCGTGCTGATCAATACCCGCCTTCTTCGCTTCCTCGTTTTTTCAGAAAGAAAGTCCACGATCTCCTTCGTACGCTGGTTTAATTCTTCCTGTGTCATTACTTTCATATCGCACGCTCCTTCATCATTCTTTCTTTCCATTCCTTATCCCCGAGGCATCGGCCTGGCGTTACCTCAAAGTGCCGGCGTCCGAGAACATAGGAGACAAACTTACCTGATGACCGCTCGTAGTACATTCCGTTTAAAACCGTCTGTGCATCTTGCTCTTCGAACAGATCCAACTGTATGGGTTCACTCACACTTTACGCCCCCTGTCGTCCCTCAAAAACACAAACGGGTATTTGACTTTTAACACGGTCCATCCGGGATATCCCCGGGCGAAGTAGGCCCGGGTCTCCCTTTTGAACTCATCCGGATCGGATGAAATCAGCTTCCAGATCCGATTGCCCATCATGCTGCGTAGCATCGGTTGGCCAAACTCATCGTTCATGCGACGAGAACTTCAACGCTGCCATCACTGTTGTCAAAGCGAATGATTTGATCAAAAGCAGCCTGTGCGTCCTCAATGTGCGTGATTACCAAGACCTTTTTAAAGCGTCCGGCTACCGATTTGATTGATTCCAATACCAAAGCGCGATGTTCAGCGTCCTGACTCCCTAATCCCTCATCAATTGTGAGCCATTCGACTTTACTGCCAGCTCGTTGAGCAAGGAGTTCTGCAAGGGCGAAACGGATGGCATAATCGATGCGAAGTTGCTCGCCACCGGAAAAAGTTTCATAAGGCCGTTCTGCAGACCAATCGCCAATGATAATATCCAACGTCTCTGATAGACCAGCACGGGTTTTAAGTTCCTTCTGCGTCTCAAAGCGGATGTAATGCTTCCCTTTACTCATCTGACCAAGAATCTCATTGGCAATACGTTCAAGCTGTGGAACGGCGTTCTCAATGATTAAGGCCGGAATACCGTCTCGACCAAACGCCTTAATTAGTGCCTGATAACGGGTCCAACGTAGCGCCTTTGGTTCAAGGTCCGTGGCTACCCGGTCCCGTTCTTGCTGATCTGCCTCGAGTGCAGTAAGCACTGCCTTAATGCCGCCAATTTGTTCGGCCAGCGCTGCGAGCTGCCGGCGACGGTTTTGCAATACGTTCTGCAATTGGTCCAGCTCACGCTTCAATGCATCATACTCGAGCGTGTCAATAACCAAACTGTTTTTTTCGTTCTCTAATTCTTCCTTCCGGGCTTGCTTGCTAGCGATATCACCGTCGATGGCGGCGATTCGTTCTTGCGCGTTCGCTGCAGCCTCCCGAGAAGCCCCGATCTCGTCCTTAAGCTTCGCCCAGCGCTGCAGTTCATCTGCACGAGCCGCCAATTCCGGCAGTGGTGCCAGTGCGGCTTCAAGGGTGGCCGCCTGTTGTTTCAAGTCATTCCGCCGCGCTTGCCCTGTCTCCATACGAGCCTGCTTCTCGCCAAGTTGCTGTTCCAACTGCTGCAGCAACTCATCTTTGCCAGAAAGCTCGGCATAGGCCGTTGCTGCGTCTCTCAGCTTGTCAACCATTACCTTGCATTCCCGGTGCGCCGCCGGATCATAGCTAATTTCCTGTTGTTCAGTTTGTTTCGCAGCAATACCTGCTACAAGCCGTTCTAATTCCGACCGGTCGAACTCTGCCAGTTTGTGCTGCAAATCCGGAAGCTCCGCGACGGCCTCAGCGGCAGCCTGCTGGAACCTACAGGTTGGTAAACAACCGCTATTATGGATGTGTGCTTCTTGTTGCTCCAGTGCAGTAATCTTGTCTGTTAGACGTTGTTCTTCAAGCTTCAGCCGGGATTCTTCTTTAGTTTGCTGGGTTTCAAGGCTCCGAATTTCTGCATCCAGCAAAGTCCACTTGTCGGTTTGCGTTTCAAACGCACGCAGGCGCTGTGACTCCAGATCATACTCCTCCGCTTGTTGATGGAGAGCTTCACGACCTGCAAGTTGCTTCTTAAGTTCCATCATTCGGTCACTTAATGTGATCATGGACTCTCCCAACTGGTTAAGGTCCGCCTGGGCAGCGTCCAAATCGCGCTGTAGGCGATCCTTCTCCGCACCTCGCGCCTCGAGTACGGTGATCTGTTGCTTGACCTGATCCAACTCGGCGGCCTTGGCCAAGATGCCTGCCTCGTTCGCAAGAATCTTCTCGGCGCGCTCAAGGCGTTCGTGATGGTTAGATCGTTCCTTTTGCAACGTGCCAATCTCGTCATCAATCGTCGATAGGTCCCGATCAATTTGCAGTATGCGGGAACGTTTTACCTCGAGCACGGCGAGTTGTGCTTCGCTTTCCCGAACCACCCGCTCGTCTCCAGACACCAAAGACTGAATTGCGACGTGCTGGTCCTCTACCGTCTGCAGCTCCTTCACCTTCTCAAGTCTTCCATCAAGGCGCTCATCTAGCGTCAGAAGCTTGTCCTTTGCTTTCTCGATTTCGATATGGAGCAAAGCAGCCCGCTGCCGGGCACGCTCCTGCAATTGTTCATAGACATTAAGTCCGAGAATTTGGGATAAAATTTCTTTCCGTTTGCCTGCCGTAGCGCCAGTAAAGGCGTTAGCCTGGCCTTGAAGAATCATGGAACTGGATGTGAACGTCTCGTCGTCCAAGTTGAGCAAAGCGCGGATTTTGGCCGTTGTGTCGTCAATTTTCTCAGCCGAGCGACTTTCCCAGGCTCCGTTAACCCGCTGCTGTAACTCAAGCGTAGATTTGCCTTTACCCTTTGTACTCCGCGTCCGGATGACCCGGTATACACTGCTTTGATGCTCAAAATGAAACTCGACAGACATTTCTTGGGCTCCCCTGCGAACAAGGTCGTCCAGGCTGATGCCCTTGATTACGTCACCGAAGAGTGCGAAGCGCGGACCCAAGGTAAATGCTGATGATTTGCCTGCGCCGTTACGACCGGCAATCGCAGCTAACGTTACCGCTGACAAATCAATGTCGGCGAACTCAATGGCTCTGAAATTTCGAATGATTAGTCGTAATGGGATCATATGTTGCCCTCCTAATCGCAATAGCTACGATTGCAATGAGGGCACCCGGTAACCAGTTCTTTACCTGCTTTTTCAATTGTTATGCCGGTGGTACGATTGCAATCTGGAGAGTCGGCAGCTACACGAATTCTCCTGCCATTTTCATATTTCCAACCGATAGGCTGGTAAATATTTTGATTACAGTTCCAACAACGTCCAGTGTTTGGTGCGAAGTGAGGTGCTTCGTGCTCTTCGCAATATTTCTTCTGAGCCTCGATACTCTCATTTGTGTTGTACATTTAAAATGTTCCCTCCATTAGTTCAGTCGTCATTGCCTGCAGCTCACTAATCTCTGTCGTTTCATACTCCTGGTTGTTTCCCCAAGCAGCCAATGCTGTCAATGGATTCAACCCTTCGGTTACTTCGGTATCACGGATTCGTTCTGATCGTTCAACCTCCGCCCGAATCTCGGCCACGAAGAACGCCCCAGCATCATACAGAGCCTTCTCCAATGTGCGCCTATCAAACCGCTTCTGTAGTTCCTCGCTGCAGGTGTATCGGACTCGAATGATTGTGTCTTGGATGTTGGCAAAGTCGTCCACTTGACCGTCAAGCCAAGCAGCCACATCCATGTCACACCAATCAATCGTTTTAAATCGCCGAGCTGGAGTCTCAATAAAATGCGATTTGATGCCCGGGACGGGTCCTGAAAGAGTGACGCCGTCGAGATCGTGTATCCAAAATCCCGGAGTCGTGCGTTCATCACCGAAGTTATGCCGATCCGGAGCACCGCTGTAATAAACATTGCTGCCAGCGAGCTGCGGCCTATGAATGTGACCTAGACAAACGAGATCAAACATCTTTGCTGCCCTGTCCGTCAGGATCGGTTCGTTTTGAAGTAAAGCATCTTCGAACCCGGTGTCAGCCAGATCGAAGGTTAGATGACTCATCAGGATATTGGGCTGCTTATTACTACATTGAGATCGAAGTCTGCCACATTCCTCAGCAATCCATTCCGTCATACGCTGATGGAACTCATGTGGTGGTAAACCTGCAAACTCTTTCTCGGTAGCGAAGGAACTACGGTTCATACCAGGGAGGCACGTTACATTAACTCCTCTGACTTGATGGACCCCAGGGTCCGTAAAAACATTGACACGTGGAATCTGCATTTCTGAAATGAGATGGTATGCGCTAATCGCATCATGACTCGGTGTCCCGCTGATGATCACAACTTCAATGCCGGCATTTGATAACTTGCGAATCCAGGACACAAAGGCTCTGATTTCAGCCGTCGCACGGTCGATATAGACCCGGGCATCCTTGAAGGCATCGCCAGCGAATAACACCAGTTCACATCCTTCTGCTATTATGCGATCCGCAGCCCAATCCATCGTCCGAGTAATATCTTCGAATCTAGATTCCGGTGTGGGGCCCGGATAACCGAACCCCCAATGACTATCTGCAATATGAGCAATTTTCATCGCAAATCCTCCGGTAGATCATCGAAGTTAATTTCTTCTTGATCGCCGCCTCCACCAAACTCCAGGTAATCGCCAACCGTTTTCCAATCAGCTTCAGACTGAATGTCCTGAACAACCTTCTTAACCGGTCGCCCAAGAGCCGTGCTGGCTTCTTCAGCTAAGCCATTCCAATCAAGTCCTTGGCTTTTCATTAATGAGAGTACGCGGTTTTTTGAAGCATTGCTGGTTGATCCACCAGAGCGCGAACTACTTTGTGAAGAACGGGAGCTACTGCTTTGACGGGTTTGTCTTGGTGGAGGAGTGCTTCTTCCTTCGGGATCGCCGTCTGGATCCTCTCCTTGTAAATATGCTTCGAGTTCATCCTGTGTTTGAGCAAAAATGCCACTTGACCGAGTAGCGGATAGAACAGCATCCACGAGAGCGCGTTTCTTAGCCATCTTAAGCACCGTATTCCAAATGGAATGCATGTCGTCATTTTCCATCCGATATTGCACATACTTGCCGTATTGTCCGCTGCGTTCTTTCGAAACCAAGTCTTCCTTGCTAACTCCCTTGGGAACGTCCTTTTCAGATACCCAGCGCCAACGGTAACGACTTTCATACGTGTTCGCATGGCCAACACCTTCAGCGATAATCGAACCGGTCCCTCGATGAAGCAATCGAATCGTCACGTCCACTGCGTAGTACCCTGTTTCGTGAACTTTATCCTCAACCTTTGATGCAATTGTCGGGGCCAAATTATAGAACTCACACAGCCCCTCAGCTCCAGCTTTATATAATGTTGGCTTATCAGTGCCAGGGATGATGCCATAGTCGACACCATCCTGCATCACTTCGCGAAAAAACTCTTTGGTCAGATTTAGCTTTTGTTTCATAGCATCCAGCTTTCTTCGGAGATCTGTGGCACTTCCGAATTCAAGATCAACGATGGCCCCCCCTCCGGTGTTTCCACCGGAGTGAGAGGGCATGACTGTCAAGTTAGTTTCATCCAATTAAGCCACCCCCTGAAGGAGCCCAGCAGCTGCTTGAAGCGCCCGAAGCTCGTCTTTCAATTTACCCAACCTCACCGCCGCATTTTTCAAATTCAGTTCGGCTTCAGAGAGGTTTCCACGCTCATCAACTGTGTTCGCCCGCATCTGAGCAGCACGGATTTCAGCGTTTTTTCCTTCAATAACATTGCTGAGTAACAAATCATCTTCCTTTTGTTGAAGCATTTCTTTAGCGGTTACTACATTGCTATTTGCCTCCAACACTTCATCCTCAGCTGCTGCGATTTCTGCTGGTAATGCCAACAATCTATTTGCGATCTCTTGTTTTTTCATGCGATTTCCTCCTCAACGGATTGTTTGATTTCGTGATTTAAGATTGCTTGTTGATCCGGAGTCTCTGGATAGCGAATGCCATCCAGGAACGACCTAATTTTGAATTCCACCTCAGCCAATTGCTCCGGATCGGCATGTAGTTGAAATGAACCTGTTTGCTGCCGAATAGTCAGTACGGGTGGAGAATATTGTGTAGCCGGCTGAATCTCCACATCGATTGTCCGACCAGATACATCAGCCGAAAAGGCAGTTGACAATTGAATCACTCCCTCTTGTGTTTATTGCCCTCATCTGCTAATATGGGGGCAACAAAATTAATTTTTGGCACCAGATATGACCCGTTGCTGCGGGTCATTTTCTGTTTTCGCAGTTTCCACTGGTCCGTCTTCTACAAATTCCTGCCACTCCACGATGACTGGGCAATTCTCAACACTGGCAATGACTTTTTCATTCTCATCCAGCACCCAGAACTCCGAAATGTTGTCATAGCCCACTTGTTTGATCTCAATTACTTCCCGGTTGTTGACTTCTGTACCGACTTCAAAGATCCGGGTAGGATTACTAACGACTGTCAGCTTTTGAATCACTTGCATGGTTTGTCCTCCCTTCGTATGTATTTTTCAAGGTGGGCCGGGGGTTGACACCACCTTGGATGCGTTAGTCGCATCTCTCGACGCCGAACAGGTTAGAAAACTGTCCGACGCCGAGAGACAAAGCTAAAGCTCTGTCTCATATGTTCAATTCGCGTTCGATCCGGCTCAGGGCTACCGCCATTTCTGATGCAGGTAAAGTTTTTAAGAGATAGGCTGCATTGGTCCAGTTCCGGTAAGCTTCTTCTCGTTGACTGTTGAGCTCATTCAATCGCTGAGTGTTTTCCGGATCCTCCTGAATGAATTGAGAGATAGATTCTGTGCTTGCTCTAAGTGCTTGTGTGGTAGCGATATATACGTCTGCAGGTGATTGGGCGACTAGGTTGTTCATAGCTCAAACCCCTTGCGCTTTTGACGTTCACCATTTAAAATAGACATCAAGAGACTCATTAGTCGTGATCTCAGTCGAGACTGCCCTGCCAGGCGGTCTTTTTTTATTTCCAATTCTTTTTCCGCGAATCTGATCATGTTGTTTAGATACACAACTCCGTTATAAAGCTTGTCGGGCTGCATCTTATCCGGATTTCGAGAAATCACATCGAGATTGTGAGATGCTGACTTCGCAGCTAAGCGTGCTTGTTCAACTAGATCCTCTCTTTTCAAATCAATCATCCTCCTATAAATGGCATTATGCTTTGCATGATCGATAGCCCGTCCATTCCGCAAAGGAATGCGACCACCACTTCTTTAGCACCGGTAACTTCCACCCATCTGAGCATGGTCGGCATGTCCGGGATTTTGTGGTCATTCTCATATTTCGAAATGCAAGCCTGGGTCCGGTGAAGTCTTGCGGCCATTTCCTCTTGTGTCAATCCAGCCCGTTCCCGGCAAGCCTGCATAATTGCACCAAATTTCATTGTTCTTTCACCTCCCCCGAATATTCCATTTTGGAATAGGAAAGTGTGGTTCAACCTTGTAGTATGTAATTAGAGCTTTTCCCCACCCCAATCCCCTCACCCGCTGGAGCTGGATCCGCTCCGGCGGGTTTCTTCAATCCTTTTCAAGCTTTCCGTCGCTTCTTTTAAAACTCTCTTTCTTTCAAGCTTCGATAGCTTTTCCGGATTTATAGCGTACTTCGGAAGCGACATGTCCAACGCGATCCCGACATCAATGCTTTTCAACAGGCTTCTCGTTACTGTTGCTGATACACAAGCAGTTCTGGAGGTTTGACGCATCCACCGAAAGCGCATCTTATGCCACCCTTCCCTTCCCTTTCACCTTCGATTTTTCACCAACATTGTCCCGGATCCACTCGGTATGTTCGTCAATCCAAATCATTAACAAATGGGTAGGAACTCGCGGATGGCCGAATTCACGTATTACCGGAAAATCCTCACGATTTAAGAGTTCAGAAGCTTTGGTCGCTCCAATATCCAGTAGATCTTGAAATTGTGACTTTGTAAGCAATGGAGGAAGGTTGTTCTTTAAAGAGTGACGTTCCAAAGCCTGATCTACAGCAGTATTAATTGCTTCCTGTAACTGACCGAAATCCAACTCCACTTTAAAAAGACCTGCACCCATTAGATCACCTCCTTCTCCTCAGATGTTATGGATGAATCATCAACGAAAATTGAGCATTCATCAACTCTGTTTTCAAAAAAAATTTCTTTTGTTAAGTGATTCATACTGATCCCAAATTTTTCTGCTAGAATTGGCAAATGCTCAGCTTTCAGTTTATTTTCTCCAGATTCAACTCGTGAGTAACCACCAGCTGTAAGTAGTCCCAATGCGTCTGCCATTTCTTGTAGAGAAATTTTTTTTGAAGTTCTGAGGTTCTTTAGTTTCCCGTAATTAATCATCTTTCCTTTTCACCACCTTATTTGATGAATAATCAAGTTGTTAACTCAATGGTAATTGATGAATAATCAAATGTCAACGAATAAATTGCTGTTTAATCAACTAAATTTAAAAAAATTGTCATTCATGGTATTCTGTATTTGATGAATCAGCAAATTTGGAGGAATACTATATGTCTTTAGGACTTAGAATCAAAGAGTTAAGGAAAGACAAAAAATTAACTCAACGTGAATTGGCTCAGAAACTTGAGATTGATAATACTACCGTCTCAAAATGGGAAGCCGACGTATATGAACCAGATACTAACACTCTCAATAAACTTGCTGATTTTTTCGAAGTTACAACAGACTACCTTTTGGGAAGAACTGAAAATCCTAAGGGTTATGAGACAAACATGTCCTTCTACGGAGGCCCAGAAAACTATACCGAAGACGAAATCGAGGAAATGGAGGCTGCTTTGGAACGATATCGAGCAATGAAACGACGAGCAGCTGAACAAGCGGAAAAAGACTCAAAAAAATAGTAGAAGAACAGGCCAGCGATGGCTTTTCTTTTTAAGCATAAACAGAACATACATTCTTATTGAGGAGATGTTTTCCTATGATCAGAATTGGAGTTAGTAAATCAAATAGCATGTTCCACGAGCCAGTGATCGTAAAGTCAATCGTCGAGGATCCAGGTCCACAACATATTATTAGTCTTCTTACCCTCTCACGGGACAAAACTGAACCGACGAAAGGTATAAAAAGCAAATAGCCTAAACGTCCCTCTTAGCCGGAAACGGTTTTTATTTTGCCAACCATAACGAACATACATTCTAATCAGAGGTGCAGTTATGTTATTTCCCCACTATCAAGAGACGTCACTTGAACAATCAATATCTAAACACTACAAATTACATAAGTTCTGGAATACAGAAGCCCTGTTGGATATTGATCGTATTGCAGAATCATTTGATGTTGACCTGAAGTACGATACATGCAAGTCAGTTTCTGATAACAAAGAAAAAATTATAATTCTTGATAAACGATTGACTAGTTTACAACAACGAAAAATATTTTTTCACGAATTGTGTCATGTGCTACGGCATGTAGGCGATCAGCGTAAAATGCCTCTACTTTTCAGGGAAGGCCAAGAAGCAGAAGCTGAGAACTTTGTGTTGTATGCGTCTATGCCTTTCTTTATGATATCTCCGCTAAAATTACCTGATCGCCAAAATGATGGAGTGCAATTTTTATCATCTACTTTCAAAGTACCCTTAAAGTTGGCAAAACGGAGACTTGAACAGATCCAACGCAGAGAACTCCAAGGAAAGCTATTTATCGACTCATCTAGGCAGCAGTTAACAAAGAACCATGCTATTGAAGAAACACAGGTAAGTTTTGGGGAGACGACGTTCTATGCGTATTATGATTCAACCGAGGATTATATAGAACCATCCCAAATCATTATTCAAGTCGATAAAGAGACGTTGATGTCACAGGAAGAACTCCTCTTCGATCTAGGAGGACATTTTGAACGAATTGAGGAAAATGAGTTGCAAGTTTTCACTGATTCTAAACCGGTCAAATTTCATGACTTAGACTATACCAAAGATGGGAGAATCAGTTTAAGGCTGAGCCATCTCGCAAGCAGATATTATAATTCAGCATACAAGTTTGTCATTCAAAAAAAAGAAATCGAGGAACTTCTGAGATTCCATGGCGATGAGTTTTAAGGAGGACGATGAAAGTGGCGAGTTATACAAAGATTCCTGCCAACAACAAGCAAGGTTATAAATGGATTTGTACATTAGAGGGCCCTCCAGACCCAGTTACAGGAAAACGAAAGCAAATCCCTCGCCGTGGAGACACGAAAAAGGAAGCCTATGCACGTGCACAAAAAGTTTTAGATGATTTGAAAAATCATGGAATAGATGAAAAGAAAGTCCGGAAAATGACATTCGAGGATGTTGCCGAAGATTGGTTAAAGACTTATTCAAAACGTAAAGTTAAGCGAAGAACTGTTAGACAAAGAGGTGTCCAAATCAAAGTCCTCAATAGGTATCTAGCGAAGAAAAACATCTCTCAAATTACACATAGAGAATACCAACATATCTTTAATCACCTTGACGATGAAGGATATGAAAAAAACACCATGGACGGTATTCATAATACAGGTAACATGATTTTTAAATACGCTGTTCTTAATAAATTGAGAATGGATAATCCGGCGATCGACACTATCGTTCCCGAAAAGACGCTTAGCGTAGAGGAAATTGAGAATGCCGTTATCGAAGAGAAGTATCTCTCACGAAAAGAATTGTCCGAATTCCTTAAGGCTGCTATTGATCATGGCAAGCCCCAAGACAAGGAGATCTTTTATCTATTAGCCTTTAGCGGAATGAGGTCCGGGGAACTATGTTCATTGAATGAGAACACTGATTTAGATTTCGATAGAAACAGTATCAGGATCACCAAAACAATGGACAGTGATAATATGCGGAAATATCTGCTTACACCTCCTAAAACAACGGGATCCATACGAACAGTCTCAGTGGACCCCATGGTAATGGAGATGCTGCATAAGCACATTAATCGAATGAAGGTACTGATGAAGGAGCACAAATTGTTGTTTCCGGATTATCACGATAAGGGTTTCCTCTTTCGTAATAATGACGGATACCCATTAAATGCCCAAGCAATTCGTGATCGGATGTATGCTATTTTGAAATTTACAGATATACAAAAAAAAGCGACTCCTCATATATTTAGACATACCCACGTTAGCATGTTAGCTGAAGCAGGTGTCGATCTAAAAACAATTATGGACCGTGTCGGTCACGACAATGAAAAAACCACCCTACAGATTTATACACATGTGACAGAGAAAATGAGACAAGATGCAGATCAAAAGATTCAAAAACACTTCGCAGACATCCTCAGAATTGATCATGAACCCGAATGATCTGCAGAGAATGTGATTTTTATGTGATTTTTTAAGGGATAGCGATTGGCATAAAAGCCCGCTATCCCTTTATTTAATCAGCTTTATTGATCAACTAATGTAACAATAACTTAAATATAGAACATATAGTTGTCTGCAGCAGACTGTTCATGATAGTTGATCAGATAGTCCAGCGTCGTGGAATCGAGGACTTCAGCAATGCTGTCGCGGATACGAAGCCATAGATCCCGCTTCGCCGGATCGTCCTCTTCCGTGAAGTCCACAGGGGATATCGGTCCTTCAAGCACACGGATTACATCTCCTGCCGTTATGGATGCCGGATCACGGGAAAGGATATATCCTCCATATGCGCCACGGATGCTTTTGACCAGTCCAGCATTTCGCAGCGGTGCGATCAGCTGCTCAAGATAATGTTCCGACAGCTGGTTCTTCTCGGCAATGCTCTTCAGCGAAGTTGGCCCTTCACCAAACCTGGCGGCCAGCTCCATCATAATTGTTAATCCGTATCTTCCTTTTGTTGATATCTTCAAGGGTGACACCTCTTTCGGTAATTTGTATATTATGTCCATCCTGTACATGAATTGTAGGTGGCGGGTTTAGCGACAAATACGACGTAATCTAAGCGTGAAGCAGCTTATCCTGTATTTTTCTCCGTATTCCGATCATTACCCTCAGCTTATGGTAACATATCCTGGACCTCAATGGGTAATATTCCAGCCGGAAACCCGAAAAATGTTCACGCTGAGTGGACAAAATGAAACGTGTGAACCTTGTTCCAATATGTTAAAATACCTCCATGGGCACAATTCAATATGAAAATGGTGATAACGATGTCAAAAGAAAAACATAACACTCGTATCGTTGTCGGCATGTCGGGAGGAGTCGACTCCTCCGTAACAGCACTCCTGCTCAAGCAGCAGGGTTATGAAGTGATCGGCATCTTTATGAAAAACTGGGATGACACCGATGAGCTTGGCTACTGCACAGCTGAAGCGGACGCTGAAGACGTGCGCCGCGTGTGCGAGCAGCTCGACATTCCCTACTATACCGTCAATTTCGAGAAGGAGTACTTTGATAAAGTATTTTCCTATTTCCTCGATGAATATAAAGCTGGGAGAACGCCGAACCCCGATGTCATGTGCAACCGTGAAATCAAATTCGGTGAATTTCTGAATAAGGCCATGGATCTGGGAGCCGACTATGTGGCTACCGGCCATTACGCCCGCGTCATCGAGGAGGACGGACAGTACCGGCTGCTGCGCGGCGTCGACAGCAATAAGGATCAAACCTACTTCCTTAATGCGCTGAGCCAAGAGCAGCTCTCCAAAGCAATGTTCCCGATCGGGCATCTGCCGAAACCGGAAGTTCGCCGACTCGCTGAGGAAGCCGGACTGTATACCGCCAAGAAAAAAGACAGCACCGGCGTTTGCTTCATCGGCGAACGAAATTTCAAAGAATTTCTTGGACAGTACCTCCCCGCCCAATCCGGTGATATGGTGGACATTGTCACGGGTGAAGTGAAAGGCCGCCATGATGGCTTGATGTACTACACGCTGGGACAACGCCAAGGTCTCGGCATTGGCGGCTCAGGCTCCGGAGAGCCTTGGTTTGTTGCCGACAAGGATTTAACTAACAATATTCTGTACGTTGTCCAAGGCGATCATCCGAGTTTGTATTCAACTGGACTCGTTGCCTCCGGAATCAATTGGATTGCAGGACAAGACGCTATGCCCAAAGACGCCTTTACCTGCACCGCGAAATTCCGCTACCGTCAGCCGGACCAGGAGGTAACGATAACTCCACGCGAAGACGGAACCGTTCATGTCGCTTTTGCCAAGCCGCAAAAAGCAATCACGCCGGGCCAAGCCGTTGTCTTCTACCAAGGGGACGAATGCCTTGGCGGCGGAACTATCGAAACGGCGGATAAAGTTCCATATTAATCCGCTGCCGTAATGCGAAGAGCACACACTGAACACGGAAGTTTCCGTAAAGTGTGTGCTCTTTTTTTTACGTGCTAGCGAAGAATATATTCAACCGTTACTCCCCGTTCTAGGCTGGCGGCTACGTCAACTAAGCGCTGATTCGAGCTGCCTCGAAAGGGAAGCGAGACATCCCTTAGCTCCAACTGAAATTTGCCATCCACGATAACATCACACTGTTTCGCCAATTCGCGCAGCTTTGGCTGCCTCATCAGCGCTTCAAAGGTGAAGCCCGTGTAGGCCCATACACTTTTCCCAGGACAGAGGGTCCTGAGCTTGCGTACAAACGCCGCAGACTCCTCCGGCGAGAAGAACGGATCCCCACCGCATAAGGTCACGCCATCCAGCAAAGGGTTGTCGATAATATCCTGCAGTATGGACGCAGACAATTCTTCTGTAAACAGCTCCCCAGCTTCAAAGTCCCAGGAATCCGTATTAAAACATCCGGCGCAAGCATGACGGCAGCCGCTCACGAATAGAACTGCCCGAACTCCTGGGCCTTCATTAATGCTCTCGGGGATATACCCGCACACATTCACAGATGTTTCACCCGATCCCTGACCTCAGCCTGCTTGGCCGAATTGAAGCGCTCCGTATAATTGCCCGTTAGGTATCCCGTCACCCTCCGCAGCCGCTGGAAGTTTCCATCCGCCTCCGAGGCTCCGCATCCAGGGCAAGAGCTTCCGATGATCCCTTCGTAATTGCATGCCGGGCAACGATCGACGGGATGGTTTACGGAGAAATATCCGATATTCTGCTGCAGGGCAAACTGTACGATGTCCCGAAAAGCAGCCGTATTCTGCCGGGCATTGCCGTCCAGCTCCACATACGAAATCGCTCCTGCATTACACAGCTCATGGAAAGGAGCCTCGGAACGGATTTTGCGGTACGCGGCCATCGGATAATACACCGGAATATGAAACGAATTCGTATAATACTCGCGATCTGTGACACCCTCGATCACACCAAAGGTTTGCCGGTCCATCTTCGTGAATTTCCCCGATAACCCTTCTGCCGGCGTGGCAAACAACGTAATGTTCAGGTTATATCTTTCACTGGCTGCATCGCAAAACTGACGCATATGCCGGATGATCTCGATTCCCAGACTGCGGCTGGTCTCATCTTCTCCGTGGTGCAGCCCGGTTAACGCCTTCAGGCATTCAGCCAGCCCGATAAATCCAAGCGCAAGGGTTCCGTGCTTGATGAGCTCGCGAACCTTATCCTCCGGTGCCAGTGCCTCGCCGCCTTCCCACACGCCTTCCCGCATCATAAAATCAGACGCTTTGGCCGGTTGGTCGGCCTGCAGCTCGTAACGATGAATCAAACCCTCTACCGCAATCGTCAAATACTGATCCAACTGCTCGTAGAAGAGGTTCAGATCCGGCATATCCCGTTTGCCTTCGATAATGCCATGCTCAATGCCGAGACGAACCAGATTGATCGTATTAAAAGATAAATTACCTTTGCCGCTTAGACGGTTTCGCCCGAACCGGTCTGAAATCGTCCGGGTCCTGCAGCCCATGGTGGCAATAATCGTGTCTGGCTCGTCCGGGTTATAGTAGACCAGATTAAACGATGCATCCACGTTGACAAAATTCGGGTAGAGCCTGCGGCTGGAGCACTCAACAGCTTTCAGCAACAGATCGTAGTTGGGCTCCCCTTCCGCCTGATTAATGCCCTGCTTGCACTGGAAAATATGCTGCGGAAATATCGGCGTCTCTCCCCCGCCGAGCCCTCTCATCGTGGCATCCAGTAGAGCGTGGGACACCAGCCTTCCTTCGGTTGACGTGCACATGCCATAGTTCAGCGATGTAAAAGGGATCTGTCCGCCGGCCCGGCTGCTCATCGTGTTTAGATTGTGAATCAGGGATTCCGCGGCCTGCTTTACTTCATTCACCGTTTCGTTATATGCATAGTGATATATTCGTGGATAAATTTCTTTCAACTGCTCATTGTCTATGTATAATTCGTTATCCGGAAGAACTCGAACATTGGGTCTATGATCCCCCTGCTCACACTCTCCGAAGTAGGCTAGCCCTTTGCGAAAATGCCGACGAAACGATTTTCCGACATACGGGGCCAGATCCCAATCGATTTTATTTCCGGACACGCCGCCGAATTGACTGTTCTGCTGGGATTGAAAGATGATGGCCACCAGCGCCATCGCGGTCATGATACTCTGCGGCGGCCTAACCGATCCGTTACCGGTATTGAATCCCTTGGCCAATAGTCGGTCAAACGGAATGAAAATGCAGTTCGTTGTTCCGAGTGCATACTGGTCCAGGTCATGCACATACACATAACCATCCCTCACCGCTCTCATGAGATCTCCTGGGAGGATGAATTTGCTTGCCATCCATTTGGCGTACTCGGAGCCGATCCGACTCATTTTTCCACTGAAGGATTCCCCGTTCAGATTCGCATTCTCCCGCAGCAGATCCAGATTCGTTACCCCAATAACATCCGTGCTGATCTTGTAAAGCTCTCCCCGCCGCATCCGCTCCAGGTCACGGGTTTCCCTGTAATGTTGATAAGCTGCCGCTGCCTCTGCATAACCTGTATTTTGCAAATGCTCGACAACGATATCCTGAATTTCCTCCACACTCACCTGCTCCATCTCCGCGGTGGCACGAACAACCGCATCGCCAATCTGCAGGGAAGCCTCCATGCGGGACACACCCTCAACGGCTATAAACGCTTTATCCACTGCATTCACAATCCGGTTTATCTCAAAATTCACCAGGCACCCGTCTCTCTTCATGACTTTCATGAAATCGATCAACTCCTTCTCCTTAGATCATCAACACACTATATATAGTCTCGTTTTATAAATTTACATCCATATATAGTTTGATGCTGTGAGATAGATCACGGCGGTCAGTCTGAGAAACGGATCAGGCGATTCCTGAAAACAGCCTTGAGGGCCTTATGCCCAACAGAAAAAAGGCACTCGAGTGATCCATCGATCACATCGGGTACCTTCTTGCTTATCTACAGTAGAATTAACTTTCGGCGGGCGGCATTGGAGTTGGTGTCGGCTTCGCATAGCCTGTGCTGTATTTCTCGTCGATTGCGGTCCGAATATCCGTCAGGCTCTTGCCCTCGCTGCTCATTTTGGCAGATTCCACGGCAATGTCCAAACACACCCCGCAGCGGGTGCCATGATCGTCCCACACCACGGTGCCGTCCTCCTGAATCTCATCAATAAAACAGTTCAGGTTGCTCTCATGACCGGCACTGTCTCCACAGCCGCAATAACAAGGAATATATTTCATGACATCACTCACCTGCGCAGACAAGGCATAGATCGTTTGCATCTCGCTGGTCTGGCTCATCAAAAAGGCAGGCAGCTCATCAATCGAAGCCGTTGCCTCCTGAATATCCCCGTTGGCCAGCTGCGTCTGATGTCCGTGCTCATGCGCTGCCTCCGCGGCCTGTCCACTTTCGACCTGCTCCTGGGCGTTTTTCCCCGAACAGCCGCTCAGCATAAGACCAGCGGACAGCAGCAGGATGACAAACCGCTGTTTCCCTGTTTTCATCATTCGTTTCCTCCATTTAGCTAAACTAGCGGCCATTGATTCTGTTAGTGCTGTAAGACCCTATTCTTCGCGTCGTAATCGCTGATTGTGTGCGATCTTGGCTTCATTCCCCTGCTCCGTCGCCTGATAGAACACCCGGCGGGAGAGCTCCTTCGGCAGATATTCCTGCTTCACGTAATGGCCTGGATAATCGTGCGGGTACTTGTAGCCGACATGTCCCAACTTCACCGCCCCCGAGTAATGCGCATCACGGAGATGAAGCGGAACCTCAGCCGATTTCACTTCATCCATGGCGGACATCGCCCGGGATATGGCGGTCACAACGCCATCCGATTTGGGGCTCTCCACCGCAAACAGAATCGCCTGGGCAATGTTCAACTTGGCTTCCGGCCAGCCGTTATTCCGGTAGGCATCCAGTGCGCTCACCGCCTGCACCATCGCTTGCGGATTAGCCAGCCCGATATCCTCGCTGCTGGCAGCAATCAATCGGCGGATGAACACCATCGGGTCCATCCCTAGCTTTTCGACCGCATACAGGAACCAGAACAAGGCCGCATCACTGGAACCTCGAATGCTTTTATGGAAGGCAGACAGCACGTCATACTGCGTGGACTCGTCCGCCTTGACGAGCGGCTTGCGTATCGATTCTTCGGCCACTTCGAGCGTAATATGAACCCTGCCGCTTTCATCCGGGGGCGTGGTCATGGCCGCTAATTCGAGGGCGTTCAGAGCACGGCGGATGTCGCCGTTCGCCATCGTTGCAATATGCTCCAATGCTTCCTCGTCTGCCTGGAGATCCATGAATCCAAGTCCTTTATCTGGATCGGATAACGCGCGCTGCATGGCGATCATGGAATGGTTCTTAGTCAGCGGCTCAAGCTGGAACAAGGTTGAACGACTCATCAAGGCCCCATTTACGTAATGAAATGGATTCTCTGTTGTCGCGCCAATAAATATAATCGTACCGTTCTCCACGGCAGGCAGCAGCGCATCCTGTCTTGAACTGTTAAAGCGGTGAACCTCATCTAGGAACAGGATCGTTTTGGTGCCGTACAGACTGCGGTTGCTCTGGGCTTGCTCAATGACTTCCCTGACGTCCTTAACCGAGGCTTCCACCGCATTCAGCCGAACGAAGTACCCCTTCGTTTGCTGGGAGATAATATGCGCCAGCGTTGTTTTGCCGCAACCCGGCGGGCCGTACAATAAAATGGAAGAGACCTGGTCTGCTTCTATGGCACGTCTGAGCAGTTTGCCCGGTCCGATAATCTGTTCCTGTCCTATATATTCATCCAGCGACGAAGGGCGCATCCGATCGGCCAGCAGCCTGGAATCCCGGTCCCCTTCACGCCCGATACTGAATAAATCCATAACTACACTTCCTTGTCTGATATCAATGCAAAGATAAGCCGGTTTCAATCAAATCCGTCACACTCTATCATACCATATTCAATTTTGTCATGCCTGTAGCAAGCCTATGGACATCCACGCTAGTGGTTCGGATACCCATCGATATTCGCTGCTCGTTTAACATGATAACCAACTTTTATCTTTCCGGAGCGTTACTTAATTATAGGAAATTATAGAGAAGCCTTATCTAAGGAGAGTGGCTATGACGACTCGCAAGAAGTCCAAACGCAATTTATCTAGAGGGGCTATGAATATGGGAATCAGTTTACTTGGACTCTATACCTATGTTAATCAAAACAATCTATTAAAGGAGATCTATGGGCCAGAATACCTCGACGATGAGAGGCTGGCGATAAATCTATTGTATACCATCCTTATCTTGCAGTTCCTGATCGGCCTGTATGCCTTCATCCGTTCCTCCATTATTCTTTATGAGTATAAACAGGGCATCCGCAGTGAGGAAGATGAAATCTCGTTAGACCATGAGAACTCGAAGGGAGGTTTTTGAATTGAAACGAAAACCTATGCGAAAAATGACCCTCTACATCATCTTGGCAGCTGCACTCTTCTTTCTCGCCGTTTGGACTTTGATCCGGTATATCGATAACCTTGGTTCTTCCTACCAAATGTTTGGTTAAGCGCGGGCACAGCAAAAAGCCCCGCAGAGACAAGCACATGCAGACATGTACCACCCCACGGGACATTTTATGTTCTTTCCTCTTCGCGCTTAGTAACACAATCCTATCTTACTCTGCGGGCCAGCCGATGGCTGTAATATCCGAAGCGTCCGCCGTCACATAAGAAGGACGCGCTTCACCATGCAGCAGCCACAGCTCATGCAGTGCCCGGGTGCAGCCGACGTACATCAGCTTGGCATCCCAAGCTTTTTCCGCGTAATGACTCCGATCCGCATCCGCTACCAAAACCGCATCGAACTCAAGTCCTTTAGACAAATAAACAGGAAGCACGGAGTACCCCCCCTGATACGTTCCTTTGCTGCCATCGATCAGATTCAGCATCGGCCATGCAGCAATTAATTGCTCATGCAGCTCTTTCGCTTCCCTCAAGGTTCGGGTGAGAATGGCTACCGTCCGATATTCCTTAGCGATGAGTGCCTCCATCGCCCGTTCCAAATCTCTTGTTCTGGATTTCTCCGACTCATAAGGAATGAGGCGAACGGCATCGCCGCTTCGAAATACGGGTACGGCGAGCAGATCACTGCTGACACCCTTCTCCAAAATGCCGTTGGCAAATTCGATGATCTCCATCGTCGAGCGGTAACTGCGTGTCAACGCAAAATAAGCTGTTTCCTCTTCCTTAAATAAGGAGCTCATTTCCTCCCACGCATGAACGCCGCGATAGGCATGAATGCCCTGCGACAAATCACCTAATATGGTGAAGGAATGTCCTCTTACGAACAGGTCCAGCACAGCTACCTGAAATGGCGAGAAATCCTGAGCCTCATCAATGACGATGTGGTCAAAACGCTGCTCACCGGTAATATCATTCAACAAACAGTGGAAATACAGCAGGGCAGGCAAATCCTCTTCGCGGACCACGTTTTTCTTCAGATCTTTACGCGTTGCCGCGAGCACCTCGGACGGAATCAGAGCGGTTAGCTCTGCAAACATCGTTCCGGTCGCCTTTGCCGCACCAAACAATTGTTTATATAATGAGACCGGCTCAAATTTCGGCCATCGGTTCGCATAAGCCTTTTCTCGTTGAGCCGCTTTTTTCTTCCGTTCTTTCATCACGGCCGCTGATGGCGATTTCTTCAGTTCCATCTCGACCCAGCGGTGCAATCTGGCAAGCAGCCGTTCCTTCCGTTTGGCCAGTGGATATGGTTTATATTCCTGGTAGAACCATTCCGCGATCGTCTCCTGTTTCAGTACGGCCCCATCCCATGGTGAGAAGTCCCCGTCCGGTAGAGCCTCGGTTTCGATAGCCTCCACGCAGCGCCGGATGATCTCCATCAGTCTCAATGAGCCTTTATAGCGCCCGCTGACATTATCGTCAATATCCGGGGTTCCCTGCCCCGGGTCGGTCTCGAACCATAGATGAAGCGTCTGTGCATGATCATCCGAAGCGAGCTCGATATCGAGCAGCTCCGCTGCCCAATCGCCAAACGTGCGCTGCTGTATATCGCCAACTCCGAGCTCGGGCAGTACGTCGGATATGTAATCCAGAAACATCAGGTTGGGTGCAAATATGATCATTTTCTCCGCGGTTACCTGCTCCTTGTATTGATAGAGCAAATAAGCCAGCCGATGCAGGGCCACCGTCGTTTTTCCGCTTCCCGCCACCCCTTGGATAATGAGAGCGGTATTTTTGGCAGCCCGGATGATTTTGTCCTGCTCGGCTTGGATCGTAGATACGATATCCCGAAGCCGGTTGTCCTTGTTCTCCCCGAGACGGTAGACCAAAAACTCATCGGATACGGCAGGTCCGCCGCTCTCCCGATTGTACGTATCCGATACCCGTTCCAAAATTTGCTTGCGGATCACAACGTTGCGTTTTAAATACACCAGCCCCTCGATGATTCCTTCGGGTGCTTCGAACGATGCCGGGTCGGTACCGCCCGTAAACGAATAAAATAGGCTCGCGACCGGGGCTCGCCAATCAATCACCATCGGGTGATCCCCGGCATCTTCCTTATCGAAGCCAATCTTCCCGATGTAGAGCGGTTTCTTCGCTCCCGTTCCGCTCTCCTGAAAATCCAGCCTCCCGAAGTAAGGCTCCGGCAAACTTTTGGCGAGGGCCTGCCGTTTCTCTTCCCGCCCCGCTTCGAGCACCTGCTCCGTAAAATCATGGCCTGTGTATACGGGAATCCCGCGCAAACGTTCAAGCTGACGGTCAATTTCAACGATAACCTCGTTTAGCCTTGACTCTTCTTCTTGATAGGCACTTTGAAAAGATTCTGACACTTTCAGTTACCTCCTAAGAAACATATTTTTTCGCATCGAAAGTCTGGCTTTAAGGGCCGTGACACAAAAAGGAGTTCCATTGTAGCACAGCTGGTACGAATATACTAGCAAAGCTCTGTCACAGGAATTTCATGGTGCTGGTTTTCCATTCATACTCGCTTCGGCGATGACCATAAAAAACGCAGCGTCCATTGCTTTGGACACTGCGTTTTATTAACCACTCTATGTTTTGGTCGAAGGCGCGTTTCGTCCTGCCTTCCGCTTGTCTATCGTTTTCTCAATCCGAGTTTTACTGGATCATTATAACGAAACGCCACCCTTTTCGAGCAGTTCTCTGACCGTTACGCTGACCATAATCAGTCCGGCCACTGGCGGAACAAATGCATTGCTTGCCGGAGGCTGCTTCGCTTTCCGGATTTCAGGGGCATTCTCGGGTACGATCTTCTCCGTAACGTCCTGGCGGGGTTTCATCGGCTCCTCTAGTGAGAATACGACCTTGACCCCTTTCTTGATGCCGTCTTTGCGCAGCTTGGTGCGTACGATACGGGCAATCGGATCCATGGACGTTTTGGAGATGTCGGCTACCTGGAACTTCGTGGGGTCCATTTTGTTGGCTGCCCCCATGCTGGAGATGATAGGAATCCCGCGCCGCAGGCATTCCTTGATCAGATGTACTTTATAAATGATCGTATCCGACGCATCAATCACATAATCCAGATCGAATTTAAACAACTCTTCATACGTCTCTTCGGTGTAGAACATGTTCAGGGCGATCGCTTCACATTCCGGATTGATCAGTTTGACACGTTCAACCATCAGGTCTGCTTTCTTCTGACCTACCGTGGTCGTTAGGGCATGGATCTGCCGATTGATGTTGGTGATATCCACAACGTCTTTGTCGATCAGAATGATACGGCCTACCCCGGAACGGGCGAGGGCTTCCACCGCAATGCCTCCCACGCCGCCGATACCCAGCACGGCTACCGTGCTGTTCTTCATCACTTCAAGGCCCTCAGGACCAATGGCTAATTCCGTACGGGAAAATTGGTGCAGCATAATTCAAGCAACCTCCTTTATCAAGAACAACGGACTTATTTCTCGTCGCCCGGTTTCTTGGCGAGTTTGATATGCAGCTGCTCCAGCTGTCCTCCGTCCACCTGGGAAGGAGCGTCCATCAACAGATCTGTTGCGCTTGCCGTTTTCGGGAACGCAATCGTTTCACGCAAGTTCGTGCGTCCGGCAAGCAGCATCACCAAACGGTCCAACCCAAAGGCGATTCCGCCATGTGGAGGAGTGCCATACTCAAACGCGTCCATAAGATAACCGAATTTGTCATGCGCCACTTCCGGCGACATACCCAGAGCCGCAAACATTTTCTCTTGGATCTCGCGTTTGAAAATCCGCATGGAACCGCCGCCTACTTCGTATCCATTCAGAACGATGTCGTAAGCTTCCGCACGCACGGCAAGCGGATCCGTATCCATCAATTCCAGATCTTCGTCTTTTGGACGGGTGAACGGATGATGCTCGGCCACATAGCGCTTCGCCTCTTCATCATAGCTGAACAGCGGGAAGTCCAGCACCCAAGCAAACTTGTACTCGTTGTCGTTGATCAGGCCAAGCTGGCGTCCGATTTTCAAGCGGAGTGCGCCCAGGACATCGGCAACCACTTTTTTATTGTCTGCGGAGAACAGCAGCAAGTCGCCATCTTCGGCTCCCGTACGTTCTCTTACCGCTTCAATTTCCTGCTCGCTGAAGAATTTCACGATAGGTCCTTTGAACTCGCCTTCTTTCACTTGAATCCAAGCAAGCCCCTTCGCTCCGTAACGGGCTGCATATGGCCCCAGATCGTCAATTTCCTTACGTGTCCAAGTCCCGCAACCTTTAGCGTTCAAACACTTCACTTCGCCGCCTTTTTCAATAACGGAAGAGAATACTTTGACCCCGCTGTTAGCAACGATATCGTTCATTTCGATCAATTCCAAACCGAAGCGAAGATCCGGTTTATCGGAGCCGTATTTGCCCATCGCATCGGCATAACTGATACGCTGGAATGGCGTTGCAAGTTCAACGCCGATGGTTTCCTTGAACAACTTCACCATTAGCTGCTCCATCATGTTCAGCAGGTCGTCGCGTTCCATGAAGGACGTCTCGATGTCGACCTGGGTAAACTCAGGCTGACGGTCAGCCCGCAAGTCTTCGTCACGGAAACAGCGTGCAATTTGGTAGTAACGTTCAAGCCCGCTCACCATGAGGAGCTGCTTGTAAATTTGCGGAGATTGTGGAAGTGCAAAGAATTCACCTGCGTGCACACGGCTCGGTACGAGATAGTCACGGGCGCCTTCCGGCGAGCTCTTGGTCAGAATCGGCGTTTCCACATCCACAAAGCCCTCGTCGTCGAGGAAGTCGCGGAATACTTTAGACGCTTTGGAGCGCAGCATCAGCGTTTTTTGCATCTCTGGACGACGCAGGTCCAGATATCGATATTTCAAGCGAAGCTGCTCATCCACTTCCACGCCGTCTTCGATAAAGAACGGAGGTGTTTTGGCTGCATTCAGCACTTCAATGCTTGTCACTTGGACTTCGATTTCGCCAGTAGGCAGGTTCGCGTTGAACGTTTCAGGATCACGCTTTACGACTTTACCGGATACGGCCACGACGAATTCGCTGCGGACCTTATCGGCAACAGCCAAAGCTTCGCCGGAGAAATCCGGGTTAAATACGATTTGCATGATGCCGCTGCGATCGCGAAGATCGATGAACAGCACGCCTCCCAAGTCGCGGCGGGTCTGTACCCAGCCGTTCAGTGTTACAGTTTCTCCAATGTTCGCGGTTGTCAGGTGACCGCATTGATGCGTCCTTTTCATCGTTTATCATTCCCCTTTAATATTATTAAGTCGCTTCATGCGACGATTAAACCAATTCTTGTACCAGACGATCCAATTTAACTGTACGCTGTTCGCCGGTTTCCATCGACTTCAGGGCAATTTCTCCGCGCGCCAGTTCGTCATCACCCAAAATGGCGGTATAACGAGCTTGCAGACGGTCGGCGGATTTCATCTGGGCTTTCATTTTCCGGCCGAGGTAATCACGTTCGGCTGCTACGCCATTGCTCCGCAGTTCGTAGATCAATTTTGCCACTTCCTGCTCGGCGGCTTCACCCAGCGCCACCAGATAGACATCCAGCGGCTTGGCGGCTGACAGATTAACACCTTGATGCTCCAGGATCAATAGGATTCGCTCAAGACCAATCCCGAACCCGATGCCCGGCTGATCCGGTCCGCCGATCTGATCGACCAGTCCGTTGAACCGTCCTCCGCCGCCTACCGTATCAATTGCGCCGATGCCCTGGGCCTTGAATTCAAATGCGGTATGCGTATAATAGTCCAATCCCCGAACAAGTCTTGGATTGATCTCATACTCGATGCCCATGGCGTCCAGGTACCCTTTTACTTTCTCAAAATGTGTGCTGCATTCCTCATCCAGGCTGTCCAGAATCGAAGGTGCATCACCGAACTTCCCTTGGTCCTTCTTGCAATCCAGCACGCGCAGCGGGTTGCGTTCCATGCGTGACTGGCAATCCGAGCATAGGCTCTCTTTCATAGGTTCCAGGAAAGCAAGTAATGTACTTCGGTAAGCTGCCCGTACCTCTGGCGTCCCTACGGAGTTAATCTCCGCTTTTACGCCGTTCAGCCCAAGCTCCTTGTAGAAGCTGTAACCCAGCGCAATCACCTCAGCATCAATAGCCGGATCTGCAGTCCCGAACACCTCTACGCCGAACTGGTGGAACTGGCGGTAGCGTCCCGCCTGTGGGCGCTCGTAGCGGAACATGGGGCCCATGTAGTACAGCTTCGTGACGTCAGGCTCTCCATACA
Source organism: Paenibacillus sp. FSL W8-0187 (assembly GCF_037969755.1). Classification (NCBI taxonomy): domain Bacteria; kingdom Bacillati; phylum Bacillota; class Bacilli; order Caryophanales; family Paenibacillaceae; genus Paenibacillus; species Paenibacillus sp. FSL W8-0187. Next base: position 1,922,616 of record NZ_CP150206.1, on the reverse strand, counting down.
GCTTGTTTTGCACGTAAGCCCGGACGACGCCTGCCGTTCCTTCTGGACGGAGGGTCATGCTGCGATCGCCTTTATCCCTGAACGTATACATTTCCTTTTCTACGATGTCGGTGGTTTCGCCCACCCCGCGTTTGAACAACTCGGTCTGTTCAAAGATCGGTGTGCGAATTTCGCGGTAGTTGTATCTCCGGCACAAATCCCGTGCCTTCTCCTCGATAAACTGCCATTTCTCGACGGCACCTGGCAGGATGTCCTGCGTGCCTGTCGGTTTCTCGAATTTATCGTTTGCCATCTTCATCCCTCTTTCTAAGGAGTCATTTCGCAAAAAGTCGTGAAAACTAAAAAATCTCCCGCCCCGCTGTCTTAAGACAACAGGGACGAGAGATATTCATATAATCACCCGTGGTACCACCCACATTCCGGCGTCGACACACCATAAATCAGTGCATTCAATCATCCGCTTCATCCGTTTAACGCCCGGTCGCGCAGTTCGGCTACTGTCTATCCCACCGGTCAACCGGTGCTTGCTTCGCCGTCTGTTCTCGGGGAGGTCATTCGTCCACTCATCAAGCGAATCCTTACAGCCAAGGGATTCTTCTCTGGTCTTGTGGGGATGGAGTACTTGTTCCCGTCATGAAATCCATTATTCATAAATATAGTATACCCAAAACATTATATTTTTAGATTCTAATGAACTACCACACTAAAGTCAAGAAACTTTGTAGAAATTGCCCGAAAAAAGAAAAAAACCTACAAACCACGTTGTAGGTCCAAAACATATATTATATAAAAAAGGGGGTCATGCTGTTATTATAAACAGGGAATATTAAAGGAACATTGAACAAACATTACAGTTATGTTACAAGCGAGAAAGCGCTTTTAATAAATGAACCGCAAAAGGCTGCTCCATCTGCGGAACAGCCCTTTTGTGTACTAATGAATATGCCCTATACGAATGATAATCTCCAACTTCTTAGGGAATCCAAACGCCTGTCAGGCATTTTCCGTCAATTAATCAAATCGCTCCACATAAGCGTTATTCGCCCGCAAATCATGTACGATCTGATCGTAATCCTCGTCCCTTACCTTAACGGACAGCGTATATCTCAGATCATCATAGTCCCGGTCCGTCACGTCCGCTTCGCGCCATGCGTCGCCCAGCGTATCATCGCCGTGTGGCCGATCTTGCGCTTTATCGCGGCTGTCATCGGCATCCCGTGATCCCACGATGACCCCCGGAGCCCCGACGACTCCGCCTGGAGCTCCCATCGTTGTAGCCCCTGCAGTTGCTCCACCCGTGCCGGAATTACCCCATGGCACCAGCGGCACGAGGATATTGCCCCCACCTCGAACCGGATCCTGAAGCTGTCCCACCTCCAACTGCTCTGTGTTGTACGTTAACAGCCTCGTCCTTGCGCCTTCAGCGTCGTCTTCCGTTCTGAAATAAGCTTGAATTTGTCTAGACATGTCCATTCCTCCTTTTTTCAACCCACTTGTTTGAAAAACCGGTATAACATGGACAACCATATAGCATACAACTACTCACTTCTTACAATGCCTTTAACAGCTCACGCACGAAGGCTGGCTCGTCTTTCGGCGTCCGGGAAGTAATGAAATTGCGATCCACGACGACTTCCTCATCCTTAAAGTTTGCGCCTGCGTTTACCATGTCATCCTGAAGCGGAGGATAGGAAGTGATCGTACGTCCCTTCAGCAGGTCGGCACTTGCCAGAATTTGCGGCCCGTGGCATATTGAGGCAATCGGTTTGCCTGCCTTGTCCGCTGATGCAACAAACTGCAATATATGGGAATCCAGACGCAAATTTTCCGGAGAAGAGCCGCCTGGAATAACCACCGCATCATAATCGTTTATATTGACGTCGGCAATGGCTTTATCCGTAGTATACGATGCCTTGCCCTGTTTACCCTTTACCTCTTGTCCTTGTTTCAATCCAATAATATCAGCTTGATGCCCCGCTTCCTTCACGGCATCATAAGGAGTTTTCATCTCGGAATCTTCGAATTGGTCAGCTAGTAGAAATGCAACTTTACTCATCTGGCATATCTCCTTTCATGATTGTCCTCGATTTGTTATTACCCTGGAATGCCTTTTTTATAACAGCGGAATGAACGGAAGCCCCATGATCTACACCATTGGAGTTACAAGTCATAACAGGGAATCTTAGGACTCCCAACTTATGAGTGAATTAAAAAAGAGCCTGAAATGTTCTCAGGCTCTGCTATGTAGTCACCAGAAGTGACTCAATACGCTATCCTATTTAGTTCTACGATCTCGGCAGCTGCTTCCGGATATGTCCTTTTACGCTGATGAGTCGTACAGGATCTTCAGAAGCTGTAACCATGCGTTCTGTGCTCACTGCTTCCCTAATGTCTCCGGACCCGACCATCGTAGGCAAACTGCTCCATATGGAAAATTTGGGAGGTTGACGCATAACGAACGCAGCTCCTTTTGTTGTGTGAATACCTAACAAGCCTTTGTCCACTCAGGATGCCCCATCTCTCCAATATGATGCATGCTGCCCGTCTTTTTTAACCGTTTAGGATCTACTGTCAATGATCAGGGTTACCGGTCCCCAATTGGTTAGCGACACGTCCATCATAGCTCCGAATACCCCGGTCTCAACCTGTAACCCCTTCGCTAAGAGCTCGCGGTTAAACGATTCGTAGAGTGCATTCGCTTCATCCGGTTTGGCGGCAGCCATAAAGTTCGGACGTTTTCCCTTGCGGGTATCGCCATAAAGCGTAAACTGGGAAACCGATAGAATGGCTCCGCCCACGTCCTGGACGCTAAAATTCATTTTTCCATCCTCATCCTCAAAAATTCGCAGCCCCGCAACCTTCTCGGCAAGGTATTTGGCATCCTTCTCTTCATCCTCGTGCGTCACCCCTACCAGCACCATCAATCCCGCTTCAATCTTGCCTACGATTTCATTGTCAACCGTAACTTGCGCATGCTTACATCTTTGAATAACCACTCTCATAGGTTTAGCTCCTTCTTTTCTATAAGAAAAATGTCTATCGATGTACTCTCTAAGAAGACAGACCGCGTTTATCGGTAGTTTTTCTTGCAATATCAGGCAGCAGATCCTCCGAACTCTATACTCTGATATCTTAAAATAAAACGGCCTGTCTCCCGCAGGATAACAGACCGCATTCGTATAATCATCCGAGACTGTTCATGTCCATGAAGTCCCGGAGTCCGTTAACCACGGGAGCCGTGCCATCATTGCTATCACTGCATGATTCGATGAACGGTATATACATCCTTCACCCGCTTGATTCGTTCCACAACGGAATGGAGGTGATCCGTATTGCGGATCAAAATCGTCATGTGAATCATCGCCATTTTGTTCTTGTCAGATCGGCCGGTCACTGCGGAAATATTCGTCTTGCTCTCTGATACCGCTTGAAGAACTTCGTTTAACAGCCCGTTACGATCATGGCCTGTCACTTCGATATCGACGCTGTAATTGGCCTCAACGGCCGTTTCCCATTCCACCTCGATTACGCGTGCGGCCTCCTCGCCTTCATCCATGGTCGGCAGATTGGCACAATCCGAACGGTGGACCGATACGCCGCGACCGCGGGTAACGTAACCGACAATATCGTCGCCGGGCACGGGATTGCAGCATCTCGCAAAACGCACAAGCAGGTTATCGATCCCCTTAACGCGTACGCCGTTCGTCGGACGGCTTCGTTTCTCCGCCGGCTTGATTTCCTTCATCTCGGAAGTCAATTCAAGCTGATTCGCTTCCTCCTGCTCCTTACGGAGCTTCTCGGTCACTTTGGTACAGATCTGGGCGGCAGTGATCCCGCCAAAGCCAACCGCGGATAACATATCCTCGATATCATTAAAGGCGAATTTCTTGGCCGCCTCCATTAATTTATCATCGGTCGTCCACTCGGACACCTCAAGACCGAGGCGCTTGATCTCGCGCTCCAGCATATCGCGGCCCTTCTCCACATTCTCTTCCCGTTTCTCTTTCTTGAACCACTGCTTGATCTTACTCCGGGCATGGGAGGATTGGGCAATCTTCAACCAGTCCTGGCTAGGACCGTACGAATGTTTCGATGTTAAAATTTCCACGATATCGCCGGTCTTGAGCTGATGATCCAGCGGAACAATTCTGCCGTTGACCTTGGCACCAATGGTCCGGTTTCCTACTTCCGTATGAATTCGGTAGGCAAAATCGAGAGGGACGGAGCCTGAAGGAAGTTCGATTACTTCGCCTTTTGGCGTAAACACAAATACCAAATCGGAAAAAAAGTCCATCTTCAGAGATTCTACAAACTCCGAGGCATCCTTCGTCTCATGCTGCAGCTCCAATATTTCACGGAAGAACGTCATCTTGTTATCAAAGCTGCCTCCGTTGCCTGCGGAACCTTCTTTATAGGACCAGTGAGCCGCGATACCGTACTCCGCCGTACGATGCATCTCCCAGGTCCGGATCTGAACCTCTGTCGGTTCCCCATTCGGTCCGACCACCGTCGTATGAAGGGATTGATACATGTTCGTTTTGGGCATGGCGATATAATCTTTAAAACGGCCAGGCATCGGCTTCCACAAGGTGTGGATGATGCCAAGCGTAGCATAACAATCTTTAATATTGTCCACAATAATGCGAATTGCAAGAAGATCATAAATTTCGTTGAATTGTTTGTTCTTCACCGTCATTTTCTTAAACACACTGTAGATATGCTTCGGCCTGCCGGATAAGTCGGCTTGTATACTCATCTCGTCAAGCTTCTCACGGATACAGACTATGACATTATCGATATACTGCTCTCGTTCAGCCCGCTTCTTGTGCATCAAATTCGCAATGCGGTAATACTGCTGCGGGTTCAAGTAACGAAGAGCGATATCCTCCATCTCCCACTTGATCGCGGAAATACCTAGACGATGGGCGATCGGGCAAAAGATCTCTAGCGTTTCATAGGAAATACGGCGCTGGCTTTCCTCGGACTGATACTTGAGCGTGCGCATATTATGAAGCCGGTCCGCCAGCTTAATAACGATCACCCGGATGTCCCGGGCCATCGCGATAAACATTTTACGATAATTTTCGTTCTGCTGTTCTTCTTTGGATCGGAATTGAATACGTTCCAGTTTCGTTAATCCATCCACCAGCAGTGCGCAGGTATCTCCGAAGCGCTCGCGGATCTGCTCGAGCGATACGGTTGTATCCTCAACGACATCATGAAGCAACGCAGCAATAATAGACAACGTGTCCATCTGCATATTCACCACGATGTCTGCAACCGCAAGCGGATGAAGAATATAAGGTTCTCCCGATTTCCGCACTTGTCCGTGGTGGGCTTGCTCCGCAAATTCATAAGCTTCCTGGATGCGGAGAAGATCGGGTTCTTTTATATAGGCGCTGGCCTTTTCGAGTAATCGCTCTATGCCCATTTTGGAGTCCTTCTCTTCCCTTTCTATATAAAATGGAACCCGCCCTTGTCAAAACGTGCAGGTTCCCTCGTGATTGTTTTCCTATCATTATGACGCTTGTGACGTTATACGTCAACATGTCGAGCGTTCAGACACTTATAGTATGCCCGTTTCCGGCTCGGAGACATCAAAACTTGACACCAATTGGATATTTTGACGAACTGTAAAAATTATTGTTGAAAAAACGAACGATTGTATTTAATCTATTAAAGATCGTACGCGAACGGTCCTATATTTAAAGTCCTAAGAGGAGTGAAATGGTTTGCAACGAGAAATTCAAGTTGATGAGAAACTTCCGTTTGGTCCAGGTTTCCTTCTGAGCCTGCAGCATTTGTTTGCCATGTTCGGAAGTACGGTGCTTGTACCGAACCTATTCGGTGTGGATCCCGGCATGATCCTGCTGATGAACGGTATTGGTACACTGCTATACATTTTTTTATGCAAAGGGAAGATCCCGGCATACCTCGGCTCAAGCTTTGCCTTTATCTCTCCGGTTCTGATCGTGCTCGCCAAAGATCCGGATGCCAACTATGGCAAAGCCTTAGGAGCCTTTATCGTTACAGGAGTTATCTTCTGCGTGGTAGCTCTCATCGTTAAATATGCGGGTACCAAATGGATCGACTTTGTATTCCCTCCAGCGGTCATGGGTGCCATCATTGCAATGATCGGGCTTGAGCTTGTACCGGTTGCAGCAGGTATGGCTGGTTTTTTACCAGAAGAGGGACAGTCCATTGATCCGAAAATCATTACGATTTCGCTCGTGACTCTTGGTGTCACCGTATTCGGGGCCATCCTGTTCCGCGGCTTCTCCAAAATCATTCACATTCTGATCGGGATTGTTGTCGGTTATGCTCTGTCCTTCGCTCTAGGCGTGGTAGACACAGAGAAAATCGCGAACGCGAGGTTCCTGTCGGCTCCGGAGCTGACAACCCCGGTATTCGATAACGGGGCGATCTGGACCATCATTCCGGTTGCCCTCGTTGTTATCGTGGAGCACATCGGGCATTTGCTGGTAACAAGTAATATCGTGGGCAGAGACCTTTCCAAAAACCCTGGCCTGCATCGCTCTCTTCTGGCTAACGGTATATCCACCATTCTGTCAGGATTTGTTGGCTCCACACCAAATACCACCTACGGTGAAAATATTGGTGTCATGGCACTCACAAAGGTATACTCGATATTCGTAATTGCTGGAGCAGCCGTTATTGCGATTGTGCTTTCCTTCTCCGGCACGTTCTCCGCTGTTGTAGCCAACATTCCTACCCCTGTAATGGGCGGCGTATCACTGTTGCTGTTTGGGGTTATCGCAGCTTCCGGACTTCGGATCTTTGTTGAGCAAAAGGTCGATTTCTCCAAGGCAAGCAACATGATCCTGGCTACGTTGGTCCTGGTAACAGGGATTAGCGGCGTAACCTTGAAGTTCGGTACCGTCGAGTTGAAGGGTATGGCCCTGGCTACCATTGTAGGTGTCCTCATGGCTCTCCTCTTCAAAGTCTTCGAGATTACCGGGCTCTCCAATGAAAAAAATGATGAGCCGCTCGTAGAGAAAACGCCGGATTGAAAGTAACACCCCTATCCCCAATCGAAAAACGCCCTGAGCTGGTTGCTCAGGGCGTTTATTATTTCCCGGGAAAATCAGGAAGATTGTTGTCGATTACTCGTATTGCATCAATGTAAATACTTCGATTCCATCCAGCTTCGAACGGCCATTGAGATCCGCCAGCTCGATCATGAATGCAGCTCCAACGACGTTTCCGCCCAATTGACGGATGAGGTTAACCGAAGTCGCAATCGTACCGCCTGTTGCAAGAAGATCATCCGCAATCAATACATTTTGACCCTTCTCGATCGCATCGGTATGCATCGCCAAGCGATCTTTTCCATATTCGAGGTCGTATCCCACTTCAATCGTTTCATAGGGAAGCTTTCCGCTTTTGCGAATGGGCGCGAATCCTACTCCAAGAGCATAAGCCAGCGGAGCACCCACGACAAATCCACGAGCTTCGGGACCAGCTATCACATCAATTTTAAGATCGGATACCAAGATCTTCAATTCTTCGATGGCTTTGCGATACACCTCACCATTCTTCAGCAGTGTAGTAATATCTTTGAAGCTGATCCCCGCCTGCGGAAAATCGGGAACAACACGAATATAATCTTTAAAATCCAAAATAATCTCCTCCTGTATAGTTGCGGTTAAGATACGCCTTTTGTGCGGGACATCATCCATTGGGTTAACTGTTCGGTACCGGCATGCAGCAAATGCTGCTCCATATCCGCCAAATCGCTTAGCTCACGGAAGTGACGGGAAGCGTCCAGCGGTTTTTTCTCCGGCTTCGGTATAAAGGTAATCTGTCCCTGGACACGCTGGATGAACGCCAGTTCCTCAAACACATCCAGTACTTTGAGCAGCATGCGTGTAGATAAGGAAGTCTGCTTCTGCAGACGTGCTACAACCTCATTCTCCGACATGGAAGAGGACGTCATCCCGGCAAGTGAAACGTACAGCTTTTTAAACTGTTCGCGGTCCGGAATTTGCAGACGTTCGTGCAGGTTCCGGGTCGGATGCAGCATGAATATATTGGGAACGGAATGGAAGGCTGACATAAATGCATCCAGTTGTTCAGCCGTTTCCGGTACATCCAGTACGAACAAAACGGAAATATCTTCTTGACTGTTTTCAGCAATATCATTATCCGGCATGATGCCAGCATTCCTATCATATACCCAAAGGCACATATCATACAATTGACTTTTTATTTCCGGATGTGAATCTTTTGCGTACACCACGGCCGACCGAACTGCAGGGCAACGCAGATGCGGCTCCAGCTCCGCTCTCCACCTCTGAATTTCCTGTAACGGCTCTTTGATCCCGCGGTAGTCAAACACCTGTTGATAAGGAGCGCAGATATCCTGAATCATGAGCTGTACTTTACGACTCCCGTTCCATTCATTCACGGAAAGCTCACCAAGCACATCCACAGCCGTGCCTACCGGCAATATATCGGCCAGATGCCCCCATCCGAATGAGATCGCATCCATAACCTCACGCTTCTGCTGCAAACGAAGCTTTAGATGTTTTCCTTCTTTGCCGATTTTACGAACTTCCTTTATGACAACATCCCGGAAAACGATCTTCGGCACGGCATTCGCCATGCCAAACGGACTTAACTGTTCAATCTGTTCAATAACGGACACCGATACCTCCGACAAGCTGGCCTCCAGGTCCGCTTCACAAATTGCGACCAGATGCTCTTCTTCGAGTGCTTCCTCAGCATATCGATATAGTCCCTGTTCAAATTCCTCCAATCGATCTCGATGGAGGCTCATGCCCGCTGCAGACGGATGTCCGCCAAAATGGTCCATGACGTCCTTGCAGGAGTGTAGAGCCGCATAAATATCAAATCCCGGAATTGAACGGGCGGAGCCTTTACAGTTCCCCGTCTCGGGATCAATCCCGAGGATAACGACTGGCCTGTAGAATCGCTCCAATATTTTGGATGCCACGATACCAACCACGCCAACATTCCAGCCTTCACCCGCCAATACGATGACAGGAGGAACCTCCTGTCCTCTCCAGCGGTTTTGAACCATGCTAAGCGCTTCCTGGACGATGTTTTCGACCACTTGCTGCCGATCCTTGTTCAGCCCATCCAGTTCCCAGGCAAGCCGTTCCGCTTCATCACGGTGTTCTGTTGTAAGAAGCGTAACGGCACGGCCTGCATGATCCAGACGGCCACTGGCGTTAATCCGTGGTGCCATGGAGAATGCCACATTTACGGCAGTCACCTGCTCCACATGGATCCCCGATACCTCCAGCAAGCATCGAATGCCTTCATACCTTGTATTCCGCATTGATTCGATTCCGTGCTTCACAAGCACCCGATTCTCCCCCGTAAGCGGCATCAAGTCCGCAATGGTCCCGATGGAAACAATCTGAAGCCATTCCTCCGGTGGTTCTCCAACGAGAGCCTGTGCCAGCTTGTAAGCTACGCCTACGCCTGCCAACCCCTTAAAGGGATACGGGCATGTAGGGAGTTTCGGGTTGATCAGTGCATAAGCTTCTGGCAGCACTTCAGGCGGCTCATGATGGTCCGTGACAATTACGTCGATGCCAAGGCTATTGGCATATGCAATTTGCTCGACTGCACTAATTCCAGTATCTACGGTAATGACTAGACTGACCCCTTGCTGATGGGCCCAATCCAGCGCGTGATTATGTAAACCATAACCTTCATTGGATCGGTGTGGTATATAAATATCATAAGATGCACCCAAGTAGCGCATCAGATGAATCATCAATGACGTGCTGGAAACACCGTCTGCATCATAATCGCCATAGATCAGAATATGTTCCCGATCCTCCAAAGCTTTACGAATACGCGGGACAGCCTCTTGCATCCCCTGCATGAGATAAGGGTCATGCGTCAGCTCAAACGTTCCATATAGAAATCTCCGTCCATCCTCGGCTGATTGTATCCCTCGTGACGCCATGAGTGAAGCCACCATGGGTGGCAGCGACAAATCCTGGGCCAGCCTATCGGTGATCGATGACTCTGCCGAGCGTATTCTCCATTCATATTTGGAATACAGCACAGGGACTCACCTTCCTTTTCCTGCCTTTTTCCTGTTGACTTACAACTGTTAGCTCCAGACGCTACTGCGGCAGTGTCGGCATATCGTTGTCCATTAAGTCATAGTTCGATTTATATGGATAACCCGGTTCATAGGGTACCACGTGAACCTTGGCATCCGTAACCTGAATAAAGCGATGGGTTAACAGTTTCCGGATTCGCTCGGCAATCTCTTGAGCCTCCAATACGGACGTCCGCGGATTCACGGTAATTTTCACTTCAATGTTCACATGACGGATCTGCCCGTATTCCTGAACCTTCAGTTCCTCGATCGTGATCACGCCATGCACTCGCTGAATCGTATCCATGAAATCGGCTTCGTGCTCATGCCGCTTCTCTTCCACGAGCGTTCCATAAACGGAATGAACGATTAGTATATACCCTTTGCGGATCACGAGACAAGCCACAATCAGAGCCGCAACCGAATCCATATAGAGCAGGGGTGTCCATTCAAAATAAGAGCCCCCCATAGCTAGTGACACGCCGATTAATACCGTTAGCGAAGAGTACAAGGCAAATCGATGATCAGCGGACAGCACCTCATACCGGGGATCCTTGTTTCTTTTTATCTGCCGACATTGGTACTGAAACACCGCTTCATTCACAGCGAGTGATATGAAAACAGCAAGCAGTGCCGATTTGGTTGGCGGCTCCAGGTCGCCTGATGCCATGGTTTGAATCGCGGATACCGCAATTTGAATACCGCCCATGATCAATAAAACGGCAAATAGAATCGAAATCACGGGCTCCGTCGTGTCCGAAACCTTCCGTTTGTCCCGAATGGAGCTTTTATTGCCGAATATACCCAGGCTCGGTAAACGATCCACCAATAAAGTCACGGCATTTGCCGCAGAATGCAGAGCATCTCCGATTAGAGCCTTACTGCCGGATAAATATCCGACGATCCCTTTACACAAGGCTAATGCAAAATCCGTTACAATGCCTGTCCAAAGGACAGTCTCCGTATGATTCAAACGTTCATTGCTCACTTGAGGCCCCCCTCAATGTCACTATCGATCCTATATTTATTATCGCTGTTAACTTTAGAAAGCCGCGTCGCCTGCGACGCGGCTTTCCACTTGTATAGGACTCTCTACTATCTAGACTGCTACGCCAACAGCGGCTGAATTAGATTTCAATCTTATCTTTGCTTGGCTTTGGCGAATTTGGTTTATTGCTGACATTGCGCCCCTTAAGGACGAGCCACAACGGACTTGCGATAAAGATCGAAGAGTACGCGCCGAATGCCAAACCGATACAAATTGCCAGAGAGAACATCTGAATCGATTCACCGCCAAGCAGGAGCATGAAGAGTGCAGCGATGAAAACAGACAATGCTGTATAGATCGAACGTCCGATCGTCTGGGTCAAACTTTTGTTAACCAGATCTTTAAGATCCGAGAATCTTTTAATCTTGGCAAACCTCAGGTTCTCCCTGATCCGGTCGAAGATGACGATCGTATCGTTAATCGAATAACCGATAATCGTCAGAACGGCAATAATGAATGTCAGATCCACCTCGAGACCGAGGATGGAGAAAATACTAATAACAACAAATGCATCATGAAGTAACGCTACAATTGCTGCAATCGCAAACCGCCATTCAAAACGGATGCTGACATAGATGATAATCCCGATACAGGAAATCAATACCGCATAAATTGCGTTTCGACCCAGCTCTTTTGCCATCTCTGGGTCAACCGTGTTGATCTCGAAGGTGGCCGTTTTATCCAGCTTCTCAATGCCGGAACGCATCTTCAAATCCTGGTCCTCGGTCAGCACCTCGCTGAATCGAATATTCACGCGGTCATTACCAGGAGTAATGCTCGCATCTTCACCGATGCCAGCCTCTTTTAATACGGTATTAATCTGCTCCGTAGTCAGCGGCTTGGAGAGAGAGATATCTACGTTCGAGCCAGATTGGAAATCAACTCCATAGTTAAGACCACGAGTCAAGAGAAATACCAAGCCCAGAATCGTAATTGCAATGGATAGAATATAGAAAAATCTGCTTTTGCCTACGAAATCAAAGTTCTTAAAGCTCACGAATGTCACGCTCCTTTACGCCATAATGGCTCGGTTTGCGGGCCCAACCAATATTCACAAGTAGATTGAGCAAGAAACGGGAGAAATAAACGTTCGTGGCAATACTCAAGATAATCTCCAGAATCAATACAAGCGCAAAACCTTTAACCGCGCCGGTACCAAATCCGAACATGACAGCGGCAACGAGTATCGTCGTCAAGTTGGAGTCCATGATGGCTCGCAGGGATGACTTGCCGCCTGCTTTAACAGCTGATGGAACACTCTTGCCCGTTCTGATCTCTTCCCGAATGCGTTCATAGGTGATGATATTGGCATCAACCGCCATACCTATACCTAATATAAATGCTGCAATACCTGGAAGCGTCAACGTAAAGTCAGCCCATACAAAAATAAGAATCAGAAGCCATGTATGCAAAATAAGTGCAAAGCTTGCCAGCAAACCCGGTACGCGATATCTGATTATCATGAACAGCAGAATCGCAACGGACGCGATAAGACCTGCTTCTACCGTTTTCGTAAGAGACTTCATACCAAGCGTAGCTCCTACGCTCTGAGAGTACTTCTCAACCAGCTTCAGCGGCAGGGCGCCGAGATTAATCGTATCCCGGATCTGCTTCGCTTCATCCAGCGAATAGCTCCCCGTAATTTGTGCGGTACCATCCGTTAATGCGGCACGTACCGTCGGAGCTGATAGCAATTGATCGTCCATGAAGATAGCCAGCTCTTGACCGAGAAGACGTCCTGTAATTTCAGCAAACTTCCCTTTGTCCTTCACTTTAATATCTATCATAGGCTGATTAAGCTGGTCATAGGCAACCGATGCGCCGTTCTCGACGAAATCGTCGCCGCGGAGCTCAATCTTACAGAACTCCTCGCCTTCTTTACAGCCGTCATTGCTTCGGAATGTGAGGTTCGCAGGTTCTTTCATCGTTTTTCGAACTTCAGCCTCATCCGTTACGCCTGCCACCTTCAAGCGAATCCGGTTCGCCCCTTCCGGCGTAACCTCAGGCTCAGATGTTCCCATTGCATCCGCACGCTTTTGCAAGCTCTTTGCGGTTTCCTGCAGTGCTTCTTTTGTGACTTGCTGCCCTTCCATCAAAGGCTCTGCTTCATAAAGGATTTCGAATCCACCCTTAAGATCCAGACCTAGACGGACGTCTTTCAGCAAGCCTGGAGTTGTAACGGCCATTAAAACAGTGATCACGAGTACGGTTCCGACGAAACTGATTATTCTCTTCATGCCGTCCTTTGTTCCCCCTTTTTACTCAATATTCCTATTATAGCGATGTCATAAAACCCAGTCAATTTATCAAAATTTGTCGGGTTTATGAATGAACCCTTATATCCGCAAGGCAAAAGGGACCTCTTCGATTAATCGAAAGAAGATCCCTTATATGCTGATATTGTCATATAGTTCATTAAAGCTGTCGCCTTCAAGGACAGAATGTCATTGACCAGTTTGTGGAGGGAGGGGATGCCTTCCTTTTCATATTTACTGCTGACACAGTTCCAAATATCGTCGCTAGTCACATATTCGTACCCAATCAAATGCATTTCCTCAACCTTGCTCAAGCATACCATCTCAATGGTGCTCATCAATTCTTCCTCGCTCATTTGCTCGAGTTCCATGCATATGGCCTCCTCACTGACTCCCTGTTGTCCCTAAGTTACATTCGACAGGATACATTGCTTTCCTTCTATTCCTACCATGTCCTGAAAAAAAAGTAAAGTCATCAGATGGGACAGGTAGGGCATATCCATAAGAATAGCCATGTCGTGTCACCATATTCAGTCTTAACCAGGGAGTGGGATGGACAGTGAACAAGCAATCATTTATTAAAGGAACGCTGATTTTACTTGCAGCCGGCATATTAAACCGCCTACTCGGTTTTATCCCCCGGATCGCCCTCCCCCGGATCATTGGACCCGAGGGTGTCGGAATTTACCAACTGGGTTATCCCTTCTTTATCGTGCTCGTGACGATCATTACCGGCGGAATTCCGCTAGCCATTGCCAAAATGGTTGCCGAAGCGGAAGGTGCCGGAAAGCGTGATGCTTCCAAGCAAATCCTGCATGTCAGCCTGATGCTGACGGTTACAGCAGGCGCCCTCTTTACGGGACTTAGTCTGCTCCTTGCCCCTTGGGTAACCGGCGTGCTTTTGCCGGACGAGCGTGTATACCAAACCTTTATCAGCATGACACCCATGTTGATCATCATTGCCGTTTCGTCGGTCTACCGTGGATATTTCCAGGGCAAACAGAACATGATTCCCTCCGCAAGCTCCTCCGTGATCGAGACGATTGTCCGAATTATTTGCATGCTCTGGTTTGCGCATCTCTTGATGCCCAAAGGCATCGCTTACGGGGCTGCGGGTGCCATGCTCGGAACAGCCGTGGGGGAACTGATTGGCATGATAGCCCTGCTGCTGCAATATCCCGGGGAGGGACGACCTAGGAACAAACTTTTACCTAAACCGCAAGAAGTCATATCCGAAAAAACTGCAAAAGAAGACTCTTCCTCGAATAAAGGCATCCTGAAACGTTTATTCGGTATTGCATTGCCTGTGACGGGGGGCAAGATGGTAGGTTCATTCTCCTACCTGCTGGAGACGATTCTGACCAACCGCAGCCTGGCCATGGCAGGTATAGCGACATCCGTAGCAACCGCTCAGTATGGGGCACTGCAAGGGATGATCATCCCGCTCCTGTTATTGCCCGGTGCTCTGACGGTTTCTCTGGCCATCTCTCTGGTGCCTTCACTCTCGGAAGCAGCCGCCCGCAATGACCGGACGACCATCCACAAACGAATGAACCAATCCCTTCGGCTAGCCCTTGTCTCCGGAGCTCCGTTTGCCATCATTATGTTTGTCCTGGCTGAGCCATTATGCCTGCTCCTATACAACAACGCGGAGATTAGCGATATGCTCAAAATCATGGCGCCGTTTGCCTTGTTCCTGTATGTGCAGTCCCCGCTTCAAGCTGCCTTGCAAGCTCTGGACCGTCCGGGCCGGGCATTACTCAACACGTTATTCGGGGCGATCATCAAAATGAGCCTCATCGTGTTTTTGGCATCCAATCCCGCCTTCGGCATAATAGGGGCCGTCATTGCCATTATCGTAAACAGTATTGCCGTTACATTACTCCACGGTTTCAGCCTATCGAGACTGATCGGCTTTCGATTCCGTCTGCTGGATTATGTCAAAATCGGGGCGGTTATGATCATTATGGGTGCCTGTGTCCTCTATGGGTACAAACATCTTCCGTTTTCGACCGCGCCATGGCTGCAATTTTGGGCTTCCATTACAGTTGGTATTCTGGTCTATTTCATCATGATTTTTATGACCAAGCTGGTAACACCGCGAGATTTGGATCGTGTGCCTGTCGTCGGCACCTGGTTCAACAAATTCAGCCGTCGTTAGATCCTGTCTTTACGGTCAATGTAAATCCGGCCTTTATGGTCAATAGAGCATAGAAAAATATCCTTAAAATCCTTAGCACCGTAATTCTGGATCTCGTTCTTAAGCCAGAACCGCGTTTTATGGATTAATTCAAGGTTCTCGTCCTGCACCTTTCCATCCAATATAAGCGGGATGGGCAGGCCTTCATACGTAATTTTATCGTAAGGAATATCTACGACTGTAGGGTTCTTTTCGGATTGGGATGAAGTAGATGAAAAATTGGTGGCCCCTGAGGTGTTGGATGAACTTGAAGAGTTGTTCGAACTGCTGTTGGAGCTGTTCCCCGTATCCTTTGGAATCACGGTGAGCTGACCGGATGTTTCAAGTATCGCAAATTCAACATCCGCCAGACTGTCAATATCTTTGCCCCTTAGCTGCTGCATCAGATCATCCAGATTATAGCGAAGCTTTGCCATCTCCTTACGGTGCAGCCTGCCCCGGGACACCAATACGCTTGGCTTTCCGTCGGCAAACAGCCGTATATTTCGATTTTTCAGTCCGATGTAAGCAAGACCTACCTGAATGGCAACCAAAACGGCGATAGGAGCAAGTCCCTCCCAAATCGGTTTTTGGACATCTTCCAGAACAAAAACGGCAATCTCTGCAATCATAACGGATATGACCAAATCGAAGATGGACAGCTTTCCGATTTCCCGTTTGCCCATGATTCTCATGGTGACAAAGATGACCACATACATCAGAATGGTCCGCAGAATCAGAATAGTCATATGAGACATAAACAATCCCTCCTAGCTTGTCGAACATTCTCATGTACAGCTATTCTGGCCTGCTATAGCTTTTCCCATTCGATTACAACGGATTAATTAATGGAAATCATGCAAAACCGAATGCAAAACGCTCAGTTTGTACTATATGTACAGGCTTGGCCATACAATTTAATGATCAAGATTAGTTAAGGGGGATGATTCATGGAACCGATCCGGCGAGTTTTCACTTTCAGGATCTCCAATCCGATTCTTTCAGGACTTTTGTATTCTTTTTTCTGGATGTTTCTTGGCGCGTTTGCGTTATCCCTGCTTCTATGGGGCAGCGGATTAGCCGAAGATGATTTATCGTTCTACACGTTTCTCGTACATGCCATCGCAGCCTTTATCGGAGGTTGTGTGAGCGGCAAGCGCGCAGGAAACAAAGGTTGGTATTACGGCTGCCTGACAGGGCTGATATATGGCATTACGCTGCTCGTCATTGGCTTTCTTGCTTTGGATAGTTCTTTATCTCTCGGAGATTTGACGCTGATTGCCACGGTATTTGCCGCCGGCGCCATCGGGGGAATGTTCGGGGTCAACTTAAAAAAATAAAGTTTCAAACTAACGCTCCTGGCGAGCATCTCACTACCATGCTAAAAAACAAAGGCCGACTCCTAAAAGGAATCGGCCTTTGTTATAACGATTACATTCCATATGTAGGTGAAACGTAATTATGCATCCGCATTCACACTATGGCTGATAGAGTTACGATCGAACGTCAACTTCGTTACATCGTTCACTTTCAAAACCACAATATCGTCGGTAATCTCCACAATTGTACCGTGAAGGCCTCCAATGGTTACCACCTTATCGCCCTTTGACAAGGCGCTAAGCATTGCGTTTCTGGTCTTCTGTTTCTTCTGCTGTGGACGAATAAGCAGAAAATAAAAGATGACAAACATCAAAACGAAAGGCAGAATCAACCCTAAAATACCGCCTCCGCCTTGACCTGCACCAGCTGCTAAATCTAACATATCTTTCCCCCCTTTCACAAACTTATCATGATGGCCATGAACTTGCTTTAGAACCCTTTTTCATTATCATGTAGGCCGTACTTATCAAAAAACTCATCGCGGAAATCAAGCAGACGGTCTTCCATAATACTCTGACGCACGTTACGCATCAAATTGAGCAGGAAATGCAGGTTATGATACGTCGTCAATCTTAATCCAAACGTTTCATCACTCTTGATCAGATGACGCAAATAAGCACGCGAGTAGTTACGGCAAGTGTAGCAGTCACATTCCGGATCCAGCGGTCCGTAATCCCTGGCATATTGAGCATTTCGAACGACAAGACGGCCTTGACTTGTCATCGTTGTCCCGTTGCGAGCGATCCGCGTCGGAAGCACGCAATCGAACATATCCACACCACGAATCGAGCCCTCAATCAACGCATCGGGTGATCCGACTCCCATCAAATAGCGAGGTTTATTGTTCGGCAGCAGGGGCACCGTGTAATCCAGCACTTCATACATAAGCTGCTTCGATTCTCCCACACTAAGTCCACCAATAGCATAACCCGGGAAATCCATGGAAGTCAAATCACGGGCGCTCTGACGGCGCAGATCCTCATGCATGCCTCCCTGAACGATGCCGAATAGGGCTTGGTCTTCCGGTCTGGCATGGCTCTTTAAGCAGCGTTCAGCCCAGCGAGAGGTCCGCTCGGTGGATTGTTTAACGTATTCATACTCCGCAGGATAAGGCGGGCATTCATCAAAAGCCATCATAATATCAGATCCAAGCGCGTTCTGGATCTCCATCGCGACTTCCGGGGAGATAAACAGTTTATCTCCGTTCAAGTGGGAACGGAAATGTACGCCTTCTTCCGATATTTTTCTCATTTCTGCTAAGCTGAATACCTGGAAGCCTCCGCTATCGGTCAGGATCGGACGGTCCCAGTTCATGAATTTGTGCAGTCCGCCCGCTCCCTTCACAATATCGTGTCCAGGACGCAAAAAGAGATGATAGGTGTTGCTCAATATAATGTGGGCATCCATAGCCTTTAGTTCTTCCGGACTCATGGTTTTTACCGTTGCCAATGTTCCCACAGGCATAAATGTCGGCGTATCGATCACGCCGTGCGGGGTGTGCACTCTGCCGAGCCTCGCGCCCGATTGTTTACACGTTTTAATATGTTCATAAGTAACAGCTGCTACCATTGTATTAACCAACCTCCGAATTAATAGATAAACATCGCGTCGCCAAAGCTGAAGAATCGATATTCCTTCTCAACAGCTTCCTTGTACGCCTTCATAATGTGTTCGCGTCCGGCCAGCGCACTGACCAGCATCACCAGCGTGGATTTCGGCAGATGGAAATTCGTAATCAGCGCGTCCACGACGGTAAAAGCATATCCGGGATATATGAAAATGCTTGTCCAGCCGCTGCTCTCACGCAGCGGCTCGCCTTTCAGCGCCGATCCAACCGTCTCCAGCGTTCTGCAAGAGGTAGTCCCTACAGCGATAACCCGGCCGCCGCGCCGCTTCGTTTCATTCAGCAGCTCAGCGGTTTCCTGGGAAAGGGAATAGTACTCTTCATGCATGACATGATCCTCAACCTGTTCCACGGACATCGGACGAAATGTCCCCAGTCCCACGTGCAGGGTAATGAAGGCGATGTCTACTCCCTTGGCCTGAATCTGTTCCAGGAGAGTTTCCGTGAAGTGCAGGCCAGCCGTGGGAGCGGCTGCAGATCCTTCATGCTTCGCATATACGGTCTGATACCGATCGCGGTCATCCAGCTTCTCCTTAATATATGGCGGAAGCGGCATTTGCCCCAGTTCATCCAGGATTTCTTGGAAAATCCCTTTATACGAAAAGGATAGGATGCGAGCACCCATCTCGCCTTCTTCCTCAATGATCGCTTTTAATTTACCGTCCCCAAAGGAAATTACGTTCCCTTTTTTCAGCTTCTTGCCGGGTTTTACAAGTGCTTCCCACCGGTCTTGCCCCATATTCTTCAGCAGAAGGACCTCTGCTTTCGCACCGGTGTCTTCCTTTACACCAAACAATCGGGCCGGTATGACCTTGGTATCGTTTAATACGAGTGTATCCCCCGGATTCAGGCTGTCTATGATGTCCGCAAACGTTTGATGGCTTATATGTCCGTTCTCTTTGTCCAGCGTGAGAAGCCTGGAAGAGCTTCGATCAAGCAGTGGCGTCTGCGCAATTAAGTGTTCGGGTAATTCAAAATCATACAAATCCACATTCATGTCGTTCAGTCCTTCGTAATAGTCGTGTTGCGGTAATAGTGTTGGAGTATCTGCTTGTAATCATACCCTTCATCTGCCATTCCTTTGGCACCCCATTGGGACATGCCCAGTCCGTGGCCTAAGCCTTTACCGGTAAATTTAAAGCCGGAAGAGCTTTCAATCACACGTGCTTTCCCCGTTCCATTCATCACAACGGTACCGGAACCTTTGACATTTCCGTTGCCGCTCCCTGAGATAACGGATATAGTTTGGCCGCTTGAAACCGTGGATACCGCACCATTCGCGCTCAATACAGTATAACTTCCGGTCGATTCAATATCAAACAATGTGCTTGGCAGTCCGTTAAAAGCCGAGCGGAACATATCCGGATATTTTACGTCCAGCACTTGACCGTTGGCTTTCACCGTAAGGGCACGTCCAGAAGGGCCTCGCTCCGTTACATCCAGCGAAGTAATAGAAGCAGGCAGGCTGTTAGTGGTTTTTCCTTTTAGAGAGGACAGTAGTTGATCCGAAGTATACGGACCGCGAACCCAGTCATAGCTGTTGGATTCCGCCACTTTCTCAAGGACGACAGCCGTTTCTCCTGGATTCATCTTGCCTACAGGCTCAACGTTCGATTGGATCAATGGCAATGGGCGTACATTCGTATCCTTGGCGGTAACGGTCATATACAGGAGTCCTGCCGATGTTTTGTTGCCGGTTTCCTTCACATTGTCCTCACGTACATAGCCTGTAGCGCCACTCGGAAGAAGTACATGATACCAAGATTTAAGCGCTGCCTGGGATGAGGAATCTCCAGTGCTTTCCACCGCGGCAAACAGATCGTTACGGTTACCCCACACCTCGGTGGAGTCCGCCGTCATTCCTCCGCTATTGGAGGAGAACACGGTTTCCACTATTTTGCCGTCTTTCATGACCACTTCGCCGTCAGTTGCATCCACTGCCTGAATAATGCTTGGATACTCATAGGCGGTCCCATAATAGGCCTGGCTTAGCGTTGTGTCCACGACATGGGCTACTTCGAACTTATTTCCTTGGAAGAGCGCATAACTGCGTGCCGCTACAGCCTGTGCTTTCAGCGCTTCAACACCCCAAGTAGATGGCACCTCGGCTCCAACGACGGAATACAGGTACTGCTGGAACGGCAGTTCATTGACGAGATACAATTGACCGTTCTTTTGTCCGATCTCCAAAGCGCCTCGATAGGAGCGATCCGATCGCTCCTTCACATTCGTTCCGGCACCTGAGCTTCCTTCTACCCGCAGAACCGACTGACCACCTGACAACATATAATGCTGTGTCTCTTGAGGAGTCGCCAGGTTCAGGCTTACATCTCGTCTCATCATCAGACCCGTGGTTGCGGCATTCATTTCAACGAGGGCGCCGGATATTGGAGCAGCTTCCTGTCTGACTACAGCCAGATCGGCCGTGTTGGCTGCCTCGCCTACCCAAACCTCATAAGCGGATGCACCTCCGTTAGGTACCACAACATTGAAGGCATCCATGCCGGCATTTGCATACGTCTTACGTACAGACTCCGCCTCAGCCTCCGATCCGTACGATCCCGCAGACAAATGCAGTCCGCCTTTAACAGAAGGCGTTTGACCATTCAGATATGCAGCTACCGTCTTCGCAGTTCGCGTTGCCGCGTCCACGGCCGCTTTCTCTGTCCCATACATACCGGCATATAGTTTGTATACATTGCCGTCTGCAAACAGCGTCGGTTTGTCATTCGTCGCCTCCAGTTTTTTCGCCGCTTCCGAAGCCGTTTTCCAATCCGTGGTCTCAAGCACCTTGACGCGGTATGTATCCACACTCATTCGGACCTGCTGGTTTGCTGGAATGCTCATCAAAGTCTGCTGAGCACCGGATACAAGCAGCGATGCCGTCAGAGCCTCAGCGGATTTCAGTGTAACGGCATTGGTTGTTGATTTATACTGACTTCCCAGATCCAAAAACATCGCAACTCGAATCGTATCTATTGAAGGAGCGGCCGCATGTACTGCAGGCGAGCTCCATAAGGTTCCGGCAACAGCCAGTGACAAGAGTCCCTTGGTGGTCCAACCGAATAATGATTTCGTCCAGTTCCTATCCATTTAAGTCTTTCCTCCTGTAGCTATTAGGATTTGGTATGAGTGTAATGATTCTATAATCTAACGACGATCTTCAGGGAAGGGAATACCTAAATGTTGATAAGCTGTGGGCGTTACAACCCGTCCCCGGGGTGTACGCTGCAAGAAACCGATCTGCAGGAGATACGGTTCATAAACATCTTCAATAGTTTGGCTTTCTTCTCCAATGGTTGCCGCGATGGTATCCAGACCTACAGGTCCCCCACGGAAGCTTTTGATCATGGCGCTCAACATTTTATGATCAATAAAGTCCAGTCCCATCGGATCGATCTGCAGCATTTTCAGCGCTTCCTGAGCGATGCTTGGCGTTATCATGCCATCTCCTCGAACCTGGGCATAATCACGGACCCGTTTCAAGAGACGGTTGGCAATGCGGGGCGTCCCGCGCGACCTCAGGGCAATCTCTTCTGCTGCCTCTCCTAATATCTCGATCTCCAAAAGATCCGCATTGCGTGACACAATGTAACTCAGCTCGTCCACCGTATAGAATTCCAGACGGCTTACCACGCCAAAACGGTCCCTAAGCGGCGCAGAGAGCAATCCAGCCCGGGTAGTGGCGCCAATTAAGGTAAACGGCGGCAGGTCCAGACGTACCGAGCGTGCGCTTGGCCCTTTCCCGATCATAATATCCAGCGCAAAATCCTCCATCGCCGGATACATCACTTCCTCTACCGTCCGGTGCAGCCGATGGATCTCATCAATAAACAGGACATCTCCTTCCTGCAGATTAGTGAGAAGTGCAGCCAGATCCCCCGGTCGCTCGATTGCCGGACCGGAAGTCGTACGGAGATTAACGCCAAGCTCATTGGCGATAATATTCGCCAGTGTCGTTTTGCCGAGTCCCGGAGGACCGTACAACAACACGTGGTCAAGCGCTTCGTTACGCATTTTTGCCGCTTCGATATATACCTTGAGATTTTCCTTAACTTGATTCTGTCCTATATATTCAGCCAAATAGCGTGGACGCAGACTAAGCTCGACAGCCTGTTCGTCCATCATTAGATTGGCGGAAATAATTCGATCGTCCATCTATATAAACTCCTCTCCTGCAGCGATTCTCTATCTAACCAGCGAATAGCTGCTGCAGTGCCCGCTTCATGAGCACATCGACGGATTCGCCGCTTGCGCCGGAATCCTTGATCTTCAGCCAGACTTTATCCAGCTCGCTATCCGTATAACCAAGCGCCTTCAGCCCCTCGCGAGCCTCGGACCACGCCGAGCCGCTATCATCCGATTCAGGCTCCTGGATGGCAAAAAGACCTGTCATCATGCTCGCATTTCCGAATCCCTCAAGCTTGTCCTTCAGGTCCAGAATCATGCGCTGCGCTGTTTTCTTACCGATTCCCGGAAGCTTGATTAAGAAGGATACATTCTCCTGGTAGATGGCGGAAACCACATGATCCGGTGATCCCCCGCCCAATATGCCGAGCGCCACACGCGGACCGATACCCGAGACTTCGATCAGTTTACGGAACAGCTTCTGTTCCTCCCGTGTCGGAAATCCAAACAGCAGGATGGCATCTTCACGGACATGATGATGTGTAAACACCGTGATGGTTCCTTCGGTTTTGGCAAAGGCATATGGATTCGGACAGAACACCCGGTATCCTACCCCATGAACATCCAGTACAATATATTCACTCTCTAAGTGGACTACCTGTCCCCGTAAAAAATCGATCATTTTCGCAATACCTCATTTAACTTGGAATTCAGTGTATAGGAATGCGCGTGACAGATCGCTACTGCCAATGCATCCGCCACATCGTCAGGTTTGGGAATGCTCTGCAACTTTAGGAACATCCTGACCATCTCCTGTACCTGTTTCTTCTCGGCCTTGCCATAGCCGACAATCGCCTGCTTCACCTGCATCGGCGTATATTCTGCAATCGGGAGCCCGCGCTGGACCGCAGCCAGGATAAGAACTCCTCTGGCCTGGGATACGGACATCGCCGTGGTTACGTTGCGGTTAAAAAACAATTTCTCGAAAGCAACGGCCTCAGGCTCATATTTATCAATAAGCTGCTGCATGCCTTCGTACACGTGTTGCAGCCTCTCTTCATCCGGTGTATGGGCTTCCGTCTGGATACAGCCATACTGTACCGGTGTGACTTTACTTCCAACCTTATCTACAAACCCGAAACCTACAATCGCAATCCCGGGGTCGATCCCTAAAATGCGCAAACCAATCTCTCCTCTGATGAAGCGAACATATGTATCGTTCTCTCATTATAACAAAAGATCGACCTCTGTTGAGGAAAAACTTTGATCCTTTAAGCAACCGTTACGTATCCACTATATTGAGACCGCTGACATCCCCCTCCAACGCAAAAAACTGCCCGGAAAAATTCCGGGCAGCAGCATTTTCAGTCACCAAGCGACAAAGCAGGGACAATTTTAAGGGGTCGGGTTCATGACATTCTCAGCCATATCCCGTGCATAATCGCTAAAGGTTGACAGAACACTGTTATACTCTTCCATATCTTGGATTCGAATACCATCTTCAAGCTGCTTGATCACATCTTTGGGCAAAGAAGACTCCATCGAACCGACATCCAGCTGAAAGAAGGTCCGCATCACTTTCTCTTCTTCCGGTGGGCCATCAAACAACGTTAAGTTTCCTTGGGAATCGATACTCATATAAGCTTGCCTCTTACAGGCGGGGGAGAGGTCGGATACGGTGTGCTCCAGCCAAACTACTCCTTTGTTATCCAAGCGTCCCTGCCATAAAGGATTTTTATTCATCAGTTCATAAATACCGTCCGCCGTAAGCTTACCCATATCCTGCTCTTCGATGCCACATACATAAGTGATGCGAACATGAACATGCTTCTTTCCCTTCGAGGTATTCAGCTTCTGCATAAATTCCCTCTGATCCTGCCGGCGTTCTTCCAACTTATCATCCGCGATCTGCAAGTAATGCATCGTTTCTACGGCCAGTGGCGTTTCGTCGGATGCAGCAGTGAGCAGCTTATGCATCTGATCCTTTATATTCTGGCCGGTCCATATCATGATACCTGCGATCAATAGGATTGCACAGGGCCAAATCGCGCGTCTCCAGCGTCTCCACCGTTTTCTGAACAGCTTCTTAAAGAAATGAAAAACACTCAAGGTTATCCCCTTCTATTCAATGTTTTTCATATTGTGACCGGGAAGCTGTCAAATTATTCAGTTCCGCTTTTGCCATTAGCATCATTTTCAATCCATAACAAAGAAAGACTGCTTTCAGTTACACTGAAAGCAGTCTTTCGATTCGAATCGGGATGACACGATTTGAACATGCGACCCCCTGGTCCCAAACCAGGTGCTCTACCAAGCTGAGCTACATCCCGTTAATTAATGCCGGTGAAGGGACTCGAACCCCCACGGTTTCCCTCACGATTTTGAGTCGCGCGCGTCTGCCAATTCCGCCACACCGGCACAATGAAATTTCAAATAGAGTAAGTAAATTAGTTTAAAAAATGGCACGCCCTGAGAGATTCGAACTCCCGGCCTTTTGATTCGTAGTCAAACGCTCTATCCAGCTGAGCTAAGGGCGCAAAATGGAGCGGACGACGGGAATCGAACCCGCGACCCTCGCCTTGGCAAGGCGATGCTCTACCGCTGAGCCACGTCCGCAATGTAAATATGTATTCCGTCTCAAGCTCTCTTGGTAAAGATGGTGAGCCATGAAGGACTCGAACCTTCGACACCCTGATTAAAAGTCAGGTGCTCTACCAACTGAGCTAATGGCTCTTATTACTAAGAGTAAAGAATGGCGGAACTGACGGGATTCGAACCCGCGATCTCCTGCGTGACAGGCAGGCATGTTAGGCCTCTACACCACAGTTCCATGAGGCATTATCGCTATCGCGATATAAAATTGGTTGCGGGGGCAGGATTTGAACCTACGACCTTCGGGTTATGAGCCCGACGAGCTACCGAACTGCTCCACCCCGCGTCATTAAAAGGGTTGCTTATATGGGACCCCCGAAAAGTAATCGGAATTACTTGCGAAGCATGTGCTTCACTTTTTGGGGATAAATCATGGTGGAGGCTGAGGGGATCGAACCCCCGACCCTCTGCTTGTAAGGCAGATGCTCTCCCAGCTGAGCTAAGCCTCCGTCTGGAATGTTGTTAAAGATAATGGTGACCCGTAGGGGATACTCTCACTTCGTTCGAGACTGCGAAGTCTATGCTTACGAAGTTACCCTCCGACGAACCGACGGGATTCTCATCCCCTGATGCATTAAAGAAAGTGGTGACCCGTAGGGGATTCGAACCCCTGTTACCTCCGTGAAAGGGAGGTGTCTTAACCCCTTGACCAACGGGCCATATATGCAGTCCTTGCTGGCGGAGAGAGAGGGATTCGAACCCTCGAGACGCTTTTGGCGCCTACACGATTTCCAATCGTGCTCCTTCGGCCAACTCGGACACCTCTCCATAAGTGGCTCCCCGAACAGGACTCGAACCTGTGACAACTCGATTAACAGTCGAGTGCTCTACCAACTGAGCTATCAGGGAATATGTACCGCTTGGCGACGTCCTACTCTCCCGGGACCCTTCGGTCCAAGTACCATCGGCGCTGGAAGGCTTAACGGTCGTGTTCGGTATGGGTACGCGTGGAACCCTTCCGCTATCGCCACCAAACGTATATTCAGGATCCGGCATCGCCAAATGCCGTGATCATCCTCCTTGCAAGTATAACTTGTACACTTACAATTCAGTTTTGATCACCTGAAAACTAGATACGAAACGAATTTGCAACACATTGAAATAGTTTTTGGATAAGCCCTCGACCGATTAGTATTGGTCAGCTCCATGCATTGCTGCACTTCCACCTCCAACCTATCTACCTCGTGGTCTTCAAGGGGTCTTACGAATTGGGAAATCTCATCTTGAGGGGGGCTTCACGCTTAGATGCTTTCAGCGCTTATCCCTTCCGTACGTAGCTACCCAGCCATGCTCCTGGCGGAACAACTGGTGCACCAGCGGTACGTCCATCCCGGTCCTCTCGTACTAAGGACAGCTCCTCTCAAATTTCCTACGCCCACGACAGATAGGGACCGAACTGTCTCACGACGTTCTGAACCCAGCTCGCGTACCGCTTTAATGGGCGAACAGCCCAACCCTTGGGACCTACTTCAGCCCCAGGATGCGATGAGCCGACATCGAGGTGCCAAACCTCCCCGTCGATGTGGACTCTTGGGGGAGATAAGCCTGTTATCCCCAGGGTAGCTTTTATCCGTTGAGCGATGGCCCTTCCATGCGGTACCACCGGATCACTAAGCCCGACTTTCGTCCCTGCTCGACTTGTAGGTCTCGCAGTCAAGCTCCCTTATGCCTTTGCACTCTTCGAATGATTTCCAACCATTCTGAGGGAACCTTGGGGCGCCTCCGTTACTCTTTAGGAGGCGACCGCCCCAGTCAAACTGCCCGCCTGACACTGTCCCCGTACCGGATTACGGTACCAGGTTAGAACCTAGATACGATCAGGGTGGTATCCCAACGTCGCCTCCACACAAGCTGGCGCTCATGCTTCAAAGGCTCCCACCTATCCTGTACAGATCGTACCCAAATCCAATATCAAGCTGCAGTAAAGCTCCATGGGGTCTTTCCGTCTTGTCGCGGGTAACCTGCATCTTCACAGGTATTAAAATTTCACCGGATCTCTCGTTGAGACAGCGCCCAAGTCGTTACGCCATTCGTGCGGGTCAGAATTTACCTGACAAGGAATTTCGCTACCTTAGGACCGTTATAGTTACGGCCGCCGTTTACTGGGGCTTCGGTTCACAGCTTCGGGATTACTCCCTAACCGCTCCCCTTAACCTTCCAGCACCGGGCAGGCGTCAGCCCGTATACTTCGCCTTACGGCTTCGCACAGACCTGTGTTTTTGCTAAACAGTCGCTTGGGCCTTTT